>CAVQSM010000018.1:0-81119 GCA_963715935.1 uncultured Chloroflexia bacterium | reverse complement strand
CAAGAACTCCCCTTCGGCCGTCGTCCAGCCGCTCGCCAGTCGCCGGGTCGTACAGGCCGACGCGCAGCTGCCACGGGCCGCCCGTCTCCGGCAGCGCCAGTACGTGCGGGTCGATGATGTATTCGCCGGGCAGCCAGCCGGTGGACGGCCGTTCCCACGCCCCCGGCACGCCGTCGGACTGGGCCACGATCGTCCCGTTCTCGTCGATCAGATGGACGAAGACATGGTAGCCTATCTCCGGCGTCTGCTCCGCCCGCCAGACCAGCGACAGAGAGCACGAGACGGCGGTGGTGGACGGCGACAGGCAGGACGGGCCGGCAGCCGTCTCTCGTCCGCGCACCCGACCAGCGTGGCCACCGTCTCCCCGTCCGGCAGACGGAACGCGCCGTCATCGACCGTCACGCTTAAGAGCGGCTGCTCGAAGAGCCGCTCCGGAGCCACCACCGCCAGCGTCCCCAACGAGCAGACCATCGCCCAACTCAAATCGATACGCGCCGCCGGGCAGGTCGGCGGGCAGGGTGAGCAGCTGCTGGCTGCGGAACTGCTGGTCGGCTGCCCACGCTTCGCGCGGGAAGTCGGCGCGGGTGACGGGCAGCGTCCATTCGACGGCCGTCGCGCCGTCCTCACCGACCAGCGCAGCGGCAGCTCTGTTGCCGGCGTCTCGCCCGGCTGCTCCAGGAAAAGCGTTAGCAGCAGCGCTTCGCCCGGGGCGGCCGTTTCCCGGTCCTGGCTGTAGCCCGCCAGCTGCCAGTCGTAGCCGGGCAGCGCGACGTCCAGCGGGTACTGCGGCGCGAAGACGACCGGCTCGTCCGGGTTGACGACCGTCATCTGCCCCAGCGTCGCCTCCGGGCCGACGACCGCGCCGGTGGTCGGGTCGACAAAGGTCAGCGGCTGGAGCGTCTCCTTGTCGAAGGCGATGGCGATGATGTCGTAGACACCCGGCGGCGTACCGGGCAGCACAGTCACCTCGCGGCTGTCCCAGCCCCATTCACCCGCCGCCCACTGCCTGGTTGGCGGGGCATCTTCATAAATGCGCGGCCGCTGCGTGCCCTTGTCGCTCCAGACCAACCCGTCCGGCCCAACTAGCCAGACGTTCGACTGGTAGTCGGCCGCCGGCGAGGAGACGGCCGTCCACGCCATGTCGATCTCGAAGAACGACCCGGCGGCCACTTGCTCCCGGTCAAGGGTGAAGCCGTTCAGTCGCCAGTCGGCCGCTTGCAGGCTGGTCGACTGGGCTACCGGCGGCGACGATGGGCTGGTGGCGGCATTGGCTTGCCGGTCGGCCACGACGAGCTTCAGCCCCAGCATGCCCGCGCCGACCAGTGCCAGCGCGGCCACCTCCCAGCGCCACAGGTGAAGGGCGGGCCGGGTAACCGCTGCGCGGCGCGACCGCCGCCAAAGCCAGCTCCCGACCACCAGCGTGGCCAGCAGCGCCAGAAGGCTGGCGGCCGTCAGCGCCCAGCGCAGCGGCGTTGCCTGCCACTCAACGGTAATGGTGTGGCTGCCGGCGGGAACGGACAGCGTGATCAGCCCGCTTGGGTCCTCAGGCGTAATGGGTACGGCCGCGCCATTGATGGCCGCTTCCCAGCCGGGGAAGTCGAAGGAGAGATAGCGCAGCGTGAACGGCTCCGGCGTGTCCAGCGTCAGCGTGGCTTCGTTGCGGCCGTAGGTGGTCGCGGTCACGGTCGTCCCGGCGGGTAGATCGGTCAGATCAAATCGCTGCGGCGTAATCCCAGCCAGATAGTCGGCTTCCAGAGCGGAGCCGGACGGCCGTTCTTCCACCGTGCGCGGGAAGTAGCTGCCCTCCGGGTCTACCCCGACCAGCCCGGTGTCCCGCTCGTAGCGGTGGACGTCGTTGATGGTCGGGAAGCCGTCCTCGCGGCACATGCGCGGGTAGAGGTTGGGCAGCGACTCCAGCAGCAGCAGCCCGGTAGCCAGCGGCACGAGCAGGACCAGCCAGCGCGCAGGTCCGGCCCCGGCGGTTGCGGTTGTCGCCCGGTCGAAGAGTGGGTGGGCAAACGGCACACCGGCGAGGAAGGCGACCGGCAGCGCCGCCCGGCCGACGAAGCGCCAAGGGAACTGTACGAATTCAATTAGCGGCAGGTTGTCCCACGCGGCCCACGACACTGGCAGGGCCATCAGGATGAAGGCCACGGCCCCTGCGGCCATCAGCCAGATGTGGGCACGGCGTTCGCGGACGGCCGTCTCGTCGCCGCGAATCCAGACGAGGCCGGACAGGCCGATCAGGGCCAGAATGTCGGAATCCAGCCGAGCCGGAACAGCAGCGGCGGGTTGACCAGGTTGGGGTCTTCCGGCGCAACCGGGGCCAGAATCTCGCCCAGCGAGGCGAAGTTGAGCCGCCAGTCGTTGTTGCGCGTTGTCGTCGACTGTTCAAGCGTCACCTGGTCCATCTCCAGCAGCGCCCCGCCGGTATAGAAGAACGCCAGCCCCAGCCCCAGCGCAAAGAGCAGGACCAGTCGCACGGCCAACTGACGGGCCGGCACGTCCGCCCGGTAGAGCAGGGCGATGGCGATCAGATAGACGAGCAGCGTGGGCACGAAGATGAGCGTGGAGATGTTGTGGCTGAGCGACAGCAGCGCCAGGCCGCCCACCGCACCGGCAAAGCTGGCCAGCGAGCCGGACAGCAGCCAGCGACGGCCGATCCACAGCAGGAACGGGAACAGCGGCAGCGCCAGCGCCTCCGGCGAATTGCCGCGAATGAGCGCGTCGACCAGCACGTAGGGCGCGGCCATGTAGGCGACGGCCGCCACGACGCCGGCCCGTTCGCCAAACAGGTCGCGCACCCAGAGGAACATGAACACGCCGGCGGCCAGGATGGTCAGGGCATAGAACAGATTCGTCGCGGCGGGCAGCGGCAGGCCGAGCTGGTGCAGCAGGAAGGGCAGGTAGAGCGGCGGCGCTTCGCGGAAGATGAAGAAGGGATAGCCGTAGCCAAATGCCAGATCGGGCAGCCAGCGCGTGAAGTAGATGCCGTTGTCCCAGGCGAAGTTCATCGCTGCAATGCGATGGTAGTGAAGATGGCCGTCGTGGGTACAGGGCACGTTCAGCCAGCGCAGCAGCGGCGTAATCAGCGGCAGGCCGAGCAGCACGGTGATCAGCAGCCAGACGGCGGTGGGGAGGGGCCGGCGCGCGGCCGGTTGCGGGTCAACAGCGGTCACAGCCCGCAAGTATCATGCAACCAGCCAGGCTGCGCAACGGGTGCTCATGTATGAGCAGGGTTATTCAGTTGTCAGACGGAGCCGTGACATTCCTTGTCGCGTTCTGTCATCGCCCCTATTCAGCGCCCCAGACCGGAACAGCGCCCGGGCACGCGGTCCACTGGACACCTGCCTAGAACTGCTCCCGCGCCGGCATCCGGGTTCCCTTTCATCTCTGGTACAATCCAAGGCTATGTCCATCGATCAATCCACCGTCGACGCGGTCGTCGACGCTGTTAAGCAGTCGCGCAAGTATGGCGACACCTCCGAGATCACCATTCGCCAGCTGGCGGAGGAAGCGGTGGCCCAGCATAAGAAGAGCAAAGCGGCCGAAAAGGCGGTGCGCAAGCGGCTGCACAGCATCATGGCCCCCTACCTGGGCGACCCCGACTACGACGTGGCCGCTCGCCGGCTGGATGACGTATTCGCCACCGGCGACCGGACGCTCATCGATGCGACCTGCTACGATATTCAGTACGCCCATCTCTCCACCCGCGAACGGCAGCCGCTGCTCGATACCTTCTACCGCGACATTTTCGCTATCACCGGTCCGCCCCGGCGCTTGCTGGACCTGGGCTGCGGGCTGAATCCGCTGGCCTTTCCGTGGATGGATCTGCCGCCCACGACCGAATTTCTGGCCTACGACATCCACGAGCCGCGCATCGACTTCATCAACCATTACTTCGCGCTGGAAGGACTGGAGCCGCTGGCCCGGGTGCAGGACATCGCCCTGGAGCCACCCAGTGGAGCGGGGTGACGTGGCCCTGTTCCTGAAGGAGATGCCCCGCTACGAACGCAACTATCCCGGCCACGGGCGGGCGCTGCTGTATGGCCTCAACGTCGACTATCTCGTCATCTCCTTTCCGACCGTCAGCACCCACGGCGGCCGTAACCTGACCAACCGCTATCGCGATTTCTTCTACCAGTTGATCGACGGGACGGAGTGGCCGGTCGAGGAACTACTGTACGAGAGCGAGCTGGTCTTTGTGGCGCGCAAAGGGGCGGGAGGCGACGCATGAGCGGCCACCGGTTTTTTGTCAACCCCGACCACATCCGGGGCGACCGCGTCAACTTTTCGCCGGAACAGGCCCACCAGCTCGATCGCGTCCTGCGGCTGAGTGCGGGTGACCGGGTGATGGTGCTCGACGGCCGTGGCGCGGCGTATGATGTCGAACTGGCCGAAGTGACGCGCCGGAAAGCGCGGGGCGAGATTCGCACCCGAGGCGAGGCGACCGGCGAACCGGCCACGACGCTGGTCCTCTACCAGAGCCTGCTGCGGCGGGACAAGTTCGAGTGGGTGCTGCAGAAGGGGACGGAAGTGGGCGTGTCGGTCTTTGTGCCGGTCATCACCCGCCGCTCGCTCGTGCGTGACGCAAGCAAAGTGACGGCCGATCGGGAGGCGCGCTGGATGCGCATTCTGACCGAAGCGGCCGAACAGGCGGGCCGGGGCCGTGTGCCGGAGCTGCGCCCTCCGTTGGCGTTCAGCGAGGCGGTGGCCGAAGCAGCGGCGCGGGGAGGACCGGCGCTGCTGGCGTATGAGGACGCTGCCGGGCTGGGGCTGGCCCAGGCGCTGGCCACCGAGGAGCGCGGTTCGGTCAGCCTGTTTATCGGCCCGGAAGGCGGCTACGAGCCGGACGAGGTGGCCGAAGCGGGCGCGGCGGGCATCCATCCCGTTACGCTGGGGCCGCGCATCTTGCGCACGGAAACGGCCGCCGTCATCGCTGCCGCGCTGGTGCTCCACACGCTGGGAGAGATGGGATGAGCGACGCGGACGACCGGCTGCTGCGGGCGCTGGCGGACGAACTGCGGGAGATTGGCGGCTTCGGCCTCAACTTCGCCCGCAACCCCAACGACATTGAGCGGTATGAGGCGGTGCTGGCGGCGTCGGCCCGGCTGGCGGCGCTGCTCGACGGCGCAGACCCGGCCGAGCTGCTGGTCCGCTACCACGCCAACCAGTTCTCCATTGGCCCGGCAGCGAGCGGGGAAGCGGCCGTCTTCCGGGACGACAAGCTGCTGCTGGTGCGCCGCAGCGACGACGGGCTGTGGGCGCTGCCCGGCGGCATCACCGACCCCGGCGAGACGCTGGCCACGACGGCGTGGCGCGAACTGCGCGAAGAAACCGGCATCGACGGCGCGGTGGTGGAACTGCTGGGCGTGTTCGACTCCCGCCTCTGGCACAGCGAGAAAAAGGTCCACTTCTACCACGCCGTCTTCCTGATTGACGCGGGCGAGCAAGAGCCGCAGACCATGCCGGAGGTGTCGGCCGTTGGCTGGTTCGCCGAAGACGCGCTGCCGCCGCTGTCGCCGGGCCATCATCTGCGCGCGCCGTTTTTGTGGCGGTTGCTGCGGGGGGAGGTTGAGCGGCGGCCGTGGTTTGATTGATTTCTAGTTTTAACCTGGGCAATTTGCGATGTGTCCAAGCTTTCAAGTAGAATTCCGTCATTCAGCACGCGGGTCATTACAACAATTGCATGAAGTGAAAGATGGGAAACTTAATGGAGTTTGCAAGAGATGCCCTGGTGCTAGTAACGCTCGTTTACTACTTGGTTAGAATCCTGGAAATGGTAGCGAAGGCCCGTTCAATGGATTAGCTGCGTATCTGAAGGAATTGAAGCCCGGCTCTTGAGTTGGGCTTCTTCATCGTGCCCACAGCCCCGGCTTGGCGATTTGTTGTAGTACAACGATACAAGACTGAGCCTCTCAGTAGCGTAATCTTGCCACACATAACACCACCCTGCTACTTACCCGGACCGATGACGACGACGATCACGACCCCGGCTAACTCGCTTTCGCTATCGTTGTCGTAGTCGCTATCGATCTTCCTCTTCCCCCGCCGCAGGCGCAGGTAGGCAACCTGCGCCACCGTCCACTCATCCTCGTCGAACTCCTACCTTCTGCAAGCGGCATCGACGGAGAACAGCCGGGTCGCAGCAGCCACACGCACTCCGAAGAGATAGCCGCCGAGCGCAGGTTATCCTTGCGCGGCCCGGCCTTGCTTCGGTATGATGTAGGTGTCATCTGGCTCTGACAGATTTGCCACGACACCAACCATACTATGACCACCATCCTCACCGGCCTCCTCGGCTACCCCGTCGCCCACAGCCACAGCCCGGCCATGCACCAGGCGGCCGCTGCGGCGCTTGACCTTGACCTGACCTACATCGCTATGTCCGTTTCGCCCGACGATCTGCCCGCGGCCGTTCGCGGATTGTGCGCGCTTGGCTTTCGTGGGGCCAATGTCACTGTCCCCCACAAGCAGGCGGTGCTGCCGCTGCTCGACGAGTTGTCGGATGCGGCGAGAACGTTGGGCGCGGTCAACACGATCACCATCGACCGCCCCGGCGACGGGCCTGACGCAGAGCCGGCCATCCTGCGCGGCCACAACACCGACTGGAGCGGCTTTCGGGCCGATCTGGCCGCGCTCGACATTCCGGTCGACGGCCGCGACTGTCTGGTGCTGGGCGCGGGTGGCTCGGCGCGGGCGGTGGTGTATGCGCTCCAGCAAGCAGGCGCGTGCGTCAAGCTGTTCAGCCGCCGGCCGGAACAGGCGACGGAGGTCGTGGCCGCGTTGGACCCCGCCCGCCCAGCGACGACGCTCCCGGCGCAGGCGTTTGGCTGGTCGCACCTGCCGGAGATTGCCGCCGCCAGCGACTTTCCGCTCATCGTCAACACCACGCCCATCGGCATGTCGCCTGCGGTCGACCGCTCCCCCTGGCCGGAAAGCGTCCCGTTTCCCGCCGGGGCTATCGTCTACGATCTGGTCTATAATCCGGCCACAACCCGGCTGATGGCGCAGGCGGCCGCTGCCGGTTGTCGCACGGCCAATGGGCTGGGGATGCTGGTGGGCCAGGCGGCCGAAGCGTTCGCGTTGTGGACCGGCCAGATGCCCGACCCGGCCGTCATGCGAGCGGCCGTCGACCACCCGGTCTGAGCCTACGACCCCGCGGCAAAATGTGCCCTTCAACAATCCAATCTGGAGACATCATGAGCGTTGATCTTATTCTTACCAATGCCCGCATCTACACCGTCGATCCCGACCAACCATGGGCCGAGGCGCTGGCGGTGCGTGACGGCCGCTTGCTGGCCGTGGGCGCGGCGGACGACATCGCGGCACTGGCCGGGTCCGACACGCGCACCATCGACGCGGGCGGCCGTCTGGTGCTCCCCGGCCTGACCGACGCCCACCTCCACTTCCTCGGTGTGGCCACGCGCCGACAACAAGTCAACCTGTTTGGGCTGAACAGCCTGGACGCGCTGGCGGCGGCGCTGCGCGAGGTGGTGGTCACCGCCCAGCCGGGGCAGTGGATTCAGGGCTGGGGGTGGGACGACCGCTTCTGGGACGAACGGCCGACGGCCGCCTGGCTCGACGCCGTGGCCCCCGACAACCCGCTGGTGCTGGCCCGGATGGATATGCACACCATCTGGGTCAACAGCCCGGTGCTGCGGGCGGCGGGCATCAGCCGCGAGACGCCCGACCCGCCGGAGAGTACCATCGGCCGGGACGCTGACGGCCACCCCAACGGCCTGCTGAGCGAATGGAACGCCATCGATCTGGTGAAGCCCCACATTCCCCGCGACGACCGGGCCACGGTCCAGCGCTGGGTGGAGGAGACGATGGCCGAAGCCAACGCGCTGGGGCTGACCGGCATCCACGATTTTCGCGTGGAGCGGGAAGGGCGACAGAGCCTGCAAATTTTCCAGGCGCTTCACCGGGCGGGGCGGCTGAACTTGCGCGTCCACTTCAACATAGCCAGCGACTATCTGCCGGAGGCGGCCCAGCTGGGGCTGCAAGCGGGCTTCGGCGACGACCGGCTGTGGCTGGGGCACATGAAGGCATTTGCCGATGGGACGATGGGATCTCGCACGGCGTCGATGCTGGCCCCGTTCGACGACGACCCCGGCAACACCGGTGTCATCGTCACCGGCAGTGACGAGCTGTGGCAGCTCATCACCGAGGCGGGTCACGCGGGCTTTCCCATTACCGTCCACGCCATCGGCGACCGCGCGGTACGGGATGTGATCGACGTCATGGCTGAATGGACCACCACCTACCGCGACGCCGCCCACGCCCTGCCCATGCCGCAGCGCATTGAACACGTCCAGGTGATCCACCCCGACGACATCCCCCGGCTGGCCTCCCATCACATCGCCGCTTCGATGCAGCCAGTCCATTTGCAGACCGACTGGCCGACGGCTGACCGTGTTTGGGGCGATCGCGCCCGCTACGCCTACGCCTTCCGCTCGCTGCTCGACCAGGGCACGGTGCTGGCCCTGGGGTCAGACGCGCCGGTAGCCCCGTACGATCCGTTCCAGAACATCTACGCCGCCGTCACTCGACAGGACATGGACCGCGGCCCGGACGGCGGCTGGTATCCGCAGGAACGGCTGACCGTGGCCGAGGCGATTGCGGGCTACACGATGGCCCCCGCCTATCTGTCCGGCAAGACCGCCCAGCTGGGGTCGCTCTCGCCCGGCAAGTGGGCCGACTTCATCGTCGTCTCGCAGGACCTATTCGCCATCGACCCGGAGGCGATCCCGGAGACGGCCGTGGAGATGACGGTGCTGGGCGGGCAGGTGGTCTTCGAGCGATGACTTGGTCCAGGATGGAGCCGGCCATGATCATCGGCATGGATTTCGGCACGACCAACAGCGGCATGGCCGTCTTCGACGGCGAGGCAGGTGACGGTGCTGCCGCTGGACCCGGCCGCCCCCAACCCCCGCGTGGCCCGCACCGCGCTCTACCTGACCACTGAGCAGGGCATCCACATCGGCCGCGAGGCGCTGGACCTCTACTTTGAGCAGAACATCGGCCGCCCGGTGAAGATGCAGAAGATCTGGGTGGGCGAAATCGAGGTCATCGCCGACGAGGTCTACTACGTCACCGACGTCTACACCTGGGCCGACGCGCTGTCGCCGGGCCGGCTGTTCCTCTCCATCAAGACCGGGCTGCGCGACAAGAGCTATCCCGGCACGGTCGTCGGCCAGTTCTACTACTCGCTGGAAAATCTGATCGCGCTCTATCTGACGGTGACGAAGCGGCGGGCGGAGCGGCTTCTGGGCCAGACGTTCAACGAGGTGGTTTTGGGAAGGCCCGTCCACTTTGCCACCGACCCGGCGGCCGACCGGCTGGCCGAAGCGCGGCTGCTGCAGGCGGCGTTCCGTGCCGGGTACGAAACGGTCTATCTGCAGCGGGAGCCGGTGGCGGCCGCCTACAGCTACGAGCAAACCCTCGACGCGCCGGAAAACGTGCTGGTGTTCGACTTTGGCGGCGGCACGCTCGACATCACCATCATGCGGCTGGGTGGGCCGGACCGGGCCGTGCTGGCGACGGGTGGTATTCCCATCGCGGGTGATGTATTCGACCAGAAGCTGGTGCGCCACAAGCTGCCCCGCCACTTCGGCGAAGGCAGCCAGTACGGCCCGCGCCACAAGGCGCTGACCGTCCCCCACTGGATCTACGACACCTTCTCCGACTGGCAAACGATTCTGGAGTTGAACGCCGTCGAGAACCGGGAGATCCTGCGCACGATTGCCCGCACCGCCCAGCGCCGCCATCAGATTGAGGCGCTGCAAAGCTTTGTCAGCGGCAACTACGGGCTGCGGATGTTCGACACGGTTGAAGCGGCCAAGCGCCAGTTGTCGGAGAAGCGTGGCGCACCCATTCACCTGGACGGCGACGGGTTCAGCGTGCGCGAGTTCGTCACCCGCACTGAGTTCGAGGGGCTGATCCGCAGCGAGATGCGGGATATCGAGGAGGAGCTGCTGGCCACGGTCGCGGCGTCGGGGTTGGGGCCGGAGCAGATCGACAGCATCATTCGCACCGGCGGCTCGGCCCAGATTCCGGCGTTCTACGAGATGCTCGGCCGCCACTTCGGGCCGGAAAAGGTGCGCTCCATCGACGCTTTCAGCAGCGTGACGGCGGGGCTGGGCATCTCCGCCTACCGCCAGGCACAGGGGGAGATCGACTTGCAGGCCCACACCGCGGCCGAGTTCGACCATGCCGCCCACGCTGCCGGCGCCCAAATGAAGGTGAAGCAGGTCAATCTGGGGCTGCTGCAGCGGCGCATTGAGCTGGCCGAACAGGCCGAGCTGGCTGAAGCGGCCGCCGATGACGAGGTGGCGGTCGTCTTGTTGGGCGAGCCAGCGCTCGACGCCCTGACGCCCACGCCGCTGACGGCCGCCATCTACGCGGGACTGCCAGCCGCGCCCGCCCTGCCGGAGTGGCCGGTGCGACGGGCGCTGGTCGCGCCGCCGGACGACCAACTCCTGCTCCTGACGACGCGCTACCGCTTCCTGTTGGCCACAGCCCGCGAACTGATCGAGTCGCAGAAGCTGGGGCTGGGGCTGGGCGATCTGCACCGGCTGGCCCAGCGTGAGGTCGTCTGCGCGGTCGCCAACTGGTCGGCCATGCAGGACGCCGAACGGCTGCTGATCGTCACCTCCACCGGCTTCATCCGCGCCTACCCGCTGGACATTCTGGCGGCCAACATTGCCGGGCCGCTGCCGTACCAATTCGAGACGGCGCTGCCGGGCATTCCGGTGCTGGTCGGGGGCGCGGCGCGGACGGATGAGGTGGTGGCGGTGACGGAGAATCGGCGCGGGGCACGGTGGCCCGTGGGCGACCTGCCCAGCAGCGGCGTGGTGGCGCTTAACTGCGGCCAGGGGGAGAAGATTGACCGGGTGACGACCGCCGCCTATGCCGCGCCGGATGAGGCGCTGCTGTTGGTGCTGGAAGACGGTTATGCGCGGTCGCTGCTGCCAGAGATGGTAGCCGTGCCCGCGAAGCCGAATCAGAAAGGGAAGGCGCTGGCCGCCCGCCGCTCGCCTGCCGTGGCGCTTGGACGGCGGGGCGAAGCGACGGCCGTCCGCGTCCTGACCACGAGCCGCCTGCTGACGGCCGAGGTTGGGAAGCTGGAGCCGCAGGACTCTACCCGCACTTCCCCGCTCCTGGCGCTTTCCCCGGATGAAGTGATCCAGACGCTGCTGCTGCCCTGACCGGCGTTAACCCACACAGCCCGACCAGGGTCAATCCCAGCATAGGCTACAACGACGGCAGCTGAAATGTCCCGTCATGCTCTGGCGGAAAATCCACGACACGCTCGACCGCCTCAAGATTGAGCGGCCCGTAGATGTGCGGGAACGCCTGGCCGGTCTCGTAGCAATCTTCGTAGACGAGTTCGGCCGTCAACTTGTCGGGGTCGATGACCAGCAGCACCAGCTCGTCCTGCCCACGATAGAACTCATTGGCCGGGCCAAGCACCTGGGCGGCCGTCGAACAGTGGATGAACCCTTCGTCCTTCAGCGATGGCGTTTCATAGGCGACCCCGCTCTGAACGGCCGCTTCCCATTCCGCACGCGAGACAATGTGGAGAATCATGGCAGCTATTATCGACGATTGACGGACGGCCGTCGAGGGGCGGTTTTGCGCCGCGCGACGCTGGATGGACCAGACCGCGGCACCTTAGCAACCTTGCCCAGGCTACCCCCCGGTGCTACACTAACTTTCTATCGGCGCACTCGCCTATTCAGCCAAAAACCAGCATGTCACAAGCACTTTCCCGTAAATGGCGGCCCGCCCGCTTTGAACAGGTCATTGGCCAGGAACACGTCACCCGCACGCTGCAAAACAGCGTGACGGCCGACCGTGTCAGCCATGCCTATCTGTTCTGCGGACCACGTGGCACCGGCAAGACGACGATGGCCCGGCTGCTGGCCAAGGCGGTCAACTGCCTGAGCGACGATCCCGCGGCCCGGCCCGATGACACCTGCGCCAACTGCATCGCCGTCAACGAAGCGCGCTTTCTGGACCTGATTGAAATCGACGCCGCATCCAACACCGGCGTCGACGACATTCGCAGCTTGCGGGACAAAATCAACTTCGCGCCCAGTCAGGGCCGCTACAAAGTTTACATCATCGACGAAGTCCACATGCTCTCGACGGCCGCTTTCAACGCGCTGCTCAAGACGTTGGAAGAGCCGCCGGCCCACGCCATTTTCGTGCTGGCTACCACCGAAGAGCACAAGGTGCCGCTGACCATCAAGTCGCGCTGCCAGCAGTATAACTTCCGGCTGTTGACCATCGGTGAGATTTCCGGGCGGTTGGAGTTTCTGGCTGAGAATGAGTCGCTGACAGTTGAACCGGCAGCGCTGGATCTGATTGCCCGGCAGGCGGGCGGCAGCTTGCGCGATGGCGAGAGTTTGCTCGATCAGCTCTTCGTCGCTCCCGGCGACACGATTACGCTCGACCGGGCGCAGCTTGTGCTGGGGACTGCGCCGGACGCGGCAGTGGCCGAGCTGACCCAGGCGTGGCTCGACGCCGACCCGGCTCACGGGCTGGACACGATTCACGAGGCACTGGTCTCCGGCGCCGACGCCCGCCAGTTCGCCCGCCAGATGGTGGCCTATTTGCGCGACCTGCTACTGCTGCAAGCGGCAGGCCAGCGAATCGCGCTAGATGGCCCGGCTGAACGTCACGGGACGATGATGCAGCAGGCCCAGCGTGCCCCCCGCCGGACGCTCATTGACGCGGTGCGTCGCTTCCATGAAGCGTCGGTGCAGCCGGCCGCCAACTGGCAGCCGCAGCTGCCGCTGGAGCTGGCTTTTCTGGAGCTGGTGGTCGATGCCGCACCGAAGACGGCCGCTGTTCCCATCCCGACCGCGCCGCCGCAAGCGACGCCCGACCCGGTTCAGCAGCAGGCTGCGCCTGCCCCGACGCCGGAATCACGTGCGACGGCAAGGCCAGCGGCCATGAAAGTGGATAAGCCATCGGCCGCCAAAGCCGCCACTCCACCACCACCGCCAACTGACGATCCGTCTGCCACGCCTCCGGCCCGGGCGAAACGGTCCGACCCGGCGGCCGACGCCGCAGCCGGAGCGCCGCCTGCCGCCGCGGAAACCGTGCTCGACTTGGAGCAGGTAAAGACCGTCTGGCCCAGCATCATCGTTCAACTCGGGCAGCAGAACAAGAACCTGCCGCCGTTGATGGCGATGGCTAAACCGCTGGCGCTTGAAGGAATGTCCGTCGTGGTCGGTTTCGACTTCCCGATATTCAGGCACAAATTTGACACGACCGAAGGCGCCGCCGCGGCTCTGACCGCCGCGCTGCGCGCCCACACAAATTCAGCCGCCACCATCCGGTCGGTGGTTACCAGTGAGTACGCCGTGCCCATCCAGAAGGACGAGTTCCAGGACCTGGCTCGCGAACTGGGTGGCATCGTGCGCGAAGAGTAGCGGCCGGCTGGGCCGTATAAAGAGGAACCTATGGCAAAACGATCCTTTCACAACAAACCGAAGAAATCGAAGAGCAGCCCCGGCAATATGCTGGCCCAGGTGCAGCAGATGCAGCAGGAGATGGCCGAGGCGCAGTCGGCATTGGAAAATGAGACAGTCACCGTCACCGCCGGCGGTGGGGCCATTACCGTGGTCATCACCGGTCATCAGCGCGTCCAGGCGATTGAGGTCGACCCCGACCTGCTGACTGGCGAGGAGACTGAGTTCCTCCAGGATATGCTCGTGGCGGCCGTCAATTCGGCCATTGAGCAGTCCCAGGCGATGGCTGCGCAGCGTATGGAGTCGATCACTGGCGGTGCAGGCGGCATGGACGGCCTGCTCGGCGGGCTGGGGCTGGGCGGTTAGGCCGTGGCCACGCCCGTGCTGCCGCGCTCGGTCCAGCGGCTCATCGATGAGTTCGCCCGGCTGCCGGGCATCGGTCCCAAGTCGGCTTCACGTCTGACCTTTTACCTGCTGCGTGGCGGCGACACCCAGGCGGTAGAGCTGGCGACAGCGCTGCAGGAGTTGAAAGAGCGCACCACACTCTGTTCGGTCTGCTTCAACATTACCGAGGACAATCCCTGCCCCATTTGCGAAGACACGACCCGCGACAGTCGCTTGCTGTGTGTGGTCGAGGAGCCGCTGGATGTGTTGGCCGTCGAACGCTCGCGAGCCTACAACGGTCGTTACCATGTGCTCCACGGGGCAATCTCGCCCGTGGAAGGTATCGGCCCGGAAGACTTGCGGGTCAATGAGTTGGTCGAGCGCGTCCGCCTCGGCGACTTCAACGAGATTATCCTGGCCACCAACCCGACGCTGGAGGGTGAATCGACGGCGCTCTACTTGCAGCGGCGGCTGGCCGACTATCCTATCCGCCTGACGCGTCTGGCCCGCGGCCTGCCCGTGGGTGGGGACCTGGAGTACACGGACGAGATTACCCTGAGCCGGGCGCTGGAAGGGCGGCAAGAGTTGTAGCGTTCGCCGGGCAGCCGCAGTCGTTATCGCTTTGATGGTCGGCAAGATCGATAGCGACGACGACACCGGGTTCGGCCAATCGTAATCGCATTTATCATCGAGAAGTGGAAGGTCGACAGCGACGACTCCACCAAGGACCACCATGAACCACCAACCCACTGACTCCCTGCGCAGCCGCATCGTCGGCCTCGACCGGACCATTCCCCTGCTTGACGGCCGTGAGGTCACCTACGTCAACCTGGACAATGCCGCCTCCACGCCGTCGTTTGTCGACGTCCTTGAGGCGATCGACCGGTTTCTGCCGTACTACAGCAGCGTCCACCGGGGCACTGGCTTCAAGTCGCGTCTCAGCACCGTGGCCTATGACCAGGCACATGAGGTTATCGGCCGTTTTTTGGGCGCAGACCCGGCCACCCATACCGTCATCTTCGGCAAGAACACCACCGAGGCGATCAACAAGCTGGCCTACCGCTACCCGTTTGCCGACGACGCAGTCGTTCTCAGCACCCAGCTTGAGCACCACTCCAACGATCTGCCCTGGCGACACAGGGCGCACGTCGTCCATATCAAGGCGACGCCGGAAGGACGCCTGGACGAGGACGACTTCGACCATCAACTGGCGCTCTACGGCGACCGGGTGGCGCTGGTGGCCGTCACGGGCGCGTCCAACGTCAGCGGCTTCATCCAGCCGATCCACCGGCTGGCTCGCAAGGCGCACGAAGCGGGCGCACGCATCTTCGTCGACGCCGCCCAGCTTGCTCCCCACCGGCAGGTGAACATGCGGCCGCTCGATGACCCGGAGCATCTCGACTTTGTGGCTATTTCCGGCCACAAGATGTACGCCCCGTTCGGCACCGGGGCGCTGGTCGGCCCGACTGAGCTGTTCTTGCAGGGCGAGCCGGAGTATCGGGGTGGGGGCACGGTCGACGTTGTCACCCTGGATGAAGTCCATTGGGCCGGGGCGCCTGACCGTGACGAAGCCGGCAGTCCCAACGTGGTCGGCGCTGTAGCCACGGCCGTTGCGGCGCAGGTGTTGATGAATGTGGGCATGGATGCTGTGGCCGCCCACGAGGAGACGTTGGTGCGCTACGCCCTGGAGCAGCTGCCACAGGTGCCCGGTATGCGCATCTATGGCGAGACCGATCCGGCGCGGGCGGCCGAAAAAGTGGGCGTCATCCCGTTCAACGTTGAAGGCATCAGCCACTTCCTGCTGGCTGCCATTCTCGGCTACGAAGCAGGCATTGGCGTGCGCAGTGGCTGTTTCTGCGCCCATCCCTATGTCGTCCACCTGCTGCAGATGGATGACACACGGGCTCGCACCTGGCGCGACAAGATGTTGGGCGGCGACAGGTCGGAGATGCCCGGTATGCTGCGGATGAGCTTTGGATGTTACAACAACACCGAGGACGTCGACCGGCTGGTGGAGGCACTTTGTCGCATCCAGCGCGGCGAGGTGATCGGGCGTTACCTGCTCGACCGCCCGACCGGGGAGTTCCATCCGGCAGGGTATCGCGAGCCATTGTCCGACTTCTTCCTGCTGGAGTCGCTGGCCGAGCAATTATGAGGAACCAATCAACACCCTTGAGCGTCCCTGAGAAGTAAGGACAATTAGAAGTCGTCGCGTCGTTGGTGCTGCGTTAGGCTGCTGCCCTGTTGCCGTTTTTGGGCCGGGCGTGGTCTATGATGGGTCCATGGACGACGATAATTCACAAAACAAACTGGAAAAGATCCTGAGCGAAGCACCGCCGCCGATCGATGACCTTGCCGAAGGCGAGGAGTTGTTTCAGGTGGACGGCAAATGGTATCTGGAGAAGGATGGGGTCGTCATCTGGATCCGGTGGTGGGATGAGAACCATGTCTACCTGGCTCCGATACGCGATCCCAGAAAATTGCCCAGGCGTCTGTAGGACGGATTTGCCGCCAAATCGTCTCTGTGGGCGCGATTTAGCAAATCGCGCTACAGACAATTCGGCCAAACAGCAGCAGGGCGCTTCGGTCAAGGGATCGCGGATAAGTAGAAAACTATGTGGAAACGTCTTGCCTTCCCTGTCCTGATCGTCCTGATGCTGACCGCTTGTGGTGGCAGTGACGATGTTGCCCTGACCGTACCGCCTCCGCCCACTTCGGCCGCCACCGTCGGCGAGGCGACCAACACGCCGGTCATCGCCGCTGTCGCGCCCACCGAGGTGCCAACTGAGGCGCCCCCGGCCACGCTGCCGCCCGTGGTCGTCAACACGCTGCCGCCGCCGCCCACCGTGGCCCCGCCACCCACTGAGGCGCCGCCTCCGACGCCCGACGTCACGGCCACCCCCGATGTGCTCATTTTGGAGCGGCCAGAGGATTTCGCTGGGCGCAACCCGTTCACCGGCGAACTGGTGGCCGACCCGGCTGACCTGGACAGACGGCCGCTGCTGATCAAGCTCGCTAACGCCCCGGCTGACTATACTCGGCCGCAGGCGGGCCTCAACGATGCCGACATCGTTTTCGAACATTGGACCGAAGGGGCGGTCACACGCTTCACGGCGCTCTTCTACGACACCGTGCCGGTCAATGTTGGTCCGATTCGCAGTGCGCGGCTGGTCGACGTGGAGCTGCCGGCCATGTACGACGCGATGCTGGCCTATTCCGGGGCCAGTGTGGGCGTCAATCGCCGCCTTAATGAATCTGACTTCAGTGACCGGTTGCTGCGCTCCAACGAGGGCGGCTTCTACCGCACCGGAGACGAGACCAAGCCATTCGAGCACACGCTCTACGCTCGTCCGGCCGAGCTGTGGTTTGATATCGAGGAGAAAGGGCTGAACACGCCGCCGCGCATCACCACTTTCAACGCCTTCACCGAGGAACCGCCTGCCGGAGGTACGCCCGCCGGCACGATCAACATCGACTACAAGACTGAAAAGATCGAATGGGTCTATGACGAGGAGATCGGCCGTTACCGGCGCTGGATGGATTTCGAAGAGCATCTGGACGCCAACACGGAAGAGCAGGTGACGGTGGCCAATGTCATCTACCTGACGCCATACCACGTCAACGATCCGGAGATTTGCGAGCAGATCAACAACGGCGTTTGTGCCGCCCTGTCAATTGAGATTCAGCTCTGGGGCAATGGCCCGGCGGTGGTCTTCCGCGATGGGCAGCAGTACAACGTCACCTGGCACCGCGAAGGGCGCGGTGACATGCTGACCTTCACCGACGCCGACGGCAACCCGTTCCCGCTGCAAGTGGGCAACAGTTGGGTACAGATCGTGCCCGGCTATCTGCCCGACTCGCTGACGGTGACGCCATAGAGCAGGCGTCTGTTAGTCGTTTGATGGCGCTTGCGCGGCCTGCAATACGACCACGTACAGTCAACCTGACCCGGCTACCCGGTTATCTGACTATCAGTCTAATTGAGTGCTGGACTACTTCAAATACCCCTGCACCACCAACAACTCCGCATTCAGCAGCGACCCGCTGGCCGCGCCGCGCAGTGTGTTGTGGGTCAGCGCCAGGTAGCG
Organism: uncultured Chloroflexia bacterium; assembly: GCA_963715935.1. Lineage (GTDB taxonomy): Bacteria > Chloroflexota > Anaerolineae > Promineifilales > Promineifilaceae > Promineifilum. Next base: position 63,160 of record CAVQSM010000018.1, on the reverse strand, counting down.
GATGTCCAGCACATGGCACCGCCGTACTTTGCCGACAGTCCACGCCAGACCTTGCTCCGTGTCCCGGTCGAGGCGCGGCTGGGGGCGATCCGGTTCGTGGCGGTAGACTAGCACCCGGTCGGGTGACGACGGCAGCTCCGCGCAGATGGCGGGCGGCCGCCACGCTTCCAGCGCTTCAATCGCCTCTTGGGCCGTCGCCGGATTACGCAGCTTGACCGAGACGCTGGCCACATGGCCGTCGATCACCGGCACCCGGTTGGCCTGGGCGCTGAGGGTGATGGGGGACAGTTCCATCTGTCCGTCCGCCACCCGGCCCAGCAGTTTCTTCGGTTCGTTCTCCAGCTTCTCGTCTTCGCCACCGATGTAGGGGACGACGTTGTCCATGATATCCATGCCCGACACGCCCGGATAGCCTGCGCCGGAGATCGCCTGCATGGTGACCATGATGGCCTCGGACACGCCGAAGGTGTCGTCGAATACCTTGAGTGGCAGCACAGCGCTAGTGGTGGAACAGTTGGGGCTGGCGACAATGAAGCCGTTAGAGCCGGATCTGGCCCGCTGCACCTCGATGAGCGCCGTGTGGTCGGGGTTGATCTCCGGAATGAGCAGGGGGACGGTCGGGGTCATCCGGAAGGCGGACGCATTGGTGATGACAGCGAAGCCCGCCTTGGCAAACTCAGGCTCCCACTTGCGCGCCTCGGCCGTTGGCAGGGCGGAGAAAACGATGGGCGGTTCGCCCGGCAGCGCCAGGTCAGGGCTGGTCGGCTGGACGATCAATCCGGCTACCGCCTCCGGCACATCGCCCGCCATGCGCCAGTTAACGCCGTCGCCATATGGCTCGCCCACCGTGCGGTCGGAGCCGGTCACAGCTACGACCTCGAACCAGGGGTGGTCAATCAGCAGCTCAATGAAGCGCTGGCCCACTGTGCCTGTTGCGCCCAATACGCCTACTGGAATACGCTTTCCCTCAAACATCAGCCCATTCTCCTTCGCTGCCGGCCTTTAGCCGACCATTGCTCTTGATACAAACAAAAACGCCATCACCTCGATTGGGGCGATGGCGGCGCGGTTCCACCCAATTTCGACAAATCTGGCTTCCAGACTTGCCCTCATGGTGGCCGGTAACGGGGCCAGCCGGACGCGCTTACTGACCGGGGTTTCCCGGCGTTGGGCACGCCACTCACGGGGGGTTTTCGCCGGTGCCTGGTTGGTGGCGGCTCACAGCCTCTGGCCCTCCACCTCTCTCGAACCGGCAAGCGATTATCGGCATCGCCCGGCTACTCGTCCCGTTCAGCGTGTTGGTTGTTATCGATTGGCGTGGATTATAAGGATTGCGGCGGCCATGTCAAGGCAGCCCGGCAGTCTATTCCTGCAAATGGCGCCGCCGCAGCGCAATGTTTCACAACGCTCCCTTCATCTTGCAGCAAAAAAGCCAGAACCCCCATTTCAAGAGTTCTGGCGTTAGTGCCCTGGAGAGGACTCGAACCTCCACGCCCAAAGGGCATAGGCCCTCAACCTACCGCGTATGCCAATTCCGCCACCAGGGCATCTAGAAACTGTATTATATCGCCATCGGACGAAGACTGTCAATTTTGCTAACGTGGTGCTGTGGTGGGTCAGGTCGTCAGGGCGGGACATTCAGACGAGATGGACGCTGCCTACTCGCCCCAATCCAAGTCGCCGAACAAAATCACATCTTCGCCCAGCGCCCGGTATGTGGGGTGGGGAAGGTAGGGGAACAGGTCGCCGTTCACCCGCAGACCTTCGACGGCATTAAGGCCGTCCAGCAGGCGTGGGGCAATGGTCAGCACCAGCCGGTCGGCCAGATGGTGGGTCAGGAACCCGCTGATAATCGACGCGCCGCCCTCTACCATGACGCTGCCAATGCCCTCACGACTCAGCTCGCGCAGCAGCTCATCCAGACGCACGCGACCGTCCGGGCTGGCGGGCAGGCAGAGAATCTTGACGCCCGCCTGCTCCAATTTGCGCTGGCGTACGGGGTCGGCGGCGGCTGTCGTAGCGATCCAGGGCATGACGCCGTCGCGCAGGATGCGAGCTGACAGCGGGAAGCGCAGCTGGCTGTCGACCACCACTGGCTGCGGATTGTGGCCGTCCACCAAACGGACCGTCAACTGCGGGTCGTCGCTCAGCACGGTGCCGATACCGACCAACACCGCATCATGCGCGGCACGGATCCGGTGGGTCAGGATCATCGCCTCCGGCCCGCTGATAAGCGTCATCTCCCCCCGGCGGGCGGCGATGGAGCCATCCAGGCTTTGGGCGTAGGTCAGCGTGACAAACGGACGACCGTCGTGCGCAGCAGGCACCGTTACTATCTCGGCAAAAGCGTCGGCCGGAGCATCGGTTGGCGGAGCGGCCGTCTCTGGGGCCACCAAGGGCTTGATATTGGGGGTGCTGTCCAGCTGCTGGCCCAGATCGAGCAGGTGCCGCATACGCTTCACTTTTGTGCGCAAATACGTCTCGTTTTCGGCCGTCATGCCCGTTTGTAAGGGCAACCGCTCACTGACGGGCAGTCCGGCCTCTTCCAGCCCGATGATCTTCTCCGGATTGTTGGTCAGCAGCCGCACCGATCTGACGCCGAGGTCTTTCAGGATGAGCGCCGCCAGACGGTAGTCGCGCAGGTCTGGCTGGTGGCCGAGCATCAAGTTGGCTTCTACGGTGTCGTAGCCGAGGTCTTGCAGATTGTAGGCGCGGAGCTTCTCCAGGAGTCCGATGCCCCGCCCTTCCTGGCGCATGTAGAGGACGATCCCTGTGCCTTCTTCGGCAATCAGCGACATGGCTGCTTCCAGCTGCGGGCCACAATCGCAGCGCAGCGAGCCGAGCACGTCGCCGGTGAAACATTCCGAGTGGACCCGCACCATGACATCTTCGCGACCATCTACCTCGCCCGCCAGCAGTGCCATATGCTCTTTGTCGTCCAGCGAGTTGTGATAGAGGCACAGCGTAAACTCGCCGAACTCGGTAGGAATGCGGGCACATGCTTGTTTGATGACGGTCGGTTCGTTCATAAGTCGCTTCTGTCCGGGTCCTCCTGATAAGTCCGATGGATGGCTAAGGGGCGAATCCACGCGCCTGCCAGGCGGCGTAGAGCAACACCGAGCCAGCTACGGCCGCATTGAGCGAATCGACCCGGCCACGCATCGGCAGCTCGACCAGAAAGTCGCAGGTATCCCGCACCAGTCGCCGCAAGCCGTCCCCCTCATGGCCGACCACAATGCCAAGCGAGCGGTTGAGGTCCACCCGTCCCAGCGGTTGGGCTGTCTCATGCAGATCCATCCCCGCCAGCCAGACGTCCTGGTCCTTGAGCCACTTCATCGTGTGGACCAGGTTGGTTTCGCGGGCAATGAGCAGATGCTCGGTTGCGCCCGCAGCGTAGGAGACGACAGTTGGCGTAATGTCGGGTGCGCGCCGATCCTGGATGATGACGCCGTGGACGCCGATCGCCTCGGCCGTCCGCAAGAGGCTACCCACGTTTTGCAGGCCATGCACCAGGTCGAGCAGAAGCAGCAGAGGTTTTTCGCCCTGGGTGGCGGCCGTCTCCAGCATCGTGCGCGGATCGCTGTAAACATACGGGCCGGTCTCCAGCAGCACACCCTGGTGCTTGCTGTCGACCTGATACCGCTGGGCCAGGCGGTCGATTGTCTGCTTGTCGGTCAGTTCGGTGGGTGTGCCCAATTCGCGAGCAGCGTCCAGAATGAGCGTCAGCTCGCGGTCTTCTTTTCCGGCCGCCACCCACAGCCGGTCTATCTCACGACGGCCGTCGCGCAATGCTTCCAGGACCGGATGACGCCGGACCAGTGCTTCAGCCGACTTTCCAGATGGTGCCATCGGCTCTGTCTTCCAATATCACGCCTAATGCCTTCAACTCGTCACGAATCTGGTCGGAGGTGGCCCAATCCTTGTTGGCGCGGGCCTGGGCCCGCAGTGCAATCAGCAGCTGCACCAGTCCATTCTCGCGCTCCGCGTCGCCGCCGCCCACCACTGCGTCGGGCACAATGCCCAGCACGTCACCGCCCAGCTCGCTGTACAGCGCATCCAGCGCCGCCAGGCTGCCTTCCGTGTGCGGGCCGCTTTCGTTGAGGAGCGTATTCACCTGCCGAGTGTACTCCTGCAGCACGGCCAGCGCGGCAGGGGCATTAAAATCGTCGTCCATCTTCTCGATGAACAGCGCCTTTGTTTCCTCCACCAGCTTCAGGACGGCCGAGTCGGCATCGCCTGCCTCGGCCCGACGGCGCTGCTCTCGTATGAGATTAACTGCCCCCCAAATACGCTGCCACCCTTTGTGGGCCGCTTCGACTGCCTCGTCGGAGAAGTCAATCGGGTTGCTGTAATGGCTGGAGAGAATGAACGTGCGGATTGCCTCTGGTCGCCAGCGGGCCAGCGCTTCCTGAATGGTCAGCGTGTTGCCCAGGCTCTTACTCATCTTGATGCCGTCCAGCGTCAGCGAGCCGGTCAGCATCCAGTAGTTGGCATAGGCCGCGCCGTGGGCAGACTCGCTCTGGGCGATTTCGCACTCATTGTGGGGAAATATGTTGTCGATGCCGCCACCATGAATATCGAATGTCGGGCCGAGGTATTTGGCGGCCATGGCGGAGCATTCGATGTGCCATCCGGGATACCCTTCGCTCCACGGGCTGGCCCAACGCAGGATGTGTTCCGGGTCGGCCTTCTTCCAGAGGGCGAAATCAGCCGGGTGACGTTTCTCTTCGCGCACCGCAACTCGCGTGCCTTCTTCCAACTCTTCGACGATGCGGCCGCTCAGCTTGCCGTAATCCTCATCCGTGCTGACGTCAAAGTAGACCGAGCCGTCGACCTCGTAGGCGTGGCCCTTCTCGATCAGCGTTTCGATCATGGCGATCTGTTCCGGGATATGGCCGCTGGCTCGCGGGCTGATGTCGGCCCGTTGCACACCCAGCGCGTCCATGTCGGCATAGTAGGCTCGGGCGTAGGTCTCCACGATCTGCATCGGACCCGCAGAAAGCTGTCGTGCCTTCTTCAGAATCCGGTCCTCGCCGGTGTCCAGCATATGACCAACGTCCGTGATGTTCTGGACGTACAGCACATCGTAGCCGCTGTAGCGCAGATAGCGAGCGATCACATCGAAGCCGACGTATGTCTTGGCGTGGCCGATGTGGGAGTAGTCATAGACGGTCGGCCCACAGACATACATATTTACTTTGCCGGATGTCAGCGGCTGAAACGTCTCTTTCTGCCGGGTCAACACATTGTAGATTCGTAGCGACATGCAAAACTCCACGTGTGCGCCAGACGATCGGGCCTGGACCCAAAATGAGTGGCGACCGTAACAATATTATCCGGTCGGCGCGAACGCTTTCCGAACCTATGATTATACACACTCTTGGACCTGACGGAGTTCGTGTCGGACTCGAAGATCGCTGGGACCTTCAAGGTCACACTGGTCAGGGCTTGGCAAAGATCATACGCCCGGCGGCCGTCTGCAAGACCTTGGTCACCGTCACGTTGTGGGTGCTGTTGATCAGCTTGTAGCCATCCTCAACCACCACCATCGTGCCGTCCTCCAGATAGCCAACGCCCTGACCGTACTCCTTGCCTTCCTGGATGATGTTCACTCGCAGCTCTTCGCCGGGCAGGAAGGCGGCCTTGACCGCATTGGCCAGGTCGTTGATGTTGAGCACGATCACCCCTTGCAGTTCCGCCACGCGGTTGAGGTTGTAGTCGTTGGTCATGATCGGACAGTTCAACTGCCGGGCCAGACCCACCAGCTTGCTGTCGGCGTCGGGAATCGAGGCAATGTCCTGGTCGGTGAATGAGATGGGCACCGGCGACTCATTCTGCAGCAGGCCCAGGATCTCCAGCCCCCGGCGGCCGCGATTGCGGCGGAGGCTGTCGGAACTGTCGGCAATATGCTGCAGCTCCTTGAGGATGAAGTTGGGCACAATCAGCTCGCTCAGGATGAATCCGGTGCGGCTGATATCGAGCACACGGCCGTCGATGATGACACTGGTGTCCAGCAGGATGACCGGGGACTCAGCGGGTGCGATGGCGGCGGCTGCACTGGCTGCCGCTATCTCCTGCTCCACCTGAGCCGTCCGACCTCGAAAGGGCCACGCACTGCTGGCCACATCCTTGATATCGCCATAGCGACTGACCATCAATACCGCGCCCAGGTAGCAGAAGCCCAGCGCGGCCGCCAGCGGCAGGATCTCGCCAAAGGGCGACGGCAGGCGGGAGAGCGGGATGGAGAAGAGTGCTGCGGCGATGAGGCCAAAGAAGATACCGATCATCAACGCCAGCAGCCTTTCCAACGGCATGTCGGAAAGTTGAGTCCGGGCGTAGTTGATGGGCCGAATGGTCAGCAGGGGGGTGAAGAGGAAGCCGAGGATGGCTCCTATCGCGCCCAGGCCCAGCATGGGCCACAGCGGCGGGAATTCCAACATTCCAGCCAGTTCCGACCCCAGCAGCCCAAAAGCAAAAGCCAGGACTGCCGCTCCAATGATTCGAGCAATGAATTCGACGCGTGTTCCCATGTGGATAGCCGGGTCCCCGCCGGCGTCCCTTGCTTGCGCTGCTGGGCAAGAAACAAAAAAGGTGAACGCATCCATATGCATTCACCATCCTACACTCGCCCTGCCCACTGGCCCAACGTTTCGCCCGGTCTGTTTGCCGTCTGTGGCCGGTGGTGGGGTCCCTCTCTGCCCCTCATCTGCTTGCGGTCACCGGTCGCCTGCGGTCGTCTTCAGTTGTCGGTCAAACGTCTGGGCCACGCGGCCCTCTGCAACAATCAAGCCTGGGATGATGAATAATAAGAATAATGCCAATGAATAATGGCCGAAGGGTAGCACAGGCGTACAGATAGATCAAACCGCGCTGGCAAATGTCTCACCGATAATAATCAACCGGGGTCTGTCAGGCCCTGTAAACGGTTCGCAGCGTCCAATCAGCCTACGTTCAGTTCTTCTTGCCGGTCACCCAGTCAGGTGGCGGCGCGGTTGCCTGGCCGGTGCGCCAGCCGCGGCTGAGACCGGTCCAATACGCGCGTAGAGCGCCCCAGCGGCCGCCCCTCGCCAGCCGCCCGGTCGTCCGCAGTGCGCTGGCGGAGCGGAACGGCACGATGGCCAGCATGCGCACCCCGCCGCCGTGCTTGCGGAAGTAACGGCCGCTGCTCTGGGCCATGTAGTAGCGTTCCATCGGACTGTCTCGGCCGCCGCTGCTGAGCGACACATCATGCCAGACGTGGGCCTCCGGGGAGAAGCGCAGCCGCCACCCTCCGGCCTTCAAGCGGCGACAGTAGTCAAGGTCTTCGTAGTAGAGGAAGAACTGCTCATCAAGCAGGCCAGTCTGCTCAACGGCCGCCCGGCGCAGCAGCACGGCGCAAAAGGGCGCGAACTCAATATCGCGCGGCTTCGCCCATTGGCCGGTGTCGATTTGCTTCTCTCCGCCGTCCTTCACATCCAGAAAGAGGTCGAGGTTGTTTCCGACGGTCCAGATGCGCTGCGGGTCGCCAGCGTAATAGACCTTGGCGGCCGCCATCCCCACGTCTGGGGCTTCAGAGAGCGCTGCCATCAGGTGGTCAAGTGCGTCCGGAGCGACGATGGCGTCGTTGTTCAACAGAAACAGCGCCTCCGCATCCCCGGCCAATGCTGCCTCGATGCCCGCGTTATAGCCGCCCGCAAAGCCCTGATTCTGCGGCAGCCGCAGCAGCTCCACCATCGGGAAGCGTGCGGCCACCGCCTCCGCCAGGGGCGGCTCGCTGCCGTTGTCCACGAGGATGGTGCGGACGGACGGGTAGGTCAGGTGGGAGACGCTTTCCAGACAGGCCAGTGTCTTGTCCAGCTGGTTCCAGGCGACGGTGATGAGGGCGATGGGCGGGGTAGACATGGGGGCTACGGTGCGAAAGCGAAACCGCTGTCGATGGAGTCGGCTGCGCCCAGGCAGTAGATGATCTTGCTGGCGTAGACCACCGGCAGGCTGCGCCAGTGGGGCCAGAAGAGGCGGTTAGCGTAGATGCCGCCGGTGATGCGGGCGGCGATGAGCGGCGAGAGCAGCCGCCACCATGTTGCGCTGACCGCTCCCGATGGTGTGTTGAATGCCGCCGGATAGCGCAGCCGCACCCGGACTGCGTTGTGGCCCAGATTGCGCCAATGGCGCACGACATCGCTCCAGGTGATGCGTGCCGGGGCGTGGGCGACAGTCGCTTCCGGCGCGAACGCCAGCGGCACGCCCGCCAGCCTCATGCGGACCGTCCAGTCGGCGTCTTCGGCCGCCGCGCCGGGGAACGACTCGTCCATCAGGCCCACCTGCTCGACCACGCTGCGATGCACGCTCAGATTCAGCGTCGGCAGGAGTGGGCGACTGCCAGACGGGTGGCCGGGGATGAATTCGTGGAACATCGAGACGTTGTCACTCTGGGCCCAATAATTGCTGCCTTCCAGGGCGACACTGCCGCCCACAACCGGCGCGCCGGCCTGTTGGTGGTCCAGGTGCCGCTGCACCCAGTCTGGACGCGGGATGCAGTCGGAGTCGAGGAACAGATAGATCTCGCCGGTCGCCGCCGCCATACCCAGATTGCGCGCCCGCGCGGCGCAGACTGGCTCCTCCGTGTCCACAAATCGCACCGTGGGGTAGCCGTCGACCACGCCTGCGTCATCCCGCCCGACGACGATGATTTCGTGCGGCTTCGTCGTCTGCGCCAGCACAGCGTCAATGGTACGGGTCAACGTCGGTGCGTTGAGCGTAGGGACGATGACGGAGATGTCCATAGATGGTAATTGTAGCGCAGGATGCTGTCCTGCTCCCGCGACACCTTCCAGGAGCGGACTGGCACGCTGCGCTGCGGTCACCAGACGCGGCAGAGCAGACCCTTCAGATAGGCTGACTCCGGGAAAGTCAGCAGCACGGGATGGTCGGCCGCCTGGCTCAAATGGCGCATGATCTGTACATCCCGCCCCGCGTCGACGGCCGCGCCGAAGACGACCTTCTGGAACAGGTCGGCGCTGACCAGCCCGGAGCAGGAAAACGTCAACAGCGCGCCTCCCGGCCGGATGAGACGCAGCGCCAGCCAGTTCAAATCCTTGTACCCCCGCGTGGCCCGGTCGACGCCGCTCTGGCTGTGGGCGAACTTGGGCGGGTCGAGGACGATAAGATCGAACTGCTCGTTCTCCTCGCGGTAGTAGCGCAGCACTTCGAAGGCGTCACCGGCGATGTACTCGTGGTCAGGACTGTCGAAGCCGTTGAGGGCCATCGTCTGTTCGGCCGCTTCCAGCGCGGGGACAGAGCTGTCGACTTGCAGTACCTTCGCCGCGCCGCCCGCGGCCGCATAGACGCCAAACGCGCCGGTGTAGGCAAAGACGTTGAGCACGGTCTGGCCGTCGACCAGGGCCGGATCGTTGAGCAGGGCGCGGTTATCCCGCTGGTCGAGGTAGAAGCCGGTCTTATGCCCACCCACGACGTCGACTGGAAAGCGGAAGTCGTGCTCCTGAATCGTCATCTCGTCCGGCAGTGTTCCTCGGACGACTCCGCTGGCGCTCTCCAGCCCTTCCTTCTCGCGCACGTCCACATCGGAGCGTTCGACAATGGCTACCGGCGATAGCAGTTCCTGCAGCAGGTCGAACAGCATCTCCTTGCGCCGCTCCATGCCCAATGTCAGGAGCTGCACGGCCAGCACGTCGTTGTAACGGTCGACGATTAGACCCGGCAGGCCGTCGGACTCGGCGAAGACGAGACGATAGCCGGTGGTGGCCGGGGGCAGCGCCAGCAGCGTGCGGCCGTCGATGGCGCGGTCCAGACGGCCGCGCCAGAATGCGTCGTCGATTGGCTCCCGCACGTCCCAGCTGATGAGCCGGGCCACGATTTGCGAGGCAGGGTTATAGGTGGCGGTGCCCAGCGGCTCGCTGCCGCTGTCCAGAATCGTCACCAGATCACCCGGCTGCGGCTGCCCTTCGGTGCGCAAGATTGCCCCGGAGAAGACCCATGGGTGGCGGTTGCGGACCGGTTTATCACGGCCCGGCTTGAGTACGAGCGCTCCGGCGATTGATTCCATCAGACTATCTCCCTGGCGGTTTCGTTGCCGCCCGTTGTTTGTCGTTGTCCCGCAAGCTGCGAGACGAGAATGCCGGCCAGCATGAGGGCGCAGCCCAGCAGGCCGCGCGGCCCCAACTGCTCGCCCAGCAAGAGCCAGCCGCCAATCACAGCGAACACACCTTCCAGACTGAGGATGATTGCCGCGTGGGCCGGTTGGGCGTGGCGCTGGCCCACAACCTGCAGCGTGTAGCCGACGCCAACCGACATGATGCCCGTATACAAAATGGGCAGGAGCGCCGCCCGAATGCCTTCCAGGCGGATCGTCTCCACCAACGCGGCGGCGAAAAGGCTCAGCCCGGCACAGACCATGAACTGCACGAACGCCAGCCGGATGACGTCGGTGCGCGGCGCCAACCGGTCGACGATCAGCACATGCCCGGCCCAGATGAACGCTCCCAGCAGCACCAGCAGGTCACCCGCTGCCATGCGAAAATCGTCCTGGATGGTAAGGAAGTATAGACCAACGGCCGCCAGGACGACGCCGAGCCACGTCCCGCCAGGGGTCTTATGGCCTAGCGCCAGCCCAAGCACCGGTACCAGCACCACATACAGCCCGGTAATGAAGCCCGCCTTTCCGGCAGTCGTGTAGACCAGACCCATCTGTTGGAGCGTGGCTCCGCCAAAGAGGAACAGACCCGCCACTAACCCGCCCAGCCACAGTGTGCGCCCCGGCGCGACCCAGCCGGTGGGCAATCCCGTCCGTCGTCGCTGCCGGTCGAGATAGGCCACGACAGGCAGCAGCACCAGGCCGCCGATGGCGAAGCGCAGCCCGTTGAATGTAAAGGGGCCGACCGACTCCATCCCTGTCCGCTGGGCCACGAAGGCAAAGCCCCAGATGACGGAGGTGAGTAGCAGTAGGAGATTGGCGCGGCCGCCGGCGGTCAGGTTCATGGGGTTGTCGGGTCGGTAACACAGCTACGCCTTGTGGCTGAACGCCTCCAGCAGCAGCGTGTTCACTCGCTCCGGCGCTTCATGCTGGACCCAATGGGAGACGCCTTCCAGCTTGTGCAGCGTGCCGTCCCGGCAGAGCGCCACGCTTTCCTCGGCCATGATCGCCTCGAAGGCGACGTCGTTATCTCCCCAAATGATCGTAGTGGGCGGGATGACTTCCGGCTCCGGTCTATCTTCGCTGGAGAAGCGGAAGGCCGCCCGGTACCAGTTGAGCATCGACTGAAAGGCGCCCGGCTGCGACCATGCTTTCTTCAGGCCGGCGATGTCAGCGGGGGTAAACGTGCCCGGCGCACTCGTCGCCTTCATTGCCCGGACGGCCAGGTTACTGTTGAAGCTGCCTGCCAGCGCCTCGGGCAGCCACGGAATCTGGAAGGCGAACATGTAGCTGCTGCGGCCCCGCTGCCGCCAGTCGCTGCGCAGATGGCGAGCCATCACCCGGGGGTGGGGGACGTTGAGAATGACCAGGTGATGGAGCCTCTCCGGCGCGCGTAGGGCGACGTTCCAGGCCACGTTGCCGCCCCAGTCATGGCCCGTCAGCCGGACAGTGTCGCTGCCGGTGGCCTCGATGAGGCCGAGGATGTCATTGACCAGTGGTTCGGTACGGTAATCGGCGATCTCCGGCGGCTTGTCACTCAGGTTGTAGCCCCGCTGGTCCGGCGCCCAGACGCGGTAGCCCGCCGCCGCCAGAGCCGGAATCTGCCGCTTCCACGCTCCCCAATACTCCGGAAAGCCGTGGAGCAGAATGACGGGTGGACCATCAACCGGCCCGGCCTGGGCCACATGCAGGGTGATGCCGTTGGTCTTCACATAGACATGATCGAGTTCCATAAGGCGGAGTTCCCCCTGATCGGTTCGCTGCTGGGCCGGCTGGATAGTAACTAGACCGATCGATGCGCCTGGTCGCTCTCCGGCTGATCGCTCAACAAGTCGAGTGCGTGCGGCAGGACGGGCAGCAAGACGTCCAGATTCTCGCGGACGGCTTTCGGGTTGCCCGGCAAATTGACGATCAACGTCTGGTCGCGGATGCCGGCTACGGCGCGGGAGAGCATGGCGTGGCGGGTCACCTTCAGGCTCTCTGCCCGCAGCGCTTCCACCAGGCCGGGTGTCTCGCGCTGAATAACCTGCCGTGTCGCTTCTGGCGTCACGTCACGCGGGGCGAAGCCGGTTCCGCCGCTGGTCAGAATCAGATCCAGCCCGGCGTCGACCCAGCCGAGGAGTTGCGCGGCAATGGTGGTGGCATCGTCAGGGACAACAGCCTGCTCGACGATCGCCCAGCCGGTTTGCGCAGCGATCATTTCGGCCGCCAGCGGACCGCTCTGGTCCTCGTAACTGCCGGCGGCCGCGCGATCGCTTACCGTCAGAATGCCAACGCGTCGCATCAGCGGCTCGGCTGCTTCTCCACCAGATCGACCCATTTGTCATTAAGGCCGCTTTCTGTCACGCCAAAGAAGAGGCGCACGTCGTCCCCATCACGCATCGCCAGGTCGTACATGACCGTGTCGCCTTTACGCCGCTCATTGACGATGGCCATATCGCCACGCCACTTGAACGACTCTGGCTGGATATTGCCTGACTCGACCTGCATGATGGCGTAATGCCACAGGCGTCGGGCCGAGGAGCGGGTGACGCCCTTGATGACGTTGCCGTTCCGCAGGTCTCGCAGCGTGTGGTAGATAGTGCCGTCCCGCTTCTGGCTTTCGACAATCTCGGCCCCGGTGCGCGGCGCCTCCAAGCCAGTGCCGGATCGTTCCGGCTGCTGCTGAGTTTGTTGAGGCTGCGGCGTATGCTGGGATTGCTGGGTTTGCGCCTGGGACGCGGTTGGGGTCGCTGTTGGGGTCGTGACCACCGCCGGGACAGGCTGAGGCGTCGTTTCGGTCAAGCCGCTGGAAACTGGGCGCGTGCCGCTGTTCCGCTCCACCAGGGACACAATTTCGTCGCGGACAGCCAGACTGCTGTCTTCCTCATCGCGGACGTAGAAGTTGTTGTTGTCAATGGCGTAGGGCACATCCGGCCCCGCCTGCACACCAACGCGCACTACCTTGACGCCCGCGGCGGGGAGGTGGTCCATACTCAGCTGCGGCTCCGGACTGAAGCGCTTGGTCACTGCGTTACGCAGCGCTTCGATGCTCTTGTTGGGGTCGCGCACGCCCTCCGGCTTTTCGTTCGGGTCGGCCGACAGACCAATGTAAATCGTGCCGCCGTTGGTATTGGCCATGGCGCAGATATCGCGTAGCACCCGGTCAAGATGGCCGCCGCGCTGGGTCATTGATGGATGGAACGCCTGCACCAGCGACTCTCCTTCCTCGCGCGCCAACTGGACGAAGTCGATGGCCTTGGCCGTGCCGCGGAAGGGACGTGTCAAAGAGTGGTCATTGCCCTTGATGACGCGAGCCAGCGCATCGAAGCTGACTTCCTCGAGCAAGATCTCTGTCGTGCGGTCGCCCACACCAAGGTAGGGCGAATTCGTCGGACTCGCGGACCAGCCGGTGGGCGTCGGAACCCTGGATGCAGCGCATGGGGCGCGGGTACTCGGGTTTCGAGCCGTCGAAGAAGCGGCGAGTCGTGTAACGGCCCCGCTTCTCCAAGTCGGTTACTTCCAGGGCGTGTAAATTTGAGTCCTGCGTGTAGGCGATCCGCGTTTGGCCGCCAATGTCCAGACCGCGCATGACGACGCCGTGGGACGAATTGGCGTGGGCGGCAATACACAATCCACCCGCTTCGTTGATGACGCGATAGGCGGTCAGCACGTCACTGGTCGAGCCAACAGTGGAACTCCCTTGCTGTAAATTCTCCGGCGGCACGCGCAGGGTCAGCAGCAGATGTTCCAGGTAACTTACCGGGGTCTCCGGCGGGAAAATACCCAGAATGTGGAAGCCGAAGGTGGCCGTAAATTCAAAGCCCGGCAGCACCAGCAGCCGGTCGAGCACCCGACGGTACTCATCCAGCTTGCGCTGCTCGTTGGCGTTGATGCGGCCCAACTCTTCCAGCCATACCAACTGCTCGATCTCTCGCTGCATTCCCCGATAGCCCGCCACCGTGTTGTGGTCGGTCAGGGCAATGATGTCGAGCCCGCGCACTACCGCCTGCCGCAAAATATCCAGACCGGATATTTCCGGCTGTTGGTAATCATTGGATGCGGGCGTATGCGTATGCAGGTCCATCAGCCGCCACTGTCGGGATGGGCTGCTGCTGCCATTGTTACTGCTCTTGCTGCTGCCGCGTCCGCCGCGCCCGGATGAGCCGGAGCGACGTTGATTTCCTCGAGACGAATTCTGTTCGTTAGCCATTGAAGTCGTCTCGCCTTATTTGTGGTCGCCGAGGCCGACGATGGCACGGACCAGGCCGAATGTGGTCACACCCAGCTTCAACGCGTCACCGGTTGAAATGTGGGGCGGGCCGCCTCTCGTCTCTGCGGAGGCACGGGCCAGCAGCCAGGCGGAAGTCAGGCCCAGGGCAGCGCCCAAAGCCGTGCCCACAATGAGGGTCTTCATTTGCCAGCTGCTGTCTTGTTCGGCGGTCGGGGAAAGGGAGGAAGGCCAGGCGGCCGTTCCGTTAGTCATCTGATTCGTAGAACTCGTCGTTCTTGCTGTTGTTGTCATATTGAATGTTTTCATCACTTCGGCTGAAATTGTGTTTCACTTGTTCAGCCATCGTGCGGGCATAGGCGCCATATCCGCCGTATCGAATAAATGGTTCGGCGATGGCGTCTGACCCGCGTTCTAATTGTCGAGAGGCCTGGGCGAGGAAGGAATCTGCCTGCCACAGGAAAATCTGAATCCGGCTCCGGTAGGCGTTTGGCCCTGATTCCGGATAAAGCTTGCGCTGATTGCGCCGGTTGATAAGAAAGGCTGCGTAGGCGATGGGCAAGATGGCCATGACGGCGATGGTAGGAATGGCCATCAGAATCACCATAATTGCGGACATGCCGGCGATAAACTCGCGGGCTTGCCCCGTCTCTCGCAGACCAAAGGCGAGTACGAGCAGTAAAATGAACAACGCCACAGCCACTACGGCGGCGATAATGACCGGAATATAGATCGTGCGCCGGTTATGCTGCTTTAACCGTGCGTCGCGCTCTAACTGGGCAGCCGTCGGAAGGTAGGTCGTCCGGGGCTGCGCAGGCCAGGGTTCGGTTATTGGAGGATAGGCATTGCCCGGAGTTGGCTGGCGCTGATAGGCATAAGGCGGCAAGCCAGATGGATCAGGCGTTTGCGGTGTCGTCATTGGCTACTCGTTACTCTACCATCATATTGTAACACAGTTCTGCCAGTTCGCAGCAGGCTCTAACGAGAATATGACACGGGGCACGGCTTGGCCGCCGCCCAGACTCCTTTTCCGGATCATTCTTTGCCCTGGCTAAGCGGTTTTGGTTTGAGCGGCGCAAGTGTTATACTTAGCTTTGGCCCTGAGGCGGGGATGTGGCGGAACTGGCAGACGCGCATGACTTAGAATCATGTGCCGAAAGGCGTGTGGGTTCGAGTCCCTCCATCCCCATTTTCCAAATTCTGGAGCGTTGCTCACCGGCAACGCTTTTTTGTTCAAGAGGTACTTGAGTGACGCTGACAATTCACACCGAAGAAGACGAACAACGACAATTGACGTTGACCATTGAAGTTGAAGAGGCTCGTGTGCAGCAGGCGATGCGCCTGAAGGCACGGGAGCTTGGCAAAGAGTTTCGCATCCCCGGCTTTCGGCAGGGGAAGGCGCCGTATAATGTGATCGTGCGTCGCATTGGCGAGACCACGCTTCGCGCCGAAACGATCGAAGACCTTATCCAGCCTGTCTTTGAAGAGGCGATGGATGAGTCCGGCATCGACCCATATGCCCAGCCCACGCTGGAGGACATTGAGTCTGATCCGGTCGTCTTCAAGTTCACTATACCGTTGGCGCCCGAAGTGACGCTGGGTGATTATCGCGAGACCCGCAAGGAAGTCGAAGCGGTCGAGGTAACCGACGAAGCGCTGGAGCAGGCGCTGGAACATGCCCAGACCCGCCACCAGCAGCTAGAGGTGGTCGACCGGGCCGCCGCCGAGGGCGACGTCGTCACCATCAGCGGCTCCGGCCAGTTCACCAGCCCGGCCCCGAAGCAGGACGATGCGGATGAGGCGGAGGGCGACGATGCTGAAACAAGCGACGATGCCGAGACTGCGGACGACGAGCAAGTGGAAGAAGGCGAAATGCTCTTCAGCGAGGAATCGCTGGAGATCTTGCTCGACGCGGAAACGCTCTTCCCGGAAACGCCGTTCGTTGAGAATCTGATCGGCCTTTCGGTCGGTGACCAGAAGACGTTCACCTTCTCTTTCCCGGAAGAGTACGAGCTGGAAAGTGATTTCGCTGGTCGCGAGGCCGAGTTTGATGTCACCTTGCTCGAAGTCAAGAACCGGGAAGTGCCGCCGATTGACGATGAGCTGGCCAAGCTGGAAGGCGACTACGAAGATCTGGAAACGTACAAGACGGCTTTGCGCACCCAGCTGGCGGAGCAGGCGGAAGCGTCAGCCAAAGAGCAGTTGATCGAGGAAATGACCGACATCTTGCTGGAAGATGCCGAGATGGTCTATGCGCCGGCAGCGGTGGAGCTCCAGATCGACGACATGGTCGAAGATTTCAAGGGCCGTCTCACCCGCAGCGGCTGGCAGCCGCAAGATTATCTGCAGCTGCCAGGGACTGACGGAGGAAACGCTGCGCGACGACTTCCGCGAGAACGCCGAGACGCAGTTGGCGCGCCAGCTCGCTCTGCGCCAGTTCATTCTGGACGAAAAGCTGCGCGTGGAAGCGGCCGATATTGACGGCCTGATCGAGACGCGCGTTGAGCGCTTTGCCGACAACGAGACCCTGCAAAGCAGCATGCGCGACTACTATCGCACCGGCCCCGGCTTCAATGTCATCAGCAGCGAAGTCTTGCGGGATAAGGTGTACGAGCGCATCGTGGCCATCATGAGCGGCGAAGCGCCCGATCTGGCTGAGTTAGAGGCCGCTATGGAAGTGGCCGCTGATGAAGAAGAATAATGCAAATCTTACGTGCTCTGCCTATACTCCAGAGTAGACGCTTAAGACGTCATTGCTAGTAACACAGGGCCGGAGCGTCCGCGCGAGCAGACAGGCTCCGGCCATCACGTTTCAGGAGAAACCGCATGATGAATATCCCCAGTTCCCTCGTGCCGATGGTTGTTGAGTCGACCGGCCGTGGAGAGCGCGCATATGACATCTTCTCGCTGCTCCTCAAGGAGCGCATCATCATATTGGGTACGCCCATTAACGACCAGATCGCCAATCTGACGGTGGCCCAGCTGTTGTGGTTGGCCAGCGAAGACAGCAGCAAGCCGATTCGTATGTACATCAACTCGCCGGGTGGTCAGGTCTACTCAGGCATGGCCATCTACGACACCATGCAGCAGCTCGACTGCCCCGTCTCCACGGTGGCGGTTGGCTTCACCGCCAGCTTCGGCACCATCTTGCTGACGGCGGGCACGAAGGGCATGCGTTACGCGCTGCCCAACGCCACGATCCATCTGCACCAACCGCTCGGCGGGGCGCAAGGTCAGGCGTCGGACATCGCCATTCAGGCCCAGGAAATACTGCGCCTGCGCACCGATCTGAACAAGATTCTGAGCCATCATACCGGCCAGACGATTGAGCGAATCCAAAAGGACACGGACCGCGACCTGTACATGTCGGCCGAGCAGGCCAAGGAGTACGGGTTGATTGATGAAGTGTTAGCCAACCCGCTGGCTATTAACGGCAACGGCAGCGGCGGCTAGTAGCCGCCACCGACAGGCAACCACAAACCACAGCCGGGATCCACACGATTCCGGCTGTTTTGCTATCGGCTGGGGCCAGTCCACTATTGCCTCCAACGTGAGCCATGGCTCATAAGAAGGGTGGCGATTTGCCGCGCGTGGGGTGTAACCTTATAATTCGCCTAATTCCGGGCAACGGTAAGTCTGTTGTCCCGCAGGGCCAAGTGTCAAATTGATGAACAAGCGGCTCCATCGTGCGCGCGTCTGGTATCTCTTCCCCGGCATCATCCTAGCGGCTGTCGTCATTGCTTTTATGGGCATGACGCTGCCGCCACGGGCGGTTGGCGCTATTCCAGCGCAGCAGACTGTTCCCTTGGTTGGTTTTGCCCAGCAAAATTACACCGTCGCTGAGAATCGCAGTCCGGCTGTCATCCAGGTCAGTGTTAACGCCTCGCCTGAGGTGGGGCGCGACATTGTCGTTAGTTACCTGACCGTACCCGGCACGGCCCAGGATGGGACGGGCGGTGATTTCGTGCGTACTTCCGGTACGCTGACGTTCACGAATACGACTGACAACGTTCAGTCATTCAACGTGACGATCAATAACAATGGCATCGTCAACGAGCAGCCCAAGACAGTCAACTTGCTGCTGCGTCTGGATACGCCAGAAACCGCGACGCTGGGCCGCGGCGAAGCAACCCTGATTATCACTGACGACGACTTCGCCACCTCCACCCCGCAGTCGAGCCAGGCGACCGCGACCCCTATCTTCGTCGACCCGCTGGAGCCGAACAACTCGTTTGCTGAGGCCAAGACGGTCGCCGTGGATGCATCCGCCAGGTGCGGGCTAACACTCTGGCCACCGGGCGACCTCGACTACTTCAAGTTCGCGGTGAAGGAAGGGACCTTTTACCAGGTGACAACTCAGCAGCTCTCGCCGGGGTTGGATACGGTGCTGACCATTTACGACGCCAACGGCAACCAGATTGGCAAGAACGATGATGCCGGTGGCATCGGCGTGCTCTCGTCAGAGGTGAACATTCGCGCCTCGCAGACCGGCACCTACTTCGCTCTCGTCGTCAACAAAAGCCCGCTCGACCCGGCCAACCTGACCTACTGTTTCCAGATTGAGGCCACTGCCCAACCGACGCCCACGCCAACCGCGACCGTCTTTCCCGTGCGAGAAGGGGCCGACGCCTGCGAACCGAACGGGTCGGTCGGTCTGGCCTGCCTCTTTGGCGTCAACCAGTCACAGCAGTTTAACTTTGTGCCGCCCTTCAACGATGGGCCCGACCAGGACTACTACCGGATGTGGATGGTTGCCGGGACGACCTACACGTGTGAGACGAGCGAACTGTCCAACGTTACGGACACCAACATCATCTTCCTCGATGCCAATGGAGGAGACTTCAACCCGCAGCTGGGCAACAACAATCAGGCGCCCGGCGATTTGAGCAGCAAATTGTCGATCTTCGCTACGTACACCGGTTACCTGACGATTCTGGTCGGTCCGGTTAATTCGGTGCCCCTGGCTGATGCAGACCGCTTTACCTACACGCTCTCCTGCGTGGGCACAGTTGCTCCGACGGCCGTCCCGACAAGCCCCCCGGCACCGCCCTCTACCGGGGGAGGCACCAGTACCGGCTTCGTGCCCACGGCCGCTCCGACCATCACCCCGTTCCCGACCGCCACACCGTTCGACATCGCCGCTCTCCTGACGCCGCAGCCCATCGTGCTGCCCATTGTCACGGTTCAGCCCTTGCCAACGGCGACACCCGTGGCCGGACAGCAAGACGTCTCGACGGTAGGCGTGATCGTCTACTATGACAGCAACTTTAACTTTATGCCCGAGCTGAACGAAGGCATTGTCGATGTAGCGGTAGCGCTCTACGATAACACCAACGGCCGTCTGCTCGCGTTCGGCTACACCATGGAAGATGGCTCGGTGCGTTTCGAGAATATTCCCAGCAGCGGCGCCATCCGTGTCGAGGTGCCGCTCCTCAACTACACCCAGATTGTTGGGCCGGGGGAGACCAATATCAACGTACGTGTTGCGCCGGTTCCGCTGCCGATTGGCATACCCTAGATCCCGTCGTCTCCTGTTCGCTTCGTGAATCAAAACACACATGTCAACTGGCTCTGGAAATAGCTCACTCAACGAAACCCTGTCCTCCAATCGGACACTGCTGATAGTCGGCGGTGTTGCCATTGCTGCCATGCTGGCCGCCTGTGGACTGGGGTCGTTCTTGCTTGGCTCCTTCTTGCCGGAACGGGATGGAGGTCAGGCAGAAGTGGTTGACAGTGATGACACCAGCCAGGAGTCAGCCGGCGCCCCCACGGCGTTTCCACAAGCTACCACAGACGCCCCGTCCGGTGGTGAGCAACCAGCCATTGTTGGCGTCAGCGACAGCGGCACGTTCTCCGTGACACTTGACGCGCCCGCCACGCTCAATCTCCTGGGCCAGGCGCTCAACGTACTGCCCCAGAGCATCGGCGCCGACGGCCTGTGGTTGCCACAGATCGAAGAGGAAGGCGCAGCCGCCTGGGTGAATGGGGCCATCGTCAACTATGTCTTTGGCCTGGCCGACACCGATGAAACGCGGTCGCTCCTGGAGTCGATGGAGCCGGGCGATGTCATCAGTCTTACGACGCGCCAGGGCGTGACCCATTCGTTCACCTTCGACAACCGGGCCGTTGTGCCGCCGGATGATCGGGATGTCTTCAACCAGCAGACGCCGGGCGTTACCCTGGTGTTGGTGGGCGGCGGCGGCGACAACAGACTTGTGGTGCGGGGCCGGTATGAAGTGGGCACCGTGGACAGCGCCGGCGGAAGCAGTAATGTCGTCCAGCTCGGTGAAACGGGCCAATTGGGCGAGGTGCAGATTACGCCCATCTCGACCTCCTATCTGGCCGACCGGCCCGAAGCGCCGCCGGGATTCGCTTTCTATCTTATTGAGTTCACGATGCAGAATGTGGGCCTGACCGCTGTTGACACAGCCAGCTACCGTTTCACGCTGGCCGACGAGCTGGGCAACCAGTACGCGCTCAGCCCCGTTGCCAGCCGTCTGGGCAATGCGCCGCCGCTGGGCGGCTTTATCAATGCCGGACAGACCGTCACCGCCTCGGCCGGCTACCAGATTCCGAACGGCCTTGTCAGCCCGACGCTGACCTGGACTGTGACCGACCAGCAGAACGGCACGCAGATTCAGGCGATTCTGCCGTTCACGGCAGGTGGCCAGTCGGGCGCAAGCGCCAGCGTCACCGTCACGACCGCTGAAGTAACGGGCGATCTGAACAACCTGATCATCAGCGGTCAGATTACCAACCAGAGCAGCCAACCATTGGTAGTCGTGCGCGAAGATGTTTCACTGCGGACAACCTTGGGCACCGACTTCCTGCTTCTGTCGTCGAACCCGGCCTTTCCCTGGACCATTCCCCCGAACCAGACCCTCCAGTTTATCGTCACCTTCCAGCGGCCGTTTGTTGATGATTCGGCCGTCTTCACGGTACTGAACCAATCGTTCGCCCTCACCGGCTTGCAGCCTCGATAATCAGACAGTCGACAAAACTTAGTATAGTAGAAGTCGCCCCACCTTAGGGGGCGGTTGCTTTCCCTTGCCGGCTGCGGCCCCGGATGGGAGTGCTCAGGCTTCCGGACGACGGGAGCGGAGCAGGAAGGCCAGGGAGGAACGGCTACGTTCGCCGCGGCTAGTGTAGTAGAGAAAGATGCCCGCCACGATGGCGACGAGGCCAAACACCAGTCCGGTCGCCTGGAGCGGGCCGACAAAGGGCCGGTTGAATGCCGGCTGGACGTGGGTGCCGATGGTGAAAAGATCGGCGAAGCCAGAGACGTAGGCCAGCACCAACCCGGTGGCAGACAAGCGAATACCGATATCAGCCTGGAGGGAGCGCGGCGCGCCGTTTGGGCGACGGCTGTAGAGCTGCAGATAGGTTGCCAAGGTAAGAAGGGTGATGCCACCGAGGAAGGCTGCCATCTGGAGCACGCCGAAAGCTGGCGTGCTGCCCAGCCCAAGTGGCTCAGCGGCAACGGACGTTAGAGTCAGGATCAGCCCGACAACGAGCAAGACGATGACGATGCTCCGGCGTAGGTCACTTGCGCTCATTGTTCTGGTCCTTATGGCAGAAAGGAAAACGCCGCGTAACTGACGCGGCGCTCGCTGTAAACTGGTCGGGGCAGCGGGATTCGAACCCACGACCTCTTCAACCCCATTGAAGCGCGCTACCAAGCTGCGCCATGCCCCGACTGCGCTGCATTATAGCAAATGGGATATGGTGCGGCAACAGACGCAAGCGTGGATGATGAGAGCATGAGCATGGCGAGCAGGTCAGGCGAATGCTAGGCCGCAGCCACAGCTAGTCGTCATTACGCCCGCGGATCATCTGATAGAGCAGCACCGCCAAGAATATAATCGCAATAATGACGGAGCCATAGTAGACGATCAACGCCCAGTTGGCCAGCTCAGTAAAGACATCATTGCTAACCGATTCGAAGCCGGCGGCAATGGACGAGCCAACAATCATGCCCACAAGCAGGATACCAACGACGATCTGGCGGACCATGCCGTTCAGCGACTTGACGTTCTTCGCCAGGTCGGTCGTGTCCAGATGCAGTTCAAACCGGCCGCGCTGATACTGTGTCAGCCAGCTGCGGGTGGCCTGCTGCAGCGAGGGCAACTCCTTGATCAAGTCCTGCAATACCGAAGACGCTTGCTTGCCCAGCAGACCCTGAATATTGTCGGCTGTGGCTTCGTCCTTTAGCAAATCGATGGCGGTGTCGAAGCCCGCTTCTGTAATGCCGCCGCCTTCCGGGTTGAGCGCCGAAGAGATAGCCTCCGCCTGCATCATCGCCTTGATCGCCAGCGTCAGATCGGCGTCCAGTCGCAGGCCGTGGGTGGACAACTGATTGAACACCACAGACATCAACTCGCCGAAACCGGCCCCCACTTCCGGGTCCATGTAGCGGCCGATGGCCCGCTCGAAGTCCTGGTAGAACTTCTCATCGTTCACGTTGTCGCGAAACGGTACGCTCAAGCTGCGCACTGCGCGCGCCAGCCCTGCCGGGTCTTTCTGACGGGTGACCATCAGCAGGTTCAATAAGTTGAGGCGCTGCGTCAGGTCGATTTCCCCCATCATGCCCATATCGAGGAACGTGATGATGCCTGTGTCGAGACTGACCAGAACGTTGCCCGGATGGGGATCGGCGTGGAAGAAGCCGTCGATCAGTAGCTGCTTGATGAGCGCCCGGAGTATCGTGAGACCCAATGCTTCGCGGTCGAGCTGCGCAGCGTCGATAGCAGCCACATTATTGATCTTCACGCCTTCCACGTAGTCCATGGTCAGGACTCTGGAGGTGCTGTACTTTGAGTATGACTGGGGTACGGCGATGCCGGGAACGGGCTCCATGTTCCGCGCCAGACGCTTCATGTTGTAAAGCTCGCCGCCGTAATCCAGTTCGCGAATGATGCCATCGCCAAACTCGTTGACCATGCCGACGAGATTGATGTCGCGTACGTATTGTGATCGCCGCTCCATAACCACGGACGCGCGGTCCATCACGTTGATGTCGGCCTTCACCTGCTGCAAGATATCCGGTCGCTGTACCTTGACCACGACTTTCGTGCCGTCGTCCAGATAGGCATGGTGGACCTGGGCCGTGGAGGCGGCAGCGAACGGGTTGGGGTCGAAGCTTTCGTAGATTTGCTCCGGTGGCGCGCCCAACTCGTCAATAATAATCGTGCGCACTTCATCGGACGGGAAGGGCGGCACATTGCTCTGCAGCTTGTTCATCTCCGCGGCCCAGTCTGGCGGCAGTACCTCAGCACGGCTGGAGATGATCTGACCCATCTTGACGTAGGTTGGCCCTAACTCCTGCAACATCAGACGTGTCTTGACGGGCCGGCTAAGCGGGACCACAGGTTCGTCGGGCTGGTAAAAGAACGTCTGCATCCGCCGTCGAAACTCGCCCAGCGCCCCGCCGTCCAGAAGCATGTCCAGACCGTAACGCGTGAAGGTGTTGTAGATTTGCTGCAGCCGCAAACTCTCGCGAAACTGGTCCAGTCCTGTGCGCTGTCTCATTTCTCCCCTTCCTGCGTCGGTTCCCTGCCGGTCCTCAGGTGCGGGTTCTATGAGTCGCGATAGCCGCTCAGCCACCATCTCATCAATGTGGTTCTCTTCGGCTGGTGCATCCCCGTCAATGATCGGCGGGGACATGCCGAGCAAGTTCGTGAACAGAACGCCGAAAAGTCCAATCAGAACGGCCGCCAGCAGCGCCCACCACAAACTGTCCGATTGGAACCATCCCGGGATGAGCCAATCCAGAATCAACAGGAGTATGAAGTTGATCAATACCAGCACCAGCCCGAAGGTGGCAAACAAGAAATTGAACATGATGAACTGCAAGACGGGCCTTACAAAGGCATTCAGGACGCCAAAAATGAGCCCGGAGACCAAGAACGAGAGTATAGGGTTTGGGTGGACCAGCTTTATTCCCGGCAGCAAGATGATGACCAGGGCCAGGCTGAGCGCGTTGACAACGACATGACCGATGGCCAGTCGCCAATTGAAATGGACAACCCGTTCACGCAACATAATAACGAATTGTCACCTATGTGGATGCTGGCGTCAATACCATTCCGTGTTTTGGCCAGGCCAGGATGGTCACGGACGTGACTCGAAGCGAGCACATTAACAGATAGCAGGATCATCAGAATGCCGAAAGCCGACAACGACTGTTTGGCAAGCAAAGAGCTTTAGACTTAGCGTCTGCCTTCGGGTTACTATGCTGTCCTGCCGCGTTTACTTATGGCAGGGACACGGTCATGTCGAAAATCCAGTTACAGGTGTTGCTATCGCTGCTAGGATCCGGTTCGTCGGAGACGACTTCGATGAAGACCTGGTAGGTACCGGGCGAGACCACCGGGCCGCCGTTGCCCCACGTGTACTGACCCTGCTCGTTGAAGGGCCACGGGCGACAGGTCGGCTCGCCGCCCTGGAAGATGCAGTATCCTGCCACCCGTTCTTCACGTTGGTAGAGTTGGCCGAAGTTGTCGGAGATCGTAAAGCGCACGAAGTCGATGCCGTCGCCGTCGTTTGGTCCGGCCCGGTCGTCGCGTGCGTAGACACGATACAGGAAGTTCGGGTTCATCTCAATGCGCGTCTTGATGTGCTCAGTGCGCTCGCACGCCCCGCCGGGAATATCGTTGCGCACATCCGGCGGCAGCCCAGCCACGACCTGCGTCGGTGTGGCTGTTGGCGGCAGGGGCGTCGGCGTTGCCGTCGGCCGAGGTGTAGGCAGGATAGAGGCCGGTCTCGGCAGGCTTGAGGGCACGATGGTGCAGCTGATGAACTGCGCTCCGGCCGTCACCCAGACCACCTGTCCGCTGCTTACTACCTGAGCCTCCAGCCACTCACCGGAAGGGAAGCCCGGACTGACATAGCTGAGCGGTGTGAGAGCCGTATTGGGTCCCAGCGTGCCGATGGGTGGTTCGTAGACTGTTCCCGGTCCGGAACGGACATTGACCCCGGTGACGGTTGTACAACTCGGCGGCGGGGCCTCGGTAGCGACCGCTGCCATCGTTGGCGTGGGGACTGTTTCGGCCGTTTGGGTCGCAGGTACATCGTTCTGTACGTCCGGCGGCTCCGACGTGGGAGGCTCATCGACTGGCGGCTCATCGGTGGCTGGTTGCTCAGCGACCGGCTCTGCCGTTGGCGGTTCCGGGGTTGCTGACTCACCACCCGTAAGTGCGGCGACGGTTTCGGCTACGGCGATAGCAGCCACGGTCTGGCTGACCGACGCTGCAATCGGATCCTCTGTAGCCGCCGGTGGTTCAGTGACCACCGCGACCGTCTCGGCCCCGCCGCCACACGCTGCCAGCAGCAACATCGTTATCGCCAGGACACCCATCAGGGATATGATTTTCCGAGTCATCAGTTACCTCCGGCTGCCTGCTGCAGAGCCTCGATACGCGGCAGGCACAATTGGTCTACGATGCGGTCGGTCAAGTATACGTCAATCGGAAACTCGGATCCTAAACCGCGGCATTGCGTATAGTAATCCAGCGCGGCTTCGTAGGCGGCGGCCGCTCCCGGTTCGTCGCCTGCTTGTTGGGCAAGGAACCCCTGCCACTCGGCCACGGTGCCCTGCGCCTGGATCAGCTGTCCCATTAAACGAAAGTCACGCGCTTCTTCCAGCGGGGCGACGGCCGACGCCAGTCGCTCCGCGGCCCGGTCCATCGACTGGGCCGCCAGCGTGGCGTCGCCGGCCCGGTACGCGGCGTCGCCCAGGATGCGGTAGGCGATCCCCTGGCCCAGACGCGCAATGGATCTCACCGGCAAGCCGTAGATCTCAATCTGCTCCGCCTGCTCGGCTACGGGGCTATACATCTCCAGGGCTCGCAGCGCTTCGGTTTGGGCGGCATCCAGCGCCTGCCGGGGGTCGCCATCGAAGGTCAGGTCTTTGGCGTCCTCCAGCAAGCGCTGCGCCCGGACCGTTTGCACGTTGCCCAGTCCGATGATCGCCCGCGCATTATCCGGGTTCGATCGCAGTGATTCGTTAAACGCCGCTTCGGCTGCCGCCTCGAACGGCAATGAGTCCAGACCGCCGGTGCGCTGGGCGAGGAAAAGATTCTCCTGACCAATAAAGAAATGGATCAGATCGGCGTCGGGCACGAATTCGGCTGCCCGTTCGAAGGAGGCGAGAGCCAGCTCCGGCTCGCCGATGCGCTCCTGGCGCAACCCCAACAACAACCACGCCAGCCCCTTCGACAGCGGGTCCAGTTCTCGCCACACTTCTTCAGCGGGGCGGGTCGGGTCAAAGACGGGAATGGGGGCGCTGAAGACGTAGTTGCCAACGAGGTTGGTGAAATCCTGGCCGAACTGCGGGGCAAGGTAGAAGCGCAGCGTCTGGGTAGACAGATTGTCCGCCGGCTCCACGCGCCCGAAGATAAGCGTGTCGGCCGCCAGCTCATCCGCCAGCGTATCCGGCGGGCGCGCTCCCGTGACGTCGTCGGCTGCCACGCCGATGGTCACGTTGTGCTCGGCCACAAGCTCCGGGCTGTCGTACCAGACCTCGATGCCGCTGCCTTCGCCAAACTCGGCTTGCAAGTTCTGGGCCACCCGTTCGGCCAGCCGCAAACCGCCGTCGTGCTGGTCGTTGGTCAGTTGGCCAGTTTCGTCCAAGACAGCAAACTCGGCTACGGCAATGTTGAAGTCGCCGCCCATCGTATCCGGCACCGGCGGCGGGTCAAAGACGCCCAGCGCGTAAAGCGCCCCGCCGCCCAGCAGCACCAGCAAAGCGACGATGACCCCCAGGGCAATGCGCCGCGAACGAGTGTCCGCCAGCAGGCCTGACCCGATATTGATGGTCGCCCCGCTGAAGTCGCCGGAAAGCTGGTAGAAATCACCTTCCTCGTCAATCTGCTCCAGCTGGTAGGCGAACAGGCCAGGATCGGCGTGGGCGGCGGCGCGAATCTCCTCCCACTCCGGGCTGCGCGGCCGCATCGTCTCGCAGATGTCGAGCAGGTCGTCGAGACGGCCGTTGTCGATGGTGTAGCGCATCAGGGCCATGATACGGCGCGACTTGGCCCCTTCGCCCAGCTCCTCGTAGTCGACGCCCAGGCGCAGGCAGAGGTCCTGGAGATCATCCAGGCTGAACGACCGGGAGAGCGCGTCCTGCAGGCGGACGGGCCAGCCAGCATCAGCGTTTGTGTTGTGTGGGGTATCCATCACATCTCAATTCGATTGTCTTCGAAGGCGCGTTCTGCGCCCGGCGTATGCGGTGTGATCAGTCGCCTGCGTTCTTGGCCGACAGATCATCTCGCACTGGTTGATCCATGGGCAGTCCGATGCGATAGGCAGCGGAAGCGATGGCGTGGGCCGCAACTGGCCCGGTAAGCATGAGCAAAATGATGAGCAAGACGGCCCGGCCCCAGCCCAACGGCGTCCAGGCAGCGGCGGCAATGAGCAGCAACACCACGCCGAAAACGCCCACCTTGCCGGTGGCGTGCAGACGCGTGTAAACATCGGGCAGCCTGAGCAGACCAATCACGCCAATGATGGAGAAGGCGGTTCCGGCCACAACGGCGACAAGGGCGATCGATTGCAGGAAAATGTTCATGGTCCGCTTCCTAATACATTTGCTCGTCGGCCAGATACTTGGCCAACGCGATTGTGACGACAAACCCCAGGGCTGCGAGCGCAATGGCCACATCGATGTAGATGGTGGCACGCTGTGTGAGGGACAACAAGACGAGAATAGCGAGCAACATCGTCGTGACCAGTTCCACGCCGATTAGACGGTCGGCCACATTCTCGCCTCGCCAGATGCGCCAGACCGCCACGACGATCAAGATCGTGTGGATGATTAACGCGCCATTGATGACGCTGTTGAGTAGCTCAGTCATATGTGCGTTGCTTGGAGACCGGGACACAGAGACTCGGGTCTGAAGATGAATGGCCTGGTCCTCTTACCCTGGTCCATAATCCCTGATCGCCAATCCTACCTTCTACGGAAATATCTCGTCCAGTAGTTCACGCCGCATTACGGCGGCGCCGGTTACGTAGTCGGCCGCCTGGGTTGCGTCCAGACAGTGGGTGTACAGATAATGATCATCATCCATCTCCACCACCATTTCGCCAGGAGTCAAGGTGATGGCATGGGCGCTGAGCGCGGCACCGAGGTCGGTCTCAAAGTTGGAAGGGATCGCCACGTTGCCGGGCTTGATGGGCAGCGAAGGTCGCAATACCAGGCCTGCCACCTGAATCCCACTGACAATCAGATCCCAGATGAGGATACCTGCGTAGCGGATCGTGGCAATGACGGAACGGCCAAAGTCGCGCGCGCTGCGCACACCACGCTGTGGCCGCACCAACACCGCCACAATCAGCCCGACGGCGACCGCTACCACAATGTTCAGTGGCTCCAGATTCGATGTCAGCGCGAGATAGGACAGCGCCAACAACAGTGTCGTCGTTATATACGTCATACTACGGACCTCCCAGAACGTTGACCGCCTCAATGTAGGCAGCCGGGTCCAGTAGCCATTGACTGGTATCTCCCGCCAGTGTCACCAACGGCGACGCCCAGATTCCCAGCAGCAGCACCAAAGCCACGAGGATTACTGGGGCCAACAGCTTATCACCTTTATCTTTCACCTTGCCGTCCTGCTCCTGCGGCAGCCACCAGATGCGCTGGAAGGCGCGGATCGTATAGACCAGTGTCAGGATACTGGCGAAGCCGATGATTGCCAACCCCAACAGCGCCTCGGCGTTGATGCCGCTGTTGAACAGCAGCGTCTTGCTAATGAAGCCATTGGTCGGCGGAATGCCTGCCAGTCCGAGCGCACCGACAAAGAACAGCACCCCGGCGGTTGGCGCATACTTACCCACACCGGTGACCACATCAAACGATGCGGACTTCACCGGCGCCCGGCTGGCCACGTAACCTGCCAACATCAGCATGGCAGCCTTGATCAGGCTGTGGTTGACAGAAAAGACCAGCGCTGCGGTGATGGAGGCGGTCGTGCCCCAACCGATGCCGACGAGGATAAAGCCGACCTGCGCCAGCGTCGAATAGGCCAACATGCGTTTGACATTGTGGGTGCCCAACGCCGCCAGTCCGCCAAAGATAATGCCCACAATACCCAGCACCAGGAGGATGCTCTGAATCGTCGGAGCGAAATCAACGAACAGCAATGTATTCATTCGCAGGAAGCCATAGACGCCCAGTTTGACCACAACCGATGAGAGCATGGCACTGACGGCCGTTGGTGCGGCCGCGTGGAAATCCGGCTGCCAGAAATGAAACGGAAACACAGCGCTCTTGATCATGAAGGTGGCCAGCAAGAAGCCAATCGCCGGCAGCAGAAGCGGCCGGTCAGGATAGAGCGCCACACGTGTGGCCACATCGGCCATGTTCAACGTGCCGTACGAAATGTAAATCGAGCCGATACTCAGGAGCATGAACGCTGAAGCCATCAGACTG
This sequence comes from uncultured Chloroflexia bacterium, assembly GCA_963715935.1. Taxonomy (GTDB): domain Bacteria; phylum Chloroflexota; class Anaerolineae; order Promineifilales; family Promineifilaceae; genus Promineifilum. Next base: position 33,388 of record CAVQSM010000018.1, on the reverse strand, counting down.
ATATAGAAGTATTTGTAGGCTGCTTCCGTGCCGTACTTGTCGTCGGAAATGGCTGTCAACACGGTGCCGGAAATGACAAGCAGCTCGGCAAAGACAAACATATTGAACAGGTCGCCGGTGAGGAAGGTGCCAGTCAGTCCGGTGGCCAGGGTCAGGAAGAGCGTGTAGAACGCCGGATAGCCGACGACGGCGTCCTTGCTGCCCAGCGCATAAATAATACCGGTCAGCATCACCACCTGCGTCATGACGACAAACAGCATCGACAGCAGATCGGCGACGATTGTGATCCCGAACGGAGGCGGCCAACCGCCACTATTGAACGTACACCGGCTGCCCCGTGGTCCCACACAAGCCAGAGCAGTGCCAGACTGACAATCAGGCTGACAGCTCATTGTGCCCAATGCCCAGCCACCCTGCAGCCGCGGACGGCGATAGAAAAGGAGCGAAACCATCGCCCCAGCAAGGGGAATGAGAACTGGCAGAACGGCGAGATCATCGCCCAAAATAGTCAGGTTCATGGTTATATGAGGCCGCCTCAGTTCTTCAGGCCGTCAATCTCTTCCATATCGCTGGTCTTGTAGCGAGCGGAAATAATGTAAAGCATGGACAGGACGAACGCCGTGCCGCCCATGCTGATGACGATGGCTGTCAAGATGAGCGCCTGTGGCAGCGCATCGCTGCGGGATGCCAGCGCCGGTGGTATACGCAGGAACCAGGGCGTTGTAGGCGCCGGCGCTGAGCAGGAACAGGTTGATGGCATTGGCCAGCAGCACCAGCCCAATTACCGAGCGAATGATATTGCGGCTGAGCATCTGGAAGATCGCCATGCCAAACAACAGGCCAATCGTCAGTGAGGTCAATATCTCCATAGCTTATGCCTCCGGAGAGGGTTGCTCCGGCTCGGCCAACGTCTCGCGCGGGTGGCCCAGCGTGTTGAGCATCAGGGCAATACTGCCCAGCACAGTCAGACAAATGGCAACTTCAAAGAGAAAAGAGGTGCTGATATGGAACCCGGCCGGCAGCGGCAAGCCGACCATCTCGCCAAAGTCGACGTTGGCCAGGAAGTTGCCTTCGATCAGGCCGGCAACCAGCCCGGTGGTGACGGCCAGCAGCACGCCGGCGGCGATGAGCCGCACGCCGCGCAGCCAGGGCAGTCGGCGGCGCGTCTCTTCGTAGCCGTAGACGATGTACCACAAGCGGCCGCCAGCCCGATGATGACCCCGGCGGTAAAGCCATCGCCCGGCTGGTCGTGCCCGTACATCATGTGGGTGATGGCCAGCACAATGGCCAGCGGCAAGATGGCAGCCGAGACGCACCCGAATGAAGGGTGACGTGCGCGGCCGCCAATGCCCAGTGTCGTTGAACGATTGCGGTGCCGGCAGTTCGTCCTCCAGACCCGTGTCGCCCGCCTTGCGCGCCGCATACCACAGCAGCATGTACATGCCCAGGCCGGCCATCGCGAACACGCTGATCTCAATCAACGTGTCCAGTTGGCGGAAGTCGACGACGATGGCGCCCTACCACGTCGGTCGCGCCGGTCTGGGTCTTGGCGTTGGCTTCGTAGTAGGGCGTGACAATGCTCTGGCGCGGGCGGCGTGGTCAGCGCGGTGAACGTGATGGAGGCGACGACCAGCCCCGCCACAACCGCCACCAGCAGATCGCGCACCAGGCTAAGCCGGTCCTGCCCGCGCATTTCGGCTGACGGCCATCGCCTGGGCGCTGGCCCGCTGGCGGCGCGGAATGCTTGACAGAGCCAAAATCAGAATGACGGTCGCCAGCAGATCGACCACGATCTGCACCAGGGCGACATCGGGCGCCGGTTCCAGCACAAACAGAAGGCCATGCCCAGCCCGGCGGCCGACATCGCCATGATCGCCTCAAAGTCGCGCTTCAGCACAATGGTGAACGAAGGCGCGCCAACCGTCGACCAGCAACGCGAACGACGCGCAGCAGATCCTTGCGGCCGATGAGCGCAGGCTGAGTGCCGGCGTAGCGTCGCGAGAAGTCGGGGATCAGCGTCGAGTTGCCGACCGATATGACCAGCAGCATGGCCGTCGGCCGATGATGATCGCCAGATAGACGCGCAGATTGCCGCCCTGCAGGCGAGTGGCGCTGTAGGCCGCCCGGTCAATGCCGCCCAAGCACCCAGCCATACAGGGCATTGAAGCTCAGATTCGGCGCAAATCCCTGCATCCAGCGCGCGAATCGGAGCGCGGAAGTAGAAGATGGTCAGTCCAAGGGTGATGGCCACGCCCGAAAGCAGCAGCGGCACATTGATGCCGGTCCACAGCGCCAGCGAGACCTTGACCTTGTCGCCGTAGGCCGCGCCCGCAGCGGCCGCCAGGAACTCCGCCTCTTGCTGTGTCTCCGGCAGCAGTCCGACCGCCAGCGAGAGCGCCGCCGGGATGGCGGGCATCAGCCACATTGGCCACGGAGCTTCGTGGCTGTGGACGCTGGGGTCCTTCGGCTTGCCCATGAACGTCTCCCAGACGAACAATCCGCCCTGGGCCAATATCAACGCCCCGGCCAACACGCTGGCCCACGGCAGCAGCGAGCCGATGAGCGGTGGCAGGGTGGGGTGGACGGCCGCCGCCAGCAGCGTCTCCTTGGCCAGGAAGCCGAACAGCGGCGGGAGGCCGGCCAGCGACAGCGCAGCCACAGTGCCGACCACAAACGTGAACGGCATCGTCTTGCGCAGCCCGCCGAGCCGCCGCATATCGCGCGTGCCGGTCTCGTGGTCGACGATGCCCGCCACGAGGAACAGGGCGCTCTTGTACAGCGCATGGGCCAGCACGCCGATGATCAGCGCCTTGTACGCCTCGCCGATATCCTGGCCGATGAGCATGACCAGGACACCGAGCTGGCTGATGGTGGAGTAGGCCAGCAGCGCTTTGAGGTCGTTTTGCTTGAAACCCAGGTACGCACCCGCCAGCATGGTCAGTAATCCGACGATGGTCAGCAGCCAGAACCAGCTTTCGGTGAAGCCGAGCGCCGGGTTCATGCGGGCCAACAGATAGATGCCCGCCTTGACCATCGTGGCCGAGTGCAGATAGGCGCTGGCTGGGGTGGGGGCGCTCATGGCGCCGGGCAACCAGATGTGGGCCGGGAACTGGGCGCTCTTGGTAAATGCGCCAAAGGCCACCAGTCCCAGCATCACCCCGTAGAGGGGGCTGTCTCGCAGTACGTCACCACTGCTTAGAATGGTCGACCATTCCGTGCTGCCGGAGACATAGCTGACGAACAGCAGGCCGCCGAGCAGGGCAATGCCGCCACCGCCCGTTATGAACAGTGCCTTGAACGCACCGGCCCGCGCCGCTTCGTCCTTCGTCTTGTAGGCCACCAGCAGGAAGGATATGATGCTCGTCCCTTCCCAGAAGATGAACAGGGTAATGATGTCGCCTGCCAGCACCAGACCCAGCATCGAGCCCATGAACAGCAGCATATAGGTCAGGAAGCGCCAGGCAGACTGATCGCCCTTGAAGTATTGGCCGGTGTAGACGATCACAATAGCGCCGATGAACGTCACGATGAGCGCGAAGAAGACGGCCAGCGCGTCCGCGTAGAAGCCCAGCGACAGCCCCAGCGAGGGCAACCACATGATGCGCCATTCGAAGATCTCGCCGGTGTTCAGAGCCGGGACGCGCAGCAGCAGCAGCACAAACGCCGCCAGCGGGAACAGCGCCAGCCCCCAGCTAAGCTGCGTGATCGTCAGCCGCTTGTTGAGCACAGGCAGGCCAAACAGCGCGGCGATGCCAGCGGCGGCAAAGATCAGGGCCAATGGGTAGAGTAAAGAGATGTCACCAATCATGGCAGAGCGTTGGGGCTAGATAGGAATGTCCGCGACGGAGTCGACGACCATCGTTGGTTGATACGGAAAGCGAGCAATGTCGGCGCGGGAGGTGACGCCGCTCAGCACCAGAATCGTGGCCATGCCGCTCTCTACCCCGCCGATGATGTCGGTGGCCATGTTGTCGCCGACCATGATTGTGTCCTCAGAGTGGACGTCGAGGTAGTTGAGCGCGGTGCGCATCATGAGTGGGTTGGGCTTGCCGATGAAATAAGGAGAGACACCGCTGGCTTTCTCCACGAAGGCGGCCAACGCGCCACAGGCGGGCACGGTGCCCCCTTCGCCGGGGCCGCTGGCGTCCGGGTTCGTGGCCAGGAAGTGAGCGCCGTCCTGCACCAGACGAACGGCCGTCGTCAACATCTCCAGATCAAAACTCCCTTCGCCCAGCACGACATAGTCGGGATCGATGTCGGTGATGACGTAGCCGACGTTGTGGATGGCCGAGGTCAGGCCGCTCTCGCCCAGCACATAGGCGGTGCCGCCCGGGTGCTGCGTGTGGATGAACTGCGCCGTAGCCATTGCCGACGAGAAGATCCGTTCCTGCGGCACGTTCAGGCCGAGTGTGCCCAGCCGGTGGGTAAGGTCTGCGGGCGTATAACGCGGGTTGTTGGTCAGCACCAGGAATTCGCACTTGTTGTCCAGCAATCGCTGGACAAAAGCGTCCGCCCCGTCAATTGGCGTGCGACCGCGGACAAGCACCCCGTCCATATCGATCAAATAGTTCATGCGCGAAGTCATATCGATAACTCAGTTTAACAAGAAACCGGCCGAATGTCCGCCGGGTTGTCATGGCCGGATAGAAATCCAGTCCGGTCGTCTGTATTGTATCGTAGGCGGGGGGAGGGGCGAATTGATCGGTCGAAAGGGTAGACTTGAATGCGAAAGGTTGCCCACCTGCTGCCCTGGTGGGTCTCTCGTGGTTCAATCGCCGGGCGGCCGTTGCTTGCCTGTTATGCCTGCAGTCGCTAGCATTGACAGACCGACCTGACAGGTCTGTCAACAGGAGCGCCACAACAATGATGCGACTCGGACGAAAGGGACAACTGGAGTTACTACCGGACTGGATCAGCGAGAAGATCGAAGTCAACCGGTACGAGACGTACCGGCTGCTGGAGCAAGCGCAGCGGGAAGTGCCGGCGGGCGCGCTGCTGTTGGATGCCGGGAGTGGCGAGGGCCAGTTCCAGCCTTACTTCGACCACACCAACTATGTCGGCGTCGATCTGGCTGTGGGTGACACGACCTGGGACTATACCGGCCTCGACACGCAGGCCGATCTGAAAGAGCTACCGTTTGGCGAGGAGACGTTTGATGCGGCTGTCTGCATCCAAACCCTTGAACACGTCAACGATCCGCAGCAGGTCATCAGCGAAATTGGCCGGGTTCTGAAGCCGGGCGGCCGTTTCTATCTGGCCGCGCCCATGCAATGGCACCAACACCAGAAGCCCCATGACTTCTTCCGCTATACATCGTTCGGGTTCGAATACCTGCTGCAAAACGCCGGGATGCGCGTCGTCGAGATGCGGCCCTGGGGGGGCTACTTCTGGTTCCTGTCATGGAACCTGCAAATGCTCCACGACCGTCTCTTTCCCCGTCCAGACAGCGACTTGCTCTATCTGCTGATGCTGCCGCTCGTCCTGCCCATACAGTTCGTCTTCTTCCTGCTGATGCCCCTCATCTTCTTTTATATGGACCGGCTGGATACGGTGAAAGACCACACGCTGGGCTGGGCCTGTGTGGCCGAAAAGCTGCCCACGGATGAACACGCTCCAGAGACTGCTTAGCAACACGGCCTTTGCCTTCGTTGCCAACATCATCGTCCGTCTGAGCACCAGTGTGCTCTTCATCGCTATCGGCCGCCAACTGGGGCCGACCGACGCAGGCATCTTTACCCTCGGCACCACCTACTACACCATCGTCTTCGGGCTGTCGGCGTTTGGGCTGCATGAGTTGCTGGTCCGCGAAGTGGCCCCGCGCAAGGGCGAGAGCACCCGTTACCTGAGCAACTATCTGTTCATGCGCGTCCTGCTCTCCATTGTCACCTACCTGCTGCTGGTGGTGGCACTGCGCTGGGTGCTGCCCTACAACGCGGAAACAGAACAGGTCATTCTGGTGCTGTCGTTGGCGGCCATTCCGGAGGCGGCGTTCAGCATCTTGCAAGCGCTGTTTGAGGCGCATGAGGAGCTGCTGGTCCCGGCGGCAGCGGCCGTCGTCAACAGCAGTGTGAAGCTGGTCGGCGGGTTGTTCCTGCTCCAGGCGGGATACGGTGTGACCACCATCGCCTGGGTGATGGTCGCCGGCAGTGTGGCCGGACTGTTGTTGTTTGTCCCGGCGCTGCTGCGGCTTTTCCGTCGCGTGCCGCAGGCGGGCCGCGCCCGGCTTGATGCCGCGTTCAGCCGCCAGCAGCTGCGCGAGACGCCCGGCTTCTTTGTCATCCATCTCTTCTCCGTCCTCGACTACCAGACCGACGCCTTTCTGATCTCAATCCTGCTGACGGAGACCGATCTGGGCTACTATACGGCCGCTCTGACGATTACCCTGGCGATTTCGATGTTGTCGTTCGCTGTGCGGGCGGCCATCTACCCGCTGATGGCCCGCTACAATCAGGAGGCGCCGGACAAGCTGGCGGTGCTGCACGAGAAAGCGACGCTCTATCTCATCGTGCTGGCCCTGCCCGTCGCGACCGGCGTGGCCTTGCTGGCCGAGCCGATCATCCGGCTTGTGTATGGCGAGGCGTTCTTGCCTGCGGTGCCCGTGCTGCAGGTCACGGTGTGGGCGGCCGTCTTCATTCTGGTCAACGTGCCCAACGCGCGCCTCTTGCTCGTCCACAACCGGCAGCAGGCAGCCAGCGCAATCACCGGGCTGAGCATGGGGGTGAACATCGCTGCCAACTTGCTGCTGATACCGGTGCTGGGTATTGTTGGGTCGGCATTCGCTCGCGTCATCTCGTCGGGCGTCTTCTTCTTTACCATCTACGGGTACGTGCAGCGCCGCATCGGGCCGGCCCGCTTCTGGGCACTGCTGCCCAGACCGCTGCTGGCGACGGCGATCATGGCCGCAGCCGTCTGGCCCGCTCGCGAGCTGCCACTGCTCATCCCGATTATGCTCGGTGTCGCCGTCTATTTGCTGGCGGCTTACCTGCTCCGGGTCGTGCCGCCGCAAGATATCGCCTACTGGCAGCAGCTTGTCCGCACCCGTTCGTCCTGATTTATCTCTATCGAGAACAGTATGTCCAAGAGAACTCGCCAACTGGCCAAACAACTGATTCCCAAGCCGCTGCTCATCAACACCTGGGCTGCCTACAGCCGCCAGAAAGCCACGTCGGCGCGGGCCGCTTTCCACGCCGACCACGCCGGCCCCAACTGGCTGGGGCTGGAGGAGCTGACGATCATGCAGGCCGAGTATCCGCTGGAGCCGATGACCTATCGCTACGACGACGAGAGCCTGGCGCAGCGTGGCCGGGAGCGGTCGGCGGAGATGCTGGCGCTCGTCCCCGGCGGTCACGCCGACCTCCATCGCTTCCTCGATCTGGGGATGTGGGACGGTATGGCGTGTTATGCGCTGGAGCAGATGGACAAGCAAACGGTGGGCATCGACATTCGTGTGGAGGGGGTTGCGCCGGTGGCGGCCGCCAGCGATGCACTGTTCATGGGCATGGACGCCACCGCGCTGGGCTTCACGGACAACAGTTTCGACTTCATCTTCTCCTACAACTCCTTTGAGCACTTTCCGGACCCGGAGCAGGTGCTGATTGAAGCAACGCGGGTTGTGCGGCCCGGTGGATACATCTATCTGAACTTTGGGCCGTTGTGGTTCTCCCCGCGCGGGGCGCACCAGTTCCAGGTCATTTCCGTCCCCTATGTCGAATGCCTGTTCACGAAGGCCACACAGGAAGCGTTTGCGGAGCGCGAAGGGATCGAGTTGATGGGATTCTTCTGGATGAACGAGTGGCCGCTCCATCGCTATCGCAACCTGTGGGAGCGCTTTGCCGAGCGACTGGAGAGGGTGGCGTACTATGAGACGTACAATGCCGATCATGTCGATCTGATCCAGCGCTACCCGTCCTGCTTCCGACACAAGACCAGTCATTTCGAGGACCTCATCGTGTCGAATATTGAGGTCCTCTTTCGCAAGCGGTGAGATCAAGTTTACATAAACGAGAAAGAGCTGCTGGCTCCTTGATCTCGCCCGCTTTCACGCCAAATTAACCCGAAATCGCCGGAAATCGCCCGATTACCCCGCCAAATACTCCATATGGGCGATTGAATCACGTCCGGCTGAACCCTATACTACCCTCAGTAAATTGGCTCGCAGTGTAATTAGGAGACACAAATGAAGAAAAAAGCCTTTGTAGTTTTGGGAATGGTACTCGTGCTGGCAATCAGCTTTGGGCTGGTTGCGGCCCAGAATGAGCTGCCCGGCTCCGGTTGGAAGTCCGGTCAGCAGATCCAGAATATCGGTAACGCGCAGGGCACGATTGTGTTCGACGCGTACGATCAGAGCGGCACCGCTTTCAATTGTGGTAGCGAAGGCGCTGCCCCCGGCGGTTCGGTCAACTTCCTGACCGACGTCAACTGCCCGGTCCCGGCCGGCTTCATCGGGTCCGCTGTTGTGAGCGCTGACCAGCCGATTGCGGCTATTGTCAACGTCAACAACCGTGGCACCGGTTCGGCTGCTGGCCAGTACCGTGGCACCGACGGAGCCGATGTTGCCAACAACATCGCCTTCCCGCTCGTCAAGAATAACTTCGGTGGCCGCACCACGACGTTCTATGTACAGAACGCTAGCGGCAGCTCCAACAACATCAGCGGTACATTCCGCGTCGGTGCGCAGAGCTTCCCGTTCAGCCAGAATAATGTGCCTGCGAATGCGATGGTTGTCATCAGCGCGGCCGATGCCGGCGTACCTGCCGGCGCAGTCGGCAGCCTGACCGTCACCGGCACGCAGCCGTTGGCCGGCACCTCGCTGGAGCATGAGGCTTCCGCGGCCGTGGCCCAGAACCTGCAGGGTTCCAAGGCTTTCACGCCCAACGATTACGACAGCACGGCCTTCTGCCCGCTGGTCCGTAACGGCCATACCGGCAACGATCAGACCACGGGTATTCAGGCCCAGAACGTAAGCGGTGCAGCCCAGATGGTTAGCGTTAAGTACGACTTCTCGGTTGGCGGCGGCCCGCTGCAGACCAAGACAGTTCAGAGCCCGAGCCTGGCCAGTGGCGAGTCCTTCACCTTCTTCGGTGCTGATGCAGCTTTGGGTATGCCGGTAGGCGCCCTGGGTTCCGCGACGGTCACCGGTATGGGCGGCGGCGACATCGCTGTGGTTGTCAACGACCGCGGCTTCGCCACCACGAACCCGAATCGCGTCACGACCTACAGCTGCTTCCCTGAATCCTCGACGACGGCGAACGCTGTTCTGCCGCTGTACAAGGAGTTCTTCGGCGGCAACACGACTGGTATCCAGATTCAGAATGTCGGTAACGCTGCGGCGACCGTTGAGGTGACCTACACCCCGACCGGCGGCGGCGCGCCCGTAACCTTCTCCCACAACACGCCAATCCCGGCCGGCGCCAGCGCCACCTTCTTTGGTGTGTCGAATCTGACGTCCCCGGCCGGCATCACGGTTGTCAGCGGCAACGCAGCCTCGTTGAGCGGTACGTTCGGTGGTGTGACGATTTCGTCCAACCAGCCGATCGTAGCCATCGGCAACGAAAGCTCGACGGCCGGCGGCGGCTCTGCTGCTAGCGGTCAGGACACCAAGAATTACGAGGGCTTCAACCAGTAAGCCATCCGTAGTTAGCTGCGAGTAAGATACAAAAGAAGCCACCCGATTTCCGGGTGGCTTCTTTCTTTTACATAGTTGGCCAGTCTAGTAACAAGTCTGCCAGGCTAAAGGACGACTCGACGACAGGACTATTAGACTATCCGACTTCCCTGATTGATTTCTGGTAGAATGGGCCCTATGCGATCTATGACCAAACACGCCACGCTTTATCTGTTGGGCATCGCCCTGACGTTGACGCTTCTGCTGGCCGCCTGTGGGCCGAGCACGCCGGCGGCCGACTCCCCGCCGGAGCAGGCCGAGTCACAGACGGAGGCCTTGCCCACCGCTGAGGCGAACGAGGTTGTTCTGGAGGAGCCGGCCCAGCCGGCCACCAGCACGCCGCCGCCCGCCCCGGCGCAGGACGATAGCTATCCGCCACCACCGGTCGCGGAGCAGCCTGCCTATCCGGCCGATGGCGAAGCCGCGCTGCCGGAGCCAACGCCCCTGCCGGGCAGCTACCCGGTAGCGACGGTTGAGGAGTTTCGCGAGCCGCGCTTCCGCATTGACGGCCCGCTCGCTGTAGGCGCCGTGCTTGTCGAAGGCCAGGCCCCGCCCGACGTGGCCATTGCCGTGTTGGACGTAACCTACAACGGTCAGGTATTGGGCACCGGGCGCAGCGACGCCGACGGCCGCTTTGCGGTCAACGTTTCCCCGCTGACCGCCGGCAATCGCATCGGCATCACTGTGGCCGAACTGGAAGCTGGTCAGACCATCAATCAGATGGCCGAGACGTACTTCCCCTACCGCGGCGAAGGGTTCATGAACCTGCCCAATATCGGCATCCTGTTCGATACGATGCTGGTCCAGCAGTAGCCTCATCCAGGCCTGATACCGGTCGCCGCTTGACGACAGGCGGCGACCATCTACCCTCCCCATGGCGCTATTTCTGCTGGCTCTGCCGTACCTGCTGCTGGTCATTCTGGCCAACATCATTACGGCGACACGTCCCCAATGGCGCTTTGCGTTCAATCTGACCCTGTTCATCGGCAACGCCCTGCTACTGCTTGGTGGGTTGGCGCTGCGCTTTCTGCCGGGTGCGCTGCCCGCCGAGCTGGACTCACTGGCGCTCGGATTCATCAGCCCGGAGGCACTGGGTACGACACTTGTCGTGATGGGCGCGTGGGGGGCGGTGATGTGCCTGACTCCGGTGCGCGAGGCGCTGCACCGCATCTGGCCTGCCCTGGATCCCGAATCGGCCGTCCATACCCTGGCGCTCATCAGTCTTGGGCTGCTCGTTGGCAACGCTCTGCTGACGGCCGACACGGCCAATCTCGACGTCCTCAGTGATCTGAGCGCCGCCCCCACGCTGGTTGATGTGCTTGTCCAGCAAATGCTGTTCACGCTCGTGGCCTTTCTTGGGGTGGGGTTGCTTACCCGGCGGGACGGCGAGGCACTCAACCACCGGTTGGGTCTGGAACGGCCGACACGCAGCCAGATCTGGACCGGAGTGCGCTGGATGACCTTCTTCGTCTTCTTACAGGCGATCATTGGCGCGTTATGGATGTTGTTCAGCCCGGCCGAGGCGGAAGCACTCAACAGCGTTAATCAGGCGCTGCTCGGCAACTTCGACACGGTTTGGGAGTGGTTGGTGCTGGCGCTGGCCGCCGGAGTGGGCGAGGAGACGCTCTTTCGCGGCGCGCTGCAGCCAATCTTCGGCATCATTCCCACGTCCATCATCTTTGCCGTCTCGCATGGCCAGTACGGTCTGACCCCGGCCACACTGACCGTCTTCCTGCTCAGCCTGGTGCTGGGCGTCATCCGTAAACGGAGCAATACGACCGTTGCCATCTTCGTCCACGCTGGCTACAACTTCATTTTGGGCATGCTGGCGCTCCTGGCAACGGCGCTCGCGCCGCTGGTAGGCGGGTAGGTGCGGGGCGGGCATTGGTCCCTACGTCCGCTGCCGCATCTAGGCCGCTGCAAGCAAAACGGGTGTCTCGCACGGTAGATTTCAGGAGTTCAAGACGCCGACACGGGTTTTATTACTCTGAACACCGGGTGATTGCCCGTAAGCCGGTGTTGCTTGTGGCCCCAAGGCGACTATAATCAATCTTCAGGTACGCGGAGGTATCTCATATGTCAGCTAGAATTCTTGTCATTGAAGATGAAGAGCGCATTCGGCAGTTCTTGCAGCGAGGGCTGGGTCTCGAAGGGTACAAGGTCGACGTGGCCGCCGAAGGGGAAACTGGCCTCGAACTGGCCCGGCTGAACCCGCCCGATCTGGTCTTGCTCGACTTGATGCTGCCCGGCATGGACGGCATTGAAGTGTGTAAGCGCATCCGGGCGGTGAGTGATGTGCCGGTCCTGATGCTAACGGCCAAAGAGACGATTGAAGACCGGGTGGTCGGCCTCGACGCCGGTGCGGACGATTATCTCGTCAAGCCGTTTGCCTTCGACGAGTTGATGGCTCGCGTACGGGCGCTCTTGCGCCGCGCTGCGCCCACCACGCCGCAGGTCTACCGTTTTGCCGACCTCGAGCTGGACACGGGCACGCGCCAGGGGCTGCGCGGCGGCGAGATATTCGACCTGACAGCCAAAGAGTATGAACTGCTGGAGCTGTTCATGCGCCATCCGCGCCAGGTGCTTACGCGTGATGTGATCTTTGATCGCGTGTGGAATTACGACTTCGGCGGCGAGAGCAATATCATTGAGGTCTACGTGCGCTACTTGCGCCAGAAGACCGAACAAGGAGGGATGGATCGCCTAATCCATACTGTGCGTGGCATCGGTTACGTGTTGCGCGAAGAGTCATAGGGACCATCCTTGTCCGTCCAACAGCGTTTATTACTTCTCTTCACCGTCATTTTCTCCGTCGCCTATCTCCTGTTCGCCGTGGTAGTCTATGTGCTACCGAATCGGCAGATTCTCGCGCAGATTGACGAGGATCTCTCGTCGCTGGCGGCGGAGCTGGTTTCCTCCACCACCGAACTGGGTCGCGACGGCACCATCCGCGTGCCGCTGCCGGAGAACCTGGCCACCCTGCAAACCGCTTCCACCTTTCTGATCATTGTCAATCGGGCCGGAGATGTGATCGTCTCGTCCAGCAACATGGCTGGCTATGACCAGCTGCTTGACCCTGATGGGTTCGGAGCGGACGAGAGGTACAGCCTTGTGCCGCATGAGGATACGCTGCTGCGCGTGCTGACCGTGCCGATTATCGCCGGCGATCAGGAGACGATCGGCTACATTCAGGTGGCCCGTCTGCTGGACAACTACCAGATCTTCAACGATGTACTTAGCCGAGCGCTGTTGATCGGGCTGGGTACGGTCATCACAGCGCTGGTCGTGATGGCGATCCTCGTGCGCAATGCATTTACGCCGCTGGGAGACATCGCCACTGTGGCCCGCCAGATTACCCGCGCCGATGACTTGAGCCGCCGGGTGCCCCACAGCACCCGCACCGACGAGATTGGCGAGCTGGCCCGCGCTTTCAACCAGACTTTGGAACGGCTGGAGCGGCTCTTCCGCAGCCAGCAGCGTTTCCTGGCCGACGTGTCCCACGAGCTGCGTACCCCGCTGACCAGCGTGCGCGGCAATCTGGATCTGATGCGTCGCTTTGGCGAGTATGATGAAGAGTCGATGGAAGTGATTCAGGACGAGACGGAACGTATGAGCCGTCTGCTGGGCGACCTGCTGCTGCTGGCCCGCGCGGATTCCGGCGGTCTGCCGCTGCGCCATGAGCCGGTTGAGCTGGACAACATCCTCTTCGATGTTTACCGGCAGGTGAGCCGGATCGAAAAGCCGGTCACGCTGGAGCTGAAGGAAGTGGACCAGGTCGGCATTCTGGGAGACGAAGATCGCTTGAAACAGCTGATGCTCAACCTGGTTGACAATGCCGTGAAGTACACGCCACCCGGCGGAACCGTGCGGCTGAGCCTGGCCAAAGAGAACGGCTGGTCACATTTATCGGTCAGCGATACGGGCGTGGGTATTCCGGCGGAAGATCTGCCGCACATCTTCGACCGTTTCTACCGGGTGGACAAGGCCCGCAGCCGGGAGCAGGGCGGGTCCGGGTTGGGTCTGGCCATTGCCAAGTGGGTGGCCCAGGCGCATGGTGGGGGCATTCAGGTCAAGTCAACCCCCGGCATGGGCACGACGTTTACCGTGTCGCTGCCGGTGTACGAGCTGCCGCCGGCTCAGCACGGCAGCACAGACGATCTGGAGGCGCTGGATAGCAAAACACGTCCCGGTCTGCGCTCGTTGAGTGTTAATCTCAAGCGCTGACCGGAACGTGCCGAAGAGCGGTCGGGGACGGACTAGACAGTTTCCTGGTTAGACCGCCACCAGCGCCACAGGGCATAGCCACCGGCGCCGACGAGCATGATGACCCAGAGCCCGCTACCAAACCAGCCTAGCTCGCTGAACAGAAAAAAGACACCGAGCAGGACAAACAGGATGCCAACCGTAGCTGCCGGCTTGCGACCTGTGTTTTCGGTCTTGTAGACGGACGGATCCATCTCATCGACACCGACCTTGATCATCTCTTCTTCGGGTGACGGGCCTTTCGGCATTACCACCCACAAGATGAGGTACATGGCCAGACCGATGCCGCTGGCCAAAGACAGCAGAACAAATGCCAGACGCACAAGCGTTGGATCGATTCCGATATAAGTGGCCAAACCACCACACACACCGGCGACCATCCGGTCACTCTGGCTGCGTGTTAGTTGATCTTGGTTCATATGGCTTCCTCCGCACTTCTGATTTACTACCTATACGGCAGTGACGCATCAAAGTTGCGCTGCATCCCGGCGCTCATCTGGGGCACAGATTTGCGCCAGGCCCGTCTCCGGAGACTGGAGTCGGGGCTTGCGGACGGGGCATATAGGGGATGAGAGTTGGCTTATGGGCCAGTCGTCCCTCATGTGGCGCCCATCACTTTTTGCTATACTGGTTGATTGCAGCCGGTGAGATCCCGGCGAACCTGTCTTATGACGCAGCTTAAAAGCTTGAGGATGGATGACTGAATGGCATGGAAAGTCCACATGGCGGCGTTGGTCCGCAAATGGCCTTTCTCATGGCTGTTGGTCCAGGCCGTCCGCTTCTTCGTCCCGCGACAGCGCGTGGGTGTGGCCCTGGTGGCGCTCAACGACCGGAACGAGGTGTTCATGCTGAAGCATGTCTACCACCCGGACGTGCCTTGGGGATTGCCCGGTGGCTGGTTGGGGCGTGATGAAGCACCCGCTGCGGCGCTGGCCCGCGAGATTCGCGAGGAGACAGGGCTGACGGCCGACATCGGCGAGCCGCTCCTGGTGCGGCATGTGGAAGACCCGGCCCATATCATTCTGGCCTACACCGGGTGCGTGCCGGAAGGAAACGATCTGGCGTTGAGTGCCGAGATCCTGGAAGCGGGCTGGTTCTCACTGGACAGCTTGCCTCGGCCTCTCCATCCCTTTACACTGGAAGCGATTGCGGCGACGCAGACGCAGCCGGTTGAAGCGGGCGCGATGGCAGTGTGAGCGAGCCGCAGCTTGTATACTTATGATAATGAGACGACAGTCGAACGTGAGGTGGTGCGCCTGATATGAACCGAAACGCGACCCCCGGCCTGGGCCAATGGGTGACAGTTTCTGTCATGGTGCTTGTCTCGATGTTCTTGCTGGCCAAGCTGTACCAGTATTCGGGCATGCGCAGCTATTACCCCACCGGGTTGACGGTGGCGGGACTGCCGGTAGACGCGATGACGGATGATGAAGTCACCGAGCTGCTGACGACCCGTTATCTCGAGGCGCCAATCACTATCTATCACGGCGACGACTCCTTCGACATCGATCCCATCGACGCCGAATTCACTCTCGATATTGAAGCGATGTTGGCCAACGCCAACGAGCAGCGCACTGGCCAGGACTTCTGGTCCGGGTTCTGGGGCTTCCTCTGGGGCCGTCCGGTTGAGGTTTCCCCGGTTCCTTTGCAGGCCACCCACAGCCGCGAGTCACTCGGTCGCGTGCTGGAGGAGATTCGCGGGCTGGCCGACCTGCCTGCCCAACCGGCGCAGCCTGTCCCCGGTAGCATGAGCTTCCAGTACGGCACCGCCGGCACCGAGACAAACATCGAAGCCAGCTTCGCCGAGGTGGAAGCGGCACTCTATCGTTCATCTGAGCGGGAAGCGTCGCTGATCGTGCAGCCAAAGGACCCCGAACGGCCGAGTATCAACTTGCTGACCCGGCTGCTGGTCAACCGGCTGCAGGTCTTTGAGCAGGACACCAACGGTGTGGCCTCGGTCTTTATCCTTGACCTCGACACCGGCGAAGAAGTGAACATCAACAGCGCTGAGCCGATTTCGGCCATCGACCTGATGAAGATTCCCATCGTCGTTGAGACCTACCGGTCGCTGAACCAACTGCCGACGCTGTCGCAGCGCCAGCTTATTTCTGACACACTCGTTGTCAACCCGGAGCATACCAGCGCCAACGCGCTGCTCAGTGTCATTGCTGGCGAAGACGACCCGTATCGTGGCGCTGAAATCATTACAGAGTCGCTGCAGCGGCTGGGGCTGGAGAATACGTTCATTCTGGGTCCATACGATGTGGGGCTGCGCGGCGGCGTGCAGGTGCCGGAAACGCCGGCCAACTCAGTTGAGCAGCTGCGCACCGACCCCGACCCGGTCATGCAAACGACAACCGAAGATATTGGCACCTATTTGTCGATGATTTACTATTGTGCCAAGGGTAGCGGTGGGGCACTGGTGGCGGCCTACCCGTCCGACGATTGGCAGCGCGAATGTCTGGAGACGCTCGACTACATGCAGCTGAACCAGATTGGCAGCTTGCTGGAAGAGGGTGTGCCGCCGGAAACGACGGTGGCCCATCGGCATGGCTGGGTAGGCGATACGCACGTGGATGCGGGCATCATCTTCACGCCCGGCGGCGACTACGTGATTGTCCAGGCGCTCTACAAACCCGATTGGCTGGAGTGGGAGATGAGTGCGCCCCTGATGGCCGACGTTTCGCGCGCGGCCTACAACTACTTCAACTTTGACGCCCCCTTCCTGGGTGAAGGCCAGTCGGTCAATAATTAGCAAGAGGCGGACGACAGCATGCTAAAGGCCATACGTCGCTTCCTCCTGACGGCCCTCCTGCTGGTGGGGGGCGCGTTCTTGCTCTACCAGGGCTTTCTGTTCTGGCGGGCGATGGACAAGTTCCCGCCCAGCACCGTAGTGGCCGGCGTGCCTGTCGGCGGCCTGACCTGGGACCAGGCCCACGCGGCCGTCTCCGACGCCTTCCTGAACCCCGTGTCCATTTATGCGGGCGAAGAAAAGGCGGCTGAACTCTCGCCGGAAGATGCCGGTTTTGTCATCGACATAGACGGGATGCTGACCGAAGCGCGTGATGCGTGGCAGGCCCAGGAGATGTGGCGGCGCTATGCGGAATTTGTGGCCGGCATCTCGCCTCAACCGATCGATATTCCCCTGAAGGCGGCCCATAACGAAGAAGCGCTGCGCGCCAATCTAAACATGGTGGCCGATTTCATAGACCGTCCGGCCAGCAGCCCGCAGCTGTTGTTGGAGCTGGCCCGTATCCAGGATGGCGAGTCGGGCGTGCTGGTAGACCGCCAGGCCAGCCTCCACGCGCTGCGCTCCATGCTCTATTCACCGGATAGCGACGTGGCCCAACTGACGCTTGTAGAGGACCCTGCCCCGGGATGGGGCATCAACGTGCTTGAAGAGTCCATCCAGAACATTCTGGCCTCATTCGATGGCTTTGCCAGCATATTTGTGCTGGATTTGGAGACGGGTGAGGAAGTGCGCATCAACTCTGATGTCGCCGTCTCAGGCTTGAGTATCCTCAAGATTCCGATTTTCATTGAAGCATACCGGGCGCTGGATAACCCACCCGATGCGTTTGAAGAAGATTTGTTTGTCAGCACGGCGACCGCCTCCAGCAATCATAGCGCCAACCTGCTACTGCATGTCATCGCCGGACAGGACAATACGTATGAAGGAGCGGAACAGCTGACAGAGGCGATGCGCGAGATGGGGCTGGTCAACACCTTCATGGCGATTCCCTACGACGCGGCTACCGTTCCTACCCGGCCCAGCACATTTTCAACCCCCGCCAACCAGCGCAACGACATCGACACGCTGCCGGACCCTTCCATGCAAACAACGGCCGAAGAGATCGGCACGCTGTTGGGCATGCTCTACTACTGCGCCGAAGGGGAAGGTGGGTTACTTGCAGTCTACCCGGAAGAAATTACCCAGGACGAATGCCAGGCGATTGTTGACCTGATGGTCAAGAACGTCGAGGGTAATCTCATTCGCTTCGGCGTGCCGGATGACCCGAATGTGCGGGTCTCTCACAAGCATGGCTGGAGCTTCAACGAACATGGGGATGCGGGTATCGTCTATTCACCTGGCGGTGATTACGTCATCTACACACTGGTAGCCCAACCGGAAAGCGACTGGCTTGATTCTGAAGTGAGCTTTCCAGTGCTGCGCACGATTTCGCGGGCGACCTACAACTACTTTAACCATGACAACCCGTTCCTGGGGCGCGAACAGGAAGGCGCTCTGGGCACAGGCGGAAGATAAAAGGACGATAGCAATGGAATACCGGCGACTGGGCCGCACTGGCCTGAAAGTTTCGACGATTTGTTTGGGGACAATGCAGTTCGGCTGGTCGGCCGATGAGGACGCCTCGTTCGCTGTGATGGACCGGGCGGTGGAGCAGGGCATCAACTTCTTGGATACGGCCGACGTCTACTCGCGCTGGGTAGAAGGCAATCCGGGCGGTGTGTCGGAGGAGATTATCGGCCGCTGGATGCAGGAGCGCGAGGTGCGCCGCGACCAGATTGTGCTGGCCACCAAAGTGCGCGGCACGATGGGCGAGGGGCCGAACGACCAGGGCCTGTCGCGCGGCCACATTCTCGACGGCGTGGAAGCGAGTCTGAACCGGCTGCAAACTGACTACATCGATCTCTATCAGGTCCATTGGCCGGATGAGGAAACACCGCTGGATGAGACGCTGCAAGCGCTGACCGATCTGGTGCGGGCGGGCATGGTGCGCTACATCGGCTGCTCCAACTACCCGGCGTGGCTGCTGGCCAAGTCGCTGTGGGTGTCGGACGTACGCAATCTGTCCCGCTACGACAGCCTGCAACCGCATTACAGCCTTGTTCACCGAGCCGAATTTGAACGGGAGCTGCAGCCGCTTTGCCTCGATCAGGGCATCGGCGTCATTCCCTACAGCCCGCTGGCGGGCGGTTTTCTGACCGGCAAGTACCGTCGGACACCGCGCTGCCGGAGTCCGATCGGGCCAAGGGGATCGCCGACCGCTATATGAACGAGCAAGGCTGGGCGGCCGTCGAGAAGCTGGAAGAGATTGGCAACGCCCACGACGCGACTGTGGCCCAGACGGCCATCGCCTGGGTACTGGCCAACCCGGCCGTCAGTTCGGCCATCATTGGCGCCAATACGGTCGAGCAACTCAACGACACGGCCAAAGGGGCCGAAGTGGCGTTGAGCGAAGAAGAGAAAGCCGCGCTGGATGAGACGACGGCGTGGAAGTGAGTTAGCTTATTCCAGACCTCAGAGGTTTCGAAAACCTCTGAGGTCTTCGCGAACCTATAGGCATAGGAGGCAACCCACCATGCGATCAAGCGCACGCAACGCCCTGAAGGGCACGGTCAAGGCGATCATCCCCGGCGCCGTCAACTCAGAGGTGGTCATCGAAGTGGCCCCCAATGTGGAGATGGTGGCGGTCATCACCAAACAGTCGGTGGAAAGCCTGGGGCTGGAAGTCGGCAAAGAGGCGTATGCTGTGGTTAAGGCGTCGAATGTGATGGTGGCGGTGGATTAGATCTCACCACAACGCCAAACAGCACGTCACAATGCGCCGGTTCCCGCCGGCGCTTTTTCGTGCCTGCTCGCGACCGGCGGCGCAAGAAATAGGTGAGATCCCCCATATCTTTCCAGAAGTACAAGCGCTACAATTTCGAGGCAGGGCATCAGCGCCTGGCTGAAGATTATCATCTCGACGGCCGACAACCACCGGCGAGACAAGGAGAGCAAACTATGAATACAGCCCTTCTTGCACCTGTGTTACCCCCCCCCATTTTCTAGCCTGACGGCCGTCGCGGAGGTTGCATCATGACCCGGCGCGGCTTGCTGATATTGAGTAGTGGGCTGCTGGTGCTGATCGTGGGACTCATGCTGCTCAGCTCGCAGCCTGGCGAGGTAAGGAGCGGGGAAGAGCGTGCTGCGGCTTTGGAAGCATTGACCCTGCTGACGATCCCACCGCCATCGACACCGCCACCAGTAGGGGAGACACCCACTCCAACATCAACCCCGGTGGACAAGGAGTTCATGCCCTACGTCGTGGACACGGCATCAACGGCTACGGCGACAGCCTTGCCGACGGTCTATCTAACCCGAACACCGCCGCCCACCGGCCCCTCACCGACGCCGACCGCCACGCCCAGCCATCGTGGCTTTGTGCCGTTGGTGGCCGATACCGCCTCGACCGCGACTCCGACACCGACCGCAACCGCCACCATCTCGCCGGATGCGTCCCCGACGCCATTCCCGCCAACAACGACACCGCCGCCGATTGGGCCGTAAGGTTGATGCTACAAGAAGACAGGCTGCCTGGGCCAGATCAGGCAGCCTGTTGTTCAACTGTTAGCGGCAGACGACTCTAGCTTCGCGTCAGTTTCCGATACGTGATGCGGTGCGGCCGATCGGCCGCTGCGCCCAGACGCTCACGCTTGTTCTCTTCGTAGTCGCTGTAGTTGCCGGGGTACCAGTAGACCTGGCTGTCGCCCTCGAAGGCCAGTATGTGGGTGGCCACCCGGTCGAGGAACCAGCGATCATGGCTGATGACGACGGCCGATCCGCCGAAGTTAAGCAGCGCTTCTTCCAGCGCCCGCAGCGTGTTGACGTCGAGGTCGTTGGTCGGCTCGTCCAGCAGCAGGACATTGGCCCCGGACTTGAGGACCTTGGCCAGCTGCACCCGGTTGCGCTCGCCGCCGGATAGCGTGCCTACCTTCTTTTGCTGGTCGCCGCCGCCGAAGTTGAAGCGGGAGACATAGGCGCGGGAGTTGACCTTGCGTTTGCCCAGTTCGAGCTGGTCGTTGCCCTCGGAGATCTCTTCCCAGACCGTCTTCTCCGGGTCCAGATCGTCGCGGCTCTGGTCGACGTAAGCCAACTGCACCGTCTGGCCGACGGTGAGCGTGCCGTCGTCGGGCGTTTCCTGGCCCACGATCATGCGCACGAGCGTCGTCTTGCCCGCGCCGTTGGCCCCAATGACGCCGACGATCGCCCCAGGCGGGATGTCGAAGGTCAGGTCGTCGTAGAGCAGCTGCTCCCCGTACGCCTTCTTGACATCCTCGGCCTTGATGACGATATCGCCCAGGCGCGGCCCGGCAGGGACGTAGATCTCCAGATCTTCGCGTCGCTTCTCGCCCGACTGCTCCATCAGCTCGTTGTAGGCCGTGATGCGGGCCTTGTTCTTACTGGTTCGGGCGCGGGGGGACATGTTGATCCACTCCAGCTCGCGGGCCAGCGTCTTCATACGTTCGTCTTCTGACTTCTCTTCCTGGGCCAGCCGGTTCTGCTTCTGCTCCAACCACGAGGAGTAGTTGCCCTTCCAGGGAATGCCGTGGCCGCGGTCCAGCTCCAGAATCCAGCCGGCCACGTTGTCGAGGAAGTAGCGATCATGGGTGACGGCGATGACGGTGCCGGGATAATCCTGCAAATGGCGCTCCAGCCACGCCACCGACTCCGCGTCGAGATGGTTGGTCGGCTCGTCCAGCAGCAGAATGTCGGGCTGCTTAAGCAGCAGGCGCACCAGGGCCACGCGCCGACGCTCGCCGCCGGACAAGGTGTCGACGGTGCGGTCGCCGGGCGGGCAGCGCAGTGCGTCCATCGCCAGCTCCAGCCGGCTGTCGAGATTCCAGGCGTCCATGTGGTCGAGCTTGTCTTGCAGCTTGCCTTGCTCTTCGATGAGCGCGTCCATTTCGTCCGGGGTCATCTCTTCGGCGAAGCGGGCGTTGATCTCGTCATACGCCTTAAGCGCGTCGACCACTTCCTGGACACCTTCTTCGACCACTTCGCGGACGGTGCGGGTCTCGTTGGCCAGCGGCTCCTGCTCCAGATAGCCGACCGTGTAGCCCGGCGAGAGAACGGTCTCACCGACGATATCAGTGTCGATACCGGCCATGATCTTGAGCAGCGTGCTCTTGCCCGCGCCGTTCAGACCCAGGACGCCGATCTTGGCCCCGTAGAAGTAGGAGAGGTAGATGTCGCGCAGGATGGTGCGATTGGGTGGGACGACTTTGCCCACACCGACCATTGAATAGATTACTTTGTTATCAGCCATAGTATGTCTCTAGCATTTAGAAACCGGGTTTCTTTAAGAAACCCGGTTTCTACTCAGTGGATAGGTGCGGATCATTCCGGTCGCGGGCCAAGCCGGGCAATCTCCTCGGCAGCCAGCTCCGGATCGAGCTTCTTGAACAGGGGCAGCGGCTTTGGCAGCTGCCGCCCGGCGGGGATTTCGGTACGTTCCCAGTGACCAACAGCTGGAGCGCTGTCGTAGGTCAGGGCGACGTGGTCACGCGCTTCTTCAGAGTAGGTCTCCAGCACAGAGCGGCCAAACAGAGAACCGCTCTCGCCCAGCATCTCATGGAGCTGCTGGCTGGTGAAAGGCAGGACAGGCGACCACAAGAGCTTCAGCCCGTTGATCGCCTGAATGGCAACGTAGAGCGCCCGGCCAGTGGCGGCCATGTCGGTCTTGGCCGTCGTCCACGGGCTGGCTTCTTCGAGATACTGGTTGGCCAGCGTCGAAAGACGCAGGATCTCCTGGACGGCCGCGCGGAACTTGCAGGCATCGAACAGATCGCCCACAGAGGTGAAGCCGTCGTCGATGGCCGTCAGCAGCGCTTCGTCGGCAGCCGTCAGCTCGCCCGGCTCCGGCACCACGCCGTCGAAGTATCGTTTGGTCATGTTGAGCACCCGATTGACCAGATTGCCCCAGTTGGCGACCAGCTCGTTGTTGTTGCGGTCGACGAACCCCTGCCAGCTCCAATCGCTGTCACGCGTCTCCGGCATGGTGACCGTCAAATAGTAACGCAGCGGGTCCGGGTCGTGGCGGGCCAGCGCATCCAGCATCCAGACACCCCAATTGCGGCTGCCACTAATCTTGGCCCCTTCCATGTTCATGAACTCGTTGGCGGGCACGTCGTAGGGCAGGTTGAGCTGCTGGTTGGGGTCGTTGGAGTAAAGGCCGCGCGAACCGATCAGCTGAGCAGGCCACATCACGGCGTGGAATGGAATATTGTCCTTGCCAATGAAGTAAACGGTACGGGCCTTGGGATTGAACCACCAGTGCTGCCATGCGTCGGGACGGCCTTGATTCCTGGCCCACTCGATGCTGGCTGACAGGTAACCGATGACCGCTTCGAACCAGACGTAGAGCACCTTGCCGTCGAACCCCTCGACCGGCACCGGGATACCCCACTCCATGTCGCGCGTGACGGCCCGGCCGATCAGACCCTGGTCGATAAAGTTGCGGGCGAAGTTGATCACCTGCCCGCGCCAATGCTCTTTGTCGTCGTGAATCCATTCGGAGAGCTGGTCATCGGCGATGGCCGGCAAGTCCAGGAAGTAATGCTCAGTGTCGCGCACAACACGGCCCATTGTCGTTGGGTCCGACGTTCGGTCATGCGGCCGATCAACACCATGAAGACCGGGATCAACGGCACGGTCACGGCGATCAACAACGCAGAGGCCGGGTCGGCGACGAGGATCCGGACCCCGGCTGCCACGGGCACCGTGACCGCGAGCATCAGCGCCGGCAGGAACTGACGGACGTAGGGCTCCAATTCGTCGACGCCGGCGGTGGCGACGTTGGCTTCGCGGCTCGCGAGCCCGCTGGTCGTCCGGTCGCCGTCGACCCTGGCGTGGTGGAACACGGCGGCCCGCACGTCGTGGCGGATCGACGCCATCGCTCGGCCCGCCGACCACTCGCTCACCCCGGCGCCGACCGCGCGGACCGCCGCCACCGCGCCGAGCGCGACGAGCATGCGGGTGAGTCCGCCCGTGACGTCGCCGACCTGGACGAGTTCGGCGAGACCGTTGGCGAGCAGTTCGGCCTGGACGAGTACGGCCAGCGCCGTCGCGACGGCGACAGCACCGACGACGATCAGGTGTCGACGGAGGCCGGGGAGCAGTCGGAGGAGGCGGACGTCGACCGGCCCGCGCCGGTCGACACCGGTCACGACCGGTGGACGACCGGCAGGTGTTGGGTGCCGATCCGCTTGCGGAACACCCAGTACGTCCACCCCTGGTACAACAGCACGATCGGCGTCATCACCATGGCGACGATGGTCATCACCTTCAAGGTGTAGTCGGTCGACGAGGCGTTCTCCACGGTGAGGTTGAAGGCGTCGTCGGTGCTCGACGGCATCACGTTCGGATACAGCGATCCGAACAGGGCGATCACGGCGAACGCGATGGCGAGGCCGGTTGCGCCGAAGGCGATGCCCTCGCTGTTGCGCCGCTCGGCGAGGAAACCGACGACGAGGGCAGCGGCGGCGCCGAGCACGATGACCCAGGTCCACCCCTTGCCACGTTCGAGCTGGTTCCAGATCAGGAACGTGGCACCCGCGACGATGGCGACCGGTCCGGCGATCTGGGCAGCGCGGTGCGAACGATCTCGGACCTCACCGACCGTGTTCAGGCTCAGGAAGTTGGCGCCGTGCAGGATGAACAGCGACGCGGTGGTGACACCGCCGAGCAGGCCGAACGGGTTGAGCAGCGTGAACAGCGTGCCGGTGTAGTTCTGCTCGGCGTTGATCGGCACACCGCGCACGATGTTGGCGAATGCGACTCCCCACAGCACGGCCGGGACCCACGAGCCGACGGCGATCGCGAGGTCCCAGCGTCGGCGCCAACGCACACTGTCGATCTTGCCGCGGTACTCGAAGGCCACTCCGCGGAAGATCAGCGCCAGCAGGATCAGGAACAGCGCGAGGTAGAACCCGGAGAACAGGGTCGCATACCAGTTGGGGAAGGCAGCGAAGGTCGCCCCGCCCGCAACGAGCAACCACACCTCGTTGCCGTCCCAGACCGGCCCGATCGTGTTGATCATGACGCGGCGTTCGGCGTCGGTGCGTCCGATCGGGTGCAGGAGCATGCCGACACCGAAGTCGAAGCCCTCGAGGAAGAAGTAACCGATCCACAGGACGGCGATGGTGATGAACCAGAAGTCGGTGAGTGCCACGGTGGTCTCTCGTTCTCGGCGGTGATCTCGGGTCAGTAGGCGAAGACGAGTCGGTCGGCGTCCTCGTCGGTCGGTGGTGTGTCGTCGGATCCGTCGGGCCAGTCGTCACGGTCCTCGGGCCCGCGGGGGGTGTCGTCGTCGGGTTCGTCGCCGCCGCCGAGGATGCCGGTGATCGCGGCGTCCGGTCCGGCTTCCACGTAGCGCTTGAGCAGGACGAGTTCGATGATGCCGAGTGCGCCGTAGACGAGGGTGAACGTCACCATCGACAGCAGCACGGTCGCGCCGCCGACGGAAGCGGAAACGGCCTCCTCGGTGAGCAGACGAACCTCCGGAATGCCGTTCGGGTTCGGGGCGACGACCCAGGGCTGGCGACCCATCTCGGTGAAGATCCAGCCCGCGGTGTTGCCGAGGAACGGTGTGACGATCAGTGCGATCGCGGCACGTCCGCCCCACTTGCTCTGCGGGAGCACCGTCTTGAACCGCAGGTAGACGAGCGCACCCGCGGCCCCGATGACGCTGACCATGCCGATGCCGATCATCGCCCGGAAGCTCCAGTACGTGATGATCAGGTTCGGCCGGTAGTCGCCGGGACCGAACTGCTCGACGTACGACGCCTGGGTGTCGATGACGCCGGGGATCTCGGCGTCCCAGGTGTCGGTGGCGAGGAACGACAGCAGGCCGGGGACCACGAGTGAGCGGACGTCGCACTCCTGGCTGACGTCGCCGACGGCGAACACGGACAGCCCGGGTCCGGTCTCGGTCTCGCACAGGGCTTCGGCGGCGGCCATCTTCATCGGCTGCTGTTCGAACATCAGGCGGGTCTGGAAGTGGCCCGACAGGCTGAGTGCGACCCCGGCGACGATCGTGACCCACAGCCCGGTCCTGAGCGCCCGGGTGAAGCCCTCCCGGTCGACCTCGCTCGGGCTGCGGCGCATCAGCCACCAGGCCGAGATGCCGGCCACGAACACCGCAGCGGTCAGCACCGAGCCGCTGATCACGTGCGGGTAGGCGGCGAGGGTGGTGCTGTTGGTGAGCACCGCCCAGATGTCGACGAGTTCGGCGCGTCCGCGCTCGGCGTTGAAGATCACGCCGACGGGATGCTGCATCCAGGAGTTGGCGGCGACGATGAAGTACGCCGACAGCCACGTGCCGATCGCCGCGGCCCAGATCGTCGCCAGGTGGATCTTGGGGTTGAGGCGACCCCAGCCGAAGATCCACAGGCCGAGGAACGTCGACTCGAGGAAGAAGGCGACCAGGCCCTCCATCGCCAGAGGAGCGCCGAAGACGTCGCCGACGAAGCGGGAGTACTCGCTCCAGTTCATGCCGAACTGGAACTCCTGCACGATGCCGGTCACGACACCCATCGCGAAGTTGATCAGGAAGAGCTTGCCGAAGAACTTGGTGAGCCGCAGGTCGGACTCGCGGCCGTGGCGATACCAACGGGTGTGGAACCAGGCGACGAGCATCGACAGCCCGATCGTCAACGGCACCATGAAGAAGTGGTAGACGGTCGTGATTCCGAATTGCCAACGGGCCAGGGGGAGTGCCTCGAGCGCAAACATCGTCACTCACTCTGTTGCTACCCCCTGGGGTGTCCCTAGGGACCAAAGGCACCAGCTGGCGCTCGGTGACCGACGTCACGGGTCGAGACCGGGGCTCGGCCTCGGGGTGCCCGCGGCCGTGGCGAGGCCGCGGCCGGTGTGTCGAGGGTCACCTGGCGTCGGTTCGTGGCGTCGTGCAGCCCGCCTCAGGCGGCGGTTCTTCGGTGGGGTGGGCCGGTCGAACGGGCCGTGCCGTCGGGGAGCGTCAACGTGAGTTCGCGGTTCGGGCCGAGGGCGATGACCCAGCCGTCGTGATGCACCTTGCCGTGGTGGTGGGTGCACAACGGCAGCAGGTTGTCGAGATCGGTCGCCCCGCCGTTTCGCCACCAGACGATGTGGTGGAGTTTGCAGCGGTCGTAGGCGACCGTGCAGCCGGGGATCGCGCAGCCCCGGTAGAGGCCGCGGAGGGCTCGGCGTTGGGCCCGGTTGGCGAGCCGGGTGGTGCGGCCGAGGTTCAGTTCGCCGGGCGCGTACAGGACCACGCCGTTGCGGACCACGACGGCGTGGATGTCGGCGTCGCCGGCGAGCTCGGCGACGATCCGGGCAGGGATCTCCACGGGGATCGACCAGTCCACGACCGGACCCGCGCCCGGTGCGTCGGCGTCGATGACCGCGAGGAACGCTCCCCGCCCCGGCCTGCTACCGGTCGCGGAGTCGTCGACGAGGCGGGCGAGTGCCAGCGCTCGCAGGTGATGCTGGCGTTCGATCGGGTCGACCGGTGCGGTGTCGGGCACGGCCTCGGCGAACAGTGCCTCCACCGCGGTGTCGAGCCTGGCGGCGAGCTCGACGCCGGTGACGGGATCGAACCGGCCCCGCAGGTTCCACATCCCCTCGCCGTCGACCCACGTCGACAGGCGAGTGTTGCGTCGCTGCCTGGCGAGACGGTCCAGGCCGTCGTCGTTCTGCAGGCGCTTGGCCTCCAGGTCGAGACGGCGGCGGAACTCGTCCACCGTCGCCGCTGCAGCAACCGCTACGAGCCCGTCGGCGCGTTCCAGCAGCTCCGCGCGCTGACCGGCATCCAGCCGAGCCGACGTGCGGGTCAGGGCGTCGACATGGCCGGCGGTGATCGTGCCGTCACCCAACGCGTCGGCCAGGTTCGGCGTCGCTGCCAACGTCGCCGAGCGTTCCTTGGTCCTCGTCGCCGTGCCGAGCGAGCACCGATCCGCGTCGGCGATCGCCGACTCCGGAAACGACGACACCGCTTCCAACTGGGCGACGAGCCCAGCCTGCTGGGCGTCCAGCCACGCCCGAGCCTCACGCACCGCGACCAGCCCCGACCGCACCGTCGAGGCATCTGCCGCGGTGCTGGCACGGACCTCGGCGATGCGCTCCACCCGCTCGATCACCGCCCTGGTCTCCATGCCGACAACCATACGGAAGGGGTGTCACGGGGTTGGGCGGCCCGGGCGTCTGCGGAGGAATTCTCGACACGCTGCAACACTTCCCACGTCTCGGTCGCCGTAGAGGATGATGGGGAAAGTGGGAACCACGCCCGAGTCGGTCACCGAACACGCCGGTGCACTCGAACGCCTCTACCAGGCCAAGTCAGGGTGATAGTGATGCACCCACCGGAACCACCCGCGGGCCCCGGCTGCCACGCACCACCGGCCTGACCATTCCACGCCCGAGAGCCCGCACCGCAGCGTTCCGATGAGCCAAGCCACCACACTCGGTGGTACGGCTCATCACGTTTGCGCCCGGCCATCAGACTCCGGCACCGTTCATCGCTCGAACATCCGGATTGGGGACTTTGGGCGGTCGTCACGGTGGTTTGCGGGCGCAAGGATGGAGCGCATGAACGCAACCACCGCCTGCATCGACGGCAACGAGGCAGCCGCCACCGTCGCCTACGCCCTGTCGGAGGTGGTGGCGATCTATCCGATCACCCCCGCATCGGCGATGGGAGAACTGGCTGACGCCTGGTCGGCGGGCGGTGTCGCCAATCTGTGGGGAGCGGTCCCCGAGGTCGTCGAGCTGCAGTCGGAGGCCGGTGCGGCGGGAACACTGCACGGAGCGCTGCAGACGGGGGCACTCGGCACCACGTTCACCGCGTCGCAGGGCTTGCTCCTGATGCTGCCGAACATGTTCAAGATCGCCGGTGAACTGACGCCAGCGGTCATCCACGTGGCAGCGCGGGCGATCGCCACCCACGCGCTGTCGATCTTCGGTGATCACAGCGACGTGATGGCCGCTCGCACGACCGGCTTCGCGATGCTCTGCGCCAGCTCGGTGCAGGAAGCACACGACTTCGCTGCGGTGTCGCACGCGGCCACGCTGCGGACCCGCGTCCCGTTCCTGCACTTCTTCGACGGGTTCCGTACGTCGCACGAGATCAACCGCATCGACCTGCTCGCGGACGACCAACTCCGGGCGCTCGTACGCGAGGACGACATCGCGGCGCACAAGCTCCGTCGGCTGCGACCGACCGCACCCGTGATGCGCGGTACCGCACAGAACCCCGACGTCTTCTTCCAGGCGCGTGAGGCATCCAACCCGTACCACGACGCCGTGCCGGCCGCCGTCGAGGAGGTGTTCGCCGAACTCGCCGAGCTGACGGGACGCCGCTACGGGCTCGTCGACTACGAGGGCGCGCCCGACGCGGAACGCGTCATCGTGATCATGGGCTCGGGCTCCGGTGCCGTCGGTGAGGCAGTCGCCAAGCTGGTGGCCGACGGCGAGAAGGTCGGGCTGGCGACGATCCGCCTGTTCCGCCCCTTCCCGACCGAAGCGCTGCTCGCCGCGCTGCCCGACACGGTCCGCTCGATCGCGGTCCTCGACCGGACCAAGGAACCCGGCGCAGCCGGCGAGCCACTGTTCCAGGACGTGGTGACCACCCTGGCCGAGTCCGACCGGCCGAAGGTGCGGATCATCGGCGGGCGCTACGGCCTGGGGTCGAAGGAGTTCACCCCGGCGATGGCGAAGGCGGTGTTCGACGAGGCGGCACGTGACGAACCCAAGCGGCGTTTCACGGTGGGCATCCACGACGATGTGAGTCACCTCAGCCTCGACGTCGACGACTCGTTCCAGGTCGCCCGATCGGGACGCTCGGCGGTGTTCTATGCGCTCGGCAGCGACGGCACGGTCGGCGCCAACAAGGCATCGGTCAAGATCATCGGCCACGAGCCCGACCTGTACGCACAGGGCTACTTCGTGTACGACTCGAAGAAGTCGGGCTCGATGACCGTGTCGCATCTCCGCTTCGGCCCCGAGCCGATCCGCTCGACCTATCTCGTGCAGGAGGCCGACCTCGTCGCCTGTCACCAGTTCGGTCTGCTCGATCGCTTCGACGTGCTCGCCGACGTCCGCCGCGGCGGCACGTTCCTCGTGAACGCGCCCTATCCCGCCGACGAGCTGTGGGACCACCTGCCGGTCGCGATCCGCCGCCGCATCGTCGAGCAGGAGCTGCGCGTCTTCACGATCGACGCCACCCGGATCGCCCGGGAGCTGAAGATGCCCGGCCGCATCAACACGATCATGCAGCCGTGCTTCTTCGCGTTGACCGATGTGATGGAGCTCGACCGGGCGATCGGGGCGATCAAGGAGTCGATCGACAAGGCGTACGGTCGCCGTGGTCGCCTGATCGTCGAGAGGAACGAGGCCGCGGTCGATCTGGCGCTCGCCGAACTCGCCGAGGTGACCGTGCCGTCGACGGCCGGGGTCGCTGCGGAGAACGAGATCCTCGACGCCCTGGACTCCGCCCGCGAGGTCGCGCTCGACGACTTCGTCGAGCGCGTCACGCTGAAGATGATCGCCGGCGAGGGCGACCTGCTGCCGGTGTCGGCGATGCCCGTCGACGGCACCTACCCGACCGGGACGACGAGATACGAGAAGCGCAAGCTCGCCCTGCAGATCCCGGTGTGGGAGCCGGACCTCTGCATCGACTGCGGGAAGTGCGCCGTCGTGTGTCCGCACGCCACGATCCGGATGAAGGCGTTCGAGCCGTCGGCGCTCGACGGTGCCCCCGACGGGTACCTGTCCAAGAAGTTCCGTTCACGCGAACTCGACGGTCACCTGCTGACGATCCAGGTCGCCCCCGACGACTGCACGGGCTGCGGCATCTGTGTGGAGGTCTGTCCGGCGAAGGACAAGACGCAGGTGAAGCGCAAGGCGATCAACATGGCGCCAGCCGACGAACATCGCGACGTCGAACGCGAGCGGTGGGACTTCTTCACGTCGATCCCCGAACTCGACCGGGCGTCGATCACCCACGATTCGGTGAAGAACTCCCAGCTGCTGCAGCCGCTGTTCGAGTTCTCCGGTGCGTGCTCGGGCTGCGGCGAGACGCCGTACCTCAAGCTGCTCACCCAGCTGTTCGGCGACCGCCTCGTGGTGGCCAACGCCACAGGCTGCTCGTCGATCTACGGCGGCAACCTGCCGACCACTCCGTGGGCCAAGGACGCCAACGGGTTTGGGCCGGCCTGGTCGAACTCGCTGTTCGAGGACAACGCCGAGTTCGGCTACGGCATGCGCCTCGGCATCGAGCACCATCAGCGTGACGCTCGCCGTCTCCTGGAGGAGCTGCGCGAGTCCGTCGGCATCGAACTGGCCGATGCGCTGCTCGCCGACTCCGCTCCTACCGATGCCGGCGTCGTCGAGCAACGCACGCGCGTTGCGATCCTGCGCGAGCGCCTCACCGAACTCGTCGATGGGCCGGACGGCGTCGTCGCCGAGGTGGCGCGTCGACTGACGGCGATCGCCGACGAGCTCGTGCGGACGAGCACCTGGATCGTCGGCGGTGATGGCTGGGCCTACGACATCGGCTTCGGCGGCGTCGACCACGTCCTGAGCAGCGGGCGCAACGTCAACCTACTGGTGCTCGACACCGAGGTGTACTCGAACACCGGCGGGCAGGCGTCGAAGGCGACACCGCTCGGCGCGGTGGCGAAGTTCGCGATGGCGGGCAAGCCGACTGGCAAGAAGGACCTCGGTGCGGTCGCCCGCCGCTACGGCAACGTGTACGTCGCCCAGATCGCCATCGGCGGCAGCGACATCCAGACCGTCAAGGCGCTCGCCGAAGCCGACGCGTGGGACGGGCCGTCGCTGATCATCGCCTACTCGACCTGCATCGCCCACGGCATCGACATGGAGACGTCGATGTCGCACCAGAAGGACGCGGTGAAGTCCGGTTACTGGCCGCTCTACCGGTACAAGCCGACCGTCGAGGAGCACGAGCACCCGTTCCAGCTCGACTCGGCTGCGCCGACCATCCCGTTGAAGGAGTTCGCGCTGAAGGAGGCTCGCTTCTCGATGCTCGCCCGGTCGGATCCCGACCGTTCGGCGATGCTGCTCGGGCTCGCGCAGGCCGACATCGACGAACGCTGGCACTACTACGAGCAACTCGCCGGGGTGGAACGAATGGTGCACGACCCGGCCGAGATCGTGATCGACGAAACATCCACAGAAGCCGCCAACGAAGAGGGTGACGACGATGCCTGACCTGCACACGACCTACCTGGGGCTGTCACTGCGTTCGCCGCTGGTGGCGTCGGCCGGTCCGTTCACGGGCGATCTCGATCGGCTCGCCCAACTCGTCGAAGCGGGCGCCGCCGCAGTGGTGCTCCCGTCGCTGTTCGAGGAGCAGATCGAACACGAGACCGCCGAGATCGACCGGCTCTTCACCGTGCACGGCGAGAGCTTCAACGAAGCGACGTCGTTCTTCCCGGAACTCGACGACTACAACTCCGGCGTCGACTCCTACCTCGAGTTGATCGAGGGAGCGAAGCGGCGCGTCGACGTCCCGGTGATCGCCAGCCTCAACGGCACGAACATCGGTGGCTGGGTGAAGTACGCTCGGCTCCTGGAGGGTGCCGGAGCGGATGCGCTCGAACTGAACCTCTACACCGTCGCCGCAGATCCTTCCGTCGATGGAGCGGGGCTCGAAGCCGAGCACCTCGAGCTGGTGTCACTCGTCGCCGAGGAGGTCTCGGTACCGGTCGCGGTCAAGATCTCGCCGTACTACTCGTCGATGGCCGCATTCGTCGTCGCCGTGCAGGCGGCCGGCGCCTCGGGCGTGGTGATGTTCAACCGGTTCTACTCCCCGGATCTCGATCTTGAGACGCTCGAGGTGATGCCCCGGATCGCGCTCAGCACACCGGAGGAGCTCCGATTGCCGTTGCGCTGGATCGGCATCATGCGCGAACACCTGACGATCTCGATCGCCGGGTCGACCGGGGTCCACTCGGGCTTCGACGCCGCCAAGCTGATCCTCGCGGGTGCGGACGTCGCGATGTCGACCTCCGCGGTGCTCCACGACGGCCCCTCGCACTTCGCCACGATGGAGGCGCAACTCGTCGACTGGATGGTGCAGCACGAGTACGAGTCGGTGGCCCAGATGCGTGGCGCTGTTTCCAGCCACGCGACGACCGACCCGGCTGCCTACGAACGGGCCAACTACATCGGCAACATCG
Source organism: uncultured Chloroflexia bacterium (assembly GCA_963715935.1). GTDB lineage: Bacteria > Chloroflexota > Anaerolineae > Promineifilales > Promineifilaceae > Promineifilum. The sequence continues at coordinate 495 of CAVQSM010000018.1, read as the reverse complement.
CCACGTACACCAGTCGCTTCATGTCGACGGGTGGCGGCGTGCCGCTCTCCGGGCAGCGCCCCGAGTAACCAACCACGTTTGCGTTGCACTTCGGGTGGCCCGGTCCACCGGAACCGTCGCGCAAACGGGGGGGGGTCTGCTGGGGGCGTCAGCAGACGGCGCGCACGTAGGGGTACGGGTTGACCGCGCGCCCTCCGCCGGGATGCACCTCGAAGTGGAGGTGGTTGGCGGTGGTGTTCCCGGTGGCGCCTACGTAGCCGATCACTTCGCCCTGCGACACGCTGCGGCTCGACCCCTCCCAGGCACTGAGGTGGGCGTAGAAGTAGCGGGTACCGCTGTTGCCGTTGAGCCACACCGAGTTGCCACCGAGGCGCGTGGTCTTGAACTGGACCGACCCCGATTCGACGGCGACCAGCGGCGTGCCGCCCGGCGACATCATGTCGACACCCTCGTGGCTGCGTCCGCCCGAGCGGGCGGCGCCCCACGTGTCGCCGA
>CAVQSM010000017.1:0-360572 GCA_963715935.1 uncultured Chloroflexia bacterium | reverse complement strand
CGCAGGTTTGGCGGCTTGTGGCGGGCACGTAGACTTCTTGAGTCGTTTTGTTGCGTTGACGGCTATCAGATTGTGCAGTCCAGCAAAATCGACCGTATCGTGTAATCTGTGATCCCTTCTGACTGAGTTCGGAAGTAAGTCTCAGCATCCTGTGTGCTTGTGAAATGCCGAGCAGCAGCTTTCTTGCGATAATCGCTTTCATCCCATGATTCGCAGGAATACCAACCGACCAGATACATCCCGAATCTCGTGTGACTTTGAGTAAGATAGCGGTCTGAGAGTTGCTCTTTCAATGCCTTCTAATGCGGATTCCAGTTTCCCTTTTTACCTCGATGATTACCGTTATGACGTTACCATCTTTCGAGATTGCATTTACGTGTATATCAGTCTGTTGCCCTGGTTCAGCCCCAACCATGCGACGTATCTGAACTTCTCGATTGAGAACGACTCCCGTTGAACAAGATCCAACTCTAGGTGTGATTTGACGTAATCTGAGAGATCATTCTCTTCTTTAGGTCGCCATTTAATAGGCTTCTGTTTGCCAAGTCGCCAATTGTTCCAGAGAAATCTGGCTGACGGCGTTTCACCTTGCAGTTTACCTTGAAGCCGTGCAATAGATTCTTCCAAGACAGCCAGCAACTGAGCACCATTATATACCAGCCTGTTTTTCACTGTTGCTCAATAGAGCGAGGAGGTGCTCCGGTTCCGGGGAGCCCACTGGTTGCGCCGAAGGTTTTCACGCGCATCTAAAAGGACTTGCGGTAACCATTTCTGATCAGGAAGCTTATGTACTAGCTCCTCCAGCACACGAACACTGTCAGTAGTTCCCCTGTCCCTAAGACTGTACAAGAGCGACCATCGCCAATATCCGATTTCATCCCTATCGGTTACGGAAAACATGCTCTCGTCTTCGTGATTCGGATCTTCGCTTGGCGGGTATCTTTCGCTTAGCAAAATGTAGAACTCTGAAAGCTGCTCGCTTGTTAGTTTGTCACTCAGATTGATAGACCGAACGAAGTCGAACCCTCTGGCTGCTGAAGCAACTATCTCGTGGGCTAAAGCAGAACCATCTTGAATGATAGGCCAAATCTTGCTCCAAGAGGCGTCGGACTCGCACAGCATCAATATTACCGCTACATTTGCGGCCTTTTGCAACAAGGCAGCATCTTGCGAAAAGTTAGAAAGGAGATTCTTGGCGCAAGTGCCAACCCTTGCGCTACCATTCTCATAGAGAGTAAGCAGCAGGCTTCTGAGAGTATCTGGTGCAACATCTTCCTCACAGGCAAGAGAGTAGAGTACCCCTTCCATTTCAGCGTTCCAGAATCCTCTAAAGCGTTGAAGCGAATAGGCGTTGCCACTCACTCTATCATCTCTATTTATGAGTTCTTCCAGCGCAGAAACCATTGGCGAACTAGCCTTGTCAAAAGCCAAAGAGAAGATCTCTTGAAAGGTACTATCATTGTCAGAGGATATTGGATAAGCGGCAATAAAGGGTGCCCAGCGTCCCCAAACGCTGTGATCAATAGAGTGAAATGCTTCCCTATCTACCTCTGCCAGCAGGCATAGAGCACTAATGGCTGCGTACGCTGCAGAGTAGGTCATTCCTTCGCTAACCCATTCCTCGAACCAGGTAGTTGTGTCAGGGGCAAATCCATCAAGATACGCAAGTGCTGCGCGCTTGATAGCTGCCTGTGTTGAACTGCTTGCTGTGGCCCAAGCTTTGGTGCGTGCTAGGTTGACATCCCAAAGATTATTGGGCCTTGGTCTGTCGGCATCTTGTTGTAGCCAATTCCATAGGCGCACAAACTCATTAACATGACCATCTTCAATTTTCTTGAGACATGCCTCAATGCCTAAGCGCTGTGCATCCCGCTTGTCAACCCAAAACTGCTGATTCTGATTGGCCCTTGATTTTTCTTCTCGACTGTAACTCGCCACCGGCGATTCAAAAGGCACGAACAGCTTTGGATGAAACGCGTCAAGCAGCGCAGGAGCCTTCTCAATTGCCGTAAACAATGAGTCTAAGTGAGCGGGCTGATTGAAGTCAAAGGTGTGAAGCGCAAGTGCAATCAACGCTCTTGTCTCTTCATCATCGTTATCCAGAGAATTCCAATCAACTATGAACCCCAGCAACCAATCGAAATCCTCCGTCGTGCAAAGAGCAGTATCGGTGGCTCGAAGCAGAAATGCACGTTCGACGTCCAGATGCGTGCGTAGCACTTCGGCAAGCACCCGACGCCTGCTCTCATGCTCGATCGCCAATCTCGACGGAAGTGAAAGCACTTCGTGATCATTGGAGATTAGACGTGACTCTCTGCCGACTATTGGCCTTGAACTGTATAGGCGAGACGACGCAACCTCGGCAAAGAGTGCCAGAACTTCAGGTTCCTCTAGCATGTCCCATGAACGAACCAGAATCCTATCATTTGCTTCCGCAAAAGGATTCTGTGCTTCGTATTCGAACGCAGGTTGCTTCCGTATCCAGTCCAAGGCGCTAGCAATGTCGCCATCGCCAAGCCCATGTATAAAGTCACCACGCAAGAAGTAAGCATACATTCCGATTAGATTTGGTTGTCTTGGTGGGGTTAGCGTATCAAAAAGCTCTTTAGCTGATAGATGCTCAGGCCAAAGCTTTTGCAGGGCAATCCCCTTGAGTTCGTCAGACGGATCTTCTATCGAATCGTCGGTGACGAACTGCTTAAGGTAGTCTATAGTCACCTTAATAGGCATTTCAGCTAGAGAGGAAACTGCTCTAACACGAATAGCCTCAACAGAATTGCTGACCGCGACGTGAAGCAAATCATCAGCTAGCTCATGCAACTGGCCCTTGCCCGCAATGTCAATAGCGGCCTTACGAGCTGAAACGCTAGCATCGCCGTTTGCAATACAGTTTCGCAACTGTTCCACGAAACCCGGATGAATGAGTCTTCCGATAGCACTTTGCTGAATGCTCTGACGATCATACTCCTCTCCAGTGTTCTGATAGTGATCGAGTAAACCCTCTATCAATTGTGCGCGCGCTACATCATCCAAAACGTCAGGTACTGCTGTCAGAAAGCTTGTAACATCTCGCAGCAAGAATTTGTCAAAAAGCGAATGCCTCAGACTGGTGAGCCACCCAGGAAGTGTACGCAACTGTGGCGGAATTGCTCCTGATTCATCCGTGACAAGGTCTAGGATTCTGTCATCGCTGAGGTCGAATAGCTTCGTTAAGCACCACGCGGCCAGGAAGTCCTGGTATGTTTGATGGGACCAAGTCAGAGTAGAAGATCCTCTACTCGTAAACAGACCAGTTCTGAGCGCTTCAGTAACCCTAGCCCGATTAAGCCTGACGAAATCGCTCTTAATTGACGAAAGTCTGTCCTCGAACAGGCTTCCAGTTGGAGCATTGGCAGAGTCAGAGTGTGTCCAGATAGCATTTGTGCCCGTGAACCTAGTCAAGTACGCGATACAGGCGGCTGTTTTGAGTCGTTGCAGTGCGCTGAATTGACCCGCAAGCTCAGCTTCTCGTCTATGTTGGTTAGTTTCGTAGCAGAGGCTTTCACAGTTCTGTTCATAAAGTTCAGCCTGGGAAGATGAAAGCACTCCCTCTTGCTTGTAAGATTTCAACAGCGGTTGCAGCGTGATTGGTCTTTGTGCAAAGGCCTCCGCATTTGCGTCTCGAACAGCTTTGAGGAACTTCTGCGGGTCAATCTGCTCATGCGTGGCGGCGATCGAAATATCTTCTTCGGTTAAAGGAAGAAGGTAGTATTTGCTTACTGCTTCAGGCCCCCAGATGTCGCATAGGCGATCATCCAGCGATACTGGCCAATCGGCAAGACGGCAAGTTATTCGCAAACGCATGTTTTCCAATGGCTCAAGTTCTGCGAGCTCGTTCTTGATTACCCCGGCAATTGTATTGATCTTAAGCTTGGCTTCATCTAGGGCGTCGAGATAGAGGTACAGGGTCGGCTGACGCTCAGGTGCGATGCTTCGCCATCTAAGGATTTGTCGATCCTCGAACACTTTCTCCTTAAGATAACTATCGGATGAAAAGTCGCCGAGATCCTTCCAGATCGAAACGGTTCCCCGGTCATTGTCTGTTGAGGAGGATTCGTGCCTCTGGGCTTCTTTGAGTGCAGTCGTCTTGCCTATAGCTGGTTCACCAAGCAGAATCAGGCAAGACGCATCAGCTATCTCGCTGAAGGTATAGTTGGGTCTAAGGTACGAATAACTAACGTGACTTGAGAGGGAATCGCCTTCAGGACTCCATCTTCTTTGCCAGGGATATTGAGTTTTGGCCATCTAATGCCTCAGATTGGGTGCTAAGCATCAATCCATCCTGCCTACGGATACCCCAAAAACGGCACAATCACCCGGAACAGCGAGAACAGCGCCAGCGGCACCAGCACCAGCGCCAGCCCGGCGGGGACCAGATAGCCCGCATTCGGCCAGCGGCGCTCCAGCGGGGCCAGCCAGACGCCCAAGCCCAGCGACAAGCCCAGCCCAATCGGAATCAGCGCCGGGAAGAGGTAGCGGCCCTGGTGCTGGACGAAGGTCAGGTTGTAGCCCGCATGCAGCGCGGCCGTCAGCGTCGTCATGCTCAGCAGGGCGATCAGCGACAGGCCCATGCCCGGCCCCAGCGAGACGCGCGCCGCCGCGCCGCCGCTGCCACCACGCCAGCCCAGCCACGACCAGCCCCGCCAGCGCCGCCAGCGACAGCAGCCGCAGGCCGGTGTAGGCCCAGCCGGGCAGCGGCGCGGCCATCCAGCCGAACTGGCCCCAGAAGCTGTTGAAGGTCGTCGTGAAGAAACGCTCCACCGTCTCCCCCAGCCCGAACTGGGCGATCCAGTCGGCCGTGCGCGGCTGGCCGACGACCACCTCGTCGTGGGTCTGGCGGATGAGGATGTCGAAGTCGCCGTAGACGGCCGCGTTGCGCAGCCACCAGATGCTCCCCAGCAGCAGGGCCGGGCCGAAGACCAGCAGCCCCGCCTCCAGCAGCGACCGCCACCGTCCCCAATACCGGTAGAGCAGCACCAGCCCGATGACCGGGGCCATCAGATACGCCGTGCCTTTGGTCAGGAAGGCCGCCCCCAGCAGCAGGCCCAGCCCCAGCAAGCGGCCCGCCATCTCGCGCGGTGGGGCGTCGTCGGGCCAGGGGCGCACCAGCAGGAGCAGCATCCCGGCGATGAACAGCTCGGCCAGGCTGTCGTTGTTGACCGAGGCCATCATGGCCAGATGCTGCGGCAGGAAGGCGACGAAAACGGCCGCGCCCAGGCCGATCCACGGCCGGTCGGGGAAGAGCGTCAGGCCGATGGCGTAGGCCAGCACGACCACCCCCGCGCCGAACAGGACGGACAGCAGGCGCAGCGCGGTCAGCGAGCCATCTGTGGCCAGATAGCCGGGCGTTTGCAGCAGGTAGTAGAGCGGCGGCTGCCAATCTTCGTAGGTGATCGGCGCGACCGGCAGCGCGGGGTCGAACCGGGAGCCGACAATCGTCTCGATGTAGGTCTGGTCGTAATCGCCCGGCTCCATGAGCGGGAAGTCGCCGTCCGCCAGCTGGCGGACGTAGTTATAGTGGGCGGGTTCGTCAGGCGCCTGCCAGTCGGGGGTGTAAACGGCGTAGAGCGTCCCCAGCAGCAGGTAGCCGAGCAGCACCGGGATGAGAAGCCAATGCTTGCGCATAGTGAGCTAGACGGTGGCGGTGGATCCACCGCGACGGCTGTCACCCGCCGCTACCAGACGGCCGTTCTCCGTGCGCGAGACGCTGTGGGCGCCGCCGAAGTAGATGCTGCGCGTCTCCCAGCGATTGACCGGATAGCCCACCGCCTCCACCGCGTCCATCGCCGCCGGGTCAATGCCCGCCTCGCATTGCAGGACGCCGTCTTCGACGTGGACCCGCGCCGTGTTGACTGCCTCGTCGAGCGGCAGGCGGAAGTCGAGCAGATTGCTGAGCACCTGCAGAATGGCGCTGCGAATGCGGACGCTGCCGCCACTACCCACGACCAGGCGCGGCTGCCCCTGATGCATGACGACCACCGGCGTCATCATCGTGGCAATGCGGCGGCCCGGCGGCAGCGAGTGGAACCCTTTCGGGTGCAGGTCGCCTTCGCCCAGAATGTTGTTGGGGATGTAGCCGGTGCCCTCGACGACGTAACCCGCCGACTCACCCGCCGTCGTCGTCAGGCTGACGGCCAGGCCGTGGTTGTCGATGACGCTGAGATGGCTGGTATTGGACGGGCCGGGCGGTTCGGCGGGGGCGACCGACGGCCGCCGCTGGGCCAGCGCCTGGCGCAGTTGGTGCCGGTAGCCGGCTACGAAGCGATCGTCGAGGAACAGCGCAATCGCTTCATCGTCACCCAGTTCCTCGCTCATCGTTTCCCACTCGACGCGGGCGCGGGTGGTGGCGGCCATCACTTCGTACAGGATGCGCAGGTGGCCCGCTGAGTTGTGCGGGTGCTGGGCCACTTCCAGTTCGCCCAACAGCTTGAGCGAGAACGCCGTCAGCACGCCGCCGGACGAACAGGGCGGCGGCAGCAGGACGTCGTAGCCCCGGTAGTTGAGCTGGATGGGCGGCCGCACGCGGACGTCGTAGGCCCTCAAATCTTCGGCCGTCAGCAGACCGCCGTGGGCAGCCTGATCAGCTACCAGGGCCCCAGCCAACGATCCGCTGCGAGCATAATCGGCCCCTTCGGCAGCCAGCGCAGCCAGCGTGTCCGCCAGGTCGGGAATAAAGAAATGCTCGCCAGGCTGGATGATGCGCCCGTGTCGGAGCGAAGATGGCCCGCATGCCAGCGGTATGCGTATAGAGTGGAGTCAACAGGTCGCAGGTATCGGCCTGAAATGGGGCCAGAGCCAATCCGTTGCGAGCCAGCTCCAGTGCCGGCTCCAGCAGCATGGGCAGGGGCAAGCGCCCGTGGTCGGCCGCCAGCCGGCATAGCCCGGCAATGTTGCCCGGCACTGCCACGGAGCCGCGTCCCAGGTGGAAGCTCTGCGTTGTCGCCCCGAAGTTGATCGTCACTTCCTCGAAGTCGAGCTGATCAGGTGGGCGGCCGTTCAGGCCGGGCATGGCGCTGAAGAAGTCGTAGACCCGGCTGGTCCCGGTCCGGGCGTCGTAGAGCTGGGCCATGCCGCTGCCGCCCAGATGGACGACGCCGATTTCGGCGATGAAGGAAGCGAAGGAAGCGGCGACGGCCGCATCGACGGCGTTGCCGCCTTCGCGCAGAATCCGCGCGCCGGCCGCGGCCGTGCCCGGGTCACCCGCAGAGATGGCCCCGCCATAGGGTGGATCGATGGAGGTTAGTTGTTCGTTCACGTTCCACCAGTTTACCCAAGTTATGGCGGATTGGCAGGATTACGAAACGACGGCTGGCCCACGCCTTCATGTTGGTCGATGCAGGACAATCGCTTGCATTTCCGCCTGTTCTCGCTTTACTTACCGTATGAGCACCAATACCGCCCACGATATTCACACCTATTTACGCGATCATGAGGAACAGTTGCTGGCGCTGCTGATTGCGCTGGTCGAGTCGGAATCGCCGTCCAGCGATCCGGCCGCTCAGGATGGGCCGCTGTCGCTGCTGGTGACCGAGTTCGAGGCGCTCGGTTATGACGTCAGCCGCACGCCGGGCGATAAGACGGGCGGCTATCTGACGGCCGCCCATCCCACCGCCGCCGCCGCGCCGCGCCAGCTTATCCTCGGCCACTGCGACACGGTCTGGCCGGCCGGTACGCTGGCCTCGATGCCGGTCGTGCGCGAGGGTAATGTGCTGCGCGGGCCGGGAGTGCTGGATATGAAGGCGGGGCTGGCGATGAGCGTCTTTGCCTTGCGGGCGCTGCAAGCGCTGGGGCTGGAGCCGGCGGTTGCCCCGGTAATGCTGATCACCAGTGATGAAGAGATCAGCAGCGACGAGTCGCGCGAGGTGATCATGAGCGAGGCGGAGCGGTCGGTGCGGGCGTTCATCGTTGAGCCGGCGGCGGGGGAAGACGGCAAGCTGAAGACGGCTCGCAAAGGGGTGGGCGGCTTCGAGTTTATGCTGAGGGGGCGCGCCTCCCACGCCGGGCTGGACCCACAGAAGGGGGTCAACGCCATCGTTGGCATGAGCCTGCTGGTGCCGCAGATCGACGCGCTCAACGATTACGAGCACGGCGTGTCGGTGACCGTGACCGAGATCAGCGGCGGGCAGGCGACCAATGTCGTGCCGCCGGTCTGTCGGGCGTTCGCCGATGTGCGCGTGCCCACGCTGGCCGATGCGGCTCAGGTGGAAGCGGCCCTCCTGTCGCTGACGGCGCCGCTGCCGGAGAGCGAACTGACGGTGAGTGGCAGCTTCGACCGCCCACCGCTGGAGCGCACGCCGGCCAACGCCGCGCTCTGGGAGCGGGCGCAGGCGCTGGGTCGCGAGCTAGGCCTGGAGCTGGAGGAGACGAGCGTGGGCGGCGGGTCGGACGGCAACTACACCAGTCTGGTGACGGCCACGCTGGACGGGCTGGGGCCGGTGGGCGACGGAGCGCATGCGACCCACGAGCATGTGCTCATCGACCGGCTGGCCGAACGGGCGGCGCTGCTGGCGCTGCTGCTGCTGGAGCCGGCGCTGGACGACGCGGTCTAAAGAAACTGGTCGGCGTGGTGGCAGGCGACCCAGTGGGGTTCGCTCTTCGCGCCCAGATCGCGCATGTCGGGGTACGTCTGGCGGCAAATGTCGGTGGCGTAGGCGCAGCGCGGGTGGAAGTGGCAGCCACTCGGCGGGTTGGCCGGGTTGGGCACACTACCCTCCAGTTTGATCGGCTGGGGAGCGCCCGACACGACGTCATTGAGGGGCGGTGCAGCCGAGGCCAGCGCCCGGGTGTAGGGATGGAGCGGCCGCTCGTAAATGGCGTCCGTCGTGGCCAGCTCGACAATGCGGCCGAGATACATGATGGCGATGCGGTCAGCCAGACGGCCGACTTGCGACAGATCGCGGGCGATGTACAGGTAGGTTAAGCCCAGCCGGTCCTGCAGGCGCTGCAGCAGGGTGATGAGTTGGGGCTGGACGGTCGGGTCGAGCGCGGAGATCGGCTCGTCGGCCACGATGAAAGACGGTTGGGTGGCCAGCGCCCGGGCCACACCGACACGCATCCGCTGCCCGCCGGACAGTTCATGTGGCAGCCGGTTGGCCAGATATGGATTGAGGCCGACCTGGCGCAGTAGTTCCTGAACGTGTTGATCGCGCTCGCCTTCGCCGCCCACGTTGTGGATGGTCAGGGGTTCGGCGATGAGCTGCCCCGCTGTCAGGCGCGGATTGAGCGCCGTGTACGGGTCCTGGAAGATCATCTGCAGGTGCCGCCGCATGCGGCGCACATCCCCTTTGCTCATGGCGGTCAGGTCCTGATTGTCGTAGAAGACCTGGCCGGAGGTGGGCGTCTCCAACTGGAGAATGGTCCGTCCGGCAGTCGACTTGCCATTGCCCGGTTCACCCACTAATCCCAGCGTTTCCCCGGCAGGAATATCGAAGGTCAGGCCGTCGACGAGTTTGACCTGGCCGACGGTCCGGCGCAGGACGCCCTGCTTGATCGGGTAATGCTTCTTCAGGTCGCGGACGCGAATGAGAGGCGTGGCGGCCGTCTGATCTGCCGGGGTCGGGTTGGGGGAAGGGGCGTCGCCTGGTCCGCTCATGATGCTGCAACTATAGCGCGAAAGGGTGCGGGGCCCAAGTGACGCCTCTCTCATGTCAAATGCGACAAACGTGAATCGTCAAGACTGGACACGAATTGTCCAGGTGGTTGCATCGGGTCAAAGGCCATGCTGGGACGAACATGGTGGTAGTAGTCCAACCACTGGTCGGCCTGGGCCTGGAGAGCCGGTATGTCGTCCACCTGATAGTGGTGCCAGCCCAGGCATTCCTGACGAACGGTCAGGTTGAAGCATTCAATGTGGGCCTGTTCATTCTTGCGGTATGGGCGAGCTACGCGATGGTGGTCGGCGAATAGGGGCAGCGATTCGAGGAAGCGGCCCTTGAACTCAGACCCGCCGTCGGTCTGGATTGTCTGGCAGTGACCAAAATAAGTCATCAAACGCTCCAGGGCAGCCGCCCCATCCTCAGCAGTCAAGCCGGAACGCACCACCACCTGCCCTTCACGTGTGAAGGTGTCAATAGCGGTGAAGGCATAAACGGCCCCGAAATCGACTGTATCCAGCTGCAGCACCTGTCGCGGACCAGTCGCGCGGGGCACCGGACCTCGCCGCCGGTTGCGCCGTCCCTTAGCCCGCAGGTGCAGCGACCGATTCAGGATGCGATAGACGGTGCTGCGGCTCAACTCAATCCCTTCCCGAGCCAGCCAATACACGATCTTCTCGCCACAACAGTTGTGATGCTGCGCTCGAATAGCCAGCACCCGCTGGACGATGTGGCCGTGCGTCCTGCGCTGGCGTCGTCCCTTCTTGGCGTTTCGATAGTGTCGTAGAAAGCCTTTGATGCCCCGTTGTCGTATCCCCTTGAGCCAGCGATAGACCGTCGCCCGATGAACCCCCACCCGGCCGGCGATGTACGTCACCGGCTGGTGAGCTCGATGCAACTCCCAGGCAATCTCGATTCGTGCTACACTTAGCATTGCGACCTCCGTGATCTTGTTGTTCTGTTCAAACAAACTTTATCACGGTTGTCGCTCGCTGCCCCGCTTCACTCTCCTTCCCCACGCCGATAGGGAAGGAGAGTGCGGGAAGATAGCGAGCCGGGTGTTGAGGGGGAATGATGGTCGCTATCTTCAAGAAGATGGAGGAAGATCTTCCGAAGGTTAAGTCCGGGCGCAGGCCCCGGCGCGGCACTGATCTATGACAAATGGCGGTCTTTGATATGACCAATCACACTCACGACCTGACGCAGCTTGTGGTAGAGTTGCCTTGTAATTCGAACATCATTGAAGCTGTTCCCTCCTGGCTGCTGTGGTCAGGAGGCGCAGGCGGGGTGGACCAGAACCCACTGATTTATGGTCGACCCGACGCCCGCGCCGTTGGGTAATCCGGGCTTGTCTACACGCCCATCACCACAAGCATCATAGCATAGTGTCAGCAAAGTGTCAATATGGTGACATTATAGTGTCACAACTCGCATAAGTCAAGGGAGTTTGTCGATGACCCCAGAGATCCTCGTTATCCACCTTCAGCCTGAGAGCGACACCGAATCGGTGACGTTCCTCGACCAATCCCTGCGCATTCGGCGTATTAGCTGCGGCGGCGATCTGCAGAAGGCCGCCGAGCTGGTTCGCGAATACGACGGCCGTGTGGCCGCCATTGCCCTCGAAGGCATCCCCACCCACCTGCAGCTGGGACCGGCCAAGCAGCCGTACCCGCCCGGCGCGGCGGTGGCAGCCGAGGCGCAGAAGACGCCTGTCGTCGACGGCAGCGGCATTCGCGCCGGACTGGAGCGCTGGGGGGTCATTCTGGCCGATCGCGCCCAGCCGGGCATCTTCAGCCAGAAGCACGTGTTGATGACGCCCGGTCTGAACCACAATGGACTGGCCCAGGCGCTGGGCCGCCGGGCGGCTGAGCTACGTTACGCCGATCCGCTCGTCTACTTCGCCATGCCTGCCATGCCGGGCGTTGGCAGCAGATGGACGCTCGACAGGGCGGCTGCTATCACGCTCAGCCAGCTCGCGGATGAACCGGTCAACGAGCTGCTTCCACAGCCGAATGGGCGGGATGGGCGTGCGGTCGATGGCTTTGAGTGGGCCGATATTCTGGCGGGCGACATCGGCATGATTCGCCACTACGCGCCTGAAAGCCTCAAGCGCAAGACCGTGGTCGTGGAGTGGGCCACCGAGGCAGATCTGGCCGACCTGCGCGAGCGCGGCGTCTCGATTGCGGTGACGATGATGCCATCGCTGGACGGCAACGGCGAGTTGGGCCGTTGGTCGGCCGCCACCATCGAGGCGGTGCTGATCGCCTTGCAGCCGGAACCGTCAAACGCGCTTTCAGCGAGGACACCTATCTCGACCTGATGGCCGACCTCGAATGGCAGCCGGCGGTTCGCTATCTGCAGCCGGAGGAAGCGGGCATCAACCGCTTCGCCTTCGTCATCCATCCGCTCAACGTCAAGTTCATCCACAACCACAAGGCGTTCCGCTGGACGCGCTACTTGCCCGACAGCATCGTCGAGCGCGTGGCCGCCTACATGCCGCCCATGTACCTGTCGCGCATCACCGGCGGGCAGTCGCCCACCACCGGCCAGCGCATTGAGGGGCATCTCATCACGCTTGGCAGCCACGCCGCGCCAGATGATGAGCCACGGCGAGCGGTTCACCTATGACCGGCTCAACAAGAGCGCCCGCATTGCCGAGCGCAAGGGGGCGCGGATCATGGGCCTGGGCGCGTTCACCAGTGTGGTGGGCGATGCGGGCATCACCGTCGCCCACGAAGCCGACATCGCCATCACCAGCGGCAACAGCCTGACCGTCGCCGCCACGCTGGAAGCGGCCAAGCAGGCGGTGGTCAAGATGGGCGCCACCGATCTGACGAAGGGCAAGGTGATGATCGTCGGCGCGACCGGCTCCATCGGTTCCGTCTGCTCCCGGCTGCTGGCCCAGGCGATCTATGATGTGGTGCTGGTCTCCATCGAGCCGGAGCGCCTGATCGAGCTGAAGCGCACGATCCAGGAAGAGACGCCGCAAGCGCATGTGGCCATTGCCACGCGGCCCGACGACTATCTGGGCGACTGCGACCTGATCGTCACGGCCACCTCGGCCTTTGGCCAGCGCATTGTCGACATCACCAAATGCAAGCCCGGCGCGGTCATCTGCGACGTGGCCCGCCCGCCCGACATCAGCAAGGAAGAGGCCGACCTGCGCCCCGACGTGCTGGTCATCGAAAGCGGTGAGGTGCTCATCCCCGGCGACATCGACTTTGGCTACGACATCGGCCTGCCGCCCAAGACGGCCTACGCTTGCCTGGCCGAGACGGCGCTGCTGGCGATGGAAGGGCGCTTCGAAGATTACACCCTCGGCCGCAACATCACGATGGAGCGCGTCAAGGAGATCTACCGCCTGTTCAAGAAGCACGAGTTCCAGATCGCCGGCCTGCGCTCCCACGACGAATACGTAACCGATGAAGACATCGCCGCCCGGCGGGCGCTGGCCGACCGGCTGCGCAGCGACCAGGCGTACTTCGCCCGCGTGCAGCAAGAAGCAGGCGCGGAGCTGGCCACCATTCCGATCTCCTCGAAAGGCGTCAAGTCCAGCAGCTCGACCCGGTCGGTGCTGCCTTGGGTCGGTCTGGCGGCAGCGGCCGTTGGGGTGGCGGGGGTGTTGTTGGCGCGGCGGCGGTAGCTGAAGAGCTAGAATGGTGGGACATAGACTCGACCATCGGTCTTTCTAACCTGCACTGTCTTGTGACAGGCAATGCCGTCAACTGGCGCTCATCACGTTCCCGGCTTTCGCATGCTACAATCGGCCAGAATCTCAAGCTGAGGGAGTGCCCAGATGAAGATAACGGCATGGGTTGAACAGCGCATTGTCCTACCCGATGATTCGGAAACAGATCGATCGCGGAAGCTTATCGGCGCCAGCATTTTGGGGCTGTCTCTCTTCCTGACTACAGTGAACGCCATCCATTTCGGCGTGTCCGGCATGATGGAGATCGGTCTGCTGCAACTTCTGCTTGCGCTTGTGATTCTGGTTTGCTTTCTCGTCACGCTAATCATTCCACGCGCGTACTATGTGGTCGCCTTTTCCGTCCTCGTCGCAACGCTCTTCATCAACCTTCCCGGCCATCTATTCACGGGGGGATATACCTCCGGGTTATGGATTCTCGCCTGGATTATTCTCCCACCGGTTCTGGCCCCACTCTTCGTTAGACGAAAATCGGTCGTTGCTATTTCGCTGGTATTCGTTTTGACTGTTCTGCTGGCGGCCGTATTCGAGTCTCAGGCGCGAAGTCGTATGCCTGATCTCGATCCCGCATTCGTTACCATCGAAGCTTCATTCAACATCATGTTTATCGGTCTCGTTGCGGCCGTCACTGGTCTCTATCTCTTTGATCAGATCGAGCGCTACCGCCAAAGATCGGAGAGTCTGCTTCTCAACATTCTGCCGGGCTCAATTGCCGCCAGACTCAAGGATAGCGAACAGATTATCGCCGATGAGTATGATGATGTGACGGTGCTTTTCGCCGATATTGTTGATTTCACGACGATGTCTTCCGGCGTGGCCCCGGTGGAGGTAGTTGGCAAGCTGAATGAGGTTTTCAGTGAACTTGACCGGCTTGCGTTACAGCATGGACTGGAAAAAATAAAGACGATCGGTGATGCCTACATGGTTACGGGAGGAGTCCCTGAGCCGCGCGAGGACCATTGCCAGGCCGTAGCTGCTTTCGCGGTTGACATGCTGGAGGTCGTCTCGAAACATATCTCATGGACCGGAGAACCCATGCAAATTCGGGTCGGGATAAACTGCGGGCCAGTTGTGGCTGGCGTCATTGGCGAGCAGAAGTTCATCTATGATCTGTGGGGCGATGCCGTCAATGTGGCCAGCCGCATGGAGTCTAATGGTCTCGCCAATCAGATCCAGGTCACCGAAGCCGTGCGCGAGAAGCTTGATGGTCTATACCATTTCAAAGAGAGGCCGCCGCAATTCATCAAGGGCAAAGGAATGATGGTCACGTATCTCCTAGAACCTTGATAGCCACCTGCGGTACACGTCCTCGTTTGGATCCAGATAGCAGAGAATCTGGCACTGATTCTCAACATGATATTGCGTCCACACGATCTGACTGAACTGGCCGACGGGGAGCGCTACTTGCCAGAAAGTTGGCTACAGCGGATCGTTTGTCCCCCATCTATCGCTACGCCCCATAAACACATCGTGAAATAACCCACCTCGCCCAACAGCTTTCACGCCGACTTAATGTTCCCTGTCAGTCGCGTGTGGCATGATGCTTCTACGTGGCCGATTGTCGACGTGGACGCACCCTCTTTTCGGGGCTGCGTCCTGCTGGCGACCCGGCCACCGGAGAAGGACGTCAGACCGTGCGATCAGCGCCCGTTGATCGCCCACAGAGAGGGACAAGGCGATGATGAGCAATCGAGCAAGGCAGTGGTTGGTTGACCAGCGCACCCGGCTGCAGCAGGTGGCGCTGGCAGTTACGTTTATGATTCTGGCCGGAGTCATTGGCGGTGTCTCCGCCCAGTCGGGCAGCGTGCCCAGCTTTACCATTGAAGAGGTGGTCGTCGATCAGTTGGTGACCATTCAGGCCAGCAACTTCCCGGCGGGGCAGGAGTTCGTCGTCACCATGGGGCCGAACGGCTCGCTGGGCATCGACGGCACGGTGGTTGGCCGGACCTACTCCGGCGATGGCGGCGGCTTCAACGCCACCTACGCCATTCCGGCCACACTGCAAGGCGCGGCCCGCATCGCCATCCGGCTGGAAAGCGCCCAGGGTTACTTCGCCTACAACTGGTTCGACAACAACCTGACGGCCGAAGCGGAGCGGCGGCGCATTCCGTCGTTCACCATCGAATCGGTCGCCGTCAACGAGTCGGTGACGATCCAGACCAGCAACCTGGCCCCCAACCGCAACTACGTGGCCCTGATGGACCACATGGGCACGCTGGGGATCGACGGCATCATCGTGGGCAACTTCAACACCGGCGACGGCGGCCGTTCGCTGCGCACCTTCCCCATCCCGGTGTCGCTCAAAGGGCTGGAGCGGATCGCCCTCCGCATTGAGAGCAACGTCGACTTTGCCTACAACTGGTTCAACAACGACCCGCAGGTGGCCATCCCCACGCCGACGATGCGTGTCTGCGCCGTCGTGCGGGACGAGAGTGTGACCATTCGCACCAACAGCACCTTCCCGCCCAACCGTGAATTCGCAGTCCTGCTCAACTTCATGGGCACACTGGGTGAAGGCGGCTATGTGGCAGGCATGTTCAACTCCGGGCCGACCGGCGTCAGCGAAGGGACGTATCCGATTCCGCAGGGGTTGCGTGGTCTGGACCAGATCGCCGTCCGAGCGGATGAGATCGAGGGGCCGTTCTTCAGCTACAACTACTTCGACAACCAGACGGCCGTCTACTGCACCAACTAGACGGGCTACCGGCGACATAGCGCGACGAAAGAACGGGCGTGGCCGGGTGGCTGCGCCCGTTTTGTGTTTGCGGTGTGGAAAGGATGGCCGGTACTGGGACCGGCCCTGACACGGGTATCGTTACGGTAGGGAGGGACAGCGCGCTGAGGCTGCCGGCTGCGCGGCGTCTAGCCCGTCAGGACGACAAGCCCCTCTTCCCCCGCAATGACCGCCTCGTTGGCCATCCCCAGAAAGAGGCCGTGCTCGACCACGCCCGGTTGGGCGCGGATCAGGCGGGCCAGTTCATTGGGCTGCGGGATGCCGGGGAAGCGGCAGTCGAGGATGAGGTTGCCTTCATCGGTGATGAACGGCGCGCCGTCTTCGCCTGTGCGCTGGCTGACCTGCGCGCCGAGCGAGGCCAAATAGTCGGCCGCCGGGCGTCGAGCAAACGGGATGACCTCTACCGGCACGGGGGCGCGCGTGCCCATCTGGTCGACTCGCTTGCGCCAGTCGGCCACGATGATGAAGCGCCGCGAGGCAGCCGCCACGACCTTCTCGCGGAGGAGCGCCCCGCCCAGCCCTTTGATCAGATCAAGATGCGGGCCGACTTCATCCGCGCCGTCGATGGTCAGGTCGACGATCGGGTAGTCGTCGAGCGTGCCCAGGGGGACGCCGCACCGCTCCGCCTCGCGGGCGGTCTCCTCGGCCGTGGGAATGCCGATGATGCGCTGCAGCTCGCCGCTCTCAATCAGAACGCCAATACGGCGAACGGCCCAGACGGCCGTGCTGCCCGTGCCCAGCCCCACCACCATGCCGGACTGAACTTGCTCAACGGCTTGTTCGGCCGCCTGTTTCTTGAAGGTTTCGATGCTTGTCATAGTCGGTCGCCTAGCTCCGCAGCTCAGTCATCTGGAGCGACCGCAGCACTTCGGCCACCCCCCACGCCTGGGCGATGCAGCCTCGTGGCGTGAACGGCGCTTCGCCGTCGAAGATCTCGCTGATGCTGCCGACGCCGTGGTCGACCATATGGTAGAGGAGCGGTGTCAGATAGGAACGAGCCTGCTCCAGATCGCCATAGACGCGCAGATGGGCGCTGACGAACGGGCCGATGAGCCAGCTCCAGACGGTGCCCTGGTGATAAGCGCTGTCGCGCTTCAACTGGTCGCCGGCGTAATGGCCGATGAACGCTTCGTCGTCTTGCGAGAGGGAGCGCAGGCCGTGGGCGGTCAGCAGATGGCGGGCGCAGGCGTCGACGACCGAGCGCTGGCGTTCGGCCGAAAGCGGGCTGTGGGGCAGCGAGATGGCCAGCAGTTGATTCGGCCGCAGGCTGCCGTCCGGCTCTCCTTGCGGCGTGTCCACGACATCGTAGCAGTAACCCATCTTCTCATTCCAGAAGCGGTCGAAGCCGTCCTTTACCTGGCGGGCCAGCGTGGCGTATGGGGCCGACTCTTCGTCCAGATGGGCGCTGAAATCTTCCATGATGCGCAGGGCGTTGTACCAGAGAGCGCTGATTTCCACCGGCTTGCCGGTGCGTGGTGTGACCACCCAATCGTCGACTTTGGCGTCCATCCAGGTTAGCTGTTCGCCCGGCGCGCCTGCGTAAAGCAAACCGTCGCGCTCATCCATATGGATGTTGTAGCGCGTGCCGCGCCGGTACCAGTCGATGATGTCGACAAGCGTCGGGTAAAGCTCCTCCAGCAGCATATGGTCGCCGGTTGCCTTGTAATATTCGTGCAGGGCGATGAAGTACCAAAGGGTCGCGTCGACCGTGTTGTACTCCGGCGTTTCGCCTGCGTCGGGGAAGCGATTGGGCAGCATGCCCTGGTCGACGAACTGGGCGTACGTGCGCAGGATGCTGGCGGCCACTTCCGGTCGACCCGTAGCCAGGGTCAGTCCGGGCAGGGCGACCATCGTATCGCGGCCCCAGTCGCTGAACCAGTGGTAGCCGGCGATGATCGATTTACCCTGCGGGTCGACGGCCGTCGGTCGTTTGACGATGAACTGATCGGCGCTGAGTACCAGTTGTTTGAGCGGCTGTGGCCAGACGCCGCTGATGCCGTTCAGCTCGGCCGCTCGCTCCAGCAGTTCCGCTTCGTGCGCCTGCCGTTCGGCGTAGGCAGCCGCGCCGTCGAGCAGGGGAGCCGCCTCCGTACTGGCCACGACGGTGAACTCCTCGCCCGGGCGCAGCACCGTTTGCAGCTTGCCGATGTAGAGGTGATCTTCGGTCACATCATTCTGGCCACGATACTCCTCGACACTGAGGTAGAAATCCTCGTACCAATCCTGGCGCGGGGCGATGCTGGCCCGGTCACTGAGCAGGTAGTACGGCGTGGCATCGTCGTGCATCTGAATGCGCAGCCCCCCTTCCGTTTCGTCAATGTCGGGCGACCAATCATTCATGATGACGGTGCTGTGATAGTCGCGGTAGGTGCCCAACGCTTTGATCGACAGGCTCATGGGGCCCGTGGCGCGGGTCAGCCGGTAGTGGATGTATGTCGTGTTGGCCCCCGGCTGCATCCAGATTCGCTTTTCCAGCAAGGCGTTGGCGCAGGCGTAGGTCCAGACGGGCGTGGTTCCTTCGAGGTGGAAGCGGTTGAGCCGGTGATGACCGTCAGGCTCTATGCCGCCCTGGGTCCAGCGGTTGACGTGGAGCGGGTAGAAGCGACCGCTCTCCGGGTAGATGCCGTCGTATTCGGCTGTTTCGTCCAGCTTGGCCAGCATCAACGTGCGGCCGAGCGGCGGCTTCAACGCGGCCATCAGCAGACCGTGATAGCGACGAGTCAGCATATTGGCGACTGTGCCGGAGGCGTAGCCGCCGATACCGTTGGTGACCAGCCATTCCCGCTTGGTGGCGACCGATAGATCGCCGCATACTTCGCGACCAAAATCGAAAACCATATAGTACTCCAATGACGGCGGCGCAGAGGCGCTTCATGCCGGGCACGTTGTTGCCATGCACCGCGTTACGCAAATTACCACATCTTGGCTTGCAGCAGCGATCGGATCGGCGGCTCCTGGTGAGGCTGAGTGGGATATCAGCGTCGAACGGCGATAGATAGCAGATATGCTCTGCTGATGCTACCATCCCTAGTATAGCGACAAGACAAGTGTGGGCCCAAAGATAGCCGTTTCTGCGGGTCATGACCAACAAGCGACAAGGAACAAACCCATCGTGACAGCCCCCGATCCCGGCTATGTGGGCGAAGTGGTGGCCCGGCTGCGGGCTGCCCACCCCGACGCCCATTGCGAACTTAACTACGAAACACCGATGCAGCTCCTGGCGGCAACTATTCTCTCGGCCCAATGCACCGACGAGCGCGTCAACATGGTCACGCCGGTGTTGTTCGAGCGCTACCCCACGACGGAAGCGCTGGCTGGCGCGGAACAGGACGAGCTGGAGGAGATTGTGCGGCCGACAGGGTTCTTCCGCCAGAAGGCGCGGTACATTCGGGAGTCGGCCGGACTGCTGCTGCAAAATTACGGCGGTGAGATGCCGCAGGAGATGGACAGCTTGTTGAAGCTGCCGGGCGTGGCCCGCAAGACGGCCAACGTGGTACTGGGCGAAATCTACGGCATCGCCGACGGCGTAACGGTTGACACCCACGTCAAGCGCCTGAGCAAGCGGCTGGGGCTGACTGAGCAGACCGACCCGGTCAAGGTGGAGCGCGACCTGATGGCTGTCATTCCGCCGGAAAGCTGGATCGAGATCTCCCACCTGCTCATCTTCCACGGTCGTCGCGTCTGCTTCGCCCGCAGCCCCAACTGCGCCGGCTGCTCGCTCAACGACATTTGCCCGTCGGCCGATCTGGGAGACGCCGCATGACGATGCCGTCTCATGAGGCGCTGCTGGCCAGGGGCCGCCGCCTCTACGCCCGCTGTCTGGCCAAGAACGACCGGGCCTGCGTGCTGGGCTTTGTCGACCACCAACTGGCCGAGGGTGGGGCGCGTCTGGACCTGCTGCCCGCCTACCTGGCGTGGTTGGACGAACAGAGCGAGGCGCTGGCTGCCGAGGGTGACGAATCGATGGCGCTCGCTCATACCGACGCTTTGCGGGCGGCCGTGCGCCACCGACTAAAGCTGACCGAAATCTCCTGAGGCGATGCCCTACTTCAACTACTCTATCGTTGCTCGCGACGCGGTGACCGTCTCCTGGCTGGACCGGCGCGACTTTGTCCGCAACTGGTGGCGGCTGTATGAAGACGACCGGCGTTGGACGCCGCCCGCGTACAGCACGCTGACCAGAGAGCTGCAGCCGGGCCGCAATCCGCATCTGGCCCGGTTGATGCCGGGGCTGGTGCGCGTGGAAGCGCTCTACCGCAACAATATGCGCACCTCGCGCCAGGACCAACCCGTGCCGTTGGCCAACGTCTTTGAGCAACCGCTGGCAGCGGCCGTCTACGCCCTCGACCCGCGCCGCTCCGACCGCACGGCCTATCTGGCGCTGCTGCAGACCTCCAGCGACGAAGAGGGGCTGCACCGGCTGCTCTCCCACGCCCGCGAGGCAATGCGGCCGCTGCGCGTGAAGCGGGGCATCGGGCCGGTTGGCCTTTCGCCCCACGTCGACTCCGGCGTGCTGGTTGACTCGTGGGATGCGTGGCCGCCGCTGCACACGCCTTCCAACCCACCCTATCTGCCCGAACGGCTGGCGGAGCGGATGGATGTGCTGCAGACTGGCCGGCTCTACCACACGGCCGTCCCGGATGGGCCTCTCCCGACTGGCGGCCCGGCGGCGCTGGAGCCGTTGGATCCGGCGCGGTTGGCCCATGACCTGCTGCCCCTGTTAGGCGAGGCGACGGCCAACCCGACCGCGGGGTTTGTGGCGCCCGATGAGGCCGAAGCGGCGTTTCTATTGCGCTGGCTGGGCGGCGGTGACCTGCTGGGCTGGACGGCCGTAATCGACAATCAGCCCGTGGGCTTCGTCCTGCTGGGGCCGGACCGGGCAGCGGCGGTGCGGCAGTCCGGGGGCGGTCGCAAGCTGCTGGGCCGTTTCTCGGCGGTGGTCCGCCGCGACTCGTCGCCCGCAGGCCGCCTGTACTTTGGTGCTGTGTCTCCAGGCTATCGCCGGCGGGGCGTCGGCTCCCAGCTGTGGTCGGCGGCTCTGCAGACGGCACAAGAACGGGGATGGTTGACATTGAGTGCCGGCCCGGTCTGGGAACCGGCGCAGGGCGAGGCGGCGGCCGCCGCCTTCCTGCTGGCGGTGGGCGCGGAACCGCGCCAGACGTATCAATTGTACCAGCGGCAGTTCTAGGATCGTGCGCAAGATGCCAACGTGCGGGGCAGGCGGCAGGTTGGCCATCTTGCTTAATGACAAGGAGATCGTATGTCTATTTCTGATGCAGTCCGTTCGCAGTACCACGCTGCGCTGGAGATGATGGATGGGGTAGTAGCGGCTTGCCCGGCGGCCGTCTGGGATGATGCGGTCGACCAGAACCGTACCTGGCTCGTTGTCTACCACGCCTTATTCTACACCGACCTCTATATGCATCCGACCCACGAGGCGTATGAACCGTGGGAGCTGGGTCGCGTGGAGCTGCGTGGGATGGGGCAGCCGGCGGAAGACACGACGCCCTACACGCGCGCCGAGATGCTGGCATACATCAACCTGATCCACGCCCGGGTGGACCAGATCGTGCCGGAGTTGGAGTGGGAGGGAGAGTCCGGCTTCGACTGGATCCCGCTGGAAAAGCTGGAGCTGCAGTTCTACTCCATTCGCCACTTGCAGCAGCACATTGGCGAACTGGCAGAGCGTCTCTGGGTGCGGTCCGGCGTGGAGATCGGGTGGGTCGGGAAGGCGTGACCCGCCCTGGTCGATGCGCTTGGAGCCCGGCTATTCTGTCGTCCAGCGCTCGGACGACAGCTTGACCTCATCCGGCAGCAGCGACCAGAGCCAGCCCACGGCCGCCGCCGCACAGAGCGACACCGGCACGGCGATGGTCAGAACGTACTGCGGCCATTTGGTTGGCCAGAGCAGCAGAAAGATAAGGCCCACCGCCCACCACAGGATGATGACCCGTCCTTCCGGGCGGGACCCGTCCCGTTGGTCGCGCCACATCGGGTAGAGACCGACCACGCCCAGCGCGGCAATGATCGCGTCCAGCCGGACAAAGATGATTTGCGGGTGCCAGGGGACGGAAGTGAACAGCCAGACGAACGGCTGGTAGAGCGGATAGCCCGCTTGCTCCACGATGATGCCCTGCGAGAAACGGGCGTGGAAGAAGAGGCTGTCGACAAGCGGGTCGCCGGATTCGGCCAGAGGTACGGGTTGGCGACGTAGAAGACGAGCAGCGCCAGCCCGCCCCAACCGAGCAGGACGGCCGCCTGTTTCCCCAGACGCCGCTCCGTGAGGCCCCGCCAGAGCATGTCGATGGCGATGGCCACTCCGGCCACGCAGTAGATGTACTTGCCCGCCGCCGTCAGCCCCAGCGCCGCGCCCGACAGCCACAGCCAGCCATTGGCCTTGCCCCGCGCCCGCAGGTAGGCGAAGACGGCAATCGTGCTGGTCAACATCGGCAGCGCCTCCAGATAGATCTGGGCGGTGTATTTGACGGTGTAGCTGTGGACAGCCAGAAAGAGGCCCGCCAGCGGATTGACCAGCGCCACCAGAAGGACATTGGCCACGCCGAACAGCATGGAGGATGCCCGGGCAGCGCCGCCCATCTCGGCGTATTGTTGGGCGACGACCGGGTCGATATCCAGATCGGGTGGTCCGCCGGATGAAATTTCGGGCGTGGGTGGAAAGGCTAGAAAGACGGCCGCGTAGACCAGCTTGACGAGGCCCGGATGCTCGGCGTGGAAATCGTCGTTGATCAGCCGGGTCAGATCGCCATCGCGTAGGGCTGCCGCGTACCGCTGCCCGGCCTGGAAGTAGACCGGTTCATCAAAGTCGACCGGCAGCCGGGTGACAGCCAGTTGGCGCAGCAGCAGGGCGATCAGGATAACGACGATCAGTTGTCCGGCCCGGCCTTGCCAGCGCATAGAAGCCTCCGCTCTTATTGTACCGTATGTATGAAGGGGCGTATGTGCCCAGAATCCGTGTTGAGCAGCCTGTCAACGCGTCACGTCAAAGATGGTATAGTAGGCAAATGGATCGGCCCTGCAGATGCCGCCCCCATACGTGTGCAAAATTGAGAGCAGACACCACGTGCGAGGAAGAGCATGAGTGAGTCCACTGAATATGACGTATCGCCAGAGGTAGTCTGGCGCACCTATCTGACTACCGGGCGAACACCTCCCGGCGTCGAGCAGCCCTGGTTCGAGTCACCCAATCTGCGGCGCTTTGTCCGCATGTTACCTACTGACCCGCGCTGCCGGATATGCATGTATCCGTTCGAAGGAGTCGGCGGCGGGATTGCCAGGCGGCTGTTGGGTATCGAACGGTCTCGCATGAATCCCCACATGTGCAACATATGCGAACGGTTCGCTGAGGCGCATCCTGGTGGCACAGAGATGGTGCTTTCCATGCTCTTTGTCGATGTACGTGGCTCTACGTCCATGGCGGAGAAGATGAGTTCGACCGAGTTCAGCCAACTGATCGATCGCTTTTATCGGACGGCAACCAACGTAGTGTTCGATCACGGCGGGATGCTGGAGAAGCTTGCGGGTGATGAAGTTGCGGCGTTCTTTGTGCCGGCATTTGCCGGTGAGAACCATGCTCAAGTGGCCATTGAGGCCGCCCAACAGATCCTTCGGGCAACAGGCCACGTCCCAGGTGGTGAACCATGGGCGCCGGCGGGCGTCGGCGTGCATACCGGTGAAGTGTATATTGGCAGTGTTGGCGAGAAGGACAAGAATCTGGATATCACCATGCTGGGCGACAACGTCAACACCACGGCTCGACTGGTCAGCGCGGCGGGTATTGGCGAACTGGTTGTCAGCGATGACGCGGTCCGCGCCGCCGGCATTCCAACGCAGGGGCTTGAGCTCCAGTCTCTGGAGCTAAAAGGCAAGGAACAGCTCTTCGACGCCTGGCGCTACGATGCCTTATCATCGTAACAGCCTCCCACGGGTAAGCACCTCGATACGCCATCTGTTTACCATTCTCCAGCACTGTCGCTGCCCCGTACGTCATCGCCCCTGTCCGTGCCACAGTTCCTGCATCTCCGTCGACCTCGTTAGTAGATCGTCCAGCGTCCCTTGCGCCACCAAACGACCATTGTCCAGCACCAGAATCTGATCGGCCCGACGCAGGGCCGGGCGACGATGGCTGACGACGAGGCAGGTAGGCCGGTCGTCACCCTGCTCATCCACCAGCCGCTGCCAGAGCAGCTGCTCCGTTTCCACGTCCAGGGCGCTGGAGAGATCGTCGAAGACCAGCAGGTCTGGTTGGCGCACCAGCATCCGGGCGGCGGCCGTTCGCTGCACCTGCCCGCCCGACAGCCGCACCCCACGCGGACCGACGACGGTGTCCAGTCCTGCCTCCAGGGTGGCGATGTCCGGCTCCAGGACGGCCGTATAGATGGCCCGCTGGAGGTCGACCGCTTCCTCAGGCAGACCCATCAAGATGTTGTCCCGCACAGTCTCGCTGTAGAGCCGCGGCACTTGAGGCGTGTAGGCAGAGCGGGGTGGCACGAAGAACATGGCCGGGTCGGAGATGATCGCACCGTTCCAGTGGATGATGCCCGCTTGCATGGGGAGCAGGCCGAGCAGCGCCCGTAAGAGCGTCGTCTTGCCCGCTCCGACCCGTCCCGTGATGACGGTGAACGTCCCGCGGGACAGGGCAAAGGTGATCTCCTCGACGCCGTTGAGCTGGCCGTTGGTCGGCGGGGCGTGGTGGTAGGTCAATCCGGCAACTTCGAGAGTTTCCAGCCGGTCGGCGGCCGTTTGCTGCGGCATCTGAATCGCCGGATAAGACGTCTTTTCGTAGATGTCGTGGTGGGCCACCACGCTTTCGGGCGGTGCGTCGGGCGTAATGGCCTGGATCCGGTCGAGCACGACGCGCTGGTCAGCCGTTTCGGACACCAGACTGCCGACCGTGGCCGGGAAGCGGGCGGCGAAAAAGAGGTACGTGGTGAACAGGGCGAAGTCGCCGACGGTGAATGAACCGTCCGACAGCGATTGGGCAGCCAGCAGCACAACAAGAGCGACGGCGATGTCGCTGGCGTTTTCGGAGATCGTGGCGAACGTACCGAAAAATAGACCTTTGCGGACGTTCATTCGCCGGCGTTCCTCACTCAGCCGGGCAAACTGCGCCATGACGCCGCCTTCGGCCCCGGCTATTTTGACGGCCTGGACTGCACCCAGGACCTCGCCCAGGAACCCGGTGACCTGACTGTCGGCCGTCCGACTGTTGGCGGCATAGAGCTTGAACCGTTCCCAGGCAAAGCGGTTGATGAAGAACACTGCCAGCAAGGGCAGGATAGCGACGATGGTGATCACCAGATCGATCCGGGCCATGATCACCACCGCTATGGTGAAGAAGATGGCGTGGCCGACCAGATCGGGTGCCCATGTGGGGAAGTCGGCGAAATCAGCCACGTCATCGTCGAGCCGATTGACCGCGTCGCCGGTGGATATCGCCAGCGGTACGGCGCCCGGCTTATGGAGCACGTTGGTCATCACGTTAGCCCGCATGAGGACGCCACCCGGATCCCGGATGCGGGAGTCTCCCCAGTCCCCCAGGATGCTGGCCACCATTCGGATCAGTTCCACGCCGAGCAGGACGGCCAGCAGGGTGGCCAGGTTGACGGCCGCCGGGGATGCGCCTGTTAGCGCGTCGAAGAAGCGCTGGACGATGATGCCGGGCACGATGAGAGCCACGATGTTCAGGGAGATGAAGGTTACGTTGAGGGCAAATGCACCGGGCCGGAAGCGGATCAACGCCCATGTCCCTCGCGCAACAGAGAGTTGCTGGTTTGTGTCTATCCTGGCTGTTTGGCTCATGCGAGCACCTCCTCCAGTCCGGTCTGTAACAGGTTGTAAAAGCGGGATTGCGGATCGCCGGCCAGTTCGGTGCGAAGGCCATGCTCCACGACGCGGCCGTCTTCGAGGATCAGGATGTCGTCGGCCCGCTGTACGGTGTGCAGCCGGTGGGCGATCACGACGCCTGTGCGGCCCGCCAGCAAGCGGTCGATGGCCCGTTCCAACAGTTGCTCGGTCGCCGGATCCAGCCGGGATGACGCTTCGTCCAGCACCACGACGTGCGGATCGCTCAGGAAGACGCGCGCCAGGGCCAGCAGTTGCGCCTCTCCGGCCGATAGCCCTTGCCCGCCAGACTTCAGCACGCTGTCCAGTCCGGCAGGCAATCCGCGCACCCAGTCGCCCAGCCCCAATGTTTCCAGCGCCTCCATGAGTGCGTCGTCGGTGATGGGTGGGGCGGCGGGATCGAGATGCTGGAACAGGAGCAGGTTGTCGCGCACGCTGCCGCCGAAGATCTGCACATCTTGGGTGACCAGCCCCACACGACGCCGCAGATCGCCCAGCGGCATGTCGGCGATGTTGACGCCGTCGAGAGTGATGGCCCCGGCGTCCAGGCCGTACAGCCGAAAGAGCAGGCGGGTCAGCGTGGTCTTGCCGCTGCCGGTGCGGCCCAGCACGCCCAGAACGTGTCCCGGCGCCAACGAGAAGGTGATATCGCTGAGAACAATGGGGTCGGGTTGGGGTGCTTCGCTTGCTGCATCAGCGGCAGCGCCAGGGAGCCGGTCCTTGTAGGCGAAGGTGACGCCGTCAAAGCGGAGCTGGGGCGGCGTGTCCGGCAACGCGGCAGGTTGGTACGTGAGGTCTGCCTCGGGAAGCAAGGCGAACAGTTCGGCCGTCCGGCCGATGCTGGCCAGCGCCCGCTGCATGTCGCCAACGTTACGCCGGATGTTGTTGACCGGATTCGTCATCAAGCCAACATAGGTGAAGAGTACAAAGACGGTGCCGATCGTCATCTGGCCCTGGAGATAGGCGTAAGCGCCATAAGAAAGCATGGCCGTCAGCGCCAGCGCGTACAGAAATATGCTGAATGATCCGGTAAAAGCGCCGAATGTGTAGGTACGGATGCGCAGGGCGGCGTAGCGGTTCAGGCGCGGGTACAGTTCGCTCATGACATACGCTTCCGCGCCATTGCCACGCACGTCCTCCGTGCCGTTCAGTCGTTCTCCGAGAAAGCCGAACATGTCGGCCGAGGCCACGCTGATCTGCTTGTATAGCCCGACGACGCGGTTTTGGATGGCGCGCAGGAAGACGAGGACCAGCACAGCGTAGACCAGAGCGATGACCCCGGCGGGCCATGCCTCCCAGGACAACAAGACGATGATGCCCAACACCAGCAGCCCATTGGCAAATACCTGGGTGATGAGTTCGGAGAAGTATTCGGCCAGATTGCTGATCTCCGTGTCGATGCGGTCGATCAGTTCGCCGGGCGTGCGGAGCTTGTGAAACCCCATGTCCAGCCGCAGGATATGGGTCGTCAGGTCAATGCGTAAAGCGTTGGTCGTCCGCCAGCCCAGGTCTTCGGTCATGTAGCGGCTGGCCAGCCCCAACGTTTTCTGGACCAGTACCGTGACGAGGAACAGGAGCGCGAGCGCATAAAGGCGGTTCAATGGCACGGCGCCTTCCGCCGCATCGAGAAACCGGCCGATGATCTGCGGCGCAAGCAGCTGCAAGCCGATGCTGCCCAGCAGCAGCACCGTCAGCCCTACGACCCGGCCACGATGTGGCCGCAAGTAGTGGAGCAGCAGCGAAAATGGTTTGGTTTGTGCGTTCATATCCTTTTGTGTGGGCAGCTGGGTAGGCTGCCGGCATTCACAACCTGCGACCTCTTGCGGGTTGATGCGGGACGACGGAGGACAACGCGCCACGAAGACCGATTCGCGACCGTTCTACGTTTTAGATAGAGAAGGCGGCGTACGGTGGTCGAGAGCGACGACCAGGTAAATGCAGTTGTGGAGCCTGAGCGACGTCAGGCGGGTGGAGCAGAGCGTTTACCGGGCGGCCACTTCTACCAAGCGAATGGTATTCGAGCGGTGGGGGATTGGGATTATGGCGTAGGTCATTGCGTTTCTTCTCCTGCTAGGCGCTGAGCACGTCTGGAAACCTGCCGCAGTATAGCAGAGGGCGATCGCGTATGTCAATCGGGCATGATGTTGCCGGTGCTCAGGATGAATAGTGATGCGAACGCCTTGTCTGGTGGCAGATACGGTTCGAGATGCATGTTCATTACTCATTCGGCTGCAACAGATAGGTCTGCATCGGCCCCTTGCCCTTGATGTCGATCACGCCACGGTCCACGAAGCTGAACGTGCCAACCAGCAGGTCGCGCGTCGCCTGGGTGACCTGGATCTCGCCGGGGATGCCGTGTGACTCCATGCGCGAGGCGGTGTTGACGCTGTCGCCCCACAGGTCGTAGAGAAAGCGCGTACCCATGCGCGAGGCGGTGTTGACGCTGTCCCCCACAGTCGTAGAGAAAGCGACGCTTGCCGATGACGCCCGCCACCACCGGGCCGGAGTTCAGACCGATCCGCATCTGCAGATCGACGCCATTTTTCTCCCGGTACGCAGCCAGCGAATCACGCATGGCCAAGGCGAAGTGGGCCAGCGCCTCGGCGTGGTCGTCGCGGGGGGTGGGAATGCCGGAGGCGACCATGTACTCGTCGCCGATCGTCTTGATCTTCTCCAGGCCGTACTGATCGACCAGGTCATCGAAATTGCTGAAGATGTCGTCGAGCATCTCCACCAGTTCTTCGGGCGTCAGCGTCTGGGAGACAGGCGTGAAGCCGGCGAGGTCGGCGAAGAGGATGGAGGCGCTCTCGAAGCCGTCGGCGATGGTGGCTGGTTCTTGCTTCAGTCGGGCGGCGATGGGGCCGGGCAGGACATTGTTGAGCAGGTCTTCAGTCGCCTGGTTCGCACGATCGGTTTCCATGAGCAGTTGGCGGGCCGTCGCCCCGATGACCGCAAATGTGGTCACAATGTGAAAGACGTTGAACGCGGCCATCTGCCAGGGCGGTGGTGCGTACGGTGGCTGGAAGCGTACGGAATAGTAATACCAGCCGATGAACGCCAAGACTTCGACAACAGCCAACGTCAAGATGGTGCGCCGCCCGTACAACGGGTTCATTGCGGTGATCATAAAGGTGGTGAAGATGGCGTACTGCACGCCAAATCCCCAACCGATGAAGATGATCGTAAACGTAATCGACACGATGATGGTCAGCGCATTCAGCCATGTTGACAGCACATAGCGACCCTGCTTCCCGGCAGCGAGCACGACCATGCAAACAAGGACACTGACGGCGCTGGAGGCGACCAACGGCCAAACGCCCCAGAAGGCAAATAGGATGGTGTAAAAAACGGACGCCAACAAGAGTATCGTCAAAGCGGCTATCGACGAGCTGTAGAGGCGCTTTTCGTCCCTGCTGAACCCTTCGGGTGGTGTCGACCAACGGGTCCACAAATCCAAAGCTCTGTCTGCGACTGAGTATGATGCTGTCACCGGTCCTGCCTCCTGTGCGCCAATGCGTGTTGGGCCGGCATTCCCGGCGGCCCGATCCGTGCCAACAGTCTAGCGCAGGCCCGTCAAGGCCTGCAACCGTACAGCAGAGACGTGCCATGCGTAAGACAGACTAGAAGATATTGCGCAGGACAGGCAGGCGCGTGAGCACCAGCGCGCCAATGGCCCAGCAAACCAACGCAGTCAGGATTGTCAGGCCGACCACTTCCACGAATGGCGGCGCGTCGACCGAGAGTGCCAGGTAAGCGGCGGGGTACAGCACCAGTGGATGCAAGTAGTAGATGGCGTAGGCGTTGCGCGACAGGCTGTCCCAAACGGCCGACGATCCGTTGCTGTACCTGCTGGAAAAACGACAGGGCTGCGAACGTGGCGGTCAGGCAAAACGTGTTGAACAGCGCCGCCTGCGCCACCAGGAACAGAAGGTTCCCGTCTTGCCAGATGATGCGCAGACCCAGATAGGCCGCGCCGCAAATCAGCATCGCCGGTGCCCATTGGCCGAGATCGGGCAGGTAGCCGCCCGGTCGCAGCCAGCCGCGTCGGTCGGCGTAGATGCCCAGCGCGAAATATCCCCCGTACAGCAGCAAGCGGGCCGGCTGGAAAACGAACACGCGCGCAGCGTTCTGCCATGTGTCTGCGGGCATGACGAGCGTGGCCACGAAGAACCAGACAGAGGTCAGTCCCCAGAATGTCCACAGAAACGACGGTGTTGGAGTGGCGTTGCTTCGCTCCACATCGGACAGGCGAGGCTCATACCGATACAACGCGGCCAGAATGCCGAAGAGCAGCAGGAGGATCCCCAGGAACCAGTAGACAGATTGCTGATAGAACACACCCCAGAAGTCGTTGGTCCAGAACTGCAGGAACGAAATCTCCATCCCGCGCGTAAAGGGGATCAGGTAGGTGACCAGGGGAGCGAGCACCAGCACGCCGAACACCCACGGAATGCCGATCCGCACCAGCTTCTGACGCATGAATCGCCCCGCGCCGTACTTCTCCAGCGAGCCGTAGGCAAAGAACCCGGCGATGAAGAACAAGATCAGCATGATGGGGACATCGAGCACCAGAACAAGGTAAGTGAATGACAGACTGCCGTTCGGCTCGATGACATACCACCACTCCGGCGCAAAGGCCATGTACGTCATGCTGGCGTGGAGCAGAATAACGAGAAGGATGACGGTGGCGCGCAGGTGATCGAGGAAATGGAGACGGCCGACCGCGACGCTTGTCCAGGGCTCAGTAGCGGATGAGTGAGGCAAAGTAACTTCGCGCATGTCAGGCTCCTTGCAGTTTCCTTTCCTTGCTCGCACCCAAGTATATAGGCTCGTGTGCGTTCTGGCACAGAGGCTCGCCGGACAGAGTACCTGGGTGTCATTCCAGATGGATTCAACACATTCCCAACCAAATCTTCAAACTATCTGAACATTCGGCGGGTATTCTGATGACAGTTAAGCAAACAAGCCACAGAGGTGGCCCGCGCCCCACAGGGAATGGCGCGGCAAAATTGTCGAAAGGAGACACAGACAATGAATCGCAACAAGTTGATGGGTAGCCGCATTGGTGGTGTGATGGTGTACAGCCTCGTCTTTGGCGCGGCAGCCACCTACGCCCAGGCCGACACAACCGGGTCCGCGCTGGTGCTGGCCCACCACGGCGGCGGACCGCGTGGCGGTGGCCCTGTTGACCGGGGCACTGACAGCCAGGCGTTGGCCGATGAGTTGGGCATTACGTTGGAAGCGTTAGAAGCGGCCCATCTGGAAGCCCGCGACGCGATGATTGATCAGGCAGTGGCCGACGGCCTGCTGACGCAGGAGCAGGCGGATGCGCTGCAAGACGAATCGCTGGGTAGCGTGCGCCACTTCCCGCGCTCGCCCTATGATATGGACGAGTACCTGGCAAACGCGCTGGGCATCACGGTCGACGAACTCGAAGCAGCTCAAGGACCAGCTTCAGGCTGACCGGCTGGCAGCCGCTGTCGAAGCCGGGTTCCTGACGCAGGAGCAGGCGGACATGATGCTGGCCCAGCAGGCGGTGAAGGAGTACTTCGATCGCGATGGACTCGACGCCGCAGCGCAGGCAACGGCCGAACAGGCAATTGCTGACGCGCTGGCGGACGGAGCCATCACCCAGGCCCAGGCCGATGCGTTGCTGGCGCAGCTTGAGGCCCAGCCGTTCGGCTTCGGTGGACGCGGCGGACGTGGTGGCCACGGTGGGCCGGGCAGCTTCGGTGGCGGATTCCGGGGCTTCGGTCCTGGGCCGGCTCCCGACCTCGGTGATGCCGGTCTCGGCGCGTAGCCACCGTCTTCATTCCTCCTCCTAACAGAAAAGAGCGCGCAGTACAGGCTGCGCGCTCTTTTCTTTATCTCTGTGCGGGCCGCTATTTGGCTTCGCTGATCTCCAGCAAGTGCTCGTCCGGGTCGCGGAAAAAGCAGCGGATCTCCCACTCGGACTCGATCGGTGGTGTGATAAACCGTGCCCCGCGCTTCCTTGAGCACCGCATAGGCAGCGCGGCAGTCGGGGACGCGGATGGTCATGGCGTGGCTGACGGTGTTGGGGTCGGCAGGTGGGGCGAAGGTGGTGTCCGGCTTGTCCGCGGTAGGCCCGCCGCCGGTCACCAGCAGCAGCCAGCCGCCGAGAAACTGCAAGACGGCCGACGTGCCGCCATATTCACGGTACAGCTCCGCGCCCAGCACGTCGACGTAGAAGTCGCGGGCGGCGTCGACATCCTGGACGACCAGAATGTGGGTCAGGGCCATATCGTCGGTGGGGAACTCATAGGTCATGGATATGTTCCTGCATGATAAATGGGTGCCTACAGTTCCGCCGCCCGCGTCCGAATCCGCTTCTGCACCCGCGCAATGAAGCCGTCCAGCGAGACATCGCTCTGCTGCTCGCCGTCGCGGAAGCGGACGGAGATGGTGCCCGCCGCCACTTCGTTGTCGCCGGCGATGAGCATGTACGGCACGCGCATCTGCTGGGCCTGGCGAATCTTGTGGCCCATCCGGTCGCTGCCCAGATCGGCCGTCGCCCGGATACCTGCCGCCTCCAGCTGCTCCACCACACTGGCCACATACGTGTTGTGGGCGTCGGTGATGGGAATGACCCGCACCTGTTCCGGGGCCAGCCAGACCGGGAAGTTGCCGCCGTAATGCTCGATCAGGAAGCCGATGAACCGCTCGTGGCTGCCCAGCGGGGCGCGGTGGATGCAGTAGGGCATCTCTGGCTGTCCGTCGCGGTTGGTGAAGGTCAGATCGAAGCGGGCCGGCTGGGTGAAGTCGATCTGGTTGGTGGCGATGGAGAATTCGCGGCCGACGACGCTCCAGACCTGAACGTCGATCTTGGGGCCGTAGAATGCCGCCTCGCCCGGCGCTTCGGTATAGGGCACGCCCGCCTTGCGCATCGCCCCGCGCACAATCGCTTCGGTCTTCAGCCACTCCGCCTCATTGTCGGCGTACTTGGTGCCCAACCCTTTCTTGTCGTGCAGGCTGAGGCGCATGACATACTTGCCGACGCCGAACAGATCGAAGTAACGGCGGTAGAGGTCCATCACCGCCAGGAATTCGGCCTCAATCTGGTCCTCGGCGCAGTAGATGTGGGCGTCGTTCTGGTCAATCGAGCGGGTGCGCATGACGCCGAACAGCTCGCCGCTCTGCTCGTAACGGTAGACGGTGCCGTATTCGGCCAGGCGCAGCGGCAGATCGCGATAGCTGCGGGCCTTGCTGGCGTAAATCTTGTGGTGGAAGGGGCAGTTCATCGGCTTCAGGTAGTAGCGCGTCGCCTCCCGGTCCATCGGCGGGTACATGCTGTCGGCGTAGAACGGTAGATGGCCGCTGTGGAGGAACAGCTCCTCCTTGCCGATGTGGGGGGTCGAGACGCGCTGGTAGCCGCCGCCCTCTTCCATCTCGCGGGCCAGCTTCTCCAGCTCTTCGCGCAGGATGTTGCCGTTGGGCAGCCACAGCGGCAGGCCGGGGCCGACCTCCTCATCCATGATGAACAGCTCCAGCTCGCGGCCCAGCTTGCGGTGGTCGCGTTTGCGGGCCTCCTCCAGCAGCTGCAAATGCCGCTTCAACTCCTTCTTGCTCGGCCAGGCCGTGCCGTAGATGCGCTGCAGCTGCGGTCGGGTTTCGTCGCCGCGCCAGTAGGCGGCCGCTGTGCTCATCAACTTGAAGCCGTCGACGGGGATCAGTCCCGTGTGGGCCACGTGCGGCCCTTTGCACAGATCCTCGAAGGTGTCGTGGCTGTAGGTGCTGATGACGACGTCGCTCTCGTCCGCCTCATCACCGTACTCGTCGAACTCGCCTTTCAGGACGCCGTCGAGAATCTCCAGCTTGTACGGCTGGCCGGCGAACAGCTCGCGAGCCTCCGCTTCGCTGATCACGCGATATTTCAGCGGGTAGCTGCCGGCGATGATCTGGCGCATCCGCTTCTCGATGCGCTCGAGGTCGTCGGGCTTAAACGTTCGCTGGCGGCCGTTCTCGTCCGTGCCCAGGTCGAAGTCATAGTAGAAGCCGTCGATCACCGGCGGGCCGATCCCGATTTTGGCTTCCGGGAACAGCTCCAGCACCGCCTGGGCCATCACATGGGCGGCCGTATGCCGCAGGCGGTACAGGTCCGTCTGTTCGTAGAACAAGTCGTGGGGATCGATCATCGTCGTCCTCCGGGGCCGGTTTTTTCCGGCGACAACCTACAGCTCCAGCGACCGGGAAGCGATCTGGCCGAGGGCGTGGTCTTTGAACTCGCCCACCGGCATAGCGCCCCGGTTCTCTTCGTCTCGCGTGCGCACAGCGACCATGTTTGATTCCGCTTCCTGATCGCCCACGACCAGCATGTACGGAATCTTTTGCAGCTGGGCGTTGCGGATCTTCTTGTTCATCCGCTCGCTGCTGTCGTCGACCTCCACGCGCAGCCCCGCGCCGCGCAGTTCGGCCGCCACCTGGTTGGCGTAGTCGATGTGGCGGTCGGCAATGGGCACAACCGTCACCTGCACCGGGGCCAGCCAGACCGGGAACGCGCCGTTGAAGTGCTCGATCAGGATGCCCACGAACCGCTCCATGCTGCCGAATGGGGCGCGGTGGATCATCACCGGGCGGTGTTTCTGGCCGTCTTCCGCCGTGTACTCCAGATCGAACCGCTCCGGCAGGAGGAAGTCGACCTGCACCGTGCCCAACTGCCACTCCCGCTTGAGCACGTCGCGGAAGATGAAGTCGAGCTTGGGGCCATAGAACGCCGCCTCGCCTTCTTCGATGGTGTACTCCAGGCCGAGCTGGTCGGCCGCATTGCGGATGGCGGCCACGCCCTTGGCCCACATCTCTGGCGCGCCGGCGTATTTGTCGCTCTCCGGGTCGTTGGTGCCCAGCCGCGCCCGGAAGTCGTCGAAGCCAATCGTGCGGAAGACGTACTGGATCAGCTCGACCACGGCAATGAACTCTGCTTCCAGTTGGTCGGGCGTGACGAACAGGTGGGAGTCGTCGACGGTGAAGCCGCGCACGCGCGTCAGGCCGGTCAGCTCGCCGCTCTTCTCGTAGCGGTAGACCGTGCCGAACTCGGCCAGCCGGTAAGGCAGGTCGCGGTAGCTGCGCGGCTCGCTGCGGTAGATCTCGATGTGGTGGGGGCAGTTCATCGGCTTGAGCAGGAACGATTCATCGTCCACCTCAATCGGCGTGTACTGGCTGTCGCTGTAATACGGGTAATGGCCGCTCGTCTTGTACAGTTCCAGGTTGCCGATGTGGGGGGTGATGACCGGCAGATAGCCGCGCTCTACCTGGGCCTGGCGCAGGAACCCTTCCAACGTTTCGCGCAGGATGGTGCCCTTCGGCAGCCAGAGCGGCAGGCCGCTGCCCACCAGCGGCGAGATGTGGAACAGCCCTAACTGCTTGCCCAGACGGCGATGGTCGCGCGATTTTGCCTCTTCCAGCCGCTGCAGGTAGTCGTTCAGTTCTGCGCTGTTATTCCACGCCGTGCCGTAGATGCGCTGGAGCTGCGGTCGGTTCTCGTCGCCGCGCCAATACGCCCCGCCCGTCCGCAGCAGCTTGATGCTGTTGGCCTTGATGTCTTTCGTGCGGGCCACATGCGGACCGCGACAGAGATCGACGAACTCCCGCTGGGTGAAGATGCCGACCGTCTCGACCGGTTCGGCCGTCGGGTTGCCCATCTCGTCCAGCTTGCCCGCCGCCAGCTGCTCGATCAGTTCGACCTTGTAGGGTTGGCCGGCAAAGAATGCCAGCGCTTCGTCGATGGTCATTTCCGATCGGTCGAAGGTGGCGCTCTGCTTCAGCAGCTCCTTCATCTTCGCCTCAATCGCCTCCATGTCTTCGGGCGAGAAGGTGCGCGGCTTGCCGTTTTCGTCCAACCCCAGGTCGAAGTCGTAGTAGAAACCGTCTTCGATGGGCGGGCCGATGGCCAGCTTGGCTTCCGGGAAGAAGCTCAGCACCGCCTCGGCCAGCACATGGGCGGCCGAATGGCGGATGCGATACAGTTTCGTTTCAGCGTAAGGAACATTACCGTTGTCAGACATTATCTACGACCTCATTCTTGATGCGCCGCTCAGCGCCGGCGCGTGACGATCAGTTGCTGGCAAATAAAAAAACCGCCGCCCTGTGTTGGGGCGACGGCCGTCGCGATTCCACCCAATTTCAAGCGGCTGGTACGCCAGACGCCCATCTCAAAGGTAGCCGATAACGAGGCTAGGCGGACCCCCTTAGTTGGCGGGCAGACGCCGGGTCTGCCCCTGGAGAACAAGCCATAAAGCTTGTCTCGCCGTTCGGACGGTCACTCCTGGGGGGTTTTGGCGGTCGCCGGTGGCGGTGGATGCTCTCAGCCCTGTCATCCACTCTCTGGCGCGCGTGCGGCCGTTACTCGTCCCAGTCAACGTGTTGCGTGTTGAATTGTGGACTTCATTATAGAGATCGCGTGGGCGCAGGTCAAGGTGTGGTTGGGCGCGCAACATCTTCAAGCACACGGTGGTGACGTATCGTGTCTGATAGTGAGGAGGAGCGCCTGTTCCTGTAAATAAAGATAAGGAATGGAGCTTCGGAGCGGCCGCCGGCTGCCGGCCGGTTGCCCCGACACCTCTCTTCGTTGTATTATCTGTTTATCAGAACTAAAAGGAGCGATGTGGATGGGCTGTTAACCGTTGGTGAAGGCCCGTCCGTCAGCGAAACGCATCTCTACTAATGAATGGCGTACTTGTCAGTCGAAAAGACCTCAGCGAGCTGAACGGCTCGCTGCCTGAAGAAGAACCTCCCAGTAGAACCCGAAATCGAATACTCCCTGTTGTACTCCTGGCACGACGCTGTCCGCCGGGTGATGGCGGCTGCCACACGACAGGAGCTGAACGGCCGCCACGGTGATGTGGATGCGTCGTTCGACTACCGTTGGGAGCATGTCAATGCGGTCGTTACGCTCTGCCGCCGGCTCGGCGAGCAGACAGGGGCCGATCTCGAAGTGGTCGAAGCGGCCGCCTGGCTGCATGACGTCTGCAAGTGGACCCACGGCGAGGACCACGCCGCCGCGGGGGCTGTCTTCGCCCGCGACTTTCTGCCGCAGACCGACTTCCCGCCGGACAAGATCGACGCGGTGGCCGAAGCGATTGGCGATCATCAGGGCTTGTGGCGGGATGAACCGCTGACGGTGTTGGAGTCGCAGATCTTGTGGGACGCCGACAAGCTCTCGAAGCTGGGGCTTACGTCGGTGATCCAGTGGACCGGCCGGGCGTTGGCCGGCGACAAGAGCCGCACGGTGGCCGAACTGATGAGCCGCAGCCGCGACCCGGAGTGGCAGCGATTGCAGGCCAGAATAGCGGCCAGCATGCACACCGCGCCCGCTCGCCGCGCCGCCCAACGGCGGCTGGAAGCGTATCAGATGTTGTGGGATGAACTGGAGATGGAGTTGGCCGGGGACGATCTGTTTCTGGAGTAGGCTGCCGGCGATTCCCACGCGAACCAACAAAAAAGCGCGCTGCCCGAACAGGCAGCGCGCTTTTCTATTGTCGGAATAACGACGCTGTTGACTTACTTCTCCGGGGCTGCTTCCGGGAAATCTTCCGGCGGCAGCGTCAGCAGGACGGTTTCTACCTTGTCCTCATCGAGGTAGTCGTCCCCGTTCAGTGAAGGCGACGCGCTCAACGCGGCCCGCGCCGGGTAGGGGCGGGTGCCGAACCGGGTCAGCGCGACTGCGCCCAGACCAACGGCCGTCAGGCCCAGCCAGAGCACGGTGCCACCGAAGCTGAAGATCAGCCCGAACAGACCAACAGCCAACGTCAGCGTTGCCGTACCCAGCGCGGCTGTCCATGCCATGGAGCGGCCCCGCTTGTTGCGGTTGTAGAGGCGACCACCCACCCATGTGCCCGCGGATACCCAGCCCAGCACCGTTCCGGCCACCAGGCCCAGACCCAACACAAGCATCAGCGGGAAGCCCAGGAGGCCGATGCAGACGAAGGTCAGAATGATTGAGACCGGTATGAGCAGCAGGATGGCTGACGGGATGGCGACGGCCGTCAGTGCGCCGGCGGCGCCGCTGGCGATTGTCTTATTGCGGGCCGTCGACGTGATTTGCCGTAGATTGTCTGGCATCACCGCGCCGGCTACGAAGCCCAGAATGCCGGTGAAGAAGGCCAGGGCCATGATGCCCAGCAGACCGCCCCAGAAGCTGGAGCCGTTGTCGACGACTTCGACACGAGAGGGCACACCGGGATCGAACTCCGGCATAGCGGGTATCTCCGGCATCTCTGGCATGTCCGGCATTGCTGGCATCTCCGGCAGCGGCGGAGCGCCGGTCGAATCGTTGAACAGCTGCGGGACCAGCGCGGCAAGCGGCGCCAGCTCAGTACCCAGTTCGCCAATGGACGTGCATTCGACCAGGACGTTGGCGCTGTCAGCCTCGCCGTTGAACAAAATACAGTCGCCTGTCAGGACGGCCGATTCGCCTGCTTCCAGGCTGCCGTTGAACAGGACGATATCGCCGTTGACACGGCCGTCCATCTCCATGTCGCCGTTGAAGACGATCACATCGCCATTGACGACCGACCCCGTCTGAATCTCGACGTCGCCTTCAAGCACGACCACGTCGTTGTTGACGACTTCGTTTTCGCCAATCACAGTGTCTGGCAGCGGAGCGGCCATGGCTCCGGGCACGATAAAGCCCATCAGTAGAATCAATAGGATGATGGGAACAAGATGTTGCTTCTTCATTTCAGTTCTCCTCGCCGGCTGCTCTCTCACGATCAGTCAGCTCTTATGCTGCTAATTACGTGAAGTCGCCCGTTGGGGTTGCACCAGCAGACGCTGGATGACACCACCCCACAGGAAAACGGAACCCGCCAGGAGCAATGTCCAGCCGATGACCGCGGGCTCTTCGACAACCAGCCGGCCCGCGCCGGCGACCAGCGCGCCAACGATCGTGCCACCCAGCTGGACGGCACTGCCGATGGTGGTAGCGATGCCCTGCACCATACCGCCGTCGGAGAAGGCGCTGCTGTAGCGAACGAGGGCCCAGGTCACGGCGATGACCGGGATGATGCCGGTGAGCAGCAGCAGGCCGTAGATGGCGCTGAGCGCCCAAACGCGCGCTCGCCGGTCGGGCAGCAGCCCGACCGTGCGCGCGGCAAAGTCGACTGCCGGCATCAGCATCGGCGCTTGCCGGAATAGATGATCGATTGCCGACAGAGCGTTCCACTCCTGCTGGCATGCTGGACACGTCCGCAGGTGAGATTCCAGCTGCTGCTTTTCAGCGGCTGCAAGCTCACCATCGAGCGCGTCCATCATCATCAGGTAATAGCTTTCGTTGTGTTGTGCTTGTTGTGCCATGTTTAGCTTCCTTCTGATGGGCTCCAACCCTCTCATGTCGCCGACCAGGCCATGTTGGCGGACATAGCCGGCTCCTCTTCCTGCTCTTGCTGTGTCTCGGCCAGCTGGCGACGGGCCCGGAACAACCGGGACTTCACCGCACTGACCGACGTATCCTGTATCTCGGCGATCTCGTCGTACGACATGTCATACCAATAGCGCAAGACAACCGCCTCGCGATATTCCGGGGCCAATTCGCCTAGCATGGCCTGGACCATCTCCTGCTGCTCGCCGGCAACAGCCTGGGCCTCGGGCCCTTTGTTGTTGTCGCTGTGCAGCGCTGGATGCGGCGCGAGCGGTTCATCGATCGAAAGAAGGATGGCCCGCCGCTTGCGGATCTGGTCGATGCAGTAGTTGGATGTAATCGACAGCAGCCAGGTGCTGAATTTATGAGCCGGGTCATAGCTCTCCAATCGCGTATACGCTCTGATGAACGCCTCCTGCGCGGCTTCTTCAGCCTCGCCGGAATTATTCAGCATGCGATAAGCCAGGTTATAAACGGGTCCCTGGTACGCTTCAATTAACTGACCGAAGGCGACTTTGTCGCCTTGTCTGGCTTGTTGCAGCCAGACTTGCTCCTCGTTCAACGTTCCAATCTCCTGACTACTTATCAGACTCTACGCAGGGGCGTCGGAAAAGTTTCACACATGATAGATATAGCTATTCCAGACCCATTATGCCAGAGTGTTATTAGAACTATATACGCAAGGGCGGGCCATTCTGGTGCGGATGAGACCCAGGTTCGACGGCGGGGTTGCCTCTTGACAGGCGGCGGTGACTCGATATAATCTTAATATCAAACTATATGACATTAAACTATATGCCAGGCTTGCAGGTCTGGCGTAGGGATAAGGAGCAATTCGCATGGACTTGAATGGTATCCATCACGTAACGGCCGTCTCGGCCAAAATTGGCCAGAACGCCGCCTTCTATACGCAACTGCTGGGCTTGCGCCTGGTCAAACGGTCGGTCAACCAGGACGATGTCAGCGCCTACCATCTTTTTTACGCTGACAAGGTCGGCACGCCGGGAACCGACATGACGTTCTTCGATTGGCCGCAGTCCGGTCCCGACCGGCGCGGCACGGACAGCATCAGCCTGACGGCGTTTCGGGTCAACGGCCGTCCTGCGCTCGACTACTGGGTGGCGCGGTTTGACGAGCATGGTGTGACCCACGAGGGCATCGTCACCTTTGCCGGGCGGGACGTTATACGTTTTGAGGATCCGGAAGGCCAGCGGCTTATGCTGGTCGACGACGGCGGCGAACCGTTCGAAGGTGAGGAGTGGGACGGAACCGCTGTGCCCACCGATTTTGCCCTGCGCGGCTTCTATGCAGTCAGTCTGACCGTGCCGGAGCTCGATCCGCTGGTCCCGCTGCTGGAGCAGGTGCTGCTCTTCCGCGAGCAGGAGCGAGCCACCGACGAAGCAGGCCGCGAGGTCGTCATCTATGCGCTGGGTGACGGCGGTCCCGGTCGCGAGGTGTGGGTGGTGATTGACCCGGACAGCCCGCGAGCGTGGACCGGAGCGGGCGGCGTCCACCACGTGGCGTTCCGCGTTGACGACAAGGCCCACCAGGCGGCGTGGCGGGAGCGGCTGACGGCCGTTCGTCTGCCGGTCTCGGAGTTCATCGACCGCTTCTACTTCAACTCGATCTACTTCCGCATCACCAACGGCATCCTGTTCGAGATCGCCACCGACGGGCCGGGCTTTGCGGCCGACGAGGATATGGCGACGCTAGGCGAAAAGCTGGCCCTGCCACCGTTCCTGGAGCCGCGCCGGGCGCAGATTGAGGCTGGGTTGAAGCCAATCGAGATGAGCCAGGTAGGTTAGGTTATTCTCTGAGGTAGTTCTATCTCAATGCAGGGGTGGCATGAACTCACATGCCACCCTTTTTTCTTTGTTCTAACGGACCGGCAGAATCATGATCCGGGCAGAGAACCACGAGCCAGCAGAGCTCGCACTGTCCGCCCAGAGCAAGGTGCTACTCCAGCAGCCGCCCAGCCACTTCCAGCGTATAGGTCGGATCGACCCAGTCCACCAACGCTTCCGGCACGGCATGGACAGGTTCGGCCGTTATTTGCAACGCGCCGCCCTCATCCTGCTCCGTGATGAAGTTGACCTCCAGCGCCGGGTCAAGCTCCGGGTAGTCAGACCGCTGGTGGGCGCCGCGGCTCTCGCGTCGTTCCAGCGCGCTGCGCACCGTCGCTTCCGCGCTGACAAGAGCGCTGCGCAGATCGAGGGCGATGGCCAAATCCTGGAACCCTTCTGAGGACGGCCGCACGTCGACGAGTTCGGCCGCCTGCTTCAGCGCGTCGATCTCGCTGATTGCCGTCTGCAGATTGGCTTCCTGCCGCACCACGCCGCAGTAAGACCACATCGTATCGCGCAGGGCGCGCTGTAGCGGGCGGGCCATCTCGCTGC
This sequence comes from uncultured Chloroflexia bacterium, assembly GCA_963715935.1. Lineage (GTDB taxonomy): Bacteria > Chloroflexota > Anaerolineae > Promineifilales > Promineifilaceae > Promineifilum. The sequence goes on along the minus strand of CAVQSM010000017.1, from coordinate 318,871 downwards.
CGTGGCGGATGATGGCGTTGAGATCGTCGTGGGCGGCGTTGATCGCCTGTCGGGAGCGGAGCTGCATCTCCAGCGCGGCCGAATGTTCGGCGGCGGCGGCCCCGGCCCGGCGGCCGAAGATAACGGTCTCGGCCAGCGAATTGCCGCCCAGCCGGTTGGCCCCGTGCAGCCCGCCCGTCACCTCGCCCGCGGCGTACAGCCCGGTGACACCGGTCGAGTGGGTTTCCGGGTCGACGACGATGCCGCCCATTGAGTAGTGGGCGGTCGGGGCCACCTCCATCGCTTCCTGGGAGATGTCGATGAGCTGGCTCTCCATGAACTGGCGGTACATGCGCGGCAGTTTCTCCAGAATGTACCCTTTGTCACGGTGGCTGATGTCGAGGAAGACGCCGCCGTTTGGCCCGCCTCGTCCTTCGATGATTTCGGTGTAGTTGGCCAGCGCCACCCGATCGCGGGTGGAAAGCTCCATTCGCTCGGCGTCATAGCGAGCCATATACCGTTCGCCCTCGCTGTTGAGCAGGTAGCCGCCTTCGCCGCGCACTGCCTCGGTCACCAGCGTCCCGGCCATGGTTTCGGGGGCGACCATGCCGGTGGGATGGAACTGGACGAGTTCCATATCCATCAGCTTCGCGCCCGCCTCCAGCGCGAGGAACATGCCGTCGCCGGTGTTCTCGTCGCGGCGGGAGGAGCTGCGGCGCCAGAGGCGGGTGTGGCCGCCCGCTGCCAGCACGGTGGCGTCGGCCAGGTAAACGGTGCGTTCGCCCGACTGCATGTCGAACGTCATGGCCCCGAAGCAGACGCCATTGTCGACCAGGAGGCGGGAGACATACTGGTGCTCGTGGAACGGAATGCTGAGTTCGTCCGCTTTGTCGGCCAGTGCGTAGAGAATGGCCCGCCCGGTGTAGTCGCCCGCATAGCAGGTGCGCCGGTAGGTGTGGGCGCCGAAGAAACGCTGGTCCAGTCGCCCGTCCGGCAGGCGGGCGAACTCGACCCCCCAGTCTGCCAGCTCGGTGACGGCCGCCGGTGATTCCTGGGCCATGATCTCGACCGTGCGCGCGTCGCTGAGGTAGTATCCTTCGAGCACCGTGTCGGCAAAGTGCTGCTGCCAGCTGTCTTCGGGATCGACCGTGCCCAGCGCGGCGTTGATGCCGCCCGCGGCCAGGACGGTGTGGGCGTCTTTGCGCAGATGCTTGCCGACGACGACGACGTCGACCCCGGCGGCCGCCGCTTCGATAGCGGCCCGCATCCCCGCCGCCCCGGAGCCAATGACGAGAACGCTGACGTTAACGGTACGATGTGTACGATTCATAGTGACGTGTCCTTTTTGATTCCTGCTTGCGACCGGGCCAGATAGCGAACTCGGCCGTCGATACTTGCTTGTACAATTATTGTACAAATCGATGATATGGGTCGGAAACAGTTGTACACAATCGACTCATTTAGCGGGTCGTTGTGCTTCTGCGAGGACGTATGCTCGGGTGTAGGGGGAGGTGCCCTGCTGGATCAGGGCCGCGTAATAGGGGACGTTATATGCGGGGGTGAAGTCGCTACGTTTGCCGGCTGACTATCTCGTTGATCCAGATCGGGGCGAAGGGGGAGGTGCAGCCTTTGGAAACGGGATAGTCGCGAAAGACGCCGAGGGTTTCGCCGATGTCGAGAGCTTGCTGGCGGTAGGTGGGGAAGTTGATGCCGATGGCTGCCAGGGTGTTGTTCATCGTCCACTGCACTTCGGGCGGGGCGTCCCCCATCTCCGACGCAATGCGACCCAGCAGCGCCGGGATGTCCAGTCCGTCGGGGCTTGTGGCGACCCGGTCGGCCGTCAGGTTCCATCCGGCGCGCGCCGCCATCGGATCGTCGTCGGTCATCCACTGTTGGCGCAGCATCTCCTTGTCCGGATGCTTCTTGACGACATAGGCGTTGAGCCAGTCGGCGACCTGCACAAACGTGGCCTCCCGCACCATCTGGTCCATCTCGACGGCCGACAGCGCATTGGGCTTCATGATCAGGATGGCCAGCAGCCGGGCGTCGATGTTGCCGGTTGCCCAGAGGTCGAGGGCCAGCGCGTGGTTGGTCTTGATCGGCTTGGCCACCTTGCGGATGTCGCCGAGCTTGACGCCAAACTGGTTGTCGCCGGCGCCGTTTCTGGCGTTGCGTTCGCGCACGCTCTCGTTGCTGAGCGCTTCCAGTTCGGTGAAGATGTCGTCGACGGTCCTTGGCGAGGATGTCGTCGACGGTCAGGCTGGTTGCGTGGGTGGTGGTCATGGGGGTGATTGTAGCAGACTTCTGCTTGCCGGCGTAGTCTACGCTTTGGCCGGCAATGCAGTCAGTTCAGCCGGGGTTACGCCCAGGATGCAGCAGGGAATGTATTCGGCAGGTTCGAGCGCAATGGTGAAATCGGCTGGATTCAGGCGCAAGCTGAACCAGCTAGGACATACGCTTTCCGGGCCGGATAGCGTACGCTGAGCAGACAGGGGACTCACACAGGATTCTGGCTACTCCCCTCTATTGAGTTGTTTGGGCATCACCGCGCTTCAACGAATTAATCGCACGTTGGCGGCCTGCCGCACCCTTGGGGCCCTGCTCAATCGAATACTCGACACGATCGCCCTCGTGCGAGGCTCTGGAAACCCTCAGCCTGAATGGCGGAATAGTGTACAAATACATATGCGCTGCCGTCTGAAGGCTGCAATAAAGCCATAGCCTTTATTATCGTTGAACCATTGCAATGTACCTTCTTTACGTTCGTCACTCATTGTTTGACAATTCCTCCAGCTTTTGTTGCTCATCAATACGCTCGTGCAGAAATTATACGTCTTCAGAACCTTCGGGACAAAAGAGTTTCAGAGTGAAGAGAGGGCTCGCCACGCCACCGATGAGTTATCGATCGGCCGTCAGCGCTTTGGGCTTCATGATAAGGATCGCGGCAGCCGGGCGTCGATGGTGTCGGTCGTCCAGAGGTCGAGGGCCAGCGCTACGCTTTGCCCAGCCCCGCAGCTGCCACACTGAGAGGCCGCCGGAAGCATGAAGTATAATGGTCGTCAACGTTCAACCAGATATGATTGCCGATCGTTGCAATTTAGCTGTGACTGGAGATTCCCATGCACACTGCCCGTTACGTTCGCCTGTATTACTGATGCTCATGGAGAAACCCACTTTGAGGATCTGGTAGGTTCCGTTGGAGCCTCAAGATTTCGCCCCGCCGGCTGCACCCCTGAATGTCGCCAATTTCTACCCCGTATCCGGCAGCTTCTGGGTGGGGGCGCCTGGAGATTGGAAGGGGGATGCCCCCCACCCAACACCGCAGCGCCAGATCTTCTGCACCGTTGCGGGGAAGTACGAGATCACAGCCAGCGACGGCGAGGTGCGCAGTTTCCCCGCCGGCACCATTCTGTTTCTGGATGACACCACGGGCAAGGGGCACCAGACACGCATGACCAATCGGAGCGGAACGCTCGTCTTCGCGGTCGCTGTTGCCGGCGAAGTGGGTCGTGGCGGAACTGCCCGGCAAACATAGATAGCTGGCTCAACTTCTGAACGCCGTCAGCTTGCGCACCCACTGCGCCGCAGGCATACGGCCGCTCGTCCCATTCCGATTGCCGGCTCAAAGGCAATTGGGCGAAGCGGCCGTTGCCTCACTCGCTGTGCTTATGGTTCAAACTGCTCCAGCCAGGCGTCAACCGCATCGGTGAACTGCGTCGGACACTCCTCTTGCGGCACATGGCCGCAGTTGGTCAGCACCGTATAGTCCGCATTGGGCAGCGCATTAGCCAGGCGTTCGCTATCGGCAGGCGGCACCACGGCATCGCCATCACCAGTCAGCACCAGCGCCGGCTGCGATATCGCCGCCAGCTGCTCGCCAACATCAATCGGAGCGGTGCCCCACTCCTGCAAATAGTCCCACATGGCAGCATCCCAATTTTCGACTTCCGTATGAATCAGTGTCAGCCGCATCCGCTGATCATCGATGGCAGCCGGATCCAGATAGGTCTGGCGCACAAACGCCTCACTGCCGCCGATCATGCGGCCAAAGAGTGGTCCCAAGCCGCTGCACCTGCGGCAAGTTCATGACTGCCGGCGGCATGCTTTCGGACACATACACCGCCGAATCCGCCAGAATCAACGCTTCGACCCGGTCCGGATGGGCCAGCGCCGCTTCCAGCGCCAGCACCGAGCCATAGGAGTTGCCGACGACTATTGCTCTTTCCACGCCGAGCGTGTCGAGCAGGGTCATCAACTGGTCAATGGCGGCTTCGGTCGAATAGGGATTCCGGCCGTTCCAGTCGCCCGCAACCAGCTTCTCACTCAAACCATATGGAATCTGATCGTAAGCGATGACACGCCCGCGCTCGTCAAAGAAGTCAAGCGTCTCATTCCAGGTAAAAGCATTGAAATTGGAACCATGCAGCAGAACAAATGTCCGTCTCGCCGTCCTCTGCGGCTTCGTCCGCCAGATAATGGATGTCAATGCCGTCCGTGCCGTCAAAAGGTATCGTCACAAACTGGCTTTCCGGTGGCGCCACAGATGCGGCGGACGCCAGATTTTCCAGTGGTGTAGCCGGGATTAACAGCGGTACAATCGCCGCCAGCAAGAGCAGAACAACCAGAGCAATACCTGCCCACTTGGCAATCGTCTTCATCGGTTTCATTTGATTGGCTCCTGAAAACTAGTTGGGGCTGACCCAGGCATCCATCACGGTGTAGAACTCGGCCGTAGCGTCTTGCATCGCCGTGTCAAACATCTGCTGCACGGCCGTTTTGCTGTGGAATACCTGCATCGGCGGGGATTTCAGGAACGCCTGGAAGTCGTCTTTGGATTCCCAGATCGATACAAACACAAATGGTTTTTCCGGTTTGGGCGGTTCGAGGCAGATGGCCTGCGTCACGCCGGGCGCTTCTCTGGTCAGCGCCAGCGTCTCGCGGCAAATCGCCTCCATCTCTGCATATTTGCCCGCCTGGGCCAGGAACGTCGCATACAGGGTGAATTGTCCACTTTCCAACATCGTCATGTCTCCTTTCTGAGTTTCTCAATGAGATCCTGCAACATGGATTGTTCGAGTTCGGTCAAGCGAACCAGAAAATCCAATCCGGGATGGGATGCGCGGATGTCGTCTGAGAAACCAGCAAAGGTTGCACAACGAGCGGCGAGGCGCTGGGCGCGCTGTTCCAGCAAGGGAACAGCGACTTCAGGGGTGAGCACGTCCAAGAAGTTTAGCGAGATGCCATCGGGATATTCGAGCGGCTGATATTCAGCCAGCCGTGTCTGCACAAGCCGCGACAAACGCTGCTTGACCCGCCTCCGTTATGGTGTAGACGGTGCGCGGCGGCCGTTTGTCCACCTGCTCTTCATGACCTGCGATTAGCCCTTCCTCTTCCAGCTTGGCCAAAATCTGGTAAGCGTTGGCCTTGCCAATGCGGATGGCGATCAGTCGGCGATTTGAGCAGTTCATTCAGTTCGTAGCCGTGCAGGCTGTGGGTGCTCAAAATGCCCAATAGCAACAGGCGTTTGTCTCTTAGCGTGCTCATTGGTCATAATTATAATAGTCATCTATGACTAAGTCAAGAGCAATCTGGCAAGAGGGGTCTGCCCCTTCGCACTGGGTTTCAGAAGAAGGCCGTCTCTCCTCAGTACTTCTGACCTTTCCTGACTCCTCGCGAGCGCGGCCAACACTGTTAGCCGGGCAAGCGCCGAGCCGGCTTCACCCTTACCGCCTAAGCAACGATGCCAATCCCCACCTGTGCTGGCACACGCGGTAAGCAGACGGCCGACGCTATGCCTCGGCCATTAACTCTCCCAACGCCGCCGGCATGACGCCGAGATGGAGCAGGTCGTCGATCAGCAGGTTGAGCGCAATGGTGAAATCGGCTGGATTCAGGCGCAAGCTGAACTGGCTAATGGCTACGCTTTCCGGGCTGGATAGCGTACGCTGAGTAGACAGGGGACTCGCACAGGATTCTGGCTACTCCCTTCATTTAGTCGATAGGGTATTTAGTCGATAGGGTATCAGCGCGATTTAGAGTTTTCGCACGTTGGCAGCCGCCGGACCCTTGGGGCCCTGCTCAATCGAAAACTCGACACGATCGCCCTCGGCCAGGCTCTTGTAACCCTCAGCCTGAATGGCGGAATGGTGCACAAATACGTCTGGGCCGTCAGTCGCCAAGAAGCCATAACCTTTTTGATCATTAAACCATTTCACTGTACCGACTTTACGTTCGTCACTCATTGTTTGACAATTCCTCAGCTTTTGTTGCTCATCAATACGCTCGTGCAGAAATTATACGTCTTCAGAACCTTCGGGACAAAAGAGTTCCAGAATGAAGAGAGGGTTCGCCACTTCACCGATGAGTCATCGGTCGGCCGTCAGCGCTTTGGGCTTCATGATGAGGATCGCGGCAGCCGGGCGTCGATGGTGTCGGTCGTCCAGAGGTCGAGGGCCAGCGCTGTGCTTCGGTCTTGATCGGCTTGGCCACATTGCGGATATCGCCGAGCTTGACGCCAAACTGGTTGCCGCCCGCGCCGTTCCTGGCGTTGCGTTCCCGCACGCTCTCATTGCTGAGCGTTTCCAGCTCGGTGAAGATGTCGTCGACGGTCAGGGTGGGTGCTTGGGTGGTGGTCATGACGGTGGTTGTAGGAGATTGGGGGTGCTGCCTGAGGAGTACGTTTCGACCGGCAACGCAGTCGGTTCGGCCGTCGTCATGCCGGGATGCAGCCAGAAACATGAAGTATAATGGTCGTCAAAGCTCAACCCGACATGATCGCCGATCGTAGCGACTCAACTGTGACCGGAGACTACGTAAGAAATACTGGTCAGGCCAATCAACGTTAAGTAAACCGGCGACAAGACGAGTTTGCTTTCCAACTCAATTAGGGCGACGAGACCACTATCTCAATGCTCAGAGCTGAATCCTGACGGGTCCGACCGCCGCTATCTGAACCGTAGGAGCCGAACCGCTTTCGTCCCCCATCCTAAACAAATATGCCAAACCCCCCCACCTATGCTAGCATTACCCGGCAGGCGGCCGTCCGTCCGTCTACGAACCGCGTCTGCCAAATCTGACCGACCAGCATAGACCCATGATCGAACAAGAGCACAAGCCGCTGCCTTCCACCCTGTATACAGAAGAGTACTTCCTGACCGCCTGCGAAGGGTACGACGAGTTCATCGCCTCCGAAGGCGAACATCTCTCGCGGCGACTGCAGGATGCGTTTACGGTGGCCGACGTCAGGCCGGGGATGCGCGTGCTGGATGTGGGCTGTGGGCGGGGCGAAATTCTGCGCCACTGCATGCGGCTGGGCGTGGAGGCGTACGGCATCGATTACGCCGAAGCGGCCGTGCGGATGAGCCTCGATGTGGTGGAGGCGGAGCGGGCGCGGCTGCTGGCCGAACAGCCCGACGCGCCGCCCCTCGTGGCGGGCGTCAGCTACTCCGACGCCAAGGTACTGCCCTTCCCCGACCGCTATTTCGACCGGGTGCTGATGTTCGACGTGGTGGAGCATCTCCATCCGTGGGAGCTGCATGAGGCGATGCTGGAGGTGGGGCGGGTGCTGCGACCGGGCGGCCGTTTCATCATCCACACCGCGCCCAACCGCTGGTACGACACCTACGCCTACCCCTGGGTACGCCGTCTGCGGACCGCGCTGGGCCAGGGCGACCACTACCCCAAGGACCCTCGCGCCATTACGCCCGTCAATCAGGACGTCCATGTCAACGAGCAGGATTTGCTGAGCATGCGCCGGGCGCTGCAAGCGGCGGGCTTCACCGGCATCAAAGTCTGGCTCGATTCGCCGCCCCAGCCGCCGGAGCCGACGCCGGTGATGGAGCCGATGCGCCGCTTTGCCTTCGGCGTGCCGCCCTTCCGCTGGTTCTTCGAGCGCGAAGTGTTCGCCGTGGCCGAGACGGACGGTCCGGTCGCTCGCTGACCCAGCCGATGACCACGCCGGAGCCAGTCGCCGGCCTGCCGGTCGACGCCTTCCCGAACAGTCCCCCGGACTCGCCCCCTGCCGTCGCCACCCAAACCGGGACGGACCGACCGCTGGTTGTGGGCCGTCGCCCTGCTCCTCATTCTGGGCGTGGCGCTCGCCCTGCGGCTGTGGCGGCTGGACGAACTGCCGCCCGGCCTGACCCACGACGAAGCCAACCACGGCGGCGAGGCGATGGAGATCCTCGACGGCGTCTACCGCTACTTCTTCCCGCTCAACTACGGCAGCGAACCGCTTTACAGCTATACGGCGGCGGGGTTCATGGCGGCGCTGGGCGAGTCGATTCTGTCACTGCGGCTGGTGAACGTCGTCTTCGGTGTGGCGGCCATTGCCCTGATCACCATCTGGGCCGCGCCGCGCTTCGGACGGCCGGCGGCGCTGCTGGCGGCGGGTCTGCTGGCCGTCTCCTTCTGGCCATTGGCCAGCAGCCGGGAAGCGCTGCGAGCGGGGATGCTGCCCTTCTTCCTGACGGCGGCCGTCTGGTTCTACTGGCGCATCCTCGAACTGCGCGCCCCCCAAATCTGGCCGCCGGGCAGCGGGCCGCCTGAACGATCAGCCGCTGCGTGGCGGGTGGTCTCCGTTGTCGTGGGCTTCGCTGTCATGCTGGTGGCCACCTTCCATATCTATCTGGCGGCGCGAGTTAGCTGGCTGCTGTTCCCGGTCTTTCTGCTCTATCTGGGTTTGTTCCACCGGGCGGTCTTCCGGCGCAGTTGGGCGCCGTTGGTCGGCGGGCTGCTGCTGGCCGGGCTGCTGACCATTCCGATGGCCGTCTTTCTGGCCAACAACCCGGAGATGCAGACGCGGGTCAGCATGCTGGATGGGCCGGTCGGCCGTCTGCTGGCGGGGGAGGTCGGCCCGGCGCTGCTGACGGCGCGCGACGCGCTGCTGGCGCTCGTCTGGCCCGGCTTCGGCGACCAGTTCCTGGCCTACAACATCCCCGGCAGACCGGTGTTCGATGCGGTGTCGGCCGTCTTCTTCGTGGCGGGCGTCGTCGTCTGTCTCTGGCGCTGGCGGCAGCCGGTCTACGCCTTCCTGCTGCTGTGGCTGATCATCGGCCTGGTGCCGTCGCTCATCACCGGGCCGACGGCCAACACGACCCGCAACCTGGCCGCGCTGCCCGCCGTCTACCTGACGGCTGCGGTGGGCTTTGTCGGCCCGGCGGCGTGGCTGGCGGCGCGTTGGCCGCGGGAGATCTGGCTGAAGCCTGTGTTGGCGGCTGGCGGCCGTCGCCTGGCTGGGCTGGGCGGGCTGGGTGTCGGCCCAGGATTACTTCGTCGTCTGGGGTGAATCGGCCGCGGTGCGCGACGCGTACCGGACCACGCTGGTGGAAGCGGTCACCTATCTCGACGAGAACCACGCCGAGGCCGCGCCGCTCATCTTCTCCTCGCAGCTGCCTGGCCCGGCGCATGACAGTTCCATCGCCCGGCTGGTGGGCAGCGACCGGGCAGCGGTGGGCCGGAACAGCCGCTGGACCGATGTGCGGTCTGCGCTGGTGGTGCCGGAAGACGGCGAGCCGCTGCTCGTCCGGCCTGTTTCAACGCCGCTGCATCCCGCGTTTCGGCCGTTAGTCTACGTCATTGACAGCGTCCAACTACGCCCCGGCGATCTCGATCCGGGCTTCACGCTGTACGAAATTGATCGTGGCGAACTGCGCGCACTGCTCCGGTCGCTGACTCCGGTCGAGCCGCCCGGCCAACTTCAACGACGCGATCACGCTGACCCATGCCGACTGGCTGAGCGGTGAGGTGCGGCCCGGAGAAACGGCCGAGCTGCTGACCGTCTGGCAGGTGGGCGACCCGGCGCAGGCCGGGCCGGTCGCGCCGCCCACGTACACGACCGATTCGGTGCTGTTCACCCACGTGCTCGACGAGGCCGGGCAGGTGGTGGCCCAACGGGACGCCCTGGACGCGCCGTCGTGGGCGTGGCAGACGGGCGACCTCATTCTGCAGATTCACGCCATCCAGATTCCGGCCGAGCTGCCGCCGGGAACGTATCAGGTCGTCACCGGCTTCTACGACCGGCCGACGGGCGACCGGCTGCCGCTGCTGGGCGGCGAGCCGGGCGCGACGACGGCCGCGCTGCCCGCGCTGCGGGTCGCGCCGTAGCTGATCCGTCAGGAACGGACGTCTCGCGCACGCTTGGCAGCCGGTGCGAAGCAGCATATGATGGTCGCTGTGCGGACGCGCAGGAACGACTAGACAACGATGAGTCGCAAGAAGAACCCCGAACAGTTATCGGCCGCCGAGCTGGAGAAGCTTCTGCTGCTGCGCAAACGCGCAGACGCGGAGGAGCGTCTGCGCCGACTGCGCGCCGACGGCCGCGTGCTCGTGGCAGCCGGGCGGTTCCCCAACACGGCCCGACGAACGACTGGAGCCGCTGCCGGCCTATCGCGGGCGTCCGTTGTGGCGGCGGCTGACCAGCAATCTGCTGCTGCTGGCCGAAGTCGGGATTGTTGTTGCCTTGCTGGCCATCATCTTCAGCCTGTGGCGCACCAACCAGACGCTCAACGACGAGCTGGCCCAGGTGCAGCGCGCCCAGAGCCAGGCCGTGGCGCTGCCGACGGCGACGGCAGCCCCGGTCATCGACGTCGTCGTGCTGCCCAGCGGCCACAAGCCGCCGGTGGATGGGCGGCCGCCGGAACAGGGCGAAGCGGGCAACATTCCCGACCACCTGCTGCCGGTCATCAACGCCTACGTCCCGCCGCCTATTCCCACGCCGGGGCCGGAACAAGCCCGCCGGCTGGAGATTCCGGCCCTCAACGTTGACCATCCCATTGTGCAGGGCGATGATTGGGAGCAGCTGAAGAAGGGCGTCGGGCAATATCTGGGATCTGGCCCGCCGGGTCGCCCCGGCAACGTTGTCCTCTCCGCCCACAATGACATCTACGGTGAAATCTTTCGCTACCTGGACCAGCTGCAGCCGGGAGATGAGGTCATTGTGTCGACCGAGCGTCAGCGGTACACCTATCGCATCGACGAACTGCGCGTGGTGGAGCCGACCGAGGTATGGGTGATGGCCCCGACCGACCACGCCCAGGTGACACTGATATCCTGCTACCCGTACCGGGTCAACACCCGGCGCATCGTCGTTTTCGCGTCGCTGGTCGATCCGGCCTATTGAGCATGAGAGGCGTGACAATCGGGGTAGCGGCCGTCGGGAGCAGCGCGTATACTTGGGGGCTGTAGCTCGATTTGCTAAATCGAGTTTCTGATTAAGCAGCGAAGTGTGAAAGAGGTCGATTTGCTAAATCGACATACATGATTCATTGATTACGTAATAAATAGTGCATCTATGACCAAGTCAAAGAGCCGCTCGAAAGCAAACCGGGCGCGAAAGAAAGCGATAGCCGGCGGCGAAGTGATCGCCGATGTGCCGGTAGACGACAGCGCGCCAAGCGCGCCCAAGGTGCGCAAGGCGCCCAAGCTGACCCGTCAGGAAGCGACGGCGCAACAGCTGGAGGTCGAGTACGCCTACATCGTCAAGGATTTGCGGCGCGTGTTCATCATCGCCGGCATCATGTTTGGCTTGCTGATTGCGGCTAACATTGTATCTGGCTTTTTGGCCGGTTGATCTTGACGCTGCGATATGGTAACATGCATGGTCTGATTCTTGGCCCTGCAGGTGCATTGTCTGTGTTTGGTGGGCTAACCGTTTAGTGCTGTTCCTGTGAACCAGGAGCTGCAAAAGAGGATTTGCTAGATTAAAAGAGTACGTCGTCGTCCAGCACCATTGCCGGAAGCGTTAAATGTTCGGGTCAACAGGCAGATACGCGCACGCGAAGTTCGTCTGATTGACCACAATGGCGAGAATCAGGGCGTTATGCCCTTTTATGACGCGCTGAAGCTGGCGGAAGAAGCTGAGCTTGATCTGGTGGAAGTGGCTCCGAATGCCCGCCCGCCTGTTTGTCGCATTCTTGACTTTGGTAAGTATGCCTATGAGCAGACGAAGAAGGATCGGGAAGCGCGCAAGCATCAGAAGAAAGTCGAGATCAAGACGATTCGACTGACGCCACGCACAGACGATTACCACATTGATATTGGCGTCAGGACAGCCCGGCGCTGGTTGAATGAGGGTAAGAAAGTCAGGTTCATGGTCCGCTTCAAGTCGCGGGAGATCTCTTATCCTGAGATCGGCCAGAAGAATTTGCAGGATATTGCCGAGCAGTTAAGCGACATTGCTGTGGTTGAGCAGAAGCCGACCCTCGAAGGGTGGCGGATGAACATGACTATGGCGCCCGATGAAGCGCTCATCAAAGAGAAGGCGGCGGCCAAGAAAGCAGACGAAGCCGACGATGATGATGATGATGATCTGGACGCCAAGTTTGCAGCGATGGACGCTGAGTTCGATGATGATGACGACAACGACGATGACATAGAGTCGATGGAGTCTGAATCGACCGAAGCGGAGTCCGTTAAAGAAGAGTAACAGACCTGATCGCCTGGCGGTCATAGTTTGGTATCATACTGTTTCGATTAGGGCGCGTCTGTCCCCTGGTGGGATAGAGGCGTCACTTTAATGATTGTGAGGAAGTGAGACAATGCCAAAGGCAGCCAAGAAGTACAAGCTGAAGACCTACAAGGCGGCCGCCAAGCGTTTCCGTGTCACGGGCACGGGCAAGATTATGCGCACGAAGGGTGGCAAGAGCCATCTCCGTCGTCGCAAGTCAAAGCGCACCAAGCGGCAGTTTTCGCAGATGCTGGTCGTTGAATCGGCCGGTGATCGCCGCCGGATCATGCGGATGGCTCCGTACCTGAAGAAGTACAAGGCCAACCCGCCCGGATAATCTGTTTGTTTATCGATGAATGAATCGCTGCCTGGCCTCGTTCTGTTCCGCAGGGCTGAGTGTCCAGGCTCTCAATAAATGCGAGGGAAATAACAAATGCGCGTAAAAGGTGGTGTGGTTACACACCGTCGTCACAAGAAGATTCTGAGCATGACCAAGGGCCAGTGGGGCACCCGGAGCAAGCTGTTCCGCCGTGCCAACGAGGCCATGATGAAGTCATACTGGTACGCCTACCGCGACCGCCGCAACCGGAAACGCGATTTCCGCCGTTTGTGGATTACGCGAATTAACGCGGCCAGCAGAGCCAATGGAATGAGCTACAGCCAGTTTATCCACGGCCTGAAGCTCGCCGAAGTGAAGCTCGACCGTAAGGTCCTGGCCGATATCGCGGTGCGCGATGCGGCAGCGTTCACCTCGGTCGTCAATATTGCCAAGAACTCTCTGGCATAGTCTCTACAATCATTAGGCCGCAGTGCGGCCCGAAACCTGCACGCCACCGCCAGCAATGGGGGTGGCGTGTTTTTTTGCCTGATTAGCGTGGTAGGGCGCCGGCAGCGCCGGTCAACGGTTGCTTGAACGCCGCCTGAACGTAGTTGCGACCCCAGACGCCATTCAAGTATGATTCGCCTTCATGACCGGAGCCGTCACCGACACCCCCCGCCACAGGTTCGCTGCCTGGATGACCTTCATCCTGCTGCTGGCGGCCGCTTTCCGGCTGGTGGCTCTGACGAGCGCGCCACCGGGCATGACCCACGACGAGGCGGGCCACGGCATCACGGCCCAGGCCATTCTTGACGGCGCACGCGACATCTACTTCACCATCGGCTACGGCCGCGAACCGCTCTACGATTACGTCACCGCCGGGCTGATGGCCGGGGTAGGTGAGACAATTTTCGCCGCCCGGCTGGCGGCCGCCTTCTTCAGCCTGATCATGCTTGCCGGGCTGGCGGCGTGGGCGCGCATGGCGTTTGGCTCGCCGGTGGCGCTGCTGGCGGCCGCCGGGCTGGCGGTGGGCTTCTGGCCTGTGATGGCCGGGCGACAGGCGCTGCGGTCGATTGCGCTGCCCGCCCTGTTTGTGCTGGCGGTCTGCCTGTTCTGGTGGGCGTTGGAGCGGCACAGGCGACAGAAGGCGGGCTGGTCGGTAGGGGCGCTGCTCGTCGCCGGAGGCGTTCTGCTGGGGCTGACGTTCTACACCTACATCCCGGCCCGGGTGCTGTGGCTCATCTTCCCGGTGCTGGTCGTTTACCTGATGGTGGCCCGACGAGATTGGCTGCCCGGCGTCTGGGCGCGGTTGGCCCTGTTTCTTGGCGTGGCGGCGCTGGTCGCCGCGCCGCTGGCGGTGCATCTGCTGGGCAATCCGGGGCTGGAACTGCGCGTCACTGAGCTGAGCGCGCCGCTGTCGCTGGCGGCCGCCGGCGACGTTGGCCCCCTGCTCGACAACATGGCCGGCAGTTTGCGGCTGTTCAGCGTCGAGGGCGACCCCGCGTGGCGTTACAACCTCTCCGGCCGTCCGTGGCTGGCGCCGCTGGTCGGCGTGTTGTTCTACGCGGGGCTGGTGGTGGCCGGGTGGCTGGCGGTGCGCGGTGTCTGGCGGGCCGCCGAACCAGAGCAGGAAGCAGGCGCGTTCATGGCCCTGGCGTGGCTGGTCGTGGGTCTGTCGCCGGTGCTGGTCACCGGGCCGGCGTTGTCGACGACCCAGGCGATTGGCTTGCTGCCGGTGCTCTATCTCTTTCCGGCGCTGGCGGTCGCGAGTCTGTACCGGGGCGCGGCACACGTGTGGCAGGGACGAGGCTGGTCATCCGATCGTCTCCGGCTGGGGGCGACGCGTGCTGGCTGTGGTGCTTGTCGGCTGGGGGGCGGTCCTCACGGTCCGCGACTACTTCGACCGCTGGGCCAACAGCCCGGAAGTGCGCGTCCAGTATGAAAGCGCTATGGTAGCGGCGATGGCCTATTTGAACGATCAGGGGGACGGCGCAACGGCAATCTCCACCATTGCGCCCGGTCCGTTCCATACGCCGGCAGTGGCGGCGCTGACGCTGCACAACCCGGCTGTCATGCCGCGCTGGTTCGATGCCCGGCAGAGCTGGCTGCTGCCGGCGGGCGGTGGCACGATTGTCATCCCTGGATTCACGCCTGTGCCCGAGGCGCTGCATCCGTATGTGACGTCGGCCGAGACGATGGCCGACCTGCCGCTGCGCCCGACCGATCTGGACCGACCGGTAACCGTCCTGGCCAGCAGCGAGGCGGCGACCCTGGCGGGGTGGAGCAGGCTGCTGGACCGGGAGACGGCCGATGGCCCCCTGCCGGTCACGTTTGGCGAAGCGGCTGCGCTCATTGGTTACCAGCCATTGCCGCCGGCGGCGCGGCCCGGCGAGACGATCGATGTGGTGACGGCGTGGCGTTGGCAGCAGCCGCTGGACGGGGCGATGCTGTTTGCTCAACTTGTCGGCCCGGATGGGTTCGTGGCCGGCTCTGACCAGCTCGGCGCACCCGGCGAAAGCTGGCTGGCGGGCGACACCTTGCTGCAGCTGCACTCGCTCACCATCCCGCCCGGCACGCCCGCCGGCGAGTACGCGATTATCACCGGCCTCTACACCCAGAGCGACGGCCGCCGCCTGACCGTAGACGGCCGCGGCGCGCTGGACGTTGTGACCCTGGGCACAATTCAGGTGAGTGATGAGTAGCGTGTCCCTTTCCAGCGCGTCGACCCGCCGCGCCGCGCCCGGCTGGGGGGAGATGGTCCGGGCGGCCGTCGCCAATCCCACTACGTGGATCATGCTCATTACGCTGCTGGGCTTTTTTCTCCGTGTCTGGCAGCTTGAGGGCGTGCCCCCCGGCTGGCGGGACGATGAGCTGATCGAAACGCTGGTCATCTCGCAAAACATCCTCGATGGCGACATTCGTCTCTACTACCCCGACGCCTCCGGCCACGAACCGCTCTACCACATGCTCAATGCGCTGTTTCTGGCCTGGTTCGGGCCGGGCGGGCTGGGTATTCGCCTGGCCTCCGCGCTCGTCGGCACCGTCACGGTGCCGCTGACCTACATTGTGGGGCGGCGGCTGTTTGGCTCCGGGGTGGGGCTGGTGGCGGCGGCCGTTCTGGCGGTTTCCTTCTGGGGCCTGATGTATGCCCGGGTCGGTATTCGCCATGTGCTGACCCCGCCCTTTGTGCTGCTGGCGTTCTACTTCTTCTGGGGCGGGTTGCAGCGGCCTGCGAGTGCCGCCGGTCGAATGGTGGCCCGCGACTTCGCGCTGGCAGGTCTTTTCCTGGGATTGGGCTTCTATGTCTACTTCGCCGGACGGGGTGTGCCGTTGGTGCCGTTGGCATTCGCGGGCTATCTGCTGCTGGTGGCCCCGGCGCTTCTGCGGCGGCGCTGGCGCGGCCTGGCGCTGATGTTGGCGGTGACGCTCCTGCTGGCGGCGCCGTTGGCGCTGGTGCTCTCCCAGCAGCCGGAAGCGGAAGGGCGGGTCAACGAGCTGGCCCTGCCGCTGACCAATGCGCTGGCGGGCGACCCGGCGCTGCTCATCGACCACACGGTCGCTGCTCTGACCACCGCCCACAGCGGCGGCGATCCGGAGTGGCTCTACAACATTCCCGGACGGCCGATCTTCGGCCCGGTGGGCGCGATCTTCTTTTGGGCGGGGATGGTGCTGGCGGTCTACTGGGCGCTGCGTCCGCTTGTGGCCACGGCGCGCTACTGGCTGCGCGGCCGTCGCCACGGAGCCGACCGGCCAGCGGTCACTCACCGCGAACTGGCGGCCGCTTTTCTCCTGCTCTGGTGGCTGGCAGGCATCTCCCCGGCCATCCTCAGCGTCCCCGAAGCCAGCCTCGGCCACATGATCATGGCCCAGTCGGCGTTCTTCCTGCTGGCAGCGCTGCCGGTAGGGGCGTTGGCCGGGTGGGCCCGGCAGGGGGAAACAGCCGTCTGGCGCAGCGCCCTGCCGGTGGCTGCCGGGCTGCTGCTGGTGTCGGCCGTCGCCGTGCGCGATCTGCCCGCCTATTTCAGCGAATGGCCGGAGCGGGGTATGGTGCGGTTCCTCTACCGGGCCGACATCCACGACGTCGCCGCCTTTGTTGCGGCCCAGCCTGACGCGCCGTGGGCGGCCGACTTCGGCATCACCGGCTTGCTGGCCGGGCCGTGGGACCGGGAAGCGCTGCGGGTGGAACTGGACGAGTCCCCCGACGTGCGGCCACGCTGGTACAACCCGGAGCGCGTCCTGCTGCTGCGCCCCGCGCTCAGCTTCGCAGGCTATCCGGAGATTGAAACGCCGTTTGATGGCGCGTGGGAGCCGCTGCCGGAGATAGCCGCGCTGCCCGGTGGCTACGAGCTGGTGCAGACGGTTCGGCCGGGTGGTTTAGAGGCGACAGGTCCGGTTTGCTTCGCCAACAACCTGTGCTGGACCGGCGCAGCGTACGACTCGACCACTGGCACGCTGCAACTGGGGTGGGAGGCGGCCGATCGTATCGCCCTGCCACCCCTGCCGCTCATCAGCAATCCGCCGCCGCCCGGCGTCTACAACGGCCCGCGCCTCTATGTGTTCGCCCATCTGGTCGACGCCGAAGGCAATCTGCTGGTTGGAGACGACGGCCTGTGGGTGGACCCGACGACGCTCTATCCCGGCGATGCGTTCATCCAACAGCACCGGCTGGCTGCGCCGGACGGCTCCGCGCCGGTGGCGATCGTGCTTGGCCTGTATGATCCGTTGACGGGCGAAAGGGTGCTGACCGGCGATGGCGCGGACAGCGTCCGCTTGCCGGTGGGAGGCGGGCAGTAGGTCATGGCGAACTGGCTGCAAGCCCGCTGGCCCATTCTGGCTATCCTGGCCGGCTTCCTGCTGATCGGCGGCGCGTATAGCGTCGTCAACCCACTGCATGAGGCGACCGACGAGCTGCGTCACTATCGCTTCATCCAGCACCTCATCCAGCGCGACGCGCTTCCGGTGCAGGGAGAGCTGCCGTGCAGCACGCAGGGCCACCACCCGCCGCTCTACTACGCAACGGCCGCTCTGGTTACCGGCGGCATCGACACAGGCCGCGAGGTGTGCGCCGAACCAGCGGGTAATCCGTTCTGGGCTTACCGCTACTGGGACGTGGGCGTGGACAACAAGAACCAGTATCTGCATGGCGAGGCCGAGGCGTTCCCCTGGCAGGGCGAAGCGCTTGCCGCCCACCTCTCCCGCTTTGTCAACCTGCTCTTTGGCGCGGCGACCGTCTGGCTGACGTGGCTGATCGCCCTGACCATCTGGCCGGGCAACCGGGCGATGGCAGCCGGATCGGCCGCGTTTGTGGCGTTCAACCCGATGTTTCTCTATATGGCGGCGGCGATCAACAATGACGTGGTGGCGGCCCTGGCGGGGGCGGCCGTCACGCTGGCGTGCGTGCGCTTGCTGGTCGACAAAGACGGGCTGCGCTGGCAGTGGGGGGTGGCGCTGGGTGTGCTCTTTGGAATCGCCCTGCTGAGCAAGTTCAACCTGGCGGCGATCATAGTCACGATCGAGGCGGCCGTTACCTGGGTGGCGTGGCGGCGCAAGCAGTGGCGTGAATGGCTGGTCGTCAACGCGCTGATTGGTGGGCTGAGCATCCTGGTGGCGGGTTGGTGGTTTGTCCGCAATCAATTGTTGTATGGCGAGCCGACGGGCTTTGAGCGGCTGACCGAACTGTGGGGTGTGCGCAGCCCGCTGGATAGCTTTGGGCTGGCTATCTCCGAGCTGCCTTATGCGTGGACCAGCCTGTGGGGGCGCTTCGGCTATGGCCAGATTCCGCTGCCCAACGTCACCTACATCGCCATCTTCGTCGTGGCCCTGGTGGCCCTGGCGGGGTATGGGGTGACGCTGCTGCGGCGCGAGTCCGACCGGCTGCGAGACGTCGCCGCCCCTCTGGCCCTGCTGGCCCTGAATGTGACCCTTTTCTTCGCCGTGCTGTTCAACTATCTGCTCGTCAGCCCGGCGGGGCCGATGGGTCGCTTTTTCTTCCCGGCGCTGCCGTCGCTGGCCATCCTGATGTTCTTCGGCCTGTCGCTCTGGCGGGGTCGGGAAGCACAGCAGCGGCCGCCTCAAGCTCTGGCTGGCCTGACAACCGCCGGCATGGTCACCTTTTCCCTGGTGGCGCTGTTCGGTTATCTGGCCCCAGCCTATGCCCGGCCCGCCACGTATGCCGCTGAGGCCGTGCTGCCCAGCCCGGTCGACGCCCGCTTTGACGGACTGGTGGCGCTGCGCGGCTATGACGTTCGTCTGCCGGACGGCGCAGACAGCGTGGCGGCGGGTGAGCCGATCGACATCGACCTCTATTGGGAGGTGACGGGTCAGCCGCCGGGTGATTACTACCTGTTTGTCCATCTCATCGATCGGGAGACCGGGGCGCTCATTGGCCAGCGGGACACTCACCCCGGTCTAGGTAACTTCCCGGCCAGCCAGTGGCGACCGGGCGATCGCTTTGTGGAGCGCCTCCAACTCTACGTACCGGAAACCGCCTATGTTCCGGCTGAGGCCGAGCTGCGTGTGGGCTACTACGCCCCCACCGACGGCTACCGGCTGGGCATCACCGACGGGACGACCGGTGACGGGCTGGGCGATTCGTTCCCGTTGGGAGACGTGGCCTTGACGCCGGCTGTCGCCCTGGAAGAGCGGCCGAACCCGGGAGCATACAACTTTGAGGAGCGAGTGCGGTTGACCGGGTACGCCTACGACATGCGACGCCCCGCGCCGGGAGATCGGCTGACCGTGACGCTCTATTGGGAGATGCTCCAGCCGCCGGGCCGGGGCCAGCAGACGGTCCGCCTGCAACTCGTTGCGCCGGACGGTCGGGTGATGGGCGAGCAACTGGCTGCCCTGTCGAGCATGGAGCAGGGCGGCCCGGTCGTGCAGATGATAGACGTGCCGGTCGATCCGGCGCTGGCCGGCCAGACGTTGGGCGTGCGGCTGGTCGTGGAGAGTGAGGAGCTGGGACGGCCGCTCAATCGCATCTGGCCCGACGGCCGCTGGATCGACGATAAACTGCTGCTTGCACCCGTCGTCGTTGAGCCATGATTGGGGCTGAATCGAGCGGCGGCACCACATTGCCCCGGATCTGCCACGATCAACGTAGGGAAAACGTCAGCTAGGGCGATTGACTCACGGAGCGGGATGGGTATACTTCATTCATGGTGCTGAAAACAATTTCATCAGCCTACAACTGCAAGACTTCCTGAACGCACGCCTCACGGCGTGCGTTTTTTGTTTGGTTGGGTTTTCCGTCAAGTCTATTCACAAGAGGAGAGTACACGATGGACTATGGGATGATCGGTAAGATTGAGAAAGCGAAGTTCTACGCGGAAGAGCGAGACGAGCGCATTCACTTTCAATCTCTTGACGTGAGCATTAAGGGCGACAACGATTCCGTCCACAATGTCACGTATACCGGCGGTCAGTGGCACTGCGACTGCGACTTCTTCGGCACACGCGGCGTTTGCAGCCACACAATGGCCATGGAAAAGGTGCTCGGCAACATGGTTGAGATGGGCGCCCCCATGACGGCGTAAGCCAGATTATTAACCGCCTCTGGCACTGCTAGCCTTTTCAGCGTGCCCTGTTTATCACTGATGAACAGGGCACGTTTCGTTATAATCACTCCCGGAGGTATCTATGACAACCTATATCACGCCTTTGTCTGACCACACAGGCCAACGCGCCGACAAGTTCTACAAGACCACCCTGTTTCGCAGTGACACGCTGATGCTCGGCGTCAACTGTCTGGAGCCGGGCCAGGTGCAGCAGCCCCACGACCACGCTGACCAGGACAAGTTCTACTATGTGGTGGAGGGCCGCGGCCGTTTCTGGATCGGCGAGGAGCGGATCGAGGGTGGCCCTGGCGATGTGGTCTGGGCGCCTGCCGGTCTGGTGCATGGTGTGGCCAACGAGGCGGCGGAGCGGTTGACGCTTCTCATGGGAATTGCGCCCGCGCCATGACGCTCTCCAACGGCCGTCTGACCCTGCTGGGTGTCGAGTTCGACATCCGGCTTACCCTGCTCATCATCTTCAGCACGCTCGTGCCGATGATCGATTATTACGACTACACCATCACCGGTACGAAGGCGTTCGATCGCTTCATCCTCTACTTCATTCTGTCGGTTCTATTTATCTGGATTGTCTACCGCGAACCGCTCTCCAACTTTGGCTTTCGGCTGGGCAACTGGCGCGAAGGGTTGATGTGGACGGTGATTGGCTGCGTGGGCATGGCCATCATCCTGTGGTTCATCGCGAGGACGCCGGAGATGGAAGCGTTCTACCTTGAGAAAGCGCCGGAAGGGATTGGCCGTCTGATCGCGCTCAACGGCATTGATCTGTTCGGGTGGGAGTTTATCTGGCGCGGGCTGCTCCTTTTCGCCTTCGCCCGCTACTTCGGGCCCGGCGCGGCCATCTTTCTCCAGGCCGTCCCTTTCGCCTTCATGCACCTGGGCAAGCCGGAAATTGAGACGTTCAGCACCATCTTCGGTGGAGCGGCGTTCGGGTTTGTGGCCTGGCGCACCGGGTCGTTTGTCTACCCGTGGTTGATCCACTGGTTTATCGTGAGCTGGACGATGGTGATCGCTTTGGGATTGCTGGGTTAACCGGACCAAGTCGAGAATAAGGATTGTTTGAATGACCGACATGACGATTACGGTAGACACGATGGCCCACGGCGGGTCGGCCGTCGGGCGAGACAAGCAGGGCAAACCGATCTTTGTCCCCTTCGCTATACCAGGCGAGACGGTGCGCGTCAGCGTGCCGGAGCAATCCAGGGGGATCACGCGCGGGACGCTGTTGGAGGTAATTCGTCCGTCCCGCTTCCGGACGGAGCCGCGCTGCACCCATTTCGCTGTCTGTGGCCTGTGCCACTTCCAGCAGATGACCTATGAGGCCCAGCTATCGGCCAAGCAGGAAGTGGTCGTCGACCAGCTGCAGCGGGTCGCCGGGATACAGCAGCCTCCGGTGCAGATGATCCTGCCCAACCCTGACCCGTACGGCGGGCTGCATGAGACCGCCCTGTTTCCTGTCGAAGGCGGCGGGCTGGGCTACTGGTCGCCGGTCGAGCGGCGCATCTTCCCTGTAACTGAATGTCCGGTGCTCCAGCCTCGATTGGAGACAGCGCTTGCTGATCTGGATGTCGACCTGCCCGGCCTCCGCAAACTGACTTTGCGGCTGGGAGACGATGGCGAGCTGTTGGCGGCGCTGGAAACCGACGACGTGGAGCCGCCGGAGCTGGCGGCCGACTTTCCGGTGTCTGTGGCCATTGTCTTCCCGGACAAAATATCCGCCACGCTGATCGGGGAGACGACTTTTGTGCAGACAGCCGGCAAGCGACCTTTCCGCATCTCAGCCGGTGTACCCTTCCCGCCCAGCCCGGCAGCGGCCGAACTGTTGGCGGGGTCGCTGCGGGCGCTGGTTGCGCTGCACGGGGACGAAGTGGTGCTGGAGATTCCCGGCGGGCCGGGACTTTACACGGCATCTCTGGCCGAAGCGGCCGCCGAGGTCGTGGTGGTCGAGGCCAACCCCGACGCCGTGGCCGACATGGTGGTCAACCTCGACGCCTTCGACAACATCGCCATCTACGAAGGGTACGAGGAGGAGGTTCTGCCTGCACTGGACCTGGAGCCGGACGTGCTGCTGCTCCACCCCGACGGCCCGCCGACCGAAGGGATGTGGTACGCTGTGCAAACGCTGCGGCCGTCGCGCGTGCTGCTGCTGGGCGAGATTGGCCACGTGGCCCGGATGTGCGGCGACGTCGCGAAGCTGGGCTACCGGCTGGAACAGGTGCAGCCGGTCGACGCCCGACCGCAGGGGTTCTGGGTGGATGTAGTGGCGGCGTTCGCGCTGGCGTAGGCGCTGCGGCGCTTTGTTCTGCTAGAATGGCACTATGAGCGACCAGACGACCGATTCCGCTGAACTCAAACGGCCGCTGCCTACCTGGGAGCAGATGACCCGCGACACGTCGCCGGAGGCGCAGGCGGTGCTGCTGCGCTTGCAGCGGGAGATGCCGGTGTGGCGGAAGTGGGAACTGATGGACGACCTCATCCGGACGGAGCGCATGTTCGCCTGGGCCGGGTTGAAGCGTCGCCATCCGGATGCTTCGGAAGCGGAGTTCTGGCGATGTATGACAGGCCTGTTGTTAGGGTAGTAGCTGCTGCTTAAGAAGATCCGCCAGCCATATCTCATACTCATCGGGCGACCAGCCAAAATTCTCGACGAGTTCCTGATACAGTTCAGCACGCGTGAGGGTCAGATAAATCGCTGTCGCCCGATCATTGGTCAACCCAGGGTGCAGCATAGGCGACGTGGCCTGAATGAATTGCTCCAGATTGGCTTGTCTGCCGGCCAGCGCCTTGTCACGTTCAGCAGCCGCCTCCAGATCAACGGCAGCAGCGCTATTGTAGATAACGAACATGTCAGCACCGCTTTCCCATTGACGACGCGTTGCTCTGGCGGCTAACTCCAACCGCTTGGCCGGATTATGCTCTGCAAGGGCCAGCTGATAGATATCCCGTTGCCCCGACGCCTGATGCCATGACTCGCGCACGGCCGCCAGGAGGCCGCGCTTGTTTTTGAAGATACTGTATACAGTGCTTACGGCCACACCCGCACGGTCACTAATTGCTTCAATTGTTGTCGCGCCATATCCTAGCTCTAGGAATAGATCGCGAGCTGCATCTACAATGAGCTGTTGTGTAGCTAGGGCCTGTCTTTGACGATGAGAGAGTCTGATCATTGACATTTTCCATAATGGCATTATAGTACAATTCTGTTGAATGTAGTAACACTATAATTAATAAAGGGAAACTATGAACACTCAAACGAATGAAGCCATCGTCCGCGACTTTTTGACACGCGCTTTCAATCAGGGCGATTTGTCAGCGATTGAAGCATATAACTCGCCAAACGGCATTGACCATCAAGAGCCTGCCGGTACCGATATCATCACCCACCTGAAAGAGGTCGTTACCGCGCTGCGCACAGCATTTCCTGATCTGCACTTTGAAATACACGAGTTGCTGGCCGATGGTGAAATGGTTGCCATTCGGTGCACGATGACCGGGACGCAGACCGGGACGCTCAGCATCAACCCTGGGATGCATCTTCCGCCGACTGGCCGCCCGGTATCGGTGCCCCATATGTACTTTGTTCGGATTGTCGACGGTCTGACCACGGATCTGTGGCACGTGTGGAATGTGCCCATGATGATGCAGCAGCTTGGGGTGACTCCCGGACCTCGTCCGCCTGCCCCGCAGAATGCCGTTCCGCAAGTAGCGCACTAGGGAAACAAGCAGCAATATTTTCTACAGAGATCACGAGGAAACGAAAATGCCTACCAGGCAAAATATGGATCAGTTTCGCCGCGTAATTGACGAGGGGTTCAACAAGGGTAACTATGATGCCCTGGATTCTGTCTTTGCTCCTGACTATGCAGAGCATCAGTTTGGCCTGGCGCCAACCCTTGAGGGCTTCAAGCGCGATATTCAGTCCCTTCGTACCGGCTTTCCGGATCTGCATCTAACCATTGAAGATATGGTTGCCGATGGGGATAAGCTGTGGATACGCATGACGGCGCGGGGCACTCACCTTGGGCCGATGTTCGGCCCTCCGACCGGCAAATCGATGTCGCTAACCGTCTATGATACGTGTCGTTTTGAAGACGGCTGGATTGTCGAACATTGGGGCGTACCGGATCGCTTCGCGTTGATGACTCAACTGGGTCTGCTACCTCGAAGTGAGGCGTAGATAGCCTGACCTGCTCCTGGCGAGTTCATCTGGTCCCGATGACCCAGTACGTATCCCCGTCGACCGCATTCGTCTTGAAGACCAGCAGCTCGAACGGCTCATCGCCGCTGTTGGTCAGCGCGTGGACGTCGCCCGGCTCCATCAGCATGATGTCGCCGGGGGCCAGCGTGTGGGTTTCGCCATTCACGTCAATCTGGCAACGGCCGCGCAGGATGTGGTAGACCTCGATGGAGGTTTCGTGGTGATGGGCGGGAACATGGCTGCCGGGCGGGATGGTGACGATTTGGACGAGCGCGCCGTCGCTGCGCAGGTCGTCGGCCGTCAGCAGGCGATTCTTGCGGTAGCCCTGCCCTTCGATCCAGGTGGCGGGGTCAATGGTGACGATTTTCATAGGGAGTTAGTTGTAGCGCGTAGAGGGATAGAGCGCAAAAGGGGCCGGCCTCATGTGAAGCCGACCCCTGATGTGGCGCGATTGGCCGAATCGCGTTACGCCCAGAACATCTCGCCCGGCTCTTCGAACATGTTGGTCTCCTGGAGCATGGCGATGCCTTTGGCCAACCCTTCGTCGGTGGACATCAGGGCGTCCTCGTGCTCAATGGAGATGACGTAATCATAGCCGACCAGGCGCAGGGCACTCAGCAGCGCCTTCCACGTCTCCGCACCGTGGCCGTAGCCGATGCTGCGGAACGTCCAGGCCCGGTTGAGCATCTGATCGTACGGCTTGTTGTCGTTGCAGCCATTGACCGCGATGTTGAGATCGTCGACGTAACAATCCTTGCCGTGGACATGGTAGATGGCGTCGCCCAGCTTGCGGATAGCGGCGACCGGGTCGACGCCATTCCACCAGAGGTGGCTGGGATCGAAGTTGCAGCCCAGGGCGGGGCCGGTCGCTTCGCGCAGACGGAGCATCGTCTCCACGTTGTAGACCAGCATGCCGGGGTGCATCTCGAAGCCGATCTTCACGTTCCGGTCGCTGGCGTACTTTTCCATATTTTGCCAGTACGGGATGGCCATCTCATTCCACTGATACTCCAGGATCTCGCCGAAGTGGGGTGGCCAGGGGCAGGTGACCCAGTTAGGCATGCTGTCACCGGGCGCGCCGGCAGGCAGGCCGGAGAAGCCGTTGACGACCGGTACGCCCAGCAGTTGGGCCAGTCGGATCGACTTCTTGAGATCGTCATCCGCCTTCAAAGCGGTGTCGGGGTTGGGGTGAATCGGATTGTTATGGACGCTCAACGCGCTCAGAATTAGACCGCGCGATGTGATCTTTTCCATATATTCGCGACGGGCCGGTTCGCTGTTGAGCAGATCGTCGACCGGGCAATGTTGGCTACCGGGATAGCCGCCGCTGCCGATCTCGACGGATGTCGCCCCGGCGGCCACAATTTTGTCGAGAGCTTCTTCGAGCGGTAAGTTTTGGAACAGGGCGCTAAAGACGCCGATACGCATGGGAACCTCCTCAGCTTCGTGTTTATTTCTCTTTTTTACCAGAGCAGACGCGACGGCCGTTCCAGTCCGCGGACAACGTCCTGCAGGAACTGCGCCGCTACTGCTCCATCTATGATACGGTGATCAACCGAAAGGGTCATCTTCATTTGTGGCCTGATCACGACTTCATCGCCTGCACCTGTCTCTATCACGACCGGCTCCTTAACCGTCCGGCCGACGGCCAGGATGGCGCTCTGCGGCGGATTGATGATGGCGGTGAACTGGTCGATGCCCAGCATGCCCAGGTTGCTGATGGTGAAGGTGCCGCCCTGCACATCGGCCAGCCCGAGCGTGCCGGCGCGGGCCTTGCTGGTTAGCTCGCCCACCTGGGCGGCGATATCCTGGATGCCGAGCGTGTCGGCGTTGTGGATGACCGGCACAATCAGACCGTCGTCCAGCGCCACCGCCATGCCAACGTTGATGGCGTCGTGGTATTCGATGCCGTCATCGAACAGGGAGGCGTTGACCAGCGGATGGCGGCCCAGCGCCCAGGCGATCACCTTGACGAGTAACGCCGTCATCGACACTTTGGGCAGCCCTTCGGCAGCTGCGTCGGCGTTCAGTGCCACGCGTTCAGCCTGCATGGCCGACATATCGGCGGTGACGGTGAACATCACGTGCGGAATCGACTGGTAGCTGTCGAGCAGCCGGGTGGCGATGGTGCGGCGCATCCCTTGCAGCGGTACGCGAGCGCCGGTTTGCGGCGCGGTGGCCGGGACTGGCGCGACCGGTTGGGCCGGCGCCTGCGCGGTTTCGGCGGCGTGGATGACGTCCAGCTCCTGCACGCGGCCGTCCGGGCCGCTGCCGCTGATGGCCGCCAGGTCGAGGCCCGCTTCCGCGGCCACGCGCCGGGCAGCCGGAGTGGCGTAGGGGCGCGGGGCGGCCGTTGCCGGGCGGCCGTTCTGGCCGCTCAGATACGCTTCGACGTGCTCGCGGGTGACTTTGCCTTCGCCCGGGGCGGGGACGGCGGCGATATCGATGCCGGCGGCCGCTGCGCGGCGGCGGGCGACCGGCGTCGCCTTCAGGTCAGACGCTGTCGCCGCTTGCTGGGCAGACGCTGGCTCGGCGGCCGCCGGTTGGTCCGCGGCGGGAGCGGCGGAGTCTGCCGGCAGCTCCTCGCCGGGCTGCAGGACGTAGGCGATGACGGTAGCCACGGGGATGACGTCCCCTTCGGCGGCCGTCGCTCCGGCCAAAATGCCATCCTCCGGCGCTTCGACGTCCATGACGACCTTGTCGGTTTCCACCTCCATGATCGGTTCGCCGCGCAGGATTTCGTCGCCATTTTGTTTCACCCAGCGCATGATGGTCCCCGTTTCCTGGGCCATCTCGAACTTGGGCATGATTATTGGTGTGGCCATAGTGCGTACTCCCTAGTAGACGCCCTGGGCCAGCTTGCGCGACTCTGCGACGATATCCTCGACCTGGGGCACAGTGCGCCGTTCCAGTTCGCGGTTGTAGGGAATGGGAATGTCCAGCCCAGCCAGACGGCGCACCGGCGCATCGAGATAGCCGAACGCCTTGCTGGAGACGATCTGAGCCACGATTTCGCCGCCCACGCCGCCGGTGATCGGCGCTTCGTGGACGACCAGGACGCGACCGGTCTTGATGGCCGACTGGATCATCGGCTCCGGGTCCATCGGCGACAAGGTGCGCGGGTCGACCACTTCCAGCTCGATCCCTTCGGCGGCCAGTTGGTCGGCCGCTTCCAGCGCGCGGGGCACCATCACCGATGTGGCGATGACCGTCACGTGTTCGCCCTGCACGCTTGACGTCGCTCTGGCTCAACGGCACGGTGTAATACCCTTCCGGCACGTACCCCTTCGTCTTGTAGAGCAGCTTGTGCTCGACGAAGATGACCGGGTTGGGGTCTTCGATGGCCGCCAGCAGCAAGCCCTTCACGTCATAGGGGGTGGAGGGCATGACGACTTTCAGGCCGGGGACGTGGACGAACCACGCTTCCAGGCTTTCGGAGTGCTGGGCGGCCGCGCCTGTGCCGGAGCCGGCGGGCGTGCGCAGCACCATTGGCACCTGCGCCTTGCCGCCGAACATGAAGCGCATCTTCGCGCCTTGCAGGACGAGCTGCTCCATCGACAGCGTAATGAAATCCATAAACTGGATCTCGGCCACTGGCCGCATGCCGGTCGCCGCTGCGCCGATGGCCGCCCCGGCAATAACCGCTTCGGAGATGGGCGTGTCGCGGACGCGCTCCGGGCCGAACTCTTCAATCAGGCCGTCGCTGACGCCGAACGCGCCGCCATAGACACCGATGTCCTCGCCGAGCATGAAGACACGCTCATCCCGTTCCATCGCCAGTCGCAGCGCTTCGCGCACGGCCAGCGCATAGGTTAGTTCTCGTTGCTCCGTCTGCTCCGTGGCAGGAGCGGGAGCTGTCGCTGTATCAGGCATAGACGCCCTCCAAAATGCTGGCCGGATCGGGGTCGTCGGCCGCTTCGGCAAACTCCACCGCGTCCTCAATGAACTGGCGGGCTTCGGCGTGGATTGCGTCCAGCTCTTCTTCGGTGAACAGGCCGCCGTCGCGCAGCTGGCCGCGTAACCGTTCGATCGGGTCGCGGGCTTCCCATTCACGCCGCTCTTCCAGCGTGCGATACCGTTGACGGTCGCTCTTGGAGTGGCCGCGCCAGCGGTAGGTGACCGACTCGATCAGCGACGGGCCTTCGCCGGCGCGCGCCCGGTCGACGGCTGTCTGCACTGCTTCGTAGACGGCGAACAGGTCGTTGCCGTCCACCGTCACGCCAGGGATGTTGTAGGCAGCAGCACGCTGGCTGATCTGCTCGATGGGGAACGCGTCCTCTACCGGCATCGACATGGCGTACTGATTGTTCTCGCACACGTAGACGACCGGCAGATCCCAGATGGCCGCCAGGTTGAGCGACTCATGGAACGCGCCTTCGTTCGCGGCGCCGTCGCCGAAGAAGGTGAGGCAGATGCGGTCGAGCTTTTGCAGCTGCATACTCAGCCCGACGCCGGTGGACAGGGGGATGCCGCCGGCCACAATGCCGTTGGCCCCCAGGTTGCCGCCTTCGACGTCGGCGATGTGCATGGAGCCGCCCCGCCCGCGGCAGTAGCCGATGTCCTTGCCAAAGAACTCGGCCATCATCAGCCGGGGTTCAGCGTCCTTGGCAATGCAATGGCCGTGGCCGCGGTGGGTGCTCAGCATGTAGTCGTCCGGGCGCAAAGCGAGCACCGCGCCGACGGCCGACGCCTCCTGCCCGATGGACAGGTGCATCGTGCCGTGGATTTTGCCCATCGCGTAGAGCGATTCAGCCGTCTCCTCGAATATTCGAATCTGATACATCTTGGTGAGCGAGTCGCGGAGTTGTTCCGCCGACAAACCGGCCCACGGAGATGCGCCGTTTTTCTGCATTAGTTTATGTGACTCCTCGACTGTTCGGTCAGGCGGCGAACAGCCGGTCTTGTTGGCGACGTAGCTTGACGACGGTGCTTGATTCATCCAGTTCGACATCATCCCAGGTGACGACGCTGCCCCGGGCGACCGGGCGGCGCATTTTGGCCCCGATGGCCAGACCGACCGGCAGCGCGTTCAACTTCCGCACTTCGCCGGCGAGGTCCATCACGCCGTGGAAGTCGTAGCCGCCAAACGTGTCGAGCGACTCGCCCGGCGCGAGGTCGCGCTTGGCGTAGGTCATGATGTCGGCGCACGGCTCATCCAGCGGCACGAGCGTCGTCTCGCCCAGCAGATGGGCCTGGGCAATCGAGATCGGTGCTTCCAGGAACCAGAGGTGGTACGGGCGGAAGAACGTGAAGTACTGCCCCTTGCCCACCTTCAGATAGTTGAGGTCCGCCTGGATGCGCTCGTCGGTGATGCGCACGGTGACGAACACGCCGCCGGACATGGAGCTGCCCTGCACGAAATCGACCGCGCCGGGGAACTTGGTCAACCCGCCGTCTGCTTCCAGAGCAAAGATTTCGGAGACGTTCTCCAGCGTCGCTTCCGGGCCGATCATACCGCGCTGCATGGGCAGGCAGCCGGTGGCGTTGGCGGCACAGGTCATCTCGAACATCGTCTTGGAGCCGTCGACATACGACGCCACCTGGTACGGGTCCTTGTCCGCCTTGCGGGCCGACTCGGCCACCGTGTCCGGTGTGGCGCTGGGATCGAGCGGGTTGTTCTTGCCCTTGCCGATGGTGATGATCTCGTAGCCGAGGCTGGAGACGAAGTTGTACAGCTCCATCAGGCAGCCCGGTTCGTCGCCGGAAGAGACCGTGTAGAGCACGCCCGCTTCCTTCGCTTTGCGCTTCAGGATATGACCCATGGTCACGTCTGCTTCGATGTTGACCAGGACGACGTCCTTGCCGTTCTCGATGCAGGCCATAGCTGTTTCCGCGCCAATGGCGGGGGACCAGGTGACGTCGGCCACAATGTCGACGTCCTCCAGCCGGGCGGCCAGCCGGTAGTCACCAGTGACCACGCGCTTGCCCGTCATCAGGGCGTCCATGGCCGGGCCGGCGTCGGACGCTTCGACGATCTCATCGGCGGGGACGCCCGTCTTCAGGAACGCGTCGCGGGCTGCGGCCACGTCGCTGTCGGCCAGAACGGTCACGTCCATACCGGGGACATGGGCCATAGCGGCGATGAAGCCGCTGCCCATCCAGTCGGCGCCGCTGGCCCCGACACGGATGGGGTTGCCTTCTGCCTGCCGCTGCTGCAACTGCTGTCGAATGTTCATCGACGCCTATCCTTTGGCCGCGTGGGCCTCTCGTGCCGCGGCAGCAATGTCTTTGGCCGTCAGATGATACTTCTCCAGCAAGTCGAATGGATCGCCGGAGTCAGTGTAGGTGTCGGCCAGCCCGACGAAGCGCATAGGCACCGGATGGTTCATCGCCACAACGCGGGCAATGTTGCTGCCCATGCCGCCCTGGAGCAGATGCTCCTCGGCTGTGACAATCGCGCCCGTGTCGCGGGCGGCGGCGGCCAGCGCCGCAGTGTCCATCGGACGGAGGGTATGCATGTCGAGCACGCGCGCTTCGATACCTTCTCTGGCCAGCGTTGCGGCGGCGTCGAGGGCCATCGCCACCATGATGCCGCAGGCCACGATGGTCAGATCGTCGCCGTCGCGCACGACGTTGGCTTTACCGATCTCGAACGGGGTGTTTTCCATCGGGTAGATTTCCGGCAGGGCGACGCGGCTGCAGCGCAGCCAGACGGGGCCGACATGATCGGTGGCCGCCTTGACGGCCGCGTGCATGGAGGCCGGGTCGCTGGGGACGAGCATGACGAAAGTGGGCAGGCCGCCGACGAGGGCGAAATCTTCAATGCCCATCTGCGTCGGACCGTCTTTGCCCAGCGTGATGCCACCGTGACTGCCGAGGACTTTGGCGTTGATGTTGCTCATGGCCACTGCCAGACGAATCTGGTCATAGGCGTTGCAGAGCAGGAAGGAGGAGAAGCTGGTGATCCAGGGCACGAAGCCGCAGCCGGCCAG
This sequence comes from uncultured Chloroflexia bacterium, assembly GCA_963715935.1. Taxonomy (GTDB): domain Bacteria; phylum Chloroflexota; class Anaerolineae; order Promineifilales; family Promineifilaceae; genus Promineifilum. Next base: position 287,427 of record CAVQSM010000017.1, on the reverse strand, counting down.
CCCCGCACCAATACCAACGAGATTGCTCTCGGCGATGCCGATGTTGAAAAAGCGTTCGGGGAACGCATGACGCACGGTCTCCGCCTTGGTCGAGTTGCCGAGGTCGCCGTCGAGCACGACCACGCGCGGGTCGTCGGTGGCCACATTCAGAAGCGCTTCGCCGAAGACGTTGCGCAGGGGCAGTTTATACGGGGTCAGTCCCGCTTCTTTACCGATTTGCATTGATTTCCTCCCGAGCCAACTCAGCCTGCTCCGGGGTCAGAGCGCGGCCGTGGAATGTAAAGTCTGCTTCGACAAAGGAGACGCCTTTGCCTTTCACGGTGTGGGCGATGATGATCGACGGCTGGCCCTTGACTTGCCGCACCTCATCAAACGCTGCCAGAAGGCTTTCAAAGTCGTGGCCGTCGGCTTCGGTGACGTACCAACCGAAGCTGCGCCATTTGTCGGCCAGCGGCTCGAGGCCCATTTCGCGGCTGATGGGGCCGGTCTCCTGGTACTTGTTGTAGTCGAGGATGCCGACAAGGTTGTCGGCCTTGAAGTGGGCGGCCGACATGGCCGCTTCCCAGACCTGGCCCGCCTCCTGCTCGCCGTCGCCCATCAGGACGTAGACGCGGTAGTCGAGGTTGTTCAGACGGCCGCCGAGCACATGGCCGACGCCAACCGATAGACCCTGGCCCAGCGAGCCGGTGGTCGCTTCCACGCCGGGCATCAGCCCCAGGATGGGATGGCCCTGCACCGGGCTGTCCACCTGGCGCAGCGTGTAGATCATCTCATGGTCAAAGTAGCCGGCGCGGGCCAGCACCGGGTAGAGCAGCGGGGCGGCGTGGCCCTTGCTCATGATGAAGCGGTCGCGCCCGGGCCACTCGGGCTCGTCTGGTCGGTAGCGCAGTACACCGCCAAAGAAAAGGGCGGTGACGATCTCGGTGGCCGAGAAAGAACTGGATGGATGGCCGGATCCAGCTTTCGTCGTCGCGTCCAGAATGTCCAGCCGGATATCGGCCGCCAGCTCCTGGAGCCCCGCCAGATCGAGGACTTTTGTATCAGATTGCAGCATGTCTTACTCCTGTTTGCTTGGGCAGAGTGGCCCTGCGGCTCATTCTGCTCGGAAACAATCAATCATTGTTCAATTGGTAAGTGATCGGCCGCTGCCGGCCGGGAACATCAGGTTATCGGCTGCGCCGCGAGGAACGCCTCGACCTGGGCAGCCGTGGGCAGCGCGGGAATCACGCCCTGTGTTTGGGCGGTCAGTGCGCCGACGGCATTGGCGGTGCGCACGCATGCCGCCAGCCGCCCATCGCTCAGCAGCGTCTCCCACGAATTATCGCCGGTGACCAACTGGGTCAACAGCCCGGCCATGAACGCGTCGCCGCAGCCTACTGCATCGACCGTTTCTACCGGGAAGGCAGGCACAAAGCCGTCACCGCCGGCGGTGCGGAAGTAGGTGCCGCGTGCGCCATGGGTGACGACGCAGGCCCGCGGGCCGAACGCCAGCAGCGCCGGGCTGCCCGCCGCCGCATCCCGCTTGCCAGTCAGCAGGGCCAACTCGTCGTCATTGACCTTGACCAGATCGGCCAGCCCCAGGGCATCGCGAATGGTGGCGGCGGCCGTTTCCGGCTGCGGCCACAGGCTGGGCCGGTAGTTGACGTCGAAAGAGACCAGCGCGCCGCCCGCGCGGGCCAGCTCAATGGCTCGCAGTGTGGCGCTCCGGCTTGGCTCGGCGATCAGGCTGATGGAGCCAAAGTGGAAAGCGCGAGTCTCGCGTAATAGGTCCTCGTCCAACTCATCCGGGCGCAACATCATGTCCGCGCCGGGGTTGCGATAGAAGACGAACTCGGCGTGATGCTCGTCGACCATGGCAATGAAGGCCATCGTGGTACGGGCGTCGGGGTCGACGCGCATGGCGCGGGTGTCGACGTCTTCCTGGTCCAGCGTGTCGATGAGCAGCTGCCCGAACGCATCGTCGCCCACCTTGCCGATGAAAGCAGTATTGGCTCCCAGACGGCGGGCGGCCACAGCCACGTTGGCCGGTGCGCCGCCGGGCTTGGGCCGGAAAGCAGACACCTCAACCAGTCGCCGGCCGATTTCAGCCGGGAACATGTCGATCAGCATCTCGCCTAGCGTAACAATCTCAACCGTCATAGATAAGTGGCTCCGCTAGTTGCGCAACTCGTTGTAGAGCACGTACCGGTCACCGCGATGGTAGAGCTGCAAGAACTCCACCGGGACGCCGTACTGCGAATGGGAAACGCGCTCGATGTAGAAGACGGGCGCGCCGGGCTTGATGTCCAGCGCGGCGGCGATCTCCTTGCTGGCCGGGACGGCGCGAATGGCCTGGTTAGCTTTCACCAGTTCGATGTCGTACTGGTCGCGCAGTGCTTCGTGCAGCGGCGCGTTGGCGTAGTCGCCGCTTAGAATGCCGGGGCAGAGGCGGTGGACGAGATGGGAAACTTCGACGCTCATCGGGTCGCCGTCGGCCAGACGGAGCCGCTCCAGGAGGGCCAGTTCCGTGCCTGGCTCGATCTCCAGCTGCTCGGCCACGTGTTTGCTGGCTGGCTCCAGTCGGGCATCGATAATCTCGGTGCCGGGCTGCAGGCCGCGCCGCTGCATGTCTTCGGTGAAGCTGATGATGCGCGTCAGGCCTTGCTCAATGGTAGGGGCGGCTACAAAGGTGCCGCGTCCACGCCGCCTATAGACCAGCCCGTCGTTGACCAGCATGTCGAACGCCTGGCGCACGGTGATGCGGCTGACTTCATACTCATCGATTAGTTCGGTCTCTGAAGGCATCCGGTCACCGGGAGTCCAGACGCCGTCGATGATCTGGCGGCGCAGAATGTTGTAGAGCTGTTGGTAATAGGGTGTGTGGCTATCGGGTACGATAACGGTCATCATGTGTCACTCCCCGGGAACGTCTACCCATTGGCCCGACTCAGACGAGGCGACCAGGGCATCCAGCACAGCTTGATTGGCGACACCCACAGAAAAGTCGGGGGCGATCTCCGTGTCATTCTCAACAGCCATTAGGAAGTCGGCTACCTGATGGATGTGAGACTCTTCCCAGCCAATAATGTGTCCGGGGGGCCACCACGCGCCGACGTAGGGGTGCTCGCCGTCGGTGACGTTAATCACGCGCCAGCCGCGCTGGCTGACGGCATCGTCCTTCAGGAAGAGTTGCAGCTCATTCATGCGCTCCAGGTTGAACGCCAGCGACCCTTTGGAGCCGTTGATTTCGAACGAGTTGTAGTTGAGCCGCCCGGTGGCCAGCCGCGTGCCTTCGAAGGTGCCGGTCGCGCCGTTGTCGAAGCGGGCCAGCAGGGCAAAGCTGTCATCGACAGTGACCGGAGCCATCGTCGTGGGGTCGTCCGGCAGCGGCCGCTCGGTGATGAACGTGTTCGACATGCCGCTGACTGCTTCGATTGGGCCGACGAGAAAATGGGCCAGGTCGATGATATGGGACGCCAGATCACCGATCGCCCCCGTGCCGGCTACGCTTTTGTCGAGCCGCCAGAGGCGGGGTGTCAGCGGGTCGGCCAACCAGTCCTGGTTGTAGACCGCCCGCCAATGGACGATCTCGCCCAGGTCGCCTGACTCGATAATCGCTTTGGCCAGGGCAATGGCCGGGACGCGGCGGTAGTTGAAGCCGATCATGTGCTTGATGCCCGCCGCTTTGGCCACCGCCAGCATCTCCCGCGCTTCAGCCAGGCTCATGGCCATTGGCTTCTCCAGCAGGATGTGCTTGCCGGCCTGGGCCGCGGCCACTGCGATCTCATAATGGCTGCTGTTGGGGGTGCCGATGTCGATGATGTCGATATCGTCGCGGGCGATGAGGTCGCGCCAGTCGGTGTGGTACGACTGCCACCCTTGTGCGGCGGCGAACTCGGCGACGGCCGTCTCATTCCGCCCGCAGACGGCGACCAGCTCTACATCGTCCTTGATATCGAAGAAGTAAGGGGCGGTGCGATACGCGTGTGAGTGCGCTCTCCCCATGAACTTATAGCCGACCATACCAATTCGCATCGAGACAACCTCCTAAACCGGGTATGCGACAACGCCGGTTTATTATAATCATTATAACATTATACAGAGCAGGGACAATTCGTCAAGCACGACCCCGGATGTGACCGGAACTGACCTCAATTGTCAGGATGATTATAAACAATAATGCTCAGGATCCAGAGAGAGACGGGCGTGGGAATAGGGTCTTTCAATGTTCGAGCGAATGTAGTGACCGGATTCCTTTCCGGTCTCTGGGGTTGGCGGGGAGCGCGACAAGGAATGTCGCGCGTTCGGCGAGCGGCCGTCGGGAAGCGGACCGGGCTACCAGCCGCGCAGAAAGTCGAGCTGGCGGAGCTGCTCGCCGGGCGGGACGACGATGAACGCTTCGCCGGGATCGGCCGTCCCGCCGCTCAGGCTGAGCTGCACAGCGGCGGCTGCCAGTTCGCGAACGTACTGTTCGGTGCCCAGCACTTCTTCATAGGTCATCCCCCAGCGGGCGCAGTAGGCGGCCACTTCCCGAGCGTGCTCCCGGTAGGCGTCGAGGTCGGCCTGGGTGTGGGCCACGAAGATCAGGTGCTTGTAATGCTGATACTGTTGATCCATGATCCACGCCGCCCGCTTTTCGTCGTACTTCTCCAGCAGTTGTTGGTGTTGGCGGAGCGGGTCGCTGCCGGACTCCAGCCACCCTTTGGTCAGGTAGTAGGTGCCCGGCTCGCGGTCGAACTGGCTGCGGTAGGTATCGTAGGAGCCCCAGAAGATGGCGATGCAATCGTCGGTCCGGGGAATAAGCAGGGTGTGCGGTCCGGCTCGCAGATCCTTGGTGCCGTTACCGCACAGCCCGTAACCCAGTACGACCAGGTGCGGTTCCTCAGTGGCGTCGAGCGCTTCCTGGATGGCGACGTTCAGTTTCTTGGGCACCAGATGCAGACCGTAGTCGAGGAACTGGACATCAGCCACCGCGGCGTCACGCAAGTAGCCATCGAGCAGATTCTCGAAGACGCGACAAGCGATAAGCAGCACGGGCAGGGGCGTGGCCATGTGTGGTGCTCCGGAGTGGGTCAGGCCGGGGCCAGTTCCTGGGCCGCTTTGGCCGCCCTCTGTCGCGCCCGGTACCCTTTGATCCAGCTCATGCCATGCTTGTCCCGCCCCATCGCCAGATCGGCCGCCTTGATGCTGAGCGCGATCTGTTCTTCGAGCGGATTGGTGATCGGGCAGGTCAGGCCGGCCAGAATAGCCATCGCCAGAAAGGTGGCGTTGATATATATGCGGTCCGGCATGCCGAAGGAAACGTTGCTGGCGCCCATCGTGATATTGACGCCAAACTCCTCGACGAGGAGGCTGATGGTGTCAAGGGTGGTGCGGGCAGCCGTGTGGTCGGCCCCCACGGTCATGGCCAGCGGGTCGACCACGATATCTTCGATGGGGATGCCCGCTTTCGTGGCCTGCCTGATGATGCGGTCGGCGACAGCCAGCCGGTCCTGGGGCGTGGCCGGAATGCCGCCCTGGTCCATGCACAGGGCGATGACGGCTGCGCCGTGTTCGGCCGCCAATGGCAGGACTCGCTCCATGTTGTGCGTTTCGCCGTTGGTGGAGTTGACGAGGGCCTTGCCGTCGTAGGCGGCCAGGGCCGCGGCCAGCGCGTCGGGGTTGGCGGTGTCAATGCAGAGGGGGACGTCGGTGACGGCCATCACCTCCCGAATAAGCTGTACCAGCAAAGCCGGCTCATCCGCTCCGGGCACACCGGCGTTGACGTCGAGCACGTGGGCGCCTGCCGCCACCTGGGCCAGGGCGTCCTGGCGCACGACGTCAAAGTCGCCTTCCTGGAGCGCTTTTAGCACTTTCTTGCGGCCGGTAGGGTTGATCCGCTCACCAATGATTACGGTTGGGCGGTCGCGTCCAATGGCCACGTTTTTGGTCGCCGATGATAAGGTGGTGGTCAATAGGGCAGACATAAGTTCCTCGATCGGTAGGTTCAATTGACGGTGCTAGCGGACGCCAGGCTCCGCGGTGGACAGACCGACCTGGAGTGCCTGGGCCGCATCCTGCAGCGCGATACGTCCGAGATCGACCGTGCCCGCCATCGCCACAAAAGCGTGGACCATGCCCAGATAGCGCGTGCAGACGACATTGATGCGTGCCGCGTCCAGCCGCCGGGCATACGCCTCGGCTTCGTCGCGTAAGATGTCGAACTCGGCCGTCTGGATGAGCGCGGGCGGCAGGCCGCTCAGATCGGCCGCCCGCAGCGGTGACACATACGGATGGAATCGGTCCTCGGCGCGGGCCACGTAATGGTCGCCCGCCCACTCCATCAGGCCGCGCTCCAGGAAGTAGCCTGTGCCGTAAGCCTCATAGCTCCCGGTGTGCATGGTCGAAATATCGGTGATGGGATAGATGAGCAGCTGAAAGGCGATGTCAGGCGCCAGCCGGTCACGCGCGGCGAGGGAAACGGCCGCCGCCAGATTGCCGCCCGCACTGTCGCCGCCGACGGCGATGGAGGCCGGGTCGACACCGATGGTCGCGGCATGGGCCGCCACCCAGCTGACCACATCATAGGCGTCTTCGACGGCCGCCGGGAACTGGCTCTCTGGAGCCAGCCGGTAGTCGACGGAAAGGACCTTGCAGCCGCTCTCCGACGCCAGGAAGCGACAGATCGTGTCGTGGGAGTCGAGATCGCAAAAGACCCAACAGCCACCGTGAAAAAACACCAGCACCGGCAGTCGTGGGTCATCGCTGGGGGCGTAGAGCCGGACGGGAATGTCGTGGCCCGATTGTCCAGGAATGGTGAACTCGTCGATGGCGTGGACGGAGGCGGGCGGCAGGCTGAAGCCGGCGATGGCGTCTTCGGCTGTGCGAATATCTTCCGGACTGGTCGCTGACAAGGGTTTGGCGTCGTCGGATTCGGCCGCGGCCACATGGTCGAGCACCGCCTGGATCTGCGGATCGAGCACACCGCCCTTGGTACGTCCTTTGTGTTGAATAATCATGCCGCGTTACCGGTCCTGGCCTGTGGAGTCCTCGTCCTTTCGCTTCGTCTTGAAGCCGGTGGCCGAAACCTCTTCGTCAAAATATTTACCTTCGTACAGGTTGACCAGCCAGCGATGCTTGCGGCGAATCTCCTCGAACACCGCGGCGGGCAGCGGCTCTTTGGCGGCGGTGGCGATGTTTTCATCTGCATACTCCGGGATGTGCATGCTGATGTTGACCACGGTCACTCCCGGATGGTAGAGGGCGAACTTGATCGCCAGCTCGGCCAGCGAGTCGGCGTACTGCGGAATGTATTCCCGCAGCGCATCGACGCGGCGGATGTACTCGCTGAGGGGGCCGCGTTCAAAGTAGCCGTCGCGAAAATCGATATCGTCAAAGGTGGTCTGCGGCGTCAGGAAGCCGGTCAGCCCGCCTTCGTCCAGCACGCAGCGGGCGATGACCGCCACCTGCTTCTCCCGGCAGAGCGGGATCAGGCTGTCGAACGCCAGCGGGTCGAAGATGTTGACGATGGTCTGCACCGAGTCGACCAGCCCGTTGCGAATGATGGACAGGCCCTGGTCGTGGCGATGGTCGGTCAGCGAGATGCCGATATGCTTCACCTTGCCCTGCTCCTTCAGCTTGAGCATCTCGTCGTACCAGGGACCGTCTTCGAACTGTGACCAGTATTGGTGCAGCTGGATCAGGTCGAGCGCGTCGATGTCGAGCAGGCGCAGGCTGGTCTCCACGCTTTCGGTCACTGCGCCGGGCGGATAAGCGATCTCGACCGGGTTGGGAATGCCCCAGCCGGCGTTGGTGGCGGAGGCGTGCGGGGCGGCTTTGGAGGCGATAAACGGCCGCTCTCCGGTCCATTCCTTCAGGGCCTTGCCCAGGATCTCTTCCGACTCGCCATAGGTGCGAGCGGTGTCGATGAAGTTCACCCCTTGCTCCAGACTGTTCAGCACCGAGCGGATGAGGAACGACTCTTCGAACTGGCCGAACGCGCAGTTCAGCCCCATCGCGCCGAAGCCGATTCGGGAAACGAGTCTGTCTGTGTTGGCAAAGGGTGTGGTCTGCATAGCTGCTCCTGGTGTCGTTGATCTGTGGGCAAGCGGTGGGCGGGCCGCAGAGCGATTACCTGGAGGTGCAATTGCTCTGCGGCCCTGACGGATAGGGCGCCTCTGCCAGCAGAGGCGGTGTTCAGTCTGATTACTCCTTAGCGGACGCTGCCTCCAACTCTTTGGCTGTCTCGTCGGTGTCGGGCGAGAGCCAGTCGAGTTCCTCGGCGTCGTCGAAGCGCGTCAGCCCCACTTCCTTGATGGCGTTGTCGCCAACTTTCTTCAGCGGCGTGTAGTTCGGATGCTGGCCCTTCTTGTATGGGTCGTTGCGGGCGGCGTTGAACGCCACCACCATCGCCCAGCGCGGCTTGTCGGACTTGTTCTGGTCGGAGCGGTGGAGGACGTTGCCGTCGAAGAAGACGACGTCGCCGGGATCCAGCTCGCAGTAGACCAGTTCCATCCTGTCGAGCGCTGCGTCGACGCGCTCCATGTCGGCTCCGGCCTGCTCGCCGGTCAGCGCATGGTCGACGCGCCCCAACTTCTGCGAACCTTTGATCACCTGCAGGCAGCCGTTTTCCTTGGTCGCCTTGTCCACGGCGATCATGGCGCTGGCCATCAGCGGGTACAGACAACCGAAGTGGTACCAGTAGCCGTAATCCTGGTGCCACGCCCACGCGCCGCCGACCTGCGGGTCCTTCAGGATCATCTTGGAATGATAATGGTAGACCTCGCCGCCGAGGAGTTTTTCCATCGAGTCGACGAGCCGCTCGCTGCGGGCGAACATGCCGTAGATGTTGTCGCCGGGGTGGTTCCAGAGGCTGAGGCGGACGGTGCCGCCTTCGCCATCGTTGCGGCCGAACGAATGTTGGTCGAGCGCGCGGTCTTCGATGGCCGCCTGCTGCAGCAGCCCGATCTCCTCGGCATCGAACATGCCGCGGACGATCACATAGCCATCACGTTCGTAATCTTTCACCTGGTCATCTGTCAAAACGGTCATACCTGTCTCCTTGTTCAAAACGAATGTCTCCTGCGGATTACAATCAAACTCATTGTGTGGTTATGGGCCAGTGATGAACCCTACACACCATTGGCCATCAGCTTGGCGTCCAGGAACGCCTTGGCCCGCGGGACGTCTTCCAGCTCCAGATGCTCGATGATGATCGGCAGATTGGGATGGGCCTTGCCCAGCCGCTGCAGGAAGAGGTCGTAGTTGAGCTGACCCAGCCCGGCGGCCGGCTGCTCGATCTGGCCCACGCCGCGGAACGAGTGGCCCTCGGTGGCCGTCACCTCGGCCATCTGCACGTCCTTCTCTTCTTCGACGACATTGATATCTTTGGCGTGGGCAAAGACGATGGTGTCGCCCAGCGCGTCGAACATGTAGTTGAGGGTCTTGTCCATCTCATAGAAGTTGACCGGGTCGATGTAGTTGACCGGGTCCATCGCCAACTTCAGATGCTGCGGGTCGTTGATTTCCGCGAAGAGGCGCAGCGTGCGGTCGACGGTGCCGACGACGTTGTTGATGTACGCTTCGATGACGAAGACCGCCCCTTCCTGGCGGCAGAGCTGCACCAGCTCATAGATGATGTCGCGGCACTCTTCGTATCCCTCTTCCGTGTGGTTCTTCGGATGGTCGATCCAGTCGCTGTCCATGTGGTAGGTGCCGGTTTCGCTGGGCACGTAGGGCGAGCCCAAATAGGACCAGTGACGAATGATTGTGCGCAGCCGCTCCAGGTTCTTTTCACGCCGCTCCGGAACGGGATCGGTCAGATTGGTGTAGCTGGAGATGCAGGAGATGGGCAGGTTATGGCGACGGAAGGTGTCGCGAATGGTGATGCACTTCTCCTTGGTGATCTTGTCCGTGGCCAGGTCCATATCCTTGAAGATGAGATCGAGCTGGACGGTGTTGAAGCCGTCGTTCTTGATCGTCCTTGGCCGTCTCTTCGAGGGTCATGGGATAGTAACCGGTGAAAATGCCTACTTGTAACATGGTGTGCCTCCAGTGTTTGCGTGTTCGTGGATTGCTAAAACGTTTGCCGCAGTCGGATGCCGGTCGCTCCTAGGCGTTGGCGTCGATGATTTCCTGCGGCGCGACGGCGCGGTGTTCCTTGGCCGAGACGTAGCCGGCGTCAATGCAGGGCCATTGTCTTCAGATTGTCGGCCCCGCTGATGCCGGTTCGGCTGCCATCTTCCAGAGCGATGAGCAGTTGGGCCATCGTGCCCTGGAACGCGTCCGGGAACCAGACCTGTTCCCAGCGTGGTTGGAACCAGTAGTCGGGGTACTGCTTGGTCGTGAAGTCGATGGTGCTGGGCGTTGGGCAGGGATAGCTGGGCCAGCCGATGGTCCCGCTTGGCCATGCCGTCCGTCGCCGTCGACGCGCCAGTTCAGGTGGATGTCGCCCTTCGAACCCTTCGCGTACCGGCCCGGTCCAGACATCGTCCCAGCCGGAGGCGCGGAAGCCGTTGTCGTACTCCAGAATGTAAAGGCAGATGCCGTCTTCGTGCTCGAACGTTGTGCGCGGGTCCTTGCGGAAGCTGGCGTAGATGCGGTCCGGGTCGCCGAACAGATAGCGGAAGGCATCCAGATGGTGGATGCTCATCATCCGCAGCGAGACGAATCCCTGCCGCTCCTGCCAGTGCATCCAGTGGGGAATGGCGCGCATGTCGATCGTCGCCAGCACCGGTTCGCCCAGGATGCCCTGGTCGAGCAAGTTCTTGCAGGCCCGAATGGAGTGGTCGTAGCGCATGTTCTGGTTGACGGCCAGCGTCTTGCCGGACGCCGCCACGAGATCGACGATCTGCTTCGCTTCGGCGTAGTCGCGGGCGATTGGCTTCTGGGCCAGGATGCCGTCGATGTGGTCGCGCTTGACCATTTCCTGGATGACTTCCAGCTGGATGTCCGGCGGGACGGCGATGTCGACGACTTCGACGGCCGGATTGTCCAGCAGCTCGCGGTAGTCGTCGTAGGCGTTGGACAGGTCGTGGCGGTCGGCCACTTCCTCGGCGCGCGCCAGCGACCGCGAGCCGATGGCGACCGGGTTGAAGCCTGCGTCCCGGTAGGCGACCAGATGAATGTCGGCCATGATGAAGCCGGCGCCAATGCAGCCGATGCCCACATCTTTATTGCGCGGCATGGGCGGCAGGTGGTTCAGTTCGTAGGGGAACTCCTGTGGGGTCATGGGAAGTCTCCTGTTGCCTCTTTGGATGAATAAGCGTTACGGTGTGGCGATCGGCTCGCCGTTGTACTCTTTGACGGCGTTGAAGAAAGCGACGAGATTCTCCACCGGCGAACCCGGCAGCAGGTTGTGGACGGAGTTGTAGACGTAGCCGCCGCCCGCCCCGAAGATCTCGCACATCTGCAGCGCCTCGGCCCGCACTTCTTCCGGCGTGCCGTAGGGCATGGTCTTCTGCGTGTCGATGCCCGCACCCCAGAACGCCAGCCTGTTGTTGTAGGTGTCCTTCAGATGCTGCGGGTCCATGTTGGCGGCCGTCCACTGGATCGGGTTCAGAATGTCGATGCCCGCCTCGGCGAAGAGCGACATGAACGGCTCAATCGCCCCGTCGGTGTGCTTGAAGATCTGCCACGTCGTGTTGTCGTGGACCCAGCCGGTGACCTTGCGGTAGTAGGGGGCGAACAGTGATTGGAAGGTGTCGGCCGAACAGAAGGTGGAGTTCTGGGTGCCGAAGTCGTAGCCGCACAGGTAGAGCACGTCGATGTTCTCGCCCACGACGCCGTGGACCTTCTTGAGATTGGCCACGGCCAGGTCGGACTGGCGGTCGAAGACCTCGTGCAGATAGTCCTGGTACTTGACCGTGGCCATCAGCCAGTCGGTCATGTTGCGGATGCCTTTCGGCTCCTTCAGCGTCGGGCCCTGGATGAGGCCGATGTCGACGAACGGGACGATGCCCAGATTGGCCACGATGGCCCGACCGGTGGGCAGGGCGGCCTCGATCTGGGCCTGGAAGTGGGCCAGGTCTTCGTCGGTCCAGCTCGCCGAACTCCTCCACCTGGTTGGCGCCGGATCGTCAACGTTGTGGCGCAGCTTGCCGCTGCTGCGGTCGATCAGGTCGAAGTAGTAGCCGCTGGCGGGCATGTGGCCGCTGGGTTTGGCGCTGCGGTCCCCTTGCGGGTAGACGTAGACGTCGCCGTGCTCGGTCTCGTCCATCTCCAGATAGCCGGAGATGAGCACGTCCTGTCCCCACGGCGTGCGCCATTCGCGCCAGTTGCCGTTGGGCACGCCGAAAAGATTGTTGCGGGGCGAGATGCCAATGGTGTCGATGCCCAGGATCTCGACCAGATCCTCGTCGATCCAGCCCAGCATCTGGAACGGTTCGTGGACGGTGATCGGCTTCTTTTCCAGACCGTAGTAATCGCGCAGCGCTTCGACGCAGGTGCAGTGCATGCTGGTGACCGGCGCGCCGCCGCAGTCGACCGGCAGTTTGTCCGGTGTGTTGGTGGTGTATGGTTGTTCTGACTCGTTCTCGACTATTCATTTGTTACTCCGGCGGTGTGCGTCGTCTGAGATGCATGGCGCCATCTGCCTGTCAGGTGCGTCGCCGCGATTCAGCAAATCGCGTTCCGGTGAAAGATGATTTTCAGACCCTAGGCCATGTCGCCCACGCCCGCCAGTTTTCGGGCCAGGCGCGCGGCGGATGCGGCGTCGGGCGCAAAGCCGTCGGCCCCGATCTGGGTGGCGAACTCCTGCGTCACCGGCGCGCCGCCGACCATGACCTTGACCTGGTCGCGCAGACCGTCCCGATTGAACGTCTCGATGGTGTCCCGCATGGCCAGCATGGTCGTCGTCAGCAGGGCCGACATGCAGACCAGCTCCGGGCTGTGGGTCTTTACAGCGTCGGCAAACGCCTGGGGCGAAACATCGGTGCCCAGGTCGACAATGGCGAAACCACCGCCTTCCAGCATCATGCCGACCAGGTTCTTGCCTATGTCGTGGAGGTCGCCGCGGACGGTGCCGATGACGGCTGTGGCCACCGGTTTGACTCCGGCTTCCAATAGATGGGGGCGCAGGACGTCCAGCCCTTCGGCCATCGCCTGGGCGGCGATGAGCATCTCCGGCACAAAGAACTCGCCACTCTCAAAGCGGTCGCCCACTTCCTTCATGGGCAGGATCAACCCTTCATTCAAAATGACGCTGGGGTCGATGCCCTCGGCCAACGCCGCCTCGACGGCTTCGATGACCTCATCTTCATTCCCTTCGATGACATGCTGGTGAAGTGTCTCAAACATTGGCGGACTCTCCGTTCCGTTTGCCTGGATTGTGTTGGTTACTGTCTATAAAGTTCGGACGTGCTTTTTAGTGTAAACTGCACTATGATGAAATTGGAATAGACTATTGGATGAAAAGGATGGATTATCTTGCTATTGCGCTCCCAGATGAGTCGAATCGGCTATGAGCACCTATGACTGACACGCCATGACCAAGGATTGGCTTTACTCGTCCAATTACAAGATCGCTCGCTTGCCACGCAGTGTGGTCGAGGCGCAGCAGGCGCAGCAGCCGCTGCTGGACGACTTCATCGTCACCAACACGGGCTACTTCACGCGCGTCCATGGTCACCATACCCGCCGCGATCAGTTTGACGAGTTCATCGTCATCTACTGCCTGGACGGCCAGGGCTGGTATACGGCCAACGACCAGACGTGGCCGGTCTGCAAGGGGCAGGTGCTCTACGTGATGCCCGATATGGGTCACGTCTACCGGTCTGACGAGCACGACCCGTGGTCTATCCAGTGGGCCCACTTCCGCGGCCGGCGCGCGGCGGGCTATGTCGAGCTAACCGATGTGGCCCGTGATGCTCCAGTCTGCACCATCGGCTCCCAGCCCAGCATCAGCGCTCTCTTTACAGAGACGCTCGACGCGCTCCAGAGTGGCTACAGCACCCATCACCTGGTCAAGGCGTCAGCCCATGTCCAGCAGATCCTGAGCCAGATCGCCATGGTCACCACTTACTCACCGGCTCCCGGCGCGGTGGGTGTGAATGTCGAAGAGATCATCAACTACATGCTTGAAAATCTGACCGAGCGGTGTAGTCTGGACGATTTTGCTGAACGCGCCTGCATGTCGCGCTCCCACTTTTCCCGGCAGTTCCGTGACAAGACGGGCTATGCGCCGGTCGACTACTACATCCGGCTGAAGATCCAGCGGGCGTGCGAGCTGCTGGAAACAACCTCCCTGCCAGTGGGGGCGATCAGCGTGCGGCTCGGCTATCAGGACCCCTACTACTTCTCGCGCATCTTCAAGAAGATCGTCGGCACACATCCAACGGAGTACCGGCAACTGCGCGAACTGCCCAGATAGGGTTTGCCCGGATCACCGGCGTCCCAAGCAGGACGGGCTACCAGGTCAGTCAACCAGCACATTCTTGTCTCCTCCTTCTTTGTAGCAGGGTTCGGCGCAACAGCTTGTTCTCCGGAGATCTGGGCGCAGCCGTTGCTGCAAGGGCTTCGCCCCCGCTGGCCGGCCAACCTCTCTTGCTCCCGTTCTAGCTTCACCCGTCTTGACTGACGCCTCTGCGCTGCTGAGCGAGCGGCAGGATTACGCGATCAAGCACCTGTAATCGCCAGCAAGCTAGAGCAATCTCTGTCTCCCCGTTACTTTTCGTGCCGATACGTCACATACCTAGTGTGGAACGGACTGATCATAAGTTGACAAGGAGATCAGAATAATGACGAAGACACGACTAATCATGATGGTTGTGCTGGTGCTGGGTGTGGCGACGATTGGAGTGAGTGCGCTAGCCGCTGACCTGAGTTCCGATGGGGCGCAACGATCGTTTGTCCGTCAATTGACGACGGCCGTTACAGGATAATTCGCCAGTTCGTGAAGCGGTTGAAGCGACCGCCACACCGGTTTCGGGCGCTGATGGGCAGACACCTTCTCGGCTTGGGGACGAGGAAACTATGCTACCGGCTGGTGAACAAATGGAGAGTACAGGAGCGACGCGCACGACACGGGGTTCTGCTTCCAGGGACAACGGCAACGCCAACGATGATGACGGCACGCCGAGTGACGACGACAACGGCAACGCCAACGACGATGACGACGAACGCCGACGATGACAACGGCAACGCCAACGACGATGACGACGACGCCGGTGACGACGACAACGGCAACGCCAACGACGATGACGACGACGCCGTGACGACGACAACGGCAACGCCAACGACGATGACGACGAACGCCAATGACGACGACAACGGCAACGCCAATGACGATGACGATGATGCCGGTGACGACGACAACGGCAACGCCAACGACGATGACGACGACGCCGATGACGACGACAACGGCAACGCCAATGATGACGACGACGATGCCGATGACGACGACGACAACGGCAATGCCAACGATGATGACGACGACGCCGGTAACGACGATGACAACGGCAACGCCAACGATGATGACGACGATGCCGGCGACGACAATGACGACGGCAACGCCAACGATGATGACGACGATGCCGATGACGACGATGACAACGGCAACGCCAACGACGATGACGACGGCAATGCCATGACGATGACAACGGCAACGCCAACGACGATGATGACGCAACGCCAATGACGATGACGACAACGGCAACGCCAATGATGACGACGACGAATGCCAATGACGATGACAACGGCAACGCCAACGACGATGATGACGACGATGACGATGACGACGATGACGACGATTCGATGACGATGACAACGGAGACAGCGCAATCGATGTGAGAATCGTCTGGCGGTACGAGCTAGCTGTAGTTGACGGTTTGGCAACTCGGTCAGGAATGCGTAGAGTTATGCGATTCCTGACCGAATGCCAGGCGGAACCAACCCTGTTACACGGAGGCTGACCAGATCGTGCAAGATGAAATCAATCTGCTAAGACGCGCCAAAGCACGCGACCTCGATGCGCTGGCAGAGATTCATGATACATACTATCAGGCCATCTACCGCTACCTGGTGTTCAGGGTGTCTGAATCACAAACTGCCGAAGACCTGACAAGCGAGGTCTTCATCCGTTTCCTGAACGCTGTGGGTGATCCGTCCAATCCACCAAACTCTCTGCGAGGATGGCTCTATGGTGCAGCCTCCAACGTCCTCAAGGAGCATTATCGCAAGCGGGGTCAGATGGATTTATCTGAGCTGGGCGACGCGCTGGCAGACGGTGCGATTGCTCCGGAAGGCAGCTTGTTGAAAAAGGAGCAACGAGCGGAGTTGCGCGCGGCCCTTGGCGAGCTTACTGATGATCAGCAGAACGTGCTGGCCCTTCGTTTCGGGTTTGGTCTGCCTATCAAAGAAGTGGCCGAAGTGATCAGCAAGACCGAGGGTTCAGTGAAGATGTTACAGGTTCGCGCCATTATGAGCCTGACGCAGCGGCTTTCGACGAAAGGGGATGTTTCATGACAAACGAACACATGGAACACATTCTGCTTGAAGCTCTGGACTTGCTGGAGGCCGGGCACTCGATGGAAGCGATCCTTGAGCGTTTTCCGTCTGAGGCGGAGCGAGCTTCGTCCTTATCTATTGACGGTGCAGCAGTTGACCGGTCTCTCGGCCGAGCCGTCCGCTGCGGCGCAGCAGGAGTCGCGGCAGGCTTTCCTGTCGGCCGCCAGCCAGACAACGAGCGCTGTTGCCTCGCGATCCGCGTCGCGCCGGGATGTGGAACTGGATTCTGCGGCCTGTGTTGGCGCTGCTGGCCCTTGCATTTCTGGGTACAAGCGTGGTGGTTGCTGCGTCTGGTCAGGCGATTCCCGGCGACTCACTCTATGGTGTCAAGCGCTTTGTCGAGGAGTCGCGGCTGGCGCTCAGCCCCGATCCGGACCAGTTGCTCGAAAGCTTGCGTGAGGAGCGCCTGCGTGAAGTAAGAACACTTCTGTCACTTTCGCGCGAGGGAATGGTCACGTTCACCGGAACGGTCGAGGTCATCACTGCTGAGCAATGGATGGTCGCCGGTGTGCCCGTAGCTATCACCTCGATACGGAGATTGAGGGAGATGCGGTTGTCGGTCGTGCGGTGGAAGTGACCGGCGAACACCGTGCGATGGCGTGGTAGTTGCCGAAAGGATTGTTGTGCTTGGTGGCGAAGGCGGTCAGAAGTCTGAACCCGTGCAGTTGGCTACAGCCACGCCTGAGGTAGACTACGCCGACTCTGTCTGCGACGAGCACGTCCACCGCCACGCCTCTGCCGACGGCTACCAGCGCAGCCGCTGATGATGACAACGCCAACGACGATGACGACGGCAATGCCAACGATGATGACGACGGCAACGCCAACGACGATGACGACGGCAACGCCAACGACGATGACGACGGCAATGCCAACGACGATGACGGACGGCAACGCCAACGACGATGACGACGACAACGCCAACGACGATGACGACGACAACGCCAACGACGATGACAACGCCAACGACGATGACGATGACAACGACGATGACGATGGCAACGCCAACGACGATGACGACGGCAATGCCAACGACGATGACGATGACAACGCCAACGACGATGACGACAATGCCAACGGCGATGACGATGACAACGCCAACGACGATGACGACGAGAACGCCAACGACGATGACGATAACAGTGGCGACGGCAACGGAAACGACAATGACAACGATGACGACAACGACAACGATGACGGCAACGACGACGATGACGACAGCGACGCAATGACAATGGCGGCGACGATGACTTGGAGATGACCGGGACGACGGAGACTGAGAGTCTCCACGCAGGGTAGCCTATTGAGCAGAATGGAGCAGGGTGGACGTACATGCAGCTCGATCAAATACTCAACAACGAACAACAAGAAGTGCCAGCGCTCGAGCACGATTGCGCGCACACTCCCGGCCTGGTTGGTCGGAGGCATGGTATTCGCAGATCTGCATCGCACTCTTTGCAGTCCATACAGTTCGCAGCCCCGGGTCTGGCAGGCAATGATGGCTACTATCATGTCAAGATGGGCTACCTGATTACCCAGGAAGGACTGACTCCCGCATTTGACGCGTTGCCCCTGACCATTCTGAACGCAGACGCCTACTATAATCATCATCTGCTGTACCATCTCTACCTGGCCCTATTTGCCCGGATTGACCCGGCTGTAGATGGTGGGGAAGCGTTGACTCTTGGGGCCAAGGTGGCCAGCGTCATCCTGCCATCGCTCGCTTTTCTGGCTATCTGGTGGCTGCTGCGACAGCAAGACGTGCCCTATGCGGCTCTGTGGACCGTGGCGCTGTTTGCCATTTCGGCGGCGTTTCTTTACCGTATGAGCATGCCGCGGGCCCAGTCTGGCTCGCTGCTGTTGCTTGTCCTGGCCGTTTCCATCCTGCTGAGTGGACGATATGTCTGGTTGGCACCCCTCGGTTTTGTTTTCGTCTGGTTCTACAATGCCTTCCCCCTGTTGCTGCTGGTGGTAGGCATCTATGCGCTGGCTGTGCTATTGCTTGAGCGCAAAGTGGCCTTTCAGCCGGTTGCTCTTTGCGGCGGCTGGCATCACGGCGGGCCTGGTGTTGACCCCGTACTTTCCGGAGAACCTGGAATTCATCTTCAGCCATCTCCTGCCCAAAGTGGGTGACTCGGCGATTCCTGTAGGTAATGAGTGGTCGCCCTACCAGACATGGACGCTGGTCGAGAACTCAGGTTTGGCTCTGCTGGCGCCGTTACTGGGGGCGCTGGCTTTGGGCTGGCGCACGGAACGAATTGACAAGCGAACGCTGTTTGCGTTCTTGCTGGTCATCGTGTTTGGCGTCATGCTGTTCAAGTCGCGTCGCTTTGTTGAGTATTACCCGCCGCTGGCGCTGATCTTTCTGGCGTTCAGCGTGACTCCCCTGCTCAAGAGCTGGGCGAACCACGTCTGCCGGCGGAAAAGGCGTATGCTCCAGGGTGTGGCTGTCATCGCTGTAGTCGTCCTGCTGACTCTTTCCGCTGTCCGCACAGTGGCCGACGCCCGCGACTTGATCGCCGATTCCAAGCCCGCCGACCAATACGCCGACGCAGCCCTTTGGCTGCGCCAGCAAGCGCTCCCGAGGACCATGATTTTCCAGACAGACTGGGACGACTTCACGCGCCTATTCTTCTACAACAGCGATGTCCGCTACACAGCTCGGACTGGATCCGACTTTTCTGCAACTGGAAGACGAGGCGCTCTACGACGAATGGGTGGACATTACGCGGGGCAGGGTGGATGATCCCGGTGAGGCGATACGTGATACATTTGGACGCAAGCTTCGTGTTCTCCGACTTGCGACACGAAGGGTTCCTGGACGAAGCGGCCGACGATCCGCTGCTGGAGGAAGTGTACCGCGATGAGTATCGCGGTCATTTTCGAGGTGCGGGGTGATTAGAGAGCGACATACAGGTTCGGGATGCCCGGACTGTCGGAATCCTCTCTCGACGGTCAATCTACCGCCGCCACGGCGCTGTTACGGCGCTGCGTGCCTTTTATCGTATGCTATACTGGGCCGAAGCCGACAGCCTGCCTGATATCGTATGACTGATCCGTTCCCTGCCACCTTCTACAATCTTTCCGCCATTACGGTCGCCCGCGAGCTGCTGGGCGCGCGGCTGGTGCGCGTGTTGGAGAGCGGCGTGCGAGTCAGCGGCCGTATCGTCGAAACGGAAGCGTATTCCGGATTGGATGATCTGGCCTCCCACGGTCGCAAGAAGCGCACGCCGCGCAATCTGGTGATGTACGGGCCGCCCGGCCACGCCTATGTCTACTTCACCTACGGTAACTGGTGGCTGCCCAATGTGGTGGCCGAGCCGGAAGACCAGCCGGCGGCCGTCCTCATTCGCGCGGTGGAGCCGGTGGAGGGGCTGGACGAGATGGCGGCCCGCCGCCCGGATCGGCCGCCGGAAGAGTGGACCAATGGCCCGGCTAAGCTGGCGCTGGCGATGGAGATCGGCCAGGCGCTCAACGGCGTGGATATGACGACGACCGCCGACGGCTTCTGGATTGAGCCGGATGAGACGGTGCCCGACGAGCTGGTCCGTACCGGGCCGCGCATCGGCATGGGCAAGACGCCGGAGCCGTGGTATTCGATGCCCTGGCGCTGGTGGGTGGGCGGCAACCTGTACGTCTCGAAAGGGTCGGGGAAGAAAGGCTAAGCGCCGGCAGCCTCATCTGCGGCGGGTGTCGGCTTCGGGTCGTCGAAAGCCACTCGCTCGACCGGCTGGCGGTTGACCGTCAGCTTGAAGATGTCGGGCCGTGAGTAATGGCCCGCGATGTCGCAGACCGCTTTGGCGGCGTGGACTGCTTCCAGGGATCCCTCGGCTACCAGAATCGTTTCGCCCTCCGCCGGTCCGGCAATGACCTCTCCCCGCGGATCGATGATGACACTCTGCCCCGTGTGCTCGTAGTCGCACAATGAGCGATACCGCTCTGGAATGTGCTCCAGCAGGCGCAGCCCGGCGGCGGCAATGACGTAGCACGCCCCTTGCGCGGCGAACGCCCGCGAGAGGGTGATCTGCTTGGGGTAGAGATAGCCGGACGGTGCTTCCGGTTCGCGGCCCGGCCAGGCGGCGACGTGAATCTGTGTCCCCTGCGCGATGAGCGCGTAGCCGGGCAGCATCATTTTGTGTTCGAAGCAGTTGAGCATGCTCGTGCGGGCGTACTGCCGTTCCATGACGCGCAGCCCCGTGCCGTCCCCTTCGCCCCAGATTTCGCGCTCGTTGTGGGTCGGCTTCAGCTTGCGGTGCTTGCCCGCAATCTCGCCCTCGCGGCTGATCCAGAGCATCGTGGCGTAGACGGTGCCGCGCGTGTGCGGGTCGCGCTCCACCACGCCGATGGCCACGTCGATCCCCGCCTTCCGGGCGGCCGCACAGAGCTGGTCCGTTTCCGGGCCGGGGACGTCGATGGCGCTGGCGATGTACGCCGCGCTCGCTTCCCAGAACAGGTCGTCCACAGGACCTTCGAGGAAGAACGGGTAGCCGGGCAGCCACGTCTCGCCAAAGGCGGCGACGGTGACGCCCTGGGCGGCCGCCTCTTCGATGAGGCGGCACGCTTTCTGCGTCGCGCCGGTCGGGTCGAACAGAACGTGGGCTGCCTGGATGGCGCCGAGACGAAAGGTCGGGTAGCTGGTCATTCGGTCGTGTCCTTGTTGAGCGGGCTGATGATGAGGAGGTTTGTGCCGAAGGGATCGCGCACGGGGCAGTAGCGGATCGGGTTGTACATCAGTTGGTCGGATGGTGGCTCGCCTTCACCGCCCGCCGCGATGAACGCTTGCTGCAGCGCTTCGGCGTCTGCCGGCGTGGCCATGTTGAGGATGAGTTCCACATTCTGCGGGCTGCCGGCCTCGCCCTTCAGCAGCGTCAGCCAGCTGGGGCCGATGCGCCAGCCGCGCGTGTAGCGCCCTTCGACGTAGGCGGGCGGGCCGAGCACCGCTTCGTAGTAGGCAACGGCCGCTTCATACTCCGCGAAGAACAGAGCGACGCCGTTGATCTCCTCGTAAGCAAAGCGTGGCGGCGGTGGGGGATCGACAACGAACTTCTTGAAGTAGGTCTCGTAATCCATGGTAACTCCTTGTTCTGGGCAATCGATCAGTTAGCCCGGTGGCAGCAGGCTGTCTGGTGTCTTTCGCATCATGAAGCGCTCCGGGAAGGGCAGCGGCTCAAATCCAAACTGGGCGTAAAGCGCTGTGGGCGTCGCGGGTGGCCAGGACAATCCGACGCAGGTCGTGCAGGTCGGGGTGGTCGAGGATCGCCTGCATCAGGTGTTTTCCGTCGCCCTGCCCGCGATGCTCGGCCACCACAAAGACGTCGGCTACCCAGGCGAACGTCGCCCGGTCGGTGACCACCCGCGCCAGCCCCACCTGCTGGCCGTCCACATACGCTCCGAAGCAGAGCGAGTTGGCCAGCGCGCGCTCGACCACCTCGCGACCGACACCCAGCGACCAGTACGCTTCTTCCGACAGAAAGCGGTGGATCAGGTCGATGTCCAGACGGGTGGGGTCGGTTGAAATCTCAAGATTCATGGGTACTCTCTACGACAAGCAAGGTTGGTTGGCGATGGGTAAGGACGTTGTCCGCTCACATAGTAGCAGGCAAGCGGCGCGGCGGCTACCCGTTTCCCACGACCGGTATCATCCGCCTTCAGGACCCATTGGAACCACCTGTGCCCGACCGGTGTATGATGAGTAGATGCGCATCGGAAATGAAGACAACGTGGCGGCCGATCTGATGGAGACGGCCGGCGCGCCCGTGTCCCCTGAGGAAACGTCGTGGGTGGCGCGCGCCCGGCAGGGCGACCAGCACGCCTGGTCGCAGCTCGTCGGCCGTTACCAGGAGCCGGTCTTTCGGCTTGCCTGCCTCATCGTGGGCGACGCGGCCGAAGCGGAGGACGTGGCCCAGGATACGTTCATCCGCGCCTATCTGGCGCTGGACCAGTACGACGACGAACGGCCGCTGCGCCCCTGGCTGCTTTCCATTGCCGCGAACCAGGCCCGCAACCGGCGGCGCAGCATCGGCCGTTACTGGGGGGCGCTGCAGCGCTTCTTCCAGACGAAGCCCGCGCTGGTGGAAGATCCGCCGGAGCGAACGGCCGCCGCCGATGCCCGTCGCCTGCGTGAGGCGGTCGGCCAGCTGCGTCCCGATGCTCAGGATATCATTTACCTGCGCTACTTCTTGCAGCTATCAGAGGCGGAAGCGGCCGAAGCGCTGGGCATTCCGCGCGGCACGGCCAAGTCGCGCCACAGCCGGGCGCTGGTTCAGCTGCGCGCTGTGGTTGAGGCCGATTACCCGGACCTGAAGGAACTGATGTTATGATGACCCGAGACGATTCCAACGATCCGCAGTGGGAAGCAGCTGTGGCCCGGCTGGCGGCCGATTACCCGTTTCCACCAACGCCTGATCTGGGGGCGGCGATGCGCCAGACTATGACGCCCCGCGCTTCTGGCCGTGCCGCGAGCGCGCCGCGCCGCGCCTGGGCCGTGGGGTTGGCGGCCGTCATCGCGCTTGTTCTGCTCGGCGTGCTGGCTGTGCCGCAGACGCGGGCGGCCGTCTGGGCCTGGGTGACGCAGATCGGCGCAGTTCGCATATTCGTCGATGAGACGTCGCCCGCCACCGCGACCGCCCCGTCCGAACCGGGCAGCCTGTCGCCTTCCGCGCCGCTCTCGCCGGCGGGCAAGCCGGTGCCGCTGGCGCTGCTGGCGGTGGCCCCCGGCGAGGCGATCCCGGTCGAGGCGCTCGACGATTTCGCGGGCTTTCCCGTGGCCCGCCCGCCTGTGGCGTCGGAGTGGGGTGCGCCGGACGAGGCCGTTATCCATCCGGCGCTGGGCCGGAATATGGTCACATGGGTCTGGCGGCGCGGCGATCAGGGCGGCGAACCGTACCTGACGCTGTCGCAGACCGACGTCCCGGCCCTGGCTTTCAAAATGGCGGCGCAGGAGCAGGTGCAGGATGTACGTATACGCGAAATGGACGGCTTGTGGGTGGCGGGGCCGCATACGTTCGCGCTGCCCATCGACGGGCAGCCGGACGCCCAGGCGTTTGCCAGCAATGTGCTGCTCTGGACCGATGGCACGATGACCTATCGCATCGAAGGGGATATTGAGCTGAACGACGCGATCCGTCTGGCGGAGTCGCTGGAACCTGTCCCCTGATTCCCGCAGGGTGTCGGGGTTCGGGTATTATCGTGGCGCAATGAGGCTCACGATCCAGCCGGTGACCCGCGACAACTGGCGAGCCATGCTCGACCTCGCGGTTGCGCCTGAGCAGCAGCGCTTCGTGGCCGGTTACGCACCGGTGGCCCTGGTCGGTCTGGCCAAGGCGTATGTGCGGCCCGGCGGCCGTCGCTGGCTGCCCCTGGCCTTCTACGACGGTGACCGGCCCGTCGGCTTCGTCATGCTGGCGGCCGACGCGGACCAGCCGGACGCCGTGTGGATCTACCACTTCTTCATCGACCACCGCTATCAGGGTCAGGGCGTCGGCCAGACGGCCGCTGCGCTGCTGGTCGCCCACATCACCGCTGCGTATCCAACGGCCGAGCGCGTCTGCCTGACCGTTCACCCGGAGAATGACCGGGCGCAGCGTCTTTATCTGAGCGCGGGCTTTCGACCGGCTGGCGAGACGGTCGACGACGAGCCGGTATACGTGCGACCACTCCCGTAGCGCCTCCCCATCAATCAAGCGGAACCATCCACGTTCGGGCGGTGTAATAGAGGCAGAAGCCGATAGATATACCGCAGAAGGAGATGTGATGATGAAACGTTTGATGGGTTTGATGATTCTTATGGTTGCTTTGCTGGCGGCCGTTCCGGCGGTACTGGCCGGGGGCTGGGCGGCGGTTGTGCTGGACGAGCTGCCGGGCGAGATTCACGCTGGCGAGACGCAAGAGGTGGGCTTCATGGTCATGCAGCACGGCAAGACGCCGGTCCACAACCTCGGCGGCGACGAATGGCCAGTGGAGCCGTTCCTTGAGGCCAGCAACGCCACCACAGGCGAAACGTTGCGCGTCGCTGCCGTTCCCACGAAGGTGACCGGCCATTTCGTAGCCAGCGTTACGTTCCCGTCCGAGGGAGAGTGGTCGTGGTCGATAACGCCGATGCCGTTCAACACCTCAACGCAGGAGTTTGAGCCGCTGAGGGTGCTGCCCGCGCCGGAACCGGCTGGCGCGCTGGCCCAGCTGGGCGGGCGGGCAGAGATGCTGGCAGTTGCAGGCTCCGCGCCATTCGGACTGCTGCGTTGGGTGGCGCTGGGACTGGTCACGGTCGGGGTGGCCCTGTTTGTCTGGCAGCGCCGTCGTCAGGCGCTCGCTGTGCAGGCGGACGGATGATGATCAGCCGTCTGGCTGCCGTTCTGGTTGTGGTCGGGGTGGCCCTGTTGGCGCTGTCGCTGCTGATGGGGCCGCCTCCGGCCCAGGAAGCGGCGCAAGCGACGTCCATCCCTGCGGTTGATCGAGTTGCTCAGGGACAGGCGTTGTTTCGGGCCAAGTCGTGTACAACCTGTCACGAGCATGGGTTGGGCGGTGCGCCCAATCTGCGCGTGTACGACCCGGACCCGTCCTTCTTGCGTATCTGGCTGCGTGACCCGGCGGCTGTTCGCCCGGGAACGGCCATGCCCAATCTGCATCTGGACGAGGCGGAAATAGAGGCGCTGATCGCGTACCTGGAAGCATACACGACGCGATAAGCAGAGCTCGGTGATGGGTGAAATATTGTCGAGTCAGGCCCGGCCCGGTAGCAACTAGACACCCAGCCGGGCTGAAATATCGCCCGATTCGATGGCCCGCAGCAGAGCGGCATGGTCGCGTTCGGTCTGGCTGGCATACGCTTCCGCAAAGCGGGCCAGTGCCTTATCCAGGACGGTGCCGGACCCCGCGTAGCCGCGAATGGCAGCGGCGTGGCCGGTGCGGGCATGGGCGCGGGCGAGTGACCAGGCACAGACCGCGACATAGGTGTGGAAGCCGAGGGCGTCGAGGTGGGCGATTTCCGGCGTGCCCTTCATGTCCTTCAACTGCCGCCAGTAGTAGTCGGAGCCGCTCGCTTCGCTGGTGTGCCAGCCAAGGAAGATGTCGCTGGTGGCCTGCATCAGTCGCTGTCCGGTGACGACGCGTTCTGCTTCCTGCTGGAACGCCCAGCCTTCCAGATAGCCGGCCAGCGCCGATGGCCCGGTCTCCTTGATCTGCAGGATGAGGGCGTCATCATGACTGCGCCCTTCTAGTAGGACGACGAGACAGCGCGTGCCAACACTACCGATGCCGCCCACGCGCAAGGCTGTGTCGACGATCTGGTAGCGGTTGAGCAGGAAGCGGCGTTCTGGCCAGAGGCTCTCCAGATAATCTTCCCACAGGTCATGGATCGCATCGTCTGTGATCTGCTGTCGTTCAGCTTCGGTGAGCACCAGGGTCAAGGCAGGATGGCCGAGCGGTACCAGCAAGGGCGGATCGCAGATGAACTGGCGACGGCCGCCGATCATGGTGGTCATCCTGTCTAATGTCTGGGCCTGTGTTGTGGATAGCGCTTTGTCGACCATCTGCTTGATCAGGCGCACATTGCGCTTGGAGGAGGCACGCTTGAAGTGACGCACCAGGTCTTCCGCCTCCACATGATAGTACCAGACATCGAGCGAAGGCATCTGGGCGAAGTTATCCATCGCCTGTCGGTAGATCGATGCGGCGTAGGTGACGAGCGCCCGGCAGCGTTTGAGCTTGAAGCCGCGCACGCGGGCGGCGACGAAGATGCTGGCTGCCAGCCGCTTCAGATCCCACTCCCACGGGCCGGGGAACGTCTCGTCGAAATCATTGATGTCGAAGGAGAGGTCGCGCTCTGGCGTGGCGAAGAGACCGAAGTTGGTCACGTGGGCGTCGCCGCACAGCATAACCTGGAGGCCTGTGTTGGGAGTGCCGGCCAGGTCTGCGGCCATGACAACCGCCGCACCGCGAAGATAGGCGAACGGCGACGTGGCCATCCTGCCGTACTTGATGGGCAGCAGCCGCTCCAGTCGATCAGCGTCCTGGGCGCGCAGCAGCTTCAACGGGTCGGGCCGGTCGGGGGCGGGCTGCCAGTCACCGTGGCTGCTGCGTGGGGTTGTCTTCCGCAGCGCCTTGCCCTGCGCTTTTTCGGTCGCCAGCGCTTCGGTGGTCAGGTGGTGCAGGTGGTGGGGCATAGTGACTTGACGATGGAGATGATTACGCTTGATAGCTATTTCCAGAGAAGGCTGAGTCAGAAGGCCCAGTCACCATCCCATAGGGTAGACGGGGCCAGTTCGACACTGTTGCCCGCGGGATCGCGGACGTAGACGGAGACGCCGCCGACGCCCCACTCTACTTCTTGTTCGATGGGGATTTGGTGGGCGGCCAGGTGGGCGCGCCAGGCGTCAAGATCGGCCGCCGGGCAGGCGAAGGCGATGTGGCCCGCACCCGACGCGCCGTGGCTGGGCACATCCCGACCGGGCAGGCTTGACCGGGTTGGGTCGAAGATGAGCAGCACACCGGGTCCGCAGTGGAAGATAAGCATGAGCGGCGACTTGCCGTGCAGCTGCAGTCCCATGACATCGTGGTAGAACTGCTCGGCGGCGTCAAGATCGGTGGCGTAGAGGACGGTTTCGAAAATCTGTTGGGCTTGCATACGGTTGTCCGGTTAGCGTTCAAAGCGATCGGCCGTCGGAGGGAGCGCGCGGAGGTCTTCCAGATACGCTATCGTGCGCCGATCCATGTCGATTGGGTAAGCATATCCCAGGGCGTCGCCGACTTCAATCCCCAGACGCCGGTACAGAGCGCAGGCAGCAAAGAGGGCGTCCCAGTTGTCGTCGATGCCCGCTCCGGTCAAGGTCGCTTCGAAGGCGTCCCAGATGTCTGGCGGCAGGCGTTTCTTCAATCCCTTGCCGGCTACACCGGTCTTTACCGACCAATTGTGGTCAATCTCCATCCGCCACTCCAGCATCAGTCGCATCATGCTGTGGGTCATATGATCCTGGCTGAAGCGAGCGGCGTATAGTTCGTCGCGCCACAAGTTCTTGCCGACGTAGGTGGCTTCGTGGAGGAAGGTCTCGATTCGCTCCAGGTAGGTCGCCTCGTCGGGCGGCTCCGGGATGTAGGCAGTGTAAGTGGGTGGCGGCAGCCCGGCGGCGAGACCGTCCTTGTCCAGCAGCACGCGGTAGCCGATGTCGAGATCGGCCGGCAGGTCGGGGCCTGCTGTCCAGCGCTGCCAGCGCGCTACAGGCATGACCGTGAAGTCGATCTTCAGGCCGCTCTCGTACTGGGTGACGCGCGTCATTTGCGGTCCTCCGGCCTCCTGTTGTACCGGATCGCGGTAGAGGACCAGCACGTCGCCGAAGTCGCCCATCCACCGGTCGTCAAGGAACGGGTCGAGCGCGGCCACAACGAAAATGATGTCATAGTCGGAGAGAGCGTCGACGGCAGCCTCCGGATTGGTGCGCGTGCTGGTCCAGATAACGGCCCGGATGCGCGGGTCGGCCGTCGCCCAACCGGTCAGGTAGTCGATGATCGCTTGCTCACCCAGGTTCGCAGGGCCAGGATTAGCGACCGTCACGGGTCTCGTCCTTCAGGTATTGGTAGATGGCGGAAAGATCGGCGTCGCCCCAGCCGTTGCGGGCGGCCAGCTGGTAAGTCTCCTTGGCGGCGTTGGCCAGCGGCATGGCCACGCCGACGTCATAGGCGGCCGTTGTCGCCATGTGCAGGTCTTTTTGCATGAGGGCCAGCGGAAACTCCGTGTCGCTGTAGTCGCCGGAGGTCATCATCTCCCGCTTGCGACCGAGTGCGGGTGCGGTGACCGGGGCCGCCAGCAGGACATTGAACAGCGTTTCTTCGTCGATGCCCAACGCCTGGCCCAACACCATGCCCTCGGCCAGCGCTTCCATACTGATAGCCAGCATATGGTTGAGCACGACCTTGAGCGACGTGCCCATGCCGTGGCCGCCCACGTGGACAATGCGGCTGCCCATACTCTCCAGCACGGACCGGGAGAACTCGATGTCGGCCGCATCCCCGCCGATAATGAACGTTAGCACGCCGTCGGCGGCCTGCGGTTTGGTGCCGGTGACCGGTGCGTCGAGGAAGCGGATGCCGCGACTTGT
The DNA here is from genome assembly GCA_963715935.1 of uncultured Chloroflexia bacterium. Lineage (GTDB taxonomy): Bacteria > Chloroflexota > Anaerolineae > Promineifilales > Promineifilaceae > Promineifilum. Next base: position 258,877 of record CAVQSM010000017.1, on the reverse strand, counting down.
CGCTTCGCCGGCCATGCGCCGGGCAAAGGCGGGATGGACGGTGGTTGAGTCGATCCAGAGTGTGCCCGCGGGGAGCGCGTCGAGGAAGCCGTCTGCGCCGAGCGCCACCGCTTCGACGGCCGCCGGGTGGGCGACCATCGTGATGAGCAGGTCGAGTTTCTGGCCGCCGAGTGCGGCGGGCGAGTCGACGGCCGCAGCGCCCTGAGTCACCAGCGCCGCCGCTTTCTCCGGGGTGCGGTTGTAGAGAACGACCTCATGGCCGTCGTTGAGTAGATTGGCCACCATGCCGGTGCCCATGATGCCTGTGCCGATAAAGCCGATTCGCATAGTATTCTCCTGAGATGTCGAGGCTGATCTAGAAGCGGTTGAGCCAGCGACCCGCGATCTTGCCCAGGCCGGTGTCCTGCTTGTCGTAGCCCAACGATTCGTAAAACGGGATCATGTCGTCAGTGAATAAGTAGATGTGTTGGCCGGGCAGCTCCGCCTCCAGCAGGCGCATCATATGGGCGGCGATGCCCCGTCGCCGGTAGTCGCTGTGGGTCCAGACGTCGACGACGTACGCGTTGCAGACGCCGTCGGAGAGCGCTCGGGCGGTGCCGATGATGCGGCCGTCCGCTGTGCGGGCCAGGGCGACAACGGCGCTGTTGTCGAAGGAGCGTTGCAGTTCGTCGGGCGTGCGGCCATTGTGGAAGTGATCGGCAGTCAACTCATCGACGAGGGCGGCCCAATCGACATCATGGGTGGTCGTCTGAAAGTGGATATCCGGATTCATAGCGGTTCTCCCAGCGCGGCAGCGACGGCCGCCTCAGCGTGGATGACGGTGGTGTCGAACAGAGGAACGGCCGTGTCTTCCTGGCTGACCAACATACCAATCTCAGTGCAACCGGCGATGATGCCCTCTGCGCCCGCGTCGATCAGGTCGTCGATGACCCGGATATACGCGTGCCGCGAGGCGTCGCGGACCTGGCCCAGACACAGCTCATCGTAGATGACGCGGTGGACCATCTCGCGCCCGGCTGCGTCAGGTGTGAGCACGGTCAGGCCCTGGCTCTCCAAGCGGCCCCGGTAGAAATCCTGCTCCATCGTGAACCGTGTGCCCAACAAACCGACCGTGGTGACGCCCCGGGCGCGGACGCGTTCGGCCGTTGCGTCGGCCAGATGGAGGAAGGGGATATCGATAGCTGCTTCAATCTGTGGCGCGACCTTGTGCATGGTGTTGGTGCAGAGCAGCAGGAAGTCGGCTCCTGCTGCCTCGACTTGCCGAGCGGCGGCTGCCAGTGCCTTGCCCGCTGCGCCCCACTCGCCCGCCTGCTGCATCGTTTCGATCGGCTGAAAGTCGACGCTGACCATGACGATGGGTGCAGAATGCAGCCCACCCAGACGCGCCCGAACGCTCTCGTTGATAAGGCGATAGTAGAGGGCGGTGCTTTCCCAGCTCATGCCGCCCAGCAGGCCGATGGTTTTCATAGAAAAGCAATCATAACGGCGGCGGGAGCGGACACCAAATAGAACGGCCCGGAGCGAGGGTGAATTCGCTTCGGGCCGTCGTGTTGTTAGCAGGTCCTGGCGCAGCGCCGAAGTCGCTTACGCGTTAGGCGGGGTTGTTGGATCTTTCGGTTCGGCCGGTTCGACAGGCTTGGGCGGTGCGGGCTTGGGCTCCGGAACGACCGGTTTTGGTGCGGGAGCGGGAACAGGGTCCGGTTCGCTGCTGCGCTGGACAAAGTACGCATAGGCCGCCATGATCAGGCCGATCAGGGTCAGGCTAAGGCCGCCCCAGAAGTTGAGGTCAAAATCCTGGGAGCGCGACACAAAGACCAGGACGCCCAGCAGGACAAGCAGCGCATCGACGAGCAACGCGCCCCAGCTGAACAGTTCCCGACCGCGTGCGAACAGGGTCTCGAACAGTCCCACAGCACCGTAGGCGATCAGGACGATGGCCAGGATCGTGTAGATGGTCGAGGTGCCCGTATCGGTGAAGTAGAGCAAGGCCAACACGATGGCGCCGCCAATCGTGCCAATCAAACCAATCATCAGGTCGACGGTGCCGCCTGCTGCCTGGCGGTTGAACGCGCCACGCCACAGCTGGATGGCGCCGGTCAACAGAAGAAAGATACCGATCGCGTAGGCCACCGATGTGTTGGCGGTATCACCACCGAACATGATGAATAGACCCAGGGCCAACGCGATAATGCCTTGAATCAACTTCCAAATCCAATTATTACTGCTATCCATAATGATGTCTCCTCATCAAGATAGGGCGGCCTCTCGGCGCATGCAGGACCCGGCCCGCCCAAAGAGGCCTTGCACTAATAATTCAGTCATTATACACGACTGCGGTCGCTCTTGATGATGAGATATTGCGTAGGTACATCAATGATGGGGTTTGACGCAGCGGGATTGAAGAGGCGCTTCACCACGCAGTGAAGCGCCTCGACGTCTGTTGGCGGTGAGTTGGGTGGGGACGGCTTAGCCGGCGATCGGATAGTAGAGGCGAGCCACAACACCCCCAGCATCACGGACGCGGTCGGCCGCTGCGTCGCTGACAAACTCAACCTGGGCTCCGGACTGGACCGCTTGCAGCAGCATCGGCTCCACGATCTCGGAATCGTCGGGGTAGAGCAGGGCCAGCAGGTCCACGTTGTACCGTTCCACCGCCCGGCCAACGGCTTGATAGCCTGTTGCACCGCGGCCGCTTGCGCCCGCGCGGTCAACAATCGAATTGACCAGCGACAGTTCGTACTCGCGTTCCGCTTCCACGGCCGCGCCGCGAATGCGATCGGCGATCTCGTGCGGGGTTGAGGTAACCGGAATGGGCAGGACGGCAATCACTTTCTCGCGGACCAGCGGATGAAGCTCGCTCTTGACAGCGTGAGCCAACTCCGTGTTGCCGCCCAGGACGACGCGCTGGACATCTGGATTGTTCAACAAGTACTTGTTGACATCTCCAGCAATCGACCGCACCATGCGCCGGTCCAGTTCATCATCGCGCGAGGCCACGCTTGAGGAATGGGCTGCCTTGCGCTGCTTGCGCAGCCACGCCTGATCGGACTGCACTTCAAGATCGGCGCGGGTCTCGCCCAACGCCATCAGCAGTGCCCGCGTCTGGTCTTCGGCGAATAGCAGCACCAGATGCTGCTCGTACTCATCCAGCGCCCACAGGAACTCCTGGAGATGGGGCTTGCCATAGTAGACCGCATTGGTCAGCCCGACCGGCAGCTCATAGCGGTATTCGGCGCTGGGGCTGACGAACACGGCCAGGGACTTGCTTTTGGGCCGGTAGTTGGTCAGGTACTTGTCGAGGCGCTTGCGGGTGCGAGCCCAGGCGGTTTCCGGCGAGGTGTCGCTGAGACGCACCTTCTTCCATTGCCGCAGCTGTACGGGGTCCAGATCGGCTTCGATGTCGGCGATGGCGTTCTTCAGGAAGATCTGCCAGGCTGGATTCTCGCTCTGGTTAGCGGGTGTGGCCGGGTCCACATCCAGATAGAACGTGAGGTAGTTTTCATGCTCATTCTGGCCGGCGTAGTCGGCGAATTCGCGTAGTTGGTCGTAGGCTTTGCTGATCATACTTACTCCTTGGTGATGTCTGAAGAAAGAATCGGACACATTTGGTAAGGTGGATCGGGTGACACTCTATGGGATTATAGCAAAGTACCCGGCGGCTCATTGACGCTCTGGCCACGGGTTGCAGGGTTTTTCAGTTGTCGGGTTGTCAGACGCAGCGGCGACATTCATTGTCGCGTTCTCTGCCGGCCGCAAGAGGCCGGAAAGGAATCCGGTCCCTGCCGTCGCTCGAAGAGTGAGAAGTCCTGCCACGGAGCGCGCCAAACGGTCGCGAAAGGGGCAGAGGCACAACGAAAAGCGCCACGACCAGAGGATCATGGTGACCTCTGAACGTGGCGCAATGATCTGCGGGCCGGAAGAACCGGCTCAGTGCAGGTGTTAGCCTTCGCGAATCTTGGTCCCGCTGAACGGGTTTCCGAACAGTGGCGCAAAGACGCAGAAGTCAAAGATTCCGGCGAGCAGTGGCACTGCGCCGACGATCGCCACAATAATGCCCACTGTGCCGCCCAGCCCCCAGAGGCCCCAGGCGATGAGGGCGATACCAGCAATGACGCGCAAGATGCGGCCAGCAGACGAGGCCAGGAAAGCGATAATTGGATTCATGAGAGACTCCTTTTTGTAAACGAATGATCGTGCTATGAACGGACTATCTCTAGAATACAGGATCGCTGAACCCATGTATGTGACTTTGTCACATTGGCAGCTGGTCTGTTGTCAGACAAGCGCCTGCATTTCAAGCTTCGAGCGATTTTTGAGCGTGATCAGGCCGCGCCCCAGCTCGACCATTCCCCTTTCTGCCAGCGACTCCAGCACCCGGCTGATGACTTCGCGCGAGCTGCCAAGTTCGGCGGCGATTTCCTGGTGGGTGATGTGCACGGTATCGTCAGGACCGGCTCGCTTGAGCAGAAATGCCGCCAGCCTGGCGTCGAGACGGCGAAAGACGACTTCATCGACGGTGGTCAGGACGCTGACCAACCGATTGGAAAGCAGGCGAAAGACGAACGTCTGCCACAGTTCCGAGCTGCGGAACCATTCGCGAAACGTAGCCGCTGGGATCATCACTGCTTCTACATCTTCCTCAACCGTGGCGATGGCCGGAAAAGTCTCCTGGCTGAGGATGGCGTTGGCGGTCAGAATGCATGATTCGCCATCGCCAAAGCGGTAGAGGGTAATCTCCCGGCCCGACTCACCGATCTGGTAGACCCTCACGACGCCGGAGAGGATAAGCGCGATCGCCTCGCTGCGGTCGCCTTCAACAAAGACATCGCGGCCGGCTGGGATATGGGCCAGGTAAGCGGCATCCTGGAACTCCCGGATCAGGGCCGGGTCAGCGTCAGCCAGGAACGGGAGACTCCGAGCAATGCGTTTGAAAGTTGTTTGTTCGATCATATTAAGGCGGCTCCTTGTTCCCCGATTATACCGTCGAGAACAGAGAGACACAGGAGCAGCCGGCGAAAGGATGTTAGAAGAAACCGATGATGCGTGTCAGCCGGTTGTCATGGTCGACACGGCCATAATCCATCCCGCGTATCTGCGGCCCGGCGCCCAGATGCAGCGTCCAGTAGAAGCGGATGTGATCGTGGTGATGGTCGATCGGGCCATCGAGCGTGAAGCGGGAATCGGGGCTGCTGCCGTGGAAGCCACCGATGACGGTCGACAGTGCGTCCCGACCGACCACGTCTGACTGGGGATCGGTGTAGGCGCCGTCGACGGCCCAGCATTGCGCCAGCAGCGCGGCCCGTTGCGTCGCGTCCGGCTCATTCCAGGTGGCGAGATAGGTGTCGATCAGCTCTACCAAATCATTGGTTTCCATGACGCTCCCTGGTGTTCTTCTCGGCTTTTTCTTTGGCCAACGCGCGATCGACGTGGGCGGGTTGTCCGTCCGCATCAAACGGTTTGCCAAAGTTGAAGGCGTTGGGTGTGGGGCCTTTGTCGTGAAGCAGGTCGAAGCGATCGGCCGCTTCCTGCCATGTGGGAATCTCGTCGTCTGCGATCCACCAGGCCACATAGCCGGGCCATTCGGGATGGACGAACCACTCCTTGCGGTGGCTGAGCGCGTCACCGTGGACGCCGTTGTAGGCGTAGGCGAAGACAGACTCCACGTCTTCCCAGAGCGACAGGGTTACGACCCGGCGGTTCTGGAATTCGGGCCTCAAGGAGAAGCGAGGTAGGACTTGCGGGCCCCAGGCCGAGTTATCGTCGCTGGCCACGGCGACGTTGCCGGCGCTGTGGGCGGCGGCTTCGAAGTTGGCGACGATGCGGCTAAAGAACGGTTGCATGGCCGGGGTATCGCCCGGCTCGCGCAGGATTCCGATGGTCATAAAAGCGACACGTGACATAGGCTACTCCTTGTGAATACAGCGTCGATTGCTTTGTTGGACTGAGTCTGGTTATGTCTCAGTACGCGGGGTGACGGCTCAGGTTGCAGGTAGGCTCTAACAAAGGTGTTTCGCTGAGCTCGCCTATTGAGCTATAGTAAATGCTACGTCGTCTACTGACAAACTTGATCGATCATGCCTGACCTACCGACTGGAACTCTGACGTTTCTGATGACCGATATTGAAGGCTCGACTGCGCTTTGGGAAGAGCAGCCGGCGTTGATGCGTGCGGCGATGGTCGAGCATGATGCGCTGACTGAAGAAGCAGTGGCTGCCCATGCAGGGCACATCGTTCGACCGCGTGGCGAAGGGGACAGTCGTTTCGCCGTATTCGAGCGCCCGGGCGACGCTGTCCGTGCCGTCGCTGCGCTGCAGCGAGCGCTCAATGCCGCCTTCGATCAGCAATCGCTGGTCATCCGCGTTCGCGCCGGCCTGCACACTGGAACGACCGATCTGCGCTTGGGCGACTACTATGGCTCTACCGTCAACCGCTGTGCCCGTATTCGCGGTCTGGGGCACGGCGGTCAGGCCTTGCTGTCACAGGCAACCGCCGAGCTGGTGCGCGACGAGCTGCCACCAGACCTGTCCTTGCTCGAGATGGGCACCTTTTCGCTCAAGGGACTTAGCCGTCCGGAGACCATCTACGAGCTATCGATCGAGGGATTGCCGTCGAGCTTTCCACCGCTGCAATCGGCCGAGGCGGTGCTGAGCAATCTACCGGAAGCGCCAACCGCGCTGATCGGCCGCCAGCGCGAAACGGCTGAACTGGCCACGCTGCTGCGCAAGCCAGGCGTGCGCCTGGTGACCTTGATTGGCCCCGGAGGCACGGGCAAGACCCGTCTGAGCCTGGAAACGGGCCAGCATATGCTTGATGACTTTGGCGACGGCGTCTATTTCGTTGACCTGGCGCCCATTACCGATCCCGGGCTGGTGGCCACGACCATTGCCCATGCCCTCGGCTTGCGCGAAGGAGGCGGCCGCCCGCCGCTGGACAATCTGAAGGATGTCCTGGCCCGCAAGAATATGCTGCTGATTCTGGACAATCTGGAGCAGGTGATTGCCGCTGCCCCGCTGGTGGCTGACTTGCTGCAGGCTGCGCCGGGCGTGCGCGTGCTGGCCACCAGCCGCATCGTCCTCAATCTGCGCGGTGAGCATGTCTATTCGGTGTCGACGCTGCCCGTGCCGCCTGATGATCCCGCCCTGCTCGGGGAGGAAGTGCTGGCATACCCGGCGGTGCAGTTGTTTGTGCAGCAAGCGCAGGCGGCCAAGCCCTCTTTCGCGCTAACTGATGACAACGCTCCCAGTGTAGCCGGTATTGTGCGCCGTCTGGATGGACTACCTCTGGCCATTGAAATTGCTGCGGCACGGGTGCGGCTTCTGCCGCCGCCGGCCATCTTCAAGCGCCTTGACGACAGTCTCAAGCTGCTGGTAGGTGGCGCGGCAGATTTGCCCGAGCGCCAACAGACGCTGCGCGCGGCGATTGACTGGAGCTACGAGATGTTGTCGCCGGACGAGCAAGCGTTGTTCGTGCGGCTGGGTATCTTTGTCGGTAGTTTTACGCTGGAAAGTGCCGAAGCAGTCGTGGACCCGGAAGATAAGCTCGACTTGTTGGCCGGTGTGGAAACGCTCCTCAATAGCAGCCTGGTGCGTCAGATAGAAACAATAGACGACGAGCCGCGCTTCGCCATGCTGCAGACGATTCGAGACTATGCGCTTGAAAAGCTGGAGGAGTCGGGCGAATCTGCCGGTGATGCGTAAGGCGCACGCCAGCTACTTTGCTCTGGAAGCCGCCGAGAAAGGCATGGCGCTCTTTTCCGGGGCCACGGCCGGTTGGCTGGCTCGGATCGAAGCGGAGCATGACAACTTCCGGGCCGCCCTTGATACGTCGTTGGCCGATCCAGAACTGGCGCCGCTCTCCGGCATGATGACGATCTTTCTCTCCTGGTTCTGGTACCGCTACGGCCACTTCCACGAAGGACGGGCCTGGAGCGAGCGCAGTATGGTCGCTTGCGCAGGCGTGAGCGGCATGCCTGAAGCAGCATCGACGATGTCGGCCGCCCTGATGGCTATGTGGGAGGGCGACCTTGCCGTAGCGGTCGAACGAGCCGAACAGGCGGAGATCATCGCCGCAGAACTGGACGACGACTTCCTTCAAGCCACGCTGGAGATGAGCTACGGAGTGTGTCTGCTCAATCAGGGCCGCGATCAGGAGGCATACGGTCACTTCTTGCAGGCGACCGAACGGTTCGACGAAGCGGGCAATCAGTGGGGACAGGCGACAACATTAGTGCATCTGGCCAACGCCGCTCTGGGGCTGGGTCAGTTCGACATGGCGCTGCGCTGGCTGGAACAAGCGCAGCCGATGACCCAGGAGATTGGCGACGAATGGCAGATCGCTTTTTGTCTCAACAACTTCGGCGAGGTGGCCCGGACGCAGGGACGCTATGAAGACGCCCGTCCCTACTATGAAGCGACGGAGGCGTCATACCGGCAGGCCGATGCCCAGGGTGACCATGCCCGGCTGGTGCATACGTCCGGCTATATGGCCCTGCACGATCAAGACCTGACGGCTGCCGAAGCAAGTTTCCGCGAAAGTTTGGCGGCGTTTCGGCGGCTGGGAAACAAGCGCGGCATGGCTGAATGTCTGGCTGGGCTGGCGGCCGTTGCTGCCGCTGGTGGGTCGCGTTTAGCATGGGCGGCGGAACTGCTGGGTGCGGCAGACGGACAGATGGCGTCCTCCGGCGCGGCCTGGTGGCCGGCTGATCGCACGGAAGTAGAACGCACTCGCTCTCATTTGCGCGATGCGCTGGGGGAAGCGGAATTCGACCGTCTTGTGGCCCAGGGAGAACAGCTCAGCCTGGGATCGGCGCTCAACCTGGCGACGGTACAGGAGTTGTAGCCTGAATCGGAGGTGGTGTGCAGACGCGCCCGGCCAGCGATCCGCCACTCACGATGATTTCCACTCGCTTTCAAGCATGCCGTAGAGCAGGACGTCCCAGTAGCGTCCCTTGAACCGCTCTTTGTCGCGCAGTCGTCCTTCCTGGCGCAGGCCGACCTTCTCCAGAACGCGGGCCGACGCTACGTTGTCGGCAATGCAGTGGGCAAAGATACGGTGGAGTTTCAGCGTATCAAACCCGAAGGCGGCCATTGCTCGCGCCGCTTCGGTAGCGTAACCGTGGCCCCAATAGGCCGGGTCCAGCTCATAACCGATATCGCCTTCGAATGAATCTGGCGACTCCATACGCAGGCCGCAGTTGCCGATGAGGCGGCCGTTCTCCCTGAGTGTTATAACCAACTGAAACTTGAAGCGCGGCTGGGTCCGCTGCGGTCGTATTTGTCTCTCAACAAACGCCTGCACGTCCTCGGCTGTGCGCTCCGCCCAGGGATAGTAGCGCAGGTAGAGCGGGTCGGTCTGGTAGGCGAAGACGGCTTGCCAATCCTCGGCGGTGAAATCACGAAGGACGAGGCGGGCGGTGGCTAGCTGCATCGGCTGTGTTCCAGCTCCTAGCGGTCGCCGGCCAGATAGCGCTCTACCATCTTCTGGATGGTGTTCATGTTGCGCATCGTCATTTCAATACCCACTGTTTTTTCCAAGGGCGTCTTCTCCAGAACCGAAGTGCCGCGGTCGCGGCGACGCAGCCAGTAGAGATGGCGGCCGTCGAGATGGAAGGTGTCGACTGGATTTTGCAGCGCCAGCACGGCGGCTGCCTGGTTCGGGTTGGGCGTGGCCCGCAAGAAGGCGAGGTAAGTGGTGGCGTCTTCGTGGGCTGCTTCCGCGCCGAACGGGTCGGCCGCAGCGAGGGCGGTCAGGTCCTGCCCGGTGCGCACGAATGTGGGGACCTCGAAGCCATTGGCTTCGGCCAGCTGCGCCTCAATGCGCTGTTCCAACACGGCGGGGTCGCTCTCGGTTGCGTCGAAGACGACATTGCCGGAGGCGATCAGCGTGGCGACGTTTTCCAGGGCAAGCGCTTCCAACTGGGTACGCAGGTCGGCCATCTTGATCTTGCGGTGGCCACCGACATTGATGGCCCGGAGGAAGGCGGTGTAGCGCGTCATTGGGGGTAGATCGTCTCCTCGCGCTCCAGCATCTCGACGAACTGGCGCAGGCGCTTCTGGCGTGTTTCCGGTTTTTTGGCTGTTTCCAGGCGGTGGAGAATGGCGTAGCGGTTGGCGCTCGTCAGCCTGGCGAAGAAAGCGGCTGCCTGCGGGTTGGCGTCCAGCTCGGCTTGCAGGTCGGGCGGGACGACAGCAGCGGCTTGCCCGGCGTAGGCGGCGTCCCATTGGCCGTTTGCCTTCGCCAGATCCACCTCGCGCAGGCCGGCGGGCTGCATGCGATCTTCGGCCAACAGCCGTTCGACGCGTTCGCGGTTGCTCTGTGACCATTTGCTGTTCGGCCGACGCGGTGTGAACTTCTGCAGCCAGTAGGTTTCGTCGTACCCTTTCTTCTGGCTGTCGATCCAGCCGTAGCAGAGCGCGACTTCCACCGCTTCCTCGTAGGTGACCGACGGCACCCCGCTTTTCCTCTTGGCGAACTGGAGCCAGACGCCGTCCTGCTCGGTATGTTCGCGGACCAGCCACGCTTCCCAGGCGGCCGCATCGGGGAAGGGTAGGATAGGCGGGCCTATCTCTGAGTGCTGTGATGCTGTCATGGGCTCTACTCTAGTATTGCCTGCACATGCGCCCGCTCCGCCTCTGCCCGAGCCACCATTTACGGTCGAATCTGGTCGTACAGCTCGTGGGGGATGGCGCCCAGGGGCGGGACAGGGCGAGCGGCCGCCTTCTGTTCCTCCGATACAACTGGCCCATCATAACGGTAGGTGAGTGCCAGCTGGTGGCGGGAACGGCCGACGGAATCGAAGACGAGGCGGCTGGTCATGGGGGCGGGTCTCGCTCAGTCGAACAAATCCCGTTTCTTGAACGGCGACATCATGAAGCGGCCGAGTGTCTTGCTGGTCGTCAGCCAATTGATCTCGGCCCCGGTCTTTTCGGTGCTGAGCACTTGCTCGACGAGCCAGGGCGTGACTGTCTCCACCCTGTCGCCCAGCGTGTTGAAGATGCCCTTGGCCTGCTCAAGCCCTTCGGGATCGTCCTTGTACTGGTCGGTAATAAAGTCGGTGATGACGATGCCAGGGCTGAGGGTGCCGACCTTGACCGGCGTATCCTTGGTCTCGGCCACCAGGGACCGCGTTAGAAACGTCAAGCCTGCCTTCGTGCTGCCATAGACGCTGAGACCGGGCCGGACACGGCCGTTGCTGCCGAACCCTTCCATGTTGTAGAGGTAGCCGAATCCCTGCGCCAGCATGCCGCGAATGGCGACCTGCGAGCCGAAGATCATGCCTTTCAGGTCGATATCGACCACCTGGCTGACCGTCTCTACCGGCAGGTCCCAGACCATCGTCTGCGGGTGACCGATGCCCGCGTTGTTGATCCAGATGTCGACTTTGCCAAAGGCGGCAGCGGCGGCATCCCACAGCGCCTGGTGGTCTTCAGGCCTGGTGACGTCGCCGGGTGTTCCGGCCAGACGGTCGGTTCCATGGGCGGCCGATAGAGAGGCTACCGCGTTGTCGATGCTCTTCTGTGAACGGCCATTAACCATGACCTGGCAGCCCCGCTTCAGAAACTCGTCGGCCAGGCCATAGCCGATGCCTCTGGTGCTGCCGGTGATGACGATGCTCTTTGTCATAGGATCGTACTTATCCTTGTGGGCTCTATTCTCACTAATCGCGCGGCCATTATGCCCGCACCGCCCGCCTTGCGCTACCTGAAGGAGACTGCCACCGCCTGTGTTATGATAGCAAATCTGTCCGATCAAGATTGTCAGCACAAGGAGCTGAGTTATGACTGACCTGTCTTCCGTCGCCCCTGCGTTTGTCGAGATGGCCCATCGCATTGTCTGGGCCAGCGTTGCTACCATCGACAGCCAGAACCGGCCGCGTTCGCGCGTGCTGCACCCGATCTGGCAGTGGGACGGTGAGACCCTGGTTGGCTATATCGCCACCGGTCCGACCGAGACGAAGCGCGCCCATCTGGCTCATAGCCCCTATGTCTCTGTCAACTATTGGGCTCCGTCGCAAGACACGTGCGTGGCCGAGTGCCGTGCTGAGTGGATCTTCGACGACGCCGGGCGGCAGATGGTGTGGGACCTTCTGGCGAACGGGCCGGAGCCGGTGGGCTACGATCCCTCGCTCATTCCGGCGTGGACCAGCCCGACAGCCGACGCCTTCGCCGGGCTGCGGTTGGAGCCGTGGCGGCTGCGCGTCTTCCCCGGCAGCGTCTTGCTGGGCGGGCAGGGCGAGGTGCTTGTTTGGGAGGCGTAGCCTGGCGCGCTGCGCCGGGTTAGGGCTTGCTTACGCTGCCGCGCGATTGGTTGCCTCTGCTGTCCGCCTCTCTATAATCTGCCTTGTGCAATCGTGCACAAATGAAGACTGGGGAGTCTAATGATTATGAAGAAACTGACATACCAACCTGTTCTGCTTGTTGTTCTGCTTTTTGGTTTGCTGTTGGCCGCTTGCGGCGGCGCAGCAGCGGAACCAGATGGTGATGCTGACGAGATGGCCGCCACGATGGGCGAGGCGTTGAGCGTGGACAATGTCCAGGCCAATCTGACGCTGCCCAGCGACACCGGCGCGGTCTACATGCGCATCATGAACGGCTCCGACGAGGACGACGCGCTCATCGATGCGGCCGTTCCCGGCTGCGACGCGGTCGAGCTGCATGAGATGTCGATGGACGGCGACGTGATGCGCATGCGCCAGGTGGATGGCAACCGCATTGAGGTGCCCGCCGGCGACATGGTCATGCTGCAACAGGGCGGCCTGCATGTGATGTGCATCGGCAAGACGGCCGAATTTGCCGTCGGTGATGAAGTGCCGGTGACGCTGGTTTTCGAGAACGCCGGCGAGATGCGGGTGATGGCTGAGGTGGTGCCGCCGGGCGAAGCCAACATGGACATGGACGACATGGATGGCATGCATTCGGATGACATGGAAGGCATGGATGATATGGAAGAAGGCGAGATGGAAGAGATGGAGGATGGGAGCTAAGCTGCATTGAGCACCCGTCCGCTTCTTCCGCGTCGCGTGGCGGTCTGGCTGCTGGCGCTGGCTGCCCTGCTGGCGGTGGCCGGCTGCCAGCGTGTCAGCCGCCAGGCAACGGCCGACTCCGGCCTCCAGATCGATCTCATCACCCCCTTGTTTGCGCCCGTCAGCGGCCCGGCCACGCTGCATGTCGAACTCCGGGACGAAGCGGGGAATCCGGTTCAGGATGCGACCGTTCGCGTGCGGGGCGACATGAGCCACGCCGGGATGCTGCCGGTGCTGGGCGAGGCCGATCGCGTCCGCGACGGCGTCTACGACATTCCGTTCGAATGGACCATGGGCGGCGATTGGGTGCTTACCGTCGACGCCGAACTGCCGGACGGCCGCCGGGCGACCGACCGGTTCAATGTGGGTGTGGTGGCTGATGGCGACCAGTATCGCTGCACCGTCACCCGCGCTTCTACCAGGGGGAACTGAGGAAGCTTATGACGAAAAAATGGATGCGCCTGATGGCGTTGTTCGTGGCGGTGCTGGTAATGGCGGGCTGCGCAGCGCCGCCGCATGAGTTCAGCGCCGCGACGCTGGACCCGCCGCAGCCGGTGCCTGACTTCACCTTGACGGCGATGCAGGACGGTGTGGAGACGGAGGTCAGTCTGTCTGACTTCCAGGGCGAGTACGTCTTTCTTTACTTCGGCTACACGTTCTGCCCTGATGTGTGCCCCATTACGCTGGCCAATCTGGCCCGGGTGCGCGAGCAGCTAGGGGAAGACGCCGACCAGATGCAGGTCATCATGGTGACGGTCGACCCGGAGCGCGATTCGCCGGAACAGTTGGCAGACTACGTGACGCGGTTTGACCCGACCTTTGTAGGGCTGTCGGGGACAGACCTGGACATTACGGCCGCCGGGCAGCCGTTCGGGCTGTACTATGCTCGCAACGAGGGGTCCGCCGCCACCGGTTATCTGGTCGACCATTCGTCGCGGACGTTCCTGATTGACCCGGACGGGAACGCGCGCCTCGCCTTTTCCCACGACACCCCTGACGAGGCGATATTGGCGGATCTGCGTTACCTCATGGAGAACGAGTCGTAGGTAGTTGTCTGAACAGCGAGGACGGCTCCAAACAGCACCAATCAATTCGGCTAACCTCCTGACCGGGCTAAGCCAGCGACCGGGGCAGCCCTCCGGCTGGCAGTGCAGCTGGCTGGGTGCAGGGGCTGTGGATAGCCACTTGCTTGCGGCTGTTGGACGCTTCGTAGAAGGCGTGCATCACGTCCAGCACGTGGGACGCTTGCTCGCCGGAGGCGCGGTGGGGCGTGTCATGGTGGATGCCCAGGACCATGTCGGCCACGCCAATGCCACGGCTGCTTTCCTCCAGACGCAGCGGGATCTCCTCCCACGTGCTTTCTCCCGCACGCAGCAGACGCACTGGCCCGCCAAAGGTGTTCGGGTCGGGCACGCTGAGCGTTCCCTCTGAGCCGTAGATCTCAATCCGCGGCAGGTTGTGGCCCCAGACGTCGAAACTCGTAATCATTGTGGCGATGGGTCCGGACTGCATGGCCAGTGTTCCGGCGACGTGGGTGGGCACCTTGACGCGAATGATCTCCCCGTGGTGCGGTTCACTGGTGATAATGCGCTCCGGGAAGGAGATGCGGGTCATGGCCGACACTGCGGCGACTGGTCCGAGCAAATGGACCAGCGCAGTCACGTAGTACGGTCCCATGTCGAACAGCGGCCCGGCGCCCATCTGGTAGAAGAAGTCCGGGTTCGGGTGCCATCCTTCCGGCCCGTGCCCCAGCATGAAGGCGGTTGCCGCCACCGGCGTGCCGATGGCCCCTTCGTCGATGAGCTGGCGGCATGTCTGGAGGCCGCCACCCAGGAATGTGTCGGGCGCGCAGCCGACCCGAACGCCGCGGCCGTGGGCCGCGTAGAGAATCGCCCGGCCGTTTTCGCGGGTGATCGCCAGCGGCTTTTCGCTGTAGACGTGCTTGTCTGCTTCAACGGCCGCGAGACTGACTTCCGCGTGGGCGTGGGGGATGGTCAGATTGATGACCACGTCAATCCGCTCGTCGGCCAGTAGTTCGTCGACGGTGTAAGCGTGGGGGATATCGTGGACGGCTGCTTTCGCCTCGGCCGCTTCGGTGCGAATGTCGGCGATGGCCATGACGTTCAGATAGTCGTACTGGCGACAGCCGGTGACGTAAGCGTCGCTGATGTTTCCCGCGCCGATGATCCCGATGTTAACGACGTCCATGGCCCAATCCTTGTGCTGTCAGATACGTGTAGCTATCGGCTACGGCCGTCATCATGTCTCCGTCGCAGCGATCCAACTCGACGATAAGCCAGTCGGCGGCGGTGGCGGTTGGGATGAGGGCGCTGTAGTCGACGTTGCCTGTCCCCACGGCTGTCATCGCTGACTCCGGGGTGTCGGCCGGGCCGTCCTTGACGTGCATCAGCTGCGCCCGGTTGCCGAAGATGCTCAGCGCCGCGCCTGGGTCCATGCCGCCAACCTGCACCCAGTACAGGTCAAGCTCGAAGAAGATGGCGGGGTCCAGCCGCTCCAGCCAGATTTCATAGGGGCGGCGGCCGCCTGCGTCTGGCAGCGGCTCGAACTCCCACCAATGGTTATGCACTCCCAACTTCAGGCCATTGCGCGCAGCGACGGCGGCCGCTTCGTTCAGCAAGTCGCACGTCCGGTAAGTTTCGTCCAGCGACGCGTAATGCTCCGGCGGTAGATAGCCGTTGACCAGACGGTCACTGCCCAACGCGGCAATGGTGGCTATGTCGCGTTCGGCATCCTCGCCCAGCGGCAGCGGGCTGTGGGCGGAGCAAACGACCAGCCCCAGCTCGTCGAAGAGCGCTTTGGCGTTGGCGGGTGTGGTTCCGTCCGGAAATCCGGCGGTCTCGACCCCGGCGTAGCCGATGGCGGCTACCTGCCGGATGACGCCTTCAAAGTCATGACTCAGTTGGTCGCGCACTGTATATAGTTGGAGGGCAATAGGTTGTGACATGGTGTCATTATTCCAAAGGGTTGACCGGCAGGCAACAACTGTTTGATAAGACGGGCGAGGGTGGTCATCAGGTGTCATTTGTCATGTAGGTTCAATGACATCTGTCACTTTATATATTTTGGGGAGATTTGCATACTATTTGTGCGTTTTAGTATGGTTTATAGGAAGGGTGCGTCATGGGTGAGCGGGACAAATGGTTGGCGCTGGGTGCGGCAGCGGAGCGGTTGGGGGTTCATCCCAACACGCTGCGCCGCTGGGCAGAGGACGGGCGGGTGCCGTATATGCTAACGCCGGGTGGACACCGCCGTTTCGCCCTCCGCGATCTGGAGGCGCTGGCAACGCCCACGCTTTATCTGCCGGCAGCGACCGGTGCGAGTGTGGTCTGGTCGGAAACGGCGCTGACGCAGACGCGCCGCGAGTTGGCAGGGCAGGAGACGCGACCGTGGCTGGCCGCGTTCGAGCCGGCCCACCGGCTTGAGAAACGCGCTTTGGGCAGTCGCCTGATGGGGCTTATCCTCCAGTATGTGAATGGAGACTCCGACAGAACGGGACTGTTGGTCGAGGCTCGCCAGGTTGGCGCCGTCTATGGCAACAATGCCGTGTCCATGGGCATGCCGGTCGCCACCGCCATCAGCGCGGCGTTGTTCTTTCGCACCACACTCCTCCAGACCGTCTTCGACCTGCCCGACGCCCTGACCATCTCAACCAGCGAGCAGGGTCGCTTGCTTGGCCGTCTAAACGAGATCCTGAACGAGGTTGAACTGGCGATTGCCGCGGCCTACGAGTAAGGCTAGGAACCAAAGGAGAGAATGATCCCCGATCATGAGCTACCGATCACCCACACCACCCGCCCACCGGTCCACTGAACCCGTGGGCGTTTTGTTGACTAATGTTGGTTCACCCGAGGCGCCGACCGGAGCAGCCCTGCGGCCGTATCTGGCCCAATTTCTCGGCGACGACCGCGTTATTGAGTATTCCAACCTGTACTGGAAGCCGCTGTTGCACGGCGTTATTCTGAACACCCGCCCGCGCCGGTCGGCCAGGCTGTATGAGCGCATCTGGGGCGAGGACGGGTCGCCGCTGCTGGCGATCTTACGGCGGCAGGCTGCTGCCTTGCAGGCCGATCTGGCCGACCGGCTGCCCGATACGCCGCTGGTCGTCGCCTCTGGGCTGCGCTACGGCGAGCCGTCGATTGCGGCGGGATTGCGCGAACTGGAGCGAGCCAATGTGCGGCGCGTGCTGGTGATGCCGCTCTTCCCGCAGTACTCCGCCACGACCACGGCCACGTCGCTCGACGCGGTGTTCGACGAGCTGAAGAGCTGGCGCTGGGTGCCGGAGCTGCGGACGGTCAACCATTACCATGATCACCCGCTCTACATTCAGGCGATCGCAGCGTCGATTCGCGCCCAATGGGCGAAAACAGGCACGCCGGAGCGACTGCTCATGTCGTTCCACGGCATCCCTCGCGACTACTTCCTGAAAGGCGATCCGTACTACTGCGAATGCCAGAAGACGGCCCGGTTGGTGGCAGAGGCGCTGGACCTTGCGCCGGAGATGTGGACGGCCACGTTCCAGTCGCGATTTGGTCCGACGGAATGGTTACAACCATACACGGACAAGACGTTGGAAGCGTGGGGGAGCCGAAGGGCTGGGCCATGTCGACGCCATCTGCCCCGGCTTTTCGGCCGACTGTCTGGAGACGGTAGACGAGATTGGCCACGAAGGGCGGCTCAGCTTTGAGGAAGCGGGTGGCGGCACGCTGAACTATATTCCCGCGCTTAACGATCATCCCGATCATATCGCATTGCTGGCGTCGCTGGTCGAGTCGAATTTGGGCGGCTGGCTGGAGCCGCAGATAGTTGGTGTGCCCAGCGATGCGGAGATCGTCCGGCACCAGGCCCAATTGGGGTTAGGCGCAACCGGTACACCTTCCGTGAACGGGACTGGCCCTCATGAGGAGCTTTATGAATCAAGATAACAAACCGACTGTCGCCATCATTGGCGGCGGCATCACGGGTCTAAGCGCTGCCTGGGAGCTGCAACAGCGAGCAGGCGACAGACTAAACCTTATTGTTCTCGAACGAGATGACAGATGGGGTGGCAAGGTGCTGACCCAGACGATGCCGGGGCCAGACGGAGGCGACTTTATCATTGACGCCGGACCGGAGACCTTCGTGACGCGCAAGCGCGAGATCTGGGACCTGGTCTGTGAGCTGGGCCTGCAAGATCGGGTGATTGATCCCGGCAGCGAAGCGCGAGGGACGTATGTGCTGGACAACGGCCGTCCGCAGCGCTGCCGCTCGACCCGGTCAGCTTTGTACGCTCGCCGCTCATGTCGGGTCGCGGCAAGCTGCGCCTGCTGGCTGAGCCGCTCATGCCGGGCAAGGGGGACGACGGCGACGAATCGCTGGCCGACTTTGTGTCGCGGCGGTTAGGGCGTGAGGCGCTCGACAAGTTCGTCGGGCCGGTGCTGGGCGGCATCTACAACACCAATCCGGAGACGCAGAGCATTCTGGTGACGTCGCCGGTGATGCGCCAGATGGAAGCGGAACACCGCAGCCTGTTCCTGGCCACGCTGGCCCGCGCCCGAGCCGGCAAACAGCCGGTGGCCGTCGGCAACCCGCCGCCCCACCGTTTCATCGGCTTTCGGGACGGCGCGCAGGAGTTGATCGCGGCGCTCGTCGACCAGCTGGATGCCGATCTGCGGCTGAATACGGCCGTGACGGCGCTGGAGAAGGTGGGTGATAGCTGGGCCATCAGCGCCGGAGATGAAACGTTCCGGGCGGACGCGGTCATCCTGGCCGTTCCGGCCAATGTCGCGGCGACATTGCTGGCAGACGACGCGCCGGAGGCGGCCGCCTTCCTGCGCCAGATCCGTCACAACTCGATCGGCACCATCTCGTTCGGCTACCGGGCGGACACGTTCCGGATGGACGCGCCGCTGACCGGGCTGATGGTTCCCCGGCGGGAAGGGCGGCGCATTGATGCCGTCGTCTATACGTCGGCCAAGATACCCTCGCGCGCGCCGGAGGGTATGGTTCTGCTGCGGGTCTTCTTCGGCGGCGGCGATCCGTCTCTGGCGACGCTGCCGGAAGCGGAGGTGGCCCAGATCACGAGCGACGAGCTGCGCGAGCTGTTGGGCATCACGGCCGAGCCGGTTGGCTACCGGCTGGCTCGCTGGCCGGGCAGCTACGCCCAGGCCGATGTCGGCCACCTTGAGCGCGTGGCGGCCATCGAAGCGGCGCTGCCCGCGGGGCTGTCTGTCTGCGGCGGGTCGTACTACGGCCTGGCCGTGCCCGACTGTGTGAAGCAGGGCCGCGAGACGGCGGCCCGGATTTTGCGGAAGCTGGATGAGCCAGTCCCCCAAGACGGCGCTGCCACTTCCATCCAAACTTTATCATCGAGGTAGAAGAAATGAATCGTGGTACTGCAGGTTATCAATGTTTTGCGTATGGCGCTGTTTCCGTTGAGCTACGGCATGATTGGCGCCCTGATGGGCAGCACGCTGAACCGGGTGATGATCGCCGATATCGGCTTCAGTGTATTGTGGGTGGGCCTGTTCTTTGCCCTGCCCGATCTGGTCGCCCCGGTGCGGGTGTGGCTGGGCTACCGGTCTGACGGCTACCCGCTGGCCGGACGCCGTCGCGAGCCGTATATCATGCTGGGCGCGCTGGTGGTCGGGCTGGCGGCCGTGTCTGGTCACCTGGCTGGCGACCACAGGCTCGGTGAACAGCGCCGTCCTCTTACTGGCGATCGCGTTCATGTTTATCGTCTACGGTATTGGCCGCAACCTGGCCCACAACTCGTGGCAGGCGTTGTTGTCCGACCGCTTCCAGGGCCAGGCACGCTCGCGGGCGATGACCGCCTATGAAGTGGCTACGGTCTTCGGCCTGACCTTGGGCGCGGGCATCATCGGTCAGCTCCTGAGCACCTACAATCCGGCGCAGTTGATGATGGTGACGATTGGGATGGCGACGCTGGCGTTTGTGTTGTCGATCGTGGCCGTGCTGGGTGCGGAACCGCGTTCGGAGATGGTCGAGGTGTCGGCCAACCTCGCCCGCGAGACGCCGTTCCGCGAAGTCATTCGCGACATCGTCTTTCCGCGACAAGCAGGTGCGCCTGTTCTTCGTCCTGGTGATGTTCGCCTTCGTGGGCACGCTGGCCCAGGATGTGTTCCTGGAGCCGTACGGCGCGCTTGTGCTGGGCATGGACATCGGCCAGACGTCGCAGCTAACGGTCTTCTGGGGATTGGGGCTGATGGCCTCGATGTTGTTGTCTGGCTGGGTGCTGATTCGCTGGCTGGGCTATATGACGGTACTGCGCGTCGGGCTGATGCTGAGCATGCTGGTCTTTGGCGGGCTGATTGCCACAGGCATCGCCGGCAATGTGACAGCGTTTCGGGCGTTGGTGCTGGTGATGGGTCTGGCGACGGGCATGGCCGGTGCAGGTATGTTGTCGATTGTGATCAACTTCACCTCGATCCTGCGGGCCGGCGTCTTGCTGGGCGTCTGGGGCGTGGCCAACCAGCTTGGCCGGGCGATCGGCAGCCTGATGGGCGGCGGCGTGGTCGCCGGCGTGGGCGAGCTGACCGGCAGTACTTTCACGGCGTATGCAGCCGTCTTCGCAATGGAGATCGGCATGCTGTTCGTGGCTTTGCTGCTGTCATATCGCCTCAACATTGAGGCGTCGCGGGCGAAGGAAGAAGAAGAGGCGGTGCTGGTGGCGGTGTAGGTACTGCCCTTCACTGACTTACGCATATCGTGAGTTGGCTGGCGATCGTGTTACCTAACGCGTACGTGGAAGCAGGCTGGAGAGTGACCACTTCCTGACATAAGTAGGGTTACCGGCAATAACGCTGACTCGATGCTTGTGGGCAGAGAAAGCGGTTTCATCACCGGCGCGTTAGTGATAGCACAGGTGGCCGGCTTTGCCAATGGTGGTGAAGCCGGCTACCGTGCTTTCTGACCTCTCGCACGGAGCCACCGGCACGCCACGTCGGCAATTTTCCCTTCAGCAGATGACAAAAAGCCCGGATTGGCTCTTGCATGCAATCCGGGCTGCTTGGTTTTTTTGGTTGGCCTGTCCGGCCCTGTCGCGGCTCGTTGGCTACGGGCAGGTAATCGGCGTTCGGAATGGCACCCGCTTGGGGTTGATGGACGAGAGGATGAACAGATCCTCCCAGGTGCCGGGGCCGGTGAAGGTCGCTTCGAATGCTTCGTTTTCCCCGCCGGTCACCCCTTCTATCAACAGCACCTCGCCGGCCCAGATCTGAACGGCCGCATCAACCCAGCTTGGTTCTTCCGCGATGACGCGCAAGTTGTCGCCGGAGCAGAAGGCAACCGACTGGAAAGCAGGCGTGGGGCTGGCCTGCGGGCCGGGATACGGATACGCGGCGGCCGGTGGTGGCGTCGGCGTGGGCGACGGCAGCGGCCCTGGATACGGATAGGGATACGGCGCGGGTGTGGCTGTTGGCGGCGGGGGCGCGCCGGGATACCCATCCTGCGCGGGTGTGGTCGTGGGTGCCGGCATGGTCGGCGTGCCTGCACCTGCGGACGGCGTGGTGGCCGGTGTCGCCGTCAGCGTGGGCGGCCGCACGGTGGCCGTGGGGGTGATGGTGGCGCTCCGCGTCGCGGTCGGGGTGGGCTGCCGCGTTCGGGTGGCGGTCGGTCGGACAACCGGTGCGGACTCAAGTTCCAGACCCAGCTCGGCAATGACCCGGGCTTGCTCAGCGTCGCTCAGGGCCAACCCGGAGACGAGCAGGACCTGGTCCGGCTCGGAGAGCCGCAGCCGGGGGACCAGCTGGACCACCTGCTCAACCACCAGCTCGCGGTCGTTGATCAGTTCGGCCAGCTCGCCCATATCGTCGCTGTCCATGAACTCCCAGTCGATGATGATGGCCCGGTACAACGCGAGGTCGGCCAGATAGTCACGCAGCGTAGCCTCGACGTCGGGGTCGAGGTCGAGGGTTTCGATGATCATATCCAGGCGGTCCGCTCCCAGAGCGAGGGCGTGGAGCAGTTCCGCCAGGTCCGGGGTCGACAGCTCCAGCGCCTCCAGCAAGCGGACGAGCTGCTCGTCGGTCAGATCAAACTGCTGGATGATCTCGCCCATTTCCCGCCAGGAGAGCTGCTGGCTGGTCAGGCCTTCCAGCAGTGTCTCGATCCCCTGGCTGCCGAGGAACGGGCTGAGCTTGTTGATCATCTGCCCGGCCTGGTCGTTGTCACTCTGCTGCAGGATGTCGGTCAGCGGCTCGTTCAAGAGGTTGTCCGGCTCTTCGGTAAACTCGCCGTCGCCGTCCTCATCGCTGTAGATGTCGATGCTGCCGCTGCCGTCCCAGGTGGCGATATCGAGGGCCACGCTGCCGCCATCCTCAATATTCAGCGACGAGGTGGCAAAGATGGCTTCGTCCTCTTCGGTCAGCCGGGCGATCAACAAGGTGCCGCCGGAAATCGATGCGTCATTGCTGCTAATCTCCAGCCCGTTGCCCGTCCCGGCCGCGCCCATTGAGACGCTCTGGCCGTCGCTGAAATCGACATCGAGCAGGGCCACGGAGTAGGTCGCCTCCTCGTCGCGCACCGTCGTCCTGATGACCGGTTTCTGGTCGTTGCCCGCCACATACTCCAGAGTCTGGTCCTCCAGCGTCACAATCAGGGAGCTTTCCTCGGAGGTCGGAACGAGGTCGGCGAGCGTAATCGAATAGCCCTGGCTCATGCTGGAGACGCGCTCCAGCCCGGTGTACTCGACCGTATAGTCGAGGCCGGCGGGGAGCACAATGTCCGGTGCGTCATTGGCGGCCAGTTGGCCGCGGCCGAAAAGCAGCGTAGCGCCAGGGATCTCGTTGATGATTTCACCGGCGACGACGCCGATGCTGCCGAGCGCGGTGGTGACAAGCGCTTCACCGTCGCCTAACAGGGTCAGCAGCGTGAACCCTTCATCGGCTTCTTCCTCCGGACCGGCGGGCGTGCTGAGCACGCAGAACGGGCAGCTGACATTGTTGTAGGCAGTGAGAGGGATGAAGCGCAGCGTTTCAGTGGTGGCATCTCCCTCATACGGGAACGATGTCATGTCGGGGTTGACCGCGCCCTGGTCGTAGCGCCAGCTGTTGGCCGCGTAATCGACTTCGACAAACAGTTCCTGGCCGGGGAAGTTGTTGTCGTAGACGTTGATGCGGTACTGCTGCGGAGCAACTTCTTCGACGCCATAGGCCAACAAGCTGTGACCACCCACCAGCCCGGGCAGGTAGATACTCAGGTCGACCGGCTCTTCCAGTGCGATAAGCGCGTCGAGCACTTCGCGCGGGGAGCCGACGATTTCGCTGGACCAGACCGACCGCGCCCAGTAGAGGGCGCCATTGGCCGAAATCTCGCGCATCAGGGGGACGGTCTGCTCCAGGTCGAATGTGGCGTCGGCGTCGGGCGCGAACACAGCCGGCTCAATCTCTCGCTCGGCCAGGCGATGGCTGACGACGGTGAAGCCGATGCAGTGACCGTAGCTCATGTCGGCGTTGCGGTCGTCGATCCATTGCTGCGCTTCGGCGGTGGGGATGCAGCGGCCGTCGTCGTCAATCCGCGAGCAAACGTCATCGCCAAATTGGGCGCGAAGCTCCTTGACGGTGAAGCGACCTTCTGGGTAGCTGGTGGAGTAGTTGCGGAAGCTGAAGCCGTCCGGCCGGACTTCAAAGGGAGCGGAGAAGATGACGCCAGCCGCCTCTGCCGAGGTCGCTTGCTCCGGCTCCTCATCCACGATGGATGTCGAATCGCCCGGGGTGACCAGGGTTGAGTTGTCTTCGTTAACGCTCGCTTGGCGGCTTTCCGGTTCCGGTTCCTCGGTTGGCAAATCCGTGGCTTCCCCAGCTGGCTCTGTGTTTGGAGGTGCGGATTGTTCGCTGGCACAGGCAGCCAGGAGAAGGGCCAGAGACAGGCAAAGCAGGATGGACAATCGAACTCGTTTCATAGACCGGGCATCGTAATGGGCGAAGGGGCGATACAGTTGTATCACCCCTTCAGTCAATAAAAGTCACTCTATTCTAGCGCATGGTTTCCCATACGGCTGTGGAATGCGCCAAACTCAATGCAACAGTTTAGATCGAGCCGGCGCATCCCGCAGCGCAGCTTGTCTCAGAGCGCTACTGCGCTGTGACGACGATTGTATACGTTCCGGTCGAGCCGGCGTATCCGGCGACCGTAATCGTGCACGAGCCGTCTCCGATAGCCGTATTGTTGAACGTTTCGGCCACGCCTTCCCAGTTCCAGTCAAACCCGCCGCTGAATGAGAATGAACCTTCAGTGCAAGAGTAGGTCGGGTCCACATCGAACTCGGCAGACGGTGTTACCACGACGGTGTAGGTCAGACCCTGCGTCATGGGGAACGTGTGCTGCGTGGTCGCGCCGGCGGCGATGGTGCCGTTCTCGTTGAGAATCTCACCCGTGGGCGCAGCGGCCGTTGGCGGGACTGCGGTCGGCGGTACGGCCGTAGGCGGCACATCAGTCGGTACCGCGGTGGGCGGCACATCCGTTGGCGGTACGGCCGTTGGTTCGGCAGTCGGCTCCGCCGTAGCCGCAGCGGTTGTTGCTTCTGCTGTGGCAGGCACAGCCGTCGGCTCTGCTGTCGGGGGCACGGCGGTGGGCGGCACGGCCGTCGGCTCCGTTGTCGCTGTCGGCGGTACGGCCGTTGGCGGTACGGCGGTCGGTTCAACCGTCGGGGCGCCAACCGTCACGCCGGGGCACAAGGGTGCTTCGCCTGCCGGATCGGCCGTCTGGCTTACCCATAGATGCGCGTAATTGCCGCCTACACCAACGCCCATCGATGACCAGGCGGGCCAGAAGCTGCGCTGGAGAATGACATCGTTGTGGCCGGGGCTGTTCTGCCAGCCAACCAGCGCGCCTGCTGCGGTCGCGCCGCCCCCTGCTGCATAGGAGTTTTCAACACCCTGGCCCGGGAATCCGGCAATCTGGCCCGGCTTGTTCCACATGCCCTCGGCATTGGCATGGTCGCCTGTATAACAGACTTCCGTCCATGTGCCCTGCTGCAGCGCCGGGTTGACGACGCGCGTCCAGCTGTGAAGGTTGCATTCGCGGCCATTCGGATCGGTCGGCCAGGATGCCTGGTTATTGTTGCTATCCCAGATATGTTGCTGGGCGACCAGCGACAGTGATTTGGAGACCTGAAGCGGCGGCAGACTATTGGCAGCGCGATACTCATTGATCAGGCGCGCCAGTTCTGCTTCCTGGGCGTTCAGACATACGCCGGCTGCGTCACTATTCGGTCCGGACTGGCCGCGCGGGGCGGGACCATCTTCCGCGATCACGGGGACGAGCGCTGGGGCAGAACCAAATTCTGCATTCTCTTTCACCCGGACAGTGGTGTCGCCACTGCTTGCTGCTCCTGTATCACTGTCTGATACTACGGTGTCGGCTGCTCCGCTGTCGCTGGTTCCGCTTTCGGCACCACCACAAGCTGCTAGCAGCAGCCCGAAACAAACCACACAGATGGTTAACCATCGGCTACGTCCACTCATGTTATATTCCTCTGCTCCTGTTATCTGACGGGATAAAACAGTTCCAGGTCAATGCCTGGAACCACTATGAAGCTAAGTTTAGCATCTGTAGGCGAGATAGGGTGTAATCTGCTTGACGGACGGGGTGTTGCTTGCCGCACGATAGACGATTGCAGCGATCAGGCAAGCATAGCGCGACAAAGATACGCCTGTCGAACGGCGCATTGCCTGTCTGCCGCTTGTAGACTATGTCGGTGAGACAGCTAATGTATCTGCACCGGGTCCTTAATCGCTCCGCGGTCGAACAGGTCGCTTGTCGTACCCTTCATCCCAGCCTTCCGGCGCGGCCGTCTTTTCGATCTTGACGGCCGTGTTCTTGTAATCAGGAATCTTGGCCCGCTCGTCGATGCGGTCGAGCGTCAGCATGTTGGCGGCCGCTTCGGCGAAGTGGAACGGGACGAAGACGGTGCCCTGCGGCGAACGGCCCGTGACCAGCACGCGCAGGGTGATCGCCCCGCGCCGGGAGCTGATTGTGACCCAATCGCCTGTTTCCAGGCCGAGTGTGGCCGCGTCGTCGGGATGCATCTCGCAGACCGCTTCCGGGTAGACGTCTTCCAGGCGGGAGCGGCCGGTCATGGTGCTGCCGTGCCAGTGGTAGAGCACGCGCCCGGTGCTCAGGTTGAACGGGTACTCCTCGTCCGGCTGTTCGGAGTCGGTGCCGTATTCCACTTCCCAGAACTTGCCCCGGCCGCGCGGGAAGTCGTCGCTGAACAGGAACGGCGTGCCGGGATGGTCGAAGGCTGGGGCACGGCCAGTGGACGCCGCCCTCGCGTTCGATGCGGGCGTAGTCGATGCCCCAGAAGTCGGGGGTGACACTGGCGCATCTCTTCCCAGATCGCTGCGGGATGGTCGTAGTCGAAGCCGGCCGTCAGCTGGACGCCCAGCCGCTGCTTCGATGCGTCGGCCCAGATCGCTGAGGATGTCCCAGTCGGGGCGTGAGTCGCCGACGGGAGCGACGGCCGCGCGGCAGCGCTGGACGCGGCGGTCGGTGTTGGTGAAGGTGCCGTCTTTCTCGGCGAAGCTGGTGGCGGGCAGAATGACGTCGGCCATCTCGCCGGTTTCGTTGATGAAGATGTCCTGGCAGACGATGAAGTCCAGCTGCTCCAGCGCGTGCGCGGGCGTGGTTCTGGTTCGGCTCGCTCATCATCGGGTTTTCGCCGAGGACAAACATGCCCTTGATCGCGCCTGTTACGGCGCCGTCGACCATTTCGGTGGCGGTCAGGCCGGGGGTGGGGTTGAGCGTCGTGCCCCAGTCATGCTTCGAATTTGCGTCGCACCTCGGCGTCGGCGACGCTCTGGTAGGCGGTGTAGACGTTGGGCAGGCCGCCGCTGTCGGAGCAGCCCTGGACGTTGTTCTGGCCGCGCAGCGGGTTGAGGCCGGTGCCGGACTTGCCGACGTGGCCGCACATCAGGGCCAGGTTGACCAGCGAGAGGGTGTTGTCGGTGCCGTGGGTGCTCTGGCTGATGCCCATGCCCCAGTAGATGGCGGCGCGGTTGGCGTTGGCGTAGATGCGGGCCGCCTCGCGGATCGATCTCGGCCGGCACGCCGCTGACCTGCTCCGCCCATTCGGGCGTGAACGTTTCCAGCGACTCCAGGTAGTCGTTGAACCCTTCGGTGCGCTCGGCGATGAAGTCGCGGTCGTACAGCTCTTCTTCGACGATGACATGGGCCATCGCCTGGAAGACGGCCACATCGGTGCCCGGATTCTGGCGCAGCCAGAGGGTGGCGAAGTCGGTCATGTCGATCTGGCGCGGGTCGATGACGATCAGCTTGGCCCCGTTCTTGCGCACGGCTCGCTTCAGGAAGTTGGCGATGACCGGGTGGGTTTCGGTGGTGTTGGTGCCGGTGACGATGAACGCTTCCAGGTTTTCCATCTCGGCGATGGAGTTGGACATGGCGCTGGAGCCGATGGAGAGCTGCAGGCCGGTGACGGAACCGGCATGGCACAGCCGGGCGCAGTGGTCGACGTTGTTGGTGCCCAGCAGGGCGCGGACGACTTTCTGGAAGACGTAGTTGTCTTCGTTGGTGGCTTTGGCGCTGGCGTAGGTGGCGATGGCGTCGCCGCCGTGGTCGGTGACGATGCGGCTCAGTTCGTCGGCCACGAGGTCGAGCGCTTCGTCCCAGGTGGCTTCGCGCCAGATGGGCGGGGCGCTGCGACCTTCTTCACGGTTGGCGCGGATGAGCGGCGTCTTGACCCGGCCCGGGTGCTTGACGTAGTCGGTGCCGAAGCGGCCTTTGACGCAGAGCATGCCGTAGTTGGGCGCGGCATCGAACGGCGCTTCGACGGAGTAGATGAACTCATCTTTGACGTTGAGGGTCATCTGGCAGCCCACGCCGCAGTAGGGGCAGGTGGTTCGGACTTGTCTGTCGGGAGTAATCATCTTCGAGTCTCCTTCGCCTGAACGTGTGAAGTTTAGACCGCGGCTGGCGCGGACCTGATGGTGAATTTCGGGCGGGCGGGGCGTCAGAATGCACATCCCACTTGTCTCAATAATAGCTTACCCGGCCTCTATCTTACCACACTGATAGGGCAGGCGTTGGCTGCGCTTCGGGCTCGGCCTCCAACTACGTTTCGGCCCGGCGAGTGCGCCTGTGTTAAAGTAGGCGCATGATAAGCAACGAGCGCAGTCTGCACACGCTGGCAGCCTGGCAGCAGCGGGCGCTGTCCGATTTGCCCGCCCTGATCGATGAGCTGGAAGCGCACTTTGCCGCCGCGGAGCCGGAGGTGCTGGCGTTTGTGCCGGAAGACGGCCGCTTCGACCGCCTGCGCCGGGATGCGGTCAGCCTCACCCGCCTGTTTCCCGACCCCGCCACCCGCCCGCCGCTGTTTGGCGTCCCGGTGGGGGTCAAGGATATCTACAACGCCGATGGCTTCCTGACACGGGCGGGCGTCGACCTGCCGCCGGAGCTGTTCGGCGGGCCGGAAGCGACGGCCGTCACCCGTCTCAAGCAGGCCGGGGCGCTCATCCTGGGCAAGACGGTGACAACGCAGTTCGCCTACTTCGCCCCCGGCCCGACGCGCCACCCGCTGAGCAAGGCGCTGGGCGAGCTGCACACGCCGGGCGGCTCCAGCAGCGGCTCGGCGGCGGCCGTCGCCGCCGGCCTGTCGCCGCTGACGCTGGGCACGCAAACGATCGGTTCCATCAATCGCCCGGCGGCATTTTGCGGTGTGGTCGGCTACAAGCCCACGTTCGACCGCGTGCCGAAGGATGGCGTGGTGCCGCTGTCGCCGTCGGCCGATACGATGGGCGTCTTCGTGCCGGCGGCCGCCGATCTGGCGCTGGTCGCGCCGCTGCTGGTCGATGACTGGTCGCCTGTGGCCGCGGCTGGCCCGGCGCGGCCCAGGCTGGCTGTGCCCGAAGGGCCGTATCTGGAGCGAGCGGCCCCGGCGGCGCTGGCCCACTTCCGCGAGAAAGTGCAGATGTTGGAGGCGAGAGGCTTCGCGGTTGTCTCCATTCCGGCCATGTCCGACTTCGACGCCATCTACACGCGCCACAACGAGATGGTGGCGGCGGAGGCGGCGCGGGTTCATGAGGCGTGGTTTGCTTTCTTTGGCGACCGGTACCATCCCAAGACGGCCGAGTTGATCCGGCGGGGTCAATCGGTGGAGCTGGCCGCGTATGAACGCGCGGTCATTGGCCGGGCGGCGCTGCGGCGCGAGCTGCACGGGCTGATGGACGAGCACAACATCGATCTCTGGCTCTCGCCGTCGGCCGTCGATGTGGCCCCGCGCGGGCTGGAGAGCACCGGCGATCCGGTCATGAATCTGCCCTGGACCCATGCCGGGATGCCGGCGGTGACGCTGCCGTCCGGCGCAGACGAGCGGGGGCTGCCGTATGGCCTGCAAATCGCCGGGCGGTTCGGCGCGGATGAGGCGCTGCTGGTCGCTGCCGGCGCGTTGGCCGCCGCTCTTGCACCCGGCGCTGAATGAGCTACAACTGATCCCATGAGTGACATGACCGCCGACATCGTGATCTGTGGCGCCGGCATCGCCGGTATTTCCACCGCCTACCATCTGGCCGTTCGCCACGGTCTGCGCAATATCCTGCTGGTGGAGCAAGGGTCGCCGCTGACCATGACCAGCGACAAATCGACCGAGGCGTACCGCAACTGGTGGCCCGGCCCCGGCGACGCCATGGTGCAGTTCATGAACCGCAGCATCGACCTGCTGGAAGAGATGGCCGACGAGTGCGGCAACCTGTTCCACATGAACCGGCGCGGCTACGTCTTCCTGACGGCCGACCCGGCGCAGGCGGCGCTCTACCGGCGTTCGGCCGAAGAGTCGGTGGCGCTGGGGGCGGGCGAGCTGCGTATCCATACCGGTTCTGCCAACGATCCCGTCTATCCGGCCCACGTCAGCGAAGGGTACCCGCCGGAGCTGGTCGGCGCTGATCTGGTGCTCGACCCGGCGATCATCCGGCAGCGCTTCCCGTTCATCAGCGACGACGCGGTGGCCATGATCAACCCGCGTCGCTGCGGCTGGCTGAGCGCCCAGCAGTTGGGCATGTGGCTGCTCGAACAGGCGCGGGAGCACGGCGTGCGGCTGGTCAACGGCCGCGTGTGCAGCGTCGACACGACCGGCGACCGGGTCAACAGCGTCACCCTGGAGGTCGACGGCCGCGAACAGACGGTAGCCACCCGCACCTTCGTCAACGCCGCCGGCCCGCTCATCGGCGATGTCGGCCGTCTGCTGGGCGTCGATATCCCGGTGTTCAACGAGCTGCACGGCAAGGTGGCGATCAACGATCCGCTGGGCATCGTCCCCCGCGACGCCCCGCTGATGATCTGGAGCGACCCGGTGGAACTGGTGTGGAGCGACGAAGAGCGGGCCGAGCTGGCGGCCGACGAGGAACTGCGCTGGCTGACGGAGCCGTTCCCGGCAGGCGTCCACTTTCGGCCGGAAGGCGGCCCCGACGCCCAGACGCTGCTCCTGCTGTGGACCTACCACATTTCGCCGCAAGAAGCGGTCTGGCCGCTGCGCTTTGAGCCGGAGTATGCGGAGATCAACGTGCGCGGGTTGGCCCGCATGATTCCCGGCCTGTCCGTCTATCTGGACAACATCGGCCGTCCGTATGTCGACGGTGGCTACTACTGCAAGACGCAGGAGAATCGGCCGCTCATCACGCCGCTGCCGGTCGAGGGCGCGTACCTGTTCGGGGCGCTGTCGGGGTATGGCATCATGGCCTCGCAAGCAGGGGCCGATCTGCTGGCGGCCTATGTTGCGGGCAGCGACCTGCCCGCCTACGCGCCGGCGTTCCATCTGGGCCGGTACGACGACCCGGCCTATCGCGCCCTGCTCGATGGCTGGGACCCGTCGACGGGCCAGCTTTAGGAGCGACAGCCGATGAGCGGCAACGGCATTGGGGAGCTGAGTGAAGGCTCTCTGCACGCGGCGCTGAAGGTTCACTTGCAGCAGCCGGGCGACGCGGTGGAAGTGCCGCTGGACGGCTACGTCATCGACATTGTGCGCGGCGAGCAGCTCATTGAGATTCAGACCCGCCACCTGTACGCGCTGCGCAAGAAGTTCCGCCGCCTGCTGCCCGACCACGCCATTCATCTCGTCCACCCCATCCCGGCCGAAAAGTGGATTGTGCGCGAGGACGGCGACGGCCGCTTCATCAGCCGCCGCAAGTCGCCCAAGAAGGGGCAGGTGGTCGATGTCTTTCGCGAACTGGTGCGCGTGCCCGACCTGCTGCGCGACCCTCACTTCACGCTGGAAGTGATGCTCATTCGCGAGGAAGAAGTGTGGCGGGACGACGGGCAGGGGAGCTGGCGACGCAAAGGGTGGAGCCGCGTCGACCGGCAGCTGGCGGGCATCGTCGCCAGCGAGCAGTTTGACGCGACGGCCGACTATCTACGCCTGCTGCCCGCCTCGCTGGCCGAGCCGTTTACCAACCGCCAACTGGCCAAAGCGCTCCGCTGCCGCCCCGATCTGGCGGGCAAGATGAGCTATACACTGCGGCAGCTTGATTTGCTGGAGATTGTGGGCAAGGACGGGAATGCTTACCTGCATGTGCGGCGGGGCGGCGACAAAAAGACCTGACAGGTGGGCGACGGGATCGCTGCGGTGGCGGCGATAGGTAGCTCGCCCACCTGTCAGGTCTCGGAGGGATCGTCTACGGCGCGGGCAGTTCGCAGGCGAAGCTGGCGGCCGCACCGAGCAAAGCGGCCGAATCGCCGGTGTCCAGCGCCGACTCCAGCAGGATTTCGACCTCGCTGACGCCCGCCGGGACGCCGGGCAGCGTGACCTCGAAGATGTTGAGCAGCTCCGACTTGCGGTTCGTCGGGCTGGTCAGCGTGACCGTGTCGCTGACGTTGCCGGCGCTGATGGTCACGTCCACCGACCGCGCGTCGCGGTTGATGTCGGTGATGGCGATCTGGACGGTGAGGTCGGTTTCTGCCTGCGTCTCCGGGATGGCCAACACATTCGTGCTGCTCTGGGCGAAGCCGGGGGTGCCGGCGACGAAGTTGTCGGGGGCGCCGAAGGTCGACCAGGCGTTGGCGTACTCATCGGTTGTCGTGGTGGTCGGGTAGACGACGATGGCCCGCGGCAGCTTCATCTTCTTGGCCCCCTTCTGCAGGAACCAGCGGCCCTTGACGAACGGCCGCGTCAGGAGCTTGCTCTCGTCGAGGTCGGCCCCCCACCAGCTAATCGCCCCGATGTCGCCGAGGTCGGTTTCGGGCTGAATCTGCTCGTACGTCTTGTCGCCGTAGATGAAGCGGACGAAGCGGACGCCGTTGTACTCCTTGGCCGCCATCTGGGCGTAGAGGTCGGTCAACTCACTGGCGTTGGGGACGACGATCTTGGCCACCATGCGGCTGCGGCTGGGACTGCCCATGCCGGTGCCGAGGATGGTGGTCTGCTCGAAGCCGACCGTGCCGTCGGCCGGGTCGACCGGGCAGGCGGTGACCGGCGGCGGGAGCTGAACTTCAAATGCACCTGTATCGCACAGATTGGCCCCGCCGTCGTCGCCGGTGCCGGGGATGTCGATGCTGCGCGGTTCGCCGCGCTGGTCGAGGCCGTCGACCGGGGCGGCGGCGCAGTCGGCCGTCGGCCCGAAGTCGATGGCCGGGCTGCCGGGGACAAGAGCGTGGGTGAAGGTCGGCCCGCCGTTGTCCTGGCAGGGTCGTGTCGAGGATGTCGGTCAGCGCGGTGGGTGTCGTGCCGTCGCTGGTGGCTGTCAGGTCGCTGGCGCCGGGAGCAAAGTTGACGAACGCATTGGCGTTGGTCTGGCCGCTCTGGCCAAAGACGTTGTAGTCGTCAGCAATGATTCCGCCGGGAAAACGGGAATACAGTTCGCTCCCATCAGAGGCCGTATTGCCGGATACAATCGTCCCGGCGAGCGTGGCACCGCTGCTGCTGCCGCTGGAAGATGCCGCCGCCGTAGTAGGCCTCATTGCCGCTGATGGTGCTGTTGGTCAGCGTGGCTGATGCCATGGTTGGAGATGCCGCCGCCGTAGGTTTCGGCCTCATTGCCGCTGATGGTGCTGTTGGTCAGCGTGACTGCAGCCTCCTGGTTGTAGATGCCGCCGCCGTCAATGCTGGCCTCATTGCCGCTGACGGTGCTGTTGGTCAGCGTGGCGGTGCCAGTTGTTGGAGATGCCGCCGCCGTAGTAGTGGCCTCATTGCCGCTGACGGTGCTGTTGGTCAGCGTGACGGTGGCACTGTTGAGATGCCGCCGCCGTAGTACCGGCCTCATTGCCGCTGACGGTGCTGTTGGTCAGGGTGGCGGTGCCGCTAGTTGCAGATGCCGCCGCCGCGGTGGGCCTCATTGCCGCTGACGGTGCTGTTGGTCAGCGTGACTGAGCAGCCGATTGTTGAGGATGCCGCCGCCGTCGTAGGCCTCATTGCCGCTGACGGTGCTGTTGGTCAGGGTGGCATTGCCGCCGCGCGTTGTCGATGCCGCCGCCGCCGTCTTCGGCCGAATTGCCGCTGACGGTGCTGTTGGTCAGCGTGACGGTGCCGCTGTTGTAGATGCCGCCGCCACCAGAAACGCCACACCACCGCTGACCGTCGTCTCGTTCGAGCGTCAGGTCGCCACCGCTGCTGACGGCCAGGATGCGAAAATCGGGGGCCGGCGTCACCGTGTCGCGCTCAATGGTCGCGCCGTTGCCGTCGATGACGATCTCGCTGGTGATGAGCGGCAGACCATTGTCGCTGCCGTAGGCGAAGCCACCGTAGGCGCTGTTGAGCGTGTAGGTGCCGCCGCTCAAGGTGATCGTGTCCGCGCCGGCCCGGCGGCGCATTCGCCGGCGGAGGCGTAGAGCTGGCTGTCGTTGTTGGCGTTGCTGATCGCTTCGGGCAGCGAGCATTGGCCATCGTCGGCCACGGCCACGACCCGCTGTCGACGGTGATGGTCGCCGCGTGGGCGGCCGGGGCCTGGGAGAGGGCCAGCAGCAGGGCCGCGCCGGTGACGGAGACGGCCGCTCGCTTCAGCAGCCAGCGCCGCTTGCTCCTCGTCATCGTCCGCAGTTGTCGGCGGAAGGCGACGTAGCGGGCCAGCCAGGCTGGGTTCTGTTTGGCCAGAATGCTGGCCAGCCAGGTGGCATCAGGCGACTGACGGTCGGTGTTCGGCACGCTGTCGAGCTTCATTGCACTCTCCAGGTTCTCGTACCCTGCGGCCGAAGAATCGTAATTCGATTGTCGATAAAATGGTAGCGTCCCCAAACGCCGACGATATTGTACATGCGCATAACCGGCAGCGCAAACAGGATCGGCAGTCTCGCCCCACGCCCCACTACGAGACTCCTCCCTTTCTTGCTACAATACCCGCCACATCTAGCCCGGAGGTTCGTTCATGTCCGATAATCGTCCCCCGACCATTCTTTGCCTGGCCACGGAGTTCAAAGGCATGCCGTATATGGAAGCGGCCGCTCGCGGTGGCGCTCAGATCATTCTGCTGACACCGGAGAAAATCGGCGGCGAGGCGTGGCCGTGGGAGAGCATCGCCCAGCATTACAACGTGCCCGACCTCCATACCCAGCCCGACATCACCAACACGGTCAGCTATCTGGCCCGCAGCAACGACATCGACCGCATTGTGGCGATGGACGACTACGATGTCGCCACGGTCGCCTCGCTGCGCGAACATCTGCGTATTCCCGGTCTGGGCGAGACGGCCGCGCGCTACTTCCGCGACAAACTGGCCATGCGCACCCAGGCGACGGCCGCCGGACTCCGCGTGCCCGCCTTCACCGGCCTGTTCAACTACGATGCGCTGCGGGCGTTCATGGACGAAACGCCCGCGCCGTGGGTGCTCAAGCCGCGCTTCGAAGCCGGAGCGGTCGGCATCCGCAAGCTGTACGACAGCGAAGCGGTCTGGCGGGCGCTGGATGAGCTGGGCGACCAGCAGTCGTTCTACCTGCTGGAGCAGTTTGTGCCCGGCGACATCTTCCACGTCGATGCGCTGGTGTGGGACAACGAGGTCATCTTCGCCACCGTCAGCCGCTACGGCGCGCCGCCGCTGGCGCTGGTCAGCGAGGGCGGCATCTTCAACACCCGCGTGCTGTCCCGTGAATCGGCCGAACACCGCGAGCTGTTGGCCCTGACCCAGCACATGGTGACGTCCTTCCGCCTGCCGTATGGCGTCACCCACACCGAGTTCATCCGCGCCCAGGACGGCGGGTTCAACTTCCTGGAGACCAGCGCCCGCGTCGGCGGGGCGCATATCGACCGCATGGTGGAAGCCGCCAGCGGCATCTCGCTCTGGACGGAGGCGGCGCGCATGGACCTGGCCTCGATTCGCGGCGAAGCGTACGCGCTGCCCGACTACCGGCAGGAGTACGCGGGGCTGATTATCTGCCTGGCCCGCGATGAGTGGCCGGATATGTCGGGCTACACCGACCCGGAGATCGTCTGGCGCGTGCCCAAGGCGCGCCACGCCGGGCTGATCGTCGCCTCGCCGTCGGCCGAACGGGTCGACCGTGCTGGTCAATGACTACCTGGAGCGATTCGGCCGCGACTTCCTGGCCCACACGCCCCAGACCAAGAAGGCCCGAACGACACTTTAGCGTCGCACGACACGCTAGCGTCGCTCTGACTCATGCTGGACTCAACCTCTCACGAACCTGTCGACTGGCCCGTCTGGGAAGGGCGGTTCGCCGCCTTTCTGGACGAGCAGATGCCGGCGGCCGACGGCGCCCATGACGTGGCCCATGTGCGGCGGGTGGTGGCCAATGCGCGCCACCTGGCCGAACAAGAGCGTGCTGATCTGGCGGTGGTGCTGCCCGCCGCGTGGCTCCACGACTGCGTGGTCGTGCCCAAGAACTCGCCCGACCGCTGCGCGCGCGTCGCGCATGGCGGCCGTCGCCGCCGCCGACTTCCTGCGCGAAAGCGGCTATCCCGCCCGACGCCATCCCGGCCATTGCCCACGCCATCGAGGCCCACAGCTTTTCGGCGGGCATCCCGCCGGAGACGCTGGAGGCGCAGGTGGTGCAGGACGCCGACCGGCTCGACAGCCTGGGCGCGATCGGCATCGCCCGCTGCTTCATCACCGGCGGCTCGCTGGGCACGCCGTTCTACGATCCGGCCGAACCGCTGCCCGTGACGCGGCACGCCCGACGACCGGGACAACATCATCGACCATTTCTATGTTAAACTCTTGACACTGGCCGGGAGCATGCAGACGGACGCGGGACGGGCGATTGCCGAAGCGCGCACCGCCACCATGCGGGACTTTCTCGACCAGTTTGGCAGTGAGGTGGCCGGATTGCAGTAGGGCCGCCAGAATCGTTATGACTGAAGAAACCAACCGGTACGAACTGGCCATCAAGGTCGGCGAAGAGGCCATTCGCCAGCAGAAGTGGGAGCAGGCGCTGGCCAGCTACAAGTCGGCCCAGAAAGGGCTGCCGGACGACCCGCGCGTGCTGGACGGGCTGGGCGATGCGTATGCGGGCATGGGCAATCTCGACAGCGCGCGCCGCGCCTATGAGCAGGCGGCCCGCCTCGACCCGCGCGAGACCGCCTACCTGGACAAGATTGCCTGGGTGCGGCGCGGTCTGGGCGACCCGCAGCAGGCGGCGCTGGCTTACCTGATGGCGGGCGACCTGTTCTGGGAGCAGGGCCAGTTGGACGAAGCTGAACAACGGTGGCGGCAGACCATCGAGCTGCATCCCACGTACGCGGGCGCGCATGAACGGCTGGCGATCCTCTATCGGCGACAGGGCGACGCGGAAGCGATGGTCCGCATGTACTTGCTGCTGGCGGATGCGCTGCTGAAGCAGGAGCGGCGCATGGCGGCGCTCCATGTCTGCACGACGGCGCTCGCCCTGGCGCCGGACAGCGAGATGGTGCGGGCCAAGACGGACGAGGTGTGGCGTTACGCGGCCCGCCGCGAGTTTCGGCCGTCCAGCACAAGAGCGGCCGATGTGCAGCGAGGCGATCTGGTCAATGCGGCCAGCGATCTGGCCCAATGGCAGCTGACCTCCACCTTCCGCAAGAACACCATCGCCCCGCCCAACGATGAGCGGCTGGAGCAGAACATCCTGCTCGGCCAGGCGCTGCTGCATGAAGGGCAGGGGCAGGCAGGGCTGGCCATCGACTGCTACGAGCAGGTCATCACCACCGGCCTGCAGATGCCCGCCCTCTTCTTCGGGCTGGGGCTGCTCTACCGGCTGGTGAAACGGGAAGACGATGCCGCCGCCGCCCTGACCCTCGCCACGCGCGATCCGTTTTATGCGTGGGCGGTGGCGTTGCTGGAGCGGTAGGGCTGCTGCCCGTCCCCGACGCACAGCACAAAACGACCAGTCGGCGACCGGCGTTTGCTAACCCCCCCGCCTGCTATACAATACCCATCGTAGGACAGCATCCACCGTCCGGCCTTCGTCCTGAGCGACCCGTCCCGCGCCTTTGATGGCACAGCCGTCGTCCTCGCAGTAACCGGGGCTTGTCCTGCTTTCCCTGAACCCAATAGCCTCTGCGTCCCCATAGCCCGAGGAGGTTCGTCATGACGCAGTCTCCCGCATTCGACACAACGGCCGACCTGGCCGAGCTGCTGGCCCGCTATCAGGGCCGTGGTCGTGAGGCGCTGCTGCCGCTTCTGCATGAGGCGCAGGCGCTGACCGGCTGGCTGCCGCCCGACGTCCAGACCGCCATCGGCGAAACATTGCGCGTCCCGCTGGCCGACATCCACGGCGTCATCGAGTTCTACACGATGTTCTACAACGAACCGACGGCCAAACGGGTCATCCGCGTTTGCGAAGACCCGGCCTGCCACATGGCTGGCGGTCCGGCGTTTCGGGTGGCGCTGGAGCAGCGGATCGGCCTGCGGCCCGGTGAAACCAGCGCCGACGGCCAGCTTACCTACGAAACCGTGCCTTGCCTGGGCATGTGCGAGCACGCGCCCAATGCGCTCAATGGTGCGCGCACGGCGGGCGACCTGAGGCCCGGAGACGTCGACGCCTTTCTGGATGACACGTTCGCCGAACCGGAGCCGCGCATCTACGGTGACCATCGCATCAAGCTGGCCCGCGCCGGGCGTCATCGACCCGCTGAGCCTCGACGACTATCTGGCGCACGACGGCTACGAGGGCTTGCGCAAGGCGTTCACCTATACGCCGGAGCAAATCATCGGCGCCGCCAAAGAGAGCGACGTGCTGGGCCGCGGCGGGGCGATGTTCCCGGTCGGCCTGAAGTGGGAGATGACCCGCAACGCACCCGGCACGCCCGGCCGAAAAGCATATCGTCGGCCAATGCCGACGAGAGCGAACCGGGCACCTTCAAGGACCGGGCGCTGATGGAGCAGGACCCGTTCAGCCTGATCGAAGCGATGACGCTGGCAGCCTATACGGTCGGCGCGGAAAACGGCTGGATCTTCCTGCGCGGCGAATACCCCCGCAGCCAGCGCCGCCTGCTCAACGCCATCGAGAAAGCACGCGAGGCGGGCTATCTGGGCCGGAATGTTATGGGTCGTGACGGATTCCACTTTGACATCGAACTGCGGCTGGGCGCGGGCGCGTACATCTGCGGCGAAGAGACGGCGCTGTTCGAGGCGATTGAAGGCAAGCGCGGCTTCCCGCGCATCAAGCCGCCCTATCCGACCACCCACGGCCTCTTCGGCCAGCCGACCGTCATCAACAATGTGGAAACGCTGGCGGCCGCTCTGGCGGTCATCAACATGGGGGTCGAGGAGTGGCGCAAGCTGGGCACTGAAGGATCGCCGGGCACGAAATGGTTCTGCCTCAGCGGCCGCGTCCACAAACCGGGCGTCTATGAAGTGCCCTTCGGCGTCACCGTCCGCGAACCTGATCGAGATGGCCGGCGGGCCGATTGGCGACACGATTCAGGCCGTACTGCTCGGCGGCGCGGCGGGCGTATTCATCGGCCAGGGCCGCCTCGACACACCGCTGACCTATGAAGACGCCAAGGCCAACCGCTTCCCGATCGGCTCCGGCGTGATCATGG
Organism: uncultured Chloroflexia bacterium; assembly: GCA_963715935.1. GTDB lineage: Bacteria > Chloroflexota > Anaerolineae > Promineifilales > Promineifilaceae > Promineifilum. The sequence continues at coordinate 219,932 of CAVQSM010000017.1, read as the reverse complement.
TCTTCGACGAGACGGTCGACCTGCGCGAAATCATGTACATGCTCAGCCGCTTCTTCGCCCACGAGAGCTGCGGCAAATGTTATCCGTGCCAACTGGGCACGCAGCGGCAGATGGAGATTATGGAGCGCATGACCTACCACGGCGGCCCGCAGCGGGGCGACCGGCAGGCGATCTTCGACATTGGCTACGCCATGACCCAGACGTCGCTTTGCGGCCTGGGACAGACGGCCGCCACCGCTATCATGAGCGCCATCGAGCGCTGGCCGGAGCTGGCCCAGCCCGGCAGCAACGGCGACGGCCGCGTCAGCTAGCAACCAGCATGACCGACGACACCAACGCGACCCCACGACCGGGCATCCACCCGGCGCAGTACATCAGCCTCAACGGAGCCGATCCGCAGCTCATCGACGGCGGTGTTGTGGAGGAGGCGCTGGCGTGCATCTCCATCAACGCGGCGGAGCTGGCGACGTTCATGTGCACGCCCCGCGATCTCGATCTGATGGCCATCGGCTTTCTCTACAACGAAGGCATCATCGACGGGCTGGCCGACGTGCGTGCCTACCATGTCTCGAAGAACCGCACCTGCGTCGATATGTGGCTCCACGATATCAACTACCAGCCGCCGGAGCGAGAGATTACGACCAGCGGCTGCGGCGGCGGGGTGACGTTTGACGATCTCAGCGAGGCGCACGAACCGCTCCACTCCGACCTGACGGCCACGCCCGAGCAGCTGGCGGGGCTGATGCGCCGGCTCCACCTGGGCGCGGCGCTCTATCAGGAAGCACGCGGCATCCATACGGCCGTCCTCGCCAGCAACGACGAGGTGCTGCTGCAGGTGGAAGATATCGGCCGCCACAACTGCCTGGACAAGCTGGCCGGCGCGGCGCTGCTCAACGACATCCCGACCAAAGACCGCATTCTGCTCAGCAGCGGCCGTATCAGCAGCGAGATGATTAACAAGGCGCGGCGGCTGCAAACGCCGATTGTCTGCTCCCGCACGTCGCCCACCAGCCTGTCGGTGGCACTGGCCGAGGCGTGGAATATGACGATCGTGGCTTATCTGCGGCAGGACCGCATGCGCATCTACACCCACCCGGAGCGGCTGGCGCTCCCCGCCCTGAGCGCGGCTTCGGCGAAAGGAAGTTAACATGACAGACACAGTCACACTGACCATCGACGGCGAACAGGTTTCCGTGCCCGCGGGCACGACCATTCTGGACGCGGCGGCGACGATTGGCATCGACATTCCGGTCATCTGTTACCACGAGCATCTGACCGCCAACGGCCTGTGCCGCATCTGTTCGGTCGATGTGGGCTGGCGCTTACAGGCGGCCGCCTGTGTGACGCCGGTCAGCGAGGGGATGGTGGTCAAGACGCGCTCCGATGAGGTCGTCCGCAACCGGCGCACCACGCTGGAGATGCTGGCGTCGACCGTCGACCTGAGCGAGGCGCCGGCCATTAACCAGCTGCTGCTGGAAGCCGACGGCGACCCCGAACGCTTCGACGTCTTTGAGCGAAGGGAGCATCCGGTCTACGACGACAATCCGTTCTATCTGCGCGATTACAGCAAGTGCATCAACTGTTGGCGCTGCGTGCAGGTTTGCGCCGAGGACGCCCAATACTGCTTCGCGCTCAGCTTCGACGGCCGCGGCTTTGAAACGGTGATTGGCACGTTCATGGGCAGCGGCATGATGGACACGACCTGCGTGTTTTGCGGCCAATGCGTCGGCGTCTGCCCGACGGGCGCACTCAAGCCGAAGCGCCAGGCGCTGCTTGAAGAAGGCGTCGACCCCGACGACATCTTCCGCCAGACACGGCGGGGCAAGAAGCGGAAGAAGTAGAGTAGAGCGGGAGGCATCCGGCATGGAGCCGGGCGTTTGACAACGCGAAGAAGCGAAGTTGGAAGTTGATACGAAGGCGGACTGGCGGCACGGCAGTCCGCTTTTTCGTTGGCAGTCGCCCCGCCAACGCCGTTAAGGCGGCGGCATGGCGCAGCGGAAGCCGAGATTGGCCTGGGAAACGTTGGGGTCGAATGAGCTGCGCGCGGAGACGTAGAGTTCGTCTTCCGGCGTCAGCCAGGAGACACCACGCAGCGATTTTAACTCACCCTCCACCGGGCCCATCGGTGATGGTCTACCTCAGGCGCAGGATAGGCACCACCAACGCGCAGACTACAGCAACAGGTATTGGGAAAACGGTAGAATTCCTGTCGACCCATCCCAAGCCAATAACCTTCGCAGGCTAGAGCAGAGGCGAGCGACAAAAGCTGGCGCAAGCCACGTCGTCCCAAATACATGATAGTGGTGACGTCTTTTGGTGCCAGGGATGTTGCAGGCGCATCTAGACGAGATGATGCTTCTCTGCCAGGGCCGCGGCTTCGGTGCGAGTGGCCACCCCTAACTTGCTCAGGACGTTGCTGACATGAAACTTGGCCGTTGCCGGACTGATAACGAGCTGTTGCGCGATGCTCTCGTTGGTCAATCCGTGCGTCACCAGTTCCAGCACCTCCCGCTCGCGAGGCGTGAGATCATGACCAATCGAGGGCGTGCGCCGTGTGGCGTGGATGAGGGCTTCTGCGGCGGCCGTCGACAGTGTGGGCCGGCCAGCGTGGGCATCCCGAATCGCCGCCGCCAGCTCATCGGCCGTCACATCTTTGAGCAAATAGCTGATCGCGCCGGCGCGCAGCGCGCTTTCCACCAGATCGGATTCACGAAAGCTGGTCAACGCGATAATCTGAATATGTGGCTGGCCGGCCTGAAGCAATTCAATGGTCGTGACCCCGTCCATTTCAGGCATGACGAGATCCATCAGTACGACATCCACAGCCGACTCGCTGGCCAGACGCAGCGCTTCTGTACCACTCCCGGCCTGGGCGACCATCTCCAGATCGTCGCATACGGATAAGAATGCCGCCAGGCCACTGCGCACCACCGCATGATCGTCTACCACCATCACTCGAATAGGCTGATCAGCGGAACTCATTTGTGCCTCCCATTGATTGGCCAGCGGAGGGTGATGGTCGTTCCCTCACCAGGAGAGGAATCAATCACCAGGTTCGCTCCGATGCTGCCGGCACGCTCGTGCATAATATTCAATCCAAGCGAGGTCGGAGAAACAGAATCGAGTTCGAATCCCTGGCCATCGTCGGTAATGGTCAATGTGACGAGAGCGGGCTGATGGGTCAGTGCCAGGTCAACACGGCTGGCCGCCGCATGACGAGCTACATTGACCAAAGATTCCTGGGCGATTCGATAGAACACCACCTTCACCTCAACGGGCAGATCACCCTCGCCGAGGACGGTGACATCACTGGCCACCCGAGATCGTCCCGTCATACCTTCGGCCAGCTGCTTGAGAAGCGGTTCCAGACGACTGTCGGCCAGCGTAGCGGGACGAAGCTCCAGAAGCAATGTGCGCATCTCGGCCAGAGCTCCCCGTGTCAGCTCCCGCAATTCACCAAGGCGATCGCGGCCTGCCTCAGCATCTTTTTCCCAGATCTGCGGCAGCACCTCGGCGATGAGGCTCGCGGAGAAGAGCGTCTGGGTCACAGCATCATGGAGCTCGCGCGCCAGCCTGTTTCTCTCAGCCGCGACAGCCGAATTTCTCGCTTCCTGGCGTAGGCGAGCATTCTCGATCGCCAGGGCAGCCTGGTCACTCAGCGACGTGGCCAACTCAATTTCCTCAGACTGGAATTCGCGTGGCTCATCGAAATAGAACGCCAGGCTGCCATAGACTCTGTCTTGCAAGACAAGCGGAGTAGCCAGGAATGCGCGAAAGGCTGTGCCCATGACATGCTGCCAGCGTCGCACATCGGAGTCGAGAGGCGGATCGGGCGGTGGGGCTGGCAAGTCGCCGAACGCGACTGGTTGCGCCGCCAGAATACGGGCATCGGCGCCGCCAGACTCGAGCGGGAAGCCAGCAATATCAAGCAGTTCGTGAGGAAGCTCGCTGCTGGCTTCTATGCTGACGAACCGGTTCTCGTAATCTACATGATGGAGGACACAGACGTTCGCTCTCATGAGCTGACGGGCCTGATCCACCATATAGTCGAGCACTTCCGGCTGGTTGCGGGACGAGTTGATGACCTTCAGGATGTCCGCGAGACTGGCGGTGACCGCTTGCTTACGCTCGAGTTGCTGCGTACGGAGCGTGATCGCGGCCTCCAGATTGTCGCGCGTCAAGACGCGCTCGGTGATGTCTCGCCACGTAACGTGGAGAATATCCTGTCCGGCAAGCTGGATGACCATTAGCTGCACTTCGACAGGAAAGTCAGTCCCGTCAGCACGGCGATGCATCCACTCAAAACGATGACTGCCGCGGGCCATCGCCTCCGCGACCAGCTCGAAATACTTCTCCACCGAAATGCGCCCGTCTGGCTGACGAAAAGGTGAGAATTCGTGTGGCGCCAGCTGTCTCAGGGCATCGATATCAGCATAACCCATCATCTCCAACGCGGCCGGATTCGCGTCCAGAATCGTTTCGCCGTCCAGCAGGAGCATTCCGTCAGCCGATTTCTCAAACAGAAGGCGGAACTTCGCTTCACTCTCCAGCAAACCCTGCGCTAGGTATCGGCGTGCAGAAGCTTCGAGAGTGACGTCCAGAATGGCAACCAGCTCACTGCCAAGCGCGAGCGGCTGCAAGGTCCAATAGGATTCGCCGCCTTCTGTCGGCAGGCAAACTTCTTGCGGGCAGGGTGTTTCGCCCCGGAAGAGGCCCTCAAGTGAAGGTCTTAAGAATGGTTCGATGTGGGGTATGGCGTCAAACAGCCCCCGACCTGGAACGATCTGGCCAGAATGGTCTCCGATGTAACGTTCGATGAACTCTCTCCAGGTTGAGTGGCAACGAATAATGCGATAGTCGCGATCGACGACCACAATGCCCATCGGCATGCGCTCAGAAACAGTGTCCAACAAGAGTGAACCGGTGTCGACCATACCAACTGCTATTTATCATAAGTGAGGTGAGTTCGGCTTGTACATGACAAAGCTCATGAGAGGGATAGCTATTTGTCATGTCTGCTGGCTCCGATTGAGGAAAATCAGGGAGGCCGTCTGATGGACAGCCTCCCTGAGACGTTACTCGGAGAACATAAGGGTGTCGAAGATCATCTGGCGTGCTTCCATAGCACTGGCGGCCATTTCCTCTCGTCCGGGGAACATCGTCACCCAGTCGGTGAGCACGACCCATTGGTCTGCTCTCGCGGGATGAGGAATGATGTACTGTTCATAACCTGGATCGAGCAGCGAATAGGTGGCGGACACACCGTTGATGTCAACCGATTCCCCGGAGACAACCGGATATACTCGCTGGAGCGCGGCTTCATCCCCCTGAACCACCTCGACCTGGAACGGGGCGATAATGGGTGGTGCAGTCGGATCCGGCGGCGACGTGGTCGATAGCGCTTCTGCTACCTCAGGCGGCATGATCTGCCAGGCGGCAACCACGGGCCAATCATCGGGCATGCCCGGGCCATTGAGGGCCAGGGGGCTGACGACCCAACCGGAAGGATACTCCAGGGCGAAGCCCATATCTTCCGCAGTGAAGGTCTCAGACGCTTGGCCCTCTACCTGATTATCATTGCGGGACGCGTCCATCTCTTCCATCTCTTCAATCCCTGTAATGACGCGACACTGGCCGACTACCTCCGTGCTCACGAGCAGGTCGTGAATCGTCTCCGTTCCGAAGTAGAGGTGGACAATCGCCGTATCTTCCGTCGAGCCAGGCTCAACATCGAACGCTCTGGGAATGTCCTGGGCCATAAGGAAGGGGTCGTAGCCGCCCCCCTCAAAAGAGTCTAGAAGGGCATCTATCTCCGCTTTAAACGGTTCGGACAGAAGCAACTGATCCCGATAGGCGCGGTCCACAAGCGGATTGCGAAAGGAGTCGGTTCCGGGCTCGCCAATGTAAGCGAAATACCATTCGTAAAAGGCTGTCGCTGCCTCAACGGCTGTGCTCGCCTCTCCGGCCGGGCACTCGCTGGGCGTGACTGCGTCAATAAGCCAGCGGTCGTCCTGCCGGACAAGATGAACTTGCATGGGTGTGGGGTCAGGGTTGCCACCCCAATAACGCAACACAACAATTGTGGCCTCATCACCGACCAGTTCAGCGGGCTGCACTTCAATCGACACAGGTACATCCTGGGCCAGCAGAATAGGGTCGTATGCGCCCTGTTCAAAGCTGGCCAGAGTCTCTTCCACGCTAGCGACGAAGCGATCGCTCAGGTAAGGGCTCTCTTTGTAGCTCCCTTCAACGAGTGGATTTCGCATCGTCTCCGTTCCCGTTTGTCCAATTTCATCCAGATACCAACGATAGAACGCTTCAGTGACGCCGGCGGGGGTGTCGATGATCATCTCCTCACTCTCGTCAACACCAGCCGGTACATCTGCCACGTCCACTGCTGCTATATCAGTCGGCACTGCCAGATCATTTTGTGGCAGGTCAGCCGTTTCTGTAGCAGCGTCACAACCTGCCATGAAGCTCATCAAACCAATCAATACCAACAGGAGGGTCCATACCTTTGCTGACATGACTCTAATCCTCTTGCCGAGGGCTATCGGATAGCCTGTGGCATATCGCAATTGCATCTCTCAGTTCATCCCTGGCCAAACGCGTCGAATACTCCTTGCCAACGAATCCATCCGCTCCGGCGGCCAGCGCTTCCAACTTGGCCTCAGACCGGCTGCTCATCGCTACGATGCGCAACCCGGGTTGTTCACTGCGGATGAGGCGCATCAGCTGATCCGTTGCCATGCCGGGCAGCTCCCAATCCAGCAAGAGTACGTCCATTTGCTCGGAGGCTACCTGTCGCAGTAGCTCTGCGGCATCGGCTGCCTCATCGACCGAACTGACTTCGGCTTCTTGTTCCAAAACAAGGCGCAAAGCAGAGCGGACTGGGGACTGATCGTCGGCTATAGCGAGTCGCATGGTAACTTGCTCGTTTCAATGACCACTAGATTGGCTGTGGATGACTAGAGTGTAGCTTCGGCAGTGCGGGGACAGAACGGCCGCCCGGACAGAGTTCAACCTACCCGGTCGGGTAGGTTCGTCATGGTGTAATCCGCGGCAATCCTGTGAAGAGAAGGAGGTTAGAAGCAGCGAGGCCTGGGTGAGGATCCTTCTACTGGCGGGCTTCCCTGTTCGGCCGCAACCGCACAATCAGCATCCAGGGAGGTGGACTATCAGTGTGTGCTCTGTCCGTACCTGGCCCTTCCGTTCGGTCTGTGCCGGCCTGGACCAGACAACCAAAGATTCGCACCAGCCCATTCCGCCGTCGCTTACGGGGGTGGCATGGCGCAGCGAAAGCCGAGGTTGGCCTGCGAAACGTTGGGGTCGAATGAGCTGCGGGCGGAGACGTAGAGTTCATCTTCTGGCGTCAGCCAGGAGCCGCCGCGCAGCGACTTGAACTCACCCTCCACCGGCCCCATGGGGTTCGTGTCGGTGATATCCTGATAGGTGCGCGAGTCGTACCAGTCGCCCACCCACTCCATGACGTTGCCCAGCATATCGTAGACGCCGGACGGGGAACGGCCGTCGGGGTAGCTGCCCACGGGAGCGGTGTCGCGGAAGCCATCGTCGTACTGGGCGCTGCGGTCTTCGCGCTGGCAGTTGACGTCGCAAAAGTTGAGGATGTTGCCGTCGAACGTGTCGCCCCAGGGATAGCGCTGCTTCAGCCCTTCCTCGCGGTTGAACCCGGCGGCCATCTCCCATTCTGCCTCGGTGGGCAGCCGGGCGTCGCGCCAGCGGCAGAAGGTGTCGGCGTCGTACCAGCTGACGTTGATCACCGGGTAGCTGTCAAACGCCGGGTCGCCGAAGTAGCTGTTGTAGTAGGTGGCTCCGGCCCGGTCGGGGCGCGGGCAGACGCCTGCCTCCACGCATTGCGCGTAGTCGGCGTTGGTCACTTCCGTCTCGTCGATGAAGAACGCGTCGAGGCGAATGAGCTGCGCCGGTTTCTCGTCCGCATTCTCGCTGTCGTCGTCGCCCAGCAGGAAGACGCCGGGAGGCACATAGATCATGCGCGATCCGGTCTCGGTGATGAGCGGCTCCGGCGTGGGCGTGGGCGGGATGGTCGGTTCCGGCGTGACGGTGGGGGTCGGGGCCAGTTCGGTCAGCGCGGCGATGACGGCCGACTGCACCGTCTCGGTCGCTTCCGGCCCGTCCGGCTGCCCCAGCTCGTCCGGATTGAGCACCAGCAGGAAGCCAATGAGCGCCAACACCGCCACCAGCAGTCCGGACAACGCCAGAATGGTGCGTCGCTCCATCTGGCGGCGATTGCGGGCCGGCAGGCGAGGTGGCGGGGCGGCAGCCGGGGCCGGCGGGTCGTTGGCCGTACGCCGTCCGGGCGTCACGACCGGCGCAGGGCGCCCGGCCGGCCGTTCCAGCGCCCGGCTGAACTGTTCGGCGCTTTCGAAGCGAGCGTCAGCCCGCAGCGTCATCGCCCGGGCAGCCACAATGGACAGGTACGGCTCTACATTCGGGTTGACCTCGCGGGCAGGAACCAGATCGGCCAGCCCGCTTTCGCGGCTGAGTGCGTTGGCGGGGACCTGGCTCGTCAGCAGCGTGTACAGCGTCGCGCCGAGGCTGTAGATGTCGCTGGCGGATGTGACCTCTTCCTGGGCCTGTTGTTCCGGCGCACCGTAGCCGGGCGCGGCGGGGCGAATGCCCAGGCCCGGCAGCCCGCTGTCGACCAGGAAAACATCGCCATCGGGCGTCACGCGAATGTTGGCAGGCTTGATGTCGAGATGGAGCTGTTTCCGGTCGTGCAGATAGGCCAGGGGCAGGGCGGCCGCCTGTAACCAGGGCACGATGAGATCGGACGAAAGCGACCCATACTGGTCGACCAGCTCCTGTAAGTTGATTCCATCGATATAACGGCTGACCAGGTATTGGCCCTCGCCCTCTACGGAGAAATGGTCGACGACAGCGGGTAGGCCGGGATGGTTCAGCGCCGCCAGCCGCCGCGCCTCGGCCCGGAACCGCTTCTGCACATCGACGGCCGTGTCGCGGTACTCCTTGATGGCCACGTCGATCTGTTCAACCGTATCGCGGGCGCGGTAGGTGGCGCCATACGACCCCTCCGCCAGCAGGCTGACGATCCGGTAGCGATTCTGCAGAAGCTCAGTTGGTAGGAGCGGCATGATGGTGGGCCAGGGTAGCTAGGCGGTCGGGTGATGATGGAAGCGGTACATCTGTACAGCGGCGGACGATGCGCCCATGTCGACTTCCACGTAAGGGGCTGCGCTGCCGGACATCACGAAGGCAGCCAGCATGGCGTAATCACTGGGGATGATCTCCCGCCGGCTGTGGAGGTCCTCGATTGCGCTCCGGTCGAACCACGCCACTTCGCCTTCGGCCTGTTCGGCCGCCTGCCCGCCGGTGATGACCAGATCGCAGAGCAGGATGAGGAAGTGAGCGCCGAGGGCGTCCTGTTCCAGCGGAGCTACTCGCTCGCTGATGACGGCGCGTAGAGCGACGAACCTCGCGTCGAGACCGGTCTCCTCCTTGACTTCGCGCACGACCGCATCCGACATCTGCTCGCCGAACTCCCACTTGCCGCCGACCAGTGCCCAATGGCCGGCGTATGGCTCGCCATTGCGCCGGATTAGCAGGTAGCGGTCGGCCGCATCGGGAACGGGCTGTCGCAGCAAGGCGACAACGGCCGGGGCCGGGTGGCGCTGCTGGCGCCAGCGGCGGTCGAGGGGCATGTCATCGAGGGGGCCGGGGCTGTCGGCGTGGGGTGGAGTAAACGGGTTGTCGGCCATGATGCGTCTCGCTCAGGGTGCGACCGGTGCTTGCTCCAATTTGCTAAAGTAATCGAGCAGCAGCGCGTGGGCAAAGGTATAGCCGCCGCCCACTTTGCGCACCAGATTGCGTTCCGCAGCATAATCCAAAAACTGGCTGATGTCCTGCGGGAGCGCCCCTTCCTCATGCAACATTGAGCGCAGCCGGCGGTGCTGCAGCGCGGCCAGCCCGCCAAACGCCAGCCAACTACCTATGCCCAGATAGCCGGTGGCCCAGATGATCCACGGGAGGGCGGTCGTCATCGTGCCATCGGTCACGGCCGAATAAATGGCTGTGGCCGCCAGGCTGACGACCGCGACGGCGCCCGCCATCAGGCCGCCAACGAGGCGGCCGTTGCGAGCCGAACTCTCGACGCCCTGGCCGGGGAACGTCCGCAAGCGCATCTCGCTGCGCAGAAGGGCGTTTTCGATCATCTGGCTGATGCCCGCGGCAATGGGCACGAGGACAAGCCAGGGCATGCCACTGCCGCCATCGAACAGGAAGGGGGGCAGAGCCAGCCCCAGGCCCGCCAGCACGCCCAACAGTAGGCCCAGCGCCGCCCACGGCAGCGACCAGGTCAGCGCCTCTACCGTTTCGATGCGGTCGTAGCGCAGGCGGGCTCGGATCAGGAATCGGCCGGTTACCAGCGGCAGCCCGGCCAGCACCAGCCCGACTACCAGCGCGATGATCTGCCCGGTCCAACCGAAGACAGCCAGCGCCGCCAGCGAGGCCAGCGCCGCCGGAATGGCCAGCAGACCGAACGTCATCGTCTTCACGCGTCTGGCAAAAGCGGCCCGCTGCGCGGGCGGCAGCCAGGTGGGCTGCATATCTTCCAGGAAGAACGCCGGTTTGTTGGCGGCCGTCATCTGGCGGGCCAGCCAGCTCAGCCAGTGGATGGTGCTGGCCGGTTCGTAATACTGGTCCCCGCTGCGGTAGCGGGCCATCCGCTCGGCGTAGGTGTCGAAGAGCAGTTTACGGCCGCTTTCCCCCTGGGGTACGTTCGTCTGCAGGCCTTCGGGCACCTGCTGGTAGGCGAGGGTCATCATGCTCAGCATCAGCGGCGTCTGGGCCAGATCGCGCAGCGTGGCATCGTTCTGCAGTGCGGTGCGCAAGGTGGCCAGCCGTTGACCGCGCTGGGCCAGGTATTGATCGATCTGGTCGCTGGAGAGTGGCTGGAGCACGATCGCCTTGTCCAGATTGAGGCGCAGCGCCAGCGCCCGGTAATCGTGGCTGCGTGTTGTCACCAGCAGGGAGACGCCGGGATGGGCGTGGCGGAAGTCGTTGATGGCGGTGGCGCATGTGGCCCGCAAATCCGGCTCCACTTCATCCAGGCCATCGAGCAAGGGCACAAACTGCCCCTCGGTCACCCATGCCTCGCCCAGCTTGCGGGGCACTTCGTAGTTGTTGGCCAGTTGGTCAACCAACCAGCCGGCCAGCGATTGGTCGTTGCTGAACCCCGCCAGGCTAAAGACTGCCGGTATGGGGTAGCTTTCGTCACGCTCGGCTTTGGTGATTAGATGAGTGACCAGTTCGAGGAGCATCGTCGTCTTGCCCGCGCCCGGCTCGCCGAGGATAAGCAGTTCGCCGCCCGCCGCTTCGAAGACGTCGCTGATCGATGTGCCGACGGGCAGCAGGTAGTCGTACTCTTCCGACTGCTGCCAGCTGGGCTGCTCGCTGTTGGCCAGCGCGCTGGGGCGGTAGGCGAAGCCGAGGTCGATGATGTCCCCGCCGTGGAGCGACTCTTCGAGAACGCCTTGCAGCCAGACAGAGCGCACCCGGCGCAGCATAACGTTTCGATTGTGGCGCTCCTGCTCGTTCACACTGGTTTGTCCTGGCTGATTCGTGTTGCTGATGGCGTCCGACGGGCAAGATTATACAGCGTGATGGGCCGTTGGTATAATGGGCGCACCTTAAACTCTCGCCGCCGCTGCCGGCCTGACCCACGAGGAACCCATATGACCACGACCCCGACCAAGTCCAAGCCCGCCCATCCGCTCTCCGCCGCGCTGTGGCGCATCTTTCGCCGCCCCGACCCGCCACCGCTCTGGGTCGGTGGGGGCAATCTGCCCTGGAACAACCCGGCCTTCTCCGAGCGGATGCTGCGCGAGCATCTGACCGATGACCACGGCGCGGCGTCGCGCAACTCGACCGAGCGCCAACTGCAGCTCGACTGGCTGTGGGAGAAGCTGGCGCTGGAGTCGGGCATGCGCGTGCTCGACATCACCTGCGGCCCCGGTCTGTACGCCGTGCCGCTCGCGGAGCGCGGCTGTCTGGTGACCGGCATCGACTTCGGTCCGGCGGCCATCAGCTACGCCAACCATCTGGCGGCCGTCGCCGGCGTGAGCGAGCGCTGCACCTTCATTGAGCAGGACGTCCGCACCTACGATCCGCCGCCCGCCAGCTTTGATGCCGCCCTGCTGCTCTATGGGCAGCTGGCCGTCTTCCCGCCGGAAGAAGCGGCCGAGCTGCTGGCGGCGGCGGCGCGGGCGCTGCGGCCAGGCGGTCGTCTGGTTGTGGAAATGCTCGACCAGTCACGCGTGGACAAGTCAGACAGCACGTGGTGGTACACCGACGACAAGGGACTGTGGGGGGAGCGGCCGTATTTGCATTTGGGCGAGCGCCGCTGGGACGCCGCCAGCCAGACCTCGGTGGAACGGTTCTACATCATCGACCTGGCCACCAACGAGATGGCGGAGGTTCTGCTGTGTGACCAGACCTATGCGGTGGAGACGATGGTGGAGATGATGCAGGCAGCAGGCTTCAGCGGCGTTGATGTTTACCCGGCGTGGGGCGGGTTGCCGCTGTATGACGCGGCAGAGTGGGTGGTGTATGTGGCGGAAGTGTGATCCAACACCTCAGAGGTCTTTGAGACCTCTGAGGTGTTGGCCGGTCCCCGCTTGCCCCCCCGCCAGAAACGGCTACCATTCCCCGGATGATTCAGCTCAACGGCGTGGTCCACCAATTTGGTCTCAATCCTGTCCTGCGCGGCGTCAATCTGGACGTAGCGGAGGGCGAGTTTGTGACGCTTGTCGGCCGCAACGGCGCGGGCAAGAGCACACTGCTGCGGATTGTCTCCACGCTGCTGCGAGCGACCGGAGGCGAAGTGACAGTCGGCGGCTGGCCCTTGCCGGCGCAGGCCGACCGGGTACGTGAACACATCGGTCTTGTCTCCCACCAGGCGCTGCTCTACCGGGACCTGACTGCCGCCGAAAACCTGGCGTTTTTCGCCGACATCTATGATCTGGACAATGCGGAAGAGCGGGTCTACAACGCGCTGCGCAAGGTGGGGTTGTTCGCCCGGCAGCGCGACCCGGTGGGCACGTTCTCACGGGGCATGATTCAGCGTCTGACCATTGCCCGGGCTACGCTTCACGAACCGGAAGTGCTGCTGCTGGACGAGCCGTACACCGGGCTGGATCAGGAGGCGAGCCGCCTGCTGGACAATTTGCTCCGCGAGGAGTCAAGCCGAGGCCGGACGATTCTGATGATCACCCACGATCTGGGGCATGGGCTGGGGCTGGCCGACCGGCTGGCCATTCTCCACCGGGGTCGCATCGCTCGCGAAGTCAACCGCGATGAGATCAACCCCGCCGCCATCTACGACATCTACGCCGACGTGACGGTCCAATGAAATTGCCGCGCATCGAGCCAACACCGAAGCCGCGCTCACGGGAGCACGCACCACACGAATTATGCGCGATTTCTTAGCAGCCGTCTGGTCCGTCGTCTGGAAAGACCTGCAGATCGAAGGCCGGACGCGCCAAATCGTCAGCGTGATGGTGATGTTCTCGCTGGTCACGGTCATCATGTTCAACTTTGCGGTGGGCGGCGACCTCGACGCGGCGCGCAGCGTGTCGACTGGCTTGTTCTGGGCCACCATTCTGCTGGCGGCGACGCTGGGGCTGAACCGCTCCTTGGCCATTGACCGGGACGATCAGGTTTTCGAGACGCTGCTGATGGCCCCCATTCCGCGGAACGCCATCTATCTGGGCAAGGTGATCAGCGTCTCCCTGCTGGTGCTGCTGCTTGAGGCGGTGCTGGTGGTGCTGTTTACGGTCTTCTTCAATCAGCCGTTCTATCTGCCGATGGTGCTGCTCGTTCTCTTCCTGGGTACGATCGGCTACATTGCGGCGGGCGTGCTGGTCACGTCGATGACAATCCAGACCCGGACGAGGGATGTGCTGCTGCCCGTTTTGCTGCTGCCGCTGTCGCTGCCGCTGGTGCTGCCGGCGGCCATCGCCACCTCCACGTTCATCTCCGCTGCGCCGTTCGGCGGGCCGGAATGGGCGGAGGTTCAGGGACCCATTTTCCTGGTTATGGCGTATGATTTATTGATGCTTGGCGCTGGTTTTCTGACCTATCGATTTGTGGTAGAGTCGTAGCCGCAGCAGGCCCAAATCGCGATCAGGTGAGTCGCGGTAGTCGGTGTAGACGACGATTAAGTTACTCGTCTTTCATTAGTTCATTTGGCGACCGATTTAGCGAGTTTAGTTACTATCGGGAGTACCCAATACATGATGCAATCTTCCATCTCCAACCCCCGTCTCGACAAAGCGATTGTTATTATGAACATCGCCGCGGTGATTGCCGTGGTCGTAGCGGTGGGCAGCATTTTCTTCTACGCGCCCGTCGAAATTCTGATGGGCAATGTCCAGCGCCTGTTTTACTTCCACGTCGGTTCGGCGTGGGTGGGTGCGCTGGCGTTCATGGTCGCCCTTGTGGGCGGCATCCTATACCTGCGCACGAGCAGCCGCCGCTGGGACAACATGTCGGTGGCGGCCATTGAGGTCGGTCTGGTCTTCCTGACGATGGCCATCATCGGCGGTTCGTTCTGGGGCAAACCGGCCTGGAACACGTGGTGGCTGTGGAGCCCGCGCCTGACGCTGGTGACGGTGGCGTGGTTGGTCTACGCTGCCTACTTCATGCTGCGCGGGGCCATCGAAGAAGACGGTAAGCGGGCGCGGTATGCGGCTGTCTACGCCATCATCTCCTTCGTGACCATCATCCTGGCCTACATCAGCGTGCGCGTCCTCCGCGACATTCACCCGGTTGTCTTCGGCGGCACCACGGAAGCGGCCGCCGGCGCGTCGGAAGGGTTGCAGGAGTTCAACGGCCTCGACTCGGCGCGGATGGGCGTTACGTTGCTGATCAACGTCATCGCTTTCTCCATCCTGGGCGCGGCGTGGATGCTGGTTCGCATTCGCCTGCAAAATCTGATGGACCATTCGGACGTGCTGAAGATGCGCGTCGCCGGTCAGCTGGGCGGCAGCCCGGCCTACGGCCCGGCGCTGGCCTCTGGCCTCGCTCTGGTGCTGGCCCAGCCGATGGACCCCAACGGGTTCAACATCTACCTCATCGGTGGCTATGTCGGCATGTCGGCCGTCGCTCTGCTCTACGTCCTCTCGCTGGCCATCCGGCAGCGCAATGTCCAGAAAGATATTACGCTGATGAGCCAACTATTACGGGAAGATAACAAGGTGCGCGGATCGTAGGCTGCGTTACGTTTTTGTGGGATAAATCAGGGCAGGCTAGCGGGTAGAACCGGGAAATCACCGGGACGCCGGCCAGCCCGCTCTGATTTTTCATTAAGGCGCAAGTAAGGAGCCGGTCGTTGGGCCTGTCTGAACTGGTATGATGAGAGGCACGGCCCAATTAACTGGAGAGAAACGATGTCAGAACTAAAGCTACCCGCACCCCTGCGGAATATGTCCACTGGACGCATCCTGCTGCTCATCGTGGGTGTGCTCCTGATTGCGTTTCTCGTCCTGGGCACGGTCAATCAATCGGCTCTGCCGGATGATTTCGGCTTCGGCGTGCAGCAGCAGCCGTTCACGACACTGGCCCTGCTGGCGTTTCTGGGCGGTCTGCTCAGCTTCGCTTCACCGTGTACCCTGCCCGTTCTGACCGCTTACTTCGCTTTTGCCTTTTCCAGCGACCGCTCCAGGATTGCCACCAATACGGTGGCTTTCATGCTGGGGCTGGCCACGACGTTCAGCCTTTTTGGCGCGGTTGGTTTTGCGTTGGGACGGGTGCTGTTGCAAAGTCAACAGCTCATCATGCTTGTGGGTGGCGCGGCCATTTTGATCTTTGGCGTGATGAGTCTATTGGGACAAGGCTTCTCCGGCGCGTCGACCTTCAGTAATCAGGAAGTGCGCGGCACCGGTGTCGGCGGCTCGTATCTGTTCGGCCTGACTTTCGCAGTCGGTTGGTCGAGCTGCGTTGGCCCCATTCTGGGTACGATGTTGACGTTGGCTGCCCAAACGTCGTCGGTCTGGAGCGGCATGATGCTGCTGTTCATCTACACCCTCGGCCTGGGCCTGCCGCTTATTTTGGTCTCGACCTTCTTCGGACGCATGGACCGGCAGAGTCTCTTCTGGCGCGCGCTGCGCGGTAAGGGGTGGGATTGGGACACGACGATCTTCATCGTTGCCCTGGTCTGGGTGCTGGCTTTCTGGCGCATTATCGTTGCCTTCCTTGAGTATGGCATTCAGAACTTCGACTTCATGGCTGGGCTAACATTCTCTCCGGTTCTGAGTTGGGGCATCCTGGCCTTGCTGGTGGTGGGCGCGGTCCTATGGACGGTGACCAGCTCCGACGAGCGGCGTGTGACCATCCATTTGCACACGACCCAGCTGGTCAGCGGCGCCATGTTCATTTTGCTTGGTGTGTTGATGCTGGAGACGCAGATGGGGTTGATCAACGGCGCGCTGGCGAATTGGTCGGCCGTTGTCGATGAGCAGACGATCCGCCTTCAGGATTGGCTGCTGGCCAACTTCAGCAACTAAATTGTCAACAACCATCCGGGTGCGCCGGCGTGGCACGCCCTTTTCCCCTGGCGACTTCCAAGGGATCATCTATGTCAACTCAAGAGAAATCTGAATCCGGCCCGCAGCGGCTGACTATCTGGCTGGTTATCGGCGCCATCGCGCTGCTGGCGTTGGCGGCCGTCTTTGTGCTCGGCAGCATGGGCCTGTTTCGGCAGCGTGGCCGGGGAGACAGAGGCCGGCGAACTGACCCAACTGGAACCGTTCGCCGCCGAGAGCAGCGAGACGGCCGCCGGCAGCGCAAGCAGCGGTGCACTGCCGGAGCCGGGCGATATCGCCCCCGGCTTCACACTGACCGACGTTGACGGCAACGAGGTGACGCTGGCGCAGTTCCGGGGTCGCCCTGTGATGCTCAACTTCTGGGCCACGTGGTGCGCCCCATGCCGTCTGGAGATGCCGGAGATGGAGCAGGCGCAGCAGGATTACGCCGCCGACGGTCTGGCGATCCTGGCCATTAATCAGGAAGAGCCGGCCGAACGCGTGATGAGTTTCATGGATGAATTGGGCCTGACGTTCACTGCGCCGTTGGATGAAGACGGCGATGTGTCCGCGCAGTATGGCGCGTTCTTCCTGCCCTCGTCGGTGTTCATCAACGCCGAAGGGGAGATCACCGCGTTCCATCGTGGTATCATTGCCCGGTCGCAAATCGACGGCTATCTGGCCGAGACGATTTCGAACTGACGCCTCATGATTTTTGACCGCATCCTCTACACCTTTGCCCGACGTTGGCTGCTGATTGCCAATCTGTTGGTCGGCATCTATGTCGGCCTGCCGCTGCTGGCTCCGGTGCTGATGCAAGCCGGGCTAACCACACCCGCGCGTGGTATCTACACCATGTACAGTCCGTTCTGTCACCAGATGGCGTCGCGCTCCTTCTTTCTGTTTGGCGAGCAGGTCGCCTACCCGCGCGAACTGGCCGGGAGTGAGCTGACGCCCATTGAGGCGTACATGCCCGTCCGTGCCGGAGTTTGCGGAAGCGTCGGCCGACCCCAGCCAATGGGAGACGTTTCTGCTGCCCGCCCGCGAGTTCGTGGGCAACGAGCAGATGGGCTACAAGATGGCCCTGTGTGAGCGGGATATGGGCATCTACCTGGCGGTCTTCGTGACCGGCTTGCTCTACGGTCTGTTCAGGCGGCGCTTCGATATCAAGCCGATGCCGTTCTGGCTGTTCCTGCTCATTGGTCTGCTGCCCATTGCCCTCGACGGCTTCAGCCAACTGTTCAGCCAATTCTTCGTGGGGCTGAATCTGGAGACTTTATCGCAGTTGATTCCACTGCGGGAGAGCCCGCCCTTCCTGCGCACCATCACCGGTGTTCTGTTCGGCTTCAGCCTGGTCTGGCTGGTCTACCCGCGCCTCGACGAGCAGATGGGCGTGATTGCCGACGATCAGGCCCGCAAGCTGGCCCAGGCTGCCGCCGACACGTCCTCCCCGGTCTAACTTCACGTCGCCGCCCTACAATAGCTTACAGGAAAGTTACATCCCCCTCCTACCGCTTGACGGAGGACGCTGGCCGTTATAATGGGGTCAAGAGGTTATTGATCGCCCAGACGACGAGGGAACAAGCTGATGAAACGACCAAACTTTCTGTGGGGGGCGCTGGTAGGTGGCCTGCTGACGGCGCCGCTGATTGCTCTGCTCTACCTCGGCAACCAGCTGTTCAGCTTGCCGTTCCTGCCGTTTGACCTCTTCGACTGGATTACGCGCGTTTTGCCGGGGCCGCTGGTCACGTTCGGCATCGACCTGATGATCGATACGATGCTGCTGCTGGGTCTGGATGTGGCCGACGTCGCCAAGACGGCCGAACAGATCAGCGCCGTGCTCATCTTTCTGGCCATCGGCGTTGTCACCGGGGCGATCTTTTTCGCCTTCCTGCGCTGGCGGGAGATTGAGCCCGATACATTTGGTGGGTTGGTCATGGGCGCGCTGTTCGGCTTTCCGCTCATGGCGATCAGTCTGGCGATCAACCAGTCGAACGTGGCCTCGCTCTACCAGATCGTTTGGCTGGGTTTCCTGTTTGCGCTGTGGGGACTGGGGCTGGCCTGGGCCTACCGGCGCTTGTCGGTCCCGCTGCCAACCGTCACCACGACGGCCGCCGGGGAGACGGCCCTGGCTGTAGAAGGCGTCGACCGGCGGCAGTTCCTGGTGCGCTTTGGGGCGACGTCGGCTCTGGTCACTGTCGCCGGGGCGGGGGTTGCTGCCGTGCTGGCCCGGCAAGAGGCGGCCGAAGCCACAGCCGCTCTCGCCGACACGATGGCCCATCAGAGCGACAGCACCGCCGGCCCCGTGTTTCCCAACGCCAATGACCCGGTCTCGCCTGCACCGGGCACGCGCCCGGAGTACACGCCCGTGAAAGACCATTACAAAGTGTTCTTGCGGGCCGAGCCGACCGTCATTCCCGCGGAAGGGTACGTGCTGCCCATCACCGGGTTGGTGGCCAATCCGCTGATGCTGACGCTCGACGACATCTACAACGGCTATGAGTCGTTCGACCAGTACGTGACGCTGAGCTGCATCTCCGGCCGCATCGGCACCAGCCTGATCTCCACCACACAGTGGACAGGCATCAGCTTGCAGGACATTCTGGCTGACGTTGAGCCGCTGCCGGAGGCGCGCTTCCTCAATATCGTCAGCGGTGACGGCTTCCACGAGACGATTCCGCTGGACCTGATTGCGGCCGACCGGCGCATCATGCTTTGCCACAGTTGGGATGGCAACATCCTGCCGGTCGATCATGGCTTTCCGCTGCGCGTCTGGATCCCCGACCGCTTTGGTATGAAGCAGCCGAAGTGGATCGAAAGCATGGAGCTGATGGCCGAGTATGAGCCGGGCTACTGGGTGGAACGGCGTTGGGACGAGGTGGCCCAGGTGCAAACCACGTCAGTCATCGACACCGTGGCCATCGACGCCGCGTACGATAATGCGGGACAGATGGTCATTCCCGTAGGCGGCATCGCCTTTTCCGGCGACCGGGGCATCGGCAAGGTGGAGGTCAGTGTCGACAACGGGCCGTGGCAGGAGGCGCTGCTGCGCTGCACCACTTTCCGGAAACGACCTGGGTGATCTGGCGCTACGACTGGCCCTATGCCGCGGGCGACCATACGTTCCGCGTGCGCTGCGAGACGGCCGACGGCAACCCCCAGATAGAGCGCGAGATGCAGGCCCGCCCCAGTGGCGCGACGGGCATCCACAGCGTCGAGGCAGACGTACCGGCGGCTTAACTTAGGAAGCGCGACCCTCTGTCCTCAAATAGTGCAATCCGCATTACCAATTGGGGTTGCTTCAGGTCGAAGAATGGGGCAAAGTCGGCGAATGGCTACCAACACCCTGTCCCTGTACAAGACCTATCACCTGGACCGCGGCGACGAGCGGGAAGGGCTGTTCACCGTTCTCCACGAACGCTACGGCATCGAGCGAGCGCTCTATCCCGGTTGCTTCGTCCATGTCACGCCGTCGTTTGTCATCCCCGAGGTTTGCTATGTGGACACCGAAAAGCGGGCCGACCGCTTCTTCGCCGCGCCGGAGACGGCCGCCCTGGTGGATCGTCGCAAGCAGTATCCCCAGCCCGCCATCTATCGCTTCCACCACCAGGATTACCGGGAGCCGATCCCGGAGCCGGGCGAAGCGTTCGACCTGCTGATCTCCCAATACGCGGGCTTCATCTCCCAGCACGCCAAACAACACCTGAAAATCGGCGGCCGTCTGGTGGCCAACAACAGCCATGGGGATGCGGGCATGGCCTATCTGGATGACGACTTCACTTTCGTAGCGGCCGTCGACAAGCGCGGCGATCGGTACCGGCTGATCGAGACGGGTCTGGACGATTACTTCGTGCCGAAAAAGCCGGTTGAGGTGACGGCTGCCTATCAAGCTGAGCTGGGGCGAGGCATCGGCTACAAGAAAGCGGCCGCGGTCTACGTTTTCGAACGCACCAGCTAGTTGGCCCAGGGCGGCGCGCGCTGGATGGGGCCAAGCTTCAGATCGATTGCGATAGCGATTGCAGTAACGAGCCAAGACGACGACTCGACTACAAGACTACCCGACTACTTCTCGTATCTCGACTCGCCCGGCCACGTCCAGGAAACAGATTAGCAAGCGCGGTTGTACGTCCACGAGCTGATGGACGGCCGTCGCGTAGCGCCTAATCTGCAAATCATATCCTTCGCGGCGCATTACCACCGGTACGCCGGACGCACTGTGGATGGCATCGGTCTTGAAGTCGACGATGGTCCAGCGGCCGTCCTGTTGGTAGAGGGCATCGAGGCGGTGGCTGCCGGGCTGCCCTGTGTGATCGAGGATGTTGACGGGCAGCTCATGCAGGCGGGGTTCGGCCGCGTCCATCTCGCGAAACAACGCACTCTCTTGAAAACGCCGCAGCATCGCCACCGCCCGCGTTACGGCGTCGCTAACGGTCAAATGGTTCAGCCGGTAGTGGCGAGCGCGGGCGGCCGCCCAGGCCGCAAACGTCTCATCCGGAAAGCGCCACAGGGCCAACGCATCGTGGACAATATCGCCCACAATAGGCGCAGGTGCACGGCCTGAGCGCGGCAGCACATCGCGCACCCGCTCCGGCTCCTTCGGCGTGGCGGCCGGGGCAAGGTCCGGCGGCAGCGGCGCGAGTAAGCGGGAAGGCGCCGTCCGGCAGCGCGGCGTCCCGCATGGTCCCGGCAGCGACCGTTGGCGGGCGGGCCGGCTCCCGGTCAGGTTCGGGCAAGTGGAACGACACCCGGACCGGCGTCTGACCGATGAACAGATGGAAGGTGTGGTCGGTACTTTCGCCTTCAGCCAGGTCATTGGGAGCATGATCGCCCAGGGGCAGCAACCCGGCCAACGCCTTCAGCCAGCCACCAGTCCGCAGACTGCCGTTCGCGTTCAGGCTCGCGTAGCTGTTGATGATGAGCAGTTGCTCCGCTCGAGTCAGTGCCACGTAGAGCGTCCGGTTGGACTCGGCTTCTTCCTGCTCCTTATTGCGCCGGGCGGCAAGCTCGAACATCAGCGCCTGCTGCTTGTCGACGCTCTTCTTCCCCAGCAGGATGCCCAGATCCGGCTCGACCAGCATCTCCTGCCCGCGACCCCCTGAGCGCCCGGCATCCCCCAACACCACGACCGGAAACTCCAGCCCCTTGGCGGCGTGGATGGTCATGATCTGGACTGCCCCATCGGAGGTGGCCCGTGCCTCACCCTCGCGGCTGCCGCTGTCGCGCAGCGCCTGAGCATACTCCAGAAAGCGGTTAATGCTGACCAGTTGGCTGGCGTAAATATCAGCCAGCAGCTTGCTGACGTTGCGCAGGGCGCGTAGTTCTCCCGCCCGGCGCAAAATGGCCCGGTACTGTGTCCGGTCGAGAAACTGGGTCAGAATGGCGGCCACGCTGGTTCGGTCCGTTTGCTGGTGGAGCGACGTGATCAGCGCCACAGCCGCTGCCAGCCGCGCCCCTTCTGCGTCGTCTGCGCCGTTGCCGGCCAGCAGCGACTCCCACAACGTCTGGCCCGCCGGTCTCGCCCGCACCAGCCGGAACAGCGCTGCATCCGACAGGCCGCACGCGGGCGAACGGAGCAGCCCGGCCAGCGCCAGATCGTCGTGGGGGTCGGCCAGTGCGCGCAGCGCGTTGAGCAGATCGCGAATCTCCGGCCGCTCGTAGAACCCTTTACCCGCCACTGTCAGGTATGGGATGCCTGCCCCATCCAGCGCGTTTTCATACGCAGCAAACGACCCGGCCGCCCGGCACAGAATGGCTACGTCACCATAGGTCAGGCTGCTTTGTTCCACCAGCGCCGCCAGTTCGCCGACCAGCGCCCGGGCCGCCACCGGTCTGGCGTTGGCCGCGCCCTCGCCCAGGCCCAACTGGATGGCCACAAACGGCTCAGCCAGGCCATCGCGCACCCCAACCTCCGCGGGCCGGAGCGGGGCGAACGGGGCCACCCACGCCGGGAGTTCCGGCGTCTCCTCGCCCATCAACGGCCGCAAGATGTCGTTCAATCCCTGCCAGCAAGTGGGCGTGCGCGCGGTAGGAGGTGTCCAGATTGACCAGCAGGCCGCCTTCCTGGCCAATGCGGCGGCGCTGCTCATTGAAAACGGACACGTCGGCGCCGCGAAAACGGTAGATCGACTGCTTGGCGTCGCCGACGATGAACAGCTTGCCCGGCGTGGGGCAGAGCAGGCGCACCAACCGCAGCTGGTGGTCATTGGTGTCCTGGAACTCATCCACCAGCAAAGCGCCCACCTGTCCCTGCCAATGGGCGGCCACAGCCGGGTGCTCGGCCAGCAGGTCGATCGCTCCGGCCTCCAGGTCGTCGAAATCCAGAGCGGCCCGTTCCGCCTTGCGCGCTTCGTAGGCAGCGACGGCAACGGCCGCCAGGTCATAGAGCGCGGGCATGGCAGCCGCCAGAACGCCGTCCTGGTCGTTCAGTCCGCCTACCAGCGGTTGCAACGTCGCCCGCCACTTCGTCCGGAGTGTCTCCAGGGTGTCCTTTACCAGCTGTAGCTGTTCCTTGCCCTCCGGCCAGGAAGCCTGACGACCTCCGACCTTCTTGATCGTCCCAAAATAAGCCAGATCGCGCATCTTCCCAGCTACAGATTCGTCTTCCAGCGAATGGAAGATGGCTCTGACCTGCAATGCCTGAGCGCCGATGAGATCATCGGGGTCGAGAGGTAGGTTATCATCGAGCGTCTGGCGGGCGGCCGTCACGGCCGGATCAGCCAGGAAGCAGGCGATCGCCTCCGTGGCAAACACCTCCAGGTGGGATTGCCAATGGTCGAGCACCGTCGCCGCGGGAATCGTGTCCATCACGCCCGTCATTGCCAGTCGCTGGCCCAGCAGCGTGATCAGCGTCTTCTGCAACCCCTGCTCGCCCACCAGCGCAAACAGCCGGGCCATGTCTGCATCGGCCACCGCCCGACCCAGCGCGAGTTCGGCCGCTTCCTGCTTAAAGAGGATGCTCTGCGTCTCGTCCAGCACGCCAAAGCGGGGATCGAGCCGGGCTTCGGCTGGATGGGTGCGCAGGATTTCGCTGCAAAGCATATGGATGGTGCCGATGCGCGCCGCGTCCAATTCGTTGTAGACCGCCTGCCACCGCCGGCGCTCGTCCGACGCCAGGTCTGTTTGCTGGAGATAGTCCCCTATCTCTTGGCGGATCCGGTTGCGCATCTCCCGCGCCGCCTTGCGCGTGAACGTCATGGCCACAATGGTGCGCGCCGGGTAGCCGTCTTCCAGCAGCGAGAGGTAGCGGGCCACCAGCGTGCGCGTCTTGCCCGTGCCCGCTCCGGCCGTCACGGCCACATCCTGCCCACGGGCCAACGCGGCGGCGCGTTGCTGCGTCGCTGAGTTCGAACTGGTCGAGGATGGAAGCGGTGCTCATGGATAGGTCACCAGCCGCGCGGCTCGTAATGCCAGCAGAAAGCGGCCGCCGGGCAGTAGTCGGGACAGCCACCCGACGGCGGCTGCGGTGGGAACTCGCCAGTGCCGGATCCGGTGCACGGCAGTCCAGGCGTGCTCAAGCGCTGTCTGGACCGCCTCATCCACGACGCCGGCCAGCTTGAAGCTGCTCGCTTCCGGCGTCCGGAAGTGCCAGTAGAAGCCGTCGGCCACCGGCCCCAGCGGAGCGCTTCTTGCGCCGCCAGTGCGTAAAGCGGCAGCTGCAGCTTGCGCCCCTCTTCGAATGCCTTCTTCGAGAACGTGCCGGCGCTGCCCAGTTTGTAGTCGATGATTCGTACCCACCCTTCCTCGTTCCGGTCCACCCGGTCGATCAGGCCGCGCAGCAACAACTGGTCATCCTCCGCGCCCACACGCAGCGGCGGCTGGCCGTCGAAGCCGAACGCTGCCTCCGCTTGCAGGAAGCGGTACTCGCTCTCGCTGTCCAGCATGTCGATCGACCCGACAACATGGGCGACGATCTCCTCCCGCGTCTGCGACCACCATGCTGTCTCGCGGAATCCCTCGGCCTCCGGTGCGGCGTCGAGGATGGGACCGGCCACCTCGCGCACAAATGCCTCCACGTTTGCCCCCTCGCCCTGTGGAATCCCCCGGGTGTAGACCTGCTCAAAGATGGCGTGGTAGAGATGCCCCAACTGGCGAGCGTCCAACCCTTCGGCCGGTTCTGGGCGCGGCGACAGATCCAGCACGCGGCTGAAATAGAACAGATGGGGACAGGTCTGATACGACTCCAGTCGGCTGGGACTCCAGATATGGGCCGGGCCGAACTGAGCGAGCAGATCGGGCGCCATCTCGTCTACCGACCCATCCCAGGGCGTCGCTTCTGTCGACTGCCGCGCCGCCCAGATGCGGGCGGCGTGTTCGATGTGCGGCCATGCGTCCGGCTGGTCGCTGCGGGCGTAGGCCGCCACCGCCGGGACCTCCGCCGCGCACTGCCACAGCTCCGCCCAGGAAGCGGCCGCATCCGGCTCGGGTAGATATTCTGCAGCCAGTCGCTCCGGCTCCACGCCCAACAAGCGGCGTGTCTCTTCCCAATACGGCGAGGCCACCCACTCCGCGCCGTTATCGGCCAGCAGGGCGCGGGTCAGCAACAGTCGCTTCCGGGCGCGGGTCACGCCGTCGTAGAACAGCTCCCGCTCGCTGCTGAGTGTCGACGATTGCAGCGGGAAGCCGAACTGTTCTCGCAGGACCTTCCGGTCGGCGTCGCGCAGGAACGGATCTTCGCTGACCGTGGCCGGGAACGCGCCTTCGCCCAGGCCGAGGATCGCCACCGCATCAAAGCTCAGGCCGCGAGCGAAAATGACATCACCGGCGGGGATGACGCGTCTGTTGTCCGGCAGCGGCACGGCCACCGCCGCCCCCTCCACCGCGAACAGCAGCTCGCGAAAGAAAGCGGCATAGCTGACCGGCCTCGTTCGCGGCGCGGCGCGCTCCGCTTCCCACATGCCGCGCAGGATCTCCTTCAGCGCTTGCAGGGCGGCGATATCGGCGGCGGCCGTCGCCTCCGTTGCCCGCGCCTGGTCCACCATGTGCAGCGAGAGGGAGTCATCGCCCGCCGCCGGTTCCGTCAGCGGGTCCGGCCCAATCAACCCTTCCAGCCACCGAATATGGGCCTCCATCGTCGTCGCCTCACTGTCCGGCTGCGTACTGAACAGAAAGAACTCAAACTTGTTCCGCAGGTCGGCGGCTGTGGCCGCGTCCGGAGTAACCAGGAACAGATCCTCTTCCTCTTCGGGGGGCGAGTCGGACCAGTTGGCTTCGGCGGCGGCAAAGGCGGCCGCCCACTGTGCCCGGCCGCGAATTACGCGGAACTGGCGGGCCAGAAAGTCGAGCCGGTCGGCGTCACCGGGGGCGATCCAGGGCGTTTCTGGTTCGCCCCAGCGGAAGTAGGGGGAGCGCCAGGTGGCGACCAGTTCGCGCCGGGAAAGCGCTGCTTCGCCGTCGTCGTCGGGCACATGCAGCAGCAGCAGCTCCAACAGGGCGTCGATGGCCGGGTTCTGGAGCAGAGGCTGGCCGTCGACCAGATGGACCGGCAAGCCAAACTCGGCCGCCGTCTCGCTGATGAATGGCCGGTACGGGGTCAGGTCGCGGGCCAGCAGGGCGACCTCATCCGCGGCGACGCCCCGCTCCACAATCTGCTGCTTCAGCCAGCGCAGCGCCGCCCGCACTTCGGCTGCCGCGTCGGGCGCTTCCAGCAGAGTCACCGCCGGATCTCCCTTCGGGGCCGAAGCACGTACCGGCTCCTGGCTGAACACCGTGCGACCGAGGTAGGCCAGTGTGGGGCTTGGGGGTGTCTCGTCGTCCAGAACTGAGTAGTGGCGCGATCTGCTGACCAAACGTCTGCTCGACCGCTCTCCTGGTGCCAGCATACCGCTCGAAATCTGCTTGTTCGGCCGCCGTCACGGTCATAACCAGGTCACCTACCTGATCGCCAAGCCGTTTGAAAAGTGCCAACTGGAGCGGTGTGAAGTAATCGAAGCCATCAACAATGAGCAAGGGCCAGTCCCAGGTCAACAGGAGGCGCGTGCCTCGAAAATGCTGCAACGGCTCGCCAGCCTAACCCTGCTCGATCGTCTTCGCCGCGGTCTTGCAGAAATTGTTGGTAGGCATTGTACAATGTGGCCAGCTCTGACAATCGGGCATCATCGCCCATTTCCTCTATTGCCTTTAAGAGCCCTTCTGGGGTGACCTCGCTGATTTGCAGTTCCTTGATGAACTGGTCAACCACGGCCACAAACCCGGCCTTGTCCTGCAGCGACCGGTAATGGTCCAGCTCAGTCGTCTCGATCAGCATCCGCAATAGTTGCTGTTGGATCGGCCGGTGGATCTCGCTGTAGTTTTGGCCGGCTATGTCCAGGCAGAGGTCGACCAGCTCATCGTAGGTCAACACGTGGACGCCGATGGCGCCACCCGACTCGGCCAATCGCCGTCGCCACGCGGCCGCTTGCTGGCGCGTGGGGACGACAACACGTACTTCGTGTTGCAGACCGGCGGCCGTTTGGCGGGCCAGGTCGATGCAGTAGGTAGTCTTGCCCGCGGCGGCGGGAGCGGTGTAGATCGAGACAGTCATGTTGGCGCGTCCCCATTGTAGCGCGAAAGTCGCCCCAATATGTAAACACAAGGCAGGATGGTCTCACCACCCGCGGGCGGGATGACCGTGCAAACAGTGGCGATTCGACGCGCTTCATGACAAAATGGTCGGCATGGTCAATAATCCGTTGCCAATGCAAACGATTGGCCGCACACATTCCACCAATGTATTCGCGTATAGATGGCAGTAGATCAGGACATGGACTCTGAGAACCGCCCTTCCGGCACCATCACCTTTCTATTCACCGACATCGAAGGCAGCACGCGCCTCTGGCAGGCGCAGCCGCAGGCCATGGAGCAGGCGCTGCGCCAGCATGACCAGATCATGCGCGAGCAAATTGCGGCCAATCAGGGCTACATCTTCAAGACGGTGGGTGATGCCTTTTGTGCTGCCTTCCAGACTGCGCAATCGGCTGTCGCAGCAGCGTCTGACATTCAGCGAGCGTTGGCTGCGGAAGCGTGGCCGGATGGCATCGATGCCATTCGCGTGCGTATGTCGCTGCATACGGGATCGGCCGACGAGCGCGACAACGATTACTTTGGCCCGACCCTCAACAGTGTGGCGCGCCTGTTGTCGGCTGGCCACGGCGGACAAATCCTGGTGTCCTCCGTGACCGCCGGTCTGGCGCGCGACTTTCTGCCGGCTGGTGTCTCGCTGCGCAGCATGGGGATCCACCGACTGAAGGACCTTGCCGAGGCGGAGGAGATCCATCAGCTGGTCGTGGCCGATCTACCGCAGAGCTTCCCGCCGCTGCGCACGACCGAGGCCAGCCGCTATCACCTGCCACAGCCGGCCACGACCTTGATCGGCCGCCGGCAAGAGGTGGAAGAGGTCGTCACCATGCTGCGCGAGCCGGGGAGCCGGCTGGTCACTCTGACCGGTGTTGGCGGCACAGGCAAGACCCGGTTGGGGCTGCAGATTGCCACGACCGTCGCCGACGAGTATGAGCACGGCGTCCACTTCGTCGATCTGTCTCTGGTTGCGGACGCATCGGGTGTTCCACGGGCGATCATCTCCGCTCTGGGATTGATCGATCGGGGTCAGGACGACCCCGTCGAACTGCTCAGCCAATTCCTGTCACAGCGTACCTTGCTGTTGGTGCTGGATAATTTCGAGCAAGTGGTGGATGCGGCGCCGGTCGTAGCCCGGCTGATGGCCGGTTCGCGTCACGTGCAGTTCCTCATTACCAGTCGTGCACCGCTCCAGATAAGTGGCGAGTATGAGTTCGCTGTTCCTCCGCTTGGCCTACCGCGCCTGCCGAACGGAAACTCACCAGACGAGCTGCTTGCGTTATGAAGCAGTCGCCCTGTTTGTGGATCGGGCCCAGGCCGTTCGCCACGACTTTCAGATTGACGCGAGCAACGCCCCGGACATCGTGCAGATCTGCCGGCGACTGGACGGCTTGCCGCTGGCCATTGAGCTGGCGGCCGCCCGCGTTCGCCTCTTTCCTCCCAAGGCGCTCCTGGGTCGATTGGACAACCGCCTGAAAGCCCTGAGCGGTGGGCTGCGCGACCTGCCGGAGCGACAGCGAACGCTGCGGGGGGCGATCGATTGGAGCTACGATCTTCTGGATCCCGGCGAGCAGCAGTTGTTCTGGCGGTTGGCCGTTTTCAGCGGCGGGTGGAGCATCGAAGCGGCCGAAGACATTTGCGGCCCCGGTCTGTCGCTGGACGTTATCGATGGGCTGGAGTCGCTGCTGAACAAGAGCCTGGTGCGCCGCGCCGACAAGTCGGCCGATCTGCCCCGCTTCACCATGCTGGAAACGATTGGCGAATACGCCAAACAGCGGCTTGAGGAACAGGGAGAGGAGGAGGCATTGCGCGCTCACCACGCCGCTTACTTTGCCGACCTCGCCGCGGAAGGCGGCGGCCAACTGCGCGGGCGCGACCAGCTCTATTGGTTGGATCGGCTGGATGAGGAGATAGAAAACCTGCGTGCGGCGATCTCCTACTATCTCGGTGGGGCCGATATAGGGCGGGGGATGGCCATGACAGCCGACCTGCGTGACTTCTGGCTTTATGGCAGTAAGCACGTTGAAGGCGAAGACACGTTGCGCCGGGCCGCGACATTTCTGCCGGCGGCAACGGAGGCTGTACAAGCTGATGTTCTGGCGGCATTGGGCATCATTCTGATACACCGACAGAAGATCGATGAAGCGCTGGCTGTGTTGGCCCAGGCAACCGAGCTTGCAGACAGCATGGGAGATCGGCGTCGCGCGGCCTGGGCCTCCCTATGGGGATTGGCGAGCTTTGTCCAAGACCCCTCGACCAAACCACTGAACAAGGCGCGCGCCAATGTGGAAATCTTGCGAGAGTCGGGCGACGCCGCCTATGTGGTGCAGGGTCTGAACATCACCGGGGAAATTCTGCGCCTGTCCGGCGATCTTGATGCGGCTGAAGCAGCTTACGAGGAGTTGATCCCCATTGCTGAGGCGATTGGCGACTATCGACGAGTCGTCATGCAGTATGCCAACCTGGCCACAATCGCCTACCAACGTCGTCAGCCCGACAAGATCATCCACAATGTGCGGCAGGGGTTGTCGATGGCGATCCAGTACCGTGTGGATGAAGTGGCTGCTTTCATGCTCAAGCAGATTGCAGCCGTGGCCAGCTGGCACAATCGATATTGACACCGCCGTTGTGCTGCTGCAGGCGGCCAATAGCTGGTATGAAAGCCACCTTATTGCCCCGCAACCGACCGATGCCAGTGCCGAAGAAGAAATGAGGCAGGAGATTGTCGATCTTGCTGGAGAGGCACTCTACGATGCTGTCCGGCAGCAAGGTCGGCCTCTGTCGCTGCCGGAAGCCATTGCCCTGGCGGAAGAAGAAATGAGTGCGCTTGAGGCGATTCTGGCGGTTGACGAGTCGTTGGACAGCTGATCAATGACGGATCTCGTACGCTCTCACGCAGCACGCGACGATGTCGAGCGGCTGCGCGCCGATCTGCGGGCCGCCCAGCAGGAACTTGTCCAGGCCGAGGCGGAGCTGGCGGAAGAACAGGCGGCCGTCAACGCCTTTCGCATGCACAGCCGCCTGATGCTCGACGACCTGGTCGACCGTATCTACGTGCTGCTGTCGGAGAAGCAGATGGTGTTGACCCGGCTGCAGCTGCTGCGCCAGGCGGAGATGGAAGCGGCCGAAGAAGAAGATCCGCTCGGCCCCACGCCCGACGATCCGGAGCCGTATGATCCGGAGGCCGACCCGGCGCTTGCCGGGGTGCTGATGCCCACGCCCGTGCCGAAGGACAAGGCGGCCGAACGCCGGCTCTATCGCGAGTTGGCCCGCCGTTTTCACCCCGATCTGGCGGAGTCGGCAGCCGAGCTAGCCTATCGCACGTCGATGATGGCGGCCGTCAACAGCGCCTACACAGCAGGCGATGTGCACGCCCTCTACGACATTGCCGGGGAGCTGCAGCCGGATGAGATCGCCCGGATCGACTGCGTTCGAGACGGTGGAGGTGCGACGACTTTACCGGCGCATTGTGCAGTGTCGCCGGCGTCGCCGCAAGGTGCGCCAGCAGCTTCAGGTACTGCGCCAGGAAAGTACGGCGCGGCTGTGGCGCAAGGCGCAAGACCTGGAGGGCGCGGACGAGAACTGGTGGACGGCCGTCCGGGTCGACCTGGAAGCGGCGCGCGACCGGCTTCAGGACGACGTCGACGCGCTGCGGGCCGAGCTGGCCTTGCTGGAGCCGGACGACGAGGACGAGAACGCGGATCAGATTTCGTAATCGTAGTGGATCAGGTAGCGCAGGTAATACTCCCCCTGCCACAGTTCGACGCCAACCGCCCACGCGCCCCACTCAAACTCGATCTGCCCCTCAGCCGCCGGCCGGTACAGGGTGTAGAAGTGAACAGGGCTGTATCCATCTGGCAGCGTCACCATGCCCGCAGTCGGTCCATACAGGAAGTCGTCGCAGGCCAGTTCCTGAGCGCCGCTCAAGTCCTGTTGCAGGCGGGGCAGCATCACTTCGCTGAATGAGCCTTCGATGGGCAACCCGCTGCCATCCGCTGTGCCCCAACTGGCGCTGGCAGGGTCGTCAAAGATTGTGTCCACGCTGCTGCCGTTGAAGATGACGGGCGGGTTCCACCAGTCGTGGTGGAGCGCGCAGGTCCCGGTTAGGGTGGACCAGCGTGGCCAGCAAGCGGCCGTCCCGCTCTGCAATGGCTTGCTGCAATGTGGTGACCAACTGACTAACTGCCGGATCGCTGCAGAACAGGTCGGTGGTCACCGACTGGGTCAGGAATTGGCTGTTGACCCAACCGTCAGCGTCTGGCGCGTCAATGGCTGTCCACTCGGAGCCGCCGATTAACGTCATATCCTGATCGTCGATGCGGATAGCGTCGGTCTGCGGTGGCAGTTCGGCCACGACGTCGTAGGTGACGCCCGGCCCTTCGCGGACGTTGAGGGTGTCATTGCTGGTGACGAACGCCACTTCATAGCGGGCTTCGCTCTCCGGGACGGTTACGCTCCCGGTGGGCGACGCGGCGGGCGGGGCTGTCACTGCCGGGGGCAGCGTGGGCGGTGGGGGCAGGGTGGCGACCGTTGTCGGGCTGGGAGCCGCGGTGGGAGGTATGGCCGTGTTGTCGACGGCGACTGTGGCCACCGGGGTTGCGGGCCGGGGCGTGCTGACCACCAGGTCCGGTACGGCCGAGCCGCCGCAGCCGGCCAGCAACGCCAGCGTGGCGGCGAGGATCGCCAATCGCCCCATCCATGATGTTTGTTGTGTCAAGCGGTTCTGCATTCGTGACCTACCTTTGCCGGAATGCTGAATCCGGCCCAACGCCTCTCTCTACTATCTAGGACGATGCCACTATCGCCAGGGTTCCACAGCGCCGGCAGGTGCCATTCGTCCCAGAACATTTGTGCTTTACGGCCATTGACAGGTAGAATAAGCTCCTCTGGCCCAGCTTACGAAATAATCCCGGAATGGAAAGGCAGTCAATCAAATGGACCCATCTCTGAAAACCCTTATCTGGAACCAGTATGGCGCATCAATCGATATGCTGGACGACGCGATCAGCATCTGTCCCGAGCGACTTTGGACGGTTAAAGTGTGGGAGGACGAGGACGACCCGGCTTATGGGCAGTTCTGGTACGTCGCCTACCATACGCTGTCCTGGCTCGATCTCTACCTGACCGGCGACTATGAGGGTTTTGCCCCTCCGCCCCCATTCATAAGAGGCAAGCTGTCCGACCAGCCGTATACCAAAGAGGACATCCGAGCCTACCTGCTACATTGTCGCCGGAAGTGCCAGTCAGTCATTGAGGGGCTGACCGATGAGCAGGCCAGCCGGGTCTGTGTCTTTCCGTTTATGGAACTCGGTTTTCTGGAGCTGCAACTGTATACGATGCGGCACATTCAGGAGCACACCGCCCAGCTTAGCCTGGTGCTTGGAGATAACGGCGTTAGCGGTACAGACTGGATTGCCCAGGCGAGGGACGACGTTTCCTGAGAACGTGTTTTGGGACGCCGGACTGACCTTATAGATTGAACTTGATGTGGGCGATATCGCCGTCCTGGACGATGTAGGTCTTGCCTTCCTGGCGCAGCTTGCCGGTGGCGCGGGCCTGGGCCATGCTGCCCGTCTCGACGAGATCGTCGTAACTGACTACCTCGGCCCGGATGAACCCCTTGGCCAGATCGGTGTGGATCGTCCCCGCCGCTTCCAGCGCCGTCGCCCCTTGCGAAATCGTCCAGGCGCGGACCTCGTCTTCGCCCACGGTGAAGAACGACTCCAGCCCCATGACGTCGTAGCTGCGGCGAATGACGCGGTCGAGGCTTAGCTCCTCCACGTTGAACTCGTCCATGAACATCTCCAACGTTTCTTCGTCGCCGGCGGCGCTCAGTTGGGCCAGCTCCATCTCCAGACGGCCGCGCACATTGACCACGCCCGAGAGCGGGAAGTCGTAGGCGAGATCGATCTCGTCCTGGTCGTCGCCAATGTTGACGACGACAATCGACGGCTTGAGCGTCAGCAGGCCGTAGCCGCGCAGCTCCTTCAGCTGGTCGTCGGTCAGGTCGAGGGTGCGCAGCGGCTGTTCGGCCGTCAGCGTCTCGTTCAGCTTCTGGAAGAGGGCCAACTCCGCCTGGGCGGTCGCCTTGTCCTTGGTGGCCCCTTTCTTCATACCTTCCTCAATCTTTTCAATGCGCCGCTCGACGACGCCCAAATCGCTGAGCAGGAACTCGGTGTCCAGCGAAGCCAGATCGCGGGCAGCGTCGACGTCCCCGTCCAGATGGGGGACGAGCGGGTTTTCGAATGCCCGCACGACGTGGATAAAGCCATCCAGACCGGCCAAATGGTTGAGCAGCGCGCCGCTGATCGGATTCTTCTCGTCCCCACCGGACTGCAGTCCGGCCACGTCGGAGTAGGTGATGCGGGCGTAGGTCGTTTTCTTGGGCTGGAACATCTCGCTGAGGACATCCACCCGCTCGTCGCCCACGTCGACGACGGCCGTCAAGACATCGAAGCGGCCGCCCATACTCTGCCCGGTGGGTGCGTTGCCCATCGTCAGGGCGTTGAAGATTGTTGTTTTGCCTGCGCTGGGCAGACCGATAATGCCTAATTTCATAGCCGCGGAGTATAACAGGTGGGGCGAGGAATGGCAGGCGTCCGGCCACGCTGGATCCTATGGAGTGTGAATCGGACCTGCACTGCGAGAGAAATCGGAGGAACCCGACCTCTGCTGTTACGCTAAAACGTGCACACCGTCAGGCTTTAAAACATCTTGACACCGTAGAAAGTTTGTTCTATGATGTGCGCACCAACGTAGCAGGCAATTCGCCTTTCTCGCAGATAGTTGAGCGGAGATATAGCGCAGGTAAAATCCTCATAAGGAGCGATTCATGAGTGGCGTACGAGTTCTGGTAGGTACAGCAAAGGGCGGGTTCATTCTCTCGTCCGACGGCAAACGCGAGAAGTGGGAGATCGCCGGCCCGTTATTTGGCGGGTGGGAGATCTACCACATGAAAGGGTCGCCTGTTGACCCCAACCGCATCTACGCCTCACAGGGCAGCAGCTGGTTTGGCCAGGTGATCCACCGCTCCGACGACGGCGGCAAGAGTTGGGAGACGGCCGGCAACGAGTTCGTCTACGACGGCGAAGCAGGCACGCACCAATGGTATGACGGCACGCCCCATCCGTGGGAGTTCACTCGCGTCTGGCATCTGGAGCCGTCGCTGACCGACCCGGATATCGTCTACGCGGGAGCCGAGGACGCGGCGCTGTTCCGCTCCGACGATGGCGGCCACAACTGGGCGGAACTGCCGGGGCTGCGCGGCCACGGCACCGGCGCGGGCTGGCAGCCGGGAGCAGGTGGTCTGTGCCTCCACACGATCCTGCTGCATCCGACTGACCCCGACCGTATCTTCGTCGCTATTTCGGCCGCCGGCGCGTTCCGCACCGATGACGGTGGCCAGAGCTGGCTGCCGATCAATCAGGGCCTTCAGTCGGACTACATTCCCGACCCGACGGCCGAGGTGGGCCACTGCGTCCATCGCATCGCCCTCCATCCGTCGCGCCCGGATGTGCTGTTTATGCAGAAGCATTGGGACGTGATGCGCAGCGACAACGCCGGCGACCGCTGGCACGAGATCAGCGGCAACTTGCCCAGCGACTTCGGCTTTGTGGTCGATGTCCACGCCCACGAACCGGATACCGTCTACGTGCTGCCGATCAAGAGCGACTCCGAGCATTATCCTCCGGACGGCAAGCTCCGCGTCTATCGCAGCCGCACGGGTGGCAATGAGTGGGAAGCGCTGACGAAGGGACTGCCGCAGAGCAACTGCTATCACAATGTGCTGCGCGACGCGATGGCGGTCGACCAGCTCGACGACTGCGGCATCTACTTCGGCACGACCGGGGGGCAGGTCTACGCCTCCGCCGACGCCGGTGACAGCTGGACAGCCATTGCCACCGATCTCCCGCGCATCTTGTCTGTGGAAGTCCAGACGCTGCCATGATCCGGGTGACGATCCCCCACCATTTGCGGAACCTGGCGGGGACGGAGGCGGAGGTGACGCTCGACGTCCCTCCGCCCGTCACCCAGCGGGCGGTGCTCGACGCGCTGGAGGCGCAGTACCCGGTGCTGCGCGGCACGATTCGCGACCACACGACGCAAGCACGGCGGCCGTTCTTGCGCTTCTTCGCCTGCATGGAAGACCTCTCCCATGCCTCCCCGGATGAGCCGCTGCCGGACGCAGTGGCGGCGGGCGACGAGCCATTCATGATCATCGGCGCCATTGCCGGCGGCTGAGGCACGCGACGCAGCCACCCGAGTGATCCCGGACCGGTCCTGGCTGGCCGAGTTTCATTTTCCCCATTCCAGGAACAACCTCGTATAATCAGTCTGATCCCGCTATGAGGAGATCGTGTTCCTTGCATGATGTCTGGCAGGTTGGAGGAGGGCGGTGCCGGCATCTCGAACAGGTGCAGAGCCAGGGACGGGTGGAGCCGGCCGTATATTGTGATGGTTGTCTGAGAGGTAGTAAGTTAGGCTGCCGAGTCGTTGCCCATGCCCAAAGGCAATGTGATAAAACATGATGCGACCGCAAAAACCATGCTCTGTATCAAACAGGCAGCAGACCGGGACGCTGTAGATGACGGGTCAGATAACTTGACCCGGATGCTAATTGGGGAATACTGATATGGGGAAATGGAATGATGGAAAGCGGGCGCGTGTTGCGGGGCAACAGCGCCAGAGCGAGACGCAGCGCAGCGGGCACAACAGATCGACTGCCGGTCTGCACAACAGTCAGAAGCAGCAGAGCCAGAAAGCGTTACCGAATCTCTTTCGGATCGGGGCGGTGCTGGCTCTTCTCTTTGCCGTGGTGGGCACGCTGTCGACACGAGCGGATGGTGAGAACCAGGCGCTTTTGCCGGTGATTATGGTTAATCCACAGCCGCTGCAACCGCTGCCGGAAGCGGCTGATGATATGTACGAGGCCATTGAGGATACGCTCCTCTCAGTAAACTCGGCCGACGGCGTTCTTGCCAACGATTCGCACCCGGACAACCTGCCGCTCCAGGCGGAGTTGGTCGATGACGTGGCCAACGGTGTCCTGATGCTGAACGAAGACGGCTCGTTCACCTACATGCCGGATCCCGACTTTAGCGGCGAGGACAGCTTCACCTACCGGGCCAGCGACGGCACGCTGGCTTCTAATGTGGCCACCAGCCTGATCGCTATCTCGGTGGTCAACAGCCCGCCGGTGGCCGTCGATGATCAGTATGGGGTATTCCAAAACGGTGTGCTGGATGTGGACGCGGCAGCCGGTGTGCTGGCCAACGACACCGACCCGGAAACGGACCCCTTGACGGCCGTGTTGATCAACGGCGTCAGCAACGGCAGCCTGACGTTTAGAGCAGACGGTTCGTTTACCTATACACCAGACGCCGGCTTCCAGGGTGATGAGACGTTTACGTACCAGGTGACGGACGGACCGAACGTTTCCAACATGGCGACGGTCAAGGTGACGGTCGACGATGCGCCTATAGCGGTTGATGACAGCTACACAACGCCTATGGGCGAGACGCTAATTGTAGCGGCGGTCGACGGGGTGCTGGCCAACGACATGAACCCGGAGGCGGGTTCGCTGGAAGCAGAACTGGTTACTGATGTGGTCACTGGTACGCTGACGCTCAGCGCAGATGGATCGCTCACGTACGTTCCTGCACCGGGTTTTACGGGGGAGGCGAGCTTTACGTATCGTGCCGGCAATGGGTCGGCTATCTCCAGCCCGGCTACGGTGGCCATTACCGTAGAAGCGCCGCCGACGCCGCCGGTGACTAACAACGACGCCTATGCCGCGGTTGAAGACACGCCACTGGTCGTACCGGCAGCGGGTGTTCTGACCAACGACACCGACGTTAATGACGATGCGCTGCAAGCTGTTCTTGGGAGTACCGTGACCAACGGCGTATTGGCGCTCAGCGTAGACGGATCATTCGTCTATACGCCGACAGCTAACTTCAATGGGCCGGACGGCTTTACCTACAAGGCCAGTGATGCGACGTTTGAGTCCGACATGGCGACTGTGACCATTACGGTTGCCCCGGTCAACGACGCGCCGGCTGCCGTGGATGATGAGTATGGTGTGTCTCGCAACACGGAACTGGTCGTTGAGGCTGCGAATGGTGTCCTGGCCAACGACAGCGACCCGGAAGACAATAACCTGCAAGCCGTCCTGGTAAATGATGTTGCCTCTGGTCAGTTGACCTTGAACAGCGACGGGTCTTTCAGCTATCAGCCGCAGACGGACTTTGCCGGGCAGGCCAGCTTCACCTACCAGGCCTCTGATGGGAGTTTGCTATCGAACGAAGCCACCGTTTTGTTGAACGTTTCCGGCACGAACCAGCCACCTGAAATTGTGGGCGGCACAATCGGCTTCGACAAAGAGGTGATCGGCACCGACATTCGCGAGATCCATTGGTTTGTGCCAGGTGATTATGATCGGGACGGCGACATCGATGCGGTGGCCACCGACTACGTGAACGGCCGCGTTCTCCTGTACACGAATGACGGCAGTGGCAGCTTCTCCGAGAGCGTGCTCGACAACAATCTCGCGGGCGCCTATCCTGCCCAGGCAGGCGATGTTGACGGTGATGGTCACATGGACGTGCTGGCTGGAGGCTATCTGGCTGATCGCTACGTCTGGTACCGCAATCTGGGCGGTGGTGATTTTGATCGCATTGTTATCGATAACAATGCCGACGGGGCCCACTCTATCGTGCCTGTTGATCTCGATGAGGACGGTGACAACGATCTCGTCGTGGCTGACCAGGATTCGGCCGAGATTGGTTGGTATGAGAATGACGGCAATAACAACTTTCAGCGCCGTACCTTCGACAAAACATCCGAGAAGGCCAAGCGAGCCGAAGTGGCCGACATGGATGGCGACGGCGATCTCGACGTGGTCACGGCCAGTTACGCCGTCGATGAGATTGCCTGGTTCGAGAATGAT
Source organism: uncultured Chloroflexia bacterium (assembly GCA_963715935.1). GTDB lineage: Bacteria > Chloroflexota > Anaerolineae > Promineifilales > Promineifilaceae > Promineifilum. The sequence goes on along the minus strand of CAVQSM010000017.1, from coordinate 181,853 downwards.
GGCGAGGAGAACTTTACCAAGTTCAAGGTGAACGAGAGCAAGCGCAACGGCGCTTACCATGTATCGTTGGCCGACGTCGATGGCGACGGTAAGCCCGACATCCTGACCGCCAGCAAGCTGGACAACACGATCGCCTGGTATCGTAACAACGGCGATGGCACGTTCGACGAGAACATCATCGACGATGCGGCAGAAGGGGCGCGCACCGTTCTTGGTGTCGATCTCGACCGAGACGGTGACATCGATGCGCTGGCTGCCAGCCGCGAAGATGACACACTCGCCTGGCATGAGAACGACGGCACCGGCAAATTCACCACCCATTTCATTGATACAGCTATCGACGGCGCTTATGGCGTTGCCTATATTGACGTTGATTTTGACGGTGACCTGGACGTGTTCGCGGCCGCTCGAGCTTCGCATGAGGCCATCCTGTACACTCAGTTCCCTGCCATCCAGGCGACGGTGCAGCGCGGTGGATCGCTGCTAATCGACGATTCACTGCTGCTGACAGTCGATCCGGATGACGGCCCGACGCAGTTGACTTATGAACTGACGGGGGCGCCCACGAACGGCGATCTGAAACTCAACGGCGTGCTGCTCGATGCGGGTGACACGTTCACCCAGCAGCAGGTCAACGACGGCTTGCTGGAATACACCCACACCGGCTCGCGCCGCGACCCGGATAGCTTCAAGTTCTCTGTGATGGACGGTGGTGAGAACGGTGTGCAGCCGGTCGACGGGCTGTTCCTCATTGAGGTCCAACGGCGGTCGGCCGGGCTGATAGCGCCGCGGCGCTAGCTTTTCCTTCTGGATACATAGCGTGCGCCCGGCAGCCTCATCAGGCTGCCGGGCGCCTCTTGGTTTGTGCGGCCGCTGGCTCTGCTCGTGCCACAGGGCACTCTCCCACATGATGCCGGAAAACGATGACAGAATATGTTACAATGGAGGCCGTTGGCGGCGGCGAATCGCTGTCCCAACCTGATTGTGCGGGCTGGTGGTCATAAGGTGATCGCCAACAGTCCCCTACTGAGGAGTCGTTGGCGCGGCCCGCCCGATCAGGACCCACATACCCACTACATTCCACGAGGTTCCCATGCTCATACGCGAATTTATGACCCCCGATCCGATTACCGTCCATACCGACACAACGGTGCCAGACGCGTTGCGTTTGATGAAAGAGAAGAATGTGCGGCGCTTGCCTGTGCTCGACAAGGATGGCCACCTGACCGGCATCGTCTCTGACAAGGATTTGCTCTATGCCTCGCCGTCCCCGGCTACGACGCTGGCGATCTGGGAGATCCCGGAGCTGCTGGCTCGCATCAAGGTGAAGAACGTCATGACCACCAAAGTCATAACTGTGTCGCCCAAGACACCGGTGGAGGAGGCGGCCCGCATTCTGGCCGACAACAAGATCGGTGGGCTGCCGGTGCTGGCCGGGTCGGATCTGGTCGGTATTGTCACAGAGACGGATCTGTTCAAGCTGTTCCTGGAACTGCTGGGCGGCCGCCGGCCCGGTGTGCGGTTGGCTGTCTCCGTCAAGGATGCCAAAGGCACCCTGGCAGCCATTACTGGAGCCATCTTTGACGCGGGCGGCAACATCATAGGCCTGGGTGTCAACGAGATGACCGGCGCTGGCAGCGATATGTGGGAGATTGTCTTCAAGATTCAGGATGCGGACGCTGAGGCGTTGGTGGCGGCTGTGCGACCCCACGTCGAAGAAGTGCTCAACGTGCGTGAGATGGATCACGTCGAGTGACGACTGAACCATCTTAAAGGCCATTATCGACCATCTGACCTGTCAACGGGCGATTCAGGCAGCGTATCCCGACCTGACCGTCGATTCTATCCGTGTGCTGTCGTCAGACGGGCAGCATAACCTCGCGCTCCTGATCAACGAGGGTTTCGTCTTTCGCTTCCCACGCTTTGCCGGCGGCGTGACCGTCTTGCGTCATGAAGCTGAAATCTTGCACTTTCTCCAAGGCAAAGTCACGCTGCCGATCCCTGACCCACTCTACTCAGCACTCGACAGCGATTTTGTAGGGCAGGTCTTTCTTGGCTACCCTCTTCTGCCCGGAGAGCCAGTCACGCGTGCCGTGCTTCCACAGTTGCAACAGTCAAGCGCAGGAGCGCGGTTAGCAAAACAGATGGGAGAGTTCCTGCGAACTTTACACGCGGTGCCAGTCGATGCTGTGCAGGATAAGTGGCCGGTCCAGGACACTGTGGCTAATTGGGAACAGATGCTGGAGATGTTTCGCACGCATCTCTTTTCCCACATGCGTCCGGACGCGCGTGATCTAGTGGAAGCCAACTTTGCGTCCGGCTTGCGTCGCCTAACCGAGCGCAACAACAGCCCGGTCTTGCGGCACGGAGATTTCGGGGCTGGTAATATCCTATGGGACGCTGAGGAAGGCATACTGACAGGCATCATCGACTTTGGCTTTGCGGGTTTGGGCGATGCTGCAGTCGATATCGCGGCGACCATGTCGTTGGGTGAGTCGCTCTTCGCCGCGATCTGGCAAGTCTATCAGGGGCCGGATAGTCTGCTGGAACAGGCCCAGTTCTATCAGAGCACCTTCGCGCTGCAAGAAGCGCTGTATGGTGTGATACACGAAGATCCAGAGGCGTTCGAAGCGGGCATTGCGTCTTATCGTTAAATAAACACCACCAACCGACCGCCCAAGGATGGCAGATTCTGTCACGCCGCCCCTGCCTGCTTGACAGTGACTGGGCGCGGGTGCTATTGTGAACCGCGGCTGACGTTTTCCAAAGATTCCAGATCCGTAACCCAGCTAAAGCGAAACGAAGTAAGGTTACTCGCCAATTGAGGTAAGCTTGTGGACGGACGGTTCAGAACAAAGGAGTTCCCATGACCAGCAATGATGAAAAGATCGAGGTAGAAAATGTCAACGTACCTGGCCAGGTTACGCGCGTCAACGCCGCCAAGTATTATGCCATGAAGGAGGCCATGCTGAAGGTGCTGCCCCATGACGCTCCCGGCCTGACTCAAGCCGAGATGCGCGAGGCAGTCATCCCCCATCTCCCTGAAGATCTCTATCCCGAAGGCAAGACGGCCGGCTGGTGGGCCAAATCCGTGCAGCTTGACCTGGAAGCCAAGGGGCAGTGTTGTCCGCGAAGACACAAAGCCGCTGCGCTGGCATCAGGCATAGCCAATGGCTGCATCTACCAGCGGATCAAATGCCGAGAGCCAGACTATCCACCTAGCTGACGGCCGCCAGCTGGGCTACGCAACCTACGGCGACCCGTCCTGGACAGCCCGTCTTCTACTTCACCGGCGGCAACAGCTCGCGCCTGGAGGGGCGCTGGTTTGACGATGCGGCGCGACAACGCGGTGTACGGCTCATTGTTCCTGACCGGCCCGGCTTCGGCCTCTCCGACTTTCAGCCGGACCGCCGCTTCCTTGACTGGCCGGCTGATGTTAACCAGCTGGCCGATTCGCTGGGGATTAGGCGATACGCTGTCTTTGGCCTGTCTGGCGGCGGGCCGCACGTGGCGGCCGCTGCTTATCTGCTGCCGGATCGCATCGACAGGGCGGCTATCGTCAGCGGCGTCGCTCCGCCGGAGATGCCCGACCGCTTCGAGGGGATGTGGTTTCCCATCCGCCTCATCTTCCTAACCGCTCGCTATGCCCCACCGCTCAACCGGCTGGCCCTGGGGCAGATGGGCAGCTTCTACGCTGATCCGGTCCAGATGGAAAAGCGGATGATGCAGGCGCTGCCGCTGCCGGATCGCGAGCTTATGGTGGCGCGGCCTGATGTCCTCGACACATTCTCGGCCGCTGCCAAAGAGGCTCACCGCCAGGGTATCGACGGTGACGCCTGGGAGTGGCGGCTCTACGTCCGGCCGTGGGGGTTCGACCTCGGCGACATTGAGATGCCGCTTTCGCTCTGGTATGGTGAAGTCGATCAGAACGCGCCGCCCGGTATGGGCCGCTATCTGGCCAGCCAGATTCACCACAGCCGTCTGCACATGGTTGCTGACGGCGGCCATTTCTCAACGATCAATAATCACATCGACGCCATCTTCGACGACTTATTACAGCACGCATAGAGCACATCGCGTTCGAGGCGCGGCCGTCCTGTGGAGGCAAAGGTCAAGATACGGTCCGAATGGTCAAGATAGTCGGACTGGCGTAATTAATGGCAGCTTCTTCTGGAGACAATGATGAGCGATTCTACGCAGCACTGGATGAACGAAGGGGTACCGTTGCGAGCTGGTAAAGACGTGCACGGTGAACAACACATGCTTGGCGTGAGTCAGATTGCCTTCAAGGTCGTCCCCCGCGATGAGCATGACGCGTTCATCATTGAGAATATCTTCCATGCACCGGGCGGCCCGGCGCGCCATCTTCACCACGCGCAGGAGGAGTGGTTCTACGCCGTTGAAGGTCAGTTCGTGCTGGAAGTAGGCGAGCAGCGCTACGAGCTGGGGCCGGGCGATTCCTTGCTGGCCCCACGCGGCGTGCCCCATGTCTGGGCGTGTGTGGGCGACGGCCGTGGCCGGATGTTGATCGCGTTTCTGCCTGCCGGGCAGATGGTCGACTTCTTTCGCGAAGCCGGCCGCGCCGGGGCGATGCCCCGCCCGGCCCCCGCCTTCTGGCAGGCTCATGGGATGGAGTTGGTCGGGCCGCCTCTTTCGGTGTAAGTGCGGCTCTCGTTGGCTGACTTTACTTCTCTGCTGCCGTCTATTACACTGAGGAGACATCCACAGGCGGCTGCTTGGGGCTCTTTGTCGAACAATCGGCCGCGTCAATCGAAAGGAGTTTTTCATGTCCGACCAAGCCGAGTCCCCTTTCCCGCTCCACATCGATCGCCACCATCTACCTGAACCCGAATGGACCTACCCTAACGCTCAGATCGAGATCTTTGCCGTCGACTCCAAGCCTGACTTCCCACCCGAAAAGAAGGCCCCTCCTGGCGCGCCCAATATCCTCTTGATTTTGCTAGATGATGTCGGCTTCGGCTGGCCCAGCGTCAACGGCGGCCTCGTGCTGATGCCCACAGCCGAACGGCTGGCGGGCAACGGCTTATTTTACAACCAGTTCCATACCACGGCGCTTTGCTCGCCCACGCGGGCGGCGATGCTGACCGGGCGCAACCACCACACTGTCGCCACCGGCGTCATCCAGGAGCTGGCTACCGGCTATCCGGGCTACAGCGGCATCATCCCTAAGGGCTGCGCCACCTTTGCCGAGCTGCTCAAGCATGCCGGCTACACCAGCGGCTGGTTCGGCAAGAACCACAATGTGCCCGACAACCAGACCAGCGCCGCCGGGCCGTTCGACAACTGGCCGACCTATCAAGGCTTCGACTACTTCTACGGCTTTATCGGGGGCGAGACCGACCAGTTTTACCCGTCGCTGGTGCGTAACACGACGCCCATCGAACCGCCCTACACGCCGGAAGAAGGGTACCAGCTGACGCGCGACCTGGCCGACCAGTGCATCAACTGGATGCGCGAGCAGAAGGCGATCGCTCCGGAGCGGCCGTTCCTGGCCTACTTCTCCACCGGCGCGGCCCACGCGCCCCACCAGCCGCCGCTGGACTGGCGCGGCCGCAACGAGGGGCGCTTCAACATGGGCTGGGACGAATACCGGCGCATCGCCTGGCAGAACCAGCTGGACAACGGCATCATCCCGCCGGGCACGCAGCTCACCGAGCGGCCGGAGGAGATTCCGCCTGGGACGATCACACCGACGCGCAGAAGGCGTTGTTTGCGCGCCAGGCGGAGGTCTACGCCGACTTCCTGGAGCATACTGATTACGAAGTCGGCCGCCTGGTTGACGCCATCGAGGCGATGGGTGAGCTGGATAACACGCTCGTCATCTACATTCTGGGCGACAACGGCAGCAGCGCTGAAGGGTCGCTGGTGGGCACGCCCAACGAGTTGATGAACCTCAACGGCATGATGCCGACCGAGGAAGATTCGATGGGCGCCATGGATCGCTGGGGGCTGCCCGGCACGTCGCCCCATTACGCCGTCGGCTGGGCGTGGGCCGGTGATTCGCCGTTCCAATGGACCAAACAGGTTGCCTCGCACTTCGGCGGCACGCGTAACTCCATGATCGTTTCCTGGCCCAAGACAATCAAGGATACGGGGAAGGTGCGCTCCCAGTTCCACCACGTTATCGACATCATGCCGACCTTGATGGAGGTCGCAGGCATTGCCGAGCCGACGGTTGTCAACGGCTACATCCAGAAACCGATCGAAGGGACGAGTATGGCCTACAGTTTCCTTGAGGAGAATGCTGACGCGCCAAGCAAGCGCACCCAGCAATACTTCGAGATGCTCGGCCATCGCGCCCTGTATCATGATGGCTGGATCGCCAGCTGCCGTCACGGCAGTCTGCCATGGGAGACGTCTGGCAACACCGGCGACTTCAGTAACGATGTTTGGGAGCTGTACCATATTGCCGAGGATTTTAGCCAGGCAGTGGACCTGGCCGAGCAGGAACCGGAGAAGCTGCTGGACTTGCGTCTCCGCTTCATTGGCGACGCCGAGCGGTACAATGTGCTGCCGCTGGATGATCGGATGGCTGAGCGATTCGATGTGACGCTGCGACCGAGCTTCTTCGCCGGTCGCGACACCGTGACACTGTATCCAGGAATGATTCGCCTGCCTGAGGGAAGCTCGCCCAAGACTGTTAGCATTGAGCATACGATTACGGCCCGCATCACTGTCCCGGAGGCCGGCGCTGAGGGTGTGATTGTCTCGCTCGGAGGTGAGACGGCGGGTTGGTCGCTGATGCTGTGGGAAGGCAAGCCTCGCTACCATTACAACTTCTTCGGTCTGGAACGCTACGACGCCATGAGTAATGAACCGTTGTCGCCGGGCGAGCATGTCGTGCGCGTCGAGTTCCAGCCGGACAGTCCCAACCCCGGCGTTCCGGCGACCGCGACGCTGCTGGTGGACGGCGAGCAGGTGGGGGAGGTCCGCATTGCCCGGCAGGTGCCGCAGCGCTGCGGCACTGAGTCTCTGGATGTAGGGATGGACTGCGTTTCGGCCGTTTGCCATGACTACGTCGAGCGGCGCGGCCCGGCCGGTCTGTTCCCGTTCACTGGTGAGATTGAATCTGTGATTCTGCACCTGGGAGACGGGCCGGAAGTGACGGGTATGGATTTGCTGCGCATGGCTACGAAGATGGACTGAGCGGTTCACCATATAGTGGCGGGCAGCTTTGAAATTGGAAGCTGCCCGCCGCGCTTCTGATTCCCTCGGGTAGACCTCCACCGTCCCCTGCTCTATACTGGACGCATCTCAGAAATGCGTTGCGGCGACCTTGGCCGCGAGGACGGAGGAACCCCACCATGACCCGCACCATCCGCGCGCCCCACGGCACGACGCTCCATTGCAAAGGCTGGCTGCAAGAGGCCGCCTATCGCATGTTGCAGAACAACCTCGATCCGGACGTGGCCTACGACCCGGACAATCTGATCGTCTACGGCGGCCGCGGCCGGGCGGCGCGTAACTGGGAGGCGCTCGACGCCATCCTGCGCTCGCTGACCGAGCTGGAGAACGACGAAACGCTGATGATCCAGAGCGGCAAGCCGGTGGCCGTTTTCCGCAGTCACCCCGATGCGCCCCGCGTGCTCATCGCCAACTCCAACATCGTCCCCCACTGGGCCACGCAGAAAAACTTCGACCAGTGGGAGGCCGAAGGGCTGATCATGTACGGTCAGATGACCGCCGGGAGCTGGATCTACATCGGCACCCAGGGCATCTTGCAGGGGACGTTCGAGACGTTCGCGGCGGCCGCTCGCCAGGCGGGCTGGGACTCCCTGCGCGGCAAATGGGTGCTGACCGCCGGGCTGGGCGAGATGGGCGGTGCCCAGCCGCTGGCCGTGACGATGAACGAGGGCGTGGCGCTGGTCGTCGAGGTGGACGAAGCGCGCGCCCGCCGCCAGCTCGACCATCGCTACATCGACGAAGTATCCGAGGATACCGAAGACGCGCTGCGCCGGGTGCAGCATTACGTCGAGGCCAGGCGAGCCGCGCTCGATTGGCCTCATCGGCAACGCGGCCACCGTCTTCCCCGACCTGCTGGAGCGCGGCCTCGTGCCCGATCTGGTCACCGACCAGACCTCCGCCCACGACTTTCTGGCCTACTTCCCCGACGATATGAGCTTCGAGGCGGGGCGCGAACTGCGTGACCGCGACCCGGAAGCGTTCGCCCGCCTGTCGGCCGCCAGCATGGCCCGCCACTGCGCGGCGATGGTCGAGTTCCAGGAGCGGGGCAGTATTGTCTTCGACTACGGCAACAATCTGCGCCAGCGGGCGTATGACGAGGGCGTGGAAGAGGCATTCAGCTATCCCGGCTTTGTCCCGGCCTACGTACGGCCGCTTTTCTGCGAGGGCAAGGGCCCGTTTCGCTGGGTGGCGCTGAGCGGCGATCCGGAAGATATCTACGCCACCGACGAAGCAATTCTGGAGCTGTTTCCCGACGACGCCCATCTTCACCGCTGGATTCGCATGGCCCAAAAGCAGGTGCAGTTCCAGGGACTGCCCGCGCGCATCTGCTGGCTGGGCTACGGCGAGCGGGACAAGGCGGGGCTGCTGTTCAACGAACTGGTCGCCAGCGGCCGTGTCAAAGCGCCCATCGTCATCGGCCGCGACCATCTGGACGCCGGCTCTGTGGCCAGCCCCAACCGGGAGACGGAAGGGATGCTGGACGGTTCCGACGCCATCGCCGACTGGCCGGTCCTGAACGCGCTGATCAACGCGGTCAACGGCGCGACCTGGGTCAGCTACCATCACGGCGGCGGGGTGGGCATCGGCTACAGCCTCCACGCGGGGCAGGTGATCGTCGCCGACGGCACGCCGGAAGCGGCCGCTCGACTGGAGCGTGTCCTGCTGGCCGACCCCGGCATGGGCGTGGCCCGCCACGTCGACGCCGGCTATCCTCGCGCCATCGAGGTCGCCCGCGAGCGGGGCGTCAAGATTCCGATGATGGGAGCGTGATCGCCAGATAGCGCCATACTCGGATAGTCGTCAGTTTCCTGGTGATGTTTGCTCTGCGGGGCGGGGCAGGCGGTGAACAGCCAATGGGGGGCGGAAAGCATGCCCACAGAAACTGGTCTGTGATGCTTCCGTCATGAGTAAGCCGCTCACACCAGCCTGGGGTCGATGGAAAGATTGCCCCGCGCGTGCTATAGTACGCGCGAATACTGTCCCGGAGGAAGCTCTTCGTATGGCGCATCGCCGCTTGTTGGTTATTTTGGTTACGGTTGGATTGTTGGTCGTCCTGGCGGGCTGTGAGAGCCTCGCCGGCGCTCCTTCGCCCCAGGAGTTCGATCCCGCTATCGGCGGCGTCGATATCAACGATCCTGAAGTAGGCGGCGGCGTCGGGTTTCCGGAAGAGGGGCCGGCCGAAGGGGCGCTGCCGGACACCTCCCCGCGACTGAGCGGGACGGCCGCTGCAGCGACCGAAGCCGCTCCCGCACCTACCGAGCCATCGCAACCGTCGCCAACGGCCGTCGCGCCGACCCCCACCGCACTGGCCGAACAGGAGCCTGTGGAGACAGTCGAGACCGAGCCGGCGCCGGAGCCCACCGTTGAGTCGGTCGCGGAAGAAAGCCCGGCGGAAAGCGAGCCCGAAGAGACCGAACCTGACGACACCGGGGCCGATACTGCGGAAAGGGCAGCGACCGAAGATGAAAGCCTCGCTGACGACCCGGATCGGCCTGCTACCCATATTGTAGCCCCCGGCGAGAATCTCTACCGCATCGGTTTGCAGTATGGCGTGGGGTGGTTGGCCTTGGCCCAATTCAACGGGCTGACCAACGCTGACCAGATTACGGTTGGGCAGGAACTGCGCATCCCACCGGCGGAAGATGAGGCGGAAGCGGCGGACGAAGGGGCCGAACCAGCCGAGCCGAGTGAAGAAGCAGCTGCTGAAGAACCTGCGGACGAAGCCGCCACAGACCCCCCTGCTGACACAGAAGAAGAGACCGCTGCGGCCGAGCCGACGCCGCCTTCCCAGCCGCAAGCGCCCACCCCCTCCCCGCTGACGGAGACGACCCACACGGTCGCGCCGGGGGATTCGGTCTACCGGCTGAGCCAGCTTTACGGGGTTAGCTGGGTGCAGATTGCCGAAGCGAACGGCCTGATCACACCCAACCAGATCTTCATTGGCCAGGTGCTCAAAATCCCTGTAAGCCAGCCGGGAACTGCGCCGGAGTTTGTCCACAACGTCCGGCCAGGGGAATCGCTCTTTCGCATCGCCCTGCAGTACGGCCTGCCGCTGGCTGCGCTGGCTGAAGCCAACGGGCTGCAAGCCCCCTACGTCATTTATCCGGGGCAGACGCTGCTCATTCCCGGTGTTACCGAACCTGCTCCATGAGGCTGGACCACCTGCCTCCAAGACAAAGGATTGACCTATGACCTGGCACGGCGTTATTGAGGCGTATCGTTCCTACCTGCCTTTCGACGAGAACACCTGCGTCATTACGCTCAACGAGGGCAACACGCCGCTCATCCCCGCCTACCGGCTGGCCGAACAACTGGCCCCGAAGGCGGATTTCAAGTTGTTCCTCAAATACGAAGGGCTGAACCCGACCGGCTCGTTCAAGGACCGGGGCATGACCGCCGCCATCACCCACGCGGTCAATAACGATGCCACCACCGTCATCTGCGCCAGCACGGGCAACACGGCCGCCAGCGCCGCCGCCTATGCCGCCCGCGCTGGGCTGCGCTGTCTGGTGCTCGTGCCGGAAGGCAAGATCGCCCTGGGTAAGCTGGCTGCCTGCCTCGCCTACGGCGCCGAGGTGATCAGCATCGAAGGCTCTTTCGACGACGGCCTACGGATGGTGCGAGAAATCAGCGAGATGCGGCCGATCGAGCTGGTTAACTCGGTCAACCCGTGGCGGTTGGAGGGGCAAAAGACCGGCTCATTCGAAATCGTCGATCAACTGGACGGCCGCGCCCCCGACTGGCACTGCCTTCCGGTGGGCAACGCGGGCAATATCACGGCGTACTGGATGGGGTATGAGCAGTATGGCAAGGGTCTGCCGCGCATGTTGGGCGGGCAGGCAGCCGGGTCCGCCCCCATCGTCCATGGCCATGTCGTTGAGAACCCGGAGACGATTGCCACCGCCATCCGCATCGGTAATCCGGCCCGCTGGCAGCAAGCGCTGGCGGCGCTGGACGAGTCGGACGGCATCATTACGGCCGTCACCGACGACGAGATTCTGGCGGCGTGGCATCTGCTGGCGAAGGTGGAGGGTGTCTTTGTCGAACCGGCGTCGGCCACCGGGCTGGCGGCGCTGAAGCAGCAGATTGAACAAGGGGAGATTGACCCGGCCGGCAAGACGGCCGTCTGCGTGCTGACCGGCCACGGGTTGAAGGATCCGGGAACGGCCGTGGCCCAGGCTGAGACGCCAATCACGCTGCCGGCGACGCTCGAGGCGCTGGACGCCTATATTGGCTAGATACAAGTGACACCCTCTGGAGGAACGAAATGTCCGACCTGACCGTGCAATCAGGCTTCGCCCCAATCAACGACGCGAATATCTACTACGAAAAAGCGGGCCAAGGCCAGCCATTCGTCATGATCCACGCGGCCATCGCCGACAGCCGGCAGTGGGACAACGAGTTTGCCCACTTTGCCGATGATTACACCGTCATCCGCTATGACACACGCGGATTCGGCCGCAGCGAGCCGGTCGACGGCGAGTACAGCAACATGGCTGATCTCGTCGCCCTGCTTGACCATCTGGAAGTGGCCGAGCCGATTGTCCTGATGGGCTGCTCGATGGGCGGCTCGCTGGCCATCGATTACACGTTGGAGCATCCGGACGCTGTCAGCGCCCTGATCATCGTCGGCTCCGGCCCGTCCGGGATGGAGATCGACGACTGGACGCCGACGCCGCTGATTGAGGCGTTGGAAGCTGCTTACAAGGCGGGGGAATGGGATGAGGTGCTGGAGCTGGAAACGCAGCTATTTATTGATGGGGAAGGTCGCGCGACGGCCGATGTCGATCCGGACGTGCGCCAGTTTGCGATGGAGATGAACCGCCTGGCCCAAACTCACGCCCGCAAGAAACTGGGCAAGGAGTTGCCCGACATCACGGAGAAAGCCGCCGGTCGTCTAGGCGACCTGGCCGCACCCATTCTGGTCATCGTCGGCCAACATGATGAGTCTTACAGCTTCACGGCGGCCGACTTCATCAAGGACCACGCGCCGGTGGCCGAGGTCGTGGTGCTGGAAGACACCGCCCATTTGGCGAACCTGGATCATCCGGGCGCGTTTCAGGCGGCCGTGGAGGACTTCCTGGCCCGGTACAGCTAGTCGCCTGTGCGCCGGCGTCACGCCTCATTCAGGACTGCTTGGGCGCGGCGATACTTCTCCAATCTCTCCAAGTCCTTTGCCGTTGGGTCGGGGATGCGTTCCAGACGCATGTTGTCTGCCAGATCAGCCAGCTTGACCTTCCGGGCAAGGGGATTGTCCTTGATCTTGCTGACGTAGACCTCGTAACTCTCTCCTTCCTGATGCGTTAGCAACGCCAGCGCTGCCAACACGCTTTCTGGAATCCCCTCGCTTCTCAGCCCCTCCAGGGTCATATCACTGTCTTCGACCACATCATGGAGGAGAGCGGTCAGCTGCTCATCCTCGGTATCCATCTGGACCATGAGCCGCAGTGGGTGAAGGATATAGGGTGCGTTGGCCTTATCAACCTGTCCGCGATGGGCAGTAAGGGCGATCGCGAGCGCCCGCTCAATCAGATCGGTTTGTGGTGCGGTCATTATTTCTTGCTCCGTTGGTTTACTGCCGTATTGTGTTCTGAGGCTGCGGTGTCATGTGCTGACCGGCATCAGCCTGCCAAAGGTCGACCACAAGACGGGTCTAAAGCGACTCGACCTTTTGACCCTACCGTATGGTCGGCAGGAACACCTGAGGCAGTGACATCGTTGGTTGGGGGCCGTCCTTATCAACCAGTAGAGCAGCACCCTGCTCCAGAGTCATAGCCTGTTGCTCGCCTGACGGAAAGCTCACGTCTGCACGACCGCCCAGGACTGCCAGGCTGCTGAGGCTAGCGTCCGGATTGTGCCGCACGACGACGCTGCCAGCGGCGCCCACCAGCGCCGTCAGATGCTCCGTCGCTATCTCCAGCGAACCATTCGGCGCTCTGGCCGGGAAGTATACGCCACCTTCTTCGAGGGTTATCGGGAGTACACGATCTGTGGACGCGCGATCGTCATTCAGACAGAGTCTGGACCACGGCGCCAGCAGAGCGGCCTTGGTGCGTTTGTCCAATCCTTCATCGTCATCGACGATCATGTTTGACAGGATCGCGGTTGCGAAGATGTCGTCATCATCCGCGCCGCACTGAATGTCCACCACAGGTGGAAAGAGCACGTCTTCGACTTCCATCACCACCGTGTCGAAATCGTCCAGCTTTTTCGGCCCGGTAACTGCCACATCGTTAACCTTGACGATAGGCGCGCGCGGTACACCGTAGACGTCATTGTCAAGCGGGATGAGCGCCACGTTGTCCAGCCCCGTCTCATCCTCGCCGAACCCATACTCGGCCCGGATCTCCAGACTGGTCACGTCGGCCAGAACATCAGCCAGCGTTGTTGCGCTGCCCAGTAACTCCCACTTGCTCTCGTTGAGAACAGTGATCGACTGGCCTACCCAGCGGGACTGGGGCAGCTCGCTCCAGGTGTGGCGGGCGAACCCGCCGGGGCCGCCGATGATCACATCGCCCCTCGCTCCCGCCTCGCCGGTCGTGTAATAGCGCACTCCTTCTTCGCCGTCCTACAGAACATCCAGACGAATGCTGATGATTTCCTGCTCCAGCCAGTTTCCCAGGAACTTCTCCGGAGCGAGGAAGTAGCTGGTGCGGCCGTCACTGGGCGGCACGGCGAACAGAAAGCCGTCCCCTGCGCCGCCGTCGGCCCCGCCGCTGCCCGGGTTCTCAAACGGGCCGTTGATGCCGAGCGTCCAGCCGTCAAGTGTGCCGTCGTTGAAGTCGGACTGGACGGTGGGTGTGCTGGCTGCTGTCGTGGAGAACGCAGCTGCCGCGATGAGTGCCAGCAAGAGCGCGGCAAGCGTGAGGGCAGTCGCATATTGTTTCCAGATGCGCGACTGGCGATAGGGTTTCATGGAAGGTTTCCTCCTTGGGAGGGCCGGGTAGGGCCAACGAGTAGCTATGCGATTGTTGGGGGCTACGACGGTTTTGTCGAGGTGATGATGCTATTCTACAAGGGTAAGCCAGGCAGGCAAACAGGGCGGACGAAAGGTCAATATCCGGACTCCGCTTCCTCTGGTCAGATGTGATGGATGCAGCGACTTTATCGGAAATGGATAGAGCTGCCATAGACAGATTCGCAAGGAGCTGATCAACTCTCAAGGAGAGCTATGAAATCCTTGCATGATCATGACCCTTGAACTATACTGTTTTCAAGGAGATTGTATGACCACCAGGACAGTCGTTACAGGCAAGAACCAGATAACCATTCCAGCTTCGTTAGCTCGCGAACTGGGCATCGGGGCAGGCACACAGATCGAATGGGAACTGGCCGAAGAAGGCTACCTAATTCTGCGGCCACTACCCACACGGTCTGAACTGGCAAAACAGTTACAGGGCATGCTGCAGCCGCTATTGCGCCCTGGTGAGGATCCGGTGGCGGAGCTCATTCAAGAGCGCGAGCGCGAGGACGCTGGTGAAGGACTGTAATGCTAACCCATCTTCTGGATACGACCGCCTGGCTCATCCATCTATTTGACGAACAAGGCGCCGATGACGTTGGGGCGTTGCTTGGTGACGAGGAAGCGCAGATTGGCATTTCGGTTCTGAGCCTCGTGGAGTTGAATGGTCGGCTGCGGTCCGGTAATCAGGGCGAACTATTCTCCAGCGTTCTGGCCGCTTACCGCCCTCTCTTCGCTGCAATTGTCGAAGTAGATGAGGGGGTGGCGATGGAGGCGACGCGCATTAGAGAAGCAGCCACAGCACGCGTTCCGTCAATCGACGCGCTCATTGCGGCTACCGCCGTCTCCCAGCAAGCTGTCCTGGTTCACAGAGACAGTCATTTTCGATCCATCTCCGACGAGATGGTCACTCAATTGGTTATTTCGCTAGACTGATAACCGCAGCTAGCCAAAACAATGCAGGGAACTGCTGGCTAGGACTGGTCTCCATCCCCATAATCCAAAAACAGATCCTGGACCCAGCCGACAACGCCGTCGACGGTGCTGATCTCGCGCCAGATGCCGCCGCTGTGGAAGGCGCGACCGCTCAGCGGGATGACCGTGTCGCCGCGGTAGAGCAGCCAGAGTTGTTCGCCGCCTGGGGTACGGCGGACGACGAGGGTGCTGGTGTTGTCGCCGACACGGGCGGTCGGCTCGAAGATGGGCGTCGGTGTGAGCGTCGGCTGTGGCGTGGGAGTCGGTGTCACGGTCGGGAAAAGCGTGGCAGTGGCGGTTGCTTGCGGCGTGACGCTGGGTTCGGCCGCCGAGGCCACTGGCTCCGATAGATTGCCTTCTGCCACACCCGTCGCCACCAGAGCCGGCGGGACCGTCGCTTCACTGTCGATAGTCTCGGTTAATGCGCTACTGGCTTCGACGTCTGAACGTGTGGGAAAGAATGCGCCGGATTCGTTGGTGTCTGCTGGCTCGTCAGATGAGCCAATGCCGCCCATCGCTCCGGTTGAAGGGCCGCCGCCGTTACCCGCGGCGGCCCCTTCCTCGTCGCCGGGGGGCGGGAAGGTCACCGTCTCTTCCGGAACAATCGTGCCGGCGACCGCCAGTTCATCGGGCATTGCTTCGGAGACGGCCGTTGTGGCGTCGGCCGCCGCTGCCACTTCCGGCTCTGGTTCGCCAAGGGGAACGCCCGCCAGAAAAAAGCCCAACGCCAGCAGCAACAGCGCCAGCCCGTAGCCGGTCAGGTTGCGCGCTCGCAGGTCGAGCCGGGCGCCGGTCAGGCCCAAGCGGCTGATCAGGCGCGGCGTCTGGGCGATAAAGGCCAGCGAAACGGCAATGAGCGCCGCTACCGCCGAAAGTCCCATGCCCCACAATGTCCACGTCGGAAACCCCATATTGGCCACATTATAGCGGGTTAAAGAAAGTGCGCAGGTGTTGCACCACCCTTTGCCGTTGCTATAATGACCAAATCTAAGTTGCTGCTCACCTGCCAGAGCCAGGTTCGACAGGATAACGATACATGTCAGTCGTTGATAACACGTCTCGGACCCGGGACACCGCACGCTCCCCCGAGACGAACCTGGAACCGGCGCCGAACCGGCAGCCCACCTCCATCTTCGTCCGCGAAATCATTGAAACGCTGTTGCTGACGTTCTTCATCTTCTGGATCGTCAACGGGCTGGTCGGCCGCTACCGCATCGACGGCAACAGCATGAACCCCACGTTGTTGAACGGCGAATACCTGATCATCAGCAACTTCGCCTACCAACTAGACGAGCCGGAGCGGGGCGACATCATCGTGTTCCGCCACCCACGCAGCGACCTCAACCTGATCAAGCGGGTCATCGGCTTGCCCGGCGACGCCATCGACATTCAGAACGGGGAGGTGCGGGTGAACGGCACCGTCCTCGACGAGCCATACATCGCTGCCGCGCCGACCTACAACAGCAGCTGGATTGTGCCTGATGACGAGTTCTTCGTCCTGGGCGACAACCGCAACAACTCCAGTGATTCACATGCGTGGGGCTTCTTGCCGGACGAGCAGATTTTGGGCAAGGCGCTTCTGGTCTATTGGCCCCCGCAGGATTGGATCAAAGTTCCCCATCACGAGTTTCCGTCCAGCTAGCTTGCGTGCTGGGGGCCCACTTCCAGGCAGTTCTGGCTAATCGAAAGGTGCGACATGCCAGTGGATGACCAATCAACTGAAGGTGGAGAGCCCGAGGTTCCCCAAACCAGTCCGGCGCCGGTGCCCAACCGGCCACCTTCTTCTGTTATTGTCCGAGAAATTGTCGAAACGCTGCTGCTGACCTTCTTCATCTTCTGGATCGTCAACGGACTCGTCGGTCGCTATCGGATCGACGGCAACAGCATGAATCCCACGCTGCTCAACGAAGAGTTCCTCCTGATCAGCAACTTCGCCTACCGGCTAGACGAGCCGAAGCGCGGCGACATCGTTGTCTTTCACCATCCACGCAGCAATCAGAATCTGATCAAGCGAGTCATTGGCTTGCCGGGTGATGCGATTGAGATCCAGAATGGCGGAGTGCAGGTGAACGGGAGGGTGCTTGACGAGCCTTATATTGCCGCCGCGCCGGACTACGAAGGCAACTGGCTCGTTCCAGAAGATGAATACTTCGTTTTGGGTGACAATCGCAACGAGTCCAGTGACTCTCATGCGTGGGGATATCTGCCGGAGGACAGGATTCTGGGCAAGGCGCTTCTTGTCTACTGGCCACCGCAAGAGTGGTCGCGGGTCCAGCATCATGCGCTTCCTTCCAGTTAGGGTAGATAGTCAGGATTCGCTTGTGAATCTGCGCCGCACGCACATTTGTTCCCGGCGTGGTATCTGCTATGATTGGCTCAGCATCAACGGGGCATCCGTTGGCCGTTGAATGAACGTTTTTGGGCGACGATACGGTTCGTCGATTGCAGGAGCAATACGTTTTGACCAATCACATTTGTGAGACTTGTGGCATCGGCCATTACCGGCAGATGCGAGTTCCCTATCTGCTCCCACTTGGCAGCCGGATGTTGGTCATGCCCAATGCACCGGCCTACCAGTGTGATGTGTGCAGCTTCCGCACCTTTGACCATCACTTTCTGTCGGCCGTCCACAGGCTGATTGAGCAGGTGACCGAAGACCCCCAGCGCCACGCCCGCCGCCGCCAACGGCTGCAAGCCAACACCCTCATAGGTCCGCCTGCCCGCCGCGGCTACTAGCCGTTCTCTTCTTACTCTGCCGCAACGAAGAACGACCACATCGCGTCGGTGGCTGCGATCTCGGTGGTCGTGGCTCCCAACGAAAAGTCCTGCAGCGGTGATCCACCCGGCCAGGCATGTCCTCCGCCATCAATCGTATAAGCCACCAGATCGCCGTTGATCGGGCAGTCGTCAGCCCGGGCGACTGTGACTGAAGGCGATACCGCCGTGGACGGGGCCATCCCCTGACAACCATTGCGTGCTGCCCAAGAGGCCAGCCATGCGTCGTAACCCAGATAGGTCAGGTCAAAGGGAAAGGCGCCGCCACCCACATCGACTACGCGATCATCGGTGCCCTGGAAGGTGATGGTCGGCATGGCGTCGCCGGGCGGACACCAGGCCAGGTCATTCAGCTCCGTCCAGTAGGGAGCCGAGACGGCGCCGATGGCGGCGAATCGTTCCGGCAGATGACAGGCGAGGAAGAGCGACATGGCGCCGCCCGCCGAAAAGCCATTGAGATAGACCCGATCCGGGTCGATGCACACGGTTGCCTCCAGCTCGTCCAGCAGCGCCGCCATGTAGCGCACATCCCCCAGGTTGTCTTCTTCTGTCAGACCGGGGAAGCGGAAGGAAACGAAGGTGCGGTTGCTAACGTCGGCGGCCGCCGGGTAGACAACGACGAAATTGTTGGCTTCGGCAAAGACGTTCCACTGGGAGTAGTCGCGCTGTTCCTCCGGCGTGCTGCCGGAGCCGTGCAGGCTGATAACCAGTGGTTGCTCGCGGTCCGGGTCATACGACGCAGGGACGTAGAGCAGATGGCGTCGTTCCTGGCCGTCGACTGTGATGGTCCCTTCCGTCTCGCCGCCGGCGGCTGGCCGAGCCGGTGTGCAGGCCGCGCCCGGCGTTGCCTGGAGCGTCTCGTCCTGCTGGGCGACTCGTTCGACAGCCGTTGCTTGTCCCTGAGCCAGCCCGCTGCGATAGCTGACTGCCGTCACCGCGCCGAGCAGCAGCCCCAGCAGAACGAGCAGCAAACAGCCCGCGCCGCTGATTTTCAGCGCCAATCGCAAGCGGCGTCGTTTGGGCGCAGGTGGCGGCGCGGCGGATTCGGGTTCCGTCGAGGATGGCGGGGCTGAACGCATCGGATGGTTAGCGAATGGCAGCCAGGACAGCCGTCGCTGTCGCCAGATCGGGCGCACGGACAACAAACGAACTGGTCGCCTCGGCCAGCAAGCAGATCGTCTCCGCTGCTACCCAGCACGTTTCGCCGTCGGGTTGGTCGGACCCGGTGACCTCAAGCAGCGCAGCGGGGTAGTCGGGGAAGGCGCCGGCAAATTCGGCCGCGTCATCTGGTGTGTCCCAGACCAGCTGCAGGGCCATGACCAGCTCGTCGTCGGCCTCGTTCCAGTAAACCGCATATCGGTCGCCGCCCCAGCCGGTGGCAGCCCGGTCGACGGCTTCTTCCGAAAGCTGCTGGCTCAGGTATTCACGCACGTAGAACTCGCCCAACACATCGTTGTCAATTTCTTCCCACCCGGCGCCCAGCGTGGCTGTCAGCGGGGCCAGCGTCACCAGCTGTGGGACGTCTCCGGCCAGATAGCGCTCCGGGTGCAGGATGTGTTCTGTTGACAGGGGTGGGTTACGCCAGGCCGCATCCAAAGCGGTAAAGCCACCGTCGCGGTAGAGCGTGATGGCGAACTCGGTGCCCGCGTCGTAGGGAAAGACGAGGTCGTTGATAAGGATGGGTGGCAGATCGTCCAGAAAGCTGTCGTCGCTCTCCTGGGGCGCGGTCAGGATTTCCTCGATTTGTTCGGCTGTAAAGAAGTCGCCTTCGAATAGAAAGAGATACTGCACCAGTTCCGCTTCGCCCTCGCCCAACGCGCGGATAGCGGCACGGGCTTCGGAGTCGAGCGATTCGTCGCTGATGCGGTCGAGGTTGTAATGCTGGTCTTGCAGAGCGTGGACGAACTCATGGGCGTGGGTCCACTGGCTGGCCGGGTCGAGCAGAGCGTCCTCGCTGACCACGACAAACTCGGCCGTTTCCGGGTCATAGAAGCCCAGTACGCCTTCGCCGTAAACGTCGATTAGCGCGTTGTAGAGATCAAAGTCGCGGGGTAGCAGGTCGAAGGCGCTCAACGATAGCACATCCTCCCGCGTCTCCTGGGGATCGTTGTCTTCGTCGAAGTTGGCTTCGATGCGCTCGCGCAGCGCGTCGCGATCCAGCACGACCGGCTCAATCGGCTCCAGCGGCTGCAGGCCGCGCAGCTCGATGACGCTGGCTTCGACGGCCGCTCGCAGCGCGGCGTTGCGGCCCTCGATATCGCTTACCTCGACTGTTACGCTGCTTGTCTCGCTCACCACGCCGTTGAGATTCTCGGCCGTTACGCTGATCTCGTGTTCGCCTTCGTCGTTCGGCGTTTCCCAGCGGGCCGTCCGGTCCACAAAGGTTTCGCCGTCCATAGAGAAGGTCGACAGGTCGACGCCGTCGATGGCGACAGTCAACGAGGACAGGCCGGCCCGGTCGCTGGCGACGATCTGAATGTCGATGTTCGTTTCAATGGGCAGCTGGTCGCCATCTTCGGGGCCGATAATGGCCACCTGCGGACGCAGCGCCGCTTGCTCTGCTTCCATCTCCGCCAGCTGCGTCTCAAGCGCGCTGACTGTGGCGCTCTTCTCATCAACTTCGCCCACCACCCGATCCAGCTCTTGCTGGCTGTCGACCAGCTGGCCGTCGAGCAGCAAGATGCCGTGCTCAGCCGTGGCCAGGGCAACTGCTTCAGCGTCGCGTGTGGCTTCGGCATCGAGCATCGCTCTCTCGGAGGAGGCCTGTGTGGCGCGGGCATCTTCGGCCGCCGCTTGGGAGTCGCGCACCTGATCGCGCAGCTGGGTCTGGGCCTGGAACAGGAACACGAAGCCGGCTGCCAGCACTAGCAGCAGCATGAGCAAGGCCAGAATGACGGCCGATGTTCTATAAGATCGCATATTGATATGTCGTTGGTCGGCTCACGATAGATGGCTGGATGCTACACAAGGTGCCCCGGATTGGCAATTGATCATCAGCAGCCTCCCATGTATGCGAGCGAGAGAAACCGGGTTTGCGGCGAAAGACCGCTCGATTACGGACTGCCGGCGGAAGAAATTCAGTTTCTGGTTGCCTCGACCTACTAATCGAATCATCTGGATAGCTTTTGACAGTGTGGCGTGGGTATAGTCGCCTGAGTTAACCTCCGCGGAGTCTGCCGATTGGCTGTCTGCGTCGGAAAAAGGGAATGTCGATAGTGAGTGAGACCAGTTCAACAAAGTCGTCCCGGCTGCCGGGATTCTACAAATTGTCGTTGGCCGAGCGCGTGGCGCGCGTGGCGGAGTGGGCGGATCTGAGCGACGACGAAGCGGCGGTGTTGGCCGGAGATGGCCTGCAACCGGAGCAAGCCGACCATATGATCGAAAATGCGGTGGGCACCTATGCGCTACCGCTGGGTATCGCCGCCAACTTCCAGATCAACGACCGCGACTACCTGGTGCCGATGGCGGTCGAAGAACCAAGCGTGCTGGCGGCCGTCAGCTTTGCGGCCAAGCTCATTCGGGCCGGCGGGGGCTTCCAGACCGAGTCGACTGACCCGGTGATGATTGGGCAGCTTCAGGTGCTCGATGTGGCCGACATGCAGACCGCCGAGCTGGCGCTGGCCACCCATGTGGAGGAGCTGATGGCCCTGGCCGACAGCTCCAGCCAGAGTATCGTTCGGCGCGGCGGTGGTTCGCGCGGCATTGAGGTGCGGCCGTTTCCCCAGTCGCCTGTGGGGCCGATGTTGGTCGTCCATCTCCTGTATGACACGCGCGACGCGATGGGGGCGAACGCCATTAATACGGCTGTCGAGACGATGGCCCCCCGTGTGGCGGAGTTGACCGGCGGGCGCGTCAATTTGCGCATCCTGTCGAACCTGACCGACCGGCGACTGGCCACGGCGCGAGGGACGGTCCCTGCGGAAGCGCTGGCACTGCCGGATATTCCCGGCACGGAAGTGGCGCAGCTTATTGAAGAAGCCAACGCCTTCGCCCTCGTCGATCCGTACCGGGCCGCCACCCACAACAAAGGGATTATGAATGGTGTGGACGCGGTCTGCATCGCCACCGGCAACGACTGGCGGGCTATTGAAGCTGGGGCTCATGCCTACGCCGCCCGCAGCGGCTCTTACGCCGCGCTGACCGATTGGCACGTAGACGAGAACGGCGATCTGTTCGGCGAGATTACGCTGCCGTTGGCGGTGGGCATTGTCGGCGGGGCCACCAAAGTCCACCCGACGGCGCAAGTAGCGATGAAGATCCTGGACGTCGCCTCAGCCGGGGAGTTGGCGGAAGTGATGGCGGCGGCAGGGCTGGCCCAGAATTTAGCCGCCATTCGTGCGCTGGCTACCCACGGCATCCAGAGGGGCCATATGCGCCTCCATGCCCGGCAGGTGGCGCTGGCTGCCGGCGCGCCAGCGGCTCTGGTCCAACAAATCGCTGACCAGCTTGTCGCCGAGCAGAATATCCGCGTCGACCGGGCGCTGGAGCTGCTGGCGACGCAAAACGGATCACCAATCGCCGCGGATTGAAACGATTAGATCGCGGATGACGCAGACGAGAGAAAAGTGGAACAAGGATGACGCGGATTGGATAAGGATGGAACAGGACAAGGAGGCGGTAATGCGATTTGCCAAATCGCATCTTCTCTCCTGATTCCAGCTCCTGATCCCCGATCCCTATGAAGGAAACTATGCAACCATACAACCCAGACGACGGACTCTTGCGGCCAGACCGGCCGGTTGGCATTGTTGGCTATGGCGCCTATGTGCCTCGTTACCGGCTGCCCGCGGACGAGATCTTGCAGATGTGGAAGGGCGGTGTGGGCGGTACGCCCATCACCGAGAAGGCGGTCAATGGCCTGGACGAAGACGTCGTGACGATGTCGATCGAGGCCGCCCGCGACGCGCTGCTGCGGGCCCAGATTGACCCGCGCCAGATTCGCGCCGTGTGGGTGGGCAGTGAAAGCCATCCCTACGCCGTGAAGCCCAGCAGCACGATTGTGGCCGAAGCGATTGGTGCGGTGCCGAATACGCAGGCGGCCGATTGGGAGTTCGCCTGTAAGGCGGGCACCGAGGCGATGCAGGCGGCGATGGGCTTTGTCGGTTCCGGCATGGCCAAGTATGCGCTGAGCATCGGCATGGACACTGCCCAGGGGCGGCCCGGCGATGCGCTGGAATATACGGCCGCTGCCGGTGGCGCGGCCATCTTACTCGGCCCGGCTGATGAGGCGCTGGCAACAATAGGCGCGTCCTACTCCTTCGTCACCGATACGCCCGACTTCTGGCGGCGCGAGCACGCCACCTACCCGTCCCATGGCGACCGTTTCACCGGCGAACCGGCGTACTTCAAGCACGTCATGGGCGCAGCCGAGGCATTGATGGGCGCGCTGGGTACGACGTCGGCCGACTACCAGTGGGCCGTCTTCCACCAACCGAACGCCAAATTCCCGGAGCGCGTGGCCAAGATGCTGGGCTTCTCGCCCGAGCAGATCGCGCCCGGCTTGCTCAGCCCGCGCATCGGCAACACCTACTCCGGCTCGACGATGATTGGCCTGACTGCCATTCTCGACGTGGCTGAGCCGGGCGATCGCATTCTGATGGTCAGCTATGGTTCAGGCGCCGGGTCGGATGCGTTCGACCTGATGACGACCGACCGATTGGTGGAGGTACGCGATCGGGCCACGAGCACCGAAGGCTACATCGCCCGCCGCACGCCGATTAACTACGCCACCTACACCCGTTACCGCGAAAAGCTTAAGATGAGCTAGTGGTCGAGCAGCCTGGCAATCACATAGTCCTGTAGTCAGACTGTCACCAGAATGCGACTACGCGACCACGGGGCTACAAGAAAGAGTACGGGACTAAGCGACTATCACCTTACATGACTAACATGACACACGCAGCAATCATTGGCATCGGACAGACAGATGTCCGCGAACATTGGCAAACATCGATCCGCCATCTGGCATGGTACGCAATTGAGGCCGCCCTCGACGACGCCGCCATCAGCAAAGTTGACTCGATCTACGTCGGCAACATGCTGGCCGGGCAGCTGAGCAGCCAGAATCATCTGGGCGCGCTTGTGGCCGACTTTGCCGGCCTGCGCGGCGCGGAGGCGGTTACGGTCGAAGCGGCCGATGCGTCCGGCGGCGCAGCGCTGCGCCAGGCAGTATTGGCGGTCAAGAGCGGCCTGATCGACACGGCGCTGGTCGTCGGCGTCGAGAAAGTGACGGACGAGACGGGCGCGCCGGTCGTTGGCGCGATGGCTACCACCCTTGACGCAGATTACGAAGCGATTCAGGGCCAGACGTTAACCGGCGTCGGGGCGCTCATGATGCGCCGCTACATGCACGAATATGGTGTGGACTTGCAGGAATTCGCAGGCTTCAGCGTCAATGCCCATGCCAACGCCGGCGGCAACCCGCGCGCCATGTATCGTAATCGCCTGCGGGCCGAATCATTCACCAAGGCCCCTATGGTCGCCGAGCCGGTCAGCCTCTTCGACGAGGCTCCGCTGGGCGACGGCGCGGCGGCGGTTGTCGTCACACGCCGCGAGCAGGCGCTGGATATGGTTCCCCAGCCGGTGACAATCACCGGTTCCGCCATCTCCACCGACCATATCGCCCTTCATGATCGCAAGGATATGCTCTGGCTGCGGGCGGCTGAGTTGAGCGCCCAACGCGCCCTGGCTGCGGCCGAATTGACGCCCGCCGACATTGACGTCTTCGAGCTGCATGATTCGTATACGATCATGGCGGCGATGGCGCTGGAAGCGGCAGGCTTTGCGGAGCGCGGGGAAGGGTGGCAGTTGGCGCGGGACAACGAGATTGCCCGCGACGGCCGCATTCCCATCAGCACTTTTGGCGGCCTGAAGGCGCGCGGAAACCCGGTCGGCGCGACCGGAATCTACCAGATCGTGGAGATCGCCCAGCAGCTGCGCGGCGAGGCCGGCGACTGCCAGGTGGCTAACGCCCGAATCGGCATGGCCCAGAACCTCGGCGGCAGCGGGGCGACGGCTGTTACGCACATTTTGACGATCTAACGACCCCGATAGGTGTTGAGGACCCCGGACGCTGTAAGGTCGTTCTTCAACACCAGCGCCAGGTCTTCGCGCGACCGGCCATACGGCCCCATGCCTTGCTCATGCTGGCTGTGGGCGATTTGGCCGGTCGCTCATTCTTTCAACGAGGAGCGACGATCATGCCCGTAACCCTGGGTGCAGTCTACAATCTGACTGGCGGCCAATCTGGCCTCGATATTCCATCCAGTCAGGGCGCGGAGATGGCTGTGGCGGCCGCCAACGAGGCAGGCGGTGTTCTGGGCCTCCCGGTGGAACTGCACATCATCGACGGCGAAACGGACACGGCGGTGCTGGCCGAAAAGACTGCCGACCTGCTGCGCGACCACCCGACCACCAGCGCTCTCTTTGGTCTGTCCGACACCGACATGGTGCTGGCCGCGGCGGGGCCGGCGGCAACAGCAGGGCGCTTGTTTGTCACGTCGGGGGCTACGTCTCCCCAACTGCCGGCGCAAATTCCCACCTTACCTTTACCTGGCCTGCTTCGGCGACAATGTTCAGGCGGCGGCCGCGGCCGAATACGCCGTCGAGCAGATGAACGCATCTACGGCTCTGGTCATCTACCGCGACGAAGATACGTTCACCGAACTCCTGCAAGGGTACTTCACCACCCGTTTCACGGAGCTTGGCGGCACGATCACGGAAACTGTCAGCTATACAACGCTGGACGAGATGGTCGATGGTGTGACGGGGCTGGCGGCGACCGACATTGTCTTTCTTTTCGGCCGCGCCCGACGATGTCATTGACGGCATTCAACTGCTGCGCTCCGTGGGTATTACCGCTCCGGTGCTGGGCGGCGACAGCTTCGACCTGGGCGAGACGTGGCAGAAGCATCCGGAGATGGCGGGTGTGCTGTTCACCACCCACGCCTTTGTCGACCCGACCTGTCCTGACCCGGCAATGGCGCCGTTCATCAAAGCGTACGAAGCTGCCTACCCCGGTCAACAGCCAAACGCCTTCGTTGCCCTTGGGTACGACACGGTTGGTCTGCTGCTGGCGGCCGTCCGGGCAGCCGGCAGCGCTGACCCGGACGCGGTGTTGGCGGCGCTGCCATCGCTGCCGCCGTTCAACGGGCTGACAGGCACGATCAGCTATGCCTCCGGCAGCCGTATTCCCAGCAAGTCGATCTCGCTGCTGGCGGTGCAAGGCGGCCAGGTCAGCCTGGCGGGACAGGTCACGCCGGCGAGCATTCCTCAACCATAAGCACACACTCATCTGGAGACCGGGTTTTTTCCGAAGAACACGGTTTCCAGGCTCTCACGAGCCTATTTCACCCTCCAAACAGCTGCCATGATAGCTTTTGACAGTCTTTTGGCCCTGCCTGACAGGGAATGAGAGCCACAGCATGGATAATTACCGTAGTTGTTTGCCGCGACCTATGTGGCAGACGAAGGATTATGGAGCAACATGGAAGTATCACGTCATTGGCGATTGAATAACCAGCGGTACGCCCTGATTGGGGAAACCTGCGAGAACTGCGGCGTCAAGCTATTCCCGCCGCGCGATGTTTGTCTGGAATGCGAAGCCCCTGCTCAGGAACTCTATACGTTCACTGGCCTGGGCGAAGTCTACTCCTACACCACGATCTTTGATCCGCCCGCCGGATTCGAGCACGACGCGCCCTATGTGATTGCGCTCGTCAAGCTGGAAGAAGGCCCGATGATCACCGCCCAGTTGACCGACGTCGACTTCAACAGCGTCGACATCGGTATGCCGGTAGAGATGGTCACCCGCAAGCTGCGCACGGACGGCGAGGAAGGGATGATCGTATACGGGTATAAGTTCCGGCCGATTGGATCGGAGATTCCTGCGGGTCTGTAGCTAGTACCGGTGGTGTGTGCTCGCTCTCTTCGCTGAGGAGCGAGAGCAGATCGAGTCTGAACGTTACCTGCATTTCTCTATCCCTTCCGATAGAGATCTTCTCAACCAAACCAAGGACAGCTCTTCGCTTCATGGCGAAGAGCTTTTTCTTTTCCTCGTCAGTCTCCGGCTGATCCGAAAGTGACGCAAAGCCAGCCCGCAGATCCTCAAGATAATCCAGTACGGCAGCTTCCCAGGTTTCCAGCCTTTCGGCCGCGAACATGGTGTTGAGATTGGAGCGTTCTTGCTTGGTGTAGGATTCTTCCATTGACAGCGCGCCAAGCTGCTCGTCCATGTCATCGGCCGTAATGCGTCCCTTGCGTGCCTGCGTAATCACCCATTGCCGCTCCTGGGCTAATTCACTCAGGCGTTGCTCAAGCCGCTCTCTTTCACTGGCCAAGGTTTCAGAACGCTTCTTCAGCTGATGAATCTGGATGCGCGCTGCGTCGAGTAGCGGTGCTGGCTCCTCCAACAACTCAAGCACTTTCTGTCAAACGAAGTCATCGGCCTTCTTGCTCCCAATCGTCTTGGGGCAGTCTGGATGCTGGTGTTCGGGATGCCTCTGTGTGCAGAAGTAGACGCCAGTCGGCTTCTTACGTCGTTTGCCACTCTTTTTGAACGAGGCGGAGCGGGATCCCCACCGACGGCCGCATGGACAGTACATCAGCCCCGCGATGAGGTAATCGCGCTTGATATTTCGAGCAGGGTACTTCTTGTTGGCTTCGCGAACCTTGAGAAAGCGTTGGTAGGTTTCTTCCGTGATGAGTGGCTCGACGGGTATCTCGAAGACTTCACCAGCCCGCCTGTAGGTCTTGATGCCACGCGCGTATGCTTCGGCGCTCTTCAGTATCGACTGGATGCTTGAAACGGCCCACGTCACCTTGCGCGGAACAGACGACCCTTTCTGCGGCGCACCAGCCTCGATGAGGCGACGCCGGATTTCCATTATCGGCACGCGGTTGACGTACCAAGCGAAGACCTGGCGTACCCACTTCGCCTCCTCTTCCACGACGACTATTTCATCGCCTTGACGCTCGTAGCCATACCGGTCCTGGCCGGTGTTGGCTTTGCCGGCGCGTAAGCGAGCTTTGACACCCATCGTCATGCGCTCATTGAGGGACTCCAGCTCCATCCCGGCCACCCACGCCTTGACCGGCGCCATGCGCGGGTCGAAGGTTTCCTTGGCCAGGATCACGGTCAGGTCATGTTCGTTGACTGCGTCGAGGATGAGCAACATGGCACGCAAGCCCCGGTAGAGTCGGTCTTCTTTCCATGCTAGCACTGCGTCAAAGCGGCCGGCAGCCGCATCAGCCAGCATGGCTTGAAGACCGGGACGGTCGACGCGGGTACCTGATGGCTCGACCAGCCGGCGCTTCGAACGATACTTTTCAACGTCGCGGTATACGCCAACTACGGAAAGTCCGTGGTCAGCGGCCAGCTGCCGGCAATCGCGTTCTTGTTCTTCCGGGCTTGACTTGAGCCCTTGGTGCTCCGAAGAGGTCCGGACATAAATGGCTGCATTCTTTTCCATCGGTCATTTCTCCTTTGGAATGCAGCGCGCCAGCCGCCTAAACGAAAAGCGGACGTCCTGGCAGCATGCGCAGGAGCGTCCGTCTGATAGAATACGGTCAGCCCATGACGCTACTCCCCTAGCGGATTGGGTCAGGGCTCTACGCTTGTTACCGCAAGCATAGGGCCCGTCCTTGGTAAATATATTCAACTGATGAATATATTTTAGCGCATTTTGAGGATCTTCTCAAGTTCGATAGTGTGGGCCGCGACGCCGATCTGTCGAAGCTTCGGCCACCTTGAGATAGTCTTCGAAACTTTCGCGGTGGACCTGCCAGATCGTGCCGAACTTGCGGCCGATGATCGCATCCTTTCTGATAAGCTGCCGAATGTAGTTGACGTGATAGCCGCTTCGAGCGGCTGCTTCTTTGGTTGTAATCCAGTCCTGATCGTTCACAGCGATATTGTAGCATGATGCCATCACTCTCGTCCGGGCTGGCCAATGACCTGATTCACCTGCTGCTCGCCGATGTTGATCTGCAGCGCCGGGAGGGTCAGCTTGCGCACGCGGGCCAGGGTTTCGATGGCCCGCAGATAGCGGCGCTGGGCAGCGTTGAGGCGCTTGTCCCAGTAGGTCAGTTGCGCGGCCGTGGCGCTCTGGCTGCGTGCTGACGGCCGAATACTGGTACTCCACGTGGGCCAGGCGCAGCCAGCACATCGTCACCTGCTGAACCAGCAGCTGCTCCAGCGGTCCGTCGCCGGGTCGCGTCAGCTCATGGGGCAGTTGCTCGACGGCCGTCCGCAGTCCGATCCGGGCGACGGTTGACGCGTCCAGATTGCCGATGAGGCTGAGCATCGCCTGTTCCATCAAGTCGCCGACATAGCGCCAGAGGTGGGGATGCTCCCGCAGAAAGGCTGTCAGCGCCTTTCGGTCGGCCGGTTGCGGGTCGGCATCGGTCAACCTGTTCGAGGAGCTGGCTGGAGCGCCCCGATCTCTTCCGGGTGGGCGACCGTCAGGCTATGCTGGCTCATGCGCTTGCGCCTCCATTGGCGGCGGTGGGTGTGGCAGCCATCAGCCAGCAAGGCGGCCGCCTGCAAGTCGCGGACCAGACGGCCGATCTGCAGCAGCTCCCGGTCGAGCATGAGGTCGGCCTCGCGGGTGCGCTGCCAGCGCTGGCGAGCCGCTTCCCTTCGAGACGGTCGTCGCGTAAGCCCACAGCGCAATCGATAAATACAACGCCATCTACACCCGGCTGAACTCGCGTGAGTTCAGCCGGATTTTGTGTTGTCTTATAGAGAAATCAATTAAACATGGCATATAGGGTGTCATGGTCGTACTTTTCCAACAATGAATACTGAAATGTGTTCCCGGTCAGATAAGCCGCGAACCGCTCAGCCAAGTGGGGTAGGTGCCGTTGGTCATGATTGTGGCTGACCGCCTGCCGGGCAGCCTTCCAGACGTGCTCCTGGGGATTCAACTCTGGTGTCGCTGGTGGAAAGAGCAGGATCTCCAGGCGGGGATTGGTTTGCAGAAGAGCCCGGATGGACGGACCGCTGTGCCACGGGGCGCGGTCCCAGAGCAGGAGCAACGGCTGGTCCGGGTAGCGGTCGAGCAAGGCCGCCAGATGGTCGCGCGAGGCATCGCCGTTCATCGTCTCCGCCTGGGTGACCGTCTCCTCCCCCGTGTGGAGGTTCAATGTCCCGTAGAAGTTGACCTTGGCTCGTCCGGGGTCGCAGCGAACAACCGGCGTTCTACCGCGCGGCGCCCATACGGCGCTGGTGGTGGCCTGCAGGTAGAGTGAGGCTTCGTCTTCGGCCAAGATGAGCGTCTGGGGTGCGGTCTGGGCAATATCCATCAGTTTTTTTCAAGCTGTTCGGCAAAGTCGGCCAGCTTCGCTTCCGAACGCGAGCGGTACTGTTTGCCGGCCCGCTGGAAGCTGAACCCGCAGGCCAGCAGCAGATTCCGGTACGAGCTGTCGCTCTTGTACGTTACATTCTGCCAGAGCAGGAGGGCTTGCTTGAGGTCGGAAATCGTCCAGTACAGCCCCGCAGCCGTGGCCACGTGGCCGGCACCCAGCACATCGACGGGGCGGTATTGGTGCAGTTTGGCCCGCACCTGCGCCACCTGCTCCGCCGTCAGGGTGCGATGATTGCCGCCCTTGCGCTGGTCGTCGAGGGCAGCTATCCCGCCCTGCCGATACTTGCCGCACCAGCGCAGCAGGACGCGTCGCCCAACGCCGGTGATTGTTTCAATCTCGTCGGTCGGGTAACCAGTGCCATACAAACGCACGGCTTGCAGTCTGGTACGTACCGGACCGTTCCGGCAGGTCTCGTAAGCTACTTGCGAAGCGCGCACTTCGAATTCATTGAGTTGGAATTGTCGTCTTGTCACTGCCATAGTGTGACATATATATTACTTTTGTCTATTAGCTGCTTGTCAGCAAAATCCTCAGTACCTCGTTGGGTGACTCTCCAAAGAGACCAACTGCATTATGATCGGGATGTAAATCGCACGCCAGAGCAGGATGTTGCGCGGCTGGGTGCAAGTTGTCACATACCTTTACCGGGTAGACCTTGGCCAATCCAGGATGGTCACCAAACGGCCAATACCAGGTGCGACAGGCAGGGTTCTTCAATTGTCGGGTTGTTGAACGGTGCCGCGACATTTCTTGTCGTGTCCTGTGCCGGCCCGGAAGAGCGGATCGGCCTCCCAGTGTTATGGTCGCTCGAACACTCAAAAGCCCTGTTGCGACAGCCGCTCGCATTCGCCATAATCGACTTCACAACGATAAGGACCAGGTGCCCCAATTAGATGTGGGTGACCAATCTGTAGTTACAAAAGGAACAGCAACCTATGAGTGCAGCAAGACGTGTCGGTGTTCAACTCCATCCGCAGCATACGACGATAGAATCATTTACCACCGCAGCCCGCGAGCTAGAAGCGCTGGGGGTTGACTCCCTCTGGAACTGGGACCACTTCTTCCCTCTCTACGGAGAGCCGGACGGGGAACATTTCGAGGCGTGGACCACCCTGACGGCGATGGCCATGGTGACAGAACGAGTGGAGATCGGCTGTCTGGTGACGTGCAACAGCTATCGTAACCCGGCTCTGCTGACCCACATGGCCAAGACGGTCGACCATATCAGCAGCGGCCGTCTCATCCTCGGCATCGGCGCGGGCTGGTTCGAGCGGGACTACGATGAGTATGGCTACACGTTCGGCACGGCGGGCGACCGCCTGCGTGACCTGGGCGCGTCGCTGCCAATCATAAAGGAGCGTATGGCGGCCGAAGTGCCGCCGCCCGTCCGTAATCCCATCCCCATTCTCATCGGCGGTGGCGGGGAGAAGGTGACGCTCAGGCTGACAGCGCAATATGCCGACCTATGGAATGGTTTCGGCCCGGTGGAGACATGGGCGCACAAGAATCGAGTGCTGGACGAATGGTGCCTCAAAGTCGGCCGTGATCCGGCGGCGATCGAGCGGACGATCAGCATACGCGCCGAGGACGTCCCCGGCAACCTCGACGCCTTCGCGGAAGCAGGAGCAACCCACCTCATCCTGGGTATGGGCGAGCCGTGGAACTTGAGTCTGGCGGAAGAGTTGGTGGCCTGGCGGGAGAGCGCCGGCTAGGGGCGGCCGTCCCATACAGCGGTCTTTTTTCGGGCGACCGGATTTGTGGCCGGTCGCCAGTTCTTGTCAGCGTCGGGGCGAACGCTTGCCTAGAGCTCCAACCGGTCAAAGCGCCAAAGTGTCACGGCGATGAAGACGGCTGACCAGACGGCCGTGGCCAAAACCGGGGCGATGAGCGACAACGACAACTCGGCCCCGGATGCCAGCGCAGTGGCCACGTTCGGCAGTGGCCAGGGGGTCAGCAGCAAGAGCTGGCCCACCGGCAGCATGGCGGTCAGGGTCAGGATGAGCTGGCCGCCCAACAGCACGCCCAGTGGCACGGCCAGGATCAACCCTCTGCTGCGCGTCACCACGCCCATCATGAGTGTCAGCGTCAGATAGAAGAAGGTGTGGAGCGCCAGCACAGCCAGACCGATCAGAAAGGCGCCCACATCGACCGGACCCGCCGCCGACAAAAGGAGCAGAGCGACCGCGCCGGGCAGGGCGATGAGGACAACCAGCATGCCGATCGTGTGGGCTGCAAGCTTGGCCAGAATAAAGGCCGGGCGAGCGACAGGCTTGGCCAACAGCCACTCGGCCGTTCCACCGGTAAGTTCGGCCGGCAGCGCATCCTGGACCATGATGATCACACCAATGGCCAGCGCCAGACTGCCAATGCTGAAAAAGCCTTGCAGCGGGTTACTGTCGACGGCCGCATCGTCGGGGACGACCTGGGGCAGGACAAAGAGAACCATAACCAGCAGGCCATTGATGACCAGTTGCCACAGCAGCGCCTGGATGATCCAGCGACGGCCACCCCACCAGGTTCGCAGTTCTTTGCGCAGCAGCGGCCCGAAGCCCTGCATCGCTCCTCGCTCAGCCGTGCGCTGCAACGTCGGGGCTGTCATGTGGAGCCTCCTTCGACCAGGTCAATAAACACCGCTTCCAATTCCAGCCGCTGTTGGTTGAAGCTGGTTACACTGACCTCGGGGTCGGCCAACAGCAGGCGGAGCAGCTGCGTCTCTGCCGCCGCCGGGTCATTTACCGTGACGCGCCACGCCGCCCCGCCCTGGTTCGGCGTAATCTCCAACGCCGCAACCCACGGCTGGGCGTCGATTTTTCGGGCTGCTTCTGAACCGTCGCCGCGAACGTCAAGTAGATAGATCGTTTGACCATCTCCGGCCAACAGATCGCTGATCGGCCCCTGGCTGACTAGCTGTCCCTCTTTCAAAATGGCCACGGTATCACTGACCTGCTGGACATCGTCGAGAATATGGGTGGAATAGAAGATTGTCGTGCGCTCGCGGAGCCGTTCCATAATCGCCAGCACGTCGCGCCGGCCGAGCGGGTCGAGAGCGGCTGCCGGCTCGTCCAGAATAAGCAGTTCAGGGTCGTTGATCTGTGCCTGGCCAATGCCGAGTCGCTGCCGTTCGCCACCGGAAAAACCGTGTACAGGCCGGTCCGCCCGGGCTTCCAGACCGACAAGCGCCAGCGTTTCGCGGACGCGCGCTTCAAGGGCGCTGTCCGGCCCGTCGTAGAAGAGCTGCGCCGTAAAACGTAGCGTGTCGCGGGCGGTCATGCTTTCATAGAAACGGGGCTGTTGGGGCAAGTAGCCAAGACGCCGCCGGATAGCCAGGCTGTCGGCCACGATATCGTGGTCAAAGATACGGCCGCTGCCTCGCGTTGGCCGCGCCAGGCCCAGCAGCATCTTCATTGTTGTCGTCTTGCCCGCGCCGTTGGGACCCAAAAAGCCGAAGATAGCGTGGCGGGGCACAGAAAGGTCCAGCGAATCGACGGCTGTGACTTCGCCGTATTGCTTACTCAGACCGTCGGTGACGATGACCGCATCAGTCGGCTGGGAGAATGTGGTCATGGGGCATTTCCTGACAACTCAGGGGAAGGATCGGCGCTGGTCATGATCATACGCTGCTCCCCGATCACCGGGTTGCCTGCTGCGCCAGGCAGCATTTCAAACCGGACCCGGGTGTGACCAAAGCCGGATGCACCCCAGATCAGCTCGTATGAGCCCGGTTCGACCTCGCCTTCCCAGTGGATGAGTGGGGTTTCACCTTTTGTCAGCCGCTGCAGCTGGAAGACGGTGCCACTGGCGCGCACCTCACCCTGACTGACCAGCTGCCAGTAGCCATTAAACGCATCGGTAGCCGGAATCGGCGCGCCCAGGTTGACCAGTCCCAGATCAACAGCCAACTCGCCCTCCGGCGTCTCGGCCAGTTGAACGGTAAATTGAAGCTCAGACCGGGAAGGGGTCGTGTCTGACTCTACGGGCTGCTCGCTGCAGGCGACTGCGAGTGCCAGCAGGAAGACAAGCGACAGGGGGGTCCACAGCTGCCTGACCATGTGACAAGTTGCTCCCTCGCGTCGTTGCGGCCGCCTGCACCCCAGGGTTGAGAGCGTCCGGAGCGACGCCAATCCAGAAAAGCCCACCCTCTATCATACCAGAACAGTTGGGCTTTGCAGGCCGTTTAACGTGCGGGCAATTGCCTGTAGGTCCGCTGGGAAATGAATTGGCATGATTCGGGCGAAACGATCTCGCGGCAGGCGCTGCGTCACTTTGTGCGGCCACGGCGCGGGTTGGACCCGCTTAAGACGACCTGTAAGCCCCACTGCGTTAAATGGGTGGTTGAGTCCATATTGCAGCGGATAAGGTAGAATTCGTGTATGAAGAAAGTGATTTTTGTCGGTGGCACGTCGTTTAGCGGCTCCACCTTCTTTCAACTGACGCTGGCCAACGATCCGGCGGGCTTTGCCTGTGGGGAAGTGCGCCACCTGTTTCGGCCGTCCAAGGAGCGCCATTTACAGCGGACGTGTGGCTGTGGCGATCCCGACTGCCAGGTCTGGCCGAACATTAAGGCCAATGGCGAGGCCCATCTCTACGAAAGCATCTTTGAACAGCACCCCAACGTTGAATTCATCCTGGACGCCAGCAAGAACGTCCAATGGATCCGGGAACAGAGCGAGCGGCTGGTTGGGCAAGGCATCCAGCCCTATCAACTCGTCATCTGGAAGACGCCGCTGGAGTTTGCCCAATCGCTGCGCAAGCGGGACCGGATCGACGACCTGCCGCATTGGCCGCGCTACCACAAGTTGTTTTATACGGAATTTGATGATTGGCGGGCCGTGCAGTACGCGCAATATGTCCAGGAACAGGCCAGCGTTCTGCAGGCCACGTGTGCCTATCTGGGCATCCCCTACTTCGACGGCAAGGAGCGGTTCTGGGAAAAGACCCATCACGTGCTGGGCGGCAACCTGTCGTCGCGCATCCACCTCTACGCCAAAGAAGACGAGCAGTTCGACGACGTTCAATCCCGCGCCGTCCACGGCCTGAGCGCGGCCGAAAAGCATCGCAGCGTCTACTACGAGAAGCCGACTGATCCGGCGCTACAGGCGCTGGTCGACGGGCTGGTGGAACAGTTCCCGGAGACGACCCAGGTGGAGGCGATGCTCCGCGCCTACGACATCTTCAACGACCCGATTACGCAGCGCGAATGGCCGGGGCTGCAAATGTCCTGGTCTTCCATCCAGCTGAAGCGCATTCGCACCGCCACCCGCGAACAACTCAGCAAGCTGCGTTTGTAGACGCCTCGCCGGACGAACAGGAGAGTCTACGCCATGCGATTACCGGACTTCATTGTGGCTGGCGCTGTCAAGTCAGGCACCACGTCGCTCAACTACCAGCTCAAGCAGCATCCCGACATCTTCATGTCGCCGTTCAAGGAGCCGCGGTACTTTGCCTATGATCCCACCGACCCGGGCCACGCTGGCGAGAATGGGTTGAACTTCCCTATCACGACGTTGGAAGCGTACGGCGATCTGTTTGCCGATGCGCCGCCGGGAGCCACCGTTGGTGAAGTGTCCCCCCACTACATCATCAGCCCCGTCGCGCCACGGAAAATGCGGGAGACCGTGCCGGACGTGAAGCTCATCTTCAGCTTGCGCGATCCGGTGAAGCGGGCGTATTCGGTCTACTGGCATGCCGTGCGGCTGGGCCAGGAGCCGCGCCCGCCGGAGGAAGCCTTCACCGACGCCGACTACCGGGTGCGCAACGGCCGTTACTTCGAGCTGTTGCAGCCGTGGTATGAACAGTTTCCGGCGGCGCAGATCACCGTCATTCTGTTCGACGATCTGGTGGCTGACCCGGTTGGCACTTACCAGAAGTTGTGCCGCGTGATTGGCGTCGATGATCAGTTTGTGCCGGATACGACCGTTCGCAACCAGGGGGGCGCGTACAAGAACAAGCGGCTGGGGCTTCTGATGGAGCGGGTCAAAATGAACCCAGCCACGCAGCAACTGATCCCCCACCTGCCGAACAGCTTGCGCGACCGTCTGGCTGGCGTCCGGGGCAACAACTTCGAAGCGCCGCCGCCGATGCCCGATTCGGTCCACGCCTATCTCAACGACTACTTTGCCGGTGACATCGACCAGCTTGAGCAGCTTCTGGGTCGCAATCTGGACGGCTGGCGCAGCTAACCGACGTCACGCTCCGCACAAACGAAAAAGGGCGGCCCTTCGCGTAAGGGCCGCCCTTCAATGTTCATCTTCTGATGCACTATTCAGTGGGGTAGTTCTCTTCCACCATCAGCTCGAAGACCGGGTCCAGCCAGTACAGGCCGATCGTGCCGGGATCCACGTACTTGTCGGCCACGTCCTCAATCGTGTTGTAGTTCAGGATGTGGAACGGCTCACTATTCCAGAGCAACACACACTTCTGGTCCGGGTATTGGGATCCGAAGGCGAGGATATCGCTCGTCGCTTCTTCCACGATGATGAAGCGGCGGAACTCGTCCGGCGTGACAGTTGGGGTCTCCGGAAGGGCCGTAATCAGTTCCGGCTCCACAATCGTATCGCTCCGACCTTCGCTGTCGCGAACTGTCAGGGTGACGTTGAAGGTGCCGGGGTTCATGTAGGTGTGGGCCGGGTTTCGTTCGGTCGAACTGCTGCCGTCCCCAAACTCCCACGACCATTCCACCAGCGAAGCGTCCGAGGTGGTGCGGTCAGTGAAGTCGACAGTGTGCGGCACCATGCCCTGTCCCTGGCCCGGTCCGATGGAGAAGTTGGCTGACAGCTCGACTGTCTCGCCACCATACTCATGGGAGCCGATGTCTGGAGCGTTGTCACGACCGCTGTTGAAGAAGTCACGGTCGATGGTGGGCGGGCGGAAGTTGTTGGCATTGCTGCCGTCGCTGGCCCGACCAATGGCCAACGTACTGTTTTTGGTCAGACGGTAGTTGAACGGGTCGGCGTTGGTTGCGCCGGGCGACGTGCCGCTGATTGACGCGTCGGGGTTGGCCAGGCGCGGGTCGCCGATACGGTCCTCCTGGCCGCGCAGATCATTGGGCGGCGGGTCCGACCACAAGTTGTTGCGAAAGGTGATGCCGCTGAGGCTGCCCGTGCCCTTACCGATGACGCCCCCGTCGCCCACGATAATGTTGTTCTCGAAGATCGTGCGGCGATGTTGACGCCCACGCCGGTTCTCGGCGACATCGATTCCGACCCGCGTCAGGCGACGGGCCACAAATGTGTTGTAGCCGATGTAGCACTCGTCGGTTTGGGTGTCGTAATTGGTGCCGTTGCGAATCATGAACAACTTGCCCATCCCTACAACAATGTTGTTGTAGATGATGGCCCCGCGCGAATGCGGAAACTCATCGCCGGCCTGCTCGTCGCCAATAGCGATGCCCGTCGGCGCGTCCCGGTCGGAACCCAGATGCTCCGGCAGATAGAGATGGTAGATGAAGTTGTTCCGCGCAATGCTGTCCCGCGTGCGATTGAAGTAGATGTGGACGTGGTTGCACGTGTGGACCACATTGCCTTCGACCAGCGCATTGCTGGAGCCTTTGCCGATGTTAATTCCTTCGCCGTAGGAGTAGGCGACGATGTTGTGGCGCACGATCGCGTTCTCGGACTTGATGATGTTCAGCGTGCCCTGGACACCCGCCGGCCCCGCGCCGCCCCGATTAGGGTGGTAATATTTCATGCTGCAGCGAGTGATCGTGTTGTTCTCCACCAGCGGCCCAGAGATCGTACTGCTGCCACCATTGATAATGAGGCCGCCCCCGTAGCAGAAATCGACCCGGCAGTTGCGAATGGTGGCCCGGCTGCCGGAGACGCCGATGCCGACCCCCCCGACGTTCTGGATGGTCAGCCCATCAATCGTGACGCCATTGCCCCGAATGGAGATCATGTTGGCCTGGGCTGCGCCCGGCTTATACCCTTCCGGGCCGGGCAGCTGACCGCCGCTGAACAATCCTTCGTTGTAGCCGCCGTCCAGCACGGGTTGCTGTCCGTCATCGGCCTGGAAAGTGATGTTGTCCTTATTCAGCGCCAGATCTTCGCGGTACGTGGCCGAGCGAATCCTAACCGTGTCCCCGGCATCCATCTGGTTGTACGCCTTCCCCAGTGTCTTCCAGGGATTGTTGCTCTTGCCGTTGCCGCTGTTGTCGTTGCCGTTCTTGCCGTCGACGTAATAGGTTTCCATGAAATTCTCCCAAACGCTTGCCTATGATAGCATCTGCATCCGTATCTGCGGGGTCCAAATGGGCCTTTTCGCAGGTCAATTCTTAGATAAATCCCGTGCGCCCGATGCCTACTGCCCTTCTCCCGCTTCTGGATAATCGATCCAGACCACCTTTACTGTTCCGTCTATTTCGTACAGGGCAATGATGTCGTCAATATCTCTGTACAGCTCGGTCTGAAACGGCGCAGAGTTGGACGCCAGTACGCAGCGGAAGTCGGGGTACTGGATGCCGAAAGAGAGGATGCGGCTCTCAACGACATTGGCGACGACGAACCGGGCGTAGTCACCCGGCAGCGGCGGCAGGGCTGTGGTGGTGACAGTGATCAAATCAGTTCTGGTCAGCGTATCGCTCTGCCCTTTGGTGTCCGTTACAGTTAGCTTGACGCTGAAGACGCCGGTCGTTTCGTACGTGTGCGTCGGGTTTGGTTCGGTCGAGGTGTTGCCGTCGCCAAACTCCCAGGCGTAGGAAGCGATGCCGTCGTCGGCCGTGCTCTCGCCTGAATTGAAGTTGACTACATGGGGGCTGACGCCGATTTCCTGACCTGGCTGAATGGCGAACGCCGCGTCAACCGTCTTGGCCGGCGGCAATCCAGCCAGATAATTATGGACCACTTCCTCGCTTTTGAGCGCCCGGCCGAAGATAGCAACCAGATGATAGTCGCCCAACCAGGGCCGATCGAGCGTCGCTTCGTTGGCCAGGAACAGCTCCAGCGGCATATCCCACGCGCTGAGATCGCCCGCCAACTGGTCGGTTGCCCGTTCCTGCCCGTTCAGGTAAATAATTGCCCGACCGGTTGCGTCGCGGGTAAAGACCACATGGGTCAGCTCGGTAGTGGCTGAACCTTGCGGCGATGATACCGACGGGATGCCGTTCTCCGACGACGTTGTTGTACGCAGCCGGACATTGTACAGGTCCGGCGACTCGCCTTCCTTCAGCCCTTGCGCCAGCGTCACATTCCGTTGATTCGTGTCCTTGGAAATGCTGACAACGCGCGCCGGTCCATCCTGGCTGGTCTTTGCGGGACGCACCCATGCTTCTACCGTGATCTCCCCCGTGATCTTGGCCGCAGTCGACACTTTGGTCGCCGGAACGCCGGAGCGAATGAGGGTCGGCGCTTTGACTGTCAGGAACCCCTCGCCCCATTCGACGGCTGCCATGTCACGCACCGTCAGGTCAAGTGCCTGACCCTGGCCGCTGACATCGGTGATGGTGTCGCCCCAGCCCGCTCCAAAGTCATAGAGCACGGCTACACCGGTTGACACCCGCACCCCGCTTGGCGGCAGCTCGACCTCGCCTCCCGGCGGCGGCTCTGTACCGTCGAACTCATGGGCGCCCATGTCCGGCTTGCCGTCGCGCTGGTTGCCCCAGAAATCGTCGGCTATGGTGCTCTGGCGGCCGTTATTGACCGCTGGTGACGTGCCGGTCAACTCGTAGGCGGCTGGCGTCAACTGGCCGGCCACAATAGGCATGTTGATGTCGCGTAGTCCGACGTTGGGATCAATGATGTCGTTGGCCGGGTTGTTGGCGTAGTTAGATGGGTACTGCGACCACATATTATAGCGCCAGAGAACGCCGGCCGGATTCTGGACCTTGACCAGCGGGCTGCCGTTGGTGCTGGCCAACAGGTTGTTCTCGACCACCGTTTCGTTATGGGCGATCGTGGGATCGACAAAGATGGCTGCTTCGTCGCTGTTGATGAACGTGTTGTGGACGAGCTTGACCTGGGTCAGCATGCCGCCTTTGCGGTCGGTGTAGAAACCGGCACCGCAGCCAGAGGCAAAATTGTTGCTGATGGTCAGGTCCTGGGTATGCCACGTGCCGGCGTCCTGGTACCGGGCGCGATCGCTCTTGGCAATGGCCGGCGGTCGCTTCCCGGCCAGGTCGAGGTGCGCTTCCCGGCCAGTATGGTAGCAGAAGTTGGAGTCGACAAGGGAGTCGCGCGTCGAGGAGATCAGGATCTGGGCCGCACGATTGTCGTAGCAGGTGTTGTGGCTGATGGTCGCCTCGCGAACATAGATGGTGGCGATGCCTTCTGCCGCATTTTCGTAGCATTGATTGCGGCGTACCCGCACGGTTTCACAGCGCCGGAACATGACGGCCACCGTCAACGATTGCTGGCCCGCTGAAACGAACTTCTGGGCGCAGGCATGAACCTTACAATTTTCCACGACAAGATTGCTGCTGTCCTGGGCAAAAATGCCGCCGGACTGGCAGCTATGAATATCGCAGTGGGTGAGGCTGATGCCATCGCACGTTTCAATGACCACGCCGCGCCCGCTGGAGAGTCGCAGTTCAAACCCGGAGATGACGACATGCTGGCTGCTCTGAATATTGACCAAGCCGGCGGCGTCGCCCAGACCCAGACCGCTGCCGTCGATGACGACCGACTCCCCTTCCTGGCCCGCAATCGTGCACTTCTTCGACTCCTGGCCCCGCACTCTGATCGTGACCTGTTCTTTGTAGACCCCGGTCCGCACCAGAACGGTGTCTCCAGCCTTGGCTTTGTCAACTCCCGCCTGAATTGTTTTCAGGGGCTTGCCCTGGCTGCCGTTGTTATTGTCGTTGCCGTTGGCGGCGGAAACATGATATGTCTTGGCCATCTAGTCGCCTCTCCCTGCTTTCTGTGTGCCGAAGAAAGACAACAAAATGACCACCTGCCGCCCCTCCGAGCCCGTATATGGACAGTAAGAGAAAACGGCGCGGCTGGTTATCTAGCCAGACAACACAGGATGCTGATTCGGTTGATTTCCGTTAAGGGGAATAACGATACGAGAAAACTATTTGTTACAAACGGGCAGGATTCGTGAACCCTCCCGTTGTGTTAAGAACTCTCTACCCATTGCGTGAATAAGCCGTGAACGAGAGTGCTCAAACTTTACCAGATCGACTTCTGCTCCACAAGGCGCAGGAATGCCTCCCTCAATCTTTTTACATTGCGCCACTGTCGGGGGTAGACCGCGGACGCAAACCGCGACGGCGTTGTCTCTTAACTTATCTTGTAAGGAAGTGGCGATATAGTGAGAAGCATCGGATGCCAGTCACTATTCCGTTTTGCCTGTCTGCTGCCATTGACAGGTGAACCACAGCACAACTGGACCGATTACGCGGAAATGGGGCGCCGTCTCGTTTCAGACGCAAGCGAAACAAAAGAGGAATTGACCACGTGCAGGAAGCGGAGATGGAAGAGCGTAACATGCTAGAGTGGACACAGCCAACCACAGCCCAACTTGCCGGCACCGATGACAAGAGCTGGTACTTTGTCGGCAAGCGAGTGATGGACCTGACGATTGTCAGCCTGTCGCTCATCCTGATCATGCCGCTGCTCCTGTTTATCGCTGTGCTAATCAAGCTGGACTCTCCCGGTCCGGCGATCTTCCGCCAGGAACGGGTTGGCGCGCGCCGCCGTATTCGCAATGGCAAGATCGAATGGGTGGAGACGCCTTTCACCATCTACAAGTTCCGCACGATGCGCGTGGACGCCAAGGCGACCCTCCACCGCCAGTTCATTGCAGCGTACATTGCCGGCGACGAGGCTGAGATGGCTGCTATCCAGGCTCAACAGGCCAAGGACGATGCCGCAGACAAGTACAAGCTGGCCAACGACCCACGCGTCACCAGCGTCGGTAAGTTCTTGCGCAAGACCAGCCTGGACGAGTTGCCGCAGTTGTGGAATGTGCTGCGCGGCAACATGAGCCTCGTCGGTCCCCGTCCGCCCATTCCTTATGAAGTAGAACTCTACCTGTATCACCACCACCTGCGGCTAATGGCCACGCCCGGCATCACCGGCTTGTGGCAGGTGAAGGGACGCAGCGCGACCAGCTTTGAAGAGATGGTCAATATGGATATTGAGTACATCCGGCAGCAGTCGTTGTTGCTGGATATGAAGCTTATTTTTGGCACGGTTACGGCCGTCGTTAATGGTAAAGGTGCTCGTTAAGATGACAGACTTAAGAATCGGAGCGATTGGTGCTGGCTACTGGGGTCCCAATCTCATCCGCAATTTCGTAGAAATCCCCGGTGCAGAAATGGTTGCTATCGCTGATCTGCAGCAAGATCAGATCGACCGGATGCGGGAGCGTTTTCCGCAGGTCGGGCGCTCGACCACCGACTATCGCGATCTATTTGACATGGATCTCGATGCGGTTGTCATCGCCACGCCGCCCGCCACGCACTGCGAAATCGCCAGTGACTGCCTGCGCAACGGGCTGCACGTCCTGGTCGAAAAGCCGATTACGTTAAACAGCGAAGACGCCAAGGATCTGATTCGCATTGCCGCTGAGAACGACCGCGTTCTGATGGTCGGCCATACGTTTGAGTTCAACCCGGCGGTCCGCGCTCTGAAGGCGATGATCGACGACGGCGAGATTGGCGACATCTACTACATTGATGCCGTCCGCGCCAGCCTCGGTCTGTTCCAGACCAAGGCCAACGTGGTCTGGGACCTGGCGCCGCATGACATTTCCATCATCCGCTATCTGACCGGCGAAGAGCCGATCAGCGTTAGCTCCCGCGGGCAGGCTTGTGTGCAGGAAGGCATCGAAGATGTGGCCTATACCACCATGACTTTCCCCAACAATGTGCTGGCCCATCTGCGCACCAGCTGGCTCGATCCGTCGAAGACGCGGCGCATCACTGTGGTCGGCAGCAAGAAGATGGTCATCTACGATGACGTAGAGCCGCTCGAAAAGCTGAAGGTCTACGACAAGGGCGTCAAGGCGATCCGTCGCACCGACACCTTCGGCGAGTTCTCATTCGCCTACCATTACGGCGACGTCATCATTCCGTACGTCCGCTTTGAAGAGCCGCTGCGCGTGCAGATCGGCCACTTCCTGGAGTGCATCCGTGAAGGCAAGCAGCCGCAAACTGACGGCTACAACGGCCTGCGCGTCGTGCAGATTGTCGAAGCCGCCCAGCGGTCGCTGCAGAATGGTGGCGACTCGGTGCGTAT
This sequence comes from uncultured Chloroflexia bacterium, assembly GCA_963715935.1. GTDB lineage: Bacteria > Chloroflexota > Anaerolineae > Promineifilales > Promineifilaceae > Promineifilum. Next base: position 138,395 of record CAVQSM010000017.1, on the reverse strand, counting down.
TCCCAATGGCCATGTGAGCGAGAGCGATTTGGCCGCGTCGCGGGAAGTGGCGGCTCCTCAAGGAGCCGTTAATGCTTGAGGTCGCTGAGCACGTCTCGCTGGCTGAGCCGAGCGCCGTTGACGACAACGTAGCGCTCGGCTACAAGACCGGTCGCCCGATTGCCGACCACACGCTGCGGATTGGCCCTGATGCCAACATCCGCTTCGGCTCGGTCATCTACGGCGGGACGACGATCGGCGCCGGTTTTCAGACGGGCCACAATGTCACCATCCGCGAAGAGTGTGTAATTGGCGACCATGTTGGCATCTGGAGCAATTCGGTCGTCGACTATGGCTGCCGCATCGGCAACAACGTCAAGATTCATACCAACGTCTACGTGGCCCAATTCACGACCATTGAGGACGATGCTTTCGTGGCGCCCGGTGTAACTATCGCCAACGACATGCGACCGCTCTGTGGCGAATGTACGGCCGCCGGCGGCCCGACGATCAAGCGAGGCGCTCGAATCGGCGTCAATGTCACCATCCTCCCCGGCGTTACCATCGGCGAGTACGCCCTGGTCGGCGCGGGTAGTGTCGTGACCAAAGATGTCCCCGCCCGCGCTGTTGTCGTCGGCAACCCGGCCCGGGTCACCACAACGGTGGACGATCTGCCCTGCCCGCTGCATGAGGGCATGATGGCCTACACGGACGGCCGCAAAACCAACTGCAACGGCCATTAGACGCCGCCGCTCATGAACGACTACATCTCCCAAGCCAACCAGCCTCGCCTGTTTTGGGTGTCGCCGGTCACATCCAGCAAACTCGATTCAGCCACATGGCTGGATACGACGCGCGAGCTGCGCAAGCTGGGTATGGACGTCACCCTGGTGACAGCCGGCCCGGCGGGCAAGCACAGCTATCGCGGCATCGAAGTGCTCAACATTCCTCGCCCGGAGATCTATCTACTGGGTCAGCTGTTGTTCCACTTCAACGTGCTGCGCTATCTGCTGCCGCGGCGCATGGCGTATGATGTAGTACTGTTCCACCAAATATCAGCCTTCTGGATGCTGCCCCTGCGCCTTCTCGGTCGTAGACGGCCGCTGCTGGCCATGGACTCGCGCGATCTGATCGACTACTCGAACGCCAATCTGAAGGTTCGCTTACGCACGGTCTGGTTTCGCTTCGTCTATTGGCTGTCAGTCCACACCATCGACGGGCAGACGGCGATCACGGAGCGCATGGCCGAACTGGTCGGTATTCCGCAGCAGCAGCTATGGGGTGTTTGGCCGTCCGGCGTCAATATCGAGACCTTCGCCCAGGCCCGCCGCGACAGGCGTTGGCCCGTGTCCGGCAAGCCGGTCCACCTGGCCTATGTCGGCATCTTCCTCGACAAGCGCAATTTGCTGCCGCTCTGCCGGGCAGTTAAACAGGCCAACGAAGAAGGTATGTCGTTTATTCTGTCGCTCTATGGCGACGGTGCGCTGCGGTCTGAGTTGGAAGCATGTGCGGCCGATTCCGGCGGCAGTGTGCGCATCGAACGGCCGATTCCCCACGACCAGGTGCCCGCCATGTTGGCCCGCGCCCAGGTCGGGGTCACATCCTTACCCGCGCCGGACGATGAGAAGTACGAAGCGTCCAGCCCTATCAAGCTCTTTGAGTATATGGCCGCGGGCATGCCGGTGTTGGCCACCGACAACAAGTGCCATACCGATGTCGTGGGCAGTGGCAGGTATGCATTCTGGGCCCATGGCGTAGACGATGAAGATTTGCTGGCGGCATTGCGCGATATCTGGGCCAGCCGTCAGAAGCTGCGCGAGCTGGGCAATGAAGCGGCGGAAGCTGCCCACGGCTGGACCTGGGCCGCAGCCGCCAAGAAACTGAGCAACGCTTTGCAATTCGGTGTCAACCATGTCAACACCAAAGCCTACGTACCGGCGCAAAGCAAACAATCCCAACAGGTGTAGGAAACCATCATGAAAATTCCGTTTGTTGATCTGCAAGCACAGTATCGTTCCATCCAGCCTGAGGCCGATGCGGCCGTTCTGGGTGTCATGGGTCGGGGCGACTTTATCCTGGGTCAGGCTGTCAAAGAGTTCGAGCAGGCGTTTGCTGACTGGTGCGAGACCGACTTCGCCGTCGGTGTCGACTCCGGCTACTCGGCGCTGGAACTGATGCTGCTGGCCTACGACATTGGCCCCGGCGACGAAGTGATTACGGCTGCCAACACGTTTATTGCGACGACGCTGGCCATCTCTAATACAGGGGCCAAGCCGGTCCTGGTCGATATGGACCCGGTGACCTACAACATCGACCCGACCAAGATCGAAGCGGCCATTACCCCCGCCACCAGGGCAATCCTGCCCGTCCATCTCTATGGCCAGACGGCCGACATGGACCCGATTGTGGCGATCGCTCGCAAGCACAACCTGCTGGTCTTCGAGGACGCGGCCCAGGCGCACGGAGCCCGCTACAAGGGTCGCCGCGCCGGCAGCCTCGGCGATGCCGCGGCCTTCAGCTTCTACCCTGGCAAGAACCTCGGCGCCTACGGCGACGGCGGGGCCGTGACGACCACTAACGAAGCGGTCGCTGAGCGAGTCCGCTTGCTGCGCAACATCGGCCAGAGCGTCAAATACCATCACATCGAGAAAGGGTTCAACCACCGGCTGGACACCATGCAGGCCGCCATTCTCAACGTCAAGCTGCCGCACATGGACGACTGGAACGCTTCCCGCCGCCGTGCCGCCGCCACGTACAGCCGTTTGCTGGACGGCATGCCACTGGTAACGCCGGTGACGCCGGAGTGGGCCGAGGCTATCTTCCATCTCTATGTCATCCAGACACCACTGCGCGACGAGCTGCAAGTAGCATTGGGCGAGGCAGGCGTGGCTTCAGGCATGCACTATCCCATTCCCATCCACATGCAGCCCGCCTACAGCGAGCTTGGCTACAAGGAAGGCGACTTCCCGGAGACCGAAGCGTACGCAGCACAGATTTTGTCGCTGCCGATGTTCCCCGAGCTGACCGACGAACAGGTAGCGTATGTGGCTGAGACGATCGGCCAGTTCTTTGCCCAGCACGCCGATGTGGCGGCAGGCGAGCTGGCGACGGCCGACTAGTATCACCTTTTTCGGGGCGGCGCGGCAGATGTCGCGCCGCCCCGAATCTAGAATTCACTAAGTCTTACTGGTCTGGTGGCTGCAACGGATTATCATTCGTATCAGGTGCAGACCAGTTAACATCGTCCAGGCAAGGACTGGCGCAATGAGACTATGGCTCAAGTAAGTTACGTTCCGCAAGCAGAACAGGCAGCCGAGGCAGTGACCGCCGGTTTCGATTGGCGCGGGTTCATCAGCCAATGGCCTGTCCGCCTGTTGGCGCTTCTGCTGGGCCTTGAACTGTTCATGCCCATCCTGATCTGGCGCACGCCGCTGCCCGGCGCACTGGATTTTGCCCAGGAGTTTGTGGCCGCCTTCATCCTGTTGCTGACCGTGTTCTACATGATTGTCCGCAACAAGATACCGTTTGCCGTTCTGTTCATTCTGGCCGTCAGCCTGATCTGGATCATCGTGGCCGTCTTTGAAGGGCAGCCTGCGTTGGCAACGGCATGGGGCTGGTGGCGGTTCTTCAAGTACCCTCTCGTCGGCCTATTCGCCTATTTGACGGTGCGCTGGCCGGTCGGCTTTTCTAGCTGGTGGCTCAAGTTCCTCGTTGCTGTCATGGCGTTCGAGGTCGGCGTGCAGCTGATCCAGTTCGCAGCCGGTGCGCCCCCCAACGACGACCTGGCCGGCACGTTCGGCCGCAAGGGTGTCGGCCCGCAGACGATGTTCAACATGTTCGTTACCTGCCTGGCTTTTGGGCACTGGATTGTGAGTCGGCGTTGGCGACTGTTGGCGATTACGCTTTTGTTAGGATTCGTTTCCAGCACGCTCAACGTCACCAAATTCTACATTCCTGCAGTCGCAGCCATTGTCGTGGTTACTGTGGTCATCTACCTCGTTCGTGGTGGTCAGTTCCGTCAATTGTTTGTTGGCCTTGTCGTGTTTGCGGCGCTTGGCGCTGCCTTCGTACCCATATTCAATAGCTTCGTGGCTACGACGCGCGGGCTGCCCACCGTTCAGGAGTTCTTCGAGCCGCAGCGTCTGGAGCGGTACCTTTATAATGACGGCTCCGGCGATGAGGACGGCCGGTACAATCTCGGCCGGGCCTTGTCCGTCACCTACGCCCTGCAAATCATCCAGCGCGACGGCACCACCCAGCTATTTGGCATGGGGTTGGGAACGCGCAGCTCCAGCTCCGGATTGGGTATCACCGGCACAGGGCTGGAGACCGATCTCTATGGCGGCGCGGCAGGCACCGGCTTGCTGATCATGATTCAGGAGATGGGCATTGTTGGCCTGGCGGTGTTCAGCCTCTTCTGCCTATGGGTGTCGTGGCGGTTCTTCAAGGACTCTCGCCAACACAGCAATACCTCTCTGGCTGCGCTGCAAATCGGCATGGTCCTCTATACCCTGTTCTGGCCGGTCTGGTTGTGGTACCAGAAGCCGTGGGCGTTTGGGGTCATGATGATCCTGTATTGGGTCACGATGGGCTTCATCTTCAGCCGGATGCATATGCGCCAGCGGCGGGTAACCGGCCGCACGACGCGAGCCACACAGCGCAACACGCAGCGCGGCGAAGGACCGCCCATCAGCCCCGCTTACCCACGCCAATATATAAATGGCAATGGGCACGGGCCGGAAGAGCGCGTCGACCACCCCCCGCCATTACTCTAGCCATTCTCATCGCAGCCGACGTCGCCGCGTGTTCCCGGTATGCCTTCAGACACATCGTAAGTCGTGTAGGCTAGTATGGCGACGAATGAGCAGCTATCTTCTGGGAGCTTGGTCGCCTGTCACGGTTCGATAACAACCCAGGATGATTCCACGGCCGGGACCACCACCGGCCAGAGTGAGCAATTACGACCGGTTGATTGCCGCTCCAACGAATAACCGGAGGTTTCCGAATGCCTGCAACTAGGCCAAACATTTTACTCGTCGTCGTCGACTGCTTGCGCTCCGACCGCACCTTTGGGCCGGATCGCTCAGCCGTCACGCCCAATCTGCAAGCGCTCGCCGCCGAAGGGACGTTGTTCTCGTCGCTGGTCACAGCCAACTCGATGACCATTCCCTGCATGACCACCATGTTCAGCGGGATGTATCCCCACAACCATGGCGTCCGCGCGATGGTGGGGGCGCGTGTCTCCGACGACATCCCGTTGCTGGCTGAACTGCTGCGCGACAACGGTTACCATACCTATGGCGAGGCCACCGGCCCGCTCAGTCCGTTCTACCGGCTGAACCGTGGGTTTGATTCGTATGAGTCACGCGACGGCGTCAAGTCGTCGCTGCTGAACGAATGGGGCGACGACTTCATGGCTCGTTTCCGCGACGGCGCGTTCGAAGAGCCGTGGTTTGTTTACGTACACCTTTGGGGCGTCCATCGCCCGCGCCAGGTATTGCCGGAACACAACTCACCCGAATTTGGCCAGACGCAGTACGACCGCGCCATCTCCAGCTACGACGCGCGGCTGGGCGAGCTGTTCGACGCGGTGGACCGTGACAACACGGTCATCATGGTCACCGGCGATCACGGCGAGAAGATTCCCGAAACCGGGTTGGAGAATCAGGTGGAGTTTCTGAAGAAGTCGCTGTCAGGCAGCGGCAAGCAGAACACGGCCTGGACCAAGCGCCGCCGTAAGGCAATCGCTGCCATTCGCGAGACGTGGTTTTCGACGACCAAGACGCTCCACCGGGTCGGTGTGCTCGACAGCCCCCTGGCGAGCGTCACCGGCCACGGCTACCATGTGTACGATTCGCTCGTGCGCGTGCCCCTGGTCATCAGCGGCTATGATGCCGCCCCAGCTAATCAGGTCATCGACCAGCAAGTACGGCAGATCGACATCATGCCCACCATTCTCGACATCGCTGGTCTGGGCGACACGCAGCCTGCCAACGTCGACGGCCGCAGCCTGACGTCACTCATGACCGGCGACCAACTCGACGACATTCCCGCATTCATCGAAACATGCCAGAACTCTCGCGAGCCTTCTTCTTTCTACGGTGTGCGGGCAGGCGGCTGGAAATACGCCTTCGATGCTGATGACGCCAAGGTGCCGGAAGAGCTTTATGATCTGGCCGCCGACCCCGGCGAGACCAACAATCTGGCTGCGAAACAGCCGCAGAAGGCGGCCGAAATGCGGGCGTTGATTGAGCAGCATTTGCAGCAGAGCAGCGCCGGTGGTGTCGCTCTGACCGACGACCTCAGCGACGACGAGATGGAAGGGCTGGCCGACCATCTGAAGAAACTGGGCTACGTGGAATAATCTGATGCGCAATCCATTTCGCCGCTCCACACCTGTGCCAGAAACGCCGCAGCCGGTCGTTGTTGTGTCCGGGTTGCCCCGCTCCGGCACGTCGATGATGATGAAGATGCTGGAAGCGGGCGGCATTCCGCCGCTGACCGACGCCATCCGGACGGCCGACACCGACAACCCTAAGGGCTATTACGAGTTCGAGCGCGTCAAGCAGCTGGACAAAGGCGATACGGACTGGTTGCCGATGGCCGAAGGCAAAGTGGTCAAGGTCATCTCTGCCCTCCTGCGCCATCTACCGGACGACCACACCTACCAGATCGTTTTCGTGCGGCGCAACATGGCTGAGATTCTGGCCTCGCAGCGCAAGATGCTGGTCAATCGGGGCGAAGATCCGGACGCGCTGGACGAGGTGCGCATGGCGGAACTGTTCGAGAAGCACATCGTGCAGACGGAAGCATGGATGAACGCCCAGCCGAACGTAAGCTGGCTGCCCATCCACTACACCGACATTCTGACCGACCCGGAGCAGGCGGCCCTCACGCTGGCCCATTTCGTTGACCGGGATCTGGCTGTGGAGGCCATGGCCGAAGTCGTCGACCCCGACCTTTACCGCAACCGCCAACGTGTGGCAGACGCTGCGGCCTGAGCCGTAGCCGGCGACAGGACGAAAGAGCTTATGAAAATCCTGATGGTCAACAGCTTCAACTATGCACGCGGCGGGGCGGAGCGATGCTTCCTCGACCTGTCCGCGCTGCTGACAGCGAACGGCCATGAAGTGATTCCGTTCTGTATGGACCACCCGAACAACTTGCCGTCGCCCTATAGTGACTACTTCGTCAGCTATATGGACTTTCCGACGGAGATGAGCCGGTCGGGTATACAGCCCAAGTTGAGCGTCACCGAGCGCATCCTCTACTCCCGCGAAGCAAAGCGCAAGATCGCCCAACTCGTGGCGGATACCCAACCCGATATCGCCCACATCCACGGCTTCATCCACGAGATGTCGACCTCCATCCTGCCCGCGCTCAAGGAAGCGGGGGTGCCGGTGGTGCAGACACTCCACGACTACAAGATCGTCTGTCCCAACACAACATTCGTCTCGAACGAGACGATCTGCGAGAGCTGCCAGGGGCACCGCTACTACAACATCGCCCGCAAGCGCTGCAAGCGCGGATCGTTGCCCGCCAGTATCCTGGCCGGTGTCGAGATGTACGTTCACGAGGCGTTCGGTCTCTACGAGCCAAACATCGACCTGTTCATCTCGCCCAGCGAGTTCCTGGGCCGGAAGGTGCAGGAACACGGCATTAAGACGCCCATCGAAGTGATTCCAAACTTCATCAACCCGCACACGTTCAAGCCGCATTATGAAAAGGAAAACTACTTCATCTATGTTGGCCGTTTGGTCCGGGTGAAGGGCATCCTGACGCTGCTGGAGGCGATGCGTCATCTTGAAGGTGACGCCCAACTTCGCATAGCCGGCAGCGGCGAGCTGGAAGACGAGCTGCGGGCATTTGTGGTTGAGCACAACCTGAACGTCGAGTTCATGGGCCACTTGAATACCGAAGACCTGACCCATCTGATGCAGCACGCAGCCTTCACCGTTGTGCCGTCCGAATGGTATGAGAACTACTCGATGACTGTCATCGAATCGCTGGCCTGTGGCACGCCTGTCGTCGGAGCGACCATTGGCGGCATTCCGGAGCAAGTGCGCGACGGCTGGAACGGGATGCTGTTCCCGACGGGAGACGCCACCGCGCTGGCCGGCAAAATGCAGGCCATGCTGGCCAACCGGCAGTCCATCGTTCAAATGGGCCGGAACGGCCGCAGCCAGATTGACAGCATTAACGGCCCGGCTGCCCACTACCGGCAGACGATGGCCGCCTACGAGCGTGCCCTGGGCGAACGTTCGCCGAGCGCCGAGCGGGAGCCGGGACGCGTCATTTCAGAGGCCGGCGCCGACTAGCGGCCAGGGCCCTGCGCCGGAGTAAGACATCATGAAAAAGAGCATTGCCTACATTGGCATCAAAGCCCTTCCAGCCAACGCCGGCGTTGATACGGTCGTCGAAAATATCGTAACCCGACTGGACCCGGAGCGCTTCTCGCCGGTGGTCTATGTCGACCGCAAGTTGGTGCCGGAAGAGACGCGCATTCCCGGCGTCCATTTGGTGCGCGTGCGCACCATTCCGGGCAAATACTTCGGGGCGACATCGCTCTATCTCTTCGCTGCGCTCGATGCCCTGTTCATGGGCCATTACGATCTGGTCAATGTACACAGCGTCGAGACCTGCTTCATCCTGCCCCTGCTGCGGCTGCGCTACAAGGTCATCTCGACCGCCCACGGTCTGCTGAGCAAGGAACCGGACGACCTGAGCAAGTGGGGGAAGGCGAAGTCGCTGCTGCGCCTGACCGAACTGCCGTTCATGAACTTCTCCAATGTGCGCACCAGTGTCTCCAAGCCGGATCAACTCTATCTGGAATCGCGCTATAATAAGCCTGTCCACTATTTGCCGAACGGGATTGACGAGCCAGTGCCCGATTTGGAAAGCGCCAACGCCCTGCTGGCGGAGCACGGGTTGGAGCCGGGCAAGTACATGATCTTCACGGCGGGCCGCGTTGTCCCCCGAAAGGGGTGCCATTTCGTGTTGGAGGCAATGCGCGAGATGGAGGAGGATGTCAAGTTGTTGGTCGTGGGCGACACATCCCAGGTCCCGGAGTATACCGAGCAGTTGAAAGCATTGGCCGACGACCGCGTTCGTTTTTGCGGCTTCATCTCGGACAAGGCGCTGCTCTATGGCCTGATCAAGCAGTCGCAGCTCTTTCTATTTCCTACGACCTACGAAGCGATGGCCATTACCTTGCTGGAGGTGTCGGCGCTGCAGACGCCGCTCATCGCCAGCGATATTCCCGAGAACCGGGAAGTGCTGCCGGACCAGGCGTTGTTCTTCAAGTCCGGCGATGCAGATGACCTGCGCGAGAAGATGCGTTGGGCGCTTGCCAATCCGGCCGAAATGGCGGAGTTGGCGACAGCGGCCTCGGCTTGGGTGGCCGAGAACTACCGCTGGCCTACACTGATCGACGAGTATGAACAGTTGTATGACGCGCTGTTGAAGAACAGTCAATCGGTCCCGGCACAGCGCCCGGGCCAGGTAGCGCGAGGTGAACAGTAGCGCTGCCGTAACGCGCCGGTCTTGGGCCAGCGGTGCCAGACAAGAGGGTGCCACAAAGAATGAACAGGGTGTTTGCCTCGCGGAAGCTCCCAACAGTCGCAAGAAACTTTGTAACTGTGGGCTGTTACGCTAGTCGAACGCCAGACGGGTAAACCCAGGGCTGGCAAGGAGCTAGGAGAGTATGGAGCTAGGAAGCTATCTATCAGTATTATGGCGGCGAAAATGGATCATCATCGCGACGATCCTGACGTCGACGGCGATTGCGGCAGGCATTACCCTGTTGTCGACGCCCACCTATTCAGCCGCGACGACGGTGCGCGTCCTGACGATCGGTTCGGGGTCGGTCACTCAGGCACGCCCTGACATTGGCTACACAGAACGGCTGTTGAATACCTATTCACGCATCCTGACCGGCAATACGGTTCGTCGCGAGTTGATGCAGGATCTGGGGTTGCCGGAGATGCCGGTCATCACCGTCCAGCTTATTCCCGGCACGGAGTTGATTCGTATTGTGGCAGAAGCCACCGATCCGGAAGACGCTCGCGACGTGGCCAACGCGGCCGCGGCAGAGCTGGTGGCCCAGAACCAGGAGTTCTACAGTGGTGGCGCCGGCCGAACGCTCCAGGACATTCTTGGCGAGCAGGTGACCAATGCGGAGACAGAACTGAGCCGGGCCCGAACGGACCTGGAGACCATTCTACGAGACAACCCGGATGACGATGCGGCTGTGGCCGCCGCTAACCAGGCTCTCGACCTGCGCCAGCAAACGTACACCAACCTGCTGAACCAGTATGAAGCGGCACGGCTGGAGCAAGCCGTGCAGGCCAACGCTATCTCGATCGTTGAGGAAGCAAACGCCCCGCGCAACCCCTCTTCGCCTCGCCCGGCCATCAATCTGGCGCTTGGCGCGGCTATCGGGTTAATCGGCGGTATCGCCCTGGCCTTCCTGCTCGATAACCTGGACACGACGCTCTACACGCCAGAGCAGATCGAAGCGGCGACGCAGATGGCCACGGTCGGCCGCATCCCTGCCGCCAAGGACGATATGCAGATCGCGCGTCTCGGCAGCGGCCATTACCCACAACTTGAGTCGTTCCGTCGCTTGCGGACCAACATTCTGGCCGGCAGCGACCCGACGACCTCGCAGGTTGTCTTGCTGACCAGCGCCAAGCGCGGCGAAGGTAAGTCGACGGTCTCGGCCAATCTGGCTGTCACCATCGCCCACTCTGGCCGCAGTGTGGTCATTGTTGACTGCGACCTGCGCTTGCCGACTGTGCACAAGTTCTTCGACCTGCCGAACAAGCGTGGGCTGACGAACGTGTTGACCGGCGAAGTGACCCACGACGAAGCGGTTCAGTACACATCGTACCCGCGCGTCCAGGTCATCACCAGCGGCCCGCTGCCGCCGAACCCGACCGAACTACTTGGCTCCCAACAGATGGTTGATCTGATCAACGAGCTGCGCGAGGTCTTTGACTTCGTCATTCTCGACACGCCGGCCCTGTTGTCGGTGGCCGATGCCGCTGTGCTCGCGCCGACGGCCGACAATGTGCTGTTGGTCATCGCCCAGTCCCAGACCCAGCGTGGCGACGTTGAGACGGTACGCCAACAGCTGTCTAACGTGCGCGTCAAGTCGATGGAAGTGGTGGTCAACCGCGTCGAACCGAACGGGAGTTACGCTTACTACGAGGCAGATGGCCGCTAGCGCTCCGGCGCTGGCGTCTGCCCTGCCCCGCCTGTGGATGGGAACGCACGTATGCTAGTCGACTTCATGGTCATTGGTGCCCAGAAGGCGGGCACAACCAGTCTGGCCAGCCAACTGGCGGCCCATCCGCAGATCTGTTTCTGTCGCGAGAAGGAGCCTGCTTACTTCAACCAACCGGCCGACTGGCGGGCCGGGCTTGATGCGTACCATGCGCTGTATGACCCCCAACCCGGCCAGTTATGCGGCGAGGCGTCGACGTTCTACACCTTTCTGCCGGAGTTCCCCAACACCCACAAGCGGCTGTTCGAGTACAACCCGGACCTGAAACTAATCTATGTGGTGCGCCAGCCGGTGGAGCGGATTATCTCCCACTACACCCACAATCTGGTGCGCACCCTGGACACCCTGCCGCCCGATGAGGCTGTCTTTGCCCATCCTGCCTATGTCAACCGCAGCCGGTATGGCGTGCAGGTCCGTCCCTATCTGGAGCTGTTCGAGCGCGACAACGTCTTGCTGCTCGTCTTTGAGGAGTATGTCCGCGACCAGATCGGCGCGTTGGAGCAAGTGGCTGCTTTTCTCGGTATCGAGGCCGCGCCGTTTGCTGAGGCGGAGACCGAAGCGCGGCACAAATCGGTGGGCGAACCGCAGCTGAAAAGCGACGCAGTGCGTTCGGTGGTCCGGTCCGGAGCGTTCCAGAAGCTGCGGGCGGTCGTCCCCGCTTCCATTCGCCAGCCCATGCGCCATCGTCTCTTCTCCAACACGCTGGAGGAGAAGCCGGAGTTTTCGGCGGTCACGCGCCAGAACTTGTGGCGGCTGGTCGAGGACGACGTGCGCGTTGTCGAGGACCTGCTTGGCCGCCGCCTGGACCAGTGGCGCGACGGGTACACCGACTAACTATCTAACGGTACGCAAGCTATGTGTGCAATTCAAGTTTCTGACATCAACCGGCGCAACGTTTCGTTTGGTTTGCTGCGCGTCTACAAGGACCTCGTCCAGAAGACGGGTCTGGCGCGTTATGACGGGCCGACGACGGTTGTGCTGATTCAGGGCTGCCAGCGCTCTGGTACCAGCCTCACCTACTGGATCTTCGAGCGAGACTTCAACGCCAAGATTTACCGCGAGTCCAGTTCGTTGTCGTCCAACGATACGGCCGAACGGCTGCGGCTGAACCCGCTGGATGATGTGAAAGCGGTTGTCGCCGCCCACAACGTGCCGCTGGTTGTGCTGAAGCCGCTGGTTGAGTCGCAGCGTGCACCGGAGCTGTTGGAGCAGTTCGACGGCGCGCGCGTGCTGTGGCTCTATCGCCACTATCAGGATGTGGCCTCGTCCAACCTGAAAGCATTTGGCATGGACAATGGTCTGAACGACATCCGTCCCTTCGTTACCGGCGAGCCGGGCAACTGGCGCTCCGAAAACAGCTCAGACGAAACGCGGGCCATCATCAGGCGCCACTTTGCTGAGGATATGAATCCATATGATGCGGCGGCCCTGTTCTGGTTTGCTCGCAACCAGCTCTTCTTCGAACAAGGGCTGGACGACGACCCGCGGGCTATGCTGTGCCGCTATGAAGACCTTGTCACCCGGCCTTCCGAGGTGATGCGCCGGGTCTATGACTTCGTCGACATGCCCTATCCCGGCGACCATATTGTCCAGGACGTGCATCCGCAGTCGGTGGGCAAGGGCCGCACGTCGCGGCTCAGCCCCGAAGTCGACGCGCTGTGCGCCGATCTGCTGGACCGGCTCGACGCGGTAAACCAGCGCACGGTTCTGGCCGGTGTTGGCGAATCGGATGCACCGACCCAGACATCCTGATCCCATCCGAAACCAGACTGACCAAAGCTTGTTGACAAAATCGACCATGATGAGCGAGACACCGACCGTATCACTCGGACTGCCCGTCTACAACGGGGAAGAGTATCTGACCGAAACGCTGGACTCCATTCTGGGCCAGACGTTTGCCGACTTCGAGTTGATTATCTCCGACAACGACTCTAACGACCGCACGGAAGCGATATGCCGGGAGTACGCCGCTCGCGACAGCCGCATCCGCTACATCCGCAACCCTGAGAATGTGGGCGCGTCGGAGAACTACAATCAGACGTTCCGGTTGGCGAAGGGCCGTTACTTCAAATGGTGCGCCCACGACGATCTGCTGGCCCCGACGTTCCTGGAATGCTGCGTCGGCGTCATGGATGCCCAGCCGGATGTGGTGCTTTGCTACACATTGGCCAGGGCAATCGACGCCCACGGCGACGTCATTAAAGATTATCCCGGCAAGCAGCGGCCGAACGACGAAGTAGCCCGCTTTCGGTTCTATGAGTTTGTGCTCGATCCACACCCGGTTGTGGCTGTTTTTGGCCTGATGCGCTCCGAGGTCTTGGGCCGGACCCGGCTTATCGGTAAATATTCCGGTTCCGACCGACCGCTGCTAAGCGAGATGAGTCTGCTGGGTAAATTCTACGAAGTGCCAGAGTATCTGTTCTTCTATCGCCATCACGAGAAGCAGTCGTGGGGCGGCAACAAATCAGCCCAGGCCCAGCAGGCGTGGTACGATCCGCGCCGCAAGGGCCAGACCACCTTTCCCCAATGGCGTCTCATGTGGGAGCACATGCAGTCGATCAACCGGTCGCCGGTCGGCGTCTATGATCGGGTTTCATGCTACGCCTACATGGGCTATTGGGCGAGGAAGAATTGGCGGCGACTGGGCAACAACCTGCTGCTGCGTGACGTCGTCTGACGGCCGTCGCTCTCTTTTGCCAGCGACTTCGCCCGATTGGGCGCCAGGAGATTGAGCAATGATCATTGTACAAACCCCGCTGCGGGCCAGCCTCTTCGGCGGCGGCACCGACTTTCCGGGTTACTATCTGGAGCACGGCGGCTGCGTGCTGACCTCCGCCATCGACAAATACATCTTTGTGACCATTAAACGCCGCTTTGATGACAAGCTGCGCGTCGGCTATACCGAGACCGAACTGGTTGACTCTGTCGACGAGATTCAGCATGAACTGATCCGCGAAGCGTTCCGCATGACCGGGCTAACCCACGGCGTGGAGATTACGACGATGGGCGACATTCCATCACAAGGCTCCGGTTTGGGCTCATCCAGCACAGTGACGGTGGGTGCGCTCCATGCCATGTACGCGCTCCAGCGGGAGCTGGTTGTCTCCGAGCGACTGGCGGCCGAAGCGTGTAAGATTGAGCGAGAGGTTCTCAGCAAGCCAATCGGCATCCAGGACCAGTACATCGCCGCGTATGGTGGGCTGCGCTTCATGGAGTTTCTCCAGTCCGGCGAGGTGGTGTCCACCCGCGTCGAACTGGACCCGGCTATCCAGCGTCAGTTAAACAGTAACCTTCTGCTTTTCTACACAGGCGTAACGCGCAAGGCCGACACCATCCTGGCTGAGCAAAAAGATAACATCGTCGACCGGCATATCATTCTAGAAGAGATGAAGCAGTTGGCCCATGTCGCCTGCAGCGAGCTGCAGAACAACAACATCGACGCCATCGGCGACTTGCTGCATGAGAGCTGGCAGTTGAAGAAGCAGCTGGCCAGCCGCATCAGCAATGGTGGCCTGGACGATCTGTACGAGATGGCCCGCAAGGGTGGAGCCACCGGCGGCAAGATTTCGGGCGCGGGTGGCGGTGGCTTCCTGCTGCTCTACTGCCCGCCGGAGAATCAGGAACGGCTGCGCACTGCGCTTGGCCAGCTCCAGGAGCTGCCCTTCAACCTGGGCCAGGACGGCAGCAAAGTCATTTTCGACTACCAACGTTAGAGGTAAACCATATGATGCAATCAATAGAGTTCGATCAACTCGCCAGCGTAGACGGGTACATCAACGACTTAAAGACCACGCTTGACAGCATGGATCGGGAGCCGATCAGCGAGACGATCACGGCGCTGCATCAGGCGCGCATCGACGGCCGCCAGATCTTCATCATGGGCAACGGCGGCAGCGCTTCCACCGCCACCCATTTCGTTTGCGACCTGGCCAAGAACACCCGCCGAGACGCCTGGCCTCACTATAAAGTGATTGGGCTGGCCGACAGCATGGCCATCTTCTCCGCCTATGGCAACGATGATGGCTATGACAACGTCTTTGCGCTACAGCTGGCGAACCTCGTCCAGCCGGACGATATCGTCATCGCCATTTCCACCAGCGGCAACTCGCCCAATGTCCTGCGGGCAGTCGAACTGGCCAATGAACGCGGCGCGGTGACGGTCGGCTTCACCGGCTTCGGCGCGGGCAAGCTGGGGCCGATGGTGGACCTGCACATCCACGTGCCGAGCGACTGCATCGAGCACGTCGAGGACATCCATCTGGCGCTGGAGCACATGATCACCAAGGCGCTGCGGGACATGACGGCCTGATATGGCTGCTGACCTACAGCCCGCCCTGTTCCTCGACCGGGACGGGGTCATCATTGAGAATCGGGACAACTACGTCCTGTCCTGGGCTGACGTCGAGTTCCTTCCGGGCGCGCTGGAGGCGCTGGCTTCGTTGCGAGACGCACCGTATCGTATCGTCATCGTCACCAACCAGTCGCCCATCGGCCGCGGGTTGGTGGCCAGGGATACGATCGACACCATCAATGAGCGGGTCATCAGCGCGATTGAAGCTGCCGGTGGCCGTATTGACGCCGCTTACATCTGTCCCCACGCCCCGGAACAAACGTGCTCCTGTCGCAAGCCGGAGCCGGGTATGCTGCGAAGGGCGGCTGCGGATCTCGATATCGACCTTAACCGATCCATCATGGTTGGTGATGCGCTGACTGATGTCGGTGCGGGTCAGGGTGCGGGTGTGGCCGAGGCGATTCTGGTGCGCACCGGGCGCGGCCGTCGCCAGGAAACGCTGCCCGCCGCGGCGACCATGCCCCCGTTCCGAATCTATGAGTCTCTGGCTGCTGTGGTGGCGGCCCTGCCCGACCTGCAGCCAGTTTCATAGGGCAATCGCGTTCGGGCCGTAAGGACCTTTGTAATCTGACTCGTGTAATTTCGCAATGGTGTGCATCCGGGAGCCGGAACAGTCCGACAGACCGCAATCAACGTCCCCCGTGCAAACGGCCCGCAACGAGCCGCTGCGTGGCATGGCTGGACAAAGGCTGAAGAGGAATGAAAGTATTGGTGACCGGCGGAGCCGGCTACATTGGCAGTATTGCCGTCGAACGACTCGTCAAATCAGGCGCGTCGGTTGTTGTCTTTGATAATCTCTACCAGGGCCACGCCAACGCCGTCCATCCTGACGCCGCGTTTGTACAGGGCGATCTGGCTGACAAAGCGGCCGTTGATGCGGTGCTGTCCGAGCACAAGCCGGATGGCATCATGCACTTTGCCTCTTATACACTGGTGGGCGAGTCGTGGGAACAGCCATTTATGTACCTGCGGGACAATGTCGTCAATGGGCTGAATCTCATGCAGAGCGCGGTGGAGCATGGCGTCGGCCGCTTCATTCTGTCGTCTACAGCCAATCTGTTTGACGACCCGGAGCAAATGCCCATCCGCGAAACCGAGCGCATCGTGCCGGGCAGCCCGTATGGCGAATCCAAGAATCTGCTGGAGCGCAATTTGCTGTGGATGGACAGGGTCTACGGCATGCGCTACGCTTGCCTGCGCTACTTCAACGCCTGTGGGGCGACCGAAGAGCGGGGCGAAGACCACGACCCCGAAACGCATCTCATCCCGCTCGTGCTGGAAGTGGCACTGGGCCAACGCGACAAGATCACCATCTTTGGCGACGACTACGACACGCCGGACGGCACATGTGTTCGTGACTATATTCACGTCGTCGATCTGGCAGAGGCCCACATCCTGGCGCTCAATGCGCTGGGCGATGGCCCCAGCCGCAAGTACAACCTGGGCAACGGCCAGGGATTCAGTGTCCAGGAAGTGATCCAGACTGCCCGCGACGTGACCGGCCATCCGATTCCCGCGGAGATTGGCCCGCGTCGCCCCGGTGACCCGGACATCCTGATTGCTGACAGCACGACCATCAAGCGCGAGCTGGGCTGGAAACCGCAGTATACCGAGCTGCGCGCCATCATGGAGACGGCGTGGCGCTGGCACTGCGACCATCCGCACGGCTACGCAGCCTGATCGATGTCGGAGGACGGTCGCCGCCTGCGCGGCCGGAACAATAACCAACCATGCGCATTCTCTACATCTGGTTCTACAGCCGTTCCTTCCCCGACTACCCCAAGGTATCGGCCGTTCTGCGCGAGCAGGGACACGACGCCTGGGTGGCCAACTACGACGAAGCGGGTGACATCGTCTGGCTGGAAGGTGACAGGAAGATGGCCACCGTCAAGGGGCCGTCCGCCATACCCGCATCGGTAGCCAAAGTGCCCGGCCTGCGGTCACTCTGGCGCAAGGCGTCCTACTTCAGCTTCATGAGGCGACTGCGGGCGTTCTTTCGGGCACAGGATGCGGACATCGTCCACGTCTGTCCCAACAATGCCAGCATGATCTGGACGCTGCCGCTTATGATGCCCGGGTCGATGCGCTTTGTAATCGACTACCGGCAGATCGCGCAGCGTGACGGGCGTGGCTTCCTCGGCAAGATGAAAGCGGCCTGGTCGCATGGCTTGCGCTCGTTCTACTGCCGCACTGTCTACGACCGGGCTACGTTCCTGCACGAGGCGGGCGCGAAGAAAGTGCTGGGCGACGAGTGGCGGCGCTGGGCGGACGTGGTGCCGCTGGGCGTCGACGATCCGTTCCTGCTTTACAGCCCTAACGGGCAAGGGCCGGAGCACAAGAACCCGGCGAGCGGCGTGTCCTTCTTATACCTCGGTTCTATCGCTCGGGTGCGCAAGCTGGAACAGATTCTAACGGCCGTCGACCAGATGCGGGCGACCACGACTAACTTCCATCTCGACTTTATCGGCCCGGATGCAGCCGACGGCTACTATCAGAAACTGGTTACGGAGATGGGGCTGGATGATGTGGTCCGCTTCCTGCCGCCGGTTCCCTACGACACGGTGCCCAGGACGGTCGCCGGGTACGATGTGACGCTGACGATTGTGCCGGAAAGCCCGGCCGACTGGCAGTTCCAGCCCACCATCAAGGGCGTCGAGTACCGGGCGCTGGGGATGCCGGTTATTGCCACCGACTTCGTCCCCAACCGCGAGCTGGTCGAGGATGGAGTCAACGGATTGCTTGTGACCAACACCGCCGCTAGTATTGCGGAGGCGATGCTGCGCTTTGTCCAGGACCCAGCTTTCCTCAACGCAGCCCGGACCAATGCTCGCGCCATGCGCGAGGGACCGACCTGGGATAGGATCGCTGAGATGTATCTCCACGACGTCTACGAGCCGCTTGTGGCCGAGCGCCACAGCGCCTGACTTTCACATCCTACCGCAGACAGAGGCACCGTGAGCTTACGCGTTAAGACAGCACAAGGCAGTATTCTGATGGGGTTGGTGACGTTCGCGTCCCGGCCCATCACGATGGTGTTCTCGATCTTCCTCCTTCGTCTGCTTGACCCGGAAGATTTCGGTACGGTAGCGCTGGCAATGATTATCTTCAACACCGCCAACCTGTTTACCGATCTGGGTATGCGCCCGGCGGTGGTGCAAAGCAAGGACAACATCGACCAGGTGGCCTACATCGCCTTCCTGGTTGTCAACATCACCAGTCTGGTGTTCTATGCCGCAGTATTTATCTTTGCCGAGCCGATCGCTGTCTTGTTGGGCGGGGATGCCTCGCTGGTGCCGATCATGCGTTTGCTGGGACTGATCGTTGTTATTGATGCCTGGTGGATCATCCCTGAAGCGCTGCTCAAGCGCGACCTGATGTTCAAGCGGTTGGCCGTGACTCAGGTGCCCGGGGAGATTGCTTCCGGTGTTGTGGCTATTGTCCTCGCATTCATGGGGTATGGCGTGTATGCGCTGGTCTATGGGGCGTTGGCGTCAGAGTTGGTTCGTGCGGTCATCGTTTGGTATCTGTTGCCGAGCTATAGCTGGCTGAAACCAAAGCGGATCGATTGGGAGATTGCCCGCCACCTACTTCGCTTTGGCGCTCCGGCGATGGGCAGCGGTATTGCCCGTTACTTCAGCCAGCATTGGGATGACTGGGTCGTGGGACGCCAGTTGGGGACGGCGGCGCTTGGCTTCTACAGCAAGGCGTACGACATGACTTCGCGCATTACGTTCATGTTTAGCAACGTGCTGTTTGGCAATGTGCTCATGCCGTCTTACGCTAAAGTGCAGGATGACCCCAAACGGTTGGAGCGCGGCTATCTAAAGAGCACAAGCCTGGTGCTGCTGACGATGGTGCCCATGTCACTGGGTTTGTTGGTGCTGGCCCATACGATTGTGCTGGTTCTGTTTGGCGAGAAATGGCTGCCGATGGTCGTCTCGTGGCAGATCTTCTCGCTCTACGCGCTGACCCGGCCCATCTCGGCCAACTCATCGCCGCTGTTTATGGCGGTGGGCAAGCCGGGCTATAACCTCCAGGCCGTCATTGTTATTCTGATCGTCATGGTGCCGCTGCTGCTCATCTTGATCGGCCCGTATGGCATCGCCGGTGTCGCCATCGCTGTGTCAGCCGCCCATCTGGTCAGTATGCTCTACAATGTTTTCCAGGTGAATCGCATACTGCCTGGTACGGCCATCAAGACCCTGAAGTCCAACCTGCCGTTCCTCTTTGCCGGCGCCATCATGGCCATCGCTGTCCAACTGTCCAAAGGGCCTGTGTTCAACATTGCCGGCGGCGAGAACTGGATCTCGCTCATCCTTCTGATCGTCATCGGGGCGCTCGTGTACATGAGCCTTGTCTTTCTCCTGCAGCGGACGTTGATCCTGGAGATTCTGACGCTTGTCGTGGCCGCGCTGGACCTGGAGCGCCGCGCCCCGCGCTTCGTCCCCCAACCGTTGCGTGCGCCCGAAAAGCCCGGCACGAGCAGCCATGTAGAGCCGACTTCGCCTCCCGTTCCCTAGTTACGAAACCGACCTGGCTTCGGCTAATAACCCCACCCGGTCCGGGATGGGCTCGTGCCCGTTCCGCCGCCTCCCTTAGCGCTTGCAAAGTAGATTCCTACGTTATCTCAGCGTGGGGGTGAAAAAGGCGATAATAACGCGTTGGGTAGGCAACCCGTAAGAAACACTGTAAGCGGGTATGCATAAGGTGAAAAGTGGTAAGGAGTAAGGACAAATGAAGCAAGTCAGGAGCATCTCTCTATCCGTCATGCTGCTATTTCTGACCCTGTTGGTCGCGTCGACCTGGGTTCAGAGCGGCAGCCCGCAATTAGTTAAAGCACAGGATGAACCGGGTACGACCAACTTCGTCCCGGCGGGGCAAGATCTCAATGAGGCCGATATTCCGCCCGTCGAGAACGGTGTCCCGGCGACCGGCCCGATTATCAGCTGGTCTGCGCCAGATAACCCGCAAACACAAGCCCCAACAGCGCCGACTATCGACGTCTGGTATGGTGATACGCAGACATTTGGCGCGTTGGGTAATCCCCAACAGTGGATCAATATTCTCGGTGCGGTGGGTGGGCCCAGTCCTATCACCTCGCTGAGCTACTCGTTGAACGGCGGGCCGGATGTCCCGCTTAACATTGGCCCCGACGAGCGCCGCCTCTACGACGACGGCGCGTTTAACGTGCAGTTAGACCGCAACTTTGTGCCGGCTGGGGCCAACGAGCTGGTCATCAAGGCGTCAGACGGAACCGACACCATCACAAAGACGGTGACTGTCAACCACGTCGTTGGCAACACCTGGCCGCTGCCCTATTCAGTCGACTGGTCAACGGCCAGCTCGATTCAGGATGTTTCGCAGGTTGTTGACGGCTGGTGGGAGATCAAGAACGGCGAACTGTACAACGTTACGCCCGGCTTTGATCGCCTCGTGGCCATCGGTGATGTTAGCTGGACCGACTACGAAGTGACGGTGCCAGTGACTGTCTACTCGCTCAACGACAGCGAGTGGCAGGCGCCGAGCAACGGGGCGGGCATTGGCATCATCGCCCGCTGGAACGGCCATTACGAAATCAACAGCGAGTTTGAGCCGCCTTTCCTCGGCTGGCGCGACCTCGGCACCCTTTCCTGGTACCGGTGGGACCCCAGTGGGGCGACCGAGTTCCAGATGCGCGGCGACCGCGGCGCGCGCCTGGTCGAAAGAAACGACCGTACCCTTGACCTGAACACAACCTACATCTTCAAGCTGAGCATCCAATCCTCTAATCTGGAGGGCGCGCCCAGCACCTACCGCTTCAAGTTCTGGGAAGAGGGTCAGCCGGAACCCGCGCTCTGGTACATGGAGTCCGAAGGTGTGGCCGGCGAACCGGCGAGCGGCTCGATGATGCTTGTTGCCCACCAGGTGGAAGCCAGCTTTGGCGACGTGACGATTACGCCGGTTGACTCCAACCAGACGTTCAAGATCAACGTGGGCAACCCGAGCAACGGTGAGATTATCCTCCAGCCCGACAAAGAGCAGTACAACTACGGTGAGCGCGTTTCTGTGCGAGCGTTGGGTAATCCCGGCTTTGGATTGAACTCGTGGGGCGGCGACATCTCGGAGCTGGGCAGCCAGAATCCGGTTGAGTTTGCTGTCACCCAGAAGATGACAATCAATGCCAGCTTCTCCGCCGCGCCTGACCCGACGCTGGTGGTCAACTCCAACGGCAACGGCACTGTGACGATCTCGCCGGAAAAGGCGCAGTATCAGCAAGGTGAACTGGTCACGCTGACGCCCAATCCCGGCCCTGGCTATCTGTTCGCGGGCTGGTCGGGCGGTCTGACTGGAGCCAATAACCCGGGCCAGGTCGTGATGGACGGCGACAAGGTGGTCACCGCCTCGTTTGTGGTGGCCGACGTCGATTCGCCCGTCTCCGATGATTTCAGCAGCTGCAGTCTGGATACTTCCTTGTGGACCTTCGTCAACCCGGTGGGTGATGGAACATTTCAGATGGATGGCACCCGGCTTGAGACTGACGGCGCCGGCTGGTGTCTCCCACAACATCTGGCTGAATGGTAACCGCTCGGTTCGCGTTATGCAGCCAACTGACGACGTCAACTTCCAGATCATCACCAAGATGGATTCCGCTGGTAACCCAGCGCTTCCAGATGCAGGGGCTGCTGGTGGAGCAAGACAGCCAGAACTTCCTGCGGTTTGAAGTTCATCATGATGGAACAGTCGTTGAAGCGTATGCTGCCAAGTTTGTGGATGGCCAGCCTGAAGCGGTCATCCTTGGCAAGGTGCTTCCGACAACGCCGGCCTATCTGCGCGTCACGCGTGCGGGTGAATCGTGGAGTTTCTCAACCTCCTTCGACGGCAACGTCTGGGAGTCGGCGGGCAGCTTCGACCACGAGATGACCGTCGACAGCAGCGGTGTGTTTAGCGCCAACCACAGTTCGGCGCTGCTCAGCCCGCCGGCCCACACGACGATCGTCGATTACTTCTTCAACTCGACGTCGCCCATCGTCCCAGAGGATGTACAGTTCAACATCACGGTGCAGGGCGAGGGCCAGGTGACCAAATCGCCTGACAAGCCGAGCTACGCTTGTGGTGAAGAAGTCACGCTGACGGCGGTGCCCGATCCGGGCTGGCGTTTTGCCGGCTGGAGCGGCGATCTGTCTGGAGGCCAGGCCTCGCAGGTCGTCACGGTTGATGATCGGACAGACGCCACGGCAACGTTCGTACCGTCTGACGGGACCTTCTCCGTCTACCTGCCCTTTGGCACAAGCGATTAGATAACAGCAACTTGCAGGGGCTGCGCTGCCAAGCAAGCGGCAGCGAGGCCCTCACTTTTACGATGAGTTCAGTGTCGTGGGTCTATTTAGTCTGGCCCACCAGCGGTATGAGCGGCAGTTCTATGTCGCCGGCAGTGTATTGCACCATCATGAAGAGGACAGCTATGAAGAAAGTGATCACATTCGGTTCCATGTTGATTCTGCTCTTGCTGGGTGTGGGCCTTCTAGGTCCGGCTACTCCAGCGGACGCGGCCGTCTTCGGTGACAGCAACGAAGTCACCTACAAAGAGTACTGGATCGATCACAAAGAGTTCACAGCTGGTTGTGATGAAGACCTGGACGCGAACGGGAGCTGGTATTCTGAGCCTGGTCCGCTGGACGAATGTCCGAAGCTGATGGAGTTCACCATTCCAGACGGCATTGCCTCAGCAATCAAGGCCGAGATCTACATCGATCTGTGGCGTAACCGCGACAATCCCTCTGCCCGCTTCGAACTGAACAACAGCGGCAATGTCTACGCCCCGCCTGTCGGCTCAGACTGGAGCCGGACGCCGTATGTTGGCGAGGTGGAACTGACCGAACTTGCGACAGGACTGAACCAGATTACGTTCTGGGGTGAAGAGAGATACCATATCCATGATGTGGCTTTCCGCATCTACTACGATGACGCCAACCCGATCACGCCCGGCATCGGCAGCGAAGTGGAGCCGCCCGACGGCGATCTGGTGTCGATTACCGATGATGATGGGCCGGTCGCCGCCAACGCCGGCGGGACTTTGATGGTCAATGCCGACAAGCTTGTGCTGAAGGCAGAGAACATCACCGGTGCAGACTGGGTCGAGTTCCACGCCTATTACGATGGCTATGACGTCGACAACGACGGCGAGTTCCGTGACTGGCAGAACGCCACGCGCAACAATTGGTGCCCTGGGGGCCGAGAAACAGACGATAACGAGAACGCCAAAGACGCCACATCCTGCACCATCAATCACATCGGCACGGTGAAACCTGAGAATGACGGAACGGCGCAGATTACCTGGGATCTGCCCCATGTTATCAACCAGCCCGGTGTCAAGTTCAAGATTCGTCTAGTTGATGAGTACGGCAACGTGCGCGATGCGGCTGGTGGCGAATCGGCCGAGTTCATCCTGGCCCGCGACAATGCGGTTATCTACTTCACTATTCCGGACTTCGAGGATGAGGGTCTCCATATGGACGGTCAACGTCCGGATCAGGCCTTCCGTCAGCTAGAGATCCCGAACGACTTGATCCTGGGCAACTTCAACGTCGCCTATTTCCTGGGAATGTACTGGAAGAAGCCTCACTTCTCGGTGGGCGATCTGTCTCCCTCAGCGGTTAGCGCCGGCGATACGTGGTTGCTTGGTAACAAGACGTTCAACAAGAATGCGCTGCAGAACGGAACGAACCGCATCGGTTACTACTGGATCAACGGCAGCGGTAATTTCGTAGAAAAACCGGGGCCGATGATTGTGCTGAAACAGACAGGTGCTGGGACGGATACACTGGCGCCGTTCATCAAGTCGCGCAATCCTGGACCAGGCAGCACCGGCGTCAACGCCCGCCTGCCTATCGTTGTTGGCCTGGGCGATCTACGGTCCGGCATCAACCACGAGAGCATCATCATGACCGTCGATGGCGATCTGGTGCAGCCGGAACTCAAAGGCACGTCCATCTCCTACGAGCTGTCATATACGCCGCCGGTGAAAGACCCCTTACCCTACAACACCCCAATCGTCGTCACCACCTACGCCTGTGACATGTTGGGCAACTGCATGTCAAGCGCCGATTCGTTCACCTTCACCACCGGTGACCCGGACGTGACGGCCCCGACGATCGACAATATTCAGGTGGCGACCACCAGCAATTCGGCCATCATAACCTGGGACACCAACGAGTTGTCCACCACGGAACTGGCCTACGGTCAGGACGACACCTACCAGCTGGGCACA
This sequence comes from uncultured Chloroflexia bacterium, assembly GCA_963715935.1. Lineage (GTDB taxonomy): Bacteria > Chloroflexota > Anaerolineae > Promineifilales > Promineifilaceae > Promineifilum. The sequence goes on along the minus strand of CAVQSM010000017.1, from coordinate 113,531 downwards.
GTGGTCGATCCCGAACTGACGACCAACCACAAGGTTGAGCTGACCGGCCTTATCTCTAACACGGTCTACCACTACGAGATTACGGCCAACGACCTGGACGAGAACGATTTCAGTACCGGCGATCTGACCTTTAAGACGAAGGCGCCTCCCGGTGTGATCAAGTCCGACGACTTCAGCGACTGTGTGCTCGACGACGCCATCTGGACCTATATCGATCCCCTGGAAGATGTGGACTACGTCATGTCGGGTGAGGAGTTGGAGTTCAACCTGCCTGAAGGCGTCTCCCACGACATCTGGAAGAGCGGCATCAACGCCCCGCGGGCCATGCAAGCCGTGTCCGACCAGAACTTCGAAGTCGAGGTCAAGTTCAATTCAGGTCTGAGCCAGAAAACCCAGATGCAGGGTGTGCTCGTTCAGCAAGACCCCAGCAACTACCTGCGCTTCAACTTCCAGAGTGACGGAAATCTGACTACGATTGTAATCGTCGATCGTAAAGATGGCGCGGATCCGTTTGTTGCCTTCTCGCAGCCCATCAGCAACGCTGCTCCCCTCTGGATGCGCATTGGTCGTGCGGGCAGTATCTGGACGATGACCTATTCGTTCGACGGCATCAACTTCTTGCCGGCGACCGTCTACACCCGTACGCTGGTCATGAACCAGATCGGTGTCTTCGGCGGCAACACGGGCAGCAACCCGGCCTATACCAGCCGCGTCGACTACTTCTTCAACACGTCCAACCGGATCAGTCCGGAAGACCCGCCGCGCAACCTGACGGTCAACGTCACAGGCGATGGCCAGGTGCTGCGCGTGCCGAACAAGATCAACTATGGCTGCAACGAAGCGGTCATCCTGACCGCCGTACCCGACAACAACTGGTCGTTCAGCGGCTGGAACGGTGACCTGACCGGCGACAGCCAATCCGGACACGCTGGTGATGGATACCGGCAAGTCTGTCGGCGTGACGTTTACCAACGAATCGACCTATACGCTCGACGTCAACACCGCCTATGTCGGTGCTGGCTCCGGCGGAACGGTCGACTACGATCCGGTTGAGCCGTCCTATCTGCACGGCACGCCGGTCGTCTTCACGGCAACGGCCGATGCGGGCTGGTCGTTCGACGGCTGGACCGGCACGCTCTCCAGCACCAACCCCATCGAGACGATGCCGATCACCAGCAACTCAGTCGTGACCGGTACGTTCAGCCAGGATCAATATGTGCTGGAAACTGTTCTGATCAACGATGGCGTTGGCGTTGGCGGAACGATCACGGTTAGCCCCGACAAGCCGACCTATCTCTACGGCGAATCGGTCATCGTGACGGCCGCCCCGAACACCGGCTGGCAGTTCGCCGGCTGGGAGGGCGACCTGAGCGGGACCGACCTGAGCGAGGACATCGTCATGACCCAGGACACGCAGGCTGTGGCCCGCTTCGTCCAGGATCAGTACCCGCTGACGACCGACGTCGTAAGCAACCCTGTGCCCGGCGGTACGCCGCCCGGTGGCGTGATCATTCGCACACCGGACAAACCAACCTATGGCTATGGTGAAGGGTTGTCGCTGACGGCCGAACCGTTTGGCGGCTGGGAGTTCGTTGGTTGGACGGGGGCGCTGAGCCGGCATACAGGCCACGCAATCGTTGACCATCTTCCAGGCTGAAAGCGTCACAGCGACGTTCAATCAGGTGACCTATACCATTCAGACATCCGTTGCCGGACCGGGTAGCGTTACGGTCACGCCGGACAAGGAGAGCTATCTCTTCGGCGATCTGGTGACGATTGTGGCTACACCCGACCAGGGCTTTGAACTGGCCGGTTGGAGCGGCGATTTGAGTGGCAAGGGCAACCCGGCTATCTTCCCGGTCGAGCAGAATTACGACATCGTGGCCACGTTTGTGCCGGACACGACACCGATCGAGATCATCGACTATGAGGTCGAGGTGCTGCCCGGCAGCATGGCGGCTCGGGTGACGTGGGAGACCGACGTGCCGGGCACAAGCCGGGTGGACTTCGGTGACGACGCATTCTACGGCGACTTTGTGTCAGACAGCGAGCTGAAGACCAGCCACGCTCTGATCCTTCAGCCGTTGGAAGTGGAGACGCTCTACCATTTCCAGATCACTTCGATCGACAGCAAGGGCAACGCCGTCAGCTCTACGGATGACACCTTCGTCACCCGTACGGTTACCGGCATTGTCTCCGATGACTTCAGTGCTTGCGGCGATCTGAACCCGGCGCTGTGGGAGTGGGTCGACCCAATCGGTGATTCGAACTACGTCATGACCGGCAATCAGGTCGCCATCACCGTACCGGCCGATGTGACGCATAACGTCTTTGACAACGGTAATGACAGTGCACGCATCATGCAGGTGGCCGACAACGAGGACTTCGTCCTGGAGGTCAAGATGGACTCCAGCATCGAGGGCAAGGTCGCTATGCAGGGCATCATCGTCGAGCAAGACGACGACAACTTCATGCGCTTTGACTTCTTCAAGCGTGAGGAAGGTTTGATCGTTGTCTACGCGGCTGCTTTCAACGACCTGACACCCAATGTAAAGGCCAATATCAAGGTAGCCGATCAGGGCGAGCCAATGTGGATGCGCGTCATCCGTACCGGCAATTTGTGGGAGCAGTACTACTCGTTCGACGGGCAGAACTGGACCCCAAGTACGCTGGCTCCGATCGAACAACCGTTGACCGTGACCAAGATTGGTCTGTTTGCGGGCAACGCGCCAGTTCGGGGCGAGACCCCCGGGCACACGGCCGTCTTCGACTACTTCTTCAACAGCGATGTACCCATCGATCCGGAAGATGGTCACTACCCGATCAACGTCAATGTGATGGGACAGGGTTCGGTGAACAAGTCGCCCGATCGTCAGGGCTATGCCTGTAATGAGGAAGTGACGCTGACGGCGCAACCGGCGCCCGGTTGGACGTTCGCCAGCTGGAGCGGTGACCTGACCGGCACCAATCCGCAGCGGACGGTGACGATTGACGAGAGTCTCAATATCACAGCCATCTTCCGCCAGGGCGGCGGCGAGGTCGGTGATTTCTGGTCGCAGCTGCCAGTCGTGATTCGCCCGTAAGCGAATAGACGAAGGGACGTGGAATGGGGCTGCAAGGTCAAGAAGGATTAATTGTAGCGTCATAGCGATGCTTGCCTCTGGGCGACATCGCTATGACGCTGTTCGAACGCGATCAATAAGGATGAGGTGGCCAACTGTCGATGCGGGTGTGTGCGCCGGCTGGAACAGAATCGAAGGTGACTTCAGGTAACTGTCTAATAAGGAGTGTTTGTGATGAGGAAAAGGAAAACTGCCAGCTATTCGTTGCTAGCATCCATGCTGTTGGCTGTCCTTCTGGTTGTGGCGATGGTTGGCTCGATGGCCGCGGAGGCCGGCGGGCTGCTCTCAGACCAGGCCCAACCGGTCGACCCCGCGCCTTCTGTCGTGTCGATATCAATGACAGCGACAAGCCTGCCCTGCAGACGGGCGGCCCGTCCGGGCCAATCGTCTACACGGACCAGGTTGATGCGACGGCCTCTGACCGGCCGAACGCGCCCACTGTCCCCACGATCACCGTCTGGGATGGCCTGAACCAGACCTTCGGTGGTTCCAAGGGCAACCCGCAGAAGTGGATCAATATTCGGGGCAATGTCGCCACGACCAATCCGATCAGCACACTCCAGTACACGCTCAACGGCGGTCCCGGCGAATAGTCTGGACTACAGGCCCCGATGATCGGCGGCTGGCCCAGACGGGTGACTTCAACATCGAGCTGGACTACACTGATTTGTCCGTCGGCCCCAACACGGTCGTCATCACCGCGATCGATAACATCGGCGGCAACGACCAGGAAACGGTCACGGTCAACTACCAGAACAGCGGCGCGTTTCCGGCCCAGACCTATACCTATGACTGGTCCAGCGCGACCAAAGTCAACGACATCGCCCACACAGTAGATGGCAACTGGATCATCAACGGTGGCACGATTGAGCCAACGTGGATCGATTTCGACCGGCTGGTGGCCCTGGGCAACATGTCCTGGAAGGATTACACGGTCACGGTTCCCATCACAATTAACGCCATCGACGACACCGGCTTCGGCGCCCCGAGCAACGGGCCTGGCATCGGCGTGATGGTCCGCTGGTTGGGCCACTACGATGCCGGCAACGGCTTCCAGCCGCAGACAGGCTGGCGACGTCTGGGCGCGATGGGCTGGTATCGCTGGACCAAAGACCAGGGCGTAACCCTGTCCGGCTTCCAGATGTTGAATGACAACGGCAACGTTGTTACCGAAGACAGCCGCCAGATCGAGTTTGGCAAAACATACATCTACAAGCTGCAGGTCGAGTCAGTATCTGGACCGAACAGCCCTGCTACCTATCGCTTTAAGGTGTGGGAGTCGACACAGCCGGAACCGGCTGCATGGGACATGACGAATGTGGGTAAGGCCGGCGAGCCGCGGAGCGGTTCGGTGATGCTTGTTGCCCATCACGTCGACGCCTCATTTGGTGAGGTGACGGTCAATCTGAACAGCACAGCCGGCGCCCCGAAGCTGCAGGTCAACGCCAGCGGCAGCGGCAGCGGCACGGTGGCCAAAGGTCCGGACAAACAAACCTACAAGTTCGGCGAGGACGTCACCCTGACAGCCATCCCGGCCGGCGGATCGGTGTTCAGTGGCTGGGCAGGCGATCTGTCCGGCACGGACAATCCGCAGACGGTCACCCTCTTTGAGGACAACACTGTCACGGCGCTCTTCGTCGATCCCAACGCCGTCTCGCCGGTCTCCGACGACTTCAGTGGTTGTGTGCTTGACGAATCGGTCTGGACGTTCGTGGACCCGCTTGGCGGGTCGTCGGTGACGTTGAACGGTGCACAGGCTGAAATCACCGTTCCCGGCGGCGACGCTCATGACATCTGGAACGATGGCCCGAACGCGCCTCGGCTGATGCAGTTCACCAACGACGAAGACTTTGAGTTTGAGGTCAAGTTCGACTCGGCGCTGTCTGAGAAGACCCAGCTTATCGGCGTGTACATTGAACAAGATGACCAGAAGCACATCAAGTTCAATATCCAGCACGACGGCTCGGGTTACAAGGTGGCGGCCTACACGTTCACCAACGGATCCCCGTCGGCGCAAGTGAATCAATCCATCACAGTGACCCCGCCTTACCTGGCTGCGTGTTAACCGCGCCGGTGATACCTGGACGCTGTCCTATTCTGACAATGGCACCACGTTCACCGAGGCGGCCAGCTTTGACTTCGCCATGACGGTCAACGCAGTTGGTCCGTTCGTGGGCAACGCAGGCAAAAACGCTCCGGCTATTACGGGGCTGATCGACTACTTCTTCAATACAAGCGATCCCATCGTGCCGGAGGATGGCAGCCGCAAGCTGACGGTTGACACCGTCGGCAGCGGCACGGTCATCGTCGAGCCGCAGAAGGACAACTACGCCTGTGGCGAAGTTGTGGCGTTGACGGCCCAGCCAGCGACCGGCTTCCGCTTCGACGGCTGGAGTGGTGCGCTCTCCGGCACCAATCCAATTGAAACCTTGGTGATGAACAAGGCCGAGAAAGTTACGGCGACGTTTGTCTCCGACACCCAGTTCACGGTCACGGTTGAACCGACCGCAAACGGGTCGATTGTCAGGTCCCCCGATCTGCCATCGTATCCGGGAGGCTCAACCGTCGAGCTGGAAGCGATGGCCGATCTCGGCTATCAATTCTCGGCCTGGGGTGGTGACGCGGCGGCCTTTGGCAACACCAATCCCATCTCGCTGACTGTGGACGGTAATAAGGTGGTTTCCGGCACGTTCACTCTGGCCCCTAACAGAACGTTGACGGTTAACGCGACCAACGGCTCGGTGACGGCCAGCCCGGACAAGGCAAGCTATCTGAATGGTGAAGAGGTGGTGCTGACCGCCACGCCCAACACCGGCTACGGTTTTGCAGGGTGGGGTGGCGACCTGTCGGGTAACGACAACCCGGTTACCGTCAAGATGGACGCCAACAAGAACATCACCGCCAACTTCTTGCTGAACCAGTTCACCGTTGTGACGCAGGTTTCGCAGGGCCAGGGCTCCGTCTCTGTTGAGCCGGACCAGCTTCTGTACTTCAACGGCCAGACCGTGACGCTCACGGCCACGCCCGGACCGGGCTTCATCTTTGGCGGCTGGGGCGGCGACGCCGCCGGCAGTACCAATCCGATCGAGGTCACGGTGACCAAGAACACGCTGGTTTCGGCGTCGTTTGTCACGACAGGCAGCTTTGAACTGACGACCGGTGTTGTCGGGACGGGCACCGTTGCTCGCGACCCGGACAAGGCCAACTATGGCTTTGGTGAGGTTGTTGAACTGACGGCCACGGCCGGCCCCAGTTACGCCTTCGTTGGCTGGAGCGGCGATCTGACCGGCGTCGACAACCCCGGACTGATCACCATTACCAAGGATTCCAACGTCACGGCTACGTTCGGACTGGACAACCAGTATGCACTGACGCTAACAGCCGTTGGTCAGGGCAGTGTTGTTCCCAATCCTGATCGGCCGCTCTATGCTGAAGGCCAGCCAGTTCTTCTGACGGCCGTGCCGCAGCCTGGTTTCCGCTTCATCGAATGGAGCGGCGACCTGGTGGGGACGACTAACCCGATCACGATCCAGATGAACAAGAACACGGCCATTACGGCGACCTTTGCCGAAGCTGTGCCCGTGTCGTTGACAACGGCTGCCTTGCCGGCTGCCGGCGGCTCGGTCGTAGTCGACCCGGTGAAGACGGAGTATCAGACAGGTGACGTTATCACGCTGACGGCCAACGTGGCCCCAGGCTATAGCTTTGCCGGATGGTCGGGCGATGCAAGCGGCAACACCAACCCGCTGGAAGGGTTTGTGCTGGACGGTGACAAGAATATCGTCGCCAACTTCACGACCTCGACTGCACCGAACTCCGATGACTTTAACAGTTGTTTGCTCGATCCGGAGTGGACGTTTGTTGACCCCAACGGGTTGGCCAGTTACGCGCTGTCCGGAACACAGGCAATCATCACTGTGCCGCCCGGTCAGGATTACAACCTGTGGGACCAGGGTAACCTCTCGGCCCGTCTGATCCAGCCGGCCGCCAACACGGACTTCCAGCTGGAAGCGAAGTTCGAAACAACACCGTCGCAGCAGTACCAGATCCAGGGCATCCTGGTGCAGGAAAGCGCCGACGACTTCATGCGGTTCGACTTCTTCCATGATGGGGCCGAGTTGCGTGTCTTTGCGGCGACCGTAGAAGGCTCCTTTGCGACCAAGAAGAAGAGCGAGGCGATCGCGTCTGGTGATGACCTGTATATCCGCGTGCGTCGCCAGGGCGACACATGGCGCGTCTGGTACGCCTACGACGGCCAGACCTGGACGACCATCGGCAGCTTCAAGCACGAGATCCAGGTGACGGCTGCGGGCGTGTTCGCGGGCAGTAACTTCCGCAACAACGACCAGGCACCGGGCTTCACCGCGGTCGTCGACTACTTCTTCGACACCGAGTCGCCCATCGTGCCGGAAGATGCGACGCCACCGGGAATCAACATCGATGTCGTCGGCCAGGGCACCGTGCAGCGTAGTCCAGCAAAAGCGACCTACTTCTGCGGGGACAGCGTCACGTTGACGCCCCAACCGTCCCCAGGCTGGATGTTTGGCAGTTGGAGCGGCGATCTGCAAACGACCCTCCCGGTTCAGACCGTCATCGTGAATGACGAAGTCAACCTGGTGGCCACGTTCTTGCAGCAGGGTTCGCAGTCGTTCAAGGCGTACTTGCCGATGTCGGTCGATCGGTAATTGGGACCGTTAGCAGCGGGCGGCCACGTAAGTAGGTTTGTAAGCTTTTCTGGATACGCTGGTATTCGGGTGAAGCGAAGCCGAAATAGTGGTCGCCCGCTGGTGCTTTGTCACCCTCTACAATACGTACGATAAAGCGAGCCGAGAGGTTGGCAAGACTTCAAACAAGTGGAGTGCTTCCAAAGTAGAGCCATCACCATGAGGAAAGCACCCCCGGAACCCAATTACTAAGTGACTCGAACTGCGCGTGGTTGGGCCTGGCCAGACGGCCGGCGTCCTGTTTCACGGGATATGGCCAATTGGCCGGCAGCATTGGGCGCAGGCAATGAAGCGAGAATGACCTATGAAGATGATTCACGAGACACGTGAGCGCAAAGGCAAGTTCCACCCACAGAATCTGAAAGAAGTGGTGGAGAAGCGATACTACGTCGATCTGGCCAACGACTATCTGGCCTCCATCGTGCTGGCCGGCACCGGCCGCAGCGGGACCACCTGGATATCTGAGGTGATCAACTACCGCAACGAGTATCGCATTATGGATGAGCCTTTTCGCAACGTGGCGGTGGACATCTGTTCACACTTTAATGCGATGCAGTACATTCGGCCCGGTGACAGGGCTCCGCTCTTTCTGGAGCCCGTTGGAACGATTCTGAGCGGGCGCCTGCGTAATGCGTGGACCGACCGCTTCAACACGAAGACTGTCGTCACCAAGCGGTTGGTGAAGGCAATACGCGCGAACCTGTTCCTCAAATGGATGGTAGACAACTTCCCCGGCCTGCGCGTGGCGTTTCTAATGCGTCACCCGGCGGCCGTCACGTTGTCGCAGTGGAAGCTGGATTGGGATATCGACCTGGGGGCGATTCTCCTGGCCCAGCCGCAGCTGATGCAAGACTATCTGGAACCGTATCGCGCCGAGATTGAGCAAGCGGACAGCTTATTCGAGAAGCGACTGTGGATGTGGTGCATCGAGAACTATGTGCCGCTGTCGCAGTTCCAGCCGGGTGAGGTGCACCTGGCCTACTACGAGCAGTTCTGTGAAGAGCCGGAACAGGAGATTGAGCGGCTGTTCTCATTCTATGGCAAACAGTGGGACGAATCTGTGTTTGCCGCGATGAGCCGCCCCTCCAACTCCAGTAAGCCGGACAGCGCCGTTATCATGGGGAAGCGGCGCGTCGACAGTTGGATGTCCAAGATCACGGATGAACAGCGTGAGATGGTGGACATGATGTTGCGGCGCTTTGGTCTGGACGCGATCTACTCGGTAGAGTCGCCTTACCCGGACATGAAGGCCGCCCAGGACCTGTTGGCTCAAACCCGTACAGGTCTGCCTATCTAGTTGGAAACGAGTCAGGAGCATTTTGAGGGAAGAAACATGAGCAAAACAACGCGGGTTACGTTTGGTGTTTTGTTGACAGCTATGCTGATGGCGGTGACGCTGCTGGTGCCGTCTTCGGTCCGCGGCGGCATCTTCAACAGCAGCCAGGAAGTGACCTACAAAGAGTACTGGATCGACCATAGTCAGTTCACTGGTGGTTGCAACGCAGACGGCTCGCCGACCAATCCGTCGGGCAGCTGACTACATTGAACCGCTGACGCTCAACAAGTGTCCCAAGACGCTTGAACTTCAACATCCCTGACGACTTTTCGTCGGCGACCAAGGTCGAGATCTTCCTTGATCTGTGGCGCAACTACGACACGCAAGCGGCACGCTTCAAGATCAACAACGGCCAGCACCTACGCCCCGCCTGTCGGCACCGACTGGAGCCGTTCGCCTTGCGTGGGCGAGATCGATGCCTCCGAGCTGAAGCAAGGTGCCAACAACATCACCTTCTGGGGCAACCGGAAATATCAGGCTCGGGACGTGGCATTCCGCATCTACTACGACGAGAGCAATCCGCTTGGTGGCGGGCGAGGGTAGTGAGGTGACCCCGCCGGACGGTCAGTTGACGGCGATCGAGGATGACAATGGCTCCGTTGGGCCCAATGCGGGCGGCGTGCTTGAAGTCAACAGCGACAAGCTGAAGCTGACCGCGTCCGTTGATGAAGACGACCGCAGTATGTCGAGTTTCATGGCTGGTACGAGGGATACGACGAAGATAATGACGGCGTCGTGCGCGACTGGCACAATCTGAGCCGCAACAACTGGTGTCCCGGTGGTACGGAAATCGGCCTCAAGCAATCCCGTGGGGGCCAATTCACGCTACCTGTACGATCAATCACATCGGTACGGTGAAACCCAAGGTGGCACAGCGACTGTTACGTGGGATCTGCCGCATATTACGAATCAGGCCGTGATTAAGTTCAAGATTCGCCTGATTGACAGACGCAGGCAACGTGCGCGATGCGGCGGGCGGCGATTCGGCCGAGTTCTCCTGATCCGCGATGGGGCCGTGCTGGCCTATGTCATTCCCGACTTTGATGACTTCGGGCTACACATGGACGGCAGCAAGCCCGATTCAGTCGACTACAATTTCGACCTGCCCGACAACATCGAGAGCTTTGACCAGGCCTATCTGCTGGGTAACTACTGGAAGAATCCGAAGTTCACCTTCAACCAGAATAACCAGTCATTTGCCAATCCGGGCGACGACTGGACGCTGGGCATCAAGGCTTCAACATCAACTTCCTAGATCCAGGGCGCAATCGCGTTGACTTACTTCTGGCCGGGCGGAACGGGGCAATTCATTGAATTCCGTGGACCAATGATTGTGGTCCGCGAGACCAACTCGTTTGGCGACTCCACGCCGCCGTATCGTCCACGCGCAGTCGTCCGCACCGGAGCGACGAATGTCTCCTTCAAGAGTTCATTGTCGCCAAAGTGGCTGACATCGAGTTTGGCGTGGACTTGACGACGGTCAAGATGACGGTGGACGGGCAGGACGTCACGAACAAGGTCAAGATCCAGAGGCGTGGCTCAGCGACTACACGCTTGTTTACAACCCGGCCAACGATCTGCCGATTAACAAGACGATTGACGTCACTATCGATGCCTGCGACCTGCTCGGACAACTGCATGAGCAAGGTCAGCTACAGCTTCACGACGGCACCGCCCGACGAGACGCCCCCGGTCATCAGTGATGTGCTGGTTGAGCCGCGGGCCGGTGGAGCGACCGTCAGCTGGACCACCGACGAACCGGCCACAAGCCGCGTCGACTACGGTGACCAACGAAGAGTTACGGTGCTTCGTCTCGGATAGCGACGAGCTGAAGACGCACATGAGCTGGACATTGCCGGCCTCTGACACCGGAGAGACATACCACTTCCAGATTACGTCGTAGACCTGCAGGGCAACGAGGCCCAGACGAAGGACGACACATTTGACACGACGGAACCCGCCGAGATCCTCTCGGATGACTTCAACTGCCTGTGCGCTCAACACCGACATCTGGCAATTCACCGATGTAGTGGGTGGGTCCACGCTGGTCGATGAAGGCACAGACGGCAGAGATCTTTGTGCCCGGTGACGTGAACCATGACTGGAAGGGCGGTAAGATTCCCGCCGCGCCTGTTACAGCTGGCCAGCGACGACGACTTTTCCATCGAAACGAAGATTGAGTCGAACGTGACTCAGGGGGTACAAACACAGGGTATCCTCATAGAAGAGTCCGACGACACCTATATGCGTGTGTCGTATGAGTACACGGCTGCCGGCACAACGATCATGTTTGCTGAGTTCGTACGCGATGGCTCGCGTGTCAAGGGCGCCAATCGTGTCTTTGATCCGCCACCCGGTGTACCGATGTATATTCGGGTCGAGCGCGAGGGCGATGAGTTTAGCTGGTACTTCTGGAACTGGGACGGCCTGGTCGCAAGGCCAACGCTTCGTTTACGTTTGATATGGTGGTAAGGAAGGTTGGGCTGTTTGCGGGCAATTCCGGCATAAGCGGCCTCGAGCCGGCGCATACGGCCGTTTTCGACTACTTCTTCAACAGTGACTTCCCCATTGTTCCGGAAGACGGCATCCTCAATACGATGAGCCTGTCGACCGATGGCAATGGCGTGGTCACCAAATCGCCTGACGAGCCCGAGCTACGCCTGTGGTGAAGAGGTCACCATTTCCGCGTCGACGACCAGCCCTGGCTGGGAGTTCTCGGAATGGAGTGGCGATGTAGTCAGCACCAACGCTTCCGAAGTCGTGGTCATGGACGCCCCGAAGTCGGCTACAGCCATCTTTGCGGCGGTGCCTTATACCCTGACCGTCAATACCGTCAACAACGGTGACGGAGGCACAGGGAACATGGTGACCAAATCCCCTGATCAGGAAACCTATATCTACGACGATGTGGTCGAACTAACGGCCACACCGGAGCAGGGCTGGTCGTTCATCGGCTGGACAGGTAGCCTGACCGGAACCCTGCCGGTTGACACACTTGTGATGCGCCAGAACGAGACTGTCACGGCCACGTTCGAGCAAGATCAGTATGTGCTGGATGTGACGATCGTCAGTGATGGTATAGGCATGGGCGGCACGGTGGTGACTGACCCCGACCAGCCAACGTACGTTTATGGTGATGCCGTGACCCTCACGGCGACCCCCGAGCCGGGCTGGACGTTTGCCGGGTGGAGCGGCGCGGGAACCGGCACCGGCAGCCAAACCCAGGTGTTGATGACCGAGGACACCAACGTCATCGCTACCTTTGTGCAAGATCAGTATGAAGTGACCGTTGACATCACCCACGTAGGTGAGGGGGAAGGCGGTACAGTGGAATTGGTCCCGGACAAGGAAACGTATCTCTTCGGCGATGTGGTCCAGGTAACCGCTACCGTCAATCCTGGATGGGATTTCAGTGGCTGGGGCGGCGCGCTGTCGGGCAATGATCTGACAGAAGAGCTGACCATCAGTGAAGACACAGTCATCGAAGCGACGTTCGTCCAGCAGCGCTACACGCTTGACGTGACCAGCATCGGTCCCGGCAGCGTGGTGCTTGTGCCGGACAAAGCCGACTACGTGTTTGGTGACCAGGTGACACTGACGGCCGTACCTGATTCCGGCAACTTCTTCATCGGCTGGGGCGGCGCGCTGAGTGGCGCCGAATCGCCGACCGTTATCACCATCATCGATAATACGGCGGTGACGGCTAACTTCAGCGACAATCCGCCGCCGAGCGTTGACCCGATTGCCGACAAGACAGCCAATGTCAATGAGGATGTCTCGTTTGTGGTGACGGCGACGGATCCGCAAGGTGAAGCGATTGAGTTGACCGTCGAAGGGTTACCTGCAGGGGCCACGTTCACGGACAATGGAGATGGAACGGGCGACTTCAGCTGGACACCGGCTTTCTACCAGGCCGGCGAGTATGATTTGTTGTTCATCGCCACGGATGCTGACGGTGGCGTAGGCAGCGCTGCAATGCGCATCACAGTAAACGGCCCGGCCTATGGCATAGCTCTGCCTATCACGATAGCGCCGTAACTTCGGCCATAGCAAGAAAAGAACAGGGGCGTGGCGGCAAACGCCGCCACGCCATCCAGACTCCCGGCAGTGTTGGTCAGACCGTTTCGGTCGACCCGATTCCAAGCGTGAGTCTTGAAGGAGAGTTGAAAGACAATGAAAGTAGGTATTTTGGCTGGAGGGTACGGTACCCGACTGGCTGAGGAAACCGAGATCAAGCCAAAACCTATGGTTGAGATCGGTGGCAAGCCCATTCTGTGGCATATCATGCAGCACTACGCCCACTATGGCATGAACGAGTTTGTCATTGCTCTGGGATACAAGGGTGAGGCAATCAAGCGCTACATGGTCGACTACTCGTCCCTGAACAGCGACCTCAAGGTTGATATGTCCAGTGGAATCGTCGAAAGGCGAGAGAATGGCGAGCTGCACGACTGGACGGTGGAGCTGATCGACACGGGCCAGGGCACCATGACCGGCGGCCGAATCAAACGGCTGCAGCCTTACATGGGCGACAGCACCTTCATGCTCACCTGGGGCGACGGCGTCTCGACCGTTGATCTGGACGAGCTGCTGCGCTTCCACAAGTCGCACGGCAAGCTGGCCACGATGACGGCCGTCCGTCCGCCCGCCCGCTACGGCCATCTGGAGTTCGAAGGAAACCAGATCTGGCGCTTCACCGAAAAGCCGCAGACAGCCGAAGGGTGGATCAACGGCGCCTTCTTCGTGCTGGAGCCGGAAATCTTCGACTACATCGAAGGCGACGCCACCCAGTGGGAGAAAGAGCCGTTGGAGCAGCTGGCGGCTGATGGCCAGCTCATGGCCTACAAGCACGATGGCTTCTGGCAATGTATGGATACCCGGCGCGACAAGCACGTGCTGGAATCACTCTGGGAAAGCGGCAACGCGCCCTGGAAAATTTGGTAAGGTTTGGGAGAGGTAAAATAACAATGCGTGTATTAGTGACGGGACACAATGGCTACGTCGGCACCATCCTGGTTCCGATGTTAGTCGAAGCCGGCCATGACGTGGTCGGTCTGGATACGAACCTGTATCAAGGCTCGACGTTTGGCGAAGACAATGAGACGCGCCTGGTGCCGGCCATGACTAAGGACGTTCGTGATGTGGAGGCCAAGGACCTGGAAGGGTTCGAGGCGATCATCCATCTGGCGGGTCTGTCCAACGACCCGCTGGGCGATCTGAATCCGGAGTTGACGTACGAGATCAACTACCGCGCGTCCGTGCGGTTGGCCGAGTTGGCCAAGCAAGTGGGCGTCGAGCGCTATATCTTCTCGTCCTCCTGCAGTAATTACGGTGCGGGCGTCAACGACTGGTTGGACGAGACGTCTGACTTCAACCCCGTCACGCCCTATGGTAAGTCGAAGGTGATGGTCGAGCAGGACGTGACCAAGATGGCCGACGACTCGTTCAGCCCGACCTTCCTGCGCAGCGCGACGGCCTATGGCGTTTCGCCCCGGCTGCGCTTCGACCTGGTCATTAATAACCTGACCGCATGGGCCTACACGACCGGGCTGGTCTTTCTCAAGAGCGATGGCACGCCGTGGCGTCCTGTCGTCCATGTCGAGGATATGTCCCGCGCTTTCAAGGCGGTGCTCGAAGCCCCGCGCGACCTGGTTCACAATGAAGCGTTCAACGTCGGCCGTCCGGAAGAGAACTACCAGATTCGCGAGCTGGCCGAGATTGTGGCCGAGGTTGTGCCTAACAGCCGCGTAGAGTACGCTGAAGGGGCCAGCTCTGACAAGCGCGACTACCGCGTCAACAGCAGCAAGATCGCTCGCGTTCTGCCGGCCTACCAGCCGACATGGACCGCTCGCAAGGGTGCTGAGGAACTGTATAAGGCGTATGAGGCGGTCGGTTTGCAGCCCGACGAGTTCGAAGGACCGCGCTACCGCCGCATCCATCATATCAAAGAGCTTATGGCCGACGGCCGCCTGACCAATGAGCTACGTTGGCGCGAGTCGATCCCGGCCTAATCACTGAATTACAGTAGCCGCCCGTTAGCCATACGCGACTGGCGCGGCTACTTGTCATGGCTGCGGTTCGTCCTTCTTGTTGCGAACCGCAGCCATTGTGTGACACATATCATGACGATTGAAATCAAGTCGATATACAAGGACGAAACGGCCTGCCGTGTGTCCGGTTCTCCGAACCTGGAGACGATCATTGAGTTTGGCGAGACGCCGCTGGCCGACCGCCTGCTGCGGGCCGACCAGCTGGGCGACCCGGAGCTGATTGCGCCGCTAACGCTCGTCTTTTGCCCCGACTCAGCGCTGGTCCAGATCCGCGAGACGGTGGATCCGGAGATCCTGTTTTATGCTGAGTACCCGTACTTCTCGTCTGTTTCCCCCTCGCTGCTGAAGCATTTCCGGGAGAGCGCCGAGTACATCATGGAGACGCGCGAGCTGGACGAGAACAGCCTGGTTATGGAAGCGGCCAGCAACGACGGCTATATGCTGAAGAACTTCGCCGACGCAGGTATCCCCGTGTTGGGTATCGACCCGTCGAAGGCGCCGGCAACGGCCGCCCAGGAAGCGGGCATCCCCACGATGATCACCTTCTTCACCAGCGACCTGGCCCAGGAATTGAAGGACGAAGGCAAGACGGCCGATGTCTTCCTGGCCAACAACGTGCTGGCTCATGTGCCTGACCTCAACGGCTTTGTTGACGGCATCAAGACGGTGCTGAAGCCAACTGGCGTGGCCGTCATCGAGTGCCCGTACGTGGTCGATCTGGTAGACCATGTCGAGTTCGACACCATCTACCACCAGCATCTTTGCTACTACTCGGTCACATCGCTGGACAAGCTGTTCCGGCAGCATGGTCTGTACCTGAACGACGTCAAGCGCGTGCCGCTGCATGGCGGGTCGCTGCGATTATTTGTGGAGCCGGTGGAGAATGTGCAGCCGGTCGTGAAGCAGCTGCTGGCCGACGAGAAGGCGCGGCAGGTGGACCAGATCGACTACTTCCTCGACTTCGCTGAGCGTGTGCAGGGGATCAAGGAGTCGCTGCGGGCCATCCTGCTCGACCTGAAAGCGCAGGGCTATCGCATTGCCGGCTACGGCGCGGCGGCCAAGGCCACGACTATGCTGGCCTACTGCGAGATCGACGACACCATTCTCGACTACGTGGTCGACCTGAACCCGTACAAGCACGGCCGTTACATGGGCGGCAACAAGCTGCCGATCTACCCGGTCGAGAAGCTGATGGAAGACAAACCGGACTACGTGCTGATCCTCGCCTGGAACTTTGCTGAAGAGATCATGCGCCAGCAATCTGAGTACCATGAGCAGGGCGGCAAGTTTGTCGTGCCCATTCCGGAACCGCGCATTGTTGAATGACGACCACAGCGGGCCGGCGCCCTTGACAGGCAGCCGGCCCGCGGGACGATAGCCGATGACCGACACCACCACCGCCCCACAAGGCGCCCCCAAAAAACGCCGCCGCCGTCGCGGAGCACAGCTGCGCAGGGCGGGTAAGCAAGGCGTCATCGATCTGGTTGGGCAGGAGAACTTCTACAAGGCCCGTATCTACGCCCACATCAAGGGCGGGTCGCTGCGCCAGAAGAATCTGCTGCTCATCCACCAGATGGGCAAAGTCGGCTCCACCTCCATCTCCGCGTCGCTGAAGGCGATGGGGATCAAAGAGAATACGGCCGTCTTCCAGACGCACTTTCTCAGCCCGGAAGGGCGCGCCTTTCGGTATGATCTGGCGGTCGACGGGTATGGCGGCTGGGACAATCTGCCGCCCAAGGCCAAGCAAGGCCACATCCGCGGCGATTTGCTCTACAACCACCTGCAGCAGATGCGGAGCGACGGCAAGCGCGTGCGGGTCATTACGCTGGTGCGCGACCCCATTGCCACCAACGTTTCCGGCTTCTTCCACAAGAATGAGTGGTGGCCGGCTGAGCTGCGCGAGATGTGCCAGGACGAATCGGCCGCCTGTGTCGAGGCGCTCCGCGAGCGGTTCATGACCGCCTATCCGCATGACGTGCCGTTGGAGTGGTATGACATGGAGATGCTGCCTGTGTTCGGTATTGATGTCTTCGCCACGCCGTTCCCGAAAGAGCGCGGCTATGAGGTCTACCGCAACGAGTTCGCCGATATGGTGCTGATCAAGCTGGAACAGCTGGATGAGTGCGGCGAGGCAGCGCTGCAGGACTTCTTGCAGCTCGATGAGGTCAAGTTTGTTAAGGCCAATACGGCCGCCGACAAATGGTATTCGCCGCTCTACAATCAGTTCAAGCAATCGCTGGATCTGCCGCAGTCGTACCTGGATCGTATGTACGATTCTAAATTTGCGCGGCAGTTCTACAACGATGACGGAATTGGCTGCCTTCCGGCAGAAGTGGACGCCGCAAGAGTAGTCGATGGACAGAGACCAACCGCAACGCCAAGCCGCGCACCAAAGCGATGCGCGCCGTCAAGCGCTCATGGTACGATCTACGCCATCGGGCCGTTGAGAGCGGACTCATCCCGCCCAGAGCGACTACACACGCTTTCCTGATTGTGGCCTCGGCCCGCACTGGATCGACGATGCTGACCCGTGCGCTGAACGAGCACAGCGCAGATCGAGACGTATGGCGAGATTGTGCGTCGCCCTGACCTGTTCCCGGCCCGGTTCGTGGAGTTCGGTCGCACCAATGAGCTGTTTGCGAGCGATCCCGGCCCGCTTTCTGGAGACGCGCGTCTTCCACAGATACCCTCCGACCATCGGCGCGGTGGGCTTCAAGATCTTCTATTTTCACGCGACGCTTGATACGGCGTGGGGTCAGATCAGTCTGGGCTTACCTCGAAAGGCAGCCCGCGCTGCAAGTGATCCATCTGCAGCGGCGTAATCTGCTGAAGGTCGAAGTCTCGCGCCAGAAAGCCGCCCGAACGAAAGAGTGGATCAGCTATTCGGCCGACAAGCAGCAGCAAGCGGTCATGCTCGACTACGATCGAGATGATCGCCCGGTTCGATGCAGATGGCGGCGTGGCAAGCGCAAACGGTCGAACGTTTTGCAGGTCATGAGACTGATGGATGTCTATTACGAAGACCTTGCCGGCAGCTACGAAGATGAGATCACCCGCATTCAGGCTTTCCTGGGTGTGGCCTACGAGCCGGTAAAGCCACCGACATCGAAGCGTCCCAGCCAGCCGCTCTCCGAGCAGATCGCCAACTACCCCGAAATTAAGGCCCAGCTGGCCGGAACGCCGTGGGCCGCTTTCCTCGACGACTAGCCCGCAGAGGCCTTCAGTGACACCGCCGACCCCTGTGCCTTACGGCGTGGTGCAGGTGGTCTCCGCCTTGTTCTCGTACAGATAGACTTCGCTGTGCAGCCAGCCCTTGCTGATGATGTCCAGATCGCCGTCACCGTCGATGTCGACCGCTTCGGCTGGATTGGTAGTGGGAGTCGCCGTTGTGGATGAGGTGCGCTTGCCAGCTGGCTCCCTGGCCGAGATTCTCCAGCAGCCATAAGTTCGCCGGTTCCTCACCTTCCCCAAACTTCACGCGGTACTCGCCCATGATGACGTCCGGGTCGCCATCCCCGTCCATATCGGCAACGTCCAGGCTGCTGGCCGTGCCATTGGGGCCGGCCGTCGTGATGGTGAAGATGTCCGTCTCCGCCCAGGGTTGGGTGACGTCGCTGGTCCGTTCGAACCAGGAGACCTTGGCCGGGTGGTCATTGCTTGCATGGGCAAAGCCAATGACCAGATCGAGCACACCGTCTTCGTCCAGGTCAACCAGCTCAATGCGGTCACCCTCCAGTCCAGCCTCGGTATGCAGCGTGAACGGGGTCCATGTGTCCTGCGGCGCTTCGTTTTGCAGCCACGATGTGCCCAGCATCAGATCCTTGTCCCCGTCATTGTCCAGATCCACAGCGGCTAGCTCTTCCCCAAGTGCGAAGTCGGATATCTTGCGACGCGTCCATGTGTCGGTGGAAGGATCGGCCGGTACAGTGAACATCTGGATACCACTTGGATTGCGCGCCGGTCGTTCTGCGTCGTCCCAGGTGGCGGCAATCTCGATTGGGCCTCCGGGCGTGAAGCGGGCGATGGTCACACCCTGGATGGGATCATTGTCATTCATCGCCAGATCGTCGGCGATATTCTCCAGCACGGTGAAGCTGCCCGGCCCGTCGTTGCGCGCCCAGACCAGCGGCACCCAGACGCCGCCAGGGGGCGGCGCCGTCGAGCCGGCTGTGCCCAGCAAATCCTGGTCGCCGTCCCCGTCGAAGTCGTACATGCCGATGGTGTCCTGCAGCGGGCTGCCGATCAGATGGCGCGTCCAGCTTCCACCTGGTGTGCCGGGATTCTCATACCAGTACATGCCCGTGATGAAGTCGGTCAGACCATCCTGATTGACGTCCATGTCGAACATGAAGCTGGCGCGTCCCGGGCGGTTGGCGTCGATAACGTGGCGCTCCCACTGATCGAGCGGCAGCGGCGGCAGGCAGACGGCCGCTTCCGGCGGTGGGTCCGGTGTGGGCGTGCTCGTCGACGTGGGCACGCTTGTCGGTGTGCTGGTGGGCGTGGGGGTCGCGGTCGGGGGCGTGTCCTCTCGCATCTCGCTGGCCCCTGCCGTCACTGAGAGCGGCTTGTAGGCGCTGTGGATGGCCGTCGTCATGGGGCCGTAGCCGGTCTCGTCGATCAACCCGAAGATGAAATGCTGGGGTACGTCGGTCAGATAGCGGCTGTTGCCAAGCCCGCGCCCAAACGACATGATCGTCATGGCATCGTTCAGGTCCCGATACGTGTCTGATAAACTATCCTCTTCTTCGTGGACGACAAACAGCGAACGGCTCAACGCCGGATCGCTGATGTAGGCCCACTCTTCGCCGGGAAGATCGCCATCCCAGCTTTCGAGAGCGCCGTTCTGCGTTCCGTCCGGTCGTGTGACCAGGTCGGTTGACTCCAGCAGCCCGCCCGGCGTGCCTTCATATTGGAACCAATATGTGGTGGCGGCCTGCAGTACCGTCATGCGGGCGTAGGTGGGGTAGATTTCCCACAGCGCTTCCCAGCCGGCGGGGTCGCTAACTGCCCGAATGGACACCTTCAGCGGGCCATCGTGGAGCAGCGTGCTGCTGCCGTTGGTGCGGCCCGGATGGAAGTGACCACCGTCGTTGGGATGGACCAGATTGGGAATGCCGCGGCTGTCACCGTCAGTGCCGTCGGCGCTGTTCCAGCTAACCCAATCGTTGCCGCCGGCATCGACGACGCTGGAGAAGCCACCGCCCAGCTTGTGGAAGTCGAGCGCCACACCATCCTGTAGGGTCATTCGGAAGCTGTCAAACCCTTCGTCGGTGGCGTTGGGGTCGAGCGTAATCAGATTGGTGAATGTGGGCGGCGCGAACGATGCGGACAACCCGCCCGATGCACCCGTGACGTCAAAGTAGACGTGGAACTGGCGGGTGACGCTTGCTCGGCGTGTTGCCTGCCAGCCAGACAACCAGCGTGCCGCCGGCGTTGGTGGCAGCGTCGAAATCGGCGACCTGGTCGAACTGGAACGGAACATCAGCATTAAGCACCAGCCCGGTTGTGTCGACCTCGGCCACGCGCAGCGAATCGGGATCAAACGTGCCTGACCCGCCGGCACTTGCCAGCAGCGTCGTGAAGTTCATCGGGACGTCGACCGCACGATTCGTTCGGGTCGTACGCTCCGAACTCACGCCGAACGATGCCCGATAGGTTCGGTCAGGGTACTGCCACCCGCCTACTGGTGGAAGTGGGGTCGGCGTTGCTGTGGGAGGATTGCCGGGCGTTGTCGTCGCAGTTGCCGTCAGCGTGACCGGTGTCTCTGTGACGGTTGGTGTCGTTGTGACAGTTGGTGTTGTGGTCGACGTTGGCGTCGATGCCGGCGGTGGGGTTGGTGTCGCTGAAGGTGGGGCTGTCGTGTTGCCCAATGACAGTCCATCGATACCTACCGTGACGAGCCCCAGTTCGCTCGCTGTTAAGAACTCGCCGGGCAGGAACGAGCAGGTGGTGTTGTTGCCGGTGGAGATCAACTCGCAGACCGGGATGTCGGCCCGGCTGCCGCTTGCGCCACTGACGTTGAAATTCCCCAGCGTTGTGAAGTGGAGCCGGTTCGTGACGGGGTCATATGCTGCGCCCGTCATGTCTTCGGGACTGTCCGCCAGGTCGACGTCGGTGCCGTCAAAGAACATGGACCATGTGCCCTGGCTGGCCTGTCCCATCTGGTTCATGCTGAAGACAGTAAGGTCTTCGTCGCGGGCACTCGTGCCGCCGGCGCTGAGGCTGCCCTGCGTGCTGATGAGCAAGCGGTTGTCAGCGGAGAAGGTGATGGCGTCGATCCGCTCGGACGATTGCGTCAGACCGACGTCGGAACCATCCAGGTACCAGCTAAAGACGCCGCTTGTGTTCGGACCCAGTGACTGTGGTGTGAAGCGGACGATGTCGTTGAAGGTGACGACGCCCAGGCCGGGGACGGTGTGGTTGTTGAAGACGGACAGCAGAATCGAGCCATTGAGCGGGTCAACGTGAAAGGCGTTCACTCCGGCCCCGCCCAGTCCGACGTCTGAGCCGTCGAAGTGGAGTGACCAGGCGCCGCTTCTCGGTGTCATACGCAAGGATGTCGTCATCGGTGAAGCTTACTGAACCGACACTCCCTGTTCCATTCAGGCCAACGTACAGCGCGGAGCCGCTGCCCGGTTCCGGTGTGGGGCCGGGCGGAAGGGTAGAAGTCGGTACGGGCGTCGGTGGAACGGTCAGGCCGGCTGAGGCCAGAGTCAACACCGTCTATCATCTCGCTGCCGAATCCGTGCGCGGCATCCGGACCAGTACAAAGTCGTCTGGAACTCGCACTCGGAACTGCCGCCCGCAGCCAGGAGCATGCACACGAAGAGATCGGACTTGCCCCCGCTGAGACCTGGTACGTTGAAGGTGCCTACAGTTGACAGGACGATTCCGTTGGTGGACGGGTCAGCCCAGGCACTGCTGATATCTTCGGAGTTGCTGTTGGACAGGCCGACGTTGGAGCCGTCCAGATGGAGCGCCCATGTGCCGCTGGTGTTGGGACCAGGCTGGAGGCTGCTGAGGCGCAGCAAATCTTCGTCCTGCGCCACCAGACTGCCCACGCGGGCGCGGCCAGTCGTGCTGATCAGTAAATCGCCGCCGGCCGTTCGCGCAAGCGCGTCGATATCCTCACCATTGGTGGTCAACTCAATGTCCGATCCGTCGACATACCAGCTGAACGACGCCGCTGGTATTCTCGCCCCAGGACGTGGCCACGAAGCGGATGATGTCAGAATCGTCCACCGCACCCAGCCCCGGCAGGTCATCTATCGGCGAGGCCAGCGAGAGAAGCAAGCTGCCATCATCGAGCAACAGGAAGGCGTTTACATCAGTCCTGGCGAGCCCAACATCTGAGCCGTCGAAGTGTAACGACCAATTGCCGCTAATCTGGTCAAAGATGAGAATGTCTTCGTCGCGGAACGAGACGCCCTGCACGCTGCCGTTGGAGGATGAAGAGAGGTAGATGGGTTGAGCTGCGGGCGGAACGGTCGGTTCAGACGTGGGCGTGGCGGTTGGGACCGGCGTCGCAGTGCCGGTCGCGGTCGCGGTTGGTGTCGCGGTGCCGGTTGCGGTTGCTGTGGCGGTCATGGTTGGCGTCAAGGTTTCTGTGGCGGTGGGTGAAGGGCCGGGTGTCGGCTCCGTGGTTGCGGTCGCTGTGGCCGTTTCTGTCGGCGTCTCAGTAGGTATGGGAGTTGGGAGGGGAGTGGGCGTCGGGCCGGGATCCCCGCAGTTAACCTGCTCATACAGCATCAGATCGTTGTTGTTCCAGCCGATGGAGATGATGTCCTTATCGCCGTCGCCATCGATGTCGACCGCCTGCGTGCCGTCATGGTGTTCGTGGCCGGTGGCGACGATATGCTGCACCCAGTTGCCGCCGACGCCATCTTCGTTTTCGAAGACAATGACGCGGCCAGCCGTCGGATCGTTCGTTGTATGCTCACCGACGACTACATCGGGATCGCCGTCATTGTCGAAGTCAGCCACATCCATACTCATTGGGCCAACGACCTCGGCGATCAGGTGCTCCGTCCACGGCTGCGTCCGGTCGAGTGGTGCTTCGTACCAGGCGACGGGCTTCAGAGTGTTCGCCCCTTCGTAAGCGATGACTGCATCGAGGCGGCCGTCGTCGTTGATGTCGGCCAGGTCGTTGCGGTCGGCTGCGTCTGTCGTCGTGAACAGGGTGTGGTCGGCGTAGCTGCCATCCGGCTGCTGCGCCAGCCACACGGTGCCCAGTAGGACATCCGTATCGTTGTCGCCGTCAATGTCGGCGAGGTCCACGTCCTCACCCAGCGTGACGGTCGCCGGTTCCTCGATGGTCCATGTCTCTGTCAATGGATCGGCCGGAACCGTAAGCACCTGAATGTCCAGGCTTGTTTGGTGCCATGACAACCATACTTTCTTACTGCCGGGCACGGACGTGTCGACAGCCACACCTTGCAGGAAATCGCCGTTGGCCTGTTCGATGTTGCTCATAGATGGTGAAGTTGCCGCTGCCGTCGTTGCGTGCCCAGACAAAGGTGTCGCCCTTTTCTGGTCGGTTGGAGGTGAGGTCGTCGGACGTGATGCCCAGCAGATCGTTGTGTCCGTCACCATCGAAGTCGTGGATAATGGCGAACTGGTCGAAGCCCGTGCCCACTTCGTTCTTCTGCCACACGCCGCCCGGCGTGCCCGGATTGCGATACCACCAGCCAGCCGTCACCGCATCGGCCAGATTGTCGCCATCCAGATCGGCTGCGCCCACCAGAACCGCTCGCACGGTCCGCGTGTCGTCGATGATATGGGTGGTCCAGTCGGTCAACGGCTCGCAGACCGGGAGATTGGGGATCAGTTGGTTGAGCCAGACATCAATGCGAGGCGTGTCCCATTCGTACGGCTTGCCCAGAATGTCGAGATCGCCGTCACCGTCGAGATCGGCGACCCGTGACTCATGCTGGCCGAATCCGGAAGCGACTTCGTAGGTTGTGAAGTCGCCCTGGCTGTCGCCGTAAAGCACCCATGTCATGGGCGTTCGGATTGGAGGAGGGGTTTGCCTCGTCGAAACGCATCTCCGCCATGAAAATATCCAAATGACCGTCGTTGTTGATGTCAGCTACCTCAAGTGAATGGGTGTGCTTGACCTCAAACAGATCATGGGCTGTCCACCGATACCATTCCATTCATACCACGAGCCATGCCGTCAACGTCTCCAGGGACTTGCACGACTTCCGGACGTCCGCCAGGAATTATCTGGCCTACTGCCACACGAATATTGACTCGGCGACAGTCAATCTCCTTGGCGCTGAAGGTAAATCCGTTGACATGTTCATACCAGCGGCCGCCGGCGACGATATCCAGTTTGGTATCCCGTTGATATCCGCCGCTGTGATGCCTTCGTACTTACTGCTGGGAAATGTGTCGATGGCGACCGCATCCGGCCAGGGTTCCGTCGTTCCTGGGGTTGGCCGGGATATCCTGGACAAACAGCGCCTTCTCATCCTGGTTCCAGAAGACGAACTCGGTCGGCGGCATCATCGTCGAAGTCGCCAAACATCATGTCATGGTGTTGGTCAACGCCGCTGCTCTTGATAGTCCTGCGCACCCAGTCTGTCGTCGGATCGTAGTTTGGATACGGGTTCTCCCACCACCATATCTCGTTGCCGCTGCCGTCGCGACCCAGTACCACGTCCAGATCGCCGTCGTCATCAATGTCGAAGAAAGCGCCGCCGGCCTCGATCCGTAGAACATCGGACTCGATGACGTAGCGCGTCCAGCCGTCTGCGGTACGCTGATACCACATAACCGAAGGGCCGGGACTCTTGCGTGTGCCGATAACGAAGTCGTTCAGTCCGTCTTTGTCGATGTCGAGGACAAGGGCGGCCGTTTGCTCAGAACTTGCTGCCGGTGACGGTAGATCGCCGTTCGCGGAGGACAGGTGGAGCCACGTGGGTATGGTCGTGGATTGGGCCGCGGGGGAGGCCCCGGCTACCGTCTGGACGGTCGACCAGACCAGCGTCAGGGCGATCGTGAGCAGGGTTGCGGACAGCAGTATGCCAATGTGGCGTTTCGGCATCATGGGGTATTCCCTTTGTGGCTACCGGTTCGAGTTGGAGGGCCGGCAGCATTCCCGATCAACATGTCGGGCAAAGTAGGCGAACAAAGACGTCTTCGACTGCCAAGGTAGGAAAGCTGTAGATACGTGCGGGAGTGATGGGGTGGGCGGCCAGTCACAGGGACCAGGCCGTTGCGACAGAGTGTAAGCGGGAGGTGCAATGGGAGAAATGGCGTGAATCGCGTCAATCACCGATAAGAACTCCGCTGTGCGAACCTGAATTATTGACTGTGCTCACATATACCCCCATTGGACGGCTTCTCGGCTCCGTTTTCATCCAATCCTCACACCAACGGGCGATGATCTGGGCTACAATGCCCTCGGGCATATTGCACCTGGATCTTGTCAGGCTGAGATCATTTGTATTATACGTAAAAGTACGGATAGGGCATGCGAAAATAGTACTATTGGAAGAGCCAATCCGTTAAGCTTGAGCGTAAGGAAGCCCACGTACTATGAATAGTTGCGCGAGTAGGCTGGCATTAATGGGTGGGGCGTGAGCAGTTCCAGCCGCCAGCTTCCGTCTCCGGCAGGGTCTCCCGATCCCGACCAGACGGGCGCGTGCAGAATGAATGGCATCACTTTCGAGTGAGGGAAGAGAACAATGAAGCAGTTTCGTTTAACCCTGGCTACGCTGGCTCTGCTGGTTGCTGCCATGATGGCCACAGTCATCACTACCGGATCAGCCACAGCCAACTCTTTCACTATTGACGTTATTAAGGTCGGACAGGGCGACGTGACGGTTGATCCGTCCGGACCCTATTCGTCCGGCGAGGTCGTTACGCTGACCGCCAAACCGGACCCCGGCTGGAAGCTGGAGTCGTGGAGCTTGCTCGACGAGAGCAAATGGTGGAACCAGGACTGGGACTATCGCGTGCCGCTCACCGTATCGGCCGCCGGGTACGCCCGCGAGGACAAGCCCGCCGAAGTGGAGATCAACTTCACGACGCTGCTGGCCAGTCTCGGCGAGGCGGGGCCCTTCGATCCGAACTCCCTTCGCGTTATTGAGGTCGATGGCGATGGCAATGTCATCGACGAGAATGTCGTTTTCCAGTTCGATCCGGGCACCGGCTTCATTGCTAACTCCAATGCCGTGGGCGATCTGATCTGGATCATGACCGGCACAACGGGAGCCAACGTATCGCGCACTTACCATGTCTATTTTGACCTGACGAGCAAGGGGTTTGTCGCGCCGAGTCTTTCCGCCCCGGGTCGTGCTCGAAGGGACTGTCTCCGACCAACAGCAGGCAAGTTTCAAAATCGCAACCGATACAGGGACCTACTTCTATCACCAGAAGGGAGCGGGCTTTTCCAGCCTGGACGATGTAGATGGAAACGACTGGATCAATTACAACACCACCGCCGGCTCCGCCGGCACGTTCCGTGGGATACCCAACCTCGTTCATCCCAACAATGGCGGGCACTTCCATCCAGGCGCTCGTTCGGCCGAAACGCTTATCCTGAACGACGGGCCGATCAAGCTGACGGTCTACTCGATCGTCAGAAAGAATCCCAGCCGATGGGAAGGCACGTGGTCGTTCTACCCCGAATACGCCACACTGAATCTGACCATCGCCAGCTACGATTACTGGTTCCTCTATGAAGGGACGCCTGGTGGCAAGCTCGATCTGACCCAGGATTACATGGAGTTGTCCGACGGCACGAAGTATCAGGCGGACCAGTCGTGGTCGAAGGATTTGCCGGGCGATGAGTGGGTCTACTTTGTCGATCCGGGGCTGGAGCGCTCGCTCTTCTTTGCCAACCATCAGGACGACAACAAGACCGACTCGTACGCACCCGCTGACGGTGTGATGACCAAGTTGGGTTTCGGCCGCGTTGGCGCGGACCAACTGCTGGACAAGGATGAGATACCGGCCCAGTTCACGATTGGTCTGATGGACATCACCGGGCGGGCCGCGGCAGAGAAGGCGATTCTGAACGCGTACAAACCACTGACTGTGACGCTGGGCGAGGCGGAACAGAGCGAGGCCGGCACCATCTCGCAGGATAACCCGCTTCTCTTCACTGTCGTTGCCGACCACCAGATCACGGCGAAGTTTGTGCCGATCGAGTTCGCCATCGACGTGACCATCGACGGCGGTGGCTCGGTGCAGAAGACGCCGGATCTGGCCAACTACCCGGAGAACGCGGTCGTGGAGCTAAATGCTGTGGCTGATCCCGGCTGGATCTTTACCGGTTGGGACGGGGACCTGAGCGGAGCGACGACTCCCCAAAATGTCACAATGACCGAAGACAAGGCCGTGACAGCTCGCTTCCTGCCCGCAGTGCAGGTAACGACGAATGTCACCGCCGGGCAGGGGCAGATTCAGCTAGACCCGCCGGGCGGCACGTATCCGCTGGGAACGGCTGTTGAGTTGACCGCAGTGGGTAATCCCGGCTGGAAGCTCGACCAGTGGGGTGGCGGTCTGGCCGGACAGACGGACAATCCACTTATCCTTACGGTAAACGCTGACATTCTGGCGACGGCTTCTTTTGTGGAAGAAGCGTATGAATTAAACGTCGCAGTTGTCGGAGAAGGTTCCGCCGCGATTACGCCGGAAAAGCTGACGTATAAGTACAACGATGCCGTCAAGATCGACGCGACGGCCGACACCGGCTTTGCATTCACGGGCTGGTCGGGCGACATCGTCAGCCCGGACAACCCTCTGCTTTTCAACATCACCGGCACGACCAATCTTACCGCGACGTTTTCACCGCTAGACGATTATGAACTGAATGTCACCGTTGTTGGTCAGGGCACGGTGGCGAAGAACCCGAACCAGCCGCTCTACCAGACGGGCCAGCAAGTCGTGCTGACCGCCACCGGCGCACCTGGCTGGCGCTTCACCGGCTGGAGCGGCGACGTTACCGGGGCCACCAGCCCGGTGCAGATCCTCATCACCAGCGATAAGGAGGTGACTGCCACGTTTGTGCAGGAAGGGTTTCCCGTCGACATTTCTACCGTCGGTGATGGCTCCGTAACGAAGACGCCGAACAAGAGTGTCTATGGCGCAGGCGAACAGGTGACGCTGCAGGCGACGGCCGAACCGGGCTGGCGCTTCAGCGGCTGGGGCGGCGATCTGACCGGGATGACCAACCCGACCACGATTACGGTCAACGGCGAAACGGAGATCGTGGCCACGTTCCTGGCCACCGGTCCCTTCAAGATAACCAAGACGGTCCAGGGCCAGGGTCTCATCAAGACGCTGCCCGACAAGATCAGCTACAACGTGGGCGAGACGGTCCGGCTGACGGCCGAACCTGCACCCGGTTGGGTCTTTGGCGGCTGGAACTCGCCAGACCTGATGAGCAGTGAGAACCCGGTCAACATCGTCATGAACACCAACAAGGCGGTGAAGGCGGTCTTCCTGCAAGCGGGCGGTCTGCTCTCTGACAACTTCAACAGCTGCCAGCTCGACAGCCGGTGGACGTTCATCAATCCGCTGGACGACGCGACAGCGACGGTCAACGGGACACAACTGACGATCACGGTGCCGGGCGGAACTGACCACAACGTATGGAAAGACGGTAACTTCGCTCCCCGCGTCATGCAGGCGGCTGCCAACCTGGACTTCCAGATCGTGGTCAAGTTCGACTCTGCTGTGACGCTCCGGTCGCAGATGCAGGGTGTTCTGGTGGAGCAAAACGCGGATAATTTCGTGCGCGTCGACCTGAATACCAACGGTCTGGAAACCCGGGCCTACGCGGCCACTTTCACCGACGGCCAGCCGAAGAACGTGTTCACGACCTCGCTGGGCGCGGATCCGGGCCTGCCCTTGTATCTGCGTCTGACGCGGCTGGGCAACGACTGGACGGTGGACACGAGCGACGACGGGACGACGTGGCAGCAAGCGGGGGCGTTTACCCACGAACTGGTCGTGACCGAAATGGGCATCTTCGCCGGCAATGTTGCCGGAACGACGCCCGCGCCAGAGCACACCGCCATCGTCGACTACTTCTACAACACGGCCGAGCAGTTGTCCCCGGCCGACCAGCCGCTGCTGTCCACCAGCACACTGGGTCAGGGGCAGGTGCGGCGCAGCCCGGACAAGTCGACCTATGCGTGTGGCGATGAGGTCACGCTGACGGCCGTACCCGGTAACGGGTGGTCGTTCGGCTCCTGGGCAGGTGCGATCAACGGCGCTGCTAACCCGGTCCCGGTGACCATCGATTCGCCGGTCGCAGTGACCGCTATCTTCGAGAACAGCGGCGGCGGGTTGGCCTTCTCGCTGCAGCTGCCGATGATTGTCAGGCCGTAGCGCCTGTGATGGTCCAGCGCGTCGCCGTCAACGGTACACCTGCCGAACGGCGGCGCGCAATTCGACGAAAATGGGGTGGAGGATGGTGATGATCGCCGCGAGCCGCTGGCCCATTGCTGCCTGCGCTTCACTGGTGGCGGGAACGTCGACCATGACTTCATAGATCTTGGTCCAGCCCCGATCCCACATCTCCGCTTCCATCCCGGGGCCCAGCTCGGACTTAATCTCGAACAGGTGGCGGCGGAAGCCGTCGAGCAGGAAACGGTTCAGCCGTTTGTCGCGCGCTTCGCAGTGAAAGCCAAGCTCCCAGGCTGTGTCAGTCTGCCCGGGGCGCGGACGAACCCGGCCCACCTCGTAATGCAGGGACGGTTCGCCATAATGGATCTGGATAATCCCGCCCCACGGACGGCGCACCTGAAACTGACGGAGCGTCAGCGGCAGATGGGGCGGAAGCTGGGCGGGTACGCCTTCCAGAAAAGCGCGTTGTGACATCGTGGCCATTACAAGGTAGTATAGAATACGTTTGGTGGCTGCCAATGGCAATTAGCATGCCCGACAAGTGGTAACGTTCTCCTTTCCATGAACAGTAAACAACGCACCTGGGGCCAATTCTCCACACCTGACGATCTCGCCGACCTCCTGCTCGGTCTGACGTTGAGGCAGCCGGATGAACGGGTGCTGGATCCCAGTTGTGGCGAAGGGGCATTGCTGCAGCGCGCAGCGCTCTGGCAGCGTTGGCTGGCATCGAGCCAGCCCACGGACGGCGAACTTCGCCTGGTCGGGGTCGAGCTGGACACGGCTGCGGCCAACTCCGCTGCCCACACCCTGCCTGCCGCCCACATCACCAACGCCAACTTCTTCGGCCTGCCGCCCACCACCTACGAACCGTTTGACGCCATTATCGGCAATCCGCCCTATACGCGCGCTGAATGGCTCGATCGTCTGGAGGCGACGGACGACAGTCAGTTGTCGCTGCTGCCAGAACTAGGCGAAGGCGGCGTCGGAACGGCTGAGGCGATATTGCGTAAGCCGGTTGTGCCCCATGCGGTCTGGTCGTCCTTCAGCGGCCGTTCCGGGCTGCACGCCTACTTCTTCCACCACAGCCTCGGCTTTTTGCGCGAGGGCGGGCGACTCGGTTTTGTGGTTCCCAACGGCTGGCTGGATGTCGGCTACGGCGTTGAGTTGAAGCAGTTCCTGCTGGACCATTTCCGCATTGTGGCCGTGATCGAGTCGTCGGTGGAGCGTTGGTTCGAGGAAGCGAGCGTCAACACCTGTTTGGTCATCCTGGAGAAGAGCAGCGACGCGGAGGCGCGGGCCACCAACAAGGTGCGCTTTGCCCGTCTGCGCCGCCCTCTGTCCGATCTACTGGACAGCCACAGCCACGATCCGGAGCGGGTCACGATTGTGGAGCAGTTGATCGGCCGCTTGCTGCCGCCCACCGATCGCAGTTCGGTCGGGGTGTCTGTGAGGGTGACGGAGCAAGCGCACCTGGAAGCCCGCCAGCGTTGGGGCCCGCTCCTTCGTGCGCCGTCGGTTTTCTTTCAAGCAGACAAGAAGGCGGTACGGCCGTTGGCCGAATGGATGTCGGTGCGCAGAGGGTACACAACCGGGGCCAACTCATTCTTCTATCTGGAGCCTGAGACCGTGGAACGCTGGGGCATTGAGGCCCGCTTCCGCAAGCCCCTGTTGAAGTCGTTGCGTTACAACGCCAACCTGCGTCTCTGGAAAGAAGTTGCCTGGCAAGAGGTGCTGGCGATTGGCCGAGACGACGATCTGAGCGGCACAGCCACAGCCGAGTATCTTGCTCTGGGCGAGAAGCTGGGCGTCCATGAGCGCAGCACATGCGCGGCGCGCAATCCGTGGTACGTCTTGCCGGAGCTTCCCGCCGCCAACTTCCTGCTGCCCAAGGGCATCTGGCAGCGCCATCTGACGCCACTGCTGGAGGAGGAGCTGGCTGTTGACCAGCAGCTCTACCGGGCGCGTTTACTGGCGTCCATCCCGTCGCTAGCGGCCGCCGCGCTGCTCAACAGTTCGTGGTTTGCCCTGCAGTGCGAGCTGCAAGGCCGGGTCAATCTGGGCGATGGTGTGCTCTGGCTGGCCAATTACGAGATTGGGACCATTCGTATGCCCGATCCGCGGCAGTTCAGCGATGCCGAACTGGACCGGCTGGAGTGGGCGTTCCTGTGGATTGCCGGGCGGCCGATCATCGACACGGTCCACGAAATTGAGCGGCCCGACCGCGTCAATCTCGACAATGTCGTCTTTGACACGATGGGACTGTCCCACGCCGAGCGGGACGACGTGCGCACGGCGCTGGTCGAGTGCTTGATCGGGCGGCGAGAGCGCGCCCGCACCTGGAAGCAGCGCGACACGGCCTGAGACGCTGCCCGATGCCGCCCCGAACCGCAGCCGTCCCTACCGGCGAAGAGCTGGAGCGCCTGACGGCCTGTTACCAGGCTGTGTTCGACGGGCTGGTGGCGGCGTATGGTCGCCCGGTCTGGCATCAGGGCTTGCCCCCGGTCGATGAACTGGTCGCCACCATTCTCTCGCAGGCCACATCCGACGCCAACACCGACAAAGGATACAGTGCGCTGAAGGATCGCTACCCGGATTGGGAGGCGGTGATGAACGCGCCGCTGGAGGAAGTCGTCGCTACGATCCATTCGGCCGGCCTCGCCAATCAGAAAGCACCGCGCATTCAGGAAGCGTTGCGGACCATCTATGCCGAGCGCGGGGCGATCACGCTGGACTTCCTGACTGCCATGTCTCTTGAAGAAGCGGAGGCGTGGTTGACGCAGATCAACGGCGTGGGGCGCAAGACGGCGTCGATTGTGCTGTTGTTTGCGTTCGGCCGTCCGGCATTCCCGGTCGATACCCACGTCCATCGCATTGCCCAGCGTGTCGGTCTCGTCCCGCCCCGCATGAACGCCGACAAGTCGCATCGCTGGCTGGCGGCGCTTGGCGACCCGGACACGTTCTATCCCATCCACCTCAATCTGATTCGCCACGGCCGCGAACTCTGTCGCGCCCGCGTTCCGCAGTGCGACCGCTGTCCCATCCGCGCCCACTGCGACTACGCTCGCGAACACGGGCTGGTCTGAGGCGTCAGGCCGGTTCGGCGACCGACTCGGTTCCTGCCGGTTCCGGCAGCGGCGCGCGCGGGCCGGGGTAGCCCAGCAGGCGCAGCCCGGTCCGGCCCAACTGGCTGTTCACCAACCCTTCGGCGGCCGCCCGCGCCGTCAACGTCTGCGTCCCCAGAGAGTAGGTCGGGTAGACGTGGATCGCTTCGGCCAGGTCGCGGAGCTTCAGGCCGTGGGTGATGGCCAATGAATACTCCTGGATCATCTCAGCCGCGTTTCGGGAAACGATGGTCGCGCCGAGGATGACGCCGTTGGGCTTGTGGACAACCTTGATGAAACCGTCCTGGGCGTCGTCGGTGATCGCCCGGTCGACATGGTGCAGCGGCTCGACCGAGACGACGACCTTGCTGCCGTGCCGTTGGCGGGCTTCCGTTTCAGAGAGACCGGCGCGAGCTATCTCCGGATCGGTGAAGATGGCGTAGGGGATATGTTCGGCGACCGCCTTGCTGTTGCCGGGCAGCAGCGCGTTGCGCGCCGCCAGGAACGCCTGCCAGCCCGCGTAATGGGTGAACTGGTAGCTGCCGGCCACGTCCCCGGCGGCGTAAATGTGGTTGGCGGTGGTCTGGGCGTTGTCGTTGATGACCACGCCACGTTCGCTGTAGGCCACGCCAGCCGCCTCCAGATTGAGCGTGTCGACATTCGGGCGGCGACCGGTGGCCACCAGAAGCATGTCGCCGTTAAGCCGGCGGCCGTCGTCGATGGTGACAGCGAAGGCGCCATTATCGTAGGCGGCGGCGGTGGCCATCCCCGGCACAAACGCCAGCTCTTCGCGCTGGAAGACACGGCCTATCACGTCGGCGACCTCCGGTTCCTCGCGCGGCAGAAGTCGTTGGTCGACCAGCGTGACGGCCGCGCCCAGCCGGCGGTACGCCTGGGCAATCTCCACGCCCACGGCGCCCGCACCCAGCACAATCAGATGCTCCGGCAGGCGGTCGTTGTCGAAGATCTGCTCGTACGTCACGTAGGGCACATTGGCTAACCCGGTGATATTGGGGATGAAGGGAGAGGCGCCGGTGGCAAGCAGGAACTTCTTGCCGCGCAGTGTAGTCTCGCCGGCCTGCAAGGTGAATGGATCAACAAAGCGAGCGCCACCCAGGTAAACATCGATGCCGCGCTGGCGCAGGACGTCGGGCGACTCCTCTTCATAGATCGTCTTGATGGTGGCCTGGATATGATCGCGGACTCGCGCCATATCGACGACCGGGTCAGCTGTCACGCCATAGGGGGCGGCGGTGCGGGCAGCGTGGGCCAGCCCAGCTACGTGGACGAGAGTCTTGCTGGGAATGCAGCCGGTCCAGGTGCAGTCACCCCCGATGCGATGTTTCTCGACGAGGGCGACGCGAGCGCCCAGATTGGGGCCAAACTCGGCGGCCGTCAGCCCCGCCGACCCACCGCCGATAATAACGAGATCATAAACTTCAGCCATCCACGTTCACCTACCTTTGCGTGGTTTCATAGTTGCTGACTACAATAGAGAGTGAATCATTACGACATCGGGCGACGAAAAGCACTTTACATCATCGGTTACCAATGAAATGCCCATACGCTGCGCCCTTTTTGGGCGACCAGGCGAATCTGGTGGGATCAGGCGTCAGGGAGTTGGCGGATACGCACCCATGATTGAGGTACGGACGAACGAACAGTGGATCATTGAGCTGCAGGCGGCGGGGCCGGCGCAAGACGTTGCCCTCGCCGATCTGCGCGTCATTCTGAAGAATGGCTTGCAGCGTGGTCTCATCGGGCAGGTGGACACCAACGCCCCGGAGTTCGACACGCTGACCGAAGACTTTGTCCAGGAAGCGCTGCTCAAGATTCTTGACAACCTGGATAGCTTCGCCGGGCGCAGCCGTTTCACCACCTGGGCGCATAAGATTACCGTCAATGTTGGGCTGACGGAGCTGCGGCGCAAGCGCTGGAAGGATTCATCGCTGGAGCAGTTGACCGAGTCGGATGAAGGAGACTATACGCCGTCGTTTACCGCCGACGACGCGCCCACCCCCGAAGACAGTGCCGAGCAGTCAGAGCTCATGGCCTATGTGGCCCGGATTATTGATGAGGAGCTGACCGACAAGCAGCGAACGGCCATGACGGCCGCCGTGCTGGAAGGACAGCCGTTGAGCGAAGTGGCCCATATGATGGGCTCCAACCAGAATGCGCTCTACAAGCTGATATTTGATGCCCGCCAGCGGCTGAAGCGGCGTCTTGAAGCGGACGGCCTCTCGCCGGAGGCGCTCTTCACCACGTTTGAACGGTAGATTCAAGGGAAAATCGTGCTCGTGCCAGATAGAAGGGTCGATGCAGTGGCCGGGGCCACTCGTCCGGGTCCTTTATCATTTTGTAAGAATTGGAATGACCGGGGCGTCAATGTAGGGTGAACATGACAACTTTCATCGAACGAATCAAGGCCTTGTTTGGCCCACCCCCACCGGCTGAGAAGCCGGCTGCCGAGACGCAGGCCCACGCGGCGGCCTCTCCCACACTGGGCGATGCTGAAGTGCGCAATCTGATGATGGCGCTCAGCATGACCCGTGACGACGAACTGTCTTGTGGCGAGGTCTATGCCTTGCTGGATGAGTACGCTGACCACGTCATCAATGACGAGGACGCGGCGGCACTCATGCCGTTGGTGGAACACCATCTGGTGATGTGCAAGGATTGCTGCGATCAGTATGATGCGTTGATGCGGGTGCTGGAAGTTGATGAGGCATGATGTGGCGCAGTGGGGTTAATGCGACCCCGGTTCACCTGTGCCCAACCATCCAGTTAAGGAGTTTCCCATGACCAAAGCAGTCTACAATGGCGTTGTCCTGGCCGAGAGTGACCATACCGAGCGCGTGGAAGGCAACCATTACTTCCCGCCGTCGTCGGTCAATATGGAATACTTCCAACCCACTGATAGGCACACGACGTGCCCGTGGAAAGGCGTAGCCAGTTACTATGACATTGTCACCGATGGCGACACGGTCAAGAACGCCGCGTGGTATTACCCGACGCCCAAAGACGCCGCCAAGAATATCAAGGATCACGTGGCGTTCTACGGCATGGTGACGATCGAAAACTAACAGATAGCGAGACGAACCAATGCTACTTGCCGGCGATATTGGGGGCACGAAAACAGTCCTGGCGCTCTTTGCCACGCGCAAGACCGTCGATGATATCAAGCGCCATCCGGTGCGGGAACGGACGTTCAAGAGCGCCCAATACCAATCACTGGAGGTGATGCTGGCCGAGTTCCTCGAAGAGGATCTGGACGCAGACGATGCCGTCACCGATGCCAGCTTCGGTGTCGCTGGCCCCGTGGTCGATGGCCGGGCAGAGGTCACCAATCTTCCGTGGGTCATCGACGCGGCAGCCATCAGCGAACAGTTCGGTTTCCGCGTCCATCTGCTAAACGATCTGGAAGCAATTGCGACGGCCGTCCCCCATCTGGAGAGCACCGACGTCGTGACACTGCGCGAAGGCCGCCCCCAACCCCAGGGCGCGATTGGCGTCGTGGCGCCCGGTACCGGGCTGGGCGAGGCGTTCCTGGTCTGGAATGGCGATACGTATGAGGCGTACCCGTCTGAGGGTGGTCACACCGCCTTCGGCCCCACCACCAGCGAACAGCTGGAGCTGCTCAATTACTGGATGCCCCGCATGGGTCATGTGAGCTATGAGCGTGTCTGTTCCGGCCTGGGCATCCCCAACATCTACACGTTTCTGCGCGAGACGGGCCGCTACGACGAGCCGGCCTGGCTGCGGACCATGCTGGATGATGTCCGCGACCCCACCCCGGTCATCGTGCGGGCGGCCGTCGCCAGCGAAGCCGCCATCTGTGTAGCGACGCTGGACATGTTTATGGAGATTCTGGGCGACGAGGCGGGCAACATGGCGCTCTGCGTTCTGGCCACCGGGGGTCTCTACCTGGGCGGCGGCATCCCGCCGCGCATCCTGCCCCAACTCCAGAAAGGACCGTTCCTCAAGTTCTTCAGCGACAAGGGGCGGTTTAGCGAGATGATGGAACAGGTGCCCGTCCACGTCATCTACAATTCCAAGACAGCGCTTTACGGTGCGGCCTACGACGCGCTGAAGCTTTCCCATGCCTGACCCGACCGTCGCCGTGCTGCCGAACCCGGCAGGTGTGGCGTATGCGGCTGCCCGACGGCTGACCGCTCTGGCGCAGCTTGCTGTAGCAGAGCGTGGTCTGGCAACGATTGTCCTTGCGGGCGGCTCCACACCTCTGGCACTCTATCGCCTGCTGGCAGCGCGCCCGCTGCGCGAGGCAATGCCCTGGTCGCAAGTTCACCTGTTTTGGGGCGACGAACGGGCTGTGCCGCCCGACGATCCCGGCAGCAACTACGGGCAGGTAGCCGGCGCGCTGCTACGCCATCTCTCTATCCCTGCTGAATCGATCCACCGCATGCCCGGCGAGCTGTCGCCGGAAGCCGGGGCGGCCGCCTACCGGGCCGGCCTGGCGGCGTTCCAGGCGTCCCATGACCCGCAAGCCACCCACCCATGGCCGCGCTTTGATCTGGTCTTGCTCGGTCTGGGCAGCGACGGCCACACGGCCTCTCTCTTTCCTGGTTCACCAATGCGCGCTGAGCCCGTGGTGGCCGTGACGGCCGACTATGAAGGGCGACCCGCCGAACGCATCACGCTCACCCCGGCGGCGTTCAACACAGCCCGCCACATTGACTTCCTCGTGACCGGCGAAAGCAAGGCTGAAGCGGTCGCTCGCACGCTCCGCGGCAAGCAAGACCCGCTGGCGCTGCCCGCCCAGCGCATCCAGCCCGACGCCGGGCGGGTGACATGGTGGCTCGACAAAGCGGCCGCCACCGGGCTGACGTAAGTATTCCCCGGCACACTCCATCCAAGCGGTAGCGGTCCAGCCGCGACCCAACCGTCAATCCCGGCCCGGCGAGGCGCAACCATCTCGCTGCGACCGGTCACTGCGAAAAGGAGCAACCATGACCGTTACTGCCCGTAGTCTGGAGAATCTGCAAGTCGAAATTCTGGCCGGCAATCACCTCATCCTGGCCGACGAGCCGCTTTCTGCCGGCGGCGAGGACGCGGGACCAGCCCCGTACGACCTGCTGCTGAGCGCGTTGGCTTCGTGCAAGGTGATGACCGTTCACCTGTATGCCCGGCGCAAGGGATGGCCGGTGGAGACGGTGACGATTCGCCTGAACCATCACCAGGTGAAGGGCAGCGAATGTGATGATTGCGAAAGCGCTCCCCATGCGCGGGTCGACATCATCGACACGGAGATTCAGTTCACCGGCGAGTTGGACGATGAGCAGCGAGTACGGCTGGCCGAGATTGCCGACCGCTGCCCGATCCACCGGACGCTGACCAGCGAGACGAAGATTCGAACGACGCTGCAAGAGCGAGGGGTCTTGCTGGAGCCTGCGGCTGAAGCCGCCTAATGGGACGCGAGGCGACGGCGGCCCAGCGCGCGGATGAGCAGAACGGCCGCGAGCAGCAGCAAAGCAGGCCCAACCATCAACAGCCAGTAGTACAAATTGAACGTTTCGGGTGAGTCCGGCACAGGCAGCAGCCAGCGGTTCTGCCGGGCAAAATCACGAAACAGGGCCAAACCGGGCGCCAGCGAAACCGCATGGCGTCCGGTTTCGTCGTCTATGTAGATTGCCAGCAGGGGCGCATCGTAGGTGACGATGATCTGGTGCTGTTGGCCGTCGCCCAGAATGCCCGGCACGACCATCTCCGGGCGCTGTCCGTTCTCTCCATTGGAGGGTGTGCGCAGCCGGACGGTCAGGTCTTCGGCTTGCTGGCCGAGCGTCAGGTTGCGCTGCGAGGTGTCGGCGGAGATGGTGACGATGCGGGCCGGGCCGCGCTGGCGCGGCCGTTCCGGCAAGACCGTGACGCCGACGGTGAAGGCAGAGGCGGCGGCTGACGGGTTGCTCCAGGCGGCGGCGCTGCTGTCCGTCTCCAGCCATGCGTCGACACCGACCACCGCCCCCGCGTCGGGCGCCGCACCACGCCATTGGAGCGGCGGCAGGACGCCCCGGCTGTCGGCAAAAGGCCCGGCTCCTGTCAAGGGGTAGTCGGCCAGCGTGTCCGGCGGTAACGTCCCGGCGAAAGCGGCAGCCACTTCTGCTTCGGTCAGGGCGCGGTCGAGGAAGAACAGATCCTCCAGCGTCCCGCGCCACGGTCGTTCGCCCGTAAGTTCGCGCCCCAGCGCCAGCGGGAACTCCCCGGCCCAGTTATCCAGGCGGACGCTGTTGGTCAGGAACAGGGTGAACGCGGCCACGAAGGCGGCGTACAGCCCGGCGGCCAGAGCGATGCGGGCCGGCGTCGCATAGTCGACGATTGCCCGGACGATGCCGTACTCCCACATGCGATAGAACAAGATGCCGAGCAGCGCCCCGACCAGATTGGCCCCGATGTCGGCCAGCGAGGAGACGCGCTCCGGCATGAAGAGTTGCACCAGTTCCAGTCCGACCGTCAGCACAGCCGCTATCGCCAGCACCGTCGCCCTGGCTGCGGCCCAGCGAGCGGCCCATCTGCCGCAGCAGACCCATCAGCCCGAAGCTGAACGGGATGAACAACACGATGTTGATGGGGATATCCTGGAAGGTGAGCGGCCGCCAGGTGAACTGGCTCAATAGCTCGCCAAACGACGCGCCTTCGGTGGCGAAGTTGAACGGGATGAGGCGCAGGCCGAGGATAAGCAGCAGCCCGCCGATGGCGATGATAGCCATCAGCGCGGTGCGTGCCGGAGTACGCTCGCTACGGGTCATGATGGGGATGGTTTGTCAGATTCTCAGCCGGCCCACGCCAGACCGAGTTCCTGTGCCTGGCGGACGTAGACGCGAATATGCTCTTGCGTCACTTCATACATATCCAGCTTCGCCTGATACCCTTTGAACCAGTCGGTAATTTCGCCGAGGGCTTGCTCCCAGGTATAGACGGGCCGCCAGTCGAGGCGGTGGGCAGCCTTGTCCCAGCTGAGGCGCAGTTGGCCGGTCTCGACTTCGGCGTAGCCGGGGCGGGTGTGCTCCCAACTGCCACTGCCCCACAGGTCGACTAGCTTGTCGGCCAGGTCCTTGGCGGGCACGCCTTTCTGCTCCAGCGGGCCAAAGTTCCACGCTTCGCCAAATGCCGGGCCATCTTGCAACAGCCGGACGCCGAGCCACATGTAGCCGCTGAGCGGTTCCAGCACGTGCTGCCACGGCCTGACGCTGAGCGGGTTGCGGACGCCGATCGGCCGTTCTTCCATCAGCGCTTTCATGCAGTCGGGCACGAGGCGATAGTCGGCGAAGTCGCCGCCGCCGATGACGTTGCCGGCGCGGACGGAGGCGATGGCCACGCCGTGATCGTCGTACGTTTCCGGCGGGTAGTAGGTGCTGCGGTAGGCGGCAATGGCCAGCTCCGCCATCGCCTTGCTGGCGCTGTACGGATCGTGACCGCCCAGCTCGTCCGTCTCGCGGTAGCCCCACAGCCACTCTTGATTCTCGTACACCTTGTCGGTGGTGATGCTGACCAGGGCCCGCACGCTGTCGGTGTTGCGGATCGCTTCCAGGATGTTGACGGTGCCGCCGGTGTTGGTGTCGATAGTCAGCTTGGGCAGCTCCACCGACCGCAGCACGATCGGCTGGGCGGCCATGTGGAAGACCAGCTCCGGCTTATGCTGCTCCACGGTCTGGAGCAGCTGGTCATAGTCGCGAATGTCGCCGCGCACATCGGTGACGCGGTCGCTGAGCCGGGAGACGACGAAGTTGCTGGGTTGGGTGGGCGGGGTGGGCAGGCTGTAGCCGATCACCTCAGCGCCGAGGTCGAGCAGCCAGGTGACCAGCCACGATCCTTTGAAGCCGGTGTGGCCGGTGACGAGGACGCGGCGGCCCTCAAACGCGTTGGCAAACGGAGCTTGTTGTTTGGTCATGCAGTGAATCCTTTTTCATGCTGGGTGGGACGGCCGGTCGGCTCGCCCAGCCAGGGGTTGACGCTGAAGTGTAGCCGATGGGGACAGCTTTGGCGAAAGTGAGTGGAGGGGAGATTAAGGGTGGTTTCCTCGGCTAGCGCCAGCGGAGACGATAACAACGTCTGCGGCTCCTGCCGACCCTGTCGGTCCTGGTAGAGCTTCTGATTGACGGAACGCATCGTCCGGTGTTAAATCCAGCGCGGTGACTCATTACCTATCGAGACCATGTCGATCGTCAGCATAACTGCAGCCAAAGGCAGCGGAAAAAGCCCCATGACTCAAACAGGTTTGGATTATTCATCCTACTTCTGGCAGGGAGATAAGATACGTTTGCGCGCCTTGACAGGCGATGATGCAGGTTATCGATTCGCAGAATCTCTCGACAGCATCTCCAGAGAGGCGTTCAATATCGGAATAGAATTGCCGACAACTGTCGAGTTGCAAAAGGGATTCCTTGAGAAATACGGTGGATGCAAGCAAGTCAATAACATGATTGCCTTTGCCATTGAGACCCATGAACAAGCGTATGTCGGCCTTGTCACAATTCACAGCATTAATGAACGACATGGCAAGTTCAGCTTCAGCGTCATCGTAGACCGGAAGTACCGCAAGCGAGGCTATGCCGAAGACGCGGTTCGGCTCATTCTAAGGTACGGATTCATGGAGAGGCGACTCCATAAGTGTAGTTCTGCCTGCGCCAGCTATAATGATGCTTCCATTCAGTTGCATAAAAA
Source organism: uncultured Chloroflexia bacterium (assembly GCA_963715935.1). Classification (GTDB taxonomy): domain Bacteria; phylum Chloroflexota; class Anaerolineae; order Promineifilales; family Promineifilaceae; genus Promineifilum. The sequence goes on along the minus strand of CAVQSM010000017.1, from coordinate 72,158 downwards.
GCTGGGGTTCATTCAGGAGGGAAGGTTAAGAAAAGAGTGGTTCTTCAATGGCGAGCACCACGACGAATTACTCTTTGGAATGACTGTGGAAGAGTATACTGCCACGAACCGCGTAGGTGATTAGGCGCGATCTGCGATGCTCGAATGCGTTCAGCCAGTGCAGCTTCCGGGCATCCGTTCGACGGTCTACCACGAAGCACCTCGGCTCTAGACCCTACTCACTCAGTACCCGATCGTACACCAGCAACGTCTCCGTTGCAGTACTCTCCCACGTGAAGTTTGCCGCCTGAATCGGCCCCTTGCGGCGCAAGTCGGCGGCCGTTGCGTCCTGAATGACGGTGGCGATGATCGCTCCGGCCATGGCGCGCGGGTCGTCCGGGTCGATAGCGAAGCCGGCATCACCGATCACCTCCGGCAGCGAGCCGCCGTCGGAAGCGACAACAGGCGTGCCGCTGGCCATCGCCTCCAGCACCGGCAGGCCGAACCCTTCGTGGCGGCTGGGAAAGACGAACGTTTCCGCGTTGCGATAGAGCACCGGCTTGTCGACCTCATCGACGTAGCCGATCCAGCGCACAAAGCGGTCGAGCCCGGAGCGCTCAATGTAACCGTCGTAGTCAGGGAAGCGGTCGGTCACTGCGTCCGGCTTGCGCCCGGCCAGCACAAGGGGGTACTCCTCGCCCAACGCTTTGGCCACGTAGCTGTGGGCGTAGAGTAGATTGAGGACGTTCTTGTGAATTTCGTAGCCGCCCAGATAGAGCAGGTAGAAGTCGGGCAGATCATACTTGCGCAGGACGGCCATATCGACCAGGCTGTTGTCGGTCGGTGTATACTGGGGACCGACTCCCAGATAGATGGCGGTGATGTCGTCTTCCGGCACGCCGAGATGATCCATAATGTCCAGCTTGCTGGCGAACGAGTCTGTGATGATGTGGCTGGCTCCCCGGGCGCCCGCGCTCACCAGCCCGTTGTACAGACGTGCCTTAAGGCCCGCATTGTACGCTGGCACAAGCAGTGTGGTCACATCATGGATGGTCACGACCAGCGGCACAGGTGAGCGGAGCGGGCCGCCCCAATACGGCACATGGGCCAGCGACGCGCCGCTTTCCGCCACGGCCCGAGGAAAGCCGGTCTGCTCGAACCACACTTTGCCCGTGTGGCCGGGCCGGGTGGGGACGGCGATCTGGCGCACGCTGGGTGGTACGTCTTCCGGCGGGGCTGCGTCGGGCGCTCGGGGGACAATCAAAGTGATCTCCAGATCGTCCACAAGACGGTTGAGGTGGTAGATTAACTGCCGGGTGTACTGGCCGCTGCCGGTGTGGGGCTGGTTCCAGAACAGGCCATTGAAGGCGATATGCATAATGGCCCCGATTATAGGTCAATTCGCCGGGCCCGGTAGGCGCTTTACCGTGTTCCAGCGCTATGATATAGTAACCACTTACCAGCGGACTCATGAAGAATCGTACCAACCAGTTCGCCCCTGGCCTCCTTGTTTTATTGGTAGCGGCCGTCTTGCTGAGCGTCGTCGGCTACTTCCTGCATGATTATCGGGATGTACCGTACGGCTGGATCGGGGCGGTGACGTGGGGCGGAGCGCTGCTCATCACCTTCGTCTTGGGCACCATCTACCTCTCTCGCGTGCTGCTGCCTGTGCCGACGGACGCGGGGTGGGCCGAATCGTTCCGCTTGCTGTGGCGCTCCTATCTAAGCGGGATGACCGTGCCGGACGGGGGCGACGGCTCCTTTGCCGGCATCACCACGGTCGACACGCCGCTGGACCCGGAAGTCCCTCCCAGCTTCGAGCAATTTGGCGTGGGTATGTTGCCCAGCAGCGAAGTCGCCTCGATTGTGCGCGGCGGCATCGACGCTCGCGCCGCCGGACCGGGCATCGTCTTCCTGGAAAGCGGCGAGACAATTGCCGATCTGTACGACCTGCGGCCTTTCATTTGCCGCGAAGAGTTGACCGCCAACACCCGCGACGGCATTCCGCTGGAGACGAGCATTACCGTTGTCTTCCGCGTGCGTCGCCCATCTGAAACGGAGGGCGAGCCGCAGGACGAGGCGGTGTTGGGCCTGCCCTACCCCTATGACCCGGCGGCTGTAACCCGATTGACCTACAACGGTAACCTGGCGACCCAGGACGACATGCTGCACTGGAACGAGCTTGTTTGCCCGCCCGCGGCAGCCATGCTGCTGGGCCAACTGGCGCAGCACACCTGGAACGATTTGGCGCTGGCAGACGGGGCCGACATCATCTCCGACATGGGCCACGCGATTAAGGACGAGCTTTCCGACATCTTCGAGCCGCAAGGCATTGAGATCGTCAACGCCGGCGTCGGACCGTTGAAGCCGCCCGACGAGGTAGTCGAACAGCGTATCATGTCCTGGGTGGCGGGATGGGACGCCAAGGCCAAGCAGGAAGAGGCTGCCGGACAGGCGGAAGCAGCGCGGCTTGTGAACCAGGCCCGCGCCCAGGCCCAGATCGAGATCATCGAGAACCTCGTGCAGAGCATCGAGGCGATGCGCAGCCAGGGGGATACCGACCTGCACGAGGTCGTGATGCTGCGCCTGCTGGAAGTGATGGACAAGGCAGCGGCCGACGAAACGGTCAACAACATTTTGCCCCAGCCGCTGCTCGCTTCGCTGGCGACGGAAGCGACCAATCAGATTCGGGCCACGCTTGAGGATGGAGAGGACTGAGCGATGAGCAGCGACGCTCCCGGAGCCTTCACCATTCGCGGGCGCACCTTCAGGCGGCCGCCCGTCCACGACACCCGCTTCAACTGGGTGCTGATCGGCATGTGGATTCTGCTGATTCTGTACTGGTTCCTCATGGCGTGGCTGGAGCGCGTGGACGGCGAGATCGTCGTGACCACGCTGTTGGCCCGCTTCTTCCCCAACGATCCAATCCAGGTGCCGGCTTTGCCGAATGCTGTCTGGTTCGTGCTCGAAATGTTCCATTGGCGCGTCCTGCGCCACTTTATCCCGGTCATCATCGGTTGGTGGCTGGCGGTCGAGGCGTCGGTCACATTTATCCAGCTCTTCTACGACTGTCCCGACCGGGGCACGGCGCGGGACTTTCTGCGACGACAGCGGCGTCGGACAGGCCCGGCGTCGGGCTATCTCTACTCGGTCACGCCAGACACCATTGGAACCCTCAAGGAAGACCATGTGCTGCTCCGGGCGGGTGGTCCTGTCCAGGTGGCCGTGCCCACATATTGCGCGGCTGTCAGCGAGGTCAACGGCCGCTTCCTGCGCGTCATTGGCCCCGGCGTCCATAATCTCTCCCACTTCGAGTACATCCAGGCGGTGCTTGACCTGAACCGCCAGACCCGCGCTTCCAGTGATATACCGCTGATCACGCGTGAAGGGATTACGGTGACGGCCGACATTCACGTCGTCTTCCGCATCGACCCCGGCGAAGATGCACCGACCGAAAGCCGTCCTTATCCGTACGACAAAGAGGCGGTGCGCAAGGCGGCGTACGCGGGTGGCGTCCTGGGCAACGGCGCGGTGTCCACCTGGGACCAGGCGCCCATTTCGCGGGTTAAGGGGGCGTTGAGCAAGACGGTCAATCAGTATGGCCTCGACCAGTTGATTGCCCCCCACGATCGGGCGGGCGACTTCCACAAGGCAATCCAGGACGAAGTGCTGCGGACCGCCCGCGCGGCCTTGAAGAAAGAAGGCGTTCTGCTGGAGCGAATCCACATCAGTCGCTTCAACCCGCCGGAGAAGGTCAGTGAACAGTACGTCAACTACTGGCTGGCCAAGTCGCGTCGCGAAGATGCGCTGGCCGATGCCAACGGGGTGGCCAGCGTGGTCCACGAAGCGGAGATTGCCCGGGCAGAAGCCGACATCATGATGCTCCAGGCGATTGTCGAAGGGGTGCGCCGGGCGCGGCTGGATTCAGGCAGCAGCTCCGGCTACTTGCTGGCGCTGCGGCTGGTAGAGACGCTGGAACGTGTCGTTGCCCAGGCGCAGGGGGATGGCAGTCAGGAAGGGAGTTCGGGCCGACTCCTCATTCCGCAGTTGGCCCTGCTCAAGCAACAGCTTCTTGATCAGGGCGACCCGCTGCCGGTCCCGGCTATTGACCCGGACGCGGATTTGCTTCCGCCCCGATCGCATTTGATGGACGAATGAGCACCGAGCAGTCAACCCACGGCGCCGGACTGGCTGGAGGGCGGGATGAGACGAGCCATCGCGACACCTGCCGGTCCTCTGCGGCCCAGCTTCGCGCCTTGCTGGCGGGGTTGTTCCCCGATGATCCCAGCCCCGACCTGATTACGCTGGAGAATGTGCTGGACCGCTACCCGCTGACCGGGCTGGGTGCGCCGGCGACGGCCGCTATCGAACAGGCCCAGCGCATTGCCCGGGCCCGGGGCGACACCAACCAGGCCGGATTGTGCGAATTCCATATCGGTCTCATATTCCTCCACTTTGGTGACAGTCGGGCGGCGGTGGGGCAATTTATGGCCGCCCGCAATCAGTGGACACTGGCTGGAGATGCGGCCGCTACGTGCCTGGCCCATTACGCCCAGGGCGTGGGACTGGCTCGTTCGTTCCGCTATGAGCCGGCGATGGCCCAGTTTGGGCGGGCCGAGCGGCGGCTCAATAGGGCCGCCCACGGCTTGCAAAGTCTGCGGTTGGGCGAATTAGGCGAAGCGCTGCGCCCGGCGCTGGAGAAGGCCATGCTTGATGTGCGCCGGCAGCTGTGGTCCGGTGAACTGGCTGGTGACTCCTCTGATGGTGGCGCACTGGGCGGCACAGGCCAGCCCGCCAACGGTCCCAGCGGTACGGTGGGTGGGGAACCGGAACAGAGCGAGGCGTCTCGTCCCGACGAAAGCGCCGCTCCAGCCGGAGCACCGCAGTGGGCGGGGCGCCGGACCGGAACTGCAAGCACCGGCGATGGAGTCGCCGAGGCCCCGGTCGCCGCGCCCATTTCGCGCCTGGCCCAACCCAGACCGCCAGCGGCAGAGTCGTGGTCGGTGGCCCGCCCACTCGCTGCCGTGCCCGCGCCGGCTGCCGAGGTCGGGCCTGTGCCCGGCCATCAGCTTCAGGATGATCGCTATGCCTGGTACGTGGTCCACCAGCGACGTGACAGTTGGCTGCCCGATCTGACCGAAGGCACGCTGCTGCTGGTGGATACGGACCCTGACCAGCAGATATTGGGCGGGGGCGATCTTGTCATTCTTGGCGGCCGTCAGGTGCAGAACAGCAGCGTCATTGTACGACCGCAGACCACACCTGCCCCGGAACTCTACTGCTTCGTCGTGCAGCCGGAGGCAGATGGCGTGCCGTTGAGCACTAGCAGCGACAGCCGCTTCATGAGCACCGAGAACGGCCGGTCCGACTCTTTCGACAATTCGCTCGTTCTGGGTGTAGTTGTTGGGAGCTGGCACCGAATGCTGGGATAATGACCGCTGGACGTCGCCCGAGGACGCATCCATCGTTAGCAAACAGACAGAGGAGTCAATATGGGCGAGCGGGCATTAATCATCGGCGCGACCTTGCTGGACACGAAAGGTAAACCCATGGCTGGACTGGAGCCGGGCACATCGAACCCGGCCGAGATCCGTTCGGCGCGCGGCGGCACGGCCCGCAATGTGGCCGAGAATCTGGCCCGGCTGGGCGCTGAGGTGGTGCTGCTGACGGCGGTGGGCGATGACGTCACCGGCCAGCAGCTGTTGGCCCAGACGGGCGCGACCGGTGTTGATCTCAGCTACGTGCTGACTGTGCCCGATCAGCCGACCGGTTCCTATATCGCCCTGCTGGAGGATGACGGCGAACTCTCGGTGGCGCTCGATGATGTGCGCGTCATGGCTGCCATCACCCCGGCCTATTTGGAGCAGCACGAAGCGCTGTTCAGCTCGGCCGACATCATCATGATGGACGGCAGTCTGTCCAGCGAGGCGATGGCCACCGTTGTCGAGCTGGCTAAACGGCATGGCGTGCCGCTGTGCGCCGACCCGTCGTCGGTTCGCGTGGCTTACAAGCTGCGACCGTTCCTGTCCGGGCTGCATCTGGTGGTGCCGAACGCGGCGGAGGAAGCAGAACTGTGCGAAGTGCCTTACGCTGGCCATGACCCCAGCGCCAGTTTGGCTCTGGCGCGGCGGCTTGTCAATATGGGCGTGGACCATGTCGTCGTAACGCTGTCCGACTTCGGGCTGGATTACGCGACAGCTGACGAGATTGGCTACTTCCCACCCCGTTACGTGCGCCGGGTGGACACGACAGGCACCGGAGATGCCGTAACAGCGGCGATTATGTTTGGGATGCTGAATGATCTGCCTGATGTGGAGTCGATCCGGCTGGGCGCGGCGGCCGCCGGGCTGACGCTGCAAACACCCCAGACCGTTGTGCCCGACCTCAGTCTTGATATGCTGTATGACCATTTGATTGGCTAGTGTCCACGCTGCCGCCAGCCGGTTGCCCACACCCTCCTCTAAACTCGTATGACGAACACGCTTGGCCTCATCATCTGCTTTGTCTATATCTTTGCCATCATCGGTCTGGCTGAGGGGCTTCGTCGCTGGCGGGGCTACGACTCCAGCTTTACCCGCAAGGTAATCCACATCGGCGTCGGCATGCTCAGCTGGGCGCTGCCGTTTTTGTTCGACAATCCGTGGCCGTTTGTGGCCGCCTGTCTGGCGTTTGCTGTGCTCAATCTGTTGGATTGGCGCTTCGGCTTCTTCGCGGCGATGGCCAGCCACAACCGTACCAACCTGGGCACCGTCTACTTTCCGCTGGCAGCGGCCGTTGTGGCCCTGGTCTTCTGGGACCAGCCCCCGCTGATGGTCGCCGCACTCATGCCGCTGACCTGGGGCGATGGCCTGGCGCCGGTTATTGGCGCAGCTTACGGCCGCCGCACCTATACCGTCCACACCAGCATTCGCACGGTAGAGGGGTCGATTGGCTTCTTCGTGGCCGGGTTCATCTTCACGTGGTTGGCGTTGTGGGTGATGCCGGGTTCGCCGGACATTACGCCGCTGGCGGCGGTGCTGCCCGCGCTGGTGATCATGGCCGTGACCACCTTCATTGAAGCGGTCTCGGTCTTTGGGCTGGATAATGTGACGGTGACGGCGGCGGCGATTCTGATTCTCAGTCTGTGGCCATTCTAGGCCCCGGCTTCTTCTGCCGATCCCCAGCCCGCTTCGCCAATCAGCGGCACAAACGCCACCGGGCTGAGCTTCTCCTCGACCACGTTCGTCTCGCTGACGCGGGTAAGCCGGTACAGGTCCTGGTGGTTCTGGTCACGGCCGACCGGGATGACCAGACGGCCGCCTACCGCCAGCTGATCGGTAAGCGCCTGTGGCACCGACGGCCCACCCGCCGCGACGACAATGCCGTTGTACGGAGCATGCTCCGGCCAGCCCAGCGTTCCGTCGGCCACCCGAATGTGAATGTTGTCATAGCCGACCTTGGCCAGACGTGCCCGGGCGTAGTCGGCCAGCGCCGGGAGGCGCTCGACCGTGTAGACATCCTGCACGATGCGGCTGAGGACGGCCGCCGCGTAGCCGGACCCGGTGCCGATTTCCAGCACCCGATCGGTCGGCGCGAGGTGGAGCGCGGCGATCATATAGGCGACGACAAACGGCTGCGAAATGGTCTGTTTGGCAATGATCGGTAGTGGGCCGTCGATGTACGCATCGGCGAGGTAGGAGCGGCGGACGAATAGCTCCCGGGGTACGGTGCGCATCGCCTCAAGAACGGCCGCATCGGTAATGCCGCGGTTCTCGATCTGATCGGCCACCATCTGTAGACGTTGGGCCGTGAATTCACGTGTTGTGGGGGTCTGCTCCCTGTCGCCGCCCATGAGCAAACATATCATTGCCCGGGCCTGTCCGGCAACCGGTTCGCCCCGTTAATGGGAGCCGTAAGGCGGCATCTGTATCGTCCATACAGTATAATCCACGCTGGCCCTGACGGCGGGCCGCGACAAGCTGGGGAATGACACCGTATGGGTCTACTGAATCAAGGGTTCAACATTGTCAAAGAAGTCTTCAATCGCCTGATAGGTGTGTTCGACTTCGTGTTGTGCCTGGTGGGCGTCATGCCGGTGAAGCGACTCCGGCTGCGGATCATTGTGCTGCGGGACGAGCGGGGATTGCCGGTCCTGGCCGAGCACGAGGCGATGCGTACTTTTCAGGATACGACCCGCATTCTCGGTCGTGGCGCGCGGGTAGAGATCGTCCCGGCAGAGTGGAAAGTGGTGACAGCGCCCGCTGCTGCCCCGCGAGAGGCGCTGGACGTCCGCTGTATGGACGGGGCGTGGTCGGATGATCTTGGCGTGGCCGGCTCGTTCTATCGCAGTCTGCAGGCCGAGAGTTTTTCGGGCCGCTTGTTTGGCTATGCTGCGCCATTGACCGTCTTTGTCGTCCGCTCTATATCGGACCGGGATGGTTGCTCGCTGGGTGCGCTGACCGACTACGTGACCGTGCAGTGCGATGCCACCAAGCGGTCGCGTGCCCTGACTGCCCATGAGCTTGCCCACGCCTGTGGTCTCTTCCACACCAGCGACAAAGCAAACATCATGTACCCGAAAAACCCCGGCGAGCAGATGTCTCGCTGGCAGGCGGCCATCTTTCGTAATTCGCGCCACGTCACCTACCTCTAGACGGTTGTGGCTTTCCCCGTGACTAATAAGGAGCAACCCGATGAGCAAACAGTACGGCGGCCACAGCATGGTCGCGCCCTTGCAGATGGTGCTGGTGCGGCGACCGGACGAGTCGTTTGGCCGCGCCGATCCGCTGCTGTGGCATTACGTCGAACAACCTAACCTGCCTCTGGCGCAAGAGGAACACGATGCGTTCGTCAATACGCTGCTCGCCCAGGGTGCGGAGGTGGTCTACCACGACACGCCGCTGAGCGACCATGCTGACGCCATTTTCGTCCACGATCCGGTGTTGATTTGCGATGCGGGGGCGATTGTCCTGCGGATGGGTAAGGTGCTGCGCGAGGGCGAAGAAGCGGCGATGGCGGCTACGCTGGACAGGTTGGGCGTACCCATCCATTACACGCTCCATGGCGATGCCCGCGCCGAGAGCGGTGACCTGGTCTGGTTGGACGAGCAGACACTCGCTGCCGGACAAGGGTTCCGCACCAACGCCGCCGGGATCGCCCAGCTGCAGGAGGCGTTGTCCGGACTTGGTGTGACGGTCCTGCCGGTGCCGCTGCCGTACTACGAGGGGCCGGACGCCTGTTTACACCTCATGTCCATCCTCAGTGTCGTGGACGATGATCTGGCGGTCGTCTACAGGCCGCTGCTGCCTGTGCCATTCTTCCACCTGCTGCTGGAGCGCGGTTATGAGCTGATCGACGTGCCGGACGAGGAGTTCCTGACGATGGGACCCAACGTGCTGGCGCTGGCCCCGCGAAAGGTGGTCATGCTGGACCACAATCTCGTGACCCGGCGGCGTCTGGAAGAGGCGGGATGCGACGTGATCGCCTACCGCGGCGACGAGATGTCACTGAAAGCCGAGGGCGGGGCGACCTGCCTGACGCGGCCGATTCTGCGGGGCTAACCCCATGCCCCGATTGCGCGACCTTGGTATCTACGAGAGCGTCCTGCGGCCCGGCCCACACAACGCCATCACCGATGTAGCCGGGGTGGCGGTGGGGCACGTGACGCTGATTGAGGGCGAGCCGAACCCGGATGACACCACGTGGCGGCCCGGCAGCGGGCCGTTCCGCACTGGCGTGACGGTGGTTGTGCCTCATCCCGGCAATGTCTATGAGGAAAAAGTAGCAGCGGCCGTCCACACGATCAATGGTTTCGGCAAGGTGACCGGCTTCGAGCAGGTGCGCGAGCTGGGCCATATCGAGACGCCGGTCGCCCTGACCGGCACCATGAACGTGCCCCGGGTGGCCGACGCGCTGCTGACGATTGCGACGGAGCAGACCCCCCACATTGGCGTGGGGTTTCCCGAGAGCGGCTACCGGGGCTACGCCAGCGTCAATCCGGTGGTGGGGGAGACGAGCGACGGCTATTTGAGCGATTTGCAGGGACGGTCGATTGGTCTGAGCCATGTGCGCGAAGCGCTGCAAACTGCAGCGGGCGGCCCGGTGGCTGAAGGTTCAGTTGGCGCGGGAACGGGCACGATCTGCTATGGCTGGAAGGGCGGTGTCGGCACGGCCAGCCGGGTGCTGCCTGCTCGGGCCGGGGGCTATACGATTGGGACGCTGGTGCAGACAAATTTCGGGCGTCCGGAAGAGCTGACGATAGCGGGGGTGCCGGTCGGCCGTTCGCTGACGCCGCCGGGATACGTGCCACGACCAGAGGACGGTTCGATCATGATTGTGCTGGCGACCGATGCGCCGTTGGATGCGCGGCAGTTGGGCCGGTTGTGCCGCCGGGCGGCGTTAGGTCTGGCCCGCACGGGCAGCACCTGTCATGGCGGCAGCGGCGATTTCGTCATCGCTTTTTCGACGACCAATCGCATACCGGACCGGCCTGAGTCGCTGGTGGCCGAACGGCCTGTGTTGTTCGAGCAGTCCATCATGAGCGACTTTGCCCTGGCTGTCGTTGAGTCGGTGGAGGAAGCGATCCTCAACAGCTTGCTGATGGCGGAGACCATGATCGGGCGGTTAGGACGGGTGCGGCATGGTTTGCCTGCGGAGGACGTAGTGCAGCTCGTCCGCGCCTATCGGACTGGATCTGTCAGGTAGCAACCGGGCAGTCCCAGGAAGTGGACAGCCGCTTGCCTGCGCCGTCACTGCCCGCGAAAAATCCTACACTCTAAGCCATTTCATACGAATATCAGCTACACTCTTTGGTATGAGATGGTTAATGCATGCAAAAATTCATAAGGCGACGGTCGTTGAAGCAGACGTCAACTACGTCGGCAGTATCACAATTGACGAAGATTTGATGGACCGGGTTGGTCTGTGGGCCGGGGAGCGGGTGCTGGTGGTCAGCAATACGAGCGGCTCGCGGCTGGAGACGTATGTCATTCCCGGCGAGCGTGGCTCCGGCTACATCGCCATGAACGGCGCGGCGGCCCACCTGATTCAGGCGGGCGAAGAAATTATCATTATTGCTTTTGAGCTGGGTGAGGAGCCGATTCAGCCGAAGCAGATTCTGGTCGACGAGAACAACGAGTACGTGCGCGATCTACCCTGGGCGGACGCGGCGACGATGAATGCGGAGATGGCGATCGGCTGGTAGCGTGACGCCATTGCGTTTGGTAGCCTAATTGAGTTTGGCGGCCGGGTGAGACGATCACCCGGCCGCTTTTTTGTTGCCCTTAAGACCCCCCAGATTTCTTGCCGTGAGATAGAGATCTCAGCTATAATCACATCTGTGAACCGCTATTTCATAATATGAACCGCGACGACTGAGTGCGGCAAGAGGAGCAACAGACGATGTCCAAATATGGCAGCAGCCCCCTGACCGATGAAGTCCACACCCGTGCCCCGTATTGGGCCGACGTGCCCGACGAACAGTGGATGGACTGGCGCTGGCAGATGAGCCACCGCCTCAATAGTGTCGACGAGCTGGGTAAGGTGATTAACCTGACGGAGTCCGAGCGCAAGGCGCTGAGTACCGACGGCCTGTTCCGGGTTGATATCACGCCGTACTTTGCCAGCCTGATCGACCCCGACGACCCCAACTGCCCGGTCCGCAAGCAGGTCATTCCGACCGCCAGCGAGATGGTGCCGTTTCAGTCGATGATGGAAGATTCGCTGGCCGAGGACAAACATTCGCCGGTACCGGGGCTGGTCCATCGCTACCCCGACCGGGTGTTGATGCTGGTGACGACGCAGTGCGCCAGCTACTGTCGCTACTGCACCCGCAGTCGCATTGTCGGTGATCCGACCCAGACGTTCAGCCGGGCCGAGTTCGACGCCCAGATTGAGTACATTGAAAACACGCCGCAGATTCGGGACGTCCTGCTCTCTGGCGGCGATCCCATGGTGTTGGCTCCCAAACTGCTGGACATGATTCTCGGCCGTCTACGGGCCATTCCCCATCTGGAGATCATCCGCATCGGCTCCCGCGTGCCGGTCTTTTTGCCCATGCGCGTCACCGAAGAGTTCTGCGAGATGCTGGAGAAGTACCATCCGTTCTGGCTGAACATCCACGTCAACCATCCGAAGGAGATCACGCCGGAACTGGCGGCGGCTGCTGACCGGCTGACGCGGGCGGGCGTGCCGCTGGGCAACCAGAGCGTGCTGCTGGCGGGGATCAACGACTCGGTCAACATCCAGCGCAAACTGGTCCACGATCTGGTGAAGATCCGCGTGCGGCCTTACTACCTCTACCAATGCGACCTCGTGGAAGGTTCCGGCCATCTGCGCACGACGGTCAGCAAGGGGATCGAGATCATGGAAGGGCTGCGCGGCCATACTTCCGGCTACGCCGTGCCGACCTATGTGGTGGACGCGCCGGGCGGCGGCGGCAAGATTCCGGTCATGCCCAACTACGTCGTCTCACAGGCGCCGGGCAAAGTGGTGCTGCGCAACTTCGAAGGATTCATGACCACCTACACCGAACCGCTGGATTACGATCCCGTATGAGATCAGCGCCCAGGATGCGCTGATCGAGCCGCGGCCGGAACCGGGCCAGGAAGGTGTGCTGGCGCTGCTGGAAGGCGACCGCATGTCGATCGAGCCGGAAGGGTTCTCTCAGGTCCACGAGCGCGGCGGTGGCGAGCACCGGCTGCGCAGCGGCGAGATCAAGCAGAAGTGGCAGCCGCTGGGTGTGGGTTCCATTGAAGTGCACAAGCCGCGCGAGCGGCTGCAATCGGGCAAGGGCAAGGAAACGGCCGCCGAGGAAGAGCCGGCGACTGACTGAGCGTAAGGCTCTCTGCTATGACCACTAAAGCGTATCCGGGCACGCAGTCCGTTCTGCGTGCGCTCAGCCTGCTCAAGGCGTTCGACGACAATCACCCGACATGGGGATTGTCTGAGTTGGCGCGGGAAGTTGATCTGAACAAGACGACTGCCTTCCGTCTGCTGTCGGCGCTGGAGAGCGAGGGTATGGTGGCCCGCGGGCCGGATGGCGAGAGCTACATGCTGGGGCCGGACGTGGTCATGTTGGGCGGGCGGGCGTTGCGGGCCAATAACCTGCGCGACATCGTCCGTCCGGAGCTGGAAGCGCTGGCGGCCGACACGCGGGAAACGGCATCGTTGGAGATTCTCTCCGGCCGGGAGATGCTGGTCATTGATGAAATCGTCGGCGCCCATCTGGTCAGCGGCGTGCCGTCGCTAGGCAGCCGCTGGCCGCTCCATGCCGCATCACACGGGCATGGCGTTGCTGGCTTTTGTGCCGGACGAGATGGTGCGCCAGTTGTTGCCAGACGTGCCATCTCCGGTAACGTCTCATACGATAACCGACGGGGAAACGCTCCGGCGCGAGCTGGCGGAGACGAGAGCGCGAGGGTACAGCGTGGCGGACGAGACGTTGGAAGTCGGGCTGGTAGCTATTGCCGCTCCGGTTTACAACCACGACGGCCAGGTTGTGGCCACGCTCAGCATTGCCGGTCCCAAGTCGCGGGTGACGCCGGGGCAGGTGCCGGAGATTGGCCGGCAGGTGATGGTGGCGGCCGATCGGGTGTCGGCCCGGCTCGGTTTCCGGCTGTAGGCGAGTTGATGGCGGGAGCATGATGGTGTGTGACCCTCGGTGCTTAAGCTCTTCGTGGGGGAGAACAGCGCTGCAGAAGTTCCCGGCGACAATGAGCAGTGAACCTGATAGACGTTAGCCACGTTGTTGAAGACGGTATGATCGCCTACAGGGGGCTTCCTGCGCCGCGTCTGCGGCCCGAGATCATCGCTTGCTGGATACACTTATTGCTTCAGAGGAAGGTCTTGAACGGGCGTCAGCAGACGAATCCAGCTTCACACGAACACAGACTGAACTGGGCGATGCCCTGGAATGCTGGGCTCTCTGGATTGACGACTATCCGAGTGAAACGACGAGCGAGACGTGTTTGGTCAAGCGAACGCACGTCCTGAACACTACCGTCGCGCGAAGCGTCTCGCACTCTATGATCCGGCGGAGTTCCACATCGGCCGGATGACAGTTGAACACCGGACCTACGTGGACGTGCCGTTCCATCGCTATGCTGACGGGAAAGATCTGATTCTGAACTGCCGATCGATGGCCCATTTCAGGCAGCAGTGGTAGTGCGTATCCCGCTGGGGCAGACGGCCGTTGATAAAGCAGCGTTTGCCGGGCTGGACGTAACACATAAGGCGGTCCTGATCGATACTGGGTGGTCGCGCCACTGGCGAACGGAGCAGTACTTCGAGGGTCATCCTTTTCTGACCGGCGATGCGGCCGAGTGGCTGCGCGAAGAAGGCGCGGCGTTGGTCGGCCTTGAGAAGAGCAGAATTTGAGGGTTGATCATTCCTGACCGGCGAGGCGGCCGAGTGGCTGCGCGAAGGAGGTCGGCTTGGTTGGCATCGACTCCCACAACATCGACGACACATCCGGCGGGAACCGACCTGTCCACTCTACTCTGTTGGCCGCCGATATTCCCATCGCCGAGCATTTAACCGGTCTGGCCCAGCTCCGATGCGTTCCGTTTCTTTGCCGTGCCGGTCAAGGTAAAGGCGTTTCGCCAGATAGCGGCTTCCGTTTCTTCGCGGTGCCGGTCAAGGTAAAGGCGTTTGGGACGTTTCCTGTGCGGGCGTTTGGCTTGCTAAGTTAGGCAGATATGCAACGTGTCGCCATTGTCGGCACCAGCGGCTCTGGCAAGAGCGCGCTGGCGGCCCGTCTTGCCCCTATCCTGGGCGGCACTTGTGTTGATTTGGACGCTTATCTTTGGGGGCCGGACTGGACGCTCGTGCCGGACAATGAGCTGCGAGCGCGTCTGGCTCCGATATTGGCCGGGGAACGCTGGGTGGTGGCGGGGAACCGGCGCAAGACGCGCGACCTGATCTGGGGCCGGGCCGACACGCTGGTCTGGCTCGACTACCCGCTGTCGCTGGCTCTGTGGCGGTTGTGGTGGCGGACGTGGCGGCGCGTCGTGACCCGTGAGGAGCTGTGGGGCGGCAACCGGGAGAGCTTTCGCAATCAGTTCCTGAGCCGCGACTCCCTCCTGCTGTACGCTATTCAGACTCACGAGAAGAAGCGCAAAATGGTACTGGCTGATTTGCAGGAACCCGCGTACGCTCACCTGGACCTGCACCGACTCACCTCGCCCAGGGCCACTGAGCGCTGGCTGGCGGAAGTGACGGCCGCCAACACCTCGTAATTCACTTTCCCGGCGTGGCCAAATCCGCCTATTTGGAGACAATTGCGGCCATGCAAGCGAATGACCCATCCAACACGCCGCTCGCCGTCCACTTTCAACAGCCGTTGAGTGATGTGGAGCGGGAGCATCTGTTCGCCGCGCTGCAGGCGCCTCTGGTGATGACGAGTGGCTCGGACATCCCGGAAACGGCCGCTTACCAGGTTCTGGTGGCTGGTCGGCCGACCCGCGCTGAGCTGGAAGCCAGCCCGAACCTGACCACGCTGATCATTCCCTGGGCCGGCCTGCCTGAGGAGACGCGAACGTTGCTGAGGGACTTTCCCGACATCGCTGTCCACAACCTGCACCACAATGCTGCGCCTGTGGCCGAGTTGGCCTTGATGCTGCTGCTGGCAGCCGCCAAGTTCACCATTCGCTACGATAATGCGCTCCGCGCCGGCGACTGGCGCATCCGCTACGAGCGCCCCGGCCCGTCGGTCCTGCTCGAAGGCAAGACGGCGCTGGTGTTGGGCTATGGCGCGATTGGGCAGCGCGTGGCGCGGGCGCTGCGAGTGCTGGGCATGCGAGTGCTGGCTACGCGTCGCCGGGTAGACCAACCAACCGACACGGCGGACGGTGTCACGGTTCACCCAGCGGCAGATCTGCTGTCCTTGCTGCCTCAAGCACAGGCGGTCGTCATCTGTCTGCCGCATACGCCGGAGACCGACGGTTTGCTGGGGGCGGAGGAGCTGGCGCTTGTGCCGCCGGACTGTGTCCTCGTGAATATCGGTCGGGCGCAAATTGTGGACGAGGCGGCCCTTTTCCACGCACTGAATGACGGCTCACTCCATGCTGCGGGGCTGGACGTTTGGTACAGCTACCCGCCTAACGAGGCCGCCCGCGCCTTCCACCGGCCTTCCACTTACCCCTTTCATGAGCTTGACAATGTCATCATGAGCCCCCACCGGGGTGGGGCGGCCGACGAGACGGCCCGCCTGCGCATGACCCATCTGGCTACGCTGCTGAACGCAGCGGCGGCAGGACGGCCGCTGCGGGATCGGGTCGATGTGGTGGCGGGGTATTAGAGCAGTCCTTTGACCGAAAGCTCACCTTTAGGCTCATCATAAGGATCGCCCGTTACGATGGGTGGGCAGAATGCACCCACTCGTCCTCAAGTAAGTAGCAACCAATGGCCAAACGCTCGAATCAAGAGAAAGCACAGGTACTCGCATACTGGCGAGCGATTGAGTTCTTTTCACCTCAGACGATTCCCCGGATCGATCCCACCGATACCAAAGCCCCAGTCTTTCCGGTAGGCCCAAAACTACTACTGCCCTGGCAAGGCGGACACCGGCTGCAGACGATGCCACTCTATCCTAATCAGACATGGAATCATCAGATACTGTGTGGTGTCTACCAGCTTGAGAGCATTCGCGGAATTCTTGAATCAGAATTGGGGCGAGACTCCCTTGATAGTGAATCACAGCCGTTCTGGGGTGAGAGTTGCAGCTTGTCTTTTGTTGTCGATCATGATGGCCGAGTGCAGCCATCAACACTGGTTATATCGTCATGCGCTTGGGCGACTGCGCGCACACTCGATCCCGGCCCTGCGAGTGCGGATTGGCTAGACGACTTTGACGAGGTCGGCTATGAATTAACAGCCTACCTGGGTTTCATGTCAGGTGCAATTGAAGGGGACAATAAGATTGATTCCCAAGAATCATTGAGTGGAGACATGCCTCCTCTATCGGTCGCTGAGCTCTTGTCCATCAGTGACGCACTTGTTTCCAAGATAGGTGCTGGGTCATTTGCCGATAGTCAGGCAGTTCGCATTAAGTCCTATCGGGTGCCCGTCCAGCGCCAGCAAGAATACGACACGGAGAGCGACAATGACTTTCTGAACAGCTTCTATTTCAAGGAGCTTGCTGATCTCTCCAAACAAACGAGGCACGGAAACATTGGACGTGGGCTTAGTTGTCTACTAGACGGAGTGCCATCGAAAAGTGCGATTGAACACCGCGTGGATGTGCGCGAGTCGGACTCTTTTGTTGTTGAGCATCTCGCACCTGATAGGTTTCCTAAGGGTCGCTGGCCCAGCGAGATCAACCATCCCCTCTACTTCAGTCAGCAATTGGCGAGTAACGTCGCCCTGTCGAATCTGATGGATGCAGCAGGACTGTTCTCGATCAACGGCCCGCCTGGCACAGGTAAGACTACGCTTGTACGCGACCTCATTGCGAGTGTTATTGTGGCCCGTGCTGAGCGGCTGGCCCGGCTCAGGAAACCTGGCGACGCGTTCCTACGCACAGAGAGCTGGACCTATGGCAGGTATCAGCGCAACATGCATGTTCTGCGCGAGGATCTGACCGGATTCGAAATCGTTATTGCCTCCAGTAACAACGGGGCAGTTGAGAATGTGACGTTGGAGATACCCGCCAAGAGCGCCATTGCCGATCAGTTTATAGATGATGACCTCTATTTTGCTGACTTTGCGGAGCAACTGTTACAACGTGATGCGTGGGCGTTGTTGTCTGCCCGGCTGGGGAACATGAGCAATGGAAGGGAGTTTATAAGTCGCTTCTGGTATGGGCCTGAAAGGTTCAAGAAAAATGGAAGCAAAAGTGGGTCACTGCTTGAGGCAGGATTTCTGGGGTATTTGACCGAGCAGGCAAATTCAAGCGTGTCGTGGTCCGATGCTGTCAAAGCCTTTAAAGCAAAGCAAAAAGCGGAAGCCAGACTGCGGGCTGAGCGCCAACAAGTTTACGACGCCATCGCGCAAAGGGACGAACTTCAGCGCGAGTGGGAAGCTCGTACGACCGACCTAGAAGCGATCAAGGGCCAACATGCGACGCTAGATGCGCAGGCGAAACACACCGAAAATGTGGTGAGCGCATTCGACGCAAGTATTGTCGCGCTTAAGCAACAACGACAGGAACACCGTCAGCTCTCACCCGGGTTTTGGGTCATTGTCTTCACCTGGGGTAAGGCGTTGCGAGAATGGCGGGAACGGGATCTCTCGCTGGTGCGTAAGTTGGAGGAAGTTGAGGCGCGCAGGGCGGAGATTGCGGAGCGTCACGTCAGCCAGCTGAAACTGGTGAAAGCGGCGGGTAGCGCCTGCACAAAGCTGAGTTAGCCAGGAGCGACGCCGAACATCAACTGGCAGTTGCCGAGAGCACGATTGCTGAGGCAAAGCGATTGTTTGGCCATCATATTCTCGGCCCAGAGCAGCTAGAAGCCAGTGATGATTATCGGGAGTTATCTTCTCCCTGGGGTGACACCGCCTGGAATAAGGCGCGGACCGATCTATTTTTGGCTGCATTGCACTTGCATAAGGCGTTCATCCAGGCGAACGCATCACAAATGCGCGACAACTTCTGGGTTATCAGGGATATGATTTCGGGTGGTCCATCGGGCAACAACTCGCCTGCGGCAAACAGGTCCGCCTGGGCCTCCCTGTTTATGGTCGTTCCTGTTATTTCAACGACCTTTGCCTCATTTCGACGACTGTTCTATCGTCTGGGATCGGAAGAATTGGGCTGGGTCATTATTGATGAAGCGGGCCAAGCCTCTCCACAGGCGGCGGCCGGTGCCATATGGCGCGGCAGACGAACTATCGTATTGGGTGACCCCCACCAACTTGAGCCTGTTGAAACGCTTCCGTTGGCCGCCCAGCAGACATTGCGACGGCATTATGGTGTCGATGACCAGTGGGTTCCGGCAAAGACCTCCTTGCAAATACTGGCCGATACCGTGAATCCGATCGGTACGTATCATGAGACTGACGTGCAACGTGTATGGGTTGGGGCACCGCTTCGTGTCCATCGCCGTTGTCAACAACCAATGTTCGACATCTGCAATCAGATTGCCTACGGTGGCGCAATGGTCTATGGCACGCAGAACGGAAAAGAGACGACCTCACTACCCGCCAGTGCCTGGCTCCATGTGGCGAGCCCAAATAGTCAGGGTCATTGGGTGCCGTCTGAAGGAGCTCGCTTGGAGCATCTCCTCCAGTCGCTCATTGAGCATGGAATTTCGCCCGGAGAAATCCTACTACTGACTCCTTTTAGAGATGTCGCCAAGCGCCTATATCCCTTGGCGCGGAAGCATGATAAGTACATTGCCCATGCAGGCACGATCCATGTTGCTCAAGGAAAGGAAGCAGATGTAGCCATACTTGTGCTTGGCGGTGATCCGAATCGTCCGGGAGCCAAGCGCTGGGCTTCAGAAAAACCGAACCTCCTGAACGTGGCGGCCAGCCGCGGCAAACGTCGCTTTTATGTCATTGGAAATAAGGACGAATGGCGGAAATACGCGTTCTTCAGTCGCATAGCGAACATCCTGACGTAGCCCACGACCCCCCACACTTCTAGATCAGGAGATGCTGGACAAGCGCTTACACGGTATACTCTGTGGCTACGTTTTGTTACAATGGTTTCATGACTTCGCCTGACGTCTTGGCGACTTCGGGGTATGTGAAACAATGACCGCTCCCCTTCGGCGCTTGCGCCACACGCTTCTCCTTCCGCTACTCATCATGATTGTGGCTGTTCTGGCTGCTTGCGACAGCGCCGGGAACCTCGGCGCGACTGATGCGCCCGATGCCTTGATCGAGGATGTGGTGATCGCCTCCGACGCCTTCGCGGCGCAAACGCTGGAAGGGATGTCGGTCACCGGTGAAGGATTGATCCAGGAGTCATCAGTTTCCAGCGGCATCTTTGTTTCGGAGCCGCTCGAAGCCCCGATTCCGTTTAACGCAGTCGTCCCCCAATGGATCGCCGACGTGTCAGAGTTTGCGGAGCTGGAACTGCAGCTGCGGACCAGTGCCGACGGCCGTCGCTGGGAGCCGTGGCAGGACATTCATGGTCAGACGGACTGGATGCTGCCAGACGACCCGGATATCGTGGGCGAGATGCTTGTGGTTCCGGCGGCCGACAAGACCCACCGCTTTGTTCAGTACATGATCACGACTTCGGGGGCTGGCATTACGGCGCAATCGCTGCTGCGTGAACTGCGTCTGACTTTCATCAATTCGACCGACGGCCCGACGGCGGATGAGTTGATTACTGCGCAGGAGTCGCTGAATCTGGAGAACGGGACGGAAGGGCTGCTGCCGGATGACGGCAGTTATCCCAAGCCTTTTGTCGTCAGTCGCAATGCATGGTGTCAACATTCGGATTGCACCTACTCACAGGGGCTGGAGTATGAACCGGTCACCCACCTGATCGTCCACCACACGGTCTCGGCCAACAACAGCCCGGACTGGGCGGCCACGGTGCGGGCGATCTGGAACTTCCACACCTACAGTCGCGGCTGGGGCGATATCGGCTACAACTACCTCGTCGATCCAAATGGTGTGCTCTATGAAGGGCATTTCGGTGGCGATGATGTAGTGGGTACCCACGCGGCAGGCGCCAACGCCGGGACGATGGCCCTGTCACTGCTGGGAACGTTTACCGATCCCGACCACGGGATACCGGGTATTGAGCCGCCGCCGGCCATGGCTAATTCGGCCGTCGACCTGCTTTCCTGGAAGGCGGATCAGCGGGACATCAATGTCTTTGACGCCAGCGATACGCTGCCCAATATCGATTGGGGCTTGCCTAACATGATGGGCCATCGTGACGTTTACGGCACGACTGAGTGCCCGGGCAACCAGGCGTTCCGGCTGCTGCCGGAGTGGCGTCAGCGCGTGGCCAACAACATTGGCCTCGTTTCGCCCTATATCTATGTGGATGAATTAAGCCCGGCCTTCTCCAAGAGCAATGCCAACTGGCAGGTGCCGCCCTATATGTGCGGTTTTGACCTGAACGCCTACTACACGTGGTCGACGACCGAACCTGCAGCCAGCACCAACTGGGGCGAATGGCGTCTCGACGTACCCGCGGACGGCCGCTACACCATCGACGCTTACGTTCCCTACTGTCGCACCGGACGCTCCGAAACACGGGGCGCACAATACATCATCACCCACGCCGGCGGCACGACGACCAAGGCCATTGACCAGAACGAAAACGTCGGCCTCTGGATTCCGCTGGGCGAGTACACGCTTAACGCTGGCAACAGCAACAAGGTTCGTCTGACCGACGTGTCATCGATTGACTCTGGCGTCGGGGTCTGGTTCGACGCGATTCGCTTGCGCCCAGTTACCAGTGTGCCGGTGCCTGCCGTAGTCAACGATGCTCCGGTGGGCAGCGACTGGTTGGGGCGGGACGTGACCTTCCGCTGGTCGTTGTCAAATCCGGAAGGCATCCAGCAAACGAAGCTGCAGGTGGCCACCGATCCGGCGTTTGCCAATATGGTGGCCGAACAAGCATGGCCCGGCGCCGTGACAGAAGCGACCTACAGTTTCATCGCTGACTACCCGCTGTTGTACTGGCGCATTGTGCTCGACTGGTCGAGCGGCCCGCCGGTGTGGGGCGCGGCAAGCCAGATTCGCGTGGACGGAGGTGCCCCGGTCTCGTCCGTGGAATCGCCATTCTTCATCCCGTTCACCAACTCCTACCGCTTGAGTTGGACGGGGACGGATGCCGCTTCCGGCATCATGATCTATAATGTTGACTATCGCGCCACTGGCGAAAACTGGGTGCGCTGGCTCTCGGCCACGCCGCTGGGAGCCGCCAGTTTTGTTGCCCCCAACGCGGCGCAGGTGTACGAGTTTCGTTCCCAGGCGACTGATGTCGCCGGCAATGTGGAAGCGTTGAAGGGAACGGCCGATGCGACGACAGGTAGAGTCGATCCAGCTCGGCGAGAACTCCTTGCTCCCGGCAGTCGTCGGTGAGTAATATCCAGATAGAGTCAGTTGGTGGGCCTTTGATAACGGTTGCCCATCGTAGGTGAGTCAAATAAGCATGTCTGAAGTGCAGCAAGTTGATGTTCTAATTGTTGGAACGGGGCCTTCGGGTACCTCAACCGCCTTGCATTTGATCAAGAGCGATCCAGCCTGGGCGAAACGAATCGTCATGGTGGACAAGGCGGTCCATCCGCGCGAGAAGCTCTGTGGCGGCGGGATCACTCACTTTGGCCAGAACATCCTGGCCAACCTCGGGTTGTCGCTGGATGTCAAGCACTTTTCCGTCAAGGAAGTGCGCCTGCTTTACCACGACAAGAGCTACTCGTTCTATGGCAACCCTGTCTTCGTCATTGTGCGCCGGGATGAGTTTGACCATTGGCTGGTGCAGACGGCGGAGAAGCTGGGCGTCCAGATCCGGCAGGGCGAGGGTGTGGTCGACATTACGCCCCACGACGACTATGTTGAGGTGGTCACTGAGAAGGCGACCTTCCACGCGCGGGTCGTCGTAGGGGCCGATGGATCACGCAGCTTCGTGCGCCGGAAGTTGAAGTGGGACGATGACTCCCGCGTCGCCCGGCTCATTGAGGTGCTGACGCCGGAGAATGGCAACACGCAGCCGGAGTTCCGCGATGGCGTGGCCGTCTTTGACTTCACCCCGATGGACGAGGATTTGCAGGGTTACTATTGGGACTTCCCCAGCTTCGTGAATGGCGAGTCCTATATGAACCGGGGCGTTTTCGACAGCCGAGCCGTCCCGGACAAACCGAAAGCCGACCTGAAGGGTGTGTTGACGGAGTCGATGGCGGAACGGCACCGCAAGATGTCCGACTACAAGCTGAAAGGGCACCCGATTCGCTGGTGGTCGTCGGAAGGCGTGTTCGCCCAGCCGCGCGTCATGCTTGTTGGAGACGCGGCTGGAGTCGATCCGCTGTTCGGTGAAGGGATTACATTCGCGCTGGGGTATGGTGGCCCGGCGGCCGATATGATCATCGACGCCTTCGCCCGCGAGGATTTCAGCTTTGCCCGCTATCCCGACTATCTGAAGCGGCAACGCCTGTTCCAGCAGCTGCGTCTCCGCACCTGGGCCTCAAAGTACGCTTACCTGCTCAACTATCCGTGGGTGGTGCGCCTGGGATGGAACGTGATGCGCGTTTTTATGCGCTTCACTCCGTGGCGGGATCCCGGCTTTGTGCCTACCAAGGAGCCGGAGTTCCGGCTGACTGATATCGCCTCGCCTACCTAAGCTGCGCTGTCTGGCGTGCGCTGGTCCATCGTCTCAATCAGCTTGCCATCCTGCATGGAGTAGACGATATCGACCGCTTCCACGACCTTCGGGTCGTGGCTGGCGATGACGGCCGTCACCCCGGTGTCTTCCACAAAGCTGCGAATCAGGTCGATGATGGCGTGGCCGGTGGCTGTGTCCAGCTGGCCCGTTGGTTCGTCCGCCAGTAGGAGCGCCGGATGGTTGGCCAGGGCGCGGGCCAGGGCGATGCGCTGCTGCTCGCCGCCGGAAAGCTCGAAGATGCGGTGGCCGGCCCGCTGCTGCAGCCCGACCATCTCCAGCACTTCGTCCGTTCGCTGTCGCCGCTCGTCGGGGGCAGTCAACACCAGGCGCAGTGGCACCTCAATATTCTCTGCCGCCGACAAGAACGGCACCAACCCGAACGTCTGGAAGACGAAGCCAATGTCGTGGCGGCGTAACTCAATCTTCTCGTCCCGGTCGAATTCGGTCAGCGGGCGGCCGTTGATGGCCACACTGCCGGATGTCGGATCATCCAGTCCGGCAATCAGGTTCAACAGTGTGGTCTTGCCGGAGCCGGACGGCCCTTTCAGAACGACCATCGTCCCGCTGGGAATCTCCAGGCTGACATGGTCCACGGCGTGGACGATCTCATCTCCCATCTCGAAATAGCGGGTCAGGTCATCGACCACTACCGCTGGTGTATTGCTTCGTTCGTAGACGCGAGCGCCGGTGGTTGCCGGTTTGTCGTCTCCGTTGGCGAGCGTTAGCTTGGGCGCCCGCCAATACGAAGTGCCGTTTTCCTCTTCTGTGGCGTTGGGCTGGGCGGGGCCGGCAGGAGCCAATTCAGCCGCCTGCTGACCGGGCCAGACGGAGACATGATCATCTTCCAATCGCAGCTTGACGCGCTTTTCCATCTCCAGCGACTGAACGTAGGCGCGAGGCATCTGCAGACGACCGGCGCGATCGAGCACCACCCACTCTTCTTCGGTGACAGTGCCGTCGGCCAGACTGCGGTCGCGGCGAATCTCGGTGCTGATACGGCCGTCCTGGATGGCGACCACCCGGTCGACCCGGTTCGCCACGCGCTGGTCGTGGGTGACAATCATGATGGTCGTGCCCAGCGTCTGATTGATGTTTCGCAGCGCGTCGAACAGAGCGCTGGCTGTTTCGGTATCCACCTGTCCGGTCGGCTCATCGCCCAGAAGCAGCGGCGGATTGTTGGCCAGGGCGATGGCCAGGGCCACACGCTGCTGCTGGCCGCCGGAGAGCCGGTCGGGACGGAAGTCCGCTCGGTCGGCCAGCCCAACCAGATCGAGCAGCTCCAGCGAACGGCTGCGGCGTTCTGAGTTACTGCGACCGCTGAGCATCATCGGCAGCTCAACGTTCTCGCGTGCCGACAGGTAAGGCAGCAGATTGCGCGACGGTTGCTGCCAGACGAAACCGACAGTTTCCCGCTTGTAGTTGACGCGATCCTTGTCATTCAGCTGCAGTAGATCGCGGCCGTTGACCGATACCTTGCCCGCGCTGGGTACGTCCAGACCGCCGATGACGTTCAGCAGCGTCGACTTGCCGGAGCCGGATGCGCCTACCAGGGCCATCATCTCGCCCTGTTCAATCTGCAGGTCCAGCCCTTGTAGGGCCACGACCTCCAGATCAGCGATCTTGTATATCTTGACGAGGTTGTCACAGAGAATGAATGGCGAATCGGTCATGACTATTTCCTCTTGTGCGGCCTGGCGGGTCAAATCTGGTCGGCGCTTAACTGCATGGAAGTGAGGCCGCTGGTTGGGCGAGCAGTGAGGCGAGCGATGAGCAGCGCCAGCAGATAGCCGGCGATCAACAGGCCGTACATGGGCAGCAGGGCGGTCCAGTCGAAGACGAGCGACTGAATCGCATCGCCGCCGACAGCATCTGTCAGGGTTTGGGACAGCAGTGGTCGCATCATGGTCGCCAGCGTGATGCCCAGAATGGTGCCCGCCAGCAGCCCGAGACCCACGACGACCAGCCCCTCCAGCCAGACCATCTGCCATAGTTGGCGGTTGGACGTGCCGATGGTGGCCAGGATGTTGAACTCGGCCAGGCGACGGCGAGCGACGAAGAAAAAGATAAGTGCGAAGGCGAGGACGCTGGTCAGGCCGACCGTCCAACTGTTCAACCGGAAGGCGGCCATCGTCTGTTGTCCCACGAGATCGGTTTGCAGGCGGCGGGTGACAGCGGCAGCCGTCCCGGACACAAAGCTGCCGGGCGCGCCCTCGCCCGCACCGATGGCCGCTTCAATCGGTTCGCCCGCGTCACCCTCTGCTTCAATCCACAGCTCTTTCTGTCCAACCCACGGCTCGCGCAGTTGGGCCAGGTCAACCCGCTCTTCCAGAAAGGCGAGATTGGTCAGAATAAATGGGCCATCGACCGCAGGAAAACGACTGATCAAGCCGCGCACTTCAAAGTCGACCTGTTCGGTACCAACAACGTAGGTCACGATGTCGCCCACTTGCTTGTCCGGCGGGTAGCTGTCGAACGAGAAGACGGCGGGCAGCGCGTTGGGGGCAGGGGCAGCGAGAGCGGGCAGGATATCGTTGAGTGACAGATTACTGATGCCGGGCGCGAAGGCGGCTACGCCGGTCAGCGAGTCAGGCTCAACGGCCAACAGCGTCACCAGCCGCGCCAGTTCCGGCGCCCAGCGCGTGCGGGCGTTCACATAGACAGGCGATGCCGCAGCGACGCCATCCAGCGCCGATAGCTGCGCGTACGCGTCTTCGCTCGCGGCGTTGGGCAGCCCTACGCGGACATCGGCCCCGGCTACGTAATGGGCCATCTCCAGCTGCCGCGCTGCCAGCGAACTTTGGGACAGCACCGAGAAAAGGATGAGGCCCAGGGCGACAGAAATGACGAGAACAGCGCGACCGGGATCGACTGGATCGCGGCCAAGATGGGCCAGCTCATACGGCGTGGCGAGCGCCTCGCCTCGGCCGAACCGGTTGGCGAAGAAGCGCACAACCGGCGGGAAAAGGCGCAGGAATAACAGCGCGCCGCCCAGCAACAGCATGGTCGGTCCCAGCAGCAGCAGCGGATCGGCCGACCCGGCAATCGACTGTTGCCCGCTCAGCAAGCCCAGATTACCCGACGCGCCTTGCCAGTAGAGAACAGCGCCACCGACGACCAGAATGAGATCCAGAAATGCGCGCTGCCAGAGCGGTCGTTTGGCGGGCGCGGTGTAGGCGGACACCATTTCCTTGCTCTGACTGCCCACAGCGACATGGCGCATGAAGACCAGCGTAAGCCATCCGAGCAGCACCCCTGCGCTGCCGAGCAGCCAGGCGTTGGACGATAGCCCGCCGGCAACGTTCTGGTCGGCCAGGCCGGCCCAGAGCAGCAAGATGCCGTAGGCTGCCAACGGAGCCAGAATGGCGGCGGCGACGGCCATCAGGGCCGTTTCGGCCGCGAACAGGCCGGTCAGCTGCCAGCGGGAGTAGCCACGGCGACTCAGCGCTACTGTTTCCGCTCTGGTCGCGCTGTTCAGGAAGCTGCCCAACAGCACCAGTACGAGCAGGGAGAAGACAAATGCCTGGAACGCCAACAGGAAGAGCGACACCTGGGCCACGTCCAGTTCTGCCTGGTAGGCGGCGATGATCTCCACTAGACTGGAGTCCACCTGCAGGAAGTTGTTCACGAGCCGGGTCTCAATGTCGCGAATGCTGGACTGGACGGCGGCGGCGTTATCCAGCGAAACGGTTGAGGTGTCGGTCAATAGACGCCACTGGTGGGTATGGCCTGTGAAGGTTTCGACCATTGCTTCCGGCCGTACGAGCAGGGAAAGGACAATGGTCTCCGGCATTGAGGCGCCGTTGCGGGCTTCGCGGGCGAAGCTGAAGGGGACCAGTGATCCCCACCATGTATCGCTCTGGGGGTCGGTCGGCGTCACGATACCGACAATTCGGAAGCGGGTCTCGCCGTCGTTCGTGACCAGCTCGTCGCCCAGTTGCAGATTGCGCAGCGTAACAGTCTGGCCATCGGCGGAGGCGGTCGAGAAGTTGACGTCGTTGGCGGTGCTAGGGCCGATGACGGCTTCTATGACGCCCAGCTCGGTCGATGGCTCCGGGAGACGGCCGTCCACGACAGTCACCACCTCTGCCAGATTGCTGAACGACCACGGCACGAGGGCGAGGAATTCGTCGAACGACTGCTCGCCGTCGCTGCTGTAGATAGTTGGGGTGCCGCCCACCTCAATGGTGCGGGTTTCCACACGCTCCCGCAGAAGAGGGCCAAGCGTGGCCTGGATCTGCTCGAATAGGTCGTCGTTCAGTCCCCGGCCGCCCACGAGTATGTTCCGTGCGGCGATGGGGGCGTCGGCCAGGCGCTGTTCCAGTCCCTGGCTCGCTGTACTGCGTGCATAGGCGGGCAAGCCAGCAAGGAGCGCACCCGTCAACAACAAGCCGAGAAAGACAATGAGATTGGCCCGCCAATGGCTAAACAGATGCTTGAAGATGAAAGTTGGTGACATGCTTCTCAGCCTGCTTGCGCTGCCTGGGTGCATTGCCCTGGCGGCCCATAGTTCGGAATGCTATCTGCGGGGTAAAGTGCGTACGCTGCCATTATCGCTAGCCGAGGTCTGCCTGAAACTTATAGCCGATGCCACGCTCGGCAACGATGTAGATAGGGTTGTTGTGGTCTTCCTCAATCTTGCGGCGCAGGCGATGGACATGGACGTGGAGCCGGTCTTCCTGCGCGTCTTGCAGGGGCCATATCCGGTTCAACAAGAACTCTGTCGTCACAATTCGCCCCGCATTGCGTACCAATATATATAGAAGCTTGGTTTCTGTGGGTGTCAGCGACACAATCTCGCCATCGACCGTCGCTTCTCGCAGCGGGAAGTCGACGGTCAGCCGGTTGTCGATCTCTGTTTTCGACTCCAGCATGTAGGTGTAATCTTCCATACGACCCAGCACACGGCGCACCCGGGCGATCAGCTCAGGCGGGTTGAACGGCTTGACGATGTAATCTTCGGCGTGTTCTTCCAGCCCTTCGACGATTGTCTCCTCACTGTCGACGGCCGTCAGCATGATGACCGGGACGTCGCTGTAATCGTGGATGGTGCGGCAGAACTCGAAGCCACTCATTTCCGGCATGTGAATGTCGACGATGGCCAGATGGGGCAGCCCATACCGGTTGATCATCTTCAACCCCTCCGCTCCGGATATCGCGGTAGAAACCTCGTATCCGGCCTGTTCCAGCGTGTGCTGGACGAGGCGAAGCGTGTAGGTGTTGTCGTCGACGACCAGAATGCGTTGGGTTTCGTCAGTGGAATCTAGCATGATCATGTGTTTCCGCTGCCAGACCGATGCCGGTGAAGGTGAAGGCTCGGGCAGGTGGCAGCCAAGTGACACAATGGTAGTCGAACACAGGCCGGTTGCCAAGCTGTCACGCAGTCACCTCATGGATGAGGTTGGGCCGCGGTGGGACCCAAATGGGTCCGCGGCCGAAAGATGCAGTGGAAGCGTCGCCGTGTACGCTGCGGTAGCGTGGAGGAACGGCGTCGATCGGCATGTTTTGTTGCCTTGTGTGTCGCATGTGCTATAAATGACACGCATTTCACAATCAAACTCCGCTAGGTTTAAGAGGAAGAGGAAATACAGTGCAGTCTGATTGGCAATACATCGCTATATTCGTAGCACTATCACCCATATTCCCGCTGCTGCCCGTGGTGCTAAACCGGCTTCTGGCTCCCAGTCGCCCGAACCCAATTAAGCAGCAAACGTATGAATGCGGTATCGAGACCGTAGGCGATACCTGGATCCAGTTTAAGGTCCAGTATTACATCTACGCTCTGGTCTTCGTCGTTTTCGATGTCGAAGCCGTGTTCCTGTTCCCGATTGCCGCTGCGTTTGGTCAGCTAGACCTGTTCGCGGTTGCGGCGACGGCTCTGTTCATCATCTTGCTGGCTGATGGATTGGTGTACGCCTGGAATCGGGGCGTGTTGGAGTGGGTCTAGCCAGACACACCCGCAACTTGACAGGAGGAGACTTGCTGCGCATTCGGGCGTTGGGTCCGCACTGACCCCCTGAATAAGTGAGACACGACCATTATGGACATCCTTGATCTGATAAAGAGCTTCATTTCGCTGGATCTCGGCAACTATATCCGGCGCACATGGGGCACTGGACCCGGAACTGAGTTCCTCATTGATGTAGGCGGCGTGCTGATTCTTTCGACGTTCAATCTCCTGATCGTCATTTTCCTGATTTGGCTCGAGCGCAAGGTCATCGCTCGTATGCAGGATCGCGTCGGCCCGAACCGGGTCGGCGGTCGCTATGGTCTGGGCCAGACGGTTGCCGACGTCATGAAGCTGCTGACCAAAGAAGTAATCAATCCCTCCGGTGTCGATTCGATTGCCTACAACGCCGCACCCATCCTGATTGTGATGGCGGCGCTGCTTACCTGGGCGGTTATGCCGTTTGCGCCGGGAGTCATTGGGGCCGATCTGAACATCGGCGTTTTCTATGTTCTGGCCATTACGTCGGTATCGGTGATGACATTGATGCTGGCGGGTTGGGGTTCCAATAACAAGTACGCTCTGCTGGGCGCGTTTCGTTCGGTGGCCCAGATGGTCAGCTACGAAGTGCCGATGATTCTGGCGCTGCTGGTGCCGATTATCCTGGCCCGGACCATGTCCACTGTTGGGATTGTAGAAGCACAGGCACTGCCATTCCTGCTCTTTGCGCCGCTGTCGGCCCTCATCTTCTATGTCTCATCGCTGGCCGAGACAGGCCGGACCCCATTTGACGTGCTGGAAGCGGAGTCGGAGATTGTGGCCGGCTTCCATATTGAGTACGGCGGCATGAAGTTCGGCATGTTCTTCCTGGCCGAGTTCATCGGTACGCTGTTCATGTCAGGCTTCTTCGTGACCATGTTCCTGGGTGGCTATCGCTTCTTTGGGCTGGAGAACTGGGTCAGCGCCGACGGCTACACCTATGGCCGCCTTATCGGCATGGTCGTCTTCTTTATGAAGATGTTCTCGGTCTACTTTGTCTACATCTGGATTCGCGGCACGCTGCCCCGCCTGCGCGTCGACCAGATTCTTAATTACAACTGGAAGTTCCTGGTTCCGCTGTCGCTCGTGTTGGTGCTGGTCGTGTCTGTAGGCGACAAGCTCATTCCCGCAGAGACACCCTACGCCGTGCGCATGGCTATCCACCTGGGACTGAACGTCCTCATCGCCGTCGGGGCGCTGGAGATTCTGCGGCGACGCGGTCGCCAGAGCCGAATCGACGCGATGGGCGGGCCGGGCAGCACAGTTGGCATTCAGCCAGCAGCGCCCGATGACCACAGCCCGGATGTGCCGCGTGTCGTGGACGCCGGTGATGTTGTGGGGACGCCGGTGCCGGAGCCGGCTGGTTAGTTGTTCTGATACGTTATTTGAGGCGCACGTATGACGCAGCAAATTGTCTTCTTCATTCTGACAGCCATCACGCTCGGTTCGGCGCTGATCGTCGTCACGTTCCGCAACTTGTTTCACGCGGCGCTGGCGTTGATGGTGACGTTCCTGGGTGTGGCCGGCTTTTATGTTTTTCTGGGAGCCGGTTTTCTCGGTATGGCCCAGCTTCTGGTCTATATCGGCGCGATTTCCGTCCTCATCATCTTCGCGATCATGATGACCCGCCGGTTGATGCAGACGACCGAGACACCTTTTAACTCCCAACCCATCGTCGGCCTAATCGCCGCCGGGCTCAGTTTGCTCATTCTGATTGTGGTTATTACTGGTCTTTATCCGGTGGCCCCCAGTGCAGAGACGCTCCTGGGTGCGGCGCCGGCGGTAGACCCGGTGATCATCGACAGCAGTGTGGCCCGCCTGGGCCGAGCGTTTGTCAGCGCGGATGGCTATGTCTTGCCGTTTGAGATTATCTCTATCATGCTGCTGGCGGCCCTGGTCGGCTCTATCGCGATCGCCTGGCCGAAGGGGGATGAGGATAACCTATGATTCCTTTGTCCTGGTACCTGCTGGTAAGTGCGGCGCTATTTTGCATTGGCCTGTACGGTGTGCTGGCTCGCCGCAACGCCATCGCTATTCTTATGGGCGTTGAGCTGATGCTGAACGCGGTGAACTTGAACCTCATCGCGTTCTGGCGCTACTTGACGCCGGATCGGTCGGTCGGTTTGGCCTGGGCGACCTTTGTTCTGGCTGTGGCGGCGGCCGAGGCGGCCGTTGGTCTGGCCCTGATCATTTCGGTTTATCGTAACCGTGATTCTGTCATTGCGGAGGAGTTGGACACACTCAAGAACTAGCCGCGTTGAGCGCTGGAGAGCGCTTACCTGAACGCGGTCCGGTTGTCGTGACCTTGCGAGACTGCCTATGAGCGAGCAGATCCTAACCATAATGACATGGCTGATTCCGGCCCTGCCATTACTAACCTTCTTTATTATTGCGCTTTTCGCCTGGCGAAGTCGCACGCTGAGCTGGATCCTGTCGTGGGTGGCCATTATTGGTTCACTCATCATGAGTTGGATCGTGGCACTCAGTGTGCTTGGCGTAGGTGTCCACGAATTGGAGGAGCATCCGCAGCAGATTGCCAGTTCGATTAACTGGCTACCTATTGGCAACTTCCTTGAGGGGACCTGGTTGGAGATGGGTGTGGCTGTAGACCCGCTGGGCGCAGTCATGCTGCTGATGGTATCTTTCGCGGTGACCATGATCTTCATCTACAGCGTTGGCTACCATAACTGGGGCCACGGGCTGGGCACCCATATCGGCGAACCACAGCACGACATGACCGAGGATCCGCTCCTGGCGCGTTTCTTTGGCTACATGAGTCTGTTCGGCGGGTCGATGTTGCTTCTGGTCGTGGCTGATAATCTGCTGTTACTCTTTATCGCCTGGGAGTTGATGGGCTTCTGTTCCTACTCGCTAATTGGCTTCTGGTACGCCCGGCAATATCCGGAACTGCCCGAAGATTCGACGGCGATCCCGCACATTCCGCCCCGGACGGCATCGGTCAAGGCGTTCATGACCACCCGCATCGCCGACGTGGTCATGCTGCTGGGCATCGTCTTCTTCTGGTCGGCGTTCGGCACGATGAACTTCAACGACGCCTTTACCGTCGAGCATTTTGAGACGCTGATTACGACGATTGGCTTCGGCGGAATGGCGATCATGACGCTGCTGCTGTTCACCGGCACGGTCGGTAAGTCGGCCCAGTGGCCACTGCACGTCTGGCTGCCGGACGCGATGGAAGGCCCAACCCCGGTCAGCGCCATCATCCATGCGGCGGCGATGGTTTCAGCCGGCATCTTCATGCTGCTGCGCATCTTCCCGCTGATCGCCGTGACCATTGAGGGCAGCCCCTCGGCCGGTATGGTTATTGCCGGCATTGGCGTGTTTACGGCATTCATGGCTGCCACGATTGCGCTCGCCCAGTATGACGTCAAGGGCGTGCTGGCCTATTCGACGATTTCGCAGCTCGGCTTCATGGTCGCGGCCATTGGGCTGGGCGCCTACGTGGCGGCTGCTTTCCATCTGATTACCCACGCCTTCTTCAAGGCGCTGCTCTTCCTGGCATCCGGCTCGGTCATCCACGGTATGGAACATGGGGCGCTGCACGAGCATGACCACCACACGGATCCGCAGGATATGCGGAACATGGGCGGGCTTAGAAAGAAGATGCCCGTCACATTCTGGACGTTCCTGATCGGTGGGTTGGCTTTGTCTGGCTTCCCTCTGGTCACAGCCGGGTTCTGGTCGAAGGACGAAATCTTTGCCGACGCCTGGTTCCAGTATACGGAAGACGGCAAGATTTTGGCTTTGATCGTGTTTGTGTTGTTGGCCCTGGCGGCGTTGATGACGGCCTTCTATACGATGCGCCAGATCAGCATGACCTTCCTGGGCAAGCCGCGCACACCTTTGGCGGCCCACGCCCACGAGAGCAATCGCTTCATGACGATTCCCCTGGTGCTGCTGGCAGTGATGGCCGTTGCTGTGGGCTGGTCTGGTATCCCGGACTTCTTCCTGGGTACGGAAGGGATTTTCTACAACTTCTTCCACCATTACATCGGAGCTGAGTATTACGAGCTGTTCAACGAGTTGTATGCGCTCGACCTGGTGGCGCACAAGATTGAGCCGCTGGAGTGGACCTGGATTCCGATCATCGTCTCCATCGCCGTGGCTCTGGGCGGCCTGTTCCTCGGCTGGCTGGTCTACGCCCGCCGGCCGTTGGAAGCCGGCCAGGAAGATCCGCTGGTCAAGGGCCTCGGCCCGCTGCATGTCTTCCTGAACCACAAGTGGTATTGGGATGAGCTGTATCACACCGCGTTCTATCGTCCAACAGTCTGGTTCTCGGAGAATGTAGTCTACGAGTTCGTCGACAAGGGCATCATAGATGGAATCCTCCACCTCATTGCCCGGACGTTCTATGCGATTGGTGGTGGGCTTAAGTGGTTTGAAGAGACCGTTATCAGCGGCGGCGTTGATTGGGTGAAGGACGTTTTCCTCAATATTTCGGAGGAGTTCCGTTACCTGCAGACCGGCAAGATTCAGGAGTATGCCCTGATTTCTGTGTTCATCTTCAGCGCGCTGGCAATTGTGGTCTTGCTCATCAATAGTGGCTGGTTGGCCCAGATATTCTAGTAATCAAGTGACAACAAGCTTATGGATGTCATCTTCGACAACATTCTGTTACTAACCATCTTCTTCCCGGCGCTGGCGTCGTTGGCTATCCTGGTGATGCCGAGCGATGCTAAGTTGACCATCAGGCGGCTGGCGCTGCTGTTCAGCCTCGTGCCGCTCGTCCTGGTCCTGATCATGTGGTTCAACTACGATCGGATCGATGCAGGGATGCAGTACGAGTACATAGCCACGTGGCTGCCGGCCATCGGCGCCAGTTTCCACATCGGCGTCGACGGCATTAGCCTGGCGATGATGTTGCTGACGGTCATCTTGATGCCGCTGGCCATTCTCGCCTCCTACGAGATTGACGAGAACGTGAAAATGTACATGTTCCTCTTCCTTCTCATGCAGACGGCGATGCTGGGTCTGTTCGCCTCGCTCGACCTGATCATCTTCTTCATCTTCTGGGAGTTTGGCCTGGTGCCGATGTACTTCCTGATCAAGGTGTGGGGTGGTGCGGATCGCGAATACGCATCCTTCAAGTTCTTCATCTACACGATGGCCGGTAGTCTGGGTCTGCTTCTGGCAATCCAGCTTATGGGCATTTCGATGGGAACGTTTGACATCCCGACGCTGATGGACACGTGGGTGAATCTGCCGCCGGGCAGCGAGCTGCCGGTCACCGGACTCTCGGTCGATGTGGTGAAGACGATTTCGTTCTGGGCGTTTGTGGTGGCGTTTGCCATCAAAGTGCCGATTTGGCCATTCCATACATGGCTGCCCGACGCGCACACTCAGGCGCCGACCGCGGGGTCGATGATTTTGGCCGGCGTGCTGCTGAAGTTGGGCGCTTATGGTTTCTTGCGGCTGGTCATCCCGCTGTTCCCGGAACAGGCTCAGACGGCCGCGTGGGTGCTGGCCATCCTCGGAACGCTCAGCATTGTGCTGGGTGCTTACGCGGCGTTTGGTCAATGGGACTTCAAGCGACTGGTGGCCTATTCGTCTGTCAGTCATATGGGCTTTGTGGTGCTGGGTGTGGCGGTGGCTGCATTCTCCTACGGCCTGCAGGGCCGCAGCGACCAGTTGACCTACGACGCCATCATCGCCACCAACGGTGCGGTGATGCAGATGTTCAACCACGGGTTGTCGGCGGCGGGGATGTTCTTCCTGGTGGGCGTCATCTATTCGCGCACCCACACCCGTGACCTGAAGCGATACGGGGGTATCTGGACTGTCCTGCCTATCTACGGCATGATTTTGATCTTCACCAGCATGGCCTCGCTGGGGCTGCCCGGTCTGAACGGCTTCGTGGGTGAGTTTATGGTGGTGCGCGGTACCTGGAATGTGTTTACCTGGCAGCTTGTTCTGGCAATGCTGGGTCTGCTGATGACTGGCGCGTACATCCTCAAGGGGATTGGCCAGACACTGCACGGCCCGGTGAAGCCGGAGTGGGCAGGCTTGTCGGAGATGTCCTTCCGCGAGCACATGGTTATTTGGCCGCTCATGGCCCTGATGTTAAGTCTAGGTGTGTGGCCACAGTGGCTGCTGGCCGTTATCAACGATACGGTGACGCGAATTTTTAACTAGCTAACGCTGGATGGAACCTATGGATTTCCCATATCTATCTATCATTGCCCTGTCGCCCATCGCGTTTGCGATCATCATCCTGTTCATTCCGAAGGAACGGGGCGAGAACGCACGCATGATGGGTCTGGCGGCGATGATTCTGGGCCTGGTGTTGTCCGCCTATGTGTACTACGCCTACTACCAGAACTTGCCGCCCGAGAGTGCCCGCTGGGCCGAAACGCTCATGTTCCTGGAAGAGTACGACTGGGTGCCCAGCATCGGCCTGAACTACATTGTCGGCGTCGATGGTCTGAGTGCCACGCTGGTCTTGCTGACGTCTATTGTCGGCCTGGGTGGCGTGCTAATCTCCTGGAGCATTGAGGATCGCCCGCGCGAGTTCTATGCCTTCTTCATGCTGCTGGTGGCCGGCGTCCAGGGCGTCTTTATTGCCGTCGATGCGTTCCTGCTCTTCTTCTTTTATGAGCTGGCTGTACTGCCCATGTATGTGCTCATCGTCGTCTGGGGCTGGAAGGAACGGCGCGAATATGCGGCCATGAAGCTGACCCTATATTTGCTGATCGGCAGCTTCGTGTCGTTCATCGCCTTCCTGGTGCTCTACTTCGCGCCGTTGGAGAGCGGTGAAGCGCTGCGGACGTTTGACCTGCGCATCTGGTCGGAGGCCAACTTCCCGTTCGATACACAGACTCTCGTCTTTATGCCGCTGTTCCTGGGGTTTGCGGTGTTGGCTGGTTTGTTCCCGTTCCACAACTGGTCGCCTGACGGTCATGTCGCTGCGCCGACGGCTGTTTCCATGATCCACGCGGGCGTGCTGATGAAGCTGGGCGCGTACGCGTCCCTTCGCGTTGGCATCCAGATCTTGCCTGAAGGAGCCGTGTACTGGTTCCCGCTCATCATCATACTGACCCTGATCAATGTGCTCTATGGATCCTTTATTGCGCTGAGGCAGAAGGATCTGAAGTACATGATTGGCTACTCCAGTGTGAGTCACATGGGGCTGGTTTCCATGGGTTTTGCGGCGATGGTGCTGGTCGGGTTCACCGGCGCGGGCATCCAGATGGTCAGTCATGGGGTGATGACGGCGCTCTTCTTCGCTGTCGTCGGCATGATCTACGACCGGGCGCATACCCGAAACATGGATGAACTCGGGGGCATGGGCAAGGCTTTGCCCTGGGCCATGCTGGCGTTCATTATCGGCGGTTTGGTTTCAATGGGTATGCCGGGCCTCTCTGGCTTTATTGCTGAGTTCCCCATCTTCATGGGTGTTTGGGAAGGGGCCGGCATTGATCTGAGCGGCACGTTCCTGGGGCTCAATCCGGCCGACTTCTATCCCTGGATTGTCATACTGGCCATTCTGGGCATTGTCATTACGGCAGCTTACGTGCTGCGGGCCATTAATGCGGTCTTCTTCGGCGACTATGACGCTGAGAAGTGGCATGACATGCGGCCCATTCTGTCCATTGATAAGTTCGTACTGGTTACATTCAGCGTGATTCTGATTCTGATTGGGGTCTTCCCCAATATCATCGCACCCATCGTGGAGTCGGGCATGGAGCCTGTTGTCCAACGATTGGATGTGGCCCAACAAGCCGTCCAATTCTCCGGCGGTGATGTGTCTGGCGCGGCGCAGAGCGTGTTCCATATCGTTGTCGCGACGGTCCAAAGTCTGTTTGGAGGTGCATAGGTGAGCCCGAACATCACGGCTTCCTGGTTCCTGGCCCTGGCGCCAGAAATCGCGCTCGTCATCTTGCTCTTTTTCGTTCTGCCTTATGAGCGTCTCTTCAAGCCGGAAGACAAGCGCCAGATTGGCGCCTTCACGGCCTGGGGAGCGCTGGCCATCCTCATCATGACCGTGGCCTTGTGGCTGCTGTTCCAGGAACCCAACGACGCCTGGACGCTGAACGAGAGCGTCTTCTGGGGCGGGATGATTCGTAATGACCTGGTGACATTGGTCTTTCGGGTCATGTTCCTGTCGGCTTTGATGCTGACGTCGTTGATTTCGATGGATGCGCCTCGCTTGCAGAAGAGCGAGTACTACGGGCTGCTAATCACTGCTACTATTGGCTTTAGTCTGATGGCTGCCTCCACGGATCTGATCATGATCTACGTGGCCCTGGAGACTGCCAGTATTTCGTCGTACTTATTGGCAGGCTTCCTGACCGGTCGTGAGCGGTCGGCAGAAGCGGGCATGAAGTACTTCGTCTATGGTGCGTTTGCCACGGCGGTCATGCTGTACGGCATGAGTATGCTCTATGGCGTGACGGGCCAGACCAACCTTTACATCATCGGCAATCTGTTTGCCAACGCACAGCAGGTGGACGTCGTAGAGCCGGTCATCTTGCTGGCTGCTGTTCTGATTGTCGTTGGCTTCGGCTTCAAGATTTCAGCCGTGCCTTACCACTTCTGGGCGCCTGACACATACGAAGGCGCGCCAACGCCGTTCACAGGGTTCCTTTCCACAGCGTCGAAGGCGGCTGGGTTTGCTATCTTGCTGCGGGTTTTCCTGGCGGGTGTGCTGGGCCCGGCGGAACCATCGTCGGTCTGGTGGGCCATGCTGGTGGCCATTGCCATCATTACGATGACATTGGGTAACATAGTGGCCATCTACCAGACAAACATCAAGCGCCTGCTGGCCTATTCCAGTATTGCCCAGGCCGGCTATGCGCTGATTGGTCTTGTGGCCCTGTCCCAAGACGGCTCCGGCGCGACGATGTTCTACCTGTTGATGTACGTCTTCACCAATATTGCGGCGTTCGGCGTTATTCTGTTGGTGAGCAACGTCACCGGCTCCGATGAGCTGACGGACCTGTCTGGCCTCAGCCGCCGGTCGCCGTTCCTGGCCATCGTCATGCTCCTGGCGATCCTGTCGCTGGCAGGCATTCCGCCGACGGCGGGTTTCTTTGGCAAGTTCTTCCTGTTCCGAGCGGCTGTGGACTCGGGCTTGTGGTGGCTGGCGCTCATCGGCATTATAAACGCCTTTATTGCTTTGTATTACTATCTGAACGTAGTTAAGTATATGTATCTGTACGACCCGGAAGAAGCCGACGTGACGATTCCCGTCTCTCGGGCGGCCGTTATCGGTCTTGTGATCTCGGCTGTCTTCATCGTTTACCTGGGCGTGAGCGCCGGGCCGGCCTTCGATTGGACAAGGCAGGCAGCGGCGGCTTTCTTCCCGGGGTAGTTGGGCCGAACCCATTGCTTGACGAATTCATTGTGATATAATTCCCAAACATCCGCTTAACAAAAAATTGTGTCTAACGATCCGAATCTTCAGCGGACAACCGCACTCACCAACCTGGTCGGCCAGGTTGGTTGTGTAACTGGCTTTGTCGCGCTCATTGTCATCGGCGTCTCTTTTGGCGCGGGGTGGCTCCTCGACGACCTGATGGGGAACGAGCGGCGGATCTTCACAGTAATTTTCATGCTGGCGAGTTTTCCGATCACCCTCTTCGCGATGGTGAAGGTTAGCCTCTGGTTTGTGGCCAAGGCTAACAAGATGGACGCCGAGCAAGACAAGATAGACGAAAAGGAAAACACGGCTATATGATCAAGAAACGATATATCATTATTGGCGCCGCCATCTTGATGATTGTATTCGGAAGCGTTATCGCCTATACCAGGCCGGTGCTGCCGTTTATTCAGTTGCCCGGCGAAGTCTACCCACATACTGAGGGGCTGTTTCCGGAGTTTCTCTTCAACGGTACCGGGTTCACCAACACATTTGCCGCGACCTTGTTGGCATGGCTGTTTGTGATCATCATCATCGTCGCCCTCCGGGCTGGTTCCCGGACGGCCGATGAAGTGCCGACCGGTTTCTACAATCTGTTCGAGATGATTCTAGAAGGCGCGTACAACTTTGCCGAGGGTATCGCCGGGCCGCGCGTCCGTGAGTTCTTCCCCTACTTCATGAGCTTCATCCTCATCATCTTGCTTGCCAACTGGAGCGGTCTGATCCCTGGATTTGACAGCATTGGTCAGTGGGAACACAAACCTCACTTCATTGCTGAGAAAGAAGGCAAGGCGCTCAAGGCCGAGCTGGAAGCGCAAGGGATTAAGCCGTCCGCGGAACAAGTTGAAGAGGCCATTAATGAGGTGGTGCTGGCAGTTGATGAGTCGAACGCCTGGGGACTGCGCGACGGCCTGTTCCTGATTCGCGGCGACTGTGAACATGCGATCCGACTGCACCCATTGTCACGACTTCGGAAGGGTACAAGGCGGGTCGCAACCCGGAAGCGGCGGACTGGACGATTGTGCCCTTCTTCCGCCCGGCAGCGACCGACCTCAACTTCACGCTGGCCTTCGCTCTCGTGGCCATGGTGATGGTGCAGTTCTTTGGCTT
This sequence comes from uncultured Chloroflexia bacterium, assembly GCA_963715935.1. Taxonomy (GTDB): domain Bacteria; phylum Chloroflexota; class Anaerolineae; order Promineifilales; family Promineifilaceae; genus Promineifilum. The sequence goes on along the minus strand of CAVQSM010000017.1, from coordinate 32,441 downwards.
CAAGCATCTTGGGGCCAGGCTATCTGACCAAGTTCTTCCCGTTTGCCCAGCGAGGCTGGATCGATTCGATCAAGACGAATCCCATCAAGGTGATTGACCCGTTTGTCGGTTTGCTGGAGCTGGTCAGTGAGATCTCGAAGATACTATCGTTCTCCTTCCGTCTTCTGGGTAACATCTTCGCCGGTATGGTCCTGCTCTTTGTTATGGCTTTCATTCTGTCCGTCATGAACATTGCGTTCTTCGGGCTGGAGTTCTTTGTCGGGCTAATCCAGGCGATTGTGTTTGGTCTGCTGACGCTGATCTTCATGAACAGCGCGGCCGAGCACCACGGCGACGAAGAGGGCCACTAAACTTGTTATTGTCCGGGGCGGCGCTACGTCGCCCCTACCTTATACGTAATCGTTTGCTACGATTTAGCACGTAAGTTACGAAACAAATCTCATCGGAGGATTATCACATGGATGAATTAGCAGCTTTAGCGCTTGGTCAGGGTCTGAAAGCGATTGGCGCTGGTCTGGCTATGCTTGGCGCCATCGGTGCCGGCGCCGGTATCGGTATTCTGGTTGGTGGCGCGGTGCAAGGTATTGCCCGCAACCCTGACGCCAGCGGTAATATCCAGACCAACATGATTCTGGGTATTGCGTTCACTGAAGCGGTCGCCATTTATTGTCTTGTTGTGGCCCTGATTATCTTGTTCGTGTTCTAGACGCGACGATACCCGGCTAGCCTGTTTTCCAAACTGGTACAGCCAAGAGAGGATATTGAATGGAAGCATTAGGTATTAATTTAGGTTACCTGCTCACACAGATCCTGGGTATCATCGCCCTGCTGACGCTCCTGACAGCGTTCGTCTACAAGCCGATGCTGCGCGTGCTCGACGAGCGCAAAGAGCGTATTGCCAAGGGTCTGGAAGATGCACGTCAGGCAGAGATCGCCCGCGAAAACGCGGACGCTGAGGCGGCCCGGGTCATGGATGAGGCACGCGTTGAGGCGGCCAACATCCGCAAGGAAGCCACCATCACAGCTGAGCAGACTGCCAAGGACATCGAGGCCAAGGCTCGCGAAGATGCCAAGACGATTGTGGCCAACGCTGAACAGGACGCCCTGGAAGAGCGGAACCGCATTCTGGCCGATCTGCGCAGCCAGGTGGCGGCTATCTCCATTGCCGCGGCCAACAAGCTGGTCGGTGATGCCCTTGACGAGAAGCGTCAGCATGAGCTGATTAGCGATTTCTTCAGCGCTGCGCCCGCCGACGTCAGCTCAATGAGCGGCGAGCACGCTGAGGTCATCAGTGCCCTGCCGCTGACGGATGCTGAGCAGGCTAACGCCAAGAAGCTGCTTAAGGTGAAGGACGTTGCTTTCCGTGTGGACCCCGCCATTCTGGGTGGGCTGATCATCCGTATCGATGACCAGGTGGTTGACGACAGCGTCGCCAACCGGATGAGTGATTTGCAGGAATCGCTGCGCCGCTAGACAGGGCGCTTGACCCCCAAGGGGTCGACTCTCGTTAACTGAGGAGAAGCGCACGACTGTGCCGACGGTCGTGTCGTAGCAAGCATTAAACAGGTCGGGAACTTGTGTTCCGGCCTGTTTTGCTGTTTGTCACTGTTCTCGATGCAGGATGAGTGAGTTTGACAGCCCGTGCCGCCGGGGATAGCATCCGCTATCCTTGCGAGGAGCAATATGAGTCCCGAACCCATCGAACCCAAACCGACGCTGACCGACACGCTGCGCGTTCGCACTCGCTTCATCATTGACCCTGTGGTCACGTTTCTTGATCGGATCGGCATGACGCCGAATATGATCACCATCCTGGGCTTTCTGTCCCATGGCCTGTTTGCCTATCTGGTGGCGATTGGTGAGATGCAGTGGGCGGCGCTGGCCATCCTGCTGCTGGCCCCGCTCGATGCGTTCGATGGAGCGCTATCGCGCAAGCAAGGGCGCACGCAAGGCGCATTCGGCGCGTTCTTCGATTCGACGCTCGACCGCATGGCGGAGATTATGCTCTACGGCGGGTTCATCTACTACTTCTACACCGTCGACAACCTGTTGATGATTGGCGTCACCTATCTGGCCGTGACCGGCTCGCTGATGGTCAGCTATGCCCGCGCGCGGGCCGAGTCGCTGGGTTATGAGGCCAAAGTCGGTGTGTTGAGCCGCGTGGAGCGGTATGCGGTGCTCATCGTCTTCCTGTTTCTCAACCTGCCCCAGGTGGCGCTGTCCATCCTGGCTGTCTTTACCTACTTCACCTTCTTCCAACGCATGTGGGCGGTCTATCGCCAGGCGAAGCCGCAAGAATCGCCGAGCGAACAAGAGTCGAGTCAGCCTTGAAACGAATCGAACCCTATTGGTATTTGATCATCCTGTTTGTGGTGGTGGCGGCCGTTTTGTTCGTCGCCCATTTGGTGACCGGTGTGACGCCGGATCGCGTCGCGTTCTCGATCTTTGGCTTCGATGTCTACTGGTATGGCATCTGGATCATCAGCGGCATCGCGGTCGGGACGTTTGTGGTGTCGCGGCTGGCGCTTGAGCGTGCGGAAGCGGCATTTGCGGCCTCGGTTTCGCCGGAGACACAGGCCGAACTTCTGACCGACACGACATTGCCCGACGACCTCGTGACCGAACTTGAGGAGCAGGGCATCACGACGCTGGGTGAACTGCTCTGGCCCTGGGGGTTGGACCCGCGACGGCTGGGGCTGAAGAAGCCGGAGCAGGAGCGGGTGACGGAAGCGCTGGCTGACGTGCCGGGCGTTGACCCGGCCTGGATTGAGGACGGCACGCCCTGGCGGCCGTGGAATCCCGACCATGCCTGGAACGGGTTGATTCTGGTCCTCATCCTCGGCGTCATCGGGGCGCGTATCTACCATATCCTGACGCCTTCTCCCAGCATGCAGGCGGTAGGCATCTACTCGGTGCTCGACTACCTTCGCAATCCTTTCCAGCTGATCAACATTCGCAGCGGTGGGCTGGGAATCATCGGCGGCATCCTCGGCGGCCTGCTCGGATTGATCATCTACACCTGGCGCAACAAACTCCCGGCGCTGAGCTGGGCTGACCTGGCGGTAGTCGGCATGGCAATTGGCCAGTCGATCGGCCGTTGGGGCAACTACTTCAATCAGGAACTATACGGCAAGCCTACCGAGGTGCCGTGGGCCATCACCATTGATCCGGTTCACCGGCTGCCTTCCGTCGCAGAATTCTCAACGTTTCATCCGGCTTTCCTGTACGAGTCCATCTGGAGCCTGCTGACGTTTTTCCTGCTGCTCTGGCTGGTCCGCAAGCAGGCGTACCGGATGCTAAGTGGCGAAGTGATGGTCGTCTATTTGGTAGCCTATGCCATTGGGCGAACACTGCTGGAGTTGGTGCGGCTGGACAGCAGACCGGTAAACTTGCTCGGCGTGCAATCCACTGTCGCCGTAGCCACGGTGGTGGCACTGGGCATTGCCGGGGCGGCCGTCTTGTGGGCGGTTGCCCGCCGGGTGCGCCGCCGGCAGGAGCCGGACCCGCCCGCCGGCGGCGACCTGACCCGTCAGGTGAACGCCGGTTAATCGTTGCTGGCAGTCCCCCCTGCCTTTGTTAAACTAGCCTCGTGAAGAGTGGACGTAATGCACCCTGGCTGGCCATCCTTGTGGCGGCGCTGCTCGTTGTGGCGGCCGTGCTGTTGGTGGGCCGCCTGCTGAATGGCGACGACAGCCTCCTACGCGATGCTGAAGTGCGCGACGCCTCTATTTCTCCCAATGCCGACGGCAGCGATGACGCCACGCCTATTCGCTACGAGTTGTCACGCAATGCGACCGTCTCCATCTATCTGGAGAACGAGCAAGGCGAGCGATACTACTTCCGCGAGGAAAAGCCGCGCGGGGCGGGGGAGTACGAAGTGCTGTTTAGCGGCGTGGTCGACGGGTTCCGCCTGCCAGGCGAGATGATTGCCGGGGAGATTCTGTCCCGTCTGCTGCCGGACGGCGTCTACACCTGGGTGATTGAGGCGGTGGATGATGACGGTGTGGTCGAGACGGCCACAGGTGAGTTGGCCATTGTCGACGCGGACCCGGTCTTGCCGGAACTGCGCAACTTCACGCTCGATCGCGAGATATTTACCCCGAATCGGGACGGTATTGATGACCGCATCCTGGCCCAGTTCTTCTTGCCGAAGGATGTGGCCGAGGTGCGCGTCTTTTTGCAGATGCCGGATGGCACCGAAGTGCCGATTGCCGAGCAGGAACGGAATGTGCCTGCCAACGCCACCGGACGCCACTACTACGATTACGAAGGCGGCGTGGACAACGGTGCGACGCCTCCTCCCGACGGGACCTACCCCATTGTGGCCATTGCCCAGGACCTGGAAGGGCAGCGGGTGCGCGTGGAGGACGAGCTGACGATTCAGTATGGTGGTGTGCCGCGGGCCGACATCTTCTCGCCGCCAACGGGCAATACGCTCCAGTTCAGCGCGACGGCCGTTCCGGTGTGCGACACGCTGACCTTCACGATGACGGTTGAGAATTACGGCAACACGCCCATTCGCACCACCGGCCCGGAACCGGGCACCGTGTACGATTCGAACTGGAACTACAATACGCTTGGCTGGCACACGGAGTCGGGCGCATGGCGCGTGGCCATCGGCTACGAGAACGAGCTGGCCAACTACCCGTACCGCTGGGCGGTAGGCAACCCCGACGACCTGACCGAGATTGACGGTCACCTCTATCTGATGCCGGGCGACCGGGCGGTTATCACCGGCGGCATCCGTCTGGTCGACGTGTTCGGCGACCGTAACCCCCAGCCAGTTTGGGCCGGACTGATTCACGAAGACGTCGAGATCACCGAGTTCAACAATCGGGTCGACCCGCAGCAAATCCTGGTCGATATCCCCGACTTGGCCAACCAGGACGACTGTCCTGAGCGGCCCGCACCAACGCGCGAAGAAGCCACGCAGTCCAACTAGGTGCGCGTCTGCACGCCCACCTTAAGCCCCCCTTAGCAACGTTGGTGGCCGTCTGGCAACAGGTTACACTACCGACGCTGAATGGTGGGAGGCAACCGGGTTGCGCAGCCCCAATACGAACGACAGCAAAGCTTGACAACGTACAGGTGACTGGCGACCTCGTCAGTCTTTTTATTTCGCATGAACAGGAAACAGGTTACCGCGATCGTCCTCTGGCCCCTGCTGGCGCTTCTCCTGCTGTCCGCCTGCCAAACGCAGGCCGGGACGCCGGTGGAAGTGACGCGGCTGGTGACTGTTCTGCCTGAAACGGTGCCGGCTTCTCCAGAAGCCACCATCCAGCCCCCCGTCACTGCTATTCCCGCTGCTACGCCGACGCCCCAGCCGACGGCGTCCCTGTTGTGGTCACAGTTGAGGTCACACCAGTGCCCCTGGGTTCGGCCGACCGGCCGATCCAGCTCCTTTTCCCGCCAACCACTGCCACGACCGTGATTGGCGAGCGGGGCGCGGCGCTGGCCGAAGCGCTGTCGGACGCGACCGGACTGACGTTCACGGTCGGTGTCCCTGACGATGAGCAGACGCTTGGTGTCGCTGCTGTGCGCGGCCCCCGGCGACACGATCGGCTTCGTGTCTGCCGCTGCCTACGTGTTGGCCCATGATCAGTGTGACGCTCAGGCCGGGCTGGTCTCCCTCGGTGACGATGGGCTGCCCTGGACGATGGGTATGCTGGTGACGCGCCGGGCCGGAGCGCCGCCCGATCTGACGGCGCTCAGCGGGCTGCGCTGGGCAGAGGCGGAGTCGACCAACCTGACGACCTCGCTCTATTTCCGCGCGGCGCTGGCGGCGGCGGGCGTGACGGCGGGCGAGCTTTCCGTGACACCGGAAGAGAGCAGCGCCCTGCTGGCGCTGACCAACAACGATGTTGACTTCACAACCGCCACATTTGTGCCGCCCATCATGCCCCTCGATCGCGTCTGGACGTATCCAGACGATGATCCGGAAGAGTGGCGCTTCCTGGGCATCCCTCCCACGCGCAGCCCTATCGGCTACGTGCTGGTGGCGGGGGAGCCGGAGTTCGGCGGCTACCGGCTGCGGGACGCGCGGTCACGCCTGTTCGATACGTTTCCGGAGATATTTGACCTGACGCGCATCCTGGCCGTCAGCGAACCGATTCCGAATGAGACGGTCGTCATGGGGGCAGATTTCCCGCTGGCGGCCGCTCGGGCTGTGCTGGCGGCGCTGCCCGCCTTCACGGCGACGGAAGCGTGCCAGACGTCCATTTGCTCGGCCGATTTTCTGGGCTGGGACGGCGTGGAACCGGTCGATGATGCCGCCTATGATCCGATTCGCTTCACCATGCAGGCGCTTGATCTTGATGCCGGGGCGATGTGGGAGCTGCTGAAGAATCATGATTGATGTTGCCATCATCATCGTAAGCTGGAACGTGCGCGACTATCTATCGGATTGTCTGCGGTCGGTGTGCGCCGATCTGGCCGTGTCCGGGCTGCATGGGCAGATTTGGGTGGTCGACAACGCCTCGACCGATGGCACAGTTGACCTGGTGCGCGACCTGTTCCCGCAGGTCAATGTCATTGCCAACGAGACCAACCTGGGCTTTGGCGGGGCCAACAACCAGGGTATGCGTGCCGCCGCCGTCGACGATCCGCGCTACTACTTCCTGCTCAATCCCGACACCTATGTCCGGCCCGGCGCGCTGGGCCGGTTGGTGCAGGAGATGGACGAGCGGCCGAAGGCGGGCATCGCCGGGGCCAGACTGGTCTACGCCGACGGCCGCCTGCAGCACAGCGCGTTCTCTTTCCCCGGACTGAGCCAGTTGGCGTTTGACCTGTACCGGATGCCGGCCCGTCTGTACGAGAGTCGTCTGAACGGCCGCTACCCGCGCCGCTATTATAAGTCGAGTGGCAGCCCGTTCAGTATCGACCACCCGCTGGGCGCGACGATGCTTGTCCGCAAGGATGTGGCTGAGACGACCCACGGTTTCGATGAAGCGTTCCACATGTATTGTGAAGAGATTGACTGGAGTTGGCGGGTGCGCGAGTCGGGCTGGGAGATCCTCACGGTGCCGGGGGCGGAGATCGTCCACTATGGCGGGGAGTCCACCAGCCAGATTCCGGCGACGTCGCTGCTGAATCTGTGGAAGAGCCGGGCCATGCTCTACCGCAAGCATCATGGCCGGATGCGGCTGGCGCTGGCCAGCTGGATGGTGCGGCGCAAGATGACGAGCCGTGCAGACAACACGTCCGACCCGGAGCTGCAGGCCACCTACCGCGAGATTGTTTCCCACTGGTCGTCCAACGGCCATCATTAGGCGATAGGCGCTTGTTATCTTGACGCCATAAAGGCCATGTTTTTATATAGCCCGGAGATCAAAAAGCCGAGTTTCATCAAAGAAACTCGGCTTCTTTTGTTGGGCTTCTATGGCGTTCTATCAGACCGCCGGTTCCAACGCGCCCAACATCGACTTAAGATAGTGCCCGGTGTAGGAGCGCTCATTAGCCGCTACCTCTTCCGGCGTGCCTGTGGCGATCACTTCGCCGCCGCGCTCGCCGCCTTCCGGCCCCATGTCGATGATGTGGTCGGCCACCTTGATGATGTCGAGGTTGTGCTCGATGATGACCACCGTGTTGCCCTTGTCGACGAGCTTGTTGAGAGCCACGATCAGCTTGGCCACGTCGTGGCTGTGCAGACCGACCGACGGCTCGTCGAGGATGTAGAGCGTCCGGCCCGTCGCGATCTTCGACAGCTCGCGGCTCAGCTTGACGCGCTGCGCCTCGCCACCGCTCAGCGTCGGGGCGGCCTGACCCAGATGGACATAGCCCAGCCCCACGTCGACCATCGTCTTTAGCTTGCGCTTGATGGGCGGGAAGTTGGCGAAGAACTCCAGCGCCTCGTCCACCGTCATATCCAGCACCTGGGCAATGTTCAGCCCCTTGTACTCTACCTGCAGCGTCTCGCGGTTGTAGCGCGCCCCGTGGCAGATGTCGCACGGCACGTAGATGTCGGGCAGGAACTGCATCTCGATCCGGTTCTGCCCCTGGCCCTGGCACGCCTCGCAGCGGCCGCCCTTGACGTTGAAGCTGAACCGCCCCGGCGCGTAGCCGCGAATCTTGCTCTCCGGGCAGGTTGGCGAACAGGTCGCGAATCGGATTGAACAGGTTCGTATAGGTAGCCGGATTGCTGCGCGGCGTGCGGCCGATCGGACTCTGGTCGATCTCGATCACCTTGTCCAGATGCTCCAGCCCGCGAATCGTTTCGTGCTTGCCGGGCTGGACCTTCGAGCCGTAGAAGTGCTGATTCAGCCGCTTGCCCAGAATCTCGATCATGAACGAGCTCTTGCCGCTGCCGCTGACGCCGGTGATGGTGACGAACTGGCCCAGCGGGATGCGGATGTCGAGGTCTTTCAGGTTGTTCTCGGTCGCGCCGACGATCTCCAGATATTCGCCGCTGCCCTCGCGCCGTTTGGTGGGCACGGGGATCGACTTGCGGCCGCTCAGGTACGCGCCCGTCAGCGACTGTCTTGTTCTTGACGATCGTCTCAACCGGCCCTTCAGCTACCAGCTCGCCGCCGTGCTTCGCCCGCGCCGGGGCCGAGGTCGATGATCCAGTCGGCCGCCCGCATCGTATCTTCGTCATGCTCGACGACGAGGACGGTGTTGCCCAGATCGCGCATGCCCTTCAGCGTTTCGATGAGGCGGGCGTTGTCGCGCTGGTGCAGGCCGATCGATGGCTCATCCAGCACGTAAAGCACGCCCATCAGCTGGCTGCCGATCTGCGTGGCCAGCCGGATGCGCTGCGCCTCGCCGCCGCTCAGCGTGCCCGCCGTCCGGTCCAGCGTCAGATAGTCCAGCCCGACGTTGATCATGAAGTTGAGCCGCTCCCGAATCTCCTTCAGGATGGGGGAGGCGATCATCTTCTGGCGGGTGGTGAAGGGTGTTTCCTTCTCGTCGCTCAGGCACTCAGCCCACTCCAGGCTTTTGACCACCGGCTGCACGACCACATCCACAATCGTGGTGCCGCTGATATCGACGGCGCGGGCGACCGGCTGCAGTCGCGTGCCCTTGCAGGCGCGGCACGGCTTGTCGACCATGAAGTCGGTCAGCTTCTCGCGCACGTAGTCGGAGGTTGACTCGTTGTAGCGTCGCCACAGATTGGGGATGACGCCTTCGTACTTGGTGGAGTAGGTGCGGGTCTGGCCCTCGCGATTGACGTATTTGACATTGACCGACTCGTCGCCGCTGCCTTGCAGCAGAATCTGCATTTGCAGCGGGGTCAGCTCGCGCACCGGCCGGTCCAGCGGGATGTCGAAATGGGTGGCCGTCGCCTTGAGCAGCTGCCAGTAGTAGCCCGCCTTGTCTTCCGTTGGCCAGCCGGCAATGGCGCCATCGGCCAGGCTCAACTCCTTGTTGGGCACAACGAGATCGGCGTCGATCTCTTTGTTCGTGCCCAGGCCCTGACAGTCGGGACAGGCGCCAAACGGCGTGTTGAAGCTGAATGTCCGCGGCTCGATGGGTGGAATGGAGGTGCCGTCGTAGGGGCAGTAGAGATGCTCGGAGTAGAGGTGGTCGGTCGGGTTGTCGGCGTCGGTGACGTCGTTGATGACCACCAGTCCGCTGCCCAGCGCCAGCGCTGTTTCCAGCGAATCGGTCAGACGGCTGCGGTCGGCTTTGGCTTCTTCGCTGTCGTCGCCGGCGGCGAACTTGATGATGACCCGGTCGACCACCGCTTCGATGGTGTGGTTCTTGTATCGGTCCAGCTCGATCTCGTCGTCGACCTGGTAGATCTCGCCATTGACGCGCACGCGGACGAAGCCCGCCTGGCGAATGTCCTCGAAGATCCCTTCGTGGTGGCCCTTGCGATCCTTGATCAGCGGGGCCAGAATCTGGATGCGGCTGTTGAGCGGCATGTTGAGCACGTCGGTGACGATCTGTTCGGCCGACTGGGGCATGACCGGACGGCCGCATTCGGGGCAGTGGGGCGTGCCGACACGGGCGAACAGCAGGCGCAGGTAGTCGTAGATTTCGGTGACGGTGCCGACGGTTGAGCGCGGATTGTGGCTGACGCCCTTCTGGTCGATCGTGACCGCCGGGCTGAGCCCTTCGATCTGGTCGACGTCGGGCTTCTCCATCTGGCCCAGGAACTGCCGGGCGTAGGCGGAGAGGGACTCCACATAGCGCCGCTGACCTTCGGCGAAAATGGTGTCAAATGCCAGCGACGATTTGCCGCTGCCGGACAGGCCGGTGATGACCACCAGCTTGTCGCGCGGAATCTCGACGTCGATGTCTTTCAGGTTATGTTCGCGCGCGCCGCGCACGACGATTTTGTCGAGGGACATGGTACTCCCGATGAGCGACGAAAAGGGGCGGAGGGGCCGATTCGCCGCGAAACGATTTCACTCCAATCTGTGATTCTAACAGCACGGGCGACCGGGAACCATTAGCGTTTCGTAGGCAATGATGTGGAGTTCGGACGCAATGGCTGAGAATAGCACAAATGGTCTAGTGCGGCAAGCGGCGGAGCGGCCGTCTTTCGAGGACAGTTCCGCACCTGGTGGCGGTTTCCCGCCCGTACAGGCCGGGATAGCGCGGCCGGATTGCGATCGCTAAACCGCATGATCATTGCCGCGCTGTCTCACCCTTTGCATCTGTCCCCAAACGTAAGCCTGGCAGAACGCCCGTCTCCGGATGTCTGCCAGGCTAACCAGCCCCCTCACTGGTGACTACAGCATAGCAAAATCCTGTTGTCGAAATGGCAACAGTTCCCACCACAACAAAGTCGCTGGAATCTGTTTCCGTACTGGAAACATGGTGCTGGCATGCTTCTGGTTATCAAGTCGTTTTGTTCACCCCACACAAGGAGGTAGCAAGCATGTTTGGTAACAAGCGGAAGAAGGCACAGCGGTTGGAGACGATTGGCCAGTTGCTCGGCAGCAACGACGGGTTGACCCAGGCACAGCTGGCCCGGAAGCTGGGCGTATCGCGGGGCACGATCAACAAGGACCTGGCTATTTTGCAGGAGCGCACCGGTATCTTGGTTTCCGAAGATGATCGCGGCATCCTGCGGCTGTTCCGCCGGGGCCGCTAAGGAGGCGATATGATGTTGTCCCACGCCAGCCGACGCTTGAGCAGCAGCGGTTTCAGCGCCCATCTAATCCAGCGGATGGCCCAGCGCAATCTGGACTGTAAGGATATTGACTATATTATGAGGTATGGTTGCCACACCCATCGCGCCGGAGCGGTGCTCACCGTTCTGCGCGGCAAGGACATTCCCCATGACGATCGCGCCGATGCGGAGTGCGCTCGCCTCGAAGGGTCAGTTGTCGTGGCCGACCCGGACAGCGGGTGTCTCATCACCGTCTATCGCAACCGGCAAACCGCCCCGCGCCGCGTGCGACGCAAGCCGCGCCACAGCTGCTAGCGTCTGCGAGCAACGTGTTGCCATTTCCCGGGCGCGGCACGGTTACACTGGCAGCCGGAGGTGCTTATGAATCGCAGCATGAGCCGCGCGGCGCGGCTGAAAGAGATGGAACGCTTGTATGTGCAGCGGCCGTTCAGCGATATCGAAATGGCTGATCGGTTGGGTGTGGCGCGCTCAACGGTCTATAAGGATCGGCAGCTGCTGGATATGGAGTGTCCGATTACGCAGATCGGCGACGGCCGATACCGTATTGATCGAGCCGTATATATGTCGGCTATTCGCGTCAATCTGCACGAGGCGCTTGCGCTCTATCTGGCGGCCCGTCGCGCCTCGCGCCAGACCCAGTCGGCGCGGATGCACGCCAGCAATGCCCTGGAGAAGCTGGCGACGGCGCTCCAGCAGCCGATGACCCAGCGGCTCGTACTGGCCGCTGAAACGGTTCCCTCGCGCGGCACCGACACCGGGACGAAGATTATGGAGACGATCGCGCGCGGCTGGGTGGAAGGCATTGTGGTCAATATCCACTACCGGGCGGCCGACGCCGAAACCACCAAGCGCCACCGGGTACGGCCGTATCTGATTGAACCGTCCCAATGGAGTGACAGCGTCTACGTCATTGGCCACAGCGACCGGGCCGACGCCGTCCTGGCCTTCAAGACGGAGCGTATCGAACGCGCCTCGCTGACGACTGAGCAGTTCGAGCCGCCGGACGACTTTGACGAGGAACATCTGCTCCGGCACGCATGGGGCATCTGGTACAACGACCGCGAGCCGGTGACGGTGCGGCTGCGCTTCAGTCCCGGGCATGTGACCCGCCGCGTTAAGGAAAGCGTCTGGCATCCCGCCGAGTCGTTGGATGACCACGAGGACGGCGGCTGTATCTGGGAGTGTGCGGTGGCTGATTGGCACGAAATGCTGCCGTGGATTCGCAGCTGGGGGGCCGACTGCCAGGTGCTGGAACCACCCGCACTCCGCGCCGACCTGCTGCGGGAGTCCCGCGAGATGGCGGCGCTGTATGGCTGGGAGGTAGATGGCCCGGTTGGTGATTAGCTGCCGTCAGCCTGCCCGCGTCCCGTTGGGAACAGCCGCCTCAGTCACAGCCAGCACCGGTGTGACGTCGTCGGCGTAACCCACATCAAACAACATTCCTTCCGATAGGTCCCCCGCCATCGTGCGGGCTGGCAGATTGACGACAAAGAGCGCCTGTCGGCCGACGATTTCGGCCGGGTTCTCCCGCTCTTGCTTAATGCCCGCCAGAATCGACCGCTGGTGGTCGCCGAAATCGACAGTCAGCTTCATCAGCTTGTCCGACGCGGCCACGTCCTCGACCGCCAGGATCTTGCCGGCGCGAATATCGATCTTGTCTAGGTCGGCCATGGTGATCGGTGGTTTGATAGGTGCTGGGGTCATCGGGGAATCTCCTCCTGGTTGGTCAACCCGTATTGTGGCGCAACTCGCCGACGACTGCCACGCTGCATGCCGGCCCCTGTGAACGAAAGAGTGGCGGGCGGCTCCCCCATGTCGTAAGCTCATCTCATGATCCGACCTGCGGCGTCGTTCGACGAGCGGCGGTCGCCGCGGTTCGGTCTACCATCATCATAAATTCAGCTTTGTAGGGTTGCCTCCTTGTGGGGCGCAAGATCAAGATAAGGAGAGCACCATGCCCGACTACGGCCGTCCCCTTCAATTCGGCAATTTCATGACCCCCAACGCCGCTGACCCGGCGGCGCTGGTGGCCCAGGCGCAGGAAGTGGAGGCGCTTGGCCTGGACCTGATCGGCATTCAGGACCACCCGTACCAGTATCGCTTCCTTGACACATGGACGCTCCTGTCCTTTTTGGCGGCGAAGACGACGACAGTACGGTTGTTCCCCGATGTGATCAACCTGCCGTTGCGCCCGCCCGCCGTGCTGGCCAAGTCGGCCGCTTCGCTCGATGTGCTCACTGGTGGTCGGTTCGAGCTGGGCCTCGGCGCGGGGGCGATCTGGGAGGCGATTGCCGCGATGGGCGGTCCGACCCGCACGCCCGGCGAAGCGGTCGCGGCGCTGGAGGAAGCGATTGCGGTCATCCGCCACATCTGGAGTGGGGAGCGCGGCGTCAAGTTCGACGGCGACTACTATACGCTGAAAGGCGTCCACACCGGCCCCGTCCCGCCGCACCCGATTGGCATCTGGCTTGGTGCATACGGTCCGAAGATGCTCGATCTGCTGGGGCGGACGGCCGACGGCTGGGTGCCGTCGCTCAGCTTTGCGCCACCCGCCCGTCTGCGCGAACTATCGGCCGTTCTGGATGAGTCAACCCAGGCCGCCGGGCGCAACCCGGCAGACATCCAGCGCGTATTGAATATTGTGGGCACGATTACCAATGGGACCAGCGACGGACTGTTGAACGGCCCGGTGGCTCAATGGGCGGACGAGCTGACGGAGATGGCGCTCGACATCGGCATTGACACCTTCGTCTATGGCCACGATGAGTTCGATCAGGTGCGCCGCTTTGCCGCAGAGGTCGTCCCGCTGGTGCGGGAGCAGGTGGCGGCAGCGCGAGGATAAGATGCTCTCAATTGAGTCTGTTGGTTAGGCCTGATACGATGGGCCCACGTTGATATGTATGGTGAAGGAGACAAACTGTGTTATATGCGACCACATCCATTCTAGAAGGGTACGAAATTCAGGAGTACCTCGGCGTGGTGGCCGGGGAGGCGATTATGGGGGCCGACGTCTTTAAGGACATCTCGGCCAGCATCACCGACTTCTTCGGTGGCCGCTCCGCGTCTTACGAACAGCAGTTGACGGAAGCGAAACAGATCGCCATGCGTGAAGCGACCGAACGGGCCGAGAAGCTGGGGGCCAACGCCATCATCGGCATGGATCTCGACTACGAAACGCTGCGCGGCTCCATGTTGATGGTGTCGGTCAGCGGCACGGCCGTTCTGGCTAACAAGACCGGCAAATCTTGAGGCGGGAAAACATGATGATTGTATCCACCACACAGAAACTCGATGGTCATCCCATTCAAGAATATGTCGGCGTCGTGGCCGGCCAGGCCATTCTGGGGGCCAACGCCCTGCGCAACATCTCGGCTTCGTTCAGCGACATCTTCGGCGGTCGCACGACAGCCTACGAAGAAGTGATTCAACAGGCGCGGGAAGCGGCGATGGCCGAAGCGATTGCCCATGCCAAGGAGTTGGGCGCCAACGCGCTGGTGGGCGTCGACATCGACTACGAAGCGATAGACCGGAGCAGCGGCGACGGCGGCTCCTCAAGCAGCATGCTCATGGTCTCTGTGAGCGGGACGGCCGTGCGCGTGCTGTAACCAGCCGGCGGCTGCCGCTCTAGTTCTTCAATCGGCTGCTTTCGCGCGTGCCGTGTCCGTCCAAATAGGCCAGCCAGCCCCGCACGGTTAGGTCGCCGGCCCGATTGTGGGAAACTACTGCGGTATCTGGCACGCTGGATTTGGCCAATGACTCTGCGAGGTGGACGGTCTCGGCTCGCGTCTCGCGGAACAGGGCGATCATGTCGGTCACAGACATGTCATCGGGCGGCCGATATCCATCGTACTCATCCATCACCAGCGGCTTCCCCAGGAATACCCGCAGACGGCTCTGGCCCCAGCGCTCGATACCGATGACATGGGCGCCCACTGCGGCGTTCTTGTCGGTTGGACTGGCGCTGCTGAAGCGGTTGTCGACCACCGCGCCGGACTGTGCCAGGACGCCCGGCCAGGCGCTCAGGCTGTGCTTGTTCCCGCTCCGCTCGAAAACCCGTCGCATCAGGCTATCGATCAACCCCATCTGTCGCTCTCCCTCGCGGTAGCAACCGCACGAACTTACGCAATCTCTTTGCAGGCCGGACCGGCACCGATCATCGCTGCCGCGTGCCCGGCCTGCGCCGCCCCCACGGGCTGCTATTCGCCCAGCGCAGGAGTTGGCCGCTCTGCCCCGGCTTGTTCAAGCGCGTACGCCACCGTGATAAGCGCGCCATCTCCTCCGTAACCGGCAATGAAGTGGATGCCGCTGGCAGCACCATCCTCACCCAGCCCGCCCGGAATCGATAGTGCCGGAAGCCCTGCGGGTGCGTACGTTTGACCGTTTGGGTAGAACAAGACGTCCACGTTATTGTCCTTCAGCAGTGCTTCAATGGCGTCGCGTGCGGAGGAGCGATTGTTGGCCACTGCCTCCTCGAACTCGGCGGCTGTCGTCTCGCTTTCGACCGCGCCGGTCACGTACCTTTGGCCGTAGGGGGCGCGGTTGGCCGGGTCCTCGGCGTTGAGTGCGGCCACCTCCGCCAGTGAGCCGATCGGCGCGTTGGCTCCCAGCGACTGCATGAAGGCATCGAAATCGGTGCGAAAGCCGTAGGGCAAGACGGCATTCAGGTCGCCGCCGGGAATGTTGCCTGCCGCGATGGCGTCCACACGGACGACTTGCAGACCTGCCTGTTCCAGCGCCGCGGCTATCGGATCGGACACCATCGCGTTTTGCTCAGTGAATGAATCGATGAACTGCTGCCGCGCCTCATCGGTAAACTCCAGATCGAGCGACTCAAAGAGCGCTGCCTGAGTGTCGGCCGACTCCGGTAGAAAGGTCGGGACACCAACCCGCAGCCCGGCGGCTGCTTCCGGCGATGCGAACGTCAGGTAGTCGGTTCCGTCCAGGGCGGCCAACTCGGCTGTTACCGGGTCGTTGGCGTCGCTGCCTGCCATCGCCGTCAGCATAACGGCCAGATCGGTGGCACTTCGCGCCATCGGTCCCGGCACATCCTGCGCCTCCAGCAGGGGCACGATGTGGTCGCGGCTGACGAGGCCGCGGCTGGTCTTCAGCGTGTAAACGCCGTTGACATCGGCGGGGGCGATCAATGAACCTTGCGTCTCGGTGCCGACGGTGGCGGCGGCGAAGTTGGCGGCGGCGGCGACGGCCGACCCGCTGCTGCTGCCCAACGGGTCAAACGGCCCTTGCGCGTTCTGCGTCTGCCCGCCCAGCGTGCTGAAACCGTTCGGCGTGCAGGGGTCGGTGTAGTTGGCGAACTCGGACAGATTGGTCTTGCCGAGAACGATCGCGCCTGCGTCGCGGAGCTGGCTGACGAGGAACGCGTCGCGCTCCGGCTGCCAGTTTTGCAGCGCATACGCCCCGGCGGTGGTCAGCATGTCGGCCGTGGCGATGTTGTCCTTCAGCAGCACGGGAATGCCGTGCAGCGGGCCTCGGCTGCCGCTCTCGGCTCGCTCGGCATCGAGTGCGGCGGCAGTGGCCGGCGCTTGCTGATTGAGCGTCATGACTGAGTTGAGTCTATCAACGTCATACCGCTGAATGCGGTCGACGTAATAGGTGACCAGCTCCTCAGAGGTCAGGTTGCCGCTTTCCAACAGGCCCTGTATCTCCGGGATTGTGGCGGTTGTCAGCGCGGCGTCCAGTTCGGCCGCCCGTTCCGGCGTGAAGCGGGCCAGGCCGTCTTCAAAGGCGGTGAAGTCACGAGTTACTTTGCTCGTGTAGTCCGGTTCGGCCATTGGCCACTCCTGGGCCGGGCATTCCTGCTCGCCGAGGCCCGCCATGATGTCGTCGATCATTGTGTCTCCATTGTCCGTCGTATCGGCTGCGTCACAGCCGGCCATTATCAGCATAGCCAGCAGCGCCACGAGCAGCAGCGCGGGGCGGTTACCTGTCATTTCGAACCCTTTCCTTTGATACCTGTGATACCTGCGTCTAAATGTCGTTACTCATCGCTCTGGCACGACTGCGCCAAGCATCAAGGTGTATACAAAGTTTGGCAGCCGTCTGCAAGACGGGGGTAGGTCCGGCAGCCGTCGCGGCAGGAGCGCCGGTGCGGGCGACGCGACATGGGCGATGGCTCCGCCGCCATGCCACGCTGGCGCCCCCGCTGGCTCGCGGCCCGCGGCGCGGAACCGCCTACCGTCCCGGCGGGAAGATGCTGATCACATCATCGGTATGAATGGCCACCTCCGTTCCGCCGTCGTAGAAGACGTTGCGGCCGTTGAGCAGGAACCGCCAGCCGCCGGGAGCCGGGCCGTAGGTCTGATAGACTTCGATCCAGCGGCTGTCGTCCGGCTCGTGGTCGTGCCAGATTGGCTGCAAGCAGTCAGCTCGCAGCTCCGGTACGTAATTGAAGAAGTCACGAAGCAACGTGCCGAGTGTGTCCCCTTCGCCGGCCCGCCCCACGAGCGCGCGCCGCCCCAGCTTGTGCCGCAGACGGCCGTAGAGGGTAAAGGTGACCGGAAAGCGTCCCGTGCTGAACTCACGGGCGGCGTGGTAGCCCATGTCCATCAGGTGTGACTGGACAGACAGGTACTTCGTCCAGCCGGCCATCGCCGGCGCGACTACTTCACCGGGCAGTTCCGCCTCGGCCATGCAGGTGGCGAATGACGCCGCCATCAGCCCGACCGAGGAGGTGACGTAGGCGGGCGGGACATGAATCTGGCGTGGCCCGTGCGCGGCGTGGAAGGTGCCGGCGCGAAAAAGGTAGGCAGCGAACTCGTCGCTGGTGTCCATGCCCAGCACGCGGGCCAGCCAGACGGTGAAGAAGCGACGACGCTCCTCAAGGTGCGCGTCATCGGCCCCATCTTCCCAACCCAGCACGGCGGCCGTCTCGGGCGTGGTTTGAAGATGGTTGTAGGTGGCCACCACCATCTCCGGCGCACGCCGCATGAGCGTCTCCACGGTACGGGCCATCGCCTGTTTGTCCGTTTCGCCCAGGCCGACAAACGCCAGCAGCCGCCGCCATTCGGCCGCCGGCTCCGGACTCAGATCGCGAATCTCCAAAGCGGATGCACCCAGATTGTTTGCCATCATGCTCTCCTCGCCGCGCCCTCAAAAGGCGCGGCCAACACGCTTCAATCATACCCTACGTCGCCCTGAAGCAAACCAACATCCGTGCGCCTGTTGAACGGGATCGAAAGCGATAGCGATCACGACAGCGATCATGGACTACCAGACTACGCGACTACTCCCCCCACCGCACGCGCAAATCAAACCCCCGCTTGCGCAGCGCCTCGGCAAACGCCTCGCCCGACACGGCCAGCTCCACCGGGACGCCACCGCGGGGTGTCTCGCCGCGGGCCTGGGCCTGGCAGATGATGGCCGCGTGCCAGCCGGTCGTCCGTTCCATCGCCGTGAATCCGGTCGGCTCGTCGAAAGAGTCGAACAGGTCGACCACCACCTCCCGCTCGCGGCCGTCTTTCAGACCGCGGCCGATGATGCGCACAATGACGAGGTCTTTCTCCCCCGGTCGGGCGTAGATTTGCGGGGCCAGCAGTTCATGCAGCAGATGGCGCGGCACAACAGGTTGGCCGTCCACCAGCACCGGCTCCAGTTCGATCAGCCCGGCGTCGCTGAACGCCTTCCACTGGGCGAAGTGGCCCGGCCAGCGGATCGTCTTGTTTTGCAGCGTGCGCAGCTGGCCCGCCCAGCTCCAGGGCATGGTGCTCGTCCCGCCCGCCGTGGTGAACGCCTCCAGCGTGCCGATCGGCTCGCCAAAGTCGACCAGCTCATACTCATCCTCGCGGAAGCAGGTCATCTCCACCGGCTCGCCGTCACGGATGAAGACGGTCGTGCCGAAGTATTCGTTCGTCAGCCCCTCGATGTTGAAAGTCAGGATGTAGTTCCACGGCGGCTGCGGGTCCTGGGGGATGCCGCCGTCGTACATGATCAGGTCGTGACATTCGTCGAACAAGCTCTTCGTATAGGCGCAGAGCGAGTTGCCCAGCCCCGGCACCTGGCCGCAGTCAGGTGTCAGCGTGATGCCGGCGGCTTTCGCTTCGGCGTCGAGCGCCAACTGCTGCCTTGTCTGCTCGGTGTTGCCGCCAAAGTCGGCCATGCTGGCCCCGGCGCGAATGGCCGCCTGCGCCAGCTCCAGGTTGTAGAAGTAGGGCACACCCGACACGAACGCATCAATGCCGTGAGTGGTCAGCAAAGCCACTACCGCGTCGAGGTCGCGCACATCGAGTTGAGTGGCGCTGGCCACCGTTCTGTCCGACTAACTCGTTGACCCGAGCGGCCGCTCGCTGGGCCTGCGCCGGGTCCGCGTCGGCCAGCATAATTCTTTCCGCGTCGCCATGGATGGCGATGTCGTAGGCAGCGGCCGTTCCCTGTCGCCCCGCCCCGAGTACCGCATAGTGATAGGACATGACACCCTCCAGTTGATACGCACCGGAGCGAACTGCTGCGATGCCTAGCCGCCTAGTATCCCTGAAAAGGGGCGACTCGTGAAGACGAATCACCCGGGTAGTTTGCCGTCGTGGGCGCCGGCAGCAACTGAGCGTAGATGGGTTTGCTATCGTTCTGCGATGTGCGCAACGTGACTTCCCCACAACGGCGTCCCAGCTTTCCAAATCCGACGTATCGTGCTCAAACTCTGGCTATCTGTTGCGCTGGCGGTCCATATTCGCTCCCATCTGCTATCATTGGCCCCATGAGCGACATGACCAAAATGAACATCGTGTGCCTTGCCGGCGGCGTGGGCGGGGCGAAGTTGGCTGATGGACTGGCCCAAATCCTGCCGCCGGAACAACTGACTGTGATCGTCAACACCGGCGATGACTTCACCCACTGTGGGTTGACCATTTGCCCTGACCTGGACACGGTCATGTACACGCTGGGCGGTGTGCAGAACAACGAGACGGGCTGGGGGCGAACAGGCGAGAGCTGGCGCACCATTGAAGAGACAGGCCGTCTGGGCGGACCGGACTGGTTCAAGCTGGGCGACCTGGACCTGGGCACCCATCTGACCCGCACCCATATCCTGGGCGAAGGGCAGTCGCTGACGGCCGCTACTCGTCACCTTTGCGGGCAGTTCGGCATCGGCCCTGCGGTCTTGCCCATGTGTGACCAGCCGGCTCCGACCCTCATTGAAACGACGGATGGGGAGCTGCTGCCGTTCCAGGTCTGGTTTGTGCGCGAGCAGTGGCAGCCGCCTGTGACGCGTGTGGTGCTGCCGGACGATGTTCGGTCGTCGCTGCCGGTGGTGCAGGCGCTGGAAGCGGCCGATCTGGTGCTGATCGCGCCGTCCAATCCGTTTGTCAGCATCGACCCGATCCTCAACGTCTACCCCATCCGGGCCATGCTGGAGGATGTGCCTCACGCCGTAGTCGCTGTGTCGCCCATTATCGCCGGGCAAGCCGTGAAAGGGCCGGCGGCCAAGATGATGGCCGAGATGGATTTGCCGGTGACGGCGTCGGCCGTTGCCACCTACTATGGCGATCTGATCGACGGCTTCGTTTACGATGAGCAGGATGCCGGCATGGCGGCCGAAGATACGCTGGCGCTCTGCTGCACCGACACCATCATGCGGACGGCCGCCGACCGGGAGCGGCTGGCGCGAGAAGTGCTGGAGTTTGCCCTGGAGATTGTTCGCTGAGGCACATGATCGATTACGGTTCGCCCGGGGGTGCCGGCCCGACCGTCGCCATTCTCCATTCTCCGACTTGAGGCTATAATAGCGGCTGCACAGGTTAGCCTGTCCGCCATCCCCGTCGTAAGAGTCGCCACCGGGCCGCGAGCAGGAGCAGACGCAAAGCACCAGATGCCAACCGATACCTTACCCACCCAATACGGCATCGTCACCTTGCTGCCGCCCGATGCGGCTGCTTATCATCAGGCGCTCTACGCCGCTGTCGAAGAACGGTTCGATCTGACCGGCCATG
This sequence comes from uncultured Chloroflexia bacterium, assembly GCA_963715935.1. Lineage (GTDB taxonomy): Bacteria > Chloroflexota > Anaerolineae > Promineifilales > Promineifilaceae > Promineifilum. The sequence goes on along the minus strand of CAVQSM010000017.1, from coordinate 11,423 downwards.
GCACGTCTCCGTGGCCGCCCCATGTGACGTTGAAGTATCACTTCAGTCTGGATGATATCGCTCCCGTCGAACAGGCATTGATGGAGTTTGCCCGCATGGAATCACCGGTCGCGTGGGCCATCGATGGCTTCAACAGCTTCGAGGACGGCGACGTGCGCGTTATCTTCATGGAGCCGCGACCTGATTCTGCCGTGCGCGCTGCCCACGCCCGGCTGCTCGACCGGTTGCGGACGTTCGACTGGATGCAGTGGCAGCAGTATGATGGGGCGGGTATGCACTATCATGCGACCATCGCCCACCGGGGTCTGACGCCACAGAATTTCGACGAGGTATGGTCCTTTGTCACCAGCCATGAGCCGCCTCGCTTTGATCTGCTGCTGGACAATGTGGCCCTGGTTGAGATTGGTGGAGACGGCGAAACGGCCGCGGTCCGGCGGCACTTGGACCTGACGGGAGGGGCCGCATGACGACCTGGGCCATCATCCCGGTGAAGTATCTGCGCGACAGCAAACAACGCCTGTCCCATCTCATGTCCGACGACGAGCGGGCGGCGCTGATTGCCGAGTTCCTCGATAAGCTGCTGGCCACGCTGCAGCAGGTGGAGGAGATCGACCGTGTGCTCGTCGTCACCAGCGATCCTGCCGTCGACGCGCTGGCGCGACGTCACGAAGCGGCCGTCTTGCGGGAAGCGGAGCCGGCGGGATTGAACACCGCCGTGGAGCGCGGCGTGACCGAAGCGGAGCAGGGCGGGGCGACGGCTGTGCTCATCTTGCCTGCTGATCTCCCCTTTCGCCCGTGTGAGCGACATCCAGCAAATGGTGCGGCCGCTTGTGAATCGTGGTGACCAATCGCTGGCTGCGCTGTGCAGCGATGAAGTAGGCGACGGCACCAACGCCTTGCTGCTGGCCCCGCCCGGCAACTTCACCTTTCATTACGGTCCGGGCAGCTTCGGCCACCACGTGGCAGAGGCGACTGGACGAGGCCGGGCGTGCCATATGATTCACGCGCCCGGCCTGCGCTTTGATCTGGACACGGAAAGCGACTGGCTCGTGTACAATGGCTATCTGGTGCAGGTGGCCGACGAATAAGCAGGTTGTGGCGACTTGATTCTTGTTTACATCACTAACGATCGTCTGTTTAGAAGAGAAGGAGGTAGTTCATGTCTCGTGACCGCGTAGCCCTCTATTTACAGGATGCCCATTCACTGCAAGAAGGAATGGCACTGGCCCAGTATGCGGAGGCCAACGGCTTTGAGGCCGTCTGGCAGGCCGAAAGCCGGTTGGTGCGCGATGCGATTGTGCCGATGGCGGCGTTTGCCGCCGTCACCGACAATATCAAGGTGGCCAGCGGTGTTATCAACAATTGGACCCGCAACATTGGTCTGCTGGCCAGCACGTTTTTGACGCTCGACGACTTGGCCCCTGATCGGGTCATTTGCGGCATCGGCGCGTGGTGGGACCCGTTGGCTCAGAAGGTGGGCATCGAGCGCCGCAAACCGCTCAAGGCGATGCGCGAGACGGTGGAGGTGCTGCGCCGCCTGCTCAATATGGAAACTGTCACCTTCCACGGCGAGTTCCACTATGTCGACGGCATTACGCTCGACGTGGTCCACGGCCGCAAGGAGCCGCGCAATGTGCCCATCTACATCGGCGCGACCGGCATGAAAATGATGGAGATGACCGGCGAGATCGCCGACGGCGTCTGTCTCAACTATCTGGTCCATCCGGAGTACAACTTGCGCGCGATGGATGCGCTGGAGGCGGGGGCCAAGAAGGCAGGCCGCAGCATTGACGACATCGATCGGCCGCAGCTGGTCATCTGCTCGGTTGACGTTGATCGGGCCAAGGCACTCAATATGGCCCGCAAGATGATGACCCAGTATCTGGGCCAGCAGCCGCATCTGATGAAGGCTAGCGGCGTTAGCCAGGAGCTGCTGGACGAGATTCACCAGGTATTGACCTGGCCCGCGACGGAAGAAGAGATCGAAGCGGCGATGCATCTGGTGCCTGATGATGTGGTTCAGATGTGCACCGCCAGTGGCTCGCCGGATGAAGTGAAGGCCAAGGTGCGCGAATATATTGCCAACGGTGCAACGTGCCCGATCCTCTATCCGTTGGGCGACCCGCGGTTGATGATCGATATCTTCGCGGATGGGTATAACTAGCCGGTAGCCTAACGCAGAATAGATAAGAGGAGCCGGGTCTCGCAAGCGACGTTGTCGTCGAGACCCGGTTTCGCTTTCTTAACCTCTTTCGCATGAAGACCCCGAATGAGAACGACATCCGGCTGCGCCCCTTGCTGGGTATTGGCCTTCTGACGCGCATCCTGATCGACACAGGGACGCAAATGTTCTTTCCGTTCCTGCCCATCTTTGCGGAGGGGATCGGGTTGTCGACTGTGACAATGGGGCGCTTGCTGAGCATACGCAGCCTGATGGGCCTGTTTTCGCCGGCGGCGGCCCCGGTGGTCAACCAGCGTGGCTACCGCTATGTGCTGCGGCTGGGCTTGCTGGTGGCCGGGCTGGGGTACTTGCTCATTGGCGCGAGCAGCAATATGTGGCTGGTCGTCCCCGGCATGATTCTGGCCGGAATCGGATCGTACACGTTTATTCCCGCGCTGCAGGCGTACTTGAGTGCTTATCTGCCGTACAACCGGCGGGCTCGCGGTCTGGGCTTCGTGGAGTTGGGCTGGGCATTGTCGGGGGTGGTGGGACTATTCCTGGTGGGCGAGGTCATCGCCCGCACATCCTGGCGTGTGCCGCTTGTCGGGATTGGCGCCGGGTTGATCGTCGCTGGGCTGCTCTACAGCCTGATGCCGGCTGCGCGACGCGAACGGGCACCGGACGAGCCGATCGATTCGCGTCCTTTGGGGGCGCGGGTGGTTGCCTATGCCCAGCTGGGTGAGTACCAACGATCGGCCTGGGCCGCTATTCTGACCAACGGGCTGGTCATCTTTGCCGCGCTCCATACGTTTATCAGCTACGGCACGTGGCTGGTTGATGCGTTTGGGCTTGGCCCGTCGGGGTTGGGACGTGTCGCCTTGCTGATTGGGCTGGCCGACCTGGCTGGGGCCTCGCTGGTCACCGTGGCCAGCGACCGCATCGGCAAACGGCGCGGCTTTGTTGTGGGGACGGCCGGAGGCGTGGCTGCCTTTCTGCTCCTGCCGTGGCTGGGGGGCATGACGTTGGCTATTGCCATAGCCGGGTTGGTTCTGGCCCGCTTCGCCTTTGAATTCAGCCTCGTCGGGTTGATCCCCCTCCTGAGCGAGCAGGCTCCGGCGCAGCGAAACAAAGTCCTGGCGCTTGGCACGACGGCGGCGCTGCTGGGCTCTTCAGCGGCTGGTTTTACCGGTCCGGCGGCCTATGTGCGCTTCGGTTTGCCTGGCCTGGCCATCCCCTCGGCCTTCCTCATGGCACTGGCCCTGCTGGTGATGGTCGTTGCGGTTCGGGACCAATAGTTGACTGGTTGTTGCCTACCGCACACGGGCCGGTGCCGGCGGTGAGTTCAACTGACCTGTCCATCGGCATGGCTCATCCTCAGGGCATTTCACTTTTCGAGCGATTGTAGGGACCGGATTCCTTTCCGGTCTTCTGGGGTGAAGAGAGGACGCGACAAGGAATGTCGCGGCTACGCCTGAGAACCCGACTGCTGAATAGCCCTGCCCATTCTTTCCGCACGGTAGACCGTCGTGCTCTGGCGTGATAGCATCATGACAGAATAATCGCTCAAACTTCGTGTGGTGTCAGCCTGGAGGACGTATGGATGAAATGAAAGGCAAGATCGTGGTCGTAACTGGTGGAGCGGGCAACCTGGGAAAGGCCGCCGTGAGGCGCTTCTATGGCGCGGGGGCGCACGTGGCTATCGTCGACCGCGAGCGTGACGTCGTCAAGACTGTCTTTGGCGATGAGGTGCCGGAAGGCGACTACTGCATGTACGTTGCGGGCAATCTGCTGGACGAAGTGTCGGTGGCGGAGATGACTGAGGCGATCGTCGGTAAGTTCGGTCGCATTGATGTTCTGATCAATATCGCCGGCGGCTTCGCTATGGGCCCGCCGATGCACGAAACGCCGCTCAAGACGTACGAGTTCATGATGGACTTGAACGCCAAGTCGGTGTTCCTGATGTGCAGCGCTGTCATCCCCCACATGCTGGAGCAGGGCGGCGGCAAGATCGTCAGCACAGCGGCCCGAGCGGGGCTGAAGGGCGCGGCCAACATGGGGCCGTACACGGCGTCAAAAGCGGCCGTCATTCGCCTGACCGAGGCAATGGCTGCGGAGCTGCGCGACGACAACATCAACGTCAACTGCATTATGCCCGGCACCATCGACACCCCCGGCAACCGCAAGGATATGCCCAACGCCGACTACAGCAAATGGGTGGAGCCGGAGTCGCTGGCCGACGTCTTCTTCTTCCTGGCCACGGATGGGGCACGGGATATCAACGGCGCAGCGATCCCGGTCTATGGCCGCAGTTGAGGCGGCTTCTGAGGTCACGACGCCGGTCGAAAGCGACACGCTGTCGACCCGCACCAAGTTCATCTATGGGCTGGGCGATTGGGGTACGTCAGTTGGCGCGACGGCCCGCAACATCTTCTGGTTCGTTTTTCTCACCAATGTCGTTGGTCTGAACGCCGGGCTGGCCGGGGGCGTGGTGCTCATCGGCCGAATCTGGGACAGCATCAACGATCCGCTCATCGGCACGCTGAGCGACCGCATTCAGTCCCGCTGGGGCCGGCGGCGGCCGTTTCTGCTCTTTGGCGCGGTGCCGTTTGCGGTCTCCTTCTTCCTCATGTTCTATGTGCCGCCGTTCAGCTCAACGGCGGCGCTGGCGCTCTACTTCGCCGTTGTCTTCCTGCTGTTTGACACCCTCTACACCATCGTCAACGTGCCTTATCTGGCGCTGCTGCCGGAGATGACGGAAGGGTACGACGAACGCAGCAGCCTGACCGGTTGGCGTATCGGCTTCTCCATTCTGGCGTCGCTGGTTACGGCGGGGCTGTTCAAGCTGCTGGCGGAGAATGTCTTCGGGCAGATGGCGGGTGGGGGGCCGGAAGGTATCCAGACAGGCTATATGATTGCCGCCGCGCTGTGGGCCGTGACGATTGCCTTGCCGTTCATTCTGGTGGCGCTGACCATCGACGAACCCGACCACGATCCGGTGACCTCGCCTATCCAGCCAGTGCGTAACCTGGTGCAAGTGTTTCGTAACAAGGCGTTCCGACTGGCGGCGCTTATCTATCTGATCTGCTTCACCACCGGCGATATCATTCTGGTGGTGCTGGTGCGCTATCTGATCGACTATGCGCGTGTGCCGCCGGGATTTGACAATCTGGTGCTGGCGATGGTGCTTGGCTCGGCGCTTGTCTGTCTGCCTTTCGTGGTGTGGCTGATGCGCCGCACCGACAAGCGAACGGCCTATCTGGTCAGCATCGGCTTTCTGATTGTGGTGCTGCTTATTGGCGCGCTAGTGCCGCCAGGACAGCCAGTGCCGATCATGATCGGCGCAGTGCTGGCCGGGTTCGGCTTTGCGGCCCTCAGCGTCGTGCCCTGGGCCATTGTGGCTGACGTGGTGGAGGCGGATGAGCTGGAGACAGGCGAGCGGCGCGAAGGGCTGTTCGCGGGCTATCTCGTTTTCCTGCGCAAGTTCGGCTCAGCGTTCGCCATCTTTGCCGTGGGCCAGACGCTGGCCATCACTGGCTTCATCAGCGGCACCGACGGCAGTGTCTTCATCGAGCAGCCGCCCGCGGCCCTGGCGGCCATGCGTTTCATGGTCACTGTCGTGCCGGCCATCGCCCTTGCACTGTCGCTTGTCCTGGCGTGGCGTTTCCCCATCGACCGCGAAGCATATGAAGCGATCCGGGTCGAGCTGGAGGCGCGGCGGGAGGCGGAGGAAAGTTCTATGACGGAACAGAAGCTGCAAACGATGGCCGGCGACAGTGATGGCGCTCGCGAAAGTGAGCTGCGCTAGCGCCACTCTGCAATTCTCAACTTGCCATCTTTCGACAGGTAAGCGATCATCAGGCGCATGGACGAACTGGTCGGCCGTCAACTCGACAACTACCGTATCGACGCCAAAGTCGGCGACGGGGGAATGGGCGCTGTGTACAGCGCGACCGACCTGACGCTCGACCGTCCGGTGGCGATGAAGGTCATGCACGGCGATCTGGCCGGCGACCCGGCGTTCCAGCAGCGCTTCCTGCAAGAGGCTCGCGCCGCCGCCCGCCTTGTGCACCCGTCCATTGTCCGCGTCTACCAGTTCGGCAACCGGGACGACCTGATCTACATCGTCATGGAGCTGGTCGACGGGCTGAGCCTGGGCGACTATCTGCGCCAGTTGACCCAGCATCAGCAGGTCGTCCGCCTGGATGAGTCGCTGAGTCTCATCGCCCAGGTGGCCGACGCGCTCGGCTATGCGCACCGCCAGGGCGTCATTCACCGGGACGTCAAGCCCGACAACATTCTGGTCAAGCGGCTCGACCGCCCGGATCGGCCCGGCGAGCCACCGTTGCGGTCGATGATCACCGACTTTGGGCTGGCCAAGCTGCTGGAAGCGGAGATGGACACGCAGATGGGGCAGATGATGGGGACGCTGCCGTACATGGCCCCGGAGCAGGTGCTCGACCAGCCGGTCGACGGCCGCGCGGATATCTACTCGCTGGGCGTTGTGCTCTACCAGTTGGCGACCGGCAAGGTGCCGCTGGTTATCAAGACCCCGGAAGATGCGGTCCGCGCCCACCAGTACGAGACGATCCCGCTGCCCAGCGAGGTCAACCCCGCCATTCCACCGCAGGTGGAGCAGGTGATCATGAAGGCGCTGGCCCGCGAGCCGGAACTGCGCTACCAGACCGGCGAAGAGCTGGCAATGGCGCTGCGAGACGCGGGGAATATGCTGGGCGACGAGGAAGCGGCCGCCTTCATAGCCGACAGCAACTCGACCATCGTCAGCATGGTGGCCGAATTCCCGACGCCGGTGCGCCGCGTGCGCTGGGATATGCGGCCGCGCGAACTGGTCAACGCGGGCATCTGCCGGGTGCTGGTGGAGAACGACAGCCCCGAAGCGCAGACGTTGACCGTCTCGGTGGAAGACCCGCAGGGCGGGTTGGCCGTCGACGCGCCGCGCAAGCAGCTGATGCTGGGAGCAGGGCAGCAGGGGATGGTCGACTTCTACATGGAGGCGCGCAAACAGACGTTCACCGGCCGCCGCCGCGACTGGCCGTTCGTCATGCGCGTCGGCCCAGCCGCTGCGCCGGGAGGGGCCAATGCCGAGCCGCCGCCCGGTCTGGATGGCACCTTGCAGATGCGGCCGCATCTGCCGCTGTGGCTGGCCTTGCTCATGCTGGTGCTGTTGTTGATGTTGTGCGGCCTGTTGGTCTGGGCACTGACGTTCCTGCCGTCGCTGGAGAGTTTGTTGGGGCGGTTGGGGTTCTAGGTGTTGGTGTAAAGCGATTTGCCAAATCGCTCTCCGGCACCACTCAGGGTAAGCGATTTAGCAAATCGCTTTACAACGACGTATGAATCGATTCAAGGGATGGTTGGTTTGTGGGCTCCTTTTGGCATGGCTACTGCTGGCAGCCTGCTCTGGGCCGATGGCTCAAGATGCATCGCTGTTAGTCGCTACGTCAACGCTCGTTGACACAGATTCATCTGAGCCAGGTGCCACAGCCACGATTCCAAATACTCTGACACCGACGCCTTCAGCGTCGCAAAGCGTTGCTTTGGAGCCAACCGCTCAACCAAGCCTTACACCTGAACCGACAGAGATTGTTGAACCGACAACCACGCTGGAGCCGGCAGGTGATACAGAAGAGATTGCTAATGAATCAGCACCGTCGCTGCAGTATGAAACCCGTTATTGGCAGGGACAAGTGGAGATCCGAGGTGTGGGAGAGGGGGAAGAAGCATGGAGAGTGGTAGAGACCAGTCAAATTCCACTGATAGTAGATACTACATTTTTAACACCCGAATTGGCTGAAAAGGTAGATGCCCGAGCGTGGTTAGCTAAATTGACGAACGAAAACGGGACTATCACAGAGGTGGTTGAACAGCACCTACGGCTTGACAGAAGTAAACAACAGGTACTGACAGATGAACAAGGCAACCAGATTGGGTATGAAGTAGGGAGTGCTGACAATAGATTCCGGCTAAGAGTTAATCAAATCACAGGCGAGACCAGTCTGACGTATAGCCCGACTATACTGGATGAGCTGACCAAAGACATCCAGATGAGCTACTGGGTTTACAATACTGAAGCAGACGAGAGTGGACACCTGTATAAGGCGGTGAACCAGAATGGAGTATTGATCAGGAGCAAAGCTGGCGACTATGAAATCAGAGAGACTCCGTTTACGGCGCAAGAAATACTTAAGACCATGGCAGCCAACTCAGCAGCAGCAGCTTACCGAGGAATAAACGGCACATGGGGAGAAGGAGACTTGGATATTTCGCCTATTGTTGAGGCATATGGAGACATTTTGGAAGGAGTCGATCCAGGGGCATCGATTACTGATCAGCTGATGTATTTTTATGATGTAGCAGCACCGCAAGTACTAGTGAGAGCGTTTGAACAAGGCGAGCTGGTGATGCCTGATTATGAAATGTATCAAATGAGTGACGGGCAGTGGAGGAAAAGGACAATTGTATCTAGATATCCACTAACAGACCTGATGAAGGTGCAGTTGGAAGTTAGGATGGGGTATAACCGGTGGAGTATCAATGATCTGCCGCCAGTGGTAGATGGCAATACCAAGGTGCCGGATCAGATTGGTGATTCACATGGTTATGACTATGATACGCAAGATAATACATTAAGGGCAATTAACTATACTCGAATGCCCAGAGGTGACGAGCCTGGCAAGAGCTGGTATTATAATGCATTTGAGAGAGGGATGTTGTTTGAATCGGGAGTATCCAGAATTCTGTGTAAATCCCCTGTCTCTTCCTAGAACTCTATCCTATCGTCAAATCGTATCCCCAGCTGGTTGAGCACTTGAGGCCAGTTCCAGAGCGGCCGGGTCCACTTGCGCTGGATGTCGACCGTCGCCAGATACAGCAGCTTGCGGGCCGCTTCCGGTGTCGGAAACGACGACTTCGTCTTCGTCACGCGCCGGATCTGGCGGTGGTACGCCTCAACGGTGTTGGTGGTATAGATGATGCGCCGAATCTCGGCCGGGTAGTCGAAGAAGGTCGACAGGTCATCCCAATTGTTCTCCCAGGACTTCACCGCAATCGCATACTGGCCGCCCCAGGTTTCGCCGAGGCGGTGTAGATTGGCGGTCGCCTGCTCCAGTGTGGGCGCCCGGTAGATCGTCTTCAGGTCGGCCACAAACGCCTTGCGGTCTTTCCAGGAAACATAGCGCAGACTGTGGCGTATCTGATGGATGACACAACGCTGGACTTGAGTCTGCGGAAAGATGGATTGAATCGCTTCCTTGAAGCCGGGTAAGCCATCGACGCTGGCGATGAAGATATCGGCCACGCCCCGTGTCTGCAGGTCGGTGACTACGTTCAGCCAGAAGTTAGCTCCCTCCGAGCCGTTCCCTATCCAGTGTCCGAGCACGTCGCGATGCCCGTCTAGATCCACGCCTAGAACGACGTAGACCGCCGTGTTTTCGATTTTCCCCTCTCGCCGCAGCTTGAGATGTAGCGCATCGAGGAAGACGAAGGGGTAGACCGCTTCCAGGGGCCGGCTCTGCCACGCTTCGACCAGCGACCATATCTTGTCGGTGATGGTGCTGATGGATTGAGCCGACAGCTCAACCCCGTACAACTCATGCAACGTGTCCTGGATGTCGCGTGTGCTCATCCCCTTGGCGTAGAGGCCGATGACCTTCTCTTCCAGTTCGTTGGTGTTGCTGGCATAGCGCTGCAGCACCTTGGGCTCGTAGTCGCCGTTGCGGTCCCGCGGCACGCGTACGGCGGTGTCGCCTTCCGATGTACGGACCTTCTTGCTGTAGTAACCATTGCGGCTGTTGCCGCTGTTGCGCCCTTTGGCCTCGTACGGCTCGTAGCCCAGATGGTCGGTCAGTTCCTCCTCCATCATCGACTCGAGCGTGTTGGCAAAGAGCTTGGCGAAGATGCCGTCCTTGCCGAAGAAGTCGTCCATCGACTCGGCTTTGGCCAGCTCAGCCGCGACGACCTCAGCGTCGGGCATGTGGTCTTGCGGGTTGGCCCGCTTGCGGTTCTGTTTCTCGCTCATTGTGTTCTCCCTTTTCAAGCGTCGCATCTTAGCTTGATTTCGGGTTTACACACAATTTCGGACACTCTCGGGGCAGACAACTAGTATCCTGCAAACATTCTGAGTCGCATTATCTGAAGCGCTACATCCACCAACAACTAACTCCGCAAACTGCCCACCCCGATAATCCTCACAGAGCCTACCTCGACGCCCAGCACTTGCTGGGTTTTTGTTGTCCCGAATCGCTTAGCCTGCTTCCTTTTTATCGTATCAGCCACCCAGCCCGGTCAAGGATTTGCCCTCGACGGCTGTCGCGGTCGGGGTTCCTCCTTGCCCTGGGCCGGGGCCTGGCTGTTTGGTTTGAGGTGGAAGCAGGCAATCATTATCTACGCCTGCAAGAGAACCGAAGGGCTGCGGACCATCGCAGGTGACCGGCGTGCCTAGAAACCGAGTTTCTTCAAGAAACTCGATTTCTCCATCGTCCCAATCCTATCGCAGCTCCCGCTTCAAAATCTTCCCCGTCGCCGTCATCGGCAGCGACTCGCGGAACTCGATGATGCGCGGGTATTTGTAGCCCGCCATGCAGGACTGGCACCACTCGATGAGCATCCCTTCTTCGGCCGCGACGACCTCGGCATCCGGCATGTGGTCTTGCGGGTTGGCCCGCTAGCGGTTGTTTTGCTGGGTCATTGTGTTCTCCTTTTCGAGCACTGCAATTTGGCTCGATTCGGGGGTTTACACAATATCTTGGACACGCTCCCACATGCTGCTTAAGGGCGAGACCTTCATCACCCGCGCCCTTTCCCCACGTCGCGCCATGCTAGCAGCCGCTTCTCCAGCAGCACCACCAATCCATACAACGACAGCGCAATGGCCGCCAGCGTGAACAAGATGACAAATACCTCGTCCGTCTTGAACTGGTAGCGGGCGGTCACCAGCAGGAATCCCAGCCCCTGCGTCTTCGGCTGCACAAATTCGCCCACCAGCGCCCCGATGACGGCCAGCGTGGCCCCGACCTTCAAGCCGGCCAGCACCGTTGGCAGAGCGGACGGTATCTCCAGCTTGGTGAAGATCTGCCACCGGGTTGCCCGCAACGAGTTCATCAGATCATACAGCTCTGGTGGCACGGAGCGCAGCCCGGCAATGATGCTTATGAGAATCGGGAAGAAGACGACCAGCACCGCCACCAGCACGCGTGACCAGTACCACGACGAGATCCAGATGGTCAGCAGTGGGGCAATGGCAATGCCG
>CAVQSM010000016.1:0-29545 GCA_963715935.1 uncultured Chloroflexia bacterium | reverse complement strand
CGGCAGCGTCTCGGCCTCGTTATAGCAAGGTATCTGGATGATGAGTTTCACGGCTGAGAATGTCGTCCAGTTCCATCAGATGGAGGCCCGGCCAGAGATAAACATCGAGGTCCACACGCAAGGTGTCGCTGACCTCGACGCCTTCTTCGCGCAGCAGCCGCGCCTGTTCGGCGCCGCTGTGCTCGCTGTGGTTGATGCTGATTCGTCCCTGACTGTTTAACACGCGCTGCCAGGGGACGGGCTGGAAGGCAGGATCGCTGTGTTTGCTGCGCAAGGCGCTGAGGGCGTAGCCGACGGCGCGGGCAGCATTCGGTCGCCCCAGCATGGCCGCCACACGGCCGTAGCTGGTCACCTGGCCTCGCGGAATACGGCGCACCACGGCATAGACCTGCTCGTAGAAGTTGGGCGTTGTCCCTCCACCTGCGGGATTCATAGCCTGTAGTGTAGCCAGACCGACCCTGTTTTCCAAGGCAGCCGCTCCACCGCTTAGACGTTGCTGACATGATTGATACGCAAATTGACCGCGTGCGCGCATCCGGGCTACACTCGCGAGCGCGTGTCCAACCCCGACACCCTGAGTACTTCTCATGACCGTAACGGCCACACCCACCTCCCGCTCCCGACCAGCCTTTGAGGCAAGCACCTGGTTCAACAGCCACCTGCTGTGGGCGGTGGTGGCGGTGCTTCTGGCGGCCGTTCTCTACTTCTCCACCGTCCAGACCGGCATCAACAGCAGCGGCCATCCGTACACAACCGACGTGGGCGAGCACCAGAACGCCTTGCCGCGCTGGGGGCTGATCCACCACAGCGGCTACCCGCAGTGGACGTTCCTCGGCTCGCTGTTCGTGACGGCGCTGCGCGTTGTAGGGGTGGAGCCGGCGGCGGGAGCGTCGCTCTTCGCATTGGCCTGGGGTCTGCTGACGGTCGGGCTGCTCGTCTGGCTGGCCATGGACCTCGGCACGCCGGGACCGTTTGCCGCGCTGGGGGCGCTGGCGGCGGCCGTCTCCACCTCCGTCTGGGTCGACGCCTCCATTGCCGAACTGCATACGGCGACGATGGCCGTTACCGTGGCCATCCTGCTCTTCGCGCTGCGCTTCGGCCGCAGCGGGTCACGCAGCGATCTGTTATGGCTGACGTTCGTGCTCAGCCAGGGTGTTTTCCACCAGCGGTCGATCGTCCTGCTCGGTCCGGCGGTGCTGGTGCTCATCGCGCCGCACGCACTCGACATCTTTCGCATGGGGTGGCGCACTTGGGCGCTGGTGGTTGGCGTCGCGCTGCTGGCCCCGCTGACCTATCTTTACCTGCCGCTGCGCGTCTGGACCGGGGCGGACTGGGTTTTTGGTTCGCCGGGCACGTGGGACGGCTTCTGGTCGCTCTTCTTCGACAACCGGGCCGACCGCATCTTCGACATGCAAACGGCGTGGTCGGGTCGGGTGCGGACTACGCTTGATATTCTTAACGACGACTTGTGGCTGCCGCTGCTGGCCGCAGGGCTGGCCGGGTTGTGGATTCCGTTTCTGGATGGACGGACGACTCAGCCCACCGACAAAGGCTCCGGCGGCTGGTCACCCGCGCTCACCGGCTTGCTCGTTAGTCTCGGCCTGACGCTGGCCTGGCTGCCCAACCTGATGGTGACGGTGCTCATCTGGCGCGACCGGGTGACCGACGCCCAACTGGCAGCCAAGCTGCCGCTGCTGCTGCTGGCCGGCGTGGGGCTGGCGCTCGTCCTCGGCTGGTTGTGGCGGCGCTGGGCGTGGGCGGCGACGGCCGCCGCGGTCGGGCTGGCCGGGCTGCTGGCGTTCTCCGCCTACCAGACGCGGCCGTTTGTGCTTTCCATCACCCGCGACGACTCGACCCAGGCCCTGGTGGAACTTGTCGACCGCGTGCCCCGCGACCCGAGCGGCCGCACCAGCACCATCATCATGCCCTGGGGCACCGACTACTGGACGCTGACTTATGCCCAGGCATACCAGGACCGGCTGCAGGGCTTGAACCTCGTCGACCACAACGCCGACCCGCGCACCATCGTTGACAGCGGCGACCGGCTGCTGGTCCCGAACCAGACATTCTATGTCTTCCCCCTTTCCTATTATGAGGAACGCCTCGGCCCGCTCTTCCTGAATTCGGCCGCGCCGGGAGTCGTCGAGCTAAGTCCCACACAGGGCGACAGCGTGTCCGACACCGGGGAGTCATTCGCCCTGGGCAATGGACTGGAGATTGTCGCCACTGACACCCGCTGGGTCAGCGACAACGAGATGGTGTTGACCGTGACCTATCGCGCCGTTACCCAACCGGTCCACGACTACAGTGTGGCTGTCCATCTGGTGGCGACCGATCCGCCGCAAGGCCCCGACGATATCCTGAGCCAGGACGACAAGGCGCATCCGGTGGACAATTGGCATCCGACGTCTGGTTGGGACGCGGGGGAGATCGTGCGCGACACCTATCTGGTCACCGTGCCGCCCGACAGCAGTCCAGTAGCGATCCGGTTGGGGATGTACCGCAGCGATCCGGAAGCGGGCTTTGTGAACACACCGTGGCTGTCGCTGCCCCTGCCGCCACGCTGAGCGGCCCGACGCTACAGCAGCAGCAAGCCCAACCCAACGGCCGACAGCCCGCCCACCAGCGACGCCAGCAAGTTGACCAGGTCGTTGTTCATCCACGACCAGCCGCGCAGCGGCCTCGTGGGGTGGATCCCCCGGTGGATCTTACTCTCTGTCTCCTTGCCGCAGACGTCACAGTAGTAGATCTGCTGAACGGTCGCGCCCAGCAGGCTGTCGAAGAGCGAACCGGCCAGCCCGGCGGCCGCACCGATGAGCGGCAAGAGCCAGATAGCGCTGCCCGTCACTGAACCAGCCAACGCCCCAAAGAGCGCCGCCGCCAGTCCGATTGTCAATCCCCCCAGCATGGAGACGGATGTCCCCAGCGCGGAGACACCACCAGACGTACCCACTTCGACGGTGCGACCCGTGGTGATGAGACGGGGCGGTTGTTGGCTCAGCGTGCCCAGCTCCGTGGCCCAGGTGTCGGCCGTCACGGTAGCCATGACGCCCATGAACAACAGGAACCAGACCTCGTTGGCGACGGCCGACTCCGGCACAACTGCGCTGAGCACGGCGATGACCGCGCCCAGACCGCCGTTAGCCAGCACCTGTCCCATATCACGCCGGTGGCCTTTCTCAAACTTTTCGGCCGCCTCTCGTTTCTCTCGTTCTTTGTAGTGGGAAAGCAGGCTGGAGCTGACAAAGAAGAGGGCCAGCAATACGCCCCACACCCACCCGCCAAGACCAAAGATGAGGGTGCCGACGAGCACCGCGCCCGCCACGCCAGAGGGCGACAGCGAGCCACGCCAATACGCCAGCCCGGCAATGAGGCCGCTGAGCGCCAGCCCAAGCAGCAAGGATCCAATCACGTTATCTGCCATCAGCCGCGAAGTTTACCCGCGACGCGTCGTTCGCGCATATGAAGAGAAACAGCGCCGGCGGGGAACGCGACAAGGAGTGTCGCGGCTACGGTTGGCAACCCGACTACTGAAAGACCTTGAGTCGCCTCTCGCTCCCATTGACGAGCGCCGTCCTTTCTGCGAGAATGCACTGTCTGCTGCGGGCCTCTTTTTCGCCCCCTGCGAGGGAGGGTGGAAAGGTGGCAAAGGAACGAGTTGATGTCAGCATCTCGCACGAACGAGCCGGTCGAACCGGCCCACAGACCACTACCGCCGCGCCCCACCATCTACGAAATCAACACCTGGGTCTGGCTGAATGCGCTCAGCCGCCGCTACAAGAAGCCCATCACACTCGACGCCGTACCCTCCGCCGATTGGGATGCGTTGGCTGCCCCGGGGCTGGACGCCGTCTGGTTGATGGGCGTCTGGCAGCGCAGCCCGACCGGGCTGGCGCTGGCCATGAAAGACGAGGGATTGGTGGCCTCATTCAGCGCAGCGCTGCCGGATATGGGCGTCACCGATTTGGCCGGGTCGCCGTACAGCGTGCGCGGTTACGAGGTTGACACCCAGTTGGGCGGTCGGGACGGGCTGGCGGTCGCCCGGCAGGAGCTGGCCGCACGCGATCTGAGCCTTATCCTCGACTTCGTGCCCAACCATGTTGCCCCCGACCATCCGTGGGTGCGCGAGCATCCCGACTACTTTATCCGAGGCGATGCCGCTGATCTGGCGCGGGCGCCGAAGGAGTTCTTCCAGGCCGACGGGGCCATCATTGCCCGGGGTCGCGACCCATACTTCCCGCCCTGGCCAGACGTGGCCCAGCTCAATGCGTTCAGCCCCGGCCTTCGTGCCGCCACAGAAGCAACGCTCCTCGACATTGCCGGCCAATGCGATGGCGTGCGCTGCGACATGGCCATGCTCATGACCGACGATATCTTCGCCCGCACCTGGGGCGAACGGGCCGGGCCGCCGTTGCCCGACCTGTACTGGCCGTCACTCATCGACAAGGTTCGTCTGGCCCATCCCGCTTTCACCTTCATCGCCGAAGTATATTGGGATATGGAGTGGGCGATGCAGCAGGAAGGGTTTGACTACTGCTATGACAAGCGGCTCTATGACCGGCTGCGCGACGAGGGCGCAGAGGCGGTCCACGCCCATCTGGTGGCCGACCCCGCCTACCAGGACCGGCTGGTCCGCTTCATTGAAAACCATGATGAGGAGCGAGCAGTGGTGGCCTTCGGGTCGGAGCGCATGCAAGCGGCGGCCGTCGCCACCTACACGCTGCCCGGCGCAAAGTTGTTCCATGAGGGGCAGCTCGACGGGCGACGGGTGAAGGTGCCTGTCTTTCTCGGTCGGCGACCGGTCGAGCCCCCCGACTTGCTGCTGCAGACGTTCTACCGCCAGTTATTGGCGGCGCTCCAGATGCGGGCCTTGCGCGACGGCCGCTGGCGGCTGGCGTATGTGGCCGGCGGCCCGGAGCAAACTGCCAACGAGCAGATTGTCGCCTGGACGTGGCAGGACAGCGCCGAACGCCTGCTGGTCATTGTCAACCTGTCAGACAGGAAGGCGCAGGGGCGCGTCCAGCTGGTTTGGCCCGATCTGGCAGGGCAAAGTTGGGTCTTCGCCGACGTATTGAGCGGCGAGCGTTACGAGCGGTCTGGCGATGAGATTCTCAACACCGGATTATTTGTCGATTTACGCGCTTGGGGGTATCACTTCCTTGTTGTCCAATAGAACCAATCGCGCGACAAATGGCCCCCAGCAGGTCGCGCTTGAGCATTACGAATCGAACGCCGGTCGCCAGTGTTCCTGACAGGTCCTGGCGATTTTGCGTCTAACCCTGGATCAAGAAAGACAAGAAAGAGAAGGAACAGAAGGTCAAGTCTGTATCCCACAATCCCACAGTCCCACACCCATTTCCCAGAGGAGTGATTGAGCCATGAGCGAAAATCTGAACCCGTTTGCGATTGCCCAGGCCCAGCTTGACACGGCGGCCGCCATCTTGCAGCTCGATCCCGATATGCACGCCTTTCTGCGCGAGCCGATGCGGGAGTTCCACTTCACCATTCCGGTCCACATGGACGACGGCAGCACCCAAACGTTCAAAGGGTTTCGGGTGCAGTATAACGACGCCCGCGGCCCGGCCAAGGGCGGCATCCGCTTCCATCCAGACGAGACGATCGACACCGTCCGCGCCCTGGCGGCGTGGATGACGTGGAAGACGGCCGTGGCTGATGTGCCCCTGGGCGGCGGCAAGGGCGGCGTCATCTGCAACCCACGCCAGTTGTCGGCCGGCGAACTGGAGCGGCTGAGCCGGGGTTATATGCGTACCATCGCCCGCTATGTGGGCATCACCCAGGACGTGCCCGCGCCGGACGTGAACACCAATCCGCAGGTCATGTCATGGATGCTGGACGAGTACGAAACGTTGATGGGCCACCACGAACCGGGCGTCATCACCGGCAAGCCGATTGCGCTGGGCGGCTCGGCCGGGCGCTCCCCCGCCACGGCGATGGGCGGTATGGTAACGATCCGCGAAGCGGCCAGGGCGCTGGATTTCGATCTCAATGGCGCGACCTGCGCTATCCAGGGCTTCGGCAATGTGGGCAGTTTCGCCCACAAGCTGGCGGTTGAGGTGCTGGGCATGAAGGTCGTCGCTGTCAGCGACGAGTTCGGCGGCATCTACAACGCCAACGGGCTGGACTACGACGCTTGTTCCGCCCACGCTTATCGCAACAGCAATCTGGAAGGCTATCCCGAAGCCGAGTCGATCACGAACGCCGAACTGCTGGAACTGCCGGTGGATGTGCTCATCCCCGCAGCCATTGAGAACCAGATCACCAGCAGCAATGCCGGACAAGATCCAGGCCCGCATTGTGGCCGAGCTGGCCAACGGACCAACGACGCCGGAGGCCGACCAGATATTGACGGCCAACGATATCTACATTATTCCCGACTTCCTATGCAATGCGGGCGGCGTGACCGTCTCCTACTTCGAGATGGTCCAGAACGCCTACCAGTTCTATTGGACCGAAGACCTGGTGCAGCAGCGACTGGACGAGAAGATGACGACCGCATTCTGGGCCGTGCACGAAATGGCAACCTCGACCAAACAGCAGAACCGAACGGCCGCCTACCTGGTGTCGATCAATCGCGTGGCGGAAGCGGTCAGATTACGCGGCTGGGTGTAGGGCGCACATAATGGGGGCTTTGGACCAATTCTGCTCCTGCTGCCTCTTGACATGAAAGGCAGATTAGCGTATTGTCATAACATGCGCGAATAGGACGTGTTTCCGCCCGCGCATGGTTTTTTACATCACTTTATCTTCGCTAGGAGGAAGAAATGTCTGCGAGACAAGCTGTTAAAATGCGTGTTGTTCCCTGGTGGCTGTTGCTGCTGGAAGGAATCGCGCTCATCATTCTTGGTATTCTGTTCTTGACCAACCCGGGATCGACATCCCTGGCCGTGGTCACTGTCCTCGGTTTGTACTGGTTGATCTCCGGTATCCTGGGCATCATCGGCATTTTCCTGAACAGCCATAATTGGTTGTGGAAGCTGATTCTCGGCATCGTCGGGATCATTGCCGGTATCTTGATCCTGCAGCACCCGCTGACCAGCACGGTCGTCGTCGGTTCGGCGCTCGTTCTGTGGATGGGTATTCTGGGTATCATTATTGGTATCATGAACATCATCCGCGCCTTCACGGGTGAAGGTTGGGGTGTTGGTATCCTGGGTATCTTCAGCGCCATCCTGGGTATTATCCTGTTGGCCAACTTCTGGGGCGTGACGTTCTCGCTGCCGTGGGCGTTGGGCATCCTGGCTTTGGTCGGCGGATTCATTACGGTGATCAACTCATTCCGGGCGCGCGGCATCCAGAAGGATATGGAAGCGGGCACCGATGAGTTGACCAATAAGATGAACGCCGCCTCGACCCAGATGGACGCAGCAGCCACCCGCGCTGCTACGGCTGTCAGCGGCGCAGCCAGTGGCGCCGGCGCAGCCGCAGCGGCCGCCGGTGCAGCCGGTGTGGCGGCGGCGAGCCGCGCTGCCGATGCAACTGCTGACGCGGCTGGCGATGTGGCCGATGCCGCCGGCGACGTCGTGGACGCTACCGTCGATGCGGCTGGTGACGTGGCCGACGCCGTTGGCGATGCCGCCTCTGACGCGGCCGACGCTGTCGGTGATGCAGTCGACACCACCGTCGACGCGGCTGGCGATGCGGCTGACGCTGTCGGCGACGCACTAACTGGAACCCGCGCCGCGGCGATGGCTGGCGCTGTCAGCTACAAGGACGCCGATATCGAGGCGATCCAGCGCTGGGCCAAGGACAAGGGCATTACACAAGCGGATCTGGACAAGTTCATGGCCTCCCCCTACGCCGACCTGTTGGCCAAGGGCAAGACGCCGCAAGAGCGCGCCGCTCTGGCTGCGGAAATGGGCGTGGACACCAGCACCGTGCTGGAATGGTTGAACCGTCTCGACCTGGAGCGTGTCAAGGGCATCGGTCCGGTCTACGCTAACCTGCTGGAGCAGGCTGGTGTGGATACGGTCAAGGAACTGGCCCAGCGCAACCCGGCCAACCTGGCCGCCAAGCTGGAAGAGGTCAACGCGACCGCCGGCCTGACCGAGCGCGTTCCGACTGAATCTGAAATCACGGACTGGGTTGCCCAGGCCAAGGATTTGCCGCGCGGTCTGGAGTACTAGACCCGCACTGTCCGGGATAGCCGGACGGCAATGAGAATAGTCAGAAAGCCGGGTGTTCGCACCCGGCTTTTTTGTTGGCTGATTGCTTGCCCTACGCCTGCCCTCTTGCTGGGCTACAGGGCGTTTTGACGTGGAACTTCCGGGCCGGTCATTGCGTTATAGATTGTGACAATGACTCATCTATCTGAACAACCCACAACGTTTCATCCGCGGCCGGCCACTGAGCCAACGCAATGGTATCCTGCGCCCCACCCGCCGCGCCGCCGGTCGCGCGTCTGGCGGGTCCTGCTGGCGCTGTTTGTCCTGCTGCTGGCGGCCGTTCTGGGCGGCGCAGCCGGTGGCGTCACCTATCTGGTGGCGGGCGACACAATCCTGCCCGGTGTGTCGGCGCTGGGGCAGCCGCTGGGAGGGCTGACTGAGACAGAAGCCACGGCCGCACTCGTCCCGGCCTGGGAGTCCCGCCGGGTGACACTCAGCAGCGACGACGGCATCTGGAGTGTCAGCCCCACTGTGCTGGGGATGGTGCTCGACGCACCCGCCACAGCCGCCTCCGCCTACGACGCGGGCCGCTCTCTGGAGCCGTGGCTGGCGCTGCCTCGCTCCGGCGTGGCCGCGTTGGCGGTGCCGCCGGTCTGGACCTACGACGCGCGCCTGGCCGAGCAAGCCCTCGACGAGCTGGCCCCGACGCTGGCGATTGAGCCGCAGAATGCGGCCGTTCGCATTGTGGCTGGTCGGGCAGAGACGGTGGCACCGGTTGACGGCCGTATGCTCGATGTGGCCGCCACCATTACCACGCTCTCGGCCGACCCTACCGCCATCTTGCTCTCTGGTCGCCTCCCGCTGGTCGTCCGGCCCGTTCCCGCGGCCGTGGTCGATGTGTCGGCCGCCGTGGCCGAAGCGAACCGGCTGCTGTCCACGACAGTGACTCTGCGCGCCCACGACCCGGTCCGCGGCGAGACAGCGCTGGCGCCGATCGGCCCGGCTGAGTGGAGCCGCTGGCTGTCGCTGACTGTTGACCCGCTGGACGGCCGCACGCTGCGCTGGGTGGAAGACGGCCGCGCCGCGGAAAGCTTCCTCGATGATCTGGCGGCCACGACCTGGGGCGACGGCCGCTATCTGGACCAGACGACCACCATCGCGGCGCTGCAGACGGCCATCATGGACCAGACGCCGGAGCTGCCGGTGCGCGTCTACCACGCTCCGCGCCAGCATCTGGTCGCCGCCGGCGAAACGTTGTCGAGCATCGGCCGCGCGTACGGCATTCCGTATCCCTGGCTGCAGGAGGCCAATCCCGGCGTCGACAATCTGGCGGTCGGCCAACTGCTGGCCATTCCTTCGCCCGATGTCATGCTGCCGCTGCCGGTGGTGGAGAACAAGCGCGTGGTTGTCGACCTGAGCGACCAGCGGACGTTCGTCTACGAGAATGGGGCGTTGCTGTGGGATTGGCCCGCCAGCACAGGCATCGACAGCAGCCCGACCGCACCCGGTATCTTCCAGATTCAAAGCCACGACCCCAACGCCTACGCCAGCATCTGGGATCTGTGGATGCCGTCGTTCATGGGTATCTACCGCCCCGTGCCGTCGTCGGAGTTCATGAACGGCTTCCACGGCTTCCCGACTCGCGGCAACTCCCAACTGCTGTGGACGGGCGATCTCTGGCCGCCAGGTGACGTACGGCTGCGTGCTGCTGAGCAGCGAGAACGCCCAGACACTCTACGACTGGGCCGAGGCGGGCGTGGTGGTGGAAGTGCGGCCGTAGCAAGCCAGACCTCTGACGTCCTGATATCGTCAGAGGTCTCAAACCGGCTGCCGGTGTTGTATGGTACAATGCCGGGCACTTATGACATTTCCCAGTTGGCCCGTTGGCACAGTCACTTTCCTGTTCACCGACATTGAGAATAGCACCGTCTTGTGGGAGCGCTTTCCGGAGCAAATGAAAGCAGCGCTCTCGGCCCACGACGCGGCGATGCGTGCTTCGGTCGAGGCGCATGATGGTCTGATCGTCAAGACAACGGGCGATGGCGTCCACGCCGTCTTCGCCACAGCCCCCGCTGCGGTGGCTGCGGCGCTGGCGGCCCAGATGGCGATGATTCCCACATCCACATCTCAGAGGTCTTTGAAGACCTCTGAGGTGTCCGGCGACACACTGCCCCAGCTCCGCATCCGCGCCGGCCTCCACACCGGCGACGCCCAACTGCGCGACGGCGACTACTATGGGTCGGCCGTCAACCGGGCGGCGCGCATCATGTCGATCGGCCACGGGGACCAGATCCTCATGTCGGCGGTGACGGCAGCTTTGCTCGACGGCCGTCTACCGGAACATACCTCGCTGCGCGACCTCGGCGAGCATCGTCTGCGTGGCCTCAACCGGCCAGAGCGTGTCTTCCAGCTGGTGTCACCCGACCTGCCTGACGCCTTTCCGCCTCTACGCATCGACGAACGCTTGCCGGGCAATCTGCCGGACCAGCTAACCAGCTTCATCGGCCGCGAAGCCGAGCTTGCGGACGTGAAGGAGCACCTGCATCAGGCGCGGCTGCTGACGGTGACCGGGCCGGGCGGCACAGGCAAGACGCGTCTGTCGCTGCAGGTGGGCCACGATCTGCTGCCCGCCTATCGGCATGGCGTCTGGTTTGTTGAGCTGGCCCCGTTAGCCGACGCGGATCTCGTCCCTCAAACCGTGGCATCGTTATGGGAGTTGAGCGGCAGCCCGTTCACCACCCTGGAGGAGCAGTTGACTGACTACCTCCGCGCCAAGGAGATGTTGCTGATTTTGGACAACTGCGAACATCTGGTGGCGGCTTGCGCCGATCTGGCTGCCAGTTTGCTGCCAGACGCGCCGGGGCTGACGATTCTGGCCAGCAGCCGCGAAGGGCTGGGGGTGCCGGGAGAGATGACGTTCCATCTGCCTGCGCTGAGTGTGCCACCGCGAGACATTACAACAGCAGACGCCCTGCGAGGCTATGAGGCGGTTCAGCTGTTTGTGGAACGTGCCCAGTCTGCCCGCGCCGGGTTTGCGTTGACGGACCAGAACGCTCAGGCGATCGGTCAGATCGTTCGGCGGCTGGACGGTATTCCACTGGCTATTGAATTGGCAGCCGCCCGGACGAAGCTCATGCCCCCGGCCCAACTCGCCTCCCACCTGGACGACCGCTTCCGGTTGTTGACCGGCGGTAGCCGCACTGCCTTACCCCGGCAGCAAACGCTGCGAGCACTCATCGACTGGAGCTATGACCTGCTGGACCCGGCTGAACAATGGTTCTTCCGGCAGTTAGGCGTCTTTGCCGGGGGCTGGACGTTCGAGGCGGCCGAGGCACTGGTCGCCGCTGGACCGCCCTCAGAGGTCTTTGAGACCTCTGAGGTTATCGACGTGTTTGATCTGCTGGCCGGCCTCGTCAACAAATCTCTGATCATGATGGACGATGAAGCGGGGGAAGCGCGATTTGACTTCCTGCAGACCATTCGCCAATACGCTCGCGACAAACTCTTTGAGACGGGCGAAACGGCAGCGGCTCGCGATAGGCATCTTGACTATTTTGCCGGCAAGATCCTGGCTCTTGCGCCGATGACATCGTCCATGGACCAGGGGCTTACAACCATTGGTCTCGCTGATGCAGGTCTTCCAGCGTGGGCAGACGGGTTGCGCCCGGACCTTGACAACATCCGCGCTGCGCTGGAGTGGGCGGTTGAGGCAGATCCAGAACGCGCGCTCGCTCTGGCCATGGACATGGCTGCGTACTTCCAGATTGATTGGCGGGACGAAGAGGGGAACGAATGGATCGAAGCATCGCTGGCAGAGCTCGGTCCATTGCCGCCACCAGACGATGAGGACACAGCGCGGCTTAACGCCCTGTACGTGAATGGATTGATCTTACAAGCTTACTTGCTTGGCAAGAGCGGTGAGCAGCAGCGTGGCTATGATAAGGTGCTAAAGGCGATCGCTTTGGCACGCCGCCTGGGTCCCTCATTTGAGCGCGAGTTGGCTACAGGCTTGATTACCAGTCTTCGCACAGGAGCCGCCGTTGGGGCGCCTGACGTATTGGATAATGCAGTTGAAGCCGACCGCCTTTTCGACAAGTACAATATGCCGCTGGGCAGGGTGTCACCGCTGACCGCCGTTGCCTTCGCTCACTTGATGAAGGGCGATGTCGAGGAGGCAAACGGCATTCTTAACCAGGTTCAGGAGATCCTGGACGCTGAGACTAACCCCATTTTTGTCGCGCTGGCAGTTCTGCCTGTGTCCAGGTTAGCAGAGGCTTTGCAGAGACCTGAAGAGGCACGGGCAATCATGATGCGAGGTCTGGAAATCTCGCGAATCCATCAACTCGGCGGCTGGAGTGCAATCGTTCTTGAGAGCGATCTGGCTCATCTTGAGCGACGACAGGACAACCTGGACGTGGCAGAGAGAGCCTATCGTCAGACGATTCCCGTGTGGCTGGAGATAGGCAACCGGCCAGCCATCGCCAATCAGTTGGAATCGTTCGGTATGCTGGAACGACAACGCGGCCGTCTGGAGCGAGCGGCCACGCTCCTGGGCGCGGCCGAAGCGCTGCGCGATAGCATCGATTCGCACATGACGCCGCAGGAACGAGTCGAGTATGATCATCAGCTCGCAGCGCTGCAAGCGGCGATGGACCCGGCCGAGCTGGCAGCCGCCTGGCAGGCCGGTCGCGATCTGGAGATGGAGGCAGCGGTCGAGTTTGCGTTGGGTCGCTAACCTCCGGCTTACGCCGGGTCAGCCTTCGACGGGGTATCGTCCCTGGTTGCCGTCTCGTGTAAACAACATCACAGGCGAGCTTGCTCGCTGCCGGCGATAGAGCGAGGTTTCTCATGCAATACGTCCCCACTTTCATGCGCCGCCGGTTCATCGAGTTGCAGCCCGACAAAGATGAACTCGTAATGGAACAGCAGTTGGTGACGCTGTTTCCTACCGCCTTTGCTATTCTGACCAGTGCGCTGCAGGCGCTTCTCTTTTATGTGGCGGGTGTGCCGGCGCTGGCCCTGGCCTCACTGGTGATGGCAATCTGGATGGCGGGTTGCTATACAGCGGCTTTTGTGCGGCCACAACTGACCGAAATCGCTGTGGTTAGCGTGGGCGTGGGTTTAATTGCCTGCAACTTCTACATGCATGCCGCAGCCGGTGGCTTCAGCTCCGGTATCTGGCCCCTGGCCTGGCTGATGCTCATGCCGCTTGTCATCTACTTTTCCGCCGGTCAGCGCGAGGGAGTCTTTGTTCTTGCTCTGAGTCTTGTGGCCATCACAACTGCGACCCTGCTGGACAGCACGTTCGCCCAATCACCGCTCTCCATTCCGCACTGGATGTTGTTGCTCTATAACTTTCACGTTATCAGCGTGATTACTATCATAAGCTTTGTGTGGGCCAAGTTCCTGATTGATCAGCTGGATGCCGCCCGTGGCCAGACCGACGCGCTCCTGCTCAACATCCTGCCCGCGCCGATTGCCACACGCCTAAAGCACGGCGAAGCGATCATCGCCGACCAATGCGACGCCGCTACCATCCTGTTCGCCGATATCGTCGACTTCACGACGATGAGCGCCGACGCGGATCCGGTTGATGTTGTCGCCAAACTGAACGACGTCTTCTCCAGTTTTGACGAGTTGGCCGCCAAACATGGGCTGGAGAAGATCAAGACGATCGGCGACGCCTACATGGTAGCCGGGGGGCTGCCGGAGCCGCGAGCTGACCACGTGACGGCCGTCGCGGCGTTCGCCATCGACATGCTGGAGGCAACGAAGCAGCACCAGTCGTGGACCGGCGAGCCAATCGGCCTGCGCGTGGGCATCAACACCGGCCCGGTCGTAGCCGGGGTCATTGGCCGGCAGAAGTTTATCTATGATCTGTGGGGCGATGCGGTCAATGTGGCCAGCCGGATGGAGTCGAACGGACTGGTTAATGTCATCCAGGTCACTGAGACGGTCAGGCAGGCTCTTGGCGACCAATACACCTTTGAGGAACGCGAGCCGATCTACGTCAAAGGCAAGGGCATGATGGTCACCTACTTACTGCAGCCCGGCGGCTAGAGCGGGTTAATCCGCGAGCATTTCATCAGGTGGTATCTTCGGACGGTTCCTCTACTGCCGGACCATGCAGCGCCCGAAACAGCTCGGTGGCGTCTTGCTCCACCACAAAGGCGCTCACGACATCACCAACCCGAAACACCGTATCTCCGTGAGGAATGATGACGGTGTCGTCGCGCCGGATAGCCACTAGCACGCAATTCTTGGGCATCTGGGGCGCGATCTCGGCCACTGATCGGCCGATGATACTGTCGCCTTCGACCAAAACAATATCGACGTATTCGGTGCCCGCATGCTGCTCCGGCTGATTCCCTGATTCGGCCGCCGCTTCATCTTCTTGTTCCTGCTCTGATCGACGGGCCAGCGCCAGATTGTAAGCATTGGTGATCGCCTGTCGCCGGATCAGTCCAAGCGCTTCGTACGGATCGTCACGGGAGACAACCGGCAAACGACCCAGATCGCGCGAACTCATGCGGGCCAACGCATCCCCCATCGTTTCGTCCGGGTAGGCGACGGTCAGATGGGGCCAGGTCGTGGCGATGTCGGCTACAGGTGTTGTCCGGGGCAGCTTGTTGGTCACAGCCCGGTCCAGATCAGTCAGCGTCACCACCCCCCATAGCTTGCCCTGCTCGTCAAGAACCATCAGCCCATGATGACGTGTATGGGCAAACAGGTCCGACAGCTCATCCAGCGTCAGATTCATGCTGACGCTTTGATAATCATACGACATCACTTCTTCAACTTTGACGCTCTGCAAAATATCGACGTCCCGCCCACGTGACAGCCGGATGCCGCGCTTGCTCAGCTTGAGCGAATAGATCGACTCGCCGTGCATCAGTCGCTGGGAGACGCCGGTGGCGATGACGACGGTCAGCATGAGCGGCAAGATGATGCGGTAGTCGCCAGTCAGCTCGAACAACATGATGACGGCGGTAATGGGAGCGTGGGCGCTGGCGGCAAAGACAGCCGCCATGCCGACGAGGGCGTAGGCACCGGGAGGGGCGCTGACGCCAGGGAATATCTGGTCAATGCCCAGTTCAAACGCCGCGCCCAGCATAGCGCCCATGAACAGGGACGGGGCAAAGACGCCGCCGGAGCCACCAGAGCCAAGCGTCAGCACTGTCGCCAGAATCTTGGCTATGAGCAAGAGAACGGCCGCACCAAACAGAAACTGGTTGGCCAGCGCCGCCTCGATGACCTCATAGCCGACGCTGAACACCTGCGGTACGCGTTCCCAGGTGACGGGTTGGGTCAGCCGGATTAGCGGATAAGCAAAAGCGAGCACGCCCAGCAGCGCGCCGCCTATCGCCGGCTGAAACCATTCCGGGATGAAGGTGGCGCTTTCGAAAACATCCTCCGTCCAATAGAGCAATCGCGTGAAGCCAACACCGACAAATGCCGCCAGGAGACCCAGAACGGGGTAGAACAAGAACTCCCACAGCGAGTTGATGCCGTACTCAAACGGGATGCGGAAAGCCGGGCTGTCGCCGAAGGTGACGCGGCCGATGACGCTGGCGGCGACGGCGGCGACCACCACGCTGCTGAAATAGCGGACGCTGAAACGACCCAGAATCACTTCCAGAGCAAAGATGACCCCGGCGATGGGGGCGTTGAACGCCGCTGCAATGCCTGCCGCTGCGCCGCAGGCAACCAGATTGCTGATCCGGTCATTGGAGAGCTTGAGGAGTTGGCCCATCGATGAGCCGATACCGGCGCCGATCTGGACGATTGGCCCTTCGCGCCCGGCCGAACCACCACTGCCGATGGTCAGCGCCGACGCGACCGACTTGACAACAGCCACGATGGGGCGAATGCGGCCGCCGCGCAGAGCTACAGCTGCCATCACTTCCGGCACGCCGTGTCCCTTGGCTTCGCGGGCCAGGTATACGTAAGCAAGCCGACCAGCCAGACCACCGGTGGCCGGCACAATGACAATGTATGCTTTGCCCAGGCCACTGGTGACTTCAGGGAACCACTCGTAGCCAACCCAGGCCACGCCTTCGATGAGGTAGGCCAGGATAATCGCGCCGACACCGGTCAGGATACCGACGATAAGGGCGGTGACGAGGACAATGATTTCGGGTTGCAGCTGAATCCGATCCAACCACTTTCCCATCGTGTCGGGAATGAACGATAAACGGCTCGTGTTTGCCTCTCCTATATAGTCTGCGACGGCGCGATCCTGATAGACCATGGCGGCGCGACCCTGGTGCGGCGCGGCAAGGATATGCTCCCGAGGAAGTGCGGGCGGGTAGATTGCCTGGCGTCGTACGCTGTCAACGCCGCACGATTATACCGTCTGGCTGGAATGGCACAACGCGACCCGCATCTACCGGGCGGTCAGAGGCTTGCCGCCTGGCAGGCAGCCCCTCGCTCCTGCCGCATATACCCTGTTGGCACTGCTCGCCTTTGTGACGATGATGGGCCTGTGAAATAGCTGGTGGGGTCAAGATGCTGGATTTCAATGGTTACATATTTGATGAAGCCACTGCCTCACCAGGAGCTTTGAGGTTTTCAAAAACTCGGAGGTCAACTATTATAGGGTCATGACAGAGAAAGTCATTGCGCCATACGGCTCCTGGACATCCCCCATCACCACGGACCTCCTGCTGGCCGGGTCAGTCAGCCTGGGTCATTTACAACTTGACGGCGAGGCTATCTACTGGACAGAAGGACGACCGCTCGACGGCGGGCGAAACACCATCGTGCGCTGGACGGCCGAAGGCGGCGCTCATGATCTGACTCTGCCACCTTTCAACGCCCGCAGCCGCGTCCATGAGTACGGCGGCGGGGCGATGACGGTCCACGACGGCACGCTGTACGTCACCAACGATGCTGACCAGAGAATTTACCGGCTGCATCCCGGCGGCACACCTGAGCCGCTGACCCAGGATGCGCCGCTGCGTTATGCAGACATGGTGGTCGACGCCGGGCGAGACCGCCTCATCTGCATCCGTGAAGACCATCGCAGCGAAGGCGAGCCGGTCAATACGCTAGTGGCCGTCCCGCTGGATGGCGGCGAGCAGGTGGTGCTGGCCGAAGGGCACGACTTCTACGCCTCGCCCTCTCTCAGCCCCGACGGCCGTCAGCTGGCTTGGCTGACATGGGACCATCCCGACATGCCCTGGGACGGTACAACGTTGTGGCTGGCGGAGATTCAGACGGATGGCACACTGTCCGAACCATCACAAATAGCGGGGGGTCGGACCGAGTCAATCTTCCAACCGGCCTGGTCACCCGACGGCGTGCTCCACTTCACCTCCGACCGGACAGACTGGTGGAACCTCTATCGTCATGAGAACGGCGAGACGACCGCACTCTACGCGATGGACGCTGAATTCGGCATGCCGCAATGGGTGTTCGGTCTGAAGAGCTACGGCTTCGAGTCAGCGTCGTCGATCATCTGTGCCTACACACAGGACGGTCAGGTGACGATGGCCCGGCTGGACACGGTCGCGGGTACACTGACGCCGCTCGACCTGCCGGACAGCCTCATCTACCCATCCTATGGCCAACTTCAGGTCGCCAATGGTGTGCTGGCCTACATCGGTGCGTCGCCTACCCACAGCCCGGCGGTCATTCGCGTCGATCTGGCGACCGACCAGCCGCAGGTGCTGCGCGAGTCCAGCACAATCACCCTGGATGACGACGACATTTCCACCGCCGCCCTGGTGACCTTCCCAACCGAAAACGGCCAGTCCGCTTACGGTTTCTACTATCCGCCACGCAACGCCCACTACAGCGGACCGGATGACGAACGCCCGCCGCTGATGGTGACGATCCATGGCGGGCCGACGTCGGGGGCCAATGACTACCTGAGCCTCGGCCAGCAGTACTGGACCAGCCGCGGCTTTGCCGTGCTCGATGTCATCTACGGCGGCAGCACCGGCTTCGGCCGTCCCTACCGCCAGCGGCTCAACGGCAACTGGGGAATCGTCGATGTTGACGATTGCCGCAACGGGGCACGGTATCTGGTGGAGCAAGGGCTGGTCGACGGCAAACGGCTGGCCATCCGCGGTGGCAGCGCAGGCGGTTACACGACGCTGGCTGCCATCACCTTCCACGACGACTTCCAGGCGGCCGCCAGCCACTTCGGCGTCAGCGACGCCGAGGCGCTGGCCCAGGAGACGCACAAGTTTGAGTCCCGCTACCTCGATTCGCTCATCGGACCCTACCCGGAGATGCGCGAGCGGTATATCGAGCGCTCACCCATCCACTTCGCCGACCAGGTCAGCGCCGCGCTTATTCTGTTTCAGGGATTGGAAGACAAGGTGGTTCCGCCGGCCCAGTCGGAAGCGATGTTCATTGCCGCCCGCAATAAAGAACTGCCTGTTGCCTATGTGACCTTTGAGGGTGAGCAGCACGGCTTCCGCAAAGCGGAGTCGATCAAGCGTGCGCTGGAAAGCGAGCTGTACTTCTACGGCAGAATCTTTGGTTTTGAGCCGGCCGACGCCATCGAACCAGTCTCAATTGAGAATTTAGACGAATGAACTTCATCGGTTTTGTCCTCCGCCGCGCTGCCCGGCATTGGCAGATGTTGTTGACGCTGGGTCTGGGTGTGCTGATTGCCACGGCGCTGCTGGCCAGTAGCCCGGTGCTGGTCAACACGGTTGTTGAGTTCGGCCTGCGCCGGACCATGCTCTCCAGCGATCCGCTGGCGGGCAACCTCCAGCTTCGTGCATTCGATCGCACTGATGCTGAAGACTTTGCCGTTACCAACGCCCAGGTGCAGACGGCCATTGTCGGCCGCCTCGGCCCCCATCTCGACCAGATCGTGCCGTCGGTCGGCGCGCGCTGGTTGTTCCCGTGGGTCGATGGCATCGTCCAGGGCGATGAGCGCGTCAACCCGCGCTTCTACGGCAGCGACGAGGACCTTCGCAGCCGGTCGGAACTGGTAGCGGGGGTGTGGCCGGAGGAGATGGCTCCCGACGCCGCCAATTACGTCGTCGCGGTGATTGGCGAGGAACTGGCCGAGGCGTATGGGCTGGAGCCGGGCGACGTGCTTCCGCTATCGCTGACCCGCGACGAGGTAGAGCCGAGCTACGGTCTGCAAGTCAGCGGCATCATTCGTGCCCAGGACCCGCGCGACCCGTTCTGGATGGGCGAATTCAGCCCGCTGCTGGCGCAGACCGACGAGCGCTTCGCCGCCCAGTACGCGGCGCTTGTGCCGGAGGCACCATTCTTCGACATGTCGACCACCCTGTTCCCCGACATGCCTTCAGAACTGAACTGGAACGTCCTGCTCGATCCGGCCACTTTTACGACGGCCGACATTGCTCCGGTGCAGGCCCAACTACAGCTGCTGGCCGAAGCGTTGCGCGGCGGGTCGCCGCCGGTGACGATGTCCACCCGCCTCAACGACGTGCTGGCCAGCTTTGCCTCCCAGTCGACGGCCGTCCGTGCGCCGCTCTACTTCCTGACGGCCGAAGTTGTGCTGCTGGCCCTTTACTACGTGGTCATGGTCTCGTCTCTATCGGTGCGCCAGGTGGAGCGGGAGTTCGCCGTGCTGCAGAGCCGGGGCGGCTCCGGGCAGCAGATCTTCCGCCTGCAGGCGGCCGAAGCAGGATTGGTGGCGCTGGTGGCATTTATCGCCGGGCCACTGCTGGGCACCGCATTGGTGCGGGCGCTGACGACCTTTGGGCCGTTGGCCGACGTCAGCGAAGCAGGCTGGCCGTTGACCCTGCCGCAGCTGGCGTGGCTGGCGGCGGCCGTCGGTGCGATCGCCTGTCTGGCGGCGCTGTTGCTGCCCGTCGGCCCGGCCATCAACCGCAGCATCGTCAGCTACCAGCAGGAAGCGGCCCGCAGCACCAAGAAGCCATTCTGGCAGCGGGCCTACCTCGACGTGATCATTCTGGTTATCGGGCTGGTGCTGTTGTGGCGCTTGCAGCTCTATGGCGGCATTGTGGGCGGGGGCGGCTCCGGACCACAGGTCGACTGGCTGCTGCTGCTCTCCCCGCTCGCCTTGCTCATTGGTGCGGGCACTATTCTGCTGCGCGTCTTTCCCATTGTGCTGAATGGGCTGGCCAATCTGGCTGGACGCGGGCGCGGGCTGCCCGCCTCGCTGGCGCTCTCCCAGGCGGCGCGCAACCCCACCCACGTCGCCCGCCTCGTGCTGCTGCTGACGCTGGCCATCGCTCTGGGCATCCTGACGACCGGCATCAACGCCACGCTCGACGCCAGCGAGGAAGAACGCTCGCTCTACACAGCGGGCAGTGATGTACGCCTGGTCTCCAGCCGCGGCCTCTCGGAGTCGGACGTAGCCGCTGTAGAAGGTGCGTCGGGCAGTTCAACGGTCCTGCGCACAGAAGGGTCGCTGTCGATCGGCCGATCGTACTTGCAGTTCGACGCGCTGGGCATCGATCCGGCGACATTCGAGCCGCTGACGAGTTACCGGGACGACTTCGCCGACCGGCCGATGGGCGAACTACTGGATGAGCTGGTGCGGGATGTGCCGGTCAGTGAGTCGACGGCCTTGCTGCCGGGCCAGCCGAGCGAACTCAGCTTCTGGGTATGGTCCGCGCCGGACGAAGAAGCACCTTCACAGTTCTCGATTCCATTTGGCGAAAGCGATCTCGAACGCTTTGGACTGCGTGTTAAGTTAATCTCTGCGTTGGGCGAGGCGATCTCGGTCAGCCTGGAGCCGAATGTCACGACGGAAGGGTATCCAGCAGACGGCTGGCGGCGTTTTTCCTCCGGTCTGCCGGTCCTCTCCGCTGAAAGCTATCCGCTGGTGATCGAATCGGTCATCATGACCAATCGCGCCCGTTCAGCAACGCGGTGGCTTGACACGTCGCCTGAGCAACGACATGAGCCTGGCTATTGACGAGATTTCCGTGAAGGACGCGACCACCGGCCAAACCCTCATCGCCGAAGATGTCGAACGGGAACTGGCCACGCTCAATCCCGAAGCGACGTCCACCGCCACATTCACTGCGGCCCAGGTGCGAGACGGTGCGGGAAGCTTGGCCCTGGACATAGGCTTCAATCCCAGTGACGGGTTGGTGCTGCGCAACGCGCCGATCGATCTATCGCTCTACCAGCCGCTCCCCGCGCTGGTCAGTCCACTATTCCTGGCTGCCACCGACACCAGCGTGGGCGAGACGATCAATCTGTCGATCAATTCGCGCCCCGTCAGCGTCTATCTGGCCGGTCAGGTCGACTACTTCCCCACGCTCTACAACGACCAGAACGCGGGCTTCCTGGTCACCAACCGGGACGCGCTGCTGGGATTGCTGAACCTGCTCTCTGGCCCGGCGGTCAACGTCAACGAGGCGCTGCTGGCGGCCGAAGAAGGCGTGGCGGTGGAAACGCTGTCCACGACGGCCGCCGCGTCCGTCTCCGGCCTGTCGCAAGTGCTGGAAGCCGACGCCATTCGCCGCACCATCAAGGCCGACCCGATGGGGCTGGGGCTGCGCAGCGTGACGTTGTTCGGCTATGTAATGACGGCGATGCTGGCCCTCATCGGCTTCGCCACCTACTTCTACTTCAGCGCCCGGCAGCGGGAGTCGATGTACGGCGTCCTGCGTTCCATCGGCATGTCGCCCGGACAACTCTATGGCGTGCTGGTGCTGGAGCAGATCGTGCTGATTGTCGCCGGGGTGACCATCGGCACCTTCCTCGGCCTGCTGCTTAACCGGATTACGTTACCCGGGCTGCCCATCACCTTCGGCGACCGCCCGCCGACGCCACCGTTTATCGCCCAGAACGACTGGGCGGCCGTCGGCCGGATCTATCTAACCCTGGGCGTCGCCTTCCTGCTCTCCCTGGGTGCAGCCACGCTGCTGCTCTGGCGCACGAATCTGCATCGCGCGCTGCGGGTCGGCGAAGAGTAATGATTGTGTGGAGACCTGACAGGTCTTGAAGACCTGTCAGGTCTAGAAAGAGGAACACCACCATGATCAAAAACATGCCTGTTGCCGAACCCACCGTCCTGCGCGATCTCGTCACCTATCAACCGGGCCAGGTCGTCAGCCGGACGCTGGCCCAGAACGACCAGACCAGCGTGACGTTGTTCGCCTTTCCCGCAGGCGAGGGACTGAGCGCCCATACCACACCGGCCGACGCCGTCGTACTCATCGTCGACGGCCGCGCCGCCATCACCATTGGCGACCAAAACATCACGCTGGCCGAGGGGGAGACAGTGGTGATGCCCGCTAACGTACCCCACGCTCTCGACGCTGTGGAGCCGTTCAAGATGCTTCTGATCATCGTCAAAGCCATGGACTGAGCCGGGAGTCACCTCTCGGTCACGAATCCACAACCTCACAGTTCCATAGTGCTGTTCTGTCCATTCATCGGCTTCGACAGCCCCACCTGTCGCGGCTATACTCGGCTCCACCTCGTTAGCCAAGCAGGAGCAAGCCAATATGTCGACCACCGAACTGTCTGAATTGACAGCAGCAATCGCCACACTGGAAGCGCAGCGACCGATTCTGGGCGACACCGTTGTCGAGGCCGCGCTAGGCCCCATGCGCGAGAAACTGGCTGCTCTGGAAGCGCGGACTGCACCTGATCAACAGCGCAAAATCGCCACGATCCTCTTCGCCGACGTATCCGGCTTCACGGCCCTGTCAGAGACGATGGATGCTGAGCTGGTGGCCACCTTCATGAATGACCTCTGGGCGCTTGTTGACGGCATTATCGACAGCCACGGGGGTCGAGTCGACAAGCATATCGGCGACGCTGTGATGGCCCTCTGGGGGGCCGACATAGTCCGCGAGGACGACCCGGAACAGGCCATACGGGCGGCGCTGGCCATGCAGTCCGCCATCGAAGAATTCTGCATCAGCCACAGTGTTCCCCTGGCCATCCGCATCGGCGTCAATACTGGCCCGGTATTGCTGGGACAGATGGGCACAAAAGGCGAGTATACGGCGATGGGGGACGCAGTCAATCTGGCCAGCCGCCTGGAGACGGCCGCCCCGGTCGACAGCGTGCTCATCAGCCACGACACGTATCGCCACGTGCGCGGCGTCTTCGATGTGGCCTCGCAAGAACTTCTGAGGGTCAAAGGTAAAGTCGAGCCCGTGCAGACTTACGTTGTGCAGCAGGCCAAGCCCCGCGCCTTCCGCATGGCCACCCGCGGCGTGGAGGGTATTGAGACGCGCATGATCGGCCGGGATGCAGAACTCCTGGCCCTGCAAAACGCGTTTCACGACGCTTTGGACGAATATGAAACACGATTCGTAACTGTCGTCGGCGAGGCCGGGGTGGGCAAATCGCGACTACTCTATGAATTCGACAACTGGTTGGAGGTGCAGCCTGAACGAGTCTACCATTTCAAGGGCCGCGCCACGCCTAATTTGCAGAATGTGACGCTTGGTTTGCTGCGAGATATGTTCGCGTACCGCTTTGATATCAAGGATGGCGACAGTGCAGCCGTGGCCCTGGAGAGGTTCCGGGCCGGCGTGGACGGGTTCTTGACCGAGGCTCAGGCAGATATTGTCGGCCACTCGTTGGGTTTCGATTTCTCGGCCTGCCCGGCCGTGAAGCGGCTCTTGGGTAGCTCCGACTTCAGCACAATTGCCCGGGCCCATCTGGTGCGCTACTTCCGCAACCGCGCCGCGGCCGGACCGCTGGTCATTTTGTTGGAAGACATCCACTGGGCCGATGACCAATCGCTGGATATGGTGGCCTATCTGGCGGCTACCATCCCGGAAGCGCCAATGCTGTTCCTGGCCGTCACCCGGCCGAATCTCCACGAACGACGCCCGAACTGGGGTGAGGGCGAAGCCGCCTTCCAGTCGGTCACCTTGTTACCCTTGTCGAAGAGGTCCAGCCGGGCGCTGGTGGAGGAGATTCTCCGACAGGTGGACGAAGTGCCGGAAGCGCTGAGTGACCTCATCATCAGTACAGCCGAAGGCAATCCGTTCTACGTGGAAGAACTGATCAAGATGCTGATTGACCAGGGCGTCATTGTCCACGGCACTGCCAACGGGGAAGAGCTGTGGCAGGTGAGGTCTGAGAAGCTGGCCGAACTCAAAGTGCCGCCTACACTGACCGGACTCCTACAGGCGCGACTCGATGGACTACCCCATCCGGAACGGGAGATGCTACAGCAAGCGTCGATCATCGGCCGTCTTTTCTGGGACAACGCGGTGGCCGAGCTGGCCCAGAAGCCGCTGGAAACGGTTGCGCCGCTGCTGACGGCAGTTCGTGACCGGGAACTTGTCTTCCGGCGCGAACAGTCTTCGTTTGCCACATCGGGTGAATACATCTTCAAGCATGCCCTGCTGCGCGATGTAGCATATGAGACCGTGCTGTTGAAGAAGCGGGCTGAGTTCCATGGCCGCGCTGCGCGCTGGTTGGAAGCACACGCTGGGGAACGCCTGAATGAATATGACGAACTGATTGCCGGGCATTATGAACAGGCGGGGGAGTACAGGCAAGCGGCCGTCTATCTGCTGCGCGCCGGCAAAGACGCCCTGCAAGCCAGTGCCTTTTCTGGCGCGCGGCACAACTTCCAACGGGTGATCGACCTGACAGAACCAGCAACCGACCATGCAGATCCGATCAGGGTTGAGTCCTTCGTGCATATGGCTGAGGCGGCTCACAGGCAAGGGGATCTGGCAGCGGCCGAGTGGGCTGCGGAGCTAGGCTTGGCTGGTGCGCGGGAACTGGCAGACGCGCGCCTGCAGGCCTCCGCTCTGGTGGTATTGAGCAGGGTAGCCAGTGATCGGGGTGAGCGCCACAAGGCATTAAGTTATGCCCTGGACGAAGCGTTGCCGTTGGCCCGGGAAGTTGGTGGGTCTGTGCTGGTCGATGCGCTCTTGTCGGTTGGTGTTTCCTATAATCGTATTGGCGAATTGTCAACCGGCCGTCGGTACATTGATGAGGCGCTGGCACTGGCGCGCGAGATGAATGACACCGTCCTGGAAGCCAATGCTCTTGGTGAACGTGGCTTAAACATAATGTTTCTTGGCAATGCTGAGCTGGCTCTGCAAGCCTATCAGGAATATCTGGATTTTAGTCGTATCATCGGCAATCTCCTTCTGGAAGCTAGGAGTCTCAACAATTTGGGCGTCTTGTACCGTCGGGCAGGCCAATATGAAGCCGCCCGTCTCAATTTCCAGCCAGTCCTTCAAATGGCGCGCGAATTGGACATAAAGCCTATGGAAGTGACTGTCCAAAGCAACTTGGCTTTGGTTGATCTGGCACTCGGTGACCGCAATTCTGCACGTACCAAGACCTGGGATATCTTACGGTTAGCTCTCGATATGGGCAATCGCCCTACCGTTCTGTATGCAATTGAATTGATGGCCCGGATTCTGGCAGCCGAGGGTGAGCGCGGGCAAGCGCTCCAACTGCTCTGGTTGATAAACGATGACCCGGCCATTGAGTTCCAGACTCGCCAGCAGATATCGAGACTCTTTGAGGCATGGGACGTGGGCGAGGACGAGTCAGACGTCGCACGAACGGCCGCGGCAGAACTGGACGCTGGACACTGTCGTTGCCGAGATTCTGGCCGAAGGAAACGCATGACCGAACGTGACCAACTGGAACAAGCCATTGCCGCCCTCGAAGGGCAGCGAGCCATTCTGGGAGATGCCGTCGTCGAGGCGGCGTTGGGACCCATGCGCAAGCAGCTGGACGAACTCAACGCAGCCGAAGCGCCGGAGCAGCAGCGCAAGCAGGTGACCGTCCTATTCGCGGACGTCGTCGGCTTCACCGCCCTCTCCGAAACAATGGATGCGGAGCTGGTCGCCACCGTCATGAACGACCTGTGGGCCCGCATCGACGGCGTCATCGAGGCGCACGGCGCCCGCATCGACAAGCATATCGGCGACGCCGTCATGGCGTTGTGGGGGACGGAGGCGGCCCGGGAGGACGACCCGGAGCAGGCCATCCGCGCCGCGCTGGCCATGCAGGCGGCCGTCGACGCCTTCTGCGACAACCCATTCCGTGCCGCTGGCTATCCGCATCGGCATCAACACCGGCCCGGTACTGCTGGGACAGATGGGGACGAAAGGGTGAGTTCACCGCCATGGGCGACACCGTCAATCTGGCCAGCCGGCTGGAGACGGCCGCGCCGGTCGGCACCGTCCTCATCGGCCACGACACCTATCGCCACGTGCGCGGCATCTTCGACGTCGAGCCCCTGGAGCCGCTGACCGTCAAGGGCAAGACGGAACCGGTGCAGATCTATGTCGTCCAGCAGGCCAAGCCGCGCGCCTTCCGGCTGCACACGCGCGGCGTCGAGGGCGTGGAGACGCGCATGATTGGCCGGGACGCCGAGCTGCTGAGCTTGCAGCAGGCGTACTCTGCTGACGATCGAAGAAGGGGAAACCCGTTTGATGCTCGTCGTCGGCGAGGCCGGCGTGGGCAAGTCGCGGTTGGTGTATGAGTTCGACAACTGGCTCGAACTACTGCCGGAGCCGGTCACCTACTACAAGGGTCGGTGCCACTGCCAACCTCGAGAAGCGTGCCCTACAGCCTGTTCCGTGACCTGTTCGCCTTTCGCTTCGACATCCGCGACAGTGACAGCCGGGCCGTGGCGCTGGAGAAGTTCCGGGCGGGCTTTCTGCGCGCCGGGGACATCGGCCGATCCGATGCCCTGGCTACCGGCGGCGACTGCCGCCGAGCACGCTGACGACGACCAGGCTGACCTCGTCGGCCACTGGCTTGGGTTTCGACTTCTCCCAGAGCAAGGCGGTGACCAACCTGCTTGGCAGTGCCGACTTCGCCGCCGTGGCCCGCGCTCATCTGCTGCGCTACCTGCGTCACGTGACGGCGAGTCGACCCGGTCGTGATCCTGCTGGAAGATATCCATTGGGCCGACGACAGTTCGCTCGACCTGATTAGCGATCTGATTGCAATCCTTACCTGAGTCCCGTCTGCTGCTCGTCGGCATCACCCGGCCTTCGCTGTACGAACGACGCACGCTGTGGAATGAAGGGCAAGCGGCCGTCAGCCGCATCGACATACGCCCCCTCTCGCGCCGCGCCGGGCGGGCGTTGGTGGATGAGATCCTGCAGCGCGTGGATGAGGTCCCGGCGACTCTACGCGACACCATCGTCGACGCGGCCGAAGGCAATCCGTTCTACACTGAGGAACTGGTCAAGATGTTCATCGACCAGGGGGTCATCGTGCGCGGTGTAGAACCGGTTCCGAAGAACCGGTTCCAGCGATGGCGCTGACCGCTGGCGCGTCCGCACCGACCGGCTGGCCGAACTCAAGGTGCCGCCACGCTGACCGCTCTGCTCCAGGCGCGCCTGGACGGCCTGCCGCAGCTGGAGCGAGAGCTGCTGCAGCGGGCGGCCGTGGTCGGGCGGCTCTTCTGGGACGGCATTGTGGCCGACCTGGCCCAGACGGAGCAGGCGAGCCATCCAGCCGGTGCTGGAAGCGATGCGGGGGCGCGAACTCATCTTCCAGCGCGAGCACTCCGCCTTCGCCGGCAGCGACGAGTTTGTCTTCAAACACAGCCTGCTGCGCGACGTGGCCTACGAACACGTCCTGCTCAAGTGGCGGCAGGAGTTCCACGGCCGCGTGGCACGCTGGCTGGAGGCCCACGCCGAGCGAGCGGCTCAGTGAATACGTTGAGCCTCATCGCTGAGCATTACGAGCTGGCCGGCGAGGACGAGACAGGCGGCCGTCTACCTGCTGCGGGCCGGAAAGGAGGCGATGGAGGCTAACGCCAACGACGCGGCAGCGTGACGCTTTCGAGCGGGTGGTGGCCCTGCAAGCGTCGCCCGCTGGCGACGATTCGCCCTGCTGGTGGTGGAAGCGCTGGTCGGCCTGGGCCAGGCCATCAATACATGGGGCGACTACGAGGCCGCCCGGGCGTGCGCTGCAGCGGGGGCGCGACGGCGCCCGGGCGCTGGACGACCCGCGCCTGCAGGCGCTGGCTCTGGTACAGCTCAGCACGTTGGCCAGCACTCAGGGTGCCTACGCTGAGGCGCTGACCCTGGCCCAGGATGAAGCGCTGCCGCTGGCGCAGGCGGTGGGCGGCGCGGCCCTGGCGACGCCCATCTGGCGAGTGGGGGGCGCGCAGTGGCAGCTGGGCGATCTGTGAGGCGGCGCAGCGCCAGGTTGAGCTGAGTCTGGCCCTCGCCCGCGAGGCAGGCGATACGACCCTGGAGGCAAGGGCGCTCACCATGCGGGCCATACTCAGCAGATGAGCGAGGGGAGTTTGAGGAGGCAGCCCGGCGCTTTCTGGAGCTCCTGCCATTCAGCCGCGACATCGGCGAACGTCTGGTCTGAGGTGAATACCTTGCTCAATCTGGGCGACGCTTCCTACAGGGCGGCCGACTACGCCGCCGCCCGCTCCTATGGTCAGGCCGCCCTGCAGAAGGCGCGGGAGTTGGATGCCAGGCAGGGGCAGGCTCCTCATCTGGGGCAACCTGGCCCAGGCCCATCTGAAACTGGGCGAGCCGGCGGCCGCCCGGGAAGCGGTGGGCGAAGCGCTCCGTCTGGCGGTCGAGCTGGATACGGCTCCCGACAAGCTCTTTGGCGTTCATGGTGATGGCGCGAACTGCTGGCCGCCGAAGGGCGACGCGGGATCGGGCGCTGCGCCCTGCTGGCGCTGGTGGCCAGGCCATCCGGCGGCCGATTTCCAGACCAACAGGAGGTCGAGGGCTCCACGAAGTTACGTGGGGAGCTGGAGGAAGCGAAGCAGCGTCGGCGGCGGCGCAGGTGGCCGCGGCCGAACTGGAGCTGGAGGCGGTGATTGCGGAGATTCTGGCCGAGGTGGATAAAGACCGATGAGCGAACGTGAACAACTGGAACAAGCAATTGCCGCCCTCGAAGGGCAGCGGGCCATTCTCGGCGATGCCGTCGTCGATGCCGCACTCGGTCCTATGCGCGCGAAGCTCGACGAACTCGACGCAGCCGAAGCGCCGGAGCAACAGCGCAAGATGGCCACCATCCTCTTCGCCGACGTCTCCGGCTTCACCGCTCTGTCCGAGACGATGGATGCCGAGCTGGTGGCTGAGGTCATGAATGACCTGTGGGCGACGGTCGACCAGGCTATCACCGACCACGGCGGCCATATCGACAAGCACATCGGCGACGCGGTCATGGCGCTGTGGGGCACGAAGGCGGCCCGCGAAGACGACCCGGAGCAGGCGATCCGCGCCGCGCTGGCCATGCAGGCGGCCGTCGACGCGTTCTGCGCCAACCACGCCGTACCGCTGGCCATCCGCATCGGCGTCAACACCGGCCCCGTCCTGCTGGGACAGATGGGCACGACAGGCGAGTACACCGCCATGGGCGACGCGGTCAATCTGGCCAGCCGCCTGGAACACGGCCGCCCCGGTCGGCAGCGTCCTCATCGGCCACGACACGTATCGCCACGTGCGCGGCATCTTCGATGTCGAGCCCCAGGAGCCGCTGACCGTCAAGGGCAAGACGGAACCGGTGCAGACCTA
>CAVQSM010000015.1:0-35734 GCA_963715935.1 uncultured Chloroflexia bacterium | reverse complement strand
CTGTAGCCGCGACATTCCTTGTCGAGTTCCCGGTCGGCGCCAGGGGACCGGAAGGGAATCCGGTCACCATGGCCGCTCGAACCCTGAAAGGTCCTCGTGCTCTCCCCATTCCCGTTGACAGCCACCTCCTCCTGGCTGATAATCGGCCCCTGTCTACTTGCCCGCTTTGGGCAACTGAATCAACTGTGATTCGCCATCCAACGCGAACCGAAGGAGTCAACATGCGCTATCGACTACTGGGACGATCCGGCCTGCGGGTTTCCGAGCTCTGCCTGGGCACCATGACGTTTGGCGAAGATTGGGGCTGGGGGGCATCCAAGAGCGAGAGCAAGGCGATCTTCGACGCCTTCGCCGAAGCCGGCGGCAACTTCATCGACACCGCCTGCAACTACACCAACGGCACCAGCGAAGCGTTCGTCGGTGACTTCATCGGGGCGGACCGCGACTACTGGACGGTGGCCACCAAGTACACCCTGCGCCGCCCCGGAAGTACAATGGACGATCTCAACGGCGGCGGCAACCTTCGCAAGAACATGGTCCGCACCGTGGAAGGGTCGCTGCAGCGCCTCAACACCGACTACATCGATCTGCTCTACCTTCACATGTGGGATTACACCACGCCGGTCGAGGAAGTGCTGCGGGCATTCGACGATCTGGTGCAGGCCGGCAAGGTGCTCTACGTTGGCATCTCCGACACACCGGCCTGGATCGTCTCCTACGCCCAGGCGATGGCCGAACTGCGCGGCTGGTCCCGCTTCGTCGCCTACCAAGCGCAGTACAGTCTTATTTCGCGCGGCGTGGAACGGGATGTTCTGCCGATGGCCGAGACCCTCAACCTGGCCGTGCTGGCGTTCAGCCTTATCGCGGGCGGTGTGCTGTCCGGGAAGTTCAACCAGCCCGGTGGCCCCGACGAGGATACCCGCGTCAGCGAGGTCAGCGCCGAGAATCTGGCCGCCGGAGCGGCCGTCGTGGAGGTGGCCGAGGCGATTGGCCAATCGCCGTCACAGGTGGCCATCAACTGGGTGCGCCAGCAGTCGCCCGCCATCATCCCCATTCTGGGTGCGCGGCGGCTGGACCAGATGGAGGACAACCTCGGCGTCCTCGACTTCGAGCTGACGGCGGAGCAGGTCGAAACGTTGTCGGCCGTCCGACCGCTCGTCCACGATTACCCTCACACGTACTGGAACGACTACATTCGCCGCGACCTCATCTACGGTGAGCGAGTGGACCAGTTCCAGCGTGACACCTGGCCGCGCCGGCGCGATTACTAGGGACTGCCGGTCTCTGACACACGCGTGGACAACAACAGGGGGCGATCGAACATCAGACTACCGAGTGCCAGAACCCGTCTGGCAGAGGAAGTATGAACGTGCGCCTGGTCGTCTTACTGGTCGGTGGCGTGGCGATTGGGCTGCTGTTGGCAGGCTGGCGGGTAACGGCCGCGCCTGCCAACAGCCTGGAGAGTCTCGTCACCTCGACCATCACGCAGACGTCGACCACAACATCTACAGCCACAGCATCCGTGACTCACACGGCGACGGCGACGCCTACTGCGACTGCAACA
This sequence comes from uncultured Chloroflexia bacterium, assembly GCA_963715935.1. Lineage (GTDB taxonomy): Bacteria > Chloroflexota > Anaerolineae > Promineifilales > Promineifilaceae > Promineifilum. Next base: position 34,170 of record CAVQSM010000015.1, on the reverse strand, counting down.
TCTACCGCGACCCTGACAGCCACTGCCACGCTAACGCCCACCGCGACCCTGACGCCTACTGCGACCTTGACACCTACTGCCACGCTAACGCCTACCGCGACCGTGACGCCTACTGCGACCCTGACGCCTACCTGCGACCGCGACGCCTACCGCCACCATCACCCCGTCGCCAACCTCAACGGCTACGGCCACGCCGTCACCTACGACCACCCCGTCTCCGTCGGCGACCGCGACGCCGTCATCGACATCCGTCACCAACGCCCACGCCCGGAGGCGACACGTACCTGCCGGCTGTCCTCTTTGGCCTCTATCCGCTGCCTACGGCCACGCCGACGCGCATCATCATTACCCCGTCGCAGCTGATCAACGGCGACTTCGAGCAAGGACCATCCGTCAGGCTGGCAAAGCGCATCCATCTGCCGGACGGCCGCTGGTGGTCGGCGTGGGCGAGCTGCCACCCGGTCTGCTGCCCCATGACGGCAGCTGGGCGGCGTGGCTGGGTGGCGTCACCGGCGAAACCGCCTACATTCAGCAGCGGGCCTCCGTGCCTCGGACCAGACCGATGTTGACCTACTGGCATCTCGTGCGGCCCGCCCCGGGCTGTAGCGTCGACCGCGCCTCGGTCATTGTTAACTCAGCCACGGTCATGCGCGGTTACTCCCTATGTACATCCACCCCCAACGGACAGTGGCAGCAGTTCCGGGTGGATCTCAGCCGCTTTGCAGGCCAGTCGGTGCTGATCCAGATTCGCGCGGAAACAGCAGCGTCCGCCAGCAGCCTCTTCGTCGACGACATCACGTTCGAGGAGTGATCGGGTCGCACCGCGCATTGGGCAGCCCGGTTCTATCGAACGGTACATGACACGCGCCGCTGCGATGTGTATGCTGTGGTAGACAAGTGCCACGGGCTGGAGCCAGCCGCCCACCACGACTGTCTGGTTCTCAAGGTCCAGCGCAGCAGTCCGCATTGACAATCAGGGGGCCGGCGTTGCGGTGCGGTCGAGGGCAGGAGAAAGCGTGCCCACTCCATCGCAGCTACGCCCATCTCCACAAGGCGCGTTGCAGATATTGTCGCCGCATCCTGCGGCCGTCGACCCGGCAACCTACACCATCTGGTTGCCCGTCACGGCTGCCCTGCAAGGCAAGGAAGGTTGACCATGAATTGCCCCTCAGATGAATCGCACACAGTTAGTTCGCAGCGTGCCTGGCTGGCCAGTCTGCTGCTTCGGAGAAACAGCCGCTGGCTGGAGCGGACGGCCGCCTGGTATGAGCGGCTGCGCCGCCTGTCCCGGTCGCAGAAGCGCTGGCTCGTCCGCCGGGCAGCCGTCACGTTGGCCGGGGCAGCCATGTTGCTGGCCTTCAGCCAATCACCTGCCTACGGTAACACCATCGACGTTGTCGACGGCGAAGTGGCCATTGAAAAGAACGGAAAATGCTCTCTCATGGAAGCGATTATCAACGCCCGCCAGGAGAGCAACCCCCAGCGCTACCCGGACTGCGCGCCGGGCACAGTGGATGGCCCGGACACCGTCAACCTGCCAACCGGCGGCTTCTTCCTGCTGACCGAGGCCCACAACAGCCAGTACGAAGCAACCGGGCTGCCGGTGATCACCAGCGAAGTGACCATTGAGGGCAATGGCGCGACAATTGCCCGGCAGGACAATCCCGGCGACCCGCAGTTTCGCCTGCTGGCAGTGGACACGAGCGGCGACCTGACCATCCGTGATCTGACGCTGCGGGATGGTGACACGGACGATGTCGGTGGCGCGATATTCAGCAAAGGCACGCTACGGGTTGAGCGCAGCACCATTACCGGCAATGAGGCGTACATCGGCGGTGGCGGGATTGTCAGCCAGGGCGACCTGACCGTCACCGGCAGCGTCATCTCGCTGAACGACGGGTACAACGGCGGTGGCGGCATCGTCAGCAGCGGCGACGCCACTATCGACAGCACGGCCATTGTCGGCAACAGCAGCCAGTACTACGGCGGCGCGCTGACCAACTACGGCGACATGACCGTCACCAACAGCACCATCAGCGGCAACACAACGGGCGAAGATGTGGCCGGCATCATCAACGTCCGGCACGCTGACGCTCAACAACTCCACCGTCACCGGTAACGAATGCTGGTATTCCGGCTTCGGTGGCATCTACAACTTCGTTCTACGACGTCAAAGGGACGTTGATCCTTAACCGGAGCATTGTGGCCGGCAATTACAGCACCTACGGCTTCGACTACACCTTCTTCCACGAAGAAATCCGGGGCGGTACCGTCATCGCCAACAACTACAACATTCTTGGCTTCGATGGCGATCCCGGCGGCTTTGTGCCCGGTCCAACCGACATCGTACCCGATGGCGATCTGGACGAGATTATCGACAGGCTGCGGAACAACGGCGGCGACACGTTGACCCATGCGCTGCCGTCCGGCAGCCCGGCCATCGACCTCGCCCCCAACGGCGCGTGCTTCGTTCTTCCGGTCAACAACAAGGACCAGCGTGGCTTTCCCCGGAATGGAGACGGCGACGGCGTTACATCGGACAGGGAGTGCGATGCCGGGGCGTACGAGCGACAACCGGCCCAAACACCAACGCCCACACCGTCGGTTGTGCCGACGGCCACGCCAACGCCGACCGTCGGAATGACCGCGACCGGCACGCCGCTGCCCACGCTGACCGGCACACCCACGCCCAGCGCAACGCCAACGGCCACCGCTACCGCCACCCGGGATCCATCTCAGACAGCGACCCCGACCGTGACCGTACTACCGACGGCCGATCTGACACCAGTCCCGACCGCCACCATCACCGCTCGGCCGCTCGCTTTTCGGTTGCTGCTGCCCGCCGTGTTCAGGTAGTCGTGTGAGCCATCGGGAGGACGTCTTCAGACAGCTGCGCCACCGCTTCAACTTTCGAGCCGCAAGGGATACAATGGTTTGCCCGAATTCGCTGCGCGAAGACAAGCGTGGCGAACGAACGGCGACCGTTACTTACATACGATTCAAGGAACAACCATGTACGCACGTACCGGAAAACTGACCGCCCAACCGGGCCAACGCGACGCTTTCATCGCAATCCTGCTCGAAGCAGCTGCCGTCGTCGGCGAAAGCCCAGATTGCCACCTCTATCTGGTGACCGAAGACCTAAACAACGACGATGATATCTGGGTGCTGGAGCTTTGGACCGACAAAGCCGCCCACGGCGCGTCGCTCAAAGACGAACGGGTACGTGCGCTGATTGGTCGGGGAATGCCCCTGATGGCAGGCACGCCAGAGGGTGTCGAGCTGCGTGTTGCCGGCGGTCATGGGGCAGGCAGCTAGATGACTGGTCGCCAGGCAAAGCACATTATGATCTCAATCCGACCGTTTGACTACAGCGATCAGGACTATGAGAGGCGCGTCTCTATCTACAACGCCACCAACCCCGTTCCAGCCAGCGTCGAATTCGAGCGCCGCTTCGACCAAACGACCCTGATCGCGCCTGGACGTTACCATTACGATGTGCTGGTGGAGACGAATGACCCGCCCGGCGAGACAGTTGCCGCCGGTCGTGTTATCGAGGCCTTCTTCGACGACGAACCAGACAAGTATCTCGTGGAGATCAACGTCCTACCCGACCATGAAGCGACTGGCGCGCGGCGCAAACTGTACGACCATCTTGTCAACCACGTGTTGCCCAGACGTCCGCGCCTTCTGGAGACGGTCGTGCTGGATGGCGAGACGGACACCATCGCTTTCCTGGAGAGCGAAGGATTTAGCGAGGTGCAGCGCCAGCATGAATCTGTTCTGGATACGGTGACTTTCGACCCGGAAACATTTGCCGCCCTTCTGCAGCGCGTGGCCGATGAAGGCATCTCCATACGCACCTACGCCGAGTTGACGGCGACCGATCCTGATTTTCAGCGTAAGATGTACGCGTTGGAAAACCGGTTGCAGCGTGACGTGCCCTGGCACCAGGACGCGCTCCGTATGCCGCCCTTTGAAGAGTGGGTCACGCAATTCGACGACAACCCCGACCTGTTAGAAGATGCCTACGTCGTAGCGGTCGATGGCGACGAGTACGTAGCCAGTTCGGCATTATGGGCAAGCCAGGCGACTGATCGCTTTCTCTTCACAGCCCTGACCGGCGTACTGCCCGCCTACCGGCATCGAGGCATTGCCACGGCGCTCAAGGTGCGAGCGATTACTGCAGGGAAGCAGCGAGTGGATCAGGACGGCCGCCCGCCGCTCATCCGTACTAGCAACGAGATCAACAACCCGATGTACCGAATTAACATCCGTCTCGGCTTTGAGCCGGTGGCGGACTCCCTCGTCTACCTCAAACTGCTGGACTCAAGTTGACTCGTAAACTCTATTCGTCGCTCTCCATCTCCTTGGAAATTCAAACTGCCAATGTCCTGCTAAGTGGGACGACAATACGCCATGTCAGGCGCGGCGGGAAGATGACTCTGCGGGCTGCCGGCAGTCAGGCTGGGTAGGCGTCTAGGCCGCTGCTGACCAGCCCTTCGGCCGCAGCAGATAGGTGGTCATCTCTCCCTTGCCTTTGATGGGCAGAGGACCGCGCGGCTCAAAATCATAATGCTCGGCGAGCGCGGCGGCCACTTCGGAGGTTACCTGAATCTCGTCCGGCAGACCATACTGCTCCATGCGACTGGCCGTATTGACGACATCGCCCCACAGGTCATAGCTGAACTTGCGCCGCCCGATAACGCCGGCAACTACATCGCCGGTTTGCATGCCGATACGCAGGCGGAGCGGTTCACCGTTCCAGGCCGTTTTGCCACTCATTGCCAGCAGCAAATCGCAGGCGAACATGCCAATTCGCTCGCAATGATCCTCGCATGGCTCCGACAAACCGCAGGCGACCATGTAGGCATCGCCAATCGTCTTGATCTTCTCCAACCCGTGCTTGTCGGCCAGGTCGTCCATTTCCGAGAACAGGTCGTTGAGCGTTTCCACAACTTCAACCGGGTCCGCGCCGGCGCTCAACCGCGTGAACTCGACGACATCGGCAAACAGGACGGTCACACCGATGCGCCGCTCGGCGATGGTGGCAGGGCCCTTCTTCAGCTGGTTGGCGATTGAGACTGGAAGGATGTTAAGAAGCAGCCCGTCGGCGTCGCGACGGGCGTTGTCGAGCTGCTGCACCAGAAACACGGTGACGGCAAAGATCATCGCAGACATAGTGAGCAAGTTGACGTAGCCCATGATGGTGACGGCCGCCGCAGATATCACCGGAGCAATCGGCATCATCTGCGCTGTCAAGGGGATGGAGAGGAGGGCACAGACGACAAAGACGGCCGCATTTACGAGCGCGGGGATCAGACCCAGCAACAGCATGGCGCTGATCGGGCCGAACAGCGACCACGGCGCCGCCATCAGTCCGGAGTCGAAGCCGCCGGTGGCCACGTGGATCAGCCACGGATGGATGGTGACGACGAGGGACGTGACCATGACCAACGGTGCGTAGAGGCGGGGTACAGCCAGCAGGAGCGTGAGGGCCGCCAGCATGTAGACGACCAGAACCCAGTACGACCACGCGGCCAGATTGGCGCCAGACGCGAAGTAGACGAGCATAGTGAAGAGGGACAGCGACAACCCGGCCACACCGGCGAGGAATGCCGCCAATCGTTGGCGCCGCTGGACGTCACTGTCGCCCGGCTGCGCCAGCCGCGTGTTGATTGCGGTGATGATGCGCTTCATGGACCTATTTCCCGTCCGTGTGGTGGCAGCGTACTAGCGCTTGCTATTTTACCGGTTACCCTGCTCTTTGTCTTGCAGAACTCGCGGGCCCATAGGGTCTTGCAACAGTTGGGTTGTAAGACGTAGCCGCGACATCCGTTGTCGCGCTCTCCGTCCCGTAGAGACCGGAAAGGAATGCGGTCCGTCGAACTGTGAAACGCCCTGCCCGCGTCCGCCTGTAACCGGGCTGAGCGGTTTAATGGACGCTGCCTGGCGTTCCCCGGGCTGGGAAACGGCCGTCCGATCTTGCATGTGGCCGCAAGCTACACGACAATAGACGGCAGTCCACCCATAGGAGAAGTCACGCATGACACCAAACGCCACCGGAACTATCCGCATTGCGGATAGCGAATTGACCTACGATTCCTACGGCAGCGGCCCGCCGCTCGTCCTCATCCATCCCGAATGGATGAACCGGGCAGTCTGGGAGCCGCAACTGGAAACGCTTGCGGCCGCCCATCGGGTTATCGCCTACGATATGCGCGGCCACGGCGCGTCGACCGCCGGCAGTCTGCCATACGCCCACGTGGACGACCTTGCTACGCTGCTCGACCGGCTGGAGCTGGATCAGGTAGTGCTGGTGGGACAAGGGATGGGCGGCAGCGTGGCCCGGGCACTGGCCATCGAACAGCCGGAACGTGTGCGCGGTTTGGCCCTACTGGGCGCGACCAGCGGAGGCGTGGTAGGTATCCCGATCGACCAGGAAGAGATCGCAGTTGTCGCGCAGCCTCGCGAGCAGGCGCTGGCCGGAGACTGGCAGGCGGCTGTCGAGGCATATGAAGACGTCTGGTTCGATGGCGTTGCCCACACGATGGGCGATGAGCAGCGCGCGGCGCTGCGGGCCATCCTTGACGCCTACGCCTTCACGGAGTTCCAGCCTGACGCACCAGAGATCATGAGTCCTACTCACACCGTGCGGGACCTGCACCAACTGCACATGCCGCTGCTCCTACTCTGGGGCCGTAACGATCAACCGGTCATTGAGCGGACCGCCCTGACGACAGCCGACGCGGCTGCCCATGCCCACACGGCGACCTTCGAGGATACGGCTCGCTTCGCCACATGGGAGCAGGCCGACGCCGTCAACGCCGAGCTGGCAGCGTTCCTGTCCAGCCTATCATGACCATCGCTCTGGTCGGTATCGACGCCGACGATACGCTCTGGCATAACGAGCATCTTTACGCCGATGCTCGCGCACGATTTCGGGAGATCCTGACGGCGTCGTCGGCCGCCAACGGCCACGGCCTGCCCGACGACCTCGACGACATCATTCAAACGGTCGAAGTGGGTAACCTGCCATACTACGGCTACGGTATCACGAGCTTTGTCATGTCGCTGATGGAAACGGCCGTCCGTGTGACGGATGGGCGGGTGAGCGGCCACGAGCTGCAGGACGTTCTGGCCATTGCCAAGCAGATGATGGACGCTGAAGTGACGTTGCTCGATGGCGTGGAGCGTGCGCTGGCTGAATTGTCGGCCGCCTATCCATTGGCCCTCATCACCAAAGGCGACCTGCTTCAGCAGCAGGGCAAGGTCGCTCGCTCCGGTATTGCCCACTACTTCGACCACGTTGAGGTGGTCAGCGACAAGACGCCCGACACCTACGCGGCCCTGCTGGCCCGTTGGGATGTGTCACCGGTTCAGTTTGTGATGGCAGGCAACTCGCTGCGTTCCGACGTCCTTCCGGTCCTGGACCTGGGTGGCCACGGCGTCTACATCCCCCACGACCTTACCTGGAGCCACGAGCATTCCGAGCCGCCGGGCGCGGAACACCAACGGTTCCACGAGTTGGAACGCCTGGCCGATCTTCCGGCCCTGCTGCGGACGCTGCCCGCTGCAGCGCGGCGGGCACGCGCGTGCTGTGGCAGACAGACCGCAGCGTTTGGGGCCGCAGCCCAACTGCGTGGCCATGATGCGATTGGGCCGCGGATGCGCCTGGTTTTGGTGTACAATTTGAATGCAGAAGCGGGCACCGCGAGGATTGCCCTCGGCGCATCCAGTCTCGCTGGCGGAGTCGCAGATTTAGCAACCTAACAACCAATCATGAAAGGGGAAAAAGTATGACCAACGAAAACGACAACCTTGTGGTTGCCTACTACATCAATCGCGCCGCGGCTGAAGAAGTCGTCGAGGAGTTGAAAGAGTGGGACAAGGCCAATGACTCAATCAAGTTGGGAGCAATAGCGGTCCTGACGGTGAACAAGAGTTCAGGCTATTTGCAGGCCGAGGAGATGGGGGAGACCAACGCGAAGAAAGGCGCCCTGTGGGGAGCCGGTATTGGCGTTGTGGCCGGTATCCTGACGGCCGGTATTGGGTTGATTCCGGGGATTATCCTGGGCAGCGCCGCTGGCGGTGGCATGGGGGCGTTCAACCACAAGAGCATTGGCTTGTCTGACGAGGAACGCGCGGAGATGGCTGAGAAACTGCGTTATGGTGGCGCGGCAATCGCAGTCATGGCTGACTCATTCGAGGTCGAGGCGACCAAAGCTGAACTGGTTCGGCTGGGCGGCGAATCGGTCGACTACGCCATTCCCGCCGAGACGACTGCTGCTATTTCCGCAACAACATCGGCCCAGACGGCCGCCGCCGTGGCCATCGACGCCAGCGTGGCCGAAGCGGCGGACGATGTCCAGTATATGGCCGCGAAGATGGGCGGCGCCGCACCCACCGCAGAAGTCGCCGCCATTGCCGCGGCCACCGGCCTGAGCGTGGACGCCGCCACCCGCGCCTACGACAATGGGTATGAGACGCCCAGCGCTGTGCTGGCGCTAGGCTCCTCCAAGGCGGGCCGCGAAGAGTTGGTCACCCTGACTGGGGCCGACGCGGCAACGATACTGGCCGGCGCCAGTCGCTTGGACCTGATGCGCATCTCGGGCGTGGGGCCGCGCTATGCCGAGCTGTTGGTCGCCACCGGCGTCAGCTCCGTAGCCGACCTGGCCACTCGGAACCCGGCGTCGCTGCATACGGCGATGGGTGTGACCAATACGGGGAATCTGTATGTCGATAACCTCCCGTCGGAGAGCCAAGTGGAGGGCTGGGTGGGCCAGGCCAACGAGCTTCCTGCGGTAATCGAGTACTAGCCCGGCCATCCCCCGACCACCGCTGTCGGTGAAAAAGGCTACGTTCCGGCCCGTGACTATCAGTGAAGTCACAGGCCGGAGTTGTTTCTGAATGATTTCCTCTCGTTCTTCGACGCGCATGGCGTAGTTTTGGGGCATATGTTCGGCGCAAACCGTTGAAACCGGCGTTATGCGGGCGGGCCTGTTGAATTTGATTTCTCGCCCTGCTAGAATAAGTAGTGGCCCCTCAAGGTCTATATTGACAATCCGAATATGCAAGGAGTACATAGTATGACGAACAAGAATGACAATCTCGTGGTTGCCTATTTCACCAACCGCGCCGCAGCAGAAGCTGCCGTAGACGATCTGAAAGACTGGGACAAGGCGAACGACTCGATTAAGCTCGGCGCCATCGCCGTTCTGACCCTCAACGAGAACACCGGCCATCTGGAAGCGCACGAAGTTGGCCAGCGCGATTCCAAGAAGGGCGCGCTCTGGGGCGCAGGCATCGGCGTTGTGGCCGGTATCCTGACGGCCGGCATCGGCCTGATCCCCGGCATCATCCTCGGCGGCGCTGCCGGTGGTGGTCTGGGCGCGTTGAATCACAAGAGCGTTGGTATGTCCGACGACGATCGTGCGCAGATGGCCAACAATCTGAAGAACGGCGGCGCGGCCCTGGCCGTCATGGCCGATGGTTTTGAGGTTGAGGCGACTGAGGCTGAGCTGGGGCGTCTGGGCGGCCGGACCTCGCACTACACTGTACCCGAAGCGACCGTCGTTATCGTCGATGAGGCAGTTGAGATGCAGACCAGCGCCGTAGCTGCCATCGACGACGCAGTTGACAGCGCCACCGATGAGGTTGCCGACGCGACCCGTGCAGTCGGCGCTTTCGCCACGGACATGGGTTCGGACGCTGCCGCAGCTGTTGGCGCGCTGGCAGCCGCCGCTACGCTCAGCCCGGAGGACGCTACGAAGCTGAACACCTACGGTGTTGACTCGCCGAAGGCGTTCCTGGCCATGGCCGCAACGCCTGCCGGCCGTAAGGAATTGGCCGCCGAGACCGGTGTCAGCGAGGAAGAAATCCTCCTCGGTGTCAAGCGTCTGGACCTGATGCGCGTCAAGGGTGTTGGGGCCAAGTACTCCGCGCTCTTGGTCGCTTCCGGCGTCGATTCCGTCGCCGAACTGGCTCGCCGCAACGCCAGCAATTTGGCCGCAGCGATGGCCACCACCAACAGCACGGCGAACCTGGTCACCGAACTGCCGTCGGAAGAGCAGGTCAACGACTGGGTCTCCCAGGCCAAGGACATGCCCCGCGTCGTCGAATTCTAAGCTACAACCACGTCACTCAGTCAGCCGATCAGCAGGTAACTGAGTGCTAGAAATCGAGAGGCCCGCTGCCCCAGATCAGGCAGCGGGCCTTTTTGCTTCTATGTCATACCCGGCAGGGGTGAGTGCGGCGCGGTTCAGCCGCCGTAGAGAGGCCAGAATAGCGGCAGGACGATGAGCGTAACGACCAGCACCACAAGCGTGAGCGGGATGCCCACCTTGACGAAATCGCTGAAGCGGTAGCCTCCGGGACCCATGACCAGGCTGTTCGCCGGATGGCCGATGGGACTCATGAAGCTGGCCGACGCCGCGACTGCCAGGGCCATCATCAGCGCGTAGGGCGAAAGCCCCGTGTCGGAAGCCGTATTCAAGGCGATAGGCGCCATCAGCACCATGACCGCCGCGTTCGGCATGATCTGCGAGGCGACGGCCGCCAGGAGGAACAGACCCGTCAGCAGCGCCAGCGGACCATAACCGCCCACAGCGCTGACCACGACCTCGGCCAGAAACTGGGCCGTCCCGCTGTTCTCCAGCGCAATTCCCAACGGCAGCATCCCGGCAATCAGAAAGACCGCCTGCCAATTGATCTCCCGATACGCTTCCTCCATCGTCAGGCAGCGGGTGATGACCATCAACACCGCCCCGGTCACGGCGGCGATGGCGATGGGCAGCCAGCCCACCACCACCGTCAGAATCACCCCGGCCATAATCGCCACCGCCAGCAGCGCCTTGTCGCGCCGGGGCGGTTCGGCCAAATCCTTGGCAAGCACAATGAAGTCCGGCTCGTTGCTCAGGACCCGTATTTTGTTGCGCGGACCGTAGATCAAGAAGGCATCGCCGAAGCGCAGCGACATCTGACCCAGATGCGTCGTGTATGCTTTGCCATCACGCCAGATGGCCAGCACGCTCAGCCCATACTTCTCGCGAAAGCCTATCTCTCGCAGGGTTCGTCCTGCTAACGTCGTATATGGTGAGAGCACTGCTTCTTCCAGACCGATCACTTCAGACTCAAGCAGGGAATGGTTGTAATCGCTGCCCCGATGAACGACCAGCGCCTGTAGGCCGCGCAAGATATCCAGCACGCTTGGTGTGCCCTCGATCAACATCTGGTCACCCGCCTGCAGCTCTGTATCGGGCGGCGGCACGACCATGGTCGACCCATCTCGCACCAGCCCCAATACAAGTAGGCCAAACTGGTCGCCGAGGTGGCTGTCCTGCAGCGTCTGGCCAGCCAGTGAGGAGGCTTCCGGGATGCGCATCATCAGAAGCCGCTCCGGCAGCAGGAAGCCTGCCGACGGCTCGCGTTTGGGAGAGAGCAGCGATAACTGCTCGCCTAGCTCTGGCAGCGCAACAGCCGCTTCCAGCGCCGCCTTATCCCCTTGCAGCAGCAGCAAGTCACCTTCACTCAGCGGAATCTGGCGCAGGTTGCGCCGGTAGATATAGCCCATCCGCCGAATGGCCAGCACGTTGAAGCCATATTCGCGACGCAGATTTAGCTCGGTCACTGTCTTGCCAACCAGGGCTGACCCGGCGCCGATAGTGAGCTCCGCCAGACCGGTTTCCGGCGAGACAAGGTGGCTCATCAATCCGTCGCCATGCTCGATGACCAGCATCGGGCCCTGGCGCAGTTCTTCAAGGCGGTCGAGCCTGCCCAGCGCCAGCAGCCGGTCGCCATCCTGCAATGTAGTGGACGGCTGGACGTTGTGGCGCTGCCGTCCTGCTCGCTCCATGCCAACGACGGTCAGCCCCAGCACCCGCCCGATACGGCTGTCTTCAATCGTCTTGCCCGCCAGCGGACTGTTAAGTGGGATCTCAATCATGGCCAGGTGATCGTCCAGCTCAAACAGGTCCAGTTCCTCCGCGCCATTGGGAGCCGCTTCCGACAGAGACTGTATCGGGTGGCGCGACGGCAGCAGCCGGCGTCCGACAACCACCATGAATGCCGTACCCGCCAGCAGAGCCGACAACCCTACGGGCGTGAAGTCGAACATCTTGAACGGCTCCAGCCCAGCATCGCGCAAGGCGTCGCTGGCCAGGATGTTGGGAGGGGTGCCGATAAGTGTGGTCATGCCGCCCAACAGGCAGCCAATCGCCAGCGGCATGAGCAGACGAGACGGCCGCAGTTGGGTCTCCCGGGCAATGTTGAGCACTACTGGCAGCATGAGCGCCGCCACGCCTACATTGTTCATGAAGCCGGAGAGTACGCCACTGGTTAACATAATGATGACCATCAAGCGCACTTCGCCCGTGCCGGACACGCGCAAGATCTGCCGCCCCACGATACTGGCCACACCGGTGACGGCCAGCCCGCCGCTCAGAATGAAGACCGCCCAGACGGTGATGACCGCCGGGCTGGAGAATCCAGACAGTGCTTCGGCCGGCGTCACCAATCCGGTGATTGCCAGTGTGACCATCACGAGCAGGGCAATCACATCCATCCGCAGTCGCTCGGAGACGAACAGAACAATGGCGGCCAACAGGATGAGAAGGGTCAGCAGGATGTCGGGTGTCATAGCTGGAACAGCGAGGCAGGTGGCCCGTGTCGTTACGGGCATCGTGATTGGCCAGAACGGTAGCAGCGAACGGCCTCTTCGTCAACCTTGCCTATGGTTGGCCACTCTCGGCTGACCCCGCCCGCGCTGCTCAACCAACCGACGGCTGTGCCACCTACCGCCCTCGAATACTCCGTCTGGCCAGGGTCGCCCCCCAATCCAAAATCTGGCCAAAGATGGCCGCCCAAATCTACAATTTATAGTTGCATCCTGGGCTTGATCCTATTATCATGTGAGGAGAGTAAGGGAAGGAGCAGGGGTATAGGAGCCTTGGGAAAGGAGGTCGATTTCTCGGCACCTTCAGGCCCGCAGCCGGATTTGGGACCGGCCGCATTGGCCAGAGGCGCTTCTTCCGTCAACCACATAGTTGAACGTAATCTAGCCACCCTGGAGGTCTGACTTCTGTGTGCATCTGCCAGCCGCGAGAGTTGTACATTCCCGCCTGTCTCCAACCGTCCGGTGCGCCAACACGGCGCCAACGGTTGAATGCAAGAGATGCTCCTTATTGTTAGGCTGTTTTGACCCTTGATAGCGCCCGTTTCGGGCAAGGAGACTTTACGTGAAATCCAAACGCTCTGTTCTACTCGTAGCGCTCGTTATGCTCTTGAGCATGACGGCTCTTGTCGCGGCCGTCTCGGCCGACACCAGCCGCACACCGCGGGTGGTCTACTGGCTTACCGTCCTGCACAACAACGACGGCGAGTCCCAGGTCGTCAACGCCGGCGGCGACCGCACCGATTTCGGTGGTGCTGCCGGTTTCATGACGTCGTCAACAATCTGCGCGATGAAGCACGCTCGCGGTCCGGCACGGAGCCGGGCGGCCGTCGTGGCGTCGTCATGATTTCGTCTGGCGACAACTTCCTGGCTGGTCCCGAGTTCACCGTCGGCGTCGAAAATGGCATCCCGTTCTACGACACGATCGCCATGGAGCTGATCGGCTACGATGCCGTAGCCCTGGGTAACCATGACTTCGACTTCGGCCCGGGCGTCCTGGCCGACTTCCTTGACGGCTACGACTAATCCGCCGCCCTATGTCTCGGCCAATCTGGACTTCTCCGCTGAGCCGCGCCTGCAGGCGTACGTCGACGACGGCGTCATTTCCAAGTCCGTTTTATCAACGACCGTGGCAAGCGGATTGGTGTCATCGGCCTGGAGACCCCGAACCTGCCGTTCATCTCCTCGCCCGGCAATGTGGTTGTCTCTGACGATCTCGTGACGTACGTCCAGAATGCGGTCAACCGCTTCAAGGATCGCAACGTTGACATCGTCATCATCGCCAGCCATCTGCAGAACATCGACAATGAAATCGAGCTGGTGAGCCAGATCAAGGATGTTGACATCGTCATCGGCGGCGGTGGCGACGAACTGTTGGCGAACCCTGGCGATCTGCTGCTGCCCGGTGACGAAGGTGACATCGTAGGTCCCTACCCGCTGCTCGCCACCGACTCGACCGGCAGAACCGTGCCAGTCGTGACGACGACGGGCGAGTACCGTTACGTCGGCAAGCTCGTTGTGGGCTTCGACCGTCGTGGCAACGTCGTTGTCATCGACGATGCGCGCAGTGGCCCGGTCCGTGTGGCCAGCGGCGACTGCAACGGCACGCTCCCGTGTGACGATGCCGTTGAGCCGGATCCGACGATGCAGGCGATGGTGGTCGATCCTGTTGTGGCCGGTCTCCAGATCTTCGAAGAGACCGTCATCGGTCAGTCTGAAGTCGATCTCGACGGCACCCGCGCCAGCGTCCGCTCGGTGGAGAGCAATCAGGGCAACCTGATTGCCGACTCGCTGCTGTGGCAGGCGACCGAGAACGCCCCTGCTTTCGGCGCCAACCTGCCCGACGTCGCGCTTGCAGAATGGTGGCGGCATCCGCAATGACTCGATCATTCCGGCTGGCGAAATCACGGCTCTCGACACGTTCGACATGCTGCCGTTCCTGAACTTCGTCTCCGTGGTGGAAGATGTGCCGCGGGAACAGTTCAAGGAGATCATGGAGAATGCCGTAGCTTGCACGCAGTCCAACGACTTTGCAGTCAACTCGAACTGTGGCTCCGGGCGCTTTGCCCAGGTTGCCGGCTTTTCGTTTGAGTGGGACCCGAATGGCACAGGCCTGATCCTGGACGACGACACCGTCGCCACGACACCAGGCACCCGCGTTGTCTCCATCGTGCTGGATGACGGTACCGTCATCGTTGAGAATGGCAATGTTGTGCCGGGCGACCCGATCAACGTAGCCACCATCGACTTCTCCGCCCGTGGCGGCGACCAGTACCCGTATCGCGGCCTGCCGTTCAAGAATATTGGCGCGACCTATCAGCAGGCGCTCCAGAATTACATTGTTGACGGGCTGGGTGGCGACATCACGGCTGCTGACTATCCGGAAGGTGGCGAAGGCCGCATCACGCAGCTTCCGTAACCGACTCTACGCGGGCAGGCGACTGTAACGGTTGCCTGTCCACTTCCTTTCCTTACGACAAAGACCGGCTGCCTCAGACGAGGCAGCCGGTCTTCTGTCATTTCACGCCCTGCCGTCGCCACAACAACTTGTGCAACCGGAAAATGGCGCAACCCTTCGTTGATCCCAGCATCACAGCTGTGGTACACGAACGGATCAGAAGAGTCGAGCCTGACAAAATGGGGGTGGAACATGTCAAATCAGTTGTTGGTTGAAGCTAAGGAGTCGCCGGCAAACGTCGAGCACTCCGTCACCTTTGGAGTTGTGTTGGTTATTGTGGTGGCCGTGACCCTGCTGCTGCTTGCCGTAGCGCCACGGGTTGGGATTCGTGAAGTCACCGGACAGTTGCCCGCGGCGTGGGGCGGCGAAGGCCGCTGATTACACGGCGGCCGATACCCTGAGCGGCTACCGCTGGACGGAGATGGCGAAGGGTTATGAGCGCCTGGGTCTACTTCGTCAGCAAGAGTCGCAAGCTGCCCTGAGCCAGATGACGCAGAAGACGATGGCCCTCGATGGCTACCGCTGGACGGAGATGGCAAAGGGCATACGAGCGCTTAGGTATTCTCCGTCGAGGACTACCGCCAGGGACGCTGAGTCAGACGACCCGGAAGACGATGGTCCTCGATGGGTATCGCTGGACCGAGATGGCCAGGGCTATGAGCGCCTCTTCTCTCTGGCTTTTCGTTTGCTTCCCCTCATCGCTGGACGTAGATCGCAAAGAGCTACGAGCGCTTAGGTACTTCCGTGAGGGCGTGACCGCAGGGACGCTGAGTCAGACGACCCGGCAGACGATGGTCCTCGATGGGTATCGCTGGACCGAGATGGCCAAGGGCTATGAGCGCCTGGGTCTGCTCAATGGCTCGTCCGCAAGGGTTAATCCAGTCGAAGCACCTTAGCCGCACACTCGCGGGTCCGGCTATCGCTGCTGGCAGCTAGCCGGCCACGCTACCCTGTCTGCCAATGGCTGCAGTATAGTCGAAGCACCTTGCCGCACACTCGCGGGTCCCGGCCCTATCTGGCCTGGGCTCGTCCAAGCCAACGACGCTGCATCTCCCGTTGCAGCGTCGTTTTTGCGTCTCAGCTACCTGTTCCTGTGACTGGCTGGTGGCAAGGTCGATTCCCGGTCAACAAGCTGCGCTTCGTTACCCAGCAGCCAGAGAAGTAGGCCGCTTTGATCACGTTCGCGGAAAAGCTCAGCGTATCTCGTTTATCGAGCTGTAGGAGGGCTGACTCTTTCGATCGTATGCCAGAAGGACACCGGAACTGGCAGCCCATCAAGTTCATTGAAGCCAGTCGAGGAACGGAGGTGCACGAGATATGGACAGCAATCACGAATGGCAGCGTCATCGAACGCAACAGCAGCTTGGCAATCGCCGCCATACCGCAGAGGCAGAACGGCAGGTTCGGGAAGCGACCGGGATGCATGAGCGCGCAGGCGTTTGGGTCAGATTGTTGGCCTTCCTGCAGATTCGCCCTCCTGTCCCGCGCAGGGCAGGTGAGGAAGCACCCCACAAGCCGGGGGCCAGGCCAACCTAGGAGCGGGACTGACGGCCGCTCCTCCTTTTCACCGATAGCCAGTCTGGCCCAATGCAATGCCGGACTGGCTATCTGCTTTCAGCCGGCTGTTCGGCCAGGCAGGGGTGGTTCTAAATGCTGATTGGCTAGTTGAAGCCAGTTTTGTCTATTGCGGCGACGTCGACGATTGAGTCCATGCCCTTGTCGAAGTTGCGCATGTTCATCGCGTCCTCGCCTGCTTCTGCGACGCTCTGCACGTTCCTCGGCCGTGTACGGATCGCGGAACTCGGCCAGAGTGCCCCCGGCATTCTTCAGGTGGGTGCGGACCATCGTGACTTCGTAGTCGTCACTGCGCACGACGACGCATACTTTTTCGCCGTCGAGATGCTGCACGATGAGCGCCATATCGTCGTCATCCAGCTTCAGAGAGCGCGTAAAGAACCCGCCTTCCTTCACCTTGACTTTGGCCTTGCCGTTCTCCAGCTTGACCGTGCCAATGGCTCCCAGCTCAACATCTTTCACCTTAACGTCCCACGAATGCAGGCTGGCGATGGCTGCATCTGCCGCTGCCTCGTTGGGGAAAACAGCGCCGACCGCGTTCTCGTTTGTGTTCATCCTTGTTAGAACCTCCATTGATTGGGCATTCCGCTGCATTGTGGCGCAACGGTAGCGTCTCTAGACCGATAGCCTGGATCAGAGTCTAGTGCTGCCGGGCCGGATCGTCAAGACGGCCAGGGCTTTTTCACTATTCGAGCGGCTGTAGGACCGGATTCTGTTCCGGTCTGTTGGCGTCGGCAGAAGACGCGACAAGGAATGTCGCGGCTACAGTGGGCAGGCCGGCTGCTGATGGACCCTGTCGGGACGGTCGCGCAGGCCGTCTCATGTGCATGGTCTTCGCCAGAGTGTCGGGCCAGGTTCGGACGCATCCAGCATGCGAGATCGATACCTTCTGCGTCGGAGCAGTGGCGCTGCACAGATCTGGGTCTGAATCGTAGGGCTCATGTGCCTATCATATAGGGCATCCGCAGGGAACGATCCATTGCCTGCTGTCGTTTTCATGAGTAGACTGCTAGGTTGAACCGAGTAAAGGAGAAGAAGTTGAAAAAGAAACAGTTACTCAATTTGATGTTTGTGTTTGTTCTATTCGCCGCGGTATTGGCGGCCTGTGCCCAGGATGTGCCTGAGGTAGAGGAGCTGCCGACCGCTGTCGCAGCCGTCGAGGAAGCAGTGGAAGAAGTCGCTGCTGAACCGACCGCTGAGATGACTGAGGAAGTCGTCGAAGAGGCCCCGGAGATCATGCAGCCAATCGCGCTGCTGAATACCATTACCGACCAGCCCTGGCTGTTGCTCGGTTATGGTGACGCGGCCAATCCCACCGTTGTCGAGCAAGGCACCGTGATTACGGCCGTCTTCAGCAGCGATGGCGCCGTCAGTGGCTCCAGCGGCTGTAACAACTACTTTGGTAGCTTTACGGCCGACGATCAGGGCAACATGACCATCGAAGGCCCGCTGGGCAGCACGATGATGGCTTGTGAGACCGGCATGGAGCAGGAAGCCGCTTATCTGGCGGCCCTGCAGACAGTAACCGGCTACGCCGTCAACGAAGAAGGCCGGCTGGAACTGACCTACGACACCGGCGAACCACTTGACCAGGCGTTGGTCTTCGGCGTGGCTGAGACGCCGCTCGTCGGCACAACCTGGAGCCTGGTTTCCATGGGCGATCCGGAAGCCCCGGTCGCCGTGGTTCCCGGCACGGCGGTCACCGCCAGCTTTGCGTCCGACACGGAAGGTGGCATGAGTGGCACCGTTGCTGGCAGCGCCACCTGTAACAACTACAACACCAGCTGGATGACCGACGCCGACGGCGCGATCAGCTTCGGCCCGGTGGCCACGACGATGATGCTCTGCCCGCTGGGCGGCGACCAGGAGCCGATGTTCCTGGCAGCGCTCGAGTCGGCCCAGACGTATGAGATCGTCGGGTCGCAGTTGAACATCACCTATGATGGTGGCGTGCTGGTCTTCAGCTCGCTGTCTTTGCCGCTGGAGAATGTCCTGTGGACCGCGCTGTCTGTTGGTGGCGTGCCGGCGCCGATGGATGCGAGCGTAACTGCCCTGTTCTCCCCGAACGTGGAGGAAGAAGGCACGGGCACGATCAGTGGCAGCGCTGGCTGCAACAACTACAACGCCGGCTACACAGTCAGTGGTGACAGCATCACCGTCGCGCAGGGCATCTCGACGCTGCGGGCCTGTGCGGATCCGGCAGTTGACGAGTTTGAACGCCTATTCAACACCTCGCTGGCTTCGGCCGAGAGCTTCGACATCCTGGGTGAGCAGATGGTTCTGCGCAGCCCGGACGGCGATATCTTCTTTGTGGCCGATCGCGAGCCGCTGGAAGGCACGCTGTGGACGTTGATCTCGCTGGGCGACATCAACGAGCAGCGCGCTCCAGTAGAGGGCAGCAACTTCACCGCTGTCTTTGACCGCGTAATTGGCGTGCCCTCGGGCATCGTCAGTGGCGAGACCGGCTGCAACGCCTACAACGCCACCTACACGGCCAATCTGACCGAGATCAAGGTCAATCTGCCGGCGACCACCCGTGTTGCCTGCCCCGATGGGCTGGCTGAGGAAGAGCAAGCGTTCTTCCTGGGTCTGAACGCCGCCACCACGTACCGCATTCTGGGCAACGTGCTCCAGATTCCGTACGGTGAGCCCGGTTCCGAGATGATGCTGACCTTCGAAGGGTCGCCGATAGCCGTGGAAGTGGACGCGCTTGATCTGACGCCTCTGGCAGGCACCTTCTGGTACCTGGCGGCAATTGGCGACCAGACGATCCTGCCTGGCACGGAAGTGACCGCGCAGTTCGACATCAATGAAGACGGCATCACCGGTACCATCAGTGGCGCCGGCGGCTGCAACGGCTACAGCGCCTCCATCGAGCCCAACTTTGTGATGGGTCCGATTGCCAGCACGCTGAGAGCGTGTGAGCCGGGTGTGTCGCAGCAGGAAACGACCTACTTCAGCTGGCTGGAAACGGCCCAGGGCTTCTCCCGCGTGGGCGATCAGCTGCTGATCCCCACCGCCAACGGCGTCCTGACGTTCAACAGCACGCCGATCCTGGACCAGGCCCATCTGCTGCGCAATGTAACCTGGTACCTGGTCTCCTACGAGACCCTTACCCCGGTGGCGGGCGCGAACCCGACGGCGTTCTTTGACGTCAACGGAACGGCTGTCAGCGGTACAACTGGTTGTAATCAGTACACTGGCGCCTACAACGCGGGACAGGGCAACACGCTGGCTATCAGCGATATCGCCAGCACGCTGGCTGCCTGTGCCACCGATCAGTTGACGCAGCAGCAGGATTCCTTCCAGCGGCTGATGATCTCGGCCGTGAGCTACGCGGTCAACGGCAGCGCCCTGCAGATCCGCACGGTTGACGGTGGGACGATGAACTTCACGTCCAGCCCGCCGGCGGCCCCGGTTGCCCCGACGGCCGTCATCACCGGCCCGACTTCGGGTGAGGTGGGCCAGTCGCTGCGTTTCGACGCCACGAGCTCGCAGCCCGGTTCCTCGCCCATCGTCCGCTACCAGTGGGCGCTGAGCGACGGGAACACGCTGTCTGGCAGCACGATTGACTATGTCTTCACCGTGCCCGGCACCTATGTCATTACCCTGACTGCCGTGGACCAGGCCGGACGCACCGGCTCGGTGCAGCAGACGGTTACCATCGCTGCCGCGCCTGTGCCTGACACGCCGCCGACGGCTGTCATCACCGGGCCCGGATTGGCTGCGATAGGCGAGCAGGTGACGTTCAGCGCCGCCGGCTCGACCGCCGGCACGAACCCGATTGCCACGTACGCCTGGCAGTCCGGTGACGGCAACAACACCGGCCCCGTGACCACGGACACGTTCACCACGATCTACAGCGCGCCGGGTGTCTACTTCCCGACCGTGACGGTCTCCGACGCCAACGGCCTGAGCGCCACCGCGACGTTGGAGGTCCGCGTGAACGCATCGCTGGACGGTGTGACCTGGTCGCTAACCACGGCTGCGCCGGACACGGTGATCACGATTCAGTTTGCCAACGGCAATCTGAGCGGTTCGGCAGGCTGCAACACCTACAACGCGATGTATACGTCGACGATGATGGCCGGCCCGACGAACAACATCTCCGTTGGCCCGATTACCGCAACCGGCGCCCTGTGCCCTGAGGATATCATGGCCCAGGAGACGGCGTATCTGGCCAGCCTGGAGACAGCCAACCAGTACACCATCGACGGCTCAACGCTGACGTTGACGACGGCCGACGGTACGCTGGTCTACACGGCGATCCAGGCGTAACGCTGCCGGCGCCGCTGCCGTAAACAGCAGTCGGCGCCTGGCCTGAACCGGCAGTCTAGAAAAGGCTCCTCGCGCATCAGCGGGGAGCCTCTTTCTCTGTTGTCGGCTGGCAGCTTGCTGGCGAACTTCGAAAGCGACCGATGTCGGGTTACGGCCGTCCGCTGTTGGGAGGCGACAGCGGGTTGAACGCCTCGTCCGTGATGAACATAGGCTGCGTCGCTGCGAAGCCTCCGCTGCATGTGCGGCCGCTTCCCGGTCTTCCGGGGAAATCGGGTTAACAAACTGGGCCAGTTTGCCGCCCTGCTTCTCCAGGTGGGTGCGGACCAGTGAGTACTCGTGGTCGTCGGTGCGAACGACAACCGCCACCTTGCCCCCGTCAATTACTGTGCCGATGGTCGATAGATCCTCGTTGGAGAGGTGAAGCGCCCGGTTGAAGATCCCGCCGATATAAACTTTCGGCTTGGGCTGCCCATCGTGTAGTGCCACTGTACCAATGGCCCCAAGCTTGACTTCCTTAACCTGCTTGTCCCAGGTATGCAGCTCGTCGATGGCCTGCTGGGCCGACTGCCATGTCGTCGAATACGGCGCAGACTGATGTTTCGTTGCTCATGATGGGTCCTCCTGATTGGAGTCACCCGCGTACCTCTCTCAGATCGCTTCTACGTACTCCGCTTACGATTCTTGTCTGTGAGCGTAGGCGACAGCCGCATCCAGATCCAGCAGACGACCCTCGCGCCACGCCGCTTTCCATGTTCTTTCGTCCATCGCTCGCGCGCAGGATGCGGTCGTGTTCAGCCAGGGCAAGCTGCATGGCCGAACGGTGGCGCTCCCACAGACCAGTTGAATCCTCGATATCGCTAAACAGGAAGGTGACTGCGCCAACCGGCCAGTTGTCAGTCGCCGGCATCAGCCACTCCTCCGGCCAACGCAAAGGCTACGACCTCGTCATTGTCCATCTGGTGGCCCCGGTCCCAGGCAGCTCGCGACGAGCTTCAGGCGCCGCCATCTCGCAGGGTGGCCACTTCCCCGTCATATTCCGTTTGCTCGTGAGGTAGCATATCGATGCCGGCCTCCTGACGGATGCGCTTGGCTGCTCCGAAAAGCGTTGCCGCCCGTTCGTATTCCCCCCGGTGTGACGCGATGAAGGCCAGCACTTCCAGTTCATGCGCCATCGCTGCACGGTGTCCCAGGTCATGCCAAACCAACAACGTCCGGTGGTAGAAGTTCTCCGCGGCGTCTTCGTCGCCTTCACGCCGCATCAGATGGCCCAACTCGCTCTCCGCCATAGCGCTGAAATGGCGACTGTTGAGGGAATCGAACGTCTCTTTAGCGCGCATCAGAAGGTACTCGGCCCTTCTGGTAGTCGTCGAACCGTGCCCACAGTGGCGCGGTGCCCAGGATTGAGAGGGCCTGAACAAACGACATGACGTCGCCGGCCAATTCAGTCGCTTGTCCGAGATACACCCGTGACAAGTCTTCATCACCGTTTTGCAGTGCAATACGGGCCATCACAGAAAGAGACATGCCGCGCGCTCGAGCGTCCCCCTGAGCGTCCAGTAAGTCTATCCGCTTCAAGAGCCGTTTCGAAGGCCCTCGGATCGCTCAGGAAGAAAAGGGAAAGCGACTGCAGCGAAAGTGCCATCGCCAGAAGCACCTCCAGCCCGTTTTCGCGAGCGGTGTCTATGGCCCATTTCAATGTCTCTACGGCATTGGGGTGGCGACCCTCGGCCAACTCTAAATTGCCCAACCAGACATGTGACCCTACCAGACGCTCCGTGCGTAATTCTGCGGCCTCCCCGGAGGACGGTGGCAAAGCCGCAACTCTGGTCTGTGCTTCCGTCAACCATTGGATGGACTCCAACGAGCCCTCGAAGAGGAAGTACTGGGGCATGCGCAGCGCAATATCCAGGGCCAGCTCCGGATCCTGATCCAGAGCCCACTCGGTCGCCAGACGGACGTTGTCAATCTCATGTTTCAGCTGGCGTGCCCAGGCGATCGTCTTGCGGGAACCTGTTGCCGCGAACAAATCAGGCACGGCTCGGGTCTGTCCAACTTCGTTCATGGCCAGCACGATACCAGCGAAATAGGCAAGATGCCGGTCTCGCGACGCCGGTCCCTCGCCCGACTCAAACAGCTTATCACGGGCGTACTGGCGAATCGTCTCCAGCAGGTGGAACCTGACCTCATCCTCGCCCTCATCCACAACGACCAGTGACTTGTTGACCAGATTGGCCATCAGGTCGAACGGATCCGCATCCATGCCCGACACGTCGACCACCGCTTCGGCCGCTTCCAGCGTCCAGCCGCCGGAAAAGACACCCAGCTGCCGGAACATCGCCTGCTCTGCTTCATCCAGATAGTCGTAACTCCAGTCAATGAGCGCTCGCAGAGTCTGCTGGCGGGGCAGGGCGGTGCGGCTGCCACCGGTAAGCAGCCGGAAGCGATCATCCAATCGTTCAGCCAACTGCGCCGGCGGCAGCAGTTTGATTCGCGCGGCAGCCAGTTCGATAGCCAGCGGGATGCCGTCCAGCCGGCGGACAATGCGACCAACGGCCGCCGCGTTGTCCTCTGTAGAGCGTGAAGGCGGGCCGCGCCGCCTGCGCCCGCTCCACAAACAGCTGCACGCCTTCAAACGCTTCCAGTTCCGCCTGCGTCGTCTTGTCATTGCCGGGGACGGTCAACGTCGCCAGGTGATATGTTGTCTCGCCCGGCGTGCCTAACCCTTCCCGACTGCTGGCCAGAATGGTCAGGTCCGGTGCGGCGGCAAGCAAGTCGGCCGCTAATTCCGCGCACGCCTGCACCAGATGTTCGCAGTTGTCGAGGATGAGCAGCAGCTTCTTGCTGCGCAGATAGTCGCCCATCACCTGTTCCAGCGACATCATGGGGTTGTCCCGCAGCCCCCAGAGGCCCGCGACGGCCGTTCGGACCGAGGCCGGATCGGTCAGCGGGGCCAGCTCGGTGAACCACACGCCGTGGGGGTAGTCGTCCAAAACCTGCGAGCCGACTTCCAGCGAAAGCCGGGTCTTGCCCGTCCCGCCCGGCCCGGTCAGCGTGAGCAAGCGGGTCGATTGGAGCAGCGCCACGACCTCCTCCAGTTCGCGCTGTCGCCCGATGAAGCTGGTGACCGACGCGGGCAGATTGTCCCGGCGCATTCGGTCGGCGCGCAGCGGTGGGAAGTCGGCTGCCAGACCCGGAACAGACAGTTGATGGATCCGCTCCGGACGATTCAGGCCGCGCAGCGTGACTTCTTCGATCTCGGCCAGGGAGTAGTCAGGCGGCAGGTGACCGTCCAGCAACCTGGCTGTCGCTTCGGACATAAGAATCTGCCCGCCATGGCCGATGCTCATCACCCGCGCAGCCCGGTTGACGACCGATCCGTAGTAGTCACCGGCGCGCAGCTCGGCCTGACCCGTGTGCAGACCGGCCCGGACGCGCAAGGCGTCAGGCTGAATGTCCGGCCACGTCTCGTCTTCCATCGCCTGCTGGATCGCAACGATTGCTCGCGCGGCATCTTCAGCCGCGCCGAAGACGGCGTGGATCCCGTCGCCGGTCGTTTTGACCAGCACACCATGATGGCCGCCGACGGCCGCCTGCATGAGTTGATCGTGCCGGGCAAGGACGCTCTTCATCGCCTGGGGGTGCTGCTCCCACAGGCGCGAACTGTCCTCAATGTCGGTGAAGAGGAAGGTGACCGTACCGGTTGGGAATTGTTGGTTTGGCTTCGTCACGGCGCGGGAACAGTATAGCACATGGGATGGTTGCCCATAGCACAAAAAAGGGCCTACCGGACTGCAAGGTTCCGGTAGGCTGCTGACTGAAATGGGTTAGACGATGGCCTCCCTAGCCCACACCGCCCGACAAGCTGCCGACAGCGAACGCTTCCGGGGGATCGAGGACAGTGATATCGGTGACGATATCGACCGGCGTCTTCCAGTCCACCTTGACGACGAACTGTACATGATCCGGTTTGGGCGAAACGCTTTCGACGATGATCGGTGCACTGCCGACGAACCGGTTGACCTGCACCGAGCCGTTGGGCTGGGGCTGCCAGTTGGTGGCTTCGCTGGCCGAGATGTGGACAACCGAGATGCCCTTAATGACGCCGGGCCAGGCGTAGTCGAGTGTGGTGCGGCCGCTGACCTGCTGCCAGAGAACGCGGACCGAATGAATGGCCATGTGGAACTATCTCCTTATGCTGGATGGGTAAGGTTGACAGGAAGTATAGCAACCCCCATCTGGTTCGGCCTGACAACAACGCGAGCCGGCTGCCGACAGTTGATGGCTGCCCAGCCGGTCATCCCCTTTACCGCCAACCTGATAGTGCCGATCTGGCAATGGGTGCTGTCCTGCTCACCGGCAATGTAGTTGTGTGCCCGGAGGCGTCCCCACCGCCTGCAGCCAGACTTTACTTTCTCTCCAGCCTTCGTACAATCCAATGTGGACGGAATCGACCGTCTGGCCCCACTGAATGAGCAAGGAGCGAATGCCTGCCATGAGCGACCAGTCGATTGACGTGCCGACTCCCCCACCGCCATACCCCGGTACCGTTGCAGAAGTAAGCAAGCTGTTCTTTCGCATGGGCCTCGTCGCCTTCGGCGGCCCGGCAGCCCACATCGCCATGTTCCACGACGAAGTGGTCATCCGGCGTCAATGGTTGACCGACCAGGAGTTTCTCGACCTGCTGGCGGCGACGAATCTGATCCCCGGCCCCAACTCCACCGAGATGACGATGCACATCGGCTATGAGCGGGCGGGGTGGAAGGGGCTGATCGCGGGCGGGGCCAGCTTCATCTTTCCCGCCTTCGTTATCGTCACCATTCTGGCTGCGCTCTATGTCGAGTACGGTACGACTCCCGCCGCCCAGTCGCTGCTCTACGGCATTCAGCCAGTGGTGATCGCCATCATCTTGCAAGCGGTGTGGGTGCTGGGGCGCAAGGCGCTGGCGCCGGATGCAGGCGTCCAATGGCTGCTGATCGCCGTTGCCCTGGCCACATTCGGGTTGTACTTTGCCAACATCAACGAGCTGCTGCTGCTTGTAGGCGGCGGGTTGATCGTGCTGCTCTATGAGAACGGCCGCCGGCTCTGGGAGAATCGCGATCAGGCTGGAGGGATGAACCTGTTGCTGCTGCTGCCTGGCGCGGAAACGCTCGCGCGCCTTATTCAGGAGCCGAGCCAGCCGGTGACGTCGACGCAGCTGTTCCTGTCGTTCCTGAAGATTGGCTCTATCCTCTATGGCAGCGGCTATGTTCTGGTCGCTTTCCTGCAAACGGAGTTTGTGGAGACACTGGGCTGGATTACCAGCCAACAGCTGCTCGATGCGGTGGCGGTCGGCCAGTTCACGCCCGGTCCGGTCTTCACTACGGCGACCTTCATCGGCTACCTGGTGGCCGGACTGCCCGGCGCGATCGTGGCCACGGTGGGCATCTTCCTGCCCGGCTTCGTCTTCGTGGCCATCACCAACCCGTACATACCCCGGCTGCGCAACAATCCGTGGCTCAGCGGTCTGCTCGACGGGGTCGTGGCCGCGTCGCTGGGCCTGATGGCGGCTGTCACCGTGGACCTGGCCCGACAAACGATCATCGACCTTCCTACGGCGCTGATAGCGGCTGCGGCGGCCGTCTTGCTGCTGCGCTTCCGGATCAACACAACGTGGCTGATTATTGGCGGGGCGATCATCGGACTACTCGTGGCCATCGGGCGCGGCGAGATACAACTCTGATCCAACACAATCTGACAGGTGGACGGGCGCCCTGACCATTCAAGCCTATTTCCACCCGACCACCTGTCAGTCATGCTGTCTATCTAGCGCGAGCGGAGAAGCGAACGGCCGCTCAGGATAGCTGCCAGCGCTGCGCCGGTCGCTACCAGCAGGATGACCCCGGCGGCCGCCGTCCACGCATCTGGCTGCAGCAGCGGCTGGCCGCGCAGCGCCTGCTGCAGGGTCAGCGCCAGCACGCCCAGGTAGGACAAGCCGGCCAGCCACACCAGTCCGACCTGTTCGCCCATGCTGCGGCGACGACCCTGCCGGCGCTGACGAGTCAGGAAGATGCCCACGAGCGGTACAATTTGCATCGCGTGGAGGCCGATGAAATGGGGGACGCGCAGGTCGCCGCCCTCGGTGCTCCAGCCCACGATGGGCAGACCTTCACCGCCGTCGGCCACGCCCACGCTGTGGGCGCCGATCTGGGGCAGTGCCTGGCCGGTTGCGGCCATTTCGGCCGCCTGCTCGCTGGTGGGCATAGTCATCAGCGCACCGATGCCGGAACCGAGCACTGCCAGCACGAGGCCCAGGCGCAGGGCGTGGCCCATGACCGGGTCGTCCATCCGCTGGCGCAGCAGCAAGACGGCCGCCACCATGCTGGCGATCCACAGGGCGAGGATGAAGTTGCCCATCAGGCCGAACATTGCGGCGTCGAAGGCGGTGGAAACGTTGAAATGGCTGCGGACGCCGCGTGACGCTTGCAGGAAGATGACTACGATTTCGACGACGAAGGCGACGGCGGTAACCCAGGAGACGATGCGTACAGTCCGTGGCGCGTTGCGCACAAAGCTCAGCAGCCAGATGAACGTTAAGCAGTAGAGCGCAATGGAGATGCCGAACTTGGCGGGCTTGAGCCAGGCCGGTTCGTTGAGCACCTGCGCCGGGCTGACGACCAGGGCGACGAGGGCGAAGAGGAAAGCGGCCGTCGAGAAAACGGCCACGACCGTCAGGGGTCGGTTCGAGCGCCACGCGTCGCCGAGCCACGCGCTGGGCTGGAAGGGGCGGGCGGATACGGGTGAGGGAGAGGTGATCTGCTGCATGATTGACTCCTATTGGATTTGTGAACAAAACTCATAAACCTAACACTGTTCGGTACACGGCAAAAAAAGAGAGCTAGTTGATGAACCCGCGTAACATCGACCGCAGTGCCTGGTCCTCAAAGTGAGCGAATTCCATGTCGGCGACCTCACCGTAGGTGATGGCCAGCATGGAGAGTCCATGGACCAGCGCCCACGCATTGTAGGCCATCGCGTCCTGGTCAAACCCGGCGCGTTCGGGAATGATGCCTTCTTCCTGCCCCCGCTGAATAGCGGCGACGAGAATCAGGTAGGACGAGCCATCCTCATACAGACCCTTCGACGACTTGCTTCTGACACGGTGGTGAACATGAGCAGGTAGAGGTCCGGGTTACGGCGGGCAAAGTCGATGTACGCTTCACCGATGCCGTACAGATACGCTTCGAACGGCAGGCTCTTGTCAACCGCTTCCATGCTGGCCGACAGCCGCACATGCCCCATGCCGCACAGCTCGCCCACGATTGCTTCCTTGCCGGAAAAGTATTCGTACAGTCCGGCTGGGCTGTAGTCGATCTCGTCAGCAATGGCTCGCATGGAGAGCGCGTCGGCGCCCTGACGGCCGACAATGCGGCGGGCGGCGTCGAGGATGGCCTGCCGGGTGCGGGCGTGGCGTCGTTCGCGGGGGGTTGCTTGATCACTAGTCATAATCTGAACACCGTTCGGAAAGCAGTATAAGTTAGAAAGTTGATGGTGTCAAGTGGGAAAACAAAAAGACCTGACAGGTGGAGAACACCTGTCAGGTCTAACTGTTCGTTAAGTGGGCGACTGAGCTACGCCGTTTGGACAACGGCCCGTTCGCGCTGGCGCTGGATCATATCCCAGATGAACGCCAACAGCAGGACGGCCGCACCGGCCGACGCCGCGATCAGGATGGGGCTGCACGTCGCCGTAAGCGAAACGATGATGCCTACATAAGCGTAGATGTAGACCAGCAGGAAGACCCAGTCGCGGTAAGAAGGTGCGGTAGAAGGAGATAGGGCCAGCACCGCGCCCACCAGCAGCATGATGACGCCCCATGTCTCGTAAGCTGAGGCCGAAGCCGCCCCAGCTCCAGCGGCAATGAGTGCCGGAGGCGATGTTGGCGACGGTAGCCACTGTCAGCCACGCCAGGTAGATGCTGATCGGTATCTGCAGAATGCGGCTCCCACCCGTGCCGACTTTCGTCTGCCCGATCTCCAGCTTGCTCAAATAAGCGATGACGCCGGTGAAACACCAGGGCGAACATAATGGGCAAAAGGGTGGTGACAAACATCTCCATGCCGAAGATCCACACCCAGAGGCCATTGAGGATCAGGTTGACCATCAACCACGGGGGCGGCCGCCCGGAAACGTGGGTGGTGTCACGGCTGCGCTGGCAGCGCCTGGAAGATGGCCCAGCCTACGATGCCCAAATAGATCACTGGCCAGATCGTGGTAAATACGTAGGTCTCCGGGAAAAAGTAGTTTACTCCTGCAAACGTATCGTTGGCGATGTTGCCGGTGTCGCATTGGTCAATGGAGGTAGTTGGCGGTGATCGTGGCCAGGACGATGACGACGAGAGTTATGAAAGCCCACATCGTGTTGTTGCTGTCGTTCTTGACAGTCAACATTGCTGCTGCTAGTTGTCATGATTTACCTCACTATTCTGATTTAAAGATTGTCTGAACGTGCCACCCGGAGGCGATATGTTAATATCGATCTCTGCCGCCATCTCTGTCTTCTGCACGCTAAACTGAATCGACGTAGCCAGCCGCCAGTTGTCGCTCAACCAGACCGCCACGAACCCGCTGGCCAGCAACATGGCCACAATCAGCCCATCGAGCAGACTCAATCCGTAGGTCGACGCCCCGAAGTAGAACGACAGCCCCGGCGATCGGCAGGTACGGCTGAAAACGGCCGCCGCCGGCAAAGGCCAGAATGAACAGCGCCACCATCACCACGAGAGCAAAGAGGAGGATGCCCCGGCCCACACCCGGCTGCATCTCGAACTTGGCATAGCCGATGCGGTAGGTATAGCGTTTGCGTAGTGCCGAAGCGGGCAGGATGAAGAACGCTCCAAACGCCGCAATCCATGCCGTCGCGGGATTCCGGAACGATAGCCCCAAGATGAGCAGGAGTAGTCCCAGAAAGACGTACATGAGGCCGTCCACATTGAAACGGCGTCGCGCCTGCTGTCCCAGCAAATCAAGATCAAGCTTCTTATCTGACATGGCTCACCTCTACCAAGAACTCTGCGGGCTAATCTACTTTGCAATACAAAGTAATCTGTCCATATTCTAGATCGCACAGGCGTGGTTGTCAAGAGGGAGAACAGGCCTGACGTTGTGGCCTCAGGGGGCCAGCCGTGGGCAAGTGTCGACACATGAGATCGCCAACAGGATCGCTGGTTGGTGATCGTGCGCGCAAACTGTCCACCCTGAGCTTTCGACTGTCGCCAAAACGGCCCCCAAGCGGCTTAAGTGCGGTCGCCGGAACTCCCCTGTAAACGAACGCCGCCCACCCCGGTGGAGGGATTGCGGCGGTGTTTAAAGGGGGTTCTGTCTGAGGAGGACAATCATTGTTTAGTTGATTCTGAACCACCCACTTACAGTGTAATTTTACTTGTGTCTTTCTACGTGAAAAGACCGTAAATTAGTCTTTGGCTAGGAGATATGTGCCTGCGGCGGTCCATTAGTCTGTCTTTTTGTCTCAGGCAGGCTGATGAGTGCTGCAGAAGTTCGGAGCCTTCGAGCGCGTTTCGCTTGCACTGCGTGCCTGCTTTGGTCGGTGGCCTGGCAGCGCTGCGGCTCTGGCGCACTCTCTTTCGCCGGGGCGGGCTTCGCCTTGGCGGGTGCCTGCGCTGCCTTGGCGGTGCCGTTGCCGTTGGCTGCTGCTGGCGTCCCTTCCACCGCATCCGCAGCTCGGGCGGCGAGCTCGCTGGCGGCCTTGCTGGCGCGGGCTATCACATCGCTGAGGGCCGTTCCGGCTTTGCCCGCCATCTCATTGACAGAGACGGCGTCGGCTTCCGTGGCCGCTTTCTTGTCGGCGGCCGCTTCCTTGTCTGATACCGGCGGTTCGTCCGGTGTCCCTTCCCGCACGATCAGAATCGACACCTCAGTGAACCAGGCCGCGATGAGGGCCAGCACTGACCAGTAGCCCAGCACAGCGACGCCCAGCACGCCTGCATAGAGGGGAATCTCCAGCAACGTTCTGCCGTCCTTGTCCTGAATCGCAATCCTGCGTACAACGGCTTCACGCAGCAGTTCCTGAATCGTCTCTACGAAGGTGGCCGCCCGCCACAGAGACTTCTTCAGTCCACTCGTTGTTCGCCTTGCCGTTCGGTTCTTCAATCGTCGACTCGGTATGGAATTGTCAGTCGGTGTTGTGTTCTCCCGGCGAAGGACTAGGCTGCTGCCAGATTGTCGTCGCCCGCTAGCTCTTCTTCAGAAATGCCGGGCATCTCCAAAAATGCCTCTTTCATGGTCTCCGGCGCCTCTTCGTATTCGATAAGAATCGAGGTACGGGTCAGCCACGCCGCGCCGAGCAGGGCGGCCGTCCACGGTCCCAGCACGAGTACCCCCGCCGTTCCCAGCAGGAACGGGAGCTCATTCAGCGTCTTGCCGTCGGCGTTCTTGACGGTCACTTTGCGGACCGTCGCCTCTCGGGCAAGGCGGCTGAGCGTTGCGGCCAGGTCGCGCCCGGCCACAGAAATCTCTTCGGTGGTCGTGTTCGTCTTGGTCACGACCATGTCGTCTGTCTCGATGATAATATCGTCGTTGGTCATCTTGTAGGTCTCCTTCAGTTCGCAGCTGCACAGCGTAGCCGAAACGAGTCGGCCACTGCCCGCCATTCTACTACCATTACGCATAACCTGCGTTCGGGTTGCACGCAGTATGCCGCAGTGCGGCATACACCAGCGAGACCGCCCGCTCCTTGTCAGCTTATGGGCGTAGGAGTAAACTTCCAATGATCCAATTGGGCTGGAGGGAAGTGTGAGCCAAGCAGACCCGCAACATCCACAAGAACCAACACGGCCTGAAGATTTACACCGCAGGCGTGGGTGGCTGGCGTCGCTGCTCATGCGCCAACAGCCCAGCTTCCTTGCCCGGCTTGTTGCCATGCGACGGCGCTTGCTGGCCCTGTCCCGGCCGCAGCGTCGATGGTTGACCCGACGGGCGGCTGGTACGCTGACCGGCGCGTCGCTCTGCTGGCCCTCAGCCAGGCATCGGTGACAGCCAACAGCATCACGGTCGTCGACGGCGAAGTTGCCGTTGAGGCGAACGGTCTGTGCTCGCTCATTGAAGCGATCGAGAACGCCAATAACAAGGCCAACGGACAGCGCCACGCTGACTGCGCGCGCTGGCGACCCGGCTGGAGCAGACGCGATTGTCCTGCCAACGAACGGGATGTTCGAACTGACGCGGTCGGTCAACGACACCTATGGCTACTCCGGCCTTCCGCTTATCCTGGGCGACCTGACGATTGAAGGCAATGGATCGACTATCGAGCGCACAGGGCGCAACGATCTGCGACTCTTCACCGTTCTGGTCACCGGCGATCTGACAATCAACAACACGACGCTGACCGGCGGGCGCAACGGATACTATTACGGCGGGGCGGCGTATACCAACGGCGGTACCATCACACTCAATGACAGCACCGTAAGTGGCAACAGTTCGTACGGTGGAGGCGGGCTGGCCGCCGTTGAAGGCGCGATCACCGTCAACAACAGCACCATGACCGGCAATGAGGGCTATCAGGGCGGCGCGTTCTACGTACGGTACGGCACCATCACCATCAATGACAGCCAGATTAGCGGCAATACGTCCACCTATGGAAGCGGCGGTGTCGCCTACGGCTATGAGGGTGCGATCACCATCAATCGCTCGGTCGTGGAGTCGAACTCCGCCACTTACGGTGGGGGCGCGGTCTCGTCCTTTTATGGACGAAGTGACGGTTACGGACAGCACGCTCCAGAGCAACGTCACCGGAAGAGGGATATGGCGGAGCGATCGACCTCTCCACCAGCAGCGCCACGATCACCGGCAGCCAGCTTCCTCAACAACGAGGCGTACGGCGGCGGTGCGGTCAGTGGCTTCGACTCGACCATCACGGTCGAAAGCTCCACGCTCTCCGGCAACAGCGTCAAGTCGATCGGTGGCGCGCTCTATGCGTTTGGGGCACCGCTGGACGTCAAGCAGTCAACGTTCTCCAGCAATACGGCCGTCGATGATGGCGGAGCGATCTATCTGGACGAGGTGGTGGCGACCATGTCGGGCGTGGTCATGGTCGGCAATCAGGCCGGCGCGACTGGGGGCTGGTCCTGTTTGTCAATCACTCCGTGCCCGGCGACGTGGCCGACATCGACGGCGGGATCCTCTACGTCAACAGCGCAACCAGCGGCGGGGCTATCTTCAATCAAGGCAATCTCGATCTCAATACGGTCACGCTTACCGGCAACTCGGCCACGACGGGGGGCGCGCTGACCAATGAAGGCACAACCATCGTTACCAACAGCACGATGAACAGCAACACGGCCACCGGAGCGGGTGGGGGATGGCACAACGCCGGGCCTGCCTCCGCCACGAACAGCACCTTCAGCGGAAATTCGGCTCATCGCGGCGGCGCCATCGCCAACGCAGGTCCGCTGACGCTGCAGCAGACGACTGTCACTGCCAATTCGGCCGCTGCCTCAGGCGGTGGCGTCGATAATAGCAGCGCGCTGACGCTGTTGGGCAACCTGATCAGCGGTAACAATGCGCCGGCGGGTCCGGAGCTGGCAACCACAACAACGGTAACCGTCAATGGCTTCAACCTTTTCGGACAGTCTGGCAGCGCCGGGCTCGGCCCAACCTTGTGCCGGGTGCGACCGATATCGTCCCGGCCGGCGCGCCGGCCGGCATTCTAAGTCCGACGCTGGCCGAGCGGAGCGGCGGCCAGACCCAGACCCTGATGCACCGCGTCTTGGGCAGTCGCTGCGCTCCATCGGGTCCCCAACGGCCAGTGCGCGGCCCCGCCGGTGTCGTCGCGCGACCAGCGCGGCGCGGTGCGCAGGCAGCCGCGCCGCCGGCGTACCCAGCGCGTCAGCCAGCGCGACGAATGCGGCGCTGTTTGCATCACGGATGGCGTTTACCCGCCCACGGCCACCGCCACGGCGCGCGAGCCACCGCCAGCCCCGACGCCGACAGCCACCGGCACGGCACGCACCCACCGCTACGGCAACGCAGACGCCTGGTAGGCGACACCGACCAGCACCCCGTCGCCGACGCCCACCGCCACCGTGCCGGCCAGCCCCGTCGCCGACCCCCAGCCCGACCAGCCACCCGATCCCCGGCACAGACGCTGACTCTACTTGCCGGCAGTCATCAGCCCCTAGCCGGGCCGCACGCTTTC
>CAVQSM010000014.1:0-14742 GCA_963715935.1 uncultured Chloroflexia bacterium | reverse complement strand
CGATTCAGGAGCAAAGTGAGTAAAGGACAGAGCATGAACAACGACACCAACTGGGTCTCATTCGATACGACACTATCTGCCTTTGGCAACAATACGGGCATCGAGGTGCCTGATGAGGTAATAGAGGAACTGAACGCCGGCAAACGGTCGTCCCTGATGGTGCGCGTTAACGGGTATGTGTACCAGGTGACGCCCGGCGTCATGGACGGTCGGACGATGTTGAGCTTCAGCGCGGACCATCGCCAGAAGAGCGGTCTTCAGGGCGGGGACGAGATTCACGTCGAGCTGGCTGTGGCCACGACCCCGCCCGAAGTGGAGATGCCGGACGACTTTCGAAAGGCGTTGGAGGAATCGGACACCAAAGCGTTCTTTGATTCGCTCTCCAACAGTCTCCAGCGCTACCACTGCGACCAGATTAACGGGGCCAAGACAGAAGAGACGCGGCAGAGACGAATTGAGAAAGCCGTCGGTTTGTTCAAGCAAGGCAAGAAGCGATAGGTCGGCCTGCGGTTGAACTCCACCCACAAGACGGCTTGGCCTCACTTACTCAAGATGTGGGTTATCCTGTTCGTTCGATATTTCAAGAGACGGTCGATGTTCTCTTTCCAGTCCGGAGGCAAGCAGGGTTGATTCCATCCTAAATCACCATACCAGCTTGGCACCTCGGAGTTCTTAAAGCCAGACCGACCTATAAGTGTGTCCTCACCGTATAGCTCAACGTAGCGCATGAAGAAGGCGGCCTTGATTGCTTTCGAATTGTCTGTGGGCCTTACTGTCCCCTTCGGCAACAAGACGACATTGCAGGCGCAAGTGAAATCGCTATGAGGACGGAGATCGGACTGCATCGAATCGAAGAACTGTTTTTCAAATTCAATCTCTGATTTTTTGTGCGTGAACACGTGCGCCAACTCAAACTCGCCCAGCCCCGTCTCTTTCCAGCTTGGCCCACTATAGGCTCTTCCATTCAGCAAGAAGGACCATATGTAACGCGGGAAGACGTTATCGTCGATGATGGCCTGGTAGGAAGGGTTGTAGCGTCGCTTAGCTCCCTGGGCTGCTATATACCGCCTTACACCCGGAAAAACACAGGCTGAGCCGTCAAACAAGTAGTTGGAAACGTCAATCTTGTCGCGAAACAGCGTGCTGAAGTAGTCATACTCCGCAAGGTTCTTGGCCTTGATGCGCTCGACGACTGCAGGATGAATGTGATAGGCAAGCTGGGCCAGTATCGAGCAAATCTCAAACTCAAACTCGCTGATCCGATTCTGAATGATCATGTGCGCCCATTCCCCACGTCGCGCCACGCCAGCAGCCGCTTCTCCAGCAGCACCACCAATCCATACAACGACAGCGCAATGGCCGCCAGCGTGAACAAGATGACAAATACCTCGTCCGTCTTGAACTGGTAGCGGGCGGTCACCAGCAGGAATCCCAGCCCCTGCGTCTTCGGCTGCACAAATTCGCCCACCAGCGCCCCGATGACGGCCAGCGTGGCCCCGACCTTCAAGCCGGCCAGCACCGTTGGCAGAGCGGACGGTATCTCCAGCTTGGTGAAGATCTGCCACCGAGTTGCCCGCAGCGAGTTCATCAGATCATACAGCTCTGGTGGCACGGAGCGCAGCCCGGCAATGATGCTTATGAGAATCGGGAAGAAGACGACCAGCACCGCCACCAGCACGCGTGACCAGTACCACGACGAGATCCAGATGGTCAGCAGTGGGGCAATGGCAATGATGGGGATCGCCTGCGAGGCGACGAGGTAAGGTGATATGAGCCGTTCGGCCAGCGGTGACTTAGTGAGCAGATAGCCCAGCGGCAGGGCCACCGCCACCCCCAGCAGCAGACCGGGAATCACCTCGCTAATGGTGACTGCACTGTGGCGCGGCAAACGGCCGTCCGCCATCAGCCCGACGAACGCCTCCGCCACGTCGGTCGGACCAGGCAGGATGAAAGGCGGGTAACCGCCCAGCGTGACCACGAGCTGCCAAACGAGCAACAGCAAGGCGAAAGAGACCAGGAGGGTCACCCAGTTCGGAATGGCGCTCAGCCGCTGGCTGAATGTCGGCGTGCTTGATTGCATAGCAGTTGTCGGGGCAGGGGAGGAGGCAGGCGCTGGTCGTGGTGATGCTGCCGGACGGCCGTCCTGATGCCAAAAAGAAACGCCCCACACAAGGGTGGGGCTTCCATAGCAAACAGGTCAGCGCAGGCACACGGCCTTACCTTCTCTTATCCAGACTATCACTGTCGGCCCCGGACTTACACCGGGTCCACCGTCGCGTTATGCGCCGGGTCGCGGGCTTGGGCTGCGCTCGCCCTCACCGCCGGTCGGGAATTACACCCTGCCCCGAAGGTATCATATTGATGAATGTTAAAGGGATTATACCGAAGATGGGGGGTGGTGGCTAGGCACTCAGGGCTGGGGGGAGAGGGTAAGGTCACCCCAGATCGCGTTCACTATCGCTTTCCTAATCGAAATCGATCCTGTCACTGGCTCTGCCACCGGCAAGCGATGCAGTCCTGACTGGACGCCAGGCACTCGCTCTTCATTCACCGCGCCTTTCAGCGCTTTTTCACGGCTGACGAAGCTGTTGCGCCGGCACGGCTGACTACCGCCATGCGGTCGGCGCTGCGGATGACGGTCACTGGCTGTCCAGCGGTGATTGCTTCGCCCGCCGCCGAGCTGGCGCCAATCGTCATTGGGCCGGCGTCCGTTTCGTACACGATCTGCCCCACGCCGTGGGCGGGAATGTCGATCACCACTCGCGCGTCCTGCCCGGCGTGCGGCTCGTTGGCTGTGGCTGCCTGTGGCACGCTGCGGACGGTCCAGGCGTAGAGTGCTACCTGCGTCAGGAACGCCGCCAGCAAACCCAACCCGAGCGCCACGACGACGCTGCGCCCCTCGCCCTGGTCAATGATGGGCGCCAGCAGCAAACCAGCCGCGCCAAACACCGCCAGGCCCACGCCCAGCGACAGTGGCAGCAGTTTAGCGAGCAAGTTCTCTCCCGGAGGCATCGGCTGGTGTCCGGGCATGAATTGACGCCGCTGGGCGATCAGCATGGCCAAGACGACGACCACTCCCACGACGAGCAGCGCGATGTAGATGATTGTCAGCATAATGCCCATTGTAGCATGGGACGTGACGCAGTTGGGATAGTGTCTCGCGTTCGCCATCACCGGCGCTCCACCCCACCCCGGCAGAGCACAGTTCCAGCGCGCCCGGTTCCTGAGCAACCCGTAATTGCCTTTGGCAAAGAGGCCGGGCTTTGCTACTATAGACGATTGCCCACACATGTGGGCAATGTCACCTTGCAAACTAACGCCCCGCGGGTTGATTCCGGTACAGTTTGGTAGAATTAAGACAACCTGATGGGAGATGATTTTGAGGAGAAGCTGCAAATGAAAGTGCTGTTGAAGAAGGATGTCGATACGCTCGGTTATGCCGGCGAAGTGTTCACGGTTGCCGATGGCTACGGCCGCAACTTCCTGTTGCCGCAAGGGCTGGCTGTCAAGGCGACGCCAAACGAGATGAAGAAGGCTGAGGCGTGGCGCAAGCAGGCCGAAACCCGCCGCGAAGAGATGCGTGCGGAACATGAGAAACTGTCAGAGCGCATCGTCGAAGTGACGCTGACGTTCGAGGCCCGCGCCGGCGACTCCGGCAAGCTGTACGGCTCCATTACCACGTCGCAAATTGCCGACGATCTGAATGAGCTCCTCGGCACCGAGATCGACCGCCGCAAAGTCGGTAACGAACCGCTTCGCCAGCTGGGCGCCCACAAGGTGGTCGTTCGTCTGAGCGGCGAGCACCAGCCTGAGCTGACCGTTGTTGTCAATCCGGAAGGCGGCACGTACCAGGAGTTTGAAGAAGAGCAAG
Source organism: uncultured Chloroflexia bacterium (assembly GCA_963715935.1). Taxonomy (GTDB): domain Bacteria; phylum Chloroflexota; class Anaerolineae; order Promineifilales; family Promineifilaceae; genus Promineifilum. Next base: position 10,871 of record CAVQSM010000014.1, on the reverse strand, counting down.
CGGCCATGACCATTGCCGCCGAGGCGCTGGAAGAGGGCGACCTGGGCGCTGCTCTGGTGGCTGAAGACGGCGATCTTGCCTCCGCTGATGTCTCCCTTGAAGCTGATGAAGCTGAAGAAGACGTTGACATCGATGCGGAAAGCGAAGACGACAGCGAAGACGACGACTTCGACGAATACGACGAGTACGAAGACGTAACGGCCGCCTAGTTGATGGCGGTGCACGCCATTCCCATCTGTCTCGTCTAGCGAGGCCGTATGGACGAAATCGGACAAATCTTGCGCGAAGCGCGAGAGAACAAAGGCCTGACACTCGAAGAAGTACAGGCCGCCATCCGCATTAACCCGCGTTTCTTGCAGGCGCTGGAGGAAGGCGAGTACGACGCCTTGCCCTCGCCGGTGCATGTGCGCGGTTTTTTGCGCAACTATGCTCGCTACCTGGGTCTGGACCCGGAGCCGCTGCTCGCCCGCTATGAAGCCGGGCTGGGACGCCCCCGGCCAAAGAGTGCCGCCCCGGAACAGCCCATTACCCCCGACAACCCGATGCCCATTCGAGAAGACCAGCCGTTTTTCGACCCGGTCAATATGGAAGTCGAATCACGCAGCGGTTGGACAAGCGGCGGTTCCAGCGGCATCCTGCAGCTGGTCATTATCGTGGCGCTGCTGGTGGCGCTGGCGCTGGTGGCCAACCGGTTTGTGCCCCTGCTGTTTGGCAGCGGAGTCGAACGATAACGCCGCCGTGGAAATCGGATCGGCCGTCCGCGACATTGTCAACGACGTCACCAATGCCACGCCGACGCCCAGCCCAGAACCGCTGCTGGCCGAAGAGGGCGACAGCGAAACGTCCGGCGCGGCGTTCGGCGGGGACAACCCGGTCATCTCCACCAGCCGCAACAATCCGTCCGCCGCCCCGACCATCACCCCTACTCGGCCGCCCCTGCCGGCGACGATGGACGAGATATTGCTCAACCTGGATATTTTGGAACGTACGTGGCTGGAAGTCACGATTGACGGTGAAGTCGTCTACAGCGGCATTGCCAAAGCCAACGATGTGCTGGAATGGACCGCCCAGAATGAGGCGCGCCTGGTCACCGGCAACGCCACCGGCGTCTTCGCCACCATTAACGACGTGCCGCTTGGCCGTCTGGGTGGTCGGGGCGAACGGTACGAAGAAGTCTGGCAAACGACACAGTAGACGATGAGTAAACAAAAACAGAAGAAGCAGTTCTATCTCCTCAGTTTAGGGTGCAGCAAGAATACCGTCGACTCCGACAGCATGGCCAGCCTACTCCAACGGGCGGGTTTTAGCGGTGTCGAGGACCCCAACGACGCCAGTGTCCTCATTGTCAACACCTGTGGCTTCATTGAAAGCGCCCGGCAGGAGTCGATTGGCGCGCTGCAAGAGTTAGCCGCAGCTGAAGGGGCCGAACCAGCTGCTGATTGCCGCGGGCTGCATGGCCCAGCGCTATGGCGATGAGGTGGTTGAGTGGGTGCCAGGTATCGACGGCGTCATCGGCACGCGGCGCTGGATGGACATTGTGCCGTTCGTGCGCAAGCTGCGCCGCCGCAAGCATCCGGAACCGATGTACCATCTGCCGGACGAGGCGACGACAGTGGGCACCGACGAGCGCAACATTCTTCGCGCGTCGGTCTACGGTCACACGGCCTACGTCAAGATCGCCGACGGCTGCCGCCGCCCCTGCGCCTTTTGCGCCATCCCGCAGATTAAGGGCACCCATGTCAGCCGCCCGCCCGACGCCATTGTGGCTGAAGCGGTGGCGCTGCAGGCGGCCGGTGTGCGCGAGCTGATTCTCATTGCTCAGGACAGCACCGACTACGGCCACGACATTGGGCTCAAGAACGGTCTATCGCTGCTGCTGCGCCGCATTGCCGAAGCTGCCCCTGACATCAGCTGGATTCGCATCATGTACGCCTACCCCGGCTATGTGACCGATGAACTGATCGAGACGATGGCCACGCTGCCGCAGGTCGTCCCTTACCTCGACATCCCCCTGCAGCACGGCCACCGCGAGACGCTGAAGCGCATGCGCCGCCCGGCCAACATCGAGTGGGTCTACAACACGCTGGAGAAGCTGCGCGGCGCCATGCCCGACATCGCCATCCGCACCACATTCATCGTTGGCTACCCCGGCGAGACGGATGAGGAGTTCGACGGCCTGATGTCGTTTGTGCGCGATCTACAGTTCGACCGCGTCGGCGCGTTCACCTACTCCTTCGAAGCGTCTACGCCGTCGGCGACCGTGTCGTGGCAGGTGGACGAAGCGGTGAAGGAAGCGCGGCAGGCGCAGTTGATGGAGCTCCAGCAAGGCATTTCGCTGGCCCGCAACCAGGCGCTTGTCGGCCGTACGCTCGATGTGCTGGTCGACGGCCACGGCGATGGCGTCAGTGTCGGCCGCACCTACCGCGACGCGCCGGAAATCGACGGCATGGTCTTCGTGCCGGGCGAGCTGCCGGTGGGCGAAATGGTGCCGGTGCGCATCGACGGCGCGATGGTCTATGACCTGACCGGCGTGCCCGTCTTCGATGGCCAGGAGCCCGGCGATTTGTCATCCATATCGCTGGCCGACATGGGCCTGACGATCAGGAGCTAGGAGCATGAGTCGCGAACGGCTTGAATGGCTGGCGGTCATCGCCATCGCGTCCCTGATGGGCATCGGCTGGATCGTCGTCTCCCGTGACCCGAACCCGTCGCAGGGATTCTACCCTGTCACGGAAGCCCCTTTTGTGGGCAATTTGGCCCCCGATTTCACCCTCAACACGCTGGACGGCGAAGCGATTACGCTGCGCGACTTCACCGAGAACGGTGGCCAGCCGGTGGTGGTCAACTTCTGGGCCACGTGGTGCCCGCCCTGCCGGGTGGAGATGCCCTACTTCCAGCGGGTCAGCGAGAAGTACGACGGCCGCGTGGGAGTGCTCAGCGTCAACCAGGCCGAGTCGCCGGAAACCATCGCCGAGTTCGCCGAGCGCAACGGCCTGAGCTATGACCTGCTGATCGACCAGGATATGCGCGTCAACAATCTGTACGGCGTGCTCAATCTACCCACGACGCTGTTCATCGACAAGAACGGCGTGGTGCGCGAGGTGCTGATCGGCACGATTAGCCAGGCGGTGCTCGAAGACCGCATCGAAGATCTGCTCGACTCCTGATTCCTCGTCATGCTGCCCTACCTCAATCTCGGCCCCATTGGTCTGCCCACCGGTCCGCTGACGTATATCATCGGCTCCTGGCTGGCGCTGTTCGTCGTCGACAGGGCGGCGCGGCGGCTGGGGCGCGACCCGGAACGGTACTATGCGCTGGCGGGCGTGCTGCTGCTGGGCGGCTTCATCGGAGCGCGGCTGACGTTTGTCATGCTCCACTGGTCATCGTTTGATGACAATCTCTTGGGCATCATCTGGCCGCTCAACAGCGGCTACAACGCAGCCGGCGGCGTCATCATCGGCGCGGCGGCGGCGTTCTTCTACGGCCGCTGGCGCGGCCTGCCGCTCTGGCCTTCGCTCGATGTCATGGCCCCCGGCCTGGTGGTCTGGCTGATGACCGTCAGTCTGGCCGACTTCCTCGGCGGCCCTGGCTTCGGCACGCTGACCAGTATGCCCTGGGGCATCACTCAGTACGGCGTGCGCCGCCATCCGGTGCAGTTGTATGAGATGGCGGTGGGCGTGGTGGCGCTGGTGGGTTGGTGGCTGGCGACACGGCCTGTCAACGGCGAGCAGCTTGCCGGCAACGACGGACGGCCGTTCCTGCTGACGACGGCCGTTTATGCCGGCGGCCGTCTCTTCGTCGAAGCGTTCCGCGACAACGCCTGGATGACCGACGGCGGCATTCGCATTGTGCAGGTTATCTCGCTCGTGGTGATGGTGGCGGCGCTGGTCTTGCTGGCCCGGCTGTCGCTACGGTCGGTTGCGGTCGCAGACGTTCCGGCCTCTCCCGATCCCGTCGCACCTACTGCCGGCGAGTAACGGCGCCGCGTCGATTCGCCCGCGGTCGCTCAAGGCGCTTCATAGCCGGCCAGCGCTCGCCAGACTCATCCCCCACCTGATAGAGCACCTCTCCGGCCCGTCAAGCAAGGGCGGTCCGTGTGATGCACAGACCGCCCCAACACCTGACTTCCCGACTGCGGACAGGTTACTTCGTTGAGGCCCTATCGTCGGCGATCGCTTCCTCGTCCTAAGGCACTTCCTGCCCCGCCGACGCCTGCCAGATGGCGAACCACTGCTGGCGCGTCATGGCCAGCAATTCGGCGGCCACGGCCGCCGCCAGTCGCTCCACCTTGCCCGTGCCCAGCACCGGCAGCACGCGAGCTGGATGGCGCAGCAGCCACGCCAGCGCCACCTGATCAAGCGACGCACCGCCCAGCGCTTCACCCACCTGGGCCAGGGTCATGCGGACGCGCCGGACGCGGTCGTCCTGCCCGGTGAACAATCCGCCACCGCCCAGTGGCGACCAGGCCATCGGCGCGACGCGCAGCCGCTGCAAATGGTCCAGCGTGCCGTCATGGAGCGGCAGCAGATGGAGCACTGACAGCTCGATCTGATTGGTCACCAGCGGAAACGGCAGCCGGGACTGGAGCAGGTCGAACTGGAACGGGGTGAAGTTGGAAACGCCGAAGTGGCGCACCTTGCCTGCTTCGCGCAGGGCCAGGAACGCCCCAGCCACTTCGTCGGCGTCCATTAGTGGGTCGGGGCGGTGCAGCAGCAGGACGTCCAGATAGTCGGTATGGAGCAGCCGCAGCGAGTTCTCGGCCGAGGCGATGATGTGGTCGCGGCTTGTGTCGTAATGCTTGACGGCCGTCGCCGGCTGCTTGGCCGAGAGCAGCTTGATGTCGCACTTGGTCACCAGCTCCATGCGGTCGCGGAGGCCCGGTTCGGCCGCCAGCGCCTCGCCGAAGATCGCTTCGCAGCTGTAGTCGCCGTAAATGTCGGCGTGGTCGAACGAAGTCAGGCCCAGGTCGAGTGCGGCATGGATGAATCCCCGCAGTGCCTCCCCACGCAACGGCCATTCTGCCAGCCGCCAGACGCCCACGATGAAGCGGGAAAGGGTGGGGCCATCGGCGCAGAGTTCGGTGCGGGTGCCTGGCGTCATGAGAGCCTCCGGATAGTCTTACAGGCCCAACTCAGCGCGCTGCGCCTTCGTCAGATTCTTCTTCACGACCAGATCATACGAATCATCGATCATGCTGCGGATTTCCGCGTCGCCCACCGTGCCGTCGAGCGTGACGTTGTTCCAGTGGCGCTTGCTCATGTACGGCGCGTGCGTAACTGCCGGGTACATATCGCGCAAGAAAAGCGCCTGATCAGGGTCGCACTTCAGCGAAATGCTGATCGGGTCGTCGGTCCAGCTGACAAGGGCATACATCTTGCCCATCACCTTATAGACCAGCGCATCCGGGCCAAACGGCGTCTCTTCGGTCGTGCCCGGGCGGGCCATCATGTCGGCCTTCAGCGCTTCAACCGTCTGCATCAGCCTTACCCCTGGCGACCAACCACATCCTCCAGCGCCTTCAGCAGCAGGGCCACATTCTCGCGGCGGCTGTTGAAGCCCATCAGCCCCACGCGCCACACCTTGCCCGCCAGATCGCCCAGACCGCCGGCAATCTCGATGTTGTACTCGGTCAGCAGCGTGCGGGCCACCTGTCCGGCGTCCACCCCGTCCGGCACGCGCACCGTCGTCAGGCTGGGCAGCCGGAACTCACGGGGCACGTAGCATTCCAACCCGATCTCAGCCAGGCCAGCCCAGAACAGGTCGGCCGTCGCCTGATGGCGCGCCCAACGCTGTTGCAGCCCTTCTTCCGCCACCAGCCGCAGTCCTTCGCGCAAGGCGTAGTAGAGCGTCATCGGCGCCGTATGGTGGTAACCGCGCTTCTCACCGCTCCAGTAGACGTTGAGCAGCTCGGCGTTCATGTACCAGTTGGCAATCGGCTGCGAGCGGCGCTGCATCTTCTCCCACGCTCGCGGTCCTATCGTCAGCGGGGCCACACCGGACGGGCAGCTGAGACATTTCTGCGACCCACTGTAGGCGATGTCGATGCCCCACTCGTCCAGCAGCAGTGGCACGCCACCCAGACTGGTGACGGTATCGACCAGCAGCAGGCAGTCGTGCTCGCGGCACAGATCAGCAACGCCTTCCAGCGGCTGGCGCACACCAGTGGACGTCTCGGCGTGGACGAGGGCCAGCACGGCGGGGCGGTGTTCCTCCAGCCCGGCGCGAATCTCATCCAGCGTAAACGCCTGGCCCCAGGTCGTTTCCAGGCAGCGGACATCGCCGCCGTACCGCCCGGCCATATCGACCAGCCGGCGGCCGAAGTAACCCTTCACGCCGACCAACACCACATCTCCTGGCTCGACCACATTGGCCAGACTGGCTTCCATCGCCGCGCTGCCGGTGCCGCTGATGGCGATGGCGAACTCGTTCTCCGTCTGCCACGCGTAGCGCAGCCCTTCCTTGATGTCGTCCATCACCGCGATGAACGTCGGGTCCAGATGGCCGACGATCGGCTGCATCTGGGCCTGGAGCACATTGGGGTGGGCGTTGGACGGCCCGGCGCCCAACAGCACACGCGGTGGCATGGGTTGGCGAGGCGCCAACATGGGTTGTCGATGATTGTCGTGAATGGGGTAGGTGTCTATACTCATGGTTTCCTCGACCTCGCTTGAGAGGCAACTGTGCCATTTGGAGGGTAGAGTAATGGTATCATCCAACCTGCTACGCGGCGACCATATCCGGCTGACGCGCATCGGTCGCAGCGAAGTTTCGGACCTGTTCGCCTGGTGGTCGGATCCCGACTTCCTGCGCGACTTCATCGCCCATCCCGCTTACCCGTGGAGCGAAGAACAGGTGGCCCGGCGCATCGAGAGCGGGCAGTCCGGCGACGACAACTTCCTGTTCGGCATTCGCACCAACGACGGCAACCAGCTCATCGGCGTTCTGGAGCTCGACGGCGTGCAGTGGGCGCATGGCAACACGGCGATCAGCATCGGCATCGGCGACCCGGCCAACCGCGGCCACGGCTACGGCCGCGAGGCAATGGAGCTGGCGCTGGAGTTCGCTTTTCTCGAACTGAATCTTTACCGCGTCTTCCTGACCGTCTTCGGCTATAATGAACCGGCCATCGCCCTCTACGAAGGGTTGGGGTTCACCCGCGAAGGCGTCTTCCGGCAACACCTGGACCGCGACGGAGAGCGTCATGATATGTTGCTATACGGGCTGCTGCGCCCCGAATGGCTGGCCCACACAGGCCGCCAGCAAGCGCAGTGATCGGTACCCACATCACCCACATCCTTAGGAGACAAGCATGCTCAATCTAGCCGTACTCTTGGAAGACAGCGCCCGGGAAGCGCCGGGCAATACAGCTATCATCTTCAACGACATGAAGCTGCCCTATGCGGCCGTCAACGCGGCCGCCAACCAGGTCGCCAACGGGCTGGTCGCCGCGGGCATTGAGCCGGGGGACAAGGTCGCCCTCTCCTGCCCCAACCTGCCCTACTTCCCCATCGTCTACTACGGCATCCTCAAGGCCGGGGCGGTCGTCGTGCCGCTCAACGTGCTGCTGAAGGGGCGCGAGATCGCCTACCATCTGCAGGACTCCGACGCCAAAGCGTTCTTCTGCTTCCAGGGCACGCCGGAGCTGCCGATGGGCCAGTTCGGCTATGAAGGGTTCGGGGAGGTCGAAAGCTGCGAGCATTTCTATCATGATCACCGCCGATCCTGCCGGCCCGTCGCCCATCGAGGGCACGACGACGCTGGGCATGATGATGGGCACGCAGTCGCCGACGTTCGACACGGTCGTGACCAACGGCGACGATACGGCCGTCATCCTCTACACCAGCGGCACGACCGGCCGGCCCAAGGGAGCGGAACTGAGCCACAGCAACATGGTGCTCAACGCCCGTCTGTCCGACACAATGTACCGGGCGGACGAGAACGATGTTCATCTCGTCACGCTGCCCCTGTTCCACTCCTTCGGCCAGACGGTGCAGATGAACGCCGGGTTCTACAACAAGTCGGCCATCAGCCTGCTGGCCCGCTTCGACGCCGGACGCCGCGCTGAGCATCATGGAGCGGGACAACGTGACCATCTTCGCCGGCGTGCCCACCATGTACTGGGCGATGCTCAACCATCCCAACCTCGATAAGTTCGATCTGGAGAAGATCTCCAGCAACCTGAAGCTGGCCGTCTCCGGTGGCTCGGCCATGCCGGTGGAGGTGATGCTGGCCTTCAACGAGAAGTTCACCGTCAACATTCTGGAAGGGTACGGCCTGTCGGAGACCAGCCCGGTGGCGACGTTCAACCGCATCGACCGCCCGGCCAAACCCGGCTCCGTCGGTCTGCCGGTCTGGGGTGTCTCGGTTCGCGTGGTAGACCCGCAAGACAACGACGTCGAGCAAGGCGAGATGGGCGAAATCGTCATCAAGGGCCACAACATCATGAAGGGCTACTACAAGCGCCCGGAGGAAACGGCCGACGTCATGCGCAACGGCTGGTTCCACAGCGGCGACCTGGGCAACTTCGACGAAGACGGCTACCTCTACATCACCGACCGGGTGAAGGATATGATCATCCGCGGCGGCTTCAACGTCTACCCGCGCGAGATCGAGGAAGTGATGATGACCCACCCGGCGGTCAGTCTGGTAGCCGTCGTCGGCGTGCCCGACGACAGCCACGGCGAGGAGATCAAGGCGTACGTCATCCTGAAGGACGGCCACTCGGCCGAAGAAGGGATGCTGATCGAGTGGTGCCAGTCGTGCATGGCGGGCTACAAATACCCGCGCATCATCGAGTTCCGCGAGATCCTGCCGATGACGGCGACGGGCAAGATTTTGAAGCGGGAACTGCGGTAATGAGAGGAGCAGATAAAGCGGTGGCCGGTCATCATAGTTCGCGGCGAAAATTGGTGCGGACCTGATGACCGGCAAGCTCATAGAACCAGTGGCCATCAGCCGGCTGCTAGAGGCAGTCTATCCGTCTTTCGCGCTGCTGGCAGGCATGGAGTTGGACCTGTTCACGCCATTAGAGGCCGAGCCTCTACGCTTGAGGTACTGGGAGGCATATTGGTGCGCAACCTGTTAAACTGCGCCCGCTGCTGTATACGCTGGTGGTTGCCGGCGTGCTGAACGTCGATGAAGGCAAGTTCTCCAACACCCTGGAAGCCAGCCAGTTTCTCGTGCGTAGCAAACCGTCCTATCTTGGCGCCACGCATGAGCTTACCTCACAGAATTGGAGCAGGATTCTGAGAACTGCGGCGACAATTCGCGCCGGCATTCCCCTCGATGTACATGACTATCAGGACCAATCTCCAGAAGAGCAAATCGCGCTCTTTCGCGGGCTGTTTCAGGGAGCGGTCACCGACGCGCACCGGTTGATGGAGCGCTACGACTTCGCAAGTGTCAGCTCTGTGCTGGATGTGGGTGGAGGTTCAGGAGGACTGGCCATTGCCCTGGCAAAGGCAAACCCCAACCTGAAGGCTACGGTGCTTGATCTGCCTTCCGTCACGCCTATTACGCGACATTTTGTGGAAGAAGCGGGTGTCACTTCCCGGGTCCGGATCCTGGAGGCGAATGCCGTAAAAGCCAGCCCATCCGGAACCTACGAAGCGATTGTTGTCCGGCACGTCGTTCAGGTTTTGGGCGAAAACGACGCCCGTGCTATGTTGCGTAACCTCGCCCCCAGCCTTGAACCGGGTGGCGCGATTCATCTGGTCGGCTGGGTCCTGGACGATTCACGTGTATCGCCGGAGAACGTCGTAGGCTTTGGTCTGGTACTGCTGACCGCCTACGAGGATGGTCAGGCCTATACCGAACAGGAATACCGGGATTGGCTAACAGAGGCGGGTTTCGTGGGCACCGAACGAATTGTATTGCTAGATGGGGCAAGCATTGTGACTGCCCGGAAGCCGGAATAGGCTGGTCAGCGGTGCTGTGTCTCTTCGTAACTCAAAATCCCAAACGCCCCAACAAACTCTCCAGCGACGGCAGGAACGTCAGACCCCAGACCAGCAGGCCGCACAGCGTCAGCAGCAGGACCAGCAAGAGCAAGGCCAGCCAGAGCGGCAGCTGCGGCCGCATTTGCAAGGTGCCATCCAGACCGGGCGACGGCTCGTCATTGGCCCCTCCCGGCGCAGCGGCCGGACCGACCCGCATGACGAACGGCCAGTCGCGGCGGCGGCCGGTGAACGTCTGTTTGCGCGCCTCCATGTAGAAGTCAACCATTCCCTGCTGCCCTCCCTGCTGCCCTGCTGCCCTGCTCCCAGCATCAGCTGCTTGCGCGGCGCGGCGGCCCCCAACCGGACCTGGTTGAGTGACATCACCTATGTGCCCACAGCGGAGGGCTGGCTGTATCTGGCGGTGGTGCTCGACCTCTACTCTCGCCAGGTGGTGGGCTGGGCGATGGCCCCCAGGCTGAAGGACGCGTTGACACGAGATGCGCTGCAGATGGCGCTGGACCGGCGGACGTCCACCGGCTGGCCTGATTCACCACTCCGACCGGGGCAGCCAGTACACCAGCCGGGCGTACCGGGCGCTGCTGGCCAAGCACCGGCTGCAGGCCAGCATGAGCCGGACGGGGAACGCGTATGACAATGCGCCGATGGAGAGCTTCTTCGCCACCCTCAAGGCTGAGCTGGTTCATCATCGTCGCTATCGCTCCCGACAGGAGGCTATGGCTGATATCTTTGAATACATGGAAGTGTTCTACAACCGCCGGCGACTGCACTCTGCCTTAGGCTACCAGACGCCGGTGGCGTACGAACTTGGCAACGGACCACCTTAACTCTGTGTCTACTTTTCGGGGGTCAGTCCACACTTTGTATCGTCGCTCATTTCTTCTCCGTTGCTTATTGCCCCCGCTGCCTGAGAGT
>CAVQSM010000013.1:0-473694 GCA_963715935.1 uncultured Chloroflexia bacterium | reverse complement strand
ACGATGTGGTCACGCGGCTGGTGAACTTGCTGGTCAACAGAAACCCGCGCCACCTGGCGAACGATCAGATCGTCGAGCGACGCACGACCTGGTATATGCCGCTGTTCATCTTCCTGCAAATGAGCACCTGGTTCCTGATAGGTATGGTTGGCTTCGCCCTCCTCTATTGGGCAACCGATGCCGAACAGTCCTTGTGGGCTGGCTTTGTGGCCAGTGGCTCCGCGCTTTCTACGCTGGGTTTCGATACGCCATCGAACACACAAGGGCAGTTACTGGCTATTGCCGAGGGCGCCCTGGGCCTAATCATCATGGTATTCTTCCTGACCTTCATTCCTGGCTACCGAGCGCCATACAGGCGCGTGAACTTAGGCAGCGCGCTTCTATCGCCGCGCTGGGAAGAATGCGAAACTCTCCGCGCCGAACCTGCTATTGTGGGTGGAGCAGAACACGGAAGTCAGCGAGCGTGACGCGATCTGGAATAACTGGGAAACGTGGTTTCGGGAGATCCGGGCCAGTCACACGTTGGCGCCAGAAGTGGTCTACACGCCGGCGAGCTTTCCGGGACAATCGTGGGTGGCCTGTGCCGGCGCGATTCTGGACGCGGTGGCACTGTACAGCACTGCCATTGATAATCGGTTAGCCGCTGCGGCCAGATTGTGCCTGGAAGAGGGAATAGACATGATCAGCGACGTCAGCGCTACCATTGGTTACGACCCGGCGAAAATGGCGGGCCCGCTGCCGGAACTGAGTCAATCCGAGTATAGCAACATGCTGGCCACGCTGGCCGCTGAGGGTGTCGGTTTGGCGGAAAGCAGCGAGGGGGCCTGGGAGAGTTTTGCGGCCATTCGTGCCCAGTACCTTAGACCGCTAATCTATCTGGCCGAACGAACGCAGACGAAAGACTACCTGGTGCTGATGGGATCGGCGCAGGAGATGGCCGGCTAGCTGCCCGCTACCATTCACAATAGGTTACCTGCCTGACAACGCATTCGTACAATTGTAAGGGAATCCAGAACGTTCGGAGAGTTACCTAATCCTGGAAAGCGAGTACTATGACAAACGATTTCGACTTAAGATCTGGAAGCTACTGGCGACGGCTGGGCTGGGGTTTGCTGTCCGGTTTACTCAGCGCCATTGGAGCGCTCGCATTTGTTGGACTCATGAATCTGGGCATCGGCCTGATCTGGCCCAATCCGCCCGGTTGGGAACCGTTCTCCGGCTCATGGATCATCGTAGCCATCATGACTGGTTTTGGGGTATTGGTCGGTCTGGTCCACCGCTTCACAGCCGCGGCCGAGCTGGACGTTTTTAGTGCTGTGGTGGAAGGCCGGTTGGATCCCAAGCCGGTGCCTGCGTCCCTGCTGGCCTCGTTGCTGTCGCTAATTGGCGGCTTCAGCCTTGGCCCCGAAGTGCCTACCGGCATGCTGTCGGCCGGGCTGGGCACCTGGCTATCGGAACGGCGTAAGCTGGACGAGGAGACCACCCGTAGCAACGTCATAGCTGGCGTTTCGGCGGCTTATGGCGGGCTGTTTTCATCGCCGTTTACGGTGCTGGTGCTGATGTTGGAATCAGCTCATGTGCAAGGCCGCCTATTATGGCACGCTGCTGATTTCGGGTCTGTCGGCCGCTCTGGGGTTCGCCCTGTTCTTTTGGGTGGGCGGCGATACATTCTCCACCCTGCTGGGTCTCGTGCAGCCGCAAACGTATGATTTGCGAGTCTGGGATCTAGGGCTGGGCATTCTGTTCGGTATCATCGCTGTGCCGGTCGGCATCCTATTCATGCTGCTGGTGAAGCTTCTGTCGCGATTGGTCGCCCCGCTCAATAGTCGTCCGGTCATTCGCGGCACACTAGGCGGATTCTTGCTGGGATTGCTGGGCCTGGCCCTACCGATTACCCTATTTCTCGGAACCGCCGGTCTGCAGATGACGACGCAGGATGCTGCCGAAATCGGCATTGGCTTACTGCTGTTGTTTGCTTTTGCCAAGTTGTTGGCGTTGAGTGGCGCTCTGTCGTTCGGTTTTATCGGCGGCCCGATCTTTCCGCTGCTGTTTGTCGGGGCTACCCTCGGTTCGGCCATCAATCTGGTCTTTCCCCAGATCCCATTGGGGTTGGCAGTCGGTTGTATGATCGTGGCCGTGCCGGCTACAGTGGTGCCCATACCGCTGGCCCTGTCTGTGATTGGTGCGCTGATCGTCGGCCTGTCGCCTATGAATGTGCTGCCCGTTGTGCTGGCTTCGCTGACGGCCTACGCTGTGGCTCACGGGTTGGGTTTGTATCCGGGAGCAACGAAAAAAGGACCGGAGCCCAATCAAGATGCAGAAACAGGTTAACTTTGGTCTAGGGCGAGAGCGGCGAGTGCCTACGTGATCGAAGACCCTTGACGAGCGGAGGCGATTGTGTCGCCAGCGCAGGTGTGCTCGCTACGGGAGATCAAAACAGCAAACAACTTGTGAAGAGTGGCCTGGCGATTGAGGCTCCTCTCCAGGGTCTGGGTTTGGTACACAAGAACCAAGTTCTTCTTAACTTGTACCTACCTGCGGCGATCTGGTCGTAGCGTTCCAAATCTCTCAGCGCGGCGATGTTGTATGGTCCAGAAGCCGCCCTCATATCGAAACACGAATAGTGATCAAATCAGATATAAGGGTATAAGTTCCGGCCGCTGCTCGAAGAGGCGATCGCCTAACTCACCGCATTAATCAATTAGAAGCGCAAAGGCCAGACTTACTTGAGTCTGGCCTTTTCTGATCGTGGTCCTCGTCCGCCACTATTCCGCCGGCTCGCCCAAATCCTCCGCAATCAGCCGGAACTGCTCCAGCGCCGCTTCCAGCTCTTCCACGATCTCGGCCGCAAGATGTCCGGGTCGGGCAGGTTGTCGCTGTCTTCCAGCGACTCGTCCCGCAGCCAGAAGATGTCGAGGTTGACCTTGTCGCGGGCCAGGATGTCGTCGATGCTGTAGCTCCGCCAGCGGCCGTCCGGGGTTTCCTCGCTCCAGGTCGCCTCCCGTTCGTGCCGGTTGGCGGGACGGTAGACGTCGACGAACTCGTCCAGATCGGGGCGGGCCAGCGGGTTCTGCTTCAGCGTGTGGTGGATGTTGGTGCGGTAGTCGTAGAACCAGACCCGCTCCGTCCACGGCCGTTCGCGGCCCGGCTTGCGGTCGAAGAAGAGGACGTTGGCCTTCACCCCCTGGGCGTAGAAGATGCCGGTGGGCAGACGCAGGATGGTGTGGAGGTCGCTTTCCTGCAGCAGCTTGCGCCGCACCGTCTCGCCCGCGCCGCCTTCGAAGAGGACGTTGTCGGGCACGACGACGGCCGCCCGCCCGTGGATGTGCAGCAGCTTGTGGACGTGCTGCACGAAGTTGAGCTGCTTGTTGCTGGTGGAGGTCCAGAAGTCGTCGCGGACGATCGTCTGCGCCTCGCGCTTGACCTCGCCTTCTTCGGTGATGTAGGTGACGCTCGACTTCTTGCCGAACGGCGGATTGGTCAGGACGATGTCGTAGGTGGCGCTGGGCTTGTTGGCCAGCGAGTCATCGACGTGGATCGGGCTGCGGTCGCTGTTCTGCCCGCCGCTGCCCACGTAATGGCCAATGCCGTGCAGGTAGAGGTTCATGACGCACAGGCGGGCGGTGGCGTCGACGATTTCGGTGCCGTCCAGCGCGTGCTGTCGCAGATGCTGCCACTGGTCGCGGTCGAGCTGGTTGTGGTCGCTGACGTACTCATACGCCGCCAGCAGGAAGCCGCCGGTGCCGCAGGCGGGGTCGTTGATCGTCTCCCCCGGCTGCGGGGCCATGACGTCGACGATGGCCTGGATGAGCGGCCGCGGCGTGAAGTACTGCCCCGCGCCGGACTTGACGTCCTGGGCGTTCTTTCTCCAGCAGCCCTTCGTAGATCTCGGCCTTGACGTCGACGCTGGTGCGGCTCCAGTTTTCGCCGTCGATGAGCGTCACCAGCCGCCGCAGCTTGGCCGGGTCCTGGATTTTGTTCTGGGCCTTGCGGAAGATGGTGGGGATGAGGCCGCTGCCCGTGCCCAGCGCCTGCAGCGTCTCGCGGTAATGGCTTTCCAGCTCCGGCCCGTCGAGCGCTGACCAGGCTGCCCCAGGCGTAGGCGTCGGGAATGGTGGAGTCGTCGCCCATCTTGCGGCGCTCGTCGTCCATCTTCAGGAAGAGCAGGTACGTCAGCTGCTCGACGTAGTCGCCGTAGGAGAGGCCGTCGTCGCGCAGGACGGTGCAGTAGTTCCAGAGGCGTTGGACGATGGCGGAGGAGTCGTTGTTCATAGTTCACCACACCTTGATCGATTCTCTAGGATAATCTTCGCCGATTCGCGATTCCCCATGCTGTGTTTTCACTCATTACATGCGCGGCCTTCCCATCTGGATTTGTGCATATAACTCTGTACTCATAATCTACTACCTCGGCACCAGACCCGCTATCTACAGTCACTTGAATGTAAACGCTAGCGGTTGTCGGCAACACATCCTCAATGCGCACTAACTCATAATCCAGCAACTTCGTGTCCTCGAACTGTTGACGAATGTCGGCTGGCGTTAACGGCAGCATTGGCGATATGCATTTCGACATATACCCATAGTTGCCCATGTTCCAATAGGTCAGAAACTCAATGACCTTCCGTTCCGGTGTGTTTTCACCAAAGGACTCGGGCTTTCCGTGCGGATCGAATGTTGTTCTGGCTATATTTGTCTCTAGGTTGCCAAGCACGAAGTTCTTCGAGTTCGCGCAAGCTCCTCAGCCAATCTTTCATGGACTGTTCCTGAGTTTTCGCAACCTGTGGCTCTGACTTCGGTGCTTGTAGTTCATTCCTTGCAGCCTTGATAGCCCAGTCCCGCACTGCAAATAGCGCGGCCCAACATTTCGCCGCGACAAACTGTTATCGTAACCCAGGTCCATCCCATGAACTATTCCATGGCGATATGGGATAGTGATTGTCTCGGTTCTCGTCTTCTGTCTGCTCTGTCCAAAGACCTGCTTCAGCTTCACAAGACCTTTTGGATGGGCGGCGATGGAGTTCCAGGCTACCAGTTCGGTCTCATTTGCGAAGAATCCTTGACGGTTGTTGTCGACGATGTTGAGTTCTCCTATCCAGCCATCTATCATAGTCAAGACAACCAAGACCGAAGCGTAGAATCTTCCTTCGCGGTAGTCTTCTAGAGCTTTTTCGGCCAATGTCCATCGCGGCATGAAACCCATCGTGCTCTTGAGTACAATCAGGTGATTCTCAACCCAAGTTGGCGAGAAGTAATCTGCTAAGTACTCGTCTGCCTCTTCAAGACCCATCTTCTCAGCAACGTTGACAGCTTCTTCAGCAACGTCAAGCTTCATGCTATCAAACATGATCCAACCGATGTCTGCGAACAGGTCATTGTAACGGTCAAGGACATGGGTAATCTTATCAAGCTGAGCCACTTGCTCAGGGATGAGTGAAATCTTGTGCCTCCATCTCTTCGACACTCTTGCGCTTGCCGATGAGGATCAGCTGTTGCTTCAGCTCTGGCCACAGCTTGAGGAAAGCCTGTATCTCTTCGTATTCCTCGCGGAGGCGCTTGAAGTTCTCAATGTCGCTCAGTTTGAAGTCAATTTCCATTTCTTTGACCTCTCGGTGACTTCGGGGTGCGGAACGAATTCTACAGTTCCCCACGAAACGCTTTCTGAAGATCGTCTGCCGTAGACGTTCTGCTCTTTCCATCGCTGCTTGGACGATATCTTCGGTTGCTTCGATGATTGACTCGACCCTTTTCAATTCAGCAACGATCTTCTCTTGTTCGGCTAGTGGTGGCAGCTGCATCAGTAGAGACTTGAGGACCGTGACTGAACCTATGTTCTTCATTGCGGTTCCGCGAGTGTTCTCCAGTAAGATTTGATCCAGCTTGCTTCTAAAAGCATAGAAGAAATCTGTGACAACTACACTCGGATCTGCAGGGTCGAAGAGAGACTTGGTTGATGACTCCAGGTTCTGGGCAGTAAGGGGCACGACTGCCAGACGTCCCACTGTACCAGAGCAAGACATGATTACATCGCCTGGAGCCACTGCAAAGGCACGCAACTCTTGATACTTGTCTTGGTCAATGTAATAGTCTCCGAGCGCGAAGTCACCGTAAATGGCATTCTTCTGTTCATAAACTTCGAAACCCGAGCTAACGAAGAATGCTTTCTTGATAGCACTACCGAATGGCCCTCTTCTGATTGAATTTGGCTCATCACTACAAAGCAGGGGTAGCGTCGCCCAAACCCACCCCACCGGCAGCTCCGGCAGACTCGGCCGTATCCGGCCCCTGCGGCTCCTTGTACTTCGCCTTCCACTTGTCATCCTTCGGCGTCTTGCCTTTGGCGGCCATCTTCTCCAGTTCGGCCGCTTCCCACTGCGCGCGCCGCTCGGCGAGGATGCGTTGCAGCAGGACGTCGGCCGGTTCGGCGTCGGGGTCCTGGGGCACCAACCGCCCCTCCACGGCCGCTTTCAGGACGCTGGCCTTGTAGCGCGCCAGCCCCGCCTGCACCCGCTCCAGCGCGGCGACGGCCGTGTCCAGGCGGGTGAACTGCTTCTCGATCTCGGCCACGATGCGCTCTTGTTCGGGGAGTGGGGCGAGGGGGATGGGATGCTTTCGTACAGATCTTCCGCATGAGTAGCTGAACTGTTACCGCTGCAGTTGTAGCTGAGATCGTCCATGAATCATGCTCAAAGCGATCGTAGAAGAGATACTGTAGTACAGAATCCTTCGCGACGAAGTCGGTCGAATCGGTCTGATGCAAGCCTCGTCCGATCAAGATTTCTGCCAACTGCTGAAATCGTCAGTTGAAGTCACGGTCCGTATCGAAATCAACACGTCACCAGCATCTGACGATTATCGTAGCTCCGAAGTACTTCCGCCGCCATAGAGGTCGATGTCTCAGCCAGATCTTTGTCTCTTGTCGCTTGACAGAAATCCGCCATGTACGACTGAATGGCCCTTGATCGTAGGTACTGCCGTTTGAGCTGATCTTGCCCACATCGATAGCGTGCAGCGTATCCGCTATGCGTCGTCCACTCCCAGCCCTCCGGCAGCGGCCATTTCCCGTTCTCGTTCGTCATACGCCTAGACCACCAACGCCTCGTTCATCTCGTTCAGCACCGCCAGCCACTCGTCGCCCAGCGCGTCCATCGCCCCCCAGCGGCCGCCGCGGTTGGCGAACTCGCCGTCGATCTCGAAATCGTCCGGCTCCACGCGCAGATTCAGCCCGATCGTCTCGGCGATCTTGTCCAGCCACCAGCGCTGCTCGGCGCTGAACTGCTTGCCCGCCGCCTCCTGCGCCGCCAGCCACGCCTCGTAGCGCGCCGCGCACCTGCTCCGGGTAAGGGGCCAGCTCGCCGTCCGGCTGCAGGGCGTGGCGCACCAGCGCCACCAGGTCGGTCAGCACCCGCTGCGTCGCCCAGCCCGCGCACCCGGTCGCGCTCGACGGCGGCGTAGGCGTTCCACAGCTTCTCCTCCGTCCAGTGGTGGGGCGGGCGGCTGCATCGCCTGGGCCAGCTCCTTCAACTGCGCGCGCGTCAGCGCCGCCGTGCCGTACGGCCGCTCGTAGAGCAACCGCAGCGCGGCAATCTCATCCCGGTTGTCCTCGATAAACTGCCGGAAGTCGTCGACCGTCCGCCGCAGCTGCTCCGTCGCCGCCGCGTCGTAGCCCGCCTCCGTCACCTCGTCGATGCTGTAAGTGTCGCGGACGAACTCGTTGCGCTGCTGGATCTCGACCAGCGACTGGCGCAGGGCGGGCCGGTCGCGGAACGGCGCGACGGCCGCTTCCCGCAGCCGCAGCGGCCGCCGCCGCCAGCTGGTCGGCCGTCGGCTCCTCGACCCCCATCGCCTGCGCCTCGGCCCGCTGCCGGTCGAGGTCGATGGCGTCGAACAGCGCGCCGGTCAGCTCGCGCAGGGAACGGCCGCCGCTCTGCTGGTGGATGAGCGTTTCGTCGTCGGCCGTCGTCTTCTGTTGCAGCCGCGCCAGCCGCCCGGCCAGCGACGACACCGTCGCTTCGTCGCTGTCGCCGTAGGCTATCGCCTCCAGCAGCTTGTCGAACGACACCGACCGCTTGCGCTCCAGCGTCGGCGTCGTGTCCACCATGCCCGCCTCCACCAGCCCGACGGCGTCCACCAGGACGAAGTGGGTCTTGTGCGCGGCGTCGCGGGTCACCGCCTGCAAATCGTCGCTGCTGATCACCCGCGTGCCCCGGCCGCGCATCTGCTCGAAGTAGCCCCGCGAGCGCACCTGGCGCATGAAGACCAGCATCTCAATCGGCTTGACGTCGGTGCCGGTGGCGATCATGTCCACCGTCACGGCGATGCGCGGGAAGTAGCTGTTGCGGAAATCCTGCAGGATATCTTCCGGGTTGCGCTGGGCGCGGTAGGTGATCTTCTGGCAGAAGTCGTTGCCCTTGCCGAACTCCTCGCGGGCGATGCGGACGATATTCTCGGCGTGGTTGTCGTCCTTGGCGAAGATCAGCGTCTTGGGCACCACGTCGCCGGAACGGTCGGGGAAGAGCCGGGTGGGAAGCACATCGCGCACGTGGCGGATGACGGTGCGGATCTGGCTCTCGCTGACCACCTCCCGGTCCAGCTGCCGCGCCTCGTAGACCAGTTCCTCGTCCAGCAGCTCCATGCGCTTGGCGCGGGTCAGCCGGTCCATCTTCTCCACGTACTCGCCTTCGGGAATGGCGCTGCCCGTGTCGCCGATGCGCGTGCGGATGCGGTAGACCTCCCCGGCCACGTTGATGCCGTCGGCCACCGCCCGCTCGTGGTCGTAATCCATGACCATGTTCTGGTTGAAGAAGCCGATCGTCTGCTTGCTGGGCGTGGCGGTCAGCCCGATGTGGTGGGCGTCGAAATACTCCAGCACCTGCCGCCAGACGGTGTAGATGGAGCGGTGGCACTCGTCGACGACGATGAAGTCGAAGAACTCGATGGGCAGCTTGCCGGTGAAGCTGACCGTGCGCTGGGCGGTCGCCAGTTGGCCCCGTTCCTCCGCCTCGTAGAGCGACACCGCCTCCAGCTCCTCCTCCAGCTCCTCGTCCCGCAGCATGGCGTAGAGCCGCTGGATGGTGCTGATGTAGACCCGGTTGACGTCCCGCTCCAGGTCGATGACGTTGTTGGTCAGGTGGCGGATGTTGTACAGCTCGCTGAACTTGCGGCCGTCGTCGGGCGTCTCGAAGTTGACGAACTCGTTGTTGGCCTGCTTGCCCAGATTGGTGCGGTCGACCAGGAAGAGGACGCGCCGGGCGTCGGCGTGGTTGATCAGGCGGTAGACGAAGTTGACGGCCGTGAACGTCTTGCCGCTGCCGGTGGCCATCTGGATCAGGGAGCGCGGCCGGTCGTTGGCCAGCGACATGTTCCAGGTGGCCGATCGCCTCGACTTGCGGCGGCCACAGCTTCTCGCTCACCAGCGGCGGCATCTGGCGCAGCCGCGCCGCGCAGCGTGGCTGCTTCCCCCGCCCACTCGGCCAGCGTCTCCGGCCGGTGGAAGGCGAACACCCGGCGGCTGCGCGGTTCGGGGTCGAGGCTGTTGGTGAAGTACGTCTCGACGCCGGTCGACTCGTAGCGGAAGGGGAGCGGCACGTCGTCGCGCCAGACTTTCATCGGCGGCTGGACCCCGGCGGCATACTTGCCCGACTGGTCCTCCACGCCGCTCAGCGTCACCCCCGCCTTCTTGGCCTCGACCACGCCCAGCGCCTTGCCGTCGACAAAGAGCAGGTAGTCGGCGTAGCCCGTCTTCAGATGCGCCTCGCGCACGGCGACACCACGACCGGGGCGGCCGAACAGGGCCATCCGGTCGCGGTCCTGGACCTCCCAGCCGGCGGCGGTCAGCAAGCTTGTCGATGTCCTGGCGAGCAAGTTCTTCAGGTGTCATGGCGTCCGCAGTTCTTAACAGAAAGCGACGGGCCCCATTATACGCCGCTACGCTTGCGGGCCAACTGAAGGTGGGATGGCGGCCGCCCGGCATGTCCCTCCCAGGTGCCGGGGCGCGGCCGCACTGATGACAGGTTGGCGTGAGGTGGGCGGGGCGTCAAGGCATGGGCCGGCCTGCACGAACGGCCGCCCGGACGCGTCAGCCGCTAAAACTCAAACAGGCGCCAGCGTCCCGGCAAAGATAAGCCAGGCCAGGACGGTCTTGGCCAGCAGGCTCAAGATGATATAGACGCGCTCCCCGAACAGGTAGTCCTTCCACCGTCCGACCTTCTTGTATTGCAGGATCATGTTGAGGGCGAAGATGTTGAAG
Source organism: uncultured Chloroflexia bacterium (assembly GCA_963715935.1). Taxonomy (GTDB): domain Bacteria; phylum Chloroflexota; class Anaerolineae; order Promineifilales; family Promineifilaceae; genus Promineifilum. Next base: position 463,445 of record CAVQSM010000013.1, on the reverse strand, counting down.
AAGACAAACAGAATCGGAACGATGGCATAGACGAAGGCTGGTGGCTTGGCGTCGCCGGAGTTCACCGCACCGACAAAGTAGAGGGTAATCACTATCCAGGGCACGACCCCGGCGATGCAGCCATAGATGAAGGCCGTCCAGTCCGTGCGCTCGGTATGCTGGTTGTGCAGCTCCATCATGATACCAAAGAGGTTCATGGTCGCGTTCAATGTGAAGATCAGGATGATGGCGCCCAGGTCCCACAGGCCGACCAACATGCCGATGAGCACGATCATCAGCGAGGAACTGAGAGCGTATTCGTAGAACCGGATGGGGTTTATGCCCTTCTGCAAATTCTGCGTATAGCGCGTGTAGCCGATGGTTGCCAAATAGAAGTGGGCTGCGGCCGAGATGAGCAGGAAGGTAGCCACCGCCGGCCCAAACGGTAAGTCGTAAAGGAGTTGCGGGTTAGGACTCAGGGAGAGGGTGGCAAGATCGAAATTCAGGAAATTAGTATAGATCGGGTAAGTCGTGTCATTGCTGACGATGATCATGAAGATACCCTGGATGAGATGCAGGAATCCCATGATCAAGTTAAACCGCCGCAGATCAGTGAACTTCTTATCCATCTCGGCCGGCGTCCCAATTGGCACAGTTCCGCTTGCAGTCATGTGACCCTCCCTTTGTGTTGAATGTCCTTAGGCGTACGCTACGAGCTCATCATCGTTCATTTCCCAGTATTGTGCAAGCAGGTGCACTCGTTCTTGCCCCTGGCGGCAGCGCCTCAGCCAGCTGGTAGCGCCGCCACAGCTCAGAGGGTGAAGGGAAATCGTCGTCTGACAACTCTGTCTCCACCGGCCCGTAAACGGCCAATCGGTCATGCTCCAGAAAGCCGTCGCCCATGGCGCTGTAGACGAGCAGGTTGTCGATAAACTTGCGCTCGCCGCGCCGGGCCGTCTCGCCGGTGACCTCCATGCGGCCGTCGGTGCAGTAGTATTCTTCTCGGATAGCCGCATCGTCCCACCCGGCCGCGACCAGCGCGGGGCGGATGAAGCGGCTGCGGATCTCTTGCTCAGTCAGGTTCCGTTTGTTCATCATGCGTCCAACGGCCCTTTCAAACGGCCGCTCCACTGACAGGTTCCTTCCTTGCGACTGGTGACAGACTGGCGGCCGCCGGCATGTCCCTCCCAGGTGCCGGGGCGCGGCCGCATGGAGGAAGCATGGCGTGAGGTGGGTGGGGCGTCAAGTGAGGGTGGTGTCGCCAGCGACCAGCGGCCGTTTGCGCGATAGGGCGCTGCCTTGACCAAACCCGGCAATACTGGTAAATGTACGCGGTTGCTGCGACACTAGACCAGACGCAGCCACGCGCGGACCCATTTCCTGGTTCCCGCGAAGGTAAACGACTATGGAAGAGCAAGTAAAAGAGAGTACAACGGGCAGTGAATGGCCCGAACGCACAGTGGCCGGTTACATCGGCATCTACATTCGCGGGATCCTCATGGGCGGGGCGGATATTGTGCCCGGCGTGTCCGGCGGCACGATGGCTTTCATCACCGGCATCTATGAGGAACTGATTAACTCGATCAAGACAATCGGCAGTCGTGAGTTCATCGACGCGGCGCTCCACTTCCGCATTCGCGAGATGTTCCAACTGCTCAACTGGAAGTTCCTGTTTGCGTTGGCATTCGGCATCCTGACCGCCATTTTCCTGTTCGCAGGCCTGCTGGAGTACCTCCTGGTGAACGAGCCGGTCTACCTGTGGAGCTTTTTCTTCGGGCTGATCGTGGCTGCCGTCATTGTCATCGGCCGGAGAGTCGGACATTGGGGCATTGCCATCTTTGTCGCTCTCGCCGCAGGCGCCATTGGCACGTACTTCCTGGTTGGCGCGGTGCCAGCCCAGACGCCGGACACATGGTGGTTCCTGATTCTGACGGGCGCGCTGGCCAGCTGCGCTATGATTCTGCCTGGCATATCCGGCGCCTACATATTGGTGCTGCTGGGCAAGTACGAGGCTGTACTCGGCGCCGTCAACGACCGGGACTTTGTCACACTGGGGCTCATCGCGTTTGGCGCGGCCATCGGCCTCGTCACGTTCGCCCAGTTCCTTTCATGGCTTTTCAAGCGCTACCATGACATGACCATTGCCGTACTGATTGGGCTGCTGATCGGCAGCTTGCGCAAGATCTGGCCGTGGAAGGTTGATACGGGTTGGATGACCGACGGCACCGGCGCCTTCCTCCTCGACAGTCATGGCGACCGGATCGTCACGACCCAGGCCAATGTGCTGCCCGACCTCTCGACGCAGGCGGGCGTGACTGAAGTGGCCATTGCCATCGGCCTGGCTGTTTTAGGCGTCGCGGCTGTCCTGTTCATTGAGTACGTGGCCGAACGAGCCACAAAAGCAGCCCCACCTGTGACGGCCGACGCTGCTGATTGACAAAGCGCTCTCGTTTCAGCGTGCGCTCTAGCGCCGTTTGTTGACATAATTGAGGTAACAAGATGGAAAAACCGGGCCGCAACGATCCCTGCTACTGTGGTAGTGGCAAGAAGTATAAGCAATGTCATATGGTGTCCGACATGGCAGCCGAGCGCGAACAGCGCGCCCAGAACGACGCGGCGCGCGCGCTGCGCGGGGCGCTGCTGGAGTTCGCCGAAGCGGACCGCTTCGACGACGCGGTCGCCGTCGCCCTCCCCCGCTACTGGCGCGACCTTTACACCGCCGACAATGCCCAGCAGATGGATTACCACGAAAGCGCTCGCTTCTACGACTGGTTCCTGTTCGACTACATCATGGAAGATGGGCAGCGACCGGTTGACCTGTTTGCCGAAGAGCAAGGGCCGAGCCTGAAGCCCGCCGAACAAACGCTGCTGGAGATCTGGCAGGCGGCCGATCCGATGAGTGTTTACGAGCTGACCGGCTACGATGGCCAGACCCTCCACCTGCGTGACTGGGTGTCCGGCCAGGAGTTTGACCTGTTCGAGCCGGCTGGTCATGGCAACGTGCCGATTGGGGCGCTGATCATCGGCCGTCCTGTGCCGGTCAACGATCGCATGGAGTTCAGCACGCTGGTAGCATTCATCTCGCCTGACGAGATTACCAATCTGCGCGAGACACTCGATGCTGCCCGCGAAGCGGACCTGGCCGAGTATCCCGACGCGACGATGGCCGAAACGATGCGCCGCCAAAACGTGCTCATCATCCACCACGCGCTCAACGAGGCGGAGAAGGCGGATCGGCCACCGGTGGCCCGGCTCGACCCGCATCACGAGGTCGACTCGTTCCAGCAGCGCCAGACCCACGAACGCCAGAAGGTGAAGGGTCCGGCAGGCATCAACGACTCCCAGCAGGCGCTGCCGGGGACACGCAAGAAGGCGATCTAAATCGCCAGAGGAGCGCCGGTGCGATCCATTCACGTGCGGCCGCAGGACCGTCCCTTGCGGGGCGTCGTCACGGTGCCCGGCGACAAGTCGATCAGCCACCGGGCCGTCATGTTGGGGGCGCTGGCCGATGGCGTCAGCACCATTCGCAACTGGCTGCCGGCGGGCGACACATTGGCGACGCTCGCCTGCATCCAGGCGCTGGGCGTCCCGGTCGAGATCGACAAACGGTCGGCCACCGCATGGGACCTGCAGTTGACCGGCCTGGGATTACGCGGGCTAAGGCCGGCGGCCGCCGCGCTCGACTGTCGTAATGCAGGAACGGCCATTCGCCTCCTGTCCGGCATCATGGCCGGGCAGACGTTTCCGGCCACGCTGGATGGCAGCGGTCAGCTTCGCAAGCGGCCCATGCGTCGCATCGTCGACCCGCTCAGCGAGATGGGGGCCAACATCACGGCCACCGACGGCCGCGCCCCGCTCCACTTTCAGCCCGCCTCCCTGACCGGAATCGACTACCACATGCCGGTGGCCAGCGCCCAGGTAAAGAGCGCCGTGCTGCTGGCTGGGCTTTATGCGAGCGGCCCGACGCGTGTCTTCCAACCCGGCCCGTCACGCGACCATACCGAGCGCATGCTGGCGGCGATGGGGGTCGACATCAGCTGGGACGATGAGCAAGCCACGCTGCAGCCGCCTGCGCCCGGGCACACGCTGTTGCCGCTGGACATGACCGTGCCCGGCGATATGTCGTCGGCCGCGTTCGTGCTGGTCGCCGCCGCTGCCGTACCCCACTCACAGGTCACCATCGAAAACGTGGGTATCAACGCGACCCGCACGGGGCTGCCGGAGATCATGCGCCAGATGGGCGCATCGATTGCCGAGCGGGATGAGCGCGTCGTTTCCGGCGAACCGGTCGCCGACCTCGTGGTGACCTTCGACGAGCTTCACGCGACTGCGATTGACGGAGCGGCCGTTGTGCGGGCCATCGACGAGCTGCCCATTTGGGCGGTGCTCGCGTCCCAGGCGGCTGGGGCCAGCGCGGTCGGCGGTGCGGCCGAACTGCGGGTCAAAGAGGTCGATCGCATCGGGGTTCTGGCGGAACAGCTGCGGGCGCTGGGCGTGGTGGTCGACGAGCGGCCCGACGGCTTTACCATTCACGGTCCGGCCCGCCCGTCCGGCGGCACCGTGGACAGCCATGACGATCACCGCCTGGCGATGGCCCTTACCGTGGCGGGCATGCTCGCCACCGGCGAGACCACCGTCCTGGATGCGGCTTGCGTGGCCGACAGCTTCCCCGGCTTTGTGGAGACGATGCAGGGTCTTGGCGCGCATGTTGCCTGGGCACCGGACTGACCGTCATGCTCTACCTGGTGGCCACGCCAATCGGCAATCTGGGCGACATGACGCTGCGCGCGCTGGACATCCTGCGCGAGGCCGACTACGTGGCCAGCGAGGACACGCGCAAGACCGGCCTGCTGCTCAAGCATTTCGACATCAAGAAGCCGCAGATCGCCTTCCACGAACACAACGAAGCCAAAGCCGGGCCGCGCATCATCGAGCTGGTGGCGGGGGGCCAGACGGTGGCCGTGGTCTCCGACGCCGGCACGCCGGGCATTGCCGATCCCGGCTTCTCGCTGGTGCGGCGGGCCATTGAGCTGGAGCTGCCGGTGACGATGGCGCCCGGTCCGTCGGCCGTCATCATGGCCGTCGTCCTCTCCGGCCTGCCGTCCCACGCCTTCACCTTTCGCGGCTTCGCGCCCCGCAAGTCGGGCAAGCGACGCACCTTCCTGGAGGTCGACGCGCAGTCGCCGCACACGCTCGTCTTCTACGAAGCCCCCCACCGGCTGCAAGCGTTCCTGAGTGATGCGTTGGCCGTCTACGGCGACCGCCCGGCGGCCGTCGCCAACGAGCTGACCAAGCTGTTTGAGTCGGTGCAGCGGGGGACGCTGTCGGAGCTGCTTGCGGCAGCCGAAACGCCGGAACCCCGCGGCGAATACGTCGTGGTCATCGGCGGCCGTCTGGATTGACCGCCTACTTGTGGTACGGTTCGCCGCGCATGATGGTGAACGCCCGGTAGAGCTGTTCCAGCAGCATGATGCGGGCCAGTTCATGGGGGAAGGTCATGGAGGACAGGGAGAGGGTGCTCGCCGCCGCTGCCCGCACTTCGTCTGAGAATCCCAGCGGGCCACCGATGAGGAACGCCACATGACTGGACTGCTCAATCTGGCGGCGCAGAACGCGAGCCAGTCCGGGGCTGCTGTAACGCTTGCCCTCGGCCGACAGCAAGATGGTCTGGTTGGCCTTCGAGGCGGCCGCCAACAGCAGCTCCCCCTCTTTCTGCATGGCAGCGTCGTCGGGCCGGCCACGGCCGACAGCATCTTTCGTTTCGATCAGGTCAAATGAAGTGTAGCGGGAGAGGCGCGTGGTGTAGTCGTTCTGGGCGGCCAGCCAGTGGGCTGTGCGCATCTTGCCGACGACGACAACCGTAATCCGACCAAACGCCTGGGACATGATATGCAGGAAAAGTGACCGGCGGGGTTCGTTCCGCGCCGGCGGGCCGGCACCTAGTTAAGACGGCCAAGGACCAGATTCTTGGCCCACTCAGCGGGCAGATAGAGCGGCTCGACTTCCAGCGCCATATTGAAGTAGGCCAGCGCCGTTTCGTAATCACCCAGGCGCTCATAGATGCGACCTAGATTGACGTAAGGGAACTGGGGTGTTTCATACCGTTCTGCCAGCAGCGCCTTCTCCAGCCAGAGAATGGCTTCGTCATACTGCTCAAGTTCAATCAGGTACGCGCCGATGTCGTTGTACGGATTGCCGTACTGTGGGTCGAGCACGATCGCTTCCTGGCATTCGGCAATCGCTTCCTCATACCGTTCCATCAAGCTGTAGGACCAGCCGAGGAAGGTGTGGGCTTCGGCCGTAGGGAAGATGGCCAGAGAGCGGCGGTACAGTTCGATTGCGTCGCCGAGTTCACCGTACATTTGGTGGCGGTAGGCGCGTTCAATCAGCACCTGTGCCTGTTCGTGAGCGATATCTTGCTCGTTCATACTATGCAGTTTAGCATCCCGCCGGGCCAGTTTCAAGGAAGATGGAGCGATCTTGCGCAACTCTTACGCTGGACCTCACGTCGCGTCCTGAGGCGCGGAGGCATGCGTCGGGACCAGCGACCGGTCCGAACACCACGGCGCATACGGAGCGAGCGTCCGGGCGGCGATGGTCACCAGGACGGTGTCGTAGTTGACCCGCCAGCCGGAAAAATCGCGCCACGCCTGGTCCAGGTCCGCTTTCAGCGGCACCCCGGCGGCCGCCAGATCCTCACAGACCGCGTCAAACTCCTCGCGCGAGACGCTGATCGGGTCGGTAGGCGACGGGTCGGGGTCGTACGCAATATCCATGAATTTGGCAATTTCCCGCAGCGCCAGATAACCGCTGCGGATGCAGAAAGTCGCCCGCGATTCGTAGGGTACGTCGACGGTGGACAGGATAAGCGACGCGGAGTCGAGCACGACCCCGGCGGCCGTTATCCACGACAGCTCCGGGCGCGGCGAGCGAAAGAAAATGAGCGGCGGCAGCGAGGTGTGGCTCTCCTCGATCTCGGCAAACCAGACCTGCCAGCCGGTCCACAGTTCGCGCAGTTGGTCCAGCTCCCCCTGTTGGTGAGACCGCGTGATCAGTTCCCAGGGGGACGGCGGCGTCCCGGCCCGCGTTTCCAGCAGCGCGACGGCCGACTCGCGACGGGTGAACGCATTGTACATCGTGGGCAGATAGGCAATGACCAGGGCGACCAGGATGAGGCCGAGCATCGCTTCAGAGAACTCGATGATCTCAAACGCCACACTGTCGATGGCGGCGTTGCCCAGCGTCAGCAGCGACGATCCGCTGAGCCGGAACACTTCGCGCACTGATTGCTCCCCCAGCGACCAGTAGATGAACATGTAGCCAATCATGACCAGCGTCAGCATGAGGACAGGGATGAAGACCAGAGTCAGCGGCGAATAGAGGGCCATGACGCGGTCACGGTCCTCATAGGTTTTGGCCCGGCGCACGCGCAGCTTGAAGAAGATGCCGGTAAAGTTGAAGGCGAACTGCATGAGCCACACGTGGGCGGCGCGCGGCATGACGAACGCTTCGATGGCGGCGATGAGCGTGCGGCCGACGATGAATAGGCCGAGGATGAAACTGCCGATCCGCAGACCGGTCAATCCGACTTCTGCTGCTTCCATAGGGTTATAGTCCGTGGGCGACGGCCGTTGAGCGTGGCCCGCGTTCCTAGTCTAAGCTAGAATGCGGTCACGGCAACCGATTGCTGTGGGAAAGGCAAGGAATTGAACACAGGCGAGCCGCAGGACTTCGGATTGAGGCGGACATGGGAGAAGGTACGGCGAGCGCCCGGTCGATTACCCAGCGGCGCCGGTACCACCTGATCAGGACACGGCTATGGACTACAACGAGTTTCAGCATATACGCTTCGAGCGGCGCGAGCCGCATATTCTGTGGATGACGCTTGACCGGCCCGAGGTGCTGAACGCGGCCAATGCGCGGATGCACACGGAGCTGGTGGAGGTGTGGGGGACGATCAATCGCGACCCGGACGTTCACGTGGCCGTGGTCACAGGCGCGGGGCGCGCCTTTTCGGCCGGCGGCGATCTGGGGCTGGTGGAGAACGCTTACCGCGACTTCGACGAGATCAGCCGCATTCTGGATGAGGCCCGCGACCTCGTCTACAACATCCTGCGCTGCGACAAGCCGATCGTCTCGGCCATCAACGGCCCGGCGGTGGGAGCGGGGCTGGTCGTGGCGCTGCTGGCCGACATCAGCATCGCCGGGGAGAGCGCCCGGCTGGCCGACGGCCACGTCCGCATGGGCGTCGCCGCCGGCGACCACGCCGCCATCATCTGGCCCCTGCTCGTGGGCGTGGCCAAGGCCAAGTATTACCTGATGACCTCCGACTTCGTCAGCGGGCCGGAAGCGGAACGAATGGGGCTGGTCAGCCTGTGCGTGCCCGACGACGAGCTGCTCGACAAAGCGATGGCCGTGGCCACCCAACTGGCCACCGGCCCGCGTCACGCCATCAAATACACCAAGCGCGCCCTCAACCAATGGCTGCTGCAAGCCGGGCCGATCTTCGACCACTCGCTGGCGCTGGAGATGCTGGGCTTCTTCCACGAAGACATGATGGCGGGGGTGGAGGCGCTGCGGGAGAAACGGCCGCCGCGGTATCCGTCGAGCTCGGAGTGAGACAACGCGGCCACGTCGTTCCGGTTTGCGGTGGTGATTCGGCCGCGCTGTCCCACCCGTACGTTTCGGGCTCTGCCTCACCGCCCTATCATGAGACCACTCGAAAACCGCGGCCGTCTGGGCTAAGTCTCCAACTCGTCGAAGTTGTCAGGCGACGGCAATCCAGCAGAGTGATAGATTCCACGAACAGTCAATTGAATAAAGCTGTTGGCCATGTATTCCACAGACTGTCTCTGGGGTTCATGCAGCCATTGTTGAACCAGACCGATACATCCGCTACTGAAAAAGCGCAGAAGCAAATCGATTTCGACGAGCGGAGCAGTCCGACTATCACGCAGATGTTCATACCACCGCAAAGCAAGCTGTTCGAGTGGGTTTTGGATTGCGGCGACAACAGGGGGCGTGCCAATGCGGTTGAGAACCACATCATAGAATTCTGAGTTGCGCTCAAAATGCTCGAACACGTAGGTCAGCAAGTGGGTCATGAGCATGGGTGTGAAGTCTGTGGCTGGTATTGATGGCAAACCAATACTCTCGGCCAACTCCTCTACCAGCTGCTCCGTACTTTTGACCAAGAGATCTTCCTTGTCTCTGTAGTGCAAGTAGAATGTAGCCTTATTCAAGGTTGCGCGGTCGGTAATTTCTTTGACCGTGATGCTCTCGAATCCTTTTTCTGTGATGAGGGCAATGAGCGCATTGCGTAGCAATTGGCGTGTGCGGATTACTCGGGGATCCAGTTTCGATCGCATTATCGACACGTTTGCTCCTTTGGTCGCATAGTAGACTCGTCAGGGCAGTTGCTTGTTGACAGTACATGGTTAAGCGACTACAGTCATTTTATCAACTATAGTCGTTTTAGCGATATATGTCTATAAAGCTGAGTCGACGACTGGAGGCATCTATGCAACCTGCTGTAGACTACCCGATGCTGACACAACACAGAGGCTGGCCCATTGTCGGTATTCTGCCGGAGTTGTTGACAAACGCTCCACTTCAAACCCTGAGTAATATCATGGAACGATATGGTGGTTTCGTGGAGGTGCAAGTCGGGACCAAGCGTGTCTATCTCGCGAGTGACCTGACTGTGTTCCATCATATACTGCGTGACAATTACAGGAACTATCCCAAACCTGACCTGCTATATGGCGTCCTCAAGAGGGTCGCAAAGAACGGCCTGGTTACCAGTGAAGGCGATTTCTGGCTGCGACAGAGGCGGATGATACAGCCACATTTTCACCGCAAGCAACTGGCCAATCTGGTTGGAACCATGACCTGCCCCAACAATATGTACCACCCCTTATGTTAGTCCTGGAGCCAGATGGTAGGGTGGCGACACCATCATAGCCTCGGGAGCCGGCGGCCGGTAGCCCAGAGCGCTGTGCGGTCTTCGGGTATTGTAGTGCCGCCGCCACTCCTCGACCAACACCTGGGCCTCCCTCAGGCTGTAGAAAAGTTCCCGGTCCAGCAACTCGTCTCGTAGCTTGCCATTGAAACTCTCGATGTAACCATTCTCCCACGGACTGCCCGGCTCAATGAAGAGGGGACGCACCTTCATCCTGGCCAGCCAGCCTCGCACCTTCCGGGCGGTGAACTCCGAGCCGTTGTCGGACCGGATGTGGGCCGGAACCCCACGCAGCAGAAACAGCCAGCTCAAGGCGCCCAACACATCCTGGTGAGTGAGGCGTCGCGCCACCCGGATGAGCAGCGCTTCCCGGGTGAACTCATCGAGGATGTTCAACAACCTGAACGAGGCGCCATCATATGTCCGGTCCTGCATGAAGTCGTAGCTCCAGACATGATTGGCAAACAACGGTTGCAGCCGCACTGTTGACCCATCCGTCAGCCACAGACGCCCTCGCTTCGGCTGTTTGACCGGTACCTTCAGCCCTTCGCGCCGCCAGATGCGCTCCACCCGCTTGTGGTTGACCGACCAGCCTTCCTGCCGCAGCAGGGCTGTCACGCGCCGATAGCCGTAGCGACCATACTGGCTGGCCAGCGCGACGATGCGTTCAGTCAGGGCGGGTTCTAGCTCGTCCACCTGGGCCTGATAGCGGTGGGTCGACCGGGGTTGCTTCAGGACCCGGCAGGCGCGACGCTCGGAGACACCCAGCTTCTGCTGCACCTGGGTCACCAGCATCCGCCGCCTGGCCGGGCTCACAGCTTTTTTCCCAGCGCTTCCTCCAGGATGGACTTGTCCAGAGACAGCTCGGCCACCAGCTTCTTGAGCCGGGCGTTCTCGCGCTCCAGCTCTTTCAGCCGTCGCGCCTGGTTGGGGACCATGCCACCGTAGGCACTGCGCCAGCGGTAGTAGGTCTGCTCGCTGACACCGATCTGTTTGGCCGCTTCGCGTACGGTCTGGCCCTGGGCAATGAGAATCTCCGCCTCACGCAACTTGTGGATGATCTCTTCTGGGGATGTTCGTTTTCGTGGCATGGTGCCTACCTCCGTCATGGCCCGATCCTAACATACAAGTTGGACCAGTTTTCGGGGGGCAGGTCAATCCTTGATGGCTGGCAGCGTCATGCGGCAACAGGTGAAAAGTTAGACCTGGGTGAGCAGATGTCGCATATCACAATGAACGTCATCACACGTTCCATGTTTGGACAGGGGATCACCGGCGAACAACTGGAAGCGGTTGCCAGGCTTGTGCCTGATATCCTGAGCTATCTGAACACGCGCGCATTTACGCCATTTGTTCCTGACTGGGTGCCGCTGCCGGTAGATTACAAGTATGAGCGAAACTACGCTGAACTAAAGGAACTGGTACAGTCGCTCATTGACAGTCGCCGCCAGCAACTTGGATCAGACCTGATCAGCATGTTGCTGAATAGCGTAGACGATGAAACGGCCGAGCAAATGAACGATGACCAGTTGTTTGACGAGGGGATGACGATTTTCGCGGCCGGTTTTGAGACGACCGCAACAACGCTCACCTGGCTCTGGCACATTCTGGAGCAGCATCCTGAAGTTACAGACAGAATTCGCGACGAAGTCGATTCGGTCCTGGGTCGGCGTACGCCGAATGTAACGGATATACCTAACTTGACCTATATCAAGATGGTCATATCCGAGTGTTTGCGTATGTTCCCACCGATACCGCTTCTGCCACGCACCAGCATCGATGAAGACTACATTGGCATGAACAGGCTACCCGCCAATGCGACGATTCTGCTCTTCTACTACGGCTTGCATCATAACCCACAGGTCTGGGATGCTCCCGATGAGTTCCGCCCCAGCCGTTTCAACCCTGACACGGTAAGTAGGCAAACCAAATCTGCTTGGCTTCCGTTTAGCGCCGGACCGCGCAAGTGTCTTGGCGATGAGTTTGCGATGATGGAAGCTATTCTGGCAACCGCAATGATCACGCAACGATTCGAGGTTACAGTCACAGGGAAGGGTGCGCACTCTCTCATGTCAAATGCGACAAACGTGAATCGTCAAGACTGGACACGAATTGTCCAGGTGGTTGCATCGGGTCAAAGGCCATGCTGGGACGAACATGGTGGTAGTAGTCCAACCACTGGTCGGCCTGGGCCTGGAGAGCCGGTATGTCGTCCACCTGATAGTGGTGCCAGCCCAGGCATTCCTGACGAACGGTCAGGTTGAAGCGTTCAATGTGGGCCTGTTCATTCTTGCGGTATGGGCGAGCTACGCGATGGTGGTCGGCGAATAGGGGCAGCGATTCGAGGAAGCGGCCCTTGAACTCAGACCCGCCGTCGGTCTGGATTGTCTGGCAGTGACCAAAATAAGTCATCAAACGCTCCAGGGCAGCCGCCCCATCCTCAGCAGTCAAGCCGGAACGCACCACCACCTGCCCTTCACGTGTGAAGGTGTCAATAGCGGTGAAGGCATAAACGGCCCCGAAATCGACTGTATCCAGCTGCAGCACCTGTCGCGGACCAGTCGCGCGGGGCACCGGACCTCGCCGCCGGTTGCGCCGTCCCTTAGCCCGCAGGTGCAGCGACCGATTCAGGATGCGATAGACGGTGCTGCGGCTCAACTCAATCCCTTCCCGAGCCAGCCAATACACGATCTTCTCGCCACAACAGTTGTGATGCTGCGCTCGAATAGCCAGCACCCGCTGGACGATGTGGCCGTGCGTCCTGCGCTGGCGTCGTCCCTTCTTGGCGTTTCGATAGTGTCGTAGAAAGCCTTTGATGCCCCGTTGTCGTATCCCCTTGAGCCAGCGATAGACCGTCGCCCGATGAACCCCCACCCGGCCGGCGATGTACGTCACCGGCTGGTGAGCTCGATGCAACTCCCAGGCAATCTCGATTCGTGCTACACTTACCATTGCGACCTCCGTGATCTTGTTGTTCTGTTCAAACAAACTTTATCACGGTTGTCGCATTTTTATTGAGAATACTGCGGGGTGTTGTGCCACGTCTTGGGGCAACATTGCGTCCCTCCAAGCCACTGCTTGGCACTGTGACACAAAGGTGATAACTGAGGATCGTCGTACAACGACCATTCGGCCGCGCTGTCCCCCCGAAACCCTTCGGACCCTGCCTCGCCGCCCTATCATGAGAGCACTCGAAAAATGCGGCCGTCTGGACTATACTCAAACCAGACCCACACCGCAGCCGAACGACAGGAGCGTAGCCTATGATTGACGATACCGTTGACGATCGCAAGCTCGCCGCATTCGAAGCCCGCATCGCCCGGGGCGAGAAGATTGAGCCGGGCGACTGGATGCCCGACGCCTACCGCAAACAGCTTATCCGCATGATTTCCCAGCACGCCCACAGCGAAATCGTGGGTATGCTGCCGGAAGGAGCCTGGATTACCCGCGCGCCCAATTTGCGGCGCAAGATGGTGCTGCTGGCCAAGGTGCAGGACGAGGCCGGACACGGCCAATACCTCTACCACGCGGCCGAAACGCTGGGCGCGACCCGCGAGGAGATGGTCGACGCGCTGCTGGAAGGGCGGGCCAAGTACGCCAGCGTCTTCAACTACCCGGCCCTCGGCTGGGCGGACGTGGCGGCCATCGGCTGGCTGGTCGACGGCGCGGCGATCATGAACCAGACGATGCTGGCCCACTGCTCCTACGGCCCCTACTCGCGGGCAATGGTGCGCATCTGCGCCGAGGAAGGGTTCCACAAGAAGCAGGGCCAGGAGATGGTCATCCGCTACAGCCAGGGCACAGCCGTGCAGCGGCGCATGGCCCAGGACGCCATCAACCGCTGGTGGTGGCCGTCGCTGATGATGTTCGGCCCCCACGACAGCGAATCCAAGAACACGCCACAGCTGGTGCGCTGGGGCATCAAGACCAAGACCAACGACGAGCTGCGCCAGGAGTTCATCAACGAGATGGTCCCGGCGCTGCAAGCGCTGGGCCTTTCCGTCCCTGATCCGGATATTCATCTGGACGAAGCGACCGGCAACTGGGGCGGCAGCGAAATCGATTGGGACGAGTTCTGGCGGGTCATCAAGGGCGACGGACCGATGAACACGGCCCGGCTAGAAGCGCGGCGCATGGCCCACGAAGACGGCCGTTGGGTCCGCGAAGCAGCGACCGCCTACGCCGAGCGCCAGGCCGTCACCGTCTGAACCACCATGCCCGACACACAGTGGCCTCGCTTTGAGGCATTTAAGCAAGATAAGCCCGGCCAACCACATCGCAACGTGGGCACCGTCCACGCCGCCGACGCGGAGATGGCCCTCATGAACGCGCGCGACGTCTTCGCCCGCCGCCCGGCCTGCCACAGCTTGTGGGTGGTGCCGGCAGGGGCGCTCTTCTCGCGTACGGCCGAAGAGTTGGCGGCGAGCAATCCCGCCCCGACTACACAAGACGGCGGCGAACCCGAACCGTACGCCGTCTTCTACAAGCCCAGCCACCGCCCCGGCATGACCTATGTCGATTACGCGGGTGAGGTGACGGCCGTCTCTCCGGAAGCGGCGCTGGCGGCGGGGCGCGAAGCGTTTGGTGCGGAGGAGCCGGTGGCGTGGTGGGTTTGCCGTGCGGCCGTCATCGTCAGCAGCCAACCGGACGAGGCGGACGGGTTCGCTGCCGCCACCAGTAAGAAGTTCCGCATGCCTAACCAGTACCACACGGTCTCTACCATGCAGCAGATTAAGCGAAGCGCGGAACAGGACGAATAATGGACGAAGCAACACGCGACGCGTTGGCGGCATACCTGCTCGGTCTGGGAGACGATGAACTGATCCTGGCCCACCGTCACTCCGAGTGGACCGGCCACGGCCCCATTTTGGAGGAGGATATCGCCTTCACCAATATTGCGCTTGACGAGCTGGGCCACGCGACCATCTGGTACGAACTGCGCCAGGCCCTGACGGGGGAAGACCCGGACGAGCTGGTGTTCTTCCGCGAGGCGGGCGCGTTCCGCAATGTGCAGCTGGCCGAACTGCCAAACGGAGATTGGGGCTTCTCCATGTTACGGCAATACTTCTTCGATGTAGCCGAGCAAGTGCGGCTGAGCCATCTAAAGGACAGCAGCTACGCGCCGTTGGCCGAAGCGGCGGCTAAGATTCTGACCGAAGAGATCTACCACGTGCGCCACACAAGCATGTGGGTGCAGCGACTGGGCCTGGGCACGCAGGAAAGCCACAACCGGATGCAGCGCGCCCTCGATGCGCTGTGGCCCTATACGCGCCAACTGTTCGGCCGCGAGCCGGGGGATGAGCGCCTGATCGAAGCGGGTATCATTCCCGATCCGGCCGTCATGTACCGTGAATGGGTGGCGATTGTCGAACCGTTCCTGGCATCCTGCGATTTGGAACTGCCTTCGGACAGCCTGCCACAGCGTGATGTGCCCCGCAGCGAACACACGGAAGCGCTGATGGCGCTGCTCACCGAGCTGCAATCTGTGGCCCACCTGGATCCAATGGCTGAATGGTAATGGATAGTATGCCCACAATAACAACGGAAGCGATTTGGCAGGCGTTGGAGACGGTCATGGACCCTGAGATACCGGTCGTCTCGGTGGTCGACATGGGCATTGTGCGCGAGGTGGACGTGCGCGCCGGTGGTGTGGTGGTAACGATGACGCCGACTTTCTCCGGCTGCCCTGCCCTCGATGTGATGCGCCGCGACATTGAGGCGCGGGTGCGCGAGATGGGCGTGACGGACGTGACGGTAGAGACGACACTCTCGCCGCCGTGGAGCAGCGACTGGATTACGGCCGATGGCCGGGAGAAGCTGCGCCAGTTCGGGCTGGCCCCGCCGGTGCGGCATGGCGGCAACGTGGCCAGCGTGGCCTTCTTCGACGCGGCCGAATGCCCCCGCTGCGGCTCGACCAATACATCGCTCCGCAACAGCTTCGGCCCGACGTTGTGCCGGATGATCTGGTACTGTAACGATTGTCAGGATGCGTTTGAGCAGTTTAAGGCGTTGTAGGGCTGTCGGGAAGAGTAGACGAAGGAGTTGACATCATCAAGATCGGCAACATGCAGATTGGATTGGCCCAGATTGGCATCATCGTAACCACGGTCATTACGGCCGTGATTCATCTGTTTCTTGGCCAACCGCTTTTCATCCTGAACGGTCTGGGCTACCTGGGCTTGCTTGCTGCCTACTTCTTGCCCGTACCCTTTCTGCAACAACACCATCGCCTCATACGATGGGTTTTCGCCGCCTATACGCTGGTGACTATTGTTCTCTACTTTGTCTTTCATCCAGGCGGTGTGTGGCAAGAAGACGGCCTGGGCGTGGCCACCAAGCTTGTGGAGGTCATCTTGCTGCTTCTTCTGATCTTCGATGGCCAGACCGCTGCAACGGAAGAGGGTTTGACCAGTTGACCTGCGCTATGCGCCGGCAACGCTTCCAGCCAGCGTGAATCCAACGTAACGTGTAACGCTTGAGGACGAGCGTGGTGTAGCTTGTGGTCTCGCTCCCCCGCCGTTTATCGCGGCCAACCTACATCCCAATCGCCGCCCGCCCGATGATCTCCAGCGCCGTGTCGCCCGACGGCGGCTGCATCGAGCCGGCGCGGACGTCGCGGAAGTAACGCTCCAGCGGCAGGGCGTGGGTGATGCTGGCCCCGCCGGCCACTTGCAGCGCCTTCTCCGTCGCCATGTTGGCGCTCTCGTTGACCATCATCTTGGCGGCCGCTACGCGGGGCATGATGGCTTCGCGGTCTTCGGCCTTCCCCGTCCACTGCTCCGCCACGTCCATCAGCAATGACTGTGCGGCCTGCAGCGCCATATCAATCTCGCCGATCTGCCGTTGAATCTTGGGCAGCGTGGCGATCGGCTTGCCCAATGCGGTCGGCACCCGCTCCAGCGCAAACTTGATGGCCGTGTTGCGCGCGGCGATGGCGCTGCCCAAATAGGTGGCGGAGAGGATCATGGGGAACCAAACGTTGGGACCACCCTGTGATTTGCCCAGCTCAATCAAGTTCTCCGCTGGAACAACCACGTCACGAAAGTAGACATCGTTGCTGTCGCTGGCCCGCAGGCTCAAAGCGTCCTGCCACGTCCCCACCCACTCAATGCCGGGCAACCCCTGGGTGATCAGCACCACGGCTGGTTCGTCTTCGAGCGCTACGCGCACCAGCATGTGGGTCAGATGGGCGCCGCCGCTTGACCACGTTTTGTGCCCGTTGACGATCAGTTGGGCACCGTCGTCACTGCGCACCGCGCGGCTCTCCGGCAAACCGCCCCGCGATGGGCTGCCCATTTTCGGCTCGCTGGCGATCGAGTTGAATAGACTGCCGGAGGCTGCTTCACGACAGAGACGTTCGTAGGCGTCGTCTCGCCAACTGCGTGTTTCGCGCTGATGCCCGAAGATTTGCAGCTGCATGGCGGCAACCAAGCCAGTGGAGGCGCTGCCCTGCGAGAGTTCCAGATGGGCGGCCACGCACTGCGCCAGCGAGCAGCCGAACCCACCAAACTCCACCGGCACGCTCAGGCCCAAATAGCCGGACCGCTTAAGCAGGTCAACATCTTCGGCCGGAAGGCGGCTCTCCCGGTCGGCCTCGTCTGCCCGCGTGGCAATGTCGGCGGCCAGTTCGCGGCTCATCTCAATCAGATCAAACTGTTCAGTTGTAAGGTGTTCCATATGAATTTGATTCTAACGACAGGGCAGCGCCCTTTCAACTCAGGGGGTGACGGGGGGCTGGCCGTTCCAGTAGTCGGTGGCCCAGCGGACGGCGCGATGGATGCCTTCACGCAGCGGCACAGCCGGGTCATACGCCAACAGTGCCCGCGCTTTGCCGATATTGGCGACGTAGTGGGTGACCTCGCCCAGACGCGACGGCCGTAAGTCGATATCCGGCGCGACGCCCAGCTCCTCGCCGATATATTCGGCCAGTGTCACCAGCGAGTTGCCGGTGCCGTAGGCCAGGTTGATGACCTGGTTCGCCTCGCGGCCACTGACCAGCAAGTCAATGCCGGCAGCCACGCCGGCCACGCAGTCGTCGACGTAGGTGAAGTCGAGCATCTTGCTTTCGCCGTAGATGGTAATGCGCTCCCCCCGGCTGATCTGGCGGATGAACAGGGGATGACCCGCTCCATGCGGTCGAGGTCGATGTCGTAGCGGCCGTAGACGTTGCTGAAGCGGAAAACAAGGTAGCGCAGATCGTAGCATTGGGCGTAGGAGTAGATGAACGCTTCGCCCGCGATCTTGCTGGCCGAATAGGGGCTTTCGGTGAAGGCGAAGTCGGCGTAGGACTCTTCGGTGATGTAGCGGTGGATATCGCCGTACACCTCGCGGGAGCTGCTGAAGATGACCGGCAGGTTGTTGTGGCGACAGAACTCCAGGACGTTGAACGTCATCGTGACGTTCTCCAGCGCCCGCGACGGCTGCTCGACCAGCTCATGGACCTTGGCGTGGGCCGCAAAGTGGACGACGATGTCGAGGTCGGGCGGGTAAGGCACATGGCCCAGACCGCCGTCGAAGTTGGTGAAATGGCGTTGAGAGGTCCTGGAGCAGGGTGGGAAATGCTTGCGTCCACGTATTCGGCCGTACGTCGACGCCGAACACCTCATGCCCCTGGTCGAGCAAGTGGAGGGCGAGATTGGTGCCGATCTGGCCGCTGGAGCCGGTGATGAGGACGCGCATGGGGAATGGTGGCAAGGATGTTCATCCGATACATCTGGCAGGATCAGACCGGAGGCGAGGCCGGAAGCTGATCATAACTCAGCTTGAGATTAAGTCTGGTACCAGTCTTTCCACCTCTAGCTTCTGGCCCCGCTGACGAGCATTCCAAAGATCATACTGCACCTGCTGGTTCAGCCAACTCTCAGCCGAGCGTGCCGAAGGTTCGATAGGCGAAGCGCCATCCCTCAGGGCGATACTGGCCCGACCGTTGAGGATGGCCGACAGGGTCTTGCGGCTTACACCGAGCGCTTCGGCCGCTCTTGTACACGGTCAATCCAAGCGGTTCCAGGCACAACTCTTTGATAATCTCCCCGGGATGCAGAAGATTGTACATTTGCATCATCTTGGCCACCTCAATGAAAGTACTCGTAATCGACGTACGTAAGCATCTGGTCCATCGAACTGAAAGGTAACACGCCAGTTGCCGCTGACTCGAACTGACCTGTGTCCGCGCGCTCGCCCTTCAGTTCGTGCAAGTGCAGTCCGGGAAGGTTCATATCGAGGGGAGTGGTTGCTGCATGCATCTGACCAAGGATCAAGCGCAGCTTGCGGGCATGGGCCGCGTTGATTCCTGCCATGGATCCAGCAGAAAGATCGCTCCAAGCCTTTGTGCTTGAAGTTCCAGATCATATAGTGTAGTGTAACCAATCAGGTTACACTAAGCAAGCGTTTACGAGAGCCATGCGCTCAGGCTAGATGCCTGGATGCGTTTTGCGAATTGCACAGCCTTACCGCCCACCAACCACCACCCGCCACGCAAACCGCGGCAGCGCCAGCATACGCCGCCAGCGCCAGGGTTCCTTCACCAACCGGTGCAGCCACTCCAGGCCCGCGTCTTGCGCCCACTGTGGGGCGCGAATGGCGCGGCCAGTGATGAAGTCGAGCGAACCGCCCACGCCCATTGCGACGCGCACATGCGGCAGCGCTTCCCGGTTGCGAGCGATCCACATATCCTGCCGGGGCGCGCCGTAGGCCACGAACAACATCTGCGCTCCGCTGGCGTTGATGCGGGCCACGATCTCCTCATTCTCGGCCGGGTCGGGCGAACCGGCGTATGTCCCGGCGATTTGCAAGCCAGGATAGCGTGCCTGCAAGATAGCGGCCGCTTCCTCCGCCACACCGGGCGCCGCCCCCAGTAGGAACAGCGACCAGCCTGCCTCGGCCGCCTGTTCCGCCAGCCGGTAGACCAGCTCCGACCCCGGCACGCGCTCCGGCAGAGGCCGTCCCAGATAGCGGGAGGCGTAGACCAAGCCGATGCCGTCGGCGAGGCAGAGATCGGCCGTCTCCAGCACAGCCCGAAACGAGGCGTCGTCCTGGGCGGTCATGACGAACTCCGGGTTGACGGTGGCAATCTGGTGCAGCCGCGACTCTTCCATGAACGCCGCCACACGAGCCAGCGTGTCATCGGCCGTAATCAGGTGGACGGGCACGCCGAGAATCGTGATCGCCTCAGACGGCACGGGGGGCGGCTGGTCACTCATTGGCGCGACCTCCGACCAGAGCGTTTGCCGCCGCCGGCTTGCTGCTCGCGCAGCCACGCCTCCGGAAACGGCAGCTCTGCCCAGGCGCCGGGCTGCAGTTGATTGAGCCGCCAGGGGCCGATTGACCAGCGGATGAGGCGCAGCGTGGGGTGGCCAACGGCGGCCGTCATGCGCCGCACCTGCCGGTTGCGCCCTTCGGTGATGGTCAGCTCCAGCCAGGCGGTGGGGATGCTGGCCCGGTAGCGGATGGGCGGCGTGCGGGGCCAGACGCTGGGTGGTTCAATGAGACGAGCCTTCGCCGGGCGCGTCGGGCCATCGTTCAGCGTCACACCCTGGCGGAGCTGCCGGAGCGCCTCCTCGCCGGGGATGTTCTCCACCTGCGCCCAGTACGTCTTGGGCAGCTTCTGGCTGCGGTCGGCGATGGCTTGTTGGAGGCGGCCGTCGTCGGTCAGCGCCAGCAGCCCTTCGCTGTCGTAGTCCAACCGCCCAGCCGCGTAGACGTCGGGCACGTCGATGTAGTCGGCCAGCGTGGCCCGGCCCTCCCGGTCGGTGAATTGACAGAGGACGTGATACGGTTTGTTGAACAGGATCAGGCGGCTCAAGGGTATGACTACCGGCGAAAGAAGCGAAGCAGCAGATTAAGCATGATTGTGCCCACGATACTGACCAGAATCATTGTGGTAATGGGGATGAACAAATTGCCGTTTTCGCCTTCGTTGCGGATGTCGCCCGGCAAGTTGCCCAGCCAGGGAAAGAGACGGCCGCCAACAAACAGCAGCGCTCCCAGAAAGGCGATGCCCAGGCCCATGAACAGCAGCACCCGACCTGTCTCAGCCATCGTCGCCCGTCACTCCTCGCTGCTGTCAGCGTCGAACAGCCCCGGTTGGATGGTGGCCATGTTCTGCGGCGGCGCGAGGCCCAAATGACGGTAGGCGTGTGGTGTGGCGACGCGACCGCGGGCGGTACGCTCCACAAAGCCCAGCTGCAGCAGATACGGTTCGACCACATCCATAATCGTGTCCGACTCTTCGCTGATGGTGGCGGCAATCGTCTCCAGCCCGACCGGCCCACCACCGAACTTCTCGATAATTGTTTGCAGCACGCGCCGGTCGAGATCATCCAGACCGAGGTCGTCAATCTCCAGCAGGTCCAGCGCCGCAATCGCTGTAGCGGCCGTAATCTCGCCCTCGGCCCGCACCTGGGCATAGTCGCGAACGCGCCGCAGCAGCCGCAGCGCCACGCGAGGTGTGCCACGGGCACGCCGGGCGATCTCGACCGCGCCGGGGGAGTCGATGGGCACCTCAAGCACAGTCGCTCCACGCGTGATGATCGCCTCAATGGCCGGCAGGTCGTAGAAGTCCATCCGGTACGCCGCGCCGAAGCGGGCGCGCAGCGGGGAGGTGATAAGTGCCAGCCGCGTCGTCGCTCCGATAATCGTGAAGCGCGGCAGCTTGAGGCGCACGTTCTTCGCCCCCGGCCCCTTGCCGACAATGATGTCGAGTACGAAATCTTCCATCGCCGGGTAGAGAATCTCCTCCACAGCCCGACCCAGGCGGTGGATTTCGTCGATGAAGAGGATGTCGCCGGCGCGCATGTTGGTCAGGATAGCGGCCAGGTCGCCGGCCCGTTCGATAGCCGGGCCGGCGGTGTGGCGCATGTTGACCTGCATCTCATTGGCCACCACTTGCGCCAGCGTCGTCTTGCCCAGACCCGGCGGGCCGTGGAACAGGACGTGGTCAAGGGATTCACCGCGCCCCTTGGCCGCTTCGATGAGAATGATGAGATTGGCTTTCAGCGTGTCCTGGCCGGTGAACTGCGACAGGTACTGCGGCCGAAGCATGAGATCAAGGCCCTGGTCGTCTTGCTGTTGCTGGGGATCTATCGGCCGGTCCGGCATCGGTTTTGGTGTTGCCATAGCGTCTGGTCCGGGCTGGGCGAAGGCGTCGCACTGCTGGCGCGCCCGCTTGTCCGCGAATCAGCCGCCATTATACGACAATTTGTTCTAGGGGCGACAGTGTCCGATCAACCGTTGCCCCGGAAGCAAGGCACCGTGCGTGAAACGGCGTGTGACGCACACTCGCTGCTGGCTCTCAGGGTCGTCTTTTCCGGTGGCCCACGCTGCCACGTTAGGCGCGATAAGCCGCGACTGCCGCGCGGACGGCCGTCACGACATCGTCAAGATTGGTGCCCGGTCCGTAGACGCCGGTCACGCCCATCGACTCCAGAGTCGCAGCGTCCTCATCCGGGATGATGCCACCCAGGAAGATGGGCACGCCCTGCATCTCGTTCTCAGCCATCAACTCAAGAATGCGCTCCATGATCGGCATATGGGCGCCGGACAGGATGCTGAGGCCGATGGCGTCGACATCTTCCTGCACGGCGGCGTAGACGATCATCTCCGGCGTCTGGCGCAAGCCGGTGTAGATCACCTCCATGCCTGCGTCACGCAATGCACGAGCGGTCACTTTCGCGCCGCGGTCGTGGCCGTCGAGGCCGGGCTTTCCTATCAGGACACGGGGTCGTCTTTCGTCTGCCATAATTGTCCTCAACTGTATCGTTTGTCGCGGCCCGCGTCGAATCTATGAGGGACGCACGATCGGTTCCCGCTGCGTCCAGCTCTCCAACGGATAGGTAGCGGCGAAGTTGTGCTTCTCAAGGAGCGGTCCCTCGCCATTCCAGCGACTCCTGTCTACCGTTAGATTGGGTATGCGGAAGAGTTGGCCAATCTCTTCTACAATCAACCGCCCTTTGCGCGTCAACCGGATGCGTTCCGGCTCCGCGACAATCAGGTCGAGGGCCAGCAGGCGCTCGAACAGCGCCGGGAAGGCAGCCAGCGGATCCGTCCCATGCTGCCGGCGAAACAGCGCCAGGTCTAGATGCGGGTCGTTCTTGAAGGAGAACATAATATCGCGACGCAGCGCCTCGTCCTTACTCAGCCGGTAGCCGCGCCACAGCGGGCTGTCACCGGCCTCGATCAACCGCTTGTAAGCAGGCAAGTCGAACACATTCGCCACCTGGGTCTGGTCGTAGTGGCCATACGCCCCCGGCCCAATGGGCAGCATCACCGCCTGTGACGGCAGACGCTCCTGACGAAACGTCTCCGCGTTCGCCACGTCACGCGCATAGAAATCGTTGGGAAGTTCGTAATAGCCGGCTGCTTCCAGATAGAGCTGGGCCATCAGGTGCTGGATTTGACTGTGCCGGTGATCGGGCAGCTGCACCCGGCCCGCATTCACCTGCCGCACCAACGCCGTGCCCTGGCTCACAAACAGATAGTAGGTGGCAATGGAGTCGGGGGCGGCGGCGAGGACTGTCGCCAGCGTCGCTTCCCAACTGGCCAATGATTGGCCCGCCATGCCGTACATCAGGTCCAGATTGATGAGCAGCCCCTCGTCGCGCAGCAGCCTCATGGCGTCGTCGAGGAATGTGGCCCGATGCCGGCGACGTGTCGCCGCCAGCAGAGGCTCGTCGGCCAACTGGTAGCCGATGCTGACGCGCCGCAGATGGTGCCGCTCCATCACCGCCAGAAACCGCCGCGCCCGCTGCTGATCGCCGAAGAACTCCGGGTGAAGCTCCACCGTTCCCATCACCGCGGGATTCAGATAGCCGCGCTCGCCCATGAAACCTAGCAGCCGGTCGAGCGAATCTGGCGGGATGAGGCTGGGCGTGCCACCGCCGATAAACAGATAGGTGATATCGAGCGTCGACTGCCGGGCGTGGAAGTCGAGCTCCTGCTGCACCAGCTTCAGGTAGGCGTCGATCTGGTCGTCCCGGGTCGCGCCAAGCGGCAGAAGATAGTAGCTGCAGAAGTCGCACACGCCAGAACAGAACGGAATGTGGATGTAGGCGTTGTGGATGATATCCGGGTAAGACGGTCGCGCGGCGGCGGAGCAGCGGCAGCATCTCGCCCAGCGATGGGTAGATGCTCAGATAATGATAGTGCAGGCTGTTGCGCTGCAAAGCAGGCGGCAGCGCATCCATCTCGTACGCGTCATATTGAGCCACAGCCTGCCGCACCAGATCGCTCGTCAACATCGCTCCAGTGTATCCAAGCCCCTCTCACCGGGCCACCAGATGGTCGCCCGGCTCGCCCGAGAACGCGCCTTCTGCCGGCGTGTGCCCTATTTGACGGCCACCGCGAAAGGTCTACACTTAACCATCACTAGGAAGGTGAGCCATGCAAAGCGATTCGTCTCCGACCCAGCCCGATCCCGACAAGTTCGATTTCAAACGGGTCTTACCGATTTTTGTCATTGTCTTCGTCGATCTGCTCGGCGTCACGATCATCCTGCCGCTGCTCGGCCTGTATGCGACCCGGTTTGAGGCCAGTCCATTTGTGGTGGGGTTACTGAGCGCAGCTTACCCGGCCATGCAGTTCATCGGCGCACCCATTCTCGGCCGGCTGTCCGACCGGTACGGTCGGAAACCCGTCCTCATCGTCAGCCAGATCGGCACGTTCATCGGCTTTCTGATGTTGGGCTTCGCCACAACACTGCCCGTGTTGTTTCTGTCACGGCTGATCGACGGCATTTCTGGAGCCAACATCGCCACGGCCCAGGCAGCCATCACCGATGTGACCACCGAGAAGAACCGCACGCAGGGTTTGGGACTTATTGGCGCGGCGTTTGGGCTGGGCTTTGTGCTTGGTCCGGCCATTGCCGGCATCGGCCTGTCCCTCAGTGGCAACGACTACCGCGTGCCCGCGTTCATCGCCGCCGGGTTCTCGCTGACCTCCATCATGCTGACCACGTTCCTGTTCAAGGAGACGCTGCCGGAAGAGGAACGAGGTGACAACGCGACGCGAACCAGTCGTGGCTTCGGGGCGATGGCCGACGCGCTTCGCAATCCGGCCATCGGTCTGCTGCTCATCCTCATCTTCGCCCAACAGATCGCTTTCGGCGGCTTCGAGCAGCTGTTGGCGCTCTTCACGCTGGGACGGCTGGGGCTGAATGCCGTCGGGAATACGGCGATCTTCATCTTCGTTGGCGTGATAATCGTCGCCGTGCAAGGTGGGCTGGTCGGCCGCTGGAGCCGCCGCTTCGGCGACCGGCGCATGATCTACGCCGGGCTGGCCCTGCTGTCCATCGGCTTGCTGGCCATCGCCTTCACGCCTCGCCAACCGCCGCCCTGGTACTCCGAGACCGAAATCCGTCAAGAATTGAACTCACCGGACAGCAACCGGGAAGGGTCCGGATTCATCAACACGCCGGTTGAACCGCCCGCAGAAGGTAATTCTGGCTGGTTGGGACTGGTGTGGTTGCTGGTGGCCATGATCCCGGTCGCTGTTGGCGGCGGCATCCTCCAACCGACGATCAACAGCCTTATCACCAAACGAGTTAGTCCGATGGAAATCGGCAGCATCCTGGGTATTTCGGCCGCTTTCCTCAGCCTGGCCAACATTTTTGCGCCGATCATGGGCGGGCTGCTGCTGCAGGCGACGGGCGCAACCATCCTGTTTCTCTTCTGGGGCGGTCTGATGGGAGCGCTCTACTTCATTTCCCGCCGCAACCTCAAACCGGGGGCAGAAGAGGACGCCGCGCCGGGGATGGTCCGGGGCGGCGCCCATTAGCCGCCAAGCCCGATCAGGCGGCGTCGTACGCCTGCCGCAGCCAGCCGATTAAGGCGTCGTCCACGTCCGCCGGGGAAGCGAGCCGGACGCGGTGGCTGACCATTGAGTTGAAGCTGCCCGACGCCTCCAGCCGGTCGGTGGGGTCCACTCCGGCGAGATTGATGCCCACATCCACGCGCGTCGCCGTCGAAGGCTGGATCAGCCCAAACTGCTTGTTGCGACGCAGACTGACGTAGGTGCGCTTGGGCGCCAACTCCACGTCGTCGCCAAACTTCTCCACTTCGGCCGCCAGCGCATCATAGATCGGCCGCAGCCCTTCTTTCTTGCCGCTGTACTGCGTGTCGAGGAAGTTCTCTTCCTTCCCGGCTGACCCTTTCGTTTTGTCGCGAGCAAGAATGGCCAGGGCGTTGGCGTTGCCATAGGTAAGGCCAAACTCGTCCTGGTAGAATTTGCGCAGCGCCGTGTGCTTCTCCTGCCCGGTGGCCAGCCCGCTCTGGATCAGGTCATCGATCGACTTGCCGGTCTGCTCCTCAATATTGCGCAGCTGCGTGTTCATTGCCTTGTCGTCGGTTGCCATAGGGAATCTCCTTTTGTCAGTGGTGTGGGTTCGCTGGCCACTATAGCACAACTGTTCGCGTCGCTCAATGTGAGTCGGTTGAGGGGGGCGCGAATCGGTTGAGGCAAATTAGCGCAAGAATCGGGCAGGATGGTGGTTGTGGGGGAACGATTTGGCAAATCGTTTTACATAATGTTGGCTGTCAACGGGTTCTTTGTGGAGGCCGTTCGCGGGAGACCACTCCAGAGTTGGCGGAGTAGGTACAGCAGAGCCGGATAGTCCGAAGCGGTCCGCATGGTGGTCATGGCTGCGTGCTCCGGGCCGCGCGAATCTCGGCCTCGGCGAAGCGCAGAAAGGCGTCCAGCTCACTGTCCACCAGCTCCAGTTCGGTCGCCAGAGCGTCCGCCCGATCGTAATAACGTTCAGCCGCAGCAATCAACGACGCCCATTCCGGGTACCTCCCGCGGGCCCATTGGCCGCTGAAACGCTTCGAGACGACCACATCGCGCGTCTGAAAACTATAGATGATCCGGCAGAGATTTAGAATGCAGAATGCAGGATAGCGAGTATTTGCGCGCACAAAAGCAAGTTCGTTGTCGAGGGCCGAGGCAACGGCCGTCCAGGTCGGGGCCGGGAAGATATCGTCCGGTGCGGGGCCGGATAGCGTCTCGTACTGGCCCGCCCGGATGTGGGCGGAGTGCAAGGCCCAGGCGTTGTCATAGATGTCGGACCGCAGCTGGTGTTGGGGGTTCTCCGGCAATCGCGCCGCATCGTACAGGATGAAGTAAGCGTCCAGTTCGGCGCCAAGCGGAGGATATGCTTCGGCCAGCCGGGTATGCAAGGCGCCAATCTCCTGCCGTTCAGTCTCAGACAACCGGCTATTCAGGATGACGTGGCAATCCACATCCTGCGCCGGCCCACCGTCGGCGAAAACGGCCGCGCCATACAAATAGACGCCGTAGAGCTTATCACCCAGGGTTGCTTTGAGGCCGACGACGAACGCATCGCAGATGGCTTGGAAGGCCGGGGGCATATCGGCAAGCGGGCGGTGGTTCGGCATGACGAGTGCAGATAGACGGTCTATCAGGCCAGCAGATCGACCACTTCAAACGTCCGCACATCCACCAGCCCCTTGTCGGAGATGCGCAGCTCCGGGATGACGACGAGGGCCAGCAGGCTGAGCTGCATGAACGCATTGTTCAACTCACAGCCGCACGCCTGGAACGCCGCCACCATCCGCTCCGCTTTCTGCGCCACGACCTCGGCCCGCTCAGTCGACATCAGACCGGCAATCGGCAGCTCGACCAACGCGATCTCTTGCCCGCCCTTGAACACCACCACCCCGCCCCCCACCTCGCCCAGGCGATTCGCGGCACGCGCCATGTCTGCCTTGTCCGTGCCGACGACGATCATGTGATGGCTGTCGTGGGCCACGGTGCTGGCAATGGCGCAAGGTACGTTGAAGCCGAAGCCGCTGACGAAGCCGTTGGTCACCTCACCTGTCGCCCGGTGGCGCTCGACCAACGCGATCTGGCAGACGTCCTGTGCCGGGTCGCTCTGCACCAGCCCGTCGGCGACCACCAGCTCGGCTGTCAGTGCCCGCGTGGGAGCCTGGTTCTCTACCACGCCAATCACCTGCGCTGTCACCCGGGCGCGGCCGGGCGCAACGATGTCGAAGTCGGCCGCCGCCAGCTCCCGGCCCAGCTTCACCGTCCCTACCGCAAACTTTGGATAGCTATACGAAGGAATGTCGACCTGGATACGGCCGTCTTCCGCCAACACCTCACCGCCAGCAATGACCAGTTCAACCGGCAGCGATGGCAGGTCACTGGTCAGAATGATGTCGGCCCGGCGGCCCGGCGTGATGCTGCCGATCTCTTTCTCCAACCCGAAGTGGACGGCCGTGTTCAGCGTCGCCATCTGAATCGCTGTCATCGGCTTGAGTCCCTGGGCAATCGCGTGGCGCACGACCCGGTCCATGTGACCGTCGTTGACCAGCGTGCCGGAGTGGGAGTCATCGGTGCAAAGAATGAAACTACGGCTGTCGAGGCCCAACTCGGTGATCGCCTTGACCTGGCTGGCGACGTCGTACCACGCCGAACCAAGCCGCAGCATCGCCTTCATCCCCTGCCGCACGCGAGCGACCGCGTCTTCGAGCCGCGTGCCTTCGTGGTCGTCGGCGGGACCGCCCGCCACATAGCCATGAAAGGCGCGCCCCAGATCGGGCGAAGCGTAGTGGCCGCCGATGACTTTGCCGGCGTCCATCGTCGCCGCCATCTCAGCGTGCATCTTGTCATCGCCCATGAAGACGCCGGGGAAGTTCATCATCTCGCCCAGCCCGATTATGCCGGGCCACGTCATCGCCTCGGTAACATCATCGGGACCAATGGTCGCACCGGGGGTTTCCAGGCCGGGCGCGCTGGGAACGCAGCTGGGCATCTGGACGTAGATATTGATCGGCAGCGTGGCCGCCTCGTCGTGCATCAGCCGCACGCCGCTCAAGCCCAGCACATTGGCAATCTCGTGCGGGTCGATGAACATGCTGGTGGTGCCGTGCGGGATGACAGCGCGGGCAAACTCCGTCACCGTGACCATGCCGCTCTCGACATGCATATGGGCATCGCACAGGCCGGGAACCAGATAGCGGCCGTCGGCCTCAATGATCCGCGGTCTGCTCGCCGATGGTGTGGCCCGCGTCCTCGCCCACATAGGCGATACGGCCGCCAGTGATGGCCACATCAGTGCCGGGTATGATCTCGCCGCTGTGGACGTTCACCCAGCGGCCGTTGCGGATCACAAGCTCAGCCGAACGCCGGCCCATGGCCACATCGACCAATTCGTGGGTGCTGTCTTGCCAGGTATTGCGTTGTGCCATTTGTCTGCCCCCTTTGAATCCCGTCATTTTAGCCGCGGAAAGGCATTGGCGCACATACCAGAGCGGGCGGGGTGGGCGAGACAGTTGACCGTGAAGACCTGGCAGAATTCAGGTGGTTGCGGGATCGCAGCTTGATAAGTACGAGAATCTGTCGGGTCACTAGTCAGTCCGGTGGCCTGGGGTGGAACGATTTGGCAAATCGTTTTACATAATGTTCCCCGCCAGGAGACTGTTCGTGGACCCGCGCGTGCAGGGTATGGGAGACGGGATCCGCCCGATCAGTTCGCCGGCTACGCCCGTTGGCGCAGGTAGAGCCAGACCAGCGCCAGCCCGGCAATCAGCAGCACCGCGCCAAAGATCAGCGGGATGTAGGTACTGGTGTTGGCGCCCGGATTCACAACGGCCGACGCGGGATCGGCCGGGTCGTAGTAGACGGTGATCGCCTGCGAGGGTGTATAGGCGTCGAAAGCGGCCTCGCGCGCCTCCTCCTCGCTGTTCCACCACCGTCCGGAGGCCGTCGACCCCTCGCCCAGCGAGTAGCGGTTGCTCGAATGTGGTTGTCCGTCGACCTCGTAGCTGTAGTAGACCTGGTAGAAATACTCCCGGTCGGGCACGCCGGGATCCGTGCTGAGGGTATCCCAGGTGATGCGCACGTTGTCGACGGTTCCCTCAGCTGTCGGCCACTGCCGGCTGGCGTTGGCTTCGGCTACGAAGGAGACACCAAACGCAAGCATCAGCCCGCCCAACAGCAGGGTGATAATGGCGACCCACAGCAATATCCGGGGTGGGCCGGCGGCCTGTTCAGTTGAGTCGGTTACGCTGTTCTCTTCCAAGGGACCTCCTTGATTCAAGATAATGGCTCAGTGGGGCGTGCTGGCGTTCGCACTCCCCATCGCGTCCAGCGCAGCTGCCTTCTAACTCACGTCATGTAGCAGCGCGACGGCAATCGGACCCATTAAATCGGTAAGCGAAAGATCGTGCAACATGATGCGGAGCACACAGCACGCGATGTCCTCTGATGGCTCACTTTGGTGAGGAGACACACCCAGGCCGCCGCCGGGAGGAGTCTCCGGCTGCGAGCCATTGGCCGTCACACAAAAAAGGCGGCCCGCTGGGTGCGGGCCGCCTGGTGGCTGAAAACTGTCAGATGTTTCAGTCTGAAGAGCTAGCTGGCAAGTCGTTCGAGCAGTGCCTCGATCGAGATAACTTCCCGGTCGGCCTCGTCCCGCCGCTTCACTTCCACGCCGCCGTTTTTCAGGCTGCGCCCGGAGAGCGTCACGCGCCACGGCACGCCCATCAGATCGGCGTCCTTGAACTTGACACCGGCGCCAACACCGTCGCGGTCGTCGTAGAGCACTTCCAGACCGGCAGCCAGCAGTTGGTCGTACAGCGCGTCGGCCTGCTCGCGCGTGCCGTCCCCTTCTTTGCCCAGATGCAGTAGATGCACCTGGTACGGAGCAACGCTGTCTGGCCAGATGATGCCGTCGTCGTCATTGTGCAGCTCGACGATGACGGCCATCAGCCGGTCGAGGCCGATGCCGTAGGAGCCCATGTAGATCGGCTGGGGCTGGCCGTTTTCGTCCAGGTAGGTCGCGCCGACGGCCGCGCTGTAGCGGGTGCCCAGCTTGAAGCAGTGGCCGGTCTCGATGCCGCGCCGCGACTCGATACGGCCGCCGCAGACCGGGCATTTGTGCCCGTCATCAGCCTGGGCGATGTCAGCCAGCAGAGTCACTTTCAAGTCGCGCGGGTAGTTGGCCCCCGTGTAATGGTAGCCATCTTCGTTGGCGCCCACCACGAAGTTGCCGCCTGCTTCGAGCGACAGGTCGCCCACCATCCAGACGCCGGTTTCGCTCTCCAACGACGGGGCGATCTCCAGCCCAATACCGGAAGCGTAGCCAGGTACCGCGCCCACCGACTTGATTTCGGCGTCGCTCGCCTCGCGCAGGAAGCCGCCACCGACGGCGTTGACCAGCTTGACCTCGTTGATGTTCAGATCGCCGCGCACCACGGCGAAAAGCAGGCGGCCGTTGGCCGTGTCGGTGTAGGTCGGCTGCCACCAGTAAAAGACGGCCTTGCCGGTCTGGCTGGTGGGCACGCCCACATAAGCGGCCACGTCGGCAATCGTCTTGCAATCCGGTGTCGCCACCTTTTCCAGCGCCGCCAGTTCGGCGGGCTTGTCGCCTTCGCGGACAAATTCGGCCGCTTCCACGTTGGCGGCGTAGTCGCAGTTGTCGCAGCCGATGAACGTGTCCTCACCCTGCGGGTGCGGGACGGTGAACTCGTGGGACGTCTTGCCGCCCATCGAGCCAACGTCGGCGTCGATCATCACCGTCTCCACGCCACAACGCTCGAATATGTTGACATAAGCCTGCAACATACGCGGGTAGTAGGCGTCGAACGTCGCTTCGTCGGGGTCGAGCGTGTAGGCGTCCTTCATGATGAACTCACGCAGGCGCAGCAGACCGCCGCGCGGGCGCGACTCATCGCGGAACTTCTTGCTGATATGGTAGACCATGCGCGGCAGATCGCGATAGCTTTCGATCTCGCGCTGGGCCAGATCGACGACAATCTCCTCGTGGGTGGCCGAGAGAGCGTACTCGCGGTTGTTCTGTTCTACTTTGTAGAGCACGTCCACGGAGTCCCAGCGGCCCGTCGCCTGCCACAGCGCAGCCGGATGCAGATTGGGCATCCACATCTCCTGGCCGTCAATGTGATCCATCTCTTCGGCCATGATCTGCCAGATCTTCCGCAGCACGCGGTAGCCGAGGGGCATAAAGGTGTAGATGCCGGCCCCGTTGGAACGAATGTAGTTGGCGCGAATGAGCAGCTGGTGGCTGGTCATCTCAGCCTCAGCCGGCGCATCGCGCAAGGTCTTGCCAAATGATCGTGAAAGTCGCATAGCGGGGAAGTATAACCGTCGCCAGTGGGGGCGTCAAAGCGGTCTACGCGTGGGTCGAGGCAAGACCTGACAGATTTTGGACCCAATCATGATATGATGCGGGATCTAACTGAAATCTGTCAGGTCTACGCGCCGGCCACCTCCAGGATCACCTTGCCAACGTTGCGATCCTCGGCCACGTACTGGTGGGCCGCCTGCGCTTCAGCTATGGGAAAGACAGTGTCGACGATTGGCGAGAAGGTGCCATCAACCAGCTTCGGCCAGACATCGCGCTCGATTCTCTTTGTTATGTCAATCTTCTCCGCCAGGGGGCGAGTCCGCAAGGTGGACCCTTTCAGCATCAGCCGCTTGCCCATCACCTGCCCCAGGTCCAGCTCCGCCCGGGAACCACTCAACAGACCAATGTGGATTAGCCGGCCAAAGCGGGCCAGCGCCTTGATGTTGCGCTCCAGATAGGCCGCGCCGACCGGATCAAGAATCACATCGACACCCGCCCCGTCAGTCGCCTCCATGACGGCCGTCAGGAAATCATCACGCTTGCGGTTGACTGTCAGCGTGGCGCCCAGCTCCCGGCACCGTTCCAGTTTCTCGTCGCTGCCGGCCGTCACAAAGGCGCGGCTGCCTGCTGAGTTTACCAGCTGAATGGCGGCTGTCCCCACACCGCTGGCCCCGGCATGGATCAACGCGCTCTCTCCCGGCTGCAGCCCACCTTCCATGAACAAGTTGAGATAGGCGGTCATCCACACTTCAGGGATGGCGGCCGCGTCGGTGAATGACCAGTCGTCAGGGATGCGCGTCAGCATGCCGGCAGGCACGACAACCTGTTCTGCGTAGCCGCCACCGGGCAGCAAGGCACAGACGCGATCGCCCACGCGCCAGGTGGTGACATCGTCTCCCACAGCCGCCACAACCCCCGCCATTTCCAGTCCCAGGATCTCACTGGCTCCCGGCGGTGGTGGGTAGTTGCCTCTCGCTTGAGAAAGGTCGGCTCGATTGACAGCCGTCGCCTTGACGTCGACCAGAAGCTCGCCCGGCCCGGCAACCAGATCAGCCATCTCTTCCCAAACCAGCACCGGATCGTCCTTCTCGCCGCGCACCGTGATACCTTTCATTGCCTTACTCCTTGTCAGGGTCGTCTCGTACGGTAAACTCATTCTACCCGAGTTCAAGGAGATCCGTACTCATGACCCCTCGAGATACTTACACTGTTGAAATCGCCGGGCTGATCCGGCACCTGCCGCTGTTCGAAGTTGCTCCAGGCGTGCGCATTGCCGTGTTCAATATGTTGGGCGACACCTATGTGGTCAAGGCCGCCTCGGCTGCTCTGGCCGAAAAGTTGCGTGACACGCCGGCTGAAGTCCTCGTCACCGCCGAAGCCAAGGGCATTCCTCTGATCTACGAGATGAGCGCCCTGATGGGTTTGCCCTACGTGGTTCTACGCAAGACGTACAAGAGCTACATGGGCGACGTCATCAGCGCCGACACGGTGTCGATTACGACCGGCCAGCCGCAAACGCTGTTCCTGGATGAGAAAGACAAGGCGTTCATCAACGGCCGCCGCGCTATCCTGGTGGACGATGTGGTCAGCACGGGCAGCACGTTGAAGGCGATGGAAGCGCTGGTCGAAGCAGCCGGTGGGAGCGTCTCCAGTGTCGCCGCCGTCTTCACCGAAGGCGACGCCGACTGGTCTCAAGTCATTGCCCTGGACAATCTGCCCATTTACAAAGATTAGGCGGTCCCGGACGATGCCTGCCGACGCCGTAACACTGACCATCTTCAACCATCTCTTCGCTTCGGTAGCCGAAGAGATGGGGGTCACGCTTGGCCGCACGGCGTATAGTCCTAATATCAAGGAGCGTCTCGACTACAGCTGTGCGCTGTTCCTGGGCGGGGAAGGCGAAGCGCGAATGTTGGCGCAGGCCGCCCACATCCCGGTCCATCTCGGCGCCATGCCCGCGTCAGTGCGGGCAGCCGTCGCCCGGTGCGCTCCTTTTTCTCCGGGGGACGTGGTCATCCTGAATGATCCGTATCTGGGCGGCAATCATCTCCCGGATATCACCCTCGTTTCGCCTGTCTTCACAACGCCTGCGGAAACCGTTCCGTCTTTCTACGTGGCCAGCCGCGCCCACCATGCCGATGTCGGCGGTATGTCGCCCGGCTCCATGCCGCTTTCCACGGAGCTGTACCAGGAAGGGTTGATCATCCCGCCTGTGAAGCTGGTCGCCGGGGGCGAGCGCAACGAAGCGTTATGGTCGCTTATCCTGCGTAACGTCCGCACGCCGTGGGAGCGGGACGGCGACCTGGCCGCCCAACTGGCCGCCCACGCGGTTGGCGAGCGGCGGCTGCAAGAGATTGTGGCGACCTACACGCTGTCCGAGACCCTGGCTCAGGCCAACGACCTGTTGAGCTACGCCGAAACGCTCACGCGCGCGGCAATCAGCGACATCCCCGACGGCCGCTATGCCTTCCGCGACGCGCTCGACAACGATGGGCAAACAGAGGACCGCCTACCGATCTGCGTGACAGTGACCATCGCCGGAGACAGCCTGACGGCCGACTTCACCGGGACGACGGCAGCGGTGGCAGGCAATCTGAACGCTGTACCGGCCATTGTCCAATCGGCCGTCGTCTACTGTCTGCGCTGTGTGGCCGCGGCCCAGCTGGAAACCGAACTGCCGATGAACGATGGGCTATTTGCACCGTTAACCGTCGTCATACCGGCCGGTTCGCTGCTCGATCCATACCCGCCCCACGCCGTCGCCGCCGGCAACGTCGAAACCTCGCAGCGCGTGGTCGATGTCGTCTTTGGGGCGCTGGCCCTGGCGCTGCCGGAACTCATTCCTGCGGCCAGCCAGGGCACGATGAACAACGTCACCTTTGGCGGGACCTATCCAGACGAGTGGGCCGCTCCCTCGCGGCAGTTCGCCTATTACGAGACGATTGGCGGTGGCGCGGGAGCGGGCCCGGAGGCGAGTGGCGCGAGCGGCGTCCACGTCCACATGAGCAACACGCGCAACACACCGGTCGAGGCGCTGGAGTACAGCTACCCGCTGCAGATCGAAAGCTACCGGCTGCGGCGTGGCTCCGGCGGAGCAGGCCTGCATCAGGGCGGTGACGGGCTTGAGCGGGCGATCCGCTTCCTGACGCCGGTCACCGTGACTCTGACCAGTGAGCGGCGGGAGATCAGGCCGTACGGTCTACAAGGGGGCGAACCAGCGGCGTGCGGCCACAACTGGATCATCCGCGGAGATCAGGTCATTGAGCTGCCGGGCAAGGCGACCTTTACCCTGCAGGCAGGCGACACGCTGGTCATCGAGACGCCCGGCGGCGGCGGCTGGGGCGCTCCGACAGGCTAGTCGAGCGGGGCGATTGGCGCAGCCGGCTCCGGCACGCCGCGACGCTGGAACAACCCATTGACAATCATGACGCCGGCCAGGATGAGGACAAAGCCCGCCAGGGTCATCCAGGTCAACTCCTCACCCAAGACCAACACGCCAAGCAAGACCCCAAAGACGGGGATGACGTAGGTCACCATCGACACATAGGTCGGCGGCGCAGTTTCCAGCAGCCGGTAGTAGACCACAAACGCCAGCCCTGTCCCCATTACACCCAACGCCAGCAGCGAGAGGGCCGCGGCGGGTGAGGGCGCGGGCAGCGTCCACGGTTGATCGACTACCAGCGCCAGCGGCAGCAAGTAGATGGTAGCTATTGTAAGCTGAGTACCCGGCGCAACCAGCGGCGGCAAGCCGCGCAGATGGTTGCGTGTGTAGACGATAGCCACGCCATAGGAAGCGGCCGCCACCGTCACAGCCAATATCCCCAGCGTCGACGCCTGTAGGCCGCCTACCAGCGACGGCGCAACCAGCAGCAGCAATCCGCCAAAACCCAGCAGGACGCCAATCACTTTGGGCACCGTCAACCGGTCACCGGCCACGAAGAAGTGGGCCAGGATGATCGTGAAGAGGGGCGTTGTGCCATTCAATATCGATGCCAGGGCGCTGCTGATATACTGCTCGCCCCAGGCAAAGAGGACGAATGGCAGCGCATTGTGCACCAGCGCCACAATGGCCAGGTCCTTGAGCACGCGCCGGTCGCGGGGCAGCTGCTTCCGCTGCAAACGCAGCACAATCAGGAGGAACGCCGCGCCAATCAGCACCCGAGAAGCGGCGATCGACAGGGGCGGCACTTCGGCCACCGCCACTTTCATAAACAGAAAGGACGGGCCCCACAGCGCGGCCAGCAGCAGCAGCCAGAGCAGATTACGAACGTTGTCAGACACGGTAGGCGACCGGGGTCGGACCAGCTCCGGCCAAAGTGGATTGATTGCGAGACATGGCCCCATTCTACGCCACTCTGGAGCCAAATTCATCCCGGTTCTTGCGCCACTATTCCGGCCAGCCACGCCCGGCGCTAACCAAGCTTAGAACACCGGCGGCTCGTTTCCTTGTCGCTCCGATATAGGTACAATCACTCCGGTCCGGGTCGGAGACCGGACCACGAACCATGAAACGCAGGTGGAACCAACTCACACGCTTGCTGGTCGGGCTGGCCGGCCTGGGACTGCTGGCCGGCTGTGCGCCGGCCAACTCAGGCGCGATGGCGGCCGTCAGCGAGCCTGTGGTGCTGGCTGCGACCGCGACCGCCTCACCGACGCTGCCGGCAGCTACGGCAACCGCTTCTCCATTCCCGACCACGCCGCCCACCCCAACGCCGCCTGCCACGCCGACGCCCGTTCCGCCGCCCACGGCCACGCCCACCGTCGTCCCAACAGCGACACCGGACCGGACCATCTCCTGCAGTCAGCGCGTGCCCAACGACGATCTATTTACGGTGGTGACACTGACTTACGGTCTGAGCCGCAACTATGCGCCGGCCGATTTGGTACCGCTGTCCGACTACCTGCCGTCGGAAGTCACGCTCGGCTATCCAAACGAGATTCGCGAGGTGGTCACCGGGCCGCTTGTGGAAATGGTCACCGCCATGCAGCAAGCGGGGCTGCAGCCCCAGGTCATCTCCGGCTATCGCAGCTATTCAGCCCAGGCCATTGCCAACGAGAAGTGGCATACGCTGGAACCGGAACGGGCCGGCATCCTGAGCGCCCCGCCCGGCTTCAGCGAGCACCAGTTGGGCACCGTGGTTGACTTCGGCTCGCCGGAGCTGCCGGAGATTGTGGGCGAGGAAGATATCGAGTTTCATACCTGGTTCTACAAGACGAGCGAAGGCATCTGGCTGCTGGAGAATGCGCACCAGTATGGCTTCACCCTCAGCTACTCCCGCGAAGCACAAGAAACGACCGGATTTTTCTATGAGCCGTGGCATTGGCGCTTTGTCGGCGTCGACATGGCCACATTTCTACGGGAGAGCGGGATCTCGCTGACCGAGTACCAGCTGCAGAGTGAGCCTCCACCCTGCGTGCCGGAGAACTCTTGATGGGACAACGCCAAGCAATACTCCGCGGTCTGTGTATGCTTGTGGTCGCGCTGGCCATGGCCGCCTGCTCCACAAGCCCACCACCAGCAGACCCGCCGGCAGCCGCAGCGACGACGGCCGTCGCCAGCGTCGCCACAGCCCAGCCCACTACGGCACTCCCTTCGCCCACCCCGCCGCCGCCAGCCACAGCCACGACCACCCTGACCGTTGAGCCGACGGCTACCGCCACGCCGCTGCCAACCTTGACACCAACGCCCCTGCCAGCCATCACGTTGGCTGTGCCGCCTTTGTGGGAGACGGCTGCGCTGCTGGCAGTCGACGCGCTTTCAGCCAGCGACAGTCGAGCATTCGCCTGGACCATCACCACCACCGACGACCCGGCGGCCGCCCTGGCCAATGGGACGGCGCAGGTCGCCCTCGAACCGGGCGCTGCGGGCGCACTGGTGCGTGACGAGCCATTGGCCCTGGCGGTGCCGTTCACCGCCAACTGGGCGTGGGTGAACGCGCTGGAGGCTGAAAGCATTCTGACTGATGGCCATCGTTTGGCCCAGCCGATTCCGTGGTCAGCCATGACGCCTGATCTCAAGGCGCTGCGCGTTGACGGGCTGCACCCGCACGACGCCAGCTATCCCTATCGCGACGAATGGTCGCTGGTGTCCGCGTCAGGGGCGGAGGCAGCCACGACAGAACTGATCCCCTACCTGGCAGCCGAACTCACGCCGCCTGCGGCCATCCACATGGCGGCCGTCGGCGACATCATGCTCGACCGGGCGCTCGGTCAGGCAATCACCCAGGGCAGTGTCGACTACCCGTTCCTCGAAGTCGCCCCTGCACTGCAGGCCGCCGACTATACCACCGGCAACTTCGAATCGTCTCTGGGCGACGTGGGCGAGCCAGCAGCCAAGCATTATCGCTTCCAGTCACCACCCGCGGCGGCCGAATCACTGGCGCGGGCAGGTATCGACCTTGTATCGCTGGCCAACAATCACGCCCTCGACTTCGGCCCGGACGCGCTGCTGCAGGGGATCGACCTCTTACAAGAACAGGGCGTCGCCGTGGTCGGCGCGGGAGCGGATGAAACGGCCGCCCATGCGCCCCACATCGCCACTATCGGCGACTTCACCGTCGCGTTTCTCGGCTACGTACATGTGCCGGTCGAAGCGCTGACCAACTTCGACACGGCCAGTTGGACCGCCACCGCAGACACACCCGGACTGGCCTGGGCCGATCCGGAGCGCATCCGCGCCGACGTTGCCGCGGTTCGGGATGACGTTGATCTGGTTGTGGTGCAGCTGCACAGTGGGTATGAGTACATCGAGGAACCAAGCCAGCCCCAGGTGGCCGCCTCGTACGCGGCCATTGAGGCCGGGGCCGATCTGGTCATCGGCCACCACGCCCACATTCTGCAGGGCGTCCAGCGCTATCTGGATGGGGTGATTGTCTACGGGCTGGGTAACTTTGCGTTCAATATCGAAGGGCCGCCGGAAACGGCCGTGCTGAACGTCTGGCTGGACGAAGACGGGGTGCGACAGGTGGAAATCGTGCCGGCCTTTGTTCAAGAGTGGGGTCAACCACGAATGGCCGAAGCATGGGAAACGCTGCCCATTCTGGAGCGGGTCAACTATCTGACGACGCTCCTCAACGCCCAACCACCCAGCCCGGACCCGCAGCCTTAATCTGCTCTACTGACCAACCGTTTCGGCCACACCCGCGCCTGGCCCAACCATCTGTTCCGGCGTAAAGTGGCTGACGCGACCGTTGCCGTCCAACGCCGCCATACTGACCGCATAGGTGGTGTTGGGGTCCAGCCCGGTCAGGGCGACATTGCCCGCCCTGTTCGCTTTGACAAAGCGAAACGCCGGATAATAGGGCGAATCAAGAGGGCGGAATGAGATCGCATACCCTTCCGCGTCTTCATCAACCGGCCATGTCAGCAGATACGAGCCCGGCTGGGCCATGGTGGCGATGAGCGGCGGGGGCGGCGAACCGGGCGCACCCGCCAGATTAGCGGCGACAGCCAGGTTCAGCTGGGTGGCCTGCTGCAAATAATCGTAATCGATGAGATCCCAGGTGTCCAGATTGGAGTTGACCAGATCGGGATTTTCCTGCGACTCCATGACGCGAATGGCCGGGATACCGACCCGGATGAACTCGCGATGGTCGCCCCAACGGCCCTCCCGATCAAGGGCATCGAGGATGACGACCGGGAATGTGGGCACGTACAAACCGCCAATATACTCGTAGTAGCGGCCCAGCGCGCCAACCGGGGACTGACCGAAATTCTCTGCGAACAGCCTCACATGCTGTGGAATGCCTGCCCGACCGCCAATCGCGTCATAATTCAGGACGGCCAGGATGTTTTCGCCATCCAGAAAGGCGTTCTCGGCAAAGTAACGCGCGCCGACCGTACCCTGTTCTTCGGCCGCTGTAGCCAGGAAGACAATCGTCTGGTTCCACTCGCGCGAACTCATCAGCCGGGCCGTTTCCAGGAGCAGGGCCACGCCGGAGCCATTGTCGTTGGCCCCGGTGGAACGGCTGACACCGTCGGCGATGCCCTGGGGCCGGTTGTCGTAATGGGCCATGACGACGATGGTGCCGCTGTCCGGGTCAGTGCCCGGCAGTGTCGCCACCACGTTGCTTTGCAGGGTGGACAGATTTTCGAAGGTAAGCGGGAAGTCCTGGAACTCGACCTGCATGCGGCCGTTGCCCACCCGCACCAGCTCGTTGAAGATCCAGCGGCGGGCAGCGCCAATGCCGAACGTCTCCGAATCGGTGGCGCTGAACGAGTTGCGCGTGCCGAAGTTCTGCATGCTGCGCACATAGGCAACGAGCTGCTGCTGCGAGACCTGCTGCAGCAGATTGGCAATGGCGGGGTCGACTTCCGGGACCACATCGCTGACCGGGTCGACAATGATCGCTTCGCCCTCCAGCGATTCGGCCGGAGGCGGCAAACCGGCGCCCGGCGTCGGCAGGACGAGATTGGGTGGCTCTTCCAGCAGACTACAACCGGCCAGCACGACCAGCATCATCAGCGCAATTGTGACTAGTGTGGCAAAACGACGCACCAAACGGTTCTCCCCTTACCTGTCAGAATCGATTGGTTCAATGACATAATCCGCCCCATAGGATACACAATAACTCGCCCGATTGCACCCAATTTGAGCTAACCTTAAGCCGCTTATAGTCCCTTCTTAAGGCTAGTTCAATAGACCGGACGTCTTCACGAGACCGCCTTTGGCCCGATGCCCCTGGCCCACAACCACGAAAGCGTTGGGATCAATCTCCTGGACGGCCGACTGCATTACCTCTACATCAGGCCGCGTCACTGTGCAGAAGAGCACGGCCCGCTCCTGCCCGGTGTACATGCCCTCGCCGGTCCAGCGTGTGACGCCGACGCCCAGGCGAGACATGAGAATGGCCCCGATCTCGTCCGGTGACTCGGTGATGATGAACACGGTGCGAATGACACTCGGCCCTTCAAGCACGTAGTCGGTGGCCAGCCCCCAAACGAAGAGCATGATCATGGCGTACAGCGCGTTGGGCCAGCCGAACACGAATCCCAGGGCCAGAATGACCACGCCATCGATCATCAGATAGAGCTGGCTGAGCGGGATTCCCGTCCGCAGCTGGACCACCCGACTGATGATGCCGGTGCCGCTGACCATCCCCCGCCCTCGCACGACAATGCCGTAACCAATGCCACCCAGGATGCCGCCAAACAGCGCGGTTAGCAGCAGATCGTCGACAATACCCTGCGGCGGGAAGAAGCGAGCCGTCAAGTCGACGCCAATCGTATAGAACAGGGTCACATACGCCGTGCGCACAAGAAACCGAAAACGCC
This sequence comes from uncultured Chloroflexia bacterium, assembly GCA_963715935.1. Classification (GTDB taxonomy): domain Bacteria; phylum Chloroflexota; class Anaerolineae; order Promineifilales; family Promineifilaceae; genus Promineifilum. The sequence goes on along the minus strand of CAVQSM010000013.1, from coordinate 422,136 downwards.
CCAGCTGCCAGAATCCGACCACCACCAGCGGCAAGCTGAGCAGCAGCATGCCCGTCCCGTTGGGAATACCGGTGTATTCGTTCAGGATGAGCGCCAGACCGGAGACACCGCCGGGGGCCACATTTCCAGGCGCGATGAACAGATTGAAGTTGACAATCATCACCACCGCGCCGAACGTCAGAAGCAGATAGTTCCGAACCGTATCTCGCCAGTTGGGCGGACCAAATCGCTCACGCAAGCCCGCCAAAGAAGTCGCAGCCATCCTATCCTCCTGTGCCGGTTTCGCGCCGGCTCGCAATCCACACCCAGACAACACCCGCCACCAGCACCAGCAAACCAGCCGCCGACAGCAGCGCCCCCAACGAGAAGCTGGCAGACTCGAAGGTCATGACCAGGTCGTGCGTACCCGCCGGCACAAACACACCGCGAAAAAGACCGTTGGCCGGGATGAGTGCCGACGGCTCACCGGACACCGTCGCCTGCCAGCCGGGATACAGCGCATCAGTCATCACCAGCAGACCGGGACTTTCGCTGGAGACCCGCAGCACCACGCGCTCCGGCCCGTATTCAACCACAACGACCTCACCCACACCGCCGGGAGTCGGAGGCGCAAAGCCCGTGCCGTCACCCAGGAGAACGGCAGTCGTGCGGGCATCGAAGCTGTCTGCTTCCAGCGTGGCCAGCACGCCGGCCTCATCCGCTTGCCACACCCAGTCATGGACCAGGAACGCCCGGGGCTGGACGGAGAGGTTGTCATACAGCTTGACATCACCGGAGTGGATGAGCCGGAATGGTCCGGCAACCAGCGGCTGAAACGTCTCGTCCCGCGCATCCACCAGCGTCAGACCGTCCACCTCACAGGCGTCTGCGGTTGGCGGGCAAACCAGCGCCAGCGACTCGAACGTAGCTGGTTCCGGGAGTGTAACCTGGTGCAGGCTTTCCCCTACCGGCTCCGCCGCCAACTGCCACTGCTCACCGGCGACGGTCTCCCCCATGAGTGCCGGGGGATTGCCTCCAGAGAGCATTTGAACAGCCGTCGCCTCATAGCGCGGCACAGACCCGACTGGCTGCTCTTCCCCAGGCTCCAGCCGCACGGGATGCTGCCGGTCGAAGAAGACGCCATCCACCCACATGTCGCCGACCTTATCGGTGATGACGTAGCGAGCATTAAACAGGTCCAGCCAGCGCTGCTCCGGAACGGCAGGTAGATATTCGCGCAGACGGCCGTCTGTCGTGGCGCTGCCGGGCGGCAGAATCAGCTCGACCACGGAAGCATAGGCGCTCAGCGGCAAGATACCGCCATCAAACCCATCGACCGACGCCAGGTCGAAGCTCATCGGCAGATTGGGCGATACCACTTCCTTCTGCTTCGTGGCGACCGTGAAGTCCCGCCGCGCCTGCTCGTCCAACTGTGCTTCGTAGATCGAGTCGATCTCAGCCTGATCACCCAGGTCGAACTGGATTTCAGACAGCGACAGGACGCGGCCCGGCGGCTGCGTACAGGGCAGGTCCACCACCTCACAGGTCCCCAGCGCTTGCAGCCGGGCGATCGGCGGGCGCAGGTCGAAGTACGCCTCCGGCGTGGTCGGGTGGTTGTAAGGCAGCGTTCGGGTGGTCAGCCAGAGACCACCAACGGCCACGGCAATCACACCGAACAACGCCAGCCGCCGCGTCGATTCAGATCCGCGTGCCGCCGCCCACAGCAGCCCCCCCAGCAAGAGCATCTCAATGAGCCACCCAACGACTGACCTGGCACCGGGCGCTTCGTAGGGCGCCTCCTGTCCGGTTGGAACCACGCCGTCCAGCCAGCCCGCCGCAAAGCCCCAGACCATCAGGCCAGCAACGAGCAGCGCGGCTGCAGCCAGCGGCCGCGCCACGTCGCGCCAGGACCCGGTCGCCAGACGCAGCCGCAGCACGTCCCAACCGGCTCCCGCCAACAGGGCGACACTGAGCGCGTACAGCACCAACCAGCGCGCCGGGACCCGGAACAGATCGAAGCCGGGGACGCGTGCCAGCGCCCAGTAGAGCGGCGTGAACTGCCCCAACGCCAGCACCAGACCGGCCGCCGCCAACACGATCCAGACGACCCAGGCCCGATTGACACGCCACGACCACGCTCCAATGACGGCCAGGACAAGCGCTGTGATCGGCAAAACGGCCACGTACTCGGTAAAGAGCGATTGACCATACGTGGGCAAGAGCGAGCGGCTGATGTGCAGCGGGTGCCATGAGAACGACAGCACCTCCGCCAACGTCAGGCCGCCCTCGCGCGCGGAGAGCGACGTCAACTCCAGCGTCGGTCCAAGCTGGACGGCCGCCAGCAGCAGCGACAACCCAACCGCCCCCGCCGCGGCCGCAACCAGCGCCAGCACCGCGCTTCGGTCCCCGCGCTGCTGGAGCATCTCGCACGAGCGACCAGATAGCGACCGCGACGCCGCTGATGAACGCGGTCTGCGTATGGCCCGCCAGAAGCTGCAAGGCGAAGCAGACGGCCGCCCCCAGCAGCGCACCAGCCACAACCCGCCGAGAACGGGGAGCTGTCGACGAAAGTGACAGCGGCGCGAGCGCTACGAACAGCCAGGGCAGCCAGGCCAGCCCCTGAAGCTGGTTGACATGTTCGATCTGGGCCGTCAGATAGCCCCCCAGCGCAAAGAGAACGGCCGCCAGCAAGGATGCCAGCGGTGAAAGGTTCAGCCCGCGCCGGCCCAGCAGATAGGCGCCCACACCCGCAATAAAGAGGTGGCTCACAACGGACGCACTGACCGCGTAAGGCGTCGAGAAGACGGCCCAGAGCGGCCAGTTCAAAGGGTAAAAGAAGCCGGTCTGGCTGTTGGCCAGGAAGGGCGCTCCCATGAAGATGGCCGGGTTCCAGAACGGAATCCGGCCATCCCGCAAGGCCGAGGCCGCCATCTCCCAGTAGGGGTAGAAGTAGAGATAGACGTCGCCACGAGCCAGGATTAGGTTGCTGAGCGCCAGCCGGTTGGCAAAGGCCACGACCAGCACCGCCAGCGCAGCCACCGCCAATGCTGTAACCCACCGCTTACCGGCCAGATCGCTCATGATCCCGCTCCAGCAAGCGGCAGGATGCGATAGAGACGCATACCCCGCTCGACGCCGCTTTCGGGGGCAACTTCCTCAAGCCCATAGCCGGCGGCGGTCACAGCCCGCACAATGGGCGCGGCCGTTTGATTGGGAGGCAACACCAGATAGCGTTCTCCGTCTGTTTGAGCAAACACGTTCAGATCGTCCACCAACCCCACCGAATCGGCAAACCAATTGACATAAACCTTTGAATCAAACAACTGGTAGCGCCAATGCCAGCTGTAGAAGTGATCGTACAGCACGGTGCCATACGGCGCTTCAGCGAGCAAGGCCGCGGTCTGCGCTGCGCCCTGGTCGGCCGCCGGCTGACCGCCCAGCGGCAGCTGCCCGCTGCGTGCCGGAAGCGCCGCCCACACGGCCAGCAAGACGAGTCCGAGGACAGCGATAGATGGTGCGGTCCGCAGCCAGACGCGGTCCGCGCCGCGTCTGGCCAACCAACCGGCCAACCAGTCGTACCCCAACACAAGCCCATGCGCTGTCAGAATGGCAATCAGCGGCAGAATGGGCAGCAGGTAGCGATCCCAGATCGGCACGGCTGTCAGCCAATGGAACGCCAGATAGCCCACCGTATACGCCAGTAAGATGGCGTCGATGCCACGCTGCCGGCTGCTACCGCGGATGATCGACCAGACAATCGGTCCCATTGCCAGCCCGGTCATGAGCAAGAGGGGCCAGCCGAAGGAGAGCCGGAACAGCGCCGCCAAGGAGGTCAGACGCGGGGCCACTTCCCACGACCACGCCAGACGCAGCCCGCCCGCATTGGCCAGCTGATCCAGCCACAGCTCGGCCACCTGTCCTCTGGCCAACGACCACAGTCCCAGGAGCATCAAGACGGCCGCCGCGCCGGCCAAGCCAGCGGAAAACCATCCGGCGTGACCAGCCACCCTGCCAGGCAACGGCGATGAAGAGGGGCAGGAAGAGCCACGCCTGGTGCTTGGTGCTGAGGGCCAGCCCAAAGAGGAGGCCGCTGAGCAGCAGACTGCGGCCGTTTCCCGTGCCGGAAAACGCCGGCGCCAGCGCCACGTACAGCGCGGCTGTCAGCCAGAAGGTCAGCAATGGGTCGGTGAAAGCCGTGGCGCTGAACTGGATGGCCAGGGGGGCGACAGCCACAAACAGCGCGGCCAGCAGTACAGCGGCCCCACGCCGATAGAGCCGCCACGCCAACACACCTGCCAGGGGGATGATCAGGATCGACACCACCAGGTTGGGCAGCCGGGCGGCCCACTCCACCGGTCCCATAAGCGGGTAGAAGAGGGCCTGCAAGTAGAAAAGCAGCGGAGGTTTGTCGACCGGCTGGGTCAGCAACAGCGGGTCACGCCAGACAGCAATGTGGCGCGCCCAGCTGGCGAACAGCGCTTCGTCGGCGTGGAAACGGTTGGCGAACAGCGATCGATAGCGCAGCAGCACACTCAGCCACGTCACAGTGACCAACCCGACTCGTACAATGGTGGGCATAGCGGAACACTCAACCGCCGCCGGCGTGGGGGAGGCGCAGCCGGCTAATCCATGAAACGGTACTTGACCAGGTAAAACAGCGCTTTCGGCCCCTCGCGCCACGGATTCAGCTTCTTGCCTTCTTCAAACTCGCGACCATTGTAGGAAATGGGCACTTCATAAATGCGATAACCACGCTTGAGTACCTTGGACGTAATCTCCGGTTCGAACTCGAACCCTTTGGCGTGGAGCGGAATGTCGCGAACGACATCAGCGCGGAAGACTTTGTAACACGTCTCCATATCGGTCAGGATGGTGTTGTAGAGAATGTTGGTGACAAACGTGAGCATCTTGTTGCCGACCATGTGCCAGAAGAACATCGTCTTGGTCGGTCCGCCGCGAAAGCGGGAACCGTAGACGACGGCCGTCCGTCCCTCTTCAATCGGCCCCAGCAAGCTCGGATAATCTCGCGGATCATACTCAAGGTCGGCATCCTGGATCAGCAGGATATCGCCGGACGCGTGCTGGAAGCCTGTGCGCACGGCCGCTCCCTTGCCCGCGTTCTTCTGGTGCTGGATGATGCGAATGGCCGGATCGAGCGCCTGAATGGCCGGATAGAGGGCGCGGGTCCCATCGGTGGAGCCATCGTCGACAATCAGCAGTTCGTCCGCGCGACCGACGGCCAACACCGCCTTGACCGCGTCCTCGACGGTATACAGCTCATTGTAGACGGGCATGATGACAGATAGTTTCACGAATACACTTGTTCCCTGCAAAGTCGAGGCATTATAGCACCCCCCTATGGGCACACCAACCGATAAGGCTACCGCCAGCCTACGGTTCCGTTATAATCGGTGTGGACAATTCATCTATGACAGCACCCATCAAACAACTTATCCTCGATATGGACGGAGTCCTGTGGCATGGCGATAGACCGATGCCGGGACTGGCCGACTTCTTTGCGACGCTGCGCCGCGAAGCCATTCCGTTCATGCTGGCCACCAACAACGCCACCAAGACGGCCGCCCAGTACACCGCCAAGCTGGCCCGCTTCGACATCGACGTGCCGCCAGAGCAAATCCTGACCTCAGCCGAGGCCACAGCCGCCTATCTTGCCGAACGCCATCCTCCGGGCACAGCCGTCTACATCGTCGGCGACAAAGGACTACACGAAGCAATGCTGGCTCAGGGGTTCGAGATTGTGTCGCCGGCAGCCGTTCGCCAGGGTGTTATGGCCAGCCTGGTCATCGCCGGTTTCACGCCCCACGCCGTCTACGAAGAGCTGGCGATGGGAGCGCATCTCGTCGAGAAAGGCGTCCCGTTTATCGGCACCAACCCGGACCCGTCCTACCCCAGCGAGATCGGCCCCCTTCCCGGAGCCGGCGCCCTGCTCGCCGTCATCGAAACCTCGACCGGTGTGGCCCCGCTTATCGTTGGCAAGCCGGAGCCGATCATGTTTCGTGAAGCCGTACAGCGCATGGGCGGCACGCCGGAGACCACGGCCATGGTCGGCGATCGACTGACGACTGACATTGCCGGCGGCCGAAACGCCGGGCTGCAAACGGTTCTCGTTCTCTCTGGTATTTCCACCCGCGAAGAAGCCGAAAGCGGCCCCATCCAGCCCGATTACATCTTCGACGACATAACCGAGTTGGCAAGGTTCCTGACCCATGGACAAGCCTGACCTTCCAGAAACCTCCCGTATCAATCTATACGATCTCGATCAGGCTGCCCTGGGCGAGCTGCTGGCGGAGCTGGGCCAACCGGCCTTTCGGGCCCGGCAAATTTGGGAGTGGCTCTACCGTCACTACGCCACCAGCTTCGAGGAAATGACCAACCTGCCGCTCGACCTGCGAACCCGCCTCGCTGAAGTAGCCGCGCTCGACACCGGCGAGATCGCGTCCATCCAATCTTCCAGCGACGGCCACACCAAAAAGGTCCTGTTCAAACTGGACGACGGCCAACTGATTGAGACGGTCCTGATGCGATACGAAAAGCGGCGCACGCTGTGCATCAGCACGCAGGCCGGCTGCGCGATGGGTTGTGTCTTTTGCGCCACGGGTCAGATGGGCTTCTTTCGCCATCTGACCAGCGGCGAAATAGTGGCCCAGGTCATCTTCTTCGCTCGTGAACTGGCGGCTGACGGTGATCACGTGACCAACATCGTCATGATGGGCATGGGCGAACCGCTGCACAACTACGATCCGACGCTGGCGGCTGTCGACCGGCTGACCGACGAAGACGGCTTCAATCTCGGGGCGCGCAAAATCACCATCTCCACCGTGGGCATGGTGCCCGCCATCCGCCGCTACGCCGACGAAAAGCGCCAGACGCCGCTGGCCATCTCCCTCCACGCCGCTACGGATGAGGAGCGCGACAAGCTCATTCCGGTCAACCGGCGCTGGCCCATCGCCGACATCATCGACGCCTGCCACTACTATCTGGAGAAAACAGGGCGACGGCTGACGTTCGAGTGGGCGCTCATTGCGGGCGAAAACGACACGGTCGACGAAGCCCATCGCCTGGGCCGTCTGCTGCAAGGCATGTTATGCCACGTCAACCTCATCCCCCTGAACCCAACGGCCGGGTATGGAGGAAAGCCCTCCTCTCCGGAGGATGTCGAGCGTTTCCGCGACACATTGGCCGAGTACGGGGTCAGCAGCACAGTGCGCGTGCGGCGCGGTATCGACATTCAGGCCGGCTGCGGCCAACTGCGCGACCGGGTCGTCAGGGGCGGCTGAGACCGCCTAACCCGGCGGCTCATGAAAGACGAAGGGCCGGTCACCTGTTGGTTGGTGACCGGCCCTTGTTGTTAGCGCTCAGGAAGGACGGTTAACAGCCGCCAATATACCAGCACGGGTTGTCCCGATTGTTGTTGATGCGAATCTCAAAGTGGATATGCGGCCCGGACGAATTGCCGGTATTGCCGCTCGTGCCAATGGCCGAGCCCTGGTAGACAATCTGGCCCGGCACCACGTTGATGCCGTTCAAGTGGGCGTAGAATGTCTCATACCCGTTGCCGTGGTTGACCACAATCAGATTGCCGTAGCCGTGAATGTTCCAGCCCGCATAGGTAACGGTCCCCGTATCGGCCGCCACGACAGTCGAGCCCTCGCTGAGGGCGATATCGATGCCGGGATGTCCGTACCAGAAGTACTGGGTGAAGTTCCGCGAGTTGACCGGGTAGACAAACGTCCCGGTGCCCACGATGACTGGGGCCACACCTGAACCTTCAGATGAGCGGCCTGTAACCGATTCCAGCGACGGCGGCGTCCAGACGAACACTTCGCGCACGGCTCCAGGAACCAGAATCTGCGTCTCCGGGTAGAGACGGTAGGGAAACTCCAGATTGTTCGGCCCGTAGTCGATGATCGTCTGCTCAGATACGCCGTACTGCTGGGCCACACTTTCCAATGTGTCGCCGGTCTGTACATCATGCAAGACGCCGTCCACGGGCAGGATAAGCAGCTCGACCCCCGTTTGCAGCAGGCTGGACTCCTGGCTCAACTGCGGGTTACCGCCCAGCAGCGTCGTCGCCTCGATGCCGAATCGCTCTGCAATGCCATTGGGCGTATCGCCCCGCTCGACAACGTAACGGGTGAACTCGTGCTCCGGCAGCTTGCCCTGATAGGTCAGAGGCACCGCATTGGGCGACAGACCGGCATCCTGGATAACCGGAAGGTTGGCTGCAGCAGCGATTTCAATCGTCGTGGACCCATCCAGAGAAACTGGCTCGGTTCCCGGCTCAATCGTGGGGAAAGCAGCGACGGCGGCTGTATCGGCAGAGGAGTCGGCGGCATTGGCAGCGTCGCCCATAATGCCGAAACGCCATCCGGCGAGGAGAGCCACCGCAGCGATCAATAACAGCGCGTAGCCTGCGAGGCGTGACGCGGCTGATTTCTTGTCATTCATCATGAAGCCCCCGATGCTATCAGCCGCGATCGCCGGGGGCAACCGGGTCAGACTGAAGCCGGGGGCTTACTCTAGATTCGTTCACGTTGGCGCAAGCGCCAGATCGGTTACCCGACGTCTTTGGTCAGCGTTTCCAGGAACTCGTAGTTGGTCTCTGTACCGCGCATCCGACCCATGACGGCGCCTGTGGCGCTGCTGATGTCGTAGCCGGGGGTATCCATCAGATGGCCCAGCATACGACGCATCGTATATACCCGCTGCAGCTCGTCGGCCGACAGAAGCAGCTCTTCACGGCGGGTGCTGGAGCGCTCGATGTCGAACGCCGGGAAGATGCGACGCTCCTGCAGGCGACGACTGAGCATCAGTTCCATGTTACCCGTGCCCTTAAACTCTTCGTAGATGACATCGTCCATTCGGCTGCCCGTGTCAACGAGCGTGGTGGCGATAATCGTCAGGCTGCCGCCGAATTCAAGATTACGGGCGGTGCCGAAGAAGCGCTTGGGCGGGTAAAGTGCGCCCGGATCCAGACCACCAGACAACGTACGGCCGCTCGGCGGCACTGTCAGGTTGTAGGCTCGGGCCAGGCGAGTGATGGAGTCGAGCAAGATGACCACATCCTGACCGGACTCAACAAGCCGTTTGGCTCGTTCCAACGCCATCTCGGCCACGCGACAATGGTGCTTCACCGGCTCATCAAAGGTCGAGCTGATGACTTCGCCCTGCGTGGACCGTTCCATGTCGGTCACTTCTTCCGGTCGCTCGCCAATGAGCACAATCATCAGGTGCAAATCGGGGTAGTTCTCGGACAGGCCGTTGGCGATCTCTTTCAGAACGGTCGTCTTGCCGGCCTTGGGCGGCGAGACGATCAGACCACGCTGTCCGCGCCCAATCGGCGTGACCAGGTCGATCATTCGGGTGGAGATGATGTTTGGTTTTGTTTCCAGCTTGAGCTTCTGGTCCGGGAAGATGGGCGTCAGCGATTCGTAACGCGGACGGTTCTTCGCCTGGTCGGGGCTCATGCCGTTGACAGCCTCAACGCGCAGGAGGCTGTAATACTTCTCGTTGTCTTTCGGCACGCGAACCTGACCGTAAACCATGTCGCCACTGCGCAAGCCCAGTCGCCGAATCTGCGAGCTGGAGACGTAGATATCGTCTTTGCTGGGCAGGTAGGAGCCGGTGCGCAAGAAACCCATCGACTGCTTGTCGTCTTCCACGACATCAAGGACTCCGCCGCGAAAATGGTAGCCGCTCGATTCTGCATCGGCTTGCATGATGCGGAACACGAGGTCCTGCTTCTTCATGTTGGTATGACCGGGGATGTTCATCTCGCGGCCAATATCGCGCAGTTCGCTAAGTTTTTTGCTTTCTAGTTCTCCAATATCCATAGGTTAAATCTCCGAGCGTTTCCGGGTATAGCCCGAGTGGCTACCCCAAGTGGGCCCGATTCCTCGTTGTTTGATCAAAGGTATTTGAAATGTAAGGCTCCCACGGCCCTTCTGGCCATGCCCCAATCGGGCTGCAATCTATGGCATTGTCGAGCGATCGTTTGTTGCGTCGCGCGCCAAATATCAGGCAATAATCAAGAAGGGAGATAAGACAGGTGGACCAATAGGCTCAACCGATATGCTCTTTAGAAAAGCTGAGGGAGTAAAATCCAATCCACAAAGTGGGCTGAAGAAAAGTATATCATGTTCGTTATACGGGGTCAATATGACCGACGTAGGCATTTAGTCCGGTTTCACCCGGGCTACCCTTCGGCCACAAACCGTTCCAATTGCTCGACGAGAGACCGGTTTCCGAGGAACAACGGCACCCGCTGGTGCAGGTCCTCTGGCTCGATATCGAGGATGGACCGGCGGCCATCGGAGGCGTAGCCGCCTGCTTGCTCGCACAGGAAGGCCAGCGGTCCCGCTTCGTAGAGCAAGCGCAGTTTGCCGTTGGGCATGTCCGGATCGGCCGGGTAGCAAAAGACCCCGCCCTGCAGCAGATTGCGGTGGAAATCAGCCACCAGCGAGCCGATGTAGCGGGATGACAGCGACGGGCTGTCCGGCTCCTGTCCTTGCAGCCACCGCAAATAACGCTGCTCCGCGGGCGTCCAACGGGCATAGTAAGACGAATTCAGGCTGTAATAGGCTGGTGGCTCCGGCAGCGTCATGTTGGGGTGGGACAGCAGAAACTCACCATACTCCGGATTAAGCGTAAAGCCCTGCACCCCGTCGCCAGCGCTGTAGACCAGCATAGTGCTGGCTCCATAAAGAACGTAGCCGGCAACGACCAGATCACGGGCCGGTTGAAGTACGTCGGCCAGCCGGCCTCGTGTCTCCCAGTCGCGACAGCGATAAATACCGAAAATCGTCCCGATGCTTACGTTGACGTCGATGTTGGATGAGCCATCGAGTGGGTCGAAGACCAGAGCATAACGCCCCTTTTTATACTGCTCAGGAATGAAGATTGGCTCGTCGACTTCCTCGGAGGCCATGGCGCACAGCCGCCCTGTCGACTCGCAGTTCTGGACAAGAATATCGTGGGCGTAAATGTCCAACTTCTGCTGCGACTCACCCTGAACGTTGATGCCGCCCGCCGCACCCAGGATGTCGACCAGACCGGCGCGGGTGGTCATGTAGGCGATGAGCTTCGCCGAAAGAGCTACGTCATACAACAGATTGGTAAGCTCACCGCTGGCATATTCGGGCTGGTGCTCCTGAACATACCGCTCGATGGTTGCTACTTTGGTCATGAGTTATGCACTCCCGTGGCGCGCATTGGCGCCTGGACAAGGCTCAGCTAGAAATAGGGTGATAGGTAGGTTACCAGATAGTAGCCAATTGCGACAGACCAGATGACCGAATCCAGACGATCCAGCACGCCGCCATGACCCGGAAACAGCTTGCCGGTATCTTTGACGCCTGCTTCCCGCTTGAGCAGCGAGATACCCAGGTCGCCGATGACCCCCAGCGTGCTGACGAACAGCGCCACCACAAAGGCCAGCGGCAGCGACAGGCCCAACACCCAGGCGACGCCAAGCGAGATGATCACGCTGGCGATAATGCCTCCGATGTAGCCTTCGACCGTTTTGTTGGGGCTGATGCGCGGAGAAAGGGCATGACGTCCCAACACCGTGCCGACAAGGAACTTTCCAGTCAGGAAGGCGGCCCCGTCCGCCATCCAGATGGCCATGAATGTGAGAGCGGTCCATTGCCAGCCGTTGACAGGCAGATCGTGCAGCAGCAGGAAGTGACTGCCCAACCAGCCAACCAGCATGACGCCCGCCACCAGGGTAAACCAGTCAAGCGCGGCATCCGTCGTGGCGCCTCGCTCGTGGAGCCACAGCGCATAGGCCACGATCACGAGCATGGTGACCAGCAGGACAGGTCCCATCAGGTTCAACGCCGGCCATTGCGCGGCGGCCAGCAGGCCAGCGACCGCCGGCACCAACAGCCAGTTTGGCGTTTGACGCCCCAGGGAACGGGTGATGGCCGAATATTCAGTAGCGGCAATGATCAAAAGCACCGCGATGGGAATAAAATAGAAAAGGCCGCCGAAGTAGGCGGCAACCAACAGGAACGGCCCCAGAGCGAGAGCGACGAGGAAACGTTGAGCTAGTGAGGACATAGGCAGGCCCTCACGGTCCTACTCCGTTTCGGACACCAATCCATAGCGTCGTTCACGTTGATTGAATGCCAGAATGGCCTCGTATAGCTCTTCGCGTCCGAAATCGGGCCACAGCGCAGGTGTGGGGTAAAACTCTGCGTACGCTGCCTGCCAAATGAGGAAATTGCTGACGCGCAGTTCACCGCTCGTCCGGATCACCAAATCGGGATCAGGTAACTCCTTGGTAAACAGGTACGAGCTGAACAGTTCTTCATTTAACTCTGCCGGCTCTATGCCGTCGGCCAGCATTTGCCGGACCGCGTGCAGGATTTCGGCCCGCCCGCCGTAATTGAAAGCCACATTCAGGATGAGCTTGTCGTTGTACTGCGTCAGCGCCAGCGCCCGGCGCACTTTCTCCTGGAGTTTCGGCTCGATGCCTGATAAGTCGCCTAGATGGTGGATACAAACACCCTGTGCGTTCAATTCGTCAGTTTCGTTGTCCAGGACGCGGGCAAAGATACGCATCAGCGCCCGCACTTCGGTCTCGGGACGGCCCCAGTTTTCAGTGGAGAAGGCATACACCGTCAGGATGTTGACGTTGAACTCGACACATGCGCGAATGACCCGTCGCAAGTTCTCCGCCCCAGCACGATGTCCGGCTTGCCGGGGCAGCCCGCGACGACGCGCCCAACGCCCGTTGCCATCCATAATGATGGCTACGTGGTTGGGGACCTCCAGGCCGGACAAGTCCAGCAGTTTATCCTGACTGGATCCCATCAGAATTAGACTTCCAGGATCTCCGCTTCCTTGCGTTCGCCAATCGACTCGATTTCGCTGATGTATTTGTCCGTCAGCTGCTGAAGATCTTTCTCGCCACGATAGAACTCATCTTCAGATACGTCCTTATCGTCCTTGAGCTTGCGCAGATCTTCCAGCGAGTCGCGGCGCACGTTGCGCACCGCCACCTTCGCCTCTTCGACCCGGTTGCCGACCAGCTTATTCAGGTCGTGCCGCCGCTCTTCGTTCAACGGCGGAATCGTCAGCCGAATAATCTGGCCGTCATTGTTGGGCATAATGCCCAGGTCAGACGTCATGATTGCCCGCTCGATATCCTTCATTGAGCTCTTGTCGTACGGTCGGATCGCCAGCTGCTGCGGTTCAGGAACCGAGATCACGGCGATCTCATTAAGATTCATTTCCGTGCCGTAGACTTCGACCTTCAGCTTTTCGATCAGTTGGGGCGCGGCTCGACCTGTGCGAAACCCGGAGAGGTCCTCTTCCAGGGAGGAGATGGCCCCTTTCATTCGGCTACCTGCATTCATTAACACGTCGCGTATCATAGGATCCTCCGTAGATATAGTACTCGATAGCACCGGCTTCAACCAATGGTCGGCCGTTACACGAGAGTATTTGGCAGGGAATGAGAGTCTGTCAGGCTGAGATCGTGGTGCCGATTGTTTCGCCCAGGACAAGACGTTTAACACTGTCTTCTTGCCAGAAGTTCAGCACCACTATCGGCAAGTTGTTTTCCATGCACAACGAGACAGCCGTCGTGTCCATCACACGCAGGCGCATGCTCAGGAAGTCGAGATATGAAATATGGTCGAATCGATTCGCGTCGGGATTGGTAATCGGGTCATCATCGTAGATCGCGTCCACCTTGGTGGCCTTGATCAGGACGTCGGCGCCCAGCTCCATCGCCCGCAGCGCACCCGCCGAATCTGTGGTGAAGTATGGATTGCCCGTGCCACCAGCAATAATGACGACGCGACCTTTTTCCATGTGGCGAATGGCTCGCAGCCGGATGTAAGGCTCGGCCACCTGGCGCATTTCGATGGCGGTCTGCACCCGGGTGGAGATGCCGGCCCGTTCCAGCGCGTCCTGCATGGCCAACGCGTTCATGACAGTCGCCACCATACCGATATGGTCGGCTGTCGAACGCTCCATGCCCTGCTTGGCTCCCGCCGAGCCGCGCCAGAGGTTGCCAGCGCCAATGACCAAGGCGACTTCCACGCCCAGGTCATAGACATCCTTCACGACCTGGGCCACATTCGCGGCCCGGCCCGGATCAATTCCAAACCCTTCCGGACCGGCCAGGGCCTCTCCCCCCATTTTGAGGAGAATCCGGCTATATCTAGGGTCTGCCATGAGTCGCCACTCCTTGTTGTTGCGAAGCTATCATCGATGCGGGCGGTTCCGAAGGATGTCTATTTCCCGGTTTCGTTCAGTTAATCGAGCGATTCGCCCAGCGCGTAGCGGGCGAAACGGCGGACGATGATGTTCTCACCAGTCTTGCGAATGGTGTCGGTCACCAGGTCCTTAACCTTGATGTCTTCGTTCTTGACGTACGGCTGCTCCATCAGGCAGATCTCTTCGTAGTACTTCGACATCCGACCAGTGACAATCTTGTCCACGATATCCTGTGGCTTGCCTTCGGCTTCAGCCTGGGCGCGCAGCACAGCCATCTCACGTTCCAGATCGGACGTATCGACATCCTCAATAGAAACGTACTTGGGCGCTGCTGCAACGATCTGCAGGGCCAGTTCGTGGGCCAAGGACTGGAAGTCATCCCCACGAGCGACGAAGTCAGTCTCACAGTTCAGTTCCAGGATCACACCCATGCGATTGCCGGGATGGGCGTACAGTTCGATGACGCCTTCGTTCGCCTCACGATCGGCGCGCTTGGCGGCACGAGCCGCTCCCTTCTCACGCAGCAGATCGACAGCCTTGTCAAAGTCGCCCTCTGATGTTTCCAACGCTTTCTTGGCTTCCAGAACGCCGGCGCCTGTGGCGCCACGCAGCTCTTTCACCATTGCAGTCGTAATTTCCATGTTACTCGTATTACTCTCCTACTCTTCTTCGTCAGCGACGATTTCTTCAACTTCTTCAACCTCTTCGACCACTTCGGCCACAGCTTCTTCGGCGACCGCTTCGGCCTCCACTGCAACCTCGGCCTCAACTTCGGCCACTACCTCGGCTTCGACAGCCACCTCGGCAGCCGCTTCAGCGACGTCATCCGCCCCTTCTGCAACAGCCTCTTCGGCAACAGCTTCGGCTTCTTCGGCGAGGGCTTCGGCAGCTGCAGCAGCCTCGGCGGCAGCAGCCGCTTCTGCAGCAGCCTCTTCCGCCTCGCGCATCTTGGCCAGCGTGGAGGCGCCTAACAGCACCTCATCATCCGCTTCGGCCATCGGTACTTCCTCACCACGTCCATAGCGGTCGAAGTCAACAATCTCTTCTTCAATCTCATCCTTACGTGACGCTCTGCCTTCCAGCGCTGCATCGGCCATCTTGCCGACGATCAGCTTAATGGCGCGGATGGCATCGTCGTTGGACGGGATCACGTAATCAATCGGATCCGGGTCGCTGTTGGTGTCGACAATACCAACGACCGGGATGCCGAGCTTAATCGCTTCGCGAACGGCCGTTTGCTCGTGGTTGACATCGGTCACAAAGAGCAGCGCCGGCAGCTCCCCCATGTCGCGGATGCCACCCAGGCGGGCGTTCAACTTATCGATCTCCCGCTCGATGCGCAGACGCTCGGTCTTCTTCAGCAGGTCGAACTCACCCGCATCGCGGCGGGCTTCGAGATCTTTCAGATAGTTGATGCGCTGGCGAATGGTCGTCCAGTTAGTCAGCGTGCCGCCAAGCCAGCGGTCATTGACATAAGGCTGACCAGCGCGCGCAGCTTCGCGGGCAATCGTGTCCTGCGCCTGGCGCTTGGTGCCGACAAACAGCACATCACCGCCATCGGCGACAGCGTCGCGAATCGCATCGTACGCTTCCTCGATCAGCACAATGGTCTGCTGCAGATCGAGAATGTGGATGCCGTTCCGTTCGGTAAAAATATAGGGCTTCATCTTCGGGTTCCAGCGACGTGTGCGGTGCCCAAAGTGCACACCTGTTTCCAGGAGCGCTTTCATTGAAACGATGGCCATGGGGTTATTCTCCTTTGATTGTTTTTCTTCCACGCCCTTCAATCCGAAGTGACACTTGCATGGCCGTCGCAACTGCGCGACCAGACCAGGCAGCCGTCAAGAACGAGACCTGATTGGTAACTACGTTGCAGTGCAAGCACAACCACTTCAGTCCAAGCGTGTGTAAGATGTTAAATTGCCTGCTAACCGGAATTGGGAAGCGATGGCAGAAAACCAGTTTAGTATTATAGAGGAGCGGCTTGCCCGGGGCAACCCCACCAATAGGGCTTCTCTCACCTGGCTAAGGGCACACGCCCTATTTCCAGCGCGTCAAAATCGTCTCGCGTTGAAAAAGTCGAGTAGCCAGATAGAGCAGGATGACATCAAGCACCGCCACAACCAGCAAGATGATGAGCATCATCCGGCGATCGATCAGAATCAGGCCGATTGCCTGCCCGGCAATGAGCAAGATCAGCGGCAGGACGATGAGGGCTGACATCTGCTCCGCCACACGCGGATCAGTAACGCGAGAAGAGATGATGATTGCGATGCAAACGGAGAAAATGCCAAGAAGAGGCGCCACCACAAACACCGCAATTAGCCAGTGCGCCTCAAAGAAGGCGGCAAACACGGTGTCGTTGGTGAGCAGACGCACACCCACCAGGAAGAGGAGAAAGCCCGCCCACGTGGCGACGATTGCGGGCAGCACAGCGGCAGCAATCTTGGCTATCAACAGCTCAGTCGTTGTGATGGGCGTCGCCAGCAGCGGCTCCAGACTGCGGTTCGTCTTTTCCCCCACGATGCTGTAGGAGGCAATGGTGACCGGGATAGCGATGGGCACAATCATGAACAGAAGAACGAACAGGTTGAGCAGGTAGACGGTCATGCAGTCACTTTCAGTCAGCCCGACACAGCTGGCGCCCAACGCGCCAAACAGATCGATCTCCTCCATGCTCCCGGCTGACGCTTCCGGAAACGCCTGGAGCGTACCCAACATGATGAGTGGCAATGCCGCCATCGCCAGCGGTAGGCTGAGAACCGTCAATAGGACCAGACGATTCTTGAACACTTCTGACCACTCTTTGCCAATGATCGTGATTATCTTGTCCATCTCAGGACTCCTGCCGGCCATTCTGATCACCGATTAGGGTCAAATAGACGTCCTCCAGCGAAACGTCGGCCTCGCTGACGTATCGAATCGCCGCGCCGGCCTCCACCAGAGCGCGCACCAGCGCCGGGTTGTCCCGCTCCGGATCTTCAATCCCAATGGTCAGCGTTTCACTTTCATGGGTGACGCTGGTCACGCCGGGGAGCGAACGTGCCACGGGTACAAGCGGTTCGGCATCTCCCGCCAGCGTGACGACGACCTGGCGTCCAAACAACTGCCGGCGCAAGCGGGCGGGCGTGTCCACTGTCAGCAAGCGAGCGTTGAAGACACCTACCCGATCGCACAGCCGGTCGGCCTCGTCCAGATTGTGGGTGCACAGAAAGATCGTTCGACCGGCCAACCTCAACTCAGCAACGGCATCGCGCACCAGCCGAGCTGCCTGCGGGTCCAGCCCGGATGTTGGCTCGTCCAGAAAGAGGACCTGCGGCTCATGCAACATAGCCCGCCCGATAGCCAGCTTCTGGCGCATTCCTTTGCTGAATTCAGCCACAGGGTCATCGCGTCGCTCCCACAGCCCGAGCAGCTTGAGATACTTCTCAACCTGGCGATCGACTTGCTCCACCTCGTACAAGCGGGCGAAGATCTCCAGATTGCGGCGCGCGCTCAGTCGATCATACATTCCCGGCGTCTCGGTCAGCAGTCCGACATGCCGGCGAATCTCTGTGTCGTCGCGGCCGACTTCATAGCCAAGGACAGTCGCCCTCCCGCTGCTTGGGGCAATGAGAGCCGTCAACATGCGCACGGTCGTGGTCTTTCCCGCGCCGTTCGGCCCCAGGAAGCCAAACACCTCCCCCTCCGCAATCTCAAGGCTCAGCCCATCGACAGCGACGGCGTCGTCGAATTGCTTGGTGAGTGATTCGCAACTGATCATTGTTCTATCATCTTGACTTATCCACAAAGCTGGGCGATCGGGCTGTCAGCACAAGCAACCGGGGTTCGATCTTCGGGATGTGCTATTATCTACACGGTTCGCGTGATTGTCACGCAAGCCGCAGGAACCTATGACCAGCGAACTGACTCAGCAAGGCCCCGACTGGCGCACCATCATACGCGAGCTTGAAGCGCGTCTTGAGGAGTTACGCCCGCAGTTAATTGACGCTGAAGCCCAGCTGGCCGACGACCTGGCCGCGATCAGCGCCTTTGAGTTCAGGTTGCGCAGCCGGCTACAGGCCCAGGTCCGACGTCTCAACGAGCTGCAGGAACAGATCGACGCCTATCGCCAACAGATCCGCCAGAGGCAGCTCTCGTTTGGCAGCTGGGACGACGATGAGCAGGACCGGCGTGAGGATGAGTCCTCATGGGATTTCGCGTCGGGCGAAGGAGCGGCTGCCAGCGGCCGCTATCGCTACCATGAGCAGCAGCCTACGTCCCCGCCCCCAGCCTCGCTGAGCGCCGATCTGCTGGCCGAGTTAAAAGCACTTTACCGTACATTGGCGCGGCGCTTCCACCCCGATCTCGCTGCCAACGAAACCGATCGCACCTACCGGACCGACCTGATGATGTCGATAAACGCCGCCTATGCGACCGGCGATCTCGAACTGCTCCAGAAGCTGGCTGCGGAACCGGACAGCATCACAGCCACACCGCAGACGGCCGAGCTGCAAGCTGAGGCACTGCGACGCGAGATTGAGCGCTGCGAATTCCGCCTGGCCGAGATTGCCGGCGAACTACGCGCCCTGAGCCAGCATGAAAGCAGTATCCTGATGCGGCGTGTCGAACGGGCCGCAGCCGCCGGACGGGATATGCTCGCCGAGCTGGCGGCCGATCTGCAACAGGCTATCGCCGAAAAGCTGGTCGAGCGAGATGTATTGCAATCCCAGTTGGCGGGGATGGAAGCGGATGAGTTCGATGCGGATGGCGATCTGCCGAATCTCGTCTTTGACCTCGGTCTGGAGCAGGCTGGCGGAGAGGATCTGCTCTCAGACTACGATACGTGGCGGGCAGCACGCCACGAACGGCAGTTCGGCGGCTTCGTCATCGATGACGATATCCTCGACGACAATGAGTAGCCGAAGCCGCTCGCGTCAAGGTTAGGGGCCATACTGGTCGAGCACGGGCGCGTAGACGGCGTTACAGCCGCCATTGCGGGAGCAGCCTTCCAGCGGCAGCTCCGGCACATCGTCAAGATCGTATGCCCCTTCCCATGCCCGGCACACCGGACAAGCATCAGCCGCAATTAGAATACGCACCTTTGTGGCCAGTCCGTTGCGGATCCGCTCCAGAGCCTCTTCTTGTTCCTTGCGCCGTCGGGCGTCGCTGTCTTCAATTACCGTATTCACGTGCCGCTCCTCTTGTCGCGCAGAGTGCGCTACCCAAAGTATGAGGAATTGTACGGTCGCCGCGCCAGTTGGGCAAGCTGATTGCTGAATGCTCGCCGCTGGCCGAGGCGCACGAGGAGCGAAACGACCGACCTTGACGGGCACCAGTCGCAATGCTATGATGTGCCGCAGAATGAAGATGACAGGCATGATTCCGCAGAGAGGCTATTATTACGAGCGTTACCGTGGTCGGTATGCGCCGTATGCACGTCTCGTTGGGGCGATTCAGTAGTCGCCACGCCCACACCGAAAGGGGTGGCTGGACGAAAGGCAAGACGCGGCGCACCGCGTCTTTTTTGTTGTCTGCCCGGACCACGTGCTGTTCGGGCCATTGGAATATGAGATCACGGCAGGAGATAGATAATGGCGACGACAATTCTGGATGAGTTCCGCTGGCGGGGCGTACTGTTCGATATGACTGAAGGCTTGGCCGATGTGCTGAGCAAGGGACCCGTGACCGTCTACAACGGCTTCGACCCGACGGCCGATTCGCTCCACATCGGCAACCTGGTGCCTATGATGCAGTTGGCGCGCTGGCAGCGATTCGGCCATACGCCGATCGCCCTTGCCGGTGGCGGCACCGGCATGATCGGCGACCCCAGCGGCCGCTCCAGCGAGCGCAACCTGCTAACGCTGGAGCAGATTCAGGCCAATCTGGTTCCCATCCAGGCCCAACTGGCCAGCGTGCTGGACTTTGACGTCAAGTCCAATCCGGCCATAGTGGCCAACAATGCCGACTGGCTCTTGAAGCTGTCGCTGCTGGAGTTCCTGCGCGATGTCGGCAAACATTTCACGGTCAACTACATGATGGCCAAAGACTCGGTCAAGTCGCGGCTCGACCGGGAGGACGGCATCTCCTACACCGAATTCAGCTACATGCTGCTGCAAGCGTACGATTTCCAGCACCTGTATGAGCAGTATGGCTGCCAGGTGCAGGCGGGCGGCAGTGACCAGTGGGGCAACATCGTCGCCGGGGTCGAGCTGATCCGCAAGGCGATTGGCGGCAAGGCGCACGGCCTCGTCTACCCGCTGCTCACGCGCAGCGACGGCTCGAAGTTTGGCAAGACGGCCGACGGGGAAAGCATCTGGCTCAGCGCCGAGCGCACGTCGCCCTACCGCTTCTACCAGTACTGGTACAACACCGACGACGGCGACGTCGAGACGTACCTGAAGATGTTCACCTGGCTGGATCAGCCGGCAATTGCCGATCTGGCTCACAAAGTAGAGAGTGCGCCGGAGCTGCGGGAAGCGCAGCGCGTGTTGGCGCAGGAAGTGACCGGCATGATCCACGGCCCGACAGCGGTGGCCAAGGCAGAGCAGGCGGCGGCGGTCCTGTTTGGCGGCGGGCTGGATGGTGTGGATGCGGCCGACATCGCCGATATCTTTGCCGATGTGCCCTCCAGCGAACTACCGCGCGAGCAGCTGGCTGGCGAAGGCGTCATGCTCCTGGAACTGATGGTGAGCAGCGGCGTGGCAGGCTCCAAGGCAGACGCACGCCGGTCGGTAGAAGGCGGCGGCATCTACCTGAACAATGAACGGGTCACGGATACACGCCATATGGTGACGCTGGCTGACAGCATCGACGGCCAATTCGTGCTCTTGCGCAAGGGCAAGCGGAAGTACCATCTGGTGCGGCTTGACGGCGTAACTCAGTATGTTTCAGCTGCCTGCGGAGGACAACAGTCGGGCGGTATGGCGGACCGTGTAGCGAGGACCGTCGGGTCGCAGATCGCTTTCGATGAGGTGGACAGCGTCCGCCTCCCAGCGCACGGGCGTCACCTCAACATGTCCCTCAAAACCGGCCAACTCGGCCGGTTTTTTGATCCGCCCCACGGTCAGATGCGGGCGGAACGGTTTGGCTTCCGGCTCCCATCCGTGGCGACCGAGCGCTGTGTCGATATCTGCTTTGAGCGCCAGCAGCGCATCGGTCGCCGCGCCGACGTCCGGGCGCACGCCAATCCAGAGAACACGAGGGCGCCGGCAGTTGGGAAAGCAGCCTGCCTCCGCAAGCTGCAAGGCAAACATTGAGTGCATGGTGGCTGCCTCATCCAGCGCTCCAGACAGGTCGCTCAGGCTGGCGACCGGCGTCTCGCCCAGAAAACGGAGCGTCAGGTGCATGGCCGCCGGCTTCACCCAGCGCACGGTGCCTGCCGGCAGAACGGGTGCGGCCGACTCTGCCGCCGCCTGGAGGGCCTCCTTCACTGGTGCGGGCACCGGTAAAGCGATGAAGGCCCGAATTGTGCTCCTGTCGTTCGCCATCGTCCTATTGTAGCCAGCCCTGTCACAATGCTCCAGACTGTGAAAGGGGTTTTCAAAGGTCGCAAGTAGAAACCGAGTTTCTCAGGTCCAGCCGCGTATACGCTCGACGAGCACCCAGAAACTCGGTTTCCAGGCCTGTTCAAGTCCGACTACTGAAAAGCCCTACAGACGGTGACGAACTGTTGGCCCGTCACGCGGCTCTCCATTATAGTTGGCGCGGGCCAGCAAGCTGCCCGGCAAGGAGACGATTATGGACCCGTTCGACCCCACTCTGCACCCCCATCGACGCTACAACCCGCTCATCGGCGAGTGGATTCAGGTATCGCCTCAGCGGATGCTGCGACCCTGGCAGGGCCAGGTAGAAGACGCGCCGCCCGACAACCGGCCTTCATACGATCCATCGTGCTATCTGTGCCCCGGCAACGAACGCGCCGGTGGCCACCAGAACCCTGACTACCCTGGCGTTTTTGTCTTCGACAACGACTTTGCCGCCATCCTGCCGGACGCCCCGGTCGCACCACGCGATCCAGCGCAGCCTCTCTTGCGCATGGAGACGGCCCCCGGCGTGGCCCGGGTAATGTGCTTCTCGCCCCGCCATGACCTGACCCTGCCGGAGATGAGCAGCGGCGAGATTGAAACTGTCGTTACTGCCTGGATTGAGCAGACCGTTGAATTGGGGGAGCGGTACAAGTGGGTGCAGTTGTTTGAGAACAAGGGCGCGATGATGGGCTCCTCCAACCCGCATCCTCACGGTCAGCTATGGGGAATCGACACGCTGCCGACCGAAGTCGGCGAAGGAAGACCGCGAGCAACGGGCCTACTACCAGGAACATGGCCGTCCGCTGCTGGTCGACTACACAACGCTGGAAGCCGGGTCAGCCGACCGTATCGTGGTCAGCAATGATGAGTGGTTGGTTGTGGTGCCGTTTTGGGCCGCGTGGCCTTTCGAGACGCTTCTGCTGCCTCGCCGGCCAATCCTGCGCCTGCCCGACATCACGCCCAGCGAACACCATGCGCTGGCAGCGATCCTGAAGCAGCTGCTCACCCGCTACGACAATCTGTTCAACACCAGCTTCCCGTACTCAATGGGCTGGCACGGCGCACCCTTTGTAGAAGGCGACCAATCCCATTGGCAGCTCCACGCCCACTTCTATCCGCCGCTGCTGCGCTCCGCCACTGTGCGCAAGTTCATGGTCGGCTACGAGATGCTGGGCGAGATCCAGCGCGACCTGACAGCCGAACAAGCGGCCGCCCGCCTGGCTTCGCAGTCGGATATCCACTACAAACAACTGCCTACACCGTAAGAGTTAATTCTCTTTCCAGCCCCTGAGTTCCGGCCCATGGCGAGCCAGCCGGGAAGATGCGTGCCGGCAACACAACCTTAGCAATAGATAAATAACCGGTTGCGGACCGGAATATCGTCAATGTTTTGACTATAGTTTGTTCAGGTATTGAACAGTTGGCACGTTGCGCAAGCCTGCCTCGTGCGTCAAAAACTCAACAAGGAGAAACAAGATGAAGTCTTTTCGTGTGGCTCTGTTTGGTGGTTTGTTAGCCGTCGCCATGTTCGCTGCATTTGCGTTCGCCCCGGCGACCAAAGCGAGCAGTTCGACAAGTGATGTCTCTGTGGTTCACGCCGTTCCCGGCCTGACTGTCGATGTCTACGTCAACGGCGATCTGTTGCTCAATCGCTTCAAGCCCAAGACCATTACCCCGGCCCTGCAGTTGCCGGAAGGTGACTACAATGTTGTTGTTGTGCCGACTGGCGGCGACCCCAGCAACCCGGCGATTGAACAGGACTTTGCCGTTCCTGCCGGCGCGAACATCTCGATCGTCGCCCACCTGGCGGCAGATGGGACGCCAGTACTGTCCGCCTTCGTGAACGATGTCACCTCACCGCTGGCCAACAACCAGGCGCGGCTGGTAGTTCGCCACGCTGCGGCCGCTCCGGCCGTCGATGTAGACCTGCTGAACCGTCGCAGTTCGAACTGGGTCCAGTTCGAGTTTGACAACGTCTCGAACGGGCAAGAAGGTCAACTCGACATCAATCGCCGCAATATGTACTCCCTGACACTGAGCCCCGCTGGTGTTGATGAGACCGTCTTTGGCCCGCGGCCTCTGCGCACCCGAGCCGATGACTTCTTTGCCGTCTACGTCTACGGCTCGCTGGCCGACGGCAACATCCGTCTGTTGACGCAGCGTATCGCCGTGCCCTAGGCTCGTCACATTATTGAATCCTGATCACAAGGACCGGGTTCCACATACAGAGTGGGACCCGGTCCTTTTTGGTATTACTGCTTGCTTCGCAACTCGTGACGTGGGCTACTCATCATAACCGAACAGCCGCAGCCACTCCTTTAACTCTTCGTCGTCATCGCCTTCAGCAGGCGGCGGAGCAGCAACCGGGCGAATCTTCTTCTTACCCTTGGGCGCCTGCTTCTTCGGTTTGGCGGGAGGCTCTCCGCCGAACAACTCCAGCCACTCATCCAACTCGGCCGGGCTCATGTTAGACTCCGCCGTCCGGCTGGGTTTCTTGCCCCCACTCCGACGCTGGTCAATCTCGCGCTGCATATCCAGCCCAAATGTCTGGGAACGAATCACCTGCATTCGGCGCTCTTGGGCCACGCGAATCACCGCGTGGTCGCTGGTCACCACAGCATACCCCTGGACGTTGGTGACATTCCGAATACGCTGGATAAGCAGGTCGTCGGCCGTCTTGTTGTTCGGCGCGAAGATCGCCTTGATCGGCCCGCTTGACAGTCCATGGGAGACGCCCGCGGGCAGACCGGCGTCGAATATTACGGTGACACGCCGCTTGGCGCTGGCGGCCGTCCACCGGCGCAGCTTCTCCACCAATTTGGCCTCATCATCCGGGTCCGACAGATCGATATCCGGCAGACCAGCGATCAAGTTGTGCCCATCGATCAGGTAATGCATGTCAACCGTCGTCGGTGGCGATCAGTCCGCCAGCAGTTCCAGCCCGGCGAACGAAGCGGCCAGACGCTTGATACCGGTGCCCGGAAATGCCACGGTCACTTCCTCGTCCTGGCCCATCATCTTGCTTTCGATGACCGTTCCCTCGCCAAACTTCTTGTGGCGGACGCGCTGTCCCGTCTTGAACTGCGCCACACTGGAACGCGCCGGCTCAGGTGCCGGCTCCTCGATGTCAGCGTAGGGACGGGGCAGATCGTCGCGAACCGGGTCGTTCTGCCAGCGATCCGGGGCGGGGGCCGGTGCGCGATTGGAGCGCGCTCCTGATGTCGACCACGTCGTCTGCGTGCTGCCCCAACTGCTGGCCCGGCCCACTGCCTGATTACGGCGCTGCCCGGCGTTGGCCATATCGAGCAAGTCAGTTGAAATGTCGCCCAGAAAGCGTGATGGCACAGATACGGAGCTATCACCCCAGGTGGTGCGCCGGAAAGCGTGGGACAGAAACAGCCGGTCCTCGGCCCGAGTGATGCCCACGTAGAACAAACGGCGCTCCTCGGCCAGCTCCTCCCGGTCGTCCAGCGACCGACTGTGGGGCAGCAACCCTTCCTCCAGGCCGGTAATGAATACCACCGGAAACTCCAACCCTTTCGCGG
Organism: uncultured Chloroflexia bacterium; assembly: GCA_963715935.1. Taxonomy (GTDB): domain Bacteria; phylum Chloroflexota; class Anaerolineae; order Promineifilales; family Promineifilaceae; genus Promineifilum. The sequence continues at coordinate 396,854 of CAVQSM010000013.1, read as the reverse complement.
CGTGGAGCGTCAGCAATGAGGGGGCCTGGGTGTCGCTGTCAAGGTTGTCGGTCTCCGATACAAGAGACACCTGCTCCAGAAAGTCGCCCAGCGGCAGCGTGCTGTCGCCCGCCACGGCCCGAAGCTCCATCACATTCTGCCAACGCTCGGCCCCTTCGTCTGTGCCGTCGTCGATGTAGGCGCGGTAGTTGACCTGCTCCAGAATCGCGTCGAGCAGTTCGCCCACCGTGACCCGGTCGCGCAGATCGAGCCACGCCTGTAGTTGGCCGGCAAACGCCGAGAGCGCTGTCAGGGCCCGGCTCTTGAACGGGTACTGAACATCCGGATCAGTAACCAGGCGCACCAGCGCTTCGGCCGGCTGCATGCCCAGCTTGGCCGACCAATCATATAACTGCTGCTGGGTCACCTGGCCAATACCTCGTGGCGGCGTGTTCAGCACCCGATTCAGACTGACCATATCCAGCGGATTGTGGACCACGCGTAGATAGGCCATCACGTCCTTGACTTCACGCCGCTGGTAGAACTGCGTCGCGCCGACAAGCCGGTACGGCATCTGCGCCTGCACAAACGCTTCTTCCAGCGCCCGGGACTGCGCGTTGGTACGATACATGACCGCGAAGTCGTTGCCGCGAAAGCCCGCCAGCATCAGGTCCTGGATGGTGTCGATAATGGTGGCGGCTTCGTCCTGCTCGTTGTACGCCTCGCGAATGGTGATCTTCTGCCCACCATCACGCTCGGTAAACAACTCTTTGTGAACGCGATGATCGTTGTGCTGGATCACTTGTTTGGCCGCGTCCAGGATAATCTGCGTCGAGCGATAATTTTGCTCCAGCAGAATGACTTCGGCCTGGGGAAAGGCGCGCTGAAATCGTTCGATGTTCCGGTAGTCGGCCCCGCGCCATTTGTAGATCGACTGATCCGAATCACCGACAGCGAAAATGCTGCCGTCGCCGCCCGAAAGCCGCGTCAGCAGCGCGTACTGCGTCGTGTTCGTATCCTGGAACTCGTCGACCAGCAGATGCTGGTAGCGCTGGCGATACGCCTCCATGATATCCGGTCGCTCATCAAACAGCATCACTGTGTTCATGAGCAGGTCGTCAAAGTCCATCGCGTTGTTGGTGCGCAGAATCGCCTGATACCGTTCGTAGACGCGCCGGGTCACCTCGGCAATGTAGTTGGTCGCCGCATACTCCTCGGCCGTAATCAACTCGTTCTTGGCGCTGCTTATGCCATTGAGCATCTTGTTGGGAGCGAACTTCTTGTCGTCCAGATTGAGGTCCGCCAACGCCTGCTTGATGACCTGAAGCTGGTCGGATGTGTCGAAGATGACGAAATCACGATTGTAGTAGCCGAGGTTGTCCGCTTCGCGGCGCAGGAGCCGGGCACAGATCGAGTGGAACGTGCCCATTGTCAGCCCGTTCGGCCGCCCGCCAAGCAGCGTTTCGATGCGCGATTGCATCTCGCGGGCCGCCTTGTTGGTGAAGGTCACGGCCATAATTTGCCACGGCGGCACACGCAGGTCTTCAATCAGGTAGGCGATACGGTGGGTGAGGACGCGGGTCTTGCCGCTGCCCGGGCCGGCCAGGACCAGGACCGGCCCGGCAGGCGCACCGACCGCAGCACGCTGGGCCGGGTTCAAAGAGTCAAGCAAATTCATAGCGCTATTGTAAACCAAGACGCCTCCCTGGGCAGATGTTGGCCGCGTCATAAGTACCCCTTGGCCGCGCCAAGAACGCCTCTTGTCGAAACACGTTCATCCGGGCCGCCTGCTGCCCACGCAAGCGCGACCAGCGGCACCATCGCTTGACAATCCGGCACTCACGCGACACCATTCATGCGAACGATCACCTATTCAACTTACGGCAAGCCGGAGCAAGACTTGACTGGAATCTGGATCAATTTCCTCATCATCCTGGTGCTCATCCTCATCAACGCCTTTTTTGCGTTGTCAGAGTTAGCGATCGTTTCCGCGCGGCCGGAACGGTTGCAGGCGATGGCAATGACGGGGCAGAAAGGCGCCGCCAAGGCGCTGGAGATGACCCGCGAGCCAGCCAGCCTGCTCTCCACCGTCCAGGTCGGCATTACCCTGGTGGGTATTCTGGCGGGCGCATTTGGCGGGGCCACGATATCCGGCGAACTGGCTGCCGTTATGACGTCCTGGCCGCTGGTCGGTCCTTATGCCGACGCTATTAGCCTCGTCCTTGTCGTGGGCCTGATCACCTACCTGAGCGTCGTCATCGGCGAACTGGTCCCCAAGCAGCTGGCGCTGCAAAACCCGGAAGCGGTCGCGGTACGCGTCGCCAGGCCAATGGATCTCCTCTCGCGCCTGGCACGTCCCATTGTGATCGTCCTCACGTTCTCCACCAACGCCGTCCTGGCCTTGTTTGGCATCGATAGCAGCGCCCGCGCCAATGATGTGACGGAGGAGGAGATTCGCGTTCTCGTGCAGCAGGGTGCAGAGGCGGGAATCTTCGAGGAAGCGGAGAGCGAGATGGTAGAGAGCATCTTCCGCTTCGGCGACCGGCAGCTGCGTTCGCTCATGACGCCCCGCAACGAGATCGTCTGGCTGGACATCACGAATTCACCGTCCGAAAACAGCGCTGTCACATTGGAATCGCGCCATTCGCAGTTCCCCGTCGCCGATGGCGAACTGGACAAGGTACTTGGGACGGTGCGCGCCAAGAACATGCTCGCCCGCAACTGGGATGAAGCAGGGTCAGATCTCGACGATATCATGGAGCAGCCGTTCTTTCTGCCGGAGACCATGCTGGCCATCAACGCCCTGGAGCGGTTCAAGGAGCAGGGTGCCCATATGGCTCTCATCGTCGATGAGTTTGGCGGAATCGAAGGGTTGGTCACACTGATCGACATCCTGGAAGCGATCGTCGGCGACATTCCCACCGAGGATGAGATTGCCGACCCACCTGTGACCATTCGCGAAGACGGTTCCTTGCTGATCGATGGCAAGCTCACCATTGACGACTTGCGCGAAACGCTGGGCACCGGCGAGTTTCCCGACGATGATGATTACCAGACGTTGGGCGGCTTCATCATCTACACCCTCGGCCGCCTGCCGCGCGCAGGGGACGCTTTTATCTGGTCAACGTGGCGCTTTGAAGTCGTCGATATGGACGGTAACCGCATCGACAAAGTACTGGTTGAGCCAACTCCGAGCAGCTAGACGGCTGGCAGCTCCACAGTGGCTCGCACCGTCCCCGCCCGTGGATGGGACGCCGTCAACTGCACCTCGCCTCCGGCGGCCGACTCCACTACCCACTCCACCCTTACGCGGTCTGAAGTGCTGTCATTGTTCCAACTCGCAGAATGCCCAGGTGTGGTCGCGACCCTTCAGCTGTCCCAGCATCGCTTTGGCCTCGCCGGAGATGAGCCGTGCTCCTTCCGGCAGGGCAATATCGGCTTCCAGGTCACGCACTGCCTTTGATTTCAGCGCCTGTTCGCTGACGTTCGTTGGCAGCCAGCCCGTATTCTGCAGCACCAGGGAGATGTGGTGGCTGGAGCCATTGCTCTCCGTCTCCACTGCCAGAATCTCCAGGCGCGGCGACACCTGGCAGCAGAACAACGCAAAGTCGGACAGCGGGGCTATTTCAGCTTCCAGCAGGTGGCGCGGCGGGTTGCGCCAGGTTTCCATAAAGTCCCAGCCGCCCAGTTCCACCTTGCCCAGCTGCGGGTGGTCGAACTCGTACCAGTCCACGTACCCTTCGCCGCCCAGTTCTTCGTCCAGCCATTTCATAATGGTCAGGTCATCTTCCAGCGGGTGGTCCCGGAACCAGTCGATGTACTTGTAGTCAGTGATCCCGGCCTGACGCTGTACGCTCCATATCTCGGTTGTCCACGAGTACGTGCCCAGATATTCGTACATCCAATCGTCAAACGTTCCCTTGATGTACTCTTTGGGATCGTACTTGAAGTCGTGGAACACCGACACCGCCGGATAGCCGGTTAGTTCATGGCCCTTCTCTCCAATCTTCTTGTACGTGAACAGGTCCTGGGTGTTCAACGTATCATCCGGGCCTTTGGTCGGCGGCCGCAAATGTACGCCACTAAACGTATGGAAGCTGATGCTGCCGGTAATGTTCTGATGGTCGGTGATAAAGCGGATGGCCGCCTGCGTCTCCGGTTCGCTGCCGGGGAACGGGCCGGCCCCCGCCTGGGTCGGCTCCCAGAACACCGGGAACTGCCGGTTCAGGTCTAGCCCTTGCAGCGGTGGGCCGCTCTTGATGATGTGACCGTCGTAATTCTGGACGATTCCCTCGCTGAACAGTCGGTAGAACGGGCCGCCGCTCAACTCCGCCGGCTCGCGCTGGATCATCAGCCGGGCGTCGTCTGGATGTGTCTTCCAGGTGCCGTTCGGGTCCGCCACGCGCATCTGCAGGATGCGACCATCGCCGTCGATATCCTCGCCATGCAAGCCATCCAGCCGGTCCTCGCGCGGGTAGGGCCGCGTGCTGCTGCGAATGTAGCGGGGACTGTCGGCCAATGCCCACTCCGCCCCGTCCGGGTTCAGGCGCGGCACGATGTAGAAGACGCGCGTATCGAGTACGGCCGTCACATCCGGGTCACTGCCGTATTCAGTCAGCAGTTTGTTGATGAGATAGAGCGAGGCGGTGGACGCCGACACTTCGGTGGCATGGATATTGCCGTCCACCCAATAGGCAGGCTTTTCAGTGTCCGGGCCGGTGGCGAAGTTGGTAATTGTCACCACCCAGATATCCCGACCTTCGTGGCTTTGGCCAAGGGCTTCGACGCGGCACAGCTCCGGATGTGCCTGCGCCCACGCTTGCAGATAGGCAGTCAGGTCGTCATAGCGATAGTAGGTGTCAAAGCGCATCGGTTCCACGGTGAGGCTCCTTTCTGAGACTGGTTAAGGGTTGACAGCGCCGATTCTAGCACGAATCGACAGCGTGCACGCCCCACACAAAGACGGGCGACGTCCCATGCAGAGACGTCGCCCGTTAGTGGTTGCCGGCTGCCACGGCTTCAGATCAGGTGAAGTTGATATTCGGCAGCACTTCCGTAGCGATGCCAAAGAAACCGATAGCGATCAGCAAGGCGCCGGAAACGCGCGTCAGGGTAGTGTAGTTGCGGGTCGTCCAACGGGTCAACCGCTTCTGGAACGGGGCAGCCAGGAATGGAATGAGCACAAGTGGCCAGCCGAAGCCCAGACCAAAGGCGATGAAGTAGGCGATCCCTTCGGCCACACCCGTAAAGCTGCCTGCTCCCAGCAGGAACGCGCTGACCACAATCGGCCCTGCACAGGGCAGTGTCATCGGGCCGAGCAATAGACCGTAGACATACGCGCCGACGTAAGGATTACGCATGACCGGTGCCTGAACGGTCGTCAGCCGGTTGAAAGGATTGCGGCCGCTCAACATCAGGACACCCATCCCGATTACGATGACGTAGATGGCGGGCAGCAAGAACGGCAGAATGGTGCTGAAGGAACGCTGGACGTAGAACAGGATAGCCCCAACGACCAGCATAAGGGTCAGCACCCCGGCCAGCACGAAGATGCCCAGCCACTTGCCAGCCCGCTGTGATTCGGGGTTGTTCGCACTGCCTGCCATGTAGGCGATCAGGCCCGGGTAGAGCGGCAGGATGCAGACGTTCGTTAAGATGGCGGTGTTGCCAAGAATGAAAGCTTGCCAGAGTTCGTTCATTAGAGTCCTAAGCCAGGTCAGCCGGCCGCTGTGGGCTGATGCCCCTTGGCGGCCGGCTGACTTGCGTTAAGTGGTCGGGGCGGCCTAGCCGCCGGCCAGCGCCGCGATCTCATCCGCCGACTGAATGCCGGTGAACAGTTCAGTGAAAGAGCCATCCGGGCTGACCACGAAGTGGGGGGTCGACGGCGGGTTGGCCACCGAGCGGCCGAACTCCTCAGCCAGAGCCTGCAGCATCTCCGGTGTCGCCACGGCGAACGTCCAGTCGAAGCCGAACTGGTCAGCGTAGCGGGCCAGCTCTTCGTCGCTGATACTGGTCTCGACGCTCAGAGCAACGAATACGGCATCTTCTGTTGCCGGGTTGGTGCGGGCCTGCTGGACGTTGGTCAACTGCTGGCGGCAGTTGGAACACCAGGTGGCCATCGGCTCGACAAAGACGGTACGGCCGCTGTAGTCGGCCAGAGTGAAGCTCTCGCCCGTGCGGGCGTCAACCAACGGCAGCGTCTGCCATGCCGCCAGCTCCATCATGCTGCCCTCGTCCATCATCGCCTCAGAGCTATCGTCACCGTCCATCGCCTCATCCATGATCGCTTCGGCCATGTCGTCGTGTGAAGCTTCATCACCTTCAGCCATCTCACCGGAGTCATCGGCCATGTCGTCGCCCGACATATCATCGGCCATGTCGTCATTAGCCATCTCGTCGCTGGCCATCTCGTCGCTAGCCATATCTTCAGCCATCTCATCATCGGCCATCTCGTCGCTTTCGACGACGGCCGCATCCGGAGCAACGGCGGCTGGTTCGGCAACCGGAGTGGCCGCGCCGCCGCATGCAGCCAGTAGAAGTATCAATCCAAGCATTACAGGTACAATTATTCGCTTCATTTCTAGACCTCCGTGTCTTTCTCTTTAATGTAGTTGGTGGCAGGTCGTAATTCTGGACCTCACTGTTTGGCCTGCCACGACTATGGACGTTACAGAGTGTAGGAACTCTTACTTAAGCAACGCTTGTTTAATGGTTACATGAACCTTACAGGAACGCCGCGATGGTGGCGGCGAGAGCGATTGACAGTCAAATGACGCTCTGATAAAATCCTGAAGTGCTGGCCCCATTCGTCTAGCGGCCCAGGACGCGGCCCTCTCAAGGCCGAAACAGGGGTTCGAGTCCCCTATGGGGCACAACGGATTTTCTCGGACAGGTTATTGCGGGAGCATCCATGATTGTGCTAAAAGGGCTTCATCCACCTAATGGGGGTGAAGCCTTTTTTATTGGCTGAGCAAGATATGATGAACGAAGAGGCCCGGATCGACCAGACCCGATACCGGCGCATCCTGACATTTTTCGGCGGCGTATTGGCCCACTTTCTATGGTGGGAGTTGACGTTCGGCCGTATTCCGCTGGTTAGGGGCCGGGCGATTAGCTCGCGTCCTCGTCGCTTGCAGCAAATCGCCCGCGAATTTCGAGGGCTGGCCATCGAAATGGGCGGGGTCATGATCAAGCTCGGGCAGTTCCTGAGCACACGCGTCGACATCCTGCCCGAAGAAATTACCCGCGAGCTGCAAGGATTGCAGGACGAAGTGCCTGCCGCCGACAGCCGCGAGGTCTTTGCCCTGCTGGAAAGCGAACTGGGCGATATCGACCGTCGCTTCGCCTACGTGGAACGGGAGCCGATTGCGGCCGCGTCTCTGGGCCAGGTCTACCGGGCCCAGCTGCTGCCAGACCCGCGCACCGGAGAACCAGGGCCGCAGGTAGTGGTGAAGATTCAACGACCGCACATCGCCAACCTGGTCCAGACTGACCTCGCGGCGCTGCGCGTCGTCTCGCGCTGGGTCATGCGCTACCAGCCGTTACGCCGTCGGGCCAACGTCCCTGCCCTGATGGAGGAGTTTGCCCTGACACTTTGGGAAGAGCTGGATTACGAATCGGAAGCCGACAACGCCGACCGCTTCGCCCAGATGCATGCGGATAACGAGCAGATCTACATCCCCTACGTCTACCGCCAACACTCCACCGCCCGCGTGGTTGTCCTCGAAGATGTCGAGTCGCTCAAGGTGACAGACACGGAGGGAATGACGGCCGCCGGGATCGACCCGAAAGAGGTGGCCGACTTGCTGCTGGAGGCGTACTTCCAGCAAGTGTTTATTGCCGAGTTCTTCCACGCCGATCCCCATCCGGGCAATCTGTTCGTGCGCCCGACGACAGGCACAACAGAGACCGGCAGCCGCTCGTTCCAACTCATCTTCATCGACTTTGGTATGGCCGTAACGGTCCCCAAGGCGATAAGCGAGAATCTACGCAAGGTCGTCATCGGCGTGACGCAGCGCGACGGTCGCCAATTGGTCGATGCGTTTCGCGACCTCGGCTTCTTCCTGCCCGGAGCCGACCTGGATCGGGTGACTGAAGCGACAGAGACGGTCCTGGGTCGCGTTTGGGGACGCAATCTGCTGGAACTGGCCCAGCCGGATCCAAAGGAAGTCGAGGAGTTGGGGCGCGAGTTTCGCGATCTGCTGTTCGAATTCCCGTTCCAGGTACCGCAAGACTTCATCTATCTTGGCCGGGCGCTGAGCATGATCTCCGGGCTTGTTTCGCAGCTCGACCCGCTCATCAATCCGTTCAACCAGATTGAGCGGTACGGCGAGGCGCTGATACGCAGCCAGAATCTGCGCCAGCTGAACGACCTCAATTGGCAGTCCGTGGTCGAGCTGATTCGACCCTATCTGGAAACGCCGTTTCGCATTCAGCGCCTTTTGGAAGACGCCGAAAAGGGGCGGTTGAAGGTTCAGTACAAGGCTGACCCGCAGACGCTGCGCCATCAGGAGCGGATGGAAAAGCGGATGGGTCAGCTCAGCATGAGCATTGTGGCGGCGGCGGGGATTGTCTCGGCGGCACTTGTCTACATCAGCCGCGGTCGCCGCTCAGGGGATTGAGCGGGCTTTTTCAGTTGGTGCTGTCGCCGGTCGTCTCGTCGTCGGGCATCGCTTCGTCGGCCGCTTCCGCAGCAGCCAGCGCCGCTACATACTCTTCCTCAGAAATGTAGTGCCCACCCTGGATATCGTTGCTAACCATTTCGTAGTTGCCATCAAGATGGACAATGGTCGGCATAGGCTTGAAACATCGACTGTCCACGACGGTCTTATGCCAGGCATATCCACCACCTTCGTTGATTAAGTCGTACTGTTTGTCAGCCCGCACCTTAACCGGGGAGCCGCAGTTGTCACACATGACGTAGAAGTAAACGCCCTGGTTGTCCACGTAAGGTTTGGACGGCTTGTCTTCGCCGCCGAATAGTCGCTTAATGAATCCCATTGTTCTCCTGCTGCGTACCTGACAAGATGCTGTGGCATCCTTTCGTCGGGCGTTCGATGAGCGCGTGTCATGCATTCTAGCATAGCGCTCGCCGCGAACCGCGGCTTCTCTTAAGCGGCTAAGACTGCCAGGTAAGGGTGGGGCTAGCCGGCGCGTCAGGAGTGAGAAAGAACAACGCATCCTGTGGGCACGAACACAGCGGCAGCTTAGTGCCAGCCGCAGACGCACCCAATCCGCTTTTCAACTTGCTATAATCAAAGTCATGTTACCCGGGAGGTACGACGCATGAATAATCAACAACGTGAAGTTGCTACATTAGGTGGCGGCTGCTTCTGGTGTCTGGAAGCGGTCTATCAAGATGTCATTGGCGTGCAAGAGGTCGTGTCCGGCTATGCCGGGGGCCACGTCGAGAACCCGACGTACGAGGAAGTGTGCGCCATGACGACCGGTCACGCCGAAGTGGTTCAGGTCGCGTTCGATCCGAACATCATCAGCTACGATGAAATCCTCGACATTTTCTGGCGCATCCATGACCCGACCACTCCGAACCGTCAGGGCAATGACATCGGCCCCCAGTACCGGTCGATCATCCTGACCGACTCGCCGGAGCAGCAAGCCGCGGCCACCGCCTCGCTGGCGGCCGCCGAAGCAGAAAAGTTGTATCGCAATCCCATTGTGACCGAGATCGAGCCGCTGGAGACTTTCTACCCGGCCGAGACGTATCATCAGGATTACTACAACCGCAATCGCTTCCAGCCGTACTGCATGATGGTCATCGACCCAAAGGTACGCAAGTTCCGGAAGTCATTCCAGGACAAGATCAAATCGAACGCGTAGGCAGCTTGCCCCACCAGGTGTATCCAGGACGCCGCTGCTCGGACAGACCCGAGCGGCGGCGTTTTTTGATGCGGCTACTGATCTAGCTCCGGGCGTACCGTCAGGGCAGCGTCGCGGGTGGCCTTACGGGCGCCGCTTAACAAAGGCACGAAGTCGGTGCCTCCCGTCCCGGTAGACGCGCTGTTCGACGGCGCCTGCTGTTTGATATAGCGAACGCTGTACTCCAGATGGACGCGGCGGAACTGGTCGAGCAGCGCGATAACCTCGTTGTAGGTTGCCAGCAGCTCCGTCCGGTCCCACTGATTGCTGGCGATTTGGTCGCGTATGGACGGGGCCTGCTCCAGGTCTTCAACAAATCGACGGTGGAGCGGCGGCATGTAGGTTCTCATTTCGCGCAGAAACGGGCTGGTCTGCCGTACGCCAAGCCCCGCGTCCAGCGCCTGGATAAGCGAGCTTTGCGCCGCGCTGCCACCCGAATAGACGCGTGGCTCGTCGTCTACGCCTTCATAAATGACGCCTGCGGCGGGCCATGACGAGAGATACGGCCGCACGCGATGATAAAAGATGTACGGGTCGCATTGCTCCGGCATCCGCTGCAAGGTCTGGATCATCCGCGCCAGCGTCTCCCGTATCATTTCCAGGTGTGACCGGAGCTGGTCAGGATCGGGGTCCGCGCCGGACGCAGCCGCCTCCGCCAGAGCGCAGATCGCTGGAGCGCCGTCCGCTTCAATGGCCACCGTCACCAGATAGAACCACCGCTCATCCATCCCTCCCAGGAACAACTGGATCGTGTCGATATTGTCCAGCGCGATCGGTCCTTGCGGGTCCAGTCGTCGCCAATTGGTCAGCACCATTGAGCCATGGGCAATGATGGGCGGCCGACCCAGCCGCTGCGAGACAGCCCACCACGGCATGGCGAGCGTGGCAGGTAGGCGCGTGGCCGGCTCCGGCGTGGCCCAGACATAGGCGTTGCCGATCACCGACAGCAGCAGCATCGCCCTGTCAAGTTCCGGGCCGGGCTGTAGCAGGTCCGTAGAGAGTCTGGCCATGCCGTCCACCGCTTGGCGCAGCTTTCCAGCCGAGAGCAAGCCGTCCACCTGCGCGGCTACCAACTCCCACGGCGCGAACAGCTCCGGCAGCCGCGTCAGCGGGTCGACCGGCGGCAGAAATCCCCGAACGGGATCGACATCATAGCGCGACAAATCAGTGAGGCTCATACGCTTTCTAGCTCCTGGGTCTAAGGTCCGCCAACGGCAGCACGCTGGGTGCGGAACGCTGGCAATCGTTTGCCCATTGTACCTCACGCAGCTACGGCGGAGGCAGACTGATAATCGGTTGCCGCTTGCCCACGATTCGCCTGCGACTGCACACCGGCCCAATTGACGACTACAGTGAAATGATTACAATGACGTTCATTGTACCTCGTCGAAAGTTGGTTGTGCTGCCTGGTACGGCCCAGCGAGGAAAGGAGCAAGGAAGGAATGGAAAGCAACCACAAGCCCAACAGAACCGTATGGCTGGGCGGGCTTATCGCCACTGCTGTCGTCGTCGCCCTCATCGCACTCTGGGGACGTCCCCCTGAGACGGCTGCGCGACTCGGTGATCCGCCACCGGCCCTGCCCCCGTTTGCCGGCGAGGCGATCTCCGTCGAGTTTACGGCCGAAGCGGTGTCTGGCCGGAGCGCGCCTGTACCCGCATTGGGCCAGCAAGGCTGGACCGTACTCTTCAGCGACGATTTCGAGGCAGGCATCGGGAGTGACTGGATCAACGTTGACCGCGACGGCACTCCAGAACGGCGATTACAAATGGGGCACCCGTCCGATCGAAAACACGATCGCCGGAGGCGACCAGAGCGCCTGGGGCGTCGGGGGAGGTCAGGATGGTGAACAGCTCGATCCGGCAGTAGATGGCTATCCGCGCAACGTTGAGTCGTGGCTCATCTATGGGCCTATTGACCTGTCGCTGGCCAGTGATGCCGAAATCAGCTTTAACTGGTGGTTCGACGCCTACGACGGTGACACATTGGCCTTGCTGGCTTCCAGCGACAACATTCAATGGAATGGCGAGCAAACTGTAGACGGCGGAGATGGTGTCTGGACGGAAAGCAGCTTCTCGCTGGCCGACTACGCCGGCGAAGACAATGTCCACATCGCCTTTCGTTTCATGAGCGACAACAAGGGCCAGAGCAACAAGACCGGCCCGTTCGTCGATGACGTGGTCATCCGCGTCGATTCGGGCAACGTTCAGTTCTTGCCGCACATTCAGGTGCAGCCGTCGCCAACACCGACGTCAACGCCGGTTCCGCCGACCGCCACGCCCGTCCCGCCGACACCGACCGCCACGCCCCAGGGCGGCGACTTCCTGGACCAGTTCACCGACAACATTGACGGCTGGGATGCCCGCCGGTGGGACCAGAGCGCCATCGGTCAGTATGGCTTCCGCCATCGCGCTGATGTGGACGGTGGTCTGCAAGGGGCGCTTGAACTCGAACTCAAAAGCGAGGATTCGTACTTCATCGTCTCACCTCTCGTTCAGGGAAAGACAGCGCCATATAACATAGAGTACCTGGCCAAGCTAAAGGACCCCAAGGACCGACAAATGCACGGCCTGGTGTTCGGCGCAACCTGGAACGGGCAGCCGTGCCCGGCGGCCGACTTCAGCAGCTGCTTCACGACCTACTACGAGCTGCGAGTCCAGTACCGGAAATTTGACGGCAAAGAGTTCCAGGAGATGAAACTCAAGAAGATCGATCGACACACCAGCGATGGCGAGCCGGAAGGCGAGACGCTGATCGACTGGGTGAAGGGCGCCAACGTCGGCAACGACGAGTGGGTGGAGATCGATGTCAACGTCTCAGGCGATGGCTGGATCCGGTTGACGTTCAACGGCAAGTACCGGGCAGAGGTCCGCGAGTCAGAATGGGTGAACAACCCGTACTTCGGGCTGATGCTCATCACCAGGGAAGAAGGCAACGCCCGCGTCAAGTACGACTACATCAAGATCGACTAGCAAGTGATCGCCCAGATAGCGCAGGATCAAAAAGGAGCGTCACCGTCGGGTGGCGCTCCTTTGCGTTTGGGAGATGTTCCGTGTTGCGAAACCGTGCCTGCGCGAGGTGAAGCGTGCCTACTCCTCGCGTTCTCGCAAATGGGGATAGAGCAGCACCTCGCGAATGGTGCGGCTGTCGGTCAGCAGCATCACCAGCCGGTCGACACCCATGCCAAAACCGCCATTAGGCGGCATCCCGTAGCGCATGGCCCGCAGGTAATCTTCGTCCACCGGGTTGCGCTCTTCGTCCCCCTGACCAAACAGCGCCAGCGACTCTTCGAAGCGGCGTCGCTGCTCGGCGGGGTCGTTCAGCTCGGTGAAAGCGTTGCCCATCTCCATGCCGCCGATGAAGAACTCGAACCGTTCGACATGCTGCGGGTCGCCGGGCACGCCCTTGGCCAGCGGCGAGATGTCGCGCGGATACGCCGTGATGAACGTCGGCTGGATCAGCTTAGGCTCCACAAAGTCGCCCAGCAGCCCATCGACCAGCTTGCCCCACGGCGCGTCCGGGCTGGCCTCACCGCCCGTGGCCCGAATGGCGGCTGCCAGGCTGGCGGCATCAGGGTAATCCATATAGTCGATCTCGGCGTACTGCTTGATCGCCTCGCGCATCGTCAGGCGCTGCCAGGGCGGTGACAGGTCGATCGTCTCACCCTGATAGGTGATCTCCGTCGTACCGAGCGTCTGTTCCGCCGCAAAGGCCACCATCTGCTCCGTGAACGTCATCACATCGTTGTAGTCCCAGTAGGCCGCGTAAAACTCAAGCTGCGTGAACTCCGGGTTGTGCTTGAAGCTGACGCCCTCGTTGCGGAAGTCACGACCGATCTCGTAGACGCGTTCAAAGCCGCCCACCAGCAGCCGCTTCAGGTACAGTTCGAACGAGATGCGCAGGTACAGTTCCTGCTTCAACTGGTTGTGGAACGTCGTAAACGGCCGCGCCGCTGCCCCGCCATAGAGCGGCTGCAGGATTGGCGTCTCCACTTCCAGGAACGAATGCTCATCCAGAAAGCGCCGCAGCGAGTTGATGGCCCGGGCGCGGATGCGGAAGATGTCTCGCACTTCGGGATTGACAGCCAGGTCGGCGTATCGCTGACGATACCGCTCTTCTGTGTCGGCAAAGGCGCTGTAGCGGACGATCTCGCCCTCAACTTCCTGCTCCTTGGCCACCGGCAGCGGGCTGATCGCCTTGCTAAGCAGTTGCCAGTCCGATACATGCAGGCTTGTCTCGCCCGTGCGGGTCACGAAAATCGTGCCGGTCGCTTGCACAAAGTCGCCCAGATCGAGCAGCTTTCGGAAGGCGCCGTGCGACTCCTCGCCCAGATCATTGCGGCGCAGGAAAAGCTGCAACCGACCCGACTCGTCGGCTATGTTGGCGAAGACCGTCTTACCCATGTCGCGCATACTCACGAGACGGCCGCAGAGGGTGACCTCGACAGACTCGTCGTCACCCGCCGCCTCATAGGCGACCAGTGCAGCAGCAATCGAATGGGTGCACGCAGATTGGCCGGGATACGGATCGATACCCTGTTCTACGAGCCGCTCCAGTTTTTCCAACCGCTGCGCTTCCAGCGGCGATGCTTCCCACGTCATACTATTACCTCATACAAAACGCCCGTGGCGCACTAAGGACCGGCACACGGGCGTGATAGAATCGTTTTAGAGAGACAGACCGGTACGCTACTCGATCAGAATGACCTCAAACTCGGTCAGGCCGCGCGGCGCGTTGATGCGCACGATCTCGCCAACCTTGGCGCCCAGGAGTGCCATACCCAATGGACTCTCATTGGAGATACGACCCTCCACCGGGTCAGCCTCCATCGCGCCCACCAGATGGTAACGTTCCTGTTCGTCGAAGCCGACTTCTACCACCGTCACCCAATCGCCAATGCGCACTTCACCGTGAGGTTGCTCGTCCTCGTCGATAATCTGGTAGTTGTTGAGGATCTCCTCCAACTCCTGAATTCGACCTTCCAGGAACGACTGTGCGTTGCGGGCAGCTTCCAGTTCAGCGTTATCGACGAAGTCGTCGTCCTGCCCATCTTCGAATGCGCTGTGCAGCCGGTCCGCTACTTCCTCTCGCCCAGTTGTTCGCAAGTGGTTAAGTTCTTTGGTGAGGCGCTCCAGACCATCAGCGGTCAACAGCGTAGGTTTCTTTGCCAACATATGTCAGTTATCCTAATAAAATGGAAAAACCGCTGCTCTCAGCGGCGCGAAAAATCCCCAATTTCAGTGACGCAGAAGTATAGCAAAAAGCGTTAAGGTGTCAAAACCACCTAATAGCGCATGAGTGCATGATGAATGTCACGCCGCCGCAAAGGGCGGGTAAGGTCCCAGAAACCGGTCTGATGAGTGTCTCCTAGCCGGCAGCCATGATCCGGTCGACGGCCGTCGAAAGCTGGTTCAGGTTGCGCACCATAAAGACCTGATCGCACAACGGTGCGTAGTCGAGCATGTCGCTGTCCCCAGTGCCCCACTGTCGCGGCGCCTCCGGGTTCATCCAGACCAGACGGCGCGAGCGGCGCTGCAAATCCTTGATCAAGTCAATGCGCGGCGAGTTGTAGTTGTTACGGCCGTCGCCCAGGATAACCACTGTCGTCCGGCTGTTGATACTGTCCAGGTAGTTATCGAAGAACGTATGCAGGCTGTAGCCGAGGTCGGTGCCGTAATGCTGCGGCGCCCGCCCATAGAACCGGTTCATCACTTCGTCCACCGCTTCCGCCGGACGGTTGCCCGACATATCAAGGCTGATCTCTTCCATGTCACTGTAGAAACCAAAGCTGCGTGTCTTCGTCACCTGATCTTGCAGCTCGTAGGTAATACGCAGCATGAACTCAGCCACGGAGAGCATGGAGCGAGAGATGTCACAGATGAGCACCAGGCTCGGCTTGAGCTTCTTCTTGCGAAACTTCAGCTCAACGGGCACGCCACCGTAGCGCTGGTTGGCCCGAATCGTGCCCTTGGAATCGAACTTGCCCAACTTGCCCCGCTTGCGACGCAGCGCAGCCCGGCTGCGGAGTTGAGCCGCCAGTCGCTGTACTTCACGCCGCAGTGTCTCGGCCTCTTCCGCATTGAGCGACTCGAACGGCTTGTTCATCAAGTCGGACCCGTACAGCTCATCGGGTCGATTGGCACGCTGCTCGGCAATCTGGCGACCGACTTGCTGCGCCACCTGTTCGGAGAGGGCATCCCGGTTGGCCTCAACCACGCCCATGAGTTTCTCCATCGACTCCTGACTCATGCCCATCTCTTCCAGCTTTTCCATCAGCTGTTTGAGTTGTTCCTCAAGCTGGCCAAAGCCCATTTGCTGCAGCATACGACGGGTGACCCAGCGCCCTTCCTGCGGCGTATCGGCCCACTCGATGCCCGCTTGCTCGGCCATCGCTTCCAGCTCCTCTTTCGTGGGGCCCTCGCCGCTGGTCAGCCAATCAAGCAACTGTTGGAGCCGGTTGCTGAGTTCCGACAAAGCCGCTTCAAGCATCGCCTGCTCGTCGTCCGTCAGCTCTTCCGTACCGTCCTGCATCACCGGCCCGCCGCTGCCAAAGTAGAGCGGGAACAGCTCGCTAAACGCTGCGAAGTCGTCGGACTCTTTCACCAACGTGGCCCGGAGCGTCTGGCGGAACAGCTCCTTGTCGCTCACGCCCAGAATCTCGACTGCTCGCATGGCATCGATTGACTCGGCCATCGAAACACGGACGCCCGCCGCCCGCAAACCGCGCACAAATTGGATGATTCTATCTTCCATAGGTCGTTTCCCCGCGAATAGGCGCTGTGGATACGGCGGTTTACCGGTCGCGACGACCGCGATAGCTGCCGCCGTTATCCATCATGCGCTTCGCTTTCTGGACATCCGTCTCGTACTTCAGCAGCACGGTCAGCGTATTCTTCATCGTCTCTTCGTCAATCGCCGTCGCGTTGAGGGCCAGCAGCGCACGCGCCCAGTCCAGCGTCTCGCTGATGCTGGGTACCTTGCGCAGGTCCATGTTGCGCAGCTGTTGGACAACCGCCACCGCCTGCTTGGCCAGCTCCGGCGACAGGTCGGGCACTTTCAGACGGACAATATCCAGCTCGGCCTCCAGCGCCGGGTAGCCAACGTGCAGGTAAAGGCAGCGGCGCTTCAGCGCTTCGCTCAGTTCGCGGGTGTTGTTGCTGGTGAGAAGCACCATCGGCTGGTGCTTGGCGGCAATGGTGCCCAGCTCAGGCACGCTGACCTGGAAGTCACTGAGCACTTCCAGCAGGAACGCCTCGAACTCGACGTCGGCGCGGTCTATCTCATCAATGAGCAGGACAACCGGCACGTCGGAGGTAAGGGCCATCAATAACGGGCGGGGTAACAAGAAGTTTTCGGAGAAGAAGACATCTTCTTCCTGTGCCAGCCGGGCGGCGGCTTCGGCAAGGCTGTCTACGTCGCCGAGGACGTTGCGGAGGGTGTCGCGCAGGAGCTGCGTGTACAGCATCTGCTTGGCGTACTCCCATTCGTAGAGGGCTTTGCTCTCGTCCAGCCCTTCATAACATTGCAACCGAATAAGGGGAGCGCCGATGGAAGCGGCCCACGCCTTCGCCAGTTCAGTCTTGCCCACACCGGCTGGTCCCTCAGCCAGAATCGGCTTGCATAACGATTGGGCCAGATAAACAACAGTCGCAATCTCGTCGGAGGCGATATACTGTTGGCTTCCCAATCGCTTGCCGACATCAGCCGTATCTTTGAACATCATAGCGAACGATTCTCCGTTTTTAACTTGCAGCCGGCCCCACTGGCCGGCACCGTATCCGTGGTCAACGTTGATTGTAGGTCGTAGCGCTGGCAATCGTAAAGAGGCATTTAGACACCCTTCACGCCGTCAATTCGTGGCTAAGATAGTACCAGTTAGCCGTCTCGATGAAACCTGCACGTTTGTACAGGTTCAGGGCGGCCTTATTGCTGCGCCAGGTGCCAACCTCAATCGTTTGTGCGCCGCGTCCTCGCAGATGCTCAATCGTGGCCGCCAACAGATGCTGTCCCAGGCCGCGTCCCTGCCAGGCGGCGGCAATGCCCATCGGTTCAATACGACCACGATACCCCGGTAGTAGTTCAGCCCAGACGACGCCGACAGGCTGCCCATCAACCGCGAGAAACAGTAAATCGTCTTCATGACGCAGCGAGCCGGCCACCTCCTCCTCGGAGTACGGCTGCGACCACGGCAAACCGTCGAAGCTGGCCTCATAAACGGAGAGGAAGTGGGCCATCGCTTCCCGGCGATTATAGGTAATGACGGTGGCAGCTGAAGGTGGCGTGGCCGGGGCAGGCCGGGAAATGTCCAGCTCCAGCAGGCACTCTTCATGCTCCACGTAGAAGTCGCGCTCCAGCAAGAAGCGGGCTGGCTCGTTCGTCAGGGTCATCACCATCGACGACAGGTGCCGTGCGCCTGCGCCAGCGGCTTGTTCCTTCACCGCCTCCAGCAGTTGGCTGCCATAGCCGCGCCTGCGCCAGGGGACAGCCGTGCCGCCAGTCAGGTCCCACAATCCGGGCAGCCCGGGCAGCGGCTCCAATGCCGCATACGCCACCAGACGGCGACCGTCGACCATGACCAGCACCCGCCCTCCCACGGCAATCTTGTCTTCCAACTGCTGCGTCCAGGCCACCATCTGGCCGGAATCAGTCGGGACAATGCTGGCGTGCAGCACAAACAGCGAGGCCGCATCGTCGGGTGTGTACTCACGAATGACGGAATCTGATGACCACGGCAGAGGAAAGTTCATCGCGCGTCGATCACCTCACTCATGCACCGGCCCGCAGGAGCAGCCCTTCGTTGCCGCGCAGGCTGATCGTTCGGCCCGCGACGGCCGCCGGCCGATCCAGTTCCGTCGACAACTCTAGCGAAAGTGGCGCGTCCTTCTCCAGCGCTGTCCAGATCTGTGGTTCGTCGCTGAAGTTGAGGATCACGATCCATGATTCACCTCCCAGTGTTCGCTGGTAGGCCAACAACGGACCGGCCGCCGGCAGTTCCAGGTATGCCCCCCGGCTCAGGGCAGGCGAACGCCGCCTCAGGGCCAGCAACCGCTGGGTCATTGTCAGGATCGATCGGGGATCGGCCTGCAGCACGGCCACGTTGCGTTCGGCGGCGTCCGGGCCAAGCGGCAGCCACGGCGCAACATCCGACTCACAGAAGCCCGCGTTGGGACCGCCGTCCCACGGCAGCGGCGTCCGCACCGGGTCGCGACCCAATCCCAAACCAGGCGTCAGCAGCTCCCACGGATCCTGAACTCTGTCCGGTGGGATGGGCACATTCTCCATGCCCAATTCGTCTCCATAGTAGATCGTGGGCGTGCCGCGCATCGTGAGCAGGAACAGCATTCCGTTACGTGCCTGGGCCTGCCCTGCCCGCGCAGCGAAGCGCGGCTGGTCATGGTTGCTCAGCACCCAGTTGGGCCAGGCGTGGGCGGGCAGCAGGCGCTCATACTCGGCCGCCAGAGCGCGCACATTGTCCGCGTCCCAGGGCGAAAAGACGAGACGGAAGTTGAACGGCAGATGAAACTCTGGCTCGGCGGCGCTGCCATAGTGGGGGATGAGGCGCTCAAACGGCAGGTTCATCTCGCCCACCAGCACGCGACCGTCGTATCGGTCGGCCGCCTCGCGCAGCCAACGGTTGAACAGATGCCCGTCCGGTGTGTCCTTCGTGTGCTGTTCGACAAGCCGGAAGCTGGGGTCCGTACCCGGCTGCCAACCCGGATTGACAGGATTGTCGCGCAGAGCGGCATCCTTCATCACCCGGTAGGCCACATCGACTCGCAAACCGTCGACCCCACGATCGAACCAGTACGCCACGACGTCGAGCATTGCCTCGCGGACGGCCGGATTGCGCCAGTCAAGATCTGGCTGCTCCGCCAGGAACAGATGCAGGTAGTATTGCTCCGTTGTTTCGTCCCACTGCCACGCCGGCTGGCCATCAAAGCGGCTGAGCCAGTTGTTGGGCGGGCCGCCGTCGGGCGCCGGATCGCGCCAGATGTACCAATCTCGGTACGGGTTGTCCCGGCTGGAGCGAGAGGCAAGGAACCAGGGGTGCTGGTCGGAGGTATGATTGGGCACGAAGTCCAGCAGCAGCTTCATGCCCCGCCCGTGTAAGTCGTCCAGAAGCTGGTCAAGGTCATCCAGCGTCCCAAACAGCGGGTGCACACCGCGATAGTCTGACACGTCATACCCGAAGTCCGCCATCGGTGAAGGGAAGATGGGCGACAGCCAGACCGTGTCGACGCCGAGCCATTGAAGGTAGTCGAGTCTTTGGACAATACCCGGAATATCCCCGACCCCATCCCCATTCGAATCCTGGAAACTACGCGGGTAGATCTGATAAATGACGGCCGATTTCCACCATGCACTCATACGCCTCCCTCCTCGGCAGCAGCGACCATGCGCTCCGCCCGCGCCCGAACCGCTGCCATCCGCTCCGGGTCAGCCACCAGGTCATCATGCAGAGCGGTCATCCGGGCCGCCAGGGCTTCATCGTGCAGAGAATAGGCGATATTGCGCACCTGCTTGAGACGGGCCAATGCGCCCTCGGCCGTCATCTCGTCGGGCCGCAGCAACCGTGCCGCCCCCCAATCCACATGAACGAGCGGCCCCGTCCCGTCGCGGACCATGAAGTTGGCAGTATGCCAGTCGCCGTTCTCCACGCCCATCACCTCACAAACCTGCTGGTGGAGGATGATTTCCTCATACCTTGCCGTGCTGAGGCGTTCCGGTTTCTCAAGAACGTACGCCTGGAACGTGGGGCCGGGCACCAGCGCTTCCACCGACAGGCCCAACACGGTGCTGAACAGCACGTCATGGCCACAGACAGCCGACAGACGCGGCACCACCCCTTCCTCTACCGTCAGGCGAATCCGTCCGGCGGCCGTCACCAACGCGCCACCATCCATCATGGCGGGCCAATTCTCCGGTTGGTCATTGTAGGTGACGGCCGACAACGCCACTTCATGCAGCGGTTCGGCGCCAGGCTGCTTGACGACCAGACCCAATTCCGGCACCAACAGAATGGTCGAGCGCCGGTGGCGGCCCATGATGTACTCGCCCTTGAGAATAACGGCCGCTCCCGTTCGGTCTCGCAGCTGCGCCTGCCACGCGCCATTGGCCGCCATATCAGCCGTACGGCCGTCTGCTTCGGCGGTGCGCCGGGCCGCCTCGATGCGCACCATCGTATCCAGCACCTCGTCCAGCAGAAGAGACTGAGGCACAACAGATTCACCGACTGGAACCAACGGCACATCCGGTTCCAGATAGTCCAGCAGCCGCTCGGCGTAGGCCGCCAGCGTCCGCCAATCGAGCTTCGTCGGACGCAAATCTGCCAGACACAGCGACGCGGCCACGAACCCGGCCACGTCCAGCCCCGTCTCTGCCTCCACCCGTCCGGCTGTTAGCGCGATGTCGGGACCGATGGCGGCGATGGTCGGCCCATAGACCTGCAAGGCAACCAGCTCATTCAGGAGCGGATCATCTGGCACTGGATCTGGAAGCTGCATGACGCCGAAGTAGAGCGCCGACCAGCCGCCCATGTTGCGGGTCAGAAAACCGGAGTCGGCGAGGAACTGGCGCGGGACGAGGCGGCCCGTCGTCGCTCCGGTCACGAGATGGTGGGGATCGTGGATCGACAGGTATGTCGCCAGGTCCGGGCTGGCCCGAAGCGCCGCCAGCCACCGTTGGCGAGCGGCGGGCGTGGGCCGCTGGTCGAGCAAGTTGACGGCCGCTCCTTGCGGCAGCGGGTCACGGGCAAGGAACCGGCGGATTGCTGGCCGATTGAGAGGGATACCGGCAATGATGTATGGGTGGGTCATGGGCAACCTTCGATAATGAGCAAGATGGGCGCGCGTCTATAAGGTGATGATACCAAAGCGACCGGCTATATCCAGATCGCGAATCGACCGTATCAGGTGGATAGATGGGCACCGAAAAAGAGATTGACCGGCAAATCTTGACCCTGCCATGTGTGGATGATAGAATTCGCTTCATTGCCCCCATCGTCTAGGGGACCAGGACGTAGCCCTTTCAAGGCTAAGACGGGAGTTCGAATCTCCCTGGGGGCACTGTGAGAATCAAACCGCTTGACGTGATGTCAGGCGGTTTTCTGTTTATCCGCCTGTCGATCGGGAGCTCGTTCTGAGCAGTCGTCATCTAAACTGCCTATTGCGATTCGATCGCCTATTCAGCGCGTTTGAGCCATAGACTCCCCATTGCTGCGGATTTGATATCATCACAGGACGAACATTATGGAGGTGAAAACATGAGTTTTGGTATCACGAAGACCATCCCAGCAGGCGAAGGCCCCGAGGCGATTGATGCGCTGTACGACGGCACCCTCTCCGAGTACGAATTTCATATGGCCGGAAAGCCATCGAAGCTGGAGGTCGGCCATTTCGTCTACACGATTTTTGGAGATCAGTTAGTTGGCAGGCTGCGTATCAAAGAGCTGATTCCCGGCGCCATCAACCCTAAGTCGGGTAAGCCGCGCACGTTGATCATGGTCGAAGCGCCTGGTGAACGGCTGCCCATCCCAGTGCCCAAGAAAGGACACCGCGGCACGCGGTATACTGAAGGCGAGGATTGGCCACAGTAAGGGCGCTGGCAATCGCTTGCTCATCGAGTGGCGCAAGATAGGTCATTGCGTCTGCCCGGAAGGTTTGCCGCTCCAGTACGGACACTTCCAGGCCGGCAGCTACTCGCTCACATGATTACTATCCGCCCGCAAACAGACAAAGATTGGCCGGCAATCTGGCGTATCCTGGAACCGGTCTTTCGTGCCGGCGAGACGTACGCCGTCGAGCCCAATATCTCGGAAGCCGACGCTTTGGAGCTGTGGATCGGCCGCCCCGCCGCGACCTATGTGGCCGTGGACGAAAACGGCAGCATCGCCGGCACCTACTTCATCAAGCCCAACCAGTCTGGCCCAGGCGACCACGTCTGCAACTGCGGCTACATCGTCGGCGAGCAGGCGCGTGGTTGCGGGGTCGCTTCGCAGATGTGCCTCCATTCACAACAGGTCGCGGTCAGGATGGGCTTTCGGGGGATGCAGTTCAACCTGGTCGTCGCCACCAACGAAGGCGCGGTCCGACTGTGGCAGAAACTTGGCTTCGACATCGTGGGCACGGTGCCGCAAGCGTTCCTGCATCCCCAACATGGCTTTGTTGACGCCTATGTCATGTTCAAGCTCCTGACGGGCTGAAGCAAGGGCGCGTCTTCCACGAACGCTTACTTAAGCACAGCAGGCAGCCATAGTTCGAAGTCCACGTCTTGTTGGGTGGTGGGCGCCAGAAAACCGGCGGTCACCCTGTAATTGAAGCTTTCGGCAGCACCGGCAGCCGGTTGGCCGATGACGGAACGCGCCTGGTAGCTGCGCGACTCTGTTGGGCCGCCGCTGAACAACGCAGAGCGCTGCGCGCCAAGCAACATGGACGACTGGGCAGCGACGATGCCGGCAGAGATTAGCAGGAGGACAAGAGCAATCAGGATAAGCTTACGCACAGTTGTCACGATGACTCTCCTAGTCGATGTCGATGAACATCGGTATGGTCCCGTTCAGTTCGTCAACCGGACCGGCCATCTTGCCGATGACGATGTCGTCTGACTCGCCCGCCGCCACCCTCATGCCGCCGTCGTTCGCCAGCGACACCCTGTCCCCAATCGCTCCGCCGGTCACGGACGTCAGACCGGTGACGTTGACCGCCGGTGCCAGACCGCCAGTGATAATCACCAGAAAGCTGTCTGGCGCAATCGCACCGGTCGCCGGGGCAAAGTCAACGTATTCGCCTCCATCCTCGGACGAAACAGGTGTGGCCACGATCGCCTCTTTGGCGACGCCGATGACCGCATTGCGATTGGTTGCATCGACCTTCGCCACAGCCAGCATGGGCTGACCATCTTCAAGCGAGTAGACAACGCCGACCATGGCCACCAGGTCGCCCGACTCGATCGGCGAATCGCCCCCATTGACGACCAGCGACTGAACCGAAGACGAGCGATCGACAACGCCGTTCGTGCTGATCCCTCGCTGACCGCCAAAATACGCATCGAAGTAACTGCTGTTACCTTGCACATACAGGCCACGATAGTTCGTACTGAAGATGCGTGCACCATAGCCCTGTTCGTCCGCCGAGTCTGTGCCCCGTGCAAAAAGCCCTTTGCCGCCCTCGAAGTAGCCACCCTCGTTGTAGAAGCTAAAGCTATTGGACGTGTCACCGCGACCATAGACACCTACGCCCTGATTGCTCTGTCCGTAGACGCCCGGGGCCAGGATATTGGGATGAGTGCGATTAGCACCGCTATACCCATAGACACCAACACCGTTGGTGCTGTAGAAGTAACCGGCATATCCCTGGTTAGGGTTGCTCCCACCGTCAAAGCCATACACCGCATAGCCGTCTTGTGTTTGGCCATAAATGGCGCGTCCGTTTTCAGCCAGACCATAGATAGCGTTGCCGGTGGTTGTCTTGCCGGCAATGGCGCCCCGATTGAAGGCAAACAGATCGTTGTTCGTTTGCACTTCGAGCGAGTAGTTGTTTGGAAACGCACTGGCTGTTCCTTTGATGATCGCCCCCGGGCGAAGCGTGTGGGCCATTGGAGTCGGCAAAATCTCCTGGCGGGGTGACAGTACTTCACCATTGACCGTCTGCGACAGCCAGAGCTCCTCGCCGTTGAAGATGTCGGTGTCTGTGGGCAGCCGCACTGCGAACAAGCCGTCAACGACATCCACATTGATGTCACCGCTGTCCCACAGGGTTGCCCCGGCGACGGGATCATTGAAGATGATAAACCGCATGGTGAATGGGCCGTCAAGCGGCACGTCATCCTGATCGGCGAGATAGCCCTGGTAGGTGATGGCGTCCCCGACTGTGGCCCTCGGTGCGAGAGAAGAGTCAGGCACATCAGCGTCGACGAGAGTAGGCCAGTAGGCCCCCAGGCCGCCCAGCAGCAGCAGGGTAATGGCAATACCAAGAACGTGAGAGAATGGACTCTTTGGTTTCATACTGTCTCCTTGTTCGAACGGACGGTCATCACGGATAGAGGCTCACTTGCCTTCCAATTGTAAGTGCAGTGTCAACGCCGGCGCGTAGGCAGGATCGAGCGACAAGCTGCGCTCAACCGCTTCTCTGGCAGAGTCACTGTCCCCTTGCTCAAATGCAGCAGTGGCCAGGCCGAGATAGAAGTCAGCCGAGTCGGGCTGCCATCTTACCGCTTGCTCAAACGCGCTTCGCGCCGCCGGTAGATCGCCAGCCTGAAGCAATACCCATCCCAGGATACCAAAGGAAACTCCATCGGTCGCATCGAGGGCAACGGCGCGTTGGGCCTGCTGCAAGGCGCGATCTCCTTCACCAAGACGCAGCGCCAGATCGGCATATTGCTGGTGAGTCAGAGCGATGGTTGGAGCCAGAGCAATGGCCTGCTCATACGCCTCATAAGCGGGTTCAGCGCCGCCGCCAGTGGCCACGGCCTCACGCACATAGATTTGGGCCAAGTGCGTATACAGAACGGGATCGCCGGGGCGCAGCGCAATGGCCTGGGCCATCGCGCTCTCGGCTTGTTCAAAGTTGTTGAGTTGAGCAGCAGTCAGCGCCAGGGCCACGTGGTAGCCGGCGCGGTACGGTTGGTGGCCCGTGGCGACTTCATACGCTTCCAGTGCCGCCAACGGATTGCCCTCATTCAACGCCTGAGTACCGCGCCAACTATACAGGTCAGCCATGAAAGGGCGCACGCTGGTCTGCCAAACCGCCCACGCCGCAAGGCAGACGGCCGTCACCATGACCAGGTGTGACGCCCAGCGCGGCAGCGAGAGAGAGACGCTCTCCACGGTGGTCTCGGCTGTGGCTGCGGTAACAATGGCCAGCAGCAGCCAGAACACGACGGCCGTCGCGGCGACGTCAAACAGGAAGAGATTGCCAATGAGCTGGGCGCAGATGCCGGCCATGGACGCCGCCACCCAGCGACACGCCAGGGGGCCCGTCCCGTAGCGGCTGGCGACAGCGTTCGGAGGCGTTGTCAAACGGTTCCAACCCGCCCAAAGAACAATCGCGACAAGCACCGCAAACAGGAGTGTGGCAACGATGCCATAGTTGAGGGTCCAATCAAGCAGCCAGTTGTGGGCGCGGTCGACCACCACCCCGCGTCCCTGATAGTAAACAAGCTGTGGGGGATAGACCGACGGAAAGTGAAGCTCCAGCGAGTCGGCCCCGTAACCAAGCCACATCCGGGGCCAGAGCAAGCGGGCCGACGCTTGCCAGATTGTCCAGCGCGCGGCAATTGACCCTCCGGCGGCAATGCCACTCTGCAGGGCCACGAGCAGGACGCCGGCGAGCGCGGCGACCACACCCACCAAGCTGAGCCGGCGAACACGATTCAACCACGACGGCGCATAGTGCAGCCATACCAGGACGCCGACACCAACCACTGCTGCAATCCACGCCGCCCGCGCCTGGGTCAGGGCAATCACAACGACCTGCAAACCAGCCAGGACCCCGTAACCAATCCGCTGCCACCTTCCCGTGGTCGACGTCGCAGCCACAAGGGTGAGAGGCAGCAGCAGGGCGAGATAGGCGCCGGTGAAGTTGGCGCGCCCGAGCGTCGTTATCAAGAGGGAGCGTGCGTCGGTGGAGACGGGGAACGGTTGCCAGCCGGCAGCCTGCGCCAGGCCGAGCAAGCAGACAGGCACGGCCGTCCATGTCATAACGATCAGCAGCCGGCGGCTGCGTTCGGGATCGATCCGGGTGGCAACACACAAGAACAGCACCAGATAGCTGAGCTGCGTCAACGCCCCATTGGCGCGTTCCAGCGAACCGAACAGGGCGACGAGCTGATTGGGGCTTAGCAGCGTGGAAAGGACGATCACGCCAGCGAGGAGGATGACGAGCGTGCGAATAGATGGGGGGAGAGGCTTTGTCCGAACGCCAGTCAGCAAGCCGCCTAACCAGACCAGAACCAACACCCACACAACTGTCCGCAGCAGCCAGACTTTCGATGCTTCAAACTGCTGCTCAACCCACAGGTTCACAAACAGCGGCGTCAAAATGACCAGGAGCAGCCAGATCACCTCCTGCGGTCTTTGCAGTGGATGATCCGTTCTCGCGTGTTGCTGCATATTGTGTCGTGTGATCCGTGGGGGCGATTGTGCTCTCCGTCGTGCTCAGGACAGCGCTTGCCCACCTTTCAACGCCGGCACATAGTACAGTGGACGCTTTGCTGCTGTCAACCAGTGGCCCACAGTCGATTGCTATGGCGAGCCCATCCGCTAATTTTTCTCGATTAAGAAGACATGCAGACTCACTTGAGCGAGGCAGCCGAGCAAGCGACTACCTTATGCCTGGCGAATGAAGTTGATTATCTCTTGCATCGCCGCCTCGCCCTCAGGCAAGATGGGGAAGAAGATCTGCCAGACGTGGAACAGCTTGGAATACTCCCGGTAGGTGAGATCGATACCTTGAGCGACCGCCCTGTCACGCCATAGTCGGGCATCGGGCAGCAGTATTTCATGAGTACCCACCTGGAGCAGCATCGGCGGCAAGCCGTTCAGATCGCCAGTGATGGGCGAAAGGTAGGGCATCTTCGGATCATGATCGCCCGCATACCATTCGGCCGCCTCAACCAGTCCCGCCTTGCCCAACATCCGATCCATCGGCTCCAGGGCAGCAATATCAGGATGATCAAGAGTTATGTCAAGCCAGGGTGAAAGCAACACCAGCTTGCCCGGACCGGGGCGACCGTCATCACGCAGCTTCATCGCGCTGGCAATGGCCAACCCACCGCCAGCCGAATCGCCAGAAAGCACGATGTGGTGCGCGCCATGCTCCAAAGCCAGCCCTTCCAGCACGTCGATGGCATCGTCCAGCGCTGCCGGAAACGGATGCTCGGGTGCCAAACGATAATCCACCATCACCCCCAGACGGCCAGTTTCGCTGCACAGACGCGACAGCAGCCACCAATGCGGTTCGCCGATGCCGGCCACATAGACACCGCCATGCAGATGGACGATCAGTTCCGGGGACTCAGTGCGCGGCGGCCGAACGAATGTGACCGGAACGCCACCCAGCAGCGACGTCTCATAGGTACAGTCATAGGTGCGACTCTGCGGTGGTTCAGGACTGTCACCTGCCCGGAGGCGATCTAAGTCTACGCCGCCGGCTGTCATCGGCTTAACGCGCATGCCCATAAAATAGTCGAGAGCGACCCGTTGCAAGCTCATGGTGTGCTCCTTTACGCTTGCCGTGTGGCTGATTGGTGGCAACTTCTGCCGGTCGAGCCTTTCGTCGCTTGCCACCGGATTGTGCGCCTGACGGCCGCCCGGCGCGATGAGGCACGACGGTGGGAGAATAACCCTACTACCGCCTTCTCGCCAATCCGATAAACCCAACCCCGTCACCCCTACTCTTGACGCAACGATCCGGCCTATTGTATGGTCTAGTCCTCGTGCGGTCGCGCCTCAGCGGCCACTCCCAAGAGAGAATACTATTTCAGGTTGTTGTTACTCTCCGCTCGTTCCGGGTGCCGGTTCAATCGATCTCGACTGTGTTCGCGCCCTAGCTGCCTTTGGCGCATAGGACAGCAACCTGTAATAGACAAGAAACAAGCACGTAGCTCCAGTGGTCAGGTACAGTGTGCGCATCAAGAGGCTGTTGCTATCTGTGCCTGCAAAAATACCATGCGCTAGCGCCATCAGGAATCCAACGTAGGAAGCATAGTGGAAAGCTCGCCAGGTGCGTTGCCCAATCTGCTTGCGAAGATAGGAGCTAACGATGATGGCCAGTAGCAAGTAAAAAGATAGGATCCCAAGTCCGGTCCAAAGCGGCTTGTAGGAGCTGGTGAAGGGAATGAGTAGTTGCGTGAGGTCGAAGTTTACGTAGGAATCACCAAGCAGAACGACCGCGTGCAATCCTGCGAAGACCAGACCAAGAATCGGCAGGTAATCGTGTAAGGCAAACGCCACCGGTGCGCTGAGATATCCTTTGCCCAACTTGCTGCTCATTACGATTCCCCAGCAAGTTGCCATCCAGAGCAGGAGGTAGGCCATTACGCCACCTGCGCGTGCCAGATACCAGAAGGCGTGACTACTGGTATCCAATGGCAATCCCATCAGGTTTCCCTGCTCGCGCACTCCTGTGCCGACAGATGTGGCGAGACCGGTCGCGCGCAGCTCCACTGAGCGCGCAAGTTCGGTTGATTGTGCCCCCAATAAGCCAACTCCAACGACGATCAGCCCGATTAACAGCATAGGGAGCGCAGCCGCAGTCACAAAAGCAATCAGTGCGCTGTGTTGTTCAGGTTGTTGCTCGTTTTCGGTAGTCATGATCTCAACTCTCCTCTCTCGTCTATTGATGGCTAGAATTCGCAGATCGATTGTCTAGCTTCCCTGGCTTGTGCTGGCGCCGCCGTTTGCCGGTGGGTTTGGGTTAGAGGCCACTTGTGCCGGAGGAGGCGGAGGAGGAGGCGGAGCAACATACTCCGGCAACGTAGGTAGGGGGGCCAGCGTTGGAAGTGGATTCACATTGAAAGCCGTTGAGACCTCGACAGAGGCAGGCAATGATGGAGAGCCAATGAGGTCTACAGCTTCATCCGGCTCGCTCAGCACAACAGCCGGCCTGGTAGGCAGTGGCCGAGGCTGTACGCGGGGAATATCGGTCAGCTCGTCAATCTTGGGCCAGGGCGTAGGTGTCGACCAGACCACTGTCGGTACCGGTGTAACCGCATTCTCAACCACGCTATCCGCAGCCGGACCATAGGCTTCTGTGCGGGCGATCACATTCCACCCGCCCACGATTCCCAGAACGCCGAGTGCACCCACTGTTATCTTGTGACTGGTCGTAAACTTTCCCGCACGATTTCGTTTGCTCACTGTCAGTTACTCCTCTCAACCCATACGCTTACGCCCCTTGGCACCGTCCGGGTTGATGCTTTTTTGTTCTTGAATAGGGTCGTCATTGCCACTAGTTGCCCACCAAGGTCAGCTACCTACGACTGACAATTGACGCGCTTGGTCACCGTCGTTGACTCGTTCTGCTTCTTCAGTAACCTTGAGGATCGAGCCGAACTACATAGCGATCCATGTTGGTCGTCAGATAGACATCGCCGCTAGATGAGTAGATGGCCGCCTCCACGTCCGGTATCTGTTCGAGATACGCTAGTCCATCCTCTATACCGAGAATGAGTGCCACTTTGGCATATATCTCAGCGGTAAAGACCCGGGTGCCTACGACAGAGACAGACAGCACGTCAGTATCAGCCGAACAACCCGTTCGCGGATCAATCAAATGGTGATGCGTCGCGCCATTCCTGGTCCAGCGACGCCTGGCAATGGTTGACGTCGCTACAGCGTGATGGTCTACAACCAGTGTCGCAAAGCTCCGGCCTGTCAGTTCAGGGTGACCGAGGTCGACTTCCCAACCCTGTGCGGACATTGCAGTTCCATAGGCGTACAAGTCGCCGCCCGCATTCAGAATGAAATGCCCGGTGCCGCTCAACTCGTCCGCCACCCTGTCTACCGTCCACCCTTTACCCATCCCTCCAAGGTCGAGCCTGATACCAGCAGGGCGGCTGATCGCTGACCTGGTGGAATTCAAGCTAATGGATCGATAGTCATCGCATGGATCAGGTCGACCAATTCCCAGGCTATTTGGACGTGCAGACCCGACAGGGCCGGCACTGTCGGCAACGAGTTGTCGCTCGACTACTTCTTCGAAGGTCCGATCGTAGCCAGCCTTTTCCAACCAATGAAGGATTGTGGGATCGTAGATGCCACCTGTTTGCTGCGCGGCCCATATTGCCGCCTCGACGGCAGCAAAAAGATCATGGCTGGCCTGGAACGGAGATTGCCGGGACTCATTCAGTCGCGATAGTTCGCTGTCGTCCCTGAATCGGGACAGGAGTCGTTCGAAGTAACCAAATGAGTCCTCAACAAACGACAGGAGTGACGGGTCCTTTGGTGAAACCAGCGTCAAATGAACATTCGTGTTCATGGCTCGAAATGCATGTTCCTGCCACTCCCAGCGTGTCGGTTCACCTTTTGTCTTACATTTAGTCATCATCGTGGTCATCGTGGTCGTCGCCATGGTGATCATCGTCGTGATCGTCATCATGATCATCGTGGTCATCGTGATCGTCATGGCCAGCGTCGCCAACAGCCTGGCCGGAACCGCCGCTCGATCCGCCCGACGAGTGGCCACCATTGCTCGCAGCCACAGCTTCCTGGGCCGCAATCTGACCGTAGACCTGTTCCAACTGAGCGTAGATCCCTTCGATTTCCTGACGCATCTGTGAGTCCACAAGACTCATGTTGTTTTGTAGCGCTGTCATTTCCTGCTGATAGGCCATGTCTGCCGCGAGGATCTCCTCCTGGACATTCTCAGCTTCGCCTTTCAACGTTCCAAGGCGATCGGCGGCTGCGCCGATCTGAGCGTTCACCTCCTCCAACCGTTCTTCGAGCACCACAAACTGTGTTTCGTAGGTCTGATCCAGGTCGACGACGGACTCTTGACGTTGAGCAAGCTGTTCCTGCAACGCGCGCTCTCGGGCAGCATAGGTTGACGCGAAGTCAGCCAACGTGTCACCCGCAGCGTCAGCACTTCTGCTATCAATCGCTGGCAAGGGTGCCTGGCTGTTAGCGTAAACGCCGTTGAAGAGGGACAGTGCCAGTAAAAGGCCCGCTATCATGCCGGTGATCAAGCCGGCTCCAATTACCGCTTTTCTGCGTACCATTTTGCTTCTCCTTGTATATGCCTGGACCGACACGATTATTGGCCGAGGCGAGCGAGTGCCTCATTCAGCTTGGCAGTTGCTTCGCCCAGCTGAGTCTCTAGCTGCTGCACATTGGCATTGTATTGCTGGTATGCTTGCCCGCTCTGAAGTTCGTAGCTCGCCTCTCGTTGAGTCAGAGTCAGTTGCAGTTCTTCCAGTTGGGTCTGACCTGCCTCTTCCTGGTCATGCAATTGCAGCACCAGTTGTTCGCTCTCTGCAATTTCCGCCATCAACTCCTCAACATGAAGATCATATTCGGCTTGACGAGCAGCAAGTTCGGTTTGGACTTCATCGATCTGTGACAGTATTAAGGTTTCGCGAGCCTCAAACGCGGCCTGAACGGCCGCCGCATCTGAACTGGGACTGTTGCCCTCCGCCGCCAAAGGCTGTTCAGTCACGATCGTGTTACCCTCGACCACTCTTTCAGGCCCAAAATTGAGCACCCCGAGCGTAACCACAACCACTATAGTTAGGCCCACCGCCAAAATTGCTCCCAGATTTGCTCGTAACATGTGTTTGTTGCTCCTTTTACGTAGACTCTATTAGTCGCTTCCACACTCCATTAGTGACGATTTGCCGGAAAAAGTAACACCCAGGATGCAGATTTGAAGAATTCGGGACGTGTGAATAGATCCGAAATCCACTTTCAGCCGGCCACGTTACTTTTCAGTTCGAATCGTCACTCTATGGTTAGAAGGAAAGTCAGACTTATTGGAAGAACTGGCGAGTATTCAGAAGGTAATTTCGGAGATCAGAATTTGATAGGTGATTAACTATTCGTGCGCGTGATTTGTCGGTAACGTATCATCATAACGTGGACGAAGAACCTGACCTGCTCAGGCGAGCACGAGCCCTTGACGAAAGCGCTCTGACGGAAATACACAACCGGTACTATCCGGATATTTTCCGCTACCTCTCGTTCAGGTTGCCCGACAACCAGACTGCAGAGGATCTGACCAGCGAGGTCTTCTTGCGATTCCTTCACTCCATTCGGGAAAAGAGTTCGCCGCCAAACACGATAAAAGGCTGGCTATTTGGAGCCGCCAGGAACGTAACGCGGGAGCATTATCGGCGAAGTAAGAAACTCGAGCTGGCGGCTTTGTCAGAACAACTCCCTAGTGATGGCCCGACCCTTGAAAGCAGCTTCCTCAGGCGAATGGAAACACAAGCCTTGAAAAAGGCATTGGACAACCTGACCGAGGATCAGAGACATGTACTGGCCCTTCGTTTTGGCTTTGGACTACCGATACGGGAAGTCGCCAAGCTAATCAACAAGAGCGAGCCTGCCGTTAAGATGTTACAGGCGCGAGCCATTATGGCCTTGACCCTGCAGATGGACTCCGTAGAGTAGCATGATGACGCCACAGTTAGAAGACACACTAGTGGAAGCACTGGACCTCCTTGAGCAAGGGATGTCGATATCGGACATACTTTCCAGATATCCTGACACAAGCAATGAGCTACGGCCGTTCCTGACCACTGCCGGGCAACTCGCCGAACTGCCAACCTCACCCTCCATCGCGGCGCAGCGAGAATCAAGGCAAAGATTCCTGCAGCGAGCCGCCGAACTTGCAGACAACAGTCGCAGCGCTGGCCCCCTCTGGTTGCGGCGTGCCATGACCACTGGATTGGTGCTGCTCACGTTCTCGTTGCTGGCGATACTGTTTGGAGTCTTCGTTTCCAATCAGGCTCTTCCGGGCGACAGGCTGTACAGTTCAAAATTGCTATTGGAAGAAGTAAGGGTCTCATATTTCGCCGGTCAAGAAACAGCTGGCTCGCTGATCCAGGCTTACCGTCAAGAGCGCATTAACGAGGTCGCGCAACTCATTGCGCTGGGCCGCCGCGAACCCGTGACTTTCAGGGGGGCAATTGAAGAACTATCGACAGACAGATGGACAGTCGAGGGGATTGAGATAGTGCTTGACTCCTCCACGACTGTACGGGGTCAGGTAGACATTGGCTATGTCGTCCAAGTCACTGGCATTACAGACAATGGCTTTGTGTTGGCGGACCACATTGAACTCATCGACGGTCTCATACCTCAGACTGATCCCGATGGATCTGCCTCTGACCCTGAAAATCTGGTCTTGCCGACACCATCTGCGATCCCGACCATCAGACCGACTGCGACAGTTGACGTCCGGGGAGCAATCGAACCGACAGCGCCAATAGAAACACCGGTGCCACTTCCGACAGCCACGGCTGATGAGGTGCCTGACAGCGATGGAGGCTCAGATGCCGAGAGCAGCCCTGATCCGGAATCCAGTCAGCCTGAGACAGACGGCAGTCCGGTTTCGGACGATAGCAATGGGAGCGGCTCTGAAGATGGCGACAGCAGTGAGGACGGTGAAGATGGACCCGGTGATGGCCACACGGATAAATCCGGGGTCGATGACAACGCTGACGAAAGCGAGGACAAAGAAGACAATAGTGACTCCGAAGATGATAGCGGAGGCCACGACCAGGACGGTGAAGATTGAGCCACTATCTATCAAGGCCGGTTACTCAGAACTGGCAACCACCAGGCTCCGGCGCCAGTTGTGCTAGAATCTTCAACATATCTATCGTCCAAAATGTAAGAGCATCCTTCCACGGAGGTTTTCTATTTCGCCCGCACAAAATCACACGCAAGGCCAAGATGAGTCTACCTCATCAGTATTCGAGCTTGGACTTTATTCCTTCGCCGAACTGACACCTGATCCGCAGACAGGCGTCAAGATCAGCCCCGCCCAGCGCCTGGCTGATCTGCTGGAGACGATTGAGCTGGCTGACCAGGTTGGCCTCGATGTCTTCGGCCTGGGCGAGCACCACCGACCAGACTTTATTTCTTCTACGCCGGCCACCATTCTGGCAGCGGCCGCCGAGCGCACCACGTCTATTCGCCTGAGCAGCGCCGTCACCGTCCTGAGTTCGGACGATCCCGTTCGGGTGTTCCAGGACTTTGC
Source organism: uncultured Chloroflexia bacterium (assembly GCA_963715935.1). Classification (GTDB taxonomy): domain Bacteria; phylum Chloroflexota; class Anaerolineae; order Promineifilales; family Promineifilaceae; genus Promineifilum. Next base: position 362,303 of record CAVQSM010000013.1, on the reverse strand, counting down.
CACGCTCGATCTGCTTTCCGGCGGCAGGGCCGAAATCATGGCCGGTCGCGGCTCGTTCATCGAGTCATTCCCTCTGTTCGGCTACGACCTGAAAGATTACGGCGACTTGTTTGTCGAGAAGCTTGAGCTGCTGCTGGCCATTCGGGAATCAGAACATGTCACATGGTCAGGCGACCACCGCGCGCCGCTGACCGGTCAGGGCGTCTACCCGCGCCCTGTACAGGAACCACTCCCGGTCTGGGTCGCCGTCGGTGGAACGCCAGAGTCGGTCGTGCGCACAGCGACGCTCGGTCTGCCGATGGCGCTGGCCATTATTGGCGGCCGTCCGGAACAGTTCGCCGGGTTGACCCGGCTCTATTGGCAAGCCGCGCAGCAGGCGGGCCACGATCCTGCCCGACTCGGCCTCAGCATCAACAGTCACGGCTTCCTGGCCGACAGCGCCCAACAGGCCCGCGACAATTCGTTCCCGTCATTTGCGCTGGCGATGAACAAGATCGGCCGCGAGCGAGGTTGGCCTCCCATGACGCGGGAGCAGTTCGACGCCAGCACGACCCTGCACGGGGCCAACTTCGTGGGCGGTCCCGATGAGGTGATCGAGAAGATTCTTTACCAGCACGAGATCTTCGGCCACGAACGATTACTGCTTATGCTAAGCGTCGGGACCATGCCCCATGCCGATGTGATGCACGCCATTGAACTGCTGGGCACCAAAGTCGCCCCCGTCGTCCGCGAGGAGATCGCCCGACGAACAGCCGTATCCAAACCAGGAGAGATAATCGATCATGGAGTTAACGCTAATACGCCACGCCACCCTGCTTCGTGACCTACAACGGCCGTCGCCTTCTGGTCGACCCTATGCTGAATCCGGCGGAGACCACCGACCCGGTCGCCAACACACCCAATCAGCGACGTAATCCACTGGTGGATCTTCCGCTGGACGACGCGGAGGTGGCCGCCCTGATTGACTCGCTGGATGCTGTGCTGGTCACCCACACCCACGGTGACCATTGGGACGCTCGCGCCCGGGATATGTTGCCGCGCGAACTTCCCCTGTTCTGTCAGCCCGAGGACGAGACGAAGATCCGCGAAACCGGGTTCACATCCGTCTACCCGATCGCCCAGGCGCTGGATTGGGAAGGCATCATCGCCATCCGGACCGGTGGGGAGCATGGCCGAGGCGAGATGATCGAGCTTATGGCGCCGGTCTCCGGCTTCGTGCTGCGGGCCGAAAGGGAACCGACCATTTACATTGCCGGTGATACGGTGTGGTGCGACGTGGTGGCGCAGGCGATCGAGGCCCATGAACCGGCGGTTGTCGTGGTCAATGCGGGCGCGGCCCAGTTCAACACGGGCGGCCCCATCACCATGACGTCTGAAGACGTCCTGAACGTAGCCCGGTCACGCCCGGAAGCGACCGTTGTCGCTGTGCATCTAGAAGCGATCAACCACTGCATCCTGCTGCGGGATGAGCTGCGGGCGGCCGCCGATGCAGCCGGACATGGCGACCAGATCGTGATTCCGGCCGATGGCGAAACGCTGAGCCGGGGCTAGACTCACTCCCGCCGATCGGCCATTCTACTCGCCAGTGGGCACCCAGATGTTCTTGACCTGGGTGCTTTCGTGCAGGAACTCGTGACCTGCGCCTTCTTCCTCACTGGTCCAATCTCGCGGCAGGCCATAGTTGACCCAGGTGCGCTTCATATTGGCGGCTGACTCATACTCGGCGTGGTAACTGCCTTCGGCCGTTCCGAAATACCAGACGCCATCCACATCTTCATGCTGGATGAGTGTGGTAGTCAGATGATCGCGATCGCCGGTGACGATATTGACCACGCCGCCGGGGACGTCGGACGTATCAAGCACCTGGTAGAAGTCGGTGGCGCTTAGAGGATGTCGTTGGCTGGGAATCATCACAACCGTATTGCCACGAGCAATGGCCGGAGCCATAAGCGAGATGAAGCCCAGCAGCGGTGCGTCGTCCGGGCAAGCGATACCGAGCACGCCAACCGGCTCGTTGACAGCTACGGTTATGCCGCGAAGTGTCGTCTCCTGCACCGTGCCACCATACTTATCCGCCCACGCAGCGTAGGTGAACAGGCGGGACACGGATGTCTCAACCTCGGCCTGGGCTGCCTTGAGCGTACTGCCGGTCATGGCGACGAGACGCCGGGCGAACTCGTCGGCACGTGCGTCCAGGTTCTCCGCGATGAAGTAGAGTATCTGTGATCGGTTGTAGGCGTGGCGCATGGCCCAGCCGGGCTTGGAAAGATGAGCAGCGTGGGCCGCTTCGACCGCATTGCGAATATCCTTGCGATTGCCGTCGCCAACCTGCCCCACAAGCTCGCCCTTTGGCCCATAAACCGCCTGCGTATAGTTGCCATCCGGCCTGGCTTGCTTGCCGCCAACATACATCTTGGGCGTCCGGTCGACAGCCGGTCCCTTGCCGTTGGTGGTCGTGGCCGGCAGTGCGGGACGAGACGGTGTGTGGCTGCCCCACTTGACGTCTCGGGCGAGGGCTTCAGCGTCAACCGCAGGACGCGGCCGTTCCTGCCAGACAGGCCTCAGGTACTCGAACAATCCCTCGCGGCCCCCTTCGCGGCCGAATCCACTTTCACGATAGCCGCCAAATCCAGATGCCGCATCGAACAGATTCGTGCAGTTAACCCACACCGAACCGGCCTTCACCTTACTGGCGGCGTCGAGCGCCAGATTGACGTTGTCGCTCCAGATGCTGGCGGCCAACCCGAAGCGCGTGTTGTTGGCCAACGCAATCGCTTCAGCAGGCGTGCGGAATGTCATCGAAACAAGCACCGGCCCGAAAATCTCCTCCTGGACGACAGACGCGGCCGGTTCGACGTTGGTCAACAAAGTCGGCTTGTAGAAGCAGCCCGTGGCCGGCATGGGGATATCCGGCTGGAACAGCTCTGCGCCTTCGCGCACGCCGGTCTGCACCCACTGGTCAACCGTATCCCACTGAGATTGGTCCACGATGGCGCCCATATCAATCGCTTTGTCCAGCGGCGCGCCCACCCGCAGATGGCCCATACGGGTCTTGAGCTTGCTGATGAAGCGGTCGGCCACATCTTCCTGGACAAGCAGCCGTGACCCGGCGCAGCAGACCTGGCCCTGATTGAACCAGATGGCGTCGATGACCCCTTCAACTGCCGCATCCAGATCCGCGTCGTTGTAGACAATGAACGGCGACTTGCCGCCCAGTTCCAGCGACAGCTTCTTGCCGGACCCGGCCGTCTGGCGACGTAGAATACGGCCGACGTCCGTAGAGCCGGTGAAAGCGATTTTGTCCACATCTGGATGGCCGACGATCATCGATCCGGCCCGGCTGCTGCCCGTGACCACGTTGATCACACCCGGAGGCAGTCCCGCCTCCGCCACGATCTCCGCGAAGAGCAGAGCGGACAGGCGTGTGTAAGACGCGGGCTTTAGCACGACAGTGTTACCGGTGGCGATGGCCGGCGCAATCTTCCAGGCGAGCATCAGCAGCGGAAAGTTCCAGGGAATGATCTGGCCGATGACGCCGACGGGCTGGTAGTCAGCCAACTCCGTCTCCATCAGCTGCGCCCACCCCGCGTGGTAGATGAAGTGGCGGGCCAGCAGCGGCACGTCGATATCGCGCGATTCCCGGATTGGTTTGCCGTTGTCCATCGACTCCAGCACCGCCAGAATGCGATGATGCTTCTGGATATTGCGAGCGATGGCGTACAGGTAGCGAGCCCGCGTGTGGCCGGGCGTCTTGCTCCATGTGCCGAACGCCTTTCGCGCTGCAGCGACGGCTGAGTCGACCTCTTCCTGCCCCGCCTGCGCCGTCTCTGCCAGCATCTCCCCCGTCGAGGGATCGTAGCTGGTGTAAAACGATGCGTCGTCGGGCGTTACCCACTGGTTGTTGATGAACAGGCCGAAGCGACGGCCGTGATCGTCCAGCCACGCATTGGCGGCGGCGGGTGACTCCGGGGCCGGTCCGTACTCCATCGTCGTGAACGTCTCTTGCAAGCTCATAATGTCGCTCCTCGGCGGCTAGCCCATCGGCATATGGTGGCGGGCAGCATAATGTCCGGTCAGGTAATGGTAGAGCTGGCGCTCAATGTCGGTCAGCAGGCTGCTGGCCCCAAAGCGGAACAAGTCGGGCATCAGCCATTCGCTGCCCAGCTCTTCTTTCATGAGCGATTGCCAGACCAGCGCTTCCTTGGCTTTGCTGATGCCGCCGGCCGGTTTGAAGCCGACCTTGTAGCCGGTCAACGTCTGATAGTCGCGAATAGCGCGAGCCATCACCAGACCAAACTCCAGTGTGGCGTTGACGCTTTCCTTACCGGTCGACGTCTTGATGAAGTCAGATCCGGCCATCATCGCCACCATACTGGCCTGGTAGACTTGCTTCAGCGTGCCCAGGTCACCGGTGGCCAGAATCGTCTTCATGTGCGCATCGCCGCAGGTCGCCCGGAACAGCTTGATCTCTTCATACAGCGCCTGCCAGTCACCCGTCAGAACAAAAGGTCGGTGAATGACGATGTCGATTTCGGCCGCGCCTGCCTCAACTGCCTGCTCAATCTCGGCCACGCGCTGAGGCAGCGGCGTCTGCCCGGCCGGAAAGCCGGTGGCGACTGAGGCGACCGGAATGTCGCTGCCCTGCAGTGCCTCCACTGCATCCCGCACCCGGTCGGGATAGACGCAGACCGCGCCAACCGTGATCTGTTGGTCAGCCGCACCCAGCGCTTCGATCATGTCAGACCGCAGCGGCTGCCGGGCCTTGGCGCACAGCCGGCGCACGCGGCCCGGTGTGTCGTCGCCGGCCAGCGTGGTCAGATCGATACAGGTGACAGCTCGCAAAAGCCAGGCCGCCTGCCACTCCTTCTTGATCGAGCGACGGCCTGGCAGCGTCGCCACGCGCCGTTCGACAGCACTCTTGTTCACGTGCGCGCCGGCGATCCAATCCAGATCGAGCGGCATGCCCGCATTGCGTTTGATGGTGGAAGCCATAGGGTATTCCTCTCAACTGCCCCTGTCACAAGTTCGGCGCAGGTTGCTCAAAGATGATGGTTGTACCAGCATTCTACCAGATATTGATGGCATTGGCGTCGGTCAGCGATCGCTGCTAAGTCGCGGCAGCTGCTGCATCGGGCGGCGGCATTTCGCGAGCCTCATCCTCCTTGTCCAGCTGCTCTAACTGCCAACTGACCAGACAGACGTCCGCCAGATCGCGACCGGCTTGCTCCATCGGGAGGAACATCGTGTTGACTCCGGCCTCCTCCAGCGCTTCGCGGGCATCATCGGTGCGCAGCAGGGCGCTAACGTGACGCGTATACCCTTCCTTGCGCAAATTGCTGGCGGCGCGGGCCATTGCTTCGGCATTCGGCAGGGCCAACATCACACCGTGAACTCGCGAGAGGTCGAGGTCGGTCCATAGTTCGCTGTCATTGGCATCACCGTAGAGCAAGCGACGGCCTTCGGCAATTCCGTCGGCGATCATGCCCGGGTCGGCGTCGAGACCAACAGGACGCGCACCATACCCCACAAGATGATCGTAAGCTGCTGAGCCGGCCCGTCCCATTCCCACGATGACAAAGTCCGAGAGCCCGAGCGATTCAGGGTCCCGGTCCGGATGGTCAGGCACTTGTTTTTCGAACCGAACCAGATAGGGCTCCAGGCGATCCCAGAGGGGATTGGCAAAGCTGCTGATCGGAGCGTTGATGGCGAACGAGAGAGCGACTACCATACCGCTCAGCGACACCAGTGCCGGGTCAGCCAAACCCGCCTCGGCAGCGGCGGCCACCGTGATGAGAGCAAACTCGCTGTACGCCGTCAGCGCGACAGTGGTCATGAAGGCAGTCCGCGCCCGCAGCCGGAACGCGACCAGCAGGACAAAGAACAGAATCGCCTTGATGGGCAGGAAGGCCAGCAGCAGCAGGACGGTCGGCCAATCCTCTGGCTGCGGCAGCCCGGCAAGACCTACCTGCAGGAAGAAACCGACAAGAAATATCTCCTTCAGGCTCCACAGTTGGTCGTAGAGCATGTCAGACTCGTGCGTGCCGGAAAGCAGCAGCCCGGCCACCAGCGCACCCAGCTTGGCATCCAGGCCAACCAGCTCGAAGATGAACCCGATGCCAACAGCCAGCATGAGTCCGTACAGGATCAACACCTCTTCACGACCGCTGTTCTTCATCAGCCAGAACAGCACCGGGCGAAGCAGCGGCAGCCCCAGCAGCAAGAACGCCCAGGGCGACGGCGTCCCTGCTCCGGTGAATATGAGCAGGACAACGGCGACAATATCCTGCAAGATGAGGATACCGATGGCGATCCGCCCATGAAAGGAGTCAAGCTCGTCTCGCGCTTCCAGCGATTTTGCCGTCAGCACCGTACTGGAGAAGCCCAGCGCCACACCGACGAGAACGGCTGGCAGCGTCGCCACGCCGATAACCAGCATAACGGCGGTATACATGACGGCGCTCAGCGCCAGATGGATCAAACCGACGCCGAGCACCTCCGCCTGCATCAGGCTGCGCGGGCGAATGTGCAGGCCCACCGTAAACAGCAGGAGCATGACGCCGAGATCGCCAATGCCCTTGATCAGTGGCGTCACTTCCAGGCCCACCAGCGACAGGGCAAGACCGGCGGCCAAATAGCCAACGAGCGTCGGCAAACGAAGCAGACGGGCCAGCATCCCGGCGCCAAAGGCGGCTACAATAATCGCTACATCCATAGGCAGTCTCCTCGGCCGCGAAGCGGGGCCGGGCCGGGCGGGTTGAGCATCCCACACGGCAGATAACCGTTGATGAGTCTATTATGACCCGGATTGATCGATCGACCACTGTTGCTCGAATAGTTCCACCCTGCACATGACGATCAGTAGCGTTCAAACTCGCAAGAATCGCCACACACTGATACTCTAGGGGCCCGTAATCGTCCAACCCGGCGCGCTAGACCGTCTACCGGCCGCCGGCCCAAGCGTCCATGCGAAGGAACCAGAAGACACATGACAGGCAAGCTTGATGGAAAAGTAGCCCTGATCACCGGGGCAAGTGCAGGAATTGGACAGGCCAGTGCGCGAGCGTTGGCCGCCGAAGGGGCAAATCTCGTCATCACGGCCCGGCGCGGTGAACGGCTGGATGAGTTGGTGGCCGAAGCCAGTTCACTTGGTGGTCACGCCACCGCCATCGTGGGTGATGCGCGCGAGGAAGAGACCGCCCGTCGAGCAGTAGCCGCGGCCGTCGACACCTATGGCCGCCTTGATATCCTCATCAACAACACGGGCATCGGCATCTACAAGAATCTCATCGAAACCGAAGCGGATGACTATGATGCGATGGTGGACACCAATGTCCGTTCCACGTTCCTTTTCACCCGACACGCGACTCCGATCATGATCGACCAGAAGGACGGCTTGATCTTGATGATCTCCTCGATGGCCGGTATCTACGGCTTCGCCGGGGAAGCGGTCTACTGCATGACCAAATTTGCCCAGGTCGGCTTTGCCCAGGCGCTGGATAAGGAGCTGCTGCCCCACGGCATTAAAGTAGGGGTCATCTGTCCGGGTGGCGTGAAGACCGAATTCGCCATTGGCACTGGACGCACCGAAGCAGGCGTGGCAGCATCCGGCATGTTGGAAGCGGAAGATGTGGCCGGCGCAGTGCTGCTGGCCTGTACGCAATCACCCGGTTCACGTATCATTGAGGTGCAAATGCGCCCGATGAACGAAGCTCTGACTTGATTCCTTTCGCACGTTCGATCAGCAGCAGTTCAGCCCGACGCCGGTAAATGCCGGGAAGGACTGATTCAACAACATGACCTGGGAACTCGACAACTTTCTCGTCCTGGCCATTCTGTTTGGTTCGCTCGTGCTGTTCATCACCGAGCGGTTCCGGGTCGATGTCGTGGCCATGATGGTGCTCGCCGCGCTGCTGCTCACCGGCCTCGTGACGGTAGAACAGGCATTCGCCGGCCTTTCCAGTCCGGCTGTCATCACGGTCTTTGCTGTCTTTATTCTAAGCGGTGCCCTTTACAAGAGCGGGGTGGCAGATGCGCTGGCGCGAACGGTGCTCAGTCTTGCGGGCACAAGCGAAGTGCGTCTACTGGTCTTGTTAATGTTGACTGCCGGCATTATGTCGGCCTTCATGAACAACATCGGCGCTGTAGCGATCATGCTACCCGCCGTCATCAGTGTCGCCCGCAGCAGCAATATCTCCCAATCCAAACTCTTGCTGCCCCTGGCGTTCGCGGCCCTTATGGGCGGCAATATGACCTTAATCGGCACGCCACCTAACATCCTCGCGTCCGGCATTTTGGGCGCGACAGAGGGCCTCGAGCCGTTTACCTTCTTCGACTTTCTGCCGATGGGCGTCATCATCCTGACCACCGGCATTCTGTACATGGTTCTCATCGGCCGTCACCTGCTTCCTGAGCGTCGTCCCGTCAGCGCCCCGTCTGAAGTCGGCCAGCTTCGGTCGTATCTGACCGAAGTGAACGTGACCGACAACTCGTCGTTGGTAGGCAAGAGTCTGCCAGAAGCAGAGTTGGGCAAGCGCCACAATCTGAATATCATCCAGATTCAGCGCAATGGTGACGACCCGCTCTTCCCTTCGCCCGACCAGCACTTTCGGGCCGGGGATACCTTGCTGCTCGAAGGGCAGCGGGATGACATCGTCACGACGTGCGACCTCTACAACCTGATACTGGTGCCCAGCTCCAGCGAAGAGGATTTGGAGCAGGGGTTGACAATTGGGTCGGCCAAGCTGGCCGAGATTACACTGGCTCCGCGCTCAGACCTGGTTGGCCTGTCGCTCCAACAGATTGGCTTTCGCAATCGTTACGACCTGTCTGTCCTGGCCATTCGGCACATGGGCGAGTCGCTCGTCTCGCGCCTGGCAGATGTGCCGCTGCAGTTTGGCGACTCGCTGCTGGTACAGGGCGAACAGGCGAAGATCGACTTGCTGAGCACGGACGACAACTTCATGGTCCTTGACTCGCCGCCGCCGGATATCCGCCGTCTGGGAAAGGGCAGATTGGCTATCGTTATTCTGGTCGTCACACTGGTGGTGGCCACAGTCGGTTGGATGGATCCGGCGTCGGCCTTGTTCATCGGCGCGTTGGTGATGGTGCTGGCTGGTGTGGTGCGGATCGATGAGGCCTATGAGTCGATTGAGTGGCGAGCCATCTTCTTGATCGCCTGGATTCTGCCGCTGGGCATTGCGCTGGAAACGACAGGGACAGCCACCCTCATAGCCGACTTCATTGTGGGGCTGGTGGGTGATGCGGGACCTCTGGCCGTCCTGATCGCCGTCTTTATTCTCACGGCCCTGCTGACTGAGGTGATCTCCAACGCCGCCGCCACCGTGCTGGTCGTACCGATTGCCATCGACACTGCCGCCAGTCTGGGCGCCAGCCCCTACACCTTCGTGATGGCTGTCGTTATCGCCGCCTCCACATCTTTCCTGACGCCGATCGGCCATCAGGTGAACGTGCTCATCTACGGACCCGGCGGCTACAAGTTTACCGACTATACACGTGTGGGTATTGGGCTAAACCTGTTGATGCTGCTTCTGGCGGCCACAGTGCTGCCCATCATCTGGCCAATGTTTCCCTAGCCAACTGAGCAAACCGAATGGATCAGGGATAGACAGGCGGCCGCCAATTATTCTGGCGCTCGCGAACGTATTCGCGCACACCTTCCGGGATCGGGAACGCGCTGCGCGAGACGTAATCGTACATGACCTGCACCGTCCGGCCATAGGCCACCAACCGACCGTCTTCCCCCTGCACTCGGTAGAGCATATCGAAACTCTTGTTGCCAAAGCGTGATATGCCTGTGCCGACCTGCAATATTTCCGTCAACAGTGCCGGTGATTTGTAGATGCAGTTGGCCTCGACAAGGATGAGCGGCAGGTCCAGCAACTCCGACGCCAGATGGCCGCTCTCCTCCAGAATCTCCCCGATATACTTGATACGGATCGTCTCGAAGTAGGCGAAGAAGACAGCGTTGTTGACATGGCCCATCGCGTCAATATCACGGAAAGCCACTTCCAGGGTCATTTCATAGGGGTAGGTCGTGAAGTTCATCTCGTTTTTTGCCTTGGTAGAGAAATCAGCCGCCCATCTGACTAGCGTGTCGCCAATCCGTGGGCGAGCATCGGGCGACGGTACCGGATCGATCTAGAGCAGGCGGTCGGCAAACGCGTCGAGGGCGGCCGTCCCACCGGTGTGCCAGAACAGCACCGTCTGGCCGCGTGTGAACGCACCCCAGCGGATCAGGTCAATCAGCCCGCCCATCGCCCGGCCCGTGTAGACCGGATCAAGCAAGACACCTTCCAACTGGGCAGTCATCGTAATCGCCTCGCGTTCCGTCTCGGCGACCTGAGCGTAACCGTCTCCGAGGTAATCGTCATTGATAGTCACCTGCGGCAGGAGCGACAAAGTGCCAAGACCCAGGTGGGTCGCGGTGGCCGTCGTCAATGCTGCCACCTGGGCTTGCAGCGAATCAGAATCGTGGTCGACGCTGATTCCCAAAACTGAGCCGCGGAAGCCGTAGACGTGTGCCCCCAAAACAAGGCCCGCCTGTGTCCCCCCGCTGCTGGTGGCGAAGACAATATGATCCACATTGAGGCGCTGCTCAGCCAACTGCTCCGTCAGCTCGCGCATGGCCAGCACATAGCTGGTTGCCCCTACGACATTGGAGCCGCCCAGCGGGATAGCGTACGGACGACGACCCGCACTGCGCAATTCGGCCATAACGCGGTTCATCGTATCGCTGCACGCTTCATCACCGGACCAATAAACATGGGCGCCAAGCAGCTGGTCCAGCAGCAGATTGCCAATCGTCTCCTCCGGCGCGTGGCCGCGCAGCACGACGCTGCATCCCAGGCCGAAACGGGCAGCGGCGGCGGCGGTCTGGCGGCAATGGTTGCTCTGCGGCGCGCCCGTCGTCACCAGGTGATCGCTCTGCTGGCGCAGCGCATCCGCCACCAGAAATTCCAGCTTGCGCGTCTTGTTGCCACCGGTGGCCAGACCGGTCTGATCATCTCGCTTGATCAACAACGCCGGCCCACCCAAATGTTTGCTGAGGCGGTCGAGCCGGTCGATCGGCGTCGGCAGGTAAGCAATTGATACTTTTTCCGGAAATTTCGGTTCCATCAGCTTTGTCCCGTCCCCAGCTCGTCAGCGGCGCTGGTACCGTTCAAAAACGGCGTGTGCGTAGCTCAATTGTAACTGATTTACCATCACTGTCTAAGCAACAAGGTGATCGCAGCCGGGGTGCATGCTAGAATCCCGACCCTGTCTACACGACCCCACCCATTATGAGCCACACTCCCCCGCCACCCGACGACAAGCTGACCCGGAGCTTGTTCCACAAGACGATGGTCTTTTTCTACCAGCCTGCCGGGTGGCCCGTCTGGGCTGTCCTGCTTACCGTGCTCGGTCTATCGGCCGTTACGGGCGGCGTGTGGTGGGCGCTAAGCGGGAGCGGAACGACGGGCGCTCTGGCGGCGCTTCTGCTCGCCGGTTTCATTGGGGTCGATGCGTGGCTGCTGGCCAGCCTGCCCCGGCACGGCATTTCCTTTGGGCCGTGGGCCGGGCAGCTCTTTCCGTTGGCGACCCTGCGACTGGCAGCGATGTGGGTCTGCGCAGCCACAGGCCTCCTGGTCGGATGGCAGGTCGCACTCACCCTCGCGCTGGCCAGTCAGGTAGCAGGCACGTTTGCCCTCTACCGGGGAGCAGTCATCGAACCCAATCGCCTGGCCATGAGTACGCTGACGCTGGATGCACCACATCTTCCGCCCGGCAGCCGTCCTGTGCGCCTGCTCCACATCAGCGATATCCACCTCGAACGCCACGGCGTCCGCGAACAGCGGCTGCTGAGATTAGCGTCCGAGGCGGAAGCGGATGTCATCCTTCTCAGCGGCGACTATGTAAATCTCTCCAACAACGAAGACCCGGTCACCCACACAGCCGTCACTGAGCTGCTCAGTCAGCTGGACGCGCCGGGTGGCGTCTTTGCGGTGCTGGGAAGTCCGCCAGTCGACCTGCCAGAGCAGATCCCGCCCCTGTTCGATAAACTATCGGTCAGATTACTACGCGAAGATTTGGTTGATATCGACCTGGGAGACGGCCGTCGTCTGTCGCTGATAGGGCTCGACTGTCACCACGACATGGTCTATGACGGGGCGCGAGCGGCCCAGCTGGTGGCCGCGACGCCTGACGATCGCCCGCGCATTTTGCTCTACCATTCGCCAGAACTCATGCCACAGGCCACCGCTCTGGAGATCGATCTGCACCTGTGTGGCCACACCCACGGCGGCCAGGTGCGGCTGCCGCTCATCGGACCGCTGCTGACCAGTTCCCAGCTTGGCCGCCGCTACGTCATGGGCCACTACCAGGAAGGGCGCACCCACCTCTACGTCACACGGGGCGTCGGCTTCGAAGGGCTGAGCGCTCCGCGCGTGCGCTTCCTCTGCCCGCCGGAGATTCTCCTGGTGACCCTTTTGCCCCCTGCCGAACCAGATTAGCCGAGCGACGACCACACTTCCAGCTTGGACTGAACACGACGGATCACTTCGTCGGTGAACTGGTTGGTGCGGGCCGTGCCCCCCAGATCGGCCGTTCGCGTGCCCTCGTAAACCGTCTCCAGCGTCGCCTCGTAGATGGCGCGGCTGGCCAGCTTCGCCTCCGGCTCCTTCAGGTAGGACAGCATGCCCGCACTGGCCAGGATCATAGCCATCGGATTGGCCACGTTGCGACCCTCCAGGGACGGCGCGGTGCCGTGGGGCGCTTCGGCCATAATGCAGTCGATGACCCCTTCGTCGTTGAGCGAAATGACCATCGACTCTGAACCGGCGATCGAACCGAACATCTGCAGCACCATATCGGACAGCAAGTCACCGTCCCGGTTCAGGGCTGGAATGACGAGTCCTTCACCGGTCGTCGTCAGCAGCAAGGCGAACGTAGCGTCGATCAACTGCGGATCGTAGCGGACATCGGGATAGCGGGCGGCGGCGGCGTCCAGCTCTTCCTTGAACATCCCCTCGTAGACCGGGCTGACCGTGAACTTGGGTCCGCCGAAGACTTTGGCCTTGTACTCACGAGCATGAAGGAATGAAAATTCGGCCACATGCTGACAAACGCGACGCGAGATCTTCTCGGTGCGGTACGCATATTCATCCATATGACCGGCCTCACCCTCGCGCCACTCGCGCGCGCCGTATGCATCGTCACGGGCCATCCGCACGACGCTGATGGGCGAGTAGACACCAGCCACCGGTCGCACGCCGGGAATACGCCGCCCGATGCGCAGGATAATCTCGGCGTCCATCTCCTCGCGCAAGATGGCGTTGGGGCTGCCCACGTCGCCCTGCGTCTCTGGCGTGATGGTGGCCGCCTTCAATGACACCTGGTGCTCGCGAATCGCCCGGCCCGCTTCGTAGACAATCTGGTTGTCGGTCGCCCGACGATTCTCCAGACTGAGATCGTAATGGATGAAATCCAACTCAAAGCGGATGACGTCTGCCTGCAACACCCGTAGCGCTTCTTCCAGCAACTCCTGTCCTGTCTGGTCGCCATCGAGGACAATGATATTTCGGCCCATGTTATCTCCTGCTCCTCTCTCTTTTCTGTTTACGTTTCTTGTTCAGCCGCAGCTCGCCCGGCCAGCGATCAGCCCGGCAGTTGTTCGCTTGCGTTACTCGACCGGGAGCGCAAGGCTGCCAGATAGCGCGGCAGCAGTTCGGCATAGGCGCGGTACAGCACGGGTCGCGCTGGAAAGTCCCACGCGCCAATCGTTCGCACCACCTCACCGTTGAAGCCAGCCTTGAATCGCCACACGCCCCACATCCGGTCACTCTCGATAAACTCGTCCGGGGCACCCCACATATCATAGACCCGGCTGCCCTGCGCCTTGGCCCAGCGAATCGCCTCCCATTGAAGCAAGTAGTTGGGCATCCGTTTACGTTCGATATCGGTTGATGCACCGTACATATAAGTCGTCCGCTCCGCAAACCGCACCAGGATGACAGCCGCAATCGGCTGCCCCTCATACTCCGCCAACAGGGGCTGCGCCATGCCGGAGTCGTATAGTGCCTGCCAGCCATCCAGATAGTAGTCGACAGGCCGAATGGCGAACCCATCGCGAGCGGCCGTCTCCTGATACATGGCCGCGATTGTGGGAAAGTCGTCGGGTGTGCCGTGGCGAATAATGATGCCCTTACGACCGGCAAGCCTGATGTTGTAGCGTGTCTTCTGTTTCATCGCCGCCAGCAGATCGTCTTCCGATTGGTCCAGATAGATCTCGACCGTGTTGCGAAACTGAATCTGATCGTCCGACTCACGCCATCCACGACTCGTCAAGTCTTCGATCACTTTGCTGCCAGTGGGCGACCTGCGGCTTCCGTCTTCGCCCCAGGACTTGATCACATCCGGGTCGATCTTGACAAAAATCGCCCGCTCCTTCTGGGCCAACCGCTCCAACTGGGACAGCACCCGCCGTCGTAGCTCCCCGTTGGCGTAGTCGAGCGCCGGCCCTCGCGGCACGTAGAGAACCGAGTACGGCAAGCGGGGGATCTGGCGCTTCAGCACCAGGGCCGCTGCCACCGACTCCCAGCTGTTGCCGCCCACCTTCATTGATAGCGGAATGGCAGACCACCCCCAGCGCGACTTGAACGCTCCCCACGTCCACGTTTGGAGGGCGTTGCCATGCGGCAAACGGGCCAGACCCTGCTGCCAGGCCGAGGGGGATTGTTCCACCTTGAAGGTAGATGCACCGTAGACCGGTTCTTTCTCAGTGTACATGCGTGGTTCTTGTGGCGGGACGGACCATCCGCGACATTGCTCGTGCAGACATCTATCTTACAAGGAACCGCCCTTCTCTGCACCCCATTGCCGGAACCTGCCAGACAAAACGGCTGCCAGGACAGCGATCAACTGCCTGGCGTGCATGGTTCTGTTACAATGCCCGCAACTGCCTAAACCTTCGGAGGGAAACTCATGTCACTATTTGAGCGCACTAAGCATTGGATCGGGCTCGGCCCCGTGCTGCTGGTCTTGCTCCTCTTTGTACCTGTCGCTGTCGTGCTGGACCTGATGGAGGTGAATCCGATTCTGGTGCTGCTGACGGCTGCCGCCGGCGTCATCCCGTTGGCGGCGATGATTGGCGAAGGCACCGAGTCGCTGGCCCACAAGATGGGCGAGCGCGCCGGTGGGCTGCTCAACGCCACCCTCGGCAACGCCGCGGAGCTGATTATCGCCATCGTCGCCCTCCGCCAGGGTCTCATCGAGCTGGTGCTGGCCTCAATCACCGGCTCTATCCTGGGCAATCTCTTGCTCATTCTTGGCATTTCTCTGCTGCTGGGCGGCATCAAGCATGGCAACCAATCTTTCAATCGGGCAAACGCCAGCATGGACGCCACTCTGCTGATCCTGGCGGTCTTTGCCCTGGCCATCCCATCGATCTTCAACATCCAGCTGGAGCCGGACTTTCGCTCCGTCGAGTTCCTGAGCATTGGCGCCGCGCTGGCTATGCTGGTCATGTACGGCCTGACGGTCGTCTACTCTTTTACGTCGAAGACCATCGAGACGGATCCCGTCGCGCGAGAAGCAGTCGCGCCAGAAGGCTGGGGCACGACGCACGCACTCGTCGTGCTGGTCATCGCTGTCGCTCTCATCGCGCTGCTCAGTGAAATCCTTGTCGGCGCGGTCGAGCCGGTGACCGAGCAGCTGGGGTTGAGCGAATTCTTCCTCGGCATTATTCTGATCCCGCTGGTGGGCAATGCGGCCGAGCATTTCGTGGCGGTGCAGGTGGCGCTGAAGGACAAGATGGACCTCAGCCTCAGCATCGCCATCGGCTCCAGCTTGCAGATTGCGCTGCTGGTAGCGCCGCTGCTGGTCTTCATCAGCCTGGCCATCGGCAATCCGATGCCGCTGGAGTTCAACATCTACGAGATTCTGGCTGTAGCCGCGGCCTCTCTCATTGCCGCGTTCGTCTCGCTCGACGGCCGCAGCAATTGGCTTGAGGGGTCGATGCTGCTGGTGCTCTACGTAATTCTGGCTGTGGCGTTCTTCTTCTTGTAGTCGCCGTATTCGGGGAGGCGGGGCCAGCTACCTTGTGCGCCGCCACTGGTACAAGCGCTGCACGCGTGCGTTGTAGACGCGATCGGCCGCACCGACGGCACGGACAATCTGGCCGCCAAAGCCGCGCTTGAAACGGTAGACCGACCATAGACCGTCGTTCCGCTCGGTGAACTGCGATTCCAGTTCATCTTCCGGGAAGTCGGGAATACCCCACAGGTCATAGGTATGGCAGCCGCGAGCCTTTGCCCAGCGAATCGCCGCCCACTGGATGGCGTAGGTAGGCATGCGCTGCCGTTCCTCATTGCTCGAAGCGCCATAAAGGTAGGCAGCCGTCCGTCCCACGGAAAAGACCATGGCCCCGGCCAGCGGTTGACCTGCATACTCCGCCATAAGCAGCACGCATTGCTGGTCCGGCGAGAAGATCTCATACGCCGCCCGGTAGTAGTCGGGGTCGTGGATGGTGAAGCCATCCCTCTGGGCGGTGGTCAGCATCATGCGGTTGAAAGCGGGCAGATCGGCCTCCGTGCCCTGCCGGACGACTACCTCTTTTCTGGCGGAAAGCCGGATGTTATAGCGCGTCTTCTGCTTCATGGCGGCCAGAATGTCATCTTCCGACGGTCGCAAATCAACCAGAATAGTCTGCGGCGGCTGGATCGTATCGGTGTCGGTTTCCAACTCGTGTGTGTCACAGATGGCTTCCCAGCGCCCCTCCGGCAGGTCGTCCTGCCACAGGCGAGGCTCCAGCTTGACAATACCGGCCCCGCGATTGTAGCCAGCCTGGTCGATGTAGTTCATGAGCACGCCGACCTGCTCGTCGTCGCGCCAATCCACGAGGGGGCCATGGGGAATGTAGCCGATCTTAACGATCCCCAGTGCCATCGAACGAATGAGCAGCTGCGCGCCGCCGATCAGACGGCCGTTTTGCCGCATCCAAACGCGCTGCGACGACCAGCCAAAGCGGTTCTTCAGCCGGGCCCAATTCGTCGTTTGCAAGATGCTGCCGCGCGAATGGCTGGCCACCAGGGCATCCCATTCCGCGTCGTCGTCGGAATAGGGCTGTTCGGTCATCTCCATTAATCTAGAAACCATAGGGGTGGATTATACCACGCGACGTTCCATTGCCTGACTCGCGCCGGCGGCGGGCCAACGGCCGTTTACAGTCGTCCCCCGGAATGGTTGTGTTACAATCCAGCAAACGGCGGTCAACCAGGAAGAGAGACCATGAGCCAGGCAAACGTACTTTACGACCTACAACAGATCGACAGCGAGATTCAGGATAAGAAGCAGCGTCTGGGCGAAGTGCTGCGAGCGCAGAAGGGCAACAGTGAGCTGACGGCCGCTCAACAACAGGCCGAGGCTGATGAACAAGCTGTCCACACCATTCAGGCCAGACAGCGCGAGCTAAATCTGGAATTGGGCAGCCTGAACGACAAAGCCAAACGGTCTGAACAGCGTCTTTACTCCGGCAACGTGTCCAACCCAAAAGAGCTGAGCGATTTGCAGCACGAAATCGAATCACTAGTGCGGCGGCGCGAAACGCTGGAAGGCGACATCCTGGAGACGATGATCGAGTTGGAAGACGCCCAGGCTGCGCAGGAGAACAGTTTAGCCCGCGCCGCCGAGCTGTCGGATGAGTGGGACGTGACCGTCGCCTCTCTGCAGGAAGAGCAGCAGGTGCTGGCCCTCCGCCTGCACCAGTTGACGGGCCGCCGCGAGCAGCAAGCGGCTCTGGCCGACAAGGCGCTCTTACGGCGCTACGAGCAGATGGCCCCGCGCAAAGGTGGGGTGGCTGTGGCGGGACTGCAGCGCAACAAATGCCTGGGCTGCGGGCTGACCGTCCCGGAACACACCGTTCGGGACGCCAATCAGGGCAAGTTGGTACAGTGCGATAGCTGTGACCGGTTTCTGTTTCCGCTATAAACCGGGCCCCTTGCAACGCCCCCAGCTTTTCTCGCCGAGCGCTGCCGGCCTGGCCTAACGGCGGCGATACGCCTCAACCACTTCAGCCATGATCGCCAGGGCGATCTCCTCCGGATTGTCCGCCCCAATGTCCAGCCCAACTGGTGAGTGAATGCGGTCAAGCTCTGCATCGTCCACCCCTCGTTCCGCCAACCGTTCCCGGCGCTTGGCGTGCGTCCGGCGACTCCCCAGCGCCCCAACGTAAAACGCCTGGCTGCGCAGCGCCGCGATGAGCGCCGGGTCATCAATCTTTGGATCATGGCTGAGGGTAACGACTGCTGTTTCGCTGGAGGGCGGCAGTGACTCGAACGCCTTGGTCGGCCAAGCCTGCACCAGCTGATCGACATCGGGAAAGCGCTCCGCGTTTCCGAAGGCGCGGCGCGGATCGACAACGATCGTGGTGTAGCCCAGAATGTAGGCCAGCCGTGCCAGCGCCACGGCAATGTGTGCCCCGCCGACCATGACCAGCGACGGCGCCGGGGCAATCCGGTCAACAAACACATCTAGCCCGCCGGCCAATGTGGCGCGCGTGGACCAATTGACGCTGGTCATTAGGTCGGTTGCCTCAGCAAGCCACGAAGCGGGCAAGTTCCCCGTCATTTCACCGTTGGCAGCCAGGGCGAGCCTGGCGTTCGGGTCAGCGGCCGATTCAGGCAGGGCCGTCAACACGGTCACAGTCTGCCCGGACGCAGCCGCGTCGCGCACGAACGCGTAGATGTCCCGGTCAAGCGACTCAACGAGCACCTCGATTGTCCCGCCACAGGCCAGCCCGACGCTCCAGGCAGTCTCATCGGCCACGCCGAAACGCAGCAGCTTCGGCCCACCCCCGGCCAACACTTCCTGTCCCGCTTCGATAACCGCTCCCTCAACGCAGCCACCGCTGACCGACCCGGAGATCGCACCACCGGCAGTGAACGCCATCTTGGCCCCCACTTTGCGTGGCGCGGACCCCCACGTCTCAATGACCGTCGCCAGGGCAATCTCTTGCTCGCCCGCGGACAGCCAGCGATCTATATCCATCATGACATCGCGCATAGGGCGATTCTAGTGGAACGCAGATGGCGGCACAAGTGAACAGTAGCCTCGCAAGGCAAAACAGAAAACCGGCAGCAGGTAGCCCGCTGCCGGTTCACAAGTTTGGTGAAAGGGAAGTCGTTTCGCGTCAATCGGCCGCCGCCGGCTGCATGGCCGGATCGCTCTCGCTCTGGTCAGCCGCCGACTCATCGACATAGACGGGCTCATCCGGAGCCGCACCGCCGCGCTTCAGTGGTCCACCCACTGGCAAGTAATCATAACCCGCCGCCACGAGCGTATCGTAGTCGGGAATCATACGACGGCCGTCAATGACGAGATAGGGCGGTTGGACCGTCTTCTCGATGGTCCGGGAGAGGCCGCGATACTCTTCCCAGTCGGTGGAGATGTAGAGCGCATCGCTGCCCTCCATCGCCTCGCGGGCCGAATCGTGGTAGCTAATCTGCCGGAATAGATGGTTCTTTTCCGGATTGAACCACGTCGCCTGCGCCTCTTCCATGGCCAGCGGGTCATAGGCCCGAATGGAGCGAACCCCGCGCGCCAGCAATGATTCCACCACCTTGAGAGCGGCCGAATCCCGCATGTCGTTGGTCCGCTTCTTGAAGGACAACCCCAGCAGGGCCACCGTCTTCTGGTTGAAGTTGAACCGCGCCTCGTGGACCGCCCGGTCGATCAGGTACGTCTTCTGGTATTCGTTGATGCCGTAGACGGCTCGCAGGAGGTCAGTCGAACGACCTGCCTGGTTGATCTGGTAGATAAGTGACTGGATATCCTTGCCGAAGCAGCTGCCGCCGGCGCCATTGCTCACATACGATCCCCAGGTGCTGATTCGAGCGTCGGAGGTCACGCCAATTTTCAGGTCCTCCATTCGAATGTTGGGCAGCGCCTCGGCCAAGCGTGCGCCCACGCCGTTCCAGAAGGAGATGTAGGTCAGCAAGAGCGTATTGCTCATGTATTTGATCGCCTCGGCCGTTTCCGGCGTCGTTTCCAGGTAACGGATGCGCACGTGGTTGACGAACTGCGAGTAGACGCGGCGCAATATTTCGGCGTCCTCCGGCGTATCAACGCCGATGACAACCCGGTCAGGCCGCCGCGATCCTTCGATGGCATTACCCTGGGCCAGGAACTCAGGATTGGACGCCACGCCAAAGTTCTCGACGCCGTGCTCGAGCATGATCTCCTGTAAGAGCCGGGCAGTGCCCACCGGAACAGTGCTCTTGTTGACCAGCACGACCCGATTGGTGCTCTCGCGCGCGGCCAGCAGTTCAGCCAAATGATGGGCAGCGTCCAGATAGTGGTTCAGGTTGGTGGACCCATCCCGATTCGGCGGTGTATTGATGCAGAAGAAAAACAGATCGGTTCCGTCAACCACTTCACGAATGTCGGTGGTGAAGAACAGATAGCGGTCCTTGTTCTCGGTAGATGACCGCAGGCAGGCCCGGTTCATTGACGTAGCGCTCGATAGCGGCGCGATCTCCTGATCTGGTAAGCGTCGATACGCGTCTGGTCAATGTCATAGGCGTAGACTTCGTGACCATACTCGGATAGGACGGCGGCGTGTGGCAAGCCGACGAACCCGGTCCCAATTACAACTACTCTCATGTCTCCTCGCTCCTTGTTACATGCTCCCACAACTCACATCATGGCTGTCCGGCCATTGCGAGTGATTAAACTGGTTACTGAATGTCCAGATAACTTACCCTGCAAACGTCAATTGTAACCTTGCCCGGACACAGCTATCAATCGCCGGTCCGGTTGCCAGCAGTCGACTGCCCTACTGTCGCGCCGCGATTCCCTGCCGCACCCATTTCGTTTGCATCAGACACCATCATCCCCGCGGCGCGACGGCCGATCTCAACGGCGAAGTTCGTGCCCCGATCCCAGGGGTAGACCTGGCTCATGCTGGCGAAGTAAAGCCCCGGCAAGGGCGTACGAATGTCCGGGATGGCGGCCGAATGATTGAGAAACGGCACCGGCTGAGCATACTTCTCGCGAAACACCCAGCTGCGACGCACCCATTCGGCCGAAAATCCGGGTTGATCCGGGTCAGAGCGCCAGTGAACAGCGATTCGAGCTGCAGCGTCGTCCATTGATAGATACGGGTGGTCAGGCGTCACATAGTCGCCGCAATACACAATGTAGTCGCCGCCGTAATGTTCGCGGTCGATGTAGTTGGTGTGTTCCACCAGCGCCAAAAACGGGATGAGGTTATCGCTCTTGTCCGGCGACGACGACGGGATATTGAGCCAATAGGTCTGTCCGTCCGGCATGAGGGGCTGCGTCAGGGCCAGCGTCATTACCACCGCGCCCATATTCTTAAGCTCAAGCAGCTTGCCCAGATACGACTCAGGGAGAGAGGGGGCCATATGGCTCAGCAAGCCGGGCGACACCGTGACCAGGCACGCATCAAACGACTCAACCCCATCGTCGGTGCGAACGACCAGGCCCCCGGCCTCATCTGGCTCAATACCGCGGACGGGTTGCTGGAGCACGATACGGCCGCCGGTAGCCTCAACCGCCGCCGTCAGCCGGTCGATAAAGGCCTGGAAGCCACCCTTGAAGTAGCCAAGCTTTGGGCTGCGCACGTGCAGCCGCGCCCACATCCAGGCCATATTGACATCCTGATAGTACGGTCCGAACTTGCCAATGAGCAGCGGCCGCCAGACCATCTCGTAAATCTTGTCGCCGTACTTGCTGCGCAGCCACGCATCGGCCGAGACTTGCTCCAGCGCACGCCACGGCTCGCTAAAACGCAGATAGGCGCTGACCAGCCCGAAGCGAGCTACGTCAAACAGATTGAAACCCGGGAACGTGATCCAGCGCTGCGGCGAATCGAACGGCACAATGTCGCCGTCGTAGATGACGGAGGTCGTCGGGCGAGGAAAAAACATCTGATCGCGAAAGCCAATCTCCTCGGTCAGCCCAATGATGGCGTCGTCAGATGTAAATAGATGGTGGTAGAACCGCTCCAGCGGCCACTCCCAGCGTTCATCGCGAAAGCCGGTTGCCAGGCCGCCGGTCTGTTCACTCGCCTCAAAAAGTGTCACCTCATGGCCTGCTGCCAGCAGATCATAGGCAGCCGACAATCCCGCAATACCCGCCCCAACAATGGCTACTCTCACAAACTCACCTCATTCTCCTTGACAGACACCCCTTCCTGGACAGCCCGGTTCAGATCGCCGAAGCCAAGCTGGAGCCGAATCATATAGAAGAGGCCCAGCAGCGTGATGGGCAGCCAGAGCGCGGCGTGGAGGACGAGCGTATAAGCCGTGGCTACAGCTTCGGGCACACCGTACAGCGTAAGCACCGCGATGCCCGGGCCATCGAAGGTACCGATGTAGCCAGGCGCAGACGGTAGTGTGGTGGCCAGATTGACCACGCCGTTCATAAGCATGAGCGCAAAGAACGAAACCTGGAAGTCGAAGGCCTGGACAACAATCCAGTACTTCAGCACCTCCAGCAGCCAGATGATGATCGTGGTGAAGAAGATCATCACGACGCTGCGTGCGCTGCGTAATGAAGCGAGCCCAACCATGAACTGCTCAGCAAAGCCCATCACAGGTGCGCGTAATCTTTGCGGCAAGAGATGGTCGGCAATCCACTGCGCCAGTGCGAGGAACCGATCGGGGTTGGTCGCCACTACAAAGAAGACGACCATCGCGCCAAAGAAGAGGACACTGCCCAGGATGACAATGGACCGAATGCTGTCGCCGGGCAACGGCGCAAATGGCAGAGCCAGAAAGACGAACAGCAGCATGACCAATCCATCAAAAACGCGCTCAACAACGATGGTTGCCAGACTGCTGCTAACGGCAATCTGCTCCTGCTGTCGCAGCACAACTGCGCGCAAGATCTCACCGGCCCGAAAGGGAAAGATGTTGTTGCCCATGTAGCCGATGACCACGATCGGGAACAGATGCCAGACGGGCACGACCTTGATCGGCCGCAGCATGTAATCCCAACGCCATGATCTGACCCAGACCGCCAGGAAATAGACGAGCACACTGGGGACAAGCCACCAGTAGTTGGCAGAGCGCATACTAGCCCAGACGTCCGGCAGATGGAGGCCGCCCAGCGCCCAATATAGAAAAACGGCGCTGATGACAACGCCGACCAGGAAACGCACACGCTTGTCGTTCAGAATAGCCATGATCGTTCTACACGCTATTCTCTACACGCTCAGAGAATAGATGGCGCAATTCTACCACGCCGGTAGCGGCTGTCATCCAAGCCTCAACAGGCGCCCATCTTGAGTATGAGCAGTGTTGCACCGGCTCCTCAACGCGCATATAATTCTCAACTGTTCGGGGTGTGGCGCAGCCTGGTAGCGCGCTTCGTTCGGGTCGAAGAGGTCGCCGGTTCGAGTCCGGCCACCCCGACAAAAAGACCGCACTGAGTTTTCAGTGCGGTCTTTGCTATTCCTGCGGGCGAATATCCCGGTCTATGGCGCTACAGCGAGTCGATGATTTCTTGCAGGTCAGCCCCGTCAAACACATAATGCTCACGGCAGTAGTGGCAGTCGACAACCGCCTCCCCTTCCTCTGCGAGCACCTGCTCCAGCTCCTCCTTGCCCAGGGAGATTAGCGCGTCTCGCGTCCGCTCACGGCTGCAGTTACAGCGGAAATTGACCGGGTAGCGAGAGATGAACTCTGGCGAAGCTCCGGTCAACAGATCGGCCAGAATGACCTGCGGCTTCTGCCCTTCGTCCAACAAGCTGCCCAGCGGCGGCAGCTCTTGCAGGCGCTCGCGAATCTGATCCATCGTCGACGGATCGTAGGGCGGCAGCGGCTGGACGAGAAGGCCCCCGGCCACAACCGGAATGCCGTCGTCGTCCAGACTGACATAGGTGGAAAAGTATGTCGGCATCTGTTCGGACTGCTCATAATAAAAGACCAGATCGCCGTCAATGTCGCTGGTCTCCAGATGGACAGTACCTTCAGACAGTTCAGGCATCAGCAGATCCTTGATCACGGTCAGGAGTCCGGCGCGACCAATAGCCGAGACGATATCCTGCTTGCCATCTACCAACGGCAAGTCGACGGTCGCGTCGCCCACATAACCACGGACACTACCGTTGCTGTCCGCCTCCACCAGGATGCGGTCCAGCGGGCCGTTGGCCTGCCAGCGCAGCGCAGCACGCTGCTGCACCTTAAGCAGCGCTCCTTGCAGAGCGGCGGCCGTCAACGCCTTTCCCAGCGCATAGGTAGCGGTGGGAGCCGTCTCATGTCGCTCTTGCGCCTCGCGCACGACGTCGGTTGTAATGCAGGCATACCCGCGCACGCCGAGTGGCTTGGATAGTGCCAGAACCATATTGTCATTCACTGTCAAACTCCTTTGGAACCGCGACGGCAGTTGGTCATACCGCAGCGAACGTTGCGATTGGGGCAGCAAGCGCCCGTCGAGAGTTTAGCAAATTGCCGGGGCGATGGGTACAATCGGCCGCTCACCATGATCCACCACTACCGCTCCTGGGAAAGTCTTGGCCGAAATGATCCGGCGCGTCAGCAGCGCCCGCGGGCGTCGCCAGACGGGCCGCTACTCCATTGAAGGCATCCGCCTGGTGGAGCGGGCAGTGCGGGCCGGCGCGCCGCTGGACCAGGTCTTGATCAGCGCCTCGCTGGTCACGTCGACAACACCCCGCCTGACGACCCTGCTGGACGATTTGGCCGCCCAGTCAGTCGGCGTTATGGTTGCTCCCAACGACGTCATGGCCGAACTGACGGAGGGCCGCGATCTTGGCGCAATTCTGGGCGTCGTTCGTCTCCCGGAGCCGGTCGGTCTCGACTCGGTGCTGGCGTCGCAGCCAGAAAGGCGCATCCGTTTGCTGGCGGCCGTTGACATCGTCGACCCGGGGAACGTGGGGGCGCTGGTGCGGACCGCCCACGCAGGCGGCGCAGCAGCCATACTTACCGCCGGCGCCAGCGATCCATTTCATCCCCGAGCAACCCGCATTAGCCGGGGCAGCATCTTCAAACTGCCAATGATATCGTACAATTCTGCCGGTGATCTGACCGCTTCGCTGAGTGCGCTTGACGTGGTTTGTGCCGGAGCCACGTTGGTTGGCGGCACACCCTTGCCGGAGATCCGCTGGCCGGAAGGACCTGTCGCTATCATGATGGGGAACGAAGCAGAGGGGTTGGCGACGGCGCTGCGGCAGCAGTTAGACATCGCCTTCACGATCCCAATGGCCCCTGGTATCGACTCCTACTCAGTCAACGCAGCGGCCGCCATCGCCCTCTACAGTGCCACAACTTGAGTCGCGCCTTTTCCCATGCGCCGACAACCGACAACTATTCGCCCATGGGCTGAACGAATACGGCACATTGACCATAGCGGATCGAATGGGTATGATGATGCACGGTGCGTTGTTGCCCGCGGGAGCCTGCAGAAATCTGATTGATTAGTCAGTTAGGAGTAGCTCAATGCAGATTGATATTGCTGAGGAAAGTGGTGGAGTAGCCTATCACAGTTCTTAAATTGCACGGTGATCTGGCCTCTGAAGAGCCGTTGGAAACGGTTGCGCGCGAGGCGTTCGATCGGGGCGCCCGCAACATGCTCATTGACCTGTCAGACGTACCGTACATCAGCAGCGCGGGACTGCGCGCCCTACATGTTGTCTACATGATGCTGCGTGAGGCGGATCCGGCCGATGGCGCAGAAGCTGCCAAGGGGATTGCCCGCGGCACCTACAAGTCGCCCCATCTGAAGCTATTCAAGCCGTCAAAGAACGCAACGAAGGCACTGGGCGTGGCTGGCTACGACATGTTCCTAGAAACGTTCAACAACTACAAACAGGCTGTTGACTCATTCGCATGAGAGAAGGCTCTTTCCACATTCAATCAACTGGGCTGCCGGATCTGACGGAGATGCGGCGTTTTGTTGAGTCGTCGGGCGCCGAACTGGGCGCCGGCGAAGAAGCCATAGGCGAGATGGTGCTGGCGGTCAATGAGGCTGTCACCAACGTCCTTATCCACGGCTACCGCAACAAAAAGGGTGAGGTCGATGTGCTCGTCGAATCATCCGGTCCTAACTTGATCGTGCGGCTGCGGGACAATGCCCCGCTGTTCGACCCCACCAGCGTACCCACGCCCGACATTTCCCTCTCGCTCGACCAGCGTGCTCCAGGCGGATTAGGCGTTCACATGATGCGACAGTTTACAGATGAGCTTATCTACCGGGTAACCAGCGGCGGCCAAAACGAACTCCTGCTCATCAAGCGCAATGTCCTCCCGGTGCGTACAAATACGCCCCAGAAGGAGTGAGATTATGGCCGTTCAACCCTCTGCCGCCTCTCTCAGCGCCGCCGACCTCGCGCTCTTCGCTTCGGACCCCGCCAAGCAGATTGTGCCCGCCGGGACGGTGCTGATTCGCGAAGGCGAACCGGGAACGCATATGATTGTCCTGCTCGATGGCGAGGTGGCAATCACCTTTGATGGCCGGCCGCTCGACTACCTGGAAGCCGGCACTATGCTGGGCGAAATGGCGATGGTTGACGACCAGCCCCGCAGCGCGTCCGCTACGGCGGCCACCGACTGCTGTATCGTGCCCATCGATCGGCAACGCTTCCATGAACTCGTCCGGCAATCACCCGAATTCGCCTCCAGCGTGATGACCATCATGTCCCTGCGCCTGCGCCGTCTCGTCGAGGTTGAGAGTCGTCGCCAGCGTATGGAGGAGGAGTTGGAAATCGGCCGCCGCATTCAACTCAGCATGCTGCCGACCGAATGCCCAATCGTTCCTGGATGGGAGTTTGCGGCGTACTATCAGGCGGCGCGCGAGGTGGGAGGCGACCTGTACGATTTCACCGATTCCCCACAGGTGCCGGGAAAGATGCACGTAGCCATCGCTGATGTGACCGGCAAAGGCGTGCCCGCCGCGCTCTATATGGCCGTCAGCCGGACCATTCTGCGCACTGAGGCCCTGGACGACCACGCTCCAGCAGCCGCGCTTGAGCGAGTCAGCCGATTCATCCGCCAGGATGTGCAGTCCCCCTTGTTTCTCAGCGCGTTCTTCATGACGATTGACACAAAGAGCGGCCGTGTATGCTATGCCAATGGCGGACATAATCCCCCCTACTGGTACCATGGCGCAGAAGGTACGTTTGAGGCGCTGTCCGCCCGCGGCATCGTGCTGGGGGCGTTTGAAGGCTTGCCCCCGGAAGAAGCCGAGTTTGACATGCTGCCCGGCGATCTCCTGGTTCTGTTCACTGACGGAGTGACCGAAGCCCGAAGCCCGACCGGCGACTTCTACGATGAGGAACGCCTGGAAGAGGTCATCGGCGGCAATGTCTGGCAAAGTGCGGACGAACTGCTCAAAGCCGTGGTCGACTCCGTGACCCGGTTCGTCGATACCGTCCCCTTCGCCGACGATGTGACTATCGTCGTACTCCGACGGTTGCCCCAGTAATCGCACCAGCTCCTGACCACACCCATTTCCACGACGGCGAATCTAACCATGTCAACATCTGTGACACCTGTCATGTATTCCATATGACAAATGTCACTGAGTTTGCCCCAACCTGCGTGATATTCTAGGCTCAGGTGCCAGATTTGTGGTGCCTGCCAATAGCCACTATCCCCTCCGGGGGACGCTTGCTCAACGACTGTTTTTCTTAACATGGCAAAAGATTGCTTTCCGGTTGGCGGCAACCAAGACCAGACCACCCCCAAGTTCCTGTGCCTGTGTGAGCACACAACTTGTCGGATGCGTTTGCATGCCAACTAGACCGCCCTCATGCTTGCCGCATGGGGGCTTTTTTGTTTCAGAAGCCTAATCCAAGAGGAGGTGACCGTTGTCCGCATCCACTGTCCAAGCTCAGAATAATTCTCCACCTGTAAGTTTTCTGGAGAAAGTTGAGCAAGCAACGTTCGGGCACTCACGCCTGGATATGTGTATTCAGTGTGGCACCTGCGGCGGGTCCTGCCCGTCTGGCTCTGATATGGACCACACCCCCCGACACTTGTTCGCCATGATTCGGGCCGATATGGCCGAAGATGTGCTGGCCAGCAATACGCCCTGGTACTGCGTATCCTGCTACTACTGCATGGTGCGCTGCCCGCAAGAGATCCACATCACCGACATCATGTATACGCTCAAGGCGATGGCAGTCGAGAGCGGGCTGTACCAGGAGACAGCGGCGGCTGGCCTCTCGCAATCGTTTGTCGAGTACGTGGAAAACTACGGTCGTAGCTTTGAGTTTGGTCTGGCCACGCGGCACTATCTGCGCTACCACCCGCTCAAGGTAGCGGGCATGGCGCAGTTGGGTCTGGGCATGCTCACGAAGGGGCGCATGGAACTGACGCCGCACAAAATCGACCAACTGGACCAGCTGCAGTCGATCCTGGCGCGCGCCAAAGAACTGGAGGCCGACAATGAATAAATACCTCTTCTATCCCGGCTGCTCCATGACAAAGAGCGCCCGACCGTACCTCGACTCCGTGGTCGCCATCCAGGAAGACCTGGCAATGGAAATGGAAGAGGTCAGAGACTGGAACTGCTGTGGGGCGACAGAATATGCCTCGGTCCACCAGACAGCGTCCTACGCGCTCATCGGTCGAAATCTGGCCCTGGCTTCGGAGCAAGTGAACGGCACCAACACGCTGGTGGCCGGCTGCAGCGCCTGCTATCTCAATCTGGCCAAGACCGACCGCTACATGCGCACAGACAAGAATCTGGATGTGACGGTTAACGAAGCGCTAGCCGCAGGTGGCTTGTCGTATGAACCCGGCTCGCTGGAAGTGCGGCATTTGCTGGAGGTCCTGTTCAACGATGTGGGCCTGAAGGCGCTGGGCGAGAAGGTTGTCAGACCGCTCAAGGGCCTGCGCGTTGCCCCGTACTACGGCTGCATGGTTGTCCGACCGGACCAGGATCATCGCTTCCGCACGCCGGAGTACCCGCACTCGATGGATGAGATGATGGCGGCGCTGGGCGCGAAGGTCATCGACTTTCCGATGAAGACCCACTGCTGCAGCGGGCACATGACCCAGATCAGCCCGTCGGTCGCCTACGAGATGATCCGGCGGCTCATCGCCTCGGCCGATCAGTATCGCGCCGACGTCATGGTCACCCTTTGCCCCATGTGCCAGCTTAACCTGGACGCCTATCAGAAAGAGATGAACGACCATTTCGGCACCAACTACCACGTGCCCGTGCTCTACTTCACCCAGCTCATCGGGCTGGCGCTGGGGCACGATCCGTCGGAGCTGGGCCTGGGACGGGAGTTCGTTAGCTCGAAAGCAGCCCTGGCCAAGATCGGCGTCGATGTGGTGGAAGAGGAGCCGGGCGAGAAGCCTGCTCGTCGCCGCCGCGCCAAGGACGATCCCAGCCTACCAATGCCTACCATGCCGGAGATACGCGGATCGCTGGCCGAGGAGGAAGAGGACTAATGACCCAATCAACAGCACTCAGCTCATCCGCAGGAGCGTATTGGTGTTTATGTCTGCCATTGCGGCTCCAACATCTCGGCCACGGTAGACGTTGAAGACGTAGCCGTGTGGGCTGGCGAAGAAATGGCTGAAGATGGTGTGGTCGTCTCCCGCGACTACAAGTTCATGTGCTCCAGCCTCGGCCAGGAGATGATCGAGCGGGATATCGAAGAACAGGGTTTGACGCGCGTTGTCGTGGCCGCCTGTTCGCCGCATCTGCACGAAGCAACCTTTCGTGGCGCATGCGATCGGGCCGGCCTGAACCCATATCTATGCGAGCTTGTCTCCATCCGGGAGCAAGTCTCGTGGGTTCACACCGACAAGGTGATGGCTACGGAAAAGGCGAAGGCGGTTGTCTCCGGCGGCGTCGAACGCGTCATCGAAAACGAACCGCTGGAACCGCTGCTCGTGCCCATCCATCCCGACACCCTCGTTGTGGGTGGCGGCATCGCCGGCATCCAGGCGGCCATCGAACTCGCCGACGCGGGTAAGAAAGTCTATCTGGTGGAGCGAGAGCCATCGATTGGCGGCCACATGGCCCAGTTCGATAAGACGTTCCCCACACTCGACTGCGCGGCCTGCATCCTGACGCCAAAGATGGTCACCGCCGGTATGCACCCCAACATTAAGCTCCTGACCTGGAGCGAAGTAGAACGGGTCGACGGGTACGTCGGCAACTTCACGGTTACGATTCGCCAGAAACCGCGCTATGTCGACACCGACCTGTGCACCGGCTGCGGCATCTGTTGGGAGAAGTGTCCCAAGAAAGTGATCGATGAAGAGTTCGAAGCCGGACTTGGCTATCGCAACGCGGTCTACACGCCCTTTGACCAGGCGGTACCCAAATATCCAGTCATCGACACGGAGAACTGCACCTACTTCCAGAACGGCAAGTGCCGCGCCTGCGAAAAGCTCTGCCCGACCGACGCCATCAAGTTCGACCAGGAAGAAGAGTTCCTGACCGTCTCGGTCGGCAACATCATTCTGGCTACCGGGTACGATATGTTCGATGCCCGGCGCATCCCGCAGTATGGCTACGGACGCCTAGCCAACGTGTTCACCAGCCTCGAATTCGAACGGCTGTGTAATGCGGCTGGACCGACCAACGGCCACATTGTCTTGCGCGACGGCGTGACCGAGCCAGAGTCGGTGGCCATCCTCCACTGTGTGGGCAGCCGCGACCGCAACTACAACAATTACTGTTCAGTCATCTGCTGCATGTCCAGTCTCAAGTTCGCCCACCTTGTGAAAGAACGGACTGGGGCCCAGGTCTACAACTTCTATATCGACATGCGGACGGCCTACAAGGATTACGACGAGTTCTACCAGCGGGTTTTGGAAGAGGGCACACTCTTTATCCGGGGCCGCGCGGCCGAAGTGACCGACGCCGCCCGCCTGCCGGGCGAAGAAGGTAAGCTCATCGTCCAGGCCGAAGATACTTTGGTTGGTAAGCAGCGGCGGGTCCCAGTCGATATGGTCATCCTGGCCACCGGACTGGAGCCGCGCAAGGACGCCAAGGAAGTGGCCCACAAGTTCGGTATTTCCTGCAGCGCCAATGGTTGGTTCACGGAGAAGCATCCTAAGCTTGACCCTGTGGCCACCATGACCGAAGGCATCTACATTGCCGGCGCGGTGCAGGGCCCGAAGGACATCCCGTCCAGCGTGGCCCAGGGCGCGGCGGCGGCCGCTCGTGTGCTCAGCCGCATCGACAAGGGCGAGATCGAGTTGGAACCGGTCCGGGCGACGGTGGACGCCACCCAGTGCTCCGGCTGCCGCATCTGCAACAACCTCTGTCCGTTCAATGCCATCCTCTTCCACGAAGATTTGATGGTCTCGGAAATCAACCATGCGCTCTGCCAGGGTTGCGGCACCTGTGTGGCCGCCTGCCCCGCCGGCGCAATCAGCGGTACAGGCTTCAGCAACGAGCAAATCTTCGCCCAAATCGAAGGGCTGCTCATGTATCACCAGTCCGGCACTCTCCTGGAGATGGCCGAGGCAGTGGCCGTCTAGGAGGACCACGATGAGCAAACAATTCGAACCGGTCATCATCGGCTTCACGTGCAACTGGTGCAGCTATCGGGCGGCTGACCTGGCCGGCACATCACGGACGAAATATCCACCGAATGTGCGACTCATCCGTCTGATGTGCTCGGGCCGGCTGGATCCGACCTTCATTCTGAAGTCGTTGGCCGACGGCGCCGATGGCGTTCTGATCACGGGCTGCCATCCCGGTGAGTGCCACTATGTCGAGCAGAATTACAAGACGCTGCGGCGCTACCTGCTGCTGCGGCGCACGATAGGGCAGATGGGCATTGAGCCAGAGCGGGTCAAGCTTGTCTGGGCCAGCGCGGCCGAAGGCGTCTATCTGGCCGAAGAGATCACCACGTTCGTGGAAGAAGTTCGGGCGATGGGACCGCTGGGCTGGCCGGCGCGAGTGGCCACGCTAAATGGTTACGCCGCAGCCGCACAGGTCCCCGCTGAGGAGGTGGCAGCATGAGTGACAACGGCAAACCCAAGTTTGCAATGTATTGGGCCGCCTCCTGTGGCGGCTGCGAAATCGCCGTTCTCAATATCGGTGAAAAGATCCTTGATGTCGATGCCAATTTCGAGGTCGTCTTCTGGCCGGTGGCCATGGACGCCAAGTACAAAGACGTCGAAGCAATGGAGGATGGCTCCATTCTGCTGACCCTGTTCAACGGCGGCATCCGCAACGCCGAGAACGAGCATCTGGCCCATCTGATGCGTCGAAAGAGCCAGATCCTCGTCGCCTTCGGCTCGTGCGCCACCGAAGGGTGCATCCCCGGTCTGGCCAATCTTTCGACCACCGAGGATGTTTTCGCCGCCGCCTTCGACAGCGTGTCCACGGACAACGCCGATCATATGCGCCCGATCTATGACTTCCCTATGCCGGAAGGCAATCTGACATTGCCCGTCTTCGCGCCAGTCCTGCGCACGCTGGATCAGGTAGTGGATGTGGACTACTATATGCCGGGTTGCCCGCCGGAGTCACACCAGATTGCGGCCGTCATCGACCTGGTCATTAAGGTGCTCCACGGCGAGGCGGAGCTGCCGCCCAAGGGCAGCATCATCGGCGCGGGCGTATCCACTGTCTGTGACGAATGCCCTCGCGAGCGGAACGTCAAGACGATCACCGAGTTCCGCCGCATCCATGAAGTCGAGTACACCGATCCCACCTTGTGCCTGCTGGAACAGGGCATCCTCTGTAACGGCCCGGCCACGCGGAGCGGCTGCGGGTCTCTCTGCCCGAACGTCAATGCGGCCTGCATCGGCTGCTACGGCCCCGCTCCCGGCGTCGTCGACTACGGTGCTCGACTGATGACGGCCGTATCCTCAGTCATTGACAGTAACGACCCGGACGAAATCGAACGCATTCTCGACGGCATTCCCGACCCGGCAGGGTCTTTCTATCGCTTCAGCCTGGCCCACTCCCTGCTGCGCGCCGCGCAGCCGGCCTGGACGGGCAGCAGCGCACATCCCAACGGCAAGGCCCGCATCGGCTAGGGAGGAACAAGCATTATGGAACGAATCACAATTGACCCGATCACCCGGCTGGAAGGCCACGGCAAGATCGAGATCTTTCTGGATGAAGAAGGCGACGTTGCCAACACCTACTTCCAGATCCCCGAACTACGTGGGTTCGAGCGCTTCTGCGTCGGCCGTCCCGTCGAGGAAATGCCGCTGCTGACCAACCGCATCTGCGGGGTCTGCCCGGAGGCCCACCACATGGCGGCGGCCAAAGCAGCCGACGCCGTCTATGGCGTCGACCCGCCCTCAGCGGCCAAGAAGCTGCGCGAGCTGCTCTATATGGGCTTCTACTTCACCGACCACACCACCCACTTCTATGCGCTGGGCGGTCCCGACTTTGTCATGGGGCCGGACGCGCCGGTGGCCGAGCGCAACATCCTCGGCGTCATCCACAAGGTGGGGCTGGAGGTGGGCGGAAAGGTCATTCAGGCCCGCAAGTATGGCCATACCGTCGTCGAGATGCTGGGCGGCCGCAAGGTCCATCCCTGCACCTCCATCCCCGGTGGTGTGACCAAGGGGTTGACTGAGGAAGAACGCGCCGAGATCGAAGAGATGGGCCGTTGGGGCATCGAGTTCGCTCAGTTCAGTCTGCAGTTGTTCAATGACATGGTGCTGGGAAATGACTTCTACAAGGATTTGATCCTCGGCGACATCTACACCCATCGCACCCACTACATTGGCATGGTCGACGACAATAATCATGTCAACTTCTATGATGGCAAAATCAGCGTTGTGGATCCGGACGGCAAACGGCTGGGCAAGTACGCGCCGGAAGAGTACCGTGACTGGATCGCCGAGCACGTCGAACCGTGGACCTATCTGAAGTTCCCGTACCTGAAAAAGGTCGGCTGGAAGGGATTTGAGGAAGGCAACGACTCCGGCGTCTACGCGGCCACGCCGCTCTCGCGTCTGAACGCGGCCGACGGCATGGCCACCCCGCTGGCGCAGGAGCAGTATGAGCGATTCTACGACACGCTGGGCGGAAAGCCTGTCCACCAGCGTCTGGCCACCCACTGGGCCCGGTTGATCGAGCTGCTCTATGCGGCCGAGCATATGGTGGAGCTGGCGACCGACCCGGAGATCACTTCCACCGACATCCATACCGTGCCCACCAAGACCCCGACCGAAGGCATTGGTATGGTCGAGGCGCCGCGCGGCACGCTGACCCACCATTACTGGACAGACGAACGCGGCTTGCTGACCAAGGTCAACCTGATCGTCGGCACGACCAACAACTACGCGCCCATGAGCATGTCGATCAAGAAAGCGTCGCAGAATCTGATCCGCAAGGGTGTGGTAGTCAATGAAGGGCTGCTGAACATGGTGGAGATGGCCTTCCGAGCGTACGACCCGTGCTTCGGCTGCGCCACCCATTCGCTGCCCGGCCAGATGCCGCTGGAGGTGAAGATCACCGACGCGGCCGGAGAAACCGTTGATGTATTGCGCCAGTATTGCTGACGCACCGGTGTTCGACCCGACGGCCACGCGCTTTCCCGGCACGCTGCTTGTCGGCCTGGGTAACCCCATCCTGGGCGATGACGGCATTGGCTGGGAAGTGGCACAGGCCGTCGGGGAACAGCTACCCGATCTGGAGGTGGAGTGCCTCGCGTTGGGTGGCCTGAGCCTGATGGAGCGACTGGTCGGCTACGACCGTGTGGTGATTGTCGACGCCATGCAAACGCGCGGCGGTCGTCCCGGCGCGGTCTATCACCTGCCCCTGGCAGACCTGCCGGACCTCTCAGCCGGACACACGACGGCCGTCCACGACACGTCGCTGCAAACGGCCATCGCGCTAGGTCGGGCGATGGGCGCCACGTTGCCTGAGGACGTGACGATTGTGGGCATTGAGGCCGAACGCGTCTATGACTTCTCGGATGAACTGACGCCCGCCGTAGCGGCCGCCATCCCGGAGGCGATGCAGACCGTTCTGGATGTCCTTCTGCCGTCTGACGTCGCCAGCCGTGTACCATCACCTAGTCGATAAGGAAATGAACCATGGTATCCACTGAACTACTCCGTCGCTATCCGTTTTTCAGCTTCATGTCACCTGACCAGTTGCGCGAAGTGGCGATGATTTCGCAAACAATCGAGCTGGATCAGGGCGAGACCCTGTTCAAGATCGGGGATACAGCGGAGGCCGTCTATCTGTTGCTCTCAGGTAGTCTGGATCTCCACTACATCGTGGTCGACGAAAACCTGCCCCATCTCAAGAAAGATTTCATGGTTGGGTCGATCAATCCTGGCGAGGTAGTCGGCATTTCAGCCGTCATCGAACCGCACAAGCTGACTGCCACCGCGCTGGCCACCGTGCCCTGCGAGCTGCTGGCGATGGACGGCGAGGAGCTGCGCGAACTGGCGGCTGAGGACCACGAGCTGGCCTACGGGCTCATGAAAGCGATTGCCCGCACGACAATGGCGCGGCTCTACTCCACCCGTATTCTCCTGGCGGCGGCCTCAACACCCGTCTGACGCTGACGAATTCCATAAACTGCCTATAATGGGTGGGACGACCAATCCGGGTCGTCCCACTGTCTTTAGGGCGTCTAGAGCTGAGTCACATGCACGAGTTGTCTATCACTGAAAGCATTTTGGAGATCACCTTGCGCTACGCTGAAGAGGCTGCTGCTGCCCGGGTGACCGATCTCTATCTGGTCATCGGAGATCTCTCCTCAGTCGTGGATGAGTCCGTGCAGTTCTATTGGGATTTCATCAGCGAAGGTACGGTGGCCTACGGAGCAATGCTCCACTTCCGGCGCATTCCCGGCGAGTTGGCCTGTCAGGCGTGCGGCCATCACTACAGTCCCAATGACCAGCTCACCTGCCCGGTGTGCGACAGTGAGAGACGTACGTATTATCGCCGGCGAGGAGTTCTCGCTGGAAGCAATTGATGTCGTCCATGACCACGAAATGGCCGGCAATGAGGTACCCCCACCATGACAACGACAAGAGTGCCCGTGGTTGAGCGCATTATGGACGCCAACGAACAACTGGCGGCCGTCAACCGGGCCGCGCTCGATCAGGCCGGCGTCTTTTCCCTCAACTTCCTCGCCTCCCCGGGCGCGGGCAAGACCAGCCTCGTGGAACAAACGGTCCATGGGCTGAGCCAGCGCTTCCGGATTGCCGTCATTGACGGCGACATCGCCACCAGCATCGACGCTGACCGGGCGGCCGCGGCAGGCGCCACGGCTGTGCAGATCAACACCGGCGGCGACTGCCATCTGGACGCCGTCATGCTGCAGCAGGCGCTGGCCCAACTTGACCTGAACGAGACGGACCTCCTCATTGTTGAAAACGTAGGAAATCTGATTTGCCCGGCCAACTTCAAGCTCGGCACGCACAAGAGCGTTCTCGTCGCCAGCGTGCCCGAAGGGGCAGACAAGCCATACAAATACCCCGGCACCTATCGCGGCGTCGATGCGCTGGTCATTAACAAGATCGACCTGCTGCCCTATATCGACTTTGATATGGACTACTTCCGGCGCGGCGTGGCGGCGCTCAATCCGGGCCTGGAAACGTTTCCGCTATCCTGTCGAACCAGCGAAGGGGTCGATGCCTGGCTGGAGTGGGTAGCCGCGCAAGTCAGGACATGAGCCAGACGGCTGCGGACAAACACGGCCTCACCGTCCATATTACGGGCATTGTTCAGGGCGTCGGCTTTCGGCCGTTCGTCTACAGTCTGGCCCAACGGTATGGCCTGAGCGGCTGGGTTCGCAACACATCCTCCGGCGTCGACATCGAAGTCGATGGCTCCGCTGAGCACTTGACGGCCTTTGAGCACGCCTCTGCAAGTCCGAGCTGCCGCCGCTGGCCCGCATCGATGCGTTCGAGAGCAGGACAAGCGTCGGCAAATGGATTCGCCGCTTTCGAGATTCTCGCTTCGCAGGCGGAGCCGGGAGCGTTCCAGCCCATATCGCCGGATATGACCGTTTGCGAGGATTGCCTGCGCGAGATGGCCGACCCGACCGACCGGCGCTACCAGTACCCATTCATCAACTGCACCAACTGCGGCCCGCGCTACACCATCATCAAAGATATCCCCTATGATCGGCCGCTGACCACGATGGCGGTCTTTCCGATGTGCTCCGAGTGCGCGGCCGAATACCACGACCCGCTCGACCGGCGCTTCCATGCCCAGCCGGTCGCCTGCCCGGTCTGCGGTCCCCACGTCTGGCTGGTCGACCAGCAGGGCGAAATCGCCGCCGGGCCGGAGGCGATCGACGCTGTGCGCGAGCGGCTGACGCTCGGCTCTATTGTCGCTGTCAAGGGGCTGGGCGGCTTCCATCTGGCGTGCGACGCGACCAACGCCGAGGCGGTGGCCGAACTGCGCCGCCGCAAGCTGCGCGTGGACAAACCGTTCGCCATCATGCTGCCCGATCTGGCGGCCGTCAGGCAGCACTGTTATGCCAACGAGGCGGAAGCGGCGCTGCTGCTGGACGGGGCACGGCCAATCGTGCTCTTGCGGCGGCGGCCCGACAGCCCGATAGCGGCAGCCGTGGCGCCGGGGCAAAACGATCTGGGCGTGATGCTGCCGTATACTCCACTGCATCACCTGCTGCTCGAAGCCTCGCCCGACTTTCCGCAGGCATTGGTAATGACCAGCGGCAACCTCAGCGAGGAGCCGATCGCCTACACCAATGCGCAAGCTGTTTCCGCGGCTGGCAGCGCTGGCAGATGTGATGCTGCTCCACAACCGGGAGATCCATACCCGCTGCGACGACTCCGTCATGCGCAGCGTGGACGATGGACGGCGAACCGGCACTGATGCCCATCCGCCGTTCGCGCGGGTATGCGCCATTCCCCGTGCGGCTGCCCTGGCGGTCACCGCCTCTGCTGGCGACCGGCGCCGAGTTGAAGAACACTTTCTGTCTCGTTCGAGATGACTATGCGTTTCTCAGCCAGCACATCGGCGACATGGCCAACTATGAGACGCTGCAATCGTTCGAGCAGAGCGTCGTCCACATGGAGAAGCTGTTCCGCATCCAGCCGGAGCTGCTGGCCTACGATCTTCATCCCGATTACATGGCCACGCGCTACGCGCTGCAGCGAGCCGAGCAAGAAGGTTTGCCCGCCATCGGCGTGCAGCATCATCACGCCCATATTGCCGCAGGCATGGCTGAGCATGGGCTGGATGGGTCGGAGCCGGTCATCGGGTTGGCCTTCGATGGCACCGGTTATGGTGATGACGGCGCCATTTGGGGTGGCGAACTACTCATTGCCACGTATACGGGCTACGAGCGAATTGCCCACCTGCCCTACGTGCCGCTACCCGGGGGTGACCGGGCGGTGCGCGAACCGTGGCGGATGGCGCTGGCCTGGCTCGACGCGGCGGGTGTTGCCTGGGATGACGACCTCCCGCCTGTTCGCTATGCGAATGAAGAAACAGAACACGGGCTGGCGGCCGTTCGGCAGATGGTATCGACCGGACTCAACGCGCCCCCCACCTCCAGCATGGGCCGCCTGTTCGACGCCTTCGCCGCGCTCATCGGCATCAGACAAACTGTCAACTACGAAGCGCAAGCAGCCATTGAGCTGGAAGCGCTCGTTGATCCGGATGAGAACGCTGCCTATCCCTTCACACTATCCAGTGGTTTACTTGACCCGCGCCCCGCCTTTGCTGCAGCAGTGGAAGATTGGCGCGTTGGCGGGCCGCCAGGGCAGATGTCCGCTCGTTTTCACGGGATGGTTGCCGGGCTGGCCCTGGCAGCCGCCAGGCAGGCACGCGACAGTCACCGCCTGAGCAAAGTGGTGCTCAGCGGCGGCGTGTGGCAAAATAGAACTCTGCTCACCCGGGCTGCAGAGTTGCTGGAACAAGACGGATTTGAAACGCTGGCCCACCGGGTCGTACCAGCTAACGACGGCGGTCTGGCGCTCGGTCAGGCGACCATCGCCGCTCATCACGCACCAGGGGGTGCGATTAGTTTCTAAGAGGAGAGTACATTATGTGCCTTGGCGTACCCGGCAAAATTATCGAGCGATATGAAACAGACGGTCTGCCGATGGGCCGCATCGACTTCGGTGGCACCGTGCGCGAGGCGTGCTTGGCCTACGTCCCTGAGGCCAATGTCGGTGACTACACAGTGATCCATGTCGGCTTCGCCATCAGCTTGCTGAGCGAAGAAGAGGCGCAGGAGACGTTGGACATGCTGCGGGAGATTATCGATCTGGAAGAAGAGATTGGCCCGGAAACGGCTGCTCCCGGCGACTGACGGAGGCCGTCGATGAAATACGTCACTGAATATCGCGACGCCGAGCTGGTGCAGAAGACGCTGCGCGAGATTCGCCGCACAGTCACGCAGCCGTGGGTCATCATGGAGATTTGCGGCGGTCAGACTCATGCTATTGTCCGCCACGGCATCGACCAGCTACTCCCGGACGAGATCGAGTTGGTCCACGGCCCCGGCTGCCCTGTGTGCGTCACACCGCTGGAGTTGATCGACAAAGCCCTCGACATCGCCGCCCGGCCGAATGTGATCTTCACCTCCTATGGCGACATGCTGCGCGTGCCCGGCAGCGGTCGGGATATGTTCGCTGTCCGCGCCGCCGGAGCCGATGTACGCGTCGTCTACTCGCCGCTCGACGCGGTTAAGATCGCCCAGGCCAACCCCGACAAGGAAGTCGTCTTCTTCGCCATCGGCTTCGAGACAACCGCGCCGGCCAACGCGATGGCTGTTGTCCAGGCCCGCGCCCTCGGTCTGACCAACTTCAGCGTCCTTGTCTCCCACGTCTGCGTCCCCCCGGCCATGCACGCCATTCTCGGTTCGCCCGACAACCGCGTCCAGGGCTTTCTGGCGGCCGGTCATGTGAACGCCATCATGGGTTACTGGGAGTACGCGCCAATCGCCGAGCAGTACAACGTACCCATCGTTGTCACCGGTTTTGAACCGCTGGATGTGGCTCAGGGAATTCTGGCCACGGTCCGGCAGCTGGAAGCGGGCCGCGCGGAGGTCGAAAATGCGTACCAGCGGGCCGTGACGGAAGCGGGCAACGTGCCGGCGCAAGCGGTCATCAATCAAGTGTTCGAGATTCGCGACCGGCAGTGGCGCGGCATCGGGAGCATTCCGAGCAGTGGCTGGGGCCTTCGTCCGGAGTTCGCCGCCTTCGACGCTGAAGAGCGTTTCGATGTCAGTCTGATCCAACCCGAAGAGTCGCCGCTGTGCATCGCCGGTCTTATCCTACAGGGTTTGAAGAAGCCCAACGACTGCGAGGCATTCGGCACCCTCTGCACGCCGCAGACGCCGCTGGGGGCGACCATGGTCTCCTCCGAAGGCGCATGCGCCGCCTACTACCGCTACGGTCGCCATCTCGACGATTTGACCATTGAGGCGATTGAAGCGGGCGCAGCGTAACGTTACTCCGGGACACCCATGACCACCAACACCCCTTTCTCCGACGAACCAGTCACCATGCAGGGCGCGGTCTGCCCGGTGCCGCTGCAGCACGATGAGAAGATCGTGCTGGGCCACGGCAGCGGCGGCAAGATGAGCCACGATCTGATCGCCCACCTGTTTCTCCAGTCGTTCGACAACCCGACGCTGGCAGCGGGCAACGACGCCGGCGTGGTCGACGTCAACGGCGCGACCCGGCTGGCCATTTCCACCGACTCCCACGTCGTCTGGCCACTTTTCTTTCCGGGCGGCGACATCGGCCGTCTGGCCGTCTGCGGCACGGTCAACGATCTGTCCATGATGGGCGCACGGCCGCTCTATCTGACGGCCGGTTTCATTCTCGAAGAAGGGCTGGATATGGCCCTGCTCAGCCGCGTCGTCGCCTCCATGCAGGCGGCCGCCGCGGAAGCCAACGTGCGCATCATTGCCGGTGACACCAAGGTCGTCGAGCGCGGCAAGGCGGACGGCCTGTACATCAACACGGCCGGCGTCGGCGAACTGATCCACGACGGGTTTATTGCCGGCGACCAGGCCAAGCCGGGTGACCGCGTCATCGTCTCCGGGCCGATTGGTGATCATGGCATCGCCGTGCTGGCTGCGCGCGGGGAGCTGGGCTTCGAGGCGGATGTAGAGAGCGACGTCGCCCCACTCAACCATCTGGTAGCGACGATGATGGCCGCCAGCGACCATATCCACGTCCTGCGTGACCCAACGCGCGGCGGCGTGGCCACGACGCTAAACGAAATCGCCCAGCAATCGGACGTGGCCATTGTGCTCGAAGAAGACGCCATTCCGGTGCGGGCGGCAGTGACGGCCGCCAGCGAGATGCTGGGCTTTGACCCGCTCTACATTGCCAACGAAGGACGACTGCTGGCCATTGTCGCCGCCGAAGATGTCGATCGGGTCCTGGCCGCGATGCGGGCGACGCAATACGGCGAAGAATCGGTCGTCATCGGCCGGGTGCAGGCCACGCCCCAACGGCGGGTCTTGCTCAAGACCTCAATCGGCAGCACCCGCGTCGTCGATATGTTGGCCGGCGAAATGCTGCCACGCATTTGCTAGTGGCGGGCCCGCTGTTCTTTCGACGAAGGCCGCTTTAGTCGGTATAGTTTGCATCATCCATAGACTCACCCTACTCCCACGAGGTCGCAACCATGTCACGAGGCGTCAAAGCAACCGGCATTGTCCTGGGCATCATTGCCCTGATCGCACTCCTACTCTTCGCAGCCTGGCTCTGGTTCTCCCGCCAGGCCATTCCCATCACCGAAGGCACGATCGACGTGGCCGGGCTGGGGGCTCCGGTCGATATCTTGCGTGATGAGTATGGCATCCCCCACATCTACGCCGACACCACCGAAGATCTGTTCTTCGCCCAGGGCTATACCCACGCTCAGGAGCGCTTCTGGCAAATGGAGTTCCAGCGCCGGACCGGCGCGGGCCGCCTGTCCGAAATCTTCGGGGAAGCCACGCTCGAAACAGATCGGTATCTGCGC
This sequence comes from uncultured Chloroflexia bacterium, assembly GCA_963715935.1. Taxonomy (GTDB): domain Bacteria; phylum Chloroflexota; class Anaerolineae; order Promineifilales; family Promineifilaceae; genus Promineifilum. The sequence continues at coordinate 320,402 of CAVQSM010000013.1, read as the reverse complement.
CATTTCGGCTTCTACGAGTCAACTGTCGCCGCCTACAATGCGCTGGAGCCTGCCACGAAGAAAGCACTCGACGCCTACACCGTCGGCGTCAACGCCTATATCCAGAACCGAGCACCCGGCCAGCTTGGTCTGGAGTTTGCGCTGCTTGGCGTCCAGGGCACGGAGATCAACATCGAGCCGTGGACCCCAATCGACTCGATGATCTGGGCCTACATGATGATCTTCGACCAGGGAGGGCGGCCGAATCGGGACGTGGACACGGCCAACATGATCGCTTCGCTGGGCCTGGATGCTTTTGCCGACATTGAACCGCCCTACCGAGACGACCGGCCCGTGATCATTGACAGCGGCGAATTGGACTTCTTGTCCGGCATCGACACCACACCGCTGGCCGCCTTCAACGAGGCAGAGCTGGCCTACCTGTCCCAATTCAGCGCGGCCGTTACCGGCGACGGCCTGCCGCCATTGCTGGCGGAGATCACCTCTCCCTACGGCAGCGGCTCCAACAGCTTTGCGCTGTCCGGCGACCTGACGGCCACCGGCCTACCCATCCTGGCCAATGACCCGCACATGGGCGTGCGGATGCCGTCTCTCTGGTATGAGATGGGTCTGCATTGCCGTGTCAAATCCGATGCCTGCCCGTACAACTTCCGCGGCTTCTCCCTGCCCGGTGTCGCCGGTGTGCTCATTGGCCACAACGATCATATTGCCTGGGGCCTGACCAACGCCGCCTTCGATGCCGAGGATGTGTTCATCGAACGCATCAACCCGGACAACCCCAACCAGTATGAGGTCAATGGTGAATGGGTGGACATGGAGCTGCGGCGCGAAGAGATTATTGTCCAGGGGCGAGAAGAGCCGGTCGTCATGACTGTCCGCTCCACCCGCAATGGCGTCGTCGCCTCGGACTCGATGGTCAACGCTTCCCGGTTCGGCGCCACCGACGACGGCACCGAACCATATGCGCTCTCGTTTGCGTGGACGGCTCTGGAACCCGTGCAGACATTCCAGGCAGTGGAAAAGATTGTTCGCGCAGAGAATTGGGAAGAGTTCACGGAAGCGCTGCGCTTCTTTGAAGCGGGCAAGCAGAACTTGCTCTATGCCGACGTTGAAGGCAACATCGGCTACTACATGCCCGGCAAGGTACCCATTCGGGCGGGTGGCGACGGGACAGTGCCCGTACCCGGCTGGAACGACGACTTCATCTGGACCGGCTTCATCCCGTTCGAGGAAGCGCCCCACGTCTTCAACCCGGAACAAGGCTTCATCGTCACCGCCAACAACCCGCAAGTCCGGGCCGAGGAGTATCCCTACCACATCGCCACCTTCCAGGATCGCGGCCAGCGTGCCCAACGCATCGTCAACATGATCCAGAGTGCACCCGGGCCCATGACAGTCGAAGATGTGATCGCCATCCAGACTGATAACCAGAGCATTTCTGCCCTGGAGATCACGCCCTATCTGCAGGGATTGAGCATCAGCGACCCGGCTGTGTCCGCCGCGCGGGACCGGCTGATCGGCTGGGGCGGGCAGATGCACATGGACAGCCCGGAAGCGGCCTACTTCAACCATTTTTGGGCCGAACTGCTGGACGCGACGTACAACGACCAGCTGCTGCCCGATCAGTTCCCCAGCGGCGCCCACGCCATCTCTGACTCGATGTACTTCCTCCTGCAGGAACCGGATGACTCGTGGTGGGACGACAAGCGCACAGCCGATCTGGTGGAAGACCGGGATGCGATCCTGCTGCGCAGCCTCGAAAATGCGTATGCAGCGGCCGCTGCCGATCTCGGCGAATCGTTCGACGAATGGCGCTGGGGCGACCTGCACCAGATAACCTTTGTCAACGATACACTCGGTCAGTCCGGCATCGGCGTGATCGAGAATCTGTTCAATCGCGGCCCTTATGCCGTCTCCGGCAGCGAATCAGTCCCGCAAAAGACGTGCTGGGATGCGAATCGCGGCTTCGAGGTCACATGCATTCCGGCGGCGCGACAGATTGTCGATATGAGCAATCTCGACAATTCGCTGGCCATCCACAGCGTGGGGCAGAGCGGCCACCCGATGGACCCTCACTACGACGACCTGATCGATATCTGGCGCAATCTGGAGTACCATCCGACACGCTGGGAGCGGGCCACGGTCGAGAGCGGTGAACACACGGTGCTGACGCTGCGGCCGTTGGGCAACTAGCGTCACGTTGCGAGCTGGTGGCGGCGTCAATCGCGGGCGAAGGCCGCCACCAGCATACCCAACGCTCCCCCGACCAGCCCGCCAACCACCGTCCACAGCAGCAGCCTGCCCCAGACCAGGGTTATCTCGCTGGCTGTGAACTCCGGCCCGTGGGCGTGGATGCCGGTCTTGAGCGCCATCAGAAACAGTGTCATCAGCACGCTGCCCGCACCCCACAGCAAGCCGGCCACAACTGCCACCGCCAGCCACCGGCCCAACGACAGGCGGCGACCACCGAGCCACTTTTCCAACGCCAGCGCCAGCAGCAGCGCCGCGACAATTACAGCCGAAGCAGTCACCCGGAGCAGATCGCCTTCCAGCGACATCCATACAACGCCCCAGACGGCCGTCAGGACGAGGGCCAGGCGCAAACCGGGAATGCGAGATGGGAGTACCATAAGCGATTGCATACGCACGGGCTGAAACTGCGGGGCGCCCTTGCTATAATCGCTAGACGAGAACGCTTACCGAATGTGTTTCGCAGGGCTTAGCTCTGCCGATCCCCAACATTCCAACCAAGACAACCGGAGGTCACATGTCAGACGATCCAATTAAGGCTGCTCTGCAGCGTATGCCGTACGGATTCTACTCTATCACGTCGCGCAGCGGCGACGATGTTAACGCCATGGTCGCCAACTGGGTGACGCAGGCGTCATTTTCGCCACGCCTTGTGGCGATTGCCCTGGCCAAGAACGCCTATACCCACGACGTTATCGCTGGCGGCAAAGTGTTTGCCATCAACATCTTCAACGAAGAAGACAAGGAAGCGATCATGCCGTTTACTGGTGGTCGGGCCAAGCGACCGGAGAAGATGGCCAACGCCACCTACACCGACGGTCCAGAGACCGGCGCGCCGATCCTCGAAGGCGCAGCGGCCTATCTGGAGTGCAAGATGGTCGATCTCATTGATATCGCCGGGGACCACGACTTGCTCGTGGGCGAAGTCATCAATGCGGGCATCATGAAAGAAGGCGAAGTCACCGACACGCTAACCCTGCCCAAGATGGGCTGGAGCTACGCGGGTTAACGAACACCACCATCCGCAACAGAAAAAGGGCCATGAGTGTTGATGCTCATGGCCCTTGTTGATTAGGTTAAACCGTTTACGTTCTGGCTAGCCAGAAGGTGACGGAGTGGCGGTCGGCAGCACGAACTGACCCTTCTGCAGCGGCTGCTCGTACGGCTGCGCCGGCGGCGGGACGTCTCGCGTGAAGATGATTTCGGTAAAGCCCAGCCCCTCAAGGAAGCCAGACATGTACTCCTGGGCGTTGAAGTTGGCGCGGTCGAGGATGTCGCTGCCCTGGGCTGCTTCCCGAATCGCCTGCTCGGCCGACTGGCGGACGCGCGTTTCCAGCTCCTCATCGGCCTGGGTCAGCAAACCGGTGTCCCGGTCAGCCACATACGACTTGTTATTATCCAGCACAGGGATGTCATCGAAAATTTCGGCTGCGGGTAGACGGACCATGACGGTATCCGGGTCGACAACGACCAGGTCCTCCGGCGTCATTGAGGACAGATCAACGCCGGCAAACACCTTGCCGTTGGCTACAAAAACCATCGACTCGCCCACAAAGAACTCCAGCAAGCCATCCTGCCCGGAGTCGGCCGTTATGACCTTCTCCAACTCATACGATGCCGTCTCCAACCGCGCCAGATCGTTAATCTCGCGCACGATGGTCGACGGGTTGGGGAGGATGACCGGCGTCGCGCCGACAAACAGGCTGCGCATGCGGTCGCCAATCGGCTCAATGGCGCCGGCGGTATTCTCCGCCACCTGGGCCGCTCGGAATGTCAGCGTGGCCACTCCCACTGCGACGGCTGTCAATGCCACAAAAAAGATAATAAGGACGACATTCAACGTTGCACGTGACTTCGAGCCGGACGGTTTTCTTTCGATGATTTCTTTATCTTCCATTGTTTCCTTCCTACCCGATCTTCTGCTGCGCGGCGAAAGGCCGGCGCACAGACCAGGCTAAACGTCATCATGGTATACGATGAACATTTGCAATGCCTTAACGCCATACGCGAATTGCATTAGAAAGGTGCAAATGGGCTGTTTGCAACACCAACTCATTAGGGCACAATAACTGTCATGGTTGTCGTCACCTGTGTCATAACGTTGGATCTACCCGCTGCCCAGTCGTTAAAAGACAAGAGACGTATCGTTAAATCGATTCTTTCGCGTATACGACGTGAGTATAACGTCTCCGTGGCCGAAATCGATCATCAGGACGTCTGGCATACGGCCGTTATCGGTCTGGCCACGATCGGCAATGACGGGCGCTACCTGCATGGCCTCCTGGAGAAATCGGTGGGCTGGCTGGAAACGAACCGGCCCGACCTGCCGATCAACGGCTACAGCATCGAAATCATCTAGCCCATGACCAGTCGACAACACGCCACCCTCCTGACGATAGTCGCGCTGCTGGCGCTCTGCTTCGTGCAAGCCTCGCCGGCGGCCGCTCAGGATAGCGATGGCGTTTCGCTGGAGGCCGACGCCGGGTTCGACGCCATCTACAAACAACGCGCTGTCATCCCGGTGTGGGTCGATGTCGCCAATCAGGGCGCTCCGCTTGAGGCCACCGTTGTGGTCGTCGTCGGCGACCCTTCCTTTGGGAATGCGGTGGTGTACAGTGCGCCCGTTTCGCTTCCTACCCAGTCAACCAAGCGTGTCCCGCTCTATATCTACTTGCCGGAGTTCGGTGCAGATGTGGTTGTTCGACTGCTGTCCGATGATCAGCTGGTGGCCGAGACCGACGCCAACCTGCTCAGCCGCATTGCCACCGATGACCTGCTGTATGGCGTGGTCAGCCCGGAGGCGGGCGCACTGGCTTACCTGAGCACTATTCCAGGCGGGCGGGAAGACGCGGCCGTCGCCTTCCTGTCGCTCGACGAACTGCCCGACATTGCGCCCGGATGGCAGGCGCTCGACGTGCTTGTCCTCGATGACACTGACACCAGCCGCCTCAGTCGCGAGCAGCGCGAGGCGCTGTCAGCCTGGATAGAGAACGGCGGTCAGCTGGTTGTTACGGGCGGACCAGGCGGTGCAACAACGGCCGCCGGCGTGGCCGAGTTCCTGCCGGTTAGGGTGACGGGCAGCGAGACTGTGGAAGAGTTGCCCGCCCTGGCTGACTTCGCCGGCTTCGAGCTGACCAGCGATGGACCGTATGTCGTAGCGACCAGTGAGCTGGGCAGCGGCGAGGTAGTTATCTCAGAGGCGGAAACAATCCTGTTGGCGCGGCAGCCGGTGGGCCGCGGCGCGGTCTACTTCCTGGCGCTGGATCCCAAGCTGGATCCGCTGCGTGGCTGGTCGGGCGCGACCGTCATCTGGGAAGCAATTGCTGCGTCAGTGCCCACAGCGCCGCCCTGGGGCAACGGATTGCAGGATGGCTTCGCCACCGGGTCGGCCATTTCCGCCATCCCCGGCCTGGAACTGCCTTCGATCTGGCAGCTCATTGTCTTCCTGCTCATCTACACACTGGTCATCGGACCGATCAACTACATCATCCTGCGCCGCATTAGAAGGCCTGAGTTGGCCTGGGTGACCATCCCCGCTTTCGTCCTGCTTTTCAGCATCATCACTCTGTTCACCGGCTTTCGCACCCAGGGCAGCGCGGCGCTTCTGAATGAAATGGCTGTTTCGTTTGGGCACATTGACGCAGCGACCGTCCAGACCCAGACGGCTGCCGGCCTGTACTCGCCCCGCCGCGACACGTACAATCTTGAGATGCCGTATGAGACAACCGTCTTTCCGTTCAGCTCCGGCTTCGGCGCGCTGCAAAGCAGGGGCAATCTTGACACGATCGACCGGTCGGCCGTGGTCAGCGTGCGCGGCGTGCAGGCCGACACCAGCGAGCTGAACACTTTTCTTGTCGAATCGTTTGAGCCGCAGCCGGGCATGTCGGCCGAAGCGACGCTCGACGAGCGCAACGGTGTCCAGACGCTGAACGTCTCCGTCACCAACGGAACATCCATGACGTGGGAAAACGCGACACTGATCACCGGAGAAACGCAGATCGCGCTGGGCGACCTGGCCGCGGGCGAGTCCCGCTCCATCTCCCAGCCCCTGGCCACACCTCCCCCCAGCCCGCCGGGTACAGCCATCAACCCCATCGTCTCCGACCCGTCCTTCCTGTTGGGCACGTCCGACTACTTCTCCGATGTGTCGGTCTTTCCACGCTGGCAGCTGCTCCAGGCAATGTCGGGCAGCTTCGAGTTGACGGCCGCCGAACTTCCACAGCCTGACCAGACGATCACGCTGGCTGGCTGGATTGACGAGACCAGCGTCCCGATCGATGCACCTGGTGACCTGATAGAGCGCACTGGCGTCACGCTGTACTTCTTGGAGATTCCCGTTCAGCCAGCTGCTGACCAATAGGGCGAGATGGCAATGCGTCCCATTATCGAAATCAAACAGTTAACCAAACGGTATGGCGATCTTGTCGCCCTGGACAACCTCAATCTGTCAATCGAGGCCGGATCTGTCTTTGGTTTCATCGGCCCCAACGGAGCAGGCAAGACAACGACCATGCGGATCCTGACAACGCTGCTGCAGCCAACGAGTGGCGAGGCGTGGATCGCCGGTCACTCCGTCCTGGACGATCCGACCGGCGTCCGTCAGGCGATCGGCTATATGCCGGACTTTTTCGGCGTGTACGAAGATATGAAGGTGTGGGAGTATCTCGACTTCTTCGCCGCATGCTATGACGTTCCCGCCCCCACGCGCGGTGGAATGGTAGATGACCTGCTGGCGCTGGTCGATCTGGGCCAGAAGAAAGACGCCTATGTCGACAGCCTGAGCCGGGGCATGAAGCAGCGCCTTTGCCTGGCCCGGACGCTGACCCATGATCCGCAGGTGCTGATATTGGACGAGCCGGCCAGCGGGCTGGACCCTCGCGCGCGCATCGAGATGCGCGAACTCCTGCGCGAGTTGCAGCGGCTTGGCAAAACGATCTTCTTCTCGTCCCACATTCTCTCCGAAGTGTCCGACATCTGTTCCAGCATCGGCATCATCGAAAACGGCCGCCTCGTCGTCTCCGGCGACATGGCGGAGATGAAGCGGCGCCTGCGTGCCCACCGCCTGATCGAAATCCAGTTCATGGCCAACGCGCCTCTGGAGCTCGACACCGTGACGGCGTGGCTCCAGCACCAGCCGGGGGTCCAGGCCGTGCTGGATGCAGACAGCGAGCAACCATCCCCGACCAGGCTCCAGCTCGACTTCTCTGGAGACGACCAGATGCTCACGGCTTTGCTGGCTGGCCTTGTCGGTCTGGGCGCGCCGGTCGTCGCTTTTGGCGAGCAGACAGGCGATCTGGAAGATCTTTTCTTGCAGGTAACTCAGGGGTTGACGGGTGAATAGCCCTTGGCATATGAGCGCCCGGAATGAAGCGGACCGTCGTCATGGTGGTTGCGCTGCCCAATCCTATAATCAATGCTGTCAAGTCGAGGAGCCTCGACAGGCAGAACGATACGCATGACCACTGCTGAGCAAGGAAATCGCCCCACCATTGGCACCAGCGTTTTTCGCAACCCGGTCGCGCTGAAGGAACTGCGCGGCCGAATGCGTGGTTCGCGGGCCTTTTTGGTGATGACCCTCTATCTTGTGGTCATGGCCGCGCTGATGACGCTCGTCTATCTCGCCCTGACCGCAGGGTCCGGTGGCGTCAGCAGCGCGTCTGCGCGCAGCGCCGGCAAAGGCGTCTTCGCGGCTATCGTGGCCGTCGAACTGTTTCTGGTGGTGTTCATTGGCCCGGCATTTACGGCCGGGGCCATCAGCGGTGAGCGAGAGCGCCAGACGCTGGACTTACTGCGCACCACCCTGCTGCCCGCCAACTCATTTGTCTGGGGCAAACTGGTGTCCTCACTGAGCTACGTCATCTTGCTGCTGATCGTTTCCATCCCCCTGCAAAGCATTGCGTTCCTGTTGGGAGGGCTGACGGTCACAGAGCTGGTGGTGTCGCAGGTCGTCATCGTTGTCGCTGCTGTGGCCTACGCCCTGTTCGCACTCTACTGTTCGGCCAGTTTTGGCTCCACGCTGGCCGCGACCATTACTACCCTGTCCGGGCTGTTCTTTATCACCGTCGGATTGCCGACCGTTGTTCTGGCAGTCGTCCTGGCCATCAGCCCCATCATTGGCGCGGGCAGCACGCCCAGTTCCCTGACGCTGGCGGCCGTCCAGCATCTGGGATTAACGGCCGCCGCCACGAACTTACCCGCCACGCTGATCACGAGCGAGCTGCTCTTCCTCCAAGAGGATGCTGTCTTCACATTTTCGCAAGTTATCCAGGGAACGCGCTACACGTTCTTCTCGCCCTGGCCGTTGTTCGTCGTGCTCCACCTGCTGGCCGCGTTCGTCTTCTTCGGGATGACAGTCCAGCGCGTGCGGCGGGTCAGCGATTCATAGCGCTCAACCATGAACCACGATCAGCAGACTTTGTGGGATTATCTGGGGGCATGGGACCGCCGGCGACAGGCGCGGCAGGCGGCGCTCTGGCTGCCGCGCGGCGTGCTGGCCGGGCTGGCCGTCGCCGGGTTGCTCGTGCTGGCGAGCCGCCTGCGGCCGCTGCTGACGCCGCTTGAGCTGACCGGCATGGTCCTGGTCGTTGTTCTCCTGGGCGTAGCTGCAGCTGTGGCAGGCGCATTCTTGCAGCGTCGCTCGTTGCCGGAGCAAGCTCGCTACGCTGACCGGGAGCTTCGCCTGAAGGAACGTGCTACGACGGCCGTCCAGATAGATAGCGGCCTCATCAAGACGACTCCCGACCTGGCCCGCCAACAGCTCGACGACGCTCTGGCTATCGCCGGCACAATCGACGCGCAGACTGACCTTCCCGTCCGGCTGCGGCGCGGGGAGCTGTTGGCGGCCGTCGCGCTGCTTCTGCTGCTGCTAGCGGTCATCTGGCTGCCCAATGCCCAAAATTCGCTGCTGCAGTTCAATCAGGCGGTCGAGAACGCCATCAGCAGCGAGGCGACCGGCGTGGGCGAGCTTACCAGCGAAATTGAGCAAAATGAGGCTATCACGCCCCCACAACGTGACGCGCTGACCGAACCGCTGGCGCAGGTCCAGGAAGCGCTCTCTCAGCCAAATGTCGAGCAGGCAGAAGCGGTCGCCGCCCTGTCGGAGGCCGAAGCCGAGCTTCGGCAACTGGCGGAAACGTTTGACCAGACCGCGCTGCAGGCCGCGCTGGAGGAAGCCGCGGGGGCCATGACCGGCAGCGAGGCGGCCGAGGTGCTGGGCGAAGCGTTCGCCAACGGCGATCTGGACGCGGCAGCCGAAGCGGCCGGCGAGTTGGCGGACCAAGCGGAAGCGCTCGACCCGGTTGCCCAGCAAGAGCTGGCTGACAGCCTCAATGCGGCCGCTGACGCATTGACCGGGAGCGAACCGCCGTTGGCCGAAGCATTGCAGGACGCAGCCGCCGCTCTGGAAGAGGGCGATCAGGAAACGGCAGCGGATGCATTGCGCGAGTCAGCCGCTGCTCTGGAGGACCGGGCGGCCCAGCAAGCGGCGGCCGACCAGGCCCAGGCGGCGGCCGACCAGCTCCAGGGCAGTCGTGAAGCAGTGGCCCAGGCCGGCGGCGACACGCCGCAGCAAACCGGGGCGGCTGCCGAATCTGCTGAATCCCCGGACACTCAATCTGCGCCGGCATCAGGCGGTGATCAGGACGGAACAGCGGGCAGCGGCGACGCCGGTAACCAGGGTGCGCCGGGGGCCGAGGGCGGCGAGCAACGTGGCGACGACCAGTCAGCAGGCTCTGGTCAGGGAGGCGGCCGATCCGCCACCGTCTTCGTGCCGCCTTTACTCGACCTGAGCGGCGAGGCAGGCAGCGATGTGGAACTGCCGGCTACCTGTCTGGCCGATCCCACACGCTGTGGGCCTCGAGACGAGGAACAAGAGACCGACCGCCAGGAGGCTCGGCGTCCGGATGGCAGCACCGTGCCCTACCAGGACGTCTTTGGTGAGTACAGCGACGCCGCCTTCGAAGCGCTTGACTCGGAATACATTCCGCTTGGTCTCCAGGACCTGGTGCGCAACTACTTCACTTCACTCGAACCGTAGGCCCGTCCGGTCACCTGCGCCAACTGCTCCTTGAATAAGTGTGCGCCGCCGTGAGAAGGGTGGCGAATCTGCGGCGCGGGCTGTTCCCAACGCGCCAACGCCTGCCCCGCCTTCTGCCCTACGGCGATCGGACGAGCGGCAGGAAACAGGGCCATCAAGCCTAGCAAGAAAGGTCGTCCGATTTCCAGTTCCTTCCGGGACGGGGTGCGGTTGCTGTCTGGCAGGCCGACCCGATGGGGATGAAACGGCAGGGCGTTCCAAAGCAGCGGAAACAAGTCCAGCTCGCCCAACGTTCGCCAGACGATTGTGGCGGTTGCCTCTGCTTGTGAGGGCCTGTCCCCGGGACGCCGCTGCCACGCTGTCGCCGTTTCACGCCAGAATGCGCCCACGTTGCCAGGATCATGCTGCGGCCAGATCGCCGCCTCACTGGTAAAGGGAATGCCCGTCAGCCGGCAGCCGCGGTAGCCGGGTGCCTCCCCGACCAGAAGCCATGCCGGGTCGCGCAACTGCAGCGCCAGCAAATAGGTGCTCAGGTTGTGGCGACAGCGAGCGGCCTCTGCGCCGCCGTCCTCGGCATATGGGTTGAAAAGGCCGTCGGGCATGGGCGCGGCCGAAAGCTCGGCGACAAAGCGATCGATGGCATGCATCAGGTCATGGAAAACGCCGCCGCACCGAACAAGCATGGTGCGGCGGCGATAAGGCCAATCAGTCAGGGCAGCGCTGCGGCTTAGTAGCGCAAGATAGCGCCAATGCGACCGGCCTGGTCGAGATCAACGTTGTCAGCGACCACTTCGACATGGCCGCCCTGGGCGACGGTAAGGGCGACGGCCGCATCGACCACATCTTCGACCTCAGACAGTTCATTGTCGCTCAGCGGACTGAGCGCCAGATTGGCCACAACGTAGCCGGACCCACCATCCACATAGCCCGGCGCGCGGTAGCCGTCGCTGATGATCAGGCGTTCCACGCGCATCTCGGAGACTGCCTGCAACGTGTCGTCCAACCCGGTCACGGCGTTGGCGCTGCGGGCCTGCAAGGTGATGAGGGAATCGACCAGCTGTTGCTCGCGTTCGTAGTTGACTTCGCGGAGAAGGTTGAGAGCGTGGCGGCGCACATCCGACTCAGGAGCTTCCACGTCAATGGACAGAACCCCGGCCATGGTTGCCTGCAGCTGCTTGGGCAGCAGCTCTCTGAAACGGGCCACATTTTCGGTTGTGCCGCCAATGAACAGACGCCGAATGGGACGCGAATGGAAGAATCGGTTGGCCGCGGCAGCCGAGTCGCGCAGGTTGCGGCTGACGATCTCGTCCTCATGGTTGCTGCCGCCGGGACCGGCATCGCCGGCCCGACCACGCCGGCCAACGGCCGAAGAACCAGCCCCTGACTTCACCTTGCGAACATCTTCACCGACGAAACTGTCGGATGCCTGCAGTTCGCCGAGATGGTATTCGTAGAAGCTGGCCCCCACACGATCGACCAGGATGACACCGAAGTGGGCGTAATGGTCGAGCAAATGGGCCAGTGGCTTAACATACGGCTTGGCCCCCCATCGAATACGATTGCGGAAGGCAACCGGTGAGTCATAGGTACGGAAGAATTCGCCGCCCTGGCCACAGAAGAGCGCCAGACCGGGGCGGGACCAGTCGTAGCTCAGATCGAGATAACGCTCGATAGTTTCAGCTTCTTTCTCAAATTCAGGCTGGACCTCCTTTAGCATGCCGCGTGTTTGAAGCTTAATGGCCTCGACCGATTGCTGCGTACTATCAGTATCGAGATAGACGCTAACAATACCCGACCCATTGGCATCATAGGCGAGCAACTCTTGCATATTATCCTGGCTGAACATGGATTCCTCCTACCATCGATGTCGCCACAACCTCCGGACGGCATCCCGGGGCGGGCGAAGTGATAAAGGACAATCGCGGGGCAGCCGTAATGTCGCCGTGTTTGTTAGGGGCGCTCCGCAAGTGTCAGGGGAACGACGATCTCCTCACCGTCTCGCAAGACTGTGAGGTCAACGGTCTCACCGACCGTTGTTTCAAAAACAAGGTAACTGATCAGGTCATCCGGGCTGGTGATCCGGGTGCCGTTTATCTCCATGATGAGGTCGCCGCCGGGCAAGGTTTGTCCGACTTCGCTGACGCCACTTCCTATCAGTCCGGCGCGATCCGCTGGGGTGTCGCCGGAGACATCGGTTACATACGCGCCGGAGAGATTCTCCATATTGAAGCGTTCCTGGGCCTGTAGATCCAGCGTCGTCATGCGAATGCCGATAAACGGATAATTGTACGCGCCGTCCGCAATCAGTGCGGGGACAATGCGGCTGACAGCATTGGAGGGAATCGAGAATCCGACGCCGGAGTTCTGGCCAGTGCTGGTGCGGATGGCACTGTTCACGCCGACCACTTCGCCAAAGAGGTTCAGTAACGGTCCACCGGAGTTGCCGGGGTTGATGGCCGCGTCGGTCTGAATGACACGAGGCAGCGAGTAGCGCCCGCCGCCCTCAGCAATGCGCTGCGAAGACAGCGTCCGGCCCAGACCGCTGACGATGCCAACTGACATCGAACCAGCCTCGCCAAATGGGTTGCCGATCGCGACGACAAACTGGCCAACATCCACACTGTTGGAGTCGCCAACCGGGATGGACTCAATGCCCGCCGGCAGTTCATCAACACGGATCACCGCCAGATCGCTGTCGATATCCGTGCCCACAAGCTCGCCGGCCCGCCGTTGGCCGTCAGAAAAAACAACTTCCAGTCCTTCACTCCCGGCGACCACATGGTTGTTCGTCACAATATGGCCGTCGTTGTCGTAGACAAAGCCGCTGCCACTGCCCTCAAAGTTGTCGAATTGGTCAAAGACAAAGATGTGGACGACGGCGGGGTTAAAGCGATCGTACAGATTGATGAAAACCTCTTCGAGATCACCCGTCAGGGGGACATCAGCTTCCAGGTCCACGGGCTGAGCCGTAGGCTCCGGCGTGGGCATCTGTGCGGCCACGGTGGCCACGACATCGGCGACAATCTCATTGGTGTCAATCGTAGGAACAGGTAAGGGGTCCGACTCCCCCTGCACCGCTTCCTGGACCGGGGTGGTCTGGCAGGCGGCTAAGGCAACTGAAATAAGGATGGAAAGGAGGAGCGCGTTGAGGGTGTTGTTTCGCTTCATGAGCGGTATAGGTTTGTCAGGGTAACGATTGCACGGACGATGCATGCGCACCGCTCCCCAATGCAGTTCTTGAAAACAATAATATATGGATTGTAAGTAGCGCGCCACGCCATCGTCAAGTGCCAAAGATCATGACTCAGACAGCTATCACGTGCTGCCTGCGCCAAAAGAAAAAGGACGGACGACCAGAATAGCCGTCCGTCCCTGTCATGCAGATGGATGTCAGATTGTCTGGTATCAATAGAGGAACATTGGCTTGCCCAACACCTGACGCACTTTCGGCTTGTAGTTGATCTCGTCGTACAGCTCGTCCACATCCACGCGCTTGAGGCCGCTGGCTACCGTGCTCATCGGCACGTGAGTGTAGTTGCCGTCACGTAGAGCCACCATCCGACCACTGGTGCCGCCGATGATGAGGTCGACCGCCAGTTGAGCGTAGTTGGACGCCACCATCAGGTCGAGCGCATCGGGCGCACCGGAGCGCATCAGGTAGGCGAAACGCTGGTAGATAATGTTCTCGCCGGTCAAACGCTTGAGCGCCTGGCCGGTGATCTCACCAATACCACCCAGCTTGCGATGACCGTAAGCATCCGCCTCGCCGTACTCAACGACCATGCCGCCCACCATATGGGCGCCTTCACTCATCGTGATCACCGCATAGTTGCTGGGGTTGCTATTCTTGTCCTGCATGATCAAATCCGCGAGCCGCTCCGGATCGAACGGCACTTCGGAGATGATGGCCCGATCGACACCCGCCAGGTAGGAGCTGATGAGGCTCGTCTCGCCAGAGTTGCGGCCGAACAGCTCCAGCACAGCGATCCGCTCGTGGGAGCCGGCGCTGGTGCGAATCTGGTGGATCAGCTGCACACTGCGCGTGACAGCGGTGCTGAAGCCGATGCAGTAGTCGGTCCCATAAACATCGTTGTCCATCGTCTTGGGAATGGCGACAACGGGGAACCCCTCGCGATGCAGACGCTCGCCATAGCTGAGCGTGTCATCGCCACCGATCGGGATCAGCCGGTCAATCTTCAGGAACGCCAGATTCGCCAAAACGTGCGGCGTGAAGTCCAGGGTGCCGGTGTCGTTCGCTTCGTCTTCGGGCTGCTCCGGGTCTATCAGGAAGTCCGGCACGTCATCCGGCTTCACTTTGCCGGGGTTGGTGCGGCTGGTGTGCAGGAACGTGCCACCGTAGCGGTCGATCGTCCGAACCGCCTGCTTATCCAGCGGCATGATGTACTTCTCAACTGTCGCCGGGTCGTCCGGGTTGACCAGCAGCAGACCGGCCCAGCCACGGCGTATGCCGATGACTTCGTGTCCGGCATCAACCGCCTGGTAAACAACATTCTTGATGCACGGGTTCAGACCCGGCACATCACCACCACCCGTCAAGATTCCAATTCTCATAAGTCGTCTCCTCGATAATTTCGCCGGAAGCGGGTCTCACACCCGTACCGGTAGATCACTATTGGTTGCAGACACGTTCTGGCGCGCCGGCTGACACACTAATCTGCCGCAGCCGCTTCTCGCGCTTCGTCATAGCCGGGACCGGGCTGGGCCAGGATTCGGGCAATCGGGCGCAGATCCATCCACCATTGCTCACGCGGGCGGCTGTGCTCAAAGTCCATAAGCCGCGTAATGTCATCCATGCTGGTGTAGTGGATGTCGCCGTGAAGTTGACCGATGGCCACGCTCTCCGACTGGTTCGCGGCAATCTGCTCTTCCAAATAGTCGATGGCATGGGTAGCCAGCCGTGTGGCCAAGATACGGTCAGCGGGCGATGGTGTGCCGCCCTGCTGCAGATGGCCCAGGATTGATTGGCGCACGTCGAACAAGTCGCCGCCCTCCTCTTCGAACAGGAGGCGCATGAAACTGGTCGTATACACTTCGTTGGCCTTCTCATTGCGGATGACCAGGCCCAGGCGTTTGCCGCGGCTGAACGCATCCACAAACTCTTCGACATCATGCACCAGATCCTTCAACGTCACGCCCTCTTCGTGCAGGTAGACTCGTTCCGCGCCAGACCCCAGCGCACTCATGAGCGCCAGATAGCCGCAGTAGTAGCCCATGACTTCCACGATAAAGGCCCGCTGCGAGGCAACGGCCGACTGCTTGATCTTGTCCACAGCCGAGATGATGCTATTGAGCGCCGTGTCCGCCCCGACGCTGATTTCGGTGCCGGGCAGATTGTTATTGATGCTAGCGGGCAGGCAGATCATCGGGATGTCAAAGGCAGGGTAGTTGTGTCGCTGGTTGTACATCTCCAGAACCGACTCGTAGCCAGACCAGCCGCCAATCATCAGGATGCCTTCGATCTGGTGCTCTTCGAGGTGGCGGGCAATGGAGTAGAGATCGCGACCCTTGGGAACCAACCGGTTTGTGCCCAGCTCAGAGCCCCCTCGCGTCGCCCAGCCGCCCACACGCATCCAGTCCATTTCTTCGAACTCATCGCTAATCATGCCCCGAAAGCCATTGTGAACACCGAACATGATATGGCCATCATCAATCCCTAACCGGACGGCTGTTCGTACGGCCATGTTCATACCCGGCGCCGGGCCACCACCGTGGACCACGGCGATACGCATGCGCCGCTGGCCGGGCGCGGGCGGATGGGGCAAGGCCCGCACAAGCGTCCGCATGGTGCGGAACGACTCCTCGAATAGGGGGCCGCGCAAATTGAGCGCCTCATCATAGTTCTGGGCAGCCACTGCTTCGGCCACCGCATGAGTCTTTTGCAGGCAGACGTTGAGTGGTGTGCGAGTTAGCTTGTTACCGGTCGTGCCTACGACCAAGGGGTCGCCGCCAGGGTCCATCTCCTTGATGGCGTCGATCGCCTCTGCGCCGACCAGCGTGCTGAGGTTGCGATCAAAGGAGCTGGGCGAGCCGCCGCGCTGCACATGGCCGAGGACGGTGATCCGCGTATCTTCGCCCAATCGCTGCTCCAATGTTTCGCGCACAAACTGGGCGGTAATGGGGTTGCCGTTCCGGTCACGGGCGCCCTCAGAGACGATGACCATGCTGTCGCGGCGACCGACTTCACGACCGGTGTGCAGCACGCCGCACATCTTGTCGACCCAGTCATCGACGTCCGGCGGCGCTTCGGGAATCAACACCCAGTCGGCTCCTGCCGCCAGACCGCCCATGAGCGCCAGATAGCCACAATTGCGACCCATCACTTCAATGACGAAGCTGCGCTGGTGGCTGGCTGCCGTAGAGCCAATCGCGTCCGTCGCGTCCACAATCCGGTGCAGCGCTGTGTCCGCGCCGACTGTCATGTCGGAGCCGAACATGTCATTGTCAATGGAGCCAATGATGCCGACGATAGCCAGGGTCGGATGCCTTGACGCCACACTTTCGCTGACTTGACCCGTCTCCAGAAGCTCCCGGACCAGGCCGGGCCACTCGCGGTGGAGTACATCAGCCCCGGTCAGGCTGCCGTCGCCGCCAATGACCACCAGGCCATCCAACTCATGCAACAGAAGATGTCGCGCCGCCTGCAGACGTCCCGAGCGCTCAAGAAACTCAGGGCAGCGGGCCGTGCCGATCACGGTGCCGCCGTCCTGCAGGATGCCGCCGACATCCCCCCAACTCATGGGCCGAATGTATTTCCCGCCCTCCACCATGCCGCGATAGCCTTCATAGATCGCGAACACTTCCAGACCCTTTTCAAGGCCGGTCCTCACGACAGAGCGCACCGCAGCATTCATGCCCGGTGCGTCGCCACCGCTGGTCAATACGCCGATTCGTTTCATCATTTCCGTTATTGACTATCTGTCCGAACCCAGGTAGGTGAGCGGGCCGCTTTCCAAGCGTTACCGTACCCTATTCACAAATTGCTCGCGGGGCGGAAGAAGTCACCTGCTATGTCAAAGGTAGATGGTCAATACAATCCTTCAATTGGATTGCAGCCATGTTATGTCGTGCGTGGGAATGGGATGTGCTCAATACTACAAATGATCCGGTTCTCCGGCAACTTGTTAACAGGCTCTTAACAGCGCATGCCGTCAGCCAGAACGTCGGCCGACCGTCATGACATCGGCCCACCAGGCAAGGAGCTGCCGCTGCTGCTGGTAGCAATGGCTGCTCCAGCTTTGTTCCAGCGGCGGTCTTCCGACTACCTGCGCCGGACGGCCCAAATAGACCCAGACCGCTTGCGGCATTCCGGTGTTCAGCCGAGCGATTCGCCTCACTCGCCGGTACTCGCCTGCGTCCGGCTGCGCCGGCTCATACCCCTCCAGGAAGTCCAGCCGCTCTATAACTTCAAGGTACTGTGCAGGTCGAACGATGATTACCGCGCCAAGCGTTGTCGTGCCGAACTCCTCCACCATCATAGGATAGTGACCCATGTCGTACAGTCGGGCATGGCCCAACGAGGCAGGCACAATCCGCGTGATCGCGTGCTCCCACAGGATGAAGTTAGGCTGGCCCGGGAGCAGCGTCCCGTAGACAAAGAACGGGAGGGCAGGCGGCGCATCAGCCGTGCCCGGTGCTGTCGGATAGCTAGTCACAGGATGGGGTCTGGGCTAAAATGGCGGTGTAGTAACTCATTCGTGTCCTCGTAGCTCAAAGGATAGAGCAATCGCCTCCTAAGCGATCGATGATGGTTCGAGTCCGTCCGGGGACACTTTCGTGCCACCCTGTTTGCCAGATCGACCATACCGTTACAGCGTACTGACTGGATCGATGTCGACGATCCAGGTGGGCCCAAGCGGGAAATCCGCCAGAAGCGCAGTCGGGTCTTCTGAACGCACCACAATCTGCCACCGGTAACGGCCGTCTATACGGTTGAAGAACGGCGGCACCGGACCAAACAACTCCACCGCGCCCCGACCCAACTCGCGGGCATGGATGCGCAACCGCCGGTAGACGTCCTCAGCCTCGCGCTGCGCCCGGTCGTTGATGGGATCAACAACGACCAGCGTGGCCATCCGACGATAGGGTGGCAGCCGCTGCTGGCTGCGAAAGCGGATCTCGTCCACGAAGAAGCCGGCGTAATCATGCTCAGCGGCCGCCTGGATTGCGTAGTTTTCCGGCTGGTACGTCTGGACGATGACCCGCCCGCCCAGCAGACCCCGACCGGCACGTCCCGCCACCTGCGCCAGCAGTTGGAAGGTACGTTCCTCGGCCCGGTAATCGGGTAAACCCAGGGCCACATCGGCGGAGATGACGCCAACGAGGGTCACGAACGGCAGGTCCAGCCCTTTGGCAATCATCTGGGTCCCAATGAGAATGTCCGCCTTGCGGTCGATGAAACCAGAGAGCAGCGCTTCGTGGCTCTCGTGGCCAGTCGTCGTGTCGCTGTCCCAGCGCACAATGCGGGCGTCGGGCCAGTCACGTCCCACCAGCGCTTCGACCCGTTCGGTACCCAGCCCAAAGTAGCGGATGCGATCGGAGCCGCAGTTCGGGCAGGCGGGCGGCTGCGGTTCGCGGCGGCCGCATTGGTGACACACCAGCGCCGGGTTGTGCTGGTGGTAGGTGAGCGGCAGGTCACAGCGGGGGCAGGTCATCACATGGCCGCAGTCGCGGCAGATCACAAACGATGCGGAGCCGCGCCGGTTCAGAAATAGGATGCACTGCTCACCGCGCTGCAGCGTCTCCCCAATCGCTTCCTGCAAGGGGCGGCTGAAGATGGAACGATTACCCGCTCGCAGCTCCTGCCGCAGGTCGACGACCTGGATGGGCGGCAGCGGGATGGTCATCGCCTCATCTCCCGCGGCGAGGGCACTATCGACCAGCGGCTGATAGCGGCTGTCAATCTGGAACCGCTGGGCCAGGCTGGTGATGTGTTTGCTGTGGCCCATGATGCGTTTGGGCAGTTCCAGTAACTGATAACGACCGGATTGTGCCCGATAGTAGGTGACGACATCCGGCGTGGCGCTGCCCATGATGACGGTTGCGCCGGTCAGATCAGCCAGCCGAACGGCCGCATCCCGGGCGTGATAGTAGGGAGGCGGGACGGGTGGGGTCTGCTTGTAGCTCTGGTCGTGTTCCTCGTCGACGACAATGACGCCCAGATTCTTGAATGGCAGGAAGAGCGCACTGCGCGGCCCGACGACAATATCAAACAAGCCTTCCCGCGCACGCCGCCATGTGTCGTACCGTTCTCCGTCGCTGAGACCGCTGTGCAAAATCGCCACGCGACCCGGAAAGCGCGCGGCGAACCGGCGGACCGTCTGCGGCGTCAGAGCAATTTCGGGCACCAGCACGATGCCCTGCCGACCCTGGGCCAGGGCCTGCTCGATGGCCCGGATGTAGATTTCTGTCTTGCCGCTGCCGGTCACGCCATGCAACAGGAATGGCCGGTTCAGCAGATCGTCATCTGCCTCGTCCTCCGTATCGTCCTCCCACTCATCTTCGTCGTCTAAATCGCCGGGGTCAGCAGCCAGCATGGCCACCTTGATCCGGCCCCAGACCCGGGCCTGATCGGCCGTCAGCGAGGGCGGCTCCGACGCCGCAAACTCCCGCTCGGCCAGCGAGTCGCGCCAGACCTCGGTGGAGAGCAGCGTGACCAGATTGAGATCCGCCAGCTTGCGCACGTGGGTGAGCGAGGCGCCAGTCTCCTTGTAAAGCTCTCCAACCGGTAACGCCAGCCCACGTTCGGCCAGCAACGACAGCACAGCCCAGTAACGCTCGCCGCGCTGGCGAGCCAGGGCTTGTTCAATCGCCTGGCGACGGCCAACCAACAGATTTAGCGTGGCCGGCTCGACCACGCGTCGCACGAGGCCCAGCTTCTCAAGCTGGGCCAGCGCCGCTGCGTCGTCCAACTCCTCAAGTGGGGCCGGCAGCTGGCTGACCAGCGCCACCCACGCCTGCGGCGGCTCTCCTCCGCTCACAGGCACAATCAACGTACGCTCGGGCACACGGTTGATCAGCCCCTCGGCTGCGAGTGTCTCCAGGCTCTCCGAGTCGACGTTGGCCGCCGCCAGAATGGCGGCTTCTTCGGGCAGCGGGTCGTTGGAGATCAGCAGCGCGTGGAGGACACGAGACGCAGGGTTGGTCCGGCCCAGTTCTGGCAGCGCTGCCGCGATCCGGTCCCACCCCGCGCTAAGCTCAACCATGCGCACCGACTTGGGGCGGATGCGAGGCGGATCAAGATAGCTGGCCTTGCGCAGGATGTCGCGCTTCGCCAGCTGCTCCCCCGCACTCTTCCAGTTCACCCCCTTCATCGCGCGACGAATCTGATTACCACGCAGATCGCCACGCGCCTGCAGCAGGGCGACCAGCGCCTTCTGGGCGTCGGTCCTGAGGCCAGTGCCATCCCAATACGGGTTGACTTCATACGTCACATCTGACCAGCGTGACAACCCGGGAGGCAGCATGAGGCGCATGCAGGCGTTCAAGGGTGTGAGGTAATAAGTGCAAAGCCAGCGCGCCAGCTCAATCTGGTATGGTTCCACGACCGGGTCCGGATCGATGAGCGTAATGATGGGCTTCGTTTCCTCGACCGGACTGCTTTCTCCCAGGCCCACGACAATTCCCTGGGCCAATCGCTGGCCAAACTGCACCTCGACGAAGTGACCGACGCGCAGCACAGCAGCCAGGTCGCTGGGCACGTGGTAGTGGAACGTTCCCTCGACAGGCGCTTCGACATTGACAACAACTTCAGCATACAGAGGCGCGACCATATCTTGATTGTAACTAACATGGATAGTTTGGACAGATCAGGCATAATAGGGAGTTGGTAGTCGGCGACCGCCACTGTCTGGGCCGCCGGAAAAGGAGTCTATCTGTGAAATACGTGACTTTTGCCGGGGAAGACACACCGCGTCCCGGACTGGTCGTGGGCGAGACCGTCATCGATCTCAGTTCAATCGCTCCCGATCTACTCGCTCTCATCCAGATGGGCAGCGAAGGCCAGAGCGCCGCCGCGGCGCTGGCAACCTCCCCGAGTGCCCTGGCGCTGGACGACGTCCGGCTGCTCGCCCCCGTCCCCAACCCGCCCCGCAATGTCATGTGCCTCGGCCGCAATTACGCCGAACACGCCCGCGAGTCGTTTGAGGCGCGCGGCGAAAAAGTGGTGATGTCGGCGTATCCCGTCATCTTCACCAAAGCCACGACCGCCATCAACGGCCCCTATGACGATGTAGCCATCGACGCGGCCGTCTCGCCAGAGATGGATTATGAGGCAGAGCTGGCGTTTGTAATCGGCCGGCCGGGTAAGAACATCAGCCGCGATGATGCGTTCGACCATATCTTCGGCTACATGGTGCTCAACGATGTAACCGCCCGCGACCTGCAACACCAGCACAAGCAGTTCTTCAAGGGCAAGAGTCTGGATGGCTGCTGCCCCACCGGGCCGTGGTTGGTGACACCGGATGAGATCGACGACATAGACCAGTTGCGCGTGACGTGTCGCGTGAACGACGAGCTGCGTCAGGATGGCAACACCCGCGAAATGATTTTCGACATTCCGGAGATCATCCACCAATTGTCCCGCGGGATGACCCTGCTACCGGGCGACATCATCGCCACGGGCACGCCCAGCGGCGTCGGCTTCGCCCGCAAGCCACCCGTCTTCCTGGCCCCGGGTGACGTCGTAGAATGCACGGTAGAAAACGTGGGCACCATCCGGAACCGGATCGTGATCGATTAACTCCACCCTGCTAGAGTGTTCAATGGGCAACAGCAGTTCCAGCAGTCAGACTGCACGAAGTAACTCCCAGAAATGGCTTGAGGACTTGCCGGACCAGATCCGGCTGTGGACACGCATCATCCTTGTCTCCGCGCGGGCGGCATACTCGCCTGAAAGTCAGTTGGTCGCCTCCTCCATCAGCTTCTTCACTTTTCTGTCGCTGTTTCCACTAACCCTGCTGATTGTTGCCGTAGGCAGTCGGTGGCTTGATCCGCTCATTATTGAGCGCGGGATCATAGAGCAACTGGAGTTTGTGGTGCCCGGGCTGCAGTCGTTGCTGGGTGACAACCTCGAAACGCTCGCATCCAGCCGCACGTCCATTACAAGCATCGCGTTGGTCACGCTGTTGTGGTCCGCAAGTGGTATGTTCAACACACTAACCCGTGTCATGGACCGGCTGTGGGGCACCGACATCAACAATTCACGCTCGATCTGGCGACACCGCGGGCTGGCAATCCTGAGCGCTCTGGTTATCAGCACCATTTTGCTCGTCGTAGCGACGGTCGAAGGCACGGCGGTGACCATTCTGAACAGCGTGCTGCCGGCCGAGCTGGAACCAATCAAACCGCTGACAACCCAACTGTGGTCTATCCTCATCAGCATCGTCCTATTCGCCGCACTCTACTACTTTCTGCCGCACATCAAGCTTTCCTGGCGCAATGTGCTCCCGGGCGCAGTCCTGGCTGGGTTATTCTGGGAGGTAGCTAAGCGCTTTTTCCTCCTCTTCATCGGCACCTACCTATCCCGGTCCAACCTCGTCTACGGCTCTGTCGCTACGGTTATCGCGTTCCTGATGTGGACATATGTGAGCGGCCTCATATTGCTCTTCGGCGCCTATGTAAACCGCGAGCGCTATCTGCTACTCTATTCCGACGACTGATCCCGGCGTCGCCAAGTCGCTCGTGCCGGACCTTAAAGCAGCTTGACAGCGTGTCGCTTCTGCATAGAATAGAACATATGAGCTATATCATGGATTCGGGCCAGCGACATCAACAGTTACGTCTACTGCCGCCGGTCGTGGTGGCTGCGACAGCAGCAGGGCGTACGCCCGCAGAACGTGCGCCAGCTGCAGGCCGGCACCCGGCACCACCAACAGCACGGCCGCCTCGTCACCGGCTCAGTGTGGGCCAAACGGCTGGCCTTCATGCTGCTCATCTTTGCCATGGCGTTCCTCGTTCTGGGATTGATCAGCCCGTAGGCGACAGGAGACAGCCAAGATGCCGATGGGTGGCCTTCCCTTACTGATTGTCCTGGTGCTTATGCTCGTGGCGGGCGGCTTGTGGCTGGGCGGACAGCGGATGCGCGACGAGAGCGGACTGCCCGATGGCGACGTAATCTACAGCGACAGCGGCGCCTGGCAGCGCAACCACACCGTGCTTCACGCCAGGAGTGTGCGCCTGGTGGGCAAGCCCGATTACCTGGTGCGCCAGAACGATGGCGTCATCATTCCGGTGGAAGTGAAGTCCTCCCCCGCCCCCAAACGGCCATGGGAAGGGCAGGTGCTGCAATTGGCGGCCTACTGCTTGCTGGTCGAAGAGACACATGGCATCAGACCACCCTACGGCATCCTGCAGTACAAGGATGACGCGTTCGCCGTGACCTACACACCCGAGTTGGAGCTAGATCTGCTGGACCTGCTGGCCGAAATGGGGGACGCTGCTGCTACCCCCGACCTCAGCCGCGATCATGATGACGTGCGGCGCTGTGCCGGGTGCGGCGTGCGCCAGGCGTGCGACGAACGATTGGCCTGATCGTCATCCCGTCCCCGCTACGCTCGGTTACCCAATCCTCCCCACTCACTCTATAATAGACCGTTGTTGCCCGGCTGTAATGAGAAGCTCGGGCGTGATTGCTTTGCCAGTCTTCGCTCACGGCGGCTGGCCCGCCCTTGGAGGCACATTGTCGGATACAAAGATTCAACGAGTGACCGGTATGCAGGACGTGTTGCCTGAGGACCGCCGTTACTGGGACATTATCACCGCCACCGCCAGCTTGCTGGCCCATCGCTTCGGCTTTCAACGCCTGGACACACCGATCATCGAGGCCACTGATCTGTTCGTCCGCGGCGTGGGCACAGCCTCGGACTTTTTTGTGCAGAAGGAGATGTACACGATCGAGGAGCCGGACGGTTCGTCGATTACGCTGCGCCCTGAGTTCACCGCCGGCTTTGTCCGCGCCTACATTCAGAACGGCATGGCCAGTTGGACCCAGCCGGTGAAGCTTTTCACGCTCGGCCCGGCCTTCCGGCGCGAACGGCCGCAATCCGGTCGCTTTCGCCAACACAGCCAGTTCAACTGCGAGATTCTGGGCGAGATCGACCCGGCGGCCGACGTCGAAGTCATGATGCTGGCCATGGGTCTCTATCGAGAGTTGGGCTTCGAAGGGTTGGGCTTCCAGCTAAACAGCACCGGCTGTCCGGAGTGCAAGCCGGTCTACATCGAGCAACTGCGCGACTATCTGCGCGACCATGAAGGACGGCTGGCGGCCATCGACAAGGAACGTCTCAGCCGCAACCCGCTGCGCGTGCTGGACAGCAAGGAGCCGGGCATGGACGACCTGCTGGCGGCGGCACCGCACATCGTCGACTATCTTTGCGAGGACTGCCGGACTCACTTTGCCGATGTCCGCGCCTTGCTCGATGCGCTGGAACAGCCCTACACGATCAACTTCCGGCTGGTGCGCGGCATCGACTACTATACCAAGACGGTCTTCGAAGTGTGGCAGGAAGGCATCGGGGCGCAGGCGGCGCTGTGCGGCGGCGGTCGCTACGACGGACTGGCCGAAGATATCGGCGGCCCGTCTACCCCCGGCGTGGGCTTTGGCAGCGGCGTCGAACGTATTGTGCTGGGCATGAAGGAACAGGCGATCGACCCACCAGCGACAGGCAATCCGCTGGTTTATGTGGCCCACTTCGGCGGCGCGACCAAGACAGCGGCTGTCACGCTGAGCCACTTACTGCGCGACGCGGGCATTGGCGCACGACTGGCATTTGCACGCGACCGGCGGAGCATGAAGAGTCAGATGCGCGAAGCCAACCGGCACGAGGCACGATTCGTCCTGATCATCGGCGAGGATGAACTGGCCAATAATCAGGTGGTCATACGGCCGCTTGAGGGTGGCGACCAGGTCACCGTCAGTCACGCTGAAGTGGTCGACTGGTTGGCAGAGCAGCTGGCGCCGTAGCAACGGAGACGATCATGGAACTCGTTGGCATCCTGCAGCAGCCGCGAATCGAAGCATCGGCTGCCATGGCAGAGGAGATTGGCCTCTGGTTGGAAGAGCGCGGCGTGGCCAGTTGGACGGCCGCGCCCATGGACGATGAACTCGACCTCGATGAAGAGCTGTCCCGCTCGGACATGCTGATCGTCCTCGGCGGCGACGGTTCCACGCTGCGAGCCGCCCGCCTGACTGTGCCACACGGCGTGCCCATCTTCGGCATCAATCTGGGGCGTGTCGGCTTTCTGAGCGAAGCTGAACCGTCAGAGTGGGAAGAGAAGCTGCAAAAGGTACTGGACGGGGAGTACTGGACCGAGCGACGGCTGCTGATTCGGGCTGAGCTGTGGCGAGATGGTGAGCTACTGCAGCCATTTGTCTCCCTGAACGAAGTCGTGCTGGGGCGCGGAACGCAGGCTCGGGTTATCCGGCTCCATCTGAAGGTAGATGGCGATCTGGTGACCACCTACATCGCAGACGCCCTGATCATAGCCACACCGACCGGCTCCACTGCCTATGCCATGGCCGCCGGTGGTCCACTCATGCCGCCGCAACTGCACAATATCGTCGTCGTCCCCGTCGCCGCCCATCTCAGCCTCAACCGGTCGCTGGTACTGCATGAGGAGGCAAGGATCTCGGTGGGGATCGAGATGAGCCATGAAGCGTATCTGACGGCCGACGGGCAAACAAGCGTCCAACTGTACAACGGCGACAAGATTGTCGTCACACGCTACGAGAAGGATTGCTGCTTTGTGCGCGTGGAAAGCCCCGGCTACTTCTATCGCCGCCTAATGGAGCGTCTTGGCTTCAGTTGGCCGCACCTTTAGAACGCCTTAATGTCGTTCTAGCAGAAATCTAACGTGTTGTTGCGACAATCTATCTTATTCAGAAGCTACGGTCGCGTCTCCATTGAGCGACGCCACCATCGGAACTAATTGGCATTATGGAGATAAGCGAACCCAGATTGCGGGCCTTGCTGACACAGGCCGACCGCAATGCAGAGTACGGCAAGCGTGCCGCGGCCGAGACGATGTACCGGCAGATTATTGATGAGGCGCCAACGGCTCATGCGGCATGGGCGGGCCTAGCGGCCGTCCTTTCTGACCCCGACGAAAAGCGCCAGGCGTATGAAAAGGCGCTCGAACTGGAGCCGGGCTACGAGCCGGCTGTGGCCGGACTGGCCGCGCTGGATGGTGAACCGTTGCCAGAAACCGCCGAGCCAGACTCGGCGCCGCCTGCTACAACGAGCAACGTCGCCGGCACGCCGCCAACGACCGAGCCGTACCCCGCAATGGCTTCGACGGCCACGGCGACCACTACTGGCCACATCCACGAAGTCACGGATGAGAGCTATGAGATGGTCTGCTATCGTCACCCGGATCGCTCCACGTCACTGCGCTGTTACAACTGCCAGAAACCGATCTGTATTAGCTGCGCCAACAAGACGCCGGTCGGCTATATGTGCCCTGACTGTGTGCGCCAGGCGGAAGACGCATTCTTCAACAACAAGCCCACCGATTACCTGATTGCGGCGCTCGTGTCGTTTCCGATCAGTCTGCTGGCCGGGTTCATTCTGGCCAACTTCGGGCGCGGCTTCTTCATCTACATCATCATTTTCCTGGTCAGCGGCGCGGTCGGCGGGTTCATCGGACGCATCACCAAGCGGGCCATCGGCAACCGGCGCGGCCGTTATCTGCCGGGTCTCGTCGTGGCGATGATGATCCTGGGTGTCGTCATTCCGGCGCTGCCCATCATCCTGGCTGTGCTGGCCGGAAACTTTGGCGCAATCACCGCGCTCATTGGACCGGCCATCTACTTGTTCGTGGCCAGCAGTGCGGCTTACTGGCAAATGCGCTAAAATCCAGCGTCGATGCTGGCAGAACTCTACATCCGCAATTTCGCGATTATTGACGACCTGCACCTCCATTTCGCCCCCGGCTTCACTGTGCTGACCGGCGAAACAGGTGCGGGTAAGTCGATCATTCTCGACGCCGTCAATATGGTGATTGGCGACCGGGCCGACACGACGATCGTGCGGGCCGGCGCTGATGAAGCGTACGTTGAGGCGACCTTTCAGCTGGGGCCGGAGCAGCGGGCCATTATCGATCCGTTACTGCTGGAAGAAGGGTTGGAAGCAGACGATCCCGATGTGCTGGTCCTGGCGCGGGAGCTGCGAGCCAACGGCCGCTCCATAGGCCGTATCAACGGCCGCTCCGCCAATCTGGCCCTCCTGCGCCAGGTTGCCGATCCCCTAATCGATATTCATGGTCAGGGCGAACATCTCTCCTCTGCTCCGACCGCGCTCCCACCTGCCCCTGCTTGATGCGTATGGCGGACTGACCGCCGAGCGTGAAGCGCTGGCGGCCGAAGTGCGCAAGCTGCACCAGGTTCAGAGCGAGCTGCGAAAACTGCTGGACAGCAAAGAGCAGAAGGCCCAACGCATCGACATGCTCCAGTACCAGGTCAAGGAGATCGCCGCTGCCGGCCTCCAGCCCGGACGACGAAAACGAGCTGCGGACAGAGCGCACCCGGCTGGCTAACTCCGAGCAGCTCAGTCGCTACGCCACGGAGGTCATTGCCTTCTTGTCGGGCGTGGACGACGACAGCTCATCAGCTACCGACCTGCTGGGTCGTGCCGAGACCGCGCTCACCCATCTCGTTCGCCTGGACGAGTCGCGCCAGAGCTTGCTGGAGAGTTTGCAGGGTTTGACGTTCCAACTGTCGGAGCTGGGCGTGGCGGTACAGGATTATCTGGGGCAGCTGGAGTATGACGGCGACCGGTTGAACGCAGTCGAGGCGCGTCTCGAAACGATAGGCGTGCTCAAGCGGCGCTACGGGGCAGACAACGTCCCGGCGCTGCTGGCGTCGCAGGAAGCGGCTGAGGCCGAATTAAAGTCGCTCCAGAACAGCGAGGTACGGACGTCCGAACTCGAGGCCGAGCAGGATCTCTATCTGCGACGCATCGGCCAGATGGCGGGCGCGTTGTCCACCAGGCGCCACGCGGCAGCCAGCGATCTGGCAGCCGCCATTGAGCAGCATCTCGCGGACTTGAAGATGGAAGGGGCACGCTTTGCAGTCCAGTTTGAGACAACCCCGGATGCAGGTGGCTGCTATGTTCCCGGCGAAAGTGACGAGATGCAGCGGCTCACATTTGACCAGACAGGTATCGACCAGCTTGAATTTGTCATCTCAGCCAACCCGGGCGAACCGTTGAAGCCGATGGCCAAAGTCGCCAGCGGCGGTGAGACGGCCCGGCTCATGTTGGCCCTCAAGACTGCCCTGGCCCAGATTGACATCACGCCCACGCTGATCTTTGACGAGATTGATCAGGGCATTGGTGGGCGCGTCGGGGATATCGTCGGCCAGAAGCTGTGGGGACTGGCGGGCGCTGCGGGGCATCAGGTCATTGTCGTCACCCACCTGCCACAGCTGGCTGGTTATGGCGACACCCACTACCACGTCAGCAAAGGCACGAGCGACGGCCGTACCATTACCACCGTCGCGGCGCTGGACGGCGCAGGGCGCGTGCGAGAGCTTGGCGAAATGCTCGGCACCCAGGGCGCCATCTCGCGCGACGGCGCCGAGTCGATTCTCCAGCAGGCCGAGTCCACTAAGGCGAAGACTCGCCTGGGCCAGCCTCAGTAGCCTGCTCCACAGACAGCTCCAGTTCAGACGGATCCGATTCAGCGACGGGACGGCCGCGCAGATAGTCGAGCGCCGCTTGAAGTTGGGCATCCACTTCTGGCGGCGTCTCCCCGGGAGCTATCTCCGGCAGCACCACCAGCAGGTCCGGATCCAGGCCCTCACGGTGCACCCACCGCTCGTCGGGCGTCAACCAGCGGGCGATGGTCAGCCGCAAGCCGCCGCCGTTGCTCAGGCCGTTCACCGACTGGACGGTCCCTTTGCCGAAGCTGGGAACACCGATCAGCACGCCGCGCTCCCGATCCTGAATGGCTCCTGCCAGCACCTCAGACGCGCTGGCGCTGCCCTCATCAATCAGAACGACAAGAGGAACGTCTTCAGCCAAACCGGTTCCACCTGACTCAAACACCCGCCGCCGCTCGCCACCAAACTCTTCAATGAGCACAACACCTTCCGGCAGAAACTGGTCAGCCACCAGATGAACCTGGTCCAGCAAACCGCCCGGATTGCGGCGCAGGTCGAGCACGAGGCCGGACATCTCGCCGGCGGGTAGCTCTTCCAGCAGCACCGCCAAATCGTCTTTCGTCGTGCGAATGAACTGGTTGATGCGAATGTAGCCGATGTCACCTTCGAGCACCTCACCACGCACGCTGGGCACGACAATGGTGTCACGCACGATCTCCAGCGACAGCGCTTCTTCGCCGCGCTCGATAACCAGCGAGACGGCCGTCCCCGCGGGCCCGCGAATGATCGTGGCGGCTTCGGACAGGTCCATGCCGGTCAGGTCGATGCCGTCCGCTTGGCGCAGGATGTCACCGGGCCGCAAACCTGCCGCTTCGGCGGGAGACCCTTCGATAGGCGAAACGACCGTAATCGCCCCGTCGATGGCTTCAACGACGACTCCAATGCCCTGGAACTCGCCGTCCATCTGTTCTTGCGACTGCGACTCTTCCTGCGGAGGAAGATAGCGCGTATTCTCGTCCTCAAGCGTGGCCAGCATGCCGTCGATAGCACCCTGCATCATCACGTCAGTGTCGAGCGGCTGCTGATAGTACCTGGCGTTGACCAGGTCCCATACCTCCCAGAACGGCCGCGTTGCCTCGCTGTCGGCCCGGCTGGCTCCACCGACGCCGAACGCATAGAAGGGCGCCCACGGGGATTGGCCCAGTACATAGCCGGCGTTGAAGCCGATCAGGATGGCGACAAAAATAAAGAATCCGGTCCAGACACCTTTTTTCATACGATCTCCACAGGAATGTGATAGGAGAAGTATACCGAATCCAGATGAGATGAAAGTAGGCGCGGCGTAAGAGGGATGTTAGTCGTTGGCTTAGCGTCAGATGGCCGGATTGTGCGCGGTCGGGGTCAATGCTAAAATGCGGGGTGATGAGCACGCAACGGATCCGAACCATCTACAGTTTCACCCTGGTGGTGCTGGACGCTTCGATGATCGCCCTGGGATTCCTGCTGGCCTATCAGCTGCGCATCGCCATTCCCTGGCCGGAAGAGCTGGCCAATCAGGTTCCGCTTTCCAACTACCTGGGGCTGATGGTCCTGCAAGTCGTGGCTATCATCTTCGTCCTGTTCCTCAACCGACAGTACATTATTCCTCGCTCCGTCTCACGCGTCGATCAGGTCTACTACATCTTCATCAGCGTGTCGGTCGGCATGTTGATGGCCATTGCCTTTGCCACCCTGTTCTTCAAAGACAATCAGGCCATCCTCGACTACCCGCGAGCCATGCTCTTCTATGCCTGGGGGCTGACGATCATCCTGCTGACGATGGGCCGCATCTTCCATCAAAGCTTGCGAAGCTGGCTGCGTGATCGCGGGTATGGCAAGGATCGCATCCTGATCGTCGGCACCGGCGACACCGCTCGCATGGTGCTGCAGCGGATCATCTGGTCGCCGCAGTTGGGCTACGATGTCATGGGCGTCATCAACGGTGAAGATGGCGAGACCGATGTTCTGGGCGTACCCATTGTCGGCACGCCGGAAGACCTGCCCGATCTCATCAATGACCTGTCCATTGACGAAGTAATTGTTGCCATCCCCGAGAAGGGGCATCGCGAAACGCTGCGTGTCATCTCCTACTGCGAGCGGGGCCGGGTGTCGATCAAGGTTTTCCCCGATCTGTTCCAGTACATTACGACGTCGGCGGGCATCAATGACCTGGGTGGCCTGCCGCTTATCTCGCTGCGCGACTACGCCTTGCGCGGCTATTTGCTGACGTTCAAGCGCGCCATCGACTTCATCGTCTCCGGGATCGGGCTGGTACTGCTGTCCCCGTTTATGATTCTGGCCGGGCTGGCTATCAAGCTGGAATCACCGGGACCGGTCTTTTTTGTCCAGCCGCGCATGGGACTGGACGGCCGCGAATTCATGATGATCAAGTTCCGATCAATGCGCTCCGACGCTGAGAAGGACGGGCCGGGCTGGACGGTGAAAGACGACCCTCGCCGCACCAAGATTGGCGGCCTGCTGCGCCGCATGGAGATCGATGAACTGCCCAACCTGATCAATGTACTGCTCGGCGAAATGAGTCTGGTTGGACCGCGCCCGGAACAGGCCTATTACGTTGAACAGTTTCGCGAGAACGTGCCACGGTACATGGAGCGGCATCGCGAGAAGGGCGGCATGACCGGTTGGGCGCAGGTCAACGGTCTGCGCGGCGACACATCAATCGCCGAGCGGACCAAGTACGACCTCTGGTACTCCGAGAACTGGTCAATTCTGCTCGACACCAAGATTTTGCTCCGGACGATGTGGCAGATCATCATCCGCACCAACAGTCAGGGCCCCGATTAGTTCTGTCGAGGCCGTCCCACGACCCTCCCAATCTAACATGGTTCTTATTGACGACCCTATGGGCGCATGTTATGATCTTAAAGCGTCTGTTTAGCACTCGCACCAGTCGATTGCTAAACAGCTTTTTGACGAGTAAATAGTCCACTCCCGACCGGGCACCGTGGCGCCACATGGCCACATCCCGGTCTTAGTGTGCGCCAAATATGGTTGACCAACCTCCACTGACAGATCGACAGGAACGCACCCTGGCGCTGGTGGTACGGAAGTACATTGAATCCGGCCATCCAGTCGCCTCTAAGACGTTGGCCGAAGATATGGCCCTGGACGTCAGTGCGGCTACTGTGCGCAATGATCTGGTCGTGCTTGGCGATCTGGGCTACGTGGCTCAGCTCCATACCTCGGCCGGGCGCATTCCCACCGAAAAGGGATATCGTCACTTTGTCCAGCACCTGTCTGGTGACTACAGTCTACCGCTCTACGAGCGCCAGATGATCAGCCACCAGTTCCATCAGGCGCGTCTGGACCTGGACCAATGGATGCGGCTGTCGGCCGCCATCCTGGCTCGTACTTCCCGCAGCGCCAGCTTTGTCACCGCTCCGCTGGCCCGCGCCAACCGCTTCAAACATCTGCAGCTCATCGCCACGCAGGGCCGTCTAGTTCTGCTTGTCCTGGTGCTGGGCAGCGGCGATGTCAAGCAGCAAATGTTGGCCCTGGCCGAACCGCTTTCCCAGGCCCGGCTCAGCGCCGCCGCCGACCACTTGAACGCGATTCTGCTGGATGCGGACTACGAGGACATTGCCCAGCGCTACTACAACCTGGATACGCTGGAGCAAGAGGTAGCCCGCCTGCTCGCCGACATTCTGCTGCGCGCCGACAACCGGCCCATCAGTGACGTCTATCGTGACGGGCTGGTCAACATTCTGGAAGACGAGGGTACGCGACACGCTATCCGACTCCTGGAAGAACGTACGCTGCTGGCGAGCGTTCTCTCCGAAACACATATGGAGTCACCTGAAGGCGGCGTACAGGTCGTCATTGGCGGCGATGGTCGATGGGAAGAGCTGCGTGACTGCACAATGATTCTGTCACGCTACGGTGTGACGGAAAGCTTCTACGGCACGGTAGCCGTAGTAGGACCGACGCGCATGCCGTACGATCGCAATGTGGCGGCCGTTCGCTACGTGGCCAACCTGATGAGCAGCTTTGTATATGATTACTATGTTCAGGAGCCGGTCAGCTCTTCCGCTGCCTTGCCCCTGACCGATGAAGAGGAAGATGACCGTGAATGAACAACAGATGGTAGACCCCAGCCCAGACGGCATGCCGGAAGAAGGGATCATTGAGGAAGGTTCGCTCGAAGAGATGCTCCTCAATGCCCAGGAAGAAGCAGCCCGCAATCTGGAAGGGTGGCAGCGGACGCAGGCCGAATTTGCCAACGCCCGCAAGCGCATGGAGAAGCAGCGTGCTGACGCATATGTCAACGCAAACATCGACCTGGTACTGAAACTCTTGCCGGTCGTCGATGATTTTGAACGCGCCCTGGAGTCTGCTCCCGAAGCGTTGCCGGACGATGGCTGGTTCTCCGGCCTGACTATGGTCTACCGCAAGTTCCTGACCATTTTGGACAGCATGAACGTTGAGCCGATTGACGCTGTGGGCCAGCCATTTGACCCCACCGTCCATGAGGCGATTTCACAGGAGCCGTCGGCCCAGTTTGAAAGTGGTGTCGTCGCGCGCGAGATGCAAAAAGGATACCGGATTGGCGACCGGATTGTGCGGCCTTCGTTGGTCGTTGTCGCTGAGTAGGTCTGTTAACGTAGATTAGAGAGGAAGGCAAGACATGGCAAAGATTATTGGCATTGATTTGGGAACAACAAACTCGGCTGTTGCCGTGATGGAAGGTGGCGAAGCCACGATCATCCCCAGCGCTGAGGGCAATCGACTGATTCCGTCCGTAGTCGCGGTCAACCCCAAGACGGGTGAGCGGCTGGTAGGACAAGTGGCCAAGCGCCAGGCAGTCATCAATTCGGCCAACACCATCTCCTCGGTCAAGCGGTTCATGGGCCGCAAGTACGACGACGAGGAAGTGGAACGCGCCCGAAAGTATGTATCGTATGAAGTGAAAGAAGCTCCCAATGGCGACATCCGCGTCGTCATGGGTGACCGTGAGTACTCGCCGCCGGAAATCTCGGCCATGATCTTGCAGAAGATCAAGACCGATGCCGAGGCGTATCTCGGCCAACCGGTGACCCAGGCAGTCATCACCGTGCCCGCCTACTTCAACGACAGCCAGCGCCAGGCGACCAAAGACGCCGGCAAGATCGCCGGCCTGGAAGTGATGCGCATCGTCAACGAGCCGACCGCTTCGGCCCTGGCCTATGGCGTGGGCAACACAGGTGACGGCATTATCGCTGTCTACGACCTGGGCGGCGGCACGTTTGACATTTCCATTCTCGAAGTGGGCGACGGCGTGTTCGAAGTGAAATCGACCAACGGCGACACGTTCCTCGGCGGCGACGACTTCGATTTGCGAATCGTGGACTGGGCGGCCGAGCAGTTCAAGATGGAAGAAGGCATCGACCTGCGCAACGACAAGCAAGCGCTGCAGCGTCTGCGCGAAGCGGCCGAAAAAGCCAAGATCGAGCTGTCAACCACGATGCAGACCGAGCTGAATCTGCCGTTTATCACAGCCGACGCCAACGGCCCCAAGCATCTGAACCTGACGCTGACACGGGCCAAGCTGGAGCAGCTGACCGAAGACCTTGTCGAGCGCTCCATTGAGCCTGTGCGCCAGGCCCTTTCCGATGCCGACCTGAAGGTGGAAGATATTACGGAAGTACTGCTGGTCGGTGGTATGACCCGCATGCCCGCCATCCAGGAACGCGTCAAGGAGTTCTTTGGACGCGAGCCCCACAAGGGCGTCAACCCGGATGAGGTTGTAGCGTTGGGCGCGGCCATTCAGGCCGGTGTGCTTGGTGGCGATGTCAAGGACGTGCTCCTGCTCGACGTGACCCCGCTGACCCTAGGCATCGAAACGCTGGGCGGCGTGGCGACACCGCTCATCGAGCGCAACACGACAATCCCGACCAAGAAAAGCCAGGTCTTCTCCACGGCAGCCGACACCCAGACGCAGGTCGAGATTCACGTGGTTCAGGGCGAGCGCCCCATGGCCACCGACAACAAGAGCCTGGGCCGCTTCATCCTGGACGGCATTCCGCCCGCACCGCGTGGCGTGCCCCAGATTGAGGTGACCTTCGACATCAACGCCGATGGTATTCTCAACGTCAACGCCAAGGACAAGGCGACTGGCCGCGAGCAGGCCATGCAGATTATCCCGTCCAGCGGTCTGGCCAAGGACGAGATCGAGAAGATGGTGAAGGATGCCGAGAGCCATGCCAGCGACGACTCCCGCCGCAAGGATGCGGTGGAGGCGCGTAACGTGGCCGACACCACCGTCTACAGCGCCGAGAAGTTCCTGCGCGACAACGGCGAACAACTGCCGGAAGCCAATCGCACGGCCGTCCAGACCCAGATCGACGCGACCAAAGCGACGCTGGCAGGTGAGGACATCGCGGCCATGCGGAGCGAAGCTGAGAAACTCCAGGCCGTGATGCAAGAAGCGGGCAGCGCCATGTACCAGCAGGGTCAGAGCGAGGCCGGTCCGGAAGGCGCAGCCCCCGACACCGACGCTGGCGCGTCTGATGGCGGCGGCGACCCGGATGAGGATGTTATCGAAGGCGAGTTCAGCGACGCCTCTTAAGACAAATGATTGCCTGGCCGGCCACGAGGACTGCTCTTCTGTGACCGGCCAGCGCGTTTACTATGCTGCTATGTTAACCGCACTCCGGTTAACCGCACTGTCGGGAGCTTATGGCCGTCAAGCGTGATTATTACGAGGTTCTGGGAGTTACCAGAAGCGCCACAAAAGAAGAGCTAAAGCGCCAATATCGCCGCATGGCGCGCGAATATCACCCTGATGTGAACAAAAGCCCCGGGGCGGATGAGCAGTTCAAGGAGATCAGCGAGGCGTACGAAGTGCTGTCGAACGACGACAAGCGGGCGGCGTACGATCGCTTTGGCCATGCCGGAGTCAACCAGAATGGCGGCCCGGGCTACGGCGGCTTCGAGCAAGGGTTTGGCGGTTTTGCCGATATCTTCGAGGAGTTCTTCGGTGGGTTCGGCGGCGCGACCGGCGGCCGTCGCCGGCGTGGCGGTCCGCGACGCGGGCCTGACATGCGCTATGATCTGACCATCTCCTTCGAAGAAGCGATCTTCGGCACCGAACGCGAGATCGAGTACCGGCGGCCCGAGGTATGCGACACCTGTCAGGGCAGTGGCGCGGAGCCTGGCACCAAGCCTATCACCTGCACGACCTGCAACGGGTCAGGCGAGGTGC
This sequence comes from uncultured Chloroflexia bacterium, assembly GCA_963715935.1. Classification (GTDB taxonomy): domain Bacteria; phylum Chloroflexota; class Anaerolineae; order Promineifilales; family Promineifilaceae; genus Promineifilum. The sequence goes on along the minus strand of CAVQSM010000013.1, from coordinate 284,261 downwards.
GCCGCGTCCAGCAATCGATACTCGGCCAGTTTGTGAACGTAGCAACGTGCACCACCTGCAACGGGACGGGCGAGCTGATTCCGAACCTGTGCCACACGTGCAACGGCCGCAAGCAGGTCGAGCGCACCGTGACCAAGAAAGTGAAGGTGCCTGCTGGTGTCGACAGCGACACGCAGATCCGGCTAACCGGTGAAGGCGGCGCCGGCATCGATGGCGGCCCTCCAGGCAACTTGTTTGTGGTCTTGAACGTGACACCGCACGAGTTCTTCCAACGTCAGGGCGACGATATCATGCTCGACCTGCAAATCAACGTGGCCCAGGCCGCGCTGGGCGATGAGGTTCGCGTACCGTCGGTCGATGGGGACATGAACCTGCAAGTTCCGGCCGGCACGCAGTCCGGCAAAGTGTTTCGCATGAAAGGTCTGGGCGTGCCGAAGCTGGACCGCTCCGGGCGCGGGGCTAACGTCGGACGCGGTGACCAGTTGGTGGTTATTCAGGTCGCCATTCCCAAGGACCTTACCGAAGAGCAGCGCGACCTGTTCACCGAGCTTTCGCGCACCATGGGTAGTGAAGTGGTGCCGCAAAAAGAGAAAGGTATTCTCGGCCAGCTGCGAAATGCGCTGGGCGACATATTCAAGTAAACATTATGGTCTGGCTAGAAGTCAGTGTAACCACAGATGGCGAAGGGGCCGAAGCTGTATCAGAAGCACTTCGGCCTTTTGCCTATCAGGAAAGTGTCGCCATCGAACAGAGTGGCGATGAAACGTCGCTGGATCCGGACGCGCTGGATCCGGCTGTAACCGTCAAGATATACATACCGGGTGATGAGGACACACCAGCCCTACGGCGCAAGATTGAGGAGACGCTCTTCTATCTCAGCCGCCTCTACGCCATGCCCCCGCCCCGTTTCGTGGAACTGGCCGACGAGGATTGGGCCAACGCGTGGAAGGCCCACTACCATCCTTTCAAGATTGGCGACCGCATCTGGATCCGTCCCAGCTGGGAAGAAGCTGGACCGGACGTCGTTGTAGAGCAGGACGACATTATGCTGGTCCTCGATCCGGGGATGGCGTTCGGCACCGGGCTGCATCCGACCACCCAGAGTTGTCTGAAGGCGCTGGAAAAGCTGGTGGAGCCGGGCATGCGCCTGTTGGACGCGGGCACGGGCTCCGGCATTCTGGCCATCGCGGCGGCCCGATTGGGGGCGACAGAGATCGCGGCCTTCGACACCGACGAGATGGCTGTCCGTTCGTCTGTGGCCAACGCTCAGGAGAATGACGTCGGTGAATCGATCATGATCTGGCAGGGCGATTTGACCGGTGTCACCGAACATACGGGACGCACGGAATGGGATATCGTCGTTGTCAATATCCTCGCACCGATCATCATCCGTCTGCTCAACGAAGACGACCTGCTGGGCTATGTCGCGCCAGCAGGTCGTCTGATACTCAGTGGGATTATTGATCAACAAGGCCCCCAAGTAGTCGAAGCAATCACTTCGGCCGGGGGCCAGATTGTCGACACCATTGAGACCGGAGACTGGGTGTCGTATGTTGTCGGCCGCCCGGAGGGTAGCCGGTAGGCGACGGGCAACTTTTCGGTCGCTCGTTGCCTGCGAGCCGCCAGACTAACGCGCCGGACGGCTGGTAACGCCGCGGCGATACCGGTAAGTAATGCGGCCGCGATCCAGGTCGTACGGGGTCATTTCCACCCGCACCCGATCGCCCAGCAGAATCCGGATATAGTGCTTACGCATTCTGCCGGACAGGTAGGCCAGGACCTGGTGCCCGTTATCCAACTCCACTGTGAACTGAGTGTTCGGGAGTAGCTCGATAACGGTGCCTTCTACTTCAAGTTTTTCTTCTTTATTCGCCATATCTCCAACTTTTAACTAGGTCGGGTTCGCGCAGACACATCAAGCGTCTGCAGGCAAGACGATAGCTAGACAGTCTCGTCTTCGTCTTCCCCGGCGTCGCTCTCCTCGACCACCTCTTCCACGGCATCCACCACGGTGGCGGCTGCCTCTTCCGCGTCAGCTACAACAGCTTCGGCTTCTTCAGCGATGTCTTCAACGACATCTCCTGCCGTATCGACGGCTTCATCGATTGCTTCATCGACGACCTCAGTCACTTCGTCAACGACTTCGACGGCTTCGTCACGACTTCGACGGCTTCGTCAACGACTTCAGCGGCCGCGTCCTCAATCTCGTCGACCATCTCAGCGGCCTCTTCGACCACCTCATCGACGACCTCGGTCGCTTCTTCAACAACGTCGGCAGTGGACGCTTCCACTTCGGCCACTATTTCTTCAGCCTCTTCGATGACTTCGTCTACGACGGCTTCTGCCTCTTCTTCGACAGCTTCAACTGCTTCGGCAGCTTCTTCCACAACTTCAACGACCGTTTCCTCAGCTGCTTCCAAGATCGTTTCCGCCTCTTCGGGCGTCGCGTCGGCGGTCGCCTCTGCAGCCTCTTCCAAGACTTCGTCAACAGTTTCTTCTGCCGCTTCTTCGATAGCTTCTTCAATGACGGCTGCTTCAGCTACCGTTTCTTCAACCACCTCAGCGGCCTCTTCGATAACCTCGGCTTCAACCTCTTCGGCAGCTTCAACAACAGCTTCCGTCTCTTCAGCTACCTCTTCGACCACAGCTTCAGCCGAATCAACAACTTCGTCAATCACCTCGGCCTCAGCTTCTTCAACAGCTGCTTCAGCCTCAGCCTTGGCCGCTGCCGCTGCGGCGGCTTCTTCTTCCTGACGCCGCTGCTCTTCCTCAATTTCCTTCTGAGCCATCCATTCGATCTGTTCCGTCGCTGTGACGGCTTTCAGGCTCAGACCAATGCGCTGGCGATTCTGGTCAATGCTGACAATACGCAGCAAATGCGTTTCACCCTCATTGACGACCGCGCTGGGATTGTCAACGGTCGCTCGCGACAGCTGCGACACGTGGAGTAAGCCCTCGATGCCCGGCTCGATTTCGGCAAATGCGCCGTAATCCATGATCCGGGTAATTGTGCCTTCAACCAGCTGATTGACTTCGTAGCGCTCGTCTACGGAGTCCCACGGATTGGGCAGCAGCTTCTTGCGGCTGAGGCTAATGCGCTGCTTTTCGCGATCGATTCCCAACACATAAACTTCGATCTCATCGCCAACGCGCACGACTTCGCGCGGGTGGTCGATACGATGCCAGCTCAGCTCAGAGATGTGGACTAGGCCATCGGCCCCGCCCAAATTGACAAAGGCGCCAAAATCGCGAATGCCGCTCACGCGCCCCACACGCGTCTCGCCTTCAGTCAGCGTTTCCATCAGCTCGGCCCGCTTCGTTTCTTCCCACTCCCGCTGCGCTTCGCGCTGCGAAAGCACCAGACGATGGCGGCGGCGATCGACCTCAATGATCTTGAGACCAAGCTTTTCGCCGCGCAGGCGGGCCAGCCGCTGCTGGCGACGACGCTCACCCATGCCGGGAGCCAGTTCAGTCAGATGGGATATAGGCACAAAGCCCCGAATACGGCCGTAGGGGACAATGACGCCGCCCTTGTTGTAGCCGATGACTTCGCCTTCAAACATCTCACCGCTGGCCATGAGCGCTTCCGCTTCAATCCAGTCCTGGTTCAGACGAGCCAGGTGGATGGAAACGACCAGTGCCTCGGGATCGCCTGTTTCGACAACATAGACGAATACCTCGTCGTTGACCTTCAGCTCATCCCGTTCTTCCGCTTCCAGCTTGTTGACATCTGACGTGGGTACAATGCCATCCCGCTTGAGTCCCAGGTCGACAATTACGCCCTGGGGGGTCATGGCCACGATCGTTCCGGTCCGGATATCCCCCTCCTGGGGCATATCATAATCGTGCTGATCGAGTAAATCTTCTAATAGGTTTGTGGGGTCTTCAGACATACTAACTGCTCTTCGCCACCTTATATCAAGTTTGGGGTTGCCGATGCCCCTGCAAACAAAAACTCGGCTGGTCCAGTGCTAAGCAAACGAGAACCTCGGCCGAGTTATCGAACCCCGCTATTTTCGCGGGATAGAACAGGCAGGATGATCAACAATAGGCGAATCGCCCTGTCAGTTCAAAGCGGAAATCTCTAGATTCACATAAGCTTATGCATTTTGCGGTTCCAGATTCTTCGCTTTAGCCATAATGCCTGCACCTGCTTAGCCCACTCAGCCAGTCATGAATTATACAGGTGAGAGGACCCAAAGTCAATTTGCGCTCATGCTCGACGCATGGTGCGAATTAGAGCTGTGTGTCTGCCGAATCTGGTAGCTCCGGAGCCGGTCTGGCGGCCGTTTCCTGACTCAGAAAGTCGTACAGGTCGTCCAGCGTGGCAAAATCACGTTCCACCGGCTCGGCGGCTACTTCACGCAGGGCAAAGCGCCAGCGAGATGGCTCGTCGTCCCTGCCCGGGCTAACCTGCCAGCAGCGCAGAAGATAGGAGTGATAGATGACCGGTTCGACTGGATTTACCATACTGGTTTGCCTTTCGTTGTGAGGTCACACGCCAGTCGTCGCGGGAGGTCACAGGTCGGTGTCAGAGGCATGCGCCATCTTCTCCAGCGCATGCCCCTATTCTACTTCTGTGACCTCAACGACGATGAGCGATCAGGTTGTCCTTGCTGCTACGATATCTAGTCCTGCGGCGATCCGATGCTCATCGGCAGATAAGTGAACGCGGTTGGCTGTGGCGTGGTGCCCTGGACCGTGTGGGTCGTCGTGCCGGAGCTCCCGTTGTAGGCGGCGTCACCCGAATAGGTGGCAGTCAACGTTTTGGTCCCGGGGGTCGTTGGCGTCAACGTGCAGGTTCCTGCCGCCACGGCTGCCGTACAGCTAACGGTTCCGTCGCTGACTGTCACATCGCCCGTGGGCGTGCCGGAGAAGGCATTGACCGCGTAGGTGACGACAACCGGCTGGCCCGCTTGTGACGGGTTGGGTGTATTGGAGAGAATGGTCGTCGTCGTATTCTGCTTGGTCGTGTCGGTGACCGTATGGCTGGCTGTGCCGGAGCTGCCGTTATAGTCCGCGTCGCCGCCGTATGTGGCCGTTAGCGTCTTCGATCCCGGAGTCGTCATGACCAGATTACAGCTCCCCGCGGCCACAGTGGCCGTGCAGGAGTCGGTCCCATCGCTGACCGTTACGTCGCCTGTGGGTGTGCCGGAGAAGGCATTGACCGCATAGGTGACCACCACCGGCTGGTTGACGCTGGAGGGATCAGGCGTATGGGAAGTGATCGTGGTCGAGGTGTCCTGCTTCGTCGTTTCGGTCACTGTGTGGGTGACGGAATCGCTGCTGCTGCTGAACTCGGCGCTGCCGTCGTAGGTGGCCGTCAGTGTCTTCGTCCCCGGTGTGGTGAACGTCAGCACACAGTCCAACCCACTGGGCCCAGTGCCCTGGATGCCGGGCACCAGCGGACCATTGCAGCTGACATCGCCGTCGGTGATCGTCACGTTGCCGGTCGGCGAAACGCCGCTGGCCGAGGTCACCATGATGAATATGCTGACCTGCTCCCCCACCTCCGATGGATCGGGCACGTGGTTGATGATGGCCGTTGTCGTCGGCGTGGGGCCGCTGTCATAGCGGGCCACGGCAAAGTCACGGCGGCTGGCCCCGGCGGCCAGGATCTTGCCGTCGGACTGAAGCGCGATGGCATACGCTTCGCTTCCTTCATCATCGACGCCCGGCGTGAAGTCGGTAATGACCGTTCCACCAGTGCCAAAGTCACTGTCCAACGTACCGTTGGTCATGTAGCGGGCCAGGGCAAAGTCGGGCCGGCGGGTGAAGGATTCGTCTTCGCCGCTGAACGTGTGGATGCTGGAATCGGTATAGCCGGCCACAACAATCTTGCCGTCCGGCTGGATGACCACAGCGCGGCCGTCGTCGTCGTTGCCGCGCTCATTGATCGGCGTCGCTACCTCGCCTGCGGCGCCGAAGTTATTGTCAGGCGCACCAAGAGAGGTAAACCGGGCAACCCAGAAATCGTAGTACTCGCAATATTTGCCGGCCGAATCAATACAGTTCTGGCTGGTCGGGTTGATCACCGAGATGCGACCAGTAACAACGATCATGCCGTCGTCCTGAACCGCCACACCCCGTCCTGGGCCGACCTTGTTTGAGGCAGCGAGCACCGAGCCATCCCCCGCCAGCGTCGTGTCCAGCCCGCCGTCGGTGTTATAGCGCGTCATGGCGAACTGCCCGGGCGACCCTTTCGTCTCGCCCACGACGACGATTTTGTCGTCGCTCTGGATGGCGACCGCGTAGGCGCGTTCCGGTTCCTGCTGCTGGATGATCGTGGTCACGATGCCGGGCACGCCGGGGGTGAAGCTGCCGGTCGGGTTAAACGTTTCGTCCAGCGAGCCGTCGCTGTCGTAGCGGACGACGGCCCAATCCTCGAACTGGCTGCCGTTCTGAACGTAGCCAACGACGATGATGCGACCATTGGAGTCGAGCGCCACGGCGTAGCCACCGGCGCTGGCATAACTGCCGGGCAGCGCGTTGAAGTCGGTGGTAACGAGGCCGTTGGCCCCGAACGTCGTGTCCAGCGTACCGTTGGTCTCATACCGTGCCAGGGCAAAGTCGTTGCCACTGTAGCCGGCCGCCACGATCTTGCCGTCGGGCTGGATGACGACGCCATACGCCTTGTCAGTGGAGCCGAAATTGGTGCTGACAACGCCCGTACCACCAAAGCTGGTGTCCAGCGAGCCATCGGTGTTGTAGCGGATGACGACAAACGTCGCCCCATTGGTGCCGGCCACGACGATCTTGCCGTCGGTCTGCACGGCAATACCGTTGCCCTCGTCGTTGCTGCCCGAGTTGGTCGTCACCAGCCCGTCGGTGTCGAAGCTGGTGTCCAGGTCGCCGTCGGCCGCCAGGACAGCCGGGGCGAGCGTGATGGCGACAAACAGGGCGATCAGCCCCAACGCCACCCAGAGGGCACGATAGGGCGCTGGTGTGCTTTTGATTTGCTCACTCATTTAGTTTTCTCCTGTAGATACGTGAAATGGATCCGATAGTTGGCGCAGAAACAGCCTTGTCTGGTTAGTCGCAACAAGTGCGCCCGACCAGGCTGCAATCTGACCCGACCAGAAATGGCCGGGTCAGATTGTAACGAAAAACAAACGATTGTTCCGATTACGGCCGCCACACCCCACCGAAGTCGTTGGCCGGGTGGGTGGTCAGTCGCCTCAGGCCTGTCCCGTTGCTGGTAATGACATAGAGCTCGCCGTTGCCGTCCCGGTAGGACGTAAACAGGATTGCCTGCCCGCCCTTTATCCAGTCCGGCCACTTATCGTCGGCGGGGCTGCCGGCCATCAGCAACTGCTGGGTGCCGTTGCTGCGCATCTTGAACAGGTTGTCGCCCCCGCCACCGGCCACGGCCTGATTCGACGAGTAGACAATCTCCTGGCCATCAGATGACCAGTCCGGCGCGCGCTGCGCATCCGGCGACTGGGTCAGCCGGGACAGCCCGGAGCCATCTGCGTTCATAACGTAGATTTCAGACTGTCCGTCACGGTTGGAGTCGAAGGCGATCCGGCTGCCGTCCGGCGACCAGTCGGGACTCCAGTCATCACCCGGCGCATCGGTCAGGTTCTTGAGACCGGTGCCGTCGACGTTGATGACGTAGTGAAGCCACCTGCGCGCCGTTATTGTTAAATCGCCCGGCCCGCGTCCAGTGCCGCGACATGCGCCACTGTTGCACGAGCTTGATGCTGATTGCTGGTCAGCTCGCTGAAAAGGCTGCATCGTCGTCATAGATTTTGAACCGATGCGGCCGAACTCGTCCAGGTCGAGGTATGCCGCTGCCGCCCGCAGCACCGGTAAAGAGCGACATGCGCTGCCGCCCCGGCAAGAGTTGGTTTGGCCCACATGGAGATGTTGTTCGCCGAGGAGATCGCCTGTGGCATCCCCGGCGGTGCTCCGATTCAGCATGGGCCGAAGTGCGAAGATGAGGCGGCTGGCACTGTCCAGGCTGTGCCTGTGATCCAGTGAGCCGGCCGCCGCCGCCCGCGGCCTCGCCCCCCCCGCCATCGGCGGCAAGGATTGCCGGGGCCAGGGTGAAGGCCACCAGCAAGGCAATCAGCCCCAACGCCAGCCACATGGCTTTGGGGACGGCCGACCGGTTGTCTACTTTCTCGATATTGTTCATAAAAACTCCTCGTGTTTTTGATTGATGCACCTGCATCGAAAGGGGGAAAAGACACCCGGACGACAATCTGAACCGAACCAGCCGGGTCAGATTGTCGCCGAAAGCCAGCCGTCAGGCAATGTTCTCAGGATCAGGGCCGCCAGACGCCTCCGAAATCATTGGCCGGGTGCATGGTAATCCGTCTCAGGCCTGCACCGTTGCTGGCGATGAGATAGATCTCACCATTGCCTGGTCATGCGGCCCAGTATCTGGCTCACGCCGATTCCGATATAAACGTGCATTGAAGGGGCCTCTGGACCAAAATGCCGCCGAACTTCCACGCCTACCCTGACAGTATCCACATCTAACGCTTCCAAAACGCTTCCAAACCGTGAAACAACGGCAATTGAGGTACAATGGAGATACCGGTCACAGGGTACCACTTGGGGTATGCCCACACCGCACCAGCAACCAACAACATGATCTCGCTGACTCTCTTCGGGACGATTGCCGTTTCCCGTGACGGCGAACCTATTGCCGCATTCCGCAGCCAGACGGAGATGGCGCTGCTCGTCTATCTGGCCCACACCGGCCAAACGCACAGCCGGGAAGCGGTGGCTGACCTGCTGTGGGAAGCGCGCACCACCGGGCAGTCGCTCTCCAATCTGCGCACGACCCTTTCCCGGCTCCGCAAGCACGTTGGCGAGGAACTCGTCGTCACACGGAAGACGCTGGCCGTGCGGCCCGGCGCCATCGATCCGATCGACACTGCCCGCTTCCAGCAGGCGGTCGAGTCCCTCGGCGTCCCTCAAACACCAGCGGATGCCGCCCGGCTAAAGGCGGCGCTGGACCTCTATACGGCCGATTTCCTGGCCGGCTTCTACCTGTCCGGGGCGCCCCGATTTAACGAGTGGGTCACCATCGAACAGGAACGACTTCGCCAGCTGATGTTCGCCGGATTGCAACGATTGATCGGCTACGCGCTGGCGCAGCCCGACCCGCCGCTGGGCATCGAGGCAGCCCGCAAATGGCTGGCATTGGACAATCTGCAAGATGCAACCCATGCCCAGCTGATGCACCTGCTGGCTCTCAACGGTCAAACCAGAGCGGCTTTGGACCAGTATGACAAACTGGTGGCGATGCTGGACGAGGAGTTCGGGATGGGGCCGCAGTCGGATACGGCCGACCTTGCCGCTCGCATTACCCGGGGCGAAGTGGTGGTTGTACCCAGGCCGTTTTCCACTACCACTACCCCCGTCGCCCACAACCTGCCCCGCGACCTGACGCCGTTCATCGGCCGCACTGCAGAGCGAGCGACGCTGGTCGAGCGACTGCGAGACCCCGCCTATCCCCTTGTCACGCTCGCGGGCGAAGGGGGCATGGGGAAAACACGGCTGGCGTTGGCGGTCGCGAGGGAGATCGCCGCGAGCGATGCCGGCTTGTTTCCCGATGGTGTCTGGTTTGTCCCGCTGGCCGGCCTGGAGTGGCTGGATTCTCCCCGCGAAGCGATGGCTGGCGCGATAGGCTCCGCCCTGGGTCTGTCCTTCATCGGTGAACGGCCGCTGTCGGAACAGCTCCTGGGGCTGTTGGGCGAGAAGTCGTGCCTGATCGTACTCGACAATTTTGAACACCTTGTGGAGACTGACGCACCCGATCTTGTGATCGATCTACTGCAGGCTGACGCACATCTTCACATTCTGGCCACGTCACGGGCGCGCCTCGGGCTCAGCACCGAGTTCACGCTGCGCCTGGATGGACTGTCTATTCCCTACGACGATGCACCCCCCGGCGACATCACCCGTGACGGCAAGCTGCCAAACTACGACAGTGTGGCGCTCTTTGCCGAACGCGCCGCCCGGACCGGTGCAAGCCTGAATCTGGAAGAGTGCGCCAGCGACATCATCGCCATCTGCCGCCTTGTGTCCGGCATACCGTTGGCCATTGAGCTGGCTGCCGCGTGGACGGGCCGGCTGTCGTGCAGTGAAATTGCCGGTCGCATCGCCTCCAATCTCGACTTTCTGGTCACCACCTTCAGGGATGTGCCCGAACGCCAACGCAGTATGCGGGCTGTCTTCGACTATTCGTGGGCACTGCTTCTGCCAGATGCGCAGCAAGCGCTGGCCCAGGTGTCGGTCTTCCGCGGCAGCTTTGGTGAGGACGCGGCCAAGGCCATCATGGGCAAATACGCGGCCCACCTTAACTACCTCATCGACCACTCCCTGCTCCAGCAGAATGAAGACGGCCGTTATCTCATGCATGAACTGCTGCGCGAGTTCGCGTCTGAGAAACTCAGCCCCACTAACCCATCAGATGAGACAGTTGGATCTGGCCGTTCACGTATCCGGCAGGCGCATGGGGCGTACTACCTGAACCTTGTAAGCCACGTGTCCTTACAAGGCGAGAGCGTGTCGGCTTCTTTTGCCAACGCCGGTAACGATCTTGACAACATCCGTGAGGCGTGGCGCTGGGCGGTATCAGGTCCTGATATCGAGGGCCTGACGATAGCCTGGCGTGGGCTGTGGGATCTCTTCCGCCGCCGCTCGATGTTCCAGGAAGGAGAGAGAGCGTTCAGCGACGCCCTGGTCGCCTTGCACGCTGACGACTCCCCGGCGGCCGAAGCGAAAACGCTAATCGCCTGGCTCCGGCTGGCCAAGTCGAGCAACCTGATCACCCTGACGCGCTACGATGAGGCTATCGAGCTGGCCAGCAAGACAACGGCGCAGGGAGAAACCTGTGACGACAAGCTGCTGCTGGCCCGCGGTCGTTTGTTGTGGGGTACGGCGCTCTTCCGGCAGGGACGATTCGACCACGCTCTGACCCAGCTCGAACTGGGTCTCGCTGCGGCCGAGCGTCTTGAGCTAAGCCCGGTCGAGCCGGACATACGACGGCGACTGGGCACAACCTTGCTGGAGAAGGGCCGGCTGGACGAAGCGCGTCGCGAAATGGAACGCGCGCTGGCGCTCTATCGCCAGTTGGAACAACCGGCGGGCGAGGCAAATGTGCTGGCCGACCTCGGATGGCTGGAACAACGAGCCATGAACCTGAACGCGGCCCGCACCCATCTGGAGGGTGCGCTGGCTATTCATCGCAGCCTGGATAATCGCCACGGCACAACGATGGCGCTCATCAATCTGGCCGGCGTCAGCGGCATGCAGAACAGATTTGACGAAACCTACACCTACTACATGGAAGCGTTGGATAGTCTGGACAGGATCGACGATCGCTACCACTACTCACTGGTCAATCACGGACTGGGCTTGCATCTCTCGCGGATGGGGCAGTATGAGCAAGCGCTCCACTACTACGAAGTGTCGCTGGCCACCGACCGGGCCATCGGTGATGCGGCCGGCGCTGCCTGGACCCAGAATAATCTGGGTTTGCTTTACAGTCATCTGGGAGAGTTCGAGACGGCGCTGGCTCTCCATCAGGAAGCGCTGCAAACCGCACGGGTCGCCCAGGCTCGCACAACCGAGGGGTTGTCGCTGAGCCGGATTGGTCAGGACCTGTACGGTCTGGGCCGGCACAAAGAAGCGCTGGCAGCACTTGAAGCGGCCGTCGATATCCAGCAGCAGTTGAAGCAGTCGGTCTGGCTGATTGAGAGCAATGCTGGGCGAGCTGCTGTCTGCCTGGCGCTTGATGACACGACGCAAGCGCTGGCACTGGTTGAGTCGATTCTGCCCGACCTGCGACCGGAAACACTTTTGGGAGCTCGCGAAGCGCTGCGCGTTTACTGGAACTGCTATCTCGTCCTGGCAGCCATGGGAGACCCGCGCGCGCCGGGCGTGTTGGGGCTGGCGGAGGCGGAACTGCACGCGGAAGACAGCACCATCAAGGACGAGGCGCAGCGCCGCTCATTCGTGGAAGCTGTCCCATTTCACCGGCTCATCCTGGAAGCGAGTCAATAGGTGATGGTCACCGACCCCAAAACGCCGCATCCCGCATCCCGCATGATGGAACAGGCTGCCGGTTGAGCTTTCCGCACACCCGTGCTACCATACGCGCCTTATGAAACGGCCCGAATCATTGCGCGACTACCGCTGGCAGGTAGCGCCCGGCATGCCCATCGCCGTCGCTGAGTCAGCCAATGGAGCGCCGGTGCTGCATCCTGTGTTGCGCCAGATTCTGGCCAACCGGGGCCTTACAACGCCGGGCGACGTGCAGGCCTTTCTGGACAACCGCTACACCCTGTCACGCGATCCGTTCTTGCTGGCCGATATGGATGTGGCCGTGGCCCGCATCCGGCGCGCTCTGGAAGATGGCGAGTCGATTGCTGTCTACGGTGACTATGACGCCGACGGCGTAACCTCAACTGTGCTGCTGACGGAAGCGTTGCGCGGATTGGCGGACGATCGTCGACAGATACGGCCGTATATCCCAGATCGGGTTGACGAAGGGTACGGCCTTAATCTGGAGGCTCTCACCTCCCTGCGCGAGTTGGGCGTCGACCTGGTCATCAGTGTGGACTGTGGCATTCGCTCCCCGATCGAAGTGGCCCACGCCAAAACAATCGGACTGGATATCATCGTTACCGACCACCACGGCCTCGGCCGCAGTGTCCCAAAAGCGACGGCCGTCATCAACCCCAAGCGCCCGGAGTCCCAGTATCCAGAAACGATGCTGGCCGGCGTAGGCATCGCCTACAAGCTGGCCCAGGCGCTGCGGCAGGAAATGCCTGACCGGGCGCGATTTGATGATGACAGCCTCCTCGACCTGGTCGCTCTGGGCACGGTGGCCGACTTGGCGCCGCTGACCGGCGAGAACCGCAAGCTGGTAGCTGAAGGGTTGGCTGTGCTGAACGAAGTGCGCCGTCCCGGGTTGGCGGCGCTGATGCAGGTCAGCGGCGTAAATCCGGGCGAGATTACGGCTGAAACAATTGGTTTCACACTTGGCCCCCGCATCAACGCCGCTGGCCGGCTGTCTCATGCCTATGACGCGGCCAAGCTGCTGGCCACGCCCAACGCCCGTGTTGCCCAGGAAATGGCCCACAATCTGGACGCGCTGAATCGCCGCCGCCAGCAATTGACGTCGGAACTCAGCGAGCAGGCCGCCCAACTCGTCGACGGCGAAGCCTCCATCATCATTGCCGGCGACCCCACTTTTCAGTCGGGCCTGGTCGGTCTGGTGGCCAGTCGCCTGGCCGAGCAATGGTACCGGCCCGTCATAATCATGGAAGAAGGCGAAACGGAGAGCCGTGGATCCTGCCGGTCGATTGCCGAGTTCCACATCACTGAAGCGTTGGATGAGGTCGGCGATCTGCTGGAACGTCATGGGGGGCACGCTCAGGCCGCCGGCTTCACAATTAAGAACGAGCATATTCCCGAGTTTACTGAGCGGATGACAGAGCTGGCGACGGAAGCGCTGGAAGGGCAGGACTTACGCCCCATGTTGGCGGTTGATGCCGAGCTGGCGGTCAGCGAGGTAGATTGGGCGCTGCAGGAAACGCTGCAGCTGCTGGAGCCAACCGGCATGGAGAACGCCACCCCGCGCTTTGTCGGCCGAAACGTACCGGTGCTCAGCCAGCGCGCGGTTGGAAGAGACAGCTCTCACTTGCAGATGGTTCTGGGCACTGCCAGCAATGGCCACGACGCAGATCACGCCAAACCGCTGCCGGCTATCGCCTTTCGCCAGGGCGCGTGGGCAGGCCAACTGCCGGAGCGCATCGATCTCGTTTACGGCATCAATGTCAATCGTTGGCAGGGGCGCACGACACTGCAGCTCATGGTCGACGACATCAAGCCATCCAGCGAAGGTGAGCCATCCAGTTGAACCAGACCATGACATCTATCCTGGCTCCAATCCTCCATCCGGCTTTAACCGGAGCGACCTCATTTAATACCGGGGAGCACATACGCATATGAAACTACTGGTCACAGGCGCAGCTGGTTTCATCGGCAGCCATCTGGCGGATCGTCTGGCTAAGCGTGGCGACGAGGTCGTCGGGCTGGACAACTTCAACGACTACTACGATCCGGCCCGCAAACGAGCCAATGCCGAAGCTCTGTCCCGACACGCCAACTTCCGCATGATCGAAGCCGATATCAGGGATCGGGCCGGGATGATGGCTATGATGGACGATGAGGGGTTCGACGCGGTCGCCCACTTGGCCGCGATGGCCGGGGTGCGTAATGCCATCAGTCACCCCGACCTCTACGTCAATGTCAACCTCAACGGGACGCAGAACCTGCTCGATGCCGCTCGCGCCGCAGGCGGGGTCGGCAACTTTGTGATGGCTTCCACCTCCTCAGTATACGGTGAAACGGAACAAATTCCGTTTGTGGAGACCGACGCTTGCGACAGACCGTTGCAACCATACGCAGCCGCCAAGCGTGCCGCCGAGATTCTCGGTTACAGCTATTATCATCTCTTCGGCCAGAACTTCACGGCGCTGCGGTTCTTCACCGTCTACGGACCGAACGGCCGCCCGGACATGATGGCCTACTTGCTGGCCGACAGCATCTACAAGGACAAGCAAATTCCGCTTTACGATGGCGGCGAGATGTACCGCGACTGGACCTTTGTCGAAGACATCGTCAGCGGCATCGTTGCCTCTATCGACCGCCCTCTGGGCTATGAGATCATCAACCTGGGGCGTGGCGAGCCTGTGCTGCTGCGTGAGTTTGTGGAACTGATGGAAGAGTTGAGCGGACGGGAAGCCAATGTCGTCAGCACCCCCCGGCTGGCAGCCGATTTTGTGCGCAACGAAGCCGACATTAGCAAAGCGCGGCAGTTGCTAGGATATGACCCACACGTCTCTGTGCCAGAAGGCGTGTACCGGTTCTGGGAATGGTATGTCGAAAACGAAGTCACAAACAAATAGTCCACAGATGCAGGACGTTCGCCAGATGCCGCCTTTTCACCTCGTGGACGGGCAGGAGGCGTGGGATAACTGTGCCCGGGCAATGCAGCAATATGATCAGGTCGCCATTGACCTGGAAGCGAACAGCATGTACGCCTATCGCGAACGTGTCTGCCTCATCCAGAGCACGATTCCCGGTGCAGATTACGTCATCGATCCACTGGAAGTCGACGACTTGTCTGCCCTGGGCGCCATCATTGCAGACCATTCGGTCGAAAAGATATTCCACGCCGCTGAATATGATCTGATCTTGCTGGATCGCGACTACGGCTGGCAGCTCAACAATCTGTTTGATACGATGTGGGCAGCCCGCATCTTGGGCTACTCTCGATTTGGTTTGGCCAGCTTGCTGGAGATCTGCTACGACGTAAAACTCAGCAAGCGCCATCAGAAGTCGAACTGGTGCCAGCGACCGCTTTCCGAATCCCAGCTTGCCTATGCGCGGCTGGACACTCACTATCTGCCGGACCTGCGCGATCTCCTGGCCGCTGAGTTATACGAGCAGGGTCGCTGGGAAGAGGCGCAGGAAATCTTTGAGGAACAGACGCATGTTAAGTCCGTCAGCACCGACTTTGATGCCGATGGGTTCTGGTCCATCAACGGGGTGAGCGAGATGCGCCCGGAGCAGCAGGCGGTGCTCAAAGCCCTGTTTGCTTTCCGGGACTTCGAGGGGCAGCGGCGCAACCTGCCGGTCTTCAAAGTGATCGGCGAGCGCACGCTGGTGGAGTTGGCCACCCAGCTGCCGACTACAACAGCCGAACTATACGACGTTCATGGCATGACCCGGGGCCAGATCAACCGCTACGGCAACCGGCTACTGGGCGTGATTGACACCGCCAGGGATGGCCCCCCACCCCAGCCCCCCAAACGCACACCCCGCCCACCGGACAGCGTTCTGAATCGTTATGACAAGTTGCACACCTGGCGCAAGAAACGCGCCCGTAATCGCGGCGTTGAATCAGATGTCATCATCAGCCGCGACGTACTTTGGACACTGGCACGGGAGAACCCGCAAACTGAGGAACAAGTAGCCGCCCTGGGGTTGCTCGGGCCGTGGCGTCTGCGCACCTACAGCGATGACCTGCTCGCTGTGCTTCGCCGCTCCTGAGCCATCGTCATGCGCAAGTCCTTTCCCTTTATGACCCTGTGGTTGAACTGCCCCCAGGTTTTGTATCGCTACACCGACCTATCTCCATAGGAGTATCAGATGGCAATCAACATCACCTTTCATGGCGCTGCGCGAACCGTGACCGGTTCGCAACATTTGCTGGACATCGACGGCTTTCGCATCCTGCTCGACTGCGGTTTCTACCAGGGCTCACGTAAGCAGACCTACGAGCGCAATCTGAATCTGCCGTTCGACGCGGCCAGCGTCGACGTGATGGTGCTCTCCCACGCCCATATCGACCACAGCGCCAACATCCCTAACCTGGTCAAGAGTGGCTTCACCGGGAACATCATATGCACCTCCGCTACGCGCGATCTGTGCACGATTATGCTGCGAGACAGCGCCAAGATTCAGAAGTATGATGCAGATTATGTCAACAAGAAGCGGGCAAAGCAGGGTGAACCACCCATCGAGCCGATCTATACCACAGAAGAAGTGGTCGATAGCCTGAAGCATTTCGTTGGCATCGGCTACGACCGGGCTTATCAGTTGGCCCCGGGAATCAATGTAACCCTCCACGATGCCGGTCACCTGCTGGGCTCAGCCATTGTAGCCATTGATGTAGCCGAGACGGCCGACAGACCCGCCCGGCGCATCGTCTTCAGCGGCGATCTGGGCCGCCCCGACCGCCCCATTCTCAACGACCCGACCATCATCGATGAGGCGGATGTGCTCATTCTGGAGAGCACCTACGGCAACCGGGAACACCCGGAAAACGAAGATACGGACGAAGAGCTGGAGCAGATAATCCGGGAGACATCAAAGCGCGGCGGCAAGGTGATCACCCCTGCCTTTGCTGTGGGCCGTACCCAAGAGCTGGTCTATCGGCTGAACCGGATGGTCGAGAACCGGGACATCCCCAAGGATTTCGCGGTTTTCGTAGACAGCCCACTGGCTATCGATGCTACCAGCATCTACCGCATGCACCCGGAGGCATACGACAAGGAAGCAGCCGACATGCTCATCACCGACAGCGACTTCGACCCGTTCGGCTTTGACATGATGCGCTATACACGAACCGTCAGCGAGTCCAAGGAACTGAACTTCCTGCGCGAACCGGCCCTTATTCTGAGCGCCAGCGGCATGGCGGAATCGGGCCGCATCCTCCACCATTTGAAGAACAACATTGAGGATCCGCGTAACACAATCCTGATCGTCGGCTGGCAGGCACCCAACACGCTGGGCCGCCGCATTGTGGAGAAACAGCCGCGCGTGCGCATCTTCGGGGAAGAGTATGATCTGCGGGCGAAGGTTGTCGTGCTCAACGGGCTGAGCGCCCACGCCGACCATTCAGAACTGGTCGAATGGGCGGGCCACATCCAGCCAACGCCCCAACAGACCTTCCTGGTGCATGGCGAACCGGACAGTGCTTTTGCGCTGGCCAACAGCCTCAAGACACGGCTGCGCTTTCCCGAAGTCCACGTACCCGAACTGGGCCAGTCGTTTACGCTATAACGCCCAGTTCCTGCCCGACCTTGGCGAAGGTCGCCAGCGCCGTCTCTAGGTCCTGGTGGCTGTGGGCGGCCGAGTTCATAACCCGAATGCGCGCCTTGCCCTGGGCCACCGTCGGATAGCCGATCGCCATGGCAAAGACACCTTCCTCAAACAGACGGCGGCTGAACGTCTGTGCCAGCTGCGCATCACCCAACATGACGGGCACAATGGGTGTCTGGCTGAAGCCGGTGTCAAAGCCCATCTGCTGCATGGCATCACGCACGAGACGGGCGTTGGACCACAGCCGATCAACCAGCTCTGTCGATGCCTCCAGCATATTGACCGCTTCCAGACAGGCGGCCGTATCCGGCACGGTCAGAGCGCTGGAGAACAGGAACGGACGGCCGCGCTGGCGCAGCCACTCCACGACCACCGCCTTGCCTGCCACCAATCCGCCCATCACGCCAAACGCCTTGCTCAGCGTTCCGACTTCGACATCGACCCGACCGTGCAGACCGAAGTGGTCAACGATGCCCCGACCGCCGGTGCCCAGCACCCCTTCGCCGTGGGCGTCGTCGACCATTAGCATGATGCCGTGAGCTTCGGCAATATCGCAAATCTTGTCCAGCGGGGCTATATCCCCATCCATGCTAAAGACGCCGTCGGTCACAATGAGCCGGCGGCCGTACTCGGTCGTCGCTTCGATCTTCTGGCGCAGGTCGTCCACGTCGGCGTGGTTGTAGCGGACGATGGTCGCCCGGCTGAGACGGCTGCCGTCAATAATGCTGGCATGGTTCAGCTCGTCCGAAAAGATGACATCCCCGCGACCGACAAGAGCGGGCAAGGTGGCTAGATTCGCCGTGAAGCCGCTCTGCAAGGTGATACATGCCTCTGCTCGCTTGAAGGCCGCCAGCCGCTCCTCCAGGGCCACATGGAGCGACATGGTTCCGGCAATGGTTCGCACCGCGCCCGGTCCCACGCCGTAGGTGTCAATGGCGTCCCGGGCAGCCTGGCGGATCCGGGGATGATTGGCCAGTCCCAGATAGTTGTTAGCGCAGAAGTTGAGCAGGCGACGGCCATCGATCGTCACCCAGGCATCCATGGGCGAATCAATCGTTCGAATCGTATTGTACAAACCCGCTTCTTTCAGGGCCGCAATCTCATTCTCGATCCAGGCAGTTGTGTCGTGCATACTGTTCAGCTCCTCGCTGCATGAAATTCGTCTCATTTTAATGGGTAGATATGGGGGGTCGATCAACTGATCGTCCATATCCGCGGCTGTTGACCGATTCTTAACAGGGTAGTGATTGACGACAGACACGCTCGTCAGGTATACTTCTTTGCGTTATGAGCGGCAATGGCCTACTAGATGAGCCAGTGCTCATCCTGAACGTAACATTTGAACCGTTACATATTTGCAGCACGAAACGCGCGCTGTCACTGGTTCTTGCTGGCAAGGCAGAAATTATTGTCAACGGTCGAGGCTACGTTCGCACCGTGTCCTCTGAATTCGAGATTCCCTCGGTCATCAAACTCAGCTATATAGTCAAACGGCCACGCCCGCGCATTGCCCTGTCGAAGCGGGAGATTTTGCGCCGTGACAACTACACCTGCCAGTACTGCGGTCGAAAGATGCGCACGCTGACCCTCGACCACGTCGTTCCCCGGCGCCAGGGCGGGCCTCACACATGGGAGAATCTCGTGGCGGCGTGCTCTAGCTGCAATCGTCGTAAGGGGGGCCACAAGCCGGGCGAAGCGAACATGACGTTGAACCGTCTGCCGTTTGAGCCTAAGCCGACCGCCCGCTATCGTTTCGGCAACCATCTCGAGCGCCACGAAGAGTGGGCCCAGTTTATTCAAGGTTGGTAACAGTCGAATACTTCCAGTTACTCTGCGACCGCGTTCGTCTCAGCCAGCTCAGTAATGCGCTCCCACCCATCGTCGATCAACTGTTCAAGGGTGTCGTACATGCGCTCATATTCGTCATACGGCCCACCGTAGGGATCCTGGACGTCATAGGCGCGACCAACCATCTCGGTTAGCAAGAACACCTTCTCAGCCTGGTCCGGAAACTCGGCCCGGAGCGCTTCAGCGTGGCCGATTTCCATACACAGCACCAGGTCTGCCTCAGCCAACTGCGCCTCAGTCACCATACGGGAACGATGATTGGAGATGTCAAAGCCGTTGCGGGCCATGACTTCAACGCTGTTGCGCGAAGCACCGCGTTCGATCTGGGCCCATGTGCCTGCCGAGGCAACTGTCCAGTCACCGCGTCCAGATTTGTCGAGCCGGTCGCGCAGCAGCCCTTCAGCCACCGGCGACCGGCAAATATTCGCCGTACAAACAACCAGGATCTGTGCCATTCGACTTATCCCATCTCTGGCTGCAACAGACCGTAATTACCGTCATGCCGCCTGTAGACGACACTGACTGCTTCATCCTCGGCGCTGAAGAAGACGTAGAAATCATGACCAAGCAACTCCATCTGCTCAATCGCTTCCTCAGCCGACATAGGATGCAAGGGGAACTGCTTGCGCCGCACAATGACCGTTTCCTCATCTGAATAGGTCTCATCAATGGGGAGTGCCTCGCCCAATGACAGATCTTCAACCTTGCTCCCGCGATAACGGTCACGTCGCTTGCCGCGATAGCGCTCGATCTGACGGTAGAGCTTGTCCACTACCTGATCGATGGCGGCGAACATGTCCCCATTGCGCTCCTCAGCGCGCAGGATGGTACCCCGGTCATCGCGTATCGTAATCTGGGCCACCTGGCGATTGACGGCGCTGCGGGTGTTCTCTACAGACAGGTCTACGTGAACGGCCGTCATGTTGGGCATGTACCGGTCCAGGCGAGCGATCTTTTTCTCTACGTAGCCCTGGAGTCTGTCGGTCAGTTCCATGTTGTGGGCAACAATGTTAAAGGCAGCAGTTTCAGGTTCCATAGTGACTACATCCACTCCTTTTGAAGGTTCCGGCCGCGTTCGGGAATGAAAGCGACCATCCAATCCAAGCAGATCGGTGAACAAAGATTATCGCACGGCTAGCTAACTCGTGCCACACAATATGCTGAGACACGGCGCGCGCCGGCGGCCAACGCCACAGTCGGCCGTCGCATTCATTGTCGCTCCGGTCGTGTAGACATCGTCGATCAGAAGGACGTGACGATCCCGCAGTTCATCTCCCACCGCAGAAAACGCACCAGCCACGTTTGCCGCTCGTTGTTCCGGGTTGAGACGTACCTGAGGCTGCGTGTGGCGTTCGCGCCGGATGCTGTGTGTCGTGACAGGAAGGCCGGTCGACCTGGCCGACGCGCCGCGCCAGCAACTCCGCCTGGTTAAAGCCGCGCTGTCGCTGCCGGCGTGCATGCAACGGCACGGGCGACCAGCACGTCCACCGGTTCCGCCCAGAGTGGCCAACGCTCCGCCATGAGATCGCCAAGCACACGCGCCAGGGCAAAGTGACCATCGTACTTCAGACGATGGATAATGCCGGCAGACTGGTTCGTCATACAGAAATGGCGCCCGCGCCTGGGCCACGGCTGGCCTCTCGGCCGCACAGGCGTGGCAGAGCTGCGAGGCTCCACTCCGTTCGCCGTGTTCCAGCAACCGGCCACAGCAGTCGCAAATCGTTTGAGGGAGCTCAGGGAATTTCGAACCAGACAGTCGGGGCACACCACAATCCCGATCCGGCCACAATGGGCGCAGACAGGCGGAAGCAGGGTGTCGATGAAGAGCGTGGAAGAGTTGGTCGATTCGGGCCAGCGTGGTAGGCGCTGTCATCATGTTCACGGTGTCGTGCGGCTCAGTTCGGTGACGATGGCGTCCAACAGCAATCGCTTCTCGTTTCGATTGACGGCAATGCCCAGCTCCTTGAGCAAGATATCCAACCGATCGTGGACAAAGGCACGCAGCTGTGTCTTGTCAGCCACGTCAATCTCCCCGTTCATCTGCGCAGCAATCTCCGTGCATAGACGTTCAGTCAGTTCCTTGAACGCATCGCGCGAGCCTGGGCTGGGCGAATCTCGCCGCATGCGCAGTTCTTGAAGATCGTCTGTCTCAGGGGGAAAGTTGGCGTCTTGTGAATCCATGACGATGGCGATAAGAAGGAGCTGCCTCGGCGCGGCGATCCGGCACAGGGCAATTCTTGGCCCTTACTATGTACCGAGCACCTCGCGGAACCACTCAGAGATACCGTTGATCCAATCACTGATGTATGGGCCCAGGAGGGCCAGAATGGCGATGACGACGACGGCAACCAGGACAAGCACCAACGCATACTCCACCAGGCCCTGGCCTTCCTCGTCTTTGAAGAAGCGCATGTCTTCGATCCTCCACGTAAGACCCACACCGCAGCGGCGGTATGGGTAGAATTATTACTCTGGACTGTCCAGACGCACCCAACCGTGGCGCAATGCGAAGATGGCTGCCTGCGTCCGGTCGTTGACGTTCAGCTTGCGCAAGATGGCGGTCATATGATTCTTGACCGTTTGCTGGCTGATTCCCAACCGCAACGCGATCTCCTTGTTGCTGGCGCCGCGCGTCACCTCTTCGAGAATTTCCATCTCTCGCGGCGACAGGGGCGCTGAGGTCGCTGTAGCGGTTCCCGGCGGACCCCCGCCCCGGTTCCCCATCTGTGAGTCGGCCCAGACAAGAACCTCATCCTGGGTCATCGTACGACCGTTGACAACGTACTTGCCGGCATGCACCGTACGCACCGTATTGAGCAGTTCTTCAGGCGGAATGTCTTTGGTGCAAAAGGCGCGAGCCCCTGCCACAAACGCATGAATAATCTGCTCCGGCTCATCATATCCGGTCAGGACAACGATTTTGGCGTCCGGGCTGTCGGCCATAATCTGCCGTGTAACTTGCAGGCCGTTGGTATTCGGCAGGCTGACATCCATCAGGATGACGTTCGGCTGATACTGTCGCGCAAAGGCAATGGCGACCTCGCCCTCCGCCGCTTCTGCTACCACCTGCATCTCCGGATCCGTCTCCAGAACGTCGACCAAACCCTGCCGAAAGAGGGGGTGATCGTCGACAATTAGGAGCTTAATACGGCACATTGGTAATCGTTCGTTTTGGCTAGCAAGTGGACGCGAGTATATCATGAACTCGCCGCCCCTTCCATTAATCGAGTCAGCTACTCACCACGATAGCGCCCGTATATTGTAATCAGGTCACCAAAGTTGACCGGAATGGCCACGTCTGCGACAGAGAGCGAGTCCACGACACGAGCCGTTGACCGGCCCAGGCGCCGGCTCAGGCCATGAAGCCGGGTGGTCAGGTAGCCGAGGCTAAGATAGCGTCCCTGTGCCCCGTGCCAGACAACCTCAAAACCCGCCTTCTCCAACGTAGCAGCCAGGGTTCGGCGGCTGAAGTAGTAGAGGTGCATATCCATCAGCCACGGCCAACGCGGACCCATGATCCGGGCCATAGCGGAATCGACATCCATTGTATGTGCCACGAGCCAGCCGCCCGGCTTCAGGAGGGCCGCCGCTCGTGCCAGTTCGGCTGCCGGATCGGCGAGGTGCTCAATGACATCCCACATCGTCACGACGTCAAACTGGCAGCCGGTCAGCGCCGGTGAATCCAGCGTCCCGTTGATGACGTTGATGCCCTGCTCCTGGGCCGCCCCTGCCGCCCAACGGGACGGCTCCACACCGGTCGCCTGCCACCCATTGGCCGCAGCAATCTCCACAAAGACCCCGATGTACGCGCCGACGTCGAGCAAGGTGCGGCCGTCGGCCGGGCCAACGACCTTTTCCATGGCAGCCAGATGCCGCGCAAATGTTAGCTCTCGCCCTTCCCGCTCGCTAACATACGTCTCGTCCTCAACATCCTGATAAGCTGCCAGCAGTTCATCGGGCGACCAACGAGGATTAGCGTAAACCAGCCCGCAATGACGACACTGGACAATCTGGGGGTGGTGGCCGTAACCGGAGTGGGTACATCGAAACGCATCGACCACAGGCACGGCATTATCTTGCGTGGTGGATGGGAAACGCACGTCCCACTCGTCGTGCCCACACAGATTGCAATTAACGCTGATCATTTGTGGCAGGCGCGGTGACCGCAATTGGCGGGCGACGAGGTTCGCCGCCTCGCAAGCGGCGCAGGAATAGGCGGAAGACCGTGTACTGGGCTTTAAATACTTCCTGGCGGGAGATTTTGGTTTGTCCCTTACGGCGATCTTCAAAGACGATAGGCACCTCGCCGATCTGCCAGCCGCGTCGCTGGCACAGGAAGAGCATTTCGACCAGGAACGAGTAACCACTGGAGAAGATCTCGTTGAGCGGAATGGAGAGCAGGACTTCCCGTCGATACAAGCGGAAGCCCGCAGTTGTATCTTTGGCCTTCAGCCCCAGCAGGGTGCGGGCCACGCCATTGGCGATGCGACTTAGCCAGATTCGGGACTGCGTGCAGTTTCGCGTCCCGCCGCCAGGCACATAGCGCGAGCCGATGACCACATGCTTCTCAGCGCTCAGGTCGATCATGTCTGGTATGTAACGCGGGTTGTGGGAGAAGTCGGCGTCCATCGTCAGAATACGGTCGGCCTGCAGCTCGTTGAGGGCGTAGTGGAAGCCAGCAATGTAGGCCGTGCCGAGACCCGCTTTGTGGGTGCGATGGATCACATGAACCCGGCCGGGTTCCCTCGCTACCCAGTTGTCGGCCAAATCGCCCGTTCCATCAGGGGAGTTGTCGTCTACGACAACGACACCCAGTTCCATGGGCAGAGCCAACAGCTGGGATACCAGATCATCCAGGTTATCGGCTTCGTTATATGTTGGTACAATGACGTAGTTGCTCGTGTCGCCCATGAGTACGGCTCCGTAACCGAAACATTGTAGCGACATGAGCACGGTGGGTCAATCATACCTAACGGCCTGCCCATGTGCGATTACTAGACGATCGCCCCACTACTGTGGACAATTCAGGCTCAGATGAAAATTGGCATCCTCTCACGCAATCCATCTCTATATTCAACACGCCGCCTCGCGCAGGCGTCCTGGTCACGTGGCCACCAGGTACGAGTCGTCGACACGACGGCCGTAGCGGTCCATGTTGGCGGCCACAATGCTGCATCCGGGCCGGGCCACATTTTGTCGCCTGGCTCATTAGGCCTGCCGCGCGCCCAGCAGATGCCGGAGCTGGATGCGATCATCCCACGCATCGGCGCGTCGGTGACATTCTACGGACTGGCGGTCGTGCGGCAGTTCGAGGCCGGCGGCGTTCTGACAACCGCCTCGTCCGACGCCATTGCCGTCTCACGTGACAAACTACACAGTCTACAGTTGATGACACGGGCCGGACTGGCCACGCCACGCAGCGCGATCATTGCCCAACCGGAAGCACTCTACGCGGCTGTCCACGCGGTGGGCGGGCTGCCGGTCGTGGTAAAGCAGATTCAGGGCACCCAGGGTCGCGGCGTCGTGTTGGCCCACCAGCTGGGCGACATCGCCGCACTCGTGCGGCAGGCTCGCGCACGCAACCGGCAGATCCTGCTGCAGGAGTATATCGCCGAGGCCGCCGGGCGCGACTTGCGGGTCATCGTCGTCAATGGACAGTGCGTGGCGGCCATGGAACGGCGAGCCGGTCACGGCGAGTTTCGGGCCAATCTGCATCGGGGAGGAACCGCTGTTCCGGTCGAACTCGACGCAGCCACATGCCGGCTGGCGAAACGCGCCGCAGAGGTCCACGGTCTGAGCGTCGCGGGCGTCGACTTGCTTCAGTCCAGTCGTGGCCCGCTGGTATTGGAAGTCAACTCATCGCCCGGCCTGGAAGGCATCGAACGGGCAACAGGCCAGGACGTGGCTGCGGCGATCATCAGCTTTGTGGAACGATCCGTCAGCCAGCGCGGGCGCACCAAACCGCAAAAATAAAAACCGCCGGCACATACCGGCGGTTCATCAGCTGTTCTGGATCAGTTCGTCGAGCGTGGCTAGACGACCGTAATTCTAGCCTTGGCGCCTTTCTGGGCGGCGATGTTCTCTGGCGTCAGCTTACTGGCGCCCGGCTCGCCCGTCTCCAACCACCAACAGGCGGCGAAATGTCCGTCGCCGTAATCCTTGAACTCCGGCTCTTCCTGAGAGCAGCGATCAAAAGCAATCGGGCAGCGGGTGTGGAACCGGCAGCCGCTTGGTGGATTCAGCGGGCTGGGCACGTCGCCCTCAAGGATGATGCGCTGCCGCTTGTAGGTTGGATCCGGCACCGGAATGGCCGACATCAACGCCTGCGTATATGGGTGCAGCGGATTCGCATATAGTTCCCGGCGCGGGGCCATCTCAGCCATCTTGCCGAGGTACATGACGCCTACGCGGTCGCTGAAGTGCTCGACCACACTCAGATTGTGGGCGATGAACAGGTAGGTCAGGCCAAAGTCTTGCTGCAGCTCGCGCAAGATATTGAGCACCTGCGCCTGAATCGACACGTCCAACGCGGAGACCGGCTCGTCGCAGACAATGAACTTGGGCCGCAGCGCCAGCGCCCGGGCAATGCCGATTCGCTGCCGTTGGCCGCCAGAGAACTCATGCGGATAGCGCCGGGCATGTTCCGCGCGCAAACCGACGCGCGTCAGCATTTCCACCACGATCTCGTACCGTTCCTGGCTGTTCTTGTTCGTGTGCACCCGCAACCCTTCGGCAATACTTTCGCCGACGGGCATACGGGGATCCAGTGACGAATACGGGTCCTGAAAGATGATCTGAATGTCGCGGCGCATCTTCTTGAGATCGGAACCACTGAGGTCGAAGATGTTCGTGCCGTCAAAGATCACCTCGCCCGACGTAGCAGGAGTCAAACGCAGAATAGTACGGCCAATGGTTGTCTTGCCGCAGCCCGACTCGCCGACGAGGCCCAGCGTTTCACCTTCGTTGATGAAGAAGCTGACGTCATCAACAGCCTTGACATAGGCTTTGACACGCTGCAGCAGTCCGGCACGTACGGGGAAGTACTTGACCAGATTGTTCACGCGGACAAGAGCACGTTCACCCTTCTTGTCGGTCTTCTTCCTTCTTGTCGGTCTTTTCGATTGTTGGACTAGTTTCCTCAGCCATCCACGACTCCTGCTCGCTCCGTGGTCGCCACACCGGCAACCTGATGAAGCCTGATTGGTTTCGCAGCCGGTTACAGCCGGCTACGTCTTTGCCTATTCGTACAACCAGCAACGAACCGTATGGTTCGGGGCGATCGATTTCAGTTCCGGCTCTTCCTCAGTGCATCTTTCCAGCTGATTTTCCACGCGCGCCACACACCGGGGCGCAAACTTGCAGCCGGGCGGCAGGTCAACCAGGTTCGGTACCGATCCCGGAATCGTGGTCAATTCCCGGTCAGCCTGTCCCAGGACAGGGGTCGACCCGATGAGCGCCTCTGTGTAGGGATGCTTTGGACGTTTGAAGAGCTCTTCCACTGGCGCCTCTTCCACAATGCGCCCCGCGTACATGACATGCACCCGGTCACACATCTCGGCGACAACGCCCAGGTCATGGGTAATCAGGATGATGGAAGTCTCCATCTTCTCGCGCAAATTGCGCATCAGGTCGAGAATCTGGGCCTGAATGGTCACATCCAACGCCGTTGTTGGCTCGTCAGCAATCAGCAGTTCTGGCACGCACGCCAGCGCCATGGCGATCATGACACGCTGGGCCATACCACCCGACAGCTCATGCGGATAGGCATTGACCCGGGACTCTGGTTCCGGGATGCCGACCATGGCGAGCAGTTCGATTGCCCGCTTCTGGCCCGCCTCTCTGCCGAAGTCCTCATGGATGCGCAGCACCTCAGACAACTGATCGCCCACTTTGAACACGGGATTCAAGCTGCTCTGCGGCTGCTGGAAAATCATCGAGATGCGATTGCCACGAATCTCCATCATGCGAGAGTCGGGCAGTGCCAACAAATCAGTGTCGTCAAAGACGATTGACCCGTCAACGATCTTACCGGGCTGGCCGATCAAGCGCATGATCGACAGAGACGTCACGCTCTTGCCACAGCCAGACTCGCCCACGATGCCCACAACTTCACCGCGCTTGACAGAGAAGTCGACGCCATCAACGGCGCGGACAACCCCACCTTCGGTGAAGAATTGGGTCTTGAGATTCCTGACCTTCAGAATCAACCTGTCGTCACGTTCAACGGTACCTTGTACCTGCACTGCAGCTTGTGTGTCCAATGGAAGCCTCTTTTTATAGTTTCAGGCGCGGGTCCAACGCATCACGCAAACCGTCGCCCAGGAAGTTGAATGACAGAGAAGTCAGGAAGATCAGCAGACCAGGATACAGTGCCTTCCACGGCGCCGTGAACATATCACGCTGGACACCCTGGAGCATGTTGCCCCATGTGGCGACCGGCGGCTGGATGCCAAAACCGAGGAAGCTCAGAGCCGATTCGACGATGATGACGGTACCAATGGCCAGCGACGCATTGACGATGATCGGCGGCAGCGCGTTGGGCATCATGTGGCGCAGCACGATGCCGGTGTCCGACATGCCCAGCGCCCGCGACGCTTCGGTGAACTCTTGATTGCGAAGGCTCAACACCATACCGCGCGAAAGGCGGCAGGCACCGGTCCAGCTCAGAAGGGTCAGGATGGCGATAATGACGAACGCCTGGCTCCATTCTGGAGGCAAGAACGGTATCTCCGCTTCTCGAAGAATCGAGGAGAGCACGAGGAGCAGCGGCAGCGACGGCAGGATGATGACAAACTCCGTCGTTCGCTGGACAAAAGCGTCAAACGACCCGCCATAATAGCCGGAAAGCGCTCCCAGGAACATCCCAAACGTTTCCGACATAAAGACAACAGTAAAGGCCACGAAGAGCGACAAGGCGCCCGGCTTCCATCAGACGATAGAGAACATCCCGGCCCAGCTCGTCTGTGCCCATCGGGTGTTCCAGTGAGGGGGACGCATTGCGATTGGCCAAATCCTGACCATCACGCGTGTAGTTGACGACGGCGTCCTGGCTGACGTTGTAGTACGTCATGCGGGACAATATGACCGGCCCCAACGTTACGAACAGGATAATCAGGCCCAGCGTAATGAGCGACGCGATGGCCAACCGGTGTTTGCGAAGCCGGTTCCAGTAGGTAATGAGAAGCGGTTCAGGTTTCGTCGTGAGTAAGGCATCAGCTTGTAATGCCTCGACATCAAGTTGGGCTACTGACATCTTGCTATACCTCTACTTCCTTCGAGTCTCTGCTGCGGGGGCGGAGTGACCGATTCCGTAGCCAGAGACGCACTTAGGCAACAATGCAGGCTTCGATGCTCCCGGCGATTAGTCGAACCGGATGCGTGGATCAACAACTGTATAGAGCAGGTCGCCTACAAGCGTGGCGACTACCACCAGGATGGCCGTGATAAACAGCAGAGCCATCACGATGGGCCAGTCATCACGCTGCAGCGAATCGATGAAGAGACGCCCCATGCCGGGATAGTTGAAGATCGTCTCGGTCAGAATAGCGCCGCTGAAAATACCGGGGATCTGGAAAACGACGATGGTGATCAGCGGAATCAGGGCGTTGCGGGCGGCGTGCCGTCCAATGACAGCGCGTTCGCTCAGACCCTTGGCGCGAGCAGTGCGCACGTAATCCTGGCGCAGCACTTCCAGCATCGAGGAGCGCATGAACCGGCCCCAGCCCGCCAGATAGAGCAGCGTCAGAACGGTAACTGGCAATACAAGGTGGATGATGCGGTCGCCCAGGGTGCGCGGTGTGATGTTGAGCACGTCCTGAATACTGCCGGCGGTCACCCGGGTAGTAAAGACGTCACCGGATGGGAAGTAGGGGAGGCCCCACTCCTGGAACTTAATCGTAAACAAGATGATCATCAGCAAGCCAAACCAGAAGACGGGCATAGCGATGCCGAAGAAGCTGAATGTGGTGACAGCGTAATCAAGTCGCGAGTACTGCTTGACCGCCGAAATGATGCCGATGGGAATAGCGACAACCAGTGAAATAACGGTGACGCTGGCCATCAGAATAATGGTATTTTGGACGCGACTACCGATAATGGAAGTCACCGTCTGGCCGCGGGCAAGGGACCAGGATTCCCCCCAATCCCAACGAATCACCCCTCTGTTACAGGGTTGATTGCGATCAGGGTCAGATCCCTCGTTGCTGCCACCCGCCTCAACGCACGTTGGAGACTGGAAGTCGCTCCATGTGCCAGTGGCAAACATTTTGTCGGCGGGGCCCGGGTTGCCGATGGCTGCGCCAACCTCGTCAACCCAATCCTCGCCAAGCAACCAGGTCAGATAGGCCAGGTAGAACGGCTTATTGAGGCCAAGCGCTTGCTCCAGACGGGCGATCTCTTCCTGACTGAAGCGGCTGCGAGCGTCGGCCGCGAGGTTAAGCCCGGATAACGGGCCTCCGGGAACGGCGTTTAAAAGACCAAAGATCGCAATGGTGGCCAAAATGACCACAACAATCATCTGCAGACCACGGCGAATTAGATAGCTAGTCATCGTACACCTCCGGAAGTCGCGCCAGACTTTATCGTAAACTATGAGTGAAACTATTCATGTAACGGCATCTTGGGCGCCAGGTAGACGTGCGCTTGGCACACCCAGGACAGCAATCGACCCAAGTGAAGATGGCTGATTGTAACAAAGCGCTAGCAGTGCGCAAAAAGTGCTGGGATGTGATCATCTCAGGGCGCCCCGAGTGGTGATCATGGGAATTGGACAACATAGGGTGGGGCGCTTTCACGCCCCACCCTATGCTACTTCAGTCTAACTGAATAGGACCCTTAGTTCTGCAGGTCGTACTCGTAGACGTTGTACAGCTCGGAGTTCTGGGTCGGGTCAACGTTGAAGTTGGTGACCTCAGGACGCGTCGCCGCAACCTTCAGACGCAAGAACAACGGGATAACCGGGACATCCTGCGAGAAGATGACCTGGGCTTGCTTGTGACCTTCCTCGTACTCAGGCGTGCCGGGGAGGTTGCTGAGCGCCAGGGCACATTGCTCGTCGAAGGCATCGCTGCGGTAACCAGTTTGGTTCTGGCCACCCCAACCGCTCGGGTAAAGCAGGTTGCCGTC
This sequence comes from uncultured Chloroflexia bacterium, assembly GCA_963715935.1. GTDB lineage: Bacteria > Chloroflexota > Anaerolineae > Promineifilales > Promineifilaceae > Promineifilum. The sequence goes on along the minus strand of CAVQSM010000013.1, from coordinate 253,652 downwards.
AGCGTCGGTCGCTTCCGGATCGCCGGGGATGTTGGAACCCTGGTACAGGGAGCACGACGGCTCGACACCGGTCAACCAGGCGAATTCGCCGAGGTCGAACTTCTTGCCGAACAGAACGCCTTCCGGACCATCAGCGAACCACTCGCTCGAAGGCAGGTAGTACAGCTCGACGTCGATACCGCAGGCGACCATGTTCTCCTTGAAGATCTGGGTCAACTGCTGGCGCATCGAGTTACCGGACGTGGTGCCCAGGGTCGGCGCGAAGCGCTGGCCATCCGGATCAAGGCGGAAGCCTTCATCGTCACGCTGGTCAAAACCAGCTTCGTCCAGAAGCGCGTTGGCGGCTTCCACATCGAACGGCCATTCGGTTACACCGTCGGTCGGGTACAGCGGATGGACGGTCGGGACGTAGGTGTGGATGACCTCAGAGCGGCCGTACATGATGTTGTCAACCATGCTCTGGCGGTCGGTGCACATGGTCATGGCCTGGCGGACGCGAACGTCCTCGAACCAATCGTAACGGGTCGCGGCGTACTCAGCGATCGGGTCAATACCGAAGTCGATGTGCTCGTAAACGGTACCGGTCTGGAAGTACGGAACCAGGATGCCGGAGGACTCGGCCTCGATGAGGAACGGAGCCTGATCGGTGCTCATGCCGTCCTGCGTACCAATGTCACACTGGCCAGACAGAAGCTGGGCCATCAGCTGGTTGGTGTCGGGGATGAACTTGTAGGTCAGGCTGTCCAGGTAGGGCAGACCTTCGTCGGCGCGATAGTAGAACTCATTCGGCTCCATGCGGATGCTGTCGCCGGGGATCCATTCCACGATCTTGAAGGCGCCATCACCAACCGGCAGACGGCTGGACTCTTCGGCCTCGATCAGCTCGGCGGCCGAGAAGCCACTCCAGAGATGCTCGGGCAGCGGACGCCAGAAGTTGACGAAGTACGTCGAGTAACGGTAGCCAGGCACACCGGTCCACTGGGTGGTCAGATCGCCGGTCGCTTCATAGCTGGCGGTGCGCTCACCCTCGTACTTAACCCACGGTGTATCCGGATCCATGTTGATGTTGAAACCGTAGACAGAGTCAGAGGCGGACACCGGGGTGCCGTCCGACCAGACGCGCGGCTTCATCGTGAAGTCGACAACCAGCTGGTCCATCATGACCGGCGTGCCGTCGAAGGTTACTTCTTCGCCAGCCGAATTCTGGACCACGTCGCCTTCTTCCAAAGGCTTCACAACGTCATCAACGGTACGGACCGTGTCGCCCGCGTTGACTTCGACCTCAGTTCAAGACAGCGTCGCCGTCGGCGAGGCTCGGCAGCTTCTCCAATACCATCAGCCTGGTAGCCGTACGACAGGGTCGTTACGTCCCAGGTGAAGATAGCGTGCTGCACAGAGCGTGGACGCCAGCATGCTGCTGCCGTACGGATACAGATTGTCGGGCTCCTGGGCCTGGCAGATAACCAGGTCCTTCGGCAGGGCAGGGGCCTCTTCCGGGACGGCGGTTACTTCAACCACCTGCTCGACGATCTGCTCAACCACACGAGTAACCTCGACCGTCTGCCCTTCCTCGACAACGGTCTCGGTAACCACGCGGGTTACTTCTACCTGCTCGACCTGCGGTTGGCATGCGGCAAGCACGACCGAACCTAGTAATACGAATAGGGCCACTAGACCCCAAGTTTTCTTCGTCATGTTAGAAATCTTCCTCCTCTAACGGTAGGTTTTTCTTTGCGATCCGGACGATTGTTAGATTTGTCCGGACGTTTCAACTCGGCGTGAAATTACACCTCAGGTGATCTTTGCAGCACTCAAATGTGGGCTGCAAACGAATCCAGTTCCGGCAAAGACACCACCTCCTCTGGGTACAGTTTCTTTTTGACACAATCAAAAACACAGCCGAGGCCCATACGCATAAACGTCAGGCTGGCTGTGTAAAGCAGACCTTTTTGGGAATTGATGTAAACATCAGCAGTGACAGACAAGTCATATGCATCGGCGTGTACGGTGTCGTAATAGTGACCGGAAGTATAAGGTCACCAATCCATTCTGTCAAGAAAGGGACAATTAAGGGTCAAAACAGATTGTAACTCACTTATCGAGCGTTTAACAAGCGGCAAACAAAAACCTCGGCGGTCTGAGAAGACTGCCGAGGTTTAGTGAGGTGGAGATGGCGGGAATCGAACCCGCGTCCGAAGAATTCGTCCTCTGAACGTCTACAAGCTTAGTCAACCTATTTAGGTTTCGCCACCGGGCGCCCCGGTTAACTGGGTCAGCCGGCTGCTAATTGGTCGCCCCCGAGAGGGCCTCTTTAGCCACACCTACCAATATCGGCGTGGAGCACGTCAACCTAAGTGTCGCCTGATCCTGCCCGGTCGACGAAGAGGTCAGGTCAGACGGGTTCCCTTTGGGAACATCTACTCTCCAGCTACTTTACGCAGCCATGGGGAGAGCGTTGTATGCAGTCGTGCGATTGGCACTTATGCGTTTGCTTCCAGTTTTACGAGATGTAAAGCGTGCTCGGCTTGCAATCCAGGGCCAGCCTTCCCCGTCGAAGCCAGTCATCCCCGATTGATAGCAGCATTATACCACAGGGCTGGACCGGGCGTCTATTGGAACGCCATAAGAGAAGACGCGCCTGTCAGGCGGCTTCGCCTTCACCTTCCCCACCCGCCGGCATCCGACGGACGTAATCCTCCACCAGCAGCAGACTGCTGCCGGCATGGTGGATCGTCTGCAGCAAGCTGGTCATGGTGCTCACTTCCTCAACCTGTTCCGTGACGAACCATTGCAGGAAGTTCTGGCTGGTGATGTCCCCTTCGGCCATGGCCAGGGTCACGAGGCTGTTGATTTGCTCAGTGACGTGGTTCTCCTGGGCCAAAGCAAACTGGACCGCATCAGCCGCGCTGGAGAACTCATTGCGCATGTCTGACAGGCCCGGAATGATCGGCTTGGCCCCGGCTTCCAGCAAAAAGTGAACAAACTTCATTGCGTGCTCGCGCTCTTCTTCGGCCTGACGGTAAAAGAAGTTGGCCAGTTCCGGCAATCCCTCTTCGTCGAAGTAGACGGCGATGGCCACATATTGGGCTGACGCCGAAAACTCGCTTTGAATCTGAGTATTCATCGCTGCTACCGTCTTTTCTTTCACAATCATGTTGCTGCTTCTCCTTAATAATAATGAGCTTGATCCTGTCAGTACGTGGTCATTTGCCGGCGATCTGTTCAGCCGCTTCCATTCTGTGGTTGCGTCGTCTCATTCGGCGGCGGGCCAGCGACCGGACGCGGCGGGCCTCCGAATCGGCCATTGCGCCGCAGGAAGGCAACCACCCGCCTGCCGAGGGAACGGACCGCGCCGCCGCCCGGCCAGAGCGTAGCGGCGACCATCGCCTGGTTCTGCCGGCCGGGTATAACAACCACCCGATCGCCCCACAGCGCAGCCATCGATTCGTCCACAACTGCCTCAGCGGTCATCCACATCTTATCCGGCAGTTCGCGCCGGTCAAAATTATCATATTCTGGCGTGTCGTGAAACCCACTGTAGGTGAAGCCGGGGCACAACGCTTGCACCTTGATCCCCGCGTCCCGCGTCTCCAGCGCCACCGCCTCAGAGAACGTGTTGAGATATATCTTGGTCGCCCCGTACGTCGCCCCGCCGGGCGCGGCGAAAAAGGCGGCAATGGAAGAGACGTTGATGATGGCGCCTGTGCCTCGCTGTATCATGGCCGGCAGGGCTGCATGGGTCAGCTGCACCGTTGCCAGCACGTGGACCTGAATCATCTCCAGGTGACGGTCCACAGCTACGTCGGTGAAATAGCCTCGCGTGCCAAACCCGGCATTGTTGATGAGCAACACCAAATCGCCAGTCTGCGCGATGCACTCCGCGACGCGGGCTACATCGGCCGCTTGCGAGAGATCGGCCGCCATCACCGTCACAGCGCTGCCGTACGCTTCAGTCACTTCGGCCGCCAGCGCCTCCAACTTCGCCTCGCGCCGGGCCACCAGAATCAGATCGTACCCCTGGGCAGCCAGGGAGCGGGCGTACGCTGCACCGATCCCGCTGGACGCACCTGTAATAAGGGCAGTGCCCAGGGGTAAAGGCAGCCGGCCATCTGGCGTCGTCCGCATCTTTCGCCGGAGCAAAGCCACAGCGCCAGCTGCAGCGATGGCGCCGGCAAGCCAGGCTGTGGCGCGGCCACGCCTTCCACCGCCGCGATCCGCCATCAGGCGGTCTCACCGATCAGCGCGTGAATGTGGTTGACGGCCGCCGCCATCCCCTCATCCCCCACGACCACGCTGATGCCGCACTCGGACGATCCCTGAGCGATGGCAATAATGTTGATGGCATTATCACCCAGCGCGCTGAAAACCCGACCGGCAATTCCAGCCGTGCGTTGTATGCCGGCGCCGACGATCGTCACGATGGCTACATCATTCAACGGCCAGACGCGCTCAATATCTCGCCGGGCCAGCTCAACTGCGAACTCGATCTCCAGCCCTTCGATCACGCTGGCTACCGACGCCTCAGGCACAATGAAGCAAATAGATTGCTCGGAACTGGCCTGTGAAATGAGCAGCACGCTCACATCACGCTCAGCGACAGAACCGAAGGCCCGAGCGGCAATACCGGGTACGCCGATCATCCCCTTCCCTTCTACAGTAACCATGCTGACACCGTCGACGGCCGTCACCGCTTTCAGCGTCCCGCCCTTCCCCTGATCGTCTTCCACAATCACTGTGCCAGAATGTGTGGGGTTGAACGTATTCTTGATGCGCAGCGGGATGCCACTCTCGATGCAGGGGCGCATTGTCTTGGGATGGAGCACCCGGGCTCCGTAGTAGGCCAACTCCGACACTTCGCGATAGGTCAACTCCGCGATCGACCTGGCGTTGCTGACGATGCGGGGATCGGCCGTCAACACGCCGTCGACATCGGTCCAGATCCAGACCTCGTCCGCGTCGAGCGCCTGGCCGAGGATGGCGGCGCTGAAATCCGAGCCGCCGCGACCCAGCGTTGTCGTCACTCCTTCCAGGGTGGCGGCGATGAAGCCCGTGACGACCGGCACCACGTCCTTACTGAAGAGAGGCTGGAGGCGACCGACCGTCATGCGGCGAGTGGCCTCAGGCAGCGGTGTGGCAGACTGGAACCGCTCGTCGGTCACGATCAGTTCCGTCGCATCGATCGCTTCGGCGGCGCGTCCGGTCTGGCGCAGATAGGCCGCCAGAATACGGACGCTCATCTGCTCGCCCATGCCGCCAATGGCATCCAGTGCGCGCGGCGTCAGCTCGCCGAGCACATACACGGCCGCGCAGAGGTCGGCGTATCGCTCCATAAAGCGGTCAATCTCGGCCATCATCAGTTGGCGCTCACCTTCCGGCGTCAACAGATCGTCGATCGTCTCGTAGTGGATCTGGCGTACCTGCTCGACAACCGTACGGTATATTTCGGGATCGCCGCCAAAGGCAGCATGGGCGCCGTTCAGCAGCAGGTCGGTCACCTTGACGGGCTTGGAACCCATCGCCGAGGCAACCACGACCACATTGGCCCACGTCTCGCGGGCCTGTTCAATCAGATGAGCTGTATCGCGCATGGCGGCGGCGCTGCCGACCGACGTGCCGCCAAACTTCATTACCAGTGTCATGACTCGCTTCCTGTCAACTAAATATCACGCATGCGGCGGACATGCGCCGGATAAGTATAGCGATGGGTCATGGGCAGGCAACGCCGGGCCGGTGGATGTTAAGGTCCATCTATTGACCGGCCCAATGAAAACGGCCGTTCCATCTAGATAGAACGGCCGTCGTCTCGTCACACTGGCGGAAGGAGATTGGAAGTCAGGAGATGCTCCGCCAGAGCACGCCTGTTTAAACAGCCCGGTTCGCTACCGGCTCTTCTGCTACATACGATACAACAGAGAGCGAATCATTCCATTACACGACGAACCGGGCCTCGAACTGCACGTTACGCCTGCTTGACGACGATTTCCTCATCGTCAAATCCGTTGGCCTTCGGCTCCGGGGCCGTCTCTTGCGGCATGATGAGAGCCATGACCAGATAGATGATGATGCCAGGCCCGCCGGCCAATGTCAGCAAGACAAACAGCAGACGAACGATCACGGCATCGATATTCAGATAGTCGGCCAGACCACCCGCCACACCAAACAACATACGGTCATTCTGGGACCGGACCAAACGCTTGTCACTCATTTCGTTACCTCCAAAAATCAAATCTGTAAATCCTTGTTTCTACCCTCTATACGGCGGCTGTTTCCCAAAGTTGCAGCCCGCGCGAGGCATCATCAGAAGCTGATTGTGCTATAGTTGGAGGCTGTTGGGTCTACCGAACGCGACGGCTCTCGCGTACTAGAAAAGGGTGCTATGGCTAAGAGACAATTGCTGGTAACCGTTCCTTTCGACGACAATCTGCTCGACAAGATCGTAGAAGCTGCGCCACAGCTGCAAGTCGAGCAAGAGATCGTGCCGGAGAACGAGTGGCCGGACGACAAGACCACCGACGCGGAGATCATCTACACGACAGACAAGCTGCCCAGTCCGGAGCAAGCACCCAACCTGCGCTGGGTGCAAACCCACTGGGCAGGCATTGACCGGCTCCCGGGCTCACCCTTGTGGGAGAGTGACATTCAGCTGACGACCGCCAGCGGGATTCACACGCCCAACATGGGCCAATACGTAATGGCCCAAATTCTGAGCTGGGCCAGCCGCGTGCCGGACTGGATTCGAACCCAACAGAAGGGCGAATGGCCGCCCCGCCGACGCGAACTGCTCATGCCGGATGAGCTGCGAGATCGAACAATCGGCATCATTGGCTACGGCAGCATCGGTCGGGAGGTGGCCCGGCTGGCCCACGCCTTTGGCATGACCATTCTGGTAATCAAGAACGATGCCAAGCAGGTCGTTGACCGAGGCTATACGCTTGATGGTCAGGGCGACCCGGATGGGCATCTGCCCACCCGCATCTACCCGCCCGAGGCTATTCGGTCCATGATCGCTCTATGCGACTACGTCGTGGTTACGCTGCCTCTGACAGAAAAGACCCACCATTTCCTGGATGAGTCAGTCTTTCGTGAAATGAAGCCGACCAGCTTTCTGGTTAATGTTGCGCGAGGCAGCGTCATTAACGAAGCCGACCTCATCAAGGCGCTGCAGCGAGGCCGGTTGGCTGGCGCTGGGCTGGACGTATTCGAGACCGAACCGCTCCCATCCACCAGCCCACTATGGGCGATGGACAACGTCATTATCACGCCTCATACCAGTGGCTTCACGCCCCACTATGATGAAAGAGCGGTCGACTTGTTCGTCACCAACCTCAATCGCTATCTCGCCGGTGAAGCGCTGTTGAATGTAGTCAATCGCGAGGCGGGCTACTAGCACCTTTGCCTGGGCAGACAGACGGCCCGACTATCAGTCGCCGGTCGCTACCTCCAGCACATACGCTCTGTACGCCTCGCCAAGGGGCGTCAACCGTCCGGCCTCCACATCGACGAGATTACCGGTCGGATACGCCTCGTCGTCCTGCAAGCTGTACCAGAACCACGCCTGCACCAGACGTCCGTCCATCACTCGGCAGCCCGCTGGGACCTGACGCTGTCCGCAGAAACTCAATCGTTTCCGCGAGATACGCTGCCACAAATTCAGGTGGGAAACCGTAATCGAACGGCAGCAAGATTCCGAACTCCGTGACTGCCAGCGGCGTGTTCTGGTAACCGTTAGCAGCCATCCAATCGCGGAACGCACTCACATTCTGCTGCATGATATCCGGATCGCCATGGTCTACGATTTCATAAAGCGTGCCAGCATCAGTGGCAAACCCGGGCGGGATATCCACGCCCCAGCTCTCCGACTCTTCTCGCAGCACGAAAGCATGAACGCTCCACAAGTCGGCGGGCAGTGGCGCATCGAAACGGTCTTCATACGCTGTCAGCACGCGATCGAGGTAGGCTAGTCGCAACGGCGTGGCCTGGGCAATGCCACCGGCCCCAACCTGGGCGGTAGGATCGCGGTCCTTAATAAAAGTGTACACGTCATGGTAGAGTTCCGCGTAGCGCTCCGGTGTCACGTTGTCTTGCCAGGGAACGTCCGGCTCATTTCCCACAAGCCATACCGAACCGGGCTGTTCTGCAATGACTGACTCAAGGTAGTCCCACTCAAGAACTACGCCCCTTTGACTTGAGCCGCACCACTTGCCAATACTCAACATCAGGTACAGGCGGATACACGGGGATCAAGCTCCAGTTGAGGAAACGGCCGAATGGAAGGCCGGCGTTAGCGGCGGGCTCCGACATACTCCCACGCCCCGGCAACACCAAAGCGATCCAGTTCCTCGAACGACTGGAGCAGCGTCGAGGTTGACGTCGTGGGCGCAGGCGAAGGCCGGGTTGGCGTGGCTGGCAATTTTGTCGCCGTTGCCTCGGGCACACCCGGGGTATCGATGACCGGTGTGCGCGTGGGCACTATCGGCTCCGGGGTCGACTGTTGGCTGCGGCTGTTCGCCAGCCCCACAGGCAGCCAGACCGAGCGTAAGAATCAACAGGCCCATCCAGGCAACGAATGGCCGCAAGCACCACAACTTACGGTCTGAGGTTGTTCGTCTCATAGTGCTGAATTTGGGTCTCGCATAGCAGGTAACTGAAAGGAGGGCGAACGCATGACAGTGTCACACGTTCGCCCTCGGCAACGCTACGTTGAATGGGTCGCGCTAGTCGGCCAGGTCGGAAACGTCCTCAGCCGCTACTTCGGCGGCTGCTTCCTGGGGACGAGCCTGCGCCACCATCACTTTCTTGGTGTATTTCTGCGCGGCATCGCGGGTGTCGTTGACGTTCAACTGCTCGAACAAGAACTCAAACTGCTCTTGCAAGACAGCGCCGATCTTCGCCTGGACATCGGCTGGCAAGTTCCACCACTGCTCTTTGAAAGCGCCGATGGCCCGCTTGCGCGAGGAGTAGAGGAACTGTTCTTCCGTCTTGCCCTCTTTCCACTCGTGCTTGTAGTTCTCATGCAGGTAAGCGTAGGATGTGGCCAGCACATCTTCCGGCAAATTATCGAAGATCATGTTCTGGAAGTTGGTGGCCAGATGGATCTCCACTGTGCCGACTTCGGGGAACTTACCGAAGGCACTCGCGGGCAAAGTCGACGCTCCATGCTGTACTGCGCCGCCCAAACCGTAGTCGTCGCGCGCCACACGGCTCAACTCTTGAAGCGTGTCGAAATCGACGCTCACCTGAGCCAGCGTGCCATCTGCCAGGACCACGCCACCGTGGCTGGTGCCAGTCTGGACCGAAATCTTGGAGATTCCGGCGGTGTCACCTAGCTGGGCGTTGTAACCCTGCATGAAGGCGTGCAGCTCTTCCACCGTCGAGTTCTTGTGGCCGACCTCGCCAATCTCACCACCAAGCGAGATGGTGATCCCTTCCGGCTCCAATTCGCGGGCAAACTCAGTCAGGTCTGCGCACAGGGAGTAGTTGAGCTTTTGCTGCTCTTCCAGCGTAGGGAAGCTCAGATCGACCAGGGTCGAGGTGTCGATATCAATGTTATAGAAGCCAGCGCCCACAGCCTCGACCATCAAATCCTTAACGGCCTGGACTTCCGAATCCGGATCGCTGCCATACCGGCTGGCCGAAATCTGGAAGTGATCGCCCTGAATGTAGACCGGACCAGTGAAGCCTTCCTTGATGGCGGCGGCAATGACACTCGATACATACTCAGCCGGGCGCTGGTCGGTGTAGCCAATCTCGGAGCGGGCGATCTCGAAGAGCATCGCGCCGACGTTGTGCTTGTTGGCGGCCCGGAAGACGGCGCGGGACGTGTTGTAGTTCATGGCCCGAATGTTCATCGCCGGGACGGTGAAAGTGGCCGGGACGTCCCCGCGGCCGATGGCCATATAGAGGTCGTGGATGGAAGCGGCATAGACGCCGACCGCCTGGCCAAGCTTCCAGATGAGCCAGCGCGCCGTGTCGCGTACGAGGCCATCGCCAAAGACGGCTGTGTACACAACACCGTCGATCTTGTCGCGCAGCGCCCCGGTGTCGCTGACACTGACGTTGTCGCCGTCAATGGTGGCCACACCGGCAAGGTGTTCTTTCAATTCTGCTATGGAATTCACTGTCATGGTATTACTCCTTCAAGACAATTGGATTGTTCGGGTAACGACTGCGAGTCGCAGTACGGGATTGTGGTGTTCGGCAAAGTCACCACTCAAGATAATACCTGTTTTAGGGGGCTGGTTCAAGGCAGGTGCTCAACCGACGGTCGTGTAGCTGAAGGTCCGTGCTGCTTGTTACGACTCTACCTTGCGCCTAAACTAAGCGCGTACGCCAAGACGGACGGAATACCATTGTGAATCAGAAGATAGCGGCCTTTGAACAAGACGAGACACGCGACTGGATGGCGGTGCTAAGCTGCGGTCACACACAACACGTGCGCCATAACCCACCGCTGGTCCACCGGCCATGGGTACTCACCGAGTCAGGTCGACGCCGGTTCATAGGACAGGAGCTGGACTGTCTGAAGTGTGACCTTGCGCAGCCCATTGACAGACCGGCGGCGGGGGAGTAGGTGGCTGGACGTATCTTGACATGGTATACGCAGCTTGTTATGCTAGTCGCATCATGAGTACGCGTCACAAGCACTCCACCTACGCAGCCGCTGCTGCCCAGACAATCAGTCTGGTCGGCCGCCCTGCGTAACGCGTCAAGTAACAAGCTTTTTCTCGCAGCGACAGCCGCCAGACTGGTAGTGACACCGGTAGAGCGGCTTTTTTGTTGCCCGGTCGGGCTGTCCAGTAGGGGACGACCTGCTACAATTGACGGTCAGTTTAAGGAAATAACAGAATGAGACCAACAACCAGCAACGAGATTCGCAACGCCTTCCTGGAATACTTCAACGAGATCCGGCACGAGGTTGTGCCCAGCGCCCCCCTACCCCAGGCCGACAACCCAACGCTGCTGTTCACCAATGCCGGGATGAATCAGTTTGTCGATGTCTTCCTGGGCAGGGAGAAACGACCATACAACCGGGCCACCACCTCCCAGAAAGTGATGCGCGTGCAGGGCAAGCATAACGACCTGGAGAATGTCGGCCCCTCGCCGCGCCATCACACGTTCTTTGAGATGCTTGGCAACTTCTCGTTCGGCGACTACTTCAAGAAAGAAGCGATCGACTACGCCTGGACGTTCCTGACGCAGGTGATGGAGTTGGAGCCGGAGCGCCTGTGGGCCACGGTCTATCTGGACGATGACGAAGCAGATGAACTGTGGCAGCGCTACTTGCCCGCTGATCGCATTTTGCGCTTCGGCAAGAAGGACAACTACTGGGAGATGGGCGACGTCGGGCCGTGCGGCCCGTGCTCGGAGATCCATTACTACATCGGGCCGCTCGATGAACAGATTCCCGACGGCGTCAACAACGATGACTACGAGAACTATCTCGAGGTCTGGAACCTGGTATTCATGCAGTTCGACGCCCAGCCAGATGGCGAACTGCTGCCGCTGCCCCGGCCCTCGGTCGACACCGGCATGGGGATGGAGCGTCTGGCCCGTATCGTGCAAGGCGGCGAGAGCAACTACGACACGGACCTCTTCATGCCAGCCATGGACCGCGTGCAGGAGCTTGTGGGTCACAATGACGCGGAACGGGAAGAAGGCACGGTTGGCTATCGCGTCGTGGCCGACCACGGACGGGCGGCAACCTTTCTCATTGCCGACGGCGTTCGACCGGGCAACACCGGCGCGGGTTATGTCCTGCGCATGATCATCCGCCGCGCAGCACGATTCGGCCGCAAGCTCGGCTTCCACGAGCCGTTTCTCAGCGAAGTAGCCGACGTGTTCATCCGAGACATGGGTGAGGCGTATCCCGAACTGAAAACCCGGCGCGACTTGATCAAGCATACGCTCTATCAAGAAGAAGAGCGCTTCAATCGCACGCTGGATAATGCGCTGCTCCATCTCGATCAGCTGCTGGATGACCTGCAGCGCAGCGGCGTGCGCGTCCTGCCGGGCGACGTTGCCTTTGATATGTACGCCACCTACGGCCTGCCGCTGGAGATTACACGAGATGTCGCCCAGGAAGATGGCATGCAGGTCGATGAAGCAGGCTACATTGCCGCCCGTGAGCAGCACGCTCTGACCAGCGGCACGGGGGCGTTCGGCAAGTACGCGACGGGCAAAAATGTCTACAGCGACCTGATGGCTGAGCTGGTAGAGAGCGGCAAACTGGACAGCTACGGCGTCGACTATGATCCCTACGCCGCCGCGTCGGTCGAAACCGACATTGTCGCTCTGATTCAAGACGAAGCGCGTGTGTGGAAGGCGCCGGCTGGTTCGCGCGTGGAAGTAGTGACGACGGCCACTCCATTCTACGTCGAAGCGGGTGGCGAAGTAAGCGATACCGGCTGGATGACGGTTCCGGAGACGGGCGCCAGAGTCCGCATCGACGACACGCGACGTCCAATTGCCGGGCTGATTGTCCATATGGGCGAAGTCATTGAGGGCACAGTCGAGAGCGGGCAGATGGCCTATCTCGAAGTGGACCGGGAACGGCGCAGCGACATTCGCCGCAACCATACCGCTACCCACCTGCTGCACCGGGAACTGCGCGCCCATCTGGGCACTCACGTGGCCCAGGCCGGTTCGCTGGTCGCGCCGGACCGGTTGCGCTTCGATTTCAGTCATGATTCGGCCGTTGACCCCGAGACATTGAGCAAAATCGAGGCCGACATCAACGCCGCCATTCTGGCCAACTACCCGGTCAAAGTGACCTTCATGGGACAACGGGAGGCAATCGATGCCGGGGCGATGGCGCTCTTTGGCGAGAAATATGGCGATATCGTGCGGACCATCACGGTCGGCGAGACACCCGGCACAGACGCGTACAGCTTCGAGCTGTGCGGCGGGCTGCATGTGGGCGAGACGGGCGAGATTGGTCTCTTCCAGTTTGTGAATGAGGAAGCGGTCGGCGCAGGCACCCGGCGTGTCGAAGCGCTGACCGGGCGTGGCGCGTATGAGTATGTCGCCGAACGCCTCAGCGTACTTGGCCGCCTGAGCCAGCGACTGAATGCGGCCGTTCCGGAAGCCGAAACGCGTCTTGACGCACTATTGGAAGAAAACCGAACGTTGTCACGAGAGCTGGAACAGCTTAGCCGGCAGTTAGCCAAGGACCAGTTTGACTCGCTGCTGGACCAGATAGAGGAGGTTGCCGGTGTGCGCCTGCTGGTCGCCGAAGTCCAGGTCAACGGCGTGGACGGGCTGCGCGAAATGGCTGACTGGTTCCGCGACAAAGTGACGTCCGGCGTAGCGGTGCTGGCGACGGTGAGCAATGGCAAGCCGGTGATCATCGCCACCGTAACCGATGATCTAATATCGCGCGGCATCAAGGCCGGCGACCTCGTCAAGTCCGTGGCCACGATGGTCGGCGGCGGCGGCGGCGGGCGACCGAATATGGCCCAGGCAGGTGGGCGCGACCCCGACAAGCTGCCAGAGGCGCTTGCCGCCGTGCCCGGGCTGGTTGAGGCCGCGGTAAAACCGCAATAAGATGAGTGGTTCTTCTTTATCGAGAACAATAACGTCGCTGCAAATCACGCAGGCTGATGACATGGTGTCTCTGCGCGACCGGGTGCTGTCGGCATCCAGCACACGGGTAGCCATTATCGTCTCACCGGACATCGATTTGCTCAGCCGTGGGGTCAACCTGGCGCTGCTGCGGCGGTTGGCAGATCGGAGGCAGATCGACATCGGGTTGGTTACCGTGGACCGTGATTTGCGGCGGCATGCCCGGGCGCTGGGGGTGGCAGCCTTCGACTCGACCGGGGCAGCAGAACGATCGCGCGGCAACTGGCGGTCATTGACCCGCCGCGAAAAGCTGGGCTTCGCTCCCGGCGACGACTGGCGATCACCCCGAACTGTAGCCAAACCATAGGGCAAACATCCGGCGAGCACGGCATCGATAAGGATAATCAGACCATGAACGAAACCACCCGATGCTCGGGGACAGTCACTGCATGACCAGCGGGGCACCTGTCTATCCGGGCCGCATTATGGCCCTGGATCTGGGAGAGAAGCGCATCGGCATCGCGCTGAGCGACGCCACCCGCCTGATCGGCAGCGCCCACTCGATGTTGGAACGCCGATCGCGCACCGAGGATTTCGCCCATTACGCGCAGATGATTGACGCGTACAAGGTGACGTTGTTGGTGGTTGGCCTGCCCATCACCCTGGCGGGCCATGAGGGCGATCGGGCAGCCTGGGTACGCGACTACGGCGCCGACATGGCCACTCACCTCGACATACCGGTGACCTACTGGGACGAGAGCCTGACGACCAAACAAGCAGAGGCAACCCTGCGCGCAGCCGGCAAGGGGCGCAAGCAGATGAAAGCCCAGGTTGACGCGGTGGCCGCTGCCCTGATTCTACAATCGTACCTCGACGCGCAACGCGACTTCTAGCGCAAGCGCCGGCCCACGCTTTATGGACACGAACTCACCACCACGCCGCTCCACCCTGTTTAGCCGGCTTTTTGGCGTGCTGATGGGCCTGGCGTTGCTGGTCGCCGCTGGCGGAGCGCTCTTCTTGCTCTATCGTGAGTGGCGCAGTTCGCTGCAGGTGGCCGGCCTTGATGCCTGGGTCGCCAATCCCAACCTCAGCCAGACTGACCGCCTCTTTCTGGAGATGTATCTGGGCAATCAGGCAGACGCGCTGCAACAGCCGATTGCGGACGGAACGCAGTCCCGGTCATTCACGATTGCCCCGGGCGAGCCAGCCGCCACCATTGCCGCCAATCTGGCGAATGCCGGTCTTCTGGGCGACAGCGAACTGTTCCTCAACTTCGTGGCGTACACCGGACTCGACGCCGCCCTGGTTGCCGGGAGCTATCAGATCGACCCGACCATAACGCTGCCCGAGTTGGCGACGCTGTTGAGCGGCAACGGGCCGCGCAATCTGGAGCTGAGCTTCCTGGCGGGCTGGCGCATGGAGGAGATGGCCGCCTACCTCGACGTCGTCAGACCGGCCCAGATTGACCCTCAGGCGTTCCTGGCCATTGCATCTGGTGAGGAGTCGATCAATCTGCGCGAATTTACTTTTCTGGCGGCGCGGCCACCCGGTGCGTTACTTGAAGGATACCTCTATCCGACGCGATATCCGATCACCACTGAAACGACCAGCGACGCACTCATACGGGCGATGCTAGCGGAGTTCGGCAATCAGGTGGACCCGGCCATGCGCCAGGCAATCGGCAGTCAAGGCATCTCCTTGCATGATGCCGTCATCCTGGCATCAATTGTGGAACGCGAGGCAACTCGCGTGGAAGAGAAGCCGATCGTGGCCAGCGTGTTCCTGAACCGCATTCGGGCCGGCATGCCGCTGCAAGCCGACCCAACGGTGCAGTATGCGCTTGGTTTCCAACCAGAGACTGGTTCGTGGTGGAAAGCGCCCCTGAGCTTGGACGATCTGGCGATCGACTCTCCCTTCAACACCTACCAGATAGACGGCCTGCCGCCCGGTCCCATCGCCAACCCCAGCCGGGCTGCACTGGAAGCCATTGCCTTTCCGGCTGACACCCCGTTCCTCTTTTTCGTGCTGGACTGCACGGCTGAACAGCCGGGCACCCACGACTTTAGCGTAACCTTCGATGAACATCTGGCGAAAGTCCAACGCTGCCGTTAGCCTACTGGCCGCGGGCGTGCTGGTCTTGCTGACGGCATGTAGTTCAGTAGCCCCGGTCGTTAAAGTCGGCCTGGTCGCGCCGTTCGAAGGCCGCGATCGGGCCATTGGCTACGATGCCATCTACGCCGCCCGGCTGGCTGTGCGCGAGATCAACGAGGCCGGCGGCATCGGCGGCTATCGGGTCGCTCTCGTGGCGCTGGACGACGGCGGACAGGCAGACCTGGCCCAACAGACAGCCGCGTCACTGAGCATCGACCCCGGCATCGTCGCAGTCGTCGGCCACTACCTGCCAGAGACCACGGAAGCGGCCTTGCCCATCTACGCATCGGACGGGTTGGCGGCCCTTGAGATAGGCCCCAAGCCATTTGCGCCAGCTGATCCGGCGACGCTGACACCGGAGTTCATGGAAGCATATGAAGCAGTTACGCCATTTGACGAAGTGGCCGGCCCATACGCCGGACCAACCTACGCCGCCTTTCAGCAGATTTGGGCTGCGTTAGCGGAGGCTGAGCGTACAAGCGGTGTCCTCGACCGGAGCGCTGTCCGGGAAGCGCTGCTTGCACTAGAATAGGCGGTCAAGGAAGCCGGTGACACAGAGCGTGGAACGTTCTGCGTGTCGCCAACGTTACAGAAAAGGGGCAGCCCATCAGGCACAGGACAGAAACGTTATGAGCGGAAGCGATATCATCAGACGCATATTGGGCGTCATTATCCTGCTGGTCGGTCTATCCATTTTGGGGCTGGGTCTCTTTGGAGCATTCACCGTAGGCGACGCCGTCGGCGATATTGCGACCAGTGTTGAGAACGCCCTGGTTTTTGCCGACGACAGCCTGACAGCCGCCCGCGAGACGATTGTCTTCTCGCAAGACACATTGGTCGACGTCAGCGCGGCCGTCGACACGGCGGTGGCGACCACCCTGAACGTCTCGAAAGCTGTGTCCGACAGCCAGCCGTTTATCGCCAACGTCAATTCGATATTGACTGAAGAGCTGCCCACGAATCTGGAGACATTGCAGGCCACCTTACCCGCCGTGACCGACGTGGCCGGCGTCATCGATCAGACGCTAACCACGCTGAGTAATATCGGCATCGATCGCACAATCGATCTGCCTTTCAACCAGTCGATACCGCTTCAGTTCGATCTCGGCATCGACTACAACCCGGAGGTCCCGTTCGATGACTCCATTCGGGAACTCAGCACAAGTCTGGAAGGATTACCGGCCAGCCTGCGCGAGTTGGACGAAGACCTGACCGTCACCAACGACAATCTCGGCGTCCTGTCGGACGACCTCGTCCAGGCGTCGGAAGATTTGGACGTCATCAACGCCCGCATCTCGGAGCTGTCCACGCTGTTCAACGACTACCTCGTCCTGATCGACCAGCTTTCGGATTCAGTGGCCGATGCCCGGACCGCCATCCCGGCCCAGCTGCAGATGTTGCAAACCGGGGTCATCATAGGTCTGGTCCTGCTCGGTCTCAGCCAGCTGGCCTCGATCTACGTCGGTTATGAACTGCTGGCCGGGCACCGGGATCCTGCTGACCCGGTTGCGCCGGCGGTCAGCAACCTCGCCATCGACACGCCCTCCCCTGGTGGAACGACCGATCCGGTCGCTCTTCCCAGCGACGCTGCGTTTGATAACAATGACAAGGAGCAGCCCTCTGATCGTCCAGCCTAGCCGCCTCCTGATTCGCCCGGTAGCGGCTGTCGCAGTGGTCATTGTCGCCCTGACGCTGCTGGCCGGCTGCAGCAACGAGCAGACCGCAACGCCGTCGGCCGACGCCACCGGACCAGTTTTGATTCCAACGCCGACGCTGGCCGTCCCCGCCAGCGGCACGCCCAACATTCCTCGCCCGCCCACACCGATCATCACCCCTCGCGCCGGACAAGACGCGGGGGCCACCGCCCCGGCTGCCGGGGACAGCATCGTCCTGGAAGCAGCCCCCGGTGACAACAGCCCCACCCAACCTCCAGCGCCCGTCGAACTGGCCCCGGTGACGCTTCCGGAAGGCGCGACCGCTGCGGAGTTGGTGGCGTTGGGCGAAACGAAACTGGCCGAGGGCGACTACGGCTTCGCGGCCCAGGCGTTGGAGGCCGGGCTGGCAGACCAGGACGGCCTGCCGCCCGAACAAGCAGCGGCCGTCCGGTTCAGCCTCGGGCAGGCTCTGCTTTCTGCCGGGCAGACCGCCCTGGCAGAAGGCGTATTCAGTGAATTGGCCGCTCCGTTCGGCAACACAGCCGCTCGCTCCCGTTCCGATCCCTTGCAGCCGCCCGACGCCGCCACGCTCGCCGGGATGGCCCTTTACAAACAGGGCGAGATTGCATTGGAACAAGGCCGATTTGCGGAGGCAACGGCCGCTTTCGAAGCGTATCTGGCCGATAACCCGTTCATGGCGGCCTATGTCCGCCCGCTGCTGGCTGAAGCGTTCGCCGCGCTGGGTGACCCGATTCGGGCGATAGCCGAATACGAGCTGGCCCTGGAGGCGCCGGCCCAAAGGCTCGAAACGATTTCGATCCACCGGCAGTTGGCCGACCTGTACCTGGGACAGGGCAACTTCGATGCGGCGATTGGCCAGTACGACGCCATTCACGACCTGGCCCGGACGGAGTTCACCCGCGGTGAAATGACCTATCTTGCCGGCCAGGCGGCGCTGCAGGCCGGGAACACGGAGCAGGCCTATGAACGGTTCATACGGGGCGTCAACGACTATCCGGGGGCTGTCCAGAGCTATTGGGGCCTCATCCAGCTTGTAGAAGCAGGCGTGCCTGTGGACGAGTACCAGCGCGGAGTTGTCGACTACTTCGCGGCCGCCTACGCACCCGGCATCGAGGCGCTGCAGCGGTACATCGCCGCGAACCCTGATACCTATACGAAGGACAGTCATCTGTACCTGGCATGGTCGTTCGAAGCACTCGGGGATCCGGTCTCTGCCCTGGCCGAGCTGGACACGTTCGAATCGTTCGACCCGGCTCGCGCTCTGTTCGAGCGGGCCGAGATGTTGGCCCGCGCCGGCGATCCATCGGCCGTTGCCACCTATACCGAATTTGCCGAAACCTTCCCCGACGACGAGCGAGCGGCCGCCGCGGCCTGGACGGCCGCATCGTTGGCCGAGAAGCAGGCGGACGGCACCGCTGCCAGCCGTTATGTGGCAATGGCCGATGCTTTTCCCTTCGCCGCCGAGACACCGGAAGCGCTGGCGCGAGCGGCCTGGCTCAACACAGTCGCCGGCAACGGTGATGAGGCCGTCGCGCTCTACCAGCGTTTGGCCGAGCAGTATCCGGCCAACGAATACGGCAGCGAGGCGCTGATCTGGCTGATGCGAGCGGCCGAAAGCGGCACGCGGTCCGACCTTGACCTGACGGCGTTGAGGGCACAGGCCGAGGCGCTGCCGCCCGCCCACTACTTCGCGATCCGCGCCCGCGACGTGGCCGCCGGTCTCGCCGCTTTTGCAGCCACCCGATCGTTCCAACTGCCTACGGCGGAGCAGGAGACGGCCGACCAGGCTGAGGCCGAATCGTGGCTGCTGGCCCAGCTATCCGCAGAACAGATCGCCGCCGTGACGGAAGGGGAGGTCGCGGCGTTAGCGCCAGAACTGGCCAACGACCCGCGGCGGCTCGTCGGCGAAACGCTGTGGCGATTGGGGCGCTTCGAGGACGCCAAAGCTGAACTGGAGTCACTGCGCTCTGATTACGCCGATGATCCGCTGGCCAGCTACCAACTGAGCGTCTACTTCCGCGACCTGGGCCTGTACCGCTCGTCGATCATCGCGGCTGCATCCATTCTGGCCCAAACCGGCACGTACATTTTTGATGCCCCGGCCTTCATCGGCCGGCTCATCTACCCGACCTACTACGCTGACCTGATTCTGCCATTGGCCACCGAGTATGGTTATGATCCGCGCCTGCAGTTTGCGCTGGTGCGCCAGGAGAGCCTGTTCGAAAGCTTCGCTCGCTCCGGAGCAGCCGCCCAGGGGCTGGCCCAGGTCATCCCCGATACCGGCGCGTGGATCGCCCAGCGGCTCGCCTGGCCAAACTATGTGAATGAAGACCTGTATAAACCGTACGTTGGTCTGCGTTTCGGGGCTTACTATCTCAGCCAGCAGTTGGCGGGGTTTGAGAACCAGGTCCACGCCGCGCTGGCTGCCTACAACGCCGGACCGGGCAACGCCGCCCGCTGGTATGAAGTGGCCGGACAGGATCATGACGCGTTCGTCGACACCATTGATTTTGCCGAGACACGCCTCTACCTGGAACGGATCTACGAAGGGTTTAGCGTGTACGACCACTTCTATGGCCGATAGCCGTGCTGCCCCCGGTGACCAGAAGCCATCTGAACCTTTGTAATGTCATTCGATTGGCAAGACGGTGAATCCCGGTGGAGTGACCACCCGAATGAGGAGCCTGGTCCGAACCCGGCGGCTGGCGGACCACCGCCGCCTGATGAGTCACCACCCCCAGCAGCCGACAAAGAGTGGCGCGGACGCCGCTATTTGTGGCTGGCGCTGGCGGCCGTTCTGCTGGTAGGGCTGGGGGCCATTGTCGGTCAGCTTGCCGGGCGGCAGATCGACGAGCGAGCTGAACTGCTCATCAGCGAGGTTGAGGCAAGCTACGCCACGATTCTGGATGCGGCTGGCAACAGGGACGGCGAACTCTTCAGCACCTTCCTCTCAGGCAGTGAGCCAGAGTGGGTGGTCGCCCAACAGGTCCTTGCCAGCCGGGGGCTATTCCTGGATCGGTCTGCGTTTGGTCTGACTCTCGAGGGCGATCCGGCGGCACTGGGCGACACGCCACCGACCATCACCCTGTCACCCGATCTCCTGTCGGCCGAGCTGTCCCGGCCCGTCACCTACACCGTCGATATCGGAAACGCGCTGACAGAAACGGTGACGCTGGAGCAGACGGTCGTCTTCCGGAGGGGGGAAGATCGGTGGCTCTACGCCCCACCGGAAGCCGACTTCTGGGGCGCGACACTGACCGATCGCGGACGCTATCTGACGATCAGTTACCCGGAACGGGATGCTACCGTTGGGCGGCGGCTGGCCCGCGAACTGGACGCCAAGCTGATCGAATACTGCGCCACGCCGCAGATTGGTGGCTGCCCGGCAGACCTCGAGATGGAAATCGTCCTCTCGACCGACCCATCCACGATCGTCGCTGCCTCTGACTTGCTTGGCCGGTGGCAGCTCAATGATCCGGTCCAGCTGCCGGCGCCTTCCCTGGCAGGAGTGCCGGAGGATGAAGCCGCATATCGCGCCCTGTATCGCGGCTATGCTTCGCAACTGATCGCGGCACTGGCAGGCGATCTGGCCGGCTGGCGCTGCTGCGACTCGGGCCTCTACTACAGCACCCTACTGGCCGCCCAGCTGCGCAAGCTCGGCCTCCGACCCTGGCCACTGACACCGGCGGACTATGCCCGCTTCGCAGAGAATCCCGAGGAACTGGACAATCTGGAGGCACTCTGGCGTGGCAGCACCATTGACTCACCACCAGAGAATGTTTGGCAGCCCTACGTACTGGTCGAATTTCTTACGGAAGAGATCGGGGCCATGCCAATCCTGATGATGCAGCGAATGCTGATGAGCAATCCCAATCAGGATTACTGGACATGGCTGTCACAGGTCACCGGCGACCGCTATGGGACCCAGCAAGATTTCGAACGCGATCTACTCCGCTTCGCAGCCTCGCGGGCGCCGGAGCGGCCATCGGCGGCGGCAGCGCCTCCAGTCGTGCAGAAGCCGTACCCCCCACCGGCAGGCGGCTCGCCACACCTTCCGTTTTCGCGTGTGAAGGGTTCATGATTATCGCCATCTGACATTGCGGCGGCGGCGATCATCGGGCCATAATCAGCGAGGAAGTGGCGTTTTACGTACGCCGTTCCCCCGAACATCCAAACCACACTATCTCATGGTAGTGAACGCAGCGACGACACTATGTCTGCAAATTTCGATTGGCAAACGGAAGACGAAAGCAACCGCGATCAATCCGCGTGGGAAGTGCCGCCTGAGCCATCCCCTGCACCGCCCACAGGCTGGAAGGCGCGTTGGCGCCTCATCGCCGCCCTTGTCATCATGGCAACCGTAGCGGGCGGCCTGGTCTGGTGGCGAGTCGATCAGCAGATTGACGCCAACCTCCAGGCGATTCGCAACGACGTCGCTTCCAGTTACAACTTGCTGCAGAGCGCAGCGGCCAACGGGGACGAGGAGCTGTTCCGCTCAGTCCTCTCAGGCCGCGATGCCACGTGGACGACGGCCACTCTGGCTCTGTTCAACGACGGGTTATTGACCGACCGGCGCCAGCTTGGCCTGCGCGCCAGCGACGGGTCACTGCCGTTGACGCTGCCAGTCCCCGTTGAGGAAGCGGCTGCCAATGAAATCGTGGCCGATTTCTCCTTCTCCCCTGATCTGTCAGAGGCGACGGTGCTGACGTGGCATCCCTATGTCTACGAAGATAGCTCCGGCACACAGAAGCGTGTCCAGCTCCAGCAAACAGCTGTCTTCCGGATGGGGGGCCAGCGCTGGCTATTCTCCCCACCCAACGCCGAGTTCTGGGGCGAAACGGAGTCGGTGGAAACAGATCGCCTGACGGTGATCTACCCGGAACGCGACCGGGAGATCGCCTTGAGGCTGGCGGATGATTTGGACGCGCTTCTGGTGCGGGCTTGCGCAACGCTGGCTGATCTGAAATGTGATGAATCGTTCCGACTGGACATTCGTTTGGACACAGAGCCCAACTCTCTGGTGGCGATTGACCGATCCAGTCGCGGTATTCGCTGTGCCGGACGACCCGACGGTCGATCTGAACCTGCCTACACCAACGCTGGTGGGTTTGCCCGCCACAACCGACATAGGACAGAGCGCGCCGGGTTATGAAGCACTGCTGCAGGCGTATGCCGCTCCCGTCGTCCAACGCGCCCTTGTCGACCTGACGGGCTGGACGTGCTGCGACCAGCAGTTCCTGTTCCAGGTGCTGGCCGACTATCAGCTGGCGGAGTTGGGGATACGGGCGTGGCCGCTCACTGAGACCGATTGGGATCGGGTGCTGGCGGATCGGCTTGAGCTGAGCGATATCAACAGCATGTGGCGGCGCTCCTCGCCGCCAGCGGGCCCGGAAGAAGATCGCTGGCAGGTGTACGCTGCGATGGAGTTCCTGCTGGAAGCTGTCGCACCTGACTCGTCGGCCGCCCAACTGCAGCGCCTGCTACCGATCTCGCCCAATATGGGTGAGTGGGTTGCCCGGATGGATGCCGGCAAGAGCGCCTCGGTGGACTCCTCGTGGGTACTGGACAGCCTCGAAGAAGCCTGGTGGATCTACGCCCTGCAAGGCAGCGTGGGCGACCAGTTGACGACGTGGCCCGACAGCGACGAAAGCCTCTACATTGCCTGCACCGTCAGCGAGGAAGACCGGATGCCCGACCCTTCACGCGCCTATCGCTTCGACCAGGAAACGGCGCAATGGGAACCGGTTTATGAGATGGACGGTTTCCTTTGGATGGCCCCACTGCCGGATCCCTCTGCGCTGCTAACCCAGGAGTTTGTCATTGACGGGGAGCGCTGGCACACTGCGGTCTGGCAAGGGGGCGAGCGGATTCCGATGCACGGCACGGACAACGGCTTCAACTTCTCCTTCGCTGAGTCCGACCCCAGCGGTCGCTATGTGATTAGCTATGAGTGGGATCCAGCGATCGACAGGCAGCAAGCGTTGCTGCTCGACCTAAATAATTGTGACGGTACGGGCTGTGCGGCCCAAACATTGCCCGGTCTGCCGGTCTGGTCGCCCGATGGTTCACACGCCATTGTCACGGGAAACGGGAACACGTTGCCGGACAGCACCATCTTCACCCATGATCGGGTGATTATCTTCGATACCGCCGACCGCCTGAGCGAAGAGTTTTTGTCGCTGGGCAGTGGGCCGGCCATTGATCCGGATGAGGAACGCCTGGAGCTTGGCCGTGGCTATGCGCCGTTCTGGATAGACGAAACGACGTTCGGCTACATCGATGTCGTGTTCGATGAACTGAGCGGCCCGACGCTGGAACAGCAGGTCGTGGTGGCCACGATGGACGACCCAACGCTTCAGCCACTGGTCTCCTCTGTGGACCTGCGCGCACCCCTGCCTGTACTGGCCACGCCGTCCAACCTGACCCTGGCCTACGCCTTCAGCGACCCGACCGACGCCAACATCCTCTACATCGCCGGTTTGCATGAGCGCTCGCGAGTCGCCTATCTCTTCCGCTATGACATCGCAGACGATGAAGCGAGCGTCATACTGGAAGCAAATTACGAGCTCAACCACTCCTTCAGTATCTCACCGGACGGCCGCCATGCCGTCCTGACAGGCCGCGATCCCGCCGCCGCCAACACCAACAGCGACAATGGCTTGCTTTATCTCTACGACTTGACAGACAGTTCCACCATTCCGTTCAGGATGCAGCTGCCATTCTTCCTGACGGCTTCGTCCTATGATTGGACCAGTGACGGTCAATGGCTGGCGATGGCCATGGATGACGGTCTTATAGCGCTGGTCAATACAGTCGACCAGACCGTGCGCACGTTGCCCCATGAGTTGGGTAACTGCACGTCGGCCGTCTGGGTCGAAGAAGACATGCCCTGAAGCCAATGGCCAATGAGTCGGGCCACAGCGCTGCTTGACGCGCCTGCTGCCCATCGCTAGAATCACCGCCTGATTCCCGACGGAACGTCGCCCGCGGCGGCGGTAGTTGCCCGCCCGAGAAACATTATGACCAAAACCTACCATTTCTGGATTACCGGCTGTCAGATGAACTACGCCGACGCCCGTCGAGTGGCCACGCAGCTCGAAAAGCTCGGCTACCAGTCGACGGATCGGGCGGAAGAAGCGGACGTTGTCGTGCTGGAAACGTGCACCGTGCGCCAGCAGTCGGAAGACAAAGCGTACAACAAGCTTCACAGCCTGCGGCCGCTGAAAGAGAAGCGGCCCGACATGACGGTGGCCGTGATGGGCTGCGTCGTTGGAGTGCGCGGCAACGAAGCACTGGCCGAAACGTTCCCGTTCGTTGATGTGTTTATGGAACCTTCGACCGATGGACGGCCGCTGCTCAACCATCTGGGTCAGGATGAGGTGTACGCGCTGGAACAGGCGGCCGACGAGGCGCGACATGCGCTGCAAGACGGCGCGGTCATTCTGCCCGCCGACCAACGCGGCCAGCTCGTCTCCGCCCCGGTCGCCATCGTCTATGGCTGCTCCCACGCCTGCACCTTCTGCATCATCCCCCAGCAGCGCGGCAAAGAGCGCAGCCGCCCGGTGGGCGAAATCGCGGCCGAGGTCCGGTCGCTGGTCGCCCAGGGCGTCAAGGAAGTGGTCCTGCTGGGGCAGATCGTCGATCGCTACGGCTATGACGTGCCCGACGGGCCGGACCTGGCGGATTTGCTGCGGGTGGTCAACGACATTGAAGGTCTGGAGCGCGTGCGCTTCCTGACCAGCCACCCGAACTACATGACCGACCGCATTCTCCACGCCGTGGCCGAGCTGCCCAAAGTGATGCCGCAGATCGAGATACCGATTCAGGCCGGCAACAACGAGGTGCTGGCCAACATGAAGCGCGGCTACACCCGCGAGGAGTACCGGGACCTGATTCACCGGGTGCGAGCCATCCTGCCCGATGCGGCCATCCACGGTGACATCATCGTCGGCTTCCCGGGCGAGACGGACGCTCAGTTCCAGGACACAGTCGATATCCTGGCGGAGCTGGAGCTGGACAAGATCCATCTGGCGCGCTACAGCCCGCGACCGGGCACGGTCAGCGAACGTCGCATGGATGACAACATCTCCGAAGACGAGAAGCGCCGCCGCTACCATGTCATTGAGCAGCTGCAAAAGCGCGTCTCCCAAAGCAAGACGCGCCGCTTCTTCGACCAAACTGTTGAAGTGCTGGTGGAGGGCAAAAGCAAGGGTCGCTGGCGCGGTCGGACCCCTCATAACAAACTGGTCTTCTTCGACGATCCGGGCGAACTACGTGGCGAGATCGTCCACGTCCACATCACCCACGCCGGACCATGGTCCATGTCGGGCGAGCGCGTGATTGCGGACACGACCGGCGAACACACTTCGGCCGCAGCCGAGCCGATACCTCTGACGGTCATTTAGGCCGCCGATAGCGTCACTTTCAGAAGCGTGTCGAGAGCGTCAGATGGTGACGCTGTTGGATGTGGCTGGATTGCGGCTGAGCGCGGAGGCGAGATCGTCCCCCCGGTTGATGAGATAGCCTAGCTGACCACTGGCTTGCAGCAGGTAATAGAGACCGCCCGCCGAATGAGTCCCACCAAACGACTCCGGGTTCACCAGAATGGTCACCACGCGCAGACCTCGCCGCGTCAACTGCCGGGCCGACGTAGCCCACTGTTCGCGGGTTGTGGGCGAGACCACGATGACGGTCGTGCCGCGCGGGAAGAGGTGGGATTCGGCCTGAAGCATATCCTCAATCGGCACATCACCTTCGGCCCGCAGGACGGATAGCGTCTCCAGGATGCGATTGAACTGCCGTTCGCCTCGGTCCGGCTGCAATATCTCGTTCGACTGACCGTAGCCCAACATGCCGACAGCCCGATCTCGTCGCAAGAAGAACTGGGCCACCGAGGCAGCAATCGTCACCGTATATTCCTCGGTCGAGTCCGGCAGTTCGAAATCCGATAGGTTCAGCTTCATCCAGGCGGGCACATCACCCTGCGCAGGAACGGAAGCAGCGGGTCGAGACCCAGACACATGACCGTAGACTGACATGTCGGGCACGATCCAGATATCAGCCAGCGGGTCCAGCTCGAACTCCTTGACGACAAGCCGATCGCGGCGAGCAGTGGACCGCCAATGGATGCGGCTGAAGCTGTCGCCCGGCTCGTAGTCACGCACGCCAGAGGCATTGGTCGTGATGTAATGGGTGCGGCGGCGCAGCGCGTCTCCACCCGGCAGAACGCCAACCGGCAAGGCAAACTGCTCAATATCAACGGTCATGGGAAAAACGACGATATTGCTGGTCTGCGGCAGATCGCGCTCGAGTGGAAACAAGCCAAACGGATCGCTGGTGCGCAGAAGCATGGGGCCTAGCTGGTAACGACCGCGCTGCTGGCAGATGGTCGTCACTCGCCAGCTTGAGCTGGCACGCGGTCCCAGCCCGTTGACGACGCTGCTGGCCTGATGGTTGGGCAGCGTCGAGAAGTCGCGCACCTCCAACCAGAGTTTGGGGATGATGCTGGTGTTGCTAACAGTAAACCGCTCTTCCAGCGGGCGGCCGACTTGTGTGCGGCGGGTGCGCGTGACGCGCGACAGATGGACCCAGTGCAAGTTGGCCCACGACCAGACAAAGGTGACAATCAGCAGCAGACCCAGCAGATAGGCCAGCGTGAACAGCAGGTCGCGACCTGTCAACAGCCCCGCCACAAAGGCGATCAGGGCCATAAAGAAGACGACCGTCCGGCGCTGGGTCAGGAAGTTCCACATCAGGCGCCGGCTCGTTCGCGACCAACCTGTGCGCCGGGGACAGGAGTCATATCCAGAATCTCCTGGACAATCTGTTCCGGCTCAATATCTTTGATACGGGCCGCCGGGCCGACGATGATTCGGTGGCCCAGTGCAGGACCAGCCAGCGCCTTCACATCGTCCGGCAGGACGTAATCACGTCCGAGCAGAGCGGCTCGCGCCTGGCCCAGCCGGTAAATGGCCAGCGCGCCGCGCGAACTGGCACCCAGATAGACGTCCGGATGTATCCGCGTCTGGCGCACGATGTCGACGATATACTCCTTGACCAGCTCATCCACGTAAATCGCCCGTACGGCTTCCTGGGCCTCGACCAGCTCCTCCAACGACACGGCTTGCTCCAGGCTGTTAACCGGATGTGCGTACTGCTGCCGATTCAGGACCTCAATTTCCTCGTCCTTGGCCGGGTAGCCCAGACGAATGCGCAGCAGAAAGCGGTCAAGCTGGGCTTCCGGGAGCGGGAACGTGCCTTCGTACTCAATCGGGTTTTGCGTGGCCAGCACCATGAACGGTGTCTCCAGCGGATAGGTTGTGCCGTCAACTGTAACCTGACGTTCTTCCATCGCTTCAAGAAGCGCGGATTGGGTTTTGGGTGTGGCCCGGTTGATCTCGTCAACCAGGACAATTTGCGCGTGGATGGGGCCGGGGCGAAACTCGAACTCACGCGTCTTCTGGTTGAAGACGGAGACGCCAGTGACGTCGCTGGGCAGCATGTCCGGGGTAAACTGTATACGCTGGAACTTGCAGCCCACTGACTTGGAAAGCGACTTGGCCAGCACTGTCTTGCCGACGCCGGGCACATCTTCAATCAGAATGTGACCCTGGCACAACAGGCCGAGAACCGTTAACTGGACGGGTTGGCGCTTGCCGACCATGACCTGCTCAACATTTTCCACAACGCGATTGGCAATCGCCTGGATATCCGCCATTTTGAACTCCTGTCTGGATATGAATCTGTCCCTGCCCGCAAGCCCGTAAGATGGGCGCTTCGCTCCGTGTCTGGAGACGCGCAATCCTGCGCTGGCATAGCTGGACAAACAGTATAACAGGTCTTCCTGTTTTGGGTAGTTTCGGTGACAATTTGGGGTCAGAGCTTTCGAGCACCCGACACATTGGTCACGTCATGAGATTGTTGTGTGGGAGAGGATAACCCGATACGGTCAGCCACCTAATGAAGCTCACTCAGGGCTCATGATACGTGTTTGTGCAGGCAGGATGGGTCGTCTGAAGGGGTGTTTGGAGCGCCTGAAAAATCGACGTGATAGAACATTTGTGGTATAATTTATTGAGATCACCATGATGCAGAATCCTGAGAATACAAGCACCTTGCCCAGCGTTTGGGCAACTATAGCGGCTGGCTTCGAACTGACGACAAAGAACCCTTGGATTCTGCTTGTTCCGGTGCTGCTGGATCTCTTTCTCTGGCTGGGTCCGCGCCTCAGCTTCGGGCCGCTCATCGCCGATATGATGGGGCAATGGACGGCTCAGCCGGGACTGCCGTTTGACCCGCTGCCGATGCTTGAGTTGATCGAGCCGCGCACGAATCTTTTCACCTATCTAAGCGTGGCGCTGGTCGGTGTGCCGGCCCTGTTGGTCGGGTTGACCCCGGAACAGACACCTCTGGCGACATCCGCACTGGAGATCGCCGACTATGGCACGTGGATCGGCCTTCTGGTCGTCATGACCTTTGCGGGCCTGTTCCTGGCGGCCGTCTACTACACGCTGATCGCCCACGCCATAACGCGAGACGACCTGGAAGGCGACGACGGGCTGACTCAGTCGGCCGGCAGTCTGGCCGAGCTGCTGAGTTGGATCGGGCGAAGCTGGCTGCGCCTGCTTGGTCTGGCACTCCTGTTCATCGCCGTCACGCTCTTGATTGTGCTTCCGGTGACGTTCGTGGGCACACTCATCGGCCTGTTCAGCCAGGTGCTGGCAGCACTGGTCTTGCTGGCGCTGCCGGTCATGCTGCTGTGGTTGATCATCTTGCTCAGCTACACACCGGAAGGGATAGTGCTGAGCCCGCGGCCGTTCCTGGCGACGATCGCTACCAGTGTTCGCCTGTTCCAGAAAAACTTCTTGACGGCGCTGCTGCTGCTGCTCGTCGTTCTGCTGATCAGCCGGGTCACCTCGTGGCTGTTGCTAACAGCCGACGATGGCACCTGGTTGACCCTGGCGGGCATCCTGGCCCATGCGTTTGTGGCAACCGCACTCTCGGCCGCCATGCTGATTTTCTATCGCGACCGCTACCGCCTCCTGATGATGGAGCAAAGTAGCACAGAGTAACTATTCAGACGAAACCTTATGAGCACAAAAAAGAAACAAGACGCAACCAGTTATGATGCCGACAATATCCAGGTCCTGAAAGGCCTGGAGGCCGTCCGCCGTCGCCCCGGTATGTATGTGGGCGGCACGGACGCAAAGGCGCTGCACCATCTGGTTTTCGAGATTGTCGACAACTCCATCGATGAGGCGCTCGCCGGACGGTGTGACCGCATCGAAGTGACGATTCATCCGGATAGCAGCATTACCGTCACCGACAACGGCGTCGGCATTCCCGTGGCCGAGCATCCGACCGAGAAAGTCTCCGCCCTGCAGCTGGTCCATACCAGTCTGCATTCGGGTGGTAAGTTCGATGGGGCTGCCTACAAAGTGTCAGGTGGTCTGCACGGCGTCGGCGCGGCGGCCGTCAACGCGCTGTCCGAGTGGATGGAAGTGACGGTCAAGCGAGACGGTGCCGTCTGGCAACAACGCTACGAGCGCGGCATCCCGGTCACGCCGGTGGAGCGCGTCCGTAAGCTTCAGAAAGGCGAAGCGACCGGCACAACCACTCATTTCAAGTTCGACGACACGATCTTCGTCGAAGACAACGAGTACCGGTTTGAGTGGCTGGCCAACCGCTTCCGCGAGATGACTTTCGTCACCAGTGGCGTTTTCTTGAAGCTGCGCGACGAGCGCGCCACGCCTGCTCACGAAATGAGTTTCTACTTTGACGGTGGCGTCAGCTCGTTCGTCCGCTACCTGAACCGCAACCGCAAGACCCTCCACGACGTCATCCATGCCCAGAAGGAAGTGGAGAACGTCGATGTGGAAGTGGCCATGCAGTACACTGACGGCGTGAGCATATCTGAGTACGCTTTTGCCAATACAATCAACACGCCAGACGGCGGCACCCACCTGACCGGTGCACGCACGGCGCTGACCCGCGTGATCAACTATTATGCGCGCAAGAACAACTTACTGAAGGACAAGGACAAGAACTTCTCGTCTGACGACACTCGCGAAGGCGTGACGCTGGTTGTCAGTATCAAGCATCCCGACCCGCAGTTCGAGAGCCAGACGAAGGTCAAGTTGATGAACGCCGAAGTGCCGGGCCTGGTGTCCTCCGTATTAGGTGAGGCACTGACCTCCTTCCTGGAAGAAAACCCGCGCGAGGCCAAGCGGATCGTCGAGCGCTGCCTGACATCGTCACGCGCCCGTGACGCTGCCCGCGCTGCCCGCGACCTGGTCATGCGCAAGAGCGCCCTGGACAGTCTGACGCTCCCGGGCAAACTGGCCGACTGCTCCGAACGTATTCCGGAGCGCTGCGAACTGTACATCGTCGAGGGTGAATCGGCCGGTGGTACCGCCAAGCAGGGCCGAGATCGCCACTTCCAGGCTATCCTCCCGTTGCGCGGCAAGATTCTGAACACGGAGCGCGCCCGGTTGGACAAGGTACTGGCCAACAACGAGGTCAAGGCGCTCATCTCTGCGCTTGGGCACGGGCATCGGCGAAACGTTCGACCTGGACAATCTGCGCTATGGACGGACGATCATCATGACCGACGCCGACGTCGACGGCAGCCACATCCGCACGTTGCTGCTGACCTTCTTCTTCCGCTACATGCCGGAACTCATCGAGGAAGGCCATCTGTACATTGCCCAGCCGCCACTGTACGCCATCAAGCAGGGCAAGAATCTGACGTATACCTATACGGAAGCCCAACAGGAGAAGGCCATCAAAGCCATGAATGGCCAGAAGTACTCGATCCAGCGCTATAAGGGTCTGGGCGAAATGAATGCGGAACAGCTTTGGGAAACAACGATGGATCCCGGAGTGCGCACGCTGTTACAGGTGACCATCGATGACGCGGTCGTAGCTGACCGTACTTTCGACATGCTGATGGGTGATGAAGTAGCCCCGCGTCGCCGCTTCATTACGACTCATGCCAGCGAAGTTCGCAATCTGGACGTCTAGAACCAGACCCGCAGCTACTTGGCTACATGAAAGGAGATGTCGACCGGCATCTCCTTTTTTATTGCGAGACAGACGGCATAACGGTAGTCGCAGAAGGTGACAGTTCATCGACTTCTGCTATCATTGTCGCGCTACCAATGGTGCCATCTATGAAGACTCATTATCGCATCCCCTTGTTCTTGTCCCTGTTGTCCAGCCTCGTCGTTCTTCTCGCGGTCGCCTGCGTGCCCGTCCAGAGCAGCAGCGACCAACCCTCCGGCCCAGCCTCTGTCCCAGACGGCGACCGCGCCCGGGTGACCTGGGTGACCGACGGCGACACCATCGAAGTAGAGATTAACGGCCGAGAGTATGACGTCCGCTACATTGGCGTAGACACGCCGGAGCGGGACGAGCCGTTTTACCAGGAAGCAACCGATCTCAATATTGATCTCGTCAAGAATGAGACGGTCATTCTGGTGAGGGACGTGTCTGACACCGATCAGTACGGCCGCCTGCTTCGTTATGTCTACTTGCCGGATGGAACGTTCGTCAATGCTGAAATGATCAGTCAGGGCATGGCTCGACTGGTCACGTTCCCACCCGATGTGGCTCAGACCGACAACTTCAAGGCGCTGCAAGAAGAAGCCCGCGAAGATGAACGCGGCATGTGGTCGCGTCCCGACCTGGTCGGCCCGTGCGACTGTGACCGCAACCTGTACGACTGTCGCGACTTTGACCGCCAGCGCGAGGCGCAAGTCTGCCATGACTACTGCATGGACACCGTGGGCGAAGATGTCCACAATCTGGACGGTGGGGGCGACGGCATTGTATGCGAGTCACTTCCGTAAACGTTTGAACGGCTGCCGACTCCAATCCAACCATGACTGCTGAAGACTCCACCCTGCTTTACCTGTTCGGTCTTCCGGCGGCGGGCAAGAACTTCGTCGGCACCGTTCTGGCCGATACGTTTGGCTACACTTTCTACGATGGGGACCTGGATTTGCCGAAGGCGATGCGGGAAGCGGTTCGCGATGGCCGGCCGTTCACCGACGAGATGCGTGACGAGTTCTACGCCACCATCATCGACCGTATCGGCGAGCTGCAGACGGCAGCACACCGAACTCGCTTTTGGCCAGGCGACCTTCAAGGAGCGGCATCGTCAACAAATCGCCGAAGCGTATCCGGACGTTATCTTCGTCCTGATTGAAGCCACCGAAGATGTGCGCATGGAACGGCTGTCGCGGGGCAACAATCCGGTCACCATCGACTACGCCCAACGGATCGCCAGCTTCTTCGAACCGCCGCAGCACCCCCACTACACCATCTACAACAACTTCGACCGCCCGTTCGTGGTCAGCCAGTTGGACCTGATGCTGAGCAGCATTGCCCTGGCTCAGACGGCGAACACACCGATAGACGGCCGCTAATCTGCCAGCACGGAGACACGCTCCACCTCTCCTAACGCGGCCATCAAGTCGGCCGACTTGAGAATGACCGTCGTGCCCCGGACGCCGGACCCCAACGAAATCTCCTCTTCGCTGAGGACGCTTTCGTCGACATAGACAGGCAGGGGTGCCGGCAGACCGAATGGTCCCACCGCTCCAATCTCGAACCCGGTCACCTGACGCACCTCATCAGCCGAGGCAGTCGTCAGCCTCGATTGGCCCACCGCCTTACGAAGCGCTTTCCAGTCAATCTGCTGCGGACCAGCCACCAGCACCAATGCATAGGCACCTTTGCCAAGGCGAAATAGAATGCTGCGAACCACCTGTTCCGGGCGTTGGCCACGCTCTTCTGCCGCTTGCTCCAACGATTTGACCGGACCTGAATGGGTAAACTCTGTGTGGGGAACTGCCAGCTCGGTCAAAACCCAGCCCGCTGGTGTTGTGCTTTCGCTCAAGGGTACCTCCATGATGACAATAAAAAGTTGCGACTTGCTCGACTTCGGTCGCGCGCAGCGCCTATCCTACCTCGAAACGGAGCGTCATGTATAATGCTCCTATGTCACGCGACGCCGGATCCTTATCCCAGGCTTCACACCGGCTTATCCCGCAACTGATTGTCGACAAGCTCGCCGAAGGCGAAGCACAGGGTCGTCTCTTCGCCGCAGGCCTCTATCTGGACCTGTCCGGTTTCACCAGTCTGACAGAGTCGCTGATTACCCACGGCCCGTACGGAGCGGAGGTGCTGGCCAACCTCGTCGAAACCCTTTTCGATCCGCTGGTGGCCAGTGTCTTTGCCCAGGGCGGCTTCATCACCAACTATGCCGGCGACGCTTTCGCCGCCCTCTTCCCGCAAGAACCGGGCGAGAGCGCCGCTGACACCGCCATGCGAGCCGTAGCGGCGGCCTGGCAGAATGGGCGAGCATCTGGCCGGCGAGGCGCACTATACGACCCGCCTCGGCGATTTTGAAATTGGGGCCAAGATCGGTCTCGCATTGGGCGAGGCTACGTGGGGCATTCTCCAATCAGACGAATCTGGCCACGCCATCTACTACTTCAAGGGACCGGCTGTCAGCGAGAGCGCCCTAGCCGAGAACCGGGCGACGGCAGGACAGATTGTAGCCACACCCGCACTGGCCGCAGCGGTGGCCGGCCACGTAGTGACGGAAAGCACAACGGCCGATCACGAGCAAATCGTGGGGCTTGCCGGGCGCGCTCCGGCAGAGCGCCCCATCGACCTGCCGTCCCCCGATCCGGCGCTCATTACGCGCTTCTATCCCGACTCCATTCTCACCCTGCCCTTTCACGGAGAGTTTCGTCAGGCGCTATCCTTGTTCATCAACCTGCGCGGCGAACCCGATTTCGACGAGCTGCGCCTCATTACGGCGACCCTCTTCCTGCTCAGAAACCAGTACGGAGGGGTCTGTGTCCACATCAGCTTTGATGACAAAGGATGCAACTTCCATGTCTTCTGGGGCGCACCAACGAGCCAGGAGAACGACGTCGAACGGGCGCTCAGCTTCGTTCTCGATCTGCGCCGCTCCTGTGCCATCGAAATGCGGGCCGGACTGACTTACCGTATCGCCTACACAGGCTATGTCGGCTCGCCCCTATATGAGGAGTACACCTGCTACGGACAGGGCGTCAATACAGCGGCACGACAGATGATGGCGGCGGATTGGAACGATATCTGGCTCGATGCCCAGCTCGCCCTGCGCGCTGAACGACGGTACGTGATCGAATCGGCGGGCAACTATCAGTTCAAGGGCATGGCCAATCCGCAGCCGGTCTACCGACTCATCGACGCGCGGCTGCAGCATGCAGCGGCCATCTACCGTGGCCCGTTCGTCGGTCGCGATCGGGAGCTGGAGGCGCTCGAAGCAGCGATCGCCCCGCTCCAGACAGGCCGGTTTGCGGGTGCGGTAACGGTCGTTGGCGAACCCGGTGTGGGCAAGAGTCGGCTGATCAGCCATTTTCTGGCCACATCGCCGACGGCTGCAGGAGCGCAGGTCCTGCTGTGCCGCACCGATGACATTCTCCGCCAACCACTTAATGCATTTAGCTATGCGCTGCGTCAGCTCTTCCACATCGCGGAGCCCGCTTCGCAGGCAGCCAACCAGCGGCAGTTTGACAGCGTGCTGGACGCTTTGATCAGCAGCATCCCGGATGCCGACCTGGCGGCCGAACTGGATCGAACTCGCTCCTTCCTGGCCCACCTTGTCGAGCTGCCGGTGCCAGATTCGCTATTTGAACGGGTCGATCCGGAACTTCGTGCTGAGAATACGTCCGACGCCCTTAAGAACCTGTTCAGAGCGCTCAGCCTGCGGCAGCCACTGATTATCCACCTGGAGGACGCCCACGCCCTGGACAGCGAATCTCGCGCCTTTCTGCACCGGCTGACCCGCAATATGGAGCGATACCCGATCGCCATTCTTATCAGCAGCCGCGAGGCCCCGCCGGCCGATCAGGTCACTGAAGGGACCCCGCAGACGCTGGTAGACCTGCAGCCACTGGAACATTCAGTGACCAGAACGCTTGTGAACGAGCTGGCCGACGTGACCGGCTCGGAGGAAATTGCTGACTATGTCGTCAGCCACGCCGGCGGCAACCCGCTCTTCGTCGAGCAGATGCTGCTTTACTTGCAGGATGATGCCCCAAGACGGACAGTCATAGAGAGCCACGTGGAGGGCGGCATGCTCCAGGCGCTCGCGCTGCCAACTGACATTCATTCGCTCATGGTTGCCCGGCTGGACCAGGCGCCACGTCTGGTGCGCGAGACCACCCAGGTCGCCTCCGTCCTCGGGCAGGAGTTTGACCTGCACGTCCTGCGCGGGATGCTTCAGGACCCGGCAGATTTGGCGGAGACGATGGTCCAGGGCCGGCAAACAGGTATCTGGTATCCGGTCGGAAATGATCGCTTTCTGTTTCGCCATGCGCTGATGCGCGATGCCGCCTACAGCATGCAGCTCCATTCGCGGCTGCGCTATCTGCACCGGCTTGCGGCGACTGCCCTGGAGAAAAGCCTGTTAGAGGACAACTCACCCAGCACGACGGATCTGGCTGAACTGGCCTACCATTACGACCGGGCTGACATGAAGCCTGAAGCCGCCCACTATTATGGCCGGGCTGGTGTGCTGTCGGCTGACAGCTACAACAATGAACTGGCAATCTCCTATTACAGCCGTGCGCTTGAGCTGCTGCCGGACAGCGATATCGAATCGCGATACGCCTTACTCACCGGTCGCGAGGCGGTGTATGGTTTGCTCGGTCGCCGTACAGAACAGCAAGCGGATCTGGCATCGCTGGACAGCCTCGTGACAGCAGATGCGCAGCCTCACCGTGAGGCGGAGCTGGCGCTGCGCCGAGCTTCATTTGCCCTGCTATCCGGTGATTACGACCGGGCCGTTGCCGAAGCCGAGCAGTCGGCCGCCCACGCCATCGCGGCCGGCGATCCGCTGGCCGAGGCCAGAGCATACCACCGCATTGGCCGCGTCTTGTGGCAGCGAGGCCGGATGCGGGAAGCAGATACGCCGCTGCAGCGGGCGCTGACGCTGGCGCGCGAAAGCGAAAGTCTGGCCTACGAAGCGGAGTGCCTGTTCGACCTGGGCACCGTGCGACAATACGAAGGCCAACACGCTATGGCCATCGACTACGCCCAGCAGGCTCTGGCGCTCTTCGACGAGATGGGCGATATGCAAGGCGAGATCCGTTGTATCAATCTGCTGGGAATGATCCATTATGGTCAGGGCGACTTTGTCCGCTCAATAGAGACCTACCAGCGCGGTCTTACGCTCAGCCGCGAGGCAGGCTGGCGATACGCCGAAACAACCCTGCTCCTGAACATCTCCAACAACTATTTTGACCTGGGCGATTACACACTTGCTCGCGTCTATCAGGAACAGGCCATCGACGTCATGCGTGAAATAGACAGCCGCGAAAATGATGCGGTCAGCCTCGACACGCTCGGTCTCATCGCCTACTTCGAGGGTGATCTGGAGAAGGCTCGGCGGCATTATGCAGACGCCATCGCGATCGACCGGGACATTGGCAATGAGCGAAACCTGGCGTACGCGCTGACCCATTTTGGTCAGGCGTTGGTGGATGCCGGCGAAGTAGAGATGGCGCTGGCGGCACTCGATGAGGCGCTTGCCTTGCGAAGCACGATGGGTATGGAGTCAGCCATCATCGACACCCGCAGCGTCCGCAGTGTGGCCCTGGCGGCGATTGGCCGCCGCCAGGAAGCGATCGCCGAAGCATTAGGCATTCTGGATGCTGTGGATGAGCGAGGCGTAGAAGGGTTGGAGTTTCCTGTTCAGATCTATCTCTATGCCTATCGTCTGATTGCGCCGGTAGCTGGAAACGATGCCGTCTTACAGCAGCGCGCCGCCGACGCCCTGGAAGCAGGCTACACGTTGTTACAGACGCGCGCGGCAGGCATCAGCGATCCCCAGCTGCGCCACCGTTTCCTGACAGCCGTCACGTTCAACCGCGAGTTGGCAGACTTGTGGCAGGCTGCCAACCACGCCTGATCACTACCTGCCTGCTTCCCGCCTAGCTGCCGGGCACATATCCGTCCGGCGACGGCAGCGACGGCGCGATGTAGGGCGTCACCGCCTCATCGCCGTGAATCCAAACCCAGTATGATCTGCCAAACTCAAACGCTTCCACGTTGGTAGTCGGCAGCGCGCCCGGTTCAGATTCGGGACGCAACCCTTCATAGACGATGGAGTATGCCCCGGCAACAGAAGCCAGCGTTTCGGTGACTGAACGAGGCTCCGGCAGTGGATAGGCAAACTGATTCCAGCCCGGAATCAGCGCCGGCATCTGGATAGTTGACATAATGGAGTAGATACCATCTACAGGTTGCAGATCAGCCACCGCCAGATTCTCTGTGAAGCGACTGGTAGGGAGACGCTCCCACTCTGTTGAACCGTCCGGAAGGAAGTAGACGTTAAGGGTATGCTCGTAGCCGGGAGGAACATCCCGCTGCAGGTAGTTGATGGCGATGTTGCGCGGGTCAGTGATGCCCTCAGTCAGGGCAACCTGATACGCCTGGCCGACCGGCGTCAGCCACCCCTGGTCGTCGCGAGAGGGGGCGCTGCCCAATAGCTGCAGCGTCTCGACCCCGTTGTCCTCAAAGAAGCCGCGCTTGCTGTAGATGACAACCTGAGCGTCGGCCGACAGGATAGGTGCGTTGGCCGACACACTGTTGCTGCCGCCAATACCGATGGCGTTCGGGCCACCGATGCCGATCGCATTCGGACCACCGATACTGATGGCGTTCGGGCCGCCAATACCGATCGCATTCGGACCACCGATGCCGATGGCGTTGGGACCACCGATGCCAATCGCATTCGGACCGCCAATGCCGATCGCATTAGGGCCACCGATACCGATGGCGTTGGGACCACCAATGCCGATCGCATTCGGGCCGCCAATACCGATCGCATTAGGGCCGCCGATGCCAATGGCGTTCGGACCACCAATGCCAATCGCATTCGGGCCACCGATGCCAATCGCATTCGGGCCACCGATGCCAATCGCATTCGGGCCTGCCACGCTGAAGGAGTTGGGATCATACAGCCCGTTGGACGTTGGCCCACCCACGCCAAACGCGTGGGGCGGCGTAATCGTGCCGGGCGGCGGCTCTGCCCCTTCCGGCGGCGTCCACCAGGGCGGGTTGAGCCGCAGGTGGGTCATGCTCTCCCGCAGCGGTTCTTCGTCCGCCCAGACGCGAATCGCCACCTCATACGCCGGCAAGCTCATCGTCAATGTCGCCGTGTGCAGATCATCCGAAACCGTCATCGTCGCCGTCGGGGAAAGATTGGCGAAATTGGGCACTGACCAGTAGTGGAGCGGAAAGACCTGCACATTGAGCTGTTCGCCACTACTGACAGGCTGGGTAACACTGATGGCCAGCGTCCGGCTGGTGACGGCCGCTGCCTCGATGCGCGGTTCCCAGCCGGCAACCATCTCCGTCATCGTGATGGAAACGGTCGTTGCTGTGAGATCAGGGTCACAACCAATGAACGCCTGACTACGGCTTGTGTCGATCAGGCAGAGTCGATCACCTGCATGGGCGCCACGCACTTTGAGGCGATCGCCGCCGCCGGTAGGCGTACCAAGCTGGATGACGAGATCGTCGTCCAGCGCGTCAGTTCCCTGGGTCTGGAAGAGATAGGCCTGGCCACCAGGAAGCCGCAGCCGAGCGTTATTCTGCCCCGGACGGCCATCACGCACATCGAAGTTGCGAGCGCGCAGCGTGGGCCGCCCATCCTGATCGGGCCAGAAGAACAGCGTCGTTACCGGCAGCGGCAAGATCGCCGGCCCCTCCAGTTCCCGGTCGTCGAGCATCTTGTAGAACTCCGTAATTGTGTCCCAGTCCGAGCGGCCGGTCGTTATCTGGGCCAGACTGCGCTGGCAGTCCGGGTCTTCCTGCCAGGCGTCACCGGTCAGGAACTCGCTGAAATCCGGATCATAGGTGGACGTCATGAAGCTGCCCTGACATTCGATACGCCGCAGCACGCCGTCTTCCACGCCGAGGTAGTTGTCGGGCAGGAAGAAAAGGTAGTGGGCCAGCTCATGGGCCAGCGCCCGCCACCATTCATCGCCCAGTTCGGCCGTATTTTCGCCGAACGGGTCCCACACCGTACCCATCTGAATCTGGCCACCGCCATAGGCGTTGGTGATCTCCCGGGTGGGCGAAATGATCGTTTCAGCCATCGGCACCTGGGCCACACCGCCAATCGCGGCAGAGGGCCTGATGCTGTTATTGGCTTTGATAACCACATCGGCCGCCGGCCACAGCTCCTTGGACTGATAGACGTGGACCTCGCCGAGGGCGGCCTGTCCATTGGTGACGTCATAGAGCAGCTCCGACGCCCGCTGGAAGCTGTTGGTCAGCTCAGTCTGGAAGGTCGGGTCGTTGCTGGCGTCCCATTCGAGCGAAACGACCAGGTCGAACAGCAGAAGCGGATTGTTGTCCGAAATCACCAGCGTGATGATTGACCCGGCGGGATCCGTGCCCGGCTCTTCGAAGGTGGTCAGCTGCGGGCCGTCTTCGGTGATCGGCGCGCTGGTGTAGAAGAGCCGCGCCTTATTGGTGAATGTCACCGGACTAACGGGCACCGGCCACAAGGCGAGCAGCCGGTCACCCGGCGCCAGCGCCCCGCCGCCGGAGAGCACACCCTTTTCGTCGGTCGCCTGCGGCTGCAGCGGCTCCGGCATTAACAGCGCCTGGTCGACCTGATCTGCCGGCAGCCGGTAGACGAGCGCGCCGGGACGAGCACCTTGCTCATCGACAACCCGAATCTGCGTGCTCTGGACGCGGAAGGGGAACGTTGTCGCCGTGACGGTCGGTCTCTGGAAAGAGCCGGAAACACCATTGACATAACGATAAAAGCTCTCAGGTGACACATCCGCGCTGGGAGGCGCCTGAAAGACCTCGAAGCGGATCACAACGTTGTCAGAACGGCCAAAGAAGTCGCTGCCGAAGATGTTCCAGCCGAACTCATGGGCGGTCCCATCCGGGCTCGTTGACAGGTTGGTGGTCCGTGTCTCCTCGGTCGGGATTGCCTCTTCCCACGCCTCCCCGTCCCGCGAGTACGACACCTCGATGCGGCCAACAGGTGTCTCGTTGGGGTCGACCAGTTTGAATGGAATCGAAATGACACTACTGCTGACAATCTCTGGCGAGGCATAGAAGTACGCCCCGTCCGTATTATCAGGATCTGTCGCTTCCAGCAAAGGTACGGCGAGGGCCGGCAGCGTGGCGGCCCTTTGCTGGTACGTGTTCAGGTACAGGCTATTGGGCTGCCCGGAAGACGAACAAGCAGCGCTCGTGCACTGGTTGGCGAAGGCGATGTCCAGATCGCCGTCCGCGTCGACATCGCCCAATGCCACTCCGTACGACTGAGTAAATCCATCGCCATCCGCGCTGAGATCAGTCGTCTGCCAGGCGGGCCGGATTTCGGTTGATAGGCGGCCGTTGATGTTCTCAAAGACCATGTTTGGCTCAAAGCCATCATCGTCCGCGTTGGCCACAACAAGGTCGAGGTCCTGGTCGCCGTCCACGTCGCCCCAGGCAGCACTTTGGGGCGATATAAAGTCGCGGGACTGCCAGTAGGCCAGCATCGTATCGCGCACGCGGCGGTAGACTCTAGCTTTCCCCGGCGTCATGATAGCCAACTCAGCCGTGCCACTGCCGTCGACATTGGCCCAGGCGACGTCGGTCGCTGTGAATCCACCTTCCCACCCAAGACGGTTCGGAGGGTCCAATGTAAGCGTGTCGTTCTCATTCTCAAAGATGCTGGAGCCAAGAGCCAGGTCGAGATCGCCGTCGCCATCCCAGTCACCCCACGCAGCGCCCTCGGCCCGCACTGGTTCGGGAGATTGCCAGCCAAGCCCGTCGGCGGGAGCCAGCAGCAGCCCGGCTCCTGTGTTCTCAAAGACCTGCGCCGGTTCGTTTCGCTTGCCAAGCGCCAGGTCGAGGTCTCCATCCTGGTCCCAGTCGCCCCAGGCGACACTGCGCGTGCGGGTTGTGTCGGTCAGCCCCGACTGCCAGCCCAGACCATTGGCGGTGTCCAGCCGCAGCGACACGCCCTGACCCTCGTTCTCATAGACCAGGTCCGGCGCGCCATCGTTGCCCACAGCCAGATCGAGATCGCCGTCACCGTCCCAGTCGCCCCAGGCCACATCGGATGTATTGGCCGTATTGGTCACCGGTGCTTCCCAGCCGATGCCGATCGTCGGGCTGAACTGTAACGATCCGGAGATGAACTCGTACACCTGGATCGGCTCGCCCACATTGCCGACAGCCAGATCAAGATCTTCGTCGCCGTCCCAGTCGCCCCAGGCCACGCTAACGCTCGGGCGCGCTTCCTCCGTCAGCTCCGGCGCAGCCGAAAAGCCGATAACCGGAGCCGCGTTCATGAAGACCCAGTTGGCCTGTCCGCCATTCTCCACGCCGCCATTGCCAATGGCCAGGTCCAGATCCCCGTCTCCATCCGCATCGCCAAACGCTACCGCAAAGGTCGTCTCGCCGTTGCGCCCCTGCGAGAGCGGCGACTGCCAGCCCACGCCTTGCTCTGGCATGAAAGCCAGCCCGCTGCCGTCATTTTCATAGATGCGATTCTTCCGGCCCCGTGCTTCGCCGGCGTTGTTGCCAACAGCCAGGTCCAGATCACCGTCATTGTCGTAATCACCCCAGACCAGGCTGGCCGGTTTGTAGTAAGCGTCGAAATACGGCTGCTGCGGCCCCTCGCTAAGTT
This sequence comes from uncultured Chloroflexia bacterium, assembly GCA_963715935.1. Taxonomy (GTDB): domain Bacteria; phylum Chloroflexota; class Anaerolineae; order Promineifilales; family Promineifilaceae; genus Promineifilum. The sequence goes on along the minus strand of CAVQSM010000013.1, from coordinate 211,553 downwards.
GTTGCCAGGCGGGCTCAGGCAGGAAGCGGCCGCCATCGTTTTCATAAACAGTGAGAAATGAGCCAACATCTTTGGTCCGGCTGCCGCCGCCAATGGCGAGATCGAGGTCATCGTCGCCATCCCAGTCGCCCCAGGCCAATGCCTGGGTCAACGAGGCAAATGTCTGGGTCGGCGCCGGTGTGGGTGCTTCCCACCCAATTCCCGCAGCAGGGTCGAGCTGCAGCGTGCCGGAAATATTCTGAAATACCTGGTCCGGCGCGCCGTAATTACCCACCGCCAGATCCAGCCGCGTGTCATTGTTCCAGTCTCCCCAGGCCACGGCCACGGTCGGCATCGCTTCGTCAGCCGCTTCGCTTGATTGCCAGCCAATGCCGATAGTGGGACTGAGCTGCAGGGTGCCGGTAATGAACTCGTACACCTGGTTGGGGGCATTCTCGTTGCCCACGGCCAGGTCAAGGTCGCCATCGCCATCCCAATCGCCCCAGGCCACGCTGCTGGACCAGTTGGCATCCGGGGAGGTCCAGCCCAGCCCTGCTTCCGGATCGTGGCGCAGCACGCCGTCAACGTTTTCAAACACCTGATTGGGCTGACCGCCAACGCGCGACCCGCCGTTGGCCAGCGCCAGATCGAGGTCGCCGTCTCCGTCCCAGTCGCCCCAGGCCACGGCCCGCGTGTCAAGCGCATCCGCACCGTCCCCTGCGGTGATAGTCTCCACGGAAAACTCGCCCTGGCCGTTGTTGAGGTAGATCTGGTTACGCTGGTCAATCTCTTCCAGCGGCGTCACCCTTGTCCCGCCGATATCATCTTGCCAGTAGACGCCATTACCGACCACCAGATCGAGATCGCCGTCGCCGTCGATGTCGCCCCAGACGAGGCTGTGTGTGTGTCGCGGTGGGCCCAGGTCGCTCTCGCCGGGGACGAACCGCACTCCGATGGCGGGTGCAGTTTGCCGGGCGGGCAAGGAGATGGTCGCCGCCGCGACCTGCTCCTGGGCGGGGCCAGACGCAGCTGAACGAAACAACAGCGCCAGCGCCACCGATGCCATCAGGCAGGCCAGGACAATAAACCACACCCGCTGTCGTACAGTCGTCCAGGTGGATCCAGTCGCGTTCATCGGTGCCTCCCTTGGCTTCTATCGTAATAGCTGTGTCAGGTGCAAGGAATGGGGACGCCAATGCGCCAGCATCAGCCCCATCAGACTGCATTGTATCCCGGCAGTGGGGGCCGACCAAGTACCACCCGCTACGTCCGGGATGTTGCTAACTTTACAGTTGAGGGATGGCGAGCGTCCTGTATGGGATGAAATCAAACCAGAGCAGTTGCACGTTGGGCAGCCGCTTCGCTGACGAGGGCGCGGAACAAGGCCAGCATCCGGGGGTCATCGTGGATGAGATTCTCCGGGTGCCACTGCACGCCGATCGCGAAAGGATGCTCACGTGCCGCCACGCCTTCGATGAGGCCATCGGTAGCAACGGCCGTCACGTCGAGGGCGGGGGCCAGGTCGCGAATACCCTGGTGATGGAGACTGTTGACTTCGATCCGCTCAGTGCCAGGCATAAGCTCGGCCAACCGTCCATCCGGCACGATCATCACCTCATGCGGCCGGTGGTCGCGGGGAAACTGACCGAAGTAGTCGTGTTTCATGGCGCCGGGCAACATTTGCTGGACATCCTCGTACAACGTGCCCCCCAGGGCTACATTCAACACCTGGTGACCACGGCAGATCGCCAGAGTTGGCTTGCCGATCTCCATCGCCCGTCGCGCCAGGTAAATCTCCACCCTATCACGATCAGGGTCGGTATCGTCGACCAGATCATCACGATCGCTCTGGTACGTGACCGGTGTCATGTCACCGCCGCCGGTCAGCAGTAAGCCATCGACGCGATCGAGGATGACATCCAGCGTGACTTCGTCAAGCCCCAGGGGAATCATCAACGGCGCGCCGCCGGCAGCTGCCACCGCCTCGGCGTAGGATGGCATGAGCGCGAACAGAGGGATCGGCGTCGCCTGGGCGGCAACCTTGCGATAGGACATGAGGCCAATGACGGGTTTGGAAGAAGCGCTAGATGTAGTCATGATCAGTGTTCAAAACTTCAAGTCAAACTCAGAACGCAAAAAGGTGAAAGCACATGTCTTTCACCTTGTGATAATTATCTAATTGTACCCGGTTCAGCAGCAGTGTCACGCCGTTCATGCCGGGCAGGCGGCTTACTCGGCCGTTGTGATACGCTTACTGCGCAGGCGGGTGGCCTTGCCGGTCCGTTCGCGCAGGAAGTAGAGGCGAGAGCGGCGCACATGGCCGTGGCTCTGAATCTCAATCTTCTCGATGAGCGGCGAGCGGAGGAGGAACGTTCGCTCAACGCCGATGCCGTTGGAAGCGATGCGACGGACGGTGAAGTTCCGGTTGTTCCCGCTGTTGCGCAGACGAATAACGGTGCCACGCACCATCTGGACACGTTCGTTGCGGCTGCCCACGTTAATGCGAACATAGACCGTCACAGTATCGCCAATGCGAAGCCGTGGCAGCTCGTCGCTGAGATCGTTCTCAAAAGCCTTCAATAGTAAGTCAGACATGATTCTCTTCTCCACAGGGGCACGTTTCAATTCGCCCATCCATTTCCGGACGGAGCAACACCAGCCCCCAGGTTGTCAATCGCATGTTAAGCGGCATAAAGACAGCCCGCCGGGCGGGCCGAATGCATATAATAGCATGGGCCATCCGGGATCGCAACAATCGTTAAGGATCTGACGCCGCTCAGTCGCTCCGAATTATCTGGCGGCGCGCTTCTGGCAGGTAGTCGGCCAGTTCGCTGGTCATCAGCCCGGATCCCATCAACTGCTGGCCCGCCAGCTCCCCTGCCGCACCGTGCCAATAGGCCCCCAGCACAGCTGCCTCGTAGGGCGCTCAAACCCTGCGCGAGCAGAGCCACGATGATGCCCGCCAATACGTCACCGCTGCCGCCGGCGCCAAGTGCCGGATTGGCAAAGGGGATGAGTGTGGCCACACCATCCGGGCTGGCAACAACGGTGTAGGCACCCTTAAGGACAACCACTGTGCCCCAAGCGGCCGCCTGGTCAAGCGCCAGCTGCACCCGGTCGGCCTCACGGACAGTCGCCAGCGGCACGTTCATCAGCCGGGCCATCTCTCCGGGATGGGGCGTGAGAACAGTATGGGCCGGCACGCGGTCGACCCACCGCTCAAGCGAGGCCAGCACGTTCAGGCCATCGGCGTCGATGACCAGCGGCGGCGTGTCCGGCGTTGTCAGAAGTGCATCGACAAATCCACGAGCGTCGCCCAGGCCGGGGCCGATCAGCGCCGCGGCATAGGTCTGCTTGCCTGACGCCAGCTGCCTGGCGGTCGCCTCTCCCAGAGTCTTCTCGTCCGGCCCATCCGGGTAAGTTGCCTCAGGCAATTGTCCCGCCACTGTGGGACGAATGGCCTGCGGCACAACGAGCGCCACCAACCCCGCACCGGCCCGCAGCGCGCCGCGTGCCGCCAACACTGGCGCCCCCCAGTAGCCGGCCGAACCGGCGGCGATCAGCGCTGTCCCAAACGTACCCTTATGGCCGTCCAACGGCCGTTCGGGAAACAACGAACGGGCCAGCGCGGGTGTCGCCAGCGTAACCGGCAGGCGCGCCACCTCCGGCAGCGCCGGATCGATGCCGATGTCGGCCACGACGAGCTCGCCAAGCGACGCCGCACCGGGAAACCGAAAATGGCCTCGCTTCGGGCCGGCAAACGTCACGGTCAGGGTGGCGTCAATGGCCAGCGGATCCAGCTCCCCGCTGTCACAGCTAAGTCCACTGGGACAATCGACCGCGATGACCGATGTGGCCCGGAGATACGGGGCGGAGCCGTCGGAGAGTGCGGCGACGGGCAGGACAGCGGGCCGCATCGACTCATCCAACGCTTGCTGGCGCTCGTCCAGCGCGACGCGAACCTGCTTCAGGACACCGGCAATGGGATCGCGAATCGGCCGCGACACACCGGTACCCAGCAGGGCATCAACAACTATCTCGGTCTGGCGAAGGCGGTGGCGCAGCACACGATAGCGCTGGTCATGCTCGGCAAGCAGCACATCCAGGCCAATCTCCTCCACCAGGCGCAGATTCTCGTCGCTTGCGGGGTCACGCGGCGCCGTCAGGTAGAAGCCGACCCGCGCCCCGTTTTCGGCGAGGTACCGCCCGGCTACCAGCCCGTCGCCTCCATTGTTGCCCGGGCCGACCAGCACAAGAATCTCGGCCTCGTCGACTTCCCAGCGCTCCATAACGGCCTCGGCTACGCGTCGCCCGGCTGTCTCCATCATCTTGTCGTATGACCAACCCGCTTTGTCGGCTGCTTGCTCAGCAGCCACCATGTCAGCCACACGAAATAGTTTTGTTGTCATGGGATATCCAGATGGACCAGTGGGCCTAACTCAATCAGTGCCCCAGGAGGGACTCGAACCCCCAACCTGCGGATTAGAAGTCCGTCGCTCTATCCTTTGAGCTACTGGGGCAAACGTAATCCAGCGCAATTTTAATGGGCGGCGGGAGGCGCGTCAACACGAACCACCCAATGGGCAACCACCAGCCGACTGCGGGAACAGGGCAACTGTATCACCGTCCTGAAGGCCGGTCGACAGCTCTGTTGCCTCACCATTGACGGCCGCCGCATTGACAAGGCCATCGGGAATGCCCAGCACCGCGACAACGTGATTCACACTCTGGCCGGGAGACAGGTAAATGGAGAACGGATGATGGGGCGGGCCGGGAGCATCAGGCGGGCGGTAGCGGCGCAAGGCACCGTACAGGCGTACGTCAACCGCAACTTGACCCTGGCTGGCGTTCATCTCAGGAGCAGCCGGGGCTTCTGGCTAATCGTCGTCGAAGATGGGGCGGATACCGTGGTAGACCTGGCTCCCACCAAAGGTACGGATGAGCAGCTCTGTCGGCCGGTTTACACGTCCAGCGATGTCGCTTATGCTCATTGGCTCATTGCTGTTGGCCAACAGGACACCAAAGACCGCGTCAACCAGGGATCCCTGCGTCCCGACATCGCTTGCGTTGCGGCTGTAATGGGACTGGACGAGGTACTGGAACGCATCGACCTGCCGCACCTCGCCCGTGCGGGAGTCGACCAGGTCGACCTGATCTACATTCAATTCCGGACCCAGGTCATCACCGATGGCCAATCGTGTATAGAGGTAGGTCTTTAGATCCAGGTTCGACTCATCCCACCAACCGTAATCAATATAGAAGTTGGTGTCTGGCGTAACCCGTCGTAAATGGGCCGCGCTGATCTTCGGACGAGGATTGTTGGACAAAGTCGTATTCTCCTAGGCGCCTTTCCACAAGTCGCTATTGAACTGCCAATATTGGTCACCGACCGAGACAAAGGCAGGGTGTCGCACAAGCTCCGCAAAGAGCGGTCCGGGCGGCAGTCGCTTGAGCATATTCATCGCGCTGTAGAGCGTCTTCATGTGGACGGTGTTCTGCGGCGTCAAGCTGGCCAGCGATGGGAAAATTTCCGCCAGCAGCGAAGCAATGGACCGGCCTGACGACTCGGCCCGACGCCAGTGGGCGTCAACGGCCGTCACGACATCCGTACCGACAATGAGCAGGTCATCATAACCGCACGGAATGGAACGGCGCTCCAACTCAAACTGAAGTTGATTGTCACGAATGGACCCCAACCGGACCCATTCGCGCTGGGCGCGGCGACGGTCATAGCCCAGCATGATCACACCCGGTTCTGGGCCGGGCTTCAAATGAATGAACCCACCGACCGGGATAGCGTTGTCTTTGTACCATGCTTCCAGCCCGTCGATATAGCGGCCGTCCGGGACCACCCATGCAGGCAACTCCGCCTGCGTATCGTCGTCCACCAGGGTAACGCGATAGCGCCGGGAACCGAGATCGGGGAACAGCGCCCGCGTGCTCGCGGAAAGCGGCAAGGTACCGGCCCAGCGGTGCGGATAGGTCAGCGACAGGACAACGGGCTGGGTCTCGCCCTGGGCCGGCAGGTCGGACCACTCATCGGCCAGTTCCTGCTCCAGCGCCCGATGCTCCGGTGTCAGCAGCGCCCGGTCGTACGGGATCGGCTCATACACCAGCCGCTCCGGCGTCATCCGAACTGCTTCTGGCTCCATGCGCTTTAGATACCAGACCACACTGCCAGTCGGCGACACGTTTTCGAAGCGATCATCTTCGATGAGCGCCTGATTGAGCGAGAACGTCTGCACTTCTTCGTCGACGCCGGGGTCAAGCTCTAATTGCGGCAGAATCTCGGCCGTTGTCAGCGGACCACCTTCGGAAATCTCGAGGATTGCTTCGGTCAGATGGAGGTGGCCGATATTGACCTCCGCCAGGAGTGACTCCAGGAACCAGACATCGTCCCAACGAATCGTCTCCTCGCGCTCCTCCAGCATAGCCGTAATCTTCGTAGCCACCTGATCGGCGTAGAGCGTCGACAATGCTTCGATATCCTCGGCCATCTTCTCCGGCAGCTCATCCGGCTCAGTCGCGTTGAGGGGATGGGAGATCGTGAAGTCGGCCGCGAACTCGCGACTCTTGCCCTTCATCTCGACGGCAATCACATTGAAGGCGCCATACTCGGGGTTAAAGCCGGGGCGAATGGCCGTCACGGTTCCATGGGCCAACTTCTGGGCCGGGAACACAAGCTGATCGCCGACCTCATAGCTCTTTTGGGGCTGGTAGACGGTGCGATCAGTCATCAGGCGCTTCAGGTCCGCGGCCTGCTGGCGCACTCGTTTGGCAATAATAAGACGGGCCAGGGCGCCGGCCGTCTGCGGCTTTCCAGTCTCCAGAAAGTGATTAAGGATGTGCTCGAGGTCAGAATCCGAAAGCGTGAATCCTGATCCCCAATAAGCCGCTGTTTGGACCTGGGTCTGGGTCACTAATATCTCCTGTATCAAGGGGCAAAACGTGTTTCGAGGTCGTTACAACCCCTTAATTGTAACAGCAGCGGCGTGGCTTGCCAACGATTAGAGGCGGCGGACGCTAGGGGAAGGCTTGCTCAGTCCATTGCAGCGCATCGACAGGAACGTCCATGACTCGGAGATCCCAGTGAAGATGCGCACCACTTGAAAGACCTGTGTTACCAACCTTGGCGAACTCTTGGCCCGCCACCACCTCATCGCCCACTTCAACCAGCCGTTCCACCAGATGGTAGTAGCCGGTCATGACGCCCAATCCGTGGTCGATGATCACCGAGCCCCCGCGCAGTTCCAGTTCATCACTAAAAATGACAACGCCATCAGCTGGAGCCAGAACGGGCGTCCCTTCCGGCGCGGCGTAGTCAGTGCCGGTGTGGTAGATCTCAATCGGCCCATTGTTGTACGAGCGGCGACCGCCATACCCTGCCGTCACAAAGGCGTTGCCAACAGGCAGCTGGAATGGGCCGCTCCAGCGCTGTGTCTCGTCGAACCGAGCATAGAATGTCTTAAGGAACGCATCTTCTCCGGCCCGCAGCTCCGGATCAAGCAAGCCATCCAGCGCATCATCCACGTTGATGTACTGCGTGTCATAGGCCGTGGCGACAATCGGCAGATCGTACTGCAACGATGGCTCGGACTCGGCGGCACTCTGCACTGTCAGCTCATAGGTGCCCGGCTCAGTGAACGCGTCAACGCCAAGCAGCGCCACATAGCCGCGTCCAAAGGGTGTGAACTGCAGCGACTGCTCGCCCAGGCGTCCTTCCGGTACACCTTCTTCCAGGTTCTGAACGTAGACCGACACCGTAGACCCCTGGTTAACTACGCCGGGCCGTACGCGCAGTTCCACCCAGCCGGCGGGCAAATCGCGGTACTGCACACTTTCATCCGGGATGCGCAGGCGCTGCCCGACAAAGACCGGATCGCCGGCATCCAGATCATTGGCCGCGGCCAATGCCAGAGGCGATAGATCATGAGCAGAGGCGATGGTCAAAAGCGTTTCGCCCGGAGCTACCAAATGCGGTCGTCCCGTCATCGGCTGCGGCTGGTCGGATCCAGTGCGACTGACGACCGAGAGCAGCTGGCCCGGTTGAAGCGGGGGACGGAGCTGCACGAGTCTGTTGGCGGCAGCCACATCTGTCACGCTGGTGTTGAAGTCACTAGCAATGCCACGCAACGTGTCGCCCAGGCGCACGGTATACAGCCCCGGCACCTCCTCACCTGTGCCACCGGGAATCAGCAGCTCCTGCCCAATCTGCAAGAAGTCCCCGTTCTCAAGCGCGTTGACCGTCAGAATCGCTTCGACAGTTACGTCGTAGGTCAGCGCAATAGAAGTCAGTGTCTCGCCTTCCTGCACGGCGTGAATCTGGGGAATGCCGTCAGTGGGAGTAGTGGCAGTCGTGTTGGTCTCGGGTGCGGCGGTAGGGGCGGCGTCCTGCGCCAGAACAGAAACCGGCAGCCACAAAGCCAGAAACAGGGCCAGCCCAAGCAGATAGAAGCTATGTCTTCTTCGACTTATCACAGCCTCTCATTGTCCCTGAATCGGGACAGCCTGCCAACGTCCGGGCGCTCAGATTAACGAAAGAGTAATTGAGCCGGAGGTCTACGAATCGTCCCGTCGTCGTCGTAGCTCGTCGTAGACAGATTGTGACAACGCATAGTGGAACACATGGGGCGTTTCCCAGAACTCCGCCAGTTGGCGGTTGCCGGTCTGCTGCTCATACATGGTCGCCTGTAAGTACAGGTCGAGGCGATCAGCATCGTGGACAATCCGGGCAGCGGGTGTGCTGTCCTCTTCAAGCGCCTCCCACCAGCGCATGAACCTGCTCTTCAAGGGCGTCGCCCCGGCAATCGCTTCCAGCGCCAGCGCTTCGGCCGGTTTCTTCTGCTCTCGGGAATAGAACTGCCACAAGGGCGTAGGCAGGTCGCCGGTCAGGCTCTCTGGCAAGTCGTGCAACAGCGCCATCGCCAGAACATCTCCCAGGTCCACCGGCTCATCAACCAGCTCCGCCAGCACCAGCGCCGTATAGGCCACACCGTAGCTGTGCGCCGCGACGTCTTCCGGCTCCACAATGCCGCGTTGGGCCCAGCCGGTGCGGGTCGTGCGCTTCAGCTGGTTACCGTGCGAAAGCAGTTCGATCAGGTCGGTCGCGTTCATGGGGCATCTCCAACTCTGGGCTGTCGCCTGCCGCCAATGGGCAGCGGGTCGCTCTTGTCTGGCCAGTGTGCAACGAATCGTCGCAAAGCGTGTTGTATCTGCTAGATACTATCATGAAGGTTTCACTCATCGCCACCATCCTCAATGAAGGGGAGGCCATTCGGCCGCTGCTCGACTCGATCATCGACCAGACTCGACAACCGGACGAGATTGTCTTCTGTGATGGTGGGTCAACGGACGACACCATCGACATCCTGGATGAGTACCGGCAGTGGCTGCCGCTCCAGGTTATTCCGGCCCCGGGGGCCAACATCAGCCAGGGCCGAAATCGAGCAATTGGCCGGGCCACCGGCGACGTCATCGCCGTCACCGATGCCGGTGTGGTCCTGTCACCCTGTTGGTTGGAACAACTGCTGGAGCCGTTTGCCGATCCGCGCGTAGCTGTGGTGAGCGGTTGGTTCGAAGCCGATCCCTATACCGATTTCGAGGTCGTCATGGGCGCAACCGTCCTCCCCAACGTCGAGGATGTGAAGCCGGAGAAATTTCTACCCTCCAGCCGGTCGGTCGCTTTTCGCAAGTCGGCCTGGGCCAGCGTCGATGGTTACCCGGAGTGGCTGGAGCACAGTGAGGACATTCTCTTTGATCAGGATTTGATGGCGCGCTACGGCAGTTTCCCGTTTGCGCCCCAGGCCATCGCCTACTTCCGACCGCGTTCGTCGCTCACCAGTTACGCACAGCAATATTACAACTACGCCCGAGGTGACGGTCGAGCCAACCTCTGGCCAAAACGCCATGCTGTCCGTTACGCCACCTATCTGATCGCCCTGCCGCTCATCTTGCTGGCCATCTGGCGCGAGAAATGGTTTGGCTGGGTCTTCCTGCTGCTGGGTGTCGGAGTCTACTCCCGCCGCCCGGCCGAGCGACTGCTACCCAACACCTGGGGCTGGCGACCGTGGCCCCGGCTGCGCGCCTTTGCCCTCATTCCGATCATTCGTCTGGTCGGCGATCTGGCCAAGATGGTCGGCTATCCGGTCGGCCTCCTCTGGCGGCTGCGCCACCGACCCCCTCGCTGAACATCGTTTCCCCACCCTGCCACTCGGTTTGGCCACAGTTAAGCGCTCATTAGGTTGCTTGCCCCAGTGTGGGGGCAATGCTACCATGCTGACGAGCAAGAGGGGCCGGTCTACCGCGCACGATTTCAACTTGATTACTATGGCGACGATCGCGGTCCGGCATGGCTGAGACGCCGGTCCGACCAACCCTCGCTGACGACTGCTTATGATTATTGAGCGCAAACCACCACGCCATCCCCGCCGCGGGCCAAGCTGCCTGCTGGTCATTTTTGTGTTCTTCGGCATCGCCGTCAGCCTGTATGTGATCCAGAACGCCGAAGAGGTTCGAGAGGCAATTGTGCCCACTCCAACCAAGGAACCAACGCGTTCCGCCACCGAGTACGCGGTGCTTGGCGAACTCAGCAAGAATGATGGCGAATACGAAGAAGCGATCGCAGCGTATGAGCAGGCGCTCGGCTCCGACCCGAGCAATGTCGAGTTTTATATTCGGCTGGTCGACCTGCTGGTGCAGGAAGGGTATGCAGAGCGCGCCGTTGAACGCGCGGAGCAGGCGACCATTATTGCGCCGGACAGTGCTGATGTCTGGACGGCCGCTGCTGCCGCCTATCTGGCTGAGGGCGACCGTCTGGGCGATCTGGGCCAGACCAGTGCGGCAGCATTGCAGTACGCCAGCGCTGCCCAGTCTGCGCGCAAAGCGATCAATATCGATCCCAATAACTCCACTGCCCACGCGTATGCCGCCGGCGGACTCGTCCTGCAGGGTGACCCGGACCAGTATGAGCAGGCACAGTTGTTCGCCGATGATGCCGTCCGGCTCGACCCGGACAACCCGATTGCTCGCCTTTACATGGCCACCGTGTTTACCTATCAAGGTCTCTACCCAAGCGCCCTCGAACAGTACCAGTTGGGATTACAGGCGGATCCGGACAACCCGGACCTCTATATTGGACTGGCCTACAACTACTTCGGGACCAGCAGCATCCCGGACGCCCTGCTGACGTTTGAAGACGCGATCGGTGTCGACTCGGACAATGCCGAAGCGTACGACGGGCGAGCCTACATGTACTTGCAGTTGGGCGACGCGCCGCTGGCCCAGGAAAATGCGCTGGAGTCGGTGCGGCTCAACCCCGATGTTGCTCGCGCTCAGGGGCGACTGGGCGAAGCGTACTTCCAGCAGAACAACTACGCGCTGGCCATCGATGCATTGACTAAAGCGGTCGAGATGTATGGCAGCGCCAATGAGTTGAATGCTCGTTTCTTCAATATGTTGGCGACGGCCTTCATTCGCCGTGACATGAACGAATGTCCCCAAGCCGTTCCGCTGTTCGAACAAGTGCTGGATTCCAGCACCAACCCTCTCCTGGTTGAGAGCGCCAACGACGGTCTGCTGGAGTGTCGCCGGGCCACGCTGGGCACGGCACCTTAGAAAGACGTATGAATTAGCAGAGTTGGGCCGAGACTGCTAAAAACCCCTTGACATTCACCCCATTTTTGCTACAATTTGTCTTGGTTTAGCACTCGCATGCCGCGTTTGCTAATGCACAATCCCAATTTGTCAATTTTGACAATTTAGTCACACTTTCCAAAGGAGATGTTTCACCATGGCTATGAAACTCAAGCCACTTGGCGACCGCCTGGTCGTTGAACCCCAAGAACGCGAAGCGACGACAACGTCCGGCCTTGTCTTGCCGGAAACGGCCAAAGAGAAGCCGCAAGAGGGGACCGTCATTGCTGTTGGTCCAGGCCGTCGCGATGATGATGGCAAGCGCGTCGAGATGGACGTGAAAGTCGGCGACACCGTCCTCTACGCCAAGTATGGCGGCACCGAGATCAAGGTCGAAGACAAGAAGCTGTTGATTCTGAAAGAGACCGACGTCCTGGCGATCGTCGAGAAATAAGAAAGACGGAGGAACCCCAACATGTCCAAGCAACTAGCATTTTCTGATGAAGCTCGCCGCAAGCTGAAGCGCGGCATCGACACGGTGGCCAACGCTGTCGCCACCACCCTCGGCCCGAAGGGCCGCAATGTGGCCATCGACAAGAAGTATGGCGCCCCCACCATCACCCACGACGGCGTGACCGTGGCCAAAGAAATTGAACTGGAAGACCCGTACGAGAATATGGGCGCTCAACTGTTCAAAGAAGCGGCCATCAAAACCAACGACATCGCCGGTGACGGCACCACCACCGCCACCGTCCTGGCCCAGATGATGATCCATGAAGGTCTGAAGAACGTGGCCGCCGGCGCCAACCCGATGCTGCTGAAGCAGGGCATCGAGGCCGGTACCGCAGCATTGGCCAATGAAATTCGTAACATGGCTATCTCCATCGACAGCTTTGACGAAATCGCTTCCGTCGCCTCCATTTCGGCGCAGGACGCAGAGATCGGCCAGCTGATCGCCACCGTCATGGACAAAGTCGGCAAAGACGGCGTCATCACGGTTGAGGAGTCGAAGGGTCTGGAGTTCGAGACTGAGTATGTCGAAGGTATGCAGTTCGACCGTGGCTACATCAGCCCCTACTTCGTAACCGACACCGACAACATGGAAGCAGTCATCGAGGACGCCTACATCCTGATCTACGACAAGAAGATCAGCTCGGCGCAGGACATCGTTCCTATTCTTGAGAAGCTGGTCCAGATTGGCAAGAAGAATCTCGTCGTCATCGCTGAAGATGTCGACGGCGAGGCGCTGGCCACGCTGGTCCTGAACAAGCTGCGCGGCATGATCAACGCGCTGGCCGTCAAAGCCCCCGGCTTCGGCGACCGTCGCAAGGCGATGCTGCAGGATATCGCTACCCTGACCGGCGGCGAGGTCATCACCGAGGAGATGGGCCGCAAGCTGGAGACGGTTCAGATCAGCGATCTGGGCCAGGCCGGCAAGGTCATCTCCACCAAGGACGACACCACCGTCATCGACGGCAAGGGCGACGACAAGTTGATCGCCGGCCGCGTCGAGCAGATCAAGACCGAAATCGACCGCAGCACCTCCGATTACGATCGCGAGAAGCTGCAGGAACGTCTGGCCAAGCTGGCCGGTGGCGTCGCGGTCATCCGCGTCGGCGCAGCGACCGAGGTCGAGCTGAAAGAGAAGAAGCACCGCGTTGAGGACGCCCTGAGCGCCACCCGCGCGGCCGTCGAGGAAGGCATTGTGCCCGGTGGCGGCGTGGCGTTGCTGAACGCTCTGCCTGCGCTGGACAGTGTTGAGATGCCTGCCGGCGACCAGACGACGGGTGTTAACATCCTGCGTCACGCGCTGGAAGCGCCGATGCGCAAGCTGGCCGCCAACGCCGGCCTGAATGGCGACGTCATCATCCAGAACGTCCGCCGCATGCAGGAAGAGAAGGGCGACACGAAGATCGGCTTCAACGTCATGACCGGCGAATACCCGAACATGCTCGAAGAAGGCATCATCGACCCGGCCAAGGTGACCCGTGGCGCACTGGAGAACGCAGCCAGCATCGCGGCCATGATCCTGACGACCGAGGCCCTGATCACCGACATGCCGGAAGATACCCCGGCCATGCCTGACATGAGCGGTATGGACGGAATGGGTGGCATGGGCGGCGGCATGGGCTTCTAAGCCCCAGCGCAACCCAAAGTCTGAGTTAAACAACGAGACCCCTCGCAGCGAGGGGTCTCGTTTTGTTTCAGTCGGGCTGACCGTTCTTGCTACCGCTGCACCCGACCGGAGGCATCTCCGCCCATGAGGCGGTTCACTTCGGCAACCGTCGCCAGATTGACATCCCCACCAATAGCATGCTTGAGACAGGACGCCGCTACCGCAAATTCAAGCGCGTCCACCTTATCCAAACCCGTGTGTAGACCATAGATCAACCCGGCCGCGAAAGAATCGCCGCCACCAACCCGGTCGACGATATCGGTGATGTCATAGCGACGGCTGACATAGAAGTCGGAGCCGTCGTACAAACAGCCTGACCAGCCGTTATGGCTGGCGCTGAAGCTCTCACGCAAGGTGATCGCCTGTACCTTCAGGTTTGGGAAGGTGCGGAACATCTTCTCGGCCAGCGCTTTGTAGCGGCTGGTGTCCAGTTCGCCGGAAGAAACGGCTGCCTCCCACTCCCCTTCGCCAACCGATACGCCAAGCGAACGCTGGCAGTCTTCTTCGTTGGCAATGCCGACGTCCACATAGCGGACCAGTTCACCCATCACCTCGTGGGCACGTTTGCCATATTGCCACAATTTCTTGCGGAAGTTGTAGTCGCACGAGATGGTCACGTTGCGCTCTCGCGCCGCCTGAACGGCCGCCAACGACAGTTCAGCGGCCGTCTGGCTGAGGGCCGGAGTAATACCGGTGATGTGAAACCAGCCCGCGCCGGCGAAGATAGCGTCCCAGTCGAACACGCCGGCTTCGGCAGTGGCGATAGCCGAATGGGCGCGGTCGTAGACGACATTGGACGGCCGCTGATTGGCGCCCGCCTCCAAGAAGTAGATCCCCATGCGCTCACCTTGCCGGGCAATGTGGCTGGTGTCCACGCCGTAGCTTCGCAGGAAACGTGTGCACGCATCAGCAATCGGATTGGCGGGCAACGCCGTTACAAACGAAACATCCTGGCCAAACAGCGCCAGCGAAATGGCCACGTTGCCCTCGCCTCCACCGAATGTCGCTTCCAGCACAGACGACTGGAAAAAGCGCTCGAATCCCGGTGGCTTCAGGCGCAGCATGATTTCACCGAGCGTGATAATTCTCTTACTCATCAGCAATCAACTCCTTGTCAATAGTGTCTGCACCCTGGCGGCAGTCGCTTTCAACTACCCGTCTTAACCCTAGCGACCGCGGGCCTGATCGAGATCCAACCGCAGCACGGGTAATCCTTCGGCGGTCACCGGCAGGGCATCGCCGGAGCCCGGATCCAGTAGGCGAATAGCGGCCCGCCCGTTGGCGGTTGTCACCACTCGGGTTCCGGTCGGTGTTCCCTGATTAACCAGCAACCGGCCCGCGCCCTGCAAATCAAAATAGACCCGCTGCTCCGGGCCAGCTACCGGTAGGCCGTCATTGGTGACAAGCTGCACAGCAGCCAGCACACCCGACCGTCCACCCATCCCACCTTCTGCGACCCACCCCGCAAGCGCCGCAGCCTGCCTGACGCCGTTGAGCGCTCATGTTTGCTCAATGGTATGGGTGATCGCCCGGCCATAGCGGCTGGTGCCTTCAGCATACAAAGTATTGCTGCCCATTTGCAACGGCGCAAACCAGACCAACCCGCCGGCCGGCGCAATCTCCAGATTCGAGAACTTGGTGCCCAAGGAGCGGCCGTTGACGAACAGCTCCACTTGGTTGATCAACCGTTGCTGAAAGGGGCGCTGGAGAAAGTCGTCTCCATCTACGGCCGGTATACATCCGGATCAATGCTGCTGACGGCAACCATCTGGAAGCTACAGCCAGACCGGACAAGAGCTTCTTCGAGTTGCCGCCCGAGGCGCTCCGATTTGTGTTCGATCTCAATCTCACAGGCACCCTGTTGCCCAGCCAGGTCTTTGGCCGGCAGATGCCTGCCCAACAAAAAGGGGACCATCCTCAATCTGTCATCGATGGCGACCATGCAGCCATTGACCCGTTTCGTCTGCTGTGCGGCAGCCAAGACTGATGCCAGAAACTTCACCCGGTGGCTTGCCGTCCCTATGGCCCGGACGTATAGTCCGAAGATACGCGTCGATGCCCTGGCGCCCGGCTTCTTTCTGGGTAGACAGAATCGCGCCTTGCTGCAAAATGACGATGACAGCCTGACGGAGCGGGGCCAGACCATTGTCGATCGCACGCCGATGGGACGCTTTGGTCATCCGGAAAGACTGCTGGGCACGGTGCTCTGGCTGTTGTCTCCGGCCTCGGCCTTCGGCACCGGCATTACCGTCCCCGTCGATGGCGGCTTTCTAGCGTTTAGCGGGGTCCAGGACGATTGGTTATGATTTATGCTGTTGCCGATACAGGGTTGCTGAACGACGATCAGGTGCGCAGGGTTGCAACAGTGGGTGCGCTTCGAGCACGTTCCGCTGGGCGTGCTGGCACACAGCACCCACGTACGCTACGTACAGGGCGTCGAGTATCCGCGGGCCAATGTCTCTATGGCCACCCAACTGCCGCCGGACGTAGCCGTCCAATCGACCCGGCCGCCTGGCGGGGGCGCGAAGAAGAAGGCATCCTTTGTGTCCCGAAGGCGGGCGAGAAACTTTACCGGGTGCACGGCGAGGATTTCAATCTATGACGCAGCGACCGCCGGGCTTTTATGTGATTATGGGAGTCTCCGGCTCCGGCAAGACGACGATTGGCCAGGCGCTGGCCCGCGCATTGCACTGCTCCTTCTACGACGGGGACGACTTCCACTCCCCGGAAAGTGTGGCCAAGATGGCCAGCGGACAACCGCTGGACGATGCGGATCGCGCCCCGTGGTTGGCCACACTGGCGGGTCTGATTCAGGAGCATCTGGACGGGGGCAAGGTCGGTGTCCTGGCTAGCTCTGCGCTGAAGAAACAGTATCGGGATCAGTTAGCCGTTGCCGACAACGTCCAGTTCGTCTTTTTGGATGGCGATTTCGATCTCATCTCCCAGCGTATGCTGGCCCGCGAGGATCATTACATGAAACCCGCCATGCTGCGCAGCCAGTTTGAGACATTGGAGCGCCCGGACGAAACGGAAGCGCTTATACTATCCATTGAGGAACCTGTAGATGTCATCATAGAGAGGATCCAACAGGTTGCGCTCTGAGAACAGGCGCGGCAGGAGTGGCGAAAGAAGTGGCAAGCATTGAGCATGAGATGATCGATCCGGCTGCCCGCCCTGCTGGATACGCAACGGCTTCCCATACAAACTGAAACGATACGAATCTCACAGTAGACAGAGGATAGGTATGAATCAGCAAGCTGACATCGGATTAATCGGACTGGCCGTAATGGGCCAGAATCTTGTCCTGAATATGGACGACCACGGGTTCACCGTGGCCGTCTACAACCGCACGACCAGCAAAGTCGACCGCTTTCTGGAAAACGAAGCGCAAGGGACGAAGGTCATCGGCACGCACAGCCTCGAAGAGCTGGTTGCGGCATTGAAACGGCCGCGACGGGTGATGTTGATGGTCAAAGCGGGTTGGCCGGTGGACGCCACCATCGAGAAGCTCGTCCCGCTGCTGGAGCCGGGCGACATCATCATCGACGGCGGCAACTCCCACTACCCCGACACGACGAGACGCACACGCGAGCTGGCCGAGAAAGGCATCTTGTTTATTGGCACGGGCGTCTCCGGCGGTGAGGAAGGAGCACGCTTTGGCCCATCGATTATGCCCGGAGGCGCGCCGGAAGCGTGGCCCCATGTGAAGCCGATCTTCCAGGGCATTGCGGCCAAGGTGGCCGACGGCTCGCCCTGCTGTGATTGGGTAGGCGCGGAAGGGGCGGGCCACTTCGTGAAGATGGTCCACAACGGCATCGAGTATGGCGACATGCAGTTGATCTGCGAGGCGTATGACGTCATGAACCATGCGCTCGGCCTGTCGGCCGATGAAATGAGCGCGGTCTTCGCCCATTGGAACAGCGGCGTGCTGGACTCCTACCTCATCGAGATCACGGCCGACATCCTGGCCTACGACGATGAAGATGGCGAGCCGATGGTGAACAAGATTCTGGACACGGCCGGTCAGAAGGGGACAGGCAAATGGACCGTGACGGCCGCGCTCGAACTCGGTGTGCCGCTGACGCTGATTGGCGAGGCCGTCTTCTCTCGCTTTCTGTCCGCGCTGAAAGACGAGCGCGCCGAGGCGGCGGCCGTCCTCAGCTCAGAGATTCCGCGCCACACGGGCGACCAGCAAGCGCTCATTGACGATCTGGCAGCAGCGCTTTATGCCTCCAAAATTGTCTCCTACACACAGGGGTACATGCTCATGCGGGCCGCATCCGAAGCGTATGAGTGGGGGCTGGCCTATGGCAATATCGCTCTCATGTGGCGCGGCGGGTGTATCATTCGCGCCGCCTTTCTGGATGACATCAAAGCCGCCTTCGACAACGACCCCGACCTCGCCAATCTGTTACTCGACCCGTACTTCACGGAACAGGTTCAGCAGGCGGAAGCAGCGTGGCGTCGCGTCATCAGCACAGCCGTATCGCTGGGTGTGCCAGTGCCGGCCATGTCCAGCGCGCTGGCCTTCTACGACGGCTACCGGCGCGACCGGCTGCCGGCCAACTTACTCCAGGCTCAGCGGGACTACTTCGGCGCCCACACCTACGAGCGGATAGACCAGCCGCGCGGCGAGTTCTTCCATACCAACTGGACTGGCGAAGGCGGCGACGTCACAGCCGGATCGTACGATGCTTAGGAGACCGCGTAACCTGTGACGCGATTTGCTAAATCGCGGGGCGGCCGAACTTAGCATATCGCGGCGCAGAACCTGATAGTCATAGTCGCTAGATCCACCCGGTGTCAGCCAACAACCGCCCAGTTACATTTCCCACGACAGCAGAACAGGAAAAGGAGGCCCTCGCGGGCCTCCTTTGTTATGTCAAACTAGCGCCCCGGTCGGAATAGACGGGGTGCTGCGGACAAATTACGGCAGCGCATACTCCTCAACCGGATAACCGGCCTCGGCCCAACCACCAAAGCCACCCTTGAGGCTCTTGACATCACTGTAGCCGTAGCTCCAGAGAATACTCATAGCGATTGTGGAGCGGTGACCGCTGCCACAGTAGACCACGATCGGTGCGTCCAGATCGGCCGGCCATTCGTCCATCTGCTCGATGAACTGCTCCAGCGGGATGTGGATCCAGTTCTCAGCCGGGATGAAGCCATTTTCGACCAGTTCCTCTTCACGACGCACATCGATCACGATGAGGTCCGGGTTTTCGACCAGAGCCAGATTGAGATCATCGGCCGTGATGACGCCGAAGCCTTCCGGCACGTTCTGGAGCATGTCCTGCATGACCGCCACCAGATTCGGATCCGGCTCGGCCACATTCAGTTCCAGCGGTTCGGCGGCGGCGCCTTCGACCACGGGATAGCCCGCGTCGACCCAGCCGCCAAAGCTGCCACCCTTCAGACCGCGCACGTCTTGCCAGCCCATGCCTTCCAACGCCGTCAGGGCGATGGTGCAGCGCCAACCGCTGCCGCAGTAGCTGACGATAGGCGTATCGAAGCTCGGTAGGTATTGGATGTTGTCGGCTACCTCGCGCAGCGGGATGTTGACCGCCCCTTCGATGTGGCCGTTCTCTTCCAACTCAGCCGGCTCGCGCACGTCCAGGATGAACGGCGGCGGGTCCTCTACCAGCGCCAGATTCAGGTCCTCGATGCTGATGGTGTTGTACCCTTGCATGTCGGCCAGGAATGTGGCGAAGGCCACGTCCAGGTCGGCCGGCGCGCCGGCGGTCGCATCGGTGGCGGCCGCTTCCGGCGCAACGACCGGGTAGTCGGCGTCGAACCAGCCGGCGAAGCCACCCTTCAGGCTGCGCACGTCGGTGTAGCCGTACGACCACAAAATCGTCATGGCGATGGTCGAGCGATGGCCGCTGCCGCAATAGACGACGATCGGTGTGTCTTTGTCGGCCGGCCACATGTCCATCTCGGCAATGAAATCCTCAAGCGGGATGAACAGAATGTTCTCAGCGTCAATGTAACCGTTGGTAGCAACTTCCTCCGGGCGACGTACGTCGATGACGACAAGGTCCGGGTTCTCAGCCAGTTCGAGATTCAGATCATCAGCGGTGATGACGCCAAATCCTTCGGGGATAGCCTGCAGCATCTCCTGCATGGAAGCAACGAGCGCAGCATCCGGCTCAGCGGCGTTCAGCTCTTCCGGCGCCGGGGGCAGACCCTCGACCACCGGGAAACCGGCCTCGACCCAACCGCCATAACTGCCACCCTTCAGACCACGGACATCTTCCCAACCCAGCGCCTCAAGCGCCGTCAGGGCGATGGTGCAGCGCCAACCGCTGCCACAGTAGCTGACGATCGGCGTGTCAAAGCTGGGCAGGTATTGCAGATTGTCGGCCAGATCGCGGAGCGGGATGTTGACCGTGCCTTCGATGTGGCCCGCTTCTTCGATCTCCGACGGGGCGCGCACGTCCAGGATGAACGGCGGGTTTTCGACCAGGGCCAGATTCAAATCTTCCAGGCCGATGGTGTTGTACCCTTCCATGTCAGCCAGGAAGGTGGCGAACGCCGCGTCCATGCCAGTCGCTTCTTCAGTCGCGCCTACGGTCGGATAACCAGCTGTCACCCAGCCTCCGTAGCCACCCTTCAGACTGCGCACGTCAGTGTAGCCGTTGGCCCACAGCATCGACATGGCGATCGTCGAGCGATGGCCGCTGCCGCAGTAGACGACGATAGGTGCGTCTAGATCGGCCGGCCACATCTCCTGCTGGGCGATGAAATCCTCCAGCGGGATGAACAGTACATTCTCGGCGTCAATGTAGCCTTGCTCCTCGACTCTCCTCCGGACGGCGTACGTCGATAAGGATCAGATCGGGGTTCTCGGCCAGTTCAATGTTGAGGTCTTCGGCCGTCACCACACCGAAGCCATCAGGCACGTTGTGGAGCATCTCCTGCATCGCGGCAACTACCGCAGGATCAGGCTCAGCGACGTTCAGTTCGAGCGGATCCGACGGCAGCCCTTCAGCTATCGGGAAGCCGGCATCTTTCCAGCCGCCGAAGCTGCCGCCCTTCAGGCCGCGCACATCCTGCCAGCCCATGCCTTCCAGCGCCGTCAGGGCGATGGTGCAGCGCCAGCCGCTGCCGCAGTAGCTGACGATGGGGGTGTCGAAGCTGGGCAGATATTGAATGTTGTCGGCCACCTCGCGCAGCGGAATGAGCACCGCGCCTTCAATGTAGCCGTTCTCTTCCAGCTCGCCCGGCTCGCGCACGTCCAGCAGGAACGGCGGCGGGTCTTCGAGCCAGCGCCACGTTCAGGTCTTCGATGCTGATCGTGTTGTACCCTTCCATGTCGGCCAGGAAGGTCTCGAAGCCGGCGTTAACCAGCATCGGGTCTGCTTCGACCACCATCTCGCAGTCGGCTCCGGCGCAGGCTCCTCGGTCGGCTCCGGCTCAGCGGTCACTTCCGTCGGTGCTTCGGTCGGCTCGGCTGCTTCGGTCGGTTCTTCGACCACCGCAGCGGCCTCTTCCACCACTTCCTCGACCGGTGCGGCAGGTGTCTCGGCACAGGCGGCCATCATGCCCAGCATGAGCATGAGTGCGAACGCAATGGCAATGATACTGTCTCGGAACTTAAGGTTCATCTTTACTCCTCTCTGTAGTTCAGGGATTTCGTCCACGATCGCGCCCGCGTTGGCTCCCAGTTCGGCCGCATTTACCTTGTCGGCCGTCAGGAAGATGTCGGGGTTGCCGTGGCAACTGTTACAGGTTTCAGTTTGCGGCGTATTCCGCTGGATGTTATGCGGCGTGGCGTAATGCCAGGTCGGCAGATTGTCGAACTCAGGCATCAGATCGTCACCGTAGAAAGCGAAGCTCTCCGGTATCGACCGGCACATGGCGCACCGGCACATACTCGTAGGGGCGGTCCTTCGCTCTGGCGCGTGTTGCGGCCAATCAGGAACGTGAACCACGTCTCTTCGGTCGTAAAGAACGGGTTGCCGGTTTCCTCGCTGGTCTGCACATGGCAGCTGCTGCAGTTGACGTAAGTGGTCGAGTGGCAGACCTGGCAGGACAGCTGTGTCCTCATGCAGCCGGTGCTCCTTGACGTCGTCCCGGCTGGTGGCGTAATCCAGATGACAATCCTGGCACTGGGCCCCGTCCACGCCGTCATAGCGATGGTTCGGCGGCTCGCCTTCCTCGTTGACAATGTCACCATGCAGTTCTGCCCCTTCGTGACAGTCGATACAGACCATGCGCTCCTGGCGGAAGTGGACATCAGCCAGGACGCCTTCATTCTTGCCCAGGTACTCATTGCCCACACGACTGCCGTGGCAGGCGGTGCAGGTGCGGGTCATGGGCGGGTTGCTGGTGAAGACGTGTCCGTCGAACAAACCGCCGCCGACGCTGGCGGGCTGGCCGACGTGGCAGTCGCCACAGCTCGTGTGGCAGCTGGCGCAATGATTGCCGAACATCATCTGGACCCCTTCATGGTTGCGGTCCACGCCGCGACCTTCCATCATCGTCCAATACCCTTCCTGGGTGAAGTGGAGGTTCTGGCCGGTCAGCGCCACTTGATCTTCATGGCAGTCGGCGCAGGCCGGCGCGTCCCCTTCACTGGGACGGGCGACCACACCTTCATGGGCCACGTCTTTCTCGGCCACATCTTCGCCGCCATGACACTCGACACAGCCAATCTCACCATGGTCGGTCATCGGGAACGTCTCTGCGTTTACGAATACTTTTTCCCATGGCTCCAACGGAGCCACCGAGCCCCCTCAACCGACGCCGGAGGATTCGGATTCCCCAGGCGCCTCCTCTTCGGGTGCAGCAGTATTGATCAACATCTGCTGGTCGGCGTGGCAAGACAGGCAGTT
This sequence comes from uncultured Chloroflexia bacterium, assembly GCA_963715935.1. Taxonomy (GTDB): domain Bacteria; phylum Chloroflexota; class Anaerolineae; order Promineifilales; family Promineifilaceae; genus Promineifilum. Next base: position 188,930 of record CAVQSM010000013.1, on the reverse strand, counting down.
GCTGGCTACCACTTCCGGTGTGGGGGTAAATGTCGGTTCGGCCGTGGCCGTGGGTTCCGGCGTTTCGGTTGGCTCGTCGGTGGCTGTCGGCTCCGGGGTGTTGGTCGGGCGGCAGACGTATCGGTCGGTGGCGTTGTTCCACCGGCATTCCGTCACCTCGGCGACCTCTGCCGGCGCTTCGGTGACGTTCCGGGGCGCGTCTGGCCACAGCCCGCTGCAACGCCAGGGTCACGAATCAAACACCCCAGCCAAACAAGTTGTCGTCTCATCAAGCGACCTCCTGCGTGCGAGGCCGGTGCAGTCTGGACCACAGACTCGAACAAGACAATAAGGATTGTGGTCTAGATCTGTGTCCGGCTCCGCCTACTTAGTGAAAAGTATTCACTAATAGCATAAACGAATTCGCACTAAACACAAGACTATAACCAGGTTTTACTTATAGGTATTGCTTCTATGTGATGATAGGTAAACCCTATGGAAAGGCTAAAGTCGAGGCGTTATTCACCTATCGTTTGTGTTACAATATTCACAATAACGACTCAACAGCGTGGAGGTGCCTCATGCTTGACACCCATCAACTCAACGTCTTCCTCGTCGCAGCCGACACGCTGAACTTCACGCAGGCCGCCCGGCTGCTACACATGAGCCAGCCCAGCGTGAGCCAGCATATCCAATCGCTGGAGCACACCTTGGGACAGGAGCTATTTGTTCGAGCCGGGCGGCACATCGAGCTGACCGACGCCGGGCCAGACGCTGGTCCCCCTCGCCCGCGAGATGGTCGAGCGTTCCGTCATGATCGAGGAAACGATGAAGTCGCTGCAAGGCGAGGTGTACGGCCACCTGCGCGTGGGCTGTTCCACAACGCCGGGCAAGTACATCCTGCCCCAGCTCCTGGCCACCTTCCACCAACGTTATCCGATGGTGCGCATGTCGTGCCAGGTAACGTCACAGCGCAACGCGATTGATCTGTTGTGCGATGGTCGAAGTGCAAATCGCGATGGTCAGCCAACCCCATCTGACCTGCACGACGGCCGAAACCCGCCAGTTCATGGTCGACCCGGTTCACCTGATCGTCCCGTTCGATCACCCCTGGGCACAGCGCAGCGAGATCGAACTCGACGAACTATTCGACGAAGCGTTCATCCTGCGCGAGGAAGAGAGTGGCACCTACAAGGCCGTGTCCGACGCGCTGGCCGAGCACGGGCTTGCCATTCAGGAGCTTGCAAACCTCCTGACCCTGGGCAGTTCAGAGGCGATTGCGCTGGCGGTCCAAGAAGGGATCGGCGTGGGCTTTGTGTCTCAGATTGTCATCACCCGGCTGGTGGCCGGCGAAGTGGCGGTCGTCCCCGTTCGCGGTCTGGATGTCTTCCGCGAAATCCACATCGGCTGCCAAACGCGCAAGCCGGCGACGGCCGCGCAACTCGCCTTCTGGGCGTTCATCGACCAGGTCATCGCCGAGCGCGACGTACCCCACCTGACCGGCGAACTGCTCCCTGCGTAAGGGGGTCAGTCGGGCTCAGCCGCCGGCTGCAAGTCGGCCAGGAAGCCCAACACTCGCTCGCCCACTGCTTCCGGTGACAGATCAGACGTGTCGATGTACAGGTCACAATGAGCGCGGGCGTGGGCCAGTCGCTCGTTCTGAACCTCCATCCCATCCAGACCCAGATTGTGGTGCGGCCGCCGCGCCCTTGACGCCTCATACGACAGGTCGAGATAGATGAGCACATCCGGCTGCGTCAGACGTTGCCACATATCCGCCACGTAGGAGTGCTCCTGGGCGGGGTGGCGACCTTCGTAGCCAGCCGCAGCCAATGTCTTGACCAATGTGCTCTTACCGGACGCACACGGGCCAACAACAGCCACACGTAAGGGACGGTCAGGGTTGTTCATCGCTCTAGACCATCAGGCGGCCGCTTAGCCGGCGCACTTCGTTCCCATTCTTGGGCAGCACAGAAACCGCCACCACACTGATATCGTCGCGAGGACGGCCGTTGTCCAGGGCTACCGCATCATCCAGCAGCCGGTCGGCAATCGCCTGCGCCGACAGGACGCCGCCCGACACCATCTCCTGAAAGACGGCGAAGGCGTCGTAGGGCGAACTGCCGCTCATACTACCCGCGTGGCTAACGCCGTCCGTGTACGCCACGACAACGGTACCCACAGTGATAGGTATCTCGCTAATAAGCGGCTTCGTGTTGGGATGCACTCCCACAGCGCGTGACGGTTCATCTAACTGGTAGAAGCCCTCGGCCATGGTGTGGATGAGCACCGGGGACTCATTGTTGCGGGAGATAACCAGCGTTCGCGTGCGAGTGTCCACCGACACGATATTGAGGGTCGCCGACACCTTGCCGCTGCGGTAGGTAAAGAGGTAATCATTGGCAGCGCGGGCCGCGGCACCGTCGCGCACGCCCTCGGCCAGAAGCTGCACCGCCTTACGCGCTACAACATTGCTGATTGCTTTGGCGCTCTTGCCGCTGCGCTGGCCATCTACCAGCACGAGTGAAATGCCGCCGTGCGGCCTCTCGATCATCTCCAGCGTATCGCCACTTTCGCTGGTAGCGTATTTTGAAATCTTCGAAACAGCGAATTGAACTTCCATACAAATTCCCACTACTTTTCTGGATGGCGGCAAGAGAAAGTCGAGCCTTCAAGCTCCCAGCACGTCTCCCTCGCCCGTCTGGCGATTGGCTGTACCGTAGCCTAACCGGGCACACTCTTCAGCCAGCAGAGCGTCCAGATAGTCGGCATCATCATCAGCAAGCTGCTTGCGCCATGCCTGGTTCGTTCCACGCTGCAGGGACCACGAGTCGACCAGCTCATCGAAGCGTTCATCCGGGGGCAAATCAGTGTGAGCCAGCACTGCGGCCAACGTCTCGGCCGGGCGTGCGACCACATCTTCATAGCGAACGTCGCGGTAATTGAATCGGTGCAGCCGGCGCGATTCCCGCGAATAAGCCTGGTAGCGCTGCACGTACTCCTTCAATAGAGTACGTGTGGATTTCTTGGCGAACTGCGAAGGCTGCCGCTTGTACCCCCAGCGCTGCTTATAATAGGACATGACGACGGCGCGTGGATCCCGCTGGATATAAACGATATACGGATCCTCAAAGACGCGATCCAGTTCCTGGGCCCGCGCGTGGCCGGTAATCTTGGTAACAAACCGCGGCTTGGCCGTGTAAGTCATCATCGAATGGATGGTCGCTACGCAGCTTTCTGGCGAATCCGCGGGAGATGGAGTCTGGCGATTGTCCGGGTCTGAGAAGTCGGGGAAGTACGCGTTCCAGAAGCCATACGCTTCGGCCGGGCGCGGCCACTTGCCACGGCCACGACTCCAGCGCTCCAACAACGGAATGTCGTTCAGACGGTTGAGCAAAGCCAGAGACGGTCGCCGAGGAAAACGGTCCACATAGCCTGACACCCACGCCAGCGACGGGTGTAGGGCAAGGATATTATAAAACAGCGTGGTGCCGCTGCGCCCGGGACCATGGACCACAATGGCGTTGGAAATGCGCTCTGTCTCAACTGCCGTCATATCCCGCAGAGTCTGCCACACTCTCCACTACTTTGTCAACGGGCCGTGTCATGGGCCAGTCGCCAATCGAGGGCAGTGTACCGCTTGGCCACCCGATCGTTGTTGACGGCAATTGCCAGGGCTTTGCGCGTGCCAACCAGAATGACTACCTTTTTGGCCCGCGTGATGGCTGTGTAGATGAGGTTTCGCTGCAGCATTAGATAATGCTGCGTGACAACCGGGATGACCACACATGGATACTCCGACCCCTGTGATTTGTGGACGCTAATGGCGTAGGCCAGCATGAGCTCATCCGCCTCAGCAAAGTCATAGACGACCGGCACGCCGTCGATGCTGACGGTGACCGTTTGCTCGACCGGTTCGATCGCCGTCACCCGGCCGATGTCACCGTTAAAAACACTCTTGTCGTAATCGTTGCTGGTCTGCATGACCTTGTCGCCGACACGCAGTACTCGACCCGGCGTCTTGCGCTCCTGCTTGCGACGACCCGGCGGGTTGAGTGCCGCTTGCAGCGCCCGGTTCAGATTGGTGACGCCGGGCGCTCCGTTGTACATCGGGGCCAGTACCTGGATATCATCGAGCGGATCAAAGCCAAACTTGAGCGGCGCACGCTGGCTGACGATATCGACTACCATATCGGCCGTCTCGTCCGGGTCCTCTTTCACAAACATGAAAAAGTCGGTGGCGTCTTTGCTTGTCTCCGGCATCTGGCCCTGGTTAATGCGGTGAGCGTTGCGGATGATGAGCGAGCCGGCGGCCTGCCGGAAGATCGTCTCCAGCCGGACCACAGCCGGCACGCCGGAGGCAATCAGGTCGCGCAGCACATCGCCCGGCCCGACCGACGGCAGCTGGTCGACATCTCCCACCAACAGCAGATGGGAGTCGGAACCGATTGACTTGATCAAGCTATAAGCCAGCTGCAGATCGAGCATTGAAGCCTCATCGATGATGACAAGGTCAGCGTCTATGGGGTTGGACTCGTTGCGCAGAAATCCTTCACCGGGCTTGAACTCCAGCAGACGGTGAACCGTGCGCGCCGGGCGGCCTGTCGTCTCGGTCAACCGCTTGGACGCCCGCCCGGTCGGTGAGGCAAGCGCATAGCTGTGTCCGGTGCGGTCCAGCAGATCGAGCAAGGTTCGCAGCGTCGTCGTCTTGCCCGTGCCCGGCCCGCCTGTCAGCACCGTAACCTTATGACCGAGCGCCGTCGCAATAGCTTCTTGCTGAATGGGCGACAGCGTGATGCCCATGCTGCTCGTCTGGCGCGCCAGAGCCTCGACCGGCTGGTTGCGCAAATCCGCCAGCCGGCTCGTGGGATGGAAGACGACCCGCTGCACCTCCCGCGAAAGCCCGACCTCGGAATGATAGAGCTGTGGCAGATAGACGGCCTGCGCTTCGGCCAGCGCCTCTCCGGTGTTGGCGGGCGCATACTGAATCGTGTCGCGCCGCACAAAGTCGCTGCGAGCCAACTGCGAGAGAACCGCCGTCACCTTCGCCTTGTCCAATCCCAATATCTCGGCTGCTTCCGGCTCCAGCTCCGTTTCCGGCACAAAGACGTGGCCCTGCTCGGCCATGCGGGTCAACGTGTAGGCGATGCCCGCTTCGATACGAGCCGGGTCATCGGCCGCCAGGCCCAGCGAGCGAGCAATCTGATCGGCCGTCTTGAAACCAATACCATAAACGTCGCGTACCAGCCGGTACGGCGTGTTCTGCACGACTGCTAATGACTGATCGCCGTACTGCTTGTAAATCTTGACGGCGAGATGGGTGGGCACTTTGTGGGCATGGAGGAAGAGCATCACATCTTTGATGTCGCGCTGCTCGGCCCAGGCGGTGATGATGCCATCAATCCGCTTGCGACCAATGCCCGGCACCTCGTGCAGTCGTTTGGGGTCGTTGTCGATGATCTCCAGCGTATCCGCCCCAAACCGTTCCACTATGCGCTCGGCCATCACCTTGCCCACGCCGCGAATCATGCCAGACCCAAGATAGCGCCGGACGCCTTCGGCCGACGCCGGGAGTGACTGCTCACAATGCTCCGCCTGAAACTGACGCCCGTGGCGGGGATGCTTTGACCATTGGCCGCGCAGTCGCAGCCATTCACCGGGGTTCAAGTCGGGCAGGTTGCCGACGACGGTAATCAGCTGTTCGCCATAGGCGAACGGCAGCATCGTCTTGTCCTCCGGTCGCAGCCGCAGCACCGTATAGCCGTTCTCTTCATTGTGATAGGTGATGCGCTCGACAGAGCCGCTGATCTGCGCCTGGTCACTCATCTGTTCTATTCTACCGCTTGTTGGGCCTCGGGGCAGGGTCACATTGTGAGCGACTCGCCGATAGGGTACACTGCGCTGTTCGGGAGCTTGACAGATGTTTGAAACACTCAATGAACCGGTTGCCCGGTTGTGGTTAGCCGGCTTGCTCGTTGTCTGGGCACTCTTTCTTTTCGGCGGCTTTTTGGCCGGCTCTGGCAACCCGCAGCGGCGGATGCCCACCTGGACCCGTATGGCGTCGTCGATGACGCTGGTTGTGGCGTCACTCAGCTGGGTTCTCGCCAGCCGTGGCAGCGTGATCGTTCCCTACGCCGTGCTGATCGCCGCAGGCATGATCTTCGGGCTGGCCGGCGATCTAACGCTGGCAGGCGTGTTGCCGGGCGGCCGTTCCGTGCTCGGCGGCATGGCGGCCTTTGGCATCGGCCACATCCTCTACATCAACGCTTTCATCTGGCTGGGTGGAGCTGTCGCCCCCTGGAGTGCGCTGGTCGGATGGTGGCTCGTCGGCGCCGTGGGTTGGTATCTGGTCGTCTATCGCAATCGCGAGCCGGATTTGCTGCTGTGGGCAGCGCTGGCCTACGCCTTGCTGCTCGCCACGACCGCCGGTCTGGCAACCGGTCTGGCCCTGCAAGATCCGCAGTTCATTCCGCTGGCAATTGGGGCAGGCCTTTTCCTCCTGAGCGATCTCATTCTGGCCGGCGAGCTTTTTGCCGATCTGTCGTTTCGCTACATCGGCGATCTGGTCTGGCTCACCTACGGCCCGGCCCAGATGCTGATCGTTTACTCTGTCGCCAGTGCGCTCCTCGTGACCGGCCCCCCAACCTGAACCGGACCGGCACAAAGTAGCGCGATTCACATTGAATTGCTGGGAGGGTGCCCCTATAATCAAGGTGAAGTCAGATCCATCCTTACCAACCATCTATTCAGCAAGTTAACAGGAGAGTACACATGAGCGATGACAATAAAGTCGAAGCCGACATGGTCGAGCGTGAAGCAACAGCTGCCTACGTGGCCAGCCAACTGACCCGCGGTGAAGATGCCATCATGGGCGCCGAGCGACGCGCCCGCCTGAGCGAGATGGTGGCCACAGCCGGCATCAATGACATAGTACAGGGTGCACAACTCGTCGTAGCGTCGGAGGACGTGCAGGCGTTAAGCGCCGTTGTTGGCGCCCTCAACGCCGATGACCTGGAAGATACGATGGAGATCGCCTCTATTTCTGGCGAGCTGTCGGTCATCAGCGACGTCCTGTACGCGATGGACCTGCCCGTCATCTCGGCCTTCTTGCAAGACCGTGGGGAGCGACTCAAGGAACTGGCCGTTGACAACATCATGCGCTACGGCGCCGTGCGCGCGCTCACCGAAGCGATGGAAGTGACCGGCGAAGAGATCGCCATGTTGGGCGATAACGAAATGGCCGAGGGCGAAATGCGCATCGAAATGGCGGACATCGCGGCGGCGAGCAGCGAGGTGCTGGCGTCTGCCGGTGAAGAGATGATTGCCGAGGGTCTGGTGACTCTCGCTGCGTCACAAGGCGCGCAGTCGATCACCGGAGAAACCGAGGAAGACGAGGACGAGTAGGGGCCGCACCCCTTTTGGCTTACTGAATCAGGCTGCCGGGCGCAATGTCGTGCCCGGCAGCTTTTTTGATGCACGTCGATTCAAGAGAGGCAAGGACTGATCATGCATTCCTCGCGAGACAGGCACGGCGCTTACCAGTTCGGAAGCAATGCCGTGCCGGCGCTTGAAGCAGAGCTGACGCCGGAGTGGCTGCGGATTAGCGGCCTGCTCGACGCCATTGAGTCGGATGATGCCGGGTTTACCACCGAGCGGATCGGTGCCGACTACGGTCTGGCAAGCGAGATCTTTCGCCTTCACTGGAGCAATGCGCCATCCGCTCCCTCCGTTGTCGTCAAGTTGTGGGATACGAACAGCCGGGCCGGCGAAACTGAGGTCCACTTCTAGCGCACAGTAGGACGCCGGCTGGGCATTCGGGTTCCGGCCAGCACCTACGCCGCCATTGATCCTGACCGGCAGCGCGGCATCCTGGTGCTGGAAGACCTGCAGGATGTGGTTCAGGGCGATGTGCTGGAGCAAGCGGAATCTGACCGAGCCGAAGCGACTACCCGGGCGCTGGCCGTCATGCATGCCCGGTGGGTGGAAGACGAAGCGCTGTCTAGGTTCGATTGGCTGCAGTCGCTTGCCGTTTGGGAACCTGATCCAGACTGGGTTGCTTCGCGCCGCAGCCTGTTTCTGGAACGTTTCGGCGATCGACTGGATGACCTGGGTTGGGCACTGCTCGACCGGATCGGCGAGGCACAGCACGTGGCCAACGCCCGACTCGCCGGCGCACAGCAAACACTCTTGCACGCCGAACTGCATCTGGATAACGTCGTCTTCGAACAAGGCACGGAGCCGGTCCTGCTCGATTGGGCCAGGTGCTCGCGCGGCCCCCTTGCTATCGATCTGTATGAACTGCTCTTCACGATGGGTAACCCGGACGACATCGAGCAGACTCTGCGGGCCTATGTCTCTGCTTTCGAGGCCGAGTCAAGAGAGGTGATCGACGTAGACCGCCTTCGCCATGAGCTTGGCGGCGTGTTCCTGCGCCGGTTCGCCATTGGCACGTGCGGCACCGCCCTCTGGAACCCCACTGCGCCCCGCGAAATAGCCCTGATTGAGGACAGCATTGAGCGCATGAACCGGAGCCTGCACTACTGGAACGATCACGATCAGGCGCTCTTTTCAGACGTGCCGTAGGCGATGCCGCAGCAAACGATATGATTGACAAGAACCTGCCGCCCAAGCTTCCACCCGACGCTGCCCGACTGCTCAACCGATTGTTGGCCCTGAATGCCTAAACAGCCTAATGTTCACTTGTTTGTAAGCTTTGTCTCTTGACTTTGCTCTTCCCGTTCCCTATACTTCTCCCGTATTGATTTTCATCAATAACTTGATAATTAATGGCGAAAAGGTTGATGATGATTCGGTTATGTTGCAGGTGTCTTAAGCGGGGATAACTACCTCGTTTCCGACAGGTATTGGGCGACCTTGAAGGGTCGCTGGGAAACGGTGGTAGGTATCCTCGCGAGTAACGCACAGTTACGCGCGCGTCTTTTGGATGCTGCGACCGTTTTTTGCTGCCCACCCGTTAGGGTTGGGAAAGCCATGAGAATACATACCTGAGAAGAGACACAAACAACTATGTTGGCACTTGTTGAACAACCGAGAATCCTTGACCAGACCGCCAGCCCCCTTCGTCTGGAACAACTAATCGGAAACACGCCCATGCTGCGGCTAGACCGCACCCGTGACGCCTACGGCCTGTCGCCGGACGTCCAGCTCCTGGCCAAAGCCGAGTGGACGAATCCGGGCGGTTCTGTGAAAGATAGGGCGGCGCTCTACATCATGAATACGGCCGAGAGGGAAGGCCTGCTACGTCCTGGCATGACACTGCTCGACTCCACATCGGGCAACACCGGCATCGCCTATGCCATGCTCGGCGCGGCGCGGGGCTATCCCGTCAAGCTCGCCGTACCCGAAAACGCCAGCCCCGAACGACTGGCCATCTTGCGGGCGTACGGCGCGGAACTAATTCTGACCGATCCGCTGGAAGGCTCCGACGGCGCTATCATCGAAGCACGCCGCCTGGCGGCGAAAGATGACACGCTCTTCTACGCTGACCAGTACAATAACCCGGCCAACTGGCAGGCCCATTACATGACCACCGCCGGGGAGATCTGGCAGCAGACAGCGGGAGAGGTAACCGACTTCGTGGCCGGGTTGGGAACCAGCGGCACGTTCACCGGCGTCACTCGCCGTCTGCACGAACTGAATACTGACATCCTGTGCTACTCGGCCCAGCCGGACAGCCCGTTCAACGGTCTGGAAGGGTGGAAGCATATGGAGACGGCCATCAAGCCCGGCATCTACGACGAGGCGTTGGCCGACGGCAACCTTTCGGTCAGCACCGAAGCGACCTATGAGATGGCCCGCTTCCTGGCGCGCACCGAAGGCATGCTGGTCGGCATCTCATCGGCAGCGGCCGTCGTGGCCATGCTCCAGGTCGCCGCCGAGCTGGACGAGGGCGTCGTTGTCACCATCCTGCCGGACAACGGCTACAAATACCTGAGCGAACGGTTCTGGACGGCGTAACGGCGCCGCCAGGAGACACCCATGTTGATATTGACTCATGACCTGCACGAAGCGATCAAGGCCCACGGGGCGGCATCGTACCCGAACGAAGGGTGCGGCCTCCTGTTGGGCGAAGCCGGCAGCGGCGGCAACATGGTGACCGAGATTCGGCCGCTGCCCAACGTCTGGCCCGTGGAAGAGGAGAAGCCGGAGCGCTTCCGCATTGCCGAAGACGACTGGCGCGATGTCGAGCTGGAGGCGATGGTCGTGGGCCTGGACGTCGTTGGCATCTTTCACAGCCATCCCGACCATCCGCCGGTCGCCTCACCTCGTGACCTGAGCTGGGCCAGTTGGCCGGGCTACTCTTATCTGATAACCCAGGTTATCGACGGCCGCCCGGCGACGAGCCGGTCATGGCAGCTGGCCGAAGACCGATCAGGGTTCACCGAAGAACCCGTTGATATTCATCCATAACAACATTAACTACCTTTCTGGAGACGAGCATATGACTGTTATTCGCATACCAACACCTTTGCGGCCGTACACAGGCAGCAACAGCAGCGTTAACGTCGACGGGGCAACCGTCGGCGAAGCGCTGAACCAACTGACCATCCAGTATCCTCAGCTGCGCACCCACCTGTTTGAAGGGGACGATCTGCGTAACTTTGTCAACATCTATCTGAATAAGGAAGATGTGCGCGGCATGGAGGGCGAGGCCACACCTGTTTCACCCGACGACACGCTCATGATCATTCCGTCCATCGCCGGTGGCCGCTAACCAGTCTGAGGAGTCCGCCTATGAACAAACAATCTGACCGTCGCGTTGACCAGTCAGCGCTCAAGGTGAACCAGACGTTCATCATTGGCCTGCTCATCGTGGCCTTTGTCCTGGACTCTGTCTGGCTGGTGGCGTTTGTGGCCGGGGTGATGCTGCTGGGGACAGCCGTTCCCACCCTGTCGCTGTTCAAGCGCATCTACACCGGCATCCTGCGCCCGGCGGGCATCGTCAAGCCACAGGCTATGGTCGACAATCCGGAACCCCATCGCTTTGCACAGGGGTTCGGCGGGGTCGTGCTGCTTGTAGCGCTTCTGCTCTTCCTCATGGGGGCGGCAACGGCCGGCTGGGTACTGGTGGGGCTGGTAGTCGTGCTGGCAGGGCTGAATCTCTTTTTGGGGTTCTGCGCCGGCTGTTTCGTCTACTATCAGTTGAACCGCCTGGGCCTGCCCGGTTTCAGCCACAGCCCCATCCAGCCCAGCTAACGGAGCCCTGCGATGATCGAACGACTGGCCCTGGTACTCCTGCTTGTCGGCGCAGCTGTTGCCGCCTACTATCTATTCCGCATGGCCCACATCCGGCGTATGCGGCCTGCAGCGCCGGCGGGCCTGCCGACGCTGCTCTACTTTCGCAGCGACACCTGCGCCGTCTGCCCGACGCAAGGCCGCTTTGTGAACGAAGTCGCTGCCACCTGGGACGGCCGCCTGCGCGTCCAGACCATCGACGCGGCCCTGGAAACTGAGCTAACCAGTCAGTTCCAGGTGTTCACTCTGCCGACCACCATCCTGCTGGACGAACAGGGCAAGGTCAGCGCGGTAAACTATGGGTTGACCGATTCCAGTAAACTATCACGGCAGCTGCACGGTGTGGCGGAACTGGCCCCACCAAAGCAGTCGCCTGTTTAACTTGAAGGATAATGACGATATGAGTGCCTTTCCAATTATCGATCCAGCCGCTCTGGATGACGTGGAGTTGAGCCATGAAGAGATTCAACGGTACAGCCGCCATCTTATCATGCCCGAAGTCGGCATGGCCGGGCAGAAGAAACTGAAACTAGCCAGCGTGCTGCTCATCGGCGCGGGCGGTCTGGGATCGCCTCTGGCCATGTATCTGGCAGCGGCGGGCGTCGGTCGCATCGGTCTCGTCGACTACGACGTGGTCGACTACTCCAACTTGCAGCGGCAGGTCATCCACGGCACCAAAGACGTGGGCAAGCCCAAACTCGAAAGCGCCAAAGCCCGGATGCTCGACATTAACCCGCATGTGCAGGTGGACACATACGAGGTGCCGTTGACCTCGGCCAACGCGCTGGAGATCTTCGAGCCGTACGACATTGTCATCGACGGCACCGACAACTTCCCCACCCGCTATCTGACCAACGACGCCTGTGTGCTGCTGGGCAAGCCAAACGTCTACGGCAGCATCTTCCGCTTCGAGGGGCAGGCGTCGGTCTTCTACGCCGAGGAAGGGCCGTGCTACCGCTGCCTCTTCCCGGAGCCGCCGCCGCCCGGTCTGGTCCCAAGCTGCGCCGAGGGCGGCGTCCTGGGCGTTTTGCCCGGCACTATCGGGGCGATCCAGGCTACGGAAGCGGTCAAGCTCATCCTGGGGGTGGGCGAACCGATGATCGGCCGCCTGATGCTCTACGACGCGCTGTCAATGACATTCGACGAAGTGCGGCTGCGCAAGAATCCCGATTGCCCGGTCTGCGGCGAGAACCCGACCGTAACCGAGCTGATCGACTACGAGCAGTTCTGTGGTGTCCCCGCCCACGACCACAGCGAGTACGCCACCGAAACCAACGGCAGCATGGCCACCATCACGCCGCTGGAGCTGAAGCAGCGTCTCGACAGCGGCGACGATCTGATGATCCTCGACGTGCGCGAACCGCATGAGTGGGAGATCTCCAACCTGGCGTCCCTAAACGCCGTGCTCATTCCCAAGAACGACATTCTCAACCATCTAGGCGAACTGGACACGTCACGCGAGATCGTCGTCCACTGCAAAGTCGGCGGACGCAGCGCGGATGTGATCCACGAGCTGCAGCAGCACGGCTACAAGAAGTTGATCAACCTGACCGGCGGCATCAACCAGTGGGCGCGGGATGTCGATCCCAGCCTGCCAATCTACTAGACTGTACCGATTCCCCCTTTCGGCCGACGCCCCGCCCGCAATGATGCAGGCGGGGCGTCTTTGTTCCGGGCAGCAGATGAGAGCCTGTCGCTCGCGGCCGTCTGTCGCCTGCCACAAGCGATCCGCGCCTATCCAGCGCGTTCGGTTGTAGTGATCGACCTCGGGTTCTATACTGGTAGGGAGAGCAAAACAAGCTTGGCCACCACTAAGGAGACGACCCATGACCCAGACCCTCATCCACAACGGCACCCTGATCGACGGCAAAGGTAGCAAACCGCTGCCGAACGCGGCCGTCCTCATTGAAGATAACAGGATCGTGGCTGCCGGACCGGCCGGAAGCGTGCAGGCCGCCAAAGACGCCACCCGATTAGACGCCGGCGGCGGCGCCATCATGCCCGGCCTGATCGACACTCACGTTCACCTGGCGTTTGAAGGCGTCAACATCGCCCGCGACATGGTTATGCCGTTTTCCATGCGTTTCTACAACGCCATCGGCCACATGCGCCGCACCCTGGACGCAGGCATCACCAGCGTGCGCGACGCCGGTGGGGCGGATGCGGGCATGAAGCAGGCTGTCGAACAGGGCCTCATCGAAGGGCCGCGCATGCAAATCTCCACCACCGTGCTGACCATCACCGGTGGCCACGCGGACGGCTGGATGCTCTCCGGGATGGAGTTCCAATTGCTGCCTTCATGGCCGGGCATGCCGGACGGCAAGTGCGACGGCGTGGAGGAAGTCCGCAAGAAAGTGCGCGAGGTGCTGCGGGCCGGGGCCGAAGTGGTCAAGGTCTGCTCCACGGGCGGAGTACTCAGCCCCACCGACCATCCGGAGTTCACGCAGTTTACGCCGGAGGAGCTGGAAGTGATCGTCCAGGAAGCCGCCTACCGGCGCGGTGTGAAGGTCATGGCCCACGCTCAGGGCGTCGAGGGCATCAAGAACGCTGTTCGAGCCGGCATCCACTCCATCGAACACGGCATCTATCTTGACGACGAGGCGATCGAGTTGATGCTGGAACACGGCACGTTCCTTGTACCGACGCTGCTGGCTCCGGTGGCGGTGCTGGAGCAGGGTGAGAAAGGCGGCATGCCGGAGTATGGCGTTCGCAAGGCCCGCGAGACGATCGAGGCCCACAGCGAGAGCATTGCCAAGGCAAAGGAAGCGGGCGTCAAGATCGCCATGGGCACCGACGCGGCGGTCATGCCCCACGGCACCAATCTCCGCGAGCTGGGCCTGATGCTCAACGTTGGCTTCTCGCCAATGGAAACGATTGAAGCATCTACACGTGTCGCCGCCGAATGTCTTGGCTGGGACGACAAGCTCGGCACCATCGAGGCGGGCAAGCTGGCCGACATCACCATCGCCAGCACCGACCCGCTTGCCGACATTCGCTCGCTTGAGAACAACGACAACATCATCGTTGTGCTGAAAGACGGCCGCATCGTCAAGGATATTCGCAGCTAACCCGATGGCGACTGGTAACGCCGTGGCCCTGGCCGCGCTGCATGACGAGATGCGCGCCTGCCGCCGCTGCCTGGAGGCGGGCCACGCCATCACGGCGGGCGCCATCTTCCGGGGCACCGGCGAGGCGCGGGTCATGCTCATCGGCCAGGCGCCGGGCATCACCGAAGTCGAAGCGAAACGGCCGTTCAACGCCAGCAGCGGCCGTCGCCTGTTCCAATGGCTGGGTGAAGCAGGCTATGACGAGGATGAATTTCGGGCCCGGCAGTACATGACGGCCGTCACCAAATGTTACCCCGGTCGCACCGGCTCCGGCCGCGGCGACCGGGTACCCAGCAAAGACGAGCAGGCGCTCTGCCGGCCCTTTCTCGACCGCGAAATCAGCCTGGTGCAGCCGGCGTTGATGATCCTGGTGGGCGGGCTGGCGATCAAGCTTCTGTTCCCGGCGTCGCTGCGGCTCGATGAGATCATCGGCACGGCCGTCTACTTCCCGCCGGAAGCCCTGGTCGACCCGGTGCAGTTTGATATCAGACAAGGGGTGCGGTTAAGCGCCTATGACCCCACGCTGGACCCGGACGGCCGCTGGGTTGTGCCGCTGCCCCACCCGTCCGGCGCCAGCGCCTGGCCCCATCTGCCCGGCAATCAGGCGCTCATTGACCGGGCGATCGCTATCCTGAGCGACATCCGCGAGACACGCGGCTTCTAGCGGAGCGCCGTGGCCACGGCGTCATAGTCGTAGGTGGTCACTTCAAGCGGATTGCCCCAGGGGTCGTTGAAGTAGATGGACCAGGAGCGATCGTGGTCGACGACCTGATCGGGCGTCAGGCGCTCTCCGTCCCGATTGTGGATCGTGTGCTCGCCTAGCATTTGCAGAAAGCGCAGGAAGCCTGCTCCGTCCACGCCAAAGGCCATCCGTATGTAGCCAATCGAGTCACGCCCGGCTTGCGGTTGGCCCTCAAACAGCGCCACCTTGGTCTGCCCGCCGTCGCTTGAAATCATGAGCGGGCCGCCATCATCCTCCGCCCAGAATTCAAAGTCGCGTAGGATCGCCAGGCCGAGCACGGCCGCATACCAGGCAGCCGCCTTGTAGCGGTCTGGCACCAGCAGCTCCACGTGGTCCAACGTATCGACACGAAACGGTCAGGTTGGTCATTTGATCCTCCTGTTGCTCATCAATTGCCCGGCGGCGGGAATGATTCCGGGCTGATCGGACCATTGCGCGAGGACGGGGCCGGGAAGTAGTTCGTCAGCGTGTAGACCATCAGCGGATCAACCAGATCGCCGACCTGTCCATCGAGATTGCCCCACTCGGTGCCCAGCTTGCCCAGATTCCAGATGGCCGCGCCCAACACTTGCGGGTAAGCCGCATACAAACGGGCCGCCCAGTCGATATCTTCCATCGCTTCGCGTTCAGACGGGATGTTGTTGTACGTCCAGCCCCACTCAGTAATGAGCACCGTCGGCCGGGGAATGCCGTGCTTGTCGGCGATGCGGAACAGCTCCTGGAAGCGGCCGACCTTGTACGGGTACTCATGCCCGATATCTTCCGCCAGATAGCTGTACTCATGCAGAGCGATCGCCAGTTGGTCAGGATGCTCGCCGACCAGCCGCAGCAGATCCAGCATGGCGGGCGACTCCCAGTCGGCCGGTTCCGGCTCGCCGCTGGCCCAGCTGAAGCCCGCCCATTTGTACCCATCGCGCAGTGCCAACTGCGCCGTGCGCAGCGAGAACTCAGCCAGCCACTCCGACCGGTTCTTGTCCAGCTCGTTCATCGTCTCGAACCAGACGAGGCTGACGGGTCCAGCTCCGGCGGCCAGATCGCCAGCTCCTGCTCCCAATAGAATTCGGCCGCTTGCACCGGTGGCGTGTCGTAATCAGGCACGTCGTACGCTGTCGAGCGGTAGACCAACACATGATCCACACCGCTCTGCTTCATCAACTCCTGCGCCTTGTAGACCGGCTCGGCGTTGTCGACACTTTTGATCACCATCGGCACGCCGGCTGCGTCGAGACGCTCCATGTAAGTGTCCAGCTCGTCGCTGTCCTCCAGGAAGGTGACATGCAACCCGACCTTGTTGTAGGCCAGATCTTGCCCGGCGGCCGTCAGCTCGGCGCGGGCCGACTCAAAGTCGACCGGCGGGAAAGGTGTCGGGGTTGGCGTAGGTGGCAGCGGACCGATGGGCGTCGCGGTTGGCGGCGTCGTGGCTGTGGCAGTTGGCAGTGGCGTGACGGTCGCGGTTGGCAGAACGGTGCTTGTCGGCAGCTCAATTTCGGCTGCGGCGGCTTCTTCATCTACCGGCACGCCCTCGCCGATGATCGGGAAGAAGATGGCCGCGGTAGCTGTGGCGTCCGCAGCGGTCAACGCCGCAGGCTGTCGGTGTGGCGCTGGCGGCAGCATCCGGATCGGGATAGGGATTATCGGCCGCAGCATCGGTTGGGGGCGGATACGCCGCGACTGTCACGGTTTCAACCGGGCTGAGCGCCGTATCGTCACCGATAATCGGCTCTGTGCTCTCGGCCTCTCCGGAGACGCTGGCCGTCGACGGCAGCAGCGTCGGCACTGCCTCACGCTCCGAAACGGCCGATCTGTCCACAGGCAGCCAGTACAGGCCGCCAGGGCCATGAGCAGAAAAATGAGTAACCCGTTGCGCCGCGATGGTGCAGGGTGTGGGGTGGTCGTTCGATTCATGCGCGTGTTGTCCTTATAACAAGGACGTACGCCGCATGGTAACGGTTCCCCGGCTGCTCAAGCGCTATCCCTAATCGCGACCTCATGTTCCCAGGAGAAAGCGCAGGATGTCATCGGCCCGCGCTCGCCACGCCGTCTCGCTGTGATCTGTGCCAGGATATTTGCGCGTCAGCCAGTTTTCGCCGGGTTCGTAGCCTGCCTTGGCCACCAGCACATCCACCTGCTTCTGCACCGGTTCGTAGAGCGCGTCGAGCGTGTGCGTGCCATAGTCGAACCAGAGGCGGTGGGTGTCCGGATCGGGCAAATGCGTGTCGAGGTACGGATTGATGACACCTTCTACCGCAGGCCAATGGGTCGAGACACAGCCCGCCGCGCCGAAGACATCCGGGTATTCGCACATGGCGTAGAGCGAGATCAACCCGCCTCGGCTGGAGCCCATGACGGCCGTGTCCGCCGGGCCGGGCAAAGTCCGGTAGGTGGCGTCGATGAACGGCTTCAACTCCTGACGATAGAAAGGCGAGGTAGCGATCGCCCAGCGGCTCGCCCTGCCCGGCGAGACACGCGTCGGCGGGCCGTCTCGGAGAGCAACGACTCGAACGGCCGCGGCGGCAGAAACTCCGGCGTCCGCAGCGCTGTGTTCCAGATACCCACCAGGATGGCAGGTCGGGCCTCCCCCGCCGCCATCAGGCGCAGCATTGCCTGATCGGCTTCCCAGGCGACGCCGTGGCTGGCCGTGGCCGGGTCGAAGATGTTCTGGCCATCGTGGAGGTAGACGACGGGATACCGGCTGCCGGCCGTCGCGTCGTAGCCCGGCGGCAGCCAGACATCGACATGGCGCGGCGTGACGAAGTCAGACGAAAAATCGGGGTGGCGAATGATGCTCATGACCATAAGTCTACCCGGTTGCGCCGCGTTGGGCAGATTGTATACAGTCTGGGATCGGGTGTTGTGCAACTTTTCTGTAACCGTTCTGTGCTATCCTGCTAAGGTGCTCGAAACGGCCGTTGACTCATTCGTGTTGCGCTTTGTCCATGAGCTGCCCGACTCCGACGGGGAGCAAGACGCAGCAACCTGGCATGGCGTCATCCGTCACGTGCAGACGGACGCCGAGCTACGCTTTACGGCCATCGACGACGTCCTGACTTTTATCGCCGCCTACGTTCCACTGCCGGCCCCGGATGAACAACCGACCGCCGGCAAGGGACAGGTGTAAGACCGGCCCGGTTTCCCCGTGAAGCCGGCCACCAGACTGCTTATGACACAAGACACTGTAGGTATTGTTAGCGTAGGCACCTATTCACCGGAAGAGGTCATGACCGCGGCCGACATCGCCGAGGAGAGCGGCTGCCCGGAGTGGGTGGTCCGCGACAAGCTGGGCATCAACCAGAAGCACGTCGGCGGGCCGGACGACCATCCCAACGAGATGGCCATCAAGGCCGCCCAGGACTGCCTGGCCGAAGACCGACATCGACCCGGAGGAGATCGACGTCGTGCTGTGCACCACCGAAGAGTGGCGCGAGTACCTGCTCTGGACCTCGGGCATCCACCTGGCCTACGAGATCGGCGCGACCAACGCCTGGGCCATCGACATCCACACCCGCTGCGGCACGACCGTCGCCGCGCTGAAGATGGCCAGGACATGATGCTGCCGATCCGGACATCAACACGGTGCTCATCGCCGGCGGCTACCGCATCGGCGACTTCATCAACTTCAAGAACCCGCGCACCACCTTCCTGTTCAACATCGGCGCCGGCGCGGGGGCGATGCTGCTGCGCCGCAACTGGCCGCGCAACCACGTGCTCGGCTCGCACATGATCACCGACGGCTCGATGAGCAAGCACGTCATCGTGCCCGCCAGCGGCACGGTCGCAGTTCCCCACCGACGAGGCGGTCGCCGAGGGCTGTTCTACTTCGACCTGGTCGAGCCGGAGGCCATGAAGGAGCGGCTCAACGCGGTGTCGATGGACAACTGGATGCTCTGCGTCGACGAGGCGCTGCGCAAGAGCGGCCACGAAGCCGGGCGGCGAGCCCTACACCCGAGACGACATCGACTTTCTCAACATGGTGCTGATCAAGCCCTCCGGCCACCGCGACATGCTGGAGCGGCTGGGCCTGACCGAGGAGCAGAGCGGTCTACATGGGCGACATCGGCCACATCGGCGAGCAGGACACCATGTTCAACATCATGCGAAGGCCTGCGAGCAGGGCCGCTCAAAGACGGCGACCTGATGGCCATCGTCGGCGCGGGCATTGGCTATGTGTGGGCCGCGGCGTGGTCAGTTGGGGACCAATGGATGGACGACCGGCAGCACAGGGAACCGGTGACGAGTCGATTCATTGCCGATTGACAAGCAGTAACAGAGGATAGCACATGCGTTAAAGACAAAGTAGCCCTCATCACCGGCGGAGCAGCCGGCATCGGCAAGGCGACGGCCCAGCGGTTTGCCGAAGAAGGCGCGAAAGTCGTCATCTGCGACGTGAACGCGGAAGCGGGCGGGCAGGCAGTCGCCGGCAGCTGGGCCCGGACGCCCGCTTCGACAAGGTCGAACGTCACCGACCGCCAGGCGGTCCAGGCCTGGGTCGACGACGTCGTGGCCAAGTACGGCCGGATCGACGTGCTGGTCAACAACGCCGGCGTGCTGCGCGACAACCATGCTGGTGCACGTCAAGGACGGCGAGCTGGTCAAGCAGATGCCGGAAGCCGATTTCGACCTGGTGATCGCCGTCAACCTCAAGGGCGTCTTCAACTGCACCCAGGCCGTGGCGCCGATCATGATCAGCCAGGGCGGCGGCGTCATCCTCAACGCCACCTCCATCGTCGGCCTGGACGGCAACTTCGGCCAGACCAACTACGTGGCCACCAAGGTCGGCGTCATCGGCATGACCAAGGTGTGGGCGCGGGAGCTGGGCCGCTACGACATCCGCGTCAACGCCGTCGCCCCCGGCTTCACGCTGACCGAGATGGTCAAGCAGATGCCGGAGAAGATCCTGGAAGGCATGGGGGCCCGCACGCCGCTGGGCCGCATGGGCGAGCCGCGCGACATCGCCAACGCCTATCTGTTCCTGGCCTCGGACGAGGCCAGCTTCATCTCCGGCGAAGTGCTGCGCGTGGACGGCGGCATTGTCGTCGGCACGTAACGGCGAAGAGCGGACCATGCACGCAGCCGATCTGCTGAACCAACCGCGCCCGTGCTGCATCTGCCAGAGAGCGAGGCGCTGCTGGAACTGGAAACGGGCCGCCGCTTCACCTATGCGGAGCTGAACGAGCGCGCCAACCGGCTGGCCAACTTCATGCGCGACGATCTGGGCGTGCGGGCAAGGCGATCGCGTCTCGATTCTGGCCCACAACAGCATCGCCTACATCGACCTGTTCTACGGGCTGGCCAAGATCGGCGCGATCCTGGCCCCGCTCAACTGGCGGCTGGTGGCGCGTGAACTGAGCTACATCGTCAACGACTGTCGGCCCGGTGGTCCTGATCTGTGGGCCGGAGTTCACCGGCGTGCTGGCTGAGATGCGCCGACAGCATCGACGTGGCCCACTATCGTCGCCCTGGACGGGGCCGATGTGCCCGGGCGCGGTCGACTACGAGGCAGGCATGGCGCGGGCCTCTGCCGAACGAACCGGAACGGCCGCCGCTGGACGGCGAATCGCCCTACTGCATTCTCTACACCTCCGGCACCACCGGCCGGCCCAAAGGGGCCATGATCCCCCACCGGCAGGTGCTGTGGAACTGCATCAACACCGTCATCAGCTGGGGGCTGGACCGGAACGACGTCTCGCCGGTCTTCACGCCGCTGTTCCACGCCGGCGGGCTGTTCGCCTTCCTGACGCCGCTTTTCTACGTGGGCGGTCGCATCATGCTGAGCCGCGGCTTCGACGTCGACGAATCGTTCCGGGTCATCACCGACGAGCGCTGCACGGTCATCCTGGGCGTGCCGACGCTGTTCCAGATGTGGCGGGACTCGCACGCCTACCGCAGGCCGACTTCAGCCATGTGCACTTCTTCATCAGCGGCGGCGCGCCCTGCCCGCCTTCGCTCGATCGATGCGTGGCGGCGCGAGAAAGGGGTCGTCTTTCGCCAGGGCTACGGCCTGACCGAGGTCGGCCCGAACTGCTTCAGCATGACCGACGAGGAGTCGGAGCCGCAAGACCGGCTCGGTGGGCAAGCCGATCTTCCACAGCGAGATGCGGCTGGTCGACGAGCGACGGTCGCGACGTGCCGGTCGGCGACACCGGGGTGAGCTGGTCATCAGCGGCCCGCACGTCTGCGCCGGCTACTGGCGAAAACCCGGAAGCGACGGCCGCCGCGCTGCGGGACGGCTGGTTCCACACCGGCGACATGGCCCGCCGGGACGAAGACGGCTTCTACACCATCGTCGGCCGCTTCAAGGATATGATCATCAGCGGCGGCGAAAACGTCTACGCCGCCGAGGTCGAGGCCGTTTTCCGCGATCACCCGGCGGTGGCCGAGGCGGCGCTCATCGGCCAGCCCGACGACAAGTGGGGCGAGGTCGGCCTGATGGTGGTGCGTGCTGGAGAAGAAAGGGCAGACGGTCACCGCGGACGAGCTGACCGCCTTCTGCCGCGACCGGCTGGCCCGCTACAAAGTGCCCAAGCGCGTGGAGTTTGTGACCGAGCTGCCGACCTCGCCCTACGGCAAGATCATCAAAGCTGATTTGCGGGCGCGTTTCCTCGGCCCTCGCATCGCCGCCGCACCCAAAAGCGTCGCCAAATAGGGAGATTCATAATGGCTAATCCCACACTACCTGACATCACCGCCGAGACCGTCACGACGCCGCGCTTGCGGACGCGCGTGCTGTTCTCCGGGCCGAAGGACGGCAAGCCCGTCCTGTTTCTCCACGGCAACAGCTCCTCCGCAACCTGGTGGGAGGAAGCGATGGTCATGCTCCCAGCAGCGTTTCGGGGCATCGCTCCCGACCAGCGCAGCTTTGGCGAGGCAGACCCGAACAAGAAAATCGACGCCACACGCGGCATGGGCGATCTGGTCGATGACGTCATCGCCTTGCTCGACCATCTGCGGCTGGAGCGGGTTGATGTCGTCGGTAGTTCGTTGGGCGGCAATGTCGTCTGGCAGCTGATGATGGACCATCCCGACCGTCTGCGGCGCGTGGTGCAGGTCGCGCCCGGTTCGCCCTACGGCTTCGGCGGCACGAAAGATGTGGCCGGGACACCCTGCTACGACGACTTCGCCGGCTCCGGCGGCGGCCTGGTCAACGATATGGTCGTGCAGCTGGTCAAGGAGCGCAACACCGATCTCGACAACCTGTTCTCAATGCGCAGTGGCCTGCGGCGACTTGTCTACAAGCCAGGATTCGTGCCGCTGCGCGAGCAAGAGCTGCTCGATGCCACCTTCGACATGCACGTCGGTGACAAGGATTGGCCGGGTGACAAGACCGCCTCACCCAACTGGCCGTTTATGGCCCCCGGCAGCTGGGGCGCGGCCAACGCACTGTCACCCAAATACATGGATGACCCTGAACGACTTTACACATCCGAACGGAAGCCGCCGGTTCTCTGGCTGCGCGGCAGCCACGATCTGGCCGTCTCCGACCAGGCCGCCTCCGACCCCGGCACGCTGGGCGCGGCGGGGCTGATTCCCGGCTGGCCCGGCATGGAAGTCTACCCGCCTCAGCCGATGCTGGCCCAGACGCGCGACGTGTTGGAGCGGTATGCGGCTGCCGGCGGCCGTTTCGAAGAAGTAGTCATCGACGCTGGCCACGCGCCTTATATCGATAATCTGAACGAGTTCAACCGGCACGTCCACGCTTTCCTGGGGGTCGAAAAAGCATGAGTATCGCCCAGATTCTGAGCACAGGCCGCTACATCCCTGAGCGGGTCCTCACCAACGACGACCTGAACGAGATGCTGGGCACGAACGTCGGCGACTGGCTGGTGGCCAATGTGGGCATTGAGCAGCGGCATGTCATGGCTCCGGAGCAGACGACATCGGACATGATCGTCATCGCCGCCGAACAGGCGTTGGCGCGGGCGGGCGTGGCCGCCGACGACATCGACCTGATCATGGTGGCCACCGACACGCCCGACTACATCAGCCCGGCCACGGCCTCCGTCGTGCAGTCGAAACTGGGGGCGAGCCGGGCGGGAACCTACGACGTCAACTGCGCCTGCGCCGCGTGGGTGACGGCGCTGGACATGGCCGCCCGCTACATCGCCACCGACCCAGAGTACCAGCGCATTCTCGTCACCAGCGGCTACGGCATGACGAAGTACGTGGACTGGACCGACAAATACACGGCGACGCTGTTCGCGGACGGGGCGGCGGCTGTCCTCATCGGTGCGGGGGACGAACCGGGCTTCCTGAGCGGCAAGCTGGAAGCGGTAGGAGATTACCACGACGCGCTGGGCATCTACACCGGCGGGACCTATCGTCCGGCGACGGCCGAAACGGTGGCCGAGAGCTGGGCCCGCCGCGAGTGCAATTTGTGCGCAAGTTCCCGGCCACCTTCAACAGCGACAACTGGCCACCGCTCATTGAGGCAGTCTGCCACAAGGCAGGCCTGACAGTCGATGATGTCGACTACTTCCTGTTCACCCAGCTCAATCTGCGGACGATTGAGTTTGTGATGGAGAACATGGGCCAACCGATGAGCAAGACGCACTGGATCATGGACAAGTGGGGCTATCTCGGCTCGGCCTGCATCCCGGCGGCGCTCGACGACGCAATCGAACAGGGCAAGGGACCGCAGCCGGGAGACAACGTCGTCTTCTGCGCCACCGGCGGCGGCATGGCCATGGCGGCGTCGCTGTGGCGCTGGACCGACGCCGCATGGAGTGGATGACCATGTATATTGGCGATTATCTCGGCCGGCGCGAACTATACACGCCGGACAAGCTGGCTATCATTGACACAGGTAAAGACCCGGAGTGGCGTCTAACCTATCGCCAGATGAACGAACGCGCCAACAGGCTGGCCAACTGGCTGCGCCATACGGCGGGCATCGAAAAGGGCGACCGCGTGGCCATTCTGGCCCGCGACGGCGTGGAGCACCTCGACTGTCTTTACGCCTGCGGCAAGCTGGGGGCGATCCATACTCCGCTCAATTGGCGGCTCCATTGGCGCGAGATCGTCGGCCTGCTGGAGAACACGCAGCCGAAGGTGCTCGTCTTCTCCGACGACTTTACGGAGAGTGTCGCCGCCATCGCCGCCGCCATCACCGGAACCGCGCACAGTATCGACCACTACCTCCATCTTGACGGGCATGGCGTACCGGGCAGCGCCCTCTTTGAGACGGTGCTGGACGATTCCCCGGCGACCCCGGTCACCTGCGAATCGCTGGTCGAAGAAGATATCGCCTGCCTGCTCTTCACCGGCGGCACGACCGGCCTGCCAAAAGGGGCCATGATCTCCCACCGGATGATCGCCTGGAACATCCTCAACACCGTCATCCACGACCTGGCCCACGACGACATCTATCTCAACGTCTATCCGCTCTTCCATGCAGGCGGCTTGTTCGCCTACATGTCGTCGCAAGTCGTGTTCGGCAACACCACCGTGCTGACGCGACAGTTCGAGCCGGAGAAGGTGCTCGACCTGATCGCCCGCGAAAAGGTGACCGTCTTCGCCGGCGTGCCGACGATGTACCAGATATTGACCCAGGCCGCGAATTGGGACACGGCCGATCTCAGCAGCCTGCGCTTCTGTACCAGCGGCGGCGCGCCGCTGCCGGTGCCGCTGGTCGAGCAGTACACGGAAGAGAAAAGCATTCGCTTCAAGCAGGGGTTCGGCATGACTGAGTTCGGGCCAGGCCTGTTTGCCCTCGCGCCGGAAGACGCTATCCGCAAGGCGGGCAGTATTGGCCGGCCCAACTACTTCGTCGATGTGCGCGTGGTCGACGACGACAACCAGCCGCTCCGGCCGCGCAAGGTCGGCGAGCTGGTGCTGAAAGGGCCAAGCCGCTGCTCCGGCTACTGGAACAATCCGCAAGCGTCGGCCGACGTCATCGACGACGAAGGCTGGTTCCACACCGGCGACCTCGTCTACTACGACGAGGAGCAGTGCTTCTACGTAACCGACCGTAAGAAGGATATGTTCATCTCTGGGGCGGAGAACATTTACCCGAATGAAATTGAAGCCGTGCTCTACCAGCACCCCGCCGTCCATATGTGCGCTGTCATCGGCGTGCCGGACGAACGCTGGGGCGAGGTCGGGAAGGCGTGTGTGGTCCTGCGACCGGGACAAACGGCGACGGCCGACGAGCTAACTGCCTTTATGACCGACCGGCTGGCCCGCTTTAAGGTGCCCAAGTCGGTGGAGCTGATGGACGAGCTGCCGCTTTCCGGCATGGGCAAGATACTGAAACGAGAACTGCGCGAGCAATTTGTAGCGTCGCCCGTGACGGCGACGCCAGGCGAGGAGCATTAACCATGACTGCACGAAAGCTGCGCCGCGGCGTGGCCGTGGTGGGCACCGGCATGAGTCAATTCGGAGCGTTTCCGGGCAAGGACAGCCGTGATCTGTTTGTCGAAGCGTTCCAGGACATGCGCCAGTCAGTCGACAAGGAGTTCGACCCTAAGGAGATTGAGGCGCTTTTCATCGGCAATTTCAGCAGCGACCTGTTCGAGCACCAGGGTCACATCGCGCCGATTATGGCCGACTGGGTCGGCCTGACGCCGCGCCCGGCAACACGCGTCGAAGGCGCGTGCGCCAGCAGCGGTCTGGCATTGCGACAGGGCGTTCTGGCCATCGCCTCTGGAATGTACGACATGGTGTTGGTGGGCGGCAGTCGAAAAGATGACCGACCTGCCGATCACCGAAGTGACCGACGCGCTGGCCACGGCGGGGGATATGCTCTACGAGATACCGGCGGGCTTCACCTTTCCCGGCTTCTACGCCGCGATGGCTACAGCCTACATGAACAAGTATGGGGCCAGCGCGGACGCGCTGCTGCGCGTGGGCATCAAGAACCATCAGAACGGGGCGCTGAATCCCAAAGCGCAGTTCCAGGCCACCATCGACGACCTGCGCCTGCGCCGGATGGCCAAGATGGAGCAGCGTGGCTTGCGCGTGCCGGATTGGGAAACTGACATGGACTTTCTCCATGATCCAGCCGCCAACCCGCCCATCGCCTGGCCGCTCCACCTGTTCGACTGCTCGCCCGTCACCGATGGCGGTTCGGCCGTTCTGTTGGTCGGCGAAGAGCTGGCCAAGCAGTTCACCGACGATCCGATCTACATCATCGGCTCCGGTCAGGCCAGCGACGGCGCACTCCATGACCGGAGCGAGCTGACCAGTCTGGCGGCCGCCCGCCGCGCCGCGCAGGAAGCGTACGAGATGGCGGACATTACGGCCGATGATGTCAAGCTGGCCGAAGTCCACGACTGCTTCACCATCGCCGAGATTATCGCCAGCGAAGACCTGGGCTTGTTCGAGCCGGGCCAGGGACATGAGGCGGCCGAAGAAGGCTTGACCAGCCGCCACGGGCCGAAACCGGTCAACAGCTCCGGCGGCCTGAAGTCGAAGGGCCATCCGGTCGGGGCCACCGGCACCGCCCAGGTGGTGGAAGTGTGGAAGCAGATGCGCGGACTGGCCGGCGAGCGCCAGGTGGCCAATGACGTCAACATCGCTGTCAGCCACAACCTGGGCGGGACGGGCCAAACGTGCGCCGTCCATGTCTACGAACGGAGGTAAACATGAGTGACATACCATTCACCGCCACCGGATTCCAGGAACTCTTGAACGAGAAGAAGCTCATGGCTGCCCGCAGTCTGAGCACAGGCAATCTATTCCTGCCACCTCGGCCCATTGATCCGGAAACATTGAGCGACGAAATGGAGTGGGTGGAGCTGTCGGGCGAAGGCAAACTGGTTGCCTACACCGCCGTTTCAATCGGCACGACGGCGATGGTTGAGGCGGGCTACGACCGCAACAACCCGTACTGCACAGGCATCGTCGAGCTCGCTGAAGGGCCACGCTTCAGCGCCCAGATTGTGGGCGTCGACGTCACCAATCCGGCTTCCATCCAGATCGGGCTGCCGCTCCGAGCTGCCTTTGTGGAGCGCGGCGAAGGCGATGACAGGTACACACATCTGGTGTTCGAACCCGCCTGAGTGAGGAGATAATGTCTGACGTAAGAGCGGTGCGCTACGGCTACCATCACGACTGGATACAGCGGCATGCAGAACGCACGCCGGACAGGTTGGCGATGGTCGATCTGGCGAGCGGTCGGCAATTGAGCTACGCTCAGCTCAACGCGCGCGCCAACCGGCTGGCGGCCTATCTGCGCGATGAGGCCCGGCTGCAGCAAGGGGATCGCATCTCGATTCTGGCCAAAAACAGCGTCGACTACTTCGTCGTGCTGTTCGCCTGCAGCAAGGTCGGGGTCATTCTCAACACGCTCAACTGGCGTCTGGCCGTTCCGGAGCTGGCCTATATCGTCGGCGATTGCACGCCGCGACTGCTGATCTACGAGCCGGAATTTGCTCCAGTCGTTGAGGAGTTAGGCGCGGGCTATGCGTTCGACGCACTGCTGAGCCTGGCGGCCGTCGCCCCGGCAGGCGGCGTCACACTGCCGGAGGCGCTCGCGGCAGGTTCACCACATAATGTGGACGGTCCGCGCCTGACCTACGAAGATACGTGGGCCATCCTCTACACTTCCGGCACGACCGGACGGCCGAAAGGGGCCCAGGTCACCTACGGCAACTTCTTCTACAACGCCGTCGGCATGGGCCAGGCAATTGGGCTGACGGCCAACGACATCAACCTGCTAACATTGCCTACCTTCCACGTGGGCGGATTGGGCCTCTACGCCATGCCCGTGCTGCACGCGGGCGGCACCGTACTGGTCATGCGCGACTTTGACCCCGCCGAACTGCTGCGGCTCATCGAGCAGTGGCAGGCCACGGTCATTCTGCTGGTGCCATCCATGTATTTGATGCTCCAGGATGAGCCGGGGCTGGCAGAGCGCAATCTCTCCAGCATGCGCCTCTGGAGCAGCGGTGGCTCGCCTTTGCCCCCCGCGCTGGTCAACAGCTACGCCGAACGGGGCATCGTCATCCAGCAGGGCATGGGGATGACAGAGACCGGGCCAACTATTTTCCTGGTGCCCAAAGCGGACGCGCTGCGCAAGGCGGGGTCAGTCGGCAAGCCGGTGCTCCACACCGACGTCTGCATCATGGACCAGAATGATCGGACGCTGGGACCAAACGCGATTGGCGAACTATGCATACGCGGCAGCATCACCACCGGCTACTGGAACGCGCCTGAGAAAACGGCCGAGACGATCCGCGACGGCTGGCTGCACTCCGGAGACGCCGCTCGCTACGACGACGAAGGGTTCTACTACATCGTCGATCGCTGGAAAGATATGTTCATCTCCGGTGGCGAGAACGTCTATCCCGCCGAGGTGGAGAACGTTTTCTACGAGCATCCGGCCGTGGCCGAGGTCGCCGTCATCGGCGTGCCCCACCCGAAGTGGCAGGAGGTCGGCCGGGCGATTGTAGTGCTGAAGCCGGGTCAACAGGCTGCCGAAGGCGACCTGCTCGCTTTCTGCCAGGGCAAGCTGGCTCGCTACAAAATTCCGAAAACAGTCTCCATCGTGGACGAGCTA
The DNA here is from genome assembly GCA_963715935.1 of uncultured Chloroflexia bacterium. Lineage (GTDB taxonomy): Bacteria > Chloroflexota > Anaerolineae > Promineifilales > Promineifilaceae > Promineifilum. The sequence goes on along the minus strand of CAVQSM010000013.1, from coordinate 160,351 downwards.
CCGCGCAACGATCTTGGCAAAGTGATGAAGAACGAACTGCGGGAACGGTACAGTGCACAGGAGATCGCGTAGGCGAGAACGACTGATGTCTGAGCAAGGTAACAACCACGCCCCCACCGGGAGCAAAATTCGCGAAACGAGGACCTTCACACAGGAGATGTTCGATGATTTCGCGCGGCTGAGCGGGGACGACAACCCGATTCACATCGACCCGGTCTTTGCAGCCGGAACGCGCTTCGGCCGCCCGGTCGCTCATGGCATGTTCCTCTACAGCGTGGTCTGTGGCGTGCTGAACCATCATTTCCCCGGTGCAACGCAGCTTTCGCAGACGATGATGTTCCCCAACCCGACCTACGCAGACGAGCCAGTGACCATTGAACTGATTCCTGGCGAGCTTCAGGCGGACGACCAGCTGATTATACAGGTGCGATTGAGCCGCGCCGATGGCCAGACGACATTGGAAGGCGAGACTGTCCTGCAAGGAGCGAGCGCATGAGCGACGTCTTGCTTGAGCGCAGCGGCCCGGTGGCCGTCGTCACGCTGAACCGGCCGGAACGGCACAACAGTCTGACGCCCGCATTCTTGCGGGAGTTGGCCGCTGTCCTGGCGGCCGTCGCCGGCGATGACACCGTGAGGGCGGTCGTCCTGCAAGCCAACGGCCGCTCCTTCTCCACCGGCGGCGACGCACTTGGCTTCGTCGAGAACGCTGGCCGCGCGACCGACTATGCGAACGAGATCGTCGGGCTGCTTAACGACGTTATCCTGGCGCTCGTCGATTTGCCTGTTCCGGTCGTCGCGACCGTCCACGGTCCTGTAACTGGCGGCTCGCTAGGTCTACTGCTGGCGGCCGATATTGTTCTGGTCAGCCCCGAAGCCAGCTTCACCCCCTACTACAGCGCCATCGGCCCCAGCCCGGACGGCGGCTGGGCCGCGCTGCTGCCCGCCGTCATTGGCCGGCAGCGGGCCGCCGCCGTGCTAATGCTCAACGAGACAATCAGCGCCGCCCAGGCCGTCGAGTGGGGCATGGCTTATCAGCTAGCGCCGGCCGATGAAATTCGCGCCGCGGCGCTGGCGACGGCCAGGCAAATCGCCCGCATGAAACCGGGATCCATCGCTCACACGCGGCGGCTACTCTTCCTGGACCGGGAAGAGATAGCCGGTCGACTGGAAGCCGAACGCGCCCACTTTGTAGCGCATATAGCTTCTGGCGAACCGGTAGACGGATTTGAGTCGTTCGTGGCCCATCTGCGGGCGATGAAGGGCTTGCAGACAGGCCAAACGGCGACGCTGACCCGCACCTTCACCGTCGATGACGTAGCCGCGTACCGCCGCCTGTCGGCCGACACCGGGCTGCGTTTCGCAGCCGAGCGCGTAAGCGGTACACTACCCGGGCCGCTGCTGGGCGGTCTGTTCTCCTGCTTGCTGGGCACACACCTGCCCGGCCCGGGAACCAACTGGCTTAAGCAATCATTCAGCTATCCTGCCGTGGCGGCCGTCGGCGAACCGATCACCGCCACTGTGACCATTACTCGTCTGCGACCGGAGAAAGCTCTGGTCAACCTGCGGACAACCGCGCGCGACAGCGCCGGGACGCTGGTTTGCGACGGGGAAGCACTTGTCTACGTGGGCGACCGGCGGCCACAAGCCACCGCGCCCTCAACCGAACAGTCACCTGTTGCCGTCCACGCCGGCAAGGAGGCGCATATGAGATGATACTCTACGATGAGTGCAGGCTCTTGCCAGGCCTGTTGATTCAGTCATGAATTGTAGTTTATTGAACATCAGAGGATATCTAGAGGAGTGAAAGAATGAAGAATCGTATTACCAAACTTGGTCTGATGGCGCTCTTGCTGGCGCTGGCCCTGACGATCGCCGCGTGTGGCGGTCAGGTGCAAGAAGCGGCCGAACAGGTAGCGCCCACTGTGGCCGCCGCCGTTGAAGAGGTCGCCCCGACCGTCCAGGCGGCTGTCGAAGAAGCCGTACAAGAATCGGTCGACGAGCCGGCGGAAGAAGCCCCGGCCGAAGAACCGATGGAAGAAGAGGCAATGGGCGATCTCGCCTGCGCCGAGCCGGTCAAAGTCGGCCTCATCACGGACGAGACCGGGGGCCTGGCCATTTACGGCGCGCACGTTCTGCGTGGCTTCCCGGTTGGCATGCAGTACGCCACCGGCGACATGGGCACCGAAGGAGATGGCTACACGGCCTACAATCTGAACGGCTGCGAAATACAGGTCTATCTACGCGACGACCAGAGCAACCCGGAGACCACCGCTACGGTCGCCCGCGAGTTGATCGAAGAAGTTGGCGTGGATGTGCTGGTCGGCACCGTCAGCTCCGGCGCGACGGCGACCCTGCAAGAGCTGGCTCGCGAGAACGAGATTCCGCTGATCGTCGCTCCGGCTGCCGCCAACGACATCACCGGCTCGGCCTTCAACGAATACACCTTCCGCACCAGCCGTAACAACTATCAGGACGCGGTCAATATCTGTGAGTACGTCACCGATCAGTACGACACGTTTGTCCAGATAGCCCCCGACTACTCGTTCGGTTATGGCGGCGCCCAGGCGTTCCGCGATGCCTGTACGCTGTTCGGCGGCACCTTCACGGCCGATGACATCTTTGCCCCGGCCGACACCACCGACTTCACCCCGTACATGGAGCAGATCCTGGATGCTGGCGCCGACGCCTTCCTCGTGACGTGGGCCGGCGGTGGTTTCATCCCGCTTATCCAGGCGGCCGACGAACTCGGTGTTCTCGATCAGACAGCGCTGGCGTCCAGCTTCATCGATAATGTCGCTCAGCCTGCCTTCTTCGCCAACGCCATCGGTTCGACCAGCGGCATCCTCTACCACTACACGCTGCCCGACAACCCGGTCAACGACTTCCTGGTGGAGCAAGTCCAGGCTCAGTTCGAGACGTTCCCCGACCTGTTCGATGCGGACGCCATGAACGCGGCCCTGCTGCTAACCGAGGCGATCAATGCGACTGGCGGCGATGTCAGCGCCGACGCCATGATCAGCGCGATGGAAGGGATGGAGTTCGAAGGACCGAAGGGCACGATCACCATCCGGCCCGAGGACCACGTGGCCATGCAGGACATGTACATCGTGACCCTGCTCAACGTCGACGACCCCGAGTTCCGTTTCTACGAGCTGGTTGAGACCAACCGGCCCGACGTACCGTGTCTCCTGCCCGATGAACTGCAGGACCGCTGCGGCGACTTGCCCATTGGGGCGCTCAGCCTGGAAGCGATGACCGAGCCTGCTGAGGAAGCGGCCGTTGAAGAAACAATGGGCGCAGCCGTCTGCGAAGAGCCAGTCAAGGTCGGCCTCATCACCGATGAGACCGGAGGGCTGGCCATCTACGGCGCTCACGTCCTGCGTGGCTTCCCCGTCGGCATGGAGTACCTGAGTGGCGCAGCCGGCACAGAAGGCGACGGCTACACAGCTTACACCGTCGATGAGTGTGAAATCCAGGTTTACCTGCGCGACGACCAGAGCAACCCGGAGACCACCGCTACGGTCGCCCGCGAGTTGATCGAAGAAGTTGGCGTGGATGTGCTGGTCGGCACCGTCAGCTCCGGCGCGACGGCGACCCTGCAAGAGCTGGCTCGCGAGAACGAGATTCCGCTGATCGTCGCTCCGGCTGCCGCCAACGACATCACCGGCTCGGCCTTCAACGAATACACCTTCCGCACCAGCCGTAACAACTATCAGGACGCGGTCAATATCTGTGAGTACGTCACCGATCAGTACGACACGTTTGTCCAGATAGCCCCCGACTACTCGTTCGGTTATGGCGGCGCGCAGGCGTTCCGTGATGCCTGTACGCTGTTCGGCGGCACCTTCACGGCCGATGACATCTTTGCCCCGGCCGACACCACCGACTTCACCCCGTACATGGAGCAGATCCTGGATGCTGGCGCCGACGCCTTCCTCGTGACGTGGGCCGGCGGTGGTTTCATCCCGCTGATCCAGGCGGCCGACGAACTCGGTGTGCTCGACCAGTCCAGCGCTGGCATCCAGCTTCATCGACAATGTCGCCCAGCCTGCCTTCTTCGCCAACGCCATCGGTTCGACCAGCGGCATCCTCTACCACTACACGCTGCCCGACAACCCGGTCAACGACTTCCTGGTGGAGCAAGTCCAGGCTCAGTTCGAGACGTTCCCCGACCTGTTCGATGCGGACGCCATGAACGCAGCCCTGCTGCTGGGCAATGCGCTCCGCGCGACTGGCGGCGATGTCAGCGCCGACGCGATGATCAGCGCGATGGAAGGGATGGAGTTCGAGGGACCGAAGGGCACGATCTACATCCGCCCGGAGGACCACGTGGCCATGCAGGACATGTACATCGTGACCCTGCTCAACGTCGACGACCCCGAGTTCCGTTTCTACGAGCTGGTTGAGACCAACCGGCCCGACGTGCCCTGCCTGCTCCCTGAGGGTTTGCAGGATCGCTGCGGCGAGCTGCCTGTGGGCAGTCTGTCCGGCGAGTAAACGTACGCCTGTCTAACTGGGGAGGACGCTGGTTTCGGCCGGCGTCCTCCCCATCTACTAAATGACCTGTTAGAGCGGCCATGAACCAAAGGAAAGCCAATGGCTGAAAACATCATCCTGGAGACACGCCACCTGCGCCGCGAGTTTGGCGCGCTGGTGGCGGTCGACAACGTCACCATTCAGGTGCGCGAACAGTCGCTCCACTCCATCATCGGGCCGAACGGAGCGGGCAAGACAACGTTCTTCAACCTGCTCAGCGGCAATCTGCAGCCGACCAGCGGCCAGGTCTTCCTGCGCGGAGACGACATCACCGCGCTTCCCGTCCACCGCACCGCCCACCTGGGCATCGGCCGCTCGTTCCAGATCACCAACATCTTCCCCAATCTGTCGGTGCTGGAGAACATCCGGCTGGCGGCCCAGGCGCTGGGCCACGACAACTTCCGGATGCTGCGCAGCTTCCGCAAATTTCCTACCTACATAGACCGGGCCTGGGACGTTATGGAACAGGTCGGCCTGTCCACCCGTGCTCATCAGATCGCTCGCACGTTGCCCCACGGCGACCAGCGCAAACTGGAACTGGGCATGATCCTGGCCCCCGATCCGGAGATTCTGCTGCTGGACGAACCGACGGCGGGTATGGCGTCGGAACAAGTGCCTGAACTTATCGCCCTTATTCAATCGATTCAGGAAGCTGGGCACAAGACGGTCATGCTCGTGGAACACAACATGAACGTGGTCATGAGCGTGTCTGACAAGATCACCGTCATGCACCAGGGCGCGGTGCTGGCAGAGGGCAACCCCGCCGAGATTTCGGCCGATGAGCGCGTCCAGAGTGCCTACCTGGGTGGCCTGTACGACGAACCAGCGGGAGAGAGCGGCTGATGACGACATTACTGCAAGTCGACCAGATCAACACGTTTATCGGTCAGTTCCACATTCTGGAAGGCGTCAGCTTCGATGTGCCGGAGAAGTCGATTGTGGCCCTGCTCGGTCGCAATGGCGCGGGCAAGACGACGACGCTGAAGTCGATCATCGGCCTGACCCCACCACGGAGCGGCGCGATCGTTTATAAGGACCGTCCCATTCAGGGTCAGCGCAGCTATGAGATTGCCAGCATGGGCATCGGCTTTGTGCCGGAGCACCGAGCGATCTTTCGCGACCTGAGTGTCGAAGAGAACTTGCGCATCGCTGAGCGCCAGAAGGGCGACTACGACCGCAAACAGCAGTTCATTTTCGAGCTCTTCCCGGACCTGAGGCGTTTGATCAAGCTGCCGGGCAGCAATCTATCCGGTGGCCAGCAACAGATGCTGGCGATTGCTCGGGCGCTGGTACCGGACAACGAACTACTCCTCATCGACGAGCCGAGCGAAGGCCTGGCGCCGGTCCTCATCGAGCAGCTAATGGACGCTATCCGCCAGCTTTCGGCCACAACCACTATCTTGTTGGTGGAGCAGAATTTCATTGTGGCCAGCCAATTGGCGGAGAAGTACGTCATTATCGAGGAAGGGTCGTCGGTACGGCATGGGCTTATGGAAGATCTGAGGCACGACAAGGACACCATCTACCACTACCTGGGCGCAGCATAACCGCTCGATAACTATCAGGCGCCTTGGCAGATGCGCCACACAACGTGTCAGAGAAGGATGCAATTCAATGGGCGAACTAACCGAAATATTCCAAACTAACCGGACCCGCATTGCTGTGCTGGCGGTTCTCGTACTGGGCTTTCTGCTGCTTCTCAGCGGCATGCCTTTTGAAGAGTGGGTCCTGACGCTTATCCGCGGCCTCGCGGCGGGGGCGCTCGTCTTCCTGGTCGCTTCCGGTCTATCCCTCATCTTTGGCTTGCTCGACGTCCTTAACCTGGCCCACGGCGAGCTGTTTATGCTCGGGGCCTACATCGGCTGGACCGTCTACATCAGGCCTGACACGTTCGTTGACCTGATCACGCCGCTGGCGCTCGTGGCAGTCGGTTTCCTGCTGTTGCCGCTCTGGCGCGGCCTGATCTCGCGGGCCACGCTTTCACCGCAACTGGCGCGCATCTGGCCCTGGCTGGCCCTCATTGGCGGTGGGCTGATGGTCTTCTACGGCTTCCGCGAATATCAGGTTTCTATCTGGGACCCGGCCGTTTACGCCGAAAGCCCGGTCACGATCTCACTCAACTTCAGCCAGGGAACATTGGTACTGCCGGAGCCGCCGGTATTGGAAACCTCTGCGTTCCTGGTGCTGGGCAGCATCCTTCTGGGCGGTATCTTGCTGGCCCTCGGCGTGGCGGGACTAACCCAGCTGCGCGAGTCCGGCGGAATGCCGGTCGAGGTGAAAACCCGACCGTTGATCATCGCCGGCGTTGTCCTGGTGGTCGGCCTGCTCGTCTTCGTCTTCAACAACAACATCACCGACTTTCTCCTGGGTCTGAATACTAACTGGCGCTTCCTGCTGGCAATCCTGGTGGCGGTCGGCACGGGCTTTATTCTGGGCGGCCTGATTGAAGCGACGCTGATTCGTCCGCTCTACTCGCGGCCGATCTACCAGATCATGATGACGTTGGGTCTGAGCTTCATCGGCATCGAGTTTGTGCGCGCCGTTTGGGGCCAGCCGGAGTTCACCATGACTAAGCCGGCTGCCTTCGACGGCCGCGGCGACCTGTGTCCCGCCACCAATCTGGGCGATCTGATCAGCGAGCAATGCTCAACCTTTATGCTGTTCGACAGCCGCGTCCGCACCTACAACGAGATCTTCATCATCGTCGTCGGCATCGTGGTGCTCGTCGCCATCTGGTTGCTGCTGCAGCGCACCCGGCTGGGCATGATCATCCGCGCCGGCGTCCAGGACAGCGAAATGGTCCAGGCGCTGGGCATCAACGTGCGCCAGATCTTCACTCTCGTTTTTGCTCTGGGCGCGGGACTGGCGGCACTCGGCGGTGTGCTGGCAGCACCGTCGATCGGCCTCTCGCTGGAGATGGGCACGCGCTTCCTGCTGCTGGCGCTCATTGCCCTGGCCATCGGCGGGCTTACCAGCTTCCCCGGGGCGGCCGTCGGTTCCCTGCTCGTCGGCCTGCTGCAACAGTTCATGATCAAGTATGGCCAGATCGGGATCAACATTCCCTTCCTGGAAGAACCATTCAAACCAACGCCGCCATTGGTACCGGCCTCTGTCGTCCTGCTCATGGTCATCATTCTGCTTATTCTGCCCAATGGCTTGTTCGGCCGGAGCGAATAGCGCGCCCCATCCATATCGGATCAACCCGCCCGAACGAACAAGGAGCTTGCACTTATGGAATCGACTGTCAACCGAACCGACACACAGCCCGCTGGCCTGACTGGTTGGCTGCGCGAGCACTGGACCCTGATCGCTGTCTATCTCGCGCTGGTGGCTTTCCCGTTTATCGTTGCCCTGGTCAACGGCCAATCGGTCGGCGACATGCTGGCCAACGAGACCGGCAGCGCCCTCTTCCTGCAAGGCCTGTTGATCGAAATCTTCATCCTGGCCATCTACGCCATCAGCTATGACCTGATTCTCGGCATCACCGGCCTGCTCTCGTTCGGTCATGCCATGTTCTTTGCGGTCGGCGCCTACGGCACCGGCATCATGTTCAAGAACCTGGAGTGGGGTGTCATAGAAACGATAATCGGCGTCGTTGTGCTGGGTATCCTGCAGGCGCTCTTGTTTGGCCTTGTGCTGGCCCGCGTGCAAGGCGTTACGTTTGCGCTGGTGACGCTCGGCTTTGCCTCCGTGTTCTACATCATTATCCGCTCCAACGAACTGGCCGCCTGGACCGGAGCAGACGTTGGACTGCAAGGCATCGTTGTACCGGAGGTGATCAGCACAACCAACCAGCGCTTCAGGCTCTATTTCATTACGCTGACAACGGCCGCTGGAATCTATCTGCTCTACCGGCGCTTTGTTGACTCGCCCACAGGCCGCGTGTGCATCGCCAACCGCGAGAATGAAGACCGGGCGCTGATGCTGGGCTATAACACCTTCTACTTTAAACTGGTGGCTCTTACCATCTCTTCCATCACCGCGGCCATCGCCGGCTTCTTCCACGCGGTCCACCAACCCCTCGTCAGCTCCAATGTCGCCAGCCTCGGCTGGACGGTAGCGGCGCTGCTTATGGTCCTGATTGGTGGCGTAGGCACGCTCACCGGCGCCTACATCGGCGCGGCCGTCTTCCGTCTGCTGGAGTATTACCTCGACCGCTGGTTCGGCACAGAAGCCAACTTTTTGCTAGGGGTAGTCTACATCCTGATTGTGCTGTTCTTACCCTATGGCATCGTCGGCACATGGCGATCCCACTCCTACCAACTCAAACAGTGGTGGGAGGATCTCGCCAAGCTCCTGACTGGCAAAGGGCCGAGTGAGCAGATGAAGCCGTAGCGCTCGCTGGCGGCAGACCTTGTGAGTTGCTGGTGTGTGATGGTCCTTCCAGTCTTATTGCATAGTGGTTGACATACAAGGTCTACCTAAGACACCGATTGTAATGTATAATGTGCTGTATATCCTTCTAAGGAAAGATGATGAGCACCAAAATACGTAAACAAATCTACTTGGAGCGGGAACAAGACCTGAAACTGAAGGAGCTCTCGGCTGCCACTGGGCTTTCTGAAGCAGATATTATCCGCCGAACATTGGATCGGGGGCTGAGCACTATTTCTGAGGAGCGCGCAGAGTTCTCAGCTTGGCTAGATGAGCTGCATTTCATCCGAGAATGGGTGTCTCAGGGACCTGTAGAAGGCAGTCGAAAATGGACACGCGACGAACTTCATGACCGCTAGCGTCTTTGTCGACACCAATGTTCTCGTCTATGCGTACGATCGATCCGAACCTGTGAAGCAGTCTCAGGCGGAAGAGGTATTGCATCGCGTGGCGACAAGCGGCCTGGGAGCCATCAGCACCCAGGTCCTGTCCGAATTCTTTAACGCAACTACAAGGAAGCTGAATGCTCCCTTGTCTCCTCAGTTAGCGCTAGCCAGCCTGGAAAAGTACGACCGCAGTTGGCCTATACTCGCTGTGACCCCACAAATCATACTGGAAGCAGCACGCGGAGTGGCTGACTTGCAGTTGAACTTCTGGGATGCACAGATATGGGCTACGGCCAAACTGAACCAGATACCGGTTGTCTTCTCAGAAGACTTCAACGTGGGAGCTATGATTGAGGGGATTCGTTTCGTCAATCCGCTGCAAGCAGATTTTGAGGTCGATCGCTGGCTAAGATGAGCTCAGTTCACTTCCTGTCCGTTTCAGCCACAACGCCAGACTCAGCTACGCGCAGCCACGCCCCTGTCGTAAGTTCTTCGTATGAGTCGCCCGCAACCACCACCGGTGGCGTGCGCCCATATAGCTCCCGGGCGACGGCAGCTCCCAGAGCAAGAATGGCGTCCGGTTCGGCGAGAACAATGGCGACCGGGTTCTTGTTCAGTCGAACCGCCTCCAGCAAGATACTGCTGGCGCTGCTGCTCCCCTTGCCTACCGGCATAACCAGCACCTTGCCGGTCACGTTCACACCATGCTGCGGATGGCGCTGGTCGATGATGTTGCCCGTCTCCGGGTCCAGCCCGCCCCACAGGCTGAGCGGCTCGTCGAGAACAAGCGCCTCGCCGGCAGCGTCGCCCGCCACAAGAAACACCGTTTCGTGCGCTGACGGCGCCAGCATGTTGCCGTCATCTTCTGCCTGCTCGGACAGGAGCGCAGCCTGAGCCGGATCCACATCACGATCTTGCCACAACTCAACGTCGCGCCAAACACGCCCCTGGGCGGCCGAACGCACGCACTCCTCCAGGCTGCCGAACACCACCTGCAGGCCAATGTTGCCGGGCGAGTAATGGGCAAACTTGCCTGAGTTGGTCATCAACACCCCTTCGCTGGCCCGCACCAGCGGCGTGACCACGACACAGGTATCGACCACAACCTGTACGCCGGCCGTCCGCAGCAGATCCAGCCAGCCCCGCTCCTGCAACGCCGCCAGCGCCAGCCGGTGGGTGCAGACCAAAAACTCGACATCGGCGTGGGGCGGATGTTCGGCCAGCAGCGGCATAAGCTGGGCAAATTCGGCCATCGAAAAGTGGGGGCTACCCAAAGCAACGACATCGATTTCGCCGTCGGGTGCCGTGGAAAGATGGGTTAGCGTCGCCTGCAAATCAGCCAGCGCAACCACAATCGTCGTTTCCGGCGCATATCCCTGAAAGGCGGCTTCCTGTGTCGGCGCTTCCGGCGTCACGCCGACCGCATGGAACAGCGCCACCGCACCGGAGGAGGCAGTCGCCGCGCCCAGCGCCTTGAGCTGATCTTCAGTCGTTTCCGGCAGCAGTCCGTCGATAACCGGAATGCGCGTGCCGGTCCGCGCGCCGATAAGATAGCCCAGCACCGGGAAGAGCACATCTTCGCGCAGCAATGACTCCGGCATATCGACCAGTTGGAACAGCACCCGCCCGCGCCGGTTCTCGGTTCGGTGCAGCCCTACATCCGGCGCACGCCCGGTCAGCGCCGCGCAAATGTCGATGAAGTCACCATAGCGATTGGTACGCGCGCCGAGGACAGAGTTTGCAAAAACGATGGCGTTGCTCTCCGCCCAGGCGATCTGCTCGCCCAGTGCGGGCCGGTGCATCGCTTGATAGGGAGCGCACGTAAAAGTCGGGCGGCAGCCCATCGCCTGGTACGCCTCCATCATGCGCGTCGCCCAACGGCCGACTTGCTCCGTACCGCGAAAGTACTCGGGATGAAGCAGGTCCATCGCGCCCACATTGAGCGTCGTCGGCACCACGACCTGCGCCCCGCCCGCCACCAGCCGCTCAGCAAACTCCAACCCGGAGTAGCCATGATAGAGGCAGCCATCAATGTGGGCGGACGTGATGTCGAGCAGGCGGTCGGCCCCGTAGACGCCGGCCATTGTGGTCAGGATGCCCATCGCCATCCGGGTCGCCTCGCCGAATTCGCCATCGAGCATGGCCCGGTCGCGTTCTGTCAGGTGTAGTGTGGTTGTTGTCATAAGCTTTGCCGCTCAGAAGGCGGCATTGTACTGGCCTATGGCAGGTAGACGCAAGCGAGACGGGGGAGGCAGGGGGAAATAGCGGGAGTGGCGAGCTAAGCGTTTACAGACATGATCAGGAAACGATGGCGATGAGTCATTAGCTTGCCCGTTCTCTGAATACGCTGGTGTACCTCGTAAAAGCGCCCCGGCGCTGTCGTAGGGGTCTATGCCGGAACATCCAGATAACGAAAGAGCGTGCCGGCTTCTGTTGTCCGGCACGCTCTCAAGGCGACTGGGCTATGGATAACCGGACTTATCGCCCAGTAAATCGCTTCATGGCGTGGACAGGCAAATAGAGCGTGGTGCGAATGGCTGAGTTTTGCCAGACATTCGTCATGCGGTCCCACTGCACCTTGTCGTCCATCAGTTCGTCCTTCTGCTCCACGCCCTGGTCCGTCACGCCCCAATCGGCCGCCAGATTGGTCAGCGTTCCGGCCCAGAAAACATCTTCACTCTTGTGGACAATACCCAACCGGGCGCCCATCTCGAAGATCGGGTCGCTGGCCCGCACCAAAACCTGAATCTGGGCCACGACCTCCTGGTCGTCGACATCGTCGCCGTCGGTTTCCGCCCCATACGTGATTAGTCCCGCAAACGGGTGGCCCTCAGGCGTCATGAAGGCGAACGACTCGTCATCGGCATAGACCACCATGACACCAGTCGACATCGGCATGCCGCCGGGGCCGGTCAGATTGATGACCGCTACTTCTCCCGGCGCAATCTCGGACAGCGGGGCATAGAACTTGCCGCTGCTTGGCCAGTAGCTGCCGTACTTCTGCTTCCAGCGAGCCGCGACCTCTTGCGGCGTCACGTCGGCCCCCACGAGGCGAATCCGATACGTCTTGCGCCACAGTTGGCCGAAGCCGTCCATGGGGCCGGACAGGTGGCGGCCGGTCACATTGGCGTTGATCGCCTCCGGCGCAATCCCTTCGGCTGTCAGGCGATCGACCGGGTGGGCCCACTGACCCTCGACCGGGTGGTCCGACGACTGCGGATCATGTGTCTTGTTCTGGCTATTTGTAGACATCGTGTCTCCTCTGGCGCCGGGGCCTAGTGGCCGGATGCCGGCGCCTGCAGCGCCGCCATCACTTCTTCTTCATTCTCGTAGATGCCGATAGCCTCGTCCAGTCGGGTGAGCTGGAAGATCTCGCGATAATGGTCGCTCAGCCCGTAGGCCAACAGCGCGTGATTCTGGCGCTGGGCACGGATGAGCAGCGTGACCAATAAACCGATGCCGGTCGAGTTCATATAGTCGAGACCAGTGAAGTTGAGGACAAAGGCGCGGGTGTCCCCGTTAACCGCCTCATTGTAGGCGGCAGTCAGGTCTTCTTCGGCCGCGCCGGTGATGTCCCCGTCGATGTCGACGATACCAATGCCGGGCAGTTTGCGTACGGTTAAGTCAAGAGTTGGTTGAATCATGATGTCTGTTCCTGTAAGCCTCGTCTTCTCAATAGGCCGGTCGCCCTCTCTAGGCGGCGACTTCGTTCCGAGCACTCTCCTCATCCGGGTACATGTCCATGAAGTCGGAGAGTCGTGTGATGTTGAATATCTCTTCGTAATGCGGTGTCAGGCCAGCGGTCATCAACTTGCGATGGGCTTTCCTCGCCTGGGCCAGCATGCCCACAATGAGGGCGATGCCGGTGCTGTTGATGTAGCCGACATTGGCGAAGTTGAGCAGGATGGCCCCATCGCCGGCAGCTTCCGCAGCCTCATAGGCGCTTTCCAGCGCCTCGTCAGCAAAGCTGTCAATGTCGCCGACCATGTCAATGATGATCAGATCATCAGTGCGGCGCACAGATGCTACGAGTAAATTAGTGGGTTTGTCCACGTCCGTCTCCTTCCGTCAGATGGACCACCAGGCTAACTGTGTGGTGGTTCTCGTCCACATCGATGTGCATTTCATCGACCATATTCTGAATGAGGAACAGTCCCCAGCCGCGCGGCGATTGCTCGCCCGCCAGCTTGGCTGTCAGGTCCGGCAGCTCTGCCTCCGGAATCGGTTGGCCGTGTCCTCGATCCGTGATCTGAACAGTCAGGTCGCGCCCGTTAGTCGACACGGACAATCTGACCGGCTCGTTCGCATCAAACCGGTTGCCGTGCTCCATGGCGTTCATGGTGGCCTCGGCCACGGCCGTCTTCAACCGCTCCAGTTTTTCCGGCGGCAAGCCCAGCCCGGCCACTGCCTCCGACACCTGCCTCATGGCCAGTCGTTCGTTGCCAGGTTCGCTGGGCAGCTCGAATCGGGTCAGCGTCTCTTCACTCCCATTGTGTCCCGCGCCAGTCGCGGGTTCGCGAACGGAGCGCAGTAGGACCATCGTCACGTCGTCTTCCTGCTCCCAACCCGGCCCGGTAAACTGGCTCAACTCATTGAGCAGGTAGGGAATCAACTCGGCGCGGTCGTTGGCCTCGCCGACCAGCTCCTGGATGCGCGGGAAGCCGAACATATCTCGCTGCGGGTTATGGGCTTCGGCCAGGCCGTCACTGTAGAGCAGCACGCATTCGCCCGGGGAGAGCGTGGTGCGCTTCTCCTCATACTTCATGCCGGGCAGCAGACCGAGCGGCATGCCCCGCGCCCGCAGTTCCGTCACGCCACCGTCCGTCCAAACATAGGGCACGTCGTGACCTGCATTGGCGTAGACCATATGCCCGCTCTCCGGGTCCAACACCGCGTAAAAGCAAGTGACAAACATCTTGGGCGGGATATCTTCGTGCAGCAGGTCGTTGGTTCGTTCCAGGATGTGGCCCGGTGACACGTACTGCTCGGCGGCCGAGCGAAGCAGCGTCCGCGTGGTCGCCATGACCAGCGCCGCCGGCACACCCTTGTCGGTCACATCCCCAATAACAAACCCCATGCGACCGTCGGGGAACTGGTAGAAGTCGTAGAAGTCTCCGCCGACAGCGCGGGCGGGCTGGTAATACGCAGCCACATCCCAGCCGACGATATCGGGCAATGTCTTCGGCAGCAAAAGCTGCTGGATAAGCCGGGCAACGCGCAGCTCTTGCTCAATCCGCTGTCGCTCCAGCGCTTCCTGTTGCTGCTGCCGGATGAGCTGGGCCACCCGCACCGCAGGCGCGGCCTGCGTCGACAGATTGCCTAGCAGGCGGCGGTCGTCGGACGAGTAATCCTGCTCGCTCAGCCGGGGGCCGAGATTGATCATGCCCACCAGCTTGCCCTGGCTCACCAGCGGCAAGACGAGACGCATACCCGCGCCGCGCAATGATTGCACACCGGGCGAGTCAAATGAGAGGCGCTCGACATCGACCACACCGGACACATTTTGCATGTATTCCATGAGCGGATCGTTCGGCGGTATGTCCAGCGGCGCGACCGAAGGCGCGGCTGGCGTCGTTGGTTGCAGGGGGGGTGATGGCGCATTGTCGCCAGTGGCCGGGTTGGCCCCGACGTCGCCGTCATCAGTCCAGGATGCATCAGTCGCTGTCATAGTGCCCTCATCATACTTTGTTACCGTCTCGAAAACGTTACGAAACCCGCGCAATCGGCAGCAAACTGCTCGATCCGGCCTGGATTCTGGCCAAACTTGCCCCTTTACGTTACGGAAAAGGCTGTCGCGGCGCAACCCCGTGCATTATACACAACCTGGCGTCCTGTCTGCCGCCAGTTCACCGGCGGGACGTGCAGGCCGCCGCACGGCGGTCGTGCGGCGGCCTGTCCCCCTCCCGAGGCGGATGTTCGTCAGATGTCGTCGGTCAGGGCGTCACGGTTAACGACGCGACCATGCCATGGGTCATATGCGGCGAGAAGTCGCCATTCAGGTCGGGCAGGAAACACAGCACCGTGTAGTTGCCAGGCGGGAGATCCATCGTCGTCCAGGCCGTTTCACCAGCGCCGATCGGCGTCCATCCGCCAACCATTTCAAAGGGGGGCGGTCCCGAAGGCTCTTCCTCCGACATGATCATGGCCATGACATCATCGACGCTCGCTCCCTCGGCCATCTTGATGATGGCCATCTCATGCCACTGGGTGCCCTTATTGCTGATTTGCCATGTCTGCGGGCCGGACTCGATCTCAGCCGGCATAACGAAGGCGAAGTCAACCAGGTCAACGTTGATATCGGCCGTCGGCAGAGCCGCGCCACCTGGTTCGCCGGCCTCCAGGAAAGCCAGACCGGTTACATTGCCCTCGTCGTCGGTGGCAGCGACGACGTAGTTGCCGGGCTGAAGGTCATAGATGACGTCGCCGCCGGGGACCATCGGCCCGCCATACATCGTAATCATCTCGATAGCCCCTTCTACATCATCGACTACCTGCTGCTGCAACTGTTCCGGGGTCACGCCGTCATTGAGACGGTTCACGTCCGCTGATCCACCGGTCTCGTTCACAAACAACACCGGCCCGGACGGCACCGTATCGGGGACCACCAGTTCATCGCCGTTCTTCGTCACCACCAGTTCGGGAAGCTGCCCGGCGGCCGGCTCGGCGACGGCGGGCACAGCCTCCGCCACCGCTTCGGCGGCCGTTTCCACCGCGTCGGAACCCGTCAACCCTCCCAGCTGGCCACCGCAGGCCGCCAACGCCAGAACCAATATGACACTCCACACTAATCCGATCGTAATTTGTTGCTTACGCATGCTGAACATCTCCTTGCTTACGTGTTGCGTGCGGACCAATTTCCTGCACGCTTCACTGTTCAGCATAGCGGCCGATCGTCGCCTGTTCGTTACGGCGTGACGCAGTTTGAACCGGTCATGGCTGTCAACTGCTTTACAGCATCGTCTGCTAATCGTTACCTGCCGATCATCCAGCCGGCGCATCAGGCGGACGGCCGACTTTCGAACGACTCTGGCGGAGCCAACCAGACCGTCACCGACTCCGGCTGCATCGTCTCCTCGATGACCCGCACCAGTTCGGCCGTCAGCGCGTCCAGATCTGTCTCGTCCCTTACCGTGGCGGCGAACGCTTCCAGCGTCTTCTCGGCGTCGTACTTGCTGCGGAAGAAGCGGCGGTCGATGGCGGTCTGCACGCGCTGGCGCAGGGGCAGGAAGAGGGCCGCAATAAGCAGGGTGGACAGCACAATGGCAATCGTAGAGGTCTGCCCGGTGACAGCCGTGAAGACGCGTTGCAAGACGACCACACTGCCAAAGTAGACCAGCACCAGCAAGCCGGTCACGATGGCGTATGATGTCGTCCGACGAATGAGCACGTCGATGTCCCACAGTTGGTAGCGCAGCACCCCCAGGGTGATGGAGGCGATGACGCCCAGGATAGCTGCCGCAGCAAAACTGTATGAGACCATCGTGGCCACCAGATCAAATGAAGTTGGCGGCGCGGCCTGTGTCAACGCATTGGGAGCAATTAGCGTAGACACCACCATCACCAGGATGAAAGCAAAAAATGAAAAGATGACACCCCTGGTCTGTTGTCGCTCACGAGGCCCGGACACAACGACATAGCGATAGATCTGGCTTACCAGGCCCAGCGCAATGGTCACAAACAGAGGCGCAATTTCCAGGAACGCCACATCTGACAAGCCGCGGACGCCGGTATTGATGAACTGAAGCGCTTGTACAGCAACGGCCAGAGTCAGAAGCAGGGGAAAGACCCACTTCGTCCACGCGGGCACAAACCGTCCATCTGGAAACAGGGCGAGGATACTCACCAACACCATCACCGATGCTGATTCCAGAACCGCCGTGTAGACGCTCTGAAATCCGGGGAATAACGCGTCAATCTGGCTGATGACCGGCCCGGTAATGGACGTACCCACAAACATGAACGCGACCGCCAGGTACGTCCCAAACCAGTCCGGCTTGCGCATGTAAAGCAGCAGCGACATCGCGCCGAATCCGGTGAGGGTGACGAGTTCCAGAAAGAACCAGAAGATGGGGAAGACGATCGGCGGCAGGCCGGCTTCGGCCGACGCCGCGCGAATGTCGGCCGCCTGCCAGCCATTGAAGAAGGTGGCGCTCAAGATGCGGTCGAGATCGGTGATCATCCCCTGCCACCACAGGATAGCGCCGATCAGCCAGGCCAGCAGCAGCGCGCCGATCAGCAGCAGCGCGCCGACTCGCGCCACCCGAAAGGCCCCGCTGCTATTCGCGGGAAAAAGAAGATCGCTCATCAGTCGGCAGTTGCCTCCATAGATGGAGAGTGCTGGAAATCAAGGCCGTTGCCACTTTCCGGCGCCAGCCAGACCGAGACATGCTCCGGCTGCATCGTCTCCTCGATGACCCGCACCAGTTCGGCCGTCAGCACGTCGAGGTCGGTCTCGTCCCGCACTGTCGCGGCGAACGCTTCCAGCGTCTTCTGGGCGTCGTACTTGCTGCGGAAGAAGCGGCGGTCGATTGCCGTCTGCACCCGCTGGCGCAGCGGCAGGAAGAGGGCGGCGATGAGCAGCGTTGAGAAGACGATGGCGATAGTCGAGTCCTGGCCGGTCAGCCCGGTGAAGAGACTCTGCAAAACCACTACACTGCCAAAGTAGACGAGGGCCAGAACGGCCGTCACAATTGCATACGATGTGGTGCGGCGGATGATGAAGTCGATATCGTACAGCTGATGGCGCACCATCGCGATGCCGACACCCATAAGCGGGGCCAGCACCGAGGCGTTCACCATGATGCCAC
Organism: uncultured Chloroflexia bacterium; assembly: GCA_963715935.1. Lineage (GTDB taxonomy): Bacteria > Chloroflexota > Anaerolineae > Promineifilales > Promineifilaceae > Promineifilum. The sequence continues at coordinate 142,248 of CAVQSM010000013.1, read as the reverse complement.
CAAGTTCGCCCAGCCAGTTAGCACGCAACGACCCGCCTGGCAGAAGCTCCAGCGTCATGAGCAGTCCTGTCACGATCATGAACGCCATGACGGCCACACCGGCCAACAGCCATTTGAGTTGATCTCGCTCCACGCCGCTGCTTCGACGATAGCGTACCGCGATTTGCGCCAGGTCGAGGGCGGCCGTTGCCAGCAAGCCGGCCACCATCAGGGTAAACGCTACATCGTATAGCGTTGAATTGAACTCAGCGACAAAGGGGTTCGGTATCTGAAAGGCTGAACTCATCGGCGTTTCTGTGGCCGCACCCACCAACCCGGGTCCCAGGAACAGCAGCAACGTGATAGAGAACGCACGTCGCCACCTGAGTGAAAGAAAGTCCCCGCTTGGAAAGAGAGCCACCGCCAGCAACACCAGCGAAAACACCACGATCCAGGCCCAATTGGTGATCCATGCCCCTAATTCCACGCCCGGCAGCGCACCCGGCGAGGTGTAGTAACCATAGACGGCCCACTCGCTGATTGTGGCCATCAGCGAGCTGCCTACACCGATTACCACCAACAGCCGGCCGATCCTTTGGCCAGGCTGTTTGTTAAGAATCAAGAGGCCGAACAGAATGGCGATTCCGGGCAGAATCAGTGTCTGCAGAAGCGCGTTGAGGAGCGCGGCCACTCCATCACGAGGCCCGCCGGCAGTAGCCCATGATGCCGGCACCGGCGTCGTGCGGTTCAGGACAAAGAGCGCGAAGCCCACCACGCCGATAAGCAGCGTGAGAACAGGGATCAGCCACCGTAGGATTTTGTAGCGATTCTTCATCAGGTCAATCTCATTCAATCTATCGCACCTCGCCCGCAAACTCTCGCGATTGGCCTATCTCATCAGTAGGCGCCAGCCAGACGCTGACATGCTCCGGCTGCATCGTCTCCTCGATGACCCGCACCAGTTCGGCCGTCAGCACTTCGAGGTCGGTCTCGTCCCGCACTGTCGCGGCGAACGCTTCCAGCGTCTGCTGCGCGTCGTACTTCTGGCGGAAGAAGCGGCGGTCGATTGCCGTCTCTGCACGCGTCGACGCACGGGAAAGAAGAGGGCGGCAATGAACAACGTGGACAGAACGACTGCCAGCGTCGACGTCTGTCCGGTGACGGTCGTAAAGACACGCTGGAGCACAACCACGCTGCCAAAATAGACCAGTGCCAGCAACGCTGTGACGATGGCGTAGGAAGTCGTACGGCGGACAACAACATCGATATCCCATAGACGATAGCGCAGGATGGCGATGGTAATGGCGACGGGCAGGAATGGCAGGGCGAAATAGTCAGAGTAGGCCATCCCCGCCAAGTTGGCGATGATGCGGGGGGCCCCGTCCGGAATCGGCATCGCCCGGCCAAAAACAAGCACCCAGGAAATGATGGCTGAGACTAACATCACGACGCCAAAGATGATCCACTTGGTTTGCTGTCGCTCCAGGGCATTGGCATCTCGCAGGTAGCGATAGATTTGCAGGCTTCCGCCAAACAGTACCAGGGTCACTGTGGCGACATTAAAGAACGTAGCGATTGGGCCAGTAGGGACAACTCGATCGGCGAGCTGGAACGGCAGGCCGAAGGATATCAGGAGAAACGTGGCAATCATTGGGATAAACGCCCAGCGCGGCGAGAATCGACCGTTTGGCACGAGGTACAGAAACAGGAGCATGATCCCGTTGCCCAGAAATGAGGCAATGACGGCCGGCCAAATCAAACTCGGGTGGATCTCCCCAAAACTGCGCGAGCCAGCAAACATGGTGTAGGGAATGACAATCAGAGCAAGCGAGACCGTCAAACCCACCCAACTCTGCCACTGCTGCCAGAGCAGCAGACCAGCCAGCGCCGTATACACCAGAAATGTGAAAGCCGCGCCGCTCAGCATAATGGCGGCATACGTCTGCAGCGGCAATCCCCACGAGGTCCAGACAGACACCTCGGCCGGGGTCAATGCGGCAAAGTTGCAGTCGTTGAAGACCCCCGGCACCCCCACGCAGGGAACGCTCAGTTCGAAATAGTCCCAAACGACATCTATCCAGAACAGAGCAATAAATACCAGCGCTATGGCAACCCAGCCGACCAGCGCCAGCCGGTACAGCGTTCGCCGGTTCGTAGCGTCGGGCGGCGCGATCGTCTCTTTCATATTTTGGCTATTTCCCCCTCGCCCGCTGCCGCTTCCGGAGCGAGCCAAATCGACACATGTTCGGGCTGCATCGTCTCCTCAATCACCCGCACCAGTTCGGCCGTCAGCGCGTCGAGGTCTGTCTCATCCCGCACCGTGGCGGCGAACGCTTCGAGTGTCTTCTCGGCGTCGTACTTGCTGCGGAAGAAGCGGCGGTCGATTAACTCCTGCACCCGCTGGCGTAACGGGAGAAAGAGGGCGGCGATCAGCAAGGTTGAGAGGACGATGGCAATCGTCGACGTCTGCCCGGTGACACCCGTAAACACGCGCTGCAGCACAACCACGCTGCCGAAGTAGACCAGCGCCAGCAGCCCGGTAATCAGCGCATACGACGTGGTTCGCCGGATGATCACATCGATATCCCACAGCCGGTAGCGCAGCACAGACAGCGTGATGGTAGCGATGAGACCCAGCACAGCCAACGAAGCCAGCGGATAGATGACCATCGTCGCAATCAGATCGTAGCTGGTCGGTGGTGCCGCCTGGCTCACAGTATTGGGCGCCAGGACGGCCGAACCCATCAAGACCAGCACGAAGCAAAAAAACGAAAAAATAACGCCTCTCGTTTGCCGGCGCTCGCGAGGAGACGAAACGGTGATATAGCGATAGATCTGGCTGGCCAGACCAGAAACAAGAGCGAGCACGATCGGAGCGACTTCCAGGATAGTGGCCGTGACGGGCAGGGCAACACCGCCGGCCATCCACACCACAACTGAACCGGCTATCACTGCTATCAGAAGTGGCGGAGCCACCCACTTCATCCAGCCCGGCACAAAACGGCCGTCTGGAAAGAGGAACAACACAGCTCGCCAGAACGACTACCGCTATGGTGCCTTGCACGTCCTGCAGACCGAGTTCGTTCGTGCCGGTCATACTCAGGACTGCCCCTCCGATGACGGTGCCGACGAACATGAAGCTCACAGCCAGGTAGGTCCCGAACCAGTCCGGCTTGCGAAAGAAAAGCAGCAGCGACATCAGGCCGAACCCAAGCAGCAAGGCGACCTCTTGCAAAAACCAGTAGACTGTAAAGCCCATGGCCGGGACGCCAAGCTGGGCCGAGGCGGCCCGGATATCGGCCACCGCCCACCCATCAAAAAATGTGGCGCTGAGAATACGGTCAGGGTCGACGAAGATGCCCCGCCACCAGAGCACCGCCCCCACCAGCCAGGCCAGAAGCAAGGCGCTAATCAACAGCAAAGCAACAACTCTGGCGACACGCAGCGCCCGACTGCTGTCAGGAGGAAATAGTAGAGTAATCATGACTTGAGTAGTCTATCCTTGTTCTCCATATGGGTCGCGTCAGAACCAGCAGCGCTTTCCGGGGCCAGCCAAACCGAGACATGTTCCGGCTGCATCGTCTCCTCGATCACGCGCACCAGTTCGGCCGTCAGCGCATCCAGGTCGGTCTCGTCGCGCACCGTCGCCGCGAACGCCTCCAGCGTCTTCTGCGCGTCGTACTTGCTGCGGAAGAAGCGCCGGTCGATGAGATCCTGCACGCGCTGACGCACTGGGAAGAACAACGCGGCAATCAGCAATGTGGACAACACAACCGCAATGGTCGAGGACTGCCCGGTGACGGTCGTAAAGATGCGTTGCAGAAGCACCACGCTGCCAAAGTAGACAAGCACCAGCAGCGCCGTGGCAATAGCATATGACGTGGTGCGGCGAATAAAGACGTCGATCTCCCACAGCCGGTAGCGCAGCACGGCGAAGGTGATAGCGGCGATCAGGCCAACTGTGGCCACAGTCAGGGCATAGTAGAAGACCACGTGGGCCACCAGATCGTAGGCAGTGGCCGGCTCGAGAAAGACCTGTGCATTGGGCGCAAGGATGGAACCGGAGATACCGACGCCCAGGAAGAGCGCGAGCGAGAGAATGACCCCTTTCAACTGCTGGCGTTCAACGGGGCCGGACACCCGGAAATAGCGATAGATCTGGCTGGCTATCCCAAAGCCAAGCAACGTGAAGGGAATCACAAACTCTGCCCAGTCAATAATCTCTGCGGACAGGCCACTCCAGATGAAACCATAGAACATAAACAGGGCGGAGAAGGCCAGGAAGACCCAGCGAGTCCAGCGAGGCACGAAACGGCCGTCGGGAAAAAGATAGGCGATGGAGACAAGAGCCAGGAAGGAAATGAGGCCCAGCAACCGATCGTACACGATAGCTGTCCAGCCGGGAATGATCGCGTCTACGCGGGTGATGATCGGCCCGGTGATGGAGGTGGCGATGATCATGAAGGCCAGCGCCAGATACGTGCCGAACCAATCCGGTTTGCGTGTGAAGAGCAGCAAGGCCATAAAGCCAAAGCTCACCAGCACGGTAGCTTCCAGCACAAACCACAGCGCCGGAAAGATGGCTGGCGAAACGCCCAGATCGGCTGCGCCGTTACGGACCTCGGCCACCGTCACCTGCTCAAAGAAGGTCGCGGTCAGCAGCGGATCGAGATCGACGAACATGCCCCGCCACCACAGCACCGCCCCCACCAGCCAGGCAAGGAGCAGCGCACCGCTGATGACCAGAGTCGCCCCACGCGCTGCCTTCAAACCAGCAGATGAGTTGGGAGGGACAATCACATCCATCATTCTTGTCCACCGTCCTGTTCGCCTGCTGAGATCGACGCGACCGGCATGACTGGCGCTAGCCAAACCGATACATGCTGTGGCTGCATCGTCTCCTCGATCACCCGCACCAGTTCGGCCGTCAGTGCATCCAGGTCTGTTTCGTCGCGAACGGTGGCAGCGAACGCTTCCAGCGTCTTCTGCGCATCGTACTTGCTGCGGAAGAAGCGCCGGTCGATGCCGCCCTGTACGCGGCGGCGCAGCGGCAGGAAGAGCGCAGCGATCAACAACGTGGAGAGAACGATGGCGATAGTCGAGTCCTGGCCTGTCAGTCGGGAGAAGACGTTCTGCAAGACAACCACACTGCCGAAGTAGATCAGCCCCAGCAGAACTGTCAGGATTGCATAAGACGTCGTGCGGCGGATGATGACGTCGATATCGAACAGCCGATAGCGCAGCACCGCCATCGCCAGGCCGAGGCCGATGACCGGGATGCCGACATTGGCCACGACCGACATGGGATATCCCCATGAGTCGGGCACCCAGTTAAACGCTGCCGGAAAGTTGAGCAGGAACAGAGCGATGCCCACTATGAAACCACCAAAGGCCCACAAGATCTGGGCCCGGCTGACGGCGTCGCGCATGGTGATTGCGCTGTGAATCAGGCTGGCAATCGCCAGCACCAACATGGTCAACGTGGCCAACCAGCCGATTTCCGCAACGCCGGTCGACAGGATGGCAACAAAGACAATCGCTCCCAATAGGAAAGGTGAGTAGGCCACCCAGGGATGCCGCTGGACGACTGGCTTGGGCTGGGGAAAAACGAGCGTGAAGGCCAGCAGCGAGGGGGCCAGAAGTGTGCCGAAAATCAGATAGTCGAAGAAGCTGGCACCCAGATAGGCCAACCCGTCAAATAGCGTGTTGAACCCGTTAGGAACCAGCCCGCTGATGCTGCCTGCCGCCAGGACGCCAACAAAGATCAGCAGTGCCCGCGCTGCGGGGTCATCTGGGCGTCTAAAGAAAGCCAACATCCCCACGCCCAGCAAGAGAATCGCACCCAGGGTAAAGAAAAGGTTCCCATTTGCGGTCTGATATCTGAGGATGGCGGCGGCTGTCCAGTGGGCAACAGGCACGTTGATAGTCAGCTTTTCACCATCTCGATCAATACCATAGGAGACGGTACTACCTGCGTACCAGAATGACGGCGTCTCTCCCGGTGGATAGGCGTTGGTTGGCACACCCTCGATCACCTGCACGATGTCCTCATTCTTCAGGCGGGACGGTTCGCCCACAAGGTTCAGGTAGTAGATCAACTCGCTGGAGGCAATCTCGCTTTCGATGCTCGCCCAGCCGTCGGTAGGCAAGAAGTAACGATAGACGACCTGAATCGTGCTCAGACTGAGCAGTGCAAGGGTGAACGCCAGCGTGAGGACGGCCGCGCGGTTGGTGCGCCAACCTGACCTGCTTCGTTGATCACTGTGCATCATCACCCTCGTTCGTATCTCATGCAACTTACTGCCTGGCAGATTGGCGACGCTCGGCCAGAAATTAGCCGATCTCAGGACTGCGCTCCAGACGCATCAGCAGCAAACCCAGCACCAGGCCAAATAGCAGATGGGCCAGGCCAAACAGCAGCGGCGGGATGACGTCGGCCGTGTTGTAGACACCCGGCACCAGAACAAGCTGGGCCACCGCCCACAACACCAGGCCATAGAGCCCGCCCAACAACCAGCCCCAGCTGGTCCACGCAGGTCGCCGTCTTTGCACGACCCGGAAGAGCAGCGCACCGATTACCCCGTAAAGCGCCGACACCGCCAGATGGAAGAGCGTCCCGGAGACGGCCGACTGGTTGCCGCCCGGGTCGAAGCGGGCCAGCGCCTGGGCGAAGCCCACACCGGCCAACATCTCCACCACGACCAGAAACACGCCCATGACCAGCCCGGCCAACAGTCCGGCCAACAGTCCGTCCACGGCCACATCGCCCACTGATTTATATCCTGCTACATAACTTGGTTGTCTGTCCATCATATCACCCCCAATCAATCTGCTCCCAGCATACAGCCCGACCGTCTCGAAAACGTTACGAAACTGACCCAGCTGTGAAATTCGTACCAGTTGCCGCTATAATGGGTTCATCGTAGCCACGCTGGTCGAGCGCACTGCGAACTGCTCCATGAATGCCACCAACAGTCTCACGCTCCGGTTTCTGGGTGCGCCGCGCATCGAGCGCGACGGCCGCCCGGTGACCACCGACACCCGCAAGGCTGTCGCCCTCCTTGCCTACCTGGCGCTGACCGGCGCCTACCACACCCGCGACGAGCTTGGCCTGCTGCTCTGGCCGGAGATGGACGCCGGGCGCAGCCGGGCCGCCCTCCGCCGCACACTCTCGGCTCTCAAGCGTGCCATCGGCGACGAGCACCTCTATATCACGCGGGACGGGATGAGTCTGGAAATGGAATCCGGCATCTGGAGCGATGTCACCGAGCTGGAGAACGCGGTCGCCGCGCTGGAACGGCACGCCCACAAAGGGAGTTCACTCTGCGACACCTGCGGCCCGGCCCTGGTGTCCGCCGTCGACAGCTATGACGGCGACTTTCTGACCGGCTTCTCCCTGCGCGACAGCGTGGAGTTCGACGATTGGCAGCTGGTGCAGGCCGAGCGACTGCGCCGCCTCTACCTGCAGGCCTTGCAGGCGCTGGTCCAGGACGCGGGCGCGTCCGGCGACTATGCGCAAGCAATCGAATACGCCCACCGCTGGGTAACGGCCGACCCCTTGCGCGAGGAGGCCCACCGCTGGTTGATGCAGCTCTACGCCTGGGACGGCGCGCGCGAAGCCGCCTTGCGCCAGTATCGCGAAAGCGTGCGCGTCCTCTCGGAAGAGCTGGGCGTCGACCCGCTGCCTGAGACAACTGCCCTCTACGAAGCGATCCAGGAAGGCAAGGTGGGACGCCCGGCCCCGGCCGCTGTCGCCGCGCCCAGCGCCAGCCGGCAGCACCTTTGCCCGACGGCCGCCGCGCTTTCCCCGACACACTGCCGCTGATTGGTCGCCAGGCGGCCCTCGATGCGCTGCAAACGGCGTATGACCAGGTCGGGGACGCCGGTCGCGTAGCGGCCATCGTCGGCGAGGGTGGTATCGGCAAGTCCTATCTGGCGGAGGGGTTCATGGCGATGCTGCGAGAAGGCGGGGCACGCGTGGCCCTGTCCGCCTGTTACGAGGGAGAGTCCAGTCTGGCCTACGCGCCCTTTGCCAGTGCACTGCGCGGTCTCTTGCGCCAACCCGAGGCAGTGGCCCGCATCGGCGGCACGCCGCAGCATTGGCTGGTCGAAGTGGCCCGGCTCGTGCCGGAGTTTGCCGACTACATCCCGGTCGCACTGCCGCCGGCCGAAGCACAAGGACCGGGTGCGCAAACACGCTTCTTCGCGGCCGTCAGCGAAGTGCTTTGCCACCTGTTGGCTGGCGACCGACCGGGAGCGCTGCTCATCGACGACGCTCACTGGGCCGATGACGCGTCGCTCGACCTGCTGGCTTACCTGACGCGGCGGCTGACGGAGCTGCCGGTGCTGCTGCTCATTACGTGGCCCGAAGTCGCTTCCGGCCTGGACCATCCGCTGCCCCGCCTGCTGGCTGAAGCGCAGCGCAACCAGACGGGCCGCCTCATCACACTACACCGCTGGGCCGCAGACGATGTGGCCGAGCTGGTGGCGCTCTCCCAGCCGGATGGCCCGCCGCCGGATGAGACAGGCGAGCGACTCTTTCGCGAGACCGAAGGGCTGCCCTACTTCGTGGTCGAATATTGGCGGCGGTTGGCCGCCCAGCCCGATGATTGGACCATGCCCCAATCGGTGCGCGATCTGCTGTTGGGCCGGCTGGCCGACATCGACAGCCAGGACGAACAAATTCTGCAGACGGCGGCGGTCATCGGCCGCTCGTTCGACTACGACATCCTGCAGGCGGCGAGCGGCCGCAGCGAGGAAGAGGCAGTGGGTGGACTGGAGCAGCTGCTGGCCCAGGGTTTGGTGCGGGAAGTGCCCGGCAACGATCCTGCCGGGCGAATCGAGTATGACTTCAGTCACCAACAGCTGCGCTCCCTCGTCTATGAAAGCGTAACTCTGGCGCGGCGGCGTTTACTGCACCGGCGCGTCGCCGAAGCACTGGTCGCCCAGACGCGCGCGGCGCAGCGAGCTGAGCGGGCCAGCCAGATTGCTGGCCATTTCCGCCTGGCGGGGCATGAGGAGACGGCCGCCACCTACTATGAACTTGCGGGTGATTTTGCGCGCTCTCTGTACGCCAATCACGAAGCGCTGGAGCAGTACCAGACGGCGTTGGCGCTGGGCAATCCCGACATCTCCCGACTGCAGACAGCCAGCGGCGACATGCATCTGCTTCTGGGTGAGTACAGTGCGGCGCTGCGGGCGTATGAGTCAGCCGCCGCCGTCGCTCCCGGTGCAGAGCTGGCCGCCCTGGAGCACAAGCTCGGCCAGGTCTACGAACGGCGCGGGGACTGGGAACTGGCCGACAGTCACTACCGGGCGGCCGTCGCTGCTCTGGACGAGACCGCTCCGCCGGCAACGCTGGCCCTTATCCTCGTCGATCGCAGCCGCGTCGCCTACCGGCTGGGCGACCCGGCAAGAGCCACGACATTTGCCGAAGAAGCGCTGGCGCTGGCTGATGATGATGAGGCAGCGGCGGCTCAGGTACATAACACCCTGGGCTTGCTGGCCCGGCAACGGGGCGAACTGGAAGCGGCTCGCGATCATCTGGAGCGCAGTCTGGCTCTGGCGGGCAAATCGGCCACACTTGCAGCGCGGGTGGCTGCGCTCAACAATTTGGCGCGTTTACACGGTCTGCTTGGCGACGACACGGCCGCTCTCGATCTCTTGGAGCAAGCCCTTGCGCTCTGCACGCGGCAGGGCGACCGCCACCACCAGGCCGCGCTCTACAACCACCGCGCCGATCTGCTCCACGCGGCGGGCCGCGATGAGGAGGCGATGGCCAGCCTGAAGCAAGCCGTCGCCATCTACGCCGAAATCGGTCTGGAGTCGGGCGACTGGCAGCCGGAAATCTGGAAGCTGACAGAATGGTAGTCGGTTGCCCAACCCCGTAGAGACGGGCCGGTCGGCCGTCTCTCTTGCTCTCTCTTCTCTATGTGCTCTTCTCTGTGTGCGACCGTCGGAGTCGGAGCGACCGTCGGAGAGAAGAGAGACGTTCAGCGAAACGTCTCTACGAGCGCAACCCTGTTATAATCGCCCGCATGTCTACGCCACTCGCCGAACGGCCGCTCCGTGTCTGCTACTTCGGCACCTACCGCGCCGGTTACACCCGCAACCAGATTGTCCTCAAAGGGCTGCAGGCTCAACCCGATGTGGAGGTCTATGTCTGTCATGAGACGCTGTGGCAGGGCATCGGCGACCGGGTGGAACAGGCCAGCGGCGGCTGGCTGCGGCCGCGCTTCTGGGGTCGGGTCGCCGGCGCCTACGGCCGTCTCATTCGCCGCCACAGCCAGACCCCCGCGTACGACGTGATGCTCATTGGCTACCCGGGCCAGTTCGACGCCTATCTGGCCCGGGTGCTCGCGGGGCGACGCCGCCGGCCAGTGGCTCTCGATATCCTGATGTCGCTCCATCTGGTGGCCGAGGAACGCGGACTGACCGCCAACCACGCCACCACCGCCCGGCTCCTGTTTGAGCTGGAGGAGCACGGTCTTCGCCAGCCCGACCGCCTGATTGCCGAGAATCTGGAATACCAGACCTACATTGCCGAAAAGTACGACCTGCCGTCCGATCGCTTCCGGCGCGTGCCCCATGGGGCAGATGAAGCGGTCTACCATCCCCGACCCGTCCAGCCACCCGCCGATCGCTTCCGGCTGACCTATCATGGTGGCTTCCTGCCGTCGCATGGGGTGGAGAGCATCATTGAGGCGGCCGCCTTGCTGCAAGACCGGGCCGAGATTGAGTTTCACTTCTATGGCACAGGGCCGGAGCAGCCGCGCATCGAAGAAGCCGCCCGCACACTTGGCTTGCGCAACGCCATCTTCCACGGCTTCGTCGATGAGGAGGTCCTGCTCGACGGCCTCGCCGCCGCCCACATCTGCCTGGGCGTTTTCGGCACAACCCGGCAGGCGCTTTTCACCGTCCAAAACAAGGTATGGGAAGGGCTGGCAATGGGCCGTCCCGTCATCTCCGGCGACGCTGCCACAGTGCGAGAGTTCCTGACCGATCGCGAGGAAATCTACCTCATCCCGCGCCAGAACGGAACCGCGCTGGCGGAGGCAATTCTTTACCTGAAAGACAATCCGGAGGAACGTGAAGCGATGGCCCGCGCCGGTTACGAGCGATATCTGGCCGGCAACAGCACCGTCGCCATCGGCCGCCAGATGGCGGCCGTCTTGCGAGAGCTGGTCAACACGACGAACAGAACGCCCGGCTAGTCTGGCGCGCCCACGCGGGCGTCGCCGCGACCGCGGAATATCAGTCGCACCGGCGTGCCGGTGAAGTCGAACGCCTCTCGCAGCCGGTTCTCCAGATAACGCTCATACCCAAAGTGCAGCCGGTCCGGATAGTTGACGAAGAAGACAAACGTCGGTGGGGCCACAGCCACTTGCGTGGCGAAGTAGAACTTAAGCGTCCGGCTGTTCTTGCTGTTGGGCGGGTGGGCCAACAGCGACTCACGCATCAGCCGGTTGAGATCGGCCGTCGAGATACGGCGATGGCGTGATTCCTGCACTTCCAACACGGTGGGCAGAATCTTGTTCACGCGCTGGCCCGACTCGGCTGAGATGAACAGCACAGGCACGTAAGGCATAAAGTTCAGGTCGTCCCGCACTTTCGCCTGATAGGTAGCCATCGTGTAGGCGTCCTTGTCGACCTTGTCCCACTTGTTGACGAGAACGATGACCCCGGCCGATTCCTCGATCAGCATGCCGGCAATGTGGCTATCCTGGGCGGTGACGCCTTCTTCAGCGTCGATAAGCAGCAGGGCTACATCAGCCCGGCGCAGCGCCTTGATTGCTCGCAGCACGCTGTACTTCTCGATACCGACATCGATCTTGCCCCGCCGCCGGATACCGGCGGTGTCGATGAGCGTAAACTCCTGGCCATGCCAGCGGAGTTTCGTGTCGATGGCGTCGCGGGTCGTGCCCGCAATCGGGCTGACAATGACGCGCTCCTCGCCGGTCAGCTTGTTGAGCAAGGTGGACTTACCCACGTTCGGCCGTCCCAGAATGGCGATGCGCACTGATTCATCTTCGACGTCATCGTCCGGATCGGTATAGGGAATGGCCTCGACAATAGCGTCGAGGAGGTCGCCTGTGCCAGAGCCGTGCAGGGCCGAAACCGCCAGCACCTCACCCACGCCCAGCTCGTAGAACTCATACGCCGTGTCCCACAGCTTGCTCGACTCCAGCTTGTTGGCGGCCACGATGACCGGCTTGTCACTCTGGCGCAGGATGTTGGCCACTTCGCGGTCGGCCGATGTCAGCCCGGCCTGTCCGTCAGTCACCAGCACGATCACGTCGGCATCGCGCACGGCCATCGCCGCTTGCTGGCGGATCAGAGGCATGAATCGCTCCGAATCTTCCGAGAGTGGAGCTGTATGGTGACCGTCCGTCATCTCAATGCCGCCGGTATCGACGACAGTGAATGCCGCGCCGCCCCATTCGGCATCGCTGTAGAGGCGGTCCCGGGTCGTCCCGGCCACGTCGGAGACAACGGCCAGACGGCGGCCGACAATCCGGTTGAATAACGTCGACTTGCCCACATTGGGGCGACCGACAAAGGCAACTAACGCTTTTTCGCTCACTGGATTTCCTTTCTTGGCGGGCAGACCGGGCCGAGCAGAGTGGACGACCACATGGCCAGACCGGGAAGGCACAGCGTTGTTCCCGCTGCCCCGGCCCCGCCAGACACGCTCGCCACAACCGGGCCTGTTAACGGGAACGGCAGCCGGCTCTCCGGCGTGACCGTGCCCGTGATCTCTTCTGTATTGGTGATTGGTATCGTCGGTGTAATGACGACCGTAACGGCCGTCGGCTGAACTGAGCGGATCTCGATACCACGATCGGGCACATCGACCTCCGGGATCATACTATAGCGGCCCGGCTCAAGGCCGAACACGTCCAATGTCACGCGGATGTCATCATCCTGCAGCGAGTCGAGCACTGGCAGCGGCCCAAACAAGACCACCCGCACTTCGTCCGGTGTCAGGATGCCTTCAAACCCTTCCGCCATCCCAAGCAGCTGGGGAGCGCGGTTGAAGCTGTCGGTCGTCAGGATTGGCTCCACTTCGATGTAGACAGTGACAACCTGATCCGGATCGACGGCAATACCCGTCGGCAGATCGAGCACGGCCACTTGTTGGAACGACTCCGTCAGCCCCGTGATGTCGATTGGTTCGGTGCGCACGCTCGGCAGCGCGGTAATCTGCGCCGGGCGGCCCTCAACAAGGACGCTGGGCGGATCGGCCGTCACACTGATCAGCCGGTAGCCGGGCGCCGGCTCGCCCGTCCAAATGACGTTGACCAGCTTCTCCGCGAAGCCGGCCGACTCCTCAACCGGCATCGTGACCATGACCGTATTGGTGTCGAGTTCCAGACCCGTCACGCTGGCCACCCGGCCTCCGCGATCATAGAAGATCGGCTGGGCCGTTTCCGTGGTCGTCTCCACGGCATTATTAAGAAAGAGCGTCACCAGCGCAAAGTCGAGGTCGTTGACTCGGCTGGCGGGACCGGAGACGTTGATGATGGACGGGTCAACGAGTGGCTCGCCCTGTGTGTGGCCTCGAGCAACCGTGCCGCGCACGTCCAGTTCTACGGGTACTTCCCGGCTGACAAGCTGCTCCAAGCGCACTTCGATCGACTCCGGCGTAATAAATGAGATAGTCACGCTCTCGTGTCCGCCGGTCACGTCGATCGGCACCTCAACCGTTTGCCCGGGCGGCACCTGGCTCAGGTCCGCAGTGGCCGTATAATCATCGGGCACAACCTCGCGCAAGACTGAGTCCGGTCCCTCAAGGCGAATTTGCACCGACTCGCGCGGCTCGCCGCTGACCAACACGGTGCCGGCGGGCAGCCCGACCACCTGAATCGGCACTTCGACAAAGCGGGTGCGTATCGGGTCCTCAGTCTGGGTGGCATTGAACCAGATGACAATCGCCAGGGCGAAGGCGACAAACAACGTGGCAGCTATTTCCACCAGCGAGTTGGACGACCTTCTCATGTGGTTGGGCCTCCCGAGTTGCCGGGCAGCGACTTCTGCATCAGGGCGGCGAGGATGGTGTCCAGACGGGCGATATCCTGGCGGCGCAGAATACGGCCGTTGTGGGCTATCGATACCTGGCCGGTCTCTTCGGAGATAACCACGGCCACGGCATCGCTGACCTCACTGATGCCCAATGCCGCCCGATGGCGCAGGCCCATCTGCCGATCGGACAAGCTGCTGGTCGAAAGCGGCATCACGCAGGCCGCGGCCGCCAGCCGATCACCACGCACGATGACCGCCCCGTCGTGGAGCTCAGTATTCTTGTTAAAGATGGTCAGAAACAGTTCAGCCGACGGTTCTGCATCCAGCATGATGCCAGTGTCTACGTACTCCTGCAAGCCAGTGTCGCGCTCGAAAATCACCAGCGCGCCATGGCGGCGCTGAGACAAGCGCAGCGCGGCATCCTTCAGCGCAATGACCACCGGATTGACTTCGTCTCTACGAAAGATGCGTAAATATTGGCCCGCCAGCCCCAGCTGTTCCAAAGCCCGCCGCAGCTCCGGTTGGAAAATAACTGGAATCGACAGCAGCAAGACAGGCAGCATGTTGTCGACCAGCCATGAGAAGCCGCGCAGATCAAACAAGCTGGCCATTACAAAGATGGAAACGGCCAGCAGCAGCAAGCCGCGCAGCACCTGCACCGCCCGCGTGCCGCGGATCAGCAAGAAGACACCAAAGATAACGGCTGTTACCAGCAGAATATCGATGGCGTCGGCGACGCGAATCTGCGAAATGCGTTCGAGTAATGCGGCTAGACTGTCCAAAAGTGCCTGGCGTTCGCTGCCTGGGCAAGGGCAACCGGGTCAGTGGTCCCTGCGCGAGGAAGACAAGAGCTTCTCAATGAATGAATAAATGTGCTGTCGCGGCCGAATTATGCAGTGTCGCCAGCCGCAAATGATAGTGATCGCAAGTATAGCATACGGTAGGAACTCTCGAAAACGACGGGCATCACTCGCCATCCGTACGGTATGGGAACGGCGCCGTAACTCAGCGCAGATGGCAGCCATCTGATTGGTTCATCGAGAGGATCAGGGGCGGCATTAACGTGCTACTTAGCTTAAATTCAGGCTGTACTCACTTACGTTGTCTAAACTTATAAGTGAAGTCGCCAAGAAATGCTTGTAGCCCCGGTTCACCCTCCTGGCCGGTGCTACAAGCATTTCGCTTTTCTGGGGGAAAGTTGGTTCCGGGTGAATGGCCCTGGTCGGGCCATCAGGCGTAGGCGAGGCTTTCGCGGATGCTGATTCGTGACGCAGCGTGGGCCGGAATGATAGAAGCGAAGAAGGCGATGGCCAGCACAACCACCAACCAGATCCCGACGGCCGTATAGTTGAACGCAAAGTCGAGATTCGTCTCAAAGATAGTCTGTCCCAGTAGATTGGCCACAGGCCGGGCAACGAGAAGCGCCAGGGGCACGGCGATGAGCCAGCTCATAAGACCCTGCAACATCCCTTCCAGGACAAGCATCGTCATGATTGTCGGGGAGGTGCCGCCAATGGAACGCAGCACACCGATTTCTCGCGTCCGCTCGACCACACTGATCGACAGCGATCCCATCAGCCCAATGCCGCCCACCACGCCCATCACAATCGCCAGGCCGAACAACATCTGGAAGACGATGCCGAACGTATTGAACGCTGTCTCCCGGTCCTGCGCGCGTGTGCGGCTGAAGAAAGGACTGACTTCCATGCCATACCGCTTCATGTAATCCTCGAGGTCCTGGCGCAGAGCGGCCGTCGCCGCCGGGCTACTGTTCTCGGCTCGCAGCACAACCTGGTTGGTACGATTGGCCTGCTTAGTGACGTCGATGACCGCCGGGGCAGGCGCGTAGATCGGGTCGGTGGTGAAAACATCGGGGGAGATCGCCTTATAGGTACCGATCACTTCCCAATCAGCCTCACCCAACTCGGCCATGTTGATCGTGATGATATCGCCCAGGGCTACGTCGTTGAAGTCGGCCGTTTCCTGGCTGATGACCGCCACACGGCCTGCATCCTCCGGCACCAGCCAGCGGCCGCTGGTGATGAGCGGCTCGTACATCGTGCTGCCGGGAGGCATAGCGAACAGTTCCGCACCCAGACCGCCCGTATCCTCCATCGTCTCTCCCTCGCGCAGCACAGTAGCATTGACCGAATACCACGCCTCGACCTCCGAAACGCCAGGGTACGCCTCCATCAGCGCTTCCGCCCGGTCAGAGCGGTTCAACTCGAAGAAGAACAGTCGCATATCATAGTCGCGGCGAGCGAGTTCATTGTCCAATGTTTCGGTCAGTGAAGATGACAGCGTCAGCACCATCAGGAACGCTGTGCCCGCCAGAATGAGGACGAGCTGCGTCAGCGCCAGCCGGCCCTTGCGGCGGAACATATTGCCCAGCGCAATGGTGTACGGGGAAGGCAAGACTCGCTCGGCGAGATGCTCGATGCCCTGGTCAAAGCGCGACGTGCCGAAGTCACCACCCAGACCGTAGCTGGCCAACGCCTCGCGCACCGAGATAGCCGCCCCGCGGAGCACGGGCCACAACGCAGCCAGCAGCGGCGCGGCAATGGCGGCCAACACCTGCCAGACCAATGCCCGCGGGGAGAAGCGGAAGGTGTCGTAATCGATATTGAAAAGGTCCAGCAGCTCGCGCGTGCCGAAGAAGGCGGTCAGCATGCCCGCCGGCAAAGCGATGAGCAGGGCAAGCAGTCCGAAGATCAGCACACCGGTCAGATAAAGAATAGCCACGTCGCGCGTGGTCCCGCCCAGCGTCTTGATCACCCCAATCTGATCAGTCTGCTGGGTGATGATCGCCGTCGTCGTGTTGATGACAATGATGACGCTGGTCAGCAGCGAGACGATGGCCAGGATCTGGAGCACGACGGTGATGCCCAGGATCGTGTCATAGCCCCAATGGATGTCCGGCTCCTGGTAGAGAATGAGCGAGACGCCGATGCCCTGCTTGGACAGCTCATCCTTGATAGCTGAGGCACGGTCGCGGGCGTACTCGTCGCTGTATGGCTCCACCTGCACTAATAGCTGCACGAAGCGACCGGGCGGGAAGCCGAGCCGGGCCATCGTCTCTTCCCCGGCAAAGAAGTAGGCGTTGCCCCCAAAGTCGGGCGGCGGCACGAACGGATGGCGAATCCGTCCTTCCACCGGAAAGGCGCGATCGGTGCCGGCCAACTCGAAAATCACTTCATCGCCGATATCAATGCCGTAATGGTCACTGGTGATGCGCTCGACGCCGATCGACCGCTCTTCCGGCCATATACCCTCATTGAGCAGCAGCCAGTCGTAGGTCTGGTCGGTGTAGTCGTCACGCATGACAACTGTGCCCGCTTCCCACGGATCGTCCGGGTCACTCTTGTAGCGTACGGTGGCGATGTTCAGCGGCTCCACGCCGACCACGCCTTCGATATCGTTCAGCGCGTCGGCCGTCGCCCGGTCAATCGGTTGGCGCAGAATCAGGTTGAGGTGGGAGGGAGCCACGGCCTGATGGGCCCGGTTCATGCCGGAAAGCAGTTGGTCGGTCAGACCGAAGATGGTGCCGATGGCAAAGACGCCCGCCGCAATGGACAGGACCGCCAACAGCGTACGCGCCTTGCGCTGCCAGAGGTCGAACCAGACTTTGTCCCATAAGACGCCCATAGTCGATGCCCGTCCTGCCTAATTGACCAGCTGCCGGGCCACTTTTGGCTGCCGGAGCGTATCCGCTTCATGCCACGAACCGGTCCGCCGGTCGCTGGTTATCAGACCGTCATGAATCTCCACCACGCGCGAGGCACGATTGGCCAGTTCGCGGCTGTGGGTGACCATCACCATCGTTTTGCCCTGGTCAACCAGATCGAGGAACAGCTGGAAGACGTCTTCCGAGGTGACCGAGTCTAGGTTGCCGGTCGGCTCATCGGCGACGAGAAGCGGTGGGTCGGTGGCGAGCGCGCGGGCAATGGCCGCCCGCTGCTGCTGACCGCCAGAAACCTGGCTGGGCAGCTTGGCCGCCTGGTCAGCCAGCCCTACAAGGTCCAACAGATGCATGGCCCGGTCGTGGCGCTCGCCACGCGGCACAGCTTTGGTCAGGTCCATCGGCAGCATGACGTTCTTGACCAGACTGAGCGCCGGCAGCAGCTGAAAGAACTGAAAGATGATGCCCAGATGGACGCCGCGCCAGGTCGCCAGTTCATTCTCGCTCATGGTGTGGACTGATTCACCGGTGACGATCACTTCCCCTTCGCTGGGGTGGTCAATGCCGGTGATCATATTGAGCAGCGTGGACTTGCCGTTGCCGGATGGTCCAACGATGGCCACGAACTCTCCAGCACCAATATCCAGTGAGACGCCTTTCAGGACAGTCACTTCTCCGTCGCCAACCGGGAAGCGCTTGACGACGTCCTTTATCTGGACAATGGGAGCGCCGGGGACGTTGCTGGAACGTGCGATCATCATTTGGCGAGTTTAACAAGCTTTGTGCCGAAAATCACAAAGCACGGCCAAACGTTTAACATGCGGCGCATTGAAGCCGCTTCCCATTTTATGTTATCATAGCGCGGCTCGTCGCTTTACGAGCCGCACCACCACGACGCACGAGGAGCGCAGGCTATGGCCGAGATGCCCACCGACCTGCTGGTCGAACTACGCGACATCTTCAATGACCGTTTTGACAGTGAGGGTCTGGAATCGCTGGCGCTGATGCTGGGCGTCGACTATGAAAATCTTCCCGGCCGCACGCGCAAGATGAAGGCCCAGAACCTGGCCTTGCATCTCTGGAGGCATGATGCCGTCGGGGATCTGGCCGCGATTGGCCCGGCCGAGCGGGACGATATTGAGTGGGCAGCCATCTTGCAGCAGCATGGCATCGCGGTGGCTGGGATAGTGGCCGAGGATGCGGACCAGAAAGACGACGAGGCTGCTGACGGCCGGGTAAGCCACACGGACCTGCAAACGCTGATACCGATCGTTGCCCGGCGGCCGATTTTCCTGACACCCGACGGCCGCCAGGCGATGCTGTCGCTGGCTGGCGTCGACACGTTCACCGACGTCGATGTAAATGGCAGCGCCCTGACAGTGGCCACCATCTTGCTCGACCAGCTCAACCGTTATGGCACAACCGAAGATGGGGACTCAGCCTTGGGCCGCTTACTGGTCTATGTAGCCGGTGACCCGACGCTGCCGCCGGATGAGCTGTCTGTCGTCGAGTCCGTGCTTGTCGATTACGCGCTTCGCGACTGAAGAGCCAGTCGTTGAGAAACGCTGGACTATGGAGGGTACACAATGGCCGACAGATTTCTAACCGTTGAGGATCGGCAAAAGATCGCCACGACCGTGGCCGGCGTCTACGATCTCCAGCTTGGCCCGGCAGCGCGCCTGCAATTCCTGACCCGCGCCGGTCTGAGCCGCTTCGCTCCCACCATTGACATGGCCGCTTCGCCCAATGTACTGGCGGGCGTGTTGGTCGACCGGCTGGAGCCATTCGGCATGCTGCCGGAACGACCATCGTACCACGCGCTCGGCTCGCTGCTGACCTCGGTCATGGACGACCCCGGCCTCCCCACCAGCGACGCTCGCTTTCTGGCCGAGATGGTCGTCAAGTACGGTCTGGTCACAGACCGAAGCCTACATCGACGGCCTGCGCAGCAAGTATGATCTCGATGTCGCTCTCGCCCGGCGGGTTGACCCGCGCGATGTGCCGCCGGCCCGCGACGCCCAGCCCGCCGACGAGCCCGACGTTCGACACCGACGTAGCCGACCCCGAAGCGCTGGAAAAGATCATCAACTCGGAAGACAACTTCCTTGATATCGACATGCTGGCCGGCGCCATCTACACAGCCCAGGCAGTGGGCCGGGTGGAGATGCCGCGCGGGCGAGCCAAAGGCACCGGCTTCCTCGTAGGCCCGGATCTCCTGCTGACCAACCAGCACGTGTTGACCGAGCAAGGCACGCTGGAAGCGGCCGTTGTCCGTTTCGACTACCACGCCGACGCAGACGGAGTCGTTTCGAAGGGCCGCGTCTTCAAGATCAACCCCGACTTCTACCTGGCCAGTCCGTCGACAGAACTGGACTTCGCTCTGGTTCGGTTGGAGGGTGCGCCGCTGGCTGACAGAGCATTGAACGAAGGTGAGGCCGACATGACCTACCTCGAGCTGCTGCGACTTGGTCGTCACCGTGGCTACCTGCTGCTCGCGCCGAACATGATCACGAAAGACGAGCGGATCAACATCATTCAGCACCCCAACGGCAACCCGCAGAAAGCGGTGCTGACCCAGAACTATGTCATTGCCGACATGGCCGATGACCGGGTCCATTATCTGGCCGACACCATGCCCGGTTCTTCAGGATCGCCGATTCTGAACAGGCATTGGGAGGTCGTGGGACTGCACCACGCGGGCGGGCCGCATCCGCCCCAGCTATCGGCCGCCCTGCAAAAGGCGCTCAAGGGACATTACAAGTTTAACGAAGGTATTCCCATGCGCTCCATTCTGACACGTATTGAGCGGTATCTGCCGCGTTCGTAACAAGACCATGTCGCGTATCGTTGGTTGACACTTACTGGAAGCTGCGGGTCAATTCCATAAAAAGGCTACCCCTGCCTGACCGGGCTATATCCCGACGCAGGCAAATTGGTCGCCACATAGTGAGGAGGCATTACATGAGCAGACGAATCATCACCGAGTCCCTGGTAGAGAACACCGCCCTGGAGAGCCTGAATGCGGGCGGCGCCCAGGTGCAGGACGGCTATTGGGACAAAGTTGTCAAGAACATTCCGGCCGACATCGTGGCCGGATGGACGGCCATCCTGGGCCTCTTCGCCGGGGCGGCCGGCACGATGCCAGATGTGGAGACGACCAACATATTGTGGATCCTGCTGGCTGTCTTCGTCGCTGCCACCTTCTTCTGGACGTACCGGCAAACATCGGTGCCCAACGCCAAGCCGGCGTGGACGCAGATTATTGTCTCGACCGTCGCTTTCGCCATCTGGGCCATCGCGCTCGGCATTCCGTTCAACACGCTGCCGTTCTACGACCCGCGCGTGGCCGCCGCCATCCTCATCGTCTGGACTATCGTCGTCGGGGCGATTAACCCCAACGAGTAACCCCATACGCAAACGGGCCGGTCCCTTTTGCTTGCAGCAAGAGACCGGCCCGCGTTCTTCGTTAGCTATCGCCGTACGCAGGTGCTCAGGCGGAGGCGCGCTCTGCCTCAATGCGGGCCATCACGTCCTCGACGGCCGCCAGCTCCGGCGCCACCGGGTACGCTTTCGTCTGCACCAACTCTACGCCCTTCATTACACCAGCCACATCTTTCAGACCACTGCCCGTGTTGAGCACGACGACTCGCTCGTCACGCTCCACCAGACCATCAGCCACTGCCTTGATCAACCCGGCATGCGCAGCGGCGCCAGCGGGTTCCGCAAAGACGGCCGAACCGCGTGCCAGCACGGGGATGGCGGCCAGGATTGCTTCATCTGAAACGGTGATGTAGGCGCCGCCAGTCTCGCGAACGGCCGCCATCGCCTTCAGCCGGTCGCGGGGCAGTCCGGCGCTGATGCTGTCGGCCAACGTATGGGCGTTGATTGGCGCCTTTGTCAGCACGTCCTCATCGTTTTCCCACGCCTCGGCCAGGAAGTTACTGCCCGCCGCCTGCACGCCCATGAGTTTGGGCATCTTGTCAATCCAGCCC
The DNA here is from genome assembly GCA_963715935.1 of uncultured Chloroflexia bacterium. GTDB lineage: Bacteria > Chloroflexota > Anaerolineae > Promineifilales > Promineifilaceae > Promineifilum. The sequence goes on along the minus strand of CAVQSM010000013.1, from coordinate 120,576 downwards.
AGGGCCATCAGGTCCTTGAGCCCCTTGTGCAAGCCGCCGATGATGCAGCCGTCGCCGACGCTGACGTAGATCTGGTCCGGTGCCTGCCAGCTCAACTGCTCGCAGATTTCCAGGCTGGCCGTCTTCTTGCCTTCCGACATATACGGATTGAAGCCGGTGTTGCGGTTGTACCAGCCATAGGCGTCGGCCGCCTGCAGGCACAGTTCGAACGCGTCGTCGTACGTCCCCTTGACCAGCAGCACGGTTGAGCCGTACGCCAGCAGCTGGGCAATCTTGGCCTGCGGAGCGCTCTCCGGGACGAAGATGACGTTCGGCTGGCCGACACTGGCGCACAGGCCGCTGAGCGCGGCGGCGGCGTTGCCGGTGCTGGCGGTGGTGATAACCGCTGCGCCCCGCTCCTGCCCTTTCACGAGAGCGATGGCGCTGGCGCGATCTTTGAACGAGGCAGTCGGGTTGCGGCCGTCGTCCTTCACCCAGACGTAGCGCAGGCCGAGTGACTCTGCCAGCCGGGGCGCATCATAGATCGGCGTCCAGCCCACTTGCAGAGGCGGAACCACCGCATCCGGCTTCGATGGGCAACAGCGGCTTGTAGCGCCAGATAGTGTAGTCGCGGTTGTCGATCAACGAGTCCCGGCTGAACCGGCGGCCGATCAGATCGTAGTCGTAGACAACATCGACGATGCCGTCCGGCCCAAATTCAGGGTCAACGTAGTCGATCTCATCGACCGCAAACGTCCGGCCGCTGATCAGACTTCTCAGGTGCAATACGTGATCCATAGTTACTGTCCGTTTCACTACGCCGCTGCTTCGGTCAAAGATTCTCGATCGCGCACAAAGTGCGTGCCGGTCTCGCCGGCCAGCGCCCGCTCGATATTCTCCGGGTTGGTGACGATGCAATGCTTGCCACCATTCTCCAGAAACTGGATGACGGCGTCCACTTTCGGGGCCATGCTGCCCTTGGCGAAGTGGGTACCTTCGGCCAGATACTGCTTGGCTTCGTCCAATGTGACCACGTCCAGCCATTGCTCGTTCTCCTTGCCGAAGTTGAGCGCCACCTTCTCGACGGCCGTACTGATGATGAACAGCTCGGCCCCCAGATTGCTAGCCAGGAGCGACGAGGCGAGGTCTTTGTCGATGACCGCCTCAATGCCGCGCAGGTGGCCGTCTTCATCCGGCGCGACCGGGATGCCGCCGCCGCCGACGGTGATGACCACCACGCCGGCGTCGAGCAGCGTGCGGACCACCGGCTCTTCAATGATGCGGATCGGCCTGGGCGAAGCCACGCAGCGCCGCCAGCCGCGCCCGGCAGTCCTCGGTGCACGACCAGCCATCGACGGCCGTGCGCCGGCTGGCTTCGTTCTCGTTCATGAACGTGCCGATCGGCTTGGAGGGATTGTCAAAGGCCGGGATCGTTGGGGTCAACTTCGGTCTGGGTGACGATGGTGGCCACCGGCCGGTCGATGCCCAGTTCGATGAAGTCGTTGTACAGATTCTGCTGCAGTGCGTAGCCGATCGCTCCCTGCGTGTCGGCGCCGCAGACATCGAGGGTCAGCTCGTGCAGTTCGTGCCGGGCGATCTCAGAGCGACGCAGCACGAAACCGACCTGCGGGCCGTTGCCGTGGGCGATGGCCACGTTCCAGCCGTCCTTGATCATGTTGGCGATGTGCCAGGCTGTCTCGCCGGCTGCCTCATACTGATCTTCGACTGACTGGTGCTTCTTGTCCTTGATCAGCGAATTGCCGCCAATGGCGATGACTGCGGTTCCTTTGTTCATAGGTATACCCTTCTCTCTTGTGATAAGTAGGAATTTGCCTGCTCGCCTTGAGTGGGGCAAGGCGAGCAGGCAGCGCGTCGAATAACTACGATCGCATGGTCAACGCCATGACAGCTTTTTGCGCATGCAGGCGGTTCTCAGCCTGATCAAAGACGACCGAGTTCGGGCCATCCATCACTTCGCTAGTGACTTCAATGTCGCGGTCGGCCGGCAGCGGATGCATGTAGATCGCATCCTCCTTGGCCAACGACATCAGCTTGTTGTCGGTGATCCAGTGCTTGTATTGGTCCTGGATCTTCTTGCCTTCGTCCTGGTCGTCGGTGACCAGCAGCGGTCCCCACGACTTGGCGTAGACGACGTCGGCGTCTTCGACCGCGGCCGTCATGCCGTCCTTGTCGCTAATGACCTCGAAGCCGGCGTTGTACTTGCGGGCCTGCTCCTGCGCCTGTTCCATGATGTCGGGCATCAGCTTGAACTCCGGCGGGTGGGCCAGCACGACGTCGTAGCCGAAGCGCGGCAGCTGCAGGATAAGCGACTGCGGCACGGAGATCGGCTTCAGATAGCTGGATGCATAAGCCCATGAGACGACAACCTTCTGGCGGCGCGTGTCGCGCCCTTTCTTTTCCATGATGGTCATCAGATCGGCCAGGCATTGGAACGGATGATAAATCTCGCACTGCATGTTGAGCACAGGCACGCGGGACGCTTCGGCCACGAGGTTCAGGTAGCGGTTGCCGGTGCCCCAGGTGACGTGGCGGATGGCGATGCCGTCGAAGTAACGGCCGAAGATCTCGCCCATCTCCGTCTCGGTGTCGCCGTGGGCGATCTGGGTGGTCTTGCTCTCGATGAAAGCGGCGTGGCCGCCCAGTTGGGCCATGCCCGCCTCAAACGAGCCACGGGTGCGGGTGCTGCTGAAGAAGAACAGCATGGCCAGCACTTTGTCGCGCAGGTAAGCGTGGGACTCTCCGAGCGCACGTTTGCGCTTGAGATCCCAGGCGACATCAAGCACGGTTTCGACTTCCTCTTTAGAGAAGTCGAGATCGCCGATCAGGTCGCGGTTACGTAGATCAGTCTGCATGATATTACTCCGTTACTCCCATAACCAGAGCCAACAGCGCCATCCGCATGACCACGCCGTTGAACGCCTCCTGCCAGTAGCGAGACCAGCGGGTGATGTCGACGTCGGCGGGGATTTCGTCCATGCGCGGCAGCGAGTGGAGCAGGATCGCGTCCGATTTGGCCTTGTTGGCCAGCAGGTCGCGGGTGATCTGGTAGTTGGCGGGCGTCAGGCTGACGTCGCCAGAACGCTCGTCGCGGGACTTGGTGTAGTCCGGCTGCACCACCGGCTCGACCAGAATGACGTCGGCTTCGGCAATCGCCTGCTCGACGTGTTCGGCTTCCTTGATAGTCGAGGCTGTACTGATCCAGGTCGGCCTTGAACTCATCCGTCAGCGACATGTCGGGCGGCGAGACGAAGGTGATCGGGCAGTCGAACTGCGTCAGACCGTACGCCAGCGAATGCATGGTGCGCATGCGCATGTCGCCTACAGCCAACCACTTCAGGCCGTCGATGCGGCCCTTTTCGCGCATAGACCGTGTAGAGGTCGGTCAGGATCTGGGTCGGATGCTCGCCCCAGCCATCGCCGCCGTTGATGATCGGCACCGACGCCCACTTGGCCGCCTCGTGCGGCGCGCCCTGCTGGAAGTGGCGCATGACGATCACGTCGCCGTAGAACTCCAGCATCTTGACCGTGTCCTTGATCGACTCCTGGTAGAAGTCGCCCGCGCGGGTCATCTTGGCGTCGGCAGAAGCCGGTGACCTGGCCGCCGAGGCGGATCATAGCCGCTTCGTGGGCCAGCCGGGTGCGGGTGGATGGTTGGTAGAACGCCGTGACCAGCGTCTTTTCTTTCAGCAAATCGGTGTTCTTGCGATTGCGGGCGATCGGCTCCAACATCTCGGCAATCTCGAACACACGAAAGAACTCCTGCCGCTCAAAATCCTTGAGCGACAAAATATCACGACCAGCAAAACTTCTCATGGTAACTCTCCTTTGATTTAAATGGGACCAGCCAAAGGCCGGTCGTGTCAATTAAGTCGCCTAGACGCGACGCCGCAGCAAACGGAGCCGCAGCAAATCATCCCGTAAATAGGAATGTGACTTCAATATGGGTTCGTTGGCCTCGTTGTAGCCGGTTTCTTCCAGCCTAATCTGGGGCGTGCCCTCCGGCAGTTGCAGCGACGCTACGATGTCGCCGGTGGCAATTTCGGGCACGATCTCGGACAGATAGTAAGACAACTGCTCGCGACCGAACGTGTCGAGAAACTCGTAGACGGGGCGGCACAGATCTGCCTCCACAAAGTCGTCCCTCAGAATCCGCTGCGGAAGATAGTTGCGGGTCAGGATGACCGGCACCTGATCCTCCAGAAAGAGCTTGGTGACAACCAGAACAGGTTCAGCATCGGTCAATCCCAGATCAGTCGTCATCTTGATCGGCAGCTCTGGTGACCCGGCGGTCACGACAGCGCTGTCCAGCACCTGCGTCGCCGGCGTAAACCCATGGGCTTCCAGCATCGCTTCGTACGACCAGATCTCCTCCAGCCGCAGCCGCACCTGGAGCATCGGCTCATTGACAAAGGTGCCGGCACCCTGCTTGCGGACCACCTTGCCTTCCATCTCCAGCCGGCTCAGCGCGTCGCGCACGGTGGTGCGGCTGACGCCCAGCGCTTCGGCCAACTCGACTTCCGGCGGGATACGGCCGTCCGGAAACGCGTTCCCGACGATCTGTTCCTGTATGTGGGCCTTGACCTGTTCGGTCAAAGATGGGGCGCGTTTGAGCATAAAGCCGTGCCGATTTAGGTCCAACGGTAGGGTGGTATGGTTGTATGACCAATATAATGGAAGGCGACAGCGATGTCAATAGGAATTCGCCCGCTTCAGCGCGGAAATGCACGAAAAGGCGGGCGAACAACCGGATGGCCGTTCGCCCGCCCACGCAGCGGGTGACGGGGTCTTCCCCCGCCGGGAGGACGCTCTATTCGCCGGAGACGACGGGCAGGATGATCCGCATCGGGTAACGCGGGTCATAGCTGGAATCGATGAGCAGCCCGCCCTTCGAAGGCACCGGCCACGCTTGGCCACGGCACATATTTGAAGTTGGTGCTGTTGTTCTCCAGCTCTTGCACATTGGCGACCGCGTTCTGCGGATCGTTGGCGTCATCCTGCACCACCAGCAGGCCGGCCGGGAACGCTTCCCCCAGCGGCGTGCTGAGCACATCCGCTCCGTCCGACGCGTTGGCCTGATCTACGTCGCCATTGTCGGCCACGATGAAGCTACCCAGAAAGGCGTTGTCACCGGAGCGCTCGTAAGACAGCGTAGGTGTGATCGCCCTGGCTGCTGACCAGCAAGTAGCCGGTCTGCCCGACGCCGTAGTAGATGGTCAACCCACCGATGTCGGGTTGGAGATAATCCTCGTCCACGCTGTGGATGACGGTGAACGCATCCCCACCGTCCGGCTCGGCGTTGAACTTCAGGATGCCGACCTCGTCTTCCAGAGCGACGTACAGATAGCCGAGGAAGCGGTCTACGAGCGACGCCTTCCGACTGCGAATCGGCCGGATCGCCGGTCGGGATGGGCAGTTGGAGCGTGCGCACCAGCGTCGCTTCCACGCCGCCGCTGCCGTCATCGGCCAGAGCCAATTGGGCGACGAGATTACCGTTCGCCTGGGTGACGAAAACATACGCTGTATTGGAACGCGGGCTGGTGTAGGCGGTCAGCCCATAGGCGGTCGCCTCGCCGTCATCGACGCCGAAGATCGTCTCCAGCATGCCGGCAGATGTGACGTCGGTTAGCTGCCGGGTGGCTGGATCGATCTGCCAGACAGCCAGCGTGTCGTTCTGCTGGTCGGAGGCGACGAACAGATCCACCTTCTGTCCGCCCAGCGGGAAGTTGTAGACGACATCGACATTGTTATACCGCTCGTCGCCATACGAAGCAGGGGCGATGCGTTGGATGATTTCTCCCGCCAGATCGAGCGTCACCAGGCCTCCGTCCTTCAAGGTGAAGGCGATGAAGCTCTGGTTCGGGTCGGTTGGGTGCAGCCAGATGGCCGGATCGTCGGCGTCGCCCGCCAGCACACCGTCGGGCGCGTCCTCGTCATCCCACGTCAGCGGCGTTTCCAGCGCCGACTGCGCCGCCGGGACCAGCTCGGTCGTCAACGCCAGGGCGATGAAGCGCGTGGGCAGGATGCTCTCGAAGTTGTTGTCGCTCACCAGAATCAGCGTCTTGCGGCCGTCGGGTAGATCCGGCCCGAAGGTCATGCCCTCGATATTGTCGACATAGCCCAACCCAAGATCGCTAAAGTCGACCAACTCCTCTTTCTCGACCGACGGATCGATCTCGAACACGCTGCCGCCGTCTTCCCAGAAAAGATCGTCGACGGCCGCGACATTCAGCGCTCCCTGAGCCCGCGCCTGATACAGCTTAACCACAAAACCGACCCCACCGGAAAACGAGCGCTCCAGTGCCAGGAAAGAGCCGTTGTTGTCCAACGCCTGCAGCTCAACCAGACCGCTTGTCGCCAAAGCGTCAGCAGGGACCGGCTCCTGGACCACCGCATCAGCGATGTAGACGACCTCCTGCACTGGCTGACCCAACGCCTGATCAAACAGGATGATCCGGTTGAGCGTTGCGTCATCCAGCGTGGCAGGCGGGCCATCCTGAGCCAGGGCGTTCTCAACAGCTGTGATGAGGTAGCGGTTATCGGGTCGCCCAGTCAAACTCTCGAAGCCAAGGTTGCTGCGCACGCCGCTCGTCCCGCTTCCGTCGGGCAGAAACTTGTCCGGCACCGTCAGGTCGCGTACCGGACGGCCGTCAAGAGCGAACTCCCTGACAAAGGGGGCAACCGGCGGCACGGCATTGGCAAACCCTTCCGAAGCGATGAACACCGATTCACCGGAGCCGAGGGCGATCCCCTCCGGGTCGATGGTGTTAGCCCCCAGCGGCACGTCGCTTTCGTCAAGCAAGGTGGTCACGCCAACAAACGATACATCGCCCGAGGAAAGCTGGCCGTCGCTCAGGTCAATCAGGGCCGTGTAAAAGCGCGGCTGATCGACGGAGCCAGAGTCGTCTGACAGCACATAGTAGCGCGAGCTGGTGCTGTCGTAGGCCAGGGCGGACAGCCCCCCAACCACGGTCGATTCCACCATAAAACCGGGAGGAATCGCCGCTTGACCAAGAAGCTCAACGTCTGTCACCACCAACCGCTCGGCGAAGTCGTTGTCTGGCGTACGCGGCTTCTGCGCGCTTACGAGCGCGGTGACAAGCAGCGCAGCTACCACCATGATGCCGGCCACAATGGCCAGAGAAAGAATGCGTTGACGCATGGGATGCCTCCAAATAGGGATGGAAGATTAAATGGCCGGGGCCGACACAAGGCCAATCAATAACACACGCGCCAACCCCAACCGCAACAGGATACCGGTAAGTGGCGGTTCCTGGAAATCTCTCATACTGTAGAAGATAGGGTTAACAACGCTTTGGCAGGGCGTTATGCCCTTGTTATCAAGGGCAGTGGATGACGCTGTTACCTCCATGCACGAATAACCGGTCGAGGGAATCCCTCTCCTTGCCGGTGAATAGCCCAGCCGGAGACCAAACGAAAAGGGCCTGTCACCTCTCGATGACAGGCCCCTTTCAAACAAGGAGGAGTAGAAATGAACGGTCTGCTTAACTGCTTACACGTTCAGTTGTCTGCGTTGCTTACGCCGCTTCGAACTCGCCCTCGACGACGTCTTCGTCTTCGGTTGCGGTCTCCGGCTCGCCCTGCGGGGCGGCTTCGGCCGCTTGCTGCTGCTGCGTACATTGCCTCGCCCATAGTCTGGACCGACTGTTGCAGCGCGGCTGTCAGTTCACGGATGCGGTCGACGTTGTCGCTCTCCATCGCCTCGCGCAGCGTGGCGATCTGGTCGTCCATCTGCTGGCGCGTGCCCTCAGGGGCGCTGCCGTTCAGGTTCTCCAGCGATTTCTCGGTCTGGTAGATGGTCTGGTCGGCTGCATTGCGTGCCTCAATCAGGTCGCGACGCTTCTGATCCTCGCCCGCGTTCTGCTGGGCTTCGTTGACCATACGGTCGATGTCGCTCTCGTTCAGGTTCGTGCTCGCCGTGATAACGATCTCCTGGCTCCGACCCGACGCCTTGTCCTTGGCGGTCACGTTGAGGATGCCATTGGCATCGATGTCGAATGTTACCTCGATCTGCGGGATTCCCCGCGGCGCGGCCGGGATGCCTTCCAGACGGAAGACGCCCAGCGTGTTGTTGTCGTTAGCCATCGGACGCTCGCCCTGCAGGATATGGATGTCGACTGCCGTCTGGCTGTCCTCCGCAGTCGAGAAGACTTCACTCTTGCGGGTCGGGATGGTCGTGTTGCGCGGGATGAGCGTAGTCATCACACCACCCAGCGTCTCCAGACCCAGGCTCAGCGGGGTCACATCCAGCAGAAGGACGTCGGTGACGTCGCCCGCCAAGACTCCCGCCTGTAGCGCGGCGCCCAGGGCCACAACCTCATCCGGGTTGACGGTCTTGTTGGGCTCCTTGCCAATCAGCTCCTGCACCTTCGCCTGAATCATCGGCATCCGGCTGGAGCCACCGACGAGGACGATCTCATCCAGGTCGCTCGCGGTCAGGTTGGCGTCTTGCAGAGCGCGGTTAACCGGCTCTACTATGCGCTCAACCAGACCTTCGGTTAGCTGCTCGAACTTGGCCCGTGTCAGCTTCATTTGCAGATGCTTCGGTCCGTTCTGGTCGGCCGTAATGAAGGGCAGATTGATCTCGGACTCCATGGTGGAAGACAGCTCGATCTTGGCCTTCTCGGCCGCCTCGCGGACACGCTGCAGCGCCTGGCGGTCCTGCTTCAGGTCGATGCCCTGCTCGCGCAGGAACTCTTCGGTCACCCAGTCGACCACGGCCAGGTCCCAGTCGTCGCCACCCAGGTGGGTGTCGCCGTTGGTGGAGACCACCTCAATGAGGCCCTCGCTCACGTCGAGGATGGAGACGTCGAAGGTGCCGCCACCCAGGTCGAAAACCAGGATGGTCTCATCTTCTTTCTTGTCGAGGCCATAAGCCAAAGCAGCGGCCGTCGGCTCGTTGACGATGCGCAGCACTTCCAGACCGGCGATGCGTCCCGCATCCTTGGTGGCCTGCCGCTGGCTGTCGTTAAAGTACGCCGGGACGGTGATGACCGCCTGTGTTACCGGTTGGCCGAGGTAATCCTCAGCGTCTTTCTTCAGTTTTCCCAGCACCATCGCCGAGATCTCTTGCGGTGTGTAGCTCTGGCCCTTGTTGGGGACGCTAATGCGCACGTCGCCCTGCGGACCCTGCTCAATCGCGTAAGGCAAACGCGAGCGGTCCTCAGCGGTCTCGGCATCGTCGAAATGCCGGCCGATGAAACGCTTCACCGAAAAGATCGTATTCTCAGGATTGATGGTGGCCTGACGCTTGGCGGTTTGTCCCACCAAACGCTCTCCGTTCTTGCTAAACGCAACCATCGACGGCACCAGGCGGCTGCCTTCGGCGGTCGTGATGACTTCAGCTTCGCCGCCTTCCATGACGGCCACAACAGAGTTGGTTGTTCCCAGGTCGATTCCTACGATCTTGCTCATATGATTCTCTCTCCAAAATATCCTGTTGTCACAGGTTGATTGACTTAACTGATTTGTCAGAAACTAACATCTATACGATAAAGAAATCGCATTAGAAATGTATTTGTGCTGTGTATGCGTTGCGTATAAGATCGGCAGCTGGCCCTAATGTTAAATAAATGGAACAGGAGCAACGAGATGAACTGGAACCCGCCGGCCGATTGGCAGCGTATCACAACCATCGAGGCCCATACGGCAGGTGAACCCCTGCGGATCATCACCGACGGTATTCCGCCCATTCCCGGCAGCACCATTCTGGCCAAGCGGCGCTATGCTCAGGAACATCTGGACAGCTTGCGCACCGCCCTGATGTGGGAGCCGCGCGGCCACGCCGATATGTACGGCTGCATCCCCACCGAGCCAACCACCCCCGACGGCGACCTCGGCGTGCTGTTCCTCCATAACGAAGGCTGGAGCACAATGTGCGGCCACGGCATCATTGCTATGGTGCAGGTCGGTCTGGATACAGGGCTGATCGACAAGCAAGGCAACCGGCCCGAAGTGCGGCTCGACACCCCCGCCGGTCGCGTAACGGCCGTTGCCCGGCGCGAGAACGGCCGTGTTGTCAGACGTCTCCTTCCGCAACGTGGCGTCGTTTGTCTATGCGCAAGACGAGCTTGTCGAGGTAAACGGTCTCGGCCCGGTGCGCTATGATATCGCCTTCGGCGGCGCGTTCTACGCCTTTGTGCGGGCCGAAGACGCCGGGCGTTGAGCTGACGGCCGCCGGCTTCCACGACCTCATCGACAGGGGGCGGCGCATTACGCGCGCGGTGTCGGCCGCGCTGCCGATCACCCACCCGGTCGAACCAGACCTCGGCTTCCTCTACGGCACGATCTTCGTCGGCCCGCCGCAGAACCCGGACCGCCATTCGCGCAACGTATGCGTGTTCGGCGACGGTGAGGTCGACCGTTGCCCGACCGGCACCGGTGTCAGCGCCCGCGCCGCGCTCCACCACGCCCGCGGCGAACTGGCCGTGGGCGAGCCGTTCATCGTGGAGAGCATCCTCGGCACGACGTTCACCGGCGAGGTGGTGGAGACAACGACGTTTGGACAGTATGCGGCCGTCATCCCGCAGGTCACCGGCTGGTCGCGGATTGTCGGGCGAAGCGAGTGGCTAATTGATCCCGAGGATCCGCTGTGGGATGGGTTCATGTTGCGGTAAGGTGAGCGTTGAACCGTCGCGATTGAAGCGAGTTCGACGTCTGCTATACTCCAATTATGAACGCCACCAGCGTCCTTACTGACGTAACTATCGGCACCCATCTCGTCATCTTCGACGGCGTCTGCAACTTGTGCGAGGCGTCGGTCAACTTCATCATCGCACGCGATCCGGACGGGGTCTTCCAGTTCGTCCCTAGCCAGACGCCGCGGGGCGAGGCACTTCAGGACGAATACGATGTTAACACCAGTAGCCTGGACACCGTTGTTCTGATCAAGGACGGCGTCGTCTTCACCGAAAGCGACGCGGCCGTTGAGATTGCCAAAGAGTTCGACGGCGCGTGGAAGCTGCTGGCGCTGGCCCGCTTCGTCCCCCGCCCGATTCGCAATCGTGTCTATCAATGGATCGCCCGGAATCGGTATGCGTGGTTCGGCCGTAAAGATGTTTGTCTGATGCCGACACCGGAAATTCGTGAGCGATTCCTGGAGTAGAACGTACACCCCGGTTGCCCATAACGCAGTGCGGCATTATACTACGCGCGTCCGCAGCGAAGGGGTGTCAGTTGTCACCCGAAATGCAGACACATGACACATGACAGACGCGGCCGCTTCGAGTACCCTATCTCAGCAAGTGCAGTTGGCCGTTCGCTCCGGCGAGACGGTCAACTTGCCGGGCGTCTGTGTGGCCTGCGGAAACGCGGCCGTTGCGTGGCTGCCCATTACCAAACAACACGGCCAGGTCGCGCGCACGCTGGATGTGCCGGTGTGCGGCGACTGCGCGCGCCAGGCGAAACGACGCTCGGGGCGCGAGGAACAGCTGCTGCGCTTGCGCTGGCTGGCGAGCGGGCTGGCGGCCGTCGGACTGTTCGCGCTCGTCTGGCTGCTGACAGGCGGCGTGACCATTGTCCTGTGGCGATTGGCGGCTGGGCTTGCAGTGGCAGCGACCGGCGTGGCCCTCCTCTGGTGGGCGTTCGGCCGGGCCATTCAGGCGGCCGAGCTGCCGGAGAAACGCGCCATTACCGATGCCGTCCAAATCATCGGGTTCTCTGAGCGAACAATGACGCTTGTCTTCTCTCGCGCTGAATTCGCCGCTGCAGTAGCTGAACTTAACCAGCAGAATCAAGTCGAAGTCCAGATGCCGGCCCCCTCTCCCACAGATTAAGGGACAGGCCGGCGTGTGGCCCATTTGAATCGTCACCATTAACACCCTCATGGAGGTCAGTTAGATGAAAGTAGTTGCATGTGTGAAGCAAACGCCCAGCACAACGGCCGTTTTCTCTGTCGATAACGGCACCGTTGGCTGGGATGATCCCGGCGGCAAGCCGAACGTAGTCAACCCGTGGGATGAGTACGCCGTGGAAGAGGCGATCCTGCTCAAAGAAAACCACGGCGCCACCGATGTCATCGCCCTGTCTTTGGGCACCCAGGAGAGCGAAGAAGCGCTCAAGACCTGTCTGGCGATGGGCGCGACTGAGGCGATTCTCGTCTCCGACCCGTCTTTTGCCGGCTCCGACACGCTGGGCACTGCCCGCATCCTGGCGGCCGCTATTCAGAACGCCGGCGACGTCCAGGTAGCGCTGTTCGGCAAGCAGGCGATTGACGGCGACTCCGGCCACACGCCGGTTCAGGTCGCCCGCCAACTGGGCTGGACGCCGCTGACCTACGTCTCGGCTATCGTCGAGATCGGCGACGGCGCGATCACGGTTGAGCGACTGACCGACGACGGCAAGGAAACGATCACAACGAAACTGCCGGTCGTCATCTCCGTCGTCAAGGAGATCAACGAACCGCGCTACCCGTCCTTTATGGGCATTCGCAAGGCCAGCAAAGCCACCATTCCCGTCTGGTCGGCGGCCGATCTGACCATTGATGGGGGCGTGGGTGCCGAAGCGGCACAAGCCGATTGGTCGAATGTCTACGCCATTCCGCCCCGCGAGGGCAGCGTAATGATGATTGAGGGCGATTCCGCAGAGGCACAGGCCAAGGCGCTGGTCGACAAGCTGTTTGAGGAGAAAGTGATATGAGCGACGTATGGGTATTCGTCGATAGTCGAGATGGCGCGATCAGCACGGCTAGCCGGGAAGTGCTCGGCGCAGCGCGCGGCGTGGCCGACAGTCTTGGCGGTTCACTGACGGCGCTGGTCTTTGGCGAAGGCGTCTCCGGCGTGGCCGACGCGGCCTTCGACCTCGGTGCCGACGCCGTTCTCGGGTCCGATGACGCGGTGTTCACCGGCGGCCGTCTGGAAGCGCTTGGCCCAGCCATCGTTGCGCTGGCGCAGGAGCGCTCTCCAGGCGTCATGATGTTTGGCGCATCCACCCGTGGTCGCGATCTGGCGGCGTGGGTGGCGGCCGATCTCAACGCCGGCCTGGTGGCCGATGCGGTCGATATCACCGTCGAGGGCGACCGGGTCAAGGTAACGCGACCGGTCTACGCGGGCAAACTGCTGTCCAGCTGCTACGTGACCGGCGACCCGCAGATTATCACGCTGCGTGGCCGAGCATTCGCTCAGGCGGAGTCAACCGGCAAGAGCGGTACGGCCGAATGGGTGCCCGCCGTCGTGGCCGAGGACGACATCCCGACCAAGATCACCGGCTTCGAGGGCAAGGGTGGACAGGTCAGCCTGACGGACGCCAGCATCATCGTTAGCGGTGGTCGCGGCGTGGGCGGCCCGGAAGGGTTCGAGCCGTTACAGGAACTGGCCACAACGCTCAACGCAGCGCTGGGCGCTTCTCGCGCAACTGTAGACGCGGGCTGGATTCCGTACGAGCATCAGGTGGGCCAGACCGGCAAGACGGTCAGCCCTGACCTGTACATGGCCTTCGGCATCAGCGGGGCCATCCAGCATCAGGCCGGCATGCGCACGTCGAAGGTGATCGTGGCCGTGAACAAGGACCCGGAAGCGCCTATCTTCAAGCTGGCGCAGTATGGCATTGTCGGCGATCTGTTTACTATTGCCCCAGCGCTGACGGCCGAGTTCAGCAAGCGCCTGAGCTAAGAGGCTGGGCTGTCCAGTATCGTGATTCGCTGAGCCGCTCCGGCATTTGCGCAGAGCGATCTTGGTCGATTGCATGACAGACAAATAGTCCGACGGGCGTGAATTGCCAGGTTGTTTGCGGTGGATGACAAACCCACCAGGAGCAATTTGGCAATTCGCGTTATACTGGTAGGAAGCTGGCGAGTAAGGAGCGACACCACTGAGCGACGATCAGAACACGACCGAAGGATTGGTCATCAAGGGCCTGAGCGGCTTCTACACAGTGCAGACTGAGGACCGGGGCGAGGTCGTCTGCCAGATTCCCGGTCGCCTGAAACAGGTGCGCCAGCGCACCGACATCGTCACTGTTGGCGACTGGGTAACCATCTCCATCAACGACGACGGCAGCGGCGTCATCGAGTCGGTTGCCGAACGCAAGTCGGTCCTCTCTCGCTCCCGACCCGCTGCCAGCGACCGCAACATCCTCACCGAACGCGAACAAGTCCTGATCGCCAACCCGGATCAGGTCGTACTCGTCTTTTCAATTGCCAAACCGGAGTCCAGCCTCCGCAAGCTCGACCGCTTTCTGGTCGTGGCCGAGATGAACGATCTCCCGGCCATCATCTGCGTCAACAAGATCGACCTGACAGGCCGGGAAGCGGCTGCCGAGAAGTTCGCTCCGTACGAGGCGATTGGCTATCCAGTCATCTACACCAGCGTCCCCGAACAGACCGGCATCGACGAACTGAGTACTGCACTGCATGACAAGATTTCGGTGTTGACAGGATCATCGGGTGTCGGTAAGTCGAGCCTGCTCAACGCGGTCCAGCCCGGTCTAGGGCTGAAGGTTCGGCAGGTCAGCGACGCCACCGGCAAAGGGATGCACACCACCCGTCACACGGAGCTGGTGCCGCTGGACGAGGGCGGCTATGTGGCCGACACGCCGGGCATTCGCGGTCTGGCGCTGTTCGACCTGGAGGCGGAGGAGTTGGACGCATACTACCGGGAGATCGGGCCGCTGGTGCCGGCGTGTCAGTTCAGCGACTGCACGCATAAGCACGAGCCCAACTGCGCGGTGCGGGCGGCCGTCAAGGATGGCCGGGTGTCAGCGGAGCGGTACGACAGCTACTTGCGGCTGCGGGAAGAGATAGAAGCGCTGGAAGATGCGCTCTATTAACTGCGCTCCCTTCTAGAGCAGGTGGCCAGGGCCAAAGTAGTCGGGCAGCAGGGCATAGACCGATGTCTCGCGCACATTACCCGCCGCATCGGCAATCCACAGCGGCGCGTCATCCTCGGCCGGAACGAACTCGCTCATCACCTGGCGGCAAGGACCGCACGGCGACCCGCCGTTCTCCGTGCATACCGCCACCGCCACGACGGGCAGATCGCCTTCGCTGACCGCCTTGAAGAACGCCACGCGCTCGGCGCAGACCGTCGCGCCATACGACGCGTTTTCGATGTTGACGCCGGTGTAGACCCGGCCGCTGGCGGTCAGAATGGCCGCTCCAACTCGATACTTCGAGTACGGCGCGTAGGCATGCTGCCGCACTTCGCAGGCGGCCGCCACCAGTTCGTCACGACGCCCGGCAATCATCTCTCGCTGGATTGGCTCGCTCACAACTCACCCTGACTCTCCGGGCAGGTCTCCGACCACCCGGCTAAACGGTTCAGCAATGGTTCCTGGCGGCAGTTCGGCCCGCTCCACAATCGCCTGCTCCACCACGCAGCCGTCGCCGAGCCGCGCATCGCGCAGCGTGGCGTTCGGCCCGATGCGGCACGCGTCGCCGACGACCGTCCGCCCCAACAGATAGCTGCCCGGCCAGATGACCGTGTCCTGGCCGATGACCGCATCCGGATCGATGTAGGTGGCCTCCGGCTCAACAATGGTCACGCCGTGGGCCAGCCAATGGTCGGTAGCCCGCCGCCGGAAAGCCCGCTCCACCGCCACCATCTCGGCTCGTGTACCCGCGCCCAACCCTTCGCCGGGGTCGTCGAGCACAACCGCCTCCACCCGTTCGCCCTGCGCCACGGCCATTTCCACCAGGTCAGTGAGATAATACTCCTCCCCGCGTCGTGCCTGGCGCAGCGGCAGGTTGTCGACGTTGGCCCACAACCATTCGGCATCGTAGCAGTAGACCCCGGCGTTCAGCTCGCGGATGGCGAGCAGTTCGTCCGCGTTGGGCCGTCGCTGCGCTTCGGCCACCTCCAGAATCTCGCAGACCCGGCCTTCCACGTCACGCAGCACCCGGCCGAATGTGCTGGCCGGCTCCCCCATGACGGAGAGCAGAACGACTGCCGCGCCGGTCTCCGACTGGACGGCCGCCAATTGGGCGATTGTCTCGGCCCGCAGGAGGGGCATGTCGGCGTAGGTGACCACGACCTGGTCGACCACGACCTGGTCGGTCTGATCGCGCAGCAAGGAAGCGGCGGCGCGTGCCGCGTCGCCTGTGCCCAGCGGTTGCTGCTGGATTGCATAAACGGCCCCATCGCCCAGGAGCGCAGCGACCCCGCCCTCACCCGGACCGACCACCAGCACCGGCAGCTGGTCGGCTACGGCGGCAGCCGCCCGAAAGGAATGGACGACCATCGGCAGCCCACCCACTTCGTGCAGAATCTTCTGTTTGCGTGACTGCATCCGTGTGCCCTGGCCAGCAGCCAGGATGACAACAGCCAGGGTCATGGCAATACTCCGGCGCTTGAGAGAACAAAAAGGACTGAGGTTAGCAGCTCAGTCCTCATGGCTCTTGTGGGTCAAAATAGCAGGGGCGGAAGGATTCGAACCTCCGAATGGCGGATTCAAAGTCCGCTGCCTTACCACTTGGCGACGCCCCTATTTCAAGCCAACATGCTAGCATAGGCGGTCCGATTTCGCAACATCGCTAAGGCTTCGACGGAGGTGCATGGCTACTTCGGCACCTATCCAAACGCCTTGTCTAACTCATCTTGCAGAGCAGGTCGATTCTTATGCTCGTGGCGCCAGCGGGTTACAATGACCATCGCCTGATCCTGTGCGCCCAGGGGAACCATCTTGAGCAAGTAAGCCGCCGCCTTATGATAGCCGGCCCGGCTCATGTTCCTTGCCAGAGCCTCGATCGCCAGCTGTTCGTAGACGGCCGCCAGCTCACGGGGAAAACGACCGGCCAGATGCGCGTGGTGTTGCTCCGCCGTGCCTGAATGACGCTGCACAAAGGCGAGTAGGTCCGGCCACATTGCTTCCTCAACATAGATCATGTCCGGCCGGACTCGCCACGTCTTGACCGCTTGCAAACGCTTGAAGAAACCTTTGCGATAAGCCGGCCACGTCTCCGCGCCAACCAGCGCCTTCATCTGCCGGAACAACTCCATCTCGCCCGTGTCAAAGAATAGCGCTTCGGTGGCACGCAGTCGCTCGCCCGAATCGCCCTGCAGGTCGGAAATCGTCAGAAGAACTTGCAGGAAATTCTTTCGCAGCCCGGGCTTGTACGAGACGGGATGCTCCAGCCATTCTTCGCAAACGCGGCGGGCCGCTTCCAAATCGCCGTCCTCAATGTAATAGTGGGCCAGTCGCTCGCGGATCTTCTCGTGCTCTATATGAGCTTGCATGAACGGCAGCATGGCAGCGCGCCCATCTTCCTGTTCGATAACGGCCAGCTTGAGTTCGGCCGCCCTTGAGCGATGATATTCACTCGGCCCATACTGATCGTCTCCGCTGGTCGCCAGTTGATCCAGCGCCGCGAACAGCGCCGCTCGTTGTTCTGGTGTCTTCATCAATAACGTGGCCAGCTCGATCAGGTCCCAGCCCCAATCCCAGTCAGCGACAGGCTGGCTGGCTCCCGTGGCCAGACAGTATTCGAACAACTCTCGCCGTCCGGCGGAGGACAGGTGCGGTATCGTGTCGCGCAAACCTTCAACAGCGCCTGCCGGACAAGCTCCAAGCATGCCCATCGAGTCATCCGCCTGGCCGAGCGCCACGCACGTCTCCTCCAGAATGGCTTGGTAGAGAAACAGCGCCTCCTCCGTCTGACTGTTTTCGAGCAGCGTACCGGCGCGGTCCACCAGTCGCCAGACCGCCCGCCCGGCGTTGGCCGCGCCGTGGTAGTCGAGGAAGCCGTGCCGGCCCTGATACAAACCCAGTGCCTCCTTGACCAACCTTCTGGACGCCTTTCGGCCGCCTTCCGGGACGCTATAGCGGGTCAGAATCATGTGAGAGATCTCGCGATCGTGGCCGGACAACTCTACCACAAGGTCTTGCAGCTCTTCATATGACAAAGAGGCAATGGCCTCACGAATCTGTTCGTCGTGTGTCTTTCGCTTCTTGCGCTTACTGCTGTCGCCCGGCGAGGGCGTAGCTTCGTCGCTCTGCGCAGCGCGAATCGCATACAACGCAGCCACAACATGCTTGCAAACCGGGCCATACTCGTAGGGACAGTCACACTGCCAATCCAACGTACCGTCTGGTTTCTTGAGAATAGTGACTCGATACGGCACAGTGCCGTCGACCAACGCATACCATTCCGAGTCGTCTGTCACACCTAGCCCGATTACGCGCCCCCCGCCAAAATAATGCTGACCACGACCAAGAATGGTCTCGTCAATGTGCTCCTCAAAGTTCACGAGTGTAAACGACACGGACACCCCCTGAACACAATGATTTGCATCCCGCCTGTGTGCTTGTTCGCCTCGATGATCCGTGACAGAGAAGGGCGATTACACCAGGTTCGGATCCACCGCATATTGCCACCAGTTGTTGCTGATGCCCTGCGTCTTGCCGGAGACGTGGGGCAGCAGCTTGAACCACCATTGATGGTGCAGCCGGATGTCGCCGTCGCCCCAGTCGCTGCAGTCGCACATCTCTGCCTCGCCGGAAAGATCGGGGAAGTTGCGCCACGTCTTCCAGCGGCTGGAAACTTTGCGCTCGTTGCCCCAATCGTAGTCGCGCTCGCTGTTGGGCGCGTAATGCATCCAGCCCACTTCGGCGCGGCCGGGGTTATTCTTTTCGTGGCGGATAAAGCGCTCCCACAAGTTTTCGTCGCCCTGTTTCTTGCGATAGACCTCTCGCAAAATCGACTCTGTGCGGTGACCGAAGTTTTCCAGCATCTCTCCCACGCCGCGCTCGTAGTTGAAGCCCATGATGACAAAACGACGGTCGGCCGTCCGGTCGGTCTGCTTCAAGGGTGGCGCATTGCACCAGAACGCCCCCGGCCCGCCCATGATCGATTCGTAGTAGCCCGCGTACGGAAAGGCAAAGAGCCAGAACTCGTCTGTCTTGTCGCGATTGATGTGGTCAACCATCTCGAATTCGTCAAGCAGCGCATCATAACTAACGGCGTCCGGGTCATGGAACCCTTTGCGAGCGCGATAGGCCTTGACAAATTCGTCAGCCTCATAGGTAAACCCATCAGCTTTGACGGGAAAGCGCGCCACCTCGCGCTCTTCGACGATCTTGTAATTGACGTAGCCATGGCTTATGGCTTTCATGTCGGCGATGTACCCTTCGGCCAACTTGCGCGGTTCGTTCCACCCCAGCACCTGGTTGAGCTTGGCATTGTCCTCGCTGGGCACGCGCGGGTTGTGGATAATCATCGTCACCCGTTTGGTTACCGGCTCCGGCGCATCACCGGGTGGCACCGTCTGCTGATCATCATCCCCATCAAACAGGTCGCCCAGCTGCTCAAATATCGATTTACGTTTTGCCATTCATCCTCCAACACATCAGGAAGCGTTTACTCGTTAATCACCGATCGCACGTCCATTATGCCTCAGGTTTGAAGCGGTCAACGCCGGGGAACGGTTGCATGCGGCCGCTTTCTGGTTGACGGCCGTCGCCGGGACCACTAGCATACGGGCACGACAACTAATTGGAGCTGCCGCTGACTGGCTCCGACTGATGATAAGGAGAATGCAATGGATCCAATTCGCTGGGGGATTCTGGCCACAGGCAGTATCGCCGCCAAGCTGGCCTCGGCCATCAATGACGTTGAGGACGCCGACCTGCTCGCCGTCGGCTCACGGTCGCCAGAAAGCGCCGGCGCGTTCGCAGACACCTGGGACATTCCGCGCCGCTACGACAGCTACGAAGCGCTGGCGGCCGATCCCGATGTCAACGTCATCTACATCGCCACACCCCATCCATACCATGACGACAACATGCGCCTGTGCCTGGAGGCAGGCAAGCATGTCCTGTGCGAAAAACCGTTCACACTCAACGCAAGCGAGGCCGAAGCATGCGTGGCGCTGGCCCGCGAGCAAGGGTTGTTCCTGATGGATGCTATGTGGACACGCACGATTCCGGCCATCATTCAGGTGCAGCGCTGGTTGGAAGACGGCCGCATCGGCCAACCACGCCTGCTCCAGGCCGACTTCACCTTCGACATTGCGTTCGACCCCGACCACCGGCTGTTCAACCCTGAGTTGGGTGGTGGCGCCCTGCTCGATGTGGGCATCTATCCGCTGGCGATGGCCTCGATGGTGTTGGGCGACCCGGCCGCGATTAGCGGTCAGGCGATTCTGGGAGAGACCGGCGTCGACGAGTTGGACGGCATGACGCTTACTTACCCATCCGGAGCGCTGGCCGTTCTCACCTGCGGCATTCGGGCCGACAAGCCACAGGAAGCGACCATCACTGGCAGCGACGGCCGTATCGTCATCCACCCGCCGTTCCACTGCCCGGACACGCTCACGCTCTATAGCGGTAACAGGGAGCCGGAAACAGTGACCGTTCCCTACAGCGGCAACGGCTATGTCCATGAGGTCATTGAGGTAAACAGCTGCTTGCGCAGCGGCCGCCTCGAAAGTCCGCTTATGCCGCTGGACGAGACGATCCGGCTGATGCGCCAGATGGACACACTGCGGGCTGCCTGGGGTGTGGTCTATCCGGGTGAGTAGCCACAACTTCCACGACCAACACAGTACACCGACACAGACATGATGATGAATACCGACTCTTCTTTGCGCGATCTGTTCTTGCTCGATCCCGACGTCGTATTTCTGAACCACGGCTCGTTTGGGGCCACGCCGCAGCCCGTGCTCGACGTCTACCAACTATGGCAGCGCCGCATGGAACGACAGCCGGTGCTGTTCCTTGGGCGGGAGATTGGCGACCATCTGCTGGCGGCGCGGCGGGCGCTGGGAGCGTTTGTCAATGCCCCGGCTGACGACCTTGTCTTCCTGCCCAACGCCACAACGGCCGTCAACGTCGTCGCTCGCTCGCTGAAGCTGGGGCCGGGGGACGAGGTGTTGACAACCGACCATGAGTACGGCGCCTGCGACAATGCGTGGCAGTTCATGGCCCAGCAGCGCGGCTTCACAGTGGTGCGACAGCCTATTCCGCTGCCCCTGACCACCGACGAAGCCATTGTCGAGCAGATGTGGCAGAGCGTGACGCCGCGCACGAAGGTCATCTTCATGAGCCATATCACCTCGCCGACGGCCGTCACGATGCCGGTAGCCGCCATCTGTGCGCGAGCGCGGGCCGAGGGCATCCTGACCGTTATCGACGGCGCCCACACCATCGGCCAGATTCCGCTCGACTTGCAGGTGATCGGGGCCGACTTCTACACCAGCAATGGGCACAAATGGTTGATGTGCCCCAAAGGGTGCGCGTTTCTGTACGCCCGGCCTGAAAAGCAGGCGCTGATCGAGCCGCTAATTGTCGGTTGGGGATGGGGGGCGGAACGCACTTTCACGTTCGGCTCCGACTTCATCGACTACCTGCAATGGCCGGGCACCGATGATTACTCGGCCTACCTCAGCCTACCGGCAGCGATCCAGTTTCAAAGCGATTACGATTGGCCAAAGGTGCGGGAAAGCTGCCGTGTGCTGGCCAATGACGCGCTGACTCGTATGCTGGCGCTAACCGGGCTGCCCTCTATCTACCCCACCGGAGACCAACACTTTCACCAGCAAATGGCGCTGGCCCCCCTCCCCGACATCGACGATCTGGCAGCGTTCAAGAATCGCCTGTATGACGACTATCGTGTCGAGATCCCGTGTATCAGCTGGAATGGCGGCTCGTACATCCGCGTCTCAATTCAAGGCTACAATACGATCGACGATGTAGACGCCTTGATCGCGGCACTGGACAAAATGTTATCGAGGTGAGAGTTGGGCTGCGGTTGGCGACCGCACTGCGGACAAGTTGCCTGTCTTAGCGTAGTGACCGGCATCCATAGACCGGCGATGGTCCGTTCTGGCGAACAGCGTTTCACCTGTCTGTAAGGACGGACCCTACGGTTGCGCTAACAAACGTAGAGTCCTGACCCAATCCACCAGGCGAGTAGCGTCATGGGCTAATCTTATTCTACCAGATGGTTGCTCCTGCGCATACTGCCAGGACGTCTGCTGCAGGGTTCTTCAGTAATCGGGTTGCCAACCGCAGCCGCGACATTCCTAGTCGCGTTCTCCGCCGACTCTAAGAGACTGGAAAGGAATCTGGTCACAACGGCCACTCGAACACCCAAGGAGCCCTGACGTCCGCTATTCGGTATTGTCTATTATTGCTCGCAGGGCGGCATCTGGTAGACCCAGTAATCGCGATCATCAACGGCGAGAAAGCGGCCGTTGAACCGATGCACCAGGCACATCTGCCCGATCAGCGCATTGAAGCTGGTCTCTTCGTCAGCCGAAAGCCGGTCGTCATTGTGGATGACGTCACTGGCAACCACATAGCTGACGCCCTGTTCACTGTACCACGAGAGCTCTCTGCCATAGTGACCAAAAACCAACGTTACGGGCCAGACATCAGGATCAATATTGGACCAGAAGCGATCGAAGGCTACACCTTCACCCGGCGGCACGTTGTCTTCCAGCCAATGCTGTACCTCCGTACGAATATCTTCTCCATTGAGATTATCATTGCCGGCTACAGAGCCGATGAGCAGTGGCAGGGCGACAAGGGCCGCCACAGCTGCTGCTGCCGCGCCGCGCTGCCATGCCTTGAGCGAACTGCGTCGTCCGATTGTAGTCAGAAGCGTGTCCAGCGCCAGCGCCGCCCACAGACAGGCTATCGGCGCGACCGGCAGCCAGGTCCGCGTCTCGCGTGTAGTCGCCGTCAGCGCCAGCAAGATCACAATGATGGCGTAGCTGTTAGGCAGCAGCGCCCGCTTGCCCCATGCCCGCCAGCTCAGAACGAAACCGGGTACAGCCGCCAGCATCATGGAAGCGTTGCGACCAGTAAACCACTCGCTGACCTGCCACACTAACGTCGACCCTTGAGGGACGTGGCCGGGTCGAGCGAAGATCCGCAGTACGAGGCTGGCGAATTCAAGGTACTTGGGTGTGTTGAGGATAGCGTAGGGGGTTGCGAGAAGGTAGCCGCCGGCGACCGCCAGCAGCCCACCGACTACCCGCCCGCTAAGCAGGTCGTCCAGCCGTTTTGCGCGGAGCAGCGGCACCAACGCCAGGGGCAGGACAAGGACCGCGCCTTGTAGCTTCGCAGCCGTCGCCAAACCGCAGGCCAGTCCCGCGCCAATGTATGGCCATGCCGAATCCATTTCCCAATCATCATAAGCACGCACAATGAGATACAGCGCCAACACAGTGAGGGTAACCATAATCATGTCGGCTGTGGCGTAATGGGAGTGGACGACGAGATCGGGTGTCAGCGCCGCCAGGGTCGCGGCGATGAGGCCGAGCCGCCACCCGCCCAGCCGCGTTCCCAGCATATAGACCAGCACGATGAGCGCAATGCCGAAGACGGCCGACAGCAGCCGCCCCGCCAGCACATACTCCGGATGCGGGAAGATGCCGGGAAATGCGCCCCGCTCCATAATGACCAGATCCACCGGACTGGCGATGAACCCGTTTCGAGCTGACAACAGATAGACCAGCGCCATGACCGGCGTCTGCAGATAGATCACCAGCGAGCCGTAATCCATGCGCAGCGGATCCCAGTCGCCGGTCTTGATGATGTTCATGGCGGGCATGACGAGCGCGTCTTCGTCAGGATGGTAGACGGCGGGCAGTTCAAAGCGCAAGGCGGCCAACCGAAGAGCCGCCCCGATGACAAGGATGGCACCCAATGCGATGGTCACTCCATAGCGAGATAAGAATTGTCGGGAGGTCGTTGACATGGTGACAAAATGGCTCAGCTGCCTTGTCATTCAGGCAACGGCCCTATCAAATTGTCACGAATGTACGTCTAAATGGCAAATAGCGCCCTCTGAGGCGCTGCTGTGGTGTGGTGTATCCGCCTGCGGTGACCGCATCAATCAGTGGCTGGTTCCGGACGCGTAGCGAACGCCTCGCGGGTGTTCGGCAGAATCAGGAAGAGCAGAATCAGCCCGTTGACAATCATACTGGCAGCCATTGACCCCCACGTCGATCCGCCGATGACAGACACGAATGCCAGAATCAGATTGAGCACCGCCAGCACAACCAGAAATAACCAGCCCTGCGCGTTGAGGTTCCAGAGCATCCGCACCAGCCAGATGTAGATGAAGGTCATAAGCCCCCACATGATCGCCCCAACAAGGTTGAAGTCAAAGAAGCGCACTGGCCCAAACCACATCGGGAACAGATTCAGCATCTGCAGGGTGTGGATGAAGCTGACAACAGCCATGATACCGGCCATGAATGCCAGCACAGTTACACCAAACGGTCGTTTACGTTCCATTGCTTTCGCCTCGCTTTTCGCCGGGCTACCATGTGGCTCGCGAATAGATTGCATTATACACCTACATCCGGCAGCAGTCCCCCGGCCCAGGCTGTTTTAAGCATCGGCCAAGCCCGCTACTGGACGAATTGATCAGGGAACTGCCAGATGTCGTGGACAGATTGCTACTTGACAGCTTCCGTCTGCTTGCGCTATAGTGTCCGCCAACAATCGAATACTTGTCACTTTTATCCAGAGAGGTGGAGGGAACGGCCCTAAGAAACCTCGGCAACCCGGTGATGCGCATGATTCATGTGCCTACGTCAGGGTGCCAAATCCGACAGAAAAATTCTGGAAGATGAGAGCGACAGGGAGTGCACGCCCTTCTGCTTTTGTTTCAACTGAATAGACTGTCTATGCCGTCCCTCAGACCTCCACGTCGAGGGCTTTTTTGTGCCTCGACGCCGGGTGACAGGTCAAACGAGACAATCAAGTTCAAGGAGACAGTAAGAATGACGACGAGCGAACGGACTTTCGGATTCAATACACGGCAGCTGCATGCGGGCCAGACCCCGACCCGACCACCGGCAGCCGCGCCGTACCTATCTACCAGACGACCAGCTACCAGTTCAAGGACACCGACCACGCGGCCAATCTGTTCGCGCTGAAGGAGTTCGGCAACATCTACACCCGCATCATGAATCCGACCACCGATGTGCTGGAGCAGCGCATCGCCGACCTGGAAGGGGGTGTGGGGGCGCTGGCGACCAGCAGCGGCCACGCGGCGCAGGCCCAGGCCATCCTGACGCTGTGCGAAGCGGGCGACCATATCGTCAGCAGCAGTCGGCTCTATGGCGGAACCTACAACCAGTTCAACTACACCTTCCCACGGCTGGGCATCGATGTTACCTTCGTCGACCCCGGCAACCCGGAAGCGTTCGAGGCGGCGATTCAGCCCAACACCAAAATCATTTACGGCGAGACGTTGGGTAATCCCGACATCAGCGTCTTCCCGTTCGAGGCGGTGGCGGCCATTGCCCAGGCCCACAACATTCCGCTGATCATCGACAACACGTTTGCGACGCCATACCTCTGCCGTCCGCTGGAATGGGGGGCCAATATCGTCACACAGAGTACGACCAAGTTCATCGGCGGCCACGGAACCACGATTGGCGGCATTATTGTCGACGGCGGCACATTTGATTGGACCAGCGGCCGCTTCCCCAACTTCACCACGCCGGACCCATCCTATAACGGTCTTGTCTACGCCGATCTGGGTCCGCCGGCTTTCATTCTGAAAGCGCGTGTCCAGACGCTGCGCGACATCGGCGCTTGCCAGGCCCCACTCAACAGCTGGTTGACCATCCAGGGCGTTGAGACGCTCAGCCTGCGGATGGACCGGCACGTCAGCAACGCTCAGAAGGTAGCGGACTACCTGGAAACCCATCCGCGCGTGCAGTGGGTGTGCTATCCGGGGCTGGAGAGCCATCGCGACCATGAGCTGGCGAAGAAGTATCTGCCCAAAGGGGCAGGCGCGGTGCTGGGCTTCGGCATCGAGGGCGGCCGCGCAGCAGGCGAGCAGTTCATCAACAGCCTGGAGCTGTTCAGCCATCTGGCCAACGTCGGCGACGCTCGCAGCCTGGCCATTCATCCCGCCAGCACCACCCACAGCCAGCTGACCGAAGAGGAGCTGAAGACCGCCGGTGTCACGCCCGACTTTGTACGGTTGAGTGTCGGACTGGAAGATATCGACGATATCCTCTGGGACCTGGGCCAGGCCCTCTCCGTCGCCTGACCGGGCAAGGAAAACGACCTATGAATATTGGCGAATCGGTTGGCATGGTTACCCCCCAGACGTTTGTCTTTGCTGAGGACGAGCCATTTCTGCTGGAAAGCGGAGCGACGCTCGGCCCGGTGGAGATTGCCTACGAAACGTACGGCACGCTGAACGCGGACCGTAGCAATGCCATCCTGATCGCCCACGCACTAAGCGGCAGCGCCCACGCCGCCGGTTATCATGCGACCGATGACCGGCGGCCCGGCTGGTGGGACGAATGCATCGGCCCCGGCAAGGCGTTCGACACCGACCGCTACTTCGTCATCTGCAGCAATGTCCTGGGCAGCTGTTACGGCTCCAGCGGACCGTCCAGCGTGAACCCGGAGACAGGACGGCCATACGGCCTGTCGTTCCCGGTGGTCACCGTCGGCGACATGGTCCGCGCGCAGACACGGTTGCTGGACCATCTGGGCATCGACCAGTTACTTTGCGTAGCGGGCGGTTCGATGGGGGGCATGCAGGTGTTGGAGTGGGCGGCCCACCACCCCACCCGCCTCAAGGCAGCCATTCCCCTGGCCACGACGGCTCGCCACAGCCCGATGCTCATCGCGTTCAGCGAAGTCGGCCGCCAGGCGATCTACGCCGACCCCGCCTGGAACAACGGCGCGTACTACGACAACGGGCATCGGCCCGATGCCGGCCTGGCCGTGGCGCGAATGGTCGGCCACATCACCTATCTGAGCGACGCCTCGATGCAGCAGAAGTTCGGCCGCCGGCTGCAAACCCAGGAGCAGTATGGCTACGAATTCCAGACTGAATTCGCTATCGAGAGCTATCTCAAATACAACGGCAATAACTTCACCCGCCGCTTCGACGCTAACAGCTACCTCTATGTGACCAAAGCGATGGATTACTTCGACCTGAGCGCACCGACCGGGTCGCTGGCGGCCGCTTTCGCCGGGTCGGCCGCGGTAAAGTTTCTGGCCGTCAGCTTCACCAGCGACTGGCTCTATCCAGCGTATCATATGAAGGAGCTGGTGCGGGCGCTCTACGCCGTGGGGGCCGACGTCACGTATCTGGACATCGAGAGCACCTGGGGCCATGATGCTTTCTTGCTGGAAGTGGATACGATGACCCGGCTGCTGGGCAGCTTCCTCGACCGGCTGGTGGCGGAGGATGGCGATCAGACCCGATGAGCGCAATGGACCGTCATGATGCCCCCGGCCAACTCGCGCTGACCGCTGACAGGTTGCGTCCCGATCTCCGAGCCATCGCCGGTCTGGTGGAGCCGAACACGCGGGCGCTCGACCTGGGCTGCGGCGATGGGGCGTTGCTCGACTACCTCGTGCGTCAGAAGGGCGTCAGCGGTCGGGGTATCGAACTCGACGAGAATAACATCCTGGCGTGTGTGCGGCGCGGTCTGAGCGTTCGGCAGGGCAACTTGCAGGAAGGGTTGGCCGACTACCCCGGTGCCAGCTTTGACAGCGTCATTCTCAGCCAGACCGTCCAGTTCCTCGACGATCCGGTGATGATCGTCAACGAGATGCTGCGCGTGGGCCGGAAGGCAATCATTAGCTTTCCCAACTGGGGGTACTGGCGCTGCCGTATGTCGCTGCTGTGGCGCGGCCATATGCCGGAGGCGCCCGACTACCCGGAGCCCTGGCACACATCGCCACGCTGGCAAGCGCTAACGGTCGCCGACTTCACGCGCCTCTGCGATGCAAATGACATCAACGTATTGGCGACTGTTTTCCTGTCCGGCGATCGTATGGGAACGGTGGCAACGAATCTAATGGCCAGGACGGCCGTCTTTGCTCTCGGCCCTGCCAGATAGACAAAGGGCCGGACAGCTTTCGCCGCCCGGCCCGCGTCATAGCTCGATGAGCCACACTGAGCAGTTTACTCTAGGACGTGCTGGCCTCGCGGTCGTCCGGCAGCAGCAAGTTGGTCACCCAGCTGGCTACACTGAGCACGATTGAGCCAAAGACGATATTCCAGAAGAAATCGGGGACGCAGTCAAAACCCAGACCGAATACGCTGCCCAACCAGATGGTCAGCCAGAGCATGAGCATGTTGATGACGATAACGAACAAGCCCAGCGTCAATATGACGAGCGGGCAGGTCAGCAGCGTAATCAGGGGCCGGATGAACGCATTCACCAGCCCAAATATGGCCGCAACAATAAGCAGCTCAAATACGCTGCCAGTCCAACACAAATCTACGACGAAAAAGGTAATGGCCAGAGCGGCCGCATTTAACAGAAATCGAACAATAAATCTCATGTGAGCCTCCACTCTTTGCTAACTGCTTGTCAGCCAGCGCCGCCAGTCGCCTGCGCTGGTGCAAACTAGAGGTCATTATAGAGTCAAGCGTCCCAAGATACCAAAAGCAGAATATACGCCGCCAAGGGCATCTAGTGACGAAACAACCGGCGGCTCATGCCGGAGCGCCGTAGAAACGTGATGGTCTCGCCAAAGCGCGCCGGGCGAAACCCAAACTGCTGGTTCACACTCCCCAGATCCGCCACTTCGGACACAAAGAAGCGATCGACCATATAGCGGCTGACGCCGGGCCAGTACCACCAGCCCGTCATCAATCCCGCCAGAGGCCGCACCAGAGCCATGGGAATAGGCAAACGAATGCGACGGACACCAGCCGTCTCCAGGATCAGCCCGGCAATGTCTGCGTACGACATACGCTCGGACCCGGCCACGGTCAGTACGGCATTGGCCGCGCGATTCTGCGTCAAGGTCATCAGACAGCGTACGAAGTCTTCGACCCAGAGCGGCTGCATGGCAGTCTTGCCGCCGCCCGGCAGCCACACGAATGGCCAACTCCATAGCGCCAGACTCAGAATCATTTCGCTAAAGCGATCATCGCGGCCAAACAGGGTTGATGAACGGACAATGGTGTAGGGGATGCCGCTGCGCTGGATGAGGCGTTCGACCTGCCCTTTGGTGCGCAGCAGCCGGTGGCTGGCATGGGGGTCGGCGTTGAGACGGCTGGGGTAGATGATGTGGCTGACGCCGGCGCGGCGAGCCTCCTCGATGAGACGCTCGGTCCCTTCGACATCCACATGCTGCAGTTGGCGATTGCGCCCCCGCGCTTCGGAACCGGCGAGGTGGATGACAGTGATGACACCCTCCAACTCCCGTCGCAGATCGGCCGGCGCGTTCATCCGACCGCTGTACGCTCGCCAGGGAATCTCATTGTGGGTCAGAGCTCGACCGAGGGAACGGCCGACGAAGCCAGAAGCACCGGTGATGAGGATCATCGGGGCCGGTGATGTCGGACCTTCTGAAAGGGTGGTGTTCGCCTCGTCGAGCAATTCGTCAGTCACGCTCCCCGTGTTTGGCGTTTAACTGGTGACGCCCCACTCATCGACAAGGTCTGACCTTGCAGTTAGGGTCGCCAGTCTGCGGACAAGTGAACTTGTAGGCGATCCCCAAGAATCCGTATATCTCGCCACAATCCGCGGGAACGACAGGAGGCTGCAAGACAGGCGGCATCATGCCCTTCCCATCCCCTTTCCCGACTCCAGCAATGACCGTCCTGCATCCAGCCTAGAATCGCGGGCGAAAGGCATCCCCACTACAAGACAGGCTTTTCGGGGCAGGTGTCTACTGCACCTACAACGTGCCTGCAATCGCAATATCCGGGCCAGGCTGACGAACTATCTGAGTCGCTGCCTACGGGATACAGAGCGTCGAACCGGCGTAGATCAGATTCAGGTTGAAGATACCATTGGCTTCTGCCACGTCGAACGGGTTGACGCCGTAGTAGCGGCTGATGCTGAGCATCGTCTGGCCCGGCGCAACATGATGGTACCAGCGGCAAACACCGGGTATGCCACCGGTGCCCCCGCCGGGCGGCACGGTAGGTGGCACGACAATCGGCGGTGTGGGCGCACAGAGCGGAATGACCAGCACCTGACCGGGGTAGATGATGTTGGGATTGGTGATCCCCGGGTTGGCGGCCACAATTGCCTGCGGCGTCACGCCGTAGATGCGGCCGATCTCGGCTATGTACTGGCCGCGCTGCACCGTATGATAGATCGTGCACGTTTGCTGCTGGGCAGCAGCCGGGCGGGCCAGCGACAAGAAGGCAGCCAGCATCAATGCGATCAGCGTGCCGGCGATTGCCAAACGAGCCACGAACCGATTACCATGCTCCAATGAAAGATTCATAGCCACACTCCTCCTCTACCTGGCGTGACGACGCCGGTGAATGCCCGACCGGGCGGGCCGCTAGAGCCGGGTAATGTACTCGCCTGTTTCGGTGTTGACCTTAATCCGGTCTCCCGCTTGAATAAACAAAGGCGTGCGCACTTTCATGCCGGTGTCCGTCACAATTTCCTTGGTTGCGCCTGTCGCCGTGTCACCGGCGATAGCATTTTCGGCCTCCGCCACTTCAAACTCCATCGACTTGGGCAAATCGTAGTCGATGATCTCGCCTTCATAAGAGAGCAGTTCCAGCTCCATCTGGTCGCGCAAGAAGTGGGCGTCGTCTTCCAGCACGGTATGGGCCACCTGCTTCTGCTCAAACGAATCGGTGTCCATAAAGACGTAGAACTGGCCATCGTCGTAGATGTATTGGTAGGTGCGTTTCTCCATCTGGACATCTTCAACACGGTCGCCCGATGTAAACGTCACTTCGCGATTGGACCCGGTCCGCAGGTTGCGGACTTTAACGCGAATGGTGGCCTTGCCGCGACCCGGTTTGCTATGGCTATATTCCGTTACTTTCAACAACTCGCCGTCGTAGAGGAAAGTGACCCCACGGCGGAGCTGGTTAACATCCTTCATTGTGTTCCTTCAACTCCTATGGTTTGCGCCAGCACCTGGGCTGTGCGGGTGGAAGACAGTGTGTTCAGAGAGCAGACATAATGTCATCCGATAGCGCCAGTTTAGCATAGATCCGGCGCGATTGGCAACGAGCTTGTCGTTGCTACCAGCGTGGCTCTGATCTTGCTACCCTTTCCAGCAGCATGCTACAATGCGATTCGGTTGTGCTGGTCGAAACGAGGTGTGTCATCGCCCCGCGCCGTCTGGCAGAACCGGAGCACAGCACCACTCAGATAGCACAGCGGCCCTGAGCCGCACGGAGAACACAAGCAATGCGAGAGATTATCCACACCGCCGACGCCCCAGACGCTGTCGGCCCCTATTCCCAGGCCGTCCGGACCGCCGGCATGGTCTTCACAGCCGGACAGATCGCCCTCGTTCCGGGCACCGGCAAGCTCGCCGAAGGCGACGTCGGCGCCCAAACAGAGCAGGTCTGCCGCAATCTGAAAGCGGTCCTGGCGGCCGCAGGCACCGACATCAGCCACGTCGTCAAGTCGACCGTCTTCCTTCAGGACATGGCCGACTTCGCGGCCATGAACGCTGTCTATGGCCAGCACTTTGGCGACTCTCCACCCGCTCGCTCGACAGTAGCGGTAGCGGGTTTGCCCATGGGCGCTCGCGTCGAAATCGAAGTCGTGGCGCTGCTGCCGGACGCCGCCTGATCGGCTGTCATGGCAACACAAGAAACGATCCTTATCGCCGACGACGAAGCCAGCATTCGTGATCTGGCGCGTCTGTACCTCGAAAAGGAAGGGTATCGCGTCATCACGTCTACCAATGGCGTGGAGGCGCTGGCGGCCGTCGGGGAAGAAGCGCCCGACCTGCTGGTCCTCGACCTGATGATGCCGGAAATGGACGGCTGGGAAGTGACCCGGCGTCTGCGCACCCAGGGCAACCTGCCCATCCTCATGCTCACTGCCCGGGACGACGATCTCGACAAGATCGTCGGTCTGGAGATGGGCGCCGACGATTACCTGACCAAGCCGTTCAACCCGCGCGAGATGGTGGCCCGCGTCAAGGCGATTCTACGCCGCTCCGGTGACAGTACGCCGCCAGACGGCCGCCGCGAGATTGGCAATGTGGTCATCGACCCCGGCGCCCACGAAGTGCGCGTAGCCGGTCAGCCGGTAACGCTGCGGGCCAAGGAGTTCGATCTGTTGCTTGCCCTGGCTGACCATCCCAATCAGGTCCTCTCCCGGGACCAGTTACTCGACATCGTCTGGGGTTATGATTACTTCGGTCAGACACGCACGGTAGATGTGCATGTGGCCCATCTGCGGGACCGGCTGGCCGAGAGCGATGTCCAAATCGAGACCGTCTGGGGCCGAGGCTACAAGCTGGTCGCCCCAGCGTAGGCCACTCTCCCATGCTCAGCACGCTGCGCGGCCGGCTCCTGGCTTCCTATCTGGCTATCATCGCGTTGACGCTGGCGGTCGTGGCCATCGCCCTCTTTGGCTTCGCCACGATCTCCAGTGTGCGCTTGCTCTCCCCCCTGCAGCGTCTCGCAGCAATCAGCCGCAGCAATCAGAACGACCTCATCCGCCTCTGGGAAGCCGGGGGCCAGCCTGAGGATTTGCAACTCCTGTTGCTGGACACATCGGACCAGACGACCGTGCGAATCGTCATTGTCGATACGGCCGACCAGGAGATCGTCTTTGACACAACGGACGATGCCTGGGTAGGCGACCGGTTGGCGCGGGTTGACCAGCCCCGGCTTGTGCTGCCCGGCGAAGGCGGGGACAGCATCTTCGGTCGCTTCACCCACCCGGACGGCTCTGACTGGCTGGTCTACGCTGAACCGAACCCGGCGTTTGGCCGGGCACTTATCTTCTACGCCTTGCCCGAACCGGCGGCAGGAGAGTTCTTCCGTGAGTTCTTCCTTCAGCCGCTGCTCTACGCCGGGTTGGCCGCCCTTCTGCTTTCTATCCTGCTGGCGGCGCTCATCACCCGATCGGTGGCTCGCCCACTGCAGGAGATGGCGTCGGCCGCTGAGGCCATTGCCGAAGGCGACTACGACCAGCGGGTCCGACCTGAGGGGCCAGACGAGGTGCAGCGGGTAGCCGAGAGCTTCAACACCATGACCGGGCGGGTAAACGCCTCCCAGCAAGCACAACGAGACTTCGTGGCCAATGTGTCCCATGACTTGAAGACGCCGATCACGGCCATCAGCGGCTGGAGCCAGGCGCTTCTCGACGGAGCGGCTGCCAGCGAGGACGAACAGCGGCGGGCGGCGATGACCATCCACGAGGAGGCGGGCCGGATGCTGCGGCAGGTAGATGCGCTGCTGGAACTGGCCCGGCTGGAGTCGGGCCAGCTGCAGCTGGCGCAGCAGCCTGTCGATCTGGCCACAACGTTGGTAACCGTGCAGCGTGCCTACCTACCGCAGGCACAGGAGCAAGGAGTGGCGCTGGAACTGCGCCTGGAGCCGGCAGCGCCGGTGATGGGCGACCCTGACCGGCTGGTGCAGTTGTTCGCCAATCTGGTCGACAATGCGCTGGCCCACACACCGAGCGGGGGTGAGGTCGCGCTGCGACTCCAACCAAATGGCAAGATGACTCAAGCCGTCGTTAGCGATACCGGCCCCGGCATTCCCACCACCGACCTTGACCGGGTCTTCGAACGCTTCTATCAGGTCGACAAGTCACGCAAACGCAGAGGAGGTCAGGGCAGCGGGTTGGGGCTGGCCATTGTGGCCGAGTTGGTCGACGTGCACGGCGGGACGGTTCACGCCGAAAGCAAGCCTGGCGAAGGAACGTCGTTCGTCGTGCGCTTGCCCGCCATCTAGCGCCCCCACTCCGTAGACTAACAGCCTATTTGGCGGCGGGCAGGCATAGTATGAGCCGTCTCGCAGGCCATTTTGCCTGTGTTATAATCGGGCGGCTATGGGCACGATGATTCAGACGAACCGCAAAAAGCTGCTGGGCCTCGCCCAGATCGCTCTCAGCGTCGCCTTGCTGGCGTGGTTGCTCAGCCGTGTCGGCCTCGATGAAGTCGTCAGCACCTTGACGACTATCGACCTGCGCTGGTACCTGCTGGCCTTCGTTCTGTTCCAGCTCAACACCTTCATTCGCGCCTATCGCTGGTATGTCCTGCTGCATGCGCTCGACAACCGGCCGAACTTTCTCTATCTGGTCTATCTCTACTACGTCGGCTTCTTCGCCAATAACTTCATTCCCTCCGGCTTTGGCGGGGATGTCGTCAAGGTGGTCAGTTTGCGTCAATCGTATGGTCATGGCTCCGAAGCGCTCAGTTCGGTGGCCATGGAACGGCTGACCGGGCTGGTCGGTTCGTCTCTGATCGCCCTCATTGCGCTGGTCTGGAATCTGTCCAGTCATACGGCCGATCTGGAACTGCCCTCCGCCTTGTGGGGAGTGGTCATCCTGATCAGCATCGGTATACCAACCCTGTTCTTCATTGCCCGCTGGAGTCACCCGATCGAGCTGGCGAATCGCTGGTTTCCGTGGGTCACATCCCTGCCTTATTACGCCAAGATCGAAAACCTGATCAACACCATCCACCGCTACCCGCTGAAGGCACTGGTGACTTCGCTGTTGATCAGCATTCCCTTTACGCTCAGTCTGGTATTTGTGCAAATGGCTATCGCCCGGGCGTTTGGCGTCCAGCTGCCGTTTGCTGTCTTTGCCCTGTTCGTACCCCTGATTGCCCTAATCAATCTGCTGCCCATCGCCTTCAACGGGCTGGGTGTGCGCGAAGGTGTGTACGCGTTCCTGTTCGTCCCGATTGGCGTCCCCGCGGCGACGGCGCTCTCCATGTCCCTGGCCTTCTACTTCCTGCGCTTTAGCGCCGGGCTGCTGGGCGGGCTGATGTACGCCTTGCGTTCCGTCCTCCATGTCGTGGAAGCTCCTCCGGCCGAGAATCTCTAGCCACATATCGCTTTATGTCAACATCCACACTTCAACGAAAAGCGACCGTCTTCGGACTCGATGGCATTACCTTTGACCTGCTGCAGCCGTGGCTGGACGAGGGGCGGTTGCCCAATCTGGCCGGTTTGCTGGCGCAAGGAGCGGGCGGGCCGCTGCGATCCACCATTCCGCCGGTGTCGGCCTCGGCCTGGCCATCGTTTGCTACCGGCACCAACCCGGGCCAGCACAGCCTGATCGACTTCACCTACCCCGCCCCCGACGGCTATGACATTCGTGTCTCCAACGGTCTGACGCGGGCCGTTCCGGCGCTGTGGGAAATAGTTGGCGATGCGGGCGGCCAGACAGGCGTGGTCAGTATGCCGATGACCTATCCGCCCCAGCCGCTCAACGGCTTCATGCTCTGCTCGTTCCTGACGCCGAGTGCCGAAAGCGACTACACCTACCCCGCCGCGCTGAAGCAGGAGCTGCTCGACACCTGCGGGCCGTACCCGCTGCGCATGTCGGAGAAGGGACGCGGTGTGGATCCGGCCGTCTTTGTGCGGGCCAGCAAG
Organism: uncultured Chloroflexia bacterium; assembly: GCA_963715935.1. Taxonomy (GTDB): domain Bacteria; phylum Chloroflexota; class Anaerolineae; order Promineifilales; family Promineifilaceae; genus Promineifilum. Next base: position 85,346 of record CAVQSM010000013.1, on the reverse strand, counting down.
CAGCTCGAACTGCAACGCGCCGAGTCGGTCAAATACCTGCTGGCCAACAAGCCGTGGGATCTGTTCATGTATGTGGTCGAGACAACCGACAACCTCCAACACGAAATCTGGCATCTGGTGGACGAAAGCCACCCGCGCTACGATGCGGCCACCGCCAGGCGCGTGCTGCCGGAGATACTCGACTACTACCAGGCAATCGACGCCATGCTGGGCGAGCTGCTGGACATGGTGCCCGATGACGCCCTCGTGGCGGTCATCTCCGACCACGGCTTCGGCCCATTCCACAAGTTCTTCCATATCAATAACTGGCTGGCCGCCAACGGCTGGCTGGTATTCAAGAACACGCCGGTCAGCCAGGCCAAGCGGGCGGCATTCCGGGCCGGAGCAACGCCGATCAATGCCCTCAAGGTCCTGACAGCCCTGCGCCTCAGCGACATGCGCAAGAATGTCAAGCGCGGTCGGGGCGGAGGCATGCTGCGCCGGACCTTCCTGTCATTCAACGACGTGGACTGGTCGCGTACCAAAGCGTTTTCAGTGGGCAATTTCGGCCAGGTCTACTTGAATGTGGCCGGCGTACGGCCACAGGGGGCTGTCTCGCCGGGCGAATACGAGGCGCTGCGCGATGAGATCGCCGCCGCCGCGAAAGCATTGCGCGACCCGGAGGACGGCAGTCAGGTCGTGCCGACCGTCTACAAACGGGAAGAGGTGTTCCAGGGCATCAGCGCCGAACGGCTGCCCGATCTGGTTCTACATACCGACCGGGCCAAATACGTCTCCTTTGGCCACGCTGACTTCGGCTCCAATCAGATTATCGAGCCGTCAACCGGCCAAACCGGACACCATCACATGGTCGGTGTGCTCGGTCTGCGCGGGCCGGGGGTCGTCGAGGGCCTGACGCTGCCGGAAGCCAGCCTGCTCGATGTCGCCCCGACGCTGCTCCATTACATGGGGCTGCACGTCCCGGAGTACATGGACGGTCGCGTGCTGACCGAGGCGTTTACAGCCGCCTTCAACGAAGCCAACCCGGTGCAGTTCAGCGCCGGCGGGCCGGGGGATGGGGGCGAGCGGTGACAGCGCCTACACAACGGAAGAAGAAGAGTTGGTCATGCAAAAACTGCGCGACCTGGGGTATGTGGCCTAAGTGACCCTGGAAAACGGCAGCGTCCCTCCGCCCTCCGGCGAACCACCCAGCCTCGACCTGAGTCTGGTGATCCCCGTCTTCAACGAAGAGGAAAACCTCGCACCGCTGGCGGCTGAAATCAGGGCCGCGCTCGACAGCGAAGACCTCACCTACGAAGTCATCTTTATCGACGACGGCAGCAGCGACAGCAGCTTCGCTCGTATGCAAGAGCTGGCGGCGGCCGATGAGCGCGTGGTGGCCATTCGCTTCCGGCGCAACTACGGGCAGACGGCCGCCTTTGCCGCTGGCTTCGATTACGCCCGGGGCAATGCCATCGTTACGCTGGACGCCGATCGTCAGAACGACCCGGCCGATATCCCTGTTCTGCTGGCCAAACTCGATGAGGGGTATGACGTCGTCAATGGCTGGCGAGAAGACCGGCAGGACACCTGGCTGCGCCGCTTCCCGTCGCGGGTGGCCAACTGGCTCATCGCCACCTCGACGGACGTCCATCTGAAGGACCGCGGCTGCTCGCTGCGTGCGTTCCGCTATTACGTCGTCGACGAGCTGCACCTGTATGGCGAACTGCACCGCTTCATACCGGAGATGGTCGACTTCGCCGGATTCACCATGGCCGAGGTGCCGGTCAACCACCGGCCTCGCGTGGCGGGCGAATCCAAGTACGGCCTCTCGCGCACCTTCCGGGTCATCCTCGACCTGATCACCATCTTGTTTCTACGCAACTATGGCGACCGGCCGATGCAGCTGTTCGGCCGCGTGGGTATTTTGATGGGTGGCCTGGGCGGTTTGATCGGGCTATACCTGACCGGCACGAAGGTGTGGGCAGGCATTACGGGCGGCTGGGAAGGATTCAACAGCACCGAGATCGGCGGGCGTCCGCTGCTGCTCCTTGCCGTGCTGTTGATCATCCTGGGCGTTCAGTTTATCGTCATGGGTCTCATCGCCGAACTCATTGTCCGCACGTATTATGAGTCGCAAGGCCTGCGCGTCTATCGGGTGCGCGAGGTAGTCGGCGGAATCGCCTGACGCCAAGCCAACCTGAGAGGCGACAGGCGACCGGCCCCGCTTGGTGTATACTCCCATCCCATATGACCGTTTTGATTATCGGCTTCGACGGGGCGACCTTCGACCTCATTCGCCCGTGGGCCGCCGCCGGGCATCTGCCCAATCTGGCCCGTCTCATGAGCGAGGGCGTGACGGCCGATCTCGCCTCGACGCTGCCGCCCGTCACCAGCCCCGCCTGGCCGACCTTCATGACCGGCGTCAACCCCGGCAAGCACGGCGTCTTTGATTTCATCCAGCCGCACGGCGACAACTTTACCCTGGTCAACTCGACCGCCATTCGCCAACCGACGTTGTGGCGGCGGCTGTCGGAGCGGGATTACCGGGTCGGCGTGCTCAATGTGCCGGTCACTTACCCGCCGCAAGAGGTCAACGGCTTTCTCGTCACCGACATCCTCAGCCCGCGCAATGCCACCATCAGCCACCCGTCTGATTTGATCGCTCGCTACGAGAACGAGCCGGGGCCGGACGGCCGCCTGCTCGGCCCCTACCGTGTCGCCCCCAGCGTACAGTACAAACCGGGCAATGAAGCGGAGTTCATCGACGACATCTACGACCTCATCCACGCTCACGGCAGATGGGCGCTGACGCTGATGGAGCGCGAGCCAACCGACCTGCTGATGGTCCATTTCATCGCTATGGATGTGATGAAGCATGCCCTGTGGCGCTTCATGGACCACGACCACGCGCGGTTCGAGCCGTCGCCGTTCGAGCACGCCATCCGGGATGGGTATGCGCTGGTCGACAGTTACATCGGCCGTCTGATCGACCAACTGCCGCCGGACAGCAGCACCGTTGTCATGTCCGACCACGGTTTCGGGCCGCTGAAGAACATGGTCAACCTGAACATCTTCTTCCTGGAGCAAGGGTTGCTGAAACTCAAGCCCGACGCCATGACCCAGCTTAAGTCATGGGCGTTTCGCCACGGCATCACCCCCTCGACTGCCTATCAGTGGGTGTCGCGGATCGGCCTGCAAAACACCGTCGCACGCGTCAGCAAAAAAGCCCGCAACGATATCGTGGGCAAGTTCCTCAGCTTTGACAGCGTGGACTGGAGCCGGACAATTGCCTACAGCATGGGTCATGTAGGTCAGGTCTATCTCAATCTGTCAAGCCGCGACGCGCACGGCATTGTGCCCGACAGTGACTATGACCGGCGGCTGGCCGAGGTGGGCGCTGCATTGGGCGAACTGCGCGGCGAGGACGGGCAGCCGATTCTGACGCGCCTGACGGCCGGCCGCGAAGTCTACCACGGTCCCTACGCCAAACTCGGTCCCGACCTGCATCTGGAACTGGACCATTACGCCATGATTGCCTGCCCCCTGTTCGCCACCGAGGGGCGGGTGATGACCAGCCAGATTCGCGGCGACTCCGGCTGCCACCGGCGCGAAGGCATCTTTATCGCCCAGGGCACAGGCATTCGCCGGGATATCACCTTGCCGGAGGCCAATATTGTTGATTTGGCTCCGACATTGCTGCACTTGCTGGGCGAACCCGTGCCGGAGATTATGGACGGTCGCGTGCTAACCGAGATCTTCACCACACCGGGCGAGGTGCGTTACGGTGAAGGCGAGGGCAGCAGTCCCGGTCTGGAGGACGCGGCTAATTTCAGCAGCGAAGACGCCGAGCAGATCGAAGAAAGGCTGCGCGGCCTGGGGTATCTATAACTATGAACGACACTTCCCGCCTCTACCTCTGTGCTCCCGTCAACGCTATCGTCGAAGGTATCTACGAAGAGAAGATCCCGTTCAGCGAGATCAAACTCCACGGCGACTTTGGGCTGGGCACGTTTGACCAGCTCGACGGCGAAATGGTCATGCTCGATGGTCACATTTACCAAATTCCAGAGGACGGCCGCGTGCGGGAAGTGGGTGATGACGCCCTGACGCCGTTCAGCTGCGTGACCTTCTTCCGGCCCTCCATCACGGCGACCGTCGACGCCCCAACCACCTACGACGACTTCCTGGCGACGCTGGAAAGGTTGCTGCCCTCGCCCAATATTTTCTACGCCATCCGCATTGATGGCTTGTTTGACTATGTGAAGACGCGTTCTGTACCCAAAACGGAGTGCTACATTCCACTTGTTGAAGTAGCCGCCCACCAGCCCGTCTTTGAGTTCGAGCAGATTGAGGGGACGCTGGCCGGATTTTATACACCCGACTTCATGGCGGCCGTCAGTGTGCCGGGGATGCACCTCCACTTTCTATCCGACGACCTGAACCACGGTGGGCATCTCCTCAACTGCCGTCCGCACCAGATATCTATTGCGCTCCAACCGCTAATGACGCTGGAGTTGGCCCTGCCCACTACCGAGCAGTATCTTCATACCGACCTGCAGCGAGACGTCCGCGCCGACCTCGACAAGGCTGAGAATTAACTGGCAAGATAAAGACTAGAGCGTCGATCAGAGTAGAGGATGTTCATGCGTCTTTAGCTCACACCGACCAGACATTTGCCCTGTGCGGCTCCCCATCGACTCGCCCAAACAGCTTGCCAGCCCGCTAGATATATCGTAGGCTACAGACATCTGATCGTAACCAAACTGGCGGTATTTGACCGCCAGTTATCACCCGACGTTTTACCATTCAGGAGAGATAGCCATGCACGTGTTCACTGAACATGATCTAATCCATGATCTGCAACAACCCGGCGGCAAAGTCGTGCTGCTGGTGCTGGACGGGCTGGGCGGCTTGCCGCTGGACCCGGACGGCCGAACCGAACTGGAGACTGCCCAAACGCCCCATATGGACCGGCTGGCGACCGAAGGCTCCACCGGACTGAGTATTCCCATTCGCCCCGGCGTCGAACCGGGCAGCGGGCCGGCCCATCTCAGCCTCTTCAGCTATGATCCGGTCAAGTACCAGATCGGCCGCGGTGTGCTGGAAGCGCTGGGCATCGACTTCGAGCTGGGGCCAAACGACCTCGCTGCGCGGGGCAATTTCGCCAGCGCCGACGCCGACGGCACCATCACCGACCGCCGCGCCGGTCGCATCAGCACCGAAGAGTGCATTCGCCTGACCAGCAAGCTGCAAAGTGCGACGGCCGAGGTGCTGCCCGGCTATGAGGTCTTCGTGCTGCCTGTGAAGGAGCACCGCTTCGCGCTGGTGATTCGCGGCGAAGGGCTGGGCGGCAAGTTGACGGAAACCGACCCGCTCGTCACTGGCAAGAAACCGCTGCCGGTCGAAGACGAGAGCGGCACGGCAGAAGGTCAGCATACGGCCGACCTGGTTAACAAGTGGGTGGACGCTGCCCGAGACGTGCTGAAAGACGAAGACCCGGCCAACAGCCTGAATCTGCGTGGGCTGGCCACGGACCCCGGCCTGCCCCGCTTCCCCGACATCTACGGCATGCGCGCTGCCGCCATCGCCGTCTATCCCATGTACAAGGGCGTGGCCCGGCTGGTGGGTATGGAGCCGATCGAGTTCGAAGGCGATCGGCCCAACCACGAGATTGACGCACTGGAGCGGGTCTGGGACGACTACGACTTCTTTTTCATCCACATCAAGAAGACCGACAGCTATGGCGAAGACGGCAACTTCGACGCCAAGGTCCACGAGATCGAAGTCGTGGATGAACTGATCCCGCGCATCCTGGCACTGGAACCGGGAGCACTGATCATCACTGGCGACCACTCCACGCCGGCCAAGATGCGCTCCCACAGCCACCACCCCGTGCCGACCCTCGTCTGGGGCGCCAACGCGATGCCCGGCTCAGCTCGCAGCTTCGGTGAGAGAGCGTGCGAAAACGGTCACCTGGGAACGTTCCACGCCACGACGCTTATCTCGCAGGGCATGGCCCATGCGGGACGGCTGAAGCGCTTTGGCGCCTGAGGCGCGTCACTACCCTTTGACCATGAAGAACAAAAGCCGGCGAGTCGCTGCATCATGGCAGCGACCGCCGGCTATTTTGTATCACTCAGGCTGAGCGCCACGACGCTACTCGCTCACGCGTATCTCACCGATCTGGTAAGCATTGTCGGGCACCAGGTTGCCCATTCGCTTCGGCCGCCAGCCGCTCTCCAGTCAGCGCATTGTATAGTCCGACCCTGATCGCATACTCGCCCACGCTCTGGGCCGGGAAAGCGGTCGTGTCGGCTTCCAGCATGACTGCATCATGCAGCAGATCGCCGCGCTGCCAGAGTGCCTGCGGCACGCGCCGACCGCCGGGTGGTAGGTCGGCCTGCGCCAGAAGCGTGCCGTCGGGGGCGTAGAGGTGGACAAACGCCGTCAACGGCTCGGCGGGGACCTCGTTGACACGCCATGTCAGCTCGACCGGCACACCCGCTTCGGTCGATGTCACATAGGCCGCCGCCAAATCGACGCCCGGCCCAAAGGAGGCCAGCACGCCTTCATCACCAGCCGCATCTGGTGTCCATGCCGCGCTCACATCCGCGAACGACCGGGTCAGCAGATCAAAAGCAAATACGGCTTGACCCGACGCCACGGCCTCCCGCAGCCACGCTGCGTCGACGGCCGTCCCGCTTGTGCGCCAGCCGGGGGCGTAGCCATCGTAGCTGACATCGGTGACGGCTCGGTCCGGGCCGTCGTTGAAGCGCACAAAGTCGGCAGCCTGGGCATAAGGGGGCACCACCACCGCCCCCACCGGCGTCCACGGATACGGGTTCGGGCAGCCATCCGGCGCGGCGCTGTAGGAGCTGAAGAAGAAAGGCAGATTGACGAAGACCAACTCCTGATCGCCGGGAACCTGATCCGTTGTGAGCACCATCTCATCGACAATGGCGGTCGCCTCGGCGTAGAAGTCGACCTGGCATTGGATGAAAGGCAGGCCGGGGATGGTGAGCATCAGCACATAGGCGGCCGACAGCAAAGCCTGTCCCACCTGGATCGTGCGGTTGTCTTGCAGCGCCAGTTGGGCGAACGGCTTGGCCACCCACAGCCACAACACCGGCAGCGCCCACAGCAACGCCACGCCCACACCGGTCAGGTAGTGGAGCCGGGGACTGCCAAAGAGGTAGTCGGGCGAGAGAAACAGGACCGAGGGCAGCGCACTCAGCGCCACCCACCCCAGCGCGAAAGCCCACAGCCGCACAGCACGCGCACCCACAGCGCTGGCTCCGGTGATGAGCAGCGTCAGCCCGACTAGTACCAGCAGGCCAGTCGTGTCCAACGTCGGCGGCTGGAAGAGCGACAGGAGCGGGAAGACCAGCGTCTGCAAGAAGGGCACCAGATTGCCGCCCGCGTTGACCAGCGACAGCGTCACCGGATCCCCGCTCTTGGGGATGACCAGCCAGAGCGGTACAAAAAGCAGCGGCGGTAAGGCGTAGAGCCAGACCGGTCGGATGAGTTCGCGCAGCGACGACGGCCGCCCGGTCACCCACTCCAGGCCGGCAAGGGCCGGGAAGATGAGCAGCCCGTTTTCGTGCGTCAGCAAGCCGAGGACAAGGGTCAGCATGGCCAGCCAGCGCCACAACGGCTGCTCACTCTGTCGCCACTGGTAGTAAAGCAGCAGAGTCAACAGCAGCCAGAACAGGAGCAGCGGATGGGTCAGCGAAGCGACATAGATGACGGCCTCGTAGCTGAAGGGCACCGCAGCAAAGAGCAGCGCTGTTACCCAGGCGAACGCGCCCATCTTCCGGCTCAACACCCAGGCCAGCAGCCAGACCATGGCCACATTCGCGCCGTGCAGAAGCAGCAGCAGGGCATGGTTGGCCGCTGCGTTGTGGCCGCCAAACGGCAGTTCGACCAGCCTGAGTGTGGTGAAGACGACCGGTCTATAGTAACCATAGTCGGCCGAACTGACGAAGAAGTCGAAGATTGAGCGACCCTCCATCCAGGCGAAGTGGCCGGTCGGGTCGTCGTTGAAGAAGCCGAAGCCCAGCGCCTGCCGGTAGAGAAGCATCGCCAGCAGGCCGGCGACGGCTGCTGCCAGAAACGGGTAGAGACGTTGCCAGCGCGTACGAGTCATCTATTCACCGGGGAGCGGATGGGCGGCGGCCCACGCCATGACGGCGCTAACGTGGTCGCGCAGCGGCTGCATGCCCGTCGGATTGAACACATGGCCGCGCGGAATCACCACCGGCTCGCGCTCAAATGCCGCCGTATGTTTGTCCGGCGGGAAGAACTGGTCGCTTTCGCCCAGCAGCGGGAAGACGCGGTTCAAGTCGTAGGCGGCCGCCTGCGGCGAAAAGTCGAGCAAGGCGTCCAGCTCTGCCCGGCTGATATCGGGGTCGGTGCGACATATGTCGGCCGCGTCCCAGATGACCTGAGCCACATTGGGCGAGGCCAACAGTGTGGCGACAGCCCGCACGTCGCCGAATTCGCCCGCGTAGAGCAGACTGCTCACCCCTCCCCAGCTTACGCCGGCAAGCACCGTGTAGGCCGCCCCTGCCTCGTGGAACTGCTGCCGGACCAGCTCGATCATCCGCAGCGACCCGGCCAACGTCTGGTAAACCCGCTGCAGCGACGCAAACCCCTCGGCCAGCGGTTCCCGCCAATTGCTGTGGAACGGCGCCTGGATGAGCACATGATGGGCCGGGAACGGCAGCGGCTGGCGCAGTAGAGCCCGCCACGACCGGTCATACGGCCACTCGCTCAGGCCGTGGTGGTAGACAAGCAGCGGCGCAGCCGGATCGGGATGAAGTCGCACGTGCACATGACAGCAGAGCGACTCTTCTAGCGAGCGCAGCCAGATCGGCCGCTTGCCGGGCGCGAGGATGGAGTAGGCGGGGGTGCGCTGCTCGTCGACGGCCGTCCCAGCCAGAACCGTTGGCCAATCCGGCGCACCGGGCACGCTGGTCCGGAACGACAGCGGTAAACGACGGTACATCAAGTAGATGACCAGGCGGTCGAGACCGGAGGCAACTGTTTCGAACATCATCATCTTTAGCCGGCAAACGCCCATCGCATGCCCGGAAACGGTAAGCTTAGCATGCCCCCAGAACCCTAGCCACCCCCATCTGGTTGCCCTCATTCTAGACCGTCATCATCTCACAATGCGGCTAGCGCTTGCATTCAGGGCCTGGTGTCCTAAACTTGAACTATGGTCGAGCCATGGAAAAAAGAACGCTCAACGCTGTTGGGCGACTATCGGATCTTTCGTCTGCGCCAGGATGACAGCCGCTCGCCACGCACCGGTCGCCTGCACACGTTCTACGTACTGGAAGCGACCGACTGGGTCAATGTGATCCCCCTGACGGACGATGATAAGGTGGTCATGGTGCGCCAGTACCGGCATGGCAGCGAAGATGTGACGCTGGAGCTGCCTGCCGGCATGGTCGACCCCACCGACCGCGACCCGGCGCAGGCGGCCGCCCGCGAGCTGGCCGAAGAAACCGGCTACGGAGCGCCCGCGTTCACCTTGCTCGGCAGTGCCGCCCCAAACCCGGCCTTCCTCGACAACCGGTGCCACACCTACCTGGCCACGCCCGCCCGTGCCGAAGCTGCGCCCAATCCGCAGGGTGCGGAGGACCTTGCCCTGGAGGAGATACCACTGGCGGACATTCCCGACCTGATTCGCAGCGGCCGTATCAGCCACTCCCTGACCATCAGCGCCTTCCATTACCTGACCCTCTATCAGCAAGCGAACGAAACTGACTAGGATGGATTAGATAAAACGAGAGAAATATGCCCCTGACACGAGAAAAACAAGAGCGCCTCAGCGAAGATATCCATCTGCTAGGCGATACGCTGGGTCTGGTTATCCGCCGCCAGGCTGGAATTGAAATCTTTGAGCTGGAAGAACGCATTCGGGCGCTGGTGAAGACACGCCGCATCATGGAAGACGCGGCCGTCGACGCCCGGCTGACGCAAGTTGTCAGCGAACTGACGGCGGAAGAGGCGGAGCTCGTCTCGCGCAGCTTCACCACCTACTTTGAACTGGTCAATCTGGCGGAGGATCAGCACCGCGTCCGCGTCTTGCGCGAACGGGAACGCGACGCCCATCCGCAGCCGCTCCCAGAGTCCGTGGCGGCCGCCGTGGCCACGCTGCGACGCGAAGGCGTCGATGAATTCGAGATGGGCCAACTGCTGGAGCGGCTGCACATCGAGATGGTCTTCACCGCCCACCCCACCCAGGCCAAGCGACGCACCGTCCTGGGCAAGCTGCAGCGCATTGCCAACGCCCTGACTATGCTGGAGACCCGTGACTTGCTGCCGGCCGAACGGCAGGCAGTGGACGAGCAGATTATGGCCGAAGTGACCCTGCTGTGGCTAACCGACCGCAGTCGAGTTGCCCGGCCGACCGTGACAGATGAAGTGCGCACCGGCCTCTTCTACTTCGACACGACGATATGGGATGTTTTGCCTACCATCTACGATAAAATGAGGGAGGCGCTCGCCCAGCATTACCCGATGCTGGAGCTGCCGCCCCGCTTTCTTTCGTTCGGCTCGTGGATCGGTGGCGACAGGGACGGCAATCCCAATGTGACCGCCGGCGTGACCACGGAGACGCTCCGCCTTCATCGGGGTCTGGCGCTAGAGCGCCATCGCGAGGCTTCTCGCCGTCTCGACCGCTCGCTGAGCATCTCCAACGAACTGCGCCCAGTCAGCCCGGAGTTGCAGGAAGAGATGACCGAGGATATGGCTCAAGATGACCATCTGGCTTATTTGGCCGATCGCTATCCCAACGAGCCGTACCGTCTCTATGCGGCTCAGTTAGGCGTGGATCTGGCAGCTGCGTCTGCCGGCGATATGGTCGCGCGGCTGCAAGGCAAATCCACCCCGTCATTGCGAATGCGCACCATCGACACTCTGCTGGACCCGCTTTCGCTCATCGACCACTCCTTGCGGGACACCGGCCTGGGTGATATTGCTGAGGCCGACCTCGCCCGCACCCTCGACCAGGCTCAGGTATTCGGGCTGCATGTGGCTCGGCTCGATATCCGACAGTACAGCGACTACAACACGGCCGTTCTGGATGAACTGTTCAGCAAGCTTGGTTGGAGCGAGGGGTTTGGCGAACTGGACGGCCCCGCGCGAGCGGCCGTCCTGACCGACATGCTGGCCCAGCCCGTCCCAGATCTGAGCGAGCTGACTGATCTCTCGGCGGAAACGACGGAGACGCTGGCTCTCTTCACCCTGCTGAAGCGGGCGGTCGACTACTACGGTCCTGAGTTGTTTGGGCCATATGTCGTCAGCATGACCCACGGCCCGGAAGACATTCTGGCCCCGCTGCTGCTGGCCTACTGGCATGGCCTGTGCCTGCAACCAGACAGCAACGTCGAAGGGCTGCGCTTCGCCCCACTGTTCGAGACACGCCAGGATTTGCGCGACGCGCCGGAAGTGATGATTGCCCTGTTTGACCACCCCGGTTACGCCCCCCACCTGGAGCGGGCGGGGCGGGAGCAGACAATCATGATTGGCTACTCCGACAGTAACAAGGACGCCGGGTATCTGGCAGCTAACTGGGAGCTATATCAGGCGCAGGAGGCGCTAGCCGTCACCTGTAATCACGCCGGAGTTCTGATGACGCTGTTTCATGGGCGGGGTGGCACCATTGCCCGCGGCGGCGGCCCCGCCAACCGGGCGATCCTGGCCCAGCCCCCTGGCTCGGTGGGCGGCCGCATTCGCATCACCGAACAGGGCGAAGTGATCGACAACCGCTACGGCCACCCCGACATTGCGGAGCGCCATCTGGAGCAGGTCGTCCACGCGGTACTGCTGTCGAGCGCGCCGGACCATTACCGGCTGCAGGCTCGACCACGCCAGGCGTGGCGCGACGCCATGGATGAGCTGGCGGCCATCTCTTACCGCGCCTACCGCTCGCTCATCTATGAAACGCCGGAGCTGCTAACGTACTGGATGCAGGCCACGCCGATGGATGAAATCAGCCAGATGCGCATCGGCTCGCGGCCATCGCGCCGAACCTCCGGGGCCACGTTCGAAAGCTTGCGGGCCATACCCTGGGGCTTCAGCTGGATGCAAAGTCGCCACGTGCTGCCCGGTTGGTACGGGGTCGGCGAGGCGCTGACGACATTCGGCGACACGCCGGAGAAGATGGCGCTGCTGCGGGAAATGTATGCTGAATGGACCCTGTTCCGCGGCCTGCTGGACAACGCTCAGATGTCGCTCTCCCAGGCAGATATGGGCATTGCCCGGCTCTATGCCAGTCTCGTCGAAGACGAACGCATCCGCGAAATGATCTTCTCAAAGATTGAGTCGGCGTTCTACGAGACGCGCGACTCCATCCTGCGGGTCACCGATCAGCGCGTCTTGCTGGAGAGCGATCCGGTGCGCCAACGCTCCGTGCGCCAGCGCAATCCGTACATCGACCCGCTCAACTTCATCCAGGTCAGCTTGCTGCGCCGTCTGCGGGCGCTGCCGGACCAGGAAAGCGCGGAAGCCGACCGGCTGCGCGACACGATCTTCCTGACCATCAACGGCATCGCTTCCGGGCTGAAGAACACTGGATAGAGAGAGGGCCATGAAGCCGATTCGCATCGAACTGCCCACCGGTCTGGGCGTCGGCCCGGTCAACGCTTACCTGTTCACCGAACCAGAGGTGGTGTTGGTGGATGCCGGCGTCAAGTCGGACGACTGCTGGCAGGCCCTCAGCGACGCGCTGGCGGAGCATGGTCTGACCGTGGCCGACATCTCGCGCGTTGTCATCACGCACCCGCACGTCGACCACTTCGGGCTGGCTTGCAGGCTAACAGAAGAGAGCGACGCCACGGTCTGGATTTGCGAGCTGGGTGCGCCCTGGTTGGATGCGTCGGCCCACATGTGGGAAGGACGACAGGCGTTCTACCGGGAGCACTTCCTCAACCACCTCGGACTGGAGCCGGCGGTCGATTGCGGCCATTGGCGGCGGGCTGGACAACTTGCGCGCGCTGGCCGATCCGGTGCCGCCGGAGCGGGTCGTCACCGTTCAAGCCGGACGGGGTGCTGCAGCTGGGCGGGCACGCCTGGCAGGTGCTCCACACGCCCGGCCACGCCACCAGCCAGACCTGCTTTTACCAGCCGGATACGCGGCAGCTCATTTCGGCCGACATGCTGCTGGCCATCGCCCCCACGCCAGTGGTGGAGCAGCCGCTCGACGGCAGCACCTACCGCACCCCCTCCCTGCCCGACTTCCTTGCGTCGCTCGACTTGTTGGAAGCGCTGGAGATCGATGACGTCTATCCAGGGCACGGGCGGCCGTTCGGGGAGCACCGGCAGGTCATTGCACGGCAGCGGGAACGCATTGCCCAGCGGACGGCTGAGTGTCTGGTGCTGGTGCAGGCGGGCCACGACACCATTCCCGACCTGGTGGAAGCGATGTACAACCACCACCCGCCCGGCTCCCGGCTGGTCGGGCTGTGGATGCTGGTCGGCTACCTGGACTTGCTGATCGCCCAAGGGCGCGGTGGAGGAGAGGACGATTGATGGTGTGTGGCATTACGTGGCGACTTGAGGCGTTGGCTAGCCGCTGCTCGAACATGAGACACGGGACTCTCGTGACCCCCTGGCTTCGGCAGATGCTTGACGAAACGGCCGCCTGCACCCCACAATAGGACACTATGATGGGGCCACTCCAATCGCTGCGCATCCTTGACTTCACCACCCTCCTGCCGGGGCCGTTCGCCACGATGATGCTGGCCGATCTCGGCGCGACGGTGACACGTGTTGAAGCGCCCCACCGGCCGGATATGGTCCGTCTGCTGCCTCCTTTTGACGGCGACACCTCCGCCTGGCACAGCGTCCTCAACCGCAACAAGCGGTCTTTGGCGCTGGACTTGAAGCAGCCGGAGGCGGTGACCATCGTCAACCGTCTGTTAGAGCCGGGCGGCTACGACATCGTCATTGAGCAGTTCCGCCCCGGCGTCATGGACCGCCTCGGCCTCGGCTACGACGACGCTGCGTGCGATCAATCCGGCGCTCATCTACTGCTCGCTGACCGGCTACGGCCAGACCGGGCCGGACCGGGACCGGGCCGGCCACGACATCAACTTCACCGCGCTCTCCGGCATCATGAGCTACTCCGGTCGGGCCGCGGGCGGGCCGCCGCCGCTTGGCGTCCAGCTGGGCGACATTGGCGGCGGGGCGTTCGGCGCGCTGGTCGGCTTGCTGGCGGCCGTCATCCATCGCCAGGCCACCGGCGAAGGGCAGGCGGTCGACATCAGCATGCACGACATGCTGCTGGCGTGGCAGGCCCATCTGGCCAGCCATGTCCTGGTCGCCGGGGAGACACCGCAGCCGGAGTCGATGACGCTCAATGGCGGTCTGGCGTACGACTACTACGAAACCAGCGACGGCCGCTATCTGGCCGTCGGCAGCCTGGAGCCGAAGTTCTGGGCGGGCTTCTGCGCCGCCATTGGCCGTGATGATCTCGCCGGCACCGAAACAAGCGGCAGCTGGGTCAGCGGGGGATCGGCCAAACAGGCGATTCGCGAAACGATTGCCAGTCGGCCATTGGCGGAGTGGCAGACCATCTTCAGCGAGCTGGACGTTTGCGTCGAGCCGGTGTTGACCCTGCCGGAGGCACTGGCCCGACCCCAGACGGCCGCTCGCGGAATGATTGTCGACGTGCCACGGCCGAACGGTTCGACTCAGCCACAAGTCGCCAGCCCATTCCGGTTTACTGCCACAGCGCCTACTTACCGGCACACTGGAACTGCTATGGGCGCGCAGACTGTCGCTGTTCTCGCCGAGGCGGGCTTCAGTGCCGGCGACATAGCAGCGCTTGAGGCGAAGGGCGTCTTTGGACCCTCGCGCAAGGAGAGGATGTCATGAAGATCGAGCCATTTAGCCAACCGCCGCCCCAACTGGGCAATCAATACACCGACGATCGCGTCTTGCGATCGTATCTCCACCGCCATCTGTCGCCGGACGCGATGGCTGAGCTGGAACCGCAGTTCATGGCGCTGGGCCAGCTGTCCGGCGGCGAGCTGTACCAGATGCAGCTGGCCGACCGGCTGAACGAACCGGTCCTCACACAGTGGTCGGCATGGGGCGAGCGGATTGACCACATTGAAGTCACACCTCTCTGGAAGCGAGCCGAGCGGCTGGCTGCTGAGTACGGCATCGTCGCCACGGCGTATGAGCAGGCGTACGGCCCGGAGTCGCGCCTGGCGCAGTTTGCGCTGGCGTACCTGTTCCATCCCTCGACCGATATCTACAGTTGTCCGCTGGCCATGACCGATGGCGCGGTCCGCACGCTCCAGATATCGGGCAACCGGGCGCTTATCGACCGTGCCCTGCCCCACCTGACCAGCCGCGATCCGGCCACCTTCTGGACCAGCGGCCAATGGATGACGGAATCGACCGGCGGCTCCGATGTCGGCCGTTCGGAGACGGTGGCCATGCCCGGAAGTGGGAATGAGTGGCAGATCTACGGCCGCAAATGGTTCACATCTGCCACTACCTCCCAGATGACGTTGACGTTGGCGCGCCCGGATGGCAATGGCCCCGGCGGTCGCGGTCTGGCTCTATTCTACGTCGAGCTGCGTGACGAGAACGGCCGCCTGCGCAACATCCGGGTCAACCGGCTGAAGGATAAGCTGGGCACGCGCAAAGTGCCGACGGCCGAACTGACCCTGGAAGGCACGCCCGCCATCCCGGTCATGGGCCTGGAGAACGGCGTGCGCAACATCATCCCCATGTTGCACTTGACCCGCACCTGGAACAGCGTCACAGCAGCGGCAATGATGCGGCGCGGCATGGCCCTGGCGCGGGACTATGCGCAGCGACGCGAGGCGTTCGGGGCACCGCTGTCGGAGCAACCGCTCCACCTGGCCACGCTGGCGGATTTGCAGGCTGAAACCGAAGCCGCCTTTCATCTGAGCTTCTACCTGGTGCGGTTGATTGGTCGAGACGAGACCGACACCTTGACGACCGAGGAGTCCGACCTGCTGCGACTGCTGACGTCGTTGGCCAAGTTGACCACCGGGCGACAGGCCGTGGCAGTGGCCAGCGAGGTCCTGGAGGCCCACGGTGGGGCCGGCTACGTCGAAGACACCGGCCTCCCCTTGCTCCTGCGTGACAGCCAGGTGCTGCCAATCTGGGAAGGCACAACCAACGTTCTGGCGCTCGACACCCTGCGGGCGTTGAGCCACGACGGTGCCGGGCTGTATGCCCTGCAAACAACAGTGAGTCAAATTGCCCGGGGCGCAGTGCATCCGGAGCTGGCGGCGGCAGCCCGCACAGCTGAGCGCGCCGTGGCAGCGGCTGTTGAGTGGCTGGCTCCTGCGCAGACAGATGGCCGGGCCGTCGTTGAGGCAGGGGCGCGCCGTTTTGCCCTGACACTCGGCCGGGCGCTGGCATTAGCGCTGCTGGTAGACCATGCGGGCTGGGCGCTGGAGACCGAACAGGACGGCCGCCCGCTGGCGGCGGCGCGCCGTTTCGCCCGTAGCCCAATCAATCTGATTAGCCACATCGATCTCGACGAAGCAGCGGCATTGGCCACCGACAGCTTCCTGCCGGCGCCACTGGCTTCTTCTGAGCCGGCATAGATTTTGACCAACACACAGGGCACAGCACCCTGATAGTTTCGGAGGCGTGGATGTTTGCACAGAAGAACCGGCTGCTAACAGCCGAACTACGCGACATAGATTTCAATCCGCAGCAGCTGGGCGAGCCGCATCATTTGTCGCCCATGGAGCCGGAGCAGTTTAACAACGAAAGCGAGCGGGTGCTCTACCTGACTGACCCGGCCATCGTTGGCCAGATGGTCGCGGCAGGCGAGCAGCCGGCTTCGTTTGAAGTGGCCGGGCCGCGCCGGGATCTTTTCTTCGATCCTGCCCATGCCCGGGCCGGGATTGTGACGTGTGGTGGGCTGTGCCCGGGCGTTAATGATGTGATTCGGGCCATTGTCCTCAGCCTTTACTACCATTATGGGGCCAGCACCGTTTATGGCTTTCGCTACGGCTACGCCGGGCTGGACCCTGCCAACGGTCATGAGCCGCTGCTGCTGACCCCTGAGATTGTCAGCCACATCGGCGACTTTGGGGGCACATTGCTAGGCTCTTCCCGCGGCCCGCAAGATGTCGGGCGCATGGTGACCACGCTGGAGGAGATGGGCATCCAGATGCTCTTCACCATTGGCGGCGATGGCACGCTGCGCGGCGCGCAGGCTATCTGCGAAGAGATCGCCCGCCGCAATCTACCGATCTCCGTCATCGGCATTCCCAAAACAATCGACAACGACATCTCGTTCATTGAGCAATCGTTCGGCTTCGCAACGGCCGCCTCGGAAGCGCGACGCAACGTCTACGCAGCCCACAGCGAGGCAATTGGCGCCCATAACGGAATTGGTCTCGTCAAGCTGATGGGCCGCCACTCCGGGTTCATTGCCGCCTACGCCGCACTGGCCGACAGTCAGGTGAACTTCTGCCTCGTCCCTGAATCGCCGTTTGCGCTGGAGGCGTTTCTGCCGGCGCTGCAGGAGCGTCTGGAGCGCCGCCAACACGCCGTCATTGCCGTGGCCGAGGGAGCCGGGCAAGACCTGATGACGCTGGCTGGAGCGCGGGATGCGTCCGGCAATCTCAAACTGGGCGACATCGGCCTCTTTCTGCGCGGCGCGATCCAGACCTACTTGACCCAGGCAGGCGTGGAGTTTAGCCTGAAGTACATCGACCCCAGCTACACCATCCGCAGCATTCCGGCCAACGCGTTTGACTCGGCGTTCTGTCTAGTGCTGGGCTACAACGCCGTTCACGCCGCGATGGCCGGGCGGACGAACACCGTCATCGGCTACTGGAACAGCCAGTTCACCCATCTGCCGATGGCGCTGGCTACCTACCAACGCAAGACAATTGATCCGAGCGGCGATCTATGGAACAACGTCCTGCTGGCCACGGGCCAACCACGCAATCTGGTATAGTCTCTCCCGCCTGCGACACCGCGCCCGTGGGATGATATTGCCTTAAATGCGTCGCGCGTTTAGAATCGGGGATATAGCCTTGTCCCGTTACCCGTTGAACTGACGTCACCGAACCGGATTCGGTGCGCTGTGAGAACAAGCCTGTGTTTCTCAACAATAGTGTCAATCTCTTTCTCCTGGGACTAGCCATCGGCGGATCCGTTGCCGTGCTGGGAGGTCTGGCCGAGTACGTGCTCCATCTGCGCCGCGATCAGTCGCCTTTCACCGGTGTGCCCAGCTGCCTGCTTTACACCATTGGTGGCCTGGCGCTGGCGGGTGTCGTTGCGCTTGGCGCTTCCCTGGTTTTCACTGGCGGCCTGGTGCCCGCGCTCTATGTCGGCGCCGGCGTTCTGGCCGGGTTTTACGGCGGGTTCATTATCATGGTGTCGCTCTGGCTCCTGATCGACCGACTGCGCAGCCCGGAAGCACCGATGCCTCCAGAGGCGTCCGTGCCACCCGATACGTTGTCCCAGTAGCCTGCCCGCTTCGCCAACCAGATCACCTGCTGTGTGTCATGAATCCTCACAATGACGGCCGCCGGCAAGCATGTGAGGGCTTCTGACTTTCACGATAAACTCTGCTGAATCAAGAGGAGAACATCCCATTCGTGCTTATCCTCAGTGACTACAAAGCTACCTGGCCGGCCGAATTTGAGGCGATTGCCGGAGACTTGAGCGATTCGCTGGGACCGCTGGCCTTGCGAATCGACCACATCGGCTCGACATCGGTCCCCGGTCTGGCGGCCAAGGACATCATCGACATCCAGATCACGGTGGCTGCCCTGTCGAACGAGACGGTGGAGTCATTGACCCGCTCCGGCTATCCGCTGACACCCCACCAATCCGATCATGTACCGTTAGGCGGCGACCCGGCCCCCAACCTTTGGACCAAGCGTCTTTTCAAGGAGCGCCCGGGGGAGCGCCGGGCCAACATCCATGTGCGCATCCACGGCAATCCTAACCAGCAATATGCGCTAATCTTCCGCGACTACCTGCGCGCCCATCCCCATTCGGCCAGTACCGTCGAGTTCATCAAGCGCGAACTGGTACGCTACCACGCAGACGATGTAGAAGCGTACTACGATATCAAGGATCCGGTGTATGATTTGATATGGGAGGCGGCGCAGGAGTGGGCAGCAGCGACCGGCTGGATGCCCGAACCAGCGTAAGACCGCATCTGTAATTTATTGTGACCAAAAGGGAGCCAAACCATGAACATCAGTGACTTTGTTTCCACCGAAGATGTACAGCGTACTTGCCAGGAGTTAGGCATACGGGACTGGACCAAACTGACCGACACCCATGTTGACCTGGAGGAGGCCCGGATCATTCAAGAGTTGGTGGGGGCCGAAGCGACAGAGATCCCCACAGCCTGGTTTCAGCAAGGACTTGAGATTGAGCTTGAGCACGGCATGCAGTTTCCAGACGCCAACGTAACCAACAACCATCCTGTTCTGACCGGCAAGATCGTATTAGCCCATCTCAAAGAGATGCTCGACTACTATTTGCGCTTGGAGGTAGCCGAGCTCGAAGGTGATATGCTGAAAGCGGCCAAAAAGGGTGACCCCGCCAAGCTGGCTCAGGTCTATGGCAAGTTGATGTCGGCCAGAGAGGCGTTGAGCGAGTGGGAAGCCTCGCAGCTCACATCCTGAACCCAATCCAGGCCTGTACATCGGACGACGAACGGTATGAAACGAACGCTCTTCAACGACGAGCAGCTCATGTTTCGCGATGCCTTTCGCCGCTTTATGGCGGCGGAGGTCAACCCCTACCACGATGAGTGGGAACAGGCGGGTATTGTGCCCCACGCTCTGTGGGAAAAGGCGGGCAGCCTCGGTTTCCTGGGCATGCAGGTGCCGGAGCCATACGGCGGTCCCGGCGCGCCCGGCTTCCGCTACAATGTCATCGTCACCGAAGAAGTGGCCCGCGCCGGAACGACCGGCGTCGGCTTCAGCCTGCACAGCGATATCGTCATCCCGTACCTGCTGGCCTATGGCAACGAGGCGCAGAAGCAGCGCTGGCTGCCGCCGATGGTGCGCGGCGAGGCGATTGGCGCGCTGGCGCTGACCGAGCCGGACGCGGGCAGTGACCTGGCGGCCGTCCGCACAACGGCCGTCCGCGACGGCGACACCTACGTCCTCAATGGCCAGAAAACGTTCATCACCAACGGCATCAACGGCGACATCATCATTGTCGCTGCCCGCACGGGGGAAGGTAAGGGACACCAGGGCTTGAGCTTGCTCGTCGTGGAGAAAGGGATGGACGGCTACAGCCACGGCCGTAATCTGGACAAGATCGGCCTGAAGGCGCAGGATACGGCCGAACTGTTCTTCAGCGACGTGCGCGTGCCGGTGGCCAATCTGCTTGGCCGGGAAGGGCGCGGGTTCCACATGCTCATGCACCAGCTGCCGCAAGAGCGGCTGGCGATTGCCGTCATGGCTCTCGCTGCGTCAGAAGCGGCGCTGGAGATGACGGTTCGCTACGTCAAGGAGCGTCAAGCGTTTGGCCAATCGATCGGCCGTTTCCAGAACACCCGCTTCAC
Source organism: uncultured Chloroflexia bacterium (assembly GCA_963715935.1). Lineage (GTDB taxonomy): Bacteria > Chloroflexota > Anaerolineae > Promineifilales > Promineifilaceae > Promineifilum. The sequence continues at coordinate 64,807 of CAVQSM010000013.1, read as the reverse complement.
GCTGGCGGAGCTGCAGACAGAAGTGCAGATTGGCCGGGTCTTCGTCGACCGCTGCGTCGAAGCGCTGGAAGCAGGCGAGTTGACGACCGAGGAAGCGTCGATGGCCAAGTGGTGGACGACCGAGCTGCAGAAGCGCGTGGTCGATGCCTGCCTGCAGCTGCACGGCGGCTACGGCTACATGAGCGAGTACCCGATCGCCCGCTTCTACCTCGATGCCCGCGTGCAGACCATCTACGGCGGCACGACCGAGATCATGAAAGAGATTATCGGTCGGAAGTTGGGGTAGTGCAGGGATAGAAACCGGGTTTCTCGGTTGACTGCTGTCGTAGCGAACCGCGTCATAGAAACCCGGTTTCTCGATCCGCGCTTTTCCCCTGTCCCAATCGCCAATCAGGGCTATGATTGCGGCACTGATTGACGCGCTCTGCCGCCCAGCAAAGGACGAAGCCTGTGAACGATTCCCCCCGCGACCCCTCTTTGCGCGACTACCAGAAGATCGTCGATACGTGGATCACCACGGTCGGCGTGCGCTACTACTCCGAACTGACCAACATGGCCGTGCTCATGGAAGAGGTCGGTGAGGTGGCCCGGCTCATGTCGCGCCTCTACGGCGACCAGAGCTTCAAGGAGAGCGATGAGCAGCATGACCTGGCCGACGAGTTCGCCGACGTCCTGTTCGTGCTCATCTGCCTGGCCAACCAGACCGGCGTTGACCTGTCGGCCGCCATGCAAGCCAACCTGGCCAAAAAGACCGCCCGGGACGCCGAGCGCCACGCCAACAACCCGAAATTGCAGGAGTAGACAAGGAGATGCCACCTATGATTCAGGACGCTATTGGCTACGAACTGGAGCCAACCACCGTCAGCTACACCAACGACGATATCTCGCTTTACGCCTTATCGGTGGGCGCAGCAGCCGACCCGCTGGACATGAGCGAACTACCGTTTGTCTACGAGCTGAGCAGTGGGGGGATGAAGGCGCTGCCCACGTACGCCGTCACCTTTCCGTTCACCATGCTGTGGGCCATCGGCTCCGCGCCCGGGCTTGCGTTCAACCCGGCTCTCTTGCTGCATGGCGAACAGTTCCTCCAGATGCACCAGCCCCTGCCGGCCGAAGGCACAGTGACCAACAGGGGCCGCATCGGCAACATCTATGACAAAGGCTCCGGCGCGCTGGTGCTGCTCGATGTCGATACGTTCGACGAGGCCGGTCAGCCATTGGCCACCAACCAGGTCTCGCTTTTCATTCGCGGCATAGGCGGCTTCGGTGGCGAGCGCGGGCCGTCGAGCAAAGTTAACCTGGCCCCAGAGCGGTCGCCAGACGCCGTCTTCGAACAAACGACTCAGCCCAATCAGGCGCTGCTCTACCGGCTGACCTCCGGCGACCGCAACCCGCTCCACGCCGACCCGGCCTTCGCCGCGGCGGGTGGCTTCGACCGCCCCATTCTCCACGGCCTGTGCAGCTTTGGCTTTGCCGCCCGCGCCGTGCTGAAAGTCGTTCGGCGACAACGACCCGGCGCGCTTCCACAGCATCAAGACGCGCTTTTCGAAGCACGTCTTCCCCGGCGAAACGTTGGTGACGGAGATGTGGCGTGAGGATGGAACGGGCGATGGCCTGACGCGCATCATCTTCCAGACGCGAGTGGCCGAACGGGACGAGGTCGTCCTGTCCAATGCCGCCGTCGAATTGGCGAGCTAACCAAGAGGACAACCCAGATGGAAAAGCTGGACCTCAAGAAACAGTACAAGTCGCTCTACTCTGCATCGGCCAAACGCGTCGACATCGTTGATGTGCCGGAGCTGTCCTTCATCCGCATTGACGGCGAGATTCCGCCGCAGGAGAAGCCGGGCGATTCACCGGCATTTGCGGAAGCGGTCGGCGCGCTCTATAGCGCCGCCTATACGCTCAAGTTCATTATCAAGAAGCGGGAGGCGGATCCGATCGACTATCCGGTCATGCCCCTGGAGGGACTGTGGTCGTCGACGTCAGGGCGCTATGACCCCACGCGGTCGGACACCTGGCTGTATACGGTCATGATCATGCAGCCCGATCTTGTAACGGCCGACCTGTTTGCGGAAGCAGTAGCCAAAGCCCAGAAAAAGAAACCAAACCCTGCCCTTGCCCGGTTGCGGCTGGAGCCATTCCACGAGGGACTGGTTATGCAAACACTCCACCTCGGACCCTACGCTACTGAGCCGGAGACGGTCGCCCGCATCGTGGCGGCGGCTGAAGCCGAGGGATTCACCCAACATGGCCTCCATCACGAAATCTACCTCAACGATCCTCTCAAGACTGCGCCAGAGCGCTTGAAGACGATCTTGCGCCACCCGGTCACTCAGTAAGGCAGGAGACCCCCGTGAACAAGAATGACATACTGACGATGTTTGACTACAACTACTGGGCCAACCCCCGCATCCTCGACGCCGCCGAGAAGCTCACTGTCGCCGAGTACACGACGCAGGTCGCCGGCATCAGCCACGGCTCGGCGCGAGCGACGCTCGTCCACGGCTTGCTGGCCGAACAAATCTGGCGGCTGCGCTGTTTTGAAGGCGTCTCCCCCACTACCTTCCTCAGCGAGGATGATGTGCCCACGCTGGCGGAGCTGCGGGAGCTGTGGGCAACCGAAGAGGCGCTCATGCGAGCCGGTCTGGATCAGCTGACGGATGAGTCGTTCCAGGAAGACGTTACGTTCACCACGACTGGAGGACGCCGCTTCTCCCAACCACTCGGCGCCATCCTCACCCACGTCGTCAATCATGGCACTCAGCATCGCGCGGAAGCGGCCGTCATCCTGACCGCGTTCGGCCATTCGCCGGGGGATGTGGACCTGACGATCTATCTGCGCTCGTCAAGTTGACCCACACGCATGTAACCGGCGCGTAAACCAGAGGGCCGTTCATCTGCCGGCAGTTACTGGACGCCGCCTGATTACGGCCGCCGCCACAAGCAGCAGCAACGCCACCAGCGTCACGACCATCCCCCCATACCAGCGAACCGGCACGTACTGCCACACGACTTCATGCTCCCCCGCCGGGAGGCAGACTGCCTGAAGCGCCGTGTAGGCCAGAAGCGGCTCAGCTCGCTCCCCGTCAATCGTCACCTGCCAGCCTGGATAGGCCGTTTCGCTGAGTAACAGCAGCGCCGGGGCCGAGCTGTTGGCAGCAATCCGGTAGCGGCCGTCGTCCTGCTCCACGATTGAGGCCGTTCCCTCGTCAAGACTTCCAGGCAGCACGCAGTCCGGTTCGGTCGCCAGGATGGCGGTCGTCGCCGGATCAAACCCCGACTGGTGGAGTCGTTCCAGCGCCGCGCCCGCATCCGGAATGATCTCCGCTGCGCCCACCATCCGCACCAGGGGCAATACCCGTACCCGTTCATGAACGGCCACATGGTCGGTCTGGCCAGAGAGCGTCAACGGCCGCTCGCCCTCGAAGTAAGCAGCCTGCGGACCCGGTGCCACCACCTGACTGATACCCAGCACGTCGTAGGCGGCCGAACGCGGGTCGGGCTGGTAAGCGGCCAGTTTAATTACCCGGTCGATCTCGATCGGGTTATAGCCGAAGATGCTGCGCAACCCGACCTCCCCCGCCCCGTTCTGATCAAAGATGGGCACGCCCCAGGGCAGAACGCGGCCGTCATCCCCCTCAATCAGGTCGCGCGCGTCCGTCCACAAGGCCGTCGGATCGACCGGGCCAACCTGCACCAGCGGCAGGCCAAAACGCAGCAGATCGGCCGCCACCAAGACAACGAGGGCGGCCGCCAGCGCATAGCCGGGCCAGCGCGCCGTTTGTGTTCGCGCCCACAGGTAGGCGATAAGCAGGCCACACCCGGCGACAGCCAGCAGCGTGGCATTGCGCACCGCTTCGATCTGCTGGGGCAGGCGGCCGTCGGGGTCAGGCGGCTGCTGCATGAGCCGCCACCATACCACGCCGCCGGTGGCAATGATGAGCATCAGACAGACCCACAGCCAGCGCCGCAACAATGCCCGTCGTTCCGTCTCGTTCGCCCGGCCCAGCCACGAGACCACTTCACCCAACAACCCGGCGGCTGCAAAGACAAACAGGAAGGCGGCCCGGCTCGGCGTGCGCAGCAGTCTGAAGGGCGCGAACGTCCCGGCCAGTGGCTCGTAAATCGGCGTGTTGCCACCCAACGCCAGCACAAGCCCAATGGCGATGAGAGCGAAATAGAACCAGGCCAACCGGGTTGGTTTGCGCAAGGCAGCGAGCACGGCCACGAACGGTAAGACGCCCGCGTAATAGGTCATCTCTTCAAAGGTGGGCGCGCCCCAGTAGCCGGTCTGGACAGGTAAACCTACCGCACCGGGGGCGACCAACGCCGCCAGTTGTCTCATGGGTAGAGAATATGTCAGCGCAAACTCGACGGTGGCTTCCAGAGCGCGGGTGGAGAAGCTCGTCAGTTCGAGCAGCGGCAGGAGCGAGACGGCCGCCAGCCCCAGCCCGGCCAGGCCGGCTAACACAATCTGCCGCCCGACCAACACCCAGCGGCCCATGTCGCTGCCCAGATAGACGGCAAACGCTAGCCAGATCAGGCCCAGATAAAGCGCCGACGTCGTGTGCCCCGCCAGCAGCGCCAACCCAAACGGCACCCCGGCCAGCAGCCCGGTCCACACATCCCCCCGCCGGACCGACCAGACAGTCGCCAGCAGCATCCACGGCAGCCAGGCGTTGGTAGCCACCATGCCAATGTGACCGGCCCAGATGCGGGCGACAAAGAAACCGCTGAGCGAGAACGTGACGGCCGCCAGCAGCGCCCCCAACCACGTCCCGTGCACCGACCGGACATAGAGCAACATCCCTACCCCTGCGAGCCACAGATGAAAGCCAATCAGCCAGCTGATGGCGACATTGACCGGCAGAAGGACGGCCAGCCAGGTAGGCGGATAGGCGGCCGCCAGTTGGGGATTGCTGAGGAACGGATAGCCTGCAAACTGATAACGATCCCAGGCGGGTAACGTTCCGGCATGAATCGCCTCGCGGAACGTCGTCAGCCAGGGGTAGAACTGTCCCCGGATGTCATGGCCCGCCAGCGCCAGGCCCGGCTCCGGCCAGCGCGCCACCCATAGGAGCAGAGCAATGGCCGCCAGCAGCACCAGCACGCAAAGCAGCAAGACCGGCCACTCGTCCTGCAGACGGCGGTCAGTCAGATTCGACCTGTCTTTGATTGGGGGACCAGCCATGTTCGCCGCTGGCCTAGGTTAGCTAAAGGGTGATGACCTGGTCGGGCGGGCTGCCGGCCAAAGCCGCGTAAAGATCGGGGAAGCAGCCGACCTGCACACCGGCGACCGTGCCGACGGTATGGCACTCGGCTGGTTCTGTGCGACCCTGCCCATCCGGCCCGCACCACCGGGGTTCGCCTTCCGCCAAATTGCGCTCCAGGGCGCACATATCGCACATCATGAGCAGCATGCCCGTCTCCGCCGCGACCTTGGCCAGCCGTTCACCAACCGGGTCGCCTTCCCGCAAGATGAACGTGTTGTCGTCGAAGAAGAACATGCCCACTACCTCAACGCCGTGAGTCCCGGCTTCAAGCTGGGGCAGGATCATCTGGCCGACCTTGTAGCTGGCGGCGCGGGGGGTAGCGAATACGTAGGCAACTTTCATGGGGAATCCTCCTTGATTTCAGACGGGAACAATAGTGTGATTGCGAGAAAGGGCCGTGTTGATCAGCCCACCACGGGCAGTTCAATCGACTGCTTGCGCTTCCGCTCGGCCACGCTCGTCACGGGCGGGCACTCCCACGCTTCCGGGCGGCGTCTCGCGGCGCAAATCCTTCAGCTTGGGCAGGATACCACAGGCGAAGCATTGGTGGCGACAGTCGATGCGCGTTTCCTGCTCCTGGCTCATCAAGTAGTCCTGGGTCAGGAAACGGCGGGTGACGGCAACGTCGATATGTTCCCACGGGAATAGTTCATCAATCGGCCGCCTGCGATGAGTGTAGAAAGCCGGGTCCAGCCCTTCTTCCGCCATCGCCTCATACCACGCATCCTGCTTGAAATGATCGAACCAGGCGTCGAACTTGGCTCCCTTGCGCCAGGCGCGCTCGACCGCTTCGGCCAGGCGCCGGTCGCCGCGGGTCAGGAACCCTTCGAAGACCGACTCGTCGGGGTCGTTCCAGCGCAGACGTGCGCCGCCGCGACGAAACGCCTGCTGCAGGTACGCGAGCTTCTCGCGCACGTCCGGTATCTCCCCCATCGGCTCCCACTGGAACGGCGTATGGGGCTTGGGGATGAACGTGCTGACGCCGACATTGACGGCCGCCTTGTTGCCGTGGAACTTGCGACCCTCAGCCAACACCTGCCGCGCCAGATCAACAATCGCCTCCACATCCTCCATCTCTTCCATCGGATGGCCGATCATGAAGTAGAGCTTGATCGTGCGCCAATCACGCCGGTAAATCTCCCTGGCAGTTTCCAGCAGTTCTTCGTGGGAGACGTACTTGTTGATGATATTGCGCATCTTCTCGGTGGCCGCTTCCGGGGCCAGCGTGAAACCACTGCGCTTGCCGTCGCCCAGATTGTCCATGAGCTGCGTGGAAACGGTTTCCGTGCGCAGGGACGGCAGCGAAACGTTGAGGCCGCGCCCCCCAAACCGCTCGCCAATCCGCTCAGTCAGCTCAATGACGTTTGTATAATCGCTCGATGACAATGAGAGCAGGGCAATCTCCTCATAGCCAGTCTTCTCCAAAATCTGATCCATCGCCTCCAGCACTTCTTCCACCGGACGCTCGCGTACCGGGCGCGTGACCATGCCCGCGTGACAGAAGCGACAGCCGCGTGTGCAGCCGCGCATGATCTCCACCGGGGCCCGGTTGTGAACCGTCTCAATGAACGGCACAATGAAGTCGGTCACCGGCGGCGGCAAGATAGGCGTGATTGCCTTGAGCACTGTGGCCGGCGCTTCCGGCATGTTGGGGGTGATGGCAGCAATGGTCCCGTCGTCGTGGTAGCTGACATCATAGAAGCGAGGCACGTAGCAGCCCTGAATCTGGGCCACATGGCGGAGCTGCGTTTCGCGATCCAAATGGGCGGCCGCCCGCATGGTGCCAATAATCTCCAGAATGACCTCTTCGCCTTCGCCAATAACAAAGACGTCGATAAACGGGGCCATTGGTTCCGGGTTGTAGCAGGCGTGGCCACCGGCGACCACCAGTGGATAGCTTTCGTCGCGGTCGAGCGAGCGCACTGGCATCCCTGCCAGATCAAACAGGTTGAGCGCGTTGGTGAACAGTTGCTCGTACGGCAGCGTGATCGCCAGCATGTCGAAGTCGCGGATCGCGTGCTTTGTCTCAAGCGAGAACAGCGGCAGTCCGCGCTCGCGCATTACGTCTTCCATATCCGTCCACGGGCAGAAGACGCGTTCGGCCAGCAGGTTGCGGTGCTTGTTGACGAGGTCGTAATGGATCATCCAGCCCAGATTGGACATGCCGATATCGTAGATATCGGGGAAGGCCATCACCACTTTATAGCCGACCTCATCCCACTCTTTGACAACCTGGTTGTACTCACCGCCGGTATAGCGTCCCGGCTTGCTGACGCGCGGCAAAATGCGCTCCAATGCAGTTTCGATCTCAGCAGGTTTCATCGGTGTATGATGCATCATATGAACTGTAGTATAACCCAACAAACGATTCGGGCATTCCACGCTTACCAGCGTCCCAGACAATTCGCGAAAGCTGCCGCGACAGACAGCAGACAGGTCGCGGTGACAGAGCAAAGCGTCAGCACGGCGAGCTAGACCGACCTTACAGCTATGCCACCACAAAAGATGCACGTTAATGAGGTGGAGATCGACCAGCCGCTGGTTCGTCGCCTGCTGTTGGACCAGTTCCCACAATGGGCTGATCTACCGCTCGCGCCAGTCAAGTCAGCAGGCACAGATAATGCGATCTTTCGGCTTGGCATTGAAATGGCCGTTCGACTGCCTCGTATCGATTGGGCCGTCGGGCAAGTCGACAAGGAGCATACCTGGCTGCCAGTGTTGTCGCCCAAGATACCGCTGACTGTTCCTATGCCACTGGCCATTGGCCAGCCCGGAGAGAACTATCCGTGGCATTGGTCCATCTACAAATGGCTCCCAGGCCGCAATCTGACGCTGGCTCAGATAGCCGATCCGATTCAGGCTGCCACCGGGTTGGCGCAATTCATACAAGGCGCTGCAAGCGATAGACACGACAGGTGCACCAACCGCTCCTTCGCGAGGTGCACCGCTGGCAACACGAGACGCAGCCACACGAGAAGCAATCACTTCCCTATCGAGCGAGATCGACGCGACTGCGGCATTCGGTCGTGTGGGAAACAGCCCTCGACGCGTCTGTATGGGATCGGCCGCCGGTCTGGTTCCATGGCGATCTGTTGCCCGGCAATGTGCTCTTCGAGGACGGTCGTCTGAGCGCAGTTATCGACTTCGGCGGCCTTGGGGTCGGGGATCCGGCATGCGATCTGATGATTGCCTGGGGGCTTTTCTCTGGCGATAGTCGCCGCGCCTTCCGTGAAGCGCTGGCCATCGACGACGCGATGTGGGCCCGCGGACGAGGGCATGCGCTGTCTCAGGCCGCGATCTTCATTCCATACTACCGCAAGACCAATCCAGTCGGGACTGCCTATGCCCGTCACATGATCGCGGAACTCCTGGCCGCTTAAACACACCTGCTTTCGTGGGAATCATCTGAACCGCCATAAAGGCAAACATAGTAAGGCGCGATATAATTGAGATCATCCGTTCAACCAGCAGCCGGTACATGTCCGGCCCATATGTCAGCCGCTGCGGCTATCTCAGAACGCACGACTGGCTCGAACAACTGAGGTGACTATGCTCTCTGCCCAAGAAGCGCTCCGCACATTGCAGGAAGGAAATCGACGCTATGTGACCGGCACCGAAGCCCAGTCCGCTCGATTGGACCAACAGCGACGCACCGAACTGGTCGACGGCCAGGCGCCGTTCGCCATCATTCTCGGCTGCTCAGACTCCCGCGTCCCGGCCGAAATTGTCTTTGATCAGGGCCTCGGCGATCTGTTCGTCATCCGTGTGGCAGGCAACATTGTGGCCCCATCCCAAATCGGCAGCGTCGAATTCGCGGCCGAAACGTTCGGCACGCGGCTCGTTGTTGTCCTGGGCCACACGCAATGTGGCGCGGTGTCGGCCACGTTACAACAACTTGAGCAACCTACGGAAGGACGGTCGCTCAATCTGCGCTCCATCGTCGACCGCATCGAACCCGCCGTGGCCACGCTGGTGGAGACCGACCTGCGGAATGACCCCGACGCCCTGCTCCACCACGCCATTCGCGCCAATGTACGTGCTTCGGCCAGCCACCTGCGCAGCGGCTCTGTTATTCTTGAGACGCTGTGCCAGAATGATGGATTGTTGATTGTGGGGGCCGAATACTCGCTGGAGACGGGCCACGTTGATTTCTTCGACACTCCGGCTACTGCAGCCTGATTCTATGTCGTCGGTCTGCTCGATGACAGCTACACTACTGGCATGTCAAACGAAACGTGGACCCAAGTAGACGAATACATCGCCGAGCGCTTCGCGCCTGACGACCCGACGCTGACGGCCGCTCTCGCCGACAGTGATGCCGCCGGCCTGCCTTCCATTGCTGTCTCGGCTGCGCAGGGCAGCTTGTTGAACGTGCTGGCCCAGGCAGTGGGCGCGCGCACCGTTCTGGAAATTGGCACCCTGGGCGGTTACAGCACCATCTGGCTGGCGCGTGCGCTGCCGGAAGATGGCAATGTCATCACCCTGGAGGCCAGTCCCAAGCACGCAGCAGTCGCCCAGGCGAATCTGGAGCGGGCAGGCGTGGCAGATAAGGTCGAGATACGCGTTGGCCCGGCGCAGGACACCTTGCCCCAGCTCATTGCCGAAAAAGCCGGCCCCTTCGACTTCATTTTCATCGACGCGGACAAGGACGGCTACCCCGCCTACCTGGAATGGACACTTCAGCTGAGCAGGCCAGGCACGCTCGTCGTAGCCGATAATGTCATCCGCGCCGGCCGCGTGCTGGACGCGCACAATGATGACGCTAACGTGCAGGGCGCGCGCCGTTTCAACGACTTGCTGGCGGCCGAACCGCGGGTGACCGCCACCTTGCTCCAGACGGTCGGCAGCAAGGGATACGATGGCCTGGCGTTGGCGCTCGTCAATTAGCGAACAGCCGCACGGCTGGTTGGGGAGAGAACAATGTCACCTAATCCGATTATTGTGCTGGAAACCGACCGACTGTTGCTGCGACGACCGGTCGTAGGCGATCTCAACGACTACTATGCCCTGTATCAGGACCCGGACGTCCGGCGCTACATCCCCGACTACCCCCGGACTTATGAAGACACACGTGCTGAGGTCGAGTGGTTCCTGAATGGGCACCCGAAGAATCCGAAGCTCGGTCTGTGGGCGACCATCCACAAACCGACCGGCAATCTGATCGGACGGTGTGGCTTGCTGCCCTGGACGATCGAGGGCCAGGACGAAGTGGAGGTCGCCTACTTGCTGGCGAAGGCGTATTGGGGTCAGGGGTTGGGGACGGAGGCTGCTCGGGCCGTCGCCGCTTACGGGTTCGACACGCTGCACTTGCCGCGCCTTATCTCGCTCATCGATCCAGAGAATGAGGCATCACGGCACGTTGCTGAGAAAGTCGGCATGACCTATGAACGATCGTTTGAGGACGAGTTTGGGCTGTCTCAAATCTTTGCGATGGTCAATCCCGCGGCGGATGAGGCGAGCATCTAACACCAACACCGCCCATTGCGCCAGTGCCGTCTTGCGCCATTCTATCTTTCGATAGATGCATCTTGCTCCCGCTTGCGCTAACGTAGCGTGCAGATTGGATTTTGATCGCAAGAGGCTTTGGATACCTATGACCACGCTTGACCCTGTATTGCCCACGTTAATCACTGAAGAGTTATTAGCCGATCTTCCTGCGCCGGTGCAGCGCTACATGCGCTGGACCGGGCTGGTCGGGCAGCCCAGGCTGGACTCGGCCACCATATCCCAGGAAGGCAGCTTCCGCCTGTCCGCCGAACGGGACTGGATGCCCATGACGGCCGAACAGACCTTCACCACGGACCCGCCCGGTTTCGAATGGAACGCTCGCTTCACGATGTTCGGCCTGCCACTTCTGAGCGCCCGGGATCGCTACAGTCGGGGGCAGGGGCATATGTACGGCAAGCTGGCCGGGCTGTTCACCATTTTCGATGACCGGACGGAACAACTGACGCTGGGCGCGATGACCCGCTACCTCAGCGAGCTAATCTGGCTGCCCGCTGCCTATCTCCAGCCTTGCATCACATGGGAAGCGATCGACGACAACTCGGCCGCCGTCCATTTCAGCGACGCCGGTCGCACGGTGTCCGGCACAATGCACTTTGGCGACGACGGCCGCCCCGTCGCGTTTGCCGCCGAACGGTATCGGGAGGTCAACGGCGAGTACGAGCTCACACCATGGTCGACGCCTTGCCTCGCGTACGAGAAGCTTGGCGGGTTGAATCTGCCGGTGCGCGGTCAGGCCATCTGGCACCTGCCCGATGGCGATCTGCCCTATGTCGATGTGATAATCACCGACGCCACATATAATCCAGTCGATGACCGCTCCGGATAGCAAAGATCTCGACTGCCGCCCTGGCTGCGGCGCTTGTTGCATCGTCCCGTCTATCAGCTCGCCAATCCCCGGTATGCCACACGGGAAACCGGCTGGTATCCGCTGTGTTCAGCTGACGGAAAACAACCGCTGCCAGCTGTTTGGGCAGCCGGAACGACCATCTGTGTGCGTCGCCCTGCGACCTGAGCCAACGATGTGCGGCACGGACGCGGTCGAGGCAATAGCGAATCTGACGCTGCTCGAACGGCTCACCCGGCCAAGCCATCGCTAACCATCTGCGATCACGATTCCGGCCAACGGGTCGCCAGGTGCTGCCGCTCATCGTAAGATACAAGATATGAGCAACGAACCTCATTTCCGCAACAGTGATCTCTTGCTGCAGCTCTCCCTGCCCGACTGGGCAGTCAATGAGTTAAACGCGCTGCCCGCTGCGCTCCCTACACCAGAGGAACGCATGGCGGCTGTCATTCGCTTTGCCCGGTTGAACGTCGAGCATGACACCGGCGGCCCATTTGCGGCCGGGGTGTTCGAGCGCGACTCCGGGCGTCTGGTCGTCATCGGCGTCAACCGGGTTGTTCCGTCCAACTGCTCCTCGGCTCATGCTGAAGTGATGGCTTTGTCGCTGGCCCAGAAGATACTCGGTACCTTTGATCTTGGCGGGCCGAACATGCCGGCTCACGAACTCGTCGTCAACTGGCGGCCCTGTGCCATGTGTTTCGGCGCCGTACTGTGGTCGGGCGTGCGTTCGCTGGTCATCGCCGGTGACGGACCGGAGCTGGAGACCATCACAGGGTTCGACGAAGGCCCGGTGCCGGAGCAGTGGCGCACAGAGTTAGCCAGTCGTGGCATTACCCTGACGGAAGATATCCTGCGCTCCGACGCCATTGCCGCCTACGAAGCGTACGCGGCGAGCCGGCCATTTGTCTACAACGCCCGGCAGGGCGAGACGGATTAGAAGCTCAGTCTCCAGATGAGGCCATAGTTGTGACAACCTATCTGCAATCCCCAGCTTCTCTTGCCGGCTATGTCCTCGAACGCGCCGGATGCCCGATCCATTACTGGCTGGGTGGGCCTGCCGATCGGCCGCTGATCGCGTTCATGCACGGGGCGACGATGGATCATCGGATGTTCAATGACCAGGTCGAAGCGCTGGTTGACAGCTATCGCGTCCTCGTTTGGGATGCTCGGGGCCATGGCCAGTCGACGCCCATCGGCGATGGTTTCACGTTGGAGATGTGCGCCCGGGACATGCTCGCCATCCTCGACGACATTAACGTTGAACAGGCGATCTTCTGCGGTCAATCGCTGGGCGGGTACATTGCCCAGCACATCTATCTTCAGGCGCCTGAACGCGTGCTGGCGCTTATCATTATCGGGTCGACGCCCATCGCTAAACCGTACAGCAAGCTGGAAATGTGGGCATTGAAAGGGTCGCTGCCACTCTTCAATCTGTGGCCGTATGACAACTTCACAACAACCCTGGCCAACAGAACGGCGAATTCAGAGCCGGTACGCGCTTATGCGCTGGAAGCGTCCCGCAGCATCGATCGGGATGACTTTCTGACAATCTGGAAGGCGGTGACTGTCGCTGTCGACGAGAAAGGTCGGCCCGGCCTGACCCTGGAGGTACCCTTGCTGCTCGTTCACGGCGATGAGGACAAAACAGGCACCATCCGGCGCGACATGCCTGTTTGGGCAGAGCAGGAACCGAAGGTCACCTATCAGGTCATCCCCGACGCTGCCCACAACGCCAACCAGGACAATCCTGAGTTCACCAACGCCGTCATCACCAACTTCCTCCAAAGCGAAGGGTTCGCTCCCGCAGCCTCGACTAAATGACCAAAGACCCGGTCTCCGTAAGAAGAAACCGGGTCTTATAAGGCTCAGCGAAAGAAGTGGTTACTTCTGCTGTTTGGCCCAGGTATCCTTGAGCGTTACCGTCCGGTTGAAGACGAGATGGTCGGGGCTTGAATCAACGCGGTCGACCGTGAAGTAGCCGAGACGCATGAACTGGAATGTCTGACCCGGCTGCGCATCCTGCAGGCTGGGCTCTACATAAGCCTGCACAGTATCCAGGGAATGCGGATTCAGGTTAGCGGTAAAGTCCTCCCCTTCCGGCACATTCTCAGGGTCCGGCACGGCAAACAAACGCTCGTACAGGCGGACCTCCGCCGGGACACCTTCGCTGGCCGACACCCAATGGATCGTGCCCTTGACTTTACGGCCGTCCGGCGCGTTGCCGCCGCGCGACTCCGGGTCATAGGTCACATGCAGCTCGACGATGGTGCCGTCGTCATCTCTGACCACATCGGCATAGGTGACCAGGTAGGCGCCCATAAGCCGGATCTCCCGTCCCGGAGCCATACGCCGGAAACCTTTGACCGGCTCTTCCATGAAGTCATCGCGCTCGATGTACAGCTCTCGCGAAAACGGAACCTGGCGCGTCTCCGTCCGGCTCTTGTCCTGCGGATAGCTGGGCACGTCAAGCAGGTCGACCTCGCCCTCAGGATAATTATCGACGATGACTTTCAGCGGATCGACGACCGCCATGACGCGCGGGGCAAGCTCGTTCAAATCCTCGCGGATCGCATACTCCAACATCTCGTAGTCGACAACGCTGTTGGCCTTCGAGACGCCGATCATGTCGGTGAACTTGCGAACAGCCTCCGGTGTATAGCCGCGCCGTCGCAGCCCTCGAATAGTCCACAAGCGGGGATCATCCCAACCGGTCACGTAGCCTTCCTGCACCAGGCGTATCAGCTTGCGCTTGCTCATGACCGTGTAGGTCAAGAACAGGCGGGCAAATTCGATCTGCTGCGAACGCTCGATGCCCAGCGCCTCCTGAAACCAATCGTACAGGCGGCGATTGTTCTCGAACTCCAGCGTACAGATGGAGTGGGTGATCCCTTCGATAGAGTCTGACTGTCCGTGCGCCCAGTCGTAGGTCGGGTAGATGCACCAGGCGTCGCCGGTGCGCGGGTGTTCCTCGTAGACGATGCGATACATGACCGGATCGCGCAGGACCATGAACGGTGAGGCCATGTCGATCTTGGCCCGCAGCACATGGGAGCCGGCGGGAAACTCTCCCGCCCGCATACGGCGGAACAGGTCGAGGTTCTCCTCGACGCTCCGGTCGCGGTACGGGCTGTTCTTGCCCGGTTCGGTCAGCGTGCCGCGATACTCGCGAATCTCCTCGGCGCTCAGGTCATCGACGTACGCCTTGCCCTCAACGATGAGCTGTTCGGCCCATTCGTAAAGCTGTTCAAAATAGTCGGAGGCGTAGTACAGGCGATCTTCCCAATCGGCGCCCAGCCAGTGCATATCTTCGATGATGGCGTCGATATACTCCTGCTCTTCCTTGGCCGGATTGGTGTCGTCAAAACGCAGGTTGAACTGGCCCTCGTAATCCTCGGCCAGCCCGTAGTTGAGGTTAATCGACTTGGCATGACCGATGTGGAGGTAGCCGTTCGGTTCCGGCGGAAAACGGGTGTGGACCCGGTTCTCATTGCGGCCGTTCTCCAGATCTTCGTCAATGATCGTGCGTATAAAGTTGGATGTCGGTGTTACTTCGTCAGTCATGGCGTTCTTCTCGCGCCCTTATGGGGCGTTGCAATTATTCGTTTTCGGTGGATGTGGCCGCTTCGGCGGCCACTATGGTGAGCACAGTATCGAGTCGCTCCAGCACGCGGTCTCGTCCCAACGCCACCATTGATTCGTACAGCGGCGGCGAGACAGCCTGACCGGTGACAGCCCGACGCAGCGTGCCGAGGAACGGCCCAGCTTTCTCGTTGAGCGTCACGCTCTCGCCAATGGCGACCAGTGCCGGGCCAAGCGTTTCTGCGTCGAACGGCTCAATGGAGGCCACAAGATCGCGGGCTTGCTGAAAACCTCGCAGCGCAGCGTCCAGGGGCAGCTTCTTATGCTGCAAATCGGCGGCCGTCAGTGCAGCCACCGCCTCCTCGTCCCACAAGAACTGCAGGAACTCCACTGCATCGCTAAACTTTTTCAGCCGGACACGCATTGCGGGCATCAGGGCCACCAACGCTTCTGGATTGACCTCGTAGCCGCCCTGGTCAAGAAAAGGCTGGACGGCCCGGGCCAATTCCAGGGTATCCATCTCCTGAATCCACTGCCCGGTCAGCCAGTCGAGCTTGTCGTACGGCAGGCGCGTGGGGGCCGGGTTGATCGACGCCAGCTCAAAGCGCGGGATCGCTTCTTCAATCGGGAAGATCTCGCGGTCATCGCCGAACGACCATCCAACGTTGGCCAGGAAGTTGTTGAGCGCCGGAGGATAGTAGCCGGCGTCGCGGAACTCCTCGACCTTGACCAGCACTTCGCGACCGTCGTCGTCAAACGCCTGGGTGCGTTTGCTCAGCTTGCCCGTACCGCTGGGATTCAGTACCAGCGGCAGATGGGCATAAATGGGCGGCTCCCAACCTAAGGCTTCGTACAGGTTCAGATGGAGCGGCGCGCTGCTTATCCACTCATCAGCGCGCAGGATATGGCTGATCTCCATGAAGTGATCATCGATGACATTGGCCAGATGATAAGTCGGCAGGCCGTCGGACTTCAGCAGTACCGCGTCGGTGATCTGGTTGTTGGGCACGACAATTTCACCACGAATGACGTCGTGGATGACTGTCTCGCCCTCCAGCGGTGCGGCAAACCGGACGACATAGCCGTCGCCCGCTGCCTCGCGCGCGGCCAGCTCCTCATCTGACAATGAGCGGCAGCGCCGGTCATACCCCTGCGCTCCCTGTGTGGCCTTCTGCGCAGCCCGGCGCGCGGCCAGCTCCTCCGGCGTGCAAAAGCATTTATAAGCGTAGCCGTGGTCAATCAGCCATGCAGCCCACTCCTGATAGAGCGCGCTCCGCTCGGACTGGACATACGGGCCATATGGCCCGCCAACATCAGGGCCTTCGTCCCAGTCCAGACCCAGCCAGCGCATCGACTCCATGATGGCTTGCGTCGCGCCGGGGACGGCCCGTTTCTGGTCCGTGTCTTCAATGCGCAGAATGAACTGTCCGCCCATCTTGCGAGCGAACATCCAGTTGTAGAGCGCTGTGCGCGCGCCACCAATGTGTAGATAGCCAGTCGGGCTGGGTGCGAATCGTGTGCGAACTGTCATAGATAAATGCCTGGCCTACTGCACCTCTCGCGGGTACAGAGCGAATAAGAAGCCCAATTGTAACGCGTAAGGAGGGATAATCTAGCCGAATTCTTGCTTCCGCTGTCGCATCAGCACGGACTGGACCATGCCGATGGCCAGGAACAATGTCACCAGCGAACTGCCGCCGTAGCTGACAAACGGCAGCGTAAGACCCGTCACGGGCAGGACGCGCACGTTCATACCCACACTGACGACCGTCTGGAAAAAGAGGATGGCAGCGATGCCGGCGCATATAAGTTTCCCAGCCGGGTCGGGACTCAATGCCGCCGCGCGAAGAATGCGCAGTAAGATGAAGGCCATAAGCCCCAGCACAACGCCAGAGCCGAGAATCAGCCCCATCTCCTCTGTGATCATGGCAAAGATAAAGTCGGTATGCTGGACGCGCAGGAAGCCAAGCTGACTCTGCGTGCCCTGTCCATACCCTTTACCCCATAAACCACCTGAGCCGATGCTGATTTCGGCCTGGTTAATGTTGAATACATCGTCGTCGTCGGCCGCCTCCGGGTCGATGAAGACCGTAATGCGCTCTTTCTGGTAGTCTGCCAGGAACGGAAAGACCGAGACGGTCACCATGATGCCCACCATACCCAGCACCAGGAAGTGGGACAGCGGCAGACCGGCCAACCAGATCATGATGAACCAGATAAACAGGTAAAGCACCGACATTCCCAGGTCCGGCTGGATGAAGATGAGCGCCACCGGCACGGCGTAGTAGACCACCGTAACCAGTGTATTGGAGAAGCGGTTCATCAGATGTCGCCGGCTGGCCAGGAACTGAGCAAACGTGAGTACGATGAAGACGCGCCCAAACTCTGACGGCTGAATCTGGATACTCGAGGTGATCTGGATCCAGCGCTGAGCGGAGTTGTTGACCTGGCCCAGCACCGCCACAGCGACGAGCATCAACACCAGACCGACATAGATGTACCAGTGGGCGGAGGTCAGGATACGGTAATCGATGGAGGCAACGACGAGCAGGATGATGACGCCGAGCACTGCCCAAATGACCTGCTGGTCGGGCAGCGGCTCAAGCGCGGGTGCGCCAGTAACCGCGCTGCGGATCATGATGATGCCATAGGTGGTCAGCAACAACACCGCAGCAAACAGCCACAGGTCGAAATACCGCCAGACTGACGTCCTGCCTAACATAGCCTTACATTGTACTGATGGCGAGGGGGGCTGGCTAGCGTCACGGGGCAGTTCCCATGATCAACTCATGCCTCTGGAAGTGCGTTTTGGGGCTGATACGGCGCGAAGCTGACGTTCGCGAGCGCGTTTCGGCACGGCTGGTGCAAGATCGCCGGCGCGGAGTCAGGAAGTGGGTGCGTCCCTATCTATTCGTACCCGTTGCCGCTGGCCCGGCCGTTGGCGCGGCGCTGCTCTCGAGCTGTAATCAGTGGGATCTCAGCTATCAGCCGGTTTTCCTGGGTGTCTTGCTCGAGGTGAACTACCACTTTGTCTGTATCGACCGACGTGTGCCGGGCGATGACTTCGATGATGTCGTCCTTGATCTTTTCGAGCAATCCGGGGGGCAGATCGCTGCGATCATGGACAAGCACCATTTGCAGCCGTTGCTTGGCAACGGAGCCGCTTGCCTCCTGACGTCCAAATAATCGCTCGATCCAGCTCATGTCACGCGCCTCACTTTGTCTTGCTCTTACTACGAGCAGCTGCCGCTCGCGTAAGCCCAATTGGGCCTGCTCGATGTCTACAGCGCTAGTTGCCGGCCATCATCTTCCGCAGCCGGTCGAAGAAACCGTCTCTCACTGCCAAATCCATGAATGGCACGTCACGCCCTTCGACACGAGAGGCCACATTGCGGAACGCCTGGCCTGCGCTGGAACCATTCAACCCATGCATCACCAACGGCAAGCCCTGATTGGTCGAGATCAGAATGCGCTCGTCTTCAGGAATAACACCAATCAGTTCAATGGCAAGGATATCCAGCACATCTTCCACCGACAACATGTCGCCTCGGGCGATCATGGCCGGCTTGACCCGATTGAGCACCAGTTTGGGTGCTCCCTTCTCTTCCGCTTCCAGCAGGCCGACAATTCGGTCAGCATCGCGGACGGCCGACACTTCGGGATTGGTAACGACAATCACGTCATCGGCGGGCGCCACCGCATTGCGGAAGCCTCGCTCAATGCCAGCCGGCGAGTCGATGATGATGTAGTCCATCTCCTCGCGCAGCTGGTCACATATCAACACCATGTCCGTGGGGCTCACAGCCATCTTGTCACGGGTTTGCGCCGCCGGGATCAAATAGAGTTCCGGCTGGCGCTTGTCCTTGATCATTGCCTGGCGCAACCGGCAGCGACCCTCAACCACATCTACCAGATCGTAGACAATGCGGTTCTCCAACCCCATGACCACGTCCAGATTACGCAGACCGATATCGGCGTCGAGCGCCACCACTTTCTTCCCGTCCATGGCCAATGCGGTGGCCAGGTTGGCGGTCACTGTGGTTTTGCCGACGCCACCTTTTCCGGAAGTGACTGTCAGAACTTTCGCGTTCATCTTCACACTACCTTTCAGACGCCCAATCCGGGCCGGTCTGACTGTATGGCACTTCTACCACTATCTGGCGCAGCAACGCGCCTTTGAATCAACTATGTCGTACAGGCCAAAGCTCGGCCACAATTTGGCCGTTCCGAATCGACGCCTGCTCGGGCAAGGCATCCTGTGCATGCCCATTGTCCGGATCGACGGCGATCTGATTGGCGATGCGCAGCTGAGTCGGCGTTAACTCCAGCGCACAAATCAGCGCGTCCGTGTCGCCCATTGCGCCCGCATGGACCAGACCACGCAGCCGGCCCCAGACGACAACACTGCCGCCTGCCACGACCTCCGCCCCGGCATTGACATCGCCGATGATAACGACGTCGCCCTCGTAGAAGACCGAGCGACCAGAGCGAACCGTTTCCCGGAGCAGCAAGGCCGACGCATCGGGCAGTGCCCGTTCCGGCAGCGTGTCTGCATCATCGTTGACGACCACACCGGCCAGTCGGTTGCCTTCCAGATCGGTCGCCGTGCCGGAAATGCGGGTGGCCAGCCCGACACTCCGGGCAGCCTCGCGGCTCTTCTGATCCTTGGCCAGAATGGCCCACAATGTTAAGGCGTGCTGCTCAAACAGCGCTTGCAACGCTTCTATCGCCGGCTTGTCCACCTTTCGATGGCCAATCTCAACGGCAATGCGGCCGCCGGCCAGAAACGCCTGTTTCTCGTCCAGTTCGCTTTCCAACTGCTCGTACAGATCAACGCCAGGTAGATCAGCTACGCTGATCAGCAACCCGTCGCGAATACCCTTAATCTCGATTGGTCGTTCCACCAGCGCTTCTTGCTGCATTCAATCCTGTATACTGTTGATGTCGCTCGAACACGCGCACTGCGAACAGCATAGACAATAATAGTGTTGTCATAGTACAACAGAACGTCGCCAATAGCAAGTATATAGATGGTGACTGGTTCATCTCTATGCTATACAGCTCACTCAATTGGACGGATCTATTATGGATAAATTGATTGTTGTGGCCGGAAACTCAGGTGTGGGCAAGACGACTCTGACTCAGACGCCTTCGGCCAGGATGGTCGGCTTCGCAACAGGGCTGGAACATCTCAGCGAAGCGACCATTCCAGGCGCTGATGAAAGAAGATTCGCGGCGCTATGGGCTGGCCAATCAGATCGACTTACCTGCTCTACCGGGCAGAGCAGGAGCGAGCGAACTACGCCAGAGCAGCGAGCATCGGCACTCGTCGACGGTGGTCTGGATCTCGACTACTACGGCTTCACCCATTTGTTCCATCATAAAGGGTATCTGACCGATGCAGAGTTCGCGCTGTGCGGCCGTCTGTACGCCCGGCTGAGAGCGGCTTTGGGCCCGCCGGATCTCGTGCTGAGACTCATCGCCCCACAGGAGATGATTGAGCGCCGGTTCGAGCAGCGCGGCCGTCCGCTGGAGATCGCCGAGCGGGAAGACCTGGCTGTCCTGGGTCAGTTCATGGATAAGTGGCTGGATGAGCTGCCTCCGGAACGCTGTCTGCTGCTGGATGTGAGCGAGCCCGGATCCGCTTGGCGAGCAGGAGACCCAGGCCCTGATCGCGATGATCCAGGCGAAGTTGCTCAAGAATGCGTGATGCCGCGACCGCGGCTCGTCTCTGGCTATTGCGACAATTCCTCCCGACCAGTCGGGACAACGGCCTCATGACAACGGGACAACTCAGGACGTAAACTGTTGGCAGTAATGGCAGACAGTCAACGAACCGGAGTTAGATAACCATGCCCGTCCAACCCAACTTTCTTGAACGAACCGCCTTCTACACACTGAACCAGGCTCCCGGCGTGATGCTGGATATGGCAGGAGCCCTATCGTATCAGGCGCTCTCAACGGCCGTGCGACTGGGCGTATTCGATACCCTCGGCGACCAATCGCTGACATCGGCTGAGCTAGCCACCGCGCTCAATGCGGAAGAACGGGGCGTCGCCGCCCTGCTGCTGGCGCTGGAAGCGACTGGCTATGTAGACGCCAACAACGGCCGCTTCTCCAACAGCACCATGACCCGCAAGTGGCTGCTGGAAAGCGAAGCGTTCAACGGCCAGGCGATCCTGAGTTTCTGGGATGACCTTACCGTCCATATCTGGCCCCACGCCGTCGATGTGATTCGAACAGGCCAGCGGCCCACTCCCGTCTACGACTGGATCGAAAGTGACCCGCAGCGCAATCGCTCGTTCCAGCAAACGCTGGTCGTGACGGCGCTGGGGGCCGGGGAAGATATTGCGCGCAAGATGGCGCTGCCGCCAACAGCTTCCAGAGTTCTCGATGTGGCCGGCGGGCATGGCTTGTTCAGCATCATACTCTGCCAGCACAATCCCAATCTGCGCGCCACAATCATCGAACGGCCGGCAGCGTTGGAGGTTGCCGCCGAATACGTGGCCGAGTACGGGATGGAGGATCGCATCGATCTGATCGCCGGCGATCTGTGGGACGTAGAGTGGGGGCACAAGTTCGATGTGGTCCTGCTGTTCAACCTGCTCCACCACTTCGACCCTGTTACCAACGCACGACTATTGCGCAAATCGTCGACGGCGCTGGCGTCGGGTGGCTGCGTGGCCATCCTGGACCAGATTGCCGGCAAGGTGAATGGCGCGGCGACCAACGCCTTTATCCGACTTATGGCGCTGCAATATTACGTCATGGCCGACGGCCGCGTTTTCACTGAGCAGGAACTGGAACACCTGTTGGCGCATACCGGCTTTGTCGACTGCCGGACACACAGCTTGTCGAACCTCCCGGGCACAAGCCTGATGATGGCCACCAAGTCGTAGGGACACACTATGCTACAATGCGTGTGCACCAAGGGTATTGTCACATGACCTCCGCCCCGGAACATACGCCCCTGTCACAACCGGATAGTGCCGGTCTTCGTCTTCAAGCCGACTACGGCAAGCCGATGCGCTCGGCCACGACCTTGACCGGGCCTTCTCTTGTCGCCGCCAGGCTGGGCTGGTTTGTCGTTCTGCTCCTGTCCATAATCGTGCTGATCGCAAGCATGCAGATTGCTGTGGAGACAGGGTTTTTCGCCACGCTGTCGGCAGTTGCCGGTGAGGTCGACATCGCTCTGTATCGCGTCTTCAGCAACAATCAGGTTCTCTCTACAACAGCCCTCTTCATCATTTCCGTCGCCCAACTGATTGCCTTCCTGGTCATTGGGTTGCTCTTGTTTTGGCGGCGTTCCAGGGACTGGTTGGCCATTCTGACATCGGCCATGCTTATCTCGACCGGCGTCGGCTTTGGACCGGGAACATTTCTTCTGCCAGTAGTGCGGCCTGGCTGGAGTCCGGTCGTCACGCTGCTGCAGAGTGTCATGTTTGGGCTGCTGATCACCTTCCTGTTCATCTTTCCCAGCGGCCGCATCGAGCCCCGGCAAGCGCGGCCAATCGTCGTCGGTTGGTTGCTCTACACCGTTGGCTGGCTCGTCGTTCCGGAGCTCAGCCCCCATCAAGCGCCAAGTCCGCTGGCCCTCTTTTTCTTCATTGGCGTGGTCATGATCGGGACGGCCGCCCAGGTCTACCGTTACCGAAGCGTATCCAATGCCATCGAGCGCCAGCAATCGAAGTGGGTGATGCTGGGCTTTCTTACGACGAACCTCTGTTTCTTCGTTCTCGTAACCGGGTCCGTAGTGGGCATCACGCCTCAACTAGAAGCGATCGCTCCAGTGGCCACTCAGCTGCTGAATGTCGTCCTGGGCGTGTCCGCCAACCTGATTCCCATTTCCATTGGCGTGGCCATTTCGCGCTACCGGCTGTGGGACATCGACCAACTAGTCAACCGCGCTCTCGTCTACGGCGGCCTGACGGCCATTGTCCTTGGGCTGTATATCGGCGTTGTCGGGGCGCTCGGGGCCATCTTCCAGAC
The DNA here is from genome assembly GCA_963715935.1 of uncultured Chloroflexia bacterium. Classification (GTDB taxonomy): domain Bacteria; phylum Chloroflexota; class Anaerolineae; order Promineifilales; family Promineifilaceae; genus Promineifilum. Next base: position 41,611 of record CAVQSM010000013.1, on the reverse strand, counting down.
GGACGACAGCTTGTTCCTGTCCATCCTGGCCACAGGCGTCATTGCCGTCCTATTCAACCCGGTGCGCGAGCGCTTGCAGCGCTCCGTCAATCGACTCATGTACGGCGACAGGGACGACCCATTTACCGTTGTCAGCCGGCTGGGGCGGCGCATGGAGGATACTGCGGCCTTCGCCAACCCGATGCCCATGCTTGTGGATACAATCGCCGAGGCCCTCAAACTGCCTTACGTCGGCCTGGCAGTCACGGTGGATGGACATGAACAGGTCGTTGCCGAACATGGGCGGCGACCGGATGACGTCCATCCTGTCCCGCTTGTCACGCAGTCGCAGACGGTCGGGACGCTGCTGGTCGCGCCGCGCTCGTCTCAGGAGCCGTTTACCGCCTCCGAGCTGCACCTTCTGGACACCATTGCCCAGCAAGCCAGCGCCCTTGTCTACGCTGCCCAACTCAACGCAAGCTTGCAGCGCAGCCGTGAGCAGCTGGTCCTGGCCCAGGAAGAAGAACGCCGCCGCTTGCAGCACGACCTGCACGACGGACTCGGCCCGCAGCTGGCATCATTGAGCATGCGCCTCGAACTGGCCCAACAACTGGTGACCAGCGACCCGGAAGCCGCGACCGTCCTGCTGGCCTCACTGAAGCAGGAGTCCCAGGCCGCCATCGCCGATATTCGCCGCCTGGTCTACGCGCTGCGACCGCCCGTGTTGGACCAACTCGGTCTCGAGGCAGCCATCAATGAGTTTCTGACGAACAACAGAACGCCCGGCGGCCCCCAACTCCGGGCAGACATCCCCGCCGCCTTGCCCGAACTACCTGCGGCAGTGGAAACGGCCGCCTATCGAATCGTCACAGAAGCCGTCGTCAACACGCTGCACCACGCGTCAGCCGGCAGCTGCGACGTACGTCTGTGTATGGACGACGGCCTGACCATCATGGTCACCGACGACGGCTGTGGACTACCTTCTCCCTACGCACCGGGCATCGGCATGACATCCATCCACCAGCGCGCTGCGGAGCTGGGTGGCTGGGTCACGTTTCGGCGACCGGAACAAGGCGGAACGGCCGTCGATATCTTTTTACCGATCCCGGGCGGGAAGCAGGCAACGACATGACCGATTCCGTCCGCGTCCTGCTGGCTGATGATCATACGCTCTTCCGGGAAGGATTACGTTCTCTCTTGACCACGACCGAGATAGACGTGGTTGGCGAAGCGGCAACCGGGCAGGATGCCGTCGTGATGGCCGAGCAACTGCAGCCGGACATCGTACTGATGGATATCCAGATGCCTGGGATGAATGGCATTGAGGCCACGCGTCGGATCGTGCGCACCAGCCCCCACATTGGCGTCGTAGTTGTAACAATGTTTGACGATGACGACTCCGTATTCGCCGCCATGCGGGCCGGAGCACGCGGGTATGTTCTCAAAGGGGCGGGGCAGGCAGAGATGGTTCGAACGATTCAGGCAGCGGCTCGGGGTGAAGCGCTGTTCGGCCCGGCTATCGCCGGACGGCTCATGAGCTACTTTCAGCAGCCGCGCCAGCAAGCCACGGCGGATCTCTTTCCCGAACTGACATCTCGCGAACTGGAAGTGCTGGCGTTGATCGCCCAGGGCGACAACAACGAATCGATCAGCCGCCAACTCGCCATTAGCAACAAGACCGTTCGCAACCACGTTTCCAATATCTTCAGCAAGCTGCAAGTGGCCGACCGGGCCGAAGCGATCATTCGGGCGAGAGACGCAGGGTTGGGCTGATCAGGGAACGACCAGCCCGCCCAACTCCAGCCTGTCGTCAACCGCATTGCCCGCCGCGTCCAGCACCGGCAAGCGTCGCGACGTAGCCAGCAGGTAGAGACCTACATGCAGGCGGTACGCGCCCGGCGGCATATCGGATGACAGTTGGACGACGTACGGATCGGACACCGCCTCACCGGCCGTCCACGAACTTGTGGGAAACGTGCCCTGCACCGGCCAGCTGTCCACCTGCCCCACCAGGCGATCCTGGCTGTCGAGCACCTGGACAAAAACGGTGTAATCTTCCGTCATGGGGGCCAGCCCTTGCCAGGTCAGGGTCAGGGGCAGCTGGCCACCCGGCTCAAGCATCATCTGCGGTAAATCAACATCCAGCAGCGCCACCCGGTCATCAAAGTTGGTCGAGCCTTCCGGAAGCGCCGCGCCGCTGACGACCACTTCGCCCAGATTGCAGCCCGTGCTCAGTGGGGCGAGCCAGCCGCACAACGCCCCACTGCCGCCGGCGCGAGCCACCAGCGCGTAGCGGCCGTTGGCCACGTCGCTGGTCTACAGCGACCACATAGCGTCTTGATTCGCCGGGCGCGCCCGTGGGGACGAGAAGGAGTTCCCCCCGCTCGGCGACAGATCGACCGTCTCCGCCTCCTCCAGGGCAAAACTCAACACCTCCCCGGTGCCATAGAAGCCGCTGTAATCAACACGCAGCGGCGCGCCCGGTCGAATCTGGGCCGGAAACGACGTCGCATCGAGGGCAAAGGGGCCAAGCAAGGCCCGCCACGTCGTGCCCGATACCGGCCCTGGCAGCGGCGGGATCGGGAGCTGGGTAACCGGCACCCAGCTCAACTCCGAAGCGGTACTGTACGGCGGGCCGGCGGCGACCTCCACGGTCAGCTGGCACGGCTCTCCGCTGCACACGCCAGCCGGGTAAGGCAGAAGGTGATAGTCGGCCAACAGCTCGCCTGGTTGCCAGGCGTTAACGGGGTAGAGATTGTCAACCGGATGCTGACCGGTGAGCGGGATCGGCGGGCCGGTGTAACCCCGGCCGCGCCAGCGGACGTAGATGAGCGGCGGCGGCCCGGCAACCAACGGCGCATCCAACGACCAGTAGAACGTTACGGCGGCCGCTTCCGGTTCGACGGCAGCCGGCGACTCAGCTGCGAACGCCTGCAGCGTCAGCGGCCCCACAGAGCCATCGAACGGTGTCGCCGCTCCCGGCGGCTGTGTCTGCGAGTCTGCGCTCACCTGTACAAGCGGCCCGGCCGACTGTAACCGATAACTGCCCGCCAGCCCCGGTAGGAAGCGAGCCAGATAGACCGTCTGTCTGGCGGCCACACGCTGGTCGAGTTCTGCCCGGTAGGCGGCCTCGTCGGGCAGGACCATGATCTCCAGATCGGGGCGCAGCCCTTCGTTTTGCTGGAGGTAGTAGAGCGGCGCAATCTTCTCGCTGTCGGCCAGCACCGCCGCGCCCGGAGCCAGGGGTTGGGCCAGCACCGCCCGTCCCCATGTTTCCCCGCCATCGACCGCCGACTGGTCCAGCGACGACCATCCGTCGGCCGTCCGCAGCACGGTGGGCAAAGAAAGCAGGAAGAAGCATAACATCGGCACAATCCAGGCGAGCGTTGCCCCAAGTATCTGGCCGTCGAGTGCCCTGGACGCAAGCGCCATCAACCCCGCTAGGCCCGCCGCGACCAGCAGGGCGACCGCAACGTGGGATGGGATGAGAAAGACAGCCAGGTCGGGTACGTAGTAGTTGAGCGCATAGAAGGTGAAGCCGAGAAAGGTGAGGGCCAGCATCAGTGCCGTCCGCCATGCGCGCCGCAGCAAGTAGCCAAACCCGAACAGTGCCGTGGCGAGGTAAACCCAACCCCAGTTGTCGAGCAGCAGACGGCCGACAATCTGGAGGCGAGCCGGGTCGCGCAGCCAACCGCCCCATTGCAGCGCGCCCTGGAAGCGGCCGCCCACCACCCAATCGATAAACCGCGCCAGCCCCATCGGTTCGTCATTGACCGCCTGCCAGCGGATGGGCAAGTAGGCATAGATCAGCAGCGGAACAAGGAAGGCGACGGCCAGCCACAGCACCGTCTTGCCCGGCGGCCACGGCCAGGACGATCCGTCCGGATCAGTACGACGCTGATCGATCAGCAGCAATACAACCGCAACGACGGCCGGCGGGATCAGAAACACGGTTGTCAGATGGTTGGTCAACCCCAGACCGATGACGGCCGCCAGCGCGATCAGCAGCCGGCGGCTGGTTGTTGCGTCGGGCGCCGGACGCTCGACCAGACGGACGATCAGCCAGAGCGCGACGGCCACAACCAGCGCATGAAGGGTGTACACCTCGGCGACGATTGCCTGGCCCCAGAAGACGGGCGACAGGCCCAACGCGAGCGCGCCCAGCAGGGCGGCCAGCGGCTGGCGCAGCAGCCGGAGAGCGGTCCAGTACACAACGCAGGCGGCCAGGGAAGCGTAGACAACCGATGCCAGATTCAACCGCCAGGCTACCGTGTCTACCGGCAGCAAGGAAAACGCTTTGCCGAGCAGCAGGTAGAGCGGATAGCCAGTCGGATGGGCAATGCCCAGCTGCGGCGCCACAACCTGAAACTCAAACGTGTCGGCCGCGCCAACCGCGTGCGACATGGTCAGCAAATAGACCGGCAGCAGGACCACAAGCACGAGCAGCGGTCCCATCCAGCGCCAGCGCGCGTCGGTAGCAGGGACGCGCAGTGACAAAGCTGTCACGTCGACCAGCCAGATGGCGGCAAGAAAAATGAAACGACTGCCAGCCAGATCGACAGTAGGTTGGAACAGGAAAAGCAGGACCAGGAGATTGGGCAGCAAGGTCACAGCGCCGCTGGCCGTGCCCAGCGTACCCCGGTTGAGAATCGATCGGAACAGAGCCCACGCGGTGGCCAGCAGGATGGCTGGCAGCGGACGGCCGAGAACGGACCAGTTCGGAAACTGCCATTCGTAGAGCAGGCGAGACAGCGCCAGCCCCGCCAGAAAGACAAGGGCGAACGACAGCAGCCGCCAGCCAAGTGCGGCCCCGTTACGCTGGTTAGAGGATGGGACAGTTGTCCCGGCTGCCTGTGCTCCCATTGGAAGCCTATTGTACCCGCCGAGGCCAAATGGCAAGCGACTGATCGCCGGTCGAGGTCATACCGCTTGTCCTACGTTCATCCGCCCGCATGCGCCGCATTATGTTACAATCGCCTACGCAGTCCGGCAGAGCTACGAGGCCCCTCGCCAAAGTCAAAGGAAACGATCCGCATGTCAGACAAACACTCGACCCTCCATATCGACACGCTGGCTGTCCATGCCGGCGTCAAACCTGACCCTGCGACTGGGGCGGTCATGACCCCCATTTATCAAACATCCACCTATGCCCAGGACGATGTGGCCGTCCACAAAGGGTATGAGTATTCGCGAAGCGACAATCCGACGCGCACGGCGCTGCAGGAGGCGCTGGCGGGGCTGGAAGGAGGCCGCTTTGGTCTGGCCTATGCCTCCGGCATGGCGGCTATCGACAATGTCCTCCGTCTGGTGCGGCCGGGAGAGCGCGTCATCTGTGGCAACGACTTGTACGGCGGGACGTTCCGGCTGTTTGACAAAGTATTGGCCGAGTACGGCTTGATCTTCGACTTTGTGGATACCAGCAACACCGACGCCGTGGCTGCCGCACTGGCCAGCGGGCCGGCCCGACTGGTCTGGCTGGAAACGCCCACCAACCCAACTCTCCGGCTGGCCGATATCGCCGCGATCAGCAAGATGGCCCACGAGGCGGGAGCGTGGGTCGCCGTCGACAGCACATTCGCCACGCCCGTGCTGCAGCGGCCGCTGGCCCTGGGCGCGGACTTCGTCGTCCACAGCACCACAAAATACCTCGGCGGACATTCGGATGTCGTCGGAGGCGCGGTTGTGCTCAACGACCCGACGCTGTACGAGCAGCTCAAGTTTCTCCAAAACGCCATCGGGGCGGTGCCCGGCCCGAATGATTGCTTCCTGGTGTTGCGAGGCCTGAAGACGCTGGCGCTGCGCATGGCCGCCCACAGCCGCAACGCTCTGGCGATCGCCCAGTTCCTGGCCGACCATCCGGCGGTGACTCTGGTCATCTACCCGGGACTTGACAGCCACCCGCAGCACGAGTTGGCAGCGCACCAGATGGCGGCGCCCGGGGGCATGATCTCATTTATGGTGCAGGGTGGCGAGGCGGCTGCCCGAACCATTGCCCGGCAGACGCAGCTGTTCACGCTGGCCGAATCCTTGGGTGGTGTCGAGTCGCTCATCGAGCTGCCCGGCCCCATGACCCACGCCTCGGTTTCCGGACCAGAAGCGGCCGCCGCCGGGTTCGCCGTCGACCCCGGTCTAATCCGCCTGTCGGTCGGCATTGAGCATGTGTCCGACCTGATCGATGATTTGAAGCGCGCAATTGCCCTGGCCACGTCCACCGGCCACTCAGCCTAATGATCAAAGATCTATTCCTCCTGCTGCGAGATGCCGGGGTCCGCTTCGCCGAAGATCGGGCGACGCTGTTTGCGGCTGCGCTGGCCTACTACACCCTGTTCTCTTTGGCACCGCTGGTGGTCATCGCTATCGCTGTCGCCGGGTTCTTTGTAGGCCGGAGCGCCGCGCTGGATGAGGTCACTCAAGCTATCCTGGCCATTGGCGGTCCGGAATTGGCCGTCTTTGTCCAGGGTGTAGTCGCGCAAGTCGTCAATGCGACATCGAACGCGACGTTGACTCTCATCAGCATTGGTGTCCTGATCTACGGCGCTTCATCCGTCTTCAACAGTCTCCGGCTCTCCATCAACATCACCTGGGGCATTGCCAATCCTCCAGCGGAAGGCATTCGGGACCTGTGGCCTGCTGTCCGTTCGCGGTTTCTGACCTTCATGATGGTTTTTGTGATGGGTTTCCTGCTCGTGGCCGTTGTCATCGCCGACGTGCTGTTTAGTACGGTCGAAGCAGCCGTCGGAGGTGTACTGCCAAATCTCGTCGGGATCATACCCAGCATCAACTTCCTCGTCGCCCCGGCTGTGGCATTCGTCACCTTCCTGTTAATCTTCAAGACGCTGCCGGACGCCAAATCTCGCTGGCGCGATGTAGCCGTTGGCGCGTTATTTACGGCCGTTGCATTTGGTATTGGGGCGTATGTCATCGGACGGGTACTCGTCGTGACCGGCACGGCTTCGATATTTGGCGCAGCAGGCGCTTTGATCATCTTGCTGCTTTGGGTCTACTACTCTGCCTACATCGTCCTATACGGAGCGGAACTGACTTACCTCTACGCCGCACGCTACGGTCAGCCAATCGAGCCGAATGAATCTGCGATCTACCTGGCCGAACGGTATGCCGCCCGACAGGATGAAGTGATCAACCACGCCGACCTGCAAGACGTCAGGGAAGATTAGCACCCCATCGCCTTTCTGCACGGCGTCATTGGGTGTGGTAGAATGATCTGATTCTTTCAGATGAGATAGCTATGCGAATTGTTGTTGACGCCATGGGGAGTGACAACCACCCCGATCCCGATGTCGCCGGCGCCGTCATGGCGGCGCGCAAATTTGGCGACACAATGATTCTGGTTGGTGACCCAACCCTGATCGAACGGGCGCTGTCCACCCACGACTTGACCGGACTGGACCTTGAGATCGTTCCGGCCGACCAAACGATCACCATGAAGGACACACCTTCGATAGCCGCCCGTGAAAAGCGCCAATCGTCGATGCATGTCGGGTTAGCATTGGTGCGAGACGGCGAGGCGGATGCATTTGTGACGGCGGGCAACACCGGGGCGGCCCTGGCGATTGCCATGCTGCGGCAAACGGGTCTGGGACGAATTCCGGGCGTCTTGCGCCCGGCGCTGGGCGTCCTCTTTCCCATTCAAACCCGTCCCCTGCTCATCGATAACGGCGCCAACGCCGAGTGCAAGCCGGAGTACCTGCTGCAGTTCGGGCAGATGGGCAGTTGTTACGTAGCCCGTATGCTGGATATCGACAGTCCCCGTGTCGCCTTGATCTCTAATGGCGAGGAAGCAGGCAAAGGCAACGACCTGATCAAGGACAGCATTCCCTTGCTGGAAGCGAGCGACCTGAACTATGTCGGTAACATGGAGCCGAAGGAGTTCGTCAAGGGCATTGCGGAGGTGGCCGTAACCGATGGCTTTACCGGCAATATCATGATGAAGACGGCCGAAGCGGTTGCCAGCTATATGTCCGAGAGCATCCGCCGCCATATGATGTCCAGTGTGGCAACCAAGCTGGGCGGACTGCTGGCCAGACCAGCCTTTGAGCGCGTGCGTGCCGAGCTGAATCCTGACGAAGTCGGCGGTGCGCCACTATTGGGCGTCAACGGTGTTGTAATTATTGCCCATGGTCGATCCAATGCCTACGCAATGCAACAAGCAATTGGTCAGGCCCGGCAGCTGGTAGAAAAACAGGTCGTAGCCGCCATTACCGCAGCGATCCGGCCGTCCGTATCACCCACTGTAGAGACCGGCTGACCACCGTTGTGGCCCGCCTTATAGAAGAGAATGAACCGCACCCGCCGGCGGCGTACCGCAACGCCCGGCAGGTGGAGGAAAGAGCATGAGCAAAACCTACACAGACGAACAAGGCCGCCCGCGCGTGGTCATTACGGGCATGGGGGCCATCAGCCCCCTGGGCAACAGTGTCGAAGCGAGCTGGGATAGTCTGCTGGCCGGTCGTTCCGGCATCGGACCGATCACGCAGTTCGACGCGAGTGAGTTTCCCACGCGCATTGCCGGTGAAGTCAAAGAGTTTTCTCCAAGAGATTACATGGACTTCAAGGAGGCGCGGCGCATGTCGCGTGCTTCGCAGCTAGCGCTGGCGGCTGCCCGGATGGCTGTGGCCGACGCCGGTCTGCCGGAAACGACGCCCAACCCGGAGCGAGCCGGTGTCCTTGTCGGGACGGCCGTCGGCGGTATCGAGCGGGCTTTCGAGCAGGTTGATACCTATCGTGAAAAGGGGCTGCGCTCTGTCAGCCCGTTCGCCATGACGATGTTTCTGGCCAATATGCCAACCCATCACATCAGCCTGATGACCGGCGCCGTCGGACCAATCAACACTATCGTGGCCGCCTGCGCCACCGGCACGCAATGCATCGGCGAAGCGGCCCACTACATTCGCCACGGTCGGGCCGATGTGATGTATACCGGCGGTGTGGAAGGGTTGATCCATTTCACGGCAATCGCAGGTTTCGGCCAAATGCGGGCGCTGTCCACCCATTTCAACGATACGCCGGAACGGGCCAGCCGTCCGTTCGATCTGGATCGCGACGGGTTCATTCTGGCCGAGGGGTCGGGCATTGTTGTGCTGGAACGGATGGATGAGGCGGTGGCGCGTGGGGCGCGGATCTACGCCGAAGTGCGTGGCCATGCGTCCTCCAGCGACGCCTACCACGTGGCCGCCCCGGATCCGGAAGCGAACGGAGCCATTCGGGCGATGAAATGGGCGCTGGCTGACGCCAACTGCCAGACAGACGAGATCGACTATATCAACGCCCACGGCACGTCGACACCTATCAATGACGCCACTGAGACGCTGGCTGTGAAGCAGCTCTTCGGCGAACGCGCCTATGAGGTTCCCATTAGCAGCAACAAGTCATTGATGGGGCATGCGATGGGTGGAGCCGGGGCGCTGGAATCGATCTTCAGTGCGCTATCCATCTATCACAGCATCATTCCTCCCACATGGAACTATGAGACGCCAGACCCGGAGTGTGACCTCGACTACGTGCCCAACGCGCCGCGGGAAGCTCCGATTCGCAACGTACTTAAGAACTCCTTCGGACTGGGCGGGCAAAACGCGTGTCTGGTGCTGGGGAAGTATGCCAACGGCAGCGGCAACCAGGTTGACAGCAACCAGTCGGAAAACTCGAATAACGAACCACAACGGGGTAAGATTAGCTAATGATTGTCGTACGTGATGAACAACGTATTGCTCGTCTGGCGCGCTTGGGCCAGATCTTGAGCTTTGCCGGGCTGGGAGCGCTCGTTCTTGGCCTGCTCTTCCTCTTTATTTTGCAGGACGACACCATGGTGTTCGTCTACCAGCTGCTGGCATTGGGCGTTGGCCTGGTGTTATCGCAGGTCGGTCTCTACTATTCGCACCGCTACCAGCGCAGTCCCCGGATGGACGAGGTGCTGGACAAAGACGTGGGTAAGGTGTACCGCAAGAATGGGCGCATGTACCATTACGAGCTGCCCGCGCCCCATGTCTTGTTGACGCCCGGAGCCGTCTATCTGTTCGCGCCCAAGTTCCAGCACGGCCGTATCGTCGCCGATGGTGACAACTGGAAGCAGTCCGGGTTGGGACTTCGCGGCTTCTTTGGCCAGGAACGGCTGGGCAATCCCACACGGGAGGCCGAGTCGATGGTCAGTAAGATGGCCGCGTTCATCGCCGCCAATGCGCCTTCTGCTGTTGACGTGCCGCTGCTGCCGATTATCGTCTTCACCTCGGACAACATCGAAAGCCTCGATGTGGAGAACTCGCGCATCCCGGCCATGTATCACAAGAAACTGCCCGGCTACCTGCGCCAACAGCCGGAAATGCGGGCGCAGATGTTCAACCAGGCGTATTTGGATCTACGCGCCGCGTTTGACGCTGAGGCGGGCGATGTTGTGACGATGAGTGACGATGCAGCAGATAACGCCTGACGTTACGTGCCTCAACCTGGGCATGGCCAACGTCTTTCTGTGCCGGGATGACGACGGCTTTACGCTGATTGACGCGGGAACACCGGGCAAGGAGGCCGCGATCCTGGCTGCACTTGCCGAGTTAGGTGGCATACCTGCGGACCTCACGCGCATCATCATCACCCACGCTGACTACGACCACGCTGGAAGCGTGGCCGCGCTGCACCAGCAGACCGGAGCGACTGTCTTTGCCGGTGCCGAGACGGCCCGCTATCTAACTGAAGGCGGCACGCCCAAACACCTGCCCGCCCCCGCACACCTTGTGCTCAGCAACTTCATGCGCATCAAGACGATTCCGAAGGCGGCCGTCCGGGTCGTCAATGACGGAGACGTCCTTCCTGTCCTGGGCGGGTTGGAGGCGCTTGCCGCGCCGGGCCACACGATGGATCACTTCGCGTTCTACAGCCCGTCAGCCGGCGTCCTGTTCGCCGGCGACACACTGGAAACGCGCACGGGACATCTGAAGCGCAGCCCCCGTCTCATTACTGCCAGCATTGAAGCAAATAACGAGAGCGCGATCCGAATGCTCAACTTAACGCCGGCTGTCTTCGCCTGTGGCCACGGCGCACCCCTGATTGAGCATGCCAGCGACGAGATAATGGCTCTGTTTACGCAGATTCGTCAGGAAATGGGAGATTAACGATATGCCTTCAATGCGCTCATTGTTCGACAAAGAACTCAGCTCCATGAACGAGGCCATCCTGCTGATGTCCAGCAAGGTAGAAAATGCAATTGACCAGTCAATTGCGGCGCTGGCCAGCGGCAACGTCGAGTTGGCCCAACAAGTGATCGCAGACGATTCGGAGATTAACCGGCTGCGCTACCTGGTCGAGGAACAAGCCCAGCTCGTTCTGGCCACCCAGGCCCCAACCGCCGGCGACTTGCGGAGAATCATCGCCGCTATCCATATCGCTTCAGAGTTGGAACGAATTGGCGACCACGCGTCCGGCATCGCCCGGATCGTTACCCGGCTCGACGAAGTGCCGACCACAGATCTGGATTGGGCGCGCCTGCCGAAGATGGCTAAGCGAGCAGAGACAATGCTGCATGAGGCGATCACCGCCTTCACCGAAGGGGATGCGGAAGCCGCCACAGCCATCGCCAAGCGTGATCAGAAGATCAACCGCCATTATCGCAAATTCTTCAGCGAGGCGGTCGCCCACATGAGCGAGGAAGAGAAGGTCCAGATGGCGACCTACATGCTGTGGGTGGCCCACAATTTGGAACGCATCGGCGACCGCTCCACCAACATCGCCGAGCGTGTCATCTTCATGGTCACCGGGGAATACATCGAAGTGACCGAAGATTACGCCTAGACTGCCGAACCAGTAGTCTGTCAGACGACACCATTCAAAGACGGAGCTGCTCCCGGAGCGCTCCGTCTTTTTTGCTGCCACCAGCCAATTGCCATCAATTTGCGCCATTTCCCGGCACTTAAGTTGACAATGAGAGGATTTTCATTAGAATTTCGTGGTCATAGTCAAGAGTTCCCACAACTCAGCGCGATTGCTCAACGAAACCAATCCTAAGGCAAGAGAGGAGGTGGTGGAGACAATCAGGTCACACTCATATGCGCTACCACGGCGCACTGTGATCGCGGGTGTAGAACAGCCAGGTTTCAGTAATCGACAATAGAAGAATCTTGGATATGGAGTCTGTCAACGAACGTCGCATTCCCAGAAATGGTCCCTAAATGATATGCGACAAGTTAATTCGAGGAGAAGAAATAACTATGAAACGTCTCACAATGATTGGCCTGTTGGTTTTCGTCCTGGCCCTCGCCGCCTGTGGTGGCCAGGTTCAGGAGGCGGCTGAAGAAGTCGCACCGACGGCCGCAGCGGCTGTCGAAGAAGCTATGGACGAAGCTGAAGCTGCAGTTGAAGAGGGTTGCACCGATCCGATCGGCTGCGTTGAGGTTGCCGAAGGCGACCCGCTGCTTGTCGCCTCTGCGCTCGTCATCTCCGGTCCGAACGGCGACCTGGGCCTCGACTCCCAGCGCGGCGTTGAGATCGCCCTCGACATGCGCGGCGACGTGATGGGTCACCCGCTGGAACTGCTAGCAGAGGACGACGGCTGTAACGCTGAGGGCGGCCAAACTGCCGGCACCAAAATCGTCGCCAACCCGCAGGTCGTCGGCATCATCGGCACCAGCTGCTCCGGCGCCGGCGTCCCCATGGCCCGCATCGTTAGCGATGCCGGTTACGTCATGATTTCCCCGTCCAATACCTCGCCGGCGTTGACCGACCCCGACCAGGCATGGGCCCCCGGGTATCTGCGTACTGCCCACAATGACCTGATCCAGGGCGCGGCTATGGCCGACTACGCTTTCGATGTTGCCGGCGTTACCAGTGCAGCTGTCATCCATGACGGCGACCCCTACACTGAAGGTCTGGCCAGCGCGTTCTCCAATGCGTTTGAGGCCAAGGGTGGCGAGATCGTAGCGTTCGAGGCCGAAGCTGCCGACGCGACCAACGTAACGCCGCTTCTGACCACGATTGCTGCCTCCAACCCGCAGATGATCTACTACCCGGTCTTCATTCCGTTGGGCTCGCTCATCACCAACTCTGCCGGCGACGTGCCCGGTCTGGAAGATGTTCTGCTGGCCGCCGCCGACGGCATCCAGTCGCCCAGCTTCCTGGAGAACACGGTCGGGACGTCTGAGGGCATGGTTGCCTCTGGTCCGGACCTGGCATTCGCCAATACGTTCTACCAGGAAGAGTTCCTCCCAGCATACATGGAGATGTTCGGTCTAGAGCCGACCGCTCCGTTCCACGCCCATGCGTTCGACGCCACGACGATGCTGCTCGATGCGATCGAGGCTGTCGGCGTTGAGACGGCTGACGGTACACTGCTCATCGGCCGCCAGGCGCTGCGCGACGCGCTGTACGGCACCTCCGGCTTTTCGGGCATCACCGGCACCCTGACCTGTGATGAATTCGGCGACTGCGCCGACGCCAAGATCTCGGTTAGCGAAGTGCAGGACAGCGAGTTCGTTCGCGTCTGGCCCTAGGCTCTGATCAAACAATGAGCGATTCACAGGGGTGAATCGCTCATTGTTTTGCGCAAGAAGGTTCTGAGGCGTGCTGTAAGCCGACCAGAACCTCTCCTGTACCCCGGGCCAGTCCAGGCGTCTGGACTGGCCCGGGAACACGCTTGAATTAACAACCAGGAGGCATCTTCCATGTCGCTTTCAAAGCGCCTCAATGATCTGGATTGGATCGGAATTCTGCTCTGGGTCTTCCGCGCCGTTATTATCGCTCTTGTCGTTATCGGCACCGTACGCAAACTCTTTTTTGGCGTAGGCACGCAGTACACGACGGAAGACTGGATCAACTTTCTCTCATCCGGTCTGTCACAGGGCAGCCTGTATGCACTCATTGCGCTTGGCTATACGATGGTCTACGGCGTCTTGTTCATGATCAACTTTGCCCACGGTGAGTTCTTCATGGCCGGCGGCATGACGAGTACCGTGCTGGTCGCCAGTGTGTTAGCTACCAGCGGCTTCATGAACGACCAGCCGGTCATCTATCTGGTCCTTGTTACGATTGTCTCGGTGCTTACGGCGATGGGAGTCTCCCTCCTGACCGAAAGAATCGCCTACCGGCCTTTGCGCCGTGCTCCTCGGCTTGTTCCTCTCATCACTGCCATCGGCGCCTCCTTCTTCTGGCAATATTTGTTCCGAGGTCTCTTTGGTTCTGCCATCATCCCGTTTCCCGTGCCCGACGTTCTAGGTGGCCGGGTCACAATCCTGGGCATCGACTTTCTGCGGGTACAGATTGTCGTCTTTGCTGTCGCCATCATTTCACTTATTGGCCTTTACTTTTTTGTGATGCGCACCAAGACCGGCAAGGCAATCCGTGCCGTGGCTGAGGACAAGGACGTCGCCGCTCTTATGGGCATTGACGTCGACCGCAGCATCGCCATGACCTTCGCCATCGGCGCGGCCATGGCCGGCATCGCCGCTGTACTCTGGGGATTGACATTCAAACAAGTCAACTTCTTCATGGGTTTTGTGCCCGGCATCAAGGCGTTTACGGCCGCTGTGTTGGGCGGCATCGGCAGCATCCCCGGCGCGGCCCTGGGTGGGCTGCTGCTCGGGGTCATTGAAGCGGTTGGCCCACCGCTCTTCCTGGAAGGGCTGGGCGTGGCCGGTGCCCATCAGTTGAAAGACGTCATCGCCTTCCTCTTGCTGGTCATGATTCTAATCTTCCGACCGCAAGGCATCCTCGGTGAGCCATTGGCCGAGAAGAAGGCATAAGGAGAGGCAAGATATGACATCCTTCTGGCGAAAAGCAGTTCAATACGGCTTGCTGGCCGGCGTCGTCACCCTGTTGACCTGCGCCATCGGCATGGTCGAAGCGTTCGACGAGCGCGACCTGATTGTTAACATCCTGACACTCGGTCAGGTACTCCTGTTCATTCCCCCCCTGCTGGCCGGCTATCTGACCGTAGCGGATTTACAGTCGGACCGTCCCTCCGGGGTTGTCACCGTTCTGGGCGGTCTGGTGGCGGGCGTCGTAACAGCGCTGCCTGTTGTGGCCCTGATCTGGCTCTCCACCGTATGGCCCACTATCCGCGACTTCTTCGTCAACGTGTCGCCGAGCCTCATGGAGATCCTTACCTTCGGCCTGGAACCGATCGCCGGCAGCCTGGTGTTGATGGGGGTGATGGGCGCCCTGGGGGCGGTCGGCGCTGCCCTCCATCTGATCCCAATCCGTATCCGACGGCCGCTCACGCTGGCCACGGGCATCACTCTGGCCATCGCCTTGTTCTCCGACGTGCCGCTGAACATCGCCAACGAACTGCTGCCCCGCAGCATCGTGCGGCAGTTGCTGGGCACAAAGGGCATCATGCCCGTCACCGCGATAGTCATCTTTGTGCTGTCACTGGCCATCGCCTTCTGGTGGGAACTGGACGGCCGCGACCGCTCGGCTCGCAACCGGGCTACCCGCACACCGGAAACCAGAACACGCAACCAGCGCATCGGCCGCATTGCTTTCTTCGTCATACTGCTCATCCTGCCCTGGGTGCTGGGCGTCTTCCTAACCAATGTGGTCGACCAGGTCGGCACCTTTATCCTGATGGCGCTTGGGCTCAACATCGTGGTTGGTTTTGCCGGGCTGCTGGACCTGGGCTATGTGGCCTTCTTCGCCATCGGCGCGTACGTTACAGGGGTTCTGACCTCAACGGGCGACCTGGGCTTTGGGTGGGACTTCTGGTTGGCGGTGCCTGTGGCGGTGTTGTCAGCCACGTTTGCGGGCATTCTGCTGGGCATCCCGGTGCTTCGCATGCGCGGCGATTATCTGGCGATTGTCACGCTTGGCTTCGGCGAAATCATCCGTGTGCTCGTCCGGTCCGATCTCCTGAAAGGGGCCATCGGCGGCGCACAGGGCATCATCAACATCCCTCGCCCGACCATCGCCGGCTTTGAGTTCGTTACGCCACAACATTACTACTACCTCATTCTCGCGGGTTGTCTTGTCGCGTGGTACGTCGCCTCACGACTACGAGACGGCCGACTGGGTCGCCAGTGGATGGCAATGCGTGAAGATGAAGACGTGGCCGAAGCGATGGGCATCAACCTGACCCTCACCAAGCTGTCCGCGTTCGCTATTGGCGCGACGCTGGCTGGGCTGGCCGGGGCGATCTTCGCCTCGCGACTTGGTTCAGTCTTTCCCAACAGCTTCGAGCTGCTCATCTCGATCAACGTTCTGGCCATCGTCATCGTCGGCGGCATCGGCAGCCTGCCCGGTGTGGTTCTGGGCGCGTTTGTACTCGTCGGCCTGCCGGAGCTGCTGCGCGAGTTTGAGGAGTACCGGCTGCTAATGTATGGCATCCTATTGGTGACGATGATGTTGGTCCGGCCGGAAGGACTGTGGCCGTCAGCTATCACCAAGCGCGAGCTCCACGCCGACGCTGAAGCGGCTTCGCATGAATATGACACAGCGGAAGAAGTCAACCCGCTTACCTGAGGAAAATGACGCATGGCTAAACTTCTAGACGCGACCAACGTAACCAAGCGGTTTGGCGGCCTGGTGGCCGTCAACGACCTGACCTTCGACATCGAGGAAGGCGAAATCGTCAGCATCATCGGACCGAACGGCGCGGGTAAGACAACGTTCTTCAACTGCATCACCGGGTTTTACCAGATCGATGAAGGCGATATCCTCTTTGAGGGCGAGTCCATCGCCGGGAAGTCGACCGATCGCATCACCCGGCGCGGCATTGCCCGGACCTATCAGAACATCCGCCTGTTCTCCTACATGTCGACCCTGGAGAACATCCTCGTCGGCATGGAGCCACGGCTCCACTCACCGTGGTACGGGCCCATCCTGAATCTACCCGGCACGAAGAAAGAAGAAGAAAAGGCGGTCAGTGAGGCTCGGGAACTGCTCAACTTTGTCGGTCTGCAAGGCAAGGGGGACGACCTGGCGCGCAATCTGCCCTACGGCGATCAGCGCCGGCTGGAGATCGGGCGCGCGTTGGCCAGCAACCCCAAGCTTCTGCTGCTCGACGAGCCCACAGCGGGTATGAATCCGCGCGAGACGGCCGAAACCACCGAGTTCATCCGCCATCTGCGCGACGAGCTGGGCATCACCATCCTGCTTATTGAGCACGACATGCGGGTGGTCATGGGTATCTCGGAGGATATTACCGTTCTCGACTACGGCGAGAAGATCGCTGAAGGGCCGCCGGAAGTGATCCAGAACGATACGCGGGTCATCGAAGCGTACCTGGGTCGTGGTGCAGCGGGCAAGGCGACGTTGGAGGTCTCTTCATGACGCTGCTTGAACTGGACAACATCCATGCCTACTACGGAAATATCCACGCTCTAAAAGGGATCACGCTGGGGGTGGAAGAAGGTGAAATTGTTACCCTGATCGGCGGTAATGGAGCGGGCAAGACCACAACCTTGCGCACCATCTGCGGGCTGATGACGCCCCGCGAAGGCTCGGTCAAGCTGGCCGGCGAAGACCTGTCCGTCTATCGGGCCAGCCAGCTACCCAGCCGGGGCATCGCCATGGTCCCGGAAGGCCGGGGTGTCTTTGCCCGCATGACGGTGCTGGAAAATCTGGAGATGGGTGCCTTTCACCGCAAAGACAAAGACGGCATCGCCGCCGATCTGGAAAATGTCTACGAGCTGTTCCCGCGACTTAAGGAACGTCGCAGCCAGGTGGCAGGCACGCTCTCTGGCGGCGAACAGCAGATGGTGGCCATGGGCCGGGCGATGATGACCCGCCCCAACGTCCTGCTGATGGACGAACCGTCGATGGGTCTTGGCTCCGGTCCTGGTCGAGGCGATCTTTGAGATCATCATCGACATCAACAAGCAGGGCACGACGATCCTGCTGGTCGAGCAAAACGCGCTGATGGCCCTCCAGGTTGCCAGCCGTGGTTACGTGCTCCAGACGGGCGAGATCGTACTCAGCGATTCGGCTGCCGCGCTGGAGAAGGATCCGATGGTTCAGAAAGTCTATCTCGGCATCGAGTAAGCTCACCCGGAACATCATGGATCTGCGCTTATTCTCCGCCGACGACGTTGTGCGTGCCCTGCCGATGGCCGAGGCGATTGAAGGGATGAAGGCGGCCTATGCCCAGCTATCAGCCGGCAAGGCGGTGCTGCCGCTGCGCGCCCACATCCCCGTGACCGCCGAGGACACGACGCTCGTCATGCCCGCCTATCTGCCCGAGAGCGAGGCGCTGGGCCTGAAGGTCGTGTCCGTCTTCGGGAGCAACCCGCCGCGCGGACTGAAGCTCATTAATGCTGTCGTCATCGTGCTGGACGCTAGCACCGGGCAGCCCCTGGCGCTGATGGAAGGCGGCGCGGTGACCGCCATTCGCACCGGCGCGGCGTCCGGCGCAGCCACCGATGTGTTGGCCCGGCATGATGCACATGTGGTGGCGATCTTTGGGGCCGGTGTCCAGGCCCGCACCCAACTGGAAGCGGTCTGTACGGTCCGCGCGATCCGTGAAGTGCGCGTCTATAGTCCGGAAGGCGCCGACGCATTCGCCACAGAGATGGTGGGCCGCGGACCCATCCCGGACACAATACTGATCGCCGACAGCCCGGAAGCGGCCGTGCGTGACGCCGACATTATCTGCACGGCGACCACTGCCCATGCCCCTGTCTTCGACGGCCGCTGGCTCAAGCCCGGCACCCATGTGAACGCCATCGGCTCGTTTACGCCGGTGATGCAGGAAATTGACGCCGCCACGCTCCAACGGTCGCTGGTCGTGGTCGACTCGAGAGAAGCGGCGCTGGCCGAAACGGGCGACTTGCTCATCCCCATCGAGCAAGGTGAGTTTGCGGTAGAGGATATCCACGCTGAGCTGGGCGAAATTATCAATGGCACCCGCTCCGGACGGACCAGTTCGGACCAGATCACGCTGTTCAAGTCTGTCGGCGTGGCGGTCCAGGATGCTGTCGCGGCCCAGATCATCTGGCGCAACGGCACGGCGCTCGGCCTCGGCACCACGGCAACATTATGAACGATCTACCTACCTCTGCGCAGGTCGTCGTTGTGGGTGGTGGAGTCATGGGGGCCAGCACCGCCTACCATCTCGCGCTGCGCGGCTGTCGCGACGTAGTCTTGCTGGAGCGCCAGCCGTTCTTCGGCCAGGGGGCGACGGGCAAGTGCGCGGGTGGCATCCGCTACCAGTTCTCAACAGCCATCAACATTACCCTGTCGCAGCACAGCCTGCCGATGTTGGAGCGCTTTGAGGAAGAAACGGGCCAGGCCATCGATCTGCGCTGGTGCGGCTACCTCATCCTGTTGACCAATGAGGCAGACGAGATAACCTTCCGGCGCAATGTCGATCTGCAGCACAGCATGGGCGTGCCGACCCAGTGGCTGTCGGGAGACGACGCGCGACGCCTCATTCCCCAGGTCAGCGCTGACGATGTGCGGGCCGCAACATTCCACAGCGGCGACGGGCTGGCTGATCCCAATGGCGTGGTGGCGGGCTATATCAGCGCCGCACGCCGTCTGGGTGTCCGCACCCTCACCGACACCGCTGTGACCGGCATACACGTCGCACAGGGCAAGGTAACGGGCGTGGAGACGAACGTGGGAACCATTGCTTGCGAAACGGTCGTCAATGCCGCTGGGCCGTGGTCGGCCCAGATTGGCGCAATGGCAGGCGTGACGCTGCCTGTCGTGCCGCTGCGCCGCCAGATTGCAACGACCACACCGCTGCCCGACCTCGACCCTGCGTTTCCATTCGTCATCGACTTCGCCCGCAGCCTGTACTTTCATCGTGAAGGGCGAGGCATCCTGACCGGCATGTCCAACCCCACCCAGCCGCCGGGCTTCGACGAGACCGTCGACGAAGCGTGGGAGCTGGTCCATCTAGAAGCAGCCGTCGAACGGCTGCCGCTGCTGGCTCATGCCGGACTCCAGTCCCATTGGGCTGGGCTATACGAGACGACCCCCGACGCCCATCCGATTATTGATCGCCTCACGGACCCGGAAGGGTTCGTGGTGCTGACAGGCTTCTCCGGGCATGGCTTCATGCATGGGCCGATCGGCGGTTTGCTGGCTGCCGAACTGATTCTCGACGGCCACGCCCACACGGTGGATATCGACTCACTGTCCGCCGGGCGCTTCACCGCCGACCAACTCACGCAGGAATACAACGTCATCTGACACTGCTCCCGGCTGTGTGAGAAGCCGCTGGGTATCGCCAGTAGACGCTTGTCACGGCCAACCCCGCTGTTATACTTGCCGCCGACAGTCTGTTCAGCCTGTCACAGAGGATCCCCCATGATACGCCCCAGCCAACCCACACAGCGCCGGGGGCCGGTTACCATCTCGGTCTGGTTTCCCGCCTTGCTGGTTCTTCTTGCCATTCTGGCGGCCTGCACGCAGGCCGAACCGGACGCGACCGTAGTCACCAACACGCCTGTGGAAGCGGGCACGGCGGTGCTGCCGACAGCCGATCTGCCTGTGCAGCGCGGCGGACGGGATTTCGTTGTCTTGGCCACCGACGCACCGTTCCCTCCCTTCAGCGACTTTGACCAATTCGGCAACGTCATTGGCTACAACGCCAGCGTGATGGAGAACATCGCCGCGACGGCCGCATTGGACTACGAATTCGTCGTCACGCCCAGCCAGGGCGTGCTGGGCAGCATCGCCGCCGGGTCGGCCCGCGACTTCGATGCCGTCATGTCGGCGCTCATCATTCCAGATCAGCCGGAAGCGGGTATCGCCTACACCGATCCATACCTGGAAGTGGGCCAGGTCGTGCTGGTCCTGGTCGATGAACAGCGCATCCAGAGTGTGGCCGACATCCAGTCCGGTATGGCGATCGGTGTCATCGACGGCAGCGACAGCTACGAAGCGGCGCTGGCCAGCGGCATCCCGGACAACGACTTATTCACTGAGTTTGAGCAGCCGTCACAGCTCATCCAGGCGCTCATCGACGAAGCGGTTGATGCCGTCATCGTCGACAGCCATGTCGGCAGCTACTTCGCCTCGACCTTTCCGGAACAACTTCGCGTTGCCGGGGGCGAGGGCCAGGCGGCCTGGCTGAGCAGCAAGCAGTACGGCATGGCTGTGGCGGCCGACAACGCCGAGCTGCGCCTGCGTCTGAACGAGGCCATAGCCGGACTGCGCGAGGACGGCACATTGGACCGGCTGGCGCTGACGTGGCTTGTCGCAGAACAGGATGCGGCTGCGTCGGTGGACCCGGGCGAGTCGCGCGTGGGCACGCCGGGCAGCGAGCTGGTCATCGGCGTCGTCGGACAGTTCGACAATATGGACCCTGCCAGCCTCGACACCAGTTTCATCGCCTGGGAACTGATGAACAACACGATGAGTGGTCTCTATCGCTTCACGCCCGATAATGTTCTGGAACCGCTGCTGGCGTCGGCCCTACCGGAGATTTCCGAAGACAAGCTGGAGTACACGATCCGGCTGCGCGACGGATTGGCGTTCCCTGACGGCCGTCTCTTCACGGCCGAGGACGTGCGCTGGTCTATCCTGCGCGCCTCACGCCTGGGCAATTTTGTTGTCAACACCTATCTGAAGGACGCCAATGAGGACAACTTTGCCGACGATGACAGCGTTCAGGTGCTGGACCCGCTGACAGTCAAGATTGTACTCAAGGCGCCTACCGCCTACTTCCCGTCCATTCTGGCCACGCCGCCCTTCTTCCCCATCAGTGCCGACTGCTATGTGGAAGCTGCCGATCCGGGCAGCCGCTGCGGCGGGCTTGGGCCCTATACCATTGCCGGCTGGGAACCAAACGACCGCATGCGGTTGACGGCCAACCCCGGATGGCCGGGCCGCCCCGCCCCCGCGTTCGAGAATATCATGGTGCGATTCTATGATACGGCCGAAGGCATGCAGCGCTCGCTGACTGAGTTTGAGTCTGTCGACCTGGCCTGGACCGGCTTGCCCTACACTGATTTCGTCGCCCTCTCGGCGCTGGACCGGGACGAAGATGGCGAAGCCGATCTCCGCCCCTGGACCGGCCCATCGACATTCAAGAGCTATTTGATGTTCGAGCAGTCGACCGAGCCGTGGGACAAGGAGAAGGTGCGGCAGGCCGTCAGTTATGCGCTCGACCATGCCGCGCTGGCCGACCTGTTTGGCGGGGAGAGATTGGCACTGCGCAGCCCGGTGCCGAACGACATTCCCGGGGCGATCGAGACGCTGCCGGAGCGCGACCTGGATCGGGCACGGACGCTGCTGCTTGAGGAAGGTTACTCAGCAACGTCGCCAATTGAGATGACGCTCTGGTTCGTCAATGATGGCCGGTACAGCGCCGTTGAGGAACAGTACGCGGCAGCGATAAAGGCCCAACTGGAAGAAACCGGCGTCTTCTTCGTCACCACATCCGGCGTCACCTGGGATCAGTTCCGTCTGGATATCGCCCAATGCAACTACCCCACATTTCTGCTGGGCTGGCCATCGCCCGGCAGCGCGGTCGATTACCTTGACGCTTCCAGCTGGACCGACTTCTTCGTCTTCTCCACCACGCGCGTCTTCTGCTCCAATTATGAGAGCGAGGAGATGGTTGCTCTGGTAGACGCAGCACGTGCAGAGCTGGACGAGACAGCGCGCCTGGCGCTGCTGGCTGAGATCCAGACACTGTGGGCGGAGGAGCTGCCTACGCTGGACCTGACCCAACAACCGCGCCGGGCCATCTCATTGCCGGAAGTCGATGGCGTCCGCGTCGACTCGCTCGGCATCATGCATTACGAACTGTTGACGAAAGGGGAGTAACTGCAAACGGGACGGCGAGCGCTCTAGCGCCGGGTGACGCTGTTGGAGTCGCCGGACTATGATTCTTTGGCCTCAGCCTCAGCCGCCTCTCGTGCGGCAATTCGCCTGGCGCGCGGCCCCACGACACGCTCTGTACCGTTTATCACCCGGACCAGATTCGGCCGCAGCGACCAGGCGATCAATACCCCCGCCACGACACTACCGGTCAGGTAGGCGGGAGTTGTGTCGATATCCATAAAGTAGCGGATGCCAAAGATGACGATGGTCACGAGCGCCATGCTTAGGGAGGCGATAGAGGCCATGCCTACAAAGTACAGCAAGCCAGAAACCAGCAGGATCGCGATCGGCAGAATGGGCCAGTAGATGGCCGCCGACCACCCCACATTGGGCCCCGTGCCGGCTCCGCCACGAAAACGCAAGAAGAGAGACCAGTTGTGCCCGATAACCGAAAAGACACCGGCTGTGGCCACGGCCCACGGCAGCAGTTGAGGACCAAGCGGATCGCCAAAGAGCCAGTTCGTGATCCAGACGGCCGCTGCGCCCTTGAAGATGTCGCTGAATGAGGTCAGCAGCCCCACGCCCAGCCCAGCGGCGCGAAAGGAGTTGGTCCCTCCGGTGCGGCCGCTGCCAACCGTGCGCAGATCTTCGCCTTTAAACAGTTTGACGTAAAGGTAGCCAAAGGGGACTGATCCACAGAGGTATCCGATCAAGGCTGCCAGCAGGATGTAGACAGTTTCAGTCATAGGTCGGGTGCGCCAGGCCGGATATGGAACGACCGGGCGATTCAGCTTCCAACATAGTAAAACACAGTTTGGCCCCAAGAGTTACTCTGGCTCGAGGGACTCACCATCCAGCGGGGCGCACTGTCCTCAATCAGCTGGCACAGCTATCAGCAGCTCTGCCGGCTCGATCCGGCCATCGCTGATCATGAACCCGGCTGCGGTCGGTAAGCCATCCGGGGAACTACCCAGCGAGACAATAATCTGCATGGCGTCCGGATAATACGCCTGGGCAACGTCGCTCGGCGACGGATAGAGCGGCCCGTTCGGATGCGAATGAAAAATCGCCACTAACTCCCAGCCCTCAGCCTCCAAGGCCAACATCGCCCTAATCTGCGCCAGCGGGTCCATCTCGTAGGCCACCGGGCTATGGAGCCGGTTCTCTACCGGATAGATCTGCCGCGACTGGCCACCAACACCGCCGACAAGACCACACCCCTCTTCCGGATAACAGGCCTGCAAGTGGGCGAGCATTTCATCGTAGTGGGCCGGAGTCAGTTGGAGGCTGTTCATTGCATGCGACGATATGGTATAGCCCCCCTCCCCAAAATGCAAGAAGGGTCCCGCGAGGTCGCGGAACCCTTCCAGTGACGCCACCGGGGATGGTGACGTCGCGTAATCGTGGGTCGTCTTAGGGCGTTACGGTCAACGTTCCCACCATACCTGCCGCAGCATGGCCCGGTACGGTGCACACGTACTGGTAATCTCCAGCGGGCGGAGCCACGAAGTTAAACGTGGCCGAGGTGCCGCCGGGGATAACACCCGAGGTCGCGCCGCCAATCGCGTCTGTTTCTGTGGCCGTAGTCGCGTCGACGCGGTCACTGATCAGCAGCCAGTTGTGCTCCAGCGCCCCAACGTTCTCGTACGTCACCGTCACATCGGCACCCGAAGCAACGGTGGCAGAGTCCGGATCGTAGCGGAACTCGTCACCGCCAGTGAAGGCCAAGCTGACCGGTTCCGGTCCAGCCGGTTCGGCCGTTCCGCCACAGGCAGCCAACAAAAACAAGAAAGCGCTTACTGCCAGTAGAATCGTATACTTTTTCATCATACATCTCCTGATAATCTATTGCTCGCAATGAGAACACGATCGTTCTCAATCATGATCCTAGGAACAAAATCAGGAGATGTCTAACTTTTGTATAACTTTTAGTTGGCGCTCATACAGGGCTATCGGTGTCTATCCGCCGCCAATCCCACCTTCAGTCAGCACACGGACGTCCAGCAGCTCGTCGGCTTGCTCGGCCGTCATATAGCCCTTTTCAACCACCACTTCACGGACGGTGCGGTTGGTAGCCATCGCTTCCTTAGCTACTTCCGCCCCCTTCTGGTAGCCAATGACCGGGTTCAGGGCCGTCACGAGAATGGCGTTCTTGGCCAGCCAGCCTGTCGCCTTCACTTCGTTGGCCACCACTCCTACCAGACATTTGTCGATGAAAGCGTTTACCGAGTTGATGATGATGTCCATGCTCTGGAAGATGTTGTAAGCAATGATCGGCATCATCACGTTCAGCTCCAACTGCCCGGCCTGCCCCGCCATCATGACGGTCAGATCGTTGCCCATCACCTGGAACATGGCCATGTTCATCATTTCGGCCAGCACCGGATTGACCTTGCCGGGCATGATGGATGAGCCGGGCTGCACGGCAGGCAGTCGAATCTCGTCCAAGCCCGTGCTGGGACCGGAAGAGAGCAAGCGGAAGTCGTTGGCAATGCGGGTCATGTCCTGGGCAAACGTTCGCAGCGCGCCGCTGAAGTAGACGGCGTCACCCATGCTCTGCATCGACTCGAACAGATCGTCCGACTCGCGCAGCTCCAGCCCGGACAACCGGCCCAGCACGGTCACCATGCGGGCATGGTACTCCGGGTGGGCGTTGAGGCCCGTGCCGGTCGCCGTGCCGCCAATGCCCAAACGCCGCAGCCCGTCGGCCGCCTGCGCGATCTTTTCTGCGTCCCGCTCCACAGCGCGCGCATAGGCGCCGAACTCCTGACCCAGGCGAACGGGGACCGCGTCCTGGAGATGGGTCCGCCCGCTCTTGACGATGCTGTCGAACTCATCCGCCTTGTTGCGGAACTCGGCCGCCAGCCGGTTCAGCGTTGCCAGCAGCTCATCCAGCCGCCACAGCGTGCCGAGCCGAATCGCGGTGGGAATCGTGTCGTTGGTCGACTGGGCCATGTTGACATGATCATTGGGGTGGACAGGTTTGGCAGCGGCGTCCAGCGCATAGCCGAGGCGTTCATTGGCCAGATTGGCGATCACCTCGTTGACGTTCATGTTGTGGCTGGTTCCGGCCCCGGCCTGGATCGGATCGACGACGAACTGATCGTTGTACACACCTTCAACAACCTGGTCGGCCGCGGCGATGATCGCTTCGGCCAGCACGTCGGCAGTGACAGTCTGGTCCCCCACCGCCTTGTCGCGGAACAGGCCCAGGTCGTGGTTGACCTCAGCGGCCGCCCGTTTGATCAGGGCCATCGACCAGATGAAAGCGGGGTACGGCAGGAGGCCGCTGATGGGGAAGTTGAGGACGGCGCGTTGGGTCTGCGCCCCCCAATAGGCATCTGCCGGAACCTGGACATCGCCCAGGGAGTCTTTCTCAATGCGATAGTCGGTCATGCTTGTCTCCAAAAAGAAAAACCGAATTAACTAACCAGGCAATCGGGTCAGCTAATTCGGTTTAGGTTCAGTTAGCACTGGCGTCGCGCGGGGCAACGCAGAATCGGCCGCGTCCCACCCAAACGCCAAACGGATGGCAACCTACATGGCGTCGTAGCCAGGGCCCTCCGAGAAGAACATGTAGTTCGGCGGAATGTCCTCGGTCAGGTCGAACTCTTCGCCACCGGCCAACTGCTTGGCATTCAGCAGCTTGACCTCATGGCCATCGATCTCACCTTCGAACGGGCCGCCGTCGGGCAGCAACTCTTTCGTGTTGGCAATCCAGACACCGGCAGGTGCTGTGTAATCGAAAGGCACTTCCTCTTCGGGGAAGATCGCCTCATAAGGGCACTCAGGCACGCAAGCACCGCAGTCGATGCATGTGTCCGGGTCGATGTAGAGCCACGGCCATTCCTCTTCCGGCTGGCCGAGTACCATGCATTCTACCGGGCAAACATCGACACATGCAGTGTCGCGCAGGCACAATCTGGTAACGATATGGGTCATTTGTTTCTCCTTCGCAACCTCTCCTGGCGGTCAGACCACCGGGTCACAATCGCCCGTATGGCTGCCGTTCAGAAGCTCATTAATTCATAGCAGCGGCATAATTTGCCGCCACGGCATCCCAATTGACGACGTCCCACCAGGCTGAAATGTAGTCGGGACGGCGATTCTGATAGTTCAGGTAGTAAGCATGCTCCCACACATCCAGGCCCAGAATCGGCGTATTGCCTTCCATGAGTGGCGTGTCCTGGTTGGGCGTAGAGCCAACGGCCAATTTGCCAGAGCCGTCAACGTAGAGCCAGGCCCAGCCGGAACCGAAACGGGTCGCAGCTGCCTTGGCGAACGCTTCCTTGAAGCTGTCGAAGCTGCCGAAGGCGCTGTCGATTGCCGCTGCCAGGTCGCCACTCGGCGCGCCACCGGCGTCCGGGCCCATTACGGCCCAGAACAGAGAGTGGTTGGCATATCCGCCGCCGTTATTGCGCACGGCGCCGCGAATGTCATCGGGCACGCTGTCCAGATTGGCCAGAATCTCCTCAATAGACATGGCAGATAGGACCGGATGGCCTTCCAGAGCGTTGTTCAGGTTATTGGTGTAACCGGCGTGGTGCTTGTCGTGGTGGATGCTCATGGTACGAGCATCAATGCTTGGCTCAAGGGCATCTTCAGCGTAGGGAAGTGGGGGGAGTTCAAACGCCATAACTGTCTCCTTAATTCGCAGCTTTGCGCCGCGTAATGCAAACGATCTAACGATGTGGAGTGGATTCTAACGGTACAAATATCCTTTGTCAAACCGGTTAAAACCGGGTTTGCACAACGTTTCAAGTTTCTTTCGACGCGTCTAAATCTGCCGCTAGGGAACGGCGGGCTGCCCTGTTTCGGCGGCCGCTTCCACCGCGAAAACCGATGCCCCACCAGCCGCATAGAGGCGGGTCAGCTCCGGATTGCGAGAGAGCGCCGCCGGATCAAGATAGCCACCGCGTGCCCCAACGTACAGGTGGCTGACGCCTTGCTCGCGCAGCCAGGCGGCCGCTTCCGGCGACGACCAATCTTCTCTGGTCGATGCAACCTCGTTGAAGTCACGCACCTGCGCAAAGAGCTCCGGATTGTAGATGTGGTCAATAGGCGGCGTGCTGGTCTGCCGGCCGGTCAGGGGGACAATCCACGCGCCGCCGTCGCCCGCGGCCCAGGTGCTGCCATGCCAGCGCCAGCTGTTGACCCCGATCAGCGCATCCTCCGGCAGATTGGCATCGATCCAGGCCAGGCCGTCCAGGTCAGCTTCCTCCGCCAGGATGGTCTGCTCATTGACGATACCCACTTGCTGACGAAAGCCGAAGAGCGCCAACGCCCCCAGCCCCACACCTGCGAACACCGCCAGCACGACCACCGCGCCGCGACCAACGGCCGTTTGCCGGCCCAGCTTCTCCAGGGCTTGCGCCAGATGGGCCGTGACGATGGCCAGCAACAGCGCCAGCGGGACGAACAAGCTGATGTACATGCTGTTCAGATTAACGACCAGCGTCTCCGGTAGACCCAGGGGCGCGCCGGCGAGCAGCAGAAACAGCAGCCCCACCCACCCGGCCAGCACCAGCGGCAGCAGCGCCCAGCGTCGCCCGCGCAGCAAAGCAACGATCACCACCACCAGCGCCGCGGCAGCCAGCCAAACAAAGTACCGCTCCCAGCCAGTCGTGTAGTAGCCGACCGGGAAGTCGTTGAAGCCGGGGACCGAGTTTTGCAGCACCTGCGTCGGGTTGGCCTCTCGCCAGAGTTGGGGCAGCCGCGGGGCCACGAGCAGCAGCGCCAGGGCGGCCGCCTGGGCCAGCCCGCGCCACCGGCGATACAGCGCCAGCCCGACCACGCCTGCCAGCAGCGCAAACGGCAAGTAGAACAAGAAGACACGGAAGTGGAGCAAGAACAGCCCGGCAACCAGCACGCCGGTCAGGGACCAGACATGCGGCCAACCGCGCCCGAGCCGCCACGTGGTACCCAGCGCCACCGGCAGCACCAGCATGGCCGACAGCTGGGTCAGGCGGCCCCACGTGACGTAGTAGCCGGGAAAGAAGAAAGGCAGGGCCACAAGAAACGCCGCCAGCAGGGCCACATCACGACGGCGCGTCATCAG
The DNA here is from genome assembly GCA_963715935.1 of uncultured Chloroflexia bacterium. Classification (GTDB taxonomy): domain Bacteria; phylum Chloroflexota; class Anaerolineae; order Promineifilales; family Promineifilaceae; genus Promineifilum. Next base: position 12,867 of record CAVQSM010000013.1, on the reverse strand, counting down.
CCAGCCCGCGGCGTAAACCGTTAGCGGCAGCAGACCGTTCAGGAATTGGCCCATATAGAGCAGCAGCTCCGGCAAAGGCACGCCGGTCATCAGGGACAGCCCGGCAGACAACGTGTGAAACCCGTAATGGTATGGCGTGGGCTCCACCGGCAGGAACGGCTCATAGCTGTCTGGCCACGCAGCCCTGCTCCTCCATGACCGCCGTAATCAATCCGTGCCGGCTGGAATCGACCCAGGGCGGGAAACTGAGATCGCGCACAGCCAGCAGCCGGGACGAGACGCTAACAAGCAGGAGGAGCAGCAGCAACCACGATGTCCAGGGGACGGCCGTTCGCGGTGCCATCGGGGACGGCATGCGCCGTCGCGCGCGCCACCAGAGCAGCGCGGCAAGCGCCCAGCCCATACCAACCACAAGCCACAGCCAACCACCCGTCCACTGGAACGGGGTCAGCCCCAGCCACAGCCAGACGATGGGCCAGATGGCGACGCCCAGCGCCAGCGCGACGCCCCACCACGCCCCGCTGTCCCAGCGCCTGGGCCCTGTGACCAGCAGAAAGAGCGCCCCGGGCATGAACAGCATCAGGACCAGCCCCAGCAACAACCGGGCGTTGTCCACCCAGCCCGCCACGACGGCCGCCATCCCGTCGCGGGATGTCAGCTCGTACCGCGTGACGAGCCGCAGCGATTGCGCTTCGAGGGCGGGCGGTTCGGCTTCTCCAGGCTGCGGCAAAAGCGTCAGGGCGCCGCCAGGCAGGTCGTTGAGGCTGTACCCCCACGCTGAAACGTGGTTCTCAGCATCACCCTCAAGGCGCAGGCGGTAGGTTTCTCCGGCCGATTGCGGCTGCGCAGGAAAGCGAAAGAGGTAGATCTGGTTGTGGGTTAGGAGTCCGGAAGCCAGCACATCTTCCGCCACGAGCGTGTCGTCCTCGCCCCACAACTGCACGGTCAGAGAGCCGCTGCGCTGCTCGCCGCCAAAGTGGATGAGTATGAGTTCGATCTCGTGCAGGCCATTGTGACCCGCCCGGAACGTTTGCTCAACGGAGAATGCGCCTTGCGGGGCGGGAACGTGGGTGTCAATTCGACCCTGGTTGATATCAAGGGCGACGACCGGGCCGCACAACTCAGCCACCGGGCAGCGCCCGAGCGCATAGGCCAACAAGCCCGCAAGCAAGGCAACAAGAACGGTTGCTAGCAACACGCGCCCGGCCCACGCTGACGGCACGGATCGCGCCTCAGCATCAAGGGTCAGGTCCGGCGCGGTGCCCGTTCCTTGCTCCATCATAAGTCGATCATACCGCCGACGGGACAGTCTCCCAAATAGCGAGAACTGGCCCTCATCTGGCCCGTTGCGTGACGACGCGTGCTTAATGTGGGCTGTAAGGTAACCACCCTACCATTAGGAGTGACGGACTTCCCTCCTTGCAGTGGCGTCGTGATGGATTTGTCCCTCCCCCCAATTTTTCATCCCCTGAAAACACGACGCCACCTTTTTCTTCCCCACACTGCCCAAAGAACAGAGCTGTGAGTGTCAAAAAGGTGGCTGATGTCTGATGGCGCCAGATGGATTTGAACCATCGACCTAGGGCTTATGAGTCCCCCGCTCTACCACTGAGCTATGGCGCCCAACGCGTCGCCTATTATATGCAGGATGGGGGTCGCTGCCAAATGGTTGGGCGACTATTCATCTGTGGCAGAAATCCGAGGATCAGGCTCCGGTAGTCAGCGGCAGGGGCACGAAGACGAGCAGGAAGAGCAGCAGTGTCCCGACCGCCACGACCTTACGCCAGGGATCGAGCGGCGTCACATTGTCGAGCGGCTCGGCGTAAGTGCGGCCCATGAACACCAGCAACCCCACCCACAGCAGCCACGTAAACGCCGGACGGCCGACCACAAACGAGTAACCGGTGATCAGCAGCAGCGCGGCGATGACGGGCCAGAACAGCAGCTTGGCCTTGTCGCCGAAAAGCGTGAACGCTATGTGGCCCCCATCGAGTTGGCCCAGCGGGATGAGGTTGATGCCGGTAACCAGCAGCCCGACCCAGCCCGCCCAGGCCACCTGGTTGAGCTGCACATCGATCCCGTTGCCCGGCAATATCTGGCCGAAAACAGCGTACTTGGACAGCAGATAGAGAATCGAGTTGCCCTCCAGCATCGCGTTCGGCGGCAGGACAATCAACTCGGACGTCCACAATCCAAAAAGGAGAACAGGCACGGCGACCACCAGCCCCGCGAGCGGCCCGGCTGCGCCCACATCCAGCAGCGCCCGCCGGTTGTTGACCGGCGCCTTGAGGCGAATGAAAGCGCCCAGGGTGCCGATGGCGGAAAGCGGCATCGGGATGAAGTACGGAAGGGTGACGGGCACATTGTGATAGCGCGCCGCCACGTAATGACCCATCTCGTGCGCCCCCAGAATGCCCATGATGCTGAGGGCAAACGGCCAGCCGCGCCAGATCTGCCAGATTTCGGCCGTCGTCTCAGCCTCGTACAGCGCTCCCACAAACAAAGTCGATAGGATAGTCACGATGAGCAGAACCAGATTGATCCACTTCTGCGAGTCATCGGGCTGGAAAACGATCGGCAGGCCAAGCAGCGACAGACCCTCGCTCTCCTCGCGAATCATCGGCGTATAGCCGTGGGCCTCGTATCGCTCCCGTAAATCCTCGAAGCAGTCAGCCGGGTCAACCAGGAAACGGCCGCGGAAACGAAAGTGCCCCGCCTGCGGATAGTCCAGCGTGGTATCTGTCACGACAAATAGGTCGGCGATTTCCTGGCGCAAAGCGTAGACCTGTGGGAACACAGGCGCCGGCATGACGGGAGACAGGTCTTCCATGATGGAGTAGGGAGAGGGATCAGGCGGTGGTCTTGTCGTCCGTAGAGGCCGTCTCCGCAGGCTCTGGGGACGCCGGGTCATCGTTATCACCCCAGGTGACAATCCAGATGCACAGACCGGCCACGAGCGTGGTGATCAAAATCAGCCAGAACCATTGCATCGGCAGCAGCCCGACATCGCGAGCCTCAAAGATCAGGATGGCATTCATCCCCAGCGCCAACACGATCCAGGCGGTCAGGCCGGAGTGACGAATGATCCATTGCTTTATCGATTCCATGACGCCCCAATCATACTCTGACTACCCCAATTTGCACACTCCGCCCGGCCTCCGGACAGGCTACTCTAATGGTTGGTCCCGGCGCCTTCCAGAAGGGTGCGCCAGGCGACCTCAAACTGGGCCTGCGTATCGGCCATGAGGCCGCCGGTGTCAATGACAACGTCGGCCCTGGCCACCTTGTCCGCCTGCGGAGCCTGGGCGGCAATGCGGGCGGTCGCTTCCGTTTCGCCCATACCCCGACAAACGAGCAGCCGCTGCAGCTGTGTTTCCGGTGGACAGTCGGCCACCCACACCTGATCGACCGCATCCTGCAGAGGCCCGTCCAGAAGCTTAATCGCTTCCAGCATCACGACCGGGGCGGTCGTCTCCTGAATACGCTGCGCGATGGCCAGACGGGTCGCCGGGTGAAGGATCGCCTCCAGCCGGGCCAGCGCCGCCGGGTCGTTGAACACGACGCGACCAACTGCCGGACGGTCGATGCGGCCGTCTGCCCGGCGCACCGCCGGCCCAAACGCCTCGACGACCGCGGTCTGAATGGCTTCGTCGCCATCGAGCAGCTCGTGGACGACTTTGTCGGCGTCGATCGTCAGCGCCCCATTCTCTGCCGCCAGCCGCATAACGGCCGACTTGCCGGTGGCGATATTACCCGTCAATCCGATGATAATCCGGCGCACCATGGGCCAGTCCCTCCCACGCTTCGAGCAGCGCTTCCAGTCGTTCTTCGGCTTTCTGGTAGGAGCGCGTCAACTCCTGTACCCGCTCGTACGCCTGCGCCGCTGAAGCTTCCTGCAGCGCTTCACCCAGGCGAGCGATCGTCACTTCGGTCTCGTGGATCGCGTCCTCGGTCTCATCCAGTGCCTGTTGTCGTTTGCGCAGTTCGTTCTTACTCAGGCCAGAGCCGTTGGTGGCTGCCTGCTGCGGTTCCGGCGCACTCTCGACCTCAACCACTGCCTCGGCGTCTTCCCCGGCCTGGGCTGCCAGGTAACCCTGATACGTCCCGTTGAAAGCAGTGAACGCCATCTGTCCGTCCTCATCAGGGGCTAGGTCCCAGATTTGGGAAGCCAGGCGGTCGACGAGATAGCGGTCATGAGACACGAGCAGGATGGTGCCGTCGAACGCTTCCAGCGCCGCCTGCAGCACCTCCTGTGACGGAATGTCGAGATGGTTGGTTGGCTCATCGAGCAGCAAGAAGTTGGCGTTCTCCAGCACCAGAATCGAGAGCGCCAGCCGCGCCCGCTCGCCACCACTGAGCGTGCTCACCCGGCTGTAGACATCGTCGCCGCGGAACAGGAAGCGGGCCAGGTGGTTACGGGCCTCGCTGATTGGCATCGCCCGGTGGCGCAAAAACTCATCCAGCACCGTATTCTCCGGTCGCAGCGCTTCGTGCACCTGGGCGAAGTAACCAACGCTCAGGCTGGCCCCCAGTTCGACGGTGCCTGACAGTGGTTCCAGCTGGCCGAGAATCGTGCGCAGGAAAGTCGTTTTCCCGGCCCCGTTTGGTCCAATGAGCGCCGCCGTTTCGAGCCGGTGCAGCTCCAGAGCATCAACCGTAAACAGCGGGTGGTCCGGATAGCCGACTTCCAGATCGGCGGCCCGCAGCACGATGTTGCCGCTGCGGAAGGCAGGGTCCAGCCGAACGTTCACCACGGGTGGCCGGGTCGGCGAAGGCAGCGCCTTAATCGCTGCTTCCAGCTCTGCCACCGAAGAGGGCGGCCGTTTCAGGTCAAGCTCCGAGCTGACCTGGAGCCAGCCCTTACTGTTCAGATCGCCGATGACGCGCAGGCCACCAACGCGAATCGCTTCAACCTCGCGCCCCACCCGGCTGAGCTTACCCTGGGCCATCTGGGTACGCTGGCCCGCAATGTTCTTCTTGATGAAGTCCAGCTCTTTCGCCAATCTTTCCTGCATGGCGTCGTACTCGCGCTGTAACCGTTCCCAGCGATCCTGTCGCTGCCGCAAGTACGCGCTGTAGTTGCCGCGATAAATCTCCAGCCCGTTCTGGCGCATCTCCCAGATCGTGCCGACGACCCGGTCGAGAAAGAAGCGGTCGTGGCTGACGACCAGGACCGCGCCGGGCCAATTGGCCAGCGTGTTCTCCAGCCATTGAATGGCGGCTACATCAAGATGATTGGTCGGTTCGTCGAGGATCAGAAGGTCCGGGGCTTCCAGAAGCAAGCGCCCCAGCAAGACCCGCGTCTTCTGGCCACCGCTCAACTGGGTGAGCGGCTGGCCCCAACTCTCCCGTTCAAAGCCCAGACCGGTCAGCACCTGTTGAATACGGAGCTCGTAGTCATACCCCCCGGCCAGCTCGAACTTCTCCTGGAGCTTGCTGTAACTCTCCAGCAGCTCGTCGCTGGTGTCGCCCGCTGCCATCGCCGCTTCCATCTCGCGCAGCACCGCTTCCGACTTGCGCAGCTCGTCAAAGACGGTCAGCATCTCGTCGAAGATAGAGTGGTCAACACCGATGAAGGCGTCGGAGGATTCCTGCGACAGATAACCGATGCGGGCGTCGCGAGCCAGATGGACAGACCCAGCGCTGGCGGCCCGCAGACCAGCCAGGATGAGCAGCAGCGTCGTCTTGCCGATGCCGTTAGCTCCGACCAAACCGACTTTGCCGTCGCGCGGTATGCTGGCCGAGACGCCGCTGAAGACGTCGTAGTCGCCAAAGGATTGACCCACGTGGGTCGCAGTGAGGATAGCCATCGCCCCTGATTATACCGGGTTATGGGCGGGCGCGTCGATTGTCACTGTAGGTGCGCCTGAGCGCGAACGGAAGGACCGTGAACTACGGGGCGGAGTTCTGGTCGGCCAATGCGCTCTCCAGCCTGTCAGCCCGCTCTCGTGCACCGGCGTAGTTGGACAAGCGGTAGATTTCGATAGCTCGCTGCATCTCGCCCTGCTGTTCGGCAATGCCACCGGCCCGCAAACAGCCGTTGGCTCCGGGATCGCCATTGAGGCACGCCTGAAGATACGCTTCCTGCGCCGCAGCCGGTTGACTCTCAGCCAGTAGATCGCCCAAAGCCAGCCAGTTGCGCCCGTCTCCCGGCGCGTAACGAAGACCCTCCAGATAGACGCCCACCGCTTCGGCCGGTTCGCTGATCGCCAGCTGTTCGGCCAGCCAAAAATGGCCGGCAGCGGCCGCCGGTTGTCGGGCGATGGCTTCCGTCGCCAACGCGGCGTTGTCAGGAGCCAGAACCGCCATAAATGGAATGAAGCGATCGGTGCAGTCGAGCAGCGACGTCCATGCTGCATCCCGAGCGGCCGTTTCGCCGGCGGCGTTCTGCTGCAAGCCCGCAAACCAGCTCGGGGCGCAGGCAATGCCGGTCGCCGTGCTGATATCGATAGCGGGAGACTCTCCCTGGAGCAGCGCCCGCGCCGTCACGGTAGCCGACAGGTTGGCGGGGCCGGCAGCTGTGACCAGCGCCACTACTGCCACCACGCCCGCCGCCAGAGCCAGCAAAGCGGGTCGAAGCGCTTCCTTGCCGGGGGGCTTATCGGATGTTTTGGTGAAGGACAGTGCCAGCGCAAACCAGAGCGGCACGCCCGCCAGGGTGCCCAGCGCAACCGCGTCGGTCAGACTGTACAGCATATGGGCGAACAACGAGGCGAAGAGACCGACCGCCAGGGCACGGGTCAGACTGGCAGGTGGGCGATGGCGAATGCGCCGGGCCAGCACGACCAGGGCCAGCAATAATAGCGCCGCCAGCACGATGCCGCCCAGCAGGCCCAGGTCCAGGGCGCTTTGCAGGTATAGGTTGTGGGCATCTTCCAGCCGCAGCGCCTGATCGAGGGGCACCTGTGGATAGAGCCAGGGCACCACCAGGCCGAATGTGCCCAGCCCCATGCCCCAGATCGGGAAGTCGAGCAGCGCATTCCAGCCTTGGGACCAGACACCGAGGCGCGGCCCGACCACGCTGGCCCATGAGTTGGCCCCGGCGAAGATAAACCGGTCGGCGAGGCCGCCAACCTGGGCCACAATCAGGCCAACACCCACCACGACCAGTCCAGCCACCAGCCAGAAGCGGTTGACGCGAACAAGCAGGAAGACCACCAGCGCCAGACCAATGGCCGTGCTGACCAGCCCCGTGCGGGACTGAGACAACACCAGCGTCAGCAGCAAGAGTAGCGTCAGGGGTAGGGCCGTCAGAAAGACGCCAATGCGGCGGGTCAGCAATCCGGCGAGCGTGAGAGCGGCCGCAAACGGCGCGAACAGGGTCAGCACGCCGGCCACTTCATTGGTGGGCAGCCCCGCCCCGCCAAAGAGCCGCCCAGACAGCGAGGGCAGCGGAATAGAAAACAACTTGTCAACCGACTGCATGCCCAGTAAGCCAACGACGGCGACGGCAAACCCCATGAGCAGGTAAGCCAATACCGGACCGTAGAGCCGGGTACGATTCGAAGGATTGCGATCGGTAACGGGCCAGTTGACGACCAGGAAGAACAAGGAGACAGACCATGCCAGCGCCGCGAAGCGCGGCCAGGAGACTTCCCAGAAGAGCGGCGAAACGACGAGGCTAACCGGCACAAACAAGCCCATTAGCAGCGCGATCAGCGGGTTGGCCGGCGTATAGCGGGTCAGCCGCCCCGTCTGGGAATAGCGCCACACGAATGGCACCACCAGCAGCAACAACGCGCCACCCACCAGCAAATGATTGAACCGTCCGGCAAACAGCAAGAAAGGCCCGGTCACCAGCAGGATGAGGCTATCAACCTGCCCGGTGGTCAGGAATTGCGAACGACTCATTTCGCTGTTCGCTACCGCTTTGTGCATGGTGTCCCTCAGCAACTTCGGTAATGACGGTTACCTGATCGCTGCCTTACGGGTGCAGCGATCCTTCCCTCAAGAAATCAAACAAACATGACCTAATGCCCGCAGCCCTACGGCAGCGCAGGCGGTGTAGCTGTCGGAGAGCCGCCACCCGGCAGAACCGGGGGCGTCGCCGTTGGCGTACCGCTGCCGGGCGAGACCGGTGGCGTAGCAGTCGGGCCGCCCACCGTGGGCAGGACCGGCGCTGTCGCCGTCGGAATAATCGTGACGGTCGGCACACGTTGTCGGCCGTCTTGTCGGTCTGGGTGGCGGCGTTACCAGATCGTCCGGCTGATCGCCCGTGGACGTGGCGGCCGGTGTGGCGGACGGGCCGATAAATGGCGTCGCCGTCACGCTGGGCACGCCGGCAATCGGGCCGCTGGCAGCCGTCGCGGTCGCCACCACTGTACCAACCGCCGTAGCTGCCAGCTCTGCCGTAGGCGTAATCTCTACCGTGGGCGTAATGTCCACCACAATGCCCAGCGGCGGCAAGCTGATGGTCAGGCCGGGCACGATCACCATGGCGTCCAGGCAGTTACTCTCCATGATCAGGTCGCGCTCCAGCCCCAGCTGCTCTGCCAGGCTGTCCAACGTATCACCCGACTGCACCACATAAGGCGTCCACCAGACCGGCGTTCGTTCACAGACGCCCACCGCGGCCAGCGGCGCGGGTGTCGCGGTGGGCGGTAGTTCCGGCAGCGCAATCCCCGGCGTCGCCGGACAGGTCTGATTCCTCAGTGGGAAGCGGCGTCGGCGGAAGCGCGGTTGCAGTTGGCTCACTGTCGGCGCCACCGATGGCCACCGCTGCGGACCCGGGTTGATTATCAGCGTTCGTCGCTTCGCTGCCGCCACCGGGTGGCTGCTGGGCAATGGCGATGGTCGGCTCTGTTTGCAAGATGTTGAGAGCCAAATTGGGGTCCGGCTCTGCCAGGAAGCTGCGCCATATCCACCAGCTTCCGAGCAGCAGCGCAAGCACCAGCGCGGCCGCCAGAACGGAACGCAAATTGGAGTCGCGCTCTTCGACCGGAGCGGGCGAAACAACCTCAGCCATCGCTTCCGGCTGCATCGCCTCGTTGTAGAACGTAACCGGGACAGAGGCCATCGCCACGTCATCCAGGTGGAGGTTCTGCTGATAGACCGGGCAGCTCTGGTAGCGATCGGTGATACAGTAGCTCTCCTGATGGATGCCGCTGATGGGCACCGGCAGGCGCGTACGGTAACAATGGTTGGCGTCCGTAGGGTACGACAGCGACGTGCCCGGATCGGCCTCTGTGCCGAGGTAGGGGCAGGCGCTATAGCGCGCGCTCTTGCTCTGGCCCATGGCCGGAGGGCGCGTCCGCGTTAGCGGCGGTCGATATCGTGGTGGATTACTTGAACTCATGCGTCTAACGTCCTATATCAGGGCCAACCTCTCTCGGCGACGCTATGCCTCTTCGCCAATCTTGCCGGTTGCCGGGCGCGGCCCAAAGAGGCTGGAGACGCCACGGCTGGGCTTCTCGGTCGGCGCTGGCTGCGCCGTATTGTTGTCGATCGAATAGGCGGAGTCGCCTTCGTACTGGTAATAGTATCCCCCGTAGTAGCTGCGGCTCTTGCGCGGCACACGGTTGAGCACGACGCCGATGACCCGAGCGCCGGCCCGATCCAGCTGGTCGAGCATCGCCTTGGCGGCGTCCGCGTGGGTCTTACCCGGCTGAATGACCAGCAGGACACCGTCCACCTTGGCTGACAGTACGGTCGAATCGGTGACCACAAACGGCGGGCTGTCGATGATGACGACCGATGCCGACTCTTGCAAGCGGTTCAGGATCTGCTTCATGCGGGCCGAGCCAAGCAGTTCCGCTGGGTTCGGCGGCAGGCTGCCGCTGGTAATAACGGCCAGATCCTTCACCTTGGAGTAGCGGGCGACATCACGGATGTCCAGTTGACCGCGGAACACTTCGCTGAGGCCTGCCTGGTTGGGCATGCCCATCGCGCGGTGAACGCGGGGCCGCCGCAGGTCACCTTCCAGCAGGATAACGCGCTTGTTGGCCTGAGCCATCGCCGCCGCCAGATTGGTGGCCACAGTCGTCTTGCCCTCACCGGGGCCAGGGCTGGTGACCAGGATCGTCTTCAGCGGCTGGTCCACGCTGGCGAATTCAAGGTTGGTCCGCAGCGTCCGGAACGACTCGGCCGTCGGGGAGCGCGGATTTGCCGAGACAAACGGTTGGCCTTCCAACTTTTCGATGGCGCCTTCGTTGGGCACATAGCCGACAACGGACAGACCCAGGACATTGGCAATATCGGTCGGGGTCTTGAGCGTGTCATCAAGGAACTCGATGAGAAACGCCAGACTGCCCGCAGCGATCAAGCCAATGATAGCCCCAAGGATTGTGTTCTGAATCGGCTTCGGCGCGACAGGGATAGTAGCTGGCGTGGCCCGTTCCACCTGCACCACGTTTGGCGTGTTTTGCAGGCGAGCCAGCCGCACGGCTTCGTAGTTACTTAGCAGCGTGGCGTAGATCTGCTCGTAGAGCGCCAGGTTCGATTGCTGAATGCTCTGCACCTCTTCGCCCTGCACCACACCGGCAGCCAGCAGATCGCTCTGGCTCTGCGGCAGCGCAAGGTTGATGTAGCTCGCCTGGGCCAGTTCGAGGACAAACTGCTTCTGGGCGAGTTCGGTTCGCTTCTGGTTCAATAAGTTCCGCTGTTCAGAGGTCAGAGGCGGCGGCAGCTGATTCGGCAGCGCGTCAGGGATCAGATCTTCGATCTCTTGCTGTAACGGGGCAATTTCGGCCTGCAGCTGGAAGATCCGCTGCTCAAGCTCCAGCTTCTGCGCCTCAGCTGCCTGGACAACAGTTTCCTGGTTCTGCTCGGCGCGCGCCTCGATCTCGCCGCGCAAACGGGCGATCTCTTCCTCAATCTCGCTCACCTGTAATTGCAGGCTCTCTTCCGTCGAGGAAAAGCGCGAGGATTGCAGCGCGTCGTTCTGGGTAATGAGAACATCGACCAGTGTATTGGCGATGAGGGCGGCCTGATCTGGGTCGCTGGCTGATACGGTCAGCTCCAGCAAGCGCGTACCCCGCACCTGATCGGCCGAGATTTGCGACGCACGAACTGAGGTGCCGGCCAGACTGCTGGCTTCATCCAGCACCGGCTGCGTGGTCAGCAGTTCCACGTACGTTTGGGCCAACTCCTGATCGCTCAGACGCTGCACGGTTGATACGCCGCTGTCAGGTGCCTGCATGACCATGAACCGGGTGGAGGCTTCAAAGACCGGGGTCTGATACAGGCTGAGCACATAACCGGCCCCGGCGCCCAGAGCCGCGCCAATGACCAGCAACCAGGCCCAACGTCGTAGAAGTGAGAAGATAAGTTTGAGTTCCATTGCTATTCCCTGTCAGTCTATTTTGCCAACCTTACGGTAATTATTTCCCCGGACTACGGTCAGCCAGTAATTATCGCTTTCTTCACACTGCGCTCGGGTCGTCGACCAGAACCGCTTCCTGGCCCATGGCCACGGCCAATGAATGACCAGCAGCCTCGACCACCGTCACTACATCGTCGTCGGCCATGCCCGGATAGAGCGGCAGCGTTACTTCGCGACGGCCGATCATCTCCGTGTGCGGCAGCGACACCGCTGCCTCGCCCTCGATCGCGTAGGCCGAGAACTGGTGGACGGGCGGATAATGAATGCTCGTCTGCACACCCTGCACTTTCATCGCTTCCATGAAGCGACGCCGGTCGACGCCTTCGGGCAGCAGGACCGGCCGAATATGGTGGGCGGAATGGCCGCGATAGATGGCATAAGGCACGCCCAGCTGGGGCACATCGCGCTCCAACTTCTCAACGTACAGCCGGTCCAGTTCGTGGCGACGGGCGTTGTTGGAGCCCAGCTTGCCCAGCTGAACCAACCCCAGCGCCGCCCGCATCTCGTCCATGCGCATGTTGTAACCCGGCAGGACGACGTCGTAGCTGAACGCATGGCCCCGGTGACGGTCCCAGGTCAGGGTCGTCATGCCGTGGGAGCGCAGCAACCGCAGCTGCTCCGCGATCCCGTCGTCATCGGTCGTCAGCATCCCGCCTTCGCCCGTGGTCATGTTCTTGTTCGAGAAAAAGCTGAAGCAGCCAATATCGCCCCAGCTGCCCAGCGGACGGCCGTCCAGCGAACCACCCGGCGCGTGGGCCACATCTTCTACCACCGCCAGTCCATGCTGCTCAGCCAGAGCCATGATGGCGGGCATATCCACCGCAAACCCAGCGTAATGGACAACTGTGATCGCGCGCGTTCGCGGCGTAATGCGAGCCGCCACCGAAGCCGGGTCCAGACTAAAATCGTCCTCGCCGCACACGTCAGCAAAGACAGGCGTGGCGCCGGTGTAGCGAACGGCATTGGCCGTGGCCACAAACGTCAGCGAAGGCACGATCACCTCGTCACCTTCCGACCAGCCGAGCGCTAACCCGGCCAGATGCAGCGCTGCCGTGCAGTTGGTGACGGCGATAGCATGGGCCACGCCGGTCAACTCGGCAAAGGCCGCTTCGAACTCGGACGTGACCTGGCCCATCGTCAGCCAGCCGCGCCGCAGCACAGCCAGCACAGCCGCTTCTTCGTCCGCACCCAGATTAATGTCAGCCAGAGGAATACGCCACATATCGTCTCTTAAAAATCTTCTGTCGTCTTCGTCAGAGTCTGCCTACAGCCCGGCCAGATCGACCGGCTGCGGCCGTCCGTTCACGGAAAAGCGGGTCGGCGGCGAGGGCGGCAGAAAGTCGTGCCGCATCCGGTCAAAATCCTCGATGGCTCGCTCGTAATCATCCGGACGGCCCAGGTCTTGCCAGTAGCCATCGAACGGATAGCCAACCACCTTCTCGCCGCTGGCGATCAGCTGCTTCACCAGATCGGGAAAATCGAAGTAAGCGTTCTGCGGAATATGGTCCAGCACGCGCGGCTCAAAGACGTAAATGCCCAGCAATGAC
>CAVQSM010000012.1:0-495505 GCA_963715935.1 uncultured Chloroflexia bacterium | reverse complement strand
CCAACGTATTGCTGCATACGCCATCGTCGACGACCACGGGACGCTCTGACCGCCAGCTGGCGACGGTAACGATCGGCGACGGCGGTCGACTCTCGTCGTCGCTCAGGCCGGCGCGCGCAGATGCTCAGCGTAGGTCGGACTGCGCCTTCGTCCCCGTTCGGCGGCAAACCAGCGGTCGAGTCTGTCGTCGGTCACTGGCCTGTTGTCCTCTCTCCGCTCCAGATTGACACGCACCTTGGCCAACCCGGCATCGCTTCAGCAGCGTCGGCCAGATCATCCGCGTCCCAGCTCACCAACGGGTCATCGGGATTGGCGTAGATCGCTTCCTCGGCCGCCCGCACCCGCTCCGCCAGCGCCTCGTCGCCGTCCCAGTCGATCAAATCGACCAACCGCTGGGTATGACGGGGGACAGGATGGGCCAGCACCAGTCGGCCGCCCGGCAAAAGATACGTCACCAGCCCCGCCAACATCTCCTCGTTGGCCGCCAGTCCGTCGTTCAGGTCGAGCAGATTCCGGCCCAGTACCCGGTCGAAGCGCAGGTCCTCTTCGTCGCGCAGGGCCAGCAGGAATGCCAGCTCGTCCGGCGCGCCAATGAGGATGGACGGCCGCTCTACCTCCGGCAGGCGTTCGGCCTGCTGGCGCAGCGCTTCGCCCGCGTCGGGATCGGCCGCCAGCGCCCAGACGCCGCCTTCCGGCGCCTGGCGCACCGCCTCCCAGGTCAGCAGGCCGCTGCCTGCGTTGACGTCCAGGACCAGATGATGGCGCTGCACGTCGGCCAGGGCAAACAGCTGGTCCCGCACCTGCGCCCAGCGTTGCGCCGCTGCCTGGCGACCGTCCGCTGCAGCCACTGCGTCGCGCGCTCGGTTCGTGGGGCTGGTCGTGAACACCTCCCGCAGTCTCCCGCGTCTCTCCGCTCCACCATCGCCGCCAGCTGCGCTTCTCGCCGCCGGGCCACCTCGTTCCTGAATGCCGCGCTTCGTAGCCCTGGTCGCTCGGCTGGTAGAACAGCTTTGCCTTGCAGCGCAGCCGGCAGATATTGCTGCGCCACCCAATGGTCGCGGTAGGCGTGCGGATAGAGGTAGCCCTCGCCGTGGCCAAACCCTTCTCTGTCCCGGTTGCCGTCCTTCAGATGGTTGGGCACGTCGGCTTCCTGCTCCTTTCTCCACCGCCTCCAAGGCATCGAAGAAGGCCAGGGTCGATGTTGGATTTGGGGCAGGTGGCCAGGTAGAGGCGGCCTGCGCCAGGTGGAAGCGGCCTTCCGGCATGCCGATGCGCTCGAAGGCCTCCCAGCAGCTGGTGACCACGACCATGCGCCTCGGGGATCGGCCAGGCCCACGTCCTCGCCGGCCAAGATCGCCATGCGGCGGAAGATGAAGCGCGGGTCTTCGCCGGCGTAGACCATCTTGGCCATCCAGTAGAGCGCCGCATCGGGGTCGGAGCCGCGCAGGCTCTTGATGAAGGCCGAGATGGTGTCGTAGTGGACGTCGCCGTCCTTGTCGTAGAGCACGGCCCGGCGCTGGATCGATTCTTCGGCCACGGCCAGGTCGATGGCGATGATGCCGTCTTCGTCGGGCGGCGTCGTCTCCACGGCCAGTTCCAGGGCATTGAGCACGCCGCGGGCGTCGCCGTTGGCCACGTCTACCAGGTGGTCCAGCGCGTCGGCTGGCAGGCTCACGTTGCAGGTTGCCGTAGCCGCGCTCCGGGTCGGCCAGGGCCTGTCGGGCGATCTGGCGCAGATCGTCTTCGGTCAAGGGCCGTAACTGGAAGATGCGGCTGCGGCTGACCAGCGCCTTGTTCACCTCAAAGTACGGGTTTTCCGTCGTCGCCCCGATGAGGATGATGGTGCCGTTTTCGACATGGGGCAGCAGGGCGTCCTGCTGGGCCTTGTTCCAGCGGTGGACCTCGTCCACGAAGAGCGTGGTGCGCTGGCCGTAGAGATCGCGCCGCTCCTGCGGCTTCGGCGATCGCCTCGCGGATTTCCTTGACGCCGGCCAGGACGGCGTTGATGGTGATGAAATGGCTCTGGCGTGCTGTTGGCGATGACCATCGCCAGCGTCGTCTTGCCGGTGCCGGGTGGGCCGTAGAAGATGAGCGAGGAGAGCTGGTCGGCCTGAATGGCGCGGCGCAGCAGCCGGCCCGGCCCGATGATATGTTCCTGGCCGACGTACTCGTCCAGCGTGCGCGGCCGCATGCGCGCCGCCAAAGGTCGCTGGCCGTCTTCAGGCGGTCCTGTCCGGCGCGCGCGAAGAGGTCCATGCGTCCATTATAGCGCGAATGGGCGGGGACGGCGGGGGCTGGTTTCAAGACCATAGGGTCGTTCAGTATTCGCGTTGCCAACCTTAGTCGCGGCAAGCAATGTCGCGGGCTCCTACCGACCCCTAGAGACCGGATTGGAGCCCAGTCACTACGGCCACTCGAAAGACTAAAGCGCCCTGTTCGGGACCGGCCGCCACTTGATTGACACTCGCATATGCCACATGCTATGATGGCCATACGGATAGTGAACTGCTTCACAAAGGGGGTTCGTGATGAAGCGCATGGCTATTCTGCCCCTCGTTCTGTTCGTGCTGCTGTCGGCTGCCTGCACCTCCCCTGACGAATCAGATCCGCGCTATGGATGAATGGGACCTCGGTGTGGATCAGTGATTCTACCGGGTTCGGGGCGTATGATGTTTACGCTGAGATGATTTCTGAGGACATCGGGGTTCCGGGTCAACGTCCATCGATACGCCATTGGCGCCTTGAGCGCCGGACGCGTCCTCAATGCCTTGCGCGGGCACGAAGAGGACCATTACCGGCTGCAGCAGCTGGCTGACGTGATCGCTGACGCGGAAGTAGTAGTCTTCTACACGAACCCGATCGATTCAAGTTCAGACACACACCCCGGTGACTGGTTCTGCGTCGGCTACACCGGAAACTATGTCAACGATTGCGCACCAGAAACATTCGACGTGTACCGCGAGCATCTGATGCTAATCCTACCAGGAGATCCTGGCCTTGCCAGCGGCGACCAGCCGATCATTATTCGAGCCACCACTCGCACAATTTTCCTGGAAAGTGGGCGGGAAGATGGCGTCGGAGCCGAATGCGGTGAGTGCTGTGCGAACTACACACAGGTCATCCACGATGCAGCTGCGGCCCACGGTGTGCCGATAGCTCATGTCTACGACGCTTTCACCGGCCCTGACGATGGCATCGATCCACGCGAGCAAGGATTGATTCGGCATGGACGGCGAACACACCAACGAAGCCGGAGCCGAGCTGATCGCCAGCCTCGTGCGCGATCTGGGTATGAAATCTCTTCGCCCTAGAGAGTGTGGCAGATGCATCTTCTCAATGGCGCAGTCACAGAAGTACCCATCATAGAACGTCACTATGTCCATTGTTCTGGCATTGGTGCCTTGAGTGCGGAGCGCTATCTTTTGGGTGCTTTGACCATCGCTTCCACCAGGCGCTTTCACACATGACATTTGTCACTTGCGTCGAACAGCGGCGCGGCTTACCCTGATCGAGAGAGCGAGTTTGTGGGGCCGATACCGGGCATTTCTCGTGCCGATTCCTGGACTCGCCTGATCTAATCGACACCCAGGGGAGCAACATCATGTCTCACGCCAACCAGAAACGGTGACGCCGTTTTGGTTGCTGCCTTGTTCTGCTACTTGCTGGACTACTTGCCTGCGGCGGCGCGCAAACGGTGGAGACGTCAGCCGAACCGGTCGCGAACGAAACGACTGTTATCGCGAAGACGCAAGTCGCCACCGAAGTGCCGACTGTCATCCCACCGACTGCATCGGAAGCGCCGGTCGAAGCGGTGACTGAGGAACCCACAGCGAGCCCACCCACCCCAGAGGAGCAACTCCTTGCTTTGGATGAATGGGACCTCGTCTGGATCAGCGATTCGACCGGTTGGGGTGCGGCCGATATTTATGCCGGATACATTGAACAGGACGTCGGCGTTGACGTCATCGTCCACGACTTTGCCAAGCCTGTTCTCAGCGCGGGGGAAGTGCTCGGCGGGCTTCGGCGAGAAGACGGCGCCAGCTACAAAGTCTCGCAGCTGCCTGACACCGTTGCTGAGGCCGAGATCGTGGTCTTCTATGCCAATCCGATCCATTCGATGTCTGACGAGTATCCAGATGATTCGAACTGCATGCTCGGGAAACCTGTATGTCAATAGTTGCCCGCCTGAGGCCTACGACCTCTACCGGCAGCACCTGGGCGAAATCTACGACCAGATCTTGGAACTGCGCGGCGACCAGCCGATCATCATTCATGCTTACGACTCGTTAACTTCCCCGGCGCTGGGCGGAAGACGATGTTATGGAAGCGTGTCAGGCGTGCTGGGGCGTCAACACGCAAGCGATCCACGATGCAGCGGACGCTGACGGCATACCTATCGCGCATGTGTACGACACCTTCACCGGCCCGAACCACGACATCGACCCGCGCGACACCGGTCTGATTGGTGGGGACGGACAGCACACCACCGAAGCCGGAGCCGAGCTGATCGCCAGCCTCGTGCGCGAACTGGGGTATGAGGTAACATCCCCTAAGGAGCCAGGCGGCCGCTGCCGCTCGATGCGATACATACCCATGCCCACCATCACGGTGAACGGCGTCGAGCTGTACTACGAGCTGCACGGCGACGGCGCGCAGACGCTGGTGCTCAACAACGGCATCATTGCCAGCACGGCCACCTGGGCCTTCCAACTGCCCGCCCTGACGCCGCATGTGCGCGTGCTGCTGTACGACATGCGCGGCCAGGGGCGCTCGCAGAAGTGGCAGCCCGGCGACCCGGACTACACGTGGGAGGACCACGCCGCCGATCTCGCGGCCCTGCTGGATGCGCTGGGCATCGAGCGGGCGCACATCGGCGGGATTTCGTACGGCGGCGAGCTGGCCCAGGTCTTTGTCCTGCGCTACCCCGGACGCTGCCGCACGCTGATCATCGCGGACTCGGTCAGCCACATCGAGCCGCAGCTGCACGCCATCGCCGATAGCTGGCGCATGGTGGCCGAGCTGGGCGACCATGACCTGTTCTACCAGATCACGTGGTACTGGAACTTCAGCGAGGCGTTTTTCAGGAGCAATACGAGCTTCTTGCTCAGCCGGGTGGACGCCGCCCGCCAGCTCCACCTGCCATCCGTGGCGCAGTTGTGCCGCTGCTTCCTGACGATGGACACCACCGCCCGCCTGGGTGCGATCCAGCAGCCCACCTGCGTGCTGGTCGGCGACCGGGATATTCTCAAGCCAGTGCATTATTCGGAGACGATCGCCGGGCGCTATCCCCAATGCGGAGCTGCACATCCTGCCCGGCGCGGGCCATGCCTCGTTCTGGGAGGCCGCCGAGGCGTTCAACCGCACTGTTCTGGACTTTCTGAACGCCGCGGGCTGACTGGCAGGGCTTTTCGCCCTTCGAGAGAGTCGTGACGAAGGACCGCATTCATGGTCTGACCAGCGTCGACGCCCCGCCCGCGCTGCGCCACTTCTCGGCCCGGCTGGTTCCGGCGCAAGGGCGCTGCTGGGGGCACGGGCGACCGGGGACGGCTTATTGCCGGTCGCCCCACCCTCAAGAAGTTATAGATTAAGTAGAAATGGTAGACAAAACAATAATTAGTGGTATTAAGTTCCCTCTCTTCTAGTTAATCTGGCGGGGGTGAGGGTCCCAGGCTGGTTGCGGACTAATTGCTGCCACCCGCTTGCCTCAGCGCGAAAACGCCTGCGCCGCGTCGATCTTCCCCGCCGCCACCGCCTCCTCCAGATAGTAGGTGACGTTGCGGCGCTTGAAGTAGAGCGCGGCGTAGTTGCGCTGCTGCTGGGTGCCCTCGAACAGATAGTGGCGCAGCCGGGCGCGGCCGTCTTTCGTTTCCACCAGACCCAGCGCGTAGTCGACCAGGCGGCTGGAAGCCAGGTCGTCGGTCTGCAACGCCTGCATCAGCGCATCGACATCGGCCGCGCGCCCGGACATGCCGAGCGCCGCGAACTGTCTCGTAACGGCCGTTGTAGTGGGTCTGGTTCATCATCTTGTCACCTCAGAATCATCTCGTGTTGGCCGGTGGAAGCGGCTCTGCCGCCGGCTTCCACCCGACCCTATCAAACAGGCTCTTTCAATAGAAACGGCAGCGAATACGCCGGTCGTTTCCGTGAGGGTATGCCCTTCGCCCGGGAGCAGGACCACCTGCAGATCCGGCAGCAGCGCTTCCAGTCGGGCCGCAATCTTGACCTCATCGCGCAAAGCGTCTTCCTCGCCGCCGACGAACAGAACGGGCATCGTCAGCCGGGCCAGTTCCTCGTCGCTGAACAACGGCAGCGCGCCGATGCGCGGCTTGAACTCCGTCATGATGAGCGTCAGGTAGGCATCCAGTTCCGGCGGCAGCTCTGTGTCGCCAAGCACCGCCCGCTTGAGCGGCTCGATGCCGCGCTTGCCCAGCAGCGACAGCCCCACCGCCCGCAGCAGGAACGAAGGCCGGTCGGCCACCACACCGCCGGGGGCCAGCAAGACCAATCGCTCTACGCGCTCCGGCGACAGCGTGGCAAAGCGCAGCGCCGTCCAGCCGCCCTGGGACAGGCCCAGCAGCACCGCCTGCTCGACACCCAACCCGTCCAGCACATCACCCAACCACTCGGCGAACGCCGGGCCATCCCACGGCGGGCGAGCGGCGGCGCTCTTGCCCGGCTCGCCGATCAGATCGACGGCGTAGACGCGGAAGTGGGGGGCAAAGGTCTGCGCGTCGGCGGCCCAGACGGCCGAGTTCGATCCCGCGCCGTGCAGGAGGACCAGCGGCGCGGCCATCTGGTCTCCGGCAGCAATGACGGTCGTTTCCCCATAGCGCGTGGCAACGGTCACGACCTCGTGCGGCGGCCAATAGGCAGCCAGCGCGCGATCATAGCCCGCCATAATCGCTTCCTGTCCGGCAACTGTCTTGTAGATCGATTCGGTGCGCATGACACCCACTCCTTCTGCTTGGCGGGCCAACCACGGCCCGCAGACAACAAAAAAGACGCGGTGGTTAGCCGCGTCTTCGTCGAAAACGGTTTTGAGTCTTGCCTGTTATTCGCTAGCTGGCAGCCTCTACCCTCCGACGCTTGCGCGGCGCGGTTTGGGTATCCAGACAATCACTGGCGAACGGTATGGCAAAGTAACGAATCATAACGCAGTGCAGCATATCATGGACGGAGGCGCCGTGTCAAGAGGCGTCATCCCGCCTCCCCTACGAAGTCTTCTCCAAAACAGCGGCATAGCCCGGTCCGGGCGAGTCGATGGTGCGAGCGACACGCCAGCCGGTGCTGGCGACAATCTCCTCCATTTCCGGGCGTGAGACGAAGAGATAGTCCTGCCAGGGACCAATTGAGCGGCGGAAGCGGATACGGATGCGCGTCTGCCCCGCAAGCCGGCCACGCTGCCGGTTCAGTTCGTGGTACGCATGGTGGGCCGGGTTGTCCGTCTGATAGGGATCCATCGACACAGCCAGAATTCGCGCCTCCGGCGTTGTCATAGCCTTCCAGCGGCGGAGCAGCCAGCGCGCTCGCGCCGGCGAGCCGAACAGGCCGAAGTTATTGCCGAACATGACAATGGTATCGAACTGGCCCAGATGCTTGCCCGTTTCGGTAATCGACATCAGCCGGGCATCGGCTACGTCGCGCTGCCGGCAGACTTCGATGGCCAACGGCGAGTTGTCGATGCCCACAACCTCGTGGCCCTGCTCCTGCAAATGCAACGCCACGCGCCCCGCTCCGCAGCCCACGTCCAGCACACGACCCCGGGCGCCGGTGATGGCGTCCCGTTCGAGGTCGGGCCACTCCTCATACGGGTAGAAATAAAAGGACGGTCCAACTGAGATGTCAATGTAGTCATCGTCGCGCTCAACGATCTCCACCGCACCTGTATCGCCTTGCCAGAAAGCGTAGATCTCCTGACCATAGGCATCCCAGGGCTGAATCTCAACCGCTCTATCGTTCGTCATTTCAACACCTCCTTGCGTGGAATCGCTGGCCACGCTATCGAATCATCAGCCCAGCATCCGTCCCAGCAGCTCCTTCAGGAACTTCACCGCCACAGCGGCCGTCACATCGCTCACGTCCCGCACCGGATTGTACTCCACAATATCGGCCCCAATGATCGGCCCGGGCAGCGCGTGGATAAGCTCGAGCACCTCCCGCGTCGTCAGGCCGCCCGGCTCGTGGTGGCTGACGCCGGGAGCATACGCCGGGTCGAGCCCGTCCAAATCGAGCGAAACGTAGACCGGGCCGTCGATGACCGGGCGCTCCCCGGCCCGCCAGCCGCGCATGTCGATCATCGCCACGCCGAAGCGCTCGGCCTGCGCCTGCTGATGGGCGTTGAGGGTGCGGATGCCCACCTGCACCAGCCGCGCCGCCAGCCCCTCCTCCATGATGCGGGCAAAGGGCGTGGCGTGGGAGAAGCGGTTGCCGTCGAGCTGGTCGTACAGGTCGGGGTGGGCGTCGATGTGGAGGATGGTGAACGGCTCCGGCCGGTGTCGTGGCCCGGATGATCGGGTAGGTGACGGAATGATCGCCGCCCAGCGCCAGCACGCGCGAGCCCTGCTCCGCGCAGCGCAGAAACGGCCGCGGTGATGGCGGGGGCGTCCCCCGGCTGCGGCGGCACAACCACATCACCCGCGTCGATCCAGCCGCCTTCGTCCAGCACCACACGCCGAGTTCGGTGGTCATGTTGCTGCTGCCGTTGTGGAGCGTCTCGCGGATGCGGGCCGGGGCCAACGCGCAGCCGCGCAGGAAGGAGCTGTTGGCGTCGTGCGGTGCGCCCAGCAGGGCGGCTTTGGCGAATGGAGGGAGTGGGTCCATACCATCATGCTCCCTAGCTTCTTTCGGTTGGAGGGGCCGCGCCGGGTTGCCAACCACGATCATGTCGTCGGCCACGTCTTTCGTCACCACCGCACCCGCGCCGACGATCACCCGGTCGCCGATCGTCACACCGGGCGACAGGATGGCGCTGCCGCCAATCCAGCAGTCGCGGCCGATGGTGATCGCTCTGGCGAACTCCGGCCCTTTGGCCCGTTCGGCCGCGTCGATCGGATGGGTGGCCGTGTAGATCTGCACATTCGGCCCGAACAACGTCCGCGCCCCGATGCGCACCGGCATGACATCCAGCACGACGCAGTTGAAGTTGAAGAAGACGTTCTCTCTCGGCGTAGATGTTGTAGCCATAGTCACAGTAGAACGGCGGCTCCAGCCAGATCGTCGGGTCGGCGTTGGGCAGCAGCGCGGCGACGATCGCCTGCGTAGCGTCCTCGTCGCCGTAGTCGGTCACGTTCAGGCGGTGGGTCAGCTGCCGGGCGCGTTTGCGTTCGGCCGTTAGCTGCGGGTCGAGCGCCACGTACAGCTCCCCGGCCAGCATCTTCTCTTTTTCAGATTTCATCGGTCACTTCCCGGGTTGATTTGGGTTTCGGCCACTGGTTGGCGCGGATGTTGTCCTGGGCCAGCCGGGCCGTCTCTTCGACCCGCTTGGCCCGCGTCTCCGGTCGTTTGGCCTGGATAATCCATTCGAGGATGCCCCGTTTGGCCGAGCGAGGGAACGCCTCCCAGTTGGCACGGGCGCTGGGGTAGGCGTCGAATTCGGCCGCCAGGTCGTCGGGCACTTCCAGATTCTCCACCGCGTCGAGCATCGTCCACGTGCCGTCCGCCTTGGCCGCTTCGATCTTCGCCAGACCGGCGGGGGTCATCTGCCCGGTGGCGATGGCCCGCTCCACCCGCTCCTTGTTCGGCCGCGACCAGCCGCTGCCGCCCTTGCGCGGGGCGAAGTAGAGCATCGAGCGCGCCTCATCCAGCTTGCGCGGCTTGCTGTCCACCCAACCCCAGCAGAGCGCTTCCTCCACGGCCTCGTCATAGGTCATGGCGGGCTTGCCCGTGGCCTTCTTGTAGCTGATGAGCCAGACGCCTTCGTCCTGCGGTCGTGGTTGGCTGCACAGCCAGCTGTCGCCACTCGGCGCGGGTGAGGGGGTGGGTGCTGTTGGGGGGTGGTTGGGTCATCGGCCTGCTCGCGCCGGCTCAGTTGCCGTACAGTTCAAAATTGTCGAGGATCATCGTCTCGGTCGCATTTAGCTCGCGCAGTGTGACCGACAAGCTTAGCGTTCCGGTCGCCAGTCGATCGTCTGTCAGAAAGGCGACGAGTTCGTCGTTGAGCAGCAGCGCATGCTTGGCGCCATCGACCACAACAGCCAGATGATTCGTCCCGGTCGTGTTGATGGCAGCGACGTTGGACTCCGGCAGCAGCAACGCAGACCGCTACTGCCCCGCAGCTCAAAGTTGTCGACGATCAGAGTTTCGTCGCTGTTGGGTTGGTGCAAAGTGGTCGAGAAACTGAACGTGCCCGACTCGTGGCGGTCATCGTCTGAACATAGCAACGAGATCGCCGTTCAGGTAGATGCGCGTGGGCCGGGCCATCGGCCGTACCGCCAGCGTGTTGGCGCCCGTCTCGTTCAACTGCGGCGCGAACGACTTCGGTATGATGTTGCTCAACGCCCTGATTCCACCGGTTACCCACACCGTTTGTGTGTGCGGTTCTGGCCCACACTGGAGTAGAAGTTCTGGCGATCGGGCGAAATGCGATAGTTGAAGAAGAGGTCGGCGCTGACTGGCCTTCGTCCAGGTCAGATCGGACTTCGGTCACGAAACTCGGCCGCCTGTCGTGGCAGCGGCGCGGCGCACCAGACGGGCCGTCTGCGTGCCGACGGCTCATCTGGTACTGTCCCTCCTGAATCCCAGGCACAGCCACTGCCCCCTGGCCGACTTCCTCCCCTTCCGGCCAACCGTAATCGTTGGTTGTCAAACGCATCGCGCACCAGAAGCGGCCTCTGGCCGCGCCGTGTTCAGCAGGCGCCGCCACGTCTTCTGGATGGCACTCAGCCTCCTGCGGGGCCGGCCTGACTGAGGAGCGATAACGCCGGGCAGCCGCGTCGGGTTGGCGCAGGGTCGCGGTGGCGATGTGGCCGCGACGGCGTGTCGGTTGGCGCCGGCGAGAATCGGGCGTGGCTGTGGTTCGCCGTCACGACGGCTGTTGTGCGTCATGGTTCCGGCAGCCGGATCGCGCTGCACCCAACCGTCGCCAGCACGCCGACCAAAGCGAGCACAGCGGCCATGATCGACGCCAGGCCGGGATCGATGGACGGAAAGCGGCTGCCTTGTTTGTCGGATCAGTCACATTGTTCCTCACTCAGGTGTCGCAACAAATCGGCCATCAACGGAGCGGCACTGCAAGACGGCCACCATGCGAGCCGGTACCATTCGCCACGGAGAAGATACCGCAAGGAGGAAGCCTGATCAAGGGCGTGGGCGCAGATCGAGGAGGCTGGAGGGTTGCGAGGCGATGCAGGTGCCTGATACGAATGAGACAGTCCAACGCCCCGTCAGATGCTGCTGGAGGGTAACGGCCGCCTACTTCCCCCGCGCCCGATACTGCAGCGCCTCTGCCAGATGGGCCGCTTCGATCTGGTCGGACCCGGCCAGGTCGGCAATCGTGCGGGCGACCTTGAGCACGCGATGGTAGCCGCGGGCGCTCAGGCCGAGTTGGGCCATGGCGTTCTGCATCAGCTGGCGGCCGGTCGGGTCGAGCGGGCAGTGCTGGCGCACGTCGCCCGGCCCCATGTCGGCGTTGGCGCTCAGGTCATCCCGACCGGCAAAGCGGGCGTTTTGCCGCTCGCGGGCCGCTTCTACGCGGGCGCGAACGACGGCCGACGGTTCGCCGCGCCGTTCGGCCGTCAGCTTCTCGTACGCCACGCGCGGCACCTCGACGTGCAGGTCGATGCGGTCCAGCAGCGGGCCGGAGATGCGCTTCTGGTAGCGGGTGACCATCTGGTTGGAGCAGCTGCAGGCGTGGGTCGGGTCGCCGTAGTAGCCGCACGGGCACGGGTTCTGGGCGGCGATGAGCATGAAGTTGGCCGGGAAGGTCACGCTGCCTGTCGCCCGCGAGATGGAGATTTCCCGCGGCACCCCTTCCATCGGCTGGCGCAGCACTTCGATCAGTCGCTCGCCAAACTCCGGCAGCTCGTCCAGAAACAGCACGCCGCGATGGGCCAGCGAAATCTCGCCCGGCCGCGGCCACGCCCCGCCGCCCACCAGACCGGCGTAGCTGATCGTGTGGTGGGGCGAGCGAAACGGCCGTTCGCGAATGAGCGGCGTGTCGGGCGGCAGCATGCCCGGCCACGCTGTAAATCTTGGTCGCCTCCAGCGCCTCGTCCACGTTCATGCTGGGCAAGATGCTGGGCAGCGCTTTGGCGATGAGCGTCTTGCCGGAACCGGGCGGGCCGGTCATCAAGGCGTTGTGGCCGCCCGCCGCAGCGATCTCCATCGCCCGCTTGACGTGCTCCTGGCCCATAATGTCGGCGAAGTCGGTGGCGTAGGTGACGTTGCCGTTGAGCGATGTGGAGAGGTCAACCGTCAGCGGCTCAATCGCCCGCAGTCCGGTCAGGTGGCCGACCAGGTCGGTCAGATCGCGGACAGGGATGACGTCGATATCGGGCATGAGCGCCGCTTCCGGGGCGTCGACTTCGGGGACAAAGACCCGTTGCAAACCGCGTTCGCGGGCCAGCGCCGCCAGCGGCAGGATGCCTTTCGTGTGGCGGGTGGTGCCGTCCAGCGACAGCTCGCCCACGAAGAGCGCCCCTTCCAGCCGGTCGGGCCAGACCTGGTTGGTGGCCGCCAGCACGCCGACGGCAATGGGCAGGTCATACGCCGGGCCTTCCTTACGCAAATCGGCCGGGGCGAGGTTGACGGTGATGCGCTGGTTGCCGGGGAACTCCAGCCCGCTGTTCTTAATGGCGGCGTAGACCCGGTCGCGGCTCTCGCGGACGGCCGCATCCGGCAGCCCGACGAGCGCGAAGTACGGCTGGCCGCGGACGATATCGACTTCGACCTCGACCGGTTCCGGCTCCAGGCCGACGATGGCGCAGCTGAGAATCTTGGCAAGCATAATGACCCACTGTCATTATGCCGGACGTTGCTTACGGTCCGTCTTGTACTGGATCCTGAAGGGATGCCGACAGTTCTGGCATTCCAGAATGCCTCGATCGAGCAATCTGACTTACCCAATGACTGATATCGTGCCTATCAAGTTGGAGCCCATTGACTGCGACTATCCTTCGCAATGCTCATGTACAGGTTGTCGCCTTCCTGGTACGCGCTGACGCAATTGCTTTCTGACGCTCAGGTCCCTTGATCAGCACGTGATTGAAATAGAGATCCCAGGTTCGAATTGTGTTCGCACCATACTGCCATGGGTTGCGAATCGTACCAGGTCGATTGCTTCTGCCCTCAATGTCGCCGGACCAACAGTGCCCATCTTCGATATCGCCTTTGGTGCTGATAACATGCTTCCATCCGGTCGCAGTTCCAAGCAGCATCCATGATCTCTCCACGCCCGGCAAACTCAACGCGGCAGCGATCAAGACGATGCTCACAGTTGCCTTCCCCGTTGTCTTCGCCGGCGACATCCGGCAACAGGTCTTCTACGTTCTCGGATTGCTTCAATGAGTGTAAGCACGTCAATGTCTGCAGTAAGTCGCGGGTTGCCCAGCAAACTCGCCGCCACCCCGCCAACAACAAGCCCTTCTTGCTGTATAGACGCCAAGGCGCGTTGAATGGCGGCCAAAGGAACGAGAAAGGGTTGTAGGGAATCCGGCGGTTTTACATTACTTTCCTCAGAGTCGCCCATCGCCGGTTGACCTCCTCGTCTGACTCATCTTTAGCAAACTCAAGGCCCATCGCTTTGGCGAACCCATAGAGAAAGTTCATGCGCATCCACCGCTCTTCGATGGATCGCTGAGCCTCCTCATTGCGCTCAATTTCCGCCATTTTCGCCCAGCGCTGCCGGTAGGCAATCATCTGTTGCTTTTCGCTCTCGTTCATGCGCGATGTTCCTCGGATTGGACTCGACGAAGCGAGTATAGCATAGTTCGCGTGCCGGTTGACGCGGTGTACAGACGCATGATTCGTTGCCGGGCCAACGCACGAATTGGCGCGTCACTGAGGCGGCTCCTGGGCCGCGGCCTCAACTGGCAGCGACCACATCCCGCGGCCCGGCCATAGCGCAACTGAGGTATATGGCGAGCATAATGACCTCCCCGTCATTGTGCCCGGGCTGGCTTACGGTTCATCTTGCCGTACAGCTCGTCCACGCCGGTGAGGTAGCTACGGCCGCTCCAGCCCCCGATCCGGCCGGCTGAAGGTGTGGCACCAGGCGCAGTCATACCCTTCTTCGCGGACGTGCTTTTCGTGCAGCTCGTAGAAGCCCTCAGCTTCTTCAGGCTCATGACACTGGGTGCAGACGGCCGATGCCGGGCCGTTCAGCTCGTAGCCCAATACCCCAACCAGGTCCATGCGCGGAGCGTTGGCCAGACGGCTGGCTGCCCCGTCGTCGTCGTCACCGCCGCCGCCGGTGTCCGCGTGGCATGACGCGCAGGCCAGCGCCTGATCCTCGACGGCAACGCCGTGGTTGATCGTCTGGAATGTGTGGACCGGCACCAGCGTGTAGCTGCCGGTCAGACCGACCTGCTCCATGCCGGAAGCAACAGCCGCCGCAAAGTCGCCCGTGCGGAAGAAGACCTCCGTCGAGTGGGGAATCATCTGGCCGGTGGCGTCATGACGGGCGGAGATGGAGCGGTGCTCTTTGAGCGGGAAGATGCGCGCGCCGGGTGAATTGACATCACCCAACGGAACGCCAAACTCGTACTCACCGTCCGCGTTCCGGGAAGGCGCCTGGCCCAGCAGGTAAACCTCGCTGGTGCCGTCAAACCAATCATAGCTGGGAATGACGTTGCTGGCGCGCACCTCGGCCGGCTTCCACCCGCCCTGGCCGCCGAATGCCCCCGGCCACCATTCAGGCTCCAGCCAGTCACGCTCCAGTTCCGTGCTGACGTCTTTGGCATAGGTCGGAATGTGGCAGGTCTGGCAGGCCACGCGCCCGGCGTGGACGTCCCGCGACTCGCCGTTGCGGGCGTTGTAATCGTCGTGGGGCCGGTCGGTGTGGCAGGTTGTACAATCCGACTTCTCGTCACTGTCATTGGGGCGCAAGTCCAACCCGCGACCGCTGACCCGGTGGTCACCCGCGTCGTGGCACTCGGAGCAGGTGAAGTCCTCGCCCTGCGGACTCATGTGAATGTCCGACGACAGGGGCGGGCTGACGGTCACCGACGACAGGTCGCCGCGTTTGGCTCCGTCGCTGCCGGCGGCGTTGGCGTGGCAGCGCAGGCAGGTGGCGCGGGTCGTCGGTCCGGCGGTCTGCGCCGCTTCCACCAGCGATAGGGTCATCTTCGATTCGTCGGGCATGAAGTGGAACCCGTTCTCATCCTCAACCGGCAGCTGAATGGTGAGCGGCTGGCCGTCTTGCCCAATGGCCGGCACCGCTCGTAAGGTCCGGCGGCCTTGCGGGCGTAATCAATCTGATGGCACATCATGCAGTCGATGTTGTTCAGCTGGGCCTGGGTCGGTTCGGCTGTGGGCTGCTGTCCGTAGCTGCTGTGGCAGCCCGCGCACGTCACGTCGCGAGACGTGATAATGGCCCCGCAGTAGGTGTTCATGCCCCCGTCCCCCTTACCCGCCGGGCCGGGAATGTTGGGCACGTTAGGCGTTGGGCCGGACAGTTGGTAATGGACCGACCCATGCATCTCCTCAGCCTCGGTCCGGTGACAGGCCACGCAGGTCTCCGGCCCGGTATACGCGGTGATACTCTCATGGCCACCCAGATTGGCCACCGTCCCCAGCACGGTAGGCAGGAAGAGCCTGGGTTCGCCCTGTGCGCGGCCAAGGCGCACGGCCGCTACGCCCGCAACAAGCAAGGTCATTGTTATCAAGATCGTCAAGCGAGTTCGACGGTTCATCATTGGCTCCTTTCCGGCTGTCGCCCATCACACCGCGTGTGTCATCTACTTATATAGTGACAATACCAGTCTAAAAGTAACGCCTGTCGCCGTCCAGTATCGTTGGGTACCTCTTGTGGCAGAATTACGGCGCAAGATATCGGTAGAAGCAAGGACGCAAGCAGCGTAGAATAGTCGCTATGAATGAGTGGAATGGCGTACAACCCACAGAACAACTCGATCGCTGGACGGCCGTCCTCGAACGCGACGAAACAGCGCGACCGGAGTTTGTCTATGCCGTGGTTACAACCGGCATTTACTGCCGGGCCGGTTGCTCCTCGCGGCGGCCGAAGCGGGACAACGTCCGCTTCTTCGACGACTGGCCCGATGCTGAATCCGCCGGGTTTCGGCCCTGCAAGCGGTGCACGCCGCGCCTGCTCGACCGGCAGACCGCCCACGCCAGCGCGATTGCCCAGGCGTGCCGCCGGATGGACGAGGCGGACGAGCTGCTTTCGCTTGACGAGTTGGCAGCAGACGCCGGCCTCAGCCCGTTCCACTTTCACCGACTGTTCAAACAGGCGACCGGCATCACGCCCAACGCCTATGCCCGCCAGCGCCGCGCCGAGCGGCTGCGGACCACCCTACAGGAGCGTTCCACTGTGACCGATGCCCTATACGATGCAGGCTATGCCAGCAGCAGCCGCATGTACGATGAAGCCGGGGAGACGCTCGGTATGTCCCCACGCACCTACCAGCAAGGCGGGCCGGGGGAAACGATCCAGATGGCGGTCGCGCCCTGCTCGCTTGGTTATGTGGTCGTGGCAGCCACAGAACGAGGCATCTGCCACATCGGGTTGGGGGATTCGCCGGAGGAGCTGATGGCGGCCACGCAAGAGCGCTTCCCCCAGGCGACGCTCGTGGCCGGAGACGACGCGTTCAGCCACACCGTGGCAGCCGTCGTGACGCTAATCGACGAGTCGCCGCCCTCGTTCGATCTGCCGCTCGACATTCAGGGCACGGCCTTTCAGCAGCAAGTGTGGGCGGCGCTGCGGCAGATTCCGCCAGGCACGACCGCCACGTACAGCGAGATTGCGGCGGCCATCGGCAAGCCGAACGCGGTGAGGGCCGTGGCGGGAGCATGCGCGGCCAACAAGCTGGCGGTCATCATCCCCTGTCACCGCGTCGTGCGCAGTGACGGCGGGCTGGGTGGCTATCGCTGGGGCGTGGAGCGGAAAGAGGCGCTGCTGGCGCAAGAGGTGGCGGGCAGCGGCGGGCAAACGGCTAACTGACCGGCGCGGGCACGGCCATCTGCTCGGCCAGCTCACCCACCTGCACCGGCATCTGACCAAAAATGAAGCCGTGAATCGGGTACAGAGCGTACCAGTAAAGCTGCCCGGCCAATCCGCGCGAGGCGAAGTAGGCGGTCTGCACGAGTTTGGATTGGCCGTCGCCGATCGGCTCGACCTCAAACTGCAACCAGGCCCGACCCGGCACTTTCATTTCCGCCCGCAGCCTCAGCAGGCGATCTTCTTCCACCGTTTCGACCCGCCAGAAGTCGATGGCGTCGCCCACCCGCACTTCCTGGGCATCGCGCCGGCCACGGCGCATACCTACCCCGCCCACCAGCCGGTCGAGCAGGCCGCGCAGTTTCCAGGCCCAGTCGAACGCCAGCCACCCCTGCTTACCACCCAGGCTGGTGAACGCCCGGTAGACCTCATGGGGCGCGGCGTCGATGGTCTGTTCGCGCCGCTCGATGAACATGCCCTGCTCCAGCCGGAAGGTAGCCGGCTTCTGGTCGCCCTGGCTGCTGCTCAGCGAATCGCTCCAGATGGACTCCAGGTCGCCCTCGCGAATGCGGTCCAGCGCCCGACGAACCGACGTCCGGTAGCTGGCCTGCTCCATGTCGGGGAATAGTCGCTGCGCCGAATCATCCTTGACGACCACTTCATTGCGCAAGCCCTCGATGAGCGGGCGGGCCACCGATGCCGGAACAGGCGTCACCCAGTGCACCCAGTAGGACGACAGACGGGGCGTCAGCACCGGCACGCGAATCAGCCAGCGCTGCAAGCGGCGCTCCTCGGCGTAGACGGTCATCATCTCCGCGTAGGTCAGCACATCCGAGCCGCCGATCTCGACCGTCTCGCCCCTGGCTGCGGGCGTTTCCAGCGCGGCTGCCAGATAGGCCAGCACCTCACGGATGCCAATCGGTTGAATGCGGGTGTCGGCCCACTTGGGCACAATCATGACCGGCAGGCGCTCGGTCAGGTTGCGGATCATCTCAAACGACAGGCTGCCGGAACCGACAATGACGGCCGCCCGCAGCTCGGTCACCGGCACGCCCGACTCGCGCAGCGCCTTGCCGGTGGCGTGGCGCGACTCCAGATGTTCCGACAACTCTTCGGAATCGTCACCCAGTCCGCTCAGATAGATGATCTGGCCCACCCCGCCGGCGGCAGCCGCCTGACCAAAGTTGCGTGCGGCCACAACGTCCCGGTCGTGGAAGTCATCGTTGCCCGCCATACTGTGGATAAGATAGTAGGCGGCAGTCACCCCTTCCAGCGCGTCTGGCAGCGTCTCCGGCTTGAGCACGTCGCCGGTCACGACCTCCACGTCATCCTGCCAGGGACGGCCGTCGAGCCGGCTGGGGTCGCGCACAAGGACGCGGACGCGGTAGCCCGCCTCCAGCAGCCGAGGCACCAGGCGCGCGCCGATATAACCGGTGGCGCCGGTGACGAGAATGGGTTGGTCGGACAGGGGACTCGTTTTGCTCATACTAAGACTGAGTATAGCAAGTCGAGCGCCAGATCGGGGAACGAGGACGCTCAGCCTAATCGTTTACGTAGATGGATATCTTGCGGCTCCAGCGCCAGCAGCTCCGGCAGCGGGCCGGCGTCGGGGGTGAAGCCGAAGGATTGGTAGAAGTCGACCGTCGCTTTCGTAGGCGTGGCGGAGACGACCATCTGCGTTGCCCCACTGTCGCGGGCCAACTGCTCCAGCGCGGTCGCCAGCGCCCGGCCCACGCCCTGCCCACGGAACTGCTCGCTGACGTGGAGGAACGCCAGTTGGGCCACGCCGGGCCGCACCTCCGGCGTCATGATGCCCACCCCGGCCAACGCCTCCGCGCCGTCCGACGCCGGCACAAACGCGCCCAGCAAACGGCCGCCGCGGTCCAGGTGGCTCCGGCAGAAGGCGATCTCAAAGGCCACGCTGTGCTCGTGGTCGCCGTCCGGGTCCCAGGGCGAGGCTTGCCAGTTAACCGCGATCTCCTCCAGCCGCTCGCCGTGCTGGAGGTAAGCGGCTGGAATCGTCTCCGTGCGGTCGATTTCGGCCAGGCGGGGGAGGTCGCCGGCCGTCAAGGGGCGGAGGGTGAAGTCAGGCTCGATTGTGGTCATCGATCGTTCCGATGTAGTGGCAGCACATAGCCAAGCAGCAGCAAGCCACCCGCGCAAACCAACCCGGCCAGCAGGCTCAGCCCCCAGGGCACGGTCGCCGCGCCGCCCGCCAGTGACCCAAAGGCAACGGCCGCTCCCAGCGCCAGCCCGCTCAGCAGCGACACCGACACCGCTTGCAGGAAGCCGAGGCTGCGCAGCTTGAAGGCGGGCGGGACGTTGCTGCTGTCCCAGCGGAAGTAGCCGGCCAACGCCGGGTCTTGCTCCAGGGCGCGGGCCTTGATCTGGTTCATGGCCCGGACGCTCTCCAGCCACGCCGTCCGCAGCCGCACCAGTTCCAGCAGGGTGATCAGCCCCAGCGCCGACAGCAGGACGAAGATGACGACGAAGGTCAGGTAGAGTTGACTCTGGTCAATGCCGTCGATCTGGACCGACAGCAGCGCCGCAATGAGCGTGGCAAAGGTGACGAGGAAGTATTGGGATGCCCGCGCCCGGTCTTCGTTGGCCTGGAACGCGGTCTGGGCGATGTAGTCGTGTTCGGCCGCCAGCACCTGGCGGCCGAGTTCAGACGGCCGTTCGCTCTCCGGCGCGGACGGTGCGCCACGTTGGACTGGCGGCCGTTCGCTCATGGATACACCACCACATGCTCGGGCCGGATGCGGACGACGACGCGCGGCTCCTGTCCCCGCAGGCCTTCCGGCGCCACGCCACCGTAGTAGCTGTCGGCCCCGGTGTAGAGCTTCGCCAGCCGGTCGAGGATGACGTAATCGTCGTCGGGGACCATCTCCTCGACGTGGCCGCGCACGTCGATCCAGCGATACGGATCGTGCGGGTCGATGACGGTCAGCGCCACCCACGGGTTGCTGCGGATGTTGTGGGCTTTGCGGGTGGTGTCGAATGTGCTGATGAAGACATCTTCGCCATCCCAGGCGCACCAGACCACGCTGTTCTCGGGCCGGCTCTGCTGGGCCACAGTGGTCATGACGGCCAGATGGGGGCCTTCAAGCAAATCAAGATGGGAATCGGGAATCAAAGTCGCGCTCATGGGTTGTCTCGCTCTGCGGCCGGGCCGGCGGCGACCCGCCACGCATGATGGGCATGAATCTAGGATACCACAGCCGGGCTGAATCACGATACGTTCGCGGGAGCTTTCCAGCAGGGGCGTTGGGTCGTTCGCCGCTTCCCAACCGTGAATTATGACTCTTGGCAATCAACGCAGGATATGATAACTTCTAGACAAGTTCAGGCTTTGCTGTTTAATCCCATACGAAGCGAAATCCATACCGGCAGCGGACAAAATTCCACGATTCCCACATCGCGCCGAATGAGTGAACAATCTGCCATCTTAACTGTTGACGAGGTATCGTTGTTCTTCGGAGCCAACGCGGCTCTGAGTGACGTCAGCTTTGACGTGCAGCGCGGCGAGATCCGAGCCATCATTGGCCCCAACGGCGCCGGCAAAACCTCCATTCTCAACTGCATCAGCGGCTTCTACCGGCCCCAGGTGGGCAACATCTACCTGAACGCAGCCAACAGCGATGCGCCCGCCGACCTGACCACCACCCCGACCCACAAAATCGCCACCCTGGGCCTGGCCCGTACCTTCCAGAATATCGCCCTCTACACTGGACTGAGCACGCTGGACAACCTGATGGCTGCCCGCCACATCTATATGAAGCAGAATATGCTCCAGAGCATGTTCTATTGGGGCGCGGCCCGGCGCGAGGAAACGGAACACCGGCGCATCGTCGAGGAGATCATCGACTTCCTAGAGATCGCCCACATCCGCAAGGCAATTGTCGGGGCGCTGCCCTACGGCCTGCGCAAGCGCGTGGAGCTGGGCCGGGCGCTGGCCATGGAGCCGCAGCTGCTCCTGCTCGATGAACCGATGGCGGGCATGAACGTCGAGGAAAAGGAAGACATGGCCCGCTTCATCCTCGACATCTACGAGCGGCGCGGTGTGACGATTGTGCTGATTGAGCACGACATGGGTCTGGTCATGGACATTTCTGACCGGGTCGTGGTGCTCGACTTTGGCCGCAAGATTGCCGACGGCACACCGGATGAGATTAAGAACGACGCTGAAGTGATCAAGGCGTATCTGGGAGAAGCATGACCACAACAGCCCCATCCCCTCCCACCGCAGTCTGGACGCCCGTCGGCACCGGGCCGCAGCGCTTTCTGGCCCAGGCCGAAGCGCAAGGGCCGGAGAAAACCGCCCTGCGCCAGAAGGAGTTCGGCATCTGGCGCGAATGGACGTGGCCGGAATCGGTCGAGCATGTCCGGGCGGTGACGCTGGGCCTGATGCGCCTGGGGGCGCGGCGCGGTGACAAGATTTGCACCGTCGGCGATAACGACCGCTTCCACTTCTGGGCCTACATGGGCCTGCAAGCAGCCGGGGCCGTCCAGGTCGGCCTGTTCACCGACGCCCGCCCGGAAGAGATGGCTTACGTCATCAACCACAGCGACGCGACGTTCGTCATGGCCAAAGACCAGGAGCAGTGCGACAAGATGCTGGCCATCAAGGACGACATCCCCAACGTCAAGCGCATCATCTACTGGGACGACAAAGGGTTGTGGAACTACGACGAGCCGTGGCTCATGCCGTTCGACGAGCTGCTGGCGCTCGGGCGGGAGCTGGCGGAGCAGGAACCCAATCGCTTTCTGACCGAAGTGGCGCTGGGCGACGCGGGCGACCTGGCGATGCTCTGCTACACCTCCGGCACCACCGGCCTGCCCAAGGGCGTCATGCTCAGCCACGACAACATTCTGAGCGCCATCAACCTCTACCAGACCGTCGACCCGCGCCTGCCCACCGACAACCACGTCAGCTTCATGCCGATGAGCTGGATTGCCGAGCCGATCCTGGGCATTGCCGCCCATGTGACCGCCGGGGTCGTGCTCAACTTCCCGGAAGAGCCGGAGACAGTGCGCCAGAACATCCGCGAAATCGCGCCGGAGATGTTGTTCTACAACTCCCGCCTGTGGGATTCGCTGGTGGCGACGGTGCAGGTGCAGATGAACGACGCCTCGTGGATCAACCGCAAGTTGTACGAAGCATTTCTGCCGGTGGGCTATGAGATGGCCGACATCCGCTTCACCGGTGACGAGGCAGGGCTGGGGCTGCGCACGCGCTACACGCTGGGCGACTGGCTGGTCTTTGGACCGCTGCGCAACCAGATGGGCCTCTCGCGGGTGCGGGCCGCCTACACCGCCGGCTCCGCCCTCAGCCCCGACGCCATGCGCTTCTTCCACGCGCTGGGCATCAACCTGAAGCAGATTTATGGTGTGACCGAGGTGACCGGCGGGGCGACGCTCCACCGCGACAACGACATCAAGTTCGCCAGTGTGGGCCAGCCGGCGCCGGGCATCGACATTCGCACCTCCCCGGAAGGCGAGCTGCAAATCGCCGGCCCCACCGTGATGCAGGGCTATTACAAAAACGACGAGGCGACGGCGTCCGACATCCTGGTCGAACCGGACGGCACGCGCTGGTTCCGCACCGGGGACGCGGGCTACATCGACGAAGACGGCCACATCATCTACCTCGACCGGGTGAAGGATTTGCTGACACTGGCCAACGGCGAGCGCTTCTCGCCCCAGTTCATTGAAGGGCGGCTGAAGTTCAGCCCGTATATCCGCGACGTGATGGCGGTGGGTGGCGAGACGCGCGATTTCGTGACGGCGCTGATCATCATCGACTTCGAAAACACCGGCCAATGGGCGGAGAAGAATCGCCTGCCCTACACCACCTTTGTCGATCTGTCGCAGAAGCCGCAGGTCTACGACCTGGTCCGGGCGGCTGTGGAAGATGTGAACGCCACGCTGCCGCCTGCCGCCCGCGTGCGCCGCTTTGTGCTGATGCACAAGGAGTTCGACGCCGACGAAGCGGAGATGACGCGCACCCGCAAGCTGCGGCGCGGCTTTCTGTACGACCGGTACAGCGAGATTATCGAAGCGCTCTATGACGGCTCGGAGACGATCCAGGTCCGCGCACCGGTGCGCTATCAGGACGGTCGTGAAGGGTTCATCGAGACGGAGATCCATCTCATGACGCTCGCCGCCCCGCCCTCTGACAATAGTGAAAATATAGACAAAACAGAGGAGGTCACCGGCACATGAATTGGGCCCTTGTCCCCCAACAGTTTGCCACAGGCGTGCTCAATGGCGGCATCATCGCCATCATCGCCCTGGGCATCGTCCTCATCTATCGTTCGTCGGAGGTGTTCAACTTCTCCCACGGCCATCTGGTCATGCTGGGCGCCTACCTGACATGGTGGTTTGCGGGCGGCACCGAGAGCGGCAGCGAGTTAATCAATCTGCCACTGTGGGCGGCCGTCTTGCTGGCCATTGTGGCGATGGCCGGCGTCGGCTGGCTCATCGAGCGGCTGGCGCTGCGGCCAATGACCGGCCAACCGGTGCTGGCCATCATCTTGCTGACGTTGGGGTTGTCGTTCTTCCTGGAAGGGGTCGTGTCGATCGTCTTTGGCATTGATCCGAAGAACAACTTCCCGGCGCCCTTCTCGCCCAGCGATGTGATCGCTGTCCCGTTCCCCGGCGCGTTCAACGACACGATCATCATCAAGCAGGCGCTGCTGGCGACGTTCGTGGTGGCCATCATTGTGGCCATCATCTTCATCCTGTTCTTCCAGTTCACCCGCACCGGGCTGGCCATGCGGGCCACATCTGAGGACCACGAGCTGGCGCGCAGCGTGGGCATCAACGTGCCGCGCGTCTTCGGCCTGTCGTGGGCCATTGCGGGCATCATCGCCACCGTCGGCGGGGTGCTGCTGGCCACGCAGACCGGCGTCAGTATCAGCCTGGCCACCGTGGCCCTGGTCGCCTTTCCGGCCGTCTGCTGGGTGGGCTGCAGTCGTTCCCCGGCGCGATTCTCGGCGGCTTGCTGGTGGGGCTGGCGGCGGCGCTGGTCCAGGCGTCGTCGGTGCCCATTGTGCGCAGCTCGTCGGAGATTGCCCCGTATGTGCTGCTGCTCATCGTCTTGATCATCCGGCCGGAAGGGCTGTTTGGCGAGAAACGGATCGAGAGGGTCTAACGCATGGCAGCACTCCGTCCCGCGGGCGACTTTGACCGCAGTTACGAACAGGATGCGTCCGTTATTCGCCAACCGTGGCAGTGGGTGGTCCTGGCGCTGGCGCTTATCGCGGCCTACACCGCGCCGCTGTGGGGCAGCGCCTACGTGGTCAGCACCGCCAACCAGATCGCCTACACCATCATCGCCGTCCAGGGGCTGAACATCCTGACCGGCTACACGGGCCAGATTTCGCTGGGCCAGGCGGCATTCATGCTGGTGGGCGGCTATACGTCCGCCCTGACAACAATCTATCTTGGACTGCCTTTCCCGCTGGCCATTCTGGCTGCCGGGCTGATGACCGGATTGGTCGGGCTGATCTTTGGGCTGCCGTCGCTGCGAGTGAAGGGGTTCTACCTGGCGATGGCCACACTGGCGGCGCAGTTCATCATTCCCTGGCTCAGCCGCCACATCTTCCCCGACCTGCTGGGCGGGGCCACGGGCCGCATCGACGTACCGGTGCCGGTGCTGTTCGGCATCACCTTTAGCGAAGTGAACCAATACTTCTACCTGTCGCTGACCGTGCTGCTCATCACGACCCTGCTGACGCTCAACATCTCCCGCACCCGGCTGGGCCGCGCCTTCGTTTCCGTGCGCGACAACGATCTGGCGGCCGAACTGCTGGGCGTCAACCTGTTTGGCTACAAGCTGCGGGCGTTCTTCATCGCCTCCTTCCTGGCCGGCGTGGCCGGCGCGCTGAAGGCCCACAGCCAGCGCGGCGTGGGCACTGAGTTCGGTTACGGGCTGGACGAGTCGATCATCCTGCTCGGCATGCTGGTCATCGGCGGGCTGGGCACCAATCTGGGTCCCTTCCTGGGCGTCACCTTTGTCCTGGTGCTCGACGATCTGGCGGGGCTGGCGGGCGGGGCGATGGCCGATCTGTTCCCCGACCAGGCGGCCCGTTTCCTGACTTCATTCCGGCCCATCTTCTTCGGGCTGGTGCTGATGCTGTTCCTGATTTTCGAACCGCGAGGGCTGGCCCACCGCTGGCAGCTGTTCAAGGCGTCGTGGCGTCTCAGGCCGTTCTCGCGCTAGCGACAGTCGGCCGGTGTTGTTGGTTGTGTCAGATGAGAGTGGATTGTGTTTCATTGTGAGCAGGACAAGAAAAGGAGAAGGAACGATGAAGAAGCTATGGTTTGTGATGTTGTTGGCAATAGGCAGCCTGGCGCTCGTGGCGTGCGGCGGTCAAGTTCAGGAAGCGGTCGAGCAAGCCGCACCGACGATTCAGGCGGCGGCCGAAGAGCTGGCCCCGACGATTCAGGCAGCGGCCGAAGAGCTGCAGCCGACCGTTCAGGCGGCGGTGGAAGAGCTGCAACCGACGGTCGAGGCGGCTGTCGAAGAGCTGCCGCCAACGGTTGAGGCGGCCGTCGAAGAGCTGGCCCCGACGGTCGAAGCGGCTGCTGAGGCGGCCGCCGGCGCGGCGGTCAACAGGCTGCTGGGCGGCGAATGCGAGGAGACCTACGAAGGTGAGACGATCATCATCTACCAGTCAGCCGGTCTGACCGGGCCGCTGTCCCAGATTCTGGGCGACGGCTTCATCACCGGTTCGCAGGACGGCATCGACCGCATCAACGCCGAGGGCGGCGTCTGCGGCATCATGCTGGAGGCCCGGCTGGAGGATTCGCAGTACGATCCGGAGCAGGAGCTGGCCGTCTACGAGCAGTATCGCGCCGAAGACCCGGCCCCGCTGTTCGTGCTGACCTACGGCAGCGGCGCAGCCATCGCCCTGAAGGATCGCGTCATCGAAGACCAGATTCCGAACCTGACCGCCGGTCTGAACTCCGAAGCGTTCTACATTCCGCGCAACGGCTACACGTTCGGCGCGGGTCCCATCTACCCTGACCAGTTCGGTGGCTTCCTGCAGTGGGCCAGCGACAACTGGGACGACATCAAGCCGGAAGGCGCGGGCGACGACATTGTGGTCGGCGTCATCGGCTGGGCCAACTCGTTCGGCGCAGGCGCGACCACACCGGAAGCGCTGGCGTTTGCCGAAGAGCTGGGCATCACCGTCCTGCCGCTGGAGTCGCAGGAAGTCTCCCCGACGACCGACGTGACCGGGCAGCTGCAAAACCTGCTGGTCAGCGGCGCGAACGTCATCTACGTCCAGTCGCTCTCCTTCGGCCCGGCCCAGGTCATCGGCACCCTGCGCGCGCTGGACGCCTGGGATGATGTCGTCGTCGGCGGCGTCAACTGGAGCATCAACACCGACGTGATCAACATCCTGGGCGAGAATGCGGCCCTGATGGACGGCTACTACGGCGTGATGCCCAGCTACTGGTGGAACGACACGGACGTGCCCGGCATCCAGCAGGCGCTGGAAGATTTCGAGGCGAGCGAGCTGCCGGACTCAAGGAAAGACGTGGCCTATCTGCTCTCCTATGGTCAGATGTTCGGCACCGCCAACGTCATCCAGCAGGCGCTTAACGACGTCGGTCTGGAAGGGCTGAGCGGCGCTGACGTTCTTCAACGCCATGCAGGAGATGGGCACCATCGACGCGGGCGGTATCTACACCTTCAACGCCAACGGCGAAGACCGTGCGCCGCGCGAGGCCCAGATTCGCCAGGTGCAGGTGACCGACGGCGTAGCCGAGTTCGTGGTGGTCGAAGATTTCTTCGAGCTGCCCGACCTGCGCCCGCCGGCAGAGTAATGTCAACCGGCGCGATTTGCTGAATCGCCCACGGCAGCGAGACGGCCGGACACCTGGCCGTCTCGCTGCCCCGATAGGACAAGCACACCCAAAGATGCTCAAGGTCAACAACATCGAGGTCATCTACAGCGACGTCATCCTCGTCTTGCGCGGGGTGGCGCTGGAAGTGCCGCAGGGCCAGATCGTGGCGCTGCTGGGAGCCAATGGCGCGGGCAAGTCGACCACGCTCAAGGCGATCTCCGGGCTGCTGAGCACCCAGCAGGGCGAGGTCTCGCGCGGCAACATCGAGTTCGAGGGCCAGCGCATCGACCAGCTGCCGCCGGACGAGATCGCCCGCCTGGGCATCCTGCAAGTGCTGGAAGGACGGCCGCTCTTTCGCCATCTGACCGTCGAGGAGAATCTGCGCTCCGGCGCGCTGCTGCGCCGCGTCTCCGGCGCCGACCTGAAAGCCGACCTGGAGCGCGTCTACGACTACTTCCCCCGCCTGCGCGACTTCCGCGACCGGACCAGCGGCTACCTCTCCGGCGGCGAGCAGCAGATGGTGGTCATCGGCCGGGCGCTGATGGGCCAGCCGCGCGTCATGCTGCTGGACGAACCGTCGCTGGGACTGGCCCCGCTGCTGGTGCGCGACATCTTCAACATCATCCGCCGCATCAACGAGGAAGAGGGCGTCTCCATCCTGCTGGTGGAGCAGAACGCCCATGTCGCCCTGCAAACGGCCGACTACGCCTACGTGATGGAAAACGGCCGCATCGTGCTCGACGGCCCGGCCGATGCGCTGGCCGACAACGCCGACATTAAAGAGTTCTACCTCGGCCTGACCCAGGTCGGGGAACGCAAGAGTTACCGCGACGTGAAGCATTACAAGCGTCGCAAGCGGTGGTTGGGTTAGCGCCCGGTCACCAACCCGGAGCCAACCCGATGACAATTGACCAACGCCTCCACGCCCAGATTCAGTACGCCTACGCCCACGCCCCGGCGGTCAAAGCCCAGTTCGACCGCGCCGGAATCAGCCCCGGCGACATCCAGACCGTCGCCGACCTCGACCGGGTGCCGATCCTGACCAAGGATGAGGCCGTCGCGCTGCAGGCGGCCGATCCGCCGTTCGGCGGCATGCTGGCCGCACCGCTGACCAGCGTCAGCCGGCTGTTCTTCTCGCCGGGGCCGCTCTACGAACCCGGCCCGGCGGCCGACGACCCGGTCTGGGAAGCGGCGCTGGTGGCGCTGACGCGGGCGGGCTTCAGCGACGAGGACATCATCCTCAACGCCCTGTCGTACCACCTGACGCCGGCGGGCTATCTGTTCGAGGAGGCGTTCACCCGGCTGGGGGCGACGGTCATCCCGGCGGGCACGGGCAACAGCGACCTGCAGCTGCAAATGGCCCGCGACCTGGGGGCGACCGGCTACGTGGGCACGCCCAGCTACCTGCTCAGCCTGATCCAGAAGGCGGAGGAGAAGGGGATGAATTTCCGCGAGGAGTTTGCCCTGCGGCGAGCGATCACCACGGCCGAACCGCTGCCGCCCAGCCTGCGCCAGACGCTGGTGGGCGACTACGGCATCGAGATCTGCAACGCGTACGGCACGGCCGAATTCGGCCTGCTGGCCACCAACACCGGCCACGGCATGGCCATGCAGCTGCTGCCCGACCCGCTCATCCAGGTGGTCAACCCCGACAGCGGCGAGACGGTCGGCCCCGGCGAAACGGGCGAGGTGGTGGTCACCAACTTCAGCCGCCTCTACCCGCTCATCCGCTTCGGCACCGGCGACATGGCCATGAACATCGACCCCAACCCCGGCGCGAGCCGCCAGGACGAACGGGCGATCATCCTCGTCGGCCGCCGCGGGGAGGCGGTCAAGGTGCGGGGGATGTTCCTGCACCCCAACCAGCTGCGCTTCGCCGCCGCGCAGGTGCCGGGGGTGGAGGGGTTGCAGGCGGTCATCACCCGCCCCGACGGCGTGCGCGATCAGTTCGGGCTGCTGGTGCGGGCGGCGGCGGATGTCGACCAGGCGGCCGTCGCCGAGGGGCTGAGCCAGGCGGTGCAGGGGCTGTGCCGCGTGCGCGTGGACGAGGTCGTCTTCGCCCCGGAGGGCGTGCTGGCGGAGGATGCGCCGCTGGTGCGGGATGCGCGGGAGTGGGAGTGAAGATCGAGACACGATGACGATCACCACAGCGGTGTCAGCGGCATATTACGAATCGCCCGGCTGGGGCACGAATCACCGTCGGCGATCTGCTCGACGGCACGGCACGGGTCGATATGTCCTTGCCCCAGACGCATGTGACCTTCAAGGAAGCGTAGCGGATGCGGCAGGAGAAGAACGGCTGCTGGGGTTGTTTGATTGAGGGGCAAGAACTCACGTTTGATCAGAACAAGTGCAGAAGCTTTCCTTTTCGAATCTTGGCGATAGTTGGATTAACAATCCTTCTATTGGGGTCGTGCACGCCACAGACCGAAACAGTGACCGTACGAGAAACCGTCATCGCAGAGGTGCCAGTTACGCGTCTGGTTGAGGTGATGGTTCCGGTTGTTGTAACTGAAGTGATTGAGGTTACGCGATATGTTGAGGTGACACGCCTGGTCGAAGTGGTCCGCGATGTCGTTGAAGTTGTGACGGCAACACCAACTGCCACATTTACTCCAACGGCGATGCCAACAGAGGCGCCTACAGCCCCGCCTCCATCACCGGTTTCAATGGAGACCCGACTTCTGGGTAAATGGTCGGGACTACAAACCAGCAAGAGTGGCGACAAGGTGCCCGCAACATGGGAATTCCCTCCCTGGTGGGACGATGGTTGTCAGCTTTGTGGGCCTGGAATTCAGCTACGGTGCGACGTGGTGGGTGGAAGGCAACCGCGTGCATATCGCTACCGAAGTGGATCCCGATGAGCCGACCTATCGTGATGTCACCTTCGTTAGCGACACTGTCGTCAGTATGACAAAGAGTGAATCGGGTATCGAAGAGACTTGGACCAGGATTCGATAGTTGAGTTGGGTAGTTTCTTTGTTCCCGACATTTTCTCGCGCAGATGACCTTTAAGGAGGCTCGGCGGGTACGAGAGGCGACGAAGCAGCCGGGGTTGTTTGATTGAGAGAGAAAGTCACCGAGACCGACTACGGCTCTATGTAAGGCCATAAGCCATCACCACACTCCCTGTGGCCAGAAGAACTGAGTTCGATGAATCGTTCCTATTCTTGATCTATCTTTACCGTATGGTCTTCGCAGAAAAAGCAAGGATCATCCCATACGAAGGTTAAATCCTCGCGTACTTCAGGCCGATCCCAGATCATAGTTGTCCACCAGCCCTCGCACTTTCCACCCGGCAAGATAGAACAAAAATCAAAGGTGGGCTCCAGTTCACTGAACAAGACTCCATATGTCTCTTCTCGACCACCATCAATCAAGCTAAAGTCAGAATCGGAAAACCACTGCTGACTGTCACTATGATTGAGGGCAACAATATACAATGAGACCATTATCTTGCCTGTCTCAGC
Source organism: uncultured Chloroflexia bacterium (assembly GCA_963715935.1). Lineage (GTDB taxonomy): Bacteria > Chloroflexota > Anaerolineae > Promineifilales > Promineifilaceae > Promineifilum. Next base: position 465,061 of record CAVQSM010000012.1, on the reverse strand, counting down.
GCGAAAGTAGCCTATTGAGTAGTCCCAGCGGATGTCCTCGACGCCGACGTATATGCCCTCGTAGTTGATCCACTCTGTCAGGCCCGGCATTGTCCGGAATTGGGGTGGCAGTCGGAGTGCTTGTCGCCGCTGGCGTCTCTTCTACTTCTGAATCACCCAGTTGTGTTGCGTCCACCGCCTGTCCTTGTGAAGATCCTTGTCGGTCAACTCCTTCAATCTGGGCTAGTTGTTCGCCAGGACGCGGGATATCATCAAGTGATACACCTATGTCCACGAGTGTGCTGCCGATCCACAAGTCATCACTCTCGCTGATACTCAACCATCCGTCATCAGTCCGCCTGTATATCGTCACTAATTCGCCACTCTCAGCCAGACCGACTATGTCATGGTCAGTACCCGGTCCAGCGCGAAGATTGGCGTTAGATCTCACGGTTGCAGAGAACCCAGCATAAGCTGTCGGCTCAGGGGTAGGCGTGCTAGTCGAAGGAACAGTTGGGTTGGGCGATGGTGTTGGCGTATCAGTCGCCGTTCGGCTGTTTGTGGGCTCGGGTGAAGCCAGGGGAGCATTATCGGCGACTTCCACTGATTCATCCGTCGCTTCCGAATATTCATCTGTGGCCTGCGAGCTTGCTGAGTCAATCCCCGCCTTGCTCAGAACTGGAACCGTCTCCAGGGGTAAATTGCCCAGCCACGAAAGAAATGACGATCACAATGACAATTGCCGCACCAACCGGCTTTATGCATCCCCAGAATCGATAGGAGCAACCCTCGCCACCTGAAGACTACGAAGAATTCTTGTTACGCATCATGGTTCGCTCTCCACAACTGAAACCAACTCTCCTGAATCAAGATACATATACGGAGCGAATCCGCAATGTGTCAATAGTCATGAGTCTCGGGTGACTGTAGATCATCCTTTGAACAGATCTCGCGCGGGCTGCGATAAGATTGAGAAAGGGCTAGATCTGACGTGATCCTATCCCACTTCACAAAACCACGCCCGTTCCCACCTCCCCCCCCGCAACAACCACCACAAAACCGCCGCGCCCACAGCTCCCCCGCCCCAATCCCTTTGGCCAGCGCCCATTCTGCGGTACAATCCCATCCAATCTCTGACGTGGAGCAACCATCCTATGGATCCTGAAAACGCACCGAGTATCGTCTTACCGCTGATCATCTTCATCGCCGTCCTGGCTGCCTGCGGCATCGTCTCTATGGCGCTGCTGTTCGTGGCGGGCATTATCACGCTTGCCTGACGCCGGGCCGCCCCATGCTTGATGCGGCCACCTACGACCTGATTCAACATCTGGGCGGCGCCCTCGGCGGCGCCATGGCCCAGGTCCGCGACCGGGAAGCCGCCCCACCCACCACCCCGCCCCCCATCCTGCAGCTCCGCGCCGGGTACGCCGAAAGCCCCGGCTGGTTCCTCATCCAGGCGGCCGAATTCGACCCCGACCCGCTGACTGTCGCCACTCTGCGCGTCCGCGACATCTACGCCTCCGAGCGTCTGGTCGCCGCGCTGCTGGAGCTGATGGCCAGCGAACAGTGGCTGACCCGCGACGGCGAGGCGTACGCGCTGGCCCCCGCCGGTCGGGCCACGCTCGACCGCATTCTGGGCAACCGGGCGCGCTGGCTGGCGGCCATTGAGCTGCCGCCGGCGGCCGAAGCGGTAAGGCAGCAGTTCGCCACACTCATCAAACGCAGCCTGCAAAGCGACGACCCGCCGGGCACGTGGTGTCTGGCCCACTCCCGCCGCCGCGCCCCGGACGCCGCCGCCGGCCCCGCGGCCGAGCTGATGCACTACGTCTCCGACTTCAACGCCTTCCGCGACGACGCCCACATGGCGGCCTGGCGGCCGTTGGACGTGGCCGGCTATGCGTGGGAAGCGTTCGGCCTCGTCGCCACCGGCCAGGCCCAGACGGCGACCGAACTGGCGGCGCAGTTGGCCCACCGGGGATACGGCGCGGGCGACTATGCGGGCGCGCTGGAGCGACTGGCCGCCCGTGGCTGGCTGGCGCAGGCGGGCGACAGCTACACCGTAACGGCCGCCGGGGAGACGACGCGCGACAAGGTGGAGCGGGCGACGGACGCCTACTTCTACGCGCCGTGGTCTTCGCTGACTGTCGTTGAAGCGAGCGAGCTGCGCGACCTGATGGAGACGGCCGCCGCCGAGCTGGCCGCGTGGAGTCCCGACGCATGAAGATCGACGTCAGCTTCCTGCAACCCCGCCTGGAGCAGATGCCCGCCTACGCTGCCGCGGCCGAAGCGCTCGGCTTCGACGGCTTCTGGTCGGCCGAGACGAACAGCGACCCGTTCCTCAACCTGACGCTGGCGGCCGAACACAGCCGCACCATGACCCTGGGCACGGCCATCGCCGTCGCCTTCCCGCGCAGCCCGGCCACGCTGGCCTACACCGCGTGGGATTTGCAGCGCTTCTCCGGCGGCCGTTTCGTCCTCGGCCTGGGCACGCAGGTGAAAGCCCACAACGTCCTGCGCTTCGGCGTGAAGTGGGAGAAGCCGGTCAAGAAGATGCGCGAGACCATTGAGGCCATTCGCGCCTTCTGGGACTGCTGGCAAAACGGCACGCCGCTCGACTACACGGGCGAGTTCTTCAAGCTGATGCTGATGACGCCGTTCTTCGACCCCGGCCCCATCGACGTGCCGCCGCCGCCGATCTACATTGCGGCCGTCAACGAGCAGATGCTGCGGCTGGCCGGCTCCCACTGCGACGGCGTCCACCTCCACGCCCTGCACACCGTCAGGTATCTGGACGAGCTGGCCCTGCCGTCGCTGGCCGAGGGGATGGCCCGAACCGGACGCAGCCGCGACGCCTTCACCGTCAACGCCTCGGTCTTCGTCATCCCCACCGACGATCCGGCCGAAGCAGCAGCGGCCGAAGCCCACGTCCGGCAGCAGTTGTCGTTCTACATGTCCACCCCGGCCTACAAGGCGGTGCTGGCGCTGCACGGTTGGGAAGCGACGAGCGCGACGCTGGGCCAGATGGCGCGCGAGGGCAAATGGGCGGAGATGGGGGATGCGTTGACGCCCGAACAGGTCGACACGTTCGCCGTGCGCGGGACGTGGGCGGAGCTGCCCGACCGCATTCACCAGCGCTACGGCGACCGGCTGGACCGGGTCAGTTACTATCTGCCGTTTGTGCCCGGCGAGAACGACGCCGGCTGGCAGGCCACCATCGACCGCTTCCACCGCCAACTCAGCTAACGACGAGATTCGCCGTCTCTCGAGCGCTACTCCATTTCGGCCAGACACCTGATTGCGCACCACCGTCTGGCCCGGCGTCACCGGGACGGCCGTCACCGTGCCATCGGCCGGGGCGCGAATCTCGTTCTCCATCTTCATCGCTTCCAGCATGATGACCGGCTGCCCGGCTGTGACCTTCATGCCCGGTTCGACGAGGATGCGGCTGATGAGGCCGGGGATGGGGGCCTTGACACGGCCGTCGCTGCTGCGGGGGCGGACGGTCTGCTCATTCTTGTCCCGCACTTCGACGGCGTGGATGCCGTCATACGCCTTGATCCAGCGCAGCTCCGGGTCGACCAGCAGTTCGTAGGGACGGCCGTCGATGATGAGCCACTCCATGTCGGTCACGGGCCGGTCCATGTCGGGAATCGTCACGTCGACCGGCTCGCCGTCGACCAGGGCGGTGTAGCGATCGCTGCTCTGCGGCGGCAGCGCCAGTTCGATTTCGTATGCCTGTCCGTCTACGGTCACAATCAGGGTTGTCATGGGATCCTCGTCCTAGACCTGACAGGTCTTCGGAAGACCTGTCAGGTCTGAATCATCGCACCTCATTGCGCGCAGCCGCCGGCTGGCCCGGTGCCAGCCCGTGGCCAGACGCTCCGGTGTCTGCGGCGAGAACGCTTCGCGGCGGCGGACCATGGCCACAGCGGCGGCCAGGGCCAGGTCGCGGCGCATCCGGTCGTCGGTCGCCTGCGCCCGGCCCGTCAGCGGCTGGTCCAGAAAGTCGGTGGTGTAGTCGCCCCCGACGAATGACGCATGGCCCATCACCCGCGTCAGCAGCGGCAGATTGGTGGGCGGGCCGATGATGGTGAAATCTTCCAGCGCCCGGCGCATCCGTTCCACAGCGCGTGGCCGCTCGGGGGCCCAGACGGTCACCTTGGCCACCAGCGGATCGTAGTCGGGCGGCACGTCACAGTGGCAGTAGACGTACGTGTCGACGCGCACATCCGGCCCGCCGGGGAGGCGCACCCGGCGCAAGCGGCCCGGACTGGGCAGGAAGTTGTTGGTCGGGTCTTCGGCCCGCACCCGGCACATGAGCGCCCAGCCATCCAGACGCACAGCCGCCTGCGCCAGCGGCAGCGGTTCTCCGGCGGCCATCAGAAGCTGTAGCTGCACCAGATCAAGCCCGGTCAGCATCTCCGTCAGCGTGTGCTCAATCTGAATCCGGGCCTTGAACTCGCTGAAGTAGAACGTGCCGTCACCATCCACCAGGAACTCAACCGTGCCCAGATTCTCGTACTGGAACAAACGGGCCAGGTCGAGGGCTGTCTGGAGCATCTCCTCGCGTTGGGCGGCCGACAGGCAAAGTGCGGGCGCTTCTTCCACAATCTTCTGGTTGCTGTGGATGATGGAGCCTTCCCGTTCACCAAGATGGATACGGTGCCCCTGAGCGTCGGCCACAATCTGGACGCCGATCTGATGGGCCGGCAGAATGGCCCGCTCCAGGAAGAGGCGACCGTCGCCATAGACCCGCTGCGCCTCGATGCGCGAGCGGCGGATGCTTTCGGCCAGTGTCGCCGGGCCGGTGACCAGACGCTCGCCCCGGCCCCGCCCCCCGCGGCACGACTTGATGACCAGCGGATAGCCGATGAACTCGGCCGTGTCCGCCAGCGCGTCGTTCTCGTCCTCGCCAAAGGAGACGGGCGAGTGGGCGACGGTGCGAATGCCCGCCGCAGCGGCCGTCTGGAGCGCAGCGATCTTGTCGCGCAGCCGCTCCACCACCCCGGCGGGCGGGCCAATGAAGGTAATGCCGGCGGCATCGCAGGCGCGGATAAACGACGCATCCTCAGCCAGGAACCCGTAGCCGGGATGGATGGCGTCGGCGCCGCACGCCAGGGCCAGGTCGATGATCAGCGCCGCATCCATGAAGCTGTGGTGGTCGGCCACAGGCACGCATTCATCGGCAAGGCGGACATGGAGCGAGGCGCGGTCGGTGGGGTCGTAGAGCGCCACCGTGCCGATGCCCAGCTCGCGGCACGTGCGAATAATCCGCACCGCGATCTCGCCCCGATTGGCAATCAGTAGTTTCTTGAACATGGTTGGTCCTCGATTCGGTCCCCTGCGTCGCTACATGGGCGAGATGCCGTGCTTGCGAGGCAGATGGGTCTCGCGCTTGGACATGCGTCATCTCCAGCGAACGGATCAGGATGCGGCGCGTTTCGGCCGGTTCAATCACCTCGTCGATCAGGCCGCGGGCGGCGGCCACGTACGGATTGTTGAACTTCTCCTCGTAATCGTCGACCAGTTCGCGGCGGCGGGCTTCCGGGTCGTCGGCCGCCTGCACATCGCGGCGGAACAGGATGTTGACCGCCCCTTCCGCGCCCATGACGGCGATCTCGGCATTGGGCCAGGCGTAGAGCAAATCGCCGCGCAGCCCCTTGCTGCTCATGACGCAGTACGCGCCGCCGTAGCTCTTGCGCAGGATGACCATGCAGCTTGGGCACGGTCGCCTCGCTGTAGGCGTAAATCATGCGTGCCCCGTTGCGAATGATGCCGCCGTACTCCTGGTCCTTGCCGGGCAGGAAGCCGGGCACATCCTGCAGCGTGATGATGGGCACGTTGTAGGCGTCGCAAATGCGGATGAAGTGGGTGGCCTTGATCGACGCCTTGATGTCGATGCAGCCCGCCAGCACCATCGGCTGGTTGGCGACGATGCCGACCACATAGCCGTTGAGCCGGGCAAAGCCGACCACCATGTTCTCCGCCCACAGCTGGTGGACCTCGAAGAAACGCGCCGTCGTCGACCACGCTGCCAATCACCTGGCGCACGTCGTAGGCTTTGTACGGGTCAGTGGGCACGATCTGGTTCCAGTTCCGGGCAGCGCCGGTCCGGATCGTCGATGGGCGGAATGTAAGGCGGGTCGTCCTGGTTGTTGCCGGGCAAGTAGCTGAGCAGTTCGCGCACCGTGTTCAGGCAGTCGGCGTCGTCGGTGGTCAGGAAGTGGCAGACGCCGCTCTCCTGGCTGTGCATCATGCCGCCGCCCAGCTCCTCGAAGCTGACGTTCTTCCTGCATCACCGACCTGGACCACGTCCGGGCCGGTGATGAACATGTAGCTGTTGTCGGTCATGAAGACGAAGTCGGTCAGCGCGGGCGAGTAGACCGCCCCGCCGGCGCACGGCCCCATGATGACCGAAATCTGGGGGATGACGCCGGACGACTTCGCAGTTGGCGTCGAAGATGTGGGCGTAACCGCCCAGACTGTCGACCCCTTCCTGAATGCGCGCGCCGCCGGAGTCGTTGATGGCGACGAACGGGCAGCCGTACTGCAGCGCCATGCGCATCGCCTTGACGATCTTGTTGGCGTGCATCTCGCCCAGCGAACCGCCCATCACGCCCGCGTCTTGCGAGGCGACGAAGACGTGACGGCCGTTCACCAGCCCGAAGCCGGTGACCACGCCGTCACCCAGACGCGACTCCTTGCCGCCGGGGTACGACTCGTACCGCGGCAGCACCAGGGAGTCGATCTCCATGAACGTGCCGGGGTCAAAGAGCAGGTCAATCCGCTCTCGGGCCGTCAACCGGCCCTTGCTATGCTGTTTTTCCGCATCTTTTTCTGTGCCTGCGGCGGTCGCGCGGCGTTGGCGCAAGTCAGCAACGTAGGCAGCCATATCCCTGGTCATAACGATATCTCCCTGGCCCCGCGGCCCAGGTTATGTGCTCCCCACGCACTAATCAATTGCGACCATTCTGACACAGCAGATCCCATCTCAGTAGTGTCATGTGTCACCCGTTCTGCTGCCAACTGTCATCTTCGCCCGGCAGCCCGACAAAGGGCTTCTTGAAACAGGACCCGGCTTCTAAAGTCCGCACAGGTTCAGGTATACTGGGCCTATGAGTGGACCACTTATCCTCGCTCTTGACTTTGGCGGCACCAAGCTCAGCGCGGGCCTGGCCGACGCCGACACCGTCAGCCCCGACAAGCTGACCTGGCTGGCCCACCGGCGCGTCATCACACCCATCTACGCCGACGCCCGCTACGAGTACGACCGGATGATGAAGCTGGCCTGGGCGCTGCTCGACGGCCGGACGCCCGCCGCCATCGGCATCAGCTTCGGCGGTCCGGTCGATTTCGAGCGCGGCCTGGTGCGGCTGAGCCATCACGTCGAGGGGTGGGAGGAGATGCGGCTGCGCGACCGGGTCTCGTCCCGCTTTGACGCGCCCACCGTGGTCGACAACGACGCGGCCATCGCCGCGCTGGGCGAACATCGCTTCGGGGCCGGGCGCGGCTACGACGATCTGATGTATCTGACCGTCAGCACTGGCGTGGGCGGCGGCTGGGTGCTGGGCGGCCGTCCCTGGCGCGGCCATCAGGGGTTAGCCGGTGAGATCGGCCACATCGTCGTCGACTCGCGCGGCCCGGTCTGTCTCTGCGGCAAGCGCGGCTGCGTCGAGCGGCTGGCGTCCGGACCGTACATGGCCCAGGATGCCACCGCCTATCTGCGCGACCATCCCGATGTCGTCTCACCTCTGCGCTGGCCGATGGACAACAACGCCGGCGGTCTGACGGGTCGTGATATTGCCGAGGCGGCCGCCGGCGGCGACCAGGTGGCGCGGGGCATTCTGGCCCGGGGCGCGCGGGCCGTCGGCACCGGCATTGGCTATGCCGCCAATCTCGTCAACCCCCAGCGCTTCATCCTGGGCGGCGGCGTGGCCCGCGCAGGCGACCTGTGGTGGACGGCGGTGCGTGCCGCTGCCCGCGAAGCCGCCCTGCCGGAAGTCGAGTTCGATGTGGTGCCCGCCCTGCTGGGCGACGACGCGCCACTCTGGGGAGCCGTCGCCCTGGCGCAGGGTATACTCTTATCTAAGAACAATGCCGCGTAAGGGGCAGCGTGGCTGACGCTCTCTCGTCCAGCACGCACCCGGCCGTCATTCTGGGTGATGGTTGGCAGAGCGGCGCGTACGTCCTGGGCATCAGCCTGCGCACACCGCTCACCCTCGCTTTCGGCCGCTTCCAGAACGGCCGTCCCGTCTCGCTCGGCGCGGGTCGCTATGTCTATGTCGGCTCGGCGATGGGGCAGCGCGGCAGCAGCAGTCTGGCCCATCGCCTGCTGCGCCACGCGACGCGCAGCGACGGACGGCCGCCGCAGACCATTCGGCCCGCCCTGCTGGCCGCGCTGCAGGTGGCCGGGCTGGGGCCGAAGGCGCTGCGCCCGCCCGTGACCAAGCGCGTCCGCTGGCACGTCGACTACCTGCTGGACGAACCGGCAGTCACCCTCTCACGCGTGCTGGCTGTGCGGTCGGAGCGGCCGCTGGAGCACGAGCTGGCCGAGTGGGTGGCGGCGCGGCCGGAAACCGAGCCGCTCGCCCCCGGCCTGGGCGCGAGCGATCACCCCGGCCACACGCACCTCTTTGCGGCCGCGGCCGTGGATGCGCTCTGGGACGAGCTGACCGGCTGCGCCGCGTCCCTCTAGTGGTCGCGACCCGGCGGGCGGCGGTAGCAACGGCTGACCACTGCCATCTTCCTCCGTCGCACGGAAAGTCGGATTGGGGTCCGGGGGCCGCGCTTCTTCCGTGAGGCCAGATGAATGTTTCTTTTCCGGCAGGGCGACATCTGGTAAAACATGGCGGTAATGGGGCGGTGTCCCCTGATTCGCCCAATCGACAGCTGTTGCTCGGCCCGGTGCGAACGGGAGAAGATGCGATTTGGCAAATCGCAATACTGGGGTGACGGTTGGGAGCCTGTGTACGCCGATGATGATGCGATGTAGAAGAGTGCGCTGGAACGGGTGGTGGCTGGCCTGGGTGGCCGGTTTGCTGGTGGCTGTCGCCTGGTTGGTCGCGCCCGCCCGCGCCCAGGAGGAGCAGCCGCCCACACCGTTTGATGACACGACGGCCGCCGCGGGCATCCTCGCGCCGCGCACCGGCAACGAGCGCATCACCGGCCAGGCGTGGGGCGATTACGATGGCGACGGCTGGCTCGACCTCTATCTGACCGACTTCGGCGGCCCCAACCGCCTTTACCGCAACAATGGCGACGGCACCTTCGCCCTCTCCGACCTCGCGCCGCAGGTGGAGCTGCCCGACGCCGACAGCGGCGGCGCGGTCTTCGCCGACTACGACAACGACGGCTGGCCCGACCTCTACGTCATGGCCTGGGGCGCAAACACGCTGTTCCGCAACGACGGCGGACTCGGCTTCACCGATGTGACCGAAACGGCCCGCGTGGGCGACACCAGCAACGGCAAGAGCGCCTCCTGGGGCGACTACGACAACGACGGCCATCTCGACCTCTACATCGCCAACTGGTCGTGCGTGCCGCGCTGCGGGCGGCCGTCGGTGGGCGATAAGGACCGGCTCTACCATAACAACGGCGACGGCACGTTCAGCGATGTGACCGGCCTGCTCAGCGACCAGGTCTTTGGTGCGGGCTTCGTGGCCAGCTTTGTCGACTACGACAACGACGACGACCTCGACATCTACCTCATCAACGACGAGTTCGTCAATCCGGTCGGCAACGCGCTGTGGCGCAACGACGGCCCCGGCTGCGACGGCTGGTGTTTCACCGATGTATCGGAGGAGTCGGGCGCGGACACGATGGTCATGGGGATGGGGCTGGCCACGGCCGACTATGACAACGACGGCGACTTCGACTTCTACTTCTCCAACGTCGGCCCGATGACCCTGCTGCAAAATCAGGGCGACGGCACCTTTAGCGATGCTGCCCCCGCCGCCGCTGTCGACTTCCCCGACGGCATCGGCTGGGGAGCGGTCTTTCTCGACTACAACAACGACAGCTTCTCCGACCTCTACCTGGCGCTGATGGGCGAGACAGATGGCAGCATTGGCTTCAATCCGCTCTTCCACAACAACGGCGACGGGACGTTCCGCAATTTAGGCGAGCAGAGCGGCGCGGGCGATCCCGGCAAGACGATTGGCGTGGCCACCGCCGACTACGACCAGGACGGCGCGGTCGATCTGGTCATCGGTAACTTCGACGAAGGGTACAAGCTGTTCCGCAACCAGCTGGGCAGCAGCGACGGCGGCTGGCTGGCCCTCTCGCTGGTCGGGGGCGGCGCGGTCAACCGGGACGCGGTCGGCAGCAAGGTCTGGCTGACGACCAGCGACGGCCGCATTCTCGTCCAGCAGGTAGTCAACGGCTCCAGCCTCGGCGCGGGCAACGCGCTGGAGCTGCACTTTGGTCTGGGCGATGCGTCCGTCGCTGAGCTGCTGGTTCGCTGGCCGGACGGGACAGAGCAGCGACTGGACGGTCTGGAAGCCAACGCCCGCTATGAGCTGGCCTATAACGGCGAGCCGGTCCTGCTCAGCACGCCCGCCACAGCGCTGCCTGGCTGGCTGCGGACCGCGGCGCTGGCCCTGGCGGCCGTTGTCGCCACGGTGGCGCTGGTCGTCCTCTGGCGCGTGGGGGCAGCCGCCCTTCCCGACCTGCCGTCGGTCGACGTGGCCGCCCTGCGCACAGTGGCCGGGCTGCTGATGGTGCTTGGCCTGGCGCTGATGGCCGCCATTCTGGCCACCGGGCGAGCGGGCGCGATTCGCAGCAGCGGCGACCCCGACCAGCAGCTGCGCTTGCTGCTCGACAAGGCGGGGGTGACGCAGCTCGACTTCGGGCCGGCCCCGGACCCGGCGCTTGTCGCGCTGGGCGAGGCGCTCTTCTTCGACAAGGAGTTGAGCGGCAATCGCGACATCTCCTGCGCCACCTGCCACCATCCGCAGCTGGCGTCGGGCGACAGCCTGCCTGTGTCGGTCGGCACCGGAGGCGAGGGAGTTGGGCTGGACCGCACGCCCGCGGCCGATCGCGAACTGGTCCCGCGCAACGCCACGGAGCTGTTCAATCGCGGCGCGCCGGAATGGTCGACCATGTTCTGGGATGGCCGGGTCAACCTGCACGAAGTCTACGGCCTCAATACGCCAGCCGGAAACGCCCTTCCCCCGGAACTGGACAGCCTGCTGGCGGCCCAGGCGATGTTCCCCGTCACCTCGCGGGACGAGATGCGAGGCGACTTTGGTGACACCGACACAAGCCGGGCGATGAATGAGATCGCCCTGGTGCCCGACAGCCGGCCGAAGGTCATGTGGGAGCGGCTGATGGATCGGCTATTGGCTATCCCGGCCTACGACACGCTCTTTGCTGCCGCCTACCCGTACGTGCGCACTGACGACCTTAACTTTGCCCATGCCGCCAACGCACTGGCCGCCTACCAGATTGCGGCATTCACCTTCCCCGGCAGCCCGTGGGACCGGTATCTGGCGGGTGATACGGCGGCGCTGAGCGACGAGGCGCGACGGGGGGCGATGCTGTTCTACGGCGAAGCGGGCTGCGCCAGCTGTCACAGCGGCAACCTACTGACCGACCAGCAGTTCCACAACATCGGCGCGCCGCAGCTGGGGCCGGGCAAACTGTATGACACCGCGCTCGATTTGGGCCGTTTCCTGGAGACAGGGGACCCCACCGACCGCTACGCCTTCCGGACGCCGCCGCTGCGCAACGTGACGCTAACCGGTCCCTGGCTCCACAACGGCGCCTACAGCTCGCTCGAAGCGGTCATCGCCCACCATCTTGACGCAGCGGGCGCTATGGCAAGCTACGACGCGACCCAGCTGCCGGTCTACTTGCAGGACACGGTGCAAACCGACCCGGCTGTGCAGTCGGACGTGCTGCAGTCGCTCGACCCGCGGCTGATCACACCACGCACGCTGACCGGCGAGCAAACGGCCGATCTGCTGGCCTTTCTCGCCGCACTGACCGACCCGGCGGCAGCCGACCTGGGCCATCTGGTGCCTGAGTCCGTGCCCAGCGGCCTGCCCGTGGACAACTAGGGTCTCCCAGCCAAGCCGCACCGGCGCGACGAACGACCGGCCAACACCAGACGGCATGCAAAACGGTTTGCCAAACTGTTCTCCCGCGGTCGACACCCCGCCTGATTCTTGGCGCACTCCACAGCCACCTATTCGTGTGTACTCAACCGCACAGGGTTTTTCAAAGGTCGTAAGTAGAAACCGAGTTTCTCAGGGCCAGCCGCGTATACGCTCGTCGAGCGTCCAGAAACTCGGTTTTCAGGCCTGTTCAAGTCCGACCTCTTAAAAGCCCTGCCCACCCGCACCCCCCGGTTGACGCTTACGGCATCTTATACTATACTGGGGTACAGTATCTAATTTGAGGTAAACCATCTATGCCCATGTATCAATTTGCCTGCGAAGCGTGCGGGCAGCCCTTTGAAAAGAAGCTCCGCATGTCGGAGTCGAGCGACACCCAGTCCTGCCCCTACTGCGACAGCACCGCCACACGCAAGCGACTCGGCGCCGTCGCTGTCAGCAATGGGACCAGCGGCGGGGCGACCCTGCGTCAGCCGCCCGTCACCCGCAGCCCGTTCACCTGAGCGAGTGGCTGCTAGGCGAGCCGTGTGCTCGCCCCCACTCCGAACGAGACAACCATGAAAGTTCAATCAGACGCAACCCGCGACGATCTCCACAAGCGACTACGCCGCATTGAGGGCCAGATGCGCGGCATCCAGCAGATGCTGGCCGACGACCGCGACTGCCAGGAGATTGTCCAGCAGCTTAACGCGTCACAAGCCGCCTTACACAACGCCACCAACGTCTTTATGCAGGCCCACGCCCGCGAATGCCTGCTCAGAAGCGTCGAAGAACTCGACCCGGCTGAGCGGACGGCGCTGGTGGATGATTTATTCGGCCTTCTGGCGAAGGTGAAGTAATGGACGAGCGCGGGACGCCGTGACCCTGGCATCGCGCTAGCAATAATGGTTGTTCGACAAAGGCGCGCCGGTTGGCGCGCTTTTTTGCTGCCTGGCTACCGCGAACGGCCGACGACCAGTGCCGCAAAGTTCCAGTGCGCCATGGGTGTGGGATTGACCGGGGTGGCGTTGAGGAACGGCGTGGCTGTCGGCGCAGGCAGCGTCGCCACAGGGGTGGTGGTGGGCGTGGCGTTCAGAAACGGTGTGGCAGTCGCGGTTGGCTGGGTTGTCGAAACCAGCGTCGGCGTGGCGGTGGAGGTAGCGGTGGCGGTGGGCAGGAGAGTCGCCGGAGGTGTCTGCGTCACTGTCGGGAGCGGCGTTTGGGTCGCGGCTGGCCGTCGGCAGCGCCGTCGGCGTCATGGTGACGGTCGGCGTAATCGGCGTCTCGGCCGGCGGCAGCGTCGCGGTTGGCGTTACCGTCGGCGGGTCAACGACACAGGAGCTGCGGAAATTGGCCACCAGTTCGGCCGCTTCATTCATTGACCGGGCGACATCCGCCGAGCGTTCCGGCGCGTCCGCATAATCAATCCCGGTCGGTTCGCCATCGACCATGACTCTGGGGTTGGACCACTGGTTGATCCGCGGACACCCACCAGCCGGACAATCATACGACATAATGGTGCGGAACGACCTCTGGGGAGATTGATAGCCGTAGCTGTAGGGAAAGACGCCTGAACCACCAGCATGATCGCGATCATGGGCGTTGCCCATATTGTGGCCGAACTCATGGGACAGCGTCAGCGGGTTACAGCTGTAGGGTTCGGGATAGTCCAGCGCCGTCACACCAAAGCCAAACTCTTCGTTGTACGGCTCCAACTGGTTCATCTTGTAGGCGAAGCCGCACGCGTCCTGGTTGCCTTCGGCGACCAACAACCCAACAAGATCAGCCTTCACGGCGTCCCGCATCGCATGGACCTCGTCCAGGAAACCATCGTCCCCTCTCTGAAGGCGCAGCAAGTCAGTGTTGATGCTGTCCGACTGGGCGTAGTCGACCTCCGCTGCTTCAACCAGCCGCCAGGTAAACGAAACGCCGCTGGCCTCGTTGGCACTGTTCATGTCGCTAAGGCGCTGATTGATGAGCGCCTCCATGCCATCGACGCCACCCTGTGCCTCTCGGGCGGCTGGCGTGTAGACGACCATCAGGTCGATGACCGAGCCGTCTTCGCACATCGCCGACCGACTTTCGTCGCCGCCCGGCCTGATGACCAGCGGGGTCTCCATGTAATCCTGACCACCCGGCTCACGGATGGCATCTGTGTCCACCTGGCGCACCAGATGCAGACCGGGCGATGCCGGCCCCAGCGGCTGTATCGTGTAAATCGCCTGCTCCGCTTCCGCCACCGCACCGACCACCGTTGTTCCCCGGACCGATATCGTCACGCGCTGCGACGGCCGTTCGGCGACATGACCGACCCAGACGTAGCCATCGATCACCGAGCGGTCCACCCGCTCCCTGACGGCCGTAACGACGGTATCGTCAAACAGGTTGAGCCTGAACTGCGGCGTGTCCGGGGTCAGGGCCGACCAATTAACATGGACAAATCGCTCCCGGATGATGGGTGGCCCGGCAATCTCGACGGAGGATAGAGAGCGGCTGGCGGGTGCGGCGGAGAAGAGAGCGCTGTCGCTGGCAACGTCATACGGCCCGGCGAGCCAGATGATCGCCAGGAAAAGTGCCACGACTGACAGGCCAAGCAACCGTCCCTTCGTCACTTCCACATTGCCCACGTTTGTCGCTCCATCACACCCGGTCGCCATTCAACAGGCGACCCACGACAGCGGCGTGCTGCCGGATCGATTACCAGTACGTCAGAATTTCCTTAATGCCTGGGGAAATCGGGATCGGGTTCTGTTCATTCAACGGCGCAGGTTTCACCAGACCACAGCCGCCAATAGTAGCACCACCGGGGGGCCAGGGCGACGCGATTGGGCTGTTTTGGTCATGAAAGTCTAACTTTTTACATAGGGTACCAGTGGCTTGGGCGGGCCTCCATCAAGGAACGGTGAAATACTGCCGCGGTGCACTGAAGATGCCGCCGGAAGGCATAGTTGGTAGAATATGGGTCCCAACTGTTCACCCGTCCTGCAATCCTTCGTTGACAACATTCCGGATTCCTGCATGAATTATTTACGGCTACACCTAGTTCTGCTCGTCTCGTTGTTTGTGCTGCTCGCCGGTTGTGGAGGGGATGAGGCGTCTGTTGCCGACCCGACCATCGAGCTGACGCCCTGCACGCTGGACGGCGGCCGCCAGGCTGAATGCGCCACGCTGACCGTCCCGGAGAACCGCGACGCGCCAGACGGCCGCACCATCGACCTCAACATCGTGATCGTGCCCAGCAGCAACTCCGAACCGGAGCCTGATCCACTCGTCTTGCTGGCCGGTGGACCGGGCCAGTCAGCGACCGACGCGTTCCCGCCCGTCCTGGGGCTGTTCGGCGACGTGCTGAGAGATCGGGACATCATCCTGATCGACCAACGCGGCACCGGTGACTCTGCGCCACTGGCCTGCCCCGCGTTGGAGGATGAGTCACTCCCGGCGGACCTCTCTGACGAAGCGTTCATCGAGCTGCTGGACGCCTGCCGGCAGGATCTCGCCGCCGACCGGGACCTGACACAGTATACGACCGAGGACGCCGTGGCCGATCTGGACGCGGTGCGCGAAGCGTTGGGCGCCGGCCAGCTCAATCTCTATGGCGCCTCATACGGCACACGCCTGGCGCAGGCGTACATGCAGCGCCATCCCGACCGGGTCCGCAGCGCCGTTCTGGAAGCGGTGGTTGGCCCGGAGCTAGTCCTCTTCCAGGACATGCCCCGCGACGGGCAGCGCGCCCTCGACGATCTGTTCGCCCGCTGTGCGGCCGACGCGGCTTGCAGCGAAGCGTTCCCCGATCTGCCCGCCGAGTTCGCCACCATCCTCGATCGTCTGGAAGAACCGGTCCCGATCACCGTCGCCAATCCGCTCGACAACGAGCCGATTGAGTTGACCCTGACCCGCGATCTGTTCGCCCAGCTCATCTTCAACATCATGTACAGCACCGAATTCCAATCGCTGCTGCCGCTGCTCATCCACGAGGCACACGAGACAGGCGAGTACGGCCCGCTGGTGGCCCAGGCGCTGGCAGTCGGCCAGAGCGCCGGGCTGGAGACGGCCCTGCTCTACGCGGTCACCTGCTCCGAGGACGCTCCGCTGGTGGACCTGGAAACGGCGCGAGCGATTCAGGAAGCGACCGACATGGCCCTGTCGGCCGAACGCTTCCTGGCCATCTGCGAAACGTGGCCGCGTGCAGATGTCCCCGCCGACCTGCGCCAGCCGCTGCAGACCGACACACCCGTGCTGTTACTGTCGGGTGATGCCGACCCGGTCACGCCGCCCTTTTACGCCGAAGCCGTCGCGAGCAATCTGCCGAACAGCGTCCACCTCGTTCTGCCCGGCCACGGCCACACGGTGCTGACGGCTGGATGCCTGCCCTCGCTGCTGGCCCAGTTCGTTGCCGCCGGCAGCATCGCCGACCTCGACACCAGTTGTGTGGCCGAGATCGAGCCGCCGCCGTTTTTCACGTCCTTCGCCGGACCCCGCCCATAAGGTCAACCGACATGATACAAGTAGCTTCTCTCCACAAATCCTTTGGTGACGTGCAGGCCGTGCGCGATGTCTCCTTTGAGGCGCCGGACGGGCTGATCACCGGCCTGTTGGGGCCGAACGGCGCGGGCAAAAGCACGACGATGCGCCTCATCGCCGGCGCGTTGGAGCCGGATGGCGGCACCGCCAGCATCGACGGCTATGACACCACCACCCAGCTCATCGCCGCCCAGCAGCGCCTCGGCGTGACTACTGATTCCCACGGCATCTACCAGCGCCTCACCTCGCGCGAGAATGTGCGCTACTACGGCCGTCTGCGCGGTCTGAAAGGGGACGAGCTGGAACAGCGCATCGACGAACTGATGACGATGCTCGACATGGGCAGCATTGCCGACCGCCGCACAGAAGGGTTCTCGACCGGCGAGCAGGTCAAGGTGGCCATCGCCCGGGCGCTGGTCCACCAGCCGCAAAATGTCATGCTCGACGAGCCGACCTCCGGGCTGGACGTCATGAGCACGCGAGCCATGCGCGAAACGATTCGCAGCGAGCGCGACCGGGGCCGCTGCATCCTGTTCTCCAGCCACGTCATGCAGGAGGTGGCGCTCCTGTGCGAGTACATCGTCGTCATCGCCGAAGGGCGCGTGGTGGCCCAGGGCACGCCTGACGCGCTCCGGGAACAGACCGGCGAGGACAATCTCGAAGATGCATTCGTCAGCATCATCGGCACCAAAGAGGGGTTGGTCTAATGCTGCAGCAACTATGGGTCATCTTTAGCAAGGAAACGATCGATAACCTGCGTGACCGGCGCTCAGTCCTGAACGCGATGGTTGCTGTCCTGATGAACCCGCTGCTGTACATCGCTCTCTTCGGCTTCCTGAATCGCTCGTTCTCCGATCAGGCTGAGCGTGCTCTGCGACTGCCGGTCGTTGGGGCCGAAAACGCGCCCAATCTTGTCCAGTTTCTTGACCAGAACAATATCGACATCCTGCCCGCCCCGGCTGATCCGGAAGCGGCCGTTCGCAGCGGGGATGCCGACGCCATCCTGGTCATCCCCGACGACTTCGAAGCCGCCTTCACCAGCGCGGAGCCGGCTAACATCCAGATATTGCTGGATGAGTCCACCACGAGTTCCGAAATCAGTGCCGGTCGCGTGCGACAACTGGTGCAGCAGTACAGCGGCCAGGTCGGGAGCCTGCGGCTGCTGGCGCGGGGCATCAGCCCGGCCATCGTCAACGCTGTGCCTGTCGAGACGATCAACGTCTCCCCGGAGACCGAAGGAGGTGCAGCAGCCGTGCTGAACCTGCTGCCGGTCGTCATGATGACAGCCGCGTTCTTCGGCGGCTTCTACCTGGCGGTGGACACCACGGCCGGCGAACGGGAGCGCAAGTCGCTGGAGCCGCTGCTGCTGAACCCGCTGCCCCGCTCCCGCTTCGTGCTGGGCAAGTTCGCGGCCATCTTCGTCTTCACGACGGCGGCCGTCTTCCTGGCCACGGCGCTCTTTCTGCTGCTGCTCGGCATTCCCGCCATCCAGGAGTTCACTGCGATCCGGATCAATCTTGGCTTCGACGTGATCATTCCGGCCGTCCTGATCATGATTCCGGTCATCATTCTGGCCGTCGGGGTCGAGATGTTCGTCGCCTCCTACGCCCGGACCGTCAAGGAAGCGTCCACCTACACCCAGCTTGTCGCGCTGGCGGGCTTCATGCCGTCGCTCTTCCTGTCCGTCCTGCCCATCCGCCCACCGGACTGGACGACCTTTATTCCCACCATCAGCCAGTTGTACTTCATCAACGATCTGTCGCGCGGTGAGGCGCTTGACCCGACTCAGGTGCTGATTGCCAGTGTCATCACCGCAGGCATTGGCGTGGTTGCCCTGTTTGGCACCATGCGCATCTACAACAGTGAGCGAATCATCCAGGGCGGCGCAACATAAGGGAGGGACAACGATGGGCTGGTTTCAGCGGACAATCACACTCTCACCCCGCACTCGCGGCTTCCACCTGATCACCGATGAGATCATGCGGCAGGTGCCGGAGATCGGCCGTTACCGGGTCGGGCTGGCCCATATCTTCATCCAGCACACCTCAGCGTCGCTGGCCCTCAACGAAAACGCTGACCCGACTGTACGTCACGACATGGAAGTCCACTTTAACGAGTTGGCCCCCGAGAACGCCACCTACTACCGGCACACGCTGGAAGGCTCCGACGACATGCCTGCCCATCTGAAAGCCGTCCTCATCGGCAGCAGTCTGACGCTGCCCATCAGCAGCGGCCGTCTACATCTGGGCACGTGGCAGGGGGTCTACCTGTGCGAGCATCGTGACCAGGGCGGCTCCCGTCGTGTCATCGTCACACTCCACGGCGAAGAGCGCGGCTAGCATCCAGCCGTCACAGCAGCCACACCTGACCTTCCTGCGCTATCGCTGCGCCGGCGTCGGCCACGGCCTGCTGCGCCTCGCTCCCTGCGTCGAGCAGCGGGTTGGTGTGGTTGATGTGGGTCAGCACCAGTTTGGGTGACAGGTCGCCAAAGTAGGCCAGCGTATCGGGCACGAGCGGATGGGCCACCGGCGGCCGTCCGCCCAACTCATCGGCGCTGAAGAACGAGGCATCGACCACAGCCAGATCGACCGCCGCCACATACTCCCGCGCTGCGGGCCACAAGCTCCAGGCGTCGATGTCGGGTACGTAAAGCAGCGACCGCTCCGGCCCGGCAATCAGATACGCATAGGTTCCTACGCCCCACTCGTCCCGATGCGGCACAGCCAGCGGCGTTATCGTCAGACCGGGCGCCAGCGGGACGCGGCTGTTCGGCCGTCGCGGATGCCAGATGAAGTTGGCCGTCGCCGGACGCCAGATCGACGATTCTCGCAGCAGCGTTACCAGACCGGGCGAAGCGTAGACTGGCAGCCCCACAACCGACATCGCCTCCGGCCCCAGCTGTGGCAAGCCGCCGATGTGGCCCAGGTGGGCATGGGTAAGAAAGATGCCGGCGGGTTGTCGCAGCCGGCTGCGACGCCGCGGATGCGGCCCAAGCAGATCGCTGAGCGACAGCAGTTGAGCGCCGATGTCGGGGGTGGCGTCGATCAACCACACCTGCGCCGTTTCGGGCCGGGTGTCGACCACCGCCAGACTGGCCACGCGCCGCGCCGCGCCAGGGTCGCGGACGGCCGCCATACACCGCCTACAGCGGCAGCCCGCGTGCGGCAGACCACCATCCTGCATGATGCCAAGCACCACCACAGAGACACCGTTTTCCGGGACCGCTATGGCGGGATTGTTCCTGTCAGCCATCGACCCACTCCCGATTGGGCGAAGTGCGCAACTGGAGCGCCCGTGCCTTAGTCAAGTTGCTTATCGACAACGTTGCCCTCTCTGTTAGAATATGCAGCATTATGAAAGACCTATCCTATCTCGTCAGCAGCATACCCGCGTCGGCCACACTCGCCGTCAACGACAAAGCCAAAGCCTTAAAGGCCGCCGGCCACGATATCGTCTCCCTGGCCGGAGGCGACCCGGACTTCGACACGCCGGATTACGTGGTCGCCGCCGCGTTCCAAGCCATTGAGAACGGCGCCACCCATTATCCGGCGCCGATGAAAGGGATTGTGCCCTTGCTTGACGCGATAGGCGAAAAGATGTCCAGCGAGAACGGTATCGAGGTCAATCCGCGAACCGACATCGTCGTCACACCGGGGGCCAAGTGGTCGTTGTATCTGGCGTTGGCAGCCATCGTCAACCCCGGCGACGAGGTCATCTATCTGGAGCCGGTCTGGGTCTCCTACCCGCCGATGATCACCATCGCCGGCGGGACGCCCGTGCCGGTCTCGCTGCCCAGCGACGACAACTTCCGCATCAGCGCCGCGCTGCTGCGCGAGAAGATTACACCGCGCACCAAGGCGATCATGGTGACGACGCCCAGCAACCCCACCGGTCGCGTCCTGACCCAGGAAGAGATGGACGCCATCGTCGAGGTGGCGCTGGAACATGACCTGTACGTCATCAGCGATGAGATTTACGAGAAGATCATCTTCGACGGCCGCGAGCATCTCTCGCTGGCCTCAGCGCCGGGCATGGGCGAGCGGACGTTCACGATCAACGGTCTTTCCAAATCCCACGCCATGACCGGCTGGCGGCTGGGCTGGTTGGCGGGGCCGACACCGGCCATGAAGCTGGCCGGACAACTGCACAGCCAGACGATCTCCTCCGCGGCCAACTTCACGATGCACGCCGCCGTAGCTGCGCTGCAAGGGTCCGTCCGAGCCGATCCAGGCCATGACCGACTCCTACAAGGCCCGGCGCGACTTCATGGTCCCGGCTCTGAATGAGATTGAAGGCGTCGAATGCCGGCATGATTGAAGGGGCGTTCTACCTCTTCCCGCGCTTCCCCAACAGCAGCCGTGAACAGCCTGGAGCTGGCCGAAGCGCTGCTTGAAAAAGCGGGTATTGCCGCCGTGCCGGGCATCGCCTTTGGCGACGCAGGCGAAGGGCACGTCCGGTTCTCCATCGCCACAGCGATGAGCGATTTGGAGAAAGGCGTCGAACGGCTGGCCAAGATCGCCCACGAGCTGTAGGTCGTCTGACCCAATCCCGGTCCTGATAGTCACGCAGGCGGCCTGCCATCGCAGCCGCCTGCGTTTTCTTTGTCCCGGCCTATACCTCTTGACACCCGTCAGTCGGTTAGCTAGTATGCAATCAGACCACCATGTCGCGCCCGCCGTCGCGCAGAGGGCGAGGCGCAGGTCAGGTTAACATGAGCAGCCAATTCGACTGGCAATTCGACGAGGAAAACGGCGACCTGCCATCCCAGCGACCGCCCGGACGCATTCGCGGGGCGCTGCGTTTCTGGATCGTGCTGGGCCTTGCTCTGGCTCTATTCACGGCCCTTTATGGTGGCGACCGCCTGCGGCAGGCCCGCGAAGCTGAAGCATCCCGCGCGTCTGTCCAGGCCGTGGTGGACGAGATGGCGATGGCGTGTGCGGCCGGGGACGGCGACCGCTACTTTGCCACCCAGAGCGCCGATCCCGCCTGGCAGGCTACCCAGCTCCATCCCCGGCAAACGGCCTCTTCTGCGGCGACGTGATCGTCACCCGGACCCAGCGCGAGAGCGAGCGCCTCGAAGCGAACCTGGCCTGGGACGACGCGGCGGGCCAGTGGCAGCGGGTGGCCTTCTTTGGCGAGACGGTCGATGGTCTCGTCATGACCGCCCCACAGACCTGCCGCTTTCGGCCCTGCCATCAGCCAGCGCTATTCGTGGGGCACGCTGCTGCTGCCGGAGAGCGACGCGCCGCTGGCCCCGGCCATCGACCAGTTTGTCCGGACAAGTCGTCAGTGAACAGCACATGCTTCGACGGCCGCTGTGGTACGGCGGCCCTGCCGTCTGACGCTCTATCTCCGCCCCGACTACCGCCAGACGGCCGATCCCAAGCCAATTGTACATTCCCTCACCGCGCCTGGTCGCGCTGGACGAACACCGGCCAGCCGGGCGCAGCCGTTCTGGGACCAGCTGGAGCAGAGCGCTCGTCGCCCAGCTGACGCCGGGGACCATTCGCTTCGCCGTGCCCAACATCCTGCAGCAGGTGATCGACTTCGAACGGGCCGCCGGCGACTTCATGCGTTTGAACCCTGACGTGACGGTCGAAATCGTGCCGGTCGACCTCTCCGCGGAGCAGCCCGACGCAACGCTCTTCGCCTACGACGGCGCGGCCTATACGCCCGATCTGGCGATGCTCGCCAGCGGCAGCGTCCTCGACCTGACCGACTTCGCCGCCACCGACCCCCAGCTTGACCAGGCCGACTTCTATGAACAGGTGTGGCAGGGCGCATGGTGGCGCGACCGCCAGTGGATCTTCCCTCAGGCCGGCCAGCTGCGGCTGCTTTACTTCGACTGTTGTGTCTACGAGACAGCCGGGATGCAGGAACCGTCGCTGCGCTGGACATGGGCGGAGATGGAGCGCGACGCGGCCAACCTGCTGGCGCAAGGCGTGGTCGACCCGGCTACCGCCTGGCAGGGAGATTACGGCCTGGCCGACGCCACCCGCGACCTGCTGTTCGCCTACGCCTACAATCAGCAGGCTGAGTGTGTGGGATTGGTGCCGGCGACCTGCGAGGAGGCGCTGCGCACGGGCGATGCCGCCGCCGCCCTCGCCTGGTACCACCGGATGAGTGTTGAGCAAGCGCTCATGCCGCCCGTCGCCGGGCTGCCACCCGACGAACGCACATCATTCATGGTCAACAAACAGGCCGTGCGCCGTGAGGCCGCCATCTGGGTGGACGAGCCGGTCAACTACGAGCATCAGATTCAGAACTTCCGCATCCAGGTTCGGCCCTTTCCCGGCTCCGACCGGTTCGACGGCGTGACACCGGTCTGGGTTCACGGCAGCTTCATCAGCGCCGAACAGCGAGCGACCGCGGGACGTCTGGCGCTGGCTGCGCTACCTCTCCTACCGTCCGCTCAACGGACCGCTTCGCTACGTACCGGCACGCCCATCAGTGGCGGCCCAGATGGAGTATTGGGATCGGCTGCCCGGCCCGCTCCGCGACGCGCTGCGGGCCGCGTTCCCGTTCGGCCGTCCGGTGACGTTCGCCGATGAGCAGCGATTCTCGCCGGAACAGTTGGACGCCGTGACGAGCGAAGAGCGCGCACCCGACGAGGCAGCGCTGCAGCCCTCATCACTCAGTTGGTTTGGTCGCTGAGTGCAGCGCCGTGCGGGCGCATTAGTGACTTAGAATCTGGGAGAGGAATAACTTCGTCCGCTCATTCTCGGACTCGGTGAAGAACGCTGCCGGCGTATTCTCCTCGACAATCAGTCCCTGGTCCATAAAGACAATTCGATCGGCCACCGTCTTGGCGAAGCCCATCTCGTGGGTGACCGCCAGAATCGTATAGCCGGATTCAGCCAGGACGCGCATCACATCCAGCACTTCCTTGATCATCTCAGGGTCCAGCGCCGACGTCGGTTCGTCGAACAGCAGGATGTTGGGCTCCATGGCCAGCGTGCGGGCAATGGCCACGCGCTGCTGCTGGCCGCCGGACAGTTGGCCGGGGTACTTCAGCGCCTGCTCCGGAATGCCGACGCGCTCCAGCCAATGCATCGCCCGCTCTTCGGCCCGCTCATGGGACCACTTACGAACGTGA
Organism: uncultured Chloroflexia bacterium; assembly: GCA_963715935.1. Lineage (GTDB taxonomy): Bacteria > Chloroflexota > Anaerolineae > Promineifilales > Promineifilaceae > Promineifilum. The sequence goes on along the minus strand of CAVQSM010000012.1, from coordinate 441,370 downwards.
ACCGGCGCCAGCGTGACGTTCTCCAGCACGGTCAGATGGGGGAACAGGTTGAACTGCTGGAACACCATCCCCACTTCGCTGCGAATCTCGGCAATGTTGCGAATGTCGTGGCTCAGCAGAATACCGTCGACGATGATGTCGCCTTCCTGGTGCTCCTCCAGCCGGTTGATGGTGCGGATGAAAGTCGATTTACCTGAGCCGGATGGCCCGATAATGACGATCACCTCGCCACGCTTCACGGTTAAGCTGATGCCGCGCAGCGCTTCAAAATCACCATACCATTTATGAACGTCGCGACAGACGATGATGTCTTCAGTCTTGGGTGGGTGTGGTGTTGTCATAGTTTGCAGATCCTTAACTGGTAGTCAGGGTGGCTCACGTCTACCGATCGCCAACGCCCATTCTGCGTTCCAGGCGGCGACTATAGCCGGCCATGATCGAGCTGCCGATGAAGTAGATCGCAGCAATGAATACATACGGTTCGCGCCGCACGCCGAGCCAGTCGGGCTGGGCCGAGATGAGGTTGGCGACGCCGAGAAGTTCAATGAGTCCGACAATGGCCACCAGCGTCGTGTCCTTGAAGAGGCCGATAAACTGGCCGACGATGGCTGGAATAACGGCCCGCAGCGCCTGGGGCAAGATGATGAGCCGGTACTTGGACACCGTAGACAGACCGAGCGCGTCGGCCGCTTCATACTGACCGTTGGGAATCGACTGCAGTCCGCCGCGAATATTCTCTGCCAGGTAGGCGGCCGCAAAGAGGGCCACCGCCGCCAACACCCGCCACGTGCTCAGCACCTCTACACCCGTGGGCAGAAAGATTGGGAAGAGAATGATCGACATGAACAGGATAGTGATGAGCGGCACACCGCGCACGACTTCAATGTAGACCGTGCTGAACATCGCCACGACGTTGCCGTCAAAGTAACGAACAAACAGATACGCTGCGAGCGGAATGATCAAAGGCCAGAGGGCCAACAGCTGCTGACCGATACCTGAAGCTTCCGGGAAAGCCGGTACAGTGCTTGTCCACAGGAAGATGGCGGTCAGAACGGCCGCCGTGCCGTATACCAACCAGGCTGGTATGCCGGTAATGTCGCTGCGCCGCCCCAACGCCAGGCCGACGCCCAGCGGGAATGAAGCGACGATGCCGAAGACGGCGATAATCAGCGTTAGCAGCAGACCACCCCAGACAATGTCCGGGTTCAATTCCCGCACCGGACCAGACTTCACCGAAGCCGCGCAGCAGGATGAAGGCGATGAGAGGTGTCAGAATCCACAGCCCGGTAATGACCTTGCGCAGGCGCGTGTTGCGGAAAACTTCCCGGCTGTAGACATAGGTGCTGGGAATGAGCAGGAATATGTTCCACAAGATCAGCGCCCAGATCCGCCATGTTTGTTCGCGGGGAAAGCGGAAGATCATCAGGTTGCTGAAGTTGGCGATGACGGCTCCCCAGTTAGCTCCGGGCGGGTCGAACTGGGACAGGGTCGCCTCAGCGATGTCGGTATCCGTGGAGAAACTGGCGCGCACCAGAGCCCAATCGATGAACCCGCGCAGAGCGGCGACGATAATCAGAACCAGCAGCAAGCTTACCAGGGCGCTGGTTATGGAGCTGTACAGGTTCTTGCCCAGCCATCTGGTGAGCGGAGAGTGCTGGTGGGCCACATTGCTGAGCGCTGTTGCGCCCACCGTCACGGCCCATCCTCCAACGATCAACGATGTCAGCCAGGGAGCAACCTCAAATTGACTGGCAGCCACCTGAATGGTGAGATAGGCCAATACCAGCAACACAATGGGCAGCCACCATGTCCGGGTGATGTTCTCCTTGACGAAATCGCCAAAGTGAAACGAGACGGATTCATCACGCCGCATGACTGCCTGCAAATTATCGTACAAGGTCGCCATCCTTAATCTACCTCTCCACAAGTGCGATACGCCGGTTATACCAGTTCAGGAAGGCCGAAATCAGCAGGCTGAAGGCCAGATAGGTGCCCATGACAATGACAAACACCTGAATCACTCGACCGGATTGATTCAGCGTAGTGAACGCGGTCGACCAGAGATCCGGGTACCCAACGGCAATCGCCAGACTTGAGTTCTTGACCAGATTCAGATATTGGCTGGTCAGGGGCGGGATGATCACGCGCAGCGCCTGGGGCAGCACGATGAGACGTAGTCGCTGTCCTTCACTCAGGCCCAGTGCTCTCGCGGCCTCCGTCTGGCCCTTGGGCACAGACTGAATACCCGCTCGGACAATCTCGGCGATAAAGGCGCCGGTATAAATGACCAGACCAATCAGAATCGCCGCGAAGTTGGGCGACATCGTGATGCCGCCGACGAAGTTCAGCCCTTCGATGCGGGGTATGTCAATGCGGACCGGGCGTTCGGCGAGCGGAGCGATCAGTTGCGACGAGTCGCCCAGGGTCGCCAACTCAGGCTCCAGCACCGACCGCGCTGCTACCACCAGCTCGCACGCGCCGCTGTTGTAATCGTCCATCACCTGGTCAATGCGGTTGCTTCGCTCAACATCGAACGGCACATTGGCTCGACGCAAGGGGGCAGTCAAATTGACTTCCGAAGGATCGTCTCTGACAGCGCAAATAACAAGCGTCCCCGCCGCCAACTGCTCCTCGCTAATGGCGCCACTTTCCAGAGCGGCGTCGAGGTCGCCCAGGTCATCCAGCCCCAGTCGCGCCTGGGAGGTCGCCACCAAATCGTCAAATGATGTGTAGCCACTCTCCTCAGAGGTCAGAAACCCTTGATTGTCAGCCGCTGCTGCCGAGGAAATGAACCAGCCAACCACGGCAACGACGATAAACGCCAGCAGCGACCACCAGAAACGGCGGGTCAGGTTGCCGGTGCGGGCCTCGCGCCGTCCGAGCAGATAGTAGATGAGGGCTGCGACAAACAGCCCAACAACCAGAAAACCGGACCACATCCAGAACGAAGGCATGAACACCGGGCCGGGCAAATTGATGCCCCGCTGGCTCAGGTACATAGGCAGCCCAAACGGCTGAATAGCGTTCCGAATGGATGGGAATACGAGGATGACGCCGAAGAAGAGGAAAAATAGCTGCAGCAGCAGAGGCGTGTTGCGAATGATGTCGACATACCAGCGGGCAACGCTGCTCACCAACCAGTTGGGGGAAAGTCGGGCGATACCAGTCAACGTGCCCAGTACGGTGGCCAGGATGATGCCAAGCACACCAACCTTGGCTGTATTGATTGCGCCCACCAACAGGGCCCGGCCATACGCATCGCTGGGATCGTAGTCGATGGCCGTTTCGGAAATATCAAACTGGGCATCCAGGCGAAGGAAGTCAAACGCGCAGCGGACGTTGGTGGTCCCGTCGCGACAGAGAAACTGACTCTCTCCCAACGAACTAAGATTATCGCCTACATTACCGGCAAGCCAGCCGAAGCCGAGGACCAGCGCCACCAAAAACGCCAACTGGGCGATAATGCCCAACACGCGTATATCGCGCCAGAAGGGAACCTTTTCCTGGCCGGTTGGTAGAGGCGGCGTAAGGTCAGTCATGGCCTTGTTCCTGGTAGGCTGCTATCTGATTTGAAACAGGAGGGCTGACTGCGCTATCGTGCGACTCGAAGGTCGCACGACAGCACAGTTCAGCTTACCTCATTAAATTACGTTTGGTTTAACGGAACGGCGGCGAGTAGAGCAGGCCACCCTCTGTCCACAGATTGTTCAGGCCACGCGGCAGATTGAACGGGGTGTCCGGGCCGAGATTGCGATTGTAGATCTCGCCGTAGTTACCCACCTGCGCCACCACCTGGTAGCAGAAGTCATTGGGCAGGCCCATGGCCAGACCGAGGTCACCGGTCTCACCCAACAGATTCTGCACAACCGGATCTTCGCCGCCCAGGAAGCTGTCGACATTCGAGGAATCGATGCCCAGCTCTTCAGCCTGGATGGTGCAGTTGACCGTCCACTTGACGATATCGAACCAGTTGTCGTCGCCATGACGGACCAGCGGGCCGAGCGGCTCCTTGGACATCGTCACATCGAGGATCGTGTGGGCGGCCGGATCGGCCAGCAGGATCTGCTGCGATACCAGACCGGACTTGTCGGTGGTGAACCCATCGCACTGACCCTGGTCATACGCTTCGCGCGTGCTGTCGGCGTTGTCGAACACAACGGGTGTGAACTCAATGCCCTGGGCACGGAAGACGTCGGCCAGATTCTTTTCAGTGGTCGTACCGGACTGCACGCAAATCGTGCCGCCTTCCAGACCCGCCAGATCCGTGATACCGGAATCGACGCGGACCATCATGCCCTGACCATCGTAGAAGGTCGTGGGAACGAAGTCGAAGCCCAGCGATGTATCACGGCTGATCGTCCAGGTGGTGTTGCGGATGAGGACATCCACTTCACCGGACTGGAGCACCGGGAAGCGCTCGTTGGCGGTGGTCGGGCGCACTTCGATGGCGTCGGCGTTGTTCAAAACGGCCGCAGCGATCGCCTTGCAGTAGTCAATGTCAAACCCTTCGAAATCATTCGTATCGGGGTTGATATAGCCAAAGCCGGGCACGGACTGGTTACCGGCACACTTCAGCGTACCGCGATCCTGCACGATTCCCAGCGTGTCGCCGGTGACGACAGGCGCAGCCTCGGCATCGCCGGCCGCAGCTTCGACGACACGGGTGACCTCAACAATGCGGGTGACTTCGATCTGTTCAGCGACCGACTGGGCCGCATCCTGAACCTGGCCACCGCAGGCAGCCAGCACAAACGAAGCAGCCACAGCCACGAGCATCAATAACACAAAACGTTTCTTCATCTTTCTTCTCCTCCAAATTGAGAACAACAAACAACAGACTCTTTCAATTCCTACACCCATCTACCCATCCTGCGCCTGACGGCCAGAACTCTGGGTCGCCTCGCAGCAGATAGACGCCTAACACACTTTACGGGCGGTCAACAAAACACAGGCCCAAGCCTGAGTATCGAAGGCTGACATTCAGTTGTAGCAGTGGGTAATTCTGATTTGAGCGCTAGAAGCAAGGACCACTTGCCAGAACGACGTTTAGAATCGCAGTTGAGCAACATACCAAGCAAGAGCGCGAAGCGCTTTGCTCGAGCGTATTGATTCATCAATCTGCGACTTCTGATATCCGGCAATTAAGGTCCCCTAGATTGGTCTATTACAAAGACCGCGCTTGTTCAGCCGATGTGGTAGGTACACATCACTCAAACTTAATAGTTTATGATAGCCGGGTTAGCAAGATAGCGCAAACTATTGTCGGCAATGAGACCGGTCTCAGGGAGATTGGCCCGTTCTCATAGATGGTATGGTAGAAGCAGACTGAGTCACGCTCCCTATCCTTTTGGGTCATCGGATCGGCAGCGCCGGCCTCTTGCGAAGCGGTCGAGTAAGCGAGCCGGACAGGCTGCTGCGGGTTATTGCCGCTACCAGGGCAGCGCCATGTCCACGCAGATGGCGATCAGCAGGACGAGCAGGTAGTAGTTGGAGGACATGAACAGCGCCCGGGCGTTCTCCGGAGAGGGGTCGCGGATCAGCCGGATGTTGCGCCAGACCAGTTCAACGGTGACCACCGATACAGGGATGAAGTAGATCCACCCCAGGCCGGGCACCGTCACCAGCAGCAGCGAGAGCACGGCCGTTGGAGCAGTGTGGGACATGACCCACCACGCCGCGTGCTTCGGCGACGTCTGTGTCGGCAGCATCGGCACATCAGCCCGGCTGTACTCGTCACGATAGAGAATGGCCAGGCTCCAGAAATGGAACGGCGTCCAGAGGAAGAGGATGGCCGCCAACGCCAACGCGCCCGGATCGCTCCAGTTGCCCGCCGCGGCCGCCCCACTCAGAACAGCCGCGCTACCCGCCGCCCCGCCGATGACGATATTGAGCAGCGTTCGCGGCTTGAGCCAGATGGTATAGATGCCAACGTAGATGAATCGCCCCCAGCGCGAGAAAGAAGGAGAGCGCCGGGTTGAAGGACAGGACAGCCAGCACGGGAATCGCAATGAGCAAGACACCCACGACCGGCACCCACCAGGGATTGGCGATCGACCCGTTGACGAGCGGCCGCTTGTGCGTGCGGCCCATCAGGCCGTCCTTATTACGCTCCCAGTACTGGTTGAGCGCCGACGCACCCGCCGCCGCCATACCGCCCGTGACCCACGTCAGAAGAAGCACATTGAAGCCGGGCCAGCCACCCGCCGCCATGAACGCGCCACCGGTTGCCGCCACCACAAGCAAGAACACAATCCGCAGCTTGAACAGCACGGCCAACTGGCCCAGCCATTCACGCACGCCGGATGTCGCTCGCCACGGGTACGTCGGTTACCGGTGGTGTCACGGTCGATTGTTCGCTCATTTCGGTTACCGACATAGGTGCTCCCTCATCTGAATCGGCGGTTTCCTGTTTGACAGCGGAACGATTGTAGCAGGCTGCCATAAGTCAATCAACCAAAGACCAGACAGTTGAAGTACAATCTGACGCGATGCGCCGTACACGCCCGGCCTGTTACCATTTTTCTGCACGCTCAACGATTTCATGGCACAATGCAGACAGTGAACTTGCCTATGCGACCGGGCAGGTAGTAAACGAACATCGACATAGCAGAGTGGATTGCAACAACAATGAACCGTTTTCATCATTCGTCCTTATCTAAGCGTTTGTGGTCAGGGTTGGGCCTCTTCTTACTGTTGGGCATATTGGCGGCGCCTTTGTCGGTGCTGGCCAGCCAGAACGACGACGAGAGCGGCAAAAGCCAGGTGCTGACCGGCCTGATTAGCGGGCCGGGTGACATCGACGTGTACCGGCTGCCGGATCTCCAGGCGGGCGATATCTTGACCGTCTATGCTCAAACCACGAACGGCAACCTGGACCCCCTTACTGCGCTCTTGCCCAGCCAGCAAGATTTTGAGCGTGTTGTGCGAGATTACAACCAATCGGTGGAAAGGCTTGTGGACGCGAATTCCAATATTGCGGCTGGCCTCACTGCTTTGCGAGACGAGTACTTCCTGGCGTGGGATGACGACAGCGGAGAGGGGTATGCAGCGACGTTCACGTTTGAGGTTCCAGCCAGCGACGAATATCTCCTATTGGTAGGCCCGGCACTCGGCTCGCTCAATCGTGACACATCCGGGCAGTATGAGCTGCTGGTCACGCTCAACGCAACTGGCCTGTCCGACGGGGCGACTGTGCCCAGCGGAGAGCCCTTCGTATTTTTCGATGACGCCGCACTGGGTAGAGACACGGCCGTCCAGGAGATCAGCGGCACACTAACGGCGGAGCAACCTTCCGTCAGCTTTACGCTCGAGCGGATCCCGTCCCAATCAACCGTCTATGCCTACGTGGAGGCAACTTCCCCTGGCCTGCGACCCCAAATCTTCTTGCGCGATTTTGGCGACAAACCGCTGGCTGCCGGAAACCTGGCGGGAACAGCGGATACAGCAGCGCTGGAACATGAGGTCCCCGACGGCGGTGAAAACTACGTTTTGGAAGTTCGCTCAGCACCGGGGGCCGATGGCCTACCCACTGGCGGCGAGTTTCGCTTGGTCGCCGGAATCGATGAACCGCTGGTCCTGATCGATGAGGCTGAACCAACTGGCCGCCCCGTCCTCGAAGCACCCATTCCGGTGCAGGTCGGCATCCGCCTCAACCGCCTCGCCCAGGTAACCTCAAAGGACGAGAATTTCACGATATTGGGCAGCATGCGGATGAACTGGACAGATCCCACCTACGCCTTCAGCCCCGACACCTGCAACTGTAGTGTCAAAGTCTATACGGACGAAGACTTGCGAAATTTCCTGGCCGAGGTTGATAGTCGTTGGCCAGAGTTTGCTTTCTTCAACCAGGTCGGTCCCCGTTGGCCGGGAAGCCGGGCGGCGGCCATCTGGTCAGACGGTCGCGCGACCTATGTTGAGAATTTCACGGCCACCTTCCAGGCTGATTTCGACTTTCGCAAATTCCCGTTTGATACACAGACGTTCCCCGTCTACCTGGACATGCTGTTTTCAACCAGCAACTATGAGTTGGAAATCCTGCCAGACTACAGCGCCATTAGCAGTGACCACGGCGAGGACGAGTTTATCATCAGCGACTTTGAGACATTCGTGACGACCGAATCAGGCGTAACGGGCAGCGATATATCTCGCTTTACCTTCCAGTTCATTTCGCCCCGCCATCTGGACTACTACGTCTTCCAGATCTTCGTGCCCATTCTGCTGATCGCGCTCATCTCCTGGTTCACCTTCTTCTTACGCGACTACACCCGCCGCATCGAAGCGGCCGCCGGCAATGTGCTGCTCTTCATCGCGTTCAGCTTCAGTCTGTCCGACAACTACCCTCGGCTTGGCTTCCTGACCTTCCTGGACGCCATCATGTTGGTAACATTCCTTATTAACACCGCCGTCATTCTTTACAACGTCTATCTTAAGCAGCTGGAATCGCGTGGCCATGCCGAGCGCGCCGAGGTAATCGACGGCTATCTGGACTGGGCCTACCCAATTGGTTACCTGCTGATGATTCTGGTGGTAGTCTGGATCTTCTTCTGGCGCGGCTGAGCGGCGGCTTAGCACCCCCGACGGCCGCCTGATCCGCCTTGACACACGCTCCCCGCCACGACTATAATACCTATTCGCGGCAAGAGTGCCGCTCGTTTTTTGCTGTCTAACGCCGGTCGGTTATCGTCCTGGCGCGGAACATTTAGTTTGTGAGGGTATATCATCATGGGTGCAGTTCCCAAGCGTAGAGTTTCCAAGTCGCGGCGCGACAAGCGCCGCACACACGATTCGATCAAGTTGTTTCATCTGGTACCGTGCCCGGAGTGCGGCGAGATGAAGCGCTCCCATCGCGTCTGCCTCAATTGCGGCACGTATCGGGGTCGCCAGATTTTGCCGGCGGCCGACGAGCGCGAGTAAGCAACACCAGCCGGTGCCTTGTCCCAGAGAACAGGCGCCGGTTTGCTTTTGGGCATGACGACGGCCTTTCTCTTTCCGGGCCAGGGCTCCCAGGTAGTGGGCATGGGGCGTGAGCTATATGAGCACGCGCCGGCTGCTCGCGCTGTCTACGAGGCGGCCGACGACCAGCTTGGCTACGCGCTCTCCCGCCTCTGCTTTGAAGGGCCGGAAGACGCGCTGACCGCCACCGACATCCAGCAGCCCGCACTCTACACCACCAGCCTCGCCATGTGGGCAATGCTGGTTGAGCAGGGCCAGACCGGCGACGCGGCTTTCGTGGCCGGGCACAGCCTGGGCGAACTATCTGCCCTGGCTGCTGTGGGCGCTTTATCGTTCGCAGATGGCCTGGCTCTTGTCCAGCGGCGTGGCGCTCTCATGCGCCAGGCGGGCGAGGCCCAGCCCGGCGGCATGGCGGCCGTCATCGGCATGGATGCCGCGGAAGTGGCCACGGTCTGCGCCACTGCCAGCGACCAAACAGGTCGCATTGTCCAGGTGGCCAACGACAACTGTCCGGGCCAGGTCGTTATCTCCGGCGACGAGACAGCTCTCGAAGCAGCCATGTCCCTTCTGCCCGACGCCGGCGCTCGCAAGGTTGTCCGGCTGCCCATCTCCATCGCCGCCCATTCACCGTTGATGGCCCCGGTAGCGGCCGAATTCGCCGCCGCCGTTGATGCGACAGCGTTCTCGCCACCCGCTGCGCCCGTCGTGGCCAACGTCACCGCCCTGCCGATGACGACGGTGGACGAGATTCGGGCAGAGCTGAAAGCCCAATTGACGTCGCCCGTTGCCTGGACGGAATCCGTGCGTACAATGACCAACCACGGCGTCGACACCTTTCAGGAAGTTGGACCGGGCGATGTCCTGCTTGGTCTGGTCAAGCGCATCGATCGCAGCGCAACGCGTGTTAAGTTTGCAGTCGGAGTCTAGAGTATGGATTTGTCAGGCAAAGTTGCAGTCGTCACCGGCGCCTCACGAGGCATTGGCCGGGCCATCGCCGAGACATTGGCCGGCAACGGCGCGTCGGTCGTCGTCAACTATCACAGCAGCGAAGCCGCCGCCGAGGACGTGGTTGCGACCATCATCAAAGCCGGGGGCACAGCAGTGGCCGTCCGCGCCGATGTCAGCCTCTTCGACGAAGCCGACGCGCTCATCAAGCGAGCCATTGAGACCTACGGTCAGGTCGATATCCTGGTCAACAACGCCGGCACCACCCGCGACACTCTGCTCCTCAGCATGAAGGAAGCACAGTGGGACGATGTGGTCGACACCAATTTAAAGAGCGTCTTCAACTGCTGCAAAGCCGTCACCCGGCCGATGGTGCGGCGCAAGCAAGGCGGCCGTATCATCAACATTTCGTCCGTCTCCGGCATTGTCGGCCAGCCGGGCCAGACCAACTACGCTGCCTCCAAAGCCGGCATCATCGGCTTCTCCAAGTCGTTGGCCAAAGAGCTGGGCTCGCGCCAGGTGACCGTCAATGTGGTCGCCCCCGGCTTCGTGCTGACCGACCTGACGGCGGATTTGTCGGACGACCTGGTCCAGCAGACGCTCGACTTCATCCCGCTCGGACGCTGGGGTGAGCTGCAGGAAGTCGCTGATCTGGTCGCCTTTCTGGCATCTGACAAAGCGAGCTATATTACAGGCGAAGTGATCCGCGTTGACGGAGGAATTGCAACATGACCGAGGAAGCCCAACACGAGAGCATTGGCCGAATTGAGGTCGCCCCTGAAGTGCTGGTGACCATCGCCCGCCACGCCGTCGACACCATCGAAGGCGTCGCCCAGATGGCTGCGCCACCTTCCGACATTGTCCGCCAGTTCCACCGTGGTCTGCGCCAGGACGGCGTCGTGCTCGATCTGTCGGAAAACAAGGTGCGCTTCAACATTTATGTTATAATGGATCCCCATGTCAATCTAATGGACACCAGTCGCAAAATTCAGGCGGCCGTTACCGAAGCGATTGACACCATGATCGGAATTCCGATCGATGCCGTTAACGTCTTTGTGGACGATGTCCATTACGCGCAGGGCGAGGTGGTTTGACCCTCGACCGAGCAGGTGACTTATGAAAACCAGGCGTCGCGCACGCCGCGTTACCTTAGAAACCTTATACGAGTATGACATTGCCGACCACGACCCGGACGACGTCCTGGCCCAGCGCCTCGTCGAGAGTCCGATGGAACTGGCTGGCAGTGAATTTACCTCGTTGCTCGTTCATGGGGTCATCCAGCACCAGGAAGAGATGGACCGGCTGATCTCCCGTTACGCTCCCGAATGGCCACTCGACCAGATGGCCGTCATCGACCGCAACATTCTTCGCATCGCTATCTTCGAATTTCTTGTGACCGATGAGACACCGGTCAAGGTGTCGATCAACGAAGCGGTCGAACTGGCCAAAGTGTATGGCTCCGACAGCGCCCCGCGCTTCATCAACGGCGTGCTCGGTACGCTGGCCGACCATCTGGACGAACTACGCGACGAACTGAGCCGTGCCCAAATCGCCGTTCCCGGCTAGCAAATGCCTGCCGTTCGTCATCGGCACGCCCGGATCTTGACAATAAACCACCCTGATGCTACGCTACGCGAACGATGAACGACAAGCGTTCTAACACATTTTTTGGCTTTGCTTTTCAGAACCTCTCCGACGCCGCGAGGCCGGGGGCTAGCTGTTCTGCCTAGGCAAAGCCGGGAACAGACACTCTCAAAGACGCGGCGTAACAACCGCGTCTTTTTTGTTGGGCAGCGACCCAACCAACAGCAAGCCCACCGGACATGAGTCCGGCGGAAGTGGAGGCGTTATGCTGGCAGAATTGAATGAACATTATGCGGCGGCTGTCCAACAACTGGCCGCTACCGCCGACCTGGCCGCGCTCGAAGCGTGGTACCGCGACACGCTGGGCCGCAAGGGGTCTGTCTACGCGCTGTCGCGCCAGGTTGGCTCGTTGTCGGCCGATGAGCGACCGGCGTTTGGCCGTCGCCTGAACGAAGTCAAAGGCGAACTGGAAGCAGCCTATCAGGCGCAGTTGGCGGCGCTGGAGGCGGCCGATCTGGAAGCGCAGGTGACCGCCGGGGCGATCGACGTCACCCTGCCCGGCCGCCAGCCGGAGCGCGGCCGTCTGCACATCATCACCCAAACGCTGCGCGACATCTATCGGATCTTCGGCGACATGGGTTTCCAGGTTTATCGCAGCCCGGACGTAGAGACCGACGCCATGAACTTCGAGCTGCTCAACTTCCCGCCCCACCATCCGGCGCGGGAGATGCAAGACAGCTTCTACACGACTAAAGAGGGTGTCATTCTGCGCACCCACACCAGCGCCGGCCAGATTCGGGCCATGCACGAGTACCACCCGGAGCCGATTCGGGTCATCCTGCCGGGCATGTGCTATCGCAACGAGCAGGTGACAACCCGCAGTGAAATCCAGTTCACCCAGGTCGAGGGATTGGCCGTCGGCGACAGCATCACCTTCGCCGACCTGAAGGGCACGCTGACCGAGTTCACCCGCAGGCTGTTCGGGGCCGAGCGAAATGTGCGCTTCCGGGCCAGCTACTTCCCCTTCACCGAGCCAAGCGCTGAAATGGACGTCAGCTGCATGCTGTGCGACGGCAAGGGCTGCCAGCTTTGCAAGCAGACTGGCTGGCTGGAGATCCTCGGCTGTGGCATGGTCCACCCCAATGTCCTGCGCAACGGCGGCTACGATCCGGACCGCTATTTTGGCTTCGCCTTCGGCATGGGGCCGGAGCGCGTCGCCATGCTCAAGTATGGCATCGACGATATTCGGCTGTTCTGGGCCAACGACCTGCGTTTTCTGCAACAATTTTAGGTGGCCGCCGGCCGCACGATTCTTCGGAGTGAGAGATGCGAGTACCTTTATCGTGGCTCAGTGAGTATGTAGACATCCATTTGACAGTCGACGAGGTCGCCGACCTGCTGACCAATGCCGGTCTGGAGGTCAAGGAGATCGAGCGTATCGGCCTGCCCGGCGCAGAGCTGGAATGGGACCGGGAGAAGCTGGTCCTGGGCCGCCTGCTCAAGGTTGAGCAACATCCCGACGCCGACCGGCTGGTCCTGGCCACGGTCGACTATGGCGCAGACGAGCCCAAAACTGTCGTCACCGGTGCGCCCAATCTGTTCCCTTACATTGGTCAGGGCGATCTTGCCAGCCTGTCGCTCTACTCCCCTTACGCGCTCGAAGGCGCCCGGCTTTATGACGGCCATAAAGACGGCCGCCAGACCATGAAGCTGAAGGGGCGTGCGCTGCGCGGGATATACAACGACTCGATGCTTTGCTCCGAAAAAGAGCTGGGCATCAGCGACGAGCACGACGGCATCATCCTCATGCAGCCGGACGCGGCCAGTCCGGCGTACGTGGCCGGAATGCCGCTGCAAGATGTGCTGGGCGACGCCGTCCTGGACATCGACATCATCCCCAATATTGCCCGCTGCGCGTCCATGGTCGGCGTAGCCCGCGAACTGGCCGCCCTGACTGACCAGCCGCTGCGCCAGCCCTCGTACGATGTCGTGATGGAAGGTCCCGCGGTTACGGTCAACATCACCACCAGCGAGCCGGAGCTAAACCCGCGCTTCGTGGCGCTGGTCATCACCGGCGTGGCCCAGACGCCCAGCCCGTACTGGATGCAGCACCGTCTGCGGCTGGCCGGGCAGCGGCCGATCAACGTCGTCGTCGACATCAGCAACTACGTCATGCTGGAGATGGGCCAGCCCAACCACACATTTGACTATGACTACCTCCAGGAGCGGCGGAATCAGTACGACGCCAACGGCCCCGTTCACCTGCACACGCGGCTGGCCGAACCGGGCGAAACCCTGACCACGCTCGACGGCATCGAGCACAAGCTGGCCCCGTACAACATCCTTGTCACCGACCCGGCGGGCAATCTGAGTCTGGGCGGCGTCATGGGCGGTCTGAACAGTGAGATCAAGCCGGAGACGACCAACGTCTTGCTGGAAGCAGCCGCCTGGGACTACATCAACATCCGGCGCACCAGCAGCACCCTGGCCATCCACAGCGATGCGGCGTTCCGCTTCAGCCGGGGCGTCCATCCCAGCCAGGCCGTTCTCGGCGCCAGACGGGCGGCCGACCTGCTGCGTGTTCTGGCCGGCGGCACGGTGGCCCAGGGCGTGATCGACAGCTACCCCAACCCACCGGCGCCAGTCGTCATCGACCTCAGTCCCGGCTACGTGCGCCAGCTCAGTGGTTTGGACCTCTCCAACGAAGAGATGGCCACTCTGCTGGAGCGACTGGCGTTTACAGTGGAGCCATACCGGCGATCATTTGCGCGTTACCACACCCGACTACCGGATGGATATCGAAGGACCGCACGATCTCGTTGAAGAGATTTGCCGTATGTACCGCTACGATGAGATTCCGTCTACCCTGTTGGCCGATGACTTGCCGCCGCAGCGCCGCAATACCGCGCTGGAGCGCGAGGAGCGCGTTCGCGATCTGCTGGTCAGCCTCGGGCTGCAGGAGACGATCAGCTACCGTTTGACGTCGGCCGAGCGCGAGGCGCGGCTGACGCCGGGCCAGGCCGCCAACACCGATGGCTATGTGACACTCACCAACGCCCCGGCTCCAGACCGCCAGGTGATGCGACACACGCTGCTTGCCTCGGTCCTGGAAGCGGCCGCCCGCAACAGCCGCCACGCGGATAGGCTCGCGTTGTTTGAGATTGGCAGCGTCTATCTGGGCGTGCCCGGCGAAACCTTGCCGCACGAACCCGCACGACTGGCGCTGGTCCTGACCGGTCGCCGCGATGCGGTGCGTTGGGGCGAACAGACAGGCGGCCTGTACGACTTCTATGACCTGAAGGGGATCATGGAGAGTCTCTTTGGCGGGCTCTATCTGACGCCCGCCGTCGAGGCAGCCGATGACCCGGGCTATCGTCCCGGTCGCACGGCCCGGCTGTTGGTCGATGGCGTTGCCGTCGGCCTGATGGGCGAGCTGCATCCCGCCGTGGTCAAAGGGTTCGACCTGCGCGTCGACCGCTCCCAGCCGGTGCTGGCGGCGCAGATCGATCTGGCCGCGCTGCTGCCGCTTGTCCCGGACAGCTTCTCCTTCCAATCGTTCTCGGCCTATCCGCCGGTTCTGGAGGACCTGGCGCTGGTTGTCGATGCCGCACTACCCGCCGGCGAGCTGGAAGCTGCGCTGCGCCAGGCCGGAGGGTTCCTGCTGCGCAATGTCGCCCTGTTTGATGTTTACGAAGGCGACCAGATTCCCGCCGGCAAGAAGAGCCTGGCCTACCATCTGACCTTCCAGGCGCCCGACAAGACATTGACGGACAAGGATGTGTCCAAACTGCGCGGACGTATCCTGAAACAACTGGGCAAGCAGCACAGCGCGCAGCTGCGAGAGTAGATGTTGTCGGCCGTCGGGCACACCGTCCGGCGGTCGTTCTGATGTACCCCCATTTTGCGATCACGCCTCCGTTCATTTCTCCGCGCTCTGGCCCGCTTCATTGCCCGTATCGCTCTGCGTCTTGAGATTCACGGCTGGGAGAACCTGCCACCGGGCGGGCCACTCATTGTCATCAGCAACCACTTCTCTATCTATGAGGCGCCTCTGCTGCTGGCCTTTTTGCCGTATGGCGACCGCATGACATTCATCGCTGCGGAGGAAGTGCGCGAAGCCCGCATCATCGACTGGCTGATCGACCTGTTCGACCTCATCACCATCTGGCGTGGCCAGCCGGACCGGCAAGCACTGCGGAAAGCGTTCTCCGTTCTGGAGGATGGTGGCGTGGTCGGTATCATGCCGGAAGGCGGCGTGGATCCGGCGCTGCGCACGCTGACCACCGCCGGCGTGCAAACCGGCTTGCGCGGCGGCACCAGCGTTCGGGCCAAACCTGAGCTTATCCCCGCCGAGCCCGGTGTCGCCTACCTGGCCACGCGCAGCGGCGCACGCGTGCTGCCGGTCGCGTTTGTTGGAGCAGAGGCGATCGAATCAAATCTGCGCCGCCTGCGCCGCACGCCGCTCATCATGCGTATCGGGCCACCTTTCGGACCCTATCTGCCCGACGCTTCGCTGTCCAGGGCCGAAAGGCGCGTTGAGCTGGAAACGTTCGGCGATGACATGATGCGCCATCTGGCAGCCGAACTGCCCCCGGAAAACCGTGGCGTTTACCCCTTAGATGAGCAATGGCCCGCCGAATCCGGCGACAGTTGACAGTGACGTCGCACCGTGCTACATTTCCGCCAACTAGTTGACACCTCAACTTGTTACCCGACCTATCCAGGGAGGGTGAGGTACTGCATGCACGATGACACTCGGCTCTATGGCCTCATCAAGGAAACGTTTCTCTTGCTCGACTTTGGCGACCAACGACTGTTCGCGGAGTTCGATCTGACGGTACCGCGCTATTACGCCCTTTACCATATCAACCGCTGCCCCGGCCTCTCGCCGGGCCAGCTAAGTGCGTACATGTTTTGTGACAAGAGTAACGTTAGCCGTCTGCTGCGCAGTCTGGAGAAGGTCGGCTGCGTGGAGCGGCGGCCGCATGAAACAGACGGTCGCTCGCTGCGCATCTATCTGACACCCCGTGGCTGCGACCTGTTCAACGCAGCGTCTACCGCCCACGAGGCGTACATTCGCCAGAGAGTGGCGATGATGCCCGGCCCGGCCCAGGAACAGACGATAGAGATTCTTAACGCATACAACGCGCATCTTCAGCGCGACCTGCACCCTGCGCCGGACGAACCGGCCTAGGGGATCAACTCGCCGCATCATTGGTAACTTTGCCCAAAACAGGTTACTAGTTTTTGCGAAAAATGGCTATACTTTCTACTGTATCCGGTGTTCGATATGAACCGCGGAAAGGGAGGTCAAGAGCCCTATTGACAAGAAGAAGAGAGATGGATCAATTTCCCAATAAGGCGTCACTGGGACGCCTGCTGAGTCAGAGTCTTAACTAAGTGAGGAGAATTATGAAAAACCCCAAGTTTTACCTATTGGTGGTTGTCATGATGCTGGGCGCGATGGCGCTCGCAGCATGTGGCGGCCAGGTTCAGGAAGCGGCCGAGAGTGTCGCTCCGACCGCAGCGGCTGCTGTTGAAGAAGCCGTGCAGGAAGTTGCCCCGACGGTCGAAGCAGCCGTCGAGGAAGCCATGGAAGAGCCGATGGCCGAAGGCAGCATCGCTGTCTTGCTGCCCGACAGCGCCTCCAGCGCCCGTTGGGAAGCCGACGACCGCCGCTTCTTTGAGCAGTGCTTCACCGACGCCGGTGTGCCCTTCAGCATTGTCAACGCTGAAGGCGATGCCAGCGCCCAGCAGGTGCAGGCCGAGCAGGCCATCACCAATGGCGCCCAGGTCATCCTGTTGGTCAACCTCGACTCCGGTAGCGGCGCGGCGATCATCGCCCAGGCCCGCGACGCCGGCGTCAAGGTCATCGACTACGACCGCCTGACCATCGAAGGTCCCGGCGCCGATGTTTACATCAGCTTCGACAACGTCTCCGTCGGCCGCCTCATGGGCGAGACCCTGGAGCCGGTCATCGACGGGCTGGGCCTTGACACCCCGCAGGTTGTTATGCTCAACGGTTCGCCGACCGACAACAATGCGACCCTCTTCCGTGAGGGTTACTTCTCCATTGCCGAGCCGCGCGTCACCGCCGGCGATTGGGAACTCGTGGCCGACCAGGCCGTGCCCGACTGGGACAACCAGGAAGCGCTGGTTATCTTCGAGCAGATCCTGACGGCTGCCGGTGGCAACGTTGACGCGGTCTTCGCCGCCAACGACGGCCTCGCCGGTTCTGTCATCTCCGCCCTCAAGGCGCAGGGTTTCGACCCCGTCCCCGTGAGCGGTCAAGACGCCACCGTTGCCGGTATCCAGAACATCCTGGCCGGCGACCAGACCATGACCGTCTACAAGCCCATCGAGCTGGAAGCCAACGCGGCTTGTGAAGCGGCCATCGCTCTGCTCAATGGCGACGATGTCTCCACCCTGACCTCCGATACGCTCAACAACGGCACCAACGATGTGCCCTTCGTCAAGCTGACGCCTCTGGCTGTCACCCGTGACAATGTCGAAGAGACTGTTATCGCCGACGGCTTCCGCACCTGGGAAGAGATCTGTGTGGGCGACTTCCTGGAGTACTGCCCCGAAGGTTCCGTTGACGGCGCCGGTGGTGTCGCTCCGATGACTGCTGCCGTTGCCGGTGGCGCCATGATGGAAGAGGAAGTGGTTGAAGAAGCCCCGGCCGAAGAAGAGATGGCAGCGCCGGAGCGCATCGAGACCGATGGCCCGTCGCTGTGGATCTGGGCTGACAACACCCGCCGCCCGGCCCTGGAGTCGGTTGAGGTCAGCCTTCGAGGAAGAGTTCGGCGTTGATCTGATCATCGACGAAGTCGGCTTCGGCGACATCCGCGGCCTGATGTCCACCGCCGCGCCTTCGGGCGAGGGTCCGGACATTCTGGTTGGTGCCCACGACTGGTTGGGCGAGCTGGTCAGCAGCGGTTTGCTGGCGCCGATCGACCTGGGCGACCGGGTTGACGAGTTTGCTCCCGCCGCCATCCAGGCTTTCACCTACGACGGCGAGCTGTACGGCCTGCCGAACGCCACCGAGAACCTGGCGATGTTCGTGAACACCGATCTGGTTCCTGAGTGCCCGACGACATGGACCGAGGTCTACGAGATCTCCGCTGAACTGGCCGCGGCCAACACCGGCGACATCGAGACCGACCAGTACGGCTTCGTCCGTATGGAAGGCGACCCGTTCCACTTCTACCCGATCCAGACCGCTTTCGGCGGTTACGTCTTCGGCCAGGATGCCGAGGGTAACTACGATCCGACCGACGTTGGCATCGCCAGCGAAGGCTCCATCGCCGCCGCCCAGTGGTTCGAGCGCATGGTCGACAGAAGGCCTGCAGCCGCCGGCCGTTGACTGGGAAGCGATGCACGGTCTGTTCGAGTCCGGCACCAGCGCCATGACGCTGACCGGCCCCTGGGCGCTGACGCGCATCCAGGATTCCGGTGTGCCGTTCCAGATCTGCAACATCCCCGGCGAAACGGCTGAGGGTGTGCCCTTCCTGGGCGCCCAGGGCTTCATGGTCAGCGCGTTTAGCGAAGACCCGCTGTTGGCCCAGGTCTTCCTGACCGAGTTCGTCGCCACGTCTGAGGTCATGCAGGCCATGTACGACGTGGATCCGCGTACGCCTGCGTTCCTGCCGGTCCTCGACGCGCTTGAGGACGAGGCTGTAACCGCTTTCGGCGAAGCTGGCGCCAATGCCAACCCGATGCCCGCCATTCCTGAGATGAACTCCGTCTGGGAAGCGTGGGGCAACGCGGTAACGTTGATTGCCCAGGCGGTGATACTGCGGTGAATGCGTTCACGAATGCTCAACAGCAAATCGAAGACGCAATCTCTGGTGGTTAATCGTTCGTGACCGAAAGGCCGTCTCTCAAGATGGGAGACGGCCTTTTTTCTCCGCGACTCGGCCGTGAAAATGGGTTAGCGCATCGCCATTGACCCGCTTCCGGGCCGCTTCTGCGGGGACTCGCCGGCAACAGCCGGCACTTAACATCCGAATCACTGGGCCGCACACTATCACGGAGGCGTTGATGAGCACAGTTGAATTCCAGCCTGATCAACCTGGGCGGACCGACCGAGCAGTCCACCACCGTTGGAGGCACGCTGTTGCGCTACCTCGGCGTAGCCATCTTCACAGCCTTCTCGCTCTTTTTCATCTATCTTTTGCTCTCAGACGGATATTGGCCGTTGGCGTTGATGATTGGCGTCATCACGTTCATGGTCGCCTTTGTCTTTCTCAGCCCGAAGGCCTATCCTCTTCGCTGGATGTCCCCAGGGCTATCGTTCATGCTCCTGATCTCGGTCTACCCGATCCTCTTTACCGTCTACATCTCTCTCACCAACTACGGCACCGGGCATCTCCTGCCCAAGCAACAGACGATCGACGTCCTTGTCCACGCGCACGTTCCTGCCCGAAGAGGGAAATCTACTCTCCTACTATGCCTATCGCGCTGCCGACGGTGAATTTGGATTGTGGTTAGTACCGGAGGAAGGCGCCGGTCCCGGCTTCTTTGCCACCACCGATGGCCAGGAATTCCAGCCGAAGATCTAAATCTCGGTCCGTTGGACGAAAATGGCGTGCCTGAGTCGATCGAGGGCTGGACCGCCCTGACCCGCGCTGAACTGGTGCGCAACATCGATACGCTGGGCGCCAACCTCTTCGGAGATGCAGAAGCAGGCGTCAGCCTCACCGGGCGACTCGGCATAGCGGCGCAGCTGCAACCGCGCTACGTATACGATGAACAGGCCGACGCGATGATTGATCGCCAAACCGGTGTCGTCTACCCGGCCGACGAAGAGACGGGCTTCTTTACGTCCGATGAGGGCCAGCGACTGTTGCCCGGCTACCAGGTGACGGTCGGTCTGGCCAACTACCAGCGGTTCATTACGGACCCATCATTCCGCGGGCCGTTGGTGCTCATCTTCATCTGGACCGTGGTATTTGCTCTCCTCAGTGTGCTCTTCTCATTTGCCCTGGGCCTGATGATCGCGGTGGTCTTCGGTCGCAACATGCCCGGCCAGCGGATTATCAAGTCACTGCTCATCATCCCCTTTGCTGTGCCCCAGGTAATTACCATTCTCGTCTGGCGTGGCATGTTGAACCCACTGCTCGGCGTCGTCAGCCAGGGCTTGCAACAGGTGTTCAATCAGCCGGCCGGCTGGCCTCCATTCTTCTCCGACCCCATCTGGGTGAAAGTAGCGTTGATCATAGTCAACGTCTGGCTGGCCTATCCCTACTTCATGCTGGTCTCCAGCGGGGCGTTGCAAGCAATTCCAACGGACATGTACGAAGCGGCCAAAATCGACGGGGCAGGTGCCTGGCACCAGTTCCGGCGGCTTACGTTGCCTTTGCTGCTGGTGGCTGTCGGGCCGCTGCTCATCTCTTCGTTCACGGTCAACTTCAACAGCTTTAATGTCATCTTCCTGTTTAACGACGGTGGACCACCGATGGTCAACACGGCGACGCCAGCCGGCCACTCCGACATTCTGATCAGTTACGTATACCGGCTCGCCTTCGGCGCCGGTACGGGTCAGCAGTTTGGTTACGCCTCGGCCATCACCGTCATCATCTTCATGCTGATGATTGTGGTCACGATTTTCCAGTTCAGCCGCATGCGCATATGGGAGGAGGTAAGCGAAAGTGTCTAGTGTCATTGACAGTACCGTAACTACAAAAGCGCCGCCGCAAGAGGCAACCTCACCCGGTTTCTTCGGTAGCCACAAGAACCAGAATCGACTCACCCTTCTCGTGAAGTATCTCGTAGCTATATTGGTCCTGACGTTTTCGCTATTTCCGATCATCTGGACTGTCTCGGCCTCGTTTAACCCTACGAGCGGTATTGCCAGCCAGACTCTGATTCCGGACCCGTTCACGCTCCGTCACTATGAAGAGATCCTCACCCAACCTTATTGGCTTTGGATGTGGAATTCGATCAAGATCGCCTCAGTGGCCTCTATCCTGGCCGGGATGTTTACCTTGCTTTCGGCTTACAGCTTCTCCCGCTTTCGGTTTGTCGGCCGCAGCCAGCTCCTGCTCATCATTCTGCTCGTGCAAGTATTCCCGGCCATCCTGGCGATGGTCGCTCTGTTCGCGATCCTGCAGCAGATTGGCACCTACATCCCAGGCTTGGGCCTGAACACCCACGGCGGATTGATCCTGATCTATATGGGTGGGGCGATGGGCATCAACGTGTGGCTGATGAAAGGGTTCTTCGACTCCATCCCGCGTGAGATCGACGAATCGGGCATGGTCGATGGGGCCACCGACTGGCAGATCTTCTGGCGGTTGCTGTTCCCGTTGGTGCGGCCCATTCTGGTCGTCGTTGTCTTGCTAACCTTTTTCGGCGTCTACAGCGACTATCTGATGCCGCGCGTTATGCTGACGGCCAATGATAAGTTTACGCTGATGTTGGGGTTGCAGACCTACATCGGGAATAACTATGGTCAGAACTGGGGCCCGTTCGCAGCTGGCGCGGTCATGGGAGCCATCCCGATGGTTGCCATGTACCTGATCCTCCAGGACTACATCGTCGGTGGTCTGACGGCTGGTTCCGTCAAGGGTTAGGGCGATGTAAGACCGCGCCCATACGATTCGCACTCTTTCTAAACAGGGGGTATACGTTGTGTATGCCCCCTTTGCTTTCTGGCCCGGCGCTTCGGCCGCCTGGCATATGGAGAACCGACACTATGATCATCACCCTTAAACGGTTAGCCCTTCTGATTATGCTGGCCCTTCTGCTGGCCGCCTGCGCGGAGCAAGAGGCGGCCGTCCCGACCAACGAACCGGCCCCGGTGGTCCTCGAACCAACCGACGAGCCTGTCGTTGAGCCGACGGACGAACCGGTGCCGGCGACCGAACCCACTGACGAACCGGTTACCGAGACCGCCGTAGAAGAGGTTGAAGAACCAGCGGCTGAGACGCTAACCGCAGGTATCTGCGAAGAGCCAATCTACCTGTCCATCATCTGGCACCAGCACCAGCCCGTCTACTTCAAGGACCCGGCCACCAACGTCTACGAACGGCCGTGGGTGCGCGTCCATGCCACGAAGGATTACGTCGATATGGTCTCCATTCTGGAGGAGTACCCCGACATCCACGCCACCTTCAACCTGACGCCCAGCCTCATCCGCCAGCTCGACGATCTGGCTGCGGGCGCGACGGACCTCTACTGGGTCCACACGGAGATTCCGGCAGATGAGCTGACGGACGAACAGAAGCAGTTCATCCTCGACCGCTTCTTCGACACGAACCGGGAGATCGTCGGCCGTTTCCCGCGCTATCAGGAGCTGCTAGAGTTGCGCGACAACAGTGACGATCCACTCTCCGCCTACAGTGAGGCCGACTTCCGCGACTTGCAACTGTTGTTCAACCTGGCCTGGACCGATCCCGACTGGTTGGCCGAGGAGCCGCTGGCGGCGCTTGTAGCCCAGGGTCGTGACTTCTCCGAGGACGATAAGCAGATCGTGTTGGCAGAGCACCAGCGGCTGATCGAGGCGGTCATCCCGGTCCACCGCGCGTTCCAGGACAGCGGCCAAATCGAAGTGACGATGACGCCGTTTGCCCATCCAATTCTACCGCTGCTGGTCAGCACCGACCTGGCGACGCAGGCAATGCCCGACGTCGCGCTGCCCGCCGAGCCATTCCTTTACGGTCAGGACGCTGTGGCCCAGGTTGAATTGGGTGTCCAGCTCTACGAGGAACATTTCGGCCGCCCACCGCAAGGCATGTGGCCCGCCGAAGGTTCAGTGGCCCAGGAGATCGTCTCCATGGTCGCCGCCAACGGCATCCAGTGGATGGCCAGCGATGAAGGCGTGCTGGCCAACAGCCTCGGCCTGGAGAGCTTCACCCGCAATGCGGCTGAGGTCGTCACCGAAGCCGACACGCTCTACCGTCCCTATTACGTCGAGGGCGTGCGTGGCGGGCCGGTGGCGATGGTCTTCCGCGACGTGGACATCTCCGACCGGGTGGGCTTCACCTACTCCGGTCTACCCGGCACACAGGCGGCCAACGACTTCATCGGCCGCATCGGCGCGATCTGTGACGAACTGGCGGCCGACGGCGCGGAAGGGCCCCATCTGGTCTCCGTCATCCTCGACGGCGAAAATGCGTGGGAGTTCTACGAGAACGACGGCAAGGAGTTCCTCCACGCCCTGTATCAGGGGCTGAGCGACGATCCGTCGATTATCACTGTGACGCCCACTGAGTTCCTGGAGATTGCTCCGGAGCAGCCCATGATTGACGATCTGTGGGCCGGCTCCTGGATCAACCACGACTTCTCGACCTGGATCGGCGAAGAGGAAGAAAATCGCGCGTGGGACCTGCTCAAGCAGACGCGCGATCGTTTGCAGACCTACATCACCGGCCGCCGCCAGGGCGAGGCGACCGAGGAGCAACTGCAAGAAGCGCTGACGCAGATGTACATTGCCGAAGGCTCTGACTGGTTCTGGTGGTATGGCTCTGACCAGACCTCCGGCAACGACGAGTCGTTCGACCGGCAGTACCGTGAAACGCTCAAGCAAGTCTATCTGGCGCTGGGCGAGGAACCGCCGGCCATCCTCGACGTGCCTATCATCCCCGAACAACCAGCGGCGGCCGACCAGCCGCTCGTAGCGCTGATCACTCCCGACATCGATGGCCAGATCACGGATGGTGAATGGGACGGGGCAGGTCAATATATGGCCAGCGGCGGCGTCATGGCCTCCGCTTCGACCTTCTTCGAGAGCCTGAGTTACGCTTTCGACGCCCAGAACCTGTACCTCAATTTCACCCTTGACCCGGAGGCCACCTTCCCGATGGATGAAAGCCGGGTGGATCTGTATCTCAGCGTGCCCGGCAGCGGCGACGCCAGCAACTTCAGTGAGGGCGGCGCCCTGCTTGGCTTCCCGGCTAATCGGCGTCTGGCGCTGACGTTCTCCGGCGGCGAACTGGCGAACGCGGCCGTCTATTCCGCCCTCGCGCGACGGTTGGGAGCTGTTGGCGGCGGGCGACGCACAGAGCGGCGTCGTGTCCCTGGATCATGGGGAGGAGTTGGTGAGCCAGATAGCTGCGGGCGACGGCGTCGTCGAGATGGCGGTCCCGCTAGCCATCCTGGGCAACGCCGAGACCGGCTCCACCCTGACCATGCGCGCCTTCTTCCAGGCGAGGGTAGGCGATAGGCTGACCGACGTTGACCAACTGCCGGTCTCCGGCCCGGCCCAGGCCGTCGTGCCCGATCTGGGCAACACCATCGTCGTGCTCGACGTGGCCGACCCGGAGTTGGACGACCACGGCCCCGGCACCTACACCTATCCGCAAGACACCGTCTTCAAGAGCGGCAACTTCGACATCACAAACTTCCAGGTGGGGTATGACGACAACAACGTCGTCTTCCGCTTCGTCATGCGCGGCCCGGTCGATAATCCGTGGGACGGCCCGAATGGTCTTTCGCTTCAGACGTTCGACATCTACATCGACCAGGACGGCGACGGGGAGGGCGGCGATGCGCTGCTGCCCGGTCGTAACCTGACGATGGTCGACGGCACCGGCTGGGATTACGCTATCCACGTCGAAGGCTGGACCTCCGCTATCTACACCCCCGGCGAGGAAGGTCCGCAGTCGATTGCCGAGAGCAGCGAGTTCCAGGTGACGGCCGATCCCGGCCAGCAGCTCGTCACCGTCCGCGTGCCCAAAGCAATCCTCGGTGACAATCCGGAAGATTGGCGCTACGCGGCGATGGTGATGAGCCAGGAAGGGTTCCCCAGCAGCGGCGTCATGCGCATCCGTGACGTCACGCCGTCCGCCGAGCAGTGGCGGATCGGCGGCGCACCGCCGTTGGCCACCAACCATACGCGTGTCATCGACATGGTATGGCCAGAAGCAGGCCAGCAGGAAGCGTGGCTGAGTGAGTTCAACGCGGTCAGTACGAACCAGACCGAGCTGACTGCGGCTGACTTCGCCCGCATCGATTGGCTCTCAGCCGCGCCGTAGGACCCGCCAACCGGGGAAGGAGCGGGGCCGGCAATGGCCCTGCTTCTTCCCTGCCCCGCTTTCCCGTCTCCGCTATAATAAACGCTCCCACCGTCCACTAGCGCGGCGTCCGCAGGGCCGCCGGAGGTTAACCATGAGCGAAACCATCTTCGGTCGAATGAACAACGAAGCGTTCCGGGCGGAGTACGCCCGGCAGCTGGCCCAGGGCGTGCGCCACAAGCGGCAGCTTTTCCCCGGCTCGCCCGCACCCGACCAGGCGCCGCTGGTCACCGTTCAGGTTGGCCAGGGATTGCCGGTAGATGAGGTGGTCTGCCTCATCACCGAGCCGGAGCCGGCGGTTGTCCCGCTGCGCCGCGAGCGGGTGGAGTGGAATCTCCCGGCGTGGAGCTACATCGACATCTGGCAAGGCCTCCTGCCCGCTTTTGACGAAGGTACGACCGTGCGTTACCAGATTCGCGCCCACGATCGGGACAGCGGCGAAAGCTACTGGGCCGACGACGGCGCGGTCTACTCCTACTGGGTGGGCGACTCCGGGCCACCAGCGTGGGCACTGCCGGCCATCGTCTACCAGATCTTCCCTGATCGTTTCTACCCCGGCGACGGCCGCGGCTGGAACCCGGTCGAGCATATCAACGACATCTACGGCGGCACGCTGCGCGGCGTCATCGACAAGCTTGACTACATCGCCGGGATGGGCTTCACTGTCATCTGGATGAACCCGTTCTTCCCCGACGACACCCACCACGGCTACCACGCCACCGACTACTTCACGGTCAACCCGCGCCTGGGCACGATGGACGACATTCGCGAGTTGGTCGACAAAGCCCATCAGCGCGGCATTCGTCTCCTGCTCGACTTTGTGGGCAACCATTGGGGCAGCAAGCACGCCACCTTCCAGGATGCTCGTACCAACCCCGACAGCCCTTACCGCGATTGGTACTATTGGAACAACTGGCCGGAAGAGTACGAGACATACTTCAACGTGGCCGATCTGCCCAAGGTCAACGTCGACCACCCCGCCGCGCGGGAGTATATGCTTCGCAGCGTCGCCTTCTGGTTGGGCGATGTCGGCTTCGACGGCCTGCGCCTCGACCACGCCGACGGGCCGTCGATGGACTTCTGGACCGACGTCCGCGCTGTGGCCCGTTCGGTTCGCCCCGACGCGTGGATGATTGGCGAGGCGGTGCGGCCGCCTGAGGTTCAGCTCAGCTTCAGCGGTCTGTTCGACGGCAACCTCGACTTCCTGCTGACCCAGGCACTGCGGGAGACGTTTGCCGCCGGGACGTGGAGCATGGCCGAGTTCGACAGCTTCCTCACCCGGCACGAAGCGTACTTCCCCACCA
Organism: uncultured Chloroflexia bacterium; assembly: GCA_963715935.1. GTDB lineage: Bacteria > Chloroflexota > Anaerolineae > Promineifilales > Promineifilaceae > Promineifilum. The sequence goes on along the minus strand of CAVQSM010000012.1, from coordinate 414,567 downwards.
CCTGGAGCCGGCCCAGCTTCCTGGATAACCACGATATGGACCGCTTTTTATGGCGAGCGGGAAACGACAAACGCCGGCTCAAGCTGGCTGCCCTGTGCCAATTCACACTCGGCGGCGCTCCCATCGTCTACAACGGCACGGAAAGCGGCGTCATTCAGCAGCTGGGGATGGGCGACGAGGGCAGCCGGGGCATGGCCGAGAATCGCGTCGCCTGCGTCTGGGACGCGGATCAGGATACCGACCTCCGAGACTACTTCTGGTACCTCATCCATATGCGGCGCGACCACCCGGCGCTCTGGCGTGGTACACGGCGCACCGTCCACCTGAATGCCGCCGAGGGTACATACGCCTATGTGCGCGAAGACGGTCGAGAGACCGTGATCGTCGGCCTGAACGCCAGCGACGAGACACGCACCTTCAGCGTGCTCGACCAGCTGCGCAATCAGCGACACACCTTCACGCTGCCTCCCTGGAGCGGCGACGTCTCCCTCGTCTAGCCCCATGACCGCCCCCAACCGGCCCCGTCCGGCGTCCCGGCGGCGCTGGGAGTGGGCCATGCTGCCCCTCCTGCTGCTCGCCTTCGGCCTACGCGTCTGGCGCATCGGCCAGCAGCGCGTTTGGTGGGACGAAGGCTGGTCGGCGTGGATGGCCCGCTTCGGCCTGCTCGACATCCTGCGGGAGACCGGCAACGACGTCCACCCGCCACTCTACTTCTGGCTGCTCCACCTCTGGGGCCAGATCGCCGGGCAGAGCGAGACGGGGTTGCGCCTGCTGTCGGCCTTTCTGGGCACGCTGACCGTCGCCGCCACCTACCTGCTGGGGCGGGAAATCGGCCGCCGCGCTCCCGGTGCGCCGCCCGCCCACGCGGTGGGGCTGCTGGCGGCCCTCTTCCTCGCCGTCTCCCGCTTCGCCATCGCCTGGTCGCAGGAGATTCGCATGTACGCCCTGGCGGCGCTGCTGGCGGTCGTCGCCCTGTGGGCCGCCCGCCGCTATTGGGACGAAGGGGGGCGCGGCTACGCGGTCACTTACGTCCTCAGCATGGCCGCCGGGCTGTACACGCTCTACATGTTCGCGCCGGTGCTGGTGGCGGCCAATGTGGCCTGGCTGTGGGTCTGGCGGAACGGCAACGGCCGCTCGGCCTCTCCCCGGCGCTGGCTGGGGCTGCAAGCGCTGGTCCTGCTGCTCTTTCTGCCCTGGGCGTGGTACGCGGCGGGTGGCTTTCTCTCCACCTCCTCCGCCACGCCGGTGACGCCGTTCAACTTCCTCCACATCTACTGGACGGTGTTGACGGTGGGCATTCCGCTCGACGTGGCCCAATACAACCGGCTGACCGTGCCCGCGCTGTTGATCTTCGTGGCGGCCGTCGCTGCGGTGGCGGCGGCCGCCTGGCGCGGCCTGCGGCGTCCCAGCGGACGCAGCTGGCAACCAGCCCGCGATCTGACGCTGCTGCTCACCGCGCTGCTGCTGCCGCTGGCCCTGGTCTATCTGGGCACGCTGCCCCGCGAAGGCGTCTACGCGCCCCCCTTCTCGCCCCGCTATCTGGTCATCTTCGCCAGCCTTTACAGCATCCTGCTGGCCTGGGGCATCGTCCTCATCGGCCGGCGCATGCGGGAGAGCGGCCGTCTGGCGGGCTGGTGGCGTCCGGCGCTGGCGGCGGGCATGGCGGCCGTTATGCTGGCCATCGCCCTGAGCGGCTTGCGCCCCTACCACCCCGGGCGCGTCCTCGTCGATGATTACAAGTCGCTGGTCGACACGCTGGAAGCGTACCGCCAACCGGGCGACGCTGTCGTGCTCTACACCGACACCGACTGGCCCATCTTCGCCTACCATTACCCGGAGGCGTGGACGGGCGTGCCCCACCTGTGGACGATCACCCCGGAGACGGCCGCCAGTTTCATCGAGCCACTCTGGCGAGAGAACAACGGGCTGTGGCTGGTCACCACACCTTACAGCGCAGGCGGCGACCCGCAGCGCCATCTACCGGCGTGGCTGGCGGCCGAAGCGGAAGCGGTGACAGCATTTGACTACAACGAGTTCGGCCTGACCCTCTACGCTCGCACCGGCGAGCGAGCCGGGAACGCTACCGCGCTCCTGCCGGGCACGGAGCCGCCCGCGCCGCTTAACGAAGCGCTCGGCCCCGCCACGACCCTTGCCGGATACGGACAGGCCGCCCATGATTTCAAGAGCGGCGACGCCGTCCACCTGTTCCTCTACTATCGCGGCGCGGAACCGGTCGAGGCCGGCGTCGGGCTGGTGGGCGAAGACGGCCGCCGCTGGCCCGGCCCGACCGTGACACTGCCCGCCACCGACGAGCTGGCCCGGCAGCAGGTCAATCTGGTCGTGCCGCCGGAAGCGCCGAGCGGCGATTACCGGTTCGTCGTCACCGGGCCAGACGGAGAAGCGGCCGAGTTCGGTCGCCTGACCATCACTCAGAAGCAGGACCCGTTCCTGACGGCCGCCGACGTGACCATCACCCACCGCGTCGATGCGCCATTGGAGCACGGCATCCGGCTGCTGGGCTACGACCTGGTCGACACAGACGTGCGGCCGGGCGAGGTGGCCGGACTGACGCTCTACTGGCAATCAGACGGCGGCATTGAGGAACGGTACAAAGTGTTCACCCACCTGCTGGGCGACGTCTTCAACGCCACATCCGGCAACTTCCTGTGGGGCCAGGTAGACAATGAACCGGCCGCCAATCGTCGCCCCACCACCAGTTGGCGAGCAGGCGAGGTCATCATCGACACCTATGCCATTCCCGTGCAGGCCGACGCGCCCGCGGGAACGTATCGCATTGAGGTCGGCCTGTATGAGCCGGTCACCGGACAGCGACTGGCAGTGCTGGACGAGAACGGCGCGCCGGCGGCCGACCACGTTATCCTGACCACCATCGAGGTCGCGCCGTAGTGGGACGGTCGGGTGAACGGCATGAGAGCGTGCGGCGTCTGCGGAGCGCTGCGGTAAAATAGGGCGTCGCTGACCGCATCATGATCGACCTCACGCCCACGACCCGCCGCCGGCTGGTGTTTCTCGCCGCCGCCCTCATCCTCCTGCTCGCTCTCTTCCTGCGCGTGCGTGCCCTGGAGACCACCACCCTGTGGGGCGATCAGGCATTCACGCTCAACACCGCCATGCGCTGGGTCAACGGCGGCGACATCCCCCTGGCGGCCAACAAGTCGTCGGTCGGCTTCGTCAACCCGCCGATGATCGAGTATTTGCAGGCGGCCGCCCTGCGCGTCTGGCCGGACATTCTCAGCGTTTCGTGGCTGACCCTGCTCGGTGGCCTATTGGCCATCGCCGTCACCGGCTACGCCACCGCCCGTATCTTCGGCGCGCGGGCCGGGCTGTGGGCGATGCTGACCTTCGCCGTCGCGCCGTGGGCCATCTTCTGGAGCCAGCAAATCTGGAACCAGACGATGGTGCCGCCCTTTGCCGCGCTGGCCCTGGGCAGCCTCCTGCTTTACATTGCCGGGCCGCCGCGCTGGTATTGGCTGCTGATCACCTTTGGAGCGACGGCCGTCATGACTCAGGTCCACCCCGGTACGGCCGTCCAGATGGGCACCATCGGCATTGTCCTGCTGCTCTTCCGGCGGCGAGTCAACTGGTGGCATGTGGCGGCTGGGGCCGGGCTGTTCGCCCTCCTCTACGTGCCTTATCTGCTCTACCAGGTGGGCACCGGCTGGGCCGACATCCGGGCGATGGGCGAACTGGCGGGCGAAGCGGCCACATTCAGCCCGGCGGCCGCCCTGCTCAGCCTCGACCTCGTCCGCGCCCAGGGGCTGTTCCGCAGCATCCCCCGCACAGCGCTGGCCGACGCCATCATCACCGGACTGTTCCTGGCCTCGCTGGCTCTGACCATCGGCCGGGGCGTGGCCGGCTGGCGGCGCGACCGGCAGGCCGGGCCAGAGGCCGCCCCCGGCGCAGGAACGGGCGGCTGGGCGGCCGTCCTGATCATCCTGCTCTGGTTCGCCATGCCCCTGCTCTTCTACCTCCGCTCGTCGGTCTACCTGCAGAACTACTACCTGCTCGGCCAGTGGCCCGCCCACTTCATGATCTTCGGCATCGGCCTCGACACCGCCCACCGGCTGTTCCTGCGGCTGGCGCGGCAAAGCGACGGCCCGGTCCTCGCCGGGGTCTGGAAAGCGGCCGTCTGGCTCATGCCCATCCTCCTGCTGGCGGTGGCGGCGTTCCAGGTCAGCTTCACCCTCCGCTACCAGGACGCCCGTGCCTTTGAACCGGGCGGCGGCATCCAGGTAGGCCATGCGCGGGAGCTGATTGCCGAGGCCAACGCCTTGCTGGCCGAGCGGCCCGACTGCCGCCTCGTGGCGTTCGGGCGGGGGCATCAGGTGGAGAACTCCAGTGTGGCCCTGCTGCAGGAGTTCACCGACCCTTCCCGCATCCTGCTGGCGGATGGCGATATGGCCGCGCCGCTGCCCGCCCCGTGCGCCGTCTACCTCGACGCCCGACCCGGCACACTGGCCACCTACTGGCTGGAAGCGACGGCCGATCCGTTACCCGATTCCGACATCGAGTTGGTTAACCAGACATGGCGCTTCTTCGAGCGGACCGACCTCGCCCCGGCGGCCGTCCTGCCGGAACAGCCGCAGTGGGACAACGGTCTGGCACTCATCGGCTACGAGCGGGGCGAGTTTACCGCCGGTGCGGAACTGCCGCTCATCCTGACCTGGGCCATCACCCGCGACCCGGCCGAACCCTACCACTTCGGCGTCTACCTGCTGACGGCCGACGACCAGATCGTCGCCCAGCAAGACGGCCCCGGCTTCGACAGCGTCCAGTGGCGGCCCGGCGACCAGTTCGTGACCTGGTTCCGCCTGCCGCTGCCGGAAGCGTTGGCTGACGAGCCGTACCGGCTGGCGACGGCGCTGTATACGTGGCCGGAGCTAGAGCGGTCTGTGCTTCAGGATGGGAGTAATACGGCCTATTTGGAAGAGGTGCGGCCTACAGCCAGCCCTTAAGTGAGGCGGCGAGTACAACGAGTGAGGCGCGTTCCCCATCAGTCTTTGCGCGGAAACAAGATCGTATCGATCAACACCTTCCCCATGTACAGAACGAAGACAAGCACCGTCGCGGGCACTTGCCAGTAGAGGAAGACATTGGGCGTCCAGCCGGGCAGCGGGACGACGGCGATGAAGAAGGTGATTGCGCCTGCAACCACCAATCGCTGAAAAAACTTGCCCCAGTTGCGCTTCATCACGACCCGCGTCTCTGCTCCTACTCGAACCGCAGTGCCTCAATCGGATTGAGCGCGGCCGCTCGCGAGGCGGGGTAGATGCCGAAGAAGAGGCCAACGGCCGCCGAGAAGCCCACCGCCAGGGCTATGGAGTTGAAGGTCACGGTTGTGTCCAGTTGGGGCACGGCAAGCTGGATGGCAGCCGAGCCAATGACCCCAATCACAATGCCGATGATCCCGCCCAGCAGGGCCAACACCACCGCTTCGGTCAGGAACTGGCTGAGGATGTCACCATACCGCGCCCCCACCGCCTTGCGCAGCCCGATTTCGCGGGTGCGTTCGGTGACGCTGACCAGCATGATATTCATGATACCGATGCCGCCGACAAGCAGGGAGATGCTGGCAATCGCCCCCAGGAACAACGTCAACACATCAGTCACTGCACCAAACGCCTGCAAGAAATCACCCTGGGTCAGAATCTGGAAGTCGTCGTCATCGCGAAAGGCAATCTCATGCGACTGGCGCAGCAGGTTGGAAGCGTCGATGATCACGCCGTCTATGGCGTCGTCGTCGGCTCCCTCAATCAGGATGGCGTCGACGAGAAATTGGCCGTCGCGGCTGCTGCGGGTGTTGAAGAGCCGCTCCTGGCCCGTCGTCAGCGGAATGATGGCGACGTCGTCCTGGCTGCCGCCCAGGAACGATGCGCCTTTGCTGGCCAACAGGCCAACCACGCGGAAGTTGATCCCATTGACGCGAACATCCTGGTCCAGCGGATCGACATCCGGCGGGAAGAGGTTGGCAGCCGCATCCGGGCCGAGCAAGATGACCCGCGACCGGGCATTGTAGTCCGACTCGTCCAGGTCGCGGCCCCGGTCAATCTCGAAGCTGTTGATGGCCGTGTACTCCGGCGTCGAAGCGCGAATGAGCGTGTTGTGGACATTGCCGCTGTATTGCAGAGCGGCCGGACGGAACAGCACCGGCGCGACGGCCGCCGCCCCCGGCACCAGATTGACATCGCGGATCAACTCGGCGTCGCGCAGTGTCAGCGACGATTCGCGCAGCGGGTCGCTGCCGGGCGGCCCCGGCTCGTCCTGCTCCGGGATGATGAAGATCAGATTGGTGCCCAGCCCGGAGAACTGGTCGGCCACAAAGCGGGTCACGCCATCGCCGATGGATAGCAGGGTGATGACGGCCGCCACGCCGATCATGATGCCCAGCATGGTCAGCGCCGCCCGCAGCAAGTTAGAGCGCAGGCTGTTGAACGCCATGCGGACGTTTTCGACTAGCAGCATGGGGCCACCTCGCCTACCGGTACGGCCGTCGGGATGTCGTGCAGGTTATTCATAACGCAGCGCATCAATGGGGTTAAGGCCCGCCGCTCGCGTGGCGGGATAGATGCCAAAGAACAAACCCACTCCGGCCGAGAACAGAATGGCCAGCGCCACCGAATCCCAGGCCAGCGCCGGCTCCAGCAGGTCGGAGAAGGTGCCAATCAGGTACGCCCCGCCCGCGCCGAGCGCGAGGCCGATAAGACCGCCCAAACTGGCCAGGATGACCGCCTCCACTAGGAACTGGGCCAGAATGTCGTTGCGCTTGGCGCCCACCGCCTTGCGCAAGCCAATCTCGCGCGTTCGTTCGGTCACCGACACCAGCATAATGTTCATGATGCCGATGCCGCCAACCAGCAGCGAGATGCCGGCGATGACGCCCAGAAAGACGGTCAGCACGCCGGTAATCTGCCCCAGCGCCCCGACCACCTCGTCCTGGCTGAGAATGGTGAAGTCGTCCTCGTCGCGGAACTCGATGCCTCGTGCTGCCCGCAGCGCCAGCGTCATTTCGGCAATGGCCGCTTCCTGCAGCTCCTCTGTCTCTACCTGGGCCAGAATCTGGTCCACGCGGTACTGGCCATCCGGTCGACGGGCCGGGAACAGCCGGCGCTGCGCGGTGTTGAGCGGTATCAGAATGACATCGTCCTGGTCGTCGAAGCCGGAGCCGCCTTTATCCTCCAGCAGTCCGATGACCCGAAAGTTGACGTTGTTGATCCGAATCGTCTGGCCGATCGGCAGCTCGCCGTCCGGGAACAACTGCTCATAGACCGTCTGGCCCAGCACGGCCACACGCGAAGCGCTGTTCACATCCTGCAAATTGAACATGTCGCCCAGCAGCGGCCGAAAGTCACGGATGGCCACGAAGTCGGGGGTGGTCCCGGTCACTGTGGTGCGCGTCTCGTTGCCGCCGCGCGTAATGATGGCCGGTCTTTCATATAAGGGCACCACCAGCGACACATCCGGCACATTGAACGGATCGTCCAGCGCCTCCACGTCCCGGTTGGTCAGGTCGACGCCGGACGCAGAACTGAACTGCTGGTCCGGTCCAATCTGTCCGGGAACAACGAAGAGCAGGTTATTGCCCAGCCCTTCGAACTCGGAGATGACCACATCCTCGACGCCCCGCCCGACCGAGACAAGGGTGATGACGGCCGCCACGCCGATGATGATGCCCAGCATGGTCAGGAACGCGCGCAGCTTGTTGGCTGTCAGGCTGGCGGCCGAGAGCTTGATGTTCTGGAGGAGATTCATTCGATGGCTCGATAATCGAGGTTGGTGCTACTCATGCGTGAACACCTGGTCAGACGGTCGTACCGACTCCCCGGCAACAAGCGGCGTAGGGATGCGCTCATCGCCCACGACCTTGCCGTCGGCCAGCGTAATAACGCGCTTCGTGTGCCGGGCAATCCACGGGTCATGGGTGACGAACAGGATGGTAATCCCCTGCTCGTCGTTGAGACGCTGGAAAATGCCCATCACCTCGGTGCCCGACTTGCTGTCGAGGTTGCCGGTCGGCTCATCGGCCAGGATGATGGCCGGTTCGTTGACCAGGGCCCGGGCAATGGCCACGCGCTGCTGCTGACCGCCGGATAGTTCGCTTGGCTTGTGGTCGATCCGGTCGCCCAGCCCCACCATCTCTAGCGCCTTGATGGCCCGCTCCTGGCGGTGGCCACCACCCGCATAGATGAGAGGCAGTTCCACCTGTTGCACCGCCGGCGTGCGCGAGAGCAGGTTGAAGTTCTGGAAAACGAAGCCAATCTTGCGATTGCGCACTTCGGCCAGGTCGTTGTCGTTCAGGTGGCTGACGTCGGTACCGTCGAGCAGGTAAGCGCCGCTCGTTGGCTGGTCCAGCGCGCCCAGCATGTTCATCATTGTCGACTTACCGGACCCGGATGGCCCCATGATGGACACGAACTCGCCGGGCATGATCTGCATGGAGACGCCATCCAGCGCCCGCACCTGATGCTCGCCCATCTGGTAGACCTTCGTCATATCCCGGATGTCGATAATTGGTTCGCCGTCTGCGACGGTTGAGCGGTTCGTGTTGTCTGCCATGTCGTTACCCACCAAAGAAGCTGCCCAACCCTTCGCGCTCGTTGGTCAACACGACGGTATCACCCTCGCTCAAACCGCTCAGCACCTCACTGAACTGTTCATTGCGCAGCCCGGTGACAATCACCTGCTCACTAACAGTGCCGTCAGGCTGGCGCAGCAGCACGAACGCCTCGCCGGTGTCCCGGTTCAGCCGGATGGCCCAATTGGGAACCACCAGAACGTCGTCAATCTCCTCGACGGTGATGCTGCTGCTGGCGCTCATGCCGGGCCGCAAACCGGCCGCCTCGTTCCCATCAATATTGATTGTTACCAGATAAGTAACCACGCCGGTCGTGCTTGTGGAGGTCGGCGCAATTTCGCTGACTACGCCATCAACCGGCCGATCCGGCAAGGCATCGAGCGTAATCTGCACCGGCTGCCCCACCTGAACCCGATCGATGTCGATCTCGTCAACACTGGTAGTGATATGGAACGCATCCTCATTCACCAACGTCAGCGCCGGCGCGCCGGGCACCGCCTGTTCGCCCTCACCAATCAGCACATTGGCGACGCGGCCATTAATAGGCGCTTCCAGCATCGCCTGGCGCTGCCGCAGCTCGGCCAGCTCCAGGTTGGTACGCGCACCCGCCACCTGCGCTTCCAGGATAGCGAGCTCAGCCTCAGTCGGTTTCTCTTGCAGCCGGGCGATCGCGGCCTGGGCGCGGGCCACATTCGCCTCGGCCGCCGCCACACTGCCCTCCGACGCCTGCACGTTGGCCGCGGCGCTGGCGATCGCCGCGTCGGCCGCCTGTATGTCTGCCGGGCGAGCCGTCGCCTGAACATCAGCCAGCTGCGCTTCAACAGCCCGCGTGTTCAACACAGCACTTTCCAGCGCGGCCCGCGCCTGCTCTTCCGGCGCACCCAGGCCGGGGCAGCGTTCTTCTTCCTGGCCAGTCACCGGATTGGTGAATTTGACACAGGTCGTGATCTGGTTGTACGTCTCCTGCGCAATGCGCTCCTGCTCGCGGGCGGCCGCCAGCTGCGCTTCCACCGAGGCCACCTGCCCCGGTGACGGACCGGCCAACAGCTGCGCTTTCTGGGCCTGGGCCTGCTGCAGACCGGCCTGGGCAGCGGCAAGCTGCGCCTGCGCCACCTGCAAATTCGCTTCGGCCGCCTGAATGTCAGCTTCAGCGGTAGCCAGCGTGGCCGGTGTCGGTTCGCTCTCCTGCCGCTGCTGCAGCGTCAGCTCCTGGATGGTCAACGCATCGCGAGCCTGCTGCACCGCCAGATTCAGCTCGCCGGTGTCGATCATGGCCAGCACCTCGCCCGCCTGCACTTCCTGACCGCGCTGGGCGTCAAGCTGCTGAACCGTGCCACCCAAACCAAAGGTCAGGGTCACCAGCGATTCCGGCTCGATGGAGCCGGTCGCGTTGACTGTGGCCGTGATCTGGTCGCGGGTCACTTCCGCCTCGCGCAATATCTCAAACTGCGGCTGGGCGGCGGCCTGATTACGCTGGATAAGAAAGTATGCGCCCGCGCCAACAAGGCCTATGACGAGGATCGCAAGGAGAATGGATGTCGTTCTATTTCGCTGCATGATGCCTGTTTCAGCTCCCTGGAAAGCGGAGAGGACGATACCGCTGCGCACCAATGAGGCGCCCGTTGGTCACTGTTTCTCCCGGTAATTTAACGTGGCTCACCGTGCTTGCTGCACGCAACCATTGATAATTATATGAACAAATCTGACCGAGGGGAACCCGGTTTAAGCCGCCGCCCATGCTGGGGGACGCCTGTCCGTCCAGCCCCTGATTTTGCCCGTGAATGAACTTCTGTTAGAATTTGTGAAACGTCGCACTAACGTCCGTGAGCATCATGAGCAACCAGGTAGATAGCCCCATCCCCGATATCGTCATTGGACGCCTTCCAGTCTATCTGCGCGAACTCAACCAGATAGCGATTGAGGGCAACAAGACCACGACGTCGTCGCATGACCTGGCCAATCGCCTGGGCATCAGTTCGGCCCAGATTCGCAAGGATCTCTCCCACTTTGGAGAGTTCGGCAAGCAGGGAACCGGCTACCACATCCAGTATCTCATCGACCAGTTGAGCGAGATTCTGCACCTGACCACCGAATGGCCGGTGGCGTTGGTTGGAGCGGGCTTTCTGGGACACGCGCTGGCCAGCTATCGGGGGTTCCAGCGGCGTGGCTACCGCATCGCCAGCGTCTTCGACAACGACCCGGAAAAAATCGGTCGCGAGATCGCCGGTCTGACCATTCAGGATATTGCCGACATGCCGGCAGCCATCGAGGAACAGGGCATGCAGATCGCCGTTCTCGCTGTGCCAGCCAGTGCAGCCCAGGAAACGGCCGACCTACTAGCCGAGATGGGTATCAAAGCCATCCTCAGCTACGCGCCCGTATCGCTTACCGTCCCGGAGGGGGTGCGCGTCAGCTATAGTGATCCGGTTGTGCAGTTGCAGCAGATGACCTACTACCTGCAACCCTGAACCACGTTTCTACATATCGGGAATACTACGTTGGAGGACGGCTAACTCGGTCAGCGCCTTGCCTGCCCCCAGTGCCGTACAGGCGATAGGATTATCGGCGATGTAGGCAGGTACGCCCGTCTCGCGGGTCAGCAGCGTATCGATTTCGCGCAGCAGCGCGCCGCCACCGGTCAGGGCCATGCCCCGGTCGATGATGTCGGAGGATAGCTCCGGCGGTGTCTTGGCCAGCACCGCCCGGACCACGTTGACAATGGCGGTCAGTGGTTCGGCAATCGCTTCCGTCACTTCGCTGGAGTTGATGGTAATCGTCTTGGGCAGACCAGCCACCTGATCGCGACCCTGCACCTGCATTTCAAGCGGCTCATCCAGTTCTACGGCCGAGCCAATCTTGATCTTGATCGCTTCGGCCGTTGGCTCGCCCACCACCAGATTGTACTTCTTGCGAATGTAACTGATGATCGCTTCGTCCAGATGGACGCCCGCCACGCGGACGGATTCGGCGGCTACAATGCCGTTCATGGCCACAACAGCAGCCTCGGTAGAGCCACCGCCCATGTCGACCACCATATTGCCGGTCGGCGTGCCCACGGGCAGACCCGCACCAATGGCCGCCGCCAGCGGTTCCGGGATGAGGCTGACTTCGCGTGCGCCCGCAGATGTGGCCGCCTCGCGCACGGCGCGCCGCTCTACGCTGGTCACGCCATATGGTACGCTGATCATCACCGCCGGCTTACGAAGCGGCATGCGCCCCGCCACCTTGGTGATGAAGTATTCAAGCATACCCTGGGTGACAAAGTAGTCGGCGATAACGCCTTCACGCAGGGGCCGCATCACTTCAATCTCGCCGGGTGTTCGACCGTACATCTCGCGTGCAGCCCGGCCCACTTCAACGATGATCGTCTTGTTGCCGTCCTCACGAATGGCGACGACTGAGGGTTCCTGCAGCACCACGCCGCGACCCTGCACATGAACGAGAACGTTCACCGTGCCGAGGTCGATAGCAATTTGTGGGGTGAAGATGGACACGTGGCGAGTCTATCCTATTCGACCGGCCTCAACCAACCAGCTCAGGACGTTACTCATCCTCGCGGCTCTGTGGCCGGCCCATTCCGGCGGGCATTTCGCGGCGGCGACGGCGACGGCCGACGTCCAGCTGGACCTGGGCCCGCAGCAGCGAGACCCGAACTTGGGCCAGTCGCTCCGGGTCTTCCGGGACACCATCGCGCATCACCTGTTCAGCCATCTCGCGGGCTTTCTCGACCCGCTCCAGGTCAATTTCGTCGGCCTGCTCGGCCATGTCGGCCAAAATAGTGACGTGGTCGGGCTGAACCTCGACAAAGCCGCCACCAATGGCGAAATACTCTTCCGCATCGTCGGTGCGAACGACCACTTCACCGAAGTCGAGTGCAGTCAATAACGGGCTGTGGTTGGGCAGAATTCCCATGCGGCCTTCAGTGCCGGGCAGATTGACAGAATCGACCTGACCGCTGAAGACGATTCGTTCCTGGGTAATGATGTCACATTGCATCGTCATAGAGGCAACCTGTCAGAAACAGTTGGAGTGACCGGAGCTGCCGGCCACTCCAGACTGATCTCAATTGAGAATTATGCTGCGGTACGCAAACGCTCGGCCTTTTCAACAGCCTGGTCGATCGTGCCAACCATGTAGAACGCCTGCTCTGGCAGATCGTCGTGCTTGCCGTCCAGAATCTCGCGGAAACCGCGGACCGTCTCGGCCGTCGGTACGTACTGACCGTCCAGGCCGTGGAACTTCTCGGCTACAAACATCGGCTGGCCCAGGAAGCGCTCGATCTTGCGGGCGCGCGCCACCAGCAGTTTCTGGTCTTCGCTCAGTTCGTCGATACCCAGAATGGCGATGATGTCCTGAAGGTCGTTGTAGGTCTGCAAGACCTGCTTCACTTCGCTGGCCGTCCGGTAATGCTCCTCGCCGACCACATCGGGCTGCAAGGCGCGGCTGGTGGAAGCCAGCGGGTCGACGGCAGGGAAGATACCCTTGGCGAACACGCTGCGTTCCAGCGTCACGATAGCGTCCAGATGGGCGAACGTGGCCACCGGAGCAGGGTCGGAGTAGTCGTCGGCGGGCACATAAATGGCCTGCATCGACGTAATGGAGCCGCGCCGGGTCGAGGTGATGCGCTCTTGCAGCGCACCCATCTCAGACGCCAGCGTTGGCTGGTAACCAACCGCGCTGGGCATACGACCCAGCAGCGCCGACATCTCGGAACCGGCCAGAACGTAGCGGAAGATATTGTCGATGAACAACAGCACGTCGTTGCCCTGGTCGCGGAAATATTCGGCCATCGCCAGACCCGTCAGCGCCACGCGCAAACGGACACCCGGCGTCTCGTTCATCTGGCCAAAGACCATGGCCACCGAATCCTGCACGCCGTACTCCTGCATTTCGTAATACAGGTCGGTGCCCTCGCGGGTGCGTTCGCCCACGCCGGCGAACACGGACACGCCCTCATGCTCACGGGCCACAGAGCGAATCAGCTCGGCGATGGTCACGGTCTTGCCGACACCAGCTCCGCCGTAGATGCCCGTCTTGCCACCGCGAATAAACGGCGCAATGAGGTCGATGACCTTCAGACCCGTCTCGAACGTCTCGATGACGGTGCTCTGGTCTTCGAAGTCAGGGGCTGCGCGATGGATGGGATAGTAGACCGTCGATTCCGGCGTCGGACGGCCGTCAATCGCCTCGCCAATGACGTTGAAAATACGCCCCAGCGTCACTTCTCCCACCGGCACTTTGATCGGCCCACCGGTCGCACGCGCATCGACGCCGCGCGGCAGGCCGTCGGTCGCGCCCATGGCCACCGTTCGGACCATGCCGCCGCCGAGATGCTGCTGCACTTCCAGTACCAGCAGTCCGGCGGGGCCGTCTACGTTAACCGCCTCATAAATCTCCGGCAGGTCCCCTTCCGAGAACTCCACGTCTACAACGACGCCGCGCACGGCGCGAATTTTGCCTGTTGCCATAGATGCCTCCAGCTAGCTCTTTATCAATCAACCGGGAGGTCGCATTCTCTCCGGTTGTTTCATACGTTTCGTCTAATTACTCTCCGCTCAGCGCCGCCGCGCCACCGACGATATCAAGGATTTCGTTGGTGATGCTGGCCTGGCGAGCTTTATTGCGTTCCAGAGTCAGAATGTCGATCAGTTCGCCTGCATTGTCAGTGGCGTTGTTCATAGCCACCATGCGCGCGCTGTGTTCGCTGGCCAGCGACTCCAGCAACGATTGGTAGACCTGCAAGCGCGTAAATCGCGGCACGATGTCACTGAGCAGCGCTTCCGCGTTCGGCTCGTAGGTGTACGACTGATCGGTCGCCGCACCTACGTCAACACCGGTCACGTACTCAGCGCCGGGCATGTCGGCCATATCCAACGGCTTGAGCGGCAGCAACTGCACGATGCGCGGCTCCCGCGTCACAAGGTTAATGAACTCCGTGTAGGCGATGAACACCTGATTGACCTCGCCCGTCAGCATACTGTCGATGGCCACACGGGCAATCGGCGTAATGTCAAGGAACGAGGGCGGGTCAGGGATGCGGTCGAACGTGGCCACAACATTGTGACCGCGCCGCACCATCAGGTCGCGTCCTTTGCGGCCGACCGTGATCACCTGCGTACCCATATGACAGGCCGCCAGAAAGCGCTCGGCCAGGTTGACGACGTTGACGTTGTACGACCCGGCCAGGCCGCGATCGCTGGTCATCAGGATGAGGGAGATGTTGGCTATCTCATCCGGAACCATCATGAGCGGATGGGTGACGGCCGACGCGCCCGGCTGGGCGGCCAGATTGTTGATAATCTCAAACGCCTTCTGAGCGTAGTGGCGGGTCGACTCCGCCTGCCGCTGGGCGCGGCTGGCCTTCGACGCCGAAACGGCCGCCAGGGCGCTTGTGACTTGTGAAATATTCTTGACGCTCTTGATGCGCCGGTTGAGTTCGCGTTCAGTTGCCAAGGGGCACTCCTTTGGTTAACCGCGCCTTACTCGTTGGACCAGGTGCCGTTGAACTCGGTGAGACCTTGCTTGATGCCGTTCTCAATCGTGTCGTTCCACGCGCCCGTTTCCAGAATCACCGTGCCAACCTTCGGGTGGGCGGTGTCCATGTAACGCAGAAACTCGGTGCGCCAGCGATCTACCTGACTAACCTCGACGGCGTCCAGATAGCCGCGTGTGCCGGCGTAGGTCAGGAAGACTTCATGATCCAGTCGCCACGGGCTGTACTGGGGCTGCTTCAACAGCTCCATCAGCCGCTCACCACGGGCCAACTGGCGCTGGGTGGCCGGGTCCAGATCGGAGCCGAACTGGGCAAACGCCGCCAGCTCACGGAACTGCGAGAGGTCGGCGCGCAAGCTGCTGGCCGCCTTGCTCATCGCCTTCGTCTGGGCCGCGCTACCAACGCGCGACACCGACAGACCGGCGTTAATGGCCGGACGCTGCCCGGCGTTGAACAGGTCGGTCTCCAGGAAGAGCTGTCCATCGGTAATCGAGATGACGTTGGTCGGAATGTAGGCCGACACGTCACCCAGGAGCGTCTCGATGATTGGCAGAGCCGTCAGGGAGCCACCGCTGCCGGGAACCTTCACAGCCTCGTACTTGTCTTCCGCGTCGTCGCCCAGGGCCTTCATGCCCTCTTCGACATTCTCCTCGATGAGGTTGCCGAAGTACAGCTTGCCGTCCACGCCTTCGGTTGTGCCGGCGGCCACTTCGGTGCCCTTCTTCACGATGACGTACTCATCACGCAGACGAACGGCGCGCTCCAGCAAGGTGCTGTGCAGCGAGAAAATGTCGCCCGGATACGCTTCACGGCCCGGCGGGCGGCGCAGAATCAGCGACATCTGGCGGTACGCCCAGGCGTGCTTGGAGAGGTCGTCGTAGACCACAAGGGCATCCTTGCCCTGCTCCATGAACTCTTCACCGATAGAGCAGCCGGAATAAGGAGCAAAGTACTGCAGCGGGGCAGGGTCAGATGCGCCGGCAACGACGACGATGGTGTAATCCATCGCGCCATACTTCTCCAGCGTGGCTACAACCTGGGCCACCTGGCCCACGCGCTGGCCAATGGCGACGTAAATGCAGATGACGCCCAGACCCTTCTGGTTGATGATTGTGTCGAGGGCGATGGCCGTCTTGCCAGTCTGACGGTCGCCGATGATTAGCTCACGCTGACCGCGCCCAATGGCAAACATTGAATCGACCGAGAGAATACCGGTCTGAACGGGCGTATCGACACCCATGCGCTCGATGACGCCGGGGGCGGTGCGCTGCAACGGGCGGCGCTTGCTGGTGTTGATCGGTCCTTTGCCATCCACCGGGTTACCCAGCGGGTCAATCACGCGGCCAATCATTGCCTCGCCGACAGGCACCGAAGCGATCTGCCCCGTAGCCCGCACCTGGTCACCTTCTTCAATTGTGGTGTAGTCGCCCATGACGACAATACCAACATGGTCCTCGACGAGGTCAAGGGCAATACCGGCCACACCGCTGGCAAACTCAACCAGCTCGTTGGCTCTCACATCGGCCAGGCCTGTCGCCAGGGCGACACCGTCGTAGACGGCCGACACTGTGCCGACGCTGCGTGCTTCGACCTTGCGATCATACGTTTGGACCTGGGTTAAAAGAGAATCAGCTATCTGTTGAAAGTCTGGCGCAAGTGATGCCATGCAATCGACCTCCTAAATCGTCGTTCTTTGATCTAGACTGTTTTTTGGCCCGGTAAACCGGGCATCTTAATGTCAATAATAATGGAAAGGGTTTGGCCTATGCAGCCAGCCCAACAACAAACAACCGCCACCTCTGGCTGTTGCTGTTCGTCAGGCACCCTTAATCGTACCAAATTTTACGCTGTTAGTCCGGCGACAGTCGCTGCATCCAGTTTACCCACGACGGCCGTCAGCAATTGTACCGCACGATCGTAATCGTTGCGATGAATAATCGAACCGTGACTGTGAATATGTCGCGCCGCCACGCCGATGACCACTGTCGGCACGCCCGTACCGTGCAAATGAATCGCACCGCCGTCGGTCGCGCCTCCTGGCATCGCGGAGAACTGGAGCGGGATGTCCAGCTCGGCGGCCGTCTCGATGACCAGATTCCGCAGCGCCAGGTTCGGAATCATCCGCGCATCGTACATCATCAGCGTCGGCCCGCCGCCCAGCTTCACGCTGGACTGCTCCGGCTTGATGCCGGGCACGTCACCACAAATGTCCGACTCCAGGATGATGGCCACGTCCGGGTCAATGGCGCGGACGCTGGTCGTCGCGCCGCGCAGACCAACCTCTTCCATCACCGTCTGAACGCCGTAGCGACTGTTGGGCGCGTCGCCGCCCTGCATGGCACGCAGCGTATCGATGACCACCGCGCAGCCGACCCGGTTGTCGAACGCCTTGGACAGATACGTCTTGCCGTTGGCCATCACCTCGAACGCGCTCGAAGGCACGACCGGATCGCCGACGCGCACGCCCAGCTTCTCCACTTCCTCGCGGCTGGTCGCGCCGATGTCGAGGTACATATCCTTCTTCTCGACGATCTTGGAGCGCTCTTCGGCGGGCAGGAGATGGGGCGGCTTGGCCCCGACCACGCAGGTCAGGTCGCCTTCGACCGTCTTGACGATCATACGCTGGCCCAACAGCACCTGGTCCCACCAGCCGCCGAGCTGCAGGAACCTGAGAAAGCCGTCGTCGGTGATGTGGGTGACGACGAGGCCGATCT
The DNA here is from genome assembly GCA_963715935.1 of uncultured Chloroflexia bacterium. Taxonomy (GTDB): domain Bacteria; phylum Chloroflexota; class Anaerolineae; order Promineifilales; family Promineifilaceae; genus Promineifilum. Next base: position 396,767 of record CAVQSM010000012.1, on the reverse strand, counting down.
CGTCCATATGGCCGACCAGCATCACCCGCGGGCCGTCGCCCGGCCTGGTGACAGATCAGGCTGCCCAGCTTGTCCTGCGACAGCTCGCCCAGCGGCTCCATCACCTCGCGCAGGTAGGCCCGCACTTCGGATTCATACCCGGGCACGCCATGCGCCTCGGTAATTGCCTTCAGAAATTGTTCAGTTTGGTCCACGCGGTTCTTCCTTCAAGATGGAGCTTGCGCCCCGATGGGATTGTGGGATTCGAAATAGTAGCGCGAGCGGCCGATTCTGTCGATTCTGACCAGCCCAGCGCCCCTTCTTGTGAAGCTCATCACAAGTGCTCCAGATTGTAGTCGAAAGCGGCAATTTACGCCATCCGAACAACGGGCTGGAAACGCTTACCCTAACCAGCAACATGAGAAACAGTTGCTCCTCCCACGCCCCAAGTGCCCCCAAGCGGCCGCCGGGCTACAATTGCCGGTCTTATGGTTGCGCAACTCAGGGGAACCGCCGGACGCCGCACAGTGGCGGTGCTGCTCATCTTGTTGGCGTTGGTGCTGCTGGCCTACGGGCTGCGGCTCCACAACCTCGACGCCTTTAGCTTCTGGACCGACGAAGGTCTGACGCCTGAACGATCCGGCTACTCGATCGTCCAAATCCTGCGCAACGACATCCTCATCCAGGGCGTCGTCACCAAAGACACCCACCCGCCCTTCTACTACCTGCTCGTCCATCTGACGAGCGCCTTATTCGGCACGACCGACTTCGCCTTTCGTTACCCGTCGGTGCTGGCGGGTGTGCTGCTGGTGCCGCTGCTCTACCAGTTCGGCCGTCGCCTTCAGTCGGTCGGGTTGGGGCTGATCGTCGCCTTGCTGGCGGCCGTCAACCCGCTGCAAATCTACTACAGTCAGGAAGCGCGGATGTACACGCTCATCGTGCTGCTCGGCGCGGCGGCCAGCTACGTCCTCTGGCGAGCGCTGTCCCATCCCAACCTGACCCGCCGCCTGCTGTGGCGCTACCTGATTCTCTACGCCGTCCTGGCCGGGCTGACCGTCTACACCCACTACACGGCCGTCTTCCTGTTCGCCGTCCAGAGCCTCTTCTGGGCGTGGCTGCTGTGGCGGGAGGGGCTGAAGTGGGTGATTGTCGCGGCGGTGGGCGCGGCCGTCTCTGCTGGCCATCCCGCTCGTCCCCTACACCGTACCCCGACTGTTCACCGGCGCGGAGGCCAACTACAGCTACGTCCCGCCGCAGGTGATGCTGCAGGACGTCGTCCACTTCTTCAACTCCGGCCTGACCACCGACTTCAGCCTGCTCAGCACGCGGCTGTTCGATCTGCTGGCGCTGGCGCTGGCCGTCATCGGGCTGTGGGCGGCCCGCACGTGGCAGAAGCGGCTGTTTCTGCTGTCCTGGCTGCTGGCCGTCGTCTTCGGCCTGATGGCCGGGTCGTTGGTCAAACCGATGTACCAGGGCGTGCGCCACATCATGCTCGGCAGTCCGGCGTTCATCATTCTGGTTGGCTACGGCATCTGGGCGCTGGGGCAGTGGGCGCCAAGGACAACAACGAGCGGGGGCAAACGGCATTGGCGGTTCAATCCGGTCGGACTGGTAGCGCTGGGGCTGGTTGTGGGCGGAGCGGCCGTCGCCCTGAACAACCTCTACAGCAATCCCGACTACGCGAAGGACAACTTCCGGGCCATGATTCGCTATATCGAACAGCGTGCCGGGGACCGTGACGTGCTCGTCTACAACAACGCCGTCCTACTGCCGCTCCACGAGCATTACCGGCAGCGGGACGACATCGCCGTCACCGCGCTGCCCGCCTATCCCCAGATGGCGACCGGCAGCGAGCAGGAGCTGACCACGCTGGCCACCCATTACGACCGCATCTGGTTCATCACCGACCCACCCGCCGACGGCCGCGACGACGACCAGCTCATTCAGGGGTGGCTGGAAGCGAATCAGTCGGAGCTGATCAACCGCCTCTTCCCGGCCCGGACCACTGTCGCGCGCGTGCTGGCTTTCGACACCGGGGCGGCCGTCGCCCGGCCCACCACACCCCTTGAGCAGCCAGTCAGCTGGGATGGCTGGCCCACCCTCACCAGCGCAACCGTCACCACCGCCCAGCCGGTGGCCCTGCCCGCCCTGTGGGCCGATCTGGTCTGGCTGGGCGAGACGCCGCCAGACGACGCCCGGCTGCTGCTGGCGCTGCGCGACGCGAACGGTGGCGAAGCAGCGATCAGCGGCCAGCCGCTCGTGCGGGATGAAACGGCCGCCTGGGATCCGCTCGGCGGCAACCGGTTCAGCTACGGCCTGACTCTGCCCGCCGGCCTCGCGCCCGGCAGCTACACGCTTACCGTGCAGCCCGAAGACGCCGGCGGCAACCCGCTGGGCGAAGCGGCGGCCATCGCGCCCGTGACGCTGGCCGGAACAAGCGCCTGGCCCGCCCCGCCCATCGCTCTGTCCGACCCGACCGATCCCGACAACGCCGCTGCCGGACCGCCCGCCATCCGCTGGGACAATGGGCTGAATCTGCAGGCGGCCGTCGCCTGGGATGAGACGGTTCGACCGGGCAACAACCTGCCGCTGACTCTATTCTGGAGTGCGGGGGAGACGGCCGTACCCACAACCAATCTGCGCTACCGCCTGGCCGTCATGGACGCGCAGGGAAACGAGGTTCGCTGGCAGGCCGACCCACCCGGCGCGCCGTGGCTGGCAGAGATTCCAGCCGGTGAACTGGTGCGCGAAGTGACCAGCCTGTTCTTCGACCCGGCCACAAAACCCGGCCTCTATCATCTGCAATGGCAGCTGCTGGACGGCGAAACGGTCATAGACGGCCGCACCGGGTGGTGGCCGCTTTCGCGCCAGACGATCGATTACGGCACGGTGCAGGTCGTCCCCTGGCCATTGGAAACAGCTGTGCCGGAAGGCGCGGTGCCGGTGGGCGCGGCGTTCGGGCCGTCTATCGAGCTGGCTGCCTATGAGCGAGGCTCCATCGACAGCGACACCTTACCTCTGACGCTCTACTGGCGGGCCACCGAGCAGCCGCAAACCGGCTACCTCGTCTTCTTGCATCTCGTTTCCGAGGCGACAGGCGAAATCGTCAGCCAGCTGGACCGCATCCCGGTCGACGGGCTGCGGCCGACGACCGGTTGGCGGCGCGGCGAGGTGTTGACCGACCGCTACACCCTACCATTGCCCACCGATCTGCCGCCCGGTCGTTATCTGCTCAACGTGGGGCTGTATAATCCTGATGACGGCACGCGCCCGGCAGTTACTGCGGGGGGCGTGCCACAACCCGGTGACCAGTTCCGTTTGCTGACATTCGACTGGCCGCCCACCAACTAACGCATGAATCGCCACCGCTTCTGGCTGGGGCTCATCCTGCTGGGTTACCTGGTCATCACTATCGCTTACGGGGTGATCAACCCGCTGTTCGAAGCGCCCGATGAGCACTGGCACTTCTTCACAGCCGAGGAGATCGCCCGCACCGGTCGCCTGCCGGCGGTGACCGACCCGCCAGACGAATGGCTGGGCCAGGAAGCGGCCCAACCGCCACTCTACTACCTGCTCGGCAGCGTGCTCGTCCGCCCCTTTGACACAAGCGAGGCGCGGGAAGAAGTGTGGCTCAACCCGTTTGCCTGGATCGGCAACGCCGACGCGCTGGCCAACACCAACCGGATGGTGCACACACCTGCCGAAGCGTGGCCGTGGGAAGGGTACGCGCTATCTGCTCACTTGTTACGGCTGTTTTCGACATTGTTGGGTCTAGGCACGGTGCTGGCGGTCTACGGCAGCGGCCGTCTAATCTGGCCCGACGACTCCGTGCTGCCGCTGCTGGCCGCCGGGCTGGTCGCTTTCCTGCCGCAGTTCAACTTCATCCACGCCGCCATCACCAACGACGCGCTGATGACGTTCCTGGCCAGCGCCGCGCTCTTCCAACTGATCTGGTTCTGGCAGCGACTGGAGCCGGCAACGCCGCGCGGGCAAGTGATTGGGCGGCTTCTACTCCTGGGCGTAACCGTTGGGCTGGCAGCGCTCAGCAAGACGGCCGGCATCCTGCTCATCCTGTTCAGCGGCGGCTTCCTGTTCGTGCTGGCCCTGCGCGATATACGCTACCGGCTCATCGCCCAGGCGGCCGCTTTCGTGGCTGTGCCCGCTGTACTCGTAGCGGGCTGGCTCTGGCTGCGCAACTGGAACCTCTACGATGACATCACCGCCGCCAACCAGTTCATCGCCATCGCCGGCGGCGATCGGGGTTACTCGCTCTGGCAAGTGCTGGGGGAGTCGAGTGGATTGCTCCTATCATTCATCGGTGTCTTCGGCTGGTTCAACCTGCAACCGCCGGACTGGATCTACTGGGTCTGGGGCGGACTCGTGGCCGTGGGCGTGCTTGGGGCGCTGTCCTGCGTTTGGATCAGTCGCCGCCATCCCGCACCGGCCCCGGTCCGCACAACGATGTCCGACTGGCTGCAAAGTGACTGGATTCTGCCGCTCTTGCTGTCGGGTTGGGTGCTGGCTGTCTACGCCGGATTGGCGACGTTCATGATGCAGACCGAAGCGGCGCAGGGACGACTGCTCTTCCCCGCTATTCTCCCCCTGGCGCTTGCGCTGGCCTGGGGATTGGTGGGCAGCGGGCGCTGCGCGCTGAATGGGGTGCAGGCGGCCGTACGCCGGGTGGCCGCGCTGCCGGTCTTGGTGGCCCTGCTGACCACACTCTACTGCCTGCTGTTTGTCATCCGGCCCGCCTACACCCTGCCCCAAACCGTCCTCGCCTTGCCGGCGTCGGCCGCCCCGGTACTGCCGGAATTGGTGGATCGTGGCCTGGGGCTGGAGCTGCTGGGCGCAGAGATTGAAGGGCGAACGGCCGAGCCGGGCGATGTGGTCTGGATGACGCTCTACTGGCGGGCGGACGAAACGCCCACCGAGCCACCGGAGTTTGTCCTGGAGCTGTTCGGCCGGGAGATGAACCGTGTCGCCAATCTTCACACCTACCACGGCCGGGGCCAATATCCGGCCACCCTCTGGCCGCCGGGGGCGATTATCGCCGACCGCTTCGCCGTCCAAATTGACCCGGAAACCAACGCGCCCGTGTTGGGCCGGGTCTTCGCCCGGGTCGAGGACGGCAATCCCGGCATCCAGGTCGGCGAGCTGAAGATCGTGCCGCCGCGCCGTCCGGCCGCCCCGGAGCAGACGCTGGCCGAAATAGGCGACAACATTCAGGTCGCTCAGGTCACCATTAGTCCGGAGCAAGTGGTGGCGGGCGAGCCGATTGAAGTAGCGGTCGATTGGTACGTCGCGGTCGGCCGTCCGGGAGCGACCTACACAACGCTGCTCCATCTGGGCCAGCCCGACCAGCCGCCGCTGGCCACCGGCGACGCCCCTCCCGTCGGCGGCGACTACCCCACCCGTGTCTGGGGCAACGGCGAGACGATCAGCGACAACTACTCGCTGATAATCCCGTCCGGGCTGCCCAGCGGCCGTTATCCGGTCTGGCTGGGCCTCTACGATTCGGCGACCGGCGAGCGGCTGCCGGTCACGGTCGACGGCGAGGTTCAGTCAAACGGCGTCTATCTGGCGGGCTGGGTGGAAGTCAACGGCTGCGATCCCCAGGACCCGGACTGCGGCTGATGAGACGGACACATCTGGCGGCGCTTGGCGTATGGACGGCCGTCTGGCTGCTGTTCTTCCTACCGCTGCTGCTCCGGTCGCAGCACATCCCCGGCGGTGACTTCTCCAACCAGTTCCACGCCTTCGCCAGCTTCCAGGCCCGCGAGATGTTGGCCGGGCACTTCCCACTCTGGTCACCGGGCAGCTATGCGGGTATCCCGTTCCCTGCCGACACGCAGGCGGCCGTCTTTTATCTACCCCGCTGGCTGACGATCCTGCTAGGTGGGCCGTGGGGTTTCCCCTACTATGCGCTGGAGTTGGAAGCGCTGGCCCACGTTTGGTTGGCAGGCATCTTTACCTATCTACTGGCCTACGACATGACTCGTCGGCCTGCCGCCGGTTTGGTGGCGGCGCTCGCCTTCGCGTTGGGAGGTTACCTGCTGTCTTATCCAGTCCAGCAACTGGCCATTCTGGAGACAATCGCCTGGCTGCCCCTTGTGCTCTACTTGCTGCGCCGCGCCATTCTGACGCCGCAGCCTCGCGTGCCCCTGCTCGTCGGGGCGGCACTGCTGTTTGGCCTGAGCCTCTACGCGGGCCATCCGCAAACCTTCCTCCACGCAGCTTATCTGACGGCCGCCTACTTCCTGTTTCTGACATGGCAGGCGCGTTGGGCGTGGCGGTGGGTGCTGGGGCTGGGGGCGCTGTTTGGGGCGGTGGCGGTGGGCGTCAGTGCGGCCGCCTGGCTGCCCGCCCTGCAGTACGCCGCCGAAACGACCCGCAGTGACGTCGGCTACGCGTTCGTCAGCAGCGGCTTTCCGCTGCTCGACTACGTGCAGACGATTGTGCCCGGCACGCTGACGCTCTGGTCGCCGCAGTATGGCGGGCTGGCGGCCGTCGCGCTGGGTCTGTTTGCGTTTTTCGGGCGGCGGCACGAGCTCGAACGCGGCAACCGGCCTGGCTCCTCTCGCGCCGAAATCATCTTCTGGGCCGTTGTCGCTCTGCTTGCCGCTCTTGCTCTCACTAGGAGACAAAGGCGTTCTGTTCGAGGCGGTCTATCGCGCCGCCCCCGGCTTCTCGCTCTTCCGTCAGCAGGAACGCCTGGTAGGCCTTTTTAGCCTCAGTCTGGCCCTGCTGGCGGCGCAGGGGCTGGCGATCGCCCTGCAAGTGGCGTCCAGGAATCCGGCGGCTCTGCAACGACTGGTCCGGCCGGTGATGCTCGACGATGGCGGGCCTGCTCCTTGCCGCCGGGATCATTCTGGCCGGGGCACGACGCCCGACCGACAGCTGGCTGACCATCTGGCTCGGCCAATGGCTCATTCTGGGGCTGGCAGCCGTCGCGCTGTGGGCCATGCCCGGACGGCCGCGTCCGGCAACCGGGTTACTGCTGGGCCTGCTGGTGATCGATCTCCTGCTGGCTGTGCGCCCCACCATGAATCTCCAACCCGGCCCGCCGTCGGTCTACTGGCCGCGGCCTGGCTGGCTGGCCACGCTGCAAGCAGACGCACCCGGCCGCGTCGACTCACAGAACCTGTTCCTGGCCAACATCGGTGAGCTGCATGGGCTGGAGGATATTCGTGGCATCAGCCCGCTGAAGGCGGCCGTTGTGGAAGGGTACGAATCGCTGCCCCGTCCGGTCCGCTGGCAGCTTCTGGGCGTCACCCACGTCATCGCGCCGGAGGCGATTGAGCCGGAGCTGGAGCCGGTTGCCATCGTCAACGAAAGCCTCATCCCCGGCCAACCCATCGACGCCCAACTCTTCCGCTTCCCGAACGCCCTCCCCCGCGCCTGGCTGGCGGATGAACTCCTTGTCGTGGCGGATGAGGCAGCTGCGCTGGCAGCGCTGGCCGATCCGTCATTTGACCCGGGGCGGCAGGTCGTCGTGACGGCCGCCGCTGCAGATGGCTTGACCGCACTCGACCCCGTTTCGCGGGAGCTGGCAGAACTGCGCCTCGACCCGGGCAGAGCGGAGCTCCGCCTATCGATTGAGACGCCACGCGAGGCTCTGCTGGTCATCAGCGAATGGCTGCGTCCCGGCTGGCGGCTGCGGCTCGACGATGGCACGCCGCTGCCGCTCGTGCCCGCCAACGCGGGGCTGATGGCGGCCGTCATCCCCGCCGGGAGCCAGACCCTCACGCTCGACTACACGCCCGGCCTCCTCTGGCTGGCGCTGACCCTCTCGCTGGTCACGGCGGCAGTCGCAGTGGCGGTCGCCTGGCGCTGGCGTCCGGCCATCACCTACCGGGCGGTTCTGCCGGCCACTCGTCCGGTGCGCGTCCCACCCCGCACGGAAAGCGCGACGTCCGCCCGCCGCGCCCGGCTCTTGCTTCTTGGTCATCGTGCTGGTCGGGTTCGGTCTGCGTCTCTTCCTGCTGGGCCATCAAGAGCTGCGTGGCGACGAGGCGTTCAGCTATCTGTTTACGCGCCTGCCGTTGGGCGAAGTCGTGGGGGAGCTGATCGATCAGGGCGACCCGCACCCACCGCTCCACTACATCACGCTCAATGCATGGGTCGATATGGTTGGCGTGGGTGAAGTCGCATTGCGCTATCTCTCCGCGCTGGCCGGCACCCTACTGCTGCCGGTCCTCTACCTGCTGGGGCGGCAGATGCTCAACCGGCCCGCCGGTCTGGTCGCAGCAGGGTTAGCCGCCTTGTCGCCGGGGCTGATCTGGCTGGGCCAGGACGTTCGCAACCAGTACACCTTCGTCATGCTGTTCGCGGCGCTGGCCACGCTCATTCTGGTCAGCATGCCGCCGCCTGGAGCGCTAACCCGCCGGACCTCGCTCCTCTGGTGGGGAGCCTACGCGCTGGCGGGTATCCTGACCGTCTACAGTCACTATTACGGCGTCTTCGCCCTGCTGGCCCACGGCCTCTACCTGGCCTTTACACCGGATCGCCGCGCCGACCTTTGGCGCTGGATCGGGAGCGGCACCATTGTGCTCCTGGCCTTGCTGCCGTGGCTGGCCCCTGCCTTCGGTCGCACACTCGCCGCCGGGCAGCTCAGCGATCCGTCGCAGCCGGAACTGGCCGCCCACCTGCTGGCTGTCGGGCGCGACCTGCTGGTGGGACAGGCACTGCCCACCGGCATTGCCCGCTGGCTCTTCCTTGGCGCGGTGGCTGTCGCGATCTGGGCGGCCGTCGTGCTTGCCCGGCGCCGTCCAGGCTGGGCGGCGATGCTCGCCGGCTGGCTGGTAATGGGCGTCATGGCCATCTTCCTCGTTCGCTTCAGCCGCAGCACCTTCAACGCCTTCTACGGCAGCGTCGTCGCCCCGGCGTGGTGGCTCCTGTTGGCGGCGGGGCTGGTCTATCTCTGGCAGGCAGGTCGCTGGCGGCGGGCGACGGCCGTCGCCTTCACCGGCCTGCTGGGTGTGGCCATGACCGTCGCCCTGACTGCGTACTACACCGACCCGGCCCACAGCCGCACCATCGGCTACCGGGACGTTGCCGCGTACCTGGCCGCCACTACCGGCCCCAACGACCTGCTCATCGATCACTTCCCCGACCCGGTGTGGGATTACTACCTGCGCGACTCCGACCTGGCGCGTTCGCTGCAGCCCGCCCGCCCCGGCCTGACCCCCGCCGCAACAGAAGAAGCGCTAAACGATCTGGCAGATGCCCACAACCGCCTCTGGTTCGTACCATACCGCGATTCGGTCTGGGACCCGGACAACGTGGTTGGGCGCTGGCTCGACTACCACACCCTAACGGAAGCGGAGGTGACACTCGATCGTCATACGCTGTACGCCTACCGGCCTCTGGCGGCGACCGGGGCAGTGATGACGCCGCTTGACCGCCAGTCAGATGAGGCGATTGAACTTGCAGCCGCCTATGTCACCGTCGACGGCCGCCCCGTCGATCTCAACCAGCCCGTCAGCATCCAACCCGGCAGTGAAATCGCCGTCACCTTGCGCTGGGAGGCGCTCGGCTCGCCGGAGGAAGACAGCACCGTCTTCGTCCATCTGCTCAACAGCGATGGGAGTCTGGCGGCCCAGCACGACGGCATCCCCGCCGAAGGCACGCGACCGGCGACCACCTGGCTGCCCGGCGAAACCCTGCTCGACCGGCACGTCTTGACCGTGCCCGATTCATTCAGCGGCGACGGCCGTCTGGTGGCCGGACTGTACGATCCGGTAACCCTGGACCGCCGCCCATTTGGCGACGCCGATGCGGTCACGCTGGTCGATCGCGTGGTTTGGGCAGATAACTGAGCCGCCGTCCGGCTCACTTGCGTGCCCATCTTGCTCGAGTACACTAGCCAGAAAGCGGAGCTTAGCGCAAGCAGGAGGCGTCATGCAATTCGGACTATTCGACGAAAGACCCGACCAATACGCCACCCTCGACGAGCTGGTCGAGGACATGATGAAGCTGGAAGACGATCCCCTCTTCCCGGCGGGCACCAACATGGTCATCTACCGGGGCAATCCGGAGGCCAGACTGATGATCGTTGGGGAAGCACCGGGCACCGAGGAAGACCGGCAGGGCAAGCCGTTCGTCGGGCGCTCCGGCCAACTGCTCGACCAAATCCTGGAGTCGGTCGGCTTCGATCCGGAGAAGGATGTCTTCATCACCAACGCCGTTTTCCGACTGCCACCTGGCAAAGACGGCAAGCCGCTTCGCAAGCCGACTTCGGATGAGATCATCTACTACAAACCATACCTGCTGGACATCATCCGCATCATCGACCCGACGATCATGCTGCTGACTGGCAATGTTGCCACGGAGTCGCTCCTGGGCGTAACGGGCATCACCAAACTGCGCGGCCAGTGGCACGACTGGAACGGCCGCGCCGTCATGCCCATCTTCCATCCCGCCTATCTGCTGCGCAACCCGTCCAAGAAACCGGGCCAGCCGAAAGCGCTGATGTGGGAAGATATTCAGGAAGTGCGGCGCAAATACGATGAGCTACTCGGACAAAGCGGCTGAACGGGGGGAACCGGGCTACGTCTGGCGCTCCGGCCAGGACCGGCGGCTGGCGATGATTCGCCAGTGGAGTGACCTGGACGGCCGCATCCTCGACAACGGCTGCGGCCTCGGCACGTATTTGGCGGCGTTTGGCCGGACCAACCCCGGCAGCGCCCGGTTTGGGCTGGAACTGGAGTTTGACCGGGCGTTGGAGGCGAGAGCGACGGCCGACGGCATCGCTCTCGGCGTGGGCGAACATCTGCCCTTTGCCGCCAACAGCTTCGACCTCGTCTTCAGCAACGAAGTGATTGAGCATGTGGCCGACGACCGGGTCTACGCGGCCGAGATGGTGCGCGTCGCCCGGCCCGGCGGCCGCGTCATTCTCTTCTGTCCCAACCGCTGGTATCCGGTGGAGCAGCACGGCATCTACTGGCGCGGCGAGTACAAGTTCGGCAACATCCCGCTGGTCAACTACCTGCCCGACGCGCTGCGCGACCGGCTGGCCCCGCACGTACGCACCTACACGCCGTCGAGCCTGCGGGCCCTGTTCGCCGGGCTACCGGTGCAGGAGCTGCATTACGGCCGCATCTTCGGCGGCTACGACAACATCGAACGCCGCTGGCCACAGGTGGGCGGCCTGATCAAGCGCTCGCTCTACGCGGCCGAAGCGACGCCGCTCCGCGCGCTGGGGCTGTCCCACTTTCTTGTTCTCGAAAAGCGAACCGACTCAACATGACCACGCCTCAACGCAAGTTCTATCTCGAAGACATCCCGCTCGACGAAGCGCGGGGCGCCTTGCGCGACGCGCTGATGGCGGCCGACCTCTGGCGGCCGCTCGACGCCGAGACGATCCCGCTGGCCGAGGCCAACGGCCGCGTGACGGCCGAAGCGGTCTGGGCGCGGCTGTCGTCTCCCCACTACCACGCCAGCGCCATGGACGGCTATGCCGTGCGCGCGGCCGACACCGTGGGCGCCACCGAAACCAGCCCGCTGCGCTGGCGCTGATCGACGAAGACCCCGGCGAGACGAGCCAAGGCCCCGGCCCAGGCAGTCAACACCGGCCACCCACTGCCCGCGTGGGCCAACGCCGTGGTCATGATTGAGCATACCCAGCCGGTGACGCTCGACGACGGTCGTTCGGGTATCGAGATTCGCGCCTCGCTGGCCCCCTGGCGGCATGTGCGGCCGATGGGCGAGGATATGGTGGCCACCGAGCTGGTGCTGCCGGCCAATCATCGCCTGCGGCCCGTCGACCTGGGTGCGCTGGCCGGGGCGGGCCATGCCGCTGTGTCCGTCTACCGGCGGCCGCGAGTGGCCGTCATCCCCACCGGTTCCGAACTGGTCTCGGTAGACACGGCCAGTCCCGAAGCGGGCCAGATTATCGAATACAACTCGCTGGTGCTGGCCTCACAGGTGGAAGATTGGGGCGGTGTGGCCACCCGCTGGCCCATTGTGGCCGATGAGATGGAGGCGATTAGCGCGGCCGTCGTCGAGGCGGCCCGCGACCACGACCTCGTACTGCTCAACGCCGGCTCCTCGGCGGGCAGCGAGGATTACACCGCCCACGTCGTCGAGTCGCTGGGCACGCTGCTCGTCCACGGCGTGGCCGTGCGGCCCGGCCATCCGGTCATCCTGGGTATGATTGACCGGGCAGACGCGCCGCCTGTGCCAATTATCGGCGTGCCCGGCTATCCGGTCAGCGCCGCCCTGACCGGCGAGCTGTTCGTCGAGCCGCTGCTGGCCCAGTGGCAGGGGCAACGGCCGCAGCAGAAGCCAGTCATCAGCGGCCGTCTCTCGCGCAAAGTCATGTCGCCCACCGGCGACGACGACTATGTGCGCGTGGCCGTCGGGCAGGTGGGCGACACCGTCACCGTTACGCCGATCAGCCGTGGCGCGGGTGTCATCACCTCCCTGGTGCGGGCCGACGGGCTGGTGCGTATCCCCCGCTTCAGCGAAGGGTTCGACGCGGGCGCTGAAGTCACCGTCGATCTCTACCGCCATCCGGCCGAGATCCGGCGGCACCATCGTCGCCATCGGCAGCCACGACCTGACGCTCGACCTGATGGCCCAATTCCTGGCCGAGCGCTACGACGGGCTGCGGCTGGCGTCGGCCAATGTCGGCAGTCTGGGCGGGCTGGTCGCCCTGCGTCGTGGCGAGGCCCACCTGGCCGGCTCCCACCTGCTCGACCCGGACAGCGGCGATTACAACAGCAGCTATATCCAGCGTTATCTGCCAGATGTTGAGGTTGTGCTGGTCAATCTGGTCGACCGGGAGCAGGGCTGGATCGTCGCGCCGGGCAACCCCCGTGGCCTGTCCGGTTGGGAGGACGCCGCCCGGTCTGACCTCAGCTTTGTCAATCGCCAGCGCGGCGCGGGCACGCGGGTCCTCCTCGACTACGAGCTGGCCCGGCTGGGCGTCGACCCAACCGACATGAACGGCTACGACCGCGAAGAGTACACCCATCTCGCGGTGGCGGCGGCCGTTGCTTCGGGCACGGCCGACGCCGGACTGGGCATTCGCGCCGCCGCCCGCGCCCTGCAGCTGGATTTCGTGCCGTTGACCCACGAGCCGTATGAGCTGGTCATCCCCGTCGCCCATTACGAGAGCGACTTGCTGGCTCCCCTGCGAACGCTGCTGGCAGACGAAGCGTTCCGGGCGGCCGTTGCGGCCCTGCCGGGCTACGATGTCAGTCGCATGGGCGAGGTTCGTCGCCCGACGACCAACCCGACCAAATCGTAAGGTTTTTCGATATGTTCGTGCGCTATGCTCTTACCTGCCGCCTCGTGCGGCCCGTTCTGAACACTAAATGACCTGAGGAGAAATAGGCGCATGGCCCTATCATTTGTAGCTGACCTGCATAACCACACCACCGCATCCGACGGTGAATATACGCCCGACCGAACTCGTCAACAAGGCCGCCGATTTGGGCCTGCTGGCCGTTGGCGTGACTGACCACGATACGCTCAACGGACTGGACGAAGCAATGGCAGCAGGCGAAGCGGCCGGCATCCGCGTTGTGCCCGGCGTCGAAGTGTCGCTGCGCTTCAAGCGCGACTACTTCACCGGCACGCTCCACTACTTGCTCTACATTCCCTACGAGCTGCTCGACGATGCCGAGTTCCGCCAGATGGCCGACGGCATCTTCAGCCAGGGACGCGGGCGGTGGCCTGGTGCGGGCGCGTGTGGCCGCCATCAACGCCGAGTTTGGCCCGAACGGCAGCACGCCGCTGCTGGAGCGCGACCTGACGGCCGAAGAGATCGAAGCGCTGGCCGACAACGTCACTCGCCGCCACTTCGCGGGCGCGTTGAAAGAGAACCACGGGCTGGACAAAGAACAGATCAACATGCTCATCGGCAACGACAGCCGCTCCTACGTCCCGTCGGGCATCGACCCGGCCACGCTGACGCCGCTGCTCAAGGCGTATCCGCAGCTGGTGCGCATATTCGCCCACCCGGCGGCCGGCTCTTACCCCGGCGAAAGTCTCTACAACGAAGTGCTGCCGCCGATCGAGGTGGTCGACATCCTGATGCCGGAGTTCCTCGACGATGACCTGCTGGGCCTGGACGGACTGGAAGTCGACTACCCCGGCCATGTGCAGGAACACCGCGAGCTGATGGCTGAATGGGCCGACAAGTACGGCCTGATCACCAGCGGCGGCTCCGACTGCCACGACCCGGTCAACCGGCCGTTGGGCGTGGCTGGCGTCTCGCAAGCGGAACTGGACGTGATGCTGGCCCGCCTTGGCGAGCCGGTCGGCGTCTAGACGCGGCCAATCCCGACTGACGGCGCAGAAACCGAGTTTTTCGGAAAGACTCGGTTTCTTTTTGCGCTTGCGCTGGAACATAGGTTCTACTACAATGCGCCCATGACCGTTCACCTGACATTGACACCCACAGACCTGCGCCGTCTGGCGCTCTCCAGCCAGGGACTGACCAGCCAACCGGCCGCGCCGACACGCGACGACATGCTGGACGCCATCCGGCAGATCCGCTGTGTCCAGCTCGATCCCATCAACGCCGTCGCTCGCAGCCCGCTGCTCGTGCTGTGGAGCCGGCTGGGCAACTACGACGAAGCCGACCTCAACGCGCTGCTCTGGGAAGACAAGGCGCTGTTCGAATACTGGGCCCACGCTGCCAGCATCGTCCTGGCCGAGGACTTCCCAATCTTCCAGCGCCACATGGTCGACTACAAACTGGGCAACGGTACATGGGCGCAGAATTTTGGACGATGGGTCGATGCCAATGACGCGTTTCGCCAATACGTCCTCAGCGAGCTGAACGAGCGCGGCCCCCTCTACTCCGACCAGATCGAGGACAGGACGGAAGTGCCGTGGGAGTCATCCGGTTGGTCCAGCGGCAAGAGCGCCACGCGCATGCTCGACTACCTCTGGCTGAGCGGCCAGACCACCGTCACCAACCGCAAAGGCGCCGGCTTCGGCCTCCGCAAGCAGTGGGGCTTGCTGGAGCACCAGCTTCCGGGCTGGGTCGACCACCCAGTATGGCCGGAAGCGCAGGTAGTGGCCGACGCCACGCAGAAGTCGCTGCGGGCGCTGGGCGCGGGCCGTCTGCGCGACATCAAGAACTACTTCGTTCGCAATCGGTACCCCGGTCTGCCCGAAACGCTCGATCATCTGGTTGAGAAAGAGATCGTCCAGCCGGCCACCGTCGTGGGCGACAACGGAGAATGGCCCGACACCTGGTACATCCACAGCGACACCCTGCCGCTGCTGGAGCAGATTCAGCGCGGCGATTGGCAGGGCCAGACCGTGCTGCTTTCCCCCTTCGACAACCTCATCGCCGACCGCGACCGGACTGAGCTGCTGTTCGACTTCTACTACCGCATCGAAATCTACGTCCCCAAAGCCAAGCGGGAGTACGGCTACTACTCCATGCCCATCCTCCACGACGACCAGTTGATCGGCCGTCTCGATCCCAAGCTCGACCGCAAGACCAAAGAGCTGGCGATCAACGCCGTCCATCTTGAGCCCGGCGTCACACTCGATCCGGCATCGCGCACGGCCGTTGAAGCGACGATCAGCCGGCTGGCAGAGTTCGTCGGCGCGGAAACGATCGCCTACCCACCTGACAGTCCTGTAGGCTGACCGGCTCGTAAGCAGCCGCTAAAGCGATTACCGCCCCCGCCGTCCCCTTGCTACAATCACCGCATGGGTCTGACCTGGACGGTTGTCTTCCGCCTGGCGCTGCTTCTACTCATCGTCGCCACCGGCTTCGTTTATCTGCGAGGCTGGCGACGGTTGCAGACCACCCCGATACCCGACACACCCAACTCCTCGATGGCCCGCCGCTCGCTGTTCAGCTTCATGGCCGGACTGGTGCTGCTGGCCCTGGTCGTCGCCTCTCCGCTGGCCGATTACTCACTGCGCTACTTCAGCGCCCGCTCTCTCCAGCACATGTTGCTGGTCGCCTCAATCCCGGCGCTGCTGGTGATGGCTAACCCGGTGCCCGCTTTGCTGCTGGGCCTGCCGGAAAGCTGGCGAGAACGCGCTCTGGCAACACGCCACAGCGGACCGCTGGCCAGCGGTCGCCCGGCAAGCAACTTCTTCCGCTGGGCCACCAGTCCTGGTGTCACCCTGTTGGCATTTCTCTGCATCTGCTGGCTCTGGTACGATCCGGCCATCCACCAGGCCACGTTGAATTACGGCTGGGTCCACGGGCTGGAGATTTTCACTCTGTTCGGCATCGCCTTGCTCAACTGGTGGCACATCAGCGGATCATGGCCACGACCGTACGGTCTCATGCAGCCCGTCGTGCGCATCTTCTACACAACCATCAGCATCTGGCCGCTGAAGATCGTCGGCCTCATTCTGCTGTTTATCCCCACCACGTTCTACGCCTACCCCGACTCGTGGCGCTTCTCCGGTCTGAACATCAACGACTACATGTTCGGCGCCATGCTGACCTGGATTGTCGGCGGGCTGGCCTATGTCGTAACAGCCATCCTTCTGGCCCGCGAATGGCTGGGCGAGGAAGAGGTCAAGCCGGTCCTGCCCCCTTCGGCCTGGGACACGAACGAAAAAATGATTGCACCGGGCATCGACCCGTAACCTCACCATGACCTCAACTGTCCGACCCACCATTCCCACCACTGCCTGGATCGCCGACACCGCCACCGTGCGCGGCGACGTGACGCTGGGCGACCATGTCAGCATCTGGTTCTCGGCCGTCATTCGCGGCGACGAAGCGCCGGTTACCGTCGGCGAGAACAGCAACGTGCAGGATGGGGCGGTGCTCCATGTCTCTGCGGGCTTCCCCTGCGTCGTCGGTGCGAACGTGACCATCGGCCACCGCGCCATCGTCCACGGCTGTCGCGTCGATGACGGGGCGTTGATCGGCATGGGTGCGACCGTGCTGGACGGGGCCCATGTCCAGGCCGGCGCAATGGTCGGGGCGGCGGCGCTGGTGCCACCAGGCATGGTCGTCCCGGCGGGGATGCTGGCGATGGGTGTGCCGGCCCGCATCATCGCGCCGCTGAACGCCGCCCAGCGCGGCATGTCGGCCCAGGCCGTCCGCAACTATCTCGCCCGCAAGGAAGCCTACCGGAACGGTGAATTCTGAGTTAGGATGAACAGCAAATGACGATGACCCTGGAGATCACCAGCCTGCAAAACCCGCGCATCAAGCGGGTGACCAAACTGGCTCACCGCGCCTTTCGGGACGAGGTGCGTCAGACGGTCGTCGAAGGCGTCCGCGAGATCACGCTGGCCCTCGACAGCGGCGTGGTGCCGCTGGAAGCGTACATCTGTCGCGACCTCGGTTTCGATGAGGCAGGACAGGCAGCGCTCAACCGGCTGGAGGCGCTGGCGGCGGCAGGCCACACCGAGCTGTTCGATGTGACCCCGGAGCTGTTCGACAAGATTGCCTACCGGGGTGGCAGCGGCGGGCTGCTGCTGGTCATCCCTTACGCCACGACCACCCTGACCACGCTTGTCCTGCCGGATGATCCGTTTCTGGTCGTGGTGGAAGACGCTCAGAAGCCCGGCAACCTGGGCGCGATCTTGCGGACGGCCGACGCCGCCGGGGTCGACGCCGTCATCATCCCCACGGGGGAGGCGTACCAGGGCACCGACATTAACAACCCCAACGTCATCCGGGCCAGTCTGGGCGCGGCGTTCACCGTGCCGCAGGTGATGGCCCCTGTCGAGGATGTCATTGGCTGGCTCAAGCAGCTGTCTATCCCGGTCGTTGCCGCCACGCCGGACGCCGAGACACTCTTCACGAGCGCGACACTGTCCCCACCCGTGGCCATCGTCACAGGCAGCGAAGCCTGGGGACTGAGCGACATCTGGCTGCAAGCGGCCGATACGCTGGTGCGCATTCCGATGTCAGGCGCAGTCGACAGCCTGAACCTGTCAGCCGCGACGGCGCTGCTGCTCTATGAGGTCGTGCGCCAAACGGCCGAGGGCTGACGTTGCCAGATGGCCCACATGAGCGATAATACACAGGAAAGCGACGCGCCGGTCTTCACCCTACACGTCACCCGGCGCCAGTTTACAATCCACCCATCAACCTGGTATCTGCCAGGTATTTTTGTCTAAGGAGAAACAACCATGTCGAATGTTGTCAAAGTTGCCGTCACCGGAGCAGCCGGTCAGATTGGATACGCGATTCTGCCCCGCCTGGCTTCCGGCGAGGTGTTTGGGCCGGATACGCGCGTAGCGCTCCACCTGCTGGAGATTCCCCAGGCGATGCAGGCGCTCGAAGGCGTCATCATGGAGATGAATGACTGCGCCTTCCCGCTCCTCGATACGATCGTGGCCACCGACGACCCCAACGTCGCCTTCGACGGCGTCAACTGGGCCCTGCTCATCGGCTCTCGCCCCCGCTCGAAAGGAATGGAGCGCGGCGACCTGATCAAGGTCAACGGCCCCATCTTTGTCGGTCAGGGCGAAGCCATTAACAACCGCGCGGCCGATAATGTACGTGTCGCCGTCGTCGGCAACCCGGCCAACACCAACGCCCTGATTGCCATGAACAACGCCCCGGACGTACCCAACAACCGCTTCAGCGCCCTCACCCGCTTGGACCAGAACCGCGCCTACGCGCAGCTGGCCGAAAAAGCGGGCGTCCGCGTCACCGACGTCAGCAACGTCACCATCTGGGGCAACCACAGCGCCACCCAATACCCGGACGCAGAGAATGCCAAAATCAACGGCAAGCCGGCGATGGACGTCATCACCGACCATGAGTGGCTGCGTGGCGAGTTCATCAGCACGGTCCAGAAGCGCGGCGCGGCCATCATCGCCGCTCGCGGCCTCTCGTCCGCCATGTCGGCTGCCAACGCCGCTCTCGACCACGTGCGCAGCTTCGAAGCCAAGACGCCTGCCGGCGGCTGGTTCTCCGCCGCCGTGCCGTCCGATGGCAGCTACGGCATCGAAGAAGGATTGATCTTCTCCTTCCCTCTGACCAGTGACGGCGCGGGTAATTACGAAATCGTTCAGGGCTTGCCCCTCAGCGACTTTGCCCAGGAGAAAATCACGGTCACCGAGAACGAGCTAAAAGAAGAGAAAGCGGTCGTCGTCGACCTGCTCAGCTAGGACAGAAAGCGCCCGGCTGGTCAACCTGCCGGCCGGGCCCGCCCCCAACGTGGACGACAGCCCCTCCATTTTGAAGCGCCCGACACGCCTGGAAAGCACCTGGTCCTGGATATTCAACCTGGCCATGCTTGCCCTGGTGATTGTCGTGGCGCTGAACTTTGACCGGCTGGCCGTGCGGGCCCGCTTCGCGCCCGAAGGCAGCCTCTTTGGAAGCGGTGGCGGGCTGCTGCTGGCAGTGTCGCTGGCATTCTTGCTGACAGCCGCCGTCCACGAAGCAGGCCATCTGGCGGCTGCACGGCTGGCCCATCTCCGCTTCCGGGAGTTGGTCGTTGGTCCTCTGACCATCACCCAAACCGGTGACGGGCTGCGGCTGGGGGCGCAGCGCAAACTGGGACTGTTCAGCGGGCGCGTAGCATGCATCCCGGAGGCGGGCCGCTCACCGGCCTCGCTCAACCGGCCGATGCTGCTCTTTGCCACAGGCGGCCCCCTGGCGTCGATCTTGTTGGCGGGAGCGGGCATGCTGCTCTTTCGTCTGCTGGCCGAAGGCCCGGCGGTCGTGGGACCGGTCTGGCTCGGTGAGTTCGCGCTGATGGTCGGAGTGGTCTCGTTCTTCTTCTTCCTGGGGGCCATGCGACCCGGCACGTACACCAGTGGCCTGCCTGCCGACGGCTCACGCATCATGACGCTTTGGCGGGACGGCCCGGCGGCTGGCCGCTGGTGCGCTCTCGTCGCCCTGCAAGGGGCTAACCAGACCGGGCAGCGGCCACGCGACTGGCCCGCCGCCGTAGTAGAGCAAGCGCTGGAGCCGGAAAACGGTTCTTTCGACGACCTGACTGCCCAACTGCTTGGTTACCACTGGGCGATGGACACAGGCCAGCCCGCGCGCGCGGGCGATCTGGTCAAGGCGGCCTGGGAAAGTCCCATCGCCTGGTCCAGCGGTGCGCGCAGCCAGATGGCCCTTGAATTGGCCTTCTGGGAAGCAACCGCCAACGACAACCCAACGGCCGCCCGCGAATGGTTGGTCCTCACCCGGCGACCGGACAAGGCATCGCCCTTGTTTATCCGAGCGCAGGCCGCCATTGAACTAGCCGAAGGCAGGTCGACGGCGGCACAGTGGGCCAGGGCCGGGCTGGCAGCCCTGGCTGATGGCGAACAGACAGGCACGCTTCTGCTGGAACGCGAATGGCTGGAGTCAATCGCCGAGGCGTCCCACCTGCTGGAAACAACACACAAGGAGTCTACCCATGACCATTAGCAAACTGAACCATGTCGCCGTCATCGTACCCGACCTGGACGGCGCGCTCGCCTTCTGGGAAGGGGCATTGGGGCTGGAGCTGGCCCGCCGCGGCGATGTGGCCGAGGAAGGGGTAAGTACAGCGTTTCTGCCGGTAGGCGACAGCAACATCGAACTGATCACCCCCATCCAGGACGACACCGGCGTGGCCCGCTTCCTGGAAAAGCGCGGCCCCGGGATGCACCACCTCTGCTTTGAAGTTGACGACCTGGAAGGAACGCTGACCCGGCTCCGAGAGCTGGAGGTACCGCTAATCAATGAGGAACCACAGACCGGTCACGGTGGCTATCGCTACGCCTTTGTCCATCCGAAAGGCACCGGCGGCGTACTGGTCGAGCTGTACGAGATGGCTGGCGATTCACCGTCGAGTGCGTAGGGGCATCCCCCCGCAAGCGACCGCTCAGACGAGGCACGATACCTGTTATGCCAGCCAATACAGATGACAAGATGGCAGACGCCCGGGAGCCTTATATAATCGGAATACAACTTAACTGCAATTGGGTCAGCCGCCCAACCGATGTGACGGCTGATCATGATGACATGGCCGGCGCGGGATTCACTCCGCGGCCACAGTCCCTGAGGAGAATGTAAATGGCTGATCAATATGATGTGGTGGTCCTTGGCGCGGGACCCGGCGGCTACGTGGCCGCCATTCGCGCGGCGCAACTGGGCCTGAAGACGGCCATCGTCGAGAAAGAGTACTGGGGCGGCGTTTGCCTCAACATCGGCTGCATCCCCTCCAAAGCGCTGCTCAAAAACGCGGAACTGGCCCACACCCTGCAGCATCGGGCCAAGGAGTTTGGCTTCAGCTTCGACAACCTGAACCTCGATTACAGCGTCGCCTTCAAGCGCAGCCGTCAGGTTTCTGACCGGCTGGTGAAAGGCGTCGGCTTCTTGATGAGTAAGAACAAGATCGACGTCTTCGATGGCACCGGCAAGCTGACCGGGCCAAACAGCCTTCACGTGACGCTCAACGACGGTGGCACGCAAACGCTGCAGGCGAAAAATATCATCATCGCCACCGGCGCCCGCCCGCGCACGCTGCCGGGCGTGGAATTTGACGGCGAGAGGATCATTTCCTACATCGAAGCCATCCTGGCCGACAACCCGCCCAAGAAGCTCATCATCATCGGCGGCGGCGTGATTGGCGTGGAGTTCGCCTACATGTGGGTCAACTACGGCGTAGAGGTCACCATCGTGGAGATGATGCCCCATCTGCTGCCCAACGAAGAGCCGGAAGTCAGCGAAGTGCTGGAGAAGGCGTACAAGAAGCTGGGCGTGAAGTTCCACACCGATGCCCGCGTCGAGAAAGTCGAAAAGACCAAGACCGGCGTCAAGGTCGACGCTGGCTGACGGCACAGACGTTTGAGGCGGAACAGGTCATGGTGGCCATCAACTTCCTGCCCAACATCGAGAATATCGGCCTGGAAGCGGCGGGCGTGGAGCTGGACGAACGCGGCAACGTCGCCATCGACGACCAGATGCGCACCAACGTGCCCAACATCTACGCCATCGGCGACGTGGCCACCGATTACCGGCTGGCCCACATCGCTTCGGCCATGGGGCTGGTCGCTGCCGAAACGATTGCCGGACATCCGACGGTCGAGCTGGACTTCCGGATGATGCCGCGCTGCACCTACTGCGTGCCGCAGGTGGCCAGCTTTGGCTACACCGAAGCCCAGGCCAAAGAAGCGGGCTACGAGATCAACGTCGGCCAGTTCCCGTTCCTGGCCAACGGCAAGGCGCTGGGGCTGGGCGAGAAGGATGGCTTCATCAAAATCATCGCCGACGCCAACTACGGCGAAATTCTGGGCGCCCACATGGTCGGCCCGACGTGACCGAGCTGCTGCCGGAGCTGACGCTGGCCCACAACGCCGAGCTGACGGCCGAAGAGATCGCCCGCAACGTCCACGCCCACCCGACCCTGAGCGAAGCGCTCATGGAAGCGGCCCACGGCGTGGAAGGGGAACCGATCCACACGTAAACCGCTGGCAATCCAATCAGCGACTGAGCTAAATGGAACCGCTGGTTGTCTTCGGACAGCCGGCGGTTTTTTGTCTGCCGCGGTCGGGCTATGTTATGAAAAGCTGAAAGGTCGGCCCCAGGCCGTCGCCAGCGGCACATTTGGCGCTATAATGCGAGGCAGCAGTGGACATGGGAATCAAGATGATACGAAAATTGGGCTTGGTGGTGGCATTCGTTTTCTTGCTGGCGGCGTGCAGCGGCGGCACGGGCGATCTCGCCTCGCTGCTGCCTCGCGACTCCCGCATCGAGTCACCGCCCACCGCCGTCGCCACAGCCACTATCCAGGCCACGCCCACGGCCGTTACCGAAGACGCAGGCGGCTATGCCCGCGCCTTCTACCGCGCCTGGGAAGCGGGCGACTATCTGGGCATGTACAGCCTGCTCTCACCGCAGAGCCAGACGCTGGTAGACAGCGGCTCATTCGTCAACCGCTACACCGAGGCGATGAAGACCGCGACAGTAACCTCCGTCCACGCTCAACCCCTGGCAATGCTCCAGGAAGGGAACACAGCCGAATTCAGTGCCCGCGTCAGTTGGGAAACGAGTGTCGTGGGCGATATCGTTCGCGACCACACGATGCCGCTGGTCTACGACGGCGGCCGCTGGGGTGTGGTTTGGGACGAAGGGCTGATTCTGCCCGAACTGGCGGGCGGCAACCGGCTCTCGCTGGAGCGGCGCACACCGCCTCGCGGCAATATCTACGACCGCGATGGCACGCCCCTGGCCTTCCAGGGCGTTTCCTTTACGCTGGGCCTCATTCCGGGCCAGATTGAAGACGAAGCGGGCTTGCTCGCCGCCCTCAGCCCTGTACTGAACCAATCGCCCGACGACCTCCGTCTGAAATATGCCAACGCGCTGCCTGAGTGGTATGTGCCCATGGGCGACGTCAGCGAAGCCGTCCTGCAACAACACATCCTGGCGCTGGAGCCCTATATTGGCGCCGGTCTGACGCCGCCGGAACGCCGTCCTGCCCGACTGTACAGCGACGCCGGCTCCGCGCCACACGAGATTGGGTACATGGGTCCCATCCCGGCCGAATCGATCGACGACTACACCAGCGCGGGCTATGAAGGCGACGAGCTGGTCGGCCTGGCGGGGCTGGAAGGCTGGGGCGAAGATTACCTGAATGGCGAACAGGGCGGCCGTCTCTCGGTCGTGTCCCCGGCGGGCGAGCTGCTTACCGTGCTGCAGGAGAAGGATGCGCAAACGGCCCGCAGCCTCTACACCTCGTTCGACCTTGACTTCCAGGCCGCGGTCGAGCGGGCGCTGGCTGAGGCAATCGAGTCGCATCCGGTGGCGGAGAAAGGAGCCATTGTCGTCCTCGACCCCAGCAGCGGTGCGATCCGGGCGATGGCTACCTATCCCAGCTACGACCCGCGTGTTTTCGACGCGCTGCGTCCTGATGCCGACACCGCGCTGGCGGGCGTGCTCAACGACCCGCGCCAGCCGCTGCTCAACCGAGCCACGCAGGGCGTCTATCCAGCCGGCTCGACTTTCAAGATCATCACCTTCGGCGCGGCCGTCAACAGCGGCCAATACACGGCCGATACCCGCTACAGCAGCACCGGGGTCTGGAACCGGCTGGGCGACGAGTATGCCAAAGTCGATTGGCTGACCGGCGGCCACGGCACCATCAGTCTTCGCCAGGCGCTCGTCGTTTCCTGCAACACCTGCTTCTATGATGCCGGGTATACGATGGATGGCGTCGACAACACGCTCTTCCCGCGCATTGCCCGCGAGTTTGGTCTCGGTCAGCCGACCGGTATCCAGGGCATCGCCGAATCAAGCGGCCTGATCCCCAGCCCGGAGTGGAAGCTGGAGGCGGTTGGCGATGGCTGGGCCACCGGCGACGCTGTCAATATGGCCATTGGCCAGGGCTATGTGCAGGTGACCCCACTCCAGATGGCGATGATTGCCGGCGCGCTGGCCAACGGTGGGACGCTCTACCAGCCCACGCTCATCGACCGCATCGGCTCTGGCGGAGGCGCGCCCGAAGAGCCGTTCCCCAGCACCGAGAACGGCCGCTTACCTCTCACCGATGACCAAATCGCCACCATCAAGGGAGCTTTGTATGACGTCACCCATACCGGCTCCGGTACGGCCACCCATCGCTTCCAGGAGTTCCCGGTCTCGGTAGCGGGCAAGACGGGTACGGCCGAAGCGCCGCCCAACCTGCCCCATGCGTGGTTCGTCGGCTACGCGCCGGCTGACCCCTACACAACGGCCGACGGCCGCATCATCGAAACACCGGAACTGGCCATCGCCATCGTCGTCGAAAACGCGGGCGAAGGCTCGGAAGTGGCTGCTCCGCTGTTCCGTCGCGTCGTCGAACGATACTACGGCATTACGCCGGAATACCCCTTCCCCTGGGGCGGCTAACCAGCCACTGCTGCCAACGTAAAAATATCAGCGACGAGTGCAGATTACGCCTCGCGCTGTGCTATAGTGACGGCTGCACGCGGCCCGTTCGGCCGCAAGGAGATATGTCGCTATGGACGCAACCAGCAGCCGTTTACGCACCCCGATCCTCGTCACCGCCGCCATCATCGCGCTCATGCTGCTGGCGGTCGCCAGCACGACCTTTGGCCAACAAGCCGACAGCCCCGGCAGCATCGCCTACGCTCGCGACGGCGCATTGCGGCTCGTCGAGTTCGACGGCAGTGACGACCGCTTGCTCTGGGAAGCACCGGGCGGTGCAGACAACAACATCCTCGGCCTCGACTGGCGGCCCGATGGTGGGGCACTGGCCTTCGCCGCCGATTTCGAGAGCGACTGCTCCTACTACGCCACCGATCTCTACACCGTTCTGGCCGACGGCGAAGGGCTGCGCCGGACCACCAACTCGCCCTTGTGCAGCCAGATGGCCGACTTCCCAACAGGTAGCGTCACGCTCCAGATCACCAACCAGGTGCCGGAGTTCTCGCTCTTCTCGGTCTATATTCAGGGCGCCCAGGCCCCGACGGCCGTCACCATTCCCGTCGGAGCAACGCGAACTATCACCATTCGCCAGATCGCCAATCTGGGTGACCTGGAACAGGCGATCGTAGTCGTGCGCGGTGACACGCGCTGGATTGACCCGGACGTCACAGTCAACATCGTGACCGGCGAAAACGCCCAACCAGACAAGCCGCTGGTGCTGCGCCCGCAAGAGAACGCTTTCCGTAGTTTTGGCGTCAGCAGCCCTGCCTGGGCCAGCGACGCCTCCCGGATTGGCTTCGTGCGCCTGCTGGCTGAGCTGCGGCAAATCTCTGCCTATCCTGCCGTCGCCGAGGCAGACAGCGCCCTGACCATGCCGGCCGATTTACTCACCGGCGACAACCTGGCCTGGTCTCCAGTCAGCGACGAGATTCTCGTCACAGGCGTCGACGGTATCTACCTCATTGAGGCAGGAGCCACTGAGTTGGACGATCCGCTGGTAGCGGCCGATGGCCAGAGCTTCCTCGGCCTCGATTGGCTGCCCGACGCTTCCGGATTTGTCTATGCCCAGACCGGTGGAGAGGCCCGCAGCAGCCACAGTAATCTGTTTACCTACACCTTCGACACGGCCGTTAGCGAACCATTGACCGAACTGACCAGCGGCTTCGTCAGCCAGCCTGCGGTGTCTGGCGACGGCCAACTGGTCGCCTTCGAACGGGCCCCCGATCTCGTTAGCGCCGCCGAGTTGTGGCTCATCGACAGCGACGGCGACAACCTGGAGCCGCTCGGCGTTGTCGGTCGCTTCCCCGACTGGCGTCCGCAGCGCACGGCCAGCTTCTTCGCCTTCTTCTTCATACCGTTGGTCGGCGACAACTTCCTGGGCATCACCCCCACCTTCACCCCAACGCCGACCGACACGCCGACGCCAACTGCGACAGCTACAGCCACGCTGCCGCCGACGCTGACGCCTTCGCCCGAACCGACCAGCTCCGGCACGCCCGAAGCGACGGCAACCGGCACGGTGTCACCAACGCCCGACGCGACAGCCACCGCCGGCCCCACGAGCGAGCCGACCGCCACCGCCACACCGGTAGAGACAGCAACCGCCGCAGCGACCGCCACCACGGCCCCAACCGCCACAGCTACCGTGCCGCCCCTTGATGTTGTCGACAACGGCGACTTCGAGGCCGGTCCAAATGGCGACTGGTCGGAAAGTATCAACGGCGTCGAGCTGCCCGGATCGTTCATCGTCAAGTCGGAACCGGTCCTGCCTCCCCACTCCGGCGAATACGTTGCCTGGTTGGGCGGTTTCGACAACCAGGTCCACCGGCTGACGCAGACGGTCCAACTGCCCAATACTACGCCACTGCAGCTCGCCTTCTGGATCCAGATCCGCTCCAACGAAAGCGGCTGCTCGGCCGATTCGGTGATGGTGTCGCTCGGTGGCGATACGGTTGAGACCATTGGCCTATGCAGTTCGGCTGTGACGCCGGGCTGGCAGCCGGTCGTCATCGACGCCAGCAGCTACGCGGGAAAGCAAGTGGAGCTGCAGTTCACAGGCTCATTCGACGAGACGGTGCTCAGCAGCCTCTTCGTCGACGATGTTGTTTTCCAGGGCAGCCCGTAACTAACTGGCAAAACTGAGTCGTTCAACAACTGGGGTGGATACCTGTTGACAGCGCGATCGAGACAGGTATCCTACACAAGCATGTCGGAGTCCCATCTTGTCGGGCTCCAGCAGCCAGGCACTGCCTGACCAGTGAGAACCATGATCCATCCGCGCATTCGCTCCGCCGTCCATGCCGTCATCCTGGCGCTGGTCGTCGCCGTCCTGCTGGCCAACTTCCCGCGTCTGGGCGGGGCTGCGGATGATGGCCCGGTCGAGCTGCTCAGCGCCGGCGAGACGATGTCCACAACGCTGATGCCCATCGTCCTGAGCGGGCGCGGCAGCGTCGTTCCTCCGCGCCCACCTCCACGCCGCCGCCAATCGACCCGCAGCCCACCCCGACACCGCAAGCCATCCCGGTGCCCAACGGCTCATTCGAGCAGGGACCCAACGGCGATTGGGACGAACTGGTCGACGGCCAACCCGCCCTCGGCGCACTCATCCTGCAGCCGGGCGGCATCGTCGCCCCCCACAGCGGGGAGTTCGTGGCCTGGCTGGGCGGCGTCAACGACGAGACCAACACGCTCTCGCAAACGGTGCCCGTCGATGTCGCCTTGCCCACACGCCTGCGCTTCTGGTATCAGATACGCTCCGACGAGGGCAGCAACTGCCGCGGCGACGAAGCCACGCTGACGGTCAACAATCAACTGCTGCGCACCTGGTCGCTGTGCAGCCCTGAGGAGACGGAGGATTGGGTCCGCGAACTGGTCGACCTCACCCCGTTCGCCGGGCAGGACCTGACAATCACCTTCAGCGCCACCTTTGACCGCGCCCGCCTGAGCAGCTTCTTCGTGGATGACGTATCGCTTAGAACGATCCCTTGATGCTGACCGGTGGCTTCCGGCAGCGTCCATCGCCCATCATGATTGAGGGATGGCCATTCGTTGAACAGGTTGACAATCACATTGCACTGGTTATCCTTTGGCTATTGAGCGCCGTATAGAGTATCTGCCGCCAACCGTCAACCTGGTTCGCGACTCGAGCCCGCACAGCGCTCCCATCACCTGATAAGCGTGACAATCGCAAATACGGAGGACCAACTTCAATGATGCTATCTCGCAGAACTCACCATTGCCGTGGCAGGTTATCATTGTCACCAGCTTTTTGTCCCTGTTCTACTTGTCCAACGAACCATGGAGCTTGCAAGCTCAGCCACAGCAACCGGGCGGAACCATCGCGTACGTTCGCGGCAGAGAAATCCGTCTGATCAACGCCAATGGAAGCAATGATCGGCGGATATGGATCACACCGACACAAGGAGGGACTGGAAGGGTCCAAGGCCTGGAGTGGCGGCCGAATGGGGCGGCACTAGCGTTTCGTCAGACTATCAAGAGGTCTGCTCATACTACGAGTCCGACATCTTCACAATCAATGCAGATGGATCAAACCTGCGCCGGATCACCAACTCGCCTGCCTGTGGCGCGTTTGGCGCCTTCCCGAAAGGTGCGGTCAACGTCGACGTGCAGAACCTCACCGTGGAGTCTGGGACCCTATTTCCTCTATGTCGAGGGCGCACCGGAAGCAATCGTCATCTCGGTTCCCCCAGGGGCTACAAGTCGGTTCACCGTAAGCAATGTGGCCGACCTGGGCAACTTTCCCCAGAAGGTCATGATTTCCAACGGCGCCTCACGCTGGGTGGACCCAACCGTAACCGCCAACGTGATCGCCGGGCAACACGGTGACGGCCGCCAACACGTTCGTGCTTTCGGCCCAGGGCAACGTCTTTCAGCGCTTTGGAGCACGGGCCCCATCCTGGAAACGGGATGGTTCGACCATCGGTTTCGTTCTGCAGGAAGGCATTCTCTCCCGAATCAGTTCCAACCCACCCATTGCAGGCGACAGCGAACTTACTCACGCAATTGGTTCAGGCGCCAACGGCACGCAGCTCGCATGGTCTCCAACCAGCGACGACATCGCCTACACCGGGATTCGACTCGATCAATCTGGTGCGACCCGGCGCCAACAACCCCGGCACGACGCTGGTCACCAAAGACGGCACCCAACTATTCCTGGGACTGGACTGGTTTCCCGACGGTCGTACGCTGGTTTTTGGTGTAACAGGCGGCAGCTTTGGGCAGGAGAATAGCAACCTCTATCTCTATGACATCCCGGACGATGAACTTGACGCCGCTCACCAACTTCTCGTCGGCATTTGCCGGCAGCCCCAGCGTGTCGCCCGACGGACAGTATCATTGTGTTTCGAGTATGCGCCGACTTCAACAGTCCCGCCCAACTGCGCATCATTCGACGCGATGGAACCGGGATGCAATCGTTGGGCGTCGCAGGGTACTCAGCCGGACTGGAAGCCGGGATCAGGACTGCAACACAATTCCCCGGGGCTATCTTGCCGATGATTGCCGACCGTTTCCAGGGGGGACAGCCACCATCTGCCACCCAAACGCCGAACGCAACGTCAACACCAACGACACCGCCACCGCCCACCAACACGCCGACAGCCACACAGATACCGGTTCCTGCGCTGAAGAATGGCAACTTCGAGGCCGGGCCAAACGGTGAGTGGAGCGAGTTCAGCGATGACGAAATCATACCCGGGTCGATCATCCTCGAACCCGGCGGCGCAGTGCCTCCTCGTTCCGGCAAATACGTCGCCTGGTTAGGAGGAATTAACAACGCTACGAATGAGATCCAGCAAGCAGTGCCAGCCGCAGCGCAAGGCAAGCTCTATCTCCGTTTCTGGTACCAGATCAGATCCGCCGAGACAATTGACTGCGAGAGTGACTTTGCCGGCGTCATTGTCAATGACGAGATTCTGGCCACATTTGGTTTGTGCGAGGCCAATGAAACAAGCAGCTGGGTAAAGGCGTCAATCGACCTGAGCGATTTTTCGGGCGAGCCAATAACCCTATCCATTGGCGGTGTGTTTGATGGCTCTGTTCTGAGCAGTTTCTTTGTAGATGATGTTTCGTTGGGAACGACACCTTGATGACATTGACGCACTCCGGCGGGCTGATATAATTGAGCGTTACCTGGTCTAAAAGGCTGTGTTCCATGCCCTGAAGGACATAGGCGGGCGGTTAGCTCAGTTGGTTAGAGCGCTACGTTGACATCGTAGAGGTCACAAGTTCGAGTCTTGTACCGCCCATCAAGTAACAGCCGCCCAGCGCGGCTGTTTGTGTTCCGACTGGCGCATCCAGCCAGCGGGGCCCGAACGAAAACCGGCAGACGTCCGTCCCCACACGGGCCTCCACCGGCGACAACCCACACAGGAGACCCACATGAACATTCCCACCGCCGGCGAGGTCGAGCGATGAGAGGCGACCAGACTATCCTTGTACTCGGCGGGGCGGGCCTCGTCGGTTCTCAGATCGTGCGCCATCTGGCTCGCGAACTCGAACCGGAGCGCATCGTCGTCGCCAGCCTGTTCCGGGGCGAAGTGCGCGAATTTCTGCGCGACATCCGGCGCGAATTTCCCAACGTCGAGTTCGTCGGGGCGTGGGGCGATGTGTTTGTGCGCGACGAGTACGCGCTGGAGCGCCGCCGCCGCCTCATCCAGAGTCAGGTCCGGCGCGATGTGCTCTACAAAGACCTCTTTGGCCCGCTCACCGACGCGTATGAGAAGTCCGGGCTGGTGCAGCTGGTGCAGCAGTACAAACCCAACGTCATCGTCGACTGCATCAACACCGCTACCGCCATCAGCTACCAGGACATTGAATCGCTGAGCCATGAGACCTACGACCTGCTCCAGGAGTTGGCCCAGATCGTCGACCATCAGGACCTGGAAGCGCTCCAGGCTTTGGGCCGCCATCTGGAACAGAACGTCAGTACCCTGATGATCTCCCAGTCGCTGCCGCAGCTGATCCGCCATGTCCAGCTCCTCCACACGGCCATGAGCGAAGTGGGCACCCGGCTCTACCTCAAGGTAGGTACAACCGGCACCGGTGGCATGGGGCTGAACATTCCCTACACTCACAGCGAGGATCGG
The DNA here is from genome assembly GCA_963715935.1 of uncultured Chloroflexia bacterium. Lineage (GTDB taxonomy): Bacteria > Chloroflexota > Anaerolineae > Promineifilales > Promineifilaceae > Promineifilum. The sequence continues at coordinate 365,876 of CAVQSM010000012.1, read as the reverse complement.
CCGAGCTTCAAGCTGATGAGCAAGACGGCCGTCGCCTTCGCCCACACCGGCCTGATGTTCCTCATGGCGCGTACGCCCAACGGCCCGCTGGTAAAAGAGCTGAAACCGGCAGCCATGATCGGCTATCGCCGGGTAAGCTACAAGACGGTCAAGCTGCGCGGCCGTCCCCAGTTTCGCTACGACAGCGTGGAGCAGGCGCTAAACGGCAACCTGCTGCTGCGCGGAGACGAGAATCTCTACCCTCGGCTGGGCAAGCTGCATATGGCGGGCGTCGACACCGGCGAGAACGGCTTCTTTGCGCGCGGTGAGTTCGAGACAATTACTCATATCAATCAGATGGAGTTCATCACGCCCGAAGAGATTGCCCAGCAAGCGCTGCTGGAGATTAAGGGCAGCAACACCGGCTATGACGTCATTGCCGGCATCGACAGCAGCATCCTCAACTCCAGCTACCGGGCAGGCGTCCTACGCCAGACCGCGCTGGAAAAGCTGGCCCGCATCGAAGAGGAGACGGAAAGCCACAGTGTTGCGCTGGGCCAGCTGGGTCCGCCGGAGCTGTCGAAGCTGCTCTACGAAGCCCATCTGCTGCGGCTAAACTATCAGACGCTGGAGGCCGTGCTGGCAACTTCCCCCACCGACATGGCCGAAACACTCTACGATTTCATCGTCAATGAAGATAATCTGCGAACAACCATCGTCTCCATTGGGCTGCCCATTCTGGCGCCGGACGGCCGCCGCCTCATCCGCGGACCCCGCATCAACATTCCTGAAAGCATCTATCACGAAGTAGACATTGACGACGAGCGTATCGATGAGTGGGCCCGCAAGGGCTGGGTCGACCTGAGGCCGGCCAACTTTGCCGTCTGGCGAGAGCGCTTCGACCGCATGCTGCGTACAAAGCATATGCTGCATACGCGCGGCACATCATCGGTGACCATGAAGACCTATTTACCCGACACGATCCAGATCGGAGCCGTCGTCGCCTGGATCTTTAGCAACGAAGATGGTGGCTATCGCATTAAGTAACCTTGACTTTTACAGGGGGTAAGCTAGTATAAATCTAGGCGACAGAACAGTTTGTCCCCAATGGTCGCTCAGCAATCCGGCCCGACCTACCTGTCACATTTACCGAGACACTTATGGATACCATGACCGATTTCACTGGCCTGCCAATGCCTGTGTTCACCGCCTTTGGTTGGGCGGGTGAAGAAAATGCGCTCAATTATGCGCTTTCGCAGCTGGAAATGTTTGCTGCGGAACTGCATAAGCGCCTACCGCCCTCTGCCCGCGAGGCGTTCCCTGCCCACGGCCTGAGCGTGGAAGGACAGAACGCCTATCTGGCCACGAACGCGTCTTTCGACCAAGAAGCGTTCATCGCTTTCAATGCCCGGCCCGCCAACTTCGAAATTCAGTTGGGCGTGGTTAATCAGGAAGCGTTGTCAAAAGGGCTGGCCAGCATCAACAAAGACCCCGCAGCTGCCCATGCTGTCCTGACCAAGCTGGAGCCAGGCTGGACATTGCGCGTGCAGCAGATGCAGGTCGACCCTGACTCCGGCGAGCGCACTCACCACGCCGATCTCTACAAAGAGAGCGCTGGTGAACTGTCGCTGGAAGATATGACAGAACTCTTCAGCCGGGCCGCCTACCTCAATGACGAAGACGCCTGGGTCACCCCAATCTACCTCAGCACGCGCATCTCCTCGGAGCGCATCGGGGCGATGGGGCTGACCGTGCTGGATGTCACATCCGACCTTATCCAGCCGCTGGTGCCCGTCACCTACGCCCTCATTGGCCGCCAGCCGAAGAAAGCGGCCAAGAAGAAAGCGAAACCGGCCATGCCGCTGGAAGTGGGACCAACCGTAACGACCGCCGGCGAGGAGAGCTCCGGCGCCGCGACGATCTCCGATTCGGCCGACAGCTTTGAGTACGTCGCTGAACTGATGCCGCTTCACATCCGGCGCGGCTTCGTTAATCTGACGGCGGGTCATTGGCCATTCTTCGGCCAGAGCGCGCGCAGCGAGACACGAGCTGTGACGGTTGTGTTCGACGGCCGCCAGGACAAGAAGTCGACCGTATGGCGGCTGCAGCCCGACGACCAGGCCCGTATTATGCTGGGCAACCAGGCGCACGAATGGCTGGAGGAAAACTTCTCCAGTAATGACCGCGTCATGGTCACCGCTCGCAAGATGGGCGACGGCGAAGTGCGGGTAACGCTGGAAGCGGCCGAATAAGTCGCGACTGGTAGCCACACACCCCGTCTATTCAGTACAATCCCTACAGCATGGCGCGAACAAAAATAGTAGCCACGATTGGGCCTGGGTCTGCGCACCCGGAGACGATCCGCCGCATGCTCGAAGCGGGCATGACGGTTGCCCGTGTCAACTTCTCTCACGGCGACCACGCCACCCACACCGAAACCGTGGCCATGCTGCGCAAGGTGTCGACCGCCGAGGGCCACACCCTGGCCATTCTGGGCGATCTTCAGGGCCCAAAACTGCGGTTGGGTCGCGTCAAGACGGGCGGCATGATGCTCTCCCCCGGCGACGAGATCGTGCTGACGCCGCGCCCCGGCCAACCGGCCATGATCCACCTGCCGCATCCTGACCTCATTGCGGCGGTGCAGCCGGGCAGCCGCCTGGTCATCGGCGACGGTGAAGTTGAATTTACGGTGGCCGAGAAACGTGGCGACACGCTGCGGGCTATTGTCACCGTTGCTGGTCTGCTGGAATCGCGCAAGGGCGTCAACGTCCCTGGCACCGACCTGCCCATTTCCTGCATTACGGACAAAGACCGCGTTGACCTCGATCTGATCTGTGAGCTCGACCTCGACTATGTGGCCCTCTCATTTGTGCGCACAGCGGCCGATATTCAGGAACTCAAGGACCTGATGGAGGAGAAGCCGCGCCAGATTCCGATCATCGCCAAGATTGAAAAGAGCGAGGCGATCGAAAACCTGATCGAGATTCGCGACGCGGCCGACGGCATGATGGTCGCGCGCGGTGACCTGGGCATTGAGATGCCACCGCAGGAAGTGCCGCTGCTCCAGAAGCGGATCATTCGCGTCTGCAACGAGGTGGGCAAGCCGGTCATCACTGCCACCCAGATGCTGCAGACGATGATCGAACATCCCCGCCCGACCCGGGCGGAGGCCAGCGATGTCGCCAACGCCATTCTTGACGGCACTGACGCCGTGATGCTCTCCGGCGAAACGGCCACCGGCCAGTTCCCGGTCGAGTCCGTCATGATGATGCGCCAGATTGCCGACAACACCGAGCGCGAATACCCCTACGACAACTGGAAGGATTGGGACCCGACCGCGTCCGTCGAGGCAGTATCGGTGACCGAGGCCATCAGCGCGGCCAGCTGCGCCATTGCGGAGGAGATCGGCGCCGAGGCGATCGTCAGCGCCACGCTGAGCGGCTACACGGCCCACCAGATCGCTCGCTTCCGGCCGAGCAATCCCATTATGGCCGTCTCGCCTTCCGCCCACACACAGCGCCGGCTCGCGCTGGTCTGGGGCGTGCAGTGTGCCCTTGTGCCCGACTTCTCTACCACCGATGGCATGTTGCTCTACACGCTGGAAGCAGCGCGCGATTATGGCCTAAGACCCGGCAGTAAGATTGTCGTCACAGCTGGGGTCCCCTTCGGCGCTGTTGGTCAGACCAATCTCATTCAAGTTCACGAAATCTAGCGACCGCCGGAAGCTCCCACCTTGCCGGGACAACCAGCCACAGACTGAACATGGCCACAACACCCTGGCAAACCACCACGCCGCCGCTCATCATCGGCCACCGAGGAGCCAGCGTTGCCGCGCCGGAGAATACGCTGGCGGCGTTTGCGTTGGCGCTGGAACACGGCGCCACGGCAATTGAGCTGGATGTCCGCCTCTCGGCCGATGGCTGGCCAGTCATCATCCACGACACCACAGTTGACCGCGTGGCGCCCCCCGCCACGGGGCGCGTGAACAGCCTGACTGTGTCCGAGCTTCAACAACTCGACCTCGGACAAGAACAGACGGTGCCCACCCTTGACGATCTGTTCGAAACGTTGGGTGCGCAGCCGCTGTACAACATCGAACTGAAGTCGCTGGGAGCCGGTGACGCCGGCCTGGAGGCGGCCGTCGCTGACCGCATCACCGCCCACCATCTTGAGAGCCGGGTGCTCGTTTCCTCGTTCGATCCCCTGTCACTGCGACGGATGCGCCACCACCTGCCAGGCCACGTCCCGCTGGCCTTCATCCATGAAAGCAGCGCCGCGCGGCTGCTGTGTCGCGCCCTTTCCCTCCGCGCCATCCACCCCCAGGCCGCGCTCGTCGACGCCGCTTACATGGCCTGGGCCCGCGAGCGTGACTATCTGGTCAACGTGTGGACCGTGGACGACCCGGATGAGATGCTCCGTCTGGCCAAGCTGGGCGTCGATGGCCTCATCACCAACCGGCCCGACCTGGCCCGACAGACGCTCGACCAGGAGCGAGACGCCACGCCATGACCGTTACCATCATCGTCAATCCCTACGCCAACCGGTGGGGCGCCAGGGAGCGCCTGCCAGACGTGGAGGCAGCCACCCGGCAGCTTGGCTTACCATGCAAGATCGTGGTCACAAGCGAGCCGAACGAAGGCATCGACCTGGCCCGCCGCGCCGCACAAGACGCCGACTGCAATGCGGTCGTTGCGGCGGGTGGCGACGGCACCATCAACGAAGTGATCAACGGCTTGCTGTCGGCCGCCGGCGACGGGCCGACCAAACCGTTCGGCATCCTGCCGCTGGGCACGGCCAACGACTTCTACAAGATGGCCGGGCTGCCGGATGGGCTGGAGGCCGCTCTCAAGGTCGTGGCCGCTGGCCACACACGCCAGATCGACGGCGGTCTGGTCAACCAGCGCTACTTCATCAACAACAGCGCCGCGGCCATGGAGCCGATGGTCACGATTGAGAATATTAAGCTCACGTCGCTCTCCGGTGAGATTCGCTATGTGGTCGCGCTCGTGCGAGCATTGGCCCGGCTCAAGCCGTGGTACATGACGTTGAGCTGGGATGGCGGGCAATACGAGGGTGATGCCTACCTGCTCTCCGTGTGCAACAGCCCCCGGACAGGTGGCTTCATGATGGCCCCCGGCGCCCTGCTCGATGACGGCCTTTTCGATGTCGTCTTTGCGCCCAAGCTGCCGCCCCAGACGGTGCTGGCCATCCTGGCCCGGCTCATGCGCGGCACCCACATTGACCATCCCGACGTGACTTTCGTGCGCACGTCTCAGGTCACAGTCCACAGCCAGCCCGGCACCCCCATCCACGCGGATGGCGAGGTCTTCACCGAATCGGCCGAGGATATTCTGTTCCGCGTTCTGCCCCGGCAAGTAACGTTGCTGTCGCCAGCAGACCAATTGCTTCCGAATGCGGCTTGAATGGTCTATAATGCCTTCGCCCAGTCTGCCCATCAGGAGAATAATGCCCTATGACAATCGTCAACCCGGATCGCCTGACATTCCTACGCCGTATTCCGCTATTTGCTGACCTGCCTGACGACGCGTTGGCATTTCTGGCCGAACGCGCCGACCTGGTGCAGTTGGAGCCGGGTCAGCTGCTTTTCGAGGAAGGCACCGCGGGCGACATTGCCTATGTCATTGAGCAGGGCAAGATGGAGATCACGAAGACGTCTGGCGGGCGGGAAGTGCTGCTCGCTGTTCGTCAGGTAGGTGAAGTCTTCGGCGAGCTGGCTGTGCTGGAAGAAGCACCGCGCATGGCCAGTGTCAGGGCACGTACCCCAAGCACGCTCCTGGCCATCCAGAAAGAACATCTCGATTATTTGATGGAAGACAATCCGGCGGTGGCCCGGGCCATGCTGCTGGCGGTGCTTACCTATTGGCGCAATACCGACGCTCTGTTGCGGCAAAACGAGCGTATGGTCCAGTTGGGCACACTGACAGCGGGCGTGGCCCACGAGCTGAACAACCCCGCAGCGGCCGCCCGCCGCAGCGCGACCAAGATCGACGACACCGTCGGCGAGCTGGAAGCAGCTTACATCCAGCTGGCCAAAAACGACATCTCCCCTGCCCAGCAAGCGCTCTTGCAGCAGATAGCCGCTGAGCAGATAGCAGCGGCCGTCCAGACGCGCTTCATGGACGCCATCACCCGCAGCGACATGGAGTATGAAGTCGAAACGTGGCTTGAGGACAACGACATTGCCGACAGTTGGGATTGTGCCCCCGCCCTGGTCGATATGGCCTACGATGTGGACAAGCTGGCGGCGCTGGCTGGTCAGTTCTCGGGTGCTCAGCTTCCGGCCGTCATCCATTGGCTCGTGGCTGATTACGGGCTGCGCAGCCTGGGCCGCGAGATTGGCGAAGCAACCACACGCATTTCCACCATCGTCAAGTCGCTTAAGGATTACTCCTATCTCGACCAGGCTCCCCTGCAGGCGGTAGACCTCCACGACGGTCTGGAAAACACCATCGTCATGCTCAACCACAGCATGAAACAGGGCATCACGGTCAACCGGGACTATTCACCCGACGTGCCCATCATCCAGGCGTACGGCAGCGAGCTGAATCAGGTCTGGACCAACATCATCAGCAACGCAGTTGACGCGATGGAAGGCCAGGGCGAGATCAACATCCGCACCAGCCGCCGCGGCGACTGGGTGACCGTCGAGATCAGCGACACGGGTCCGGGCATCCCGGAGGAAGCCCAGGAGCGCATCTTCGACGCGTTCTTCACCACCAAGCCGCCCGGCAAAGGCACCGGTCTGGGACTGAACATCAGCTACAACATCATCGTCTACCAGCATCTGGGCGAGATCCAGGTCGCGTCGCGGCCCGGGCAGACGATCTTCCGCATCACCCTGCCCATTGATGTAACGGCCGCCCAGGCCCGCGAATCCGCGCTGGATACGTTTGAGCAGCCGACTGACGACGAGCTGCGCGACGTCCTGGAAACGAGCAAGCGCATTGCCGTAGTTGGCATGTCCGCCCGCCCTGACCGGCCCGGGCATTCGGTACCTCTCTATCTGCGCGACCACGGCTACGAAATCCTGCCGGTCAACCCCAACCTCGACGAAGTGGCAGGTCTGAAAGCGTACGACAACCTCGCCGATGTGCCCGGCCCTATCGATGTGGTACTCGTCTTTCGTCGCAGCGAAGAGGTGATCGACATCGCCCTGCAAGCGATTGAAAAAGACGCCCGCACTCTGTGGATGCAGGAAGGGGTCATGAACTTTGATGCTGCGACTCTGGCCCGCAGCGCCGGCCTGGAGGTGGTCATGAACACCTGTATGCGCTCCTCCCACCAGCGGCTGAACAACATCGGGTAAGCGCCTCACGCGTCACCGTTACCCGTTCGCCCGTTTCTCCACATCCGCTTCATAACTTCTTCACACCTGCTGCCTATACTGGCTGCAGATCAATCGCCGGCGTCCTTTCGACCTGAATAACCATGCCGGCTACGGAGGCAAATGATGAAGAAGTTTCTGTTCGTTGCTCTATCTGCGGTCTTTGTGCTGGCGCTCGTTGCGTCGGCCGCTCTGGCTCTCGAGCGCGGCGCATCTCAGGGACCAGCCGGCCCGGCTTCCCAATCCACCTACGTGGATAGTGATGATGATGGCGTCTGCGACAACTGCGGCCAAGCCGCTGCCACCGGTCAGGGAAACCAGTACGGCCGCCTTGGCGATGTGGATGACCTCGATGACGATACCAGCAATCCCGGCAATGGGACTGGCTACGGGAATGGCCCCGGCCAGGGTGTGGGTTTCGTCGATGAAGACGGCGACGGCGTCTGCGACAACTGCGGCTCCGGTCAGGGCGGCACTGGCTACGGCCGTGGTCCCGGCCAGGGTGCGGGTTTCGTTGACGAAGACGGTGACGGCGTCTGCGACAACTGTGGCTCCGGCCAGGGCGGCACTGGCTACGGCCGTGGTCCCGGCGGCCAGGGTGCGGGTTTCGTTGACGAAGACGGCGACGGTGTCTGCGACAACTGCAGCTCCGGGCAGGATGGCACTGGCTACGGCCGTGGTCCCGGCCAGGGCATGGGCTTCGTCGACGAAGATGGCGACGGCGTCTGTGACCATGCGGGCAGCGGCGGGCAGGGCCAGCGCGGCGGAGGCAATGGTCAGGGCGGTAATGGCCGCGGAAACAGAGGCGGCAACGGCGGGAACTAATCCCCGGCGCGGCCCAATCTAGGCTACAATAAAGGGTGTGGGTGGTCAGTGCCGCTCGCACCCTCTTGAGTTATCTGGGGCAGACTGTCTATGGCCAAGCGCATTCTCATTGTCGACGACGAGGCCCGATTGGTTAGTTTGGTGCGGGGCTATCTGGAACAGGAGCAGTTTGAGACGGCCACTGCCGGAGACGGCCGGGCCGGTCTCATCCAGGTTCGGCAGTTCCAGCCCGACCTGATCATCCTTGACCTCATGATGCCGGAGATGGATGGCTGGGAGTTTATGCGCCTCCTGCGCCGCGAATCGGATGTGCCGGTCATCATGCTCACGGCTCGTGTCGACGAAAGTGACCGGGTGGCCGGACTGGAAATGGGCGCCGACGATTACCTGACCAAGCCGTTCAGCCCGCGCGAACTGATGGCCCGTGTGCGGGCCGTCTTGCGCCGCACGCAGCCGAGCGCCCCCGCCCTGCCCGACATCCTTCGCGCCGGCGCTCTGGAGCTGGACGTCGATGGGCATACTGCTAGACTGGACGACAGCTACCTCGATCTGACGCCAATGGAGTTTGACCTCCTGGCGACACTAATGCGCAGTCCGGGCCGTGCCTTTGCCCGCCTGGAGCTGCTGGAACGCACCCAGGGGTTCGCCTACGACGGCTATGAGCGGACAATCGATGTCCATATCAAGAATCTGCGCAAGAAGATCGAAGCCGATCCTGGCCATCCTACCTATGTACTGACCGTTTTCGGCGTAGGCTATCGCTTCAACCCTGACATTCCATGAGTGGCCTGACCCATCGCCTCTGGTTCCGGCTGGCGGCCGCTTTCCTCGTGGTCGCCCTGACCGGCGTCGGCGTCGTCTCCCTGTTGGCCAATCGCGCGGCCGAATCAAGCTTCAATCGCTTCCTCAACGCCGAATCGACGCAGCTCTGGCGACAGCTTGCAGACGAGTTGGCCGACTTCTATCAGGCCCGAGACGATTGGTCCGGGGTCGAAACGCTGCTGACCCAGACCGCCGGTCGCGGACCGGGGCAAGGTAATACCATCCTGATCCTGATCGACCAGGACGGCAACCAGCTCGCCGCCAGCCGGCGCCGGGGCCAGAATGCACCGGACATGCCCGTCCTGCTCTCGCTGCCTGTCACGTCGGACGGCGTGCCTATCGCCACGCTGCAGGTCAGCGGCATGGGCGGTGGCATGGGCAGTGGACAGGCGGCTGAACAGTTCCTTGCGGACGTGAACCGGGCCATCTGGCTGGGTGGACTGGCGGCGGTTGTGGTGGCGCTGGCCCTCGGCGCCGGGCTGGCCTACCGGCTTACTCGTCCGCTCAGCCAGCTAACCGACGCCACCCAACAGCTCGCGAGCGGGCAGCTTCGACAGCAGGTGCCCGTCACGGATCGGGGAGAACTGGGCGAATTGGCCACCAGCTTCAACCAGATGGCCGGCACGCTGGCTTTGGCCGAACAGCAGCGGCAGCAGCTCCTGGCTGATGTGGCCCACGAGCTGCGCACGCCTCTCAGCGTCTTGCGCGCCCAACTGGAGGCGATGCTCGACGGCGTGCTGCCGCTCGACTCCGATAATGTGGCCGTGGCCCACGAAGAGACGCTCTTGCTGGGCCGGTTGGTAGAAGATTTGCGAACGCTTTCGCTGGCGGAGGCGGGCCAGCTCCCCCTCCAGATGGATGCCGTTGACCCCGCCGTGGCCATTGCCCAGGCGAGCGCCGCCTTTGGGCCTCTGTTTGAAGCGGATGGTGTGCAGCTTGTGGCCGAAGCGGCCAAAGGTCTACCGCCCGTCGCCGCCGACTCCCAGCGCCTCCAGCAAGTCCTGGGCAATCTACTGGCCAACGCGCTGCGCCATGCCCCGGAGGGCATTATCAAGCCGCCCACGGTAACCATCAACGCCCAAACGGCCGGCGATCAAGTCATCTTTGCGATCAGCGACAACGGGCCGGGTTTGTCGCCAGAAGCGCAGGAGCAGGTGTTTGATCGCTTCTGGCGCGGCGAGAAGAGCCGCACCCGGTCGGCCGGTGGGTCTGGTCTGGGGCTGGCCATCTGTCAGGCGATCGTCAACGCCCACGGCGGGCAGATTGCCGTCAGCAGCACCGTGGGACAGGGCACTCAGTTTAGCGTTGCGCTGCCACGCGTCGACCGCACCATGGATTAAGTCTCAAGTTGGGGATCAACAGGCAAGTAGAGAGGGAGGAAGAAAGTATCAGCCCCGCTATGCCGTGTGAGCTCCTTTGTTTGAACCTGCTCTCGCAGGTGGGAATCCTACGTCGGGGCATCTGCCTGGCCTCGCGGTTACTACATAGCCCGTTGGTATCTCGACTCCCAAAAAAGTGGCGTTGGCTCAACGCTAGATACCCATCTCGTACACAGCAGGGTTAAGAACATCTTACCACAGTCAGAATGGCCGGGCAATACGCCGCTGGCCTGTTAATGTAGCTGGATCGGGGGCAATTCGGCGACGAATTCGTGCCGGACCGGGGCGCAGTCTGACCTGCGAAAAGCACAGCGGATAAGCGCCTACTCCGTGATGCGTTCAACCAGGATCATGTCGGCCACATGACGGCCGATCACCTGGTCGCGACCCCCAATCGATAGCGTCAGTGGTCCCAGAAACGGCCCAACCTCCAACACCGCTACTTGTGCGCCAGGCACCAACCCCAGGTCGGCCAGGTAGCGCAGCAGCTCACTGTTGCTGTCATCGGGGATGCGCGCCACGCGCAATGGCGTTCGCTCGGGCGCCTCGGCCAACAGCAGCGTCTCGACATTGGCCATGGAGCCGTCGCGCGCCGGAATCGGATCGCCGTGGGGATCAAACTCGGGATAGTCAAGCGCGGCGGCAATACGGTCTTCCAGCTTCTCGCTGATGACGTGTTCCAGGATATCGGCCTGCTCGTGTACCTCGTCCCACGAGAAACCGAGCGCCTCCATCAGGTACAACTCCAGCAGCCGGTGATGGCGAATCACTTCCAGCGCCAGCTTGTTGCCCGCCTCAGTCAGCGTCACGCCGTAATGCTTTTCATAGTCGACCAGATTGAGCTTGGCCAACCGCTGCAGCATGCTCGTCGCCGACGCCGGGCGCACATCGCGTGCCTGGGCCACCCGTGAGGTGGAGACCGGGCTTTCTTCTTGCGCCAGGACGTAGATAGTCTTGACGTAATCCTCGATCGCCTGATGGGTCAGGCTGTCGCGTTGGGGGGATTGTCCACCCTCAAGGGCATCGATTTTGGGCATAATCATGTCCTCTCAGCCGCATCCACTGGCCTGCTAGAACTCGCGCAGCAGCTCGATCAGACCACGCAAATTTTCGTGCATGCTGTCAATGCTGATTCTTTCGTGTATGGTGTGGGCCAATCCTTCATCGCCGGGAGCGTAGCCAATCATCGTCAGGCCATGAGGTACAAAGTGACGGCCGTCGGTGGCAAAGGCGTAGCGCGTCAACTCCGGCTCGCGGCCCATCCCCTGGCCCAGCAGCGCCTGAGCTTTGATGACGCGTGGATCATCGGGGGGTGTATAGTACCCGTATACCAGCTCGTCAACCCCAGGCTCGGGACCGGCAATAGCACTCTCCGAAACGGTAACCCTATGGGGAGACTCGCCGGCTACCCGGTCGATAAACGCTACCAGACTGGCGACGCTCTCTGTTGCCGTGCGAAAGTCCAGCAAGACACGCGTCCAGGCCGGCGTAACGTTGGGACTGGTGGTGTCAACCTTGATGATCGTTGGTGATACCGAGGTCGGTCCCAGGACAGGATGGCTTTGCAGTGTCGCCTGCTCCGCCAACAGCCTTGTTAGAAACGATGCCAGCGCGAAGTTGGGGTTCTCCCCCTGCTCCGGCACGCTGGCGTGGACTGAGCGACCTGTGAATGTGACCCACAGCTGGGCGACGCCCCGATGACCAAGCGCCATCTCATTGGACGACGGCTCGCCCAGGACGACCAGCTCCACCGGGTAATCCAGATGATCGACCCAGAACTTAGCGCCCGCTCCCCCAACCTCTTCGTCGACAACGCCACAAAAGACCATGTCGCGCCGCGGCCGTTCGCCGGCCTGCAAGAGGGCCACCGGACTGTAGACCTGGACCGCCATTGGCCCTTTGATGTCTACCGCTCCCCGGCCCAGGATGTAGCCATCGCGGATCTCGGCCGCAAATGGCGGCGCGGGCCAGAGCGAGGGATCGCCCGGGTCCACATGGTCAAGGTGGGTATTTAGCACCAGCGCAGGCAAGCTGCGGTCACGACCGTAGACGCGACCGTAGACGTTGCCTATCTCGTCCTGCCACACTTCGTCGTAATTCAGCCGGTTCAGTTCGGCTGCTACCAGCCTGGAGATGGCCGCCTCTTCGCCCGACATGCTGGGCGTCTGGATTAGTTGTTGGGCAAACCCGACGCAGTCAGCCAGGACAAGATCGATGTTCACAGCAATACCTCGCTCAGGAGCCGGCTGTTTCTTCGCTCAGCAGGCGCACAATGGCGGCTACATTGAGCAGCGCCTTGGGCACGTACGACGACGCCAGGGCGTACTCCTGGTCTTTGCTGCCGTCCTCACTTCGCTCGGAGCAATGGGCGTTGGCCCCAGCCGGGCCAAGTCCGTCGATGGTGGGCAGGTCGCGCCAGATCAAATTGCCGTCACTCAGGCCGCCCCGTGCTTCCGGCACAACGGACATACCCAGATAATCGGCTGCTGCCTGCCACGCTGCCAGCAGCCGCTCCGTGCCAGGGTTCTCAGGCCACGGCTCCCAGCTGTGGCTCAGCACCACGCGCACCTTGCACGGGTACCCATTGTCGTAGCTGCGGACGCTGCAATACTGGTTCAGCTCCAGCATCTTGTCCACACCTTCCTGAAAGATATCGGGGTCGAAGGCACGCATCTCCACGCTCGACGACGCCTGATGCGGCACGCGGTTGATGACCGTCCCGCCCAGCACGGTCCCTACGTTAAACGTAATCTCGCGCTCGTAGTCGGTGTAGCTGGCCACTTGCTGAATCACATCAGCCAGCTGGACAATGGCGTTAGCTCCCTGGTCGTGGGAGGAGCCGGCGTGGGCCGCCTTGCCTTCCACCGTCATATGGTACCGGGCCATCCCTTTACGCGACGTGACGAGGCGGAACTCGCTGTCGCTGTCCAGCTCACCGCCCTCAAACACCAACGCTGCCACAGCCCCCGCCAGCTGCGCCCGGCACAACTCGCCAAAGTCGAGGTTGAGCGCTTCCTCGGCGGCGTTCAGCATGATCCGCCAGGTAACGCTCTCGAACAGCTCCGGGTAAAATTCGCGCAGGCAATCGAGCACAGCGTAAATCATCACCGTGCCGCCCTTGATGTCAACCGTCCCCGGCCCGTACAGCCGGTCGCCTTCTACGCGCCAGAAGAAATCGTTGGTCTCCTCTTCAATGGCCGGGTATACCGTATCGAGATGGGAGATGAAGCCAAGAAGCGGGGCATCGTCACCCGTTGTCGCCGGGCGGGTCAGGATCAGATGCTCACCATACAGATAGTCGGCCGACTGGACGCGCTCGTCGTCGAAGCCCAGTTCGGCGAAGATGTCGGCCGTCACTTCGGCCAGCGCATTCACGCCCTGCGGATTGGCCGTGAAGCTGTTGATGGACACCATCTGTCGCAGCAGCTCCAGATAACCAGGCAGCTGGGCGCGAAGATAGGTTGCAATTTCGTAGGGATCGGACGCTTTTGACATGGCTAAGTTATAGCACCGGCCCCCCACGGCAACAAACGATTGACTGCCGTTTCACACCAAACAGCCCTTCGTGCGCGCCGGTTGAGAAGCGCCGCCGGACGCTCAATTTGGGCCGTCCGCCAGATGAAAACGAGTTGAGCAATTGTTGCCATTTCCGAACATTTGGTCTATTATAATAGGCGAGCACGTGACCAAGACCAAATGGAAATTTAACGTAAAACGTGCTACGATGTGCCCCAGTCGCGAGCCGAAGTGCAGGCCCTCGCGCACAGGCACAAGCAGGAGAAACACACTATGTATCAGAAAGTAATTGTCATGGGTAACTCTGGGCGGCGATCCGGAAATGCGCTACATGCCGGACGGAACGGCCGTTACCAGTTTCAGCGTGGCGACGAATCGACGCTGGACCGATCGCGGCACAGGCCAACCAGTGAAGGAAACAACCTGGTTTCGTGTCTCTGTATGGGGACGACAGGCCGAAACTGCAAATCAGTACTTGAAGTAAGGGACAGCAAGTTCTGGTCGAAGGTCGTTTACACCCGATCGCGAGACTGGTGGACCTCGTCTGTGGACAGGCCAAGATGGGAGCGTACGCGCTTCCTTTGAGTTGCGTGCCGATAACTTCAGCTTCGTCGGCAGCCGTGATCAGGCAAGCAGTGGTGGCGGTGGCTACAGCGACGACCAGTACAGTGGCGGTGGCGGCAGCGACAGCGTCCAGGAAGAAGACGACATTCCGTTCTAGGCTGTCCTGAGTAAACTGAACAAACACAAGCCCCGACTCATGATCGAGTCGGGGCTTTTTCTGTCTCTCGCAGGATGCCGGCTACTGCGGCTTAACGGCCGTCACCCGGGCACTGAACAACTCGGCCGGGCCGTCTCTCGCGGCAGCTGCGACCAGCTCCACATCCGGTGCGGTCTTGTCGCGGACCGAAATCTCAACAAACCCCGCCTCGCGCATTGCCCCCACGTAGTCGGCCACGTCTTCCGCCCCGCTGATGCAGCCCGCCCACGACGAGCGATCGGCCCGCTCTTCTGGCGTGAACTGGCCCTTCGTCACCATGTCCGACACCGCCACGCGGCCACCCGGCTTCAGGACGCGAAACAGCTCCCGAAACACAGCCGGTTTGTCCGGGCTGAGATTGATCACGCAGTTGGAAATAGCCACGTCGATGCTGTTGTCGTCCACCGGCATCGCTTCAATCATGCCCTGACGAAACTCGACATGGTCCAGCCCGACCTTCTCCTTGTTGCGGTTGGCCTTGGCAATCATGGCCGGGGTCATGTCGACTCCGATCACATGCCCCTCCGGCCCCACCTGTCGGGCGGCCATGAAGCAGTCGATTCCCCCACCGGAGCCCAGATCAAGCACCGTCTGTCCCGGCGTCAGCTCAGCCAGCGTAATCGGGTCACCGCAGCCCAGCGATATCGCCGTGACCTCGACCGGCAGCCATTCGGTGTCGGCCGTGTAGAGATCGTCATAGAGCGCATCCAGCGCCACGTCGCTCGTAGACGACGAGCAACAGCTCCCATCGCCTGTGGCGTCATCACAACAGGCGTCCGCCACCGCTTCGGTCCCGGTCGTTTCCGCCAGCCTGCCATACCGCTCTGCCACTGCCTCATAAATCTCACGTGTTTGTTCGGACATCTTTTACCTCTTATATAGATAACTGTCTATGTGAATGGCCAAAAAAAGAGGCTACTCGTTCGCGACCGGTAGCTCAATCGATTCGGCCGTACCATTCGTGGTCGTCACCCGCTCCGGGGCGAAGTTCTGCATCAGCTGGCCACAGCAAACCGCAACCTTGTCCTGATCCAGGGAGTAGAATACCTGCTTGCCTTCCCGCCGGGCAAAGACCAGCTCCGCGTCCCGCAGGATCGCCAGATGGTGGGAGACCGTCGGCTGGCTTACTCCGTCCAGCTCAATGACAATGTCACCCACACACATCCAACGACAACACAGGAGATGCATAATCCCCTGGCGTGTTTCGTCGGCAATGGCTTTGGCGAAGGTAATCGAACTCATATTACATATTGACCACTATCAATATATGCCAAGTATAGCGACGAAACGCTATCTGTCAACAACCATTTCTTGACTACCCCTTATTGGGCCGCGTCTGCCATGCGCCGGGCAATAGCCAGCAGATCGGCCACGATGGCGAAGCCTGTCTCGATCCGCCCCGCTCCCGGCCCGCTCAACGTCACATCCCCCAGCACATCGCTGGTGATGGTCACGGCGTTGGTCGCGCCCGCGACGGCCGCCAGCGGATGCGTCAGCGGCAGTCGCACCGGAGCCACCTCACCGCGCACTGTGTCGCCTACCCGCTCGACGACGCCGATCAGTTTCCAGCATTCGCCCACCGCCGCCGCAGCCGCTACGTCGGCCTGCGTCAACCCACTGATGCCGGCGGTGGGCACATCAGCCAGGGTCAGCTCGCCGCCCAACAGTAGATTGCCGAGTATGACCACTTTGACGGCCGCATCATGACCGTCCACGTCGGCCGTCGGATCGGTCTCCGCGTAACCCAGCGCCTGCGCTTCAGCCAGCGCGTCGCTGTAGGTCGCCCCGCCGCGCATCTGCTCCAGCATGTAGTTGGTCGTGCCGTTGAGGATGCCCTGGATGCGCCGCAGCCCGCTCCCGGCCAGCGCTTCGCCGCCCAGCCGCATGACCGGCGTCCCGGCCATCACCGTCCCCTCGACGCCCACCGACAGACCGCGTTCGGCCGCCAGCGCCGCCAGCGTCGGGTAATGGAGCGCCACCGGACCCTTGTTGGTCGTCACCACATGACGGCCGTTCTCCAGCGCAAGCCGCAGATAGCTGGTGGCTGGTTCGGCCGTTTGCAGGTCCGTGGGCGTTGTCTCCACGACGACATCGGCATTGCCCTCGCGCAGAACGCGCTCGACCGGCCACGCTTCAGCCTTGACTGCCGGGGCCAGACGGTCATCGCGGGCCAGCGTCGCCAGCAGTTCCCCGGCGTCTAGCCCGTCCGGTTCGACCAGGACGCCGCGTCGCGCGGTGTGAACAGAGACAATCCGCAGATCGACCCCTTCCTGCGCCGCCATGGCCGCCCCTTGATCTCGAATAATCGTCGCCAATCCCTGGCCGACGTTGCCAAACCCAATCAATGCCAATCGCAATGTTCGCACGTTTATCACTCCCGGAGATAATCAATGGGCAATTGTAACGCCGATAGCCTCCGGGAGATAGTCACATGACCCTTGATTCTGCCCCGCCTATCCTGTTTCTGGCAACCAGCGACGCTGACCGCTGTCAGGCTTTCTATGAACTGACTCTGGGTCTGACCTGCATGGAGCACGATCCGTCGGCGCTGGTGTTCGACATGGACGGCGTCATGTTGCGCATCAGCCTGGTCGAGTCAGTCACACCACAGCCGTACACCGTTCTCGGTTGGCAAGTCGACAACCTCATCGAATCGATGGCCGCATTGACCGAAGCCGGTGTCGCTTTTGCTCGCTTCGACGGCATACCTCAGGACGAGCTCGGTGTCTGGACGGCCGACGACGGCACTCAGATCGCCTGGTTCCACGATCCTGACGGGCACCTGCTCTCGCTCACCCAATGGTAGGCACGCTGCGTGACAGACGAGTCCCCGTGCAAGAAGAAACGAATGTGCGGACAACTCTGAACGACTGAGTATCCCTTAGGAATTTGCCGCAACAGTTGCCTGACCCGGTGTTGGCCGTAAACTTGGGGACTGGCATGAACCATCAACCCACGGCACGCAGCCTGGTGCGTGCTCTCCTCCCCGGCCTGTTCGGCCTGCTTGCGCTGCTCCTTCTGTCTCCCGCATCCGTGCGTGCCGACGACGGCGACAACTGGCGCTACGGCGTCATTGAGAGCGATGAGAACCCGGCGGCCGCCACCCGCCTCGGCGTGGGCTGGACACGCACGCGATTCCAGTGGGCGGAGGTGCAGCCAGACGGGCCCGATGAGTGGGAACCGCCGCTCGACGACGAAACGCTGGAAGCGGAGATCGAAGACGGCCGTGAAGTCATCGGGCTGCTCATCGGCATCCCGGACTGGGCGCGCGACGACGACCTGCTGCCCAGCGGCCTCTATCTGCCGCCTGACGATCCCGACAACTTGTGGGCCACGTTCGTCCGGGAAGCGGTCAGCCGCTACGAAGGTCAGATCGACCATTGGGTCATCTGGAACGAGCCGGATATTGCCGACCCTGACACGCCCGGCCACACCTGGGACGGCAGCAGCGCCGACTTCGCCCAACTGCTGCGCGTGGCCTATCTCGTGGCCCACGAAGCCAATCCGGACGTCGTTATCCATCTGGGCGCGTTCACCTACTTCTGGGACCCGGCGTACTTCGGGCAGTTCCTCGACGACCTGCTGGTAATGCCCGGCGCGGCCGAGAACAACCAGTACTTCGACGTCGCCACGGCCCACCTCTACTTCCAGCCATCGGCCATCTACGATGTCATCCGCGCCTTTCAGGACGACATGGCCCGGCGCGGCTTGTGGAAGCCGATCTGGCTGGTGGAGACCAACGCCCCGCCCGCCGACGATACCTACTGGCCAGTGTCTAACTGGACGCTTTACGTCACCCAGTACGAGCAAGCGGCATTCATTCCCCAGGCGATGGCGTCGGCGCTGGCTGCCGGTGTGGAACGACTGTCTGTCTACAAGCTGATGGACACCGACAGCGACCGGGACGCCAATCCGGAGCCGTTCGGCCTGCTGCGCCAGGACAACAGCCGCCGGCCCGCCTACGACACCTACGCCGAGGCGATCCGCCGCTTCGGCCCTGTGCTCGACGCGCGACGCGAACGATGGGACGCTGTCGGCCAGATTCGCCTGGAGCAGCGAGAACAGACCACGACCGTCCTGTTCTCTCGCCTGCCGCAAGCCCAGGAAGCAACCGTGCTGGCCGAAGCGCCGGAAGCCCAACTGGTCGACATGTGGGGCAAAGAAACGACCATAGAGGCTGAAAGCGGGGTGTTCACCGTCGACCTGCCAGGAGCGCTCTGCGTCCAAACCATTGGCGACTACTGCATGATCGGCGGCACCACCTACTATCTGGTGCAGGAACGCGGCCCGCGCTGGCGAGCCGACCTGCCCCTTGAGGATGTCGTCGGGACCGCTGCACCACCACCGATCTGGGTGGCCACGTCGACGCCGTCCCCGACCGCCGTCCCAACCACAGCCGCCACGCCACACCCAACCAGCCGCTCCCACGACGGCCGCCACCGGCACACCCACCGTCGAACCGGCCGTGGAGAGCATCCCTCCAGCGACACCAGCCACCAGTGACGCGACAGCCAACCCGACCGGCGTGGCCATCAGCGAGCGGAGCGAGGAGCAGGAGGTTGGTCAGACGGCCGCCGGCCAACCACCAGCCGGCGCTGTCAGTGGGTACAGCGGGCTGGTGTTCATTGGCCTCGGTATTCTATTAGCGGTCGGAACGGGTGGGTGGTGGTTCGTCAGAAGCCGGCGGTCATAGGTAGGAACTATTGAGCCGGTAGGGCCGGGCTAGACTGCCGGCTCATCACTGCGTGGCTCAATCGAGAATCGAATGGCTGTACGCTCTTGATCGTCAATATCTACGTCTACAAATGATGGTGTGCAAATGATATGGACACCCTCTTCCGCCAGATACCCTTTAGCGATAATCATCGCTTTCACAGCCTGATTGACGGCCCCGGCGCCAATGGCCTGGACCTCGGCATGCTGGGAATCACGCATGACCCCGGCAATCGCGCCGGCAACGGCTGCGGTACGGGAGCGTGCGGACACTTTGATCACATTCATGCTGCGCCTCCGAACAGTTACAAGAATAGACTTTCTGCTGCGATCTCAGGTACCCGATTGAATGTGACGAAGGCAGGATTGAAAGAACCTGATAAGCTTGCAGCAGTGAGCCTGAATTGTAACCTGTAAGCAGTGTGATGGAAACACCAATTCGAGAAGTGAATGGTTCAGTCATAATGGACGGGCTTCATGGCTGAGCCGCCCCAAAACGAAGCCGGCAACCGGCGGCGCGTCTTTCAGGCAGCCGGTCTTGTCGGCGCGCTAGCGTTGCTCAGCCGCGTATTCGGCCTGCTCCGCGAGATCTTCGTCCGCGAGTCGCTGGGCATCACGTCCGTCAACGCCACCGCCTTCGACATTGCCAGCCGATTTCCGGAGACAATATTCCTGATCGTGGCTGGCGGGGCGATCGGGTCCGCCTTCATCCCCACGTTCGCCGCCTACTTCGCCCGCGACGACGAGCCGGGCGCGTGGCGACTCTTTTCCGCCATCCTCAATCTGGGCTTCATCGCCGTCACCATCATTTCCGTGGCGGTCATGATCTTCGCCGAGCCGATCGTCCTGTTCTTCTACGCCGACAACATCGCCCTGCAACCGGAGCTGCTGCCCCTTACCGTGTCGCTGATGCGCATCATGCTGCTGTCGCCCATCATCTTCAGTGTCAGCGGCGTCATCATGGCTGCCCTCAACGCGCGCCAGCACTTTCTGCTGCCCGCGCTGGCCCCATCGCTCTATAACATAGGCATCATTGCCGGTGGTATGATCGGCGAGAACAGTTCGATCGGCACGGTCTACGGGTTGGCAATCGGCACGGTCCTGGGTGCGCTGGCCCATTTGCTCGTCCAGATTCCCGGACTGCGGCAGCAGCACGCCCGCTACACACCTATCCTGACCGTGCGCGACAAAGGGGTCCAGAAAGTCCTGATCCTGATGGCCCCGCGTGTATTGGGTCTCTCCTTCAGCGAAGTCAACAAGTACATCATTCTCTTTCTCACAGGGTCGATGGCGCTGGGCAGCCTCCCGGCGCTGAATGCGGCCCTACGGCTGATCATCATGCCCCAGGGTATTCTGGGCCAGGCACTGGGTATCGCCGCCTTTCCCACCATGGCCGAGCTGGCAGCGCGCAACGCCATTAGCGAGATGCGCCAAATCTTCAGCGACTCACTGCGCCTCATCATCTTCCTCGGCCTGCCGACAACCGTCTTGCTCATTATGCTGGCCGTCCCCTACGTCACGGTCCTGTTTGAGCGCGGTCTGTTCGACCAGGAAGCAACCGAGCTGGTGGCCTGGGCGCTCCAGTTCTACGCCATCGGCCTTGTGGCGCTGACCGCCATTGAAGTTATCGCCCGCGCCTTCTATTCGCTCAACGACACCCTGACGCCCGTGCTGGCTGGTGGGGCACAGATCGTGGCCATGTGGGTGCTCAGTCTCTGGCTGCGCAACACCGTCTTCCCGGCGCTCGGCTGGGAGCCGCTTGGGGGGCTGGCGTTGGGCTTCAGTCTCTCCAACATTCTGGAAGTCAGCGTCCTGCTGGTTCTCTTGCGGCGCAAGATGGGCGGGCTGAACGGCGGCTTTCTCCTGAGCGGTATCTGGCGGATGGCCATTGCAGCGGGCGTCATGGCGCTGACCATCTGGCTGGTCTTGCAGGGGCTGGGAAACAGCGGAGCGTGGCTGGTCGCGCTGGTGGGTACAGCCGCGGGCGGGTTGGCCTACCTGGCGACATCAGCCGTCCTCCGGGTCGAAGAGTGGCAGCAGGTCAGCGGGCTGGTTCTGGCCCGGTTCCGGCGCTAACAACCAGGCAACAAAAAACCGCCCAATAGGCGGTCGCTGCAACAGATAGATACGTTGTCAGTTCGTCTAGCGCGGGAAGCTAGTTCCCGGCACTCAGGGCAGCCTCGTTCATGATCGCCTCGCCCTGGCTCAGCAGTTCGCCGTTGACCCAAATCTCCAGCGAATAGCGACCTTCCTGGAAGCCCTCTTCCGGACTGAGGTAGATATAGCCGGGACCTTCATCGCCATACTGCCATAGCTCATTGCCGCCATCGACCACTTCGCCGTTATGACGCCACACCCAGGCCCATTCCATGCCGTCCGCCATCTGGAGGTAATCGAACGTGGCGAACAGGGTAAAGAACCCTTCGCCAAACAGCTTGGCCGGCTGCACCGGGTCATAGTCCTCGGTCACGTCGGTGGAGAATACCAGCTGGCCCAGATTCGTGTCGGGGTTCAACTCAGCCTGTGGCTCGTAACGGTCGAACGCTGCCGGAAGCTCGGGCCGGAAGTTGGCCGCCTGCCCTTCACCCAACAACAAATCAGCGATGCCGGAGCTGGTCACTTCTTCGACTTCGGCTTCTGCGAGTTCAGCCTCGCGAGCGGCCGCCTGCCGAGCGACAATCTCCTGCACCTCGATGTCGACAGGTTTGGCGTTCGTAATGATGCCCATCCGTGCCACCTCGTCGGCCGGCGCTTGCCAGCCATACGTACCCACAGCGGCAGCCAAAAGCAGCGCTACAAAGCTTATGCTAACGTAAGATTGCAGACGCTTGCTAGCTTGTTGCCGCATGAAGAAGAAGGGCGATCGCTTCATATCTCGCCAGTACTTCAATGCCACAAGAAGGGCAATGAAGCTGAGAGAGAGCAATCCCCCAAGCAGCCAGGGTATAACGGTGTCGGACAATTGTATGAGGTTATTCAAACGACTTCCTCTTCCAAATTCCACTCAGCAGTATAGTGAAAACTGGCACAAAACGCAAGCATCAGAGGGCTATGCGCAGGAAAAACAGCCAAATGCCCCTATTTTGACGCCTTTTTGTCGCCTTTTGCTCTCTACAATCACGCAGAATGAACGCCGCCTTAATGGACACGGCGCTGGTCGGGCAGGGCCGCTTCCAGCCCATTTTCGACCACAAACCGGGCCACCGAGTCTGCATGATCGATCGCTCCGGACAGGATTGCCGCCCGATAGCGGCGCGACCAGATCGTCCGCAGGTCGGTTGACATTCGCCACTCCATGAATGACAACAGCGCTTCCGCACCACCCACGGCCAGCAGCCCGGACGAATGGAACGCTCGTTCCGTGGCTGTGCGATCGTAGGCGACGCGCCGAATCTCTGCCCGGTATCCTGACCGCCCCCAGCTCAGGCGCGCATACGACGACCGTCCGTCGCCGTCGCCCGGCCACCCAACCGCACCGGAGTTGACGAGCAGCGTCCCGTCGATCTGCCGGATATCCGGCAAATGCGTATGGGCGACCAGAAAGACAGCTGCCTCCCGATCGATCATCCCCCGCACCTTCTCCTCCGCCGCATCCGGGTAGATACCTGCCCGATCGCCGAGCATTGACGCGTGCCGGGCCGCCACGAATCCCGCGCCGGGCAAGACGGTTCGCCAGGCGGCGGGCAAGGCCGCCAACGCGCCGATTTCGTCTTGCAGATGGCCGTAGGTCCAGTGACTGAGCCGGATCAGGTCGTAGGCCGGCCCGTCGAGTGGTGGCTGCTCTGTCGCCCATTCAAGGACGTAGGCTTCGTGATTCCCCGCCAGAACCGTCCAGCCATCCTGCTGTTGACGCTCGCGGACATACGCCCAGCAGCGGGCGCTCTCCGGCCCGCTGTTGACGACGTCGCCGTTGACCAGCACCTGGTCAGGCTGCCAGCGATCAATGTCAGCTGCCACCGCCTGCAGCGCGGGCCAATTGCCGTGAATATCCGACAGCACTGCAATTTTCATTAGAGACAAGGGGGATGGAAGCAGCGCATCCGGCTACCCGGAGCGGGACTTCCACCACGGCGGCCGTTTTTCCAGGAAGGCGCTCATCCCTTCGCGCCCTTCGTCGCTGGCCCGCCGCTCGGCAATCAGATTCGTGGTGAACTCACGCACTTCATCCGGGCTCTGGTAGGAGACGGCGCGAATGAGGCGCTTGGCGGCCGCCTGTGCGCCCGGCGCACATTGCAGCAGGTGCTCCACCCGGTTGGCCACGACCTCATCCAACTCGTCCGGCGGCGTCACATGCTGCACCAACCCGGCCTGCTGCGCCCGGCCCGCATCGAACCGCTCGCCAGTCAGGAATAGCTCGCGGGCCTGGGCAGGGCCAATCTTGGCCAGCACAAATGGCGAGATGACGGCGGGCACAATCCCCAGGCGCGTTTCGCTGAAGGCGAAGATGGCCCGGTCGACCGCCACCACAATATCACAGCAGCTAATCAGCCCTGCCCCACCGCCGATCGCTGCTCCATTGACACGGGCCACGGTCGGATGTGGACATTCGTCCACCGCCAACATCAGGTCAAAAATCGCCTCGCCGTCGGCCACATTCTCGTCATACGAGTAGTCGGCCGCCGCACGCATAGCGCTCAGATCGGCCCCGGCACAGAAAGAGCGGCCGTTGCCGGTCAGCACCACCACACGCACATCATCTCGCTCCGCCAGCGAGCGAAACAGGATGGTCAGGTCGGCCACCATGCCCGGCGTCAACGCGTTGTGGCTGTCCGGCCGGTTGAGCCGCACAGTCAATACGGCATCAGTCAGGTCGCTGAGTATCGTGTCGTCGTTCATAGGGGATCCGGCCTCCTCAGTCATGCAGCATCGCACAAAAAAACGGCCCTCCGATTGTAACCAATCAGAAGGGCCGTTGCGATTGCGTTTGCCGCCGGCCCGTCGCCGGGCGCTGCGGGCTAGAGCGTCGCGTCGACTGGCGCCGGCGCGGGGCTGGGCACGGGTGTGTCGGCCACGCTGCCGTTGCTCGCCGGCTGGTCGTTCATCAGCTCCTCGAACTGTGGCCGGTCCAGCGTCTCGACTTCCATCAGTGTTGTCGCCAGGTTGACCATACGGTCGTGGTTTTCGCGAATGATCTCCAGAGAGCGACCATAGTTGCTCTCAAGAATCGTCTTGACCTCGTTGTCGATCGTCTGGGCTGCTTCTTCGCTGTAGTCACGACCACCGCCACCAAAGTAACCCATTTCGCGGCCCACAAAGGGACTCGCGGCTCCGCCGCCATAGGTAGGCAGACCAAGCTTGTCGGACATGCCATACTCCATGACCATCGCCCGCGCCAGGCGTGTCGCCTGCTGCAGGTCGGCCGCTGCGCCGGTGGTAATCCGACCAAAGAAGATCTCTTCCGCCGCCCGGCCACCCAGAGCCATGGCGATCTGGTCTTCGAAAAACTCACGGCTGTGGACCGCGCGATCCTCCGGCAGCGACATCACGAACCCGCCCGCGCGGCCGCGCGGCACAATCGTGATCTTCTGCACCGGGTCGGTCTGGGGGAGGAAGAAGCTGACAACCGCATGGCCCGCCTCGTGGTAGGCCACCGTCATCTTGTCATCTTCCGTCATCACGCGGCTCATCCGCTCCGGCCCCATGACCACCCGGTCAAAGGCGTCCTGGAACTCCGGCAGGTTGATCACCCGCTTGCTGCGCCGGGCGGCAAAGATAGCTGCCTCATTAATCAGGTTCTCCAGATCAGCACCTGAGAAACCGGCCGTCAGGCGGGAGATATCCTTGAACTGCACATCGCTGCCAATCGGCTTGCCCCGCGCATGGACCTGCAAGATCTTCTCGCGGCCCGCCACATCCGGCAAATCGACGAACACTTTGCGGTCGAAACGACCGGGGCGCAGCAGCGCAGGGTCCAGAATGTCAGCCCGGTTGGTCGCGGCAATGACGATAACGTTCGTCTCGTTGTCGAAGCCGTCCATCTCGACCAGAATCTGGTTCAATGTCTGCTCGCGCTCGTCATGACCGCCGCCCATGCCGGCGCCACGCTGGCGGCCGACCGCGTCGATCTCGTCGACAAAGACGATAGAAGGAGCTGCCTGTTTCGCTTTCTCAAAGAGATCGCGCACCCGGCTGGCACCCACACCGACGAACATCTCGACGAACTCGGAACCTGAGATATGGAAGAACGGCACGCCGGCCTCGCCGGCCACGGCACGCGCCAACAGCGTCTTGCCGGTGCCCGGAGGGCCAACCATCAACACGCCCTTGGGAATGCGCGCGCCAACCTGGACAAACTTCTCAGGCTCGCGCAGGAACTGGACCACTTCGGCCAACTCCATCTTCGCCTCTTCCACACCAGCCACATCGTCAAACGTCACGGTCGGCCGGTTGGCGTCGTTGAGGTTCTTGGCCTTGCTGCGGCCGAAGCCGAAGATGTTGTTGCCGCCTCCGCCCTGCATCTGGCGGAACCCGCGCGTGAACAACCAGAATATCAACAGCAGCGGTCCTACAAAGATGAGGATGCTGAACAGATTGTTCCAGAGCGATTGGTCACGCACTGTCAATATCTGATCCAGTTCGGCAGCCGTAAGGCCGTAGAATTCAAACGTCTCAATCAGGCCGTCAGACGGCGCCTTGTTAGCACTGAACGATTCGCCGTCTTCCAGCACAATCGTCAGGCGTTCGCCACTCACCGTAAGCTCTGTCACGTCGCCGGCTACAATATAGTCGGCCATCTCCTGCAACGTAATTTGCTCCGGTCCGCTGAAACGGCCGCTGAGCCACAATTGAACGCCCAGAATGACCGCAAAAATCGTCAGAATCCACACCCAGGTTGGAATATTGGGGCGGTTCTCGTTGGGTTGTTCATCCATAAGTTGTCTCCATGGTCAGAAGAGGCACGGGGGGCTGAACACCGGTTGTGTCGGTCATCCGTGCGCTGCAAACGGGCAGATTGGGCAGGCGCGTGCGTGGCAGTTGCACAGCCAGTGAACCCATTTTGTTCTGAAGGTACATTTCTAAAATCTGTTCAATGCTTTTCAGCATCCCTATACCTTACTAACGTTGTGTTGGATAAATGTAAACACGACCTTTCCATTCACAATTGTCTTAACCTACAAGACGCTGTCGTGCCCGTTGCAGAAGACAGCGTCGTTTATTCATTGTACGCCGTTCCTGGTCGGGTTTCAAACCAGGACAACAGCTTCTTAGGTAAATTCACCCAAATGCCACACGGATGCCCGCCGCCGCACATAGCGGTATGATAGCCGGCAGATTGCGGGCCTGGCCGCACGATCAGAAACCACACCGGGGGACCCCGTCTATCCGGAAGGAGAACAACGACGCGATGATCGATTTGAACGAGACATTGGCCACGGCGGTCACCATTGCCCAGGCTGCAGGCGCCTTGCTGATGGAGGGGTTCCTGCAAGACAAGACGATTGACCACAAGTCGTCGGACGTCGACCTGGTGACCAAGTATGACCACGCGGCCGAAGCGCTCATCGCTTCGCGACTCCACGCCGCCTTTCCCGACCATGGCCTGTTGGGCGAAGAGGGGACCAACAGCGATCCTAATGCTCGCTATGCGTGGCACATCGACCCGCTCGATGGTACCAACAACTATGCTCACAACTTTCCTGTCTTTTGCGTCTCGCTCGGGTTGTATGAGTCCACTACCCCGCTACTGGCCGTCGTCTACAATCCGGTGCTCGACGAATGCTTCACCGCCATCGCCGGACAGGGCGCCCACGTGACCACCGCCAGTGGCCAGCGGCCGCTGCAGGTCAGCCAACAGACGACTCTCCAGGCCAGTCTCCTGGCCACCGGCTTTCCTTACGATAGACAGACCAGCCCGGCCAACAACCTGAACTTCGTGGCCGAATTCCTGCCGCGCTCGCTCGGGCTGCGCCGCGCCGGTTCGGCCGCCATGGACATGGCCTACATTGCCGCGGGCCGCCTGGATGGTTACTGGGAGCAGAAGCTGCACAGCTGGGACATGGCCGCCGGCATCTTGCTGGTGCAGGAAGCCGGGGGCACGGTCACCCATATGGATGGCGCTCCGATTGCGCTGCGCCACCAACAGCAGCTCCATGTGCTGGCCAGCAACGGCCACATCCATGACGACATGTTGGCCGTCATTGCCGCCACACCGCCGCCGGCTCCGGCCCCCTGACCCCATCCAGAAACAAACAGTTGAGCGTTCGCCCCAACTGGCTTATGATGGAATGACCATGCAGCCGGTAGAGACAGGCTTTTCCAGCGAGATGGCCAATGCGGTCTGGCAGACGTTTATGCAGACCGGGACTATCTCGGCCGGCTCCGACCAGCCAGATCCTTTGGTGCTGCAATCGTGGCGCCGCTGCATCTCTCGCTTCAACCCCTACGCCCAGCCGCGCATGGGCGCCATCAGCGCCCCGGCGCTGCGGTCCATCCTGCGCGGCCAACAGGAACTCATCACCATTGCTGCCCCGTTCATGGAGGACATTCACCAGTTCACTGAAGGCTCTCACTATGTCGTGACGCTCAGCGACGGTGCGGCCTGCCTCCTGGCCATTGGCGGCGACCCGGGAGCGGCCGACTGGCTGGCCGAGTTTGGCGTGGTCCGTGGCGCATACTGGGCCGAAGACAGCGCCGGCACCAACGCCCTGGGGCTTGTGCTTTCGGAAGCGATGCCGGTGCAGGTGGTTGGAGCGGAACACTTCTTCCACCACTTCCACCCGCTGGTGACCACCGCAGCCCCTATCCACGACGTGCGCGGTCGCATTATCGGCACCCTGGGCATGATCGGCCCGGCGGAAACAGTTACGTCCCATACCCTGGGGCTGGTTATGGCCGCTGCCCGAGCCATCAGCAATCAGCTCCACGCCGATTGGTATCTGCAGCAAACAAACCGCCACCTCGGTGAGGTCAACACCATCCTCGGCACAATCGCCGAAGGGGTGATCGTCTGGAACAGCTTTGGGGAGATCAGCCACGTCAACCAGCAGGCTGGGCGCATTCTGGGGATTACCCCCCGCACCGTTGTCGGCCGCCCGCTGAACGACGTCCTGACACTGCCCACCGAACTGACCCAGAGCATTCTGCACGGCGACGAACTGCATGATGAAGAGATGGTCTTCCATGTTGATGATCGCGGCGTCCGCTGTCTGGTCACGCTCTGCCCGGTGGATGAGCAGGCGGGCCAGCCGGGCAGCTTCGTGGCCTTGCTCAACCCGATCGAACACGTCCGTCAGCTGGCTCAGCAGCAATACGGCTCCCAGTCAGGTCTGACAATCGACGACATCCAGACGGCATCCTCATCCATGCGCCAAATCATTCGCCAGGCACGAACGGCTGCCCGCGGCACGGCGCCCGTGCTCATCCGGGGCGAAGGCGGCGTTGGCAAGAACCTGCTAGCTCGGGCCATACACAACGACGGGCCGCGCAGCGAGCGGCCCTTCATCGACATCAACTGCCGGGCCATTCCCCACGAACTGATGGCTCGCGAAATTTTGGGCCAGGAGCGTGACGCCAACACCAACGGCCAGCCCAGCAAATTCGAACTGGCTGACGGTGGCACGCTGCTGCTGG
Organism: uncultured Chloroflexia bacterium; assembly: GCA_963715935.1. GTDB lineage: Bacteria > Chloroflexota > Anaerolineae > Promineifilales > Promineifilaceae > Promineifilum. The sequence continues at coordinate 336,967 of CAVQSM010000012.1, read as the reverse complement.
ATGAAGTCGAGAGCCTCTCGCTGGAGATCCAGGCGGCGTTGCTCCATATTATCGAAACGCGCCACGTATTGCGGCTGGGCAGCTCGCGCACTATTCCGGTGGATGTGCGCATCATCGCCGCGACCACAGCCGATCTTGAGACGTTGGTGGCCCAGGGCAGCTTCCTGCCCCATCTTTACTATCGTTTCGGCGTCTTCCATATGGAGATCCCCCCACTGCGGGAACGGACCGAAGACATTCCGCTGCTAGCCGAACGCTTTCTGGCGCTGCGCACGGAACGGGAGACCCGTGCCAAATGGTTGAGCGATGACGCCGCCACCATCCTCCACCGTTACCCGTGGCCGGGAAATGTGCGTGAACTAGAGAGCATCCTCGAACGCGCTCTAACCCAGAATCAGCATGACACCATTCAGGCCGTCGATCTCCCGGAGTTCGTACGGAGCGGGCGGTCGCTGTCGCCCAACAGCCCGCTGGCCCAAACAGTCATATCGGTCAACGAGGCGGAGTACGAGGCGATCTTGCGAGCAGGCTGGGCCTGCCAGGGTCGCGTCACCGAAATGGCGCGCCTGCTTGGGAATCGGGCGTTCCACCCTGTGGCGCAAGATGAAACGCCACGAAATATCCCCCGCACGCTTCAAATCCTGAACGATACCGGCAACCCTGTTTCAATGTGAACCGTTTCCGGCTTCTTGGTGTTTCATATTGAAACATAATTGCCTTTCGTATTGACCTCACTCATCCAGCGCTTATTATGGAACCTGTGTGTTTTGCACAGGTCAGGCCTGCGCTGTTTAGCTACTCTGTACAGCCTGCTGGCCGATTTTCCACGGAACTGTGTCTCGTCAAACGCTTGTTGGACGCCTGAGGCTGGTTATTCCATGACTAATCCCTCTTTTCCGTCAATTGAACAGACAACTTGTCCAACCAGCACCCTTGTGGAGATAAGGAGGTAGGCGCTATCGAGGATACTCCCGCGCAGGTCAGACATGATTGGTGTGAGCACGCGACTTCAACCCTGAGTGGACCGTGCCACAGCGGAACCATTTCAAATGTTTTCTACGCAGTGAAAGGAGAGAAAAATGGAAGCTTATATTGCTGAACTGATTGGTACCATGATCCTCATCATCCTTGGTGACGGTGTGGTCGCCAACGTAGTCCTTGGCAAAACGAAAGGTAACAGCTCCGGCTGGATCGTCATCACCACTGGCTGGGGTCTCGCCGTCTTTGTCGCCGTCTTCATTGTCGGCGCCATCAGCGGCGCGCACATTAATCCGGCGGTTACGATCGGTTTGGCGGTCGCGGGCGACTTCCCGTGGGCCGAAGTTCCGGGCTACATCATCGCCCAGCTTATCGGCGCCTTCATCGGTGCGATCGTCGTCTGGCTGGCCTACTTCCAGCACTTTGGCGAAACGGCCGATCCCGGCTCCAAGCTGGCGGTCTTCTCGACTGGCCCCGCCATTCGTAACCCGCTCTGGAACCTGATAACAGAAGCTATCGGCACATTCGTCCTGATGTTCGGCGTCTTCAACATCCGCGGCGCCGTCATGGGCACCGAAGAGATTGGCCTCGGCGCATTGGGCGCCATTCCGGTCGCCTTCCTTGTCTGGGGCATCGGCCTCTCGCTTGGTGGCCCGACAGGATACGCCATTAACCCGGCCCGTGACCTGGGCCCCCGTATTGCCCACGCCATCCTGCCTATCCCGGGCAAGGGCGGTTCGGACTGGGGCTATTCGTGGATTCCGATCGTCGGCCCCATCATCGGCGCCGTGCTTGCTGCCTTGCTGCAAATGGCGCTGGGTTGGTAAGCTGATTCCGTTTAATCTCCCCGGCTCCGGCCCGGTTATATAGCCGGGCCGGAGCCGGGAGGCCTACGTAACGAGGAGCAATCGATGAAAAAGCTAATTAATGACGTTGATGATGTTGTTCGGGAGCAGTTAGCGGGCATGGCAGTCGCTCACCCCGATCTGCTGAAGGTCCACATTGACCCGCACTACATCGTCCGGGCCGACGCGCCAGTCACTGGCAAAGTCGCCCTCGTCTCCGGTGGCGGCAGCGGCCACGAGCCGATGCACGGCGGATTCGTCGGCATGGGCATGCTCGACGGCGCGTGCCCCGGCGAGGTCTTTACCTCCCCCACCCCGGACCAGATGTACGAAGCAGCCAAAGCCGTCGACGGCGGCGCGGGTGTGCTCTTCCTGGTCAAGAACTACACCGGCGACGTGCTCAACTTCGAAACAGCCGCCGAAATGGCCGCCGCCGAAGGCATTGCCGTGCAGAGCATTCTGATCGACGACGACGTCGCCGTAAAGGACAGCCTCTACACCGCCGGTCGTCGTGGTGTCGGCACCACCGTGCTGGCCGAGAAGATCGTGGGTGGCGCAGCCGAAGATGGCTACGACCTGGAGCAGTGCGCCGACCTGGCCCGCAAGGTCAATATGTACGGCCGCACGATGGGCGTGGCCCTGACCTCCTGCACCGTTCCCGCCGCCGGCAAGCCGACCTTTGATCTGGGCGAAGATGAAATCGAAATCGGTATCGGCATCCACGGCGAACCCGGTCAGAAGCGCATGCCGATGGCCACCGTGGACGAGATCACCGAGATGATGGTCGATGAAATCTTGACCGACCCGGCCTACACGCGCACCGTGCGCGAGTGGAATGGCGAAGACAGCACGTGGGTCGAGGTCGACCTGACGGACGATCCCTTCGCCGAGGGCGACGACGTGATCCTGTTCGTCAACAGCATGGGTGGCACCCCCGTCTCCGAGCTGTACGCAGCTTATCGCAAGGCTGTGGAGGTCTGCGAAGATTTCGGCGTCAACGTCGTACGCAACCTGATCGGCCCCTACATCACCTCGCTGGAGATGCAGGGCATGTCGATCACCATCCTGAAAGCCGACGATGAGATCCTGAAGTACTGGGACGCGCCGGTAAACACCCCCGGTCTGCGCTGGGGCGTTTAAGTTAACACATTTCAGATTTTCGAGAATCAACCAGCAGCCACCGCGCAGCTGCGCGGTGGCTGCTGGATAACACCTGTGCTGGGTGGACACGTTTTCAAACGATTGCAGAGGGAGAGAGTCTAGCACCATGACTGTAAGCAAAGACCAGGTAATCCAGTGGCTGGAAGACACGGCCGTAGTCCTGAAGGAAAACAAAGCGTATCTGACGGAGCTTGACTCCGCCATTGGCGACGCAGACCACGGCATCAACATGGACCGCGGCTTCAGCAAGGTCATCGAGAAGCTACCCACTGTCACCGATAAAGATATCGGCAATATTCTCAAGACAGTAGGGATGACGCTGATCTCCAGCGTGGGTGGCGCGGCAGGCCCTCTCTACGGCACCTTTTACATGCGCAGCGGCATGGCCGCCGACGCCAAAGAAGAGCTGACTGACCAGGACGTTGTCGATGTCCTGCAAGCCGGCGTCGATGGCCTCATCCAACGCGGCCGCGCCCAACTGGGCGACAAGACCATGGTCGACGTCTGGCTGCCCTCGCTCGACGCGCTGCGCGACGCTGTTGCCGGCGGCCAGTCCATTGAAGACGCTCTGACGGCCACGACCGAAACCGCCGAACAGGCGATGAAGGACACCATTCCCATGCAAGCCAAGAAAGGCCGGGCCAGCTACCTGGGCGAGCGCAGCATTGGCCACCAGGATCCCGGGTGCGACCTCTTCCTATCTGATTATCAACGAACTGAAGAAGGTCGTCGGGTAGAACAGTAACAGGGCACACGTTGCCCCACTATTTCAAAGTAGAGCGCCGCGTTATCGCGGCCACAACAGCGCAAATGCGCATAAGGAGTTGTAAACATGGCAGATTATGTTGCCGCAGTTGACCAGGGTACGACCAGTACTCGCTGTATGATTTTCAACCATGCCGGCTTGCCGGTGGGCGCTTCCCAGATGGAGCACGAGCAAATCTATCCGCAGGCCGGATGGGTCGAGCACGACGCGATGGAGATCTGGGCCCGCACGCAAGATGTCATCAAGGGCGCCATGAAGAACGCCGGCATCACCGCCGCCGATCTGGCCGCCGTCGGCGTCACCAACCAGCGCGAAACCACCGTGGTCTGGGACAAGAACACCGGCAAGCCGTACCACAACGCCATCGTCTGGCAGGACACCCGCACCGACAAGCTCATCAAGGAGCTGGAAGGCAGCGTGGGCCAGAACCGGTTCCGCGACAAGGTCGGCCTGCCGCTGGCCACCTACTTCTCCGGCCCCAAAGTGCGCTGGATGCTCGACAACGTCCCCGGCCTGAGAGAAGCGGCCGAAAAGGGCGACGCTGTCTTCGGCAACATCGACACCTGGGTCATCTGGAATCTGACCGGCGGCCCGAAGGGCGGCGCCCACGTCACCGACGTGACCAACGCCAGCCGCACGATGCTCATGAACCTGGACACGCTCAACTGGTCGGAATCGATCACCGAAACGATGGGCATCCCCAAGAGCATGCTGCCGGAGATCATGCCCTCGTCGGCCGTCTATGGCTACACGCTGGAAGATGGACCGTTCGGCGGCAAGATCCCGGTAGCCGGCGACCTGGGCGACCAGCAAGCGGCCACCGTCGGCCAGGCGGCGCTCAGCCCCGGCGAGGCCAAGAACACCTACGGCACCGGCTGCTTCATGATCCTGAACACCGGCACCGAGATCGTCCCGTCCAAGAGCGGCCTGCTGACGACCGTCTGCTACAAGTTCGGCGACAAGCCCGCCGTCTACGCGCTGGAAGGCTCCATCGCCATCACCGGCGCTCTGGTCCAGTGGCTGCGCGACAACCTCGACATGTTCGACTACGCGCCGCACATTGAGGATTATGCCAAGGCGTGTCGAGGACAACGGTGGCGTCTACTTCGTGCCCGGCTTTCTCCGGCCTGTTCGCCCCCTACTGGCGTTCCGACGCCCGCGGCGCCATCGTCGGCCTGACCCGCTACGTCAACAAGGGCCACATCGCCCGCGCTGCGCTGGAAGCGACCGCTTACCAGACGCGCGAAGTGCTGGACGCCATGAACGCCGACTCCGGCGTGGATCTGACGGCGCTCAAGGTTGACGGCGGCATGGTCTACAACGACACCCTCATGCAGTTCCAGGCCGACGTCCTCGGCGTGCCGGTCATCCGTCCGGTTGTGGCCGAGACAACCGCGCTCGGCGCGGCCTACGCGGCCGGTCTGGCTGTCGGCTTCTGGGAGACAGAACAGGACATCCGTGACAACTGGGCCATGGACAAGACGTGGGAACCGGACCTGGATAGCCCGGCGGCGACCGAGAACTACCGCATGTGGAAGAAGGCCGTCACCCGCACGTTCGACTGGGTCGAATAAGCAAGGAATGAGGCTAATCTGACAGAGTGGCAGCTAATCGCTGCCCACCGGCCATCTTAGACCCACCAGGGATCGGGACAGTGACGCGGGTCCAAACGGATAGCCACTGACCGGTCCCTGGTTCGTTTTCCGGGCCAGAACGGGCAGCTTGTTGCGAGCGATAGATCGCTCAAACGAGGACGATGATGGCACCCTTTCATGCAGTGATCATTGGTGGAGGCGGCACAGGCGCCGCAGTCGCCCATGATCTGACGCTGCGTGGCATCCGCGTGACGCTCGTGGAGCGCGGCGAGCTGACGTCCGGCACGACCGGCCGCCACCACGGCCTGCTCCACAGCGGCGCGCGCTATGCCGTCAAAGACAAAGAATCAGCCATAGAGTGCATCGAAGAGAATATGATCTTGCGGCGCATCGCCCCCGGTTCGTTTGAACTGAACGATGGGCTGTTCGTCGCCATTACGGAAGAAGACCTGGCCTACAGCCACGACCTCATCGAGGGCTGCCAGGATTGCGGCATCCCCGTGCGTCGCCTGACCAGGGAACAGAGTCTGGCACTGGAACCCAATCTGAACCCCAAGTTACTGATGTCGGTGCAGGTCCCCGACGCCACGATGGACGCCATGCGCATGCCGCTGCGCTTCTTCGCCACCGCCAAACACAACGGGGCCGACATCAGACCGTTCACCGAAGTGGTCGACTTCATCAAGCGTGGCGACGCCGTCAGCGCCATTCGCGTGCGCGACCACGCGAGCGGCAATGAGTACGAAATCGGCGGCGATATCTTCATCAACGCCACCGGTCCCTGGAGCGGCAAGATTGCCGATATGGTCGGCGTCGATGTGCCCATTCGGCCGTCGCCCGGCGTCATGCTCGCCGTCCGCGGCCGGCTGTCGAACATGGTCATCAACCGGCTCCACGCCTCCGGCGACGGCGACATCATCGTGCCGCAGCGCGGCCTGTCGGTCGTCGGCACCAGTTCCTGGGTCGTCGAAGACCCGGACAACCTGGGCCTGCCGGAAGACCACATTCAGATGATGTACGACGAAGGCGCCGCGCTGATCCCGCTGGTCAAGGAGGTTCCGTTCCGCGCCGTCTGGTCGGCCGCCCGACCGCTCATTGGCCCGCGCGGCGCCGACACCGGCCGCGAACTGAGCCGGACCTTCAAATGCTTCGACCACGTCGACGAAGGCGTCCAGGGTATGGTCACCATCACCGGCGGCAAGGCGACCACGCTGCGCGGCATGGCCGAAACGACGGCCGACGTCGTGGTCAAGAAACTGGGTCTGGACGAGCCATGTCGCACGCGCGACGTGGTGCTGCTGCCGCACACGGCCTACTACGCCCAATGAGGTCTTGCTATGCCACAGAAAACAGTTGATTTCAAAGTATTGCGCTTACGCTCAAGGCCAGTCGAAACCGCCCTACTTCCAGACGTTCTCCACCGAAGTGGATGAGAACACGACCGTTCTGGTCGCGCTGACCGACATCCGGCGCGAACAGGACCACACCCTCTCGCTGCGCCACTCCTGCCACCACGCCAGCTGCGGCACATGCGGCATGCGCATCAACGGGCGCGAGGAGCTGGCCTGCGTGGTTCGCGTGCTGGACCTGGGCACGTCGACGGTCGTCGTCGAGCCGATCCAGAACAACCCGATACTGACCGACCTGGTCGTCAACATGTCGCCCTTCTACGACCGCTTTAACGCGACCCTGATGCCGCTGATTCGCGAGTGCGAGTTCTTGCCGGAGGCCGAGGTAGCGGAAGGCATCGAAGATTACACGCGCTATGAGAACTGTATCGAGTGCGGTCTGTGCGTCTCGGCCTGCCCGGTCATGGGCACGCGACCCCGAGTACCTGGGCCCGGCGGCCCTGGCGGCCGTCCATCGCGTGACGATCGAACCGCGCGGCATCGACTCGCAGCAGCTCCTGGACTGGGTGGACAGCGACAACGGCTGTTGGCGCTGCCACGTCGCCTATGAATGCAGCGAAGTCTGCCCGTCGGATGTAGACCCGGCCGGAGCCATCATGGCTCTGCGCCGGCAGTTGACCCGGCGGCGCTTCCGAATCTTCGGCAACTAACCGGTCGCTTGTGAGGAGAGAGCTATCATGCAAACTGTTAAACCGACATCGGACCCCGCCCGGCCCAAGCAGCCGCTCAAATCCTGGTTCGACGTTCGCAACCGGCAACGTGGGCACGTGGGCGTTTGCGCTCAACCGGCTGACCGGCATCGGGCTGACCATCTATCTGTTTCTGCACCTGGCCGTGCTCAGCCTGCTGCTGCAGGGCGAGGCGGGCTGGGACAACTTCGTGGCCATCGCCAAGAGTCCCTGGTTCCTGACGCTGGACGTCATCCTGTTGTTCGGCGTCCTGTTTCATGGCCTGAACGGCATCCGGGTGGCGCTGGTGGGCATGGGAGCGGCCGCCCGCAACCACAAGACGTTGTTCTGGGTGCTCAGCGGCGTCGGGCTGGTGCTCTTCGTCGTCGGCGCCTATCTGATCTACTTCGGCTAAGAGGAGCGAATCATGCAAAGTACAGTTTCCACGCCCACGCTGGCCGACATGGCCAACAAGCGCGATCGCTCCGGCTCACTGTGGCTGGTGCAGGCGTTCTCCGGTCTGCTGCTCGTGCTCATTCTGGGCCTGCACATGGTGGCCCACCATTTCGTCGTCGAGGGCGGGCTGCGCAACTACCAGCAGGTGCTCGACTACGTGGCCAACCCGGCCATCTTCGTCACCGAGATCGCCTTCGTCATCCTGGCCATCAGCCACGGCTTGCTCGGCGTGCGGGCCATTCTGTTCGACCTTCGACCCAGCCCCGGCGCGCGCAGCGCCATCAACTGGGGTCTGGCCATCGTCGGCGTCGGGACGATTATCTATGGAGTCTGGTTGGCAATCGCCCTGCAGCAGCTTGCCGCCTGACCCGGGAAACGGTTCAATTGACCCTTATGACCAAGAACAACAAGAACAAGTCCGCCGGCACGACGAAAGACAAGGGTTCAGCCTCGATGGATTGGCGGCCGTGGGTGATCCGCGCCGTCCTGCTCTCGGTGCTGGTCTTTGGGTTTGTGGCCTGGCGGCTCCAACCCGGTCGTCGGCAACTGGGCCTATCTGTGGGCCTTGCTGCTGGCCGGGTTCATCGTGGCCTGGCTGGGGGTGAGCTATTACCTTCTCAACCGTTAGCGCACCGTTGGCAGGCGGCCGCTTTACCCCCCATGAATGGGAACGCATGTGGGCCGCCTACGACGACGCAACCTACGCCGACGTGCTCGACCACATCGACCCCGGCTCAGTCGTCCTCGACATCGGAGCCGGAGACATGCGGCTGGCCTGCCGGATGGCAGAACGTGCGCAGTTGGTGTTGGCCCTGGAGATTGATCCATCGCGCTTCGCCGGGCGGCCGCTGCCGTCCAACGTCCGGGCGCTGGGGGTCGACGCCCTTACCTGGCCCTTCCCCGGCGGTGTGGACACGGCCGTCCTGCTCATGCGTCACTGCACCCACACCGGCCTCTACATCGACAAACTGGTCGCTGCGGGCTGTCGCCAGCTCATGACCAACGCCCGCTGGGGCCTGGGCGTCGAATGCATCGACTTGCAGAAGCCGCCACAGCCGTTTGCGGCGCTGACTCTCGGTTGGTACGCCTGTCGCTGTGGTGCAGCCGGATTCCGCGAGGGACCGGCCACAGAACTCACCCCCCATCTTATCGAACAGGTCCACGACGTAGCGACCTGTCCTGAGTGTGAACAATATGGTCGGCATCGTTATCGTCTCACATAGTGCCCAGTTGGCAGATGGGGTCGTGGAGCTGGCGCTCCAGATGGCCCAGAATCAGGTAGCCGTCGTTGCCGCCGGTGGAATGGATGATCCCGACAACCCGATCGGCACCGACCCGATGAAGGTCATGGCGGCCATCGAGTCCGTCTACAGTGATGATGGGGTCGTGGTGCTGATGGATCTGGGCAGCGCCCTGCTCAGCACGGAAATGGCGCTGGAGTTTCTGCCGCCGGAGCAGCAGGCCAACATCTACCTCTCCGCTGCCCCGCTGACAGAAGGGGCCGTGGCGGCCGTCGTCCAGGCGTCGGTTGGCGGCAGCGTGGAAGCGGTGCTGGCGGAGGCCAACAACGCCCTGGCCAGCAAGCAGGAGCATCTGGGCCAGGCCGTAACCGCGACCGCTGCCAGCAGCGCCGGAAGCCACACCACCGGCCACAGCGCCCGATCTCACGCTGACTGTCCGCAATCCGCAGGGACTGCACGCCCGGCCAGCCGCCCAGTTCGTCAGCGTGGCCAACCGGTTTACGTCCGCCATCACCGTCACGAAAGGGGACAAGCAAGCCAACGCCAAAAGCATCAACCAGGTCGCCACGCTCGGCGTGCGGCAAGGCGACGTGATCGGCGTGCAGGCCAGCGGTGACGATGCAGCCGAGGCCCTGGCCGCCATCGAGGCATTGGCCGGCGAGGACTTTGGCGAAAGCGTAGCGGATGCTCCCAAAACCGCCCCCGCAGCCGCGACGTCGGTGAAAGCGTCAGTGACAGAGGCCGATGGAGCAATCACGGGAATCGCCGCTTCTCCCGGCGTTGCCGTTGGCCCGGCTGCGCTGTACCGGCCGCGTGTCCCGGACGTGGAACTCCGCTCCATCACTGATCCAGAGGCCGAATGGGATCGCCTGTCCGAGGCCATCACCGCCGCCATCGAAGAGATCGACCAGCTGTACGAGACGGCAGTCGCCCAAGTAGGTCGTGATGAAGCAGCCATCTTTGAGGCCCACCGGCTGTTCCTCCAGGACCCGGCGCTCGTCGATGCGGCCCGTGGCCGTTTGTCCGAGCAGTTAATCAACGCCGAGGCTGCATGGCAGCAAGAGATCGAGGCGATGGCCGCGACGTATCGCGCGCTGGATGACGACTATATGCAAGCGCGGGCGGCTGACATCAGCGACGTCGGGCAGCGTGTCTTGCGCCAGCTCCTGGGTGAAGCGCCTCCGACGCTGGCATTCGCCGAACCGTCGATTCTCATCGCCGCTGATCTGACACCTTCCGACACGGCCCAGCTGAATCCGGAGCAGGTGCTCGGCATCTGCACCGAGCTGGGCGGGGCCACCGCCCACAGCGCGATCCTGGCGCGAGCGCTGGGCATCCCTGCTGTCGTTGGAGCCGGGCGAGCCATCTGGGATACGACCGACGGCACGATGATCGCCATAGACGGCAACCGGGGCCGCATCTGGCTTGAACCCGACGAGCAGCAGACGACTGCGCTCCGCACCGAGCGGGAGGCGTGGCAGGAGCGGCAGCGCCGGGCCAAGGCAGCCGGTCAGGCGCCGGCCATCACCCGGGACGGCCGCACCATAGAGGTCGCCGCCAACGTCGGCGGGCCGAACGATGTCCCCATTGCCCTGGAGTTTGGCGCGGAAGGCGTGGGGCTGTTTCGGACCGAATTTCTGTTCATGGACCGGGACAATGCCCCAACCGAGGAAGAGCAGCTAACTGCCTACCGTGACGCGGCAGCCCGGATGGGCGAGCGGCCGCTGGTCATTCGCACGCTGGACGTGGGCGGCGACAAGCCGCTCCCTTACCTGGAACTGAGCGAGGAGGCGAACCCGTTCCTGGGCTGGCGCGGCATCCGTTTCTGCCTCGACCGCCCCGATCTGTTCAAGCCGCAGCTGCGGGCCATCCTCCGGGCCAGCGTCGATGAAGCGGGCCAGCCCTATCAGGTGAAGATCATGTTCCCCATGGTGGGCACAGTGGCCGAACTGACGGCCGCTCGTGGACTGCTGGCCGATGTGCAGGGCGATCTCCGAGCCGAAGGAATCCCGTTTGATGAGGCGATGGAAGTGGGCATCATGATCGAAGTGCCGTCGGCCGTTGTAGTCGCCGACCAATTGGCTCCCCTGGTCGACTTCTTCTCCATCGGCACTAACGACCTGACGCAATACACGATGGCGGCCGATCGGGGCAACGCCAACGTGGCAACGCTGGTGAATGCGCTGCAGCCGGCCGTGTTGCGGATGGTGGACCAGACAGTCAGGGCCGGGCACGCCGCAGGCATCTGGGTCGGCATGTGTGGCGAACTGGCGGGCAAGCCCGAAGCGACACCGGTTCTCGTCGGTCTCGGACTGGACGAATTGAGCATGAGTGCACCCGCCATTCCTGCTGTTAAGGAAGCGATTCGCAACCTGACGCTGGCCGACGCAGAGCGTCTGACGGCCGAAGTTCTTGCCGCAAAAACAGCGACTGATGTCGCTAATATTCTGACTGAAAGCACCTCTTAGGCGCTGTAAAGGCCGGTTTCTCTCTACAAACTGACCCCTTCTACCAGCCACGCTCTACCCAAACAGGCTGCGAGTTTCCGACGAATATGGACGAGTTTCCTTAACATTTCTGCTTACCCCCTTCCATTCGGCCAAAAAATCCGTTATGATGCTTATGTTGGTGGCCGGAAAAATCGAATCAGCCGTTACACCATTATTCATAGCCAGAAGCGAGGTACGCAAATGAACTTCCGAATGTTGAAGTCCACTTGTGGCGTACTGGGCACCCTATTATTGGTGCTGGGCGTCATTCTGGGCACACTGGGAACAGAGATTGTCGATTGGGTCGTGATTCTCCTGGGAACATTCCTGCTCACCTATTCAATATTTACAGGTGGCCAGCCCTATTTGTTCGACAAGCAGGACACGAAGAGCTAGCTATCCCATTCACTTACAGGACGCAACGTCCAGATAGCCTGCGGCCCAGTGCCCAGGCGTGACCTGACGAGAGCGGCCAATCGGGCTGTTCTCGTCAGTTTGCGTTATTGGGGAATGTCAGTTCAGCGGTAGCAAGGACGCAGCGAAGATCTTAGAAATGCGCCTTGCGTTGAGCCTGGCAGCTCACGCAGCGGGTCGCATAGGGCAGAATCTCCAGCCGCCCCGGCGAAATCGGCTCGCCGCAATCCACGCAAATGCCATATGTCCCGTCGTCGATGCGCAGCAACGCAGCGTCGATTTCGGCGATTTGTTCCAGCTCAATTGCCGACAGCGCCCGGTCCCGTTCTCGATCGGCATAGTCACCGGCCAGGGCAGTGCGGTCCGGGTTGCGCCCGAGCACGCCGTCTTGGGCGGCCCCATTGTGGGCGGCTGACACCTCGTCAACATGCCCTTGAAGCTGTCGCTTTTCGGCCAGCAGCAGGTCGCGTACAAGATCAAAATCCGGTTGGTTGGTCATGGTTCTACTCTCCCTGATTGGCCCGACGTGTGGCCATCAAGCCGCTCCGACCCTGGTGTCGGAATGTGGTCGTCGGGTTAAACCAGGACGACTCTTGCAATCCTCAACTACGATGTGTTGGGCAATGGGCGCACAGGCACGAACCCAGGATTCGTGCTATCGACCCAACCATACCAGAGTCAGCGACTGATCAATAGTGATAGAAAGCACGCTTAGACCTGACAAAAGTCACCTTTGCCGGGCAGCGTGAATCAGGGCGTGGGGGTCACTGCTGCAGGGGGAGATGTCGCCAACGGCGTGGGAGTCGGCGTGGGCGTCGGCATAGGAGCGCCTTCTGTGCCGACCGTCAGGAAAGTCGTCTGCACCACAATCGTGTCCATGATCAGTTCGCGACCGATCTTCTTCGACAATCTCACTCTGCAGCTGAGCCAGGTCGGCATCATCGATCTGCGCCCCAAAATCATAGACGGTGAAGTCAACGTATAGATCGCGCCTCTGGCGACGGATCGTTAGTTCATTGACCTGCGCCTCAGATGGTGGCCAGTAGGATTCGACAATGATCGGATCTCTGAGTCCTGGACTGTCTGCCTGTTGCTGACGATGGTGGCATAGCCCAAAGGAATGGCGATCAGGATGATGGCCAACAACGCCAACCGCAAACTATGCCGTGTCTCGTCGTCTCTCTCGGCTTGTGACGGGGGTCGGAAGCCCAGCAATATGAACGTGACGGCTCCGGCCAACACGATGGCAGCCAGATTGGTGGCAAACAGCAAAAGCGAACCGTAAGCAACATCAAACCGGAGCGTGCCCAGGCCAAAGCCAACAACGGCCAACGGCGGAACCAGAGCTACGGCGATCGACACGCCGGGCAAGCGCCGCTGCCAGTTCGGACCGGCTGATGGCATAGGCCGCCGCCGCACCAGACGCCAGGGCGACCAGCAGGTCGATAAGATTCGGTTGGGTTCGACTCAGTATCTCCGGCGTAGGCTCAAGGGGAAAACCAAACACGAGCAGCACAAGCGTCAACAGGGTGGCCACCGTGATCGCCATAATCGCGCCCCGAATGGACGCGTCGAGTGCCTGTCGCAGCATGGCCACGTTGCCGCGCACAACGCCATGGGCCAGAGCCATGATCGGGCTCATCAGGGGGGCCACCAGCATGGCGCCAATGATGACGGCGCCGCTGTTCTGCACCAGTCCGAAGAAAGCAATCGACGCCGAAAGAATGATAAGGACGTAGAAGTCGACAGTGGCCCTGGCGCCGCGGCGCATCGACAGGTAAACGGCCGACTTCTGGCGCATGTCGACCCGCGGCAAGACAGACGTCAGCCGCATCCAGACACGCCTCAGCCAGAACTGCGCCGTGACCTCCGGGCCTCTTGACCACAAGGGCCGTCGTGGCCATCTTTTCTGCTGCTTCAACCGGCATACCCCCGAACACGGTGTCAGCCATGAGTCCTTCATCCGACATGCCGAGCATTACCAGATCGTACGACTCGGAAATCGACGTGACATCATCGACCATATCGGCAATCTGCACCACGTCGGTGGACACATAACTGCTGTCCGGCATTTCGTCGACGGTTGCCTGCAGCCGGGCTTCCAGGCTGGCCTCCAACGATGGGGTGAGCTTCTGACGCACCAGGGTGAGAGCGACCACCTCGCCCTGGGTCTCGCTGGCCAGGCTCTGTCCCAAACGCAGGGCAGCCGGTGAATGCCCGTAACTTGTCATCGGGGCCATGATACGGACGGGCTGGGCAGGATACTCACCATGCAGGACCATTACACCGGCCCGACTGAGACGCACGACCGCTTCAACAACCGTTTCGCCCGCTACGGTCGCCGGCACCTGTGACTCGGGCCATCCCAGGAGAATGGTGTCCGCCTCCACCTCCCAGGCCGTTGCGTGAATCCCCTCAGCAACGGATGGAGCCAACCGCACCAACGTCGTCACCGTGACTCCGTCCTCGTCCATCGAACCGACTGCCTGTTGTAGTTCTTCTCTCCTGGCTATGGCGGTTTGCCGCTGCTGGGCGGGCGTCCCTTGCTCAGTGGCAACGACCACAGTCAGGACGAGTACGTCGCCAGATTGGGCGGCGGCAATCTCGCGCCCGGCACGGACGAGCGAATTGGCGCTTGCCGGGTTGGAGACACAGACAAGGATGCGGTAGCCGTCGTTGGCCGGGATGCCTTCGGATTCCGACATAATCTCTTCCGTCTGGCGCACAGAGACGATTGCCTGCCGGGCATAGAGGAAGAAGTAGGCAACGCCAACGACCAGCCAGATACCAATGACGATCAGACTGCCGGTCGGCTGCAACAAGACAATTGTCAGGCTAATCGCGGCCGTGACGACAGGAAACAGCGGCTGGAAGGGTAGCCGGAACAGGCGACCAGACGGCAGTGCAGTGGCGGAACGAAAAATGGACGAGGTGTGAATCAGTGCTGTCGCGCCTAACAGACCGATCGCCGCCAGGCTGAGGTTCGTGCCGAGTGACAGGAAAGCAGCAATCGGAATAATCGCCAGGCCAATGACCAACGGCAGCCAATTCTGCTCGTTCTGCTTGCCCGAAATCCGCTGAAAAACAGCCGCGGGCAGCGCGCCGTCTTCTGCCAGCTGCCCGGTCAGGCGCACGACCGAGGCCACCGTTTGATTCAACGCCAGCAACGCGATTGCCAGAAACAGCACGCCCAGCACCAACTCCCACAACGGACCAATCGCCTTCGCCAACGTCAGGAAAGGAGTCAAATCGTTGACCGCGAGCTGCGGATAGCGCAGCAAGGCGAAACTGAAACCGGCGCCAAGGAGCGCCATGCCAACATAAGGCAGGATCGGGGCCAGAAGCTGCGCATGGCCTCCCGGGCGCACAAGGTGCCTGTTTTCCAGGAAGAACGCCAACCCCCATAACCCGATCGCCAGAACGCCGAGTCCACCGATGTCCCCGGACGACGGTACATAGACGTAGCCCTCAAGGGCAGTGACCGGCCTGATGATCGCCGTTACAACCAGCCCGGCGGCCACAACAATCCCCGACAGCAAGATGAATGACCGGGTGCGCCAATTGGCGCTGGTGCCCAATAGCTGGTTGGCTACCACAAACAGCAGGAGAAAAATAGTCAGAAGACGCAGATCGACATCGTCAATGGCAAAGAAGTCGCTCAGCAGCTGGTTGACATGCAGCCCTGCCGCCCAGACGATACTGGCTCCCAGCGCAAGCAGCCCGCCCAGCAACAGCCAACCGTTCAGGAAACCGAACGGCACACTGCTGTCAGTTGCCAACAACGAGTAGAGGCTGCTCAAGTTATGCCGACCACGAGCGAAAACGAGCTCCAGATAGGTCAGAATGATTGGAAGAAAGACAGCCAGGGAAATGATGAAGGTGACCGGTGTCTGGCGGCCGTTGGTTCCAAAGAAGTAGCCGAGAAGAAGCAGAACCACCAGCCCGATCGCCACGACGCTGACGATGGTGCTGGCACCCCACAACCCCAAATATCCAACATAGCCGACTTGCTGCGGCTGTTGTCCTGCCGGTTCGTCATTCATACTCGTTCAGCCATTATGATGACGAATTGTAGACGATTGTCAATGACGTCCAGGTTTCTCCCGGATACGGTATCTGCTATCATCCACTCTATGCCAGCACCCAGGCCCGAAACCATGTAATCCACCATGCTGCCAACCAAACGCCACAACCTGTTCACCCCACGCCCCGCTGCCGGCTTCCCGGACCGGGCCGCCGCGCCGCACCGGAGCGCCGCCTGATGGCCCAACGCATCCCGCTATACGACGATCTCCTGGCAGCCATGGGCGCTTCTGGCTGTCCGATCTGCCGTGTCCTGGCCGAAAGCAGCGACCGTTACATCAAGACCGTGCTCTATGAGGCGATCACCGATGTGGGCCTGCGCACGGAGCTGCTGGAGTCGCGCGGCTACTGCGCCCGCCATACCGCCCTGCTGGACCGGACCGGCGGCGCCCAGGGCACAGCCGCCATCATGCTCAGCATCCTCAAGACGGTCGACCGGGCGACAGCCGCTGCTGATGTCACAGAAGCGACCGGGTCCAGGCTGCGCACGCTGACCCGCGCGCTGGAGTCGGCCAGAGGCGAAGCAGCCGGGCAGAAGCTGGCGGACAATCTGGCGCCCAACGTGCCCTGCCCCCTGTGCACCAACGAGGCCGAGATGACCGCCCTGTACGCCAGGACATTCGTCGACCATCTGGGGCCGGGCAGCGACCTGGCCGCCGCCTACGCCGCGTCCGACGGCCTGTGCCTGCCCCACTTCCAGACAGTGGCCAGCCACGCACCCGCCGGCCCTGTGCTCAACACCCTCGTCGCCACCCAGCGCGACATCTGGCAGCATCTCATGGATGAGCTGGAGGAGTTCCTGCGCAAGAGCGACCACCGCTTTCGGCATGAGACAATCGGCTCGGAGCGGGATGCGTGGCAGCGGGCGATGGCGGCAGTGGCCGGGGCCTCGGCCAACATCCAGGACAAGTAGTAGCACGTCGCGCGGGCGAACCCGGACAATTCACTGATCTTTTTGCCCACTGGCAAAAGCGCTCTACACTTGCGTATGCTCACCATACCCAAGAACGCCCCTCCCGCATTCCACATGCTGTCCAAGCCGACCGGCGCAGTCTGCAATCTCGATTGCAAGTACTGCTTCTTTCTGTCGAAAGAAGAGCTCTATCCGGGCAGCCCGTTTCGCATGACCGAGAGCGTCATGGAGACGTACATCCGGCAGCTGATCGAATCGCACGGGCGGGTGCCGGAAATCAACGTCGCCTGGCAAGGGGGCGAACCAACGCTCATGGGCGTGGACTTCTTCCGCAAGGCTGTCGCTACGGTGGAAAAGTATCTCAAGCCCGGCCAAACGGTGCTGCACACCATGCAGACCAACGGCACCAAGCTGAATGACGAATGGGGCGCATTCCTGCGGGAACACAACTTCCTGGTCGGCCTGAGCGTCGATGGTCCGCGCGAACTCCACGACGCCTACCGGGTCAACAAAGGGGGCGCGGGCAGCTTCGACCAGGTCATGCGCGGCTGGGAGGTTCTGGTGAAGCACGGCGTCGATTTCAACATCCTCTGCACCGTCCACGCCGCCAACCAGGATTATCCGGTCGAGATCTACCGTTTCTTTCGGGACCAGTTGGGCGCGCAGTTCATTCAGTTCATTCCCATTGTGGAGCGAGCGACCGAGACGCTGCTGCCGCTGGCCAACGTCGGCTGGAGCGAGCGACCGGGCGGCGAACGACCGCTCTATGTGCAAGCCGGTAATCTCGTAACCGACCGGACAGTGGGCGCGGAAGCGTACGGCCGTTTCCTGATCGACGTCTTCGAAGAGTGGGTGCGCCACGACATCGCCCGGATCTACGTCCAGATATTCGATGTCACGCTCGGCTCCCATGTCGGCCAGCACTCGCTGTGCATCTTCTCCCCCACCTGCGGCAACGCGCTGGCGCTGGAACATAACGGCGACGTCTACAGCTGCGACCATTATGTCGAGCCGGACTACTTTCTGGGCAACATCCAGGAAACGCATATGATCGAGCTGGTCGCCTCCGACCAGCAGCGCCAGTTTGGGCGCGACAAACAGATCAGCTTGCCGCGCTACTGTCGCGAGTGCGAAGTGCGTTACGCCTGTCACGGGGGCTGCCCGCGCAACCGGTTCATCAACACTCCTGACGGCGAAGCGGGTCTCAACTACCTGTGCGCCGGCTACAAACTCTTCTTCAACCACGTCGAACAACCCATGCGGGCGATGGCCTCTTTGTTGCAGCAGCAACGGCCGCCAGCCGAACTGATGCAACAGTACGCCCTGGCGGATAAGCGCCGCAAGGAAGCGTCAACGGCATCCGCGAAGACCATCGGCCGCAACGATCCCTGTCCCTGCGGCAGCGGCAAGAAGTACAAGAACTGCCACGGTCGCCAAGCCGCCGGTACAGCGTAGCAGCGGGCGTTTTGGGCAACGTGCGGCGGATGGTATAATTCGCAGCGAATAATCGATCCCAACCGGTCACCAACAGGCTGGCGCGACGACTGCTTCGGCCTTGCATATCACCTGGTATTTCTCAATCATGTCACGCCCAAAGGGGTGATATTGTCTAACACGTTACCATGCGTATCGCGCCACACACCGCACACACACCGCGTACAGCCAGAGGGCTGGACCACTCAAGATCGGGAGTCGTTGGGCTCGTGACTGCAGCCAAACAGAAAGCAACGCTTGGCGAACGGCTGCGCCAGTCGGCCTCGGATGAACTGAGTGGTCAGCGGCTTGTCTCCAGCATCGTGTCAGGTTCGCTGCTCTTTGTCCTCGAAATCTCCATCATCGTCTCCTTCACTGTGCTCATCTTCTCCAGCGAGACGACCAATCTTGCGCCAGCCGCCGTCGGCACCATCATCATTGCCGACGCCGTCCTGGTCCTCTTTATGAGCCTGACCAGCTCATACGCCGGAACCATCGCCATTGGCCAGGATGCCCCGGCAGCCATTCTGGCTGTAGCCACCGCCCACGTGCTTGGCGCCATGAGCACGTCGGACCCGGCGGTGCAGCTGGCAACGATCTCGATGGTGCTGGTTGTATCGGCAGTGTCCACCGGACTTTTCTTCTACCTGCTCGGCCAATTTAAGCTTGGAGGATTGGTGCGTTACTTGCCCTATCCGGTCATGGGCGGGTTCCTGGCAGGGACCGGCTGGTTGCTGGTTAGCGGCGGCATCAGCACCATGGCCAACACCTCAGGTCTGGGGCTCGTCCAGTCGGGCGAGCTAGTGCGCTGGGTGCCGGGGTTCATTCTGGGCGTACTCTTCCTCGTCGTAGCCGAACGCACCCGCAACCCGCTCATCTTGCCACTGACGATTCTCGCCGCTGTCGGCGCCTTCTTTCTTACGGGTCTGGCTTTCGGCCAGACACCCGCCACACTGCTGAATGACGGCTGGCTGCTGGGCCTGCCTCCGACCGACGTCAGCTGGACGCTGCCCCTGAACAGCGCCAACATCGCAGCGGCCGACTGGCAGGCCATTCTCAGCGACGTGGGGCACCTGGCCCCAGTCATGATCATCAGCGCCATCGCCCTCCTCCTGAACGCCAACGGCATCGAGCTGGTTGTTCGGCAGGATATCCATCTTAGCCACGAACTGAAGACCGCGGGATTGGGCAATGTACTGGTCGGTCTGTTCGGCGGCATCGTCGGCTACCATGCCATCAGCCTGACCACATTGAACGAGAAGATGAGCGGTGGGCGGCGGCTGCCCGGGGCCTTAATGGCCACCCTGCTCATCGTCAGCATCACGGTGGGCACCACGTTGCTGGGTTACATTCCCCTGGCAGTGTTGGGCGGTGTCCTGATCATGACCGGTCTCGCTCTGCTGTGGCGGTGGGTCGTTGGGGCGTGGCGCACATTCCCCCTGATCGACTTTGTCATTGTAGTCCTCATCCTGCTCACCATTGCCATCTGGGGCTTTCTGGAAGGCATCGCCGTCGGTCTGGTGGCGACTATCGTCATGTTCGTCGTCAGCTACAGCCGCAGCAGTGTGGTCAAGCACGAGCTGTCCGGGGAGTCGTTCCACAGCCGGGTGGCACGCAGTGGAATGGAGCGCCGCCAGCTTGACGCGCTGGCAGGCCAAATCTACCTGCTGCAGCTGCAAGGGTTCATCTTTTTCGGGACGGCCAACAGCCTGTTCAATCAGGTACGCCATCATGTGGAGCGCGAGACGACCCGCTACGTCATTCTAGACTTCGAAAGCGTATCCGGACTGGACTCCACCGCCCTCATGAGCTTCGAGAAGCTGGTCCAACTGGCGCGTGACGAACAGGTAATCCTGGTGCTGACCGGGCTGTCCGACTCCATCCGATCACAGTTCGAAAGAGGTGGCCTGGGCGGCGCGATTGACGTGATCCAGTTTGTGCCCGACCTCGACCACGGTATGGAGTGGTGCGAGAATGCGCTTCTGGACGATGCCGGGAATTTTGACGCGCATGTCGGCACAGACCTGGGTGCGCAGCTGGCCCATATCCTGCCGCCTGATGTCGATCTGGCTCACCTGCTGCCGCACCTGACCCGCGAGACCTTCTCCGCCGGCGCCTACCTCATGCGTTATGGTGATCCACCCGACTACATTTACTTCATTGAGTCCGGCCAGGTAACCGCCCAGGTGATTACGCCATCCGGGGAGGCGGTGCGGCTGGAGACGATGCAAGGTGGTCGCGTGGTCGGGGAACTGGGTTTCTACCTGGGCACCACGCGTTCGGCCGACGTTATCGCCGATGCCGATACGGTCGCCCACCGACTGTCGCAAGCCGAGTTGGTCCACCTGGAAACGGCGCATCCCGAAGCTGCCTCCGCGTTCCACCGCGCCATCGTCCATCTGCTAGGCGAGCGCGTGCTCCACCTGACCGAAGCGTACAACAGCCTCCTGAGATAGGACGTCGTCTAGCGCGGCTTGATTGTCACCGGATGGGGCACCATCGCCCCGAACAGATAGCCCAGCTTGTTCCATGTCTGGTCGGAAGCGTCGGGCTGGGTCGCGCCCGTTTCGTCCGTTGCCCGCGGCATAATCGTCATCTCGCCCGGCACGGCCTCCCACGTAAACGACCATTTCGTGCCCGCCTGCGGCAGATTCGGACCGAACAGCTCCGCCGCCTGAAAGGTGCGCCCGCCGTCCAGACTGACCTCCACCCGGTCGATGACCCCGTTCGGCGACCACGCCAGACCACGAACTGTCTGTTGTCCGGCGACTAAGGTCGCGGGCCAGGGCAGCATCAGGGCGCTCTTGACCACCTGCCTGTCCAGACGGCCGCCCAGTGCCGGCGGTTCGGGCGCGTAGTCCGGGCCAAGCATGATGTAGTCGGTGGTGTTCTTCTCCACGTAAACGCGCTCGCTTGAGACGACAATGCGCCCCACCCACTTGACATTGGCCATGCCGATCCAGCCCGGCACCATCAGCCGCAGCGGGAAGCCGTGGTCGGGGGGCAGCAAGTCGCCGTTCATGTGGGTGACGAGCAGCGTGTCCGGGTGCATGGCCACGTCGATCGGAATCGGCCGCTCGATGGGCGGTGTGTCCAGCCCGATGACGTTGACATCGACGGCCGACGGCTCCACACCCGCCCGCTCCAGCAGCGCCGCCAGCGGCACGCCCCGCCACTCGGCAATGCCAATCGCCCCCAGCTTCCACGGCGTCCCTTCACCCGGCTGGCCTGTCAGCTTGCCGTAGAAAGAACGGCCGTTGCCCGCACACTCCAGGTAGCAGGTAACGGTGTGGCCTGGCATCGCCAGCAGCTCATCATAGCTGAGGCTGAACGGCCGGGTTACCGCATCGCCACCAATATCCAGCTGCCAGGTCGCTGCGTCGATGGTCGGTGTAGCCGAATTGTTGCGCACAAAGAACAACTCGTTGGGGGTCAGGTAGCTGTCGATGTCGAGCGCTTCCAGGCGTGTCTCGGCGTTGGTGTCGTGGTTGATGAAGGTGCTGCTAGGCACGGGCTTGATGATTGGTCGGTTCATGGACGTTGCTCCTCCGGCCCCAATGAGCCGGGGCCGGTCTGTTGAGGCTGCTGCCTATGTTAGTTACCGGAAGTGTATCATGCCCATACGCTGTCCGGCACACCTCACCGTGACCGCGGCCCCTGGGCGTTCGTCGATGATGAGGACCATTTCCCACTCCCCTTCGAGCAGGGCTGTGCTATACTCGTCAACTATCACACATTGTGTCAGCTAAACGCGCCGAGCCACATCAACACCCGCGAGCCAGCGGCGTTATACAGGACTGCCTACCACACTGGGAAAAGGCGTAGTGAGTCCACTACAGGAGATGGGAACCATGCAAACAACACTCTTGCGAATCATTGCCCTGGTAGCCGGCATGTCGGCCCTGATGGCGCTCTTGCCGGGTCGCCCAACGCAGCCCTTACCCGAACCAATCACGTCACCCATCGGTGCCCTCGTCACCGACCATGTCGTCGTTGAATTGGCCGGGACGCCTGCCGAAGCTGGCCTCAATGAGAGCCAACTCGAGCATCTGTTTGACAACTGGTACAAGCTGTTCGTGCAACCGGGCGAGAGCGTTGAAGGCGTCCAGCTTGCGCTGGAAAGGCGAGCCGGTGTTCTCGGCGTTTACCCCGACTACATCGTCACCGTGCCGCGACCAACATTCGTCACGGCGGACACACTCGGCTGGCAGACTCGTGCTGCGCCCAACGATCCGCTCTTTGGCCTCCAATGGCACATGTCTGACATCCAGGCAGAAGCCGCCTGGAACGCAACCGAAGGCCAGGGAGTCGTGGTCGCCGTCGTCGACAGCGGTGTCGCTGCCAATGGCCCCGACGGATTCTGCCGCCCGCTGCACAGCGAGTTCAACGCCATTACCAATCAGGCGGGAGCGGGTCGGGCCTATGACGACGATGGGCATGGCACCCACGTAGCGGGCACCATCGCCCAATGCACCCGCAACAACACCGGCGTGGCCGGACTGGCATATGAGGCCAGGATCATGGCCGTCAAGGTGCTGGATAGCACAGGCTCCGGCAGCTATGCCGACGTGGCCCAGGGCATCAACTGGGCGGCCGACAACGGCGCTGATGTCATTAACCTGTCGCTAGGAAGCTCATGCTCCACTGCCTGGCCAACTTGCAGTACGTCAGTGGTCAACGCCGCGCTGTCTAACGCAGCGGCAGCCGATGTCGTCGTGGTGGCGGCCGCCGGCAACTCCTCGCTGGGCACCGTTGGCTTCCCGGCCAACCACCCGAACGCGATGGCCATCATGGCTACGGAAACGCGGCGGCAGCGGGCCTACTACTCCAACTACGGGTCAGCGTTGAGCATGGCCGCTCCCGGTGGAGATGTGACTGCCAACCGCAACGGTGACGCGTACGTCGACGGCGTCTTGCAGGAGACGGTCCTGCCGAATTGGGGCTACTACTTCTACCAGGGCACCTCGATGGCCTCCCCCCATGTAGCAGGCGCCGCGACGCTCCTGCGCGCTTGCGTCCCAGAGGCCAGCCGCAGTGACGTGCAAGCGGCGCTCGAACAATCTGCCCTCGACCTCGGTAGCAGCGGCTTCGACAACGTCTTTGGCAACGGCTACCTCCAGGTCTATGACGCGCTGGATGAGTTGGCGACCGCGTTCGGTCGCGATGTGGACAACGGCTGTGCCCTCACCGGCACGCCGGTCGATTGCTACTCGCTCAACATCAACATCAACGGGCAGGGAACGGTCGTCCCATCCCCCGCCCCGAATTGCAGCGGCGGACAGTACCAGGATGGCACACAAGTTACACTGACCGCGCAAGCTGCCTCAGGCTGGAGCTTTGACCAGTGGAGCGGCGCTGCCTCCGGCACGAACCCGACCGCGACGGTCAACATGACCCGCAACCGCAACGTTACGGCCACGTTTGAGACGGTGGCCCCGCCGCCACCGCCACCGTCCACAGCCGACGAAATCCACCTATCGACACTGGCCAATGCGTCGGCCGGTGGCCTGTCGTTCCGTGACGAAGATATCGTCGCCTACAGCGAACAGGATGGCTGGTCAATGCTCTTCGACGGCTCCGATGTCGGCCTCAATCGATCCGATATCAACGCTTTCACCTGGCTTCCTGACGGGACGCTGTTGCTGAGTGTGGACCAGCCGGTCAGCGGTCTACCCGGGCTGGGCGGCACAGTTGACGACGGTGACATCGTGCGCTTCACGCCGAGCTCGCTGGGGAATAACACAGCCGGCTCATACGAGATGTACTTCGACGGCTCCGATGTCGGCGTGTCGGCCCGGGCTGAGGACATCGACGCGCTGGCCGTCCTGCCCAACGGCGACCTGCTCATCAGCACGCTCGGCGCGCTGAAGGTCAGCGGTCTGACCGCGGCTGATGAAGACATTGCCCGGTTCAGCCCCACGTCGCTGGGCGACAACACCGCCGGGAGCTGGTCGCTCCATCTGGATGTGTCCGACATCAGCGGCAGCATCAAGGACGTCTTCAGTCTGAATGTTGGCAGCGACGGCGTCTATGCGCTGACCGCCAATGCAAACTTCAGCGTCGGGTCTGTTTCGGTGAGACCGCTGGACATCTTTGGCTGCACGCCGACCTCCTTCGGCAGCAATACCACCTGCGGCAGCGGACAACTGCTGCTCAACGGATCGGCCGCCGGGCTGGCCTCCGCGACCATCGACGGCGTGGCAATCATCACGCCGTAACACCACTATCATCCATAACGAGAGCGCGGCCCCGTCTCCCCACGCCGCGCTCTCGTCCACTATCCTGACATCGCTTCGCCGCGCCATCCACCCGTCCACGATTCAGCATCGTGGCGTTAATTGCCGTTGCCAATTGGCTCGACTGCTGGTTTACTTGGGTCAGGCAGGTGTGGGCTGTCCCGGCAGCGGCTACGGCCACACGCACCTGCTCCATCATTCGCAGAACATAAACCAACAGGAAGGACACTCATGGCTCAACTGCATATCGGTGCGAAAGTTCAATGTACGGATGGTCCCGGCGGCCAGGCGCTGGCGGTCGTTGTAGACCCTACAACCACAGCAGTCACCCATCTGGCCGTTAAGGGCGATATGGCCGCCAACTACATGGTGCCGCTCAGTCATGTCAGCGAATCGAGCCGCGACCTGATTCAGCTCGATTGCTCGGTCGCCGAACTGCGCGGCATGTATCCGTTCACGGAAACCCATTACATCAACTCCACCGACGACAACCAGACCAATCCCTACCCCTACATGGTCGGCGATATTTACATGTCGCCCTATGTGCTGCCCGCAGAGATGTCGATTCCCTATGTTGAAGAAGATTGCATCCCGCCCAACGAACTGGCGTTCCGGCGCGGCGCGGTGGTGGCGGCGACCGACGGCAACGTGGGCAAGGTCGACGAGTTTGTGCTCAGCCCCGACACCGGTCACATCTCCCACATTGTCATGCGTGAGGGCCACTTCTGGGGCAAGCACGACGTGATGATCCCCATGACGGCTGTCGATCGTTTCGATGGCGAGACCGTCCACCTGTCGATGGACAAGGAAGCGGTGAAGGCGCTGCCGTCCGTGCCGGTCAAGCGCAGCTGGTTCTAAGCGAAACGCACCCGCCAACGATACTCATGAAGATCGCACCCTTCACCATCGAAGATTACTTCGCGCTGTACGAGTTCACCACACCGCATACGCTCTGCGCGTCTGACTGCGAGTCGATGACCACCGGCGAGCTGCTGCGGCTGGCGAACCTCTCGCCGGACTCGCTGCTTGAATTGCGCCTTGGCTATACTGAGTCGCAAGGCCATCCCGACCTGCGTGCGGCAATCAGCGCCCAAACAGAGACGGCGACGCCCGACACAGATTGTCGTGCTCAACTCGCCGGAAGAAGGCATCTACCTCAGTATGCGGGCCTTGCTGGAGCCGGGCGACCATGTGGTCGTCCTCTCCCCCGCCTACGGCTCGCTCATCAATCTGGCGGCCCACATCACCGGCAACGTCAGTCGCTGGGAGCTGCTGCCCGGCGACGGCCGCTGGGAGCTGGACCTCAACGCGCTGGAAAGCATGGTGACGCCGCACACGAAGCTGATCATCGTCAACTTCCCCCACAACCCGACCGGCTATCTGCCGGACCGGGCAACGCAGGCCGCCATCGTCGACATCGCCCGCCGCCACAACACGTGGCTGTTCTGCGACGAGATGTACCGGGGATTGGAGCGCCAACCGGCCGACCGGCTGCCGACCGCGACCGACCTGTACGAGCGGGCCATCGTCCTGGCCGGCTTGTCCAAGGTCCATGGCCTGCCGGGTCTGCGCGCCGGCTGGCTGGACGTGCGCGACGAAGCAATGCGCCAGGAAATCATCACGTGGAAGTTCTACACGTCCATCTGTCCGCCCGCGCCCACCGAGTTCCTGGCGCTGGCCGCCCTGCAAGCCCAGGACGCGATCGTCGGTCGCAACCGGGCACTCATCCATCGCAATCTGGCGCTGGCCGAACCGTTCTTTGCCGCCCACGCCGATTTCTTCGACTGGCGGCCGCCACAGGCCGGGCCGGTGGCGCTGGTGGGGCTGAATGTGCCCGCCGCCACACCGTACTGCCACGAGCTGGCCCAGCAGGATGGCGTCCTGCTCCTGCCCAGCAGCTGCCTTGATTACGGCGACCGGCACGTTCGCTTCGGTTTCGGCCGCGCCGAGTTCCCGGCGGCGCTGGCGGCTTACGAGCAAGTTCTCAACC
Source organism: uncultured Chloroflexia bacterium (assembly GCA_963715935.1). Taxonomy (GTDB): domain Bacteria; phylum Chloroflexota; class Anaerolineae; order Promineifilales; family Promineifilaceae; genus Promineifilum. Next base: position 310,250 of record CAVQSM010000012.1, on the reverse strand, counting down.
AAGAATGACGACGTTGCCGAGTCCTGAAGCGTTGGCGGCGTGGCTGGCGGAACAGGCAGTCGATACGGTGGGCTGGGGCCGCGACGGCTACAAGACGGTGGATGACCTGTGGGCCGAGCATGCCAGCGGCGACACCATCTTCACCGGTGACCCGCCGCGCCGCGCCGTGCGCGTCGTGCAGCTCATCATCGAACGGGACGGCCGCACCTTGCTGGAGTTGGCCCAGGAGATGCAGGACGGCGAGCAGCGGCAGCGCACCCGGCAGCTGCCTTCGGAGAAGCTGAAGCGTGGTGAGGATTACGTGGCCGGCGCCTTACGCTGCCTGTGGGAAGAGATGGCTGTCTCGCCCGCCGACGTTACGCTGGGCGACCTGCTGGCCACCGTCGAGGCGACCGCCCCGTCTCCGTCCTACCCCGGACTGCCCACCCAGTACATCTTCTACCGGCTGCGAGCAAATGTGGACGGGCTGCCGGACGATGACTTCTGGCGCGAGAACATGGCCGCCGCCGGCACGGACCCGGTGCGACGCCACCAGTTTGGTTGGCGAGCGTCGCCGCTTACGAGATCGAGGCCGGTTGAGCGTGCGCGGGAACGGGCTGGTCTCGCGGATGTGGTCGATGCCACAGATCCAGGCCACCGTGCGCTCCAGCCCGAGACCGAAGCCGCTGTGGGGCACGCTGCCGAAGTAGCGCAGGTCGAGATACCAGCGGTAATTCTCTTCGGGCAGTTCGTGCCGCCGGATCGCCTCCAGCAGCAGCTCCGGATCGCTCATCCGCTCGCTGCCGCCGATGATCTCGCCGTACCCTTCCGGGGCCAGCAGGTCGACGCTCTTGCACACTTCGGGTCGCCCCGGCCACGGCTCCATGTAGAACGCCTTGACGGCCGACGGGTAGCCGTAGACAAAGACAGGCCGGTCGAACTGCTTCGTCAGCTCCGTCTCGTGCGGCGCGCCGAAGTCGTCCCCCCACTCGATGGCCAGCAGCTCCTTCTGCTCCGGGTCGTCGGTGGCGTCGCGCAGGGCGTGGAGCCGCTCAATCGCTTCGTCGTAGCTGATGCGGGCGAAAGGCGCTTTCACATTTTCCAGGGCCGTCAGGTCTCGCTCCAGCACCTCCAGCTCCGCCCGGCGGCGTTCGAGTGTGGTCTGGACGATGTAGCTGACAAAGCGCTCCTCGAAATCCATCAGGTCGTCGAGGTCGAAGTAGGCCATCTCCGGCTCCACCATCCAGAACTCGGTCAGGTGGCGGCGCGTTTTTGATTTCTCGGCCCGGAACGTCGGGCCGAAGCAGTACACCTTGCCGAACGCCATGATGTTGGCTTCGTTGTACAGCTGACCGGTCTGGGCCAGGTAAGCCGGTTCGCCAAAGTAGTCGAGGGCGAACAGGGTGCTGGTCCCCTCGGCGGCCGACGGGGTGATGATCGGCGTGTCGATGTTGAGGAACCCTTCGTTGTCCAGGAAGTCGATGATCGCCCGCTTGATCGTCGTGCGGACGCGCATGATCGCCCATTGCCGCGTGGAGCGCAGCCAGAGGTGGCGCTGGTCCATCAGGAACTCGACGCCATGCTCTTTGGGTGTAATCGGGTAGTCGACCGCGTCCTGCAGGATGGTTGCTTCCTCGATGCCAATCTCATAGCCGCCCGGGATGCCGGGGGCGCGATCGTTGGCCTTGACAACCCCGGTCACCGTCAGCGACGACTCCTGCCCCAGCCGTTTCAGCTCGTCGAACAGCTCATCGCCGATATCGGGCCGGTAGGCGACCGCCTGGGCAATGCCTGTGCCGTCGCGCAGGCGCAGGAACATCAGCTTGCCCTTGCGCGTGCTGGCGTAGAGCCAGCCTTGCAGCGTGACCCGCTGGCCCTCGAAATCGGCGATCTTTTCTACGGTGAATGGTGTCGTCATGCAATGCTCCCTGTTGGCCTCATTATTCGTGCTGTGGTCCCGCCAAGTATAACAAAAAACTGGCCGGGGGCCGGACGACGCTGATCGGGCTGCTGGTTGAACCTACAGGCTTCTGGCGAATACCGCTATAATCGCCGCCTGATGAATCCCCACTTCAACATCTGGCTCGAAGAAGACGGCGAGGTCATCTTCTCCATCTGGCGCGTGCGACTGCTGCGGGCCATTGAGGAGCACGGCTCCATCAGTGCGGCGGCCGAATCGCTCGGCGTGCCCTACCGCGTCGCCTGGCAGAAGGTCAACGAGATGGAGACGCGACTCGACCAGTCGCTGGTGCAGACGCAGACAGGGGGCCAGCACGGCGGCGGGGCGACGCTGACCCCGACGGCCGTCGCCTGGCTCGACCGCTTCGACCGCTTCGTGAGCGACCTGGACCAACTCATCGACGACCGCTTTCAAACCTACTTTGACGCCTAATCAACTTCAGCCACCGCACTATATTCCATTGGCTCTCGCGCTGCCTCATGCTACAATTTCGAGCGTTATGTTTTTTCATCATAACGATGAACCACTAGCATGGAGGTGTTTTGATGCGTAACCGTCTTGTTGTTCTATTAGGCGTCCTTTTGGCCCTCGTTCTAGCGTCCTGCACGACAGCGACGGCCGAACCAGACCTGCTGCGGCTGGCGACGACTACCAGCACCTATGACTCCGGTCTTCTGGACGAAATATTGCCTGCCTTTGAAGAAGCTAACAACGCCCGCGTGGACGTTGTGGCCGTGGGCACCGGTCAGGCGATCGCTCTCGGCGAGGCTGGTGATGCCGACGTCATTCTGGTCCATGCCCGCTCGCGAGAAGATGATTTCGTGGCCGCCGGGCACGGCCCGTTCCGCCGCGATGTCATGTACAACGACTTCATTCTTGTGGGGCCGGCGGATGATCCTGCCGCAGTCCAGGGCACCGCGCTGGCAGCCGACGCACTCTCCGCTATCGCCGCCACCGGGGCAGAGTTCGCGTCCCGCGGCGACGACAGCGGCACCCACACCAAGGAGAAGTCGCTGTGGGCTGCCTCCGGTGTTACGCCGTCGATTGACAACGGCTGGTACCAGGAACTCGGCCAGGGTATGGGCGAAACGCTGACCTTCGCCAACGAGACCGGCGCCTACACGCTGACCGACCGGGGCACCTTCCTGGCCCGGCGGGACACACTGCCCAATCTGGCGATCATCGTGGGCGGCGAGAGCATTGCGGACAACGCCGATCCCGCTTTGCTGAACCCGTACGGGGTCATTCCCGTCAGCGGCGACAAAGGGGACATCAACACGGCGCTGGCAGAGACATTTATCGACTGGCTGACATCGGCCGATACGCAAGCCGCCATCGGTGTGTACGGCACCGAGACGTTCGGCCAACCGCTGTTCTATCCGGATGCGGGCCAGTAGGAGACAGACCTGACGAATGGATACGTTGCTGGAGGCCTTCCGTGAAGCGATCGCTCTGCTCCTCGAAATGGACGCGGAGCTGGTGGCCATTGTTGGCCTGACGCTGCGCGTCACGGGCGCGGCGCTGCTGCTGGCTGTCCTCATTGGGTTGCCCATCGGCGCCGCGCTCGGCCTCAGCAGAAAGATTCCGGCTGGTGGCTGCCTGCTGCCGATCATCTACACCGGCATGGGCCTGCCGCCCGTTGTCGTCGGCCTGTTCGTCTACCTCGTCCTCTCCAACCAGGGGCCGCTGGGCGGTCTCGACTGGCTGTTCACACCCCAGGCGATGATCATCGCCCAGACGATCATCGCCCTGCCGCTGATCATCGGCCTGACGCTGACGGCCGTCCGCAGCGTCGATCCAGCCGTCAAACTCCAGGTACAATCACTGGGCGCGACGAAGTGGCAGACGGCGTGGACCCTGCTGCGAGAAGCCCGCATTGGCGTACTGGCGGCCATCGTTGCCGCCTTTGGGAGTATCATCTCCGAAGTCGGGGCCGTGATCCTCGTCGGCGGCAACATTGCCGGGCAGACCCGCGTTCTGACCACATCCATTGTGCTGGAAACGCGCAAGGGCAACTTCGATCTGGCCCTGGCCCTGGGCATCATCCTGCTTGCCCTGGCCTTCATCGCCAATTGGGGTCTCTACCGCCTGTCCGGAGAGCGCGGTCGCTCCATCTAACCGCGATGAGTGATCCGATCTATACGCTGGAGGGAGTCACCAAGTCCTACGGCTCCCGGCAGGTCCTGGCAGTCGATCACCTGACGATCAACCGCGGCGAAATCCTGACTCTTGTCGGTCCGAGCGGCGCGGGAAAGACAACGCTGCTGCGCTTGCTCAACTTCCTGGAGCAGCCGACCACCGGCGCAATCACCTTCGACGCCCAGCGCGTCGGCGACAAGACGTCGCTGGCGGCAATCCCCCTCGAAGAGCGCCGGCGCGTGACGGCCGTCTTCCAGAATCCCGGCCTGCTCGACCGCAGTGTGGCGGCCAATGTTCGCTTCGGCCTCGGCCTGCGCGGCGAGAAGCTGAGCGACGACGACCTGGAGGCGTGGCTGGAGCGGCTGGGTCTGGCCCATCTAGCCAAACAGTCAGCCCGCAAGCTGTCGGCGGGCGAGTCACAACGGGTGGCCATCGCCCGCGCCCTCGTTGTCCGGCCAGACGTCCTGCTGCTGGACGAGCCGACCACCAACCTCGACCCGTACAATGTGGGCCTCATTGAGCGAATTGTCCGCGAAGAGCAGGCCAACAGTGGCGTGACCGTCCTGCTGGTCACCCACGATGTCTTCCAGGCGAAGCGCATGTCCCACCGGGCCGGGCTGATTCTCAATGGCAAGCTCGTGGAAGTGGCCGAAGCCGGCCAGTTCTTCAACACGCCCCAGGAGAGCCAGACGGCCGCCTTCCTGCGCGGCGAATTGGTCTACTGAGCATCCTCGTCCCCGGCCCGCCGGCGACGCAGCCGGGCGGCCAACGTCTCATCCGGCTCCGCTGTCTCCCCGGCGTCCTCAGGCGGTTCGATCAAGCGCGCCCTCTGCGCGTCCTCGGTAGGGGCCGGAGGCGCGTCTTGCTGCGAGCTGGACGGTCGCTCGGCCGCCGCCTGGCGCGGCGGGGCGGCGCGCTCCTTGGCCTGGAAGAGCTGGGACATCGACTCGCTGCGGACCGGCCCGGCGGCGGGCACGGGCTGCAAGCGCCCGGCCAACGTGGCCCGGACGCGCTCGACGTCGCGCCGGCTGACCGATAGACGACGCAGGGCAATATCGACCGGCCACAAGCAGAACGGCCGCCAGCACAAGCCACGGCCACAACGGTTGAGATGCCGGAGCAGCGGCCAAATCGCGCGCAAATACCGCGTCCGGCCCCGGGCCTTCCCCGCCAACCGGAGCGAGAATGCGGCCGCCGGTGACGTCGGTTAGCGAAGCCAGCAGGGTAGGATTGCTTGATAAGTCGCGATACTCAGGCGAATAGCCCAGCACCCAGCCTGTGGTCGTGCCTACTCTCTCGCCGCCGCCCTCCTCCGGACTACCGACACCGATGAAGTAGGCCCCTTCGGTCGAGGGCGTAAAGCTGGCGCGGTATTGGCCGGGGGCCACCGGATCGAGCGCCAACGCTGTCGCTTTGCCCGCCGGGTCAACCACCGTAGCAATCAGGTTCAGGTCATTGAGAAACGCGCCGGACTCGTCGATGGCGTCCACCGTAAGCGTCGCTGTCTCGTCATTGTACGTGACGACGCCCTCCAGCACCCGACCTGAATCACGACCGCTCGTTGCCCGCAGCAGCTGCGTCCAGAACGTGGCGAACCCCGGCCATTCCACCCAGTCAACCGCCCAGCGCCCGGTCGCGTCGGAAGTCCAGGCGGCGCTCCGTCCCAGGCCGTACTGCCATGTCGCCAGCAGCGGGTCGCCCTGCGGCGTCTCCAGAATGACTTCGGCGGTGCGCTTGGGGCTGGTGGCCACATAGCCATAAAGGGGCGGCGTCTCCTCGATGCCGCTCATGATCTCGCTCTCCACGAGCTGCTCCGGGAAGAAACGCTCCTCGACCAGATAGCTGCGCTGAATGGCGGCCGTTTCCTGGGTGAAAATCTGCGGCAGGTTGGCGGCCCGATTGGTGAAGTGAAACCGGCCGTTGCCAATCTCTGCCATCTGCTGCAGCCATTGAGTGTCCGGCCCGTCGCCAATACTGACCATCGACACGGTAATGCCCTGTTCCCCCAGCTCGCGGATGAGATCGGGCACGCCTTCTTTCTCTTCTGCGTCCGCGCCATCGGCGAGGACAATGATGTGCTTGACCTGTTTGTCGCTGGCAGACAGCGTCTCGGCGGCCGCTTCCAACCCGGTGCGCATGAAGATGCCGCCGCCCCCTGCGCCAATCTGCCGGATCGCCCCAATATTGTCCGCCCGATCCTCCGCCGCAAACGGACCAACGATATCGGCCGCCACCGTGTCGACCGGGATGACCGTCATCTCGTCGCCCTCGTTGAGCAGCTGGGCCGCCCGGACGGCGCCCTCGGTCGCCAGCTGAATCTTGGCCAGACCACCCTCATTGACCGCCATGCTGCCCGACCGGTCCAGCACCAGGGCCAGACTGACGGACGGAAAGCGCTCGTCGTCCTCAATTTGCATCGACACCGGCAGCGCATCTTCCAGCGGCGTGTCGAAGTAGCCACCCATGCCGTAGCTGTCCGGCCCGCCCACCACCACCAGGCCGCCACCCAGGTCGCGCACATACGACTCCAGCGTCTCCAGTTGGCGAGGCGAAAGGTCGCGGGCGTTGACGTTGGCCAGAACGACGCCGGCGAAACCGGCCAGTTGGCCAACTGTTGGCGGTAGATCGGCAACCGTCGCCTCTGTCACCTGCAAGCCGCCCGCCTCCAGCGCCAGGCGAAGTTGAGCCGCCTCATCCGGCGGCGCGTCTGGCGCGTCGCTTTCTCCGGCGACCAGCAGAATGCGCGGCGTGTCGGCCGCCTGCGTAAACGCGGCCAGCTCGTTATTCTGTGGAAAGGTATCGGTCCCGGCTGCGGGCACGAGTTGGACCCGGTAACGGCTGAACTCCGGATCGGCTGCTGTCAGGCGGACAACGAAGTTGTTGCCGCCGGGCTGGAGCGTGACCGTTTCTTCGGCCAGGACCGCGCCCCCGCCCAACACACGTAGAATGGCGTCGGTGGCGACGGTACTGGTGGCGGCCACCTGTAGTCTGAACGTCTCGCCGGGACCAACCCGCGCCGGAGCACGCACCTGTTCCAGGACAACTTCGCTGCCGGCAGTCGGGCGCGGCAGCAGGACGGTGTCGACCACCACCCCGCTGGCGGCCGCCAGATCAGCGGCCGCCGCTGCGTCCCCCGTAGTCGCTGCTCCGTCGCTCAGTACCACCATCCGCCGCGCCGCGCCGCTGGGCAGCAAACCCAGCCCCAGCCGGAGCGCTTCGGCCAGATCTGTATTGAGCCGCTGGGTCTGGGAGGCAAAGGGTGGCAAATCGCTGGCGGCGGCAAAGCTGCGCACGGGCTGCTCAACCAGCGCATTGCTGCCGAACAGCACCACCCCGGCGCGGTCATCGGGGTCCATCGTCGCCACTGCCTCGCGCACGAACTGCTCGGCAGCCGCTGCCTGGTCCGGCGTCATCGAGTCTGAATCGTCGACGAGGAACAGCACCGCCAGATCGTCCACGGCCTGCACCCACTGTGCCCCGGCCAGGCCGCCGACGAGCAAGACGAAGATGAACAGGCGCAGCAGCAAGCTGGCCCAGCCGGAGCGCGGACGCCCCCATCGATCGCCGCCCCGCTCGGGGGGCTGCCAGCCGATCCAGACAATGACCGGAATCAGCAGGAGCAGCAATAGGGCCAGCGGGGTTGTAAACGTCATGGCTGGCTGAGGATATGCACGTTATCCCAATTTATCCCAAATCCAACTTGGGATAAATTTGGGATATATCGTTTCCAGGGAATGGCGGCATTCACTTGAGGATGTAGTAGGTGCCCTTCTTTGAGCCGATCTTCAGCAGCACGCCTCGTTCCACCAGGTCCGCCAGGTCGAGGCGGAGCGTTTCGGCCGAGACGTCGGGGCAGAGCTGGCGGTATTCACGGTTGGTGATGCTGCCTGTTTCGCGCACGAAGTTGAGCGCCTGGGCCTGGCGCTCGTTCATGTTCCGCGTCCATTGGGGAACGGCCGCCCGTTCGCGCCGGTTGGCCAGCGTGACGGTGAACAGGTGCGGCGTGGCCTTGAACTCTGGCGGCGGGTGCCCGGCCTGGACCATATCCTCGATCATCTGGTCGATGCCCAGCCCCAACTCCTCGATGTATCCCCAGTAGTACAGGCCATTGACCAGCCGCGGGTTGCGCGAGAAGTGGTCCTGCACCAGGTTGTCCAGCGTCATGTAGCCAGGCAGGCCGCCGGGGCTGATAATTTCCAGCCGGTCGGAGTACATGCGAATCTCGATGCGCCGCCCGGTGATGCGATAGTCGCGATGGGCCACGGCATTGACCAGCGCTTCGCGAACGGCGAAGCGAGGGTATTCCAGTAGTTCGTCTCGTTCGAGACCTTTCACCTTGGCCCCGACTCGCATCTCCTCGAAGACGATGTTCCACGCTCTTTCGACAATGCGGGCCATCGGCCCGGTCAGCTCGTCGCGACGGCCATAGCCAATGCCACCCCCCTCGCCCCGCGGCTCTGTGCCGGAAAAGCGCACAAAGACCAGACCGCTCTGAGGCAGGAAAGCCTGGGGATTGCGACCAAACAGCAGCAGCCCAATCGTTGTCGGGGTACCCGCCCGGTCAGTCGCCCCAATCTCATAGAGGACATCGTCGAGCGACTCGACTTTCGCCCCTGTGCGGGCTTCCCGCTTGGCCACGTATTCGCGCAGCATGTCCGGGTCAAAGTCGGCCCGCGTTGCACCCGGCACCGTCTCCGTTTCAAATTCGGCCGTCTGCTTGGTGGAGGCCACCTCGCGAATCTCGTCGCCGGTCAGCACGCGGTTCTCCTCGCGCCGCCGCACCAGTACCCGCCCATCGGCCATGGTGTGCAGATCGAGCGAGCGCGGGACGTGGATGCCGATAAACTGCCCGGCGGGGAGCTGGACCGCCTGCCATTGGGCAGGCACTGGCGGGCGACAGAGAGCGGCTGCCTCGCGCAGCGCCACATCGGCGTCTTCCTCCAGCACGTCCTCTACCGGCAAGCCCTCATCATCGAGGCCGAGCACAATCGTGCCCCCGTCGCTGTTGGCCAGCGCCACAAGGCTCTCCGCCAGCGCGTTGGCCTCCGTGTCAGGCAGGTAGATGAGCCGGGGGCCGGGGTGGGTAAACGTTGCCATCGGAATGGAGCAAATGGAGCTGGCGATGGGGCCAGGCTCAGGTCTTCAGCGGCTGGAGAGCGGTCTGCTCCGGGTCAGCGGCGGCCATGGCCGCGCCGACGATACCGGCCTCGTTGCGAAAGTCAGCCGGCACCAGCTTGGCCCGCGTCTTAACGTACGGCAGAAACTTGTCGTGCTTCTTGCTGATCCCGCCACCGATGATGATCATGTCCGGCGAGAACAGCAGCTCGATATAGTTGAAAATATTCGTTGAGGCGCTTGCCCCACTCTTTCCAGCTCAACTTCTTGGCCTGGCGAACCCGGTCGGAAGCCTTGTCCTCGGCCGTTTTCTTGGTATTCCCCAGGAAAAGACGGCCCAACTCCAGGTTGGGCACAAGATGGCTGTCGAGAAAAAGGGCGCTGCCGATTCCGGTGCCAAAGGTAAAGACCATGACCACACCCGGTTCGTTCTTCCCCGCGCCAAACTCGATCTCGGCCAGGCAAGCTGCGTCCGCATCGTTGAGCAGGACGGTCGGGCACTTCGTTTCCTTCTGCAGCGCCGAGGCCAATGGGTACTCGTCCCAGCCGGGAAAGGCCAGCGCCGTCGGTGGGGTCATCACGGTGCCGTGCATCACGACCGCCGGAAAGCCTACGCCCATCGGCCCTTTGTACTTGAACTCTTTCACCAGCTTGGCGATTAGACCAATCACGTCATCCGGCTTGAACTTCGAAGGGGCAGCCAGCCGAATCCGATCCGTGACCAGCTCGCCACTTACTGTGTCCACAATGGCGCCTTTGATGCCTGACCCACCTACATCGATGCCTAGCACTTCCATAGTGATTTGCGCTCCTCTAACTCCCGATTCGTTGTATCTAACTCGGTTCCTGTTCCACTTCCAGGCGCCAGGCCAGCTCTGGACGGCTGCTGACAACAGCGTGGAAAAGCGGTCGTGGCGGAACGGGTGTATCCGACCACTTCAGCGTAGCTAACACATCCCGACGCGCCTGCTCCAGCTCCAGATCATTGCTGGCGTGGATAGAGCCTATCGTCTGCCCTGCCTCTATCGCATCCCCGATCTTGGCCGTCAACACAATGCCTGCCGCCGGGTCAACCACGTCCGTCTTGACCAGACGGCCGCAGCCCAAATTGACCCCACACCAGCCAATGGCGGCCGCATCCATCATAGCGATGTAGCCATCTCGCGGAGCGACAATCGGCTCCACCAAAGGCGCAAACGGCAGTCGCGACGGGTTGTCTACCTGATCCCCGTCGCCGCCCTGGGCCACAACCAACTGTCGCAGCTTGGCCAGAGCGCGGCCTTCTTCACACGCCGCCTGGGCCAGCGCGCGGCCTTCTTCAATGTTCTCTGCCTTGCCCGCCAGCAGCAGCATATAGCCCGCCACTTCCAGACAATGGAGCCAGAAATCCTGCGGCCCTTCCCCGTGCAGCGTGGCAATCGCTTCCTTCACTTCCAACGCATTGCCCACCGCATAGCCGAGCGGCTGGTTCATATCCGACACCAGGGCCACCACCTCGCGGCCAGCGTCCTCACCAATCTCGACCATGATCTGGGCCAGCTCAATCGCATCTTCAATGGTGGTCATGAACGCCCCGGTGCCTGCCTTAACGTCGAGGACAATGGCGTCGGCCCCGGCGGCCAACTTCTTGGACATGATAGAGGCGGCGATGAGCGACTTGTTGCCCACCGTGCCGGTCACATCTCGCAGCGCGTACAACTTGCCGTCAGCCGGAGCCAGGTCGGCCGTCTGCCCTGCCAGCACCATGCCAATATCGACTAACTGCTTCTTGAAAGCAGCCAGGGTCAGCTGCGGCGTCCAGCCCGTGAACGACTCCATCTTGTCCAGCGTTCCGCCGGTGGAACCGAGGCCGCGACCACTCATCTTGCCGATGGGTACGCCGCACGCCGCCACCATCGGCAGCACCACCAGCGATGTTTTGTCACCCACGCCGCCCGTCGAATGTTTATCGACCACAAACGGGGCAACGTCGTGGAGATCAAGCGTCTCCCCGGAGTGGGCCATGGCCATCGTCAGGTCGATCGTCTCGCGCCGGCTCATACCGCGAATGTACATGGCCATCAGCAATGCCGCCGCCTGATAATCGGGTACGGCGTCGGCAGTATACCTCTGCACAAAGTCGGAGATCTGTTCGGTGGTTAACTCTCGGCCGTCACGCTTGGCCGCAATCAACTCGACCATTCTCATGAGATTCACTCCCGGGGTCTGCAAATGGAGGGCCCGTTCCTTAACGATTATAACAGGATTCGGTATAATGCATGTATGTCGCAGCACCACCCCTCTAATTGCGCTTCAACCAGCCATCCTAACAGTCGTCTCGCCTCTGACGGCTGTCAACGTTAACGAAACGGAGAAAAACATGAGTGAAAAAGTAGATCTTGTCTTACACAATGCCACCGTTGTGACCATGAATGCCAGGTACGAGACGTTCCTGGACGGGGCCATCGCTATCCGCGACGACTCGATTGTGGCCGTTGGTCCGACGGCCGACCTGATGGCGCAGTACAGCGCGGCGGAGGCAGTCGACTGCGAAGGCAACGTCATCATGCCCGGCCTGGTCAACGCCCACACCCACATCCCGATGACCCTGATGCGCGGCCTCAACGACGACCTGCGCCTCGACGTGTGGCTGGGCTATCTGATGCCGGTCGAGCGCGAGTTTGTCACGCCCGACTTTGTGCGGCTGGGCACGCGTGTGGCCTGCGCGGAGATGATCCGCTCCGGCATCACTACCTTCGCCGATATGTTCTACTTTGAAGAGACGATCGCCGAGCAGACGGCCGAAATCGGCATGCGGGCGCTGCTGGGCCAGACGATTCTGGTCTTTCCCGCTCCAGACGCAGAGACGTTCGAAGACGCCCTGATTCTCTGCCGCCGCTTCATCGAGCACTGGAACGGTCACGAGCTGATTCAGCCCGCCGTCGCGCCACATGCCTGGTACACTGCCACGCCGGAGCTGATGCTGGCCTGCGCCGACCTGGCCCGGGCGTTCGACGTGCCGCTGCACACGCACATTGCCGAAACCCGACTGGAGGCGGAGAACAGCGTCAACCAGAACCACATGTCGGTGGTGGCCTGGCTGGAGCATCACGGCATTTTGGATACGAAGCTGCTGGGCGCCCACTGCGTTCATATTAACGAAGAGGACATGTACAGCTTGCGCAATGCAGGCGCGGGCGTGGCCCACTGCCCATCCAGCAATCTCAAGCTGGCCAGCGGCATCGCCCCCATTAGCCAGATGCTCAGCATGGGCCTGAACGTGGGTGTCGGCACCGACGGCCCAGCCAGCAACAACGATCTCGACATGGTGGAGGAGATGCGGCTGGCCTCGCTGCTGGCCAAGACCGCCAGCCAGGACCCGACCGTGCTGCCCGCCCGCGAGGCGGTGGAGATCGCCACCATCGGCGGCGCACGCGCTGTCCACATGGAACACCTGACCGGCAGCCTGGAGCCGGGCAAGCGGGCCGATGTAGCCGTCCTCAGTATGGAAGGCATCCACAACCAGCCCCACTTTAACAACCACCCCGACGCCGTCTACTCGCGCATTGTCTATGCCAGCAAGAGCACCGACTTCACCCATGTCATCTGCAATGGTCAATGGCTCATGCGCGATCACGAACTGCTGACCGTTGACGAGGACGCAGCCCGGATAGAAGCTCAGGCGGTCGCGGCCCAGATCGACGCGTTTGTCATCGAGCGTGAGTCCAGCCCCTACAACAAGCTGGTCCTGCTCTCCGGGGTCCAACGGCAGGAGAGCTTCGAGGTGCAGGTCAAGGCGGCCCTGGCCGACGCCGACATTGTTCGCAACGCGCTGTTGAGCGAGGAGCTGCAGATCACCAAGGCGGCCCACTACCGTCAGTATGATCATTACTTCCTCTTCGACCGGGGCGACCGCGACGCGGCCCGACTGCGCTATCGTGAAGATGAGTTCATCAGCGACGATGGCGAGGTCGAACAGGTTCGCGCCCGACTAACGCTCATCGGCGACAGCGACCGCGAGGAGTTTGCCAACGCTGTCAAGCTGTCCCGATCTCGCTTCCTGGCCTCGGCCGACCGCAGTCTGCGCTTCTATCAGGAGTATTTCGCGCCGGCCAAGGAACTCCAGGTGAACAAGGACCGCTACCGCTGGCACGTTCTCTACAAGGCGACTGACTTCGCCATCAATCTGGACAAGGTGACTACACCGGAACTGCCCGGCTACTTCCTGGAGATCAAGGCCCGCACCTGGTCGCGCAGCGATGCCAAGCGCAAAGCTGATCTGATTGCCGAGTTGCTGGAGATGTTCGGACTGGCTGTGGACGGTGCGGAGCGGCGCGAGTACGCCGACATCGCCATCCAGGCCAACGAAGACAAAAGCGCGATGCCTGCCTGACGACAAACACCGCGCTTATTCGTTCTGTCTATCAACGAGTCGGATCACCAGATCCGGCTCGTTCTGTTTTAGAAACCGACAAGTGACTGGAACTTCATAACGGAGTTCAGATCGCCATCGACCTTGATCTTGCCAGACATGAAGGCCATCATCGGATTTAACTGCCCGCTGGTCATCGCCTGCAGATCCTCAGACGAAATCTTGATACTGGCGGTCGGGTTGTCGGCCGCGGCCTTCTGCACGTCAATCTTGCCGTCCTTGACCGCTACGCTCCACTGACCACCGTCGTCGCCCGCCACATCGAACAGAACGGTCATATCAACGCCGTCCGCCTTATCTGCCTGAAAACGTTCCGGCATTGAGTTAAAAATCGTTGCAAGGTCCATTATCGCCTACTCTCCTTAAGTGGGTGGCTGTACGCCCTCTGTTGGGTCGTTGCCTGAAATAACATGTATCCGTCCCGGAGGCAGCTGCGCCAACAAATACCTCTGAGTGGCGATCAATGACCAAACCGGGCCAAAAAAGAGTATAGCAACGGCCAAAAGGGTGTCAAGATTACAGAAGAGAGCGACCGAACGTGCTAGAGTCCACGTCATGATACAACCTCATGTGCGACACATGTTAATCGGTCTGGCGCTGGCCGGCGTGCTGGCGCTGGCGGCCTGCACCGGCGGCAGCGCGTCGGAGACGGCCGCCGGCCCGGCCGAGGCCCAGCCGCCCACAGTTCCAGCCAGCGAGACTGTCACTGACAGCCCCACCTTGGAAACGGAAACCAGCGCTCCGACAGCAGAGACAGACCCGACACGTTCCACGGAAACGGCAGGCGACGAAGCGCAGCCCGTTCGCTTTCCGCCGGAACGATACGCCGACCTGGAAATCGTCACCCTCCTGCCCCAGGACGCCATCCCGGCCATCGACAATCCCCGGTTCCTGAGTGCCACTGAAGCTGACGAATTCTATGACCCGGAAGAACTGGTCATGGGCGTGGAGTTTGGTGGCGAGGCGCGGGCCTACTCCGTCCCGTTCCTCAGCCGGCACGAGATTGTCAACGATACGGTCAGCGGCGTGAAAATCGCCGTGACGTGGTGACCGCTTTGCTTTACGGGAATCGTGTATTCCCGCGAGATTGAAGGCGAAGAGTTTACCTTTGGTGTGTCCGGCAAGCTGATCCGGAATGTGCTGGTGATGTACGACCGGCAGACAGAAAGCCTGTGGAGCCAGCTGCTGGGCGAGTCGATTGAAGGCGAGATGATTGGGGCGCGGCTCGAGTTCGTCCCGTCGTGGTTCACAACGTGGGCCGAGTGGAAGGAGATGTTCCCCGACACCGTGGCGCTGGACAAAGGTGGCCAGCGCGGCGACCGGGACGTCTACGACAGTTACTTCGCCTCGCCCAGCGCCGGCGTCATCGGCGAAACGTTCAACGACCCACGCCTGGACACCAAGGCGTTCATCATCGGCGTGCCGGGTGCCTCCGGAAACGGCATCGCCTATCCCTTTGACGTGCTGGAAAGCCAGCCCGTCATCAACGACACGGTCGACGGCCAGCCCCTCGCCGTGGTGTTTGACCCGGCTACTGACAACGGCGTTGTTTTCAGCCGCGTTGTCGAAGACCAGGTGCTGACCTTCTCCCTCAATGCGGCAGGCGCACTGGTGGACGCTGAGACACAGAGCGAGTGGGATGTTTTCACCGGAATCGCCCTGGCTGGGCCGCTGGCTGGAAACGCACTAGACCGGGTAACCAGCACACGTTCCTTCTGGTTCGGCTGGAAGGATTTCTACCCCAATACCGCTGTCTACGAGGCGAATTCCGCCAACTAGCCAGAACACTGTGGTCCCCGGTGTGTGGTTGTATAGTGCCATTCGCCGGGGTCCACCGACTCAAAAACACCCCCGGTTCGCCCTTTCACCCTGCGCCGCTGCCTGGCGGACCATTCTTAACGTTTAATCAACAGTTACCCTACCCTACCGCTGTGAGGCGTCCTGGCGGTTGCCAAGGATTTTTGCGTTGTGCTAGAATGTCGGTCGTTTCACAAGGAAATTGGTGTGCGGCGCGATTGCGGCCGCATTTTTTGTCTGTCAACCGTCAGCAAACACCCATGAAGGGAAGGGGCTGTTACTATGGAAGAGAATGAGACTACACCGTCCAACGGACCACGTTGGCTAATAATCGGCGGCTTCGCCGTCGTTGCACTGCTTATCCTGGTGGGATTGTTCCTGCCGCCTGTTTCGCTGGGCGAACGCCTCGGCTTCGGTGGGGATGAGACCCAAGAAGTAACCGAAAGCGCCGCGCCGGAAGCGACTCAGGTCACGGCGGATGCTATCCCCGCCATGCCGGAAGGGGTGGCCCTGACGCTTGCCAACGGTGGTGACGTCAGCGTCGAGGCGCTGGCTGCTGCCGATTTGGCCGGCGACACCGTCGCAGCCGCCGCCGGCGAAGCGATGCCCGCCGATATGGCCATGCTGGGCGATATGTATCTCCTGCGCTTTGCGGGCGAGCAGCCGACCGGCCAGGTGGCTGTGCCGCTGCCCGAAGGCGCAGCGCCCTATGAAACACTCGACCTGCTGGGCTGGCTGGGCAGCACGTGGACATTCGTCCCAGGGCGCATCGACGCCGACGCCCAGAAGGCTGTCATCGACGAAGGCCCACTGCCGCTGGCACTGGTGCTGGCTCGCTCCGAAGGGCCAGATACGCCGACGGTCTCGATGGAAGTTGAGCCGGGTCAGGAACAGCCGGTCGAGACAGCTCCGATGGTCAATGAAGTGACGATACCGGCGCTGCTGCTCAACCCCGACGGTGTGCTGGAAGGCGAAGTCGCCCCCGCTGCCCAGGGTGCCGATCACCTGTTGCAGGCTTCTAACCGGGCCGCCATTGTTGACCAGGCCGCGCTGGCCAATCTGCTCAACACCCCTGCCGCCCAGGACGCCCAGATCGCCCAACTTGTGGAGAAGGCAACCAACAACGGCTTTGGCGGCGTGCACCTCGACTACCAGGGCGTGGCCGCCAGCCAGGCCGAAGCATTCACCGCTTTTGTTTCCAAACTTAACGACGCGCTCGACGCCGAGAACCTGAAGCTGGTCCTGACACTGGCCACACCAGCCGCCGCGGGCAGCACCTGGGACACCGGCGGCCAACAGTGGGCCGAGCTCGGCCGTCTGGCCGACGCCGTCTACCTGCAGATGCCGCTTGACCCCGCCGCTTACGCCGAGGGTGGGCTGGCCGAGCAACTACTGCTTTGGGCCACCGACAAGATCGACCGCCACAAGCTGACGCTGTTGGCTGACGCCGGTGCGGTCGCCAGAGTGGGAGAGACTTTCACCGCGCTGGACAGCGAGCGCATTCTCAGCAACTTCGGTTCGCTGATGACGGCCGACGGGACCACCGAGGTGGAGGTGGACACGTCTGTTGACGTGATGCTCGACGGCGCGACCAGCGGCCTGGAATGGGACGGCGCGTCGCTGGCGTACCGTTACACCATCGACCAGGATGGCCAGCCCCAGACGGTCTGGCTGAACAGCGAAGCCGCGTTGGCCCATCGCCTGCGTTTGGCCGACAAGTTCAACGTGCGCGGTGTGAGCCTCGAAGGGATGGACGAACTGTCCAGCATCACCGGACTGGCCGCCGTGCTCAACAATCTGATGGGCAGCGGCGAAGCACCACAAGCTGGTGGCGCCGCCATCGCCTGGACCGTGCGCGACGAGAGCGACAGCGTACTGGCCAGCAACACCAGCGAGGGTCTCTCCTTCACCTGGGACGGCGCCGCAGAGCCGGGTACATACAACGTTTCAGCCGACCTGGTCGTGGGCGATCGTGTGGCCCCGCTGGGCACCCTGGCCCTGGTCGTCGGTGGTGATGAGTTGGCTCAAGTTGAGGAAGCGGAAGCCGAAGCGGCTGCGGAGATCGAGTTGGCCGAAGCGCAGCCCGAAGAAGAAGAGGAAGTGGTGGTTGAAGCGCCCTCCTCGGCAGCCCTGGCGGCTGGCACCGGCACCGTGGGCGTGGGCGCCAACGTGCGTGTCGGCCCCGGTTTGGGCTATGGGACCCTGCTCGGTGGCGTAGGCCCCGGCACCGTTTTCGAGCTCATCGGCCGTTCCGACGACAACAGCTGGATCAACATCCGGCTGCCCGATGGGCAGGAAGGCTGGATCTTTGGCCAGCTGGTGACAACCAGCTCCGGTTTCGACATCAACTCTCTGGCCGTGGTGGCCGCGCCGCCGCTGGCCGCGCCGCCCGCCGCGAGTGGTGGGAACGAAGGCGCTGCCGCGCCGCCGCCCGCCGCCGCCGCTCCGCCTGCTCCTGTCGGCAACGTCGGTAACTTTGAGCTGGGTGGCCAGGCCGCCGGTATGCCTGCCGGTACAATGAGCTACGCCGGTATGACCTGGGTCAAGAAGCAGCACAAGTGGAACCCCGGCGACCCGCCGGAGGCCGTTGCCGGACTCATCAACGAAGCCCACAACGCCGGCTTCAAGATTCTGCTGGCCATCCCCGGCCAGTTGAACCCCACCAGCATTGACTTTGCGGCCTATACCGAGTTCCTGCGCGGCGTGGCCGCGCTGGGTCCGGACGCCATCGAGGTCTGGAATGAGATGAACATCGATCGCGAATGGCCAATCGGTCAGATCGATCCGGGTTCGTACGTCAACAACATGCTGCGCCCGGCCTACAACGCCATCAAGAGCGTCAACCCGAACGTGATGGTGATCGCCGGCGCCCCCGCCCCGACCGGTTTCTTCAACGGCTGCGGGCCGAACGGATGCGATGACGCGCCGTATGTGGCCGGCATGATGGCCGCCGGCGCCGGTAGTGTTTCCGACTGTGTCGGCGTTCACTACAATGAAGGGCTGCTGCCGCCTGCCGCCACCAGCGGGGATCCTCGTGGGTCCGGCGGGCATTACACCCGCTACTTCCAGGGTATGATCAACGCCTACGCCGCCGCCGGGGCCAGCCGCCTCTGCTTCACCGAAATCGGTTACCTGAGCGGTGAAGAGTGGGGCACGCTGCCTTCCGGTTTCCTGTGGAGACCGCCCTACAATCTGTCAGTGGCTGAACATGCCCAATATCTAGGCGAGGCAGTCCGCGTGGCGGTCAACAGCGGTCTGGTCCGTTTGATGATCGTCTTCAATGTCGACTTCACCCACTGGAGCGCTGATCCGCAGGCGGGCTACGCCATGATCCGCCCGGACGGCAGCTGCCCGGCGTGTGAGACATTGCGCGCGGTCATGGGTCAATAAGGTCAGTCGGGGTCGCTGGACAGAAGAAGAGGAGAAGAGAACTATGAAGCAACGAAGCACACTGATAACGCTGCTGCTCATCGCCCTGGCGGCCGTCCTGGCTGCCTGTGGCGGCGAGGCAGCGGCCCCGGAAGCGGCCGTCGATCAGGCTGTCGTCGAGCAACCAGCCGGCCAGGAGACGGAGTCGCTCGAACCCGTCGCCACTCTGCCGCCCCCCGTCATTGCCGAAGAGACGGTGGCCGATGAACCTGCTGTGCCCGAAGTGGAGCAGCCGATCATGGTTGAGGAGCCTGCGGAAGAGGTCGTAACTGGCCCCTGGCCTGCCGATCAGTTCGGCTACGGCATCCAGATTCACGGCAATGCCTCCGTCGGCGATCCGGTTGCCACGCTGCAGGCGGTGCAGGACCAGCTGGGGCTGGACTGGGCCAAGGCCCAGGTACAGTGGTGGCTGGTTGAGCCCAGCCCGGAAGATGACCAGTGGTTCTTTTATGACGGGGTCATCGACGAGGCGCACAACAAGGGCGTCCGGCTGCTGCTCAGCATCGTTGGTGCACCGGCCTGGACCCGCGCCGCTGGCGGCGAGAACGGCCCGCCGGATGATTACAATGAGTACGCCCGCTTCCTGGGCGAACTGATCGACCGCCATCCGGGCAAGATCGACGCTATCGAAGTCTGGAACGAACAGAACCTCGACCGCGAATGGACGTCGGCCAATGGCATCAGCCCGGAGGATTACGTCCGCTTCTTGCAGGTGGCCCACGACGCGATCAAGGCCAAGGACCCCAACATCATCGTCATCAGCGGCGCACTCTCGCCCACCGGCAGCGGTGACTGGGTGCGCTGGGCCGACGACTTTGAGTACCTCGACCGCGCCCTGGCAGCCGGCATGCTGGATTACGCCGACTGCGTCGGCGCCCACCACAACGGATACAACATCGGCCCGGACGTGACCTTCGACCAGGCCGGCAGCACGGCCGAGGCGGCCACCGCCACCTTCCGCGGTCCGTTCGACAACCCGCATCATTCGTGGAGCTTCAAGACCACGCTCGACACTTACGCCGAGAAGGTGCAGGCCATCGACCCGAACATGAAGCTGTGCGTGACGGAGTTCGGCTGGGCCAGCAGCGAAGGGTACGAAGAGATCCCGCAAGGGTTCGAGTTCGCCCGCGACAACACGCTGCAGGAACAGGCCGACTACATCGTCCAGGCGTTCAACCTGATGCGCGACTCCGGCGACGTCTGGATTGCCACGTTGTTTAACTTCGACTTCGGCAACAAGGGCAGCGGCCCGACCGACGACCCGGTGCCGTACAGCATTATCGACACCCAGGGCATCCCCCGACCGTCCTTTGGCGCTGTAGCCGGGATGGAAAAGACCCCCTAACGATTCTGCGGCCCGCCGGCAGCCACAAGGCCCGGCGGGCCGCTTCGTTCATTTCCCACTGCTGCCCTCATGCACAAACTCGGTTGGCTCCTGACCTTCCTCTTCGGCGGGCTGGTTCTGCTGGTCGCCTACGGCGTCCGCGCTGAACCCGCGCCGGTCGATCTGGTGGGCGACGAGCCGGTCATCCAGTCGTTCAACTCGCCTGACTACGGCATCCACGTCTTCATGTGGTGGAAGCCGGATACGGCGCTGCGCGATCTGGCTCTGGTGCAAGAGATGGGCTTCACCTGGGTGAAGCAGAAGTTTGCCTGGCGCGAAATCGAGGGCATTGAGAAAGGGCAGTATGACTGGTACCGCAGCGACTACATTGTCGACATCACCGAAGAGGCAGGACTGAACCTGATCGTTCGTCTCGACCGCCAGCCGTTCTGGTCGGAACCGGTCGACAACGCCTTCAAGGACAACCAGCCGCCGGCCGATCTGCAAGATTTCGCCGACTTCTGCGGGGCGACGGCCGAACGGTATCGCGGCCGCATCCAGGCGTATCAGGTCTGGAATGAGCCGAATCTGGCCCGCGAGTGGGGCGAACAGCTGCCCGACCCGGTCGCCTACACCGAGCTGCTGCGCGTCTGCTACGAGGCGATCAAGGCGGCCGATCCCGACGCCATCGTCGTCAGCGCCGGGCTGGCCCCCACCGGCACCGACTCCGTCAACGCCATGCCCGACACCGACTTTTTGCAGGGGATGTACGACGCTGGAGCGGCCGCCTACTTCGACGTGCTGGGCCTCAACGCCCCCGGCTTCAAGGCCCCGCCCGAACTCGACCCGGCCATCGCCGAGTCCGACCCGCAGTATGGCGCAGGCCGCTGGTTCGCCTTCCGCCATGTGGAAGATATGCGCGCCATCATGGTCGAGCGCGGCGACGGCCAGAAGCAGATCGCCATCCTGGAGATGGGCTGGACGCTGGACCAGGTCAACCCGGAGTACGCCTGGTTTGCCGTGGACGAAGCGACCCAGGCCGACTATCTTGTGCGCGCCTACGAATACGCGGCTGCCAACTGGCAGCCGTGGATCGGGCTGATGTCGACCATCTATATTGCCGATTGGGAGTGGACGGCGGAAAATGACGAGCAGTGGTGGTGGTCGATCGTGCTGCCCGACGGCACCCCCCGTGAAGCGTACTACGCGCTGCAAGCAATGGAGAAGCAAACCCCATGACGATGTGGATTCTGGCCTTTTCGTACTGGATTCATTTACTGGCGACCGTCGTCTGGCTGGGCGGCATTGCGGTGATGGCGTTCATCGCCTGGCCCGCGCTGCGGCAGGGCACGCTGGAAGCCAACCAGTGGCTGGCGCTGCAGCAACGCCTGCTCCCCTTCATCAACCTCAGCCTGATCATCCTGCTCATCACCGGCTTCGTGCAGATGACCAACGACCCCAACTACAGCGGCTTCCTGGTCTTCGACAGCGTCTGGGCGTGGGCCATGCTGCTCAAGCACATCGCCTACATCGGCATGGTTGCCCTGACGATCTACCTCCAGTTCGTCCTCTACCCCTCGGCCAAACGTACGGCCGTCCTGCTGGAGAACCGCCCGGAGATGGCGGCGGGCGAACAGGAGAAGCTGGCCGGGCAGGAGATCCGCCTGCTGCGGCTCAACGTCGTCTGCGCCACGCTGGTCCTGCTGTTCACAGCGATCGCGACGGCCGTATAATAATGCGTAGCGCAATTTTCCAAAATTGCATCTTCAGCCTTCCCGTCCCCGAAGACGCAGGTTGACAAACTGCCCGCCCAAAAACATCCCGCAAAAAGAGCGTGAAGAAAGCGTAAGTTTCTTCGTAAGGTGACCGCTGTAAACTCGCAGTAGGTAAAAGGGACTAGACCCCTTTTGTATGTGTGCGAGGGTAATCAGCCATGTTTCAGTCACCAGTCAAGAGCATTCAAAGAACGCAAGCCATCCCCCAGCTAACCAGCCGCCGTGTTAATCGCTGGCTGAAGCTGGCGCTCGACTATATGCTGGTGCTGCCGACGCTGCTGTTGGTCTCCCCCCTGCTGCTCACCATCGCCCTGCTGATCAAGCTCGACTCGCCCGGCCCGGTCTTTTACCGGCGGCGCGTGGTGGGGCGCGGCGGGCGCGAATTCTACGCCTACAAGTTCCGCACCATGCACCTCAACGGCAACGAACGGCTCATCCGCCACCGCGAACAGTGGATGGAAGTGATGCGCGGCGAAGCGATTGCCGATGACCCGCGCCTGACGCGCGTCGGCCGTCTGCTGCGTCGCTCCGGCCTGGACGAACTGCCCCGGCTGTTCAACGTGCTGGAGCGCTCCATGTCGCTGGTCGGCCCGCGCATGATGACCCGCGGCGAACTGCTCAAGTACAGCGACCGCGTCAAGGGCTACACCGACGTGATGCCCGGCCTGACCGGTCTGTGGCAGGTCAGCGGCTGCGGACGCGACCTGGACGAACGGTTCAAGCTGGAATCGTCCTACATCCGCAACTGGTCGGTCCTGCTGGACGTGCGCATTCTGGTGCAGTCGGTGCTGGTGGCGTTTGCCGTCCAGAGCTAGCGCGACCCTGTTCACACACCCGCCCCATGTACGTCCCCGGGCTTCTTGTCGCTGCCTCGGGGGCGTTGTCGTACGAGTGCGGGCTCTGCGGATTCCCGATCCGGCACAATCGTATCCGGGCTGGCAAAGCGGCCCACCTCCGGCACATAGTAGCGGGCGTTCATGTAGATGAGGTCGAGGTCGTCCAGGCCCGTGTTGTTATTCTTCTACGACGTGACCAATAGAGTGTTCTCTTGTCAACTCCAATCTATCCGAATTTGCTCTATTATATGCTCAGGCAAGGATGTGAAAACCAGAGCTTGTCCATAAAGGAATGAGCACACTTCGTTACGGGTGCCTACTAGGAATATCTGATCTCCACCCCAAAGCTCCCACTGTCCATTAGTCTGTTCGGTGGCGAAGTTAAGATCGAGAAGTTGATTTAGATAAGCAATCAGCCCTTCTGTAGATGTGGGTAGACCAGTTTCTTGCGTAAATTTCATTGGTAACTCGTAAGTTCGACCTGGCTACGGCGGCGCTAGTCAAAAGGCGTTTCGCCAAATCCAACAATGCGCCCAGACAAGTTTAGTGGCTCCATTGACTGATACAAATAGATATATCTGGGGCCAAACGTCCTGCTATAAACGGGGGATACATTCTTCACAGCAAGATCGGTCACGTCTACTATAACATAATGGCTTACCCTGTGGGCTGCTTGAGGCATGTTATATAGAGCGCGACTGAGTTGAGCTGGCGTTCGGCCTTGTGTGTCCTCAGTGCTAATATCGGTGAAGTATTGTCCGGGCCCGTGTTGTGCGTCTCCTCCCCCAGCTCTTGGCAGCGAGGGAAGCAGTTGCTGGCTACTAAGAATCCCTTCAAGACCTTGCTCATTTGTATAATGGTAAAGGTACTGTCGATCATCGTCGCGATCCGGAAGCGGCAAAACGTTTGGTCCTAGACCCCCCTCTTCTGGATCGGGGGATGGATCATTATATGTGCTGGCCCGCGTCTCCACTAATGCATCATGAATCGCCCACATCGCCTCTGGATTCTCGTTCGCAATTCTATAAGCTTGCTGAATAGCGACTAAGCTCATGCCTGTAGCAAGCGCCTCCTGCCATAACGGAAAAGCGCTACTGACCTGTGCGCCGCCATCCGCCAAGTACAAAGGCCTTTGTGGTGAGTGGCCAGAAGGATCTGTCTGATTAATTGGATCGTTGTTAACGTACGAGTATCGATTAAAGCTCTGCGGATTCCCCGGATCCGGCACAATCATATCCGGGCTGGCAAAGCGACCCACCTCCGGCACATAGTAGCGGGCGTTCATGTAGATGAGGCCCAGGTCGTCCAGGCCGGTGTTGTTCATCCGGTGGCCGGTGTACCCCCGATCGCTGATGCCCGGATTGACCGTGTGGTTGGGCTTGGTGCGGTAGCCGCCGAATGCGTCATAACGGGCGTAGTTGCCGCTCACCCACGACCCCTCTCCCTGCCGCATCGCCGCCCACTTATCGCCTGCATCACCTCCTTTGCCGAATGATAGATCGGTTCCGGTACAAAGTAAACAGGGAGAATTCGGCCGCACGTTCCCCAGCCGCCAACCGGGTAAGCCAGGGGGCTGGACGCTCGATTCAGCCTGGCACGCCACTGTGGTGCGATGCCGCCCAACGCCACCAAAGCACCCGCCATTGCCGAAATCCCCCCTTTCTAGGACAATACCCGTGGCAACTTCGCCGCCTGATCAGCAACCGCACGCCGCGCCGCTCTTTTGGCCAACTATGTTTGAACTTATCTTTCTGGGCACCTCCTCTTCCGCACCGACCGCGACGCGAGGACTGGCCAGCCACATCATTCTCCACCGCCAATATCGCTTCCTGCTCGACTGCGGCGAAGGCACGCAGCGCCAGATTTTGCGCAGCGGTCTGGGCTTCAAGCGGCTCGACACCGTCCTGCTGACCCACGGCCATCTCGACCACATTCTGGGCCTCGGCGGGCTGGTCAGCACGCTCAGCCGCTGGGAAAACCTGGATCATCTCGACATCTACGGCGGCCGGGCCACCCTCTCCCGCGTGGGCGATCTGCTCTTTCGCGTCGTCTTCGCCGGCCATCGCCCGCCCATCGACATCACCCTGCACGAGACGAAGCCGGGCGACATCATCTGCGCCGACGACAAGTTCCGCCTGACCGCCTTCGGCGTCACCCACCGCGGGCCGGGCTGCCTCGGCTTCCTGTTCGAGGAGAAGCCCCACCGCCCGTTCATGGCCGAGAAGGCGGAAGCGCTGGGCGTGCCGTTCGGGCCGGAGCGGGCGCGGCTGGTGCGCGGCGAGGCGATCACGCTGGCAGACGGCCGCACCGTCGAGCCGGACGACGTGCTGGGTGAGGAGCAGGCGGGCACCAAGTACGTCCACATCGGCGACGTCGGTCGCACCGACACGCTGGTCGATATCGTCCGCGACGCCGACGCGCTGGTCATTGAGTCAACCTACCTGGCCGCAGAGACGGACATGGCTGGCGAATTCGGCCATCTGACCGCCACGCAAGCGGCCGAACTGGCTCGCGATGCCAATGTCAAGGCGCTCATCCTCACCCATCTATCGCGGCGCTACTCCGAACGAGAGATCCGCCGCGAGGCCCGTGCCACCTTCCCCAATACATTCGTCGCCCGCGACCTGGACCATTACCAGATTACACGCGACGGGGTGCACCGGGTGAAGGACGACAACTAGGCCCCACCTATCTCCCGTCAGGAGGTATCTACATGACCCAGTCAACACTCCACCCAGCCGCCTTCTTCGACCTGAGCGACCCCGAGGTAGCCACGTTCTTCGAGGGCTGTGATGTTGTCTGGCAGGCGCTGCCGGAAATCGGCAGCCACGTGGCCCGGCTGACCGAAGGGCGACAGACGGTGCTGGGCACGGTGATGGCCGGAGCCGCGCTGGGCGATAAACCAATCTACATCGGCGAAGGGGCGGTCATCGAACCGGGCGCCTACATAGCAGGCCCGGCCTACATCGCCGCTGGGGCGACCGTCCGTCATGGCGCTTACGTGCGCGAGAACGTCGTCATGATGGCGGGCAGCACGCTGGGCCACGCCAGCGAAGCCAAGAACGCCTTGCTCCTGCCCGGCGCGGCCGCCCCCCACTTTGCCTACGTCGGCGACTCCATCCTCGGCCATCGCGTCAACCTGGGCGCGGGCACAAAGCTGAGCAATCTGGGCGTGCTGAGCGAGAAGGACAAGACGACGGGGAAGCGACCGACCATCAAGATCGTTCTTGATGGAGAAGCGTACGACACAGAGTTGGCCAAGTTTGGTGCGATTCTCGGCGATGATGCCCAGACAGGGTGCAACTCCGTACTCAACCCTGGCTGCATCATCGGTCCGCGGACGCTTGTCTACGCCAACCTCAGTCTGCGCAAAGGGTTCTACCCCGCCGACTCGATCATTAAGCTGCGCCAGTCAGTTGAAGTTGTGCCGAAACACGACGGCTAATGCATTGAGTGCAGCAGCGAATGCTGGTACGATCGCCCGGACAATCATTTCGCGTCCGGTTGTGGGCCAATCGCTTCAGGAGAAAACGCATGGCGTCGCAGACAAAAGACCCGGCTACGAGCCCATCTCGTTTCAGATGGCCCACCTTGTTTGCCGGACTACGCGGGGTCGAGCGCAGCCAACTACCCACCGAAATCCTGGCGGGTGTCACGCTTGCCGCGCTGATGATTCCGCTGAACATCGGCTACGCCCAGGTAGCAGGGTTGCCGGCGGAGGTCGGACTGTACGCCGCCATTCTGCCCTGCATCGCCTACGCTATCTTTGCCACGTCGCGCAATGTGGTCGCCAGTCCGGATGCAGCCATCGCCGCGCTCATCAGCTCACTGCTGGCGCCGCTGGCGATGATCGGCGAGCCGCGCTATATCGAACTGGCGCTGGCCCTGGCCCTGCTATGCGCCGTCTTTTTCTTCCTGTTCTGGCTCTTCCGGCTCGGTTACCTGGCTAATTTCCTGTCTAAGGCCGTCCTGATCGGTTTCATCAGTGGACTGGGTATAGAGGTCCTGTTCGGCCAGATCGAAAAGATCATGGGCGTGTCGGTGGAGGCAGACGGCTTCTTCCAAGAAGTGGTTGCCTTGATAGGCGAGATTCCGCAGGCAAACTGGTACTCCGTCGCCCTCGGCGTGGGCACCATCGCCATTATCCGACTGCTCAAGCGGTATGCGCCCAGGCTGCCCGGAGCACTGATCGCCCTGATCGCCATGACGGTTGTGGTCAGTATCTTCAATCTGACTGAAGTCGGCGTGACCGTGCTGGGCCCGATACCACCGGGCATCCCCGACATACGTATCCCCGACGTCACCTTCAGTGATTACCTGCGCCTGATTCCCGGCGCCATCGCCATCTGCGCCGTCACCATGGCGGAGGGATTACTCATCGCCCGCAAGTACGCGCAGACCTACAACTACAAAGTGGATGGTGACCAGGAAAGCTTCGCCTATGGTGCAGCCAACGTGGCCGCCGGCCTGAGTGGCGGAATGTCAATCGGTGTCAGCGCCTCCCGTTCGGCCGCAATGGACAGCATGGGCTCTCGCAGCCAGATCCCAAGTGTTGTCGCCGCCATCGCGGTTTTGATTGTCATTATCTTTTTCACGGACCTGCTGGCCGAGCTGCCCAACGCCGTGCTGGGCGGCATTGTCGCCAACGCCGTCATCGGGCTGATTGAAGTAGCCGAGTTCCGAGAGCTGTTCCACATGCGGCGCTCGGAGTTCTGGATCGCGCTCATCTGTATGCTGTGCGTTCTCGTTCTGGGCGCCATTCCGGCTGTAGTCATCGCCTTCCTGCTGTCGGCTGTCGAACTCGTCGGACGGATGTCCAAGCCCCATTCGGCTGTGCTGACAACATCATCCGATGGCGACAGTTTCTCAGTCACTGCCGGCAGCAGTCGGCTGCGGTCGGTACCAGGGCTGGCGATCTACCGCTTCGGTGATCCCATCATCTTCGCCAATGCCAACATCTTCTCGGAATCCGTCGCCACCATTGTTAGCCATGAAGGCGGCGAAGCGCTGGAATGGTTCGTTCTCGACGCCGAAGCGATCATCGACGTAGATACCACGGGCGCGGATGCGCTGGAGCACACGATCAAATTGATGGAAGAAAAAGGGATTGTGTTCGCCATCTCGCGGGCCAGCGACGAATTGCAGGAACTCCTCACTCATTACGGTCTGATGGACGACGTTGATGAGGCGCTCGTCTTCGCTAACAATCGCGACGCGCTCCGCGCCTTCTATGCCGCGACCGGACGCACGCCCCCCACGCTCAACGTCGCAGCGGTCGGGGAGTAGTGATCGTTCAGGGTAGAGGGGAGGAAGTGAAGGCCGCTGGTCAGCGGACGCGACGCGGGGCCGCGGATCAGGCTCAGGCCGGGGGCGCGTTCAGGGCGGCAAACGCCTCCCCATAGGTGTCGTACGCCGCGAAGAAATCCAGGAAGCCGGTCACAGCCATCATATCCTCAATACTTTCCGGCAGGCCAACAAGGACCACCTGACCGTCATTGCCAATAATTTGGCGGTATAGCATCAGCAACGCCCGCAATCCTGCGCTGGAGATATAACTCACACCGGACATATCGAGCATCAGCCGGGAGCCGGGCTGGGGCAGTGAAGACAGCGTCTCCTGGACGGATGGGGCGGACCGACCATCAAGTTCGCCAAACAAGGTGGCCACTGTCACGCCATCTTCTTCTCGTAGTTCGATTTCCATAGCCAGAAATCTACTCGCATCAGCGGGCACTGTCAATTGATCGTCAAACCCGCTACTTGTCGCTCTCGGAGGCGCCATCCGACTTGGCTGCGTCACCAGTGGCGGGCGGATCTGACACCTTCCCGGCCAGATCATCCAGCCGGCGGCTCAGCCAACGCAAGCCGCCTTCGGCCCCTTTCTGCGCTTCCTGTTTCCAGTCAACCTCACGCAATCGCGCCTCAATGGCGTCGGCTGTCGCCTTGGATTGGGCCTGAATCACCTCGCCCATCTTCTCGCGGGCGGCATCGGCGCTGCGGCTGGTCACCTCGGCGGCACTATCGGCGATCTTCTGGGTCAGCTTGTCGGCCGTTCCTTTGACGCTACCAGCCACCTGGCGACCCGCTTCTTCTGCCTGGGCACGCATGCGGCTGGTGGCACCGGTTTCCGTTTGGGCGGGTGGCGCATCGGCAGGCTTCTCGTCAGCCAGGTCGTCGAGCGTAATTTTCAGCGGTTCATTATCGGGCATGGGTTCCTCCGTCTACGCGGGATGGTCTTGTCAACCTATACGCCCCGCCGAGGGCGGCAGTTGCACACAGTTCTTGACTCTGCTGCGCTCCACTCATGACAGGCTCAGGAATTCCATCAAATAGTAGACAGGTCGTTTTTACACGTTACGATCGGACGCTGGATTGCCAACTGTGGCGAACAAAAACAGCTACCTATGGTTAGTATAACACGCAAACAAGCCCTACAGGTTGGTGCAGCCGCCGTAGTCATCCTGTTGATCGGACTTTCCTTCGTCAACTGGGCCAGGCCTACCGATGGCGCGGAAGCGGCCGATAATGAATCCCGTGCCCTGGCACCAATCATCTTTGGCGAGGTAGCCGGCCCGACGCCGCTACCCACCTTGCCCGCTACCGCCACCCTACCGGCGACAGCAACGGCTACCGCCACTGCGACCGCAACTGCGACAGCGACCGCCACTGCGACAGCCACAGCCACAGTGGAGCCAACAGAAACGGTGGAGCCAACAGCCACGCTCAGACCTACTCGCACACCAAGGCCCACCAAGACCCCAAAACCGACGAATACGCCTGAAGTGACGCCTACGGCCACCGCTGAGCCGACGGCTACGTCGACGCCGACCGTCACCCCAACCCTGCCGCCCGGCGAAGAGATGCTGGTCTACGACTGGAATAAGCCGGTGACCATCGACGAAGGCGGCTTCGCCATGGACATCCCGCCAATCGCCAATGGCGACTGGACCGGGCCAATCAACTACGCCGAAGGAACGCTCTACTTCCGCGCCGAAATCTTCGGCATGCCCGTGCCGCAGGAAGATATGCGTCTCGGCTTCTGCTTCTGGCAGGGTGACGCAGAAAACTGCGCCGGCGATCGCGTGCCCGGCGTAGCCGGCACCGTCGTCACCTGGTCCCGCCCCGTTCCCGACCTGTGGAAAAAGAACGGGCTTCCGGTAGATTGGAGCGAGCCGCGACGCCGGGCGGGCTTTGCCGTGCGCAACGGCAAGAATCAGCCCGTCAGCGACAAAGGCGACTGGCCGCCGTGGAACGGCGAAGACCCGGCCGAATGGTACCCGCTCGACATACGCTTCACCGTGGTCGTCGTTGAGCAGGGCGCTGGTTTCTCTGGCTGGGACAATTACATCCCCTGATCGATAGGACATCGGTACTAATTAAGGCTGTTCGTAAGCCAGCCATGCCACACTTAGCAACCTGAGGAGGCTGGCCGGACTGTTCGACGGTTGCCTTTTTTGCTGCCTGAGCCCATCGGGAGTGGGCCGGAGACAGCAGGCATCGCGGACAGACCCGGAAAAGAGTAAGGAAGGAATGAGTCCAATAAGGAGACAAGGTATGATGAACCGAA
Source organism: uncultured Chloroflexia bacterium (assembly GCA_963715935.1). Taxonomy (GTDB): domain Bacteria; phylum Chloroflexota; class Anaerolineae; order Promineifilales; family Promineifilaceae; genus Promineifilum. The sequence goes on along the minus strand of CAVQSM010000012.1, from coordinate 279,918 downwards.
AGGAGCGAATGCGGACCGTAGGCATCTTCATGGCCGTGTGCTTGGGGGCACTGGTCATGGCGCTGATTGTGGCTCCGGCCGCGCTGCGCGCTGATGTCGGCAACGCCATTACCAACGGCGACTTCGAAAACGGCGTAGACAGCTGGCAATGCAAGAACTGTGCCGACAGCGCGGGGGCGCCTGCCCACAGCGGCAGCGCTTCCGGTCAAGTCGTGACCACATCCAGCAACAGCGTCGCCCAATTTTTCCAGAAGAACCTGTCGCTGGAACCAAACGCCGATTACACCCTCAGCTTTTACGCCAAGTCGCCTGACAATGTGACGTTGAAGGTGTCGGTAGTTCAAGGCGTTGCACCCCGCGACTTTTACGGACTGCGCAACGAACTGGTCACCCTGACGGCCGATTGGCAGCTCTTCACCATTCCGTTCACCAGCAGCGGCTTCAACAACCCGGTCACCGACGGCCAGGTCCAGTTCAAGTTCCCGCGCGGCAGTGGGCTGGAGATGAGCATCGACACGATCGTTCTGACGACTGGCGATGTACCGCCACCGCCGCCGCCCGATCCCGATCCGTCACCCACCCCACCAACACCCGATCCCGATCCATCACCGACACCGCCAACACCTGAGCCGTCGCCGACGCCACCCACACCAGAACCGCCACCACCGCCGCCACCGACAGACGGATACAACGCCGTCAGTAATGGTGATTTCGAGAACGGTGTTGAGGGCTGGCAGTGCAAGAACTGCACTGACGTTGCCGGGCCGCCTGCCGCCAGCGGCAGCGCCGCCGCCCAGGTTGTTAGCACCAAGACCAACGGAGTAGGCCAACTGTTCCAGCGGGACATCACGTTGGCTCCCGGTGCGACGTATGAACTGAGCTTCTACGGTCGGTCGGCCGACTACGTGACGGTCAAGGCTACGCTGCTGCAGCAAACCAAGCCACGCACCAACTACGGTCTCTCCAACGAAGGGTTTGACCTGACTCCAGACTGGCAGCGGTTCACCGTCATCTTCACCACCAGCGGCTTCAGCGGGCAGGTGGACGACGCCCGGCTGCAGTTCAAGCTGCCAAAGGGCAAAGGCCTGGAGATGAGTCTGGACGATATCGCGTTGGTAACCAGCGACGCGCCGCCGCCGCCGCCACCACCTCCGCCGCCCCCTCCGCCACCGCCACCAGGCGATGGGGAGAATGAGATGGTCATCTACTTCTACGACGAAGATGTGCGCCAGGTGCAGAGCGGCTTCATCATGGACAAGGAGTCTGAGTTCCTGGAGCAGGATTGGACCACGCCCGTTAACTTTGCCGACGGCCGCATCTACACCCGGGCACAGATCATCAGCATTCCCAAGAATCAGCCAGACATGAAGCTGGGCTGGTGCTTCTGGCAGCGAGATGCCCAGAAGAACCTGCGCGAGAACTGCAAGGGCAACAATGTGGCCGGCGTCCCCGGAACGGTTGAAACCTGGTCCTTCTCCCTGGATGAGATGTGGAAGAAGGGCGGCAAGGCGGTCGACTACAGCGAGCCACGGCTCAAGATGGGCTTCATCATCCGTGACGGCCAGAACGACCCGGTCAGCCTGAAGACCAGCGACGACTGGGGCGGCAACGACCCTGCCGAATGGTACCCCATGCGCATCAAGTACACCGTTGTGCTTGTCGCCGACGGAGCGACCTTCTCCGGCTGGCAGAACTACCCGTAAGCCGCCGGACTCCGACCTGGCCGCCCGGCCAGACCCGGACAGGCGACGCACAATAGTCTATAATATAGTAGAAGGCCTCTCCTCTCTGAGAGGCCTTTTTCTGACCTGACCCAGACGACCATTGAGAGTGAGCGATGACACGGACTGAGCAACTAAAACAAGCCTTGAGCGAGCGGATTCTGGTTCTGGATGGTGCCATGGGCACGATGATCCAGAGCTACCAACTGAACGAGGCCGACTTCCGCGGCGAGCGCTTCGCCGACTGGCCCCGCGACTTGCAGGGCAACAACGATATCCTGGCGTTGACCCAACCCGACATCATTCGGGCCATCCACCTCGCCTATCTGGAGGCGGGGGCGGATATGCTTGAGACCAACACCTTCAACGCCAATCGCATCTCCCAGGCCGATTACGGCATGGAAGACCTGGCGTATGAGATCAATCTGGCCTCTGCCCGTCTGGCGGCCGAAGCGCGGGACGAAATGGAACGACGTGATCCGTCGCGCCCCCGCTTCGTGGCCGGCGCACTCGGCCCTACCAACCGCACTGCTTCGATCTCGCCCGATGTCAACGACCCCGGCTACCGCAATGTCACGTTCGATGAGTTGGCTGCCACCTACACCGAAGCGGCCCGTGGTCTGGTCGACGGCGGGGCAGACCTGCTGCTCATCGAAACGATCTTCGACACGCTCAACGCCAAAGCCGCCCTCTTCGGCATCACCCGCTACTTTGAGGAGATCGGCCGCGAATTGCCGCTGATGATCTCCGGCACGATCACCGACGCCAGCGGCCGTACCCTCTCCGGCCAGACAACCGAAGCGTTCTGGTACTCCGTCATGCACGCCCGGCCCCTGATTGTGGGGCTGAACTGCGCGCTGGGGGCCGAGGCGTTCCGCGACTACACCTACGCCCTGTCGCAAGTCGCGGGCACCTACACTCACATCTACCCCAACGCCGGGCTGCCCAACGAGTTCGGCGAGTACGACGACACGCCGGAGCAGATGGCAGCCGTCTTGCGCGACTACGCCGCCGAAGGGATGCTCAACGTCGTGGGTGGCTGCTGCGGCACGACACCGGCCCACATCAAGGCGTTTGCCGAGACGGTCCGCGACCTGCCGCCCCGTCCGCTCCCAGCCATCGAGCCGCGCCTGCGCCTGAGTGGTCTGGAACCGCTGGTCGTCGGCCCGGAAACCAACTTCGTCAACGTTGGCGAACGTACCAACGTCACCGGCTCCAGCCGCTTTGCCAAGCTCATTCTCAACGGCGACTACATGACCGCCCTCGACGTTGCCCGGCAGCAGGTGGAGAACGGCGCGCAGATCATCGACGTCAACATGGACGAAGGGATGCTCGACGCCGAAGCGGCGATGACCCGCTTCCTGAATCTGATTGCCGGGGAACCGGACATCGCCCGCGTGCCGGTCATGATCGACTCTTCCAAATGGAGTGTCATTGAAGCCGGCCTGAAATGCGTGCAGGGCAAGAGCATCGTCAACTCGATCAGCATGAAGGAAGGCGAGGCCGAGTTCATCCGCCAGGCGCAGCTGGCCCGCCGCTACGGCGCGGCCGTCATCGTCATGGCCTTTGACGAAGAAGGTCAGGCCGACACCGTCGAGCGCAAGGTCGATATCTGCACCCGCGCCTATCGCATCCTGACTGAAGAAGTCGGCTTCCCGCCGCAGGACATTATCTTCGACCCCAACATCTTCGCCATCGCCACCGGCATCGAGGAGCACAACGAGTACGGCATGGCGTTCATCGAAGCCACGCGCCAGATCAAGCAGACACTGCCCCATGCGCTGATCAGCGGCGGCGTCAGCAACATCAGCTTCTCCTTCCGCGGCAACAACCCGGTCCGCGAAGCGATCCACTCCGCATTCCTCTACCACGCCATTCAGGCGGGCATGGACATGGGCATCGTCAACGCCGGGCAGCTGGCCATCTACGCTGACCTGGACCCGGAGTTGAAGGAGCATGTTGAGGATGTGCTCTTCAACCGGCGCGAAGACGCCACAGAGCGCCTCGTTGTCTTTGCCGAGCACCGTCAAGGGTGAGGCCAGGGACAAGGTCGAGGATTTGGCCTGGCGACATCTGCCGGTCGACGAACGCCTCTCCCACGCGCTGGTGAAGGGCATCGGCACCTATGTCGTCGACGACGTGGAGGAAGCCCGGCAGCAGGCCGAGCAAACCGCTCGACGTCATCGAAGGGCCGCTGATGCACGGCATGAACATTGTCGGCGACCTGTTCGGCGCGGGGCAGATGTTCCTGCCCCAGGTCGTCAAGAGCGCCCGCGTCATGAAGCAGGCTGTTGCCCACCTTATCCCCTATATTGAAGCGGAAAAGCTGGCCAGCGGCGACACCGGCCCGGTCGGCCGCATTCTGATGGCCACCGTCAAGGGCGACGTCCACGACATCGGCAAGAACATCGTCGGCGTCGTGCTCGGCTGCAACAATTACGACGTCATCGACCTCGGCGTGATGGTCCCGACGCACAAAATTCTGGAGACTGCTCGCGAGCGCGAGGTGGATATCATTGGCCTCAGCGGGTTGATCACCCCCTCGCTGGAAGAGATGCGCCATGTGGCCCGCGAGATGGAGCGTCAGGGCTTCGACCTGCCCCTGCTCATCGGCGGGGCGACCACGTCCAAAGTCCACACGGCCGTCAAGATTGAACCTGAGTACCAGCGCGGCCCGGTCATCCACGTGCTCGACGCCTCCCGCGCCGTAGGCGTCGTCAGCCAGCTGCTCAACGAGGAGCAGCGCACGCCGTTCGCCACCGACGTCCGCGAAGAGTACGCGGCGCTGCGCAAGAGCCGCGAAGGCCGCACGTCGCGCAAAAAGCTGGTCACTCTCGCCACCGCCCGCGACAATCGCCTGCCCGTCGAATGGGACAGCTACACACCGCCCGCGCCGAACCAGCCGGGCCGGACCGTGCTCGAAAACATCCCGCTGGCCGAGATTCGTCCCTACATCGACTGGACACCCTTCTTCTCTGCCTGGGAGCTGCACGGCACATACCCCGGCATTCTCGATGACAAGATCGTGGGCGAATCGGCTCGCCAGCTCTATGCGGACGCGCTGGAGATGCTCGACTGCATCATCGAGGAGAAGTGGCTGCAGGCCAACGCCGTCATCGGTCTCTATCCCGCCGCAGCCGATGGCGACGACATTGTCGTCTGGGCCGACGAAACAGCAGCCGCCAACGGCGATGCCCCGCTAACGACCATCCACACCCTGCGGCAGCAGATGGAACGGCCGCCCGGACGGCCCAACCTGGCGCTCGCCGACTTCATCGCCCCCATGTCCACCGGCCCGGTCGACACAGTCGGCATGTTTGCCGTCACGACAGGCATCGGGCTGGACGCTGTCGTGGCCCGCTTCGAAGCCGCCAACGACGACTACAACGCCATCCTGGCCAAAGCACTCGCCGACCGGCTGGCCGAAGCCCTGGCCGAGTACATGCACGCCCAGGTCCGCACCCGCTATTGGGGCTATGCCGAGGGCGAAACGCTGGACAGCGATGACCTGATCGCCGAGAAGTACCAGGGCATTCGCCCCGCGCCCGGCTACCCGGCCTGCCCCGACCATACCGAGAAGGGCGAGCTGTTCCGCGTGCTGGACGCGCCCACCACGGCGGGCATCACCCTCACCGAGAGTTACGCCATGATGCCCGCGGCGGCTGTCAGTGGCTACTACTTCGCCCATCCGCAGGCAGCTTACTTCGGCCTCGGTCGTGTCGACCGCGACCAGGTAGAGGATTACGCCGCACGCAAGGGGTGGGACATGGAAACGGCCGAACGCTGGCTGGCGCCGGTCTTGGGTTACGACAGCGAAAGCTAATCAAACCCCGCGACCGGCTACCAGTCATTGAGGGCTACAACAGTAAACTGATCAAAGACGGTTCCTTCCCGACTATCGAGCTCAGTTACCCGCGTCCAGTTGTTGCCAACGTGGTACCCGTTCCAGAAGACGCCGCCCCCTGAGGCCCCATGCCCGACGAAATTGTCTATCACAAGGCAAGGGGGGCCATCGTCCCTGACTATCTGCCGCAAATGAACCCAGTCGATGTGAGCCGTCTCGCCGTCCCAATCAACCTGCGCCAACTCGGCGTCTACCGCAAAACGAATGGTTTCCCCACTGGCGAACATGGCTGAGGGCACGCCCACTGCTTCAAACAAACCCTGACCGGCGTACTCAAAGAAGTCGAGCACGGCGGTCTGCTCGTCAGCCAGAACCAGGTTGAACGCCGTCGGCGGCACATCCTTCAGCACAATCTCGCCATTCGTCCTATAGACAGACGCGCGAATGGCGTAGTCGCCGGGTGCGTCCAGAAGTTGTGTCAGCGGAACCGGAAAGTGATTGTGAGTGACCAGGTAGCGTCCGTCCAGGACCGTTGCATGGCTAACATCAACGCACTCCCCACGTGTCCCATCCTGGTCAATCATATGCCACAGCTCCAGGCGCACAGTTCGTTCCAGATAGTACGCCTCACGCAGAGCACAGATTGTCGCCATTTCGGGCCGTGGCTCGGAACAGCTGATATCGTTTTCCAGATCGCGACCTGAGTCGGATAGCGACGGCAGCGCCAGCGCGTTCAGCTCATCGGTCCATACGACTGGCTGGACACTGGTCATGTGCGGGGTGATATCACAGGCCGACAGTGTCAGTACTATGACAACCAGAGCCAGCACTATCTGTGCCAACCACCAACCTGCTATCTTGCAGAGTATGGCGCAGGCTATCCTACTCACTTCGTGCTCTGCCTGCTTCGTTTGGAATGTCCCACCGTTCATCGCTCACCGCTCCTCAACGTCATAAGCACCTGCCTGCTTGTGAAGCTGGAGCGCGCGACTCGTTGGCGAGAAATTGGTTGAGGGGTGGGAGAAGATGTGGTTGTCGAGTGCGGGCTGCCAGGTGCTGCCGTTATGCTTCTAGATGGACAGCAGGTGCTCCAGGCTGCACCGACTCAGGGGTAAGCAGGGTAGCGATCTATCCTTGTTAGACCGCGAGATAGGTGCGAGTGAGGTGGCCTGGTTAAGGGCGACTGGAACGTCTTTGGCCACTCAGTTGCGTCAGTGGAGTTCGAAAGCGTGCTGCCTACCGTTGCCCATCTACCTAAAATGCTAGGGGCAGACGGGCGCCAAAACTCCCGGGAGCGGCCCTCTTACTCCCGTTTGTTTGGTAGGCTCTCGCAGACAAAGAAAAAGGGCCGAGCTTCCTTGAAGCCCGGCCCCTCCTATCAGCCGTTCGACGGAATCAGATTACATGGTGCAAACCAAACAGGAAGCGTTTGGGTCAAAGACGATACGCCGCACGCACCCGTCTAGCTGTCCACCTTTGCTTGGTGAATAACCTACGTAGAACTCTATTGGACCAGTGTCAAAGAGATGCTCGTGTTTATCGATCGCTGGCCTGCGGATCGGAATGCTGTCTAGCAGAAACTCGAAGTAGGGTGACCCTTGATAGTCTACCGAATCTTCTGTAACAACAACATTCTGGTCTTGACTCACGGTAAGCACGTGGTGATCCGAGACAGACATACGGATGCGAGAAATAGGGATGTCCCTGGACATGTGCCAGAGCGCGCGTCGTCGACCGGTTCCATTAACTTTCAACTCGCTAACAACCAGTGGTCTATGTGGGACAGAATCGGCCATTCAGTTGGCCTGTACATTGGGAACTCGAATAGCGAGTGAAGCCTTCAGCCTCGGCCTTGAATTCAGCCGTAAGCATAATATTTCTGCCTACGTAGTAGAGCTGACCTTTGATATCTACGAATTGCCGGGCGCTCACAGGAACGCTTGCTGGGTACCTCCCTAGCAATTGAGTACACGACCCCCATATCCTGCTCAGTTCGCTGCCTAGTTCAAGCCCGGATCACTGATCCGCAGGTAACAATTATCGAAACAGATTTCGTCACAGCTAATCTGAGCACTGCCCTTTCGTCGCACCTTCCACTATCGGCATCGAGATTGAAACGTCTCCATAGGTATCGATGCCAGACGCCATCATCATTTCCCCAAACACCCACTTCCTTTTTCACAACGTCTTTCACAACGTCTCCTCACATCGTAATCTTTGGGCTCAGCGCAGGTCGTGTCAACAACAATCTTCCAGAATATACGTAGCTCGTCCATGTCTTCCTCCTTGAAAACAGAGCGGCGAACACAACAACGATCCACAAAATGAACGGCTGTTCACAACTTACCGGAATCTTGAATTGGAAAGGATGTATAATGGTACGAGAGGAGCCGATCTCAACCGTGCGAGAGCCTGGTCATGGCTACAGAGAGAAATCCGGCAGAACAGTTCGGAATAGCACTCACAAACGCTTTAAAACATTGTAATGACCCGCAATGGCTAGGTCAATACTCTCCGTTCGCCACACCCTACTTTCTCGGCTCCAATCTGCACGACGATCCAGCGCCCGAGACCACATCAGGACGTGGGCGCGCGCTGCAAAAGCTGCTTCATCGGGCGGCCGATTCCATGTGGCCCGGTGAGCCCCCACAATCCCAAGGGCCATTGCTCAGACTGGTGGAACAAGAGCGGTTGACAGAAGCGTTGGGCAGTCGTTACCAGTTTCTGCTGTTAGACCTGCGCTACTTGCGCCGCTATTTTCCGCCGCGTAGTCCGCCCCACACAGTCGGGGCGATGTACGACATGCTGAATGTCAGCGAGACGCGGTTCTTCGCCCATCTGCATCTCGCCAGAAACAGTCTGGCCCAGGCATTGCTGCGCCTGGTTCGTCCGAGCCTCCGGCTGGAACAACCACAGGCCCCCTATCTCGTCGGGCGAAACCAACTCCTTCGCGATTGTTCTGCCACGCTGCTGGAGGGACGCTCAGTTGCGTTGACAGGAACCGCAGGCATCGGCAAGACGTCTGTGGGAGCAGAACTGGTCAACCGCTGGCCCACTGACGCTGTATTCTGGCACACTTTTAGGCCGGGACTGAACGATAATCTGACCAGCGTCGTCCAGAGCCTGGCGCACTTTCTGCACCAGATTGGCTGCCCCAATCTATGGCTGCAGCTGATGGCCACTGAGGGCGAGCTCACCAATCTGCAACAAATCCTGGGCTTTCTGCGTGAAGACCTGGATTGTGCCAGCGAACTACCGGCCCTGCTCTGTTTCGACGAAGTTGATTTGCTCCATACAGCCTCAGCCCAACCTCGACACGGAACGCATAAACAACTGCTTGAACTATTGGAAGGTCTGCGTGGCCCTGCACCATTGCTCCTGATTGGACAGCGTGCCCTAATTGACACAGACACTCACCACGAACTTCAGCCGCTATCGCTGGCCGAAACGACCAGGCTGCTCGCGCGAGCTGGACTACCGGTGAACACCGCACGGCGCCTGCACGCCGTCACTGAAGGCAACCCCCGCTTCCTGGAACTCTACATCGCGCTTCAGATTGGGAATGAAACTGACCGGCCATCGGCATATGGCTCAAGCCCCTTCGCTCCACCCACTATTCAATCGCCTGTGGAAGCGCTTGAGCAAAGGTGAAAAAGAGGTCCTGATGTCGCTCTCCGTCTTTCGCGCCTTTGCTCCACGAACAAACTGGCAAGAACGTGAGGGGTTTGAGAGCTTGCAGGCGCGCAATCTTCTTAAGGAAGATACGCAGGGTGGGGTCGCGCTTCTGAGTCTCTTTCGCGAACTGGTCTACGATGAACTTTCGTCGGAGCAACGACAACAGGTACAGCAGCAAGGCGCCCTGATTCGGGCTCAGCTCGGACAATATACAGAGGCGGCCTTCCATCTTTGGCAAGCAGACCGTCGAGAAGAAGCCGTTGACCTATGGTACGACTATCAGGATATTGAGATTGAACAAGGCAAAGCAGGTGCTGCCCACGCTTTATTTGCAGACGCCAGTTCGGCCGCTTTGTCAGAGACCTGCGCCAAACGCCTGAAAGTCATCCAGGACCGCTTGAACCTTTTATATGGCGATGCAGCCAGCGTACTCGAAAACATTGATGGTTACAGCTGGCATATGGATGAGCAGATCACCGCCGACGCCATGGAGCAGTGGGGGCAAGCTCACCTGATTCGCGGCGACCTTGACGCCACGCTGGCACAATACGACAGTGCTATCGATGTGTTAGGCAGAATCTCCACCAATATCGTCCAACTGCACCGCAAGCGCGCCCAGGTACACATTGAACAGGCCCATCTTGAAAAGGCGCAGCGTGAAACGATTGTCGCTCAGTTCGAGGTCGAACGGCTAAAAGCGTGGGTACTAATGGCCCAGGGCGACAATATGATGGCGCAGAAGCATCTACAAACCGCGCTACAGATGGCTGAAGAAGTGTCAGATACGAAGTTGATTGGCCTGACCAAGCAACTGCTGGCCATCGCCGCAGGAAATCATGGCGACTTTCCGGCTGCCTACGACTACGCACAGGACGCAATGGCGTACTTCGAGAGATCAGGCGATCGGCTCAGTCTGGAGAATATGAGGGCCGAGGTAGCGGGCTTCCTGCTCAACCAAAGACGGTTCGTGGAAGCCATCGCGCCCCACGAAGCAGCTTTGAGCTTCTTCGAAGAAATCAAGCACGACCTACGCATTGCCTATATCAGCAGCAACCTCGCCGAAGCTTACTTTGAGACCGGCCAATTGGAGAAGGCAGAAACGCACGCGCTACGAGCCATTCAGTCTGAGAATCCCCGCGTGCAGCCATATGCCTGCTACACGCTCGGCCAGATCCGGCACTTACAAAAGCGAATCGAAGAGTCGGAGCAAGTCTTCAAGCGAGGTGTTCGGGTGGCAGAACAGACTGGAGACGACTTCATCGCCGCCTACCTGTACCGAGCCTATGGCACCATGCAAAGCCAGGAAGGACGAACCGAGGCAGGCGTCCAAACATTGGAGAAGAGCCGAGAGCGCTTTGCAAAGCTAACCATGGAGCATGAAGTCGAAATTACGGCAAAGCTCATTGAGCATTATTCAGCCGCAAAGTAGGTCAGAACCTGCACCGGATATGGTCAGAGCTCGCACTGCATCATATACCTCAGTTCAAGGGGATAGTTGCCATCCAGGTGACCAATCCGACTTCTCTTCGTAAAATGAAAGGATTGCCATCCAGGCAGCCACCGACACGTGGACAGAATGAGGATGGGCCAGGTGAAGAGAAATCTATATGAGCAGGCATTCAATTCAATCGATGCGTCGACTTTCAAGCTGGCGTGTCCTCTTAGCAACTACGGTCTTCCTACTGCTAATGGCCAACTTTGGCTTGACGGCACTGGCCCAGGAGCAACCGGACGAACCCCTCCGCATCGCCACCAAACCGCTTGAACCATTTGTCTTCTACCACGATGGCACTCCTTCTGGCTTCAGTGTCGACCTGTGGAATAATCTGGCCGAACGGATGGGGCTCGACTTCGTCTGGGTAGAATACGAGACGGTCTCTGAGATTCTGGCCGCAGTGGAAAGCGGCGAAGCGGACGTGGCTATCGCCGGCATCAGCATGACCCGCGACCGGGAATCTCGCCTCGACTTCACCCACCCGTACTTCGACGCCGGCCTGCAAATCATGACCTCGTCGCGCCCGTCGTACGGCATCGTCGACCTGGTGCGCCTCGTCTTCTCGCCCGGCCTGCTCCTCTTTCTGGCGTTCGGCCTGCTGGCGGCGATCGTCATGGCCCATGTCATTCTCTTCGTGGAAAAGCAGAACAACCCCGACTTCCAGCAAGGGTACTTCCGCAACCTGTGGGAGTCGATCTGGTATCTGCTGGCCATGATCGCCAACGGCGAGCATATGGACAAGTACACGAAGAATCCGGTGCGACGCATCCTGACCATCACCTACTGGCTCATCGGCCTGCTGCTGGTGGCCCAGTTCACCGCCACCGTCACCTCCGCGTTGACCGTGCAAAGCCTCAACAGCAGCATCCAGGGTCCGGAAGATCTGCCCGGTAAACGCATTGCGACCGTCGCCGGCAGCACAGCGGCCGACTTCCTCGAAGAGAACCTCATACGCTATACCGGCGTCGAGAACGTCAACGAAGCGTACCCGCTCCTGTTAGATGACCAGGTGGACGCCGTCGTCTACGACTCGCCTGTCCTCCAGTATTACAGCGTGACGAATGGCCGCGGCAGCGTCAGCATGTCCGGCTCCATCTTCCGGGCCGAGAAGTACGGCATCGCCCTGCCCCAGGGCAGCGACCTGCGCGAACCGCTCAACGAACTGCTGCTGGAGATGTACCAGGACGGCACGCTCGACGACATCTACGCCCGCTGGTTCCAATAGGCCCAAACCGCCTCCTGGCAACCCCAACGCAGCAATACACTCCCGCCTACAGCGTACCGTCTGATGACTGTCGTGGTTGGCTGCCGCCCGAGAATCAGCCTGATTCAACGAGTTTCATTTCATAAATCCAGAATGTTTGCAGATTTGTGTTCCATAATCCGTACATAGATTAGTTGCGTCTGCCTGCCGGCGGATGCCAAAGGTTGAATTCAATGAACGAACAGGGTCTTCTACACACAACAGACCGCCGGAGCGGCCGCTTTGGGCTGCTTCTTTTGCTGCTGACGCTCGTCCTGGCCGCTTGTGCCGGGGGACCGGGGGCACAGCAGACCGAGATGGAGACAGCCGAAGCATTTATCGGCAGCCTCTCCGCCGGAGCCACCGCCAGCGGCGAACTGCGACCGCTACGCGAGGCCAGCATCTCCGCCACCACACCCGCCCGCGTCACCGACGTTTTCGTCCGTGTGGGCGACGAAGTGGCCACCGGGGATCCGCTGCTGCAGCTGAGCACCGACGATCTGGAATTTAGCGTAGCCAACGCGGCCCAGACGGTGCGGCTGCGAGAGGCCACGTTGGCTGACCTGCTGGAAGAGCCGGACGCCGCGGAGCTGGCGGCCGCCGAAGCAGGCGTGACCACCGCCCGAATTGAGTTGGACGACCTGCTGGACGGCGTGACACCCGAAGAGATCGCCATTGCCGAAGCCAATCTGCGCGCGGCCGAAGCGGCGCTCGGCTCTGCCTCCGCCGAGCTGAACAACGTCCAGACGTCGGTCACCTCGGCCCAGATTGAGCAGGCCCGTGCGGCCGTCTACAGCGCCGAGCAGCAGCTCCGCGCGGCCGAGGAAGCCAACGAAGAACTGACCAACGCGGCCACCGACCAGACCCTGCGCCAGGCGCAGCAGCAAGTCGCCTCGGCCCAGGCCCAGCTCGACGCGCTGCTGGCCGGGCCAGACAGCGGCCAGGTCGGCGCTGCTCAGGGCGGTGTAACCTCCGCCCAGGCGAACATCGAAAACCGCCGCATTGAGCTGGAGCGTTTGCAGACCGGCCCCACCGCGGCCCAGGAAGCGGCCGCCCGCGCCCGGCTGGCCCAGGCAGAAGCCAATCTGGCCACACTGGTCGACGGCCCGACGGCCGAAGATATCGCCACGGCCGAAGCCGAGCTGGCCCAGGCCCGCCTGTCGCTGGCCGACGCAGAAGACGCGCTGGCTGACGCCACCATTACTTCACCCTTCCCCGGTGTGGTAGCCGCCATCAACGCCCAGCCGGGCGAATTCGCCAGCGGCATTGTGGCCGAGATCGTCGACCTCAGCTCTCTCCAGACCGTTCTGGAAGTGGATGAAGTGGACATCTCCGCGCTGGCTCCGGGCCAACCGGTGACGGTGACCCTGGAGACATGGCCCAACGATGAACTCAGCGGCACGATTGCCTCCATCGCCCCTGCGCCCAACAACACGCCGGGCAGCAACCTGATCACCTATGAGGTCCGCCTGAACCTGGACCCGACCGCCCTGCCGGTGCGCGCAGGCATGACCGCTAACGCCAGCATCCTGACCGACGAGCGGGACGACGTGCTCCTGGTGCCCAACGCCGCCATCCTGGCCGACCGGGCCAGCGGCACATTCAGCGTGCGGCGGGTCGTGGGCGACTCAACAGAAGAAGTGCCGGTCACCATCGGCCTGCGTGACAACCGCTACACCATCATCACCGACGGCCTGGAAGCAGGCGACGTGGTCGTGATTGGCGGCGGCTCGCCCAATGATGAAGACCAGTTTGGCGGCCCGTTCGGCGGCTAACCAACCGACTTAAAGAGAAACGAATTATGAGCACCAATCAACCCAACACATCCCGCAGACGCTGGCTCTGGATCGGCGGCGGCGTGGCGCTTATCGCCATCCTTGCCTTTGTCGTCCTCGGCCCGCTGCGCAACAGCGTCACCGGTGACGGCAGCGATCCGGAAGCCGAGTCAGAGCGCACAGCCGAAGCGTTCATGGGCGAACTGACAGCCAACACCACCCTCAGCGGCCGTATCGAGGCCCAGCGAGCGGCTGACCTCAGCTTCGATCGCGGTGGTCGCGTGGACGAGATCTTTGTCGCGGTTGGCGATACCGTCGAGGCCGGCGAGCCACTGGTCGCGCTGGACACGACCGACCTGGCTCGCGCTGTCGAATCAGCCCGCCAGTCGGTCACCATCCAGGAAGCGAACCTGACCCGCCTGCTGGCGCCGCCCACCGCCGCCACTCTGGCAGCGGCCGAAGCGTCGGTCGCCAGCGCCCAGGCCCAACTTGATGACCTGCTGGCCGGACCGGACGACAACACCATCGCCGCCGCCGAAGCCAGCTTGCGGGCCGCCAACGCCGACGTTGCGTCGGCCAGCGCCCGGCTGAACAGCGCCACCGCCCCGCCCAGCGCGGAGGAGGTCCGCGCCGCCGAACTGGAGCTGGAGCTGGCCCGTCAGACCGCAACGTCAGCCGCCGAGCAGCACTCGACCATCCTCGTCACCGAACCGAATCAGTTCCTTTCGGAGGACCGGCTGGCTGAGATCGAGCTATCCGCTCGCACAGCGGCTGTCCAGGCCAACGCCCAATTAGCCGCCGCCCAGGAGAAGTACGACAATCTGGTAAACGGACGGCCGAGCAACATCTCCTCGCTCCAGGCGCAGGTCGCCTCAGCCGTGGCCCAACGCGACGCGGCCCAAACCCGCTTGGAGCAGGCCCAGACCGGCGCGACGGAAGCCCAGATAGCGGCGGCCCGTGCTGCGCTGGCCGACACCGAGCTGAATTTGGCTACCTTGCAGCGTGGCCCATCTGCGGCCCAGCAGGCGGCCGTCGAAGTGCAGCTGGAGCAGGCCCATCTCAGCCTGGAGCGAGCCGAGCGCGACCTGGCCAACGCCACCCTCACTGCCCCGTTCGCGGGCGTCGTGACAGCTATTAACGCCAACATCGGCGAAACGGTCAACGGACCGATCGTCTCTCTGGTCGCGCCGGACAGTCTGGAAGTTGTCTCCTCGGTCGATGAAGTGGACATGGACGAAGTCAATCCGGGCATGCCCGCCCTCATCACGCTGGAGGGATGGCCCGACACGGAGCTGACCGGCATGGTCGCGGCTATTGCGCCACGCGGGACCAGTTCCGGCGGCGGCCCGGTCTCGTTCGACATCTTTCTGAGCTTTGACGAAGCGGCCCAGGCGTCCGGTCTGCCGGTGCTGGTGGGCATGTCGGCTGACGCCACGCTGGACAATGGCGATCAGGGCGAGGTGCTCCTTGTGCCCAACGCCGCCATCAACGCCGACCGGACAGCCGGCACATTCAGTGTCAACCTCATCGTTCGCGACAGCAACGGCGCAGTTACCTACGAACCGGTGGACATCACGATCGGTGCGCGCGATAGCCGCAACACCCAGATTCTGAGCGGGTTGGAAGCGGGTGACGAAGTTCTGGTTGGCCCCTTGCCCTCGGACGACTTCGGGCCAGGCGGGCCGCCCCCCTTCGTTGATCAGAACTAGGTAGTGTTGACATTTCACCGAAGCCAGATTAATGCGCCGACAAACTGCAGGAAACCCAGATAGCGACCAGCCAGTTTGTCGAAACGAGAAAACACGCGGCGAAAATGCTTGATCTTGTTGATGAAACACTCGATCAAGTGGCGTTCACGATACAGCCATTTGTCATATGGACGGTCGGCCTTCTCGTTCTTGGCACTCGCATGCGGCGGGATCACCGGTTTCATCTCCTGGTCCACGATCCAATCAAAGAACTCTCTGGGCCGCATAGCCCCGGTCGGCAATGAGATGGTCAAAAGTGAAGCCATCCACCAAATCAATCGCCTGACCAATATCCGATGCCTGTCCAGGCGTCAGACGCAGACGCAACGGATTCCCCAGACCATCGACCGTGACGTGAATCTTGGTACTGAAACCGCCGCGACTACGCCCCAACGCTTGCGCCTCCTGGCCGCCACTTTTTTTGGGCGCCGGCCGCGCACGGATGGGCCCGGACAACCGTGCTGTCGATCATCCCATGTTCCATATCCGGATCGTCGGCAAAGTGGAGCAACATTCTCTCCCATACGCCCTGGTCGCACCACCGCGCAAACCGCTTGTAGACGGTGTTCCAGCGCCCATAGTCAGCCGGCAGAAGCCGCCACGGCGCTCCACTACGGGTTATCCACAGCACGCCTTCGACAAACCGGCGACATTCACCTTCGTCTTTACCGATGTAGGCATTCGGATCGTCCCTTAAGAATTCTCGAATCTTGTCCCACTGATCATCCTGGAGTTTCACCATTGTCATGAGACAAGTTTATCGTTATTTCCTAAATGTCAACACACCCTAGGGAGACAGACCAGCTATGATTACCATGCAAAACATCACCAAGACGTATGAGATGGGCTTGCAGCAAGTCCATGCGCTGCGCGGTGTCGATATGACCATCAAGGAAGGCGAGTTCGTCGCCATCATGGGGCCGTCCGGATCCGGCAAAAGCACGCTGATGAATATCATTGGCTGCCTCGACATCCCCACCGGCGGGACCTATACGCTGAACGGTATCGATGTCAGCCGTATGAGCGACGACCAGCAGGCCCACGTCCGAAACAAAGAGATCGGCTTCGTCTTCCAGCAGTTCAACCTGCTGCCGCGCACCTCGGCCATCAAGCAGGTGGCCCTGCCGCTCTCCTATGCGGGCGTCAGCCGGTCGGAGCGGTCGGAGCGGGCAGCCGAAATGCTGACGGCCGTCGGTCTGGGCGATCGCCTGGACCACAAGCCGGACGAGCTGTCCGGGGGCCAGCAGCAGCGCGTGGCCATTGCCCGCGCCCTCATCACCGACCCCGGCATCATCCTGGCCGACGAGCCGACCGGCAACCTCGACTCCCACTCCGGCGAAGAGATCATGAACCTTTTCACGCGGCTGCACGAGGAGCAAGGCATTACGCTGGTCATGATTACCCACGACCCGGAAACTGCCGAAGCGGCCGAACGAATTATCACCCTGCGCGACGGCCTCATCGTCGAAGAGTAGACGTATACGGAGACAACGATGGATTTAAGAGAAAGTTTTCTAACCGCGCTCGACAGCATCCTGGCCAACAAGCTGCGCTCCGTGCTGACGATGCTCGGTGTGATCATCGGCGTTGCCGCCGTCATCGCCCTACTCAGCATTGGCAACGGCGTCAGCGAGTCAGTGACCGGCCAGATCCAGTCATTCGGCACCAATCTGATCACCATCTCCACCAACAGGGACAACAGTGGCGGCCGTCCGGCGCTGGGACTGGAGGCGGTCGAAGCGCTGTCTGACCCAATCAACGTGCCCGCCGTCAGTGCGGTGGCTGCTTCTTCCCAGGGCAACCAGGAAGTGGTCTTTGGCGGCGGCTCCAAGCGCACCACCGTCAACGGGGTGACGCCCAACTATCTGGAGATCAACAACCTGGCTGAGTTCCAGGCCGGCGACGGGCTGACCCAGCAAGACGAAGACACCAGCGCACGCGTGGCTGTGCTGGGCGCGGGCATCGCCGAGGATCTATTCGACACCGAATTCCCCATCGGCAACTCAGTCCGCATCAACGGCGCCAGCTACGAAGTGGTCGGCGTGCTGGCGGAGTCGGGCCAGGGCTTTGGCGGCGATGACGATACCGTCTTCATCCCGCTCTCCACCGCCCTCAGCCGCCTCTACAACGACCGCACCCGCAGCGGCGACAAGGCGGTTAGCATCATCGTGGCCCAGGCTGTCGACGAATCGCAGACCGATGCGGCCGTCGAGCAGATCAGCGAGACGCTGCGCCGTGTTAACGGCATCATCTACGCGAGCGATGACGACTTCTCGCTCTTTAACCAGGCTGATTTGCTGAGCACGCTCAACACCGTGACCGCCACGTTGACGGCATTCCTCGGCGCGATTGCCGGCATTTCGCTGGTCGTCGGCGGCATCGGCATCATGAACATCATGCTTGTCAGCGTGACCGAACGGACCCGCGAAATCGGTATCCGCAAAGCAGTCGGGGCGCTCCGCCGTCACATCCTGACCCAGTTTCTCCTGGAGTCGGTGCTGCTCAGCTTGCTGGGCGGCTTCATCGGCATCCTGTTGGGTTGGGCCATCTCGGCCCTGGCCGGGCGGCTCATCGACCTTGACACCGTCATCGACGCACCCACGGTGCTGCTGGCCACCAGCTTCGCCATGATTGTCGGGCTGATCTTCGGCATCTACCCGGCGTGGCGGGCGGCTGGTCTGCGACCCATCGAAGCGCTGCGCTACGAATAGGCCGCCCCCAAACCGTAAAGCGGCTATACTGGCAGGCCTACCATGACGACGCAACGAATCCTGGTTGTCGACGATGACAAGGAAGTGGTGCGCCTGCTGCGGGCCTATCTGGAGCAGGCCGGCTACGATGTGCTGGTTGCCTACGACGGCGACACAGCCGTCCACGCCGTCCGCCACGACCAGCCCGACCTCCTGCTGCTCGACCTGATGTTGCCCGGCAAGGACGGCTTCCAAGTCACCCGCCTGCTGCGGGCCAACCCGGAAACGGCCGCCCTGCCCATCATCATGCTCACCGCACGCGTGGATGACACGGACAAGATCGTCGGCCTGGAGATGGGCGCCGACGACTACATTACCAAGCCATATAACCCGCGCGAAGTGGTGGCCCGCGTTCGTGCCCGGCTGCGCCAGCCGGAAGCGTACCAAACGCATCTACTGCAGGCCGGCGAGATCCAGATGGACCTGCGCCGCCGCGAGGTCACAGTCGACGAGGCGGCCGTCGAGTTAACGCCGACCGAGTTCGATCTCCTTCGTGTCCTGCTCGAACAGTCCGGTTTCGTACTGACACGCCAGGAGTTGATCCGCAGGGCAATGGGAGCCGACTACGAAGGGATGGACCGCACGCTGGACAGCCACATCCGCAATCTGCGCCAGAAGATCGAATCCGACCCAAAGAACCCCACTTATGTGCAGACCGTCTATGGCGTCGGCTACCGGCTGACGGTCGAATCCTGATCATGAATCGTTTGTGGGTCCGCATCTCACTCGCCATCCTGGGCAGCCTTGTCCTTCTGCTGGCCATCTCGCTCGCCGTCCGGCAGTTCGCCGTGCAGCTCGACATGATTCCGGCGCTGGGCCCGGTGCCTCCGGAGTTGGCGGCGTATATCGATGAGATTCCAGCCCCACTGGTCGAACAGTTGATGGAGAGCGTGCGCCGCGGCTTCTGGGAGACATTTTTGCAGACGCTGGCCCTGGGCACAGGTTTGGCGCTTCTGCTCGGCATCTGGATCAGCCGCAGTCTGGCTGCGCCGCTGAGCGACCTGGAACAGGGCGCGCGGGCCATCGAAGCGGGCGAACTCAGCCGGCGCGTCGAGCCGGGCGGCTCGGACGAGATGCGCGCCGTGGCCGGGGCGTTCAACAGCATGGCCGGGCGGCTAGAAGAGGCCGAGACGCTGCGCCGCAATCTGCTGGCCGACGTCGCCCATGAGCTGCGCAATCCGGTCCACGTCCTCCAGGGCAACTTGCAAGCGATGCTTGATGACGTCTACCCGCTGAGCAAGGAAGAAGTGGCCCGCCTCTCCGACCAGACCCGCCATCTGGCCGCGCTGGTCCAGGACCTTCACGACCTGGCCCAGGCGGAGGCAGACCAGCTGCCCCTCAGCCGCCAACCAACCGACATCGCCGGCGTGGTTAAGACGGTCGCCGCCGCCTACCGGCCCATCGCCCTAGCCGACGGCATCGACATGCGCGTCGAGCTGCTCGGCGCCCTGCCGCTGGTCAACGTCGACCCGGACCGGCTGAAGCAGGTCACGTCCAACCTGCTCAGCAACGCCGTGCGTTACACACCACCCGGCGGTCACATCCTGGTGCAGATCGAACGGGCCGGCCCGGCCGTTCAATTGCGCGTCCAGGACAGCGGCCCCGGCATCCCCGAATCGCACGTCGCCCACATCTTCGACCGCTTCTACCGCACCGATGACGCCCGCAGCCGCAGCGACGGCGGGACCGGCCTGGGTCTGGCCATCACCCGGGCCATCGTCGAAGCACACGGCGGATCGATTGTGGCCGAGACCACGCCCGCAGGGGCGCTGTTCATTGTCACCTTACCTGGTTGAATTCGCCTGTTTCTTCCTGCCCGATGGCCGCTCCATGCTATACTTGCCGCTGGCTGCTCGTGGCCGCATCGTAGCATAGTGAAGGAAGACATTTCATGCACTGGTGGCAAACCAGCATCATCTACCAGATTTACCCTCGCTCATTCCAGGACAGCAACGGTGACGGCATCGGCGATCTGCCCGGCATCATCCAGCGACTTGACTACCTTCAGTCGCTGAATATCAACGCTCTCTGGCTATCGCCCATCTACCCCTCGCCCATGCACGACTTCGGCTATGATGTGGCCGACTACACCGCCATCCACCCTGTGTTCGGCACGATGGATGACTTCGACCGCCTGTTGGCCGAGGCCCACGCCCGCGACCTCAAGGTGATCCTTGACCTGGTGCCCAACCATACGTCGGAAGAACACGCCTGGTTCATCGAGAGCCGCAGCAGCCGCGATAATCCCAGGCGCGACTGGTACATCTGGCGCGACCCCGCCCCCGGCGACGGCCCGCCCGAAACGCGGCTGCCCACCAACTGGGCCAGCATGTTCGGCGGTCCGGCGTGGACCTACGACCCGGCGACCGAACAGTTCTACATGCACCAATTTGTCAGCCAGCAGCCGGAGCTCAACTATCGCCATCCCGACGTGCTGCCCGCCATGCTCGACAACATGCGCTTCTGGCTGGACAAGGGAGTCGATGGGTTCCGGGTCGATGTAATCTGGCTGATGCTCAAGGATGATCGATTCCGCGACGAGCCACCCAACCCCGACGCCGGCCCAGACGCCACCGACTACGGCCGTCTGCTCCACCTCTACACCAAAGACCTGCCCGGCGTCCACGACATCGTCCGCGCCATGCGTGCTGTCATGGACGAGTACGACGAGCGGGTGATGATCGGCGAAATCTATGAGCCGATCGATGTGCTGATGGCCTACTGCGGCGACGGCGACGAATGCCACCTGCCGTTTAACTTTCACCTGATTGGCGCAGCCTGGGACGCAGCCACACTGGACGCTCTCATTCGAGAATACGAAGGTAACCAGACGGTGCACAGTTGGCCCAACTGGGTGCTGGGTAACCACGACCAGCACCGCATCGCCAGCCGGGTCGGCCCCGCACAGGCGCGGGTGGCCCAGATGCTGCTGCTGACGCTGCGCGGCACGCCCACCTGCTACTATGGCGACGAAATCGGCATGGTGAACGTGCCCATCCCGCCCGACCAGTGGCAGGACCCGGCCGCACTCAACCAGCCTGAGCAAGCAGACGAGGTCGGCCGCGACCCGGAGCGCACGCCGATGCAATGGGACGCTTCGCCCAACGCCGGCTTTGCCGCCCCGGACGTCACACCCTGGCTGCCGCTGGCGGCTGATTACGAGACACGCAACGTGGCTGCTCAGTCAGCCGACCCGCACTCCACGCTCTCTCTGTTCCGCCATCTCACCGCGCTGCGGGCGGCCGAACCAGCGTTTCAGACAGGGGCGTACGAACCAGTCGCGCTGGACACGCCGGATGTGCTGGCCTACCGCCGCACGCTGGGCGAGACGAGCTATCTGATTCTGCTCAATTTGGGAGACAAACCGGCGCGGCTCGACTTGCGAACCGTCACGTCCGGGCTGCTGGCGACCGTGGTGCTGTCAGCCAGCCTGACCCATCAGGGTCCGGTCATGACCAACAACGTCCATCTGGGCGCAAACGACGGACTGATTATTCTGGAAAGCAACTAACCATCGTCAGACGCAACAGCCGCTAGAGCGTTGCCAACATCTCATCATACTCGGCGTAGAAGCCGTTGATAATCGAGTCCGGGTCCGGGATCAAGCCCTCATCGGTGGCCACACCAATGTAGATGTTGCCCGCATAGCTGAGAATGCTGATGCCCAACCCCAGACGGCCGGACTGCGGCACCCAGAACATGATGTTTTCGATGCGACGGCCGGTCAGATAGAGCGGGATCGGCGGGCCGGGCACGTTCGTCAGCACGGTGGTCGCCTTGGCCCCGATGATGCGGATGATCACATCCTCGATCACCTGCGGCGATAAGCCCATGCCTGACAGAATGTCCATGGCCACCACCGGCTCCGGCGACTCCTTCAACTTGCCCATCTGAATCTGGACTGCTTTTAGCCGCTGCTTCATCGTCGGCAGCCCCACCGGCAGATCGGCAAAGACCAGACCGAACTTATTGCCCAGTTCGCCCATTTCATCCGGCTTGCGCAGGTTGACCGGCACGGCCGCCCGCACCGTGACATCGTCAACGCTTTCGCCGCGCTGCATGATGTAGCGACGCAGCCCGCCTGTAATGGCCGTCGTCATCAGATCGTTGATTGTAGCTCCGGTCGCCTTGCGCATCCCCTTGACTTCTTGAAGCGGCATTGGTCGCGACCACGCCGCCCGCTTGGCCACGCCCAGCGTCCCCTTCAAGATG
The DNA here is from genome assembly GCA_963715935.1 of uncultured Chloroflexia bacterium. GTDB lineage: Bacteria > Chloroflexota > Anaerolineae > Promineifilales > Promineifilaceae > Promineifilum. The sequence continues at coordinate 257,455 of CAVQSM010000012.1, read as the reverse complement.
GTGTCCGGATCGGGCGGACGGAACACCAGTTTGGTGGCTGCATGCACATAATCAGAACCGTTATCGGCTACCTTCCACGCATTCTCAACGTTGAGAAAGGTCTCCAATCCTTCAATCATGGCCCGGCGGCTCGCACTGACGCTGGACGACACGGCCTGACGACCGCGCTGACGCAAAGCTGACAGACCATTGCCGAAGCGATTGCTCCGTTCGGGAAAAGAAATGGTCTCGTCGCGCTCCATGGGTGAGTACTCCGGGGTCAGGTCGGTCATGGCCAACAACACCCCGACCAGAGCGATGCCGTCCGCAATGGCGTGATGCAGCCGCACAATAACCGCGCCACCTTCCTCGTAGCCATCCACGATATGAATCTGCCACAGCGGCTTGGAGAAGTCCAGGGGCGTGGACATCAGATCGCTGCACAACTCCTGAAGCGCGAACTTGTTGTGCGGATGGGGCAGCGCCACATGGTGCAAATGGGAGGAGAGGTTGAAGTTGGGATCAAACTCCCAGTATGGCGGCGACATCGGCACCGGTGACTTGACGATGCGCTGCCGGAAACGGTCGAAGGTCAAGAAGCGGTTCTCGATCACCTCTGCAATGAGCACCGGGTCCAGCGGCTGCGCAAATGTCATGACGCCGCTGACCATCATCAGGTTGGTCGGGTCTTCCATCTTGAGCCAGGCAGCGTCTACGTTGGATAGAGGTGTGATCGAGGCCATATCTTGTAATCCTTCTGGTTCCGCTCAGTTTCTGTCTGTGATGTACGATGAGGCAGGGGTTGGCCCCGTCGTCACCTTCTCTGCATCGATGTCGGTTATCTGCTGATCACCTGTTTCGTCCAGCTGAGTCGCTTGCTGTGCTTCAATCTGGAGCAGCCGGCGTCCCAGACGCGCGTCCCAATCATAAATAACCAGAGTGCCCGCCAGCTTGTCATGCCAACCCTGTCGCCTGTCGTCGATCAGTACCCACAAATAACCGACTAGCAGGGCTACGAACGATATGTAGTAACCAATGGCCCGCTTGACAGCGACCCACAGCGTAATATGGCCGCCATCCGTGCGCACAACCAGTAAGCCCAGCAGTGCCTGACCAATGGTCTTGTCGAAAACTGACCAGCAGAAAACGAGATAGACGCCAAAGAACGCGAGGCCGCCGACAAAGAGAACGACCCATCGCAGCACAGTGCCCCAGATGGTCGTGGCGTCTGCACTGGAAAAAGCCTGATCAACAATGTTGGTCAGACCAAATAGCGAAAGGGCAACCTGGATACCGAACAGGATAGTAAACTGCGCAACGACAACAATCGCCAGGTCAATCGCATAGGCGATAAATCGGCTGACGAATCCGGCATACTGACCGCGCATCGTCTGTTCGGGCGAATCACGCTCTGTCAAGATGAATCCTTGCTTATTGGGAGGCGCTCTGCTGCTTCGAATACACCGCAGGCTCCTCAGCGGCTTTGCGCACTTCTTCAGACGGCGGCGGTAGATCGTCGCGAGGCGGCCGTCTTAGCATACGCCGCACCACCCGCTCCGCCAGCGTATCGGCCGACACCGTCCGCGACCGCATCGAGTCGACCGCTTCGGCCGCCAGGCTGACACTCTGTTCCTGCACCAGCTCCGCCAACTCTTCGTTCTCCGCCAGGTGGTCGATGAACTCATCAACAATCGTCAGGTATGCCAGGCGGGCCATCTTGCGGCTGGTTGGCTCTTGTTGGCGACCCAGCTCTACCCAGGCGGCGACTTTTTCTTCGCCGCGCCGGTTGAATCGCTCGAACACGCGCTCAAACGGGCCGGTGAAGAAGCCGGTGAACCGGTTCTCGGTGAATGGCTCAACCGCGCTGCCGGTCACTCGCCAGAACATGTCGCTCGCTTCCGTCCAGCGCATAACCGAGTTACGGGCCGTATCAGACGCCGATAGGGCAAAACCGACGAGTCCATAGCGGAGCACATCGGCGGTCGTATTGACCTCTCCGATGACATTCTGTTCTCCCTCAGCGCGAAGCTCATCCTCAATCGCCTGGAGGCGGACCAGCAGTTGGGCAGTCCCTTCAACCGTGCCGCCTATCAGGAGCTTCACCACCGCCATGTAGGCATCAAATTCGGGATCGGCGGAACCGGCCTGTGACTGGCTGGGTGGCACTGTCGCCGGCAAGCGCGTCTCCTGGAGCTGCAGCGATGACTCCTCCACGAGGTTCGCGCTGCTCTCTTGCACCACAATAACGACCTCTCTGTCATTCACCCTGAGGGTCGGCTCATCTTCGCGTTGATATACTGTCATGTCGTGTCAGCCCTTCGGCTAAACTCTGGATGGCGTACAGGGTGGAAAAGGCCCGGTCCCCTGCACTCTCTTTAAGGTTCTGAGTATACGTTACGGCGAATGAATGTCAAATCGGAATCGCCCGGCAGACTAGCCCGGCGGAGGTAACTTCAACGGGCAGAGTCGGCCCGCAGGCCACTCGCATTGAGGCGGCCATAATGCTACAATGCGCGCCATGTTGATGCACCACGAGATTGAGGCGGCCGTCGCGGCTGCCATCGAAAAAGCCCAGGAAGCCGGCGACCTGCCGGCCTTTGATTTACCGGCTGTGTCGGTCGAACGGCCGCGCGAGGCGGCCAACGGCGACTACGCCACCGCCGTCGCCTTGCAGTTGGCCCGCCCGGCCCGCATGGCTCCGCTCAAGATCGCCGAGGCCATCGTCACCCACTTCGACCCGGCCGGCTACATGGGCGACGTGACCGTGGCGCCGCCCGGTTTCATCAACTTCCGGCTGACCGACCAGTACATTCAGGGTGTTGTCGACCAGGTGCTCAGCGCCCCAACCGCCTACGGCAGCTACGATATGGGCGGCGGCCGTATGACCCAGGTCGAGTGCGTCAGCGCCAACCCGACCGGGCCAATTACGCTCGGGCGCACGCGCGGCGGCGTCATCGGCGACACGCTGGCCCGCGTCCTGCGCGCCAACAACTTCGACGTCACGCTGGAGTACTACTACAACGACGCCGGTCGTCAGGTCTTGCTATTGGGCGAGTCAGTCCGCATTCGCTATTTGCAGGCGCTGGAGCGGGAAGCCGAGTTGAGCGAAGAGCATTATCAGGGTGGTTACATCGCCGATCTGGCGCAGGCGATGGTCGATGAGTACGGTGACAGCCTGGTCGACGCGCCAACGGCCACGTTCAGCGACTACGCCAAGGCGGAGATCTCTAAACAGCAACAAGTCAGTCTGGCCCGCGTCAATATCGTCTTCGACGTCTACTTCAACGAGCAGTCGCTCTACGAGACGGGGCAGGTCTATCAGGCACTCGACATGTTGAAGGAGAAAGGGTACGTCTACGAGCAGGACGATGCCCAATGGTTCCGCACAACAGAGTTCGGCGACGACAAGGACCGCGTCCTGGTCAAATCGGACGGCGATCTGACCTACCGGATGCCTGACATCGCCTATCATTACAACAAGGCGGAGCGCGGCTTCCAACTAGTGGTCGACATCTTCGGCCCCGACCACCACGCCACCGCACCACAGGTTCTGATGGGCGTCGAGGCGTTGGGCTATGATCCGGAGTTCGTCATCACCTTGCTTCACCAGATCGTCAACCTCATCCGCGACGGCGAGCCGGTCAAGATGAGCACCCGAGCCGGACTGTACGTTACGCTGGACGAACTGGTCGACGAAGTAGGCGCCGACTCGATCCGCTACTTCATGATCTCCCGCTCGGCCAACAGCCCCATCGACTTCGACATCGATCTGGCGGTCGAGCAGTCCGACAAGAACCCGGTCTACTACATTCAGAACGCCCATGTGCGCTGCGCGGGTATCTTCCGCAAGTGGGAGGAAGCCGGGCTGCCACCCGACGCCGACGAGGGTGCCGACCTGGGTTTGCTGACCCACGACCGCGAGTTGGCTTTCCTGCGGAAGGCAACCGAGTTGAGCGACACGCTGGAGATTATCGCCGAGACGATGGAACCCCACCGCCTGGCGTTCTACGCCTACGATCTGGCTTCTGCCTTCCATACCATGTACGAAGAGTGCCGTGTCCTCCACAGCGAAGTGCCGGAGCCGCTGCGTCTGGCCCGGCTGCGCCTCTATCGCTCCGCCCAGACGCTTTTTGCCCGCGTGCTTGACCTGATGGGCATGAGCGCGCCCGACGTCATGTAGCGACCGGCCCGATCCGATCGGAAGGGAGTGAGTGCCTATGGCGACTGAACTCGCCCTTCTCACGTATACATCGACCACACTTGATTACATTCCCTGCTCATCCGTCGACGAACTGATCAGTCGCATTGATGATCAGGCGTACTCGTTCATCAGCTGTCTGGGTTTTGGCGAGGACCGGTCAGATGTCGAGGCGCTGCTGCGCCACTTCGACCTGCCACCTACGCTGGCCGAGGATATCATCGACGACACTTCCGTAGAGTTTGAGGGCGAAACCGACCGCTTTCTCTATCTGGAACATGCCGTGCCCGTCTATCCCAGCGGCAAGACAGTGCCCATGCCTGTGCGGGTCAGCTTCGTCCTGGGCGCCAGCTACCTTATCCTGTTCGAGAAATCAGACGCGCCGATCTTCACCAAGACCTTCAGGCGCATCCTTGGCGGGCAGAGCAAAGCACAGCGGTTCGGCCCCGACTACATGCTCTATCTCCTCCTTCGCGCAGCCATCGTCGAGCATTATCAGATCGCGTTTCTACGTCTCAACACACGCCTCGATGATCTGGAAGATATGGTGCTGGCTAATCCGGCTGAAGAGGAGGCGTACGAGGAGATACTGGTCGCTCGTGAGGAGTTGAAGCCGTGGAACATTCCCCTGCTGGAGCTCGAAGACCTCCTCGAGTTCGTCAAGGATGCCGAGTCTCGCCTGATTACGCGTGAAACGTCTCGCTTCTACACCAAGTCGCTCTACCGCGAAGTGCGCGACCTGCTCGACAGCTACGCCCGGCTGCGCCAATGGCTCAAGGAGATCATGGAACTGCATATGGCCTCTGTCAGCCGGCGGGCCAACAAGGTGATGCAGCTGCTGACTGTCGTCGCGACCATCTTCCTGCCCCTGACGTTCATCACCAGTCTGTACGGCATGAACTTTGTCAACATGCCGGAACTGCGCGAGCCGTGGGCCTATCCCGTTGTGCTACTGCTCCTGCTGTTCATCGCCGTCGGCAGTCTGGTCTTCATGAAGCGCCGCAACTGGTTCTAGCCAACCGCCAATCGTCTCCTGTGCTCATGCCCATCCCGCCCGCCTCGCCTCCGGCCATCGACCTGCAAGCGGTCACCAAACAGTACGGTAACCTGACGGCCGTTGACCGACTGTCCCTGACCGTGGAACCGGGCACCGTGCTCGGCTTTCTGGGCCCGAACGGCGCGGGTAAGACGACGACCATCCGCCTGCTGACCGGGTTTCTGAAGCCGACGAGCGGAGCCGTCTTTCTGCTGGGTCACAACATGGCGGATGCCTCCGGCTCGCTGGCTGCCCGTCGCCAGCTGGGCTACGTGCCGGACGTGGCCGGGCTGGACCCAACGGCCACCGGCAGCTGGCTGCTCGATGACCTGGCCCGGCTGCAGGGCTCTCCCCCGGTCGACCGGGCCGCACTCATCGACGCGCTGGAACTGGGCGAGCACGACCTGCGACGGCCAATGGGCCGCCTCTCGCGTGGCACGCGCCAGAAAATCAATATCGTCCAGGGATTGCAGCACCGGCCCGACCTGCTCATCCTCGATGAGCCGACTGAGGGTCTGGACCCTATCGCCAAACGCGCTCTGTTCGAGATTCTGGAAGCAACTCGCAGCCGAGGGGCGACGCTCTTCTTCTCCTCCCACATCTTGAGCGAGGTGGAGGAGTTGTGCGACCGGGTGGCGCTCATCCGGCGCGGTCGTCTCGTGGCAGTCGATCGAGATCAGCACGCTTCAGGCCCAGGTCCAGCGGCGTGTCTCGCTGCTGCTGACTGACCCGCAGCCCACGTCTGCCGCACTGGAGGCCATACCAGGTGTCAGCGACGTGGTCTGGCAAGACGGCCGCTGGGCGTTCAGCGCCGCCGACCTACCCGCCCTGCTGCAGGCGCTGGCAGACCTGCCTGTCCGGGATGTGACCATCCAGCCGCCGTCGTTGGCCGACCTGTTCCTGGCCTACTACACACCCGACGAGGCCGGTGATGGGTAGCGGGGCCATTGTGTGGGCGGTCGCCTGGTCGACCTTCCGGCGGCGCATCGGCTCACTGCTCGCTTTTTCGGCCGGTGCGGCGGCGTTTCAGGCGCTCGTTGCCGTCAGCTTCCCAGCCATTGGCGGCATGGATGCAGTGACCAGCGTCGTCCAGACATTCCCGGAAGGGCTTCGTAGTCTGCTTAAGCTGGCCCCGAATCTGCAAGCAGGCTTCGGCTTGCAAGACTATCTGGCGTTCAGCTGGATCCACCCCGTCTTCCTCGGCCTGGGGGCAGCGTTCGTCGTCAGCCGGGCGACCGACGCGCTGGCGGGCGAAATCGAACGTGGTTCCATCTACCTGGCGCTCAGCCGCCCTGTGCCCCGCTGGACCTTCGTAACTGGCAAGGCGCTGGAGATGTTCGCCAGCGTGGGTATCTTCTGCCTCATGAGCTGGCTGGGCATGATGGCCGGTATCGCCATCGCCGGTTTGGGTCCGCTGCCGCTGGAGCGCTTCCTGCTGGTGGCGCTGGTGGCGTGGCCACTCTTTGGGGCGCTGGGGGCTGGATCGCTGGCTATCTCCAGCGCGGTCAGTCGTACCAGTGTGGCCGGCGGGCTTGGCTACCGCCTGGACGCTTGTCTCATTCGTCCTCGACGTCATCCCCCTCTTCGCTGCGTCGGCACTGGCCTGGATCAATCCCTGGCATCACTACTTCCCACAGGAGATTGCCGCCACCGGGCAGATCGATCCGTTCGGCATCGTCGTGCTGCTGGCGTGGTGTGCATTGGGCACGCTGGCGGCCGTCACGATCTTCAGCCGTCGCGACCTCGCCTGACGACCGGCGCCATGGGGCGGCCACACGCACGAGCAAAGCCCCGGTCACCTATCGGCAGCCGGGGCTTTGCTTCCTCATCGTTTGACCAATCGTGACCTAGTTGCGGAGGTAACGCAGCACCTCTTGCCCGCCCGGCCCGCGAATGATCAATGTCTGGCCATCGCCTGACAGTTCGTACGTCGTGGCCAGCTGCATGGCTTGCAGGTAGCTATCCTCCTGTCCCATGATCCCCAGCGGACTTTCGCAAAGCTGATTGGTCTTGGTCACACTGGTGATGCTGATCTGGTTGCTGTTGACGATGTAGCGGCCGTTGAAGCTATTACAGCCCAGGAAGCCGTTGATTTCGTTAGAACCGCTGAACGAGGCGGTGGCCGATGAGCCGGGAATCAGCGGGGCATTGTTGAGTGCCTGCAGCGCCCAGTTCGTGTTGGCCAGTGGGTTGCTGGGTACGTTGTCGATGACCAATAGCGACTGGTCGGCCGCCGTCATCTGCGCCGCCCGCTGTACTGGCGACTAGCTCGTAGACGAACGTCCCCGCCAGCGGCACGCAGTCCTGGGCGCTGCCGGTCAGTCCGGCGTTATCCAGCACGAGGACATTGTTACGCAGCAGCCGCACCAGCCACGTCGCGCCGCTGGTGGCCCAGTTGATCGTCACACACTGGTTCACGCCGATCTGCGGCGGGCTGACGCTGAACGAGTTGATGATCGGCACATCCGGCGGGCGGGTTGGCACCGGCGTGGCAATCGCTGCATCCGAGACGGTGACGTAGGCCTGTGCCTGGCTGGTCCCACCCGGACCCTGGGCCACCAGCGAGTACTGCACCGTGCCCACCACAGCGGGGCACTCCTGCAGATTGCCGTTCAGCGGCGCGTTGTCCCACAACGTCTGGCCATTGCCGCTAATAGTCACCCTGCTGGTGCTGCCCTGCACCTGCCACTGGAGCGACACACATTGCCCGAAGGTGATCTGCGCCGGGTTGGCCACGAACAAGCTGATAACCGGCGCACCCGCCACCGGGTTGACGACAATCGTGATCTGCCGCGTCTCCACCTGGCCATTGGCGAAGACAACCCGCAGGAAGTAGGTGGTCGTCTGCGGCGGGCAGACAAGCCGGTTACCCTGCGGCGGGACCGCTCCGTTCTGCCACTGTTCGCCCTGGCTGTAGAAGTAGACGGCCGACGCGCCCTGGACGCTCCAGCTGAAGGTCACACATTGGCCCTGCTGGATCGTCGTCTGGTCGGCGCGGAAGTCGATCTGCGGCGAAGGCGTCTGGGTGGGGAACGGTGTCGGCGTGGCCGGCGCAGGCACTGTGACGCCTACCCAGATCCGGTCGCCAAACGGCCGGTTCTGCTCGTCCACCATCTGCCATACGCCCTGGTAGACGCCCGGGCGCAGCGGGGCGACGAGATCGACATACATATCATACTGCTGCCCCGTAGACACAAGCCCCTGAACGGGCGTCGGTTGGCCACCCATCTGCGCCTCCGGGACGTTGCCGCTGATGAACGTCAGGCGGTAGGACGGGTTCCATTGGCAGGTGCCCGTATTCATAATGCGCCACCCCTTGCTGAACGGTTGGCCCGGCGTAACGGGTGGTGGTGAAGTCATGTTGTTGTCATTAAGATTCAGATCGGCCACAAACTGCATGCCGTTGACACAACTTGGCGGGGTCACCGTCGGCGGCGGGATCGGTGTAGGGCCCGGCGGAATCGGCGTGGGCACAGGAGGCGGGATGATCTGGTCCGCATTGATGTTCAGGTATTGCTGGGCCAACTGCGTGATGCGGCCCTCGTTCTGCAAATCCTGCAGCGCCCGATTAATCTGCGCTTGCAGGTCGGTGGTGCCCTGAGGCATGGCGATCGCCATACGCTGCAGGTTGAGTTGACCTCCAACCTCTTTCACGCCACCGTCGGCGACGGCCGCGTCGGCCGCCTGCTTATCCAGCAGCACCAGGTCAACCCGCTGCTCGCGCAGATCACGCAGGCCATCGGTGGCCTGCTCATACACGAACAGGTTCCCGGCGGGGATGACGCCAGTATCCACCAGCGTATCCTGGGCCCACGTCTGGAAGACGGTGCCTCGCTGCACCCCGACCCGTTGGCCGGCCATTTCCTGCGCGGTCGTCACCTGGGTGATCGGCGAATCTGCTCGCGCCAACACTGAATCCTCGCTGACGAAGTAGACGTTGCTGAAGTCGACGACCGCCTGCCGTTCGGGTGTCACCGACAGCGCGGCAATGGCCGCGTCAATCTGGCCGATAACCAGCGCGTCACCCAGTCCGTCGAACGCCATATCGCGCAGTTCGATCGTCACGCCCAGCCGGTTGCCTATCTCCTGGATCAGAGCCGTATCGAAGCCGTCGGGCTGAAAGTTCTCGTTACGGAAGTTGAAAGGCGGGTAGTCGAGCGATGTACCCACGACCATGCGACCGGATGCCTGGATCGACTCCCAAGAGCCATCGTTTGCGGTTGGGGGTGTAGTCGAGCCGCCGCCCCCGCCGGAGTTGATGCCATTGCCCGGCCAGATGTAGATATAGATCAGGGAAAGCACGACCAGGCCGGCAGCGGCGATCAGGATGGCCAACAGTACATCATATTGTCGCTTCGTCATGTCGCGCCTCCACACTTCGTTCCATCGGACAGTTCAGTCTATTTTATGTCACCCTGACCGCAGAACGCAACCATATTCGATCATTGATCGTACCCCAAAAAGCTGTCCTGTATGTAAAAGAAAACCGCGAGGCAACCAATGGTTGCCTCGCGGCAGATAGGTAAGACAGGCGAATCAGCTTAACGAGGGCCGATCAGGTTTTCGTAAACCAGCGACCCTTGCGTCCCGCGAATGGTCAACCGGTTACCCTCAATCCTGAAGCCGCTTGCAGAGCCGAGGACGTTGATGTACGACCGCTCCTGCGGCATCACCTCGGCTGGGCTGGGACAGGTCAGCTGCGTTTGGGTGATGCCGGCAACCGTCAGCGTTGTCTGATTCACCGTATATTGGCCGTTATATGTATTGCAGCCGCTGTTGCCACTCAGCGTGCCGCCATCGCCAAAGATGGCGATGATTTCCGTACCCTGAACCACGGGCGCGCCGTTCAACGTCAGCAAGACCCAGGATGTGCCCTGCAGCGGGTTGCCACCCGAAGGCGGGGGCGAACCGACCGTGACAGTCGCCTGCTGGAAGGCGGTGGCTCCGGCTGAGTTGGACGCCTCAATCCGATAGGTAAACGTACCGGCAGAGGACAGGCAGTCGTTAACATTGCCATTCAGCGGCCCGTTGTCGACGACCACACTACCGTTGCGCTTCAACTGGACCAGGCTGACATTGCCACCCGCGCTCCAGTTGATCGTCACGCACTCACCGGCGTTGATCTGGATTGGCGTAACGGAAAACGAGTTGATCACCGGCTGCTGTTCCGGAGGAGGAGGCGGGGTGGGGGTCGGCGGGACAGCCGTCGGCGTCACCTGAGGCGGAGGCGTCGGCTGGGCCACGACCGTCACATTTTCCTGGGCGCGCGCGTTCCCGCCCGGGCCGGACACATCGATCACATATTCGGCCACACCGGTCGGCGGGCAGTCACGCGTGGTACCGCTCAGCGGGGCGCCGTCCCACAGCACAGCGCCGGAGCGCGAGATACGGATTGAGTTCACGTCACCAGTCACGCGCCAGCGTACATCCAGACACGTGCCTGCCTGTACCTGGCCGTTCGGTGTCACTGAGAAGGAATCGATGACGGGCGCATTGGGCGGCGGCTGGCTGACGTCGATACGAATGGAACGAATCTCGACCGTGTTGTCGAGATTGACCACGCGCAGGTCGTAGGTGCGCGTCACCGGTGGACATTCATTGCGCTGGCTTTGCAGCGGCACTTCGTTCTGGCTCCACTGCTCGCCCTGGGCATAGAAGTACGCATTGCGCGCATTCTGCACGGTCCACGAGAAGACCACACACTCACCGGCCACGATGTTGGTGCGATTCACAGTGAACGAGATAGACGACGATGGCGGCAGGGTTGGGGCGGGCGTGGGCGTTGGCGCACCGGGCACCGTGATGCCGACCCATACACGATCGCCAAAGAGCAACCCGCTATCATTGCGCATCGACCAGAAGCCCTGGTAGACGCCCGGCGTCAGCGGGGCCACAAGACTGACATACATATCATAGGTGGCGCCCGGCGGCACCGTGCCCTGGATTGGCGTGGGCAGACCTCCCATCCGCGCTTGCGGCGTGTTGCCGTCCACATAGGTAAACTGATAACGTGCGTCCCATGTGCAGGTACCGATGTTGCGCAGACGCCACCCCTTCTGGAAGGGCGTGCCCGGCGCAACCTGCGGCGGGTTGGTCATGTTCTGGTCGTCCAGATTCAGATCGCCGACAAACTGCATCGCATCGATGCAGCCCACGGGCGGTGGGACAGGTATGGAGGTCGCCGTTGGCTCTGGCCCGGGGGTCGGCACCGGCAGGATGTCTTCGATGTCCACCTGCAAGTGCGTTTCAGCCAGATCCGCCAACGTGCCGTCGTTCTGGATACTGATGAGCGCCTCGTTGATAACGGGCGTCAGCGACGATCCTTTGGGCAAGGCGATAGCGAAGCGTTGACGATTGAGACCCTGGGAGACGATCTCAAAGAGACCGGTCTGCTCTGCCAGCTCCAGCGGCTGCAGATCGGCCACCACAAGATCGATCCGCCCGTCCGCCAGGTCTTCAATGGCCGTGTCGTTGTTGGTGTAGAGGAACAGATTGGAGGCGGGCATCAGCCCGGTCTCAACCAGCTCGCGCTCCAGCCACTCCTGGTAGACCGATCCGGCCTGTGCGCCAACGCGAAAACCCGCCAGATCGCGCACGGTATTGATACGGATTGGGGACCCGGATCGGGCCAGGATAGCGTCCTCAGAGATGAAGTAGACGTTGCTGAAGTCAACTACGTCAGCCCGCTCATCGGTGACTGAGAGCGCGGCGATGGCGGCATCAACCTGGTTGACCGTGAGCGCACCGCCCAGTCCGTCAAACGCCATGTCGCGGATTTCGAGTTCCACGCCGAGCCGGTCAGCGACTTCGCGAATCAGAGCGACGTCGAAACCGTCCAACTGGAAGTCCCGGCTGTAGAAGCTAAAGGGCGGATAGTCGGCCGACGTGGCGACGACCATTCGGCCCGTCGCCTGTATGCGCGACCAGGCATCTTCGCCAACGACCGCTTCCGGGGTGCTGGTGTTGGTCGGGCGCGGCTCCAGGGTCGGCGTCGCGGTGGGGGACGTTTCTGTCGACCCCCCACACGCTGCCAGCACCAAGGTTACCAGCAAGATCAGCAGCCAACTCAGACTACGTGCATGATGGCGCACGGTTCGGTCATCCATATGTGTAACTCTCCCTCTGTCAGTACCCCAGGCCCGCATGCCCTAAGGCAGACGCGTAAACGTCATCGTGCCGCCATCCGCCATCAGGTCGATCCGCAGCGTGTTGCCGTCAACGGCATACAGCCCGGCAAAGTTGAGCTTCTCGATGAACGTATCACCAAGCGAGCCCTCGCCACAAGCGGCGGCTGTCGTGACCAGGATTGAGATGTTGATCGAACTGCCGTTAACGGAGTAAGAGCCGCTGCCGTTGTTACAATCCGCCATGACGCCAACCTGTCCGTCTGGCAGGAAGGTAATCGTATATTGATCGCTAGGCGGTGCGAAATCTTGCTTCGGGTCGCGGAAGTTGGTCCATTGCCACGAACTGCCTTCCAACGGATTGGCCGCCACCGCTTCGGCCGGAGCCTCGGTTTCGGGGGCAACCGCCGCCGGAAGCTCGTCGGCTGTCCCAGCGTTGCTGAAGATCATGTTGCCTGCGTCGACCATCAAGTTCAGCACCAGATTGCCGTCGTCGTCGATAACGTATGATGCAGTGTCACCCAGGAACTGGAGGTACTGCGTATCAAGAGAGTCCTCGCCACACGCTGCCAGCGTCGTGATTCCCGGCAGGATGGACAGCGATGCACCGTCCACTTCGTAGCCACCGGACCCCGTGTTGCAGTCTGCCCGGAAGGCGTAGACACCGTCCGGCAGGAATAGCAGCTGATACTGCTCCGGATTGTCGACCGTGAAGCTGTTCACGCCGCTGGTGTCCTGGAACTCTGTCCATTGCCACAGCGTGTTGACCAGATTGGCCGGGGCCTCGGTCGCTGTTTCCGCTTCGCCAGTCCCCGGAGTCGGTAGTTCGCTTGCTGCCCCGGCGCTGCCGAAGACCATATTGCCCGCGTCGGCCATCAGGTTCAACACCAGATTGCCGTCGTCGTCGATCACATAGGTCGCCGTCTCGCCCAGCAGCTGCAAGTACACCAGGTCCAGTGAATCCTCACCGCAAGCAGCCAGCGTGGTGATGCCCGGCAGGATCGTCAGCGACGCGCCGTCCACCTCGTAACCGCCGGAGCCGGTGTTGCAGTCCGCGCGGAACGCGTACATGCCGTCCGGCAGGAAGAGCAGCTGATACTGCTCCGGATTCGGGACCGCGATGTCGTTGGCCCCGCTGCTGTCCTGGAACTCCGTCCACTGCCACAGCGTGCCGATCAGCGCATCGTCCCCCTGCATCGCATCCGGACCACCAATGCCCACACCGGACGGACCGCCCTCGACCACCGGACTGCCGGCACCGAAGGTGCCGGTGCGCCCGTCGCCAGCGTCGCCTCGATGGTGCCATCGGTGCGCACAACTGCATTAGTAATGCCATTCAGGAAGGCCAGGAAGTCGTCGCTGTACGAGTCAGGCGGGCAGAGTGCTCGCGTCAGCGGGCCGGGGTAGAGCAAGATGCTTCCCCCTTCGCTGAATTCGTACGTGCCGCCGCCGACGTTGCAGTCCGCGATAATCGTATAGGTGCCATCCGGCAGCAAGACGAGCTGGTAATCGTCCGGATTCTCGATGATGACTCTCATCGCCGTCCTCGTTGATGAACGAGGTCCAGCGCAGCGACGCACCCGTCAGACCGGCGTCGGCCGCATCCGGCTGTTCGTCGGTCTCCTGGGCCACGGTTGTGTCAGCAACGCCCGCGTTGGCGAAGATCATATTGCCGGCGTCGACCATCAAGTTCAGCACCAGATTGCCGTCGTCGTCGATCACGAAGGTGCGCACATCACCCAGATTCTGGATGAATAGATCGCCCTGGGACTCAGGTCCGCAAAGCGCTCGTGTAAACGGCCCGGGGCCGAACGAAAGCGATTCGCCGTCGAGCTCATAGCTGCCGCGACCAATGTTGCAGTCCGCCTGAACGCTGTATGCGCCGTCCGGCCACAGGACCAACTGATAGTTCTCCGGGTCGGCGATAACCAGATCGTTAATGCCGGCCGTGTCCTGGAACTCAGTCCACTGCCAGGTCACGCCGATGATCTCATCGGTCGGAGCCATCGTCGACTTCGGTCATCTCGCCGTCACCCATGTCAACGGTCGATCCCACACGGAACGTCACATTGCCGCCATCAGCCAGGCCTACTGTGATGATGCCATTGTCATCAACGCTGACGCTTTCGGCCGCTTCCAAGTTAGCCAGGAAGTCGTCGCTCAACGATTCCGGGGGACAGAGGGCGCGTGTTAGTGGCCCGACTGTCAGGCTAACCGACCCATCGGCCGGATCGTACTCGTACACACCGCTTCCGAGATTGCAGTCGGCTTGCACGCTGAACGTGCCATCCGAATTCAGGATAACGGTATAGTCTTCAGGATTCTCGACAGCCGTCGTATTGCCATCTGCGTCGGTGACAGAGTCCCATTCCAAAGCCACGCCGGTCAGCCCGGCATCAGCGGCGTCGGCCTGGTCTTCCGCCTCACCGGCGTCGACCAGATCGGCCGGCCCGCCATTGGCAAACACCATGTTGCCCGCGTCGGCCATCAGGTTCAGGACAAGATTGCCATCGTCATCGAAAACGTAGGTGCGAGCATCGAACAGCAAGCGCGTGAAGTCGTCACTCAGCGATTCCGGCGGGCAAGCGCCAGGGTAGAAAAGCCGGGATTGATAATGAGCGAAGCGCCATCCAGTTCATAGCTGCCACCGCCAACATTGCAGTCGGCCTTGAGGTTATAGGTTCCATCGGGCCACAAAGTCAGCAGATAGGAAGCCGGATCGTCGACCACGATACTGTTCTCTTCGCTGCTGTCCTCGAACGCGGTCCACTGCCAGACTGTGCCCAGCAGTTCAGGCGCGTCGCCTTCGCTGCCGGCGTCTCTCTGGCTGGCCAATTCGGCCGCCCGGTCGCCCAGGACCAGGCCGCCCGCAAGACCGGCCAACGCCGACAGATTGGGGCTGAACTGGTCGTCGGTGGCACTGTTCGTCGCGTCCTGAATCGAGGCCAGGTACGCGTCCAGATCATCTTGCACTGCTGCCAGCGTCTCTTCATCCACGCTGTCTACAGTATCGGGCAGGAAGTCGGCGGCGACCGGCCACAGACCCAGCAGATAGTTACTGCCATCGTCTGTTAGACCCTGGAAGACCCAGGTAAAGCCCGTCTGGTTGGTAATCGGTCCGACACCCTGGCCCGCAAAGTGGGCCAGGTAAGCGACGCCCTGACCACCATCAAAGTCGAGGTAGTTGAGACGCGAAATCGCCTCCTGTCGTTTATCTGCAAAAACTGGCGGTGTCGGCAGCGAACCGGCGGCATCCGATGGCTGCTGCTCCAGCAGCGCCTTGATCTGCTCGAACGCCATGCCCGGATCCGCCAGACCGGAACGCTCCAGCATCCCCAGATAGGCATCGACCGGAATGACCCGCAGCTGCGGGTGGTCCAGGTTAATCAGATCGGCAATCGCCGTTTCGACATCTGGATTGTCGGCGTCCGTAAAGGTGGCCAATAGATGCGGCGGCCAGCCAGGCTGCCGGGTAGAAGGGTCGATGGCCACCCCGCCCACCTGCGACGCAGCCCATGCTCCGGCCAGACCGGCAGGGCTGAGGAAGAGGTTAAGTGGATTCAGAACCCCCGCTTCGTCAATAGACGGGGGATCGATCGCGGGCGCTGCCGTGGCCATTATCTCCATCGTGGCGGTCGGCGGCACATCGGTCGCGGCCTGGACCACAACTTCATCCACCTCCGGGGCCTCGGTCGCCACAGCCACTTCGGCCGTCGGCACCGGCGTAACGCCCGTGATGGCCGCCGGCACAACACCGCCTGCCAGCAAGACCCACAGCAAAACTGCGATCTTGGGTATCAGCAGCACCGCGCCGACAAGGTAGTCAATCACGCGATCTGTCGTCGATTCATTACTCGACATAATCCACACTCCTCAATGCTTTGTTAGCTTCAACGACCAGACCTGCCTCACAGTCTGTCAGGACGGCCGGTTGTGACATAGTCCATGCATGTCAAACAGCGAGCAGTTTTACCTCTCGCCATGGACATATTGTAGCAGAAAGATGAATGACAGATAAGCACAAGGAGGTGCGAAAAAGGGCTAGTTTGCCCCTTCTTCTTCCTCACCATCCTCATCATTATCAGGATCCAGTCGTTTCTTGGTCTCCTCGACCGGCGCAGTAACCACGGCCGCCACAGCCGGGGTTGTCACAACGACCGGTGTCTCATCCTCTTCCTTCTCTGTCACCATCCGCCAGCCGACGTAGAGCGGCACAATCTGGTAGAAGGCAAACCACAGACCCAGACCGGTCACTGCCCAGCGAATCAGGTTCAGGTTTGCCTGGAACGTATCGCGCGTCTCTTCGAGCGAGCGGGCTGTATCGCCCAGAATGGTGATGTATTCATCGAGCAGCGGTCCAAACTGGACCAATGATGTCGTCACGCCAACAAGATCAGTAGACAACTGCTTCACATTGTCGGCAATGCTGCCGACGTTATCGACGGCCGCCGTCAGACTATCGTCAAGCGAGCGCAGCTGCTCCGGCACCTCCAGCAGACTGTCGCCAATCTGCAAGACGGCGCTGTCGAACGGCTCTTCGGGATCATAATCAATGCCCAGATCGAAGCTGATGGGCACGCCAAAGACGCTTCGTTCCACTTGCAGTTCGCTGAGGCGAATGAGGGTGGAGTCAATTGAGCCGGCAATGTCAGCCAGATTGGGAATGGCCGCCTGAACTGCTTCCAGACTCTGTGGAACCGTATCGGTGGCCAGGCTGTTCACCGTATTGAGCAGCGGCTCCGTGTCGATCAACGTGGTCGACAGGGTGGCGGCCGTTTCTGTCACGGTATCGAGTGTGGTGGCCGCCTCGTCGATGGTCGACTTCACGTTAATCAGGCTGTCAGTGGTGGTGCCCACCGTCTGAAGCAGCAGCTCCGTCGTGGTGTTGAGTCCCACCGCCACGGTGTCGACGAGCTGTCGACCGTAAATGGTAAACGCCAGCGCAATGACCAGACCGGCGATGCCAACTATGATCATCAGCACCCCCAAAATACGACGGACAATTGTCATGATAAACCTCCTGTGCTCCTGTTTAGTCGCTTCTATCCGGCAAGAGCTTGCCATATGGCGGCTCAAGCCGGTTCGCGAGTGTCCCGTGGCATGAATATAGCAGATGCGGGGCATTCACCCTATACCAACAGCGCCCGGCCTCGGGGCCGGACGCTCGCTCAACTGCAAGAGTTGTCGCGGACCAGGACGGCTGGCCATCCTGTGCCGCTCGCTGCATCTACTGGTTCTTCAGCAGATCACGAATCTCGGCCAACAACTCTTCTGTCGTCGGGGCGGGCACTTCCTCCTCGGCCGCTTCCTCTTCAATGCCCAGCGCTTCATCCATCGTACGCTGCATCTGATTGTAACCCTTGACCACCAGGAACAGCGTCAGGGCGACGATGAGGAAGGTGATAATGGCCTGGATGAAGTTGCCATACGCAATGACTGCGTCGCCCACTGTGATCGACAGCGTCGCAAAGTCGACACCGCCTAACAACGCACCGACCAACGGCATAAGAATGTCGTTCACCAGCGAATTGACGATAGCCGTAAAGGCGCCCGCGATAGCCACACCAACGGCAAGATCAATGACATTACCGCGATTGATAAACTCTTTAAACTCTTCCCACATAATGACCTCCTACGTTTCCATTTCCTTGATAATCCGAAGTGTGCCGAAGGACACGGTGAGTATTCTAGCAAGATTCGGGCCGATGCCATTGCATCACGATTGGCGCGGCCGAATCTGGGCCCTTATTGGTTCCCTGTACCGGCCGCGGTGGCGTCACCCTCCTGGCTGGGGATGCCTGGCGCGTCGGGGTGCGGGCAACAAAAGAGGGCCACCCCAAACATGCGGGCGGCCCTTCTGAACCGACTCAAGCCATTCTACTGGTCGAGCCGGCAGTTTCCTAACTCTTTACCTATTGAACCAGCAGCATGACCGGCGATGACCTAGCCAGCAACACATTCGTGGCCGGGTCGTACATATACGCCACAATCTCGTATTGACCGGGCGACACCGGGCCGCTAACCAGCCAGTTACCCGCCGGATCCGCACCGCCCAGTTGGCCGAAGTTCTCACCATTGAGCTGCACAAGCACAAGCATTCCCGGCTGGGCAGTGCCGACTACGGTCAGCTCCGAGCCAAAGAACGTGCCTACGCCGGAATCATCGATGACCGGTCCAGCCATTCCAGCCGGAAGCGGCGGCAGCATGACGCTGTCGATGATATGGATGATGCCGTTGCCCGCGGCCACGTCCGGTGTGATGACGGCCGCATTGTCCACCAGCACGGCATCCCCTTCACTGCTCACCACAATCTGTGTCCCGCCCGCAGTGGCCAACGTTCCAGCCGCCACGACGTCACTCGCGGCAAAGGTGCCGGGGACGACATGATGCAGCAGTACATTGGACAGCGCCTGCGGGTTGGCCAGCCACGCTTCAACCGCACCCGCCGGCAGCGCCGCAAAGGCCGTATCCGGCGGTGCAAAGACCGTAAACGGCCCGCCCTGCGCCAGCGTATCGCTCAGGCCAGCGG
The DNA here is from genome assembly GCA_963715935.1 of uncultured Chloroflexia bacterium. Lineage (GTDB taxonomy): Bacteria > Chloroflexota > Anaerolineae > Promineifilales > Promineifilaceae > Promineifilum. The sequence continues at coordinate 238,589 of CAVQSM010000012.1, read as the reverse complement.
CCTGGGCTGCGGCCAGCAGCGTGTTGAACTGTCCGGTAGAGGCAGCTACTTCGGCAATCGAAGGCTGCGCCGTAGCCAGTTCGGACTCCAGCGTCACAGAGCCAAAGACCGGGTGGCCGTCGTCACCCACCATGACGGCGCGAACCGTCGCCTGTCCTTCAGGCAGATTGACGTTGACCGCCCACAGGCCGTCCTTGCCGGCTGTTGTGGTGGCCACCGCCACATCGTTGACGTAGATCACCAGCTCGGCGCCCGGTTCGGCCGTGCCGGTCAGGTCGTTAGAGCCAATCGCCCAGCCACCGGGCGGCGTCTCGATGTTCGGCCGCACCATCGCCAGCACGTCAAAGTCGGTCGGTGTCGACCCTGACACACGATTGCCGTTGGCATCCAGCAGGAAAAGCTGCAGTGTGTACTGTCCCGGTTCCAGATTTAGATCGAGCGTCCAGTTGCCCTGGTCGTCGACGGTCACGATGCCTGCGGACTGGCCATCGATGACCACATCGACCTGCGTGCCCGGTTCGCCCGTGCCAGACCATGTCAATGGCCCGCCCGGCAGCGCAAACTGCAGATCACCTGTGTCGTCGGGCAGCACCAGGCCCGGCAGCGCCAGGCCGGGTAGTGTCGCCGGTCGCTCAATATCAACAGGATCAGACGTGCCGGTTACATTGCCGGCCTCGTCGAGAACGCGAATCTGAACCTGATTCTGATCGCCTGTCAGACTGACGTCGAACGACCAGTTGCCCATGCCGTCGGCCGTCGTCGTGCCGGCCACTTCGCCGTTGACGATAATTTCAACCGTTGCGCCCGGTGTAGCCGTGCCGCTCAGTGTGAACGCGCCGCTCAGCGGATCGAACTCGCCGCCACTGCCTGTGCCGGGGGGGGTAATGCCGGGCGCCAACTCGCCGGGCATGATGACGATGATCGAGCGCGACTGCGCCACGACCACGCCACCCGGATCCAGCGCCTGGGCCTGCACATTCAGTTCGCCCGGCGGCACGATGATATCAATCGTCCAGTTACCATCTTCGCCGACCGTGGCCGTGCCCGCCGGCTGGCCGTTCACCAGGATGAGCACCTGGCTGCCCGGTTCGCCGGTTCCCGATAGCGTCGCCGTGTCGCTGTCGTCGTCGACAACAGGCTCATTGATGGTAGGCACCTGTGCGCCGGTCACGGTCAACGAAAACGGACCACCCTGGTTCAGGATCGCTCCGTCGGGGCCGACCGTTTCAATGAGGATGGCGGGGACGCCAGAAACAAGCGGCAGCGCAATGGTCCAGTTACCGCTGGCATCTGCGGCCGTTTCACCCACCAATGCACCATCAACATAGAAACGCAGGGTCGTACCCGGCTCGGCCGTGCCCGACAGCACCACGTCGCCGCCCGCTACCTCGCTGCCCGGTTGGGGCGAGAGAAGGATCGGGGCCAGCGCACCCGGCAGAATGCCGGTCGCATCGCCATCGCCATCGCCGTCACCTACATCGGCCACCTCAGTTGCCTGGGGCGCCACGGTAGGCTCCCCGGCGACTGCGTCATTGGCCCAGGGGACGCCCGTTACATCATCCGTCGGCAGGCCCAGTTGCTCTCCGAAAAGAAGCAGCGCTGCCAGCAAGGCCAGCAGCAGCAGCAAGACCAGCAGCTTGAAGCGGTCGTAATGGTTGATTTCTTCAGGAGTGCGGTAGCGTGTCATGCCTAGCTGCTCCTCTTGGCAACGGCCAACTCGCTGGCCCGGGCAATCCAGGCCGCGTAGTCAGGCATATTCCACTCTTGCGCCTGGCACACTTCTTGCAGATGTTCCAGCGTAGCCCCTGCGAGCGCCTCGTACGTGCAGATGCCCGCCTGATAAAGCCGGCGCTCGAAGATCTCGCCGATGCCTTCAAACAGTTCGAAGTCGTCGGGCGGCGTGCCGTCCCAGGCCCGGCCCAACGTGTTGGTCTGGACCGCCAGCTGCATGGCCGAAGCCTTAATCTGCTCCAGCTCTTCGGCGTCACGAATGGTCAGCATGGCGCCCAGGTCATCGTCGGGCGTTTCGGCCAGCTCCCAGTAGGAGCCGATGCCCGCTGTGTAAAGACGGTCTTCATAGGCCGACCCGATGCCGGCAACGGCCGAGAGGTCCTGCGGACAGGAAACCAGCTCGGTCACACGACCGCGCTTGCGCCGCACGCGCTTGCCCGCGGCCCGCAGCCGTGCCTCATCGCTCCAACTGGCGTAGTCAGCCGAGCGCAGCCCGGCGTCTTGCATAATCTTGTCCAGCCGCTCCGGTTCCGCGTCGGCCAGGTCGGCGAAGGTCACGATGCCCGCCGCCGTCAGCGCCGCAGCAGATTTCTCGCCCAGTCCGTAGATGAGCAGCAAGTCGTCGCTGTCGTCTCGCTTGAACAGTTCGTCCTGGAGCGACTTGAGCGCCACATCGTCCCCGGTCGCCTTGAGGCGCGCCTGGGCGATCCAATCACTGTAGTTGAGTTTCCGCCACGCCGGCACGTTAATGATCTCAGCCAGTCCCTCTTCATCCGTCACGGCCAACTGGGCGTAGGTGGTGATCCCGGCGTCATTGAGCCGCTTGGCGTACGTCGGGCCAATACCTTCCAACGCCGTGAGGTCGTCGCCGGTGACCATCTCGCCCGGAACCTTAGTCATGGCCGCCGCCTGGGCGATCCAACTGTCGAAGTCGATCTGCTGCCGCTGCCACTCAGCGGGCTGGATAATCGCCTCCAGCTGTTCCGGCGTGGCCGCCGCCAACTCGTCATAGGTGCTGATGCCGCCTTCGTCCAGCGTCGCCGCGAACTTCGGGCCAATGCCGCGAATCTTGGTCAGGTCGCTCTTGGGCGCTACTTCCCAGACCAGCCGCACCCGGGAGTCGAAGTCGTTCTCGTAATACTCCAGGCGCACCGGGACCGGGCCACCCGGCAGACTGATGTCGCGGCTCAACGTCTTGGCGGGGTGGTCGTTCCAATCATCGATAAGCAGCTGGTCGTTCACCCACAAGCGCATGCCGTCATCGGCCGTCACCGAGAAGCGGTAGCGTCCGCGATCCAGGTCGAGGAGGCGCATCCAGCGGACTGAGAACTGATCGGGGTTGATGGCCGGGCTGGGCGGGGTCTGCGACCAGTCGAAGTCAATTTCGGCGTCTTCGCGCTCAAGGGCCGGTTTCCCACGCAGTGTCAGGTTGTTGAAATATTCGCCGCGCCACGTGTCCGTGGGAATGACAACCTCGGCCGCTTCTTCCACTACAGCGGCGACAGCGGCAACCTTCACCGCTTCTTCGACCATATCGTCGTCGTCATCCTCATCCAGAGCGTCGGCGACGACAGCGCCGGCAACAGCCGCCGCAGCGACAGCCGCCGCCGTGCCCACCGCATCTGGTGACTCAGCGTCGACCACCGGCGCGGGCATTCTGACCGAACCGCCGCCCTGCGCGTCCAGCTGGGCTTGCAGGTCGCGGTTCGCCTCTTCCAGCGCGGTAATGCGGGCCTGCTGCTGCTGCACCAGGGAGTTGAGCCGGGTTTGCCACTGCTGGGCGGCTTCCGACATACGCGCCTGCCAGCGGGCTTCGACCTCGGCAACACGCGCGTCGGACGCGGCTTCAATCTGCGCCTGCAGGCGCACGTCGTCGACGACGGCCGTCGCACTGTCACGACGCCAGAAGAACCAGTCGATCAGCCACTCGATCAACCAACCCAGAATGATACCTATCAGTAGAACTACCCAGAAATTCATGTTCTATCCTCCCGATCCAGACGTGGCCAGTTGCCACATAAGTTAATGCCCCGGCCGGCTCCTCATCGATGCCCGACCCTTTAGGGTTAGTTGTTCGCTGGAAACGGCCACAGACGGAGCAGCGTCGACCACGATTGACATCGACTCCATCGGGCTCAACAGCCGGATACAACAGGCATGGACAGACTGATGCCCGGCGGCATTCTCCCTGACAGTATAGTATAAGGATTATGTCATCTTCGGCAAGTGCCCTTTCTTTGGGCTTCGATCTTTTTACAAACACCGATGATGCCATCCATAGGGTCGGTTTCGGGTACGAATCACAACACGGTTTGACAAACCATAGTGATTGACGCCCGCCGTCGCGCTTGCTATTATCCGCGCAATGGGTCATGCACCCGTTCATCATCCTCACCATACCGTAAGTTCTCTATCTTGTGTTGACTCTTAGCAGCGTATCGGGCTGTTTCAAGACTGACGGGAATGGGCTGTTGTATTGAGCAGTTGTCAAAAGCGAGGAGACTTTCATGAGGCTATTTGTCCGTGCTGGTACGCCCCTAGAGATTTCATCTACCCTAACTGTTTTGGCTATTTTTGAAGGCGAATCGTTGCCAGAAACGGTGGCCAGTCTGTTTGAGTCATCAGACTTCAGTGGCCGCGTTGGGCAATCGCTCCTGCTCTATCCCGGTGACGCCCTGCCCCCCGCCAGACTGCTGCTGCTCGGCATGGGTCCGCGGGAGAGTTTGACGCCTGAGGGTGTTCGTCGTGCCGCGGCCACGGCCATCCGTCGCGCTCGCGAGCTGCAGATCGCCAATGTGTTGTACGGAACCAACGGAGCGCAATGGGCTAATCCAATAGCCTTAGGCCAGGCGTTTGCTGAAGGCGCAGAACTGGGCAGCTATCACTTCCTGAACTATCGCGAAGGGCGAGCAACCGAAGAGTCCTTCAACGTCGAAAGCGTCACATTGATTACAGCGCAGGAGAACCAGGGCGCCGTGCAAGAAGGTGTAACGATAGGTCAGAAGATTGCCGGTGGGGTGATCCTGGCCCGCGACCTGGTGAACCGCCCCGGCTACGCCAAGACGCCCGCCCATCTGGGCGACGAGGCCATCCGGCTGGGCAAAGAAGCGGACCTTAAGGTCATGGTGCTGGACAAAGCACAGCTGACCAAGCAAGGATTCGGCGGCATCCTGGCTGTCGGTCAGGGGTCGACCAACGACCCGCGCTTTATCGTTATGGAGCATGGTAGGGCCGGCGACGGGCCGACGGTTTGCCTCGTCGGCAAAGGACTAACGTTTGACTCCGGCGGCCTGTCACTCAAGCCCGCCGATGCGATGGAGACGATGAAGTCGGACATGGGCGGCGCAGCGGCTGTCTTTGGGGCGATGCAGGCCGTGGCGGCGCTGGAGCTGCCGCTCCACGTCGTCGGCATCGTTTCCGCGGCCGAAAATATGCCCAGCGGCACCGCCTACCGGCCCGGTGATGTCGTGCGCACGCTCAGCGGCAAAACCGTTGAAGTTATCAACACTGATGCCGAAGGACGGATCATCCTTGCCGACGGCCTGTTCTACGCTCAGCGCTACGAACCGGCAGCCATCATTGAGCTGTCCACGCTGACAGGCGCCATCATCATCGCCCTGGCCAACCACGCCACAGGCATGATGGCTACCGATCAGGCGCTAGCCGACCAGATCATCCGGGCGGGCGAAGCCAGCCACGAACGGGTCTGGCAGCTGCCGCTGTGGGATGAGTACCGGCAGATGATCGTCAGCGACATTGCCGATATCAAGAACATGGCCGGCCGGCCCGCCGGGTCCATCACCGCCGGCGCGTTCCTGGCCGAGTTCGTTGGCGACTACCCGTTTGTCCATCTGGACATTGCCGGCACCGCCTGGAAAGACAGCCCGTCACAATCGTACGAAAGCAAAGGCGGCACGGGCGTCGGCGTTCGCCTGCTGGCGCAGTTCCTGCGAGACTACGTCCAGGCATAGCTGTCGGGATTCGGCAAACCGCCGACGCGAATCAGGGGGCTATTTCCCATCAGACCGCAAAGGTAAGGAAAAACAGATGTCTACTGTGGATGAAGTAGAAGAGACCAACGGGGACGATGGCTCGATGCAGGGCGTGCTGGGCCTGATCGAGAAGCTGGGCAACAAAGTGCCCCACCCGGTCATCATGTTCCTGATACCTCATCGGCATTATCATGGCGCTGTCCCACATCTTCTTTCTCGCCGGTGTGACCGTGACAGAAGATATCGCCGTCCCCGTGCCAAATGCAGTCGTCCCCGACTTTTACGAAGACACGACTGAGCCGATTGAACGACTGCCATTGGAACCATACGACACCAACTACGTGATCGAAACAAGAACGATTGCCATTGAAAGCCTGCTGACGACCGAAGGCATTCGCTTCATCTTTTCGTCGTTCGTGGCTAACTTCGCCGGCTTCGGCGTGGTCGCCGTCACGCTGGTGGCCATGGCGGGCGTGGGCGTGGCCGAACACGCCGGCATGATGGACAGCCTCATCCGCAAGCTGGTCGACGTCGCCCCCGTGAGCCTGTTTACCTTTATCCTTATCTTCGTCGGTGTCATCTCCAGTGTGGCCACCGACGCCGGCTATCTCATTCTTGTGCCTCTCGGCGCGGCCGCTTTCTGGAGCCTGGGGCGACATCCGCTGGCGGGCATGGCAGCGGCGTTCGCCGGTGTCGGGTCCATCTTTGGCGTCAACCTGCTCATCACCCCCGTTGACAGCATGTTGACGGAGATCACCAACGAAGCGATCCTGCTGGCGGGTGGCTCGCCGATCACCATCACCGCCAATTACTTCTTCTCCATCGCCTCCACTGTTGTCCTCAGTCTGGTAGCCGCTATTGTGACCACGCGCATTGTCGAACCGCGCCTCGGCCCGTACGAAGGTGGCCCGGCGACATTGGCCGCGGGCGAGACCGAAGAAGAGATAACGGAATCGGCCGCCAAGGGGTTACGCTACGCGCTGATCGCCTTCCTGATCTTTCTCGCCTTCATCCTCTTGATCACCTTGCCCACAGGCGCACCCCTGCGCGATCCGGCGACGGGGGCGATCATCGGCACAACGCCGTTTATGGACAGCCTCATCTTCATCATATCCCTCGCCTTCCTGGTCTCCGGCATCGGCTACGGCATCGGTGCCGGAACCCTGACGAGCAGCAACGATGTGATCACCGGTGTCACCAAGACATTTGCCGGTCTGGCGGGACTGATCTTCATGCTGCTGATGATCAGCCAGTTCATCGCCTTCTTCAACTATTCCAACATGCCAACCGTGCTGGCCATCAATATGGCCGACTTGTTGGAGCGGATCAATGTTGGCCCCCTGCCGCTGCTGGTGGGTCTGATCCTGGTTATCGTCGCACTGGATATCATCATCCCGGGCGTTGTGCCGAAGTGGGCTATCTTCGCGCCAGTGTTCATCCCAATCTTTCTCCGTCTGGATGTTGCGCCGCAGACGGTGCTGGCCGCCTACCGGGTCGGCGACTCGCCGCTGAACGTCATTACGCCGCTGATGGTCTACCTGCCGTTCATCGTCACTGTCGCCCAGCGCTACGACAAGAACGCCGGGCTGGGCACCATCGTCGCGCTCATGCTGCCTTATGCCCTGATCATTCTGGTGGCCTGGATTGCGCTGTTCGTTCTGTGGTTTGTCCTGGGCATTCCGCTGGGTCCGGGATACCCGGTCGGCGCGTAGGGCAGCGCACTCAGTTGGTTCAAACTGTGCCGTTGGCCGGTGCGAGCCGCTTGCTGCAATCGCGGGAAGGTAGCAGGCCTGTCGATAAGGCAGTCGACCATGAGTGAATTCTTGCTGGTTCTGACCATTGCGTTTGTGGCCGCCTTCCTGACATATCTGGGAGCGCCGCTGGCTGAGCGGTACGACCTGCCCGACCCGATCGTCAACGGCGCGCTCCAGTTTGCAGCCGGCGTCCTGACGGCGCTGGTGGCGTTCAGCCTGATGCCGCCGGCTGTGCGCGAAGGGCCGCCCGTTTGGGTGGCGCTGGCTTTCTTCGCCGGCGGCGCCGCCTATGTCCTTGTCGATTACCTGTCGGCCAGGCAGCCGGGCCCGGACGGCGACATCGAAGATGAGTCGAGTGTGGTTGCTATGGGTCTCTATGTCGGCATACTCGTGGACCTGGTGATCGACGGCGCCGTCATCGGCGTGGGCGCATCGCTGACAATCGCCACAGGCCTCTTGCTGGCTGTGGGCATGGCGCTCAGCACCGTGCCGCTGGCCTTTGTGACCATCGCCACGGCCAAGCGCCAGGGAATGCCGCCGCAGCAGCGACGGTTGCTCTCATTGGCCATTCTGTTGTGCGTGATGGTGGGCGCCACATTCGGATATCTGGTGCTCCGCAACCAACCGGAACCGTTCAAGCTGATCGTCATCGCCGCGGCATCCGGCTTCCTGGTGACGACGGTGACCCAAAGCCTGGTCCCGGAAGCCGTGAAGGGCAGCAAAGCCAATCTCATGGGAATCTTCTACATCATTGGTCTGACCCTGTACGCCGTAATCACACTCGCCTTTCGCGCCTGACAGCCATTTCCTGACTTCTGAGCCTGAGAGTAAGCTTCAATGACAAAATCCTCCAAGAGTCCCTCCCCCACAGAAAGCGGTGTGACCGCCTCCTGGCTGCCACTGGTCATCATCCTCATGGCCCAGATTCAGATGGCGTTTAACGTCAACGCCCTGCCGGTGCTGGTCGGCCCCATCTCGGAAGGGCTGAGTACGCCGGCCACCAGCATCAGCACCGCTCTGGTCGTCTACTCACTTTTCGTAGCTGCCTTTGTCATGGTCGGGGCCAAACTGGGCAAACGCTTCGGCTCACGACTTGTCTTTCAGATCGGCGTGGTGGGCCATGGTGCGGCTATGGCCCTGATGGCGCTCAGCCCGACGGCACAGAGCATGATCAATGCTCAGGCGCTCGCCGGAATCGCCGCCGCCGGCCTCGTGCCTACGCTCGTCGTGTTGACAGCCGCCAACTACCACGGCCGTCAGCAGGCCCAGTCGCTGGGACTGATTGCAGGCGCGCCGGCAGCGTCGGGCGTCATGGCTTTTCTCATCGCCGGCTTTTTGGGCACGGTGCTGAGCTGGCGCTACGCATTTGCGCTGCTGGTTTTTCTCGCCATCGCCGTGCTGATTCTCAGCTTCCGGCTGAAGCCGGTTGAGCGCAATGCTGACGTCACAAATCGACGGCATCGGCGCCATCCTGGCCGCTGTTGGTGTGATCTTGATCAGCTTCGGCTTCAACAATATAAACGAGCTGGGGAGTGTTCTGGGCCAAACCGGACGCCCCGTTCAACCTGCTCGGCCTTTCCCCGGCGCTGATCATGATTGTCTTTGGTGTCTCTGTTGGGTCAGGCTTTCTTTGCCTGGTCCCACCAACGTCAGGAGACGGGCAAATCTCCCTTGCTCGCGCTGGCCGTGCTGGATTCGCTCCAGGAGCGCGCCGCCATCTATCACGATGCTCATCATCGGCGCAGTCACCCCGGCGGTCAACTTCCTGATCCCACTTTACATTCAGATCGTCCAGGGCCGAACCAGCCTGCAAACGTCCGTCGCCGTCGTCCCTTATACGCATCGCCATCTTCACCTCGGCTGTCCTGATCGTCCGCCTGTATGATCGGTTTACGCCACGCCAGATCGCCATCGTCGCCTTCAGCATCGTGTCGGCCGCTCTGGTCTTGCTGGCCTTCACCATCGGCAATGGCTGGGGCACACCGGCCGTCATCATCAGCCTGTCATCGTTGGGCCTGGGCGAAGGGTCACTGCTGACGCTGTTGTTCAACATCCTGGTGACGTCGTCGCCCAAGGAGTTGGCGGGCGATGTGGGCGCATTGCGCGGCACAGCCAACAACCTGTCCACAGCGCTGGGCACGGCCCTCGCCGGCGTGCTGACCGTCGGTGTGCTGGCTTTTCTCATCAACAGCAGCATCGCCAACAACCCGACCATACCGCCTCGCTCATCAGTCCGATCAACCTCGACAACATCAACTTCATCAGCAACGATCAGCTTGCTCGACGTCTTGAGCGAAACGGCGCCACGGCCGAACAGGTGGCGGAAGCAGTGCGGATCAACACCGAGGCCCGCATCAGCGCACTTCGGGCTGCATTCCTGTTCCTGGGCGCCGTCTCGCCTGTTAGCCATCATCCCGGCCTGGGACTGCCCGGCTACGACCCGGAGAAGTGCCCGCCGAGGAACTCTACGGCAATGCAGTCGAAGCGTAGCTGGCTACCCACCGCCACCCTTCTGGGCTAGCGCGCCCGCCGTGGCTGCCCGGGCCGCCAGACCCGAACGGGTATGGAATTTCGGCCGTTGGCCAGCTATAATGGGGGTTGGCGTCTTGTGCTAAGAAGCAAGATGCCGGTTCCCAACTCCCCACACATCTAGTCACGGGAGCTGAACCAGAAGCAGACAAGAGCAAGGAGTAACAAATGTATAGAGCACAAAGTTCTGACAGGACCAGCCGCAACTGGTTGTGGTTTGGTCTGATGCTGACAGCAGTTTTCCTCGTCCTCGGCCTGACGGCCGCCCCCGCCCCGGCCCAGGAAGAAGAAGTAGCCGCCGGCGACTATCCGACCGACGCAGAACGCGCGGCCGAACTTGAACCCAAGATCTTGAAGGCGACCCGCTCCGGCGACGCCGTCACCATTACCGTCGAGATTCCCGCCGGCGCAGACACCTTCACCACGTCCGGCCAACCGGACCGCAACTGGTCCAATGATCCCAACATTCGGCTTGGGTTCAACACCGTGTCCGGCCTCGGGGCCGAGCGCATCTACCTGTACTTTGATGTTTCCAGCATTCCCAGCAATGCTCAATTACAAAGTGCGGTCATTCGCGTGTTCCAGAACAGCTTCTCGCCCCCCGGCGACCAGCCGATGGGCGCTACGTCCCGGTTCCTGACCACTTCCTGGGATCCGAACACGCTGACCTGGAACAACTACAATCCGCAGTGGGGCAGCGACATTGGCACGACGTCCATCGCCGCCCAGACGGGCTGGGGTCAGAAGAACGCGCCGCTGTCAGCCATTCGCGACTGGGTCACAGGCGCCCGGCAAAACTTCGGCTTCATCATCATCGGCGATGAGACGCCGCAGCAGCGCGAGCGCGTCTTCACCACGCTGAACGCCAACAACGGTGCCTATCCGCGTCTTCTCGTGACCTACACGGTCGTCAACGACACGACGCCCCCAGTGGCCTCGGTCGAACCGCTGCCGCAGTTCTCGCCCAAGCCGTTCACGGTTCGCTGGAGCGGCACCGACGATCTGAGCGGTATTGCCTGGTATGATGTCGAATATCGTATCAATCGCGGCAACTGGATCATCTGGCGTGCCCAGGTAACCACGACGTCGGCCAGCTTTGACCTGGGCAACAACGGCGATCTGATCGAGTTCCGCGCCCGCGCTGTCGATAATGCCGGCAACACGCAGCCGTGGCCAAACAATCCGCAGGCGGCAACAACGCTGGATACCGTCCCGCCGAACGCCAGCATGAACGCGCTGCCGCAGTTTACCTTCGACAGCTCGTTCCCCATCTCGTGGGTGCCTAACGAGGATCCCAGCCGCATCGCGTTCTATGACGTACAGTACCGTCAGAACGATGGGCCGTGGGAGAATCTGCTGATCCAGACCACGCTGGCCAACACGACGTTCGAAAACGCTCAGAATGGCAGCGTGTACGGCTTCCGCGTTCGCGCCCAGGATACGGCGGGTAACCTGCAGAGTTGGAGCGATGTGCCGCAAGCGCAGACGACCATCTCCGAAGGGCTGCCGACTGCGACCATCATCCCGATCTCGCCGTCGATCACCAACCAGCTGAACTTCACCGTCTCCTGGCAGGGAACGGCCGCGCCCGGCGCTACCATCGTCACCTATGACGTACAGTTCCGGCGCAACGGCGCCGGCTGGCAAACTTGGCAGAGCGGCGTCGCCACCACAACGGCGATCTTCACCGCCCCGAATGACGCCATCTACGACTTCCGCGTCCGGGCTACTGACAGCGCCAATCGCGTCGGTGACTGGTCGGACAATCCGGGCAGCACCAAAGTAGTTGACACGACCGCGCCGTTCATCACGCCGCGCGTCTTCGTCCCAATCACCCTCGACTAGCCCGGCGTTTGCCTTCCGGCCTACGCGCTAGTTAGAACTTACCAACCACAACCATCGCCTGCGGTGGTTGTGGTTGGTCTTTTTGTAGGAGTAGACTCAACCGGCGGACCAATTATGGCGGAACCAACTCCCGGTGTGCAGCGTCTTAGGTAGTAAGTGGGCTGAATCACAGCTATGATAGGTTGATGGTCGGCTGCAACAGGTGCGGTCAATCAAATAGAGTTAGTGCGAGTAAGAAGAGTTAAGAAGAGGAAGAAGTGAAATGATAAAACAAAAACGCTTGTTATCAATAGTCGCCGCCATGGCCCTGGGAGTGCTGCTCCTGGCGGCTTGTAACGCGGCATTGCCGGGCGCTGAAGAAAGCGCCCCGGCAGAGACCGGCAGCGAGGGTGACACGATCACACTCTTCGTCGGTCCGGAAATGGTTGACTGTGTTGGCGTCGGGCCGCAGCAATGTATGCTGGTCCGTACAGACCCCAACGCCGACTATGAGTTTTTCTACCAGTCGATCGACGGCTTCACCTTTGAACCCGGCTTCGAGTATGAGCTGCTGGTCCAGGTAAACACCGTAGAAGACCCGCCCGCTGATGGCTCGTCCCTCAGCTACTCGCTGGTCGAGATCGTTAACCAGACCCCGGTCGAGACGGCCGACGCCGGCACCAATGTGACCACAACCCTGTTCGTCGGTCCGGAGCTGGTCGAGTGCACCGGCGTCGCGCCGCAGCAATGTCTGCAAGTGCGAACCGACCCGACCGCCGACTACACGTTGTTCTACGACACCATCCAGGGGTTCAACTTCGAGCCCGGCTTCGAGTATGAACTGCTGGTGCAGGTCGACACGGTCGACAACCCGCCCGCCGACGGCTCCTCCCTGACCTACACGCTGGTCGAGATTGTCAGCCAGACACCGGTCGATATGACAGAGGCGGCGGCGATGGGCGAATCCCAGACGCTGTTCGTTGGGCCGCTGCTGGCTCCGTGTGTTGGCGTCGGTCCGATGGAGTGTATGCTGGTCACCGAAGATCTGGCCGCCGGCTACCAACTCTTCTACAACAACATCGAAGGGTTCACGTTCGAGCCTGGCTTCGACTATGAGCTGCTCGTCCAGGTCGACACCGTCGAAAACCCGCCCGCCGACGGCTCCTCGCTGAAGTACACCCTGATCGAGGAAGTGTCGCGGACGGCAGTCGACGCCCAGACCCTGTATGTAGGTCCGGAAATGGTCGAGTGTGAAGGCGGCGTTGGCCCGCAGTCCTGCCTGCTTGTCCGCACATCGCCGGACGAAGAGTATTCGCTGTTCTACACCCCGATCGAAGGATTCGAGCACGAACCGGGTTACGAGTATGAGATTTTCGTGGTAGTCACGCCGGTCGAAAACCCGCCGGCTGATGGTTCATCCCTCCAATACACGTGGATCTGGACCGCAAGCAAAACACCTGTAGAAGGCGCCGCACTGGTCGCGCCGGGAGATATAATGATGGAACTGGCTCTGGAAGGCCCGCGCTGGGTCCTGACTTCTTACCTGAACAGCGACGGCCAGACCGTTGATGCGCTGCCGCAAGTCGAAGCGACAGCGACCTTTGACGAAGGTCGTGTCGCGGGCAACGGCAGCTGCAACCGCTACACGGGCGCCTACACGAGCGACGCCGGTACGCTGACTGTCTCGCAGACGGTGTCTACGATGATGGCTTGTCTGCCCGACGTCATGGCCCAGGAACAGCAGTTCCTGACCAATCTGCAGTTGTCCGCCAGCTACAGCATCACTGGTGACCAGCTCATGGTCGCCAACGCCGACGGCGCCACGACCCTGACGTTTGTCGCCAGCGAGGAAATCAGCCTGACCGGGACTGAATGGAGCGCCATCAACTACAACAATGGCAACCAGGCTGTCGTCTCGTTGATCCTTGACACCGCCATCACGGCCAATTTCGGCGAGGATGGCCAGCTCTCCGGTTCAGCGGGCTGCAACAACTACACAGCCGCCTACACGGTGGATGGCGATAACATCACCATCGGGCCTGCCGCCAGCACCCGGATGCTCTGTGGCGAGCCGGAAGGAATAATGGAACAGGAAGCCCAGTATCTGGCTGCCCTGACCACGGCTGCCACCTGGTCGATGGACGGAACCACGCTGACGCTGCGGACAGCCGACGGCGCAATGGTGGCCAACTACCAGGCTGTCCGGTAGTCCATTCCGAATCGACCATCTTCTGGCTAACAACGGCCGCCAGTGCCTCGACGCACCGGCGGCCGTTTTGTGTGTCGGCATTCCGCTAGCTTGACACAAACCCATATTCAACGACAATTCCACGGTGTGTTCCTCGTCGAACGCGCACCACTACCGAGGAGGTTGGCATGAGTGTAAAACCAGATTCCTGGATTCGCCGTATGGCTCAGGAACAAAGAATGATCGAGCCGTTTGTCGACGGCCAGGTACGCGACGGGGTCATCAGCTACGGGCTGTCGTCCTACGGCTATGACATTCGCGTGAGCCGGGAGTTCAAGATCTTCACCAACGTCCATTCGGCCGTGGTTGATCCGAAAAACTTCACCCCCCAATCGTTCTTTGATTATGAAGGTGATATCTGTGTAATTCCGCCCAATTCGTTCGTTCTGGCACAGACGATAGAGTATTTCCGGATTCCGCGTGACGTCATTACGATTTGTTTGGGCAAGAGCACTTATGCTCGCTGCGGCCTGATCGTCAACGTCACGCCGTTCGAGCCGGAATGGGAAGGATATGTGACGTTGGAAATCTCCAACACCACGCCGCTGCCGGCGCGGATCTATGCCAACGAAGGCATCGCGCAGGTGCTGTTCTTCCAGGCGGACGAAGTTTGCGAGACGTCCTATGCCGATCGCAAGGGCAAATATCAGAACCAGCAGAACATTGTTCTGCCCCGCATTTAGGCGGTAAAACAGACACGGGCATCGATTGGCGGATTCAGACGACACCGCTATAATTCGAATCCGCACGCGCTAACGCGTGCTGTTGTGGCTTTAGTGTGGCTTTAGTATTGAAAGAGGCCCGTTGTGGGCGCTTAGCTCAGTTGGTTAGAGCGCTTCGTTTACACCGAAGAGGCCGGGGGTTCGAGTCCCTCAGCGCCCATCAGATTGAGCAAGCAGGTTGCTCCGGCAGCGCTTGCTGTAATTGATTGTGAGACCAGTTGATTCTGTTATAATCGGCTTTGTGATAAATGGCACAACCGTTACCACAAACAGTGGCCCACATGCATGGCCGTCGCTGGTCCAACCACCGACAGTGTGTGCCACCCGTAGCGATGTGGCAAGATTTTGGGAGAGAAGTAGGAGAATAGCCAAATGGCAAGTCAAACGGCAACCGTAGAAGCCGACGCTACTGGCGCGACCAGTGGCGTTTCTCGGCGCGAGTTTCTTTACTACATTTGGGGAGCGTCCATCGCCTTGCTGACCCTTCAGTCGGCGGGTTTGCTGGTTTGGTTCCTGTACCCCCGCTTTCGCGAGGGTGAGTTTGGCGGCGCGTTCACGATTGGCATCGACGACATCCCGCAGCCAAACACCGAGCCGGTCAACT
Organism: uncultured Chloroflexia bacterium; assembly: GCA_963715935.1. Taxonomy (GTDB): domain Bacteria; phylum Chloroflexota; class Anaerolineae; order Promineifilales; family Promineifilaceae; genus Promineifilum. The sequence continues at coordinate 223,185 of CAVQSM010000012.1, read as the reverse complement.
ACCCCGACGGCCGCTTCTGGTTGGTTAACCTGAACACGAACGATCCCAACGCCCTGATGTACCAGGCGCCTGACGAACCTGAGCCAATTGTCGGTGTAGCAGCAATCTACAAAGTCTGCACGCACCTCGGTTGCATTTACTCCTGGACCCCGGCCAACGAGCGGTTTGAATGTCCGTGCCACGGCTCCAAGTACCGTCTGGACGGCCGTCGCATTGAGGCCCCTGCCCCGCGTAATCTGGATAGGTTCTTCCTGGAGGCCGTTGGTCAGGACGGAAACGTTCTTGCATTCTCTGAGGTGCAGGCCGATCAATATTCGCCAGTGGCTCTCCCTGCCGGCACCGTGGCCGTTCGTATCGACACCGGTGACAGGCAAGACGGCAGTAGTGAAGAGTTGCTCTGTGATTTTCAGGGTAACTGCCCCTAGGCAGGCCATACGCACGACGATGGTTTGTTGCATTTTTTGTTTCATGCGATTGATTTCTTGATAGGGAGTTGTTATGGCTACTTTTGTCGAACAGGTCCGCGAACTGGGTGTTAAGGACGCCGTCATCACCAAAGCCGACGAGGTTGTCGAGCGGGTGACGGCGGGTATGAATGTCAATGACATTCGGTCCGCCTTGCGCGGTGACGAACCGCGCCGGCCGAACCCCCGGTTGCGCCCCCATGCGGATGGCTTCTGGCTGCATATTCGACCCAGCTTCTACCATACGGCCGTCACCCAGATTTATCCGACGTTCCGCCTCGGTTGGATGTCGACCTTTATGCTTGTCTGGGAAACGATCACTGGCCTTATTCTGATGGTCTTCTATACGCCCAGCCCGCTCATTGCCTATGGCAATATGTGGAACATCCTGGGCAATGTGCCGATGGGCCAGTTGTTCCGCAACATGCACCGGCTGGGCGCGGAAGTGATGGTCCTGGTTGTGGCGCTCCATATGCTGCGAACTTTCGTTACCGGCAGCTATAAAAAGCCTCGCCAGTTTACCTGGGTAACCGGCATGCTTTTGCTCCTGTTTACCATCTTCCTGAGCTTCAGCGGCTATCTCCTGCCGTGGGACCAGTTGGCGTATTGGGCGCTGACGGTGTTCATCAGCGGTGGTGCGGCCGCTCCGGCTCCCGAGGTTGTCAACGAAGCCACCTTGCTTATTCTGCAGGGTGCGCCGGCTCTCGGCGCAGACGGTTTGCTGCGCTGGTACCTGCTGCACGTGCTCTTGCTGCCGCTGTTGGCCGGCATCTTCTTCTTTGTCCACTATTACAAGGTCGTGCTCTACGGCATCTCGCTGCCCCCGGGCCGAGAGGAAGTGGGCGAAGATACCGCCAAGCGCGTCCCGCGTGATGAGCGTACCTACTTCATTCCAGATATTCTGACCAACGAGTTGATGTGGACCGCTTTACTGACTCTCTTCCTGACGGCGGGCGCGTTGTGGCTCTGGGATGCGCCGCTGGAAACCCACGCTGACCCGATTGTCACGCCGCTGCATGTTGTCGCGCCGTGGTATCTTTCGTGGTCGCAGGGCTGGCTGAAACTGGCGGACAAAACGCTGGTTGTCGGCTTCATCCCGCTGCTCCTCGTCGCCTTCATCGTCATGCCCTACATCGAAGTGGGCAAGAGCCGCCGCTACGCTGACCGCCGCGTCGGTCTGACCGTCGCCATGTTGTTCATCGCTTTCATGCTCGTCTCCAACTGGATGGGCTCGCCGGAGTATCGGGTCTCGAGTTCACCCGACCGCGAGGTTAGCATCGAGGTATTGCCTGAGGAAGGACCGAGTGGCTTGCGAGGCATCCCGTATGAGGATTTGACGCCGGGCACTTACCTGCCAGGCCAGGTCGTCAACGGTAACCCGCGTCTGACCGCCGGGCTGGCCATGTTCGAAGAAGCCATGCACAAGCGGAGCTGCACCCTTGTCGGCAATGAGATGTGGGACGAATGCGATGTGACCGTTCTGGACAGCGGCGAAGTACGGTATGGCAACTACTTTACTGACATCGCCATGCCTGATCCGTATGCGGAGTTGATCATTGAAGAAGCGCAGCCTAACCTGCTATCGCTGCAGCTCCACTACGAAGTCGTGGACCCGGAAGATCCAAACACACTTTTGATTGAAAGTGAGTGGGAACGGTTCCGCCATGCCGATTCCAACTATGAGGAAGAGTGTCGTTTCGCCAACAAGTGCTAAAGCGCACCAATGGGCCAATCGGGACTACCAAGAGAAAGGTCACTGAGAGGGTCGGTGCAGCATCATCCGGCCCCAACAGGATGCGATATGTGGCCCGGCCACTTAATCAAGGATAGATGACCAATGCAGATTAAGATAATTATTGGCACCATCGCCTTCATGATGACAATGATGGTTCTTGGCTTTGCCGCGCTGCGCGAGCCACCGCGTCTGGAGCGCTTTACCAATGCTGAGGCAGGTCGGTCGATTGAAGCCGGGGCCGAAATCTACCTCAACAACTGTGCGACCTGTCACGGCGTGAACGGCGAGGCGCTGGAATGCTATGACGCAGCTGGCAACCAGATTGGCTGCCAGGGCCTGCCTCTCAACCATGCGCCGCTGCTGTGTGGAGAACCCTCACAACGTATGGAAGCAATGGGGTGGTCGGGCGTCAAGGAAAGTTATGTTCGCCAGGTTGTTGCCGTCGGCCGTGGGGCCATCATGCCCACATGGTCAGAGGAGTTCGGCGGCCCGCTGCGCCCGGACCAGGTCCAAAACGTGACCAACTTCGTGCTCAATTATGAGGATGAGGAGCTGTGCTCCCAGCCAATCGTCACATACGACTGGCCCGAGCAGGTGGAAGAGTTCTTGCCGCTGCAGAACCCGGGCGATCCGGCGCGCGGCGAGGAATTGTACACAATCACCTATGGCTGCGCAGGCTGCCACGGTCAGGTGGACAACGAAGCATCAGCAGCCGTCGGTCCGTGGTTAGGTAACATCGCCGAAGTCGGCGGCACGCGCGTCGAGGGAGATGATGCGGAGCAGTACACCTACCACTCCATCCTCTACCCCAGCGACTACATTGTACCTGAGTGCCCCACCGGCCCGTGCACGGGCCCGCCCAGCTCCATGCCCGCCAACTTCCCGCAGCGCATGGGCGAGAACCCGCAGGATATGTCTGATATTCTCGCTTACTTGCTCGGAACAAACTAGCCCGGGGTTATCTCCCGGTCTGGCACACAGACAGAATCAAAAGGCCCGGCGCAATGCCGGGCCTTTTTTACTGCTATGGCGACGCTACCTGGCGGCGGTCAGCTGTATCACGCCCTCAGGAAACTTCCTTAAGCTTCGTGCCGCAGTTGCTGCAGAAGCGGTCATCAGGCGTGGCGGGTTGGCCACAGTTATGACAGAAGCGGGAGGCGCTGGGCGGCGGAGCCGCTTTGGCAGCCGGTGGTGGCGTGGCGGGCTTTGCTGCCTGCTGGGGCTGGGGCGCCGGTTTTTGCGCAGCCGGCGCGGGTCGATTGGGCTTCGGCTTGCGAGCCGAATTCGTCCGTGGCGCGGACTGCTGTCGCCCGAAGAAGAAGGCCAGCCCCACCAACGCTGCAACGGTAAAGATACCCACGATCCATAACGGACTGATGTCGCCCAGGAACGAGCCGGCGTCGCTCTCCGGCGGCGGGACCAGCTCCGGATTGACGACGCCCGGCCCTCCGCCAGCAGCCAGCGCCGGCGCCGACAGTTGGGGCGAACTCATGGCATAAGCAATCGAAACCGCGAACAACTCACCGGCGGGCACCACCCGCGAAGCCAGTGTGTTGTACGTCAGGCCGTCACCGCGTGAGGCGGCCGAATTGACCGGCTCCGGATCGATTGTCATACCGGTCGATGAGAAAGGTTCCTGCACAGCAACCGAAAGCTGGGCGACATTCAAGGTAGATAGCCATTCGAATAGGTACGAGCGGTCCAACCCGTCAGCCACGTACGGATCATAATATTCCACATGGAACTGAGGCTCCGGGGTAGTCAGTACCAGACTGTTGCCGACAATCTCGAACTCGATGTCGTCGACCAGTCGATTATCAGCGGTCACCCGAGCAACCGCGTTAAGTTCGGCCGTCTCCGGGAACGGGATGGTCACCGTAGCGGGCAGTGGCGTGTCAGGTGGTAGGATACCGGTTAGCAGCACGAGCACAGACGGCTCGTCGTAATCCGGCCACAACTCGACCGCCATGCCGATCAGGTCTGATGGCTCCGACTGGGCCAGCACGGTCGAAAAAGAACGCCAACCCATCAAGAGGGCCAGCGCAATAAGGATGAGAGGGAGGATAGATTTCTGTAGATGTCTCGCTGTCAGTTTACTCATAGATAGCTTTGGTTAATCTTCAATGTAGGTGAATGTAGGTGATGGTACGGTACAAAGTGTCGGGCCGCGGCCCAGTCAGGCTTCGTCCGGTTCAAGCGTGACCCCGCAGACGGATGCGGTTGGCCCGGCAGTGGGGACATTCCAGGTCAGTATAGTCACGTCCGCACGTCCGGCAAGTGCGGACCCGAACCTCGCGGTCGTCGGCCGTTGAGCCAAGCACGATGACCACTTCCTCGCCAGTGTGGGCCGCGAGCCAGGCAGTCAGATCGTAGTTGTCAATGTGCCACTGGCCGTTCTCGTCCTGGGTCAGCACACCGCTCATGACATCCAGGTCCATCTCATGTGCGGCTGAGGCCAGTTTATAGATTGCCGCTCGTCTCATTTGCTTCATAGCTCATCCTTTTCCGGGGCAGATTATAGTACATTCTGCGGGCCGGAATGGTTGCCTACTCTGATGGTGGCGTCTATTATATCCCAAGGACGGATTCAACAACCGGAGGGCCACATGGTCAGCAGCAGCGAGAAGTTAGGACGCGACGTAGATATCCTCGAAGCAATGGCCGCGGAGATGGGCAACTATCTGGACAGCGACGTTTTGTTCTGGCCAATGGCTCGCAGCGATATGCCCATGCTGACGCTGGGCGGGTACCTGATGCGCGAACATCGCTTGCTGGCCCTTTCCGACCAGTTGAGCAGTGAACAACAGGGTCGTGTGGCGGCGGCCGTCCAGCAGTTCAACCAGACCCTGGCAGAGCGCATTGTGCGCTTCGAGACCAAGGCCGGCTCCGAGCTGGAAGCCCGGCTGCGCCAATGGGAGGCGTTCCTCAAGGACGTGGACCGGGGAACAGCCGACAAGACCAGCAACTACTCCACCGCCGTTGAAACGCGGGCTATGCTTGCCGCCCTGATGGATCGGCTCAGCATGCCACCTTACGAAACAAATGAGCGCACCCAACAGCACCTGGTCATGCTCGACCAGCGCCTGCGGAATCATTGGGTACCCGGCGAGTTCGTGTGGCCGGACGATTGGCAGCCCGCCTACCCGCGTGATGAGTATCCCTGGCTCTACGGAGGCTTCCGCTCGACCACGACCTGAGCCAAAGGACTGCGCCTTCGTAGCCTGAACCCACTAAGCCCCATACATCGTCATCGCTGGCTGGTAGGACCGGCATCGGCTCATGGACCCGCAACGCCGCCTATCGTCGCTCTCTTTTCCGCCTGCCCTGCAGTACCGTGATTTCCGGTTGCTATGGGCCGGTCTGTTTGTCTCCACGCTCGGCTCACAAATGCAGTTGGTAGCCGTCAACTGGCACATCTTCGAGATGCTGCGCGGCCAGACCTTTGCCGTTACCCTGTTTGGCCGCACCATTGATCTCGGTGCGGAGGCGCTGGGATTGGGCACGCTGGGCCTGGTGCGCGTTATCCCCATCGTTTTGTTCGCCCTGCTGGGCGGCCTGCTCGCGGACTCAGTCAACCGGCGCAAGCTGCTCATCTACGCCGAGATCGCCTCAGCCACCATTGCCGGCATCCTGGCGCTGCTGACCTTCTCCGGGGACGATTCGCTGCCGGTCATCTATCTGGCGACCTCCGGGTTGGCGGCCGTCGCCGCGCTGGGCAACCCGTCCCGCCAATCGCTGGTGCCCCATCTTGTGCCGCCGGAGCATTTCGCCAACGCCATCAGCCTCAACAACCTCATGTTTACCACTGCGGCCATTCTGGGGCCGGCGGTGGCCGGGCTGCTGGTCGCCTACACCAGCGTCGAGGTTGTCTACGTGCTCAACGCTGTCTCTTTCCTGGCCGTCGTTGTGTCGCTGGTAGCCATGACCTATCGTGGGGCGGCGCGGGCTGACAGCGCGGGGCTGGGCCTGGACGCGCTGCTGGAGGGGCTGCGCTTCACCTTCCGCACCCCCATCATCTGGAGCACGATGTTGCTCGACTTTCTGGCCACCTTTTTCAGCTCGGCCCGGACCATGCTGCCCATCATCGCCAGCGACATCCTGGGACTGGGACCGGTTGGCTATGGCTGGCTGTCGGCCGCCCAGCCGGTGGGGTCGGTGCTGGCGGGTGGTTCGCTGGCGCTGCGCCGTGACCTGACGCGCCAGGGTATCATCTTGCTGGTCAGCGTCGCCATCTACGGTATGGCCACTGCGTTTCTGGGCCTGTCGACCTCGTTCGCGCTCTCGTTCGTGCTGCTGGCCGTCACGGGCGCGTCCGACACCGTCTCCACTGTCATCCGGGGCACCGTGCGCCAGATGTCGACCCCCGACCGTCTGCGCGGCCGGATGACCAGTGTCAACATGGTCTTCTTCATGGGCGGGCCGCAGCTGGGCGAGATGGAAGCGGGGCTGGTGGCGGCCGTCTTCTCCGTCCCGTTCGCCATCGTCACCGGCGGAGTGGCCACCGTGCTGATAACCGGCCTGATCGCCTGGAAGTACCCGGTTCTGCGCGCCTATGACAGCCCAGCTTCTGTTCCCGCACCTACGTAAGACATTCGTAATTTCTCTCCGGTAAGCTGGGGCCAACAGCGCTCGTCTACTTGTAAGACAGATTACAGGCGGCTGCGCCTGAGCAAACCAACTAGGAGAGAGACATGCAATCACGACGTTCGATTTTGATCATTGCCGGAGTTATTGGCGTACTGATTTTGGGCGCGGCAGGCTGGTATCTGGGCTCCCCCTTGCTCATCGACAACACCGTGGACGAAGCGTTCCCGTTCGAGCTGCCCGCAGCAGCCGAACTGACGGCGATGTCGTCCACAGAAATGGCCGATCTGGAGAGCGCGTTCATGGAAGCAATGCCCGACGACGCAGCCATCGCCGCGCTGGCAGACGACAGACCGGGCGGCCGTCGAGGCCCGCGTCATGGCCGCCGCCGCCGCTGTCATGGCCGACGACGTCATGGCCGAGGAGATGCCCTCGGCCGATGCGTGGCAGCTTGTGCTCCAGGGCCAGTTCAGCGGCACCGACGCGCTGCATCAGGGCCAGGGAACGGCCGCTGTGTTCGAGCTTGGTGAACAGCGTGTCCTGCGCTTCGAAGATTTCGAGGTGACCAATGGCCCGGACCTGCACGTCCTCCTGAGCACCAACCCTAATCCGACCGGGCGCGATGACCTGGGCGAGTACATTGACCTGGGCCAGTTGAAGGGCAACGTCGGCAGCCAGAACTACGAGCTGCCCGCCGACCTGGATCTGTCACTGTACCAGAGCGTCATCATCTACTGCATGCCGTTCCACGTCCTGTTCGCCGTCGCCCCGCTCGGCTAGTCAAACGTGTCGACACACAAAAAGCCCGTCCACAGTGGCGGGCTTTTTGTCATTCAGGGCTTGCTGTGGGGCGCTAGAGCAGGCCTTGCTGGCGATACCAGGCGATGGTGTGGCCGATACCCTCTTCGAGATCCACATGCGGCGTGTAGCCCAACTCCTGATGGGCCTTTTCGTAGGTGGAGCGGCGATTCTCGCTGAAGAACGCGACGCCCGTCCGGCTGAGCGGCACGTTCATCCCCGTCAGACTGCCCGCCGCTTCCAGCGCCGTTGCCCCCAGGTAAGCCAGCGGCACCGGCACCCGGATGCGGGGCGGCGAGACACCCAGCTCAGCGGCAATCGTCGTGGCCAGTTCCTCAAATGTGAGCGGTCGGGGACCGGTGATATGGTAGGTCTCGCCGGGCCGCCCCTTGCGCAAGCTCAGCAGCAAACCGTCGACAATATCGCCAATATAGGTCGGGTGGCAGGTATTCTGCCCGTTACCCACATAGAAGTAGATGCCGCGCTGGATGGCCCGGAACAGACCAAGCACATGAACATCGCCGGGGCCATAGATAAATTCCGGACGGGCAATGATCACCGGCAATCCGTCGTCGATGAACTGGTGGGCGTACGTTTCAGCCAGCGCCTTGCTGCGCTCGTAGGGGTTGCTGGGGGCCAGGGGGGCGGTCTCGTCGACGTTGGCGCCCAGGTCATCGCTGTGCAGCGGCCCGAGCACGCCGGCGCTGCTGATGTGGAGCACGCGCAGATCGGAGCTTGTCTCGCCCGCGGCCCGGGCCGCCGCCACAGCTGCCAGCACATGGCGTGTCCCTTCCGCGTTGATCTGCTGGTACGTCGCTTCCTCGACGCCCGCCCGGCCCAGCATCCCGGCCGCATGAATGACCCACTGCACGCCCTCGAACAACCCGGTCAACGTCCCTGGATCGGTGATGTCGCCCGCGTGCCAGATAATCCGGGAATCGGCCGCTTGTTGGCGAGCGGAACCGGGCAAGACCAGAGCATGAACCTCGATCCCTTCATCTAGCAACCGTTGGGCAATGGCGCCGCCGACAAAGCCGGTCGCGCCTGTCAAGAACGCTTTCACAACAGCGCAACTATATCCCACGCGCGGCCATTTAGAAACCGGGTTTCTCTCCGCTGCCTCAGCCAACTGAGAGGTGTACGATAGAAACCGGTTTTCCAGTCGGCACAGCCTGCGACGAAACAGCAAGGCAAGCTATAATTGGCGCTGGCCAGCCACAGACCGGTCCTGCATCATGAGCCGAACCACACGCATCCGCTTTCTCATTGTCCCCCTCCTGCTGCTCCAGTTCTGGGCGGCCGTGTGGATGGCGTTTAACCTGCCGGCCCACGCCACACCCAACGAGCTGCTCAACTACGAGTACATCGCCGTCATGCGCCAGATTCGCGGCCTACCCAACCGTGGTCTGGTCGACAGCGAGATTCGCTACACCGAATGGCACCAACCGCCGGTCTACTTCACGCTGGCGGCGCTGGTCGGTCTTCCGCTGCCGGTGCCCCGCTCGCCGGTCAATCCGCCGCCACCGATCGAGGTCGAGGAAAACCCGCACTATCTGGCCACGCCGCAAGGCAATCGCAACCCGGTTGTCCACATCACGCCCCAATCCACACCACTGCTCTATACCAGCCGCCTGGCGGCCGCTTTGCTGGGCCTCGTCGGCGTGGCCGCGCTCTACCGGGCGGGTGCGCAAATCCTCGCGACGTCGGTGGGGCTGCTCATGGCCAGTCTCCTGGCATTCCAGCCCGGCTACATTCACCTGAGCGGCTCCGTCAACAACGATATGCCCCTGACGGCCGTCGTGGCCATCGTCATGGCCTACTCGCTCTTGCTGCTCGCTCGCCAGGAGCGCCGTCCCGACGACCCACCCCGCGCCATCGCCTATGTCGTACTCGGCCTGCTGGGTGTGGCCGCCATTCTGACGAAAGCCAACGGCGTATTTGTGCTCGCCTTTTTGGCCGTCGTCCTGCTCTCCAGTCTGCTCGTCTACCGGCGGTGGGGGCTGACCATCAAGTACGGGTTGGCAACCCTGGTCGGGCTGGTCCCGCTGTGGGCCGCGTGGCTGGTGCTCAACAGCATACGCATGCGCGACGCCCTGGGCCTGGAAGGCAGCCTGCCCGTCGGCCAGGTATTGACCCTCAGCCCGCTCGACTTCGTCCATCTCGGTCCGTGGCTCGGGCCAATCTGGCGCAGCTACTGGCTGGACTGGAGTGCGGGCGACGTCGGCTACGGTCCCGACTGGCTCTACCTCTTCTGGGCAGTGGCCTTGGCGATCATGCTGCTTGGCTGGCTGGCGCCCGCGCGGTCGCCCTCGACCGGAGGCGTCACCCGCCGCTGGAGTCTGGTCACGCCGCTCGTCCTGCTGGGCTTCCTGGGCATCAGCTACCTCTACTTCGCGGTGAAGGCGCTGACCGTGCGCGAGGCGGGCTTTCTGGTACCTGAAGCGCGTTGGTGGCTGCCGGGGCTGCCCGCGTTGGCCTGGCTGGCGGCCGCCGGCTTTGCCCGCTGGTGGCGCACGCCACACCGGCGCGACATCGCCTGTCTCAGCGCTGCCCTTGTGCCGCCCGCCATCCTGCTCGGTCTGATCCTGTTCCACTTTCCCACGCTCTACCCGGAAGCGCAGCTTGTCGACGCCGTTGATCCGGCTGCCGCGCTGCCGTCGCCCATCAGCTATGAGGGTGGATTGTCGCTCATCGGGCTGCAAACGGGCGAGATGGCCCCGGGCGAACCGGTGCCGCTCGCGCTGACGTGGCAGGCAGATACACGCAGTGGCGACCGACCTGACGGTGGCGGTTCAACTGCTGGCTCTCGGGCCAGACGGCTGGCAGAAGCTGGGCGAGGTCAACAGCTATCCGGGCAGCGGCCGTTCGCCCACGCGCGGCTGGCCCGCGGGCTATCTCGTCGAGGATACGCTGGCTCGTGCCAACAGCGGCGGAGCTGGCGGGGCCGGTCGAGGCGGCCGTCCAGGTGCAGATTCGCGACGGTGCCGCAGCGACGCAGGCCACACGAGACGGCCAGCCGGTCGACTTGCCGTTGGCGGGCACGGTTATTGTTCGGCCATCTGCGCCGCCCGTCGCCCCCGCCCCTCTGGAAGCCCCTCCCGGTACGGCGACCGCATCCAACTCAATCAGGCCGCGCTGGCTGAAGACGAGCGGCTGACGGTAACGTTGTGGTGGGAAGCGCTGTCGGAGCCGGGCGGCGACTACACCGTCTTCGTCCATCTGCTGGACGAGACCGGCCAACTGGTGGCCCAGGCCGACGGCCCGCCGAACGACAGCCTCAGCCCGACCCGCATCTGGCAGCCGGGCGACACCATCCGCGACATCCACCGCTTCGCTCCGGACATTGCGGCCGAACCGGGTTGGACAATTCAGATCGGCTGGTATGATCCAGCTACCGGAGAGCGGCTGCCCGCGAGCCAATCAGGCCAACCGCTGCCAAACAACGCTTACGCCATTCCTGTGACATCACGGTAAGGAGCCCGCATGAGTAAACGCACCACCAAAATTATCTCCATCGTCATGTTGTTGTTCATGGTCGTGCCCATGTTTCTTGGCCTGTTGACCGAGTGCGATGGGCAGCAGAGTGCCGCGCCTGCTGTCTGAGGTCGCGGCGGCCGACATGGAACGCGCCCATCTGCCGCTGATCCAGTATGACGTGACCGCCACACCAGCCCCGACGGCCACACCGGAAGCGACGCCTCTGCCGCCGACACCGGCTCCTTACAGCGCGGCGGCCGTTCTATTCATCACCCCCTTCGGGCCGCTCAACGCCAGCACCTTCAACCCCGGCGCTTTCGTGGTCGACAACCGGTCGCTGCAAGGCGAGCTGATCGCCTCGGTTCGGATCGATCTGAGCACGGCTGTCTTTCCCGAAGATGGTCTTCGACCCGTTCGGAACTGCCGGGGACAATGTGGCCAAGGACGTCACGGTCGACGAGCGCGACGGCCTCGACTTTCGTGGCCATCGCTACGAAGCACCGCGCGGCGGTGGGTTTGACGTGCTGGTGCTCGACTTTGAGAAGTTTGATCCCGGCGACAGCTTCAGCTTTTCCGTCGATGTCGACCCCAACAGCATTAAGGGCAGCAGCGCACCGGGACCGGGCGAATCCGGCAGCGTGGCCGGGTTGGAGCTAATCGGCACGACGGTGACGGTGACGTTTGAAAACGGTCTGGTGGTCAGCAATGAAGTGGAGCGTATGCTCGACCCCGGCAACGAGGCCGGTGCACTGGCCTATGTGCGCGAGCGGCTGCCGGAGCGGCCGTCGCTCTCGGTGCTAAACCAGTCGCCCCCGGAGGTCGTCAGCGTGGCCGAACAGATTGCCCGCGTCAGCGGCCCACCCGGACAGCCGGTGCTGCTGCGGGTCATCGAAGGTGGCCTGTTCACCGAGGGTCTGCCCGGCGGCGGCTTCGAGATCGAACCGTTCGACGCCAACAATGCGCTCGGCTTCCGCGAACACAGCGCCGTCATCGGTGCGACAGGGTTTGTTGACATTCCCTTTGCCCTGAGCCGCCTGCTTCCTGAGGGCGGACTGAACTACGTGACGGCCGTTTTCGACAATGGGGCAGGGTTCCGTGGGCCAGTCGCCGGGCCGGCCATTCTTGAGTTCCTGCCCTGAGCAGCGCAGCAAAGGCTGGAAGCTCCATGAGCAGACATAGATGGCAACAGGGATTGGCCAGCCTTTTCGTGCTCGCGCTGGCAGGTGCAGGCATTGTCTACGCGACGGGCAGCAGTTCAGAGCGTTCTGGTGCAGCACCCGGCCAAGCCTACGCGCCATACATCAGTGCGCCCGGGTTTGGACCCATACCTGCGCCCCCTCGCCTGCAGCTGGAGACCGTGGCAGCCGCGTTCGACACGGACACCATTACCGATATTGCCCACGCCGGTGACGAGCGTCTGTTTGTCGCCGAGCGAGAAGGCGTGATTCGCATCGTGCGACCGTCGGGCACCATTGACGCAGAGCCGTTCATCGACCTGCGCAATGACGTGACCGACCTACCAAACCGGGAACAAGGATTGCTTGGACTGGCCTTTCACCCGGACTATCCAACAGTGCCGTGGTTGTTTGTCATGTACACGGACGCATCGGCAATCCGCATTAGCCGCCTGACACTCTCTCTGGCCACGCCTGATCGGGTCGAATCAGCCGAGCTGGAGACCCTGATCCGTATCGAGAAACCAACCGTTGATGGACGGCCGACAGTCATCCATAACGGGGGCGATCTGACCTTCGGTCCGGACGGCTATCTCTACATCCCGGTGGGTGACGGCGGCCCCTTTCCCGGCGACCCGTACAACAACGCCCAGCGACTGGACGTCTTGTTGGGTGGGATACTGCGCATTGATGTCGACTCGATCAGCCCCCTGGAACCAGACTGCGGCGGGGAGAAATACTCGATTCCACCGGACAATCCTTTCGTTGGGGAGTTCGGCTGTGACGAGATCTGGGCGTCTGGACTGCGCAACCCGTGGCGCATTGCGTTTGATCCGGCAATGAGCGACCTGTACATCAGTGACGTCGGCCGCTCACGGCGCGAGGAAGTAAACGTGGTCCCTATTGATAGTGGGTCAGGCAGCAACTTCGGCTGGCGCTGCTATGAGGGCACGCTGCCGCACACCGCCAATCCGCCAGAGTTCGACGGGCAGTGCGGTCCTCCGGAGAGCTACACGTCTCCAGTCTTCGAGTACGATCATTCTCAAGGGGACTGCTCGATTGTCGGTGGCGTCGTAGTCGAGGGTGAACAGCACCCCGACCTGTCAGGGCGTTACGTGTTCGGCGACTTTTGCAGCGGGCGGTTATGGACGATGCAGCGCGGCGACACCGACAGTTGGCAAGCCGATCCAGCCGGTCAGTTCCCCGTCTTTTACAGTACATTTGGCAGTGGCCACGACGGCTCACTCTACGTCGCCGGATATGATCTGGTATCCGAAGCCGTATCTCTATTCAGGCTGGTTGGCCCACCGGGTGAACAGTGAGAGTCCAGTGGAGCAGAAGGGACCTCGGTCAAGCAGCCCGTTCCCCACTTCCCTCGGCATTCATTCTATTGTGCACAGTCGATCATTGTTCTAAAATACACAATCAGTATCGAAGGAATCTGAGCCGCAGCAAACGGGCTTGCGGCTGAACCGTGCGCTGGGAGAGGGCGCACGTCAACATGCAGGAGTCGCGCTATCATGGGAGCTAACAGTACAGTCAAATGGCGCTGGCTGATCATTGTCTTGCCGGTCGCCCTGGGGATCATGTGGATCGTAGCCGCCGTCGGGGCGCGGTCCGCTTCTGACGAGAGGCTGGAAGGTGCAGATGAACTGGCCTTCATGCCGCACGTAAGCGCACCGGTGCCGACACCAACACCGACACCGCCGCCTACCCCGACCCCTTCACCAACGCCGCCACCGCCACCGCAGCTGCGCCTTTCGCCATATGCGGTCGGCTTCGACACGGACACAATTACCGACATCGCCCATGCAGGCGACGGCCGTCTCTTCATCGCCCAGCGTGAAGGGATCATTCGCATAATTGGGCCGGACGGCGATATCTATCCGGAGCCATTTCTCGACATTCGCAGCGACGTCATGCACGAGGCGAACTGGGAGCAAGGACTGCTTGGGGTGGCATTCCACCCGGACTTCCCGAACACGCCCTACTTCTACGTCACCTACACGGACGTAGGCGCGGTGCGGGTGGCCAGGCTGACGGTCGACCCGGCCAACCCCAATCAGGTCAACCGCACAACGATGAAGCAGATGATCCGCGTCGGCAAGCCGCCGGCCACAGGCGGGCCCAGCCCGGTCCACAATGGTGGCGATCTGGCCTTTGGACCGGACGGCTATCTCTACATTCCGCTGGGTGACGGCGGGCCGGATCCGTACGATGCCAAGGGCGTACCGGGCGATCCGTACAACAATTCGCAGCGGGTAGACAACTTACTGGGCGCTATCCTGCGGATCGACGTCGACTCAGAAGACGGCTTCTTCCAGCCTGATTGTGGCAACGACGGCTACTCGATCCCTCCCGACAATCCCTACGTTAACCAGTACGGCTGTGATGAAATCTGGGCCACCGGCCTGCGCAATCCGTGGCGCATGAGCTTCGACATTCAGGGCGACCTGTACATCGCCGACGTCGGCGAATGGAAGCGCGAAGAGATCAACTATGTGCCTGCCGGCACCGGGCGCGGCGCCAACTTCGGCTGGCACTGCTATGAAGGCTCCGTCAGCTACGCCGCCCTATTCCCGCAGTTTGATGGTCAATGCGGGCCGCAAAGCGACTACACCTTCCCTGTCCACGAGTATGACCATACGCAAGGGGAATGCTCCATCACGGGCGGTGTCGTCTACCGGGGCAGCCGCTACCCGGAACTCGTCGGCCGTTACGTCTTTGGCGACTTCTGCAGCCATCGCCTCTGGACGATGATCCGGGATCAGAATGGCGAGTGGCAGGTGGATCTGGCCGGGATGACGGCGCTGCCTTACAGCACTTTTGGCCATGACGCAGCGGGCGAACTATACGTCGGGGGCTGGGACCTCGTCAGCGAGCTGGCGACGGTCTTCCGCCTCGTCGTGCCATAGTCATCGTTCGCGAACGGCCGCCGGCCCCTATTCAATCGTCAGCCAGCCCGCCTGGTAGGTGCTGGTCGGCGTGGGCTGTCCATCGACCACAATAGGCAACCGCTGACCGGTGGCAAAGTCATACAGACCGACGTTGACCGGGTAACGGCCCGGCGGCAGGTCGGGCGGAATCATCAGGGTAACCGTCTCGCCAAAACGCTCGCCCGCTTCCCACAAGAACGACGGATACTGGCCCCCCATCGCCGGACCGTCGCTCTGGGCCAGCGGCGCCTGGGTCGGGTCGCCCAGATGAACGAAAGCGTGGAGCAGTTGATCCCCTAGCGCAGCGTATACCTGCCAGTCGAGATCAACCGCCACATTTGCGCCGGGGACGGCCGTTTCGGCTGTCAGTACCGCCGAAGCCAGGGCCACCGAGTCACCCATCATAGCCAGCGGTGTTTCCACACCATCTGGCCACGTCGCCGGCACAACCTTCACGGCGCCAACATTGACGCCGTCCGTATCCTCGCCGAGCTTGATGGTCAGATTCCCCTGCACTGGCCCTTCGGCCCAATCAACCACGCGCACAGCAAGACGGTCCTCGACCAACTCGCCTACGGGCCAGAGGAAGGCGGGGTGTTTTCCGCGACCATGGTACGCGGTCAGATCGCCAATCCGATCAAAATCGCGACCAAACAGCTCGAGCTCGACCAGCGGCGCCCCGGGCGAAACGCCTTCCGGCTTACGCCAGTAGGTGGTCACCCAGACCCACTCATTGGGCCGGGCGACATCCGT
This sequence comes from uncultured Chloroflexia bacterium, assembly GCA_963715935.1. Taxonomy (GTDB): domain Bacteria; phylum Chloroflexota; class Anaerolineae; order Promineifilales; family Promineifilaceae; genus Promineifilum. The sequence continues at coordinate 207,263 of CAVQSM010000012.1, read as the reverse complement.
ATCGACGCGGGCCGCCAGCAGTTCCAGCCCACCCGGAAAGGTGTGGTTGACGGGCAACGCGTCGGCGGGGAGTTCGGCCACGTTTTCCGGCGGCGCATACGCACGCGGAATGACGACCAGGACGCTGAAGACCGTCGTCACCAGGGCCAGCGCCACCACCACCCGCTGGAACCACGGCCGCGGCCATTGGCTCAACCCAAACGCCGCACCCAGGGCCAGTGACACCAGCGCCGGGAAGAAGAGCCGTCCCTGGTCGGCCGTCGTCTGGAACATGAACTGTAACCAGCCGACCGCCACCAGCACAAACCAGCCGAGTAAGATAGTGGCCGGGTGCAGCAAAAAGGCGAAGAAACGATCGCTCAATGAGCTGTCCGGCGCGCCATCTACCCCGGTCCGCAGCCGGCCCATCCCCCACCAGACACCGCCGCCCACCGCCGCCAGGACAATCCCGGTCCAGATGGCGTGGATCCAGCGCGGCGCTTCCAGATTCATCCAGCCAAAGATGGCGAAGAACGAAAACCAGACGCGGTCCAGGTCGTGCCACAGCTGGGGCCAGGTGTAGCCGTCCGGGCGGCCGCCGGCGATGGCTACAAACTGGTTAGCGGCCGTCGGGTCGCCGTAGAGCGCCCAGTTGCGCACCAGCAGCCAGCCGCCGATGAGCAGCGCCGGCCCGGCCACCAGCGCCCCGGCGCGAACCGCCTGCCATAACCGCTGCCGGTCGGCCACCAGCAGCGCCTGCAGGCCCAGCACGCCGCCGGCATAGAACAACAGCAGCAAGCCCGCCATCTTGGACAGCATGGCCAGTCCAATCGTCACACCAAGCAGCAGATAACGGCCCGTGGTCGGTGGCTCCAGGCGCAGCCGGAGCAGCTGCCAGATGCCCAGTGCGGCAAAGAGTGTGATCGCCGTGTCGTTGGAAATCGCTCCCTGAATGAAGCCGAACTGCGGCAGAAACGCCACCAGCGCCGTCGCCAACAGCGCCCGCTCCCGCCGCCCCGGCCAGACGAGCCGGCCCGAGGCATCGACCGCCAGCAGCGTACCCACCCCCAGAAAAGCCGACATGATGCGCAGCAAATGGGCGGCCAGGACGTACCCTTGCCACGGCCACGCCTGCTCCTGCGTCTCCACGAACATATTGACGTTGATCGGCGGGTCGGCCAGGCTTTCGCCGCGCACATTGCCGGGGTCGGCGCGGGGATTGGACCATAGTTCCTGGCCGGCCACGGCCGAAGTGTCCGTCAGCGGATTGGCCCACAGCAGCCGCTCCGCACCCGACGTGTCGATGAAGTTGACCAGCGCCGCGCCCAGCGCATAGTAGAGCGGTGGTTGGGCCGCTTCCTGCCCCATCAGCCCGGCGTCGGCTGTGGTCGGCAGGCGGCCTTCGTTGGCAATGAATTCGACGGTGAAGAAATGGAGGTGCTCGTCCGGCGTCTCAAACAGCGGCGTAACGATGCCATAGCCCAGGGCAAGGAGCAGGTAGATGGTTAGAAGCAGTCCCAGCAGGGTGCGATGTGTGCGCTTTGACATGGTGGGGTGGCTGGGCTTTCCCGTTTCATTCCTGAAAGACACGTCCGGAATGGTAGCATGACAGCCCGGCGTGTCGAATTTGTTCACCTGGGATTAGGGAGCAGCAGGCAAGCGCAGCCGCTGCCCGACTGCCTCCAGGGTCTGGAACGCATACAGTCCGGTTTCGAAGTAGGCCCCGGTCGCGCCGGGCGGGAAGACGTGGCGCTGCAAGAACCAGTCGCCCGGTCGCCACTGCTCGCTGCTGAAGCCCAGACTGTCGGCCACCAGCGGCGGCTGTGACGGATCGGCTACCAGATGCGCCTGCAGCGAGAGATTCTCTCCGGTGGTCGCCGCAGCGCGCCACATCGTTAGCCAGTCACTCCCGTCCTGGGCGTAGGCGGTGAGTTCGGCCGTTTCTCCCAGCGATAGGGCAGTGTGACCGCCACACCATCGCTGGTTGTGGCGGGCAATGGGCGGGTCGTCCAGCTTGCCGGATCGCCGCCCGACCAGTAGGCCACCATGTAGTCCGGGGCCAGCTCAGTCGCGCGATGGTCATAGACGATAGACAGGCGTTCGCGCTGTTCGTCCGGCAGCTGCGACTGCACCCAGCCAAGGTCGGCGGCGCGAGGCAAGACAATCCAGCCGGGCGCTCCATCATCCGGCCAGAGCCACGTCTGGGTGCAGTCGAAGTAGAGATGACGCAGGCCGGACGTGCCCAACAGTTGCTCCGCTTCGACGGGCGAAAGCAGCGGTCCAGGCGCCAGACAGTGGCCCACCCATGCCCCTTCCGTGGCTTGCTCCACGGTGTAGAGCAGGATCGAGTAACCCAACGATCCATCTGGCTCGCGTTGCCAGAACCAGTTGAACAGGTCCGACTCCGGCAGCATCCCCTGCAGGCGATTGACGCTCAGGGCGTATTGGCCGGGGGCCGGATTGGCGGCGTTGAAGCCGGGGCTACCCGTCCCGTCCGGGCCTTCGAGGGGCGGATAATCCAGGCCGTAGTAGTCGGGATGGGCCGACCCGGCGTACGAGTAGCCCACTGCCCCGCCGCTTTCCGCCGACAACGCCGCCAGAAGTGTCAGATCCTGGCCCCAGTCCAGATTGGAATCACCCAGATACCGGTAGCCATGCGCCGGACCGCCCACGAGTTCGTTGAAGCTGGCCAGATGGTGGGGATGCAGCCACAGTGCGGCGGCCGCCACCCAGGCCACACTCCCCGCCAGCACCCAGCGCCAGACGGGCCGCCGCCACAGCCAGGGCACAGCCAGACCGATCGCCACCAGCAGAAACGGCAGCGCGGGTAAGATGTGCCGGTAGCCGATGTTGAGGCGGGTCACGATGGCTGCTGCCAGCAGCGCGCCCGCCGGCAGCAGCGTAAACGCAGCGACGCCCCACGTCGCACGTTGCCGGACGATGACGACCAGCGCCACCAGCAGCAGCCCCAGCACCGCCAGGGGCGTCTTGAGCAGGAACGCCACCGGGAAGTACGACAGCCAGCCCTCGTTGGAAAGCTCGCCCAGAAAGAACGCCTGGTGCCCTTCGCCCACATGGTTCAACACACTGTCCAGACTCTCCCAGTAGGAGGCGAGCGGCAGCGTCACGCCGAGCCAGCTGTCGATCTCAAAGCCATAGACCGCCCAGACCGTCAACCCGGCCACAGGGAGCAGGGCCAGCCAGACTGCCGCCGGTCGCCACCACGGATCGCCCCGCCGGTAGACGTAGGCCAGAGGCAGCAGCAGCGGCACCAGCAGCACGCCGGTCAGCTTGGCAGACAGCCCCAGACCCAGCATCACCCCCGCCAGCAGCCAGCGCCCTGTCGTAGGCCGCTGCCAGTAGAACCACCACGCGCACACCGTCGCCAGATAGGTGGCAGTGGCGGCCATGTCGGTGGTGGCCACCGCGGCCGAAGCCAGCAAGTTCGACGAGAAGGCGAACAACCCCATGACAACCGCGAGGGCCGCCAATTCAGCCTGTGGCGGAAGCGGTAGCTCTGCCATCGCATCTGCTGTCTGGCCACGACGCGAGTCCACAAGGCCACGACGGCCCCCAGCAGCAGTGCCAACCAGATGATTGGCAAACGTCCCAGGAAGATGACGCGGTCAACTTGCACCCCGCTGGACCAGAGCAACTCCGCAGCGACATCCAGACGGTCGCCCACGCCCCAGCTGTCGAGTGATACAACGGGCGGCACGCTTCTGTCGCGGCTGGCCAGCAAGCCAATCAGCCGGTGGCTGAGCGGCGTATGCTCGCCTTGCAGCGCCAGATCGTTCTCCTGGGCCAGCAGGACGCCTCGCGTCAGATGGATTGGCTCGTCGTTGGTCGGTGTTTTCAGCAGCGCCGTGTCGACTGCCAGCGCAAAAAAGACCAGAAACGCAGCGATTACGATCAGATGGGCTCCGGCGCCAAACACATGCGAATCCGGAAGCGAGGGATGCATGAGGCCAATTATAGGAGCGGTCAGATGGCGGTCAAACCACGCCAAATATTCTGAGCGGTCTATGGGGGAAAGTGGCCCCGGCTGGCCGGGAACGGTAGACTTGACGAGGCGCGTGCAATGTCGCGAGCCAGTTTAGGTTATTTAGTTTGAGCACAAACCGAAAGGATTGAGAGGAAGGAAGAAGTCATGATGAAGAAGAATGCCGCATCACTTTGGGCTGCATTGCTGGCCATTGTCTTGTTGGTGGCTGCCTGTGGCCCGGCGGTTACCGAAGAACAGGCCGTTGAACTGACCCGCGAGGCAGAAGCCGCCGGGGTCGCTGAGGAAGGCGGCGAGGAAACCGAAGCGCCCGTCGAAGCCGGCCCTGAGCTGGACCTGGGCGCACCAGCCGGCCCGGGCGTCCCCGAAGTCGACGGCGTCAGCACGATCACCGACTCCGGTCTGGAGTACATTGAGACGTCCCCGGGTGGCGGTCTGCCGCCCAATGAGGGTGACATCCTGACGATGCAGATCGTCGGTATGCTGGAAGACGGCACTCGCTTCGCCGACACCTACTCCGACGGCCAGCCCATTATCGCCCCGCTGACGGACAACGATCTGTTCCCCGGCTGGAAGGAAGGCATGTTCCTGATGAACGAAGGCGGCATGGGTCGTCTGATCATCCCGCCGGAACTGGCCTTTGGCGAGCAGGGCGCGGGCGGCATCATTCCGCCAAACGCCACCATCATCATCGACGTCGAACTGCTGTCTGTGGAAGCCCCGCCGCAGCCAACGGCCGTCGATGCGGGTGATCTGACCACCACCGACAGCGGTCTGCAGTACGTCGACCTCGTTGAAGGCGACGGCGACCAGCCGGTCGATGGCCAGGACGTGGTTGTCGATTACCAGGTCTGGCTGCAAGACGAAACCAACACCTTCATCGCCTCCTCGACCCAGGAAGGCCAGCCGCTGACCTTTACGCTGGGCAGCGAGCAGGGCGTTCTGCCCGGTTGGGATGAGGGCGTTTCGACCATGCAGGTTGGCGGCAAGCGCTACCTCGTGCTCCCGCCGGAGCTTGCCCTGGGCGAGACAGGCGGCGGCCGTATTCCGCCGAACGCCACGCTCATCATGGAAGTTGAGCTGCTGGACGCACTTCCGCTGCAGCTGCCGACCGAAGTGCCCGAAAGCGACTTCACCGTCACCGACTCCGGTCTGATGTATTTCGACCTAGTTGAGGGCGACGGCGAATCACCGGCCCAGGGCGACTTCGTCACTGTCAACTACACAGGCTGGACGACCGACAACATCAAGTTCGACAGCTCGCTGGATGCCGGCGTACCGTTCACCTTCCAACTTGGGACGGGCGGCGTCATCGCGGGTTGGGACGAAGGCGTAGCCGACATGAAGGTTGGCGGCACCCGCCAGCTGGTCATCCCGTCCGATCTGGCGTATGGCGACTCAGGTTCTGGCGCGGCCATCCCGCCGGGCGCGACACTCGTGTTTGAAGTCACGCTGCTGGGCTTCGAGTCCCCGTAAGAACCGCTCGGCCCGCTTAAGGGCGGGCCGAGCATGATAGAGAAAAAGAGCAGGCTTGCCGCTGGCGAGCCTGCTCTTTTTGTTAAGCAGCGAGATGCAACGCTGCGCGACCCGGACCGTATTGTAAATAGGGAACGGCCCGCCCTCCGAGGCAAAGCTGTCACCCAGTTTGTCATCGACCAGGAGGATTACCTTGACTGATACACTGTCCACTGATCAGGTTTGGGAAGCTGTTGAAAAAGAACTGTTTGCGGTGTTGGGTATGGTGACGGCCGCCGGCGAATCGCGCACCGCCGGTATCGTCTACATTGTCGAGAATCGCACATTCTACATCTCGACCGGCAAAGCGAGTTGGAAGGCGCGTCACATTGCCGGCAATCCCCACGTTTCGCTGACCATCCCCATCGCCAAGCGCGTACCGCTCATGCCGTGGATCAAGGTACCCGCCGCAACAATCACCTGCTCCGGCACGGCCCGCGTGCTGGACACCAACGAAATGCCGCAGCCGGTGCTCAAGGCGATTTTCCGCGACAGCGCTTCCGACCCGGCGGTGTTGGAAAACAGCGTGATTATCGAGGTGGTGCCGCGCGGCGATTTTGTCACCTACGGCGTGGGCGTGTCGTTAATGGAAATGCGCGACACCGCTGCGGCGCGGGGTCGAGTGCCGGTTTCCAACCGCTAGCCGTCCCGCAGTCCAGCAATACAAAACAAAACGCCCTGGCGGGATACCCGCCAGAGCGCTCACATGTCCGTCATCACGCCGTCGCAGCATGACCCTGCGAACAGCTACATCAGCCCGGCCATAATCGACTGCAGCGCTTCCGCCGGCGGCCGAACCTGCGCCTCGTCCAAAGCAGCGAGCGGTGTCTCCACCATGTTGCTCGTCTCCACCAGCGACGGCCGTTCGTCGTCGTAGTAGATCAACCCGGTGATAAACTCTTGCTGGCTCTCAGCCCACTGCAAGCGGTGCATCGCCCCCATGCGGTCGGTTGGGTCGTAATCCTCTTCCAGCTTGCGGAGCTGCAGCAGCGATCCGTCATGCATCTCCACGATACGCATCTCACCCGGATCATACGGCTCGATTTCGATCTCGTCTTCCTTGGGAACGAAGCCAATACCGTGGAGCGGTGTCTCGTGTTCCTTACCGAAGCCATAGCTCTTGCTGGAAGAGTCATCATTGTTGAAGGCCACACACGGGCTGATAATGTCAATGACGGCCGTTCCGCGATGGCTGAGCGCTGCCTTTAGAAGCTCGCGCACCTGGGTTGCGTCCCCGCTAAAGGACCGGGCCACGAAGCCGCAGCCCGCCAGGATCGCTTCCATGCAGATGTCGATAGGTGGGAAGTCGTTGTGACCAGCATATTTCAGGGTCTGGTCTTCGTCAGCGGTGGCTGAGAACTGGCCCTTGGTCAGACCATAGACACCATTGTTCTCAACGATGTAGACCATCGGCACGTTGCGGCGAACCATATGCTTGAACTGGCCCATGCCGATGCTGGCTGTGTCCCCGTCGCCGCTGACGCCGACAGCGGCCATTTGCCGGTTGGCCAGCATCGCCCCGGTGGCCACCGATGGCATGCGGCCATGCAAGCTGTTGAAGCCGAAGCTCATCCCCAGAAAGTAAGCCGGGGATTTGCTGGAACAGCCGATGCCACTCAGTTTGATGATCTCATGCGGCCGAATGCTCAACTCGTAGGCCACCTGAATAATCTGGTTGGCGATCGAGTTGTGGCCGCAACCCTGACATAGCGTCGTCGGGTTGCCTTTGTACTCCACCTGGCTGAGCCCAATGCTGTTGACCCGTGGTTGGCGTGTTGGTTGTTTACTCATAGTTGGTTATCCCTTGTGCAAAGTCGTAGCTGAGTATAGCCACGCTAGTTGCTGCGCTCGCCCGCCGCTTCAGGGGCGCGGCCAATGCCGCCCGGCGCGTGTCCGTTGCTACCATGCATGACGAGCGCTTCCTGCTCCTCCACCGCTTCCACCACCCAGCGGGCCGTCAGCGGCATGCCATCCAGATGAGCCAGCGAATGCAGGCGCATCGTGTACGCGGCAGTTCCGTGCGCAAAATGGTGTGTAGTTGGCCGTCCCGATTGAGTTCGATGACGTAATTTCGCGAATGGTTGGCGACAAACGCTTCCACTTCACCATTGACCGGAAGCGCCCGGATGCGCATGAAGCTGGTGGCAATGCCTTCCTCGGCCAGCCGGTCCCGCGCTTCCTGGATGGCTAGCTCGGTCGTGCCATAGGCAATCAGACCGATTTCCGCCCCTTCCGTTTCTTCAATCACCGGTGGCGGAACGAGTCCGCGGGCCGTGTCGAACTTGCGAACCAACCGGTCCATATTCTGAACCCAGTCTTCGCCGCGCTCGCTGTAGACGGCGCGTTCGTTGTGGCCTGTGCCGCGAGCGAAGTAGGCCGCTTGCGGGTGTTCGTTGCCCGGCAATGTGCGGTAGGCGATGCCATCGCCGTCGATATCCTTGTAGCGGGCGAAGCCGTTGGCAGCCACGTCGTCGGCCGTCAGCACTTTGCCCCGGGCCATCGGCTCGCTGGGGTAGTCGAACGGCTCTGACATCCAGTTGTTCATGCCCAGGTCGAGGTCGCTGAGGACAAAGACCGGCGTCTGGAGCGTGTCGGCCAGGTCAAACGCCTTGTAGCCGTACTCGAAGCACTCCTTCAGCGAAGCCGGCAGCAGGATGACGTTCTTCGTGTCGCCGTGGCCCAGATAGTAGGTGAACAGCAGGTCGCCCTGGCTGGTGCGCGTGGGCAGCCCGGTGCTGGGGCCGACGCGCTGGATGTCCCAGATAACGGCGGGCACTTCGGCGAAGTAGCCCAGCCCGGCGAACTCGGCCATCAGCGAAATGCCGGGGCCGGAGGTGGCGGTCATGGCGCGCGCGCCAGACCAGCCCGCGCCGATCAGCATGCCAATCGCCGCCAGCTCATCCTCCGCCTGCACAACCGCATACGTCGCTTCGCCCGTCTCCGGGTCGCGCCGCATCTGCGGCAGATAGTCGTTGAGGGCGTCGATCAGGCTGGTCGATGGCGTAATCGGATACCACGAGGCGAAGGTGACGCCGCCAAAGACCGCGCCCAGCGCGGCCGCCTCGTTGCCGGTCATCATAATCAGCCCGTCGGTGGCGTCCATCGGAGCCACGCGATACGGGTCGCTCTTGGGCAGGTTCTCGGCCGTCCATTCAAACGCGGCCTGGACCACGCCCATGTTCGACTGGACAACCTTTTGCTTGCCCTTGAACAGAAACGTCAGCGCCTCCTCGATCGACTCCAGCGGAATCTCCAGCAGTTGGGCCAGAGCGCCGACAAAGACCATGTTGGAGATGTAATCCTTGAGCTTGCCCTTCATGCCTGTCGCGCGGACAAACTCGTTGACGGGCACGCCGTAGTAGGTGATGTCATCTCGCTGGGGCATATTGCGCCAGTCGTCGTTGTAGATGACCACCCCGCCCGGCGGCAGATTGGCCACGTCTTCATGGACCGTCACCTGATTGAACGCCACCAGGATTTCCGACGTGTGGCGCCGGCCGGTATAGCCGTCGCCGCTGGCCCGAATATGGTACCACGTCGGCAATCCCTGGATATTGGATGGAAAGATATTCTTGCCGTTGACCGGGATGCCCATCTTGAACAGCGAGCGCAAGATGGCCAGGTTGGCCGTCTGGCTGCCTGTGCCGTTGGCAGTGGCCACGACAATGGAAAAATCATTGGTGATCACCCCACCCTCGGCAGCGGCCGGGTCTGGGCTGGTCGTTGGAGCTGGGGCGCTTGCCCCGCTGTGACCATCAGTCATATTGCTTCTCCTTCAGCAAAAAGGTTCTCATGTTCTCAATCAACAGAACGGGCAACACGGCACGCTACAGGGTGGTGGCTGTGTCACCGCAATCACAGATTACACGCGCTTACGTAAGGCTTTCCTTAAGGTGATGGACGACGTCCCGGAAGGAGATAATTCCGACCGGCCGGTTGGCGTCGTCCACCAGCGGCAGATGGCGAAAACCGTGCATCGACATCAGATGGACGGCGTGGGCCAGCGGCAGCGAGTCGTTGACCGCCACCGGGTCCACCGTCATATAGTCGGCCACTGTGACCATAGATAGATCATCTACCAGTCCAGCCACCCGCGTCACCACATCCCACTCGGTGAAGATGCCCACCAGCTTGTCTTCCTCGTCCGTCACCAGCAGACAGCCAATGTCGTGGCTGTTCATGCGGCGAATGGCTTTGGCCAATGACGTGGATGCATCAACTTCGATTGGCGTGTTCGGCGCCAACGCGGCGATGGTGTCCTCAGCCAGCATGTGCTGGACGGCCGTCGTCTGCTCCTGCGGCGTCTCGCCGACCAGCTCATCGACGTATTCCTCGTCCAGTTCGGCAGACACATCGCCCGCCATCTCAGCCGTGATGTTCTCGCGCGGCGTTACCGTCCACAGGTCGGCCGACCGGTAGAGAGCGTCCAGCTGGCCCACACCGCGCGCCTCCTGAGCGTCATGTATCTGGCCCATCAGGCTATCAGCATAGGCGGGACGGTCCACATGGCGGAAGACGCCCATCGGCACCGGGTACTCCATACTGCTCAGGATGTAGCCCAGCTCAACCGATGTGGCGTCATGGACCAGCAGATCCTCTTCGGTGACACCATTGCCCAGCTCGACAATCTCCGGGTTGAAGCCGTTGAGCCGGATGCCCCGGTCGAGGTCCTTGCCGAAGACCATTGGCTGGCCATCTTCCAGATAGAGGATGTTTTCGTCGCGGGTGCGGCGGTCGTCCAACCCGTCCCACTCGTTGGGGTTGAAGATGATGCAGTTCTGGTAGACCTCCACAAACGACGCGCCCCGGTGGGCGGCCGCCTGACCCAGCACCTCGCCCAGATGCTGCGTATGGGCGTCGATGGAGCGGGCGACGAACGTCGATTCGGCTGCCAGCGCAACGCCAATCGGGTTGATCGGCTGCTCGATACTGCCCATCGGCGACGACTTGGTCTTGCTGCCTATCCGCGACGTGGGCGAATACTGCCCCTTCGTCAGGCCATAGATGCGGTTATTGAACAGAATGATGTTCAGGTTCATGTTGCGGCGCAGCGCGTGCAGCAGGTGATTGCCGCCAATCGACAGGCCGTCGCCGTCACCCGTGATGACCCAGATGCTCAGCTCCGGGTTGGTAATCGACAGGCCCGAAGCCAGCGTCGGGGCACGGCCGTGGATGCTGTGGATGCCGTAGGTGTTCATGTAATACGGGAACCGGCTGGAGCAGCCGATGCCGGAGATGAACACGATGTTCTCACGCGGCACGCCGATGTCGGGCAGAATCTTCTGCATGGTGGCCAGGATGGCATAGTCGCCACAGCCGGGGCACCAGCGCACCGTCTGGTCGGAAACAAAGTCCTTACGGGTCAGTTCAATGGTTGGTGAATTCGTCATGGTGTCGTTGCCTTTGGCCTACTGGCCCGGTGGCCCTGCCCGGTGGCCTACTGGCCTACCACCTCTTCAATCTTCTCGGTAATCTCCAGGATGGTGAACGGCCGCGCCTGTACCTTAGGGTACGACTGGATGTTCAGCGCATACCGTCCGCGCAGCAGGAACGCCAGTTGCCCGCCGTTCAGTTCCGGCACGACGATATGGCGGTAGCGACTCAGCACATCTCGCAGATTGGCCGGGAACGGGTTGATGTGGCGCAGATGCAAGTGGGCCACGGCCCGACCGAGCTTCAACTCGCGGGAGACTGCCGTTCGCACCGCGCCGAACGTCCCGCCCCAACTGATCAGCAGCAGGTCGCCCGCTTCCGCGCCATACGGCACGGCGTCGGGGATCATGTCGGCCAGCCGGGCGATCTTCTCCGCCCGATCGGCCACCATCTGCTCGTGATGATACGGATTGTAGGAGACGTTACCCGTTATCGGCGCCTTGCTCAAGCCACCGATGCGATGTTCCAGGCCCGCGGTGCCCGGGATGGCCCACGGCCGGGCCAGTGTCTCTGGATCGCGGTCGTAGGGCATGAACTCTTCGCCGTCGGCAGCCGCTCCCGGGTGCACAACCGGAATCGGCTCGATCGCATCAGGGTCGGGGATCTGCCACGGCTCCGAGCTGTTGGCCAGGAAGCCGTCGGACAGAATCATCACCGGGCTCATTGACCGAACTGCCATGCGACACGCCTCAATGGCCGTGTCGAAGCAGTCGGACGGACTCTGCGGGGCCAGAATAGCGATCGGGCTTTCCCCGTTGCGGCCGAACATCGCCTGGAGCAAATCGGACTGTTCCACCTTCGTCGGCAGCCCGGTGCTCGGACCGCCGCGCTGGACGTTGATAATCACCATCGGCAGTTCCAGCGCCACCGCCAGATTCATCGCCTCGCTCTTGAGCGCGATGCCTGGCCCGCTGGTGCCCGTGACGGCCATCGCGCCGCCAAACGCCGCCCCAATAACCGAGCCCATCGCCGCGATTTCGTCCTCCGCCTGGAACGTGCGCACGTCAAAGTGACGCAGTGGAGCCAGCGCGTGGAGGATATCGCTGGCCGGGGTAATGGGATAGGTGCCGTAGAACAGCGGCTTGCCCATCTTCCGGGCGGCCGTCACCAGACCCATCGCCAGGGCGCTGTTGCCAGTTACCTTGCGGTAGGTGCCGGGCGGTAGCGAGGCGGGCTGGATGCGGAAGCGGTGCTGGAAAATGCGGGCAGTGTCGCCGAAGTTGTAGCCGGTCTGCAGCGCCTTGATGTTGGCTTCGGCCACCGCCGGACTCTTGCCGAACCGTTTGTTGACCCAGTCAATGGTCACGTCCAGCGGGCGGTCAAACATCCAGAAGGCCAGACCCAGAGCAAAGAAGTTCTGGGAGCGATCCTTGTCTTTGGTCGACAGCCCTTCGATATCTTTGAGCGCCTCGCGGTTGAGCGACGTCAGCGGAATCTCGATCACCTGGAAATCTCTCAGGGAATCATCTTCCAACGGCGTGGCCTCGTAGCCCGCCTTGCGTAGATTGCTCTGGGTAAAAGCGTCGGTGTTGACAATGATTGTGCCATGCTGCTCCACATCGGGCAGGCTGGCTTTCAGCGCGGCGGGGTTCATGGCCACCAGAATCTGGGCCGCGTCGCCGGGCGTCAGGATGTCGCTGTTGGAGAAGTTGACCTGGAAGCCGCTGACGCCAGCCAGCGTGCCTGCGGGCGCGCGAATCTCGGCCGGAAAGTCCGGCATGGTGCTGACGTCGTTGCCAAAGACGGCCGACGTGTTGGTAAACTGCGTGCCGGTCAACTGCATGCCGTCGCCGGAGTCCCCGGCGAAGCGGATGACTACAGAGTCCCGCTCTTCAAATGTGTAATCGTTTTCGCTCATCTTGAATCCTTAAATCCGGTCCTCGATGTAGACTTGTTTGCACCACGTCGCATAGGACGCAATCTCCCAAATCGCGCTGCTAGCCGCCTTCCGCCTTGCGGGGGTACTGCTCCGGCCGCGGCGAGCGGTTGAGCACTTCCACCGGGTAGCGGGTGGCCAAGTAATTGATGATCGCCGCGTGGGTCATGCCGCCCACGACATGCCGCTGCTCGTCGACGATCGGTAGATTACGAATATGCCGCTCGTCCATCAGCCAGAGCGCGGCAGCGGCCGACATGTCCGGGGTGATCGTGACCAGATTGGTCGACATCAATGAGTCGATGGGCGCGTCCAAATCGCCGTCCTCGCCCATGACCCGGCGCAAGACGTCGCGCTCGGTGAAGATGCCCAGCAACGCTTCGTCGCCAGTCACAAGCGCCGCCCGGCTGCCCGTCTCGCGCATCGTTTTGATGACGGCTCGAACCGGTGTACCGCTCTCAACCAGGCAGTAGCCGCTCAGGTCCATATGGCCGACCCGTTCGGCCTCCAGTTCTTCTTTCAGGCTCATTCGCTTTCCTCTTGTGTATGTTCAGATGGGGACAACGAAGCAGGGTTCGCCGTCGCCGGTCGTTCCGGCAGCAGCGAAAAATGCTCAATCAGCAGCTCGCGACCGCGCGCAAACTCATTGGCGCACAGGGCGTCGACGATTTGCTCGTGGTAGGTCCAGACTTGCATCCAGTATTGGTAACGCACGAAACGGGTCAGCTCGCTCGCTTCATAGGCGTCCCAATATGCCACCAACAATCCTTGCACAAACGGATTATCCAGGCGGCTGAAGATCTTGAGATGGAGGTGGCGGTGTTCGCCGTTGGGCACGTGGATTGGATCGCCGTGAAGTCTGGTCCAGGCACTATCGACATAGCCACGCAGCTGGGCTTTATCATCGGGGGTCAACAGGACGACGGCCTCATCCCAAAACGCCGCCTCGATTGCCCGGCGCAGCTGGCTGAACTGGGAGAAGGTGGTTTCGCCAGTGGCAAGCCCGAACAGCAGCGCGGGCAGCACCGCCTCGCCAAAGTCGAAAGGCTCCCGCTGGATGCCCAGCCGCGGCCGCACCGACACCACCCCCATCCCGCGAGCGACAGCCAACTCCTCCCGCAGCTTGCCAACGCTGACGCCCATCTCGCTGCCAATCATGGGCAAAGCGGGCAGTCGCGCCCCCGGATCAACGTGGTGGTCGATCAGGTAGTTGAGAAAATCAGAATCCAGCTTGTCGGTCTGCACAGTCAATCATCCAATGAATCATATCAATCCGATGAATTCAAAAGAAGTATACCAAGACCAGCCCCTGCGTCCAGATGAATTCACACAATACCCACGCAGATCGAGCGGTACTATCTATACTGCATCAGAAACAAATCCAATAGAACCAATTTGCTTGTACTGAACTCCATTGCTCATTAGAATGGAAGTAAGTGAGATCCACTCACTCGAACATTATCTACATAGCGGGGCGCAAGAAGCAGCGCCCATCGCGGGAGGCACATGATGCAGGAAAATGGTCATAACGGACGCGGAGAAGTAGGCAGCGCCACCGTCAAGCGTGGGCTGGCCCAGATGTTGAAGGGCGGCGTCATCATGGACGTCGTCAATGCCGAGCAGGCAGTCATCGCTGAAGAGGCAGGCGCTGTGGCGGTCATGGCGTTGGAGCGCGTCCCGGCTGACATTCGCGTCAGCGGCGGCGTGGCCCGGATGTCCGATCCCGGCATGATCAAGGCGATCATGGAGGCCGTTAGCATTCCTGTCATGGCTAAGGTGCGCATCGGCCACTTCGTCGAGGCGCAGATTCTGGAGTCGATTGGCGTCGACTACATCGACGAGAGCGAAGTGCTGACCCCGGCGGACGAGACATACCACATCTACAAGGACGATTTCAAGATTCCGTTCGTCTGCGGCTGCCGCAATCTGGGCGAGGCGCTGCGCCGCATCGGCGAGGGCGCGGCCATGATTCGCACGAAGGGCGAGGCCGGCACTGGTGACGTTGTCGAGGCCGTGCGCCACGCTCGCTCGGTTCTGGGCGAGATTCGTCGCCTGCAAGAGATGCCCAACGAAGAGCTGATGACCTACGCCAAGGATATCGGCGCGCCGTTCGAGCTGGTCAAGGAAGTGAAGGAACTCGGCCGTCTGCCGGTCGTCAACTTCGCCGCGGGCGGCATCGCCACTCCGGCGGATGCGGCGCTGATGATGCAGATTGGCGTCGACGGTGTCTTCGTCGGCTCCGGCATCTTCAAGAGCGGCGACCCGGCCAAGCGGGCCAAGGCGATTGTCGAGGCGACCACCCACTACCGCAACCCGGAAATCCTGGCCCGTGTCAGCGAAAATCTGGGCGAGCCGATGGTCGGCATCAGCGTCAGCAGCTTGCCGGAAAGCGAGCAGCTGGCAACGCGCGGTTGGTAAACAGTCCACGAATCAATAACCGGCAGGCCATCTGCTAGCGCGGGCGGCCTGCCTTTTTCGTCTATCCCACCGTCCCACTGTTTGCACCTGTACCTAACGTGAACACGTCAACTTCTTCTCCATTGAGAATAGGCGTCCTGGCCCTTCAGGGCGCGTTTATCGAGCATATCAATATCCTGCGTGCGCTGGGCGCGGAGGCTGTCGAAGTGCGCCTGCCCGCCGACCTGGACGGGCTGGATGGTCTGATCATCCCCGGTGGCGAAAGCACCACTATCGGCAAGCTGGCCACGACGTATGGCCTGATGGAGCCGCTGCGCCAGTTTGCTGCCACCAAGGCAGTCTGGGGTACATGCGCCGGGATGATCTTCATGGCCGAGCGCATCCGCGCCGACATCGGCCAAGACCAGCCGCTGCTGGGCTTCATGGATATCACCGTTGAGCGGAACGCATTCGGCCGGCAGGTGGACAGCTTCATCACCCCACTCGACATCAGCGCCTTTGATGATGATCAGGACGAACCGTTCCCGGCTGTCTTCATTCGCGGGCCGCGCCTGGTGGAGGCCCACGGCAACGCTCGCATTATCGCTCGTCTGGCGGACGGCACGCCGGTGGCGGCCGAAGAAGGACAGTGGTTGGCGACGTCGTTCCATCCGGAGCTGACCGGCGACACCCGCTTCCACGAACATTTCCTGAAGATGGTGACCGAGGGTCAACCCGGCTAGAGGCAGCAAATTACGGCCGTCGCGGCAACACGACGGTAAAGATCACCCCGCCACCCGGCATATTCTCCGCCATGATGCGGCCGTTGTGCTGGGCGACAATGTTCTGGGCGATGAACAGCCCCAGCCCGGTGCCGCTGCCGACCGGCTTGGTCGTAAAGAACGGCTCGAACAGGCGATCGAGCACTTCCGGCGCGATGGCCGGGCCGTTGTTGGCGACGGAAAAGACTACCTCGTCGCGACCATTTTCATTGGCCAGCGTCCAGAAGCGCACCCGCACTTTCCCGCCGCCCGGCTGCAGCGCATCCCGCGCATTTAGCAGAAGATTGATCAGCACCTGCGTGATGCGATTGTGGTCGCAGACGAGCGTCTCCATACCCGGCGAAATCGCCGTCTCGATTTCCACATAAGCCTGCTTGCGGAACTGCTGGGCCACCAGTGTCAGCGCGTCCTCAATGATGCTACTGGCGCTGGTAATGGCCAGCGTCAAATGGCCGTCGTTGTGGGTGTAGTGGCGCAGAACGTTGATGATGCGCGCGCCGTGGTGGGCGCTCTGCTCCATCAGGTCGAGGGAACGAGTCACCGTCTTGGCATCAAGTTCGCCGGAGTCGAGATCGGCCCGCAGGTTAGCAATGAGACCGGTGATGATGCTGAGCGGGCTGCTCAGTTCGTGGGCCACGCTGGCGGTCAGCGTGCCGACGCCCGCCAGGCGCTGCACGTGCAGCAATGTTTCGTTGACCCCTTCCGTCTCCTGGGGGCCAACGACCGAGATGAGGCAGTCGCCTTCCTGTCCGATATCGAGCGCGGTGATGGCGAGCGCCACGGGAATCGGATGGCCTTCCTGGTGGGTCAGAATGGCCGGGGCCAGGGCGGCCGTCTGGCCATTGGTGGTCGGCCGCCCGGGCGAGGCCCAGACTTGCGTCAGCGGTGCGCCACACAGTTGGCCCGGTTCATACCCCAGCAGCTGCTCCACGGCCGCATTGGCCGAGCGGATGGTCCGGTGGCGATCGATGACAATGACGCCCTCGCCCACCCCAAGCGGCCAACCGTCAGCAAGCGGCCCTGCATACGCCAGTTCGATGGTTTCCAATTTTGTTCGTCCTTCCCTCTTGCTTCTCGTACGGACAGTTGGTTAAGCATACGATTGAGGATGGATTGCATGCGTATGGGGACCGTTAAAACAGCGTGAAGGGGGCGTGAACGGAGTGCGCGAAGGTAGCCAGGACCGTTTGCGGCCCGTTTGTAATCAATTCATAATGGTTTTCGTTATCTCTCCTTAATAGAATCGATGTATCGTAAAGTATGTAGACGTCCCGGCACGCAGCCGGTCATAAGGGAGCAGCAATCATGCTTATCAAAAAACGCACAGGTACCGAGATACCTTCTTCTGAGATTACGCCGAAATCGCTCTATCTCTCGCGTCGAACGTTTATGACGGGCGCGGCGGCGATGGCCGGGACAGCCCTGTTGGCGGCTTGCGCACCCAAGACCGACCTGCGAGGCGCTGGCAGCGTGGCCGTGGCTGAACCGGTAGCCGAAACGGCTGTCGGCTCGACCACAGTCGAGGCAGTCGAACCGACCGTGGTCCCCGGCCAGACTGACGAGCTGGGCGATCCGTTGACGTCCTATGAGAACGTCACCAATTACAACAACTTCTATGAGTTCACCACGAACAAAGAAGCAGTCGCCGGGCGGGCGCAGGATTTTCCGACCGACCCCTGGCAGGTGCAGGTGATCGGCATGGTCAACAACCCGCTCTTCCTCGACCGGGACGACATTCGCAATCGCTTCCAGATCGAAGAACGAATCTACCGGCTGCGCTGCGTCGAGGGTTGGTCGATGGTCATTCCCTGGCAAGGGTTTACGCTCTCGCAGCTCATCCAGGCGGCCGAACCGACCTCGAAGGCGAAGTATATTCGCTTTGAGACCGTCTACGACCCGCAGAACATGCCCGGCCAAAACAGCCCGTTCTTCCCGTGGCCCTATGTTGAAGGGCTGCGCATGGACGAGGCGATGAACGATCTCACCATTCTCTCCACCGGTCTGTACGGCGAAGAGCTGCCCAACCAGAACGGCGCGCCCATTCGTCTGGTCGTGCCGTGGAAGTACGGCTTCAAGAGCATCAAGTCGATCGTCAAGATCGAGTTCACCGATGTGATGCCGGAGTCGTTGTGGATGGAGTCGGCGCCGAATGAGTACGGCTTCTACGCCAATGTCAATCCCAACGTTGATCATCCACGCTGGTCGCAGTCCAACGAACGTCGCATTGGCGACGCGGGCCGGCGGCCGACACTGATGTTCAACGGTTACGAAGAGCAAGTCGCCCATCTGTACGACGGCATGGATCTCGCCGTCAATTTCTAATTCTCGCTTCCAGCAAAGGTTCAGGTTCATCATGACAAGCCAAGAGCTTCCCAGCCAGGCCACACAAGACAAGGCCACCAGCGTCAAACGACGCGGACTTGACCGCGAGACACAGCGCCGTCTCATCCGCTGGGGCGCCCATCTCGTAGGCCTCTTCCCGCTGGCGTGGCTCATCTTCGACTATTGGTTTGGTTTCCTGGGACCGGAACCGATTCGGGCCATCATCCTGCGCACCGGCAAGGCGGCTATCATCATGCTGGTCCTCTCGCTGGCCTGCACCCCGGCCAACATTCTGTTCGGCTGGAAATGGCCCCTCAAGGTCCGCAAACCCCTCGGTCTTTACGGCTTCATGTATGTAGGGCTGCATCTGCTGACGTTTGTCTGGCTCGACTACGGTTTCCAGATGACGCTCATCGTCGAAGAAATCGTCAAGCGCCGCTATGCCCTCGTTGGATTCGTCGCTTTCCTGCTGCTTGTGCCGCTGGCGTTGACCTCCAACAAGTGGGCGATGCGCAAGCTGGGCAAGAAGTGGAAGCCGCTGCACCGGCTAGTCTACCTAATCGGCATCCTGGCTGTCATCCACTACCTGTGGCTGGTGAAGCAAGGCGCCTACACGCAGCCGTTCATCTTCGCGGGGCTGGTGGCCATTCTGCTCATCATCCGCATACCGCCGGTGAAGCAGTTCTTGCTCCACACGCAGCGCCGCATCCGGGCCCAGTGGCAAGCCGCTCGCACGCCGGCCGGCTAGGCAGCACTGCCCACTCCTTAATTCGCGCCGCCACCGGCCGTTCCTGCTACAATCGTCGCCACCATGACGGGGCAGGAACTGGCCGGTTTGGCTATCCCACTGACATTACTGATCTTCGCTATCGTCGTGCTGGTGCTGCTGCTGCGCTGGTTGCTCATTACGACCGAAGGTGTCTTTCTCGGCTCGCGCGTAGTCGTCTGGCTCTACGACATCAGCGCCGGACGATACGACGGCATCAAGCAGTTCGACCCGGACTCTGAGAGCGCGTTTATCATGACGCCCCTGCTGCGGCGGTTGCTGCCGTGGCCCGCGCCGCTCATTCTGGACGTTGCTACCGGCACGGGACGACTCCCCTCATTCCTGCTGGCGGAGCCGGCGTTCAATGGCCGTCTGGTCGGTCTCGATGCGTCAGCCCGCATGCTGGCCGAAGCGCAGCGCAAGCTGGCCCCCTACGGCGACCGGGTCGCCCTCATCCAGCAGAGCGCCCAGGAACTGCCGTTCGGACGGGACACATTTGCGGCCGTCACCTGCCTGGAAGCGCTGGAGTTCCTGCCAGACGATGCGGCCGCCTTGCGGGAGATGGTGCGGGTGTTGGAGCCGGGCGGCATTTTGCTCGTCACCCGGCGCACCGGGCCAGAAGCGGCCGCCTTCCTGGGGCGCACCCGGGAGCGCGAACCGTTCGCCGATCTCCTCAGCTCACTCGGCCAGCAGGAGATCGTGATCCAGCCGTGGCAAGTGGAGTACGACCTGGTCTGGAGCCGCAAGCCAGACATCGACTAAACGCGTTCTACGCCAATGCAAGCGAGCTTACAGTCTCCGCGCCCCGGACGGCTATCCTTGAAGGTAGGAAGGCGTCCGTAGACAGTGTGGCCCACGCCACTTATTCCACGTTAGGTGGGGCTAAGTCTTGCTATACGGATGACCTCACCCGTGTTAGGATACCAATCGGTTTCGAGAGAGCGCATTTATGCAAGCTGTACCCCCCTATTCAGATCAACCCGGTGAGCCCGGTCTCGCCCGCAAACTCGGCTACTTCCTGGTGCCGTTTGTGGTCGTGCTGGCCCTGCTGGCGCTGCTCGTCGGCGGGGTGATGGCGGTCTACCAATCGCAGCACGCCGGGCGCATTTATACCGGTGTCTCTGTCGCTGGCGTCGACCTGAGCGGATTGACGGCCGAAGAGGCAGAGGCTGCGCTGAACACTGCGCTCGCCTTCCCTCCGGACGCACGCTATACCCTCGTCGATCCGACGTCCAACCTGGAATGGCAGTATACTCCGGACCAACTGGGTATTCGCACCGACACGGCCACAACGGTGGCCGTCGCTCTCGATGTCGGCCGTTCGGGCGGCCCGCTGGCTCGCCTGCAAGACACGTTCCAGAGTTGGTATTACGGCCGCACCATCGCGCCAATCCTTGTCTTCGATGAGGGTCAGCTCGACGCCGCCGTCGCCGAAATTGCCGCCAGCACTGAACAGCCACCAACCAGCGCCTCGTGGACCTTCGATGGCGCCCAGCAGGTCTACTCCCCACCGCAAATCGGTCGCACACTCGACCGGGCCGACCTGCGAGACCGGCTGCTTCTGCCCGTCGGTAATCTGCAGCCCGCCAGCATTGAACTGCTGGTGCATGAGGTTGTGCCGCCAGTTTACGACGCTCCGCAGACGGCAGAACGGATCGAGCGGATCCTGTCTGAGCCCGTCACGTTCTACTTTGCCGAACCGTTAGAAGACCTTGATCTGGACGGCGTAACGCTTGCGGCAGAGGATATGGCCGGCTGGCTCCGCGTGGAGCTGGTCACTAACGATCTCGGCGTGCAGGAGCATCGCGTCTTCATTGACGAGAACGCCGCCCGCAGTTGGCTGGGCCAGTTTGCCAACCAGGTGCGCCGCCAGCCGGAGAATGCTCGCTACTACTTCAACGACGATACCCGCGAACTGGTCCTCGTCGCTCCCCACGTCAACGGCCGCGAACTGGATGTCGACGCAACGATCAACCAACTCGTCACCCAGCTTGAAAGCGGTAATCTCAGCGTACCATTGGTCATGAAAGCGATTACGCCGCTGGCCAGCAGCGATGCCACGGCGGTAGAGCTGGGCATTACCGAGCTGATCACCGAGACGACCACGTGGTTCTACGGCTCCTCGGACGAGCGCAAGCACAATATCGCCCGTGCCGCGGCCAACTTCTATGGCATCGTCGTCGCCCCTGGCGAGGAGTTCTCATTCAACAGGTACCTTGGCTCGATCAGCGAAGCCGACGGCTACGAAGAAGGGCTGATCATCGTTGGCGGCCGCACCATTAAGGGAGTCGGCGGCGGCGTCTGCCAGGTCAGCACCACGCTCTATCAGTCGGCCTTCTGGTCCGGCTTTCCCATCGTCGAACGGTGGGAGCACGGCTACATGGTCGGCTACTACAACGATGGCGAAGGTCCGGGCATGGACGCCACCGTCTTCTCGCCCATCGTCGACCTGCGCTTCATCAACAACACCCCCCATCACCTGCTGATCGAAAACTACTACAACGAAGAGTTCGAGTCGCTGACGTTCAAGTTCTACAGCACCAGCATGGGCCGCACCATCGAAAAGTCCGAGCCGGTCTTCAGCAACGAAGTGGCCGCGCCCGACGAAGACATCTGGGAGTTTGACGCCGATCTGCCCGAAGGGACGGTCGTCCAGTACGACTACGCCACCGAGGGCGCACGGGTCGACGTCCAGCGCACCGTGCTGAATGCCGACGGGGACCTGCTGGAAGAGCGTACCTTCACCAGTAACTACATCCCCTGGCCTAACGTCTACCGCTACGGTCCCGGCGTCGAACCAGGCGACTATTCGCTCGTTCCCGACACCAATAACTAGCCCTTTCTGAGCCTGGCGGGCGACTATATCCCCAGGTTTCCCAAGCTATCCCAACTTATCCCTGACTTTTCCCACAGTTATCCCAACCCCCTTGACCCGCTTAGAACATTCGTGCTATATTGCTGGTGGACAGACAGACTCTTCCCTACCACCTCTACCCACCCCTCCTTGATCTGGGGTCGGTAAGGTCAGCGCCTTACCGGCCCCTTCCTCTCAAGGACCACGGCGAGCGAGGCGGGCGAGAAGACCCATTCTTTAGGTCAGTCGGGAGTATGTGATGCAACAGCAACAATTCTTTAGCAAGGGTCCGTTAGCCGGTCCAATTAAGACGCCTTCCATGAGCGCATCACGCAAGACCGTCATCGGTCTCATTCTGATCGTAGCGCTTCTGGCGTTCGAGATATTCAACTTTGATACCACGCGCTTCGCCCTGCAGAATCTGCTCGGCGATGTAGCCTTCATGGGCGTGACGTGGGCGACGATCCTGGCGATCGCCTTTTGTTCAATCGACTTTGCCGGACTGGCCCGGCTCTTCACGCCCGAACGGGGCGCTAATGAGCCGAAAGCCGTCTGGTACCTGATGGGCGCGTGGCTGCTCGGTGCGGCGATGAACGCCATTATGACGTGGTGGGCAATCTCCATCACGCTGCTCAACCACGACTTCGGCAACGAAGTGCTGGGACGCGAGCAGCTGTTAACCTTCGTTCCCATCTTCGTGGCCGGGTTGGTCTTGCTGACCCGCGTCCTGTTCATCGGAGCATTCGGTGTGGCGGGCGAGCAGATTTTCGACCTGGCGGGCGACAGCGACTCAGTTCCGGCGCCGTCGCGAACGGCCGCCGTGCAGCCCGGTCAGTCGAAGCCCGGCATGCGCCCAGTGCCGCCTGAGTCGAGTGGTCCTGCGCCCTCAACGACGCGGTCGCGGCCCTCGATGCCGACCAATAACCGGCCCGCACCGATGCCGATGGCGGCCAAGCCGCGACGTTAGTCCTGTTTATTCGTAGCGACCTATCCGAGTCGTACTGGTAAGGCAACGACCGCTCCACGTTGGGGCGGTCGTTTTGCGTTAGCTGGGTGAGCTGAGCTTGCCGCTGCCAGTCGTCGGGCCTATACTGCGCGTCCGAGACCGGGGTGAAACTACTCTTTTTTCCGCAGCCGGTCGGCCTATACTGCCTCCGACGGGAAACCGCCGAGAGCAATGATGAGCAACAAAGCGACTGTTACCGCCATCTTCGGAGCCAATGCCGCCCATTACATCGACAGCAAGCCCCATGCGCTGGGCCGCAGTCTTGGGCGGCTGGTAGAGCTAACTGAGCCACAACCTGCCTGGTCACTGCTCGACCTGGCGACCGGCACCGGGCACACGGCGCTGGCGTTTGCGCCCTATGTGGCCAGCGTGATGGCTTCTGACCTGACGCGCGAAATGCTCGTTGAAGCGCAGAGATTGGCGTTGGCACGGGATGTGGACAATCTCCGGTTCAGTGTGGCCGATGTGGACGATTTGCCGTTTCCATCCGCCTCCTTTGATCTGACCACCTGCCGGATCGCCCCCCACCACTTTCCCGACATCCGCCGCTTTCTGGCAGAGGCAAGACGAGTGACGCGCCCGGGCGGTCTTGTGGCAGTCGTCGACAACATCGTGCCCGGCTCAAGGCTGCGTGGCAAGAAGGCGCGGCTGGTGCGAGAAGCTGGTGACTACGTCAACGGGTTCGAAGCGTATCGCGATCCCAGCCATGCGCGCTGCCTGTCAGTTGACGAGTGGCTGTCGGCATTTGAGGCGGCGGGGTTGGCGCTGGTGGCGCAAGAGCAGATTGAGAAGCGGATTGAGTTCGAGAAGTGGGCAGGTCGCCACGACGAGCTGACCCGGACGCGCCTGAAGGCGATGCTGCTCCAGGCTCCGGAACAGGCGGCCGCCTTCCTACAGCCGCAGACAAAGGGCGACCTGACGTCGTTCCGGTTGGTCGAGGGGTTGTTTATCGGCCGTCGGCCTTAAGCGTCTTCGTTGTCGATTACGTCGTTGGTAACGGCCGTTATTTCTGCCAGCGACATCGTCCGTGCCCGCTCCAGCCTTTCGATCCGCTTCTGATATTGCCCCAGCGCGTAGTCGATGAAATCCTCTTCCACCAGGCCAAACGGAGCGGGATCGTAGTTGGCGAAGACGTCGCCGATGACCGCCAGCGCGGGCGGCAGCAGATCGTTCATCGTCTGCTCCAGCACTTCCCACAGCGCATCATCTTCGGCCACCAATCGCGACAAGAGATAGATGCCGTAGGCAATGTGGCGCGACTCGTCTTGCTTCAGCAGGGTGATGCCTTGCTGTTGGCCAGGCATGAGGCCGTTGCGCTGCAAGACCGAGAAGTAAGCGTGGTAACCTGTCTCGGCCAGCATCCCTTCGACAATCATGTTGTAGGTCACCGACGCCCGAACCTGCGCCGCAGGCGAGCGGTCGTTGGTCAGGGCTAGCAGCGCTTCGGGCAGGGCTTCGTAGAAGACGGTCCGGTAGTTGTCGGAGTGGTAGCTGCTGAGGTCGGCCTCGTTGCCCATCACCTCGGTCAGAAAGCGGTTGAAGAAGTCAGTATGCTTCGCCTCCTCAAACAGAAAAGTCGTCAGGAACATCTCTTCCTCGACGCGCCCTTCGGCGGCAATTGTCATGATGAGCGGCAGCAGGTCAAGCGTTACCGCTTCCTCCCCTGCCTGGAACATAGCCGTCAGCCGCAGGAGGATGTCCTGTTCCTCGGCATTCAGGCTCAGCCAATCGGCCCGGTCCTGACTGAAGTCAATGTCGCTGGGGTTCCAGATACCAAGTCGCTTGGCTTTCTCATACAGGCGCATTGGCGGCATATCGCGGCGCAGACCGCTGCTGGTCGTGACAAACTGTTGGTGTTCCATGCCTCGAATTTTAGCATAGTGCCCGGCAGGCGGTAGCGCCGGTCAAAATGAGAGTTTGTTAGTGCAGCAAGGCGATCCGGCAGCGCACGGTTGCCATGCTTTGGGCCCGGACATAGAATTTGGTGTTCGATCGGCGCTCGGCCACACGGGCCGGCGCAGAGGCAGCGCCACCGCCTGTCAGGCGCGCCATCTTGTTTGCGAGGAGTGAAGCTATGCGATTTAGCACGCGTTTACCCAATAGTCGCCCACTTTGGGCCGCCCTGCTGCTTACGTTGCTGATGTTTACAGCAGTCGCCTGTAACACGGATCCGGAGCTGCCGGTCGTCGAATCGACGCCGGTCGTTGTGGTCGAAGTCGCGGAGATTGCTCCGCCGACAGCGGCTGCCACCTGGACGGCCGTCCCGGAGATCGTTCAGGCGCCCGAAGAATCGGCCGCCACGCTGCCACCACCGGCGACATCGACACCACTGCCGACCTCGACCGTGCCACCCGCCACCAACACGCCGGAACCGACGCCCACCGACGAACCAACGGCAACGCCTGAGCCAACGTCGACGCCGCTGCCACAGCCCACTTCTCCGCCCGCTACCGCCGCACCGGCCCAGAATGACCCACCGCCTGCGCCGCCGGCCGAACCGGCGCAGTTGGGCGTCAACCTGCTGCCCAACCCGTCATTTGAGGAAGGCCATTACAATCAGAATGGCGTGCCGGAGCTGCAGCTTCCTAACGGCTGGCGGCTTGAATGGGAAACGGGCGGCACCGGGTTTGGCGATCAATCCTGGGACGTCTACGTCCGGCCAGAGACCCGCGTTCTCTCCGGTGCATTTCTGCCGCCGGAGGAGCATCCGCTCTTCATCTTTGACGGCTGGCAAACGGTCAAGATTTTCAAAGGCGCCGGCGCCGTCAACACGCGGCTGATAGCCGATGTCGATCTTCAGCCGGGCACCTACGTGTTTGAAGTCAGCCTCTTCCCCGACGTCTTCGAAGGGTACGCCAACAACCAGAAGGTCGCCCCCGCCAATCTGGACGCGGCCCAGATGAGCTTGTTTGCAGGCAACAGCGGCACGGGCTGGGTGCGCCATCCCTACCTCAGGCCGTATACAGCCAGCCACACCTTCACAATCACCGAGCCGCAGAAGGTGCCCGTTGGCCTTGGGCTGCGCGGCGTGTATGCCATTGCCAACAACGGCTGGTTCATTGACAATTTGTCGCTGCGCCGGATAGAGTAATGCAACTTCTGTGCCCGCAATGCGTATTGCAATCAGGAAGTAAAATTACCCCTTCTAGCGCTGCCCCACCCGTGTGAGGGTCAGAGCGCACGATGGTTAGGAGCAACGCAAGATGAGCGACGAAAACAAAGAGATTGACGACCTGAAAGACGAAGAGCGCCTGAAGATCGAGATTGATGTTGAAGAAGAGCCGTACAAGACGGCCAAAGAGTCAACCGACGTGGCCGAAGAGTTCAAGAAGCTCGGCCAGAATCTAAGCAATACGCTGCAATCACTGCTGGACAACGACGAAGCCAAGCGCATCGAAGGCGAGGTTCGTAAGGGCCTGACCGGCTTTGCTGACGAGGTAGAGAAGTTTGTCCGCGAAGCCGCCAGCAGCCCGTCTGCCCAGCGCCTTAAGGATGACGCCGTGGACATGGGCAAGCGTGTCGAGTCCAGCGATGTCACCAAACAGGCCCAGGAAGGCGTCGTCAGCGGACTGCGCTGGATGAGCGTGGAGCTGGACAAATTGGCGCATCGTTTCCAGGAAGAGGCCGGAAAGGCGTCCGACCCCAAGCCGGCGGATCCTGTGGACGATATCGTCATCGAAGACGACGAGATCAAGTCGGCCTAGAGCCGGGGCCAACACCCCAGTAAAAGCCAAAGAGGATGCCTGCCCAGGCATCCTCTTTTTCGTTCATATGACGGACAGTCCGGCGGTTCAGGCGTGGGGGAGAATCGCGTTGGCCATCTCGGCCAGCCCGTCCAGGTCGTCCAGGTCAAGCCACTGGAACATCACCCGCTGCACGCCGGCATCTGACCACGCGCCGAGCTGGTCGACGATCTCGCTGGCCGTGCCAACCGCCACACCCATGTCGCGCAGCTCAGCCGGCTTGCGATGGCGAGCGGCCGCCTTCGCCTCAACAGCCTCATCGTCCGCGCCGTACACGCAGAGTGTCATGAGCGAACGCCGCATGTCGCCCGGCTGCCGGCCGTTTTCTGCCAGCAGCTCATCCAGCCGAGCGTTCCGCTCGCCGAACGCTTCTGGCGTCAGGTAGACGCCGTTCCATTCGGCTGCGTACTTTGCCGCCAGCGGCAGGGTGCGCTCCGGCCCATTGCCGCCAATCAGAATGGGTGGTCCCCCGGCTCGCTGCGGACGAGGCAGAAGAATCGCTTCTTCCAGATGGTAATACTCGCCGTCAAAGGCGACCGGCTCATCGCTGTTCAGCAACCCGGTGATGACATCCAACCCTTCTTCGAAGCGAGCAAACCGCTCCGGAACCTCCAGCAGATCGAAGCCGAAGTTGGTATGTTCGCGCGCTTGCCAGCCGGCGCCGACACCGAGCGTCAGACGGCCGCCGGACAAATCATCGACCGCCGCGCCGATTCGGGCCGTAAACGCCGGATGGCGGAACGACACCGGTGAGACCAGCGGCCCAAACTCGATGCGCGTCGTATTGGCCGCCAACCACGTCAAAGAGACCCACAACTCCAGCGAGTCTAAATCGGGCGAATTGGCGTTGGTAAAGTGGTCGGAACGATATAGCCCGACAAAGCCCAACTCCTCCACCGCCCGCACCATATGCTGCCAACGCGGCCAGTTCAGACCGTTCTGGCCCTCAATCATAATTGCGACTTCCATCACTCAACCTCCTGAATGCAAAAGAGCGCCGCTAAAGGCGACGCTCTTGTTTTTAATCATGGTATCTGCCGGGCACAGCCGGCAAGAAGTCAGCTTACGCGGCCGGGGCCTGCTCCAGATGCGGCAGCACCTGAGCCAGGATGCGCTCCTTCGGCAACGCGCCCACGATGCGCTCAACAACCTCGCCGCCCTTGAAAACCATCAAGGTGGGGATGCCAACGATCGCGTAGCGACCGGGAACTGCCGGGTTGTCGTCGACGTCGAGCTTGGCAACTTTCAAGGTGCCTTCATACTCGGAAGCGATTTCCTTGACCGAAGGGGCAATCATGCGGCACGGGCCACACCAGTCCGCCCAAAAGTCAACCAGCACGGGCATTTCGGAATCGAGTACTTCTTCTTGGAATGTGGCGTCAGTGACGTCCAATGGATTCGCCATAATGTTCAGATCTCCTTCAAACAATATTCAATCTACAATCGCTAACCGTGTAGATGCATCAAACCATTCTATTCTTACGCGTCTGGATTAGATTCACGTAAATACACCTGTGATTATACTGATCCGCACGCCTATGTCCACGCCTGCCCAGCAGCGGCTCACTCAACGGCCGTCGCTGGCCGAGAAACCAGGACACCATAAGTCGCCTCTCGGTCGCGGAGAGGTGGCGGTGATGTGACCCGATTTCTTTGACCACTTAAATGCCACCCCTTGTCAGTTGGGCGGCGGAGGCTAGAATCAAGCTATGGCTGACTTACTCATTACCCACGGTCGCCTCATCACCTGGGGCACACCCAACGACATCATGGAGGACGGAGCGCTGCTTGTGCGCGATGGCATCATTACAGCCATCGGGCCCAGCGCGGAGCTGGAGGCCGCGCATCCGACGGTCGAACGCCTCGACGCCCGCGGCCAACTGGTGATGCCGGGCAACATCTGCGCCCACACCCATTTCTATGGCGCGTTTGCTCGCGGCATGGCCATTCCCGGCCCCGCACCGAAAGACTTCCCCGACATCCTGGAGCGGCTGTGGTGGCGGCTGGACCGGGCTCTGCTCGATGTCGACGTCCGTTACAGCGCTCTGGTCAGCCTGGTCGATGCCATCAAGCACGGCACCACCACGCTGATCGACCACCACGCCAGTCCGACCGCCATCGACAGTTCGCTCGACCAGATTGCCGACGCCGTCGAAGAAGCAGGCGTGCGCGCGGTTCTCTGCTACGAGGTCAGCGACCGCAACGGCGAAGCGGGTGCGCGGGCCGGCATCTCCGAGAATGTGCGCTTTCTCCACTCGCTGCGCGAACGAGACAGCGACCTGCTGGCGGGCACGTTCGGGCTGCACGCCTCGCTCTCGCTCAGCGACGAAACGCTGGCGGCGTGCGTCAAGGCGGCCGAAACGGTCGACAGCGGCTTCCACATCCATGTGGCCGAACACGAAGCGGACGAGTACGACTCGCTGCAGAAGCACGGTCTGCGCGTCGTCGACCGGCTGGCCGCGGCGGGCATCCTGGGGCCGAAGAGCATCGTCGCCCACGCCGTCCACGTCGACCCGGCAGAGATGAATCTGCTGCGCGAGAGCGGCACGTGGGTGACTCATCAGCCGCGCAGCAACATGAACAACGCCGTCGGGGCGGCCGACATCGAAGGGATGCTGCGCCTCGGCATTCCCGTCTGTCTGGGCAACGACGGCATGGGCAACGCCATGTGGTCGGAGTGGAAAGAAGCGTACTTCATGCACAAGCAGGTCCACCGCGACCCGCGCCGGGCCAACGGCATGGACATCGTGCAAATGGCTGTCACCAACAACGCCGCGCTGATCGACGTATTCTGGCCCGGACGGCAGATTGGCACGCTGGCCGAAGGGGCGGCAGCCGACATCATCTTTGTCGACTACCACCCCACCACGCCATTGAGTGCGGGAAACCTGCCGTGGCACATCATCTTTGGCTTCGAGAGCAGTATGGTGACCACGACGATCGTCAACGGCCGTATTCTGATGCAGGATCGCCAACTGCTAACCCTGGACGAAGCGGCCATCACGGAACGCAGCCGCGAGCTGGCGGCGGCCGTCTGGGAGCGGTTCATCGCACTCAGCAGCTGACATACCACACAGACAAACAAATTACACTAAAGAAGGTCATTATGAAGATTGCAATATTGGGAGGCACCGGCAAGGAAGGATCGGGTCTCGGTTTCCGCTGGGCTGCCGCAGGACACGAAATCATCATCGGTTCACGCACGGCCGAAAAGGGCGAACGCGTGGCGAACGAGCTGAGCGAGCTGCTCCCCAACGCCACCATCAGCGGCACAGACAACGTCAGCGCCGCCGCCGCCGCCGAGCTGTGCGTCCTGTCGGTGCCCTACGAGGCGCAGGAAGCGACGCTGGCTGATGTGTACGACGAAGCGCAGGGCAAGCTGATGGTCACCGTCGTTGCCCCGCTCGGCTCGCCCAAGGCCCGCTACTGGCGGCTGCCCAGCGGCCTGTCGGCCGCCGAGGAAGCGCAGGAACAGCTGGGCGAAAACGTACCGGTTGTCGCCGCTTTCCAGAACATCTCCGCCACTCACCTGCGCGATCTCGACTACGTGCTGGACTGCGACGTGCTGGTCTGCGGCGAGAAAGCAGTCCACAAGGACGTCGTCATTGGCCTTTGCGAAGATGCCGGCATGCGGGGCGTCAACGCCGGCGCATTGGAGAACGCCACCATTGCGGAAGGGCTGACGGCCGTCCTGCTCGGCATCAACATCCGCAACAAGATCAAGCACGCGGGTATTCGCATCACCGGCCTGCCCGACAACGACGTCGACGCCTGAGTGTGCCCCACACCATGCCGCCATCTCTCACCCTGACCGCGCTGCCGGGTATTCCTGACGTCCAGCCCGGGGACGACGTCGCTGCCTTGTTGATCACGGCGCTCAACGATGCAGGCATCACGCTCGAGCCAGGCGACATCCTCGCTATCGCCCAGAAGATCATCTCCAAGGCAGAAGGGCGAAGCGTGCGGCTGGCGGATGTCGACCCGTCTGCCGAAGCGCAAGACGTGGCCGCCCGGGCTATGAAGGACCCACGGCTCGTCGAACTGATGCTTCGGGAAAGCGACGAGGTTTCGCGCCTGCGACCGGGGTTGGTTATCACCCGTCACCGGTTGGGCTTCACCAGCGCCAACGCGGGCATCGACCGCTCCAATGTGGCGCAAGGCGATGACGATGAGACGGTTCTGCTGCTGCCTGTCGACCCTGACGGTTCGGCGGCGCAGCTGCGCGAGGCGCTGGGCGAACGGCTGGGCGTCCGGCCGGGCATCATCATCACCGACAGCCACGGACGGCCGTTTCGCCTCGGCACTGTCGGCGTCGCTTTAGGCGTGGCGGGCGTGCCCGCACTCTGGGACCGGCGCGGCGAGGATGACCTCTACGGCTTCTCGCTTCAGCACACCGACGTGGGCGTGGCCGACGAGATGGCGGCCGCCGCCGGCCTGCTCATGGGCCAGGCCAACGAAGGGTTGCCGGCCGTTCTACTGCGCGGGTTGCAGCTGCCGAACAGCGACGGCCGTGCATCCGACCTGATTCGACCAAAAGAATTCGATCTCTATCGCTGAAGCGAACCAACATTTCAAGAGAGGATATCAACTCTATGTTTCCAACCAATGGCAACTACTATCTGGGACGCTCTGTCGATCCCAAGAGCGGTGAAACCAGCGACCAGCCCCTGCTCTACGATCCAGAGGATTTGACGACCCACGCTGTCGTAGTCGGCATGACCGGCTCCGGCAAGACCGGTCTGTGCATCGACCTGTTGGAAGAAGCGGCGCTCAACGACGTGCCCGCCCTGATGATCGATCCCAAGGGTGACATCACCAACCTGCTGCTCCACTTCCCGGAACTGCGCCCGGACGACTTCGCACCGTGGATTGACCCAACGGCCGCCAAACGGGACGGTCAGACGGTCGACGAAGCGGCCGAAGCGACGGCTGATCTGTGGCGTAACGGGCTGGCCGGCTGGGACATCGACGGCTCGCGCATTGCCCAGCTCAACGAGCGCGTGCAGTTCGCCATCTACACCCCCGGGTCAACGGCAGGCATTCCGCTCAGCGTCCTCGCGTCGCTGTCCGCCCCGGCCATCCCCTGGGCCGGGAACGAAGAGGTCCTGCGGGAGCAGATCAACGGCACGGTCACGGCCCTGCTCGGTCTGGCCGGCCTGGACGACATCGACCCGGTGCAGTCGCGCGAACATATTCTGATGGCCAACCTGTTCGAAACGGCATGGAGCGACGGCCGCGATCTGACTCTGGCCGATCTCATCCAGCAGATCCAGACACCGCCGTTCAGCAAGTTGGGCGTCCTCGACATCAACAGCTTTTATCCCGAGAAGGACCGGCAGGGGTTGGCGCTGCGACTGAACAGCATGCTCGCCTCGCCCAGCTTTCAGAACTGGATCGAGGGCGAACCGCTGGATGTCCAGCAGCTGCTCTACACGCCCGACGGCCGCCCGCGACACTCCGTCTTCTACCTGGCCCACCTGAACGACGCCGAGCGCATGTTCATCATCACGCTGCTCTTTTCGGCCGTCGAGACGTGGATGCGCACCCAGCGTGGCAGCGGGTCGCTGCGGGCGCTGGTCTACTTCGACGAAATCTTCGGCTACATGCCGCCCGGCAGCAAACCACCCTCCAAGGAACCGATGCTGCGAATGCTCAAGCAAGCCCGCGCGTTCGGTGTGGGGCTGGTGCTGGCCACACAGAATCCGGTCGACATCGACTACAAGGGCCTGTCTAACGCAGGCACCTGGTTCATTGGCAAGCTGGGCACCGAGCAGGACAAGGCCCGCCTCATCGATGGGTTAGCGACAATCGCCGGTGGGGCGCTGGACCGCAAGGAGTACGATCAGCTTATCTCCGCCATCGGCAAGCGGGTCTTTCTCATGCGCAACGTCCACGAAAAGCAGCCGCTGCTCTTCCAGACGCGCTGGGCAATGAACTACCTGGCCGGGCCAATGACCCGCACCCAGATTCCGGAGCTGAACGCCCTTGTCGGCGCGGAGGTCAGCGCTGCCAAACCCGCCAAGCGGCCCAAGGCCAAGCCGGCTCCCGCATCTGCGGCAGCGGCGGTAGCGACACCAGCCCCTGCCGCAACGGGCACAACGACCCGCCCGGCGGCTCCGTCCCGCGTCGATGTCTACGTCCTCCCGGCCAATCTGTCGGTCACCGAGGCAGCAGAGGCGGCTGGCGTCCGACCCGACAACGCCGGCGACGCATCGATCGTCTACCACCCGGCGCTGCTGGCCCAGGCCACCGCCCGCATCAGCAACAGCAAGTACGATGTTGACCATGTGGTGGAACGCGCAGCCCTGGTCGGAGCGCCCGACGCCTCCGGGCACATCGACTGGGAAGACTTCCTGGTCGACGTCGTCGACGAGCGCGATCTGGGTGAAGCAGGCGGCTGCGGGAAGTCGCTACGGTTCGCTGGAAGGCGGGCTGGCGGACGGCGCGGCGCATCAAGGCGTTGAAGGCGGCCTTCTTCGACTGGGTCTATCGCCAAACAGAGGTGCCAGTGCGCGCCCACACGGCGCTCAAGGTCTACGCCGGGCCGGATATCAGCGACGATGAGTTCGAGGAGCGGATAGCAGCCGCCGCCGACGCGGAGATGAAAGAAGAGCTGGACGATCTGGAAACCGCGTTCAACAAGAAGATCAAGGCGATTGAAGAGAAGATCGCCCGCGAAGAGCGCGAGCTGGCCGAGGACCTGGCTGAGCTATCCGGTCGCAAGCAAGAAGAGTGGTTCAAGCACGCCGAGACGCTTCTGGGAATGTTCACCAAGCGGCGGCGCAGCGTCTCCAGCAGCCTGACCAAGCGCCGCATGACGGCCAAAGCGAAGGCAGACGTGGAGGAGTCGGAGGAGGCGATTGCCGACTACACCGAAGACCTGGAAGAGCTGCGCGTCGAGATGGAAGCGGCGATGGACGAGGAAGAGGCGAAGTGGCAGGCGATCACGGCCGACATTGAAACGATACCGCTGCGGCCGACCAAGACGAACACGCGAGTCACCCAGTTTGGCATTGCCTGGGTGCCCTACTACGTCGTAGAAGCGAACGGCCAAACGGTCGAGGTACCTGCTTTTGCTGCGGACGCCACAGGCTAAGGGATGGCGCTTGTCGCCCTTGCCGGACTGAACAAAAAAGAGGCTCGCCAGTGGCGAGCCTCTTTTAGTTAAACCAGATTGACCGGCTGCGATTACCGCTGGCGGAACGCCTGGATGACCGCGATGATGCCGCCGATGATGGCGAAGATGCCGATCACCCAGGGCAGCGAAATCGTCGCCACCCAAACATTGGCCAGCAGGATAATGCCGATGATGATGCTGATGACGCCCAGGATCGCCAGACCCCAACCGCCGCCCGTGAAGGCCATGATCAACTGCATGATGCCCGCCAGAATGCCCTGAATACCCAGGATGATGATCAGCGTCGCGCCGATGACCACCGGGCTCCACAGCGGATGCTGCAAGACGAGAATACCGGCAATGATACCGAGGATGCCGACAAACAGCTTCCAGCCCCAGGCCGACGAGTCGATGAAGATGCTGATGAGCGAGAAGATGCCGTGGATCAGCCAGTAAATACCCAGAACGAAGACCGCGATGCCCGCAGTCTGGACCGGGTTGATCAGAAACAGGGCGCCAATAATGATGAGAGCAATGCCCTCAATAAGAATCAGCCACCACGGTACTGGCTTACGGACGGCGCTAAATGCGCTCGGGTCCACTGTTGTTGCTGTCATTCGTTGAATTACCTCCAGATAATTTCGACAATAGATTGTGAGGCTGCAGATTCAGCCTCTAGTCGAGGAGTATATCTAGATGCAATATGAGTTGCAAATGAGTCAGGAAGAACGCATGTCGCGCGGCAGGGACAGTTTGGCGTCAATGAACTCGCTGTGAGTCAGTTTCATCCCCTGAGCCACGACCCGTAACTGCTCAGTCTCGTCATAGGAAGCCTGCCCGTCGGCCGCCGCCACAGCAAAGAGCACCTTCATGAACTGCTGGCGTTCCTCCAGCGTGGTCTCCTCCGAGAATTCGCGCATCAGCCGGTAAAAGTCCTGCCCTTCCATATCAGGCGAGACGGCCACTTCCGTGACGAAGGCGGCCTGCTCTGGCGAGACATTCCAATACTGCTGCAGCGCGCCGCTGATGGTCGCTCGTTCGCCGCTGGTAATCTCCGGCGTCATGTGGGCGACGACGCCCATTAACCCGCCTGCCAGACTGAGACGGCGCAGATCACTGTCGCTCAGTTCCAGATCAACGTTGGCGGCGGCCATCTGCTGCTTGACGCGGTAGTAGAGACGGTTGTTGACGAAATCTTCCAGGTCCTTCTCGCGGTTTGGCGCATCGACCACGGCCTCGCTGCGGCGGTTGATCAGGTTGCGCGAAAAGCGGCCCCAGACACCGACATCGGCCGATTCCAGCGCCTGCTGCACTTCAGCGACAATTGCCTGCTCTTCCGCGGTCACTTCACCATCAGCCGCAGCCATGTTCTGCAGCGTCGCAATCGCCAGGGCTCGCTGGTCATCGGAACGCGTCTGGTCGCGCAGATCGGCCACCAGCCGGGCGCGCTCGGCGTCGCCGACGGGCGAGTCCATGTAGATGGCCAGTTCTGCCCACTGGTGAGCCGTGACGTCGGGCAGGTTGAATACCAGGTCCTTGAGGCAGTTTTCCTCATCCGGGGTTATCTCGCCATCAGCCCAGGCAGCGGCAATAATCACTTTGCCGAGGGTCATGATAAGGTCGTTGTTGGCCATGTTTGCTCCTTCCTGATACCGGCTTCTGGACCGGATCACTTAATTGGTAGTTTCACACTGACTATATCTACTCCCATGGTCAGGGAAAAGTGGACGGCCGATTGTCTCATGCAACCATCCGCCCACTTCGTGCTCGTTGTCTGGGGGCTATCGCTCGATTCGCGGCACCGGCACAGCATCAGCCTGCCAGATATCGTCGACATACTGGCGCATGGATCGATCGGAGGAGAAGAAGCCGCAGCGCGCCGCGTTCAGAATCGACATTCGCGTCCAGCGGTCTACGTCGCGGTAGGCGACGTCCACCGCCTCTTGCGTTTCGATGTAGCTGGCATAGTCGGCCAGCAGCATGTACTGGTCATGGTCCAGCAGCGACCGCACAACCGGCTCAAACAGCGCCCGGTCCCCGCGAGAGAAGAAGCCGGAACTGATCAGATCGATCGCCTCCGCCAACTCACTGTTCGCTTCGTACATAGTCACGTGGCGCATAACCCGCGCTCTGCAGCGCGAACACCTCGTCGACCTTCAGGCCAAAGAGGAAGAAGTTCTCCGCTCCCACGCGTTCGCGGATCTCGATGTTGGCCCCGTCCAGCGTGCCGATCGTCGGCGCGCCGTTAAGCGCAAACTTCATGTTGCCCGTGCCCGACGCCTCTTTGCCTGCCAGCGAGATCTGCTCGGAGAGATCGGCCGCCGGGTAGATGATTTCACCCAGCGTCACGTTGAAGTTGGGCAGGAACGCCACCTTCAGCCGCCCCGCCACAGCCGGGTCCTGATTGATCACCTCGCCGACCGAATTGATGAGCTTGATATGGAGCTTGGCCATGTAGTAACCGGGCGCGGCCTTGGCCCCGAAAATGAAGGTTCGCGGCACCATATCCAGCTTGGGGTCAGCCTTGATCCGGTTGTAAAGCGTGATGATGTGGAGCACCATCAGCAGTCTGGCGCTTGTACTCATGCAGCCGCTTGACCATCACGTCGTACATCGAGATCGGGTCGACAAGGAGGCCGGTGCGCTCGTGGATCGTTTGCGCCAGCCGCACTTTGTTGGCCGCCTTGACATTGCGCCAGGCCTCCTGGAACGACGGGTCATCGATATGTTCTTCGAGCCCGCGCAGCCGCTCCAGGTCGGTCAACCATCCTTCACCGATGCGTTCGGTGATCAATGCCGAAAGCGGCGGGTTGGCCAGCCGCATGAAACGACGCGGTGTCACCCCGTTGGTCTTGTTGTTGAACTTCTCCGGCCACATCTCGTAGAAGTCGTGGAGGACGCGCTCCATGAGCAGCTTCGACTGCAGCTCCGCCACGCCGTTGATAGAGTAACTGCCGACACACGCCAGATGGGCCATGCGCACCTTGCGGTCGTGGCCGTCTTCGATGAGCGACATGCGCGCCGCCCGATCGAAGTCGTTGGGGAAGTGGCCGCTGACCTCCGCCAGGAAGCGGCGATTGATCTCGTAGATGATCTCCATGTGGCGCGGCAGCAACCGCTCCAGCAACGAGACCGACCACTTCTCCAGCGCCTCTGGCAGCAGCGTATGCTGGGTGGAAGCGAAGGTCTGAGTCGTAATCTCCCAGGCCTCGTGCCACTCCAGCTCATACTCGTCGATCAGCAGCCGCATCAGTTCGGGGATGGCGATGACCGGGTGCGTGTCGTTCAGCTGAATCGTCACTTTCTCCGGGAAGGTGGCCCAGTCGTCGTTGCTAACCTGGAAGCGGCGAATGATGTCACGCAGCGAACAGGAGACGAAGAAATATTGCTGCCGCAGCCGCAGTTCGCGCCCCTGGGGGGTGCTGTCGTTGGGGTAGAGCACCTTGGATATCGTCTCGCTTTCCACCTGCTGCTCGACCGCTCGGGCGTAGTCGCCGGTGTCGAACAGCCGCAGATCGAACTCGCGCGACGCCCGCGCCCGCCACAGGCGCAGCTTGTTGACCGTACCTGTCTCGTAACCGGGAACCAGGATGTGGTACGGATGACCCATCACCGTCTGTTCCGGCACCCAGCGCACCCGAAAGTCGTCCTCGGTAATGTCGTAATGCTCTGTATGTCCGCCGAAGCCAACTTCAACCATGTCATCCGGCTGCGAGAACTCCCAGGGAAAGCGCAGCGCCAGCCAATCGTCCGGCTGTTCTACCTGGTTGCCATTGCGGAACTCCTGGCGGAAGATGCCGTACTCATAGCGGATGCCGTAGCCGACAGCGGGAATGTCGAGCGTGGCCAGCGAGTCGAGGAAGCAGGCCGCCAGCCGCCCCAGACCCCCGTTGCCCAGCCCCGGCTCCACATCCAGCTCCAGCAGCTGTTCCAACGTCACCTGCGTCCCCTTCAGCGCCTCGCGCGCCAGCTCAGTCGTGCCGGTGTAGAGCAGGTTCTGGCTCAACTGGCGGCCGAGCAGATATTCGGCCGACAGGTAGTAGACCATCTTGGGATTGGCGGCGTATTGCAGGTCGGCCGTCTGACGATAGCTGTCCATCAGATAGTCGCGCACCGTCCGCGAGAGCGCAATGTACGCATCATACTCGCTGGCGCGGTGTACATTGGTGCCCAACGAGTAGTATAGATTGTCGATCATTGCTTGCTGAAACGCTTCCGGTGTGTGCACCGTGCGTCCTGTCGTCTGTTGTTGTTGATCCATGCCTCGTTTCCTCGTTATTGATCCGACCACCCCATGGCGTCCGGACCGCTGCCCCGCGCAGGCCACAGCCGCGCCCTTCTCAAGGCACAGTGAGCCAGCCGGAGTCAGGTTGTCAAAAGGCGGTTCTGATACGGTGAGTTTAGCCAGAAGCAAACGAGGGGCAACCCTTTGCCGGGCGCCCCTCGGAAAGTCCACACGAGAAACGGATCGGTTACCCGCCGCCCGCCACCACCTGCATACTGGTCAGAACCGCTTCACGAGCCAGTTCAAACCACGTACCCGGCAGCAGACCAACCAGCAGCGTAGCCACCACCGCGACGACCACAGCCGTCACCAACCCCGGGGCCAGCGCCATCTCGCCTTCGCCTTCGTACATGTACATGTAGAAGACGACGCGCAGGTAGTAGTAGGCGCTCACAACGCTGGTCAAGACGCCGATGATCGTCAGCCAAACCAGCCCGGCATCGATGGCCGCGCCAAAGACGTAGAACTTGGCGGCAAAGCCGGCTGTCGGCGGAATGCCCGTCAACGACAGCATGAAGACTGTCATCGCCAACGCCATCCACGGGTGGCGCTTGGCCAGCCCCTGATAATCTTCCAGCATGACCCCTTCGCCCTCCCGGCGCTCCACGGCGACGGCAATCGCGAACGCGCCCAGATTGGTGAACAGGTAGGCGAACATGTAGAACAACGCCGCGCTGGTGCCATCAGGATTGTTAGCGCTGGCGGCTACAGCAATGAGGATGTAGCCGGCGTGGGCGATACTGGAGTAGCCCAGCATACGTTTGATGTTGGGCTGCAAGACGGCGACCAGGTTACCGATGATCAGGGTCAGGGCGGCCATGACCGAGATGGCCACTGTCCATGTGTCGCCGAGCTGCGGCATGGCGATGAGCAGGATGCGCAGCAGCGCGGCAAAGCCCGCCACCTTCGAACCTACTGACATGAACGCAGTAACGACCGTCGGTGACCCTTCGTACACATCGGGCGTCCACATATGGAACGGCACCGAGGCAATCTTGAAGCCGAAGCCGACCAGCAGCATAGCCGCCCCCGCCAGCAGCAGCCCGCTGTTGGGGTCTGGAACGGCGAAGATACCGGGCAGCGAGGTCGTGCCGGTGGCACCGTAAATCAGGGCGATACCGAAGACAAAGATGGCCGATGAGAACGCGCCGAGCAGGAAGTACTTCATCGCCGCTTCTTCCGACTCCGGGCGCGGCCAGGCGAATCCGGCCAGAATGTAGAGCGGAATGGAGAGCAGTTCCAACGCCAGGAAGATGAGGATGAGGTCGTTGGCCATGCCCATCAGCATCATGCCGCTGAGCGACAGCATCATCAGGATGTAGAACTCGGAGCGGTTGTGGCCTGTACGCTTCAGGTAGTCGAGCGACAGCAGGATCGTCAGGATGCCGGCCACCGTCAGAATGACGTTGAGGGCCACCGCAAAGTTGTCCATCACCACCATCGGGTAGCCGCCCGGCGGTGTGAAGCTCTCGCCGTTACTGTTCCATTGGGTGACGCTGCTGATGAAGGCGGCCGTTAACCCGGCAATCGTCAGCCAGGGTGCAACTTGCTGCACATGCTCATCGCTGAGGAACAGGTCGAGCACCATGATCAACAGCGCCGTCCCGGCCACAAAGAGGAAGGGCAGGATGACCATCAGGTCTATGGCAGGTGGTTGAAAATCCATATCAGTCCTTGTCCAATGATAATGTCGCCGCAGAGCGCAGCCAGACACGATTGCTATGAAACGTGCTTTGCCCGGCCATATCGCCCAGCGCGTCAGATGTTGTCCAGTTTACGTTGCGGCCGCCGCTGTGTTGGCTCCAGCGCCCCTTGGGCGAAGCCACGACGCCCGGCCGTACCGCCTCAGTAACAATGGCGCGAAGCTCGCACCAACCGCGGCCGTTCTCGACTATCACCTGTTGGCCGTCGATGATACCACGTTGCGCCGCATCTGCCGGGTGAATCTCCACGAACGGCGTCCCTTCGCGGCGCAGATGATCCCGGTTGTTGGCCAGGCTGCTGGTGACAAAATGATGTCCCGCCGGGCTGACCAGATTGAGCGCCTCGCCAACCGGATAGTGACCGTTGTCGCCGGACGTCACAGAGCCGTCGTCCTGCTTGCCGCTGTAGCCGGGCAGCGGGTCAACCCCCTGCTGGGCGGCCAGCCGCTCGGAATATAGCTCCACGCGGCCGCTCGGCGTGGGGAAGACCATGTCGGCAAACGGCACGTCCTGCTCCAGCGCCAACGGCAGGCTGCCTTCGGCCATCAGCCGCTCGCGGGTGATTCCGGCCAGCGCGGGGTTATGGGCGGCCGTCGCCTCGAGCACCTCGTCGATGACCTCGTCGGTCGTCTGGTGCAGCCACGGCTCGTCGAAGCCCAGCTCGGCCGCCAGCGCACGCATAACGTCCCAATTGCTGCGCGACTCGCCCAGCGGCGCGATGGCCGGGGCGTTGTAGCTGAGCATGGTATGGCCATACGCCTTGTGCAAATCCGGCTGTTCCAGTTGCGACGTGGCCGGCAGCACGATGTCGGCCAGCAGCGCCGTGTCGGTCATGAACAGCTCGTGGACGACGGTAAAGAGGTCGTCTCGCAGCATGCCCTCGCGGATAAGGCCCGCGTTGGGGCTGACGGCCGCCGGGATTGGAACCGAAGACGTAGAGCGACTGAATAGGCGGGTCCGTTACCTCGCCCAGCAGCGCCGCACCCAGCCGGTTCATATTCACCCACCGTCCGGGCGGCGGGCACTCCGCCCATTTGTTGACCGCCTCGCTGTCCCACTTCAGGTAGCCGCTGGTCGAATAGGCCAGGCCGCCGCCGCGCGTGCCGTACTGTCCGGTCAGCGCCGGGAGCGAAATGATGGCCCGCGTCGTTTGGCCGCCCATATGGTTGCGCTGCACACCGTCGGCGATCTTGACCAGGCTGGGCGTGTTCCCGGCGTAGAGCCGGGCAAAAGCCACAATATCGGCAGCAGACACGCCACAAATCTCGGCCGCCCGTTCCGGCGGGAACTCGGCGATCCGTTCCCGGTAGGCGGGCCAGCCAGTCGTATGCGCCGCCAGCCACGCTTCGTCGTGCAGCCCTTCGCTAACAACGACATGGGCCACAGCCAGCGCCAACGCGCCGTCTGTGCCCGGCAGCGGGGCGATGTGCCAATCGGCCGTCTTCGCCGTTCGCGTGCGGCGCGGGTCGATGACCACCACCTGCGTCCCGTTTCGCTGGGCCGCCTTTAGATGGGGCATGAAATGCGGGGCCGTCGTGGCCGGGTTGTGGCCCCAGATAACGACCACGCGGCTGTGGGCCACGTGCTCATACGGCGGGCTGTGCCGCGCACCGAGCGTCATCTCGACCGCCATCTGGGCCGCGTCGCCGCAGATCGCCCGCTCCAGTTGGCTGGCGCCCAGCCGGTTCCAGAAGCGGCCGCTGCTGACGCCCATCTGCACCAGCCCCAGCGTACCGCTGTAGCTGTAAGGCAGGATCGCTTCTGCGCCATGCTCAGCAATAATCGCCCGCCACTGGTCGCCGATTGTGTGAATGGCCTCGTCCCAGCTGATCGGCTCAAACTGCCCACTGCCCTTCGGCCCCACGCGGCGCAGCGGCTGCGTCAGCCGGTCGGGGTGGTAGACGTGATCCAGATATGGCCGCACCTTGCCGCATACCCAGCCCTGCGTAATCGGGATGGTTGGGGTCGCCATAGAACGCCACCGCGCGGCCGTCGACCACCTCCGTAATCACCCCGCAGGTGTCGGGGCAATCATGGGGGCAGGCGCCGTGCACGCGCTCGACTGTCGTGGGTTGTGTCGTGGCCATGATCATGGTTATCAGGCAGGCCGCGCAAACGTCCGGTGCTCCACAATTGTCTGCTCCGGCAGAACGTGGACGAAGCTGAAGCCGGGTGCACCGTCGGCGTCGACCGTCACTTTCTCATCCGTCGGCCAGCTCGTGAACTGGTTGATCGTGCTGGCGGTTGCTGTGTAGACGATCCCGTCCCGCACCGTCTGGCGGGCGTGGTGGATGTGGCCGTAGAAGACGCCGCGCAGCCGGTCGCGAGCAGGCAGCAGCGCCTCGTGCAGCGCCTCGCCGTTGAGGATGGGCATCTTGGCATCCATCCACGGTGAGTCGAGCGGCAGGGCCGGGAAGTGGCCAAACACGACGAGCGGCGGCCCGTCTGGCGTCGCCTCACGCCGCACCAGCTCCAGCTGCGCTTCGGACAGCAGCCCGTGCGGGTCCAGCTCGTCCGGTGCGCGGGCGTCGATTACCAGAAAGCGCACCCCTTTCACCTCAAACGCATACGAGAGCACATCCTCATCCGGCTGGCAATCCGTCCTCGGCCCCATCTTCATGTACTGCTTGATGTCGACTGCCGTGTCATGATTGCCCACCACATAGTAGACCGGTGGCTCAATTTCGTTCAGCGTTTCGGCTGCCAGCGCATAGGCGTCGGGGTCAGGAAAGCTGACCACATCGCCAGTATGGACGACAAAGTCCGGCGTCGTCGGCATAGCGTTGATTAGATCGACCATCCGCTGCGCACTGGGCAGCGACAGATGACCATGCCGCGCAAAACCGGCCGATGGCCCGATGTGGGTGTCGGTGATATGGACGAAATA
This sequence comes from uncultured Chloroflexia bacterium, assembly GCA_963715935.1. GTDB lineage: Bacteria > Chloroflexota > Anaerolineae > Promineifilales > Promineifilaceae > Promineifilum. Next base: position 164,595 of record CAVQSM010000012.1, on the reverse strand, counting down.
GACCGGTTCGTGGGCCATGATGACCACGACCGGCAGCCCGCAGGCCGCCGGCCCAGCACCCTGTTAAGGGACCAGCGCCATGACAGTCGAGCCGATGTCATCGACCAGCGCCGCCACCGTTGTGTCCATTAGATTGAAGTACGGCGACGGGGCCAACCCAATCCAGAAGATGAACAGGATGAACGACAGCATGATGACCAGCTCGCCTTTGTTGATGTCGCGCAGCTTCTCGTTCTCCGGGTTGTCCAGCGGGCCCATGAAGACGTTCTGGAACATCCACAGCAAGTAGACGGCCGCCAGGATGACGCCGGAGGTGGCAAACGCGGTGTAGATCCAGGCGTTTTGCCCCAGGGGCTCCGCGCCCATCGAGCCGAGCAAGATGGTGAACTCGCCCACAAAGCCGTTCAGCCCGGGCAAGCCCATGCTGGAGAGCACGACGATGAGTGACAGGGCCGCAAAGATGGGCATCACCTTCCAGATACCGCCATAGGCCGACATCTGCCGGGTATGGCGCTGCTCGTAGAGAATACCAACCAGGAAGAAGAGTGCGCCTGTGCTGATGCCGTGGTTGACACCCTGCAGGATACCGCCCTGGATACCCGCGTTGTTCAGAGCAAAGATGCCCAACGTGACAAAGCCGAGATGGCTGATACTGGAGTACGCTACCAGCTTCTTCACATCCTTTTGGGCAAACGAGACGATCGCGCCGTAGATGATGCCGATGATTGCCAACACGGCAATAAACGGCGCGAGGTCAAACGACGCTTGCGGGAAGAGCGGCAGGTTGAAGCGCACAAAGCCATAGGTACCCATCTTCAGCAAGACACCGGCCAGAATGATGGACCCGGCCGTCGGCGCTTCCGTGTGGGCGTCGGGCAACCACGAATGGAACGGGAAGACCGGCACCTTGATCGCAAAGGCGATAAAGAAGCCCAGGAAGAGCCACGTCTGCACGTTGGCAAACGCGTCCCGCCCGGCGATCAACTCCGGCACTGCAAATGTCCCGTTGGTGATACCCATGTACAGGATCGCCAGCAGCATCAACAGCGAGCCGGCCATCGTGTAGAGGAAGAACTTGATCGAGGCGTAGACGCGGTTCTGTCCGCCCCAGATACCGATGAGGAAGTACATCGGCACGAGCGTGAACTCCCAGAAGACGTAGAACAGGAACAGGTCCTGCGCCAGGAAGACGCCCATCATGCCCATCTCAAGCAGCAGCATGAAGATGTAGTACTGCTTGATCTGTGTTTCGATAGCGTTCCACGACGAGGCGATAGCCAGCATCGAGATGAACGACGTCAGCAGCACCATGAGGATGCTGAGACCGTCCACGCCCAGGAAGTAACTGATTCCCCAGGACTCGATCCACGTCGCTCGATCAACCAACTGCAACGACGGATCGTTGGTGTTGAACTGCGTGAGCACCACCAGCGTGAGCAGGAAGGTGATCACTGATGTCACGATCGCGATGATTTTGATCGTCCGGTAGGTACCGCGTTCCGGCGGCTTCAGCAAGAGTATCGCCAAAACACCTACCAGGGGAAAGAAGGTAGTAATTGTAAGCAACCAGTTCATTATTTCTCCCCAGAACTTCTACGAATAATGGCTAGCCTGCGGCCAGCAAGAAGAATGCCAGTAAAGCTACGGCCCCTAGAAAAACGAATAACGCATAGGTACGGGCGTAGCCTGTCTGTGTCGTACGTATCGCCCCGGCAAGACGCTTGGTAGCGGCGGCGGTCCCATTGACCAGCCCATCGACCCCCTGAGCATCGAGCACGTTGGCGGAAAAGTTGGCAAAGGTTACGAAGGTATCGCGTATCAACCGGTTGTGGACAAAGTCATGCCAGAAGACCCAGTCCACGTCGATGGCCAGCCAGTCGGCCAGCCGGTTAAAACCAGGCACGATCCCCTTCATGTACAGCGTGTTAAGCGGCAGCACCGCGAACCACCAGATCGGCGTTCGCTGCAGCGCGTCCGGCTCCTCGACCGTCTTCGGCCGGTTGCGATAGATGAGCCAGGCAAGGAAAAGGCCCAATATCGCCAGCAGCAAGGAGAGTCCCGCCACTACGGGCGAGATGACAATCGGTGTCTTGGGCAGAGCAACAATCCCTTCCTCGTAATATTCAAAGGCCGGGATGGCGTGTTCCAGCCACGCCTCCAGCACCAGCCAGAACTCTTCCGGATGGCGGCCGTTGAGGTCGGCCAGTCGCTCTGTGAAGTATGGCAAGTTGAGAAAGCCGGCGGCTACCGACAGGATAGACAGGATGATGAGCGGGAAGGTCATCAGAGACGGGCTTTCTTCCGCATGGGCGGCCGCTTCGCTGCGCGGTTCGTTGAAGAAAACCATCAGCAGTTGCCGCCCCATATAGAACGCCGTGCAGAAGGCGGCGATAGCCAGCATGATGAGAACGACCACCTCATGAGTCCCGGCGTGATTGAGGATTTCATCCTTCGACCAGAAGCCCGCCAGCGGGAACATGCCCGCCAACGCCAACGCCCCGATCATGTAGGTCCAGTAGGTTGTCTTCATCCGGTGACGCAAGCCGCCCATGAAGCGCATGTCCTGTGGGTCGAAGCCGTCGTCGTGGTGATCGTCATCGTGGCCGTGGGTCACATGATGATGGCCATGCTCCATGCCGTGGATGACCGAACCGGACCCCATGAAAAGCAGCGCCTTGAAGAAGGCGTGGGTGACCAGGTGGAACATCGCCGCCACGTAGGCGCCCATGCCCGCCGCCGCCACCATGAAGCCCAGCTGGCTGATGGTCGAGTAAGCCAGCACCTTCTTGATATCATTCTGTGTAAAGGCGATCAGCCCCGCCAGCAAGGCCGTACTCGCCCCCACATAGGCTACCAGGTCCGGCGTGGAGATTAGACCAAACATCTCGTAGCCGCTGGTGCGCACAATCTCGTACAGTAGGTCGCTGCGGACGAGCAGATAGACACCAGCCGTGACCATCGTAGCGGCGTGGATAAGCGCGGAGACCGGCGTCGGGCCAGCCATCGCGTCGGGCAGCCAGACGTAGAGCGGAATCTGGGCCGACTTACCGGCCACACCCAGCAGGAAGAGCGCCGTAATCGCCGTCAGGACTGCCGGGAACGAGGCGCTGAATGCACCAAACTCAACCACATGATTGGAGACAAAGAACTCAATGGAGGTGTCGAAGATGGGCAAATAGTCCAGCGTGCCGAACGTCCAGAAGAGCAAGAGCATGGCCAGGATCACGCCGAAGTCGCCAATGCGGTTGACGATAAACGCTTTCCGTCCGGCGTTGGCGTTCATCGCCTTGCCTTCGTCGTCTACCCGATCCCACCAGAAGCTAATCAACAGATAGGAACAGAGGCCGACGCCTTCCCAGCCAACGAACATCATCAGGTAGTTGTCGGCCGAAACCAGCACCAGCATGAGCAGGATGAACAGGTTGAAGTAGGCAAAGAAGCGGTTGAAGTTCGGGTCGCCGTGCATGTAGCCGATGGCGTAGATGTGGATCAGAGACCCAACACCGGTAACCACCAGCATCATCGTCACCGACAGCGTGTCTACCTGCAGCGACCAGTTGACCAGGAAGTCGGCCGCCGGGATGTTGATCCAGGTCATAATCGGCACGATCTCCACATGGAAGTCGTTACCAATTAGGCTGATGAGCAGCCCCACCGCCAGCAGGAAGGACAGCATGACCATTCCTGTCGCCGTCCAGCCAACCCAGCGTTCGCCGTTCTGCCGGTTGGCGTCGACAAAGCGACGCCCCAGCAGCCCGTTGAACAAGAAGCCAACGGCCGGGAAAAGCAGGATGAGGGGAGCAAGGGCAAATAAGTTCATTCGTGTGCTCCTATCCCTTGAGCAAATTGATGTCGTCGATGTTGATGCTCTTCTTGGTGCGGAAGATGGCGACGATCAGGGCCAGCCCCACCGCCACCTCAGCCGCAGCCACGGTGATGACAAAGAAGACAAGCACCTGGCCGTCCAGATTGCCCAGATAGCGGGCAAAAGCCACGAACAGCAGATTGGCGCTGTTCAGCATCAGTTCGATGGACATGAAGATAATGAGTGCGTTGCGGCGCAGCAACACACCAAGCGCCCCAATGGTGAACAGGATGACGCTCAGAGCAATGTACCAATCAATCGTGACAACGTTAGGCATCTTGCTGACTCCGTTTGCGTACCTGGCCAAAGATGACCACGCCGGCGATACCTGCGATGAGCAGAATGCCAGTTACTTCGAATGGGAACACATAGGACCCGAAGAGCAACCGGCCGAGCGCACCCGGACTGGAGTCGATAGCCGGGGCCAACTCCGTGCCCCCAATGTTGCCCTGGAACAGCAGAACCGCGAAGACAACCAGCAGGCTGATCGCCAGGATGATGGCGGTCATGCGGTGGAACTGTTGTCCGGGCGGGACAATATCCGCCACGCCGCTCAGCCGTTCCGCGCCCAGGAGCATGATCACGAAGAGGAACAACACCACAATCGCCCCGGCATAGACTGTGATCTGGACCATGGCAATGAAGGGTGCGTTGAGAACGAGGAAGAATACGGCGATGGTGATGAAGTTCAGCACCAGGTACAGGGCGCTGTACACCGCATTGCGACTTAGCAACATGCCAAGCGCGGCGGCCACGGCAATGGCCGCCAATATGATGAAAAGTATTGGATGAATCATAAAGTCGCCTTTGCGCCAATTATTGGCGAATCAGACTTGATTGACAACTGCGAAGCCGACTGCCGGGCTGCTTGCGGCGGCTCGGCCACCCTCTCCCGAAAACCTCTCCTATCTGCTCGCTATGCCGGATCTTCCATATCCGGAATGGCGCGATCAAATTGGCCTGGCTCTACCTTCTTGGGGGTGGGTTCACCACCTTCCGGCACAGGCACAATCAGCATATCCTTGGTATAGATCGCCCCGGCCCGGTCGTAGAAGCTCAGCTCATAGCTGTTCTCCAGCACGATCGCCTCCGTCGGGCAAGCATCTTCGCAGAAGCCGCAGAAGATGCAGCGGAGCATGTTGATCTCGTAAGTCGACGCGTACCGCTCGCCGGGCGAGTAACGCTCGTCGTCGGTGTTTTCCGACGCCTCGACAAAGATAGCGTCGGCCGGGCAGGCGGCGGCGCACAACGAACAGCCGATGCACTTCTCCATGCCGTCGTCGTAGCGCTTCAGTTCGTGGCGTCCCTTGAAGCGATAGGCCGGGGGCCGTTGAACCTCCGGATACTCAATCGTCACCGGCGAGTCAATCGCCTGCTTAAGGGTCGTCGCCATGCCCCTGATTATTTCACCAAACATAGAGTGTCTCCTCAAATCACGCGGCCGGACCGTCCGACCAGACTCATCGTCACCTAGCCAAAGAAGAACAGTTGAATCGACTCGAACAGCGGGTCGAACGTCCCCTCGACCGCCATCACAATCAGGATGCCGGTAATAATAAAGTTCAACACGGCCACCGGGAGCAGCCCCTTCCAGCCGAAAGACATCAGCTGGTCGTAGCGCAAACGGGGCAGCGTGGCCCGAATCCAGATCATCAGAATCAGGGACACAACGATCTTGCCGCCCAGGTAAAGGAAGCCAAGCGCGGGTACGTCGTCGATGAACGGGCCGCGATAGCCACCCAGGAAGAGCACGGCAAAGATGGCGCTGAGCGAAATCATCTTCATATATTCGGCCATGAAGAACATGCCGAAGCGCATGCCACCATACTCGACCGAATAGCCGGCGGACAACTCCTGCTCCGCCTCCAGCAAGTCAAACGGCGCGCGCTGCAGCTCGGCCAGCGCAGCGATGTAGAACACCACGGCGGCAATGGGCTGCAGAATGCCGAACCAGATACCGTCCTGCGCTTCGGTAATGACGCCCAAGTCCATCGAATTGGCCATCATGATCGGGATAAGCACCGACAGACCCAGCGCCAGCTCGTAGCTAATCATTTGGGCCGAGGCACGGATGCCGCCCAGCACAGCGTACTTGCTGTTCGACGCCCATCCGGCGAGGATGATGCCGTAGACGCCAATTGATGTAATGGCCAGAATGAACAACACACCGACGTTGATGCCCGGAGCAATGGCAAAGTAGGGCGTGAACTCGATGCCGAACAGCGAGAACGCCGGCGCCCAGGGAATAACCGCCAGAATCAGGATGGCTGGAATCACGGCCAGCATGGGGGCCAGATTATAGATAACCCGGTCAACCTTGGCTGGTGTGGGGTCCTCTTTAAAGAATAGCTTGACCGCGTCGGCCGCCGGCTGCATAAAGCCGCTCAGAAAGCGCTTCTCGCCCTGTCCGGGCCACGGGATGGGAATGTACCCGGCCCGGTTCGGCCCGATGCGCGACTGCAGCCGCGCCAGCAGCTTGCGCTCCAGCAGCGTTGTGTAGGCGAACCCCGTAATCACAACGAGGGAGATGATAAACCCGATAATCAGGGCTTCGAGGGCAATTGCACCTGGTGTCATTCGTAATACCTCATCCTCTGTGCGGTCTCTCTGGCGCTAGATGGTTCCTGGGACCGTCGCCTTCTGGCGAATGGAGCCTACAAACGGCTGACTGCCGCTCGCCAGTGAACGGCCGCCCCGCAGCACGGCCACGCCGGGCGGAGCAATCTCATCAATGGTCACCTGCACCGCTGTCTCACCGCCGCCGGCCTGCAGCGCGACGGAATCCATTTCGGCCAACCCCAGGGCCAGCGCGTCAGTCGGGTTCACAATGAGGGTGGCGTAGGCCATCCGGTGTTCCAGCAAACTCGTATGGTTGATCAGCGTGCCGGGCGCATAAAGCGCAGGCGCCGGCAGGACCATAATCTCGCCTTCGGCCAGAGTGGTTGTTTCCACCTTGCTCGCCCCTGCTTCCGAAGCGACATCATACGACTCGACAGGCCCGGCTTCGGCCGTCGCCGCCCACTGCTGGCCCAGGCCGGCAGTATTTGTGTAGGCTGTGCCACCATAGTAAAGGTCGTCGCCGCCAATGATGGGCCACTGTTCCTCAACTCGTCCTAGCGTCCGGTAATCCATCGCGGCATATTGGGCCACGCTCTTGGCCACATCGCGGAAAGCGAGGCTGGCTGCAAACGGCGGCTTGCCTAACCCGGTGCGCTCGCCCAGTTGGGCCAGAATTTGCCAATCGGGGCGTGCTTCGCCCGCGGGCGGGATGGCCGGATAGAAGCGCTGTACGCGCCGCTCGCCGCTGGTGAACGTTCCTTCGCGCTCCGCCCAGCTCTGGGCCGGGAGAACCACATCCGCTTCGTGGGCGGTGGCGGTCATGAACAACTCCTGCACAACCAGGAAGTCGAGTTGGCCGCGGCCGTCCATCAGACCGTCGCCAACCGGGTCGGTGCCCATGACGAACAGGGCGTGGAGCGAGCCGTCGGCGACACCCTGGTAGATGACGCGGGCCGGCATACCGCGCTCGGCCAGTGGCTCGTAGCCAGGGCCAAACGCCGGGTGCACGCCCATATCCCACGCGCCTTGCGTGTTGTTGTGTGGCCAGACCGGCACCAGTCCATTATTAACGCGGCCAACATGGGCCGGCGTTGCGTCCTCGCCCTCTCCACTGCTCAGCAGCAGCAAGTTGGCTAGCAGCTCGGCCAGCGTCTGGGTCTCGTGGTAATTCAATCCTTCGTAGCCGTAGAAGCAAACGAGGTTGTTGGCCTCCACCAGCGAATCGGCCAGAGCGGCCACATCGTCTTCCGGTTCGCCCTTTGTGTCCACGTGGGCGCGCGTGACGACCTGCCGTACGAAGCTGAGCAGCTCGCCCGGCTCCACCTCCGCACTATAGGTCGCGAACTCGGTCAGGCGGGTTTCGTAGCCGTTAATAACCACCAACTGCGCCCCGCGTTCGGCCGCCTGCTTCACCCGCAGCCACCAGACCGGCGCCTGCTCGTGCAGGTCGGCCGCGGCTACCAGGATGGCGTCGCCGGCGCCGAGGTCGAGCAGATTGCTGCCCGCCGTCAGACCTACGCTGGCCACAATCTCGCCACCGGCAAGGCGGCGATGGCCCAGGTCAATATTGCCGTTACCCAGCCCATCACGGAAGAAACGCTGGAAGTAGAACAGGTCTTCGTTGCTCAGACGGTCGCCCGCCAGACCAGCGCTGCTTGCTTTGTGCATCTGCATACGGCCGGCTACGGCGTCCAGAGCCTCGTCCCAGCTCACCGGGACCAGCTCGCCGTTCTTGCGGACCATCGGCTGGCGCACCCGGTCGGGCGCGTCGGCAAAGTGATGGACAAAGCGGCCCTTGTCACAGATCCAGATCTCGTTCACCGCTTCATTCTGGCGCGGCATAATGCGCTTGATGACGTTCTTGCCACCCGCCTTCGCTTCGCGCCGGGTGCTCATGGTGGTGTTGCAGCCTACCGGGCAGTGGGGACAAATACTGGCCACCGGCGTCAGTTCCCAGGGCCGCGCCCCAAAGCGGAAGTCGGCTGTGGTCAGCGCACCCACCGGGCAGATATCGGTCGTGTTGCCGCTCCAGTAGCTGTCGAAGCCGGGATCGGAGTTGGTGACAATTTCCAGACGTCGGCCCCGATTGTGGAACTGAATGACCGGGTCATCGACAATTTCATCCTGGAAGCGGGTGCAGCGACCACACTGGATGCAGCGTTCTCGATCGAGATAAATCAACTCGCCCAGCGGCACATGCTTTTCCAACTTCATCTTGTCGGAGAAAGCCATGCGCGTCTCACCCTTGCCGTGCTCCATCGTCAGGTTCTGCAGCGGGCACTCGCCCCCCTTGTCACAGATGGGGCAGTCGAGCGGGTGACTGGTCAGGATAAACTCAATAATGTCCTCGCGGGCATCATCCACCGGCACCGTGTTGGTGCGGACGACCATCCCTTCGCTCACAGCGACGGTGCAGCCAGTCTGCAGCCCCTTGCCAAAATTTAGCTTGGGGGAGCCATCAGGGTTCAGCACGACTTCGCCGGTGCCGCGGTCGCGCACAGGCATGCCGATTTCCACCAGGCACATGCGGCACATGCCTACCGGCTCCAGCTTCGGATGGTAACAGAAGACGGGAATGTCATTACCTATCTTCTTGGCAGCGTCGACCACATACGTGCCCCTGGGCACGGAGACCGGTACGCCGTCAATTGTCAGGGTTACAAGATCGCTCATGCTGATCGTTATCCTCGTTCGCAGGCTGCTGCTTGTGGGCGGCTAGTCGGCCGCTACCGGCAGCGCCTCGGCTGCCCGCCCGGCAGGCACAGCCACTGCCGCGCCCATCGCGACTTTTGCCTTATATTCGTCCAGGAAATGGTAAATGGTCGACAGCACCGGGCTGGTGGCAAATTCGCCCAGCGCGCACAGGCACTTCCCGGTAATCTGGTTGGCCACACTCTCCAGCAGTTTGATGTCTGCTTCCGTCCCGTGCCCTTCATAGATACGATGGAGCACCTTTTCCATCCAGAACGTGCCTTCGCGGCAGGGTGTACACTTGCCGCAGGATTCGTGCCGGAAGAAGTGGGTCATCTTGAGCGCCGCCCAGACCATGTCAGTGGTTTCGTCCATGACGATGACCGACGCCGAACCCATCACCGACCGGAACGGAGTCAACCCCTCGTAGCTGCAGCTCGCGTCCAGCGCGTCCTCTACCACAATGGGACCGGACCCGCCGCTGGGCAGCAGCGCCTTGAACTGGCGTCCGCCCTGCATCCCGCCGGCCATCTCCAGCAGCTCCCGGTAGGTCGTGCCCATCGGCACTTCGTAGTTACCGGGGTTCTCGACATGGCCACTGATGCACACGATCTTGACGCCGGGGCTGTCTTCGGTGCCCATCGTCTTGTACCAGTCCGCGCCATTGACCATGATTAGCGGCACGTTGGCCAACGTTTCCGTGTTGTTGACGACGGTCGGCTTCTTGTATAGACCCTCGACAGCCGGGAACGGCGGTTTCGACCACGGCTGGCCCAGATTACCGGCCAGCGACTCGATCAACGCCGTCTCTTCGCCGCAGATGTAAGCGCCCGCGCCATAATGGTTGTAGAACTCGACGCTGAAGTCGGAGTCCATGATATTGTCGCCGATGATGCCGGCCTTGCGGCACTCCAGCAGCGCTTCCTCAAACGCCCAGGCCGCGTCCATATACTCGCCGCGCAGATAATTGAAGACCAGCTTCGCGTTGACAGCGTAGGCGGCGATGAGCGTTCCTTCGATGACCTGGTGCGGGTTCTTCTCAATCAGTTCGCGGTCCTTGAACGTACCAGTCTCCGATTCATCGGTGTTGATCAGCACGTACTTGTCGCCGTCGCCCTTGGGAATGAACCCCCACTTAACGCCGGTCGGGAAGCCCGCGCCGCCCCGGCCCCGGAGATTGGACGCCTTCAAGATGTCGATCACTTCATCGGGCGACATGGACAGGGCTTTCTTCAGTCCCTCATAGCCGCCATTCTCGCGATAGACATCCAGCTTGTGAAAATCGGGAACGTCACGGTGACGTAGTAGAAGATGTTCCATCGTTATTTCTTCCCCTGCACAGCGACGTCGGCGGTGGTATAGCTGATCACCCGCTCGACAACGCTGGGTTCGCGCTGGCCGGAAGCCGCTTCAGCCCGCAGCTTGGCGAGTAGCTCGTCGAACTTCGTTTCGTCGAGGTTCTCGTAGAATTTCAGATTGCATTGCAGCATCGGCGCCCGGTCGCACGCGCCCAGACACATAACGGTCTTGAGCGAGAACAGACCGTCCTCAGTCGTGCCCTCCACCGGGATGTCGAGCTTGCCGGTTGCCATCTCCACAAATTCGTCGGCACCGCGCAGCGCGCAGGCCAGATCGTTGCAAACCTCAAGCACATAGGTGCCGACCGGCTCTTCGTAAAAGAGCGAATAGAATCCGGCCAGAGAGAGCACATGAGTCGGGTCCAGATCAAGGATGCCCGCCACTTCGCGCATGGCATCATTGCTCAGATAACCATACTCGTTCTGGGCCAGGTGCATCAGATGCAGGACGGCCGACTTCTCGTCAGGAAAGCGCGTCAGCAGCGCCTGTATTTCGTTGGGGTATTTTTCCGCTAACACAATCTTCTCCGGCAGATGACGCCCCCGGCAATGCCGGGATGGTCTGTCTGCTTATCGGTCGATCTCACCCAGGACGATGTCAATGGAGCCGATGACGGCCACCAGGTCGGCTATGTATGAGTTCTGGGCCATCTGCGGCAGCGACGCCAAATTGACGTAGGATGGGCCGCGGAAGTGAACTCTCGCCGGCTTCGGTCCGCCATCGCCACGCAAGTAGCAGCCGAACTCGCCGCGCGGCGATTCGATACTCTGGTAGACATACCCTACCGGTGCGTTGAACCCTTCGGTCCACAACTTGAAATGGTGGATGACCGCCTCCATGCTGCTGCCCAACTCTGAGCGGGGCGGCGGCACGATCTTGCGGTCGTCGATGTTGACCGGCCCATCGGGCAGCTTCTTCAACGCTTGCTCGATGATGCGCATGCTCTCCCAGAACTCTTGCATCCGGCAGCGATAGCGACTGTAGGTGTCGCCTTCTTCGCCCACCGGCACGTCGAATTCGTAATCCTGATAATTGAGGTACGGGTTCGCCTTGCGGATGTCCCAGTTGACGCCGGACCCGCGCAGGCATGCGCCCGTCAGCCCCCACGCCGTAGCGTCCTCTCCGGAAATAATCCCGATGCCCTTGGTGCGTCGCAGCCAGATCGGGTTTTCCTTCAGGAGCGCTTCGTAGTCTGCGATGCGGGCCGGGAAGAAGTCCAGGAAATGCTGCACGGCAGGAACGAACTCGGGCGGCAGATCGCGCCAGAGGCCACCGGGCCGGAAGTAGCTAACCATCATCCGCTGCCCGGCAACCATCTCGAACAGGTCGAGAATGTACTCGCGCTCGCGGAAGCAGTAGAGGAAGACCGACATGGCGGCGATGTCCAGAGCGTGGGTGCCCAGCCAGACAAGATGGCTGCTGATCCGGGCCAGTTCGGCCAGGATGACGCGGATGACCGTCGCTCGCGGCGTCGGCTCCACACCCAACAGCTTCTCGACCGCCATGATGTAGCCCAGGTTGTTGGACATGGGCGACAGATAGTCCATGCGATCGGTCATGACCAGCGCCTTGGTGAAGGTCTTGGCCTCCATGTTCTTTTCGATGCCGGTATGGAGGAAGCCGATATCGGGGGCCAAATTGATGACCTTTTCGCCGTCCAGTTCCACCAGCAAACGCAGCACGCCGTGGGTGCTGGGATGCTGCGGCCCCATGCTCAGCAGCATGTTCTCTTCGGGATCCGTAATGGTCATCCCGGTGCCGACTTTGGCCCGCAGCTCCTCAACGGACATCTCTTGAACGGTATCGCTAGCGATAGGCATTAGTGCCATATTCGTAACTCCTCAGTCGCCAGACGGGCGCGCTACTCTTTGGCGTAAGGCTTGCGCGCGTCGATCTCTTCATAATTAAAAGAGAACTGCACTTCTTCGTAGCCCAGCGGGTAATCCTTGCGCAGCGGGTGGCCCTGCCAATCTTCCGGCAGGAACAAGCGGCGCAAACTCCCGTTGCCCTGGAAGCGCACACCCATCAGGTCCCACACTTCCATCTCCAGCCAGGTGGCGATGGCCCATACGTCGGCCATCGTCTCCGGCCCTTCGTCCGGGTCTTCCACCATAACGCGCAGCCGGATGCGGTGGCTGAACGGGATGGAGTAGAGGTGATAATTGACGGCAAAGCGCGGAAAATCGGGCAGATAGTCGTCGGCCACAATGTCGGACAGGAAGTTAAACTGCATGTCCGGGTCATCGCGCAGCAAGGTGCAGATCGCCTTGATCTGCTCCATCTGCACAATGAGCGTCCGCTCGCCCCGGAAATCGACGATCTCTTCGACCGCCTCCGGGAACGCTTCCTTTACTTTTTCGGTTACAAGGTCGTGTCGGTCCATTAGGCCCAATCCGTTAGCTTGTCTTTGCGAACCTTCTCGTGGAGCGTCATGATGCCGTCGATGAGTGCCTCCGGGCGCGGCGGGCAGCCGGCCACATAGACATCGACGGGGATAATCTCATCCACACCCTGAACGATCGCGTAGTTATTGAAGATTCCGCCGCACGAGGCACAGTCGCCCATGGCGATGGCCCACTTCGGGTACGGCATCTGGTCGTACAGACGGCGAACGACCGGGGCCATTTTGCGCGAGACGCGCCCTGCCACGATCATCAGGTCCGACTGGCGCGGCGAGGGCCGATTCAGCTCCATGCCGAAGCGCGAGGCATCATAGTGCGCGGCCTGGGTCGACATCATCTCGATGGCGCAGCAGGCCAGACCAAACAGCAAGGGCCACATCGCGTTGGTGCGCCCCCAATTGACTACATCTTCGAGGCGGTAGGTGACAACGCCGAGGTTGCCAAGCTTTTGCTCTATTCCCATTCGAGCACTCCTTTTTTCCAGACCCATACGTCGCCAAGAACGAACATAAACATAAAGATCAGCATCGCCACCAGCCCGTAGTAGCCCAGGTCGCGGAACGACATGGCCCACGGCACCAGCAGGATAATATCGACATCGAACAAGATGAAGAGAACGGCGATCCGGTAGAACTTGATCGGTAGACGGCGCTGCGCTTCGCCAATGGGCACGATGCCCGATTCATACGGCGAGAGCGCCCGGCCCTTGCTGCGCTTCGGGCCGAGGTTCAGCGAGAGCACCGGCAACAGAATGGCAAAAAAGATGGCGATGCCAAGAAGCACAGCCACTGGCAGGTAGTCGAGCAATATCTGTTCCATAGGTCGCTATTCCATCAAACATTACAGGCCCGCAACCAACTCACCGGACCGGAGTCAGATGATAAACCGCCGCCTGCATATCGCCAAGATAAAACGAAGGGAGAAACGCAAGTCTCTCCCGTATGTGCATTCTATCACAAGCTTTGTGCGTCGCAACAAACAACGCAACCGGTTCTGGGTGCTGTGACCTGGGATCGGTGGCGTGGACCAACACAGAAGCCATAAGCGCCGGGCTACCCCCATCTATGCCGGGAGTTCAGACTCTGCGGAGACTTGCTCCAGATAGCTATTGAACGGCTTCATGGCTGAATAGACCTGCAGCAAATGATCCACCAAATCATCAGACACAACCGCAGCCTCGGCCAACGGATGGATGGCCAGGTATTGCTTGTAACGCAGCAGGTCGATGTCCGGGTGCTCCCGGTCGTAGCCCATTGGGGCTGTCTTGAGCTGGTCACCTTGCATGGTGCCGAAGTAGCGAACGAAGTCGGGTGCAGCCAGGACTTCTCGCAGCGGCGTCGCGTCGGCCACAATGTGGCGACGCACATTATCTAGCTGTGTGCGGTCCGGCTGGTGCAGGCCTCCCGCGGCGAACGACTCATCTACGCCGACCTGCAAGTAGTACACACGCCCCGTTCCTTTGCGCCCTCCGCGAGCAATGACGGCACCCAGGTTGGTCTTGTAGGGTGACTTGTCCTTGGAAAACCGCACATCTCTGTTAATCCGGAACAGGCAATCCCTGGCTCGCAGGTGGCCCATGTCATCAAACGCCGCGAATCCGTGGATCAACTCGTCAACCGTAGACTCGAACTCCGACCGGGCCGCCTGATACCTGTCGCGGTTGGCGTCAAACCACGCCTTGTTGTTATTACCAGCCAGGTCATGCAGAAAGTCGAGTGTAATTTGCAGCGTCATGGGGTTCAGTCCTTCGATAGGTCGGGAAGCAAATGCGGTGGCTGACAGCGAACAGTCACCAGAGCGCTGTGAGACTATCCAAGTTGATAAGCTACGATATAAGCTCGCCAGCGTCAAGCAGATAAACAGCTTGAAGTTCCGGGACAACAATCAGTGTCTTGCGGTGGGCGTTCGTGACCCTTAATTATGAAAAAGCGGGTTCCCGGTGGTGTGGGCGCGAGCGCTGGACTATACTGCCACCCATGCTCGACGCCCCCACTCGCCGCGCGCGCGTTTCGCTGGCGGCCAACAGGCGCACGGTCGCCTTCCTGATCGTCCTCCTTCTCAACCTGATCGTAGCCGCATTCCTGATCGACGGCGTCCTGAGCATCACCGGCTACCCGTTCGACGCGGATGAGGCCAACCACGCGCTCCCGGCCCTGCGCATGAGCAATGAGCTGCGAGACGGCGATTTGGCTGGCTTCGCCGCCGAGGTCGGCGCGCAAGATTTTTATCCACCGGGCGGCGCCGCCCGCCTGCTGCCCATCTTTCTAATGATTGGCCCATCGGTGAACATGGCACGTCTGGCGAGCGTCGTCACCCTGTTTCTGGCTGTGCTGGTCCTGTTTGCGTTGGCCATCGAAATTGACCCGGAAAATGGGTGGTTGGCCGGTCTTGTGGCGGCATTGATGACGCTAACCGCACGGCCTTTGTTGCTTTATGCCGGATTGTCGATGCTGGAGACGGTCGGCCTGTTGGCCTCGCTGCTCTTTCTGTGGGCTTACATCCGGGCGACAAAGCAGCCGGGCGTGGGCTGGCTCCTGGCTGTCAGCCTGCTGCTGGCGGCCGTCTTTCTCATCAAGTACAGCTACGGTCTGGTCGCGCTGGCCACCGTCGGGTTGTCAGAGCTGCTTATCCTGCCCGGCCTTATACGGCAACCATCATGGCCATCGACCGTGGCGCGGCGCTGGTTGCCCCTCTTCGGTCCGTTTGCCCTGGTTCTGGGCGTCTGGTTTCTTTCGCCCGGCCAACTCCAATCGTTTTTCGGTTACGCCCAGCCGTTGGCAGCCGAAGAGGCGTGGCTCAGTCTGCGCAACGTCATCTACTATCCCCGCAGCCTGGCGCTTCATTATTCGCCTTCGCTCCTGTTTATCATTGTGTATGGGGTGGCGCTTGTCTGGGCGACGCTACGCTGGCGGGACACGACCGTTCGGATTGTGCTGCTCTTCTTTCTATTTGGCATGGCCAGTGTCATGTTCCTGAACCATCCACCCAACCCGCGCTTCATCGCCCCGTTTGCACCCGTCGCCCACTTGCTGGTCGGGTTGATGGTCGCCAATCTGTGGGCGGCCGTTCGCGCCCGAAAGAGCCGGTGGCAGGTGGCAGCCGTTGGGCTGGCGGTGGTTGTCGTGCTGGCGGTCGCGGGCCTGTCCACGGTGGCGTCCCGGTTCCGCTTCGCCCATTCCGTCCTCGAAGCTCGCGTCGAAACATCCCCGGCCCTGGCCGACATGGCCGGCTGGGTCGCCTCCACCGTGGAGGCGGACGCGCCGCTGCTCCTCGTCAACTACTTTGACCAGTTCAGCCCGGCCATTGTCGAATGGGGACTGGCGATGGATCAGCAAGCGACGCCGGCCCACGTCACCGGGCGCTTGCTCCAGCCTGCCAGCGACGCAGAGACGGCCGCCCTGCGCCAGGCGGTCCTGGACGGCGATGACACTTACCTCGTTCTGGTGGAGGGCAGCCCGTGGGGCGCTCCCTTCTGGCCGGATTACACGGCCGCGATGGGGGACGTACTGCAAGAAGTCGACCGCCAATCGTTCAGGGTCGTCAACTTCGGTGCCAGCAATTGGCTGGACGACAACAGCGTCGGCGCCGATTGGGAGACCGTCAAGGCCGCAGCCGAGCAGACGATCGACGTCACCCTGGTCGTCTATCGGATTACGCGTTCGTAGGGCGTGATGCTGCGGGAGCAGCGCTATGACAGATAGTCGCGCAACGTCTTGCTGCGGCTGGGGTGGCGCAGCTTGCGGAGGGCTTTGGCTTCGATCTGGCGGATGCGTTCCCGCGTAACGCCGAAGCTCTTGCCCACTTCTTCGAGGGTATGGTCCTTGCCGTCGTTCAGCCCGAAGCGCATCTCCAGCACCTCGCGCTCCCGTTCGCTCAGGAAGCCCAGCACATTGCGGATCTGCTCGCGCAGCAGTTCCTTCGAGGCCGCATCGCCCGGCTCGACGACGCTTTCGTCGGCCAGGAAGTCGCCCAATTCGGTGGCGTCGTCGTTGTTGCCCACCGGTGTCTCCAGCGACATGGGATCCATGGCGATGCGCAGGATATCGCGAATCTTACCCACTGCTTGCCGCCACTTGCGCTCCAGCACCGGGTCGATCGGGTAGTCGTTCTTCAGCGCGTCCTTGATAGCGGCCGACTCTTCCGGCGTCAGGTAGTCCAACTCCAGCGCCAGCTCTTCGACGCTCGGCTCGTGACCCAACACCTGCACCAGCTCGCGCTGCATCTTGACGATCTTGTTGATCGTCTCATACATATGAACCGGGATGCGGATCGTGCGCGCCTGATCGGCAATGGCCCGGCTGACGGCCTGGCGAATCCACCATGTAGCGTAGGTGCTGAACTTGAACCCTTTAGTGTGGTCGAACTTCTCCACGGCCCGCAGCAAGCCAACATTGCCTTCCTGAACCAGATCGAGCAGGTGGATGCCGCGGCCCATATAGCGCTTGGCGACGCTGACGACCAGCCGCAAGTTGGCGCGGGTCAGGTTGGCCTTGCCTTCCTCGGCCAGGTCGCGGATCTCGAACTCGTTGTAAAGCAAGGAGTTGTCGCCGCCGTCCAGCCACGAGTCAAACGTAGCCTGGTCCGGCAAATCATTCTGCTCGGCGGCATAGGCGGCCACCTGGTCGGCAATTTCCGACGGCAGCAAATAAGCGGCGGTGAACATGTTGAACAGGCATTCAGCCAGGTCAATCCACGCCTCATCCTGGCCCCAGGAGCCTTCGTTCAAATAGTTGCGAACGTAGGAGCGATTGTCGGGTGCCCAGCTGTAGCGAAGGCGGCGGGCCTCACTGATCAGCTTGTCCAGTTCTGGCGGCTCGACGTTTATCAACTCGGCCCCTTCCTGGACGCTATCCCAATTCTCCAGCATGTTGACGTAGTTGATCATCATCACGCGTGCCCGCATCTCTTCGGGTGTCAGCGCCGGGCCGCGTTTCGGTTCCGCCGGTGCATCGCCTTCCTCTCCGGCGTCCGCAGCAGGTACGCCGCCGTTACCGTTGGGGCTCAACCCGGCGTCAATGTTCAGCCGATCGAGCACGCGAGCCGCTTTCATCTGCGTCGCCAGCCAGATCTCTTGCGCGGCCGTTAGCAGCGGAACCTGGCCAATCTCTTTCAGGTAGGTATGGACCGGGTCGTCTTCCGACTCGCCCACGTAGAGAGACTCGGCGGTTTCTTCCAGATCGTCCAGATTCTCGAGCAGCCCAATCTCACCCGGATCGTCAATCTGCTCGCCATCGGCGGCCACAATGCGAATATTCAGTTTCTGTAGTCGTTCGTAAAGGAGATCGGCTTCGTCGTCGCTGGCGGTCGCCAGGATGGACTGAACGTCAGCCTCGGCGATTTGCCGCGACCGGCGGGCTTTTCTGACGAGCGCTTCGACATCTAGCGGCTGATCGGCTTCGACCAGCTCTGCCTGTTCGTCTTGCTCGTCTGGATCTAAGTCCATTGGATCGGTTTCCGGGTCCATCATAACCAGATCAGCGGTTTCGGCCTTCGGGCGCGATTGGTAGACGTTGGTGGATGCGGCAATCCCTGTACATTGTCAAGTTGCGAATCATCAATCTGGCATCCGCGAGCGATTCAATTAACGAAAACGCCGACCGGCCAGAATGTCTTCCTGCCGACGCCGGCCCAGAGCCGACATCGCGCTGCGCGCCTTGTGAATGCGCTGCATAGCCATTCGTATCTCGCGTATTTGCTCGCCAAACAGATGGGCCACTTCTTCATCCATGGTGCCCCACCCTTCAGAACTCTGTATTTGCTGTAGCGTGACGTTCTGCTCCTTCAACTTCTCCAATCGCCAGTCCAGAACAGATAGCGCCAGCATATCGGGAAGACGATCGAGTCTCGTCTCGGGGGTGGGCGGCAGTGTCAATAGCTCCCGAACCCGATCAGCCAGCACAGGCTCCAGACTATCGCACATTTCCTCAATCGTGACAACCGGCAGCACCGCTGCTCGCACCTCCATCGCGTCGAACACGGCCTGGTCGTCGGTCCGCGTAAAATCACGGCGCGAGACCTCCGCTTCCCCCTGTCGCCGCAGCACAGCGTTGGCTGAAGCGATGACGCCGGGATAGGCCAGAGCCTGGCGCAAGTAGTCCTGCTCCAGGGGAGCGGGGCGGCGACGACGAGCCACCCCAGCCCGCACACGAGGCGGTGGGCCAGCCGGCTGATCGTCATCCCATTCCGGCGGTGGCGGAGGCGGCATCGTTGGTGAAGACGGCTGTGGCCGGCGCTGGGCGTTGGCGCGTCGTCCGGTCTTGGTGCGCTGCTGCCTCTTGAGTTGATCTTCCACCTGGCGCAGCGCTTTCTCGTCGACGTCAAGCGTTCTGGCCAGCAGGCTGCGGTAATGGTCCCGCTCAATCGGCTCGCTGATGTCGGCGATGAGCGGCAACACCTGCCGGGCCATCTCCGACTTTGCCTTGGCGTCGGTCGGGTCCAGCTCGGCGGCGGCGGTCTGAATGACGTACTCCACGACCGGCCGGGCCTCGGCCAGCAGGCGCGGCCACCAATCCGGGTCGGTACGGATGATCTTGTCCGGGTCGTACCCCTCAGGAAGCGTGACCACCAGGATATCCGCCTTCAGCCGGCCCTCCATCATCACCAGGCCGCGCGCATCGAAGCTGACGTCATAGTCGCGATCGAGGGTCTGACGGGCCACTTGCAGACTGCGGAGCGTTGCCTTGGCCCCGGCAGCGTCGGCGTCGAGGGCAAGGATGAAGCGCTTGGCAAATCGCTGCAGGGTGCGGAGTTGGGTTTCGGTCAGCGCGGTGCCCATCTGGGCCACGATGTTGCGATAGCCTGCCTGCCACGCCTGCATGACATCCATGTACCCTTCCACCAGCACCGCTTCCCGCGAGTCGCGAATCGGCCGGCGGGCCATGTCCAGTCCGTACAGTAGATTGCTCTTGTCAAACAAGGGCGTCTGTGGCGAGTTGAGGTATTTGGGGATGCCGTCCGGGTCGAGTGTCCGCGCACCAAAGCCGACCACGCGGCCATCCAGATCGCGGATGGGGATCATCAGGCGGTTGCGGAAACGATCGTAGCGTGTGCCCTTGTCCTCGTTTTCGGTCAGCAGACCCGCCCGCAGCAAGTCGTCGTCGCTGTACCCCTGGTCGGTGAAATGGCTGCGCGCGGCGTCCCACGATTCGAGCGCAAAGCCCAGGCGAAACGTGGCGATCGTCTCTTCGTTCAAAGACCGTTCGGCCACATAGCGCCGGGCGGCCTCAGCCTGCGGCGCATGGAGCAGCAGTTGGTGAAAGTATTCAGCGGCCGAATCCAACAGCGCCGCCAACCGTTCCTCGGCTGCCACCACCTGCTTGTCGCGCGGGCGGCGCTCTTCCAGCTCCACGCCCGCCCGCTTGGCCAGCTCCACCAGGGCTTCCTTGAAGTCCCAGCTGTTCTTCTTCATCACATAGCTGAACAGGTCGCCGCCCTCGGCACAGGCGCCAAAGCAGCGCCACGTTTGCGATTCTGGAAAGACGACGAAGGCGGGGGTGCGGGTGTTATCGTGGAACGGGCAGAATCCAGAGTAGCTGCGCCCGGATTTGCGCAGCTGCACATCTGCTCCAATGACATCGACAATGTCGAGCCTGTTCTTGATTTCGTCGGTAACGTCCATTCTATCCAACCGAAGGGCGATTATAACGCAGGTTGCTCAATGCCCGTATATCTGATCGCGATCTCCGAGGGGATGAGCTGGACCTTCATTCCCCGCAGACAGCGTTCTAAACATTCTGGTATAATGACCCTTATCGTATTCCCTTGCCTGAGTTTCACGGAGGGACGATATGGAGGGGGAACTGAGACTGGCCTATCTCGGTGGCTTTTCTGTCACCAGGGATGGCCAGCGGCTGGAACGGTTTGAGTCCGACAAGACGCGGGGATTGCTGGCCTACTGTGTCGGTCGAATCCGACCGCGACCATCGCCGGGAAGAACTGGCTGGCCTGTTCTGGCCGGAGTTGAGTGAGAATGCGGCTCGAGCGAATTTGCGACGCACTCTGGCCAACCTGCGTGACGTCCTGGGCGACAGAGAAGCGAATCCGCCCTATCTCCAAATCTCCCGCCAGACCATACGCTTCAATCTGGATAGCGACCACCATCTGGATACGGCCGAACTGGACGCCGCGTTAACATACGCAGGCCACAATTCGGGCACCAAACAGTTGGAGACGGCCGTACGCGCTTACCAGGGTGATTTTCTGGCCGGATTTGCCATTGCCGATAGCGCCGCCTTCGAGCAGTGGTTAATCACCAACCGGACTCACTATCGTCAGCAAGCATTGAGCGCTCTGGATCAGTTGGTCAACCGGTACGAGACACGTGGCGATCACAATGCGGCCATTCAGGCCGCCCAGCAACAACTACTTATTGATCCCTGCCGGGAAGAAGCCCACCGCCAGTTAATGCGCCTTCTGGTTCTGGTCGGTGATCGCAACGGTGCTCTGACCCAATACCAAAGCTGTCAGGACATTCTGTGGTCGGAACTGGCCGTCGAGCCTGATCAAGCAACCCAACGCCTCTTCGAACAGATTCGCGACGGGCAGCTTGAAGACACAGCGGCTGCCTCGTGGCGAGAATCGCTCAGAGGCTATGAACTGCGCGAGCGGATCGGCAGCGGCGCGTTTGGCATCGTCTATCGGGCCTATCAGCCGGTGGTAGATCGACAAGTAGCGGTCAAGGTCATCCGGCCTGAACTGGCCAACCAACCCGTCTTTATCCGCCGCTTCGACGCTGAAGCACATCTGGTCGCTCGCCTCGATCATCTCAACATTGTGCCTCTCTACGACTACTGGCGCGATCCGGCTGGCGCCTTTCTGGTCATGCGCTGGTTGCGCGGCGGCAACTTGCACCAGGCTTTACAGGATGGCCCCTGGCCGCTAGAGCGCGTGTCCCGCATGCTGGACCAGATCGCCGGCGCTCTATCGTTCGCCCATGAGCATGGCGTGGTCCATGGCGACGTGCGAGCGGAGAACATCCTGCTCGATGAAGACGGCAACGCTTTCTTGTCCGATTTCGGCATCGCTCGAGACGTCGTGGGACCGGCAACGGAAGCGCTGCCGGATACCGACACGGTTTCGGGCTCAATCCTGACGTTGTCACCGGAGCAGGTGTTAGGTAGCCCGGCAACACCTTTAAGCGATCTTTACTGCCTGGGACTGGTCGTTTATCAGGCGTTGGTAGGAAGGTCACCACTGGAAGGCAAATCGCCAGACCAACAGCGAGACCTGGTTGTCGAAGATCTATTGCCGCCGCTCACCGCCAGCAGGCCGGGGCTATCTCCAGCGATCAGCGCCGTTCTGGCACGGGCCACAGCCAACGATCCGGCTCAGCGATTTGCGGCTGTGACAGAGCTGGCAGATGCATTCCGGGAAGCCGTTAGCGTACGAGCGGCCGAGCCCATCGTGCGTGAGGTCATGAATGGGCCGCTGCGTAATCCATACAAAGGTCTATCCGCATTCAGCGAGTTCGATAACCGCGATTTCTTTGGGCGCGACGCGCTCGTCGAACAACTGATAGCGCGGCTTCAAGAGACGGGGCCATCTCATCGCTTGCTGGCTGTAGTCGGGCCAAGCGGCAGCGGCAAATCTTCCGTTGTCCTGGCGGGACTGCTTCCCGCATTGCGCTGCGGCGCTCTCCCCGGCTCCGACCAGTGGTTTGTCGTCACGATGATCCCGGGGGCCAACCCCTTGAGGGAGCTGGGGCTGGCCTTGCGTCAGGTGGCGGTGGATTGGCCCGCTAACGCGGAGGCGTGGCTGCGCGACAGAGAAGATGGCCTTCTCGAACTTGTCGCGACATGCTGGCCCGATACAGGCCAACAGATCGTCATCGTGATGGATCAGCTGGAGGAACTGTACACGCAGGCGGCAGATCCGGCGGAAGCAGACCAGTTTCTGCGGCTGCTAAACGCAGCTGTCCACGCCGATGACAGTTCGGTCCGGGTCATTCTGACCCTGCGCGCCGACTTCTATGATCGGCCGCTATTGCATCCGGACTTCAGCCGCCCGCTGCGCGAACGAACCGAAATCATCCTGCCAATGACCAACCCTGAGTTGCTTGCCGCCATCAGCCAACCAGCCCAGCAGGCCGGTGGCCATATCGCCCCGGACGTCGCCGCAGCGATCATCGAAGAGGTCAGTCAGCAGCCCGGCGCGCTGCCGGGCCTGCAATACGCCCTGACCGAGATGTTCGCCACAGCCAACAACGGCCAGGTTGATTGGGCGGTCTATGAGGCGATCGGCGGTGTATCCGGCGCAGTCGCCCAACGCGCCGAGACGGTCTATCGCCAGCTGGATGTTGCGGGGCAGGAGACAGCGCGACAGCTGTTCCTGCGCCTGGTCACGCTGGGCGGCGACGGAGACGGCGGTGCGCCAGCGGCCACGCGCCGCCGCGTCCTGCTCAGCGAACTGGAGACACTGGACAACGATCAGCCTTCGGAGAACGAGGAAGCAACAACGATCGACACTGTCCTCGATGCATTCGGCGGGCACCGGCTGCTGACCTTCGACCGTGACCTCGACACGCGCGCGCCGACCGTTGAGTTGGCCCATGAAGCGCTCCTCGAGGAATGGCCTCGCCTGGCCGAGTGGCTAAATGAAAGTCGAGACGACATACGGTTGCAGCAAAGACTGTCTACAGCGGCTGCCGAATGGCAAGCCACCGGACAACCGGTGGGTCTTCTGGCGAGCGGTATGCACCTGGCACAGTACGAAACGTTGCTAAACGGCGCCTCGCTGGCTCTGACTGCTGAAGAGCAAGCCTTTGTTCGGGCCAGTCAGGCAAGCCGCGGCGAGCGTATGGAACGAGAACGCCGCCAGCGCCTGCTCGTGCGCCGGCTGGGGATTGGCGCGACCATTGCTGCAGTCGTGGCCATCATTCTGGCTGCGCTCGCCTGGCAGTCCCGCTCCACGGCTGTGCGACAGGCGGAGGTGAATCACAGCCTTGTCCTGGCGTCGGCCGCACAGGAAATTGCGGCGCAAGGTGAAACAGACCGCGCTCTGGCCGTGGCGCTGGCTGCGGTGGACATCGACGAGCCACCGCCTGAAGCGATCGCCGATCTGGCAAATGTGGCCTATGGTCCGGGCACACGCGCCCGTCTGCTCGGGCACAGCGCGGCGGTGCGCACAGTAGCTCTCAGCCCGGATGGTCAGGCAGCGTTGTCGGGCAGCTGTGCAACTACCGACGCCACGGACAGCTGTCGGGCAGGGGAACTCATTCGCTGGGACTTGGCCAACCGCGAGGAGGTTGCCCGGTGGACCGCCCACAGCGGTTGGGTAACCGCATCGGCCTGGGACCCGACCGGTACCTGGTTGACAACCGGAGGCGCAGATGGCGTGCTGGCCTTCTGGTCGACCGAAGACAATACGCCCGGCCCGCACATTGAGGCGCACGAGGGGCCGATCTCGGCCATCGTCTTCAGCCCGGACGGAGCGCTGGCAGCCTCCGCTTCGGCCGACGGCACACTGGCGCTGGTCGATGTGGCCTCCGGCGCTCTCCTCCACCGCTTGGAGGGGCATGATGGCGCAGTGCTGGACGTCGCTTTCAGTCCGGACGGCGAAACCCTGGCCTCGGGCGGAGCCGACAGCACTGTCATCCTGTGGGATGCGCAGACAGGCATGCTGCTGCAAACGCTGGAGGGGCATCGCTCGTACATCTTTGGTGTCGCTTTTGTCGAAGACGGTGCCTCGCTTCTGTCTGGCAGCAACGACTTAAGCTTCCGCCTGTGGGATGTGGCCAGCGGGGAAGTGAAGCGCGTGCGGGAATCAGGTGATAAAGCGGGCGGCATGGCCGTCAGCGCCGACGGCCGCACGGTGGCCCACTACGTCGACTTCCTGACCTATGTCTGGGACGTTACCAGTTGGGACGATCCCCACCGACGCCTCTATGGTCACCAGGACTTTATCCATGATATGGACATCTCAGCAGACGGTGCGCTGGCGCTCTCGGCCGGCAATGATGGGTCGGTTCTGGTCTGGGAGCTGAGCAGTTCCGCTGGCGTCCAGCAGATACCGCTCGGCTACTCAGCGACCGGTGTCGGGGTTACGCCGGATGGCCAGACATTGTTAAGCAGCGGCTGGAGCGATACCGTCGATGTACGGGACGCCACAACGTTTGAGATCGTTCGCTCGCTCTCCGGGCAAGTCGGTGTTGCGGCTCCCGGCGCTCTGGCTGTCAGCCCGGACGGCCGTTACGTGGCGGTCGGCAGCGGCGAATTTGATGAAGACACGGCAGAAGGCAGCTTGCTCGTCTGGGAGATTGCCTCCGGCGACTTGACGTGCGACTTGAAAGGGCACGGTAACCGGTTGCGGAGTGTCGCCTTTGGACCAGATAGCAATATACTGCTCGCTGGTGCTCAGGGGGACAGCGACATACACAAGACCATTCTGTGGGACGTGTCCGCCTGCAGCCAACTACAACTGATGGATGGAGATGATGATGCCGCTGGTATGGCAGTCAGCCGCGACGGGCGCATGGGCCTCGTTAGCAGCGCTTTCTTCGAGCGGATGACTTTGTGGAATCTGACGACCGGCGAGGCCATTCGCATCTTCCCTGCACCTGGCGAGGTGCTGCTCGATGCTGGATTCGGCCCGGATGACGCCACTGTGCTGGCCAGCGCGCTCAGCGGAGTCATCTTTGAATGGGATCGGGAGACGGGAGAATTGATCCGGCGCTATGGCGGTCACAGTGGAGGCGTCTGGTCCGTTGAGTTGAGCCACAACCAGCAATGGCTCCTGTCCACCGATGATACCGGTGAGGTCATCCTCTGGGATGTCAACACGGGCAACCCGCTGCGCCGCCATCAGGCCCACGACGGGCTGTCATTCCAGGCGGTGTTCAGCCCGGATGACACGACCGTGTACTCAGTCTCTGCTGACGAGACGCTGGGCGTCTGGCAGATCGGCACGCCGACGCTGGACAACCTGCTGGCCTGGATCGACGAGAACCGCGTCGTCCGCGACCTGACCTGTGAGGAGCGCCAGCAGTATCATGTCGAACCCTACTGCGAGGCTATGACCGATCCGACCAACTGACCCCGTGCCCTGCATGCCACTCCCCGGATAGCTCCTCAGCGACTCTCTTCGACCTCTTGTAACCTCCTTTTCACTGCCTGGGCGGTTTCCGAACGTTTTCCGATCGGTACCCGTATACGGTGTGGGCAGATATCAGATGGTTCTCGTGTCATGAAGCGATGGCAAGCTAGTTCAAAGGAGATTCAAGATGAAGAAGTTGCTTGCTGTACTCACCGTTGTGTTGCTGGTGCTGGCCGCGTGCACAACAGCCTCAGCCCAACCACCGGAGGAAATGATCACCGGACTCGGCACGGCCCTCACGAACGGCGACCTGGAGGCCGCTATGGCGTTCGTGTCTGAGGACATTGTCTTTGACTCAGAGGGCGAGCTGACGACCGGCGCAGCGGCCGTCCGGGAGATGTTTGGCGAACTGTCGCCAACGATTTCCGTATCCAGCAAGAGATCGTCGGTCATGAGGGCAATGTCTACGAGCTCGCTCACCACAACCTGGGGCGCAGGCATGCCACCGGCTATTGAGCCACTCACAGCAAATGAAGAATACGTCGTTGAGGACGGCAAGATCACGCGCATCAGCTGGTATCCGACCGAAGAGTCAATGACCAAGATGATGTCGGTCATGACTGTCTACGGCATGGCCGAAGCGCTCAACAACAGCGCGCTTGACGAGTCCGTGTCGTTCCTGGCCGATGATATTGTCTTCGACGCTGACGGTGAGCTGATCGAAGGCAAGACCGGTGTCAGTATGATGTTCAGGGAGTTGATCAACGGCCATTTTCGCATCGAGTTTGACAATGTAGCCGTTGATCAGGATACGGTAACTACCTTAACCTCTACCCGGGGCGACGGCATCCCTGAAGAGATTCAGCCGATGGTGGCCAACGAAACCTACGTTGTTGAGGATGGCAAAATTGTGCGGATCACCTGGATACCGACGGCCGAATCCGTTGCACGCGAGAAAGCGTACTATGGCGTACCGGATGAAAGTTCTGCCGCTCCTCCCGAAGAGCTCCTGATCGGTCGTTGGAATTGGAATAGCGGCCAGACGGTTTTCGAGTTCGATGCCGACGGGACACATCGGTACGACGCCAACCCATCTCGCGTGGTAACGAATCCTGCAGACATTGGCAAGTACTCGTTCGACGGGAAAACGCTTGTCCTAGAGAGCGGCGAAGATGCCTGGATCTGCAAGCCCGGTGACACCGCAACATACGAGGTCAACTTCCTTGACGACGATCATTTGGAGTTCACCGTCGTGGCCGGAGACTGCACCAATGCGCGCGATGCCCCGCTGGGAGCGGGCCCGCAAGGGTTCACACGCGCGGACAGCTAGCCAGCGATCCGCCTTCGACGCTTAGCAACCAGAGGACGGCACGTCGCGCAAGAGGTGCCGTCCTCTTTTTCCGCAAAGTGGCAGTATGCGGGCGATCGCGCTACGATTTGTGGGTCTGGGCGCCAACAGAATCCAGACCATAGTCCACCAGCATCACAACCTGGAAACGAGGAGATGCCATGAGTACACACGAATCCGAGACGCCGCCCACACCGCGAATCACCCCGACCGAAAACGGCCCCTACCAGGTCGAAAACGTCGAGCACCTGTCCAACCAGCACGGCGACCTGAAGATACGGCCGAAGATTTATCTCTGCCGCTGCGGCGGGTCAAAGACAAAGCCGTACTGCGACAACTCGCACAAAACAAACGGCTTCAACTCCAGCAAGTTGGACGGCCGTCCCGCCGACCGCCGCGACAACTATGAGGGCCAGGAAGTGACCATTCATGACAACCGGGGCATCTGCGCCCATATCGGTCGTTGTACGGATGGGCTGCCGGCAGTATTTGAGTCGAAGCGCAAGCCGTGGATTGACGCGGACGCGGCGACGAAAGAAGAGATCATGGCCACCATTCGCCAATGTCCGTCCGGCGCGCTGAGCTACTCACTCAACCAGGTGGAGTACCGCGACCGCGAAGGTGACCCGGCCATCTTTGTCTCCCCCGACGGCCCCTACTTCGTCAGCGGCGGTCCGGCGCTGGTCGACACGGAGGTCGACACGACGAAGGGCGAAGGCGCGTCCGGCGAGCACTACGCCCTCTGTCGCTGTGGCGGCTCGAAGAACAAGCCGTTCTGCGACGGGACGCATTGGTATATTAAGTTTCGGGACGAGCGGAATTGATCAGCCAGCGGGGATAGTCGTATTCTGCGGAAGGGCGCCAGCACACGGACTTACCCGGGCCCTGGCGCCCAGGTTGCGGACGGCCATGTAGTCGGTCTTGTATGCGTCAACTAAAGATTCAACCGCTTCAGGCAAGAGAGTAGGGCGGTATGGCGCAGCATGACATACGGTTTTGAACTGCGTCTAACACCCACTGTTTTCCCCCTTATTAGGAAATAAAAGCGCGAAAAGCCTCTGTTTTTGGCGTCTAATAGCTGTTAGACGCAATGATGATCGACGTCATTTCTTGGTGACTTGTGCCTTCTTCTTCAATATCCTTGGGGCGACAACGGTACAAAGGAGCGCAGCCCTTTCCTGCAGGTTTCGGGTTGGACGGCGGTCAGGTGTTCCAGCACTAGGCCGTTCAGGATAGTGTAGACTGACTCTAGTAACTAGATATTAACTGCTCGGAAATGATTGCCAGAAGAGCCGGCCAAGCTAGCGTGACAGCACACTCCACCATGCAAGACCGATCATACATGAAAGCATAACTGCAATAAACACCATCCAGTATGAAACTACTTTCTCGTACCGACCATAATTGGAGCTTTCTTCCCTCATCTCTGATCTTCCCCGCACCCATGAGCTTCCTCGCAGCGTTAGAAGAATCAGTATGATTCCAAAGAGCGTGAATATCAAGACGATGGTTGTGGGTGGTAGAGCCATTAACTCCTCTTTCGATGATTTGCTGTGCTGCAGTTGTATTAGCAGTTTATCTGGCAAACATAGTTGCCGTATGAGCCGGTTAGCCCAGCGCCCATTCCACTGCTAGGTCCGCCATATAATCCCCAAGTATCACCAGTAAATGGGGTTGAGCCTTCAGCCCAGAATAGGGAACCTTGACCACCGAAATATGCCGCAAGATCCACATTAAGAGCTGGCGACACGCCTTCGTAATCAATATTCTCTTCAAGGTTCCAGATCACTATAAGATATACAGAAGTGTCAGCTTGTAGAGCAATTCCAGCGCCCTGCCCAGCATACGTGAAGGCACTTATTTCGCCATTATTTAGGTTCCCGATAACATCAATCCCTGCCACACCGTAGGCAGCCCCAGCCGCACTGGCCGAAACCCCAATGCCAATCGCATCAGGCCGCATTTCCTCTGCGGTTATTACTGGTTCGTAGCAAGGTTGCCAATACTGGCAGATATTTCTAGAAATCGGCTGTCCGGGCGGGCCAGACGGAGTGACTGGTCTTGGCGGGGTGAATGTGTAGCCGTAGCCAATCCTGTAAGCTGCCATGAGATTCTCTAGCATGGCAATATCGGCGTTCATCAACCAGTCGTTGAAGGTAGCGTTGGGGAAGTTGCCGCCACTATTGTATGCCTGCTCAGCCAGATAGTTACCGACTGAGTTGAGTGCAGAC
Organism: uncultured Chloroflexia bacterium; assembly: GCA_963715935.1. GTDB lineage: Bacteria > Chloroflexota > Anaerolineae > Promineifilales > Promineifilaceae > Promineifilum. Next base: position 135,111 of record CAVQSM010000012.1, on the reverse strand, counting down.
AAACACGTATCCAGGTCCGCTGAGCCAGCATCATATGAGTTGAGGCAATGCCCCGTCGGGTCGGTATAGTTGACAGGCGAGTTGTTAACATAGCTGTACCTGTTGAAACTCTGAGGATTCCCCGGATCCGGCACAATCGTATCCGGGCTGGCAAAGCGGCCCACCTCCGGCACATAGTAGCGAGCGTTCAGTTAAGTCTTCAGAAAGCCTCCTACTTCGTCAGAGAGGTGGGCAACTCAATGCGTGCAGGCTGGCCACGGAAAGAATTAGCTTCTGAGTTTCTCTCCAGAACCAAAAATTTGCTGCTCACTCTCCAATAGGTACCTCCAGTGATCGCACACAACGTCTGGTTAAAAATACACGCCAAGCGCATAACGTAGCCACCCATACGCGATGACACAAGCAAATACCAAGAAGACCAGAAAACCAACATACACAGACATGCGAAGAATTGGGTCTGCCTCAGGCCGCATAGTCCAGGGGGCCCAAGGCACCTTTCCAATCTTAATGATCTTCTTGCCCAAGTCAGGCCTAAACTTCACAGCCCAAGCGGCGAATCCACTCACAATCACACTCGTGCATGAGAGCAGGGTGACGATATAAGCTTCATTGCTCATTGACATTCTCCTAGAGACCTCTTCTGGCTGATGTGGAAATCGACCACCTAATCGAACCAATTTTGGATGAACCACGGGCGTGGCGATCCTTGATCATAGACCATGATGGTGTAGCCTAGGGAGGCACTAACACCGCTGGGCACGGCAAAACCGCCCTGTAACGCACGATCGCCAGCTCGGTTCCCCGGATCCGGCACAATCGTATCCGGGCTGGCAAAGCGGCCCACCTCCGGCACATAGTAGCGGGCGTTTAGTTAAGTCGGGCAGAGCAGCTCTCTATGCACGATTCTTGGAAACGCCTACTCCTCTGGAAAATGGTTGATCTGCTTGCTTGACAGGTCAATTTGCATGCGACTCCCATCTTCCCCGTCAAATACCAGTACATCTCCATCCAAGCCGCGAAACACAAACCCCTGACTCTCAAAGAAAGACCGCGCTTCCGCAATTTCCTCTTCCCGACTCTTCTCCCTTGGTTTCATCTCGTCCGCAAACGGAAACTCCGGTACCCGATGCTTTGGCGCTAAGCTCAGGGGATCAAATCCTTCAGGAAACGGCTCGACCATTTCCGCCATCTTTGTGCGCAGGGCCTGTATATCAAAGAAGGCGTCGGCACCCAGCTGATGCTTAATCGCGTCCTGCCTCGCTCTTGCCTCCGGAGTGTTCCAGTCAAACGGTGTGTCGGCTGTGGTGAAGAAGATGCCTCCGTTGGGTAGTTCTTGCTTGGTCACTACGGGGAGGTCATCAAACTTATCCCGGCCGAACCAATCGACATAGAACGGACCAAAGTAAGTGCCCCAGTAGATGCCGGATATCGCTATGAGCAAGTTCGTGCCACCGCCGCCAACTTGCTCGTAGCCATCGGGCCAGTCTGGAAGTCTCCGGGTCTTATATCTCAAGACGTTGTGGTCCTCCCACTCCTCATCTGAGTAGAACGCGCCAAAGTAAGCCTCATGGATTTCCAGCAATGGCATCATGTAAGATAGCCAGTCATCTAGCAGGCTCTTCTCGCGCAGATAACTCGCATCAATGATATAAGATGATTTGCTGAATGGATGGTATGGATTACGTCCCCACTCAATGCGGTAATGTGCTTCCGGCGTCTTGCGCCGCTCCAGAAAGATGTCACCGCTGGGTGTGTCAGGTGTGAGTTCTTGTTTGGCTTTGTTCACCAGCAGTCTAGCAGCGTCGTCCAGATGTTTCTCATCAAATGGATTGCGCACCGGTGGCAGCCCCCCCCAATATTGCGGCGTCGATCATGCGTCGTGCTCAAGACTACGGAAGCCGGTATTGCTGGCCTGCGCCAGTAATCTTGTCTGCCTGAAACCCGCCAGCCGTTATAGTAATCCTCTAGCTCTTGCACAGCATGCTTGAGTCGGGACCCCGGCATTGGCCACCGACTATGCCACCTGTAGCTGCCCCCGAGAGCAACCGTTGAGTTCGTGCCGCGATACGCCGACGTGGCGGCAACGCTGGCAAGTGGGCCCGCAATAGTGCCCCACCTATTCGCTCCGGCGATCGGTAGAACCTCCTGGGTATGTGCGACACTACCCGGAGTGCTGCCACTCTCCGGCACAGTAGTCCAGCCTCGGCCGTATCATGGTTAACCGGATACAGTGTCATCGACAGGTAACGTACAAGTACCGATTGAAGCTCTGCGGGTTCCTCCGGATCCGGCACAATCGTATCCGGGCTGGCAAAGCGGCCCACCTCCGGCACATAGTAGCGGGCGTTGGCCTGCCGGGCAGGCTTGGTAGATGAGGCCCAGGTCTTCATTGTGACGATGCCCTGTGAAGCCCCGGTCCGATCTACCGCCGGCAACGAGGTCAACGGCCGGCTCCGTTCGGTACTCGCCAAACGGATAGAACCGCGCCTGGCTACCGTCGACGAAACTCCCGCTTTTCCAACTCATCCCCACGATACTGCCCAGATGGTTGATGCGGGTAGAGGAAGTTTCGGGATGGGCGGAACGAACGACTCCTAGAACCCTTCCAAATACGACAGATCCGCAATGCCATCCGCCAGCCCGGCCACATGCTGCAACAGCGCCAGCCGATTTTCGCGGACGGCCGCATCCTCGTCCATCACCAGCACATTGTCGAACAGCCCGGAGATCGCCGGCTGCATCTCGCGCAGGGAGGCAACGAGCGTCGGCACCGTGCCGTCTTTGGCCGCGGCCGCTTGCTCATACGCCGCCAGCAATGCCTGCTCCTCCGGCAGCGCCAGATCGTTCGGTCGTAGCGTGTACTGTTCGCCCTGCGAGCGGGTGATCCGCACACAGCGGGCGTAGGCGTTGAGCAGCTGCTCCCAATCTGGCGCGGCGATCGCTTCGCGTCAACGCTTCGGCCGCCAGCCGGGCCTGGTACGGATCGTGGGTCTGCTCGGCCAGCACCGCCTTGACCACCGACGAGCTGTAGCCCGCCTCGCGCAGCACGCCTTCCAGACGGCCGCCGATGAAGCCGACCACATCGGCCAGCACCTGCTCGTTCCATTCGACCGGCAGCAGCGCCCCGGCGGCGTTCAGGCCGTCGCGCAGATCGAGGCTGACTTCGTTGGTCGTCAGGTTCTCGATGATGTGGAGGGCCATGCGGCGCAGGCCGAACGGATCGTTGGAGCCTTTCGGCCCCAGCCCGGCGGCGAAGAGCGCGGCCAGACTGTCGAGCCGGTCGGCCAGCGCCAGCGCCAGGGCCACTGGCTGACGCGCTGACTGCTTCATACTGGGCGGCAATCGCCGCGGCCACCGCCTGCGGCTCGCCGTCACGCAGAGCGTAATGGCCGCCCATCAACCCCTGCAGGGAGGTCATCTCGACCACCATGTTGCTGGCGAGGTCGGCTTTGGCCAGCGATGCGGCCCGGTTCGGCCAGCGCCGTCTGCGTCCGCATCCAGCCCCAGCATGGCGGCCACAGCGGGCATCAACTCCTCCAGCCGGTGGGTCTTGTCCAGCATGGAGCCCAGCTCCGTCTGGAAGGTCAGCGTGTCCAGATCGGACACAAAGTCGGCCAGGCTCTTCTGGCTGTCCTTGCCGTAGAAGAACTCGGCGTCGGCAAAGCGGGCGCGGATGACGTGCTCGTTGCCGTCGACGACCATGTCGAGATGCTCGCTGTCGCCGTTGCGCACGGCGATGAAGTAAGGCAGCAGTTCCCCGTCACGGTAGACCGGGAAGTAGCGCTGGTGCTTGCGCATCACCGCCACCAGCACCATCGGCGGCAGGGCCAGGAAACGCTCCTCGAAGCTGCCCAGCATCGCCGTGGGCATCTCCACCAGATTGGTCACTTCGGCCAGCAGACCGGGATCGTCAGGAATGACGCCGTTCTTCGTGGCCGCCAGCGCGGCCGCTTCCTTTTCAATAATCGCCCGGCGCTCGGCCACGGACAGCACCATGCTGTTGCTCGCGACAAGGTCGCGGTACTGGCCCGCGTCGGGAATGTCGATGGCCGGTTCGCCGAACGGCCGCAAGCCGTAGGTGGTGCGCCCGCTGGTCGACGCCGGCGTAGGCGAACGGCACGACGGCCGTGCCGTGCAGCGCCAACAGCCAGCGCAGCGGGCGGCTGTAGCTGACGTTGGTCTCGTTCCAGCGCATGCTCTTTTCGTACTTGATGCCCGCGACCAGTTCGGGCAGCTTCTCGGCCAGCACCGCCACCGCCGGACGCCCTTCTTCGCGCACGACGGCTGAAACGTAACGGCCGCCTCCTTCCTCAATGATGGTCAGGTCGGCCACGTCGATCCCCTTGCTGCGGGCGAAGCCGGTGGCCGCTTTGGTCGGGTTGCCGTCGGCGTCGAAGGCGCGGTCGGCGGGCGGCCCTTTGGCCACTGACTCTTCGTCGGTCTGCCGCGCCGCCAGCCCGTCGACCATGACCGCCAGACGGCGGGGCGTTCCTTCGACGGTGATGCCGTCGTAGGACAGGCGCAGTTCGTCGAGCAGCTCCGGCACAGCCACCCGCAGTTGGGCCAGCGCCGAATCGAGGTCGGCCGCCGGGCAGTTCCTCGCTGCCGATCTCCAGCACGAACGGGGCGCTGTCGCCCAGCTTGTCGGCGACCGCTTCGGCGTCGGTCTGCGCTCAGGGCGACGGCCGTCGCTTCGCCGCTGCTCGGCCGCCCACTGCTCGTTGTCGGCGAACGGATACTCCAGCTGCTGCGCGCTGTTCGACATACGCCTTCGACACCTTGTTGGCCACGCGGCGCATGCGGCCGAAATATTGCGCCCGCTCCGTGACGCCAATCGCCCCGCGCGTGTCCAGCACATTGAACAGGTGGGAGCATTTCAGGTTGTAGTCGTGGGCGGGAACGACCAGGTCATGCTCCAGCGCGCGCATCGCCTCACGCTCGTAGGTGTCGTAGATCTGCTTTCAGCGCGTCGACATCGGCCACGTCGAAGTAGTAGCGGCAATGTTCGATCTCCGCTTGCAGCAGCGCGTCGCCATAGCCGACGCCCGCACCGTAATCCATCTCCCACACGCTTTCGACGCCTTGCAGCGCCAGCCCGATGCGGTCGAGGCCGTAGGTAATCTCCACCGAGACCGGGTCCAGCTCCAGCCCGCCCGCCTGCTGGAAGTAGGTGAACTGGGTAATCTCCTGGCCGTCGAGCCACACTTCCCAGCCCAGCCCCCACGCGCCCAGCGCCGGCGACTGCCAGTTGTCTTCCACAAAGCGAATGTCATGCTGGCGCGGGATCGATGCCGATCGCTTCCAGACTGCCCAGGTAAAGCTGGATCGGATTGCCCGGGTCGGGCTTCAGGATGACCTGCAGCTGGTAATGCTGCTGCATCCGGTTGGGGTTGTCGCCGAAGCGGCCGTCGTCGGGGCGGATGCTCGGCTCGATGTAGGCGACATTCCACGGCTCCGGGCCGAGCACGCGCAGAACGGTGGCCGGGTTCATCGTCCCCGCGCCGACCTGGACGTTGTAAGGTTGCCAGATGAGGCAATCATGCGCCTGCCAGTAGTCGAGCAGGCGGAGAATCATTTGCTGAAAGCTAAGTGGTGGTTGCATAAGATAGTTTAGTGAACTCCCTGGATATAGTCGGGCGGATTATAGGCGAGGGCGGGATGGACTGCCAGTTAGGACGCTCAGTCGTCGGCCGCGTTGGGGTCGGCGAACAGCGCGGCTTCCTGGCGCAGGCGGTGCAAAAACTCTACCGACTTCAACTCCCGCTCCAATGTGTAGGTCAGGTAATACTGCAAGGCCGCCTCCAACTCATGGAGCAGAGCCGGGCGCAGACGCAGGCTGACGACAGCATCCATCGGCCGCGTTTGCAGGTAGCGCAGCACCTTGACACCGGCCGCGGAGACGGGCCGCGCCTTGCGGTCGGCCGTCCGGCAGTCGGGGCAGAGGATGCCGCCCAGCTCGGCGCTGAGGAACTGGTCCTCCTCCTGGATCGGCGTACCGCAGTTGACGCAGTTGAACAGCTGCGGCTGGAAGCCGGTCATCGAAAGCAGGCGCAGCTCGTAGTAGCGGGCCACCAGCAGGACGTCATCCGCCTCGCTCAGCCACGCCAGCGAATCGACCAGTAAATCGTAGATGTTGGGATGCGGGTCGTCCTCGACGGTGAAGCGGTCGAGCAGCTCGGTGAAGTAAGAAGCGTAGGTAGCCTTAACCAGATCGTCGCGCAGCTGCGGATGGGCGTCGACCATCTCCGCCTGGGTGATGATGTCGAGGTCGCGCCCTTCGGCAATGAGGAAGTTGCTGCGCATGAACAGTTCCACATGGCCGGTCTTGCGGCTCTGCGGCTTGCGCGCCCCTTTGGCAATCGCCTTCTTCTTGCCCAGATCGCGCGTGAACAGTGTCACCAGCCGGTCTGCCTCGCCAAAGTCGGTGCGGCGAATGACAATTGCTTCGGTGCGGAATGTGCGGATGCGGGCCATGATACGTTCAAGTGTATCTGATTTTGGTGAGCGGGGCCGAACGGCCGTTGTCGGGGTTCCCGGCGACAGGTATAATGGCGTGTCCGTACATGCGGGCGGTTGGCTCCATAGCTCAGTTGGCAGAGCAGCGGACTTTTAATCCGTAGGTCGCAGGTTCGAGCCCTGCTGGAGTCACAAGAGAAAGGGGTTGTGCGTCAAATTCCCAGCCAGGGAGCAAATCGTACAACCTCATTTTTTATCCTCGATAGTCAAGTTCCCCGCTGGACCCGACATCAGACCTAAACCAAAGTGAGAGATTGACAACCTGCCTTCACCGCGCTATAGTTATTTGAACATTTTCAAATCGATAGAGTCCATTCAAATGAACGAACCAAGAGCCGAACAATGGGTAGACGATGTCGAGACGATCAAAGTCGTGGCCGACGGCCGCCGGCTGGCGATCCTTCGCCTGATGCAGGAGCCGACGACCGTCAAGGCAGTTTCCACCGCACTCGACATCCCCGCCTCCAAGCTTTACTACCACGTCAACCTGCTGGAGAAGCATGGCCTGATCCGGGTCGTCGACCACAACATCGACAGCGGCATCGTGGAGAAGGTCTACCAGGTGACGGCGCGGGAACTGAAGATCGTCAACCCGCTGCTGCGCTCCGACCTGCCCGACGACGCGGCCGACGCCCTGTTCACCAGCATGCTCGATGAGACCCAGCACGACTTCCGGCAAGCATACGCGGCGCGCAACAAGGACGAGCAAACGCCCCCGCGCCACCCTTTCCTCTCCAAGAAAACGTTTCGCCTGACCGATGACCAACTGACGCTCTTGCACGCCAGGCTGGTCGCACTTGTCGAGGAAGTCACTGCTCTGGGCGAGGCCAACGCAGAGACGGCCGAACCCCTCTACGATCTGACCCTCGTCTTCTTCAAACACAAACCGGAGGACACCCTATGACACCTGAAAGCGCCTACCTGATCCAGCTGGCGGAGCAGATCACCGTTCCATACACCGACCTGCCGACGCTGAGAGCAGCGATGATTACCGGGTCGGCCGCCAAAGGAGTGGCCGACCGCTACTCTGACATCGACATGACGATGTATTACGAGGGCGAATTGCCCGATGAGGAAACCCTCGCCGCCATCCGCACGGGACTGGGCGGCAGCGAGCGGCGCTGGCTGCTGGGCGACCGGGATGAAGGCGGCTTCGCGGAGGCGTACGGCTTGCACAACATCGAGGTGCAGATTGGCCACACGTTGATCGAGCCGTGGGAGGAAACGATTGCCGCCGTGCAGTCGGCCGAAGAAGTAGATACGCCTGCCCAGAAAGCGCTGGAAGGCACTTTGGTCTGCAAGGCGCTGTATGGCGACACGTACATCGACCGCTGGAAGGCGCAGATCGCCACCTTCCCGCCGGAGTTGGCGAAAGCGATGGTCGAGCAAAACCTGAAGTTTTTCGCCGTCTGGGGCCTGGAACCCCACTTCCGCACCCGCGACGCAACCATCTGGTATTACCAGATTCTGGTAGAGACAGCGCAGCGACTGGTCGGCGTGCTGGCCGGACTGAACCACCTCTACTACACGACCTTCCAGTTCAAGCGGCAGTCGCGCTTCATCGACGAGATGGCGATCAAGCCAGATGACTTTGCCATGCGGCTGGAGGCGCTGTTTACGGCCGATCTGCATAATGCCCTGATCGAAGTCGAAGCGCTCGTGGGCGAGACCATTACCCTTGTTGAAACCCACATGCCTGACGTTGACACCAGCGCCGCCAAGAAGCGACTTGGCTGGCGGCAGGAGTCGTGGGAGATGAGGATACCGCTTTGATCAAAGTAGGACACATTGAACTGTTCGTTGAAGACCCGCTGCAATCGCTACCCTTCTACCGGGACAAGCTGGGCGCAACCGTCACGGCTGTACAGGGCGAGCAGTATGTCTGGCTGGACCTCGCCGGCGTGGAAATCCTCCTGCGCCCGGTCCAGCACGCTCGCCCGACCGCCCAGCGATACGACGATGCGCAGAGCGGCATCGTCCTCTACTGTGACTCTCTGGAGACGACTGCGGCAGACTTGCTGCAAAAAGGCGTTTCGCTCATGACGGAACCAGGCTCAGCCGCATGCTATACATTCACCGATTCCGACGGCCACTGGTTCCAGCTGGTCGATCCATCGTCCCACTGAGTGATCGCGACCCTACGGCGCCGCAATGAAATGGAGCGGCTGGCGACAGGGGTCCTGGGCGTTACTGGCCCGATCAAACTCAGGTTTCCAAGAATCGTTGACACATCATCCAGTGCAGATTAGTCCGCTCGCCATGCCGAAACCACATGGTCACCGCAACTCCTCAAGCTTCCTGGTGAGGTTGCGCCTCGCTTGCACTTCGTAACAGTCCCTGAATGCGGCCGTCTTGTAGATGAACGGCCGCGCCAGAAACATGCTGAGAATCTGTGCCCTGCCTGTCCGATAGGCCGCGTCCGGGACCCAATGGTACTCGCGCCGGATAGCGGCATCATACGCCTCGAAAGCTTTCTCCGGTGCGCCCAAAATGCCCAGATCGATATCCAGCAGGATGGCAGCATCCGGATCGGCCGTTTGATGCGTTTTGGTGGCCAAGACATGGTCTACAATGCGTTCGGCCACTGAAGCGGAAGCCCCGCCAGTTGTCAGGGTTGACCGTGCCCATGCCGCACTTCTTTCCTCATTGTCCGTTCGCCGGGTGTCATAGACCGCGTCATGAAACCATATCGCGACTTCGACCTCAGCAGGCCGCGCAGCCAGCAAGCGCACAGCCTCAAACTGACTCAAGCAGTCGGCGATGTGGCTGTCCGTGTGGTAATGCCTGCCCACTTCTGCGTACGTGGCCTCCAGTTGCCCAAACAGGTCACCGGCAGGCTCGACGCCGAGTCGGGCCAGCGAACGATATAGATTCTGAGCGGTGAACATGATGAATTCCTCCTGAAGTCACGTGAGACGCACCAGCCATAGAAACACAAACAGCCGTCTCTTGCGAGACGGCTGTTGTTGAACTAGTCGCCAGGAGGGGAGCGCTCTAGTTCGACAACAGGTGCCCGATCGAGGAGGGGGGTGGGCGCCCATCTAAGTCTAGCTGGGGTGTTCCAGTCGCGTTTCTCTCGTGCCAGTTTGGGGGGAGGAGTTCCTCTTATACCCGACTAGACTTGCCCATAGTCTATCACACCTTGTCAAGAACTGTCCAGTTAGTGAACGGAATTTAATGTAGCCAATTTTGCACAACTTTGACGAGTATCAGATCCATTGTGGCCGATATTGTCTATCAGCAGGATAATGGACCAGGCTAACTCCATTGAAACAGGTGGAAATTTTAAGGTATGTGGCAACAGATTAAGGGACTCTACAAGCTCTCACGGCCGCTTTCGACATTGTCCGGCGTATTGGCGACGCTGCTGGGCGGCTACGTAGCCGGGACGGGGGAATGGCTCAATATTGCCCTGGCCGGGTTGACAACACTGCTTGTCTCCTCGGCCGCCAACGCCTGGAACGACTATCAGGATGTAGAGATCGACCGCATCAACCAGCCCAAGCGGCCGCTGCCCTCCGGCCAGGTACCACTGCGCACGGCGCTCATCTTCTCCTTTGTGCTGGCCGGGTTGTCGCTGGTCATTGCGGCGCTCATCAGTTGGCAGGCGTTCGCCGTGACGCTCGTTGCCAATCTGGTGCTCTATCTCTACTCCGTGCGCCTGAAGGGCACCGTCTTCTTTGGCAACGCGACGGTCGCCTTCATTTCGGCCCTCAGCGCCGTCTTTGGTGGCGTGGCGGCGGGCAATTGGCTCCCTTCACTGTGGCTGGCGGCCGTCATCGGCAGCGGCATCCTGGGACGCGAGGTGCTGAAAGATCTGGCCGACTACGACGGCGATAAAGCGGAAGGCGTGCGCACCTTCGCCACCGCCTACGGTCGTAAAGCAGCGGCCGTCCTGTTCCGCATCTTGCTCACCATTTCCGGGGCCGTCATGGTGCTGCCCTACTTCTTCGCCGGCTACAGCATCTACTATCTGCTGATCGTTCTGTTCGCTGTCTTTCCCATTGCTATCTACGTCCTGGTGAAGGCGTCGCCGAGCCGCAGTGGTCCAGAGCTGGAACACCTTAGCCAGATCCTGAAGTGGGACTTCCTGGTCTGGTTTGCGGCCGTCCTGCTGGGCGCGCCGACCTGGCCGTTTTCCTGAGAGTAAGTTGCGCCAACCAACCCGGAGCGGCTATGGTACGTAGCAGACAACGCCCCGAAAGCGCGAGTACATGACATGACATCAACCTATTACGTCCAAACAATGCCCGGTGTGGAAGAGATCGCCTGGCTCGAGATTCGTGACCGCTTCCCCAAGGCACACTTTCAGCGCTATCTGTTTGCCAAAGAGCAGAACGGCATTGTGGTCTTCGACACCAGGGACAACCCGGGCGATCTGCTGCAGCTGCGCACCGCCGAGGACGTCTTCCAGCAGATCGCCTGGGTGCCATCTCTTTCCCGCTCCCACCGCGACCTGAACACCATCACCGACCTGTTCGCCAGTTCGGAAGGTGTGGGCCGGGCGGTCAACGACTTCCTGCGCTACCGTCGCTTCAGCAGCCCGCCCAGCTACCGGGTCATCGCCCGGCAGTATGGCAAGTTCGGCTACAAGCGGAAGGAACTGCTGTTTGCTACGCTGCGCGGTCTGAAGGCCCGCTACCCCCGCTGGAGCCCTGTATCCGATGACGCCCAGGTGGAGATTTGGGTCAATCTGCTGGGGTCACAGCTCCTGGCCGGCGTGCGGCTGAGCGACCGGGGCATGCGCCACCGCTTCCAGCGGGCAGTCGAGCTGCCGGCGTCGCTGCGGCCGTCGGTGGCCGCGGCCATGGTCCTGCTGACCAATCCGCAACCCGATGACGTCTTCATGGACCCGATGGCGGGCAGCGGCACCATCTTGTGGGAACGCCAGCAGGCGGGGCCATACGCCCAGATCATTGGTGGCGACATCGATATGACCCGCGTTGAGGCGGCTCGCAAGAATGTGCGCCAGGGCGGCCGCAAGGGTGGCGGCAAACAGATCGACATTCGCCTGTGGGACGCTCGCCAACTGCCCCTCGACGACAACTCGGTCGACAAGGTGGCCCTCAACCTGCCGTTCGGCAAGCAACTCAAGGGGCCGGAGCTGCCGCCCAAGCTCTACCCGCCGACGTTGGCCGAGCTGCAGCGCGTGGTGCGACCCGGCGGCCGCATCGTTCTGCTCTCCAGCGAGTATGACCTCATCAAGGAAGAAGTCCGCAAGTTGCCCGGCCTGACAATCACGACCGGCTACTCAATGGCCATCCTGGGGCGCTGGGGCCGGATCTATATCATTGATGTGAGCTAGGTGTCGGGCAGTCGCGCCGCCACCCACAGCTTAATGCTTGCCGGTTGTTCTTGGCATCCTTCTGCGAGTTCACTACACTCCATTTCTCATGAGTGACCCCACACAAGACGAACCACATGTCGACATGCCGTCGGACGATCCGGTCTGGACGTTTCGCGGCTACCAGCTGCGGTCGGCGGAGTTCAACACCGCCATCGTCCATTACTACCGGGCCGAGGTCCAGCGCTCCAACGTCTGGCGCTCGCGACTGGACACCACCACCAACTGGGCGGTCGTGGCCACAGCCGCCGCCATCACCATCGCTTTCTCGGGCAATACGTCCAACTTCGTCGTCATCATTCTCGATTCGCTGCTCGTTCTACTGTTCCTGTGGATCGAGGCGCGGCGCTATCGTTACTACGAGTTGTGGAGTTTGCGCGTTCGCCTGATGGAGACCGACTTCTATGCCGCGATGCTTGTCCCGCCGTTCAAGCCCAGCCCCGGTTGGGCCGAAACGATGGCCGAGACGCTGCTGCAGCCGGAGTTCCCGATCACCATTTGGGAAGCGCTGGGGCGGCGCTTGCGCAACAACTACTTGTGGATCTTCCTGATTCTGGCGGCCGCCATGGTGGCCAAGCTGGCCATCTTCCCGACGCCTGCCATCTCCGTCCAGAACGCAATCGCTCGTGCATCCCTGGGCCCCGTGCCCGGTGAGATCGTGCTGGGGCTTTACTTCGCGTTTGTTGCCGCCCTGGTGATTATTGCCCTGGCGACGCGCGGCCTGACCCAGGCCACGCGGCGAGGTGCTGCCCAAATACAATATGCCGGGCATGCTGCATGGACTATGGCCGGGCGCCAACGGCGACACAACCCACTCCGACTGGCGGGACGCGCTCAAGAACCGGGCGCGCCGCCGCCCTCAACTACTGGCGCTGGTCGTAGCCAACAACCCGGAGGCGATTGCCACCCGGGTCATCAAGGAGATGGGTCGCGGTGTAACGGCGCTTCATGGCCGGGGCATGTATCTGCAGCAGGAACGGGACGTTCTGACCATCGGCCTGACCGTTACCGAGATTGAGCACCTGAAACGCATCCTCCGCGAGGAAGACGAACACGCCTTCATGACGATCATGCCCGCCCGGGAGATCGTCGGCGAAGGGTTTGTCTCGCTGGAAGACAGGTAAGAGCGCCGCTACGGGCAGAGGTCGGTGGCCTGCAAGCTGGGGTTGCCATAGCCCAGATCAGCCAACAGCCCGGTCGAGTTCTCTGTATCGCCGAGTGTGGCCATCGTTTCTTCCACGATACGACACGTCTCGGCCAGCCCATCGGGGCCAGTCCAGTTAGCCAGCAGCACAGCGGCCGCTTCTGTCACCATCGCCTCCGGGTAGGTGGACCGCAACCATTCGAGACGGCCGTTGGCCCGTTCTACATCGCCCTGCAGCAAGTCGACAACCGCCAACCGGAAGGCCGCAAACTGGGCGATTGCCGTGTAAACACTCTCCGTCGAATGGGACGCGGACACATCGTCTCGCAGTGTGCCGTCCGTGATGGCGGCTTCATACAGCAGCAGCGCCCCGTCGAGGTCGCCCGCCTCCAGCAAATCATTGGCTTCGTACAGAACGTGGTGACGGTAGTCGGTCGGGTCGAGCTGGGTGTCGGCCAGCCGGACGGCCGTCCCGTCCCACGACCAGATTTCGGTGCGGGGTCGGATGATCCCTGCGCCCACAGAGCCAATCGTCCCGCCGTTGATCAGCAGTTCAGCCGTGCCGTCCTGCTCCAAATCTTCCAGGCGCACGGTTGGATAGCTCAGGCTGATGGTGTTGGTCGGATCGCCTTCACCCAGCGACGGCCGATCGACCGCGTCAGCATACACATCTCCCGCAAAGCGGACGACGCGGTAGTTGCCGTAGCAGGTATGGGCGCCGCAAATCTCGGCATTGGCCACCAATTCGGGCAATGTATCCCCGGTCATATCTGCCAGCCCCACGATCTCCGGGGCCAGAAACTCATAGATATCGCTGCTGGGCAGCGGATAGTATTGGAAGATGACGCCGTTGCCATTGACAATCCACAGATTGCCCGGCTCTCCAAACGGCGCAGACGGGAGCGAGTTGTCGTAGAGAACCATCACCCATTCGTCGCGCAGGTCGCCGTCGAAATCGGCCGAGAGCCAATCGTTGAAGTCCCGCTGCCAGCCCGTGGTCTGGAGCGCCGCCCGAACGGCCGCGGGATTGCTGCCGGCCCGCCACTGCTCCGTAATCCAGCCTTCCAGTCCTTCCCAGTCGGCAGGGCACGTCCGGGGGCGCACCACCGCCCGCTTCGCCACCGAGCGGATTGGCGTCAACCGACTCGTTGTCCATCGTGTCGGCCGGCACACAGATGGTGCCGCAGCCGCCCGGGCAGTCGCCTTCGCCGCAGGCGTAGACTTCATCCGGCCCGCAGGCCGGGGGCGTGCACATCAGCATCGGCTCCACTGTCGGAACGACACAAATCGTGCCGCAGCCGCCGGGGCAATCCCCCTCGCCGCAAGCGTAGACCTCGCCCGGCGCACAGGCCGGCGGCGTGCACATGAGCACACCCGGTTGGCCAACTTCGCTGGCCGGTTCGGACGTAACCACGACGGGAGCGGAGCCGTCGGTTTGAGGCAGCGTCAATCCGCCGCAGCCGGCGGCCGCCAAAACAACCAGCACAAGCAGAGATGCCAGGATCAAGGTCTTTAGTGAACGTGGGGTCATGGGTGCTCTCCTGAGATAGACAACAGATCTACGTCTCGTTGTCTTCGATGGAATCTGCGTCAGGTGGCTCGGTCGCCACAGATTCTACCTCGTTTTCTGTCGAAGTGGGGGGCAGCTCGAGTGTGAAACGGTAGGTAGCGTGGCCAAACTGCACCCTGTCCCCGTGGGCCAGCTCGCGCGGGGCCAACGCCAGTCGTTCGTAGTTGAGGAAAGTTCCGCTGCCGCTGCCTTCATCATAGAGCCAATACTCCCCGGCCGCGTTGCGCCGAATGCGCGCGTGGAGACGGCTAACCGCACTTTCGTCGATGATAAACGTGGCGTGCTCCGGGTCGCGGCCAATCGTTACGTCGGCCGTCTCCAGCGGCCGCCGCTCCAGGGCCAGGCCGCTCTCGTCTAGGCGCACAAGATATGGCTTGTGGCGCACGTCCGGAGGCGCGGGGCGCGGGGCTGCCGCCGTGCGAAAGGCCGCCTCACGCGCAGCCGCTGCTTCGGCCGCCTGGCGGCGCTTGATCCGTCGCCACCCCCACAAGCCAACAACACCCGCCACCACCAGCGCAATGAGCACCGGCGCGGCCAGCAGAAGCGGCTCCTCCAGCTCCGGAGGCACAGGCAGCTCGAACTGCGGCAGGGCGATGGGGGTGGGATCGGGAGTGGGCGCAGGCGGTGCAGGGCGCGTCACGCTGATGGTCACGGGCAGGACCGGGCTGTTGATCGTGTAACCCAACTCGTCACGGGCCTGCACCTGCAGGTCGTAGACCCCTTCATCCAGGTTGCTAATATCCCAGGTGATAGCCAGACGGCCCGTTTCGTCTGGTTGAATATCGAACGGCAGCGATTGGCGGCGGCCATCGACAAGGAACGCCAGCTCCGTCAACTCGCGGGGCAGACCATCGGGCCAGTCGAACGCTACGTCCAGCGCAACGGCCGCCGGCTGCAGCAGCGGCAAGGGCGAGTCGGAAGCGCTGCCCGCTCGCTCAATCGTCGTGCGTGGCAGGTCCAGCGCAATGACAGGCTGTTCCAGGATCAACGTGAAGGGGGCGCCGACCATCGTGTTGCCCACGCTAACCGACACCTCGTAGTCGCCTGGTCGCCGGAGCAGCGACCGGTATTGCACATTTGTCTGCTGGCCCAGCGCCCGCAGTCGGCCGTAAAGGGGATCGGTCCCTTCAGGCTCGGGCATATGCGTATATTGCCCGCCCGTGGGCGCAGCCAGCCGGGTAACATTATCGATCTCTTCCGGGTCGGCCGTGGCGCCAAGAATGATTGGCCAGATGGGCACGCCTCCCGCCTGGGCTGCGCCGGTGAGGGTCGGGTAGTCGAGCTGCTGGCCGAGCCGGGCGCCATCGGTCAGCAAGACGACAGCCTGGTAGCGGCCGTCAACTTGTCCGGCGGCCAGGTGGTCGAGCGCCGAGCCGATCATCTCGTTCAGGGGCGTCACCCGTGGCGGTTCGCCCGGGTCGTAGGCAGCCAGAGCGCCAGTCAGATCCGCCGGCGAGGAGGCGTCTTCGATGAGGAACGTTGCCCCTTCGCCTGTTGGGTCGGGCACGATGACGCTAACCCGATCCAGGCCGTCTCTGTCCATCCCCTCCCCCGCAAAGCGACCGAGGCTGGTTCTCACCTTGTCAAGGCGGGTGACGCCGCTGCCGTCGTCGCTTTGTAGGAGGCTGGGATTGGCGTCGAGAACGAAGACCAGATCGACACCCACAGGCACCCGGCTCAATGTGCGCTCAGCCACCGGCACCCGATTCTCACGCACGACCAGATTGCTCAGATCAGCCAGCGGCGAGCCGTTGGCGTCAGTGGCCAGGACTCGCACGTTGATGTCCGGAAAGTCGGACAGATCCACCCCGGTAATGCGTAGATCCGTATCAGATTGGGCCTGAACCAGACCACGTCCCAACCCGCCCAGCAGCAGGAAGAGCAGCAGGAAGACCAGAGTGTGGCGGCGTGACTTTTTTACGAAGGGCATGTTTCCAATCCGTTGGACGTCTGCTATTATAACAAGGTAACCATTGCCAAAGGGAAAACATCATGCACCGTGCCTTAAAACGTTCCGGATGGGTAGTGACATTCGCGCTCTTGCTGACTCTCATCGCCGTGTGGCCGGCACAGGCCCAGGATGCGAGCCAGTTAGGTCGCCTGTTTGTCACGGGTGAGAACACCGACACGTTCCCCAGCGTCGAGCTACAGGTCTACGGTATGGACGGGCAGGGCAACCCGCTCGACCTGCCCGCCGAGCGCTTTTTCCTGACCCACGGCGGGCAAGCGGCCGACGTTGTGACTTATGAGGGCACCCGTCCGGTCGGCACCCTGACGGTATTCCTGATTGACGCACCGAGTGGCATTGAGGGCGAATTGGCCGCCATTGAGAACGCCATCCGCCAGTTTGCCGGACCGGCCACGATGCAGGAAACGCTCGACGCCGTAGCGGTCTACCAGATTGGCCCGGACGGGCCGCGCGAGCTGCTGGCGCCGACCACATTCCACAACGAGGTAGCCAACCTGGTTGACACGAGCGATATCGTTCCGGAAGAAGGATTGACTGCGCTTTATGACAGCACATTGGCCATGCTGGACCAGATCGAAGGGCTGAAGCCGAATCCGGCGATGGCCGCCTCGCTGGTGCTGCTGACCGACGGTACCGACGCCGTCAGTACGGCCGAGCCAGGCGAAGTCCCTGTTCGCGCCAGTACGCAGGGTGTGCCAATCCACACCATTCGCGTCAACAACCCGGAGTTGATCAGCGCGGGCCAGGAGTTAGGCCGCCAATACCTGCTGGACGTGGCCGCTGGGACGCGGGCTGTGGCCACCGACCTGTCCAATCCTGACGGGCTGGCCACCATCTGGAATCGCATTGCCTCATTCCGCAACCAGGGCCTCCTGCGCTATACGGTGACAAACCCGGCGGCAGGCACATTCCCGGTCGAGCTTTCAGTGGTCGACAATCCCGACCTGCGCGACAGCATCGACGTGACCGTCCCGGCCGCTGCGCCAAACGTGACGCTCAACATTCCGTTTGAGAATCGTACGCTGACGCTGCCGGACATGATCGATCCCGTGTCGCTGCGGCTGTCTTCCACGGTTAGCTGGCTTGATGGCGAGGTGCGCGGAATCACCGACGCGGGACTGTTGTCTAACAGTGTTCGTGTCATGGACATCCCCCCCTCCCAGCTGGAAGATTTCACGGCTGAGCTAGGCAATCTGGACTTTGGTGACAACCGTCTGGAAGTGGTAGTGACCGACGACCAGGGCATGTCGGCTTCCAGCGGACCGGTCGTCATCTCGATCACCGAAGGGGAGCGGGTCGTGCCCGAGGCGCTGCAGCCGGCCGGGTTGCCCGGTTGGGTTCGCTGGGTAGCCATCGGACTGGGTGCACTGCTGGTGGGCGGACTGCTCCTCTGGTTGTGGCGGCGCAGCCAGAGCAACAGGTCGTCACGCCGTTCGCGTCGTCGTGGCACCACACCCCCTCCGCCAGAGAGTATGCCCGGCGCTGGCGGCACAGGAACCATGGCGGGCAGTACCGCGGTTCCCGGCGCACAGCCATTCATTATGGCCCATCTGGACGTATTGGAGAGCCAGACCTATATGCCGGACGAGATCACCCTGGGCGAGGTTGAAGTGAAGTTTGGCCGCTCGCCCTCACAGGTCGATGTCGCTTTCCGTGACGATATTACGGTCAGCCGCTACCACGCCGTCTTCCGGCTGGAAGGCACCCACTATCGCATCTACGATCAGGGCAGCACCAGTGGTACCTTTGTCAACGAGCAACCCGTGCCGGAGTATGGCACACAGCTGCGCGATGGCGACATCGTCAACCTGGGCGCTGTCCGGCTGCGTTACCGCCAGCTGTAAAGGCCGCCTTTGCCCGACCTGACTCCGCTCCAGCAAGCCGCCATTGAGTCGGACGGCAGCAGCTTCCTGACCGGCCCCGCCGGGACCGGCAAAACGACCGCGCTCCAGGCCCGGCTGGTACGGCTGCTGTCCGAAGGCGAACCGGCCTATACGATGCTGGTGTTGGTAGCGGAACCGGAACAGCGCATTGCCTACCAGACGGCCGTTCGCATCGCCTCTATCGGTCCCTACTCCGAACTCAATGTCACCACCTATAACCGCATGGCCGAATCGCTGGTGTCGCTCTTCTGGCCCCTGGTGGCGCGGGATGCGGGCTTCGAGCGACCATACCAGCCACCGACCTTCCTGACCTACGACCTGGCCCAACTGCTGATGTGGCAGGTGGTCAACCCGCTGCTGGCGGAGGGGGCGTTTGCCGATCTGCGCCTGCGACCGCAGCAGATTGTCAGCCAGCTGCTGGACACGCTCAACCGTGCGGCGCTCAATGGGCTGACACTGGAAGAGGCGATTGTCCGGCAGGCAGCGACATGGACCGGCGACCCGGAGCGGCTGCGTCATCTGGACGATGCGGCGATGGCTGCCCGCGCCTTCCGCCGCCGCTGCCTGATCAACAGCCTGCTCGATCTCTCGCTGGCTGTGGAAGTGTTCGACACCCAACTGGTGCGCCACCCGGAATTCCACCGCTACTTCCGCGAGCGATATCGTCACCTCATCGTCGACAACATTGAGGAACAGACCCCCGCCGGGCAGAACTTCGTGGCCGGGTTGATGGACGAGACGCAGACAACGGCGATTGCCCATGACGAAGGCGGCGGCTACAAGCGCTTTCTGGCGGCCGACCCCCACGGCGCGCCCGCCTTCGCCCTGCGCTGCGACAAGGTGTTCACCTTCACCGACAGCTTCGTGGCTCCACCGGAAATGACACTGCTGGCCAATCTCGTGGAGAACGATCTGCTGCATACGAAGCGGCCGACGAAGCTGCCCGGGGCAGAGGCCGGGACGCGGCTGCTCGGTGTGGTCGACGGTCGCTACCGGCGCGAGATGGTCAACAACCTGGCGGCCGTTCTGCATGAAATCGTCTACGTGGAGGGCGTGGCCCCGCGCGATATTGCCATCATCGCCCCTTATCTCGATGGCGCGCTGCGCTACATGTTGACCAATGCGCTGGAGGAGGCGGGCTTGCCGTACCGACTGCTGCGGCGGCGCTCCAGCCCCCGCGAGGAGCCGCGCGTGCGCGCGTGGTTGACCTGGCTGGCGCTGGCCCACCCGGACTGGGGCGTCCACCCGGCTCCTTATGACGTGGCCGAGGCGTTGACGCTGTCCATCGCCGGGCTGGACCCGGCACGGGCGCAACTGCTGACGAATGGACTTTACCGGGCAGAGACGCCGGAGCTGCTGCCAGCCGAATCGCTCGATCCGCGTATCGCGGAGCGCGTCGGCGGTAACGCCATTGCGCTAACCGAGGAGCTGCGCCTCTGGCTGGAAGAGAATGGGTATCAGGTGACGATCGACCACTTCCTGCACCGGCTGTTCAACGAACTACTGGCCCAACCGCGCTTCCAACCGGAACCGGACCTGGCGGGGGCGGCCGTCGCCGACTGGCTGGTGCGGGCGGCCGCTCGGGTGCGCAATGCCGCCGCGCCGATGGGACTGCCTATCCCGGCCGAGAGCGGCGCGGCATTCATCGACGCCGTCAATCAAGGGCTGGTGACAGCCAATCCGCCCGACTGGGGCGAACCGCCCGACCCCGACGGCATCACCATCTCCACCATTTACGGCTACCTGCTCGCCGGGGAGCCGGTGCGCATTCAAGTCTGGCTGGAAACGAGCGCCCAGGGATGGTGGGACATTCCGCGCCAGCCGCTGAGCAACGCCTTTGTGCTGGCTCAGAGCCGGGCGGCCGACCTACCCTGGACGGTGGAGGAGGATTTTGCCGTGCGGAATGAACTGTTGGCCCGTATCGTGCGCGGTCTGACCAATCGCTGTCGCGACGGCGTCATTCTGGCCGTCAGCGACCTCGACCGCCGCGCCCAGCGACAGGACGGTCCGCTCTGGCGCGCGCTGCGGCCGGCAGTGGCTTCGGTTGCCGCACCTGACGCATGACAACCCTCTGGCAGCACCGCATTCGGCCGCTGGCGATTTGCCTGTTTCTGCATAAGGGCCGCCTGCTCGCTTCCGTGGGCCAGGATCCGGCCGGCGGCGAAACGTTCTACCGACCTCTCGGCGGGGCGATTGAGTTTGGCGAAACAAGCGCCCAGACTATCGTGCGTGAGATCCACGAGGAGCTGAGCGCCGCCGTCACCAACCTGCGCTATCTGGGCACGCTGGAGAACATCTTCATGTTTAACGGCCAGCCGGGACACGAGATCGTCATGGTCTACGATGGCTCGTTCGTCGACCGGATGCTCTATGATGAACCGGACCTGCGCGGCCACGAGCACGATATCGATGAGGATTTCCAGACCGTGTGGCTCTCTCGTGAGGAGTTACTCCAGGAAGGTGCGCCTCCGCTCTACCCGGACGGCTTAATGGAGCTATTGGGGTGGTGAGGGGACGGCGGTCGAACGTGGCAGTAGTGACTCCGGGATACATACGCCAAATACACTCCCATTACGGCCACCCATCTCCTGACAGCCCGCTTCCCCTCTGCTAGAATCGCGTGCGGTTTGAGGATCCTCATCCACCGTTGAGCGGAAGGAGGGCTTGTGGCTCGTTTCGATTTCTCGGCAAAGAACATAGGGGCAGATGTCGTGTCGGCGGCCGTCTCGGCCGTCATCGCCATTCCCGACGCGATTGCCACAGCCATTCTAGCGACCGTCAACCCCACGCAAGGCTTCAACTCGTTGATGACCGGCGTGCCCATCGGCTCGCTGTTTACCGGCAGCCAGTTCATGGCCATTGGTCTGACAGGGGCCATGGCGCTGGCGACGGCCGATGTGCTGGTCGACTTCTCGCCCGACCAGCAGCTCCCTGTGTTGTTTACCCTGACCATTCTGATCGGCCTGTACCAACTGGCGTTCGGCCTCCTCAAGCTGGGCCAGTACACCAAGTTCATCTCCAACACCGTCATGCGCGGCTTCCTGACCGGGGTGGCTATCCTCGTCATCCTGGGCCAACTTGGTGACCTGACCGGTTATAGAAGCGGCTTCAGCAACTCCGTCGTCCGCGGAGTGGACACGATGCTCAATGTGAACCAGTTTGATTGGACGACTCTGCTAATCGGTCTGGGAACGATCGCCTTTATCTGGTTCCTGACCCGCACCCGGCTGGCGAATCTGTCGTTTGCCCTGGGCATCATTGCTGCCTCGCTGGCCGTCGGCCTGCTGGGGTTGGAAGGCGTAGCAGTCGTCGGCGACACCAACGAGATCGTCGGCAGCTTGCCCCGACCAACGCTGCCCGATTTGTCGATCGTGCGCCAACTGCTCCTGCCTGCCTTTGCCATCGCTCTTATTGGGCTGGTGCAGAGCGCGGGCGTCAGTCAGACGATTCCCAACCCGGACGGCTCCTATGCCGACGCCTCGCGCGACTTCACGGCGCAGGGCATTGCCAACATTGTGGCGGGCTTCTTCCGGGGCATGCCGCTGGGCGGCTCGATTGGCGCGACGGGCATTGTCATGAGCACCGGCGCCCGGTCACGCTGGGCCAACATCCTGATCGGGCCCTTTGTGCTGATCTTCGTCTTCTTCTTTGCCGGCCTGGTCGAAGATGTGGCCATGCCCGCCATCGCCGGCGCGCTCATTCTCATCGGCCTATCCATCATCGACGCCGAGGAGATTGGCGACGTCTGGGACCTGGGCTGGTCCAAGCGGCTGGTCATGCTGTCCACGCTGATCGCCACGCTGGTGCTGCCTGTGCCACAGGCCATTCTGATCGGCGTCTTCCTGTCGTTTGTCGATTTCACCTTCACATCGTCGGAGCAGGTGCGCCTGCTGTCAATGAGACTGGTGGACGAAACGACGTTCATCGAAGAAGAAGCGCCTGCCACCCTGCCCAGCCGAGAGACGACGATTCTCTATTCGCGAGGTAATACCTACTTTGCGGCTGCCCGCACGCTGCAACAGCTGCTGCCCAATCCGGACGAGTCCGAGGGGGCCGTGGTCATCTTGCGGCTGCGCAACCAGGACGAAATCGGTTCAACCTTCATCCTCGTGCTGGAGCAGTATGCCGGGCGGCTGGCGTCCATCGGTGGCAAACTGATGTTGTCCGGCCTCAACCCCCACGTCCTCCAACAGCTCCTGGCCACTGAGACCTACGAAGCGATCCCGGAAGCCGACCTCTACAAGGCGACGCCCATTATCGGCGAATCGACAAGAGCGGCCATCCGCGATGCGGCGGTATGGTTGGCCGAATTGCCCCAAAGCGGGGACAATACCCCTCGTCCGGACGATACGACTGCGGCCTGATCGCGCTCTGACCGGCACATCAGAACAATAAGGAGACCAACCAGATGGCAACGATTACCCCCTATGTGGCGAAAGGCACCCGAGCGGGACAGAATGTAAATGTGAAGGCCAAGAAGGTCGTCTGGATCAAAGTTGGGCAGGGCAGCGTGGCGAAGATGTCAGACTATGAAGTGGCCATTGCCGGCAAGATTAGCATCCTCGGCTACAACGGCGACCTCAACATCCATCTGAACCTGCTGGACGAACAGCCCGGCGCCACCTCCGGCCCGGCCCGGCTCAAGCTGAACTCACACCTGGACGAGAACGCCACCTACAAATCGAATGGGAAAGATTTAACTGTCTTTGCCGTATTGGGGGGCAAGAAGCAGAACATCACCATCCTGCCTGCCAACAACGGCACGCAGACGGAATGTAAGCTGTTCGGTCACGTTGATCAGACGGTCCATCTAGAGCCTGCATGATGCGCGCTGCGACCCACGGAAACGATTTGACATGAGTGATTCCGACTCTGGCCGCCGCCACATCCCGTTAAGACGATTCTTCTTTCTAGATGTCCTTGGCGATCCGCGTGCGCGACCTGTCTTGCTCTATGCCGGACTGTCGATAACCCTGAGCGCTGTACTCTATCGCTGGCTGGAAGGGTGGAGCTGGGTCGACTCCTTCTACTTTGTCATCATCACGTTCACCACGATCGGCTATGGTGATCTGGTACCGACCACGACATCAGCAAATTTGTGACGATGTTCATGTCGGTCAATGGGGTCATCGTCTTGCTGATGGTATTCGACACCGTTCGTCAGGTACGGAACTGGGAGCCTCGAAAGGCTCTGTTTGACTCAACTGACACCCCCGAAGAGTAAGTGCCTCAACGATAGAAATCGATCCATTGCAGCGTGAACGCATCCTCACGCGATTCCAGGAAGTGGGCAGGTAGGGCTATCTCGAAGTAACCATCACGGAGCGGAATACCCGGCGGATCTTGCGTGTCGGAATGCAGCGAAATGGCCACTGCTGCGACGGGAGCAGTGCAGTGGTTTCCGTCACGCTGTCGTTCTCATCACGGGTGAGGAGCGTCGCCGGTGGGCCTGGGTCGGACGTAGACGAGACGACCGTCACGATGGTGGTCGGTCCGTAAGCCACCTCCAGCCGCTCCAGTCCGGTCAGCCGCAGCCGCACGAGAACTGCTTCCGGCCATGCGCCTTCTGTCAGCTCGGCCCGCATTCCGCCGATGCCGCGCTCACTGTCGACGGTAATGATGGCTGCGCCAGGACGGTATTCAACCAGAGCGTTGTCGTCTTGTTTGTCCAGTGTTATCTCAATCATCGGTTCTTCTCCACCTGTAGTCTGACCGCCTGGCGTACAGGCGACAATGCCCGCCACCAGCAGCAGCACTATCACACATGCCAACCCCCGCCAGAACAGCAACCTACGCGCTGCCATGGTCCTGCGGCTCCTCGCACCCAATCTCGTCCGGGTTCATCTGGCCCAGCTCCATCCGTTTTAGCCGGTAGAGCACCTCTTGCGTAATCTGGCGGTGTTTGCCGGAGATGTCGGCCTGGATTCCGAACAACACAATAAGCACGCCAACCAACAGCAGGCCGGTGCCCAACGTCAATGACTGGATAAACCGGCCGACGCCGCTTTCGCCAGTCAGATAGAAAATAAAGAAGCGCAGCCACAGCGCCGCTCCCGCCAGCAGAAACGGCACAGCAATATAACTGAACGTCCGCAGCGGTTCATAGAACGCATACAGCCGCATAATCGTTCCCGCCTG
Source organism: uncultured Chloroflexia bacterium (assembly GCA_963715935.1). Taxonomy (GTDB): domain Bacteria; phylum Chloroflexota; class Anaerolineae; order Promineifilales; family Promineifilaceae; genus Promineifilum. The sequence continues at coordinate 110,547 of CAVQSM010000012.1, read as the reverse complement.
GGCCTTGATGAAGTGCCACATGCTGCGCTGCAAGCGCGACGGCCGCGTGGGCGGGTTGGTCGTCACGGGTACGCTTTCGATAGCCAGCCCCATCTTGCCCGCCTGGATAATTGTCTCCAGCGTATAGCTGTAGCGGGTGAGAATGGTGAAGTGGAGCGCCGCCTCGCGCGAATAGGCCCTGAAGCCGCTGACCGCGTCAGTCACTTCGGTGCCGCTGACGTTGCGTACCATCCAGTTGCCGAGCGAGAGCAGCCACTTCTTCAGCCCGGAGAAATGGGCAATCGTCTGCACCTGCCGGTCGCCAATAACCATATCGGCCCGCTGCTCAATCAGCGTGGTCACCAGCTCCGGGATGTAACGCCCGGGATACTGATTGTCGGCGTCGGTGTTGACGATGACGTCGGCCCCCAGCGCCAGGCAGCTGTCCATACCAGTCTGGAACGCCTGGGCCAGCCCCAGATTGCGCGGGTGGCGGATGACATGGGTGGCGCCGGCGGCGTGGGCGACGGCGGCCGTCCCGTCGCTGCTGCCGTCGTCGATGACCAGCGTTTCGATGCAGTCGACGCCGGGAATCGTCCGGGGCAGCTCGGCCAGCACCTGCCATCCGCCAGGAAGACCGGGACGCCAATGCGCGAGAAGCCTTCGGCCAAGGTCATCAGGGTCACGGTCTTGCCGGTGCCGGTCGCGCCAGCCACCAGTCCATGGCGGTTGCCGTAGCGGGGCAACAGATGCACGTTGCCGCCGGTTGCGGTGGTGATGGCCTTGCCGACAAGGATCGGTGGGAGCGCTGCCTGTTCCATGGTGTCTCGTGGAGAAATGCGAGCACTTGATTCTATGCGGATGCGCCGGGAAGCGCCCGTTTCCTGCGGGTGGTTGCCTGTACGGTTTGCGCGGGATTCGCCCCGGACGGGTTGCCCCTGCTTCCGGCAGGCGGCTACCCTGCGTGTTCCCTGGTTGCCGGTGACGTCATGTCCCCTCGCTTGATTCCTGCCCTCGCTGCACTCGCCACCGCCTTGCTCGCCACCCTTGCCACTGCCCCCGCGCAGGCCCAGTCGCGCCGCGACCTGGCCGCGACTGCGGTCCTGCAACAACGCATGGACGCCGCCGAAAAGCAGTATCGAGATGGCTTGCTGGCGGAAGATGCAGCCACCACCGCCACTGCGACCAAGGCAGCGCTGGACGACATGGATACCGTGGTTGCAGCCTGCGCAAAGCAGCGGGGCTGTGAACTCAAGAAGCTGCTGGCGACCTACGAACGCCTGCTGGGCGCAACCGCGCCCGGAACCGGCGACGACATCACCGGCGAGTACGGCGAGGATTACATCGACGAGCGCGACCTGGCCGATGCCGACGTCCCCGCCGGCGCGGATGCCGTCTCCCTGCTCAGCGAAGAAGGCCAGCGTTTCGTGCGGATGGTCCAGTTCAACCCGGCGGTGCAGGCAGGCATTCGCCGCTGGCTGACCGACATGCGGCCGTCGCTGATGGACAGCTATGAGAATTACCGCTACATGCGGCACCTGATGTCGCCCTCGTTCAAGCGCCAGGGGCTGCCGGAAGCGTTGCTGTTCGGGATCATGGCCAAGGAATCCAACGGCAAGGTGCATGTCGGCTCGCCCGCAGGCGCGGTTGGCCCGATGCAGTTCATGCCCGCGACCGGCAAGCGCTTCGGGCTGGGCGATGACGGGACCGGCTTCGACACCCGCTACGACCCGCGCGCCTCGGCAGATGCGGCGGCGGCGTACCTGACCGAGCGCATGGGCGGCCTCAACAACAGCATCGAGCTGTCGCTCGCGGCCTACAACGGTGGCGAAGGGCGCGCCGCGCGCGTCTACCAGAGCACGGGTGGCCGCAGCTTCTGGGACGCGGATGTCTACAGCCAGTTCCCTGCGGAAACCAAGGACTACGTGCCGATGGTGATTGCCGCGGCATGGCTTTACCTGCACCCGCGCGACTACGGGATCCAGTGGCCGCGGGTCAGCAGCAAGCCGGCGACAATCAGGTTGATGCAGCCCACCTCGATCTACGAACTGACCATCTGCCTCGGCAACAGCGGCTCGCGCGATGGCTACATGCGGGCATTGCGCAACCTGAACCCGCGGCATGCCGCCGACGCATGGCTGCCGGCGGGCAGTGCGCTGAATGTGACCGCTCGCCTGGTCCCGCTGTATGAGCGCTATTGCGCGCCCGGCAGGCAGCGCGCGGGGCTGGCCAGGCAACTGGTGGCCAGCAATGTGCAGTCGGCGCTGGTGCGGATCGGACCGTTGACGACCGCCGCGCCGCCGATGGCTGCGGCCGTGTCACCTGCGCCTGCCAAACCCTCGAAACAGTCCGGCCCGAAGCGCTACAAAGTGCAGCGCGGCGATACCTTGAGCAGCATCGCCCGCAAGCAAGGCTGCGAGCTTCGTGAGCTCGCCAAGTCCAACAAGCTGAAGGCGCCGGGTTATGCGATCCGGCCGGGGCAATCACTCGATCTGCAGGACTGCAAGGACTGAGGTTGCGGCGCGTTGGCCCGGCTGTCGCTGGCACCTGACCTCCCGGCGTGCGCCGGGATCCCGTCCATCCTTGCTGAAGGTCAGGCGCGTGCAGCCAGCCGTTGCCCCAGCCGAACGGGCATTTCCGCTGAAAGCCGCGCATCCAGCGTCGCAGCGCCCTTTGGCAGCAGCACGATGACCGTGCTGCCGTAGTTGAAGCGCGCCATCTCGGCGAAGCGCTCCAGGGTGATGCCCTGGCCGCGATAGTCCTTGGTGGTCATGCGGTCGCCGTACGCCGGGATTTCGATGCCACTCCAGACCGTTTCGACGCCCGAGACCAGCAGGGCCCCGACCATGACCATCGCCATCGGCCCGAAATCGGTATCGAAGTGACAGACCAGGCGCTCGTTGCGGGCGAACAGGCGCGGCACCGAACGCACCGCGTCGGGGCCGACCGAAAACAGCCGGCCCGGAACGTGCACGGTTTCGCGCAGGGTGCCGGTCCATGGCATGTGCACGCGGTGGTAGTCGCGTGGTGACAGGTACACGGTTGCGAACACGCCATCGGCGAAGGGCGCGGCGGCGCTGGCATCGCCCAGCAATTCGCCGGCGGTGAACGACTGGCCCTTGGCCTGGAAGATGCGGCCGTCACCATTGCCGACGGGGACGATGTCGCCGCATTGGCTGATCCGCCCGTCTGCCGGCATCAGTAGCGCGGTGGGATCAGGGTCGGCGATGCGCGCGCCTGGCGTCAGGGCACGGGTGAAAAAGGCATTGAAGGTCGGGTACGCGCGGGGATCGGGTTGGGCGGCTTCCGCCAGGTCCACGCCGAACTTTCGCGTCACCGTATCGATCAGCCAGCGGCTGGTCGTCGGGCTGTCGGAATACGCCAGCGCGCGTGCCAGGGACGACAGCAGGCGATGCGGCAATGCGTAGGTGAGGGTCGTGAGCAGGCTCATGGTGATGCCCTGGTCAACGCGATCAGGTCGGCGGCGATCGCCTTGGGGTCGAACGGCGGCGAGATCACGCCGGCCATGCGCGCCTGCGGATCCAGCACGATGAGCGAGGCGCTATGGTCGATGCTGTAGTCGGCTGGGTTGCCGCTTGGACCCGGGCCGTTCTGACTGGGCACTTTCATGAAGACCAGCGACAGCGATCGCGTGAATGCTTCAAGTTCAGGCACCGGTGCGGTGGCAGCCAGCGAGTCGGAATTGAAAGCATGCGCGTAATCGCCGGTCAGCTTCGGGCTGTCGCGTTCGGGATCAGCGGATATGAACAACACCCGAGGGCGGGTGGCCGCCGGCAAGGTGGTCCATTGTTTCTGGGCGCCGCTCAATTCGGCCAGGGTCGTCGGGCAGATGTCCGGGCAGTGGGTGAAGCCGATGAACACCACGGTCCAATGGCCGCGAAGCTCCTCGCCGGTCAGCGCGGTACCGTCTGACTGTTGCAGCGAGAAAGCGGGCAGCACGCGTGGCGTGGGCAGCAGGGTCATGCTGCTGACCGCCGGCAATGACGAGGCCGTCGTGCCGCGCCCGAACCATCCCAGTGCGGCCCACAGCCCGCCTGCGGTGGCAAGTCCGGTGATGATCAACAGCAGCAACGTGCGTTTCGACATGGTGATCCGCAATAAGTAGGCAGCAAGGACGAGTCGCCATGATACCGACCCACCACCGCTATACTGCGATGCTTGGTGCCAAGCCACCGCGAACGACCCGCCATGTCCCAGGAACTGCAGACCATCATCGATCTGATCCGCTATGGCGGCAGCCGCTTCAACGCGGCCGGGCTGACGTTCGGCCACAGCTACGACAACGCGCTGGACGAGGCGACCCAACTGACCTTGCATGCGCTGCACCTGCCGCACGACCTGTCGCCCGTGTACGGCAATGCGCGGGTCACCGAGGCGGAAAAGGAAGAGGTCCTCAGCCTGTTCCTGCGGCGTGTCGAGGAGCGCATCCCGGCCGCCTACCTGACCGGCGAGGCCTGGTTCGCGGGCCTCAGCTTCAAGTCCGACCCACGCGCGCTGGTGCCGCGTTCGCCCATCGCCGAGTTGATCGAATCCGGCTTCCAGCCGTGGCTGGGTGACCGTGAAGTCCGTCGCGCACTCGACCTGTGCACCGGCTCGGGCTGCATCGCAGTCGCGATGGCGCACTACAACCCGGATTGGCATGTCGATGGCATCGACATCAGCGACGCCGCACTGGCATTGGCCAACGAGAACAAGCAGCGCCTGCATGCCGACAACGTGCGCCTGCTGAAATCCGACCTGTTCGCCGGGCTGTCCGGCCAGCACTACGACCTGATCGTGACCAATCCGCCCTACGTCACCAACGATGAAACCGACGCGTTGCCCGGCGAATACGCGCACGAGCCGGAACTCGGCCTGCGCGCCGGCGATGATGGCCTGGACCTGGCGTTGCGGATCCTGCGCGACGCGCCGCTGCACCTGGACCGCGACGGCTTGCTGATCTGCGAAGTGGGCGAGGCCGAACAGGCGCTGGTCAAGCTGCTGCCCGAACTGCCGCTGGTCTGGGTGGAGTTCAAGGTCGGACAGATGGGGATCTTCGTCGCCGAATGCGCTGATCTGGTCGCGCACAACGCGAGAATCACGCGGCTGGCGGATGCACGCGAAGCGGCGACCGGCGCCGGGTTGTTCTGACGATTGAACACGTTTGGCCACCTGCTGCGCGTCACCACCTTCGGCGAATCGCATGGGCCGGCGATCGGTTGCGTGATTGATGGCTGTCCGCCTGGGCTTGCGATTGCGCCGGAAGCATTCGCGCAGGACCTGGCGCGCCGCGCGACCGGTACCTCGCGGCATACCTCGCAGCGGCACGAAGCCGACGACGTCGAAATCCTGTCTGGCGTCTACGAAGGCCTCACCACCGGTACCCCGATCGCCCTGCTGATCCGCAATACCGATGCGCGCAGCAAGGATTACAGCCGCATCGCCGAGCAATTCCGCCCCGGCCATGCCGATTACACCTACTGGCAGAAATACGGCCTGCGCGATCCGCGTGGCGGTGGTCGCTCATCCGCGCGCGAAACCACGATGCGCGTCGCCGCGGGGGTGATTGCCAAGAAGTGGTTGGCCGAACGCCATGGCGTGCAGGTGCGTGGCCACGTGGCGCAAATCGGCGACGTGGTCCCCCACCGCCACGACTGGGACGCGGTCGAAAGCAACCCGTTCTTCTGGCCGGATGCGGCGCAGGTCCCGGAGCTCGAGGCCTACATGGACGCGTTGCGCAAGTCCGGCGATTCGGTGGGCGCGCGCCTGGTGGCCGTTGCCGATGGCGTGCCGCCGGGCTGGGGCGAGCCGATCTACGGCAAGCTGGACGCCGAACTTGCGGCGGCAATGATGTCGATCAATGCGGTCAAGGGCGTGGAGATCGGTGCCGGCTTCGCCAGCGTGGCGCAGAAGGGCAGCGCGCATCGCGACCAGATGACGCCCGGCGGTTTCCAGTCCAACCATGCCGGCGGGATCCTCGGGGGTATCTCCAGCGGCCAGCAGGTCATGGTCTCGGTGGCGTTCAAGCCGACCTCCAGCCTGCGCTTGGCGGTGGATGGCGTGGACGTCCATGGTGACGTCACCGAAATCGTCACCACCGGCCGCCACGATCCTTGCGTCGGCCTGCGCGCGACGCCGATTTGCGAAGCGATGCTGGCACTGGTGCTGATGGACCAGGCGTTGCGCCATCGTGCGCAATGTGGCGATGTCGGCGATGTCGTGCCGCGCATTCCGGCAAGCGCAGGATGATCAACCGATTGCGACGGTAAGGGCGGCGGGCACTCGCTTCGCGGTTCGAAATGCCGCTTCGCGAATGCCCGCCACCCTCACCGCCGCGCAACCCTGAACGAACGAAGGACACCATGAGCAATCCAATGCAATTCAAGGTCGCCGTGGTCGGCGCGACCGGCGCAGTCGGCGAGGTGATGCTGTCGATCCTGCACGAGCGTGGATTCCCGGCCAGCGAAGTGGTGGCGCTCGCCAGCGCGCGTTCCGCCGGTGGCCAGGTGAAGTTCGGGAATGACGACATCGACGTGCAGGACCTGGCGGATTTCGATCCGGCCGACATCGACATCGCGTTGTTCTCGGCGGGCGGTTCGGTATCCAGGGAGTACGCACCGAAATTCGCCGCTGCGGGTGTCGTGGTCATCGACAATTCCTCCGCGTTCCGCAACGACGACGACGTGCCGCTGGTGGTCAGCGAAGTCAATCCCGAAGCCGCGCGCGAACGTCCGCGCGGGATCATCGCCAACCCGAACTGCTCGACCATGCAGCTGATGGTCGCGCTCAAGCCGCTTCACGACGCCGCGAAGATCGAGCGCATCAACATCGCGACCTACCAGTCGGTGTCCGGCACCGGGCGCAAGGCGCTGGAGGAACTGGGCCGGCAGACCGCGGGCCTGCTGGCCTTCAGGCAGGCCGAGCCCGAGGTCTATCCGGTGCAGATCGCCTTCAACGTGATCCCGCATGGTGGCGATTTCATGGACAACGGCTATACCACCGAGGAAATGAAGCTGGTCTGGGAGACCCGCAAGATCCTTGGCGACGACAGCATCCTGGTGAATGCGACGGTGGTCCGCGTGCCGGTGTTCTATGGCCATTCCGAAGCGGTGGCGATCGAAACCCGCGACAAGCTGACCGCCGCTCATGCGCGCGAATTGCTCGAAGCGGCGCCGGGTATCGAGGTGGTCGACGAGGCCCGGGGCGGCGGATATCCGACGCCGGTCACGCACGCCTCGGGCAAGGATCCGGTTTACGTAGGCCGCATCCGCGAGGATCTTTCGCATCCGCGTGGCCTCAATCTTTGGGTCGTGGCCGACAATATCCGCAAGGGCGCGGCACTCAATGCGGTGCAGATTGCCGAGGTGCTGGTGGCGGACGGGTTGCCGGCGAAGGCCGCACGCGGCTAGAGTCACGGCGGGGAATCAAGGGAAATCACGTGATCAGGACATTGCGCATCGCAATTGCCACCGTTTTGCTGCTTGCGGCAGGCAACGCGTTGGCGTTGGGCCTGGGGCAGATTGAAGTCAAGTCACGGATCAACCAGCCGCTGCTGGCGGAGATCCCGATCGTCTCGACGACGCCCGGTGAACTCCAGGCCCTGCAGGCACGCCTGGCATCTCCCGAGACGTTTCGCAGGGTAGGTCTGGAGCCGCCCCAGGGCATCGCCGCCGACTTGCGCTTCAGCCTGGGCAACGATGCGCGTGGTCGCCCGGTGATCCGGGTCACCACGGTGGCCCCCGTCAACCAGGCGGTGCTGAATTTCCTGATCGAAGTGGATTGGGGGCAAGGTCGCCTGGTCAGGGAGTATTCGGCGCTCGTCGATGCGCCGCTGACGGCCAGTGCACCGCTGCAACCGGCGATCAGTGCGCCGGTGGTGGCCATGCCGAACGTCGTGCAACGACCTGTTGCAGCGATTCCGGCCGATCCGCCGGTCACGCAAGCACCCTTGCCGGCTGAGCCTCGGACCACCTCTGCGCCGCCGGTCGCGGCCGTCGCCGATCCGCTGCCTCCGCCGATGCCGGCGGCTGAGCCTGCGCCGGCGTCCAGCGCGATCACGCCACCGCCCCGACCGCAGCAACCCACGACAGCGCCCACCCCACCTCGCGAGGTCGTGGCGGCCCTATCGGTTCCGCCACCCGCAGACAATGTGCCGTCGCAATACGGTCCCGTGAAAGCCGGGGAATCCTTGTCGAAGATTGCCAGCGGGTTGGGCCAGGCAAGCGCCTACAGCCTCGACCAGACGATGGTGGCCTTGCTGCGCGCCAACCCGGACGCCTTCCTGAACGACAACATCAACCTGCTTCGGCAGGGCGTGGTGTTGCGGGTCCCGGGCAGCGAAGACCGGCGCAGCATCGGTGCCGACGAAGCGCAACTGGTGGTTCGCGAACAAATGCAGCAATGGCGGCAAGCAAGGCGGCCGGTCCTGCAACCTGATGCCGCGGTTGCAGGCAATGCGCCCACGCGCGGCCTGGCTCCTGGGAACAAGGATGCAGCAAGGCCAAGCCCTTCCGCATCCGCGGATACCGCAAAACCCACAGCAACCCCGGCGACCACCCGAAAGCCTGCAACCGCGCCACGGCAGGCACAGGCACGGCTTGAAATCGTGCCGGCAGCGGTTGCCGGCAAGGCCGCAGGCACACGATCCGGCACCAATGCCGGAGGCGAGGGCACCATGCTCCAACAGCAATTGCAGCAACGCGATGAAGACCTGGCTGCCCGCAAGGCGGAAATCACCGACCTGAAGGAGCGGGTTGCCGAACTCGAGACGCTCAAGCAGCAACAAGACCAGCTTCTGGCCATGAAGGACAGTGAGCTGGCCGCCGCCCAGCAACGACTGGCGGATGCGCGGATTGCGGCCGCTGCAGTGGCGGCGAAGCCACCCGCCCAGGCGGCGGCATCGGCGGCGCAAACCACGCAGCCTGCTGCGGAACCGCCGACGGATGCCGGCAGTTTCATGCCTTGGCTTTGGGGTGGGTTGGCAATCCTGGGCGTGGCGTTGCTGGCATGGCTGTTCTCGCGCCGACGGCCCGACCCGGTCGCGCCGCGCGCCCGCCGCGGTTTCGACAGCGAGGCATTGGCGGCCAGCATGCGCAGTCCGGTGGCACTCGAGCCGGTGGCGCCATTGACCGGGGATGCGGGTGCGGAAGTCGACGGAGTCGTCCCGCCACCCACGGCGGTCGACGCAGGCGGGCACGTCCCGGATGCCGCGGCATTGCCGACCACACCGACAGCACCGACCACGCACGTCGACGCACCTACCTGGCATTCCGGGCGCTGGGTGAATGCCGAGCCACAGCCTGACGCGGTCGCGCCGACGGCAAGCGAACCTCGCTTCGTCCCCACTGCCGAACTTCCGCCAGAGCCCATGCCGGAGCCTGCCAGCGCCGTGCAGCGAATGAAGCTTGCGCGTGCGTTCCTGGATATCGGCGACGAGCATTCGGCCAGGCAATTGCTGGTCGAACTGAAGGAAGGCGCCGCCGATTCCATGCTGCGATCCGAAGCATCGAAACTGCTGCGCGACCTCGGCTGAGGCGCGCACAAGGACAGGCATGCGGCTGGCGCTGGGGATCGAATACGACGGCAGTGGATTTTCGGGCTGGCAACGGTTGAGCGCCGCAGGGTCGCAGGCGCGCGATGGCAGCCTGCAGACCGCGCTGGAAAGTGCAGTCTCCACGGTGGCCAATGCACCGATCACGACGGTCTGCGCCGGCCGCACCGATGCGGGCGTGCATGGCCGCTGCCAGGTCGTGCATTTCGATACCGATGTGGTGCGCGACATGCGCGCATGGCAGCTCGGTGTCACTTCAAACCTTCCGCGCGGGATGTCGGTGCGTTGGTGCGTGCCGGTCGCCGATGATTTCAGCGCCCGCTTTTCCGCGCGTGCCCGCCGTTACCGCTACCGGATCTTCAGCCGGATCACACGGCCTGCGCTGATGGGCCAGTATCTGGGTTGGGAGCGGATGCCATTGGACGGCCAAGCCATGCACGAGGCTGCCCAGGCGTTGCGCGGCCTGCAGGATTTCTCCGCGTTCCGGAGTTCGCAATGCCAGGCCAGCCATGCGCGCCGCGACCTCCAGCGGATCGAAGTGCGACAGGATGGCGAGGAAACGCTATTCGACGTGCAGGCCAATGCCTTCCTCCACCACATGGTGCGCAATCTCGTGGGTTCGTTGCTCTGCGTCGGGCGCGGGGAACAGCCGCGCGAGTGGATCGCGCAACTGCTGGCCGGCCGCGATCGTGGCGTGGCCGGGCCGACCGCGCCCGCTGCCGGTCTGGTGTTCCTCGGGCCTTGTTATCCATCAGAATGGGGACTTCCGCGGGAAGTCTGCGTGGATGACGCAGTTGGCTGAGGAAGCAAGATGAATCGGGCACTGTTCCGCACCCGCATCAAGTTTTGCGGCCTCACCCGCGCCGGCGACGTGCGCCTTGCGGGCGAGTTGGGCGTGGACGCGGTCGGGTTTATCTTCGCGCCGCATAGCTCGCGCCGGCTCACGCCCGAAGCGGCCCGCGGACTGCGCGATGCGCTGGGGCCATTGGTCGATGCGGTGGCGCTGTTCATGGACAACGAGGTCGATGACGTGCGTGCGGCGATCGCGCATTCACGCCCGACCTTGCTCCAGTTCCATGGCAACGAAGACGATGCGTTCTGCCGCAAGTTCGGATTGCCGTACCTGAAGGGGATCGGCATGGGTGGCGAAGAGGCCGCTCTTTCCGGTCGCGTGCTGCATTCACGCTATCCCCATGCAGCCGGCTTCGTGCTCGATGGACATGCGCCCGGTGCATCCGGCGGCAGTGGCCTGCGCATGGCGATCGAGCGCATCCCGGATGACATGAGCAAGCCATTCGTGCTTGCAGGGGGTCTTTCACCGGATAATGTGTTCGCCGCCGTGCGTGCGGCATCGCCCTGGGGCGTGGATGTCTCCAGTGGCATCGAAAGCGGACCCGGGATCAAGGATGGCGCACTGATGCGTCGTTTCGTGGAGGAAGTGAGACGTGCCGATTGCATCGAACTTGGCGAGGACGACGTCCTCAGCAGCTGTCATGCCTGTGGTCGCTGAGCAGATGAATTTCCATGCCTGGCCGGATGCATCCGGGCATTTCGGCCGCTATGGCGGACGCTTCGTCGCCGAGACCCTGATCGGGCCGCTGGAGCAACTTGCGGCGGCGTACGACGCAGCGCGCGTCGATCCGGCCTTCATCGCCGAATACGAACGCGACCTGGCGCACTACGTCGGCCGCCCAAGCCCGATCTACTTCGCCGAGCGGCTGAGCCGTGAAAACGGCGGTGCGCGCATCCTGCTCAAGCGCGAGGACCTGAACCACACCGGCGCGCACAAGATCAACAACACCATCGGCCAGGCGCTGCTGGCCAGTCGCATGGGCAAGACCCGGATCATCGCCGAAACCGGCGCTGGCCAGCATGGCGTGGCCTCCGCCACCGTCGCCGCGCGGCTCGGCCTTGAGTGCGTCGTCTACATGGGCGCCACCGATATCCAGCGGCAGATGATCAATGTCTACCGGATGCAGCTGCTGGGAGCGACCGTGGTCCCGGTGACCAGTGGCTCGGCCACGCTCAAGGACGCATTGAACGAAGCGATGCGCGACTGGGTCAGCAACGTGGATGGCACGTTCTACATCATCGGCACGGTGGCCGGCCCGGATCCCTATCCGCGCATGGTCCGCGATTTCAATGCCGTGGTCGGGCGCGAGGCGCGGGCGCAGATGCTGGCCGAATACGGCTGCCTGCCGGATGTGGTGACGGCATGCGTTGGCGGTGGCAGCAATGCGATCGGGATCTTCCATGCATTCCTCAACGATCGCGACGTGCGCATCGTGGGGGCCGAGGCGGCGGGCGAGGGCATCGAAACCGGCCACCACGCGGCCTCTCTCGCGGCCGGGCGCCCGGGCGTGCTGCACGGCAACCGGACCTACGTGATCTGCGACGACGATGGCCAGATCACCGAGACCCATTCGGTCTCGGCGGGCCTGGATTACCCTGGCGTCGGTCCCGAGCATGCCTTCCTCAAGGATGCGGGGCGCGCGGAGTATGTGGGCGTGACCGATGACGAGGCGCTGGCCGCGTTCCACCTGCTGGCCAGGACCGAGGGCATCCTGGCTGCGCTGGAGTCCAGCCATGCCATTGCCCAGGCCCTGAAACTGGCACGCGAACTGCCCCGCGACGGCCTGGTGCTGTGCAACCTGTCCGGCCGCGGCGACAAGGACGTGCAAACCATCGCTGGGCTCGAAGGATTCGCGCTGCAGGGGTGAACTGGTTCGGAACCCACAGTTGCGCGACAATAGTCGGCTCATCAACGATCCAGGAGTTGCGGCCATGGCCGACGAACAAGCCCAGCAAGGGCAACAGGCCCAGCCAGCGGCCGACAATCCGAACAACCTCGACCCGGCCTTCTTCACCAGCGTGAACGAGTACCTCGAGCTGACCAACCGCCAGTCGCGCCAACACGGACTCAAGCGGATCAGCCTCGCGAGCCTGTTCGCCGCTGCGCGCTTCAATTCGCATGTCTTCCTGTCCAGCATCGAACCGGGCCAGGTGGCGGGCGAACGCGCTGCGTTCATGGATTACATGTCCACCATGTACCGCCGCATGCTCAATGAGCATCTGGATGGGCTGGGCCAGGAACGCAATATCGACGTGGGCGAGTCCGAGTTGGCGGCCGAATATGCTGCTGCCGGCGTGCAGGTGGGCAGGATGACGGCCACGCCTGCCAGCGACTATGTGACTGCCGCAGGTGCCGTGCCGCCCCCCGCGCCGGCCAACGAATGACCCGACTGCAACAACGGCTGGACGCATTGCGTTCGGCCGGGCGCAAGGGGCTGGTGCCGTTCATGACCGCAGGCGATCCATCGCTGGCGGCAACGGTCCCGGTCATGCATGCGTTGGTCGAAGCCGGTGCGGACGTCATCGAACTGGGCGTGCCATTCTCCGACCCGATGGCGGATGGCCCCGTGATCCAGCGCAGCTCCGAACGTGCGTTGTTGCGTGGCGCCGGACATCGCTACTTGCTTGATTGCGTGCGTCGTTTTCGCGAGCGCGATGCAGCAACGCCCGTGGTACTGATGGGATACCTGAATCCGGTCGAGATCCGTGGCGTGGCGACCTATGCGGCCGACGTGGCCGAGGCTGGCGTGGATGGCGTGCTGCTGGTGGACCTGCCACCGGAAGAGGCCGATGAATACCGCGCCGCATTCCGTCATCGTGGCCTTGCGCTGATTTCGTTGGCATCGCCGACCACGCCGCAGGCGCGACTCGAACGGTTGTGCGCCCAAGCCGAAGGCTATCTCTACTACGTCAGCTATGCCGGCGTGACCGGCGCGGATGGGTTGGACGTGGGCGAAGCGGGAAGACGCCTGCAGCAGATGCGTTCACTCGGTCCGGCGCCGATGTTCGCCGGGTTCGGCATCCGCGATGCCGATAGCGCACGCGCGATGGCCGAACACGCCGATGGCGTGGTGGTGGGCAGTGCACTGGTATCGGCGATGGATGGCAGTGCCGATGCGGAGGAAGCGGCGGCGCGAGCCGCGGCGTTCCTGCGTCCACTGCGCGCTGCGCTGGACACCCTGGCGGTCGCAGCGGCCTGAGGCGACTGCGCTAGACTCCCATCGGCCGCCATCCCGGCAGTGGCCTGGATGATCGTTCAAGCCGATGCAGCCGATCAACGAAGGTGATGCTTCCGAATGAGCTGGCTAAAGAAACTGATGCCCGCGCGCATCCGCACCGAGACCGGGGCGGATCGCAAGCGCAGCGTGCCCGAGGGTCTGTGGGAGAAGTGCGAGCGCTGTGGCGCCGTGCTGTACCGGCCAGAGCTTGAGGCGAACCTGGAGGTCTGCCCGAAGTGCAATTTCCACATGCCGATTCGCGCGCGGGCCAGATTGGCGGCATTGCTGGATGACGGCATGGGTGGCGAGATCGGCGCCGAACTCGGCCCGGTCGACGTGCTCAAGTTCAAGGACCAGAAGAAGTACTCCGACCGGATCAAGGCCGCGCAGAAGAATGCCGGCGAGCGCGACGCGCTGATCGCGATGCAAGGCAAGCTCAAGGGCCACGACATCGTCGCCTCCGCGTTCGATTTCGCGTTCATGGGGGGGTCGATGGGATCGGTGGTCGGCGAACGCTTCACCCTGGCCGCGGAGCGCGCGCTGGAGCTGCGCTGTCCGTTCGTGAACTTCTCGGCCAGCGGCGGCGCGCGCATGCAGGAAAGCCTGTTCTCGCTGATGCAGATGGCCAAGACCTCGGCCGCGCTGGGGCGCCTGCGGGCGGCCGGCGTGCCGTACATCTCGGTGCTCACCCATCCGACCACCGGCGGTGTTTCGGCGAGCTTCGCGATGCTCGGCGACATCAACCTCGCCGAGCCCGAGGCGCTGATCGGTTTCGCCGGCCAGCGGGTGATCGAACAGACGGTGCGCGAGAAGCTCCCGGAAGGGTTCCAGCGCAGCGAATTCCTGCTGGAGCACGGCACCATCGACCAGATCGTCGACCGTCGCGAGATGCGCGAGCGGCTCGCCCACCTGCTGGCGATGCTGATGAACCGGCCGGCGCCGCTTGATGATGCGGAGGCTGCATGACGCGCCGCTATTTCGGGACCGACGGCATCCGCGGCAGGGTCGGCGAGGGCCCGATCTCGGCCGACTTCGTGCTGCGGCTGGGCAATGCCTACGGGCATGCGCTGACTGCGGCCGCGCGTGAGAAGGACCGGGTCTGGCGCAAGCCCCTGGTCCTGATCGGCAAGGACACCCGCATTTCCAATTACATGTTCGAGGCCGCACTGGAGGCAGGCCTGGTCGCCGCGGGCGTGGACGTCCAGTTGATGGGACCGATGCCGACCCCAGCGGTCGCGCACCTGACCCTTTCGATGCGCGCCGATGGCGGGATCGTCATATCCGCCTCGCATAATCCGCACCACGACAATGGCATCAAGTTTTTTTCCGCGCAGGGCGAAAAGCTCGACGACGCGACCGAGTTGGCGATCGAAGCCGCGCTCGACCAGCCATTCAGCACGGTGGCATCCGAGTTGCTAGGCAAGGCAGTGCGCACCCGCGACACCATCGGGCGCTATGTCGAGGCCTGCAAGAATTCGGTGCCGAAGGGCTTCAACCTCGACGGCATGCGGATCGTGGTCGATTGCGCGAACGGCGCGACCTATCAACTGGGCCCGCTGGTGCTGCGGGAACTCGGCGCACGGCTCGAAGCCATCGGTGTCGAACCGAACGGATTGAACATCAACGATGGTGTCGGCTCGACCCATCCGCAGCTGCTCGCATCGCGGGTGCGCGAGACCGGCGCCGACCTCGGCATCGCGTTCGATGGCGATGGCGATCGCGTGCTGTTCGTGGATGCGGATGGCCGTGTGTGCGATGGAGACGATCTCCTCTACGTGTTGGCCTGTGACTGGCAGGACAGCGGGCGCCTGCGCGGCCCGGTGGTCGGCACGCTGATGACCAACTACGGATTCGAACGTGCGATGGCCGAGCGTGGCTTGGGCTTCCTGCGCGCCCGGGTCGGTGACCGTTACGTGCACCAGCAATTGCTGGCGCACGATGGCGTGCTGGGTGGCGAAGCCTCGGGGCACCTGCTGTGCCTGGATCGCACCAGCACCGGCGATGGCATCGTGAGTGCGTTGCAGGTGCTGGAAGTGCTGAAGCGCCGTGGGTTGAGCCTGGCACAGGCGCTTCAAGGCCTGCACAAGGTCCCGCAGAAGACCGTGAACGTGCGCTATGCCGGGCCGGGCAAGCCAGCCGAAGCCCCCAGCGTGCAGGCTGCGCTGGCGCACGCGCAAGCCAGCGTTGAAGGTCGTGGTCGCGCCTTCCTGCGCGCCTCCGGCACCGAGCCGGTGGTGCGGGTGACGGTGGAAGCCGACGATGCCACGCTGGTCGACGCCACGCTCGCCACGCTTGCGGATGCGGTGCGCGCGGAGGCGGGCTGACTGCGCGTCGTTCCCGCGATAGCGGGAATCCATGGACTTCAGGCTTTCGTTTACGATTCCACACACACACAAAATCAACGTCATTGGATACCCGCTTTCGCGGCAATGACGGCAAACAGGCGCAGTGACATGACTTCCCAGATCCCTACCTTGGACATCCGCCGTTTCACCCAACCCTCGAGCCCGGAGGACCGCAACGCGTTCGTCGATGAGCTGGGCGCTGCCTACCGCGAGTGGGGGTTTGCCGGCATCCGCAATCACGCTATCCCGCAAGCGCAGATCGACGAGGCCTACCGCACCTTCCAGGCCCTCTTCGCCCTGCCGGAAGACGTCAAGCGCAAGTACCACGTGGCGGGCGGTGGCGGGGCGCGTGGCTACACGCCATTCGGCGTGGAAACCGCGAAGGGTTCCAAGTATTCCGATCTCAAGGAGTTCTGGCACATCGGCCGCGAGATCCCGCGCGATTCGAGGTACGCCGACGACATGCCACCCAACCTGTGGCCAGAGGAAGTCCCGGAGTTCCAGCGCGTTGGCTATGGCCTGTACGAGTCGCTGGATGCGCTGGGCTCGCAGGTGCTGTCGGCGCTGGCGCTGCACATGGGGCTGGCCGCGGACTATTTCGCCGACAAGACCGACGTCGGCAATTCGATCCTGCGCCCGATCCACTACCCGCCGATCAGTGTGGACGCGGCTTCTATCGAGAACATTCCCAACGTGCGCGCAGGCGCGCACGAAGACATCAACCTGATCACCTTGCTGGTTGGCGCCAGCGCCGCGGGCCTGGAAGTCCTGTCGAAGAAAGGCGAATGGGTGCCGTTCACGTCCGATGCGGACACGATCGTGGTGAACATCGGCGACATGCTGCAGCGCCTGACCAACCATGTTTATCCATCGACCACCCACCGCGTGGTCAATCCGCCGGGCGAACAGGCCCGCCAGCCGCGCTATTCGACGCCGTTCTTCCTGCACCCCAATCCGGATTTCCTGATCGATGTGTTGCCGTCGACGATTACCGCGGACAATCCCAAGCGCTATCCGGAACCGATCACAGCGCAGGATTACCTCGACGAGCGCTTGCGCGAGATCAAGTTGAAGTAAGGCGCGCCCGGGCCCGTGGCCGCGACGTGCCTGCCTTCGCGCCGGTCCTGACGAACACCCCATGCATGCGCGCGCCGACGAAATCCCGCCGCGGCCTTGCTAGACTGCTGGGCCAGCAATCAGCGGAAACAAGCCATGCGCCAGAGGATCGTTGCCGGGAACTGGAAACAGCATGGCGATCGCGTGTTCGCGCGCCTGCTGGTCGATGCGATCATCGCCGCGCCTGCCACTGCCGGCGTCGAGCGGGTGATCCTGCCGCCGTTGCCGTACCTGACCGAGCTGATTGACCGTTGCAATGCTTGCGGCTTGAAGTTCGGCGCGCAGGATGTCAGTGCCAACGAGCAAGGCGCTTACACCGGCGAGGTGTCCGCCTCGATGCTGGAGGACATCGGTGCGCGTTACGGGCTGGTGGGGCACTCCGAGCGGCGCCAATACCATCACGAAAGCAACGAACTCGTCGCCGCCAAGTTCATCGCAGCCAGGAATGCGGGCTTGACGCCGATCCTGTGCGTCGGCGAATCCCTGCGCGAGCACGAGGCAGGCCAGACCGAATGGCGCATCGAGCAGCAGTTGCAGGCGGTATTCGACGCCGCCGGCAGCCAGGCGTTCGCCGGCGCAGTGGTTGCGTATGAGCCGGTTTGGGCGATTGGCACCGGTCGTACCGCCAGCCCGGAGCAGGCACAGGCGGTGCATGCGTTCATCCGTGGCGAGATCGCCGCGCGCGATGCTATGATTGCGGGCTCGCTGCCGATCCTATACGGGGGCAGCGTCAAGCCCGACAACGCCGCCAGCCTGTTCGCCCAGGCCGACGTCGATGGGGGGCTCATCGGCGGCGCTTCACTGGTCGCTGCCGACTTCCTGGCCATCGTGGCGGCTGCAGCCGCCTGATCCAGCCCGATTCGAACCATCAGATACGGAACCACGCACCATGCTGTTGCAACTCGCGAATGTGATTTACGTCCTGGTGGCGATCGCCATGATCGCCCTGATCCTGATGCAGCGCGGTTCAGGCGCGCAGGCGGGGTCCGGTTTTGGCGGCGGCGCTTCGGCCACCGTGTTCGGTGCCCGTGGATCGTCCAATTTCCTCACCAAGTCCACCAAGTGGCTGGGCGTGCTGTTCTTCGCAATCAGCCTGGGCATGGCCTATTACGCAAGCAAGATGGCGCGCGTCGGCGATGGCCCGTCCGCAGCCGACCTCGGCGTGATGAGCCAACCCGTGCAGGCCAAGCAGCCTCCCGCAGCCAAGGTGCCGACTGCGCAGGTACCGGTTGCAGGTGGGACGCAGCCGGCCAGCCCGGTCAACTTGCCGCAATACGATCAGCCAGCGCCGGTTGTGCCGGCTCCCGTGCAGCAGGCACCAACACCCGCAGCACCTGCAGCACCCGTAGCGCCCGCGCAGGGCCAGTAATCCACTTTAGAATATCCGCGGCGCAAGCCGCACCCGTTTGTTTGCCCAGGTGGCGGAATTGGTAGACGCACTACCTTGAGGTGGTAGCGATTTAGGTCGTAGGGGTTCGAGTCCCCTCTTGGGCACCAATGAAGAAACAGGAAACCCCGCTTTGGCGGGTTTTTTTGTGCCTATTCGACGTCCCCCGCCAAGACCTAAACCAATAAGCACGGGTCGTCCTCGACGATGAACACCGAGAACATCGGCCGAAAGGCAGGCGGCGGCTTGTTCTTGGTCGAGTACATACGCCATTGACGTATGTACGTCATTGACGTATGATCCTCTTTCATGATCTTTGTCGAGACCCCGCTGTTCACCCGGCGCGTGAAGGAATTACTGGATGACGACGCTTATGGCGAGTTCCAGGGATTCCTTCGCGACAACCCGGAAGCTGGTGATTTGATCGAAGGAACCGGTGGACTTCGCAAGATGCGGGTTGCCGCCAAGGGACGCGGGAAGCGGGGTGGCGCGCGCGTCATCTACTACCATTTCGTGTCGAGGGAGAACATCGCACTGCTCATGATCTACCCCAAAAACGAGCAGCGCGACCTGAGCAATGACGAGCGCAAGGCGCTCAAGAGCATCATCGAGCATTGGAGATGACCGTGACCAAAAAGTTCTTCGACGAATTGCTGGAAAGTGTCCAGCAGATGGACGAGATCGTCCGTGGCGAGCGCGCGCCCTCCCGGGAGTTCTTCGTGGATGCGCTGAAGGTGAAGGAAGTCCGCGCGATCACCGGGCTCTCACAGGCGAAGTTCGCCAAGATCATCGACGTGCAAGTCGGCACGTTGCGTAACTGGGAACAGGGCAGGCGTGAGCCGACAGGCCCGGCCAAGGCGCTGCTACGCGCGATCAAGAAGGATCCGCGCCATGTACTGGAAGCCCTCTCCGGGTAATGGCCAGCCCTGGTTCGTGTCAGGCAGGGTGAAAGGCGCCCGAGCAGAGTGAACGCGGGGGTATATCCGGGGGTATTGGTGTTGGTCTGGATCACCAAACGATGACGCACCAATGCCTTTATCCGTATCGTCGAGTCCCCTCTTGGCACCACATGATCGTCCGGCGTAGTTCAACTGCTTTCGGGGGAATGACAAAAACCCCCGCATTGGCGGGGGTTTTTGTGGGCTGGCAACCGGCGTCAAAGCCGAGCCTGGTCCACCCAAAACGTCATTCCCCGAGCTCGAATTGATCCTCGGGCAGCGCCAGGAACGCCCAGAACGAGGTCTCGCGCCCTTTCCACTCGCTGGATGCTTCCTGCAGGATGTCCAGCAGGGTGTTGAAGGTGGGTTCGTCGGCGTCGCGCAGGTCGCTGGCGTCATCGAACAACCATGCATAGCCCTCTGCGGGGAGCCAGGCCAGGTCGCGCAGGTCATCGCTGAGTGCATCCCAGTTGCGGCCACTGCCGGTCGGATTGTCCAGTGCGGTGGCCATGCGCAGCAGCAGGGTCGCCTTGGTCCTGCAGCCACGCAGGTCGATGCGCCGCGCCAGCAGGCCGGCATCGCGCGCTGCCACGCCGATGGTGTGGAGATCGTCGTTGGTGACGAAGAACACCCCGGCTTGGCTGGGATCGTCCAGGCCCAGGTCGAATCCGGATTCGCTCATCGCAATGCTCCGCTGGTCATGCCGGGAGCGAAGGCACGAAAGCTGTCGTAATGGTCGCTGCTGTAGTACCAGGTTTGTGGTGGATTGCCGCCGGTCACGATCCGGCGCGCACCCCGATGCGACACCCCCGGCGTGTCCACGGTGTATTCGCGGTACCAGCCGCGGGGCTTGCGGGGCAGGTGGCCTTCGCGGTTGCCGAATACGCTGCCATCCTGGCGATGCGGAAACGGGCCATTGCGCTGGATCAGTGCGACCGTCTGCATGGCTTCGACGGGCAGGAAGGACGGCAGGCCTGCATCGGGCAGGGGGCGCGTCACCGGTGGAGCCGGCACGTGCGCTTGTTTTGGCGCGCGCTGGTCGTCCGGATTGCCTGCAGGACCGTGCTCGACTGGCTGTGTCACGCCTGGGGAGGTGGCTTGCGGCCAATACTGCCAAGCCACCAGCAGCGTGATGGCCAGCAGCCACCAGGCCCAATGGAAGCGCGGGTTCCTATCCCTCGTCATCGTTCAGTTCAGTGACGGATGTCGAAGGGCGGGTGCTCGTTGAGCGTGCCGTCGGCTTCAAGGATGGCGAAGGTCTTGCGGTCACCGTCGAACACCACCGGGATCGATGGCTGGAACATCGGGTGGCGGATGAATTTGAGTTCCCAGCCGAATCGCTCCAGGTCACCCAATGTTTGCAGCTGCGCCTCGTTCAGCTCCGCCCGCATCGCACGTTTGCTGCGTTCCTCGTCCTTGCGGCGTTCATCGCTCATCGCGCATTCCTTTGCGGTAGCCCAGTGGAGCGCGCAGGATGGCGCGGTCGCCGCGAGCACGCAAGCCAACCATCGAATGGCTCGCCGACGGCACGCGACTTGATTGGCAGCACCCGGGCGGCTGAGCAACCAGTGCCGACAGGCTGAGGTGGCAGGGGATCCGCTACGCGGCTCGGAATGCCGCTGCGCGCACACCCGATGTACCGGTTGCTTGCGAAGATCAATAAACCGTGTCGGTGCGCAGCACGGGATAGCGGTTGACCCCGGTATCCCACGCCGGGTGGCGACGGTAGAAGAAATTCAGGCGTGCGAACGGATCCTTGGCGAAGTCGGCATCGTCGCGCAGCTTCTGTTCGAACGCTGCCTTCAGCGCGGGGTCGCGCGACATCATCAGTCGCGACTGCTCCTCGGCCACGTAGGGCTCGATGTATTCCTTCTGCTCGAATGCGTTGTTGAAGTGGCCCCAGGCCGCCATCGAGTCCGGTGCCTGCGGCTCCAGGATGTTGACCAGCAGGCGCGCCTTGTCCTGCGCCATCGGCACGTAGATCGAACCGGCGGCGATGTCGACGCTGCTGTTGCGCCATTCGCCGGTGAGGCTCACGCGCTGGTGGCCCTCCAGGGAGTTCGGGGCGAACTTCGCGCCATCGGCAACGAATACTTGCGCTTGCATGTTGCGGGTCGCATTGGTGAGCACGCGAAAATCGATTCCGTGCAGCAACAGCTGTTTGGCCACCGCGACGGCATACGGCTTCGGCACCAGGTAACCACCCTTCGGCGCGGTGATGCGCGTGTTCGGCACCAACTCATCCCGCAGCGGCACCTTCCATACCTGCGGGGTGGATTCGTCGTAGCGCGTCATCAGGGCACCGGAAACGTCCGACGGCGTGCGGGTGTACGCGTAGCCCAGGAAGTCGATCGTGCGCACGCGGTCCGTGGCCTTGTAATCCAGGGCGACCTGTTGCCCGCCAAGCTTGCGCGCACGCAGGTCGGCGGCATTCGCCAGCGCCAGCCATCGGGTGGCGTTTTCGGCGGTGAGTTCCAGCGTATCCAGGATCGTGTTGTAGGTCGTGCGCACGCGGTGGGCGTAATCCTTCCACGAGTGGGTCTCGACCAGGATGCCGATGCGGTTGCGCAAGACGTAATAGCCATCGGAGAAACGCGGCGTGTTGACGCCATGCACGAAGCCGGATTGCGGGTTGTCGTACTCCACGAGGCTGGGATAGAACGCGACCGGCAGCGCGCCCTGGGCCGTGAGCCTGTCGATGATTCCATCGCGCAGGGCGCGCCCGGCCACGCGCAAGCCCTCGTCGCCGGAGTTGGTGGGCTCGCCGGTGATGGAGACATCGTGCTGGAACTTTGCGCCGTCGGTCACGTGCAGGTCGAGTTCCACCAGCGGGTCCCAGGCGTTGACCAGGCTGAGCATCGCCTGCATCTCCGGCGTATCGGCCTTCACATAATCGCGGTTGAGGTTGTAGCGCTGGCCAGTGACACGGAATCCCGTCTGCTCGGGGCCGCGCTGGTTGGGGCGGTTCCACGCACGGAAATTTTCGTGTCCATCCACGTTGAACACCGGCACGAACAACAACACGGCCTTGTCGAGCACCCCGTTCCCGACCTTGCCGTCCAGCAGGTCGCGGATCAGCCAGAAACCGGCGTCCTTGCCGTCGATCTCGCCGGCATGGATGCCACCTTGCGCCAGCACGACCGGCAGGCCCCGGTCTCTTGCAGCCTTGGCATCCAGTGCGCCGCTGGTCGAAACCGCCATGGCTTTCATCGGGCGCCCTTCGGGCGACAGGCCGAAATCGAAACAGCGCACGGACTTCGGATGCGACTGGGCGAAAGCATCGCAGAGCTCCATCACTTCGTCGTAGCGCCCGGTGACGGAAAAGCCGGAGCGCTCGGAAACCGTGCTGAGCGGCTTGTCCTCCGCAGTGGTGCCAAACGAACAGGCGAGCAGGGCGGCAAGCAGCAGGGTGCGACGCATGGATTGTCTCCGGGTACGTGGTGGTGGTGCCGAGCGGCCGATGTTACGCGGGCAACCGTCATGCCGGGACTGGCTTTTGTCATGGGTGTACGGGCACCGCTGCGTGCGAGAATCCGCCGTGGTTCGTCCCATGGTTCGCCCCTTCGTTCGCCATTGACCCAATCGTCAGGACTCCGCCATGACCACGACCCTGTATTACTCCCCGGGCTCAGCGAGCCTCCTGGTGCATTGGGTGTTGATCGAAACCGACGAGCCGCACCAGTTGCACCTGGTCGATACCGCGGCCAAGGCGCAGAAGACACCCGAATACCTGGCGCTGAACCCCAATGGCGTGGTGCCAACGCTGGTGATCAACGGCAAACCGCATTACGAAGCCGCTGCCATGGCGATGCTGCTAGCCGAACGTCACCCGCAGGCGAACCTCGCACCGGCGTTCGATGACCCGCGCCGCGCCGACTACCTGCAGTGGATGTTCAACCTGGCCAACATGCTGCAGCCGCTGTTCCGGCAATGGTGGTATCCGAATGAGCCTGCGGGCGATGCGAATGCCGACAGCGTGCGGACGCACTGCGCCGGGCGCGTCGAAGCGCAATGGCAACGCATCGATGCGCATCTGGCAGGCAATGGCCCATACCTGCTGGGCGAATCCGCCTCAGTGGCGGACTTCTACCTGACCATGCTCATGCGCTGGTCGCGCGGCATGCCGCGGCCCGCGACCGAATGGCCGCAGCTTGCGGCGCTCGCGCAGCGGATGAAGGCGCGACCGTCATTCGCCGAACTCTATGCGCGTGAAGGCTTGATCGAATGGGCATGAAGTCGCGCGCGGAGCGCAAGCGCCGCATCGGTTAGTCTTGCCGCTGCGCAACCAGCGAGCCACGCATGAACCCATCCGCCATTGCACCGGATCCGAATGCCCGCCTGCCGCGGCAGATCCCCTACATCATCGGCAACGAGGCCTGCGAACGCTTCAGCTTCTACGGGATGCGCAACATCCTGGTGCAGTTCCTGATCAGCAGCGTGATCCTGGCCTATATCCCCGAGGGCCAGCGCGAAGGCGCCGCCAAGGATGTGTTCCACAGCTTCGTCATCGGCGTGTACTTCTTCCCGTTGCTGGGTGGCTGGCTGTCGGACCGTTTCTTCGGCAAGTACAACACCGTGCTGTGGTTTTCGCTCATCTACTGCGCTGGCCACGCCTGCCTGGCGCTGTTCGAGGACAGCCGCAATGGTTTCTACACCGGGCTGTTCCTGATCGCGCTCGGCTCGGGCGGGATCAAGCCATTGGTGGTGAGCTTCTGTGGCGACCAGTTCACCACGGCAAACAAGCACCTGGCGAAGATCGTGTTCGATGCGTTCTACTGGACCATCAATTTCGGCAGCTTCTTCGCATCGCTGCTGATGCCGCTGTTCCTTCGCAACTACGGACCGTCGGTGGCGTTCGGCATTCCCGGCGTGCTGATGCTGGTCGCCACGGTCATCTTCTGGCTGGGCCGCAGGAAATACACGCGAATCCCGCCGACCCGGGGCGAGGATCCGGACTCGTTCTTCAACGTCGCGCGCACCGCATTGACCACGCAGGCACGTGGGCAGGGTCGCAGCGGAACCCTGGTCGCGGGCTTCGGCGCCGCATTGGCCGTGGGGATCCTGCTGTGCTGGGCACTGCACGCCTGGTTCGGGGTGAGCCTGGCGTTCTGGCCGGACGACTTCCATTTCGTCATCAGTGCATGCCTGGCGCTGGGCGCATTGATCGCATTCGGCGGCCTGGGCATCTCGATGCAGCTGGATCGCGCACGTGGGCACCATCCTGATGCGGCGGTGGATGGCGTGCGTGCGGTATTGCGCATCCTGATCGTGTTCGCGCTGACCACGCCGTTCTGGTCGCTGTTCGACCAGAAGGCCAGCACCTGGGTGATCCAGGGCAAGGCGATGTCGGTGCCCCACGAGATGTGGTGGTGGCCGAGCTGGCTGGTCAAGGAAGCCAGCCAGATGCAGGCGCTGAACCCGCTGTTGATCATGATGCTGATCCCGTTCAACAACATGGTGCTGTACCCGGCGCTGCGGCGGATGGGCTGGGAGCCCACCGCGCTGCGGCGGATGGGTTGGGGCATCGTGTTCGCCGGCGTCGCGTGGATCTTCGCTGGCTGGATCCAGCTCAAGATCGACAGCGGGGCATCCACCTCGCTTGCGCTGCAGACCTGGCCCTATCTGCTGTTGACCTTCGGCGAGGTACTGGTGTCGGCCACCGCCCTGGAATTCGCCTATAGCCAGGCCACGCAGTCGATGAAGGGCGTCATCATGGCGTTCTGGTACCTGGCCAGCACCTTCGGCAGCCTGTGGGTGCTGCTGACCAACGTCGCCGTGCGCAATGACACGGTGACCGCGCAGATCGCCAGTACCGGCTACAGCGAGAACGCGTTCCTGATGTTCTTCTTCGCCGCATTCGCCTTCGTGGCGGCGATGGCCTTCGGGTTGTATGCCCGAAGTTATCCGATGCAGGACAACTACCGTGCCGCGTGACCGCGCGGGCGCCCACGCATGACGATCACCGCCACCCTGGTCATCATCGTCGTCACCGTGCTGGTGTCATGGCGTGCGTTCACCGATCGCGCGTTGCTGGAGCGACTGATCCTGTGGCCGCCGGCAGTGGAGCGGCGCAAGCAGTACGACCGCCTGCTCGGCTATGGCTTCGTGCATGCGGACTGGACGCACCTGCTGTTCAACATGATCACCCTGTACTCATTCGGCGCCGCGGTGGAGCGGATGTTCTCCGAATGGATCGGAACGGCGGGCTTCGTGCTGTTCTACCTGTCTGCCATCGTCGTTTCGATCCTGCCGACCTACCTGGCCCATCGCCGCGATCCGAATTACCGCAGCCTGGGCGCGTCCGGCGGCGTGTCGGCGGTGCTGTTCGCCTTCATCCTGTTCGATCCGTGGTCGACGTTGATCATCTTCCCGATCCCGCTGCCGATCCCGGCCTTCATCTTTGCCGCCCTGTACGTGGGCTACAGCATCTGGATGGATCGGCGCGGACGCGACAACGTCAACCACAGCGCGCACCTGTGGGGTGCGGCCTATGGCGTGTTGTTCACCCTGTTGATGGAGCCGCGCGTGTTCACGCATTTCGTGCAGACGCTGTTGCACCCTTCCGCCACCTGATGCGAGGAAAAAGCATGGACGACACGATCCGGCACGATGCGAAAACGCTGCGCTTCAACACCGTCGTCGATGACGCCACCGGCTATGTGGAATACGAACTGGCCGCCAACGTCATGACCATCACCCACACCATCGTGCCGCCAGCCATCGGCGGCCGCGGCATTGCCGGCGCGCTGGTCAAGGCCGCGCTGGATCATGCGCGCACCCAGGGATGGAAGGTCGTGCCGCAGTGTTCTTATGCCGATACGTGGATGCGCAGGCACCCGGATTACGAAGGGTTGCGGGCGCAGGACGTCTGATCGGGGTCGATTGCCGCCCGGGCGCGTAGAATGCGCGCCCATGCGTCTCAACAAGCACATTTCCGATTCCGGGTTCTGTTCCCGCCGTGAAGCCGACCGCCTGATCTCCGAGGGACGGGTGACCGTCAACGGCCTGCGTGCGGGCATCGGCGCCGAGCTGGGTGATGAGGACAAGGTCCGGATCGACGACAAGCCCCTGGTCGCACGCACCGCAGCCAAGGGCCAGCGCAGGCACGTGTACATCGCGCTGAACAAGCCGGTCGGGGTGACCAGCACCACCGAAGCCACCGTCAAGCACAACATCGTCGACTGCGTGGGCCACCAGCAGCGCATTTTCCCGATTGGGCGCCTGGACAAGGACTCGGAAGGCTTGATCCTGCTGACCAGCAATGGCGACATCGTCAACCAGATCCTGCGAGCCGAGCACAAGCTGGAAAAGGAATACCTGGTCGAAATCAACCACAGCGTGACCGATGAGTTCCTGCGCGGCATGGCCCGTGGCGGCGTGCCAATCCATGGCGAGCGCACCTTGCCGTGCAAGACCGGCAAGCTGGGCGCAGTCGGCTTCCGGATCGTGCTGGTGCAGGGCCTGAACCGCCAGATCCGGCTGATGGCGGCGCATTTCGGGCATCGGGTGAAGCACCTGTTGCGGGTGCGGATCGGCAACGTGAAGCTGGGCCACCTCAAGCCCGGGCAGTGGCGGAACCTGACCGATGCCGAGCTGCGCGGGCTGTTGCCGGGCCATGCGGACTGGTAGCCGGGTCGCACGGGATCACGGGCCAAAAAAAATTTGCCCGCATTCACACTTCCGCCCGAAAACAGGGTATCGTGCGCGCACTGTTTCAAGCGGGATCACGGTACATCGTGACCCGATGCGGTAGATCCATGTGATCCGCTACATCGTGTGCGTTACCCCTTGCTCGACAGTCGCGGTCCGTTTCGGCGGAACGTGTCAACAATTCATACTGTTCTAGGAGTAACAAAACATGTCGGATCGTCAGACCGGAACCGTCAAGTGGTTCAACGACGCCAAGGGCTTCGGCTTCATCACCCCGGAAAGCGGCCCGGACGTCTTCGTCCATTTCCGCTCGATCCAGGGCACCGGCTTCAAGTCCCTGCAGGAAGGCCAGAAGGTCTCCTTCAAGGTCGTGCAGGGCCAGAAGGGCCTGCAAGCCGATGAAGTCCAGGCTGACTAAGGTCGCCTGAACCCGCATCAGGAAAAGCCCGGCTCAGGCCGGGCTTTTTCGTTGTGGCGCGGCTGGTTGCAAGGTCCAGTTCTCACGCCGCCTTCAACGGCCGCCCACGAGACTGCTTCACGTATCCCCCAACATCGCCAGATCCATCCTTCATGCACATGCACATGCTTCGTCGCCCACTTTTCCTTGTCCCGATGCTGCTCTTGGCGATGTTGCCCGCGTGCGAGCGCGGAACCACCCCGGCAGCGCCGGATGTGCCGGGATCCGTGGCGCCGGCAGGGGTTCCTGCAAGCGTCTCCCTGCAAGATGTCGTGGTCACCCGGCCGGACTACATCATCGGCATCAGCTTTCCCCAGTCGGCGATGAAGTACCCGGGCCTTGCCCAGGCGCTGAAGGCCTACGCGGACACCGCGCGCGGTGACCTCCTGCAGGCGGTGGCCGGCATGCAGGGGCAGAAGCCAACGGCGCCCTACGACCTCAGCCTGCAGTTCACCGGATTGGTGGACACACCGGACGTTGTATCGGTAGCGGCGGACGGCAGCACGTATACCGGTGGCGCCCATGGCAATCCGCTGGTGGCGCGTTTCGTCTGGTTGCCGAAGTCCGGGGAAATGCTGACGCCGCAAGCATTGTTCACCGGTGCCAACGCCTGGCAGGTGATTTCCGATGCGAGCCGCGAACGACTGGCCACCATGCTCTCCCAGCGCCTGGATGCGGATGCGCTGGAGGGCGCGGAGCGGGCCGAGCAACTCCAGTCCGGCAGCCGAATGATTGTTGAAGGTACCGCCCCGAAAGCAGAAAACTTCGCCCAGTTCGAACCGGTGATGGATGTGGGTGGGCGCATCCGTGCGCTGCGTTTCGTGTTCCCGCCTTACCAGGTGGGGCCGTATGTCGACGGCACGCGCACCGTGGATATCCCCGCGGCCTCGTTGCTGCCGGTCATCGCGCCCGAGTACAAGGCCCTGTTCATCGGCGGTTGATCCGCGTCGTGCGAGCCGGGAAGGCCGATCCCGGCGACTGCAGTCGCATGCAGTGAGACGGTCGGCGCCCAACGTGAGCCCATGCATGGCGGTTGCGCACAGATCAGGATGAATTTCGACGCGTCCCGCGTTCATTCGCCGCTTGGCGCGACGGTGGATAATTCGTGCATGTCCGCTCCTACGGCGCTCGACGCGTTCCATCCTGCAGTCGCTGCTTGGTTCGCACGCAGCTTTCCGTCACCCACCGCGGCCCAGGTCCAGGCGTGGCCGGCTATCGCAAGCGGTCGCGACACCCTGGTCGCAGCACCCACCGGCTCGGGCAAGACCCTGACTGCATTTCTCGCGGCGATCGACGCGCTGGTCCGCGAGGGCCTGGCGTTCGGACTGCCGGACACCACCCTGGTGCTCTACGTCTCGCCGCTGAAGGCGCTGTCGAACGACATCCACATCAACCTGGAAGCGCCGCTGGCCGGGATCCGCGACCAACTCGCAGCGCTGGGCTTGCCCGACGTCGACATCCGCACCGCGGTGCGCACCGGCGACACCCCGCAGGCGGAACGCGCGGCCTTGCGCAAGCGGCCACCGCACATCCTGGTCACCACCCCGGAATCGCTGTACGTGCTGCTGGGCTCAGAATCCGGGCGCGCGATGCTGTCCGGCGTGCGCACCGTGATCGTCGACGAGATCCACGCGCTGGTGCAGAGCAAGCGCGGCAGCCACCTGGCGCTGTCGCTGGAGCGGCTGGACGCGTTGAGTGGGCGGCGCGCGGCGCGGATCGGACTGTCCGCCACCCAGAAGCCGATCGAGCAAGTGGCGAAGTTCCTGACCGGTGTCATTTCCGACGACTGCGTCATCGTCGACATCGGCCATGCGCGCGCGCGCGACCTTGCGCTGGAATTGCCGCCGGTACCGCTGCAGCCGGTGATGTCGACCGTGCAATGGGACCTTGTTTACGAGCGCATCGCGCAACTGGTCGAACAGCATGCGACCACCCTGGTCTTCGTCAACACCCGGCGCATGGCGGAGCGCGCGGCGCGGCAATTGGGCGAACGCCTGGGCAAGCAACATGTGGCCGCCCACCACGGCAGCCTGGCCAAGGAGTTGCGGCTCGATGCCGAGCAACGGCTCAAGGCCGGCAGCCTGAAAGTGCTGGTGGCGACCGCCTCGCTGGAACTGGGCATCGACATCGGCGACGTCGACCTGGTGTGCCAGATCGGTTCGCCGCGCTCGATCGCCGCGTTCCTGCAGCGCGTCGGCCGTGCCGGCCACCAGGTCGGTGGGGTGCCGAAGGGCCGGCTGTTCCCGACGTCGCGCGATGAATTGCTCGAATGCGCGGCGCTGCTGGACAGCGTGCGCCGCGGCGAACTGGACGCGCTGATCATGCCGCCGGCGCCCCTGGACGTGCTGGCCCAGCAGATCGTGGCGGAGGTGGCCTGCCGCGAGTGGGATGAAGATGCGTTGTTCGAAATGATCCGCGGTGCGTGGCCGTATGCCGGGCTGGGCCGCAAGGACTACGACGACGTCCTGCGGATGCTGGCCGAAGGCTTCACCACCCGCCGCGGGCCGCGTTCGGCCTACCTGCATCGCGATGCCGTGCATCGCAAGCTGCGCGGGCGCAAGGGCGCGCGCCTGGCCGCCACTATGTCTGGGGGCACGATCCCCGACACCGGCGACTACCAGGTCGTGCTGGAGCCGCAGGCGACGATGATCGGCACGGTCAACGAAGACTTCGCGATCGAGTCGGTCGCCGGCGACATCTTCCAGCTGGGCAATGCCAGTTACCGGATCCTGCGCGTGGAAGCGTCACGCGTGCGGGTTGAAGACGCCCACGGCCTGCCGCCCAGCATCCCGTTCTGGCTGGGCGAGGCGCCGGGACGCAGCATCGAACTGTCGGCCAGCGTGTCGCGCCTGCGCGAAACCCTGCAGGCGCTGCTGGAGCAGGGTGGGGAGGATGCAGCAAGACGGTGGCTGCTCGTCGAGCTGGCGCTGGGCGAGTCGGCGGCCGCCCAGGTCGCCGAATACGTGGCCGCGCAGTTCGCCGGGTTCGGCATGCTGCCGAGCCAGTCGACGATTGCCCTGGAGCGTTTCTTCGACGAATCCGGCGGCACCCAGCTGGTGATCCATGCGCCGTACGGCAGCCGCATCAACAAGGCGTGGGGGCTGGCGTTGCGCAAGCGGTTCTGCCGCAAGTTCAATTTCGAACTGCAGGCCGCAGCCACCGAGGACGCGATCATCCTGTCGCTGTCGACCAGCCATTCCTTTCCGCTGATCGAAGTGATGTCCTACCTGCATTCGAGCAGTGCCGAGCAGGTGCTGGTGCAGGCATTGCTGGACGCGCCGCTGTTCCCCGCGCGGTTTCGCTGGAACGCGACCACCGCACTGGCACTGCCGCGCTTCATCGGCGGGAAAAAGGTCGCGCCGCAGCTGCAGCGAATGAAGTCCGAAGACCTGATGGCGACCGTGTTTCCCGACCAGGTCGCGTGCCTGGAGAACATCGTCGGCGAGCGCGAGGTGCCCGACCATCCGCTGGTCGCGCAGACCATGCACGACTGCCTGCGCGAAGCGATGGACGTTGACGGCTTGCTCGCGCTGTTGCGCGCACTGGAAAGCGGTGAGGTCAAGGTGGTCGCGCGCGACCTGACCGGCCCGTCGCCCTTCACTGCGGAAATCCTGAGTGCGCGCCCGTATGCCTTCCTCGACGATGCGCCGCTGGAAGAACGCCGCACCCGCGCGGTGCAGGCGCGCGGGTTCGGCGGGGTGGAGCAGGCGGGCGATCTCGGTCGGCTGGACCCGGCCGCGGTCGAAGCCGCGCGCGAGGATGCCTGGCCGCAGGCTGGCAGCGTCGACGAGATGCACGAAGCGCTGATGGGCGCCGGTGCAATCAGCCAGGGCGAAGCCGAGGCTTCGGGCTGGTGCGAGCTGCTGCAAGCGCTTGCGCAGGTGCGGCGTGCCACGCGCGTGTCGCCCGCCGTTGCGGGCACGGGCACGGGCGCGATGCCGGTCCGGGTGGATCCGCTCTGGGTCACCGCCGAACGCCTGCCGCAGCTGCAGGCCGTGCATCCCGATGCCGCGGTCGATCCGAACATCGATGTGCCAGCGGCGTATGCGCAGGCATGGGCACGCGATGACGCCCTGCGGGAACTGGTGCGGGCGCGGCTCGGTGCGATGGGCCCGGTGCCTGCGGCCGCGATCGCCGCCGCGCTGGTGGTGCCATCTGCCGATGTGGACTTCGCCCTGCTGGCGCTGGAGCAGGAAGGCTTCGTGATGCGCGGGCGCTTCAGCCCCGGCGCAGCGGTGGACGAATGGTGCGAGCGGCACCTGCTGGCACGCATCCATCGCAACACCCTCGGCAAGCTGCGGCGCGAGATCGAACCGGTCGAGGTGCGCGACTACGTGCGCTTCCTGTGCGACTGGCAGCGCGTGTCGCCCGCCACCCGGGGCAGCGGCCCGGATGTGCTGGCCAGCGTGCTGGCGCAACTGGAAGGCTTCGAAGCGGCGGCGGGCAGTTGGGAATCCGAGCTGTTGCCGGCACGGATCAACGATTACTCGATCGCCTGGCTGGACGACCTGTGCACGGCCGGGCGGATCGCGTGGACCCGGTTGCGTGCAGGCGGTGGCGATGGTGGAGTGGTGCGCGCGGCGCCGATCGTGCTGCTGCCGCGGCGCGAACTCGCGCGATGGACGCGGCTGGCGACCGGCAACCGCGACGACGACGCCAGCGTGTCATCGCGTGCGCAAATCGTGATGGATTGCCTGCAACAACATGGCGCGTCGTTCTTCGATGAGTTGGTCGACGCGACCGGCTTGCTGCATACCGAACTGGAAGATGCGCTGGGCGAACTGGTCGCGCGCGGACGGGTCGGTTGCGACAGCTATTCCGGCTTGCGCGCCTTGTTGATGCCGGCATCGAAGCGACCATCGAACTTCGGTCGTGGCGGACGGCGTGCGTCGCTGATGGGGATTGCCGATGCCGGGCGCTGGAGTTCGGCAAGGCGCGTCGATGGCGATGGCAAGGCCGATCCGGAGATGCTGGAGCACGTCGCGCGCGTGCTGCTGCGCCGCTACGGCGTGGTCTGTTGGCGGCTGCTGGAACGCGAGGCGCCGTGGCTCCCGCCCTGGCGCGAGTTGCTGCGCGTTTACCAGCGACTGGAGGCTCGCGGTGAACTGCGCGGCGGTCGCTTCATCGCCGGCGTGGTCGGCCAGCAGTACGCGTTGCCGGAAGCGGTGGCCTCGCTGCGCGCGGTGCGCAAGCGTGCACACGACGGCGCGATGATCGCGGTGTCGGCCAGTGATCCCTTGAACTTGCTGGGTGGCATCATTGCCGGGGAAAAAGTACCGCGGCAGCCCGGTGCTCGCCTGCTGCTGCGCGATGGCGTGCCGATTGCATCGTGGGTGGCGGGCGAGATGCGCGCACTGGTCGCGTTGTCCGCAGTGGACGAACCGGCCGCACGCGCTGCGCTGGTGCGGGGAATCCTGCATCGGGGAATCCTGCATCGAGATACGCCCGCGCGCCTTCACGTTGCGTCGCGGTAGTGCGTGTGGCGCACGGACGACGTGCGGCAGAAAGGCGCGCCAGCGACGGCCTCGGCTGAAACTGTCGCGGATAACCTCTCAGGTTGCCGGCGTTTTCAAGCTCGCCACCGCTTCATCGCGCAGCTGGCGGCGCAGGATCTTGCCGATGCTGGTCTTGGGCAGCGGCTCGCTGCGGAATTCCACGACGCGCGGGATCTTGTAACCGGTCAGGTGCAGCTTGCAGTGCGCGATCACGGCGGCCTCGGTCAAGCCGGGCGTGCGCGGGACGATGATCACCTTGACCACTTCGCCGGAATGCGCATCCGGGATGCCGATCGCCGCCACCTCGAGTACGTCGGGGTGCAGTGCCAGCACATCCTCGACTTCATTCGGAAAGACCTTGAAACCGGAGACCGCGATCATGTCCTTCTTGCGGTCGGTGATGCGGATGCTGCCGCGTGCGTCCATCACGCCCATGTCGCCGGTGCGCAGCCAGCCGTCGGCGGTGAAGACCAGCGCGGTCTCCGCGGGCAGGTTCCAGTAACCCTTCATCACCTGCGGCCCGCGCAGGCAGATCTCGCCGACGTCACCGAGGGGGATCGGGCCGCCATCGTCGGCAAGAATCGCCGCGTCGGTGCTTGGCAACGGAACGCCGATCTGGCCACTCCATTCCTCGATCGTGACCGGATTGGCGATCGCCACCGGTGAGGTCTCGGTCAGGCCATAACCCTCCACCAGCGGCACGCCGGCGCGTTGCTTCCAGCGCTGCGCCACCACCTGCTGGACCGCCATGCCGCCAGCCACCGCGAGCCTGAGCGGGCGCAGGTCGATCGCGGCGAAACCGGGCGCGTCGAGCATGGAGCGGAACAGGGTGTTGACGCCGATGATGACGGTGAAAGGCACGCTCGCCATGACCTTGAGGAAGTCAGCCATGTCGCGCGGGTTGGCGACCAGCACCGCCTGCGCGCCCTGGCTGAGGAAGGACAGCGCGCCGGTGAGCGCAAACACGTGGTACATCGGCAGCGGCAGGATCAGCGTCTCCTTGCCCTCGCGCAGGTTGGGCGACATCCATGCGCCGACCTGCAGCACGTTCGCCACCATGTTGCCGTGGCTCAGCTGGGCACCCTTGGCGACGCCGGTGGTGCCGCCGGTGTATTGCAGGAAGGCGAGATCGTCGTGTCCCAGCGCGACCGCGTCGAGTCGTTGCGCGCGGCCGGCCTCCAGTGCGTCGCGCAAGCGAACCGATCCGGGCAGCCGCCACGCCGGCACCATCTTCTTCACGTGCTTGACGACCGCGTTCGTCAGCAGCCGCTTCATCGTCGGCAACAGGTCGCCGACCTGGGTCGTGACAACCGTGCTCAGCGAGGTATCTCCGATGACCTCTGCAAGCGTATGCGCGAAGTTCTCCAGCACCACGATGGCGCGCACGCCGGCGTCCTTGAGCTGGTGCCGGAGTTCGCGCGGGGTGTACATCGGGTTGACGTTCACCACCACCAGGCCTGCGCGCAATACGCCAAACAATGCGACCGGATACTGCAGCAGGTTCGGCAACATCAGCGCGACGCGGTCACCGCGCTGCAGCCCGGCGGATTTCTGCAGCCACGCCGCGAACGCAAGGCTGGCCTCGTCAAGCTCGCGATAGGTCATGGCCACGCCCATCGACCGGTAGGCCGGCAAATCGGCAAAACGCGTGCAACTGGCGGAAAGGACATCGACGAGCGAGGCAAAGCGCTGCAGGTCGATCTCGGGCGGCACGCCCTCCGGGTATTGCGCGAGCCACGGCTTGTTCATCGAACCTCCTCCATGAAACGGCGATGGATCGACGAATGATCCACCGAGTGTCCAAGGATCATCTTAGTCGCAGATGGAAGCCGCGTCGGGTGACGCTTCGAGATGAATCGTCAATGCCTTGCAGTTGCGCGCAAGCCAAATGAAAACGCCGCCATCCGGCGGCGCTTTCGGTCACGCGTCGATGGCCGATTACTTGGGAGTCAGCCCGCGGGCTTCCAGCAGCGGTTCGATCCTGGCTTCATAGCCAGCGAAGTTCGGGAACAACCTGCCCGGGGCGATCTCGCCGCCCGGTGCCAACACGAACTCACGCAAGCGATCGCCGTTGGCGAGGGTCAGGCCACCATGCTTGCTGATCCATTCGGTGGTGTTCGCGCCCAGCACTTCCGACCAGATGTAGGCGTAATAGCCCGCGGCGTAACCGCCCATGATGTGGCTGAAGTACGGAGTGCGGTAACGCGGGGGCACGGCTGCGTAGTCGAAGCCATCCGCCTTCAGGGCCTCGGCCTCGAACTTCATCACGCCCGAGGGCTCGGGGATCTTGTCGGCAGCGGCCTGGTGCAGGCGCTGGTCAAGCATCGCGGCCTCCAGGTATTCGGTGGTCGCAAAGCCCTGGTTGAACTTGGAAGCGGCAATCACCTTGTCCAGCAACGCTTGCGGCATCGCTTCGCCGGTCTGGTAATGCTTGGCGTAATTCGCCAGCACTTCCGGCCAATCGGCCCACATTTCGTTGACCTGGGACGGGTACTCGACGAAGTCGCGCGGCACGTTCATCGAGAAGTACGGATAGCGCACGTCCTGGAAGAAGCCATGCAACGCGTGGCCGAACTCATGGAAGGTGGTCGTGACTTCATCCCACGTCATCAGCGTCGGCTTGCCCGGGGCCGGCTTGGGGATGTTGAGGTGGTTGGCCACCACCGGCTGGTCGCCGGTCAGCGCCGATTGCGCCACATAGGTATTCATCCATGCACCACCACGCTTGGACGAACGGGCGTAGGGGTCGAAGATGAAAATCGACAGCGGCTTGCCGTCCTTGTCGAACACGTCGTAGATCCAGGTGTCCGGGTGGTACTTCGGCAGGTCGGTGCGCGGCTTGAAGGTGATGCCGTACAGCTTGGTCGCGGCGAAGAACACGCCGTTCTCCAGCACGTTCTTCATCTCGAAGTAGGGCTTGAGCTGCGATTCGTCGAAGCTGTATTTCGCCTGCCGGACCTTTTCCGAGTAGTGCGACCAATCCCACGGCTCGAGCGCGAACGTGGGTTTGCCCGCCGCCTTCTGCTCGGCATTGATCATGGCCTGCAGGTCGGCACCCTCGCGGCGCGCGTTGGCGACCGCGGCGGGTGCCAGCTTGCGCAGCATCTGGTTGACGTTGGCCTGGTTGGCGGCGGTCTCGTCGGCCAGCACATAGTTTGCGTAGGTGTCATGGCCCAGCAGCTTCGCGCGTTCGGCGCGCAGCTTCAGCACGGTGGACACGATGCCGGTGTTGTCCCATTGATTGCCTCGGCTTCCGCGCACGATCGAGGCTTCATGCAGCCGCTGGCGCAGCGCCCGGTCTTCGAGTTGCGTCAGCCCGGGTTGACCCGTCGTGTTGAGCAGGGTGATGACGTACTTGCCGTCCAGTCCGCGTGCCTTGGCGGCCTCCGCTGCGGCGCCAACCTGCTCGTCGCTCATGCCCTCGAGTTGCTCGCGGCGGTCGACCACCACCGCCGAATCGTTGACCTCGGCCAGCACGTTCTGGTCGAACTGGGTGCCCAGCTTGGAAAGCTCCGTGTTGATCGCGCGGATGCGGGTCTTCTGGGCGTCATCCAGGGCGGCGCCTGCGCGAACGAAATCCTGGTAACGGCGTTCCAGCAGGCGCAGGTCGATCGCGTCCAGGCCCAATGTCGTGCGCTGGTCGTACAGCGACTTGATGCGGGCGAACAGCTTCGGGTTCAGGTTGATCGCATCGCGATGCGCGGAGAACTTCGGCGAATACTCGCGCTCCATCGCGTCGCGCGCGTCGTTCTTGTAGGTGCCCTGCAGGTTGAAGAACACGTTGGTGGCACGGTCCAGCACCTGCCCGGTCTTCTCCATCGCCACGATCGTATTGGCGAACGTCGGTGCCTCGGCGTTGTCGGCAATCGCAGCCATCTCGCGCAGCTGTTGCGCCATGCCTGCATCGAAGGCCGG
This sequence comes from uncultured Chloroflexia bacterium, assembly GCA_963715935.1. Classification (GTDB taxonomy): domain Bacteria; phylum Chloroflexota; class Anaerolineae; order Promineifilales; family Promineifilaceae; genus Promineifilum. The sequence continues at coordinate 73,645 of CAVQSM010000012.1, read as the reverse complement.
GGTGAAGTCCGAATCCTGGATCTGGTCGAATCGCGGGTAGTGCATCGACAGCGTGCTGGGCGCGGCGAATGGGCTGGATGCGAGGCTATCCGAGGGCATTTGGGTCTCCATCGTGGACGGATTTGCGGTCGTGGCGCAGCCCGCCACGGCGGTGGATACGGCGAGCGCAAGCGCGCAGGCGATGGGAAGTTTCATCGGAATCCTCGTCAAGTCGGGGCTGTCAGCCGACGATTTTAGAACAGCTCCCGGGCACAGTCGCGTGACGAATGGCACGGGTTCACGCGACCCGCACCCCGCGGGCGGGATAGTCAAGTCCCTACCCAAGAGGATTCCCGCGATGGCTGACGTAACCAGTGTGATGACCGCCAATCCGTGCTGCTGCGAGCCAGGCACGTCGTTGCAGCAAGTCGCACAGATGATGATCGACAACGACTGCGGGATGATCCCCGTAATCGGCGAGGACGGCCGCCCGGTCGGCGCCATCACCGACCGCGATATCGCCGTTCGCATCGTCGCCTGTGGCAAGGACGCAAACGCTGCGTGCGCCGGTGATGCAATGACCTCGCCCATCCAGACCGTTTCCATCGACACCAGCCTGCACGACGCCACCTGTGTCATGGAGGCGCACAAGATCCGCAGGCTGATCGTCGTCGATGGCGATGGCAAGGTTGCAGGCATCGCTGCCATCGCGGACCTGTCGCTGGCCGGCAAGGATGAAGCCACCGCGGAAGTGGTGAACAAGGTGTCGCAACCCGGCCAGGCTTGATCCAGCCTCTCCTGCAGCGATGCAGGCGTCCTGGCGTCGATTGGTGTACGGGCTCGAACGAATGCGTCCAGAATGCGGGTTCTCGCCCAACGCCCAGGACGCATGCATGGCCACCACTGCCTACGATTTCGATGCCACCACGCTGGATGGCACTGCGCAGCCATTGTCAGACTATCGCGGCAATGTCCTGCTGATCGTCAACGTGGCCAGCAAGTGCGGCTTCACCCCCCAGTACACCGGGTTGGAGGCGCTCTGGCGCGAATACGGCCAGCAGGGCCTGGTCGTGCTGGGCTTCCCATGCGACCAGTTTGGCCACCAGGAACCGGGCAATGCGGACGAGATCCGCACCTTCTGCTCGCTGACGTATGACGTCAGCTTCCCGATGTTCGCCAAGGTCGAGGTCAATGGCGGCGACGCGCATCCGCTCTGGAAATGGTTGAAGGACGAGAAGGGCGGTTTGCTCGGTTTCGACGGGATCAAGTGGAACTTCACCAAATTCCTGGTTGGCCGCGACGGCAAGGTCATCAAGCGTTACGCCCCAACCGACAAGCCGGCATCGCTTGCGGCAGACATCGAGGCAGCACTCGGGGCATGACCGCACCAGCCTCCTTTCGCATCGACTACCACCGCCAGGGCAGCCTGTTGCGCGCGCACGTGACCGGCGTCAACGGCACGCTGGAAACCACGCTCGCCTGCTGGATGGCGCTCGCCGAGGAAGTCCGCCGTGATCGGCCGCGCAGCCTGCTGGTGGTCGATGACATGGAAGGCGATCCGCCGCCGCCGGAGCAGCTCGCGCAGTTCGTGCAAGCGATGGTCGGGCTGGGGTTCGAGGGTGTGCGCGTGGCCTATGTCGAGGCGCACGCACAACAGATCCCCGAGGTCGAACTCGGCGAGATCCTGGCGCGGGAGCAAGGCTTCGACGCGCGCGTGTTCGGCTCCGAAACCGACGCCTCCCTCTGGTTGCGTCACGGGATGACCTGAGCCGATTGGGAGGCGATGTCCGGTTGCCGCAGGCGCGGCGATGGGTGGCAGGTTGCAGCCACGAATCGCGGGACCCAATGACGAACCATTGCGCGCGGTCCGGGGGTTTCGTGGAAAATGCGCGAATGCCTGCACCACACTCACCCGCCACCGAGTGGGAACGATTCCAGCCATACCGCCGTTCCGCGGAGATCGGTTATTGGGTCATTGGCTGCGTGATTTCCGCGCTCAGCAATTCAGCGACCGCGCTGATGGAGATCCGCCGCGCCGGCCAGCACTTTGACGGGTGGGAGCCGGTGGTCTGGGAGTGGAGCAGCAGCCTGGTCATGCTGGCACTGGTGCCGGCGGTGGTCTGGTACAGCCGTCGTGTCCCCGTGCGCCTGGATAACTGGCGGCGCGCATTGCCCCTGCATCTGTGGGGCAGCGTGGCCTGGTCGATCCTGCACGTGGGCGGCATGGTGGCGTTGCGCAAGCTCGCCTATGCACTGCAGGGTTCGCATTACGATTTCGGCCACTGGCCGCGCGAACTCGGCTACGAATATCTCAAGGACATCCGCAGCTACGCCGGGATGGTCGTTACCATCGAGGTCTACCGCTGGTTCCTGCTTCGCCTGCAGGGCGAGGCCAGCGTACTGGCCCAGGCCGACGATTTGCCCGCGGCGGAACCCGCGTCACGCCCCGAGCGCTTCCTGGTCCGCAAGTTGGGCAAGGAATTCCTGGTCAGCGCCAGCGAAGTGGAATGGCTGCAGGCGTCGGGCAACTACATGAACCTGCATGTGCGCGGCCGCGCCTATCCCTTGCGTTCGACCATGGCCGCGATCGAAAGCCAGCTCGATCCCGCGAGATTCGTCCGCGTGCATCGCAGCCATATCGTCAACCTGGATTGCGTGGCCGAAATCCAGCCGCTGGAGACCGGCGACGCGCGCATCATCCTGCGCGATGGCAGCCAGGTCCCCTGCAGCCGTCGTTATCGCGACGCATTGCGCCCCGCGGCCTGATCACGCCGCGCGTCATTTCTCGACGAAGGCGCGCTCGTACACGTACTCGCCCGGGGTGCCGATACGCGGCGCCGCACTGAACCCACGCGCGTCCAGGATTGCGCGCAGGTCAGCCAGCATCTGCGGACTGCCGCAGATCATCGCGCGGTCATGCGCGGCATCCAGCGGCGGCAGGCCCAATGCGCCGGTGATGTGCCCGCGCTCGAGGTGCTGGGTGATCCGACCGCCGTGGTCGCGTCCCCGCGTAGTGGAATGCCTCGCGCGAGACCGTCGGGTAATACCGCAACTTGTCGCGTATCGCCTCGCCCAGGAATTCGTGGTTCGGCAACTCGCGCTCGACGTAATCACGATAGGCCAGGTCGCCGGCCCCGCGCACGCCATGGCACAGGATCACGTGTTCGAAGCGTTCGTAGGTTTCCGGATCCTTGATCACGGCCAGCCAGGGCGCAAACCCGGTGCCGGTACCCAACAGGTACAGGTTGCGGCCGGGATGCAAGTCGGAGATGAGCAGCGTACCGGTGGGCTTGCGGCCGATCAGCAGCGAATCACCCGGCTTGATGTGCTGCAGGCGTGAGGTCAGCGGCCCGTGCGCGACCTTGATGCTGAAGAACTCGAGCTGCTCTTCCCAATTGGCGCTGGCAATGGAATACGCGCGCATCAGCGGCTTGCGCGTGCCATCGGCTTGCTCGACCTCCAGCCCCAGCATGACGAACTGGCCGTTGTCGAAACGGAAACCGTCGTCGCGGGTGGTGGTGAAGCTGAAGTACGAGTCCGTCCAGTGACGGACGTCGAGCACCGTTTCGGTGCCGAAAGGGGAGGCCATGCGCTATGGGGTGGTGCTTCGGGGGGGCAACTGGTCATTTTACGGCACCAGGTGCCCGCAATCGAAGCAGCTCGCCATTGTCCTCATCGGTCAGTACGTAGACGTCGCCATCTGGACCCACCCGGACATCGCGGATGCGCTTGCCCAGGTCCACCAGCAGGCGCTCCTCGCCCACGATGCGGTTGCCGTCCAGCTGCAGTCGGATCAGGTTGTGGTCGGCCAGGGTACCGATGAACAGGCTGTTGTTCCAGGCGCTGCCCGGCTTGCCGGTCAGGAAGGCCATGCCACTGATGCCGGGCGATTTCGCCCAGAAGTGATGGGGCGATTGCATGCCCGGCCCGGAGGTGCCGACCGTCTCCCGGTAAGGACGGTTGGTCATGTAGTCCATGCCATGGCTGATGATCGGCCAGCCGTAGTTCTTTCCAGCTTCCGGCAGGTTCAGTTCATCGCCGCCGCGCGGGCCGTGCTCGCCTTCCCACAAGGTGCCGGTGCGTGGGTCGATCGCCATCGCCTGCATGTTGCGATGCCCGAAACTCCAGATCGCCTTGCGCACGCCGGGGCCGGTGATGAACGGGTTGTCGTCCGGCTGGGTGCCATCCATGTTGAGGCGGACCAGCTTGCCTTGCAGGACATCAAGGTCCTGCGCGAGTTCCCTCTGGTTGCGCTCGCCCTGGCTGATGAAGACATGGCCCTTGCCATCGAAGGCGATGCGCGAACCGAAGTGGTTGCCCCCTTCGAGCTTGGGAAGCTGGCGATAGACCACATGCACGTCGGCCAGAGCGTCGGCGCCGAGGGTTGCGGTGGCCACCGCGGTCCCCGCCGTGGCGTTTTCGCCCGGTTCCGCGAAGCTCAGCCAGATGCGCCGGTTGCTGGCGAAGCCCGGATCCAGCACGACGTCCAGCAAGCCGCCCTGGCCTTGCGCGAAGACCTCGGGCGTCCCGGCGATCGGGGCTGAAACCGAGCCGTCGGTACCGACGCGGCGCAAGCGGCCAGGGCGTTCGGTGACCAGCATGGAGCCATCGGGCAACAAGGCCACCGACCACGGGTGCTCGAATCCGGCGGCGATGGTCTCCACTTGCATCGCCCCGGCCGTGGTCTCCACGATCCGTGCGGGCGCAGTCGACGCCGCGGGCTGCGCGGGCTGCGCGGGCTGCGCACAGGCATCCAGCGACATGGCCAGCGCGATGCAACACGCGATGCGGCCAGGTTTTCCGATCATCGCCATCACTTTATCCATCCGTCGTGCGCGGCCTTTCGCGCCAGCAAGACCAGCCCGATGGCCACCAGCAGGACCACGCCCTGCAACACCAGCGGCCCGGTACCCACGGTACTGATCCCGCTGGCCATTCCGAACATGCCGACATCCTGGGCGATCACGCCCACCAGCGACAGCAGCAGGACCGGCCCCGCCCAGCGCTTGCGAAGCGCCAGCCCAAGGCTGCCAAGCGCGCCGCCGAGCACCGCGACTCCGGTGGCGGTGATGGCCCAGGCGGGCCGCGCCGCGTACAGCGCCTGCTGCTCGGGCGGAAGCGCCGCGACGTCGCCTGCCGTCAGCATCAGGTCAGACACCCAGGCGAAGCAGCCCATCAGGTTCCACGCCACCGCCACGATGGCGACCGGAACCAACCATTTCGGTGCGTTGTTCATCTGCGCCCTCCCGAGGCATGGATCCAGGCTCAACGGTAACCCGACGCCTGCAATTCAAACAGTTCCGCGTAGCGGCCGCCTTGTGCCATCAGTTGGTCATGGGTGCCGCTGGCCTCGACCTTGCCTTCGGCCAGCACCAGGATGCGATCGGCCATGCGCACGCTGCTGAAGCGGTGGCTGATCAGCACTGCGGTGCGCTTGTCCGACAATTCCCTGAAGCGCTCGAACACCTCGAATTCGCTGCGCGCATCCAGCGCGGCGGTGGGTTCGTCGAGGATCATCACCTGCGCATCGCGCATGTAGGCGCGTGCGATCGCGATCTTCTGCCATTGCCCGCCTGACAGGTCCACGCCGTCCTTGAAGCGGCGGCCGATGACCTGCTCGAAGCCCTTCGGCAATTCGGCGATGACTTCGTCCGCCATGCCGCGTCGCGCGGCCTGCTCGATGCGCGCGCGGTCGTCCATCGCATCGATCTGGCCCACGCCGATGTTTTCCGCCGCGGTCAGGTGGTAGCGCACGAAGTCCTGGAAGATCACCCCGATGTTGGCGCGCAGGTCGTCCATGTCGTAGTCGCGCAGGTCGCGCCCATCCAGCAGGATGCGGCCTTCGTCCGGGTCGTACAGGCGGGCGAGCAACTTCACCAACGTCGTCTTGCCGGCACCGTTCTCGCCGACCAGCGCCAGCACCTCGCCAGCATGCAACTCGAAGCTCAGGCCACGCAGCGCCCAGCGCTCGGCGCCTTCATAGCGGAACCCGACGTTGTCGAACACGAAGCCGCTTCGGATCGGATCCGGCACCGGGATCGCATCCGGCTTGCTGCGGATTTCCGGTTCGATCTGGAAGAACGAATACAGGTCATCGAGATACAGCGCCTGGCTTGCGACCTGGGAAAACCCGCTCAGCAGGCTTTCCAGCAACTGGCGCAGGCGGCGGAAACTGCCGGCCAGGAAGGTCAGGTCGCCGATGCTGAAATCGCCGCGCACCGTGCGCCATGCGATGTAGGCATACGCGATGTAGTACCCGAGCGTGCCGAGCGCCGCCAGCAGGGTGCCCCACAGGGCGCGCTTGCCGGCCAACACGCGGTTGCCCGCGTAAAACTTGTCGGACAGGGTCCGGAAGCGTTCGATGAAGAAGCGATTGAGGCTGAAGATCTTGACCTCTTTCGCAGTGTCGACGCTGGCACCCATCTGGCGCAGGTATTCCAGCTGGCGGCGTTCCGGGGTCCACTGGAAGTTGAGTGCGTAGTTCAGCGCGTTGAAATGCGATTCGCCGATGAAGGCGGGGATGAGCGCCACCGCCAGCAGCACGATCAGCCACGGCGCATACGCCAGCAAGCCGATCGCGAAACTGACCACGGTGATCACGTCCTGGGCCTGCCCGAACAACTGGCTGAGCAGGTTCATGCGCCCCATCGTCTGCCGTCGCGCACGATCCAGTTTGTCCTGCAGGTCGGCGTCCTCGAAATCCTCGAGGTCGCAGCGTGGCCGCGTGTTCCATCAAGCGGATGCTGGTGGCATTGGTGAAGCGCTCGGACAACAGGGTGTCCACGTAGGCCACCAGTCGCCCGAGCAAATCCGCGAGGATCGCCAGGCCGAATTCCAGACCCAGCAGCGACAGCAGGTGATCGAGTTGCCCGACTTGCCAGGCGGCCGCGAGCTCCTGCTCCACGCCCAGCCCAAGCAGGCGCACGGCCTCGTCGATGATCAGCTTGCCGATGTAGAGCGTGGCGATCGGCAGGAACGCGCGGATCAGGCGGATGCCGATCGACGCCAGGGTCATCGGCTTGCTGGTGTTCCAGATCTCGCGCATGAACGGCGCGATGTTGCGCATCGCGCTGAAGCGCTGGCGCATGTTCATCTGGTTGGCGGGCAGCGGCGGCGACATTCGCCCGATTGTGAGCGATTATCGCGCGCGATTGACGTGAATGCAGGGATCAACCACCCCGGAAGGGCCTGCCATCGCCGCAACCGGAGCGGTCACCAGGGACCACGCTGCCCGTGCCGGGCAACCCGCCGCCGGGCACGCACCGGCGATCCACGCAGGCTCAGCGCTTGAGCGTGTATTCCGCCAACGTTGCATCCAGGACTTCGACCGGGACTCCCAGGTCAAGGCCGATCTCCTTCATCAGGTCGTACTCACCCGGATTCAGGCGGCCATCGGATGTCACCAGGCGGATCAGCACATGATGCAAGCGTTTGGCTTCCGATGAACCTGCCGCATGCACATCGATGAAGCGCAACAGCTCGGCGTCGATGTGAATGTCCTTGCGCATGCCGCGATCGAAGGCCTCCATCGCGATGTGGCGCGCGGCCAGCGACAGGTTGATCTCGTCCATGACCCCATTGGCGAGGTTGGATTCATGGCTGCTGACCAGACGGTCCGCCTTGGCCAGGTAGCCCATCAAGCCGAAGAAGACCTCGATCACCATCTGCTTTTCGGGATCCGGCTTGCCCATGCCAAGAATGTCGGTCAGCAGCAGGCGGATGTCATTCAGCGCGCCGCCAAAACCGTCGAACCGCGTGGATCCGGATGTGTCGTTGCCGCTCATGAGTCCCGCCCCCCTGATTGGTCGAATGCCCCATCGTGCGCTACTGGAGGCCTGCTGAAAAGGGCATGACGCTATTATTGGTCTCCCCGAGCCCAGCCAGCCAAAACCGTGACCACCATCAAGCAGGAAGACCTGATCCAGTCCGTCGCCGACGCGCTGCAGTACATCAGCTACTACCACCCGGTCGACTACATCCGCAGCCTCGCCGCGGCCTACGAGCGCGAGCAGTCGCCGGCGGCGAAGGACGCGATGGCGCAGATCCTGATCAACTCGCGCATGTGCGCCGAAGGCCATCGGCCGATCTGCCAGGACACCGGCATCGTCACCGTGTTCCTGGAAGTCGGCATGGACGTGCGCTGGGACGACGCCACCATGGGCGTCGAGGACATGGTCAACGAAGGCGTGCGCCGCGCCTACAACCATCCGGACAACAAGCTGCGCGCCTCGAGTGCTGGCCGACCCGGCCGGCAAGCGCATCAACACCAAGGACAACACGCCCGGCGTGGTCAACGTCAAGATCGTGCCGGGCGACACGGTCGACGTGATCGTCGCGGCCAAGGGCGGCGGTTCGCGAGACCAAGTCGAAGTTCGCGATGCTCAATCCGTCCGACTCGATCGTCGACTGGGTGCTGAAGACCGTGCCGACGATGGGCGCCGGCTGGTGCCCGCCGGGCATGCTCGGCATCGGCATCGGCGGCACCGCCGAGAAGGCGATGCTGCTGGCCAAGGAAGTCGCTGATGGAGCCGATCGACATCCACGAGCTGAGGCGCGCGGCGCGTCGAACCGCGCCGAGGAACTGCGCCTCGAGCTGTTCGACAAGGTCAACGCGCTGGGCATCGGCGCGCAGGGCCTGGGCGGCCTGACCACCGTGCTCGACGTCAAGATCAAGGACTACCCGACCCACGCCGCCAACCTGCCGGTGGCGATGATCCCCAACTGCGCCGCCACCCGCCACGCGCACTTCATGCTCGACGGCTCCGGCCCGGTGATGCTCGATCCGCCGTCGCTGGAAGACTGGCCGAAGCTGACCTACGACGCCGCACAAGGCGCGGCGCGTGAACCTCGACACGATCACCCCGGACGACGTGGCGAGCTGGAAGCCGGGCGAAGTGCTGCTGCTCAACGGCAAGCTGCTGACCGGCCGCGACGCCGCGCACAAGCGCATGGTCGAGATGCTCGAACAAGGGCGAGCCGCTGCCGGTCGACTTCAGCGGCCGCTTCATCTACTACGTCGGCCCGGTCGATCCGGTGCGCGACGAAGTGGTCGGCCCGGCCGGCCCGACCACCGCCACGCGCATGGACAAGTTCACCGAGCAGGTGCTCGAGCAGACCGGCCTGCTCGGCATGGTCGGCAAGGCCGAGCGCGGCCCGGTCGGCGATCGATGCGATCCGCAGACAACGGCCGCGTCTACCTGATGGCCGTCGGCGGCGCGGCCTACCTGGTGTCGAAGGCGATCAAGGCGGCGCGGGTGGTCGGCGTTCGCCGATCTCGGCATGGAAGCGATCTACGAGTTCGACGGTGCAGGACATGCCGGTGACCGTCGCGGTCGATTCGCAGGGCACCTCGGTGCACCAGACCGGGCCGCGCGAGTGGCAGGCGAGGATCGCGAACTCGGTCGGCGGCATCCCGGTGGTACTGGCATGAGCACGCCCTGGGTCGTGCCAGGCCCGGGGTTCCGCATCTGTTACGACCAGCATCCGGACTTCCTGCGGGCGTATGTGTTCGACGGCACCGATTCGCTGGAGGTCTCACTTGCGATGTGGCGGATGATGGTCGCCGCATGCGAAACGGCCGGCGCAACGCGGTTGCTGGTAGTGGAAGACCTCGTATCCACCATCGACCAGGCCGGCATGGAAGTGTTGGTCGAAGCCATGTCGAAACTCGCCGTGTCTGCCTTGCGGGTTGCGTTCGTCGAGTTGCGCGACAACATCGAGGGCGCGGAGTTTGGTGAAATCCTGTGCATGGAGCGTGGCATCAGTGTCCGTGTCTTCAGTCACGAGGTCGAAGCCAGGCGCTGGCTGCTTTACGGGCAATGAGCGCCTTCCGCCGGCGCGTGCACGCCCCGGTCGATCAAAGTTGCGATCGGATCGGCAGCACCAATTTCTCGACCAGCTTTTCCTTCAGCGGGCGCTTGTTCCACATCGCGTAGTCGTAGGACCGGGTCAACTTGAGGTCCTCATCGAACACCGTCGGTCATGCGTGCGGCGAACGTGGCGTCATAGACGTTGAGGCTGGCCTCGTCGTTGAGCCGGAACGAGCGGCACGTCGAAATTGGTGGAGCCCACCGAGGTCATCAGCCCGTCCACGATCAGCAGCTTGTTGTGCATCATCGTCGGCTGGTATTCGTGGATCTCGACGCCGGCCAGCAGCAGTTCCCCCCAGGACCGCCTTGGAGGCCAGGCGCACGGTATCGGAGTCGATGTGCTTGCCGGGCAGGATCACGCGCACGCGCACGCCGCGATGGCGTGCGGCCACCAGCGCCTTGATGATCAGCTCGTCGGGGACGAAGTAGGCGGCTTCCAGGTCGATCGTGCGTTCGGCGGCTGCGATCGACATCAGGTACATCAGATGCATGCTTTCGCTGCCACCGGCGGGAGAGGCCACGAACATGTGCGCGTCCATGTCGCCGACCGGCTGCAGGGGCGGGAAATAAGCCTCGCCATTCAGTACTTCGCCGGTGATCTTGATCCAGTTGTCATTGAAGGCGGCCTGGATCTGCGCCACCACCGGGACCTTCGATGCGGAAGTGCAAGTCGCGCCAGTGGTCCGGGTCCTGCGCATGGCCCTCCCACTGGTCGGCGATGCCGACGCCGCCGGTGAAGCCGATGCGGCCATCCACCACCAGCAGCTTGCGATGCGTGCGGTTGTTCAAGCGTCCGAGGTTGTACCACTTCAGCGGGCGGTACTGATGGACCTCGACGCCGGCATCCTTCATCTCCTTCAGCAGGGCATCGTCCATCTTGATGCTGCCGGCCCAGTCGATCATCAACTTGACCTTGACCCCCGCGCGCGCGCGTTCGGCAAGCGCGTCTGCGAAACGCTGGCCGATATCGCCCGACCAGTAGATGTAGGTTTCCAGCGTAATCGTGGTGCGCGCCGCGCGAATGGCGTCCAGCATCGCCGGGAAAATCTGCTCGCCATTCTCGAGGTCATCGACCTGGTTGCCGGCGATGATCCCGGGACCCAGCAAGACCCCCATCTCGCGCTCGAATTGCGGATCGGCGACCGCATAGCGATGCTCGATCTTGCGTTCCAGGTTCTTGTCCGACGTCTTGAAGTTCATTGCCAGCACGACCGCCAGCACGGTCAGCAGGATGGTGACGACGATGGTCCAGTTCATGTGGCGACGGCTCCAGCGGATGGGCATTCGAGTTCAATCCGTTTCTGGCCCGTGCAGCAAGCAGGCCTTGGTCGCGCAGGGTGCCCGGTCGCCGTTCAGGATGGCGTGAAATGCATCCATTGCTGGTCGGCTAGAGCCACCATGCCAAGGCGAACAGTCCGAGCATGGTGAACGCCAGGCCAAGCTTGAGGACCACGCCGAACAGGATGCCCATCCAGGTGCCGAAGCCGATCTTCGCGGCATCGCCAAGATCCGAACCGCCCAGCCGGCGCCGATGCAACAGCTCGCCCGTCAGCGCACCGGCGAACGGTCCCATCAAAAGTCCGATCGGTCCGAAAAAGAGGCCAGCGAACGTGCCCAGCACCGCGCCCCAGATCGCCTTGGGGCTGGCGCCGACGCGTTTGGCGCCCAGTGCGGTCGCCCAGAAGTCGACCCCCAACGACACCAGCGTCAGCGCGCCAAGCACGACCAGCATCAAGGCGCCCACCTGCTGGAACTCGCCAGCCCAGGCTGCAAGCAACATGCCCGCGAATACCAGTGGCAGCCCGGGCAGGGCAGGCAGGATGGTGCCGGCCAGCCCAACCAGGATCAGGACGGCAGCGATCAGGTAATAAAGGGCGGTGGGATCCATGCGGGCTCGTCGGGTTGCGGAATTTTCGTGCGGCACCGCATTCTGGACCATTTGCGTTTCATCAAATCACGCAGCAAGCGAAACGGCCCATGATTCGGGCCGTTTCCAAAAGCGTCCTGCTCGGATTTGTTGCCGATGACTGCTTACTGCAGATAGGCACGGCCGTTGCTGATGCGGACCCGCGAACCTTCGCGGACCCCTTGCAGGTCCGACTGGTTGACCGACGTCATGCGCCCGTCATTCATCCGGATCTGGATGACGTAGCCGCTGTCGATGCGGTTCTTTGCGATCGCATTGCCCGCCACCGCACCGGCGGCGGCGCCTGCGACGGTCGAAATGTTCTGGTTGCCGGTGCTGCCGCCGGTATGCGCCGACACCTCGTGGCCTGCGACGGCACCGATCAGCCCGCCGATGACTGCGCCGGCCTTGCCGCTGCTGCCACCCTGGATATTGGTGACGGTGCCGCAGTCGTAGCAGTTGGCGTTGTTGTTGCCCGAGTTGTTGTAGCCGCCCGAGGAATACGCCGGGCTGGTACTGGCGCAGCCGGTGGCGAACGAAAGACCAACAGCGAGCGCGGCAGTACCCAGGATCTGAATTGAATTTGCGCGGATATTCATTGCATGGCTCCATGCCGGGAAGGGAAGGGTCGAGGCGAATGCCCACGACTGGCATTGAACCTATTCCCCCGCACATGAACATGCGGTCGATAGCGCGTCGCACGGCAGATTCGCGTTACGCCGGATTCACCGATGTGCATGCCGCGTCAAGAGAAACGGCCCGCATGGCGGGCCGTATCCAATTCGCCTTGCAAAGGTCCTTAAGCCTGTCAGTCCTTGAAATCCTGATGGCAGCCCTTGCACGATTCGTTGATCTCCTTCATCGCTGCGCCCAGGCCCTCGCAGGTCAGCGGCGGGCTGGAGATGATCTTGTCCATCGTCGCGCGCATCGACGAACTTGCCAGGTTGAAACGCTTGTCCTCGCGCAGGTCGCCGAAGGCTGCATCGATGTCGGTGGAGGTCATCCGCAACGCCTGCAGGTGCGGCAGGATGTCCGTGGGATTGCAGCGATTCTGCGTCAGGTCGGCCTTGAGCTGGCCCATGTGCCAACCCTGCACCTGCATCAGCGCCTCGGGGAAGTGGTCCTTGCGCTGTTCAAGTGCGCGCAGCGCCATCACCGTGGCAATCGCGCCAAGCACCAGGCCAAGGATCAACAGGAACAGGTAACGACCAGCGGCCGATGGGCGGCGGTTGGGATCTGGCGAGGACATGGTGTCTCCGTAATCGTTGGGAAAAACAGTCAGTCCCGAAGATAGCATGCCGCGTGGTCGCGGCAATCGCCGGTAAAATCGCCGCATGGACAGCACCTGGATGGATCGCTTCGGCGGGGTTGAACGCCTGTATGGCCAAGGCACGCTTGCACGCCTTGCGGCCTGCCACGTTGCCGTGATCGGCATCGGTGGCGTGGGTTCGTGGGCAGTGGAGGCGCTCGCCCGAAGCGGAATCGGCAAGCTGACCCTGGTCGATGCCGATGACCTGTGCGTGTCCAACACCAACCGTCAGCTACCCGCGCTGGAAGGACACTACGGCCACGCCAAGGTGGAAGCGATGGGCGAACGCTGCCGCGCCATCAACCCCGCCATCGCGGTGGACCTGCAGCCGCGGTTCCTGACGACGGCCAACCTCGAAGATGTCCTCGGTGGTGGCTTCGATCTGGTGCTGGACGCCTGCGACAGTTTCCGCAGCAAGGTCGAGGCGATTGCATATTGCCGGCGGCGCAAGCAGCCGATCATCACGGTGGGCTCCGCAGGAGGTCGCAGCGACGTTACCCAGATTCGCGTTCGCGACCTCTCGCGTACGGAACACGACGCGATGCTGTCGCTGATCCGCAGAAAACTCCGCGGCGAATTCAACTTTCCCAAGAACCATGACCGGTATTTCGGCGTGCCTGCCATCTACTCGCTGGAAAACGTGCGCTATCCGCAAGCCGACGGCAGCGTCTGCGGCATCCGCCCCCAGCTGGACAAGGGCGCTGCATTGAAACTTGATTGTGGCGGAGGGCTCGGCGCCGCCACCCATGTTACCGGCGCGTTTGCGTTTGCCGCCGTCGGCAAGGCGCTGGAGCTGCTGCTCAAGCCCAGGCAACCCTGACGGCAAGGGGCGGCGCCTCTCCGCGCACGTGGCACGGGGATGCGTTGCCGTGCCGCATCCACGCGCCTACGGGTGGCTTTGAAGGGCGGGAAGGTTGAACAACCGTTCCGCATTGCGGGTGGTGGCCGCTGCCAGCGCGTCGATCTCCGTTCCACGCAAGGCCGCCACGGTCTCCAGGACGATCGGAAGGCGCGCGGGTTCATTGCGTTGGCCACGATGATGGGCATCGGGCTGGTCGGGGCTGTCGGTTTCCAGCAGCAGTTGCTCCAGTGGCACGTTGGCGACGACGCTCCGCAAGCGCCTGGCGCGCTCGAAGGTGATCGGTCCGCCGATGCCGAGCAGGAAGCCGAGCGCATGCAGCTGCGCGGCCTGTTCCATGCTGCCGGGGAAGCTGTGGATCACGCCGCGCAGGCCGCCAATGCGTTTGATCGAGGCGATCACCGCATCCACCGCGCGCCGTGCATGCACGATGACGGGCAGGTCGAAGTCGTGCGCGAGCTTCAACTGCGCGTCGAAATAGTGTTGCTGCGCCTCACGGTCGAGGCCTTCGACGAAATAGTCCAGCCCGCATTCGCCCACGGCGACCGGACGTTCGCGTTCCAGCCATGTGCGCAGTGCTTCGAGGTGTTCGGCGCGATGCGCGGCGAGGAACATCGGGTGCAGGCCGTAGGCCGGATACAGGCCCGTGAATCCCGCGCAGACGGATTTCAGGTTCGGCCAACCGGCGGCATCGACGGCCGGCACGACCTGGACGACGACCCCGGCTGCCAGCGCACGCGCATGCGCCTCGGCGCGATCCGCGTCGAATTCCGCGGCGTCGAAATGACCATGGCTGTCGACGAGGCGCACGTGGTGTCTACCTGTCAGTGGCGACTGGCCTCGCTGTCGATCGGCGGCTTGGCTGATGCCGTCGGCGGCTTGCGGGTTTTCCAGTTGGCCAGCAACAGGGTGCCCAGGCCGAGAAGGATTTCATCGGCGAACGGAATGAAATCGGGAATGACCACATCCATCGCGAACAAGGCGGCGGTCAATGCGAACAGGCGTGGATAGCTCAGTCGGCCGAAGAAACGCATCAGCGGGGACAAGGACGGGGTTTACCATGGCGGTTTCAGTGATGGTGGTGGATCAACGCTAGCATCACGCGCCATGCACGTAGGTGAACGAATGCATCCCGATCGCGGCGGCTCCCGGGCGATTCAGTGTCGGCGTGCTGCAATCCGCCATCAGGCACAACGTCCTCGCAGGAGCACCACCATGAAGAACAATACGTTAGCCATCGCACTTGCCGCACTGTTGGTCGGCGGCGTCGCCACCGCCGGTTTCATCAACAATCGCAACCACGACAAGACACCTGATGCCGCCTTCCTGGATTCGGCCCAGCCTGCGACTGCCGATGGCATGGTGCCCGCCGCCGGGCGCGTCGCCTATGCCGACGTGGTGGACGTCCAGCCCGTGACAGCGCATGAACCACTGTATGCCACGGTCATCGGCACGGAAGCGATCCGCGTCTCCAACACGACCTCCACGCCGCAACAGGTCTGCGAAGACGTGGTGGTGCAGGAGCGCATGCCGGAACGCGACGGCAATGTCGGTGGCACCGTGGCCGGCACCCTGATCGGCGGTCTTGTCGGCAACCAGGTGGGCGGCGGCAACGGCAAGAAGGCGGCCACGGTCGCTGGTGCAGTTGCTGGCGGCGTGATCGGCAATCGCGTGGACCGCAACCATGTGGGCGGGCAAGTGGTGAGCCGCACCGACCGCCGCTGCCGCACGGTCAACAACTCGTCCACCTCCTCGCGCACCGTGGCGTGGAACGTGACCTATCGCAATCCGGATGGCACCACCGGCAGCATGCGCACCGATTCAAGGCCGGGTGACAGGATTGCCTTGGGTGATGGCGAGCGCACGATCGGCTATGACGTGACCTATCGCCTGGATGGCCAAACGCACACGGTGCGCATGGACGAGCGCCCCGGCTCCCAGTTGCCGGTGATCGATGGGCAGGTGGTCACCAAGGTCGCAGCGATCGCGGACAACAACAACGGCTGACCGCGGCGCGCACCTGCGTTGGTCAGCCCCGACGGGGCCGGAGTGATCCGGCCCCGTCGGTCGTTACCGGGTAGCGGTTTCCGTCCACCGGCATTTCGCCGAAAACTCCCGTCATATCGGGCCATCCGACTCATCGCGTTCGCGATTTCACGGTCTGCCCCGGGCGCGGCCGGACCGATACAATGGGCGCCTTTCCCGCCCCCCGAGTGTGCGATGGCCCTGCATCCCTACGACCTGTTCGACGTCCGCTCCCTGCTGACTGACGAGGAGCGCGCCGTGCAGGACACGGTGGCGCGTTTCACCGACGAGCGCGTGCTCCCGATCATCGGCGACTGCCTTCGACCAGGGCCGCTTCCCCCGGGAACTGGTTCCCGAAATCGCGGCGCTCGGCCTGCTCGGCTCGTCGCTTGCCGGAACAGTACGGCGGCGGCGGACTCAACAGCGTCAGCTACGGCCTGATCTGCCAGGAGCTGGAACGCGGCGATTCCGGCATCCGCAGTTTCGTCAGCGTGCAAAGCTCGCTGTGCATGTATCCGATCTACGCCTACGGCAGCGAAGAGCAGCGCATGCAGTGGCTGCCCGACATGGCCGCGGGCGAGGTCATCGGCTGCTTCGGCCTGACCGAACCGCACGGCGGTTCCGACCCGGCCAACATGAAGACCCACGCCAAGCGCGACGGCGACGACTGGGTCATCAACGGCGCCAAGATGTGGATCACCAACGGCAACCTGGCCGACATCGCGATTGTCTGGGCGCATGACCGACGACGGCATCCAGGGCTTCGTGGTCGAGAAGGATTTCGCCGGATTCACCGCGCAGGAAATCCACCAGAAGATGAGCCTGCGCGCTTCGGTCACCAGCGCGCTGTTCTTCGACAACGTGCGCGTGCCCGACGCCAACCGCCTGCCCAACGTGAAAGGCCTCAAGGGCCCGCTCGGCTGCCTGACCCAGGCCCGCTACGGCATCACCTGGGGCCCGATCGGCGCCGCCATCGCCTGCCTGGACGAGGCGTTGAATTACACCAAGGAACGCATCCTGTTCGACCGCCCGATGGCGGCCACGCAGACGGTGCAGATCAAGCTGGCCGACATGGCCCGCCGGATCACCCTGGCGCAGCTGCTGTCGCTGCAGCTGGGTCGCTTGAAGGATGCCGGCCAGATGCAGCCGACGCAGGTATCGCTGGCCAAGTGGAACAACTGCCGCATGGCGATCGACATCGCCCGCGAATGCCGCGACATGCTCGGCGGCGCCGGTATCACCACCGAACACGCCGCGATTCGCCATGCGCTGAACCTGGAATCCGTGATCACCTATGAAGGCACCGAAACCGTGCACCAGTTGGTGATCGGCCGCGAGCTGACCGGCATCAACGCGTTCTGAGGCTGCGCGCGGCGTTGGCGATGCGGACGCCGCGCCGCGTGGCAGCGTTCGCGCAGGGGAGGCACGCATGATCACGTTGTACGGAATGTCGAGCTCCGGTAACTGCTACAAACTGCAGTTGGCCTGCGCGCAACTGGGCATCGGGCACGAGTGGGAAGAGATCGACGTGACCCGCGGCGAGAACCTGTCGCCTGAATTCCTCGCCCTGAACGATCGCGGCAAGGTCCCGGTACTGCGCCTTGACGACGGTCGCACCCTCGCCGAGTCGAACGCCATCCTGCATTACCTCGCTGAAGGCTCGCCATTGCTGCCGGTGGATCCGTGGGACCGGGCGAAGACCCTGCAATGGATGTTCTTCGAGCAGTACAGCCACGAGCCGTACATCGCGGTCTCGCGTTTCATCCGCAGGGTGCTGCCGCCGCAGCATCCGCGCCGTGCATCGCTGGAGGCACTGCAGGCCTCCGGCAACGAGGCGCTGGCGGCGATGGAGCGCCACCTGGCGCGGCTGCCGTGGTTCGGCGGCGAGCACTACAGCATCGCCGACATCGCCCTGTTCGCCTACACCCACGTGCGCCGATGAAGCCGGCTTCGACCTTGGCGCCTACCCGCGGGTGGAACGCTGGCTCAAGCACGTGATGCAACAGCCCGGCTTCGTGCCGATGCGCAACGACTGAACGATGACCCGAGCCGCCATGACCTTCACCCCCGTCCCCAACCCCATCCCGGCCCGCATGCGCGGCCTCAACCGCGCCGAAATCTGCGACGTCAATTTCAGCGAGTTCGTGAAGGGCTGGGCCGGCACGCCGGACGCGAAGCCGGCGCCGGGCGAGGCCGATCCTGGAGGGCAGCGCGCTGGACGCGCAGGGCTTCCGCGAGCTGTTCGAATCGCAGCTGATCAGTCGCGCCACCTGGACCTGATGGCGCGCGTGCTGCGCGTGCAGAACAAGGTCTTCTACACGATCGGCTCCAGCGGCCACGAAGGCAACGCGATGGTGGCGCGCGCTGACGCGGCATACCGATCCCGGCGTTCCTGCATTACCGCTGCGGCGGCTTCATGGCCGAGCGCTTCCGCAAGCTTCCGGGCATGGATCCGATCATGGACTCGGCGTTGAGCTTCGCCGCCAGCGCCGACGATCCGGCCAGTGGCGGCCGCCACAAGGTGTGGGGCAGCAAGCCGCTGTGGGTGCTGCCGCAGACCTCGACGATCGCCTCGCACCTGCCGAAGGCGCTGGGCACCGCGGTGGCGATCGAAGCCGCGCGCCGCATCGGCCATCAACTGCCGATTCCGGACGACAGCATCGCGATCTGCTCGTTCGGCGATGCCTCGGCCAACCACGCCACCGCGCAGACCGCGTTCAACGCCGCCAGCTGGACGGCCTACCAGAAGCTGCCGGCGCCGGTGCTGTTCGTCTGCGAGGACAACGGCATCGGCATCTCGGTGAAGACGCCGACCGGCTGGATCGGCGCGAGCTTCCGCAACCGCGCCGACCTCGATTATTTCTTCGCCGACGGCCTCGACCTCGCCGAGCGGCTATGCCGACGTGCAGCGCGCGGTCGAACATTGCCGGCGCACGCGCCGCCCGACCTTCCTGCACCTGCGCACCACCCGGATCATGGGCCACGCCGGCACCGACTTCGAGATCGAGTGGCGCAGCATCGAGGAACTGTGCGCGGTGGAGGCGGGCGATCCGCTTGCTGCGCAGCGCGGCGATCGCGCTGGAATCCGGCCTGATGGCGAAGGACGAGATCCTGGCGCTGTACGAAGACACCGCGCAAGCAAGTGCTTCGACGCGGCCGAAGACGCCGACAGCCGGCCGCGCATCGAAACCCTGGAACGACGTGATGGCGCCGCTGGCGCCGTACACGCCGGACAAGGTGCATGGCCGAAGCCACGCGCGCGCCGATCCGCGGAGGCGCCGGATCAAGGCGTTCGGCAGCGAAGACAAGCTGCCGGAGAAGCAGGTGCCGAAGCACCTCGCCATCCAGATCAACCAGGCCCTGCACGACCTGTTCGCCAAGTACCCGGAGACGCTGCTGTTCGGCGAGGACGTGGCGCAGAAGGGCGGCGTGTACACGGTGACCAAGGGCCTGCACAAGGCGTTCGGCAACCGCCGCGTATTCAACACACTGCTCGACGAGACCATGATCCTGGGCATGGCCCAGGGCTTCGCCAACATGGGCATGCTGCCGATCCCCGAGATCCAGTACCTGGCGTACCTGCACAACGCCATCGACCAGACTCCGCGGCGAGGCGGCGCAGCCTGCAGTTCTTCAGCAACGACCAGTACCGCAACCCGATGGTCGTGCGCATCGCCGGCCTTGGTTACCAGCGCGGCTTCGGCGGGCATTTCCACAACGACAACTCGATCACCGCGCTGCGCGACATCCCCGGCCTGGTGGTCGGCTGCGCCTCGCGTGGCGACGATGCGGCGATGATGCTGCGCACGCTGGCGGCGCTGGCGAAGGTCGACGGCCGGGTCAGCGTGTTCCTGGAGCCGATCGCGCTGTACATGACCAAGGACCTGCACGAGCCGGGCGACGGCCAGTGGCTGACCGACTATCCGGCGCCGGACCAGGCGCTGATGCTGGGCGAGGAGCGCGTCTATTTCCCGGAAGCGACCGACTGCGTGATCTTCAGCTTCGGCAACGGCATGCCGATGAGCCTGCGCGCCGCGCGCACGATCGAGGCGAAGCATGGCTGGAAGGTGCGCGTGGTCGACCTGCGCTGGCTGGTGCCGCTCAACGAGCAGGCGATCGCCGGGCATGCCCGCGAATGCAAGCGCATCCTGGTGGTCGACGAAGGCCGCCACAGCGCGGGCGTCGGCGAGGGCGTGATCACCGCGATCACCGAAGCGGGGCTGGGCGGCAAGCCTGGCCGCCGCGTCTGCGGAGCGGACACCTACACCCCGCTGGCCGGCGCCGCGTTCCTGGTGATCCCGAAGGACGAGGACATCGTGGCTGCGGCGGACGTGTTGGCGACGGGCTGAATCAGCCCGGTGTGCCGTGCGTGCGCAGCCACGCGCGCCCGGCCTCGGTGATCCGCGCAAACTTGCGTTCCCCGGCATCCGACACCGCGACATGACCTGGCGCAGGTCCGGCGCCGATCGGGGTTTCCCCGAGCATCGCCAGCATCCGCAGCAGCACGCTCATGCGCAGCCCGAGGCGCTTGCAGAGGCGTGGCAGCGAGACGTCGCCGCCATCTGCCGCCAGCGCCTGCAACAGCGCCTCAGTCGACGATGGCGGCGGGGATGTCACGCGGATGTGCAGTGGCGTGCGCCGGGTCATGCGCATGCAGCACCACCGGGATCGCCTTGCTGGTGGGCGTGCGCGCGCGATCGGCGAAGCTGTCCAGCGGCACCAGCGCGTTGGTTTCCGGGTAGTACGCGGCCAGGCAACCACGCGGGATGTCGTATTCGACCAGCAGGAAGCCGTGCACGCTGCGGCGCATGCCATCGTGGTGGACGCTTCGGATGTCCACGCGTTCGCCGGCCTTGAAGCCGAGCATGGCGAGGTCGTCCGGGTTCACGAACAGCACCTTGCGTTCGTTGTGCACCCCGCGATAGCGATCCTGCAAGCCATAAATGGTGGTGTTGTACTGGTCGTGCGAGCGCACCGTGGTCAACGTGAACACATGCCCGTCGGGCGACTGCGGCCGTGGCCCATCCCCGCGCATGTCATGCGGCATGAAGCGCGCCTTGCCGGAGGCGGTGCGCCATTGCCGCTGGCCGGCGGCGTTGCCGAGGTGGAAGCCACCCGGCACGTGCACGCGCGCGTTGAAGTCATGGAAGTCGTCGAACACGCGCGCAATCTGGTCGCGGATACGGTCGTAGTCCCGCACCAGCCAGCGCCATGGAATCTCGCTGCGGGTGCCCAGCGTGGCTTCCGCCAGCCGCGCGACGATGGCGGGTTCCGACAGCAATTCGCTCGATGCCGGCGCATTGATGCCGGCGGACAGATGCACCATGCTCATCGAATCCTCCACCGACACCGACTGCGCGACGCCGGCCTGCAGGTCGATCTCGGTGCGACCCAGGCAGGGCAGCAACAACGCATCCGCGCCATGCACCAGGTGGCTGCGGTTGAGCTTGGTCGCCACGTGCACGGTGAGGTCGCAGTTGCGCAATGCGGCATGGGTCGCAGCGGTATCCGGGGTGGCGGTGGCGAAATTGCCGCCCATCGCGAAAAACACCTTGCCCTGGCCGTCGCGCATGGCTTCGATCGCGCCCACCACGTCCACGCCATGCGTGCGTGGTGGCTCGAAACCGAACACCCGCTCCAGGCGGTCGAGCAGCGCGGGCGAGGGCTGCTCGTGGATGCCCATGGTGCGGTCGCCCTGCACGTTGCTGTGCCCGCGCACTGGACAAATGCCGGCGCCTGGCCGGCCGATGTGGCCACCCAGCAGCATCAGGTTGACCAGCATCTGGATGGTGGCCACGGACCGCCGGTGCTGGGTGATGCCCATGCCCCAGCAGACGATGGCGCGTTCGGATCGCAGGAAGCGCTCGCCGGCATCGCGCAGGCGTGCCTCGGTGAGCCCCGACTCCGCTTCGATGCATGCCCATTCCGCGCTTTCGACACTGCTGCGCAATGCGTCGAAGCCATCGGTATGGGTTTCGATGAACGCTTCATCGAGCAGGGCTGGCCTTCCATCCGCATGGGCCTGCGCGCCGCGTTCCAGCACGTGCTTGATGATGCCGGTGACCGCGGCGAGGTCGCCGCCGATGCGCAACTGATAATAGTCCGACGCGATTTTCGTCGAACCGCCGTGCAGCATTTCCAGCGCATCCTGCGGATCGGCGAAGCGTTCCAGGCCGCGTTCGCGCAATGGGTTGAACGCCAGCACCCGCGCACCGCGCTGCACCGCACGACGCAGTTCCCCCAGCATCCGCGGATGGTTGGTGCCGGGGTTCTGGCCGAATACCAGGATCAGGTCGGCCTGCTCGAAATCGTGGAGGGTCACCGTGCCCTTGCCGACCCCGATCTGCTCGATCAGGCCCACGCCGGACGGCTCGTGGCACATGTTCGAGCAATCCGGGAAATTGTTGGTGCCGAACTGGCGCACGAACAACTGGTACAGGAAGGCGGCTTCGTTGCTGGTGCGCCCGGAGGTGTAGAAGATCGCCTCGTCGGGTGAAGCAAGGGCATTGAGCTTCGACGCGATGAATGTGAATGCCGCGTCCCACGACACCGTTTCGTAATGGTCGGTCGCGGGGTTGTAACGCAACGGATGCGTGAGGCGGCCCTGGTCTTCCAGCCAATGATCGCTGTAGCGTGCAAGTTCGTCCACGCTGTGCCTGGCGAACAGGTCGGGCCCCGCGCGGCGCGCGGTGGCTTCGAAGGCGACGGCCTTGGCGCCGTTTTCGCAGAACTCGAAGGTCGATGCGTGCTCGCGGTCCGGCCACGCGCAGCCCGGGCAGTCGAAACCGTCCGGCTGGTTGGTGGACAGCAGGGTCCTGGCGCCCAGGATCGGCACGTCCTGTTTCAACAGGTGCGCGGCAACCGATTTCATCGCCGGCCAGCCGCCTGCCGGCCCCTTGTACGGTTTGATCCCGGGGCGATCGGTCATGGCGTGCGCCGCAGTCGTCGTGGATGCGCATAGACCACGCAATGGCCATCGCGCGCGAACCCGACCAGGCCGAGGCCAGTGGACTGTGCGAGTGCAATGGTCAGCGTGGTCGGCGCCGAGATCGCTGCCAGCAACGGAATGCCAACCTGGGCCGCCTTCATCGCCAGTTCGTAGCTGGCGCGGCTGGTGGTGATGGCAATCCCGTCGCCGGCGGGAATGTTGTTGCCATGCAGGCCACCGATCAGCTTGTCCAGCGCGTTGTGGCGACCGACATCCTCGCGCACCAGCAGCAGATCCCCGCGGGCATCGGCGAAGGCCGCGGCATGGGTGGCACCGGTTTCCGCGTTCAACGGTTGCTGCCGGTGCAAGGCATCCAGCGCGCGATGCAAGGCGGCTTCCTCGAAAATGGATTGGCTGCGGATCTGGGCAGGCGTCCGCATGACGTCCTCGATCGAGGCGCTCCCGCAGATCCCGCAGCCGCCATGGCCAGGCATGGGTCGGCTGCGCTGGGACAGCCTTGCCGCCCGTTCCGCGGGAATCCGCATGTGCACCGCGATGCCTTCGAACTCTTCCCTGATGCCGTCCAACTGCCAGCTGTCGCCGGATTCGATGATCGCCTCGCTCAGCGAGAATCCCAATGCCAGGTCGGCGAGGTCGCAAGGGGTCGCCATCAGCACCGCAAACGGGAGGTCGTTGTAATGCAATGCGACCGGTACTTCGCAGGCGATCGCGTCGTCGGTCGTGCGCACATCCGCGGGCGTGCGCTGCTCGACCCGGCGCATGCCAGCGCCGGGCAGGGACTCGTTGCTGCGAAGGCGTGCGTTCACGCCCGCAGGATAGCGCCGCGCACGGGATGCGAAGCGACCATCAGCGTGCGAGTCCGCCGAGCAAGGGCATGCGCTTCAGCGCAATGCCCGCGCTGTGCAAGCCAGCGTCCGCCGCGTCCAGTGGCATCACCGCCAACGCCCACTGGCCCGCCGTGCATGCGATCGTGCCGATGCTGCGTTCGGACCCGGCGAACACGTCGCCGCCCTCGGAAACGCCGGCTGCCGCTTCCAGCAGGAACAAGCCGCGTTTGACCTGCCCGAGGAAATGCGTGCGCGCCACGATTTCCTGTCCGGGATAGCAGCCCTTCTTGAGGCTGAACGCGCGCAGGCGATCCAGCGAGAGCTGTTGCGGCGTCCATTGCTCGCGTTGTGCCGCCGGCAGGCGGGGCAGGCCGTGGGCAAGATCGGCCTCGGCCCAGCGTGCCACGGCATCCGGGTCATCCCGGGCCGGCGTTGCATGGATCGACAGGCTGCGTGGACCACCATCGCCGCTCATGTCCAGCTCGATCCGGCCATCTTCCATTACCGCGAACGCAGCGCCGTCGGCGTGGACGGGTTCGCGGAAACTCCCGGCAACCCACGCGTCGACACGTGCCAATCTGACCTTGCTGCGGAAGACATAGCGTTGCAGCAATGGAACGAACTCACTCGCGGTGACATCGGGCAGCACCAGCCACAGGGTCTCCGCGTCGCGTCGGAGCAGCGCAAAAAGCGCGATCACGCGGCCTTTTGGCGTCAGCCAGCCATTCCACTGCCACGTTCCGTCGGCCAACAACGCGACGTCATTCATGAATTGGGCCTGCGCGAAGCCCATGGCATCCGGGCCTTCCAGCGCAAGCACGGCATGGCTGGGCAGATTGAAGTCAAGGCGCGATGCAGGGTCCGGGTTGTGAGCCATGGGCGTGGGACTTAAACTCGTGGGGTTGTGAATACATCGATCATAGGTCAATCCAATCCCCTGTCCGAACCCGGGCCGGCACCGGTACCGAATCAGGAACCCGGTTCCAGTCTGGTCGGGGACAAGCCCCCAGCCGTTGAAATCGGTGGCCGTGAAGGCCTCGATCCGACGCGTTACGGCGATTGGGAAAAGAACGGCCGCTGCATCGACTTCTAGAGCCTGCGTTGAAACGACGTTTCGATGCAGGTCCTGACGCCTGTTTGAATGGAGAGAGCAACGCCCATGGCTGCCCCTGATGTGCGCGTCCGCGAACGCCCGTTGTCCCCGCACCTGCAGGTTTATCGCTGGCAGGTGCAGATGGTGACGTCGATCCTGCATCGTGCAACCGGCGTTGCCCTGGTGGTGGGCGGGTTGGCGATGGTGTACGCGCTGGTCGCGCTGGCATCTGGCCCGGAGCGTTGGCAAGCCTTTGCTGCCTGTGCCGGTTCGGCATTCGGCAAGCTGGTGATGTTCGGCTTCAGCTGGGCGTTGGCCTACCACCTGATCAACGGGGTTCGCCATCTGATGCAGGATGCCGGCCACGGCTTCGAAATACAGGATTTCGTCCGCAGCAGCTGGATCTCGATCATCGGCAGCGTGGTGTTGGTGGTCGTGGTCTGGGGCTTCGTCCTGATGCAGTGGGGGCAGTCATGAGCGACAACTGGAAGCGCCACCAGGACCTGCGCACCCCGCTTAAGCGCGCGGTCGGCCTGGGCACGGCAAAGGACGGTACCCCCCATTTCATCTGGCAGCGCATCACCGCCATCGCGTTGGTGTTGCTGGGCGCGTACCTGATTGGACTGGTGTTGTCGCTGGGCGGTGCCGATTTCGATCTGGCCCGCGCCATCGTGGCCGATCCGGTCAATGCGACGGTGCTGGTCGCATTCCTGATCGCGATGTTCTGGCATGCCAAGCTTGGCCTGCAGGTGGTCATCGAGGACTACGTGCATACCCCGGCGCTGGCCGGCGCGGCGCATGTCGCCAACATCTTCGTCTGCGCACTCGCGGCCATCGCCAGCGTGCTTGCAGTCATCCGCATCACGCTTGGAGCCTGACCCCGTGCCCGCATACCAGATCCAGGAACACACGTTCGACATGATCGTGGTCGGCGCCGGCGGCGCCGGCCTGCGCGCCACCTTCGGCCTCGCCCAGAAGGGCCTGCAGACCGCCTGCATCAGCAAGGTGTTCCCGACGCGTTCGCACACGGTTGCCGCGCAGGGCGGCATCTCCGCCGCACTCGGCAACATGGGCGAAGACGACTGGCGCTTCCACTTCTACGACACCATCAAGGGGTCGGACTGGTTGGGCGACCAGGATGCGATCGAGTACATGTGCAAGGAAGCGATCCCCGCGATCATCGAGCTCGAGCACCAGGGCGTTCCGTTCAGCCGAACCGAAGAGGGCAAGATCTACCAGCGCCCGTTCGGCGGCATGACCACCCATTACGGCAAGGGCGTTGCCCAGCGCACCTGCGCCGCCGCCGACCGTACCGGCCACGCGATCCTGCACACGCTGTACCAGCAGTCGCTGGCGCATGACGCCCGCTTTTTCATCGAATACTTCGCGCTCGACCTGATCATGGACGAGGATGGCGCCTGCCGTGGCGTGCTCGCGCTGGACATGGCCGAAGGCACGCTGCACCTGTTCCACGCGCAGGGCGTGGTGCTGGCGACCGGCGGATACGGGCGCGCCTACTTCAGCGCGACCTCGGCGCACACCTGCACCGGCGACGGCGGCGGCATGGCGCTGCGTGCCGGCCTGCCGATGCAGGACATGGAGTTCGTGCAGTTCCATCCGACCGGCATCTACGGCGCCGGCTGCCTGATCACCGAGGGCGTGCGCGGCGAAGGCGGGATCCTGCGCAACAGCGACGGCGAGCGTTTCATGGAGCGCTACGCACCGAATGCCAAGGACCTGGCCTCGCGCGACGTGGTGTAGCCGCGCGATGACGCATGGAAATCCGCGAAGGCCGCGGCGTCGGCGAGCACAAGGACCATATCCTCCTCGACCTGACCCACCTGGATCCGGAGGTCATCCACGAGAAGCTGCCGGGCATCGCCGAGAGCGCGCGGATCTTCGCCGGTGTCGACGTCGAGAAGCAGCCGATCCCGGTGCTGCCGACCGTGCACTACAACATGGGCGGCATCCCGACCAACTACCACGGCGAAGTGGTGCAGCCATACGACGGCAATCCCGACGCGGTGGTGCCGGGCCTGTACGCGATCGGCGAAGCCGCCTGCGTCTCGGTGCACGGCGCCAACCGGCTGGGCTCCAACTCGCTGCTCGACCTGGTGGTGTTCGGCCGCGCGGTGGCGAACCGCTGCGCCGAAACCATCAAGCCCGGCGCGCCGCACAAGCCGCTCGCCAGCGACGCCTGCGACGCGTCGCTGGCGAACCTGGACAAGTTGCGCAACGCCAACGGCGACACGCCGACCGCGCAGATCCGCGACAACATGCAGCGCACGATGCAGAACGACGCCGCGGTGTTCCGCACCGGCGAGACGCTGTCGAAGGGCGTCAGGGCGATCCGCGAGATCAACGCCTGCTTCGACGACGTGCAGCGTTTCGGACCGTTCGCTGGTCTGGAATTCGGACCTGATCGAGACCCTGGAACTGCACAACCTGCTGGGCCAGGCGGTGACCACCATTGTTCAGCGCCGAGAACCGCCAGGAATCGCGTGGCGCGCATGCGCGCGAGGACTTCCCGGACCGCGACGACGTCAACTGGCACGAAGCACACGCTTGTGCTGGGTCGACGAGGACGGCAATTCCAGCTTCGACTACCGCCCGGTGCACATGTACACGCTGAGCAACGACGTCGAAGTTGTCCCGCCGAAGCCGCGCGTCTACTGACCGGGAGAACACACCATGGCTGAATTCACCCTCCCGAAGAACTCGCAGATCCAGAAGGGCAAGCACTTCCCGGCGGCGCCGGCGCGAAGACGGTGCGGACGTTCAAGGTCTACCGCTGGAATCCCGAAGACGGGAAGAACCCGCGCATCGACACCTACGAGGTCGACCTCGCCGCGTGCGGGCCGATGGTCCTGGACGCGCTGATCAAGATCAAGAACGAGATCGATCCGACGCTGACCTTCCGCCGCTCCTGCCGCGAGGGCATCTGCGGCTCGTGCGCGATGAACATCGACGGCACCAATACGCTGGCCTGCACCAAGGCGATCGAGGACTGCGGCAAGGGCAACGCCGAAGTGCCGATCTACCCGCTGCCGCACATGCAGGTGGTCAAGGACCTGGTGCCCGACCTGACCCATTTCTACGCGCAGTACGCCTCGATCAAGCCGTGGATGCGCACCCAGACGCCGGCGCCGCCGGACCGCGAGCGGCTGCAGTCGCCGGACGACCGCGAGCAAGCTCGACGGCCTGTACGAATGCATCCTGTGCGCCTGCTGCTCCACCGGCCTGCCCGAGCTACTGGTGGAACGGCGAGCGCTACCTCGGCCCGGCGATCCTGCTGCAGGCCTATCGCTGGATCGTCGACAGCCGCGACGAGGACACCGGCGCGCGCCTGGACGAGCTGGAAGACCCGTTCAAGCTGTACCGCTGCCACACCATCATGAACTGCGCCCGGACCTGCCCGAAGGGCCTGAACCCGGCGAAGGCCATCGCCGAGATCAAGAAGCTGATGCTGGCGCGCCGCGCCTGAAGGCGGATGGGGCCCGGCGCGATGGACGCGGAAGAGGTGGAGTTTCGCAAGCTGCGCTGGCGCTGCCGGCGTGGCATGCGCGAGCTCGACCAGTTGCTGGAGCGCTGGCTCGATCAGCAATGGCGGCAAAGTCCTACCGCGCAACGCGAAGTCTTCCAGCGCCTGCTGGACAGCGAGGACGATAAGCTCTGGCGCTGGTTCCTAGGCCATGAGGCTCCCGCCGATGTCGAAATCGCGGCGCTCGTCGAACAGATTCGCCGGCTCTGACACGGCTGTTGCCGCATTGAATGGCGCCCATCGCGCTGGACTGGCGCGATGCTGTGGGTGCTGGCGCTGTTTTCGCCAATCTCGATCCTGATGTCGGACATGCCGCGCGCGATCGGATGGCCGCTCGCGCTGGGCGTTGCCGGCATCGGCATCGTCAATGCATGGCGACACGGCCGCGCGCGCCGCCTCGCGTTGGTGATGCCTGTCGGGCACGGGCCCTCGACCTGCGATGGCCGGCCCATGCAGGCGATTCAATTCCAATGGCGCGGCCCGCTGGCGTTCCTGCGATGGCGTGATCCCGCCGGCCGCACGCAACGCCTGGTGTTCTGCCCGGATACGCTGCCAGCCGCGTCGCGACGTGAACTGCGACTGGCCGCGATGCGCATGCAACCTGCACGGGATGGCGTATCGGTGGCAGGATAGCGCGGCAAACCCTAGGGCTTTCGATGTTCAAACCGGTTCCCGTCGCCATCGGCCTGCGCTACGTGCGCGCCAAACGCCGCAATGGCTTCATTTCGTTCATTTCCCTCGCTTCGATCCTCGGCATCGCGCTCGGGGTGATCGCGCTGATCACCACCCTTGCGGTGATGGGCGGTTTCCAGCGCGAGATCCGCGACCGCATGCTGCAGATGGCCGCGCATGCCACCGTCAGTGGCTATGGCGAGCCGCTTGCGGACTGGCAGCACGCGGTGAAGGTCGCGATGGCCGATCCGCGCGTCGCTGGCGCCGCGCCCTACATCGAGAAGGAAGCGTTGATTTCCGGGGCCAACAACCAGCCGGCGATGCTGCGCGGCGTCGTCCCGGCCGAAGAGGACAAGGTCTCGGTGCTTGGCGAGAAAATGGTGCAGGGCAAGTTGTCCGAGCTGCAACCCGGCAGCTTCAAGATCGTGCTTGGGCGTGAGTTGGCCGTCTGGCTGGGCGTGGGTGCCGGCGACGACGTCGTGGTGACGCTTGGCCGACTTCCGCAGCACGCCGCTTGGCGGCGTGCAGACCATGAAGCGTTTCAAGGTCAGCGGCATCTTCGAGGCCGGTTACAACGAGTACGACAAGGGGCTGGCGGTGGTGAGCATGCAGGACCTGCAGCGCGTCCTGCGGATGGGCGAGGGCGTCACCGGCGTACGCCTGAAGATGCAGGACATGGATCAGGCGTTCGAGGTCGCCCGTGACCTCGCGACGAAACTGCAGGGACCCTACCGCGTCAGCGACTGGAGCCAGGACAACGCCAACCTGTTTCGCGCGCTCAAGATGGAGAAAACGGTCATGGCGATCCTGCTGTCGCTGATCATCGCGATGGGCGCGTTCAACCTGGTGTCTTCGCAGGTGATGCTGGTGACCGACAAGCAGGCCGATATCGCCATCCTGCGCACGCTGGGACTGACGCCGCGACAGGTGATGCAGGTGTTCATGGTGCAGGGCAGCCTGATCGGCATCATCGGCACCGTGATGGGCGTGATCGGCGGCATCGTGCTGACATTGAACCTGAGCAGCATCCTGCAAGGCATCGAAAAGATGTTCGGCGTGCAGCTGTTGCCGGAAGACGTCTACTACATCACCGGATTGCCCACCGACCTGCAGGCCAGCGACGTGAGCATCATTGCCGGCGTGGCGCTGGCGATGGCCTTCATCGCGACCCTGTACCCGGCCTGGCGCGCGGCACGCACCGCGCCGGCGGAGGCGCTGCGCTATGAGTGAGCAATTGCAGGACGGCAACCCCGCCAACGATGTCGTCCGCGCCGAAGGCCTGGGCAAGACCTATGCCGAAGGCAGCCTGCACACGCAGGTGTTCGATGGCCTCGACATCGCGGTGCAGGCCGGCGAAACCGTGGCGATCCTCGGCGCGTCCGGTGCCGGCAAGAGCACGCTGCTGCACCTGCTGGGCGGGCTGGACGTGCCCACCGCAGGCGAGGTGTACGTCGCCGGTCACAAGATGAGTGCGCTGTCCGATGCCGAACGCGGCCGCCTGCGCAACCGGGCGCTCGGCTTCGTGTATCAATTCCACCACCTGCTGCCGGAATTCACCGCGCTCGAGAACGTGATGATGCCGGTGCTCCTGGCCGGGCGTTCCACCTCCGAGGCCGGTAAGCGCGCGCAGGACCTGCTGGAGTCGGTGGGCCTGGGTCATCGCCTGCAACACAAGCCTGGCGAGCTGTCCGGTGGCGAGCGCCAACGGGCTGCGGTGGCGCGCGCGCTGGTCAACAACCCGGCGTGCGTGCTGGGCGACGAGCCGACCGGCAACCTGGACGAAAAAACCGCGGCCAACGTGTTCGCGCAGATGCTTGAACTCAACCGCGCGCAACGGACCAGCCTGGTGCTGGTGACCCATGACCGACGCCTCGCGCGCCGGCTGGACCGGGTGCTTGAGCTGCACCAGGGCAAGTTGCGGGAGCTCGCGTCGCACGAGGTTTGATCCAACTGCGAATCAGGGTTCCCTGACCGCGCAACCCCGCAATTGCCGATCGTCGCCGCGTTGGGTTGTCGCCACGCTGGCGGCATGGCCATTGCACTCCCTCCAAGCCTTGCCTTGTCGCTTCGCCCGTGCGGGGTTGCGTCTCGTTTGCGACGCTGGGCAGCACCGCAACGTGCAGTTGACGTGCCCTTGTTCGGTCCAGGTTGCGCCGTGGCCCTGTTGGCAGGGTGTACCGGCTCCCTGCTGATGCCGGCATTGCTGCCGTGGGTCGTCTCCCTCTGCCTGCTGCTGGTGGGTATCTGGCTGGCGTGGTGCGGTGGCCGCCTGCGATGGCTTGGCCTGCTGCTGGCAGGCATCGGCTTGACCAGCCTGCACGCCGCGCACGCGCTCAACCTGCAATTGCCGTTGGCACTGGAGAAAAAGGTCCTCATGCTGAGCGGTCGCATTGACGACCTGCCCGTGCACGAGGCGCGGCGGACCCGCTTCGAGTTCGTCGTCGACGACGATCCAGTGGCCCCGGAGGCACTGCGCGGGAAGCGTCTGCGGGTGGGCTGGTTCGATGACGACATCGTTGCGCGTGAAGTCCTCCAGGCCGGAACCCGCTGGCGCCTGCCCGTGCGGTTGCGCGCACCGCAAGGGCTGCGCAACCCGGGCGGTGGGGATGGCGAGAAACAGGCGATGGCCGCGCGGATCACCGCCACCGGCTACGTGCTGGAACCTTCACTGGCCGAACCGCTGTCACCAGCCCGCGGGATTTCGGCGTGGAGGGAACAGGCCAGTGCCCGCATCGCGCGCGCGGTGCCGTCGTCGAGCGCGCGTTTCGTGCGTGCACTGGCGTTGGGAGACACCCGCGCGCTGGATGACCGTGACTGGGCGCGGTTGCGAGCGGCGGGGCTGACCCACCTCATCGCGATTTCCGGCTTCCACGTCGGCCTGGTCGCGGGGTTCTTCGCATTGCTGGCTGCTGCCATCTGGTGGTTGGCGCCTGGACTGTGTCGAAGGTTCCCGCGGCCATTCGCTGCAGGGTGCGGTGCGGTGGTCGGGGCCTTTGCCTACGCCGCGATGACCGGATTCGCGCTCCCGACCCTGCGCACCGCCGTCATGATCGCGGTGTTGGTCCTCGCGCGCTTCCTGCGTCGCCGGCAACGCTTGGCCGACTCGCTGGCGCTGGCTTGCATGGTGCTGTTGTTGCTGGATCCGTTGTCGGTGCTGGGCGCGGGATTCTGGCTGAGTTTCGCCGGCGTGGCCTGGCTCCTGTGGTGCCTGCCGGTGGATGCCAAGGGTGGGGTCGCGGTCATGTTGCGCGGCTTCATCGGCGCGCAGGCGGTGGCGACGCTCGGCTTGCTGCCATTGACGGTGGTGCTGTTCGGACAGGCCTCGTTTGCCGGCCCGTTCGCCAACCTGCTGGCGGTGCCCTGGTGGAGCCTGGTGGTCATTCCGCTCGCCTTGCTGGGCCTGTTGCTGGATGGCCTGCACGCCGGCTGGGGCGATGCGCTTTGGCGGCTGGCGGCATGCTGTTTCGACCTGCTGTGGCCGGTCCTGCGCGTCACCGCCGATAGCCCGCTGTCGATGGCATGGCTACCCGAACCACGCTGGTTCGCCTTGCCGCTGGCCTTGTTGTCGGCGTTCTGGCTGCTGTTGCCGCGTGGCATGCCCGGCAAGCCACTGGCGCTGCTGCTGTGGCTGCCGTTGTTGTGGCCGTCCCGCGACTTGCCCCGGGACGGCGAGGTGCAATTGCTGGTGATCGATGTCGGCCAAGGGTTGTCGGTGCTGGTGCGTACTGCACGCCACAGCCTGCTCTACGACATGGGGCCGGCGACCCGAGACGGCTACGATGCGGGCGAGCGGGCGGTCGTGCCGTCGCTGCATGCGCTCGGCGTGCATGCGCTGGATGCTGCGGTGGTCAGCCACGGCGACAACGATCACGCGGGTGGCTGGCCTGCGGTTGCGCGCGAGCTCCCGGTGCTGGCGATGCTGGCACCTGACGGCAGTCCCACGCCCGGCATCTCCAATTGCGTTGCGGGCCAGTCGTGGGCGTGGGATGGCGTGCGGTTCCGCGTGCTGCATCCGGGCCGCTGGTTCCCCTATCTCGGCAACGAGTCGACCTGCGTGATCCGCGTCGAGACCGCGCATGGCAGCGTGTTGCTGACCGGCGACATCGGCGAAGTGATCGAACAGGCGTTGCTGAAGCGCGCCGCCCACGACCTGCAAAACGACGTGGTGCTGGTGCCGCACCATGGCAGCGCGGGATCCTCCAGCCCGGCGTTCATCCAGGCCACGGGCGCCAGGCTGGCGCTGGTCTCCTCGGGCGCAGGCAACCGTTTTGGCCACCCCAAGCCGAGGGTGGTCCAGAATTGGTGCGGTGCCGGGGCGGAGGTCGTGGACACCGCGCGTTCCGGCGCAGTCCGCGTCTGGCTGGGCCCGCAAGGGCTCCAGGTGCAGGAACGCCGTGCGTCCTGGTCCCGGTTATGGGACGCAGCGCGAAGGCGAGGCGAGGCGGCTGGGCTATGCTATCGACCGGAAACATGACGGCCGAAAGCGCCGGAGGATTGACGCGTGCTGGAACTGGTCCGGGCTGGTGGTTGGCCAATGATCCCACTGGTGTTGTTGTCGGCCATTGCGCTGGCCATCATCGTCGAGCGCTTCTGGAGCCTGCGACGCACCCGCGTGCTGCCGCCTGGGTTGGGCGACGAAGTCCGGGTCTGGGTGTCCCGCGGCAAGCCGTTGGATCCCGCCCACGTCGATTCCCTGCGCTCCACCTCGCCGTTGGGCGCGTTGCTGGCGGCTGCACTGGACGTGCGCAAGCGCAGCCGCGAGGAGATCCGCGAGCGCGTCGAAGACGTCGGCAGGCACCAGGTCCATCGCATGGAGCGATTCCTGAACACGTTGGGCACGATTGCCGCGGCGGGACCGCTGCTGGGCCTGTTCGGCACCGTGGTCGGCATGATCGAAATGTTCCTGGGCATCCTTGACCACGGCATCGGTGACGCCAACCAGCTCGCTGGAGGCATCGGCAAGGCGTTGGTCTGCACGGCCGCCGGAATGATCGTGGCGATCCCCGCACTCGCGTTCCATCGTTATTTCCGCGGCCGCATCGCCGCCTACATCGTCGACATGGAACACGAGGCGATCGGCCTGATGGACACGCTGGATACGCTGCCACCCGCCAAGGGCGGTTGAGTTTCGCCGCATGCGCATCCAGGACCATCGCCAGGACGACACCCCGGAGATCAACCTCATCCCGTTGATCGACGTATTGCTGTGCCTGCTGATTTTCTTCGTCGTCACCACGACCTTCGATGCACGCTCGGTACTCAAGCTCGAACTGCCGCGCGCCGACGGCCAGCCAGCCGAAACGCAGGCCAAGGCGCTCAGCGTGCTGGTCAATGCGCAGGGTCGCTATTTCGTCGGTGATCGCGAAGTGCTGCGCACCGACCTGGAATCGCTGAAGCAATCCCTGCGCGACGTGGCTGGCGATGACCGTGATCGCCCGGTGCTGCTGCGTGCAGATGCACGCACGCCACACCAGGCCGTGGTGACCGCGCTGGACGCGATCGGCCAGTTGGGCTTCCATCGGGTCGCGATCGCCACGGCGCCGGAAGCCGGCAAGCCGGCGCCGACGCGCGGAACGGCTGCGGCTGCCACCCAGTGAGCGACACCGCGACATCGATGACCTATCGACGCCTGCGCCAGTACGCGCGCCCCTATTGGGGGCTGATTGCCATCGGCATGTTGGCGATGCTGCTGGAAGCGACCGCCAGCGGTGCGGTCCTGTGGCTGCTGGGCCCGATCGTGGACGACATCTTCGTCGACCACGATTTCACCTACTGGCTACCCGCGGGCCTGGTCCTGCTGCTGATGGCGCGTGGCCTGTTCGGCCTGGTCGGCGACTACGCCATCGCCCGTTCCGGCCGCAACGTCGCCCGCGACCTGCGCATGCAGATGATGGCCAAGTACCTGACCCTGCCGGGTGCCCGCTTCGACGCCGAGCCGGTCCCGTCGATGCTGACCAAGCTTGGCGCCGACAGCGAACAGGTGGCGCAGGCCGCGGTCGATGCGCTGAAGGTCATGGTCAGCAACACGCTGGGGATCATCGCCACGCTGGTCGTGATGCTCTGGACCAGCTGGCGGGTGTCGCTGGTGCTGCTGCTGCTGGCGCCGATGATGGCGTGGATGATGGGCAAGGTCGGCAAGCGTTATCGCCGGTTGAATCACGCCATCCAGGAAGCCTCGGCCGACATGCTGCAGACCGCCGACCAGGCCCTGCATGCGCAACAGGAAGTGAAGACGTACGGTGCCCAGGCCACCGAAATGGCGCGCTACGGCGAACAGACCAAGCGCAACGTGACCCTGTCGCTGAAGATCGAGGTCACCCGCGGCACGCTGTCGATGTACGTGCAGGTGCTGGGTGCGGTCGGGATGGCGGTGATGCTGGTGGCGGCGGGCTTCGAAGCGGCGCAGGGCAGGCTGACCGCTGGCGGCTTCACCAAATTGATGACGGCGATGGTCAACCTGGTGCCGGCGCTGCGCCAGCTGACCAACGTGCAAAGCATGCTGCAACGGGGCATCAGCTCCGCCGAGCGGCTGTTCTCCGTGCTGGATACGCCCAGCGAGCGGGATGAAGGCACGCGTCCGTTGCCGCGCGCACGCGGGTTGATCGAGTTCCGCGATGTCGATGCACGTTACGACGGCCAGGCCACGCCGGCGCTGGATGGCATCAGTTTCATCGCGCGCCCCGGCACGGTTACCGCGATCGTCGGCCGTTCCGGCAGCGGCAAGTCCACCCTGATCAAGCTGATCCCGCGCTTCTACGAGCCGGAGCGCGGCCAGGTGTTGCTGGACGGCCATCCGTTGTCCGACTACGCGCTGGCCGACTTGCGCCGACAGATCGCCCTGGTCGGCCAGCAGGTGATGCTGTTCGACGGCAGCGTGGCCGACAACGTGGCCTATGGCGAGGCGCAGGGCGCGCCGCCGGAGCGCATCGAGGCAGCCGTGCGTGGCGCCAACGCCAGCGAGTTCGTGTCGCGCATGCCAGCCGGCATGGACGAGTCGATCGGCGCCAAGGGCGGCAAGCTGTCCGGCGGCCAGCGCCAGCGCCTGGCGATTGCGCGGGCCATGCTCAAGGACGCGCCGATCCTGATCCTGGACGAAGCCACGGCCGCACTCGACAACGAATCCGAACGGCTGGTGCAGGATGCGCTGGCGCACCTGATCCCCGATCGCACCACGCTGGTCATCGCGCACCGGTTGTCCACCATCGAGCATGCCGACCAGGTGCTGGTGCTGGATGAAGGCAAGCTGGTGGAGCAGGGCAGCCACGCCGAGTTGATGGCCGCTGGCGGCCTGTATGCGTACCTGCATGCCATGCAGTTCCGCGAGCACGGCGCGTGACCCGCAAGCAACTGCCGCGGCCGCCCGCGTGGTGGCACGACGGCAGTTCCCCGCCCATCCATGCCCGCATGTTGTCGATCCTGTATGGCGCAGTGACGGCACTTCGTCGACGCTACTACCGCACCGGCAAGCGCAGCCGGCACGCGGGCGTGCCGGTCGTCGTGGTCGGCAATATCGTGGCGGGCGGAACCGGCAAGACGCCGCTCACGATTGCCATCGTGAACCGCCTGCGGGCGGCAGGGTGGACGCCCGGCGTCGCCAGTCGCGGCCACGGCCGCATCAACGGGAGCACACCACGCTGGGTCGATGTCGGCAGCGATGTCGCGTTGAGCGGCGACGAGCCACTGCTGATCGCGCACAGCACCGGTGCCAAGGTGCGGGTGGATCGCGATCGGTTGGTCGCCGCGAAAGCGCTTGTTGCCGCCGGCTGCGATGTCGTGGTCTGCGACGACGGCCTGCAGCATTACCGCCTTGCGCGCGACATCGAAATCGAGGTCGTCGATGCACGCCGAGGCTATGGCAACGGCCGCCTGCTGCCGGCGGGTCCGTTGCGCGAACCGATCGAACGCGCCGCCGACTGCACGTTCCGGGTGCTCAACCTGGGCGTCGCCAGGGACCAGGCAATGCCGCCTGCAGCGGGCTTGGGCGAATGGCCGATGCGGCTGCAGGTGATCGAGGCCCTGCCGATCCTGGGCGGGCCTTCACAGGCCCTGGCGGCGTTCGCAGGCCAGCGCGTGCATGCGGTCGCGGGGATCGGCGATCCCGAGCGATTCTTCTCGACCCTGCGCGACCTGGGGATCGCGGTGGTGCCGCACGCATTCCCGGACCATCATGCGTACCAGGCCAGCGACCTGGATTTCGGTAGCCAGCTGCCGGTGCTGATGACCGAGAAAGACGCGGTCAAGTGCGCAGGGTTCGCCGGCCCGCAGTGGTACTCGGTCCCGGTCCAGGCGCGGATGCCGGATGCGTTCTGGACCGCATTGCTGGACAAGTTGGCGAGCAAAAAGGGGTCAGAGTGAAGTTTCCGGACCAGCAACGTGGGCAGCCGAACGCTCGCGGCAGGAAATTCACTCCGACCCCTTTTTGTGACTGCGGGCGATAATTCATTGATGAGCACGCCTGATTTCGTCGTCGCCATTCCCGCCCGGTATGCCGCATCGCGACTGCCGGGCAAGCCGCTGCGGTTGCTTGGCGGGCAACCGCTGATCCTGCATGTGGCGCGCCAGGCCTCGCAGGCCGGCGCGCGTGCGGTGTGGGTCGCCACCGACGACACCCGCATCGTCGAGGCACTCGCAGGCAGTGGCGTGCAGGTCGCGATGACCTCGCCCGAGCATGCCTCCGGCACCGACCGGCTGGCCGAATGCGCGCGCATCGCCGGTTGGGACGACGACACCATCGTGGTCAACCTGCAAGGTGACGAACCCTTCGCGCCCGCCGATGGCATCGCCTGCGTGGCGACGGCCGTGGCGGAAAGCGGCGCCGGCATCGCGACGCTTGCAGCACCGATCGATGACATCGACAGCTTGCTCGACCCGAATGCCGTCAAGGTCGTGCTTGCGGGCAATGGCGATGCGCTGTATTTCAGTCGTGCGCCCGTCCCGTGGCCGCGCGATGCATTCGCCCGCGATCGGTCGCTGATGCCCGAAGGGCGCTGGCTGCGGCATATCGGCATCTACGGCTATCGCGTCTCGGCGCTGCAGGCATTCGCCAAGCTGCCGGCCGGATCGCTGGAACACATCGAATCACTGGAACAACTGCGCGCGCTGGAAGCAGGCTGGCGGATCGCGGTGCGGATCGCGCCCTCCGCGTTCCCGCCTGGCGTCGATACGCCGGACGACCTGGCGCGTGCGCAACAGGAGTGGCAGCGACGCAATGGCTAGTCATGTGAAAACCAGGCCCTTGGGTGTGTTGATGGTGTGCCTTGGCAACATTTGCCGTTCGCCGATGGCAGAGGGCGTGCTGCGCGCGCGCCTGCAGGAGGCCGGGCTGGAGGCGAAGGTGCACGTGGATTCAGCCGCGACCGGTCGCTCGCACGTCGGCCATGCGCCGGATGAGCGTGCGATCGCCTGCGCCGCGAAGCATGGCGTGGATATTTCCGAACAGCGTGCGCGGGCC
Source organism: uncultured Chloroflexia bacterium (assembly GCA_963715935.1). Taxonomy (GTDB): domain Bacteria; phylum Chloroflexota; class Anaerolineae; order Promineifilales; family Promineifilaceae; genus Promineifilum. The sequence continues at coordinate 35,165 of CAVQSM010000012.1, read as the reverse complement.
TTGGTGCCGGAGGATTTCAGCGAGTTCGACGTGATCCTGTGCGCAGACCGCACGATCCTGCACGATGCGCGCATCCGCAAGCCACGCACGGCGCATGCAGACGTCGAGTTGTTGATGGAATGGGCCGGGCTGGGCAAGAAGGACGTACCGGACCCGTATTACGGGGATCCGCGCGATTTCCAGCGCGCATGGAAACTGGTCGATTCGGCGGCATCAGGCGTCGTCGAACGCATCCGGCAGGGCCGCTTCTGAGCCGGCGCAAGGCCGACGCCACCACGCCTGCCTTCGACGGCAAAGCCGCCGCCGCGGGCCTGGCGGCCGCGCCTGGCGTGTACCGGATGTTCAATGCCGAGGACGGCGTGCTCTATGTCGGCAAGGCGCGCGCGCTGCGCAGCCGGGTTGGCAGCTATTTCAATGCGACACCGAAGTCGACCCGGATCATGGCGATGCTGGCGCAGGTAGCCAGGATCGAGGTCACCGTCACCCGCAGCGAGGCCGACGCGCTGCTGCTGGAAAACCAGCTGATCAAATCGCTGCAGCCGCGCTACAACGTGATGTTGCGCGACGACAAGAGTTATCCGTTCGTGCTGCTGACCCAGGAAGCGTGGCCGCGGCTGGCGTTCCATCGTGGACCACGCGCGATTCCCGGGCGCTACTTCGGCCCGTACCCGAGCGCGGCATCCGTCCGCGACACGCTCAACCTGATGCACAAGCTGTTCAAGCTGCGCAGCTGCGAGGACAGCGTGTTTCGCAACCGCAGCCGACCGTGCCTGCAGTACCAGATCGGTCGCTGCAGCGCACCTTGCGTCGGGCTGGTCGGCGCGACCGACTACGCAGACTCGGTGCGCCGCGCGAGCCTGTTTCTGGAAGGTCGCAGCGAAGAGCTTGGCGATGAGCTTGCCGCGGCGATGCAGGTAGCCAGCGAGCAACTGGACTTCGAGAATGCCGCCCGCTTGCGCGACTTGATCACGACCATCCGCAAATTGCAGACCCGCCAATACGTGGATGGCCGCAACGCCGACCTGGACGTGCTGGCCGTGGCGATGCAGGGCGCCTCCGCCTGCGTAATGCTGCTGGCCTTCCGCGATGGCCGCAACCTCGGCACGCGCGCCTTCTTCCCGAAGACCAATGGCGAAGACAGTGCGGACGAAGTGCTGGCCGCGTTCGTGTCGCAGTACTACGCCGAACAACCGCCGCCGCGCGAAATCGTGCTGGACCGGGATATCCCCGAGCGCGAGCTGATCGAATTCGCGTTGACCGGCCATGCCGGCCGCACCGTCGAGCTGCGCACCAGCGTGCGTGGCGAACGCGCCGCCCACCTGGACCTGGTGCGCCGCAATGCCGAACTCGCGCTAGCCACCGAACTCACCAGCAGCAGTGCCCAGCAGGCGCGGGTGGACGACCTGCGCGACCTGCTGGGCCTGCCCGAAGCGCCCAGGCGCATCGAATGCTTTGACATCAGCCACACCATGGGCGAGGCCACCGTCGCGTCTTGCGTGGTGTTCGATGCGGCCGGCGCAGTGCGCAGCCAGTACCGCCGCTACAACATAGCCGCCGGGATCGAGCCGGGCGACGATTACGCCGCGATGTACCAGGCGTTGCAGCGAAGGTTCCGCCCGGCGGCCGAAGGCGGCCCGGAGGCTGGTGTTGCCCGACGTGCTGCTGATCGATGGCGGGGCCGGGCAGGTGGCGCAAGCGCAGGCGGTGCTGCAGGAGAGCGGCGTCAGCGGCGTCGCGCTAGTCGGGGTGGCCAAGGGCGCCGCGCGCAAGCCCGGTGATGAAACCCTGTTGCTGCCGGATGGTCGCGCACTCCAGCCCGGGGCGGCGTCCCCCGCGCTGCAACTGGTCCAGCAGGTACGCGACGAGGCCCACCGATTCGCCATCACCGGCCATCGCGGACGCCGGCAAAAGGCGCGCAGTACCAGCCGGCTGGAAGACATCGCCGGCATCGGACCACGCCGACGCGCTAACCTGTTGCGACATTTCGGTGGCTTGGCGGGATTGAAGGCGGCTGCAGTGGACGATATCGCCCGCGTCGATGGCATCAACCGGGCATTGGCCGAACGGATCTGGACCAGCCTGCACGGGCTGGCGCGCGACGCAACAGAAACACGGGAGACTGAGTGAAACTGACGATTCCAACGTGGTTGACCCTGGCACGGATCGCCTTGATCCCGGTGCTGGTGATCGTCTATTACCTCGACTACCGCTGGACCAATGTCGCGGCGACCGCGATCTTCGTGTTCGCCTCGCTCACCGACTGGCTGGACGGTTGGATCGCGCGGCGCTGGAACCAGTATTCGGCATTCGGCGCATTCCTGGACCCGGTTGCGGACAAGCTGATGGTCTCCACTGCGCTGGTGATCACGGTGGAACACCATCACACGGTATGGATGGCGCTATGGGCATCGGTCATCATCGGGCGTGAAATCGCGGTCTCCGCATTGCGCGAATGGATGGCCGAAGTCGGCCAGGGCGCGAAGGTGGCAGTGGCCGCAGTGGGCAAGGTCAAGACCGTGGTGCAGATGGTGGCGCTGGGATTCCTGCTGTACCGGGAACCGTTGTTGGGCTTGCCGATCTTCGCGATCGGCGAATGGCTGCTGGCCGCTGCCGCCATCCTCACGCTGTGGTCCGGCTTCGAGTACGCACGCGCGGCGTGGCCCAGCCTCAGCGCTCAGGAAAAGAAGGGTGTTGACAGTCTGGAATGAAGCCGTAAAATGGCGGGCTCAACGCGGGAATAGCTCAGTTGGTAGAGCACGACCTTGCCAAGGTCGGGGTCGAGGGTTCGAGTCCCTTTTCCCGCCCTCCAGGTTTCAACAAGGCCCCGTTTTCGGGGCCTTGTTGTATGCGGATCGCAATCCACTGTTTCGATGTGGAACAATCCGCGCGATGTAACGTCATCCGGCCGGGTGGCAGAGTGGTTATGCAGCGGACTGCAAATCCGCGTACGCCGGTTCAATTCCGACCTCGGCCTCCAAATGCGATCGCATTGCGAAATCCCGGCTTCGGCCGGGATTTTCGTTTGGGGCTTCATTCGGGCACCATGCGCAGGCCGCCCGAATGGCGAAATTGGTAGACGCAAGGGACTTAAAATCCCTCACCCGCAAGGGTATGTCGGTTCGATCCCGACTTCGGGCACCAGGCGATTGCCCGTCAACGACGTCCGGCGTCGCGCGGTCAGTCGAGCAGTGGCGCCAGTGCGCGCCAGACATGGTCACGCAGCGCTGGCTGTGCCGATGCCACCGGATGCAGGTTGTCCTCCTGGAACGCCGCGCGGTCGCTCGCGATCGGCTCCAGCAGGAAGGGCAGGCAAGTCGCCTTGAGCAGCGTTGCGATGCCGCAGAAACCGCGTTCGAATTCGTCCGTATAAGCCTGGCCATAGTTGGGGGGCAGGCGCATGCCGATCACCAGCACCTCGGCGCCGATGCTTTGCGAGGCACCGACCATGCGCGCCAGGTTGCGGCGCAGGTCGCGCAGGGGCAGGCCGCGCAAGCCATCGTTGGCGCCCAGTTCGATCACCACCACGTCCGGCTTCACGCGCACGACCTCCGCCACGATCCGCGCCGCGCCGCCGGCGCTGGTCTCGCCGCTGATGCTGGCATTGACGACCCGCCACGGCGGCTTGCGCGCGGCCAGGCGCTGTGCGGTCAACGCGACCCAGCCCTGGTGCGCCGCGAGGCCGTAGGCCGCCGACAACGAATCGCCCACCACCAGCACGGTGCGATCGCCGGCCTGCGGCGTCGTGCCGGCCTGGGCCGTGGATACAGGCTGCGCGCAGGCCATTCCCGTGGCCAGCAGGAGGGAAAACGCAACCACCCATTGCAAGATCGTCGAATCGCCGCCATACCTCACCGACATGCATGCACTCCAGGACATCCACCGAACATGGCCGACATGATGGACCATCCCGCTGCAACCCCTGCTGTCCATGCGGCGGAAGCGCTGCGCGCGACCGGGCTGGGCAAGACCGTGCCGTTGCCGGAGGGCGCGCTGTGCATCCTGGCCGATGTGTCGTTTGCCATCGGGGCCGGCGACAGCGTGGCGATCGTCGGTGCCTCCGGTTCCGGCAAGAGCACGCTGCTGTCGCTGTTGGCGGGCCTGGATACGCCTACCACCGGCGATGTCAGCCTGCACGGCGCGTTGCTCTCTTCGATGGACGAGGACGGTCGCGCGCGCGTACGCGGCGAGCAGGTTGGCTTCGTGTTCCAGAACTTCCAGTTGCTGCCATCGCTGACCGCGCTGGAAAACGTGATGCTGCCACTGGAACTGCGCGGCGATGCCGATGCCGAGGGCCCGGCCCGCGAGATCCTGCTGCAAGTCGGCCTTGGCGAGCGGCTGGGGCACTACCCGCGCCAGTTGTCGGGCGGCGAGCAGCAGCGGGTCGCGGTGGCGCGTGCGTTCGTGACCCGGCCCTCGTTGCTGTTCGCCGATGAGCCCACCGGCAACCTCGACACCCAGACCGGGCAGGCCATCATCGAACTGCTGTTCGACCTCAACGCGCGGCAACGGCACCACCCTGGTGCTGGTCACCCATGACGAACACCTCGCCTCGCGCTGCAGCCGCACGTTGCGGCTCGACAGCGGGCGCCTGGTGTCCGCATGAAGGTGGCCCGGCTGGCGTGGCGGCAACTGCGTCGCGACCTGGCATCGGGTGACATCCGGATCCTGCTGGCCGCCTTGGTGCTGGCGGTCATCGCGGTCACCGCCGTCGGGTTCGTCACCGATCGTGCCGCGCGCGCGCTGGCCCAGGAAGCCAACCGCCTGCTCGGCGGCGACGTGGTCCTGCGCAGCGACCAGCCCTTGCCACCGGCATTGGCCGAGGCGGCGCGCGGCGATGGCCTGCGCGTGAGCGAAACCCGCGACCTGACCAGCATGTTGCGGGTCGGCAGCGGACCCGGCGAGCGCCTGGAACTTGGCCAGGTCAGGGCACTGGGCGTCGGCTACCCGTTGCGCGGCGAGTTCCGAATCGATACCGGCGATGGCGTCGAGCGCGCCGCGTCGGGCATTCCGCCGGCCGGCTCGGCGTGGATCAGCCGCGCCGGCGCCGATCGCCTTGGTGCGCGCATCGGCGACGAGGTGGCATTGGGCGAGTCGCGTTTGCGGCTTGCCGCGCTGGTGCTGCAGGAGCCCGATGCCGGCGTGGACTACTTCAACGTCGCGCCGAAGCTCTTCGTCGCACTCGCCGACCTGCCCGCGACCGGCCTGGTGCAGGAAGGTAGCCGCCTGAGCTACCGCCTGGTGGTGGCCGGTGATGCACCCGCGCTGTCCCGTTTCAACGCGCGTGTGCGCACCGCGAATGTGCGCCGCCTGCGCGTGGAAACCGCATCCGACGCGCGCCCGGAGATTCGTTCCGCGCTTGATCGCGCGGGTCGGTTCCTGGGTCTGGCGGCACTGGTCTCGGTGGTGTTGGCGGCAGTGGCCGTTGCAATGGCCGCGCGCCGACACAGTGAGCGAAATTTGCAGGCCGCGGCGGTGATGCGTTGCCTGGGCGCAAGCCAGCGCACGCTGGTCGCGATCCACGTCGGTGAACTGGTGCTGCTGGGCCTGTTCGCCTGCAGCATCGGCATCGCGCTCGCCTTCCTGCTGCAATGGGGGGTGGGTGCGTGGCTGGCCGCGCAACTGGGCGTCGTCATTCCGCCGGCCGCGTGGATGCCGGCGCTTGAAGGGCTGGCGGTCGGCATGCTGGTCCTGCTGGCATTCGGGGCGCCGCCGGTGCTGGCCTTGCGCCGCGTGCCGGCGCTGCGGGTGTTGCGTCGCGACCTCGACCCGACCGAACCCAGTGCCTGGCTGGTGGCGCTCGCCGGCCTGGGTGGCCTGGCCGCACTGCTGTGGTGGAAAGCCGGATCGGCAACGCTCGGTTTCGCGATGCTGGCAGGGATCGCCGCCACCCTGGCGGTGCTGGCGCTGCTGGCATGGCTGATGATCGTGAGCTTGCGCCGCCTGCGCACGCGCCTGCGCGGGCCGCTGCGCTACGGCCTGGCCAATGTCAGTCGACGCCCGGCGACCAGCATCGCCCAGGTCTCGGCGTTGGGCCTGGGCTTGATGGCCCTGCTGCTGTTGACGTTCGTGCAACGCGACTTGCTGGATCGCTGGCAACGCACCCTGGCGGGCGATGCGCCGAACCGCTTCATCATCAATGTGCAGGAAGACCAGCTGGCCACGATGGCGGACTTCATGCGGGCCCAGGGGCTGCTGGCCCCCGAGCTTTATCCGATGGTGCGTGCCCGTTACATCACCCGCAATGGCCGCGCGGTGCGCGCGGCCGACTACGCCCCCGCCGGCCAGCGCGCGCAGTCCCTGGCCGAACGCGAGTTCAACCTGTCCACCACCCGCACGCTGCAGCCGGACAACCGCATCGTCGCCGGCACGTTCTGGGCGGCAAGCGGGCCCGCGGACACCGAAATTTCGGTGGAAGAGGGCTTCGCCAAGACACTCGGTTGGGAATTGGGCGATCGCGTCGGCTTCGACATCGCCGGGCAGCGCCTCGATGCACGCATCACCAGCCTGCGCAAGGTCGAGTGGGAGAACTTCCGGCCGAATTTCTTCGTGGTGGTGTCGCCGGGTGCCCTGCGCGGATTCCCGGCCAGTTACATCACGGCGATCCAGTTGCCGTCGGGCAAGCCGCGTTTCACCGCGGAACTGGTCGGGCGCTTCCCGAATGTGTCGGTGATCGACGTCGATGCCGTGCTCAAGCAGGTGCGCAGCACCGCCGACCAGGTGGCGACCGTGGTGCGGGTGGTGTTCTGGTTCTCGTTTGCGGCCGGCGTGCTGGTATTGCTGGCTGCGGTCAGTGCCAGCCAGGACGAACGCCTGCACGAAGGCGCCGTGATGCGGGTGATCGGCGGGCGTGGGCGGCAACTGCGGCTGGCGCAGGCGTCCGAATTCGCTGCGCTCGGCCTGTTGTCGGGGCTGGTGGCGGCCGTGGCGGCGTCGATCCTTTCCGGCGTGGTGGCCGCGCGCGTGTTCGACCTGCCATGGACGCCGGATTGGGTGATGGCAGCGGTCGGCGGCGGCCTGGGCATGGCCGCCGCACTGGCCGCCGGCATGTGGGCCACGCGCGGCGTGCTGAACTCGCCGCCCTCGGTGATCCTGCGCGGGTCTTAGCATGCAGGGGTGCATCCGGGCCCGCGGCCTGCTTCCGCAGGAGCCGGCCCGATCGCGACGCTTGCCCGCGCGGCTACTGCGATGCGTGGCGCCCATGGTGGATTGCTATGCTTCCCGCATGAGCCGATACAGCGCCTACATCGCAAGCATCGTCATGCTCCTGGTTTCGTTGCTGCTGAGTTGGGGGCAGATCGAGTGGCGTTGGGGTGTCTTGATATTCGGCGCGCTCGCCGTGGTGGGCACCTTCGACATGTTGCAGCGCAAGCACACCTTGAGCCGCAATTACCCGATCCTGGCCCACATCCGCTTCGGGCTGGAAACCATCGGTCCGGAAATCCGCCAGTACTTCATCCAGTCCGACACCGTCGAGGTCCCGTTCTCGCGTGAGCAGCGCGCGCTGGTCTACCAGCGGGCCAAGCGGGTCAACGACGTGCGTCCATTCGGCAGCCTGCAGAACGTGTACAGCATCGATTACGAATGGATCAACCATTCGATGATGCCTGCCAGCATCGCCTCGCCCGACTTCCGGGTGGTGGTGGGGGCTTCCAGCACGCAGCCGTACTCGGCCAGCGTGTTCAACATCTCGGCGATGAGCTTCGGTGCATTGTCGGCGGCGGCGATCCGCGCACTCAATGCCGGCGCCAAGGCCGGCGGCTTCTACCACGACACCGGCGAGGGCTCGATCTCGCCCTACCATCGCGAGGCTGGCGGCGACCTGGTGTGGGAAATCGGTTCGGGCTATTTCGGCTGCCGCAACGACGACGGCAGCTTCAGCGCCGAACGCTTCGTGGCCAACGCGCGCGACCCGCAAGTGAAGATGATCGAGATCAAGCTGTCGCAGGGCGCCAAGCCCGGCCACGGCGGCGTGCTGCCCGCCGCCAAGGTCAGCGCGGAGATCTCCGCCACCCGCGGCGTGCCGATGGGCCAGGATTGCGTTTCGCCGGCCGCGCATACCGCGTTCTCCACGCCCATCGGCCTGCTGCAGTTCGTGGCCCGGCTGCGCGAGCTGTCGGGCGGCAAGCCGACCGGGTTCAAGCTGGCGATTGGCCACCCGTGGGAATGGTTCGGCATTGCCAAGGCGATGCAGGAAAGCGGCATCCTCCCGGATTTCATCGTCGTCGATGGCGCCGAGGGCGGCACCGGCGCGGCGCCGGCGGAATTCATCGACCACGTCGGCGTGCCGATGCACGAGGCCCTCCGGCTGGTGCACAACACCCTGGTTGGCCTGGACCTGCGCGACCAGATCAAGATTGGCGCGGCGGGCAAGGTGGTCAGCGCGTTCGACATCGCGCGCACCCTGGCGATGGGCGCGGACTGGTGCAATGCCGGGCGCGGCTACATGTTCGCGCTGGGCTGCATCCAGTCGTTGAGCTGCCACACCGACCGCTGTCCGACCGGCATCGCGACCCAGGACCCCAGCCGCTGGCGCAAGCTCGACGTGCCGGACAAGGCCACCCGCGTGCGCGAGTTCCACGACAACACCCTGCATGCGCTGCGCGACCTGTTGTGCGCGGCGGGCCTGGAACATCCCGACGAATTGGGCCCGGAACATATCCTGCGCCGCGTGTCGCCGACCGAAGTCCGTTCAATCGCCGCCTTGTATCCGTTCCTGCGCCGTGGCGAACTGCTGGCCGGCATCCCCGACCACTCGGTGTTCCGCGACTTCTGGCAACCGGCGCGCAGTGATGGCTTCATGCCGCCTCCGCATGTGCTCAGCCTGCGCAGCGGCAAGTGCGCTTGATATCCTGCGTGGCCGTTCAACCCAAGGCTGCAGGCTTGAAGCCAGACCTGACCCATCTCGACCGCCTGGAAGCCGAAAGCATCCACATCCTGCGCGAGGTGGCCGCCGAATTCCGCAATCCGGTGATGCTGTATTCGGTGGGAAAGGACAGCTCGGTGCTGTTGCATCTGCTGGCCAAGGCGTTTTATCCCGCCCGTCCGCCGATCCCGCTGCTGCACGTCGATACCGGCTGGAAGTTCCGCGAGATGATCGCGTTCCGCGACCGCCGCGCCGCCGAAACCGGCGTGCAGCTGCACGTCCACACCAATCCCGACGGCGTGGCCCAGGGCATCGGCCCGATCACCCACGGCGCCACCGTGCACACCGATGTGATGAAGACCCAGGCGCTGAAGCAGGCGCTGGACCAGCACGGCTTCGACGCCGCCATTGGCGGCGCGCGCCGCGACGAAGAGAAATCCCGCGCCAAGGAACGCATCTTCAGTTTCCGCAGCGCGCAGCATCGCTGGGACCCCAGGAACCAGCGCCCGGAGCTGTGGAACCTCTACAACACGCGCATCCACAAGGGCGAATCGGTCCGCGTATTCCCGATCAGCAACTGGACCGAACTCGACGTCTGGCTCTACATCCATCGCGAGAACATCCCGGTGCCGTCGCTGTACCTTGCGAAGGAACGGCTGGTGGTCGAGCGCGATGGCATGCTGATCATGGTCGACGACGAGCGCCTGCCATTGCGCGATGGCGAAATCCCCGATGCTGAAACACGTCCGCTTCCGCACCCTCGGTTGCTACCCGCTGACCGGCGCCATTGAGTCCGACGCCGATACGCTGGAAAAGATCATCGCCGAAATGCTGGTGTCCACCACCTCGGAACGGCAGGGCAGGGTGATCGACCAGGATCCGTCCGCATCCATGGAAAAGAAGAAACAGGAAGGCTACTTCTGATGCGCATCGACAACGCCGACGCGCAGGTCGCCGCCTACCTGCAGCAACACGAAACCAAGGACCTGCTGCGCTTCATCACCTGTGGCAGCGTGGATGACGGCAAGTCCACCCTGATCGGGCGCCTGCTGCACGACACCAAGTTGCTGCTGGACGATCAGGTCGCGACGCTGGAAGCCGACAGTCGCCGCCACGGTACCCAGGGCGACGAGCTCGATTTCGCGCTGCTGGTCGATGGCCTGGCGGCCGAGCGCGAGCAGGGCATCACGATCGACGTGGCCTACCGTTTCTTCGACACCGACAAGCGCAAGTTCATCGTCGCCGACTGCCCCGGCCATGAGCAGTACACCCGCAACATGGCGACCGGCGCATCGACCGCCGACCTCGCGATCGTGCTGGTCGATGCACGCAAGGGGCTGCTCACCCAGACCCGCCGGCACAGTTACATCGTGTCGCTGCTGGGCATCCGCCATGTGCTGCTGGCGGTCAACAAGATGGACCTGGTGGACTACAGCGAGGCGCGCTTCGACGAGATCGTATCGGCGCTATCGCGCCTTGGCGGGCAGCCTCGGCATCCAGCACGTCACCGCGATCCCGCTGTCGGCGCTGAAGGGCGACAACATGCTCGCGCCGTCCAGCACAACCCCGTGGTATGGCGGCGCGAGCCTGCTCGGCCACCTGGAAACCGTGCAGGCCGGGCGCAACACCGCGGATATCGGTTTCCGGATGCCGGTGCAATGGGTCTGCCGACCTGACCAGGGCTTCCGTGGTTTCGCTGGCACCGTGGTGTCCGGTGACATCACGCCCGGCAGCGACATCGTGGTGCTGCCTTCCGGGCAGCGCTCCACCGTGGCGCGCATCGTGACCGCCGATGGCGATCTCCAGCTTGCCCGGGCCGGGCAGGCCGTGACGCTCACCCTGGCAGACGAGATCGACGCCAGCCGTGGCGACGTGATCGCGGTGGCCAAACAGCCGCCGGAAGTGTCCGACCAGTTCGCCGCGCACATGCTTTGGCTGGGCGAAGACCCGCTGCTGCCCGGGCGCCCCTACTGGCTCAAGATCGGCACGCGCACGGTCAGCGCGACGATCACCGAGATCAAGCACAAGGTCGACGTCAACACCCAGGACCACCTGGCCGCCAAGTCCATCGACTTGAACGAAGTCGCCTACTGCAACCTCGACCTCGACCAGCCGATTCCGTTCGAAGCCTATGCCGACAACCGCGCGCTCGGCGGCTTCATCCTGATCGACCGCCAGGGCAATGCCACGGTGGCCGCCGGCACCCTGGATTTCGCCTTGCGTCGGGCCGGCAACATCATTGGCAGCACGTCGATGTCGACAAGGCCGCGCGCAGCCGCAGCATGCACCAGCAGCCGCGCTGCCTGTGGTTCACCGGCCTGTCCGGTTCCGGCAAGTCGACCATTGCCAACCTGGTCGAAAAGCGCCTGCTGGCGATGGGCAAGCACACCTACCTGCTGGACGGCGCACAACGTCCGCCACGGCCTCAACAAGGACCTCGGCTTCACCGATGAGGATCGCGTCGAGAACATCCGGCGCGTCGCCGAGGTGGCACGGTTGATGACGGACGCCGGCCTGATCGTGCTGGTCAGCTTCATCTCGCCATTCCGCGCCGAACGGCGCCTGGCGCGCGAGATGTTCGGCGAGGCGAGTTCCTGGAAGTCTTCGTCGACACCCCGTCGGCGGTCGCCGAGCAGCGCGACGTCAAAGGCCTGTACGCCAAGGCCCGGCGCGGTGAACTGCGTATTCACCGGTATCGACTCCCCACCAGGTGCCGGAAGCCGCCGAACTGCATCTGCTGGCCGCCGAGCAGGAACCCGCGGCGACGGCCGAACAGGTGGTGCAGGCGCTGCGGCCTGGGCTGAGCCCCGGCCTGACACCACCGCGTCGATCATCCGCTGCATCGCCGCTTCCACCTCGCGCGCGGCCGATGCGATCTGCGGGTCGTCCGAGACCAGGGCCAGCAGCGTGGTGGGTGGCACCATGCCGACCCGGGTCCGCCCGTCCTGCTCCCACACCGAGACCCGGCACGGCAGCATCATGTTCAGCGCCATGTCCATGCCCAGCACCGCATCGGCCTGCGCCGGATCGCACATCCGAGCACCCGGCATTCATCGGCCTGCGGGAAGCCCTTGCCGGTGAGGATCTGGCGCAGGTCGTAGACGTGCAGCATGCTCGAAACCCTTGGCCTTGGCGGCTGTTCCAGCGCCTGGTGGACGCTATCGACGGGGCTGCTGGTATCGCGCACGAGTTCATCGGGGCCCTGGTAACAGCGGGGAGGATCGGGAACCCGACAGGCGGCCGTCGACGGCGAGGCCGTACAGCGAGCGTTGCCTCACCCGGCACATTGCAAGGCGGGGGGTGATGGGCAGGTCAAGTGAGTGGGGCGGGTCTCTTCACGTTCGAGCCGACTTCTCCTAAGATCCTTGATCAGTTGTCGTACCCATCGAGGCCGTTGCGTGCGCCGATGATGCAGTTTCGACTGGGTCCTCTAGATCGAGTGCACCGCATCAGCTCGACCTGGAGGTCAAGGCCGATGGTTGCGAAGCTCCACGGCCGCTGAGCTCAGCCCCCGGGAACGCCGCTGACGAGCTCCCCCAGGGCTCGAGGGACTGCATTGCGGGGACGCCGCATCCGGCATGACTGGATAGAACGTACAGATTCGGTAAGTAGATGGAGACACCATCGAATTGGATCCCGTCAAAGCCGCATCGAATCTTGAAAGCACGGGATCTGCATTCGCTGAGTATGGAAGCTGGTGTTCCATGACGAAAAGGCGTTGAGAGCAGGTCGACCGTATGACGGGCTCGGAACGATGGAGAGCGCTATATCACGACCGGTCGGGACGTGTCGATCGCATTGCTACTGTCGCGTGGACGCCTCGCGCTGGAACCACCGCTCGACCCGAGTGCGTCCGGCGCGAGCGAGGAGAGGGAAGACTATGAACGAGCATGAAGCACATCTCTGGACACCTACGTCAATCGAGCCGAAGGCGCGACTCGAGGCGCGGCGTATCTCGAACAAGGGTAAGACGTGCGCAGCGTACCTTCCATCTGGACGACGTCGTCATCGATCACTTTCGCGACGAAGCGACGAAGAAGGGCTGCCAACACCGAGACCCTGATCAATGCTTCGCTGCGAAGTCTCATGGACCATAATGATGAAGTGATGGTGATCGACCACACCCCATCGACGGTTGAACTTCAGTTGCGGGACATTTCGGGAACACTTCAGAAGATTGTGGATCAGATTGGAGCGGAAGCGACGATCATCAAGGAAGGGAAGATGGTTGCGGGTCGAAGGATGGTTCGAAAGAAGGGAGGCGCCGACGAGGTAATCGGTGGCTTTGTGAACGTTAGAACCGAAAAGCCCTCCTCCTCGAAAACTCCAGATTCGCCAAGGTGCCTGGCAAGTGACGTAGTGACGAACCCGGGTCATCGTGACGCCCCAGCAGGGCACGCTGCCGCAAACAACGCGAGCCCACCCACGAAAAAGCCGGCACAAGGCCGGCTTGGTCGTACGTCTGTGGGCGGTGCAGGGTTCGAACCTGCGACCCTTGCCGTGTGAAGGCAATGCTCTACCGCTGAGCTAACCGCCCGGTAGGCCGCGCATTGTACAGTAACGCACGGGCCCGGCAACGAGATTCAGCGTATCGCCACGCACACGCCAAGGACGATGCAGGATGTTCACGGCAACTCTGCGAATAATTCTCCATCGCGGATTGCAAGCTTGCGCATCTAATGCTTCACCGCATAATGCCCTTCCCCACATAGAGATGTGCGCATGCGCTATTGGCTGCGTTTCCTGTTGATTTCACTGTTGGTCGGCCTGTTGGCGGCATGCGCCAGCGCAGGCGGTAGCCGCGCTGGTGCCGCGGGCGCATCCTTGCCTCCACCGGATACCACCTCCGCATCGGGTGCCTACCAGGGTGGAGGCGACTACCGCGTCGGGGCCCAGGACTTGCTGGAGATCAGCGTGTTCGGGGTAAAGGACTTGGCCAAGGAGGTGCGCGTCAACTCCAATGGGCAGATCTCGTTGCCGCTGATCGGCGGCGTCATGGCTGGCGGCAAGACCATTCCGGAACTGGAAGGCGAGTTGGCCAGGAAGTACGCTGACGGCTTTCTGCAGAACCCGCAGGTCGAGCGTGTTCGTCGAAGGAATACACCAGCCAGCGCATCACCGTGGAGGGTGCGGTCGAAGAAGCCCGGAATCTTTCCAATCACTGGCCGCACCACCCTTTTGCAGGCCATTGCACTGGCCGAAGGTGTGGATGACAAGACGGCGGATTTGGGCGGTATCGTGGTCATGCGCCAGGTTGGCGGCGAGCGCCAGGCGGCGGTGTTCGACCTGCGCCAGGTGCGCAAGGGCAACACGGAGGATCCGCAGCTATACGGCGACGACATCGTGGTAGTCGAGCAGTCCGGCAGCAAGACTGCGTTCCGCCGCATCATCGAATCGGTACCCGCGCTGGGCATATTCGCGTGGTTCTGACCAATTCAAGGACGAAGACTGCATGAGCAACGACAACCTTCCCGCTAGCCCAGCGGATGACGGCAGCCGCCTGCCAGCGCGGCAGGACCCCGCCGCGCAGCAGTCGCTGATCGCGTTCCGCGGTGGCAATGCGCTGGCGCTGGAACTGCAGGAGGATCGCCACGACGACGACGAGATCGACCTGCTCGCCTACTGGCGGATTCTGGTCAAGCGGCGCTGGCTGGTGCTGGGTATCCTGACCGGGGTGGTGGCGCTGGCCCTGCTGAAGACGCTGATGGCCACGCCGATCTATCGCGCCACCAGCGTCCTGCAGCTGGAGAAGGCCGGGACCCAGGTGGTGCAGGTGGAAGGCATCCAGCCGGACAGCGGCGGCTACGGGTGGGACCCGGACTTCCTGCAGACCCAGTACGAGCTGTTGCAGAGCCGCTCGCTGGCGGAGCGGGTGGCGGATGAATTGAACCTCGACCAAGCCACGCTCGATCGCCTGAACGAACCTGGATGGCTGGGCCGCATGCTGGCGCTGCTGCGACCGACGTCGAAAGCCGCCGATCGCACGCCGGACGCGCCCGCGGATGCCGCACGGCAGCTGCGAGCCGCGGCAGGCGTGGTCAGCGGCGGCCTCAGCGTGGAGCCGGTGCGCAATTCCCGTCTGGTGCGGATCAATTACGACAGCCCATCCCCCGAGTTTTCAGCGCGGGTCGCGAATGCGATCGCCGAAGGCTTCATTGCCAGTGGCTTGGAACGCCGGTTCGGGGCGTCTTCGTATGCCAAGACTTACCTGGAAGACCAGCTCAAGCTGACCAAGGCCAGGTTGGAAGAGTCCGAGCGGAAACTGGTGGGGTTCGCGCAGAAGGAAGGCCTGGTCAGCACCGGGGAGAACGGCCAGTCGTTGGCGACCCAGAACCTGACCCAGCTCAACTCCGCGCTGGCCAATGCACAGGATCAACGCATCCGCGCGCAGGCACGCTGGCGGCAGGCCTCCTCCGGCCCGATGCCGGCGGACATGATCGGCAATTCCAATATCCGTCCGCTGCAGCAGCAGCGCGCGCAATTGCAGGGCCAGTACCAGCTGAAGCTGCAGACCTTCAAGCCGGATTACCCGGAGATGCAGCAGCTCAAGGGCCAGATCGATGAGCTGGACCGCCAGGTCGCCGGGGAAACCGGCAGCGTGCGTGCCTCGGTGCGTGCCGAGTACGACGCCGCCGCCGCGCAGGAACGCATCCTGATGGGGCAGATCGCCACCTTGCGCACCCAAGCGCTGGACGTGGACGGGCGCAGCATCCAGTACAACATCCTCAAGCGCGAAGTGGATACCAACCGCGAGCTCTACGACGGGTTGCTGCAACGCTTCAAGGAAGTGGGCGTTGCTGGCGACGTACGCTCCAACAATATTTCGATCATCGACCGCGCCGAAGTGCCGAACTGGCGCTTCAAGCCGAACCTGGCACTGAATCTGGCCATCGGCTTGCTGCTGGGCGGCATGCTGGGGGTGCTGATGGCGTTCCTGCTGGAATTCCTGGACGACACCATCAAGACCCCGGAGGATGTGGAGCAGAAGTTGAAGCTGCCAGTGCTCGGGGTGATCCCCGAACTGGGGACGAAGGAGAGTGTCGTCGCGGCAATGGCGGATCCGCAATCGGCGTTCGCCGAAGCCTACCGCTCGGTGCGCACCGCGTTGCAGTTCGCCACCGACCATGGCGTACCCAAGACCCTGCTGATCACCAGCGCAGGCCCGGGCGAAGGAAAGTCCACCACTGCGCTGACGCTGGCGCGCAAGTTCACCCAGTTGGGCAAGCGCGTGCTGCTGGTCGAGGCTGACCTGCGCAATCCGTCGCTACATCGCACCTTCGGCCAGCCAGGGCAGCAGGTCGGCCTCAGCAACCTGCTGGCCGGCGCCTGCACGTTGGCGGAAGCCACCGTGGACGGCGATAGCCCCTTGTTGAAGGTGATCCTGGCCGGTCCGTTGCCGCCCAATCCGGCGGAATTGCTGTCCAGCAGCAAGCTGGTGTCGCTGCTGACCGTCGCCGGGGAGCGCTTCGACCAGATCATCATCGACGGTCCGCCGGTACTGGGGCTGGCGGATGCCCCGATCCTGGCCAATGCAACGGAGGGCACCCTGGTGGTGATCCACAGCGGCCAAACCAAGATTGGTGCCGCGCAGGCCGCGCTCAAGCGATTGCTGGCCGCACGCGCGCGGATCGTTGGCGGTCTACTGACCAAGTACGACTCCCGCGCGGCTGGATATGGTTACGGGTATGGCTACGAAGGGCATTACGCCTATGGGCGCAAGCCCAGATTGACCAAAGGCTGAGCCGTGGAAGGCGCGCAGGGGATCGCGCTGGAATGGGCCCTGGCCTTGCTGCGGGCGCCGGGAGAACGGCATGCGTTGCGCCAGCGACCACTGCCGGATGGGATCGAAATGCTGCTGGCGATCGCCGCCGGCACCAATCCGAAAGAGCGTGCCGCTGCTGCGGCGCGGCTGCATGAGCGGCCGGAAGTGGTGCGCGAAGCAGCCCGTTTTTTCGTGCGTGAGGTGTTATTCCATCCCCAAGCCGATGCCTACCGCGTGCTGGGCGTACAAGCCGACGCCAGCGCCGCGGCGATCAAGGCCCACCATCGCCTCTTGCAACAATGGCTGCACCCGGACAGATTGCAGAGCGAAGACGATTCCATCTTCGCAGCGCGCGTGAACACTGCCTGGAGCTGCCTGCGCACCGCCGCGCGCCGGCAGGCATACGACAACACCAGACCAATCCAGGCAATGACAGCGACTACCGACCCACAGGCTGGCCTGCGACCGCTACCAGCGTGGACACCTTTTCAGGAAGCGCCGCCCCCCGGTGTACGCCACCGCTTGCCAGTTTACGTGCTGCTGTTTGCTTGCCTTGTGCTGGGCGCACTGGTGGCGCGTGACGCCGTCCGCGAGCCGCAAGTGGACCTGTCGGGGCGTCTGGCACAGGCGGGAGACGCAGCGGACAGTATCGCGGCGATCCACATCCCGCAGCCTGGCGCCGAACCCGAACCCGAACCCGAACCCGCACCCGCACCCGCACCCGCACCCGCACCCGCACCCGCACCCGCACCCGCACCAGCACCTCCCATGCGATCACTGCAGGCGGCCACTGTGGTGCGACGCCAACCGGCTTCACTTGTCGCCGATGCCGCCAGCCACAGGCAGGCGCATGCCCGCTCGGACAGCCCGGCTACCACCCCGGCAGCGATGGTTAGCGCATCCCCACCACCGATGTCACTCGCGCCTCGACCCACTGCGTCACCTGCCGCACCCGCACCGGTTCAGACACCTGCGCCGCGCCGCCAGGGACGCTCGCAGCCAATGGCCGCGGTGGCGGCAGTGGTGACGATGGATCCAGGGTCCGACTCCAGTGTGGCGGCCTTACCGGCAAGCGCTGCCGCCGACGCCAAGCCTGCAGTTCCCGGCTTTGCCCGGATCCAACTGGCGCGGCAGGCCGGCAGCCAGCTGTTGCAGTACATGGGCGCCGCCGACCGCCAACCGCCACCAATCTGGAACAGCCCCGGCATCCTGTCCAGCGCCGAAATGCTGCGCGCGGAACTGCACCAACATGGGCGTTTGCAACTGGGTGCGCCGGAATGGCGGATTGGTGCCGATAGCGCCCTGCTCAGCGCACCGATGGCGCGCCAAGGTTTGGCCGCGCGCGGCCGCCTCAGTGCGGACCTGGTCTGGCGGGAGGGCCAATGGATGGTCACCGGCATCGGCGTGGAGCAGATGCCATGAGCCGGGGCATGCGCCTGCTGGCGCTGGCGGTGGTTCTGCTCCTGCTGGGGATTGCCGGCTGGCGGATCATCGGCCAGCGGCAGGCAGAACGCGAGGCGCGGCAGGATCCGTTACGCGCACTGGCATGGCGGTCGCAGCATCCGGTGGCGTTGCTGGTGCTGGCAGAGCGGCAGCTGGCGCAGGGCGATACCGCCGCGGCGCAAGCCACGGCAAGCCGCCTACTGGCCCACGAGCCACTGCAGGGTGCAGGTTTCCGGGTGCTGGCGGAGGTCGCGGACCGCGGCGGCGACCGTCCGCGTGCCTTCATGTTGTACCGGATCGCCGAACGCCGGGCCCCGCGCGACCTCGCCACCCGGGCCTGGCTGACCCAGCGCTACCTGGAGCAGGGCGACTTTCCGCAGGCGCTGGCGCAGGTGGACCGTATCCTGCGCTTGGCACCGCAGCGCGCCATCGACATCAATCCGGTATTGGTGCAACTGGCCAGGGATCCCGCGTTCGCCACCGCGCTGGCCAGCGTTCTGCGCCAGTCACCGCCCTGGCGCGATGCCCTGCTGGCGGCGCTGCGTAATCCCAAGACGGGCGATCCCCTTGCCGCCGGGCAGGTAATGCAGGCGTTGCAGGACCAGGGGGGGCTGAACGCGCAGGACTATGGGCGCTGGCTGGATAGCCTGATTGCACAAGGACGCTGGGGCGAGGCCTATGCACGCTGGGCTGGCGACGTGCACAAGCCCGACGGCCGGCTGCCGCTGGTCTACAACGGCGACTTCGCCAGCATTCCGTCCGATAGCGGCTTCGACTGGCGCCGCCGCCACGTCCCCGGCGTTCTGTTGGCGTTCGAGCAGGTCGCCGGTGCGCAGGGCAATGCCGCCTACCTGCGCTTGCTCAACCGACGCATCCCCAATGTCGGCCTGGAACAGCCTCTGCTGCTGTCGCCCGGCCGCTACCAGTTGCAGATGCGCTTGCGTGCGCAGGGGTTGCGCAGCGCAGTGGGGTTGCAGTGGCAGCTGGCCTGCGCTGGTCCGGCCGGCTTGATTGCCCGCAGTGAGCCCGTGGACGGCACGTTTGGGTGGCGCGCGCAGGCGCTGGCGTTTACCGTGCCGGTCCAGGGCTGCCCGGGTCAGTGGCTCCGGCTCGTCAATCCGGTTGGCGCGGGTGCCGCCCAGCAGGTCGTGGGCGAGCTATGGCTGGACGACGTCGCCATCCATCCGGCGGCGTCGCCATGAACAAACCGTCGCGGGGGAGGGGTTGCGAATCACCCGCCGCACAGGTATACTCTGTAGAAGCACCCTCTTGCATTGAACAAGGATGATCAAATGAAACTTCTCGCTTCCGCCCTGATTGCAGCCGCCGGCGCGCTCGCCCTGCCTGCTTTTGCGCAGGACAATGACAGCAAGATTACGCTGCGAGTTGAGGCTGGTTCCGTCATGGCCAGCACCGGGGGCCAATACCAGTCCGCCAACACCGGCAAGCCGCTGGTCACTGGCGAGAAAATCATGGTCAATGCCGGCAGCGCCGCCGCGGCAGTATTCGAAAACGGTTGCACGGTCGAGTTCCGCCGGCCTGGCATATACGAAGTCCCGGGCGACTGCAGGAAGGTCGCCTGGATCAACCATGGCAACGCGGGCATGAATGCGGCGGTGATCGTGGGTGCCGGCCTGATCGGTGCCGTGCTGATCAATCCCGCCGGTGACACCCCGGTCGGTCCACTGAGCACCGGCATTCGCCACTTCTGATCGGACGGTCCACAACGCTGGACCGGACGGGGCAGGCCGCAAGGCCTGCCCCGTTTCATTTGTGTGGGTGTAGATTGCGAGCCTGATGCCCCGGCGGCAACGCCGCGCCCGCGTCGCATGTCCTGATCACCTCCAGCGAGAGCCCGTCATGCCCGATACCGACCAGCTGCGCCGCGTCCTGATGCCTGCATTGGGCGTCCTGCTGATGGCCGCGTGGCTGGGCGGTGGCGTCACCGAGGACCCCAGCGCTGCCGACGAGTTCCTGCAACTGCTGGCGCTGCCGGTGCTGGCACTCGCCACCGCCGTGCTGCTGCTGGATGGCGTGGAACCGCGCCTGCAACGTGCCGCCATCTGATCGCGGCACTGATCGCGCTGGTACCGGCACTGCAGCTGCTGCCGTTGTCGCCCGCTGCGTGGCAGGCCAGCCCCGCGCGGGCCGCCCTGCAGGCCGACCTGGCCAGCGCCGGGGTGGCCGCCAGTGCCCGCTGGAGTCTGGCCCCCGACGCCAGCGAACGTGGCTTGTGGGCGTTGTTGCCGGCGCTGGCGGCCTTCCTTGCTGCGCTCACGCTGCCGGCCGGACAACGCCGGTTGCTGCTGAAGGGCATGCTGGTGGTGGTACTTGGCAACGTGTTGTTCGCGTTCTTCCAGGTCGGCCTGCCGCGCGACAGCGTGCTGCGCCTGTACCGGGACTTCGATGCCGGCTTTGGCGGCCTGCTGGTCAACACCAACCACCAGGCCACCGCCCTGGTCATCGGCATGGTGTTGGCGGCAGGCCTGGCCACCCAGGCCTGGCGGCGACAGCAGGCAGGGCGGGGCAGGCCGCAGGCCTGGGCCTGGTACGCCGCCGTTGCCGGTGCCTGCCTGCTGCTGGTGCCGCTGAGCACCGCTCGCGCCGGCATGGCCATCGCCCTGCCGGCACTGGTCGCCGCGCTGCTGCTTGGCGGTGCGCTGCCGCTGCGGCGACTGGGCCGCAGCAAGACGCAGCACAGCCCTGGTGCTGGGCCTGGGTGCACTGGCCATCATCGGCGTGCGCGCCGCCATGGGCTGGATGGCGATCGACCAAGCCGAAGAACTGCGCCATACCATGGCCGCCACCACCGCCGCGCTGGCCACCCAGCATGCACCCCTCGGCAGCGGCGTTGGCAGCTTCGTACCGGTCTTCGCGCAAGGCGCACCCGAGGCGCTGCAACTGGCCCAGTACGTCAACCACGCCCATAACGAATACGTCCAGTGGTGGCTGGAAGCGGGCTGGCTTGGCCTGCTTGCGCTTGCCGCGGCGCTTGCCGTGCTGGCCTCCGCGGGCTGGCAAATCATCCGCGCCCGCGCGCGCGATGGCCACGCCATCCTCGCCGCGTCCTGCTTCGTCGCCATCTGCGCTGTGCTGGCGCATTCCTGGGCGGACTACCCCCTGCGTACCACCACCCTGATGGCCACCACCGCGGCACTGGTCGGGCTGATGCTGGGCGCCCTGGCCGACATCCGCCAGGTTGGCGGGCTGGCGGCCGCGCAGGACCCGGGTTTGCGCCAGCTGGAACCTGCTGGCAGCGACCCCAGCGCACCCAACCCAGCAACCGCGAGTCCTTCGTCTGATCCTGCCACGTAGCCGCGTCGCACGCCTGCTGGCCGATGCCGCCATCGCGCCAGCATTTATGCCTCGAGGCCTGCGCCGCCACCTACCTCGAACTCGCGGCGCTGCGCTGGCAACTGCCCGTCGCCACCGACGCTGCCGCACTGGCCGACGCAGCCCGTGCTTGCGGCATCGGCGGCGTTGTCGCCGCTAGGGAAACTCGGAGCATCTCGCTGTTGTTCGTCATTCCCGCCACTGCCGGAAAGACTTCGCCACGTGCAGCCGGCATAATGCCGCGTCGCAACACTTCAGGATTCCCCGCGCATGCAGGGCAAGGATCGTCTGGACTCAATCCCGCATTGCCGTCGTCGGCCTCGGTTACGTCGGCCTGCCGCTTGCGGTGGAATTCGGCAAACTGTACCCAACGGTCGGCTACGACATCCACGCCGCGCGCGTCGATGCGCTCAGGGCCGGCCACGACAGCACGCTGGAAATCGACGCCGATGAACTGGCCAGCGCATCCAAACTGGGCTTCACCAGCCAGCTCGCCGACATCGCCGCCTGCAACGTCTACATCGTCACCGTGCCAACACCGATCGACGATGCCAAGCGCCCCGACCTGACCCCGCTGGTCAAGGCCAGCGAAGCCCTCGGCAGCATCCTCAAGCCCGGCGACACCGTGATCTATGAATCCACCGTCTACCCCGGCTGCACCGAGGAAGTCTGCGTGCCGATCCTGGAGCGCATCTCCGGCCTGCGCTACGACGCCGCGCCGTTGGCATTGCCACCCGGCGAAGCCGCCTTGCGCAAGGCGGCTTGGGAAGAGGACCTCGCCGTCATCGGCGATGCCAGCAGCCTGGAACCGGCGGCCTTCGACTTGCTGCTGGAGCGAGACCGCAGCAACGCGCGAACCGCCAGTCGCCACGACACCTTTTCGATCGGCTACAGCCCCGAGCGCATCAATCCCGGCGACAAGCAGCATCGCCTGACCAGCATCCTGAAGGTGACCTCCGGCTCCACCCCGGCCGTCGCCGATTTCGTCGATGCGCTGTATGCCGGCATCATCACCGCCGGCACCCACAAGGCGCCCAGCATCAAGGTGGCCGAAGCCGCCAAGGTGATCGAGAACACCCAGCGCGACCTCAACATCGCGCTGGTCAACGACCTCGCCATCCTGTTCAACAAGCTCGGCATCGACACCCTGGACGTGCTGGAAGCCGCCGGCACCAAATGGAACTTCCTGCCGTTCCGCCCCGGCCTGGTCGGCGGCCACTGCATCAGCGTGGATCCGTACTACCTGACCCACAAGGCCGCACAGGTCGGCCACCACCCGCAGGTCATCCTGGCCGGCCGCCGCACCAATGACGGCATGGGCACCTATGTCGCCGACCAGGTGATCAAGCTGATGCTGCGCAAGGCCATCAACCCGGTCCGCGCCCGCGTGCTGGTGCTGGGCCTGGCCTTCAAGGAAAACTGCCCCGACCTGCGCAACACCCGCGTGGTCGACATCGTGCAGGAACTGCAGACCTACAACACCTGCGTCGACGTGTTCGACCCCTGGGTGGATGCCGCCGAGGCCGAACACGAATATGCCCTGACCCCGATCCAGCAACCGGAGCCGGGCACCTACGACGCCATCATCGTCGCCGTCGGCCACGAACAGTTCCGCGCCCTCGGCGCCGAAGGCATCCGCGCCCTCGGCAAGCCCGACTGCGTGCTCTACGACGTCAAATACGTCCTCCCCCGCGACGCCGTAGACGGCCGCCTCTAACAGGAGCGGTCGCACCATCGTAGGGCGGGTTTCAACCCGCCGGCTCTTGGGATCTTTCGGCATTGCTGCGCGTGATACCGAAGGCGGGTTGAAACCCGCCCTACACGCGTGGCACCGAAGGCGGGTTGAAACCCGCCCTACAGGGCTGCTTGGGGCTGCGGGGTGGATGGGCCGCACCATCGTAGGGCGGGTTTCAACCCGCCGGCTCTTGGGATCTTTCGACATTGCTGCGCGTGATCCCGAAGGCGGGTTTCAACCGGCCCTTCGCGCGTGGCACCGAAGGCGGGTTGAAACCCGCCCTACAAGGCTGCTTGGGGCTGCGGGGTGGATGGGCCGCGCCATCGTAGGGCGGGTTTCAACCCGCCGGCTCCTGGGATCTTTCGGCATTGCTGCGCGTGACACGGAAGGCGGGTTGAAACCCGCCCTACACGCGTATCACCGAAGGCGTTGGGGCTGCGGAGTGGATGGGCCGCGCCATTGTAGGGCGGGTTTCAACCCGCCGGCTCTTGGGATCTTTCGACATTGCTGCGCGTGATCCCCCCTACAGGGCTGCTTGGGGCTGCGGAGTGGATAGGCCGCGCCATCGTAGGGCGGGTTTCAACCCGCCGGCTCTGGGATCTTTCGACATTGCTGCGCGTGACACCGAAGGCGGGTTGAAACCCGCCCTACAGGGCTGCGTGGGGATGTGGGGTGGATGGGCCGCGCCATCGTAGGGCGGGTTTCAACCCGCCGGCTCCTGGGATCTTTCGGCATTGCTGCGCGTGATGCGGAAGGCGGGTTGAAACCCGCCCTACACGCGTGACACCGAAGGCGGGTTGAAACCCGCCCTACAGGGCTGCTTGGGGCTGCGGGGTAAGGCGATCGTGCCCAGATGCGCTCCCACCGAACGCTTCCGTGTTCCGAAATATATGCATGCATAATCGGAAATATTCCGATTTTCGCCACGCCAACGACAGATGATCGAGCCCCGCCTCCAGCAGTTCGGCACCATTCCTTTCAGCCACGGCGCGCTCCTGCCGGTGCTGAAGGACTACCGTCGTCCGAACGACAAGATCGCCGAATGGCTGCGGCAAGGCACGCTGCTGCCGTTGAAGCGCGGGCAATACGTATTGGGCGGTGCCGGGCACGCGCCCTGCCTGCCACTGGTGGCCAACCACCTGTACGGCCCGTCCTGCGTTTCGCTGGACTATGCGCTGGCCTGGCATGGGCTGATCCCCGAGCGCGTGCACGAACTCACCTCGGTCTGTACCGGCCGCGGGCGCATCATCGACAACCGCTTGGGCCGCTTTTCCTACACCCGCCTGCCTACGGCCGTATATCCCTGCGGCATCACCCAGGCCAGCGCCTCGCCGCAAGAGACCTTCCTGATCGCGTCGCCCGCCAAGGCCCTGTGCGACAAGGTGATGCTCACCCCCCGGCTGCGCGCCACCAGCCGTGCCGCCATGCAGCGCTTTCTGTTCGACGACCTTCGAATGGACCACGATGCGCTTGGCCACCTGGACCTGGACGTGGTCCGCAGCTACGCGGCCTGCGGCAGCAAGACCGCACAACTGCGTGCCCTCCTGCATTGCCTGGAGGCGGCGCAGTGAACGTCGTCGAACAGATGCTGGCGCGCTACCCCGCGCCGGAACGCGAACACGCACTGCGCGAGGTCATGCAGGAAATCGCGCTGGCCGGCCTGCAGCGCGGCGGCTTCTTCGACAAGGCGGCGTTTTACGGCGGTACCTGCCTGCGCATCTTCCATGGCCTGGCGCGCTTCTCCGAAGACCTGGATTTCTCGCTGCTCACGCCAGATCGCGACTTCACCCTGGAGCCGTACTTCGACGCCATGCGCAGCGAATTCGCGGCGTTCGGTTTCGAAGTCACCATCACCGCACACCAGAAGTCGATCGACTCGGCGGTCGTGTCGGCCTTCGTGAAAAAGGGCACCAGCATCTACGACGTGCAGGTGCGCGGCCAGCGAACGCTCAAGATCAAGTTCGAGGTGGACACCGACCCGCCAGCGGGTTTTGCGACCGAGGAACGCCTGCTGGTACAGCCGTATTCGTTCTACGCCAAGTGCTACGCGCTGCCGGACCTGCACGCCGGCAAGATGCACGCCCTGCTGTTTCGCAAGTGGAAGAACCGCGTCAAGGGCCGCGACTGGTTCGATTTCGAATGGTATGTGCGCAACGCGATACCGCTGCACCTCGCGCACCTGGAGCAACGCGCCCGCCAGAGCGGCGACTGGGCGGGACCACGATCGGCAAGGCCGACTTCCAGCGCCTGCTGCAACAGCGCATCGATTCCCTGGACATCGATCAGGCCCGTGCCGACGTGCGCCCCTTCCTGCGCAACGCCCGCGCGCTGGAGATCTGGTCGCCCGCTATTTCCGCGACCTGTCCGAAATCGTCAAATGCGCATAACAGCCTGATCCCGAAGCCCTTCGCCGCATCGCCCGTCGCGCGTCTTGTAGAGCGGGGCTTGCCCCGCTGCCGATAGCCGCAATCCTTGTGTGCGGGGCAAGCCCCGCTCCTGCAGGTGCAGTCCATGGTGGTCGCACCCACCGTTACCGGGCGGCGCGCGCCCCCTATGGAACGGACTTGACCGCGACGTGGCGGTCGCTCTCGTAGGGCGGGTTTCAACCCGCCGGCTCCTGGGATCTTTCGGCATTGCTGCGCGTATCACCGAAGGCGGGTTGAAACCCGCCCTACAGGGGGATGTGCGGTGGATGGGTCGCACCATCGTAGGGCGGGTTTCAACCCGCCGGCTCTTGGGATCTTTCGGCATTGATGCGCGTGACACCGAAGGCGGGTTTAAACCCGCCCTACATGGCTGGTTGGGGCGGCCGAGTAAAACGGTCACGCTGCTTGATTTCATTGCAACCTCACCCCAATATGTAGCTAGCTATTTCAGATGACAGCCTAGCCATGACGAATATTCCGGTCGCGGAAGCCAAGAACCGTTTATCCGAACTCATCGCCCGGGTCGAGGCGGGGGAGGAGATTGCCGTCACCCGGCGCGGCAAGCCCGTGGTGCGCCTGGTTGCGGCCCATCCGGTGGATGCCGTGTCGCAACGTGCCCGCGTGCAGGACGCCTTCCGGCAACTGGCCGCCTTGCGCCGCAATGTCAGCATGGAAGGCGACCTGAAGGCGATTGCTCGCGAAGGACTGGACTGATGCCCATGGTGCTCGACAATTCCGTCGTCAGCGGGTGGCTGCTCGAAAACCAGGCCACGCCGTATTCCGAAGCCATCGCCGAACGCCTGCTGGATGATCGCGCGGTGGCCCCGTCCCTGCTGCGGCTGGAATACGCCAACGTGCTTCGCACCGCCTGCAAACGCAACCGCATGACCGCCCAGCAAGCGCAAGACGCGATCGCGCAGCTGGCCGGGCTCCCGGTCGACATCGACCAGGAGTTGCCCGATCCTGGCCAGCTGTTGGCGCTGGCGCTG
The DNA here is from genome assembly GCA_963715935.1 of uncultured Chloroflexia bacterium. Taxonomy (GTDB): domain Bacteria; phylum Chloroflexota; class Anaerolineae; order Promineifilales; family Promineifilaceae; genus Promineifilum. The sequence goes on along the minus strand of CAVQSM010000012.1, from coordinate 8,614 downwards.
CGCTACGACCTGTCGAGTTACGACGCGGCCTACCTGGATCTCGCTTTGCGCAGGCAGTTTCCCTTGGCTACGCAGGATGCCGCGCTGGCCCAGGCGGCGCGACTGGCTGGCGTTGGCGTGGTGGTCGTTTGAACATCCTCGTCACCGGCGGCGCCGGCTATATCGGCAGCCACACCTGCCTGGCCCTGCTGGAGGCCGGCCATGCCGTCACCGTGCTCGACAACCTGTGCAACGGCTCGCTGGTCGCCTTGCAGCGCGTGCAGGAACTTGCCGGCAAGTCGCTGAAGTTCCTGCAGGGCGATGTCCGCAACCACACGGACGTGGACCACGCGCTAGCCGGCGGTATTGATGCTGTCATCCATTTCGCCGCGCTCAAGGCCGTCGGCGAGAGCTGCCAGCAGCCACTGCGCTACTTCGACAACAACATCAGCGGCACCATTTGCCTGCTCCAGGCCATGCAAGCGGCAGGCGTCCACAAGCTGGTCTTCAGCTCATCGGCCACCGTCTATGGCCAGCCCGACAGCGTACCGGTCGATGAAACCGCCGCCTTGCGCGTCAGCAACCCGTATGGCCGCAGCAAATTGGTGATGGAGCAACTGATCGAAGACTGGTGCAGCGCGCAACCCGAGGTCAGCGCGGTGCTGCTGCGCTACTTCAACCCCGTCGGTGCCCACCCCAGCGGTCGCATCGGCGAAGAAGAGCGGGGCACGCCCAACAACCTGATGCCCTACATCGCCCAGGTCGCCATCGGGCGGCGTGAACGGCTGCAAGTGTTCGGCAACGACTACCCCACCATCGACGGCACCGGCGTGCGCGACTACCTGCACGTCATGGACCTGGCCGACGCCCACGTCAGCGCACTCACGCTTGCCAGCCAGACCACGGGTTGCGATGCCATCAACCTTGGCACCGGCCGCGGCACCAGCGTGCTGGAACTGGTCCACGCCTTCGAACAAGCCACCGGCCAGCCCATTCCGCTGGACATCGTCGCCCGCCGTCCGGGCGATGTCGCCGAATACTGGGCGAACCCGGCCAAGGCCCACGCCCGCCTGGACTGGCACGCCAAACGCAGCGTGCAGGACATGTGCGCCGACACCTGGCGCTGGCAATCCCAGAACCCGAACGGCTATCTCACATAAGCCCCGCCCTGCGGTGCGTGGGAGCGAATAACGTTGCCCGTGCTGATGGGTAGAGCCCGCTTGGCTCTGGTCTTGAGGGACCGAAGGTAACTCCCTTGACAGTCCATATTTAGACTAGTCACAATAGGCCATGTGGCGAATCGAAGAGCATCGGCAAGCGGACAAGGAACTCTCCTCTGGCCGAATTCCGATCGAGATCCTGAAGCGTTACGAGAAATGGAAAGACATTGCCATGCTGGCCGGTCCTCAAGGGCTTCGCGTGATCAAGGGTTTTCGAGATGAAGCCTTGTCCGGTGAGTGGAAAGGTTGTCGTTCGTCAAGACTCAACGAGCAATGGCGGGTGATCTACCAAGTGGTTGCAGATGTCTTGCTGGTGCAGGTCGTTCGCGTGACGCCTCATGAGTATCGGAGAACGTGACATGCGCAAATTCATTCCGGCAAGAAAGCGAGTCGATGTCACTCCCGGTGAGTCGGTGCGCATCATCCGTGAATTGCAGGGTCTTACTCAAACCCAGCTCTCGAGGTGTGCGGCATTCCCCAGGCCACCATTTCCGGGATCGAGACTGGTCGAGTCAATCTTGGTGTTGAACGCGCCAAGGCATTGGCCACTGCGCTGCACGTTCACCCGGCCGTTCTTGTCTTCCCGGGCTGGCAACTTGACGTGGCAGCCTGATACGACATATTCACGCCCGGACAGCCTCGCCACGCCCCGCAGCCAGCCTGAATTTCGCTGTTCGCTGCGCACGAAACTGTGCAGTAGACTGCCCGCACAGGAGAAAGAGCATGAATTTCAATATCGAATGCGAACAGGAAGAAGACGGCCGGTGGCTGGCGGAAGTACCTGAACTGCCTGGTGTCATGGCGTATGGATCCTCGGCAGAACAGGCGACATCCAAAGCGCAAGTGTTGGCCTTGCGCGTACTTGCCGAGCGCCTTGAGCATAGCGAGACACAGGCGCTCAACATCACAATCCGTATCCCTGAGGCTGCATGACGCAGTGGCCGTCCTCCAAAGCGAGGCGGGTCTTTGCTGCTTTGCTTGGAATCGGCTGGTCACTGAAGCGTCAGTCCGGGTCGCATCGCACACTGAAGCGGGACGGCTGGCCTGATTTCGTGTTTGCCTTCCACAGCGGGCCATTTGCCGCCATGGGGGTGGTGGTGGTCAATCCCTGGATGGAATGAGCGCAGAGCAAACATTCGCGCAGCGAAGGCGATACCCAGGGTCAACGTACAACGTGCCCACGCGTGTGACGCAGCATCGCGCCCGTAGTATCCTGCGCAGCCTGTTCAAACGTTGAACACCCCATTCCGATGCCCAAAGCTGCAGACGAACTCAGCGTGGCGCTGTTGCGCCGGTTGGCCGATGCCCCGCAGGCCAGCCAGCGTGAGCTTGCGCGTGACACCGGCGTCTCGCTGGGCAAGCTCAACTACGCCCTGCATGCCCTGATCGACAAGGGCTGGGTCAAGGCCGGCAACTTCAGCCGCAACCACAACAAGATCAGCTACGCCTATCTGCTGACGCCCAGCGGCATTGATGCCAAAGTCAGGCTTACCCGCGCCTTCCTGATCCGCAAGATGAACGAATACGACCGCCTGCGCGTGGAGATCGAGGGATTGCAGGCGGAGCTAGGCGATGCGCGCTGACTCGCCAACGGTAGGTGCCAGTCGCATCCCTGCTGGCCGCCGTAGCAGCGCATCGGGGCGCGACCGCCCGACCGGATCACCCCCGTATCCCACAAGCACACCCCATGAAAATCCTCGTCACCGGCACCGCCGGCTTCATCGGTTCCCACGTCGCCATGCGCCTGCTGGAACGCGGCGATGAGGTCATCGGCATCGACAACATGTCCGATTACTACGATGTCACCCTCAAGCAGGCCCGCCTGGCGCGCTTCGCGGACAACCCGCGCTACACGCATATCCAAGCCGACCTGGCCGACCGCGACGCCATCGAAGCCGCCTTCGCCACCCACAAGCCGCAGCGGGTCATCAACCTGGCCGCGCAGGCCGGCGTGCGCTATGCCGCCACCAACCCGCATGTGTACGTGAGCAGCAACGTCACCGGCTTCCTGCACATCCTGGAAGGCTGCCGCCAGCATGGCGTGGAGCACCTGGTGTTCGCATCCACCAGCTCGGTGTATGGCGCCAACACGGCCATGCCGTTCTCCGAGCACCAGCCCACCGAGCACCCGTTGACCCTGTACGCGGCCACCAAGAAAGCCAACGAGATGATGGCGCACAGCTACGCGCACCTCTACGGTTTCCCGTGCACCGGGCTGCGCTTTTTCACCGTGTACGGCCCATGGGGCCGGCCGGACATGGCGCTGTTCCTGTTCACCAAGGCGATCCTGGCCGGCGAGCCGATCAAGGTGTTCAACCACGGCAAGCACAAGCGCAGCTTCACCTACATCGACGACATCGTGGAAGGCGTGCTGCGCGCGCTGGACCACCCGCCTGCGGCAGATCCGAACTGGAACAGCGCCGCGCCGGACCCGGCCACCAGCAATGTCCCGTATCGCCTCTTCAACATCGGCAACGAAAGCACCGTCGAACTGCTGCGCTACATCGAAGTGCTGGAGCAGTGCCTGGGCATGAAGGGATGTTTCAGATATGGCACGCATCCTGAAATTTCTCCCGCAGGTTTCCATTGAGCACGGGGTGGAAAGTTTCGTGGCGTGGTATCAAAATAATTACCTAAGTTGAAACAACTAATACGGACGAGGAGGCCATCTTTTGCTCCTGTCATATCCGTTTGGCACTGCACTCATAGCAAAGCACCGGAAGCTACAGTAGCCAAAATCGATTTTTTCTAGTTTCGAGTCATCCCTTCCAATGAGTGCGTAGTGGGCCTTTTCCGAGTCAATAAAATTAAACAGGCCCGCCTTGATCAACTAAAACGATATCTCGTAAGGAAAAATAATGGGCGCATCTATTCAACGATTCTTGAACGGGCTGGTAACGCGGCGAATGCTGCCATGTTTCTTGAACTTGTACGAGCGTTGGGTAATGTATCGCGTGCGCGAAGCGTGGGGAGTCGCTCACCTACAAAGAATAAGAAAGAAGGGGGACAACGTTAGACTGGTCGGATATTCGAGGTTATTGGACGTTAGTAATCTTGAAGTAGGGAGCAACATACGCATCGGATATGGATGTTTCTTCTGCAAAGGTGGTATCCGTATTGGCGACAACACTATTCTTTCACGCAATATCACGATTTACAGCGCTAGTCACGACTACAAAGAGGATGTAGTTCCATTTGGCTCCGGCTATGTGGAGGCGCCAGTCACGATTGGTCAGAACGTGTGGATTGGAATGGGCGTAAGCATTCTTCCAGGGGTCACGATAGGAGACGGAGCAATCGTCGGTATGGGAACTATAGTTGCAAGGGACGTTTTGCCGGGTGAAATTGTCGTTGGTCAGCCATTTCGAGTAATAGGATGCCGAGATGTTGAAAGGTTAGCCTCCTTGGCGCGAGGCGGAAATATCTTTGCAAGTCTATATCCAGATCAATGAAAACAAGCAACTACTCGACCCTCCGCTTGGGTTTGTTGGGAAAGGCAATCGACTTCGCCGCAGCGAGAGTAGCCTTGGTAGCGGCAAATCTAGTTCTCTTCGCGGTTGCTTCTCGGGTGCTCAACGTGAGCGATTATTGCAGCATTTAGGCAGATCTTTTTGCCGTACGAGCTCCTAGGTCCTATCGTTGCTTTAGGCCTACCTGCGGCAGCGGAACTATTTTTTAGCCCGCACTCCTAACCCGATGTCGGTAATGGTCGACTTTGGAGTGTTAACACTTATAGCTCATGTCATATTCTCATTAGTCGCACTTGTCGTAATCTATCTAATTGGGTCCAAGGGCGGGATTTTCGCTGTCAATCCCAATAGCCGTCGCCACCATAGCTTACGCGGTTTCTCAAGGGGTTACGCAGGTCAACACCAGCGCCCTGGCTTTTCAGGGGAGAGTAGGCGCAATAAAGCTCGCCGCGGGGATATCGTCAGTAACGATTCTCATCGCTACATCCGCCATTTTTCTCTATTATCGGAACCCGAGTGGATTCGCACTTGTCCGCGCCGGTGGATCAGTAGCAGCCGCGGCTGTAATTTGCTCTGCTGCCTTCGCCGGTAATGCCGTTTCCAGAAAGCAATTCAAGCCATCGCTAAGTGCCTACACCCATTACCTCAAGTTATCGGTGCCGCTCGGATTAGCGTCGGCGATTGGGGCAATTTCGTTGGCAGTAGATAAGGCAGTGGTCCTTGTTTTCGGATCACAGAAAGATTATGCAGTCTACGTCAATGGCGCAATGGAACTGCCATTTATTGGAATAGTGGCTGGCTCGCTGTCGGCGATTATAATCGGTGAAATGTCAAAACGAGTAAGTACTGGGGATCTTGAGCAAGCGCAACTTCTCTTCGCGCAAGCGGCAAACGAAGGGGCAAAGATTCTCTTTCCGCTAATGATCTTTGCTCTATGTTTTTCTGGCGAAATAATGGAAGCACTTTATTCATCTCGCTATCTGGGTAGTAGTTCAGTTTTCTCAATATACCTATTGCTGATTCCCATCCGCATTGTTGTCTTTGGCACCGCACTTGTTGCTCTCGGTAGATCTGGCGTCGTACTCAAGCGCGCAGTTGTCGAGCTATTGCTAAATGCCACTCTTAGTCCCATCTTTTGGTACTTGCTGGGGCCGAGCGGTGTTGCTTTCGCAACGTTGCTCTCTGCATATATCTGGACGGTTCCGATGAACATCAAAGAGATCTCACTGGGCTTTGCTGTGAAGAGAAGGACCTTGTTCGATCTCAGAGCGCTGGCCGTGATCTTCGGTATTAGTGTTCTCGCGAGTCCCTTCTACCTAATGCTGTCCCACCTCATCGTTCATCCGACCACGACAGTTGTAGTCGGTACACTTCCCTTGGTCGCGGTTATCGTAGTGCTACGCAGAATTCCTGCTTTACGACCTCATGATCTATTGGGGAAACCCTGGCAACTTTGAGCGAGACTTCGAGCTAGGCTAGATAGATCTAGCCAATCAAATATGTCGAGCGCATGCAGCCTGACGGATCGCATATTTATCGGCTCCAACACTCCTGTTTTGTCGACTAGTAATGGGAATCTCAGGATTAGAAACTCGGGACAAACAGGAACTTATTTTCTGCGAGGTTGCATTATGACTTGGGGTCTGATCTTCTCAGTTGTTACATCGCTCATCTTATGCGCAATAGCACTTAAGAAACGAGTTCTTCGAAGCAATCAAGGTGCTGTAGGCGAAGAGAAATATATTGTAAACAATACCCCCTTGCTGGTCACGAGCATTTATCTAACGAGTTCCATATTCGCACTTATTGTAAACCCCGCAGAAATATTTCCGTACTTTAGTATCAGTAGCTATAGGGCAATAATCCTCGTAGCGTATGCCTTATTACTGATACTTTTTATTATTCCAGTATTCTGGATCAAGCCTGTTGTGTCTGTATTGCCTACATCTTTAGAGCTCCAAGTATAAGCGGCTAGCTCATGCCATGATTTATCTTGGTGCTTTTTCCTTTCTATATCAGGCACCTTTTGCAGTCATCTCTCTCAAGCAAGGCGCGCTAGATGTTAGAAACGCGATGAATGCTGACGGCATATTTATTTTACCGGATGAGCCCTCTCACAACTATTGCAGTAGCTATATCAACTTTTTATCCCCTGTATCTATTGCTATTCTATGCGTCAATTTTGTTCAAATGGGGTCGTTTTTACAAATACGGCCTGCTATTTGGTGCGTCTAGCTATTTGGTAAGTGGGCTTACTTTCGCAACGCGCGACGTGTTCATATTTTTCGGCCTCTCTATTCTTTTTACATATTTTACATTCTGGAATGTGTTGTCAAAGAAGGTGCGTGCCAGGGCGAGAATCGCCTTTTTTCTGGGGGCTATCATTCTGTCAATCTTCTTCGCACTGTTTACAGTTCAGAGATTTATGTACAAGCAGTACAGTTGAACCTGGAGTTTGGCACCCTGGCCTATATAGGCGGCCAGCCGTACGTGTTCGCAGAGGCTGTATCGACACATCAGAACTTCTATTGGGGCAGACTGCGCTTTCCAGTGTTCACCGCCATTGTTCACATGGGCTCAGTAGAGCCGGTTAAGCGAGTCTCGCATCACGAAACCATGTTTGGTAGCTTCTTGAAGGATTTGTATACAGAAGGAGGCTGGTTCTTCATCATACTCTCCGCTCTAGTCGTGGTGCCTGGTTCTATCCTTCTATTGAGGATAACGGGGGGGTTAAGGGGAATGGAGATACCTCACCTCCTGTTTCCCACGCTCTATTTCCAAACTATTAGCCAAGGAGTTTTCTACTACACCCTTGGCTCTAGGTCTGGAAATATCTATACCGGTGTTATGCTAATATTTGTTTTCATTGGGGTTATTCACTACATGATGGTACGGAGGCGCGTAGGTGTCGGATAAGATATGTCCATTGATTTCGATTATTATCCCGACTCGGAATCGTCAAGAGTTGCTCAAACGTGCAGTGCATTCTGCATTGGCCCAAGATTATTCAAATTTCGAAATAATCATTGTGGACGACTGCTCAGATGACGGAACTAAGGATTTGGTTGACTGTATTTGTATGCAGAACAGGGCGCGCGTGCGGTACGTGCGGCATGCCTCACCGAGGGGGGGGAATGCGGCACGCAATACCGGCATAAGGTTTGCTGAGGGGGAATTCATTGCTGGTCTGGATGATGACGATGAATTCCTTTCCGCAGGCTTTCTTGTCTAATGTCGGCTTATAGCAATAGTTACTCGATGGTAACAAGCCGTAATCTTCAGGTATTCTCGAGTGGGACTGTCCGTACCCACTGGCTTCCTTTGGTTGGATTGAATGTGTTGCTATATGTAAATGTGATAGGAAATCAGGTATTAGTACGCAGGGATCGCATCATAGCTGCTGGGTTATTTGACGAGACATTACTTCGCTATCAGGACTATGATATGTGGGTTCGCCTGGTAGCCAAGTTTGGGCCCGTAAGAATCCTCTCGAACCCCCTGCAAAAGGTTTATTATAATCACGCATATGGCTTAGATTCATCATGTGAGAAGAATCTGGCAGGGGCGCGAGCGTTTCTCCGGAAGCATCGAGGTATAATGTCACGAAATCAACGCCGCAAGCAGCTCTCGGTGATTCATGGCCTGAAGGAGAGGGCAAGTTGCGTGAGGAGCTATAGGCGAATGGTCTATGGGTTTGTATTTAGACTCAGACTATATGTCGCTATGTGCGTTGATATTGTTTTATGGAAAAGAATAGTTGGATATTAGGGTAGCGTGATCATGTCGAAAGCCGTTCTATTTTTATATGCAGAAGTTATGCCTAATCTGATTCCGGTACTGTCGGAATTGAGAAGTTCTCATGGGTACGACGTTCACGTGGTTCACTGGGATGAAAAGAAGAAAACGCCTTATACGCCAATAGACATGCCCGGAGTGACGTTTCAT
>CAVQSM010000011.1:0-1829740 GCA_963715935.1 uncultured Chloroflexia bacterium | reverse complement strand
ACCACATGAATGTAGTCGCGCACGCCGGTGCCATCAGGCGTGTCATATTGGTCGCCAAAGATCCGCAGTGACGGGAGACGGCCAGCGGCCACCTGGGTGATGTAGGGTAGCAGGTTGGCGGGGATGCCGTTGGGGTCTTCGCCGATTCGGCCGCTGGGATGTGCCCCAATCGGATTGAAGTAGCGCAAGATGGCGATCTGCCAGCGCGGATCGGCGTGGTGCACGTCGCGCAGGATCTGCTCGATCATCACCTTGGTCTGGCCGTAGGGATTGGTGGCCCGCAGCGGAAAAGCCTCCGTAATCGGTGTCTTGTCCGGTGCGCCATAGACAGTGGCCGACGAGCTAAAGACGAAGTGGCGAATCCCCCATGTGTCCATTGCCTCCAGCAGGGTGAGCGTACCAGCACGTTGTTCTGGTAGTATCTCACTGGCTGCTCCACCGACTCCCCAACCGACTTAAGTGCGGCAAAATGAATGACAGCATCGACGGGCGTGTCGCGCAGAATCGCATCGAGGGCAGGGCGATCGCGCAAATCGACCTCGTGAAACGTGAGCGGCCGCTCTGCCAACTGCTCCACACGGACCAATGCTTCGCGATGGCTGTTGACCAGATTGTCGACGACGACCACGTCATGGTCTTCCTTGAGAAGTTCAAGCGCGGTGTGGCTGCCGATGATAGCCTGCTCCGCCAGTAACAAGAATACGCATCGTTTGCTCCTGCTTTGGTTCGCGACATGGACTATACCACGATGACGGCCTGCGGCAGTGAGTTTGTAGCGTGCGCGTAGGAGAGCCGGTGGCGTGACCGGGTCTTGTTCAGGACGGCCTTCAATGAGCTGCAATGAATTGACATGGCTTGATCCCAACACTATACTACGCAACGTAACTACGTAATTACCTTTAACGTGTACTTGGATGAGTTGCTCCATATCACTTCCTTAAACCTGCCAACCCTGATCCTCGGCGGGACGAGCAGAGCAATAGACGTCTGGAAGTAGTCGTTATGTGCGTAGTGTAGTTGGCTAGACTATTCGTTACAGGTTGGTTGAACCGTCAACCCATCTTTTCCAGGTAATCTGTAGAACGTCTGACCTTGACTTGTCGCTTCATGAACCGGAGTCTTCTAGATGACCCAACAAGCTCCAACGACGATCAACGAAGCCACAAACCAGGTCAGTTTTGGCGATCGTGTGAAGAAGATCCTGTCGGCGCGTGAGACGGGCGTATTCATCGCTCTGCTCCTGATGTGCATCATTTTGTCGCAATTGGCTCCGGCCTTCTTGAGTGTTCGTAATCTGCTCAATGTAGGCCGGCAAATCTCGCTGCTCGGTATCATGGCTGTGGGTATGACGTTTGTCCTCATAGCGGCGGAAGTTGATCTGTCCGTTGGGTCGATCTATGCCCTCGCCGGTCTTGTCGCTGGAATGCTGATCGTCTCCGGTTGGGCATTGCTGCCCGCTATTGCCGTAGGTCTCGTTGCCGGCGCTGTGATTGGCTTCATCAACGGCTTCGTTTCTACCTATGGTATGCTGCCATCCTTCATTACAACGCTCGGCATGATGAGTGTGATACGCGGCGCTGCATTGGTGATCACCGATGGTCAACCTGTGACCATCAACGAAGCTGCCGGTGGCAACCCGGAAACGCTGGCCGCCTTCTATAACCTGGGGCAGGGCCGGGTGTTTGACCTGATTCCTATGCAGCTCATCTTCTTCATCATTGTCTCGGTCGTCGGTTGGTTCCTCCTATCCCGCACGACATTCGGCTTCAAGATTTATGCGGTTGGCGGCAGCCCCAAGGCGGCGCGCGTATCTGGTATCAAAGTCTACAACGTCAAGATTTGGGCTTTCATCATCATGGGCTTTCTCTCTGCGCTGGCAGGCATCTTGAGTCTGGCCTTCCTGCCAAGCGGGCAGGCGGGGCGAACCGGCGTCGGTCTGGAACTGGATGTCATTGCCGCCGCTATTGTGGGAGGGGCATCTCTTGGTGGCGGTGAAGGGACGATCCCGGGCACCATCCTCGGTGTCCTCATTATTGGTGTCTTGCGCAACGGATTGGTCTTGCTTGGGATCTCTCCGTTTTGGCAGGAGATTGTTATTGGCGGCATCATCATCCTCGCGGTTGGGCTTGACAAGTGGACAAGCAGCCGCCGGGGGCGGTGATGAGGTTGAGGGTTAGGCAAACGGAGGTGAGCTATCCGGCTGAAGACAAGCGACGCTAGAACTCCACAATAATGACACGATTTCGATGTCATTGAAGAGAATGAATATATTATGTATCTAGGAAGGAGAGAACTGAGAATGAAGCGCAACAAGACTGTTCTGACCCTGCTTTTGATTCTGCTTTCGGCAGCTATGTTCCTTGCAGCGTGCGGCGGGACAACCACGCCGGCCGAGACGCCTGCTGAAGAGGCCGTTGTCGAACAACCTGCAGAACCTGAAGCTGAAGAACCTGCACCAGAACCGACAGAAGCTCCTGCCGAAGAGCCTGAGGAAACGATGGACGAGGAGCCCATGGATGACGCGGATTCAACCGGATTCGCATTGTCACCAGAGATCGCTGAGCGTGTTGCCAGCGGCGAGCCGCTGCGCATCTACGTCTCGTACCACGACGTCTCCAACGAGTTCGCGCCATTCCTGCGGTCTGGCGTTGAGCAGGCAGCTGCCGAGTTGGGCGTAGAAGCAGAGTTTGTCGGGCCGGTCGGCTCCGACGCTGAAGCCCAGATCGCTGAGCTGGAAAGCCTGGCGCTGGCTGGGGTCGACGGGTTCGCCATCTCGTCGGTCAGCACCGACGCGCTGGCCCCCATGATCAACCGCCTGCTGGACGAGGGGATTCCGGTTGTGACCTACAACACGGACAACCCCGACAGCGCCCGCTTGGCCTTTGCCGGGCAGGACCTGGTGACCTCAGGCTATGAGGCGGCCAAGGTGCTGGCAGAGCTGATGGATGGTGAGGGCGATGTAATCATCACCACCCTCGACGCTGCTGCTCAGTGGTCGATCGACCGTGAGACGGGCGCCCGTGACGGGTTCTCCGAGTATCCGGGCATCAACGTGCTGACGACTGTCAACACGGGCACGGAGCCGCAGGAGATCTACGCCAACATCGAGAATGCGATGCTGGCCAATCCTTCGGTCAGCGGCATCCTGTCGCTGGAGTGCTGCTCCACACCGCCCGCGGGCGAGTATGTGAAGCGCAACGATCTGGGTGACGAGGTGACGGTGGTCGGCTTCGACGAACTGCCGGCGACGCTGCAGCTTATCCAGGAAGGGTTCATCGCGGGCAGCGTCAGCCAGGCGCCGGAGCGTCAGGGTTTTGAAGCAGTCAATATGCTGGTTCAATTCCTGAATGGCGAAGAGCTGAGTGATGTTGACACCGGGATTGAGGTGATCGACCTGTCAAATCTGGACAAGTATCTGGGCGAGGACGCAAGCGCTGCCGGTGATTCGGCCAGCGGCTTCACGCTATCGCCAGAGATTGCGGCGCGTGTTGCCAGCGGTGAGCCGCTGCGCATCTACGTCTCTTACCATGACGTCTCCAACGAGTTCGCGCCGTTCCTGCGCTCGGGTGTTGAGCAGGCAGCAGCCGAGTTGGGCGTCGAGGCGGAGTTCGTCGGGCCGGTCGGCTCCGACGCTGAAGCCCAGATCGCTGAGCTGGAAAGCCTGGCGCTGGCTGGGGTCGACGGGTTCGCCATTTCGTCGGTCAGTACCGATGCGCTGGCTCCCATGATCAACCGCCTGCTGGACGAGGGGATTCCGGTTGTGACCTACAACACGGACAACCCCGACAGCGCCCGCTTGGCCTTTGCCGGGCAGGACCTGGTGACCTCAGGCTATGAGGCGGCCAAGGTGCTGGCAGAGCTGATGAATGGTGAGGGCGATGTGATCATCACCACCCTGGACGCGGCGGCCCAATGGTCGATCGACCGTGAGACGGGCGCACGCGACGGGTTCTCCGAGTATCCGGGCATCAACGTGCTGACGACTGTCAACACGGGCACGGAGCCGCAGGAGATCTACGCCAACATCGAGAATGCGATGCTGGCCAATCCTACGGTCAGCGGCATCCTGTCGCTGGAGTGCTGCTCCACACCGCCCGCGGGCGAGTATGTGAAGCGCAACGATCTGGGTGACCAGGTGACGGTGGTCGGCTTCGACGAGCTGCCGGCGACGCTGCAGCTCATCCAGGAAGGGTTCATCGCGGGCAGCGTCAGCCAGGCGCCGGAGCGTCAGGGTTTTGAAGCAGTCAATATGCTGGTTCAATTCCTGAATGGCGAAGAGCTGAGTGATGTTGACACCGGGATTGAGGTGATCGACCTGTCGAACCTCGACAAGTATCTTGGTGAGTAGACGATAGCTAGTTAAGAGAGCAAGTGAATGCCAGAGGTAGATGAGTCGAAGGCCTCATCTACCTCTGGCCAGTTTACACAAAAGGGCGGACCATCGACTATGGCTGACATGGACATCCCCGTCATCGAGCTGCGCGGGATTACGAAACAATTCCCCGGCGTCCTGGCGTTGGACAAGGTTGATCTGTCCGTGAACGCCGGTGAAATCCATGCGGTCATCGGAGAGAACGGCGCGGGCAAGTCAACGATGATGAACATCCTCGCCGGCGAACTGCAGCCTGACGGCGGTGAAATCTACTTCTATGGCGAACCGACTGAAATCGCCAATCCGTCCGCCTCGCAGAACATGGGGATCAGCGTTGTCTATCAGGAACTGGCCCTGTGCCCGAATCTGAATATTGCTGAGAACATCTCGCTCTCCCTTGCTGCCAAGTCCAACCCCTATGGGTTGGTTAATCGAAAGCAATTTGATCGGGTAGCGACAGATGTGCTTGAGCGTCTGGGCATGACCGGGGTTGATTTGCGCCAGCAAGTAGCCTCGCTGCCGGTAGCCGAGCAGCAAATGGTCGAGATTGCCAAGGCGATATCTGGTCCGCTCAAGGTTCTCATCCTCGACGAGCCAAACTCGGCGCTGACCACTGAAGAAACGGAGCATCTCTTTGCCGTTCTGCGCCAGCTTGCCGCAGAGGGCGTCGCCATTATCTACGTCTCCCACCGTCTTGAGGAAGTGCTGGAATTATCGGACCGCATCTCGATTCTGCGCGATGGTCAATACGTTGATACGTTGAATGCGGATGAAACGTCGGTCGACGAGCTGATCAGCAAGATGGTCGGGCGAGTCGTGGACGATCTCTTCCAGCGCTCCATTGAAGTCGACGTTGAGGATGAGGTTCTCTTTGCTCTGCAAGACCTTGGCAGCAGCGACTTGCTGAAGGGTATCTCATTCGAATTGCGTAAGGGTGAAGTCCTCGGCATTGCCGGTTTGCCGGGCGCAGGCAAGGATGAACTGGTGGAGTGCTGCTTTGGATTGCGCCCCTATGACGGCGAGATCGAAATTGCTGGCGAATCGATTTCTATTCGCTCGCCAGCCGAGGCAATCAGCCATGGGTTAGCCTTTATCCCTGCTGACCGCCGAACGTCCGGCGCATTATCATTGCTTGGCGTTGACAGCAACATTGTCGCTGCGAACCTGACTATTGTTAGCAGGGCGGGCCTGCTCAACAAACGATTGATTCAGGGTGTAGGCGACGAATATGTTCGCAACCTCGACATTCGCATCGCCAACCTCGGCCAGCAAATGGGAACGCTCAGTGGTGGGAATCAACAAAAGGTCATTTTGGCCCGCAGTTTGGTCACGGAACCGCTGATCCTCCTGCTGCATGAACCGACACGTGGTATTGATGTCGGGGCCAAAGCTGAGATTTACCGCATTCTCCAGGAGCTTGCGGCGGGCGGCGTGGGCATCCTTATTGTCTCGTCGGAACTGCCGGAGCTAATTGGTCAATGCGATCGCATTATTGTCATGCACGAAGGACGGATAACTGGCGAGTTTGACCGGGACGAAGCCGAGGAAGAACCGATTCTTGCCTGCGCCATGGGGCAGATGACCCACTTTCCGTCTTGATCCTCGTTACTGCCGCAGCTACGTCTCGTCGTGCCTAACGTAAACAAGGGGGTACTGCCTTGAATGATCAAGAAAAGCCGGTAATCACGGTGGTGGGAAGTTTTGCCGTTGGCATGACTCTGCGCACGCAGCGTATGCCTATCTTTGGTGAAACGCTGCTTGGATCCGACTTCGACATGGGGCCGGGCGGCAAGGGGTCGAATCAGGCTGTCGGCGCGGCAAGGCTTGGCGCTGCGGCCCAGTTTGCCGGCATCATTGGCGATGACAAATTGGGTGAAATCGCCACCGACCTGTACGCTGCAGAGGGTGTTGACACAACCAACCTGCACAAGACGAGCGACGCCGCCACAGGTGTTGGCTTTATCATTCTCAACGAAGCGGGTGAGAACGGCATTATTCTCGACATGGGCGCCAACAAGCTAATGGACGCTGCCTTTGTTGACGGATTGGAATCACAGATTGCTAAGAGTGATGTCGTAATGTCGGTGCTTGAACTGCCGGTCGAAGCGGCTGCCCGGGCTATGGAGCTTGGCAGGAAACATGGCGTGCGCACCATCCTGAACCCCGCCCCGGCTGCCTACCTTGATGATGAGGTGCTGAAGAACGTCGACTACCTGACGCCCAACGAGACAGAGCTGCGCATCCTGCTGGGTCTGGAACCAGACGATCCCACACCCACCATCGACCTTGCACGCCAGCTGCGCGAGCGGGGGGTCGGCAACCTGATTGTCACACTTGGCGAAAAAGGGGCCCTTGTACTTTCCGATGATGGCATGACGGAACTGTCCGGTCTGTCAGTTAATGTGGTGGACACAACTGGGGCGGGTGATGCATTCAATTCCGGACTCGCGGTTAGGCTGGCCGAAGGCGCCCCGGTTCTGGAGGCGGTACGATATGCCACCTGCGTCGGCGCATTGGCCTGCACGGAGCTGGGTGTTATTCCGTCCCTGGCATTCCGGCAAGACGTGGATGACTTGTTTGAGCACACCTATCAATAGTCTGGATCAGATAGAGCAACTAATCAAAGGACGAGAGCACAATGAATCGAGGCAAACTACTGAACTCCGAGTTGAACTATGCTATCGCGTCGATGGGGCATGGCGACCTGATGATCGTTTGTGATGCCGGCTTCCCCATCCCCGCAGACGTCTGGCGGATCGACCTGGCCATTGTCCAGGACGTGCCCGACCTGGAAACTGTCCTGACCGCAGTAAGCGATGCATTCATCGCCGAGAAAGTATCCTACGCGTCTGAAATGGCGGAGAATAATCCGCCGCTTCTGGAGACTGTGCAGCGGATCTTTGCTGCCAGCGACCATGATCCAATTCCTCACGAGACCATCCTTAACGAGATGGCCGTCCAGGCCAAAGTGATCGTGCGCACTGGCGCCTTTGATCCGTGGGGCAACATCCTGCTCTACTCCGGCGTCGACGCGCCTGTCTGGTTTGCGCGGCCCGGTGTGGTTGTTCCGGAAGTGTACGCCAAGCGCGTGGAGCAAATGCTTAAGGGCGACTCGAAATAGGCATCACACCTCGCTTGTTGAAGCAAAGACGATGGCAGTCGGACGGCCGCCATCGTCTTGTCATGACCCGCCACGAATCCCCAATAGTGGATTGACACAGACGTAGGTACCTCATATAATGGCCTTTGTAATTACATAGTTACAAAACTGCGTGTACGTCTCTGAGTTTGGCGACTGAAAGGGTTACCTGTGGCGCGCCTACTCATGTAGTGACGATAGCCGAGAATAGAGCGGAGGACGTAGTCCAGGAGCAAAGTTAAGGAACAGCACCCCATGAGCAACAACCAAACATCTGACATCACCCCCCGCGAGCGCGTACTGACGGCGCTGCGACATGAGCAGCCGGACCGTGTGCCGGTGGACTTCCTGGCGACGCCGGAAATCTGGCAGCGCCTGCTTGACGAAATCAAGCCGGACGTAGCGGCCGTCGGTCATTCCGACTACTTTGATCCTGCCTGGGAAGCGATCCTGCGCCACTTCGAGGTTGACTGCCGGGTGCTGTCGTATGACCAGTTCTTTGCGCCGCCGGCCTCTCTCATCCATGAAGGGGCCAAAATTGAGTGGTTCGAAGCGCTCAGCCGGTCTACGCCCAACCGCATGTGGCGGCAGCATCTGCCCAGCGACGATTATTACGACCTGTGGAGCCATCATATTCGCATTGTCCAGAACCAGTCGGGCAACTATGAAGAGTTCGCCACCTGGCCGCTGAGCACGGCGACGAGTGTTGAGGAGCTTGCAAACCATCCCTGGCCGGAGCCGGACTGGTGGGATTTCAGCCCCATTCCCGGCATCATGGCCCAGCTGGATGAATATGAGGAGTACCACATCCGCTTTCGCATAGGCTCTGTCTTTGAGATAGCCTGGCAGCTGCGGGGCATGCAAGAGTTCCTGATGGATCTGCCGTTGCAGCCGGAGTACCCGATCTACATCATGAACCGGCTGACCGACATCTATGTCGAGAACACAAGGCGCGTTCTGGAACTGGCGGGCGATCGTCTGGACATGGTCTACTTCTACGACGACGTAGCCACCCAGAACTCGCTGATGATCTCCAAGAAGATGTGGGAGCAGTACGTTCGGCCGTGCCACGAGCGGATCATTGCCGTCGCCAAAGAGTACAACACACCCGTCATGTACCATTGTGACGGGGCCTTGTATCCGCTGCTGGAAGGCATGGTGGAGATGGGGGTCGACTTGCTCAACCCCGTGCAGGCCGACGCCAAAGGGCATGGAGCCGGAGAAGCTGAAAGCTGAGTTCGGCGACCGTCTGAGCTTCCACGGTGGCATCGACATCATCAAGACGCTGCCGCGCGGCACGGTTGAGGATGTCAAGAATGAAGTCGCCGAACGCATCCGCGTGTTGGGCAAAGATGGCGGCTACGTCCTGGCCTCCTCCCACCACATCCAATCCGACACCCCACTGGAGAACGTGTTTGCCATGTACGACGTGGCGAACCGTCTCTACAAATAGAGAGGTAATACGATGAGTCGTGAAGACGAAATCCTGGACGGTTTATACGACAATACGCTGAACGGTATTGCCCAACCGGTCGTAGATATGACCAAGGAAGGGCTGGAGCTGGGCATGGACCCGCTTGTCCTGTTGTTCGACGCCCTGATTCCCGCGCTGGAAGAAGTCGGCCGCCTGTTTGAAATTGGCGAGTACTTCGTGCCGGAAATGCTCATTGCCGCCAAGGCGATGTCGGGCGCCATGGAAGTGCTGCAGCCGCTGATTGCCGAAAGCGGGGCCGAGCCGTTGGGCACGTTCTTGATGGGCACAGTCAAGGGTGACATCCACGACATCGGCAAGAATCTGTGTAACATCATGCTGGAAGGGGCGGGCTTCACGGTCATCGACATCGGTGTCAACGTCGCCCCCGAAACGTTTGTCGAAGCGATTCTGGAGCACAAGCCGGACGCGGTGGGAATGAGCGCCTTCCTGACCACCACGATGCCGATGTTCAAGACCAATATTGAGGCGATTGAGGCGGCGGGTCTGCGCGACAAGGTTAAGATCCTGGTCGGCGGCGCGCCGGTTACCCAGGAGTATTGTGACGTCGTTGGCGCCGACGGCTTCGCGCCGGATGCCAACTCGACCGTCCGCCTGACCAAGCAACTGCTGGGCTTGCCTGCCTAGGCGAGCCGTCAGCCAAGCGAGCAAAAGACGTATCATGGAAACGATTATTGGTTCCAAAACGAAAACGGTCATCATCAGCCCTGACCGGCCGTTCACCATCATCGGTGAACGCATCAACCCGACTGGCCGCAAGCTGCTGGCCAAAGAGATGGCTGAGGGAGATTTGAGCCGCGTGACGAGAGACGCGCTGCAACAGGTTGAAGCGGGGGCGCACATCCTCGATGTGAACGCCGGTATTCCGCTCATCGACGAGGCAGCTGTGCTGGCCGAAGCGATCCGCATGGTGCAGTCGGTCACAGATACACCGATCTCCATCGACTCATCCGTCGTGGAGGCGCTCAAGAGCGGTCTGGAAGCGTATGAGGGCAAGGCGCTGGTCAACTCGGTCACAGGCGAAGAAGAGCGCATGGAGGCAGTCCTGCCGCTGGTCAAAAAGCATGGGGCGGCCGTCATCGCGATCTCCAACGACGAGACCGGTATCTCCGAAGACCCGGAGGTGCGCTTTGCCGTCGCCAAGCGGATCATCGAACGTGCCCAGGATCATGGCATCCCGAAAGAAGACGTCATCGTTGACCCGCTTATCTTCCCGGTCGGCGCGGTGCCCACCTCAGGTCCGCAAGTCTTTCGCCTCCTGCGTATGATTCGCGAGGAGTTGGGCGTCAACACGACAGGTGGCGCGAGTAACGTGTCGTTCGGCCTGCCGAACCGCCCGGCCATCAACGCCCATTTCCTGTCGATGGCCATCGCCCACGGGCTGACGTCGGCCATCACCAATCCCATTGAGGAGCGTATCAAAGAGGCGATCCTGGCGGCCGATATGCTTGCCGGGCATGACCCTAACTGCATGAACTGGATCCGGGCCAGCCGGAAGCCGGCTGCAGCGGGCGAAGGCCAGCCGTCGGCCCGCAAGGCGCGACCCCGTCCCGGCAGTTAGGTTACCGCCAATGACCGATAACAACACGCCCGGCGCCGGCATGGTGTCCATCGAGTTCCAACCTTACGACAAGCAGACGCGTGTGCCTGCGGGCGTGACGCTGTTCAACGCCGCCAACTGGGCCGGCCTGGCAATCGATAGCACGTGTGGAGCCAAGGGCACCTGCGGCAAGTGCAAGGTCCAGATTCTGTCCGGTCATGACGGCATGACGGCCGCCGACCAGAAGGTGTTTTCTCCTGAGGAGCTTGCCGAGGGATGGCGACTGTCTTGTCGCACGGATGTTGAACACGATGTCGTCTGCCATGTGCCTCGCCTGATGGGTAATCCGAAGGCGGCGCTGATGGGTTATGGACGCCACGTCATCCTGTCACCCAACGTCCACAAGATATTCCTTGAACTGGCTCCGCCGTCGCTTGACGACCAGCGCAGCGACATGACTCGTGTGGCGGAAGCGCTGGACGACGAAGGGTTTGCCGTCACCTACAGTCTGGCGCTGCTGCGGGTACTGCCGCAGACGCTGCGCTCGTCGTCGTGGGCAGTTACGGCTGTCATTGTGGGCGATGAACTAATCGCCGTGGAGCCGGGCGACACCACAACGCAGAGCTTTGGACTCGCCTTTGACATAGGCACCACCACAGTCGTGGGCACCCTGATTGACTTGCAGCGTGGCGCGCAGTTGGCGGTGCGGTCTGTCCTCAATGGTCAGGCGCCGTATGGAGCAGATGTCATCGCCCGCATCAGCCACGCCATGACCACGACCGATGGTCTGGATGAGTTAACCCGTGCGGTGCTCGGCTCGCTCAATGAACTGACTGGCTCCTTGTTGGCGGAGGCTGGGGTTGACCCGGCAACTGTGTACGAAGCCGTACTCGCCGGCAACGCGACCATGCTCCACCTGGCGCTGGGCATCGACCCGGAACCGATTGGCGTGGAGCCCTTCATCCCAACGATCGAGGAACCGGTCGATCTGGCGGCTGCCGCTGTTGGGTTGGTCATCCACCCGCAAGGACGCGTCCATTGCCTGCCCCATCTGGGCGCCTATGTCGGTGCTGACCTGGTGGCCGGTCTCCTGGCGACCGGGCTGGCTCGTGACGAAGGCGTGCGCTTGCTTGTCGACGTGGGCACCAACGGCGAGATCATTCTTGGCTCGCAGGAACGGACCGTGGCCACGGCGGCTCCGGCGGGCCCGGCGTTCGAGGGGGCGCAAATTCAGCATGGCATGCGCGCCAGTGATGGGGCGATTGAAGGCGTGGTTATTACGCCGGACGGCGTTGCGTTGCAAGTGATTGGCGATGTGGCTCCGGTCGGCCTATGCGGGTCCGGCTTGCTGGACGCGGTGGCCCAGCTGAGATTGACGAACCTGATCGGCCCGACCGGGCGCTTCATGGCCGTTGACGAGGTACAGATGCGCTTTGGCCCGGCGCTGGCGGAGCGCATTATCGTCGATGAGAAGGGGATGCGCTCCTTCGTGCTGGCAACGGCCGAGGAGAGCGGCCACGGCCAGCCGGTCGTTCTGACCCAGCGCGATATTCGCGAGTTACAGTTCGCCAAAGGATCGATCGCCGGCGGCATTGCCGTCCTGATGGACGAACTGGGGGTGACCACTGACCAATTGGAAGCGGTCTATCTCGCCGGTTCTTTCGGCAGCTACATCAATCCCCAGAGCGCGCGCATCATTGGTCTGGTGCCCCCTGTGCCGGTGGAGCGAATTTCGGCGGTGGGCAACGCGGCCGGGGAAGGGGCCAAGATGGCCTTGCTGTCGTTCCGCGAACGGCAGTCGGCGTGGGCGCTGGTCGACATCGTCGAGTACCTTGAGTTGTCCGGTCGGGCAGACTTCAACGACTCGTTTATGGCCGTGCTACAATTCCCTGAACTGGACGCCCTCAATCTGAATGAGGCGGCGCCGGCAAGTGCGGCCGCCAACGCGTCAGCGTGATGGTGTCGTGATGGTTGACCAGAGCAGCAGCAATGACCGAGTATCAGATCATCTACTGGCGGGATATCCCCGTTCAGGTGCGGGTCCGGTTGGGACGCGAGCGGCACGCTCAACTGCTGCCGGAACGGTTTCAGGCCGCGGCCAAGCGAGCGGCTTATCGGGGTCGGGCGATCACCGGAGACGCCTACATGTCCGCCTGGAACAGCACACCCTGGCAGAACCATACCGCCACGCTCGACGAGGCGCTGCCAGCCATTGTGGCGGCTATCGAGAGCGACTATCCGCCCGAGCGACTTCTCCAGCTGATTGACAACAAAGGATTCAAAGCGAGCAACCACGATGACAGTTGAGTACCAGATATTCTATTGGCGAGACATCCCGGCTCAAGTGCGAGTTCGGAGCGAAGGTAAGAAGGTGTCGCGCCCGCTGGCCCACCGCTTTCAGGTAGCCATCGACGAAGCCGCCATGCAGTCCGGCGCGACCGAATCAGGCGCGTACCTGGAGGAGTGGCGGACCTCGGAATGGAAGCCGCGTGACGGCGAGTTGGAGTCCGTGGCCGATGGGCTGGTGGCCGAGATTGAGGCCCAGTACAGCGGCGCTGTCGTGCGCGAACTGGTTAAGCAGGGGGGATACGAGTCGGCCGCTGCGCAGTAGGTCTGCGCGGTGCCGCATCAAGGAGCACAAATAACCCATGCTGCAATTTCTGCAGAACTATCCCCGAGCCATGGAGTCGATCTACGACGGCGTCTATGTGCTGGTCAAGCCGTTTAAGCGCTGGCTCCGCCCCGACGGCCCATTCGAAGGGTTGATGATCTGGGGCGAAGAAGTGGGCAAAGGAGCGATCTTTGACTGCCAGATGTGCGGCCAGTGCATCCTCCACAGCACCGGCATGACCTGCTCCATGACCTGCCCCAAGAACCTGCGCAACGGCCCCTGCGGCGGCGTGCGCGACAACGGCCACTGCGAAGTCAAACCGGAAATGCGCTGCGTCTGGGTGCAGGCGTACGAACGCTCGCTCGACATGCCCACATACGGCCACGAGATGATCCAGATTCAACCGCCGGTCGATAAGCGGCTGGAAGGCACTTCATCCTGGATCAACATGCTGTACGAGCTTGACACCGTCGTACCGAAAGGGTGGCGGGTGCCCACGGCGACGACCGAACCTTAGGCGGCGAACACGATCGATGCAACTCAAATCATTCACCGAAGGCCGGCTGGAGCGCGTCCTGCGCTCCGGCCGCTTTGCCGTCACCTCCGAACTGAACCCGCCCGACAGCGCCGACCCGGAAGACGTCTACTCGTCCGCCCTCGTGCTGTCCAGCGTGTGCGACGGCATCAACGCCGTCGATGCCTCCGGCGCGCACTGCCACATGTCCAGCGTGGCCATCTGCGCCCTGCTGATGCGCGCCGGCTACGAACCGGTCTTCCAGATCGCCTGCCGCGACCGCAACCGCATCGCCATTCAGGGCGATCTGCTCGGCGCGGCGGCGATGGGCGTGCACAACGTCCTCTGCATCACCGGCGACGACGTCACCGCCGGGGACCAGCCGGAAGCGAAGCGCGTCTTTGACTTCGACTCCATCCAGCTGCTGCGCACGGCGCGCATCATGCGCGACGAAGGCGTTTTCCTCAGCGGCCGCAAGCTGACCACGCCGCCCCGGCTCTTCCTGGGCGCGGCGGCCAATCCGTTTGTGCAGCCGTTCGACTGGCGGCCGCTGCGCCTGGCCAAGAAGATCGCCGCCGGAGCCGAGCTTCATCCAGACCCAGTACTGCTTCGACATCCCGCGCCTGGAGCAGTTCATGCAGGCGGTGCGCGACATGGGCCTGCACGAGAAGGTCTACATCCTGGTCGGCGTCGGGCCGCTGCGCTCGGAAAAGGCGGCCGAATTCATGCGCAGCAACGTGCCCGGCGTGCGCATCCCCGACGAGATCATCGAGCGGCTGCGCAAGACGCCGAAGGAAAAGAAGCAGGCAGAGGGCAAGCGGATCTGCGTGGAGATCATCCAGCAGGTGCGCGAGATCGAAGGCGTGGCCGGGGTGCATGTCATGGCCTACCGGCAGGAAGAGCTGGTGGCTGAGATCATCGAAGAAGCAGGCCTGCTGCCGCGACCACTGCGCGCCGGTGCGACGCCAGAGATGCAGGAGAAAGCTGGTCGTCGCACGACCATTCGGCAGTAACGACAGAGTCTCTGGCCAGCGCACCATGCGGCGCGCCTATTGTGACAGGTCGGCCAGCTTGCGGTCGGCCTGCTTTTTTGCCTCGCGGTAGTCCCCGGCGTAGATTGCCTGACAGTGGGCCAGATAGGCGGGCGTGGAGATTGATGGCACGGCCGACTTGGGACCTTCATCGCGCAAGGTCTGCGTGCGGTTGAGCACCTTGACCCCGGCGGCCAGCGCAGCGATGTAATCGGCGCGTTGGACGGCCGATGTGTCGTCGAGCAAACGCAGCGCGACCGCGGCATTGCGCGTGGCGATGTCGTCGAGCAGCTTCCGGCCCCGCTCCGGGCTGGCCACACCACGCGGGTCCGGGCCCAGCACACCGTCCAGCGGCTCGCCGGCCTCAACCGCGTCCAGCCGGATCAGCTCCGGGCGCAGCGCCCACAGCAGCGACGTTTCCCCTTCGCCAGCATGGTCGCCCTTGTAACCGATATCGGTCGTCATGTCATACTCGGTCACCGGCAGGATTGTCACCGGCGAACGGCCCATGACGGTCAGCGCCGCCCGCTTCAACGTCAGCGTCTGGGCCAGCCCGAAATGGCCTGTGAAGGCTACGATGACCTTGAAGCCCATCGCCCCAAACTGCTCGAATGTCGCTACCAGAAGCGGTTCAATGACCTCAATGGGCAGGTCGAGCGTGTACGGGTAGGGTACGCCGCCAACGGCGGCATAGGAGACAGGAGCCAACACGGCGTCAGCTTTGTCGGCCGTCGCCTCGCCAATGCCTTCGGCTACGATGCCATCCAGTCCGACCGGCAGGTGATAACTGTGCCATTCGATGGTGCCGAAGGGCAAGACGAGAATCGGACGAGCAGCCAGCCGAGCGGCAATCTCTTCCGGGAACAACGTTTCCAGGTGATAACTGGTCATAGCTTACTCAAATTGAATGACGGTGCGGATGCCACCCTGCGGCCCGTTGCCCGCGAAGACATCAGGTACATCCTCAAGGCGAACGTTGGCGGTGTGGAGTTCGTCCAGCTTCAGCCGGTCGGCCATATACAGGTCGGCGAACATCGGCAGGTCGAGTGACGGGTGGATATTGCCGTAGATGCAGCCCAGAATGCGCTGCTGCTGGCTCATGAACTTGCGTGGGTAGAAGGGCAGCGTCGCATCGCGGGCGGCCGCTCCGACAAGCGTCAGCGCTCCACCGCGAGCCAGCATGTCGATTGCCTGAAGCATCAGGTCCGGTAGGCCGACGACCTCGAAGACGTGGGCCACGCCCCGCCCGCCCGTCAGCTCACGCACTGCGGCCACACTGTCTTCGCGCATGCTGTTGACTGTGTCCGTCGCGCCGAACTCCTGCGCCAGCTCCAGGTTGGGGTCGTTGATATCGATGGCGATGATCTGCGTGGCGCCGGCCAGCTGCGCGCCCTGGATGATGTTGAGGCCAACGCCGCCGCTGCCGATGACCGCCACACTGTCGCCGGGCTGGACGGCCGCCGTGTAGAGCGCCGCGCCCACACCCGTCGCCACCGCACAGCCGAGCAGCGCCGCCTTGTCCAGCGGGATATCCGGTCGCACCTTGACCGCGCCGCCGGCCGGGACGACCGCATAGGGGCTGAACGTCCCGGCATTGAGCATGACGTTCAGTGGCTCGCCTTGCCAGTAGATGCGCGGGGCGGCCGTCCCCTGTACATTCTCGCACAGGTCAGAGCGGCCGCTCAGGCAGTGGCGGCAGGCCATGCACTTCGCCTGCCAGTTGACGACGACATGGTCCCCGGGCCTGACATGACTGACTCGCTCACCGATCTGCTCCACGACGCCGGCCCCTTCGTGGCCCAGGATGACCGGGCAGGCGCGGGCGTCGCGCATGTAGCCGATGTCGGTGTGGCAGATGCCGCTGGCCACCATCCGAATCATGACCTCATTGGGGCCGGGATCGATGAACCTCCACGTCGGTCAGGACAGGTAGTTGGCCCAGTTCAGGCAGGACAATACCGGGGACTTTGTGCATCGTTAAGTTCCTTTGGCCGCTACGCCGGAGCGGCGGCGCGTCCAATAGCAATCATCTCCGCCTTGGCCAGCATGGCGTCGGCCAGGGCCACAATCTCCGCTCGCTCTTCGTCCGTGGCCGACGCGACGATGTCGTCGATCAGCTCGTGGCAGCGGGCGCGGACTGCCTTCGGGTCGGGCTCTTCGCCCCGCGCCTTTTGCAGCTCTTGCAGCCACAAGTTGCCGTAATGGGCGTGGATTGTCTCGTCCGCCCAGTCGAAGTCCATGTCGTGCTGGCTCATCGCGTCGTCATACTCCATGAACTTGTCACGCCGCTTCGGCTTCTTGTTGATATTTTTGGTCTCAAAGAAGTAGAGCATGCCCAGCCGCGAAATGGGGTCTTCGTCTTTGGCTGCGTCATAGATGTAGGTGCCCAGCGGAATCTCGTCCTTGCTGAAGCCCCAATCCATCAGCCGCTCGTATCCCATGCGGCAGTGGCGCGATTCGTCATACGTCCAGCGGCTGGCGTCCACCAGGAACTCCCAGGGCAGGACGCTGGAGAATGCGTAGGTAAAGGCGCTGCACGCCTCCACCGCCCACACTTCGTTGATATGGCTGACCGCGCTGCGCATTTGCAGGCTCAGCCCTTCGCCATAGGGATAGTCGGGCACAATGACGTCGGGCCAGTAGAAGCGAACGCGCGGGTAGGCGGTTTCGCGAGCCGGAACCTGGGCCACAGCGAACGGCTCGCGTCCTTCCAGGACCGGCACTTCGTCCGACGCCGGCGCTTCTACCTTGTCCAGTCCAATGCCGCCGAGCGCATCGAGATGGCTCTGCAGACTCTTTACCCAGGCGTTGGCTGCTGCCAGATCGTCTGGATAGGCGGCCAACATCTCTTCGCGGTACGACTCCAGCATGTCGATCTGGTGTTCTTTGTCACGCAGTGCCTGGGTCATGAACCGTATACTTGGCCCATCACCGATGACGTCGGCCAGATCGAGATAATGACGATAGGCGTTGGCCAGGGCGGGCTTGAACACCTCGACGAGCGACAGGTAGAACGCCAGCGCGCTGGGCGCGTTGCGTGCCTCTTCGAGGAATTGGATGAGTGGCTCTTCCCCTTCCTGACTTACCAGCCGGGACGGGTAACGCAGCTCAAAGACGCGGTTACGCATGGCGTCGGCCGCCTGCGCATCCTCCCACATCATCTTGGCGTATTCCGTTTTGAGGAGCAGGGAGGGCGTGGCCGTAATCCAGCCCGCCTCCGAGACGAGCAGCGACCGCTCGCAGAAATAGAATCGTTTGAGAATAACGGCTGTATCGTAGCGCATCAGCCGGGCGCGTTCGTTGTTGATAGTTAAATAGGTCATTCGATCTCCTGGATCCATACGGTTTCAATAGGCGTCAATCAGCTGCCCTCCAACGGTTCAGGGGGTCGATTTGTGGGCTGCAAGGAATGTCACCTCGCCAATGATTCTGGGAACTGGCGAAGCGAAGGTCAAGCTGGCTTTGTAATTACTAAGTAATGAAGCCGGCCGCGGGTCGCCATGGGCCGCGGCCGGCAAATCCGATGGTTATTCGACGATAGGGGGAACGTCGTTGTCGGCGATCATGCGGCGGCGTTCGACGTAGGCGGGCAGGGCGACCTGTCCTTCGCCCATAAACCACGCGTTCGGGTCGGTGCTGGCCACCAGGGCAATATTGGCCCACGGGTTGAAGGAGCCGGAGCGCACCACCACCTTGGCCCGGTGGGCGACGTCGTTGACCAGCGCTTCGTGGGTGGTCAGCTTGAAGACAGCGCCGGAGCCGGTGTAGATATCGGTCAAGCGAGTGGTACAGCGGCTTGTTCATTTCGAGGATGTCCCCGGCGAAATGGACTTCCTCGACAAAGATCTCCTGGCGCAAAACGCGCAAGATATCGAGTACGTCCGGCATGCCTTCGTAAAAGCCGAGGTCGATGCGATTGGCGTCGGCGGGAATGGGGAAGCCGGCGTCGGTGACGAGCAGAATGTCAGAATGGCCCAGGGTGGCCAGCGCTGCGGCTAATTCGGGATGCAGAATGCGATTGGGTCTCATGGTATATCTCCTGTATCAGCAATCATGACTGGTTGCCAGATGGGTCGATTCGATAGCGGTCTACGATTGGTCAGCCAGAAACGTTTCTACTTCATCGCGTGTATGGTAGGACGGCACGGTGTCCCAACGCGTGCAGCACAATCCGGCGACCGCGTTGCCGAAGCGGGCGGCATCGGCCACGGGGAGTCCGTCCAGCAAGCCGGTGGCCAGCGAAGCGTTGAAGCTGTCGCCCGCGCCGTTGCTGTCGACGATGCCGGGGATGTCAAAGGCGGTCACGTGGGTCACGCCTTCGGGTGTGACGATCATGCTGCCGCGCTCGCCCAAGCGTGACGAGCACCATCCGGCAGCCGCGATCCAGCAGCGCTCTTGGCCAATTCCACTTCGTCCGCTTCGTCGCCGGGCAGCATGCCGAGGCAGACACGAAGTTCCGTCTCGTTCGGCGTCAGGATATCGACGGCCGACAGATCGACCTCGCGCAAATCGTAGGCGGGGGCCGGATTCAGAATGACTGTTGCGCCGGCGTCATGTCCGACTCTCGCCGCATGGAGCGCCGTCTCGAGCGGGATCTCCAGTTGGATCAGAACGACATCATCCGGCCTCAGGTCGGCTGCTGCCGCGTCGACAGCATCGCGGGGAGAAGAGCTGGTTGGCCCCGATGTCGATGGTGATAATGTTGTGGCCGTCGCTGGACTTAATGATGAAGCCGGCCCCGGTGGCCAGCTCTTCGTGGCTCTTCAGATGGTCAATATTGACGCCTTCTTCGACCATCAGGTCCCGGAAGGCACGGCCGAAATCGTCGTCGCCGATGGAGCCGACAAAATGGACGTCTGCGCCCAGGCGGGCCGCTTGTACGGCCATGTCGGACCCTTTGCCGCCATAGGCGGTGCGGAAGTTCTTGGCGAGAATCGTCTCGCCTTTCATGGGGATGCGCTCGGTGTCCATGACCAGGGCAACGAGGTAACTGCCGATAATGACAAGACGGCCGTTTGCTTCAGTGCTCAACTGTGGGTGCCTCCTTATGGGATAGGTGGGTGGCTCACTTCAGGTGTCGGGCAGCTAAGTTCCAGGATGTACTCTCGCTAGCCAGGATATTCGTCAATAATGACGTTGCCCGTACTGCTGCCGATCAGTTCGGCGCCGGCGTTCAGCAGTTCGACGGCTCGCTCGTAGCTGTTGACTTTGCCGGACGCTTTGACGCGGCTGTTGGTCCCTTCGGTGACGGACCGAATGAGGGCCATATCTTCGGGTGTGGCGGGGATGCCGCCCTCGCCCCAGCCGCTGGAGTTCTTGATCCAGTGGACATTGCCTTCGGTCAGCAGCTGCACGGCGTGGCGTTTCTCCTCTTCGCTGTAGAGGAAGCCAAACTCAAGCATTGCCTTTACTTCCAGCCCGTCGGCCGCGCGGACCAGCGCCGCGCCTTCCTCGCGGAACTCATCATACATGCCGGAGCGATAGTAGCCCATGTTCGGCTCGTAATCGATGGTGTCAGCGCCGAGGGCGATGCACTCGCGGATCAGAGCGATCTTCCCGTGGAGGCTCTCGCCGCCCATAGGCAGGCCAATGCAGGTGGCTACCATCGTGTCGGTCCCGCGGAGAATCTCCTTGGCCATCGGCACCCAGCACATCTGCACCATCGTGGCGTCAAAGCCATATTCACCGCACGTCTCGACGTGGGCGGCAATCTCGTCTCGTGTCGATTGGGGTCTGACGTTTGTGTACTGAATGAGCTTGGCCAGCTCGGACTTGGACAACTGTCGGGCGTCAAACTTCGTCTGTGTTTGCATCCTGATTCACCTCCTGCTTCGCTGCTGTCAGCCAGATGGATATTGTAACTATGTAATTACAAAGTATAAATGGATTGGTCTGTTTGTCAACCGAAATACCCGGTTTGTGTGGCGTCACAACGTTTGTCTTTGCCTCCTGTCGAATCGTGGGTATTCGCGCTTGCGGCAGCGGTTGACCATCAAGCTGATTTTTCGTAAGATTACGTAAAGTTGGTCGCCGAGCAAGAATCCTCGTTACGCAGGCTAGGAGACACGTGAATCAGACAAACGGCAAGAAGCTGCATGAGGGACTGGAAACAATCAGCCCCGGAGAGGTGATCCGCAAAGACAGCCCTGTGCCGCTGCATCACCAACTGGAGCAGTTCTTGCGCGAGGGCATTGCGAACGGCCGATTTCCCCGCCAACGAACGACTGCCCACCGAACAAGAGTTGATGGAGTTCTTCGGCCTCAGCCGGACGCCGGTGCGCCAGGCTTTGGGCAAGCTGACCAGCGCCGGACTGGTCATACGCAAGCGCTCGCTTGGAACCGTTGTGCTGCCACATCGCTTTGAGGAACAGCTGCGCTCGCTTTCGACGTTTACGAGAGAAGTAGAAGGTCGAGGCCAGACGCCACGGGCCCACCTCGAGCAGTTCTCGGTTCAGACGGCCGACCCCAAGCGCGTCAAGTATCTGAAGCTGGAGCAAGGGGCTAAGGTCTACTTCGTGCAGCGGGTGCGCTACATCAATGATGATCCGGTCGGCGTGCTTGACTCCTACATTCCCGTAACCGTGGCCCCCTATTTGCTGGAGACTGACTTCCAGGAAACCGGCCCCCGGCAGTCGATCTACCGCGTCCTGTCTGAGCCGTCACAACATCAACCTGGTACGGGCGACAGAGACGTTCAAGGCTGTGTTGCTGGATCGCAAAACGGCCGCCTTGCTCAACCATCCGCCCGACAGCCCGTTCCTGCTGCGCAGTCGTATCGCCTACGACGAAACGGACCGGCCCATTGCCTATGAGAACGGTTACTACAGCGTTTCCTATCGCATCGAGTGGGTGGGAGAAGAGATTGCCAATGTCGACTCTTTCATGACCGACGATCACAACGACATGCACCATCCTGAGCAGCACTAGCTCAACCAGCATTACTCCACCTCCAGAATCCTCGCTCCCCTGTCGTCTTCCTCTCTCGAACGGCGTCTGTACAAAAATACCTAAATCAGGCCGACCCGTTCATTCACTGTTGACAAAGCAAAACGATTGCCACTATAATGGCGCTATCGTTTTGTAACTACATAGTTACAAATTACATCTTTGTCTCAATGCAATGACAAAAGGAGCCCCGACCAGACCGCTCCCCAGCTCGCGGTTTCTGGCGGCCAATAGGAGAGCACTTCATGGCGAACTTTGAGATCAGTTATAAGCCCCCACCTCCCCAACAGACGGATTTAGGTATCGGTTGCATCGGTTCCGGCTTCATCATGCGTGATGTGCAGTTGGTGGCCTACAAGAACGCGGGCCTCAATGTGGTGGCCATCGCCTCGCGGACGCCGGCCAATGCCCAATCTTGCGCAGACGTTCACGGTATTGAGACCGTCTACGACTCGTGGCAGGAGCTGCTGGACGATGAGCGCGTGGCCATTCTTGATGTTGCCTATCCGCCAGATCAGCAGTTGGAGATCGTGCGCGAGGCGGTCAAGCGAGACCACATCAAGGGCATTCTGGCCCAGAAGCCGCTGGCGATGAACTACGCTGAGGCCAAAGAGATGGTCGATCTCTGTAACGAAGCCGGCGTGGCCCTCTCCGTTAATCAGAACATGCGCTACGACCAGTCGATGCGTGCCCTGAAATCCTTGCTGGACCAGGGGGTTCTGGGCAAGCCTGTGCTGGGCACCATTGAGATGCGGGCTATTCCCCACTGGCAGCCGTTCCTGGAGGATTATGACCGCTTGACGATGCTCAATATGAGCATCCACCACATGGATATCTTCCGCTTACCTGTTCGGCGATCCGGAGCGCGTCTACGCCAGCGTGACCGAAGACCCGCGCACATCGTTTGATCACAAAGATGGCGTCGCCCTCTACATTCTCGAATATGAGAATGGCTTCCGGGCGTCGGCCTGGGATGATGTCTGGACGGGGCCGGTGCGCGAGGGCGCCGCGGGCGACATCTACATCAAGTGGCGCGTCGAAGGGACAGAAGGCATGGCCCACGGCACGATCGGCTGGCCCAAATACGGCGACAGTGACTCCCAGAGCACGCTCCAGTTCAGCACCAAGCAAGAGCCGAACATGTGGTTCACGCCTACCTGGCCGGAGACGTGGTTCCCCGATGCCTTCATCGGTCCGATGGCCCAGCTGATCAACGCGGTTGCCGCCGGTGAAACGCTGGAGCTGACCGGCGAAGACAATCTGAAGACCATGGCCCTGGTCGACGCCGCCTACAAGTCGGCCGACACCCACAACAGTGTGCGCATTGCCGACATGATGTAGACCGCTGGCAGCGGGTCTGCTTCATTTAGGCATCGCGCGTACTATGAATTGAACCGTATCGAAAGCAACGTCTAGTTACCCCAAAAGGAGTTGGAAAACATGAAACTTGGCTTGATCAACTCAGTCTATTTCGGCACCGACATTGATGCATTTGGTGAAGGAATCAAACTGACCAAAGAGATGGGTTTCGACACCATCGATATCTATCCGCAAGATGGCGAAATGTCGGAGGAGCAGTTCGAAAAGGTCATGAAGTATTCGAAGGAGTACGACATCCCGGTTCGCGCCGGTGTCGCCCTCATCTTCGGCTTCTTCTCGCCCAATGCTCCCGTCCGTGAATTCGCCAAGCAGCTTGGGCCGCGACCTGGTGGACCTGAGCGCCCGCATGGGCGCCCACAACATGCTCATCGTCAATGGTGAGTACTTCTGGCAGTTGGAAACCGGGTTCACCAAAGAGTGGATCTTCGACAATGCCGTCGAGGGCACGAAGGTCCTGGGCGAACAGGCCGCCAAGCACGGGCTGAAGATTGCCGTTGAGCTGGAACCGTTCAAGATGTCGATTGTCAACAGCATCGACTCGATGGACGAGTTTCTGAACGCCGTCGGCATGCCTGACACCGTCATGGCCAATGTTGACTGTTCGCATCTGCATCTGGCCGGCATCCCGCCGACAGAGATTCAACGGCTTGAAGGGACGTATTGCCCACGTCCACTTCTCCGACGCCCTTGACACTCACGGCGATCTGCCGCCCGGGACGCGGCAAAGCGCCGATGCAGGAGTACATCAACGAGCTGGCCAAGGCCGGTTTCGACGGCTCTGTTTCCATTGAGCTGGAGTGGCCTCCGGACCCAACACGCGAAGGCGTTCTGGCCTGGGTCAAAGAAGCGGGCGACGCGACTGCCGCCCTGATGCGCAACGCCGGTGTGCGCGACTAACGTCTGCCCTCCGTAAGCCGTTTGGGCCGGTCAGGCACGACTGCCGGCCCAAACACATTTTCGAGATTCAAGAGACAGGAGATTGAGGAGAGGAATATGTCTAAGAAAAGTAGGTTTTCGTACGTTACTCTTATTGTTGATCGTGATGCTCTTTGCAGCTGCCTGCGGTGGCACGACGACAGAGCAGGCTGCACCGGCCGAGAAGCGCCCGCATGCCGAGACAGAAGCTGAAGCGCCGGCCGAGACGGAAGCGGCCGAAGCGCACCGGCGGAAGAAGAGCCGATGGAAGAAGAGATGGCCGAAGGCGAGGCCAAGTATCGCGTCGGTGTTTCCAACGGTTTCATTGGCAGCGAATGGCGCGGCCAGATGCTGACCAATCTGGAAGAAGTGGCCGATGAGCTGGGTATCGAGCTGATCATCGAAAGCGGTGACGTCGACATCCAGGGCCAGACGCAGCAGATCCAGAACCTGTTGAATCAGGATATCGACGCGCTGATCGTCAACCCGAACTCCACCGACGCGCTGAATCCGATTCTGGAAGAAGCGGTTGAGAGCGGCATCCCCGTCATCGCCGTTGACCAGGAGACGTCGGCCGCAAGGCGTGACGACCGTCACCATTGACCAGACAGAATGGGGCCGTATCATCTCGCGTGGTTTGTTCGAGATGATGGGCGGCGAGGGCGACATCGTCGTCATCGAAGGGTTCGTCGGTCATCCGGCGAATGAGTACCGCATGGTCGGCTTCGACGAAGTTCTGGCCGAGTATCCGGGCATCAACGTGGTCGGTCGCGACACGGGTCAGTGGGACCAGGCGACGGGCCAGCAGGTGATGTCAGACTTCCTGGCCTCGATTCCCAATATCGACGGTGTCTGGACGCAGGACGGCATGGCTGTCGGCGCGCTGCGCGCTGTGCAGACGGCCAATCCGGACGAATGGCCGGTCATGCTGGGCGAAGGTCGCGCGGGATACCTGCAGCTGTGGGACGAAGTACGGCAGGAACGTCCGGACTTCACCGCCTTCGCGGCCGTGAACCCGCCGGGTCTGGCCGCCAGCGGTCTGCGCGTTCTGTATGAAGTGCTCGAAGGTTGCGAGATTGATCCAGCCGTGATGGAAGGTGGCTTTGACAGCACCATCCATGTACCGATTCCGTACACCATCGACGACAGCAACTTTGAGGAACTGCTGGCCGAGTTCAAGGACTTCCCCGAGTCGTACACGCTCGATGGCATGATCTCGCAGGCAGATGCCGCATCCTACTGTGTGGGTGCTGCAAGCGGCGAACCGGAAGGCAGAGGAGAGAGCCGATGGAAGAGGAAATGGCGATGGTCATGTGCCCTGACGGCGATCCGTTCCGCATCGGTGTCTCCAACGGCTTCATTGGCAGCGAATGGCGCGGCCAGATGCTGACCAATCTGGAAGAGGTCGCCGCTGAACTGGGTATGGAGCTGGTCATCGAGAGCGGTGACGTCGACATCCAGGGCCAGACGCAGCAGATCCAGAACCTGTTGAATCAGGATATCGACGCGCTGATCGTCAACCCGAACTCCACCGACGCGCTGAATCCGATTCTGGAAGAAGCGGTAGAGAGCGGCATCCCCGTCATCGCCGTTGACCAGGAGACGTCGGCCGCAGGGCGTGACGACCGTCACCATCGACCAGACAGAATGGGGCCGTATCATCTCGCGCGGTTTGTTCGAGATGATGGGCGGCGAGGGCGACATTGTCGTCATCGAAGGATTCGTCGGTCATCCGGCGAATGAGTACCGCATGGTGGGCTTCGACGAAGTTCTGGCCGAGTATCCGGGCATCAATGTAGTCGGTCGCGACACGGGTCAGTGGGACCAGGCGACGGGCCAGCAGGTGATGTCGGACTTCCTGGCCTCGATTCCCAATATCGACGGCGTCTGGACGCAGGACGGCATGGCTGTCGGCGCGCTGCGCGCTGTACAGACGGCCAATCCGGACGAATGGCCGGTCATGCTGGGCGAAGGCCGCGCGGGATACCTGCAGCTGTGGGATGAAGTACGGCAGGAACGTCCCGACTTCACCGCCTTCGCAGCGGTGAACCCGCCGGGTCTGGCGGCCAGCGGCTTGCGCGTCATGTACGAAGTCCTGACCGGTTGTGAGATTGACGAGACCAAGCTGGAAGGTGGCTTTGACAGCACCATTCACGTGCCGATTCCGTACACCATCGACGACAGCAACTTCGAAGAGCTGCTGGCCGAGTTCAAGGACTTCCCCGAATCGTACACGCTCGACGGCATCATCTCGCAGGAAGACGCAGCGTCGTTCTGCAAGTAACCCAACTGATAGTGCGCTCATGACTCATGTTTCGCTTTCCGCCCAGCACATCGTCAAACGGTACGGCGGCGTCACCGCCCTGGCCGATGGAAACCTGGAAATCAAAGCCGGGGAGGTCGTCGCCCTGCTGGGCGCGAACGGAAGCGGCAAGAGTACATTGAGCAAAATCATCACAGGTGTAGTTGCCCCCGACGAGGGGCAACTATACCTGGATGGCGAAGCCGTCCAGTTCGCGACGCCCCAGGTGGCAACGAATCTGGGTATTACCGCCGTCTACCAGGAACTCAGTCTCATCCCCTATATGACCGTGGCCGAGAACATCTGGCTGGGCCACGAACCGCTCAGGTTTGGATTGACCGTTGACCGTCGGGCCATGCGCCGTCAGACGGAGGAACTGCTGGCCCTCTTTGCAGGCACGTACCAATCTGACCTGACGCCGGATGTGACCGTCAATTCACTTTCCCCCGACGAACGTCAGCTGGTGGAAATCCTAAAGGCGTACAGCCTCAATCCGCGCTTGCTTATTCTGGACGAAGCGACAGCCAGTCTTGACGGTCGTCAGGTGGTACGCCTGTTCGAGTTGGTCAAGCAGTGGATCGAAGAGGGGATGGCCATTGTCTTCATCTCCCACCGCATGAACGAGATCTTCCTCATCGCCGACCAGGTAACGGTGTTGACGAACGGCCGCACGGTGGGCACAATGCCCATTGAGGAGACCAACGAGCAGGAGATCGTCGAACTGATGATCGAAGGTGCGGCGGCTCCCGACGAGATGATGGCCGAACGGCATCGAGATAGCTGAGGATGCCCTGGTTCGCCTAAGCGTCAAAGATCTGCGCACCCATGTCCTCAATGGCGTCAGCCTGGAAGTGCGTGATGGCGAGCTGCTGGGCATCGGTGGGTTGCAGGGCCAGGGTCAGAACGATCTGCTGCTGGCATTGTTCGGCGCCGTTCCATTTGCCGGAGATGTGGTCATCTCCGGTGAGGCCGTCCACTTTACCCACCCGCGCCAGGCGATGGAGAAAGATGTCGCCTTCGTGCCCGGCGACCGAACTGAGGAAGGACTGCTGCTCATCCGCTCCATTCTGGAGAACCTACAGCTGCCATCCTGGTCATGGTACGGGCTGCCCATCAAGATGAAAAGCGCCGCCAACGATGCATCCAAAGTAGCGGCCGATCTCAAGCTGAAGATGAGTTCGCTCGATGCACCGGTCAGCTCGCTGAGTGGTGGCAACGCGCAGAAAGTCGTCATCGGCAAATGGTTGGTGCGGGAACCGAAGCTGCTGCTGCTCAACGACCCCACCAAGGGTGTTGATGTTGGTGCCAAGTCCGAATTCTACCAACTGCTGATTGAGCTGCGGCGTTCCAACACAGCCATCCTGTTCTACAGCAGCGATGACGAGGAACTGCTCGGCCTGTGCGACCGCATTCTGATCATGCATGATGGCGGGATTCAGACCGAATTGGCCGGCGATCGACTGGATCGCAAGAACCTGGTTGCTGCCAGCCTGGGCGCGAACCAACACGGGCGAGCTGCAGGATAAGGAACCTACATGATGAATGGGCTGCGAACCTCCCGCATTGCTACAAGCCCCTTTCTCTCGGCACTGTTGCTCTTTCTGGTGGCCCTGGGCATCAACTACGTGTTGCAGCCCAACCTGTTTGAGCTGCGCGTTCTCAACAGCAATCTGCGAATCTTCTTGCCCGCCATGCTCCTGGCAGCAGGGCAGGCAATCGTTGTGATCGGTGGTGGCATTGACCTGTCGGTAGGGGCCATGGTCTCCATGATTAACGCGATCCTGGTGACCGTCATTTTGCCCGAGTCCAGCCCGGGTATAGTTGTTCTGGGGTTGATGCTCGGCTGCCTGGTTGGCATCGCCGCCGGCTCACTGAATGGCCTGGCCATCTCCTACATGCGGCTGCAGCCCATTGTCACAACTTATGCGACCAGCTTCATCTTTTCCGGCATTGCCCTGTGGGTCTTGCCGCGACCAGGTGGCAAGCTGCCGGCAGACATTCCCCGACTCTACCGATCGACACCCGGCGGCATCCCTTTCGCCGTCTACGTCATTGTCGGCATTATTCTGCTGTGGTTGCTTATTCGGGCCACGCGCTATGGCCAGTATTTGTATGCTGTTGGCGGCAAACCAGATGCGGCGTACGCGACTGGCGTGCCGGTCAGCAAAGTGCGCTGGAGCACCTACGCCTTCTCCGGTCTGTTTGCAGCGTTGTCGGCCTTTGCCCTGACGATGAGCACCGGCACAGGCGACCCCAACATCGGCAACGCCATGACGTTACCCTCAATTGTGGCTGTCGTGTTGGGTGGCATTGCGCTTAGCGGAGGGCGCGGCAGCGTGATTGGCGCCCTGCTGGGCGTGCTCATCCTTGGTCTGATCCGCAACATCATTTCATTTGCCGATGTGCCGACGTGGTGGCAAACATTGGTTGACGCGCTCATTATCCTGTTGGCGTTGGCCGGACCCGGTTTCATCCGCTATCTGCGTGAGCGCAACAGCGCGGCCATTATCGTGCCGGCCGATCCGCCTGCTGAGGCAAAGCCGACAACGTAATGTCGCGACGTACCTATTCGAGATCCTTCAACACTGCGAGTCGGGGAACTGTTCTATGACCTCTGCGACCGACACAGCTGAACCGAAACAGAGACGGATAACACTTTCGCCGCCGCTCATTGCCCTATTGCTGGCGATTGGACTGTTTCTGGTCGGCGGTCTCATCAACCCGGACTTTCTGAACGCCGCCCAGGCGATCAACATCGTTCGCCTGGCCGCCTTCCTGGGCATCATCGCCGCCGGTCAGACGCTGGTTATCATCAGCGGTGGCGAAGGCATTGACCTGTCCGTTGGCGCGATTGTGACACTGGGCGCCATCATTGTCTTCCGCGTATCTAATGGCGAGAACAGTCTCATTTTGGTTGGCTTCATGGTCGCGCTGGGCATCGGTGCGCTCATCGGTCTGGTCAACGGCATTGGCATCACCTGGCTCAAGGTGCCGCCGCTGGTCATGACGCTGGCTGTTGCCGGCGTGGTGCAGGGCGTCATCCTCATCGTCTCGCAAGGATCGTTCGAAGGACGCACGCCGGAACTGATGAGCAACCTAATCTCCGACCCGCTCATAGGCATCATTCCGGGCGTGCTCATCATCTGGGCATTGCTCGCCATTGTGATGTGGCTGCTGCTGGAGCGGTCCACCTACGGCAAGCAGCTGTTCGCTGTAGGCGTCAACCGGCAGACGGCGAAGCTTTCTGGCGTCAATGTGCCTGTCGTGCTAATCGCCACCTACGCCATGAGTGGCATGCTTGCTGCCTTCGGCGGGGCCATCTTGCTGGGCTTTACGCAAACAGTCTACTTCAATCTGGGCGTACCCTACCTGTTCCCGTCTATTGCCGCGGTGGTTGTTGGCGGCACGCTGTTGTCTGGCGGTGTCGGCAGCTACTGGGGCACCATCTCCGGTGCACTGGTCCTGACGCTCATCTCCAGTTTGCTGCGTTCCATGCAGCTCCCGGAAGCGTACCAGCTCATCATCCTGGGCATCATCCTGCTGGCGCTGATCTCCGTTTACGGCCGTCAGCGGAGTATGCGTCAGTAGACGGGCGCGTCGACCTAAAGTCGTGCTGCGGTCGGGGTAGCAGCTAACTCTACGTGTGGTCGTCGGGATTGCGCCGCCTAAGCCAGACAGGCCCAGGAACCAGCGATACGGGTAGTATAGGGGCCGCAGTCCGGGGTGTGGAATGTTGTAACGGCAATCCATGTAGTCGCCCGGCGGGAGCAAGTTGTCCCTCAGGAAGTGGAA
The DNA here is from genome assembly GCA_963715935.1 of uncultured Chloroflexia bacterium. Taxonomy (GTDB): domain Bacteria; phylum Chloroflexota; class Anaerolineae; order Promineifilales; family Promineifilaceae; genus Promineifilum. Next base: position 1,799,707 of record CAVQSM010000011.1, on the reverse strand, counting down.
TCTGTCTCGTAAGCTGGAGAAACCTGTCAGGTCGATCAGGAAACGCCGGCCCGCCAACGGTTCCTCGTGAGCCATCAGCTCGACCACCATTCGCTCTTTCTCCGACGGCGCCAGCGCATTTAACTGATCAGTGACTCCATGAGGAAGCGAAACGGTCCACTCCCGTTCCAACACGGTGAGCACCCGCTGTAGACAAGCAACTAGCCCCACTTCTTTCGCCAGGCTGATGAGCAGCTGCCAGTCCAGTCTCTCCCCGGCCCAATTCAGAAGTTCGACGATATCGTTCCACCACAACAACCCCCGGCCCTGGTGATGGAGGAGTAGATGGCCGCAAAGATGGAGCAGCGTTAGCTCCGTTTGCAGCGTGGCGGTTGCAAGGCCCTCCATATCGAACCGCACCGGCTCTTCCCAGAGCAGTTCGTCGGTCATCCGTTCCTGGTGAAAGGGCGAGTCAAAGAGAGACCAGTGCAGTTCTAGGAACCAGGTGCGGTTGCCCGGGCGGGAGAGCGTGATGGCATTCTCGTAAGCCATCACGAAGGTCGGGTCGGCGTCGTCGATGTCGATTACGTACCCCAGACCAGCAAGCGCCTCGATCGCTCCCGGAAGATCCGCCTTCCTCAGCAGCAAGTCTGTATCGACCATGGGACGCAGGGCCAGGTTTTCATAGATCCGTTCCGCCAGCGCCATGCCTTTGAGCACCAGGGCGTCGATACCTGCTTCTCCCAGACAGCGCAGGACCGACTGCAACTCTTGCGCCCGCAGCATCGACAGGGCGGCTGTTTGTAAGTAAGCGCCGTGGGCCGCTGCCACGAACTCCTCCGGCCAACTGTCGCCATCTCTGACGGCGCGATAAATCAGCGGGGTGATACGTTCGTGCCGGGCTCTAGACAACAAGCTTTCCCACGCCACGCTGCCTTGCTGAGCGAGTGCTGCCGCGTCCAAACGTGCCTGTGGCGTATGGTAGCCGGCAAGGATCGCGGTCAGTAACTGCTGGGTTGGGTCCGCGGTGGTGTTGCTGGACATTACAGCTTGCGCAAGGCGCCGGCGAGCGCTTCGACGGGCGGATAACGTTCGGCGATATCCGGCGCGTCGTCGTACGACACCGTTGTTCTCGACCCAGGCATGGGCCTTGAACTCGCCGTCAGATCGGTTTACCCCAATACAGAGGTCGGCCGTCACGCCCTGGCGCTGCAGCAAATGCCACAACATCATCGACTGCGGCAGGCACGTGGCCTGATAGACCGGGTGCTTGCGAGCGACCAGCGCGACCATGGCGCTCGTCTCTGACAGGATGCCTGCGCTCTCGCTCTCTTGAAGTGATGCCTCGGACCGATTCGGGGTGCGCGCTTCCAGCCAGCGATAGGTCGGGCGGAAGCCACGCAGCCGCAGCGACGCGGCGATGGCTGGCATGAGGATGGTGGCTTGCGCCAGGTAGGTGCGTTCAGCCGCGCTGAGTTGGCGGAGACGATCAGCTTTCGCGTGCATGGATTTCGATCAGCTGCTGGTCCACGAGTTGCTGGAGCAGTGTCTCAATGTCGTGGCGCAGCGTTTCCGGGGCGACGTCGTAGATATCAAGCAGAACGGCCGTAGGCGTCGTCGATCGAAGAAGTTTCTTGCAAGCTTGTCCACATCGCTGTGCCGACGTCATTGAGACCAAAGTACGCTTCGGTGTTCAAGTCCAAAATGACCAGCTCGTCATCCATTTGGCGAACGAGGACGTGGTCGGGCACAGAAATGACATCGTCAAAGTTGATTGGCATAGGCAATACCTCGTTGGCGGTTTGCTGCTCGCAGATGGTCTGGTTTGGGAGCCCCGTCCGCTCATCCGTGGTCCGCCAAGCATACAACATGCAGACAAGAATCGCACGCCACCTCCGCGGCTGGCAACATCCTACACATCCTATTCGGGCTGCGTCGCCTGGCCAAAAGGTGTCTCAGTTTGGTCGGCCCACGACCGCGCATATCGCCCGCCCAGGGATAACAGCTCATTGTGGGTTCCTTTCTCCACAACCCGGCCACCTTCCATGACAAAGATCAGATCCGCATGTCGGGCTGTGGTGAAACGGTGAGTGATCAGGATGGCAGTGCGATCGCCCACATATTCCCGGAAGCGGCGCGTCCACTCCGTTTCGGCCCAGGGATCCATCGTGCTGGTTGGCTCATCCAGCACGAGAATCGGTGCGGGCCGGTCGAGGGCTCTGGCCAGGGCAATGCGCCGCCACTCGCCCACGCTCAAGTCGGTGCCATCAAGAAACCAGACGCCCAGCTTTGAATCCAGCCCATTGGCCAGCCGGTCGATGACCGGCTCGGCCCCCGCCTGATAGATAGCTGAGTTCAGCCCAGCCGTTGTGGCATCTTCCGCAAGATAACTCACCGTAATGTTTTCGCGAGCCGTGGCGTGAAACTGGACTGGTGTTTGAAACAGAACAGAGAGATGACGCCGAAGCTCCTGCTGCTCCACGTCGCGCACGTCGCGGTCGAATACCGACACGCTGCCCTGCGCAGGATCATAGAAGCGACTGAGGAGTTTGATTAATGTGCTTTTGCCGGCCCCGTTGCTCCGACGATCGCCACCGTGCTGCCTGCTGGTATGTCAAGGCTGAACTGTTCGAGCGCGGGCCGGTCTGCGCCGGGATACGTAAAGCTGACTTCCTTGAACTGGACGGCCAGCTTGCTCTCGATGTCAAAGGCCACCGGTGACTCTGGATCCCGCACGGCAGGTTCCAGTGCCAGAAACGAAAAGAGATCGCTCAGAGAACAGGCTGTTCTCGTAGATCTCACCCACCGATTGGAGCAAGCCGCGCATCAGGTTTTGGCCCTGAGTCAGGGCCTGGTAGATAAGGGCCAGATCACCCAGTGTCAACATACCCTGCACGACCTGCCACAACATGTACAACATCGTTAGCCCGACGATGAGCAGTGCGACCAGACCCGCGACCAGCTGAGTGATGCCCTCGCGTCGCGCGAGCAATAAATTGTATTCCCGTAGTTGAACACGTACAGCCTGATAGCTTTGCCGAAAGGTCTCGCCAAGTCCGTTGAGGCGCAGTTCAGGGCCGCGTTTTCGCGCGTGGTGATCAGCCAGTTGTAGTACCAGGAGCGGCGTTCGTCAGCCGTCACTTCCTGCGCCATGCGTGGCGGCGCTGCGCATTTTGCAGCACGACCAGGATCGCCGGAATCGTGCTTCCCAGCAGAGCCAGCGGCAGCCACCAGCCGTACGGCAGCAGAACAAACATCATCGCCACCAGCGTCAGGCCATTCTGGAGCAGCATGCCCAGATTCTCCAGCAGAGCGACGGGCCGGTAGCTCGCTTCCTGGCTGGCGCGATACTGCCGGTCGTAGAAGTCGGGCAGATCGTAACAACGCCGATCAACGGCGATGCCCGCTCCTGAATCGAATCCGCGATGGCATCTGCGCACCCGATCCGACCATCGGCTCGAACCCAACCAGCACCCCCACAGCAGCCCTTGGGCGGCGAGGCCGATGCGCCAGACCGACAGCCAGCAACCGCCGCTCGCCGCCGCCTACCGTGGCCCCGTTGGTGTCGATGGCCAGTACAGTCGCGTTACTACCACGTCGTCGGGTCGACCGGCCCGCCACGGGCAAAAGACTCTGGACCACCGGCAAGGCAACCCAAACGCCGTACCAGGTGGGAGGCGCTCGACCGACAGGACCACCGGCGCGGCCAAGAAAAGGCGCCTGGCTGGTGGCTTGTCGCAGCTTTATGGAGTTGATTTCGATCACGACAGATTGACCTGCATGCTACATTGTAATGGGATTATCGTATGTCTCAGGCAGGCTGGCGGATGGCAAATGCGTCAAAGTCGCTGCAATTGACCCTAGCAGCGCATCAAGCTGCGTCAGGCTTTCGGGAGGCCCCAGCCACGCACAGGGACGTGCTCGGCCACTCTGGACAGTCGGTCGAAATCATGGGCCAGCATCTGCTTGTCAGGTGGGTTCCTCATGTAGACATTGCGTGTCAGGTAGAGCAACGCTTCCGCTCCGGTCGACTCGTGAATTAACGGTTCAGTGCGGCCAATCTCTCGCGTCCCGACGAGATAAATCAGCGCAAGCGGCGCAGTTGATTGCTGGAAGCGATGATGAGGAGCGTCCAACGTCAGGTACCGCTTAATGCCAGGACGGATCGTCCGGCGCAATCAGCGGCAGCGCGTCGGGTGTGCCAAAGAGTGCCTCGACGCTGGGCGACCACAGGCGGATTCCGGGGTGGGCCGAAAGCACGCTAAAGCGCGTCCCTCCATCGTCCAGCGCGGCAATGTCGTCGGAGACAACCGGCGTGCCCTGTTCGGCAAATGCGGCTGCCAAGGTTGACTTACCTGCTCCGGCAGGACCCACGAACGCGACAGCATGCCCAGGCGCCAGTTCCACGACGCTGGCGTGAAGACATGTGAATCCGCGCCGTCGCAGCAGGAAGCCCAGCATAGGCCCGGTGATAAACGGAGCGGTATCTTCAAGGGTAAGCTCAGAGGGCCACGCACCGATGATTCTGGTGCCTTCGGCATCTACTGCGAATTGCGTCCCATCATCATAATGAAAGCGAAACCAACCGCCATCCACACCGAAGACGGTTACAATTCGGCTATCCGTCGAGACCAAGATGGTGGCTCTTATGAAGCAGGCAACGGTTGCCGTCGGGCAAATTGTCATAGGCCTCTGGATAGAGAATTATTTCAATGTCGGCTGGAGGAGCGAACGATCAGGCTCAACCGGGTGAAAGCCAGAAATGACCTGGTTGGATTGCAGGTGCAGTCCAAACGAGGCATAAAGTGCAACGTCCGATTCGGTCAATGAGTAAACTCAGCAATCAGGTGGAAGCCGTTTTCTTCTCCGGGTTGTCACCGGCAGAAGGGCGGACCTTGCCAGGTTCATTGATAGAGTTTGGCACTGTTGGCTGCATCCTGGTTTGCTCAACAAGCGTGCCGTATGAAAGCAACTCTGGCGTGCTGTAAGGTTTCTTTATTGTCTCCTGACCAAGATCATTCGTTGTCATATAGTCTCTCACTGCAGGTGTGTACTGACGGAACGAATCAAGATTCTTTAGCCAATACGCCAATGCGTACGGCCGCATTATTTTTTCTGACTCGTAGGTTACGCGATCTCCCTTCACATTATAAGCGAAAGCTTCTTGGATCGCCAGATCAACATCGACAAATTCGCCCACGGCGGGTACATCTCTCAAAAGATTCGGCCAGCCAGGATCGCGGGCGCCAACAATCATTGCTTCGACCGGATCGCCCCGCAGCGGCTGTTTCAGACGAGAAAGGGTTGGTTCCGGTAGTCGCCCTTCCATGGCCTGACGCAGGATCTCTTTCTGGGTGCACCACGGCACGCTTGGCAGACGTAGCGCGAAATTCACCAGGCGCAGGTCAAAGAATGGAAATCTGGCTTCCATCTGAAGCCCGGTATTGCCAGGATCATAGCTGGCCAACAACCCTGCCCAGCCAGGCGAACTGGAATTTCGGAACGCTTCAGATCGCCACAGCCCTTGCCGTTGGCGAGTTGTGGTTGGTGTGCCCGAAACGGTGGCAGAGTCGCTTGTGGCCTCCAATCCGTCTGGTGACAAGTCAGTATCATCGGAAAAGCCACGTCGAAGCGCCGTACGCAAATAGGGTGATGGCAGGCGACGGCGCATCCGATAGTAGCTACCTACATCACTGAACAGCCGCCGAAAGGCACGCTGGCGTGCCAGGCCAATCAGATAGGTGCGTAAGGGAAAGAAGATCGGGTCTGCCCCATAGCCAAACATGCCGACCCGACTGTAAGCCGGTACGTTACCATCTCTCAGGTAATAGAGATTGGTCAGTAAACCGTCATTGGGCTCAACTGAGTTCCAGTGCGTATCATTCCAGTGCGATAGAGGCGCAGGTAGATCGAATGATAGCCAACTGATGTTGATGCCTATAAAGTCGGCTGCGAGCTTTGCCCAATATCCTTCATCGTCTTCCAGTGTGGATGAATAGGTGCCGGTGAAGGCCCATGCCTCGGTGGCGCGATGATCAGGGCCACGCTTTCGATTGTGAGCGATAGCCGCAATCGAAGGAGAGTCCAGGCCACCACTCATCAGAACAGCAACCTTGTCTGTTCGCAATCGGTCGGCAACGGCCGTCTCCAGCAGATCGCGAAACGTATCTATGATGACGTCCGCACGACTCTCATCAAGAGGCTCGGGATAGGGGAGCGCCCAGTACTGCCTGAGGTCGACGTGGCCGTCGCTAATCGTTATGGTGTGGGCGGGCGGCAGCCGTTGAATGTCCGCAAATGCGGTCATTTCCAGGTGTACATTCATCCCTGAGGCCAGATAACTTGCGATAGCGTCACGGTTGAGGTCATCGGAAACGACAGGGTGCATGCGCAGGCAATTGATGGTGTTGCTGATAGCCACTGCCTCGCCCCGGACAACATAGAAAAGCGGCTTGATTCCCAACTGGTCACGGGCGGCAAACATGCGCTGCCAGCGGCCGTCCCAGATGATAAAGGCGAAATCACCTAGCAGATGATCGACACAGTCCTCCCCCCAGACGTGATAGGCATGGAGGACCAGGTCGGCATCACTCAATGGCTCCACCAATCGCCGTCCGGCTGCTTCCAGCTTGCGCCGCAACGTCGTCTGGTCATCAATGCGAACATCGGCCGCTATCCAGACGACGTCATTAAATGTCGCCGGCTGCTGTTCATGCGCCATCTCGTCTGTGGTCACCAGAAGCGTGTGGCCCAACCCAACCGGACCTTCAGACCAAGTGCCGGTGCGATCAGGGCCGCGAAAGCGCATGTAGGTCGTGAGGCTGTCCAGCAGGCCGCGATCGATGGGCGTCCCATCCTGGTTCAGCAGCGCGACGATCCCACTCATAAGGGTGTGTTCAACCTGCGGTGATGTTGGTGGCGGTTCATTTACTTTCGAATGGCGAAGTCTGGTCGCAAGCGGCTGTTCGAGTCGCTGTTTTCGTCAGCCGCCTTGCTTGTCGACTTACTACCTTCCTCCGCGGTCTCGGTTTCGTAGTAAGACGCATGGTAGCGATAGTAACCGTAGGCGTTGCTGTTGTCAGGCAGGCGGTTTACCACGATGCCCGACAGGGTCGCGTTTACGTCCTGGAGCTGTTTGACAGCATGGGCCAGTTGGTTGCGCCTGGTTTGCGCCGCACGCACGACCATGATGACGCCATCTACTCTGGTGCTCAGGATAGCTGCGTCGGTCACAGCCAGCACGGGCGGGCTGTCGAGGAGCACAATGTCAAAACGAGTGACCAGGAAATCGAGCAGATTCTTCATCTTCTGGGACCCAACCAGCTCTGCCGGATTCGGCGGTATGGCTCCGGCAGGTAATACAAACAGGCTTTCCTGCCGCGTGCGGAAAATGGAGCTTTCAAATCTGCTGCCGGGCGGCAGTCTGACACTCGTCAGACCGGCAGTTCTGCTAAGTTCAAAGCCGAGCACCAGGCTGCTTAATCCCTGGTCTACGGGCAGATTGAAGAGTCGGTGCTGGACTGGTCTTCGCAGGTCGGCGTCAATGATCAGCACGCGCTTGCCGGCCTGCGCCATGGCCACACCCAGATTGGCGACTGTGGTGCTCTTGCCCTCTCCGGGGCTGGGACTGGTAATGAGCAGTGCTTTGGCCGGGACATCAACGGCCGAAAATGTAACGGCGGTGCGCAGGCTTCGATAGGATTCCGCTGCGGGAGAGCGGGGCTGGTTAAGAGACGCCAGGGCAGCATTTTGACCATCGCCTGACTTACTCGTAGGTATGCCGGCCAGGATTGGTAGTTCGACCATCCGGGTCACATCATCCGGGGACTTGATGGTGTCGTCCAGGTACTCCAGCAAGAAGGCCGCGCCGACAGCGAGCGAGAAGCCGATGGCAGCCGCCGCCAGAACGGACGCAAACACATCCGGTCCGACTGGCGCCTGAGGCACTGTGGCGGGTTCGATGACACTAAGCGAATTGACCGCCCCTTCGGAGGTGCTGGCCAGCAGGGAGGCGTAGTTGCTTTGCAACGTATCCAGCTTGGCTTCCAGAGCGAATATCTGGCCCTGAGCGTCGGCAATCTGGCGCGCACTGACAAGGGAGGCTAGTTCGGTCTGCCGCAGCTGGATGGCGGCCTTGGTCTCCTCGATGTTGATTTCCAGACTGTCGAGCTGGCGATTGATGAAATCAAGCCGTTCCTGGCTGCCTTGTTCGGCGGCGCTGGTCGGGGTCTGTAGAATCAACTGGCGAGTAATCTCGTTGGCCACCACAGCGGCCCGCTCCGGAATGGTATCTGTAACACCGATCTCAATGAGCTGGGTGTTGGGCACGGTGGTGGCTGTGTAGCCGGGGAGCCAGGGGAGGCCAAGGGTCTCCATGACGGCATCGCGAATGACCTGTCGTTGGGCAATGTCGGCGTAGGTATCGGCCAACTGCTGGCTGAGCCAGAAGTCGTTGCCGGACGGGTTGGGATTGTTGATGGCGCTGCCGATGAGCAGGGTGGAGCGTGCCCGGTAGACGGAGGGCTGCTGGCTGACGACAAGCATGCTGACACCGCCCGCAAGGAGCGTCGCCAGAAGAATGAGCCACCACCATCTGCGCAGCGGGACTATGAAGTCTTTAAGTTCCATGTCAGTTTCTGCTGCCCATCCAACGCACTGCCTGAATCTTGCCCTGTTACTGACCTAGCCATAACCAGGCTGCAATCTATTCGACTCTTAGTATACGAGGGACTGTCTGTAACGGGCGTTGATAGCTCGTGAAATCTGACAATGGTCAACTGGAAAGCGTGGGCAGCTCCATCCGCACGCAACCTGCGCTGCTGGCTTAAGAATCAGCCTGATGCGGAGTGATTCGGGTTACTGCGTGGAGTCCTGACGACGCAGACGACTAAACAGCCCCGGTCTGGGCTCTGTCACGTTTGCGGTCGAGACCCCTTCACTCTTGGAGCGCCGTGGCTGGCTCTCAGGTTCCTGCTCGTAATACTTGTTGGAGTAGTTGTAGTAATAGTAGTCGCGCCGGCTCTTGGCTGACAGATCATTTAGAATGACTCCTGCAATGTCGGCGTTGACTTCCAGGAGCTTATTGACGGCGGCCATCAGTTGATTCCGTCGCGTCTGACCGGCGCGTGCAATCATCAGAACGGTGCCCACGCGTTTGCTCATGATGACCGAATCGGTCACGGCGAGAACGGGCGGGCCATCCACGACAACGAAATCGAACCGCTGCGAGAAAAAGCTGATTGTCGTCTTCATCTTCTCAGAGCCGACGAGTTCTGCCGGGTTGGGCGGGATAGCACCAGACGGCATAACGAAGAGATCTTCCTGATCGGTGGCGCTGATGAAATTGTCAAACCGAATAGTGCCCAGAGAGCTGTCCGTGATCGTGTGGCCCGTGAATGAAACCAGCAACTCCGTCAGGCCGTATGCCTTGCTGAGACCAAATATCTTGTGCTGTGTAGGCCGCCTCAAGTCGGCGTCTATGAGCAGCACTCTGTTCCCGGCTTGGGCCATTACCGCGGCAAGATTGGCGGCTGTCAGGCTCTTGCCCTCCGATGGGCCAGGGCTGGTCACCAGGACCGAGCGGACCGGATCATCCACATGACTGAAGACAACGGCGGTGCGCAAGGCTCGGAACGATTCAGTTTCTGGTGAGCGTGGTTGCGCAATGGCCACCAACTGCTGATTATCTCGAAACTCGCTGGATATGTGTGGGATGCCGGCAAGTGTAGGGATGTCGACTACCCCGGTCACATCATCCGGGGACTTGATGGTGTCGTCCAGGTACTCCAGCAAGAAGGCCGCGCCGACAGCGAGCGAGAAGCCGATGGCAGCCGCCGCCAGAACGGACGCAAACACATCCGGTCCGACTGGCGCCTGAGGCACTGTGGCGGGTTCGATGACACTAAGCGAATTGACCGCCCCTTCGGAGGTGCTGGCCAGCAGGGAGGCGTAGTTGCTTTGCAACGTATCCAGCTTGGCTTCCAGAGCGAATATCTGGCCCTGAGCGTCGGCAATCTGGCGCGCACTGACAAGGGAGGCTAGTTCGGTCTGCCGCAGCTGGATGGCGGCCTTGGTCTCCTCGATGTTGATTTCCAGACTGTCGAGCTGGCGATTGATGAAATCAAGCCGTTCCTGGCTGCCTTGTTCGGCGGCGCTGGTCGGGGTCTGTAGAATCAACTGGCGAGTAATCTCGTTGGCCACCACAGCGGCCCGCTCCGGAATGGTATCTGTAACACCGATCTCAATGAGCTGGGTGTTGGGCATGGTGGTGGCTGTGTAGCCGGGGAGCCAGGGGAGGCCAAGGGTCTCCATGACGGCATCGCGAATGACCTGTCGTTGGGCAATGTCGGCGTAGGTATCGGCCAACTGCTGGCTGAGCCAGAAGTCGTTGCCGGACGGGTTGGGATTGTTGATGGCGCTGCCGATGAGCAGGGTGGAGCGTGCCCGGTAGACGGAGGGCTGCTGGCTGACGACAAGCATGCTGACACCGCCCGCAAGGAGCGTCGCCAGAAGAATGAGCCACCACCATCTGCGCAGCGGGACTATGAAGTCTTTAAGTTCCATGTTGACAACGGTTACGATTCCGCATGGTTGAGTTTATCCGGCCGATCTGACAATTGGTCTTAATACGCGCCATCTCCACGAATGACCGCTGGAATCGTCTGGAAGAGTAACTGTAGATCAAGCCAGATGGACCAATTGCGTATGTACTGCATATCCAGGTTCACGCGTTGTCCGTAAGAAAGATCGGAGCGACCGCTGACCTGCCACAGCCCGGTGATACCCGGCAGCACGGTTAGCAGGTTCATGTCCCACCGATCGTATTCGGCCAGTTCCGACGGCGAAATCATACGTGGGCCCACCAATGACATCTCATGCCTCAGCACATTGATGAGCTGTGGCAGCTCGTCCAGACTGCTGTGGCGCAGCCAACTTCCAACGCGCGTAACGCGCGGATCTTCCCGTAGCTTATGCTTGGCATCCAATGCAGCCTGGGCGTCCGGCAGCGCGGCCAGCACCTCGTCCCCATTCGTGACCATGGTTCGGAACTTAAATGCGTCAAACTCCTTGCCTCTCAACCCAAGGACACGCCGGCGATAGAGGACTGGCCCAGGCGAGTCCAGCTTGATGGCGATCCCAATAATGGCAATCAGGGGCAGTACCACGATTGACAGGAGCAGCGAAAGCGAGTAGTCGAGCACAGTCTTAAGTACCCAGTCAAAGCCGGTCAGTTGAACATGGTTGACCTGGAGCAGGGGGACAGAGGCTGTCTCCTTTACCTCAAGTCCAGTGGTAATGACTTCGTATAGCCCTGTGGAGAGGCGGAGGTTCGTGTTGGGTTGCAGGCCAAACCGCTTGAACACATCTAATGTCTCCTCGCGCGAAAGTGCGCTGGAGGCAAGAATAAGTTCCGTCGCCCCAGTGTCACGGACAATCTGGTCGAGCCTGGTCAGATCGCCCAGCACGGGCAGCTGGTTCTCTACAGCAGGATCGAGCGCAGCCTCACTCCCTACATAGCCAATGACGAAGAGGCCCGAAGTACGCCATCCTGAAAGCTGCTCGGCCAGGGACTGTGCTTCTCCATTAATGCCCACGATAAGTGCTGGGCTGAGGAAATAGCCACGGCGGCGCAAGCCATAGATAATGCGACGCAGCACGAAACGGCCGCCACCTACGAGCAGCACCGCAAATATCCACGCGAGCAGCACCCAGCCTCTTGCAGGGGTAATGATGGGCTGCAAAAAACCGACAATAATGATGACGAGCATGCCAATTGTCGTGGCCCGAAATACACCGGCGTACTCTTGCAGCCCGCCAAGGAGATTGCGTCGATTGTACAATCCTTGGAGAGCGAAAATCGTTATCCAGAGAGGCACGAAACCAAACAAGACGACCCAGATAGAAGGCACCGTCGGGTTGGCATCCAGGTTGAAGATCGGCAATGGAATGTATATCCTGGTGAGGGTGGCTACCGCAAACGCAAGTCCGGCCATCAGGACATCATTGGCAACCAGAGCAGCACGATACACGCCCCACTGGAAGGATGGAGATAGGGTTGCGGCTTGTGTATTGATTTCAGAGGGCGGCGCGAACTGCTCGGCGCCGCGCACCGTTTTACCTTGGACCTGTGTTTGCAATTGCCTCCGAACGCTCGGCTTCACCATCCTTCTTGCTTGGAAGGATGTGGGCCAGAGATCTATTTTCCGTCAGCATCGAGATCGATGACGCGAATCTCAATACGTTGAAGAATACATCCGCATTACTGACGGTATCGTACACGGCACCAGACATTGTACTTTCCCTCTCCCTATCAGGTCGTTAAGTTGATGTGAAGAACAAGGGGCTTTTGGCGCAGGAAACATTATGCCTAACTCTAGCACCAACTGTTCAACAATTCTATGTCATTCGATAGACGCCGCGCAATTTGGTGGCGATATGACGCCAGTCATGATGCACGGTCACATAAGAATATCCTGCCTGCCCGACTGATTCGCGCCGGTTTGCATCGCCGAGCAGGTCCGCGATGGCTTCCGACAAGCCGGTGGCGTTGGAGCCAACGAGCAGATCGCGCCCTGCCTTGGCGTTGAGTGCGGTCAACGCCTCCGGCACTGTCACTACCGGCGTGGCACAGGCCATCGCCTCCAGAATCTTGTTTTGGATACCAGCCCCATAGCGCATTGGAGCTACGGCAAGGGCAGCCTCCTGTAGGAATGGTCGCATGTCATCGACGGCGCCGGTGACCGTGATTCGTCTGTCCTGGCCCAACGCCTGCACGGCTCGGTCGGGATCTTTGCCGACGATGTTCAGCCGGGTTTCCGGAAACTTTGACCAGACCAGCGGCATGATCGCTTCTACGAGATACAAGGCCATCGTTGCGTTGGCGTGATAACTCATCTTTCCGGAAAAGACCAGGTTGTTGGGATCGCGTTTGCTCACTGGGCCGGGTTGGAAATAGTCAAGATCCACGCCGTTAGTCAGTACTTCTACGAGCGGGGTGCCCTTTCTCAGTCGGTTTCCCAACACGATCAAAGCTTGTCGATCAGCTGGCGAAGTGGTCAGGACCCGATCAAACTGCCAGACCAGGCTTGCCTCGGCGCGTTCGGTGCGCCTCAACTCTGCACGCGTTAGCCAACGGCCGAACCTCGTGCGATTGTGGGTGGCGGCCTGGCGAAACAGATGACTGATACTGTCTACGCTGTCCCACACAACCGGAATGGTGAGGCCGGCATCCTCGATGGCGTCTTTTGCCAGCAGGCCATACAACGCCCCACGCAGATGCTCGACGTGGATCACGTCAAACAGGCGTTTGGAGGCGGAGGATTGGACGAGAACTCGGAGCTGCGCTGCCAGTTCTGGCTGCCAGCAGAACCGTTCCTGCATGGGGCGGCCTTCGGCAAGAGCCTGCAGCACATTGGTCGCAATTTGACTGCGTGTCAGTGGGTAGGCCACAACCTTGATGCCGCTATTCTCAAGCGCTTTGATTGCGGCTTGTTCATCCGCGCCTCGATAGAGCGTAAGCAAGGTAACCTGATCGCCTTGTGCAGCCAGCTGACGGACAAGGTTGTAAGGTCTGGTGCGTATCGGTGTCGGCACGTACGGGACGACAAAGAGAATGTTCACAATGTGTCGGTAGCCTCAGGCAGGTCTGAAGGCGGACGTCGTACAGCAGCCAACCGATCGACAAGTGCCGAAATGGCCAATCCGGCGTAGATGACCAGAAGCGCGTCGATAGGCAATCGGTAGCGGATGAGCGCCCAGGAGGCGAGGTGGACCCCGGCGTAGAGCACCATGAAAAGCCACAAGAGCGAGGCCTGCGACCAGGTAGTTCGCCGCACTGTGGGGCTGAGAAGCGAATAGGCCAACCCGCCCAACATGAACGGCAAGAACAGCGCAAAGCTGGCCACGCGCGAGACGTTACTGATCAGACCCGAGTCCGCGGTTGGCCAGAATTTGAAGTAGACAGGAATCCGGCTGAGTGACAGGAGGATGTACCGTCCCGGGTCATCCAAAACGAAGCGTATCCCACGCTCCATCAATGCTTGCTCAAGAGCGGCTTCGTCCAGATGACGCAGCTCCTCAGGAATCATATCCTGATAGGTGCCGCTGCCGGGCGGCAAGATGCCGACAAATCGCGTTTCGTAGACAGGGTGGTTGGCCCAGAAGAACGCATAACCCGCGTTTGTATTCAGAAGCACCGGTGTGTCAAACCGGGTAGCATTGTACACAGTGAACGGCAGGATGAGTAGGGCCACAATTCCCCCCACAATGGCCACAGGCACAAGCGGGATTTGTCTGAAGCAACGAAACGTGGCCCATGCCAGCCACAGCAAGAAGAAGGGAATGAGCAGCAAGAACAGCTGCCGGATAGGACCGTTATGCCTAGCGACAGGCCCAGAGCCAGTGACAGCCGGCGGGCTTTGCTGCTGGATTCTGCTTCCGAAAGCCGGAGCAAGAGCCACCGACTGAATAAAATGGTCACGATGTAGAACGGCTCTGTCATCAGCGTTGCGGCATAGTAAATGAAATAGATGTAGACGGCAGAGATAGCGGCGGCTATCAATCCCGTCCGCTCACCAAAGATGTGGCTGGCGATGCGCCAGGTTAGCAGCGGCTGTAGGCAGCCAACGATTACTGCCTGAATGAGTCGTGCTGCGACTGGATTGGGACCGAACACCCAATAGACCGCGGTAAGAGAGCTGTGAGAGGTAGCTCCAGTGGGCAGTAGGCGCATCAGCAACCGTAATTGCCACCATCGCTGGCCAAATGAAAAGCCGTGACCGTCCAGCACCCGCAGGGCCAGCGAATGATAAGAGATCTCGGTCGAACGTGCCCGGCAGAGCCTCAACTGTGTTGCCCAGGAAGAGTGCAGCCGCAACACGCGCCATAACCGAGACCAAGACAATGAGCAGGAGCATGCGCGGCCCTGTCAGCCAGGAGGTCAGGTCAGTTGGTGGTCTTTCAGCTGTCATCGTGGATACACATCGTCCCATGCCTGATAGCATTGCCGCCAATCGTACTTTTCAACAACGGTCTCCCGGCCGGCGCGGGCAAGCCTGTCGGCAAGGGCCGGTTCCGCCAACAGCATGCAGACGGCGTCTGCAAAAGCCTGTGGCGAGTCCCTCACCAGGATGTCGCCGTCGTTTGTACAGCCGATGCCTTCGGCCCCGACGCTGGTTGAGACAACCGGCATTGCCCACGCCGATGCATCCAATATCTTAACCCTCATCCCGCCGCCTGCCAGCAGCGGCACGATGAAGGCCGCAGTTTCCGCCAGCAGCGCAGACGGGTCGCTTACATATCCCCTGGCCTCAATGCCCATCGCTTGCGCGTTCGCATCGAATAAGGCCGCCGGCGGATCCTTGCCAATTATGGTCAGGATGGCCCCTGGAAACGCAGCGTGTACAGCGGGCCATGCGCGCTCGACAAACCACATCATACCGGCAGCGTTTGGCGCGCCAGTGCAAACCACCCAGGAACGTGACGCGCATGGGCCGCCCATCTCGTTGGATCGGCTGCCGATCATCTGGGTCCACGGCAATAGGAATGACGGAACCTGGGCGCAGTGGACTGCCTGCGGCGCTGGCCGCTGAGCCGACGGCCGTTTCATCTTCAGCGCTAACCCAGACAACATGGTCAAACTGGGCGCACGCTGCCACCTCATATATCTTCATCGCCTTCGCTTCATGCTGCCAGAATCGACGCGCCGCAGCCGAGGTCGTCGTGTCCGAGAGGCGCTGTGGGATCAGGTGCATCGCGTTATGTTGGTCGAGAACAATGGTGCGAGAGGTGGAAGTGGAAAGTGCCAGGACATATTGGGCCATCGATAGCTGGTCAGCATGTAAGGCGTCAAACGACTTTTTGGAAAGCACATTTCGAAGCATCTCATGCATCGCGGCCACATTGTCGCGCGCGATGAGAAAGGGTAGACCTGCTGCCCGACTACGTGCCAAATGCCACAAATCGCGTCCTCGTGAACGCACCATCGGCACGGTGTGGATAGATTCGCAGGTCGTACGCAATTGCTCTACGCTTAGTATCATCGCTCTGCGCGAGAAGCCTACGAATGCACCTCATGTCCAGCACTGGCCAGATAGTGGAGAACATGATGGATGCGTCGCTTGGGGCCGGCATCGATCGGGTAGGGAATAAGCTGAGAGGCGTAGAGTATTCGCACTGGCTGCTGTCCTCGTGGCCTACAGACCGGGCAGGGCGCGAATCAAATCGCCATAACGCCTGGCCAGGGTCAGATGCTCGGCTCTATGCTGGGGATCGACCAGCAGGCTCAATGGCGTCAGAGCGACGCGCACCGCCGATGCAACCAATAACACGCCCTTATAGCAAACCCCACGAAACGCCCCAAAGTGCTTGTGTATATAGTGAAGCTTGGCGCGATACAGCTGTGTGAACATGTCGGCCGCAATCAGCTTTGTGCTCTGTCCACCAAAATGGACCACTCTTGCTGCAGGTGTCCAGCAAATTGACCAGCCGCCGAGACGCAGCCGGTAGCAAAGATCAACCTCCTCCGAGTACATGAAGAACGCCTCGTCTAACAGCCCAACTTCCTCGAGTGCATCCCGTCGCAGAAGCAGGCACGCTCCCTGGGCCGTGTCAACCTCAAACGGCACATGGCGTTTCCAGTGGTCGGGCGGGTAGATGGCGGTTGGTCTGAGACTGTCCAGATGAAACAGTCGCCACGCTTCCCGTGACAGCGTTGGCGCAGGGAAACTCGATACCTGAAGCGAGCCATCCGGATTGATCAACATGGCGCCCGCTGCTCCAGCGCCTGGCTCCATGTCAAGCGCGTCAATCAGTGCGGCGAATGCACCCGGCAAGATGATCGTGTCCGGGTTCAGTAGCAGGATGAAGCGGCCCGTGCTCTGGCGGATGCCCTGATTGTTGGCGCTAGCAAAGCCCGGATTGCTGCTATTGCTCAGCAGGGTGATGTCGGGAAAGCAGCGCTGGACCATCTCCTGGCTGCCATCCTGGGAGGCGTTGTCCACCACGATCAGTTCGTAGGTGGCGGGCGGTGGATTGAGTTCGATCGAGTAGAGGCAGGTGCTCAACAGATCGCGCGTATTCCAGTTGACGATGATGATAGACAGGTGCATGGTCGCTAGATCTGCATCTGCAGGCAGCGCGTTGTGATGGTCGACCGCTCGCGGATGGCTGGGATCAGCCTCACTCTGACCGGCGCGCCTCCAGATTGATTCAGCCGCAGTGCCAGGAGACCGCCCAGGAATATCCAGAACAAGATGCTGGCTCGCATTCCCGCCAGTCCGACGTTGTAGGGGAAAGGCAGGAACCAGTCACCCAACATACCCGAAGCAAGTGTTCCGATCAGCCCGGCGACGCAGGCAGCCGCATAAGCGCGGTTGAAGCCAGGCTGTTCGCTTCGCATGACACGCAGCCCGGTCCGAGCCATGATGATCGCAAACCCGGCGAAAAGGAGCAACCCCAGGATGCCGCTTTGGGCGATAAGGTCGATGTAGTTGTTGTGTGAGCTAAAGCGGACGTTCCAATCGCCGCCCCAACCTGAAATGGAGGCGCGCTGGACGTAGTTGTAGTAGTTGGCCGGCCCTAGCCCCAGGATGGGATTAGCGCTGCTCGTGTCCAGCACGATCTGCCACGCCTGCCGGCGGGCAAACCAGCTCTCGGCGCCTGTGGACAATGTGAAAAGAGACTCGAAGCGAACCAACGCCAGGAGAGCAAATCCGGCAACAAGAAGCCAGCCCCAACGTGGATAGCGCAGCCAGATGAGCATGGCCAGGGCAACGGCCGCCGGCGCCCAACCAGACGCCCACTCGCTGGCAGTGCCAAAGGCCACGACGAATGTCAGAATGACCAGGCCGGCCAGGGCGAACCTTTGTTTACGTCCAAGCGTGGCATCGAAAAGGAACAGCGCGGCCGACAAGGTCACCGTCCACGTCCAGAATACGCTGCCTTGGGCGCCCGCATCAAACAGCCTCAGGATGACCGGTCCAACAACGGGAGTCAGGCGGGCCACCATGTACACAGCGGCGATTCCCAGAAAAACAGAGACCAGGCGGCGCAGCCATATTTCGTCCAGCAGCAAGGCTGCCAGAAGAAACGCAACCGCGGATAAGAAGAAGACGGCCAATCCCCCGAGTTGAACAGCAGTGGAGACACTGGGGATATCAAACCACGGCAGTTGACCTACCACAAACGACAATGTAACGGCAGCACAGAATGCCAGCAACAGGTGGACGGCCAGGTGATTGGGTATTTGAATGCCTTCCTTGCCGACGATGGCACTGACGAGCCACAGACCAACCAGCCCTGGAATGAGAAGGATGACCGGATTAAGTTCTGTGTTGGTGCCGGTGCCCAATCCGACCGGCACAATGAGCCCCGCTACAACGATAGCCAGCACCCCCAGCGGCGGCCGCTTGGCGAGGAAGAGAACGGCGAGCGCTGCCGGAGCCAGGGCCAGCAGAGCCAGCGCTGTGCGGCCAGAAGGAACGATGACCGCAACTGATCGCGCTCAGGGCCAGGACAGCCGTGGCGACCGCCACTCGTAGAGCAGCAGGAGTCGCCAGACGTCCACTAAGAGCGTCCCATGATCTACCCGATTGCGCTTGATGATTCATGCTGCTGTCGCCGCCTACTGCGCCAGCCGGTCAACAAGGGCCAGCAAGCGAGGCAACTCCGTTTCCCAATCGTACTTCCGCTGGACGAGACCGCAAGCGTTTTTCACCAATTCTTGACGTCGGTCGGGGCTGGTTAGCAGCAAGATAGTGGCTTCGGCGAACGCTTCGGGTGTGTCGGCCAACAAGAGGTCCCGACCATCAGACACCTCCAACCCCTCGGCTCCTTTGACGGTTGAGATTACGGGTGTGCCCAGCGCCATCGCTTCCAAGATCTTGAGGCGCGTCCCTCCTCCCTGAAGGATAGGAACCACGCTGACGGCTGCCCTGGCAATGGCCTCATGGACGTTATCGATGAAGCCGGTCAGGATGACGTCAGGTGCGGGCGGCAACGTTCGGCCAGCGTGATCGCCTGTGATCATCAGGCGCGCATTGGGAACGGCTGCCTTGACAAGCGGCCACACATCTCGAACGAACCAGACCATCGCCTCGTAGTTCACGTCATAAGTGAATGCCCCTGTGAAAATCACCGTATTGGATGGGAGCGGGGCCGCGGCCCGGCTCAGGGCTGCCACACGGCTCAGAGCCGCCGCGTCGACACAGTTAGGAAGCAGCTCGACGATTTCCATGTCCGGCGCGACGTGTCTCAGCAGCGCCCGCTCCTGTTCCGATACCACCGTGCAGGCGCAGTACTGCGTCAGGAGGTGTCGGGTATAGGCCGCCTGCTTTGCCCACATCAGCCGGCTGCGGAGTCGTTGGAACGGTTGTATGCTGTCGGTCACCTGCTGGAAGTAGATACCCATCTCGACCTCCTCCAGTAAGGTCGGGGTGTTGCCAAACACCCCGACATAGGCGGCAGTTGCTAGCTGGGAGGCGACGATCAGATCATGGGAATGGTCTGTCACCAGCTGCCGAATGGTCTCTTCCATCTGTGGTGAATAGGTGTCCACTACCGAGCGGGGTCGAGGGCTGAAGAAGCCGAGGCGAGCACGCCAGCTGGAACGCTCATACGGTTTCCAGGGCACGAGAAACAGATCCGTGACTACTGTCCGGGCCGCCGCCAACCCTTCTTCACTAACCGGTTCGCGGGTGAAGCTGAGTAACGTGACATCGTGCTCAGTCGCCAGCCCGCGCAGCAGGTTGTTGACGCGGATTCTGGTCCCGTTGGAGGGAGGAAAGGGGAACCAGGGCGAGAGGAACAGGATACGCATCAGGATCTTACTCCAACAATCGCCGTCAACTCTGTCTCAATGCGTTCCGCCATTTGGGCGAGGTCCCATTTGTCTACTGCGTCTTGTTGGCCCTGCGCCGCCAGACGCTGCCGCAGTGCTTCGTCGCCCTGCAGACGGTCGATCTGCGCTGCCAGTTCGGCGGCATCGCCGGGTGTATAAGCCAGTCCATTTAGGCCGTCCGTGAGGATTTCGCGTCGTGCCACCGGTTGCTGCGCCGACGACAGTTGTTCCCGAAGCCATCGCCTCCACAATGACCCGCCCGAACGGCTCCGGCCAGATTGATGTGAACAGGAAGACGTCGGCCGAGCGGTACAGGCTCGGCAGTGCCTCCTTTGGCTGTCGTCCCAGCCAGGATATCGAGTCCGCCACGCCCACCTGCCGGGCCAGGGCCTGCAACTCCTGGACGTATGACGGGACGCCTTCACCGGCAATAGCCAGCCGCATGTCCGGCCTGCCGGCCTTTTGTCGCAGCAGAGCCAGCGCCTCAATCGCCGTGTCGAGCCCTTTCGTCGGGTCCAACCGGCCTACAAATAGCAGGGATAGCGCCCTGTCGGAAGAGGTAAGTGATGATAAGGTAGCCGTAGTCGCGTCCACATAGGGCCGCGTTTCGATTGCCCCGGGCACCAGTGTAATCTCGCTGAGCGCGACTCCCTGCCGGCGTAGTTCTTCGCCTAAAAAGTGGGAAGGAACCATGGCGTGCCTGAACTGAAGGTCGGGTGGCGCGTCATAGGTGAGTTGGCGGAGAGCTATGTATCCCAGCATACGCTTGGGTATTGCCATTAGTTGATGCTGCACGGGCGCATTCCAGTAATCGACGTAGGGTGAGGACAGCGTTGGCCAATAATCTCCGAAGTAGTAGGCAACGAGGCTACCCATTCGCGACTCGATCCGCGCCGGCAGCGAGCGCGACAGGTTCCACATGCCCCAGATGAGAGCCACATCCGGCTGCCAGCGGGTGATCGCGTCGTCTACGATGGCCAGGTTCTCGCGCTCCCGCGCGTGGCGTGTGAAGAAGAGCAGGCTGTTGCGCAGCGATACGAGCGGCATTTCCAGATGCAGCTTACGCCTGATCCAGGCCGGCTCTGTGCTTTCCACTGTGTCGCGCAGGTGGCGGCTGGTCAGGACGACCACTTCATGCCCACGCTGCCGCAAGCGGTGGGCGGCTTCGGCGCACCACTCTTCGTAACCTCCCTGGCCCAGCGGTGGGTAGAAATTGGTAATAAATAGAATCCGCATGGTCGGTGCTGTGGGTGGACAGTCAGTTATGGTCGTCTCTGAGAGGTACGCTCGCCTGAAAAATCTTGCCGTCTAGCCGTCGGAATCGCTCGTGTCCTTGCCTGCGACCACGTCCAGGCAGTACGCCTCAATCTCGTCAACCACCCGGTCAAAATCGAACATGTCCTCGGCCATCTTCCGACCAGCCTGCGCCAGGTTTCGGGCGAGAGCCGGGTTGTCAATAAGGCGCTGCAGCTCAGTCGCCAGCGCAGCTGTGTCGCCAGCGGGGAAGATGAGGCCAATTCCTCGCGTACCAGCCCTTCAGTAGAACCGCCGGTGTCGGTCCCAACGACCGCCAGCCCGCTGGCCATGGCCTCCTGCATGACCCGTGAGAGCGGCTCTTCCCAGATGGACGGCAAGACAAACAGATCATGCTCGCGCATAAGTTCCGGGATCTCCTCACGCGGGATGCGTCCCAGAAAGCGCACAACATCGTTCAGTCCTAGGGTGTTGACCATCTCCTTCAACCAGCTCGTACCTGTCCAGGCCCGATCCGGCAATGGTCAATAAGACCGGCGTCTCGAAGCCGGCGCCCCGTAGCAGCGCCATTGCCTCGACAACCGTGTGGACGCCTTTTGAGGTACGAAGTTGCCGGCGAAAAGGATCCTGACGCCCTCGTCCCACGTTTGTCTCTACCGCTGCCCGATGGAACAATTCATCCAGTTCCACGCCATTGTAGATGACTGTGAACGTGGCTGGATCGCGGTCGAGCGCGGCGGCATTGGCGACGCTTGCCGCCTCGCTGACGCATACAACGTGATTGAACTGCAGCTGGAACCGGTCCAGATCGCGCCGGACCGGACGGAGCGCCACAGGCGCCAGGAGCTGTTTGCCAAACGTCCGAAGCTTGCTGCCCGCCGGATCGAGCCAGTAGGCCGAGTGGAGGTCCGGCTGATACGGCATGGTGGAGGCCAGATAGTAGACGACCCGGCCCGGCAGGAGTTGCTCCACCAACCAGGGCACGCCGGGGGTAAGGTTGTAGGTTTCAAAGACGATCACGACATCTGGCTGAAACGACTCGATGGCTGTCTGGGGCTGCCGCAGCGTCTCATCGCGGCGCTGCCGGTAGCTGAGCAGGCTCAGCGGCTTGTACCGCTGCAAGTCGGCGTCGAGGTGAAGCGTCCGCCAGACATTGTCCGCTTCTACGACGGGATGTTCCACACCGTGCAGGCTGGTCAACACGGCAGTTTCGTGACCTCGCAGGCGCAACGGTTCCTGCAAATCGTAAACCATCTGGGACAGCCCACCAATTTCATGCGGCGGGTAGAAGGATGAGATAAAAAGGATGCGACCCACACCCCATCTTCGCGTGGCAGCAGACGCGGCCTAGCAAAGACTTGAGCCACAGCGAACTCATCTGGCGATCGGTCACGATGCCGGGCTGCAGCCGCGCTGCCCGGCGAAATGGCTACGGGCCGTGGCAGCTCCCTCCGCGCATAGCGAATCTGTCCAAGCGTCCGATGGGCGGTTGCCATGACCTTGCTGCGGTACGTGCTTTGGCTCATGTCGCCGTCTAGCTCGGGAAGGATCGCTTCCACGAGGCGGAGCAATCGCGCTTCATTTAGTCGATGTCCAGAGCTTGAACGTTACCACGCTCGCCACGGGCCTGATCCCACATGGCCAGTTCGTAATGGGTGATGCGCTCCAGCATTAGGGTTGGGTCGAGGTCAGCCGCCTGCTTGAGGCAGTGGGCGGCCTGATTCTCGTCACCGGCCTGCAGCCACTCGATGGCCGCTGCACGATAGGCGCAGGCCCGTGCTGGCGGATGCGCTCCGGCGACAGCTCGGGCCAGCAGCCTGCACCTTCTGGAGGACAGCCAGCCGATTGTCGAGCATGCGCTGAGGGTCGTCGGACATGCTCCCCGACTGCACGCGGTACCTGACGAGCCTGTCAGGAATGGAGATCATGGTGTTATGCCGGGACAGACGCAGCCACATGTCCCAATCCTTCGGACGCATCCAGCGAACGATCAAACGGCCGGTCTGCTCGTAGGCATTTCGACGCACCAGAAGGCAATGGGCTGCGATGAAGTTGCCGTCCAGCAATGTGTCGTGTATGTGCTGTTTCTCGATGTGTCCCGGCCCTGTCTGAAAGAGCGGGTTGTTGCCAGGATCCACCATGCGGAAGCCGCAGAAGACGGCCGCCGCTTCCGGCGCAATGTCCAGCGCGGTGGTCATGATGGTGATGTAGGCTGGCTCCAGCAGATCGTCTGCATCTAGCAGGACGATCGCGCTGCCGTTGCCCGGGAGATACCGGTGTTGCGCGCGGTTGACAATCCCTACTTCTGCTGGTAGACATACTGGATGCGATCGGCGTAGCGCGCGGCGACATGATTCGTTTCATCTGTCGAGCCATCGTTGACCACGATGATTTCATGCGGCGGCCTGGACTGGCTTAGCGCAACTCTCGACGGCCGCCGGCAGATAAGCTGCATGGTTGAATGTGGGAATGATGATGCTGACCGATCCCATGCTAGATTCCAAGATTGGTTGTATGCGGCATCGAACCCGGTCGTAAATGTCGATGTCGAAAAAGTAGCGCACGATGGGACGATGTCAGAGATTTCGCGGCTCGTAAGTAGTTCTGCCACTCCGTTATGGGACTGTTGCCACTCAGAATGGGGCTGTCCGGGCGGGTGACGACGCTGTTTCTTCGGATGGCTCTGGCCAACAGTGGCGTTGCTGCCACGTCGACCGCATTGAGGACGCGCCGGATCTGCCTGTCAGGATTTGTTACCAACTGCTCGTAGGTGACCACTGTCCAGGTTTGCTCAGGCATCTGGTTCAATGCCACCACATTCTCAAGACACCACATAATGGCCTGTCGCTGGACGGGCGTTCGGGCGCTCTGAATCAGCGGCAGATAAGGTGTCGGATAATCATCGACCAGGGCTTGCTGGTCAAGCATCTCATCAATATGCGTGTCCCACGAGAGACGCATCCGAGAGAGGACAACCGAACACGGATGTCGGAGCATATCGAGGATGACCGGCTTGAACTGTCTGTCGATCCAGGCGAGCATCGAATTGGCCCGGATCGACTTGACCACTCTGCGCGGAGCCCGGACACGATGTCCCAGGCGGTTGGTCCAGGGGGTGTTGATGCGGCCTGCCAGGGCGTCAACCGCGGCGCTGCGAATCGGGCTGGCTACACGTCTCCCGCGAATAACCAACGGGAAGAATCTGCCATTTCCTAGACCAACCGGACGATTGTCGAACGGCTCAAAGATGACCGAACCGTCCGGGTTGGCAGCAATAATATTGGCCAACCATGTTGTACCACTACGACAAGAGCCAGCTACGAAGGAACGTACAGTATTATTATTGCTCAAGTCCAGTGCAGCTTATCGTAAATGCACACGGGTCAGCTACTGTGCTCGTGTCGCGAGAAGCGTGTCGCTGGAAAGATCTGCTAGAAACGTATCGGTTGTGCCTTCCAGATGGGAAGCGCAGGGCCTTAAGATGTGCTGACGCGCCAGGCGGTCACGCTACCTAGTTGTCGGTTAGCAGCCACAGCAGCGAGGTTGCCCGGGCGATTATTGTCACGCCGGAAGGATACAGGCAAGCAGTATCACTGTACCATTCCGATTGCTGCTATGTTTGGTAAATCCAGCGACAATCGCCATGCCGGCATCTCTGCCAGTGGCTGGAGATTGCGGCTGGCTTCCTCTGGTTCTGGGCCATGGCCACATCACTAGGGCAAGGTGAAGCTACTTGCTGGTGCGGCCACCTGCATGGAGCTGCACCCAATCTTCGGCCGGTGGCCGCCCCACACTTGCTATCTGACCCAGCCATTCACCATGACCACAGCAGAGGTGCAACAAGGCATTGGGCAGCTTCAACCAGTAAATCCCTCCTGCAGAAGTGAGAGAGGGGTTGCCACGTTCTGGAAGCTGTCCTGGTGGGCCTGTCCCTGGCTCATCCCTCACTCGTCGTCGGTCAGGTCGCCGGTGAAGCCTCCAGGAATCAACCGTCCTGGCGGCGTCGTAGCTCACAGTCCCGAGGCGAAGTTGATTCGGCAATGGTGGAGAAGGCGCCAGCGGCTAGCTAGGCGGCTGGCGATCGCTGGCCATGTGGATAAGAGCGGCGTGTTCCTGGCGCGGCGAGGACAACCGCACTGGCTCGCGAAAGCTGGATGCCCAACACCAGGTACTCTTGAAGAACGTCGCCGTTCCAGTTCGACGACTGGAGCCCAGCCGTCGGCGCAGCCATAAGCCCGCCGGTAGCCTGCAGAGTGGTGCCGCATGATTCAATCAGGTGGACACCAGGACAGCGCGGGCAGAATTGAGTCCGCAGAACGGAGGCTGTCATCGACGGCCTGCGGCAGGTGCAGCCTGCCTTGTCCACGCTGCGACGGCCCGCTCCTCGAACCAGGCCGCGTTGGTGCTGCGTGGAGCCAGCGATTGCCACTGCTCGAAGTTGTCGGTGACGGACGCCTGCCCGTCTCACTCTCCGTGAAGAAGGGCTGCGCCTGATGACCCGGCGCTGCAACCCGGATGAGCTGCCTTGAGCGTGCAGCACCGGACCTGCCCTTTGGTCAGGTCGATGTCGAGCGCTGCCAGATGTAGGCGATGTTCATGATGCCGGCGATCCGCCTTCCAGGATAGCCCGGATAGCCGGTTCATTCTGTTGAATGTCGAAGCGATCTTCAGCAACGCGGCGCAGGCGCAGCGTCGCGGTCTCCTTGTCCGGCGCTGGAAGCCGAGCGTTGACGTTGACGCGGCAATGACTTCCGGCTCGGTGATGAACAGGCGATCAGCAAAACAGTTCATCGGCACCTGCCCGGCATCGCCAGCATCAGCACCCGGATGCATATCGCCTCGATCGGCGCGACCTGCAGCCCTTCCGAGAAACTGTTGGAGACGTACGATACCAACAGATCCAGACAGGCGGCTGTGTCGCTGATTGGTCCGTCGAAGGGACCACGATGGTCCAAACCAGGCACGAGCCAGATCGACCAGGGCAAAGGCGTAGTCGGCGTGCAGCGGCTGGTTCCCACCAATGCGCAGCGTTTCCATGATGCCCAGCTGGCGCATTAGTGGAAAGACAGGATCGGTTACCATTCACGCGCTTGCGGGCGTCGGATCGGCACAGAATGCCCAGCGTCCCGGTGAATGGCCGATGATGATAAGGGAAGTGGGCTGTAGTCAATGGCCTCGACCACGACATGGGTTTTGCCCCTCTGCTCCGGGAATCGCTTCAAAAATTCACGTTCTCTTTCGCTTCGCTCACGGTGGATGTGCGTGGACGAGTCCGCTGGACCCTGTCAGCCCACTGGTACATTTCGTACCGGTGTAGGCGCGTTAACGATGCGGGCGCGTCGAGGTATGTGGCTGGCCAGGGCCAGCAGTTCGCTGGCCCATTCGAAGAAGACTACGTCGTTGTTCCGTGGGCAGGGCAGACAAGCCGGCCTTGAGCTGCCGTCGCTGCAACCGCTCCTGAAAGAAGGGTGAACGCGCCCGGCTGTTCCTCGAAGACCGTGACGTCGTACGCGTGCTGCCAGACGTCGTACAGGTCCCGGACGATCGGCCGCGTTTCATTTCGGCGACAACGAGGACGATCTGCGCGTACTTGCTCCTCTCTTCAACCCCGCCGCCAGTGGCGGCAGCGATCGCCCGCGCCCAGCAGTTGCTCGCCCAGTTCGATGCGTCGCGCATGGCGCGCAGGGCCATCACCCTGCGGGAACAGGCTGACCAGGCTGGGTCTGGAAGGCCGACGAAGCCGAACAGCCGGGCCAGCTCCTGGTTCCTGCGTCTCGCAGCGCCTTGGGCGGATTGCGGGAGACGGTAAAGAAATAAATAGCGCATGTACTCTGCCGGGGTTGGTGGAGGCCGGTGCGTTTGCCAGTCCTGCGAAATGGTTGACGCGATGCCCGTCATCTTCCAGAAGCGGCGGATACAACGTCACCGCTCAGTTCGATGTCCGCACTGGCTGCCATGCGCTGCCCAGCCTCGCGCCGAACGCCCGCAGATAGGCCCAGGCAAACGCCTCGGGCAGCGCCGCCCTCGATGTCCGTCGGAGCTGGGGCTCCGCGGCAATGTTGTTGAGCACGGCGAGCGAGGCCTTCACGTCGCGCCGGGTCCTGGGTCATCTGTTCCGCATGGCTGCGATAAGCCATCACCGGCTCGCTGATGTCGGCTATCTGACAACCGGTCCGACTCAGCCGCGGACCCACAGGTCCCAATCCCGCGCGCCAGGCCAGCGACTCGTCGAAAGCTCCTGCCGCCTCCACGGTGTGCCGCACGGTCATGGTGCCGAGCGACGAGTGGATTCCCATTGAGCAGGTCGATGACCGTTCGTTGCAGTCCAGCACGTTGGCCGGGCTGGCTGTCGGACGCTCCTTGCCTGACGAATCGATCGCGACGTGTTCGCCGCTGACCATGCCAATGCCTGGCCGGGCGTTTAGGGAGACTGGCCGAGGATCACCTGCCCCAGTCTGGCATCAGGTCGTCAGCATCGAGAAAGCTGATTAACGGTGCTGCTGCCAGCGCGGATGCCTGTGCTACGCGCCCCCGACAGACCGGCATTGGCCTGATGAATGACCCGGAGACGCGGGTCTTTGAATAAACACGGGCTGACGGCAGCCGTCTCATGGGTCAACCAGTCGTTGACGACAATGAGTTCCAGGGCCACCGACCGTTCCGCCAGGACGCTGCGAATTGCATCAGCGGAATTCAAGCTGATTATCAGCCGACATGATGACACTGACTTTCGGGTATTGTCATACTTACTCGTCTGATTGACCAATCCGGGCGTGGTCTGACCGGCCGGTAAGCACTCAGATCTGGATCTCGGCGAACAGGTTGGTTTCTCCTCGGGCCGCATGCCCCCGTTCACGACAAACGTGGCGGCGTTGGGCAGGTAGCCATAATCGCAACTCAGATCCGCATAGGCGAGATCGACCTTGACAGTGTACATGCCCGCCAGCAGGTTCACCTGATCCGGAAGACGATCGTCGCCTACATCCCCGGCGCTGAAGTCCGGCGTCGGTTGTTGCTGCCATTGGGTCGTTGTGTCATAGATGAGGTCGCCCCGCTCGTTGTAGATTGTGCAGGCAAAGATGGGCTGGGGCGCCTCCTCACGGAAACCGACATGCATCGCAATCTCGAATGTGTCCCCTGTTGACACGACTTGCAGCGGCGAGCCGGACGTAGTGCGGACGTCTACCCCCAGAATCTGCGCCTCGTGGGTCATGGCCAGCTGCTGCAGCCCGCCTGCTTCCGGGCCTGTGGGTCTGGCTCCGACCGCCGCCGCACCGCGCACGGCGCGGAAGTATTCGGCAACGGCCGCCGCCGCCGGACCCTCAAATTGCTTCTCTCCACGTACGAGCACCATCGCTCGCGAACAGACCCGCTGCACGACCTGCATATTGTGGGACACAAAGACAAGAGCGGTGCCGTTGTCCTGGAGGGTTTGCATCCGTTGGTAACAGCGAGCCTGAAACGCTGTATCACCCACAGCCAGCACTTCATCCACCAGAAGAACGTCCGGATCGACATGGGCGGCTATGGCAAAACCCAGGCCGGGCGTACATGCCGGACGAGTACCGCTTGACCGGCGTATCCAGATAGTCCCCGATCTCGGCGAAGTCGACGATCCGCTGGAAGCGATCGTTGATCTCGGCTCGCTTCATTCCCAGAATAGCTCCATTGAGATAGACATTTTCCCGACCAGTCAGGTCAGGGTGGAAGCCCGCTCCCAATTCGATGAGTGCCGAGAAGCGACCGTCGACGTTTACAGACCCGCTCGTAGGAAGCGTGACATGCGAGAGCAATTTCAGAATTGTTGTTTTCCCCGCGCCATTCGGGCCAATGATGCCCAGGGAATCGCCCGGTTGGACGGCGAACGACACGTCACGCACAGCCCAATGATAGGTAGCGGCGTCACTCCTGCGGCGTGCGCCAAGCAGCTCGCGCAGACTGCTCAGACCGCGTCCTTTGCGATACCGTTTGGAGAGTGCGTTAACGACGATTGAATCGGTCATGAGCCTTTACACCACGTCGGCAAACTGAAACTCGACACGCTTAAAGAACCAGTAGCCGAACGCCAGCGCGATGAAACTGATAACGGCGGATATCCACCAGGTACGGGCTGGGCAGGCTGCCCTCCAGCAGGATGCCACGATACGATTCAATGATACCGGCCATTGGGTTGAGATGATAGAGGGTTTGCAGCGAGTCGGGAACGGCAGTTGATGGATAGATGATCGGGGTGGCGTAGAACCAGATCTGCAGGCCGAAGAGTCACCAGATGGCGAACATCGCGAAAGAAGACATTGACGGCCGCCGTAAACAGTCCCAAGCCCAGGGTAAGAGCCAGCTGGATGATAATGACGACGGGCAGAAACAACCATGCTGCACCATTAATCGTCAGTTGGTCGCGATAGACGATGATGAGACCCAGAAGAATGGCGCCGGCAATGGCGGCGTCAAAGAGACGGGCGAGCATGGCCGCTACAGGTAGGATTTCGCGCGGGAAGTAAATCTTGGACACCAGCCCAAAGTTCGATACAAGCGACTCGGTCATGTCGGCAATGGAGCTGGAGAACATACCCAGGGCACCATCGCCGTGTAGGAAAAGACAATATACGGCACAGTACCCGTGTCGCATCGGGATAAAAGCGCGTGAAGATTACCGTGAAGACGATGGCGGTCGCCGCTGGTTGAATGACTGCCCACAGCCCGCCCAGCAGCGACTGCTGATAGCGGGCGCGAATCGTTCTTACGGTCCATGCCCACAAGAGCTGGCGATGAGTGGATAGGTGCGTGAAGGTCGTCATAACAGGTGCAGCGTGTTTCGTGGTCTTCCTGGCCTATGGCCTATGGGGCCGCAGCGAACGGCGTCGCAGGATGACTACCAACCCGATCAACAGGACAACGGGCAAAGTGGCCAGCAGCAGGGGGGTCGTGTTGGATTGACCGAAGCGGGCCTGAGGCGGCTGCGCAAACTCGATCGGCAGAGGCGTCGGTGTGGTCGCTGCGGCAAGCGTCGGAGACTCTACTGCGGCAAGGGGGACGGGCAGTGGTGTGGCGTAAGGTTGGGCCGAGACCGGTGGCGCATCGACCTCCGCGACCGTAAACCAGAGCCCAGATGGGGATCGTTGCCATACATGGCCAGCAGCTTGTTGCCGCGCAATAGCTGATCAGCAGCGGGTTCTGGGGATCAAACCCATCGACTAGGGTGCCGGTGGCGATGGGGCTTCTTGCTCCCCAAACGCCGTCAACCAACGGGATGTAGAACATCCCATGGACGTCAGGCTGTCCTTCTACCGCGTATCGACCCTGGGTGACGGCATGGAGTCGGCCAGCACTATCAATGGCCATAGGGCCGACAAGGCCGTTTTGCCCGACGACCCCAAAGACTTGCTGCGGCACGGTCCATGTCATTCCGCCATCTGAAGATTGACGGGCAAACCGCTTTGGTGGCGCTGGGCCATCCTGATAGACCAGATGCACCGTGCCGTCGTCGAGCACCACCACACTCGAATAGCCGACTCCAAAATCATCAGGGTCGCGGACGGCGACCGTCTCCGGAGGCAGCCACGTCGCCGTTCCTGCCTCCAGTCTGGCAGCGTAGACAGCCTGGCCAAACGCTCGGCTGTCAAAGATGGTCCACGTAGCCATCAGATCGTCTTCGGGTCCGGGCGTCATGGCGATGCTAAAGACAAGGTCATCCGGTTGACCCTGCCGTTGGACCAGGGCTGGTTCCGACCACGTTTGACCTCTGTCAGGTGAGGCAATGGCGTAAATCTCTGGTCCGTTGTTTCCGGCAAAGAGCACATGCATCGTGCCGGCGCCGTCAATTGCCAGACCAGCACTGGGACCGGCTCTGCCCGCGATCTGCAGCGGTTCGCTCCAGGCGGCAGTCTCTCCCAGCCGAGCCACCGGTGCTGTCGTATAGTAGACGCGGCCGTCCAGTTCATTGCCGGCAAAGAAAATCAAGTACATCGTGCCCGTTTCGTCCAGCCATGCGTCCAGGAAGCGCGGGCTGCCACCCAGCGGAGACAGAAGAATATCCACGTGGGGTGACCAATCGAGGTCGTTCCAACGACTATAGTAGATGCTGAACCCGGTTTCATTGTCCCCATCTGTCCAGAACAAATGGACGTTGCCGTTCTTGTCTGGCACCAGTCCGTAGCTAAGATGGGCATCATCGCCACTGCCCGGTATACGCCTTGGCTCGCTCCAGTCCAGCCCGGACGATTGCGCCACAACCCGGCTACTGGACAGTCCGGTGAGCATCAGCACCGCCAGGAAGGCGACTGCGGCGACTGAGTGCAGCCGCCCATGGCGTGCTGCCCGTCCCGTCCAGATGAGACGGACCGTCGACCGGGTGGCTGCTTGATGGTTGAGCGACCTCATCTTCATTTCCCGCGCCCGCCCAAGCGCACCGCGCGCAGTGCCACCAGCGACAACGATCGCAATCACCAGCGCCGCCGGGATGATGGCAATACCGAGCGGCCCCAACGGTCCACTAGCGCCGATCAGGCCATTAAGAAAGCCGTTGCTCTGCTCGACGGCCGCCGGGATAACGATGGTGGGCGTTGGTTCAAGCATGGGCGTGGGTGCCGGCGGGGCGACGGTGGGCACGCCGACCGGTACCGGGGGGATCGGTTCTGGTTCCGCAGGTAGGTCGGCCGCACTCGAGATCAATGGGCCGGGTCAGACCACTTAGCTGCGTTATCGGCTGCTCTGCAGCGGAGCCGACAGGCTGGCCTAGATGGCCGACCACCAGCTCGCCCGGCAGGATAGCGGCCACATCCAGTTGCCCCGGTTGTCAGGTTGGTGGACCGAGATTCATTGGCCAACCATTCTGTGCCGTTCCAGGACCAGTGCTGGAGCCGCCCATTGTCCAGCCCTACGACGTGCGGTTGACCCGCCGGATCGACAGTGGCTGCGGGCAGTTCGCCAACTGGCAGGCTGTTGACTTGCACGGCTTCTGACCAGGTGTCGCCTCCATCGATAGATGTCTGGTGCCAGATGAAAGTTCGGTCGCTGCTGCCGCTGGCCCATACCAGATGGAGCGCCCGATCGCCCGCCGGCTCCAACGAGGCCCAAATGGCCGGTGGCTGCCCACCGTTTTCCAAAACGCGTGCGGCCGACCAGGACCGCCCGTCGTCGTCGGAGTGCTGATAGATCATACCTTGAGCCAGGTTCGCCGGAGGCAAGGAGCGCTGCTCAGCTGCGAGGTGCAGCCGGCCGTCGCCGGTCTCGGCGAGGATCGCCTGGCCGGCGGCTTCCCACCCGGCCGCCGCTCCGTCGACGATGCGAACTGGTTCGGACCACGACGCACCCTGGTCGGTAGAACGCACCAGGTAGACACCCCGCGGCTCATTGACCGCAATCGAGTAAGTGATCAGAAGATCGCCGTTCTGCGTCGCTATGATGCCGGGCAGTTGGCCACCGCTTGCGGCGTCGGCGATCGACACAGGCGTAGACCATTCGTTGGGCCGGTCGCTGCTGGCCTGGGCGAACTTCAAGCCGTCGCTGTCTTGCCATACCAGTTGGAGACGGCCATCGTGGGTGACGGCCGCATGCGAAACAATGCCACCGGCGGGCACCGGCAAGACAGGCGTGGCCGGTTGCCAGACACCATCCTGCCACTGCGAAATGAAGAAGGAGTCGCCGCTTTGCAGGTGGGCGAGAATTGTCGCTATGTCCGCTTCACCACCAACCACCTGTGCGGTGCCGGGCAGACCCGCAAGTTCGCCCAGCAGCTCCGGACCTTGCCAGAGTGGTGGCGGCGGGAACCAGCCTTCAATCGACCCGATGGGTCGGCTTGCCCACCAGATGTCTCCGCCTATGTGATTGTCGCAGCCAACAACAACGAGGTCCTGCGAACGGCTGTCCGGATCCAGGCACTGGAGTCGCACGACCTGATTGGTTTCCGGATTGAGGAACTGCGAGATGGCTCGCTGCTCTTGTGGCAGACTCCACTGGGCGCCGTCCCAGGCCATGATATAGGTCAGCTGGTCGCTCTGCCCGACTCCGGTGCCGGAATTCGCCTCGATGAAGAGCAGCAGTACATCGCCCGCTGTCGCGAAGCTGGACGCGTCCGAGCATCCGTCGAAGCGATCTGCAAACGACTGTGTGTCTGACCAGATTTGGCCGCCGTCGTTCGTGTAACGGTAATACTGGGAGCAGTCCTGCGCCATTCCATGCGTCGCTTGCCAGGTGACGACCGTCGAGGTTTCGGATTGAGCCAAGCCGAATGTGGCGCGGGCCAGGCGCATCGGCCGCGTCGGTGACCAATCGCTGGTCTATCAAAACAGGCGTTTCCCAGGTCTGGCCGTTGCTGGTCGACCGGCTCAGGAACAGCTGCTCGCGGTCAGTGTCGTTCCAGGCGATCATGACCTGCTCGGCACTGCCCGCGTCTATTTCCACATTGGCCTCCTCGGCAGTCGGTCGCTCGCAGGTAGGCGGATGCATAGATGGTCGTTGGTCCGGACCAGCTGCCCTGTCCGGAAAACGCCCGGCGGTAGTAGACGCCAGCCGGACGGCTGCCGTCGTCGGTGGGGCGGATATAGGTCACATGAATTCGGCCTGAATCATCGATAGATGCCGCAGGTGCGATCGCGCCGGCCTCCAGAACTTCAGCCGGTGACCATGCATCATAATTCGCGAATTGGTCGTTAGGGACGCGGCTGTAATACAAGTCGCCTGCTGGATTACTGACGTTGTTTACCCAGAATGCGTGAATGTTGCCTTCGGCACCGGCGATGAGCACGGGATTGAAGGTCGGGAAGTCGCTTGTTTCCGGCAGGTCAACGAAGATGCGGCGGGTGGCAAAGGGTAGCTCGGGCGAGGTCGGTTGGCTCCAGTTTTCACCGTCACCAGATGTGTAGCGCAGTCCGTCAAACGCATCCAGCCACAAAACGTGGTAGCGCCCGCTGCTGTCAACGACGATTTGAGGCTCGCTGGTTGCGCCAGATCGGGATAGATTCACCTGCGGGCCCCACTGAGCCGAGTCGCTCTGCGCTTCTACCGAGCCGGGATCGGGCAGCGTCAGGAGCAAGACTGCAAGCAGAATGGTGATCATAGTGGCGATCGTTGTCCGAGAACAAGTTTTCATGCAGTACCTAAGGTGTCGTTGTTGGAGTCCACTCTGCTCTTGCGTTGCTGGCAAGCTCAGCCAGGTCCGCGCGTCCCTGATTGGACCACCACCAGGAGTACGCATCGAGTTCGGAGACAGTTTCAGGCAATGGGACAAGGTAGGCAGCGGCGCGTGTCGGGTTGCCGGACCAAAGATAACTGTACCCCAAACTCTTGCGGATGCCGCGATGATTCGGGTCGAGTTCGAATGGCTTGCTCCAGATTGGCCGCGGCCGTGCGGAAATCCTGGTTCAACATGGCCAGCATCCCCAGACGATACCAGGCAGTCCGGTTGTGGCTGTTCGCCTGTAGCGCGGCGCGAAAATGGTCGGAGGCATCTCGATATGGTGTAGAGTCGGCCAGTGTGACCCACTCGTTGGTCGGGTAGTTGACCAACTGCGTGCGGGCCATCTGCAGTGCACCAATATTCGATCGTGCTGATGAGACCAACGGTTGCCCAAAGAGTAATCCGGCAGCTAAGATAACGGCTGCGATCGCAGCCCCACCCAACAGAAGCGTGCGCCGGTATTCCGCTCCTTCAGGGACAGAACGGCGGGGAAATATGGCAGCTACCAACCCAACCGGGACCAACAGCATCAAGAGGGCACGACTGCCATAAAGGGGGTCCTCGACGAGTCCGTGCATGCAGAGCACGGCCAGGCTGCTAAAGAGGGCGCCACATAGCAAGGACAGATTGTGAAGGCGGCCGTCGGGTTTGGCGTGCCGGGGATCGGAGAGCAGCCAGAAACAGAAACCCAGGATCGCGAGGAGCAAGATGATCCCGAACACGCCCTGTTCAACGCCCACATCCAGGAACAGATTGTGACTGTGAATGAGATAATGCTGGGGAATGACACGGATGTAGGTGGAGTAAAGGCCGTCAAATGCACCCAGCCCCGCGCCAGTCCAAGGGAAATCGGTCATCAAATCAACAGCTTGCTGGCTGATTTCGAGGCGGCTGCCAATGCTGTCCGGCCCTGGTAGCCGGTCGAGCAAGGACAGAGGCCGCCCGGGAGCAAGAGGCTGGCGCTCAGACCGAGACCGACCACGATCAACAGCTCAAAAGCCAGGGCCAGTCGCCGCGAAAGAAAGAGGCGGTGGCCCAACGGGCGCGCGGCAAGCCAAAGCAGCCAGGCAATGAGTCCGCCCCCCAACGCCAGCCAGGCGCCACGAGATGTCGTGAATGTGAGAGCGATTAACAGGATAACGCTGGCGACAACCACTATGCCCGCAACAAACCACTCTTGCTTCCGTCCGGCTCGTATTCCCGCGCCCAGCAAGAGTGGGGCCGTCATGGCCATCAGACCGCCAGCTACATTGGGATGTAGGGCATGGACCCCGCTTAGGAATGCGGGGCGCAGGTCCGACCAGCGCAGGGCCGCCTGATTGAGGCTCTCCACCTTGGCTGGCAAAACACTCCAGTCATGCGTTAGCAGGAAATAGAGGCCGACCAATGCTCCAAACAGACCCAGTCCCAGCACGATGGGCCACACATGTTCGGCTGGCTGGCCTGCAAGCGCATAGAACAGGAATAGTCCCACCCACCATCAGCCAGAATTTGGGCCAGGCCAGATCCGGGATAGGGGCCACCCAGGCAGCGACGATGGCGCTGAGCAGGAAGAGCAGCAGCAGACCATCGAAACGTGTGCGCCGGAAGGGGAGGTAGCCTGCGACTGCCCTGGCTGCCCAGGGCGCCGGCGCCAGCAGCAGAGGCAACCAACCTAACTGACCGCGGCTGACATACCAGAGCGCGCCGGCAATCAGGGCAAGGGCCAGATCGAGCAGCGCAAAGAGTGGGCTTTGGACGACCTCAGGCCAGCGGTAGTCCGCCTTCCTGATAGAGCCCAGTGGGAACCTCATGCGCCATGATCAACCGATGCAGCAGCGGGTGATCCCCGAATCGGTTGAGACCCAACTCAGGTGCTGCAGACCGACGTTCATCGCCGAGGACAGCGTCGACGGGTCGGAAACAAGCATCTTGAGATAAGTCATCATTGGGCCCGGGCGCAGTGCCCACTCCCGAAACGCTCGCTTCTGCCAGTAGAGGAGCCGTTCGGCCGACAGGTCCGGGTAGTCGAGCACCGTGCCTTTGTCCATGTCGACTTGCTCCCAACGGGTTCCGGGTCGGACCCAGCCTTTCTTGATCACCTCGAAGAAGAAGGGTGTTCCCGGGTATGGAGCTGCCACATGGAACAAGGCGATATCCAGCGGCAGCTGCTTCGAGAAGTCGATCGTTTGGCGAATCGTCTCTTCTGTCTCGCCGGGCAGCCCAATAATGAAGTAGCCCCAGTTGCGAATACCGGCGGTGCGCGCCCAGGTCAGCGCCCGTTCAGCCTTGTCTGGATAGGCGCCTTTGCGAGCGTGGCGCAGAATCTGCTCATTGCCGCTCTCAATGCCCCACGAGATGAGCCAGTTGCCCGCTTTGGCCATCATCTGCAGCATCTCTTCGTCCACATAGTCGACACGACTGTTGCAGGTCCACTTGATGTCAATCTTCTCTTTGATCATCATTTCGCATAGACCCATAACCTGTTCGCGATTGACCGTGAACAAGTCAGCATACATGTGGATGTTGTTCATGCCAAGCTTCTTGAGCAGCCACAGCTCCTCCATGATGTCTTCCGGCGTGCGCAGGCGCGTCGTGAACTGATAACTGACATGCTTGATACAGTAGGTGCAGCCCGCCGGACAGCCGCGACTGGTCACGATAAACGTGAACGGCCCCTTAATCATGGGCATGCGGTACTTGTCCAGCGGCAGAAGATGGTGCAGCGGCAGCGGCATGTCGCTCAAGTTGTCGGATGAACGGCCGTGTATGGTTGACAATGATGTCGCCATCCTGCCGCCAAACCACACCCTTGATGCCGTGCATGTCGACTTCGCCCGTCCTCAGTGAAAGCGGGTTGGTAGAGCGGGTCGTGGTCAGCGAACAGCTTCTCAATGACGGGTGATCGCTGATCGATCTTGCCCTCAAGGTGGTCCAGCAGATCCCGCAGGCTCAAGTCCGGTTCGCCGAGCAAGATGTAATCCAGCGAAGGATACGGTCGCATGGTCTCCAGCGGAATCGGGGTGACGTGGGTGCCGAAGGCGATTGTCTTGGCCCCGCGTGCATGCGCCAGAAAGCAGCCGTACATATCATTTTCCAGCGTCGGGGCCGTCACCTGGGTCATGTAGTAGGTTGGCTGGTAGCGTTCAATCTGTTCTGCAAACGCGGGCCAACTCATTCGCTCCGCGTTGGCGTCAATAATGGCCACCGTGTAGTCCGGCACGAGCAGCGCCGCCATTTGAGCGAGCGATACCTGCGGCCAGACCATGTTCTCCCGCGTGCGACGGCCCACTCGGTGTTGGGTTCGAATCCACAACTCGCCGTCCGGGGTTGGTGGGTTGACCAGAAGAATATCAACCGCCTCCGGGCCGCGTTCTGTCGCACTCATGCTTTCGCGCACGATCTCATCCGCGCTGGGGAAGTCGGCCATGCGCAGCTTAGGCACGCGCCTTGTGCCGAGGTTCTCCTTAAGAAGAATACGTCTTTCAGAATTCGTCATCGTATGACTCTCCGTTGGCCGGGTCCCAGGCTGCGGGCCTGGTCTGCATAAGCCACTTTTTGGTACGAGCCCGCTGCGTCACGGTGCAGCCTCGGGAAGCGTAAATGGGTAGGCGCGGGCTTCATTGGCGACGATATCGTCGAGCACACGCATGATGATCCAATAGATGACAAGCTGGATGCCAAGAATAATGAGCATAGCACTGCCGAGGGCATAGAGCCAGAGCGCGGTTCGTTTCCCACCCTTGGACGCCCAGTGCGAAAGATACCGTGGCAAGGACTATACCCAATCCAGCCGCCGCCAGTCCCATCCACCAAAACTGCTTGTCTAGAGGTGTCTTGAGAATGGGTTGTCCAAATAGGCCCTGACGTATCGGCCGTTTATGTAACAGCGAAACCAGGTAGTTGAAAATAACGCCTAACACGAACACATTGACGCCAACCATCCCGGCTACTGAACCTACGTAAACAGCCAGGACACCCAATGGCCCGAGGGTGGTGATCCCGAACAGTCGGGCCACGATGAGGCCCAGAAGGCAGAGCGCTCCGATCGCCATGCCTGCCAGACCGACAAGGCCGAGAATGCGAACCGGATTGTACTGCAGGTTTGCCCAGAGCATAGATTGTAGGAACAGCGTGCCGTCATTGACGACGCTGAGCTTTGACCGACCAACCCGCTCACTGTAAGGGATTGGCACTTCCGCAATGGCGATTCCCTCGTGGATGGCCTTGGTGCTCATCACCGGGGTTAGGTTTAAGCCATCCGGGAGCGGATAGAGCTGGTCCAAAATGTGCGGCCTGAAGACGCGCATTCCACTGGCGCTGTCAGAGACTGTCTGCTGCCCGACTATAGATAGCAAGCGGGCAAAGAAGAGATTGCCAACTCGCCTGGTGGCCGGCATCTGGCTGTCCGCTCCGCTCATTCTTGAACCAACGACGAGGTCTGCACCGTCGAGCGCAGCAGCGCACAGGGCTGGGAAATATTCGGGAGGATAGGTCCCGTCGGCGTCCAGAAAACCAACCAGGTCGCTGTGAGTGGCCGCAAACCCTATCTTAAGCGCTGCGCCATAGCCACCGTTACTGGGCATCTGTATGAGGTGGACGCCGTCGATCGAGGCTGCGATTTCGGCCGTCTTGTCGTGCGACCCGTCATCGACTACGTAGAGCAACAACTCATCGATGCCTACGTCCTTCAAGCTTTGCTCAATCGCAAGCACGCGCGTAGCAATCTCGGCGATGCCATCCTCTTCGTTATATGCAGGAATGACTACGGAAAGTGCGGTCACTATGCTCGCGCCTCCTCATAAAAGATTTCGTGTGCCGTTTCAGCACTCTGTCCAAGCTCAATGCGGCGAATGAATTCTGCGGGAACGCCGCCAACGACTGTATGAGGTGGAACATCACGAGTAACCACGGCGCCTGCCGCCACAACTGCCCCACGCCCTACTGTGACTCCATCAGTGATGATTGACCCTGATCCAAGCCAGACGTCGTCTTCAATGATGATGCCCTGGGCAGTGATGCCTTGCTCGACAAACGGACGTGATGGATCGTTGAAAACGTGGTTCACAGCAATGATCTGCGTGAATGGGGAGGTGAACACCCGGTCACCAATGACAACGCCACCCTGACCGCGAATGACAGAGTATTCGCCGATGAGGCTATCTCTACCGATGCGGATGCCTGCGTGAGGCAAATTGCGAAAGTTGTACACATGTAGAATCGCACCGTGCATGACGATGGTGTTGGGGCCAATCTCTATGCCATTGGGCCCGCCGTGAAGGTATGTTTTCTCATCCAGGTAAGTGCCGTGGCCCAGTCGAATGGTGCTGGCAAACCGAATTCGGACGTCTTTGTCGATGGCGGCCCAGCCATCCATGCGCATAATCAGACGATAAAGCAGTCCGCGCAGGGCGATACCCAATATAGTGGGCACCCAACCCGCGAGGAACAATAGGGTCTGTTCCAGGATGTATCGAAGCGGGCTTGCGCTCTGGCGGCTGATGTAAAGCTGTAGCGAATCGCGAATCGTGTTTTTCCTCTCTGATAACGTCAGGTCATGTCCTCGCACGAGGCTGCCTTGCTGAATTTGCTGCGAAGATGAACAGGATCGGGTGAGAAATGCAGCCATCTGGTATGAGGCCGCTGGCCATTGTCACTGAGAATCTTAACACAGACGAGCGTGGCCAATACACAAGATGAGGTGAATGCTCCGTGAATCTGACGTAAACCGGCGTGGTGTGTGGGCTTGCCTTTCCGCCCACTTACGAGACCGCATTACATCTGGGCTGATTCTATCTCTCATCCAGCACCACCGGATCGAGTGGTGCGGGCTGCTCCAGCAACGCCAACGTCGTTTCCAGCACACGCCTCTGCTGGGCTGTGTCGTGCGGGTGGCCCAGCGTGGCCCCACGCGCCAGCCGGGTGATGGTCGCCCGCGGTGGGCGCGTCTCCCGAATTCGGCCGCCGTTCCAGCTTGTCAGCGTCGTCGCGTACCCCGCTCCTTCCAATCCTCTAGCCAGCAGTCCCACGGACTGCGAACAGATCGGTCAGGAGGGTACAAGCAGAATGGCGTCGGGTTGCTCCTGTGACACGACGGCCATGATGGCCGGGAACGTCTCATCCAGAACGCGACCGACATCCGGCTGGTAGCCCATGAAGCTGACCAGCGATGGCGTCAGGGAGCCGAGGCGGCCTTCATCCACCATCGCCTGAAGATGCGTGAGCGGCAGCAAGACCTGACTGTCTTCGCGGACGGCCGTCTGGTCGTAATGGTCGTGGGCGTAGTCGATCCGGGAAGGGGGTGTGGTCACCGGCAGGACGCGAATCGAGTAGTCGCCCAAATCGTCGAGCGGCGTCGAACGGCTCCTGGCTCTCCGGCAGGTAGCCACCCGCGCTGGAAATAAGCATCAGGCGACTCTTGCTGAGGTCGACGGGCACGCCGGTTGGTGTCGTTTCGTTCTTTGGCCGATTATACAGAGTCCACTGTATCTCACCGGTGGTTTGGTAATGGCCGTACCAGCCAGATTCGTAGGCGGCTTCCCATGCGGCCCGGTCTTCCAACATCTTGGTCATGATGAAGCTCCTCGTTTTAGTGGGTGTGTCGCGCGGCTACGCGATCTGGTGGTCAAGCTTGAACTGAGCGATGGCCTCGGCCGCCTGTTCGACTCCGCCGCCTTGTTCAAACGACACGCGAATCAGCTCCAGCCCGCGGGGAATAGCGGGATCGGACAAAACCTGGTCGACGCCTTTCCGCAGCTGGTCAGCTGAAATCCGGTCTGGCTCCAGATAAAGACCCGCCTGAAGCTCCTCGATGCGGGCGGCGTTCATCGCCTGCTCCAGCGTGTTCGGCACAACGATCAGCGGCACGCGTGCCATCACCGACTCGTTGACGCTGTTCATGCCGCCGTGGGTGATGAATAGATCGGCCTCGTCAAGAATGCTCAACTGGGGCACGTACTGGGCAACAGTGAAGTTGGGCGGTATCTCGCCCAGCGCGGCCGGGTCAGTCGCCTTGCCAATTGACATAATGACGGCATAGCGGTCGCCGGCGAACGCTTCGATGCACGCGTGGAAGAAGTCGAGGTTAGCCTGGTAGACCGTGCCGACGGCGATGTAGATCAGCGGCTGCCCTGGCTGGCGATCGATGATCAGCGGTTCGTCGGGCCTGTTGGTGTCGATGACCGGACCAATGAACAAATAGGAGTCGTCGAATCCTTCGTCGTATGGCTGAAAATAGCGTGACGAGAAGACGATGTTCATTTCGGATGAACTCGAAAGCACATTGAGTTCGCGCGGTTGGCGCAGGCCATGCTCGCGAGCCAGCCTGCCGGTTTGGCGGCGCAGGTCCCGGTAATATCCTTGTCCGGGCCGCAGGTTTTGCAGCCCTTTGCGGAAGACACGTGGGTCGCTAAAGAAGGTGCGCCAGTGGAAGGGCAGGTGGGGGAAGCTGGTGATGGCCGGAATTCCGTATCGCTGGGCCACAATATTGCCCCAGGGAGCACTCATGTCAAACAACAGGTAATCAGGCTGCTCCGCCTCCACGGCTGCGAGCACGGGGCCAAGCAAGGCGCGGGTGGCTTCCGCCACCTGGCCACCCTGATGGATGGCGTGGGCGACGGTCCGTGATTGTTCGAAGGTGTAGTCGCTGTCATAGCCGCGGTAGGTCGCGCCCGTTGCGGTGATCTTTTGCTCGAAGCCCGGCCCGGCGAAATACGTCAGGTCGTCTCCGTTTTCGACCAGCTCGCGCACCAGCGGCAGGGTTGGATTGATGTGCCCGTGGAACGGGATGTTGAAGAACCATGCTGTTGCCATTGTTGCTCCACACTGTTCAACTAATACGGACTATGATTATGCCGGGGTGATGGTGATCGGGCCACATGTCATGTTTCGGCGTCGGGCGTTCATGCGTCAACAGCAGTCCATAATGGCCACTTCCGTCCTGAACGGCCGCAATGGGCCAAAAAAAGACGAAGCTCCGTACGGAGCTTCGTCTTGTACTTTGCCCGGCTACGCGGACTGAGTGCCAAACGGATCAGCCAGACTTATGTATTGGCCGAACGCCACCAGCGATAGTACTTGTTGCGCAGTTCGTCACGCGCCGGCAGGGGGAAGTAGGCCAGCTCGTCCTGGTTGCCGATGTAGACGCCCGTGTCGATCATGCGATACGGATATTCGACAGTGTGGACGCGGTCGACCATCTTGGTGTGGACGTTCTTGGACTGCACCGACACCAGCAGCTCACGCAAATGCTGAATGTTACGGTACGGCAGGTCACGCACTTCGCCACGCTCCGGATCGCTCGCCAGGTCGCCCAGGCTGAGATCGACGAAGCATGTGGCCGGCAAATGGATCAGGCTTGACGGGTCCTGTGTCAGGAAGCGATACATCTCCACCGGCGCCAGCGTACTGACGACGAGCGGATGATTGGGCGCGATCTCCTGGTACATGTAAAGGCCGGCCTCTTTGGTAGGAAACGCCTCGCTGCGCTTCATAGGCAGCGTCTCGCCATAGCGCGTTGTTAGATAGAGCGTGTCAACGCCAGTCAGCGCAACATGCTCCAGCACGCGATACGTAGAAATGTAGACTGACTTCTTCGGCGTTCCATCTTCGTGCGGGACGCAGCGCTCGATGCCCTGTTCAACGTCAAAGAACTCGTGACGGAAGTTGGGGTCCAGCTCAACAAACATCGCCTGGCCACTGGTCTTCTTGCTGTCACCCACAGAGTAGTACGTGCCAAACTCCAGCGGGGGCAACATGGAAGCGATCAGCGCCTCGGGGATGAGCGATAAATAGAGATGAACGGTCATACTTAGTGAACTCTCCTTCAGTTTCGTTAAGGGTATCATATTCCTGAAAAACTGGCATGGATAATGCCGAATAAATAGGCGACTGTCATCCAGAATAATCGCGCTCGGGACGTGGGTGGCGGCTCTGTTCGCCTATCTGCCGGCAAACTGCTAGCATTGACCCGTTCCCTGAATGTAACATCACGATAGACTGGTTAAGTCAGATAGCGAACACACTAACCAACTCACAGGAGAGAGTCGATGTCTACCACCCCCAACTTCCTCGTGTTTGTGCTGGACGATCTCGAAGAAGCGGCGCTTGATACGCTGGTGCAGACGAACCGGCTGCCCAATATCAAGCGTCTCATCCTCGATGGCGCGATCCGGTTTCGACAATGCCTACGTGCCGACCAGCATGTGCTCTCCCTCCCGCGCGTCGCTGCTGACGGGCAAGTTTGCCCACAATCATGGCGTGTGGAATGTGGTGGGCAGCGAGGGGCCACAGCGGTTCGACGATTACCTGGATGCGACTGACGATGGCTATCTGCCGACATGGCTGCAGGATACCCACTACTGCGCCTTCATCGGCAAGTATCATCTTTCCGGCAATGCCCCCAATTGGGACTTCTTCCGGCCCACCCAGGGCTATGACCTGCGACCAGGCATGTGGCGCGTGCGCGAGGATCGCCAGGATGTCTTTCCGCCAGTCTACCAGACAAAGTACATTGGCGACGCAGCCAAGGAAGCGATCGGCAGGGCCGGCAGCCAGCCATTCTTTCTATTTGTTGCGCCAACGGCCATTCACGTCAATGTGTTTGAATGGCGGCAGATGTACAGCTTCCGGATGACCGGTTTCACCGGAGAGCCAGTGGCCTTCAGCCAGTTCTTTGACGAAGCAGCCAACCGGTGGCGTCAGCATCTCATCACAGCAGAGAAGCGCCAGAGCGGCCTGTACCACCAATGGTGGGCACGGGACAGCGCCCAGCGCGACAACAACTGGCCTGCGTGGACACGCACTGGCGACGAAGCGCTCGTTGCACCGAACACCGGGAACCTGCCCATCGTCGGCTGGAGCGTGCTAACACCTGCGCCGTCAATCAAGCGGCAGCAAATGGTTCGTGGCAGCGGCGCCGATGTCGAGTTTTACCAGCGTGATATCGAGAACGGGATCGCGACCGCGTGGATCAAGACCGGTGACGAGGCGATTCTGGCGGGCACAGGCACGGCGCCGGTGGTTGGTTGGGCGGCTGTGACCATGCCCAGCGGTAATATCCGCCAGCAGGTTGTGCGGGGCACGGAGGCGGGCGGCTACATCAGCTACATGCGCCACCGCGACGTGTCGGCCAACACGCTGACTCAATGGATCCAGGACCCGGACTTTGGCGAGACGGTCATCTTCGGCCGTTTCTGTGGCTTCAACCTGATCCCCGATGAGGGCTCGCGCTATATTATTCAGCTGATGCAGCAGCGCACCGGTTCCAGCGGCTACGA
This sequence comes from uncultured Chloroflexia bacterium, assembly GCA_963715935.1. GTDB lineage: Bacteria > Chloroflexota > Anaerolineae > Promineifilales > Promineifilaceae > Promineifilum. The sequence goes on along the minus strand of CAVQSM010000011.1, from coordinate 1,755,204 downwards.
ATATTGGCAAAGTCCCAAGATCGTTGACTTCCACGAGCTGGCCAAGAGCGGTAACGACGCCCGCACACTGGGCAACGCGGCCCGGTTTAACTATCCGGAAGAAGGCGTGGTCTGGGGACGCTCTCATTTAAGATTTAATCATAGGCGCGCTGTATTTCCCAGTGACGAAAACAGTCTGGAGCTGAATGATCGAGATGAGCCTCGCGTCATCACGCCGGTGCATCCGTACTATCTCATGCGCGCGTATGCATCGGGCAGCTGGTCGCCGGTTGTGCCTGGCCAGACCTACGATTGGAATGGACGGTATCCAGCGGGCAGTCTACGAGCCGGTCGGAATCGCGAAGGGTTGGACCCGGCCAACAATACCTTCCGCCTGCCTGTGAATAAATCGTCCTTCAACCGGCAGGCCGAGAGCAGCTTGCCCTACTTCTCGGAGTCCACATGGCCCGATCTGGACGATCCGGTATGGGGTGGGCGGAAGCAGAGCGACTATTTGCAGCGGCTCTATCTGGACCGGTTGGAACAGTTGTTGTCGGTGGACAGGATGATCGGTGACGTGATGGCCGCTGCGCCGTCGAACACCATCGTCATCTTCACCTCCGACAACGGGCATTTCAACGGCGAGCACCGTCTGAGTAACAAGATCGCGCCGCACGAAGAGTCGACCCGCATTCCGCTCTATGTCAAAGTGCCAGGCGCGAAACCGCGCACCGTAGATCGTCTCGTGGCTAATGTTGACCTGGCGCCCACGCTGCTCGATTACGCAGGCAAGAGTTGGGACGCAGCCGCCTTCAACGTAGACGGCCGCTCGCTGCGACCGCTGCTGGAGAACCGGACTGTCAGCAGTTGGCGTACGTCGCTGCTGCTGCAATATCGCCGCCCACGGGACTACGCGGGCGACGCCGGACCGACTGACTGGCGTTTTGGCCTGCCGGACTACCTCGGCTTACGTGTGGCAGCCGATGCCGGCGGCAGCCGGGCCAACACGGCGTACTATAGATATGCGTCCAACATTGACCTGCCGATCACGGGCCTTGATTATGAGTACTATCTGCTGAGCGTCGATCCGTTCCAGGTAAGCAATCAGACTGAAGTGGCGATCCCGGAACTGGATCAGACGATGGAGCAGATGTACGGCGCGAGCGGGTCGGCGATGCGCGACCAGGATTCAGCGCCAATCGCATGAGGCACGCCACCGGAAACGGCCGCTGATGGGCAACAAACTGTGGGGCACGGGTCGTCGCAGTAGACCATCTGTGCTACACTTTTTCCAGTTATGACCCTTGAATTTGAGAAACTGACGGGTGATCTGGAAAAGATGGCGGCGGCCGTCGTCCGGCGACAGCGCGCCCAGCAAGAGGAAGCCGACCGGGCGTTGGCCGTTCTGGGTGACTGGGCGAACCGTCTGGATGAGGCGCGTGCGGCTGTCGAACTGGCTGAGGCAGAGGGGGATGAGAAGTACTTCCGCGCTGCCCGGCCCCTGGACGACGATGAACCACTGGACGCTGCTGTCGACGCACCTGATCCTCCGGACACAGCGACGATTATGGCCAGCGACGGCAGCCAGATTCTCCCCGATCGCCACTCCGCCTTTCTCTACTACCTCGTCAACATCGGGGCGATCGTCTTCCGGCATGGAGTGGATGATGCGCCAGAGGTGCTGACCCAAGCGTACCTGGTCTATCCCGATGTCTCCGAAAGCCGGGAGGAAACGGGTCAGCTCGAAGGCATCGACCCCGACGAGACGGACGAACGCATGGACGCGTTCCAGGCGACGGTCCGCCGCGATCAGGAAGAGATTCAGGTTCTGGCTGATTGGGCGTGGGACAATCGCGAGCGGGCCATGGAAGAGCCGGTGCTGACGCTGCTCGACCAGCGTCTGCTCTACTGGCCCTTTGGCGGAGAGAGCAGCCAGCAGGCAGCGATCATGGGCACATGGTGGGCGGCCATGACCAAGGCGCGCGACGCCGGAGCGCTCCTGGCAGGCTATATCGATCGCTCTCGCAAGCGGTCGGTGGTCAACATGCTGGAGGCCCTGACGGCCACGAGTCGGGATGAGCGTCAGCAAATCGGCCGGCGGTCACCCAACAGCGTGTTGAGTGACGCTCAGCTGTTTGCCCATCTGCTGGGACCGGGCCAGCGCAGCCGGGTCTACTGCGAAATCTCCCCGACCAACAAACGGTTTGTGGAGAACGACCCGGACAATGAGGTTTGCTTCTTCTACCTCAACCCCAGCGCGCCGTTCGACAGCGCGACAGCCGGCAGCACGACGCCGGACGGCAGCGCATCCCTGGCGCGTATTGACATTCCGGTCTCAGTCGCCCGCGATCCGGCAGCGGTGGCCACCGTCCATGCCCTTATTTATGATCAATGTCGCATCGTTGGCGACTATCCGTATGTGTTGGCGCGGGCTGACGAGATGGCCGTGGTCGGTCGCCAGGACGCCGCCGAGCTGAACTTCATGATGGATATTGTGATGGAGCGTCACGGTGTGGATGGCACAACGACGGCCAAGCAGGATAGCAAGGCGTTGGCGCGCGGCGGCCGCACGCGACATGAGTCGCCAAGCCAGCGGCGTTAGCTGAACAGGAGTTACAGATGGGAATGAACCGCAGCCAGAGCAACGCCGCCCCGCGCAATGTGGGACGTGTGTTGCGCTCCAGCACAGCAGGCTTTGTCGTCGGTTGTCGCGTCGGTCAGTTGGCCGCCCCGGCTTTCGGCAGTCTGGTCAAGGCCCAGGCCGAGGAGCAGAACGAGGCGATCTATGGCCTGATCTATAATATTAACGTTGACGACGACCCGCTGGTGCGCCGTCTGGTGCTGGCCGAGAACCAGCGCGAGAACGTCATCAACGACCAGCGTCGCAACCGGCTGCTGCCCATCGAGATGAGCGTCCTTGCGTTGGGGTACAGCCAGGATGGCAATCTGTACCACGGCCTGCCGCCGCGACCGCCGCTGAATCTGGACCCAGTGGTGCTGTGCGAAGAGCCGGTAGAACTGCGGCAGTTTACAGACCACCTGGGTTACCTGCGCCTCATCCTGCGGACCATGTACAGTGATGTGCCGGTCGATCAGCTGTTGATTTCCCACATTCGGCAGTTGACCCGGCTGCGCGGAGAAGACCACGAGTGGCAGGCGAGAGTGGTCAACGAGCTGATCGAGCTGCTACGCAGCAACTATGATGCGTTGGTGCCTGTACTTGAGGCGTTGGGCGAGGCGATGCAGCCGCCGGTGCCTGTGGCGGTCGGCGACGATCTATTCGCCGAATTTGAGAGGGGTGTCTAAATGACCGATGATGCCAAAGCGATAGGGTATGTGGTCGGCGGTGGCCTGAAGGAAGGGTTCCGTGTGCGGTTGACCGTCCAGGCCGATGAGGTGCAGGAAGGCAGCTTTGTCGTGTGCGAGAGCGGTCAGTTCACCTATTATGGACTGGCCACCGACCTTCAGTTGGGGGCGACCGATCCCCGCTTTGCGGACGAGAAGTCAGACCGTTTGCCGCCTATCATTCAGCAAGCTCTCTATGGCAAGACGCTCCACACGACACTGGAGATGTACCCGACGTTGATGCTGGACAGGGGGCCGGAGCCGGACGATCCGGCGTACGATCCCTGGATCGAGCGGGTGGACAGCGGCGAAGAAAATCCCGGCCCCCGACCGGTCAAGACCGTGCCCGGCCACCACGCCGGGGTGCGATTGGCCGGGGAGGCGGACGTAGCCCAGATCTTTGGCGAAGACGGCAAGAATATGTTTGTCGTCGGCCATACGATCGAGCAGGGCTACCCGATCCGGCTCGACCTGGAGAAGTTCGTCAAGCGGTCGAGCGGCATCTTCGGCGCGACGGGCACGGGCAAGAGCTTCCTGACGCGGATGGTGCTGGCCGGGTTGATGAAAGAAGACGTGGCGTCGGCGCTGGTATTCGACATGCATAATGAGTATGCGTTTGACAGCCAGGATTCCGACAAGGATGGGAGCCAGGTCTACGGCCTGCGATCCATGTTTGGTACGAAGGTGCAGGTGGCGGCGCTGGGAAAGGGCGCGATGGTCGGCAAGCACACCCCCGACTTCACGCTGGAAATCGGGATGGACGACTTCAAGACCAGCGACATTATGCTGCTTGCCGACACGTTGAATCTCACGGATACGGCCGCCTCGACCCTCGGGGCACTCCAACGTGACTTCGGCGATAAATGGTTTGCCAGCTTCATGAAGCTGGAGGCGGGCGCTGTCGTCGAAGACCCGGATACAGGCAAGTGGGTGCCGGCCCCCAATTCGGTGGCCTACTGGGCACGCAATAACAATGTCAACGACAAGGCAGCGGAAGCGCTCTACAACCGGCTGCGTCTGATTGCTGACCGACCATACGTGGTCGCCAAACCCGCTGCTGACGCCGTGCAATCAATCGTTACCCAGCTGGAAGGCGGCCGTCACGTTATCCTTAGCTTTGGCAAGCATGACTCGGAGATGGACTATCTGCTGGTCTCCAATATCCTGACGCGCCGCATTCGCGAGCGGTGGGTGCAGAAGAAAGAGCAGATGGAGCAGGATGGAATGGGCATGGCCCCCAATCCATTGGTCATCGTCGTCGAGGAAGCCCACAAGCTGCTCAGCCCTCATCTTTCCAATCAAACGGCGTTCGGCACGATTGCCCGCGAGCTGCGGAAATATTACGTCACGTTGCTGATTGTCGACCAACGGCCGTCCGGCATCGACGATGAGGTCATGTCCCAGTTGGGCACGCGCATCACCGGCTGGTTGGGAGACGAAGACGACATCCGTGCGGTGCTGTCCGGGTTGGCTGGGCGGGATCAGCTGCGCGGCATGTTGGCCCGCTTGCAGGAGAAGGAAGAAGTGCTGCTGTTGGGGTGGGGGGTGAAGATGCCCATTCCTGTCCGGTCGCGGCGCTATGATGACAAGTTCTACGCTGAGATGAAGGGTCTGTCCGCCGCAAAAAGGGACGGTGAGGACCCGGTGCAGTTCGCGAGGAAGTCTGTTTTCTAGCGACCAGGCCGCAACTCAGATGAGAGAGGCTGGTGTTACGGGCCACTTTCCTTTATACTGCTCAGGTTGTCTGTTGCCATAATATGGATCAGGCAGCCGATAGAATTCGAATTTCGGGCTGAGAGTGCGACTTGGCTCCCAGAAGTCAAGGAGTACTTCAGTGAGTTTTCAACAACTTTCTCTTGACGCGCGTCTTAACAAAGCGATTCAAGAGGCCGGGTTTGTAACCCCCACACCTATTCAACAACAAGCGGTCCCACGTGTCCTGGAAGGACGCGATGTCATGGGGCTGGCTCAAACTGGCACCGGAAAAACGGCCGCCTTCATCCTGCCGATCCTGCAACGCCTGACGCAAGGTCCGCTGCGCCGTACGCGGGCGCTCATCATTGCGCCGACACGCGAACTGGCCGAGCAGATTCACCAGACGGCCGTCGACCTCGGCCGGCATACCAAAGTGCGCAGCGCCTCCATTTATGGCGGCGTGGGCAAAGGGCCGCAGATCAGCGCCCTGCGACGGGGCACGGAGATCATTGTCGCCTGCCCTGGCCGCTTGCTCGATCTGATGAACGAAGGTCACGTCGACCTAACAAACGTGGAAGTCCTGGTGCTCGACGAGGCGGACCGGATGTGCGACATGGGCTTCCTGCCCGACATTCGGCGCATCATCAAGCAGCTGCCACGGGAACGACAGACGTTGTTCTTCTCGGCGACCATGCCGCCCGACATCCGCCAGTTGTCCAACGACATCCTGACCGATCCAGTCGAGGTGCAGATTGGCATGATCGCCCCGGCCAAGACCGTGTCCCACGCGCTGTATCCGGTGACGCAGGACATGAAGACCGATCTGGTCATGTCGATGCTGCAGAATACGGCTACGGGCCGGGTGCTCATCTTCACGCGCACCAAGTACCGGGCGCGGAATCTGGCCAAGAAGCTGGAGCGACAGGGCCATCGGGCGGCCGCGCTGCAAGGCAATATGTCGCAGAACAAGCGCGAGCAGGCGATCAGCGGCTTCCGCGATGGCAAGTTTGACATCCTCGTGGCCACCGATATCGCCGCCCGGGGCATTGACGTCAGCGAGATCAGCCATGTCATCAACTTTGACATGCCCGATACCGTCGACGCCTACACGCACCGCATCGGCCGCACCGGCCGGGCCGAGAACAGCGGCGAGGCGTTCACGTTCGCGGTCCACGACGACTATCCGATGATCCGTGATATCGAGCGCTTGCTGGGCACGCAGATCGAACGACGCCGTCTGGATGGCTTTGACTACGGCAACTTCTCGCCGGAGCGACCGTTCCCTTCTGGTAACGGCAACAGCAACGGCGGCAACCGCAATGGAAGCAACCGGTCGAACAACGGCTCGCGTCGCTCTGGCGGCGGGGGCAATCGCCGGCGCGGGATATTCGTCACGCCGCTATTCTAGAGCGATTAGATAGATGAACCGAACACGGTCCCTGGGGCCGTGTTTTTGTTTGGCGTCGAGACGAGAGCCGTTTAGTCAGTTATGCGGCAGGAGTATTGGCACCTGTTTATCGCATATGTTCGAGCGGGGCATCCTCATTCGGTTGCATTTGTTGACTCGGCGTGAGCCTTGAGAGCCGATGCGAACTGACGGAAATTGTTGGAGAGGCGCGCGGGGCAGACGGTCAGTTTGGTCGAGCCGCGGGGTAGAGTCGAGTACTGGCGAGGTCGATCTCGCCCTCGTTGATCAGCTGGTCGATTTCGTTCATGACCATGTAGTAGTTCATATGCGCCAGAGAGCCGAAGACGGGGTGGTCGCGAAATTGCCCAGCTCGCCCGCTGGTGCTTCTACGCAGCGGCCAGGGCGCGCGAGCGCCTCAAAGCAGGCCGGCTAAGCCGCTGCGCGGCAGCTCGCCCGGCAGCTGGTCTGACCGCATCGACGATGACTGCGGCAGCATCCGCGAGGGCTGACGTGGAGAACGCTGCCTCTGGATGTTCAATGATGTAGTGGACGGCCGCCAGTCGAATATCATCGTTAACTCATAACTCACCGTCGAACGCTTCATAGACCGTGACCAGACGTTCGACCAGTCCCTGCTCCGAGAACACGTTGAAGAGCCGATCGAGGTTGGCGCGGACAGAGTCGAGGTCAGTGGAATCTGTCCGGCCTCAACTGTTTCACCCGCCTGCACGGCCATCCACAGATGATTGGTAACGGTGCTGGTTGTGATGCCAAACTGCGTCGCCACTTCTTCCAACGAGTGACCTGACTTCAGCGCTTCGACAACCTGTGCTGTACGAGAGCCGTTCTGGCGAGTCGTCGATCGCTCAACCGGCTGTGATGTGAGTAAGGGCGGCTGCGGTTCAGGCGGATCAATGTCGTTTTCATTGACGTAGGCCCGGATAATGGCCATGAATGTCTCGCCGTAATTCTCCAGCTTGTGGCGGCCGATCCCGCTGATGCTGGTGAACTGATCGGCCGCCGTCGGGTAGATGGTGGCCATGCCCGCCAATGCCCGGTCGCTGAAGATGACGTAGGGTGGCACACTCTGCTCGCTGGCCAACTCCGTTCTTTTCTCGCGCAAGAGCGCGAACAGGGCGCGATCGTACTCATCTTGCGGTCCGGTGTTCACGCGATAGATACGCTCTTTGGGCGGCTCCTCCCCTTGAAACGTCTCGCCCTGGAGGACAGACCGTCCGGCGACGCTCAGCCGCAGACCGCCGTGCTCAGGGTCCTGAATCAGGATTCCCTGCCGCACAAATTGACGGGCCAGATGCTGCCACTGTCGCTTGCTATATTCGCGGCCGATATCGTAGGTGGATAGCTGGTCGTGGCCATTGCTCAGAATACGCTTGGCCCGCGATCCGCGCAGGATGTCGATAATGTAGGAGGCTCCGAACATCTCTCCGGTGCGGACGACGCAGGACAGGAATTTCTGGGCCGGGATGGTCAGGTCGACCAGCTCGACCCCTTCGCTCAGACAGTTGTCGCATTTGCCGCACGACTCTGCTTCGTAAGCCTCTCCGAAGTAACCCAGCAGCGGTTTGCGCCTGCACATCGTTGTCTCAGCGAACGAGACCATTGACTGGAGTCGGGCCTGCGCCCCGGCTCGTTGTTTCGGATCCTGACCGTCGATAAAGAACTTGGATTGTGCTGGTGTCTCGCTGGCTGAACAGCAGCAGGCAGTCAGCTTGTAGACCGTCGCGTCCCGCACGGCCGATCTGCTGATAGTAGCTCTCAAGGTTGGACGGCAGGTCGTGGTGGAGGATAAAGCGAACGTTTGACTTGTTGATGCCCATGCCGAAGGCGATGGTAGCCACGACAATCTGGCCCTCCTCGCGGCTGAAGCGGCGCTGGTTCTCGCGGCGAGTCGCCTCGTCCAGCCCGGCGTGGTAGGGCAGAACGGGATAGCCGCGCCGGGATAAGGCTGCACTCAGCTCATCTACGCGGGCGCGGGTCGTGCAGTAGATGATGCCCGCTTCGTCACGGTGTGCCTTGAGGAAAGCGATTGTTTGGTCCAGCCCGTCAAACCGGTCGGCGACGGCCAGCATCAGATTCTCCCGGTCAAAACTGCTGACGAATTCGTCGGCGTCGCGGATGTTGAGCGTTTTCTTGATGTCTCCCCGGACCCGGTCGGTGGCGGTGGCTGTGACGGCCAGACAGACGGCATCGGGCAGACGGTCGCGCAGCTCGACCAGCTGACGGTACTCCGGCCGAAAGTCGTGGCCCCATTCGGAGATGCAGTGGGCCTCGTCGATTGTCAGACAGTCGACCGCTGTCTTTTCTAGCAGGACAAGGGTCTCCGGCCTCAAGAGCGTTTCGGGTGCGGCGTAGAGCAGCTTGATGCGGCCGTCTTTCACCTGTTGGCGCACGCGAAGAACTTCCTGGTAACTCAACGTGCTGTTGAGATAGGCGGCTGGGATGCCCAACTCGCGCAGCTGCACGACCTGGTCTTCCATGAGCGAGATAAGCGGTGAAACGACCACGGTCAGCCCTTCGAAGTGGAGCGCAGGCAGTTGGTAGCAGAGCGACTTGCCGCGACCTGTGGGCATGACAGCCAGCGTATCGCGCTTGGCCACGATGTTGGCGATGATGTCGGTCTGTGGCTCGCGGAAGCTGTCGTAGCCAAAGACATCCTTCAGCGTGTGCAGCGCCGTGGTCGGTATTGGCCAGCGGTGGCAGGGACGTGACAACTGGCATCTCATCCGTCCACTGGTCGGCCATCTCATCCTCTTCAAATGGCAGTTCTGAACTGATTCGCGTAGTCGGCCGGTGCTTCGTCGTACCAGCCCGACAGCTGCACGTAACAGCGCAGTTCGCCCTCCGGCATCTCATCCGGTCGCCACCAATGGGCCAGCGAAACGCGCAGCAAGGTGCCCGCCGGAATCTCCGCCACCGGCTCCTGAAAGCCGACAAATGTCAGCGTACGGCCGCCGTCGTGGTGGGGTATCGATAGCGAATGCGCTTGGCGTCGTCGTCGCGCATGAGCGGTTGGTCGGGTCGCCACAGCATCGTGCTGAAGCCGGGTACGCCGGTACGTTCAGCAATGTAAAGGGCACCCGCTTTGGTGGCCTGCGTCAGCCCCTCGTACAAGGCGTCAATGCCACCGGCCTGCGGCGGCATGTGGCTGGTGGCGAAGGCGGCCACATTGTCGATGGCCGGCAGCTTGCGGCCGCCGCTGACGAGGACGTTCTCGACATGGGGCGGCGTCAGCTGTGGGGCATCCACTGCATCGACGTCCCACACGTCGCCAATCTCATACGCCATGTTGAACCGGTCAACGCTTTCTTCTTGCGGATGGACCAGGCGCACGGAACGGCCGTCAAAGGTCAGGCCGCCGACGCACGCGCCATGTCCTTTGCGTGTCTTGGCTACGATTACGACTTTCATCAATCAAGAATCCTTACAACAACGGAGCGCCTGCTGCTGCTCCACGGCTACGATTCGGGCTCGAGATGGACGACTGACAGACCATAGTCCGCCGCAAGCCGCGCCGCGAGCAGCGAACGGTGGCATGCGTCTGGCTGGCGCTCTACACAGAACAGGGCGACGGTGGCAGCGTCTTCCGGCAAGTCGGCCATGAAGGCGTCGAGATCGGCCGCGTCCAGAATATCGCTTGTGTACGCGTCGGCAAAGGCCCGGCTCAGCACCGCGCGCTGCCGTTTGGCAGTCCCGGCTTCTTTGTCGGCCGCGTTCTGAGCGCTGCGAATGGCATTGGTCGGCGAGAGATCGAGGGCATGGCGGTAGCGAATACCCATTTTGTCCAGTCTGGCTTGCAGCCGCTGGCTGTTGGCGAATGCGTACCTGCGAGCCGCGCACGCCGCGTCGTCGCCGGACATCGACAAAGGTGTCGACGCCGGCCGTTTCCAGCGCCTGGAAAAAGGCATCCTCGTCATAGCCGTAAACGCCGATAGTGATGATGTCAGGTCGGTTCGTCGGGTTCGTCATACCGTTTCCGTGAGGTACGCCGGTGACTGTCGAGGAACGGCATGCTCATCTGTCCGCCCTGGCCGCGCTGCAAAACTGCCTCCTGGGAGATTGCCCGGTCGGCCTCGTCGATGTGGATCACCTCAATGTTCTGGTCGGTCAGCGTCCTGGCAATCAGGTGGCTGCGGTGACAGCTTTCCGGCTTGCCTTCGCTGCACATGATGGTAACGGCCAATCCTTGCGACGAAGCTTTCTGGAGGCGGGCTATTCCTTCGTGGTAGAACGGCTGCCGGGCAACGGCCGCATAGTCGACCCGGCCGTCCGCGTCATAGCAGGAAGGGTCGGTCGGGCGGCCGCCGAGCGTGTCGCCCATGAAGACGTACCGGATGCCGTGCGCCTGCAGGTGAGCTTCCAACTGCTCGTTTCGAAAAGTCTGGCTTGTAGCGCGAGTATGGCTTCGAGCGCACATCGATAAGAAACTCAATGCCATGTGCCGTCAGAGCGGCGATAAACGCTTCCATATCGCGAGCGCCATAGCCAATGGTATAGATGGGGGCAGCGGCCATACGCGTATTCTAGGATAGAATGGTGAACGGGGAAAGCAGAGAGCAAGACTACGATCTCCCCACGAAATGGAGGAACTTTGGGCGACTGGGTTGGCAGGGATGTGGGTCTGGAGTAGAGTTTGGTAGCGACTGATGGCGCTGATGGTGAACTGTCCGCATATGGTTGTTAGGATGAAAATTGGACCGGTTAGACGGACGAATGCATATCGATAGCATTGCGCCTGGTCGCCCCGTGAGGTGAAACAGCATGACAATGGAGCTAGAGGCATACCAACGACCGGCACAGATGCCAGTGGCCGGACCGAATCTTCCAGAGCGTGGCAATGCGGTCACTCGCTGGCTGGCCCAAACGACCATGCGCTTATTCGGCTGGCGCATTGAGGGTGAGATCCCAAACGAGCCGAAAGCCATTCTGGTTGGCGCGCCGCACACGTCTAACTGGGATATGCTCCTGGCGCTTTTCACCGCCATGTCGATCGGCGTCGAGATGCATTACGTGATCAAGCACACGGTGGTGTCCAATCCCGTTGGCGCTTTCTTGCGGTGGACCGGCGCCATTGGCGTGAACCGGGGGACGACCAAAGACTTCGTCCAAACGATGGTCGACATCTTCAACGAGCGCGAAAAGTTTGTGCTGGCCATCATGCCGGAAGGAACGCGGTCGAAGGTCCCCGGATGGCGCAGCGGCTTCTACTACATTGCCCACAACGCCAACGCTCCTCTGTGTCTGGTCATCTATGATTACGATCGTAAGGTCATGGGCGTTGGTCCCATACTCTATACGACAGGCGACTACGAAACCGACTTGCCTCGCATACAATCGTACTACGAAGGCATTCGCGGAAAACGAGGTAAGCAAGTCGAAGCCACCAAACCAAGTAGCCCATTTTCTCCCTAGCCATATTTGTTTTGCGACCGCAATGGTGTATAACTGCCCCTGCTTATCAGACGTAACCAGGCAGAGGCCACTATACAACAATCATCATCGGTTCACTGGCGAATAGCGATTCTTGCCGCGCTGCTAGCCGCCCTCCTGGGCGTAAGTTGTCGCTCGCAAGATACGCCTGCTGTCGCAGCGGTAACGCCTACTCCGGCTGTGGTCGCGCCTGCTCCCACGCTGCCGCCTCCCGCCGTTGTGGCCGCGGCCAGCCCTACGGTTCCTGTCACACCTACCGCCTTGCCTTTACCCACTGCCACCGAAGAGCCGGTTGCCCTACCTACCGAGACGGTCCAGCCGACCGCCACAGCCCTGCCAACCGACATCCCGCTGCCGACCGCCACGGCCACCGTTCCGCCGCCTACCGCGACTCCTGAGCCGATCATCACCGACTGGCTAAGCTATCTGAACCAGTTCCGTGAGATGGCCAGCTTGCCTGCCCTGTCTGAAAGAGCCGCCCTGACGCTGGGCAGCCGCCTGCACAGCCAATACATGGTGGTCAACGATGCCGGTATTTCCCACAAGCAGGATCCGTCCAACCCGCTCTATGACGAAGCTGGAGATCAGGCAGCGCGTAATGGCAACGTCTTTTCGACGAGCATGACCGAAGCGGATTATGAATGGGGAATCAACTTCTGGGTGTCTGCGCCGTTCCATCTGCTGCCGATGCTCGAGCCGGACCTTGAGCGCGTTGGCTATGGTGACTACAACGAGGCCGGAGGCAGTGTCGGCATGGCCGCTGTACTTGATGTGCGATCGGAGCGAGACACCATAACCGCCGACGTTACCTATCCCTTGCTGTTCCCGGGCGATGGGACAGAAACATGGATCGGCCGTCACAATCTGTTTGAATGGCCCGATCCGCTGACGAGCTGCCCTGGATACACACGTCCTACCGGACCGCCCATTGTGGTCCAACTGGGTCCGGGCGACCTGACGCCAGCTATTGGTGGTCACTCGGTCACGTTGAACGGAGAGCCAGTCCACACCTGCCTGTTCGACGAGTCAACCTACTACAATCCGGACGTTTACGAAGAGAAGGCGGGCCGGCTGATTCTCAACAACCAGGACGCCGTCATCATTATCCCTCGCCAACCGCTCATCGCCGGTGAAACCTATCGCGTGCAGCTGGAAGCCGATGGCCAACGCTACGACTGGACGTTCACGACCCGCGCATCAGCCAATCGCTGATGTCTTGTCTGGAGACTGCCCCTCGCAGGTTGAGCCACTCTTACCAAATCCCTGACACCTTCACCAAAACATGACAGAAGGCACTTGCGCTCACGGTTGTGTCTGCGCTACACTGACCCAGTATGCTATGTCGCCAGTTGCTCAGCCGCCCCGTCGCGTGGGGCGCTTGAGCTAGCGTTGCCTGGCTTGCCTAATGGTCAGGTGCTCGGAGGTGCCACCCATGAATAAGTCTGACCGTCACAACCGACGAACTTCAAGTTTCCCTCGCCTGATAGTGGCCGCACTCTCTCATGTCAAATGCGACAAACGTGAATCGTCAAGACTGGACACGAATTGTCCAGGTGGTTGCATCGGGTCAAAGGCCATGCTGGGACGAACATGGTGGTAGTAGTCCAACCACTGGTCGGCCTGGGCCTGGAGAGCCGGTATGTCGTCCACCTGATAGTGGTGCCAGCCCAGGCATTCCTGACGAACGGTCAGGTTGAAGCGTTCAATGTGGGCCTGTTCATTCTTGCGGTATGGGCGAGCTACGCGATGGTGGTCGGCGAATAGGGGCAGCGATTCGAGGAAGCGGCCCTTGAACTCAGACCCGCCGTCGGTCTGGATTGTCTGGCAGTGACCAAAATAAGTCATCAAACGCTCCAGGGCAGCCGCCCCATCCTCAGCAGTCAAGCCGGAACGCACCACCACCTGCCCTTCACGTGTGAAGGTGTCAATAGCGGTGAAGGCATAAACGGCCCCGAAATCGACTGTATCCAGCTGCAGCACCTGTCGCGGACCAGTCGCGCGGGGCACCGGACCTCGCCGCCGGTTGCGCCGTCCCTTAGCCCGCAGGTGCAGCGACCGATTCAGGATGCGATAGACGGTGCTGCGGCTCAACTCAATCCCTTCCCGAGCCAGCCAATACACGATCTTCTCGCCACAACAGTTGTGATGCTGCGCTCGAATAGCCAGCACCCGCTGGACGATGTGGCCGTGCGTCCTGCGCTGGCGTCGTCCCTTCTTGGCGTTTCGATAGTGTCGTAGAAAGCCTTTGATGCCCCATTGTCGTATCCCCTTGAGCCAGCGATAGACCGTCGCCCGATGAACCCCCACCCGGCCGGCGATGTACGTCACCGGCTGGTGAGCTCGATGCAACTCCCAGGCAATCTCGATTCGTGCTACACTTACCATTGCGACCTCCGTGATCTTGTTGTTCTGTTCAAACAAACTTTATCACGGTTGTCGCATTTTTATTGAGAATACTGCGGTGGCGTTGTCGATCCCTATCCTGCTCCTGACGCTGCTTGTGGCAGCAGGGCCTCTCGCTTCGCTGGAACCGGATGCCGGTAACGCCGCCGGGCCGCTGACGGAGATGGTCTCCATCGGCACCGATGGATCGGCTAACAAGTCCCCTGCTTCGGCGCCATCCATTTCGGCCGATGGGCGCTTTGTCGCTTATGAGTCCAAATCATCCAATCTTGTGCCGGGTGACAACAATAAGAAGAGCGATATCTTTGTATACGATCGGCAAACCGGGCAGACGACGCTGGTGTCACGCTCTTCGACCGGTGAGCTGGGCAACCAACACTCAACAGAGCCAGATATATCCGACGATGGACGGTTCGTCGTCTTCACCTCCAAAGCCAGCAACTTCATCGAGTCAGCGAGTTCGCGCAAACGTGGCGATGGGACCCACGACCGTGGGCCGGGTTTGAGCATCTACCTGCACGATCGCGACACGGGTATGACCCGCATCGTGTCAGTTGCGTCCGATGGCACGCCGGGAAGCGGCCGATCGTGGCTCCCGTCCATTTCCGGTAACGGACGTTTTGTGTTGTGGACCTCTCACGCCAACAATCTTGTGCCGGGTGATGTCAATCGCATCAAGCGGGATCCGTTTATCCATGATACGATGACTGGTGTCACGCAGTTTGTTGATCTGTCTTCGCAGGGCAAACATGTGTGGAGCGGCGGGTCGTACGGTGCGGCCTCCTATGATGGCCGTTATGTTTCCTTCCAGTCCAAGGCGAACGATCTGGTTCCCAACGATAACAACCGGGATTTCGATGTCTTTGTGCGCGATATGGTGCTTGGCGTCACTACGCGCGTGTCGATTGGGACAGACGGAACAGAAGGCGATTTCATCGCCGAGAAAAGCGACATTAGCAATGACGGCCGTTTCGTCGTGTTCCAGACCAAGTCGGTGCTTGTGCCGGAAGACACAAATGGGAAGATCGATATCTACGTGCGCGATATGTGGTTGAATACCACGTCGCTCATTTCGCTCTCGTCAACTGGTGAGCAAGGTGACCAAGACTCGACCAAGCCGCGCATGACGGGTGACGGACGTTTCATCGCCTTTCTCTCCAAGGCAAGCAACCTGGTTTCCGACGACAATAACGGGAAACAGGACCTGTTTGTTCATGATCGGCATACGGGAGAGACGGTGCGCGCTTCTCTTACGGCTGAGGGCGGCGAGTCGTCTGGCATGACGACCCATCACTCGCTCGCGGCGGACGGCCAGTTCGTGGTCTTTGCGTCGAATGCCAAAGACCTTGTTGACCAGCGCCCTGGGCGGCGTTCGTCTGTCTATGTGCACGAGCTGCGCGACTTCCTCTACTTCATCTCTGGCACTGTGATCGACAGCCATGGCGCTCCGCTGGCAGGCGTGACCATCAGCACTGGACCCAGCCAGACGACCACAACCGATAGCGCAGGCAACTACACGCTGGATGGGCTGTCTGCCGGCACCTATCTGGTGACGGCAAGTAAGCAGCATTACGAGTTCGCGCCGGTCACTATTCCGGTAAAGGTGCCGCTCGACAAATATGACGTTGATTTCGTCGGCACGGAGCTGTTCTATGATGTCTCCGGTCGCGTGACGACCCAGGCAGGTGACCCGATCGCCGGTGTGACTGTCAGCGACGGGCAAGGCCAATCGGATCAGACCGATGCCAACGGCGTCTATACCCTGATCGATCTGCGAGCGGGGGCGTACACGCTGTCGTTCAGCAAACCGCATTACGTATTTGATCCAGCCACGTTGGCCGTGTCCGTCCAGGGAGATACGACAGGGCAGGATACGGTTGGCACGGAGCTGCTCTACACAGTTTCCGGGACCATCCGCACAGCGGTCGGCACACCGATTGCCGGTGTGAATGTCAGCAACGGCGTTGGTCAGAGTGCGACAACTGACGGCAACGGCGACTACACACTCGTCGATGTTCGCGCCGGGTCGTACACGCTGACTCCGAGCAAGGTCCATTACGTCTTTACTCCGGTCACGCTCCCGGTGACGGTCGGCGGCGACACGACAGGCCAGGACTTCCTGGGTCGTGAGTTGCTGTACACGGTCAGCGGGCAGGTGTTGACGGCGACCGGTACGCCTCTGGCGGGCGTGACCGTCAGCGACGGTGCGACCCATTCGGCCGTGACGGATGTCAGTGGGCAGTACACACTGACCGACGTGCGGGCCGGGTCGTATACGTTGACGGCCAGTAAGGTTCACTACACCTTTGCCCCTGTCGCTTTGCCGGTGGAGGTTGGTGGGAACACGGTCGGCCAGGACTTTGTCGGCACTGAGATCCTGTATACAGTCTCAGGTACTGTGGCGTTGGCCGACGGCACACCGGTGCCGGGCGTTACCGTCAGCGACGGCGCGACGCACTCGGCGGTGACGGACGGCAGCGGACAGTACACGCTGAGCGACGTGCGGGCCGGGTCGTACACGCTGACCGCCAGCATGGCCGGTTACATCTTCACCCCGACGAGCTTGCCGGTGACCGTAAGTGGCAATGCGGTGGGGCAAGACTTTGTGGCCGAGGTGCTTTACACCGTTTCGGGCACAGTGGCGCTGGCCGATGGCACGCCAATACCGGGCGTGACCATCGGTGACGGCGCGACGCTTTCGGCGGTGACCGACGGCAGCGGACAGTACACGCTGAGCGACGTGCGGGCCGGGTCGTACACGCTGACCGCCAGCAAAGCCCACTACACCTTCGCTCCGCCGACCTTGCCCGTGACAGTAAGCGGCAATGTGGCCGGCCAGGACTTTGTCGGCAGCGAGACACTCTACACGATAGCAGGTACGGTGGCGCTGGCCGATGGCACGCCGATACCGGGCGTGACCGTTAGCGCCGGCGGTTCGCTTTCGGCGGTGACCGACGGCAGCGGACAGTACACGCTGAACGGCGTGCGGGCCGGGTCTTACACGCTGACCGCCAGCAAGGCCCACTACATCTTCGCTCCGCCGACCTTGCCCGTGACTGTCAGCGGCAGCTTGAGTGGACAGGACTTTGTCGGCACTCAGCTGCTGTACACGGTTACCGGCAACGTGGCGCTTGCGGATGGGACACCGATTGCCGGTGTTACCATTTCAACCGGTGCAGGCCACGTGACGACAACAGATGGGGCGGGTGACTATACACTGACAGGTCTTGTAGCGGGCGACTTTACGGTGACGGCCGTCCTGGCGGGCTACCAGTTCACGCCTGCAACATCACCAGTTACCGTGCCCACCGGCGGTGTGACTGTAGATTTTGTCGGCGAGGCGATTCCCCCAGGGCCGTAGGCCGGGATTGTATCGATCGCAGCACGGGATAGCAGATTGCCACCCGGCAGTTTGCTGTCCCGATGACAAACCGCATTGTCTGTTACTGGTTGATCGGTTTGCTTTCCCGCAGTTGGTCCAGCGGCACCTGCGCCATCATGATGTCGCTGGGTAAGACAAGCCCTACTACCCACGGGAAGTCGCGTGTAATGTCGCTCGTATAGTAGCTGACGTAGAGATTACCGTCGCGCATGGCGGCCCCGGCGTAGGAGGTGTCGCCGCTGCTGGGGAAGTCGGTCAGATGCTCAAGCCGGTCCTCTGTCACGCGATAGAGCGCGGTGCGCTTGCGGCCGAGCAGACTCGACATTCCGAACCATGCGTCAAGGCCATCCGGATCGTAGCGACCGGCGGCGTATACGGTGTCGTCGACGGAGAAAAGAACGGGGCCATCCAGGCGAGTGACGGGGCTGATGGTCTTGCTCCACTCTGTGTACGGTGACTCGGCCACGGCAAGCAATGTGCCCGCGTTGTGGCTGCCCTGATGCCAGGCACGATCATCGCCTTCCAGACGCGCTGTTACCAACATACGGCCGTCGAATAGAAACTCCAATGCCGTTTCGTCGTTGCGATCCCCGCTGTGGATGTCAGACACGAACTCCCACTCAAGACCATCTGTTGACTTGAACAAAGCGGAGCGGCCGTGTTCGTGCCAGTAGGCGGTGTTGTACCATGTCTCGCCGTCCAGGGTTTTTGGACGCCAGAACAGCCAGCCTTCGGGCTCCAGATCGACGAACGGCGTCCAGGCGACGCCGTCGCTGCTTGTGGCGGCGACGGTGTTGAACGGACGGGGTTCGATTGTGGCGTTCTTCAAGGCGTAGAGGATGAGCTTGTCGTCGATGACCGCGAGCTTGGGATCGCGGATATCTTCGCCCGGCACTTGCATGACGGCCAGTTCTTCCCAGGCGCGGCCGTCTGGAGAACGAAGCACCACCAGCCTGGACCCGCTCGTGCCCATGTGGAAGGGCGATCGGGCATGGACCAGATAGAATTGGTCGCGCCAGAGAATCAGGTCGGTGTTGGAGTTGTGGTTGCCGTCGGCCACAACCGGCCACACATCGGAAACCAGCTCCCGGCTTACTTGCGACGCATTGGTGCGAGCGTACCAGGCAACGAGTATGCCCCCGACGACAACGGTGATGATTAGCAGACCGCCACCTATCCATCTCGCTATCTGCGTAATCATCCACACTCCTTATGGCGGGCGCGGGCTGCGCCGGGGGCCTGTGCTCAGGCTGCCATCCTACTCCTCGATCTCGAAGCCGTCGAACTCATCTTCATCGTCATCTTCCCAACTGGGCAGGTCGTCATTGTCGTTCCAGCCACCGGAGCCTGAGGATTCCTCAAAGGCCCAGTCAAGGTTGAGAGGTGAATTGTTGACAACTTCCAGAGATGAATCGCACTCCGGGCACGTGATGAGTTGGCCCAGGTCGGGCGTGCGCTGGAAGTAGATTCGAGAATCGCACTCCGGGCAGCGAGCACTGAGAGATTTGTCTTTAGGGGCCATGATGTCACTCTCCTGTTACAAGATAGATAAGATGCCTGCCGGCTACGCAGTCGCCATAAAGGCGCTACTCAAGAGCGTAGCGAGCAATGGCCTCGTCGAGTATCTGGTTGACCAGATCGTCGTAGGTCCACCCTTCCGCCCTTGCCTCAATGGGCAGGTCAGAGTAGTCGGGGTTGAGTCCGGGCAGAGGGTTGATCTCCAGAATGTACGGCTTGTTGTTGTCGTGGGAGTCCAGCCGGAAGTCCACACGAGCTACGTCAAAGCAGCCGGTCACGCGGAAGGTCGCCGCCGTCAGCCAGTTGAGGTCCTCAACCAGCGCTTCCGGCAGAGGAGCAGGACAAAGGTAATGGAACTCGTGCACCAGTTCCGTCTTGATACGGCCAGTGTAGACCCCCTTCTCTTCGTCCGGATAGCGGCTCATGTCGACCTCGAGCGGCGGAAAGAAGTGCAAGCCTTTGGAGACGCGCGGCGCTTCCAGATTGTTGGGCAGGCGCTTGGCGACCGGCGTCGTCAGATTGCCGATCACCCCGACGGTGACTTCACGGCCGTCGATGTAATGTTCGGCCAAGACGGGCTGGTCGTACCGGTCGAACAGGCGTCGCAGCTGGACGCGGAGTTCGTCCTCGTTGTTGACAATCGATTCGCCGGATACACCCATTCCGGTCCCCTCCCGGCTGGGTTTGACGAACAACGGGAACGTCAGGTCGGGGTCCAGTGGTTCGGTGTCTCGCTCGAATGTTTGGAAAGCAGGCGTCGCCAGGTCGTGATACGCCAGGACACGCTTGGTCATTGGCTTGTCGAGCGCCAGGGCCAGCGCCAGAACACCGGCGCCAGTGTAAGGCAACCGCATCATTTCCAGGATGGCCGGAATCTGGGCTTCGCGCGAATCGCCGAAATGACCTTCGCAGATGTTGAAGCAGATGTCGGGTTTAAGCTTCTCCAGCTTGCCGACAACGTCCAGGTTGCCTTCCAGAAAGGTGGCCTCATGCCCGCCGGTCCGCAGGGCTGACAGGATATCTTCAATGGTCTGTTCCGAGTCCAGGTCGTCCCACCTATCCGGCGACATACCTGGCAGGGTCGGGGCATTCTTTTGCAAGTTTGCCAGCAGTGCTACACGCATGTTGTCTCCTCAGATGCCGGGTCCTGTCGCGCAGCAATGCAGGTCTTTGGGCGAAGAGAGTGGCCCGGCATCAGTGTGTTGCCCATATTGTAGATTAGTTCGCCCAATATGCATCAACTTACCTCCCGGATCCGCCGGGACAATGCCGATGCTCATCAGCACAAATCTCGCACTATAACCCCGACCTGATGGTCGAGTTTCTCTCATTCGTTTGTTGATTGCGCAAGGCGGTGGAGGACTGCCCTGGCCCGTTAGTCGTTGGTGTCGCGAATCGCCCCCAATTTTTGTTCCAGTAGATCGTTGACGACGGCTGGATTGGCCTGGCCTCTGGTGGCGCGCATGACCTGGCCTACGAACCAACCCTTGAGGCTGTCTTTCCCGGATAGATAGCTTTGGAGTGGTTCCGGGTTGTTCGCCAGGATGTCGTCGATCATCTGCTCCAGTTCTGCGGTGTCGGAGATTTGGGACAGACCCAGTTCAGCAATGAGCGTGGCCGGATCAGATGGCGTATCCAGCATGCGTTCCAGCACGGTCTTGGCAGAGGCGGCGCTGATGGTGCCGTCGTCGACGAACCGCAGGAGGGCCACCAGCTTATCGGGCGTCATGTCCATGTCACTGACCGATAAGGACCGTGCATTGAGCAGACGAAATAGTTCGTTGATCACCCAGTTGGCAATGACCTTTGGATCGCCCCCGGCGACCACAGCGGCTTCATACCATTCGGCCGTTGCGCGGTCTTCGGTCAGCACGGCGATGTCGGCGGCGGGCAGTTTGTAGGCTGCTCCATAGCGAACGGCTTTGGCGTCTGGCAGCTCCGGCAGGTCCGCATAGACCGTCTGAATCCATGCCTCATCCAGGTCGAGCGGGGGGAGATCTGGCTCAGCAAAATAGCGGTAATCCTCGGCCTCTTCTTTGATGCGCTGGGAGAACGTCTCGCGGCGGCCTTCATGCCAGCCGCGCGTTTCCTGGATGACTGGCAGGCCGGCGTCCAGTCGTTCTGCTTGCCGCTGCAGCTCGAAGTCGGTCCCATCCGACAGCACGCGGAAGCTGTTCAGGTTCTTTAGCTCAACGCGGTCGCCGAAGGTAGTGTCCCCATGCTTGCGGATGCTGATGTTCGGCTCGACTCGAAAGACGCCCTTCTCCATGTCGCCAGAGTTGACGTTGAGGTAACGCAGAATCTGGCGGATGCGCATGGCATAGGCCCGCGCCTCTTCGCCGGAGCGAATGTCTGGCTCGGAGACGATCTCCAGCAGGGGCACGCCGGATCGGTTGTAGTCGACCAGCGAACGGCCGTCGCCAAGATGGGTCAGCTTGCCGGTGTCTTCCTCGATGTGGACCCGGCGAATGGCAATGCGCTTGCTTTCGCGCCGGACTCCAGGATCACATCGAGCCACCCGTTCAGGCCGATGGGCAGTTCGTACTGGCTGACCTGATATCCCTTGGGCAGGTCAGGGTAGAAGTAGTTCTTGCGGGCAAAAATGTTGTGGGTCTGCACGGTGCAGTTGAGGGCCAGGGCCACGCGCACAGCAAAGGCAATAGCGCGGCGGTTGATCACTGGCAGCATTCCGGGCATGCCCAAACAGACAGGGCAGACGGCCGAGTTTGGCGGCGCTTCCACGCTGTCAACCACGCGACAGCCGCAAAACATCTTGGAATTGGTCATAAGCTCGGCATGGATCTCCAGGCCGATTACGGGTTCGTATCTATCCAGCATGGTGATAGCCCTTGTCCGTGTCATCCATATCAATTTGAAGGTGGTCGGGCACAGCAACAGACCACGGCGTGCCCCGGACGACAGCTTCGTGGCCGATAAGTACATTCTCCAGTACGGCATTCTCGACAACTGCGCCGGGGCCAATGATACTGCGGCTGATGACGCTGTTGCGCACAGTTGCCCCGTCCGCAATCGTCGTTTGGCTGTCGATGACTGAACTTTCAACGATTGCACTATCCGCAATGTAGACCGGCGGCACGACGGTAAACTCTTCGGAATAGCTGCGCTCTATGGCGTAACTATCGCTGCGGCCGAAGCTGAGCAGGCGGCCGTTAGCAGCCAGCAGCGATGCCGGCTGGACGGTTGCGCCATCGGGTTCATAGAGTGCGAGATGCAGGCGGGCCTCACGGGCGCCAACCGTGTGTCCCGCGGCCAACAGGTGGGTCAGAAAGGAGGGTGCGGCTGGCTCACTGTGGAACATATCCAGCGCATCCGCCAGCATTCGGCCGTCACGAAACCAGATGGTGCCAGTATCCACCCACCCGTTTTCCAGGTCGTCCCCTGCGTTATAGAGACGACCATCCCGATAAAGGTAGCTAGTCGCGACGGGGTGTTCGGGCCGGGCAATGACGGCGACAATAGCGAACGGTTCATCTGCCAGATGGGACAGGTCGCTGTCAGTGACTGAATCGCCGCCAATCAGTACTGTTTCGCTGCTTTCCCAGCGCGATCGAGTCAGGCGAACGGCCGTCAGCGGATCGCGCGTTTGCTGCACGACGAGCAGGTCTGGGGTCAGCTCCGGGTGAGCGCCGAACAGCCACTCCGCAACCTCACCTTCTCCCGCCCGTGTGGGCAGTGTGGCGCTGAGGACGCCCGCTTGCAGGGCGCTGTGGAGCACCTGGCCCAGCACCGTACTGCTAGCCAGCGGCATGACCGCCAGGGGGTGGAGCCAGCCGGGGCCGAGCGTTTCCTCCAGACGGTGGAGAGGTAGTACGAGGTTCATTGCTATTCACTGTTCTCGTGGCTGCTGGGAGCGGCGAGAGCGCGTCAGGCGGCTCCCTGGTCATCGCCCGGCAGCTCCGGGGTGTGCGTGTGCCACGTCGTCGCTTGCTCGTAGGCGTAGGCCGCGTTCAGGATGGTCGCTTCTTGTAGCGTGTCGCCGATTAACTGTAGGCCAATGGGCAAGCCCTGGCTGTCGAAACCGCAGGGCAGCGATAGGCCGCAGCTGGCGCTCAGATTGAGCGGCAGGGTGTAGATGTCGGCCAGGTACATGCTGAGCGGATCGTCGGTGCGCTCGCCCATCCGAAACGCCGTCGTCGGGCTGGTTGGAGCGGCGATTACGTCCACGCCGGCGAAAGCGCTGCGGAAGTCGTCCTTGATCAAGGTGCGAACTTTCAACGCCCGGCCGTAATATTCGTCATAATAGCCTGCGCTCAGTGCGTACGTGCCGAGCATGATGCGGCGTTTCGTTTCCGGCCCGAAGAGAGAGCGGGTCTTCTTGACTGTGGCGATCATATCGTCAGCCGCCAATCGTGGTCCGAAGCGAATGCCGTCGTAGCGAGCCAGATTGGCACTCGCTTCGGCCGGCGCAATCAGATAGTAGACCGGCAGGCCGTACTCGGTATGGGGCAGCGAAATGTCGACCAGTTCCGCGCCAAGCGCCGCCAGCTGGTCGATGGCTGCACGGACAGCCGCTTCCACTTCTGAATCCAGCCCGGCCACGAAATACTCGCGCGGCACACCGACGCGCAAACCGCGAATGTCGCCGGTCAGGGCCGCTTCATAGTCCGGCACAGGGACGTCCAGCGACGTCGAGTCGCGCCGGTCATACCCCGCTGTGGCCTGGAAGACGGCCGTACAGTCGGCGACAGTGCGCCCGAACTGGCCCACCTGATCGAGCGACGACGCAAAGGCGATGACCCCCCAGCGGGACATACGGCCGTAAGTGGGGCGCAGTCCGACCACGCCGCAGAACGACGCCGGCTGACGGACGCTGCCGCCGGTGTCGGTGCCCAACGCACCATACGCCAGCCGGGCGGCGACGGCCGCAGCGCTGCCGCCGCTGCTGCCACCCGGTACGCGGGACAGGTCCCACGGATTGGCGGTGGTGACATAGGCCGAGTTCTCGGTCGATGACCCCATGGCGAACTCGTCGGTGTTGGTCTTGCCCAGAATGACCGCGCCGGCGGCCTCCAGCTGATCGACGACGAAGGCGTTGTAGGGCGGAATATATCCTTCCAGGATTTTGCTGCCGGCTGTGGTGGGGATGCCGCGCGTGCAGATGATGTCCTTGACGGCAATGGGCACGCCGAGGAGCGGGCTTTGCTCCCCATTGGCCAGCCGCTCATCGGCCGCGGCCGCCTGGTTCAGCGCCGATTCGTCGCTGATCGTCAGGAAGCTGCGAATGTCGTTGTCGACAGCGACAAGGCGGTCGAGCGTGGCTTGAGTGGCGGCCACGCTGCTGGTTTCTCCGGCGCGAAGCGCGTCACGCAAGCCGGTCAGGGTCAGATTGGTCACGTCCATAAGTGGTTATTCGTCCAGCACGGCCTGAATGAGAAACTGATCGTCGGCCGTTTCCGCTGCGTTGAAGAGTACTTCGTCCAGCGGCAGCGACGGCTCAATCACGTCGTCACGCATGATGTTGGTCTGGGCAACGGCATGGGCGGATGGCTCGATACCGTTGAGGTCGAGCGTGTTCAGGCGGGCGGCGTAGTCGAGGACGGCCGATAGCTGCTGCTGGTAGGCAGTCACTTCTTCGGACGTCAGCTCCAGACGGGCCAGATGGGCAATTCGTTCAACATCCTCCCTGGACAGAGACATGGTTCCTCGCAGTGGGCACGCCCGCCTGCACGAGCAGCGGAATCGGGGTGACCGGGTGTTTAGTTTTCGGTGACGGGGTCGGAATCTTCGGCTTCTTCCTGTTCTTCCCGGGCGGCGGCGCGCATGGCGTCGAACGCTTCCTCGGTCCAGATGTTTTCCGGCTCCGTCAGCCGGTCAATGTACAGGATGCCGTTGAGATGGTCAATCTCGTGTTGGAAGATGCGTGCGGTCCAGCCCTTGACGCGCAGCCGGATCTTGCGCCCCAGCCGGTCCTGGGCATGGACGCGCACAGAGTGGTAGCGCTCAACCTCGCCGACATAGCCCGGAATGGAGAGACAGCCCTCGATGCCATCGACCACATCGCGGGAGGTCCACGTGATTTCCGGGTTGGCGATGACGTACAGCTCGCGCGAGCCTTCTATCTCGTTGCCGTCGTCATCCACGTCCGGCAGCGTGGCAACGATGGCCAGCTGGAGAGGTTGCCCGATCTGTGGCGCGGCCAACCCTACGCCATCAGCGGCGTAGAGCGTTTCGATCATATCATCGACAAGCTGCTGAAACGTCGGCCCAAAATCGGTAACCGGGCGGCCCTTCAGGCGCAGAATGTCGTTGGGCACAGTAACAATTGGTAGTTCACTCATAATTACGGTACAGGGTGGCTAGATCAGCCTGGTTCGTCGCTAAAGTCGTCAGCCGGGATATCCGGCAGGCGACGCGGAATGCGGTCGGCTTCCATCTCCTGGCGATAGACGTCGAGCAGGACCGCGTATTCGCGGCGACGCTGGGTGCCTTCTTTGATGCGCTGCTGCTGACGATAGGCGTCGAGCCGGCTGAAGATATCGCTCTGGATCTGCGACGGGTTGACGACGTTTTCAAAGACAATATCGGCCGAGACACCGGCGGTGTCGATGCTGACGTTGCCATAGTTAAACAATGTGGCCAGAAACCCGGGGCGTTCGGCGTTGACATTCTGGATGTTGCTGAGCGCCGCTTGCTTGCGGCTTTCGCCAAAGCCGAATGGCATCCGGTCGATATCGAGCACGAAGCGGTCGGTCAGCTGGAAGGTATCGTTGCGCCAATTTTCGAACTTCCAGACGAACCAGATGGAGTTGATAAAGACGAGGACAGTGATCACCAGGGCCAATAACTGGCCACTCAGTCCGAAGTTGGACAGGAGTAACCCCACACCAAGGATGATGACATAGCCTAGCAGGGGCCAACCAATCTGGCGCAGCAGGACGAAGATACTTTTGCGATAGGTGATGGTGTTGCCGACCTCGACTCGCCACCCATAGCGACGCTGGATGCTGGTCAAAATGCTAGGTGCTCGGGGAGCGCGGAGCGGGGCAACTGGCGTCTCCACCTCGCCGTCCTCTATGTTGCGCAGGAAGGGATCGATCTCAAAATGCTGCTCAACCGACTCCCTCATCGCCTGTTGTTCGGCCGCTGCATCCAACGAGCGGACGCGCCGCGACAGCCGTTCCAAAATCGTCTTGACCTCAACCGGGTCGTCGATGTTATCGAACAGGACGACGCCGGTCTGGGCGGCCGTCGTGATGCGGACCGAGCCAATGTCGAACAAGGTGGCCAGCAGCGACGGTTTGAGGGTTTCGACGCTTTGCACCATGCCGACCGGCACCTTGACCAGGTTAACGCGGAAATGGCGCAGCTCAAACTCGTGGTGGAGGATGTGCTTGCTGGTGATGGCAAAGTAGTCGTTGCGCCAGTCGATCCAGCGCAGGATGCTCCAGATGATGCCGATGGACAGCATCAGCCCGGGCAGCAGATAACGGCCAATGCGCGTCAGCCCCACGCCTTCGGGAAGCAGCATGAAGACGATTGGCGCTGACAGCGTCAGCATGACGGGCAGAATAAGGCTGATTAGCAAGAACCATATGCTGCGGCGGGCGAAATATTCAAGCAGCTCATCGGGCAGGAGGCCGATATCGGGGCCGCGGCGCGTCCGTGTGCCGCGATTGGAGCGCAGTTTCTTGCGCGCTTCTACCCAGGCGTCGGCGCTCAGGCCGGTGGGCAGCCCTTCGACGTCGATGCCGGGAGCCAGTTGGGTGACGACACGCGGGTTCAGCTCCAGGAAGTTGAGAAAGTCTGGCCCAGTCAGGATGAGCAGGCGGCCCGCTTCAGCCCCTTTGACAGTCGCGGGGTGGGTGCTGGGAATGAATAGCCAGGTATCGTCAAATTGATCCCCGGGCAGGTAAGAGTGCGATTCGCGGGCAATGCCGTTGCGGTCAATGGAACGAGCAAACAGGCGACCTTCCTTGACGATGTACAGACTGTTGGCAACGTCGCGTTGGTAGGCGATGACGGCGCTCTCATCGTATTCGTACTCAACGCTAATTTCCGCGAGCTGAGACAGGGCGTTGTCGTCCAGGTTGCGAAACAGCGGTATGGTTTGCAGGAACTCCTTGTTACTCGTCACCATGACCATTTTAACAGAAGCGAGTCACACTGACTATTGGCAGCAGCTTGTAAGAGGAAGCGTTACGTTAAAGAATTCTCACGATCACAAGTTGCGACAGGGTAGTCGCTCCGGTATGATTGCGCTGGTTGGTTAGCAATGAATATCGTGGGTAGCCTGTTCAACATCTTCGCCCTGTTCTATATCTTCCGGGGCGTCCAGCTCCTGGTCCGGATTGTGCGCGACTGGGCCGGTGTGGTCGCCGAACCGCTGACGCGCGAGAAACAGCGGCTGGCGGAACAAGCAGCCTTCTTCATCAGCGTCCCCATTTCCGTCCTGGTCCATGAACTGTTCCATGCCT
This sequence comes from uncultured Chloroflexia bacterium, assembly GCA_963715935.1. Classification (GTDB taxonomy): domain Bacteria; phylum Chloroflexota; class Anaerolineae; order Promineifilales; family Promineifilaceae; genus Promineifilum. The sequence goes on along the minus strand of CAVQSM010000011.1, from coordinate 1,727,591 downwards.
TCGCCGTGTGGGGCTTTGGCGGCGAGGTGGTTGAATTCGGCTACCGCGTCTTCTGGGGCTACGTGGTCCCCGCAGGCGAGTTCACGCTCCCCGAACGCTGGTTTATCGCCCTGGCAGGGACGCTTGGCTCTCTGTTGTTTGGCCTCTCGGCCTGGCTTCTGCTGCGCCACAACGACAGCCGCACCCTGCGATACTTCGGACTGCGCACGTTTCGGTTTCAGGTCTACTTCTCCCTGCTCTACTATCCGCTCATGACACTCATTTTGCCGATTGGCGATTGGCGGATGATCTACGACTTCACGGCCACACCCATCCTGAGCGGCGCAACGATTGCCGTCCACCTGCTGTTGCTTGGCCTCTTCTGGCGAGCCGACCGGCAGGGCTGGTTCGAGATGCCCGCCTTTGAAAGCGTGGCTGAGCAAGCACGCTATGAGCAGCTTGAATCTGGGATGATTCAGGGTGATCCGCGAGCTACATTGCAAACGATTGACCAGCTGCGGCGCGGCGGCGCGACGCACCAGGCGAAAGCTCTGCTGGACGACTATATGGTAGCGAACCCAACGTCGGCCGAAGGGTACCTGCTGAAGGCGACGATGCTGACGGATGGGCGAGGCGAGGTCGGGAGCGAGGCGGTAGAGAACGCCGAAAAGGCGCTGTCGCTTGGCCTGGAAACGCCGCGACAGGTTGCATATGCTCAACAGCTTGTGGCTGGCTACTATCTGCAGCGAGGCGATGGCGCGACGGCCGCCAGCTGGCTGACCAGGGCGATCGCCGATAGTCAGGAGCCTGCTTATCTGGCCAACCTCTACTATTTGCGAAGCCAGGCAAACCGGCGGCTGGGCGATCTCGACGCTGCCCGGCGCGATGCGACGCAGGCGATTGAGCTGGCAGCGGCGAGCGGTGATACGGCTGCGCTGGCTCGTTACGAACAAGAGATGGCGGTCGTGGAGAAGCACCAGGGCGCGGATGAAGGCGCCAGCTGGTCGCCCTCGAAGCTGCCGGCTCCGCCACCAGGTGGCTCTGAGTAGCGGCGACCGTCGTGCAGCCTGAGACACAGGGCTATTGGCCATAATTGCCGACAAATGTCATGTACTTTTCAGGACTTATGACATGTGTCACTTCCCGCAACTTCCGGTATGCTGTTGAAGTTACCTGATTTACCTGAGTAGGATGTGTGCGCAGCGACTTCACCTCATCGCACAGTCCATGCCGCCCAGGAGGCTAAATGCGGGTTGAACTGCGAGACATCCGCAAGTATTTTGGTTCCGTCAAAGCCAACGACGGTATATCCATGACGCTGGAAGAAGGGCAGATCTATGCCCTTGTTGGCGAGAACGGCGCCGGCAAGAGCACGTTGATGAAGATCTTGTCCGGTTACCAACCCCCAACCAGCGGTCAGATCCTGCTGGACGACCAACCGATTGAGTTCCATTCCCCTGCCGACGCCCTGAACAAAGGCGTGGGCATGTTGTACCAGGACCCGCTGGACATGCCTCCGTTTCGGGTCATCGACAACTACTTGCTGGGGCGGAACAACGACGTGAGGCTGGATTACAAGAGCGCTCGCGCCGAGCTGGAATCGCTGGCTGCCCGCTACGACTTCAAGCTCGATGTCAACGCTACCATTGACACGCTGTCGCTGGGCGAGCGGCAGCAGTTGGAGTTGGTGCGACTGCTGGCAGGCGGCGCCGATGTCCTGATTCTGGACGAACCGACCACAGGCATCAGCGCCGAGCAAAAAGACACCCTGTTCGATTCCATTCGCACCATGGCCTACGAGGAGAAGAAGACAATTATCCTTGTTTCCCACAAACTTGAGGACATTCAGGATCTCTGTCTGCATGCCTTTGTGCTGCGGCGTGGCGAGCTTGTGGGAGAGACAGAGCTGCCGTGTCCGAACGAGGAACTGGTCGAGATGATGTTCGGCCGCGTGCCCGCTCGCAGCCCGCGCCCGCCCTTTGAGCTGGGTGAGGTGGTTCTGACTCTTGACAACGTTGGCATCGAAACGTATGCGCTCAACGTTCAGCCCGTGTCACTGGAAGCTCGGGAAGGCGAGATTATTGGATTTGCCGGGCTGGAAGGCAGCGGTCAGCGTTTACTGCTCCGGGCATGCGCCGGTCTGCAAGACGTCGCCGGAGGCACGATTACGCTGGCAGGCGAGGATGTCACCAAGTGGGGCTACCATCGCATGCAGGATTTCGGCATGGGGTACGTGGCTGCCGGTCGTCTGGAGGAAGGTTTGGTCGCCGGGCTGACGCTGACTGAACATCTGGTGCTGACCGAAGCCGACGAATCCTTCTTCATCAACTGGCCCGAATCACGGGCAGAAATGGCAGAGCGGATCGACACCTACCAGATTGTGGGCCAGCCCGATACGATGGCTGACGCGCTGTCGGGCGGCAACCAGCAGCGGCTGCTGTTCTCCCTGCTGGAAACCCCGCTCAAGCTGTTGTTACTCGAGCATCCGACGCGGGGTCTTGATGTTCGTTCGTCTGCCTATACCTGGAGCCTGCTTTACAAGCGGCGGGAGCAAGGAACGGTCACCCTTTTCATGTCGGCCGACCTCGATGAGATCATCGAGCACAGCGACCGGGTTGCTGTCTTCTCCGGCGGCGTGATGTCCCGTGTTTTACAGGCCACTGAAACAGACGCCGACGAACTTGGCCACCTGATTGGAGGACAAATGTGACTGAGGCCCAGACCAGCAGTCGTCAATGGCTGACCCGCATTTGGCCGATTGTCCCCATCATCGCGGCGTTGATCTTCACGAGCATCCTGCTGCTCTTGTTCGATGCCAGCCCGGTCGAGTCGCTCCAGGCCATTTGGGCCGGCTCGTTTGGCGACAGCACGAAAGTGTTGAGCGTCATGGCGTTCTGGGTGCCCCTCTTGCTGGCGTCCACAGGTTTGCTCATCACCTTTACGGCTGGGTTGTGGAACATCGGTATCGAGGGCCAGATTATCCTGGGTGCCATTGGGGCGAGCTGGGTGGCGCTCAATGTTGAGGCGTCGGCGCCGGTGCTGATTGCGTTGGAAGTGGTAGTGGCCATGGCGTTTGGCGCCGGGTGGGCCGCGATTTCGGCCGTGCTCAAGACGCGCGGCCATGTCAATGAGATCTTCAGCGGTCTGGCGCTCAACAATCTGGCCATCATTTTGACCAACTATCTCATCTCTGGACCGTGGCAGCCGGCAGAGGGTGGAAGCTTCCGCGGGACGGCTCCGTTCCAGGAAGCGGCGCTGCTCCCGCTGTTTCGCGAGTCTCGCTTCAGCCCGCTTTCGCTGGCGCTGGCCATTGCCGCGTTCGCGCTGGTGGCAGTTTTGCTGAGCAACACGACGTGGGGCCTGAAGTTGAAGGCGCTTGGCAAGAACCCGTACTCAGCCTTTCTGCAGGGCGTGTCCAGCGAGCGGGAGACGATCCTGGCCATGATGCTCTGCGGGGCACTGGCAGGCCTGGGCGGTGCAGTGCGTGTGCTCAGCTGGTTCGACAGCCTGCGCCAGTCGATTTCCGGTGGCATCGGCTTCCTGGCGCTGCTGGTGGTCATGTTGGCGGCTTATCGAGTCTTCTGGGTGCCTTTGATCGCCTTTTTCTTCTCGGCGGTGCTCAGTGGCAGTATCACGCTTCAGCTCAAGACCCAGCTGCACTCGTCGATTGGCGGCATCATTACGGGCGTGATGGTTCTGTTCGTTTTGCTCTTCGGCACGGCCCGGAGCCTGGGAATAGGCAAGCCGCCACCCGAGTCACCCGGCGATGCGCCTGAGGTGACTTACAATCCGGCTGACACAATTACGGGCGATATGCGAGGTAGGGACTGATGGACGAGAGTGAACTGGTTCGCGTCCTGGCCTCGATCATGCTTCAGGCATCGCCGTTGATCATTGCGGTGTGCGGCGAAATCCTGACGGAGCGCTCCGGCATTGTCAATCTGTCGCTCGACGGCAGCATGCTGATGGCCGCCATGAGTGGCTTTGTCATTGGTCTCGAAACACAGAACGTCTGGCTGGGCTTCCTGGCGGGGGCGATGGTCGGCGCGTTCTTCGCCGGCATCGTGGCCTTTGGCAGCATCCGTCTGCGTCAGAGCCAGGTGGCGATAGGCTTCGTTCTGGCGCTGCTGGGCGACGATCTGAGCGCGTTCCTCGGCCAGAACTACACGCGCATGCCTGGCGTGTCCGTGCCCCATACCGGCATTCCCATCCTGAAAGAGATTCCCATCATCGGCCCCATCTTCTTTGACCAGGACATCGTCGTCTACTTTGCCATTGTCCTGGTCATCATCACCTGGTGGTGGCTGAACCGGACGCAGCAAGGCTTGCGACTGCGCGGGGCAGGCGAACGGCCGGAAGCGGCGTTCGCTCGTGGCGTCGACGTCAACCGGGTGCGCTACCTCTATGCCCTGGCGGGTGGGGCGCTGGTCGGCATCGCCGGCGCGTCCTATTCGCTGAGCGTCAAGATCGGATGGTCGGACGGCCACATTCGCGGGTTCGGCTGGATTGCCCTGGCGATCGTCATCTTTGGAGGCTGGTCGCCCATTCGCGGTGCTTTCGGTGCAATTCTGTTTGGCGCGACCAAGGCGTTGGCCACACTGCTTCAGCGCGCTTTTCCGGAGGTTTCAGTGGTGGCATTCAATGCCATTCCGTGGATTCTGATGATCCTGGTGTTGCTGGCAGTCGGGAGCGACCTGACGGAGCGGTTTATCATGGCCATGCCCCAATCGTGGCAGGGTCCGTTACGCCGTATCTTGCGTGTCTCCCCGCCGATGGCCCTGGGTACGACATTTAGTGAGGATTAGCACGACGTCACAGCAGCCTCTCTTACAGCAGGTAGGTGCTTATGATTGATTATCTTGTTGCCCATCCCCGTCTCGGTCGCTTGTTTGACCTCCTTCTCCCCCTGCTGGCTACACTGGCGGCGCTTGCTGTCGGAGCGGTCATGCTCATCTTCCTGGGTGCGAATCCGTTCGAGGCGTATGGCGCTCTGTTAAACGGTGCGTTCGGCAGCCAGAACGCGCTGGCCGACACCATCGTTCGAGCCACACCGCTCTTGCTGGTGGGTTTGGGCATATGCATCGCTTTTAGGGGCGGCGTCATCAACATCGGTGGCGAGGGACAGTTGATCATCGGGGCCATTACGGCCACTGTGCTCGGCCTGACCTTTCCCGAATGGCCCGCTATCTTATTGGTGCCGGCGGCGATGGTAGCCGGGTTCCTGGGCGGAGCGCTGTGGGGCGGTATCCCCGGCGTGCTCAAGGCGTACTACAACGTCAATGAGATTCTGAGCACCATTATGCTCAACATCATTGCCGTGCAGATCATGAACTACCTTCTGCGCGGTCCCCTGATCGACCCGGCTCAGCTGGAGGCCGCCTCCCGGATTCCACAGACGGCCAGACTGGAGCGCCTGTTCGACCTGCCCCGGCTTGTGCCCACCCGGCTCCATCTGGGGGCGCTGCTTGCGGTCATCCTGGCCTTCCTGGTCTATATCTTTTTATGGCGGACGACGATCGGTTATCAGATTCGGGCGGTAGGTTTGAATAAAGCGGCCGCCTTGTACGCAGGCATCAACGTCAATCGTAACATCGTCCTGGCGCTCTTGTTGAGCGGCGCCTTTGCCGGGCTGGCCGGGGCGATTCAGGTGTATGGGGTGCATCACCGCATGTTCACTGATGGTTCGGCCGCCGGTTTCACAGGGAGTGCCGGCTTCAATGGCATTGTAGCGGCGTTGTTCGGCAAGCTGAACCCCATTGGCACGATACCGGCGGCATTCATTTTTGGTGCGCTTATCGTGGGGGCCAACAGCTTGCAGCGGGCCATGCAGGTGCCCGCATCGTTCATTACCGCGCTGAACGGCCTGGTCGTTGTGTTCGTTGTCAGCAGCGACATCATCAGCCGCAGGCTGGCGCAGCGGCGACAGTTGGGCGTGGCCCCTGGCGAAACGCCGGACGAAATGGCTGATACACCGCTCGATGTTCGACAGGAGTTTGAGGCATGATCAGTGATCTGTTTGCCATCCCTGTTCTCGTCGGCATCCTAACCTCCGGCATCCGGCTGGCAACGCCGTACCTGTACTCGTCGATTGGCGAGATGTTCGGCCAGCGCAGCGGTGTGCTTAATCTGGGCGTCGACGGCATGATGCTAATGGGCGCGTTTGCCGCGTTCTATGTGACCTTCATTTCGGAGAATCCCTGGCTCGGACTGGGCGCGGCCATTCTGGTCGGCGGGCTGATGGGCCTGGCGATGGCGGTCATTAGTGTGACCTTCCAGGCGGAACAGGGCATCAGCGGTATCGGTGTCTACCTGTTCGGGTTGGGCATGAGCGAGCTGCTCTTCCAGCGTACGCTGGGCACTGTGGAAACCGTCAGCGGTTTCCGGCCGGTAGAGATACCGTTCCTGAGCGACATCCCCATTCTGGGTGAGGTACTGTTCAGCCAGAGCATTCTGGTCTATGGCGCGTACCTCATTGTGCCTCTGGCGTGGTTCATCCTGAACAAGACGACGCTTGGCCTGAAGGTTCGGGCTGTAGGCGAGAACCCGGCGGCGGCCGATTCGCTTGGCGTCAGCGTTAATGCGACCCGCTACATTACAGTAACGATGGGTGGTGTGTTAGCCGGTGTGGCCGGCGCGTCGCTGTCCATCGCCCTGCTCAACGTCTTCCAGCAGAACCTGACCAATGGCATCGGCTTCATCGCCGTGGCTCTGGTCTACTTCGGAGGCTGGCGGCCGTTCGGCATCCTGTTCGGCGCGCTGCTGTTCAGTATGGTCAACGCCTTTCAGGTGTGGGTGCAGGTGCTGGGTATTCCCATCCCGTCAGAATTGGCAGTTATGCTGCCCTATATCCTGACGATTGTTGTGTTGATTTTCGCCGCCGGCCGGGTACGCCAGCCGTCGGCGCTAACCAAGATTTACGAGCGCGGACAGTAGCGCGAATCTCGGCCGTCTGCATCAGGCGGCCAGTGACGAGGAGGTGGTAGGATATCGCTTGAGAGGTTTCAGGTAGATTAGCTGGTCGGAACAGAGCCGAAACTCGAACCCGGCCGATTGCAGAGTGAAACAAGGTAGTAGATCGTAGATCGCAGCCCGTGACGAATGTCACCGGTAACGATAAGAACCCAATACAGGTTCGCACGTGTTTACCTAATTAGTATGGAGAGGAAGGACATGAAAAAGAGTGTATGGTTACTTGTTCTGATCCTGTTGGCGTTGGTTGTCAGCGCCTGCGGTGGAGCCGGTACCGGCACCGTAGAAGACGCTGCCGAAGCGGTCCAGGACGCAGTCCAGGAAGTTGCTACGGCTGTCGAAGAAGCCGCGCCCGAAGAAGTGGAAGCCCCGGCGGAAGAAGCGATGGGACCCTTCCGGGTTGCTGTGGTAATGCCCAGCGCTATCAATGACCTGGCCTTTAGCCAGAGCATCTACGACGCGCTGACCGCTATCCAGAGTGAGATGGGCGCTGATAACTTTGAGTTTGACTACTCGGACAATCTATTCGTAGTGGACGATGCAGCGTCTGCCATTCGTGACTACGCCAGCCAGGGGTACGATCTGGTAATCGCCCACGGCTCGCAGTACGGCAGCTCGCTGCAAGAGATCGCTCCGGACTTCCCGGAAACCAGTTTTGCCTGGGGCACGACGGCTGACACATTTGGTATCGACAATATCTATGCCTATGAGGCAGCCTCCGATCAGGGTGGTTTCGTTAACGGTGTGATGGCGGCCAACATGACCGAGAGCAACATCCTCGGTGTGGTTGGCCCCATTGAGACCGGCGACGCCAAGCTGTATGTGGACGGCTTCGTGGCCGGCGCCGAATCGGCGAACCCGGACGTTGAAGTCAACGTCACTTACACAGGCTCGTTCAGCGATGTAGCTTTGGCCTCCGAAACGGCCAGCACGTTAGTGAGCGCGGGCGCCGATGCGATGTCCGGTACGGCCCAGATGGTCGTCGGCGCGATTGGCGTGGCTCGGGACAATGGCGTGCCCTGGTTTGGCACGCAGTCGAGTCAAACGTCGTTCGCCCCGGAGACAGTTGTGGCCAATCAGGTCTATGACTGGACGGTGGTACTGGACGAGATCATTGCCAACGTCCAGAACGGCGTGCTCGGCGGTGAGTCCTTCGTCATTACGCTGGAAAACGGCGGGCTGGTGATGGATTACAATGCCTGACTACGACATCCCGGCGGAAGCGATGGCTGCTGCTGAGGCGGCTGTGGCGTCTTTCGTGGGTGGCGGTAGCGGCGAAATGGCTCCTGAAGAGGACACCTCGGAAGCGATGGGCGAGACGATGGACGAGCTGGTTATCGGCATGATCCTCGTCGGCCCGCGCAACGACCGCGGCTGGAGCCAGGCCCACTTTGAGGGCGGCAACCGTGTCGTCGAAAATGTGCCGGGCACCGAACTGATCGCGTTCGAATCGTTGAACGCGGCTGATAAGCCGGAAGCGACGGTTGAAGGGGTGGTCGATGATATGGTGGCCGAAGGCGCCAAGCTCATCATCACGACCTCCGACGAGTTCGAAGAAGATACGCTGGGCGTAGCCGAGAAGTATCCGGACGTTACGTTCATCAATGTCTCCGGTGACGATGCGTGGACAGGTGAGGCACCGCCTAATCTGAGCAATCTGATGGGCCGCATGGAAGATATGAAGGCGATCGCTGGTTGCTCGGCCGCTCTGGCGACCGAAACTGGTACCATCGGATATCTTGGGCCGCTGATCAACTTTGAGACACGCCGTCTGGCGGCTTCCGCCTACGAAGGCGCTCGTTACTGCTACGAGAACTATCGCGGTCTGAGTGCCGAGGACCTTGAGTTCGTCGTCACCTGGATCGGTTTCTGGTTCAACATTCCCGGTGTGACGCTGGACCCGACCGAAGTTACGACCAGCTTCCTGGATCGTGGTGCAGATGTCGTTCTGAGCGGCATCGACACGACTGAGGGAATCGACGTGACCGGCCAGCGTGCCGCACAGGGCGACGTTGTCTGGGCTGTGCCGTATGACTTCGAGGGCGCCTGCGACGCTGCGCCGGAGATCTGCCTGGGTGTGCCTTACTTCAACTGGGCGCCGTCGTACACGAACGCCGCCGAGGAAGTCATGGCGGGCACCTGGGACCAGCGCTGGGAGTGGCTCCCGCCGAACTGGGACGACCTGACCGATAACGACACGACCCACGTTGGCTGGATCAGTGGGCCTGGCCTGACGGCCGAGCAGCAAGCCACGCTGGACGAGTTCATCGCCGGTCTGGCCTCGGGCGACATCAATGTCTGGTCCGGTCCCATCTTCCTGCAAGACGGTACGGAGTACATCGCCGAAGGCGAAGTCGCGACCGACGAGCAGATTTGGTACCTGCCACAGCTGCTGCAGGGCATGGAAGGCCCCAGCGAGTAACCGACTGAGTTAATGATGACGCCTCGTCTTCTGGACGGGGCGTGCCGCCGGTTGTCGGGCCAGCGCGTCCGACAACCGGCCACCCTTTGTGATAACGCATCAGGTGACCTTATGACCGAGACAAACCTTCTTCCATCAGGATCGCCGCGCATCGACCACATGGTGATGCACCAGATCGTCAAGCGGTTCCCCGGCGTGCTGGCCAGCGACCATGTCGACTTCGACGTGCGCTCCGGTGAGGTGCATGCCTTGCTGGGCGAAAACGGCGCCGGCAAGAGTACCTTGATGAAGATCCTGTTCGGTCTGTACCAGGCGGATGAGGGGACGATCTCGCTCAATGGCGTGGTGCAGGATATCGACTCGCCTGCCACCGCCATTGACTTGGGCATTGGCATGATCCACCAGCATTTTATGTTGGTGCCGACATTGACAGTGACCGAGAATGTCGCTCTGGGCATGCCCTCGTCACGAGGGTTCCTCACGGATCCGGAGCGTGTCTCGGCGCGTATCCTGGAGCTGGCCGAACTCTATGGTCTCCAGGTTGATCCCGATGCGTATGTCTGGCAGCTTTCTGTTGGTCAGCAGCAGCGCGTGGAGATTATAAAGGCGTTGTATCGCGGCGCGGCCCTGCTGATCCTGGATGAGCCGACGGCCGTCCTGACACCGCAGGAAGTCGATGAGTTCTTCTTGACGCTGCAGCAAATGAAGAAAGATGGCCACGCGCTCATTTTCATCTCTCACAAGCTTCACGAAGTGATGGAGATCAGCGAACGCGTCACTGTGCTGAGAGACGGACACGTGGCTGGCAATACGCCAACCTCCGAAACAACCAAGGAGCTGTTGGCAGAGATGATGGTCGGTCGTGCCCTTGGCGCTCGACCAGATTTGGTCGATATCGAGCCAGGAGCGATGCGCTTGCGGCTGGACAATGTGTTTGCGTTGAGCGACCGCGAGCAGGTGGCTCTCCATGGCGTTTCGTTCGATGTGCACTCTGGCGAGATCGTGGGCCTGGCTGGTGTCTCCGGCAATGGCCAGAGGGAGTTGGCCGAGGTCATAGCCGGTTTGCGGCCGACGATGGAAGGTGAGTTGTGGTTGGGAGAAGCCCGCATCACCGGTCGTTCACCCCGCCAGATTATGGAGCTGGGCGTTTCCTACATTCCAGAGGAGCGCATGCGTGACGGCATGATCAAGGATTTCGACGTCTCGGAGAACATGATCCTGCGGGAGTTCAACAAGCCGCCTTACTCGCGAGCGGGTTTCCTTGACCAGAAGGCGATTGCGGCTGTCTCGCAGGAGCGGGTGATCGACTACAACGTGAAGACGCCATCGCTGGAGACGCCGGTGAAGAATCTGAGCGGCGGCAACATTCAGAAGCTCATTCTCGCCCGCGAGATATCACGCGGGCCCAAGGTGCTGGTGGCGTCGCAGCCCACGCGCGGGCTGGATATCGGCGCGACCGAGTATGTCCATGCGCGCCTGCTGGAGCAGCGAGAACTCGGTACGGCCACACTGCTCATTTCCGAGGACCTGGAAGAGACGATGGCCCTTTCTGACCGGATCATCGTCATTTACGAGGGTCGCATCATGGGCGAAGTCATGCGCGATGAAGCAACGCCCGAGATGCTTGGCCTCATGATGGCCGGTGTAGAGGTCTAGTGGTTTATTAGTCGCTTTTCTCCGAACAGCTTGTGACGCGATTTGCTAAACTGCGGAGATACGATTTAGCAAATCGTCGTACACGCGCCGCACCGCGGCTGAATTCGATCTCTCGCTTACGCCTCGTCAGAATCCGACCCGGACCGTCGTCGCAATAACCACCACAGGAAGAGCGCTGCTCCTGCCACGAGGGTGATGGTCGCCATCCGTTTCTCGCGCTCCATCGGCTCTACGGGCTCCGACGCAGCAATCCACTCAAACGTTTCCGTCATACCGCTCTGGATGGCGCGCGTCTGCCACCCGAGCTGGGCCCGGGCCTTGTCCGAGCGAGCGATATTGGTGCTGCCCAGCACGCTAAGCACTTCTTCTGTCAGCGCCGGTGGCAGTGAGAACAGTGGCTGCGCCCGCCCGACTGCCGGGGCGATACCCTGCACAACGCCGGCGGAAACGCCGCCCGTTGGGGCACGTTTCCCGGTCAGATGTGCCCAGAACTCAACCAGTTCGCCGAATGAAATGGCCGGGCCGGTCAGGATATACGACTCACCGACGGCGCCCTTTTCGGCCGCCAGCAGGTGACCCTCCGCCACGTCTTCTACGTAGGCGTAGGTGAGGGTGGTCTCCGGCGCGGGGACGACGGGCAGCAGGCCACGATAGAACAGGCGCATCAGGCTGGCCAACCAGCCGGTGACGCCGGGGCCGTAAACCACGCCCGGCAGGACAATCGTGATCGGCGCTCCTTGCTGAATCAACGGCAAGGCGACTTCGTAATGGGCCAACCATTTGGTGCGGCCGAACTCGTTGGCCGGCGGGCCGGGCGCTGTGTAGCTCTCATCTACCAACTGTCCTTCAGTGTCACCATAGATAGCCACACTGCTAGTGTAGATGATGCGTGGTACGCCCAGCTCGTGGGCCAGTTCCAGCACCGTACGCGTGCCGGACACGTTGACCGTTTCCGCTTGCGATCGTCCCGCAGGTCCCTCATCATGCCAGGCGGCCGTGTGGAAGACGATGTCGCTGCCTGCCATCGCCTCGCGCATAGAGGCGGCGTCGGTAATGCTGCCGGGCACGATGTGGGCGCCGAGGGTTTGCAGAACCTGCGCATCGCGGCGCGTTTCGGCCAATCCGTAGACGTCGTAATTGCGGTTGCGGAGTAGGCGGACAAGGTGTCGGCTGGTGAAGTCGGTGCCGCTTGTGACAAATGCTTTCATTGGTATCCCCTTTTGCTATGCGGCCATTATAGGACAGTGTCGCTGAATCTTGTATTCTTTTGGCTAGGCTCTATACTAGTATTGATGATAGTTGGGCCTGTCGTGCTCCACGTCCCACTGGCAACGCAACCGAGCCACTTTCCCCGGCACAGGACCATACGACTGCGGCCCCTAAGAACTTATGGGTGAATCGATTGCGAAGGCTGTAGAAGCAGTCTTCTCCTGGCTAAACAAGCGCATTGCCATCATTCTGGTCAGCCTGATTGTTGTCCAGGTGGTGGTTTTTGTGCTGCTTTTTGCCATGATTGGCCGGCAGCCGGTTGACGACTGGATACCCGAACTTGTCTTGGGGTTACTGTTCATTTTTCTCGGCGGCACGCTCATCCTGAACGTGAGTAGTCGTGCCAGGGATGAGCTGGTCGACGATATGAACTTGCTCGTCGGTCAGGAGTTGCGCGAACTGCGGCTGGCCAACGACCGGGCACAATCGCTGCAGATGATGGCTTCGACGCTGAGCGCCACCCTGAGCTTTGAGCGCGTGGTGGAGCAGTCGCTGGACGTATGCAGCCTGGCGCTGGAAGAGATGGGTATCCCGCGAGACTCGCTGGTCGGGGCTGTGTTTCTTTATGAGGACGATGTACTGCGGCCGATTGCCCGGCGGCGCTTCCTGGGCCGCGACCAGAACGTGTCGATTCCCGGCGAGCAGGGCGTGGTAGGGACGGCGTTCGAAAAGGCAGAGCCAGTCATAACCAATAACCCCCAGGCGGATCCGGAGTTACACGTCTACGCCGCTTTTCGCGATTCGCTGACGGCTGTGTGCGTGCCGCTGCGCGCCGGCTTCCAGGTCTTTGGCGCGATGGTCATTGGCACCGATACGCCCGTCCAGTTTGATAAAGACCACATCGATTTGTTCAAGGCGGTGGGCGATCAGGCCGTCATCGCGCTGCAGAATGCGCAGCTCTACCAGCGCCTGGAGGCTGAAAAGCATCGCCTGATTGAGGCCGATGAAGAGGCCCGAAAAGAGCTGGCCCGCGATCTCCACGACGGGCCGACACAGACAATCGCTGCCATTGCCATGCGCCTCAGCTTTGTGCGCACGATGGTGGAGCAAGACCCGGCGCGGGCCAAGGAAGAGTTGAAGAAGATCGAGGATCTGACCAAGCGGACGTCCAGTGAAGTGCGCGGCATGCTGTTTACTCTGCGCCCGCTGGTGCTGGAGACGCAAGGGCTTGGCCCGGCCATCGACACGTTGCTTAAGCGGTACAGCGAGTCGGATGGCGTCGAGATGCGTCTCGTGGGCGGCGACAACGGCAGCCTGTTAAGCAAGCCGGCCCAGGGTGTCGTCTTCTCCATCGTTGAGGAAGCGCTGAACAACGCTCGCAAGTACGCTCATGCCCAGCGGATCGACGTGCGTTTGTGGCAGACGAACAATCTGTTTGTCGTTAGCGTGCGCGACAATGGGGTCGGCTTCGATACGTATGATGTCAGCCGCGATTACAGTACGCGCGGCAGTTTGGGCATGGTCAACATGCGCGAACGCGCCGAACGTATTGATGGATCGCTGCGCGTGGAGTCCTCGCCGGATGAAGGCACGACCGTGACTCTGGTGGTGCCGCTGGACAAGCATGGGCGCGAGTTCGAAGATAATGGAACTGTGGTCGAGCAGTCAGAAACGATCGGGGCCAGCGCCGACTGAGGGCGAGTCACTGCTGACAGCAATCGGCCGCCGCATTCCCCTGTGGGCGGTCGTTGTGGCCAGTGGGCTCGGCTATTGGGTGCTCTACGCCTGGTTCCCGCTTCTGCCGAACGTCGACCGGGTGCCCGCCGCCGACATTCGCACGTTCCTTCCCAGCCTTCGGCAAGGTCTGCTTTACGCGCTGCTGCTCGTCGCCCTCTATGGCCTCTATGTGTTGGCCTTCTGGCACGTCTGGTCCGGGAGGGAACGGGTGTCGCAAGAAAGCGGCACGCGCCAGGGAGCCGGGCCTCGCGAGTCGCTGGCGGTTGTGCTGCTGGTCGCGGCAATGTTGGCCGCGCCTCTCCTGTTGACCTACTCCGTCAACTCCACCGACATCTTCCGGTACGTCATTTCCGGTCGGATCAGTACCGTTTACGATGCCAGCCCGTTCGAGATGACCCGCGACTCCTTTGCCAACGATCCGTACTTGCCGCTGGCAGGGGAGTGGGCCAGCGAAACGACGCCGTACGGGCCGGCATGGGAAGGGGTGGCGGCAGCGGTGACGACGCTCGCGGGCGGGGAGCTGGCGACCAGCATGATTTTGTTCAAGATTGTCGGGTTGGCAATCCACCTCGGCTGTGCAGCCCTTATCTGGGCGATGCTCGCCGGGCAAGCGGCTCGGCGACGCACTGCGTTCACGGTCCTGTGGGCCTGGAATCCGGCGCTGCTTCTGACGTTTGTCATGGGCGCCCATAACGATGGGCTGATGTTGTTCTGGCTCCTCCTCGGTATGTTCGTGATGCAGCGCAAGGCTTATGTCATCGGGTTGTGGGTGATGGTGCTGGCGGTGCTGACCAAGCCGGTGGCGGCGCTGGCAGTGCCGTTCTTCTTCGTCGCCGCAGTGCGCGATCTGCCTTCCTGGCGGATGCGCCTGAGGTATGCGCTCATAGCCGGAGGCGGCGCAGTCCTGATCGGTTGGCTGTCATTCTGGCCCTGGAGCGGTCCGGACAGCGCTCTGGTCACACCCTTGCGTCTGGGTTTGCGTCTGGTGCAGGAAGCCACTGCGTTCGCCGGCTTTTCTGTGACCGTGGCCAGCTGGTTCAGACTTGAGGCCAGCGGCGTCGATCTGCCGTTGGACACCCTCGGATTAGCCGCACGGGTCGCCTTTCTCCTGTTCGCGGCGTGGTTACTCTGGCAATGCTGGCGCGGTCGCTCGGCGCTGTGGGCCGCAGCGAATGTGTTCTTGGGTTATCTGTATCAGGCCCTGAGCTTTCGCATCTGGTACGCTGTCTGGCCCTTCCCCTTACTGCTTCTCGACGCCGCGAGGCCGGAAGCGTCTGCTCGCCAGGCGTATCGCCTGCACGTGGGTCTGTGGTTTCTGCTGCTCAGCCAGGTATCGGTCATTGTCTACGGACATGTCCGTGTTTGGCGGTTTGACGGGCAGCAGCCGCCTACCCATTATCTGGGCGTGACGCTAGTCTTCCTGCTGCCCTGGCTGTTGGCTTTGGTGTCGCGGCTGGTGGTCTCGGAGCTTGCTGCCCGGCCCTCACCGCGCACGCTGCGCTACGAGCGTGGCCGCGACCAACTGCCTAGCTCACGATAAATTCACATCACTTAACGGTTCTTTCATAGCGACAGCCCCCCGTTTTTGCTATGCTAGCAGCGTCAATCTTACGTGGATTGACACCATAGGGACGTCTGTTATCACCGCACAATCGTATGGATCTTCTGCAGCAAACGGTAGAACTGCTGAATCGACCGCCAGGTAGCCTTGTCTTCCATCTGGTGACGCTCTTCGCCCTCCAGGTCGTGGCGGCGCTCAGCTACACCCGCTGGCAGCGCGACGCTAACGACGAGGGAGCGCGGCGGATGATGTTTGCCGCCGCGCGGTATATTCCTGGCCCGACTTGTATTGCTGGCCGTGGGGCTGTTTGTGGCTTCAGACGCAGCACAGGCCCGGCTGGTGCTGCCGCCCGTGGAGCAAGCCATCGATCTGGCCACTGTCCTCTTGCTTGTATGGGGTGTGGTCATTGTGGCCCCCGACCGGCCCCGGCTGGCCGACACGACTATTGTGGTCGCCCTGGCGCTTGTGGCCGTCATGCTGCTCTTCTTCTATCAGGAGTGGCAGAGTCAGGCAGCGGGTCGTGTGGCGGTCACCTACGCTTCCACTACCCAATCATTTGTCTGGGCGATTTTGCAGCTTCTCGTGCTGGGGGCGGGCACGATCTGGCTGGTGCTCGACAAGAAGAGCCGGCTTACGCTGCGCCCGCTGATCCTGGGTGTACCGCTGGCAGCCCATGTCTTACAGTTGTGGAGCATCCCGCAGCCGGCCATTCTATTTGTGGAGCCTGCTTACTGGGTACGGCTGGGCTATCTGGTCGCTTTCCCGTTGTGGGCCGTGCTGGCGTACCGCGAGAATGTCAGCAACCTGGTGAGTGCCAATGAGGCAGGCGAGGAAACGGCCGAACAGCTTACCCAATCGCTCGATCTGGCGACCGACGTCATTGCGGCTCGCATCCTGCAAATTCGCCTGGATGAGTCGCTCGATATGGTGGCTGGTCTGGTGCCGTCGAAGTTTGTGGCCATTGGTCTGACCGATCTGCAGAACAGCCAGCGTGTCGTGTTCAATCACGCGCGCCCCGCCCCGGCGAAAGGCGGCGGTCAGGGCTGGCGGCTCGATCTGTCGGAGCGTTCAGCGTTGCGTCTCGCTCTGGAGCAGCAGCGCGGTCTGGAACTGCTGCCGCGCGGGGTTGGGGCACGGCAGGTGCACGAGCTGGCCCAGCAGTTCAACATGGGGTCGCTCGGCCCCACCTTTGTCGAACCACTGATGTCGGGCGGTACGTGCCTGGGATTTCTAATTGTAGCCGCGGATCCGTCCGTCAGTGAATGGTCGGCGCAGGAGAGAGCGCTGGTGCCCAGTCTGGCGGCGTTCCTGTCTCAGGCGATTGCCAACAGCCGCACCGTTCGTGATGATCGCCTGCAGCCTGATCCGGTAGAACTCGTCGCACTCGAAGCGGAGATTGAGCGGCTGACCTCCGAGCTGGCAGCCACGCGTCGCCTGCTGGTGGCGGCGGAAGCCAGGGTAGTGACCTCTGCCGATCCACCGGCGCAGTCTGCGCCGGTCGCGGCGGCTGCCGCGCACACCCACCCTCAACTCGCACCGACGACGCCTTTGCTGCCCGCGCTTGAGGCGGCCGTTGGCTCGGTGCTGCCGGTCATTCGCAACAAGAATCTGCAGGTCGATCTGGCGCTGAGCAGCGAGATGCCGGATGTAGCTGTCCGGGAAGAGGTGCTGGAGCAGCTGCTGCTGAGCCTGCTTGACAACGCCTGCCGTGCTACCGCCGAGGAAAGCTCCCTTGTAGTGCAGGCCGATCTGGTGTCAGCCAACGGCGGCGACAGCGCGGGTCGTCCATCGCTATCCATTCGCGTGACCGACAGTGGGCGCGGGATTCGCGTTGAGGACCGGGACCGCGTATTCGATTCGCAATTCTACATGGCCGGGTCGGATCCTATTCCGGGACTCGGCGACAACCAGACCAACCTGGCAGTCGTCCGGCGGCTGGCTCAAGCGATGGGTGGTGATGTCTCGCTGGACAGTGTGGTTGGCGAGGGAACGACGTTTTCCCTGCGTCTGCCGGTGATCGAGGTCGGCCCGCCAGAGACGGCCGTCTATGGTCCGGCGTCGTCGGTGGAGGAGCCCTCGGTAGCCGGCTAACGGCCGGTTGGGCGCTCACGCTATGGACGACAAGCCACAGAACGGACAGGTGCGGATTAACCTCGGCCTGACGGCGGGCATCATGGCCACTGTCATGATCGCGCTGCTCCTGGCGCAGATGGATGCGCTGCGCGACCAGTCCCCTTACACGGTGCGGGCCTTGCCTATTGTCAATGTGCAGGCGACGGCCATTCGGGAGGGCGAGGTCATTACGCTCACCTACACAGCCGGTGTCAATGAGCAGGCACTGAATCTGCCTATAGCCGCCTTGCCCGGACCCGACCTGAATCCGCGGGCCACAGCGGTGCCGCCAACAGGCGACAACGATTCAGTTTTCACCGTGTGTGGCGAGGTGCCGGCTGGCTGGCTGCTCTATACGGTGCAGGCCGGCGAGACGCTGGCGTCGTTGGCTTCCGGCACGCAAACGGATGCGGCCCAGATCGCGCTGGCCAACTGTCTGGACGGCAGCCCCCTGGCGGCGGGTATGCAGCTGCTGCTGCCGAGCGAGCCGATTGCCGCGCTGCAATGCGGCCCGCCGCAGTGGTGGGTGCGCTACGAGGTGCGACCCGGCGATACGATGTTGTCGTTGGCTGTCAACCGGGGCACGTCTGTAGATGCGGTATTGCAGGCTAACTGTCGTGACTCCGTTTCTCTGACGGCCGGGCAGATGATATTCCTGCCCCCCGGATCGACGGCGCCGCCTGTCGTGCCTGGGCCTCCGATTGCCACAGCCCCGCCGCTGGCGACAGCGACAGCGGAGATCCCGCCCACGCCGGTGCCGCCGACGGCCGCCCCGCCGACATCTGGCCCGCCACCTGCTCCAGCCACAGCACAACCGACAGTTGTGGTGCCGACCGTAGCGCCCACGCTTGTCCCAACACTTGCCCCGACCTTCGCCCCGCCGACCGCCACGCCTCCGTCGGTCACGGCGACGCCGCCGGTGCTGCCCACGAGTGTCCCGCCCACCGCTGTCCCGCCCACCTCAGTGCCTCCGACCAGCGTGCCGCCGACAGCAACGCCTGTGCCGCCGACAGCCGTCCCGCCGACGACCGTGCCACCCACGGCCGTCCCGCCCACGCAGGCGCCGCCGACAGCCACGCCACCGCCGCCACCGACCGCGACGCCGCCACCAGCGCCAACCAACACACCCGAACCGCCACCGACCAACACACCGGAGCCAGAACCTACCGAGCCGCCGCCGCCGGAACCTACGTCGACGCCTGTCCCCGAACCGACAGAGGGATCCAATAGGGCGGACGGGCAGCGGGGGTATTGGAGATGACCTATGGTGTGCTATAATCCGCCGTCGGCTAGAAATAGCCCCACAATCCTGGAGTATTCGCTCCGGGCGGTTCGTTCAATCAGCAGCAGCCCAAGCAGTTGGCGCAGCCTGATGGGCCAGCCGAAAACGGGAATGAGCGGTATGGGTGACACTGAAGATCTGCGACAGGATATCCTGGAACAGGTCGCTAAATACTACAGAGAAGCGCACGAGAACAGAGAGTTCGTGCCGGGCAAGACCACCGTACAATACGCGGGCCGGGTCTATGACGAGCAAGAGCTGCAAAACATGGTCAGCGCCGTGCTGGATTTCTGGCTAACGGCGGGACCGTATGCGGAGCAGTTTGAGGCCAGTCTGGGCGCGTTCCTGGGTGTGCGTGAGGTGATCCCGGTCAACTCCGGTTCCTCGGCCAATCTTGTGGCGGTCACCACGCTCCGCTCGCACCAGTTGCCGGACGGTCTGCGTCCCGGCGACGAGGTCATTGTTCCGGCGGTCAGCTTTCCTACCACCGTCAACCCCATCATCCAGAACCAGTTGACGCCCGTCTTCATTGACAGTTGTCTGGGCGACTACAACCTGGATGTGTCGCAGCTGGAAGCAGCCGTGTCCTCCCGGACGCGGGCGCTGATGTTTGCCCATACGCTGGGCAACCCGGCCGACATGGACGCGATCATGGCGTTCGTGAAGCGACACGACCTGATGCTCGTCGAGGATACGTGCGACGCGCTCGGGACGACGTGGGACGGGCAGATGGTGGGGACGTTCGGGAGCATGGCCACATTGAGCTTTTATCCGGCACACCATATCACGATGGGCGAGGGCGGCGCGGTGTATACCAACCGGCCGAAGCTGGCGAAGATCGCCCGCGCCGTGCGTGACTGGGGCCGGGATTGCTACTGTGGCTATGACAACCCGGTGAACGGCAAGTGCGGCATTCGCTTCGAGCGCGAAGTGCCGGGCATTGCCGGCTTCTATGACCACCGCTACTTCTATTCGGAGATCGGCTACAACCTCAAGTTGACCGATCCGCAGGCGGCGATGGGTGTGGCGCAGCTGAAGAAACTGCCCTCGTTCATTGAGCAACGCAAGGCGAATTTTGCCTATCTGTTCGAAGGGCTGAAGCAGTATGAGGAGTTTCTCATGCTGCCCACCTGGCACAGAAAAGCAGATCCTGCCTGGTTCGCCATGCCCCTGCTTGTCCGAAAGGAAGCGCCGTTCTTGCGGCATGAATTAACCCGTTTTCTGGAAGCCCATCGCGTCCAAACGCGGCTCATCTTCGCCGGGAACATCATCCGTCAGCCTGCCTACGAAGGCGTGGAGGCGCGAGTGATTGGTGATCTCCCGATTTCGGATGAGGTGATGCGCGGCGGATTCTTCGTAGGTGTCTATCCGGGCCTCGACCAGACCCGGCTCGACTACATGCTGGACATCTTCGACCGTTTCTTTGCCCAGTTGTGATGGCTAGATTTCGTTGGTGCGGGGCGCTTGGCCCGGCAATCGACGTGTAAAGGCTGAGTGACATGAACAAGCTTTCCGTGATCATTTGCTGCTATAACGAAAAAGCGACCATCGAGGATGTCATCGCCCAGACCAAGGCCGTGGACCTCGGTCCCGGCTGGACCCGCGAGATTATCGTCGTGGACAATTTCTCCACCGACGGCACGCGCGAGATTTTGCAGCAGATTCACGACCCGGAGATCCGCATCGTTTTCCATGAGCGAAACATGGGCAAAGGTATGTCGATCCGGACCGGTATCGCCAACATGACAGGCGACTACATGATCATTCAGGATGCCGACGCCGAGTACGACCCCGCGGAGCATACGCGCTTCTGCCAGAAGGCGGACGAGACCAACGCTGCGGCTATCTTCGGCTCCCGGGTGCTCAGCGGCGAAGTGAACTATGAGTACGCTCATGCCTATTTGGGCGTGCGCTTTCTGACGATGATGACCAACTTCCTGTTTGGCGGTCATCTGACGGACGTGGCGACGGCGACCAAGATGGTGCGCGGCGATGTCGTCCAGTCACTCAATCTGACCACCACCGACTTCAATCTCGACTTTGAGCTTCCGGACAAAATCCTGTTGTCGGGCCACCAGATCATTGAGATTCCAATCAGCTATAATCCTCGGACGTACGCCGAGGGCAAGAAGATAAAGACCAGCGACGGACTGCGGGCGCTTGTGACGATGTTCCGCGACCGGCTGGGGACGACACCTGTGCTAAAGGAAGAGCGGGCGTCGATGAACCGCGTGGCGCAGGACGCGTTGTAAGGTCGTTTGTAACCAGCCCTGACTATAGTGGCAGGGTTGTGCGCCGGATAGCTTTCGGACCAATCGGCTGAAGCGGTGCACAGTCAATTATTAAGTGAATCGCAGCCGGCCTTGCGCCGGCTGTTTCCAGCGTCTGGCCAGCGAGAGCGGGTGGTTGGGCCACGTGAATGAAGCAAGAGGCCGCAGGCAGTATGACACGCCGGACCCCTGTCCGGCGCTTCTGTTTGTGAGGCGGCCTGCATGATAGCAGCAGAACGAGGCGTTATGAAAACAGTTGTCACCGGGTCAATCGCCTACGATTACCTAA
This sequence comes from uncultured Chloroflexia bacterium, assembly GCA_963715935.1. GTDB lineage: Bacteria > Chloroflexota > Anaerolineae > Promineifilales > Promineifilaceae > Promineifilum. The sequence continues at coordinate 1,706,105 of CAVQSM010000011.1, read as the reverse complement.
TGTCGTTTCCGGGTCGGTTCACCGACTCTTTCGTTGCCCACAAGATGGAGAAGGTCAGCCTGAGCTTTTTGGTCGATTCGCTGAAGCGGCAGCGTGGCGGAACCGCCCCCAATATCGCCTACACGATGGCGCTGTTGGGCGGGCACCCTCGTGTCATGGCGACTGCGGGGCAGGATTTTGGCGAATACCGCGAGTGGCTGGAAGCGCAGGGGGTGGACACGTCGATCATCGTTGAGATTGATGACGACTACACTGCTTCGTTCTTCGTCAACACCGACGAAGACCACAACCAGATCGCCAGCTTCTACACCGGGGCGATGGCCCACGCGCACAAGCTGACGTTTGCTGAGTATGCGCCTGACACGGATCTGACTATCATCACGCCCAATGACCCGACCGCGATGCAGGCCTACGTCCGCGAGTGCAAGGCGCTGAGCATCCCCTACATCTACGACCCCAGCCAGCAGACGATCCGTCTCAGCGGTGAGGAGCTGTGCGAAGGTCTGGACGGATGTATGTTGTTGACCGTCAATGAGTATGAGTTCAGCCTGATCCAGGAAAAGACCGGACTGAGCGAAAACGAAATCCTGGAGCAAGCAGGAGGCGTCATTGTGACGTTCGGCTCAGCCGGATCGCGGATTGTGGCAGACGGCGAGGATTTGTTCATTCCCGTTGCGCCGACTCTGTGGGTCAAGGAGCCGACTGGTGCCGGCGATGCGTACCGCGCCGGTGTCTTGCGCTGCATCCAGCTTGGGCTGCCGTGGGCGATTGCCGGGCGCGTAGGTGCGCTGGCGGCTGCGTACGTGCTGGAGCAGGTGGGCCCGCAGAACCACCACTACACGCGCGAAGCATTTGTTGCGCGCTATCGTGAGTCATTTGACGACGAGGGCGCGCTGGATATTCTACTGGATTAGTGATTACATTCGATTCGTTAGTAACTACCTCCGGCTGCCGTTGGCAGGCGCAGGTGTCATGAAGGTGAAGGAGACCAAGTAAATCATGGAATACGATATTAAGAACCCTGATCTGGCGACTGGTGGTCGCCACCGTATTGATTGGGCTGAGCAGGAGATGGCCGTGCTGCGCGGCATCCAGGAGCAGTTCGCCGACGAGCGGCCGTTTGCTGGTCTGCGCGTCAGCGCGTGCATGCACGTGACGACAGAGACGGCCAACCTCATGGTTAGCCTGCAGGCGGGTGGCGCCGATGTGGTGTTGGCGGCAAGTAACCCGATGAGCACGCAGGATGACGTGGCGGCCGCCCTGGTGACCAACTACGAAATCCCGGTCTTCGCCATTAAGGGCGAGGACAACGAGACCTACTTCAAGCACATCCATGCGGTGCTGGACCACAAGCCGCACATCGTCATGGACGACGGCGCCGATCTCGTCAGCACCATCCACAAGGAACGGCGCGACCTGATCGACACGATGTACGGCGGCACCGAAGAGACGACCACCGGCATCATCCGGCTGCGCTCGATGGCCAATGACGGGGCGCTCAAGTTCCCGATGATGGCCGTCAACGACGCCATGACCAAGCATATGTTCGACAACCGGTATGGCACCGGGCAGTCGACCCTGGACGGCATTATCCGGGCGACCAACATTCTGATTGCCGGGCGCAACTTCGTCGTCGCCGGCTACGGCTGGTGCAGCCGCGGTATCGCCATGCGCGCCCGCGGTTTGGGAGCCAATGTCATTGTCACCGAGGTCGATCCGCTCAAGGCGCTCGAAGCGGTCATGGACGGTTTCCGCGTCATGCCGATGATCGAAGCCGCACCGATTGGCGACATCTTTGTTAGCGCCACGGGCGACATCCATGTTCTGGATCGTCACCACATGGAACTGATGAAGGACGGCGCTTTGCTGGCCAACTCCGGTCACTTTGACGTGGAGATCAACAAGCCCGCGCTGCGTGAATTGGCTGTTGATGACCCCAAGCTGGTCCGGCCGTTCGTCGAGCAGTACGTCATGAAGCACAATGGCCATCGTCTGAACTTGCTGGGTCAGGGTCGTCTGGTGAACCTGGCGGCCGCCGAAGGGCATCCCGCGTCGGTCATGGACATGAGCTTCGCCGGGCAGGCATTGGCCGCCAAGTATCTGGTTGACCATCATGGCAAGCTGGAGAACAAGGTCTACATCATTCCTGAGGCAGTCGATCAGGAGATCGCTCGCATCAAGCTGGAGTCAATGGGTATCAATATTGACACCCTCACCGAAAAGCAGGTTGAGTATCTCGACTCTTGGGAAGAAGGCACGATCTAGTCTGTACTGGTCGAAATCGCAAGGTGACGGGATAATGGGTGTCTGATTATCTACCCCGAACCCCGTCACCTTGCCTCTGGAACGATGGCGGTCACGTTTCGGCGGCGGCTTTGTTATCATGACCGTACCCAAAGATAGGTTTTCCACAGATCGCGTCGGCATGGTCCGCGCGGCCTACCACATTTCCAACGTCCTCAGCCCGCCGGTCATGTTCGCTGTGACAGGCCTTGCTTTTGGCATCTATGAACGGCCTGTCTTGCCCGGCCTGGCCTGGGGGTTTTTCTACGGCGTCCTGACTTCGCTGGTCCCCATTCTCTTCGTTGGCTATATGCTTCGCTCCGGTCGCATCGGCGATCTGCACATGAGCCAGAAACAGGAGCGCAACCTGCCCTACCTCATTGCCCTCGGCATGTCGTTTGTGGCGGCTGCGGTCATCTGGCTGTTGAATGGGCCGGAACTACTTCTCTGTCTGGCGCTCTACAACATCGTCGCCCTGTCGCTGCTGAGCGTCATCAACACCCGGTGGCTGATCAGTATCCATGCGACGGCTGCTGCCGGAACGTGGCTGATGGCGTCGCTTGTATTTGGCTGGGTGGTCAGCGTCCTCTTCCTGCCGCTGGTCATCCTCGTCTGTGTGGTGCGGGTCTATCTGAAGCGGCATACGGTGGCCCAGGTGTTGGCCGGGGCTGTGCTGGGCATATCGATAGTGCTTGTCTTTACCTATTTCGGTTGTTTCGTTAACTAGCCTATGTTTGAGCAAGAGCGTTTTGTCGGTCGTCTACAACGTCATGTCATGGCGGAACAGAGTGTGTCGGTCTGTTTCTTGTCCGGTTCGTTTGGCCGCCGCGCCGAAGATGCCTATTCGGATGTCGACGTCGTCCTCGTGTACGACGATGAGGCCTCGCGGACGGCCGCGTGGAATGAGCGCGAAGCGTTTGTCCGGGCCGTGATGCCTTATGTTCCGGCCCGATCATTCGACGCCGAACATGTCCGTCCCCATTTACACATCGCCCTTTACAGCAACGGTACGAAAGCGGACTATCTGTTCGAATCGCGGGAGACGCTGGCCCCGGCACCGTGGCAGCGCGAGATTCGCACCCTGAAGGACCGCGACGGCTGGGCAGACACCTACCAGGCAGAGTCGGCACGGCTGGCGCTGCCGCAGCCCTATTTGAGCGGCCAGGAACTCACAGAGATCGACAACCGCTTCTGGGTCATGTTGTGGGATGTGCTGCGCCAGCTCAAGCGGGGCGATGCGGACAAGCCATTCCCCACCTACCTGGAGCTGCTCTACTTCACACTTCCGCCGCTGGTGCGCACCCTGCCGCCAGAAGATCCGGCGTATGGGCCGCTCATCGGCGCGCTGTACAGCGCCGACACCGAGACGACGGCCGCCGGTGTGGCGACGCTGCTGGAGAGCTATCTGGCGGCGCGAGCGGCTATCGTGCGCCGCGAGAACCTCATCTTCGCCCCCGACGCCGCCTTCGAATCAGAGATGCGCCGTCAGGTGCAGAAACTGGCCGGCTAGATCGCGTTACTCCAGAGCGAAGATCTGTCCCGTAAACGGCGCCAGCACCTCGCCAGGCAGCTTCTGCTGCCGCCACAGCTCCCCGGCATTGGCTGTCCATTGCGCATTGGTCCAACCCCAGCCCGCATTGCCGGGGCCGTCCGGGTGCCCACTTAGATGCATCAGCAGCGTAAGGAGTGGCCGCATCGTATCAACGTAGCGAACCACGTTTTCCAGAGCCGGGTGGGTCGTTCGGTGCGGTTTGCGATGCCAGTAGCAGGTGTCGATGGCCAGGATGTCGGCTTCCATCATCCGGGCCACAGCCGCCTGCTCCGCCCGGATTGCGGCTGGGCCAGCCACGCATTCTCGCTGTCGAGGTCCCACAGCAGAACAACCTTGCGGCGTTGCATTTCGATGATGTAGCCCGCGCAGGCGGGAAATAGGCTGGCATCATCGCCGGCTGTCAGGTCGGCCGTGTAGTGGGAGACCGCCACCGGCGTGACCGCTACCCCGTCGGGCATGCCGGACAGTGGCGGAAGCAGCGTCCCCGGTGGCTGCTGTCCTTCGATTTCGCGCAGTTCGAGATAGGATCGGACTAGATGGCCTTGTTCCCGATGCAGCCAGGCTGCCGTCCCACTGCGACAGTATAGCGGAATGCGGCCCGCTGCTCGGCCGCGGCGCTCCTGATTGACGCGGTGGGCGACACAGAGACGGTTTAGCTCGGCTACGTGGTCTGGATGCCAGTGGGTGAGGACAATCGCGTCGAGGCGGGCCTGTTCTCCGGCCAGAAGCGGGCTGGCAATGAGGCTGTCCACCACGCCCAGCCCGACGTCGAACAGGATATGGGCGGCCGTTTGACCGTCGTCGTTCGTGACGATGAGCGAGGCGGACGTGTTGGCCTGGCGTTCCGGGGCGCGGCAGCGGCCGCAGTCACAACCGAACTGTTGCAGGAGGGGACCGTCGAGGCCGTTAATTTGCAGATAGTGGGGCATTGGGTCGGCGTAGACGAACAGATAGGGCGACCGGGCGGTTGGTCGGGTCAGTGTGGCGTTGGCTGACTGTCCAGCCATGTTGCCACCAGGCGTGACGCGGTAAGGGATGGATCGGACAGAGTGCTCAGGTCAAGCCAGGAGAAGCGAGTGTCGTCGCGGCGAAACCACGTCGCCTGCTGCCGAGCGAAGCGGTGGGTCTCGAACTTGATTCGCTCGACTGCCTCTTCTAACGACAAGTCACCTTCCAGATGATCAAGAAGCTGGCGATAACCGAGGCCACTCATCGACGGAACGCCGCGATTATAACCTGCTGCACGCAGCGCAGTCACCTCGTCAAGCAGCCCACCCGCCATCATTCGATCGACACGGCTGTCGATTCGTTGGTACAGCTCCTCTCGCTCGCGATCCAGGCCGAGCCATAACATCTCATAGGGTGGCGACGACTTGGCCTGCAGCGCCGATATCGGCCGCCCGGTGACGAGTGTCACTTCAAGTGCGCGGATGACGCGGCGCACATTGCGGGCGTCAATACGACCGGATGCTTCCGGGTCGAGCGTATCCAGCCAGCGCGCCAACTCCCGCCCGCCCAGGTCTTCCAGCGCCTCACGTAATGCAGGGTGGGGCGCGACCTCAGGGATGCCCCAGCCCTCCGCCACCGCCATGACATATTGACCCGTGCCCCCAACGAGTATGGGCAACTTCTCTCGGGCCAACACGTCGTCAATCGTGGCGTAGGCCAGCCGCTGGTATTGACCCAGGCTCAGGGTTTGGTCCGGTTCGCACAGATCGATCAGATGGTGGGGGACGGCGGCTCGCTCGGCCGGGGTGGGTTTGGCCGTGCCTATGTCCATTCCCCGGTAGAAAAGCCGGGAATCGGCCGACACGATCTCTCCCTCAAACTGGTCGGCCAGATCGAGTGAAAGAGCTGTCTTGCCGGCGGCAGTGGGGCCGGCCACAATCAGTAATGGGCGCGTCGGTTTCACCTGGCGCGCCTCGCACGGTGGGCGACGGGCGCCGTTTCGGCCAGACGCCATAAGTGGCGAGCGGTCGCGTAGGCTGCATCCGGCTGCCCGATGCGAAGTGCATTGGCGGTTCGCTCCTTCCAAACCACCCGATCGTTTGCCAGCCACTGCTTCACGGTGTGGCGAAGCATAGCAGGCTCGTCCACGCAGTAGCCTGCTCCGTTGGACACCACGTAGGCGGCATTGCCCGCTTCGTGTCGCGGCGTGGAAGGTACGATCAGGAGCGGCAGCCCTACGGCCAGCGATTCGGCCACGATAAGCCCACCCGCCTTGGAGACGATCGCCTCGGCTAGCTTCATCAGCTGGGGTAACTCGTCTACGTAGTCGAACAACGCCACCGGTATTTGCCAGTCTATCGCTTGCAGCGCATGGTACAGGTCTGAATCCCCACCGGCAACCAGGATCAGCTGGACTGGCAAGCTCGCGTCGTTGAGTTCGGTGACATACTGTTCCAGGTCCAGCACGCGCCTACTGCCGACCGCGATGATTGTTGCGCGGTCAGGCGATAGGTTGAGGTCTCGCAGACGAGCGTCCTTGTCGACATCGCCATGTCCGAAAGCAGGGTCGACCGGCAGGCCGGTCACGACAACTCTCTCCGGCGGCATATTCCGCTGAATTGCCAGTATCCTTGCTTCCTCGGTCGGCACAAGACAGAGATCCACACCAGGGTTGTACCAGAGGCGATGGACCTGGGTGAGGTCTGTGACGATGGTGGCTGTGCGGATCCTCGCCCCGGTTTCGTCGATCCAGGAGAGCAGCGGTTCCAGGTGGAGCGGGTGTGTGGCGGCGACCACGTCAGGTTGGTAGCGAGCCATGATGTTGGGCATGGCGTCTCTCAATGCGACGAGCCCCGCCAAATTGCCGATGCCCTTCAGTAGATCGGAGTCGGTAAATCGCAGCCCCAGCGCGTAGAAGTGGGGAAACTCGCGCACCAGGTCGGTGTGATCAGATTGGGCGTTGCGGACGATGGCCGGTACGACCGGTTCATCAAACGGATTGCAAACGTCCACCTGACAGTCCGGGCCGACCTGTTCCTCCAGTGCGCATTTGACCGCGCGCGCGGCGCTTTCGTGGCCGTTGCCGACTGCAGCAGTCAGGATGAGTATCCGTTTCGGCTCAACTGACATATTTGAATCTCGCTCTACCTATCAGGATTGTAGCCCTGGTTACCCGGCGTCGTCCCAACAAGCTACCAGCCACGTACTGCATCCGGTATGTGCTCATACCTTTCAAGCTTACCATTGCTGTCAATCTGGATTGCGACGAGATCGATCCGCCAGGGGATATCTGGGTCGTCCAGTTCGGCGACGTAGGCAACGCCCAGGTCGATGAGTTTCTGCGCCTTGCGCGTCGTCAACGCTTCTTCGGGGTAGCCGTACGCCTTGCTGCGGCGAGTCTTCACTTCCACAACGATTAGCATGTCGTCGTCACGGGCAACGAGGTCGATTTCGCCCTGACCACAGCGCCAGTTGCGGGCCAGGATTTCGTAGCCATCCGCTTGCAGGCGGTCGGCCGCCAGGGCTTCGCCCCAGCGACCCAGTTTCTGGCGATGGGTGGGCTGCCGGTTCTGGTCAGCGGTCATGGATGCCCTCCGCTTCTTTTGCACCATCGCCCAGCCGGGTCGCCAGCCGGTCGCGCAGCGTCAGCCACCGCTCTGTTCGCTCTGACCAACGGCCGTGTGGCTCGTCCCGGTCCCGGTCGGGCCGCTGCCGGCGCAGCTGCGCGTAGAGCTCCAGGGTCAGGTCGATCGTTCGGTCGATGTCGAACCGGTCGCTGGCGGCCCGACCTGCTTGCCCCATCTGGCTGCGGCCTACAGGATCGGCTGCCAGCTCGACGATCGCGCCGGCCAACTCATCAGCATTGGCGACCAGGCGGCCCGTCTGCCCCTCTACCACAATGTCCGACATTCCCGGTGACTGCATGGCGAGGACGGGCTTGCCGGCGGCCATCGCTTCGATGACCGACAGGGGATGGACCTCGCTGGTTGAAGGTGAGACAAACAGGTCCGCGGCAGCCAGCCAGTTGGCGACATCAGCATAGGGTACCGAACCGGCAAAGTGGGTGACCCGGTCCACGCCAAGTTGTCGGGCCAGCGCTCGCAGCGTTTCCTCCTGAGGACCCTTGCCGAGCAGGAGCAGGTGCAGCCGGGGATCCTGGCCGTGGGCCACGCTAAACTGCCGCAGCAGTGTACTCAACCCTTTCTCTGCGGAAAGACGGCCCGTATAGATCAACAAAATCGCGTCAGGTTCAACGATGCCTAGGTCGCGCAGCGTCCGGGGCTGGGACGGCGTCAGGAACGGCCGCCGGTCGATGCCGTTTTCGATGACGACGGTGGGGCAGCTAACGCCGAAGGCGTCCATGACAGCACAGATGCTGGCGGACGGCGCGATGACGGTGTCGGCCAGCGCGGTCAGCTCCGGCCACATGCGGCGCATCACGGCGTCGGCCGCCGGTTGAGGCAGCGGCGTGTAAGCTCCCGTATACAGATCGTAACGGGTGTGGTTGGTGTAGACAATGGGGCAGTGGGCGTAGCGATGGGCAAACTCCAGCCCCATCAGCAGGTGGTGGCAATGGACGATATCCATGCTGGCCAGCAATTGCTGCGCTGCGGGCGTGTAACCCAGTGCGATATAGTAGCCATGGTCGCCCAGACGAACGCCGGGCGACCGCACGACACCAGCATGTCGGTCGGTGCCCGCCTGGCTGCCCAGCGTGAAGACGGTTACTTCATGCCCACGCTGCTCCAGACTGCTCTTGTAGAGCGCCACCATGCGCAGCGCACCGTTGATGACGTCGGCGTCATAAGTGGCGGAGATCATGCCAATGCGCATTGACTCTCCATGATTTGCCTGTGGCTTCCTCGTGCCCTCACTCCTGTTGGCCCAGGGCAGTGGCCTGAATCTGATACTGCCGCACAAGCCAGTCAGTCGTTCGAATCTTGGCCGCAAGATTGACTGCCAGATTACGCATCAGCCGGTAGCCCAGCAGCGGGTAGGTCTCGCTCAGCGCAGTGAGATGGTCGCGCCGAATGCGAAGCAGGATCGTGTCGTCACTGTTCGCCAGGACAGTCGCCGAGCGCAGACCCCGATCGACAAGTGCCATCTCGCCCACTGCCTGGCCCGCGTGCAGCTCCGCCAGCTTGATCTGCTCGGCAGGCCGATGGGCCGGGTCGGGCGCCATCCAGACGACGACGCTGCCCTGGGCGATGATGTACAGATCGTCGCTGGCCTCGTTCTCGCGCAAAATGACAGCATCCTGCGCCAGCGACTGTGGGTCACACAGTGCGGACACGAGCGCCAACTGCGCCTCGTTGAACTCGTCAAAAATGGCGGAGGAGGCGAGCACAGCGTGAATGTCGATGTCCATGATGTCAGGCGGCCGCATCGACCAGCTCGTCGCGCTTCGATTCGATAGTGTCGAACAGCGAGTTAAACGAGTTGACAAAGGCGGTCACGCCATCGTCCTGGAGTTGTTCGGTGACGGCCGTCATGTCGACACCCAACGCGTCGAGCTGCTCCATCACTGCTCTGGCTTCCTCCAGGTTGGACTCCAGCGTGCTGCCAAGCGTGCCGTGGTCGCGGAAGGCGTCGATAGTCACCGGTGGAATGGTCGTGACTGTGTCCGGCCCGATCAACTCGTCGATGTACATCGTGTCGGGATAGTCGGGGCTCTTGACGCTGGTAGAGGCCCACAGCAGTCGTTGGGTCGCCGCGCCCGCCGCGGCCATCCCGGTAAATGGACTGTGCGCATCCTCGAACAACTCCTTATAGCGCTGGTAGACAAGCCGCGAGTTGGCGACGGCCGCCTTGCCAAGCAAAGACGCCACCGATGGATCGTCCATAGCCGCCAGTAACTTATCGACATTGGTGTCGACGCGGCTAACGAAGAACGACGCGACTGACGCGACCTGATGGGGATCGCCCGCGTTGGCTATCCATTGGCGCAGGCCGTCAATGTAGGCCTGGGCGACCGCTTCGTAGTGGGCCATGCTAAACATCAAGGTCACGTTGATGTTGATTCCCTCGCCAATGAGTTGGCGAATGGCGGGAATGCCTTCCGACGTGGCCGGCACCTTGATCATGACGTTGGGGCGATCAACGGCTGCAAAGAGCCGCCGCGCCTCGACGACTGTGCCTTCGGTGTCGCGGGCCAAATGGGGGGAGACCTCCAATGAAACATACCCATCGCCCCGGTCCGACTCAACAAATAGCGGCGCGAACAGGTCGCAGGCGGCCTGAATGTCGGCCAGGGCCAGCGCTTCGTAGATGGTCTTGGTGTCGCCTGTCTCTTGCCCCAGAGCGGCGATCTGATGGTCGTAGTCGCTGCTCTTGCCGATTGCCTGGTCGAAGATGGACGGGTTGGAGGTCATCCCACGCAGCCCATCGTCTTTGATGAGCCGCTGCACGGTGCCGTCTTCCAGAAAAAGGCGGCGAATGTTGTCGTACCAGAAGCTTTGCCCATAGTCGAACAACGCTACAAGCCGGCTACGCATAGAAAAATACTCCTTGATCGTTTGGGCGGAACCCTTGTCAGGCCGCGCTCTCTTCGTTGGGTGGGTTGCCGTAGCTGACGCTCATGCCACGGATGCGGCTGAGAATGCTCTCGATGATCATGATGGCCACGACGAATAGAATGTCCACGGCAATGGCCACCGAAAATGCGGTACCCAGATAGCCAAACATGACGGCGACGGGTTGGGCCACGCTGGCCAGGAATCGTTCTTGCAGGCCTATGAGATAGAGAAACAGAGCCACGCCCAGCATGATGAGTAGAAACGCGGGCCAGGCGACGCGATCCGATTTGCTGGGCAGCATGGCATTGCTGATGGCGAAGATGAGATAGATCCAGAGCAGGATGAAGGGCGTCTCCAGAAAGTCGGCCATCGCCGCGGCCAGGATGTCGACGTCCCCTGTCTGGACGGCCAGAGACAGATCGGTGACGCTGAAAATGCGCAGGCTGATGAGCAAAATGGCGGCCGTTCCGGCGATAAGCGGGGCGGCACCTATCAGACTCTCGCGAATGGCGCCGACATTCTTGCCCTTATAATACTCCACGTATCCGAGCTGCAGCGAACCGTCCGGCTGGCGGCGCGGCGTAAGCGACATGGTGCCGGTACGGACACCGAGAAGCGTGGCCGTCAACCAGTGACTGAGTTCATGCAACAAAACGCCGGGGAACAGAACGATGGCGTAGACCCACACGGCCCAGTCAGGCCGCCCGGTCAGCAAGAGGCTGACCCCGTGTAGATGGGCGTGGATCCAGCGCTGCAAGATAAGCAGCACAAACAAAGCCACAGCCACCCACAGGATGGGCATCAGGGCGCTACCCATACGTGGCAGCGCCCCTTAATCGCCAATGGACCCTCAGGTGTCGGTCGTTCAAGCTGTGCCTATCCTGCGGCGTTACGAACGAGGTCGACGAAACTTGGTTTCAGCGCCGCACCGCCGACCAACGCGCCGTCAATGTCCGGCTGCTGCATGTACTCGGCGATGTTGTTCTCGTTGACGCTGCCGCCATACTGAATGCGAATGGCCCCGGCCGTTTTCTCGTTGAACTGGGCGGCGATAACCTGCCGCACCGATTCACTGATGATTGTCCCAGCCTGTTCAGCGGAAGCAGAACGGCCTGTGCCGATCGCCCAGATAGGTTCGTAGGCGATGACGCAGGTCGCCGCTTGCTCCGGCGTCAGACCGGCAAACGCCGCCTGCACCTGACCGCTGACAAAGGAACGGGTCTCGCCCGCCTCGTTCTGCTCCAGGCTTTCGCCGACGCAGACGATGGGCACCAGACCGTGAGCCAGGGCCGCCTTAATCTTCTTGTTGACACCCTCGTCTGTCTCGCCGAAGTAGGCGCGGCGTTCGGAGTGACCCAGGATGACGTACTGGCAGAACGGTTTGATCATGTTTGGGGCTAGTTCACCGGTGTATGCACCGCTCTCCTCAAAGTACATGTTCTGGGCGCCAACGCCGATCTTGGTGCCGGCAACGGCGGCTGCCACGCCGGGTAGGGCGACAGCCGGCGGGCAAACAGCCGAATCCACGCCAATAATGGCGTTCAGACCGTCGCGAATCTCCGTAACAAAGGCAACGGCTTCGTCGGCCGTCTTGTTCATCTTCCAATTTCCCGCAACAAATGGGGTCCGCATTTCCGATTAGCTCCTTCGCTTGATCAACTGCACGTTTGCCCGAACGCCAGACACAGCACACACCGGCCGCGCGGCCGTCTGGCCCGCGCGTGGCAGTGGTGGGTAGGGGGCGGCGATGGGTCCGTCAGCTGGTAAATGACTGACCCCATTATAGGAGACCCGTCAACGTCGGGCAATCAGCAAAAAGGCCCAGACGGAGCAGGCCGCCCTAGCTGCGTACGTACTCTTCGGGTTTGATCGAGATAACCTGGCTGGCACTGTCGGGCTGCATGCTAACGCCATAGATCGTCTTGGCCGCCTGGACCGTGCCCCGGTTGTGGGTGATGAGAATGAACTGGATGTCCTCGCTCAGTTCCTGGACTAGCTCTCGGAAGCGCCCGACGTTGGCTTCGTCGAGAGCGGCGTCCACTTCGTCGAGCACGCAGAAGGGCGGCGGGGCCACCTTGAGCAGGGAGAAGATGAGAGCGGCGGCCGTCAGGGATCGTTCGCCACCGGATAGCAGGGCCAGCGGCTGTTCGCGACGGCCCGGCAGACGAGCCACAATTTCGACGCCGCTGGAGGTCAGGTCGTCCGGGTCGGTCATCTCCAGCCGTCCCGCGCCGCCACCAAACAACTGGCGGAATGTCGCCCCGAAGATCTCGTTGACTTCGGCCACTGTCTTGGAAAATGCTTGGGAGGTTAGTTCGTCCAACTCAGCAATCACTTCGCGTAGTTGTTCGTCCGTCTCAGTCAGGTCATCAATTTGCTGGGTCAGAAACTCAATGCGAGCCTCGGTCTCTGTTAGCTCCTCAGGCGCCTCAGGATTGATTGGCCCGATACGCTGGAGTTGTCCCCGGTAATCCTGGATCGTCTTCTCAATGCCATCGGGCAAGCTGTCGACCACCGGCAGTTCCTCAACGACATCGCGGATGGGCAGCGGCTGGGCGCCGTCCTGGTCCTGGTCATATTCGAGAGAGACGAGACCGAGGTCGGTATGGATGCGCTCTTGCAGCGTCTCGACCTGACTTTCGACCTGGGCCAATTTGATTCGTCTCTGGGTCAGTTGGGTCTCGGCCTCGTAGGTGCGCTTTTGTTGTTGGGCCAATGCGGGCTGCAGCTCGCCCACTGCCTTGCGATCGGTCTGCAATTTCAGACGCAGCGGCTGAATCACCTCGTCCAGTGTGTCGAGCTGTGCCTGGAGTGGGGCAGGGTCGGGCGTGGTGCTGCCATCCGCCAGCCGCGCCGCCTCCGCTTCCAGCTCCGCCATGCGCTGCTGCAGGCGACTCAGTTGACCATCCACCTGGTTGAGGGTGCTGCGACGACTGTCGACGACCGCCTGTCGCCCGGCCACAATGGTCTGAGAGGCGACGAGAGATTGGCGCAGCGAATCTTGCTGCTGCTGGGTTTCGCCGACGGGGAAGGCGGCCAGCTTCTGACTGGCCTCCAGCAGCCGGGCCTCTACGGCTTCCAGCTGCTCCTGATAGCGGGCTTGTTGGACCTCAATTTGCTCAATGCGCTCGTGCAGTTGACTCCGGGCCGCCGCTTGCTTCTCCTGCTGGGTGGTCAGGAACGTTTGCCGCTGCCGCAGGGCTTCTACGTGACGCCGCGCCTCAGCGGCCGCCTCACCGCTTTCGCCCAGGCGCTGTCGCAGCGCCTGCTCATCGGTCCGTGCCTGCTCCAGTTCCGCGGTCGCGCCCTCCACGTCCGCCCGGGCGCTCGTGACCGTCTCTTCCTGTTCCTGGATTGTCGCTCCCAGTTCTTGCAGGCGGGCCGACTCCTTGCGCCATGCCGCCTCACGAGCCAGGATACCTTTGTCCGGCCCGCTTTCGCGGCTTTCGACGAAACCTCCGGCGTGGGCGACAAACCCGTCCGGGGTCACGGCGACGTAACCACGCGGCCATTCCCGCGCCAGTCGATAGGCGGTTTCCGGCGTATCGACGACGAGAATCGAGCCGAGTAGCAGATCGATGACCGGCGCATTGGCCGCATCGCTCTCAACCAGGTCGCTGGCCCAGCCGTGGACGCCCGCTTCGTTGGCGACGTCAGGGCGGGCTTGCTGGCTGCGCCCAGCCAGCTGGGCGACGTCGGCCAGCGCGGCTACCAGCAGCCCGGCGTCGGACTTGCTCTTGCGCTTGCCGGCCTGACTGATCGCCCGCCACAGATCGGCCGTTTCCGGCACGATCCAGATGGCCAGTCGCTCGCCCAGGGCGGCCGCGAGAGCCGCCTCATATTCAGATGGAATACGCACCAGTCCGGCCAACTGTCCCAGAACTTTGTTACTTTCCAGGCTGATATCCTGCGTGCGGGTCCGTTCCAGCATGGTGACCCGCTCTTCCAGGCGAGCCAGCTCGCCGCGACGGGTGGCCAGCAGTTGTTCCTGTTCGCGCAAGTGACGTTGGGCTTTGGTCACTCGACTGGAAAGCGACTCTCGATTGGCTTCGGCGTCGCGGAGTTGTTGGCGGAGCTGATCGCGCTCCGCCTGGAGCTGCTCGCTCTTCGCCGCGCCTTCGCCGATCTGGGCGTCGAGAGCAGCCATCTCTGCGGTCAGGTCGCTGTCTTCCAACGCGGCCGCTTCGGCGACGCGCTCGCGCAGCTGGGCCAATTGGCCGTCGGCCTGGTCGAGCGCTCGTCGCAGTCGCGTCTGTTCTGTCTCCGCACCGGCAAGCTCCTTCTGCCAGCGCTCAATCTCTTGCTGCTGCGACTGGTAGGCGGTATGAAACTGATCCCACGCAGCCTGCTGCTGGTTGAGCTGTTGCTGGGCAGTCAGCAGCTCTTCGGTGGCGGCCGACAACTGCGTCTGGGTATCGGCATGGAGGGTGGACAACGCGGGCTGCTCGCCTCGTAACGCTTCCAACTGGCGCTGGAGCTGGTCGCGCCGCTCCCGCAAGACGGCCAGTTCGCGGCGGGACGTCTCCAGCTGTTCCCGGAGCGTTTCGCGGCTGCCCTGCTGGTCGGCCAGCTTCTGCTGGTTGTCGTTCAGTTGGCGCTGCAAGGCGTCGATCTGTTGTTGGGTGGCCAACTGCGCCTGGCGACTGTTCTGCCAATCGGTGTCGGCGGTCGTTGCTGCCTGCCTCGCGCCGCGCAGCTCGGCCTTGATATGCTCCCAGCGGTAGCCGTACCAGATGCGCAGCAGTTCGTGCAAGTCGGTGGAGACCTGCTCGTAGGTCTGCGTGCGCGTTGCCTGGCGTTTCAGTGACGTGACGCGGGGTCGCAGCTCGGCCAGAATATCGTGGACACGCTGCAAGTTGCGGTGGGTCTCGTCCAGGCGTCGCAGCGTCTCTGCCCGTCGTGCCTTGTAATGGTTGATGCCGGCCGCTTCTTCAAACAGGGCGCGGCGCTCATCGGACCGGAGCGACAACGCCTGGTCGATGAGACCCTGGCCGATGATTGTATAGGTGCGCTCTGACAGACCGCTGGTGGCCAACAGGTCGATAACGTCCTTGAGCCGCACCTGCTGGCCGTTGAGCAAGTATTCGTTTTCGCCGGAGCGGTGGGAGCGACGGGAGATTTCCACCTCAGTGTAATCGATGGGCAGCCAGCCGTCGCTGTTGTCGAGCGTAATTGTGGCCTGGGCCATACCGGAGCGGGCTCGTTTCTCGCTGCCGGCGAATATCATATCGGCCGACCGTTTGGCTCGCAGCGAGCTGTAGCTTTGTTCGCCCAATACCCAACGCAGCGCGTCGGCGATGTTGCTTTTGCCGCTCCCGTTGGGCCCGACGATGGCCGTAATGCCGTTGTCGAACTCAAACTCGGTCTTGCTGGCAAAGGTCTTGTACCCTTGCAGGGATAGTTTACGTAGCTTCATGGTTGTGTTGCTGGCATCCTGATTGGCGCAGACCGGGTACGCTTCCCCGCAGAAGCGCACCTTCTGGCGCTACAAATCCCGGCACCGTCCAATGCGGCACGGTTCGCGTCCGGGCGCACGTACTATATAATAACTGGCGTGACAGAGGCAAACGTAAGCCGCCAGTTGCTTGCGGAGGCTGTTGCTGCTCTGGAGGCACAAGCCGACAGAGTGGAGGGCGACGAAGCCCTGGCGGAAGCAGTTCAGACCGCTCTCGATGTGCTGCGTCACAGACTGGCCATCATTCGACCTGCGGATAATTTGGACACGGACAGGGTGGCGATTCTGGTCGCGGATCTGTCCGGCTTCACGACACTGGCCGAACGGCAGGACGCAGAGCGGGTCCAGGAAGCGATCAACGCCATGTGGCAGGTGCTGGACGCTGTCGTCACCTCATGGGGCGGTCAGGTCGAGCTGCATGCCGGCGACAGCCTCGTGGCGCTTTTCGGCCACCCCCATCCCCGCCGCGGCGACATTGAGCGTGCGCTCTTTGCGGCATTAACGATTCGGAGCGAGCTGGCGCTGTTCAATGACCGGGCGCGTCGTTCGGCTCTGTTGGCAAGCGGTGGGGAATGGGTGACCGAGTGGCCCGGCCCGGTCATGCGGATCGGTGTCCACGCCGGTCCTTTGGTGTTAACGAGCCCGGATGCAGGCCGGCAGCGCATTATGGCCGGAGAGACGCTGCGGACGGCTCAGCTGCTTGAGCATCGGGCTGCGCCCGACGAGGTGCTGACCTCTCAGCCGGTGTGGCAAGCGGCGCAGTCGGCGTTTCAGATGGAGCCTGCCCCGGATGACGGAACTGGCTTGAGTGCTTACCGGGTGGTGGAACCACGCCGCAGCGGGCCACCCCATGCCAGGGCGCTCCCCGATGATTTACCCTTGTTGGCCGGGCGACGCGACGAGTTGGAGTTTCTTGAGCAGCGCTTCCAGCTCGTGGCCGATGCCCAGGCTCTGCACACGGTGTTGTTGCTGGCGGAGGCAGGCGGTGGGAAGTCTCGCCTGATCTACGAGCTCGAGCGGCAGCTGCGAGCCGTCCACGGCTCGATTAACGTGTTGCGCGCGAGCGCACCGGCTCCGCCGGCCCCCTTTGCCCTGGTGCGAGACATGCTGGCCAATCGTCTGGACTTGCGTCCCCAGTATAGTCGTTTCATGAAGGCCAATCTGATCGAGGATGCGTTGGAACGGCTCGCCGCCCGGACAGACCGGGACGAGCTCAAGGACAGGAGCACTGGGGCGTCAGTCGGCGAGGCAGCGGCACTGCTCAGCCGGTTGCTGACTCCGCAGGCGGCGGACAACCCCGGGATGGATGAGATGGTGTCCGTCAACGAAATCGTTCTGGGTATTGTGGCCGGCGACCGGCCCACGTTGCTCGTGCTGGAGGATATTCATCTTGCTGACCGTGAGTCGCTGGAACTGGTAGAAGCGCTGCGCCGGACAGCGACCAATCTACCGCTGCTGATCGTGGCTACCGCTGATCAGGACATCGACAAACGCGAGGAATTAGTCGGACTGGAGTGGCTTCAAGAGTCACAAGATCCCTTTGCCAACCACGCCCGGCTGCACCTGCCACCTCTATCGGCCGTCGACAGCCGTTTGCTGGCCATGAGCATGTTGGGAGATCTATCCTCGGCACCCCTTCGCCTCGTCGATCTTCTTGTGGCTGAGGCGGGCGGCAACCCCCTGCACGTCGAGCAGCTAATCGAGCTGTTCATTGGGGCAGGCGTCATTCGCACCGGCGAAATATGGGCGGTAGATATGGACAAAGCGGAGCGGCTGCCTCTCCCACGTTCGCTGACGGCGCTGATCCAGCAGCGGGTGGCCCAACTGCCGGACGAGGAGCAGCGTGTGCTGACTGCGGCGGCCGTCTTCGGCGACACATTCTGGGATGAAGCTGTTAGCAGAGTTTTGTTGGGCGAGCTTGACCTGACTGTGCTGGATGAAATTCTGGCTCGCCTGGTGGAGAGGCGGCTTCTGACGCCGCGGATGACGGCCGACCTGGGTGCGGCGCGAGCTTACCGATTCCAGCGACGCCTTATCGCCGGAGCCGTCTACGATAGCCTGCCGTTCCCACAAAGGAGCCAGTATCATCGCCGGGCGGCCGCCTGGCTGCGAGCACTGCCTTCCGCCTTGCAACAGCGGAGCTGGTTGGCTGTATCTGATCTCGCCGACTGGCACGAGACACGGCAGCGCGCCACGAGAGACGGGGAACGGTCGCTTGCCGCATCTTCGACTGAGGAACCTGCGCCGACCGGAACCGACCGAGCATGAGCGATCAACAACAACTGCGGCGAGCCATTGAAACGTTATCGGGACAAACGCATAGGCTGGATGCGGCTGTGTTGGAGACCACACTGGCGGTGCTTCGTGACGAGTTGGTGGAAATGGAGCAGGCGGCGGTCGCCACCCACGAGCCGGCTGGTCGCAAACAAATTACCGTTTTGTTCGCCCAGATTGACGGGCTGGGCACGCTGCTGGGCGCGACGCCGGCGGCGGAGCGGGCAGACCTGGCGGCCCGGATATGGAACCGCGTTGACGGTCTCGTTACCCAGTTTGGTGGTGTTGTTGATAAACACATGGGTGATGTGGTCATGGCTGTGTTTGGCCTGCGGCAAGCACACGAAGATGATGTTGAACGGGCAGTACGCTGCGCTGTGGCCATTGCGGAGTCGACCGCCTCGCTGACATCGCAAGCTGAGTGGTTGCAGACGGAGGCGGCTGAGACTGTTTCAGCGTCCCCGCTCTCAGTTAGAGTTGGCATCAATACCGGGCCGGTGCTCGTCGGGCGGTTGGGAACGGACAGCGCACCAACCGTGATTGGCGACACAGTGAATGTGGCCAGCAGATTGCGCCGGGCGGATAGTGACGCCGGCGTCTATCTCGCGGCGTCAACGTGGCGCTTCGTGCAGCATCGCTACCAGGCCGACGCACTGGGGCCGGTTGAGGTCCGGGGTCGCACTAATCCGGTCAGCGTTTTCCGGCTGCAAGGTCCGCGACTCGTCCCCTGGCTCGCCACTGGCCGCATGATCGGCGGCGTGTCCACCCCGCTCGTTGGTCGAGATGCGGAGATGGCTCAGTTGATTGCCGAGGTGAAGGCGACCTACGACCAGCAGCAGCCGCGGCTGCTGACGTTGGTAGGCGACGCAGGGGTGGGCAAGAGCCGGTTGGTTAGCGAACTCATGCAGGAGTTGGTCCGTTTGGAGCTGCCGACCCTGCGCTTCAGCGGGCGTTCGGAGCCTAGGCTGCAGCGGGTTTCCTACAGCTTGCTGCGTTCTATTTTGCAGAGCGGGGCTGATGTGCTGGCCGACGGCGTCGAGGAGCAAGACCAGCCGGTGGCCACTCTTGACGGACGTGAGGAGTTGGCGCAAGCCGATGGTGACGTCCAGGCCGACCGGCTGCTGGAGCGCCTAATCAGCGAACGTGAAGCGGACGAGTTGATTCTTCTGACGCTGGAAGATATCCATTGGGCGGATCGTGAGTCGCTGGCTGTCATCGAGAATCTACTCACCCGTGCAGCGGGCGAGGCGCTGCTGGTTATTGCTGTGGCCCGACCCGCCCTATTCGAGCGGATTCCGGAGTGGGGGCAGCCAGGGCAGCTCGGCGTGCATGTCGTCGCCAGGCGTCGGACTGTGGAGTCGTTGGAAGCACAGGACACGGCAGCGCTCATCGGCCGGATTCTGCGACGCGTACCGGACCTGCCGGCGGAGCTGGTCACCATGATCGGTCATTCCTCGGGTGGCAATCCGTACTACGTGGAGGAGCTGATCACCGTTCTGATCGAAGATGGCCTGATCGAAACAGGCGCGGAGCAGTGGTCGGTGCGTTCCGGCGCGTTGGGCCGCCTGCGCGTGCCGGACACGCTTACCGGCGTGGTGCAGGCCCGCCTCGACCGGCTGCCGGACCGCGAGCGACAGGTGTTGCAGCAAGCGTCGGTGGTGGGCGATGAGTTCTGGACGCCGGCGGTCCGCGCCGTCAATCGCGCCGGGCGGTTTCCGCTGGCTGAGAACGATATCCACGTGGCGCTCCAGCACCTTGTGGAGCGAGACCTGATCCAGCCTGCCCCGGCATCTGCTTTGCTGGGTGACGGGGCGTTTCTGTTCAAGCACGCTGTCTTGCGCGAGGTAACTTATGAGACGGTGCTGTTGCGCGACCGCCAATCGTACCATCTAGCGGCAGCCCGCTGGTTGGAAGCGCAGAGCGGTGAACGGTTGAACGAGACCGCCGCGCCGCTTGCCGAGCAGTTCGAGGCCGCCGGTGACAACGAGCGCGCCTCAGCGCTTTACGAACTGGCCGCCACCCAGGCACGGCAGCAGGGACAGCTCGCACGGGTCATTCGGTATGAACGCCGGGCATTGGAGATGGTCGCCACACGGCCGCAGTTCATCGAGCAGCGGATGAGCATCCTGGGCAGGCTGGGCACGCTTCTGCATGAGGTTGGCGATCTAGATGGCGCTGTGGAGATGTTCCAAGCCCAGCTGCAAACTGCAGAACTGGACGGCAACTTGCTACGCCAGGCGAGAGCGTGGCTCTCTCTGGCAACTATCGCTCGCGACCGATCGGACTATGGGCGCATGGTCGAGGCAGCGGAGGCGGCCCGCTGGCTTGCGGCGCTAACCGGAGCGGCGGAAGAGGAGCGAAAGGCCGCGGCGTTCCTGGCTGAGTCAGAAGGCTGATGCGCAACACGCTCCCAGGTAGTCAGCCTCCAGATAAAGAAAATCGGCTCCTTTTCAGGAACCGATCTGCTTGGGTGTGACTCCGGGAGGACTCGAACCTCCAACCAATTGATTAAGAGTCAACTGCTCTGCCAATTGAGCTACGGAGCCTTGCTCAATGCGACCGGGATTCTACCACCGACCGGCCCGCCGCGGCAAACTGTTTTCTCGTGCGCTCAGAGCTTGTTTATGGTTGTTCGAGCGCCAGGGCTGACACCCAACCAGACACGCCATCGATCGACACTTCCTGCCACTCAAACCCTTCGGCGGAAAGACGGCCGTCGAGCAGCACAAGTTCTGTATCCGGCGGCAGAAAGCCTAGCAGGGGAGCCAGACTGCTGGGAGCAGCGCGCAAATTGACCCCGAAGCGGGTGAGCACCCGCCCAAGACGCGGCGTTGCTGTTGGGATCAGGGTGGCAGTTGGTGCCACTGTGGCCGTCGGCAGCGCCGTCTCCGTCGGCAGAGGCGTCGGTTCGGCGGTGTTGGTGGGCAGAGGGGTGGCCGTGTTCGTGGGCAGTGGCGTCGGCGTGATAGTCGGTGTGGGCGTGGGGCCGGGTGTGGCGGTATTGGTCGGCAGCGGTGTGGGCGTGGGCGTGGGCGGCACCAACGGATCAAGCTCGGTGACTTCAATGACTGACATGGTCATCGTCAGCTCGGTGGCCAGTCCGGCAGCAAGGAGTTCCTCGGCAATGCTCTCCTGAAGGTCGCGCACCTCAAAATAACTTAGAGGACGCGAGGAACGGACGACCAGCGCCAGGGTCAATTGGCCGTCATCCAGACGGGTAATCAGTGACTCCACCACTTGCGCGCCCGTGACCTCTCTTGTTTGCTCGGCCACAATAGACTGGATCTGTGCTTCGCGAGCAGACTGGCGGGCCAGCAAGTAACTTGTGCCTCCCAATATCAGTCCGACCAGCGCCAGCAAGACAATGGCAACCCGAACGCTCTGCTTCTGTATTTCCCGGCGGGCCTTCTGCGAGGCAGTTGGCCGGAAGCCAAGGATGAAGAAGACCAGCGCGGCGGCCGAGCTGATGGCGATATAGTTGGTGGTGAAGAGGAGCAACGCGCCCAGCGAGTCCCGTAGGTGGGAAAAGCCCAACTCTGTGTCGCCAAGCATGAGCATGCCCAGCCCGGAGGCCAGTGTGATACCCACGGTAGCCAGCGGCGGGACCAGGGCGGCGGCGATGGCGACACCGGGCAACGCGCCTGCTGCCTGTGAAAAGCTGAGTGCGTAGGCGGCCGCCATGCCGGAGAAGACAGCAATACCCAGGTCAAAGAGGGTTGGTTGCGTTCGCGATATGATCTCATTCGAGAATGGTCGATTGATAACCAGCAACCCAACCAGCACGCTGACCCCGATCGCTACCAACACACCGCGATTCACCGCTCCCAGCGTTAGCCGGAGAAAGCGAGTGTCGCCCATGACAATCGCCAGCCCCGTGCCGATTATAGGCGACATGAGCGGAGCTACGAGCATCGCGCCAATGACGACAGCAGGGCTGTCCACGATGAGGCCAAGGGCGGCGATAATCGAGGACAGTGCCATCAGGACGTAGAAGTAGGTTTCTGGCCGAGCGCCCCGACGGATGCGGGCATATATCTCGACGCGTTCGCTCACCTGCTTGCGCGGGATGATCGACTGCAGCCGCCAATCCATCTTGTTGATGAAGCTGCCGACCCGGCTGCCGCCGCGCCGGATCACCATCACGGGCCGTTTGACCTGGGCAATAACCGTTTCCGGCACATTGCCAAAAAGGATCTGGTCGATTCGGCTTTCTTCGCTGGCGCCAATTACGATGAGATCGCAGATGTTTTCAGTCTCGCTGATGATCCCGTCGGTCACGTTCTTGTAAGTGACCAACTTGCTCTCGATCTTGTCGTCCGCTTGGACGAAGTCAAGTGTCTGACGAAGACGCGCGCGACCCAGCCCTTCGCTGTTTTCGCCATAGCGCTCTGAGGCCACATAAAGCGCAGTGATCTTGACCTCCGGGGCGAGCGGGAGCAACAGACCTAATGCGTAGGCTGAGTTTGGTCCGCCGGATGTCGGGACCAGGATGTTGTCCAACGCCATTTCTTCTTCACTGCGATACTCGGCCTGTTCAGGACTGACGTTTCGGGTGACGCCAACGGCGCAGGGAACGTTGCTGAAGTTGTGGACATTGTCGCGATCGACCGTAAGCAGCGCCAGATCAATATCGGCGGCAACCACCAGCTCAGATACCGCTTTGGGAAAGTCAGTTGCCTCCAGAATGAGCGGATGAAGAGGTGCACTATTCTCCTCTTGCGGCAGGGAGCGTGCATATGCGATTCCTTCCAAAGCAGGCGTCAGGCTGGCGACCTCGCCGTCCGGCACGACATAGGCGAGTACGATCTCCCCGCGGTTGGCATCTGCCAACGCCCGGCCCAACCGCCAGTTGATGTCCATCGGTTGGTCTGGTGTCAGCGCGACCAGGACCCGCCAGGCGCTACCTTCAGGAACTTGCCCCTCGACAACCTTCATGACGATCAAGTATAACCGTTATGACAACAAGGGCTATACCTCAGCCCGAGCAATTCACGTTGATTGGTCTGCGGACCGTTCATATTGTCGTCATTTAGGGCAACGGAGGCTTAGACATGCTGGTAGCAACAAGGACCGGGTTAGCGCGCGCAGAGTCCGTTGATTCTGCATGGACAGTGGTCGAAACGATGCTGGCGGGCCACTTCGTCACGACAACGGTTGCTGCGGGCGACATCGTTCTGGCCGGTACCACCGGCGGCCTGTTCCGCTCCGGAGATGGCGGTCAAACATGGCAAGAAACCAACAGCGGTCTAACCGAGCGACACATTCGGTGGCTCACCATTCACCCCGATGAGGCGTCGCTGGTGCTGGCGGGGACCGAACCGGCTGCCGTTTTCATTTCCGCCGATGGCGGTCAGTCATGGCAGCAGCGCCCGGAGGTGGCCGCGCTGCGCGACGAGTTTGGCTGGTGGCTGCCGTATTCGCCGGAAGCAGGCTGCGTGCGCGGGTTCGCGGCGCATGGTGACCGGCTGTATGGTGCGGTAGAGGTTGGCGGTCTGCTGCGTTCCGCCGATCGTGGCGGGAGTTGGTCTTTGGCGCCGGGGAGCGATGGACGGCCGCAATTTGGCACACCGGGCGCCGGGCTTGTCCATCCTGATGTCCACTCTATTGAGGTTCATCCGTCGTCAGCCGATCGACTGTACGCACCGACGGGCGGCGGCTACTATGTCTCCACCGATGGAGGTGTGACCTGGGATTGTCGCTACGTCTGCTACGTACGGGCGGCTGTGGTTGATCCGCTTGAACCTGACGTCGCCATCATCGGGCCGGCCGAGAATTCAAGTGGTCGTCAGGGACGCATCGAGCGCACCTCCGACGGTGGCCATTCATGGGAGCGCGTCGCCGGACCGTGGGATGACCACATGATCGACCGCTTCTATCGCGGCAAAGACCACCTCTACGCGGTCACGTCGCGGGGCCACCTGCTGCAAGCTGGTCTAGATGGCCGAACCTGGCAGCGAATATTGGAAGAGGTTCCCGGCGCGAACGATCTGGTGCTGAGCTAGTAGCTGGCCCGGCCTATTCTTCAAGCTCCGGAAGGGGCAGAAGGCCGTCGATGACGTGGAGCATTCCGTTGCTGGCGGGTATGTCGGTCTCGAGCAGCGGAACCCCGTTCACCAGAACCGTGCCACCTTCTTCGGTTATCTGGACAGCAAAGTTGTCACGACTGAACTGTCGCTCCCAGAAGACACCTGTCTGAACCTCGCCACGTTCCAGCATGTCGGCAACAGAGAAGTTCTGACTCATCGACCAGCCATCCGGCAGCAGCAGGTGGTAGGCAAACACTGAGTCATATGCATCATCGGTTCGAGCCAGGCCATCCAGAGCGGGCAAGGTAGCGGGTAGCCGATCATTGGGTACGGCCATGAATGCATCAGGTTCGTCGCTGAAGCGCAGCAAATACATGGTGTCGGTACCGCCCATTAGCTCGACCATCTGGCTGAACCGATCATCAGACTGCAAACGGCCCCACAGGCTCATGTCACCTCCTGTCTCCGGCGGTACCATGACGGCATCGATAGGATAGATCAGCCCGTTGCTCGCCCGCACAGGTTCGCCAATAACGGTGCTGTAACCAAGCATCAGCGCATCGTCTGTCCCGCCGACATTGAGCGTGCTGCCGGCAGTCGTGGTCACGCTGCCTGCCGCGGCCAAATCGTCAGGGCTGAGCTGGCCCGCCACCACATGCTGCTGCAGCATGTTTTGTAATGTGGCCGGGTCCATCGTGGACGCAGTAGTCCGTATGCGGCCGAAGGCGGTATTGACGGGTGCAAAGACGGTAAACGGCCCGCCCTCCTGAAGGTTATTGGTCAGCCCGGCGGTGCTCCACGCATTCAGAAAAAGGGCGTAGTCGCTGTCTTCGGTCAATCGCTCCAGAATGGTAGCGTCGACTGCTTCCGCGGTTGGCACCACGTTGATAATGTCGGACGGCTGGTCGCTGTCTGCTGCCGGCGTGCAGGCTGCGAGGGACAGCAAGATGGTGAACAGAGCGAGAGTAAGCAAGCGACGGAGCGCGGTCCGTTCAACGTGCATGTGGGAAGTTCGTTGTGGTATGGGGTGCATCAGGTTAAGGCTCCTTCTTATCAAGCAACGCATGTGGCCGATCTGACCAATCTATCGCGGCCCGGCGTTCAGTCGTTCTACATACCAGTTTTGCCGGGCAACTAGGACGATTTGCTAAATCGTCTCTTCCCCCGCGATTTAGCGTATCGCGCAACACGCTATGCGGCGAAAGATGGTTGTCAAGCTACTAGTTTACCACCCGCTGGCCTGGAATGTTGCCCTGAGCAGCTCGGCTCGTTCTTCAGCGGTCATCAGACGTGGCCGTGCCCAGTTCTCGATCAGTCCCGTCCACAGGTCGACACTCAACAAGCGGCCGTCATAGATGTGGTACGTGTCGACAAACGTCTGCCGCGTGCCCATCATATCCATCTGGTCGAAGAACAAGTTGCCGGGACCGAAGTGGATGAATGACCCGTTGTCGAAGGCGAACGATTGGGCGTGGTGGGCCTGGCTGCCGGAAACGGCCGCCGCGCCCGCCCGGGCCAACTCGGTGAAGTCAGCCGTTTGCTGGGCGGTCGGTGGGTATTGGTAGAACTCGTTGTATTGCAGGGTGGCAATGACGACATGGCCCTCATCTCGCAGCTGGGTGATCTGGGCAGCCAGATCGGGGCCGCATGGCCGGGACCCGGCGGCGTCGGCGGTGGCCCAGGCGTTGGCCGGCCCGACCGGGTTGCAGCCAACGAAGGCGATGCGATTGCCGTTGTGGTCGATCACGGTGGCTTTGGCCGCGTCGGCCAGGTTGCGACCGCCGCCAAACCAGACCATCCCCGCCTGCTCATACAGGTCGAGTGAGCGGGCCAGTTTGTCGCGGCCGTAATCGTTGACATGGTTGCCGGTCAGTTCGATGACATCGGTACCCAGGTGCTTGAGCAGCTCGAAGTAACGGTCATGGGAGCAGAAGATGGTGCCACCATACGGATCAGGGAAAGGGCAATCCGGCGTGAAGGCGACCTCATTGCTGATGTGGGCGATGTCGGCGCCTTGCAGCACCGGCGCAACCTCTTCTCCCGGCCACAAGATGCCGCGCTGTTCCATCTGGAACGCTGTAGCCCGGACGAGTGCTGTCACGCCGGTCATGGCGACCGTCGTCAGGCGAGCCGGGTCGCGGTTGGTGGCCGGCCCCGTCCAGGCGGCGGCGAACTCGGCCGCGTCTGCCTCGTTGCCCATGACTCCGAATGTTGCCTTGAGCGGGTAGCTGGCAGCGTCGAACGTTTTGTCCAAGGGTGACTGGCTGTCGATCGCCAGGACCTTGAACTCGGGGCGTAGTTGATGAAAGGGCAAAATGGTCCAGGCCGGCCGGGCAGCCCAAAGCTCGCCCATCAGGTCACCGGCTGTCGTGGCGGCGGGTGATGGCTGGCCCCAGACGGCCGCCCACGTTGCCGCAACCTCAGGGGTAAGCAGACCACGACCCAGGTCCGAAGCGCCGTCGCGCCACCCCTGCTGCACACTGTCCCAGGTTGTGCCGTCGGGAATGGTGGCGAACGGGACCGCTATTGCATAGACCCAGGTCGCCAGCGGCTGCCCGCCATTGACCTGCACCAGCAGGTCGGCCTGGTCAGGATCATCGACCCAGCCGTAGCGACTTTTGCTGGCAGCGACCGTTTGCCGCGCCTGCTCGACGATGGCCGCGGGCACACCGGGCGCAGCGCCGACGGCCAGGTCGCCCCCGCTGCTCTGAACCGGTTCGCTTGCCTCTGCTGCCGATTCCGGCTCAGCGAGCGTCGGCTGGGCAGCGGGCGTCGCGGTAGGGGCAGCCAGGTTCAGGCGATTAATGGGCTGGGATGTCATCTCCGCCGCCGCAGGGGCAGCGGGCTGCGCCTGGCTGCCTGGGAGCGGCGTGGCAATCTCCGGTGTTGGTGGCGGAAACATCGCCGTGGGCAGCAGTTGCCCGACCTCGCTGGTGGCCTGCTGCGGTGCGCAGGCGGCCAGCAACATGATGAGGACAAACGTGTATAATAGACGTCGAGGCATTTGGGTAAGCCTATCCCAAATTCCGAATTTTGCACCCGGAAAGTCCAAGGAGTTCTCATGGCGGAGAAGACCAAGGAAAGCGCTGACAAGAGCAAGACAGGCTCGCAGACCATCAGTGAGAATGGGTCTGTTGACTTGAGTGATCCCAGTCTGTATATCAACCGGGAGCTCAGTCACATCGAGTTTAACCGCCGTGTCCTCCATGAGGCACAAGCTGATCACCCGTTGTTGGAGCAAGCCAAGTTCGTGGCCATTTACAGCGCCAACATGGATGAGTTCTTCATGGTCAGGGTCTCTGGCCTGAAGCAGCAGATGCGTCTGGGTGTGACCAGCACGCCGCCCGACGGGCTGCTGCCCCGGGAACAGCTGGCGACCATCCACCGCACCGTCACGCAGCTCTTCGCCGAGTCTAACGCTATCTGGCGCGACGAGTTGATGCCCCGGCTTCGCGAAGAAGGGATCACGATCCTGGACTATGGCGAGCTGTCCAAGTCGCGTAAAGCCAAGATGCGGGACTACTTCGAGCGCGAAGTGTTTCCGGTATTGACGCCGCTGGCCTTTGATCCCAGCAGACCCTTTCCCCACATCTCCAATCTCAGTCTGAATTTGGCCGTGGCCATTCGCGATCCGGAGTCCGGCAATTTACGCTTTGCACGGGTAAAAGTGCCGGCGGCACTGCCCCGTCTTGTGCCGCTAAAACCTTCGGACCCGCATGATCTCTCTGCACCGACTGACCACAGGTTTGTTTGGCTGGAGCAGATCATTGCCGCCAATCTGGACCGTCTCTTTCCATCGGTCGAGGTGGTAGCGGCGTACCCGTTCCGCGTCACACGCAACAGCGATATGGAGCTGCAGGAAGAAGAGGCTGATGATCTGCTCCTGATGATGGAGCAAAATCTGCGGCAACGGCATTTCGGTTCCGTCGTGCGGCTTGAGATCGACGACAATATGCCGGAAGGATTGCGCGAGATTCTGGTCGCCAACCTGGAAGTCGACTCGTACGATGTCTACACCACCGAAGGGCCGCTGGGGCTGAGCACTCTATGGGAGCTGCATCGTATTGAGCGCCCTGATCTGAAAGACAAACCGTACCAGCCGTCGCTGCCACCGGCGCTGCGCACTGGAACCGACTCCATCTTTGGCGTGCTGCGCCAGCGTGACGTGATGCTCCATCATCCCTACGATTCGTTTTCGCCGGTCATCCATCTTCTTGAGACGGCCGCCACCGACCCGGATGTGCTGGCCATCAAGATCACCCTGTATCGCGTTGGGGCGAATCCGCCGATTGTACGGGCGCTGGCCCAGGCGCGGCAGAACGGCAAGCAAGTCGCGGCTGTTGTGGAGCTGAAGGCCCGCTTTGACGAAGAAAGCAACATCCATTGGGCCCAGGAGCTGGAAGCGGCTGGCGTCCACGTTGCCTACGGCCTCATCGGCCTGAAGACGCATTCGAAAGTGACCCTGATTGTGCGGCGCGAGCGCGACACGATTCGCCGCTATGTCCACCTGTCCAGCGGCAACTACAACAGTACGACGGCGCGTCTGTACACCGACATCGGTTTCATGAGCCACGACGAGGCACTGGGCGAGGACGCCAGTGATGTGTTCAACTACCTGACCGGCTACTCTCGCCAGACCGACTTCCGCAAATTCCTGGTCGCCCCCGTGTCTATCCGCAGCCGGATATTGGAACTCATTGAAAGGGAAATGGCGCTGGGCTCCAAGGGTCGCATTATCCTCAAGTGCAACTCGCTGGTGGATGGCAAGACGATTCGGGCGCTGTACCGGGCCTCCCAGGCAGGCGTCAAAATAGACCTCATCGTTCGCGGTATCTGCTGCCTGCGACCGGGTATTCCGGGCATCAGCGAAAACATTCAGGTGCTCAGCATCGTTGGCCGCTTCCTGGAGCACTCGCGCATCTACTACTTCCACAATGGGGGTGACTCGGCGCTCTACATGGGCAGCGCCGATCTGATGCCGCGCAATCTCGACCGCCGGGTGGAAGTCTTGTTCCCGATAGAGGATCGGGACATGCGCCGCGAAATTGTGGAGGATATTCTGGCAATCTGTTTGCGGGACACGGCCAAAAGCCATGTGTTGCAGGCAGACGGTCGTTACATCCCGCGTCGCTACCTCGTTGAGGACGACACCCCGCTATTCAACAGTCAGGTATGGTTCCTGGGCGCGCCTCAGCCGGAGTCGGGGGCGAGCTAGCGCGTCGCATCATCCATGGCTTTTCTGCCGGGCGCGTGCCGCGTTTGCAGTGGCCCTATGTGGCGGCGCCTTGACGCCATCTCCAGCCCCACTTAACATTTTCTAAACACATTTGGTATATGCTTTTCCCATTGGTGGCGCTCTCAATGCGCCGCCCACGATGACTTGCCGGGTGGTGAATTGGAGTGTAAGTGCGTATGACGAAAACAGTTCTCATTGTGGATGACGTTGAAAGCATCCGGACGTTGATCCGGAGCTATTTGACCGAGGATGGTTTTCGTGTCGTGACGGCTGCCAACGGGCGCGAGGCGCTCTTTGTGGCTCGCGACGAAAAGCCCGATCTCATCTTGCTCGATATCATGATGCCGGAGTTGGGCGGCTACGAATTCATGCGCGCGTATCAGCGTGAAGGGGACGCTCCAATCATTATGTTAACAGCGCGGGTGGACGAGAGTGACCGCGTTCTGGGGCTGGAGCTGGGGGCCGATGATTACGTGACCAAGCCGTTCAGTATGCGCGAATTGAGCGCCAGAATCCGGGCCGTGCTCCGGCGCGTCGAAAAGGACACCCCGTCATCTACGGTTCTGCGGGCAGGCGATGTGTCCCTGGATTATGACCGGCGCGCCGTGACGGTCGGCGAGCGTCCGGTGACTCTGACCCCTTCCGAGTTCGAACTTCTGGCCGCGTTGCTCAGCGCCCCCGGTCGTGTCTATTCACGTCTGGAACTGCTGGAAAGGCTGCAAGGCGATGCGTACGAAGGGTACGAACGGACGATTGACGTTCATGTGCGTAATCTGCGCACCAAAATTGAGCCAGACCCGCGCGAGCCGCGCTATGTCGAAACGGTCTACGGCGTGGGCTACCGGTTCGTCACCGAAGGCTGAGAGCAAAAAGGGACGGATCATGCGCTCCTTATGGCTTAAACTGACACTCGGTTTCTTGCTCGTTGGCCTGACTGGAGCCGGCCTGGTGGCATTCTTTGCCGGGCGGTTTACCCAGCGCGAGTTTGACCGCTTTGTGGTCACCCAGAGTCAACTGGTATTGGTGGAGCGGGCGGCTGACCACTATGAGCAGAACGGCAGTTTTGCCGGGCTAGGTCAGGCGTTGAACAGGGGGCGCGGCAGCGGGCGGTCGGCCGAGATTCTTCGCGATGAGGGCGCCGTCCTGGTCGACGGAGAAGGGCGAATTTTGGCTGGGCCGGGGCAAGGAAGCCGTATCGAAACACCACCTGATATTCCGGGTGTGCCAGTCCTGCCCATCGAGGTTGATGACGAAGTTGTTGGCTGGTTCTTGCTGCCCGGGGCGCGTGGTGGGCCGCCGGGCGACCGCTCGGCCATTGAGTCCGACTTCCTGAGTGTTGTCAACCGGTCTATCTTGCTCAGTGCGGTAGGGGCATCCTTGCTGGCGCTGCTTCTCGGTCTGGCGCTGGCAGGAACGATAACACGCCCCGTACGCGAGATGACCCAGGCGACCCAGGCAATTGCCTCAGGGGAGTTGGGTTTGCAGGTGCCGGTCCGCACGGAGGATGAGCTGGGCCAACTGGCTGTTTCGTTGAACCAGATGAGCACCGACCTGGCCCGTTCCAGCCAGCTGCGGCAGCAGATGACGGCCGACATTGCCCACGACCTGCGCACCCCGCTCAGCGTGATCCTTGGCTACACCGAAGCGCTATCCGACGGGAAGCTGGCCGGCCGGCCCGAAACATTTGAGGCGATGCACGCCCAGGCCAAGCAGCTCAACCGGCTCATCGAAGACCTGCGCACCCTGTCGCTGGCGGATGCGGGCCAGCTTGTGCTCGAGCGGGCTGACGTCCCGCCTTGCGTATTGCTGGAGCAGGTGCAGCAGGCGTATGGCCAGCAGGCGGCCGATCAGGGCGTGACGCTGGCCGTCGATTGCCCGGCGACGCTGCCCCTGGTCTACGTCGACGCCGACCGCCTTGGACAGGTCCTCAGCAACCTCGTCAGCAATGCGCTGCGCCACACACCCGCAGGCGGGCGTATTGAGTTGAGTGCTGAACAGCAGGGCTCCGTGGTACGTCTTGCCGTTTGCGACACGGGACCGGGGATTGCGCCGGATGATCTGTCTCGTGTCTTTGACCGTTTCTATCGAGGCGACGCAGCACGGCAGGCGGACGGCTCATCCGGCCTCGGCCTGGCCATTGCCCGGTCAATTGTGGAAGCCCATGGTGGGGCGATCATCGTCGACAGCCCGCCCGGGCAAGGCGCCTGCTTTCGAATTGACCTACCGCAGGCGCCATAGCGCTGCCTCGCTGCCCCCCTGCAGATGCCGGCGCTAAGCTGTCACTCATCCAAGTAGTGCATACTCAGAGAAGTTTGCAGCCGCGTCAGCTCGCCTGGTGACGAGGAAGGCTGCCTGTTCCGATTCAAATGCAAGGAGAAACTGATGAACAAACGATTTGGACTTCTGATGATGGTCAGTGTGCTGGCCATGCTGGCGTTGGCCGGCTGTGGGGTTTTGCAGGAACCGGCTGAGATTAGCGCACCTCTGGAAGCAGTGCCGGTGGAAATCGATGAAGTCGCGCCAACGGTGGAAGCCGCTGTTGACGAGCCGGAACCGGTTGTGGAAGCGGAAGA
The DNA here is from genome assembly GCA_963715935.1 of uncultured Chloroflexia bacterium. Taxonomy (GTDB): domain Bacteria; phylum Chloroflexota; class Anaerolineae; order Promineifilales; family Promineifilaceae; genus Promineifilum. The sequence continues at coordinate 1,674,242 of CAVQSM010000011.1, read as the reverse complement.
AGAGATGAGCGAACCGGAGCCGGCGGACGAAGCTCCAGCCGACGTCGAGGAACCTGCTGCGGAGGAGCCGGTTGAGGCAGCCGGCGCTGGGCCGGTAGTCTACGGCATCGACCAGAATGGGTCGCAGGTAAGCTTTGTGCTGGACGAAGATTTGCGTGGTGTGCGAACCACCGTAACCGGCGTAACCAATCAGATCGCGGCCGAGCTGGCGCTTGATCTCAACGACCTGTCTACGGCCAAACTCGGTACGCTGCTGGTTAACGTGCGCGGCTTTGCCACGGACAATAACTTCCGCAACCGTGCCATCCAGAACGAGATCTTGCAGTCGGCTATCTACGAATTCATTACGTTTGAGCCGACAAGCATTGACGGTCTGCCCGCGAGTGCCGCCCCGGGCGATTCGGTTCAGTTCACCATCAGTGGCGATCTCACCGTGCGTGAAGTGACGCTGCCGGTTACGTTCGATGTCGATGCCCAGGTTGTGTCGCCAGACCAGATTTCCGGGACGGCGTCGACCGTCATCAATCGTAACGACTTCCAGTTGACGATTCCCGCCGTGCCGAATGTGGCCAACGTGGAAGAAGAGGTCGAGCTGTACATTCAGTTTGTCGCCAACGCTACGTCGTAACTGCCGTCATCCAGCTCAGGCTCATCGCCCTTTCTCAATCGCTTCCTTGGCCAGCCGGTCGGGGATTTCCGGGGCGATGAGCTTGAGCCACTTCCCGAAACGGCCGCGGCGGGACATGATCAGTTCCCGCTTGCGGGCGGCGACGGCGTCGAGGATGCCCTCGGCGCACAGTTCGCTGGTCATGATCTTGTCCGTCTGCAGTGGGTTGTGGCCCAGCGGCACGCCGTCGGAGCCCAACGCACGGATATGGAAACCGGAGTTGACGAAGTCGGGGAAAGCGATCGTCACTGTCACGCCATCATCCTCCAATTCAATACGCAGCGACTCAAAGAAGCCAACCACCGCATGCTTGCTGGCCGAGTAGCCGGTGCGTGTGGGGATGCCGGTGCGCCCGGCGATGCTGGCCATCGCCACAATCCGACCTTTCGACGCCTTAAGGTAGGGCAGGGCGTAGAAGGTGGGGTAAACGCTGCCCATCAGATTGACGTCGATTACTTTCTTGAACGTCTCCAGGCTGTCCAGCTCATCCAGCCGTGACCACATCGTCAGCCCGGCATTGTTGATGAGGGTGTCGATACGGCCGTAGGTGGCCACCACCTGATCAACCATTGCCTCGCACGCTTCCTCATTGGTTACATCTGCCGCTATAATGATGGTCTCTGCGCCGCGTTGTTCGCAGGCGGCAGCTACGGTTTGGAGGTTGTCGGCGTTGCGGGCGACCAGCGCGAGTTTAGCCCCGCGATCGGCCAGGTCATAGGCCATTGCCTCGCCGATGCCGGATGACGCGCCGGTTATGATCACAACGTTGTCTTTGAAATCCATCGCGTAATCCTCACTGCCCAGGTGCCCGGACAGCCATGTTAAGGGGTTCGGTCGCAGATTTATGTCGGGCGCATTCTAGCATAATTATCCAGGAGCGCAGAAGAAGCATGAGACGTGACCAGCGCCGGCAAGTTAGCGAGGGCCATCGATGTTGTGACCCGTGATGCCAGGATGATCATGCGGGCGAATGAAGTGGGCGAGCAGATTCGAGCGGAAGACAGTGTAGAGTGAGCGGTGGCGTTTGGTCGAAGCGTACGTTTCCAGCTAGGAGGGAACGCCTGCCACTTCCACGGCACGCTGCGCCAGCAGCGGGATCATCGTCTCCAGCGCTGCGAAGCGGCTGTCCTGCGTCTGGCCGCGCTGGTAGCGGATGAAGATCTGGGCCACGATGACCGTGAGCCGGAACAGACCGAGCGTGTGGTAGAAGTCGATGTCGCCGACTGGACGGCCGCTGTGGTCGGCGTAGGCAGCTACCAACTCGGAACGGGTCATGAAACCGAAATCGCCCACCGGCATCATCGCCGTAGCTTGCATGTAGGGCGGATCAGATGGTTCGGACCAATACGTTAGCAGCGCCCCAAGATCGGATAGAGGATCGCCCAGCGTACACATATCCCAATCGAATACGGCGACAATCTGGTCCGGATCGTTTGGCGCGAACATGACATTGTCCAGCTTGTAATCGTTGTGGACCAACGAGTAAGAGGAGGTCTGTGGCTGGTTGTCCAGCAGCCAGCGGAAGACGACATCCATTTCTGGCAGGACATGGGTCTTTGCCTTGAGCCAGCGGCGATACCAGCCTTCAATCTGCCGGTTGACGAACCCATCCGGCTGGCCCAGATCGCCCAGACCGAGCGCTTCGTAATCAACCGCGTGAAACGATGCCAGCGTTTGGATGAGCTGTTCGCTGAGACGACGCGAGGCATCCGGCAGAGCGGCGAACGGAGCAGGCAGTGTCCGTCGAACGACGATCCCTTCCCGGCGCTCCATTACAAAGAATGGCGCGCCAATCACGGCCTGGTCGTCACAGTAGAGGAACGCTCGTGGGGCGGGCGGGAACTGCTCATGAAGCACCGAGAGGACTCGATACTCGCGACCCATATCGTGGGCGGAGCGAGCCACCTTGCCCAGTGGGGGACGGCGCAGGACGTACGTGTGGTCACCGTAGTCGAGCAGGTAGGTTAGATTGGCCGCGCCACCGCCAAACTGCCGGACCGCTAATGGCTGGTCGCTGCCGGGGAGTTGGCCGCGCAGATAGTTAGCCAGTCGTCCTTCGTCAAACCGCTCATCGGCGCGGACGTCGATGATGTCGGAGTCAGGTGTCCACACGGGCGATTACTCCTGATAGCGGCGCAGGATGCGCCGGGCTACCGATCGCTTGTGGACTTCATCCGGACCATCATAGATGCGAGCGGCCCGTTCGTGACGGTACCAGTAGGCCAGGGGCGTTTCGTCCGTCATGCCCAGCGCGCCGTGCGTTTGGATGGCCCGATCGAGCACCTGTTGCAGTACACCGGCAACGTGGAACTTGATGAGCGAGATGTCGTCGCGGGCGGCCGACGCGCCTTCGTTGTCGATGCGGGCGGCCGTCTGCAAGACCAGCAGGCGGGCGGCGTCGATTTCGGCCCGGCTCTCGGCGACCCAGTTCTGAATGGTCTGCTGCTCGGCCAGGGTGCGGCCCGGAGCCACTTCGCGCAGCGCTGCGTGACGGCACATCAGATCAAATGCTCGCTCGCAGATGCCGATCCAGCGCATGCAATGGTGGATGCGGCCCGGACCCAGCCGCTGCTGGGCGATCAGGAAACCGGCTCCTTCCGGGCCGAGGCGGTTGCTGACCGGGACGCGGCAATCGTCATACCAGATTTCGGAGTGGCTGGCGAAGCCTCGCCCGCGCTCACCCATGACCGACGTATTTTCAGCAATACGAAAGCCGGGTGTCTCGCTGGGGACGATGATCATGCTGGCCTGCTGGTAGCGACCAGCGGCCGGGTTGGTGACCGCCATGACGATGGCGAAGGCGGCCCCATCGGCGGCCGTCGTGAACCATTTGTGGCCGTTGATGATGTAGTCGTCACCGTCACGGATGGCGCTGGTGCTCAGCCAGGTTGGATTACTGCCCGGGTTTTCCGGCTCGGTCATGGAGAAGCAGCTGCGAATCTCGCCGGCCAGGAGGGGCTGAAGGAACTTGTCATGCTGTTCTGGCGTACCGTGCTCCAGCAGGATTTCCATGTTGCCTGCGTCTGGAGCCTGGCAGTTGAGGGCGATATGACCCAACAGCGTCCGGCCCAACAGTTCGCTTAACTGACCATGCTCGACGAGCGTCAGGCCCATGCCGCCGTGAGTTTCCGGAATCTGGGGGAGCCAAAATCCGAGGCGTTTCGCCCTGGCACGCACAGCCGCTAGTTGGGGCATCAAAGCGTCGTAGTCGCGGTTGAGCAGCAAGCGTTCGAGCGGCTCGACTTCCTCCGCGACAAAGCCACTGAGGGTAGAGAGTAACGTCTGCATTTGCGAGCCGGCTTCGTAAGACATGTCTGACAGCTGGCCAATTACTCAGGGCGAAGCCAGGGCCCTAGTTTTGGGTCAGAGCTTCGACCGCCTGGTCGAGATCGTCGTGGATCTCCAGGAAGTCACTGAACCCCGTCAGTTCCAGCGTTTTGCGCGCTCGACCCTGGGCATTGTATAGATTGCAGCACGATTCGAAGCCGCCTTCAACATCGGAGGCGATGGCGTGGTAGGCGGTCCAGCCCGCTTCCGGATCAGGCGGCTGGTCCCCTCGCATGATAAGCGCAGCGCTGTGCAGCGCGACCAGGCCGGAGCTGGAAAGAAAGGTGACGTCAGACATATCAATGACCAGACGCTTGGAACCGGAGGCGTAGATGTCCTGTACTTGCTGGATCACATCCAGGTAGTTGGTCGCATCCAGCTCACCGCTCAGCTTTAGGATAGCGACCGGTTCGTTGTCCGATGCGTGGCGAAGACTGATATCCATCAAGAGTTCTCCAATTTGCCCACCGAAAACATTGTCAAACCGGGCATGAATCCGCTATAGTCAAATACAATAGACTCAAAGTCTTCTGTCCGACGATTGTACCCGAGGCGACCCACTATCGCACACAGCTGATATGGCTGATTAAGTAGTACGAGCCGGAGGGAAAACAGACTATCTTATGAGCACTATCCCGGAAGTAGGGGTCATCATGGGCAGCCAGTCGGATTGGGAGACGATGCGTCACGCCACCGAGCTTCTTGCGGCGTTTGACGTCCCGTACGAAGCTCGAATTGTTTCGGCCCACCGCACCCCTGCCTGGTTAACGGAATACGCAACAACAGCCGAGGAGCGAGGTCTCAACGTCATCATTGCCGGCGCTGGTGGCGCGGCTCACTTACCTGGCATGGTGGCCGCCCAGACAACGCTGCCGGTGCTGGGCGTGCCTGTCCAGAGCCGAGCGCTGCAGGGGCTGGACTCTCTGCTGTCCATTGTGCAGATGCCGGGAGGTGTGCCTGTTGGCACATTGGCCATTGGGCCGTCGGGGGCCAGAAATGCGGCTCTACTGGCGGTCGCCATCCTCGGGGTTAAAGACCCGTTGTTGCGCGATCGGCTCCGGCAGTTCCAGACCGACCAGACCGACCGCGTACTGGCTGACTCGTTCCCCGAGAAGTAGCCACTTCCGCCACCAACAATATGAAAGACACACCCATTCTACCCGGCGCAACAATTGGCATTCTGGGTAGTGGCCAATTGGGCCGCATGCTGGCGCTGGCTGCGCGGCGCATGGGCTACCGTGTCCACGTCTACTCCCCGGAAACAAACTCCCCGACCGGACAGATCGCCGACCGGGAGGTCGCCGCTGCTTACGATGATCTGGATGCAGTTCGCGACTTCGCTCGGCGAGTCGATGTCGTCACCTACGAGTTCGAGAATGTCCCCGCGGCAACCGCAGCGGCCATTGCTGAGCTTGTGCCCGTCCGCCCGCACAGTCTGGCGCTGGACGTGTCGCAAAATCGCATTCGCGAGAAAGCGTTCTGTGTGGACAACCGCCTGCCCGTCACGCGGCATGCGCCAGTTACCAGCGAGAGTGACCTGGAAACGGCGCTCGCGATCACGGGTCTGCCGGCCATCCTGAAGACAGCCGCTTCCGGCTATGACGGCAAAGGACAGGTTCGGCTGGAGCGTGCCGGCGAAGCCTTGCCGGCCTGGAAAGAGCTCGGTGGCGTAGACGCCATGCTGGAGGCAGAGGTCGATTTCGCGGGCGAGGTGTCGGTGGTGTGCGCGCGCACTGTTGCTGGCGAATTTGCCCACTACGGGCTGCTGGCCAATGACCATGCCAACCACATACTGGACGTCTCTGTCGCGCCTGCTCCGGTCGCCACCGGCGTGGCGCAGACAGCTATCGACATTGCCCGGACGATCGTTGACCAGCTCGGCTATGTTGGCGTGCTGTGCGTCGAGTTCTTTCTGACAACCGACAATCAGCTGTTGGTCAACGAAATCGCGCCGCGTCCCCACAACTCCGGTCACCTGACGATTGAAGCGTGCGTTACCAGCCAGTTTGAGCAGCAGCTCCGCGCTGTGTGTGGTCTTGGTTTGGGCGATACGAGCTTCGTGCGACCGGCGGCGATGGCGAATGTCCTGGGCGATGTGTGGCTGGGTGGTGAACCGAACTGGGCAGCGCTCGATGGGTATCCGGATGTTAAGCTTCACCTGTACGGCAAAGCGGAAGCGCGACCCGGGCGGAAGATGGGCCATCTGACGTGCCTGGCTGAAGATGGCCAGACGGCCGCCAGCCGGGTGCGGGCGGCCCGGCAGTCGCTAAGAAGGGCGTAAGCAGTCGCGCCCGCCACCCGGGCGCCAAGTACAATGAGGGCGATGGGCAGTTCCGGTATGGGCCGGCAAGGAGACGAGAAGACGCGAATGGAATTACGTTTGTTCGAAGACGACAAGTTTCACGACGAGTGCGGCATCTTTGGCGTGTACGCACCCGATCGCGATGTGGCCAGGCTGGCTTTCTTTGGCCTGTATGCGCTGCAGCATCGTGGGCAGGAAAGCGCGGGTATTGCTACCAGCGATGGCCAGATAGCCTACGTCCACAAAGGGATGGGCCTGGTGTCGCAGGTGTTCAAGGAGGAGAATCTGGCTCCCCTGCAGGGCCATATCGCCATTGGGCACAACCGGTATTCGACAACAGGCAGCTCGCTGCTGCGTAACGCCCAGCCGTATCTGATCGAAACAGTCTATGGTCCGCTGGGTGTTGGCCACAATGGCAATCTGACCAACGCAGCCGAACTACGGCAGCAGCTTCTCGAACGCGGCGTTGGACTGGCCTCCACCTCTGACAGCGAAGTGATTACCCAGATGTTGGCCGCGCCGGCCGATTCATGGGGGCTTCCGGAAACAAACGGCGCTGAGCACGATCGCTGGGTGGCCCGCATTCGCTCGTTCATGCAAGTGGCCGAAGGGGCGTATTCGCTGGTCATCCTTACCCGTGACGCCGTTTATGCGGTGCGCGACCCGCTGGGCTTGCGGCCGCTAGCACTGGGCCAGATCGGCGACAACGGCCATGTAGTCGCTTCCGAGACGTCGGCGCTCCACACCATCGGCGCGTCGTTTACACGTGAAGTCATGCCCGGGGAGATCGTGCGGCTCGATGCGCGCGGTTTGACCAGCTTCACCGGCGTGCCCTCTACCCGGCGGGCGATGTGTATCTTTGAGTACGTCTACTTCTCGCGGCCCGATTCGATATTGGAAGGACAGGTCATCCACCACGTGCGGCAGCAGCTTGGGCGTCAGTTGGCGCGAGAAGCGCCGGCCGATGCGGACGTCGTCGTGGGTGTGCCCGACTCGGCCACACCGGCAGCTATTGGCTACAGCGCTGAGTCTGGTCTGCCGTTTACTGAAGGACTGATCAAGAACCGATACATCGGCCGCACGTTTATTCAGCCCGATGACCAGCTGCGCCAGGAAGGCATCCGCATCAAGTACAATCCGCTGGAGGCCAATCTGCGGGGCAAGCGCGTGGTGCTGATCGACGATTCCATTGTACGCGGCAACACAGCAGGGCCGCTGGTTGAACTGATTCGCGATGGGGGCGCGAAAGAAGTTCATGTGCGCGTCTCTTCGCCTCCGGTGCGCAATCCGTGCTTCATGGGCATCGATATGGCCACGAAGAACGAGTTGATTGCGGGCCGTCTGGATGTGGCCGGGATCCAGAAGCGCATTGGCGCGGACAGCTTGGCCTATCTGAGCCTGGAAGGGATGAACGAAGCGGTCCGTATGGCCATTCAGCAGAAGACGGGCCATTGCTCGGCCTGTTTTTCCGGCGAGTATCCGATACCGATTCCCGACTGGCTGTTTGAGGACGAGCGCTCTCAGGACAAGTTGATATTCGAACGAGCGCTGGGATAGAGGGAGTAACTACAGGAGGGACAGACATGCCTGCTGGCGCGTTGTCTATTCTCATTGTCGGTGGGGGCGGACGTGAACATGCTCTCGCCTGGTCGCTCGCCCAGTCACCGGATGCTGGTTCCATCTACATCGCGCCCGGCAACGCCGGCACCGCTCAGTGCGGCACGAACGTAGCCATTGATAGTGGCGACGTGGAGGCGCTGGTGGAATTTGCGCTGGCCAACGGAATTGATCTGACGGTCGTTGGCCCGGAAGCGCCGTTGGCAGAAGGCATTGTTGATCGCTTTCAGGCGGCAGGTTTGCGTGTCTTTGGTCCGGCGCGCGCGGCCGCCCAGCTGGAAACCTCGAAGGCGTTTGCCAAAACGTTCATGCGTGAAAACGACATCCCGGCGGCCGAGTCGCTGACCTTCACTGATTTCGATGCGGCACTGGCGGCCGTAAGAGAGGCACCCGGGCCGGTTGTCATCAAGGCCAGCGGGCTGGCAGCGGGCAAAGGGGTGGTCGTGTGCGACGATGTCGCCCAGGCAGAAGCCGCCCTGCGCCAGATGATGGTCGAGCGCACGTTCGGCGAAGCGGCCGATGTCGTGCTGGTCGAGGAGAGGTTGACCGGGCCGGAGCTGTCTTTGCTGGCCGTCACGGACGGCAAGACGGTCGTGCCGCTGCTGCCCGCGCGCGACCACAAGCGTGTGTTTGAGCGGGACCAGGGACCCAACACCGGCGGCATGGGGGCATATGCGCCACCGCCGGATGCGGACGCAGCGTTGATCCGCGGGATCGTCACGACCGTGCTGGAGCCGGTGATCGCGGGCATGGCTGAACGGGGCACCCCGTATGCTGGCGTGCTCTACGCCGGACTGATGCTGACGCCTGCAGGCCCGAAGGTGCTGGAGTTCAACTGCCGCTTTGGCGACCCCGAAACTCAGGCGATTCTGCCATTGCTGGAGAGCGATTTGCTGGAGATGATGCTGGCCTGCACCGAAGGCCGCCTCAGCGCGGATATGGTGCAGTTCCGGCCCGGCGCCTGCACAACGGTCGTGATGGCAGCACCCGGCTATCCCGGCTCCTACCCCAACGGGCTGCCAATCAGCGGATTGGAAGCGGCCGCCGGGGAAGGGGCGCTTGTTTTCCATGCTGGTACCGCACTGAATGGCGATCTTGTGGTTACGAACGGCGGGCGGGTGCTGGCAGTCAGTGGACGCGGGAGTGACGTGGCTGCCGCTGCGGGACAAGCATATGCGGGTGTTGACAAGATACAGTTCGAGGGTGCACACTATCGCAGTGACATCGGTCGCCAGGTAAGCGACTAACAACCATACAAAGCCATGGCTGCCTCGTCAGGCGGCTGAGGATAAACCATGATTCAGAATGCCTACGCAAGAGCTGGAGTAGATATCAGGGAAGCGTCGCGAGCCAAGGAGATGATGGGGGAGGCGGTCCGGGCTACGTTTAGCCCGGCGGTGCTGTCCGACATTGGCGCGTTCGGCGGGCTGTACGACGCGGGCGGCCTCAAGGAGATGGATCGACCAGTGCTCGTCGCCTCCACCGACGGTGTGGGCACCAAAACGCTGGTGGCGGCCGAGATGGACCGCTGGGATAGCGTCGGACGCGACCTCGTCTACCATTGCGTTGACGACATTCTGGTGCAGGGCGCCCGGCCGTTATTCTTCCTTGACTACGTTGCCACTGCCCACCTGGAAGCGCACCAGATCGCCACGATTGTCACTGGCGTGGCCGACGCCTGCCGGACGGTGGGATGTGCGTTGTTGGGTGGCGAAACGGCCGAAATGCCTGACGTCTACCGACCCGATGCGGTCGATCTGGTCGGCACGATTGTGGGTGTGGTCGACCGTAGCAGCATCATTGACGGCAGCCGCATCGAGGAAGGGGATGTCGTGATTGGGCTGGCATCTTCCGGGCTGCATACCAACGGCTACTCGCTTGCTCGCCGGGCGTTGGCTGATGAGGATTGGACTGTGCCGCAGCGAGAGCTGGGCGGCTTGAGCATCGGTGAAGTCCTGCTGCTGCCTCATCTGCCCTATCTGCGTGAAGTAGAAGCGCTGACGGCGGCGGGCGTTGATATTCGCGGCCTGTGCCACATCACCGGCGGCGGCCTCATCGATAACCCGCCGCGCATCTTCCCCGATGGTCTGGGTGTCGTGTTACAACGGGGACGCTGGCCGGAACCTCCCATTTTTGGCCTCATCCAGGAGCGGGGTGACGTTTTCACCGACGAGATGTTTCAGGTGTTCAACATGGGCCTGGGTATGCTGGTGATTATCCCGGCTGATCACGTAGACATGGCGGAGCCGGTTTTGTCCGAGATGTATCGTGTGGGAGAGATAGTGGCCGGTCCGCGCGACGTGACTATTCTGTAGATGGTGGACGAGACGACAAGCGTGAAGAAGCGACTGGTGGTGTTGGTCTCTGGCTCCGGCAGCAACTTGCAGGCGCTGCTTGATGCTTGTGCGGTAGACGATTTGGCGGCTGAGGTTGTGGCGGTTGTCTCTGATCGTCGCGATGCCTACGGCCTGGTGCGGGCGCGGGAGGCCGGCGTAGCCCACCACTATGCTCCCTTCCCCCCCTATCGCGACGCTGGACGGCCGCGCACCGACTATGACGCCGATCTGGCGGACGTCGTGGCAGCATATCACCCCGATGTCGTTGTGCTGGCCGGTTGGATGCGCATTCTGAGCGCCGCTTTCCTCGACCGTTTTCCAGAGCGCGTGGTCAACCTGCATCCTGCCCTGCCCGGCCAATTCGCCGGCACCCACGCTATAGACCGCGCTTTTGCCGCCTTCCAGGAAGGAGCCATCACTGAGAGTGGCTGCATGGTCCATGTCGCCGTTCCGGAGGTGGATGCGGGACCGGTCATTGCCACGCAAATCGTGCCGATCTACCCCCATGACACGCTGGACACATTCGAGGCGCGGATGCACGCTGCAGAGCATCAGCTCATTGTCAGCGCCGTCCGTCAACACCTTGCTTCGTTGTCCTGAGCGCGTTATCGAAGAGATGGTGGCTGCACCCTCTCCGAACAAAGTAGCGGGTGAGACTTGGTTGTTACCCCGGCTGGGTATGCGATAATAAACCTACACGGTAAGCTAGCTTAACGGTGCACTCAACTGGGACGGAGCCCGACCTGACATCGGTGATTGGCTCACCAGATGCATCCTATTCCCACGCTCTCATAATTGTTGCCAGCCGCGCCGTTTCGAATGCCAGTCTGTTGTGGGCTGGTTGGATAAAAGTTGGTTTGTAGTAAAGGCGTCTTTGTGATGAGTAGTGTGATTTCTGACGAGCGGCCTCTAGCCGCCCATGCTCCCGTGGCTGCCTCAGTGGTTCAACCCATTGTCCGACTGCAAGATGTAAGCAAGGTCTACCATACCGGGTCCGGTGATTTCACGGCGCTTTCGCGCGTCTCGCTCGATATTCCGCGAGGTGGGTTCCTGGGTATTGTCGGCAAGTCGGGCGCTGGAAAGTCCACGCTGCTGAACATGATTTCCGGGGTCAGCGAGGTGACACAAGGTGAGGTTATCTACTTCGCCGGCGACAACGGCAGTGGGCCACTACATCTCAATCGCCTGGGGGAAGATGAGTTGGCGGCCTGGCGCGGCATCAATCTGGGGATCGTCTACCAGTCGTTTGAGCTGCTGCCGACGCTGGACCTGGTCAACAACATTATGATCCCGCAAGATTTCGCGGGACTGTACCAGAAGCCGATCACGCGCGATCGGGCGATGGAGCTGCTGGACATTGTCGAGCTGAGTGAGCACGCTTACAAGCTCCCGGCCCATATTTCCGGCGGCCAGAAACAACGTGTGGCCATCGCCCGTGCTCTCGTCAACGATCCGCAGCTGATTGTGGCCGACGAGCCGACGGGCAGCCTCGACTCTGTGACGGCCGATACCATCTTTCGCATCTTTGAGCGGTTGGTGGACGCGGGCAAGACCATTGTAATGGTCACCCACGATATGGGGCTGGCGCCGCGCTTCAACACGGTTGAGCGGATTGCCGACGGCGTCCTTGTGACCGGGCAGCGCCGGGGCGCAGCGACGCAAGAGATGGCTGACGACAGCGGTGGACACGCAGCCGACCACAGCAACGGCCACGCACCGACCACAAATGGCAGTCGCACGCCAACAGATACACATCGCGAGCCGGCCATAGTGCTCAGCGATGTAGTCAAGACGTACGTCAATGCTGCCGGCGCATTTACGGCGTTGAAGGGCATTGACCTACAGCTCAGCTATGGCCAGTTCATTTCGATTGTGGGTAAGTCGGGCAGCGGTAAATCGACGCTGCTCAACATGCTGACCGGCATCGACCATCCCACGTCCGGCCATGTCGTTATCGGCGGCCAGGACATTTACAAGTTGAGCGAGAGCGAGCGAGCACGCTGGCGCGGCCGTAACATGGGTATCGTGTTCCAGTTCTTCCAGCTATTGCCGACGCTGACACTGCTGGAAAATGTGCTGCTGCCGATGGATTTCAGCAACGCCATTCCCGCCGGACAACGGACAGAACGGGCCACAGAGCTGCTGCGGCTCGTGGGTCTGGAAGAGCACATTCATGATCTGCCTGCATCGGTTTCCAATGGTCAGCAGCAGAGCGCGGCCATTGCCCGTTCGCTGGCCACCGATCCACCGATCATTGTCGCCGACGAACCGACGGGTAATCTCGATTCCCGGTCAGCCCGGAACATTATTAACCTGTTCCGCGAGTTGTCTGAGCAGGGCAAGACGATCCTTATCGTCACCCACGACCCGTCGCTGACGCGTCTGACCGATCAGACGGTGATCATCGCCGATGGCGAAATCATCGACCGTACGGTCGCCGACGCCCTGCCGATGCTCGACCACCCGCTGATGCTGCAGGCGACGAAGCTGGCCGAACGACGCACCTACCATCCCGGAGAGATGATCATCAGCCAGAACGAGCCCGTCGACCATCTGTTCATGGTCGACACTGGTGAGGTTGAGGTGGTCATCAATCGCCCGCCTGAACCCGAAGTAAGCATCGTCAGGCTGGGACCGGGGAAATACTTTGGCGAAGTGGAGATTATGGGCGACACGTTGTCGGTGGCGGGGATTCGCGCTACCGGGGACGGTGATGTGCAGGTTGCGATTCTGCCGCGCAATGAATTTCTAGACATGATGAAAGAGTCGCCATCCGCTTACGAAGCGCTGGCCCGCCTGGCGCAGTCGCGCCGCGAAGAGAACCGAACTCATAAGGAGTCCGCGAAGTGAGTGAATTGAAACCACGCTGGCGCAAGGTGCTGGCTGATCTATGGGATAGCAAGAGCCGCACGCTGTTGGTGGTCGTTTCCATCGCTGTCGGTGTATTCGCTGTCGGGGCCATTGCCACGGCCTTTGTCATCATGTCTGACGACATCGACTTGAGCTTTTCGTCGGCCAACCCGGCCAACATCGGTCTGACTACCGACCCGTTCGATGACGGGTTGCTACGCTCCATTGAAAGGGTGGAGGGCGTGGCCGAGGCGGAGGGGCGGGCCATCGTCGGCGTGCGGGGCAGCAATGATGGCGTGTCGTGGAAAACGATGAATATTGTCGGCGTGGACGAGTATGCTGACTCGACCATCAATGAGCTGCTGCTTCAGGAAGGAGCAGCCAGTCCGAAAGAGATGGAGTTCCTGGTCAGTTATGATCGGTTCAGTGACACAGGTTTCGAGCTTGGCGACGTCGTTGAGTTCCGGCTGCCCGATGACCGTGTGGTTGCCCTCACAGTGGCGGGCATTGTCAGCGACCAGTCCAAGGCGGGTGACTTCACCGCGTTTCCCAGTGCCTTTGTGACACTCGACACGATGCGCGAGATGGGTCTGTCAGACCAGTTCAACCGGCTTCTGTTGACGGTCAGTGACAACCCCGGCGATGAGGACGCCATTCGCCCGGTGGCCACAGCTGTTGAGGAGAAGATCGAACGCAGCGGCCGCAATGTATATTCGACCTTCATCGTTGAGACTGACAAGCACCCCATGACCTCGACCATTCTGGCGCTGCTGGGTGTGCTGGGTGCGCTTGGTTTGCTGGTCATGCTACTGAGCAGTTCGCTCATCTTCAACACGCTCAACGCTCTGTTGACCCAGCAGTTGCGGCAGATTGGGGTGATGAAGCTGGTGGGCGCGCGCAGCCCCCAGATTTCAGGCATGTACATTACGCTGATCATCATTTACGGCTTGATCGCTCTGGTCATTGCCGTGCCGCTCGGTACGCTGGCCGGGTATGGGCTGTCGGCGTTCATTGCCGACTTCATGAGCGCAGAGCTGCAAGGGTTCCGCATTGTGCCGCTGGCCATTGTGCTGCAAGTCATCGTGGCGCTGGGCGTGCCCCTGGCGGCAGGTTACTTCCCGGTCAGCCGCGGTTCTAAGATCAAAGTGCGCCGCGCCATCAGCGACGACGGCCCGGGCGAAGGGGCCAAGACTTCGACGATGTTCGAGGGAGCCAGCGGTCTGATTTCGCGTGTCTCGCGGCCGCTCATTCTCTCCGTGCGCAACACATTCCGGCGTAAGGGACGGCTGGCGCTGACGCTGTTTACGCTGACGATGGCCGGGGCAATCTTCATCTCGGTCTTCAACGTGCGCTCGTCGCTGGAGAACTTCATGGACCAGCTGGCCATGCACTTCATGGCCGACGTCACGGTCAACTTTGAGCAGCCGTATCGCAACAGCCGCGTTGAGGAAGAAGCGATGCTGGTGCCAGGGATTGAGCACGTGGAAGGGTGGCAGGTAGCCGGGGCGGAGATCGTGGATGCCGCGGACAATGGGCTGACCGATCTGTTTATCTTTGCGCCACCCGTCGAAAGCGACCTGCTGGATCCGGACATACTCGCCGGGCGCTGGCTCGAGCCGGGCGACAGCAAGGGGATTGTGCTTGGCGACTCGATCTGGACTGACTACCCTGATTTGGCTCCGGGCGATATGCTGCGGATCAGCGTGCAGGACGGCCGCGCCGAGGAGTGGGAGGTATTGGGCATCTTCCGCTTCACCGACATGATCGGGGCGCAGTTGGCCTATACCGACTACGACACGATGAGCGACGTGCTCAATCTGCCGGACCAGACGGCATCGTTCCGCATGGTGGCCAACGCGACGACGCTGGCCGACCAGGAGGCGGTCAGCCAGGCGGTCGACGAGCAGTTCCGGGCGCGAGGCTTCAAGGTCAGCGACGTGGAGGCCGGGCTGGTGACGCGTGAGGAGAATTCGCAGGCGGTCAACATTCTGGTCGTCTTCCTGCTGCTGATGGCTTTGCTGACCGCGTTTGTGGGCAGCATCGGTCTGGCGGGGACGATGGGGATGAACGTCCTCGAACGCACTCGCGAGATCGGCGTCATGCGGGCCATTGGCGCGGTCGACCTCGACATCATCAAGACGGTGGTGGTCGAGGGCGCGCTGATCGGCCTGATTAGCTGGGTGCTGGCGGTGGTGGTCTCCTTCCCGATCAGCTACGTGCTTGCTCTACATCGTCGGCGACGCCATGATCAGCGCCGTCATGCCGATGGCCCTGACGCCGTGGGGGTTCATCATCTGGCTGGGCGTGGTGCTGGCGCTGGCGGTGGTGGCCAGTATGGTCCCGGCGCGAAGTGCGGCGCGGTTGACGATTCGGGAGGTGTTGGCGTATGAGTAGGGGTATGGGTGGCGTCCTGACGGCAGGATCAGATTGACACGATCGCAGCTATAGTGTCATAATGGCTGCCGTTCATTATGACACTGTGGAGTGACGCATGACATCAATAACGATTCGTGACATCCCTGAAGACCTTTACGCACGAATTAAGGAACTGGCGGCCGCCAATCGACGTTCCATCAACAGCGAGATTCTTGTTGCTCTCGAAGGCGCAATGGGTAGCAGGCGAATTGATGTAGAGGAAATACTGGCCAGTGCTCGACGCTATCGTCAGCTGACAGCACATGCACCAATCAGTGACGACGAGTTGAACGAGCTGAAGCGCGCGGGGCGCGAGTGATTGTTGTTGACACCAACATCGTCTGCCTATTTGTACATCGCCAGTCCACTTTCAGAATATGCTGTACGTGTGTTGCAGCGCGACAGCGAGTGGGTAGCATCCACAGATTTGGCGCAGCGAGCTGCAAAACGTTCTTGCTGGCTATTTGAGGCGTGGTGATTCTGACTTCTGGCTGAGATCAAGTCGCTCGACTAAGGATGCTTTCACCTTGCTGAATGGTAATGAATATCGCGTTTCAAGCGACGCCGTTTTCGATTTGGTTTCACTGAGCACCTGCTCTGCATATGATTGTGAGTTCGTGGCCTTGGCGCGAGATCTCGGAGTGCCCTTGGTTACGGCTGATCGTCGAATCCTGGCGGATTTTCCTGATGACGCGGTTTCACCGCAGGCATTCACGAGTCAAGTGTAGGCGAGCTTCGTCATGATGGTGACGGTCGCGCCTTGGGGGGTTTCATCATCTGGCTGGGTGTGGTGTTGCTGGTGGTGGCCAGTATGGTGCCGGCGCGGAGCGCGGCCCGGTTGACGATTCGGGAAGTGTTGGCGTATGAGTAAGGAGTTGCCCTAGCCTTCCATCTGCGAAAGAGACAAACAGAAGCGCCGCTGTCATTCCTGACAGCGGCGCTTCTGTTTGTCTAACAATACGCCCAGCGTTCTAAAAATACGCCGCGCTTACTTCTCCGCGCGCACCACCGGCTCCGAATTGCCATTCCCCATCGGAGCGGTCGGGGGCACGACCACGGCGTCGCCGCCGGAGCCGCTGCCGCCGCCGACGCTCATCGGCGGGTCGGTCGCTTCGAGCAGGGCCACAGCCAGCACCTCGTCGAGATGACTGACCGGGATCAACTCCAGGTCTTCCCGAACGCGGTCGGGCAGCTCGATCAGGTCCTTGGCGTTCTCCTTCGGCAGGAGGACGGTCTTGATGCCTGCGCGATGGGCGGCGATCGCCTTCGACTTCAGCCCGCCAATCGGCAGCACCTTGCCCCGCAGCGTCACCTCGCCGGTCATGGCCACGTCACGCCGCACCGGGCGGTTGGTGAAGGCCGAGATGATGGCCGTCGCCATGGCGATGCCCGCGCTCGGGCCGTCCTTCGGCGTGGCCCCATCGGGCACATGAACGTGGACGTTCACCTTGTCGAACAGACTCGGCTCCAGACCCAGCACGCGGGAGTTGGCCCGCGCATAGGTCAGCGCCGCTTGCGCCGATTCGCGCATGACGTCGCCCAGCGAGCCGGTCAGTGTCACCTTGCCGTTGCCTTCGCTCAGGCTGACCTCGATCTGCAAGGTGTTGCCGCCGAAGCTGTTAACAGCCAGGCCGGTCACCAGACCGATCTCGTCCTCTTCTTCGATGACGCCGTAGCTGAACTTCTTCGGCCCCATGATTTCGATGACATCCTCTTCGGTCACCACGAACGGGCCAGTCTCGCCGGAAGCGACCTTAACGGCCAACTTGCGGACGACCTTGCCGAGCGTCCGCTCGAGCTGCCGCACGCCCGCTTCCATGGTGTAACCACGGATGAGCGACCGCAGCGCGGCTTCTTCGAGTGTCACCTCGATGTCGCCGATGCCATTGGACTCCTTCTGCTTGTCCAGCAGATACTGGTTGGCGATGGCTGCCTTCTCGTCCTCGATGTAGCCGGCCATAGGAATTACTTCCATGCGGTCGAGCAGCGGGCCGGGAATGGTGTTCAGCTGGTTGGATGTGGTGATGAAGATCACCTGGCTCAGATCGAACGGTACCTCCAGGTAATGGTCGGTGAACGTGTCGTTCTGCTCCGGGTCCAGCACTTCCAGCAGCGCCGACGCGGGGTCGCCGCGCCAATCGGTGCCAACCTTGTCGATCTCGTCCAGGACGATGACCGGGTTGCGGGTCTCGGCGTCGCGCAAGGCGCGCATAATGCGGCCCGGAATCGCGCCGATATAGGTGCGACGATGACCGCGAATCTCGGCCTCGTCCCGCACGCCACCCAGGCTGATGCGGACCAACTCCCGCCCCATCGCGCGAGCGACGGAGCTGGCGATCGACGTCTTGCCGACGCCAGGAGGCCCGTTCAGATTGATGATGGCGCCCTTCATCTCTTTGCCCGCCAGCTTGCGGACGGCGACATACTCGACGATGCGCTCCTTGACATCCTCCAGCCCGAAATGATCCTCGTCGAGGACCTGGCGGACGTGTTCGATGTCGAGGTTGTCAACCGTCTCCTTGTCCCAGGGCAGCTCGACGAGCCACTCCAGGTAGGTGCGGATGACGCTGGCCTCGGCCGACTGCGGCCCCTGGTAGTCCAGACGCTTCAGCTCGCTGAGGGCGCGCTCCAGCACCTTCTCCGGCATATTGGCGTCCTCAATGCGCTGGCGCAGATCGTCACCGGCCTCTTCGCCGTCCTCGCCCAGCTCCTTACGGATCGCCTTCATCTGCTCGCGCAGCAGGTACTCGCGCTGGGCCTTCTCGGCGCCGTCGCGGGCCTCGCCCTGAATCTTGCTGCGAATCTCGGCGATCTGCAGCTCCTGGCGCACGTGCTCCAGCACAGTGGCCAACCGCTCGCGGCCGTTCAGATTCATCAGCAGGTCAACTTCCAGCTCAAACGGCAGGGTCAGGATGCCGGCGATGAAGTCGGCCAGCTCGCCCGCCGTCTGCTTGCTGCGGATGACAGCCAGAATTTGCTCGTTGGCTTCGCCAATGATCTGCCCGTAATGCTCGGCGTAGGCGATCGTCTCCAGTTGGAGCGCCTCGTCCGGGCCGTCCTCTTCTTCAACGGCCTCGTAATGGCCGACCAGATACTCGTTCTCGATGGACAGGTCCGTCAGGGCAACGCGCGTATGCAGCTCCACGAGCATTTGAATGCCCATCGGCGTGCGGATCAGGTCGCGGGCGGTGGCCAGAATGGCGATTGGGAAGACATCCTCGATGCCGGGATTCTCTTCATTGGCATCGCGCTGGACGACGACCAGCAGGTCGCCGCCGTTCTCGACGGCAGCCTGGACGGCCGCCAGCGAACTGCGCCGGCCAATGGAAACAGGCGTCGTCACGCCGGGGAAGACAGAGCCTCCGCGCAACGGTACGACAGGTATTGGTCTAGTTCTTGCGTGTCGGTCATAATGATTCCTTATCTCTTGGTTCGCTCCACGAAAAGCGTCATGGAGGTGCCAACAATGCCGGGAGTGCGCCCGGCTTCGGTTAAGTCTAATTAGCTACAGTCACGATTCTACGAGGTGGCTGTATATATCTCGATAGATTTGTGTCAGAGTTGCGTAAGAGTTGCATTGGCGGGCAGGAAGGCTGATCCATAATGGGGATCAGGCATAGTTGACAGGAGTAGCGTGGAAGAACATGGACAGCATCCCCACGGAAAGTGAAGCGTTCTGGAACCGTGTCCGGTTGCGCCAGACCCTACGCGACGTTGCGCTTTTGTTCGCCATTGTCGGCGGCATCGCGGCGCTGGCGGCGCTGGTGTCCCTGCTCCGCGCCCAGTCGGTGCAGACGTGGCCCACCGTTCAGGGTATCGTCACCTACTCCGGCCTGGAAAGCCGGCCAATTGCCGGGCGCATCGTTCGCTTTGAGCCTGTGGCCGTGGTTATCTACCAGTATGAACTGGATGGTCAGACCTATGCCAGCGAGACCATTACCGAGGGTGTCCCGCCTGTGCCGGGTAAAACAGCGGAGGCCGAACGGCTGCTGGCAGCCTATCCGGTCGATGCGATTGTGACGGTCTATTTCAGTCCGCGCGATCCGGTGCGGGCCGTGCTGGAGCCACAGGGTCAGCAGGTGACGACTTTCCAGCTTCTACTGCTGTTCGGCCTGGCCGGGGTATTTGTGCTGCTGGCGGCGCTGCTGCGCCCGGGTCGGGCTAAACCTGGCTGAAGGTAGCCAGCCCGGCGCGGATAACCACCAGAATAATCATCGCGTAAACCGAGATGCTGATGAACGCCGCCAGCATGAACCGCTTGCTCTCCATCCCCAGACATTTGACCGTGACCGACATGGCCCAGACGCCCACCCACGGCGTGGCCAGCAGCACGAACCAGATGCCGTACTGATTGACGCGCGTTCTGGGCCTTCTCGGAGAGCAGACCGTCCGAACCAGGCGGCGATGCGGTCATCGCGCGAATCGCATGTCGTAGAAGACAGACGATGAGGACGACCGGCGTGAAGTTGCCGAAGATGGTCCAGAAAAGCATCGACGCATTGTCCAGCCCGGTAGCCATCGTGCGGGGACGGCAATGTAGATCTCCGCCAGCGGAAAGAAACCGAGAAACCAGGCGCTGAGCGCTTTCGAGCCAGTAGTCGGACATGCTCAGCCGGAGACGTCTCGGCCAGCCGGGTCTGTACCTTCTCGCTGGTCAGCTCGCGCAGCGCGTCGCGGCCGATCCATGTGGCGCTGCTTGCTCGGCTGCTCGATCAGCCATTCGGCCGTGGCGATCGCCTGCTGCGTTGAGCGGCAGGCTGCTCTTGCCGATGTCGCGCAGCGCCCAGTTGACCGCCTTCTTGACGAAGTTGCGGTCGTCGTCCGCTTCGCGCCGGATGAGCGGCAGGTAGCCCGCCAACTGCTCCGGCGGCGTCTTGCTCTTCTTGTGCGAGAGCACGGCGACGAGGACGAAGCCCGCCCGCTTGACGAACTCTTCCGGCCGTTCGCTCCAGACAAGAATCTTCTCGTGGGCGTATGGTGTGCGACCGAACAGATTGCTGCACGCCTGATCGCAGAGGTCCCAGCTATCAAAGTCGGCCGCCCAGGCATCCATCTGCTCAGGGGTGACCTGCTTCCATTCGTCGATCATTGTGGCCAACAGCCGCGTTTCATGAGTGTTGATCGCCCATAGTTCCTGGGCAAGGTCGTGGTCACGGCCGATTTCCTTAGCCATCGCCCGCAGCACCGGAATCCTGACCCCGTACATCTTCGCCCCGGTGATGCCGTAATGAGCCATGCCCGCTGCGGTGTCGGAGTCGGCGGCCGCCTCTATACGGGTCAGAATCTGCTGCGCTTGATCTTTCATTGCCAATTTCCTCGCTTTCGCCAACAATATTGTAGCAAGAAGTTGGGACCGTCGCGGAGACAGTCTTATGAAGCGATTCGTGGCCAGCTGGATGGTGGTGCTGTTGGTGTTGCTCGCGTGGGGCGATGCGGCCGTTGCGCAGCGGGGCGAGCTGCCGATTGGGCAGATTCAGGGCGAAAGTGATGAGTCGCCTTACCGCAATCAGGTCGTGGCCTTTCGCGGTGTCGTCACCGGTATCCACGAGGATCAGAACACGCGCGGCATCGTCTACTACACACTCTTTGTTCAGGCGCTGCCTGGCGAGGATGACGCCAACCCCGGTACATCCGACGCGCTGCCTGTGTTTGTCGGACGCGAGCAGCCGCGGGTGGCCGTTGGCAGCCTTGTGCGCGTCGTCGGCCAGGTGACTGAGTTCTACGGCTTCACTGAGATTGACGATGACAACCTGTCGATAGTTGTGGAAGCGACCGATCAACCGCTGCCGGAACCCATGCTCATCGAGCCTCCAGCTGACAATGGCGAGCAGCTTGCTTATCTGGAGGCGTTCGAGGGAATGCGGGTCACGCTGGGCGAGACGGTTCGCGTCATGGGACCGTCGCATGTTGGCTGCGGCTTTGCCGTGTGGGCAGGCGCTCCGACAGCAGCCGATGCGCTGGAACGGGTGGCGCGTCGCGAGGCGGCTGATCCTGTTGGCCGTGTCATCCCCGTGCTTTACTCCAGCGATGTTGACTGTCGCACCATGCCCCAGGTGAAAGCGGGCGATCTCATCAGCGGCGTCACCGGCCCGCTGATCTACAACTTCGACCAGTTCAAGATACTGCTCGATGACCCTGACGGCCTGGTGGTAGATGAGGCGGCGCTGCCGCCAGCCGCGCCGCTGTCGGATATCGGCGGCGAGCAAGTTCGTGTTGCCACCTTCAATCTGGAAGATTACTTCGACACCAATCGGGACACTGCACTGGATGGCGAGCCTGTCCTTCTCCCGGAGGAAGTCGCCCTGCGCCGGGAGAAGCTGGCTGCGACCATCAGTACGGTGCTGCGCTGCCCGACATTGGTTGGCGTACAGGAGGTGGAGCATGCGGCGCTGCTGCTTGATCTCGCCGGGGAGCTTGGCGGCGCGTGCGGCTTTGTTTATGAGGTCACTCATGAAGAAAGCCCCGACGGCCGCGGCATCGACAACGCCCTGCTGAGCGATCCACAGCGGGTGACGGTGGTTGGCCAGCGCCTGCATCAGGTCTGCTCGCCGGTACCGACCCAGGTGGTCGACGCGTCCATCAGCTGCCCGGACGGCGAGTCGCCGCTGTTCGGCCGCCCGCCGCTGCAGGTCGATCTGACAATCGACGGGCGACCCCACACGGTATTCGTCAATCATTTCAAGTCGAAGCGTGGCGGAGAGGCGGAAACGGCGCTGGAGCGGCTAGCCCAGGGGCGCTATCAGAACGCGCTGGCCGGGCTGCTGCTGGATGCGGATCCGGCGGCACGTCTGATCGTGCTGGGCGACTTCAACGATAATGAAGGATCCGCATCGCGCCGGGCGATGGTCGCGGCGGAGGACAGCGGGCGTTTATCCAGCGGTCTTGCTGCCGTGCCGGACGATGAGCGCTACAGCTACAACTTCGGTGGGGTGGTGGAGCTGCTGGATGATATCCTGCTTTCGCCGGAGCTTGCCGCTTCTCTGCATGAGGCCGGGGTCGTCCACACCAATACCGACTTTCCGTACGAGTGGCGCTGGCTGGCGGATGAACCGGTAGGTCATTTTCGGGCGTCTGATCATGATGTGGGCTGGATCATCCTTTACGCGCCGCCGGCCCCGACGGCGACTCCGCCGCCTACCGCCTCGGCCGTCCGCCCGACTACGCCCGCGCCGACAGTCACTGCGTCGCCGGTTGCGCGGGCGGCTTCTGCTGAGATCGGGACTGCGACGCCGGACGCTGTGGCTGCCGTCGCCGAACCCACACCGCAGGCGGCGCAGCTCGCTGCGCACGCGTCCGGCAGACGGCCGTCGTTGTGGCCCTGGGCAGCTCTGAGCGCCGCTCTGGCGGCTGGTCTGTTGACCGTCTATTGGCTGCGGCAGCGGTCGTAGGGCCGCTCTGTTTGATGAGAAGTCATGGCGATTTTACGGTTCCTGAATGGCCCGGATCAGGCAGCGTAGGTTATCATGCGAACGGACTCGATGTAGGTTTTGACTATGGCCGACGACACACTCCCACCCAAGGACACCGGGCCTTTGCGAGAACAAACCCAGGTCGCACGCCGTGTGCTGCAGCAGGTGCCACTGGCGCCAAACCAGACGGCAATCCTGTCTCGCGGGCCGCAGCTGCTCGCCCATCGTGGCAATCTCAAGCTGGCGGAAGCACAGGATGTTGCTGTCTATGTCGATCGGACCTGGGTTGAGCGCGGCCAGACAGTGCGCGTGCAGTTCATGCGACTGCCTGCCTTGCCCACCCCCTGCCTGCTGTACACCGTGCGACTGGGCGACAACCGGTTTCTGACGGTGGTCGATACGCAGAGCACAGCGATCGGTCCGCTGGCGCGTCTGGCTGATCAGTTGGGTACGTTGCTGGAGAGGACCGGGCTTAACGGCTATAATACGGGCCAATCCGCTCCCTGACGGCCGCCTGTCAGGCGAAAAGGCAACCGTATGGCCAACCACAAGCTCGTTCTCATCGACGGTCACGCGCTCGCGTACCGCATGTTCTACGCCCTGCCTCTGGAGGCGTTTTCCACCAAGTCTGGCGAACCGACCAACGCCACCTACGGCTTCACGCGCACGCTGCTGGAGTTGATTCTGGCTGACGAGCCGCCCGAGTATCTGGCGGTGACGTTTGATTTGGGCCGGACCTTCCGCGACGATCTGTTTGCGGAGTACAAGGGCACGCGAGAGAAGATGCCGGAAGAACTGAGTGTTCAGATTGACCGCATCAAAGAGGTTGTTCGGGCGCTGAACATCCCTATCTTCGAGATGGAAGGGTTTGAGGCCGACGATCTGCTGGGAACCATCGCCAGGCAGATGGAGGAGAACGGCCCGCCGGTCTATATCATCACCGGCGACCGCGACCTGCTGCAGCTTGTCAACGACAATACGATGGTCGAACTGCCCGCCCGCAAGTCGGGACAGCCGCCTGAGCAATTTGACGCCGCCGCCGTGGAGAGCTATTGGAGCGTGCGTCCGGATCAGGTGGTCGACTATAAGGCGTTGGTCGGCGACACCAGCGACAACATTCCCGGTGTGCGGGGTGTGGGTGCCAAGACAGCCGCTAAGCTGCTGGCTGAGTACGACACACTCGACAGGGTTTACGAGCACGTTGACGAGATTAAGGGGGCACTCAACAAAAAACTGGTGGAAGGGAAGGAGGCAGCCTACCTGAGCCAGGAGTTGGCCCGGATTGTCACCGATGCACCCATTACGCTCAAACTGGAGGAGTGCCTCACCCGGGATTTCGATGCTGCCGCGGTGGTAGCATTGTTCCGGGAGCTTGAGTTTCGCTCACTGACCAACCAGCTTGTGGCGGAAGTGGACGATGCGGAGCTGGACGTTGCGGAAGAGTCTGCCCTCTTTGGTGAAGCAACCGATGTCCGGGTGGTGCGAACGGAAGCCGACCTATCTGAGCTAGTCGCGGCGCTGGAACAGGCCGAGATGATCAGCTTTGATGTGGAGACGACCGGGTTGGACAAGATGACGGCTGACATCGTTGGCATTTGCCTGGCCGTCGAACCACCAGTGGCGTACTACATTCCCATCGGCCATTTGGCCAACTCCGCCCAGTCGACGGCAGGGCAAATGAATCTGTTTGCCGGAGATGCCCAGCTCGCTCCGGGCCAGCTCTCCCGCGACTATGTCCTCGACGCCATCCGGCCCGCCATGACGGATCCGGCTATCCCCAAAGTGGCCCACAACGCCAAGTTCGATGTGCGCATTCTGGAGCGTTTTGGTTTACTCGTGACTCCAATCACGTTTGACACGATGATCGCGGAGTGGCTGACCGACCCCGCCAGCAAGCACAAGGGCCTGAAGGATCTCTCCCGTCATCGTCTCGGCGTGGAAATGACCGACATTAAGTCGCTGATCGGCACCGGCAGGACACAGGTGACGTTTGCCGAAGTGCCTATCGAAGAAGCGTCTCCCTATGGCGCGGCTGATGCCGATATGACGCTGCGCCTGGTGCCTCCGCTGCAGGAGGAGCTGGAAGAAAAGCAGATCGACAACCTGATGGAACTCGAAATGGGGCTGATGCCGGTGCTGGTCGACATGGAGCGCATCGGCGTTCTGATCGACACCGACTTCTTCCGTCAGATGTCGCAGGACCTCGATGCCCGGTTGACAGCGCTGGAGAATGAGATCTATGAGATTGCGGGCGAGCCGTTCAATGTCAACTCCACCCAACAGTTGAGCGACATTTTATTCATCAAGCTCGGATTGCCACATGAGGGTCTGAAAAAGCTCAAGAGCGGCCATTTCTCGACAGCGGCCAATGTGCTCGACGACCTCAAGGCAAATGATGAGACAGGCATCATCAACGCCATCAGCGAGTACCGGGAACTGATGAAGCTGAAGGGAACTTACGTTGATGCGCTGCCGGAGTTAGTGAATCCGGAGACGGGCCGCATTCACACCAGCTTCAACCAGACGGGCGCCGTCACCGGACGATTGGCCAGCAGCAATCCTAACCTCCAGAACATTCCCATCCGCAGCGAGGTGGGCCAGCAAGTGCGCCGCGGCTTCATCACAGAGCCGGGCTGGGTCTTTCTCTCGGCCGACTACTCACAGGTGGAACTGCGCATCCTGGCCCACATTAGCCAGGATCAGGCGTTGTTGGAAGCGTTCCACAACGACCAGGACATCCACAGCGCCACAGCCGCCGCTGTCTACGGAATTCCGGTCGAGGAAGTGACTTACAATCAGCGCCGCTTTGCCAAGGCGGTCAACTTCGGCCTCATCTACGGCATGGGCCCGTTCCGCCTGGCTCGTGATTCGGAGCTGACCTTGTCCGAAGCGGAGAATTACATCAAGGCCTATTTCGAGCAGTTCCCCGGCATCCAGCGCTATCTGGACGAGACGCGCCGGCTGGCTCATACACAGGGCTACGTCGAGACACTGTTCGGCCGCCGGCGCTACTTCCCGGTGCTGGCTGGTGACATGAGCGGCCGCAACCGGCAGATCGCCATGCGCGCCGAGCGCGAGGCGGTCAACCACCCGATCCAGGGCACAGCGGCTGACATCATCAAGGTGGCGATGGTCCGGCTCCACAAGGAACTGACCGAAGGTTATCGTGCCCGCATGGTGCTGCAGGTTCACGATGAGCTGTTGCTGGAAGTGCCTGAGGACGAGATTGCCACGGTTGAACCGCTGGTTGTGGAGACGATGGCCAACGCCTTTGAGTTGTCGGTGCCTTTGCGCGTCGATGCGGCCCTCGGCTACAACTGGCTGGAGTTCAAAGGGTAACCCGCTCAGTCGCCACCTACCACCACTCATCAATCTGTGAGACTAACTTCATGCGCCTAATTGATCTAAATGCCCGACGCCGCTGGACAGGCGTTACTCTGGCCCTGCTGGCAGCGACGGCCGTGCTAACAACCGCACTGGCGGCGCTGGCCGGGCAATCGGTGGCCCAGGCCGCCCCGCGAACACCATCCGCCCAGCCCCACATCATCTTCATCGTGGTCGACGCACTGCGGCCAGACCACATGTCGGCGTACGGCTACGACCGGCCGACAACACCCGCCGTCCAGCAGCGCCTCGCCGGTGAGGGCGTCCGCTTCGAGGAGGCGACAACTGCCTCATCATGGACGTATCCGTCCAACGCGGCCATGCTGACGGGCCGCATGCCGTCGCGCCTGCACGTCGATTGGTCCGACCACAGCAGCGCCGTGGCGGGCGACGAGCGGATGCTGGCCGAGTATCTCCACGAGGCCGGGTATCAGACGGCCGGGTTTGTCGACAATTTCTATCTCGAGTCACGATTCGGTATGGCTCAGGGATTCGACCATTACGAACGGTCGCAGGGGGATGAACAGGCGGCCGCCCTGAATGAGCTGGCCTTCAATTGGCTGGACAGCAGCTGGGCAGGGCCACAGGGGGAGCAACCGCTTTTCCTGTTCATGTACTACTACGATCCGCATACGTGGTACGACCCGCCGCCGCCGTACGACACGCTCTACGATCCGACCTACACCGGCACGCTGACGGCTGATGTCTACCAGCATGGTCAGGCCGTCATTGCGGGCGACATCGTACCGACTGAGCGAGATGTGTTTCATCTGAAGGCCCTTTATGATGGGGAGATCACCTACTGGGATGAGCATCTTGGCCGCCTGTTTGATCGACTGGATGCCGAAGGTATCCTCGACAACAGCCTCATCGTCCTGACATCGGACCACGGCCAGATGTTTGGCGAGCACGGCAAATGGGTCCATCGCAATTCGCTGTATGAAGAAGTGCTGCGGGTGCCGCTGTTGGTGCGCTTTCCGGGCGTGCTGCCTGCCGGGGAGGTGATCACAACGCCCGTCGTGACGGCCGATTTGACACCGACCATTCTGGACCTGGCCGGGCTGGCGGTTCCCCCGGCACTCGATGGCCAGACGCTTGTGCCTCTGATGCTGGGGCAGACGACAATGTCTGGCCGAGTAATTTATGCTGAGATGGAAGCGGAGCCGCGCCCCGATTCACCGGGACACTGGATTGCGCCACCCTATGATCTGCGCTCTGCCAAGGTCGATGGCTGGAAGTACATCCATGAGGTCAACCACGACCCGGGCGATGTGCTGTACGACCTGGCCCCCGCCTCAGTCTACGAGACAATCGATCTGATTGCCGAGCAGCCGGTGTTGGCAAGTGAACTACGCCAGTCGGTCTTCGACTTCTTCCGGCTGCCTACGGAGTTCAACTTTCTGCCGACTGTGCAGAGCCGCTAGGCACGTCGCGACAGCCGTGCTACGGCATGAACAGGGACACAGTCTGGAAGTCGACCGTCGTCGCTTCCTCCTCGCTGCCCAGCCAGAGGCCCGCCTGCGCCTCGCCCGGTGTGGGAATCGACCCCTGCCATA
Source organism: uncultured Chloroflexia bacterium (assembly GCA_963715935.1). Taxonomy (GTDB): domain Bacteria; phylum Chloroflexota; class Anaerolineae; order Promineifilales; family Promineifilaceae; genus Promineifilum. The sequence continues at coordinate 1,646,379 of CAVQSM010000011.1, read as the reverse complement.
GAATTTCACGGTTCACCCGTACGGTAACGTCTGTCCGGCTGCCAGCCGGAATCAAATCGAGCCAGATTTCGTTGGACGTGCCCGCGGTTTGCACGTGGGGCCATGGCTGCCACGGCAGATGGGACAGCTCCGGCTCTCCAGGCGCACCCTGTTCCCAGACGGCCGCATAGCCCAGCGGCGAAACAGCCACGACGAGGGCGCTGTTCCTGTCGCCGTAGGCAAGGCCGTAACCGCTGTCCAACTCGCCTCCGCTGAACGCTGCCTCCATCTGGAGTGTCGCCATTTTGGCCGGGGCTGGCGAGAGCGCCGGATCAGCCAGCCACTCGACTGCTCCCCTGTCGCTGGTCGTGCGCGTGCCGGGTGCGATCGACGCCACCAGATTGCCGGCTGGACGGGGGTCCCAGGTTCCGGCGACGATCAGCAAGATGATCGCGCCGATGATGGCGACAAGTCCGATTAGCAGGAGCGCTGGCCATCTGATGGCGTCGTTTTTCTGATCGATAGGCGACGGCTTCTCAGGGCTGGCGTTCATAGGCTGTGCCGGGCACATTGAGAGCAGGCTGGATGATGGCTGACACCTCGCCCAGTCCGACGCGACGGCCGTCGCTCTGTGCCCATCCGACCAGTGTCAACTGGTCGCCATCCTCCAGGAAGGTACGCGTCTCGCCAGTCGGCAGCGTGGTCGACCGCTGGCCACCCCAGCTTAGTTCCAGCAGGGAGCCGAACGAGTCGGGTTCTGAGCCACTGATGGTTCCGGAGGCCAGCAAATCGCCGGGTCGCAAGGCGCAACCGTTGCTGGTGTGGTGGGCCAGTTGTTGGGCCATACTCCAGTAGAGATGCCGGAAGTTGGTCGCTGTCAGGGTGACTGGTGGCAGGCCCGCGTTGCGCATGGCGGCACTTTGCAGCGTCGCTCGCAGCTCAATGTCAAACGCCCACGGTTGCCCGGTCTGCAAATAGGGCAGCGGCGCGGGATGCTGCTCTGGCCCCGCGCAGCGAAACGGTTCCAGCGCGGCCAACGGTACGACCCAGGGCGAGAGCGACGTCGCGAAATTCTTGCCAAGGAACGGGCCAAGCGGTCTGTACTCCCAGCGCTGAATGTCCCGAGCGCTCCAGTCGTTGACGAGGACCAGGCCGAAGATATGGTCAGCCGCTTCGCCGATGGGCAGGGGCTGGCCCTGTTCTGTGGCTGGGCCGGTCAGGAAACCAACCTCGAGCTCGAAGTCAAGTTCAGACGTCGGTCGGAAGTGAGGCGCGTGACCGTCGCCAGTGGAGACTTGACCCCACGGCCGTCGGACCGGTGTGCCATCGACGACCAGCGTGCTGGACCGGCCGTGGTAAGCAATTGGGATATGTCGCCAGTTGGGCAGCAACGCGTTGTCGCGCCCGCGAAAAATAGCCCCCACATTGCTGGCATGCTCAATGGACGAGTAGAAGTCGGTGTAGTCACCCACCTGCACGGGCAGATGGAGCGTGACGTCGGCTAGCGGATAGGCGGCCCGTTCGACCATTGCCGCCTCGCTGCTGCCCGCGGGCCAGGAACGGCCCAGCAGGTCGACCAGCGCGCTGCGGACGGCCGCCCAGGCGTCTTTGCCCAGGGCCAGGAAAGCGTTCAGGGTCGGCCGCGCGAAGATAGGCGTGTCATGCCCGGCGCCGAGACCGGCAAACAGGCCGCCACGTTCAAGCTCCGCCAGGTCAATAACATCGTCGCCGAAGCGGACGCCAAGCCGAACCGGCCCGCCGGTAGCAGGCTGAAACGCCCCATAGGGCAGATTGTCGATGGAGAACAGGGAGTCGGGGGCGGTCGCCAATGGACGTGTCATGGAGCAGGATCAAAACGACTCCGGCATGCTATGATGCCGGAGTCATTGAGTAATGGGCCAATCAGCATTGCTGCGGTCGACAGGCCCATGATGGGTTCAGATTACGCAGCCTTCTTCAAGACAGGCAGCCCATTGGCCGTTTCGGCCACTACGTAGCCAGCCGGGACTGCATCCAACGCGCCCTCGTCCTTCACCTCTTTGGCGAAGAAGTACAGCGTGCGCTTGTTGCCCTTCGAAGAAACTGTCTCACGACCATGCAAATAGTAGGTCGTGCCCTTGGAGTTCGTGTGAGAGTATGCCATTGTTATCCTTCCTTAAACTAAAGATTCTCTGGTATAGCTGGCAGGGGTACGCGAGTACGCTCCTAGACTATAACCTCCCCATAATAGACGACTACGGCCCGTTTCGCAATCCATATGAGCGTTTCTAACGTTTTGGTAACTTGTCCAGTTGAGTTGTTAACTGTACGATTACGAGTAGCAAGCTGACCGGGTGATCGCGGTTTTGCCTAGCAAAATCGAGGAAAGTCCGCACTCCATAGAGCACGGTGCCGGCTAACAGCCGGGCAGGTAACTGACGGCAAGTGCAACAGAGAGGTGTATTGCCGGTAGAGGGTTTCCTCCGCCGGCGAGGGTGAAACGGTGGTGTAAGAGACCACCGGCAGTGGCAGTAATGTCACTGGCCAGGCAAACCCCACCTGGAGCAAGGTCAAGCAGGGCGAAAGGTTAGGTCTCCGCTTCGGCGGTAAGGTCCAGCCTACGGGGCTGCTCGCTCCGTCACTACGTCTGGGTAGGCCGCTCGAGGTTGTCAGCAATGGCAATCCCAGATAGATGATCACCGGATGTCACCGGTCTTTGATCGGTCGGCGTCTACAGAATGCGGCTTATAGGTCAGCTTGCGCTTGACTGCTTAACTGATTCATTGAGAACGAGGATCGAGATGTCCGTATTCTCGATCCGTATTGTAAGTTCAGGTCTGATATACAAGTGACGATTCACGTACTGTTTGTTTGTCTCGGCAACATCTGCCGCTCACCAATGGCAGAAGGCGTCTTCCACCAGATGGTGAGCGAGGCCGGCTTGTCTGAAGCGATCCATGTCGACTCGGCGGCGACGAGCGCGTACCACGTGGGCGAACAGGCCCATCCTGGCACCCGTCGCGAGCTGGCCCGCAATGGAATCGCCTACGATGGCCGTGCGCGCCAGATCCAATCATCCGATCTGTTGCAGGATCCGGTCTATATCGTGGCCATGGACAAGCAGAACGTGGCCGACTTGCGCCGCCGGTTTGGTGAAGAGGCCGAGTTCCTGCGGCTGCTCGACTTTGCCAGCCAGACCGACGTGCGTGACGTGCCGGATCCGTACTACAGCGACAACTTCGACTATGTATACCGTCTCGTTGAGGATGGCTGTCGAGGATTGTTGGCCCACATTCGACACGTAGAGCACGTATAACCAGACAGCAAGCACCCGACGCAATCATTTTATTAGGCGACCGCCCAGACAGAACGAATCTGGGCTGCCATGCACTTATTGAGTTGTTGAGGAGAGAGTGAATGCAATACGAAAGCGAGCATGATGTTATCGTTGTTGGTGCGGGCCCTTCCGGCGCCGCCACCGCTGCGGCATTGTCACGCATGGGGCACGACGTACTCCTGCTTGATCGCAATGGGTTTCCGCGAGATAAGATCTGTGGCGACGCCGTTTCGTTGCATGTGATTGAGATGCTGAACCACCTCGGCATGGAGAACAAAGTCCGGGAGGCTGAGGAGCGCGGCGAATTCTACCCGCTTCGCTCAATGCGACTGGTATCGCCCAAGGGTTATGAGGTCTCTGTCCCTTTCGAAGACGGAGGTAACGGCGAATCATCCTACGTTGCGCCACGCTACTACTTTGATGCGGTTATCCAGCAACAAGCGGTAGAATCGGGCGCCGAGTTCCGTGTGGCCGATGTCAAGCGACCTGTGCTGGAGGACGGTGTGGTCACCGGGGTCGAAGCACAAGTTAACGGGGACGTAAAAACGTTCCGGTCACGCGTCGTTGTCGGAGCAGATGGCGTGACATCGTCCATCATGCGCCACCTTCGCCCCGAAGACAACAAGCACAACGACGGTCACCGCGCCGTTGCCTTGCGGGCCTATATCGACGACCTGGAACTGCACCCGCACGAAGTGGAGTTCTATCTCTATGACAAGATTCTGCCGGGTTACGCCTGGGTCTTTCCCATCAGCGACACGTCGGCAAACATTGGCCTGGGCATGCGCCTGGACCACTTTCGCAAGCTGAAGCGCAATCTCAAGAAGATGCTCCAGGACTTCCTGGATATGCCTGCTATCAAGGCCCGGTTGAAGAACGGCGGCCAGATGCGCGATGTGGCTACCTGGCAGCTGAACTTCGGGTCTCAGAAAGATCTGCGGCATGCGTACGATGGCGCCCTGCTGGTGGGTGACGCGGCTGGGTTCATCAATCCGCTGACGGGTGGCGGCATCCACAGTGGGCTGGTGTCCGCCCTGCTGGCGGCCGATACCATCGACGAGGCACTCAAGCGGGACGACACATCGCGGGCGATGCTCAGTCAGTATGAAACGCGGTGCGAAGAAGAGATTTGGGAAGGGATGCGCAAAGCGTATCTTTATCAGCGTCTGCTGGAGAAGATGCCCTGGGCTATCGACTTCCTGATAGGCGGACCGGGCCAACGCAGCGGAATCGCCCAGATTTTCCTGAGCAAGCTGTAGCTACGACTGTTGACGGCAAGGCAGACCAGGCGCGTCTATTGGACCGCGCTGGGTAGGGCAGCATACATCTGATCGAACTGACGGTGGTTGGTGGCTAACTACGGCGGGGAGAAACCCCTCGCGCCTGCGGACCTTTGCCCTGGTCGACAACCTCAAACTCTACGCGGTCGCCTTCATACAGATTGCGATACCCTTCGCCTTCGATAGCCGAGAAGTGGACAAATACTTCCTGTTCGCCTTTGTCCGGGGCGATGAAACCGTACCCTCGCAAGCGGCTGAACCACTTGACGGTACCCGTTTCCTTCGTCATCTCATACCTCCAACACGTCTGACGGACACGACACAGGGAGAGATGTACGCCATCAGATAAAGCACCATTCGATCGAATGGTGCTTTATCCGCAGCGAAATACCAATACGTGGTAACTCAGTTGTCTAACAATACTTCTAGCTGATGGTCCAAGTAAACACGCAGGACCAGAGGGTGTCAACGGTAAATTCACGCATCCTTCACGGTGCCAAACGTAGCTTGCAGCATGTGTTGGCGCGCGCCTGTGTTGGTGAATCCAACGGCCTCAGCAAGTTGGATCGATGCCGCGTTTTCTTCGGCCACGGCGTACAGAGGAATGCGGCCCGACTCCAGCAAATAGTTGGCCATAGCAGCGACGACGCTGCGTCCCCAGCCGCGCCGGCGGTACTCCGGCTTGGTGTTGACGGCGATCTCGCCAAAGTAAGGCGATTGCCAATTTAGTGAAGCGGAAGCTACCAACTCATCCTCTCCATTCTGTTTGGTGTAGATGGCGAAGCGAGGCAGCCCGTTGGGCGTTGTCGACTGGGTGACAAGGACGTTGACGATCGGTTCGAAGTTGCGCTGGTCGAGCGCATACAGGCGCAGCAGCTGCTCGCTCTGGATACTGAAGACGGCTCGCAGCAGGGGCATGTAACGCTGCGGCACATTGAGGATGGCGGGCATTCCTGGGGCCATCGCCCGCCGCAACAAGGCCAGGCTGGCTCCATATCCTTCGGCTCCCCGGTCAATGGGCAGCCGCATCGTTATTAACGGCCGAAATAGGTCAATGCCAGTGCGGGCGAGCGTGACAAACCCGTCCGCCCGCGCTCCTTCTTCTGGCGAGATAACCAGCCGAGTTTTCTGGTCAGGGTGGTGGTAGGCGTAGTAGGCGGCCATCGCATCGGCCGGATCGCGATCTTTGAGCAGCGGCCGAATGGCGCGCCGGGCGACAACCAGATCCGTCATTGGCCCCCTACCAATGCATCCAGCGCAATCAGGGAGGCGGTGGCGACAGCATCCTGCACAACTGGCTGCCCGGGCTGGTAGGTATCGACTGATTCGATGGTTTCCAGAACATTGCCGTCTGCCACGAGGATCGCTCCGGTGGCTACCTTCCGCAGCGTTCCGACGAGAAAGAGCGCCGCACACTCCATCTCGACGGCCAGCGCGCCGGCCTCAGACATGACCTGATAATCGACCGCTGCCGGACCGCCGACCCCCTGGTAGAACAGATCGCGCGTCAGGACGATGCCGGTGTGACAGGGTTGGTCGTGGCTGGCGGCCGCCTGCTGCAGCGCCAGCGTCAGCTCCAGAGTGGCCACAGCCGGGAACCCGTCGGGGACCAGCTCGCGGCCATAACCGGTGTTCTGGACGGCCGCATGGGCCACCACCAGCCGCCCGGCATTGATTCCCGGCTGCAGCCCGCCGCACGTGCCCACGCGGATGATGCGTTCTGCGCCGGCCACTATCAGCTCTTCGAAAGCGGCAGCAGCGCCCGGCGCGCCGACGCCGTGTGAGCAGACGGTGACGACCTCACCTTGATGATGGCCTTTGTAAGCGCGGTACTCGCGCCGGTCACTCAGCAAGGCGGCATCGTCGAGCAGCCCGGCAATGCGTTCGGCGCGGGCCGGATCGCCACAGACAATAACAGCCGGACTGACTTGCCCTGTGGGCAGTCCGGTAATTGGCAACTCCGACATAATGGGTTCGTTTCCTTGTGCCGAAGCAGCTAGTTGGTTGCGTCAGGCTGTGGCTTGTTGCCCAGCACGGCTTCGATCGTGGCCATCACATCGTCGGTCAGTTGGGGAACCACATCCAGCGCCTTCAGGTTATCGGTCACCTGTGAGGCGCGGCTCGCACCTGTGATGACGGTGCTGACATGCGGGTTCTTCAGACACCAGGCAATAGCGAGGCGCGCCATGGACGTGTCCAGCTCCTCCGCAATCTTGGCCAGTTCCTGGACTTTGGCGATGCGCTGCTGACCTTCTTCGCTTTCCAGGATATTGCGCAGCCACTCGTACCCCTTGACGGAGGCCCGCGAATCCTCGGGGATGCCGTTGCTGTACTTGCCGGTGAGCAGGCCGGAGGCCAGCGGCGACCAGATGGTTGTGCCCAGTCCGATACGGTCGTAGAGCATGTCGTACTCGATCTCAAACCGTTTGCGGTTGAACATGTTGTACTCCGGTTGTTCCATCGTCGGCGGAATTAGCCCGTATTGACGGGCCAATCCGTGCGCCTCCATCAGTTCGATGGCCGACCACTCGGACGTGCCCCAATAGAGCACCTTGCCCTGGTGGATCAGTTCAGTCATGGCCCGCACAACCTCTTCGGTAGGTACAGCGCGGTCAGGTCGGTGGCAGAAATAGAGGTCAAGGTAGTCGACCTGCAGGCGTTCCATCGCCTGGTGGCAGGCGTCGTAGATATGCTTGCGGCTCAGACCGCGCTGGGTGGGCTTGGGGTTGGGCACAGATCCGGCATACACCTTGCTGGAGACCAGGTAGCTGTCTCGCCGCCAGCCGGCCTTCTGCAGCGCCTGGCCCATGATAATCTCCGATTCGCCCAAAGCATAGATTTCGGCGTTATCGAAGAAGTTCATACCGCCGTCGTAAGCCAGGGTCATTGTCTCCAGTGCCGCGTCGACATCCAGCTGGTTGCTAAATGTGACCCATGATCCGAATGAAAGCACGCTCACTGGCAGGCCCGATTGGCCCAATCGCCGATATTCCATGTCAAACTCCTTTTGCTGTGTGATGAATTCGTAGTCGTTGTTCTCGTTCGTAGGGATAGATGTGGGAAAGTTCGCCAGCCCGTATGCTTTCCTGGGTGTCACGCCAGTAGGCAACTGAAAACAGGTCGGCGTGGGCCTCTTCGAAGACGGGCCGCAGCTCCCCGGACAGGCCGAGGAAGTGGGAGAACTCTTCCGGGAAGATATCGCCGCGATTGACGTGGAACCACGGCTCGGCTGACAGCTCGTCTTCATACGAAGCTGCCGGCGGCAAGCGTCGGAAGCGGCACTCCTCCAGCAGCGCGACCTCGTCGTAGTCGTAGAAAACCACACGCCCGTGGCGTGTAACGCCGAAGTTCTTGAGCAGCATGTCACCCGGAAAGATGTTGCTGCTGGCCATATCCTTAATCGCCTGGCCATAGTCGATGACCGCCGCTACGGCCGCGGTCGCTGCCGCTTCGGAGACATAAATGTCAAGGGGCATGACCCGCCGCTCCATATAGGCGTGGCTAATGATGATATCGTCCCCGTCCACATGAACGGTTTGGCTTGCATCCTGAAGCAACTCTTGCAGCAGCGCTTCGTCGAACCGGTAGCGGCTGAACTTGAGGAACTCAAACGCCTGCGCGTCCACCAAACGGCCAGCCCGATCGTGGCGATAGACCAGGTCGTACTTGGCGGTGACTTCCTTGCGCGTAGCGTCTTTTGGATAGCTGAAACGGTCCTTAATCAGCTTGAAGACCATGTCATAGCTGGGCATCGTGAAGACCAGCATGACCATGCCGCGTTGGCCACGAGCGACCTCGAATTTGTCCTGCGAGTGGTCCAGATGCTCTAGCAGGTCGCGGTACAGTTCCGTCTTGCCGTGCTTGTTGTAGCCAAGGGAGATGTAGAGCTCACCGTCGCGCTTGCGAGGCACGATTGATTTGAGGAAGTGGACGAGATCGTAGGGTCGCCCGCTGTCAACCTGGAAGTAGGAGTGGGCGAAACTGAACAGAATGCTGACGCTGTTCTCGTCCAGCAGGATGGCGTCGACCCCAACACCGTCGTCGTTGTGCAGCAGCGCCAGCACCAGCGGAATCTGGTGCGAACCACTGAACATTCGCCCGATCAGGTAGGCGCCCATACCGCGATAGAACACCATCTTGACCATCTCCAACCGGTCGACGGTGCGCAAGGCGCCGATCTCGGCAAGGTGGGCTTCGACGCGGGCGGCCACGCGGGCGGCGTCGCCATGACAGTCTGCATAGCGCTCGCCTACAGCGAAGTCGCTGAGAACGTTTGTGAACAGGTCGGTGGTAGTCGACGCTCGCTGGTAGGTGCGATAGATGGGCGAACGGCTGCGGGTGGGTGGCGTCTCGAAATCGGTGTCGACAAACTCGATACGGGCGTCTACGCCGACTGTCGAGAAGATGCGCCGCGTCACCGAGTTGAAAAAGGTCTCAGCCAGTTCCCAGTCGTTGCTGCCGGCGATGATGCCGGAGTAGACGGCTTTCATGCTGGCCCAGATGAACTTATCCGTTAGCCGGTCAGCCAGCAGGTCCCGAATGGCGGCTTCGACAAGGTCGATCATCAGACGATAGAGTTCAAGGCGCTCGACCGCGTCTGCTTGCATTCCGGCCCAATCTTGCTGGGCGAAACGAACAGCGGCGCGCTTGGCTATCGCCAGGAACTGGCTGGTATAGGTAGAGAATGCCTGATGTATGGTATTCGCCCCGACATTGGCCAGGCGGCTATCGGTGAGGCGCTGGCTCATTGAGCAGGCGTATCATCTTCCGAAGAGAACCAGCGCCACACGGCAAACACACCCAGCACGACAAGTACCGCTCCACCGGCAAGGAGGAGATAGTTGGGAGCGTCTTTGGCAGTCGACGATGGTACGGGGGCCGCACTGGTTGTTGTCGGGGCAGGCGCGGCGGCGGGCGGTGGCACGGGCAGCGCTTCGACGGGTGTGTCTTTCCAGCGTTGTCCTTCCTCGATCAGCATCACCGGTATGCCGTCCCGGATGGGATACTTGTAGCCAGTGTCTGCGGAGACGAGCCAGCTGTCGCCAATGAGCGTCAATTGGCCGGGATCGGCGCCGAACTGGTCGCGATGCTGGATCGCATACGGATCACGTAGAATTTCTAGCAGGTCTGGGCTGATGGGTGGTGAGTCGGTCATGGTCGCCTCGCTTATGGCGGTTGAATGTTATGTCGGCGAGCAGACAGGCTGCTCATGTGGATGATACGTCTAAGAATAGTGGGCTGTCAAATACGGTGCGCTTGCGCCGCAGCCGGACCGATTAAGCCGTCTTGCCGTTGCGTTGGCAGGTCGCATCAGGAATCCAGCCACAGAAAGTCGCTCATCTCGTCGTCTGTGTTGTACGCTCCGAGCGCCGTTTCGAGACTTTCGTAAACGACAATCGGACTGCCATCGCCAATCCAAACCGTAATGTAGTGCCGATCCGGGTACTCCGCGCCCAGCGCCACGACCGACATATCCGCTGGGTTGTCTGGCGGGAAGCGCACGATGGCGAAGCGCCGGAAGTTTGTCAACAGCCGCTCATGGGTGGCCCGCAGCTTACTGTCGGCGACGGGGAATGGGGGGCGCAGGCGAGGATCTGGTTGCTCCGATCCCAGTAGTGCCCCTGCTGAGGCTGAGACAGCAGTGATGGCTGCTGTGCTTGCCCCGAGCTGAAATAGGAAATGCCGGCGGTCTACCCGTCCTGCAGCCACCGGATCGAGGAGGGCATCGGTTGCTTCCGCATCTGGATCACCATCTCCCTGTGTCGCGGGTGACGCTGTCAGCGGCTGCATGAGTCGCCGGTAGGCCATCGCATGGACAACCCCCCAGGCAGCGTAAAGACCCAGGATCCAGATAATGATGAGCACGGGGTCGACCACAGAACGACCGGCAAAGATGGCCAGGACCATCATTGGCAAGCCCCATGCCGCGCCGACCGTCACGCCATCGAGCGCATCGGGCAAGGTCGGGCGGCGGCCCAGGATGGCCCAGACCAGAACCCCGGCCAGAAGCGCCAGCAGGGCGAATCCCACCATTGACCATATCCACCGTGTAAACGTGAGGGCTTGGGCGGCGTTGCTGCCGTTGCCGGTGAAGAACGCCATCGTGCTCTCAACCACCGTTTGCCACGCGCCGATTCCGGAACGCGTCAGCGCATCGTACAGGTCAAACGGACTGAACGGCAAGCCCGCCAGACGCAACCCGGCAAACTGGATGCCGAGCAAAGCCAATGTGACGAAAAAAGTGACGAACAGCGCTGTTCCCAGGCTAAGCTTTCTCATAGCTGGCGACCTCTTCCTGAAACGTACCGGTAGTATATTACGGTTTGGCTAACGCTGTCGGTTTCCTCATCCTGACTGGCGTCACGGAGCGGCTGGAAAAGCGGAAGAGAGCAACGGGATGGCTGCCGGGTCGGCCAGCAGCCAGCGGGCCAGCTCATCATGGGGCAGGTCAAACCGCCACTGCCGGTACGTTTGCTGGGGCAGGTTGCGATAGAGCAGAACGACCACGATCGGCGCACCTTCGCCCCACCGGTACGCGTAGTAGGCGGTGGTCAGAACGCCGGGCAAGGATCCGTTCTTGTACCCGAGATTACTGAACAGCTCCTGATTGGATGGGAAGACCATCGGCCATTCAAGATATCGTCTGGCCTGGAAACTGCTGTCAGGTGTGCTCAGGCCGTTCTGGGCCAGCCGCGCCATTAGCGCCGCATACTCTCCCGCCGACGCCTGAGGGTTGAACTGCTCGGTGAACAGCCGCTGGCTCGTGATCGTCGGGCGGCGTGTCGTGCGTCGCCAGGTGACCTCTCGCGTCCGGAACGTTTCACTCTGGCTGTAGGCATCGGCCAGCAGAGCAACGTCGGCTCCATAGGCAGCCGCACCTTCCTCGCCTGCGTCCAGGTACGCTTCCAGCGCCACCGTGTCATCCGTCTGGCGGGTGTGGTTGGCAATTGTTAGAAACTGCCCAATGAAGGGGCACGGTGCACTCTGGCTGGTCAGGCCGAGCGTCTGGGCAGTGGCTTCGATACGCTCCTGTCCGAGGCGGGCGTGGAGATAGTCGCTGGCTGCGTTGGAACTGTGGCGAATCATCATCCACGGGATCTCTTCCAGCAAGAGTGTCGGGTTCACCTCTCCAAACAGACGGCCGTCGGCCTCCAGCTCGTTGACAGCTCGCCGGTGCGCGCCCAGATCAAAGTTAGGCAGGTAGAACCGGTCGACTTCGGCCAGAGGCACCTGTTCGAGTGGGTCCAGTTCTCCGGCGGCGACCGCTTCCACATAAGCGACGAGGTGGACCAGCTTGACGAGAGAAGCCAGAGGCATCGCGGCGTTCTGGTTGACATAAACACCGTTAGCCGTGTTGCCGAGCTGGTAGGCTACCAGGCCGACATCGTCAGGATGGTCGATCAGATAGGCCAGAGCGGCGCGGGCGGAGGCGGGGGCGGCGTCCAGGAGTCGTGCGGCGTCTTGCGGCGGGACCAGCGGCGACGGGTTGTTCAACGCAGCCAACGGCTCCGGCAGTGGCGGGAGCAGCAGGCCGCACGGCGGCGAGAGCGTGCCGCTGAAGAGTGGCGTGGGCGATGACTGCGCGACGGCCGTCGCGCTGGGGCTGACAGCTAGTTCGGGTAGACGTGTCGGTGTTGGGCCGGCTTCCTCGACCGGGTTGACCGGCAGAGCAGTCACAGCGCTGGTCGCGGGTGTGTTGGTCGCCGGGATAGGTGTAGTCTCTGCGCCCGTCTGGCCGCAGGCGACCGCGGTCAGCAGCCAGCAGACAGGTAGGGCAGCCGCCAGAAGACGGGTCAGTTTGGGGTAGACGGCAGGCATGGGTTCAGGCATGGGCTATCGAACGTGTGAGAGCGCGTCTGAGTGCAGGGCGAGTCAGCGCGCTGCTGCCGCGGTCGCGGCGACCTCATGCCGCTTCATGACGACTAGGGTGATATCGTCGAATTGGGGTGTTTCACCGACATGATCGCGCACATCGTCGGTAATGCGGTTGACAATAGCGGTGGCGTCCCGCCCGGCAGCCGCGCGAGCGGCCATCTCCAGGCGCTCCATGCCGAACTCGTCATAGTCGACATTGAGCGCTTCGGTGACTCCGTCCGTATACATGATGACCGTCTCGTCCGGTTTGATCGTTGCCGTGTGACTTTGCAGCTGGATAGACGGCAGCACACCGAGCGCCATGCCGTGGTCGTCCAGCAGGCGGACCTGACCGTTGGCCTGCATGAGCAGCGGCGGGTTGTGCCCGGCGTTCGCATAGCGGAGTCGCCCGCGCTCCGGTTCCCAGATGGCGTAGAACATAGTCACGAACAGATCGGACTTGGCTTCCCGCTCCAGAATCTCGTTGACCCGCACGAGTACCTTGGCCGGATCGTCGCGGCTGAAGGCGACAGTGCGCAAGATGGTGCGACTCAGGGCCATATAGAGCGCCGCTGGAACCCCTTTGTCGGCCACGTCGGCAATGACGATGCCCCATTTACCGTCGGCCAGTTGCAGAAAGTCGTAGAAGTCACCGCTGACTTGGCGGGCCGCCTGCCAGTAGCTGGCTACGGTACAACCGAGAATGTCTGGGCTGCCATCGGGCAGGAAGCTGGCCTGAATGTTGTGGGCCACGTCCAGTTCCTGCTGCAGCCGGGAACGTTCGGCGGACTCGATATAGAGCTGATTGTTGACCACGGCTGTCGCCGCTTGCTGAGCGATGCCATTGAGGATGTTGGCGCGGCGGTTGGAGAAGGGCGGGCGGCCGTCAGGCGGATTGGCCACGCTGACGATCATGGAGCCAACCAGCCGGCCGCGAGCCACCAACGAGAAGTTGTAGGCGGCAGGCGCGTCGAGCACTGCCTTGAGCCAGGTCGGTATGCGCAGCGGGTAGTAGGTCAGGCCGGAGGCGCGGGTCAGCGGTGCTTCAAAGTCGGCCGCCAGATGGGGAGACATCGCCAGAAACTCGCTCCGGGCAATCTCGAGTGTTTCAACCAGACCTCGACCCATTGAGCTGACACCATAGCTTGGGCCGGCCTGGAAGATCTGGCGGTCCTCATTCCAGACCAGGACAAAGACAGAGTCAACACCGACAAGCAACGGCACAAGGCGCACGATACTGCTCAGAATGTCGTCCAGATCCGTCAGGCTGCTGACTGCTTCGGCCACTTGCAGGAGGGCTGTGTTCACCCACGCTTCCTCTTGCTGGGCAATGCGCAGGCGGGCACTTTCGATGCCCCGTGCCGCCTGCCGGGCTATGCTAAGTCGAAGCTCCTCGCGTCGTCGGGCCAGGGCGCTGTCTGCATCCGGGGACGACAGGTCCGCTCTGTTGTCGTCGCATGGTGCGTCCGCCGACAAATCGACGACGAGCGCACCCACCGTTACGCTGCGCGAGTCAAGCAGGGGATAGAGGCGCAAGCAACTTGATTCTTGATCGAGATGTTCGTGCGACCAGCCTGGTGTCTGAGCGGTCGTTAGCGGTTCATGGCCGACATGCACCGCATCCAGCGCCGGCCAATCGCCAAGCGCATAAATGATGTCGTCAAATGTCTCGTCCAGGTCGCCGGCGGCGTCTACCAACGCCTGTCCGGTGTACAGTTCGGCCTCGTCGTCCCAGAGCAAGATGGCGCAGAATGAGTCGCCTGTCAGTATGGGGGTCAGGCGGGCGACGGCAGCCACCATCTCGTCCAGATCGCTGCTCCGCCCAATCGCCTCCGCAACCTGGAGTTCGGCGGTGGTGATCCACGCCTGTTCCTGTTGGCGTGTCAACTGCTGGGCCTTATGAATAGCGATAGCGATTTCGGCCGCCAGCGCTTCGAGGACGGTCTGTTCGGCCGCCCCGAAAGCGTTCATTGTCGTACTCTGGACATCGAGGACGCCGAGCAGCTCGTGGTCGACAATCAAAGGGATGGCGATTTCGGAGAGCGTGCGCGCCCCTGGTGTCTCGGGCAGCGGCGGCAGGTGGGCAATAAAGCGTTCGTCGGCCCGTGTGTTGTTGACCACTATCGGTAGGTGGCTGGCGGCAGCACCTCCGACGATCCCTTCGCCCAGAGCCAGCCGCACCCGATGGGCCGGCACGCTGGTCGTATCAGCTGTTGCCGGGAGAGATCTCGCGTTGGGGACGACTTCCGGAATGCTGCTGGCGCGTATGACCATCTCGTCGGGCTCGGCGGCCATGCCGAAGATGTTGACCGGATGAAAGCCGAACGTTTCCTCGGTCAACTGGACCACTTCCTCAAACACCTGGTCGAGGTCCTGGACAGCATTGACCTGGCGCGCGATTTGGCCAACCAGCTCAAGGTGGGCGGCGCGCATCTGCTCCTGGCTGAACAGCTTGGCATTGGCAATCGCAGCGGCCGCCTGGTTCGCCAGAATCGTCAACCGGCGCGCATCCTGCTCGGAATAGGCGAACGGTTCATGGCTCTGGGCGGACAGCACGCCGATCGCCCGATCCCCGCTGACGAGTGGAATGAAGAGCGCTGAGCGTGGCGGGTCCGCTCGCTCATATTGGGGTTGGGCCGGGAGTTGATCCATCTCCTGGCTAAAATCGCCAATCAGCAGCGGTTGCGCCTCGTCACGTACCCAGCCGACAAGACCTTGATCATCGCCATCATCTGCTGCCGCCAGGTCGAACATCTGAGGCACCGGCTGGGGCACCCCGTCGATGGTCCAGTAGCGGATGTCATAGAAGCGATCCTCGAAGAGACCGACCTGGAACGTCTGGTTGTCGATTATCTGGCCTGCCTGGTGGGCGATCAACTCGCACAGGGCATCGAGGTCCAGTTCAGAGGCAACGAGGGCACGTCCCGCCGTGCTGAGCGCTTCCAGCTCCGCGACACGCTCCACCAGCTCGCGTCGTGACCGCCGGCGACGCAGGAAGATCGTGACCAGGACCAGAAGGCTAACGGCCAGCCCTGCGAAGGCCGCGGTTAGCAGAAGGGGATTGGCGCCCAGAATGGAGTCGGTGACAAACATGATCCGCAATCAGGGAAGTGAGTCTTTCCGCTGCCCGCAGCCGTGGCTGCAGGGAGGGGCAGGCTTACTGGTTACCGGCGCGGGCTCGGGCGGCGCGACAATCGGGGAAGACGTCGAAAACCTGGTCGAAGCCCACCATTTTGAAAATCTCATCAAGCCGCGCGTTCAGGCCGCAGATGGCGACGGAACCGCCGCGACTTCGTGCCCTGCGCCACGCGCTGACAAGCGTCCGCAACCCGCCGCTGTTGATATAGGACGTTTCAGTTAGATCAAAGATCAGATTTATTCCGCCGGCGTCCAACAGCGCTGTGATCGCCTCCTCCAGATCGGCGTTAAGCGACTGGTCCAAACGGCCGGCAACGTGGATGACATCGGTGGTGGTCTCGGGGATCCTTTCGTGCCAGATGTTCACGCATCCTCCCGTGGGGTAATCTGCTTCACCATAACCAGCGTGTTACCCACTTCAGGATCGAAGTAGAATGTGACGCTATCCATGAGTTGGCGGATAAAGTGGAGGCCAAGGCCACCGATCCTGAGTTGTTCGTTGAGGTCTTCGTCGTTGAGCGTGTTCAGATTGTCCGGCATCGTGGGAGGCGTTACGGCCTCCGGTTCGAATGCCGTGCCTGTGTCTCGCAGGGTGATGGTAAACGCGTCGCCACTGAATTCGTAGCTGGCAACAATGTCACCGACCGACTCTTCACCGTACGCGTGCTCGATGATGTTGGTTGCGGCTTCGTCACAGCATAGTTCCAGGTGATAGACCGTGTCGTCATCGAGGCCCGCGTCTTTCGCTCCCTCAGCGATAAATTGCACGAGGGTGCGAATGGCGTCGTAGCGCCCGGGAATTGTCAGGCTGTGTTCAGCGGGCATGGCGTGGGGCGTAATGGCTCATGTTAGCGGGTGACGATCGTGGAAATCGCAGGCCGCTGGCGACGGCCGCCCGCGCCTGCGCAAACACAGGCAACTCTGCTGGGGCTCTAGAAGCTGCCGACAGCTGCTGTGGCGTTGTCGTAGACAGTGAAAAGCGTGTCCAGTCCCGCCAGCGACAGCACGTCCATGACACGCTCTGACGGAGCAGCCAGCCTGACATCGCCGCGATGCTTTTTGCTCTCGCGCAGCAGGGCCACGATGGCCCGCAGACCGGCGCTGCTCATAAAATCCACGCCGCTCAAGTCCAGCACGATGTTGTACTTTCCCAGATCAACCGTGTTGGTTTTGAGATATTGGTCGAATTCGAGCGCATTGCTGCTGTCGATTCTCCCGGCCGCGGATACAAGATAAACTCGTTTCAACTCTTCGACGTTGAGTTCTAGGGAAGGATCGCTCATGTGTAGCTGTCTCCTATGAGTGGGGTGCCGATAATCGCGGCATTATACCACACGTGGCGAACTGTCACATCAGGCCGCGTCGGGTATTATTGGAAGCGCCTATGATGGAGCAATCCGCCGAACTTACCCGCCGCCTGAAAGCTGAAGCGTTGTCGCTTGGCTTCACAATGGCGGGCGTGGTCGACGCCCGTCCGGCACGACGGCTGACAGCGTACCAGCGGTGGATCGAAGAGGCGATGCACGGCGAGATGGGCTACCTGGCCCGACCGGACCGCGTCATACGTCGCCAGGACCCCGGCGTTATTCTGCCGGGTATTCGCTCCATCGTCTGTGTCGGACTTGACTACAGCACTCACGCGCCGCCCGAGGCCGCTATGGCCGATACCTCACGCGGCCGTTTCTCCACCTATGCCTTTGGCGTTGACTACCACGCCGTAATGACCCCACGTCTAGAAGCGCTGGGCGAATGGCTGGCGAGCGTTGCCCCGGATGAGGCCGTCCGGTCCAGGGCGTACGTGGACACCGGCGCGATTCTGGAACGTGACCATGCTGAGTCGGCGGGACTTGGGTTCACCGGCAAGAACACCATGCTCATTGCCCCACGGCGAGGATCGTGGTTCTTTCTGGGCGAATTGCTGACCACAGTCAGCCTTACGCCGGATGCGTTCCAGCCGGAAGCACTGCCCACCTGCGGTAGCTGTCGCCGCTGTCTGGACGCCTGCCCCACTGCCGCTTTTCCGGAGCCGTATGTGCTCGATGCCCGGCGGTGTATCTCCTACCTGACGATTGAACTGAAAGGGTGGATTCCGGCAGACCTGCGACCGCTCATGGGCAACTGGGTTTATGGCTGTGATGTGTGCCAGACTGTTTGTCCGTTTAACCGCTTTGCTCCCCAGGATGGGGCGGCCGCCTTTCAGGCCACGTCGCTCGACCAGGCGGCGCCGTCGCTGCTGGAACTGCTGGCGCTGGACGAAGCGGGCTTCAGTGCCCGCTTTGCCAAAAGTCCTGTTGCGCGCATTGGCCGGGCGCGTCTGGTCCGCAACGCGTGCGTGGCGGCCGGAAACTGGGGTGATGCGCAGGCTGTCGCGCCGCTGGCAGCGTTACTGCACGACGACTCCGCTCTGGTTCGTGGCCACGCTGCCTGGGCGCTGCGCCGGATTGGCGGAACAGCGGCCGAGAGCGCGCTTGCTTCGGCGCTGGCGCGCGAGACAGATGAGGTGGTGCGCCGTGAGCTGATCGGTCGGGATCACTAAGGCGTGACGACAACCTCTACCGGGCCGAGGATGGCCCGGTCGCCAATCAGATTACCTGCTTCGTCTGACATGTGCAGGCGACGGCCGCTGACCATCTCATAAAGACCCACTTCGATGTAATAGGTTCCAGGCGACAAGGCTTCCGGTATGGTCAAACGGTATGGATCGAGCATCTGCTGGCCGGGCAACCACTTCGGAATCCACAGGTGCGTCGGCGCGGACCCGCCGAGCGGCGTGTAGTCCAACTCCACCAGGGGCCGGTTGCTCGCGTCGATGAGATGGACAAAGATGGTGTAGCTTTCTTCGGCACGGGCCCGGCTGCGCCATTCGAGCATCAGATTGATGACCTCGCCCGGCTCAGCAATGAGCGGCTCCTGCCAATACGCATCGGCCCGCTGTGTGCCGAGGCGAGCCGTGGCGCCGGTCAGCTCGACACGCTGCCGGAACGTGGCCAGCGCATCGACGGCTGCGACCCCCGATACGTGGGCGGCTACACCGATCTCCCCGAGACTGCGCGGCGCATCGATCGCTTCGTTATCGGTCAGACTGAACAGTTGGACGCTCACGGGGTAGATTCCGGCCGCCAGATCGTGCGGCAGGGCGAAGTCGAATCGCTCAATGATAACCTCGCCCGGCTCCCACAGTGGGGTGGTCAGGTGGCTGTCGGTCGTGAATGAGTACTCAATGTCTCCCACCTTCAGGATAGGTACGACAAACGCCTCCGTCGCCGTAGGCGTCTGCATGGCCAGTGATAGCGGCACGAAATCGCCGGCGGTGACGTTGCGCTCCGGCAGATCATAGGCCAGGATGCTGATCGTCTCCGGATCGCTGTCGAGCGGCGTCATCGTTTCCGGCAGCGACGTTTCACCCGGCTCGACAACCCGGTAGAGCGGTCCGTTTGGTCGCAGACGAAATCCAGCGGCCACAATTTCGCGCCGGTAGTTGCTGAGATAGACAGGACCGCCGGGTAGGTAGGCAAAGACACTTTCCAGCCACGGCTGAGCGGTTGAGACCAGCACAGGCTCCACATCTTCCGGGCTGGGCCAGCGTTCCTCGACGAATTGAGCGTACCAGAGCGGGGTCATATGCTCCCAGTCGTTGAGCAACACAGCCCGTTCGCCGGTGGCGTCGAAGCGTTCAAACACCTCATCCACGTACCGGCTGGCGGCGTCGTAGTCGCGCAGAGCGATGCGCGGCTGATTGCTGATCAACTGCCAACCGGGGCCGACGAAGAAGAGACCGGCTGCCAGCAAGATGACCCACGCGGGGCTGGCCGGCGCCCGGCGGTGGGCCAGGGACAGGACGCCCAACGCGCCAAAGCCGCCCAGCACGGCTATGATGATGAACGGGCCCAACAGATAGGCCATGATATCTTGCGCCCGCAGGTTAATGGTGAACAGGTAGTTGCCGAGGAAGGCCAGACTATAGAGCAGCGCCAGAAGGCGCGGATTCAGGCCGCTTGTCGCGCTCTCAGGGCGTCGCCCAAGCAGCAGCCAGCCCAGCCCGCTCGCCGCCAGCGCAATGACCGGCAGGGTGTACTGGAGCCGCAGCAGCGTCCAGAAGACGACATTCCGGCTGGGAAAGTCTACCAGTCCGTAGAACGGCAGGCTCTCGCTCAGACCACGCGCCAGGACATGATCCAGAAAGCCGTTGAGCGTATTCATCGTGTCCGGGCCGAAGGGCGGGCCCATGCTGCTGCGAATGGGAAAGTAGAGCCAGACTGCCAGGCCAAGCAGCGCGAAGCCCAGCATGGCCAGGATGGTACGCCACTCCCGCCAGATGGATGGCCGCACCAGCACGATGAACAGCGCGTAGGCCGGAAAGGCGAAGACGGTCAGCGGGTGGTGGGTGACGCCCAGCCCGGCTGAGAGCGAGAATGCGTAGAGCCAGCGTGTAGTGTGCAATGGGGGGACGGCTGACCGCTCGGCCACGGCCCAGCGTGTCAGCAAGAACAGATTGGCCGCCAGAAAGGTGGCGGTAACAATGTGAGGATTGGCGTGGATGCCATGCTGCCAGATGTCGGCGGCAAAGAGGACCGACAGCGCCGCGAACAGACCGCCGAGCACGGGCAGGTCCAGCCACGATGGCAGCCCGACGCGTGCGGCCCGACTCGTCAGCACGTGTCTGCCTGCTGTTTGGACGGTGCCCAGCGCAAAGAGCGCGGCCAACGTGGCCGAAACGGTCGAGACCATATGCATCCGCCACGACACTTCACCAAACGGTATCAGCGTCTGGAACAGATTGCCCAGAATCGTGAAAAACGCATAGCCCGGCGGATGGGCAATGCCGAGTACATGGGCGACAAAGGTGTACTCTGTCGGGTCGCCCCATACTACGCCCCGCGCCATCGTCGTCCCATACGCCAGAACGGCGGCAAGGACGACAATGATGACGGCGGCGATGGACGGCGTCAGACGTTTAGGCATCAGGGTGACAGATCAACGACGACAGGCAGGAAGACACGGAACGCCAGCGGCGTCCCGGTGAACGGCGCGGCTGTGCCGCTCGGCGGGAGTGTTACCATTTGCGACGATGGCGCAAACTGGTAGCCGGCCAGGGCCGCGGTCAGCTGATACGTTCCGCCGGGCAGCCCAGTGAACTGGTAGGCGCCTGAGCCGTCGGACTGCACAGCGCGGCCTTCACCGTCATTGATCCAAACGCCGGGCAGCGGCGACCCATTGCTGTCCTGCACCGTGCCGGACAAGGTGTAGGTTAACTGCGTGGCGACGAAGTCCTGGCCCGTCGAACTCTGCGGCACGGTGACGTCACGTGACGTTGGCGCAAACGTGTACCCGGTTTTGGCGGCCGTCACCGTATAACTTCCGGCGGGCAGTTCATCCAGGATGTAAGCGCCATTGCCATCGGTCTGGGTGGCCAGCCCGCTGCCGGCGCTGATTGTCACGGCGTCAAGCGGCAAGCCGTTGGATGTCGTGACGGTGCCGGAGATGGTGTAGCTGTCGCTGGTTGGGCCGAGGTTTAGACGGCCGTGGCCAAACTGGGTGTCGTACCCGGGCGATCCCTGCTCAATGGCCCGGTCTTCCAGGAACGATCGTACCTGGGCCGGGGAGAAGCCGGGGTTGGCGGACAGGACAAGCGCGGCGGCCCCGGCCACGTGGGGTGTGGCGGCCGATGTGCCGTTGAACACCCCGGCACCGTAGCTGGCGGTGTCGACGTTGGCGAAAGCGGCCAGATCGGGTTTATTCGCACCGCCGTTTGGTGCGCCGCCCGGACCGTTGATCGGTCCTTCTGAACTATAATCTTCAAGCGGGAAAGGCGTCGCTGCATCCACCGCGGCGATAGTAAACACCTCGGCTACATCCGCCAGGTTGCCCAGGCTCATGGCTGTCGTGCGCTTGTCCAATTCGCGATTGGGCGTCAGCAGCTCCAGATGGACATTGCGGTTGCTGTTCTTGCGTTCTATCGCCACGCCGTAGCTGGTCGGCAGACCGGACGTCACGTGGACAACGAACTCGCGGGGGCGCTGGCCAACGCCGCCAGATTGGGCGTTGCTGCTGGTGCGCAGAATCTCAAACTGCGATCCGTTATAGCGCAGAAGATGCAGGTCGTAATCTTGATTCACGGCCGTCCAGTCGTCCCACCGGATCGATGCCTGCAGGACGACGCCGGGAGGAATGCTGTACGCCGCGCCGTTGCCAGGGCCAAAGAAGTTGACTTCCTGGCCCGGTGCAAATTCGTGGAACGTGTCGCCATCCTGATCCTGGAAACCGCCACCCCAATGCGTTTCCCGGTAGTTGCCGGCAGCGGTCACCCAGACGATTCCAGCGTCTCTGGCTGTCGCTCCCAATGTGGCAAAGCGGCCCGTGCCGTCGCCGGGCGTGATGTTGATGAAAGTTAACGAGGTGGAGATCACGTCGACCCCCTCGCTAATGGCGTAGTTGACCGCCTGAGACAAGTCGACGTCGGTGGCGATCTTGAGCAGATAGATTTCTGCGCCCGGAGCCATATCGTGGGCGATCTCGGCGCAGGCGGTGCCGTGCCTGGTAGTGCCATTCACTTCGTCATCGGTCTGTAGATCGACAAAGTTCTTGACCGTGACCGTGTCGGGCAGATCTTCCCCAAACGGTCCGGGTAGCCGGTGAAGCCGCCGTCGATGATGGCAATCTTCAACCCCTGGCCGGTTATACCTGCGGCGTGCCACGCGTTGGCGTTGGAGGCGGCCACACCCGCTGGTCAACTCGGTGTCCAGCGCCGATAAGTCAGTCAGGATGGGCGCAGGTGGCTGCTGAATCCAGAGAACCGCAGGTTCGGCGGCGATGACTTCCAGGCTGTCGCCCGACACCCAGGCCTGCATGACGGTGTCTTCAAAGGCCAGTCCCGTGACGATGCCGCCTGTGTCTTCAACGGCCGTCCGTACCGCTTCAGCATCTTCGGGCCGCAGCTCGATCTGGACCTGCACCCGATCACCGTCGCTGCGCACCGTGCCGGCCAGGGCGGGATCCGAGATCGCGGCGGTCAGGCTGCTGTCGATCTTTGCCTGGTCCGCCGGGGCGAAGTCCGGCTGGCTGCTTGCTGCTGTTCCGGGCAGATCGAGGCTGCCTTTCAATGATACGGTGGGCCAGTCGGACGGTTGACTTTCCGGTACCGGGGCGCTGCTCGCCACCGAGAGGCTGCTCACCAGCAGACTCAGCAAAAGGCCCAACATTAGGGCCACTATCCCTCGTGTTTTCATCATGGCTCGATTTGTACCTCAGATTGTCAACTTTAGGCGACCGACTTACAGCACGTTCAGTTTGTCAGCAGACGATCGTAGACGGCCGTTGTTTCGGCTGCTGCTCGCTCCCAGCTGAACCGGGCGGCCTGCGCCAATCCCCGTTCGCGTCGGAGGGCGTACTCCTCCTTATCTTCGAGGAGCCGAAAAATCACCGCCGCCATTTCCGGTACGCTCTCCGGATCGAAATAGGCGGCTGCCTCGCCGCCGACTTCCGGGTGGCTGCTGGTGTTGCTGGCGGCCACAACCTGACCGCTGGCCATATGCTCCAGAATAGGCAGGCCAAACCCCTCATACAGACTGGGCTGCACGGCCAAATCCGCCGCGGCAATGACAGCGGGCAGATCTTCGTCCGGCACCCAGCCCAACGGCCGTACCCACTGCTGCAGCCCGTCCGCCTCCAGACGGACAAAGAATTCGTCGTCCAGCCATCCGCGCGCCCCGGCCAGGATGAGATGGAGGGTTGGAATTTTCCGGCGAAGAAGGTGGAAGGCGTCGAGCAGGCGCATCAGATTCTTGCGCGGCTCAATGGTGCCCACGTGGATGAGATACCGCTCTGGAAGGTCGTATGTCTTGCGGACAGCGTCGATCCGGGCCGGGGCCGGCGGTTGGAAATGGGTGGCGGCAGCCTCATACACAACCGTCACTTTAGCTGGATCGACGCCATACAGCTTGACGAGATCTCGCTTGGTTGCCTGCGAAACGGCTATGATCGCCGTAGCCCGATCGCAGTAGAGCGGCATCGCCCGGCTCAGGTAAGCGTAGTTCAGTCCCTTATGATACGCCGGAAACAGTTCATAGATGAGATCGTGGACAGTCAGCACGGTGGGTACATTGTGGAGCGGCATCAGCAGGTGCTCGGTGCTGTGGAACAACGCCGCCTCCGGCACCAGCCGGTTGAAGGGGACGCCTCCCAGGTGGGCCAGCCACACGGCCATACGCCACGGTTTGTACCCATAGCTCACATGGCGCTGCAGGGTGTCGGGCGGCAGGCCGGGCGGAAACGTGCCGTCACGCCCTTGATTGTAGAACAGCCCGTAGCGGTCCGGCTGGTCCGCGAGCAGGGCGGCGGCCAGGTTTTCGCTGTAACGACCAAGCCCGGCCTTGCTGTGGACGGCCGCCGAGATATCGATGTAGATCATGAGACAGGCGATATTCAGCGATCCCGTACGCTTGCTAGTTTCCTGCCAGCGCCTCCAGGACGCGACGAGTCAGGACGGCCACCATCTCGGCCCGATAGGCGGCATTGCCCCGGAAGTCGCCGGGGTGGGTGGCGACTGCCTGCGCCTTGTCCGCTGCTGCGGCAATCGTCGCCTCTGATAGCCCGCCGCTGGCAGCGGTCTCAGCAGCGGTCAGCCGCTGTGGTCTGGGGCCGATGCCTGTTGCCGCCAGCCGCACGCTGCCGCTGTCCGGGAGCCAGCCTGTCACCGAAACGATCGGATAGTCTGCCGGTGTTCTGGCCACGCGCTCGCTGTGGCCCCGCCCGGAGCCGGCGGGGAGCACAATGGATGTGATCAGGCCGGTCGGCTTCTCCTCGGGCAGTAAGTAGTTGTCCACACCGACCGACGACTCTGCCGGCTGACGCATGATCAACGTGGCTTCGAGCACCTGCAACGCAGCCAGGAGTTCGCTGTCGGGCAGGCGGGCAGCAACGACCCCGCCAAGCGTCGCCGCGTTGCGATACGTATTTGGACCAGCCTGCTGAATTGCCTTGCCCACCAGAGGGGCGGCGTCGCCAAGACGCTCAATCTCTTTCGCCAGATCGGTCAGGGTGACCATCGCGCCAATGA
Organism: uncultured Chloroflexia bacterium; assembly: GCA_963715935.1. Lineage (GTDB taxonomy): Bacteria > Chloroflexota > Anaerolineae > Promineifilales > Promineifilaceae > Promineifilum. Next base: position 1,621,757 of record CAVQSM010000011.1, on the reverse strand, counting down.
TCTGCGAGCCGCCAGCGGTGCCGTCGATGGTGTCCAGGCCGAGGTCCTGCAGGTCGACGACGGCAGCGACATCCAGACCGGCTTCGCTGGCCAGGAGCCTGGTGCCGCCTGCCAGCGGGACGACGCCCGTTTTTTGCAGCAAGCTAAGTGCCTCATCGAGATCGTCAGGACGATAAAATGTGCCGGGTTTCTGGGGCATGATGGACTCCGTATTGTTGGCTTTGGAAAGCCTCCTGCCGCCAAACGACGGTTGCCGTCATCATATCTTGCCCGGCCCGTTTGGGCAACGTGCGCTGAGATGCAGCGCTTGACGCAGGCAGGGCGGCCGATCCATAATGAAACACACTCATTCAGCAATCACCGGACCCCATTCGTGACCACCGTCCCGGACGTGTGGCGGTCGTTGGCGACTGAGCCAATACATCTCACATCGGACCCACAAGCTGCTTCCATTTTGCCTGCGCCAGGTGACTCTCTATCAGACAGGATAGTTAGTGGTTGATTGCAGACAGATGGCTGATCGGTGGTTAAACCGCTCGCGACGGACAGCGTCCATCAATCAAGGTGGTCGCCATCACTGGAGGAAACATGGATAACCACGAAAGCGGACAGGTGGGCGGGAGCGCGGCGGAAGTCTATGAGGCGTTCTTTGTCCCGGCCTTGTTCGCCGGATGGCCGCCGCATGTGCTTGCCGCGGCTGATGTTCAACCCGGCGACAGCGTGCTTGACGTGGCGTGCGGCACTGGCGTTCTGGCGCGGGCGGCGAAGGAGCAGGTTGGCCTCGCCGGCGATGTGACCGGTGTGGACATCAACGAAGGGATGCTTGCCGTCGCTCGACAACATTCTCCCGATATACTGTGGCAGCCCGGCTCGGCCGAAGAACTGCCCTTCGGGTCGGACTCCATTGACAGGGTAGTCAGCCAATTCGGGTTGATGTTCTTCCGTGACCCGGTCGAAGCTATCCGTGAGATGCAGCGTGTAGCCCGACCGGGCGGTGCCGTCTCAATTGCGGTATGGGACAAACTGGACCACACGCCGGGCTATGCAGCGGTTGCGGCAATGCTGGACGATGTGTTTGGGCCGGACGTCGCCCGTTCGATCGAGGCGCCCTATGCGCTTGGCGACACCGACCAGCTGCGGTCTCTGTTTCGTGATGCGGGCGTTGACGACCTGACTGTGCAGACGATTGAGGGCCAGGCGCGGTTCGATTCGATCGATGCGTGGCTCTATACTGACATCAAAGGCTGGACACTCGCCGATGTGATTGACGATGCCGGGTATCAGGAACTGCGCACGCACGCGCCGCGATGGCTGGGGCAGTTCGTTCAGGATGATGGCTCTGTCGTCTTTTCTGCACCCGCACATGTGGCATTTCTAAGCGTATAGACAGGCTCGCATCGGACCCGCAACCTTTCCGGGGGACGTGCGTACTATCCAGCAGAAAGATGTGATTATCGCATGTGATCGGCTGGATTGTGGTCGTCTTTGAGTGCATTGATTACCATATATCAACGATCGCACATCAATGTAGCCGGGTCCGTGTCGCCTAAAGAAGGGACGGTGGACGCAAAACGTAGAGGGAAGAGAAATGATTGAGGCAATTACCGGGTTGAGCACGGCGTTTGGTCTGGCGGGCAGCGCCGGCCTGAACGCCTACATTCCGCTGCTGGCGGTTGCGCTGGCGGCCCGTTTTCCGCTGGTCGACCCGCTGATCAAGCTGGAAGCGCCATTTGATTTGCTGGGCACGTGGTGGGCCATCGCCATTCTGGGTGTCCTGCTAGCGATTGAGGTAACGGCCGACAAGATTCCGGCGGTCGATACAATTAACGATGGCATCCAGACGTTTGTACGGCCGGCGGCGGGAGCGATCCTGTTTGCGGGCAGCGCCAATGTCATTACGGAGATCCATCCGATTCTGTCATTGGGTGCCGGGTTGATGGTAGCCGGTGGTGTCCACGCCACGAAATCGGTTGCCAGACCTGTCGTGACGGCTACAACAGCGGGGACAGGAAACTGGGCGGTCAGTACAGTTGAGGACTTGACGGCTGTGGTGGTTTCATTCCTGGCCCTGATTGTTCCAATCGTGGCAGCCATTGTCATGATAGTCTTCGTTGGAGCCGTAATCGTATTTCTGGTCAGGCGGCGTCAGAAGCGGCCTGCTTTGTAGCCTTGTAAGCCGCACCAGATTGACGTCACCCAGCGGGCCTTGATGAAGCTATTAGGGTAGCGTCGTCCTGTTGACATAAGTAACGCGGCGGGTTGCCTAGTAAGGCAGCGCGCCGCGTTTGGCTATTTGCACCAGCTGTTCTAGCGCCGCGACGGCCGCCCGCCGATCTTCCACGCTCAGGTCGAGGGCGGCGAATTCATCTTCGTCCAGTACGGACGGTTCCCAACTGGGCGTCACCCAGACGTCCAACGCCAGATCGTCGCACCGCACGGCCGTCTCGCTGATCTCCGCCGGGCGGCAGATATTGCAGTACCATCCTCGAAACAGATGGCCATCGGCGTCATAGACGGCAAAGATGTTGTACCAGCGGTCGCTGAAAAAGTATTCCACGAAGCGGTCACCCTGATAGAACGTGGCGTAGCCGAGATCGGTGTCTTCCCGATTGAAGAACGCTTCGAGCTGGATCGAGGTGTCGCTGCGCTGCAGGACGGCAGCCGGATAGCGCCACACTTCGTCGCCGTTGGCATCCAGCTTGTAGACCGTCAGAGTAGCTGGTGCCGCTTGTGGCATCGGCCCGCTCATGAGGTTGAGGCGGGCTGCGTGTTGCTTTCCAACTGGCGCTGGATTCGTTGAATCGACGTGGAGAGCGTTTGGAGTTCGTCGCGCTGCTTCTCCAGGCGATCACTCTCTGCTCGCACAAAGCGGTCGAACGGGGCGATCGTGTCCTCGATGCGCTCGGCGCTGCGCTGCAGCTCGCGCTCAAACTGCTGCTCCAGGCTGCCGACCAGGGTCTCGCGCAGTTCGCCCAGCTTTTCCGAAAACTCTTGCTTGGCCTTGCGCTTGCGGGCCGGCAAGATGAGCAGGCCAAGCGCTGCTGCTGCTACGCCGGCGAATATCCCTGTGAAATCAAGGAAGGCGGTATGGGCGATGATGGCCACGGCCACGCCCAGGCCGACGCCGACTCCCGCCAACCCGGTGTTGACGACAGCCTGCCGTGCCGACTGGGCCAGCTCGGCCGCTTCCTCGTCCATATCGTAGCCGTCCACCGCACTCCGGGTAGCGCGGCCAATTGATTCGATAAGGCGCTGGCGGTCGTAGGCAAGCGTCCCCTCACGCGGCCCCATGCCGCCGACGATTCGCTCACGATGGAGTTCGTTCTGCTGGGCCAGATGGTCGGCGACGGCCGTCCATTGACGCAGGTCTTGCTGCACCATCCAGTCGACCAGCTCAGAGACGCGGTCTTCAATCTCTTGCGGCGTGTCGGCCACGACCTCGTCTTCGAAGTCGCGCTCCAGCTGCTGCGAGCGGAGCAGGTCGATGACCCGCGCCAGCCGCAGCCGGTCATCGAAGAATGCGAGCCCGCGCTTTTCCATCGCCAGAATGAGGCCGTCAATTTCGCTGATGCGGGCCTTGAAGTTGCGCTGCATGTCGGCGTCGTAGTAGACCATCTGGCTGCGAATGTCTTCGAGCAGACGGACGTCGTCCGCCAACGTGGCCAGATCCGCGTTGACATGGGCCAACTGCTCATCGACCAGCCGGGACGCCACGCCCAGAGGGTTGAGCAGCTTGAGGCTGAAGCGTCCGTCGTCGTCCAGCGTGTCGCGAATGTACGCTTCCAGCGGTTCAAAGCGGCTGGCGGCCCATTTGTCCGGTTGGCCGGCCTTGGCCTGTCGCGCCAGTCGCGCCGAAACAGGATAGACGGCGGCCACATCGCCAACCAGATTGCCGGCGGCGGTGTGGACGAACTCCACAACCTGCCGAACGTCCGCCTCATCCTCAAGAATATCGATCTTGTTGATGACCAGAACGATCTTTTTTCCCCACTTGCGAATCTGCTCCAGGAACGCCCGCTCGCTTTCTGTGAACGGCCGATCGGCTGAGGTGACAAACAGCACGAGATCGCTGCGCGGGATGAATTCGGCTGTCAGCTCTTCGTGCTCGCGCAAGACGGCGTTGGTGCCGGGGGTGTCGACGAGCGTCAGCTTGCGAAGCAGGTCGACCGGCGCGGTCTGCACCCACGCGCCCCCCTCGCCGGGCCACTGCCGGAACTCGTCGCCATAGCGAATCTGGTAGATCTGATCGGTGGTCGGGGTGACGCCTTCGGTTTGGACAGGTTGGCCGAGCAGGGCGTTGATGAAGGCAGACTTGCCGGAGTTGAATTCGCCCGCCACCACCAGCAGGAACAGTTCATCCAGCTGGCGAATCGATTCCACCAGCGCCGCGCGACCGGCAGGGTCAACCGCGCCTTCGGCCAATACGTCGCGCAGCTGGCCGAGCGTCTCTCTCGTTTCCTTGAGCAGTGCTTCCTGCTCGGGTGATAAGGCAATGTCCATCAGTGATTACCGGTGCGGTGCTGCCAGCGCCCCTGTTAACATTATAGCGTAGACAGCACAGGCGGGCATCGACCCTCATTCTGAGGCCCTGGCCCCGACGCACGGATCGGCCTTCATTCTGCAGGTGTTTCCAGGAACTGCTCGCGCAGCCGGGCGATGATCTTGCGGTCGGTGACGGCAAAGGCATAGTCGTCCAGGTCAGCGAGCGTGACCCAGGCGTGGGCGGCGACCCCAATATCCTGTGGCTCGCCCGCTAGATAGCGGGCGTGGTAGGCGTGGAGCGTGATACGGAAGTGTGTGTAGGCGTGGTCGACCTCTGCCAGGGCATCACCGGCTTCGACTTCGATGGCCATCTCCTCGGCGATCTCACGGGTGACGGCCGCCGCGTGCGTCTCGCCCGGCTCCACTTTGCCGCCGGGGAACTCCCACAGGCCGCCCAGCATACCGTCCAGCGGGCGCTGGGCGATGAGAAAGCGGCCGTCCGCCTCGGGCGGGTAGCTGGCCCAGATAACAGCGGCGACGACGTCGTAGTGGGGCGTGCGGCGGCGGGGTGGGCGGATGGGTCGCTCATGCTGGGTACCGCGCTGACGGGCGTCACAGATGGTCGCCAGCGGACAGATGAGGCAGCGTGGATTGGCGGGCAGGCAGATCTGTTGGCCTAGCTCCATCAACGCTTCGTTGAAGTCGCCGGGCCGCTCGCTGGGCACAATCGCCGCTGACAGCGCCCACAGCGCCCGGCGAGTGGCCGAGCGTGTTACGTCGTCCGGCAGATCGACGAGCCGGCTGAGGACGCGAATGACGTTGCCGTCCAGAATTGGCGCGGGTTCGTCGAAGGCGATGGAGGCGATCGCTCCGGCTGTGTACGGGCCGATGCCGGGCAGCTGCTGAAGGCCGGCGGCCGTTTGTGGCAGACGGCCGTCCATCTCGCTGACGACGCGTTGGGCGGCGGCATGGAGGTTGCGCGCCCGACTATAGTAGCCCAGCCCTTCCCACGCCTTCAGTACGGCATCTAGCGGCGCGGCTGCCAGCGCCTCGACAGTCGGAAACTGGGCCAGCCACCGTTCGTAGTAGGGAACAACGGTCGTGGTCTGGGTCTGCTGGAGCATCACCTCGGCGATCCAGACGGCGTACGGATCGCGATTGGTTCGCCACGGCCACTCGGCGTGCCCTTCGTCCCACCACGCCAGCAGGAGCGGCGCGACCGCCGTCAGATCAGCCACGTCGCTCTCCGGCGTTCAGGCGCGTACATATTTGATGACAGGTTGTGAAGCGGTCTCGATCTCCAACACGTTGGCGGCAATCAGCTCGCCGCGCTGGTAGAGGTATTCGACATGGGCGCCCGCTTCTTCCAGCGCCAATAGAACGTGGTAGCTTTCTACCCGGCCGAACAGATCGTGACTGATTTCGGCCGTGGTCCTGGGCTCCGTGCAGCTGTCCAGCACAATGTTGAGCCGTTCGTCGTGAGCTAGCTTGATCTCGGCCACGCGTCCGGGAATGTCGCTGATGGGTGCTTCGTGTCCACCAAGGCCCAGGTTGACTCCCTCAACCGTGGTGATAGCGTCGAGCGAGGCAAGGTAGTGGGCCAGCCCCATGTGGTTGGTAATGCTCTCCGGCGCCTGGTGGGGTGTGGTGCGCGAGAGGACGTGGTCGGCCGTCAGCAGGATATCATCCACGCGCAGGCAGACCTGTCCGGGGCAGTGGCCGGGTACATGATAGACGTCGATGTCGCCCACGGTCTTCTCGCCGCCAGCCAGCAGAAATTGGACTGGCGTGGAGCGGTAGTAGGTCTTGCCGAAGTGGTAGACACTCATGAGCGCCGCGCGATGTTTTTCGTCTACGCCGGCTTCGGCCAGAAACGTCTCCAGGCGGCGCGAAGCGACGACGACGCGCTCCTCATGGTTGGACAACACGCGCCGGTCGAGAATGTGGACCCCGATGGGTGCAGCGGTGAACTGCCTTACGAACGGCAGCCCGCCGTAATGGTCGATATGGCCGTGGGTGATCAGGATGGTGTCAATATCGGCCAGGGATAGGGATGTGCCGAACGTCTCCGCAATGGCGGCAATCCCATCTATCAGGTCCTCGTTGGCTTGCGCCAGGCCGGATCCGCAGTCAACCAGAATGTGCTGCTCACCATCGCTGATTACGTGGATGTTGTTGACCAACGTGGCAAAAGAGCGCACCTGAAATTGATAGATGATGCGTCCGGCCGACGTGACGAACCGCTTGGCTCCGGTCATCAGGTCACCACCCTGTCGTCGGTGTTGACGCCCCGATACAACTCCTGCTCGACAATCGTAGCCAGCCGTTCGACCGCTTCGTGCAGCTCGCTGAATGTGTTGTAGAGCGGTGAAAGCCCGAGGCGGATGTTGTCCGGCTGCCGGAAGTCGGGCAATACGTTCAGGTCGTCGATCAGTACCCGGGCGATGCGGGCGCCCTCGTCGTGGCCCAATGAAATGTGCGAGCCGCGCCGCTGGCTGTCGCGGGGTGAGTTGAGCCGGTAGCCGAGCGGCTCCAGCCGCGTTTGCCATAGGGCGACCAGATAATCGGTGAGCCGCACTGATCGTTCCCGCACCCGGTTCATGCCCGCTTCGAGCAGCATGTCGATGCCCGGTTCAACGGCAGACAAAGACAGGATGGGCGGGGTGCCGGTCAGGAACCGCTGGATGCCGGGAGCAGGCGCATAGGTGAGACCGAAGTCGAACAGATCCGCCTGGCCCATCCAGCCGGACATGGGATTGCGGAGACGGTCCTGCCATGCCTCGGCCACGTAGAGGTAAGCCGGAGCGCCGGGGCCGCCGTTGAGATACTTATAGGTGCAGCCCACCGCCAGGTCGGCGTCGGCCCCGTTCAGATCCATCGCAACCGCTCCGGCTGAGTGGCTCAGGTCCCAGAGCATAAGCGCGCCCGCTTCGTGGGCGACGGCCGTGATGGCCGCCATGTCATAGCTGTAGCCGCTCTTGAAAACGGTGTGGGAGAGGGTGACGAGGGCAGTGTCGTCGTCGATGGCGGCCGTCAGCCCATCGACTGGTCCATGAACGCCGTCGACCGAAGGCACGACCACAATCTCATGCCGGTTGCCCAACAGACGCACAATCCCCTGTAAAATGTACAGGTCGGACGGGAAGTTCAGGTTGTCGGTGACGATCTTGCTGCGGCTGGGCTGCGCCTCAAGCGCGGCCACCACCAGCTTGAACAAGTTAACCGACGTGGAATCGGCCATAATCAGTTCTCCGGGCTGCGCGCCCAGCAAACGGCCGATTTTGTTGCCGATGCGGCTGGACGCTTCCATCCAGCCTTCGTTCCAACTGCGGATCAGGCGATCTCCCCATTCGCGCTCGATGGTATCTTGCAGTCGCGCCAACGTCGCCTGAGGTAAACGGCCCAACGAGTTGCCGTCCACATATATCAGCTCAGGATCGCAGTGGATGAACTGCTCGCGGTAGACCAGTAGTTCGTCTTCCTCATCTAGATGGTGGGCGTTGGCAGCGCTTAGTTCGATTGGCATGGTTCTCCGGATCCATCCGAGAAGGATGGGCTTCTAATCGAGGCGGCGCAGGATGGCTCGGACCGGGCTGCCGTCGCCGCCGACCACGGGTAGCGGAAACGCGGAAAGTTCGTAAAGTCCGTCGGCCGCCTGGCTCAGGTCAAGCCCTTCCATGATGAGAATGCCGTTGCGGTGCATGGCGTGGTGACCAGGTAGGTCTTTGCTGTCGGACGCGTCCATCGAAGGCGCGTCCGCGCCATACAAGACGATGCCCCGGTCACCCAGAAAATCGGCCAGTTCGGGACTTGGATAGACAAACTCGGCATGGAAGATGGTCTGATCCCGCTGGCTGGCGGGAGAATGGACCAGCAAGCGCGGGGCGAGAGAGAAGTCGACACCTGAGAAGTCATCTGGTGTCAGTGGGCCGCTCGCTTTGTCAACAGTCACTACCTGGGCGGGCCCCCAGTAGGCGGATAGATCGACTTCATGCATGTGCAGGCCGTTGTCGTCAAAATGAAACGGCGCGTCCACGTGGGTGCCGATGTGGGCGCTAATGGTGAGTGTGGTCAGGTTGACCGTGTCACCCTGGGTCAGGATTTGTTTGGCTTCCTTGCGGAAAGGTGTGTCGCCCGGCCAGGGGGCGATGGAGGCTTGGAGCGGGCGGCTTATGTCGATCAGTCGTGCGGGCATCGTCAGGTTCCTCCGATCCTATTGAGGTTAAACTGTCAGCATGCGGAGTATAGGGAGTCCCCAGTGACGTGTCAATTTGACCGGAGAGCCAGCCCTTACCGCTGATAGACCGGAGTGACTGGGCCTCGATGATGAGCGGTCCCCTACTGCCTGAGAGGGCGGTGGGCACATGCCGGTCACCTGTGGCACAATATGGTGTTTATGAACAGATCTCACCGCACCCTACTGGCGACTCTGGCCATCTTGGCCCTGCTGACCGTGGCTGGGTTAACTGTTCTGGCGCAGGAAAGCGGCCGATTGCTGATGCCGGTTGTCCTGCGCGGCCCAATCTCTTCCGGCACGCCTTTAGCGCGGGTCAATTTCCAACCGCTGGGCGCTGCCGTACCGGATGGGTACACGCCCGACTTTGGCCTGGTATACGGCCCAGTCCCTGGAGGTCTGGCCTACGGGTGGAACAGCGACAACAGTGCCACCACGCGAGAGCGGGACTCTGAGTATGCGTTTGACCAGCGGTACGACACGCTGATCCACATGCAGAAAGAAGAGAACCCGTTTGCGGTGTGGGAGATTGCGGTGCCGCCGGGCACGTACGAAGTCTATGTTGTAGCCGGTGATCCGGTATTCTACGACGGCTACTTCCGCGTGGCTGCCGAAGGGGTACTCGTGGTGGACGGCGAGCCGTCGGAGCGCCGGCGCTTTGTCGATGGCGTTGTTTCTGTGCCGGTCACCGACGGTCGTTTGACGATCACCAACGCAGCAGGCGCCGAGAACAACAAGCTGGCTTTCGTGGAGATCTACAGGCAGGGTGGCGGGCCGCTGCCGACCACAACGCCGTCCCCGCCGCCGGTTACGCCGTCACCTACTGTAACGCCGTCAGCTACCCCTCCCGGTCAGATGACAGAAATGCGCGGCTTGTGGGTCACCCGTTTCGATTGGACCAACTTCAACCGGCCCGCCGACCCGGCGCGGATCGACCAGATTGTCGATGACGCCGCCAACGCCGGTTTCAACGCCATCTTCTTCCAGGTGCGCGGAGCGGCCGACGCCTACTACACGCCCGGCCTGGAGCCGTGGGCACAGCGTGTTAGCGGCGGGACGCTGGGGCAGGCTCCGAACCCGCTCTGGGATCCGCTGGCCTACTTCGTGGAGAAGGCGCATGCGCGAGGTATTCAGCTTCACGCTTACATCAACGTTCATCCCGTGTGGGACAACTGCGCCGAGCCGCCCCCGGCTACCACGCCGACCGGCCTCTATTACTTGCTTCGTGACGCTTATGGTGAGACCAACGGCAACCTGAATGCCTTGCAGTGGACGGCCGCCGACGAACCGCATTGCAGCGCCTACTGGCGCTTCTCGCCTGCCGCTGCGGTGGCCAATCAGCATGTCGTGGCCGTGTCGGCCGATCTCGTCAACCGTTACGCCATCGACGGCATCCATCTCGACCATGTTCGCTACGGCGGGGGTACGCTTTCCTGCGATCCGGTCAGCGAGGCAGCCTATGGCGCACCCTGTTTCGGCAACAATGGCCAGACGCCATATGACGAATGGCAGCGCCAACAGATCAACGGGTTGGTGCAGGATATTTATGAGGACGTTATTTTGCCTGCCCGCCGGCAAGTCATGTTGTCGGCGGCCGTCTGGCCCATCTACCGCGACTACTGGGGCTGGGGCGTTCGCGACGGGTACAGCTACTACTACCAGGATTCCCAGGCGTGGATCAAGAGTGGCTACATCGACACGATTTCACCGATGATCTATCCCGGTTCGACCAACTGTCCGGATGACAGTTTCTGGACGCAGAACCGGTGGCAAACGCTGGTGACCGACTTCCAGGCCAATCGTGGCGGCCGGTTTGTGGTTCCCGGCATCGGCACCGCCTACTGCGATTTCTCCGAGATCGAATGGCGCATCAACAAGGCTCGCGAGTTGGGCACGGCTGGTCACGCGCTGTTCTCCTATTCGGCCCTGTCGGCCAATGCCTACTTCGACGACCTGGCGGCCGGGCCGTATGCGCTGCCTGCTGTCGTTCCGCCAATTACGTGGCATGAGTAGGCCCGGATGGCACCCTGAGTTTCGTATGGACGACCAACACAGATCCACCGACCGAGTATGAACATCTGCGCGCCCTGGCTACGCTGCGAGAGCAGCCGTTTACGTCAGACGTGCCGGTGGTTGGCGGTCTGATCGTCTGGTTCCGCAGCGCCTGGAACAGTGTCTCGACCAAATGGTACGTGCGGCCGATCGCCGCTCAACAGTCAGCTTTCAACGAGACCGTTGTCGAAAAGCTGGAGGCCGACCTGACCGACATTAAGGCGACGCTGGGACAGGCAGAAAGCGCGGTGTCCACGCTGGACGGTCGTCTTGTTGACCAGGACAGGGACCAGGTGCAGACGATCCACGATCTGGGGGAACTGACGGCGCAGCTAACGGCGCTGCGCGACGCGGTTATGGCCCTGGAGGCCCGTTTGGTCCAGCTGGAGAGCGACAACGACTGAGCGCGGACGTCATGGCGGATCCATTGCGAATTGCCTACTTCAGCCCGCTGCCGCCGGCGCGCAGTGGAATTGCCGACTACAGCCGGGAGCTGCTGCCACACCTGGGGGCACGGGCGGCAATCACTGTTTTCTCGGATGAGCCGGGAGTGCTGGTGGGCGATGGCATACCAGTTGCCTCGATAGGTGAGTACGCCGCTCAACGATGGCTGTTCGATGTGGCCCTGTACCAGATGGGCAACAGCAGCCACCACACGGCCATCTACCGGATGCTGAACCGCTATCCCGGTGTGGTTGTCCTCCACGACTACTTTCTCCACCAGTTCATCGCCCACACGACGACCGGCGCGGGTCGCTATCCGGCCTATGCGCGGGAGCTGCGTTATGCGCTCGGGGACGACGGCTACCGGCGCGAGGAGGCAATCCGGCTCGGTCATGAGCCGCCGCCGCTGGTCGACATCCCGTTGAACGACCGCCTCTTGGATGTCAGTCTCGGCCTGATCGTTCACAGCGACTATGCAGCGGGCCGAATTCGGGAGCGCCATCCGGCGGCCCAGGTGGCTGTTGTGCCGCAGCTCGTCGCCTCGCGTTCGGGCCAATCGCGGCGGGCCGATCTGGGCCTGGCTGGCGATATAGTCTTGTTCGCACTGGTCGGGCAGGTGACTGCAGCCAAGCAGCTGCCGCGGGTGCTGGCCGCTATTCGCAGTCTACGAGACGAGGGCGTGCCGGCCCACCTGCTGATTGCCGGAGAGGTCCTGCCCGAGGTGGATTTGGACACGATTCTGTCCGAAACGGGTTTGCGGGAGCATGTTACGGTGCTGGGGTATATCGAGTCGTTGGACGCATTTGTGGACTGGATTGCGACGGCCGACGTCATCATTAATCTGCGCTATCCAACACTGGGAGAGACCTCCAGCGCGGCGCTGCGGGCGCTCGACCAGGGGCGGCCGCTTATTGTCTACGATCATGGCTGGTACGCCGAGCTGCCGGACAGCGTGGCAGCGAAGGTCACGCCGCTGGATGACCAGAGGTTGGTGGAGGCGATGTTGTCGCTGGCCACTGATCCTGAGCAGCGCGCCACGATGGGCGACGCCGCTCGTGCCTATGTAGCCCGCACGGCCCGCCCGGAAACCGTGGCAGATTCGTACACGCAGTTCCTGCGCCGGCTTCAGGCGAGGTGGTTGCGCGGTGGGTGAGTGGGGCGGCATGGTCGTCATCGCCGGCACGTCGCTGGTCCTCGGCTGGCTGGCCGTCATCCAGTTCACGCGCGACGCCCGACTCTCGCTGCCCTCGGCGTTTGCCAGTCTGACGCTGGGTGTCATCGGGGCCGGTTGGCTGGCGCTGCTGCTGGCGGAGTTCGGTCGCTATTCGCCGGCGGCGTGGTTGATTGCCGTGCTGGTGGCTGTGGGACTGCTCGTCGCGCTGACCGTCTGGCGACAGCGCAGCGGCCGCTGGGCGGCCGCCCCGAACGCAGCGACCGGGCGTGGCGACCCCCTGTTTCCTTCGCTGCCGCGCTGGGTCGAGCCGCTCGTTCTCGCCGCCTGGCTGCTGGTCGCCGGCTGGCTGTTCCTTCGCCCCCATGAATACGTGGCGGGTGCCTCTGATGCTGGTGTTTATGTCAACTTAGCCGCTTCTATCGACCAGGTGGGCGGCTTCTTGATCAGTGATAGCGGATTAGCCGATCTGCCAGAGGCGTTGTCCCCGTCTTTGCTGCGACCCTTGCCCGATAATCCCGTCGCCTCGAGCTATTTGCTGCCCGGCTTCTACGTCATCGGCGAACCTGCGGGGGAGATTACGCCCCAGTTCTACCCGCTGCATCCGCTCTGGCAGGCGGTGGCCTTTGGCCTGGCCCAGCCGCCCGGTCAGTGGGGGAGCGCGCCCGCCAGCGACGTCGCGTCGGGCGTGGCGGCGGTGCTGCGCATGAGCGGCGTGTGGGCTCTGCTGGGTTCTTTGGCGGTCTATTTGACGGTGCGTCAGTACGCGGGGTGGGAGACGGCCGCCCTCGCGCTGGTCGCTCTCTCGCTGACGGCGCTGCAGGTCTGGTTTGCCCGTTACCCGACGACCGAGATGTTGACCCAGTACCTGCTGTGGGCGGGCCTGTTCGGTCTATCACTCTGGCTGGCGGGCGACGGCCCGGCGTCGTTGTGGGCGCTGTTGGCGGGCGCTGCGCTGGGCCAGGTCTTTTTGGTACGCATCGATATGCTGGTCATCGTGCCTGTGCTCGGTCTCTTGGCGCTGTGGCTTGTGTTTGGCGGCCGTCGCGCCTTGGCCGACCGGGCCAGCGTGGCCTGGTTCATTGCACCGTTGGGCCTGTTCGTTGCCCATTCGCTGCTGCACGGTTACTGGCAAAGCCGCCCCTACTTCGTCGTCCATACCGGCCTCGGTGTGCAGCTTCTACAGACGAACTGGCTCATTCCGGCGGTGGCCATCGCTGCGGTGGCGGTGGGCGTGTGGATCGTGCGGCGGTGGGGTGGGGCGCTTTTTGAAGCGGGCCAGCCATACTATCGTGTCGCGCTTGGCGCGTTGGTGGCAGTCGCCCTGGTGTTTGCGCTCTATGGTTGGTTTGTGCGCCCCGTGGTCGGCCAAACGATGACCCGGCCCGACGTGTTTAGCGAAGCAGCGATTCCCATACTCGACCATCTGAACTGGCCCCGGCTTGGTTGGTACCTGTCTCCGGTCGGTCTGGCGCTTGGTGTGGCCGGGACGTGCCTCCTCATTTGGCGGATCAACCGGCGGATGGCACTGGTGCTGGCTGTCGGCGCCCTGTTTGCCGTCGTTTATCTATGGCGACTGCAAGCCAACCCGCATCAAGTGTATGCCATGCGCCGCTTTGTGCCGGCGGTGGTGCCGTTCCTGACGGTGGCGGCGGCCATCTTCATCGGCTGGTTGGCGCGGCAGCAGGTAGGATGGGTCAAGGTCGTGGCAGTGGCGTTGACGGTGGCGTGGCTGGGCGGCCTGGCGTGGTCGGCACGGGGCTTTGTGTCCCAGGTCGATTATGCTGGTCTGACGGCCGAGCTGCAGGCGTTCGACTCCACGTTGGACCCGGAATCGGTGCTGCTGTTCGACGACCCGGCCCCCATTGGGCAAGGGGACTTCTTCGGCACGCCGCTCAAGTTCCTGTTTGGGCATGAGCCTTATACGGTGCGCGACAAGTCGACGCTCGACGAGGCTGCGTTGGTTGATACGGTGGAACTCTGGCACAATATGGGGCGGTCCGTCTACTGGATCGGTGATCCCGCATGGCTGGTCCAGCAAGGTCTGGCCCATGAGACACGGACCCACACGCTGACGAGCCAGCATCTGGAATCAACCTATGACCACAAACCAGTAGCCATTGTGCCGGACGTGTGGCAGTTGACGGTATCCAGGTTGACTGCGCCAGACGGATAACGTTGCGAGGAGATGCGAAAGTGACAGAACAACCGACGGCTCCGGAACCGGAAGTCAACATCGAACAGATCATGCAGGAGATCAGGCAGCAAATTATCGCTAGGCGCGCTGCGCTCTATCCGGACTCCGGCATGGACATCGCTGTTACCGGCCAACGCTTTTCGCCTGAGTTCTATGAGAGCCTGTACCAGGCACGGTTGGCGCTCGACGACTATCGCGTGCCCGTGCTGGTTAGCAAATCGACCACCCCCCTGATTGGCGGCCTGATCGATTGGGTGCGGGGCAAGTTTCACGAACTTGTTTCGTATTATGTCAATCAAAGTGCCGCACGACAGGTGGCGGCTGCCAATCATCTGCTGCGGGCGGTCAGTTTGCTGGCAGAAGAACTGGACGAACCGGCGGTGGAGGCGGATGCTTAGGCTCGCAGACGGGCGATGCCATCCTCTATCATGACAATTGTGACGTTTGTTGTGCCCTGGTACGGGCCGGATGTGCCGGGCGGGGCGGAGGCGGAAACTCGCCGGACTGCGCAGCAGCTGCAAGCTGCCGGGCAGACGGTCGAAGTCCTGACGACCTGCACGCGAGATGTCTATGCCGACTGGGGGCGCAACTATCATTCGCCAGGCGTCACGACCATTGATGGGATTACCGTGCGCCGCTTTCCGGTGGTGCCTCGCGACAGGGCAGTCTTCGACCAGATCAACATCCGGCTTATGCACGGTCTGCCCATCCCCAGTGCGGACGAGCGCGTCTTCATGGAGCAGATGATCCGGTCGCCGGAGCTGCTGGCGTTCATCGCCGCCAACTGCGATGATCGGCTCTTTATCTTCAGCCCCTATCTCTTTTCAACGACCTACTACGGGGCACAAATCTGCCCGGCGCGGTCGATCATCATTCCCTGCCTGCACGACGAAAGCTACGCTCATCTGGGCATCTACCACGATGTCCTGCCCACAACGCGTTCGCTGGCGTTCTATGCTTCTGCCGAGAAGGAGCTGGCTGACCGTTTGTTCCCGCCAGACAACGGCCAGATTCGCACGGTGTTAGGAGCGGGGGTCGACATTGACGCGGCGGATACGGCCGACGGCGATCGCTTCCGGCGCACTTACGGGTTGGACGGGCCGTTCGTGCTCTACGCAGGGCGGCGCGAGGCAGGCAAGAATACACCGCTGCTGCTGGAGTACTGGGCGCGTTTTAGCCAGCACGAAGGCAAAGGCCGGGATGTCAAACTGGTGCTCATTGGTCCGGGTGAGGTGCAGATTCCCGAGGCGGCCGCCGGCAGTGTGATCGACCTGGGCTTTGTGCCCGCGCAGGACAAGCAGGACGCTTTTGCGGCGGCCGATCTGTTCGTCATGCCGTCGGTCCATGAGAGCTTCTCCATCTCGCTGATGGAGAGCTGGCTGGCGGAGACACCCGCGTTGGTCCATGGGGCATGTGCTGTCACCCGTGAGCATTGTCGCGAGTCCAACGGCGGGCTGTACTTTGAAGATTACGATGAGTTCGCGGCCACGCTCCTGTACATGTTCGACCACCCGAATGAAGCGGCAAAAATGGGGCGGCAGGGGCGGCAGCATGTCCTGGCTACCTACGATTGGGATGTCGTCATTCCCCGCTACCTGGCGCTGTTCGAGGCGGTGTTGGCGAAATGAGCCAGGGACGCTTGCGCGTGAGCTTGATGACGGCGGGTCTGTCGCCGGGCGACGCCATTAGTAACTACATGGTGACGCTGGCCCGCATCCTGCGCGGCTGGGGCGCCCAGGTTTCGCTATATGCGGATTTCATCGCACCGGAGTTTCAATCGATGGCCCAACCGTCGCGCCTCTACCCGGCCTTTGGCGACGGCTTGCTCTGGTACCACTACTCCATCTTCGCCGACAACGTCCACCAGGCGGCCGCCAGCACCGACTTCACCATCATGGACTATCATGGCATCTGTCCGCCGGCGTTGTTTGCGGGCCAGAACGCTCATTTGGCCCAGCTCTGCGAGACCGGCCTGGCGCTGCTTCCGTCGCTCCATGATCAGTTCGACCGCTTCATCGTGCACTCCGAAGATTCGCGACGGGTCTTGCATGAGGCCGGGTTTACTCCGGAGCGCATTGAGAAGATGTACCTGCCGGTCGACACGGCCCGGCTGCTGGAAGCGAGAGATGCCGCGCTAGCCGCTTCCCTTTCCAGAGTCGCCTATGTGCTGATGGTCGGCCGCATTGTGCCCCAGAAAGATGTCGTCGCCTTGCTGGAGATTCTTGCCCATTTGAGCCAGACGCGGCCTGATTTGGCTCTTGTCCTGGCGGGCACGCGCGACCAGACGCCCGACTACCAACGAGAGCTTGACCATCTGGTACGCCGCCACGGGCTGACGGACCGCGTTTTGTTCACCGGACAGGTCAACAATCCCGCTGTGCTGGCCGAGCTGTATCGCCATGCCGACTTGTTGGCCGTCACTTCGGAGTGGGAGAGCTTCTGTGTGCCCATTGCGGAAGCGCTGTCGTTCGGCGTTCCGGCGGCCGTTCAGAACCAGCCGCCGATGACGGAGATCGCTGGCGCAGGCGGCATTACATTCGACAAGCGTGATCCCGCTGCTGCCGCCCGGATTATCCACAGCTTGCTGGCGGACGAAGCCGGCTATCGAGCGATGTCGGCAGCGGCCCGGCAGCAGGCTGTGCTGTATACCGACGCCACACTGGCGGACAACTTGCAGCGCTACTTGTCGCGCCTGTTGGTGGAGGTGTTCGCGTGACACCCTCCCGGCCACGGCGGATCGCCATCGTCGTCCAGCGGTATGGCGTAGAGGTCAACGGCGGCGCGGAACTGCTGGCCCGCTGGGTGGCGGAGCAGCTCGCCGCAGCCGGCGACGAGGTCCACGTTCTGACGACCTGTGCCCAGGATTATGTGACGTGGGCAGATGCCTATCCGCCGGGCGAGAGCGAGTTGAACGGTGTGTGTGTCCATCGCTTTCGGGTCGATGCGCCGCGCGACTGGCCCCGGCACCAGAAGCAGACGGCGCGCATCTTTCAATATCCGCGCACACTGTTCGACGAACTGACCTGGGTGCGCGACCAGGGGCCGTATTCGTCCGATCTGCTGCACGAGATTGCCCGGCGCTACCGGACGACCGACGCTTTCATATTCTTCACGTTTCACTACGCCACAACGTTTTTTGGGCTGCCGCTGGTTTCTGACAAGGCGCTGCTGGTGCCCACAGCCCACGACGACGCCTTCCTGGCGATGCCTATCTTTCGCCAGCTGTTCCACCTGCCGCAGGGCATCATCTATCTGACACAGCCTGAGCAGGCCGCCGTGGAGCGCACCAGCCACAACAGCCATGTGCCGCATCGTGTGGCGGGCATGCATGTGTCCGTGCCGGGCGATGTCTCGGCGGAACGGTTCCGAGCCAAATACGGCGTCGACGGCGAGTTTCTGCTCTACGTCGGCCGGATTCACGAATCGAAGAATGTGCCGGAGCTCCTTGACTATTACGGGCGGTTCGTCAGTGACTATGCAGACGAGCAGAAGCCGCCGCCCAAGCTGGTCCTGTTGGGTAAGTCCCATCTCGACCTCCCGGACCGTCCGGAAATTGTGCCGTTGGGGTTCGTTTCGGACGAAGACAAGTTCGATGCCCTGGCTGCGGCCACGGTGCTGCTGCAACCATCGGCTAACGAAAGTCTGTCGATCATCACGCTTGAGGCATGGGCGATGGGCACCCCGGTCCTGACGACCGGAAACAGCGCCGTCGTCAAGCAGCTGGCGCGGGCCAGCAACGGCGGACTGTACTACCACACGTATGAGGAGTTCGCTATTTCGCTGGAGCGGTTGCTGGAATCACCCTCGCTGCGGGCACAGTTGGGCCAGCAAGGACGGTACTTCGTGGAGGCCAACTATCAGGCTGGAGCCGTCATGGCCCAATACAACGTTCTGTTAGAATCCTTGAAAAATCACTTGCAACATGATTGAGACGGTTATAATCCCGCGTCCTGCGTAGGCGGCACGCCTGCGATCGACACGAGGCACAGGCCAACTAATCCAAGGAACAGGGGATCATATGACCATTCTAAGGTTAGGTAAGCTTGCCGGGTTCATTATCGCACTGATATCAGTTTCTTCAGTCGCTGCCTGGCAGTCACAACCCGCGACGACCGCGGCGCAGATTGAACCCAAGTGGGTCGTATCGCTACCCACGCGCGATTGCAACTCAGCCGCCCTGCAGGGGAACTGCCATGTTAGCTCTCCGGTGGTGGCGGACATGAACCGCGACGGCCGCCAGGATGTCGTCGTGGCCACCAACAAGGGGCATGTGTTGGCCGTGTCCGGAAATGGCACGGTGCTGTGGGATAGGGATACCGCTCCCTTGTTTGGGCGCCCGGGCGGTTCGCAGTCGATTGCCTCTTCGCCCGCTGTGGCGGATCTCGATGGCGACGGCACGCTGGAGGTCGTTGTGGGGACCGGCGTCCTTGAATCGGGCTGTACGCCGGGCGGCGTGGTCGTTCTGGACAGCGCCGGTCGCAAATATGGCAATTGGCCCATATCTACCTACGACAACAATATACCTCCGAGTAACTGTCCGGATCCTGTTTTTGCCACGCCTGCGGTGGGCGATCTGGACAACGATGGGGACCTCGAGATCGTGGTCGGTAGTTTCGATACGCGCATCTATGCCTGGCATCATGATGGGTCACGCGTGAATGGCTTTCCGTCCAAGAGTCATCTGTACGACAAGTATGGCTGGGCCAACATGCGCGAGAATCTGGCTGACACGGTCTGGAGTTCGCCCGCGCTGGCCGACATGGACGGCGACGGGTATCTGGACATTGTGATCGGCACCGATGAGGGCGACATGGACAGCCGAAACGGGGGACTGAACTGGACCTGCCCCTACCGGTTGCCAAGCAATTTGCCTGCCGGTTACTGTGGCGGAGCGCTCTATGCCTATGACCGTCATGGCGAGTTCTTGCCCGGCTATCCACGCCAGATCCTGGAGATCATCCAATCCTCGCCGGCAATCGTCGATGGCGATGGCGATGGTCAGCCCGAGGTATTTGTGGGCACCGGAAGCTTCTACCGCAACGTCAGTCCCGACCGTCCCACGTACGGCTTCCGTGTGTTTGGCTGGCAAGGGGACGGCGGTGAGGTGCCCGGTTGGGAAGGAGGACGCCCCACGAGCAATGTCGTGCCCGGTTCGCCGGCGATTGGCAATATCGCCGGTGACAGCCGCCCGGAGATCGTTGTCCCTGGGCTTGGTGGCAAGCTTTATGCCTGGCATCACAACGGGGCGCGGGTCGCCGGCTTTCCTATGACGCCGCTCAATCTCTTCGGCAGTAGTTCCCGGCAGGATGTGGGTAAAGGGGTCGTGCTCGGTGATTATGATGGCGACGGCATGATGGAGATCTTCCTGACGCTCGGTTGGTCGGTGGTGGTCATCGACGGCGACGGCCGCATTCTGACGAACACTAACTTCCCGGACGACCAGTCGTCGCCGTTCTACTACACCGACGGTCTCTTCCAGAACAATCCCACGCTGGGTGATATCGATCAAGATGGTCAATTGGAACTGATCGCCCACAACAGTAAGCTGTATGCGTGGGATATGCCGAGTGGCGCGGTTCAGAGCGATTGGCCTGCGTTCCGGGGAGACGCGGCTCGAACTGGCACGATGCTGCCCAGGACGATGTCGGTGACACCGCGCTCGATCGAGACGGTTCTGGTTGCCAGGAGCGGCCAGGAGAGCCAGCAAACGGTGACCATTCGCGTGCCGGGCACTGAGTTCGACTGGTCACTTGACATCACTTCGTCTGGCGGGGCCGTTTCCTCGCCGAGCGACCGTGGGACCGCGCGGAACCGCGCCGATGTCGCGGTGACAATCAGCGTGCCCCCGGGTTCACCGCCCGGCATCTACAACGTCGGTCATATCGACGTTTCGGCAGCGGCTGGGGGACAGACGATACAACCGGAGATCGTCCGCATTCCGGTGCAGCTGACCCTAATTCGCGCCGAGAGCGACTTATTCATGCCAGTTGTGCGCAGCGGCTCAGGTCAGTAGCGCCACCGCCCGGTCAGGAGGTTTTGTGCATATCGCGCTGGTCACTCCGTCCTATGTGCCGGTCCCAGGTGGTGGGGAGCGGTATGTGGCCGCGCTGGCACGCGAACTGGCGGCTGCCGGTCATCGCATCAGCGTGGTGACGAGCATGGCCACGCGCGAAGCGGACTTCTGGCAGGGTCGACGGTCTGGAAGCTGGACCGACGACGGCAGTCAGCCAGGCATCACCGTCTGGAGGACGCCATTGCAGCCGATGCCGGGCGGCCGCCGGGGGCTGCTTCTGTGGCGCAAGGCGATGGTCGTTACGTCGGCGCTGCCCGGCGATCAGATCGACCGCCTGTCCCACATGGCCGGTCGCGTACCCCATCTGGCCGAGTTTGACCGGACGCTGTCTGCGCTGGACGATGTGGATATGGTGCATGCGTTCAACGTCTCCTGGGAAGGGGCGATGGTGGCCGCCCACCGCTACGCCACCGCACGCGACATTCCGCTCGTCATCACGCCGTTCGCCCACTTTGGTAGCGGCCCGGACGATCGGGTAGCGTTGAACTCGACGATGGAGCACCAGATGCAGATGATGGCAGATGCAGCGGAAGTGATGGTGCTGACGGCCGCTGAGGAGTTGGGGCTGGTGGCCCGCGGATTGCCGCTGGAACAGATTCGCGTCATTGGCGGTGGACTGGACGAAACGACGCAGCACCCGGATCTACCTGTGCCCAGTCTGGTCGCGGGTCAGGCGATTCCCGCGGAGTACATTCTCTTTCTGGGACGCGCCTCCTTCGACAAGGGCGCCATCCATGCTGCTGAAGCGATACGAGACCTGCGCCGGGCCGGGCGCGACACCTCGGTGGTACTGGCAGGCTCGCCCACCGACGAGTTTGACCATTACTTCGGCAACTTGCGCCCGGACGAGCAGGCCGGGATCATTCCCCTTGGCATCGTGTCGGAGTCAGAGAAGCAGCAGTTGTTGGCGCATATGTCACTCTTGCTGCTGCCCTCGCGAAGCGAGTCGCTGGGCCTGACTATCCTGGAAGCATGGGCCTATGGTCGGCCCGTCGTCGGGGCGAACGCCGGTTCGATCCCACATGTTGTCACCGACGGCTATGACGGGCTGCTGATCCCGTTTGGCGATGTAACCGCGCTTGCCGAGGCAATCATCCAGATAACGGACGATCCCGAACTGGCCGCCGAAATGGGCCGGCGGGGCCAGGCCAAGGTCGATGCCGAATACGGCTGGCCAGCCGTTGCCGAACGGGTTCTGAGCGGCTACCTGGCGATCCTGGGCCATGTGGCGGACAGCGAGTTCGGGAACTGGCTGATGCGTATCCTACACGTTGTCCACCAGTATCTGCCCGAGCATGTTGCCGGCACAGAGCTGTATACGCAGATGGTGGCCGAAGCCCAGGCGGCAGCAGGCCATACCGTCGCCGTCTTTACGCCGACTGCTCTTCCGGGACACAGTCCCGCCAATCCGACCCATGAGTCTGGCGTCAGTGTCTTCCGTGTCAGTTGTCCGGCAGCGAACGCGGCAGCCGTCTTTGCACGCACGTTTCGCCAGCCGGACTTGGTCGCGGCGTTCGGTGAAGTGGTCGCGACCACGCAGCCTGACCTTGTCAACATTCAGCACATGATGGGGCTGCCGGTCGCAATGCTGGACACCCTCCGCGACGCCGGGATTCCGTATGCGCTCACTCTCCATGATTATTGGTACCCATGCGCCAACGCCCAACTCATTACCAACTATGATGGTACGCTCTGTGCCGGGCCAGACGAACGGCACGAGAACTGCGCCCGCTGTGCGCTGGCACGGGCCGGTGTGGGCAGCGCGGCTCCGCTGATGGCTGGCGTGTCCCCGCTGATGCGGCGGCGCACCCGACTGTTACAGGAGCTGTTCGTCGGGGCCGCCATCGTCTTCGCTCCCACACCGTTTGTGCGGGATCTGTATGCAGAGCTTGGTTACGCGTCTGACCGGTTGGTTGTGCGGCCGAAAGGGTTGGACAGGCCGCCGGAGATTGAGCGCTCGCTGGCCCACTGGCGAGAGCGAGAGCAAGGTGCTCCTTTGCACATCGGCTATCTTGGCAGTCTCAGTCCGCAAAAGGGCGTCCATGTTCTGATCGAAGCGGTGAACCAGCTTCGCGATCTCCCGGTGCGACTGACTATCTACGGCGATTTGACGGTCATGCCCCCGTATGCTGCCGAACTGCAAGCGCTGGCTGAGCATCCGGGTATCGTATTTGCTGGGCCAGTGGCGCGCGGCGCTGTCTGGGAGACGCTGGCGCAGATGGATGTCATGGTGGTGCCTTCGCTGTGGTACGAAGCCGCACCGACGACGATTCGTGAGGCATTTGTGGTCGGCCTACCGGTGGTCGCGTCGGATCTCGGCACGATGCCCGATCTGGTGGTTGAGGGGCGCAACGGTCGCCTTTTTTCGCCCGGCGACAGCGGTGCGCTGGCGACGATTCTGCAGGACTTTGCGGACAGTCCGGAGCGCCTGGCTGCCCTGGCTGCGAGCGTTGAGCCGGATCGTTCGATGCAAGCCCATGTGACCGATTTGCTGGTGGCTTACGACCAGGTACTCGCCGCCGTGGGTCAGCCGGCGGGCGGCCCGGCTACATGAGAATCGCGGCCACCAGTCGGCAGCGAGCACAAATCGACTATAATTGCCGATTGTTATGAGTTTGGTAGCCCGGACGCACGCGCCGGGTAGCCGCGGACGAGCAAGCACCTGTCATGAATGCTGATCTTCAACCTCTGAGCGAAGAGAAAGCAGCGCCTGAGTACATCTTTGACGCTGATGCGCCGCGACGCGCCTTGTCCGATCGCTGGGAGGAGCTGCTTGCGTACCGATACCTGCTTCGAAATCTGGTCGTTCGCGATCTGAAAGCCCGCTACAAGAACTCAGTTCTCGGCATTCTGTGGAGTGTGCTCAACCCGCTTTTCTTGATGGTCGTGTTCACGGTGCTGTTCAGTGTGATGGGCAACAACCAGATCAGGGACTATCCGATCTTCGTGCTGGTGGGCCTAATTCCCTGGAACTTCTTCAATGGCTCCATGATGAGCGGCACGACCTCAGTGACGGGAAACTCGTCGCTGATCAAGAAAGTCTACTTCCCGCGTGAGCTGATGCCGACGTCGGCATTGCTCTCCAATCTCGTGAACTTCGGCTTCTCCTTCGTCGTCCTGGTCATCTTTCTCTATATTTTCGGCATCGGGTTGACCGTCCACGCCCTCTGGGTGCCCGCGATTCTGTTGACTCAGCTGATATTCACGTTGGGCCTCATCCTGCTTCTCAGCAGCCTGACTGTTTTCTATGGCGATGTTCTGATGATTTTGGAAGTGGTGATGCTGGCCTGGTTCTTCCTGACCCCGATTTTCTACTCGCTCGACATGTTTGGTTCGACAGTAACGATGCTTGGAGTCACGTTCAATCCGGCGCAGGTGATGCGTTGGCTTAATCCAATGGCTTCCATTGTCGATGGGTACCGCACGGTATTGTGGGGAACCTACGAAAGCGCCGGACCTGTGGCCATGAATCCAGCGTTTCTGTTCCGCACCTTCGTCACGTCACTACTTGTCCTGGCATTTGGGTATGGCATGTTTACTCGGTTGGAGCCGGCCTTTGGTGAGAAGCTCTAGTAAACGTCTGGCCCATCCACGAACCCCGACACCATCGCGACCTATGAGCCACCTTCCAACGCCACGCCAACACGCTGCCTTGCTCCTTTTGTTTCTACTGCTAGCACTGGCGGCCTGCCAGCCCGGTGCCGGCAGCACAAGACCCACCCCGTTTCCGACTGTAGCCGCCGTGGCCAACAATGCAGAAACAGTCGCGCCAACCGAAACGTCAACGCCGCAGCCATCCCCTTCCGCCACGCTGCCGCCATCGGCGACGGCCGAATTGGCTCGAAGCGGACAGCGAAGAGACCGAGGTGACGCCGGACGCGCCGGTCGAAAGCCCGACACCATCGCTAACGCCTTCTCCTTCCCCGACAGCCACCCCTGAGCCGACCACGACGCCGACGCCGGGAGCGCCTGTGCTGGTCACGCGATCAGTGGTGGGCACCGGCTCGTTGAGCGAGGGTGTACCTACGCCGCCCACACCAATCCCTTCGCCGGTTCCGGAGTTTGATGTCGGTTCCGATATCACCAACATTCTGCTGCTCGGCAAGGACGCCAATCTGGACGGCACCGACGCCGGCCGAACAGACACGATGATCATCGTCTCGATAAACAACGAGACGCAGACAGCGTCGATGGTCTCGCTGCCGCGCGATTTGCTTGTCTATATGCCCACACGGACGATGAGCCGCCTTAACTCGGCTTTGACGTTGGGTGGCGTGGATTTGCTGAAACAGGCGATCCTGTACAATTTTGGCATCCCGATCCACTACTACGCGCAGGTGGACTTCCAGGGGTTCAAGCAGGTGGTCGACATTTTTGGCGGTGTTGAGATGGCCGTTAGCTGTCCGCTTGAGGATTGGCGCATCAAGTCGCCCGATCTGGATCCCAACGACGAGGACAATTACGAACGCTTCACATTGGAGCCGGGCATGCATTACATGGACGGCGCCATGGCGCTGTGGTTTGCCCGGTCGCGGCTGACAACCAGCGATTTTGATCGCGGCCGGCGCCAGCAACAGCTCTTGCAGGCGATGCTCAATCAGGGCGTCGATGTGGGCCTGCTGGCACGCCTCCCAGAACTGTGGTCGACCTATAATGAAGTTGTTGAGACAGACATGGATATCGGCCGCATGCTGCAGCTCGCGTCGATTGCGCCTGGCGTGCGCGAGAGCGGCATCCAGCATCTCTATCTGGCGGGCAAGACCCAGTCGTGGACTGTGCCGCAGAGTGGGGCGCAAGTGCAGCTACCAATCTGGGAAGGCGATAACATGATGTACGACACGTTCCGTCGCCTGTTCCTGCCGCCAGCCCTCAATCGGGCCGACCGCGCCCCAATTACAGTGGAAATCATCAATGCCACGGAGTATCCTAACCAGGATAAGTTGGCGGCTGACAACCTGGCCTGGTACGGATTCCAGCCCATCATTGGCGAGCCATTGGGCGAAGTGCGAGAAAAGACCGAGATGACCTACTTCGCCGACAATCTTAAAGGGTCGTACGAGTGGCTCTTTAGCTGGGTCATCGGCCGGCCCGTGAGCGAGATACTGCTCGACGGCGCAGCAGAGTCGCCGGCCAACTACCGCGTTATTCTGGGACAGGATTACAATCCGTGTCGCCCTGCGTTCAACGCGCCCCAGGCGTTCCTGCCTGACGAATCGTAACGGACCAAGTTGCAGATTGCGCCGGCCTAAGCGTTGCCCGTATTGAAAGTGGGTGGGCATAATCGGCGCATGGCGACTCTGAACGATAGCGACTTCCTTTGAGGGCAACCGCACCAGTAGGTGCTTGTGTTGCCCTTTTTTGATCGGTTTGGTTCCAATCGCGGTGCAGGAGGCAGCATAGTGAACGACAAGCGCGAGATCTTTGGCTGGTCGATGTACGACTGGGCCAACTCGGCCTTTGTAACCACGGTGGTCACGGCCTTGCTCGGCCCCTACATTCTGGCCCTCGGCGAATCGTCCACGACGCCGATCAACATTCTGGGAGTTGACATTGAAGCAGCCGCTGTTTTCCCCTTTGCCGCCTCCCTCTCCGTGTTTCTGCAAGTTCTGTTCTTGCCGCTGATTGGAACGGCCGTCGATTACACGCATCTGAAGAAACGCCTCCTGCTTGCGTTTGCCTATACGGGCGGTTTCGTCACCATCCTGCTCTTTTTCATCCAGGCAGATATGGCGGTGTTGGGAACAAACGGGGCTGTCCTGTTGGGTAGTTTGCTCTTTGTCATTGCCAACCTGTGTTTTGGCGCGGCCATTGTCTCCTACAACTCGTTCCTGCCCGAGATCGCCTCGCCCGACATGCGTGATGAAGTTAGCTCGCGCGGCTGGGCCATCGGCTATCTGGGTGGCGGACTATATCTGCTTATTAATCTGGGGCTGCTGCTGGTGTTGGATGATACAGCCATGGCGGTGCGCATTAGCCTGGCTGGGGCCGGCCTGTGGTGGATCGTTTTCACCTACCTCTATCCGGCCAAACGGCTGCGCCAGCGCGAAGCCGCACGGGCGCTGCCGGAAGGCGCCGCTTTGTTTCGATATGGCCTCAGCGAGATAGGGAATACAGTACGCCAGCTTGTGACCACCTATCCGATGACTCTGCGTTACCTGATCGCGTATCTGGTCTACAACGACGGCATCCAGACCGTAATCGTGGTCTCCACGGCTTTCGCTGCCTCTGAACTCGGCGTCGATACCCAGACATTGCTCATCCTGGTCTTGATGATCCAGTTCGTTGCCTTTGGTGGCGCGCTGCTGTTTGGCCGTCTGGCTGCCAGGTTCGGAGCCAAGCGCAGCATCATGGTCAGTCTGGCTATCTGGTCTGGCCTCGTCATCTACGCCTTCGCCTTCCTGACCAACACAGTCCAACTGTTTGTGATGGGCTTCGTTCTCGGCCTGGTATTGGGTGGGTCGCAGGCGCTCAGCCGCTCCCTGTTCTCACAGATGATTCCTGACCATCATGAGGCCGAGTACTTTGGCTTCTATGAAATCAGCGAGCGTGGCACATCGTGGATTGGTCCGCTGCTCTTCGCCCTGGCTGTCCAGGTTACGGGATCTCAGCGAATTGCGATTGTCTCGCTCGTCTTCTTCTTTATCTTTGGGCTGATCTTGCTGAGCCGGGTCGATGTGCGACAGGCGATGCTTGATTCAGGCAACGATCCTGAGGGGGTTGTGCTCTAGGCCTTCGGCTACCTTATCGGGGCGAGCCAGCTTGGCGCACGATCTTTTCGGCTGTCACGACAATGGATTCTCGGTTGTCGCGGGCGCGGGCCTGAAGCTCCGTGTACGCCTCGGCTTCCGTCAGCCCGGACTCCATCAGCAAGCCTTTGGCACGGTCGACCAGCTTACGGGTGGCCAGTTGGCGGGCCAGCTTGCTGGTTAGCTCAGCTTGCGCCTGCCGTTCCTCGAAGCGCTTGACAGCCACGCGGATCGCCGCGTCCAGCGCCTCCGGCTGCACCGGCTTGATGAGGTAGCCGTGGATGGGCAAGTCGGTCGCTTTCTCAATCAGGTCCTGCTCGCTGAATGCCGTCAGGATCAGAATTGGCAGGGGGCGCTGTTTGGCGATTGTCTCCGCGGCTTGCAAGCCGTTGGTGTAGGGCATGCGAATGTCGAGGATAGCCAGGTCCGGCTGGTGGTGTTCGGCCAGGCGGATCGCTTCCCGCCCGTTGGCGGCCGCCAGCACCGAATGACCCTGCGTCTCCAGAATCGAGGCCAGGCCCATGCGAATGATCGACTCGTCATCGGCGATCAGGATGCGCATCTCAATCCTCACGTCCTTCCAGCAGTTCAATCACGCGCGGCAGCGTAATCACCACTTCCGTTCCCGGCGACCGGCGATTGAACTGAATTTCGCCCTGGAGATCCCCGGTGATCAACTCGCGGGCGATGTCCAGTCCGAGGCTGGGCTCCACCTCTTCGGGCAGACCAACGCCATCGTCCTGCACGAGGATAAGCGGGCCGTCCGGTCTCCGGCTGAGCGAGATGTCGATGCGCCCCCTGTCGCGGCCGGCAAACCCATGCTCCAGGCTGTTCTGCACCAGCTCGTTGATGACGACGCATAGGGCAGTGGCGGCGCGGCTGGGAAGCTGCAGCGCCTCACCGTGGACCGCAATGGCGATCTGCTGGTTTGGCCGGGACATGGCCGTGGTCATCGTCTGCACGATACGCTGGACAACGGCGCGCACATCGACCAACCGGAATCCCTGCTCCGAGAGAATATCGTGGACGGCGGCGATGGTCTGGATGCGATGGATGTTTGTCGTCAGCACGTCACGGGCATCCAGCCGGTCGGCGTCGGGCAACTGAAGCTGCATTAGCATCGCCACCGTTTGCAGATTGTTCTTGATGCGATGGTGCATTTCTCGCACGACAGCCGCATTGGTGACCAGCCGCGCGTTTTCGATGGCCAGCGCAGTCTGATTGGCCAGCGTGTTGAGCAGCGATTGCTGCTGCTCTGGAAAGGAACTGGACGTCGAAGTAGCGCAGACAAGTACGCCGATGACCCGATCGCCGACGGCCAACGGGACGGCCAGAAACGCGCCCTGTGAAGCCTCTGCCGTCACCTGGGCGTCACTCGGTTGGTAGACTGTTTTGCCGGTGGCGACGACCTGCTCAAGACTGGCCCGCAGTGCGCCGTCGGAAGCTGCTTCAGATGCCGCTGCGCTGTTGGAGGCGCGGCGGACCAGCGCTCCCGTGGCGTTATCTTGCAGATAGATGGCACAGGTGTCCGCGGCCATCGTCCGGGCAGCCATCTCGGTGACCACATCCAGGATGTCATCGAGATACTGGGGGGACGTCACCGCCTCACTAACGCGGGCCAGCGTTTGTAGTTCGTCCAGCTGTCGTCGCTGGCGATCGTACAGCTCCGCCTTGGCCAGCGCTCCGGCAGCAAGGTCGGCGATGAGGGTCAGGATATCGATTTCAGCCTGAGGGTAGTCGTGAGGGTCGCGTGTCTGAACATTGAGCGCCCCAATTGGCTCACCGTCTAGGACCAGCGGCACGGCCAACAAGGACCGGAAACGCCCTTCGCGGGTGTCGTCCACCCACTTGAAGTGGGGGTCGTGCTGGGCGTCGGCAGCGTAGACAGGGCGGTTCTTGACCACAGCGCGACCGGTCATGCCTTCGCCCACCGCCAGTGTGGCCCGGCCGAGGGATCGACGGGCGAGGCCGGTTGTGGCCCGCAGTCGCAGCAGCGCCCCGTCGGGGTCGAGCAGGTAGATGGTGCATGAGTGGACGCCCATCACCTCGGTGGTCTTGCGGGCGATGAGGTCGAGAGTGGTGTCCAGGTCCCACGCTGCGCTGAGCGACCGGGCGATTTCGCGCAGGGCAGTGAACGCATCCGGTTGGGTCAGGCGGTCTTCGGCCGATTCGGTCAACATGGATCGGCATTATACGGGGAAGCAACGACCGCTGCGAATTGCGCCGCAGCGGCTGGGGTGGCACGCTTCTGGAACGAAACAGGAGCAGCCCCCTCGAAGGGGACTGCTCCCGACGCAGCGTGATGCGTAACTGACTTAGATGCCGTAGTAGAGCAGGAACTCGTACGGATGCGGACGCAGGCTGACCGGGCCAACCTCTTCTTCGTGCTTGTAGCTGATGTAGGCGTCAAGCAGGTCCTTCGTGAAGACGCCGCCTTCCAGCAGGAAGTCATGGTCCGCTTCCAGCGCGTCCAACGACTCATTCAGCTTGCCGACGGTCATGGTGACCTTGTCGATATTTTCTTCTTCGAACAGGTCCATGTCGGCCGGATCACCCGGATCGATCTGGTTCTTGATGCCATCAAGGCCGGCCATCAGCATGGCAGAGAAGGCCAGGTACGGGTTTGCTGCCGGGTCGGGGCAGCGGAACTCAATGCGCTTGGCCTTGGGCGACTTGGAGTACATAGGAATGCGGACGGCCGCCGAACGATTGCGTGCCGAGTAGGCCACGACTACGGGTGCTTCGTAGCCGGGCACGAGACGCCGGTAGGAGTTGGTGGTCGGAGCGCAGATCGCCAGCAGGGCGTTGATGTGCTTCAGGATGCCGCCGATGTAGTAGCGGGCCATTTCGCTCAGACCCGCATAGCCGGCTTCGTCGAAGAAGAGCGGTTCGCCGTCTTTCCACAGGCTCTGGTGGGTGTGCATGCCGCTGCCGTTATCAGCGAAAATCGGCTTGGGCATAAAGGTCACGGTCTTGCCGTGCGCCTTGGCCACGTTCTTGACGATGTACTTGTACAGCTGAATCTGGTCAGCCATCTTTAGCATCGAGCCGTACTTCAGGTCAATTTCACATTGGCCAGCCGTACCGACTTCGTGGTGGTGGAGTTCTACTTCCACGCCGGAGTCGATGAGCACGCGCACCATTTCGGAGCGCAAGTCCTGCAGCGTGTCGAACGGAGCCACCGGGAAGTATCCGCGCTTGTGAGGAACCGAGTGGCCGTACCCGAAGATGCCGGAGTTCCACGGCCCTTCGATGCTGTCCACCTGATACGCAGAGGAGTACTCACCGGCCGAGTACTTGACCTGGTCGAAGACGAAAAACTCCGCTTCCGGCCCAAAGTAGGCGGTATCGGCGATGCCGGTGGATTCGAGATACGCAGTTGCCTTGCGGGCAATGTAGCGCGGATCGCGTGAGTAAGGCTCGCGAGTGATCGGATCGTAGATGTCACAGACCAAACTGAGCGTCGGCGCTTCGCAGACGGGGTCGAGAACGGCCGTGTTCGGGTCGGCCAGCAGGATCATGTCGCTGGACTCGATGCTCTGGAAGCCACGAATGGACGAGCCATCGAACCCCATCCCATCCTCGAACGCGGTCTCGTTGCTGAAGTCTTCGACCGGAATGGAGAAGTGCTGCCATTGGCCAAACACATCGGTGAACTTCACGTCTACGAACTGGATGCCCAGGTCTTCGATCATCTTAGAAACATCATTAATGGTTGTCATTTCTAACTACCTCCAAAATAGTGGAATCAACAATGGTGACCCGCTCGTCTACACAAAGGCGTGCAGTCGAGCGGGTCTAACGATAAAACAGGTTCAGGTTCGAGTTAACTTAACGCATGAATTGTATCGTGAGGATTCAGACCTCCTAGTCAGTGCCCGCTGGAATCACGGTGCTTGGCGGAGCGCTGCCGCCACTTGTCTCGACAAACTCAGGATAGGAGCCGATGCCGTGGTAGGCCATGTCCAATCCTTCTTCCTCGATCTCCTCGGAGACTCGCAGGCCGATGGTCTTGTCCAGGACGTAGAACATCAGGAACGACAGCGGCAGCGTCCAAAGGGTACAGGCCAGCAGTCCCAGCGCCTGGATGCCCAGCTGCTCGAACCCACCACCTGACAGCAGGCCGATGCCATCAACGCCCCAGATGCCAACCGCCAGCACACCGAACATGCCGTTCAAGCCGTGCACCGGAAACGCACCCACAGGGTCGTCGATCCGCAGCTTCTCCATCAGCTGCACGCCATAGTAGGAGATGGCTCCGGCGATGGCGCCGATGACCAGCGCAGCCATCGGGGTCACGAAGGCGGTGGCGGCGGTAATCGCTACCAGGCCGCCCAGCGCGCCGTTAAAGGCCATGCTGACGTCCCACTTCTTGGTGTAGATATAGCTGATGAACATGGCGGCGATAGCGCCGGTGGTGGCGGCGAAGTCGGTGGTGACAACGATCATCGATATCGGCACTGGATCGGCCGCCAGCTGGCTGCCGGGGTTGAAGCCGAACCAGCC
This sequence comes from uncultured Chloroflexia bacterium, assembly GCA_963715935.1. Lineage (GTDB taxonomy): Bacteria > Chloroflexota > Anaerolineae > Promineifilales > Promineifilaceae > Promineifilum. Next base: position 1,589,852 of record CAVQSM010000011.1, on the reverse strand, counting down.
CAGCCACAGGATGAACGTACCCAACGCCGCCAGGGCGATGTTGTGGCCGCGAATCGTCTGGCCAAAGACCTTGTCCTTGCGCTTGCCCAGCATCAGCGTGCCGGCCAGACCGACATACGCACCGACAAGATGGACAACAGATGAGCCGGCAAAGTCGATATAACCCAGTTGCGCCAGCCAGCCGCCGCCCCAGACCCAATGACCGAAAATTGGGTAGATGAGCAAACCAACCAGGAAACTGTAGGCCAGGTCCGCCTTGAAGTTGGTTCGCTCAGCCATCAGTCCGGAGGCGATGGTGGACGCGGCCGCACAGAAGGCGAACTGGAAGAAGAAGAAGGCCATCGTCGGGATGGTCAGCCCCGGGAAGACGACCGGCATGTCTTGCAAGAAGAACCACTCGGTCCCAAAAAAGGCGTTCTCGATACCAAAGAATGTTGGACCCGTGCCGAACATCAATCCGAAGCCCAGGATGATGAAGCCCACGGTGGTCATCGTCGTGTCCATCAGGTTTTCGGCCATGATGTTGACCACATTCTTGGACCGAACGAAGCCCGCTTCCAGGAACCCAAAGCCTGCCTGCATGAAGAACACCAGGAAGGCGGCGATCAAGACCCAGACTGTGTCCAGCGCGTTGATTGCCGGCTCGCCATCCTGCGCGGCTGCACTTTGGGTAAACAGAGCTAGCAAGGCGACGATGACCAACACGTTGGCCATGCGTCTGATTGGGCGAATCGTACTTGCATTCAAGACTCCACTCTTTTCCTCCGGCGATAAGTGCCTGGTGGGCTTTGTCCCGGCCACAGGACGCAGACCCTGTATACAAAAAGACGCCTTTTCCGGTCGCTGAATGCAGCCGGAAAAGGCGTCGTGGCCTCAAAGAACTATTCTGCTGTTGGTCAACACGCCTGCCATTGGCAAGGTATTTGACCACACTACCTATTGTGCCGCGACCGGTTGACCCTGTCAATCCACCAATAAGCCACAATGACAGCCCCTAGATTTGTGTACTTTGCCTGAATCCAGAAGCACCCTCTATCACTTATACTTATATAAGCGTCTTCGTTAGTTGTTGCGAGCCGACTGCACATTACAAATCATCCTGGCTCTTGCCGGTGAGAGACGCAACCAGTCATTATTCTGCCTTTTTCGCAGGCTCGCACACACGATCGATCAAAACGCGATACCCGTGAACGCGCTCGGCCTTGATGTCGAGTCTGTTCACGCTAACCACGTATTTGGAGGAGAAGAGTGTGATGAGGCGATCCAGGAAACGCAAATACCGCCAACAGGGCATTCCCCAAAAGCAAGGGCTTTACGATCCTCGCTTTGAGCACGACGCCTGTGGCACTGGCTTCGTGGCCCAGATGACGGGCGAACGATCCCACGCCATCGTGGATCAGGCGCTAACTGTCCTGGAGAACCTGCGCCATCGCGGCGCGCAAGGCGCCGAGCCAAACACCGGTGACGGGGCTGGTATTTTGCTTCAACTTCCGGACACGTTCTTCCGTGCCTGGTGGTCTGCGCGGGGGGTGGAGCTGCCGCCCTTCGAAGCGTATGGCGTCGGCATGGTCTTTCTTCCCCGGGACGATGCGCTTCGCGCCAGCTATCAATCCCAACTAGAATCAATCATTCGCACTGAGGGCCAGTCCGTAATCGGCTGGCGGTCTGTTCCTGTTGATAATGCGGCGTTGGGCCAGGGCGCGCTCGACAGCGAGCCGGTCATGGAGCAGGTGTTCATTGCGCGCGGGCCGGAAACGTCTGCCGGTCTACCGTTCGAGCGGAAGCTGTTCGTCATCCGGCGGCTGGCTGAGAAGCAGATCTGCGCGGCGGCACGCGAAAACGGGACGACATTCTACTTTGCCAGCCTCTCGACGCGGACTGTTATCTACAAGGGGATGCTGCTGGCCGAGCAGGTGCGCGACTACTTCAGCGACCTGACAGACCCTCGCGTGCGCAGCGCCATTGCGCTGGTCCACAGCCGCTTTTCGACGAACACGTTCCCCAGTTGGGAGCGGGCGCATCCTTATCGCTTCCTGATCCACAATGGCGAGATCAATACGATCAAAGGCAATGCCAACGCCATGCAGGCGCGCCAGGCTCACTTCCAGTCTGACCGCTTTGGCCATGATCTTGCCAAGGTGCTGCCGATTATCGACCATGACGGCAGCGACTCGGCCATGTTTGACAACGTCATCGAGTTTCTCACGCTCGACGGTCGATCGTTGCCCCACGCCGTGATGATGATGGTGCCGGAGCCGTGGGAAAAGAACAGCGAGATTCTCGGCCCCCGGCGTGACTTCTACGACTTCCACAGTGCCATCATGGAGCCGTGGGATGGCCCGGCGTCGATGGCCTTCACCGATGGCAGTGTGGTCTGTGCGGTGCTGGATCGCAATGGCTTGCGGCCGTCACGCTACTACGTGACCGACGACGACCTCGTCGTTATGGCTTCAGAAGTGGGCGTGCTGGACATACCGCCGGAGAAAGTGCGGCAGAAAGGCCGCCTGCGTCCCGGTCGGATGTTGGTCGTCGACACCAGGGCGGGACGAATCATTTCCGACGACGAGTTGAAGGACAGCCTGGCCGCCGCGGCGCCATACGGCGACTGGTTGGCGAATCACCAACTGACCCTGGCCGATCTGCCGCCGGCGACGCCATACGACGAACCGGACTCCTCGACCAGCATGCGGCGGCAGCAACTGTTCGGCTACACATTCGAAGATCTACGCATGATTCTGGCGCCGATGGCCAAGAACGGTATTGAGCCGATTGGCTCGATGGGTGATGACTCGCCCATTTCGGTCCTGTCGCAGCGACCGCAGCTGCTCTACAACTACTTTCGCCAACTGTTCGCGCAGGTGACCAATCCGCCCATCGACGCCATTCGCGAAGAATTGGTAACGTCGACCACGATGCTGCTGGGGTCGGAAGGGGATCTGCTCAACCCGCGCCCCTCAGATGCCCGCCGCATCCGGCTGGAGACACCGCTCCTGCGCAACATCGAGCTGGCCCAGATTCGGGAGATCAGCGTGCCTGGTTTCCAGACGGCCGAACTGCCCATGCTGTTTGCGCCGGGCAGCGGTGGTCCGGGTCTCGCTGCGGCGCTGGACGTCTTGTTTGCAGAGGCAGATAAAGCGATCGCTGAAGGAGCTAATCTGCTTGTGCTCAGCGACAGGCAGGCAGGCCCAGACGCCGCGCCGATCCCGGCGCTGTTGGCCACCAGTGGCCTGCACCAGCACCTCGTGCGGCAAGGCACGCGCACCCAGGTCAGTCTGATCGTCGAGTCGGGCGAACCACGCGAGACCCACCACTACGCCTGTCTGATCGGATTCGGAGCCGACGCAATCAATCCGTATCTGGCGTTCGAGACGATGTACGATCTGATTGAGCGGCGTCTGCTGACGGACATTGATATTCACGCAGCCGTCAAGGGCTACCTGAAGGCGTCGGTCAAGGGTGTGGTCAAGATTCTGTCGAAGATGGGTATCTCGACCATCCAAAGCTACCATGGAGCGCAGATTTTCGAGGCGCTCGGGCTGAAGTCGGATTTCATCGAGCGGTACTTTACCGGTACGCCGTCGCGCATTCAGGGCGCAGGCATCGATATCGTGGCGGAAGAAGCCGAACGTCGCCACCTGGCGGCCTATCCCCCGCGCTCGGCCAATGGCCACACGCTGGATGTGGGCGGCCGATACCAGTTCCGCGAGGAAGGCGAGTTTCACCTGTTCAACCCGGCCACTGTCCACCGCTTGCAGCACGCTGTCCGGACGGGCGACTATGAAGCGTACAAGGCGTATGCGGCGGCCGTTAATGATCGCGAGACCCATCTGGCGACGCTGCGCAGCTTGTTGAAGCTTGACCCGAATGCGCCGTCGATTCCGCTGGACGAAGTGGAACCGGAGGAAGCGATCTTGCGCCGCTTCAAGACGGGGGCCATGTCGTACGGCTCCATCAGCAGGGAGGCGCACGAGGCGCTGGCTATCGCCATGAATCGCATCGGCGGCAAGAGCAACACGGGCGAGGGGGGCGAAGACACGGCTCGCTTCGTGCCGGATGAGAACGGCGACTCGCGCAGCAGCGCCATTAAGCAGGTGGCGTCGGGTCGCTTTGGTGTCACTAGCTACTACTTGAGCAATGCCAGGGAGATTCAGATCAAGATGGCCCAGGGAGCCAAGCCGGGCGAGGGCGGGCAGCTGCCCGGCACGAAGGTCTACCCGTGGGTGGCCAAGGTGCGCTACTCGACGCCAGGTGTTGGTCTCATCTCTCCGCCGCCCCATCACGACATCTACTCCATTGAAGACCTGGCGCAGCTCATCTACGATTTGAAGAACGCCAACCCGGATGCGCGGATCAACGTCAAGCTGGTATCGGAAGTGGGCGTGGGCACGATTGCCGCAGGCGTAGCCAAGGGGCACGCCGACGTCATCCTGATCAGCGGCCATGACGGCGGCACCGGCGCGTCACCACAGTCCAGCATCAAACATGCGGGATTGCCGTGGGAGCTGGGGCTGGCAGAAACGCACCAGACCCTGGTCATGAACAACCTGCGCAGCCGTGTCCGGCTGGAGACCGATGGCCAGCTTAAGACGGGCCGGGACGTCGTTATCGCTGCGCTGCTGGGAGCGGAGGAGTTTGGCTTTGCCACCTCGCCCCTGGTAGCCGTTGGCTGCATCATGATGCGCGTTTGTCATATGGACACCTGTCCGGTCGGTATTGCCACCCAGAACCCCGAGCTGCGCAAGCGCTTCACCGGCGACCCGGAGCATGTGGTCAACTTCATGCGCTTTATCGCCCGCGAAACGCGAGAGCTGATGGCGCGGTTGGGCTTCCGCACGATGGATGAGATGATCGGTCGTACCGACCGGCTCGTCGTCAACCAGGATGTCGGCCACTGGAAGACGGGTCAGATCGACCTGTCGCCGCTGCTCCATCAGCCAGAGGTAGGTCCGGATGTTGGTCGTATCTGCAAGATTCCCCAGGAGCACGGACTTGAGCATAGTCTGGATGAGACAGTCCTGCTCGATCTCTGCCGCCCGGCGTTGGAGGAAGGCGAAACGGTGGAAGCGACGCTGCCCATCCGCAATATCCATCGCACCGTAGGCACCATTCTGGGATATCACGTCACGCGGCGCTTTGGCGAGGTCGGCCTGCCAGAAGACAGCATCATGCTTACCTTCCAGGGGTCGGCCGGTCAGAGCTTCGGGGCGTTCATGCCCAGTGGTCAGACGTTTATTCTGGAAGGAGACGCCAACGATTACCTCGGCAAGGGTCTGTCCGGCGGCAAGATCATTGTCAAGCCGCCGTCGACAGCAACGTTCGTGCCGGAGGAGAACATCATCACCGGCAATGTCGCCTTCTACGGTGCAACGAGCGGCGAAGCGTACATTCGCGGTGAAGCGGGTGAGCGGTTCTGCGTGCGCAACAGTGGCGTATCGGCCGTCGTCGAGGCGGTGGGCGACCACGGGTGCGAATACATGACCGGTGGTCGCGTCGCTGTGCTGGGGCCGACGGGCCGCAACTTCGCTGCCGGCATGTCGGGTGGCGTTGCCTATGTCTACGACCCGGACGCCCGTTTCGCCACGCGCTGCAACACTGACATGGTGGATCTGGAGCTGCTGTCCGACGACGATACCCGTGAACTCAACAACATGATTTGGCGGCATGCGGTCTACACCGGCAGCACCGTCGCCTGGCATATGCTTTCTGATTGGGACGAGGTGCAGACGCGTTTCGTCAAAGTGATGCCGCGTGACTACAAGCGCATGCTGTTGGCACTGGCTGAGGCGGAGCGCCAGGGATTGACGGGTGATGAGCAGGTCATGGCCGCCTTCGAGGCCAACCGCAGCAACATTGCTCGCGTTGGCGGCAACTAACGACAGCCGGATGGGCCGCTGCCTCGTGGCCCGGCGGACACGATACGAAAGACAACGCAAACAACACTATGAGTAAACGTACCGGATTCATGACGTACGACCGCCAGACACCTGAGGAGCGGTCGCCCCTGAAGCGCATCGCCGACTGGCAGCCGCTCCACTTCCATCTGCCTGTCGAGACGCTGCAAACGCAGGCCGCCCGCTGTATGGATTGTGGCATTCCCTTTTGCCACAAGGGTCAGATTCTCAACGGGATGACTTCCGGCTGTCCCATCCACAACCTCATCCCGGAATGGAATGATCTGGTCTATCGTGGATTGTGGCGACAGGCGTACGAAAGGCTGCACAAGACCAACAACTTCCCGGAGTTTACCGGGCTGGTTTGCCCGGCCCCTTGCGAAGCGGCCTGCACGTTGGGCATCAGTGATCCAGCGGTGACGATCAAGAGCATCGAGTACGCCATCATCGATCGGGCGTTCGAAGAAGGGTGGGTAACGCCGGACGTGCCCGACACTCGCACCGGCAAGCGTGTGGCCATCGTCGGCTCCGGACCGGCTGGCCTCGCCTGCGCCGACCAACTCAATACAGTTGGTCATGAGGTAACGGTTTTCGAGCGGGATGACCGACCGGGTGGCCTGCTGATGTACGGCATTCCCAATATGAAGCTGGCCAAAGATCTCGTCGAACGCCGCCTTGACTTGCTGGAAGCCAGCGGTGTGACCTTCGTCACCAACACGGAGATCGGCGTTGACATAACGGGGGCTGAGTTACGTGAGCAGTTTGATGTGGTTGTGCTGTGCACCGGCGCAACCCGGCCGCGCGATCTACAGGTCGCTGGGCGTGATGCCGGCGGCATCCATTTCGCCATGGAGTACCTGCATGCCAACACCCGGAGTCTGCTCGATTCGGCGTTGGAGGACGGTCGCTACCTGTCGGCCGCCGGGCAGGATGTCATCATCATCGGCGGCGGCGACACGGGCACCGACTGCGTGGCGACCGCCTTGCGCCACGGCTGCCGCAGCCTGACCCAGTTCGAGATTATGTCCCGACCGCCGGATCAGCGTGCGCCGGACAACCCGTGGCCGCAGTGGCCCCGCGTCTACAAGATGGATTACGGACAGGAAGAGGCGGCCGCCCGCGACGGGGCCGACCCACGCACATACAGCGTCCTGACGACCGAGTTCCTGACTGATGAAGCGGGCTGTGTGCGCGGCGTGCGCACGGTCGACGTGGCCTGGGAGACGCCGGCGAATGGGGGGCGGCCCACGCTGCGCCAACTGCCGGGCACCGAACGGGAGTGGCCCGCACAGCTGGTTATTCTGGCGCTGGGGTTCCTGGGACCGGAGAACCAACTGCTGGAGCAGCTGGGTGTGGGCATCGACAACCGCTCAAACATTGCTGCGCCGTACGACCGGTTCCATACCGGCATTCCCGGTGTCTTCGCTGCCGGTGATGCCCGCCGCGGGCAAAGCCTGGTCGTCTGGGCGATCAACGAGGGCCGGGCGGCCGCTCGCGAAGTAGACTTCTATCTGATGGGCGAGACCAGCCTGCCGTAAGCCGACCCTACGATTCAGACAAATCGGCCGTCATGTACAGCTCGTCCAACTTGAACCCCAACCTGACGTAATATTCGCGCGTGCCGATGGCGCTGATCACAGCGATGCGGGGGTAGCCTGCTGCACGCGCCATCTCTTTGGCCCGTTCCACCAACTGTGTCCCCAGCCCCAGATGCTGCGCCTCGCCCTGGCTTTCGTCACCCAGGTTGAGAGCCGGGCCGTAGACGTGGACCTCGCGAATCATGGCGTGGTCGCGTAGTTCGGGCAGCGGGTGCGATTTGGCGCGATCCGGCAGCGACAGGCGCAGGAAGCCGGCCAACTGATCTGCACCGGAGTCGAAGCTCAGGAAATGCTCGGTCGTGGCATCCGTTTCGTAAGTCAGGGTGTTCAGAGACAGGTCAGTTGCGTCCACTGCCTGACGCTTGACCTCGCGGCAGCGAATGCAGCGGCAGGGCGTGCCTTGTTCGCGCAGAACCTTCTGGGCGACCTGGCGCAGATTGGCTTTCTTGTTACCCGCCACGACGTTATTGGTCGGGAAGTCGCGGATGACCCGGCTCAGACGCACGTAGCGGGGGACAGTTGGCTTGCAAGCCACCAGGACATCCAGCACTTCTTGCTCTGTGTACGCCCGGTATTCGCCACGCTGCCAATACGCATACAGTTCCGCGTTGGGCACGAGCATGCAGGGATAAATCTTGAGCTCGTCCGGTCGAATGGCCGTATCCGACCACAGGCGGCCGAAATCCTCAATATCGCTCTCCGGTGTCGCTCCCAGCAGATTGGCCATCCAGTGTCCGTGAATCTTGAACCCGGCCAGCCGCAGCAGGCGAAAGGCATCGCGGGTGGACTGGACATCGTGGCCCCGCTGATTGATCGCCAGGACGTGCTCATCAAGGCTTTGGATGCCTACCTGAACCTTGGTGACACCGAGGTAGCGCAGCCAGCGGAGTTCCTCGACGTCGATATGGTCCTGGCGCGTCTCCACGACCAGGCCGACATTACGGCGACGGCCGCTGGCGTTGGCCGCCTGCGCCTCCGGCAGCGTCTCTGCGTCAAAGCCGTTCATCGCGTCGAAGCAGCGCTTGACAAACCACTCCTGGTAGTCTCTCCGGTAGCTCGACCAGGTGCCGCCCAGGATGAGCAGCTCGATCTTTTCTGCCGGATGGCCGATTTGCTCCAGCGCAGTGATGCGGGCAGCTGTTTGCTCATACGGGTCAAAGCCGTGACGTTCGGCCCGTTGCGCCCCTGGCTCGTCGTGCAAATAGCTCTTGGGCATGCGCACGTCGGTCGGGCAGAAGACGCACTTGCCGGGGCAGGGGTACGGCTTGGTCAGTACGGTGACGATGGTGACGCCGGACTGGGTGCGCATCGGCTTCATCTGCAAATGCAGGCGCAAGTCGGGGTCAAACTCCAGCCAATCACTTTCGCATAACCGTTCGTAGACGTCGATCACCTGGCTCTTCGACATCCAGGGCAAGCCCTGCCGAGCAAAGACGCCCATCGTCTGGTTATAGAGCACACCGGACAGGGGAGTGTGGCCGGCCAGCGTTTCGATGAGCTCGACCGCCATCGCTTCCTTGCCTGCAATGTCTACCGGTTCTTGCTGGGCCTGCCAGATCGCTTCGCGGGCCTTGCCGGGCGCGGAGGAATCCATCAGGCTGCCTCAGCCGCCAGCTCGACCATTGCTTGCAGGGTCTCGCGGTCAAAGACGGTCATGTTGAGTGTGTTAATCGGGCTGCTGCGCCACAGGCTAAGGCGTTCGCGCACGCGCTCCTTTGGCCCGACCAGCGCTACTGCGTCGATTAACTCACCGGGTACGCGCACCATGGCGGCGCCTCGATCGCCGGATAGGTAGAGGTCCTGAATGTCAGCCGCTTCCGCTTCGTAGCCGTAGCGCACCGCCAGATCGTAGTAGAAGTTCTTGCCGCGCGCGCCCATGCCGCCGATGTAGAGGGCCAGCATCGGCCGGAGCATGTTGTAGCAGATGTCAAGGTTGTCGTTGATGACGACTGAGACCGTGGGGGCAATGTCGAGGTCGTCTATCGTTTTGCCTGCCTTGGCCAGCCCGGCATCGACATGAGGCTTGAACGTTTCGTCGTACTGCTCCGGGGAGAAGAAGATGGGCAGCCAGCCATCAGCAATTTCGGCCGTCAGTTCAACGTTCTTGGGTCCGATGGCGGCCAGATAGATAGGAATGTCGGGCTGTGCGCTGAGGGTGCTCTTGAGCGGTTTTCCCAATCCGGTGGCGTCATCGGCCGTGTAAGGAATCTGGTACAGATCCCCATCGAAGGTCAGCGGCGCTTCTCTCCGGAAGATATCGCGCACAATGGTGACGTATTCCCGGGTGCGGGTGAGCGGCTTGCGGTAGCTGACGCCATGCCAGCCCTCAACGACCTGTGGCCCGGACAGCCCCAGCCCCATCAGGAAACGGCCGCCCGAAAGCTGATTGAGCGTCATGGCGGTCATGGCGGCATTGGCGGGCGTGCGACCCGGCATCTGCATAATGGCGGTGCCGAGCTTGATACGTTCCGTCTGCGCCCCCAGCCAGGCGAGCGGCGACACAGCATCAGAGCCATACGCTTCGGCTGTCCACACGGCGTAAACGCCGAGTTGATCGGCTTCTTTGACGAGTTCGACCGGCAGATCTATCTGTCCGGCTGCATACCCTAACATGATTCCCAGGCGCATCATCGTACCTCCAGCCTGCATTGTAGCGAGGTCAGCGCTAATGTCCAGCAGTCTCATAACCACTGCAAACCTCAAACATCGTGTTGCCCTGCCGGCTGCTGACCACTTGCCTGCTATCGTAGCTGCGGGTCGCGCAGCGGCGCCTAGCTCAAAGCCTCGTCCCAGTAATGCGGTTCACAGACAATCTCAGTTGCCCACCGAAAGTGATCATCATTAACCGGATTACTGTCAGATGCATACAGGTCTGAGGTCACGATGGCGTTGGCTAGCAGGAATCGAAAGAAGATTGGTCTCTCTTGTTCAGACAGTCGTGGAAGAATCCTGGAAAGTAATCTTTCGCGAATCAATGCCCGGTCCGGATGATACATCTCATAAAACCCAAACGCGCCTGCGACGTCCAGAAGGTGGTCACCGAACATGGTGAACGAGCCAAAGTCAATGACTCCCTGAACCTGGCTTACCGGCGCATCAACTAGAAGATTGCCGGGAAAGAAATCCCCGTGAACGAGGGCTGGTTGAGAGGCTCTTTGAGTACGTATCGCATTGACGAGTTGACTTGAATCTGCTGAGAAGCGAGGGTAAGAAAGCTGGAAGTATCGGCTGACTCGCGCCAACTTCAAGTCCAGCATACGAGCATAAAATGCCTCGAAGCTCTCACGCGCAACCAGGCTGACCTGGTCATCGTCAAACAACATATAAGTTTCAGGAGGTGTACGCAGCACGATCTCCTTGAGTTTCCAAACTGCGTCGACATATAGTTCTTCTGCTCGATCAAGATCGTCGCTTTGGAGGTTCGGCAGGAGATCGGCGAGCGGCTCTCCATGCAAGCGTTCCTCGATCACTGCAATAAGGCTTCCATACGGAACGATCTCACGGATGGCCGGCAAACGAAAGCCGACGTCTGCTGAGTCAATACTTTCATAGAGATGACCGAGAGTTTGCAGATGGCCCAGGCGACTCGAATCCGCGTAAAGTTTGAGCAGAGAATGATCGTCCTTCAGGTAGACCTCTGCCTCCGTACCTATTGCCAACGGCCTGGCTCCGGCCAATCCAAACTCTGAGAGCACCAGCTCCCGTTCTTCGTCTTGAATTTGCTTCGAATCTGCTCTATTTGGATCCATGATGCGTACCGCGAAGATCTCTCCTGGTCTGGGTATACAGTCGTCGGCTAGGCTGCCCGGGCGCTCACGAACGCAAAGATAAGTAAGAACTGTCAACTCTGCATGTCACCTGACATCGTCATAGGCTACCCGGCTAGCTGACATTCGCCCAGTTCAATGAGCGCTAAAGTATCGAGGGCTGCCACAATTGTCATTACAGCCTGTACGAAAACATATACGCTCTATGGCAGGTGCTGAAGGAAGCGTTTACATTCTCCCTGTGAGTAATGTGCTGACATGCTGTCAGTTCCTCCACCAGGAGAGATTCCTCAGCAATGGTATCAGATAGAGTCATTGATCACCGTGTTTCCGCTGATACCACTATAATCCCAGGTGATGATGTTGGCTCAACTGGTTGGTGAAATAGTCGAGGGAACATACGGAAGCACGGATCAGCTGCTGACGGTATTAGCAGCGGTCTTGCTAACTGTGTTGCTTCTTGTGGATGTGGCCACCCGCCGCGTGCCGAACGCCCTGGTCTTGCCCGCCACCGCAGCGGCCGTCGCGCTGGATTTGTGGCGCGGTTCGCTGGATGCGTTGCTGGGCGCGGCAGCCGGTCTGGCGCTGTTTGGGCTGCTGGCTTGGGGCGGCCGTCGTCTGTATGGCCGGACAGCGTTGGGCATGGGGGACGTCAAGCTGGCGATGTTGGTGGGGGCGCTGTTGGGTGTCGTGGGTGGTCTGGTCGCGCTGGCTATCGGTATGCTTGTGGCGGCGGGTGTGGCGGTGGTCGCGCTGCGGTGGGACCAGTCCGGGCCGGAGGCAACACTGCCGTATGGCGCGGCGTTGGCAGCCGGTGCGCTGGTCGTGCTGGTGTGGCAGGTTGCTTCAGTTGGGCCGCAGCTGGCATCTTTCGTATTGTCCCTGCCATGAGGTAGAATGCCGCCCTATGAATGAGATTGTCCTGCGACCACCGGCCACGCTGGCCGAGATCGATCAGGCTGAGGAAGTGCAGCGTGCTGCATGGAATGTGGACGATCTGGAGATCATTCCGACCCATTTGCTCCACGCTCTGCAACACAACGGCGCGGCTTTGATTGGTGCGTTTCACGGCGAGCGGATGGTCGGCGTGTCGCTGGCCGTATTGGCCACCGTTGAATCTCTGAAGGACCGCAAGGATCCGGTCGCAGCCGCCCGGCTCAAGATGTACTCGGTCATCACCGGTGTCCTGCCCGACTATCAGAACAGCGACATTGGCTACCGTCTCAAGATCGCCCAGCGCGATTTTGCCCTGCGAATTGGCGTGCGGCTCGTCACATGGACGTTCGATCCTTTACTTAGCGTCAATGCCCGCTTCAATATCGGCAAGCTGGGGGCCGTTTGCCAAACGTACCTACCCGATTTTTACGGTGAACTTGACGGGATCAACGCGGGGTTACCAACTGATCGCTTTCAGGTGGAGTGGTGGGTGACGAGCAAACGGACACAAAGTCGAATCATCACCAAGTGGCGGCCGATTCGGTCTTGACGCGCTGCTGGCAGGCGGCGCGGTGCTGGTCAACGAGGCTCGCTTCAACGACGCGGAGCTGGCCTGTGCCGTCCTGAAGGCATGGTGCGCCGTCCCGGCACACTGCAGCTGGTCGAGATTCCCCATGACTTTGCGGCGCTTAAGGCGGCCGATGTCGATCTGGCGCAGCAGTGGCGTGAGCATAGTCGTGATGTGTTCACGACGATGTTCGATGGCGGTTACCTCGTGACCGACTTCGCCACCTACGAAGACGAGCAGGGCCGCGACCGCAGCTTCTACTTGCTAACCCAACAGGACAGCAAACATGGACATTGAACGCATCGACCTTCGCCATATCAGCCAGCAGCTCGTCAGCCCATTTGTGACCAGCTTCGGTCCGCAACAGAAGCGCGACTGCCTACTGCTGACTGTCTACGCCGATGGCGTTGTGGGCTGGGGCGAGTGTGTGGCCACCAATGACCCCGGCTACAGTTACGAAACGACCGGCACAGCGTGGCACATCCTGGAAGATTTCCTCATCCCGGCACTGGTGGGGCAAACGGTCCCTGAGCCTGAAGCGCTGCCGGCGATGCTTTCGTTTGTGCGCGGCCATCCATTGGCGAAGGCGGGGTTGGAGCAGGCGCTCTGGGATGTGGCGGCGCAGCAGCAAGGCGTGTCGATGGCGGCGCTGCTGGCCGCGCCGTATGCCGAGGGGCCGCGAGAGCGCGTGCCGGTGGGCGTTAGTATCGGCATCCAGCCCAGCATCGACGATACCCTGCGCGTTATCGCCGAGTATGTCGCTGACGGCTATCGCCGGATCAAGCTCAAGATCAAGCCCGGCCATGATGTGGCCGTGGCGACGGCCGCCCGCAAGGCGTTTCCCGATCTGCCGATCATGCTTGACGCCAATTCGGCATACCGGCTGGCAGATGCGGCACTGTTTCAGACGATGGATGACCTTGACCTGCTGATGCTGGAGCAGCCGTTGGGGTATGAAGATATCTACGACCACAGCCGGCTTCGGCCGCTGATCCAGACGCCGCTCTGCCTGGATGAGAGCATCCACTCAGCCGATGACGCCCGGTTTGCCCGGGCCATTGGCGCGTGCGACATCATCAACGTCAAGCCCTCCCGCGTGAGTGGCTGGGCGGAAGCGCGTGCCATCCACGATCTTGGCGTTGCAGCAGGCATGGGTCTGTGGGTCGGTGGCATGCTGGAGACAGGGGTGGGTCGGGCAGGGCAGTTGGCCCTGGCGTCGCTGCCCGGCTTCACGCTGCCGGGTGACATTTCGGCCACAGTGCGCTACTACGTGCCCGATATCACGTCGCCGTTTACACTTAATGATGAGGACAGCACCATGACTGTACCCACCGGTCCCGGACTGGGGATCACAGTTGACGAAGAACAGTTAGCTCGCGTCACGTTGCGCACAGCAACCTTTGTCGCTTGAGCCAGCGAACGGAGCAGAAAGAGTCGAGGAACCCTATGTTTGACGGTAAGACAATCACCTTTATTGGCAGCGGCGTTATGGCCGAGGCGATGATTCGCGGTTTGATTTCGCAGAACATCGTTGCACCGGAGCAGATTACAGCCGCTGATCCACTGCCGGAGCGGCTTGACGAGCTACACGAGCGGTATGGCATCCACACGACAACCGACAACGCCGCCGCGGCTGAGGCGGGCCAGATCGTTGTTCTGTCCGTGAAGCCGCAGAATCTGCCGGCCGTCATGCCCACCATCCGCGGCCACATGCGGCGCCAGGATTTGCTGTTGTCGATCATCGCCGGCGCGCCGATTCGCAACCTGTCCAACGGCGTGGCCCATGCGGCCGTCGTCCGCGCCATGCCGAATACGCCGGCCCAAATCGGTGAAGGGATCACCGTCTGGACGGCGACCAGCGAAGTGCCCGAAGAGCAGCGGCAGCAAGCCAAGGCGATTCTGGGCGCGTTGGGCGAAGAGGTCTTCATGGATGACGAGGGGTATCTCGACATGGCCACTGCCCTGAGCGGCACCGGCCCCGCTTACGTGTTTATGTTCATGGAGGCGTTGGTCGATGCGGGCGTGCATCTCGGGTTTTCCCGCCGGGTGTCGGAAAAGCTGGTTATGCAGACCATGCGCGGCTCGCTGGACTATGCTGACCAGTCGGGCAAGCACGTGGCGGAGCTGCGCAATCAGGTCACCTCGCCGGGCGGCACGACGGCTGCCGCACTCTATCATCTGGAGAAGGGTGGACTGCGGACAGTGGTTTCGCGAGCAATCTGGGCCGCATATCAGCGTTCAGTCGATCTGGGCCAGGGTGAGGACGTCAAAGGTCCGTCGTGATCGTTCCCGGCAGCCGGGCGCCGGTCGTTGTCATCCAGGACGGGGAAACGTGGTGGGGCTATGACGATCTGGTCCGGGAGGTCCGGGTCGATACGCCGGATGACATCCCGGAGGCGCTCGCGGCCATTGAGTCCGGTGTCGAACAAGACGGCCTGCTGGCGGCCGGGTTCATGAGCTATGAAGCGGCCGCCGCTTTCGATCTCGCCGTCAGGCCCGGCGCTGAGGACGGTTTACCGCTCCTGTGGTTCGGTCTGTTCCGGCGTCGCGAGCCGGTTCGTTTGGAGTCAGGGACTGGCAGCTACCAGTTTGGCGCATGGCAGGCGCAGCTTACTGAAGCAGATTACATTCAGGCCATCGCCCACATCAAGGACGCTATCGCCCGGGGCGACACCTACCAGGCCAACTTCACCTTTCCGATACTGGCCCCGTTCGAGGGCGCCCCGTGGGCGCTCTACGTCCAGCTGAACCTCGCCCAGCGTGCCAACTACACTGCCTATCTGGACCTGGGCGAACAGGTCATCGTGTCCGCGTCGCCGGAACTGTTCTTCACCCTCGACGGCGACCGCATTGTGTCCCGACCCATGAAAGGGACAGCGCCCCGCGGCCTGACGGCAGCCGCTGACCGCGAGCAGATCGCCTGGCTGCATCACTCCGAGAAGAACCGGGCTGAGAACGTGATGATTGTGGACATGATCCGCAACGACATCGGTCGAGTGGCGGAGATTGGAACGGTCCACGTGCCGGAGCTGTTCGCAGTCGAGCGCTATCCGACGCTGCTGCAAATGACCTCGACGGTTGAGGCCATGACAAACGCTTCGCTCCCGAATCTCATGGCGGCTATGTTCCCGTGTGCGTCCATCACCGGTGCGCCGAAAGTCAGCACGATGGCCATCTTGCGCGCTCTGGAACCGCAGCCGCGCGGTGTCTACACCGGCATGATCGGCCACATCTTGCCCGGCCGCCGCATGCAGTTCAACGTGGCCATCCGGACGGTCGTCCTTGACCGCCAGACCGGGATGGTGACCTACAATGTCGGCAGCGGTGTGGTCTGGGACTCGGACGCAGCGGCCGAATACCAGGAATGCTTGCTGAAAGCTCGGGTGCTGTCGCCCGACGTCCGCGAGCCGGGGGCGTTTGAATTGCTGGAGTCGCTGCTGTGGACGCCCGATGAGGGCTTTGCTGCTGCTGGAACGTCATCTGGACCGGCTGGCCGCGTCGGCCGGCTACTTTGACTTTGACCTTGACGCAGATCATGTCCGCGGAGAGCTGGCTGATGTCGCTGCGTCCCTGACCGGTGTGAGCAAGGTGCGACTTCTGGTGGACAAGCAGGGGCAGGTTACGATTACCAGCCAGCCCTTGGCGATGGGTCAGCGGCCGCTGCCGCTGCGCGTTGGCCTGGCAGCGGAGCCGATAAACAGCGCGGATCGCTGGCTCTATCATAAGACAACCGTCCGTCATATGTATGACAAAGCGCGGGCGTCGCGACCCGACTGTGACGATGTGATTCTATGGAATGAGCGGGGCGAGGTGACCGAGAGCAGCGTTGCCAATCTGCTCGTCGAGCTGGACGGCCGCTGGTTCACACCACCTGTCAGCAGCGGCCTGCTGCCGGGGACGATGCGGGCCGCGCTGCTGGCGACCGGAGAGATCGCCGAGCACCCGCTCCAGGTGGCTGACCTGGCGCGGGCCACGCAGATCGTGCTTATTAACAGTGTTCGCGGTCGTTTGCCGGCCCTTTGGACGCCTGCATAGGGAAGTCGTAGCTTAGCACCTGCCGAAATGTAAGCGCTATTACTTGAAGCGAGTCAGGAGCGCATGTTACAATCTAAGTCGAATATTATCTTAACGCACAAGGATAAGTGGTCATCTCAAATATGAAACAAGTACGACTTTTGGTTTTTGCCGGAGTGCTGACGGCAGCCCTATTTTTCGGTGGCTTTCGTTCGGCCGCGGCGGCCGCTAGTTGTTACATTATGGGGGTCGAGGTTGGGTATGTCTGTGACTCTAACCCGCCGCTGGCTGAGTTTGTGCCACCCCCGCCCGTTGCCAACAGCATCCTGGATCGGCTGAACTATGGCCGGATCAGTGATATGGCTAATGTTTACGCCGCGCCCAGCCTGGGCAGCGAGATTGTCCGCAATGCGGGAGACGGCTACTTGTGGGCCAGCATCAGCGACATCGCCAACAACCATGACGAAGGCAGCCTCTGGTACAGCATCAACCCCGGTGAATGGGTACGTGCCGAGGAATTCAAGCCGCAAGACGCTTCGGACTTTACTGGTTTTGAAGTGCGCGCCCAACCAGACCACATTTTTGGCTGGATGGTTGTTGACTTCCCCTATTCGCTCGCACCGGGCGAGGAGCCGCCTGCCGATGCGGTCAAGCTGCCGCGCTACACGCCGGTGACTATCTATGATGCGGTCGTGGCCGAAGATGGCTGGATCTGGTATGACATCGGTCATGGTCGGTGGATGCGCCAAACTTATATGAGTTTGCTCGACGTCAGCCCCCGCCCGGAAGAGATTGGCGAGGACGAGTATTGGGTCGAAGTGGATCTATACGAGCAGACGTTCGCTGCCTATGAGGGCGACCGGATGGTCTATGCGGGTTTGGTGTCCAGTGGCGAGAATCGCTGGCCAACCAACGAAGGGTTGTTCCAGGTCTGGGAGCGCCACCAGATGACCGACATGGTCGGTGCGGAAGGCAAGGTCGACTACTATTGGGTTGAAGATGTTCCCCACACCATGTACTTTGACTTCGACATCGCTCTGCATGGGGCGTACTGGCACGATCGCTTCGGTTACAAGCACAGTCATGGCTGTGTCAATATGCCGCCGCGTGACGCCGAGTGGGTGTTCAACTGGTCGACCGGCGCGCCTAACGACCTGTGGGTCTGGGTGCACACATCTGACCCGCACAGCTATGTCCAGCATGTCGACGTGGAAGGAGGCTTCTCCGGCCCGTAGTCATTGTCAGTCAGAATGCTGAAATCGAAACAAGCCGCGCCCACCAGATAACCTGGTGGGCGTTTTTGTTGCCACGCGGCGAGTCGGTCGCTAGAGTTGAGGCATCACAGGCGGCCTATGCCTGGCACCAAGCTGGGGGGCTGCTTCCCAAGGAGTACAGAAATGACCGCACAAAACATGTTTGATCTGTCCGGCAAGGTTGCGTTGATCACCGGGGCGTCGCGGGGCATTGGATTGGCCATCGCCCAGGCTTACGCCGCCGCCGGGGCTAGTGTGGTGCTGGCCAGCCGCAAGCAGGAAGCGCTTGAGGCTGCGGCCGAAACGATCTGGAAGGTGGGAGGCGCGGCGCTGCCGCTTGCCGCCCACACCGGAGAGGAGGCGGCCGTCAGGTCGCTCGTCGAGCAGATTGTCGACCATTATGGTGGGGTCGATATCGTCGTCAATAACGCCGCCACCAATCCGCACTTCGGCCCGATTCTCGACGCCGAGGACAGCCAGTGGGACAAGATTCTGGATGTCAACGTCAAGGGCTACTTCCACGTGATCAAGGCGTGCGCGCCCGCCATGCGAGAGCGCGGTGGGGGCAAAGTCATCAACGTCGCCTCCGTTGCCGGGCTGGAGCCGCAGCCGATGATGGGTGTTTACTGCGTTAGCAAAGCAGCCGTCCTGATGTTGACGCAGGTGTTGGCATCGGAGTTGGCCGGGGACAACATTCAAGTTAACGCGATTGCCCCCGGCTTCGTCAAGACGCGCTTCAGTCAGGTGTTGTGGTCCACACCGCAAACCCATGACGCGCTCGTGAAAGGCGTGCCCCAGGGCCGGATGGCTGAGCCGGATGAGATTACCGGCGCAGCGCTCTACCTGGCGTCGCAAGCGTCTAGCTTCACGACCGGGGCGACGCTGGTGGTAGACGGCGGGCAGCTGGTCAGCGGCCTGCGCTCTGTGATGGGTTAGCGGCTAGCCGGCTGACTGCTCGCGGTTGCGATACAGATTCGGGTCCACGACTTCGGCCATCGCTCGCTCGTCGAGCGTGTTACCAAGGAAGCTGTTGACAGCCGTAATCTGCGGCAGCGGATCACTGAGGATGTCGCTGTAATGGACGTACAGTACCTCGATGTTTGGCTGGGCAGCCATCCACGCCTCTACCTGGGCAACGTGCTTTTCGAAGAGCATCGCCATCTGTTCGTCATCCATCTTGTCCGGATCCTCTCCGCGATGGACCAGCATCTTGCGCTGTGAGGCGAGGATCTCCGCCATGTTGCGACGGATGAAGATGACTTTGTACGAGTAATCGGACGGCAAATGCTTGAGCAAGGCAGAGATGACTTTCACGACTTTGCCTTGCGCGTCAGGCACCCAGGCGGTGTCGCCCTTGTCCATCTGCTTGACTCGTTCGAACTCGTAATATCCTTTCGGGTTGTCGACGTCGGCTTCGCGTAGTTCATCGGTGATGGGCGGGATGCCGCCCGCTTCCAGCATCTTCATCATCATGGACGTGCCGGAGCGGGGGAGGCCGGAGACAACAACAATGGGCTCCGGCGCAGAAGATTTGCTAAGCTTGCTGAAGAGACTTTTCATACAGTTATTGTACACCAAAGCGGGTATGGTTCATTTGATGGTCGTGAGGAGCAAATCGATGCGAGAGGTACGCGAAATCACGAAAGCGGAGCTGCCGGAGTTCCTGCGCATTACCAGCGAGGCGTTTCCCGGCATGCGCGTGGTCACGGACGACGACCACCAGCGCATGCAGGACCGACTGCGGCGCATCATGGATGAGCCGATCGTCCACTTTCTGGCGCTGTTTGAGGATGGGGAGATGGTCGGCGTGATGCGTACGTACGACTTCACCATGAAGCTGCGCTCCGTGCGGACGCTGGTGGGTGGGTTGGGCGGCGTGGCCGTCGACCTGCGGCACAAGCGGGAGCATGTCGCCTTTGATATGGTGCAGCATTTTCATGGGATGTACCGGGCCAAAGGGGCGTGCCTGACGGCGCTCTATCCGTTCCGTCCAGACTTCTATCGCCAGATGGGGTACGGCTTCGGCACGCGCATGAACCGGTACGAACTGGACCCCGCCAGCTTGCCGCACGGCGGCCGCAAGGACGAGATCGTCTATCTGGATGTGGCCGACAAGGACGCGCTGCACGCCTGCTACGACCGGTTGGTCGAGCGCACCAACGGGCTGATCGAGCTTCCGCCGCATGTGCTGGATGGGCTGTTCAGCGATGCGTCCGCCCTGATCGTCGGCTGCCGACCCGAAGGCGAGCTTACCGGCTATCTACTCGGCCGTCTTGTGCCAACGCGCGACGACAACTTCCTGGCTAACAATCTTGAGATTCGGGCGCTGGTCTACGACAATCCGGCGGCTCTGGGACAGTTGCTGGCGTTTGTGCGGTCGCAGGCGGATCAGGTCGGGCGCGTGGTGCTTGAAACGCAGGATGAGATGGTGCCGTTCCTATCCAACGACCCGCGCAACGGCAGCGGCAATCTGCTGGCCGGGCTGTGGCACGAAACGAATACGCAGGGTACAGGCATCATGTACCGCGTCATCGACGTGTCTCGTGTCTTCGAGGTGCTGCGCGACCATGACTTTGGTGGCATCAGCTGTCGACTGGCGATCGAGGTGGAAGACTCTTTCTTGCCGGAAAACGCCGGGCGGACGGTCATTCAGTTTGAAGAGGGTAAGGCGCGGCCAATGGAGGCGACAGACCCGGTTGATGTGACGATGGCGCTCGAGGCCGGGAACCTGGCTTCACTGGTCACCGGGGCTATCTCGGTGCGGCAGTTGTTGACCTATGGTCTGGCACGGCTGGATGACCCGGCGTACGCCGAGACCGTCCACCGCTTGTTCTTCACCGACCAAAAGCCGTGGTGCATGACCCAGTTCTAGAATGCTACTCGTCTAGCTGCCGGGCCAGGGCCTCCGGGTCCGTGACTGGCTGCAGGCAGACAAAGCGCCGGCAGACGTAAGCTGTGGCCCGACCGTCAATCTGGGGGCGTTGGGCCAGCAGCGGAACAGCGGCGGCAGCCGCCTCCGAGATCCCCACCGCCACAACCACGTCCGGTCGGTAGGCGGCAAAGAGTGTGTCGAGCAGCGCTTGTGAATCGGCCGCTGCGGGATCACCCGCAATCGCGACCTCCCGGGGCTGGCCCAGGATAAGCGTGGTGGCCGTCAGCCACTGGGCAAAGCCGCCCGGATAGCGGGCCATCGCCGATGCCATGCTGCTTGTCGCTTCATGGGCCACGTCCCAATAACGGCCGTCACCGGTGTAGAGAGCCAGGGCCAGCATGACCGTGGCGGCCATCGCGTTGCCGCTGGGGGTGGCGTTGTCCTGCATCTCTTTCGGCCGGTGGAGCAGCGCTTCATGGTCGTCGGCTGTATCGTAGAAGCCGCCATTTTCCTCGTCGCGGAAATGATCGAGCATCATGTCGGCCAGTTCCCGCGCCCAGACAAACCAGCGTTCCTCGAACGTGGTCTGGTAGAGCGCCAGCAGCCCGTCGGCAAGATAAGCGTAATCCTCCAGGTAGCCGTTGTACTTGGCCGCGCTGCCTTCCTTCCAGGTGCGCAGGAGACGGCCGTCTTCCCGGCGCATCGTCTCATGCAGGAAGGTCGCGTTGTCGACTGCCACCTGGACGTAATCGTCCCGGTCCAGCGCCCGACCGGCCTCGGCGAAGGCAGCCAGCATCAGGCCGTTCCAGCTTGTCAGGACCTTGTCGTCCAGCCCTGGCCAGATGCGCTGCGAGCGACGCTGGTAGAGCGTTTCGCGGGCGGCCGCCAGCCGGGCTTCCAGCTCGGTCAGCTCTGTCCGGACCAGCGTGGCCACCTCAGCCAGCGGTCGGGGTTTGTTGAGGATGTTGCTGCCTTCCCAGTTGCCGGCCTCGGATGACATCGTAGGCGACCATGAACAGCTCAGCATCATCGCCCAGCGCCTCGCGCACTTCGGCGGCCGACCAGACGTAGAACTTACCCTCTACGCCCTCGCTGTCGGCGTCGTAGCTGCTGTAGAAGCCTCCCGACTCGTGGCGCATCTCGCGCACGACAAAGTCGAGCGTCTCCTCAACGACGCGCCGGTAGTGCCGGGTTGCCGGTAATCTGGTAGGCGTGCAGGTAGACGCGGGCCAGCAGGGCGTTGTCGTAGAGCATCTTCTCGAAATGGGGGACCAGCCAGCGGGCGTCGGTGCTGTAGCGGGCGAAGCCGCCGCCGATCTGGTCGTACATGCCGCCGTTGGCCATCGCCTGCAGCGTTGTTTCGGCCATGTGCAGGGCCATGCTGTCGCCTCGCTCCTGGCCGACGCGCAGCAGGAATTCGAGCGTCATTGAGGGCGGAAACTTGGGGGCGCTGCCGAAACCGCCCAGCTGCGAGTCGAACGTCTTGAGCAAGCCGTTGAGCGCCTGGTCAATGATGTCGGGCGTCAACTCGCCGGGCTGCGTAGCGACCAGCGTACTGTTCTGCAAATGGTCGGCGATGCTGCCGGCGCTCTGGTCAATCTCGTCGCGTCGCGTTTCCCAGGCATCGGCGATGCCGCTCAGCACCTGCCGGAAGCTGGGCATGCCGTAGCGCGGCGCTGGCGGGTAGTAGGTCCCGCCGAAGAACGGCTCCTGGTCAGGTGTCAGCACCACCGTCATCGGCCAGCCGCCCTGCCCGGTCAGGGCCACCACAGCGCTCATATAGATGCTGTCCAGGTCAGGGCGCTCCTCGCGGTCGACCTTAATATTGATGAAATGCTCGTTCATGAAGGCAGCCGTCACCGGGTCTTCGAACGATTCATGGGCCATGACGTGGCACCAGTGACAGGCGGCGTAGCCGATGCTGAGCAGGATCGGTTTGTCCTGTTCGCGAGCCTGCGCCAGGGCTTCTTCGCCCCATGGGTACCAGTTAACCGGATTGTCGACGTGCTGAAGGAGATACGGACTGGATTCGTTCGCAAGTTGGTTGGGCATAGTTATTCCTTCGGATGCCCGGCTTTGGCGGGCAGAGAGTGGCTCAGCTCAGGGCAAGGCGGAGGGAGCGCACAAAGGCGGCCGCTGCGGCGGGCTTGTCGGCGGCCGCGTCAACGGCGTTGATCAGGGCGCTGCCGACGATGACGCCGTCGGCCGTCTGGCCGATTGCCGCCGCTTGTTCTGGCGTGCTGATACCAAACCCTACGGCCAGCGGCGTGTTGGTTTCGGCCCGCACCCGGTTAATGAAAGCGTCGAGGCCGGTGTGGAGGCTTTGGCGCGCTCCGGTCACGCCGGTGACGCTGACCAGGTAGATGAACCCCCGTGCCCGCTCGGTGACCGCGTCGATGCGGGCCGGGCTGCTGGTTGGGGCCAGGAAGTGGACGTAGGCCAGCCCGGCAGACGCGGCGGTCGCTTCCATCTCATTTGCCTCTTCTGGCGGCAGATCGGGGACGATGAAGCCCTGGACACCGGCATCGCGGGCGTCGATAGCCAGCGCGTCAAGCCCGTAGGCCAGAAACGGATTGTAGTAACCGAAAAGCAGAATCGGGCAGGTGACGCCGCGCTGGCGCAGTTCAGATACCATCTCCAGACAGCCCGCCAGCGTGGTGCCTTGCTCCAGCGAGGCCTGGGTGCTGTGCTGGATGGTTGGGCCATCTGCCAGCGGGTCGCTGAACGGCACCCCCAACTCTAGTAGGTCGCTGTCCGCAGCGATGGCGGTGATGATATCGAGCGATGTGGCCCGGTCCGGATAGCCCATTGTGTAGTAGGGCATCAGGGCGGCCGTCTGGTTCACCAGGGCGTGGTCAAAGGCGTGGGTAATGGCGTTGATTCCGGTTGTGTCTGTCATGGCGGGTTGGATGGTTATCTGTTAGGAGCGGTCGTCAACGGCGCGGAAGGAGCTGCCGGCAATGACGGCCGCATACGGATCCAGAGAGGTGACGTCGGCCGTGGCCACGACATCGACGCTGACATCAGAGCTGCTCAGCGCAGTCGCGACAGCCTCCGCGACCTCCGCGGTCGAGCCGCTGCCGGTGTCGTAGGCGACCAAAATTCGCTTGTTCATGCGGCGCACCTCCTCGGTTAGAATTCGACGGGTATCCAAAAGCATTATAGACCATGTGTAGGGGAACTGCGACCGGTCGCGGGCGGCGATTAGCGTTCTTTCGAAGCATGGAACCAACCCGGCAGCGCTGCGTATAGGGTGATAGAGAGCAGCGCTAGGGGTTCCAGCTATCATTGGCCACATCTTTGTGGCCTGAGTAGGGAGTAAGTGATGAGTACATTTGGCAACATTGTCTGGTTGATTTTCGGTGGGTTCTTGGCCGGGCTTGGTTACATTCTCGGCGGTCTGCTGTTGTGCATAACAATTATCGGCATCCCGTTCGGGCTGCAGGCGATCCAGTTGGGCATCTCCACTATGACCCCGTTCGGTAAGGAAATCGTAGTTGAAGAGAGTGGCGGCGGTTGTCTCCAGGTGGTGTTCAACGTCATCTGGGTTCTGTTCGTCGGTTGGGAGATTGCGTTGAGCCATCTGGCGAGTGCGGCTGTCCTGGCCATCACAATCGTCGGCATTCCGTTTGCCATCCAGCACATCAAGCTGATCCCGGCGGCGTTCCTGCCGTTCACCTACCGCCTTGAATAGTCTCACGTTTGCGATTCCAGCGAGACAGACCGCTGTCGCCTGCTCCCCCACAGTGTGGGACAATGGGTGGCAGCGGTTTTTCATTGGTGAGGTGACTATGAGCGACGTTGTAACCTTAAATCAGACGGGACCGGTTCTGGAAATTACGTTGAATCGGCCTGAAAAACGGAACGCCTTGAGCATGGAGATGCTGCACCAGTTCGATGCAGCCATTACCCAAGCGAACCGCACGCCGGATGCCCGGGTTGTGGTTATACGGGGAGAGGGTAAGGTCTTTTCTGCGGGCATCGACGTCAGTAACCTGTTGGGGCTGGCGGAGAGCCACGGGCCGCATTGGCAACAGCGGATGCGCACCATCACGGACGAGATCCAGCAGATCATCACCCGATTGGAGCGGCTCGAACTGCCGACTATTGCGGTGTTGCATGGCTACTGCCTGGGCCTGGCGTATGAGCTGGCGCTTGCCTGCGACATCCGCGTGGCCGCTGAGGGCACGATGCTTGGCTTGCCCGAGACTCGTCTGGGCATGATTCCGGATGTAGGTGGCACAACCCGGCTGACTCGCATCGCCGGCCCCGCGCGAGCGAAGGAACTGATCATGACGGGCCGCCAGATTGACGCTGCGCTGGCTGAGCAGTGGGGGCTGGTCAACTATGCGCTCCCGGCTGACGCTGTTGAGGCGAAGGTCGAGGAGCTGGTGGCGGAGCTGCTGGCTGCCGCTCCCCTGGCGGTGGGCATGGCCAAGCGCGTGATCGATGGCCTGGCTGACGTGGATCGGGGCCTATTGCTGGAAGGATGGGCTCAGAGCCAGCTGTTCAACAGTGAGGACTTCCTGGAAGGCGCGCAGGCGTTCATGATGCGACGGTCGCCAGAGTGGAAAGGCAAATGAGCGGCGAGGGGTGGGTTGCCCCACAAGCCTTGGATATGCTATCTTTAGGATCAGTCTAGTTTCGATACCAATGACAATTTAGTGGAGGCGCACTTATGGGGACAATGTTTGCGACCGATGCCTGGGCCAAAGCGTTGATGGACATGGTGAACAACAGCGACGCGTACAAGAAGGCCGCTGCTAAGTGGGAGGGAGACTTCTACTTTGTGACCCCAAAGGGAGGCGGGATAGAGGAAGACACCTACCTCTACCTCGACCTATGGCATGGCGAAGCCCGAGACGCGTATGTAGTCGATGACCCGGCGTCCAAGTCACCGGCGTTCGTCCTGACTGCCCCGCTGGATGTGTGGAAAGGGGTGCTGGGCAAGCAGATCGATCCGATTCGCGGCATCATGTCCGGTCAGCTGAAGCTCAAAGGCAATATGATGACCGTCATGAAGACGCCCAAAGCGGCGACTGAGCTGGTGGCGGCGGCAACCCGCATCGATACCGATTGGCCCGCCTGATCGCGTAGCAGCGATTCCCGGACGCCGCAGTGACGCCCGGGGCGAAAGAGCAACATGGAAACGACAGACGTAAAGGTTGGTGTCGCCCTCGGGGGCGGTGTCGCTCGCGGCATCGCTCACATTGGCGTGCTCTCTGTCCTCGAAGAGGCAGGCATCCCCATTGATGTCGTGGCCGGGACCAGCATGGGAGCGATTATCGGATCGGCCTACAGCGCCGGGCTGTCTATTGCCGATCTGCGCGCCCTTGCGGCTCGCACTGGCTGGAACGATGTGACCAAGCTTCGTCTTTCGACCGACGGCCTGATCTGCTTCCAGAAGATGGAGTCGTGGGTTGAGGATACGGTTGGTGAGTACGATGTGCGTGACCTGGCGATCCCCTTTGCGGCTGTGGCCAGCGATCTGGTCACTGGTGAGCGCGTCGTGCTGTGGTGCGGTCCGCTGGCGACGGCGATTCGCGCCAGCAGTTCAGTGCCTGGCTTTGCGCCGCCTGTTCATTGGGATGGTCGCCAATTGGTCGACGGCGGCGTGACCGACAATGTGCCGGGTGATGTGGCCCGGATGCTTGGCGCAGATTATGTGATTGGTGTCGATGTCTTCATGCCCGCCTTTCGTCGTTTCCTGGGTCCTTTGGGACAGGGACTGGCGGCCGTCGAGACGTTGGTGCGCCACGCAGGGCAGGGGCCGGATGAGTGCGACCGGTTGATTGTCCCCCACCTTGAAGGGGCCAGCTACTTCCACTTCTCCCACTACGAGTCGCTTATAGCGCTCGGTGAAGCAGCCGCACGCGAAAAGCTGCCTCTGATCCAGGCCGATCTGGCCGAGCTCCAGAAAACTGCGGCGGATGCTCCTCCTGCAGCCGTGACGCTCCAGCCACAAGAACTGACCGCCGTTCCCGGTGACTGATTGGTCCTGCCTCCCGCTCCGGGCAGGGTGATGGTCAGTTTAGCGTCTTTGTTTCCCCGGCCAATCCCCATTAGAATCCTCAGCTTATGCCTCTGTTGCCCTACATTGCGCTCTGGTTCCTGTTGCTGGTGGCGGCCGTCCTGAGCCGTATCGTAGGCCAGCGGCATCGACTGGCAGGGTTGATTGGCCCCCTGGCGATTGCGCTGGCCGGCGTTGTCTGGCTGCTGGCCGCGCCGGGCGAACCGGTCAGCTTGGAGGTGGCCGGGTGGCAATGGTTGGTGGACGCTCCGGCATGGCAGCTTACCGGGCTGGTTCTGCTGCTGGCGATGGCCGGTGCGCTCTCTGGCATGGCAGAAGATAGGCTTGCCGGAGGCGACGAGGCTGATACCGGGTCGCCACCTGCGGCAGCGGTCCTGTTTCTGTCAGCCGCGGCGCTGCCTCTGCTTTGGGCCGGTGATGGTCGGACGATGGTAGCCGGCTATGCGCTGCTGTTGGGAGCGTGGATCTGGGCGGCCCTGGGGAATGACGCCGGCGGGGCCTCGATGAAAGATGGGTGGACGAGTTGGGGGCTGCTGATCCTACCCATGCTGCTCCTGTGGCTGGCGGCGGCGTTGTCGGGCCATCTGGGTGGCACGATCTGGGCATCCGCGGCGCTGCTGGCGACTGGTCTGGTCGCCTGCGGTACGTTCCCGGCAGGCGGCTGGCGGCCCGCTGCGCTGTGGCAGCGACCGCAATCGGCGGTTATGCTGCTGGCGCTGCCGGTTTTGGCCGGGGCAAAGTTCTTGCTGCCGCTGGCGCAGCCGGGCAGTGTGCCCGGCGGTGTGCTGGCGGTCGGGGCAGCGGTTGGTCTTGTGACGCTGTTGATGGCTATCCGATCTTTCTTCTCAAACGAGATTACGATGCAGGGGCTGGCCCTGAGTGTGTCGGCGGCGATGGGGGGGATGGTGGTTCTGGCGGCGCTGTGGGCGGGGCAGGATGGGCTGCTGGCGCAGGTACGGGCGGCCGTTTTGGCCCCGGCTATCTTGCTGTTGCTCTCGGGCAGACGCGCCGTCGAGTCTGATAAGATTGCCTCCGGCGCTCGCCTCAGGCCTGCTGTAATAGGCATTGGCATAGGGGTGGTGGCGCTGGCGGCCGTTCCTTTTACGGCAGGGTTTCGTGGTATAGGAGGCGTCTATGATGGGTGGCTGGCCGTGGGTGGTTGGCCGCTGGTTGTTGTCGCTGCGCTGCTGATGACGCTGTTGGTTGCGGCGTTAGTGGGGCGCAGTCGTCTGGTTGTGACCACCCTGCACGATGGGTCCGACCGATCGGGATGGATGATCGCCGCACCTGCTTTGCTGTTGGGCGTGGGGTTACTGGCCGTGCCGTGGCCGTGGTTGGGCGAGTTAAGCCCGATTGTTTGGGTGGCCATCCTGCTGCCCCTTGTAGTAGGCGTGGCCGGCGCGCTTCTTCTGGGCCGCCGGGAACAGTGGGCCGACCTGGTGGCGACTACCGTCCCGACGCTGCCAGCTTTGTGGCGCGGCAGCCGGGCGGCTGCTCCGGTGCGGAGTGCTCGTCGTTTCGTGTCTGATGCCGCGGCCGACGCGTTGGCCATCGTGGAAGGTCCGTACGGGCTGCTTCTGGTACTGGCGCTACTCGTCCTATTTGTTGTTCTAGCCTAGGGAGCATCCGCCATCATGTCGCTATTTAGCTTGCTTGAGACACTGGAACCGCTGCGCGGCATGACCGCAACGTGGATCGTGCTGATCGCCGCCTTCTTCGCCGTGGCCATCTGGGACGTTCGGCTGGCGCTGCCCGCGCTGGGGGTGCACTATCTGGCGGCAGGCTTGCTGTTCGTCGACGTGCTCGACCCCCGGTTGGCTGTGGTCTATGTGCTGGTCGGTCTGGTGGCGACGGCAATCCTGCTGGTGACGGCCGCTCAAGTCAATTGGGGACGGCCGCCGGCCGATTTGACGGACGAGGAGAGGGCGGAGCTCAAGCTGGAACCAGCGCGACAGATTGGCCCGTTCCGCCTGACCACGCGCATGATCGTCCGGGCGGTGTTGGCTGTGGTGGTGCTGGGCGCGTTGTGGTGGTTGGCGCGCTCGGGCAATATTTCCGCGAGTCCGGAGCAGGTCTATCTCGATATGGCGATCTACGGTCTGATTGGGCTGGGATTGGTGGGGCTGGCCACCTCACCCGACCCCCTTCGCTCCGGCATCGGGATCATGCTGCTGCTTACCGGCTTCGAATTGAGTAACAGCCAGAACGCCCAGTCGCTCTCGCTGGTCGTTGCCCTTGCCGGGGTCAATCTGCTGCTGGCTCTCGTCATCGCCTATATGGCCCAATCCCGGTTCTTGCCCGCCGACACCAGAGAGTGATTGTGACCCTGTCCGTTCCACTTCTCGTGCTGAGCCTCCTTCTGATGGCTGCCCTTCTGGCAGTCGTCTTCGGTCGCTGGCAGAGGGCCGTCAGTGTGGCGGGCGCTGTGGTGGCGTTGGGGGCGTTCGTTGTGCTGCTGCTGGCCGGGCCGGAGTCTGCACGCTTCGGCGGCCCGGAAATGCGTGTCGCCACCTGGACGCTGATGATGACGCCCGCAGTTCGCAGCCTCTTGTTGTTCATGTGCGGCGGGATGGTGGTGCTGTTTTCGCTGTCAGCAGTCTGGCCGGAGGATTCGGCTCTGGTGCCGGGCGCGTTGGCGGCGACGGCGCTGTCGGGCGCGGCGTTGATGATCGATCCGCCCCTGTTTGGCATCTTCCTGATCCTCGCGGCGACGGCCGCCGTGCTGCCGATGCTGGTGGCGGGCCGCCCATCTACGGTTTCGGCCGTCTGGCAAATGTTTCTCCTGTTTACCCTGACAGTGCCGCTGCTGTTGGCGGCAGACGCGCTGCTGGCCTCTGGACAGGGCGTCTCTGTGACGGCGGGCTATGCGCTGCTGCTGACCAACCTCATTCTGCTGGCCGGCTTCCCGTTCTACATCTGGGCCAGCGGCGTGACGCGCCGTGCGCAGCCGTTGGCGGCGGTGTTCGTCTTCGGCCTTTTTCAGGCCGCACTGATCGCCTATCTGTTTGGTGTCACCGATGGCTTTCCGGCCGTTCGCGCCGATTCGACCTTCCGATTGGTCATCGTCTGGAGCAGCGTCCTGACGGCATTGACGGCCGCCTTCCAGATGCTTCGCAGCCAGACATGGCGCGACCTGGTCGCCTACGCCATCGTGTTCGACATGGGCATGTTGCTGCTGGCGGTGGTCATCCCGCCACCTGTTGGTCAGTCGGTGGCGCTGGCCGGGGTCATCGCCCGCACGATGGCGCTGCTGCTGCTGGTTGTGGCTGGACAACGTCCCCATTCAGTCCCGGTCGTGACCAACGATCTGTCGGCCTGGATTGCGGAAAATGGGCCACGTTTGCAGCCTTTCATGAAGCTGGTGGCGCTGCTATCGCTGTTGGGCTGGCCACTGACGGTCGGCTTCGCTGCGAGGTGGGAGCTGTTGACCGGGCGCGAACTGCCCGACCTTCCCGTAGCGTTGGCCTTGCTGGCGATGGGACTGGGTACGTGGGCCGTTGCCCGGCAGTGGCCGTTCGGCAGCGACGAAGGCGGTCAGACGAGTCGGATTGGGATGATCGTTGGATTCGTCCTGCTTGTGGTGGTCGTTACGGTGGGGTTGTTTCCGCAACTGCTGCTAGAATACGGAGCGAGCATGACAGGCGCCAGCTAGTCAGTGAACACGCAAGGAGTAACGATGAGTCGCAAACAACAGATTCTGGACCGGATTGAAAGCCGGGAAGCGACGATTGGTATTGTAGGTATGGGGTATGTGGGGCTGCCTCTGGCGGTCGCTTTCGCCGAAGAAGGATTCAATGTCATAGGTGTCGATGTTGATGCCGCCAAAGTCGAGTCACTCAATCAGGGTGTCAGCTATGTGGAGGATGTGCCCGGATGCCGTCCTGCAACCGCTGGTCGAGAGCGGCCGCCTCAGTGCGACCACCGACTACCTTGCTTTGGCCGACGTCGACGCCATCTCCATTTGTGTGCCGACCCCGCTGCGGAAGACCAAGGACCCGGACATCTCCTACATCATCGACTCCACAGAGAACATTGTCCGCCATATGCAGCCGGGCCAGGGTCCGCTGATCATTCTGGAGAGCACGACCTATCCGGGCACGACGGATGAGGTGATCCTGCCGCGTCTGGCGCAGGAGGGGTTGACGG
The DNA here is from genome assembly GCA_963715935.1 of uncultured Chloroflexia bacterium. Classification (GTDB taxonomy): domain Bacteria; phylum Chloroflexota; class Anaerolineae; order Promineifilales; family Promineifilaceae; genus Promineifilum. Next base: position 1,558,776 of record CAVQSM010000011.1, on the reverse strand, counting down.
TCGGCGAGGATTTCTTCCTGGCCTTTTCGCCGGAGCGGATTGACCCCGGTCGCACCGACTATACCGTGCGGACGACACCGAAGGTGATTGGCGGCGTGACCCCCGACTGCCTCGAAGTCAGTGTCGCGCTTTACGGCACTATCGTCGATCAGCCCGTGCCCGTTTCTTCCACGGCAACGGCCGAGATGGTCAAGCTGCTGGAGAACACATTTCGGGCGGTCAATATCGGCCTTGTGAACGAAGTAGCCCTCATGTGTGACCGGCTGGGTCTGAGCGTCTGGGAAGTCGTCGAGGCGGCTGCTTCCAAGCCGTACGGTTTCATGCCCTTCTTCCCCGGTCCGGGTCTGGGTGGGCACTGCATTCCCATCGACCCGCACTATTTGAGCTGGAAGCTGCGGACGCTCAACTACACAGCGCGGTTTATTGAACTGGCGGCCGAGGTGAACAGCCATATGCCCGACTACGTGGTCGGTAAGGTGGCCGATGGTCTCAACGACGAGCGCAAGGCGATCAACGGCAGCAATGTGCTGATATTGGGCACTGCGTACAAGCGGGATGTCAGCGACGTGCGCGAAAGCCCGGCGCTTGATGTCATCGTCCTGCTCCAGGAACGCGGCGCAGATGTGACCTACCACGACCCGTATGTGCCGACCCTGCGCATCGACGAACAGGAGCTGCAGTCCGTGCCGCTGACGCCGGAGGCGTTGAGTGCGGCCGATTGCGTCGTTATCATCACCGACCACACTGACTTCGACTGGGCCTGGGTGACGGAGCACAGCCACCTGCTGGTCGACACGCGCAACGCGGTCAAGGAAAACGGCCGTGCCCGGGTCGTCAAGCTGTAGGGAGTTGGAGCGCACCAGATCCCGGCAACCCGGACGGCACCTGCCATGAGTTCCTATCGCGACTCGCTCACGCTGCCTCATGGCGAACTGGACCTGCCCGCCTTTCTGCCCGACGGTACGCAAGGTGTCGTGCGCTCCTTGTCGGCGGCCGATCTTGAGTCAGTCCAGATTCAGGCGGTCCAGATGAACGCCTATCATCTGATGCAGCGCCCGGGAAGTTCGACCATTCAAGCGTCTGGGCGGCTTGCATGCAATGAGCGGATGGTCGCGACCCATCTTCACTGATTCCGGCGGCTTTCAGATCTACTCGCTCATTCACGAGAATCCCAAGCACGGCACCATCTCGGATAAGGGGGCGACCTTTCGGCCATCGGGCGAGAAGAAGTTCAACCTGACTCCAGAGAAGAGTGTGCAACTTCAGTTCGGCTATGACTCGGACATGATCATCTGCCTGGATGATTGCACCCACGCTGAAGCGGATATGGCCACCCAGGAAGCGTCGGTCCGCCGGACGATATTGTGGGCGGAGCGCTGCAAGGCGACCTATGTGCAGCTTGTTGAGGACAAGCGGTTGTCGGAGACGGAACGGCCGCTGCTGATGGGCGTCATCCAGGGTGGTCTGTCGCCGGAACTACGCCGCACGTGTGCCGAAGCGCTGCTTGAGATTGGTTTCGATGCCTACGGCTACGGTGGGTGGCCGCTGGACGGCGATGGCAATCTTCTGGTCGACATGCTGGCCCTGACGCGCGAACTGGTGCCGGACGTCCACCCGCTTCATGCGCTGGGCGTCGGCCATCCGGCGTTTGTGGCGGCCAGCAGCCGGATCGGCTATCAGCTATTTGACAGCACGATGCCGACACGTGATGCACGGCACGGCCGTCTGCTGACGTTTACGGCCGATCCCACGACGTTGGCGAGCTTTGACGGGGATGGCTGGTTCCGCTTTCTCTACCCCAACGATGACCGTCATGTGAAGGAGACGGCCCCGGTCTCGCCTTACTGCGACTGTCCCTGTTGTGCCCGCTATTCGCTGGGCTACCTGCACCATCTCTACCGACTGCGCGACACACTCTACTTCCGGCTGGCCACCGCCCACAACCTGCGTTTCATGACTCAGTTGATGACCGGATTGCGGCGCACGCTGCCTGTCTGAGCGCCGGCTTAGTTCGACCCGGCAGCAGGTCCGCGATGCAACTCCGTGTCCCGATCTGCGTAATGGTAGGTAGAGGCAGACAACTGAGTGTTTTGCCTCCAAATTGAACAATTAGAGGCGACGATTACGAGTGAACCGAGTTGTCGCAGGAGTAAATGAGATGAAAGAGAGTGGCATGGTCGAACAACCCAAACAGTTACGTCGCCAGAACGGCATAATCGGTGGTGTCTGTGGTGGTCTGGCCCAGTTCTTCGGCATTAGCGCCTTTTGGTTCCGGCTGCTGTTTGTCTTGTTACTGCTTCCGGGCGGGCTGCCGGGCATCCTGCCCTATTTGATTCTTTGGCTGATCATTCCGAAGAAGTAGCCGCCCATCTGCTGGAGCGGATACAAGAGTAACGCCTGAAGGGCATAACCCTTCAGGCGCTTTTTGTTTCCCTATTACAGTTCAATGCGCAGCCGGCACGGATCTTACAGCAGGTCGGAATCCGGGGCGTGTCACCGCCTTCGCTTCCTGGCGGAGGCCCGGCCGACTACTTACCCGGCTGGTTTCGCGGCAGAGGAGTGCCACGCCGGCGACTTGTGGACGTGGACGACTTGCCACGCACCTTCTTGCCGCACGAGAACGCGACTCTCATTGTGCGTATGATGTGAGATGCCATCCTCTCCGGCAATGGTCAGAAAGAACGTGTAACTGACGACGGCCGTATCCCCATGCAGCTGCAGGCGAGGTTCAAGCAGATCGTAGCGATAGTCGCCCTCTGTCCCCGCCCAGCCGTGGTCGATCATGAAGAAATGGAACTCCAGCCCATCCTGGCGGTGTGGGGTGACGAACCATTCGTACAGGCTCAGGTCCGGACTCGTCGTCGCTTCGTAGGTGGCGGCGTCTTTGGTGAAGATGCTCTGCAGGTGGCGTTCCAGGAACTCCCATACGTCTCGCTCTTGGTCAGTCATGTGTCGTCCTCCGGGTGAATCAATTGGGTCGCTGCGCCGCCCTTTCATACCGGCTGGCGCATGAGGATAGTATAAACACAAATTGGGGCAGGTCGCCCGCTATCACCGCACTTCCTACAATTGAGGCTCATGCAACGCGGCTTATCCCGACCCACTGTGGTCATCCTGATTTCCCTGGCGGTCCTGCTGGGCACAGCGCTCTTCGCGCTCGCTGCCTACGCGGTTGTCGGCTGGGTGGGTGGAGGCAGCGGCCAGTTAGGTGGCGCCCCGATCCGGTGGGAGAGCTTGCCGGTTCCGGTCAAGAATAACGCGCAGTGGACCAGCTATACCTATACAGGCCAGATCAACGACGTGGCCCAGACAGACAACCTGGTGTGGGCGGCAACCGATGGCGGCCTGGTGGTCTGGGATGTGGGTGCGGCTCGTGCCAGCGACGATTTTGAGGATGTGCCCGTCGCCCGGTTCATGGTCGAGCACGGCTTGCCGACCAATCGCATCACCACGCTGGCGGTGGGCGCGGACGGCGCGTTGTGGGCTGGGTCGCGCGCCGGTCTGGGCCGCTACGATGGCCGTACCTGGCAAACGTTTACGGAGGCGGACGGGCTACCGGCTGGACCGATCCGCGACCTGGCGGTTGATCGTGAAGGCATCGTCTGGGCGGCAACGGCGGCTGGCCTGAGCCGGTATGATGCTCTGGCGTGGGACACGCTGACGACAACTGGCCTGCTGAATCAACTCCCTGCGGGCAATCCCTCGGCGCTCGCTGTCGACCGGGACAATCAGCTCTGGATGGGCACCGACCAGGGGTTGGCCATGTTCGATGGCCGGCGCTGGACGCTGCTGACCACGGCCGACGGTCTGAGCGAGAATGAGATTGTGGATGTGCTGGCGTCGGACAACGGTGAGCTGTGGGCGCTGACGCCCAGCGCAGCCAATCGGCTGGACGGCCGGGGCTGGACCTCATTCAGTTGGCCGGTTCCGCCGGAGCCTGATGGCGACCAACTGGTCGCGCCGGTACAGACAGCGGCGATCATTGATGAGCAGCTCTTCGTCGGCGGGCCGTCGCTGCCCGCCGGACTACAGCGCCTCGATGCCGTGTCGGGTAGCTGGGAGACGATGCCGCTGGATGACGCTGCGAGTGTGACGGCGCTGCTGGCGGGTCAACGGGCCGATGCGTTCTGGGTCGGAACAGTGGATGGCTTGCGGCACTTTGACGGGGAGGCGTGGGCAGAAATGGTTTCTCCGTCCGACCTGGCCGGGCCGGAGATCGCCGACATGCTCCTGGATGGCGGTGAGTTGTGGCTGGCGACGGCCGCGGGCGTTTCCCGCTACGACGGGCAGTGGCGGCACTATGGTCCGGAAGCCGGACTGGGTGGGGGCGTCCGGGTGCTGGATCAGGCGGCTGACGGTACGTTGTGGGCCGTCACCGGTGATCCGCTGGATGGCCTGTCCGCTCTTGCGCCTGGCCAGCAGATCTGGACGACCCGCATCTGTGAGATTAGCGCGCCGGCCAGCGCGACGATTACGGCTTCGGCTCTCGCGCCGGACGGGACCATCTGGTTTGCCACCGACAATGGGCTGAGCCATTACCATGGGGGCGCGTGGGAACGCTATACCATGCAGGATGGCCTGCCCCACAATTCGGTTACCGATCTGGCCGTTGATGAGAGCGGAACGGTGTGGGCCGGCACGCCCGGCGGTCTGGGTCGCTTCCGTGACGGGACGTGGGAGCTGTTGTCAGCCAACCCGATTGTCCATCTTGCGGTTGCACCAGATGGTCAGGTGTGGGCAATGACTCAGACACGTCTGCTGCACGTGCTTGACGACAGAGTACAGGTCGCCCCGCTCTTGCCCGGAGCCGCGACGGTTCGTGACATGACGGCCAACGAGGAAGGAGTCTGGTTGGCTACCTCAGACGGCGTCGTGCGCTTCGATGGTGACGTGATGGAGATCCACACGGAATCGAGTGGGCTGCCATCGGCCGATGTGACGGCGCTCATGTCCGGGGCGGACGGTCAGGTCTGGGCCGCCACGAGCGGCAATGAGCAGCAGGTCGAGATCAGTGTCTTCGACGGAACGCGCTGGCAGCCGCATCCGTTTCGCGAGTTGGCCGCCGAGCAGCTGAGCAACAGCATTGTGCTGGACGCGCTCGGCACGCCGAACGGTGATATGTGGCTGGCAACACCTGCGGGCATTGAGCGCTTCAGCGATGGAGCGTGGACTGTCTATAGCCAACAGGATGGCTTGCCGGGGCGGGCAGTGACTGATCTCGTCTGGGCCGTCGGTACCCTTTGGGCGGGTACGGACTCAGGACTGGCTCGCTTTAATGGAAGCGGATGGGAGCCATTTGGTGCGGCGTCCAACGACCAACGCGGACCGTCTATCCAGACGCTGGCCGCGGCGCCCAACGGCAATCTCTGGCTGTCGTTGGAACAGGGCTGGCCCAATGGGCTGCGCGTCTTCAATGGGGCAGGCTGGGAAAGCGTCGAACTTCTATCAGATACGAGCTTCACACGCGAGGTTGTGTTTGAGCCGCCTTCGACACGGTGGCCGGACGGGCGGGCCGTCGCGCTGGTCGATGAGGCAGGCAGTACGTACGTGGGCATCTTCGACGGAGCGATGTGGACCTGGCATCGCGGCGAGAGCTTGCCGCTGAATGTGGAGCAGATCCACATGTCGCCCACCGGTCGCCTGTGGATTACGGGCATGATGTCATCGGCCGGGGCACGGGCTGCCACGCCGGGCCTGGCCATACTCGATCTCTCCGACGACGGCCAACTGGAGCCGCTCGAACTGTTCCGCCTGGCGGACGAAGGGGGCGATGAGTTGAGCGCCCTAACCACAACGGCGGGCGCTGTTCCTGTCCACTTTGGCGCCGATGGACGCACCTATGTGGGTGTAGCAGGCCGGGTGCTGGTCTTTGACATGGACGCCGGCGGGCCGTTGGAGACGGCTGGGATTCTGGAGCCGCCACTGCCATTCAGTCGCCATACGCTGGCTCTGGGTGAAGATGCGGCGGGCCGCTTGTGGGTGGGTACCGAACGCGGCGCGGCCGTGTCGCGAAATGGCAACCAGCCGGGCGATGCAGACACAACGTGGGACACCTACTACGCTCGCCCAGCGGCCCCTGCGTGGTGGGGCAGCGTCATCGCCATGCGGCCCCGTTCGGACGGCGGCGTGCTGCTGGGTACGAGCGCGGGTGGCATCGGTATCTACACCGGCCGAGACTACGATGGCGTTCTGCGACCCTCTCAAGGACCGGCGTCGTGGGACCGTCAGTTCTATCCCGTGACCTCTGTTCTGACTGACCCGAACGGCCAGCTGTGGGCGACGTCGGCGGGTGGCGGCACAGCCAGCTTCAATGGCGGCCGCTGGCAGACCCATGCGCCGGCCGCCACCCTGGTCGCGTCGTCGCAAGCACTTGTTGTGCGGGATGATGTCGCGTGGCTGGGAACGGATGCCGGACTGGCCATCATCGCCGGACTGGACAAAGAAGGCTGTCGCTTTGCCAGCGTGGAAGACGGGCTGTCGACCGAGACGGCGATGCGCGACCGCGACGGCGCGGTATGGATTGGTACGGACGACCACGGTCTGCTGCAGGTCGCTGAGGGCAGCCTGGTGGCAGAATCGCAGTGGGATGGCGCCCCGGTTCCGCTGATGGCCGAAGCGATCAACGGTGATATGTGGTTCCTCAATGGCCACCACACATGGTTGACGTGGCACAGCAAGGGTGAATGGCGGCGTCTGCCGCTCGATCTGCAGACCGTGCGGCCCGAAGAAATCAGCGCCCTCGATGTCGCCCCTAACCTTGCCGTATGGATTGGCAGCGACCGGGGTGTGCTGGTCCACAACGGCCGCGACTGGACTGTCATTTCCAGCGTCGATGGATTGGCGGACAATCAGGTCGATGACCTGACGATCGCCAACGACGGCTCGGTCTGGCTGGCCACACCGGGCGGCCTCAGCCACTACACGCCGTCGGCCCCTCCTGCGCCCTAATTATGGCCGTTCTGCGGTCTTGCGGGTATCCTAGCGGCACAAGCCATGCCTACTGCAACAATCATCTTCAATCCGCGCGCCGGCAAGCTCAACCTGACTGACTCGCTCGATCTCGTCGCCGACGCATGGCGACAGCAAGGGTGGGACGTGACCGCTCAGCCGACCAATGCGCCGGGTCATGCCACCATTCTGGCACGCGAGGCGGCCGAATCCGGGCAGGATCTGGTGCTGGCTGCCGGCGGAGATGGCACGTTGGGCCAGGTGGCCGATGGATTAGCAGGCAGCAAGACAATCCTTGCGCCGATTCCAGCCGGAACGGCCAATGCCTTTGCCCAGGAACTACATCTGCCTCGGCCCCAAATGCTGGAACCGCGCAGTATGGTGAGCGCATCGGAAGCCCTGCTCGCCGGTCGCGTTCAGAATATGGACCTGGGCTACACCAGTTACGGTGACTACGGCAGTCATTGGCTGTTGTGGTGCGGCATCGGGGCGGACGCGTTCCTGGTCGAGCGACTGGAACCGCGGCCGACCTGGTCGAAACGCCTGGGCGCGGTGGGCTACAGTCTCCAGGCCGCGGCCCAGCTTGGCGAACTGCCTCACCTGCGGGCCGTTGTCGAGGTGGATGACCAGACGATTGAGGACAACTTCTTGCTCATCGTGATCAGCAATACCCGTCGCTACGCCGGAGGATTGATCACCCTCAACTCTGAAGGCATGTTGGACGACGGGGTGCTGGAAGTGTGGCTGTTCCAGGCCGGGAAGGAACCCGGCGTGCTCGCGCCCGGCTGGCGGGTGGCCCAGATGGCTCGCTATCTGGCGGCAGCCAAGCTCGATATCCACGATCAGCAGGCGGGGATGACTGTTGTCCCCGGTCGCCAGGTGCGCATCACCGCCGAGCCGGTCATGCCCACCCACATTGACGGCGAGCTGGCGGGCAACACGCCGCTGTCCAGCGAGATTCGCCCCCACGCGCTGCGTCTGCTGGTGCCGCAGTCTACGCCGGCGGAGTTGTTTGTGGAACCGGGCGTACCTCTGGAGCAGGCCCTTTAAGGTTGGGCGCTTGCAGTTTTCCTTGTATTACGTAAACTTCAGACATGAATCGCATCGACTTCCGGTCGGATACGGTTACCTTGCCGACCCCGGCCATGCGGGAGGCTATGGCGCGGGCAGAGGTCGGCGACGACGTCTATGGGGAAGACCCGACTGTCAACGCCCTGGAGGCTCTGGCGGCCGATATGACAGGCAAGGAAGCCGGCCTGTTCGTGGCCAGCGGGACAATGGGCAACCTTGTCAGCGCGCTCAGCCACGCCGGGCGAGGTGACGAAGCCATCCTTGGCCAGGACTGCCACGTCTTTTCCTGGGAGGCGGGTGGGCTGGCCGCTATTGGAGGCATCACGCCTCTGCCGCTGCCAACCGACCAGTACGGCCGTATGGACCCGCAGACGATCAGCAATTCAGTTCGGGGCGACGATCCCCATTTGCCACGCACGCGGCTTATCCTGGTAGAGAACAGCTACGGTGGGAAGCATGGCTATCCGCTGCCGCCCGACTACTTCGCGGATGTCAGGGCTGTGGCTGACCGGCACGGTTTGTCGGTGCATATGGATGGTGCGCGTCTCTTCAACGCCGCTGTCGCCCAGAACCTGGATGCGCAGGACCTTACCCGTTACGTCGACTCAGTCACGTTCTGTCTGAGCAAGGGGTTGTGCGCGCCGGTTGGGTCGGTGGTTTGTGGGTCGACGGCTTTTATCGACCGGGCGCGCCGGATGCGCAAGTCGGTTGGCGGCGGCATGCGGCAAGCAGGTGTGTTGGCGGCCGCCGGGATTCTGGCCCTGACGGAGATGGTCGATCGCCTGGAAGAAGATCATCGACATGCGTGCGAACTGGCGCTGGGTCTGGCTGATTTGCCCGGCATCGTGGTCCAGCCCGATATGGTGCGGACGAACATGGTTTTCTTCGACCTGGCAGATGATGTCGCGGCGTCGCCGCTGGAGATCGCCGAACGGATGGCCGAAAAGGCAGGTGTCCTGGTCGGGACGAACGGTTCGCGTGGCTTTCGGGCTGTCACCCACTACTGGATTGATGAAAGCGACGTGGGTACCTTTGTAAGCGCGCTGGGCGACGCGCTGCGCCGGGCGTAGCCGGCTCAGTTCGTAACTGAGGAGCGATGATGACCAGTTTTGTCGGTCAAACACTCAACCGGCGTTACCGTCTGGAAGCCATGCTTGGCGATGGTGGCATGGGAACGGTTTACCGCGCCTACGACCTGAACCTGGAACGCCAACTGGCCGTCAAGCTAATGCACAGTCATTATGCGCGCCAGGAAGAGTTCAGGGCCCGACTGGTACAGGAAGCGCGCACGGCCGCCCAGCTGGATCACCCATCCATTGTCCGCGTCTACGACTTCGGTGACTCAGAAATCGGGTTGTTCATCGCCATGGAGTACGTCGATGGCGGCAGCTTGCGCGACCATTTACGGCGCTTGCAGCGGATGCAGAAGTTTCTGCCCCTGACCCAAAGTCTGCAAATCTGCATCCAGATTGCCGAAGCGCTTGATTACGCCAGCCGGCGCAAGATCGTCCACCGTGACGTCAAGCCCGGCAACATCATTCTGAAGCGACTGACCCGGCCCGACGAAGCCGGGGCGCAGCCGTTCCGGGCGCTGCTGACCGATTTCGGTCTGGTTAAGCTCCAGGAAGGGACCAGCCTGACCCAGAGCGGCACGACTGTCGGCACACCGACCTACATGTCGCCAGAGCAGTGCGAAGGCAAGCCGCTGGAAGGCAACTCCGATCTCTATTCGCTGGGCGTTGTCCTGTATGAACTGGTCACCAACCGGCTTCCTTATAACTTCCAGACGTTGTCCGAGGCGATCACTGCGCATCAGGCAGGCACGATGCCGGTGACCGCCAGCGAGATTCGTCCGGAAGTCCCGCCGGTCATCGATGCGTTGTTGGAGAAAGCGCTGGCCAAGGCGCCAGAAGACCGTTTCACCTCCGGTGCGGAGATGGCTGATGCGCTTCGCAGCGCCTTCGTCTCGCTGGAAGGGTCGCCCACCCGAGTCATGCTGCATCAGGAAATGGATATCCTGGAGCAGGTGGCCGAGCCGCCTCCTGGCTACGAGCTGCACATCCACACGCCGGGTCATCCTGAGAGTGTCGTGCCGCTGACCAAGTCGGTTGTCACCCTGGGTCGCAATCCTGACAACGACATCGTCTTGCCGGCCGAAGGTGTCTCGCGCCACCACACCCGACTCCAGGCGACGTCACTGGGCTGGGAAGTGGTCGATCTGGGAGGGATCAACGGCACATGGCTCAACGACCAACGCCTGCGACCCGAAGAGCAGACCCCCATTTCCGTTGGCTCCATCATTCGCATTGGCCCTTATGAGATGATTCTGGAAGGGCCGGAGATGCCGGTCATCGTTGCCGGCGACAATCTGCCGGAGGTTGTCAGCGGACCGGTCACGCCCGGTATGGAGGCTAAAGGCGCCGTCGTAGCTATCGGCGCGGCCAACGCGGTTAATGCGGCTCAGATTGAATCCCCCGAGCCGCCAGAGCCACCGCTGGCCATCTACCTGGCCCGCGAGCGGCTCTTCATTGAACCGGGCCAGCGTCTCGAAGTTAAGGTGGACATTGAGAACCGCGGCGAGCAGGACGATCGCGTCTATCTGCGCGTGAAGGGGCTTGATCCAGCGTGGCTGAGCTTGCCGGACGAGTTTACGCGCGTGCCCGCCGGGGAGACGGTGCCCTATTCATTCGCGATTCGCGCCCCGCGCGACCAGTCCGTACCGGCGGGCCGCCAGCGGCTGCGTCTGGAAGTGGTCTCGCAGCGCCATCCCGATCTGCACGTTGGCACGACGGCCGAACTGGTTGTCGGCGGCTTCGAAGCGTTTCAGGCGTCGCTCGACAAATCGAGCGTTAACTTGCCAGGTGCTGTAACCGCCACGATTGCCAACACAGGCAATACGACCAGCCAGTACAGTCTGGTTGCCCGCGACATCCATGAGGGGCTTCGTTTCCGGGGTGAGCGCGGACGCATTGTGCTGGAGCCGAACCAGACGGCCGCCATTGAGGTAGCTGTCGAAGCGCAGCACACCAGCTGGTTTGGCCAGGAGACGGTCTACCCATTTGAGATTGAGGTGGCCAATTCGAAAGGCGGTCGCCAGGTGATGACCGCTGACGGCGTGGCCCGTCCGGTCATTCCGCCGTTCTGGCTTTATGCGCTGCTGTTCCTGACGACATTCGCCTGTATCCTGTCCATGATTGGTTTGTGGACCAATCGGACGCGCCTGTTTGGCATCGGCGCGACGCCGACGCCGACGGCGACGTTGGCATTTCAGGAAGTGGCGGCGACGCAAACGACAGTCGCGCTGGCCCAGACGGCAGTCGTCAGCACGCAGAGCGCCGAAGCCACGTTCGCCGCCAGCACCGCGATCGCCGTGGGTGACTCTGACCTCGATGGGCTCAGCAATGCCCAGGAGCAGACGCTGCTGACCGATCCCAACAATCCGGACACGGACGCCGACGGGTTAAACGATGGCGACGAGGTCCTGATCCATCTCACTGATCCACGCAACCGGGACACCGATCGCGACATATTGCTGGACGGTGACGAGGTCAACATCTACCGGACTGACCCGCGCAACCCGGACACAGATGGAGACGGCATACCGGATGGGGTTGAGGTGGCGCAAGGGACTGACCCGCTGGTACCCAACCCGCCCACTGCCACCAGCACGCTCTTGCCCACGACAACGCTAACTCCGCAGTCGACCTTTACGCCGCTGCCGACGGTTACGTCAACACCATTGCCGACTTCGACGATTGTGGTGCTGCCGACCAGCACGGGGACGCCGCTGCCGACCGTCACGCCTACCTGGACGCCCCAGCCGACGGCCACGCCGACCGCTACTGCCATCGCTCAGGCCACGCCGACCGCCACGCCTGTGGTGACGGTGCCACCGCCGCCGGCGTTCGCGCTGTCCTGCGTGACCACACCGCCAGTCATCGACGGTACCTTCAATCTCGGCACGGAGTGGAACGGCAATCCGCTGTATCAGTTTGCGCCAGACGGCAATCCGGCTCGGCTGGTGCAGGTTTACTTCACCCGCGACGCCGGACGTCTCTATATGGCATTCCTGATCAACGACGACACCACCAACGCGACTGATTCGCTGCGCGTCTACTTTGACACCACCAACAATGGTGGTGATCCAGACTCGGCCGACCGCTTCTTCCAGTTCACCCGCGACGGATCGCAGAGTCTATGGGCCGGTGTGGGCAGCAACTCTGATAATCAGGAGTGGAACTCCAACTATACAAGTTCCAACTGGCAAGGCGCCATCGGTGAGACGGGCCAGAATCAATGGGTGGTTGAGCTGCAGATTGACGCGAACGCCGAGATGGCGGCCCTGAGCAACCCGTTTGGGCTGATGAATCAGGTGCTTTACACGGGCGACCTGGCTACCTGGCCGGACGGCGCTGTCTCCAATCTGGCCGATAGCTGGGAGAATATCGGCAACGTGTTGTGCCAGTAGTGACGTATGAGACACCGTCTGAGCAACTTCACGGCCAACCAATCCCTGACGTAAAGTCCTGACCAGCAGTTCCCAGCCAACAGGTAATGTGGGTGCTGCTTCGCTTGGGGAGCCACCATGCAGCTGAGTTCGCAACCTACCAATGATCTAACTCCGACCGAACAGAAACGGGGCATCATGACTGTCATGATCGTCTGGTTTCTGATGCACGCCGGCTTCTTCCTGATCATCCCCTTGCTGTCCGTCCACTTTGTTGACGACCTGGGCTGGGCGGCCGCCTTCATCGGCGTTGTCCTGGCTGTGCGCCAGTTCACCCAGCAAGGACTGACCGTCTTTGGTGGTGCGCTGGCCGACCGCGTCGGCCCCAAACCCTTGATTTTGCTCGGGGTGCTCATCCGGGCCTTCAGCTTTGTCATCATGGGTTTTGCGACCGTGCCGTGGATGCTGCTGCTGTCGGCGTTCCTGGCGGCCGTCGGCGGAGCGCTGTTCGATGCGCCGCAGCGGGCCACGCTGGCGGCCGTTGCCCCGCCGGAGCAGCTGACGATGCTTTATGGTCGGCTGGGCATACTACAGAACGTGGCTCGCGGCATCGGCCCGCTGGTCGGCGCCTTGCTGCTGCGCTATGAGTTTCAGACTGTGGGGTTGGGCGCGGCGGCGTTCTTTGGCATTGCCTTTCTGACCACGTGGTTCCTGCTGCCCCCGGTGCGCGTCTCCACGGGCAGCGAGACGGTGCTTGGCGGTCTGGGCTTGGCCGCGCGTGACCGTCCCTTTGTCATCTTCACCGCGCTCATGATGGGCTTCTGGTTCATGTGGGTGCAGCTTTCGATCGCCATGCCGCTGCGAGTTACCGGTCTCACGGGGGACGAAAGCAGCGTCGGTGTCCTGTTCGCGGTGGCGGCGGTGCTGGCCATTATTCTACAGGTGCCCGCTCTCAGAGTGGCGGGTAAGTTTCTTACCCCCAACAGCACCATTGTGACAGGCATGGTGACGATGGCCTTTGGCCTCTTTCTCATTGGCTTCGTGACTAACATGTGGCAGTTCTACGGGGCGATCTTCTTTTTCTCGTTGGGCACCGTGCTGGTCATGCCCAACGCCCAGACGGTTATTGCCGAGATGGCCAATCCCCGGGCGCGAGGGGCGTTCTTTGGTCTTAGTTCACTGGCGCTTGCCGTCGGCGGCGGCATCGGACACATTGCGGGCGGGTCGCTGGTCGACCTGGCAATGGCTCGCGATCTACCGGCGCTGCCCTGGCTGTTGTTTGCGGCTGTGGGCCTGCTGGCGGCGTTTGGGCTGACGGTCTTCACCGCCGTGCGCCAGCGGCGGGCCAGCCACAGGTTGGCTGTGCCCCTCGTCTCAGGCGACTGAGCGCAGGCGGGCAAAGACGTCGCCGGAGTCCGGCTGGGCGGCTGCCTGTCGCAGCGTCTGCATCATGGTCGGCCGCGTCCTGCCAGACGGGTAACTCCCACTGATGCGTTTCACGACGGAACCAGTTGAACTCATACTCACCCAACTCAGTCAGACGCTCGATGCAGGCGATTGCCCGGTCAGGCGTAATGGGCAGAAACTCGAAGGACAGGGCCGGCAGCGGCTCAGACAGTCCGGCCAGCACTGCCGTCTCAAACCCCTCCACGTCAATCTTGCAAAAGGCCGGTCGCCCGTACTCCGCAATCAGAGCGTCGAGGGTTGTCATTGACGCCTGGTCGCCTGCTTCCCAGGCGAGCCGGGCGAATGAGGGGTCGCGCTGCACCTCCTGAATCCATGAGCGGGAGACGGTCGTCACCGTTGGGTTGAGTGGGTCGGCATAGAGAGTGGCGTGGCCAATCGTGTTGCCCACTGCTTCAGGCCGGATGGCGACGTCCGGCCGTTTGCCATACAGACGATGCAGCAGGGCCACCAGTTGTGGCTGAGGTTCAACTGCCACGACGCGTGCTCCCAGGCGCGACCATACCAGGATGCGGTTGCCCACGTGGGAGCCGATATCAAAGCAAAGATCGCCGGGGTGGATGAATTGGCGATAGAACTGTGTCATGCGCCGCAGCCGCCAGGGATTGCCGTAGTAGATGGCTAGCGAGCGGGCCATGCCGGCCAGATGGCGCATCTGCTGGGGCATTCGGGTGGGGCGGGCGATCAGCTGGCAGGATAGCGCGACCGTTTGGGGAGCGGTCGCATCCCCAACGTATGGCGCAGGATGCCGGCGTGTTCCCGCTCGTGGGCGGCCAGGCCAATGATGTAGTCGTAACCGGTCATCGGCCGGCCCCACGGTGCGACAAACGGGACGGCCAGTGCCTCGTCGCTGAGCGAGTCGAGCAGGGTAAGGTTGACCTGCCGTACGGCGCGGTAGGTGTCGACAATCTCTTTCCAGGCGACGGGCCGTCGGGCCACGACCTGCGATTCGTTGAAGCGGTCGAAGTCGCGGATCGTCTGTTCGAACGTGGGCGTCTCGCCCGCGGCAAGCTGGCGCATCATCGTCGTACCAATGTGTTCGTAGACGCTGATATGGCCAAACACATCTTTCAGTGTCCAATGGCCGCAGACCGGCCGGGTATCCCGATCGGTCTGTCGGAATGTGGGCGGCCAGCACCATGAACTCCTGGCGCGATGCTTGCATCAACGGCCGCAGGATGAGACGAGATGGAGGATGGCGATTGTCCGATGTCCCTGCCAGCGCTGTAGGCCTCCACTGGGCCAACAGTTGGGCCTGGGCGCCGTCTTGCCGGGCACGGGCCCGAACCCACGTCGCCATCGTCGCCCGGCGTTTGTCGGGCAGGCTGATACGACGGAAGAGCATCTCGTCAGGTATCTGGTTGAGGGCGTTCATGAAGCCGTTGCGCTCCTTGAGGGCGATGGCCAATGCTTCCGGCAGCGACGGGTCCTCGCCACGAACGGCCGCGATTGTTTGCTCATCCTGGGGGGTGACCAGCCGGACAGCCGCCCGATCGTTGCGCATGACATGGGAGATATTGCTGGCAACGAGAGCGTCCCCGTAGCCAAGCTGGGGCAACCGATCGCGAACTGATTGGTCGCTGGTGCTGACGCTTGTGCACAGGAGGGCTTCCGTCAGCCCACGCATCTGGTAGAACAGATTGGCCCGCTCCACCGACAATGTTTCCAGCAGCCCCAGGCGCTTCTGAGCCAGGTTGTTTATCCCCAAGATATGCCCCCTTCTCGACGCTAGAATATCCTATAGTATTCGACCAGCGGTAGCAAACTGGCATTTCCCACTAACTTCCTATAATCAAGGCTAAAGCTATGCAACGATGGAGGTAGTCAATGTCGATTTGGGACTTTCAGAAGCGGCTCAGCGCGACGTTGAGCGGGTGGGCAGCAAGCAGTATGGGCAGCGGGGCACTGATGGTGGCCCTGGGCGATGAGTATCTCAAAGGCATGGGCGAGCAGTTTGTTGGCTGGGGGGCGGTCAATATGGCCATTGCCCAGGTTGGCAGCAGAAGCGCCGCCCGACGCCGAACCGAGCCGGATGCCTACACCCCGGCTGTGCTGGATGAGGAGCAGCGCAAACTCTCTCGGCTCCTGTGGATCAACGCCGGACTGGATGTGGTTTATGTGCTGGGTGGTCTCTATATGGCCAGCACGCGCGGTGCGGACGACGAACGATGGCGGGGGCGTGGTTGGGGAATAGTCGCCCAGGGCGGCTTCCTGCTGGCCTTTGACGTCGTGCAGGCGCTCGCCTTGGCCAACGAGATCCAAGATCTGGACACGGCAAAACCGGCATCCGAAGATGCCGGCTAAACCACTCGTCTTGAGGAGTATGATGGCCACCGCTTGGCATCGAGCGAAGTGGAGTACAGCCTTCGCAATGCGTGTTTTAGATAAGTGGGACGGCCCCACGGGGTCGCCGAAACCAAACTTACCTGCTTCTCTACATTAGTTTGACTCACGCCGCTGTTTTAGTCAGCGGTGGCTTACTTGTATGATAGCAAATCCTGGCCCGGTAAATAGTGACAAAGATCATGATATGATCGTGACATTTGCCCCTAGGTTACGTTAATCGCCCTATGTCCGACCGGTACCCTATTCCTGCCCGCGAGACGCGCATTGAGTTCAAGGTTCAGAACTCGCGCTTTATCGCTACGGTTGCCCCTGTCTTTTCGGTGGAGGAGGCGCGGGCGTTTGTGGATCGCGTGCGGGCGGAGTTCAGCGATGCGTCACACAATGTCCCGGCCTTTGTCGTGGGCTACGGGGCCTCGGTGACAGCCCACTGCCAGGACGACGGTGAGCCATCCGGCACAGCCGGGCGGCCGATGCTGGCCGTCTTGCAGGGCAGCGGCCTGGGAGATGTGGCCGTCGTGGTCACCCGCTACTTTGGTGGCACGAAGCTGGGCACGGGCGGGCTGGTTCGGGCGTATGGGGATGCCGTGCGCGAGGTGCTGGCCGTTCTACCTCTGGCCGAAAAAGTACCCACCCACATTGTCATGTTTGACGTGCCCTATGCGCTCCTCGAACAAGCCCGCCTGCTTGTTGAAGCGCATGGCGGAGAGATAATGGAGGAAGCATTCGCCGCGAGCGTGACACTGACCGGACGGTTTGCGGTGGAGCGGTATCCGGCCTTCGCTGAGGCGCTGCAGGAGTTGTCCCATGGCCAGGTGGAAGCGCTCATCGTCGAAACCAACGAGGCCACCATCATGCCGCTGCCGCCCGACGCTCCCTGAGGCGGCGTTGGCCCGTGGTCTGCCCGCCGGTACAATAGCGCTCTATGTCTCGCCCCAAACTGCTTGTCATTGGCATTGACGGCGCGCCCCATCCGCTAATCGAACAGTGGGCGGCCGCCGGCGAACTGCCCAACCTGGCCCGCCTGATCGAGCGCGGTGCGTTTGGCGTTCTTGCGTTCGACTATCCCTGTGCATTCGCCAACGGCATGGGCGTCGTTCATCACCGGTCTGAACCCGGGCCAGCATGGTGTCTACGACTTCGTGCGCCGCGATCCGGACAGCTACGAGCTGAAGGTCGTGCGGGCGGACCAATATCCGGGCGCGTCAATCTGGCGGCTGCTCAGCGAGCAGGGTCAGCGTGTCGGCGTGATGAATGTGCCGATGACGTACCCGCCGGAACCGGTCAACGGATTTCTGCTGAGCGGCCTGGGCACGCCCGACTTCGCCGCCTACAGCTACCCGCCGCAGATGCAGAAGGGGCTGGACAGCGCGGGCTACCGCGTCAACAAGAAGTTCTTCTTTGTCCGCGATCGCCAGGATGAGTGGTTGGACGACATCGCCGCCATGACCGACAGCCGCGGCGAGACGGCCGTGCGCCTGATGGGCGAGCAGCCGTGGGAATTCTTCATGGTGGTCTTTCGCAACAGCGACGAGATTTGCCACTTCTACTGGCACCACATGGATGAGACGCACCCGGACCACGACCCGGACGCTCCGCCGCGCTACAAGACGGCCATCCTCGATCTCTATCGGCGCATCGACCGCTGGGTGGGCGAGTTGGTAGCGGCGGCAGGTGAAGAGACCAACGTGGTGGTCATGTCCGACCACGGTGCAGGCCCACTCTACAGCGACGTCTTCCTCAACGAGTGGCTCATCGAGCAGGGGTGGCTGGTGCTGAACGAGACGGCCGCGGCACCGCAGGGGTGGCACCAGGCGATGCGCCGCGCCGGCGTAACGCGCGAGCGCATCTCCGATACGCTTACCCGGCTCAATATGCATTGGGCGGAGGTGGGCATCAAGCGGCTGCTGGGCGACCGTATTCGCGTCCTGCCCCGGGACGAGCGGCTGGAGTTCGCTAACGCCATTGATTGGTCGCGTACCCGGGCCTACAGCTTCGGCTATTACGGCCAGATCTTCATCAACCTGAAAGGGCGAGAACCGCAGGGTATTGTTGAGCCGGCCGAGTTCGAGCAGCTGCGGTCCGAGATTGCCAGCCGTTTGCTCGAGCTCGTCGATCCGGCTGATGGCAAGCGGGTCGTCGATGAGGTGTTCAAGAAAGAGGAGCTGTATCATGGGCAGTTCCTGGAAGCAGCTCCCGATTTGCTGGCTATCATGCGCGACCTGACCTACATCACCCGCATGGGCTACGAGTTTGCCGGCGAGCGGGGGGTGTTGTTCCGACGGCCGTACACCGACGAGACAGGCAGCCATCGTCTGGAAGGGATTCTGATCGCCGCCGGGCCGGACATTGCCCGGCAGCCGGCGCTGCCGGAGCGCATCATCTATGACCTGACACCGACACTGCTCCACTTGCGTGGTGCGCCGATTCCCGGTTACATGGACGGCGTCGTCATCGATGAGCTGTTCGACCCGGCCTGGCTGTCTGCCCATCCGCCGCAGGTGGAGGAGATGAAGTTGACGGCTCGCGACCAGATGCCCGGCTCCTGGAGCGACGAGGCGGAAGCGGATGTCACCGAGCGTCTGAAGCAACTGGGCTACCTCGGCTAATCCCATTCTCATCGGCGCGTTAATGTTGTTTGTAAGATTGATTCGCTAGATTACAATGCGGACTTAGGTTGTCGTACCTTTACGGAAAGATATCCGTGTTGTCACCACTCGTTAGGGCCTTCCCCGTCTAGTAACAACACTGACCGAGCATGGGCAAGGAAACAGGGTAGCGCCAAATTGGGATCTATGGCCGGTAGCGGCTGGAGTAGAAAAACGTTTGGCGTCCTTGTCGCTTGCCGTAGTGCAGACAACAGAGTCACTTTGAACATGTTAATCATCTTGCAGCATCAACCGGGCCACCTAGTTAGGCGGCTGGGAAAAGATGCGGAAAGGAGTATGTAGAGTTGCTAGCCACACAAGAGAAGACCACATTGATCGCTCCCTACGGGGGCAAACTGGTGGACCTGATGGTGCCCCAGGACGAACTAGAAGCGCTGCGCGACTACGCGGCCGAACTGCCGTCAATCCGGATTTCGGAACGTGCAGTCTGTGACCTGGAGCTGTTGGCCGTCGGCGCGTTTTCGCCGCTGGATCGTTTCATGGGCGAGGCCGACCACCAGAGCGTGCTGGACACGATGCGTCTGGTAGACGGTCATGTGTTCCCCATTCCCATTCCCTTGCCCATCGACGACGAAGATGCCGAGCGCATCAACATCGGTCAGGAGATCGCTCTCCGCAGCCCGCAGAATGAACTGCTGGCGATCATGACCGTCGATGAGATGTACGAGTGGGACCTGGAAGAGGTGGCCCAGAAGGCGTTTGGCACACTGGACCTGCGTCACCCGATGGTGGCTGAGATGTATCGCTGGGGCAAGACCAATATCTCCGGCCCGATTCGCATGCTTGCGCTGCCGGCCCACTACGACTTCAAAGTCTTGCGGCTGACTCCGGCAGAGACCCGCGCCCAGCTGGAGACATTCGGCCACAGCAATGTGATCGCTTTCCAGACACGCAATCCGCTGCACCGGGTGCATGAGGAACTGACCAAGCGCGCCACGCAGGAGAAGGACGGCGTACTGCTGCTCCATCCCGTGGTTGGTCTGACCAAGCCCGGCGATGTCGACCATTTCACCCGCGTTCGTACCTACAAAGCATTGGCGCAGCGCTACTACGATCCGGATCGCATCCTGCTGTCGCTGCTGCCCCTGGCCATGCGCATGGCTGGCCCGCGCGAGGCATTGTGGCACATGATCATTCGCCGCAACTACGGTGCTAACCACCTGATTGTTGGTCGTGATCATGCCGGACCCGGCAACGACTCGACCGGCAAGCCGTTCTACGGCCCGTACGACGCGCAGGACCTGGCTGAGGAGTTCAGCGAGGAGTTGGGTGTGGCGGTCATGCCGTTCCGTATGCTGGTCTATCTGCCCGACGAAGAGCGCTATGAAGAGATTTCTAACGTGACCGAAGAGATGCGGACCGCGTCTATCTCCGGTACGCAAGTGCGCGAAGAGTATCTGCAGAATGGCCGTCAGCTGCCGGAGTGGTTCACCCGCCCCGAAGTCGCCGAGATTCTGGCCGAGACCTACCCGCCCCGCTACCGTCAGGGGACGGTGATCTGGCTGACCGGTCTGCACAACGCAGGCAAGTCGACCACCGGCGGTGTGCTGACGACCCTGCTGCAAGAGCATGGCCGTTCGGTGACGCTGCTGGACGGCGACGTTGTTCGTACGCACTTCTCCGAGGGCCTTGGGCTTCACCAAGGAAGACCGTGACGACCATGTCCGCCGTATTGGCTTCGTGGCTGCGGAAATCGTGCGTCATGGCGGCATCGCCGTCTGCGCCGCTGTCAGCCCCTATCGCGCCACTCGCAACGAAGTGCGCACGATGGTCGGTGGCGACAACTACATCGAGGTCTTTGTCGACACCCCGTTGGAAGTTTGCGAAGAGCGCGACACGAAGGGCCTCTATGCCCGCGCCCGTCGTGGCGAAATCGCCGGCTTCACCGGCATTGACGATCCGTATGAGGCGCCGCAGCATCCGGAGGTCGTGGTTGAGACAATGAATCACACGGCCGAAGAGAATGCCACCCGCATTCTGGACCTGCTGATCGAGCGCGGTTTCGTTCGCGTCGAAGAGCCGGTCGCCACCGATAACTAATCGACTTCTCTAGAGAACTAAGAAATTACAACGAAGGAAAGAACCAACAATGACCAACAACAATGAGTACCCCGGCTACGTTTTGTGGATGACCGGCCTGTCCGGTGCGGGCAAGACGACGGTCGCTCTGATTTTGGAGAAAGAGCTGCAGGCGCGTGGCGCCAAGGCTGAGCGCCTGGACGGCGATGTCGTGCGCGAGAGCCTGACTTCCGACCTCGGCTTCTCCGCCGAAGACCGCCGCAAGAACATCGAGCGTGTCACGTTTGTAGCCAAGCTGCTGTCCCGCAACAACGTAGGCTGCATCTGCTCGTTCATCTCCCCGTACCAGTCGGTCCGCGACCACGTGCGCGAGCAAACGACCAACTTCCTGGAAGTCTTCATCGATGCGCCGCTGGAAGTTGTCATCGACCGCGACGTCAAGGGGATGTACAAGAAGGCCATCGCCGGCGAGATTCCCAACTTCACGGGTATCTCCGATCCGTTCGAAGCGCCGGAGAACCCCGACATCCACGTGCGCACCGACCAGCAGACACCGGCCGAAAGCGCCGCGTACATTCTGAGCCGTCTCGAAGAGTTGGGCTACATCCCGACCAAAGAAGCGGCCATGCAGCCTGCCTAAAGCCACCACTTTAGGTACAATCAGCAAACAGTAAGCGGCCACCTCTGGCCGCTTACTGTTTGTCCTATGATTACGATCAAGCAGGCGTGGCAGCTCGGCCGCGCCGAACTACACACATCACCCACCCCTACACTTGATGCGCGGCTCCTGCTGGAGTTTGCGCTGGGCCAGCCGCACAGCTATCTGGTGGCCCACGGCAACGACGCATTGCCCGCCGCCGCCGAACACGTCTATCGGGACGGGTTGGCTCGCGCCAGCAAGCAGGAACCTATCCCGTACATCGTCGGTCACGCACCGTTCTTCGGGCTGGAGCTGGCTGTTTCGCCCGCCGTGCTTATCCCGCGACCGGAGACCGAAATGCTGGTTGAGACGGCGATTCGCTGGGCCACCCGACGCGATGGGCAGTCTCTTCGGATTGTCGATGTCGGCACGGGGAGCGGTGGCATTGCGGTGGCCCTGGCCGCCCATCTGCCGCAGGCCGACGTGTGGGCGACCGACGTCTCAGCTGAAGCATTGGCCGTGGCTGAGGCAAACGTGCTTCGCCACACGCCGGGCCGCGTCGGACTACGAGAAGGCCATCTCCTGGACCCGGTTGCGGGTCGCTATGATGTGATTGCTGCCAACCTGCCCTATGTGACGGACGCCGAATGGACGGCCCTTGACGATGGAGTAAAATGGTATGAGCCTGAGTTGGCGCTGAAGGGTGGGCCAGATGGCCTGACGCTGATTCGCCAACTGTTGGCTGCGGCGGAGGATCGATTAGAGCCGCACGGTCTGATCTTGCTCGAAATTGGCTGGCAACAAGGGGACACGGCCGTCCGGCTGGCCCGTCACTATTTTCCGAGTGCTACCGTTGAGCTGCAGACAGACTTTGCGGGAAACGACCGATTGGTGACGATCGATACCGCCTGAGAGAAAGCGCTGCTGCGCGGCGCGTCTACAGTGAACCAGAAGTCATGAGTGAACCTACGCATAATCTACTCGCCAACGAGACGGCGCTGCTGCCGGCGACAGATCCTGCCAGCATCGAATCGGCCGCTGCCCTGGCTATTGCTGGCGAATTGGTCGTGTTTCCGACAGACACGGTCTATGGCTTAGGCACCAGCGCCTTTGATGAGGCCGCTATCGGCCGCCTATACGAGGTTAAGGAGCGGCCTCTGGACAAGGGTATCCCTGTGCTTCTGGCGGACAACAGCGATCTGGCGCGCGTCTGCGCCACGTTGACGCCCGAAGCGCGGCGCCTGGTCGAACAGTTCTGGCCCGGCCCGCTGACACTCATCGTGCCGCGCCGTACCGATCTGCCGCCCAATCTGTCGCCAAACGCCAACATTGCCGTCCGCATCCCGGATCTGGCTGTGGCCCGCGATCTGATTCGCGCCGCGGGCGGAGCGCTGGCCGTCAGCAGCGCCAATCTGTCTGGCCAGCCACCGGCGACCAACGGGCCTGATGCGTACGCCGCGCTTTCCGGCAAGGTGCGCGCGGTGGTAGATGGCGGGGCAACGCCCGGCAACATCGCCTCCACCATTGTTGATTGCACCACGACCCCGGCCCGCGTTTTGCGCCAGGGTCCGCTTTCGGCGGCCGACCTGGGCCTTGAGGAGGCTGTGACCTAGCCACCCATGTCCGGCTCTGCTCATACCCATCGCACTCATTGTGGCGGCTCTGATTGCCGCCGCTGTTACCTACCGCAACATTCGTCGCGGTGGGGCGCGCTTCTATACACTGGAACGCGAACTGATCCTGCGTCGCGCTGCGGTGACACTTGGACTCACGGTTCTGTTCTTTGCGGGAGCCGTTGGCCTCCTATTCTTCCAGCGCCAACAGTTAATTGCCGAGTTGAACCCGCCTGAAGTCGAACAGTCGGCTGAGCAGACCGGTGGTGGGGTGATCAACCCGACTGCCACCCCGTTCCTTGAGCAGTTTCCGCCGACTGAGACGGCGACACCCTTGATCCAGGAGCCGACACAGGAACCGACACCCGAGTTGTGCCGCGCAGCCGTTGAGGGCACTGGCGGCAACGGACTGACGATGCGCGATGCACCGCAGGGAGCGGAGCTGGTTGTTCTGCCGGAGGGGACGCTGCTGACGGTGTTGGAGAATAACGCAACCGAGTCCGGCGGCATTCGCTGGCGTCTGGTGCGGGCAGTAGGTGGTGAGGAAGGGTGGGTGTCCGAAGATTTCCTGACCATCCGTGGCCTTTGCGGAGAGCCATAGCCGGACCCCTGGGAGCAGGTACATGATCATTGGCATAGATGCCAGCCGCGCCGTCGTTACGCCCCGCACCGGCACGGAAGCGTACGCCTACCACCTGATTCAGTCACTAGTGCCGCTGGCGGTCGAGGCGGGTCACACGCTCCGTCTCTACTTCAACCAGGCTCCTGAAGCTGACCTGCTCAATCTAGCGGCAGTAGACCCGGTCGTTATTCCGCAGCGGCGCCTGTGGACCCACGTCAGGCTGCGTCGCGAACTGCTGGATCGACCGCCTGATGTCTTCTTCACACCCGCCCACGTCATCCCTATTGGCTATGGGGGTGCGTCGGTGGCCACCGTCCATGATCTTGGCTACCGGTACTTTCCGGAGTCCCACACTCGCCAGCAGCGGGCCTATCTGGACTGGAGCACCCGCCACAATGCGCAGACGGCTCGTCGCGTGATTGCCGACTCGCGGGCCACTCAGGTCGATCTGGAGCACGCCTATGCCATTCCATCCGACAAGGTTGATGTCATCTATCCCGGGGCTGATCCGTCGCTGGCCCCGGTGACGGATGCTGGCCAGCTTGCTGCTGTCGCCGAACAGTATGGCATCTCAATGCGTTACCTGTTCTACCTAGGCACGCTGCAACCGCGCAAGAACCTGGTGCGACTGGTGGAGGCGTTTGCGGCCAGCGGCTTGGCCACTAACACTGAGCAACCGACAATGCTTGTGCTGGCGGGCAAGGCAGGCTGGATGGCTGACGATCTGCTGGAATCGGTAGCTGCGCTGCCCCCGGCAATTCGCGCCCAGATTGTCTTGCCCGGTTTTGTCGACGAAGCGGACAAGGCGGCGCTCATCTCCGGGGCGACCGCGCTGGTCTTTCCTTCCTTGTACGAAGGCTTTGGCTTCCCGGTCCTCGAGGGTCAGGCGTGCGCCACGGCTGTTCTCTGCGCCAACAGTAGCTCGCTGCCAGAGGTAGCGGGCGACGCGGCGCTGCTTGTCGATCCGCTCGATGTGGACGCGCTGACAACCGGGTTGCAGGCGATTGCCAACAACGCATCGCTGCGGGCGCTGCTGGTCGAGCGCGGGCTGCGCAATCTGGAGCGTTTCCACTGGTCGGACACGGCGGCGGCCGTCCTCCGCACGCTGGAAGCGGCCGCCGCATAAGAAAAACCGGGGCAGCCGCTTTCGACTGACCCCGGTATCTACAGCTATCAACTGCGCTTCAGTGACGGTGTCTGGCTAGGCGTACTCCTCAATGGGGATACAGGCGCAGAACAGGTTGCGATCACCGTACACATTATCGATGCGGCTGACGAAGGGCCAGAACTTGCGCTCGCTCACCCAGGGCAGCGGGAACGCCGCCTGCTCGCGGGAGTAGGGCCGGTTCCAGTCGTCGTTGGTGACGACCTCGGAGGTATGCGGTGCATGCTTCAGAGCGTTGTTCTCCGGGTCAGACAGCCCATCCTCTATCGCCTGAATCTCCTGACGGATACTGATCATCGCGTCGCAGAACCGATCCAGCTCGGCGCGGGATTCGCTTTCGGTCGGCTCGATCATCAGCGTGCCCGGAACCGGGAAAGACATGGTCGGCGCGTGGAAACCGTAATCCATCAGCCGCTTGGCGATATCATCGACCGTGACGCCAGCCGTCTCGCGGAGGTGGCGCGGGTCGATGATGCACTCGTGGGCGACGCGGCCGTTCAGTCCGCGGTAGAGCACCGGATAGTGGGGCTCCAGCCGCTCGGCCATATAGTTGGCGTTCAGGATGGCGATCTCGGTTGCTGCTTTCAGTCCCGGCTCGCCCATCATGACGATGTAGGCGTAGGGAATGGGCAGGATCATCGGACTGCCCCAGGGGGCGGAGGAAACCGTGCCCAGCGCTTCCGCACCACCCACGCCGGGGACGACGGGATGGTTCGGCAGATACGGCTTCAGATGCTCCACAACACCGATAGGACCCATGCCGGGACCGCCGCCGCCGTGGGGGATGCAGAACGTCTTGTGCAGGTTCAGGTGACAGACGTCTGCTCCGAAGTCGGCCGGACGACAGAGGCCGACCTGGGCGTTCATGTTCGCCCCGTCCATATAGACCTGGCCACCGTGCTGGTGGATGATGTCGCAAATCTCGCGAATCGCTTCTTCGAACACGCCGTGGGTGGACGGGTAGGTGACCATGATCGCCGACAGATGCTCGCTGTGGGCTTCCGCCTTGGCGCGAAGGTCGTCCACGTCGATATTGCCCTGATCATCGCAGGCGACGACGACCACCTCCATGCCCGCCAACGCGGCGCTGGCAGGATTGGTGCCGTGAGCGGAGCTGGGGATCAGGCAGACGTTGCGCTGTCCTTCACCGCGCGCAATCTGGTAGGCGCGAATGACCAGCATGCCCGCGTACTCGCCTTGCGCGCCGGAGTTGGGCTGGAGCGAGATGGCATCGAAGCCGGTAATCTCGGCCAACCATGACTCAAGACGGCGGAACAGTTCCTGGTAACCCTTGCTCTGGTCCAGCGGCACAAACGGGTGTAGATGCGCGTAGCCCGGGAGGGTGATGGGCAGCATCTCGGCGCTGGCGTTGAGCTTCATCGTGCAGGAACCAAGCGGAATCATCGAGTGGACCAGAGACAGATCGCGGTTTTGCAGCCGGACGATGTAGCGCATCATCTCCGTCTCAGACAGATAGCTGTTGAAAACGGGGTGGGTGAGATAGTCGCTGGTGCGCTGTACGGCCGCTGGGTAGGCGAGGTCCACATCGTCGGCGATGGTCACGATGTCAATCTGGCCCGGTTCCGCGCCGAAGATGCCGAATAGGGTAGCCAGCTCGGCCACAGTGGTCGGCTCATCCAGCGAGACCATCACATGACCGTCTTCGCCATATCGCAGGTTGACCCGTTCAGCCAGGGCGGCTTCGCGTAGTTGTTCGGCAGTGCGCGGCCCGCCGCTAATTTCGATTGTGTCGAACACCGGTGCGGCATTGACCGTGTAGCCCAACTGTTTGAGGCCAGTCGCCAGAACCTGCGTCAGCAGGCGCACGCGGGAAGCGATGCGCCGCAGCCCTTCCGGTCCGTGGTAGACGGCGTACATGGACGCCATGACTGCCAGAAGCACCTGCGCAGTGCAGATGTTGCTGGTCGCCTTGTCGCGCCGAATGTGCTGCTCGCGTGTTTGCAGCGCCAGCCGGTAACCAGGCTTGCCGTTGGCATCGACCGAGACGCCGATCAGACGGCCCGGCATGATTCGCTTGTAGACGTCCTTCGTGGCGAAGAAGGCGGCGTGCGGGCCGCCATACCCCAACGGCACGCCAAAGCGCTGGCTGTTGCCAAGAGCGATGTCAGCCCCAAACTCGCCCGGCGCCCGCAGCAGGGTCAGGGCCAGCAAGTCGGTGGCGACGGCGACGAGCGCGTCTGCCTCGTGAGCCTTCGTCGTGAATGCTTCGTAGTCGACCACGTCGCCATTGGTGCCGGGATATTGCAGCAGCACGCCAAAGGTGGGCTCGCTGAAGTCGTAGCTCTCATGGTCGCCGACGACGACGCGAATGCCGAGCGGTTCGGCACGGGTGCGCACAACGGCAATCGTTTGCGGGTGGCACAGTCGGGAGACGAAGAAGACATTGGCATCAGAGCCGCGCGGCCGGGAGCGGTGGCAAAGAGTCATCGCCTCGGCGGCGGCTGTGCCTTCGTCCAACAGCGACGCATTGGCGATCTCCAGACCGGTCAGGTCGGTGACTATCGTCTGGAAGTTGATCAATGCTTCCAGGCGGCCCTGGGCGATCTCCGGCTGGTAAGGTGTGTACTGTGTGTACCAGCCCGGATTCTCCAGGATGTTGCGCTGGATGACGGGTGGGGTCAGGGTGTCGTAGTAGCCCATGCCGATGAACGAGCGATAGACCTCGTTCATCTCGGCCAGCTCGCGCAGCTCTTCCATAGCCATGGACTCTGAGCGGGGCGTTTCAAGTTTCAAGGCACCATCGAGACGGATGGCGCCGGGAATGGCTTGCTCCACCAGCTCGTCGAGCGAGCTCAATCCGATGGCGTGGAGCATGTCGGTGACGTCCTGGCTGCGCGGGCCAAGATGGCGCTTGACGAAGTGATCGGCGGGCGGCAGCAGGTCGCGGTTGCTGGGCAGGCCGCGACGGGAGCCGGCGGCTCCATTGCTGGCTTCGATAATATCGTGCGATTGGGGCGTGGGAAGTGCGGCAGAACTCATAGCTACCTCCAGTGTGGGTTAATCTGGGCGGGCAGGCACTCAGGCCTATTCGCGGTCGTTCAGATACGATTCGTAGGTGGCGGCATCCATCAGGTCGTCCAGCTGCGCTGGGTCGGCCAGCTTTATGCGCACGATCCAGGCATCGCCGAACGGGTCCGAATTGAGCATTTCCGGCGTGTCGGCCAGCGCTTCATTGACGGCGACGATTTCACCGCCTATGGGCATGAACAGATCGGAGGCGGCCTTCACCGACTCCACGACGCCAAATGTGGCTCCGGCTTCAAAGCTGTCGCCTTCGCCGGGCAGTTCGACGTAGACGATATCCGACAGCGCATCCTGGGCATAGTCGGTAATGCCGATGACGGCTTCGTCTCCGTCGCGACGGATCCACTCATCTTCCTTGGTATATAGCAATTCGGTCGGAATCTTATAGCTCATGTTTTTCTCCTGGATATGTTGCCACGGTTACGAATCTTGTCGCCGAAACGAAAAGACACCGGCAACGTCTGGTTGAAAACCAGATGGCGTTGCCGGCGTCTTCTGTCGTGGACCTGAGAGATTCGCAGGCGCATGATGCCCTGCTTGCCCCTTCGGTGGGTGGTTGCACTGGGGCAACCACCGCTTTCCAGAAGATGCCCGTCCGCTCGGTCCTTTCTACCTGAGAGATTCACAGGACGGCGGCGTCCTGCTTGCCCCTTCGGCGACCCTGCTCTGTTGAGCAGAATGCTCTCCCGAACGGCCGTTGCATCTTGATGTCTATCGTCAGCTTCGGTACATCATCTATTGTAGTCCGGCAGGGAAGCGCGTCAAGCCGGATTAGTCGATTGACCGGCATCAATGAGGACAAGGACAGCAGGCACTGCAGCCGGTAACACGACCGGCTGCCGATACGCTATAATGTCCCCTTGTATGGACCCTAATCAAATCAATGCGGCGACGATCAGCAGCAGCGGTGTGATTCGGCCGACCACCGTGGAGGTCGATCTTGACCGGCTGACGGCCAACTATCGCGCCATCCAGGCGCACGTTGGCCCGGCGGTCGTCATGCCTATCCTGAAGGCCAACGCCTATGGGCACGGTCTCGTCGAAGTCGCCCGCCATATGTGCCAGTTAGGGGCGCCGTATCTGGGCGTGGCTTTCCTTGAGGAAGGTATATTGCTGCGAGAGGAAGGCATCGACGCGCCGATTCTGGTGCTGGGCGGCATCATCGGTAACCAGGTGCCCAACTTCCTGCTCCACGACCTGACGATTACCGCTTCGTCGGTGGAGAAGCTGCACCAGATTGATGAGACGGCGCGGGCGATGGGCAAGCGTGCCCGCGTCCATCTGAAGATTGACACCGGCATGGAACGGATTGGCGTCCACTACTACAGCGCCGATACGCTGCTGGAGGCGGCCCTGACCTGTGACTACTGCGACGTGGAAGGGATTTACAGCCACTTCGCGAACAGCGATGCGGCCGATCTGGCCTCGGCGGAGATGCAGATCGCCCGCTTCGAGGCTGTTCTCGACTTCTACACCGCCCGCGGGCTTCCACCACCACGACTGCGCCATATGGCCAACTCCGGGGCCATTGCCCAGCTGCCTGCCAGCCATTACGACATGGTGCGTCCCGGCATCCTGCTCTATGGTGTCTACCCGTCGGTCGATACGCGTCGTACAGTTGAGGTCCATCCGACCCTCTCGTGGAAGTCACGCGTCGTCTACTTCAAGGTGGTTAAACCCGGCCATCCGGTCAGCTACGGCTCCACCTGGGAGAGCGATCACATGGTCCGCGTGGTGACGGTGCCGGTTGGTTATGGCGATGGTTACTTCCGCAGCCTTTCCAACAAGGCCGAGGTGATTATCCGGGGCAAGCGCTACCCCGTCGTGGGGCGCGTGTGCATGGACCAGCTCATGGTCAACATCGAGTGGGAGACAGCGTACAACAACGACGAGGTCATCCTGCTGGGTGAGAGCGACAACGGTATTGCCATCACGGTTGAGGAGTTGGCGGAGTGGGCGGGGACCGTGCCCTACGAAATCCTGACCAACGCCAACACCCGTGTGCCGCGTGTCTATCGCCGCGACCGGACACCCGGCTAGGCGCGGACGCGGGGCGGGCCGGCTCTGCTTGACGCTCCCTGCTGATTATGGGTTAATTGCGACGCAATGATGGCGACTCCGGAGACGGTCGGGTCCGGCAAGGTCGCTGCCGTTCGCCCGAAGGCCCACCAAGGCCGGGCCGTTCGGGGAGAGCCACCGGCCACAACGTAGAGGAGAGCACGATATGGACGCAACTGTTACCCTGCAAGAAGGCATGCATTTCATTGGCGCAGCCGACACCGGTCATCCGGTCCATATGGACTCTGACCAGAGCGTCGGCGGGACCGATTCGGCTGCCAGGCCAATGGAGCTGTTCCTGATCGGTCTGGGTGGATGCACCGCCATGGACGTGGTTTCTATCCTGCGCAAGAAGCGCCAGGATGTGACCGGACTGGAGCTGAAACTTCACGCTGACCGGGCCGAGGAGAACCCCAAGGTGTTCACGGCGATTACGATCGAATACATTGTGCGCGGTCGCGGTGTGGATCCTTCGGCCGTTGAGCGGGCGATGGAGCTGTCGCGGGATCGCTACTGCCCGGCCCAGGCGATGCTTGCATTGGCCGCACCCATTGCCCTGACTTACACGATCGTCGAGGAAGCGTAGGCGACCCCGGGGCCGGCGTGCGACATGGTTGAAGCGAGAAGATGTGATTGATTTCGTGCGGCGGACGATGCATCCGCTCCGCTATCATGGAAAACGCCGGCAGCGACCGCCTTTCTTCGAAGGCTGGTATTACAAGCTCGTTGACGCGACGGAACAGCATCGCTTTGCCGTCATTCCCGGCGTCTTTCTGACCCAGGACCCCCACGCCTTCATTCAGGTGTTGGATGGGGCGACCGGCCAGGCGACTTACCATCGCTATCCCCTGGAAACGTTTTGGGCGGCGGATGATCGCTTTGAGGTTCACATTGGGCCTAACCGCTTTGACATGACGACGATGGCCCTGTTGATTGAGCGGCCTGAGCAGCAGATCGTTGGGCAAGTGCGATTCGGCAGTGTGACCCCGTTTCCTGTGTCATTGCCGTCGCCGGGCATCATGGGCTGGTACGCCTGGGTGCCGGGGATGGAGTGCTATCACGGTGTGGTCAGCCTCGACCATCTCATCTACGGCGAGCTGTGTATTGACGAACGTCCGATTTCATTTGACGGGGGGCGAGGTTATGGCGAAAAGGATTGGGGACGTAAGTTCCCGGAAGCGTGGATCTGGTTCCAGTCGAATCACTTCGCCACGCCGGGCACGTCGCTCACGGCCTCGATCGCGATCATTCCCTGGGGGCCGGGCGCCTTCCCCGGCTTCATCATTGCCCTGTGGCACGAAGGTCGTCTCTATCGGTTCGCCACCTACACCGGAGCGGTGACCGAGTCACTTGAGGTGTCAGATGATACGGTGCACTGGGTGGTTGGCGACAACAAGCACCGTCTGGAAATGACGGTGAGGCAGAGCGCCAACAGCTTGTTCGGCCTGCTGAAGGGGCCGGACGATGCGGCGATGGGCAAGCGAGTTGACGAAACGCTGGACGCTACTGTCGAAGCCCGCCTGATTGAGCGAGATGGCGGCCGGTCGCTGACCGTTTTCCACGAGACAGGTCGCAATGGCGGTTTGGAAGTGCACCAGGTGGAATCGCGCTTGCTGCCGATGTTATAGCGGAGTGTACTCTTGGAACGTGTGGCTACTGTAGTCAAGCAATTTCAATCGTGGCGGCTCAGCCGTCCCGTTGTTGTGCTGCTCGTCATCTGGGCGCTGTTGATGATCGCCCTGCCGATTGTGCGAGCAACTGCCTCGCCTTTGGTATTTGATACGCTTGTGGCCATCAGTGTGGCGGTGCAGGCAGCGGCCGTCCTGGTGGTCATGCTCGAGGCGTGGGGTTGGCAGCGAACGCTTCTGACCGGCGCAGCCATCGGCATTTTGTCCTGGGGCATCGAGTTCGTCGGCTCGTCAACCGGCTTCCCATTCGGTCCCTACGAATACACCGCGACGCTACAGCCGCAGTTTCGTGGTGTGCCGCTGGTCATTCCGCTGGCGTGGCTGATGATGCTGCCGCCTGCCTGGGCCGTGGCCCAGACCCTGGTTGGCCGGCGGCCGTTATGGCTGTTCGTCGCCGTCAGCGCTCTGGCCTTTACGGCGTGGGATCTATTCCTCGACCCGCAGATGGTCTCCTGGGGGTATTGGGAGTGGGCGTCGCCGGTCGGTTACTTTGGCATCCCGTGGAGCAACTACGCCGGGTGGCTGCTGTCCGCTGCCTTTCTAACGCTTGCGGTTCGGCCGCCTCGCGTTCCGGCGGAACCGCTGCTCGTCATCTACACCATCACCTGGGCGCTGGAGTCTTTCGGGCTGCTCGTTTTCTTTGGCTTGCCGGGGCCGGCGCTGGTCGGCTTTGTGGTCATGGGGCTGTTTGTGGTTTTGTCCTGGCGCAAGCTGGGCCAGCAAAGCACACAGGCAAGCGCGACGACCTCCTCCAGCCGGGACAGCTATGCCTGAGATTGTGCTGATGCTCCTCTGGGCAGTGCTGACTTTCTTTATCGGCGCGCTGCCGTTTTCGGTCTGGGTCGGCCGTCTCGCCACGCGCGGCGATATCCGCGAAGTCGGCGACAAGAACCCTGGTGCAACCAACGTCCTGCGCAGCGCCGGCTTTCTGTGGTTTGCAGTCGCCATGATTCTTGATATCTCCAAGGCCGCAGCGCCAGTTGGCATGGCTTACTACATCTTTGGCTGGCGGGGCGCCGGCATGTGGCTCATCGCGATGGCTCCGGTTCTCGGCCATGCATTTTCGCCCTTTCTCCGCTGGCATGGCGGCAAGGCAGTGGCGGCGGCGTTTGGCGTCTGGATTGGCCTGACGATTGTTGGCGTGCCGCCGGTGGCACTCCTGGCGATCATCTTCTGGTTTGGCGTGCTTAACAACTCTGGCTGGGCGGTAATGATGGCCCTGCTTACGATTGGCGGTTACCTGTTGGTCTTCAACCCCGACCCACTTTTGCTGGCGGTGCTGGTCGGGCAGATGGTTGTGCTTGGCTACACCCATCGCGCCGACTTGCGCCAGCGGCCCGGCTTGCGCTCCAGTTGGAACAAACTGCTGGGGCGCGAACCGGTCGCAGCCGATGCTGACCAACCGAATGGTCCGCCCGAATCGCCATGACCCTCGCCCTGACGCTGCTGCTGGCCTTTGCCGGTTTTGCCCTGTTTATCATTAGCGTCACGACGGCCGCTAATCTGCTGTCCTTTCCGCGCCTGGGCGCCAGGCCAGATTCGTCTGCTATCGCAGAACCGCTGCCGCTTGTCTCCGTCCTCATCCCGGCCCGTGATGAAGTAGATGTCATCGGCGACACCGTCCGCGCCTTGCTCGGCCAGACCTACCCCAATCTGGAACTGATCGTGCTGGACGATCAGTCGAGCGATGGAACGGCAGCGGTCGCCCAGGCGGCGGCTGCAGGATCACAAGCGCTGCGGGTACAGACCGGACAGCCGCTGCCGGATGGCTGGTTGGGCAAGAACTGGGCCTGTCAGCAGTTGGCAGAGGCGGCCACTGGTGACCTACTTCTATTCACCGATGCCGACGTTCGCTGGCGGCCCGACGCGGTGGCTGCCGTGGTCGCCGACCTGAGCGCCATGCAGGCGGATCTCCTCACGGTCTGGCCGACCCAACAAACGGTGACGTGGTCGGAGCGCCTCGTTGTGCCGCTGATGGCGCTGGCCATACTCGGCTATCTGCCGGTGGTGGCCGTCCATTATTCTCCGTGGCCCATCTTCGCCGCAGCCAACGGCCAATGCCTCTGCTTTCGGCGGACGGCTTACGATGCCATCGGCAAGCATGCCGCGGTGGCCGGCGAAGTCGTCGAAGATGTCGCGTTGGCTCGGCGGGTAAAGGCTTCCGGCGGCCGCCTGCGGATGTCGGATGGCAACGAGCGTGTGGGCTGTCGCATGTACGAAGGCTGGCCTGACGTCCGCGATGGCTTTGCCAAGAACATCCTCTCTGGTCACGGCGGATCGGTGCTGTTTCTGCTGCTTTCTACCGTCTTCCACTGGTTGGTTTTTCTCTTGCCGTGGCCGCTGATGCTGCTCGATTGGCGCTTTGGGCTGGTGGCTGGAGCGGGGGTGGCGATTCGCGCTGCTACAGCCGCCTTTACGCACCAGCGCGTAACTGACGCCCTGCTCATGCCCATCTCGGTCCTTCTCATGACGCTCATTGCCGGACGAGCCATCTGGTGGCATTGGCGCGGCGGGCCGGTCTGGAAAGGACGGGTGGCCCGTGTCTGAAGCAGCCGTTGTTGGCGCAGGCATTGGCGGCATGAGCGCCGCCATTCGGCTTGCTGTGGCCGGCCTGCCCGTCACAGTGTACGAGAAGAACGACCGGCCTGGCGGCAAGATGGGTCTATTTGAGCAGGACGGCTTCCGCTGGGACACGGGTCCGTCGGTCATCACGATGCGCCCGGTGCTCGAAGAGCTGTTTGCACTTGGCGGCGGAGCGCTCGACGACTACGTCACGCTGGAGCCGGTCGAGCCGTTGACGCGCTACTTCTACCCTGATGGCGTCGTGCTCGATGCCAGCAGCGATCTGACGGTCATGCTGCCGCAAATCGAACGACTTGAGCCGCGCGACGTCGAGGGCTATCTGGCTTACCTGGCGTATGCGGCGCGCATCCATCGCATCACCGGGCCGGTCTTCATCTATGACCAGCCACCTCGTCCGGCAAGCTTCCTGCAAGTGCCGCCCACCGAGTGGCTCGATGCTGACCCGCTGCGCACGATGGACCAATCCATTCGCCGCTTTGTGCGTTCGCCCCACCTGCGCCAGCTTCTGGGGCGCTTTGCCACCTATGTTGGGGGCAGCCCTTATCAGGCGCCTGCCACGCTGAACGTTATTGCCCACGTCGAGTTGTCCGGCGGCGTCTGGTATCCGCGCGGCGGCATCTACGCGTTGGCGGAGGCGATGGTCGCCAAAGCGCGTGATGTTGGCGTGCGGCTCAGATTTGACTGTGGCGTGTCTCAGATCGAGGTGGAGAACGGTCGCGTGGCTGGGCTGACATTGATTTCCGGCGAGCGGGTCGCTGCTTCCGCCGTCGTCAGCAATGTCGATGTGACTACAACCTACGACCGTCTGCTGGACCAAACGCCGGCTGCTCGCAGTCGCCTGGCTGCGCTTCAGGCCAACGAACCGTCTTGCTCAGGGTTCGTCTTGATGCTTGGGGTGCGTGCCGGGGAGGGTGACAAACCGCTGGCCCACCACAACATCTTCTTCTCGCCGGACTACCCGCGGGAGTTCAGGGAGATATTTGCTGAGGGCGTTCCCCCGAGCGACCCGACCGTCTACGTGGCCATCACCTCACTGACCGACCCCGACCACGCGCCGCCGGGCTACCAGAACTGGTTTGTGCTGGTTAATGCCCCGGCGGTCGACGACCGCTTTGACTGGAGCCGGGAGGCGTCCGCTTACCGCGAGACCGTCCTAGCTACACTAGCAAAGTTCGGGCTCGATATCCGCGAGCGCATTGTCAGCGAGAAGATGTTGACCCCGGTCGATCTTTCGGCCATGTCTGGAGCGTGGCGCGGGGCGTTGTATGGCGCGTCGGCCAACAGCCGTTGGACGGCGTTTCGACGGCCGTCCAACCGGTCGGCCGACTGGCGGGGACTCTACTTCGCTGGTGGCACCACCCATCCGGGTGGCGGCGTGCCGATGGTGACGTTGTCGGGGAAGGTGGCCGCCGGAATGGTGGTGGCCGATCGGGCGGCGGGCGTTCTCGACGGCCGCTAGGCAACGAAGATCAGCACGCACAGAGCCAGCACCAGGGCCAGAAACGTCGCCACCGCGAGTTGACCGGCACGGCTTCCCCGGCCGTGGGTGCGGGATGTGTAGATGAGGCGGGGTGGTCCAAAGAGCAAGATAAGCCCGACCGCTGCCGGAATCACCCAGGCCCAGCTGCTCCCTTCCGGCAGCATGACACCGGCCTGCACCGCCATGACAACCAGCATGATATTGGCCGTCACGAGGCTGTATAGTGAATAGAATGTATAGCTGACCGTTGTGATTGGAACTGACGGCGTCACCGGGAACGCCAACACCAGAATGTAGAGCAGCGAGAAGCCGAGCCACGCTCCGGGCGCAAAGACGAAGAACGCCGACGCCGGCCCTTCCCCGATCTGGTCCATGTCGATCGCCTCAACCGAGCCAAAGAAACCGAGCTGCCAGGCGATTGCGGTCATCAGGGTCAGCGCAAAGAGAACGGCCAACACACCGCGCACTCGGGGTGATGCCCAGAACGGCTGTCCCCCGGGCATCAACTCCAACCGCCGCAGGAGGTATACGCCGACGGCGAAGAGTACATAGGCTACACCCAGGAACAGTGTATTGAGTCCACCGGGAACGGAGAGACGGTCCGTGAGGTCGGGCAAGACGGCGCTGGCCACCAAGATTGTCGCCCCGTCGACAACGATAGCCAGAATGGCGGGCCACGGAACAGCGGTATCTTTGGTCAAGAGATCGTTCATAATGCTGTCCACGATTATACCAGAGTCGCCCGGCGCGGCAGTGGCTGACAGCCGGACGAGCAGGACTGCCGCTCGCGTTGGCGTTAACACCGCTGCCTGCTCGGTCTGCGCCACCAGCGCGCATCTGAGTGGATCCCTCGATTTTTTAACGTCGTGAAAGAAGCGTGAATATTGACAGAGGCTATCGTCCCCTTATAATTGCGACAGTTCCTTTCCTCCGCCAGCTGGGATTGGAGGTCATCATTCATCGGGTTGCCAATCATCCACGGCCAGCGTGCCGGGAGAGTGCTTGCAGCCTGGGTCAGGGGACGGAGAGAATAGGCGACATTGCGACTTAAGTACTGGATAGGGCAACTATGAGTAGGGAGCTAATTGGCCAAGACAGTGTGCAGACAGATGATGCCTATTGGCGATCCCTCTTCCAACTGGAAGAAGCCGCTGCGGTGCAGCCGCCTGCTGACGCCGCCCCGGATGAATTAGGCCCTACGCTTTCCCGGAAAGCACCTGTATCCGACAACGGCACGCCTACGACCAACGATCCGTGGGAAGATGCCCAAACACTGATGGCAGGCGACGGTACGGTCGGCCTGGTCGTGGTTGGGTACAACAAAGGCGGCCTAATCGTCTACTTTCGTTCTATCCAGGGTTTTGTCCCTGCCTCGCAATTGGTCGACTTCCCGCAGTTTCATCTCGAGCGCGAGAAGATGCAGGCGCTGTCCGAATGGCGCGATCGGCTGCTGCAGTTGAAAGTCATTGAAGTCGATCGGGACAAGAGCCGCCTTATCTTTTCGGAGCGGGCTGCGTTGGTGGAAGCGGATGAACGTATGAGTCTCCTGACAACAATCAAACCCGGCGACAAGGTGCAGGGAACTATCACGAATCTGACCAAGTTTGGTGCGTTCGCCGACCTGGGTGGGGTGGAGGGCCTTATCCACATCTCCGAAATCTCCTGGAGTCGGGTGACACACCCGGGTCATGTCCTGAAGCCGGGACAAGAACTTGAGCTCCTTGTCCTGTCCGTGGACATAGAACAGGGTCGTATCGGCTTGAGTAAAAAGCAGCTGCACCCTGACCCGTGGTTGACGGCGGAAGAGAAATACAAGCCGAACCAGCTTGTGCGTGGTATAGTAAGCAACATCCCCGTCTATGGGGCATTCGTTGTCGTAGAGGAAGAATTAGAAGGGCTGGTTCACATTTCGGAGATGGCTGAAGGCGTATTTCTGCACCCCCGTGACGTTGTGCAAACCGGCGACGAAGTCGTAGCGCGTGTTCTCCACGTAAACGCGGAAGAAAAGCGCCTGCAGTTGAGCCTGAAAGGAGTGGACAAACCAGCCGATACCGGGTCATAGCCCGGCTATCGTATGGCAAAAAAAGGCGCCACATCCGGTGGCACGTCGCGCAAGCGCGGATCGCCGCCACCCCCCGCTCCCCAATCCTGGGACGAACGGCTAATTGATGACATGTTCTCGCGACGGCGCGAGATTTTGGGCGTTGTCCTGCTGCTGCTGGCGCTCATCACGCTGCTCGCCCTGACCGGTCTGACGCAGGCGGCGTGGCTGACGTGGTGGACAAGCTTGCTGCGGCAGATGGTTGGCTGGGGCGCCTATCTGGTCTGTTTCTCGGTGGCGGCACTCGGCATCCATCTGATGCTAAGTCGTGTGGAGCGGCCGTACGACATTCGGCCCCAGCAAGTCATTGGTCTGGAGATTATCCTCTTCGCGCTGCTGCCCATCAGCCACGCTCTGCTCGGCCTCTCGCTGCCGGAAGCGTTAGCCGGGGAAGGCGGTGGTCTGGTCGGGTGGGCCCTGTCGGAGCCGTTGATCGAATTCCTCGGCCCCTTCCTGACGGTGATGCTTTATCTGCTCTTGCTCGGCGGGGCGGTGATGCTCATCGCCGGGATCGGCTCACGAGACGTCCAGTCCGGTCTGGAGGCCGCGTCGTTGCGACTGGCGGCGTGGGCAGACTCCGTCGAAGCGGACCTCCCGGAGTCCGACGATGAGGAAGTGATTGATGTCACCGTGGTCCGGGAACCGGCGATGGCCCCTGCCGCCGCATCAACCGCACCCCTGATCGTAGCGGAACCGGTCGCCGAGGCGGCCGTCCCGCGGCGTCGTAATCCGCGCCTGCCGCCTATCGATATGCTGGTGCAAGGCAAGACTTCCGGTCTGAGTCGTCACGAGATCCAGTGGAAGAGCGAGCGAATTGAACAGACGTTGAAGGATTTCGGGCTGCCTGCTCGCGTCACTGAAGTGCGTCGGGGTCCGGCAGTGACGCAGTTTGGTGTTGAGCCGGGGTATATCGACAAGCCCGGCCCTGATGGCGAGCTGAAGCAGCAGAAGGTACGCGTCGGACAGATCGCCGCGCTGCAGCGCGACCTCACGCTGGCGCTGGAGGTGTCGCGGCTGCGAATCGAGGCGCCAGTTCCCGGCCGGAGCGTCGTGGGCATCGAGGTGCCCAATAGTGACGTCAGCCTCGTGCGCCTGCGTCCCATGCTGGAGGCGACCACATTTACCAGCCTGAACTCCCCGATGGCTGTAGGACTGGGCAGCGATGTCTCAGGCTCGATGGTGGCTATTGACCTGGCCAAACTACCCCATCTTCTCGTGGCGGGCACGACCGGCTCCGGCAAGTCCGTTTTGATCAACGCCTTCATCACCAGCCTGGTCTTCAATAACACTCCGGAAGATTTGCGGCTGGTTATGATCGATCCCAAGAAGGTGGAGCTTATCCGCTTCAACGGTTTGCCCCACATGATCGGCAAGGTTGAGGTGGAAGCAGACCGGGCGGTGGGCGTGTTGCGTTGGCTGACGGCCGAAATGGATCGCCGCTATGAGCTGTTCCAGCAGGTCGGCGCCCGGAACATTGGTGGCTATAACCGGCGCGCCGGCAAGGGCAGCGAAACAATGCCCCGCCTGCCCTACATTGGCGTCTTCATCGACGAGTTGGCTGATCTCATGCACATCTATCCGGGCGACGTGGAGCGCAACCTGTGCCGGCTGGCGCAGATGGCTCGCGCCACCGGCATACATCTTGTCGTGGCCACGCAGCGTCCATCGACCGACGTCATCACCGGTTTGATTAAGGCCAACTTCCCGGCCCGTCTCTCGTTTTCGGTGGCGTCCAATACGGATTCCCGCGTCATCCTGGATACGGTGGGAGCGGACCAGCTGCTGGGCAAAGGGGATATGCTCTACCTGGCGCCCGATGCCAGCGGCCCGCAGCGTATTCAGGGCGTCTTTGTCACGGATAATGAGATTGAGGACGTGGTCAAATATTGGCACAAGTCAATGCCTGACTTTGTCCCGGAGCCGGCTCCCTGGGAACCGCTCATCGCCAAGTATGCGCTGCTGGACGAGACAGATAGCCTGCTGGAGTCAGCCATCGACTTGGCAAAGAAGAGCGATCAGATCTCGGTCTCGCTGCTGCAGCGTCGTCTGCGCCTCGGCTATCCCCGTGCAGCCCGGCTGATGGAGCATCTGTATGAGATGGGGTTGGTCGAAGACCCGAAGTCGGGTGGCAAGACGCGCCGCACGCTCGTCGACGAGTCGGATGATCCGCTGCAGCAAATGATATCGGGCGAGGATGAGCCCTCTCCTTAATGTCGGAGCAATGGCGACCACACCGGCCCTGTTTGCTTTGGCGGCCCGCGGAACCCGACTATAATTAGGGGCATGAGTAGCTTCTTCAAGAACCGCCGCAATTTTGCTATCTATGCCTGGGTCATCCTGGCGTACATCATTCTTGTCATCTTGTGGGGCGCCTTCGTCAGGGCCACCGGCTCCGGCGCTGGGTGCGGCAGTCATTGGCCGTTGTGCAACGGGGTTGTTCTGCCGCGCGAGCCCGCCACTGAGACGATTATCGAGCTGACCCACCGTGTCACCTCCGCGTTCTCTGGCGTGTTGGTGTTGGGCATGCTGGCATGGTCGTTCTACGCCTACCCCAAGCGGCATCGCGTGCGACGTGGCGCTGCGCTTTCGACGTTCTTCATCATCACCGAAGGGTTGCTCGGCGCCGGATTGGTGCTGTTTGAGTTGGTTGCCGACAATGAATCGGCCGCTCGTGCCTTTTCGATGGCGGCCCACCTTGTCAACACGTTCCTTCTGCTGGCAGTCATGACGTTAACGGCATGGTGGGCCAGTGGAGGCGGTCCGATTCGGGTGCGTGGACAGGGCAAGGTTGGCTGGCTTATCCTGGGGGGCTTTGTCATGATGCTCGTGCTGGGCGCCAGTGGCGCTGTCACGGCGCTGGGCGACACGCTGTTCCCTGCACGCTCGTTAGCTGAAGGGATAACCCAGGACTTTTCCCCAACCGCCAACTTCCTCGTTCGGCTTCGCATCTGGCATCCGGTTATTGCGGTTATCACCGGCGTCTATCTGGTCGTCGCCAGCTCCATTATTTCGACCCAGCGGCCGTCGCCTGACACCAACCGGTTCGCAGTCGCCTTACGCGTAATCTTCATCGTGCAGTTTGCGGGTGGCGTGGTCAACGTCTTGTTGCTGGCGCCGGTATGGATGCAGATCGTCCATCTGTTCCTGGCCGACTTGCTGTGGATCGCCGCCATCTTGTTCGCCGCCGCGGCCCTGTCTGTCGAGCAACCGGTGGAAGCGAGCGAGCAGCAGCTTCAGCCGGTGGCCCAGGCCGGCGACTGACGATGGGCCGGAAGCCGCGGCCATGACTGACTGGTACGTGGGCACAATGGGCTACGGGTATAAGCCGTGGCAAGGAACGTTCTATCCTGACGGCCTGCCGGCACGACAACAGTTGCCTTTCTACGCGAGTAAGTTCAACGCTGTGGAGATGGACTCGACGTTCTACGGAACGCCCACTCCCTCTGCAGTAGACCGCTGGCGTCAGGTGACGCCGCCCGGCTTTCTCTTCTGCCCGAAGCTGCCGCGCGAAATCACCCACGACCGGCGGCTCATTGACGCAGCACCGCCCACCACTCACTTTCTCGACACCATGCGCCGGCTGGGTGATAAGCTGGGGCCAATCATCCTTCAGTTCCCACCCGACTTCACCTCCGGTGGACGGAACCTGCTTGATGCCTATCTGGCAACGCTGCCGGCCGATCTGCGTTTCGCTGTAGAGCTGCGTCACAGCTCGTGGGTGGGGGACGAGACAGCAGCGATGCTCGCGGCCCATCGTGTCTGCTGGATCGCCGCCGACTACATTCACCTCCCCAAACAGATTGTGCCCACAACTGATTGGGTGTTCCTCCGTTTTCTGGGTCGCCATGGCCGGTATGCGACCAAGACGCATGAGGTGGAAGACAAGACGGCCGACCTGGCTACGTGGCACAGCCAGCTTGAGTCGCTGCTGCCCGCGGTCAGTGATGTCTACGCATTCTTCAACAATGACTACGCTGGTTACTCCCCGGCTACAGCCAACCGGTTCAAGATGATGGCCGGGCTGCCGGCAG
Organism: uncultured Chloroflexia bacterium; assembly: GCA_963715935.1. GTDB lineage: Bacteria > Chloroflexota > Anaerolineae > Promineifilales > Promineifilaceae > Promineifilum. The sequence continues at coordinate 1,516,789 of CAVQSM010000011.1, read as the reverse complement.
CAGATTTGCAGCCACCCACCCAGCCTCGACTGCTGTAGGCGACCCTGCTCCCTTAAACGACAAAGAGCCGGTCCCCATTGCTGGGGAACCGGCTCCGTCAAAGGCGCTTGTCTGGATGGTTGAGGGCTTAGCCGGCGAGCGTTCCGCCCGCCTTGTTACCCAGAACCTTGGCTCCGATCTGTCCGTATAGATGGCCAGTGACCATCATGATGTATGGTCCGAAAACCAGGCTCATGATCAGGGCTGCAATCCAGCCGAGACAGGGGATGAAGCTCAGAACACCTGTTACCAGTGACAGCCCGAAGCCGGCCGCCATGATGACGACGAAGGTGATCAGGATGTCGGCGACATGGTTGCGGATGATGTCGAAGACTTCGCCGAAGCGGAAGCAGGCTCCGAAGTCATCCTTGATGGCGTACTGGATGGTGATGGCAGGCGTCACGAAGAGCAGCGCAATACCAAACAGCAAACTCAGGCAACCCACGACCCCCCACGTGGCCATCAGGCCGGCGGAAGCCAGCGATTCGTTGGCATCGGACAGACCGCCGAAGCCTATGGTGGAGCCGAAGCCAATCGCCATCAGGATCAGGAAGGGAAGGGTATAGATCAGGGTGGCTACCGAAACAAAGAAGCCGTCTTTCAGCAGCTTCCCCCAGTCATCCCAGGGCGGCAACTCCTGATCAGACTCGACGCCGTCCATTACCCGGCGAATGATTTCGACCATATAGCCGGTCAGCATGAACGCGGGGATGATGAGCCAGGCGAATAACGACATAAGCACGCCAACCAACACCTTGGTTACCCACTCGCGATCTTCGAATACAAATGAAAATGATTTGCGAACGTCCATTTCGTTCCTCCGATAGTTTCCTTTCTACCTACATTCTACTATCTCTACGCAAGAGTTGAACAATAGTTGCTGGAAATGGACGCCTTCCTTGAATGGATCTTTCGCCCGGCGTTTGCCATCATGCTAAAATGCGCCTGTGGCAAACGTTGTATTTATGGGTACACCGGCGTTCGCTGTGCCCAGCCTGCAAGCCTTGTTGGAGACCCAGAATGTGGTTGGTGTCGTCACCCAGCCGGATCGGCCAGCCGGACGTGGCGGCCGCCTCCAGGCGCCGCCGGTCAAAGAAACGGCCCTGGCAGCAGGCGTGCCAGTGTATCAACCGCGCAGCTTGCGTAGCGAAGAGGCGGCCGATCCTCTCCGCGACTGGGCGCCCGACGTCATTGTCGTGGCTGCGTTTGGGCAGATTCTGCGACCGCATGTTCTCTACCTGCCGCCGCATGGCAGCGTCAATGTCCATGCCTCCTTGCTGCCCCGTTGGCGTGGCGCGTCGCCCATCCAACACGCTATTCTGGCGGGCGACGACCAGACCGGCATCACGGTGATGCGCATGGATGAGGGATTGGACACTGGGCCGACGTATGTACAGGAGCGGGTCGACATCGAGTCGCGCGAGACAGCCGAAACACTCCACGACAAACTGTCTCTGCTGGGTGCAGAGATGGCGAGTCGCCATCTCGACGCCATCCTGGACGGCCGTCTGACACCCGTCGAACAGGATGACAGCCTGTCCACTTACGCGCCGATGATCAAGAAAGAGGCCGGACGGATTGACTGGAACCAGAGCTGCCAGGTAATTGATCGCCACATTCGCGCTATGTCGCCGTGGCCGGGCGCGACAACTACGTACGCTGACCAGATGCTCCGCGTCCGCGTTGCGTCGCCTCTACCGTACCAAACGCTCGACGGTCCGCCGGGGCGAGTGAGCGAGACAGGGCGCGGGATCGCTGTGGCCACCGGGGACGGAGCTTTGCTGCTTGAGACCATCCAGTTGGCAGGCAAGCGGCAGATGACAGCAGAAGCGTTTTTGCGCGGCCATTCGGATTTTGCCGGCAGCGTTTTGGGCAGTCATGAGCAGTGATCCAACCCCACCCATAGCGTCGGCTGGCAGTGTGCCCCTGGACGTCGTCGTCTTCGGCGCGGGGGCTGTCGGGGGCTATCTGGGTGTGAAGCTGGCCCACGCCGGCCATCGCGTCAGCCTCGTTTCTCGCCCCGCCACGGCCGCCACACTGGCCGCAGATGGGCTGCACCTTGAAGATGACCAGGGCAGCATTCGCCACCGACTACCCGCGTTTGGCAGCGTCGGGGCAGCCATAACTGCCACACCGGCGCCGGACCTGACGATCCTTGGGATGAAGTCCTACGACTTGACGGCGGCGCTCGCAGAGTTGGCGGCTGCTTGCCCGAACCCGGGCATGGTGCTTGGCACGCAAAACGGCATCGGTGTGGAGGAGTTGATTGCCGACTGCTTCGGCCCGGAGCGTGTGTTGGCCGGGGCGTTGACGCTGCCCATCGCCCGCACCGGGGTGAACCAACTGTTGGTGGAGAAGACCAATCGCGGGTTGGGCATAGCGCCTGTGATGGCCGGGCAGCCGATCGACCGCTGGGTGCGGCCGTTTCAAGAGGCTGGCGTCCACACTGTTAACGTGGCCGATTACCAGTCGATGAAGTGGTCGAAGGCGTTCCTCAACATCATCGGCAACGCGACCTCGGCTATACTCAATATGCCGGTCGACGAGCTGTATGCCGACCCCGACGTCTTCAAGCTAGAAATGCGGATGCTGACCGAGACGATGGCGGTTATGCGGCGGCTCAATATTCCGCTGATGAATCTGCCTGGTGCGCCTGCCCGGTGGCTGGGCTTTGGTATGGTGGCGACGCCACGCTTTCTGCTGAAGGCCGTAATGACCGGCATGGTAGTCAGCGGACGGGGAGAGAAGATGCCGTCGTTTCACATTGACCTGTACAACGATAAGGGCATGAGTGAAGTGGTCTACCATAACGGCGCGATTGCGGCGGCGGGAGCGGGTCAGGGCATTGCTGCTCCGGTCAATCGCTGCCTCAACGACACATTGATGGGTTTGACGCGCCATGAGATTGACCCGGCCGAATTCGACCACAATCCGGCCCGGCTCATTGCCGAGGTGGCACGTTACGAAAGCAGTCCGGCGACGGGCTGAGGGAGGGAGCACTGGTGGACCGGGAACAGCAACTGCGAGATGAAATTGTCCATGTCGGCCGTCTCATGTACGAGAAGGATCTCATTGTCGGCATCGATGGCAACGTGTCCGCCCGTCTGGGGCCGGATCGTCTGCTGATTACGCCGTCGGGCGTGCCAAAAGGATCGCTGGCGGCGGCCGATCTGCTGGTCGTCGATGATCAGTCGGGTATACCGTTCGAGCCGCAGGACGGGCTGGCCCGCGGGCTGCGACCGACAAGCGAGCTGCCCATGCATCTGGAGGCGTACCGCCGGAGACCCGATATACAGGCCGTCGTCCACGCTCATCCGCCTGTGGCCGTTACGCTCTCGATTGCCAACATTCCGATGGACGGTGGCATGGTGCCGGAATCCATCCTGATGGTCGGGCCTGTCGCTACGGCACCGTATGCCCTACCCAGCAGCGAGGAGAATGCCACGGCCATTCGCACCCTGATTGCCGACCACGACGCCATCATTTTGCAGCGTCATGGTTCGCTTACGGTAGGTAGCTCGCCGATGCAAGCGTTCCTGCGCCTTGAGGCTGTGGAGCAGAACGCGCGGATCCTGTTCATGCTGGCCCAATTGGGCGGGGGGGATCCGGAGAGCGCGGCAGAGCCGCTGCCGCCCGCGGAGCTGGAGCGTTTGCTGGCCATGCGCGCGCGGATGGGAATGGGCCAAAGCAGCCGGTAACCAGTCGTCAAGCAAGTCGTAACCGGATGCACCCTGTTTCTAGGTAAGGGCGGCCGTTTCGGCTGTGTCCGGGGCCAGGAGCATGGCCGCCAGCAAGCCCAACGCAAACCAGAATAGAATAGCCGGCTTGGCTCCCAGTGCCACCGCATCGGCCAATCCGAAGATGTGCAGGGCGATCAGCCCCGCTGTCAATCCCAGTGCTGTGGCCCGCCAGTCGGCCGACTGGCGGGCCAGCCGCCAGCCAATGGCCAGCGCGACCAGAATGATTGCCAGATAGATGACCAGACCCGGCAGCCCGACGTCCAGCGCTGTTTGCAGGAAAATGTTGTGGGCGTGTCCAATGTCGCTGTCGGCGGACAGGGGCACCGGGTAAAGGCGGAAGGCTACTTCGCGAAATGCGCCCAGCCCAGTGCCTGTCAGACTAAAGTCGGACACTGCAGTGAGCGCCCAGGGCCACAACTCCTGCCGGTAGGTCAGGGTGGAGAACGTGCCTACGACCGTCTCCTGGGGCGGCTCCGACCACCATTGGGCGATGCGCTGCGGCCCAATCCACAGCAAGACGCCGAAGGCAGCGATCATAGATGCGACCACCGCCCCGCGCACCAGGCGGCGAGCGGCCGAAGGTGGCATGGCCAGCGCCCACAGCGCCAGCAGCACGAACAGCCCACCGGCGGCGGCCGCCCAGCCGCCGCGGCTCTGGGTGAATACCAGCGCCATGATGATTGCTGCCACAACGATGGCCAGCACAATGCGGATTAGCCGCGAGCCGCGCCCGCTAGCCAGAAGCGACACGGGTAACGGGAGAACGAGACAGATGATGCCAGCCAGTTGGTTGGGGTGGATGCCCAGACCCAATGTGTCCGGCCAAATGGCGAATCGTGAGGGTGAGAACGCAGCCAGCGCCGGAATCTTGGGCAGCTCTTGCAGGCCGAACAGGCCGAACGCAATGATGCCCACGCTGAACAGAATATAAAGGCCCGTGGCCAGACGAATGTGCCGCGCCGAGCGGGGCAGGATGATAAGCAGACGCCAGACAGCCAGCCCCAGGATCAGGCCGGTCGCTTTAGGAAGCGTTTGCGCGGGATCGGCCGACACCAGAATGGCGAGACTCAACACGCCGCCCCACAGCACAAGGGCAATGTTATAGGGGGTAGATGACAGGCCGGACGAGCGCGTTAGCCAGAAGGGCAGCAGCCACACGATGGCCAGGGCCACTAGCCCGAGAAGCGTGGCGACTGGTAATCGTTCCGGGAAGAGGAGAAACGGGGCGCTCAGCACAACGATGACCGCCTCCAGCAGCGGGAGCGCACGCGAAAGGTCGCGGCCGGCGGTCATGGTTTGGGTAATGCTTTGACCGGACGACACAGTTCCTGCCCGCTCGATCCCGCTGGGGCTGTCAATAGGCGCCCTTGCCTCGGACAACCACCCACGGCGTCTTCAGCAGGATATAGATGTCCATCCACAACGAGTAGTTCTGCACATAGTAGATGTCGTCTTCGGTATGCAGATGGAGCGGTTTGTCGGCACGACCGTTGATCTGCCACCAGCCGGTCATTCCCTGGGGCACAGCAAAGCGCTTGTGCTGCCACGGTTCGTATTGGCCTACCAACCAGGGCAGTTCCGGGCGCGGGCCGACAAGGCTCATGTCGCCTTTCATGACGTTGATGAGCTGGGGCAGTTCGTCCAGACTGGTGTGGCGCAGCAGACGGCCGATGTTGGTGATGCGTGGATCATCGGCTTTCTTGAAGATGAGCTTGCCGTCCTGTGTCGTTTCCTCGACGTCGGATTGCATTGCCTCTGCCCCGACCACCATCGAGCGAAACTTGTACATGGGGAACAGGCGACCATTTTCGCCCACACGCTGTTGGCGGAAGATGACGGGGCCGGGGGAGTCGAGCTTGATGAGCAGGGCGATAGCTAGCATGAAAGGCGAAGCCACCAGCAGAATTGTCCCGGCGATGACCAGGTCAAAAGCGCGTTTAACAAGGCGCTGGACTTCGTTAAGGGCAGGGTCACGTAGATTGATCATAGGAAGGCCGCCGAAATCTTCGACAGTTGCCCGGTACAACGCCAGGCTGTAATAATCTGGCACCACGCGAACCTGAACGGGCAGGTCATGCATGGCCAGGACCAGCGCGTTAATCTGGTCGTAGGCACGCTGGGGCAGCGCGATTACTACGTCATCGACGTGTCGCGACTGGACGATAGTCCGTACATCGTCTACTTTGCCGAGGACCACCGTCTGCACATCGCCATTGCGATTGCCCGGCTGATCATTGTCGTCGAGATAGCCGGACAGGTTGAGACCCATCCACTCGTACTCCTGAATCATCTGACCGACACGTTGCCCAACATCACCGGCGCCAACGATCAGCACGCGCCGCTCAGGTCCGGGAAGCCTCCCCAGACGGAAGACTGAGCGTGCAATGATGCGCCAGCCGATCAGCATCACCAGATCGAGGCCGACGAAGATGACAAACAGCCAGCGAGAAAAGTCTCGATAGGTCAGGTAAAGGAATCCAGCAAACAGAAGCGCCGCCACCAATGTGGCGACTGTGACGATCTGGAGTTCGTCGATCGCCTTGTAGATTCGCTTGGGATCATAGACGGAGGCAACCAGGAATGTCGTACCCCAGAGGAGTGGGACGATGACAAAGACGATTCCTGGAACGTTGACTTGAAGGGAGCCGCTGAACGTAGGGAGGTTGGGGATGCGGGTCACCAAGAAAATCGCCAGGACGAGGGCGACGATGGTTAGCCCAACATCCAGCAAAATAGAGAAGATGGCGTAATTGACGCCAAATCGCCGCAACATATACCCTCCGCTCGTTACTCCACTGCTTCTGCCTTGCCCGGGGCCCGAAACCCGGACTTATCTCCTTAAACCTTCCGCTTGCACTGCCCACACACATCCAAGGGCATCGGCCGCGAAGTTACACCTCTGGCGATTGAGGGCTTGCCTCAGTTGTGAAAATTGGTGCAATGCAAAGGTAATTATAGCTACTAGTGGGCGAGGGACAAACTGAGCTTACTGGCCGCGAAAGCGTTGGCCCAGAACGCGGGCCATAAATCGAGGGATTGCCAAGCACATAGCGACGCCACAAGCGGCCTGGTTCAATGGCCAAACGTCCCAGCCATTCCAGATGATTGTTGGTCATCCACTCCGGTGCGCGCTGTAGTTCACCGGAAATGTAGTCGAAGACAGCGCCGCCGGTCAGGGCCACGTTGGCCTCCACACGCAGGCCAGTTCTCCATCAACCACTTTTCCTGCAATGGCATGCCCATCCCAAGCACCAGAAAGTTGGGTTGAGCTCGTTGATGCGTTGGAGTACGGCCTCATTTTCGGCGCTGCCTGCCGTCTTGGTCGAAGTAGCCATGCTGGGTGCCGACAATGCGCAGCTTCGGGTGGTGCTCCTGGAGCCGGGCGGCTGCCAGGTCGGCCACACCGGGCTTCGCGCCGAGAAAGAACATCGAATCGCCTCGCTGCTCGGCGAAGTCGGCCAACTGCCACATCCAGTCGGCATACGTAATGCGCGGTGGCATGGCGTGGCCGAGACATGCGCGCGCCAAGAACGACGCCGGCTCCGTCGCAGAAGACGATTTCCGCCTCATTGAGGAATCGTTTCGAGCCACGGGTTCTCAGCGGCGAGATTCAGGCAGTGGACATTGACGTTGAGCACAAGAGCATGCTGATCGTTGTCGATCAGAGACCGGCGATCTGCGTTGTTCAGAGCGTCGACAGTCAGTCGGTGAACGGGTACGTTGAGAATCTGTACGGTATCGTGTGCCCGGACCACTGGCTCGAAAGGGCATCACTGCTGAATGAGGGTGCGCCTGGCCCTTGCGTGTGTTCTGTCCTGCTCGATCATGATCGTCGGTCGGCCGTCATGAGCCGTCTCCGTTCTTGTGCCGCTCCGGCTTGGCAGCGTCGTGGCCGCCTCGTCAGGGTTCCTGAAACGCCCGGAACGCAGTGATGGCCATACCCCACAGTGTCCAGACGACGACGGTGGTCATCTGATCCCACCACCACGTATCAAATGCCTCGCGAATATTGTAGGCCAAAAAGCCGCTCATGATCGCTGCCCAGAACGTGAATTCCAATTTGACTCTTGTTCGGCTGCTGCATGCCGCGCCAGGTGGCGCGCCAGACGGACAACCAGATGAGCAGGTAGAGACCCAAACCAACGACACCGTGCTGGAACAGCATGCCCAGATAGCTGCTGTGGGTGCCAGCAGAATAGTTGCTCGGGGCGTTGGGAATGCGAATCGACGTGCCCCAGCCCGCCAGCCAATGCTCCGGAAGCAGGCGCAGCGTTTCCTCGTAGATGCGGAAACGCACAAACCAGCTGCCGGGCCGCCAATCAAAGACGACCAGTTGAACGGCCTCGACCACGGTCGAGTAAGCGATGTAGACAAAGACCAGCAGCGCGGCGACTGCCACGACACCGGCGGCAATCGAGAACGCCTTGTTGTGTCCGCGCATCAATCCCGAACGCAGCGTGACATAGAGCGCCAGCCCCGCCAGGAAAGCCGCATACGCCACCCGCGACTCGGCGTAAAGCAGAGAGGCGAACAGGCCAATGAGGGTAACGACACTGATGAGACGCCACCAGCCGCGATTGGCCTCGATGCGCCAGACAGTGAATGGAATGAGCAGCAAGCTGATCATGCTCAACCCGCTGAACTTGAGCGAAAAGCTGCTGACGCGAGCGACCAGCACGCCGCTCCCGGGATCGGTGCCGCCAAACGCCCGCACGGCAATCGACTCGAAGAAGCTGGAACTCTCCGCCAGACCGGCGGGCAGCAGGCGGCCGACACCCGACACGAACTCTCCCTGCCATAGGCCAGTCAGGAAGATGAGGCTGCCGAGTGAGACATAGAGCGCCAACAGTTCGACCGCACGGGAAATGCGCCACCACTCTCTTGCTGTCCGCACCTGATTCCAGAACAGAAACAGGATGAAGAACTGGGACAACATGGTCGCGATTTCCTTGACGAAGAGGTCAAGGTATTCCGTGTCCAGAGCGTAGATGGGCACGACAGACCAGACAGCCAGGAGCAGCGCCCAGAGCGCGGTTCGATTGAGCGTAAACTGGGCGCGCTGCTGGACAAGACTCCGCACGAACTCCCATCCCAGGAAGAACGGCAGCAAGAGCTGTTCAATGCCCATCGCCCACCATACGGGCCACAAGAGCAGGTAGTAGTAGAGGTCGTCAGCGAACGAGGTCGTGAGAAAGGGTATCCGCAAGGGAGCGCGGTCCGAAGCGGCTTCTACTGGCTGTCGTTGACTTGTCGTTGCAGTCATGGACTAGGTGCCAGCCTCCGCCTGTTCCCAGGCTGACAGGTCGCGACCGATCAACGATTCCAGCCGGCCACGCTCATCCTGAAACTGGGCGTCTAAAAACGCTCGTTCAGAGTCCGTCATCTTTGGACTACCATTTCGGGAAACGTTGAACTCCTGCAGCGACTGCATGATGCCCAGGCGCAGATCGTCTGGCAGGAAGCGCCTGACCCATGTCTTGAGCGGGTTAGGCCGAACTATCCACGTTTGCAACCTGGCGGAGCGGGCTTGCCCGGAGGCGTTGTACCGTCTGTCGGTGTCAATGTCTACCTGGTCAGAGATGCCGAGAAAGCCGTAGATTTTAAGCAGGACGCGCTGCGGATCAGCCGCCAGATCATCATAGAGCAGGAACAGCAGCTGCTCGCGCGGGAACTGTTCCAGGTAGCGCTCGACTTGCTCAGCGTAATGGCCGGCCCGCTGGTAATGCCACAGATGGGACCAGTTCGCGGCGATGCGTTCCGGCTCCGCCGCCAACGCCGCCGAGAAATCGGCCAACGGTTCCCGACTGTCGCGGCGGGTGTGGAGGAAGCTTGAAAAGGCGCGGTCGGTCGGGTTGCGCAGGATGGCGATCAACTTTGCATCCGGTCGCTGCCGCCGTATGTGGGCCGGTGCGGCTTCATGGTACAGGTAGAGTGTCGATGCTTCCCCAGACAACTGGCCCGGCTGCTTGCCGGCGAACAGCGCCTCATACGCCTCGCGAGTTGTCACCGAGCGTTGGTTGATGCCCACATCCCCCGGTCCGGCGAATGCCAGTGTTTGGCTCTGCAGGGCGAAATAGTTGGGCTCCTTGTTGACGCTCATGAACACCTGCGGGTGCTGGCGCAGAAAGTGATAGAGAGCCGACGTGCCGGATTTGGCCGCGCCAATCAGGATGAAATCGGGATCGGTCGACATCACTATCACTGCTCCCTGCCTGCGGTGCTGGCGGTCACTGGTTCAGAGGGCGGCGTCGTGTTCGCGTTGGCCACGCGTTCCTGCGCCTGCTCATAGACTCGCAGATAGCAGTCGGTAATGGTCTCGACGGCATAGGCTGGGGCTTCAGAAAAGCAGGCATCGCGCAACAAGCTTGCCAACTCCGGTGTACTGACGAATCGTTCCAACGCTGCCGCCAGCGCTTTGACGTTGCCGGGCGGTACCAGGAAGCCGGTCTCGCCTTCGCGTATGAGTTCGGGCATACCGCCGCTGCTGCTGGCAATGACCGGCTTGCCGAACGCGTAGGCTTCAACAATGACATTGCCAAACACCTCGGCCCACTCGGACGGTACGACCTGGACATCGCAGCTGCTCACCAGCGCTTGCTTCTCGTCGCCATAGACTGCGCCATGGAACGATATCCTCGGGTGGGGGGCGTACTTGTCCCGCAGCGCCTGTTCCTGCGTGCCATACCCGGCGATGTGTAGTTCAGCATTGCGGCGCCTGGCCCGCGACTCTGGACAAATGCGTCGCAGAGTGTCTCACACCCCTTTGATTGTTTCCAGACGTCCCAGATAGAGAAAGCGCAGCGGCCTTTCATCGCTGATGGTCTGCCCTCATCACGGAGCTGCCCAGCGTAGCCAGCTTCAGCGAGAGTCATGCCGTGGGTGTTGGGCACGACCATCCGCTGCGCCTGCGGAAAGAACCCTCGCTCCGGTCGACCGTGTTCAGCGTGTACTGGCTGGGGCAGTTACCATGTCCATCATGTTGGAGAGACGGGCGCGAGACGCCTGATAGGGTCGTAGCGCCCAGCGCCCCGTTGCCGCCAGACGGCCGATGCCGACCGGTCAAGGTGCCTTCCGGACTCATCGCTTCGTAATCCCGGCAGGTCTGGACAATGGGACGGCAGCCCGCGGCTGCGGCGGCAGACCAGACAGCCGGCGAAAGCCCGCGCATCTTGTGGACGTGGACGATGTCCGGTGCTTCGCGCGGCCAGTAGCCGCTTGTACCGGCCCATAGTCCGGGGATTCCAGGTAGTCGACTAACTGCCAAACGACTTTGGCGGGCGGCGAATGGCGTCCTTGTTCTCCACCCAGTACAGATTGCTGGGCGGCATGGTATGGATCGAGAATACCTTCCGGCGTCGTGGTCGTACTCGCTAGGCCCGTCGTGGGTGGCAATAACCGTGCACGTCGATGTCGCGTGCCCGCAACCCTTGGGCCAGGAGGGCAGACGCGGTACCGCCCCTCCACCCATATTCGGGCCAAAGACATGTGACAATAAGGTGACCTTCATGAACGCAGCTTCTTGAGTTCACCCGAGAGCCAGGTAGACTCCCTAAATCGAAGGCCCTCATGGCGACAACGGTTAAGACCACGGCGAGGGCGCTGCCGCCCAGAGCACAACCACTCCTGCATGGGCCACGTCAACCGTAAGCATGGTCAGTAGACGGACGCAACAATTGTACCCCCCAGAACGAGCAAGCCAAGCATGGCCAGCTGAAACAGGCCAGTCTGCTAGCAAGACAATGTTGAGCGGCTTGATCGTTCTCAAGTACAACCAGATGAACCCCTGAGAAGAGCGACACCGCATACGCCAGTCCGAACACCCGGATACCACCCAGGTTCGAAATAATCCCAGCCGACTCGACGCCGATTAAGACCACCGGACACGATCACGAAGAAGCCAAAGACCACGCCGCTCTGTTTCTTGGCGTAAGCGACCGCCAGTGGAATACGGGTCAGAGCGATGCCGATGATCGCTGGTGCGTATGCCTGTAAGGCTGTCGCCAAGAGTTCGACATCTTCCTGTGTAAAACGGCCTCGCTCAAATACCGCGCCCACCAGTGGCTCCGCCAGCGTCGCCAGGATGACGGCCTGCGGGCACTGGCGAACAGAAGTACCAGCCGGAACCGTCTATTGAGGTCAGGCGCCTCGCGTCCGGCGACAGACTGAATGGTCGTGATGAGAAAGCCCCGGAAGACGAAGCGCTCCATCGTGATCACAATGCGGCTGGCGAAGGAAACGGCCGTTAGCGCGCCCGGTCCCAGATAAGAGGCCAGTGCCCGCTCGGCCGCGCCCGCCAGAACGCGCACGCCCTGGCCGAGCAGCGGCGTGCCAACGACCTGGGCCATTTCGCCCAGTGCGGCTCGCTCCGGCCATTGTGGCCGGAAGCCCACGTGCAAGATCAGCCACAGACCAGCCAGATCAATCGTAGTCTCCAGCGCCGCGCCGGCGACGATGCTCCAGGCGATGACCGTCAGATCGCCAGAGCGTCCAACCGTGAGCATCAGGATGATCGTGGTTGCCGCGCCCAGGACGCGAGCAATCGAAGGAATCTGCAGCTTGTTCTCCCGGTAGTAGATCGCCCGGAACGTTTCCGACAGGGCCAGAAAGGCGATAAGCCACGAGAGAATGGCGGCCAGTGGCTGCCCGGCCACTCTAGCCGCTTCGTCGGCACCGGGAACGGTCAGTGGAAACCAGAAGGAGCTGGTGAGCGCCATCAACCCGGCAAACACAATGCCCAGCGCCCCAATCACGGTGATGGCCTGATCGTAAGCCGCTCCCGTTTCGCGCCCATCGTCGAAAAGACCCATGAAGGAGTTGGTCAAGCTTTGGAACATGCCGCGGCCGATCGTCAGGGGCAGGCTCCAGGCAGCGTACAGAATGTCTGACTGGGTGCTCAGCCCGATGGAGGCTGCCACGACCACGTCCTGGAGAAACGTCCCCACGCCTTCGACGACAAACAGAGCGTTCAGCAAGACTGAACGTTTGAGGAAGGAGCCGGAGGGCGGGGTGTTGCCGGTTGCAGACATAGGTGATGGCGATCTGGCGGCCGGTTCGCGAGAACCGGTTCGGTAAGAGGTTAGCTGCCGGGACGAATGGCGTCCAATTTCTCGCGCACGGCCGGGTCATTGGGATCTAGCGCCAACAAGAGTTCGTACGTGGTGATGGCGTCCTCAAGTTGTCCGCTCTCGAAGAGCAGCTCGGCCAGATCCCGATATGCTGCTTTGATGGCCGGGTTATGTGAGATGGCCGCTCGCAAATATCGTTCGGCAAGCGGCGCATTGTCATCCAGCGACCAGGCGAGGCGACCAAGCTGAACGTTGGACCAATAGTCGTCTGGTCGCGCCCCGACAACCTGGGCAAAGGCGGACTGTGCCTCTCGTGTTCGCCCAAGCTCCAGAAGCGCCAGCCCCATGACATAATGGACCTGCACGCTGTTGTACGCACTGTTGAAATTGCCGAGACTTGTGGCTCTTGCGGCTGCGAATAAGACATCTGACCAACTGATTGGTTCGGGAAGGCGCGACACGGCATTGGCCAACCGGTAGTAGAGGTCGCTGTTTTCTGATGCCGGACCACCGGCTGCCACGCCTGTGCGATACAATTCGGCAGCTGCTTGCCACGCCTCGCGCTGTTCCAGTATTGCCCCAGCACGCAGATAGCTCTCTGGTTGTTGAGGGTCTGCGGCAGCAGCCAGATGATACCAGCGCAATGCATCATCCAGTGCCCCCGTCTCTTCTATGGTGCTGCCGCGACCCACCAACTCAACGCCCATGTCACCCGCACTCTGCCACGCTGTCACAGCAGCATCCTCGCGTCCTTGGGCGAGGTACGCGTAGCCAAGTAGCCTCTGTGTCGATTGGTGGGTGGGGTTGAGCGCGGCGGCCGTTTGCAGCCGGGTTTCGGCCGTCAGCACTTCAGAATGGTTGTTGTCCGGCGCGACTACAGACCGGTTGAACGCCAGGACACCTGTGTTACGGACGGTCACAGCCTGCAGTTGGGCGGCTCGGAGGAGAACCGCCACAATGGCCAGCAGGACAAGACCCAGCAAGAGCCGAGCGTGGGGAATGTTCATCGGAAGCCCATGGCAGTCGGCCCGGCCACAACGCTGCTGCCGGCTAGGTCGCCGTACCGCGGCTCTGGCGCCACCATGTCATCAGGATGATGCCGGCGGCCGCGAGCATAGCACCCACTGCGGAGGCGATGAGCAGCGTAAGCGGCAAGCTGGCTTGCGTGGGCATATCAGGAACCGAAGCGCGGCTGGCCAATCGCGCCCCGCGACTGGTATCCCCGGAGGCGATGCGCTCTTCGTCTACCTTGCGAGCCAGCGCGACATATGTCTCCTGAACAACATCACGGTCCCGCAGTAACTGGTTGGACTGGACCAACAGCGCTTGCTTCTCACCTTGACGCTCCAGGATGTCCATCTCGAGGTCTACCAGCGCGTCATCGGTCGATGCCAGCTGCTGGGTGATGGCTGCTGACAGTTCATCCAGCTGAGCAAGCTGCTCTGCTAACGTTCCGGCCGTAATTTCCGTACCTACGGCCAGTTGGAACTGCCCCGGACCGCTGAGATTGGTGTTGTACGCCTGAAGCTGCAAACCCAGTGCCGTCAACTGGTCCGCCAGCGAAATCTCGTTGCCCGAACGGTCGCTCAGTTGTGAACGCAGTGCGTCTATATTGTCCAACAGCGCGGACAGGCGTCGCTGGGTGGCAAGCGTTTCGGACTGGAACTCTGACAGAGAAATGAGTTCGTTGTCGACGATGACCAGTGGATTGCGGGCCTGGAAGTCAACAAGCGCTTGCTCAGCCGCCGCCAACTGCGCGCCGGTGTTGACCAACTGGTCGGAATAAAAGTCGTCGTCGCCGACTGTGCTGCCGAAGAGCACCTCGTTGGTTGTGTCTACCAACGTGGTCGCCCAGCGGTTGACTATCATGGCCGCCAGATCGGGATCGATCGACCGGGCCGTCAGTCGCAGCAGGCGAGAGTCGGTGCCCGCAGTGGCTGTCAGGCGGGTCTTCAATTCGGCCAAAGACTCAATGCGTCCGTCTGACTCTTCTATCAGTTGTGGCAGCATGCTGACCAGCAGCTCATCACTCATCGCCAATTCGGGATAGGATCGCAGCAACTGATCCGTTTCCAAAGTGTCTTCGATGCGCGGATCAAACTGCAATCGTTGTGCCGGTTCAGTGACAGCGACCAGTGCTGTTGCTTCGTAAGTGGGTGTTGATAGAAAGTAGAAACCGAGCGCGAGTGCTCCGGCTACCAACGCTGCGCCAACGATAACCCACCAATAGTTTAGTAAGGCTCCCACATAAGGTCGCAGGTCAATGGCTTCGTCCATGTAACCTCCAGAGGAAAAGTGTGCAACAGCGAATACTACATGAGGCGTTGTCACCCGGCAAGGTCAGTCGGGCCGTATTGTGCCCGCGTTCACGTAAGGACGCTGTTGTCCGCCTCGCTTGCGCTTAACGCTACCACAGCCGCAACGAGTCCGGCCATCAGGACGCTGCGAACTTCTGCAAGTGGATTGGGACCGGCATACAGCAGCCCCAGCAGCCAGAAGCCGAGCCACAGCGCAGTATATGGTGCGTAGCGACCCAGAACGCCCGCCCGCCAGAGCGGCGCCGCCAGCAGCAGCAGCCACAGCCCACCGCCCAACACGCCCAACTCGGCCGCCCACCACAACGGAATCGTGTGCGAAATGTCGGCCGTTGGGTCCAACGCTTGGGCCGCGGGCAGGTATCCTTCATACCCAACCCCAACCGCGGGAGCCGACTGCACCAACCGCCAGCCGATCGCCAGGTCTCGCTGCCGCTCGCCGACTGACATCGTTTCGGTAGCGGAACTGGTGACAACGGCACGCCCGGCAACCGTGTCGCCGTACCCAACCAGGAACAAGAGAATCATCATGCCTGATGCCGCGATAGTGACCAGAGCCGTCCGGGGCAGGGTAACAGCTCGGCTGCGTACCGTGTGCAGCGCAAACCCCACGGCGTTGATCAAGAGGCCGAGCAGCAGACAGGCCCACGCCCAGCGCGACAGCGTGACGAGCATTCCGCCAATGCCGAACAGAAAGACTAGACCGAGCCAGCGCCGCCGGCCCACAGATGCGTCCCGCGCCAGGATCGGGATCATCAGCAGGAATGGGACGAGGGTCCGGGCGAGCATGTTGGGGTGTCCGGTCAGGCCATAGGCACGCAGCCATCTGGCCTCATCGCGCCAGACGACACTGATGCCGCTGACAGCCGGATCGAGTGTCCGTTCACCGAGCAATTGCCAGCCGAGGTCACTCTGCGACCAGAACTGGGCAATCCCCGCGACGGACTGGAGCACAATGACTGGTGCCGCGACCCAGAAGAGATCGGGCTGCTCGTTGACAACGTAGAGATAGGCCCACGCTCCAAGGGACAGCAAGATGGTGAGCCGAAAGAGCGAACCGGTGCTGCAACCGCCGTCCACGCAGGCCAGGCCAACGCGACCAAGCGCCAGGAGGCCAATGGCGACACCCAGAATGGTTAGCCGGGACCAGCCGAATGAGAACTTTGGGGGTGAGATGGTCAGGCGACGGCTGCCGAGCCAGGCAAACAGCGACACAATCGGCAGCAGCGCCACCGGCCCGATGCTGTCCCAATCACCCCCGGCGACCGGCAATCGCAGTAAGGGCAGCCATGTCAGCGGACCGCCGTCAGCAGCGACGCTGTTGGCGCCCAGCAGCAGTACGAAAAACAGGGTGAATGAGACCTGTGACGTCGCCCTTAGCAGACGGACCAGGCGTGTGCCCGCGACAATTTCACTGGTGGCGGTCTCATCCATCAAAGGTCCGCGCGAGCGCGACTGCTACGCCGCGTCCGTGTCGGACTTGCCTTCGTTGGCGTCTATGAGTCGCTGCTTGAGTTGTTCGGCCTGGAATTGAATCGAATAGGACAGCATATAGAAGACGCCTTTCCATGTATCCGGGTCGAGCATATCTTCGCGCGTCGCGCCCTCGAATGTACCCAGGACTTGCTTGATGATGTCGGGTGTAATCTTGTCCATCGCCTGGCGGCCGACCTGCCACAGCCGCGCCGGCTGCACTGGCTCCGGAACGACCTCGTTGATTGTGTCGCTCACGCGGTCGCGCATCTGCTCGGCCTGGAAGCGGGTCGAGTAGGTGAACATATAGGCCAGGCCTTTCCATGTCTCGAGGTCCATCATGTCGTCGACGGTCATGCCCTCGAACGCCTGCAGTGTGGCCTTCTGCGCTTCTGGCGTCAGCTTGCGGGCGCTGTCCCGCAGCAGAACCAGCAGGCCAGTAGGCGAGTAGGGGGATGGCGTGGCCTCGACCGGTTCGTCCAGAGCGCGGTTCAACTGGCCCACGAGAGCGTTCAACTCGTCCACAAGTTCCCGAAGCTGCTGCGCGTCGGCTGCGTCGGCCAACACCTCTTCACCGCTGACCTCCAGCACCTCGGCCGAAAATGCGTCCAACCGCTGCTCGCGAAACTTGCGGACGAAATACTCGACCTGACCCGCCGTCAGGCCGCTGTTTTCTCCGGCTACCGAATAGGAAGCGCCCTCGTCGACCGCCAACACGGCCCGGGCGCGCTGCCCGTCCAAATCGTCTCGCAAAGCGATGGCATTACATGTGCTGCGCTCGCTGTCGCTCAGCAGTTCGTTCTCTCCGGTCATGGTTGTACGCTCCTGTTTGACTGTGCCTGTGCTTCCATCCCATTATCCATCATAATTGCCCGGTCGGAAAGGTCAGATTTGTTAACATAATCCAAGATTACCCGGCAGGATATGACCGTGAAAATCGATACTTCGGATAAGAAACGGGGCACGGCAGCGCTGTTGACACATTGTCCGACCGTATGATACTATTGCGCATAATGCGCTGCGTCATGGATGGTGGAAAAGTGACATTGAGCACCCGCCTTTTCATACGACTTGCAGCGCTTTCTATACCCATCGAACCGCAGGTCAGGTGAGGAACATTTATGACAAATCAAATCGAGACACCGGATACAACCGCAGCAGAGTCGGATGCAGCTGAATCAAACGCGCTCCTCTCTGGGTTGCGCCGGGTGCTGATGGCTGGTATTGGCGCGGCTGTGCTGGCCCAGGAAGAGATTGAGGACTTCGTCAATAAGCTGGTTGAACGGGGTGAGATTGCCGAAGGCGATGCTCGCCAGCTCGTCAACGACGTCGTGGATAGCCAGAAGGAAATGGTCAGGGGCGGCACCAAGCGTGCCGAGGGCCAGATTGACCGCGGACTCGACGGGACGCTTGGTCGCCTTAACATTCCGTCCAAAAGTGAGATTGAGTCACTCAGTGCGCAGATTGCCGAGCTGAGCAAGAAGGTCGACGAATTGGCTGAGCTGGAGCGCGATTAGTCGGCGGCCTGACCCGGCGCCATCGCCAATCTTTGTGCCGGTCAGCGAACGTTCTCCCGAATAAGGCGACACCTGAGTCAGGCGCTTGTCTGTGGCCAATCTATATCGCCCAATCCGGGAGCTTGCGCCCCGCCCGTACGCGCCTATAATCTTTCCTGTGATCCTGTGCGACGGCGGAGCCACCTGAATGCCTCTAATTAAACGATATCCCAACCGCAAGCTATACGATACCGAAGCAAAGCGCTACGTCACCCTGGGCGAGATTGCCTCGTCGATTCGAGCCGGTGACGAAGTGGTGGTGATTGATCACGCCACCGAGGAAGATCTGACGGCCGTCACGCTCAGCCAGATCATCTTTGAGCAGGAGAAGCAGCAGGGCGGCTTCTTACCGAAAGCTGTGCTGACGAATCTGGTGCGTGCCGGTGGCGACACCCTGACGTCACTGCGTCGCGGCTTGTCGCTGCCGCTCGATATGTGGCGGCAGGTCGACGAGGAGATTGATCGCCGGCTCCAATACCTGATGAGTAAAGGGGAGCTGGCCCGCGAGGAAGGCCTACGACTGCGCGACAAGCTGATGGAGCCGATGCCGTTTTCGACAGACTTTCTTAGTCGCAGCGAGCACAGCCTAGATGAGTTGCTCGACAGTCCGGACGTGCCTTCGCAGGAAGAGTTGGTGCAGCTGCACGCGCAGCTGCAGACGCTTTCTACCAAGCTGGATCAGATGATTCATCAGGCTCAGTCCCAGGAGAGTGGTTCCGTTGGCGACAAGATGGAGTGATTGACGGCAATCCGGCAGACTAGATCGAGGAGTTCTTTCCCACTGAACTAACCATGATCACGCTTGACGGCACGATACAGCGCAAGTTCTACTTCCCGGCTGATCCCAAGACAACGCTGCACTATTTCAGCGATCTCAGCCGGGTCGTTTTTCACTTGCCCCACATCACGCTTCTCCACGCCTACGATGCCAACGAGATTCGCATCCGGTATCAGACGGTGGAGTTGGGTGCCTACACCATCAATATCGTCTGTGACCTTGAAAGCATTGTCCACGCTGACGAGATGGCCATCATTATCCAGCCGCTCAAGGGGAAAGAACTCGTCGAATCTGGCGCGTCATTGAATTCGACATCTGGCTACGGCTACTACAGCAGCACTGCCTACCTCCATGCGGAGGACGACGGCACGGCGATAGATTACCAGTTTCGCTTTCGCGCCGAATTGCCGCGGCCACGCGGCTTGCGCATGATGCCCAAGCGGGTGGTCAACCGAATTGCCGTAGGGATATCGGAAGGGCGTATTGAAGAGATCGCCGAAGGTTTCATGGCCAATGCCCGTGAAGCTTTTGCAGAGTGGCTCGAAAGCAATGAGGCGGCTTCGCTTGCTCGCTAGTGTCGGCGTGCAGACTCACACATTCCGAAGGAAACCTATCCGAGGGCAAACAAAATGAAGGTTACGGGCAGTCACGTTCTCAACCAATCTCCTGAAACGGTCTGGGCGCTCCTGCAGCAACCCGGCGTGCTGTCTCGTGTCGTGCCTGGGTGCGAGCGCATGGAAGCGGTCGATGAGCAAGAGTACCGCTTTGCCGTTCGCCAACGTATCGGGCCGATTGACGATACGTTTACGGGCACGCTTTTCTTCACCGATATCGTTCCCGGCGAACGCTTCACGCTGACGATGAATGCCGAGAGTCCATCAGGTATGGCCCGCGGTCATGGCATTGTATCGCTTGAGCCAGTCGGCGAGCGGAGCACCGTCCTGGATTACGCCGGCGACCTCGTGGTGGGCGGCCGCCTGACGGTAGTGACAGCCCGCTTACTGGAGACAACAACCAACGCCATCGTGCGGCGCACCATGAGCGGCCTGGAAGACGAATGCCTCGACCCGGTCAGCCCGTACGCAGCGGCGGCGTTAGGCGCATCGCCCGTCAATGGTGCACAAGCGATCGCTGTCGCGCCCTCGAACCAGCGGACGCGCACAATTGTGGCCGGTCTGGGTGCGTTGGGGGCGGCGGGGCTGCTGGTGTGGCGCATCCTTGACAACCGGCGCATTGACCGGATCGCCACGGCCGTTGTCGCCCAGATGCAAGCTGAGCAAACCGATATCGATTGAGCCGGTCCACACCGCTCTTGACAATCCACCCAGTGAGCAACGCGGTGTCAACTGACAAGCCGGATCCGGACAGTGGCCTTGTGGCGCCCGTGGCTGTCTTCGATTCCGGTGTCGGCGGTCTGTCTGTCCTGCGGCACATTCGCGACCAGCTTCCTCACGAAAACCTGCTGTACGTCGCCGACCAGGCTCACATTCCGTATGGAAGTCACAGCCGGCAGGATGTGACCGGGTTTGTGACAACGATAACTGCCGCACTGCTGGAGCTGCCAATCAAAGCGCTGGTTGTGGCCTGCAACACGGCTTCTGCTGCGGCGTTAACCGAGCTGCGGCACAGCTTTCCGCAGCTGCCGATCGTGGGCATGGAACCGGCTCTGAAGCCCGCTGCTGCCGCCACGCGCAGCGGCGTGGTGGGTGTCCTGGCCACGCCCGGTACCTTTGCCAGCCCACGATATGCGTCGCTCATGACCCGCTTTGCGCCCGGGCTGGATGTCTACGAAGACCCGTGCCTGGGTCTGGTCCAGCGGATTGAGCAGGGTGATCTGGACGGACCGGAGACGCAAGCAATTGTGCGGCGCGCCGTAGAGCCGATGTTGGCCGCCGGAGCCGACGTTCTGGTGTTGGGCTGTACTCACTATCCGTTTATCATGCCGCTCTTGCAGAGGGTCAGTGGCGAGCAGGTCGTCATCATCGATCCTGCCCCCGCGGTTGCCAGACAGACAGCAAATGTGCTACAACAAAATCAGCTTGCCGCGCCCGTGTCACATGACGTAACGTTTCGCTGCCTGACGACCAGGGATCCCCACCGTCTGTCCAGAATGAGCAGCAATCTGTTAGGCTATTCGTGCCCGGCTGAAGCGGTTGTCTGGCAGGGCGATCGGCTCGTATTCCGGTAAGGGCTGGATTCCGGCCCGGCAGCGGAGAAGAGCAACAGGATGAGACGACGCAACCCTGAGCGCTGGCGGGCCATCGAAGCACGACTCAGTCGCGAAAACACGATCTGGCTGGCAACCGTCCGGGCCGACGGCCGCCCCCATCTGGTGCCGCTCTGGTACGTCTGGTTGGCGGGCAAGGTGTACGTCTGCACAGGAAGCCGGACCCAGAAATTCGCCAACATGTACAGCAATCAGAACGTCTCCCTGTCGCTTACCGATACGGCTAATGTCGTCGTTGTTGAAGGGGAGGCGCACACGGCGCCACCGGACGAAATCGATTCGTTGGCTGATCATTTCTATCACAAGTACGAGTGGGACTTTCGCTACGATGACAGCGCCGACTGGCGGCTGATCGTCATTACGCCTTTCAAAATCATGGCCTGGGGTGACGGGTACGATCAGAGTGAGGGCATTCGCGTCTTGTAGCTCCATTGGGGGGAACCATCGACCGCAAGCCCGGCGATCTTACACGAATCCTACTTTCATTGACTATAATCACAACTGGTTGCAACCCGGACAGGGGTTGTAACGTCTATGGTACTATATGGGAACCAGCCGAACGTCTTGGCTGGTCACACGAAAGGGATTTGAATCATGCGTTTTGACCGATTTACCGAACGCGCCCAGGATGCGGCCGCCCGCGCCTACGAAATCGTCCAGCGATACGAGCATACCCAGGTGGACACCGAACACGTCTTTCTGGCGCTGCTGGAGCAACCTGATGGCGCCGTGCCCCAGATTATGGGCAAACTTAACGTCGATGTAACGGCGCTGCAGGAAAGATTAGACCGCGAACTCCGCGCCAGTCCCAAGGTCTCCGTCTATGGTGGTGGCGTGGGGCAAGTCTTCTACACCCCCAGAATTCGCACCGTCCTTGAATTGTCCCAGGGCGAAGCCAACCGGCTGAAAGACGAATACATCTCTACTGAGCATATCTTGCTGGCCATCCTGTCGGAGCGCAATACGGCGTCCGCCCGGATTATGCAGGAGTTTAACGTCACGCGGGATGGCGTGATGGAGGCGATTCAGGAGATTCGTGGTGGCCAGCGCGTGACCAACCGGCAGGCGGAGAGCCGCTACCGGACGCTGGAGAAGTACAGTCGCGACCTGACCGATCTGGCGCGCGAGGGCCGGCTCGATCCGGTTATTGGCCGCGACGCCGAGATCTTGCGCGTTGTTCAGGTTCTAAGCCGCCGCACGAAGAACAACCCGGTGCTCATCGGCGAGGCAGGCGTGGGCAAGACCGCGATTGTCGAGGGTTTGGCCCAGAAGATCATCGAAAGCGATGTGCCCGATAACTTGTTGAACAAGAAAGTCGTCTCGCTCGATCTGGGCGCGATGATTGCCGGCAGCCGGTTTCGCGGCGAGTTCGAGGAGCGCCTGAAGGCGGCGATGGAAGAGATTGAGCGCGCCCAGGGCGAAATCATCCTCTTCATTGATGAGCTGCACACTGTAGTCGGCGCCGGATCCGCTCAGGGTGCGATGGATGCCAGCAACATGTTGAAGCCTGCTTTGGCTCGCGGTGAGTTGCAGTGCGTCGGCGCGACTACATTGGACGAGTATCGGCAGTATATCGAGCGCGACAGCGCGCTGGAGCGCCGCTTCGCACCGGTATTTGTGGACGAACCGAGCGTGGAAGACACGATTGAGATGCTCTACGGCCTGCGCGACCGGTACGAGACACACCACGGCATCGTCTTTTCGGATGCGGCGTTGGTGGCGGCCGCTAAGTTGGCCGACCGCTACGTGACCGATCGCCACTTGCCTGACAAGGCGATTGACCTGATCGACGAAGCAGCTGCCAAGCTGCGTGTCGCGCTGCATACACTTCCACCGGAACTGCGGGAGCGACGGCTGGATGTCGACCGCCTGCTGGCGGCCGAAGAGGAAGCGAGCGCTGTTCGCGACTATGAACGCGCCCAGACCAGCAAGGCCGACCGCCTGCGGCTGGAGACTGAGTTCAATGCCATGCTCGAAGCGTGGCAGAGCGAACAGAAGCTGGATGAGGTCGTGGACGAGGACGACGTGGCCGAAGTGGTGGCCTCGTGGACTGGCATACCAGTCAATCAGATGCTTGAGACTGAAGCTGAAAAGCTGCTGAGCATGGAAGATCGCCTGCACGAGCGAATCGTGGGCCAGGAGCGGGCGATTGAGGCCCTCTCAGACGCCATCCGCCGCAGCCGGTCCGGGATGAGCGACCCGCGCCGCCCGATTGGTTCGTTTGTCTTCCTGGGCAGTTCCGGCGTCGGCAAGACCGAGCTGGCCAAGGCGCTGGCCGAGTTCCTGTTCGACGACGAAGAAGCGCTGATTCGGGTTGACATGAGTGAGTATCGCGAGCAGCATACGGTTAGCCGGCTGTTTGGCGCTCCTCCTGGCTATGTTGGCTACGAGCAGGGTGGGCAGCTGACGGAGCAGGTCCGCCGGCGTCCGTACTCGGTGGTGCTATTCGATGAGATCGAGAAGGCCCACCCGGACGTCTGGAATGCGCTGCTGCAGCTGCTGGACGACGGCCGTCTGACCGATGGCCAGGGGCGTGTAGTCAACTTCCGCAACGCCGTCATCGTCATGACCAGCAATGTGGGTACGTCGTTTGTCCAGAAGTCGGGTGCGCTGGGTTTCGCCGGCATGCAGCCGGAAGAGCGCGAGAATCACAAGCGGATCGAGGAAGCCCTCAAGAAGACGTTCCGACCGGAGTTCATCAACCGTATCGATGAGATCATCATCTTTGAGCCGCTCAGCGAAGAAGACGTGGTCGAGATCGTCAAGCTCCAGCTGAAGGACGTCCAGGAACGCCTGTCAGAGCAGGGTCAGCTGAGTATTGAGCTGACGGAGCCGGCTGAAAAGTGGCTGGCGGCGCAAGGGTTTGACAAGGACTTTGGCGCCCGACCGCTCAAGCGAGCGATCCAGCGCTATGTCGAAAGCCCGCTGTCGGTGCGCTTGCTGAAGGGTGAGTTCAAGACCGGCGACCGCATCCGTATCGACGTGGCTGACGATGAGTTGGAGTTCGTTCGGCTTGAAAGCGAACCTGTCCCGCAGCAGCCGGCGGAAGAGGTTGTCGAGGCGAATAGCTAGCAACCGCGGTTAATCAGTCGAGAAAGAGAAACCGGGCTTCGTCAAGAAGCCCGGTTTTTTTGATTCGCTGCTACTCCGGCGACCATTTCTTGCGCCGGTCGCTCTTGGTTTGGCTGCGCTTCTTCTTCTCGATCAGGCGGCGACGTTTGGCGGCGCGGGTCGGTTTGGTCGGTTTGCGTTCTACTTCTTCGGCCAGCGCTTCCCGCAGGACGTCCTGGAACCTTTCCAGAGCAATAGCTCGATTTTGGACCTGACTGCGCGACTCCTGGGCATCGATCTGCAAGACGCCGCGCTGGTCCAGCCGCTTCTCCAGACGTTGCATCAACCGTTGTCGCGTCGCCGCATCCAGCGCCGGCGACCGCGCGACGTCGAACAGCAAGCGCACTTTGGTGGCTCGCCGATTGGCATGCTGCCCGCCCGGACCGCCGCCGGTCGCAAAGCGGAATTGGAGTTCCGCCAGCGGGATGCTAACATCGTCGTTGATCGCTATGATCTCTGGAATTGACATAAGTAGAATCCGGTCCAGTGTGGATTGCCCAACACGCCTCGTTCTGAAGCTGATTATGACGGAGACAGACCATGACGGCAATGGTTGATCGCCAGCGTCACGTGCTGATCTTCTTCATGGATGGCGTTGGTCTTGGCGCGGCTGAAGCGGAAAGCAATCCGCTGGCTGCCGCTTCAATGCCCCATCTCGATGCGCTGCTGGGCGACGGGTGGCCGTTTCTGGCTGAGGGAAGCCTGTTGACGTCCCGGGCGACGCTGGTGGCTACCGACGCCAACATGGGCCTGCCCGGACGGCCGCAAAGTGCCACCGGCCAGGCCACGATTCTCACCGGTCGCAACATCCCCGATCTGGTCGGCGAGCATTATGGGCCGAAGCCCAACCCGCCTGTGGCCGCACTCATCCGCGAAGGGTCGCTGTTCCAGGAGGTCGTCGATGCCGGTGGACGCGCGGCGCTCCTGACACCCTATCCCCAGGGATTCTTCGACGCGATCGCCAGCGGCAAGCGTCTGCTCTCGGCCGTTCCGCTGGCGGCAAGCGAGGCTGGACTGTCACTGAAGACGGCCGACGATCTACGCCAGGGCGACGCGGTTAGCCCGGACTTCACCAATGCGGGCTGGCGTGACTTTCTGGGTTACGACGACCTGCCGCTGCTTTCGCCGGAGCAGGCGGGACGGCAGTTGGCGGAGGTAGCGCGGCGCTACTCGTTCAGCTTTTTTGAGCATTGGCCTACCGACAGGGCCGGCCATCGCGGACCGCTCGACGAAGCCGTGCGCCACATGGAACTGATTGACGCGGCGCTTGGTGGTCTGCTGGCGGCGTGGGATGATTCCCGCGATTTGCTCATTATCACCAGCGACCATGGCAATTTGGAAGAAAAGGATCACCGCCAACATACGCGCAACCCGGTGCCCACGATTCTGGTAGGACCCGGACACAACGAGCTGGCCACTCATGTCACCGATCTGACTGGCATTGCGACGGTGGTCCGGGCGTTTCTCGGCTTGCCCGCCCCGGAACGGGCAGCGCTCGCCCCTTGATTTTGAAGCTGTTTCACAAAGGATTGATTGCTATGCCCACTGCATCTGAAGATTTCCGCGACGTGCTGCGCCACTTCCCATCCGGCGTCACAATAGTTACCATCAACTCGCCCGCGTCCGACCAGCCACACGGGCTGACCGTTTCCGCGTTCAACTCAGTCTCACCTGACCCGCCGCTCATTCTTGTCTGCATCGATCACCGTACCACTGCCTACCCACTGTTGGAGGCCGACGGCGCGTCCTTTGCCGTCAATATTCTCGGTCAAGACCAGATGGAACTGTCCAACCGGTTTGCGTGGCTCAAGGACGAGGATCGCTTTGCGGTGGGGGAATGGACGACGGCCGCCACTGGCGCGCCGGTGCTCGGCGACGCTCTGGCGTGGCTCGACTGCACCATCTACGCGCGTTACCCCGCCGGGTCCCACTCCATCTACATCGGCGAAGTGCAGGCCAGCAGCGTACCGCGTGCCGACGACCCGCCGCTCATCTACTGGAATCGCGGCTATCGCCAGCTGCAGAAGAAATCTGTTGGCGGTTAGAAGTCGCCTGAGGCTTCGTCGCCAATGGCCATCAGGTAGCCACGAGCGCGTTCGGTGAGGGGATACTGATTCACGAGCTCCCAGAACTGGGGGCCGTGATTGGCCTCTTGCAGGTGGGCCAGTTCGTGGACGATGACGTAGTCGCGCACCCAGGTCGGCATCGTGCCCAGGCGATGGCTCAGCCGGATCGTTCTGTCTTCCGGTGTGCAGCTGCCGAATCGACTGTTCTGATTGGTCACATAACGGATTGAGTGCCACTTCAAGCGGCCGTCGAAATACTTCTGATTCAGTTCCTCAGCCCGCCGGTCAAGATCCGCATCAGAGAGCGGGCGGCGGCGTTTGCGCCGCTCCATCCGCTTGCGCAGCCCGGCGATGATCGGCTCCAGCTCTTCGTCACTTAGCTCAGCGGGCGCGCGAATGACGAGCACGCCGTTTTCCAGGCGTGCGCCAACCGTCTTACGGCGGCGCTTGCTGCGGATGACCTCGACAGGCCATGTAGGTATGCTCTCGTCCATAGCGGTCGCGATGCTGCGGATTGTAACACCCGATATGGAGGGGACAACCTCAGCGCCGGGTGTACCCTGCGTGGCTGCCGCTGTATGCCTCGAATACGTCTACCCGGAATGGGGTCGCCAGCGGAGGTATTCCTCCGGCTTATCCAGGTCGCGGTGGATGGCCGGATCATCCACCGGTACGAGCAGAAGATCATCAACGTGACGTTGGACGAGATCGCGCGGGGCAGCGCCATCCGGTAAGGCCAGCAGCTCCGTGAAGTGTCGCCGGTCGATGACCACCGGATTGCCGCGCTGCTGATCGTGGACTGGAGCGACAAGCCCGGCGTCCTGCTGCTGCCACGCTTCCACCAACTTCCTGATGGTGGTCGAAGTGACCATAGGCTGGTCCCCGAGGACAACGAGGACGGCGGCGCACGTCGGAGGTAGAGCGCGCAATCCGGCCTGTAACGAGCTGAGCATGCCGCGCTTGTAGTCGGGATGGTGGATGCTGGAGACGCCGGCCTGGCTGGCGATGTCCGAGGAGTGCGCAGCTTCATGGCCGGTGACGACCAGGATGCCGGCCAGATGCGCGTCTTGCAGTGTGGCCAACGTTTGCCCAAGCACAGTTCGCTCTCCCCAGGGCAAGACAAGCTTATTCCGACCCATGCGGCTCGCTTCACCCGCGCCCAGAACGACGGCTGTTACGCGCTGGTAGACCGCCTCCACTGGCTCCGGCATCTGCAAGGCCCCAGCGACCACGCGCTCAATCATTGGGGAGGCCAACGCGTGTCGGGCAATAATGGCTGCTGCCTCCCGTCGCGACGCTGTCTCGGCCTTGTTCAGGAAGAGCACCACCCGGGCGCTGTCCGGTACGCCTTTCAGGCCGCCCTCCGCATGAGTCAGGACGGTCGCCATCTCCGTTGGCGTCAGGTGGTGGCTGGCGACGGATTCGGTGGCGGGCAGCTTCAGGAGTTGGGACACCCGTTCAGGACGGTGGGCGACCTGGTCGAGAGGCTTTTCCAGCGCGTCCAGCCCGGCAACGGAGATGAGCAGCGTCGTGCCGTCTGGAATGACCGGCTCGTGGGCAGCCGGCGCTTTGAAGGGTCTCATGCGTGACCCGTCCGCTTCCACCAGCACTGTGTCCACATCTGGCCGAGCCAGTAGAGCCGCTGGTAAAGCTGGGTTAACCCCGGTCGCCTTGTCACCCGTCACGTCGCCCACAACCAGACAGACGCGGTGGGCGTCAAGCAGCGCGCCGAGCTGACTCAAGTCGGCGGCATAACAGACGGCCGGGGCCAGCGACATTTGGGCGCTGAAGATGCGGGTCGTAGTCGTGAGGACGACGCGACCGGGCTGGGCGGCCGCCAGGGCAAAGAGCAGGCTGGTTTTACCGCCGCCACCGACAATAGCGACCAGCTCACCAGACGGCTCGAGGCCGACGGCGCCGTCTATTGTCCAGCGACGGGCTCCCATGCGGAGACGGGCAGGCCATAGTCTGGGGCGTAGGTATCCAGGAACTGGTCTACCAGGACGCGATATTGTTCATAGTCGACCACGATGTCACGGGCATGGGCCGCGCCCCAATCGTTGAGGAAGAACATCGTGCGGTCCTGATTGCTCTTCGCATAGATAGACTCTGAGTTGAATGGCGGCGTGTACTCGTCCTGCTGCGAGTGGACGATCATGACCGGCATTGGCGCGTCGGCAATGGCGTTCTGGGCCGAAATGTCATCGATTTCACCCCGGGCACGCCACTCGGCAATCTGCAGAGCTCCGGGCAGGAAGGTGAGACCAACATTGCCGAACTGCTGCTCCGCCTGATAACGCAAAATAGTGTCCAGGTCGCGATAGGGCGCATCCGCGATAATGAACGGGACGCCGCTCAGCAGCGGGGCGGCCTGAATGGCCGTTGATGCGCCGTAGGAGACGCCCGTGACGCCGATGTTGCTGCGGTCCAGACCGGTGCGCTGGCTGAACCAGTCAACAGCCGCCACCACATCATTCTTTTCGTAATAGCCAAACGTGTGGAGCGACGGGGTGCTGGCGCCATGTCCCCGGTGGTCGTAGGCGAGAATGTCGCAGCCGCGTTCCCAGAACAGGGGGGCGTACTGCAACGAGCCATAGCGCGTGCCGCGATAGCCGTGGAGCAGGACGACGCCGCAGTCGGCGTCGGCCGGATTCTCGAACAGAAAGCCCGCCAGCTCCACTTCACCAGTGTCGATGGTGATTGTCTCGGGTTCAGGCACGCCCAGCTCGGCAAACGACTGAGCGTCTGCCTGGCCGTCGGCCAACGTCTGGGACGGGCTGGCGATGGCGATCGATGAGAAGTACCAGGCGCCGGCGAAGTAGGCGCCGAACAAAATCAGGCCGATGACAGCCAACGTAATCCAAAGTCCGCGATGCTTCATGAAACTTGCTCCAGGTGGGATGATAAATGGGTCAATACCGCCTCGACAACGCCGCCGCCGATTGACAATGCCTTGTCGGAGATCGTGAAGGCAGATTCTACCTCATTGCGGGCATCGACATCACCGATCTTCAGCCCTGTCTTAACCGGTGTCCCGTTGGCAATCAGGCCGCGCAGGACGCCATCAAATGGAGCAACGATAGGGATGCCGTCCACTGCCCCGATCCGCTCCCCCTCACGCACCGGATCGCCGATCTCCTTGCCCCAGTTGGCAAAGCCGTCCACCGGCGCCCGCAAGACGCGTTCGGCCGCTTTGCCCGCGACGACCCCCGGCGAGCCGGTATTGGGAATGGCCGCTCCCGACCAGATGACGCGCCCCAGCGTATGGCCGCGCATCGTTTCGATGACAGCATGGCAGTCGACGCCGGCTGTGAAGCCTGGGCCCAGGGCCACCACCAGCGGAGCCTGGTCCATGGTCGTGTCGATGTTTCGTTTGGCCATGCGGGCATCGACCACGACAGATGGACGGGCATCAGCCGGCAGCTGGGGCGCGACCACGACCGGAACGATTCCGGTTGAGGCGAGCGCCACTGCTTCGGCGTAGCCGGCCACGGCCACCCCACGCACCCCTTCGATCGTTATCTCATCTTCCAGCACAGCCGTCGCCAGCGCTACACGACGCCGTACGACGAGTGGCCTGGCCAGTTCCAGCACAATGACCGGGAAGCCCGCCTTGTGCAGCCGGTAGGCAGCACCGGTCGCCAGGTCGCCGCCGCCACGCAGGAGAATGAGGTGGTTCGGGAACAGCAGCAGATCAACCCTCCGAGATGCCCTGCGCCAGCTTTTCCAACACGCGCCACGGCACCAGCGGCAGTTCGTCAATCCAGACGCCGGTCGCGTCGTGGATAGCGGCCGTAATGGCCGGAGCAAGGGGCATGAACGGCATCTCCGCCATCCCACGCGCCCCCCACGGGCCAAGCGGGTCCGGGTATTCGACCAGCACAGACTCCACCCGCTCCGGAATGTCCCGGATGCCGGGAATCAGGTATTGGCTCAGGAACGGGTTGACGATGCGGCCGTCGCGCACCTGCAAATCTTCCATGACGGCATAGCCCAGCGCCTGGACGACTGCGCCTTCGACCTGGCCCTCAATGAGCGTGCGGTTGATGATCTTGCCCACATCATCGGCGCAGACCACGCGATCGACCCGCACGAAACCGGTTTCGATATCGACTGTGACGTCGACCGCCTGGGCCACATAGCCATAGGTGAAGTTGGGCATGGCCTGACCGTTTTCGGGATCATACATCTCGGTCGCCGGCGGGCGGTAGGTGGCATGGCCGACGGCGGGCCGGTCTTCGTCTGACCAGTTGGCCAGCGCCAGTTCGGCCGCTTCCCGAATCGAATTGCCCGCCATGAACGTCATGCGCGAGGCGGAGGCAGAGCCGGAGTTGCCGCTGGTGGCCGTGTCGGACATATCAAGCTCGACCAGCGCCGGGTCGACACCGACGGCCGCTGCCGCCATCTGCCGGAACGCAGTGTGGGCGCCCTGGCCCACATCCGCCCCGGCATGGTGCAGGACAACGCGAGTAATCTCTGAACCGCCATGCAGTTCGATTGTCGCTTCGCACTTCTCCGGCGCGCCGAAGGAGAAGCCCACGTTCTTGAACGCGCAGGCAAAGCCGCGCCCTCTCCGCAGCGCGCCGGGCTGGGCCGGCGTCGTCTGGAAGGCTTGCAGCGTGCGCCGGACTTCCGGCGGTGGCGCGCCCCAGCCGGACGACTCCGCGCATGCTTCGATGACTTCAGCCATCGAAACGCCGGGAGGAATGGGCGTCTGCGTCGTCAGCAGGCTGCCCTCACGCAATACATTGCGCCGGCGAATCTCAACCGGGTCCAGCCCCAACGCATCGGCGAGCTTGTTGAGCTGGCTTTCGGCCGCAAACGCGCCCTGCGGTCCGCCAAAGCCCCGAAACGCCCCGCCGGGCACGTTGTTGGTCGTGACCGCGTAGCTATCTACAAAGGCATTGTCGATTTCGTAAGGGCCGGTGACCATCAGGTGGGCGTTACCCAGTACCTTCGTGCTGGTGTAGGCGTACGCGCCACTGTCGAGGATGACCTCCGCTTCCACAGCCGTGACCTTGCCGTTGGCCGTTGCCCCCCATTTGGTCTTGATGATAGCCAGGGTGGCGCTTGTGGTGGCCAATGATACTTTCCTCGCGGGACCAGATGACGCGCACGGGCCGCTGGATGCCGGCGGCGTGCAGGCGCATGGCGGCCAATCCGAGAACGATCTGGATCGACATATCCTCGCGTCCGCCAAACGCCCCGCCAATGGCCGGATAGATAATACGCACCCGGTCGGCGGGCAAGCCCAGCGCGTGGGCCACCTGCTCCTGGTCTTCGTGGGTCCATTGACCCGCCACTTCCACTGTGACCCGCCCGTCCTCGTCGACATAGCCCAGCCCCGCCTCAGGCTGCAGGTAGGCGTGTTCCTGATAGGGCAGACGATAGCTGCCTTCGATGACGACGTCGGCCGCGGCCCAGCCGGCGGCCATGTCGCCTTTGCGAATCTTGTAATGCTTGAGGATGTTGCTTCCATGCCAGGGATGGAGCACAACGTCGCCGGCCATTGCCTGGCGCGGATCGCCGACAATGGGCAGCTGCTCCCAGGTGATGTCGATGAGCGAGGCGGCGCGGGCGGCCGCCTCTTCCGTCTCGGCTACGACGAATGCCACCTGATCGCCCTCCCACAGACTGACGTCGGCTGTGGGGTCTGTCGCTGCCCAGGCCCGACCAGCACGGGTTGGTCCGGCATGATCAGGCCGTACTCGTTCACCGGCACGTCGGGCGCGGTGAAGATGGCGACGACGCCCGGCACGGCCTCAGCCGCACTGAGGTCGATGGCCAGCATGCGTGCGTGCGGCTGGCCGCTGAAGAGCACCTTGCCGTGCAAGAGATTGTCGGGCGTGATGTCGCCGGGATATTGTGTCTCGCCCGTTACCTTGCCGCGGGCGTCGATGCGCTGCTGAATCTGCGATTGGAATCCAGTGGGTGCTGACATGATGCTGCCTGCCTAGGAGTTTGGTGCGGCCAGCGTTGGCGCCTGGGCCGCCTGCTCAACCGCCTGTATGATCTTGTAATAACCAGTGCAGCGGCACAGGTTGCCGCTGAACGCCTGCTCGATGGCCGTCTGGTCAGGCGTGGCCTGTTCCTCAAGCAGCTTGGCGCCAGACATCAGGAACCCGGGGATGCAGTAACCGCACTGCACTGCGCCCGTAGCAATGAAAGAGTCCTGAATCGGGTGGGTGTCGCTCTGGCCGTTGTGGCCCCAGCTGCCCAGCCCTTCGACGGTGATGATGCTGGCTCCGTGCGCCCGGGCAGCAGGCACCAGGCAGGCCATCACGGCCATCCCGTCCAGAAAGACGGTGCACGCCCCGCACTCGCCTTCGGCGCATCCTTCTTTGCTGCCAGTCAGCAGACCTTCTTCTCGCAGCCAGCGCAGCAGCGATTGATAGCGCCCGCTGCGACTGCTGACAAGGCGGCCATTCACGTTCGCCACAATCGGTGTTGCTTCGTCATGGACCGCTACATAGTCGTGCCCAGTGGGGAAGATGCCGCCGGTATTGCCCCACAACATCACCGGCTCGCGCGGCCACTGTTCCCGCTCGCGACCCTGCGCCAGCGTCTCCAGACCGCGCCGGGTCATCACGCCGACCATGTGGGTGCGGTAAGCGGCCGGGCCGCGCACGTCATCGATCGGTGTGGCTGCGGCGGCCACCAGTTCAGCCGCCTCTACAATGACGTCGTTACTCAGCATCTTGCCGTGCAAGAACTGCTCGGCATCGAAGGCATTGATAATGGTCGGGGCAACGCTGCCCAGCGTGATGCGGGCTTCGTCGACTGTCAGGCCGTCTTCTCTGAAGAAGACAACCAGCGCCATGTGGACGACCGAGATGGCCTGAGCGCGGCGCAGTCCCAGCTTGACGAAGATGCCTCGCGCCGTGTCTGGCAGCGGGCGAAAGCTGATATCGACCAGCATCTCATCCGGCTCCATCACCGTCTGGCGCACGCCGGTGTAGAACTCGGACAAAGGCACGGTGCGGCGGCCGCGTGTCGACGCGAGGGTCACCGAGGCGTCCAGGGCTCGCAGCGGCGAAATCGTGTCGTTGGCCGGACTGGCGGTGACCAGGTTGCCCGCCACTGTCGCCCGGTTGCGAAGCTGCGGGGAGCCTACCTCCCAGGAAGCCTGGGCCAGCGGCAAAGCGTGGCGCACCAGCAAGTCAGAAGCCACGACTTGATTGTGGGTGACCAGCGGGCCAATATGGATAACGCCATCGTCGTCCTGGCGAATCTCGTTGAGGTGGGGGATGCGGGTGATGTCGATGAGAAGCGATACGATCGGGGCGCTGGCTGCGGTCCAACTCCAGCATCAGGTCGCTGCCGCCGGCGATGAGCCTGGCGCTGACGGCCGTGGCGCTCCAAGAAGCGTCAGCACGTCAGCCACGTCGGCTACGGTTTCGTATAGCTCTACTGCGGGTGGATGATCGTCGGTAAACATAGTGGATTCCTCTTATTCACAGCAGAGAACGGCCTCAGCGCCCGGCTTCTGCGGCCGTGTTGACGGTCATCGGCGTGCCGCTGGCGTCCCGTTCCGTCTGCAGGATCTGGGCCATGATACTCACGGCAATTTCGTTCGGTGTTTCGGCTTGCAGCTCCAGCCCGATGGGCGAGTAGATGCGGTCCACCTGCCTGCTCGGCCAGACGCCATCTTCCAGCAGCAGGCGGCGCGTCTCCTCCCAACGACGCCGGCTGCCCATCACGCCGATGTAGGGCGCCGGGCGTGGCCAGCAACAGCGGCAGAAGCTGCTCGGTCGAGCGTGACATTGCGCGTTGACCAGCGCCACAAACGTCTGGCTGTCCACCGGCTCGGCTGCCAGCGCCGCCGCAAAGTCGCCGGACAGCAGGACATCAGCATCGGGCACAAGCTCCGGCGTCGCCAGCTCGGCGCGGTCGTCGTAGGCCACGACGCGCATGGGCAGCCACGCGCCCAGCGCTGCCAGCGAGCGGCCCACATGACCACAACCGATGACGTAAAGTGTGTTGCGGGGCAGGTACGGTTCCACGTAAATCTCCAGAGTGCCGCCACAGACGCCGGGGTCGCCGCGCGTCGGGTCTACCAGCGAATAGGGGATGATGCGCGACTGGCCGTCTGCCAGCGCTTCCCGGGCGGCGGCGATCACCAGTGACTCCATTTCGCCCCCGCCGATGGTGCCTGAGATACGGCCGCTGTCATAGACCAGCATCTTGGCCCCCGCCCGCCGCGGAACGGAGCCTTGTGCCCGTACGACCGTTGCCAGCGCCACCGGGGTCCGTGCTTGTCGCGCGGCCAGCAGGGCTTCGAAGAGGGGGCGGTCGTCGTTGCTCATCAGTCTTGTCTCATCCAATGGTGGGCCGCTACGGTCGGGCGACGCACCAACCTGCTACCCATGCCGTCAGGCCTGCCGCGTCTCGCACGCGGAAGAAAGTGTGGTTGAACGCCTGCGACTGGTCGGCGACAGGCACACCATTTTCGGCCGGAAGCACGGCGCGATCAAACAGTTCTTCGACAGTCACCGACGCCTGATTTGGAAAGTAGCTGTCATGCAGAGTGACCGCCGGGCCGCCCTGGTTGGCCAGCACAACCTGTGCGGATGTCGCCAGGGTGCCGCATTGCCCTCGTGCCGAACAGGCATCGTCACAGACGAGGAGGGCCGCTTCACCGACCGCTGGAGGTGGCGGCGGTTCATTGTCCCGGCAGGCCGCCAGTACCAGCGCGAGCAACAGCAAGCAACCGGGAAAGAGGCGGCGCAATGTTCCGGCTTTCATACCCTTAGTTTACCAGATGTAGGCGGTTAGGTTAATGATGATTGCGACCATCCCGGACCCAACCTGTGGCCAATAGTCGGGTGTGCTCATGATGACGATCTGGCGGACACGCGTGGCGCGGACGCGTTCCAGGGCAGAAATATAGTACGACTGCTTGGAAAACAAGAACCGGACCCTCTGTAGAGTCCGGTTCCTGATCTATCGCGCTATCGGCGAACTGCCGCCTATCTGGCGGGTTCCTCGATGACGAAGATGTCGCCGGCCGAACGGCCGAACACCTCAGGGAAGTAACTCTCGCGCGCCGTCGCCGGCAGCGCCTGATAGGTCCCAGGGATCAGCGTCTCCAGGAAGTAGCTGTACTGGTACGTGCCCGCCGGCAGATATTGGCTGAGGAACACGACGGCATCATCCTTGTACTGGATGTGGTCGAAGTACCACCAGCCCCAGTAGCCGAACCCGTTCTCTCGGCCTTGCGGCACGATGGAGCCTCCCGCGCCGGAAGCGCTGGTCAGCAGGTTCGGGTCGATTGCTTCTGTGCCCGCCGGGATCGGGTCCTCCAACAGGACGTAGGTCCGGTCGTCGGGCACGACCAGCGTCAACTCAACCCGGACGCGGTCGCCCGCGGTGATGGTGTCGATGGGCAGGCACGTCTCCGTCTCCGGGTCACACGCCGCATCGAAGTATTGCCGCGAGACGGTCATGCCCCGGCTGACGGGGTCGATGGCGTCGACGCTGATGGCGCTGTCCAGATGGAGCGTATAGTAGAGCAGGCCGTCGCCCTCGCCGCGCTGGAAGTCGAAGTAGTTGATATCCGCGGGCGGCAGCAGGTCGTCCACAGGCACCTCGATCAGTTCGCTCTCGGTCACCATTTCCGGTGTGAACGCGCCGCTGCTTTCCGGTTGGAGATTGACGTTCAGCTGGTAGGCGTAGTTGGCGTCCAGTTCTCCGGACGCAACCATCCAATCACTGAGCGCAAGCACGCTCCAGGCTGTCTGGTGCAGCGACGGCCAGACCTCCGCTGTGCGGTTGACCATCAACCAGCGAACAGCCGGCGGCAGGAGGGCGCTGTCCGGTTCCAACTGCGCTAGCGCGTCGATGACCATGGCGGTGCCGCGGATGGTGCTGTTCAGATTGGCTACATCCTGCTCATCGTCCTCCCAATGGGCGCCGGTCGCGCTCATGATGACTTCGTCATTCAGATCGGTCAGGAGGGCGGCCTGGTTTTCGCCACCCGCTCCGCTGGCCTCATAGGCCTGGGCTAACAGCGCCTTGGCATACGGGTCCATCAGCGCGCGGTGCTCGTTGAACAACGCATCCGCATCGCCAGTCACTACGGTGCCGGCCTGTGACAACACGTACAGGAAGAACGCCTGCCGGTTGGCCTGCGAGGCGTTGCCCAGCTCGTCAACTGGCTCAAGTTGGCGATCCACATACGTTTCCGCGCCATCGATCAGACCGGCGTCCACATTGTAGCCGAGGTCCCTGGCCATACTCAGGCCCAGAAGCGCCTGAGCACTCAACCACGGATCGCTGTCGCTGCTGAAGCACCAGCCCCAGCCACCGTCGTCCTTGACGCTGGTGGTCAGGAGTCCAAGGTCGAGGCGAATCTCTGCGCCTAGCCGGTCGTCCAGACCGGGCAAGGCGAGGTCAAGCTCGCTTATGGCCTTGCTGGTAGCCGTGTTTTGCAGCAGCCGGTCGACGGCGCTTCCGGGGCATTGCAGATCGTCGCCGCGTTCCCCTTCAACGACATCAAACGTCTCGATGATTGCTGCCGCCAGCGATGGTTGCAGCTTAATGGTGACCTGGCCCTGGCTGCTGTCGATGCCTTCCGGCAGGACAACCGCTTCAACGCGCCGCCCCGCTTCGCTCAGCTCGCCGGCGGTCGCTACGAAGTCGCGTCCGGTCACGCGGGTGACGCGGATGCTGTTACCCGGTCCGGTTCCCAGCACCGGTTTCGTCGCGTCGCTGTAGCCGCCGCCGTCCACGCTGAAGGTCAGGTCGACGAGAGGTACATCCTGCACCACCACGTCCCAGCGGACGCGGGCGCGGCCGTTGGCGGGCACGGTGACTACCTGTTCAACCGGACTGTTCACGGTCACCCCCGCCGCGTCCAACGTGACGGTGGCCTCGATATCGCTGCCGGTAGTGTTGTTGACGTTGGCGCCCAGTTGCAGCGCGTCGCCCACCGCAAAGAAGCGCGGTGTCACGGGACGAACCAGCAGCGGCAACCGGGTCTGGATATCGACGCTGTTCTGGCCGACTCGCGTGTCCGGCGTGACACCCTTGCTGTGCATCCGCCATGTGGTCAGGTTGTCGGGCAGGGGCACTTCGACCGTGGCCCGGCCGCTGCCATCGAGCACGAGCTTTGCTTCCCAGTAGGCGGTGTCCTTGAAGTTCTGGCGCACGTCGCCGTCTTCGTCTTCCAGGCGCACGGCAGCCGATTCTGTGGCATCACCACCACCACCGCCCAGGCCTCCACCTTGCTGTGGCTCTTCCACTTCCAACCCTTCGCCCGTGATGAATAGGCCGGAACCAGTCTGGCTGCGGTACGGCTGCGGTGAGTAGAAGCCGTCGACGATAGGGGGCGCGTTGTCGTCCTTCAGTGACAGGACGGCCAGATCGACCAGCGCCAGAGAAACCTCGCCGGCCACCGGATTGCCGGACAGGTCGGTGAGGGCGACGTCGAACGTTGCCGTGTCGCCCGGTTCGTACTGTGCCTGTCCCGGTGTCAGAGCGACGTCCAGCTCTAGCAGCTCGGTCGATACAAGCAGCTCGACAATGCCCAGCCGGATGTCTGCATAGGGGAAGTCGGGATCAGCAGGATCGACTGGCTTGACGGCCGTCACGCCGACATGGACGTTGGGCGCGTAGAGCGGGTCGATCGGGATCTCGATGATCTCGCTGCCGTTGACGGTCACCACCCGCTGCTCCAACAGGTTGCCGCGCTCGATGGTCAGCCAGGCCTGCACCGGTTGGGCAAAGGGCGACTGCACCAGGATTTCGGCCGTGTCGCCGGGAACGTAGCTGTCTTTGTCAGGAACCAGCTCCATCGACCGTTGGTTGGGGTCGGTCCGCCACCCGGCGTAGGCCGGGTCAAACGCATAGACGGCAGTCGCGGACGTCTGCTGGCGACCGGCATCATCGGTCAATGTTGCTGCCACCAGATAGGTGCCACCATTTTGGGGAGTAAAGCTGGCTGTCGCCGTACCATCCTCGCCGGACGTAACAGTTGCTCGGCCAACTTCTGTATCGACCGGCGTCCACTGAGTGTAGTACATGCCGAACTCTGTGCTTCGCTCGCTCTCCCATTCACGTTCGTAAAACACAACTTCGATCGGCAGGCCGGCGACTGGTTCGCCAGCCCAATCGACGGCGATGACGTTTACTGCTACTTCGTCGCCTGCATCGGGCAAGGGATCATCCACACTGATGCCCGTATAGGCTTCGGCTGCGTGGTAGACCAGTGTCGTCCGGTTGGAGACGGGGAATTCGCCCACACCGCCAACCGTCGATTCGACAGTCACCTCGCGACTGCCGGGACGAGATTCGTCCAGCATGTCAGCGGGCAGGTCAATGCGATACTCACCATTCGCCTCGGTTTCGCCCTCACCGGAAGCGACAGTGCCGCCGTCGAAGCCGCCGAAGGGGCCAAACGGGCCGCTGTCCACATAGTAGAGGCCTGCCTGATCGCCGAAGACATACTCATCGAGCGTAGGGAAGGTTGGGATGTAAAGGCTGTCTTGCGCATTCCAGCCCACGCTGAGCCCGCCGGCGGAGCCGCCAAACAGGTACTCCGCATCCAGCAGTGCGCTGGCCGTATCACCACGCACCGTTTCGGTCGGTGTCGCGGTCATGGTGATAAGAAACTCAGGCGCCCGATACTCGGCGATGGTGAACTGCCGGCTGGAGTTCCAGGCGTTCTCTCCGACCAAGTAGATGTCGTACGTGCCCAACACAGCGTCTTCGGGAATGATATATTCGCCATAGAAGACCCCGTCTTCATCCAGGGTGTGGGTGAAGTTCTCCTCGAACGGTTCGCCGTCAATGTAGAAGGCGCGGGACAGTGTGAGATCGACCTCGTCCGACTGCGGCAGCGTGTACCGGCCGAACATCGTTTCGCGAACGATGCCTTTGTAGAACACCGTGTCGCCAGGCCGGTAGATCGGCCGGTCGGTGTAGATGTAAGCGTAAATGTCTGCCTCGGCGCTGCCGTCAAACTGCAGACCAAGCTGCCACGGTGTGACCGAGCCATTCCAGTTGCTGCTGGCTACGCCAAACCCGGGTTGTCCCGGTGCACTGCTGACGACTACCACGCCTTCCAGATACGGTTCGGCCGGCTGGTAGTCGAAGCTGGCGAAGCCATCGGCGTCGGTAACGGCTGTGCCGAGGTCGGTTCCCTGGCGGTCGTACAGGGTAACGTCCAGATCAGCGACCGGTTCGCCGCTGGCGAGGTCAGTGGCCCAGACATGGACTTCGCCAAACATCTCCTTAACGACGATGTTGGTGTCAGCCACGATGAGCAGTGCGTTCTGGTTTTGCCACCATCGGGTGTCTTCGATGTTGATCTCGGGAGCGTCGAGCGTCAGACGGTACATGCCCAGGGGCAGCGTGCCACCATCTGCGAGCTCGACCGCGGTTACACCCAGCTCGCCTTCAGGTGTGTCGACCGGGATGTCGAACGTTGCCAGCGGATTACCCGCCGGGGGGCTCTCGCTCAGCTGCCAGGTGTTGAACAGCAGGTCAATGTCAACTGGCTGCTCGTACAGCTGCAGCGCCAGCGCACTGACATTGCGGTGGAGCACATCGACGGCCGTTGGGAAGCTGTCGCTCAATTGGGCCAAATCGCGGGGCAGATTCAGCGAGGCAACAGGTTGCGGTGGCGGGGTGTTGAAGCTGAAGATGTAAGGGTCGCCCAGCGTATTGCCATACGGATCGGCAGCATCGCCCGGTACTGTAACCGTATACGTCTGATCTGGCTCCAGGTTGGCCTCTACGTAGACGCTGAAGCCTTCCTCCCACGCGCTGATGAAGTAATCTACATCGTCGACTGCCGGTTCAATGATGAGCCGATCTTCAACGGTCTCGCGGTTCATCGATGCAGCAAACTCAATCGAGAACCCTCTGTCCCATATCTCAGCGGTTTCACCATCAGCCGGCTGGGTACGAACGACCGCAGGGAACGGGACGGTGCTGAACGTGCTGACAAACGTGTCCGGCAAGCTGGCTGCGCCGCTGGCGGCGGTGGCCCCTGTGCCAGCTGTAACGACAATCTCGGTCTCCAGCGGCAGGAGCGAGTCTGGATCGAGGAAGATCGTGCGGCCGTCCTCAGACCAGCTGGTCGTCGCCGATATTGATCCGCCACCGACCGGAGCCAGAGAAACGGCCGCAGTCGTGGTTTCCGGGTCCATGGGCATGTTGAACGTCATGGAGATGGTTGTCGTCGGTGCGATCAGGATAGATCGGTTCTCAGGGAATACGGTCACGACTTCAGGGTCGAGCGTGGTAAAGGACCACGATGGTGCGTCCTGAATGACGCCGCCGGCGAAGTTCTGCAGCTCAGGGTCGACAGTGACCGAGTAGGTGGTGGCGCCGGCAAGAGCTGGCTCAGGAATGAAGCGGTAAATACTGGTCGATGTCCACTCTCCGCGGCCGTCAACCGCTGGCTCTATGAGCAGCGGTTGGGGCAAATCAGCCTGATCGCCTGTGGCGACAAGCGGAACCACCGGCTTGTCGAAAACGACAGTGATAATCGCATCTGTCTGCACGCTGCTTTGGCCATCAGCCGGCAAGGCATCGCTAACATTGAACACGCCGATAGTTTCCCAACTGATCTCCACCGGCTCTTGAAGTGCCTCTCCGTTCTCTGCCGTGGCCGAGTCCGCAAGACTGACCTGGTAGAGCGAGCCGCGCTCCAGCTCATCTGCTGGTTCGAACACAAGCGTGTCCGGGGCGGGCCAGGTGAATGTTCCATCGACTGCCGGCGTGATGCCGAACGCCGCTTCGACGCTGGCCTGATCCATCGCTTGATCGAATCGCACCGAGATAGTGGTGTTGAGCGGGACATCTGCTCCCGGCGCCGGGGACGCAGCCACTAACTGCGGCGGCCAATCTATCTCTCCCGAAGCCGGCATTAGTTCCGGCGCTGCCGGTTCGGCCATTGCCGGCACCTCAGTCGGTGCCACAGTCGCAGGCGCTTCGGTAGCCGGGGCATCAGTTGGTGCTGCTTCAGTAGCCGGTATGGCCGTGGCCACAACAACTGAACCACTGCCTGGATCCTGGCGACAGGCTGCCAGGGCGGTCAGCAAAAGGAGAATTATCAGCGGATAGAGA
Source organism: uncultured Chloroflexia bacterium (assembly GCA_963715935.1). Classification (GTDB taxonomy): domain Bacteria; phylum Chloroflexota; class Anaerolineae; order Promineifilales; family Promineifilaceae; genus Promineifilum. The sequence goes on along the minus strand of CAVQSM010000011.1, from coordinate 1,475,344 downwards.
ACAGGCGATTTGCGCATGGTGGATGCCTCCAACGGTAAAGATCGACTACGAGATGCTGCCGGACTGGGCAGCGGTACGTTCATACTATTGAGTAGACGCCGGAAGGCGCGAGTTGGTTCCAATACGATGAAGAAGGGTTGAAGTCGCCGCTATGGCCAACTCAAGTCGCCACTGGCCTAGACGAACGCAACAGCATTATACCATAGGCCGGGACAGAATGATTAGTGACAGGTAAGAGGCCCAGGGCTTTACAGTAGTCGGACTTGAACAGGCCTGGAAACCGAGTCTCTGGGCGCTCGTCAAGCGGTTACGCGGCTGGCCCTGAGAAATTCGGTTTCTAGTTGCGACGGCCGGCTGCTGCGTGAAGGGGCGTATCTGGTCAGATGATTAACCGGCAGTAAGTCGTATTTGCCGACGTATGTTTCTTTGGCTTGGCGCCCCTAACTCTGCTATCATATGGGGCGCACTGGCTGGGCGCAGCCCGTTCGGCGCGGCATAAATATGGACGAGCAGGAACGATGGATGCGGCTGGCGCTGGCGCAGGCTGCCGAAGGGATGGCCCGTGGTGAGGTCCCGGTTGGGGCTATTGCGGTGCTGGATGGTGAGGTGATTGGCCAGGGGTATAATCGCAAAGAAAGCGACAATGACCCCACGGCCCACGCCGAAATGATCGCCCTTCGCCAGGCAGCGGACCATCTGGGCAATTGGCGTCTTGTCGGGGTTGCGCTCTACTGTACGCTGGAGCCCTGCCCAATGTGCGCCGGGGCCATGATCCAGGCCCGGCTGTCCAGACTGGTGTATGGTGCGCCCGACACGCGCTTTGGGGCCGATGGCACGATTGTCGATGTGCTGGGCCAACCGGCGTTCAACCATCGGGTTGACGTTGAGCGCGGCGTCCTGGCTGAAGAGGCCGGTGCGCTGTTGCAGCAGTTCTTTCGGATGCTGCGTGATTGACATACGGAGAGGTGCCAGAGTGGTTGATTGGGGTGCTCTCGAAAAGCACTGTGGGTGTAAGCTCACCGTGGGTTCGAATCCCACCCTCTCCGCCTGAAGACAAAGGGACGCCTGACCAGTGGGCGTCCCTTTTCTGTTGTAAGGATCCCAGCCCTGATGCTGTCTAAGGCGGCAGAAGGAGGCTGGATGGCCAAATCAAAACAACCCGAGTCCACAACCCAACCCCGTGTGAGCGCGCGCAAGCAGCGGGAGGCCGAGATGGAACAAGCCACCCGCCGGCGTCGCCTGCGCATTGGCGGTTTGGTGGCGCTGGTCATTCTTGGCGTGGCAGCGCTCGGCATCTGGCGCAACAGCAGCCAGCCGGCCACACTGGCCGACAGCGAGCGGCCACGCAACATTGATGGCCCGCCAGATGCGCTGGTGCAGATCGTTGAATTTGGCGATCTGGGCTGTCCGGCTTGCCGCGCCTGGCACAATGCGGGTATCAAGGACCAGCTTCAGGAAACGTACGGCGAGCAAGTGAGCTTCGAGTTTCGTCATTTCGCCGTGATTACCGCTCAGTCGCCCAAGGCGGCCGAAGCGGCTCAATGTGCCGGCGACCAGGGAGCGTTCTGGGCGTATCACGACTACGTCTACGAGGAAACGCCCACAGGTGCGTTGTCGATTGACAACCTGAAGGCGTACGCTGACGCGGTTGGACTGGATCGGGCGGCGTTTGACGCCTGTCTGGACGGCGCAGTGCATGCGCCGCTGGTGAGCGCAGAGCGGCAGGCAGCCTCGCGTGCCGGTGCTCGCGGTACGCCGACCTTCTTCATCAATGACCAGCAAGTCGCCCCGACTTACGCCAGTCTGTCTGAGGCGATCGAGGCGATAATTGCCCAACAGTAGGCGCGGGCTAAACCGCGGCCAAACACGGAGAAAGTGATGAGTACAGAGACAATGCTTTCCACATTTCGGGGTGAGCTGGATGATTTCATGCAGTTCCATCCGCAATCGCCCTTGAGCGACGAGCAGCGCGAGACGTTCGTGGGCCTGCCGTACTACGCATATAATCCGGCGCTTGTCTTCAATCTGACGGCCGAACGGCTTGGCGAGGACGAGCCGTCCATCCAGATGGAGACCAGCACCGGCGACCAACGTCTGTACCGTCGCTGGGGTCTTCTCCGATTTGAGGTCGACGACGAGGAAGCGACTCTGACCGTCTACAGCGAACCGGACGGACATGGCTTCTTCGCCCCATTTCGCGACGCTACCAGTGGCGACGAGACATACGGCGCCGGGCGATACCTGGACGACCAGCGACCCGGCCTGAAACGCACCGGAGAAGACACCTTCCAGCTGGACTTCAACTTCGCCTACAACCCATACTGTGCTTATCAATCGAACTACAGTTGTCCCCTGCCGCCGCGTGAGAACTGGCTGACGATGCCGATTCGGGCGGGAGAGAAGGACTTTCCGAAACAATAGCGGATGACTGTGTGATTGCGGAAATATGACTGATGCCCAGCATGAGTGAGATATACGCTCGTTTTGCGCCTGAGTATGATGAACTGATTCGGGCCGAGGATGCAGACGGAAACTTGCCTACTTTGCTCGCCGAATTAGCTGCCTGGTCGGGTCGCCACGTCTATGAAGCGGGGATCGGTACAGGGCGCGTTACGGCACTCTACATCGAGACGTGTCGAGGGGCGTTCGGGGCCGACCGGTCGGCCCACATGTTGTCGCATGCAGAGCAGAACCTCGCCGGCTACGGGCACAAGCTGATCCTGCAACGTGGCGAAAACCTGGCGCTCCCACCCGCGTCGTGGCCGGCCGACATATTCATAGAGGGATGGAGCTTCGGCCATACGCTGCTGGAAGGCACTGACGACGAGGGGACGACCGCAGCGTTGGTGGCCCAGGCAGAAGCGCAGGTTCGACCTGGTGGTACCGTGATCCTGATCGAAACGCTGGGAACGGCCGTTCCGCAGCCTGCTGCTCCGGATCCCCGGTTGGCCGCCTTTTATCGCCGGCTGGAATCGACCCACGGCTTTCGCCGGGAAATGATTCGCACGGACTACGCGTTCAGTTCGCTGTCGGAGGCAGCTCGTGTGCTGGGTTTCTTCTTCGGACCAGAGATGTCGGCAAAGGTTGTGGAGGGTGGGCAGCGGCGCGTGATTGAGTGGACTGGCGTCTGGTGGAAGCGGCTTGCCGGATAGCCCAATGACCGCCTAGCCGTTACTCTCGCCTGCGTTGTCGTCCACACGCTGCTTCTCGGCTGCTTGCCGCTGCAGCCAATGTACTTCGGCTTGCAGGCGGGCGACCTCTGTTTCTGCGGCAATGCGCGCTTCCGCCTGTTCGCGCAGCAGGCGAGCGATGCGGCCCAGATGGTTGTCTACGGCGTTCTCCTGTGCCGCCAGCAACGCGGCGTGGCGGGTGCGGAACAACCGCATCAACGCCGGAGCCTCGGACATATCCTGTAAGTCGATGCCAGGCAGGGCCCAGGCCGTCGCTTCCAACTCGGCCAGTACACGCTCGATCGCAGCCATTGCCGCCATTGGCAGCGGACCGGCTCCGCTCTCCGTTCGAGCTTGCCAGATGTCGGGCAGGTCGTTCAGCGTGGTCTGATAGGCCAGCGCCACCGCCAACCGCTCGTCCAGATCAATCCGGCTTAACCAGTCCGCTTCAGCCACCATTGTCTCGTCGACCAACACCGCGCCTGCCTCCTGCTTCAGCAGGTAGCGCCAGCGGCCCGTGTGGAAGCGCCGCAAGTAGTTGAAGCTCCCTTTGACGGCCGTCGCTGACTCGACATGAATCGCTGTGGCGGACGGTTCATAGACGACCCGCCCGCCGGCGCGGCGGGCCCGTGCGCAGAGATCGACGTCCTCATAGTACAGAAAGTAGCCTTCGTCCAGCAGCCCCAATTCCGGCAAGGCTGCCGTCCGCAGCGCCAACGCTGCCCCGATCACATAGTCGCAATCGCGTGGCTCATCCCATTGGCCGGTATCAGGCTCGCCAATACCGAAATGGCCGGGCATTGCCTGGGGTGCGGTGATGTAGCCGCCAGCGTGCTGGAGTGTCTGCCCATCGGGATACCATAGCTTGCAGCCGGCGATGGTGATTGCCGCATCCTGCTCGAAGCAAGCCACCAGCCGGCCAAGCCAGTCCGGCGCGACCATGACGTCCGGATTCAGCAGGACGGCCATGTCGGCCGTAGTCGCCTGCAAGGCGGGGTTGTTGCCCGCGGCAAAGCCCAGATTCGCGTCGTTCTCCTGAATAGTGACGCCGGGGAACCGGGTACGCACGAACGATACCGAGTCGTCGGTGGAGCCATTGTCTACCAGCGTGATCTGTAGATGGGGATAATCTTGGGCCAGCAGTTGCGTCAGGCAAGCTTCCAGATAGTCGCGCCCGTTCCAGTTCAGCAGGATTACTTCCGCCCGGGTGGTCATGGTCGCTACTCTACCAGCTTTTCCTCGGCGGCCGCCAGAGTCAGGCGCGTCGCTTGCGACTGGCGATAGCGACGCAGGGTCCAGGCGACGACGATGATCCAGACGGGCAGGGCGCTGAGGCGAATGATCCAATTTGCGGCTTCCGGTGTTACCCATTCGCCTAGCCAGGGATACATGTGCAGCCCGTAGAGATGAACGAGCAGCATAAACGCCCCGGCGACGCTATACGCCTTGGTCCATCCTTCCTCGCGGGCGAGCAGGGCAAACGGCACCGGCCAGACCAGCCATTGGATGCCAAAGCCAACGGTAATCATGAATATGCTCAAGATGACGGTCAGGATGGCGTCGAGAGCTGAGTCGCGGCGCGTAATCCACAGCGCCAGAACGGCCGCTCCGGCCAGCAGGACGTTGCGCAGCGCCACCAGCGTGTCGAAGAGTGGCCGCCCGGCGGTGTAGATCGCGGTCAGCGGGTCGATGATTGCTCCCGGGCCCCAATAGCCGGCCACACCTCGATGGGTCAGTGCTCGGCGCAGCATCGGAACCGGGCTGGCTTCAAAAACGACCAGATAGAAAAGGATCCCTGCCAGCGGAATACCCAGCGCCAGGGTGGCGTAGAGGATGCGGTCGCGCCAGCTCCGTTGTCGAATCCAGAAGACGGGCAGCAGAATGACGGGCCAGGTCTTGTTCAGGATGGCGAGGCCCAGCGCCGTTGCCGACCACGCCGCATGCCGGCCAAAGCGCCATGAACGCCAGGCGAGCACCAGCAGCAGCAGGGTAATCGCCTCAAACTGGCCGTGGTAGGACGTCACCAGCAGGCTGATCGGGTTGAGAGCGTACAGGAGGCCAAACGCGGCGGCACTGGCCGGTCGGCGGCCATCGCGACTGAGGCTGGTAGTAATCAGCGCGGCGATTGCGCCGTCGGCCAGCACAGCAGGCAGTTTGATGCTGACGACGTATGGCAGCCCAACCAGATCGCCCAGCCAGGCCGTGCCGCCCATGAGGTACATTTGCAGCGGCAAATAGGGATGACGACCGAGGACGGAGGTGTACACTTCTTGCCCGGCCAACAGCGCATCCGTCACCAGTTTGAATGACTCGATGTCGTAACCCGCGCCAACTGGCAGCCAGAGCGCCGGCAGCAGCCGCACGACGACGGCCACCACAGCGACCACCGGCCACGATGCCCGACTCAACCACTTGCCGCCGGTTTCGCGGGTCAGGTTGTTTTTGCCGGCGACAGGAGCTGTTAGTGGCGGGCGGCGCACCCAGAGGAAGGCTGCCGTCACCACGACCAGCCAGATAAAGCCCCACAATGTAGCGGCTCGTGCGTCAGTCCACATATGCCTGCCGATCCAGAAACCGGGTCCTCTCAAGAGACCCGGTTTCGATTGCTGCTGTTTTCGATTTCACGCGCTATTCGTCCTGACCGGGTTCCGGATCAGGCAGAACTATAGCGCTACGGCGTGCCGTTGACCACCGGGATAAAGGCGAACCGAGGGTTTACGGTAACCGTTCCCTCCGTGGTGACATTATCCCCATCGTTACTTTCGTTCACTTCATTGCCGCTGTCAACCACCGCCCAATAGCTGTGCGTGCCGATCGGCAAGTTGTCCCACATGATTTCCACGCGGTGGCTGTTGCGGCCGTCCCAACTGCAGCCGACTATTGCTCCCTGGTTGGCAGGATTGACGCGGACCGAGCCAATCACTTGTGTCAGGGCTGCGTTCTTGTAGAAGGTGATGGTAAACGGTTCGACGACACTGCGGAGGCCGTCGTTGCGATAGGTTGCGGTAATGGTCGCCAGACCGAGACGGCCGGGTTGGTCGGCGTAGGTGGAGACATCAAGCGCCTCACCGCCGGCCAGATTGCTGCTGATCGGTCGCGAGGTCGCCTGCTGGCGGAATGCCTGGCCGATTGGCGTCAGCGCGCCCAGTGCGCCGGACGGGAAGTTGGCGTAGTTGCGCACGATCAGATTGCTGGAGCCACCGGACCAGAACTCTTCAGTGACGATACTGTACCAGAGCCATTGCTGGACCAGCCGGTTGCCGTCTCCCGGATAGCCAAGCGTGTTGTCGGTCGTGTTCTCCATGAAGTTGACCGTTCCATTGAGGTAGTCGGTCACACGCTGCGGGTTAAAGCAGCGTTGGAACTCATCTTGCAAGAACTCGCAGGTTCCGTCCGGCTGGCCTTCCAGGTAGGGGTAGAGCAGCCCGAACTCAGAGATGATCAGCGGCTTGTTCCGCTGGCCCCGATCGTTCATCCAGTTGCGCATGTTGTAGACTTGTTCCTGGAAGATGCTGACACTGTCATGCTCGGAACGACAGTGGACATCGGGCCGGGGATCGATACCCGGCGTCGACGGATCAGGACAGAGACTTTGGTCGGCAATGGCCGACAGCTTGGCAATACTTGGGTCGGTGCCCAGGGCAATCTTTCCGTCGCCATACTGATTGGGGTTGTTCGGGTTGCGCTCTTCCAGGATGTAGAGGTGCATATTCCAGACATCCACCGGCATATCCTCGCCATAGAGCGATTTGTAAGTATCCCAGACGATGGTCAGGTATTGCAGGCGTCCCGGAGTAATCATTGACAGACCGGCGTTGGCCACGCGGGCGGTGGGGTCAATGGCCTTGATGTAATAGTACGCTTCATGGTAGGCCCGGGCGTAGACGTCCGGCATCGTGTTGTCCTGCGAGTCGTTGTCCACGTCTGGCTCGTTGCCGATGATCCACAGCTCGCCCGGATTGTCGACGACCAGTTGGCCCAGCCCATCCTGCCCGTTGTCTTGCTTGTAGACCAGGGGCGGAGTGAAGGTGTAGGTTGGCAGGCGCACGCCGCTATCTTTATCTTGCTTCAGCCGTACGACGGGCATGAAATGGGCGCTGTCCACTTCCGTGGCGGGGGCCTTGGCCGAAAAGTCGACGAACCAGCCGGCGTCGAGTGTCGATATCCACTCCAGCGATGAGCTGAAGTCCGGCACGAATCCGACGCCATAGCGACAGTTGGTGGCTGTCAGAACGTCACCACTTCGAGGCGGCGTCATGCCCGCAAAAGGCGTCTCGTCCGTCAAAACGGTCGGCGCAAAATCAAGGGCATTATCTTGTTGGCCGCGCGCACTGGCGACTGCTACGATGCCTGTCAGCAAAATGACCAACGCTGCCCCAAGCAGCGCTGGTGCCAGTTTTCGAGCCAATCCAGTCTGGGTTGTTGCCATCTCTTACTCTCCCTTTTGTTCATGTTTGCTGCGCCACCGACTCTCACACAGCCTGCACTTGGGCAGGCAGACATGGTGGAGACAGGGCGCAGGGGTTCAATGCCGGCGATACAGAGGCGCGAAAGCGAGCGTCAGACCGGCTCGCCGGCGGGTTCCGGTAGCTGATCAGGTTGGGTGACCGGGGTTGTCTCGGGCTGCCAGGCCCAGGTGGCAGGTAACGCCAGAATCCCCTCGGTCTCGTCGGTGCCGCCGCCCACCACGCGGAAGGCGTATGCCTCCTCGTGGAAGTCATAGGCAATCGGGCGCTTGCTGTCGTGAATAGCGGCCGTTAGCTGGTAGCGTGCAGGAAGGAGCGGAAGGCTGTCGATTCGGTAGCGCACGATACCTCGCCCTTCCACAACGCCCATCTCCAGTCCCGCTGTTTGCGAATTTGGCCCGGTAATGTGGACGCCATCATGGCGGTGGATGGCCAGCCCGAACTCTGGCTCCTCAATAGGTTCATGAGCGTTATAGTGCACCTCAACCGTCAGAGGCGAGCCGTAGTGGAAAATAGCGCTGTCTTCGCCGTGGTCGTCGAGGAAGCGAACGTCCTCGATTTCGATCTGGTGTGTGCCCCAACGCTTGAAGCCGCCGCGCTCGTTCTGCCGTGTCATCTCCATACCGACGCGTTCATCCATATGATCGCGATACTGCTCAATGACTTTCTCGGCCGACCCGCTGACTCGCACTGTGCCTTTGTCCAACCAGACGATATGGCTGCATAAGCGCTCAATCGTCGACAGGTCGTGGCTGATGATGAGGATAGTGACGCCTCGGCGCTTCATGTCCATGATGCGGTCGAGACATTTGGCCTGGAATGATTGATCACCCACGGCCAGAATCTCGTCGACGATCAGAACATCGGGATCGACGTGGATGGCGACGCTAAACCCCAGGCGCATATACATGCCGGAGGAGTAATGCTTGACTGGCATGTCGATGAACTCTTCCAGCTCGGAAAAGGCTACGATCGAATCGTACTGCAGCTCGATCTCTTCTTTGGTGAGGCCCAATACTGAGGCGTTGAGAAAGATGTTCTCGCGCCCGGTCAGGTCGGCGTGGAAGCCTGCGCCAAGCTCAAGAAGCGCGCTTACCCGTCCACGCACGGCAATCTTGCCGCTTGTAGGTTGGAGAATGCGGGAAATCAGCTTGAGCAGGGTGCTCTTGCCGCTGCCATTGCGGCCGATAATACCCATCGACTGTCCGGGCATGATGGCGAAGGAAACGTCTTCTACGGCCCACAAATCTTGCTCGTCTTCCGACCGGTTGCGTGAGAAGATGGAGATGATCGACTCCAAAACCGATTGAGGCATATCCGGCGTAAAACGGAAGCGTTTGCTCACGTTCTGCAGCTGGATGACGGGTTCGTTTTGCGCAGACATAGGCGCGAGGATACTATAGCAAGTCGATTCAATTGACAACAGGCCCCTGGCTATAATGAGGCACCGTTCATCCTACGGTGCTGCGCCGGGAGAAGCCAGTTGCCCACCTGCGAGGCCAGACTGATGGATATCTTGCGCACACCCGAGGAGCGCTTTGCCGACCTGCCCGACTTCCCGTTTGAACCGCATTATGTGACTGTCAACGGTCTGCGTCTGCACTACGTGGATGAAGGACAGGGCGATCCTATTCTTTGCCTGCACGGTGAGCCTACCTGGTCGTACCTATATCGCAAGATGATACCGTCGTTGGCAACGCGCGGCCGCGTGGTGGCGCCGGACTTCCCCGGCTTCGGTCGGTCGGACAAACCTGCGGAGCTAGGCGACTACAGCTTCGCCTTTCAGCGCGATGCGCTCGCCGGTTTCATCGAAGCGCTGGGCCTGCGGCGGATTACGGCCGTCGTCCAGGATTGGGGCGGGCTGCTCGGTCTAACCGTCGCCACGCAGATGCCCGACCGGTTCGACCGGCTGGTGATCATGAATACGGGCCTGCCCAATGGCGAGGATCCGCTGGGCGAGCCGTTCATGCGCTGGCTGGCGTTTTGCGAGCGGATGGGCCGGCGGTTGCCGGTCGGTCGAGTGGTGCGCGGCGGGTTGGTTGACGGTATGTCGATGAGCGAGGAAGAGGTCGCCGCCTACGACGCGCCGTTTCCCGACGAGCGGTACAAGGCGGGCGCGGCGGCGTGGCCGATGCTGGTGCCCACCAAACCGGACGATCCGGGCGCAGCCGAGATGAGCGCCGCTCGCGAGGTGCTGGTGGGCTGGGAAAAGCCCGTCCTGGTGCTCTTTTCAGATGGCGATCCGCTGACGCGGGCCGGGCGTGTCTTCTTTCGCCGGCTGATCCCGTCGGCACGGTCGCAGCCACGCACTATAATCAAGGGGGCCGGCCACTTCCTGCAAGAAGAGAAAGGCGCGGAAGTGGCGGCCGAAATCACGGCTTTTCTCGACCGCACGTGAGATAGCGGGTCGATTCCAGAACGGACGGACAGACGATTATGGACCAGAAATCACTCGACACGCTCGAGTTCTACAAAGTATGCCGGCGCGTGGCGGAGCAAACCAGCTTCAGCGCGGGCCGTGATTTGGCGATGGCAATGCAGCCGACTGATGATCCGGTCATTGCCACACGATGGCAGGCAGAGACGCGCGAGGCAGTGGGCTTGTTTGAGAGCGACAGCGGCGTGACCATTGGCGGTGCGCGCGATGTGCGCAGAGCGGCCGAAAACTCGTTGCGCGGTTTTGTGCTGCCGGCTGAGGATCTGCTGGCTATTCAGGCCACCATCATCGCCGGGCGCAACCTGCGCCGCCAACTGCTGCGCCATGAAGACGAAGCACCCAGTCTGGCCGGGATTGCACTACTGATTGAGGAGTGCCCTGGCATTGTCAGCGCGATCACCAGGACGATCGACGAGCGGGGCGACGTGCTGGACAGTGCCAGTCCCAAGCTCGCTAAGCTGCGCACCGAACAGCGCGCCGTTCACAGTCGCATTCAGGAGAAGCTGCAGCGCATCCTGAACAGCAGTATGAGCCAATATTTACAGGAGCCGATCATCACCCAGCGGGGTGGTCGCTACGTCATACCGCTGCGGGCCGACGCCAAGGGACGGCTCAAGGGTATTGTCCATGACCAGAGCGGCAGTGGGGCGACGCTCTGGATCGAGCCGATGGGCACGGTGGAGCTTAACAACGAGTATCGCGGGCTGCTGGTGCAGGAGCAGGATGAGATCCAGCGTATCTTGCGGGCGCTGTCGGAGATGGTGGCAGAGCAGGCTGAGTCCCTGCAGCGTGTTGTGGAGCGGCTGGCGGAGCTGGACCTGGTCTTTGCCCGCGCCAACTATGCCTTGATGACCGAGGCGGTTGAGCCGGAGTTCGTACCCTGGCGAAAACCGGAACCCGTCCGGCCGCCTCGCCACGCCAACGAGTTGGCCAAGTGGTCGCCGCCGCCTCGCGACTATCATCCCGGCAGCACCGTCTGGATCAAGGGCGCACGCCATCCTTTGCTCGACCCGGAAGAGGTGGTGCCAACCGACCTGACGCTCGATGAAGACATGTTCATCGTGCTCATCACCGGCCCCAATACGGGCGGCAAGACGGTCAGCCTCAAGACGATGGGGCTGATGACCCTGATGGCCCAGTCCGGCCTGCATGTGCCCGCCATCGAAGCGCGTCTGTCAGTCTTTGGCAATGTATTTGCTGATATTGGCGATGAGCAGTCGATTGAACAGAGCCTGTCTACCTTCTCGGCCCACATGACCAATCTGGTGCGCATCCTGGCCCAGGTTGATGACCGGTCACTCGTCTTGCTAGACGAGCTCGGGTCAGGTACCGACCCGACGGAAGGGGCAGCGCTGGCTCAGTCGACTGTTGTCTACTTGCGGGACAAGGGGGCGACGACGTTCATCGCCACCCATTATCCCGAACTGAAGCTGTTCGCAAGCCAGACGCCCGGCGCCACCAACGCCTCCTTGCTGTTCGACATTGAGACGCTGTCGCCGACATATGAGATGACGATTGGGCTGCCAGGGAGATCGAACGCCTTTGCTATCGCCCGGCGGCTGGGGCTGGAGGAGACGATCCTCGACGACGCCATGCGGCTGATCAGCAGTGATAGCCACCAGGCCGAAGATATGCTTGACTCGATCTACTCGCTGCGCGAGAAAATGGAGTCAGAGGAAGCCCAAACCCGGCTGGCGCTCCGCGAAGTCGAAGAGGAACGAGACCGCTTGCGGACCCGGCTAGAAGAGGTGGAGGAGGAGCGTGTGGCTGTCATCGAGGCGGGGCGCCAGGAGATGCAGCGTGAAATCGAGCTGCTGCAAGCCGAGATTCGCCAGGTGCGGTCGAAGCTGCGGGATGCGGCATCATTGACGGCCGTCAAGAAAGTCAGCAAGCAGGCCACCGAGTTGGAGGAGCGCAAACAAGCCGAGCTCGCCCCGCCACCACCGGCCGAAAAAGCACCCCGACCCAGGAACCTGCCCATTGAGGTAGGCGATACCGTGCTGATCCGGTCGATCAACACGAGCGGCGAGGTGATGGAGTTGGGCAAACAGGATGCGTTGATCGCGATGGGCCGCCTCCAGATGCGGGCCGGCTACGACGACCTGGAGTTCAAGAACCGGCCCGTAGTGGAAGAAGACAAGAGCGTGGTCGGTATTGGCGCCCATCCCAGCCCCGGCCTGGAGCTGGATCTCCGGGGCGTACGGGTTGACGAGGGTATCGAACGGCTAAGCCGGTATCTCGACTCCGCTTATCTGGCCCGTTTGCCCTATGTGCGCATTATCCATGGCAAGGGTACCGGGCGGCTGCGGACGGCCGTGCGCGACGCGCTCCGCAAGAATCGTCACGTGACCTCCTACGAAGAGGGACGGGACGGCGAAGGTGGGGCTGGTGTAACCGTCGCCCACTTTGAAGACGCAGACGACTGAGTCACTGCTCGCGGCATCTGCACTATTCGCCTTCGATCCAGACCACGTAGCTAAGGGTCTCGTCGCTATACTGACCTGTAATCTCCCAGCATCCGGCAGCGGGAATGCTGATGCCCATGAGCATAAACTGCCCTGAGTCGGAGCTGACGCCGTGGGTGGCCGGGCCATCCTCGCGAAACGCAGCGTCGCCGTCTAGCTGGCGGCCACTGACGATGAGATCAGGCTGCCTCTCCTCGAACGCAATGTACCCCTCTCTCCACCAGACCGACTTCTGGACATAGCCTCCGTCATCTCGCGGCCGAGCGGACCATACGCCGCCAGGTGGCAGCGCCGTCCACAAGGCCGGAGAGCCATACCAGAATAGATCGCCCGGCGGTGTGGCGGGCGTGTCATCAGGCGGGACAAACGGTGGCTCTGGGGCAGCTGTGACTGGGCAGACTTGCTGTGCCGGGGTCGGTATACAGCCCACCAGCATACCCAGCCAGAAGAGCGGAAGAAGCCAGATGATGATTCTGAAACGTATTGACATAACAGCCTCCGTTGTCGGTACGTGAATCAAAAGACCTGGCGTGTTACTGCAACACGCCAGGTCTTAACCTTCATACACCGCTCGGGGACTGTAGGTTCCCTGTGAAGTCGATCACTCCGTCTCGTAAGCTGATTCTACGCCCACGCCTTCCAGCGCTTGCAGCCGTTCCCAGGCGGAGGCGTCCGGGCTGCTCTTGCCCTTCTTCAATACCTGTACCTGACGCATCTCGACAATCTGGTCGCGGAGCAGCGCGGCCTTCTCAAACTCCAGCGACTGAGCAGCTTGCTTCATCTGTCGCTCCAGCTCGTTGATCATATTGTTCAACTCAGCCGGTGGCAGATCGGCGGCGGTGACGTAGCCTGCCTTTTCTTCCGCAAGCACCTTGTCCATTTCTTGCTTCGCCAGTTCATCTGTCAGGGCGTGGATTGCTTTGACGATGCTGGCCGGCTCGATGCCGTGTTCTTCGTTGTAGGCGATCTGGACGGCGCGACGCTCATTTGTTGTGTCCATTGCACGCTGCATCGAGTTGGTGATCTTGTCCGCATACATGATGACGCGGCCGTCTATGTGGCGAGCGGCCCGGCCAATTGTCTGCGTTAGAGACGTCTCTGAGCGCAGGAACCCTTCCTTGTCCGCATCGAGGATGGCGACCAGTGATACTTCCGGCAGGTCAAGCCCTTCCCGCAGCAGGTTGATACCGACGACGACATCGAAGACGCCCAGCCGCAGATCGCGCAGAATTTCGGTTCGCTCCAGTGTGTGGACCTCCGAGTGCAGATAATGGACCTTGATGCCCATCTCCAACAAATAATCGCTCAAATCCTCGGCCATCCGCTTGGTCAGGGTCGTCACGAGCACCCGCTGACCGATGGCGGTGCGCTTGTTGATCTCTCCGATCAGGTCATCGACCTGACCGCGAACGGGCCTCACTTCGACAACCGGGTCAACGACGCCTGTCGGGCGAATGACCTGGCGCACAACCTGGGTTGACTCCTCTAGCTCGAATGGCCCCGGCGTCGCCGAGGTGAAGATTGTCTGATTAAGCAACCCCTCGAACTCGTTGAAGTCGAGCGGCCGATTGTCAAGCGCGCTCGGCAGCCGGAAGCCGTAGTCGACCAATGTTTCCTTGCGGCTGCGGTCGCCACGCCACATACCCCGCACCTGGGGCACGGTCATATGGCTTTCGTCGATGACCATCAAATAGTCAGCAGGGAAGTAGTCGAGAAGCGTCCAGGGTCGCGACCCGGGCGGCCTCTGGTCCAGATGACGGCTGTAGTTTTCGATGCCGGATGTGAAGCCGACCTCGCGCAGCATCTCCAGATCGTAGAGCGTTCGCTGCTCAATGCGCTGCGCTTCCAGGAGCCGGTTCTGCTGCTTGAAGAACGCCAGTTGTTCATTCAGTTCCGCTTCAATATCGTTGATGGCGGCCGCCAGCTTATCCTCGTCGGTGATGAACTCGCGGGCCGGATAGACAGCTACCTTGGTGTGCTCGACCAGGACCTCGCCTGTCAGCGGGTCGAACTCGGCAATCCGCTCGACGATGTCACCCCAGAACTCAATACTGTAGGCAGTTTCCATGTACGCAGGGAAGATTTGCAGCGTATCGCCACGCACGCGGAACTTGCCGCGGCTCAGCTCCATATCGTTGCGGTCGTACTGGATGTCGACCAGCTGGCGCAGGATGGTGTTCCGGCGATACTGCTTGCCGCGCTCCATCTCCAGCATCACTTTGCCCCACGCTTCCGGGCTGCCGATTCCATAAATGCACGAGACGGAGGCAACGATGATCACGTCGCGCCGGCTGGTCAGATTGGCCATCGTTTGCAGGCGAAGACGGCCGATCTCGTCGTTGATCTGCGTCTCTTTCTCAATAAACAGATCCCGGCGCGGTACGTATGCTTCCGGCTGGTAGTAGTCGTAATAGCTGACGAAGTAGCTGACCGCGTTGTTGGGAAAGAAGTCCCGGAACTCGCTGTACAGCTGGGCGGCCAATGTTTTGTTATGAGCCAGAATAAGTGTCGGCTTCTGCGTTTGTTGAATGACGTTGGCAACGGTGAACGTCTTGCCGGTGCCGGTGGCGCCGAGCAGCGTTTGGAAGGCATCGTTGTTGCTAATGCCCTCGACCAGTTCGCTGATTGCTTGCGGCTGGTCGCCAGTCGGCTTGAAGTCGGAGGCCAGTTGGAAGTCGGTCATGGGTTACCCTTGCAACAGTTAGTGCTGCTATGTTGGCGGCGTTTTCTCGCTAGAACAGAAGTTCTCTATTATAGCAGATCAGGGTGGTTGGGTCGAGAGCAACCGGCAGCAGAAGACGGTTCCCTAAGGGACAGCAAATGACGAAAGCCAGCGTCTACCGGCGCGTGCGTGCGAGAAGCAGGCCGCCGATCACGATGAGAATAATCAGCAGTCCAATGATAAGCAGCTCAGCAATTCCAATTGACATAATGATTAACTTCCCCAGGGTCATCGTCTTGCAGCGGGCCGGTGACTGCCTACTCTGCGGGCACCAATTCAATCTCAAACAGGGCGGGCCAAAACTTGCCGGTTACAAAGAGGCGGTTGTTCGTGGCGTCATGGGCAATGCCATTGAGGACGTCGGCAGGTTCAGCCAGTGCGTCCCGGTCCAACAAGCCTGTCATGTCGATCCATGCTGTCACCTCACCGGTAGCCGGGTCGATGCGAGCGATGCGGTCCTCCAGCCAGATATTGGCAAAGACCGAACCGTCAATGTACTCAAGCTCGTTGAGCCGATTGACCGGGCCATTGTTATCGGTGACAAGCACGCGGCCGATTTCAGCGAAAGTGACTGGGTCCCAGAAGTACAGATTGGCGGTTCCGTCGCTAACGATCAGACGCTCGCCATCGCTGGTGATGCCCCAGCCTTCGGTTGGATAACTGAAGGTCTCTAGTAAATCGAACGTGCTGCGGTCGTAGACAAAGCCGGTGTTTTCTTGCCAAGTCAACTGGATGATCCGGTCGCCAAAGACAGCAATACCTTCGCCATAATACTGATCTTCCAGTGGTTGAGATCGCAGCACGGCTCCCGTCTCCAGCGCTACTTCGCGCAAGGAGGACGCGCCCCAGCGACCGGTCCCCTCGAATAGCACGCCCTCCTGAATAACCAACCCCTGCGTCCACGCTTCGGGGTCGTGGGGGAAGGTGTTGAGCACTCGATAAGTCAACCGTTCTGGCCCGGTCGGTGTCGGGGTTAGCGTCGGAGTTGGCGTTGCGGTGGGGGCCAGCGTCGGCGTAGGAGGCAGTGGTGTGGCTGTTTCGGACGGTGGTGCCGGCGTGGGGGAGGGCGCCGCAGCTGCGGGCACTTCAGTGGCGGCCGTTTCTGCCGCGACCGCCGCTGCCACAGTCGGCGCCAGCGTGGGCAGGCCGGGGACTTGAGCATCGGCACAGGCCGACAGCCCGAACAGGAACAATATTGTAACGAGTGCGACCAGCAGTGCGCGTCGATTCATTGTATGCCTCACCATAGACCGTCCAAAAGCGCGTGTCCCTCAGCGCATCACTATAACGATCTGGGTAAGACGACGCAATGGCTGTGGTGTAATCCGCACAAACTTTTCACACGGCGCGGTGTGGTGCGAGTGGCGTTTTACACCTCATCATCGTCGTTGTCGTCTGGCGTGGGTTGGTCAGCGGGCGCTGCATCTTGCGCATAGATACCCGTCAGCCAGCAGATCTCTCCGTCGTCGGCCCAAGAGACAGTCCAACCGGCGCTGTCGAGTGTGCGGCGCAGGCCGCGCAGCAGCTGCTGCAGACGGCCAAGGTACGCCGGTGTGTCATCGTCGGGCCGCTGCCAGCGTCCCAGGCGGGGCAGCGTGATCGGCAGCGAGTCCGAGTCGTTCGCACCGGCCCATGCCACATCGGTGCTTGAATCGGAAGCTGTCAGGGCCTGTCCGTACCGAGTCGCTGGCAGTTTTTCCAGCAGGTAGACATCCTGTCGCGCAGCTGGGTCTTGCGCTCCGTTGGACCATGCCCTCGCGAGGGCGGCAGCGAACGCCTGCGGGTCAGCGCTATCAAATTCAGGATAGGCGGCGGCGTCTGCCAGTGTCGCAGCGAGCCGTGTTGGCTGCAAGGTCACCAGTTCGTCAAAGCGGGGCAGATGGATGCTATAGAACAGCGTATTGTGCAGAAGCTCGGCATCGGTGATAAACAGCGCCTGGCCGGAGGTCCTCACCAGGTCGTGCTCAAGGCAGAATTGATAGAACTCGTCCAGCAGGATAGCGCCGGGCGGAACGGGCAGCCGCGCCTTCGCGGTCTCATCCAGCCAATGGGCCGGTCCGTCGACTCGGCGTCGTTTGCTGCGTCCGGAGCCCAGCCAGACAAAGTACGGTTTCGCCATACCCCTTATTCTAGTGGGTCCAGGCGAGAACACAACGGGAATCACGGCGGGCGAGGCCAGGACGCGAATCTGTCCAAAGCCGGCCCGACATCCTCTTACCGGCCCGTTGTCGAGGCAGCCAGAACCAACAAACATCCTGCCGACACAGAACGTTATGTAAAACGATTTGCCAAATCGTTTCTCCCTCAGCCAACATCCTGCCCTAATCTCACGTACTTCATGACAACTTGTTCGTGCATGCAGCCGTCCGGATGCGCTGGAAAAAACAGCGACTTTGTGCTAAAATCCACAATCACAGGCAGGAAAGCTTACCTGACTCTTATTTGGCGTAAGCGTTCCAGTCCGATTAGAAGTTTGCCCGCGCAATGTTGCGTGGGATGGAATTAGCGTCCGTGGGTGGTGGAGCTCGTTTAAGCGGTCGTCCACCAGCCACCACAAGAGTTGTAACGTTTCGGTGTATATACCGCGCCGTCATTCAACCCGACCATTTCGGAACCCGCTCCAGGCTTCCGAATTTTCCGTCCCCTTCTGTACATGCAGACAGTGTATCCGGTGCGGTGGTTCTGAGAGGACCACCTGCCGCTTGTTGACCATAGGTAGACAGGTGGGTTGACCAGTGCCGGGCTATCCCGCTCGCCACCGTTTCCAACCTGTCCCGCACAATTGGTGAAAGGAGTTGTACCAGAATGGCCAAGAAGAAAGTTGTGTTAACCGAAGACCAGAAGCGCCGCAATGCAGAAATCTTGCAGCGCCTGGAAGACGAGCGTCTTCGTCTAATCGAAGAAACCAGGGCGCTCCAGCAGCAGGAACGGCGTCGCCCGGGCCGCAAGCGGAAGAAGAAGACGAACTCGGAACTCATCGCGCCGACTGATTAGCTGGCCACCTATTATCCGTAACAGGAATTTTCCTAACACCTGCGAAACTCAAAGAGTTCGCAGGTGTTTTTTTGTAGTGAGGCCAATGCTGGGCTCAGATTATCTAGCAAGGAGAAAGTGATACGTGGATACGATAGTTGGACTAATCGCGTGGTTGGTAGCCGGCGGCGTCATCGGCTGGTTGGCCAGCATCATCATGGGCCGCAACAGCCAGATGGGCCTGTTTGGCAATATTGCCGCCGGCCTGGTGGGCGCCTTTCTTGGCGGCGCACTGTGGGGCTGGATCACCAACGGCGCCTTCGATTTCTCATTCAATCTCGTGAGCTTCCTGGTGGCGCTTGTGGGGGCCATCGTTGTGCTGGCCATCTACAACTTGTTCTTCGGCAACCGGTAGGCTGGCTTGCCTGAACGCACGCCTCAAGTCAGGAAGCGCCCTGACTCAGCTGTCTGGTCAGGGCGCATTTTCGTTTCTTGGGCCGCACCGCATTTGGTGCGTGGATCCTTGACGTCAGCTCAGGCTGGTGCGGAAGAACGCCGTGGTTCGAATCCACGCATCGGCCGCCGCCTCTGCATTGAACGCAGGGCGACTGTCGTTGAAGAAGGCATGTTGGGCCTCCGGATAGACGATCGTCTCGTGGCTGACGCCCGCTCGGTCCATCTGCTCCGCCCGGCGTTGGGCCACTTCGGGCGATACACCCCGGTCCAGTTCACCAAAGATGGCCAGCACCGGGACATCAATGGTGGCGACCTCGGCGTCGGACATCTCCGGGCCGCCGCCATAGTACGGAGCCACGCCGCCCACATGCTGCACCCTGGCAGCGCTATGCCACGCCAATCCCCCGCCCATGCAGAAGCCCGTGACGCCGATCACCTTGGGCGCCACCTGGTCGTGGTCGACGAGCGTGTTGACGGCCGTCTGGATGATGCCCAATGCCTGATCCCATTCCAACGCCATCGCCAGCTTGCGGGCGTCGTCGGGTTCGGCCGCCTCTTCTCCAAAGTAGAGGTCAGGGGCCAGAGCCACAAATCCCTCGCTTGCGTACCGGTCGGCGATGTCGCGAATGTTGTCGTTCAGCCCCCACCACTCCTGGATGACGACCACGCCCGGCCAGGGGCCACTGCCGGGTGGCAAGGCCAGGTAGGCGCGGGTCGGACGGCCGTCGATATCGAGTGTTATCTGCGTGCCTTGTCTCTCAGTCATCGTGCGTTTCCATCCTTTGTATGGTTATCCAGTGTCGCGATCCAGTCGGGATGAACGACCCAGCAAGTTGTTGGCCCACGGGATCAACTCTTGAAACAGTCGGCTTTGGCTTTCGCGGGCCAGGACCAGCGTGACGCCAAAGACAAGCAGCGTGTTGGTAAGCAGGAAGAAGATGAACTCTTCGATTGGCAGCACGCCGCCGAGGAAGATGTTGAACGATTGGGCCGGATCGATGGTCCAGGTGCCCGCGCTGATGGCCAGCGAATCTGCCCAGGCCAGATACAACGTCGCCGGGACGAGCGTCCAGAAGACCAGCCCCTTGTAGCGCCAGAGAATGTCTGCGCCGAAGGCCAACTGAATCATGATGGGCGGCAGCGCCCAGCCAAGTTCGAGGGCGAGGTAGGTGCCCGGCGCATAGCCGGTCAGACAGGATGATGACCGAGACGAGCCAGACAGCTCCTGCTGCGACGGTCGTCCACAGCCGAAGGCCCGGGTGGGGTCGGAACGGTCCTTGCGGCATGGGCAGCAGCCGGGCCAGCAAGAGCAGATAGAGTCCGGTCATGATGGGCTGCAAGATGAAGAACGTGTACTCCTCGATGGGCACCCAGCCGATGACCATGCCGCTGACCAGCTCGGGGTCGTACCACCAGACGCGGGTGGCCACAAGGTAGTTGTCCCAGGGCGTCGTGTAGATCAGGGCGATAAGCACATGGGCAAGCAACGTCGGTACGGCAGGGCATGCCGCGCAGCGCGTCGGGAATCGGGCGGCCGTTCCGCTGGGCCAGCCAGTTGAGCAAGAGGAACAGGAAGATCGGTACGACAACGAAACGTGCCAGGAAACCGAAGTAGGTCATACAGCACCATCCTTCGCCGCAGCATAGGCATCGAGCGTGCGGCGGCGGGCGGCGGCGTGGTCAACGATGGGGGCCGGATAATCGACGCCGATGATGCAGCCGCAGCTCTGCTGCTCCATGGGTGGCATCCTGGCTGGTTCGTGGATGTAGCGTGGCTCGACTGACGCCAGTTCGGGTACCCAGCGTCGAATGTACGCGCCATCAGGATCAAACTTTTGGCCCTGGGTCGTAGGGTTGAAGATGCGGAAGTAGGGCGCGGCATCGGTTCCTGTCCCGGCGGACCATTGCCAGCCGCCGTTGTTGGCGGGCAGGTCGCCGTCGACAAGCTTGCGCATGAACCAGCGCTCGCCCCAGCGCCAATCTATCAGCAAATCCTTGACCAGGAAGGAAGCTACAATCATACGTGCCCGGTTGTGCATCCAGCCACTGCTCTCAAGCTGGCGCATGGCGGCGTCGACGACGGGATACCCCGTGCGCCCTTCGCACCACGCGTCGAACTCCGCGCGGTCATTCCGCCACTGGATGGTGCGCAAGTTTGCGCGAAACGCTGTTCGGGCCACATAGGGAAAATGATACAAGATATGGATATAGAAGTCGCGCCAGATCAACTCGTTTAACCATTCTGTGAGACCGGTGCCGTCGCTGCCTCTATGCTGCTCTTCTAACCGAGCGGCGATGGCGACGGCTGCCGCGCGTCGGGGGGAGACCATGCCAAAGCGCAAGTAGGGCGAAAGCCCGGACGTGCCGTCAACGGCCATTGTATTGCGGTCCATCTTGTAGGCAGCTGACCGCTTATCGATAAACTGTTCGAGTCGCTCCAGCCCGGCGCGCTCGCCTGGTGGAAACGGGATCGATTTGCTCACTGCTGGCTCATCCGGGATGGCATCGCTCGGCAGTTCGTCTGCTGAGGCAAATCGCTCAGGCGCAGGATGAAGGTCCGTTAGTCGCGGCAGCGGCAGGGCCAACCAACTGCGGCTGAATGGGGTGAATACCACATAGGGCGTACCGTCGCCTTTCATGACCATGCCGGGCATGTGGATAGCGCTGCTGCCGACCAGATGCAGCGGGACCGCCTCGGCAACCTGGGCATCTCGCCGGCGTGCGTAGGGCGAGTGATCATCTTCAGCAAAGACGCCGCTGGCTCCGCTTTCCTCCAGCAGTCGCGCCAGCTCAGCCGCCGGTTGCCCGTGTCGAATGATGAGACGGCCGCCGCGCTCGGCAATATCGTTTGCCAGAGCTCGCAGTCCGGCCTGCATAAACGCCTGACGCGGCGCGGACCGGTTGCTGCCGTTCAGCAGGGCAGGATCGAAGATGAAGACAGGAATGACTCGCCTGGCGTGGTGGCTGGCGGCAAACAGCGCCTGATTGTCGTGCAGCCGCAAGTCACGTCGCAGCCACCAGATGGCAGTGTCAGCAGGCAGATGGCTCATGGAGATGTCGCTGTGAAGACAGGTTCAGCCCACTGGCTGTCCCATGCGGGTGTACAGGAATGAGTCGACCAGGGGCATGAACAGGGATGGATGGCGGATGAGGTCGTGCCCGGCCTCCATCTCGTGATAAGTGACGTGGCCACCCAGGCGGTCTGCCAGAGCTCGGCTGCTTTCCGGCGTCACCGTTTCGTCCGCGCTGCCCTGAATAATGAGGGAAGGTGAGGTCACTTCCGGCGCGGCCGCTGCTGCGGCCGCCCCAGTTCGCCGCAGCTCATCCAGCGCAGAGAGTGGCAGACTGACCTCTTTTCGCAGGAAGTCGCGGGTTGCCGGGTCGTCGATGTCAAGCCCGGGCATCATCCCCTGCAACTGGGCTCGAACGTCCGGGTCATCGAAGTTGGCGTCTCGAAACGGCCGCCACGCAGGCACTACATATTTGAGCACAGCCAGCGATTTGAACAACCAGCTGCTCATACCGGAGAAGGGGGCGACAAGTATCAGGGCATCTGGCGGGGATTCGGCCGCCAGCAAAACGGCAACCGCGCCGCCCATCGAGTAGCCAATCAGAATGGCCTGATCGTTTTGCGAGCGCGTGTCATGCCACGCCTGTCGCGCTGCGTCCAGCCATGCTGTGTGGCTGGTCTGGCGCAACGCGGCGATGTCTGGCCCGAAGCCGGGCAGCAGTATTCCCGTTGTGCTCATGTGGCGATCGCTCAGCTGTTCCGCCAGCGGACGCATTTCGGCCGGTGTGCCGGCGAATCCATGGATAAGCAAGCTGCCAGGCGAACCGCTGCCCAGGCTGAATGGATGGTGGACCGGGTCGCTAAAGAACTCCACCTGATCAGAGGACGTTTGGGTCATGACGATAGCAGGTCGCGCAGCGCCGGTTCGACCGTTGGGAAGTCAAATGTGAAGCCGAGCGCCAGCAGCTTGTCGGCGCTGACGGGCCGCCCCTTGAGGACCAGGTCGGCCACTTCGCCGAGGCCCGTGCGCAGAGCAAAGGCGGGAACCGGGAAAAGTGAAGGCCGTCCCATCACCTTACCCAATGTGTCAGCCAGTTCCTGGTAGGTAACTGGATTGGGCGCGACCGTGTTGTACACACCGGATGCGTTCTGATCGATCAGGAAGCGAATGGCCCGGACAGCGTCATCGACATGGATCCACGACACACATTGGTCGCCATCACCCAGGCGGCCACCCACGAACATCTTGTACTGGAGGATCATTGGCGGCAGAGGCCCGTTCTCCTTGTTCAGTAGCGGCCCCATGCGCGTGATGACCCGCTTCACGCCCATTGCTTCTACTGGCTCGGTTGGCTTCTCCCAATAATCTGTCACAACCGTCGCTATAAAGTGGTCTCCGGGCGGCGTCTCCTCAGTCACGATCTGATCGGTGTACGGATAGTAGTCGGTGCCCGACATCTGCACGACCATATCGGGTTTGTCGGTGGCGGCGGCGACCGCCTCGGTGACGGCTTCTCCGGCGTGGAGACGGCTCATAGCGATCTTCTCGCGGCGGCTCTCGGTCCAGGGCACGGGGATCAGCTGATTACCACTGAGTGACTCGCCCGCCAGGTTGATGATGACGCCCGCGCCGTCGGCGAGGTGTCCCCAGCCATCGGCCGTTTTAGCATCCCACTGAACCAGTTGCGTGCCAGGGGCCGCTGTCTTGTTAGTGGGGTTGCGGGTCAGCAGGATGACCTCATGTCCCTCGCCCGCAAAGCTATTGGCTAGTCGTGAACCGATCAATCCGGTGCCGCCGGTAATAATAACGCGCATGATTGAACTCCTGAGATGAAGGGGAAAGAGGCGGGTATCGCTAGGCGGAGGGCAGGCTGGACGATTCGACCTGATGAGCAAAATGGGCCGATTGCTCGGCCCCTTCTGCCAGATTGACAACGGAGGTCAACCAGTCGACGATGATTTGCCCTTCGGGTGCATCTAACGTATCGACGGCCGCCTGGTGGTACGCTTCGAGGAAGCGCTGCATGTGCTCGAATGGCATGTCATAGTTGATCATCATGCCTTCAATCCATTCCAGATTGGCTCCGATGTACGCCAGATCACCCAGTCTTAGTGCAGATGAGATATTGCGAGTCATCGACTCATTCGCTTCTTTCAAGTCCTGCTGGGGAATCGGTGCACCATGCAGAAGCTGCCATGTACGTGCCTCGACCATCCCCGAACGGCCGACAAAGTAAGAGTAAGCGTCGATATAGGCCTGCGAGACCGCGTCGTAGCTGGGCATTGAAGGATGCTTGGACACCAGCTCCTCCACAATTTCAGGCACGCGCGAGATGTCATTGCCCAAAAAGTGACCGGGAATACGCGTCCGCAGCTCCGGGATGAAGCTGAAGACGAAGCCACCATAGGCAAGCGGCACGTCGAGTTCTTCCAGATAGAGTCCGACGTCCAGCAGGGTAGAGGCCGTGTCCAGCAGCTGGGCACTGAACAGCACCAGCGATGGGTCTGTGCGCTCTATGGTGCTGAGCAGCCGGTTCGTGGGCACGTTGGCGCCCAGATAGATTACGTCCCATCCACGACGACGCAGCAGCAAGGTAATTAGACAGAGCGCCAAAGGTGTGGTTATCACCCGGTGGACAGCCGACAATAATCCGCGCGTTGCGGGTTGGAGCGGGCGCTCCGGCGAGCAGGGCGTCCAGGCGTCGCAGCGCGAGCGCAGACGCGAAATGCTCCTGTTGCACGGTGACGTTTCCTTCATACCAACCGTTGCCGATCTCGACCAACCCCTTTTGCAGCAGCTCGAAGCAAACTACTTCCGGGGAGTAGTAGGAGAACGCTTGCGCGAGGACAACCTCCGCCTTGTGCTCGTCAAACTCCATGCATGCGTCGATCCAGGAGTTTCGCAGTTCGACGATAGTGTCCCCTAACTCCAGCGGCGAGTAGGCCACCTGTGTTTCAACGAGACTGGAAAGCGGCATTTCGCGCAGCGGGTCTTTGCCCTCGTCAATCAGACTGCGCCACATGCTGACTGCGCGGCTAATGGCAAGGCCATCTTCCTGTCTCTCCAGCAACCACTTAAGGGTGTTGATATCATTCTGGGAATAGAGCCGATGGCCACCTGAAGTCCGATCTGGATCCGGCACGCCATACCGGCGCTCCCAGGCCCGCAATGTGTCCGGTTTGAGGCCTGTCTCCTGTACGACTGCCTTCAAGTTGAATGTTGGTGTTTCATCAGTTGCCATTCAAACTGTTGTCCTTCGTGAGCGATAATACTGCTTGTCGAATAAATGATTGTCCATTATGTGGACAACTTGCTATGTCAGGCGCTACGTGTCTAGATTCCACTAAGCTCCCGCCTCTATGATTAGGTAAAGAATAGCATGAAGCAGACATCTTGTCAATGAATTGTCAAGATATAGCTTGACAAATTGTCCAGCCTTATGGTAGGCTTCTGACCAGTGAACTGTCGGCTGGCAAAATAGCCGTAAAGCAAGCAAGAGGAGGCGGCGTGACCGTTCTTACACACGCATGGGAATACCCGTTGGTAACGTTGGCGCAGGGCGAGCCCGACATGAGAAATCAGGCTGCTAATCAGCGCCATGACACGCCGGATCCGGCGCTGCTGGCGCAGGCGTACGCACACTGTGATGCGCTGACCGCCCAACACAGCCGCTCCTTTTATATGTCATCGGCGCTGCTTCCAGAAGAAAAGCGCCGCGCGGTTCGCGCACTCTATGCGTTTTGTCGGGTGACCGATGACATCGTCGATGAATCACAGGGCGACCCGGAAGCTGAGCTAGCAAACTGGCGGGCGCGGGCGATGTCCACGTCGCCGGCGACAACCGATCTCGTGTCGCTAGCCTGGTCCGATACGCGCACTCGCTACGCCATCCCGTCCCATTATGCCGAACAACTGATCAACGGTGTGGCGCGCGACATGTTCCAGACGCGCTACGCTACCTTCGATGAATTGGCCACCTACGCCTATGGCGTGGCCTCGACGGTTGGGTTGATGAGCATGCATATCACCGGGTTCTCCGGACCGGAAGCGATTCCCTACGCAGTCAAGCTGGGTGTAGCCCTTCAGGTGACCAACATCCTGCGCGACGTGGCTGAAGATTGGCGCAATGGCCGAGTCTACCTGCCCCAGGAAGAGTTGTGGTCGTTCGGTCTGACTGAACAGGATCTGGCAGCAGGCGTTGTGACTGATCGCTGGCGTGAGTTCATGCGCTTCCAGATCATCCGCAATCGGCAGTTATATGAAGAGTCGTGGCCTGGAATTGGGCTGCTGCACTCGGACGGCCGTCTGTCAATTGGCGCCGCTGCCGGCTTGTACCGGGGAATCCTGCGCGACATCGAGCGCCACGATTACGACGTCTTTACGCGCCGGGCGTACGTCTCCACGCCGGGCAAGCTCCGGCGCCTGCCGCGCATTTGGTGGAAGAGCCGCCGGGCCGCTCGCGTGGCCCCTGTTCATGTATACGTCAACTAGAAGAAGCTGCCAGAGCGGCTGATGGGCCATCGGCAATGATGGCCCACGTTTTCTCTGAATTGGTCGTTCGCTGACCCCTCTCGGTCTCTTACACAGCCCTCGCAAAATAAAGCCTGCCACCTTGCCACACCGACCTTACGGCGTGTCTTAAGGTCTGCCTGGTGACCCGGTGTTCCTTTTGCATATTCACACCATATTAACCCCAACTGTAAACTAGTTATCACTTTTCGAGTGACCTGAGGACGCATAATAGAGTCAGGTTGAAAGTGAACCGGCCATTGTGTTGTCTGTCATTCTGGTTGGCCGGTCGACAACTTCGGAAAAGGATACTTCATGAAGCAGTTTGCAATCATGATCAAGGTGGCAGCTATGAAACAAGTAGCCTCACGACTCTTTCTTGTCGGTGGTTTACTTCTCTTCGCCGTCGTCTGGATGCAGACCATCTCCCAGATGGGGAATGCGGTCGCTGGTGGCAATGTGCCGGCTGCGACGTTTTTGGGCGAGGACGGCTCCTACACGATCGACGAGTCCCACAGCTTTGTAATCAAACGCACCGGGCCTTTCATGTTTCTGTCGCAGCCGGGTCCGCTCTATGAGGGGCCGGGTGGGCAGCGTGTCTACTCCGTGAACGGTGGGGGTGCGCCGGAAGCATTCAATCGCGTCACACGCAACGTGGGCCAGGTGCGCGTTGGGTGCGTCGTCCGCTTCACTATTCTGGATGACGACCCCGACGATCGGATCAACTACTTCCGCATCAATGGGGATCGCGTCTATACCGTTGGTCAGGGCCTGGTATCGTCGGGCGAGTTTGTGGCGGCCGTCGCCGGCACGCTGAGCTATGAGTCGAACGATAGCACGGGCCTGTATGTTGATGCGTGCGACCATGTTGAGACGCTGACGCCCACTCCGACCCTGACACCAACTGCTACCCTGACGCCAACGTTGACGCCAACCGCCACTGCAACGGCGACGGCGACACTGGAGCCGACCGCCACCGTGACCCCGACGGCCACGCTGGAGCCAACTATGACGCCCACCGGCACGTTGACGGCCACGCTGACGCCCACCGCAACGCTGACGCCCACTGCGACGTTGACGCCGACGGCGACGCCCACGCTGACACCGACCGTGACCGCTACGCCCGAGATGACGCCGACGCCACCCGGCAGTGGCCCGGAAGTAGGCGGCACGCCGACGATGACTCCATCGCCGACGCCAACCAAAGAGCCGCGTCTGATGTCTTGCCTGCGCATCAACTTTGATGTGGGCGGTGACGTGGCCCGGCAGGGGTTGTATGTGGCCCAGGAAGTAGGCGGCCGTCCGCTGGCCCATTGGAACGCTGAGGATGGGTGGCAGGATAGCGGCTG
Organism: uncultured Chloroflexia bacterium; assembly: GCA_963715935.1. Classification (GTDB taxonomy): domain Bacteria; phylum Chloroflexota; class Anaerolineae; order Promineifilales; family Promineifilaceae; genus Promineifilum. The sequence continues at coordinate 1,447,786 of CAVQSM010000011.1, read as the reverse complement.
GTTCTACGACATCGACATTACTTTCCCGTCGGTCTACGCCCAGGTCTGGTATCATCCGCCAGAAGGTGGGGCGCCGATCCAGATGGCCATCTTGAACCCGGCGCCGGGTTCAGTGGACGGGTGGCTCAGCCGCGGCGAATGTCACGCGCTGGAAGTTGCCTGGACTGGATTCGAGCTGTTCTCGACCCCGGTGCCCGACGGCCGGCTGGACGACTAAAGCGCTTCGCCAACCAGCACCGTAGCCTGGTCGGCGACCCGGGTCAGAAACAGTACCCGGTGTTCATCGCCCCGTAATCGTAAGGCTCGTCGCAGATCCTCCGGATCGAGCGGCGAGCCTCTTTTTTTGATTGTCACCTGACCGACGCCGCGTTCCTGCAGATAGCGACGCAGTTGTTTGAGCTGGAACGGGAAGTGGTCGTCAATGCGGTAGGCGCGAGCAAAGGGCGTGGAGTGGTGGACGGCGCTTGTTACGTAGGCGATCTGCGGGTCGAGCAGGCTGCCGTCGATCTGCGCGGCTACCAACTCCACCAGATGGGCGCGAATGACAGCCGGGTCTGGCTCATAGAGAAACGCACTGGGCGCGGTGACGGGGACGTCGGGCAGCGACGATCCGTTTGTGGCCATGGTAGCGCCGGACGGCAGCAGCGTGGCCCGGCGAGCAGCCCCATCGCGCAGGTCGCCATACCAAAGCGCGGCTTCTTTTAACTCCCCGCCGAGTGATACGAACTCCACCTCGCTCTCCGGCGGAAGCTCGGCGTAGTCGACGCCCGGGCTCACTTTGACGCACGCATGGGCGACGCGACGCTGCCAGCGGTCCACGACGGCGAAGCCCGGTTCGTAGTCGGCCAGCGACCACAAACGTCGTGAGGGCGCGCCTCGCGGCGAAGTGGTTGTGCGGCGGGCGGGGTCGAAGAAGAAGGCGTCGACCGGCAGCGGGGGCAGCTCCGTCAGATCCGCCAGGACAGGCAAGAACTGGTCCGCGTGATCGTAGACGCCTGTGTTGTACCGGGCCATGGTCAGGCGTATTGGGTCTCGTTCAATGCCTGCCACCGTGGCGACACCGGCCAAAGCCAGGGCATCTCCGCCAATGCCCGCGCCCAGATCGGCAATGCGGGCGGGGGCAATGCGGGCAAACCGTCTGGCGCGATGGAGGGCCACTTGTTCGGCCGTCGCTTGCTCCAGAGCCGGACGTGTGAACAACATGTCGCCGGCACGGCTGAACTTGGCGGCCGCCCGCTGCCGGAGCAGTGCCGTTTCAATCAACGCCTGGGCGTGTTCTGGCCCGACTTCTTCGCGCAGCCTACTGCTGATGGCCAGGTGTGTGGCCGGGGTAGGCGGGTTGGCTGCCAGCTCGGCCAGCAGGGTTCCCGCCGCGTCCGACTGGAGATACCTCAGCGCTTTGATGTCCATGGGGAGCGATACCGCGTGCGGTGGCTGACTTATTGCCAGTCCGGTTCGAGTTCGGTCGTGTGCCCTTCGCCCAGCGGGTCCGATTCGCCATCTCCCGCGTCGTCGAGCAGAGTCTGGCCGCCTGCCTGACGGCCGCAATACGCCTGGAAAGCGCAGTACCGGCAGTGGGACCAATCATCGGTCAGGGGCCACTGATCTGTGCGTAGACTTTCGTTGAGCGCCTCCAGTGTGGAGCGCAGCGTCTCCCAGTTTTCGATGTGCCATGCGCGGCTGTAGCGGACCGTCACCGGGTTCTCCGGGTCGTCGAGGTACCAGTAGACCATCGAGATCTGGTCAGGATCGAGATGCTGGCCATCGGCTCCGGCCAGGGCATGTCCGCCCTCCGCGAGAAGCGCCAGGTAGAGGCGCGTTTGCCACGCTCGGCGCAGCCACGCTTCGCCTCGTGGTTTGCTCGTCTTCCAATCATAGATGGTCGCCTTGAGCGTGTCACCGCTGCTGTCGAGATGGACCAGATCGAAACGGCCGCGTAGCTGGTGGTTGTCCAGTGGAACGGTCAGAGATGCTTCCGGCAGCAGACGACCGCCTTCCGGCGCAGGTGCAAAGGCCCGGAACGTATTCCACCAGCCGGAGACAACCGCGTCGGCGATTTCACCGCGATCGACAGGCAGACCCAGATAGTGACGCTCGATGAGCAGGTGCAGCAAACGGCCGCGGCTGAATGCTGCTTCAACATCTGGTGGATAAGGTAGGTCGGGCCACGGCAGCCGGTCAAGATGGCGCAGCTGAAAGCGGCGCGGGCAGTCGAGATAATCCTGAATGGGCTGCTGGCTGAGGGTCAGCGACGGTTCCATATGGCACACTATAGAGCAGGGGAGAGCGGCGCGCAACCGGAAACAGTCACCCTGCCGCCGGCTGAGATGAGCAGTCATTGACGACAGGTCTGGGCGTGGGAGAATTGCGGGCGTGGACGTTTTTCGAAAGCACCTCTTGCTGTCGTTTTGGATTGGGATGATCAGTCTGGTCCTGATGCTCGGCGTGGGCTGCAGCGCCCCTGAAACAGCCGTGCTCCCGGCAACCGGCACGGTTGCCACTGTCACCTCACTGCCGGTCGAACTGCCGACAGTGACGCCACCACCCTCACCAGTACCGCCTACGGTCATCCCTCCGCCGACCGCCACACCGGTGGCCATGGCGACGGCCGTGCCGACCGCATCGCCAACGGTGGTCCCGGTTGCGGAGGTTGATCGCAGCTGCCCGGAGAGCGTGCCCCCGGCAGATTACGCCAGCTACGTGCGCTCCGACCTGCCGTGGCCGGATGGAAATGACGCTTTGCCGGCGCGCCCGCAGCTCAGGGCGCCGTTGTCCACATCCGACGAGACGCGGTTTAACTGGGGCTTCCCATACGGCTCGGATGGCAGCGGCCGTTACCTGCTCCACAATGGGCTGGACATGACCCAATGGCCCGGCGCCCCGGTGTTGGCCGTGGCCGATGGAACCGTTGTGGTAGCCGGCCCGGACACGACCGAGCGCTATGGTTTGCGCTGCGACTGGTATGGTCAACTGGTCGTGCTGGAGTTGGACGAGCGCTGGAACGGGGAGCCGGTGTTTGCCCTGTACGGGCACGTGCGCGGCCTGCTTGTTGAACCGGGTCAGCGCGTTGCGGCGGGCGAGCCGCTGGCCGAAATCGGGGCGGGCGGCGTGGCTACTGTCCCCCACCTGCATCTGGAGATCCGGCTGGGTGAAAACGCGTACGGCGCGACCCGTAACCCGGTCTTGTGGCTTGGGCCGGATGAGGCAAATGGCGTCGTGGCCGGGCGGTTCCTCGATGCCGACGGACACGCCTGGGAGGGCGTACGCATGACGCTGATCGACGTCACTGGGGCGGCCGACTTTCTGACCACGTGGACCTATCTGGACGACGCGCAGCACCTCATCGCGCCGGATGAGCAGTGGGCGGAGAACTTTGTCTTTGGGGCAGTGCCGCCCGGTGAGTACGATCTGTACAGTGTGATAGATGGCGTGGAATACAGACAGCGCTTGTCCGTAACCGCAGGCGAGATTATGGGCGTGGAAATGCGGACGGATCCACCGCCGGCGACGGCCGTTCCCTGAGCCAGGCTATTTGAGCAGCGGCAGCCGGTCGAACCGCCGCGTGCCTTCCAGATCCATCACGAACTCCGCGCCGAATGCCGACGCCGGCGTTTGGGCGCCGGCGGGCGACTCTGCCAGCGTTCGCTCCACAGCACGCACCGCGGCAATCGCGGTAAAGCGATAGATCTCGACCGTTTCAAGCCACGCTTCGACGCCTTCGCCCTGGTCGTTGGCGGCCCTGGCCCAAAGATAGGCGCGGGACGTCTGGCGGGCGTGTTCGTCCGGGCCGGGGAAGGCGCGTTCGATGGCCGCCTCGGCTGCGCGCCGCACCGGGCCGATGGACAGCAGACGGCCGCCCAGCTTCGTGACCAGGTCGCCGCCGGGCATGCTGGGCAGCTCCAGATAGCTGGTGATGTTGCCGATGCCGGTTGAGTGAGCCGCTGCGACCAGATCGCCCCACGGCGCGGGGGTCATCGTCGCTTCACGGCCATTGCTGAAGTAGACCGTCCGGCTGCCGGAGCCGAATGGCACAGGAACCAGCTCATCGTCCCGTCGCACGACGATTGCGCTCTGACCGCCAGTCATGCCGGCCAGGGCCGACTTGACCGTGCCGGCGCTGACGTCGAGCGATGTGCTGATGGCCGTCTCCAGCCAGGTCGCGTTCGGCATCTTCTCGGCCACATACCGCGCCAGACAGTCGGAAGGGACAATGTCAAAGCCGACGCCCGACATGAGCATGATGTTGCTCTCAAGTGCAGCCGCGTGGTGGGCGAAGGTGTTCTCGAAAACCGACAGTTCGCCAGTGATGTCGAGGTAATGCGCCTGCCCGCTCAGACAGGCAGCGAGCATCGGTTGGCTGGTGTTGACGAATGGTCCTGCGGCGTGGAGGACAAGGTCAAAGCGCTCGGCCACCTGCGCCAACCGTTCGGCGTAATCGAGATCGAAGGCGAGCCACTCCAGATCGTACTCACCTGCCAGTGCTTCGACCCGGGCGGCGTCTCGACCAGCCAGTACCGGCCTGTGCCCGCGCCCCACGGCTTCTTCCACGATCAGCTTGCCTGTATATCCGTACGCGCCATAAAGCATCCAGTTACTCATGCCATGAGCTTAGTCGCTCACGAGCCGGTGTCAAGGAAGTGGTGAGGGCGGCTAACCGGCAAGCGGTCTCTGTTAATGCTTGTATCCCCCTGCAAGCTGTTCTATCATCGGGCTCACTGTCCGGCCCCCGCATTGAGCCGGAAGCCGCGGAAAGCGTATGGAGAAGCAACAGCAGTCAAAATGGGAACCACAATGAACGGCCGAATGAGTCTGATGCGCTGGATTGCCGTGGCCCTCGCCGTGACCCTGATTGGGTTGTCATGGTGGCAGGTAACCGGCGCCACGCGCGGGCTGACCGTGCGTACGGCCGATGATGCTGGCGTCCCCACGCGCTTTCTCGTTCTCGATGGGGCGACGGAAGTGCCCGGTGTCGTTGTCGCCCACGGCTTTGCCGGCTCACAACAGCTGATGTTGGCCTACGGCTACACATTGGCGCGCGCCGGCTATGGGGTCGTGCTGCTGGACTTTGCCGGTCATGGGGCCAATGGCGATCGGCTGCCTGACGATGAAGACCGGCTCCAGACCAATTTGGCTCACGCGCTGTCGGTGCTCAGGCGTCAACCGGAGGTGGCTGCGGGCGACGTCGCCCTTCTTGGTCATTCGATGGGCAGCGGCGCCGTGATGCAGGCGGCTATTGCCAATCCGGATACGTACCTGGCCACGGTCGCCGTCTCGCCGACCGGCGCAGACGTGACTCCCCAGCAGCCGCGCAACATCCATTTCCAGGCCGGTACGTTGGAGCCTCAGTTTCTGGCCAACGCAGAGCGCCTGTTGGTGGAGGGTGGTGGACCCAACGACTCCTTCGCAGCCGGTCTGGCCCGCGAACTGGTTCCCATTCCCAATGTGGAACACATCACAATCCTGTTCAGCCCCGCCAGCCACCAGGCCGCACTCGACTGGCTGAATCGGGCGTTCAACCTGCCGCCCGCGACGGCCGAGCGAGATAGCCGCGTCCTGTGGTATGCGGCTCACGCTGCTGGCTGGCTGCTGCTGGCAATCGCTATCGGCCCGCTGTTGCCTGTGGGCCAGTCGAACCAGTCGGTGCGTCGCCCGCCCTGGCATTGGCTGGGACTGATAGCCGGCGTCACTGTGGCGACGCTGCTGTTTGTTGGGGCCGGACAGCTCGTTGAACTGAGTGGCATCGGCGGCATCCTGGTCGGCGGCGCCATCGGCTTGTGGTTCCTGGCGCTTGGGCTGATCTGGTTGGGTGCGGGCTTCCAGGTCCCGCGTCCGACTTTCGCCGATCTTGGATGGGCGCTGGCGCTGTTTGCCTTGTTGTGGGTGGCGGTCGGGGCAATGGCCCAGTTGGTCTGGGTCCCGTGGCTGCTGATTCCTGAGCGGCTTGTGCGTTGGCCCTTTCTCGCGCTGGCGGCCGTTCCCTGGCTGCTGGCCAGCGGACTGCTGGTCGATGGAGTTTCACCGCTGCACCGGGTGGGCTGGTGGCTGGTCCAGTCGCTCCTGCTGGTGGTTGGGCTGGCGGCCGTTGCGTTCACCGTGCCGGGCCTGTTCTTCATCGCCTTACTGATTCCGGTCGTGCCGATTATATTGGCGATCATGATGCTGGCCGGCAGCGTCATTGATCGGCCGTGGAGCTACGCCATCGGCAATGCTTTATTCTTTGGCTGGTTGCTGGCTGCGGTCTTCCCGCTGGCCTAGGAGTAGATATGCGTTTTGTCGATAATGGTAACGTCGCCGACCCGCGTCTGAATCTGGCGCTGGAAGAGTATTTGCTGCGCCATGCGGAGACGGATGAACCGCTAGTGCTATTTTATGTCAATGAACCATCCGTGATTATCGGCCGTAACCAGAATGCGCTGGAGGAGATCGACCCGGACTATGTCGAGGCCCACGACATCCATGTCGTGCGACGATTGTCGGGTGGCGGGGCGGTCTACCACGACCTCGGCAACCTCAACTTCAGCTTCGTGACTTCCGGCAAAGACGACCTCCACAACTTCGCCAAGTTCACGGATCCGGTTGTGGATACGCTGCGGCGACTTGGTGTTGACGCTCGCCTGCACGGTCGCAGCGACATATTCGCCGGGGACAAAAAGGTATCGGGTAACGCCCAATACGCCACGTCCAACCGCATGTTCAGCCACGGCACGCTGCTCTTCGATACTGACCTGGGCGAGATGCTGCGAGCAATCAATCCGAGCCGGGCGGCAATCGAATCGAAGGCGGTGCAGTCGATCCGCAACTATGTTGTCAATCTGGCCGAGCTGTTGCCACCCGACATGACCATCGACACATTACGCACCGAGCTTTTGCGTGGCCTGTTTGGTGATGGCCCTCTGCCGGCATTCGTCTTGCCGGACGATGCTGAGACGACGATTCGGACGATGGCGGCTGAGCGATATGGCAGCTGGGACTGGACGTACGGTCGTTCGCCCGCGTTCAATGTGCGGCGCAGCGAGCGGACACCAGCCGGAAAAGTCGAAGCGCTCATCGACGTCGACCACGGTCGCATCAAGGGGATCGCGTTCCAGGGCGACTTTGCGGGGCAGGCGGATATCGCCGGTCTGGAGGCACGCCTTGTAGGTGTGCCTTATGACCGCGAGATGCTGGCCAGCGTGCTAGCATCGGAGAATCTGGAGGCGTACTTCGGGCCGTTGACGGCGGAAGCGTTGTTAGACGTTCTCTATTGACGAGGACAGTCGGGTAAAGGGCGGGCCGCCGGTTGGCGTCTTGCCTGCCCAAGGAGACGGTGGTCGTGAAAGGAGATCGGGTGCTGTTACTGTTAGCGGGTGTCAGCGTTGGCGTCGCCCTGGCATTGGCATTGATGACAGCGTGGGATGGGTCGCGGCCGGCCGCTGTTGAACTACCACCCCCAGCCGCAGTCGCTACGAGCACGATGGCGCCAGAAACGCTGCCAACGGCTACCCAGGCCCCGCTGGCGGTCTATGTGACCGGTGCAGTCCGCTATCCTGATGTCTATGAACTGCCGCCAGGCAGCCTCGCCGCAGCGGCAGTGGATGCCGCGGGTGGCTTCACTGACGAGGCCGATCCGGTGGCCATCAATCTGGCGCGCCGCCTTGATGACGGGATGCAGCTGCATGTGCCGGCTCGTGCCGAGGTCGCTGCCTCACCCGTCGCTTTTTCCGAACCCGCCCCAGCGTCGCGTTCTGTGCCGGCTGACCTCTTTGCCGGACTGGTCAACATCAACACGGCGACGGCCGCCGAACTGGAAGCACTGCCTGGTATCGGTCCCAGTCTCGCCGGACGGATCGTCGCCCATCGCGAGGCCAATGGGCCGTTTACAACGATTGAAGCAATACTGGACGTGTCTGGTATTGGTGAAGCGAAACTCGAGGCAATCCGGGACTTGATCGCTGTGACCCCCTAGCGACTGGCCGCACGCAATGCTGACCCCAACGACTATCGTGCCGTTCTCCGCCCTGGCGGCGATGCTGCCTGCGCTGTTCTTCACGACTGTGGTCTATTGGGCAGATCGGTACGAGAAGGAGCCGTTGTGGCTGTTAAGTGCCACATTCTTGTGGGGGGCTATTCCCAGCATTCTTATTGCCCTGTTCACCAATGCATTACTCAGCGCACCTTTCTACTATCTGGTTGATCAGCCCGCCGCCGATATGCTGGCTGCGGCAACGATAGCCCCGCTGGTCGAGGAGTCGGCTAAGGCCCTGGTGCTGGTGCTTATCTTTTTCCGCTGGCGGCAAGAGATCGACAGCCCGCTTGACGGCATCATCTATGGGGCGATGGTAGGCATCGGCTTTGCTATGGTGGAGAACATCTTCTACTACGTCGCTATCTATGAGGACGGTGGAGCGACTGCGTGGAGTGGGGCGGTCCTGGTGCGAGGGTTTGTTTTCGGACTCAATCACGCGCTCTACACCGCTATTACTGGTTTGGGCATCGCCATCGCGCGACTCTCAACTGATCGTGTCGTGCGGATTGTCGCCCCGTTGGCCGGTTGGTCTGCGGCCGTGATTTTGCATGCTCTGCACAACTATGCCGTGTTGCTCAATAACAGCCTCGCATTTCTGGGCGTGGTCGCACTGGATTGGGCCGGCGTGCTGGTCGTTGGTCTGATCATCATCTGGGCCGTGTTGCAGGAAGGGCGCTGGATACGCGACTATCTGGCCGATGAGGTCGGCCGAGGAACACTCTCGGTGGATGAATACGGCGTGGTGGCCTCGGCTCCGCGCCGCACTCAGTACCGACTGCGGCTGCTGCTGACGTCCGGGCCGCGCGCTTATTGGCGAACAGGCCGTCGCTTTCATATGATGAGCGAACTGGCGTATCGGAAGCATCACCTGAGTCTGTTTAACGACGAGGCCAGTGCGGCAGCGGTGGACCGGTTGCGGTCGCAGGTGGTTCAGTACCCGGCGTGAGGGCAGTGCGCGATCACGCGCTGTCGTGATTCAGCAGCCGGGTTAGCTGCGTGTCGTGGTTGCGGTCGTGCTGGACAGCGAGGAAGACCAGCTCCTGCAGTGTCGTCTTCCCAAAGAAGGCGTGTTGACCTTGCCGCTGCCAGGCCTCTTCGGCTAGTTCTCGCAGCATAGCTACTGTCGCCCGTCGCGCAGCCGCGTAGTCCGCCAACGCCGCGGGTCCATCCTGCGCTTCGTAGTTCCGCGTCTCGGCCCAACTGTCAGCATTGACACCCACCATGAACGGCTGTTGCTCCTCCAGCACGGCGACGAAGCGCGGTTGATGGACCTCTCGTTCAACATCCCGCAAATGACAGACCATTTCGGTGAGCGACCAGGCGTCTTGACCAGGCTGCCAACTCCAGTCAATGTTCGGCTGTTGAAGAGAGTGCGTTAACTTCTGGCTGAACTGCTCCAGCTCTGAAATCAACGCCTGAGTTGGTGGTGGGTTGAGCATCAGGGTCAGTTGTGGCGTCTGGGGGGGCCTTCTGACATCGAACTGCCGAGCTCATCCAGCCAGCCCTCGGCGACACGCTCATAGAGATCATCCAACGTCCCATAGGCGTCGGCCAGGGCCGGTTTTGGCGGGGCGTCCCCATTACGGTTGATCCAGAACGTGTGGAGGCCCACAGCGGCCGCCGGCTCAATATCGTTGACCCAATCGTTGCCAACCATGATCGCCCGTGCAGGCGACACGTCGATGAGCGTCAAAATTTCCTCGTAGTAGGCGGGTTGTGGCTTGGCAGCGTGCATGCCTTCATAAGTGGTCACGAGGGCGAAGTTGTGGTTGTCAACCGGCAGACCTGCCCACGCCAGACGCTGCTCAATGGCGATTTGGGGAAAGAGTGGGTTGGTGGCAATGACCACCTGACGGCCGTCCGCCAGCGCCATCTCGACCAGGTTGACGGCCCTGGGTTCCTGCTCCGTCCCGGTCCGCAGCTTTGAGAACTCGTGCGTGTAGAAGTCAGCGAAAAACGGTTCCAGGTCGGTACGTCGTTGACCGCTGAGCGTCTCAAATTCGGCCCAAAAGACATCTGAATTCGTCAGCGCGGCGTCGGTGTTGAGGATCGTGGTTCGTGTTGCCCGGGTTACATTGTCGAGAAACGAGCGCGGCTCCATCAGTGGCTCGGCAAACTGGCTGAGCAGCGAGAAATAGCTGTTCATAAAAGCCCGCGAGTCGTTGACGAGCAGGGTGTCGTCCAGGTCGAATAGGATGGCCTCAATCATGGGTGGTGTGCCGGGTCGCTGTTCCAGTTCCTGTATCAATCAAGGTTGTCGAAGAGTTCGCTGATGCCAGGCTTTTCGGCCGCGCACTTCGGGCAGCCGACGATTGGATTGTCGACATCAATGAGGTGGCGGCTGCAGAACGCCTTGACGGCGACGCGCCGGTTCATGCCCAAGAAACCGGGCTTGACCGTCGCTTCCAGCACCAGGTCGGGGCTGCTGTTGGCCAGTAGAATCTCCGGGACAGGGCAGGTCTCGCAATCCTTCGGCTTCCATTCCGGGGAGCGACTGTTGCTCTTAATGAGCCGGCACTCCTGCTCCGAGCGACCGCGAAAGTAATCCTGGTAGTAGAAACGGCATTCCTTGCCGGCTGGTGTGATCATAGGTGATTGGATGACCAGACTGCAACAAAAAAAGCGACGCCATTGAGGTGTCGCTTTCCTGGTACGCCCTGAGGGACTCGAACCCCCGACCTTCTGGTTCGTAGCCAGACGCTCTAATCCACTGAGCTAAGGGCGCATTCAATCGACTTCACAAGATTACCTGAAAGCGTTAGGGCTGACAAGCAGCCAGGCCAACTATTCAGGAACTACCAACTGACTCGGGTATCGGAGCGGGGAGGATGGGATTCGAACCCATGAACGACTTTTACATCGTTAACCGCTTAGCAGGCGGCCCCAATCGTCCACTCTGGCACCTCCCCGAGGGGCGAAGTCATTGCTTCTTCTCGGCCGTATTGTTAAGGCGGAGGGAGAGGGATTCGAACCCCCGGTGAGCTTGCACCCACTACGGTTTTCAAGACCGTCGCAATCGTCCACTCTGCCATCCCTCCGGGAACTGCCGAAGGCGCAAGCCAGAAGTATAGCATGGGCGGTGTGGAGCGTCAAAGTCTCTCAACCCGCCAATCGACTGATCTTAGCTCAAGGGGGTAAAGGCCAGGTCGCGCACTTCCAGCCACTGCGTCTGGCTTGTCGGCAGGGTTCCCCAAGCCACCCGGCCACGCGGGGTCAGCACCATGTACTGATTGTCGATCCAGCAAACAAAGCCGAGCGGTCCGTGGGGGCTGTGCGGTGTGTCGTGGACGAGACGGTCGTCAACGTAGAAGTGACATCGGTCTCCCTCCCACAGAAGCTCATACTCATGCCATGCCGTCAGGGCATCATCCAGGGGGGCATAACTGATGGCCAGCCGGCGGCGGATGGCGGGCCAGACGGCACCGCGCAGCGCGCCGGCCTGGTTGGCGAGCAGCGCCAGCGGGGCGAGGGGCGCGATCGCCAACGCCCGGGGAGTCGCCGCATCGACTGTCGCCGCAAACCAGCCACGACCCGGCCCCTCTTCCGCAAAAGGCAGGTTCGATGGGGCAGAAGCGAAGAAGAACCACGTCGCCTGGGGCAAGGCAAGGCCGCCGACGGTGGGGTCGGCAAATGGCGCATTCCAGAAGCCAAAGCCTGCTGTCCCCTGGAGTTCTTGAGCACTGTGGGAGAACCGGGCAGCCAGCCGCATCCTGACGCCGGGTCGCCAGGAGAACTGGCTGCGCTTGCTGTTCAGGCCGTAATCATCGAACTGGGCATCAGCGTAGCCGGACGTAGTGGGAGGGAGGAGCAGCCGTCGGGGTGGGTTCTCCTCTACCTTGCCGCCGTTGAGTTCCAGCCTACGCCAGCCGGCCGGCGGTGGGTGATCAGTCATGCTGCGACTTTACCTTGCTTTGTGCCAATGGTCAGCCAAGGTATAATAGCATGTTTACCGGCTGGGTCAGTTGGCGTTGAATGCCAGAACTGTGACCAGCCACCTTGTTTAGGAGAGATACCTTTTATGGAGATTACCTGGTATGGCATGAGCTGCTTCCGTCTGACGGAACGCAAACTGGCCACCGTCGTGACCGACCCGTACAAGCCCGCGCTGCTGGCGACCGACCTGAAGTTGAAAGCTGATGTTGTCACGGTCAGCCACGATGCGGACGGACACAACTACACGGCGGCCGTCAGCGGCTATGAACACATTTTGGATGGTCCGGGGGAGTACGAGATTGGCGGCGTATTTATCACCGCCATTCCCACGCCCAGCCACAGCGATGAGTTCAACAACGTCGTCTTCATGTTCGACTTTGGTGGGATCATCGTGGCCCATCTGGGTGATATCGGCTCGGTGCCGTCCCAGAAGCAGATTGAGGCACTCGAGCTGGTTAATGTGCTGCTGGTGCCGGTAGGTGGGGGTACAAGTCTGAGTGCGGCGGGCGCATCCGAGTTGGTCTCGATGATTGAGCCGAACTACGTCGTGCCCATGCATTACCGGCTGCCGAAACTGAAGGTCGACCTGGAAGGCACCGACCGTTTCCTGAAGGAGATGGGCGTCACTGACCCGACTGAAGATAGCAGCCTGAAGATCAGCAGCGTGTCGTCACTGCCCCAGGAGACAGAAGTCGTCCTGCTGACACCCAAGCTATAAGCCACAGCCTCGCGCCCAGAGCGCGAATGATGGGTCAGCTGTGGCTGCCACAGCTGACGCGAGTAGACAGCACGCAACTATGACTGGAAAGTTGATCTTACGTTGGGACATCCAGCCCGAAACCGAATCAGAATACTTCGAGTTCCTGGTCCATGAACTGATTCCCGGTATGCAGAAGCTTGGCCTGAGTGACATTCAGGTCTGGTATACGGCATATGGAGAGTGTGAGCAGAAGATGACGGAGGGGACGGCCGCTTCAGCCGAAGACGCCATGCGTATTCTCCAGTCAGAAGCGTGGGGAGAGCTGCTAGAGAAGCTCGAATCGTATGTCGATAACTATGACCAGAAGGTCATTGAGGGCACGCGCGGCTTCCAGATTTAGGAGATACGGCTAACCGTCTGCGCTGGACGAAGAACTGCTGGTCGACTTCTCGCTGCTCTTGCTGTCGCTGTTCTTACTGTCGCCGCTGCTGTTGTCGCTGCCCGAACGTGCTGTCGCTGCTCGAACTGCTCTCGCTGGATTTGGACGAACTGGAAGATTTTGCGCCATTGGCCCGACTGGTCCGATTGTCCGTCACGTAGAAGCCGCTTCCCTTAAAGACCACACCGACCGACGTAACCACGCGACGCACATCACCCCCACACTCCGGGCACTCCGTAAGCGGGTCATCCACCATCCGCTGGCGAACAGTGAATTCATGATCACATTGGTTGCATCTATACGTATATTGGGGCATTAAGCAAACACCTTGGCGTCATCGTAGACGAGTCGATTGGCCCGATCAACGATCGTATTTCTCCAATCCACGATTGTAACCAACCTTAATTGTTGTGACAAACCTTCCCCAGAATAGCAGCGCCGCATAAAAATCAGGTTAGCGTTCGCAGATTGGTACAGATTTCTTCAGCAATCAGGTCATGACTCTGCCAATTTGTAGAGTCGTTCGATGTCACGCAGCTCGATCTGCTTGCGGCCGATATGGATGAGAGACTGGTTCTTGAACTCATTCAACGTCTGAGTCACTGTCTCGCGGTAGGTGCCCAACATTTCGCTCAGGTCCTGGTGAGTGTAGCCGGAGACGAGATTCTCAGGTGGCGTCTCTGCCCCGATCTGCAGCAGCAGCGCCGCCAGCCGAGTCGGAATACTCTTGAAGGCGATGTCCTCCAGATACTCTTCCAGCCGACCGACCCGCTCGCTCATCGTTTCCATGAAGCGAAAGGCGACATCCGGCTTTTCGCGCAGCAGCCGCTCGACGTCGTGGCGACCCATGACGCATAGAACGCATTCGTCCACGGCTTCGGCAAAGGTGTTGTGCATGCCCTGGCCAACCAGAGACATCTCCCCGAAAATTGCCCCTGGCCCAAGCACCGCCACTACCAGCTTCTTGCCGTTTGGGGCCAGCCGATAGAGCTGCACGCGACCCTTCTTGAGCAAGAAGAGGACCTCGCTGCTGTCTTCGGGCATGTAGAAGATCTTGCCGGCGCGACAGGTAGACATGGCCACCTGCTGGTCCATTTCGGCCAGCTCCTGGGGATTCAGATCGCGAAACACCTGGATCATCGATAAATAACTCAGCTTCTCTGCTTGCATAGCTTTCCCCTTTCGCGCACGCGCCCTGCCAGCGCGTCCCGCTGCTGAACGCAAACCGCCTGAACAGGTGGACGGTTTGGCGACCGTCATCCTTACGTGCCCAGACGCACCCTGCCGATGTTCTTCGGAGACGCACAGCTACGAGGCGATCGCTTCTTCAAGCATTTGGCGCAGGCGACGCGGGGTAGGGTTGCCGAGAGAGATGACACGGCCGTTCAGCAAAAAGGTGGGCGCGGCAAACACGTTGTCCGGGTGCGGTTCGCGCCGCAAATCGCTGAATTCGAAGCGCACCGTGGGAAAGGACGGCTGCAGTGCCTGAACAATGCGGTAGGATTCGGCGCACGACCAGCACATCTCATCGACAAAGATCTGCAAGGTAATCATGCGGCCTACTCTAGCAGAGCCGCGGCCTGCAAGACGTAACCTGCGATACAGTACTCTGGACCGATGCCGTTCCGAGCTGCAGCTGGCAACGTGAAGCTGACTTGCGCTCCGCCATCCGGGCCATTAGCGGCCGTAATTGTGCCGCCATGCGCCTCTATGAGGCCCTGGGCAATGGCCAACCCCAGCCCGGCGCCGCCGGTGGAACGCGTGCGCGCTGGTTCGCCCCGATAAAACTGCTCGAAGATGTGCGGCAGATCGCCCGGCGCAAAGCCAGGACCGCTGTCCTGGACGGTAACTGTCACGCTATCGCCGGTGCGGCTCGCCTGGACATTGACCGTGCCGCCTTCCGGCGTGTGGCGCAGTGCATTACTGCATAGATTGTTGAGCACGCGGGAGATCTTTTCCGGACTCATAGGCACCGGGTCGATATCGCCCGCCACTGATCCGGTCAACGTAATGGCTCGCTGCTGGGCCAGCGGCTGGAAGCTCTCGAGCGCGTCAGAAATAAGGTCGCCGAGGGAAGCAGGGGCCAACTCCAACTTCAGACCTCCCGCGTCGAGTTGGGCCAACTCGAACAGATCCTCAATCAGCGTATTCAGGGCGCGTACGTCGGTGCGGATGGTGTGATAGTAGCGCTGGACGCTTTCCGGATCCGTCACCATGCCATCGTAGAGCGCCTCGACACGAACCTGTATGCTGGTCAATGGGGTGCGCAAATCGTGGGAGGTCCAGGCGATGAGGTTGCGGCGCAGCGCGTCGAGTTCCTGTTGTTGATCGGCCGCTGCCTGTAGCTGTGTGGCCATTTCGTTGAAGGATTGGCTGACGCGAGCCACTTCGTCTCGGCCGAGTACCGGCACCCGCGCCGACAGATCCCCGGCTGCCAGCAGATCGGCCGTGTCCGCCACCTGGCGCAGGCCGTCTGTCACGCTGGCGGCAACGAACAGACCGTACGACGTAGCGATGATGGCAGCGAACAGGAGCAACACCCCGCTCAGGATAAGATCGTGCTCGCTGAAAAACATCTGGCGCTGCATTACCCAGACGTTAAACAACGTCAGGACGGCTGCCCAGATGTAGGTGGCGATGAGCGTCAGCAGCAGCGAGGACGACCGCGCCCAACCGCGCCGATAGAGCCAGTAGCCCAGACCCACAGACAGGACCGACGTGACGGCCAGCGTACCGACCAGCGTGGCTACTTCGGCCAGAGGCGGGGCCATGAGACCCCACAGCAGCAGTCCGGCCACGGCCAACGCCAGGGCGATGCCGATGGCCAGGATGCGCCACGGTGCCTCGCGGAACCAGTTGGCGAAGCGGTTGTTTCCCGGTGTCAGTGCAGTCTGCATCAGGCGGTTGTCCCCGGCGGTTCAAAGCGATAGCCAACCCCCCACATGGTCAGGAGGCAGACCGGGTTGCTGGGATCCGCTTCTATCTTCTCACGCAGACGACGGATGTGGACCGTCACTGTGCTTGGGTCGACATAATCCGAAAAGCCCCAGACGTTCTCCAACAACTGATCGCGCTTGAAGACCTGGCGGGGATGACTGGCCAGGAACCAGAGCAGATTGAACTCCGTGGCGGTCAGCTCGACCAGATTTCCAAGCACAGTGACCTCACGCGTGTTTGGATCCAGCCGCAGGTCGCCGTAGTCGATAGGCGACGCCTCGACCACATCGCGCGTCTTGCCGTAACTGCGGCGTAAGACCGCCTTGACGCGCGAGACAAGCTCAGCCGGCGAAAACGGCTTGGTGACGTAATCATCAGCGCCCAGTTCCAGTCCGTAAATCCGGTCGGTTTCCTGGCTGCGAGCGGTCAGCATGATCACCGGCACGTCCAGCGTCGGATTTTCCCGCATGCGCTTGATCAGGGTCAGCCCATCGATATGGGGCAGCATCACATCGAGGATGACCAACGATGGACGGGTGGCCTGCATGGCGACCAGGGCATCGGTTCCGTTGAGCGCCGTGCGCACATGGAACCCTTCGCGCTGCAGGTAGAGGCTGACGACTTCTACGACTGACGGTTCATCATCGACCACCAGGATGTCGTTTGGTTCGGCTGTGTTCTGAGTCATGGCAATTTCCTTCCCCTTAAGTTTAGCCAATCAGTTGTTACAGCGGGATTACAGATTGGTGTGCGGGTCAGATAATGAACATCGCGTCGCCGAAGGAGTAGAAGCGATAGGTGGCCTCGATGGCGGCCTTGTACGCCTGGCGGCTGAATGTGTGCCCGGCGAAGGCTGACACCAGCATCAGAAGGCTCGAGCGAGGCAAGTGGAAGTTCGTGATCAGCCCATCCACCGCGCGAAACACGTAGCCCGGCGAGATGTAAAGGTCGGTATGACCCTCGAATGCGGCCACCGGCTTCCAGGGGCACAGACCGCTGGTCTCCCCGCTGGCGTCGCGTTGACTGATTGTTTGTAGAGTGCCGCTAATGCCCGCGGACCGCAGGGCGGCTGTTTCCAGCACGCGCATAGAGGTCGTGCCAACGGCGATGAGTCGTCCGCCGGCCAGCTTGGCCTCGTTGATGCGCCGCGCCGCCTCCGGGGTCAGCGTCGCCCATTCGCTGTGGATCGTATGGTCGCTGATCAGGTCGACCGCCACCGGCTTAAACGTGTCCAGGCCGACATGGAGCGTGCATGTTTCAAAGAGCACGCCTTGTTCGCGCAGCGCCAGCAGCAGCTCCGGCGTGAAGTGCAGCCCGGCTGTGGGGGCGGCGGCCGAACCGGGAGGGCGGGCGTAGATCGTTTGATAGCGTTCGGGGTCGTCGAGTGTCGTGTGGATGTAAGGGGGCAGGGGTGTGGAGCCCACGCGCTCCAGCCACGACTCGACCGGCTCGCTGAACCGCAGCTCTCGCAGGGACTCGTCCCCTTCGCCAATAATGGTGGCCGTTAGTGCCGTCGAATTGCCGTCCGGGTCGTCGATCGTGATCGTCACGCCCCGACGCACGCGACGGCCGCCGACCATCGCCTGCCATTCGGTCGCGCTGTGTCGTTCCAGGAGGAGCAGCTCGACTGAGCCGCCGGTCGGCTTGCGCCCGTGCAGCCGGGCGGGGATGACGCGCGTGTTGTTGGCCACTACGATATCGCCCGGCCTCAGGAAGGTCATCAGGTCGCGAAATGTGTGGTGGCTGATGGTTCGAGTGGCCCGCTCCAGCACCATCAGCCGGCTGGCGTCGCGCGGCGAAACCGGCTCCTGCGCGATCAGCTCAGGAGGCAGATCGTAGTCGAACTCAGACGTCTTCATGGGATGGGTCAGCATCGGCAGGTTCGTCATTGTCGAGCGTGTGGCGCATCTTGTCCAGATACGCTTGCTCCAGATCAATGCCGGTGTAGTTGGCCAGCTTGAGTACATAGGCCAGGAGGCTGGCCAGCTCTTCTCGAAGACCACTGCGGTGACGGGCCACGGCTTGCAGTTGGGCCTCCATGGCGGCCAGTCCCGTCGCTTCCAGCCGCCTGCTCTCCAGACCAATCTGCAGCAGTTCGGTCGCCACCTCGCCCACTTCCTCAATCAGGGCGACGTAGTTGAAGAACAGGTCAGGGTTGAAGCCGTTGCCGGAGTCCAGCTCGCGGTGGAACTGCTGAAAAGCGGCCACACGTCCTTGCTCCAGCGTTTCCAGCTGTGTCCGGGCGCGACCGGCACTCCCCGACTCCAGCTCCAGCAAGGTGGCGTCGATACGCTCCACCACTTCGTCCAGGTGTTCCGGATGCGAGAGATAGTCCAGGTCGTTGGTGTCGATGGTAAGCACCGGTACATCGCCCAGGCGCGACAGCCACGCGTCATAGGCGGCCGCTACCTGGCGGATGTACTCCGGATCCATGTCGCGTTCGAATGGCCGGTCTCGCAGGGCGATGCGCCGCATGATGACGTCATGGTCGGCCCGCAGAAACACGATCAGATTGGGTTTGGGAATCTTTTCGCCCAGAGCAGCGTGGACGCGACCATACATGGCCAGCTCATCGTCCTTCAGGTTTAGCCAGGCAAACAGCTCGTCCTTCGCGAACGTGTAGTCAGAGATGAGCATTCCCCGGCGCAGGGCAGGGGGAATGGCCTGATACTGTTGGTGATAGCGGCTGAGCAGGAAGAAGAGCTGGGTCTGGAAAGCGTAGCGCTCCCGGTCCTCGTAGAACACCGGCAAGAACGGATTGTCCTCGACGACTTCCATGAGGATCGATGCTTCGTAACGGGCCTGGAGCATTCGGGCGAGCGTCGTTTTGCCGACGCCGATGACGCCTTCGATGGCGATGTAACTGTGCGGATTGACGGA
The DNA here is from genome assembly GCA_963715935.1 of uncultured Chloroflexia bacterium. GTDB lineage: Bacteria > Chloroflexota > Anaerolineae > Promineifilales > Promineifilaceae > Promineifilum. The sequence continues at coordinate 1,428,892 of CAVQSM010000011.1, read as the reverse complement.
CATACGTTGTTTACCTGGTTCGTTGGGCCAGGTCGTCTTGCAGCAGGGCGACCTGGTTTGGTTTGTCGGCATCCATGGCGATCTCGGCATCGTCGCTAAGCAAGATCATCACAGATTGGCCGGTGGCGCGCTCAGCTGTTTGCTGCACATCAGCCAGCGTGAGGCGTTGGAACAGCATGCGCAGCAGGACGCGCCAGCCGACCAGCTGGGCAATGCGCCAGGGCTGCTTGCGGGCGGCCGTAACAGCTTCGTATAGTGCTTGCTGGCTATCAATGGCTGCCAGTGTGGCCATGATCAGGTCGCCCCCCGCCACTTCCAGTTCACCCAATCGAGTGTAAGTGCGAGCACTGCCCGGGAAGCGAGTCTCGATCACATCGCGCGTGACGAAGTTGTAATAGATGTCCCTGTCCCACGGTTGGCAGGCAGCGTGGAAGCGATCGACGATGGGTCCGGTAATCGTCGGGATGTCGGCCGACGCGCCCATGATGATGGTCGTATCCGGCCATTGCTGCCGGATGTAGGCCGCACCAGCTATCACATTGTCCAGCATGGAGCCGGCATCGGGCAGGTAGTGGACGGGGAGGTCGGACGACACGCCGGCTGTTTCCGCGTCTTCGCGCTCCAGACCGACCACGACGATCTCATCGACCGCGTCGGCCGCTGCCAGCGCTTCCAGTACCCAGGCGACCATCGGACGCCCGGCCACTTCCAGCAGCGCCTTGGGGCGGCCGTTTGTCAGGGTGAAAAGGGGATCATCCGGCTGGCTCACTCCGCCGGCAAGTACCAGGCAATGCATGGTTCGTTTGGCTCAGGCAAAAGGTAACGGTCATTTTACCGGCTTTGGCGACCAGCCCCAAAAAGCCGGCGTCCGGATGCGACGGCGATTGCTCTAGCGACCGGTGACGAGCGGCACAAAGAGCTGAATCTTGTCCAGGGTCAAGCGATTGTAGGCTGACAGAACATCGATCCGTCCCCAGCCATAGACCTGATTCGGTATCTGCTCTCCCGTGATGCCGCCGCACGCTTGGGCCGCTGTCCGAGGCACGGCCGATTCGTTGAGCAGTGCTTCGATTGCCTCGACATCACCCGCCAACGAGGGGTCGGCCGAGATCAACAGCGCGACCGCGCCGGCCACATGGGGCGCGGCCATGCTGGTGCCCGAGAGCAACCCATAGCCGCCGCCGGTCGTCGTGGAGCGTATGCCGACGCCCGGGGCGCTGACATCGGGTTTAAGCAGCCCGCCCGGCGTTGGGCCGCGGCTGCTGAACCCGGCGATGGTGTCGGTGAAATCTGTGGCTCCGATGGTATAGGAGGCATCATAGACCGCGGCTGGCGTTGTCACCGTGCCGCAGCTGGCGCCGCTGTTGCCCGCCGACTGCACCGTAACAATGCCCGCGGCCCGCACCGTCTCGACCACGTCTTGCAGGACGGTCTGGACCGTGCAGCCTTCGACCGTGGGGCAGCTCCACGAGTTGTTGACGACGTGGGGCGCTGCGTTCGGGTCGCCATCGGTGAACGGGTCGCCGCCAGGCGGATAGGGGGCGATGAACCATTCGAAGCATTCGGCATAGGAGGCGGGTGTGCCCCAGCCATCTTCCATGTTGCGACACCCGATCCAGCTTGCCCCGGGGGCCACGCCGGTCGGATCATCGTCGGGCGGATCGCCGACCATCGTGCCCATTGTGTGAGTGCCATGCGTCTGGTCATCGCACGGCTCGACGACGTTGTAGCCGCAGCGGTTGCCGCCGGCTGAGAGCGGGTTCTCTTCGTGGATGGCGTCGTGCCAGTTGCGGTTGTGGTCGGCCGTCACGCCGTCCCAGCCGCGATAGGCAGGTTGCAGAGCGGGGTGGGTCCAGTCGTAGCCGGTGTCTTGCCCGCCAATGACGACGCCCTGACCGGTAATGCCTCTGGCCCACAGCGCGGGGGCGTTGATCTGGGTCAGGTTCCAGAGCAACTCGGTGGGTGCGGCCTCGCTGCGCGACTGCGGCGGGTCCGGCAGTTCGTGGCGAGACGGCGTATTCTCGTAGATGAAGTCGACCGCCGGCTGCAGGGCTAGCGCCCGCAGGAGCGTCCGGCTACCGCGCACCAGAATCATGTTCTGCACCCAGAACCGTTGGTAGGTCGCGCCGTGCTGGTCGAGCAGAGCGACCAGCGGTGTCTGGGTTGCGGAGGCGGTGGCGCGCAGCTGGCGATAGACGAAGTCACCTTTCGCTTCCTTTGTGGGCAGGTCGTCCGCGCCGCTCAGGTCAGCTTGTGCCGAAAGCACGACAAGGAAGGCGGTCTCGGCGTTCTGATCGCGGCTGTCGAGCCGGGCCAGCACGCCGGGATCGACGCGCGTTTGCCACATGCAGGCCGAACTGGCCTGCACGCCCGTTGTCAGCAGCGCCGCGAGCAAGACAAGCAACAGGAGCGAGTCGGAGTGTGTCTCATGAAGAGTGTGGCCTAAGCCGAAAGCCGATCAACCTGATCGGTCGTTGGCTCCGCTCAGCAGAACCAGTCTTCGGTCAGTCGGGGCGGGGGGAGGTCGGGCACCAGCGGCCGCTCCCAATGTGGTGCGGAGCGCCCGGCCATCTCGTAGGCGGCCGCTTCGATGGCGGCGAACGCCTCATACGGATCATCGTCGGCCCGTTCGGCAATGGCAGCCACCCGTTTCTGCAGCTCATCGACACACGGGTCGGGGTTTTGCCAGCGATAGGTCAGGTTGGCGGCGTCCAGAGGGCCCAGCCACCGGTCGCGAGTCCGGCGCGTCGAGCAGCGCGCTGCGCGGTGGCACGAGCAGCCGGATAGACAGCTGCACCGCCGGCACATGCGGGATCAGCCCGCGCTCCCGGATCCAGGTCAACAGGTCGATGTAGCCGTCGAGCGTGGTCCACGGCGTAAACGGCAGCCACGTAGGCTGCACCGGAATACCCGCCGAGTCCATGACCGCCAGCGCCGCATCCATATCGGCCGCGGTATGGCCCTTGTTCAGCCGCGCCAATATGGCGTCGTCGATCGTCTCGAAGGCCGAGACGACGAAGCTCGCGCCCAGCCGGCCCATCTCATGCATCAGGTCGGGGTGCTGCAAAATGTGCTCGACCTTGGTGGTGAAGTCGAAGGTGACGTCCGGGTGGTCGGCGTGGAGCGCTTGCGCCACCGCCAGCGCATGGCCCGGCCCGTTCAGGAAGTCGGGGTCGCCAAAGGTGATGTGGCGGGCGCCGGCTGCTACCTGCTGCCGAATGTCGGCCAGCACCGTCTCCTGCGGCATGACAAAGAAGCGGCCGCCGTAGACGGGAACGACCGGACAGTGCCGGCAAGTGTGCAGACAACCGCGCGTCGCTTCCACATAGCCGGACAGCTTCGCCTCGCCCGCGTGCATATAATGGGCGTACTCTCGCAGAGGAGGTAGCGTGCTCCGGTCAGGGGCGGGCAGTTTTAGACGGGTCAGGGTAGGCGTCAGGTCGAAGGGTGTGCCAGACGAACCGGCGGCTGCGCCCAACGTCTGGCGCACACGGTCCAGCAGCTCAAGCTCGGTCTCGCCCGCGAGGACGGAGTCGGCCAGATCGCCGAGTATCAGGCCTGCGTTCAGATAGGCGTACAGGCCGTAGAAGCAGATGTGGGCGTCCGGGTTGGCGGCGCGTACACGCTCGGCCGTTTGTAGTCCGAGGCGCATCGCCGTATGCATGGGAACGGAGATGCCCACGAAGCGAGCTTGTTCAACGGCGCGGCGCGGGAATGGTTCAACCGACAGGTCGACCGTCGTCACCGGCACACCGCTCTGGCGCAGCACAGCCGCTGGCCATGCCAAACTGAGCGGCTGGTGTCCCATCTCGTAACACGCCAGCAGGACGACGTCGCTGTGGGTATGGCTCACAGGTTGTGCCTATTTGCGGGCCGGGCCGCCCTTGCCGCCACCCACCGGTGCGCCCCCCAGGCTCGCGTCATCACCCTTCGCCAAACAGGAAGGCCGTCATCTGTGTGAACAGAAACTCCTGCGCCCGCGAATCGGCCATGTTAAGGCCGTAATGGTTGATGACGAGCGTCGCTTGTTCCTGCCACATGCTGTAGGCGTAGGCCGAAATCTCGTTATAGATTCGCTCGCCCAGTTCGCCGGGGAAGGGGGGACGGCCCAGAGCGGGAAGCTCCTGGCCAAGCTTGGCACAGTCGACGACAGTGATAGTTTTTGTTTCTCTAGCCATAGTCTCCTAGTGTATCCTACAGTTTCAGTTTATGCCGGGAGAATGCGCGCGGCAACGTCGCCCCCGGATACTCATTGCCGCTTAACACCGGTCGATGTCGTGGCTATAATGGCGGTCATGGTCGAAAGCAGCGCGTCTAACCGGGTATCAGGGCCACTGCGGGTCCTGTTCCTGGGTCTGCCCGGGGTCATGGCCGAGGTCGTCTTGCACGGGCTGCTCGACCGGCAGACTCATATAGCAGCGGTGGTCATGCCGCACGCTTCGGTACCTCAGCTCGCCCCGACGCCTGGCCACGGGCTAAGCCCGATTCAGCCGCCGCTCCATCTGGCGCTGCAGATCGCCGGGCCGGAGCCGCGTCGCACGTTGCCTACCATTGCCTGGGAAGCAGGCGTGCCGCTGTACGCCGCTGGCTCCATGCACTCCCCCGACGTGGCCAGGTCGATGCGGGCTATCGCTCCCGACGTTGCCGTCGTCGCCTGTTACTCACAAAGAATCCCGCACGATGTGTTGGCGATTCCCCGGCTGGGTTTCCTGAACGTCCACCCATCGCTGCTGCCTGCCTATCGCGGCCCGGCACCCGCCTTCTGGCAGTTTCGCGATGGAGCGGCCGATTTTGGTCTGACGGTCCATTTCATGGATGAGGCGTTCGACAGTGGAGATATCGCGGCCCAGGCGACAGTTGTCATGCCGGACGGAGCCACCGGGCCGGAGGCCGATGAGCTGCTGGCGCTGGCGGCCGCGGCCCAACTCGACCGGGTGCTGGACGAACTGGCCGAAGGCGTCCACCTGCGCCGTCCGCAGACAGGCGCCGTGTCCGCCGCGCCGTGGCCGGAAGACGACGACTTCTCCGTGCCGGTCAACTGGACGGCGCGTCATGCTTTCAACTTCATCCGCGGCACGCAGGAGTGGAACCGACCGTATCGCGCAGCGACAGCGGACGAAGCGTTGATTCTCACTGCTGCTACCGGCTACGATGATGACGGTCAGATGGAGGTGCCGTTCCGGGTAGAAGGTGAACAGCTCTGGATCCGCTTCAGCCGGGGTGTGCTGCAGGCCACCGGCCACCGCGAGGGTGGGCTATGAGCGTGCGCCCGGCTGGTCGCGGAGCGGGTGTGTTGATGGCCTGGCTCATCGCCCTGCTGGCGCTGCTGCTCGTCGGGTCGACGCTCCAGGCGGCCCGCTCTCGCGATGCTGCGGCCGCCGAATCATCGCCGGTCGTGATCGATGCTGTCTACGCCGACAGCTACGAACTCAACGATGCTGACGAGGCGATCGGACTGCGCAATGTGACGACCGCGCCCGTGAACATTGGCGGTTGGTATCTGACTGATGGTGGCGACGACACGGGCGGTCATTCCGCCCGACACGATCATCCCGCCGGATGTCCTGTACTGGATCACGCGCGACAAGGCCGCCTTCGAGCGGCAGTTTGTCAGCCCGGCTGATCTGGAAACAACCGTCTGGCCCGGTTATGCCAATGCGGGCGACGAGGTGCTGCTTTACGACGCCGAGCGACAACCTGATCGATGGGGTGGTCTATGGCGGCGACCCGCGCGAACAAGTCGGCTGGTTCGGCCCGCCGATCGAAGCGTACACAGTCGCCGGCAGTTTTGCCGCCGAGGGCCAGATTCTGTTCAGGCGGCGCGATCCGCAGACCGGCCAACCCGTGCCGGACTCCGACCGGCAGCAAGATTGGGCGCAGACGAGGGGCGACCCCATTGACGGCCGCCAGGTGCGTTACCCCGGCTGGGACAGCGACGCCTACTTCTTCCCGCTCCAGATCAGCGCCGCGTCCACGCTGACCATCGCCGTCGCGCCCGACAACAGCTACGAGGCGGTGGTCGATTTCATTCGCTCGGCCCGGACGTCGATCCGGCTGGCCTCGCTGACCATCGAACATCCCGGCATCATGAACGAACTGGCGGCTGCCGCGGGTCGAGGCGTGGCCGTGACGGCGCTGCTGGAAGGCGCGCCGGTCGGCGGCCTGAGTGATCAGGAGCGCTATCTCTGTCGCCAGCTCTCCCTGGCCGGTGGCGCGTGCTGGTTCATGGTCAGCGACGCCGACAACCGCATCCATGACCGGTATCGCTTCATGCATGCCAAGTACATCGTCGTTGACAGGGTGCGCTCTGCCATCAGCACCGAGAACTTCAGCCTCAACAGCCTGCCCGACGATCCCAAATCTGATGGCACCTGGGGCAGGCGCGGCGTGATCCTGTTTAGCGATGCACCGGAGCTGGCTGCCCATCTGGAGGCGCTCTTCGCGGTTGATCGCGACCCGCGCCATCTGGATATCCGGCGCTGGGAGCCAGACGATCCTGTCTATGGTCCGCCACCGCCGGGCTTTCTGCCGGTGACAAGCTCAGGCGGCATCACCTACACCGTGCGCTACCCGACGCCGGTCGTCATGGAAGGGATAGCGGCGCTGGAGTTGACTCAGGCGCCGGAGAACAGCTTGCGAGCGGCCGACGGCTTGCTGGGGCTGGTCAACAGGGCCGGGGCCGGCGACACGATTCTGGTCCAGCAGCTCAGCGAGCGGGCGCATTGGGGTCCGTCCGATGCCGATCCGGTCACCCACCCGAACCCACGTTTAGTGGCGTACCTGGCAGCCGCCCGCCGGGGCGCAGAGGTGCGGATCCTGCTGGATGCATTCTTCGACTATGATCCCGATCATCCGCTGAGCAACGCCGCTACCTGCCGGACCGTCAATGAGGTCGCCCGCAGCGAAAAGCTGGATGTTGTGTGCGAGCTGGGCAACCCGACCGGGCTGGGCATCCACAACAAGATGGTGCTGGCCGAACTGGACGGTCAGGGCTTTATTCATGTCGGCAGTCTCAACGGCACGGAACTATCTCACAAAGGCAATCGTGAAGTGGCCCTCATGGTGCAGTCTGACACAGCCTATCGTTACCTGGCAGATATGTTCACGCGCGACCGGCGTCATCTCGTCGGACTGCCGCTGGTCATGTCCGGCGTGCGTGGCCCGGCTCGCCACCTGCTCATCAGCGAGGTCTATTACGATCCGCCCGGCTTCGACGCCGGGGAGTTTGTGGAGATTGTGAACCCGACGATAGCGCCGATTCATATGGCCGGGTTAAGTCTGGGAGATGCCGTGCGGCCGGAGGATTTCGAGGATGTGCGGGTCTTTCCTGCGGGGACGGTGCTGGGTCCCGGAGAGACGCTGGTCGTGGCCACCACCGCATCCGCGTTCGCCAAACAGTTCGGGTTTCCGCCGGACCTGGAGATCGTCGACAGCGACCCTGCGGTGCCGGACATGATTGATGAGCCGGGGTGGGGGGATCCGGAGGCGCTGTTTCAGCTGGGCAACAGCGGTGACGAGGTCATTCTGCGGCGCGGCCTGGAACCGATCGATATAGTGGTCTATGGGGATGGCAGCTACCCGGGCGTGGAACCGTGCCCCTTGCTGCTGCCGCCGAACCGGACGCTGGAGCGCTATCCGTACTGGCATGATCGGGATAGCTGCATCCATGATTTCCGTGGCTGGCCGTTTGCCAATCCGGGTCAACTGCCAGACGGCCAGCGCACGGAAGTTCAAGGGGTACTAACTGCTTTCAGTCAACAGCCGGTCGATCTCACCGCGAATTTCAGTCAGATCATCCAGCCGTAGATAGACAATCGCATACCGGATGTAGGCGACCAGGTCGAGCTCTTTCAGCTTGCGAATGGTCATATCACCCACCACACGACTGCGTACTTCTTCCTGGCCCAGGCGCTGCAGCTCCGCTTCAATCTCGCCGGCGACACGTTCAATGTCGGCGGCCGAAATCGGACGCTTGGCGCAGGCGACGCGGATGCCGGAAAGAAGCTTGTCTCGCGAGAACGTCTCGCGGGTGCCGTCTTTCTTGACCAGCATCGGTGTGGCCAGGATCGGCCGCTCATACGATGTAAACCGCTGGTCACAAGAGGTGCAGACGCGACGACGTCGCGTTCCACCCCGCTTGTCATGACTCGTGTCAATGACCTGCGTCTTGGCATAATGACAGTATGGACAGCGCACGGCCTCTTGCCTCCATGTCTACGTATATTGATGGTGTGGCCAGCCCAAAGGGAAGGCCAATGACGGGTCAACAACCCCAATATATGGGGATAATGCCGGTCAATATAACATGGAGGCCAGATATGGACAAGGGCGAATCAACTGCGTTTGCGCAGAAAGGCCGGAATGTCCAGATTGTTGAAGCGGTACGCCTCCTGTGTGCTTGGCTGCTCCTGCGGCGCAGCCGCCGGCTCGCTCGACGCCTCCACCGACGTGGTTTCGCGCATCGGCTGACGGGTCGGCATTGGGCGTGGCGCCTGGTTGGTGCTGGGAGCTGATCCGGCCATGTAACGCAGCGGCATCGTGTGCTCGAAGCCAGTGGCGATAACCGTGATCCGAATCTTGTCCTCCAGCTTCTCGTCGATGACGGCGCCAAAGATGAGATTGACATCCGGGTGTGCCGTCTCGCGAATGATGGCCGCGGCCTGGTTGATTTCGACCAGGGTCAGGTCATTGCCGCCGGTCACGTTGAACAGAATGCCCCGTGCGCCGTCGATGGTCACATCGAGCAGGCGGCTGCTGAGCGCTTCGGTCGCCGCCAGACGCGCCCGGTCCTCGCCCGACGCCTCGCCGACAGCCATCAGCGCTGCGCCGCCCAACGACATGATCGACTTGACGTCAGCAAAGTCAAGGTTGATCAGGCCGGGTACGGTGATCAGTTCGCTGATACCCTGGATGCCCTGGCGCAGAATGTCATCGGCCATGCTGAACGAATCGAGCAGGGAGATGCGCTTGTCGGCCATTTCCAGCAAACGGTCATTAGGGATGACGATGAGGGTGTCGACCTGCTCCTTGAGCTGCTCGATGCCCGTTTCGGCCGCCCGGGAGCGCTGCGTCCCTTCGAATGAGAAGGGGCGCGTGACAACGCCTATGGTCAGTGCGCCCGATTCGCGGGCCGCCTTGGCCACGACTGGCGTTGCGCCAGTGCCGGTGCCGCCGCCCATACCTGCTGTCACGAAGACCATGTCGGACCCCTGCAGGGTTTGGGTGATCTCTTCCAGTGACTCTTCCGCCGCGCGGGTGCCCACGTCGGCGCTGCCGCCAGAACCGAGGCCGCGGGTGGTGCGGTCGCCAATGGCGATGCGCACGGGTGCCTTGCTGCCCAGCAGCGCTTGTTGATCCGTGTTGATCGCGACGAATTCCACGCCGGCGATGTTTTCACTGATCATGCGGTTGACGGCATTGTTGCCCCCACCGCCTACGCCAACAACCCGGATCAGGGCCGAGCTTTCGGCCTCCGGCATCCTCTGCACTTCTCTACCTCTGTACTCTGAACTCATGTTATTACCCCTTCTACTTGAAAATGACAGTAAACCTCTTGAACGTTCCTCTACCAATACAACTACTACTACTCCTACTACGCTACTTAACCCGGTAACAGCGTCCGGAAAAAGCCACTGACCCGGCGACCCCACTCGCTCTGCGTGACGCCTCTCGCCTGGTAGTGATAGCGATCGGCCGTCGCCCAGCGCAGCAAGCCCACGCTCGTGGCGTAGGCCGGACTGTGGAGCGCCTCAACCATTCCCACGATATTGTGGGGGGTGGCAACGCGCGCGGGCACTCCCAAAACGCGCTCGGCCACCGTCGTAATGCCGCGCAGTTGCGCGGTTCCGCCGGTCAGCACTATGCCGGCCGGTAACAGACCATCGTATTCGGACAGCTGGATCTCTTTGAGAATCAGGTGGAAGATCTCTTCCACACGCGCCTCAATAACCTGCGCCAGATCCTGGCGTCCTACCTGAATCTTCTCGCCACCAAATGGCTCGACGGTGAAGACAAACTCCGGATCGATCTCCGCCGGGCGACAGTCGCCATACTGGATCTTGACCCCTTCGGCTACATCGAACGGCGCCCGCAAGCCGATGGCGATGTCGTTGGTGATGTGGGAGCCGCCGATGGGAATTACCTCCGTATGCCAGACCGTGCCCTGCTTGTACAGCGCCAGGTCGGTGGTGCCGCCGCCGATGTCGACCAGCAGGACGCCCATCTCCTTTTCCGTCTGCTCCAACGCGGCTTCGGCCGAAGCCAACGCGTTCAGCACAAGCTCCTCGCCCTTGATCCCCACGTTCTCAGTACACTGTTGCAGGTTGAGTAACGCGGAGGAAGCGGCCGTTACGATATGGGCTTCCACCTCAAGCCGGTAGCCGTGCATGCCCAGTGGTTGACGGACGTCGTCCTGGTCATCAATCGCATAGTGGCGCGGGATGACGTGGACGATGCGCCGGTTGTGGGGCAGGGGAATCGCCTGCGCTGTGTCCAATGCCCGGTCGATATCCTGGCTGGTGACGCCGGTGTCGTTGCGCATGATGGCCGTGATGCCGCGATTGTTGGTCGAGCTGACGTGCTCGCCCGCCATGCTGATCAGCGCCTGCGACAGGTGATAGCCCGACGTCTGCTCCGCGGCTTCGACCACGCTGGCGAGGGCGACGCTGGCCGCGGGCACGTCGACGATCATCCCCTTGCGCATCCCGCTCGACGGGCCAATGCCCAGACCAATGATCTGGAGCTGCCGGTCGCGAATCTCGCCCACCAGCGCGCAAATCTTCGTCGTCCCAATGTCAATCCCGAAAATGATTTGTTCCATACCCCACCTCTACTACGGTGCCGCCTTGTAGAAAGGACGTTCCTGATTGCTGACGCTGATATATTCCGGGCGAATGCCTCGGGCCAACAGGTCTTCCACGACTGTTTCGTAGACAGCCAACTTCTGATGCATGTTTTCGCCGGTGCCGAAGTACGCCCGCCAGCCACGACCGTCCTGGTAGCTCAGCCCACCGGAAGGCCGGTAGTAGAGCTGATCGATGTTGGGCCGGAGCTGCCGCAGCTGCAGCGCGCCGATAAGCACCGGGTCAGGAAGATAGGTCACCCCTAATACTTCCGGTTCTTCTTCCGTGGTCACCGCCTCTTCATCGGCGGCTTCTTCATCGGCCGCATCCGCTGTGACCCGGCTGGTGCTCGTTGTCGAGGTTGCTTCCAGCGCTTCCGTCGTTCCCGGACGTGGCGTCACGTCGGACAGTTCCGAGACTATCTGCAGCAATCCCACCGTCTCCGTACGCGAGGGAATCAGCTTGCCGCTCTCCAGGACCCAGTACATCTGGTCATCAAGAAGCCACAGTGCCAGCGGAGAGTCTTCGCGGACCTGAATCGAAATCTCGTTTGGCCAACGCAGCAACACCTCGGCTGAGTCAACCCCTTCCATCTCGGCAATCGCGTCGGCTGCGCCCTGCGGATCGGCGGCAAAAATGTGCTTGCCCGCTAGCCCGCTCCGTTCGACAATTTCTGTCGGCGGGATGGATCCGGTGCCTTCGACCGGGATGTAGTTCAGGTAGAAGCGCTGATCCTGACCAATCAGGAAGAGCGCATAGACACACGCCGCAAGAAGCGCCAGGCTGATCCAGCGGGACGACAACACGAAGCGCCGCACGCCCGACAGCGGCTGCCGGATGCGCTGCTGGCTGTTGCGCCGCTTGCGCTTGGAAGCCGTCTTGGGGACGTTCAGACTGGGCAAGGGGGCTGCACTCGCGTTGTAGACGCGACGCAGATCGGGTTGCTTGCGCAGTCGTTTCTTCTTGGAATCTTGCCCGCTCATGAGTCGGCCGCTTCCTCTGCTTTCGCTGTCAATTCCGCTACGTTGAATGTCGTTTCCAAATCCGCCTTCTGCTGGTGTCGATCCAGCGCCAACTGCACCAGGCGGTCGATCAATTCGGTGTAGGAGACACCGCTGGCTTCCCACAGCTTGGGATACATCGATATCCGCGTGAAGCCGGGAATCGTATTGATCTCGTTCAAGAACAGCTTGCCGGTGGTGTCGTCCAGCAGCAAGTCGACCCGGCCCAACCCGGCGCAATCGATGGCCGCGTAGGCGTGGACGGCCATATTGCGCACGGTGGTGGCCATTTCGTCGGAAATGGGAGCAGGAATCAATAGTTCGGACTCTTCCTCACCACCCGGCTCGATCAAATATTTGGCCACGTAGTCATAAAATGCTCGCCGTGGCCGTACTTCGCCCACAACGCTGGCGGCGGGGGAGTCATTACCCAACACCGCAACTTCCAGTTCGCGTGCCTGCTCGATGCCCTGCTCGACGACCAGGCGGCGGTCGTACCGGGCGGCTTCAGTCAGACCCGCTTCAAGCTGGGCGCGGTCATCACACTTGCTAATGCCGACGCTTGATCCGAGGTTGGCCGGTTTGGTGAAGAGCGGGTAGGACAGGTTTGCCTCGATGCGGTCGACAATGGCGGCTGGATTGGCCAACCACTCCTGCCGGGTCACCAACAGCCACGGCAGCACCGGCAGATTGCTGGCAGTCATGATGTGCTTGAAGATCGCCTTGTCCATGGCGGCCGCCGAGCCGACCACGCCTGCCCCCACGTAGGGAATGGCGGCCAGTTCCAGCAGCCCCTGCATGGTGCCGTCCTCGCCATAGGGACCGTGCAGCACCGGGAAGATGACGTCCAGTTCCGAGATGACCGAGAGCGATGGATCGGCCGCCGGCGCGAACCGCATCAGTCCGGGACCGTTGGGATCGGGGAGCAGGGTGGCGGTGTCGCCTCCGCTGCTGCCTTCGGCCAGCGTTGCCCAGGCGTCGCCCGCCAGCCAACGGCCGTCACGGGTAATCCCGATCGGCACAACCTCATAGCGAGCGGGGTCGAGCACGCTCATAACGGAACGCGCTGACTCCAGCGACACGTCGTGCTCGCCGGATCGCCCACCAAAGATGATCCCGATGCGGATCTTGTCTGTACGGTCAATGCTCATGCTATAGCTCTAATCGAACGTCCAATCCCCTACCAGCTCTACTTCGAGCTCCATTTCAATGCCGAACTGCTCGCGCACCGTGTTCCACGCCTCGGCAATCAGGGCGCGAACGTCTTCGGCTGTGGCGTCGCCATCGTTGACGAAGAAGTTGGCGTGCTTCTCGGAAATGTGCGCGCCACCAACGCGAAATCCTTTCAAGCCCGCAGAATCGATCAGATAGCCGGCGTAGAAATTTTCCGGGTTCTTGAACATCGAACCCATGCTCGCGCCGCCGGGCTGGCTCTCTTTGCGACGGGCGGTGAAGCCTTCGGCGCGAGCGGTCAACACATCGACTGACTCTGACGTCAGCTGTAGTTCGGCCGACAGGACGACACGGCGCGGAAAGCTGTCCCGATGTTCGCGCTTCAGCACACTGTCCCTGTAGCCATAGGCCATATCATCGAGGTGGTAGACTTCCACGCCCCGACCCGGAGCCCAGATCGATGCCGATCGGAAGTTGGCTGCGATATCGGAGCCGTGTGCGCCGGCGTTGCCCACCACGGCCCCGCCAACGCTGCCAGGTACGCCTACGGCCCACTCGAGGCCGGCGATGCCCTTGGAGATGCACTGCCGCGTCAGGGCGGATAAGTTGACGCCGGACTCGGCCGTGCAGACCACGCGCGAGCCGGCAGGCCGGAAGCTGACGTGGCGAGACTTGTTAATGATGAGCAGCCCGCTGATGCCGGCATCAGCTACCAGGACATTGGACCCGCCGCCGAGAATGGTGTAGGGAATCTCATTGGCGTGGGCTATCTCAACGGCCGCCAGCAGCTCAGCCGCCGAACGGACCGTCAGCAGCAGTTCGGCTGGGCCGCCCACGCGTGAACTGGTGAACCGTGCCGAAGGCGCATTGACCTGCAGCGCATCGCCAAATGATTCCCGTAGCGTTTCCACCTTCGTGACTGATGTCGTAAGTTTCATTCCTGCGGATTCCCTCGCTATCCGTTTTGCTGCTGTAAGCTGTCGATAATTCGCTGGCCTACGATGTTGCCATCGCCGGCGCTCAAAGTGACCACGACATCCTCCGGATGAAGTCGCTCCAGAATATAGGTTGTCGCCGCCGCCTGCTCGCCGATATGGACCGCCGCCGGGTGGTCCATCAGGGCCACGACGCCGGCGCTGCTGACGTCGAGCGGGTCGGTCTCGCGGCTGCGGTAAACGTCCAGGGCCACGACACGGTCCGCTTCGTCAAAGCATGTGGCGAACTGCTCAGAAAGCAGGCGCGTCCGGCTAAATGTATGCGGCTGCCAGACGGCCCACAGGCGCCGACCGGGATATCGTTGGCGAGCGGCCGCCAGGGTCGCCCTGATTTCGGTGGGGTGGTGGGCGTAGTCGTCGATGACGGTCACGCCGTTCACCTCGCCGATGACTTCGAAACGCCGCTGAACGCCACCGAAGCTGGCCAGAGAGCGGCAAATCTGGGTGAAATCGATCTGCAAGTCCAGCCCCACGATAATGGCGGCCAGGGCGTTGCGGACGTTGTGCAGCCCCGGCACGCGCAGTCGGGCCAGTCCGATCGTCTGGTCGTCATGGGTGACAACGAAGTCAGTGCCGCCGGACTGGTTTGGCTGGTGGTTGACGGCACGGTAATGGTTGCGCCGCCCGCTGCCGTCGTCCAGACCGTAGGTTGTCAGCTCGACAGCCTGCACGTTGACATCATGAATGAGCGTGGCCACACCCGGATCGTCGGCACAGACGATGAGACGCCCATCGGGCGGCACCTGGCGGGTGAAGCTGCGGAATGCGTCGTTGTAGGCCTCGGCCGTCGCGAACAAGTCCGGATGATCATGCTCCACATTGGTGATGATCGCGATCTCCGGGCGCAGGCCGAGGAACATGTAGTCGTACTCGTCAGCTTCCACAACGAAATAAGGACCCTGGCCGACGCGGCCGTTTCCGCCTAACTCCGGCACGGTGCCGCCGAGAATGACAGTCGGGTCCAGCCCGGCATCGACCAGAATGTGGCTGATCATGCCGGTGGTTGTCGTCTTGCCGTGGGTTCCGGCAACTGCAATGCCGATCGCCTCGTCCATCAGCGCACCCAACATGTCGGCGCGTTTGATGATTGGAATGCCGGCCTGTCGCGCGGCCACAAGCTCAGGATTGTCTTCCGGCACAGCGGCGGAAACCAGCAGCAGCTCCGCATCGCTCACTTGCGTGGCCGCATGGCCCACATAGAGAGTCGCGCCATCCGCAGCCAGGGCGCGGGTCAACTCGTTGGCCTGCATGTCCGAGCCGCTGACGACGAAGCCCCGGCCCAAAAGGACACGGGCGATCGCCGACATGCCGGAGCCGCCAATACCGACGATGTGAATGGGCATCCCCGGTCTGAGTTTGAGTTCAGTCATCGTTAACTCGCGCAACATAAGCTTCACTTACAGCAGAACAACCAGTACGAACAAGAAGATAACAACCATCATCAACGGCAGAATGTACGGCGACGATGTCAGCAAGGGAATGGGCAGCACTTCAATAATCTGAGCCAGTTCCGGGGCCGGTCGGACAATAACAGTCGGGTCAAACGGATAGGGAACATCCGGCGTGTAGCGCACCCAATCACTCGCGGCCACAACCTTGTACTCCAGAAATGACCAGATGGAGCCGACGACCAGATACCCATTTGCCGCGCCGACGATGAAACCCAGAATCTTGTCTTGCAAACTGTCGCGCAGCCGGAGGCGGTCGCCCAGCCGGCTGCTGGCCAGAGCGGGCCCTTGATAGCCGAAGAACGCAATGATCAACAGGATGGCCGACAGGATGTAGAACTCCTGGCGCCGCACTTCCGGCGGCGGCGTCACGTTGTTGTCGAAGCCAAGAAAGCCGAACATCGTGATGGCAAACTGATTGATGGTGAACAGGGCCAGGATAATTGCCGCCATGGCGATTACCTCGCGCGTCCAGCCACGCATCATGCCCACCAGGCCGAAGAGCAGGACCATAATCCAGAATGTGGTGACGAGACTTATCATGATCCTTCCTTGTTGACGTCAACCGGGTTGCCGGCGTCCGGCGCTGCGTTGTTGCGTATGACGGCTGCCAGGTGCGCCGCCGCATCGGGCTTGTCCAGGGCGGCCGCTGCGCTGCCCATCTCCGCCAGACGTTGATCGTCGAATAGAATGGAGCGGACCGTGGGTAGGAGCGTCTCGGCCAACGTTTCGTCTGCCAGTTCGACAGCCGCGCCGTGCTCGACCATGTAGTCGGCATTCACCTTCTGATAGCGCCAGGCAAAGGTCAGCGGCACGAGGATGGCGGGCAGGCTGAATGCCGGGCCTTCGCCAAGCATGCTGGCCCCGGCGCGGGCGACGACCAGATCGGCCGCTCGGAAAGCCGTCCCCATCTCCTCATGGAGATACGGGTAGGGGCGATAATGAGTGCGCAGGTCAGCTGGCAGTGTGGCGGCGTAGGCTTCCACTTCCGGCCAGGTCAGGACGCCGCTGATATGGATGATCTGGGCCTCAGTCAGCAGCTCGGGCAGGATGGCCATGAGGGCACGGTTGATATTTTGCGCCCCGCGACTGCCGCCAAAGACAAAGAGCGTGGGGCGGTCTGGCGCGAGGTCGAACCGGCTGCGAGCTTCGGCCTGGCTCAGACCGGTGGCCTCGCGAATCTCCGGCCGAACCGGATAGCCAGTGACAACCATCTTCTCAACCGGCACAAACTCCCGCGATCCGTCAACGGTGGTGGCGATCTGCTGGGCCATCGGCACGGTGCGGCGGATGGTGGTGCCCGGTTCAA
Source organism: uncultured Chloroflexia bacterium (assembly GCA_963715935.1). Classification (GTDB taxonomy): domain Bacteria; phylum Chloroflexota; class Anaerolineae; order Promineifilales; family Promineifilaceae; genus Promineifilum. Next base: position 1,412,125 of record CAVQSM010000011.1, on the reverse strand, counting down.
CGTCCGGTAGATAGATGACGATGGGCACGCCGCGTCGGCGAGCAGCCAGCGCCACAGGCGCCGCCACGTAGCCGCCAGTCATGAACATGACGTTGGGCTGGAAGCGGTCCATGTGTCCGCCGGCTGTGCCCACACTGCGGACCAACTTGGCCGCATTGCGCGCGCGTTCGCCCAGCGGAACGCTGACGATCGGACCCGCCTCAATGGTCACCAGGTCTAGCCCGGCTCGTGGCACCAACGTTTCTTCCATTTCACCCTTTGTTCCGATCCACATGATGTCCTCAGTCGCGACGCCGCTGCGCTGCAACTCGGTTGCCGCGGCTAACGCCGGATAGATGCCACCGCCGGTTCCCCCGGCACAGATCAGAACTCGCATACATCACGTCCGGTTGCTTCCTTAGTCGACCACCGGTCGCCTGTCGCGCCGGCTAATGGCCGTATCGCGCGAGACATTCAATAAAACGCCCAGCCCCAGCAATGTCACAAACAGGGACGAACCGCCGTAGCTCAGGAAAGGCAGCGGCATGCCGGTAAAGGGAATCACAGCCGTAATGACGGCGATGTTGATTAATGATTGGTAGGCCAACCAGCACGTTACGCCAATGGCCAGCAGAAAACCAAATGTGTCACGCGCATGGGTGGCTGTGCGGAAGCCGCGGTAGGTCAGGAAGCCGAGCAGACCGACGACCAGCAGCGAGCCGAACAACCCCATCTCTTCGCCCAGGATGGCGAACGCGCCGTCTGTGTGGGCGAAAGGCAGCGCACCAAACTTCTGCGTGCTCTCGCCCAGGCCGACCCCGAACAGACCGCCCCGCGCCAGCGCGACCAGCGCTTGCCTTACCTGCCACGTCGCCTGGTTGGGGTCGCGAATGGTGGCCGTGAAGTCGTCGACGCGCTGGGCGGCGTGCGGCAGAATCGTGATCAGTAGAGCAAAGATCGCCCCGGCAACGAGAAGTACCAATGCAAACTGCTTCCAATCCGCGCCCGCCACAAAGAACAGCGTGAAGCTGATGAGCGCAATGAGAACGGCCGTGCTGAGGTCCGGCTGCTGTACGATCAGGGCGCAGATGACGCCCGTGATGACCGAGAATGGCAGCAAGCCATAGGTTAGTAACTTGATGCGGTCACCCTTCGAATGCAGCCAGTGGGCGATATAGAGGATCGCCGCCAACTTGGCCAGCTCAGACGGTTGGTAGGAGCCTTGCCACAAGCTGCGGTCAGCGCCAAATGTCGTCTGTGATGCGACCAGAGTAATCACCAGCAGCACCAGCGTGATGATCAGGAACGGTACCGAAACACGACGCAGCGCATGATAGTCAAACTGCATAAGGACAACAATGCCGGCGAGACCGAGCGCCAGCGCACCCAGCTGTCGCTTGATGTAGTAGGTCGGGTCATCCTTGGCCAACCAGCCGAGATCAAACGTCGTGGAATAGACGATGAGGACACCAACGACTATCAGACCGAAGATAGCCAGGGCCATCCAGTAGTCGAACATGAATTTGCGCGCCGGGTCTAGCGCGTTGCTTCGTTTTCTGACGACATTGATCGTTGCCATCTGCTTGCTCCTCAGGTGCTAGAGCGCATCTACTAGCTGGCGAAACTCTTCGCCGCGTTCTACGAAATCGGTGTACTCGTCGTAACTTGTGCCGCCGGGGGACAGGAGAACGATGTCTCCGCTTGCCGCCAGAGGGGCAGCGGCTGCCACCGCCTCGGCCAATGTTTCGACCTGGGTCATCTCCACCTTACCGTCCAGCAGCTCCGCCATCTGGGGGGCCAATTCGCCGAACAGGACAACATGCTTGGCTCGTTGGCTGACGCGCCGCGACCACTCTTCCCAGACCATGTCTTTGTCGCGTCCCCCGGCCAACAGGATGATCGGCTCATCAAACGCCTGGATGGCGGCCAATGCGCGTTCCGGGGCGGTGGCAATGGAGTCGTTGATGTACTGCACCCCGTTCAGCGTCCGAACGACTTCGAGACGGTGCGGCACGCCTGCAAATGTGCGAATGGCCTCGACGATTATTTCGTCCGGGATGCCAGCGCTTTCGGCCAGGACAGCCGCCGCCAGGACATTTCGCACATTGTGTTGGCCGCGCAGGTGAATTGCGTCCACGGGCGCCAGAATGCGCAGATGGCCCGCACCATCGTTCAGCCACATCTTGCCATCGTGGACAAATGCGCCGTCATGGACCGCTTCCTGGCGGCTGAATAGACGCAGACGGCCTCGTACCAGGTCGCGCATCGACATGGTGATCGGGTCGTCGGCCGAGAGCACCGCCACGGCCGTTTGCCGCTGCCAGCGCAAAATATTGGCCTTGGCCTGGGAGTAGCTTTCCATTGTCTTGTGCCGGTCCAGATGATTGGGCGTGATATTGAGAATAGCGGCAATATCCGGGCTGGTGTTCTCCCACAACTCCAGTTGGAAGCTGGAAAGCTCCTGCACAATGATGTCTTCCAACCCGATTGCATTGAGGTCGGAAATGAGTGGGCGGCCGATGTTGCCGCCAATCCAGGTGCGCTTGCCGGAAAGCTGGCTCATCAGGCCGGTCAGCGCGGTCGTCGTCGTCTTGCCCGCCGATCCGGTGATGCCGACCACCAAAGCGGGTGCCCGCCGCATGAACTCCAGAGAGTCGTTTGTCAGCGGGATGCCGCGGGCAATCGCTTCCTGGACGATGGGGGCAGCAGGTGACACACCGCCACTCAATGCCAGCAGGTCGGCGTTCTCCAGCATGCTGGCAGGATGCTCGCCCAGCACATAGTCGATCTGCGCCGCCGGCAGATCTGACAAGCTGTCAACAGTCGATTGCAGCGTTTCTGCAGATCGGAGGTCGCTCAGGGTGACATGGGCGCCGACGCGCACAGCGAAGCGCGCCAGAGCTGTCCCCTGCCGTCCCATTCCAAGAATGACCAGTCGTTTACCTTCCAGCGGATCCAGTTGCATAGTTGCCATTACACCAAAGCCATAGCGATACCGATCATCGCGGCCAGTATCCCGATTAACCACCAGCGCTGCACAATTTGCGTTTCGCTCCAGCCAATCAGTTCGAAGTGGTGGTGGAGCGGGGCCATCTTGAAGAGACGACGGCCGCCGGTGGCGCGAAAATAGAGTACCTGTAACGTCGTTGAAGCCAGCGTCGCCAGCGGTACGATGGCGATGACCGGCAGAATGAACCATTGGTTGGTCATCAAAGCGACCACGCCGAGCGCGCCACCCAATGCCTGCGAACCAACATCCCCCATGAACATCTGGGCCGGTTTGGCGTTGTACCAGAGAAAACCAAACGTCGCGCCGATGACGATGAAGCCATACACCACCAGAAACTGCTGGTCCTGGAGGAAAGCGATAATGGCGTAGGCCACAAAGCAGGTAGCGGCGATGACGCCTGCCAGCCCGTCCAGGCCGTCGGTGATGTTGACTGCGTTGGCCATGCCGGCGATGACGATCACGGCGATGGGAATGTAGAGAATGCCTACATTGAGCAGGAACGGAACGGTTGGTATCGCCAGCCAGCCGTTGCCGTCGTTGACGACCCAGTAGAGCAGGGCGGCCGCAATGAAGGCGATTCCCAGCTGGAACCAGATCTTGACGCGTGCCTTCATGCCTTCGCCCGGCTTCAGGCGAATGCCCTGATAATCGTCGATCCCACCCAGTATGGAGTAGGAAACCATGACGCCCAACGGAATAATCACGCTCTCAGCAATCTCCAGTGTCTGCACAAACTGCACGATATAGACCACACCGCTGACCAGAACGGTCCAGCCGACGATGAGAATGCCACCCATGCCCGGCGTTCCCATCTTGACCGCATGTGACTGCGGACCATCAATCTGAATCACTTTTCCCAGACGAAGTCGTCGCATCACCTCGATCAGCGGGCTGCCCCAGATGACCGAGAGTAGGAACGTGGCCGCGCCGACTGTCAGGGCCAATCCCATTCAGCGTTCCCCTCCGAGCTGGCTGACGATCTGTTCCATCTGCATGCCCAGAGAGCCTTTGATCAGAACGACGTCACCTTCCCGGATGAGGTTCTCCAGGACGGGGATGGCCTCGGCCGCGCTGTCCACGGCCGTTACACACGACACCGGCAAGCCGGCGGCAATCGCTTCCTCGCCAATCAGCCGAGCGAGCGGTCCAATAACAACAAGCTCGTCGGCGACATCGGCGGCACGGATACCCATCCGCCGGTGGCCGATCTCAGCCATATCGCCCAGCTCCAGCATGTCACCTAACACCGCAATGCGGCGCCCGTCCAAATCATCAAGGAGGTTCAACGCTGCCAGCACGGAGTCCGGACTGGCGTTGTATGTATCATCAATCAGCAGGGAGTCGTGCGGGCCGCTGACGGTCACCAGCCGCAGCTGCGACGGCATTTCGCTCAGACCTGCCAGAATCGCTTCCCAGCGCATGCCCTCGACAAGGCCTGCTGCTGTCGCCCGCAAAGCCGTGTGAACACTGTGCTGCCCCAGGAGCGGAATGCGGACGTTCAACGCCTCGCGCCGATGGTGAAGGGTGAAGTGAACGCCATCGAGCCCCATTGACTGGATATTGTCCGCCCATAGATCGGCCCGATCGTCCAGTCCGTATGTGAAGATGCGGGCGGCCGTGTGGGGCACCATGCTCATGACCCGGTCGTCGTCGCGGTTGAGAATGGCGGTGCCGTCTTCTGGCAACGCTTCAACCAGCTCCTGCTTGGCAGCCGTAATCGCATCCATTGAACCCAGTCGTTCCAGATGTACCGGGGCGATCATCGTCAACACGCCCACATCCGGTTTAGCCAATTCGCACAGCCGGGCGATTTCGCCCTGAGCGTACATGCCCATTTCGAGGACCGCTCGCTCGTCCGACGGCCGCAGGGCGAGCAGCGTCAGCGGTAGACCGATCTCATTGTTGCGATTGCCGGGCGACTTCATCGTCTGGTAGCTTTGCGACAGCACGGTGTAGGTCAATTCTTTGGTCGTGGTCTTGCCGACACTGCCGGTGATGCCGATGACTCGCGTATCGAGTTGGGAACGCCAGTAGCCGGCGACTTGCTGGAGCGCCAGCATCGTGTCCTCGACGAGGATGCAGACGGGCAAACTGTCTGGTAGGGCGACCCCTGCATCTCGCGCATCAACCATCTGCCACCCGGCAGGCATGCCGTCGGCTGTCATGTCGCGGGAAACGAGAGCAGCAATGGCTCCCCGGGCAAAGGCGTCGGACACAAAGTCATGACCGTCATGTGACTCACCGGCAAACGCCACAAAGACGCTGCCCGGTACGGCATCACGGCTGTCGACTACCACAGCCGAAACCGCCGGCTCTTGCCCGGTCGGTTGGTAGGCGGTCAGCGCCGCCATGATGTGTCCCAGAGTCAACATGATTATCAGTTAATGACCTATTCGCCTTGCCGTGCCGCCGCAATTTCTGCCTGCAGCCGAATCTCGTCCGGTGGAATATCAAGCAGCACGACGAGTTCCTTGGCCAGCTTGGCAAAAGCGGGCGCGGCTGTCTGCGAGCCCCAGGGGGCGCTGGTCGGCCGATCAAGTTTGACCAGAACGACGATCTCCGGCGCTTCCGCCGGGAGCCAGCCGACGAATGAGCCGATGACATCAGTCGGATGGTAAAAGCCGTTCTCGTATATCTGCGCCGTGCCCGTCTTGCCTGCTACCGTATAACCGGGCACCTGCGCCGTAGGAACCTCCTGATTGACGGCCGTCACGGCCATCGTCGTCAAGATCTGGGCTGTTTCCGGGCTAATCACCTGGCTCAGAACAGTCGGTTCGTGAACATGCACGCCATGGCTGTCGTGAATCTCCTGCACGAGATACGGCTGCATCAGATAGCCGTTGTTAGCTAGCGCGGCAATAGCGCTGGTCATTTGCAGAGGTGTCGTGGCAATGCCCTGGCCATACGAGTTCGTGGCTAGAAAATCGTCAAAGAACCCTTCTCGGCCAGGCAGGTTCATCTGACCGCCACCCTCAGTCAACATATCGATCCCGGTCGGCCGCCCGAAATTGAAGCGTTGGAAGTAGTCGAAGAAGACATCCTGGCCCATCCACGTGGCAATCGTAGCTGCGCCGACGTTGAGGGATTTGGCCAGCAGGGTGGTCATATCGACCGTCCCGTAGGCGCCGCGATCCCAATTGTAGGAAACGTGCCCGCCAACCGTGATGGAGCCGGTGTCGTTGTAGGTTGTAGTGGGAGTGACGGTGCCGGAGTCCAGCGCAGCCGCCATCGTAACCAACTTCATGACCGATCCCGGCTCGTACTGCACCGTAACAAGTGGGTTCACTAGCAGCGGCTCATACGTTTCGTAGTTCTCGAAGAGATCGTTCGGCGAGAAACAGGGCAGGCTGGCCATCGCCAGAATGGCGCCGGTGCGCGGGTCCATCACAACGATTTCGCCGCTGACGGCCCCATGTTCGTCCAACGCCTCTTGCAAATGTCGTTCCACAAGAAACTGGACGTTGCGGTCAATGGTCAGAACCAGGTCCGCGCCTTCGCGGGCAATGACGGTTGTCTGCGGCAGCAGCGGTGAGTTCGGCACATCCGCGCTGGCTGCTTCTCCTGCCAACTCTTGCTGGTAATAGCCTTCTACACCATTCCCGCCAACACCCTCCAGACTGACGTAGCCGAGGACGTGGCACATCAGCTTGTCCTGTGGATAGTAGCGGACAGGCAAAGGGTCGAGTTGGAGGCCCGCGTTGTACTCCATCTCGCGAATACGGTCGGCTACGTCAGACGACACGCGACCGTCGAGTAGGACAAATGGGGCTTCAGACTGAAAGGCGGCCATCAGTTCAAAACTGGGTCGCTCAAGGATAGAGGCCAGCTCGCTGGCAGTCTCTTCCGGATACAGGACCAGATTGGGGGATGCGCCGACGAGATAATCCAGCTTGTTGACAGCCATGACCGCGCCGTTGCTGTCGTAGATAACGCCTCGCTCCGGCTGATCGGTAACGGGCGAAAAATCAGACGCCTTCTGCGACCACTCTTCACCCTGGACCACCTGAAAAGCGAAAAGCCGCCCGACAACAATCAGTGTGCCGAACAGCATCCCGATGGCTACCAGCCACATTCTTCGCAATTGACTACTGCTCATCTGCCTGCCCTCGTACCAGATCGTCTGTGATCGAACGCAACCCCAGGAAGACTGCTTCTCCCATTGTTTGCGGCGGTGCGCTGGGAGTTTCTTCCAACTGCGACTGTTCGGGGATCAGAGGCAGCGGCGCGTCATAAATTGGATACTCTGGAATCACGATGTAGTCGATTTCGTCCGGACCAGCCGGGACGAATCCCAGGCGCAGCGCTTCCTCGTTAAGACGTTCCAACGACTGCGCCTCGGCAATCAGTCGTTCCAGATCCGCATTGATGCGCTTCGCTTCTTCCAGCGTGTCTTGCTCTTGCTGGACACGTCGCCCGATAGTGGCGATTTCGCTGGCCTGGTTCAGGTAGATAGCCCCCAGCAGGGCGGCCATAATAAGAATGACCGCCCAACCGGTGGCTGCCTGGGCGCTGGCTAACCACCCAAGTCTTTTGGCGACTTCTCGCGCCTGTCGTGGACCAGTTCGACCTGCTGACATAATATCTACCTGACTAAACCGCTTCCTGCCTTGTTTTGCGAGCCACCCGCAAGCGGGCGCTGCGACTACGCGGGTTCACCCGCACTTCATCTTCCGATGCCTTGATCGCCTTTCGCACAATCAGTTCCAACTCCGGCACAACATTGCAACTGCATACCGGTTGTTCCGGCGGGCAAATACATGTCTGACTCTTCTGGCGAAAGAACTGCTTAACCAGTCTGTCTTCCAGCGAGTGGAAGCTGATTACGGCCAGCCGGCTGCCGGGCTGCAAGACCCGAACGGCCGCTTCCAGGCCTGCTTCCACTGCACCCAACTCGTCGTTGACAGCGATGCGCAGGGCCTGAAACAGTTGCGTCGCCGGGTGCCGGGCACCGCGCCGTCCGCTGTGGGCCTCAATCAAGGTGGCCAACTCTTCCGTCGTCTGTAATGGCCTGTGATCAACGATGAGCCGGGCTAGTTGCCGGCTCCGTCGTTCTTCGCCATACCGCCAGAAGATGTCGGCCAATGCTTCTTCGTCCAGGTTGTTAATCAAATCTGCGGCGGACGCGCCGGTCCGCCGATCAAACCGCATATCCAGCGGCCCTTCCCTTATAAAGGAGAAGCCGCGCTCTGCGCTTTCCAGTTGACGGGATGAAAGTCCCAGATCGAGCAAGATGCCGTCGATGACATCAAAACCATGCTCTGATGCGACTGTCTCCAAGTCGGTGTAGCTGCTGGCGACAAGGACCGCACGCTCTGCGAATTCACGGAGCTGCTCGCCGGCAAAGGCCACAGCTTCGGGATCGCGGTCGAGTCCGAGCAGGCGGCCGTCTGGCTGGGACGCCAGTAAGATGCCTCTCGCGTGCCCTCCCGCTCCCAACGTGCCGTCGACGTACTGGCCACCCGGTCTTGGCTGGAGGTGTTGCAGCACTTCTTCATACAGGACAGGAACGTGTCCGCTGAATTGTTCGTTGTGTGCAACCATTGACCTAGCACCGGATCTCCTCACACCAGATATTCACGTCTTAAGGACAGCCATTATACGCACCTTTCACACGGAAACGTGCGTTAACGTCAATTTTTTAGATTCCCAGCCCTTCCCAGCGAGGAGCGTCGCCCTCAATAACTTCGCGCATCGGCTGCCAATCGTCCGCGTTCCAGATCTCGACATAATCAAACATGCCGGATATGATCGCTTCGGAATCGATTCGCGCGAATTCGCGCAAGTAGGGCGGAATCAATATCCGGCCCTGGCGGTCAGGAATCAGGTCGACCGCGCCAGAAAACACCCGCCGCTTAAATTCGCGGGCATTGGTGTCGGTCAGAGGGAGCTGTTTTATGCGATCGGCAAGAGCTTCCCAGCCTTCCATCGTGAAGGCCATGAGATTGTGGTCCAGTCCACGAGTTACGACGAGACCACCCGCCAGCAGGGCGCGGTATTTGGCGGGGATGGTAAGCCGCCCTTTGTCGTCAATCGTGTGCCGATACTCGCCAAGAAACATAATATTGCTTTAGAACAATTGTTCTAATTGCCCCATTTTAGCCGCAAGTTGAAGGGAATTCCAGCGTTTTTACCCCACGACGCCCCACTTTTCCCCACAATTGGCCTAAGTATACTACACGCATTCTCTTATGTGAAGAAAGAGGCCAATGTTTTAAGGTCGTTACGGCCTTTAGCTTCGCCGGTCGCAGCAGGCGGTCAATGGGCGCCAGTCGCGTGCCGACGTTCGCCTTTCAGCCGGAAATGAAACGTCAGTTGTGAGTGAGATAAGGGGGTGGCTCAGGCGGTCTTGGTCACTGTTTGGAGCAGCTTGTCGGTCTGGTCCCGGCGGTCCAAATAGCGCAGTAGTTCGCGGGCCAGCTCCCGCTTGTTTGGGCTGGAAAGCGACTCCCAGTCGATGCCCAGTTCGGTTGTCACTCGTTGCAGACCGGCCAGATCATAGTGGGCCAACAGCCACATACGCAGAATGGCGGGCGAATCAGCAGAAAGATTCTCGACGCGCGGCAGATGCTCTGGCGGCAGCGGCGTCAGGATCCGCTCGACAGCGAGCGCGAGTTCGGCTTGCTGGCCGGATTGGTCGGCCGCGTTCAGGATCGCCAGCACCAGGTGGTCCAGAGTTTGGTTGGTTTGGGTCACATCCAGTTCGTTAAGTTGGAGGTCGAACAGTAAGTCTTCGACGTCCTGACGTCCGAAGTGATCGTGGATCTCCTGATAAAGCATCTGGCGGTCATAGCCGGCGGAGGCATAACCGGCGCCGGCCGTCGGCGTGCTCGGCTGACCAGGCAGCACCAACTCGCGTGGCATATCGCCGGTAGCGCTGCTTGCTCCATTCGGATTGGCCCATGCCGGACGCAGCAGGCCAAGGAGCCAGAATGCCGTGCCCGCAATCAGAGCGCCGACCAGAACGTAGTAGAAGAAGCCCAATTGGGCCAACATCTCCTCGCGCCCAAATGTGCCCAGAAAGGTGTCGAGCAAGACGGCCGTCGCTACCGTCAACAACCCTACGCCCCAGACTATAGAGGGCCGGCGCAGGAAGGCGATGAGGAAGACGAGAACGATCAGCAACTTAAGAATGGTGACTATCATGTCGGCGAAGATTGTAGCACTCGCAAAACGACCGGCAACTATGGTATGATCGCTTTGGCAACTATTGCTGCTTTCTTGCGTATAGAACGATAGGAAATAACCCGTTCCGGCACTGTATGCCGGGTAAGGATAGATAACGTGGCAAAGAAGAGTAGTTCCAATTCGAACATGGCCGCTTCTGACCCGGGCTTCTTCAAGGAGCTGTGGAATCAGGTACGCCTGGTCTTTCAACTGATCAAGGATAAGGACGTCCCCTTCTACCTGAAGGCGCTCCCATTTCTGGGGCTGGCGTACGTCATCTTTCCGGTAGACTTCATTCCTGACGTCATCCCCGGACTGGGACAACTTGATGACCTGACCGTCATCGTCGTCGGTCTCAAGATGTTCATTGAGCTGGCGCCGAGCGACATTGTCAACAAATATCTCAACGATATGCGCGGCGTGGGCAAGGAGCAGATCATTGAGGGTGAGGCGAGTGACGTCGTTAATGAGAAGAAGTCCCTCAATGAGCCAATCATCATTGATGTTGATAGCTCCGAGACGAAGAGCGGGTAGGCTGCCGGTTACAAATTGACCTGAGCTGGTAGTCGCACAGCGCGATTTGACCATCATAGGGCGCCTGACAACTGTGTCAGGTGCCTTTTTGTTTGTCTTCCGATTCAGGTTCTGGAGCGTCGCTGCGATTGCGCGAGCGCAGGAGGGCCGGCAAGCTGGTCACCTCAGTGATGTGGAGCAGATAGGCGGCCGCTATATAGACAACCACGCCCGCACCCCCGCTGACGACCACGACCAGCAGCTTGGCGGGGAAGGTGCCGGACGCGCCGACGCCGGCATTGGTCAGCATCTCGACCACAAGATAGGCGACGCCGCCCGTCAGCATAGCCGCCACAAACGACTTGGCTGCGCTGCGCAGTACATCATGTCCGGCCAGACCACCAATCTGGCGTTGTAACAACCAGATCATGATGCTCATGTGGATCATATGCTTCACGGCATCGGCTACCATCAGACTCAGCAATCCTAGCGAAGGCAGCAGAGCCACGGCCGTAATCGAGTAGATGATGATGCTGATGAACCCCACCAGCGCCGGAGACCACGTGTTCTTCCGGGCATAGGAGGCAAAGATGAGCATCTGGTCGACAGCGGCGAACGGCAGTCCGAACAGATAGACGCGCAGCACCAGCGCCGTTTGGGCGGTGTCTTCGGCCGTGAAGGCACCGCTCTGAAACAGCAACGCGACGATGAACGGAGCCAGCGCGAACAGCCCGGCCGTCGCCGGCAGAATGAGCGCCACCACCATCCGCAGCCCTTCGGAAAGCGTCTGCTTGAAAGCGGTCAGGTCGCCCAACGCCTGGCGAGACAGCGTGGGCAGCGTGGCAATCGACAGGGCCGTGACAACGAGACCCAGCGGAAACTGGTAGAGGGTCGTCGCGTAGGTCATGTAGTTGAGGCTCTGGTCGCCGGTGCGAATGGCCAGGTTGTAGCTCAGCATCACCGCAATCTGGTTGACGACCAGTCCCGCCAGGATGGGTAGATAGAGCCTGATGATGCGCCGGATGGCCGGGTGGCGGAAGTCGAGCGACCACGTGAAGCGAGCGTCGCGCAGCGCCGGTAGCTGGAGCACCACCTGCAAGACCGACCCCAGCAACAAACCCCAGACCAGACTGCGGATGTCGTCCGGGTTCAGTAAGGCGACGATGACGATCGTGGCGTTGAACGCCGCACCAATGAAAGCCGGGGCCGTGAACCGCTTGAGGGCGTATAGAACGGCCGTCAACACGCTGGCAATTCCTAGAAAGAAGACTGCCGGAGTCGTCATGCGAATCAGCTGGATGCTGATTTCAGAGAGGTTGGGCGACTGGAAGTTGAGTGCCCCGACAAGGAAAGCAACCTGCGGGGCGAACAGTTCGACAAGAGCGATGACGAACAGCAGTACGACCGTCGAGACGCTGAGCACCATGCTGGCGACCTGCCATAGCTCGTCGTGCTTCTCTTCGCTGGCATAGTCGCTGAAGACAGGGACAAGAGATGAGTTGACCATGCCGCCCACGATCAAGTCATAAAGGCTGATCGGCACGTAAGCTGCCGCCTGGAACGCAGCCAGAAGGGGCGACGCGCCAAACAGGTTTGCCTTCACCATCTCGCGGGCAAGGCCCAGCGCTCGACTGGCGACGTTGCCGATGGCCAGAATGGCCGCCGCGCGGACGATACCGTTGCTCTCCACGGGAGGGTTCACGGGCACTGACGGCGAAGGCGTCCCGTTGGGGTCGCTTGTCGTAATGGGTGGCGTTGGCTGGTGCGTGTCCGGATTGGGCGGCGCGATCCCGTCTGACTGTGGAGGCAGGCCGTCGCTTGCCTCCGGCTCGGAAGAATCGAGCATAGGCTTATCCCTCTGGCGGCATTCTAGCCCATCCCCCAGGGCATCGCAACCGACCCTGACACCACGCCAGCCCGTTGTTCCGGCTACGCTCCCGCCTGGCCATGCGTTCGCCAGTTACCTGCCCCGGAAGTATAATGTGGGCCCTTGACTACCCATTTGAATCAGCACGAACTTACGGCCGCGTTTCGCACGGCGCGGTAAGGAGCAGCCGATGTACGACAAGCAGAAACTGGCGGAGCTGGCCAACGCCCGCGATCGGTGGGAAGAAACCACACTGCATCGCACTCAGTCCCAACGTCCGGAGCGGAAGGAGCAGTTCCTCACCACCTCCAGCGAACCGGTGAATCGTCTGTATACACCTCTGGACGTTGCCGATCTCGATTACATGCGCGACCTGGGCTATCCCGGAGAGTATCCCTATACACGCGGTGTCCACGCGACGCTTTATCGCGGACGGCCGTGGACGATGCGTATGTTCGCCGGCTTTGGCTCGGCTGAAGAGACGAACGCGCGTTACCGTTACCTGCTTGAGCAAGGCAACATGGGGCTGTCCGTTGCATTTGATCTGCCGACGTTGATGGGTTACGACACCGATGCTCCGGAAGCGCTGGGTGAGTTCGGTAAGTGCGGCGTGGCCATCAGCAGCCTCCAGGACATGGAGATCCTGTTCGAAGGCATTCCGCTCGACCAGGTGACGACGAGCATGACCATCAACGGTCCGGCAGCCATCATCTGGGCCATGTACATCGCTGCGGCCGAAAAGCAAGGCGTGCCGCAAGAGAAACTGCAGGGTACATTGCAGAACGACATACTAAAGGAATACCAGGCCCAGAAGGAGTTCTTGTTCCCTCCGGAGCCGTCGATGAAGCTGGTGATCGATACGATTGAGTATGGAACCGACCACATGCCGTCGTGGAACACGATATCGATCAGCGGTTACCATATCCGTGAGGCTGGCTCGACGGCCGCCCAGGAGTTGGCCTACACCTTGGGCAACGGCCTGGAGTACGTGCGCTGGACGCTGGAACGGGGTCTGGACATCGACGCCTTCGCCCCGCGACTGAGCTTCTTCTTCAATTGTCACAATGATTTTCTGGAAGAGATCGCCAAGTTCCGGGCTGCCCGCCGCATCTGGGCCCGCGAAATGCGGGAGACGTTCGGGGCGACCAGCCCGCGCTCGTGGCTGTGTCGTTTCCATACGCAGACAGCTGGCGTCTCGCTGACCGCACAGCAGCCGGAGGTCAATGTGGTTCGCGTAGCCATTCAGGCGTTGGCCGCAGTCCTCGGCGGCACCCAGAGTCTGCACACCAACAGCCAGGACGAGGCGCTGGCACTGCCCAGCGAAGAAGCTGTAACCATCGCTTTGCGTACACAGCAGGTGATTGCCGAGGAAAGCGGGGTGGTCAATACAGTTGATCCTCTGGCCGGTTCATTCTACCTGGAGCACCTGACGAACAAGATGGAGAGCCAGGTATACGCCATCTGGCAGCAGGTGGAGGAGATGGGTGGCGTTTTGCCCGCGATCGACCTGGGCTACTACCAGCAGGAGATCTCGTCGGCGGCCTATCTCTATCAGCAAGAGATTGACCGCAACGATCGCATCATCGTTGGGGTGAACGGCTACGCGGACGCGTCTGAGCAGCTGCGCATTCCGATCCTCAAGATGGACCCTGAAGGTTACGATCGCCAGCTTAACCGGTTGGCTAGCCTGCGGGCCGAGCGCGACAATGACCACGTGGCGGCCGCCCTGTCAGCGCTGCGCGATGTTGCTCAGGCAGGGGAGGCGAACACGATGCCCTACATTCTTGACGCCGTGCGAGCCTACGCAACGCTGGGCGAGATCACCGACGTGTTCCGTGATGTCTATGGAACGTACCAAGAGCCTAACTGGATCTAGACTCGCTATCGCCGTTTGATCCGCGCCGCTTGGCTTGCCCGACGCCTGGTGGCGTTGGCTTGACAACAGAGAGGATCTTACGGAAGAGTGCCCGCTACCGGCTGTCGTTTGCGGAGGTGACCGCGCTGCAACGCCGTACGGCCCCCATGTCCCCTGGGCCACGCCATCGTTTTTTGACAGCCCAATACCTTCGTTGTATGATATGGACGTTGGAACCGGTTCCAGCATGGTTATTTCTTACAACCCTGGGCAAGTGATAGATGGCGACAGTGACAATCAGAGATGTCGCGAGACAAGCCGGCGTTGGGGTCGGCACCGTCTCTCGCGTACTGAACGAAAGTCCGTCTGTCAGTGAAGAAACCCGTCGCAAAGTACTGTCTGCCATCGAGGAATTAGATTTCGCACCCAGCCCGATTGCCCGCCGTTTGTCGCGGGGCAAGTCCATGAGTGTCGCAGTGATCGCTCCCTTTTTTACTCGACGGTCTTATGTCGAACGGCTACAGGGGATTGAGAACGTCCTTTCTGAACAGCTGTACGACCTGGTGCTCTACAACGTAGAGACTGTCGCCCGACGCGACGACTGCCTGCGTATTGTACCGAGGCGAGAGCGGGTGGATGGGCTGCTGATTCTTTCATTGGCGCCGACTGACGAAGAGGCGCTCATTCTGGCGCAGACCGGCGTGCCGACTGTTCTGGTCGACGCCCGGCATCCGCAGCTTAACTCTGTCCAGATTGATGATTTCGCTGGCGCCCAATGCGCCGTCAACCATCTACTGGAGCAGGGCCACCGGCGGATTGCCTACGTCAGCGAGCGGATCGACCAGAACGAATTTCATTTTCAGCCGATAGATGATCGATATCGAGGCTATCGCGCAGCGCTGGAGGCGGCGGGCATCCCCTATGACGCCGACCTGCACAAGCAGGGCGACTATGGCTGGGACGATGCACGACGGATGGGTATGGAACTACTGGAGATAGATAGTCCGCCAACGGCCGTCTTTGGCTATAGTGACACGATGGCGATGGGTGTGATGGACGCGGCCCAGGAACTGGGCGTATCCATTCCGGATGATCTATCCGTTGTCGGCTATGACGACGTCGAGATTGCCCAATACTTCCAGCTAACCACGATCCGCCAACCACTGTATGAAACGGGCGCGCGAGGCGCTGCCCTGCTGCTAGACTTGATGAGTCACCCTGAGACCAGCGAGGTTGAGTCAATCATCTTGCCGACCAACCTGGTTATTCGCCGGACGACTGCACCGCCTTCCGGGCGGGCCTCGAATCCGGCAACTTTGCGAGAGGAGGTCCTATCGACACGAGAAGAAGAGCGATGAAACCCCGAATATGCCGAGTTATGTACCGTTTTGTTAGTTGAAGTTTCTATTCTGGAGGATAGGAAAACAGTATGTCTAGAATTGGACGATTTACCATATTAAGTGTCTTGCTCGTATTGGGCTTGGCGCTGGTGGCTTGTGGTGGCCAGGTGCAGGAAGCTGCGCCAACCATTGCAGCTGCCGTTGAAGAGGTTGCACCGACTGTGCAGGCGGCCGCTGAAGAAGTAGCCCCGACCGTTGAAGCCGCCGTTGAAGAAGCGATGGGCGACGAAGAGATGGCCGACGAAGAGATGATGGAACACTCTTTCGCCATCCCGCCGGGCAGCGAGCTGGAAGCGGCCGTCGCCGGCGAATATGCCGGAACCAGTGTAACGGTTGACGGTGCCTTTGAAGGCAACGACCCCGACGGTGTGAAGTTCGACGAATCGATGCGGGCGTTTGAAGAAGCGACCGGCATCGATGTCAACTACATCGGCAACAAGGAATTTGAAGGCTCCATCGCCATCCGCGTCGACGCGGGCGACAAGCCCGACATCGTCGACTTCCCGCAGCCGGGTCTGTTCGCCAACTTTGTGCGCAGTGGTGACATTGTGCCGGTGGCCGACTTCATTTCCGACGAGTGGCTGGCCCAGCAGTACAATCCGGGTTGGCGTGAGTTCAACACGGTTGACGGCGAAGAGTACGGCGTGATGCAGCGCTACTCCGGCAAGAGCCTGGTCTGGTATCCGCGGGCCCAGTTCGAGGCCGCCGGCTACGAAATCCCAGAGACCTGGGATGAGCTGCTGGCCCTGACCCAGACGATCGCCGATGACGGCGACACCGCCTGGTGCATCGGCATCGAGTCTGGCGCGGCAACGGGCTGGACGGCGACGGACTGGACGGAAGAGATGATGCTGCGCACGACGTCGCTAGAGAACTACGACGCGTGGGTGGCGGGCGATCTGCCGTTCAGCTCGCCTGAGGTGCAGAACGCGATTCAGACGTGGAGCGACCTGTGGTTCAACGATGACTACGTGTCCGGTGGCCGGGCAGCGATTGTCTCGACGAACTTCGGTGACTCACCGGCCGGTCTGTTCTCAGACCCGCCGCAGTGCTGGCTGCACAAGCAGGCCAACTTCATCACCAGCTTCTTCCCCGAAGGGGCTGAGTACGGCACTGACTACGACTTCTTCTATCTGCCGCCAGTGGACGAAGCCTATGGCAAGCCGTTCCTGGTAGCTGGCGACCTGATCGCCATGATGAATGACCGTCCTGAGGTCCGTGCGTTGATGCAGTACTTCACCACGCCGCAGTCGGCTTCCGGCTGGATGGAAGGTGGCGGCGCGATTGCGGCGCACCAGACGGCGACCGAGGATATGTATGGTTCGCCGATCGACTTCGGTGTCTCTGAGCTGGTGAATGCAGCGACGAGCTTCCGTTTCGACGGCTCCGACCTGATGCCCGGTGAGGTTGGCGCAGGCTCCTTCTGGGAGCAGATGACAAGCTATGTGGCCGGTTCCATTGACCTGGATACGGCGACTCAAGAGATCGATGCTTCCTGGCCTGAAGGCGTAGCTGGAGAAACCGGTGGCACGGAAGAGACGATGGGCGAGATGTCTGACGCGGGCTTTGCTGTATTGGCGGGCGGCGCGCTGGAAGAAGCTCTCACGGGCGCTTTTACCGGGATGACTGTCACGGTTGACGGTGCCTTCGAAGGCAACGACCCCGACGGTGTGAAGTTCGACGAATCGATGCGGGCGTTTGAAGAAGCGACCGGCATCGATGTCAACTACATCGGCAACAAGGAGTTTGAAGGCTCCATCGCCATCCGCGTCGACGCGGGCGACAAGCCCGACATCGTCGACTTCCCGCAGCCGGGTCTGTTCGCCAACTTCGTGCGCAGTGGTGACATTGTGCCGGTTAGTGAATACCTGCCCGACGAGTGGCTGGCTCAGCAGTACAATCCGGGTTGGCGTGAGTTCAACACGGTTGACGGCGAAGAGTACGGTGTGATGCAGCGCTACTCGGGCAAGAGCCTGGTCTGGTATCCGCGTGCCCAGTTCGAGGCCGCCGGCTACGAAATCCCGGAGACCTGGGATGAACTGCTGGCCCTGACCCAGACGATCGCCGATGACGGCGACACCGCCTGGTGCATCGGCATCGAGTCCGGCGCGGCGACGGGTTGGACGGCGACGGACTGGACGGAAGAGATGATGCTGCGCACGACGTCGCTGGAGAACTACGACGCGTGGGTAGCGGGTGATCTGCCGTTTAGCTCGCCTGAGGTTCAGAACGCGATTCAGACGTGGAGCGACCTGTGGTTCAACGATGACTACGTGTCCGGTGGCCGGGCAGCGATTGTCTCGACGAACTTCGGTGACTCACCGGCCGGTCTGTTCTCGGACCCGCCGCAGTGCTGGCTGCACAAGCAGGCCAACTTCATCACCAGCTTCTTCCCCGAAGGGGCTGAGTACGGCACCGACTACGACTTCTTCTACCTGCCGCCAGTGGACGAGGCCTACGGCAAGCCGTTCCTGGTAGCTGGCGACCTGATCGCCATGATGAATGACCGTCCTGAGGTCCGTGCGTTGATGGAGTACTTCACCACGCCGCAGTCGGTCTCCGGCTGGATGGAAGGTGGCGGCGCGATTGCAGCGCACCAGACAGCGACCGAGGATATGTATGGTTCGCCGATCGACTTCGGTGTCTCCGAGCTGGTGAATGCCGCGACGAGCTTCCGTTTCGACGGCTCCGACCTGATGCCCGGTGAGGTTGGCGCAGGCTCCTTCTGGGAGCAGATGACAAGCTATGTGGCCGGTTCCATTGACCTGGATACGGCGACTCAAGAGATTGACGCGACCTGGCCCTAAGCCGGTGAGTAGTCATTAGGCAAGGAGGCGCTGGTCATTGCGGCCAGCGCCTCCTTTGCCCCCGAAGTGTCCTCTGGCCGGATAGCTCCGGCTTTGACTAGTCAGACCGAAGGAGTAGGCAAATGAACTTGAATCCGACTGAAGACTCCGGTCAGTCAAGATTAGAAGGATTTCTGGCACTTATTGTTCGGGTGGCTCTGGCAATCGCCATCCCCCTCATCGCTTTTTTCGTTCTTTATCGAGGTTTTCTCTTTCTCCGTGATAGCGACGCGCCGCGAATCGTCATCACGCTGGTGGCAATCGTCTGGGGCGTCGGTGGTGTCGCGTTGCTGTATTGGATCTTCAATGGTCTGGTCGAGCGACTGCCCCATCAGTGGACCACGCGTCTGCAGCCCTTCGTGTTTGTCGGCCCTGCCATGGCCATTCTGGCCTGGTATCTGGCTCTGCCAACGGTCCGGACCTTCTGGATCAGTCTGTTCGACCGCGACGGCCCGAACCCGGATCTCTCATTCTTCGAAAACATAAGCAGCGAAGGATTCGTCGGACTGGCCAACTACGCCGCCGTGTTCACCGAACGGTTGATGCTCGAGGCATTCCGCAACAATTTACTCTGGATCATTTTTGGCAGCACGCTCGCGGTCGGTTTCGGCCTGATCATTGCCGTATTGGCGGACCGCAGCCGCTTCGAGAAAGTGGCCAAGTCGATGATCTTCCTGCCGATGGCCATCTCCTTCGTCGGCGCCAGCATCATCTGGAACTTCATCTATGAATTTCGGCCGTCTGATCTACCACAGATTGGTCTGCTTAATGCCATTGTCGTTGGCTTGGGAGGACAGGCACGAGCCTGGCCGCAATGGGTAGATGTTGCACCCTGGAACAATCTGTTCCTGATCATCATCGTTGTCTGGCTGCAGGCCGGCTTTTCGATGGTGCTGTTCTCCGCTGCGCTCAAGGGCATACCGGAAGAACTGAAGGAAGCGGCCCGCATCGACGGCGCGAACGAGTTTCAGGTCTTTTTTCGCGTCATGATTCCGTCTATTCAAGGCACCATCATTACCGTCTGGACGACGATCATCATATTTACACTTGAAGATTTTCGACGTCGTCTGGGTCATGACCGGCGGGCAGTTTGGCACCCACGTTATCGCCACTCAATTCTACAGACAGTCGTTTACCAATCGGAATTCGGGCTTTGGCTCAGCCATTGCTATTGTGTTGTTAATCGCGGTCATTCCCGTGATGATCTACAACCTCAGACAATTCCGTGAGCAGGAGGCATTCTAGCATGGGCAGCGCCAAGACTCAGAAACGATTGGGCAGCTTATTTGTCAATGGAGCGCTATTGCTGCTTGTATTAGTCTGGACGATACCAACGCTCGGTATCTTCGTGTCCTCGTTCCGGCAGCGGGACGACATCGCGACGTCGGGTTGGTGGAATGTGTTTCCACATCGCGCCTGGGAACCGGTGGCAGTCATCGAGAACCCTCGAGAATCGCTTGGGGTGGATCCAGACACCGTCATGACGATTGAGGGGGTCACAGGTACGTTTGAGGAGTTTAGAGAAGGTGTGGCCAGCGGCGATGTCCGCGTGACCTGGATCGGCAATAAACGCCTTGGTCGCATCGAGGTTCAGGAGCAGGTTTGGACCGTCACCTGGGACTTCACACTGGACAACTACAGACAGGTGCTTGGCGGCACCGACTTTGAGTTCACGAGGCCGGACGGCACCGTGGAGATTGTGCCCGGCGACAACATGACCAACGCCTTTCTAAACAGTCTGGCGGTGGCCATTCCGTCAACGGTCATCCCGATCCTGATCGCCGCCTTTGCCGCCTATGCCTTTGCCTGGATGTCATTCCCTGGTCGCAAGTGGCTGTTCGTTTTGGTTGTGGCCTTGCTCGTCGTGCCGCTCCAGTTGGCGCTGGTGCCTATCTTGCGCGACTATCGTGCGCTCGGACTCAACGGCACCTACCTCGCCGTCTGGTTGGCCCACACCGGCTTTGGCCTGGCGCTGGCCACCTACCTGCTCTACAACTACATATCTACGTTGCCGCGCGAGACACTGGAGTCCGCATTCATGGACGGCGCATCCCACTTCACTGTCTTTGTGCGCCTGGTGCTGCCGCTGTCGGTGCCGGCATTGGCCTCGTTTGCCATCTTCCAGTTTCTCTGGGTGTGGAACGACTACCTGGTGGCCCTCATCTTCCTGGGCGGCAATCCCGAACTGGAACTGGTTACTCAGCGAATGGCAGCTATCTCCGGTTCGCGTGGCAGTGAATGGCATCTGCTGACCGCCGGGGCGTTTGTCTCGATGATCTTGCCGTTGATCGTCTTCTTTGCTTTACAACGTTACTTTGTGCGCGGCCTGATGGCCGGTTCGGTCAAGGGTTAGCCGCGGCGCTCTTCTACATCTAAGGAGTATGGGAACAGGCACGCGGATGTCCCACGTGCCTGTTCTTGCTTGTATGAATACCTATTCCACCAATTTTGATACGCGCCGGTTGTTGGTCATCGACCTGGATGGCACGCTGGTGCCCAGCCCCGCCGCCGGCCTGAAGCAGCTCAACAAGGCGCTGCAGACGGCCCGCAGTTCGCTGGCGTTGGTCTATGTTTCCGGGCGCAGCGTCGACGAACAAGTAGCCGATATCGTTAGGCATGAGTTGCTGGAGCCGGACTACGTCGTTGCCGAGCTAGGCACTGAGATCCATCGCTTTCCCGGGAGACATCCGCTCACAGAGTGGGTGCGTTATCTGGAGCCGGGTTTTGAGCGTGATGCGCTGGAGGCACTGCTGACCGAGGGCATGCCGGAGCTGGAGCTCCAGCCCGACGAAAACCAGGCGGCACTGAAGTTGAGCTACTTCTGGAAGAACGCCACCGATGAAGAGCTGGCGGAGCTGCGGCGCGGCCTGCTGGAAGCGGGCCATATGGTCAAGCTGGTGTACTCCCATGACGTCTATCTTGATGTGATCCCCGAGCGGGGTGGCAACGGCGCGGCTGTCAAGTTCCTCGTCGATCAACTCATGCTGACGCCGCCGCAAGTGTTTGTCAGCGGCGACAGCGGCAACGATATCGATCTCTTTCAGTATGGCTATCGCGGCATTGTCGTGGCCAATGCCACGCGGGAGCTGCGCGAGGCAGTGCAGCTTCGAGCGTACTTCAGCCATACCAGCTATGCGGCGGGGGTCCTTGAAGGACTGCGTCATTACAAGTTCTTCAGCCAGCTCAATGGTCAACGCCCCGATCTGACTCGAGAGGCGTTCGACCGCGCCGTTAGTTCGCTGCGGCGCAACATCACCCCCTACGGCTTTTCGGCCGCCAGTCTGACGGACAATCCATTGTCGGAGGAAGACTCCAACTACTTCGCCGTATGGAGTCGAGACGGCATCAAGACCGGGCTGTGGTCGCTGCCGCTGAACGACAACGACGTCAACGAATGCTTCCGGCGCACGCTTGGAGCTGATGGCCGAACACCAAACCCCGAATGGCCAGATTCCGGCGAACGTCCAGATCAAGACCGGCGAGCCCGACTATGGGGGCATCGGTGGTATTGCGTCTATCGACTCGGTCCTGTGGTTTGTCATCGGAACGTGTCGATATGCCGCCGCGACGGCCGATGTCGAGTTCTTGCGCCGGCTGGCGCCGAATCTTGACCGGGCGATGCAGTGGCTGGAGGCCCACGATTCCAACAACTGCGGGCTGCTGGAAATCCCTGAGTCATCGGACTGGATGGACCTCTTTCCCCGGTCTTACAATGTCCTCTACGACGAAGTGCTATGGTACCAGGCGTGCCAGGATATGAGCGTGGCCACCGGCGTGCTGGGGCAAGCAGACGAAGCGGCCCGCTATCAGGCCATGACAGTGCGCATTCGCACCAAGATACTGCGCCAGTTTTGGCCGACCAGTGTCAAACTGCCCGACTCGCTGCCTTCGTTCGCCGAGACGCAGTTCACCATCGGTAACGCGCAATATCTGCTGGCCCAGATCAGCCCGTTTAGCTTTTCGTGGCGGTGTGATGTCTATGCCAACCTGTTAGCCGCGCTCATGGGGTTGCTGTCCGAGCGCCAGATGGAGCAGGTCTTCCACTTTCTCTGGGGCGTTGGCGCCAACAGCCCCTTTCCCGTCAAGTGCCTCTACCCGGCCATTCAGAGCGGGGCCAGCGACTGGAAGGATTACATCATCACCAACCTGCTGAACCTACCTGAGCATTATCACAATGGCGGTATCTGGCCATTTATTGGCGGGTTGTGGGTGCGCTTCCTGGTCCAGACCGGGCGCACTGAGTTGGCCAATCAGGAGCTGATCCGGTTGGCTGAGGCGAACCGGCTGGGCGTTTACGAAGAGTGGGAGTTCAACGAGTGGCTGCATGGCCAAACCGGACGGCCGATGGGCAAGGCCCACCAGGCGTGGAGCGCCGCCAGTTACATCGCGGCCTATAAGGCCTTGCAGCAAGACTCCATCCCGCCCGACTTCTCGACCATTACACCGGAGATGTTTGCGTGACCGGCTGGCTTTTTGTCTCCGATGTTGATGATACTCTGCTGGGAGATGATGGCGCGCTGGCAACGCTGGCTGCCGAGCTGGAACCGCGCCCGCACGGGTTGGTAGTTGCCTACAATTCCAGCCGGCCTGTGGCCAGTCTGCGCCGCTCACTGGACGAGCATCCCGCACTGCCGCTGCCTGACTATCTGATTGGCGCGCTGGGCACCGAGATCGAACTGGGAGCGCAGGCGGAGGGCGTCGCCGAGTTCGCGGCCGAGTTGTCTGAAGGCTGGGACAGGGCGCGGGTGGTTGAGATTGCGCAGGACCTCAATTTGCAGCCACATCGCGACGAGTTTCAGCGGCCGTTTAAGGCGAGCTACGACGTGGATGGGTATGATGACTATCGGGAAGTCTTGCGTCGCCTGGAAAGCGTTGGGCTGAACGTGTCAGTCATCTATTCGGGCCGCACCAACCTCGACGTGATTCCCCAGGCGGCGGGCAAGGGGAACGCCATTCGTTTTCTACAACGACATCTGAGAGTCCCCGGTGAGCAAGTCGTCGTTGCCGGCGACTCCGGCAACGATCTGACTATGTTTGTGGAGCCGTTTCGCGGCATCGTGGTTGGCAACGCCGACCCGGAACTGAAGGCGTTGATTGGACCGTCAATTTACCACGCCACTGCCAACTTCGCCGCCGGCGTTTTAGAAGGACTGCGCTACTGGCACGTCCTGGAATAGGGAGCACTCGAAATGCAACAACAACAATTTACCGAATCTATTCTCATGATGTCCATTCACGGCTATGTGTCGGCCGAACCGGAGCTGGGCAAACCAGACACCGGGGGACAGGTCGTTTATGTTCTGGAACTGGCCAAGCGATTCAGCCGGCTTGGCTACAATGTGGACCTGGTCACACGACGCTTTGAAGACCAACCTGAGTATGATGAAATCAACGACAACCTGCGCATTTGGCGCATTCCGTTTGGCGGGCCAGACTTTATCCGCAAAGAGGATATGCACGACCATCTGAGCGACTTCGTGACCAACTGCCTCTTGAGCATTCGCAACCGTGGTCGCCAGTATGGTGTGATTTACTCCCACTACTGGGACGCGGGCTGGGCCGGACAGAAGATTGCAGAGGAGTTGAACACCCCGCATGTTCACACGCCCCATTCGCTTGGGTGGTGGAAGCAGCAGAACATGGGCGCGGACATGAGCGCCGAAGAGATGGAAGAGAGATATCGCTTCACCGAGCGTATCCGTAAGGAGTTTCTCGTCTATCGAACCTGTGACCATATCATTGCCACGACTGAGCCGCAGAATGAGCTGTTGCAAGAGCATTACGATGTCCTGGAGCGACAGATAACCGTCATCCCGCCCGGCATCGACGAGAACAAGTTCTCGCCCGTGCGCCAGGAAGAGAAGCTGGAGCTGCAGTCTCGCTACAACATGCAGCCGAACGATGTCCTGGCTGTCGGCCGAATGGCGGCCAACAAGGGACATGATCTGCTCATCGAAGCTATGGCCACGCTGACCCAGCTTGTGCCTGACGCTCGGCTTGTCGCCGCCATTGGTGGCGAGGATTCGGAGCAGGATGATGCCGGGACCGATGTGCTGCGCACACTCGCCGGCGACATGGGCGTCGCCGATCGGATCGTCTGGGTCAACTACATAGCCGATGACGACCTCGCCAACTACTATCGTGCGGCGACCGTCTTTGCGTTGTCCTCCCGTTATGAGCCGTTTGGCATGGTCGCTATCGAGGCGATGGCCTGCGGCACACCGACTGTCATCACAGTTCATGGCGGGTTGGCGGAGCTGATCGACTACGGCACGCACGCCATCTATGCCGACCCGAACCGGGGGCTGGAGTATGGCAACGCGCTGGCACTGCCCATGCTCTACCCTGCGCTGGCTGATGAACTGTCGGTAGAAGGCTCCCGCTTTGCACGCCGGAACTTTGGCTGGACCGGAATTGCCAAGCGAATGCTGGCCGTATTCGACCGCGTGCGCTCTGTTAAGTATGAACAGTAGTCCGAACTAGCCGCCTTGCGAGGAACTGTGAACCAAACCTGGTACGCTGACGCCGTATTCTACGAACTGTATATTCGCGCTTTTCAAGACGCTGACGGGGACGGTCATGGCGACTTTCGCGGCGCCATGAGCAAGCTGGACCATATCCAGTCGTTGGGCGTGGACTGCATCTGGGTCCAGCCCATGTACCCATCGCCTCTCCTGGATGATGGCTACGATGTGGCCGACTACACCGGCATTCATCCCGACTACGGCACATTGGATGACTTTCGGGCGTTCCTTGATGCGGCCCATGAGCGTGGCCTGCGGGTAATCACCGACATGGTGATGAACCACACGTCCGACCAGCATCCCTGGTTCCAGGCGGCGCGTTCTGACCCCAACTCGCCCTACCGCGACTACTACGTCTGGAGCGATTCGCCTGATAGATACAACGAGACGCGCATCATCTTTCTGGATGTGGAGGACAGCAACTGGACCTATGATGAGATCGCGGGCCAGTACTTCTGGCATCGCTTCTACAGCAGCCAACCCGATCTCAATTACGACAACCCGGCGGTCCACGAAGAGATGTTCAAGGCGGTGCGCTTCTGGCTGGATATGGGCGTCGACGGCTTTCGGGCCGACGCCGTGCCCTACCTGTACGAGCGCGAAGGCACCAACTGCGAGAACCTGCCGGAGACCCACGCCTTTCTGAAGAAGCTGCGGGCGATGATTGACGCGGAGTATCCGGGCCGGGTGCTCATTGCGGAGGCCAATCAGTGGCCTGACGATCTGCTACCCTACTTTGGCGACGGCGACGAGTTCCAGGTCTGCTTCCACTTCCCAATCATGCCGCGCCTCTACATGGCGCTGAGGCAGGGAAACAAGACGCCGATTGTTGACATTCTGGACCGGACCCCGCCGATTCCTGAGGGGACGCAATGGATGACGTTCTTGCGCAACCATGACGAGTTGACGCTGGAGATGGTGACCCCGGGCGAGCGCCAGTGGATGTGGGAACAGTATGCGCCCGAGCCGCGGATGCGCCTTAACATGGGCATCCGTCGCCGTCTCGCCCCCTTGCTTGACAACGACAAACGCAAGTGGCTCTTGCTCAACAGCCTGTTCCTGTCACTGCCCGGTGCGCCGATCCTCTACTACGGGGACGAAATCGGCATGGGGGACAACATCTGGCTTCCGGACCGGCACGGAGTTCGTACGCCGATGCAGTGGACCAGCGGTCAGAACGCGGGCTTTTCCTCCGCGGCCTTGACCTACCTGCCGGTCATCGACGACCCGGTCTACGGCTTTGAGCAGGTAAACGTGGCCGCGCAAGAAGGGCAGCCCGACTCCTATCTGAGCTGGACGCGACACCTGGTAGCGACACGCCAGGGACAGGGTGCGCTGCGCAGTGGTGATATGGCGTGGGTCGAAACGGGCGACACGGCCGTCCTCGCGTTCGAGCGCAGCACGAAGGACGAAGTGGTGCTGTGTGTCTTCAACCTGTCAGACGAGAGCCGATCGTCCGGCATCGACCGGACCGGAACGTGGCGCGATCTGCTGGACCGTAACGGGACGCCCCTGAGTCTCGACGGAACACAAAGCTTGCCACCATACGCCGCCCATTGGTTCGTTCAGAAGGTAGTCTGAGAGGGAGTGCTGTGTGAGCGACAACACATTCATCATCGACGACACGGTGCGCGACGCTCTGATTGGTGGGCCGCTGCGACTGCTGGACCCATTGGAGCAGGAAATCTTCCTTTCGCGGCTGGACCTGTATTGGCCAGACGCCGAAAGAGCGCTGTCAATGTTGTACGGCGATCGGCCCGATTTCTCTGTTTGGTGTCGCCGCTATGTCGACCTTGCTGCCCGACAATATGCCGCTCGCCCGGAGGCGCTGCGTATGCTTGATCTGCGAAGGCAGGCCGAGCCGGACTGGTTCCAGCAGCCCGATATGATCGGCTATGTTTGTTACGCTGACCGCTTTGCAGGGACGCTCCGAGGTGTGGCTGAGCGCGCCTCTTACTTCACCGAGCTGGGCGTCACCTATCTGCATCTTATGCCCTTGCTCGCGCCCCGGCCCGGTGAGAACGACGGTGGCTATGCGGTGGTCGACTACCGGACGGTGAACCCTTCGCTGGGGAGCATGGACGATCTGGCACACCTGGCGGCCGTCCTCCGCCAACAGGGAATCAGTCTGTGCATCGACCTCGTCTGCAATCACACAGCCAAAGAGCACGAATGGGCACGCAAGGCGCAGGCCGGGGATGCCGATTATCAGGACTACTACCTGATGTTTCCCGACCGCACGGTGCCCGACCGCTTTGAGAAAACGCTCCCCGAAATCTTCCCCGAATTCAAGCCAGGCAACTTCACCTACTATCCGGAGATGGAACGCTGGGTCTGGACCACCTTCAATGAGTACCAGTGGGATCTTAACTATCGCAATCCAGCCGTTCTGGGCGAGATGCTGGACACCATTCTCTACCTGGCCAACCAGGGCGTGGAAGTGCTCCGGCTGGATGCGGTGGCTTTCATGTGGAAGCGGCTGGGGACCGACAGCCAGAACCAGCCGGAAGCCCACGCCATCCTGCAAGCGTTTCGCGCACTGAGCCGTATGGCCGCCCCGGGTCTGTTGCTGAAGGCCGAAGCGATTGTTGCTCCGAATAAGCTGGTCCCCTATCTGGGTGCAGGTGAAGCGACGAACAAGGAGTGCGAGCTGGCCTACCACAACGTCTATATGGTCTTGTTGTGGAGCAGTCTCGCTGAGGGCCGAGCGGTGCTGATGACCCGCGCTCTGCAAAACATGCCGCCCATCCCCAGCGCCACCTCCTGGGTGACTTATGTGCGCTGCCACGATGACATTGGCTGGGCGGTCGCCGACGAGGACGCCGCTGAGGTAGGATTGTCCGGCCCGGCGCACCGCGCCTTTCTGAGCGAGTATTACAGCGGCCGCTTTCCGGGTACCTTTGCCCGCGGCGCGACGTTCCAGCACAATGCACGCACTGGCGACCGGCGCATCAGTGGCGCGTGCGGTTCGCTGGCGGGCCTGGAACTCGCTCTGGAGCAGGAAGATGCTGAGCTGGTCGATATGGCCCTCAGACGCATTCTTCTGCTGCACAATCTGATTCTGGCTTTTGGTGGCACGCCGCTCATCTACATGGGCGATGAACTGGGTTTGCTAAACGACACAGACTATCTACAGGACGTTGATCTCGCTAGCGACAATCGCTGGATGCACCGCCCGCCCATGGATTGGGAGCGCGCCGGCGAGCGTCATCGCTGGGACACAACCACAGGCCGCCTGTTTCGCGGGTTGTCTGCTATGATCGAGACGCGCCGCCAGACGGCCGCGCTGCACGCCCAGGCCGGCACCTACGCCGTCTGGACGCACAACGAGAACGTGTTCGGCTTGCTGCGGGACAGCCCGCGCGGGCGACTGTTGGTGCTGGCTAACTTCAGCGACCGGCCACAACTGACGCCCGGGTACAGGCTGGCAGAACTAGGTTTTGGCGAGCAGTTGGCAGACCGGTTAACAGGACGTCTGATGCGAGGGGACGCTGGTGTTCAACTGGCCGGGTATGAAGCGATCTGGCTTGAAGAAGAAGGTGCTCATGAGTGATGTCATAGTCGGCGCCATTGAGGCGGGCGGGACGAAGTTTGTCTGCGCCGTGGGCACAGGGCCGGATGATCTGAGGGCGGTAGAGCAGTTTCCAACAACCTCGCCGGATGAGACGATTGGCCGGGCGCTGGCCTACTTTCGCCGTCAGCAGCGCGAGGTCGGGGCGTTGGCAGCCGTTGGCATCGGTTCCTTCGGCCCGCTGGATCCCAATCCCCACTCGCCAATCTATGGCTACATCACCTCCACGCCGAAACCCGGCTGGGCCAACACC
This sequence comes from uncultured Chloroflexia bacterium, assembly GCA_963715935.1. Taxonomy (GTDB): domain Bacteria; phylum Chloroflexota; class Anaerolineae; order Promineifilales; family Promineifilaceae; genus Promineifilum. The sequence goes on along the minus strand of CAVQSM010000011.1, from coordinate 1,383,143 downwards.
GATCTGGCCGGGGCCATTCGGGCTGAACTGGATGTGCCTATCGGGTTCGATACCGACGTCAACGCCGCCGCAGTGGCGGAAGGCCGCTGGGGCGCGGCACAGGGACTCGATACCTACATCTATTTGACGATCGGCACGGGCATCGGCGGCGGTGCGGTGGCCAACGGGCAATTGGTCCACGGCCTGCTTCACACCGAGATGGGACACATTGTCCTGTCCCACGATTGGCAGCGCGATCCCTATCCCGGTCGCTGTCCGTACCACGGTGACTGTCTGGAAGGGATGGCGGCTGGCCCGGCCATCGGGGAACGTTGGGGCGCAGATGCGTCGGCATTGCCGGTGGAACACCCGGCCTGGGCGTTGGAAGCTGACTACCTGGCCCAGGCACTGCGAACCTTTGTGCTCACCCTGTCGCCGGAGCGGATTGTGCTGGGTGGCGGCGTTATGCATCAGGCCCATCTCTTCCCGCTCATTCGCGCCAGACTACTGGAGAGCCTCAACGGTTACATTCAGTCTCCCGTTATCCTGGAGCAAGTCGACACCTACGTCGTCCCGCCCGGACTGGGTGATCGGGCAGGCGTTCTGGGCGCTGTTGCGCTGGCCCATCTGGCGCTCGCCTGACGTCATCCCTGCTTGTGGATCAAAAAAACGCCGGTGCAATGTCGCACCGGCGTTTGTATTTGTGAGCTTGTTGGCAGGCTGAGCAGTCTTAGCGGCTGCGTCCGCCACCCATAAGCGTTACGAAATAGAGCAACTGCCCGATTGCGGCAACAGCAGCCGCAACGTATGTCAGCGCAGCAGCGTTGAGGACCTTGTCCACGCCTTGCCGCTCCTCGGCAAACAGAATGCCATTGCTGACCAGCAGGGCTTTGGCCCGCTTGCTGGCGTCGAACTCGACGGGGAGCGTGATCAGCGAGAAAACGACGGCCACACCAAACAGGATGATGCCGGCCCAGGCCAACTGGGTAAAGCCGAGCAGAAAGCCGGCGATGAAAATGAACGGGGCCAGGGAGCTGCTGAACTGGACCGCCGGCACAATGGCCGAACGCAGCTGCAGCGGACCGTAGCCGTTGGCGTGCTGCATTGCGTGCCCCATCTCATGGGCGGCGACACCAGCAGCAGCGACGCTGGGTTGGTGGTAAACTTCCTGGCTGAGGCGAAGCGTGCGGTCGCGTGGGTCGTAGTGGTCTCCGAGACGGCCCTGCGTCTCTTCGATCTTGACGTCGTACAGGCCCTGGCTATCGAGCAGTTGCCTGGCCACTTCGGCCCCGGTCAGACCGCTGGCAACGCGGACCTTGCCATACTTGTTGAACGTCCCACGAACACGGGCCTGGGCCCAGATGCCCAAAATCAGCCCGGGTAAAGCCAATATCAGGTAAAGTGGGTCGAAGAAGAACATGTGTTGTGATTAATTCCTTTTTGCGGCAGCAGGAGCTAGTGCTCGCTCGCGCCACAGTTTATCCTGGCGCTGCCGGGCTATTCCGGCCAAAATCATCAGGCTGGCGGTGAAGAGTGGAAGGATGGATACCCAATAACTTTCAGGAATAACTAGCATTGCTACCTCTTGATTGGTTGAAAAATACAATAACTTCACCCTTGATTTTCGTCTATTGGCATAAGAAATCAATATGATCGCTGCCTTTCATACACAAGTCTTACGATTGTGCGCGGGTCTGGTCCATGCAGGTTGGTAGCGTTTATGATGCAATTTCTGTTTTCCACGGGGTCGCTGTGGTCCTACGGGCTGGACCGTTGTTTCGATCTGGCGGCCAGGGCAGGTTTCGACGGGGTGGAACTGATGATTGACCAACGGTGGGACGCGCGCCAGCCGGCGTATCTGGCCGGGCTGGTCGACCGTCATGGTCTGCCGATTCGGGCCGTCCATAGTCCGTTTTCGGCCGCTCCTGGCTGGCCCGCCGACAATCCCGGACGCATTGAGCATTCACTGGAATTAGCCGAAACCCTCGGCGCGAAGGTAGTGGTCCATCACCTGCCGAATCGGGTGGGTCGCGTTTGGGTGCAGACGGAGAGCCGCTTCTTCCCGTTTCCCACGCCCGGACGCAACCCGGAAGTGACCTACCGTCGCTGGCTGGAGGACGGTTACGCGGCGCTGCAAGCCGAAACCGACGTCAGGTTGTGTATCGAGAATATGCCCGCCTTTCAGCGGTTCGGCCGTCGCTGGCAGCTTTCGACCTGGAACACGCCGGAGGAGATTGTTCGCTTTCCCCATATTACGCTCGATACCACCCACCTCGGCACCTGGGGGCTGGAGCCGGTGGATGTTCTGTCCCACTTGCGTGGCCGGGTCAGCCACGTTCACCTGAGCAACTTCGACGGGCGGGAGCACCGTCGGCCCGAGGACGGTCGCCTGGCGCTGGACCAATTCCTGCGGGCGCTAGAAGCGGAAGGGTATGACGGGGTCGTTTCGCTTGAGCTGCATCCGGACGCGCTGGATGCCGGCGCTGCGGACGAGGTGGTGCTAGAACGGCTGGCGACCAGCCTCGCCTGGTGCCGGGCAGCGCTCAGTTGAGCCGGCGGTTCAGACCGGTCTCGAAACGATGAGCTGCTCCGGTTGCCTGGGGCGTTCCTTCACCAGATAATCAAGAGGGCGGCGCCTGTTGGACGCCGCTTCAGGAGTATAGACATATGACAGCTACCGATCAGTTTGGATTGCCCCGCTATGTCGGTGATGGATTGCTGCTTCGCTGGGCAACGCCAGAGGACGCCGATGAGGTGGCGGCATTCAACATTGCCATGCACAGCGACGAACCGGACCAGCCGGAACTCTGGTTGGGCCTCTGGACAAAACTGCTCATGGCCGGCGACCATCCAACGACGGCCGCCAGTGACTTCACCGTTGTCGTTGATGAGAACGATGGCAACCGTATTGTCTCAACCTGCGGTCTCATCTCGCAGGAGTGGCGCTACGAAGAAGTGGCCTTTGGCGTTGGCCGCCCTGAGCTCATCGCTACCCATCCCGACTACCGGCGGCGCGGTCTGGTGCGTGAGCAGATGGCCGCTGTCCACGCCCTCAGCGCCTCTCGCGGCGAACAGCTCAACGCCATTACCGGGATTCCCTGGTATTACCGCCAGTTCGGCTACGAGATGACGGTCAATTTGCATGGCAATCGCAAGTACTATTGGTCAAGGACGCCTGCCAAGAAAGGTGAGGCACCTGGCTCGTATTCGTGGCGTCTCCCGACCCACGCCGACATACCTGTCCTTAACGAGCTATATGGGATTCAGTGCCGGCCGAGCTTGCTGGTACGGGTACGAGATGAAGCTCAATGGCGCTGGGATATTGACCAGACGAATGATCCGGATACAGACTTCATCGCGCTGCGCCTGATAGAAGATAATACCGGGACCGTGGTTGGGTACTGTCAGTATGATGCGTGGGAGCCGGGAGCGAAGATCGGCGAGCTTGCTGTCCTGCCGGGTCAATCATGGCGGGACATCTGCGTGTGGCTGGTACAGCGTTTTCAGGACCTGTCACAGGAGCGGGTGGACAAGGGTCAGGCGGCCCTTTCGCACCTGGAGTTCGAGCTGGGCGAGCGCCATCCTGCCTATGATGCACTCGATGCGGAGCTGGAGTCGGGCGGTCTCGGATACAGCTGGTACATTCGAGTGGCCGATCTGGCTGCTTTTCTTAACCATATCGCCCCGGTGCTGGAACGGCGGCTAGCTGCAAGCACGATGTCCGGCCATTCGGGCCGCCTTGCCATCGACATGTATGCGCTTGCGCTGGTGATGATCTGGAAGGAGGGTAAGTTGGTCGATGTGGAACAACAGATAGCGGTGAGTCACAAGTCGACCAGCGGCCGCTTTCCTGATCTGACGTTCCTCCATCTCTTGTTTGGACATCGCACTCTGGCTGAACTGGAGTATGCCTGGGTCGATTGTCGTGTGCGCGATCCGGCGGCGAGAGTTCTCTTCGAGGCTCTTTTTCCGCGACAGGCATCTTGCGTCATCCCGGTTTGGTAGAACGGTTGAAGCAGTCAGAACGCTACTGGCCCGCCACCATGAATCCATTGCAACCCTTTCTCGACGTGCAGAGCGCTTTCGTGCTCGATGGCGGCTTGGCCACGGAGTTGGAGCAACGCGGCTACCGATTGGATGACGCGCTGTGGTCGGCGCGGCTGCTCGCAGACGCGCCCGACGCCATTCGCCAGGTTCACAGCGACTACTTTTGGGTGGGTGCGGATTGCGGCATCTCGGCGACGTATCAGGCGACAGTTCCCGGTTTCATGGCGCGTGGTGCGTCGGAGGCGGAGGCGAGGCGCTTGATTCGACTGGCCGTCACCCTCGTCATTGAGGCCCGCGATGCGTACTGGGCGCGGGCGCAGATGCACGACGACGGTCGCCTGCGGCCGCTTGTCGCGGCCAGTGTTGGCCCGTACGGTGCGTATCTGGCCGATGGCTCCGAGTACACGGGTCGCTACGATCTGGACGAAGCGGGCTTGCGGTCGTTTCATCATGACCGTTGGCATCTGCTGGCCCAAACCCCGGCCGATCTGTTGGCGTGCGAAACGATCCCGTCCATTGTTGAAGCACGCGTGCTGGCCGGGCTGCTAGCGGAAACACCCGACCGCTGGGCCTGGTTCAGCTTCACGGCCCGTGACGGCCGTACGCTGAGCGACGGCACTCCTGTTGCGGAAGCGGCCGCCTTCCTGAACGGCTGCGATCGAGTGGCTGCAATCGGCATCAACTGCACCCCGCCGCGCTACATTCCCGCGCTAATTGGCGAAATCCGGGCGGTCAGTGACAAACCAGTTATCGTCTATCCAAACTCCGGCGAAACGTATGACGCGGTCCACAAGCGTTGGCTGGGCGAATCCGCCCCTTCCGAGTTTGGGACGTATTCGCGAGAATGGCGTAAGCTTGGCGCGGCGGCTGTCGGTGGTTGCTGCCGCACGACACCTGATCATATCCGTCAGATACGAGATCGCATCCGCCCGAATCAGTGAATCATGGCCAACCGTAAGACATACCAGAAAACACTTCCACAGAAACGCATCTCTGCCGGCTGTCTGCTGTTCGATACGCGAGGAAACCTGTTGGTGGTTAACCCGACCTACAAGAAGAATTGGGAGATTCCGGGCGGCACCGTGGAGAAGCATGAATCGCCTCGCCTCGGCTGCGAACGCGAGGTGCTGGAAGAGCTGGGTCTGCACATCAGCCCGCGCACTCTCCTTGGCGTTGACTACATCGCTGACGCTAAGCGGCGCACGGAAGCACTGGCCTTCATCTTCTATGGCGGCGTTCTGGACGCTGAACAGATTGACGCCATCCGACTGCCCAAGAGCGAGCTGAGCGAGTATCGCTTCATCGACACGGGAGACGGCCTGGCGCTGCTCAATCGCCGCTTGCGACGGCGAGTCAGCCGCTGCCTTGAAGCGCTTGCGAGCGGAGAGACTCATTACCTTGAAGAACAGGACCCCATCAGCTTCAGCGCTAACGGCGATCGTCCATAGGTTACGAACACATCATGATAATCGGGGAGCTTGCCGCACTGGCCACGGCCGTCTGCTGGTCTTTTACCGCCATCTTCTTCAGCTACAGTGGCCGGCGTGTTGGGGCTGGCGTTGTCAATCGCAGCCGCCTGGTCTTTGCCTTTCTGTTCTTGCTGATCGCCCATCGTCTGGTCGAAGGCACTTTCTTTCCCTGGGACACCGAGCCGTTCCGTTGGGGGTGGTTGGCTGTGTCCAGCCTGCTGGGCCTTGTTCTGGGTGACGCTTTCCTGTTCCAGGCTTACGTCATGATTGGACCACGCCTATCCATGCTGGTCATGTCGACCGTGCCCATCTTCAGCACCATCTTTGGCTGGATCCTCTTTGGCGAGCTCATTTCGACCGTCGAGATTGCCGGAATCTTGCTGGCGGTCGTTGGTATTGGCTGGGTGGTCACTGAAGGACAGAAGGATCCGCTCTTTGCCCAGGGAAAAGCGTACCGGCGCGGTTTGCTTTTTGCGTTGGCCGGAGCACTGGGCCAGGTGACAAATCTGGTGACGGCGCGTTACGCGCTGGTTGACGACTACTCAGCCGTCTCGGCGACATTAATACGGATCATGATTGGCCTGGTTGTGCTGTGGGGCCTTGCTGCCATCCAGGGGAAGGTGAGAGACACCATTCACAAATGGCGTGATGTGCTCGCGTTCAGAGCCATCGTCGCGGGCGCATTTGTCGGTCCCTTCCTCGGCATCTGGTTCTCGCTCATCGCCGTCCAGAACACGCGCCTTGGCATCGCAGCCACTTTAATGGCACTGCCGCCGGTCCTGCTGATTCCATTGGAGTACGTCTTCTACCGCCACCGGGTAAGTCACCGTGCCATCATTGGCACCTTGCTCGCCATCACAGGCGTGGCGATGTTGTTCCTGCCTCAGCCGATGTGAGCGGGCAGCGTGCGCTGATGAGATGGAGAATCCCCTGGCCGTGGATCGACGCATGTTCAATGCGGAAGCCCGCCTCCGCTACGGTTAGCGCCGTGTCACGATTCAGGTGGCACTCTCCTTGCAGGGCGAACCAGAACGGATGAAAAACATCAGTGGCCAGACGCGTTAACCGCTTCTGACCACGCACATGTTCCAGCAGCCGCAGCTGGCCGTCTGGCTGGAGAACGCGGGCGATTTCGGCCAGGGCCGTGGGGGGCGAGGCGATAGAACAGAAGACCAGCGACCCGACAACAGCATCGAAATAGTTGGCCGGAAATGGCAGCGCCTGAACATCGGCACAGGCGACCCAGACCTCAGGCCCACTGCCCTGAGCGTCAGCCTTGCCAGACGCGGCGCTCAGGTAGCTGTCTCGCAGGTCGACGGCAATCACCTCAACGTGCCCGTCGTACAGCGCGACATTAGCCCCGGTACCAGCGCCGATTTCGAGGATGCGCCCCGAAAGCCCGGACACCAACTGGCGGCGCAGACCACGCAGCCCGAACCGTTCCAGCATTGACATGCCCTGGTCGTAACGCCGCGCCGCGACAAGATCAATCCCGGTTTGACTCATAGGTTACAGCTCCACCGGCACGTCGACAGCAGCCACAATGGGCCGAACAGCTGTCGTCTCCCGGACCCGCGCCGCCCATGCATCCACATCGACGGCAATCAGCGGCCACGTGTTGTAATGATAGGGGAGGACAGCCTCTGGCTTCAGGAACTCCAGCGCCAGCAAACTGTTGTCCGGACCCATGGTGAAGTTGTCACCAATAGGCAGCACAGCCAGGTCCAGCCCGCCCCGCGCAATCAAGGTCATGTCTGAAAAGACATCCGTATCACCGGCAACATAGATACGCTTGCCAGCGCCCTCGATCACGAAGCCCCCCGGCTCGCCACCATAGCTTCCGTCTGGCAGGCCGGAACTGTGAAACGCCATCGTCATCGTCAAGCGCCCGAATGGAAAGTCAAACGAGCCGCCCGCATTCATGCCGTGTCTCTTCTCAACTCCTTGCGCTCCAAGCCATTTGCCGATTTCCGGTTTCGCAATGGCGGTCGCCCCGGTCAGTTTGGCGAGCGCGGCGGCGTCGGCAACATGATCGCCATGGCCGTGGGTAATCAGTATGTAGTCGGCCACGACTGCCTCCACCGTCGTTCCGGCGGCCGGGTTGCCGGGCGCAAAGAACGGATCAACGACCACATTCACGCCCTCGATATCCAACGACAACGTGGCGTGCCCGTGCCAGGTAATGCGAACTGTCATTGTAGCTTCCTCCGTATGATGCAATGGCTCATCGCTTTGACTCCGAGTGCATTATACCAAAAGACGAAAAACAGCCGCTCCACCTATGAGGTGGAACGGCTGTAGGTCGTGAGCAGAGAGAAGGCCGGCGGCTAGGGGAGTCCCAGTCGCTGGGACGCCTGGCGACACAACCCCGCACCACCTGCCGCCAGCCACTGGTCCAGCGTGGCGCTGGTCGTGTTCCCGGCGGCAGCATCGGCGTAGATGCCGGTGCTCCACGTGTAGTAGCGCTGCGTTTCGGCCGCCCACTGATCCCACGTGTTACCCGCCGCGACATGCCCACCGTTGTAGCCGGCGAATGCGCGTCCGACATCACCCTGGGTCTGAACCAGTCGCTCGGAGAAGTAGTTCAGGCCTTTACGGGCATTGGTGTTAGGGTCCTGCATGTTCTCACCCGCGACAAAGTGAAACGGCATGACCTGGAAAAGCCCCTGAGCCCCTGCAATGGACACCGCGTTCGGATCCCCGCACGATTCGATCTGCATGATCGTGGCGGCCATATTCGGATCAAGCCCAAACTCGTTGGACCAGGCCACGATGGCCGGCGCCCAGTGCTGGATCTCTCGTGTGAAGAGAGGAGAAATACCGCCGCCGCCTGTACCTTCGGTTGCAACCGCGTCGGCGGCCACAGCTGGCGCGTTTTCCGGAGCGCCATTTTCGGCAACTGCCGCTCCGTCCGGGCTGCTGCCAATGCCCTGCGTGACCACGAAGCCAAACCCAAACACGAAGGCGATAACCGCGACCAGGATCAGAACCATGCGACGCTGCACCTGCTGCATCGGATCGACCAGGACGATGGGTTCAACGTCCAGCCATTGCTCTTGTTCGTCAGGATAGCTCAAAGGCGTTGATACTGCGTAATAAGGTGGTTCTTGTTCAATAAGGGCCATCAGTATATCCCTCTCTCGGAAATCGTTCTAGCTATGGTTCTGAGATGATGGCGATCCGGCGGGACGCGCCTGGACGCCGCTTGGTCGTGGCATGCGACCGGGACCGTTCGGGACAGGCGGCCGCTGGCGAATGCGGGACTGGGTCCGCCCGGGTGGAGTGCTAGGACTGCTGTTGGTCACTGGCGTTGTCCGAGCCACAACCGGATCGTCAATCGGTTCATAGGTCACCGGAGGTGCGCTGGGTGGTGGCGCTGCCGCGCGGGGTGCAGCCGTCTGCTTAGGAGCGGCTTGCTTGGGCGCGGCTGTCTTGGGCTGAGCTGCAGGGCGCGGGGCCGGAGGCTGCGTGCTGCGGGCTTGCACCGGGCGAGTCGTGCTCTTGCGCGTGCCGCCACCGCGTTTCTTGTCCAGCATCTCTTCGCCGGCGACAGAAAACGCGCCGATGAATAGAATGCGCGTCAGCCACACCAGCGCGGCTACGAAGATCGGCACATAGCGCAACAGCTCTTGCCGGCTCAACACTTCGTTACCAAAGTCATGATTGAGCAGGGTCAGAGACACAGCCCACCATGTCATGATCGCGTTGGCCATCGTACCGAGTAGCCATGCTCCCATGAGGAACCAGACGACTTTCGGCTCTTCGCGACCTTTTTCCGGCGTGACGATGCGCACCAACCCGGCGAAATCGATGGCGCAGAAGGCGATGGCCAGGATTGTGGCCCACAGGATACCAGCGAAGCGAACTTCGCCCAGCAAGTTGCGCAGGGCGTACTGCGTCGTGTCAAAGTTGAATATCTCAAATGCAAAGAGGGCCACTGACAAAATTATGGCAATGACCAGGTTGCGCGAGACGCCGGTCTTGCCGGCGCTCAAATTGGCGCTAAGGGAACGCTTCACCGATTGCTGGGTACTCATACCGATGCCTCTCTTTGTGTTGGTTTGCCCGCAACCGTCCAGTGGTTTGCGGGATTGGATAATAGAACACTTGTTCGTAGACTAGAATAGCACAGGTGTTCTATTTCGTCAACGCCCATTTTTGCGACGTGACTGGCTGGCTTCTTGCTGGACGCGCTGCCAGGCTGCCGTAGCGAGGAGGTGGTTCGTGTATAATCTTGCTATGCGACTCATCCAGACGCACGAAAAGAGCGACTTCGACGCTGTAGCGTCTCAACTTGGCGCTAAAAAGCTGTATCCTGAGGCGACAGCCTTATTGTCGCATCAGGTGAACCGGAACGTGCGCCAGTTCCTCAATCTGTACGGGGATGGGCTGCCGTTTGTCCGCCCAGAGGATTGGCGGCGGCAGAAGGTTGAGTCCGTTATCCTGGTCGACTCCCAGGCACTGAGCAATGTCCGTGGTATGGTTCGTCAGCCGGCCGTCCATGTCATCGACCACCACGCCGTTCACGCTGAGAAAGCTGGCTGGACGTATGAGGTTGAGCCGGTCGGGGCGACAGTCACATTGCTGGCGGAGAAACTGCGATCAACCGGTCACGTGCTGACGTCGCTGGAGGCAACGCTCTTGCTGCTTGGGGTGTATGAAGACACCGGTGCCCTGACCTATGACACGACCACGGTCCGTGACGTTCAGGCAGCAGCCTGGCTGCTCGAACAGGGCGCGCAGCTGGATGTTGTCCGGCGCTATTTGAATATTGCCTTATCCGCAGCGCAGCAGGCACTTTACGATGATCTGGTTTCCGGTTTGGAGTGGTTGAACGAGGGGGAGCGTACGGTAGCTATTGCTACAGCTGTCGCGCCTTCTGGTTTTGACGACGAGATCTCGTCGGTGGCCCACCGGCTGCGGGAGGCTCTGGCGCCGGACGGTCTATTTGTTCTCGTTCAGGTCGGCGACGGGGTGCAGCTTGTGGCCCGCAGCGCCTCTGACGGCATGGACGTCGGTGAAGTGGCGCGTCGCTTTGGTGGTGGCGGCCACAGTCGGGCGGCGGCTGCTATGGTCAACGAAACGACGGTGGCCGCGCTGCACGATCGTTTGGTGACGATCTTGCCGGACGTCATTGTCCCCAGCAGGAAGGTGGCTTCGCTGATGTCTGTGGGCGTCGAGACAGTGGCCGCGTCGCTGCCCATCTCTGAGGTCTCCTCCCACATGCTGCGCCACGGGCATGAGGGTTATCCGGTTATCGACGACACGGGAACGCGCCTGGTTGGGCTGGTGACGCGGCGTAGTGTGGATCGCGCGATGAGCCATGAAATGGGGGATCGGCCGGTGGCCAGCATCATGCGGGCCGGGGTTGTATCCGTCCGTCCTTCTGACCCGATCCAACGCGTGCAGGTCTTGATGGCGGCAGAAGGGTGGGGGCAGGTGCCTGTGATTGCCGACGATGCGCCCCAGATCGACAGTCTGCCAATTGGAATCGTAACCCGGACCGATTTGCTCAAGGCGCTCTATATACCGCCGGGCGAAACGCAAGAGGCTAACGCACGGGCGCTCCTCCAGAGAAGCCTGCCTGAGCCGTTGTGGGCTCTGGTGACGGCCATAAGCGAAACGGCCGGTGCGGCGGGCATGCCCGTCTACCTGGTCGGTGGCATCGTCCGCGACCTTATGTTGAACAAGCCCTCGGTCGATCTCGACATCGTTGTGGAGGGGGATGCGATTGCGCTGGTGAAGCAGCTTCAAGCCCGATATGGCGGTGCTGTCCACACGCATGAGCGTTTTGGCACGGCCAAGTGGACGCTTTCATCCGAGGTCTGGGCCGCAGTCGCTGAAAGCGCTGATGGAATTCGCATAGACATTAATGAGGGTAGACTCTCCAGCATTCCGCAGCTTGTCGACTTTGCCACAGCGCGCAAGGAGTTCTACAAGCGGCCGACGGTGCTGCCCGATGTGGAGCGTGGCTCGATCAAGCTTGACCTGCACCGGCGCGACTTCACCATCAACACGCTGGCCATCCGGTTGGATGGGGCGCATTTGGGACAGCTACTTGACTTCTACGGGGGGCAGCGGGATTTACAGCGGAGGCTGATTCGCGTCCTGCACAGTCTGAGCTTTGTCGACGACCCCACGCGGATACTAAGGGCGATTCGATTGGAGCAGCGTCTTGAATTCGACCTTGAGAAGGGCACCGCCGACCTGATTGCCGGGGCGCTGCCACTGCTGTCCCGTGTCTCCGGGGATCGTATCCGGCATGAGATTGAGCAGGCCCTCGACGAGACCGATCCGGTGGCTGCACTGGGTCGCCTGGAAGCATTGCATGTGCTTGAGAGCATCCATCCGGATTTGCACTTCACCGAGGAAGCGGCTGCTCGTTTTGCCGAGGTCGAAAAACTGTCTGATGATCCCGTCTGGCAAGACACTCTGCTTGCCGGGCCACCGACCTACTACTACTTTGCTTTGTGGCTGGCTGACCTTTCGCCTGCCCTGCAAGAGTCGGCTGCCAACCGGCTGCATGCCCGCAAGTCGACGGTCGACGATCTTTTGGCGGTTGCGGCGCTGCGCCAGCGGCTTGAGGCGCTGCCCTCTGATGCGCCGCCCAGTGTCGTTTCGCGACTGCTGCGTCCCTACTCTGTTCGTGCGTGGCTGACCATTCGCCTGCTAAATGTCAGCCCACAGGTCAACGCATGGCTCGACCAGCAGATGGCGGTCTGGCGTCATGTGGCTCCCTCGACAACCGGCCATGAACTGCGGGCCGCCGGCCTCAAACCCGGACCGGCCTACGGTCGTATTCTCGACGCCCTGCTTGACGGTTTGCTGGATGGCGACCTGGTGGATGCGGCCGCTGAGAAGGCCAGGCTGGCCGAGCTCATCGATGAAGAATTGACCCGGCAGGCAGCCGCTTCCTAAAGGGCTGTCAGATAGCCTACGGCCTGATCCGTCTCGTCGTCAATCGCCAGACTGAACTGTTGTCCCGTCAGCGCTTGCATGTCGAGCAGTCGAATCAGGTCATCTGGCAGGTCGCTGTCCGGCAGGAAGGTCTTGATGGCATTAGCCGAGTCGCGGAAGAACGACCAGTTGAAGTACCCGCCAGCAGTACCGGGCCGGACACCGAGCACGAAGATGCCAGACTCCGTCAGATCCTCATGGAAGTCGGTGCCATACGCCATTTCCGGCGCCAAACTGTAGGCTGGGCTGATTTCGACCAATAGTTGGCTGTTGCAAACATTGTTGTATGTGACGGGCACATTGAGCTTTTCGTTGACATTCCCCCAACGCCCGGGTCCGACCAGCGCAAAACTACCGCTTGGCAGCTCGTCGTTCAGACGTGTGACTGCATTGATGACGGCCGTTCGCGTCGCGTCGTCCTCGATGGCGTAGTACGCTTCCGGGTCGATGAAGATCACAAAATCAATACCTTCCAGGAGCGCGGGCGGCATGATAGTCGGCGTAGCCAGCAGACGAGCCCCCTCGGCGATCTCAGCCAGGTCGATGTCGGGTCGGGAGATAGCCGGTTGAAAGAGTGGCCGGCTCTCCAGGATGAAGAGGCGATAGGGAGCGTCCCCCTGTGACGCGCTTTCTTCTGTTTCTTCCACGAATTCGGTCGCGAACTCCAGATGGACCGGGCTCTGATACGCTTCCTGCAGCCCGCTCAACGTGTCTCGAACGATCGACAAGAATGTCTCATCTGATGTGATGCCGTCAAAGGTAAGCACAACCGAGTCATCTTCGGTCAATGTATCCCCGGGCGGCAGCGGAACCAGTCGTTCGCCCATGTCTCGCACGGCAAGCTTCGACAGGGACAGCGAGTTTTGCTCCAGGCCCCGGGCGATGGGCACTGTGTCGATGTTGCCGGTTTCCAGGTTGATGGCCGACATGAAACGTTGGGAATAATTGCGGATACCCTCAACCGTTGTTTCCGGTCTCAGCTTTGGCTGACCCATCGGGATCAGGCGTGGGTAATCCTGTGCTACCCGCTCGACAGCTCGAACGCCCAGGCCGGCGACGAGGCGCATGAAACCATCTTCCGCACGTATCTCAGGCGTCCAGCAAAACGGATTGTGACTGAATGAAAGGCCCGCGACGTCCGGGTAGTAATACTGACCATGCTGTTGACCCGCGACGCGCTGGATCAGGATGGCCATTCTCTCGTCATAATCGATGAGGTCATGCTTCTTGCGGTAGAGCAGGGCGTCCGGATTGAGCGCGCTGGCATAAATCATGCGGATGGCGTCCAGAACGCACTGCAGGTTTTCGCTCTCCGTGCCCTGATTGGCGCAGAAGTAGCTGCTGTACTTGCCCGCAAATGAGAAGCCGAAGTTATCTTCCAGCAGACTTGACGAGCGTACAATGAGCGGCGACGGGCCCAGGTCTCGCAGTAGATCGCGAACCTGCGCCACAATATAGAGCGGCAGTTCGGCTTCCAGAAAGTGACTGACCAGCTCCGGATACTCATGGCGAATATCCACGATTGAGAGGTATTTCTGGTTCATGTACTTTTCGAGCTGGTTCATCAGTAGGAACTCGTAGATGACATCGGTGCCGATGAAGTAGGAGTCGGGTATGTTGATGACGCCGGGGCCGTACTTTGCATCGACGCCTTGTAACGCTCGCCAGGCGAGGATCATGTTGGCTGCCTTGCCCCCGATCTTGCCTGTGCCGATCAGTCCCTGGTGGATGAGCCGTAAATCGCCGATGGTCAGGATGCGCTTGGCCACGCCGATGAACGGTAGCTGGTCGCTCATCAGTCGCTTGATTAGCACGACCTTGATCTCCTCCAGATGATGACTGACTACCTCATCGGAATCTGGCAGCAACCGCTCGTACCGCTCACCCTGGCGGAAGAGCAGCTCCCATGGCGCAATCTCTGGATTGAATGTCAGTTCCACGGGTGAGGGTTCACCGCCCTGGTCATTAAGCACCTCTTCGATAAGCTGTTCCAGCCGGGCACTTCCCAGGCTTTCGGCGAAGAGGGCGTCTGTGTGAAACTCGCGGACTCGCTCCTTGCGGGCCGCCCAGCTCTGCGAATCCTCCTCAGCAAACGGATCGGCCAGTCCCTCCCGGAGTTGAGAAGCCAGACTGAGTTGTTCGACCTCCCGCTCGAAATTCTCCTCGCTGATGAAGCCGTTGCGAAACATCTCCTGGCGCATTCGCTGGCGAACCTTGTCCGACAGAATGGGGTATTGCGCCAACTTGATATAGGTGTCAATCGTCGGCGTTGTGCTGCGCAGATTGCTCATGGTGTGACCTCGAGATAGCCAATCGCTTCTTCGTTCTTTCCGTCCATCAAGACTTGCAGGCCGCCGGCTCCTTCAACCGCCGCAAGGTCGATAACCTTCAGGTAGGGAGCCAGGAATTCGTCTTTCGGCAGCAAGTCGCCGAGCGCGTTTGGCGTACCCTGAAAGAATGCCCAATTGAACGTCGCTCCGTCCACCTCGGGGTGCAGCGCCAAAGAGTGTATGCCAGCCTCTACCAGGTCCTGGAAGAAGTGAGTGCCATAGGAGAGTTCGGGTAGATGACCTCCTCTGGCCACCGCAATTTCTACCAGTAGTTTGGTGTTGAAGATGTCGGCGTAAGTTACATGGACCCCCAGGTCTATGTTGACGCTGCCCCAGCGGCCCGGCCCCAGCAGGATGAAGGACTCCTCCTCCAGCCGTCTGTTTAGCCTGCCGATAGCCCGGCCCAGCTCTTGCTGGACAGTCACATCACCAATTTCATAGTAGGCATGTGGATCGACATAGACGAGATAGCGAATGTTCTCCACCCGGCCATCGGGAATGAGTCCGGTTCCAGTGAATAGGGTGCGTTCCTCAGGGATATCCTTCGGTACCACGACCTCCCCGTCTTCCTGGCGCTGGCTGAGAGGACGGCACTGCAGGACGTTGAGCCGGTACGATGGGTGCGGGTAGGAGGGGACGATTTCGACGGTGAACTCCATATCGACCGGACGACGATAGGCCGCCTCCAGTCGCTCCAGCGAGCCGCGCATCAGGTCGACAAAGCGCCGATCCTTGGTCAGGTAGTTGAACGTCAGAACGAATCGCTGCTGCTCCGCACCCGAGCCGATACTCAATATGTCTTGCAAGTAATCGTCGCGGTCGAGCGAGGCGATATACCGCAAGTATGGATAGTCCGACGTCAGAATCTGGTCAACCGGCAGCGTAACAAACTCGTTGCGCTCCAAATCGATCGCGTCCATGTCGTACTGCGAATACTGTCGGATGGCGCTTGGGGTCGTCTCTGGACGAAGCTGAGGGTGGCTTAGCGCAATCATACGCGGATAGTCGTTGCTGACCCGGTCCACGGCACGGGTGCCGAAGCCCCACACCAGGCGCAGGAACCCATCTTCCCGCCGGATCTTGCTGTTCCAGCGAAACGGGTTTTCGCTGAAGGCGACTCCCGCTAGTGTGGGGAAGAAATGGTCGCCAAAGTGCTCGCCTTCGACTCGCTGGAGCAGCACGGCCATGCGCTCGTCATAGTCGATCAGACCGTGACGCTGCCGGTAGAGAATGGCATCCGGGTTGAGCGTACTGGCGAATACAAGCCGGATCGCGTTCAGCAATTCTTCCAGGTTGTCTTCGGGCGAACCCTGATTGGGCAGGAAGTAGCTGTTGTACTTCCCGGCAAAAGCGTAGCCGAAATTATCTTCCAGCAAGCTGGAGGACCGAACGATGAGCGGGCCGGATCCCAGTTCCTCAAGCATGGCCTGAAGGCGGCGGATGATGCTCGGTGGAAAGCGGCCGTTGAGGTGCGCATCGACAATGTCGGGGTAGCCATCCCGAATTTCCTCCAGCGATCGGTACTTCTGATTCATCACATGGTCAAGCCCGTTGAGGAGCCGGAACTCGTAGATGACTTCGGTACCCAGGAAGTAGGATTCCGGGATGCTGACGGACTGGCTGATATCGACGCCATTGCTTGACTCAGAACGCTGCAAGATGCGCCAGGCCAGCATCAGCCCCGCCGACTTACCGCCGATCTTGCCACTGCCAACGCGTCGCTGGTAAATGTAGCGCAAGTCCGCAATGGTAAACACCTTCTTGGCGATACCGATGTACGGCAGCTGATCGCTAATCATGCGCTTAATGAGCACGACTTTGATCTCCTCAAGATGGTGGCTGATCTGCTCCCGTTCGTCGTCCGGCAGCGCCTCGTAAATCTCGCCCTGTCTGAACAGCAACTCCCACGGCGCGATTTCGGGATTAAAGGTCAGTTGGGCGGTCGAGGAGACGGCAGGCTGGGCGCTGAGTATTTCGTCGATAATCTGATCGAGCAGCGTGGCTCCAAGCGTGTTGGCAAAATAGGCGTCTGTCTGAAAGTCCCGCACCCGCGCTTTACGCTTCTGCCAGATATGAGCTTCCTCATGGGCGAACGGATCGGTGATACGCTCGCGACGCTGCGACTCGATCGCCTTTTCGCGAACGAGCCGCTCAAACGTCTCAGGATCGACAATACTGCGCTCAAACAACTCCCATCGCATACGCTCTCGTATCTTGTCTGCCAATCCGGGGTATTGAGCCACGCGTATATAGATGTCGATTGCTGGCGTCGCGCTGCGCAGAGGGGCTGTCACTGTCATTAGCTGTGAATCCTGATTGGCTGTCGGCGTCGCAAATGGGTTGGAGGCGGTTTCTCCAAGAGTCCGACTCAAAATCGATTATACCAAATCCTCCAGTTGCGCCGGTCCTGAATTACGAGTACAACGGATCCGCTTTCGATTGCTGATCAACTGAGCCTGGAGGTGACGACGTGACAACGTTATTCTCGCGAATTATTGCCGGCGAGTTGCCCGCCGATATTGTGTATCAGGATGACCTGGTGACCGCGTTTCGCGACATCAACCCTGCAGCGCCTACGCACATTCTCATTGTGCCCAATGTCGAGATCCCTACCGTCAATGACTTGACCGAAGCCGACGAGATCGTTGCCGGGCGAATGATGCGGGTGGCCAGCCAACTGGCGGCCAAAGAAGGCGTAGATGAAAGCGGCTTCCGGCTCATCGTAAACTGCAATCGGGATGGCGGTCAGGAAGTGTACCATCTCCACATGCACCTGATCGGTGGGCGTCCGCTGGGCCCAATGGTCGTGAGGACCTGATTGAATTGAATCAATTGTGGGTGATGGCGTTGATTGCCTCGCGGCAGACGCACGCCTCGCGGCTCTGATCCCCTCGGAGCAGTAGGCCATCGTACTCACGTCCGAGGCCCTGGGATACCCACCCGCTCAATGTAAACGGCAAGGGGCCATCGGCGCTTACCCAGCGGCCGTTATAACTGCGAGCAATGTGCAGGTGCGTGCCATTGGAAACACCGCCTTCGCAAGAGGGATGCCCCAACCTGTCACCCACGTCCACGATGGCGCCAAGGGGCGCTCGGTCGCGCGACTCCAGGTGCATGTAGGTGATGACCCAGCCGGTCCCCGCAAAGCCGTCGCCGTCCATATCTACTACCACCGCCCCGTTCCCACTACGTACGACAACACCGGGTGAGGAGGCTGTTACCCAACTGTCACTCTGGACACAGCCCAGCAGCTCGCTGGGTGGGACAAAGTCCAGCGCCCCCCAGGCCGACCCGCTGTTCCACGAGCCGTGGGGGCCACCGGTGAAATACCAGGTTTCGTCCGCTGACCACGGCAAGACCAGTTCTGGCGCAGTCAGATCGCCGGGCCAGAGTGGGGCGACAGTGTAGGCAAACGGGTTACCGAATAGCCGTTCATAGGTGGCGAAGAATCCCTCGGGGCCGGCGTCGACCAGCCAGGAGTCATAGGTCGCTCCCTCATGCGCCCCGAGGTAGAGCTGGACGCCAGAGGTGCCGTCATTGATTGTTGGATCAATCAGCACTTGCTGCTCGCCAATGGTCATGCGCCTGAGGCCACCTTCAGCCCGGCCGTAGTAGCCGAAGTTCATCTGATTGGCAGCCCAGTTAAGCTGGCCATAGAGCGTGAAGGATCCGGGCCCGGTATAGTCTAGAACAAACTGCTTGGGGGCGGCCTCAGGCTGGGTAATCCAGCCGGCCCGATGCTCCAGAGCGGTCAGCAGCAGGCGAGGATTGACGCTGTAACGGTCGGCTACCAGCTGGACAATCTCCGGTCCGGCCATCTCCTGCCCTTCCACCTCTTCACGATGACGAATCAAGTGGCTGTCCAGTGCAGTGACGAAGGCGGTCAGGTCAAAGTTCGCCGCGGCGGGGCCGTAGACCAGTTCGCTGTCCGGGATAATCTTGAAGCTAGAACCGGGCTCCAGGCGAACGCCATCTCCGGGTATGATTAACTCCTGGCCAGGTTGGAGCAGATCTGCGCTTTCCAGGCTGTTGGCGGTTAGCAGGGCGTCGGTCGTCAGACCATACAGCCCCGCTATGTAGCCCAAATTTTCGCCCGGCTGGACGACATGGCTGGTATCTACCCCACCAATCGCACCGGCGTCGTAGCGGGGGCTGTCCGGTGTCGGCTGGCCCTCGTAGCGCGGCAGGGGCGTGCCCAGTTGGGCGGCCACCGGCGTTCCCACCGCGATGCCAATCGCCGTTGGTGCAGGCGTGGCCGCATCCGGATCGGACACCTGCCCGGCCAGGTTAGTAAACCCAACCGTGGGGCGGACGGTCGTGGCCCGCACCTCGCCCGGCGTCGGTCGGACGCAGCCGGCGACGGCAGCGGTCATCATTAGAGCGATCAGGGCAATCCACGGGACATGCGCGGCACGATACTTCATCACAATAAATTGTACCGTGAACGCTAAACATGGGCAGCAACACTAACGTTCTGTCATGAGCTTGGTAGAGCAGAGCGAACCCGGCTATAGTAGCCAGATGACCAACGACGAACCGCAGCTTCATCCGGTCCAGCGCCTACGACTGACATTCACAAAGAGCGGTGCAGCCCGCTTCATTAGCCACCTCGATCTGGCTCGTACGCTGGAACGAGCATTAAACCGGGCCCAGATTCCGATGGCGTACACACAGGGATTTAACCGGCGGCCAAGGCTGTCCCTCGCGGCTGCCCTGCCGCTGGGATACATCAGCGAAGGGGAGTTGGCCGACATCTGGTTGGTCGAGGCAATGGATCCTACGGCGGTGCAGGAGCGGTTGATGGCCACCATGGCTCCGGGAATCGACGTACTGACCATTGCTGAGGTCGAGATATCTGCGCCGTCCTTGCAGCAGACGATGCAGTTCTCCGACTACCGCGTGCGTTTTCTGGATCCAGTTGAAGGTGAGCAGTTGGCGGCGGCTGTCGAAAATCTATTGGCAGCGACGGAGCTTATTCGCGACCGCACGCGCCCGAAAGACAAGAAGAAGCGTGAGTATGATCTGCGACCGTTGGTGATAGATCTGCGTGTTGAATCTGGCGGTGAAAGCCCAGAACTGGCCATGCGCCTCGTGCAAAGCCCGTCGCAGATGGGCAAGCCGGACGAGGTGCTGCGGCAGCTCGAAATTGACCCGCTCGATACGGTAGTGACCCGGGTGCTAATCGGGCGTGAGAACCCGGAGAGCGCCTAGCGATAGCGTTGTCGCGGCAGATCATTAACCGTGATTGTCGCTCCCGGCGATACGGGCGCGCCGCCTTCGCTGAGCTTGGTGCCCTGCCAGGTGCAAACGCGACATTGGTAACGATACATGGGCAGTCCCATGAAGTGCAGGAAACGATCCTGCGACTGGCGGCTGACGCGGATGAGTTCGTGTTGGCCACACTGGGGGCAGCCGGCATCCAGCCATCGGGAATGATTGCCCATAATGGCCATGCGGGCCAGCATCCAACCCAGAAGCGTCAGGCCGATCAGGCCCAGGATGGCGGTGATCGCGCGATACCAGTTGCCGTACGCGATGGCAGTCATGAACCGGGGCATCCCATACAGGACGGAAGCCCGTCCCCGATTGGTGTCCACCAGGAAGACTGCATAATCATCCGGCTCGGAAATCTCGAAGGCAAAAGGAATCGGGTCGCTGGTGCGGCCGTACGCATCGATCGCCCGGTCTAGATCGCTCGAGATGGCATACGCTTCGTATCGACCGGGCCGATCTATCTGTCGCACTTGCTGGTAGACACCGGCGCCAACTCGTTCCAGTCGGTTGGAGGGATCGTCCGGGTCCCAGCCCTGGAAGCTGCCCACGAGGCGAAAGTCAGTGGAGCCGTCAAGCGCAGTGACGACAAACGGAATGGCAAAGAATAGCGGGTCGTCCCGCCGGTTGCTGTCGAAGAAGAAGGTCACTGGCTGGTCCGGACCAGAGGATTGCACCCAGGCTCCGGCTGGCGGGAAAGCGAGGGCTTCATTCTCACAGTCGATGACCTGCCAACCCAGATCGCCAGTCTGCTGCGGAGCGAACTCGACGGCAAAGATGTTGTCACCAGCGACCACATCCCCACTTCCGCCCGTGTCTGACAGCGGCAAAGGGGCCTGGCCCTCACCCAGCACCTCGCCTATGAGACACCATGCTCCGCTGGCCGTGGTGGGTGCGGCAACGTCGGGTGAGGCCACGGGACGAGCCTGAGTAGCAGTTCCCAAAGCAAGACGCTGAAATGGATTGAACAGTAGCGTCAGCACGGCCAGTCCGGTAAAGCCGAGACCGAAGATGAGCAGACGTCTCGCCAATCCGTCGAAGAGCGGATGTTCGTGAGGCACGGTCGCCTCGACCGTTGAGGCGCTGGTCGTCGTCTGTGCCCCGGTTAGTATTGTGTCGACTACGGGTTCCGGCGGCGACGGCAGCTCGACTTCCTCACTGACAACGGGTGAGGGCGTCGCTTCGAGGGACGCCAGCAGGTACTTCTTCAACAAGCTCTGCGATAGGTTGCTTCATCCTCAATCGTAGGCTCTGCGCCGGTTCAATCAGCTCAGATTCCTCCGCCTCATCACCTTGCTCTACAGCAACGGATGGTTCGTCGATTTCAGCAATCTCGGCCTGTAACTCAACCTCGTCGCCAACCGTCCGGGTCATCCAGATCGGGCGACGACGCGTCGGCCGTTTCGACCAGATTGCCTGTGTCGGCTGGCTGGGAGTCGGGCTGTGTCTGCTCAGCAGGCGATTCGCTGCCGGCGCTTCTGCGATCTTCTTGCTCCTCATAGAGCCGCTCAAGCGCTTCCAGCCGCTGTGTATAGCCACCCGAAATCTGAGCCGGCTTGTTCTCGGATGTCTTGATCGCCTCTTCTGCTTGCTGTTTAAGCGTGGCCAGCATTTCAGGCGAGAGCGGGCCGGTTTCCAGCCAGGAAGGCTGAAACTCTGAGGACTCGATGAACCCGAGCGAGCGCTTTGTCTTCTTGACCGATGGCGCCTGTTCCGTGCTTTCTGGCGTCGACTGTTCGTCTTGTGAGGATTGCGGTGTGCTCATGCACTTTCCCTTGTTGCCGGCCGGAACACGCCCTGCCGAGTTGTTAGCATAGGTAAGTAGCGCGAACCGCTGGAGCTCACGCTTGTCTATTAACCGAAGATAGCACCGACCGGCAGAAGCATGATAAAGAGGTGGTTAAAGCACCGTGAATGGGTCGTGAAGATATCGGCTGGCCAGCCCGATCCGCTTCCCGCGCAATCGGTGCCGGTATGGGCTGTTCATGTTACGATACCGGTCCCGCTCCTAAGGTGAGATCGGGTTTTGTTCACCAACCAACCAAACGCCGCCATGTCCAGTTACCAACGCCTCTTCTTTCCAATGCTGCGCCGCTTGGACGCCGAGTCGGCTCACGAGTATACACTTGCCGCTCTAACCCGTGCCCAGTCTTCTGGCCCGGGCCGCGCCCTGCTGCGCCGGATTGCGGGAGAACTCCCGGCTCAACCGGTCGAGGTAGCCGGCCTGCGCTTTCCGAATCA
Organism: uncultured Chloroflexia bacterium; assembly: GCA_963715935.1. GTDB lineage: Bacteria > Chloroflexota > Anaerolineae > Promineifilales > Promineifilaceae > Promineifilum. The sequence continues at coordinate 1,360,849 of CAVQSM010000011.1, read as the reverse complement.
GCTCGGCCTGGCGGCGGGGTATGACAAAGACGCCCGCGTCGTGGCCGGCCTGGCCCTGCTTGGCTTTGGTCACATCGAGGTCGGCACACTCACACCGCGGCCGCAAGCCGGCAACGCGCGCCCGCGCATCTTTCGGCTGGTGCCCGAAGAAGGGCTGATCAACCGCATGGGCTTCCCAAATGGCGGCGTGGCCGCAGCGCTTCCGCGCCTTAAAGCGCTCGCCGGCAGCAATCTCGACGTGGTCATTGGTGTAAGCCTCGGCAAGCAAAAGGAGACGCCGCTTGAGGAGGCGGCCGCTGACTACACCTCGGTCATGGCCGCCGTCATGCCCTACGCTGACTACCTGGCGGTCAACATCAGTTCCCCCAACACGCCCGGCCTGCGCGAGCTTCAGGGTGGGCGTTACCTGGAGAACCTCCTGGTGACCTTGATGGAGCAGCGAGCGGCGCTGGGCGCTGGCCTGGACCGGTCTCTGCCGCCCCTCTTCGTCAAGATAGCACCCGATCTGGAATGGGATGATATCGACGACATTCTATCGGCTGCTCAGGGGGCTGGCGTTGCCGGCCTGATCGCCACGAACACCACGCTGTCGCGTGCGGGCGTTGACCCGCGCTGGCAGGCAGAAACGGGCGGACTGAGCGGCCGTCCGCTGGAGGAACGCAGCACGGCCGTGATCCAGTACATGGTCCGGCAGACCGGCGGCTCGCTGCCGGTCATTGGGGTAGGTGGCGTCAGTTCGGCGGCCGATGCCCGGGCCAAACTGGACGCGGGCGCTTCGCTGGTCCAACTATACACCGGCCTTGTCTATGCCGGTCCAGCACTGCCCGGTCAGATTGTGCGCGGATTGTCCGCGACGCAGGCATCCTCAGTCTAACGACACACCCCTTGAAGGCATACGACCAACCACCGCAGGCTTCGCCGTGACTGATCACTCAGGTATAATATGAATATGTCGACCACGACCAAGGCACGTCTGGAGATCACTGTAGTAGGTCGTGTCCAGGGTGTTCATTTTCGCACTTATACACAGCAGCGAGCCAGACAGTTAGGCCTTACGGGGTGGGTGGCCAATCATGCTGACGGCACGGTCCGTGTCGCCGTCGAGGGTGAGGAGACCGCTCTGGATGCTTTGCTGACATTTCTTAACCAGGGACCGCCAATGGCGCAGGTCGATCGTGTCCAGTGGCAGCGCCGTCCCGCTGATGGCTCGTTTGAACAGTTTCGGATTCATTACTCATGATTACAGCCGGCCGTGATGGCCGAGTGCGGCTCGCCTGGGCCGTTCTTCTCTCCAGCCTCTTCATCTGTGTCGTTGTGACGGTAGCCGTGCCGTTGGGTGTGCGCGCATTCGTGGAGAGTGCCAGCCGGCCCATGGTGGCAACAGTGCAGGCCAACCAGGGCACCGTTGGTATCGATGATCCTGGCGGACAGCGCCGGGCCGTGCTCGCAGGCGAACTGCCGCAAGAGGTTGAAGAAGCGGCCACTATACTGACCGACACGACCGCATCAGCTCTCATCACGATTGTGCCGCCAGACTCCAACGAAGTAGCCGCCCAGCTGCAGATATCCAGCCTCTCCAACGTCAGTATTGACCGGATCACCACACCTCGCTTCGGGGCCAGCGACCGGCCTAATCGATTGGATATGGCGCTGCAAAGCGGTCGCGTGCGGCTCGACATTCCGGAGAGTGGCACGCGGCAGTTGCTGTTCCAGTTGGAAACGCCCCACAGTACGGTGGAGATAGGAGAGCCGGGTCGGTACACGGTAGAAGTTAGCAACGACAACACGCAGATTACCGTTCAGGACCGGGGCATGGCCAGTGTCGTTGCCATGGACGAGGCGCTGACCTTGCAGCCGGGAGAACGGGCTGAAGTGGGCCTGGGCCAGCCTCCGGAAGGCCCTCTGGATCCCGCACGCAATCTGATTACTAATGGTGATTTCAGCCAGGGTTTGGACAACTGGTCCCTGTTTGCCTGGCAGGTGGAGCGCGAGGACCAGCCTCAAGGCACCACCGAAGTTCGTGCCGACAACGGCGACCCGATGCTGCGTTTTTTGCGCGAAGGAATCGGCCACGCCGACGTGAAGGTCAGCCAATCGATCAATGCTGACGTGTCAGATGCCGAATCGCTGCGCCTGCTGCTGACCTTGCGCGTGCTGGACCACAGCCTTGGGGTGTGCGGCGTTCAGGGCAGCGAGTGCCCGCTGTTCGTCATCATCAATTACATTGACGAGAGCGGCGTCAGCCGCGTTTGGCAGCACGGCTTCTTCGCCAATGGCATCATCGACGACAACCTGACACCGGGCGCGTGTGTTTCGTGCGCCGTCGTACAGCAGCCTCATGAGCGCGTCCCGGTCGGGCAGCTCTACTTCTACGATGTGGACCTGAGGGAGGAGTTGGCCCGCCAGGGTTTCCTTCCGCCGCGCCTGATCGAGAGCATCAGCCTTGTTGGTTCAGGCCACTCGTTCGACACAGAAGTGTCGGACGTCTCGATCATCATAGAATAGGTCGGGCTCGCTCACTTTTCCACCGCCTCAGTCGAAGCCCAATCCTCGCTCTTTCAGCGACACAAAGGACGGCCGTCCGATGACGATGTGGTCGAGCACGTCGATGTCGAGCAGTTTGCCTGCCTCCACAATCTGACGCGTGACCCGAATATCTTCTGGAGACGGAGAGGGATCGCCGGAGGGATGGTTGTGGGCGACGATGAGCGCCGCCGCGTTTTCCCGAATGGCGGCGCGGAACAGTTCGCCGATGCGCACCACAGACGCATTGAGGCTGCCGACATAGATGGTTGGCATACGCAGGACGCGGTTGCGCGTGTCGAGCAGCACAACGCGCAGATGCTCCTGTTCCAGGAACATCATTTCTGACTTAAGTAGGTTGGCCGCGTCGGCAGGCGAGGTGACGCGGGGTCGTTCTTCCGGTGCGCTGGAGACCAACCGGCGGCCAATCTCCAGCGCCGCCTTGATTTCAACTGCCTTCGCCTCGCCAATACCGTGGACGCGGGTTAGCTCCGTGACGCTGGCGCGGGAGAGGCCCGGGAGGCTGCCGAATTCGACCAGCAGCCGCTCGGCCAACCGCAGCACACTCTCACCCCGTGCGCCTGTACGCAGGATGATAGCCAGGAGCTCGCCGGTGGAAACGGCCTGAGCACCGACCTGTACCAGACGCTCTCGCGGGCGATCTTCAGCGGCCAGGTCGCGGATGAGCGGCGTCGCGTACTGGACACTGTCTTTCGCCTCGTCCATCTTAGCTGGATGCGTCGCGGATCAAGACTACCAGTTCCTCCCACTCCTCTCCCGACAGATGCAGGGTGATTCCGCCTAATTCGACGTGGTACACAAACTCGTCATCAAGCTCGCGGTTGCGCCATACAGCGAACTGTTCCGACTCCGCCAACACATCCGGTTCGACTTCTGCGCCTAAATCATTGTCCATCATACCCTCCAAACATTTCTATGATTGTGACCGCTATTCGGTCAGGAAGTTCCGCAACACCGTGTGCAAGATGCCCCCGTTGCGGTAGTAGTCTACCTCCACGGGTGTATCAATGCGGCAGGTAGTGGCGAATGTAATCTCGCTGCCATCTGGCCTCGTGGCCTTGACCATGACGTCCTGAAGCGGTTTCAGATCGTCGTCCAGATTGAGCGTGGCGAACGTCTCGGTTCCGTCCAGTCCCAGGGACTCAACCGTGTCGCCTGCCTTGAACTGCAATGGGAGTACGCCCATGCCGACCAGGTTGCTGCGGTGGATGCGCTCGAAGCTCTCCGCGATGGCCAGACGAATGCCCAACAGCAGCGGCCCCTTGGCAGCCCAGTCACGCGAACTGCCCGTGCCATACTCTTTGCCCGCCAGAACGACAAGCGGCGTGTCGGTTTCTTTGTAGAGAACGGACGCGTCGAAGATGGTCATGACCTCATCAGTAGGCAGATAGGTCGTCCAGCCGCCCTCAGTGTCGGGAGCCATCTTGTTACGCAGGCGGATGTTGGCGAACGTGCCGCGGGTCATGACGCGGTCATTGCCGCGACGCGATCCATAGGAGTTGAACTCGCGCGGTTCGACACCGTTCTCGATCAGGTATTCAGCCGCCGGGCTGGTTCGGGAAATGGCGCCGGCAGGCGAGATGTGGTCGGTGGTAATCGAGTCGCCGACCTTGACCAGAACGCGCCCACCTGTGATGTTGGTGATCGGCTGGACGTCGGTTGTCAGTTCGGTGAAGAACGGCGGCTCCTGCACGTAGGTTGACGTCTCATCCCACTGGTACAGCTCACCGCCACTTTGGGCGATCTCGTTCCAGGTCTCGTTGCCGGTGAACACATTGGCGTACTGCTCGGTGAACATGTCGGGCGAGAGCGAGGTGGTGATCGCCTCCTTGATCTCAGCGTTGGTTGGCCAGATATCCTGCAGGTAGATCGGTTGGCCGTCTTTCCCCGTGCCCAAAGGCTCGTTGTACATGTCGATATCAGTCCGACCGGCCAGGGCATAGGCCACTACCAGCGGCGGCGAGGCCAGGTAATTGCTCTTGGTCAACGGATGGACGCGGCCCTCGAAATTGCGGTTGCCGCTGAGCACCGACGAGACGACCAGGTCGCCCGCATTGATAGCCGTGCTGACTTCTTCCGGCAGTGGGCCAGAGTTGCCGATGCATGTGGTACACCCGTAGCCAACGATATAGAAGCCGAGCTGCTCCAGGTAGGGCAGAAGCTCCGAGCGCTGCAAATAATCCTCGACAACCCGCGAGCCGGGCGCGAGGCTGGTTTTGACATAAGGCGGCACGGTCAGCCCCGCTTCCACTGCTTTCTTGGCCAACAGCCCGGCCCCCAACATCACGCTGGGATTGGACGTATTGGTGCAGCTGGTAATGGCAGCGATAACGACCGCGCCATGGCTGATCTCGGTTTGGTGACCGTTGGAGACCATCGCTGTCCGCTCCAGGTCAGCCTGGTCCAGGCCGAACCCTTGTGGGCCAACGGGGGCGACGAGATGCGGCTTCGTACGATGACTTCATGTCAGCCAGACGGATGCGGTCTTGTGGTCGCTTCGGTCCCGCCAGACTCGGCTCAATACTTCCCAGGTCCAAGGCGACCACGTCGGTGAAAAGTGGGTCGGGCATGTCATCGGTCCGGAACAAGCCCTGGGCCTTGGTGTACTGCTCGACCAGGTCCACCAGCGCTTCTGGGCGACCGGTGCTGCGCATGTAGTTGAGCGTCTCGGCATCAACCGGGAAATAGCCGACGGTCGCGCCATACTCCGGGCACATGTTGGCGATGGTCGCCCGGTCGGCAAGCGTCATGCTGCTGAGGCCGGGGCCAAAAAACTCGACGAACTTGCTGACGACGCCCTTCTGGCGCAGCATCTCAGTCACACGCAGGACCAGATCGGTTGCGGTCGCACCTTCCGGCATGCTCCCGCTCAGTTTGACCCCGACCACCTCGGGGGTCAGCATGTAGATTGGCTGACCCAGCATGACCGCCTCGGCTTCGATTCCGCCAACGCCCCAGCCAACAATGCCCAGACCGTTGATCATGGTAGTGTGCGAGTCGGTGCCAACCAGGCTGTCGGGGAAGGCAACCAGACCGTCTCCCTCCGGAGCGGACATCACGACTTCGCCCAGATATTCCAGGTTGACCTGATGGACGATGCCAGTGGCCGGAGGAACTACCCGGAAGTTCTCGAACGCCTCCTGGCCCCACTTCAGAAACTCGTACCGTTCCCGGTTGCGCTCAAACTCACGTTCGGCGTTGTAGAACAGCGCAAACGCAGAGCCGAAACGATCAACCTGAACCGAATGGTCAATGACCAGATCGACCGGGACACGCGGGTTAATCTTGGCCGGGTCGCCGCCCAGCCGGGCCATTGCCGAACGCATGGCCGCCAGGTCAACCACCGCCGGGACGCCGGTGAAATCCTGCAAAATGACCCGGCCCGGCTTGAAGGGGATCTCAAGAGCAGCCGGTTTGGTAGCACTCCAGGCCGCCAGACCCCTCACGTCCTCAGGTGAAACAAGGTAGCCGTCACAATTGCGCAGAAGTGCTTCCAGCAACACCTTGATGGAGAACGGTAACCTGTCAATATCTCCGAACTCGCTGAGCTTGCTCAACTGATAATAGGCGTAGTCCGTGCCGGGGAGGATGCTGCGGGCGCCAAAGTGGTCAAACGTTCGCTCTGTCATGAATTACCTCATTCTCGATAGCCAGCGCCCAGGGAAAGGGGTGGCCGAGTCGATCTATTGTTGCTTCAAAACTCTGTTGTTTGGAAGACCCTTATGATAAACTGCAAGGTGTTGTAATTATAGGCGGAATCGCGCTGGCGGGAAACCACAGATGTAAGTTGGCACGAATTTTGTGCCGGCGCCCGACTTTGTCACGCTTTGCACCGTGCAACGAGTCCTGTCCGCCAGTCGTACTGGTCTATATTGGCGAATGATAGCGCACCGGAGTGATCCCACTTTCTCACGAGGGAGCTAGAATCATGATTGCAGAGAAGACAGAAAGTGCAAAACGAACACCACCCCAGGCGGCTCATGCAGGTCGAGAGGCGATTCGCAATCCACTGGCGTACTTCGAGTCGTTGGCTCATACCTATGGGGATATTGTCCAATATCGGTCAACGCTGGAACCAGCGTATCTGATAAGTCATCCTGCCTACATCCACCACGTTCTGCTGACGAACGGTCGTAACTACGACAAGAATACGTTCCTCAACAAATACCTCATTGAATCTGTCGCCGGGCAAGGGCTCCTGACAAGCGAGAATCCGCTGTGGCGGGAGCAGCGCCGGCTTATCCAGCCGGCCTTCCACCGCCGGAGTCTGACCAGATACGAAGCGCTGATGGCAGAGGCCACGAAGCGCAGCGTTGAGCGACTGGAGACAGTTGTTGGCTCAGAACAACCTGTCGACATCGCTGCCGAGATGATGCATCTGACATTGGACATCGTCACGCGGGCGCTGTTCACCTATGACATCAACCCGTATGCTGAGCAAGTAGGCGAGGCGATGAATGTGATGACGACGATTGGCAAGCCGCGCCACGCCAAGGTGCGGGCGGCAATCGACTACATGGATGGCCTGGTGTATTCGCTGATCGAAAAGCGGCGGCACGCCGCGAGCCAACCGGACGATTTGCTGACACTGCTGCTCAATGCCCGGTATGAGGATGGTTCGCCCATGCCCGAGCGCCAGGTGCGGGACGAAGTGATGGCGCTACTCGTGGCGGGCCACGAGACGACGGCCAATACTCTGAGCTGGACATGGTATCTGCTGGCCCAACATCCGGTCCAGACGCAGCGGATGGTTGACGAGCAGCAAGCCCTGCTAGCCGGCCGAATCCCGTCGCTGGACGAGTTCGCGGGGCTGCCCTACACCCACCAGGCCGTCCAGGAGGCAATGCGCCTCTATCCCTCTGCCTGGTCAATAAGCCGGCGAGCAATCGAAGATGATCAGATTGACGGCTATCACATCCCGGCGGGAGCCATCGTAGCGATGAGTCCCTATGTCATGCAGCGTCATCCCGCTTACTGGGACGAACCGGACTGTTTCCAGCCAGAGCGCTTTGCGCCGGGGCGTGCTGAGGAGCGGCCGCACTTTGCCTACTTCCCGTTTGGCGGCGGTGCACGCAAGTGCATTGGCGAACACTTTGCTCTGATGGAGAGCATGATCATCGTGCCTGCCATTGCTCAACGTTTCCGGCTGCGGCTGGTGCCCGACCATCCTGTTGAGCCTCACGCACTGGTAACCTTGCGACCTCGACATGGTATCCTGGTCACCCTGGAGCGGCGTTAGCTCCAACGGCAATCCTTGTGGCAAGCATCGTATTCAACTTCGGCTACCTTGGTTTGTTCGTTGTCAGTTATCTGTCGGCTACCGTCGTTCCCTTTAGCGAGCAGTTTGCGGTGGTCGGGATGCTCACCCTCGGCTACAGCGCAGTCATTATCGTCATTGTCGCGACTGCCGGCAGCTTCCTGGGTGCATTGACCAACTACTTCGTGGGCCAGAAGGGATCGGAGTTTGTCTTTTCACGATACATCTCGATCGACGAAAAGAATCTGAACCGGGCCGAGGGCTTCTTTGGCCGCTGGGGCAGCTTTGTCCTGCTCTTCTCCTGGCTGCCACTGCTGGGGGACGCGATTACCGTCGTCGCCGGCGTTCTGCATCTGGACCTGCGCGTATTTACCATCTGGGTCTTAATCGGCCGGCTGGCCCGGCAAATTATCGTCGTGCTGCTGGCGACCCATATCATCTCCTTGCCGTGGCCAGAAATTTGCCTGGGCACGCTGTGTATCGGGCAGTAGGGATCATTCAACTATGCGAGTACTTTACATTGGCGGTACAGGAATCATAAGCTCAGCGTCTGTTGATTGGCTGCTGGAACAGGGTGTTGATGTCACGCTGCTGACGCGAGGCCGGTCGTTTCGACCGCTGCCGGAGGGTGTGACCCATCTTAAGGCCGATATCCATGACCCGCAGGCGACTCAGGCCGCTCTATCTGGGGCCGAGTTTGACGTCGTGGTCAACTGGGTGGCGTTCTCGCCGGATGATGTGGCCCGCGACATAGCGCTTTTTCGCGACCGAACGGGCCAGTACGTCTTTATCAGCTCTGCCTCCGTCTACCAGAAGCCGCCCCCCTCGCTGCCTGTCACAGAGGAAACACCGGCGGAAAATCCGTTTTGGGAGTACGCTCGCCAGAAGATCGCTTGCGAACGGCTCTTGCAGCAGGTGCACGATGAGAGCGGTTTCCCGGCTACTATCGTGCGGCCGTCGCACACCTACGACAGGACGCTGCTCCCGTTTCGCGGCGGCTACACAGTGGTCGACCGGATGCATCGGGGACTGCCTATCATTGTCCACGGCGATGGCACATCGCTTTGGACGCTGACCCATCACCGTGACTTTGCGCGAGGCTTCAACGGCTTGCTGGGTCTGGACGAGGCCATCGGTGAGACGGTTCACATTACATCCGATGAGTGGTTGACCTGGAATCAGATAACTGCGCTCGTGGCCGGTGCGTTTGGCGTAGTGGCCGACGTCGTTCATGTGCCGTCCGAACTGATGGCCGCCTATGAACCATCCTGGAACGGTTCGCTTCTGGGCGACAAGTCTCACAGCATGATTTTCGACAACAGCAAGATCAAGCGACTGGTGCCCGCATTCGAGGCAACGATCCCGTACGTAGAAGGTGTGGCCGAGGTGGCCGCCTATCATGCGGATAACCCGGCGGCGCGGCAAGTCGACCCGGCCCTTGATGCGACCATCGACCGTATCATCGCCGCCCAACGATCGGCCCGTCCGGTCTCCTGAACGCATCCGGTCTCGATACGGCGTTGCCAACCGGGCCCGGCCTCGCTATCCTTATGAGTAATGAATCCCATTCACTGGACATTTGACAAGTTCTATCCGCTGATTCGCTACACGTACGAGAACGTGCAGGGACATCGCTGGTTCGACCAGATTGAGCCGCAGCTGTGGCTGGGCGGTGCGCCCACGTATGAGCGCGACCTGGCGTTTCTTGTCGACAACGACATCGACGCCGTGCTCGACATGCGGGCCGAACGGACCGGCGACACCGCCTTCTATAAAGCCAACGACATCACCTACCACCGCGTGCCTGTGCTCGACGTCACGGTGCCGACGGTGGAGCAGCTGCAGGAAAGCCTGGACTGGCTGGCCGAACAGCAAGCGGACGGCCGAACGGTGCTCGTCCACTGCGCCAAGGGGCGCGGCCGGTCAGCCATTGTCGTCGCTGCCCAGCTCATGCGGGAGCATGACCTGTCATTTGATGAGGCGCGGACGTTGATGGAGTCGAAGCGCCCGTTGACCAAACTGGAGTCACGCCACGGCAATCGCATCCACGATTGGCAGGTTAGTCGTCCGGCCGACTCGATGGCGTCCTCGTGACCCATTTACCCCGACTGTCCCTTCGCCATTGCTTCGTGACCTTGCTTCACCCACCGCAAAGGCCAGAGATGTCTGCCAGCAAAGTAACCCCCAGCCGCCGTCAATACCTTGATATCAAGGCGCAGCATCCAGAGGCAGTGGTCTTTTTTCGCCTGGGTGACTTCTACGAGACGTTTGACGATGATGCCGCGCTGGTGGCCCGCGAACTGGACCTCGTGCTGACCAGTCGCCCCCAGGGCAAAGGGGAGCGTGTGCCGATGGCCGGCGTGCCCCATCATTCCGCCGAAAACTATATTGCTCGCCTCGTGGCCAAGGGATACAAGGTGGCGCTTTGCGAGCAGGTGGGCACTGAAACCGTCAACGGCCTCATGCCGCGTGAAGTGGTGCGCGTGTTCACCGCGGGCACGGTCATCGAGCCGGGCATGCTGGATGCCGGACGCAACAACTATCTTGTTGCGGTTGTGGAAGATGAGATTGATGGTCACTGGCGGGCAGGATTGGCCTACGCCGACGCGACGACCGGCGAGTTTGCCACGACCGAATTGGCCAGCCGCCATGCGTTGGCCGAGGAGATGGCCCGGCTTGCGCCTGCTGAACTGCTCCGGCCGGACGGCCGCCCGACGCTGGCCGAAGGGCCACGCACCGTGAGCACACTGCCAGAGTGGCGGTTCGAGATTGGACAGGCCCGACAGACTCTGCTGCGGCACTTTGGCGTGACGACGCTCGACGCATTTGGCTGCGAGCGACGGCCGATGGCGGCGCGCGCTGCCGGAGCGCTGCTCCACTACTTGCAGGAAACCCAGCGGGGCCGGGTCGAGCAGATGCAGCGGCTGACCACCTATAGCACGGATGGGACCCTATCGCTAAGTGCGGCTACGCGGCGGCATCTGGAGCTGACCGAATCAATTGGTGGCGACCGCGATAATTCGCTGTTTCATGTGCTGAACCAGACCGTGACCCCGATGGGGGCGCGCTTGCTGCGCCAGCGACTGACGCAACCACTGACTGACCGCGACACCCTCAACCAGCGGCTTGACCAGGTTGAGGCGCTGCTGGGTGATGCACTGCTGCGTGCCGACCTGCGGATAGGACTTAAGGAAATCTCTGATCTGGAGCGGCTGACTAATCGCTGCTTGAGTGGGCGGGCGACGCCGCGCGACCTGGAGCAAATTGGCCTGGGGCTGAAGGCTGTTGGACAAGTGGCGACTCGACTGGAGAACGCCGGCGTTTTGCCTGAGCTGGTCGCGCGTTTGGACCCATGCCAGGATGCGACTTCGATTGTTAGCAGAGCAATTCAGGAAGACGCGCCCGGCAACCTCAACAAGACCGGCTTCATACGACCCGGCTATTCGGCCGAGTTGGATGGCGTTGTTAACACGTCGGCTCACGCCCGCGACTGGGTAACTGATCTGGAGCCGCGCGAGCGCGAGCGGACAGGCATTAACTCGCTCAAGGTAGGCTACAACAAGGTGTTCGGTTACTACATTGAAGTGACCCACGCCAACACCGCCAATGTCCCCGCGGACTACGTACGCAAGCAAACGCTGACCAATGCCGAGCGGTACATTACGCCGGAACTGAAAGAGTACGAGACATTGATTCTCAACGCTGAAGATCGTATCCTGGAGATCGAGCGGCGTCTTTTCATCGAGGTGACCCAGGCAGTCGCTTCGCATAGCAAGTGTCTGCTGGGCACGGCGAGTGCCGTTGCCGAGTTGGATGTTGCCCTGTCGCTGGCGGAAGTGGCTGCGTTGAACGGCTACGTGCGCCCGGAGCTGACCGACGGCATCGAAATGGAGATCATAGATGGTCGCCATCCGGTCGTGGAGCAGGCGATGGTGTCCGGCTCCGTGGCCGGTAAGCAGCGCGGCGAACGCTTTGTGCCCAACGACGCCCGGTTCAGCGATGACCATGTCATCCAGATCATCACCGGACCGAACATGAGTGGCAAGTCAACCTTTCTGCGGCAGGTGGCCCTCATCACGCTCATGGCCCAGATTGGCAGCTACGTCCCCGCCGAGGCAGCGCGTATCGGCGTTGTCGACCGCATTTTTACGCGCATTGGCGCTCATGATGAACTACATGCCGGACGCTCGACGTTCATGGTGGAAATGGTGGAAGCGGCCGAAATCCTCCATCATGCCACCCACCGATCGCTGTTGGTCCTGGACGAGATTGGCCGGGGCACAAGCACCTATGATGGGTTGTCGTTGGCGTGGGCCATTGTCGAATATCTGCACAACCATCCCCGCCTGCGACCACGCACCCTCTTCGCCACCCATTATCACGAGTTGACCGGGCTGGCCGATTTCCTGCCGGCGGTAGCCAACTACAATGTGGATGTGGCCGATGAAGGGGGAGAAGTCACGTTCCTGCACCGGATTGTGCCGGGCGGCGCTGACCGGAGTTACGGCATACATGTGGCCCAACTGGCCGGTATGCCGCGTGATGTGGTGGTGCGGGCGAACGAAATCTTGCTCGACCTGGAAAAGCACGCGCCGACGGCTGCCGTTGAGCCGAGCCGCCTTTCCAGCGTGCAGCAGATGGCGTTGTTCCCGGAAAGCAGTCCCGTGCTGGATGAGCTGCGAGAGCTGGACGTGAACGGCCTGACGCCGCTGCAAGCGATTAACAAGCTGTACGAGTGGAAGAAGCGGTATGCCGGCGGTGCAGGAACCGCCGGGGAAGAGGAGTAGCGTGTGCCGTGCCGGCTACGGGCCGGGCGCCGAGTCGGCAGCCGCTCGAGCCGGTAGTTTAAGCGGCAGCATGTAGGGCACACGTTCCTTGTAAGTAAGATACGCATCGCCAAACTCGGCCGTCAGACGTCGTTCTTCGTGCAGCGACCCAATGACGAAGTAGATTGTAATCAGGACGTAGAGGACGAGCGATTGCAGGGTCATGTCCGGATTGGCCCACAGGAACAGCATACTGAAGAAATAGAGCGGGTGGCGCACCATACCGTATGTGCCGGTCGAGATGAAGGCAGCCGGCTGCTCCGGGTGAGGTTCGCCCTGAATAAACCGCATGAGTTGGCTAAGGCCGAGGAAGTCGAAGATGCCGGTCCGGTAGAGGGAGTAGGCCAGCCCGGCCAGTCCGATACCCTGCGCCGCAAAGTTGAGCAACCGGTACGGCATGGGAACCGAGTAGAGCAGGCGATCCGGAATGGCCACGGCGATGGCGTACAGGACGACGAGGAAGGTCGCCAGTGAGAAGAGATTATACAGTCCGCGGTAGAGGCCCTCGTAGGCACGCTCACCGAACTGGCGCCTAAAGGCTGCTTTGGCGCGCGATCCGGCTGTCAAGCTGTGGACAACCGCCCAAAGGGTGAAGGCAAGTAGAATCGTAATCATGAGCAACTCCGACAATGTAACATACAATCCTTTTGACGACGAAACGTGGGCAATCTTACCTGACTACTTTGAGCAACTTCCCGAACCCGTCTGCCTCAATCTTTGGGGAGACCCTGCGCTTTCCAGCGGTGAACGGCAGGCAACCGACCTGTGCCGCACGTTGGCCGAACGGTTCGACGCCATCACGTGGCGGCCGCTGCCCAGACGCATCAACTATTCCTACTATCCTGTCATCGGTGTCATGGCGGGGACGGTCGAGGAGCAGGCCGATCTCGGGGTGCGACTCATTGGCTTGCCAGCCGGCTACCAGATGACGTCACTTATCGCTGCAATCCAGGCTGTTTCCTTTCAGGGCCAATCGCTTGAACCGAAGACGAGGGTGCAGCTGCGCAAGTTGGAACAGACCCACGAGGAAGCCAAAGTGGCCATCGAGCTGTTGACTTCGGCGGAGGATGAGGCCGGTGCGCTCGTGGCAAAGGTTGCCTTTGGGATGGCTGTGGCCAGCGAGCAGGTGCGGGCTTTCCTGGTGATGACCGACGCCTTCCCGGAAGCGGCATCCATGTACTCGGCTAACTATCTGCCGCACACGGTCATCAACAAACGGGTCCATTTTGAGGGCGTTCTGGACGAACCTGAGATGCTGCGGCAGATCGCCAGGGCCGTGGCCTAGTCGGGATCGAACTCATCACGACTGACGGGGTTAAGGATTGACGCGCCGATTCGACGCTGCAACCGGCGCAGTCGCGAACGGCCGCGCGCAACCATGTAGCGCGTGCGTTTCCACTCCTGGTCCCGGAATGCGACGTCCTTGGGCACAGCATCCCATTGCACGACGGCCGCTGCCCAGGTCAGCCCCCCACCAAAGCCGACGAAGACCACATTGTCATTTGGTCCCAGACGGCCTTTCTGAACTGCTTCGCATAGGGCCAGCGGTATAGACGCTGCTGAGGTGTTTCCGGTTCTGTCAACGTTCATGAAGAACCTGTCCACCGGAATCTTCAGCTTCTTGGCCGCCGCCTCCACGATTCGCATATTGGCCTGGTGTGGCACAATCAGGTCGATGTCGTCCAGCGTCAGATCCGCCTTTTCGACCGCTTCCATAATGGACGTCGCCACGACATTGGTCGCGAACCGGTAAACCTGGCGGCCGTTCATGTCGACCGTGTTCTTGTGATGGCCGTTGCTGGAGAATTCGATGCCGTTGACCGGGACAACGTTAGGATAAAGGGCAGGCAGCGACAGAAGGTCGGAGCCAGAGCCATCGGCGCCCAACGTCGCAGCCAGCACACCACCGGGAACACTATATCCCTTGAGCACAACGGCGCCGGCCCCATCTCCAAAAAGGACACACGTACCGCGATCTTGCCAGTCGAGCACACGCGACATCGTTTCCGAGCCAATGACCAGGGCGGTAGCCACCGAGCCGGTGGCGATCGCCTGCGTCGCCATATGCAGCGCATAGACAAAGCCGGAGCAAGCCGCGCTCATGTCGAACGCACCGGCATGGGTTGCGCCCAGGTAATCCTGTACCTGACAGGCCGTTGATGGGAACATATACTCGGGGGTCGACGTGGCCACGATGATGAGGTCAATCTGGGACGGTTGCACGCCGGCGACAGCCAGCGCCCGGGCGGCGGCCTCAAACGCCAATGTCGCCGTCGTCTCGTTAGACGCGGCGATTCGGCGTTCACGGATGCCGGTTCGCTGGAAGATCCACTCGTCGCTGGTCTCTACCATGTGCGACAGTTCTTCATTTGTCAGCACGCGATCGGGCAGATAACAGCCCCAACCGATGATATGAGCGTATTTCATGGCCTGCCTTGATGTACTCTTTCGGAAGCGTAGCCTACTCCATAGGTAACACCGCGTTTCGCAATGAGTTGCGCCTGCTGCTGCCCGACAGCTACAATCAACTGGAATTTATGAGCCCAAATCGTCACCCCGTAAGCCGCAGGCAACGCATCGCTATCGGCATTCTGGCCCCGCTCTTTCTGGTCAGTTTGGCGCTGTTGCTCATCACAGTGGGGAGGGATTCCGAGCAGTCAGCCACAGTAGTAACCGTCCCGGCGGCTGTCGAGACGCTCCACGTACCCGGCGGATCGGCCGAGTTCGAGCGGGGCAGCGACGCCAAAGCGCAGCCCTCAGTGACGGCCGCCGTCGAGTCAGCCGAATGGGATGTGACGGTTCCTTCTGACATAGAACAACCTGCGCTCCCAGAGCGAGCTGTGTCCGACCTGGACGGCCTGGAGCGCCTCTCGCTGCCGCCCCACGACTTCTTCGAAACGGCGCTGCGTCTGGGCCAGTTTGACCTGGGCGAACGAACGGTCGCCCGTCCGCCCGGCGCAGTTGGTGACCGCGAGACATTCTTCACTGCCGATGGACCGCGCCAGGCGGAACTGCTCCTGGTAACCGAGCAAGGCAGTTACTGGTCGGAGCTGGGCCTGAATCTGGACCCGGCGGCGTTGGCAGTGGCGGTCGAGAGGGTGGAGCAAGAGATGCTGCCTGTGCTGGCTGCATCATTTGGTCGCGAGTGGTCTCCCGGCGTAGACAACGACCCACGATTTCATGTTCTCCACGTCGCCGGATCGCCTGATGCGGCCGAGTTGGGCTATTTCACCGATGAGAACGAGTTCCCCCGGTCGCTATTTGCCGAGTCGAATGAGCGGGAAATGGTCTACTTAAACATGGCCCGTCTCGATGTGGGAACGGATCTCTATCTGGGGACGCTGGTTCATGAGCTACAGCATCTCATTCACTGGAATCTGGATCCCAATGAGCAAGTGTGGCTGAATGAGGGACTTTCTCAGCTGGCGGAGACGATGGTCGGGCTGGATACCGTCTCTGCAGCGCCCTATCTGGAGCAGCCACAGATTCGGCTTGATGCGTGGACGACGCGCCCCCCCGATGTCTTTGCCCATTATGCCGGCAGCTACTTGTTCGTGCGCTACCTGCAGGAGCGGCTCGGCACGGAAGCCGTGTCAGAGTTGGCCCGCTATCCTGCGGACGGTATGGCGGCCGTGCAGACGATTCTTGAAGCATACGCACCGGGCCTGTCCTGGCAGCAGTTCATGATGGAGTTTGCTGCCGCCGTCTATCTGGACGATCCGGCAGCGGGCAGTGCTTACGACTTTGCGTCACTGGAGCTGCGGGACCCGTCATTGGCCACCCGTGCCCGCGTCTTGCCCTTTGCTACAATTCGGGGCTGCCCCAGCTCGGTGTGGACTATATCGATCTTGATCTGTCCGGTTCCGCCGGCCTGACGTTTGCCGGCAACACGGCCGCCCCGTTGACGACGGCGCCCCCGCCTGCCGGAGGATCCTTCTGGTTCGCGCCACCAGGCAACAGCAGCCGCGCTTCGCTCACAACCGCTGTCGATCTGACAGGCCTGCCGGCACCCATGCTGTCGTTTGACGCATGGTACGATCTGGAGCCGGGCTGGGACTTTGCCTATGTGTCAGCGTCCAGCGACGACGGTGCGACCTGGGACCTGTTGACTCCAGTTCCGTCCGTTGCCGGCCGCTACGGGCCGGCGCTGGGCGGGCAATCGGCTGGTGATGATGGCGATCTGCCCGGCTGGCAGAGGCATAACGTCAGTCTGGCCGCCTATGCCGGGCTGCCGGTCCAGATCAGAGTCGAAGTGCTGTCAGACCCGGAAGGGTTGAGTGGTGGTGTTGGCCTTGCCGCTCTTGACATCGCGGGCCTTGCCGCACGGGGCGGCAAGTTGGCGTGGCAGGGTGATGGGTTTGTCAACACAGAGTGGCTCGTGCCACAGCGCTGGGGGGTGGTCCTTATCGAAGATGGGCCGCAGCCGGCTGTGTATCCGCTTGAAGTTGGACCTGATGGCCTTATACAGGCAAAGATCAACCTGGGAGAAGACGGGGCCGCCCTCGTTGTGGTACCCCTTACCCCGGCCACTACATCCGAGGCGAGGTATTGGCTCGAGGTAGCGCCGTGGGATGCTGTTGACCGGTCGACTGACTGATTGAGCTAGCGCTGTTTCTCCGACTCAAACTGCTGTTCCATCTCCAGCCGTTTCTCTTCCATGGCCAACTTTGCTTCACGCTTGGTCAGTTCCCAGCGGTCCTGTGCGTCCTGAATCAGGTCGTCACCCGAAGACGGCGTAAACAAAAGAACGCCGGCGGCCGCCACGAGAGCGCCTGTGATCGCCCCGACAATGAAACTTGATGTCTTGCTCATGCGCTTGTGCTCCTTGCCGGAAGAAGAATTCCGGCTGTCACTCATTATACAGAGTCAACCGGGTTTGTCATCGAACAACGTCCGGTATAATTAGACTATGTCCGAATACATCGAAATTGAAGCCGAATTGGGCGACGATGGACAGTCTATTCTGTTCGAAACCAACCTGCCACTGACCTCAGAAGCCGTTGAAGAGCATTACGACAACGATGCTCCGCTTGCGCAAGGGTCGCCCCTGGCTCAATCTCTGGCCGGCATCTCCGGCGTCCTGTCCGTCACAATCGCCGGCTCCGACCTGACCGTCATCTACGGCCCGGACGCCGACTGGCATGTGATCATCGCCGATGTGACGGATGCTCTCAAGGACTTCTTTCTCTAGCTATCCCACGCCGCGTCAGGCAGGTGGTTCCGTTTTCGGCATCGCTATGACCAGATGCAGATCGTCCAGCTGTTTCTGGGAGACAGTGGAAGGAGCATCGGCCATCAGGTCGGTCGCCTGTGCCGTCTTTGGAAAGGCCATGACTTCGCGGATGTTCGGCTCTCCGGCCATTAAGGCCACGATACGGTCGATCCCCGGAGCAATGCCGCCGTGGGGCGGAGCACCATACTCGAACGCTTCGAGCAGGTGGCCGAACTGCTCGCGTGCCTCCTCAATCGAGAAGCCGATCAGGGACATAATCTTTCGCTGTAGCTCCTGATCGTGGATTCTGATGCTGCCGCCGGCGATCTCGAAGCCGTTGCACACGAGATCATACTGCTCGCTCAACACCGCACCCGGATCGCTGTCGAGCAGCGGAATATGGCGCTGCTGCGGCGCGGTGAACATATGATGGCTGGGTGCGTAATGGCCGTCTTCCATCTCCTCTTCGAACAGGGGAAAGTCGATGACCCAGACAAACGCCAGCTCCTGTGTGTCGGACAAGCCAAGACGGCGGGCCATTTCTGTGCGCAATGTATGCAACACATTGTTGACAAGGGCCGGTTGGTCACTGGACATCAACAGGAGATCGCCCGGCTTGGCATCCATTCGCTCGGTTATGGCGATTAGCTGTTCCACGGTGAAGAACTTGGCGATCGGTCCACGGATTTCTTCTGTCTCCGGATGTATAGCCAGCCAGGCGAGGCCTTTGGCGCCCTGTTCGCGAGCTAGGTCTTCCAGCTCGCTCATCTGCTTGCGGCTATATTCGCCGCAGCCTGGGACGCAGATCGCCTTGACAGGCTTGCCCTCGGCCACATTCTCGGCGAACACGCGAAACGCGCTGTTGGCCACGATGTCGGCAATACTGGTCAGCTCCATACCGTACCGGATGTCGGGCCGGTCCGTGCCGTACCGCTCCATGGCATCGCCGTAACTCATGCGCGGAAACGGCTTCTTGGCCAACGGCACCAGACTGACTGCCTCGACCATCTCGATCATCAACTGCTCGATCAGGTCGAGCACATCGTCACGCTCCATGAAGCTCATCTCGAGGTCGAGCTGGGTGAACTCAGGTTGACGGTCAGCACGCAGATCCTCATCACGGAAGCAGCGAGCAATCTGGAAGTATCGCTCGTAACCCGCCACCATCAACAGCTGCTTGAGCTGCTGCGGACTCTGGGGCAGAGCGTAGAACTTGCCGGGATGGACCCGGCTGGGCACCAGATAGTCGCGTGCGCCTTCCGGCGTGGACTTGAACAGGATGGGCGTCTCGATCTCCACGAAGTCACGCTCAGTCAGGAAGTCGCGAATGAATTTCACGGCATGATGGCGCAGCATAATGTTGCGCTGCATCTTCTCGCGGCGAAGGTCCAGGTAGCGATAGCGCAGACGAAGGCTTTCGTCTACGTTCTCGTCGCGATCGATGACAAAAGGCGTGGTCTTGGCGGCGTTCAGAATGGTGACCGAGTCAGCGAGAACCTCAATCTTGCCGGTCGGGAGGGAGTCGTTTTCCTGCCCTTCTGGCCGTATGCTGACGACACCGGTCACCTGCACGACGTATTCACTGCGGATCTGCTCGGCGGTCGCAAAGCCTGCTTCTGTCCGGCCAGAGTCGACGACGATCTGGGTCTTACCCGCGCGATCGCGCAGGTCGATAAAGATGACGCCACCCATATCCCGGCGGCGGTTGACCCATCCGGCCAGAGTGACGGTTTGGCCGGTGTCGCTCGCTCGTAACTCTCCACAACTATGTGTCTTCAGCATCAAGTACCTTCCTGCTAGCGTTGGCGGAATAATCAGTCCGAAACCACGAGCCCATAGCCCATGCAGGCTCGAGGCAAGCCCGAATTGTAACATGTGGTCAGAGGCCGGACAAAGTGCCAGGATAGCCGCCGGAAGGTCGCTTTGGATGGGACTCGAATCTTATAGAGAATAAGTTGATAGAAATTGACAACGTTTGGCAACGCTGCTAAACTACAAATCAAAGTTAATCGATAAGTGCAGCAATCTATTTTAGAGATAAGGACAAGAAAACTCATGGATGTTCTTCAAATTGACCAGGTGCAGACGGAGACCATTACGCTGACCCCTTCGGCGGTCGAGACCGTGCGTAACCTGCTGGTGCAGAAGAACGTTGACGGCTACGGCTTGCGCGTTTTTGTGGCTGGTGGTGGATGCTCGGGTATGCAGTACGGCATGGCATTGGAAGCAGAGCCACGTGCCTATGATCACATCATTGAACAGGATGGCGTCAAGGTCTTTGTTGACCCAACCAGCATGATGTATCTGAGCAATGCCAATATCGACTACGAAGACAGCATCATGGGTGGTGGCTTCAAGATCGATAACCCGAACGCTGCTTCCGCCTGTGGCTGTGGCACCTCCTTCAAGGCGAAGGATGGATCCAGCCAGGCTCCAGCAGCCGGTGCGGGTGGCGGCTGCGGTTGCGGCTAAACCAGACCGCTTTTCTGCATTCTTGAATTGAAACTGTTCAGGGTGCTGGCCAATAACGGTCGGCACCCTGTTTTGTGTTCCGGGCCGACAACGGTCGTTTGGGAGGTGGGTTGAGATGCAATACTTCACGGTTCAGGAAGCGCGGGCCATCTTGCCCGAGATTGCTCCGCTGGTTGGCGAGCTGCTGGAAGTCCGCGCCCGCGTGGTGACGATGGGGCAGGGGATGAGCGAAGTTCTGGGCGATTTGCAGAGCGATGTGGGTGGTCCCAAGGCAGCGAAGCTTTTGGTGGAGTTTGAGCGCATCGAGAAACTCATCCAGGAGATCCAGAGCTATGGCTGCGTCATCAAGAGTGTGGAAGCTGGATTGGTCGACTTTCTCCATGACCTTGGTGGTCGTGACGTCTATCTCTGTTGGCGCTATGGCGAGCCGACCATTGCTTACTATCATGATGTTGAAGACGGCTACAACGGCCGCCAGCCACTCCCCTAAGCTAACCCGGCTGCCACAACTTACCTTCCCCCCAGCGCCCTCTAGCTGATAACTCAGTCGCTCTCTCATAAATTTGGGCAGACCTTGTTTGCCGGCCTGTCCCACTCGCTCCACCTGATCCAAAACGGGTGATGAACCATGCGTTCCCTGTCCGATTCGGGCAAAATCTGTACATATCCCTGTCTACCTTCCACTATTGCTTGACAAAATATGGACAATGCTGTAACATACTGTATTGTTGATAGCAAATGTGCTTCACATAGAGCGCATTAAGCAACGTAAGACTGGAACGCCAAAGGCGTCTAGACAACAGAAAAATAAGAAGCAGAACGCGAGGCCGGTGCGAAACAAAGGGCGTTCAATTGCCGGAAAGATTAGTGGCACAGCATCTTGATAGCGACACCACTACCGGACAAAACAGAGAAGCTACGAGGAGTTTAGAATGTACGACATGAAGCAGACAAATGGGCGCACGAACGAGTTTGAGCCCATTGTTATCGCCAACGGTAAGAGCAACGGAAATGGCCATCAGGAGCTGGTTACGCCCCTGACTGTGGACGACCGCAAAGCGGCTGTCGAAGACGCAGTGCGCGATATTCTCGTAAACGTTGGTGAGGACCCGGAACGTGAGGGGTTGCTCAAGACGCCCCATCGCGTGGCCAAGATGTACGGTGAGGTGCTTGAGGGGTATGACATTGACCCGGAGAAGTTGGTCAATGGCGCCTTATTCGACGTCGAGTATGATGAAATGGTTGTCGTCAAAGACATCGAGTTCTTTAGTATGTGTGAGCATCACATGCTGCCTTTCTTCGGCCGCGCTCATGTCGCCTACATTCCGAGCGAGAAGATCATTGGACTATCCAAGATTCCGCGCATGGTTGACATGTTCGCCCGCCGCCTGCAGGTGCAGGAGCGCATGACGCAGCAGATCGCCCACATGCTGGACGAGGTGCTTGAGCCGCAGGGTGTGGCTGTTGTGGTCGAAGGATCCCACATGTGCTCCATGATGCGCGGTGTCGAGAAGGAACACCCCCGCATGGTCACCAGCACGATGCTTGGTACTTTCAAAAGTGATGCAGCGACACGCAACGAGTTTATGGAGCACCTGCGCCGCTCCGGTGGCAGCCTGCTCTAGAGTAACAGACAATTTAGCGGATCGGCCGTCGTCCTGGCGGTCGAGATAACCCTTTTTCGACCGGTAGCCATTGCCTTGGCTACCGGTCTTTTTTTGTCGGGTTGTGGAGCTGGCGCGCCAACGCTTCGGCTTGCTCGCGACTGGTCACGTCGCCGGCCGCCTGGGCTTCTTCGACAGCCGCCAGAATACGACCGACCTCCGGACCGCCGGGAATGTCCAGCAGGGCCATCACGTCGCCGCCGCTCAGGTAGCGGACAGGGCTAACGACTTCTTGTTTTTGCTCGAAGTAGGTTGAAAGCAGCGATGCGGCCACGGCAAGCAACTGCTGCCATGATGCCGGAGGGCCAGGCCCGTCGTGGGTGGCCAAGTGGTCGGCGAGTGAAAGCAAGACCACGTCGAGACCATCCGAATCAAGTGCCCGGAAGTAACGGTAGATAGCCCGCCTCGAAGGCAGCTTCTCTGATGAGGCCAGACCCAGCGGCCGCATGTGCCCGTCGACGATGCGACCGGCATGGTGGGCTGCTGCACCGCTCATGGCCAGCTGGCGCAGGCGAAAGCTGGTCAGACGAGCGCCCACTTCGTCGTGGCCGAGGAACCGTATGCGCCCGTCTGCATCGACGGTTCCCGTGGTTGCCTTGCCTGTGTCGTGGAAGAGCGCCGCCCAGCGGAGCAGCGAGCGCCCGCTTAGCCCACCATCGACAGGACGCGCCAGGTGAGCAAGCAGACCCTCCCGGTATGGAGCAAGGAGCGCGGCTATATCGGCCATGCCCGGACCCTCTGTCTGGCCATCGAGCGCATCTTCTACGCCTTCCAGCTCTGCCAGGACCCTGATCGTATGATCGAGTACAGGTTGGTGATGGGGCGGCGACTGCTCAATGCCGTCGAGCGCTGCCACCTCCGGCAAGACGACGGGCAGGATGCTCAGTTCGGCCAACTGTTTGACGGCGGCGGACGGCCGCTCGCCATCCAACACGCGGACCAGCTCATCACGAATGCGTTCGGCTGAGATCTGAGTCAACATGGGTGCCCCTGCTCGGACGGCTGCCTCTGTCTCTGCTGACAAGGTGAAGTCCAGCTGCTCCGCCTGACGAACAGCCCGAAGCGCCCGTATCGGGTCTTCGACAATGGTGTCGGGATGGATGATCCGTATCTGACGAGCGTGCAAATCAGCCAGGCCGCCAAACAGATCGATCAGCCCTGAGGCGGTTGTTGCTGTTGCCGGCAGCGCCAGAGCGTTGATGGTGAAATCTCTCCCGTAGAGATCAGACTCCAGATCGCTGCCTCGGTAGCGAGCAATGTCGATCGACGCTTCGCTGCCGGTGACGACGACCCGGCCGACATCGCGCGTCGCGTCGAGCACATAGGCAGGCAGGTGAAGCGCATCGGCGAGACGGAAACGTCAATCGAATGGCTCCCGCCGGAACCAACAAGTCGAGGTCGTGGCTGGCCCGGCCGAGCACCGCATCACGCACGGCGCCACCGACCAGGTAGACCGGTTGCTGGAGATCGACCAGATGCGGGCGCAGGTCGGCGAGCAAGGGCGCCAGGGCCAACGGCTCGCCTGTGGGGTCGTCTACATAGTTTAGGGCGAACTCGTTACTGTCTTCGCTGCTGTCGAGTTGATCCAACGCAGCTTCAGCGGTACGGGCATGGGCAATTACCCGGCCGCGCTGTTCTACAACCCACTGGCCAGAGTAGCTGGCGTTCATTGTCAGGTCAGCAGATGGGCAAAGGTAGCTGGCTTGAGTACGGCAATATACGGCAGGTTGCGGTACAACTCGTCGAAGTCCAGGCCGTAGCCAACGACAAACTCATCAGGAATGTCGAAGCCGACGTACTCGACCGGCACTTCGATCTCCCGGCGAGCGGGTTTGTTCAGCAGGGTGCAAATGCGAATGGAAGCTGGCGACCGCGTTTCCAGATTGCGTCGCATGTACTGCAGCGTCCGTCCGCTGTCGATGATGTCTTCGATGATCAGGACGTGACGGTCCTCAATGGGTGCCTTCAGGTCCATGATGATCTGCACCGCTCCGCTGCTGCGCGTGCCGCTGCCGTAGCTGGATATGCCCATGAAGTCGAGGCTATGCGGGCGGGTAAGCGCGCGTGTCAGGTCGGCCAGGAACATGAAGCCGCCTTTCAGGACGCAAATCAGGAGCATATCGTCATAGGCCGCATAGTCAGCCTCGATCTGCTTGGCCAACTCGCCGATCCGCTTGGCGATGGTCGCCTCGTCGATCAGGACGGTGGCGATGTCGTCTTGTAAATCCCGCATGATGCATTCCTCCTGAACGAACCCAATTTGCTAATTGCTGAGAAGCGACTCAGCCAAAACCTGGTGACAGGCGCGACAACGTGCTTCGTATACTTCCGACGCGCCGACAAGAACCACCGGATCATCGAACGCAGCCGGCTGCCCTTCGATCAGACGCTGGGTGCGGCTGGCTTCCTCCCCACACACCACGCAGATGGCGTGGAGTTTGTCGACCTCTTCCGCCCGCGCTATCAGTGCCGGGATCGGGCCAAAGGGGACGCCGCGAAAGTCCATATCCAGCCCGGCGCAGATGACTCGCATGCCGCTGTCGGCCAGTTGTTCACAGACGTCGATGATGCCGTCGTCGAAGAACTGAACTTCGTCGATGGCCACAACCGTGGTCTGAGGGTGCAGCGCAGGCAGAATGTCAGCCGAGGTGGCAACCGGCTCGGCCTTGAAGTCGACGCCATTGTGGGACGTCACTCGCTCCACATGATAGCGTTGGTCGATGGCAGGCTTGAATGTCTGGACATGTTGCCGGGCGATGACAGCGCGGCGCAGGCGGCGGATCAGTTCCTCCGTCTTGCCGCTGAACATGCTGCCACAGATTAGTTCGATGTGTCCATTGGTGTGTCGGGTCATCCGGGTCCACTCCTGTAACAAAAACGGGCAGATACGCTATGAAGCGTATCTGCCCTATTATGTCGAAGGCCTTTGCAGGCGACAACCTTACGGAGTAGGGCTGCCTAGTCGATCAAGCCTTCGCTGCGCAGCTTCTTCTTGATGTCGATCAACGCTTTCTGACCGATGCCCTGGATGGCCAGCAACGCGTCGTCGCCTTGTTCCAGCAGTGCCAGTACGTCGCCCACATTGTTGATGTCGCTGCTGGTCAGCGCGTTTGTCGGGCGTGTGCCCAACTCAAGCTCGCTGACGGGCATATTGGCCGGATCGCGCCGTTCCAGTTCTTCCTCAATCTCGGTCTGGATCTCCTGCCGTTTCTGCAGCCGGCGCATGAAGCGGTCAACCTGGCCTTCGGTGTCGACCAGACGCTGCGTACCGGTATAGAACGGGTGGGTGCCTGACCAGACTTCAACGCTAATCTCAGGCACAGTCGAGCCGACGGTCATAACGACCTCGCCTTCGACAATTACCTTGGCGTTGGGATACCACTCGGGATGAATACCTTCTTTCATGATGCGTTTCCTGCTTACTCACCCACCGGGTATACACTGACGAACTTGCGACCAAGCTTGGTCTCAAATGTCACCTGACCATCGACCAGCGAGTAGATAGTGAAATCCTTGCCCAGACCGACATTGTTGCCAGGATGGACCTTTGTGCCCTTCTGGCGAATGATAATGTTGCCGGTGATGACCATTTCGCCGCCATAGCGCTTGACACCCAGACGCTTGGAATTGCTGTCGCGCCCGTTACGTGAAGAACCGGCACCTTTCTTATGAGCCATGTCTCTCTCCTCAGTCCGATGGACCTACTTGGTTACGATTTCGTCAATACGCAGGCGCGTATAGCTCTGCCGATGTCCCTGACGCCGGCGATAACGGTTCTTCGACTTGTACTTCCAAACGAGAATCTTCTCACCGCGGTACTGGTCCACAACAGTCGCCTTAACGCTCGCGCCTTCGACGGTTGGCTGACCCACATGAACAGTGTCCCCGTCGGCTACCAACAGGACAGTCTCAAGTTCGATCTGCTCACCGACTTCATAAGGCAGCTTTTCAACAGAAAAAGCATGACCTTCTTCGGCGCGGAATTGCCGGCCACCACTTTCAATAATCGCGTACACGTAAACCTCCAAAAAGAACCGGCATGCTCGATGCCGGTTGTCATCCACTAGGTTGTTTAGTGATGCGGTCGGGCAGTGGTTGGTTATCCCGAACGCATCGAACTGATATTATAGAGCAGGGGGACGGCGATGTCAAAGCGAACACAACGCCAACGGCGCAGAGCAGGCGTCAACTCAGGTGACGCTCACCGACCGTGATGGCGGAGGGGGCCCTTCTACTGTTCGTCGTTCAGCCGCTGCCACAACCAGTCGAGGTCGTCGTCGCCACTATCACCCGCGGCGGCAACGTGATTCTCGACAGCCTGAGCAGCAGTCTCGACCACGTCGTTGGACTCGACTTCGAGCTTTTCGTCGACTTCGTCCTCAACCTCGTCAGCAGGATCTGTAGACTGGTTGACTTCCATGTCACTGGCAACATCCTCTACAGCCTCGGCCGTATCTTCGGACTCTTGTAACGAGCGGGCAGCGGCAAGCGCCGCAGCCTGTGCAGCAGGCATTTCACCCTGGCCGACGGCCACGGCCGCCAATGCCAATTCCTCGGCAATGGGATCGGCGTAGAATGGCCGGTGACGGCGGCCGATCCGCAATCCGCGCCAGGTGCAGTTGCGGCAGGCATACCGAAACACCGGAATGCCCAGCAAGTTGTAAAAGCGATCGCTGCGCTCGCGAGAGACGCGGATCAGTTCTCGTTCCTGGCATTGAGGGCAACCTGCGTCGACCCACAGGTGTTCGTTGTTGACCAGGCGCAAACGCTTGATGAGCAAGTAGGCGACCCACAAGCCGAACATGACAGCGCCCATAATCCAGCCGCCGCCGCTGTTGACCAGCCAGTCGACAAACGGCCGCAGCCCGCCGGCCTGTCGCGCCTGGAGCAATAGAGCCTGGTCCAGGAACGGGAGAATGGCGAAGAAGATGGCCAGGAGGGGCAGAAGGCCAATAACTAGCTTGTCAAGAAAGTTGAGCCCGGGCCAGTAGGCGGGTTCGACGGACGGCGCTGCGTCCTGTTCACTGGTCTCAAATTGTACCTGCATAAGCGATTCCCGATGTCCATTCTGCTCGGGTGGCTGGCCACAGGTGGCACAACACACCAGGCGCGTGGAAGACGCACCTTCACTACAGCTTAGAGCCGCTAGCTTACAGCCAACCTTTCTCAGGATTCAGGTGGGCGACGCCCATCGTGCCGTCCGCCCTCGGCTATCGAGCTACTCCTGGAAGTCCCAACCGAAGTCTATCTCCAGGCTTTCCTCTCCGGCGACGAGGCGAACAGCCGCCCGGCCCACACCCTGGGCCGGATAGGTCCAGTTGCCGGGGATGAGCAGGTTGACGTTTTCGTCGCTGAGCGCGTTGATGGCGACACAGTAGAGCCCGGCGTCCAGACCTTCAAAGCGATAGAGTCCCTCATCATCGGTTACGGTAGAGGCGAGCAGCGCGTCCGGCAGAATCTCGTCCTCACCTGGACACGCGCCTTCACCCAGGTCGACAGTAATGCCTACCAGCGGCCCTTCGCCGGCAAGATAAGTGCCGTCGCCAATGAAGAAGCCACTATCTTCTGGTGTTTCCAGACAACCGTTGGAAGGGGTACCGTTGGCGTTGAAAAAGCAAATGTCTTCCCACACGACGCCGCCAATCCGCGCAGAACCCGGCAGAGGCGTGGCTGCGGCTTCAGCCCCTTCTTGCACGATGATCTGCACCCAGAAAGCGTCCTCGATGAAGCCCCCGATGCCGAATGGTTCGCCTGCTTCGTCGGCGATCTGCCAGTTACTGCGGTAGGTTCCGGGCGTGGCGGGAGCCGTCAGTATGACGGATGCGTCGATGGTCTGTCCCGGAGCCACAGCGTTAGGCAGCGGCTGCGGTTCGGTGACGCCCATCGCGTCGCCGCCAACGGGAGCCAACGCGTATTCCGTCGTCCACGTGCATGTACCGTTGTTGCGCAAACGCCACGCTGCCTCGAACTCCTCGCCCGGCGGGAAGACGGTGTCATCCGGCACGGTCAGGTCCTGAACGAATTCGATGCTGTTGGTGCAATCTTCCGCGTTCGCTTCGGGTAGTGGCCGGAATTGGAAGTCGAAGCCAAAGTTGACATCGTCCAGGGTCTCGCCTGCTGCCAACTCAATGGTGACGCTGTTGGTGACAACGCCGTTGCTGGTCGGGAAGGTCAGCTTCCCTTCCTCCAGAACCAGCGCATTGACCTCGTCGGCGATGTCGAGAAAGACGCAGTAGGAGCCGGCTTCCAGGTTGTCGAAACTGTACGCGCCGGACTCGTCTGTCGTGGCGATCAGCTCCTCGCCCGGCAAGGCGGCCGTACAATCACTGGCCAGCATATGGACCTCGACGCCCGGGATGCCCGGCTCTCCTTCGCTCAGGATGCCATCGGCGATCACAGTTGTGCCGTCCGGCTCAAGCACGCAGCCCTCGGGCAGCGTGGCGTCGGCGGCGACGGTCGAGCCAGTCGTCAGGCAGATATCGTGCCACACCAGGCCGCCGATGCTGCCCGACTGGGCCGACTCCGGCGCTGGTTCGGTGACAATCGCCGGAACCTCTTCAGTCGGCACGGCTTCATCAGGCAAGACGTTGTCGATGTCAAGGGTGAAGGTTTCGGTGACGCCGTTGACACTCACGGTGTAGGTGCCGGCAGGGAGGCCGGCGACGTCCAGCGAGATGACCTCAGTGAAGGGGACGATCGCCTGCGTGCAAATCTGGTCCGGCGGCCGAACGGTGGTAACCGCGACACGGAACTGGTTTTCGTCGCGCAGCGCAATGACCTCGTCGATCTGCGTGCAGCTGTCGCTTAGCTCCCCGCTTGCTTCGACATTGACCTGAACCGGGAACGACTCAAGGATGAGAATGTCGATGCTGTTAATGGTCGCCTGGCCTCGCACCGGTTCGTTGGAAGGGGGCAGCGTGGGCGCACTGGTGGGTACCTCCAGGGTTGGTTCGTCCTGTGCTGTCTGTTGGGCGACAAGGTCGCAGGCGGACAGCACCACAGCGAACAACAGGCCCATTATAGCCAGCCATCCTAGTCGCTGGAGTCGATTCGAAATGTTTGCAGCGTTCATTTGAGACCTCCCTCGGTCCGGCTTGCCTCCGGTTGAGGTGCCGATTTCCCGCCGATCATACCGGCGCGAGCCAGGAAAACAACTATCGCGGCGATTGCTAACCAAGTGAGCGACGTCACGATGACCCCTGCGCGCCAGCCAGTGGGAACGAAATCCATTTCAATCCGGTGGCTGCCGGCCTCCAGGTAGATGGCGCGGAAAGCATAGTTAGCCACAAGAATGGGGGCTGACTGGCCATTGACGGTCGCCTGCCAGTCGGTATGGTATATGTCGCTCAGAAAGAAGTACGCCGGGCGGTCTGTCGTCACGTTAAAGGCGACATGGTTCAGATCGTAACGGGCCGTCTCAATGGTTGCCTGGCCCGGTTCCTGCGCCAGCGCCACGCCTTCTTCCAGCACCAGCCTCGCGGCCGGGTCGAAGTCGTCCTGGTGGACGGCCGAAAACGCCGCGTCGTGGTCGGCCACCACATCAGTTTGGAACAGCACCAAGGCCCGCGGCAGCGCCCGCGTGTTCAGGTAGACAGTCACGTCAGGGTCCGCATCCATCACGGGCACGATGAACGTAGTGTCGCCGGGCGGCTCCTTCTTGCCCCCAATGAGATATTTGACACCCATGACGTTGTAGCTGGGCGAGCCGCGGAAACCAACCGACCCCATGTAGACGGTGTAGTTAGCTAGCTGAAGCGGATTAAAAACCCCGCGTGCCGCGTACAGCCCTTCGATCTGGGGCATGTTCGGCTGCCATGCGCCGGTGGCGATGTCGAGGCGATGGATGCCAGGATCGTCCTGCAGGAACGCCAGAGCAGGCGATCTCTGGGCGAAGCCCGGTGTCGGGTCGTTCCAATCAATTTCGACATACCGACCCAGTCCGTAAAGATCGCCGAACAGCAGAACGATGGCGGCCGTTCCGAGCAGCGCTGGGGCGAGCCAGCGACGCGCTCCGGCCACAACCAGCCCAATACTGAGGCCGGCGAGCACGACAAAGACCAGCGTTGCCTGCGCCATCTGCGATTGGCGTTCGGGGTTGCTGGCGGCGAGGGATTGCTGCTGCCAGAAGAGAGCGACGCCAACCAACAGCGCCAGAGCGATGGCTGTGCCCGTGAACTGGAGCAGCCGTCGGCGTTCGAGGCGTTTGCCACGCAGCAGGGCATCGAGTCCGACGGCCGCCAACACCGCCACACAAAAATCGAGCAGCAGGACAAAGCGGGCGGGCACCTGGAACGGCACCACAGGCAGCCAGCGAGCCAGCAGCGGGTAAAGGGGCGTGGCCGGACCCAGGGCCAGAGCCAGGAAGAGCAGCCCGGCGAGGACGTAGAAAAGTGTCTGCCGATTCGGGCGCAAGAAGAGGGCCAGCAGTGCCAGCACCCAGGGCAAGATGCCCAGGTAGCCGGCTTCGACGCGCAGCCAGTCGCCCCAGAAGTTGACCGCCCCGCGTCCGAAGAAGTCGGGGGCGGCAAGCCCTGTCAGCGCCTGCCAGGTCAGGGCGAAGCTGGTGGAGCGCTCGTAGTCGAACTCCGACCGCAAGGTCGCCTGCAGTGTTCCGGCGGCGGGCAGAAGGCTGATGGCGGCGACGCCGATGGCGACTGCACCCAGGAGCAGCAACAGTGGCAGGGCGGCCCAACGGCGGCTGGCGATTGTCTGGTAGAGAGCGTAGACGCCCAGAAATGCGGCCAGCAGAAACGTCATCTGGCCGTGCCCGGCTAGCGTGCCGATGCCCAGCGCCACGCCGCCACCGACGGCCCAGCCGATCTGGCTCGGCCGCGTGGAGGCGAAGATGGCCCTGTGGAGACCAAGAAAAACGAGCGGCAGCCACGCGGCTACTGCGATCAGGTTTAGATTGCCGATGTGGGTAATGAAGACATCGGAGAACATGAACGCCAGCGCACCAACCACCGCTGCGGCCCGAGCAATGGGCTGGGCCGGATCCAGCAGCCGTAAGCAGACGTACATGGCCAGACCGGCAAAAAAGAAGTGGAGGATAACCAGCCACTCGATAGCCCGGTAACTGAATTCCGGCCAGAGGGCAAACAGAGCCAGGTTGGGCGGGTAGAAGACGCCCGACTGATTGTCTGCCAGGAAGGGCGCACCGGCGTACTGGTGCGGGTTCCAGAACGGCAGCGTCCCCGACCGCAGACTGTCGGCGGCGAAGCGGTAGTTGGGATAGAGAAATGAGACCGAATCCCCGCCACCGCTGGGCAGCCAAGCCTGCCCGGACACCACGGGCCAGAAGAACAGGATGGCCGCCGCGAACAAGAGCGCGATGGCGGCCACATCCCACCAGCGACTGTCACCGGCGGCAACGGCAGGCGTAGTTTCCATAGTGGGTTCGTGTGCGAGCGGTGGGGTGGCGCTTTCGGCGCTGGTCGTGGACAAGACTGACTACCCTTACTTTCCGGCCAACGACAGCCGCCGCCGGCTATCGGTCAGGCCCATCATTGAGGGGACCATCATCAACGGTGGGCGCGAATCAACTCCATGACCGGTGGATGGAGGAGCCCGTTGGTAGCGATGGCGCTGCCGCCGTAGATCGTTGGCGCGCCCGTCCAATCCGTGAAGACGCCGCCCGCTTCTTCGACGATGACTTGTAGCGGTCCGCAGTCCCACAAGGCCATATGGGGATCCAGCATGATCTCGGCCCGCCCTGTGCAGACGAGTGCGTAGCCATACGCATCGCCCCAGGTACGCTGAATGTAGGTGGCGTCGACCAGGTCGCGCCAGGCGGCCGCCTCTGGGCCGCGCTGGAATGCACCGAGTTCGCTGGCCAGGAGTACGGCGTCGGCCATGGTGGACACCGTGGAGACGTGGCTGGGGCGGCCGTTCCAATAGCAGCCGTTGCCGCGCGAGGCATAGATCATGTCGTCGAGACCTGGAAAGTACATCACACCGAGCACCGGCTGCTTGTCATGGACAAGCGCTAACAGCACGGCATATAGCGGTACGCCGCTGATGAACGACTTGGTGCCGTCGATGGGGTCGATGATCCACGTGTAGTCAGAAGAACCGACCGTCTGTCCAAACTCCTCGCCGACGATGCCATGCCCTGGCCAGGACGTGGCGATCAGGTCGCGCAACAGCGTCTCGGCCTGGCGATCGGCCAGCGTAACGGGGGAGTCGTCGGCCTTGCGTTCGGCCTGGATGCCGGTTTGAAAGTGGGCCAGCGTCGAGCGGCCCGCCTGCCACGCCGCGTCCAGTGCAAAAGCGAGCAGATCGGCCTGTGAGGGTCCTGGAGGGGGCGAATTGGTCTCCACGCTGTCTACTCCTGTATGACAATGTTGTGCGGACGCTGGCCCCGCAGTTCACGCAAGATCGTGCTGCCATCGGTCTCAATGAGCGGGAGCGGTGTCATCGCTCCAATGGTGAAGACAGTCAGATTGTCGATGGCCAGAAAGAGGCTGATGAAGCCCCGCAGCGTCCGCCCCGGCCGGACAAACAGGGCCAACAGCGCGGCGGCCGCCGCCAGAATGGCGCTGGCCCGCGGCCCACCAAGCGCTCGCTGGATGTGGACCTGGCTGGGCAGCGGTGGCTCATCAGCCGGATAGCGAGATGTGCCGAGCACCGCGTACATGTCGACTCCTTCCATCGGGTAACCGGTTTGGCGCGCGGCGCGGGCGTGCCCGCCCTGGTGCCACAGTTCCGAGAAGACGTGAAAAGCTGTGCCGATTAATCCACCGGCCACCGCTTTGCCGGGGCTGAGCCGAAACAGCTTGAGCGCTGCCAGCGTCAGCACCAAGAACAGAGCCACCGCTCCGCCCAGCACACTCTTGTCGGCCGTAATCTCCAGCCCGGCGATCTCGCCAACTCTCCTACGTCCGTTCCGCATCAATGCTTCGCTCCTCATGTAAGGTCGTCCCCTAGGATGACGCCACACTGACCGACGGCTACCTGATAGCAGGATAGCCGAGAAACATGACTTCCAGGGCCAGCCGCGTATTGGCATTGCGAGCAATCTGCCGAAGCGCCGTGTCCGTGAGCTGCAAGCCACGCATAATCTCTGCCCGAGACCACCCCTGGGCGAACCGGGACAACTCCTCATGGCGGTCCACATGGCTGAGGTCGCCGTTTGTCGGACCATTGAACGCGAACTGGGCCAGATCACGCCACCAGGACAGCCAGGTTTGCAGCATCGGAGTAATCTTCTCAGGGTGCCGGGCAATCTGCTCGGCCAGCGCAAAGCGGGCTACCCGGCTGCCGGCAATCGCCTGGCTCAGTGTCTCGAGCTGGCTGTTGCGTTCGTCGAGATAGCTTTCGTTTTGCAAGGCAACTACCGCCCAACCGGGTCGCCCGGCGGCCATATGGGCCAACTGCGTTGCCTTGTCTGGTGGTGCGCCATGTCGTGTTTGCAGCAGCTCATCAATCGTCGCCGCCGGAACGGGGCGCAGGTGGATGGTGCGGCAGCGAGACACAATAGTCGATAGCAGCGAGTCGGCCTCGTCAGCAGTTAGCAGCAGCACCACACCCGGCGGCGGCTCTTCCAGTGTTTTCAGGAACGCGTTAGCTGCGCCAATCGACGTCGCGTCAAAGCGCTCGATAATCGCCACTTTGTGCCGCGCTTCGTAGGCGGACAGGCTAAGCGCTTGCTGCAGCTCGCGAATCTGGTCGATCTTGATCGACAGCGCGCCCCGGTCGTTGACCTCTGGCGTCACCAGACGCACATCCGGATGGCGATCCGCCGCGATGAGACGACAGGCCCGGCAAACGCCGCACGGGCGCTGCTCAGGCTCTGCTTCACAGTTTAGCGTTTGGGCCACGAGACGCGCCAGGCTAGTTTTGCCAATCTGGTCTGGCCCGGTCAGCAGGTAGGCATGGCCGACCCGTTCCTGGCGGATCGCGTCCGCCAGAAGGGTCGTGGCCCAGTCGTGGCCGGCAAGCTGCGCCCAACCTGTCTGGCTGATGTCCATACCGGCCATTGTACCGCCAACGGCATTTTTCTGGAAACAGCCTTCAACCGCCCGTCATATGCCGCTCACAAGGTTGCCAGGCGGTTCATTGGTGATGTCTGCTATAATGCGCGGATGAAACCCCTGCTTCTTTCTGGCGAAAACCTGGTTGTGGATGATGTGGTGCAGGTGACCCGCGGGCAACCCGTTGCCCTGGCCCCGGATGCGCTGCCAGCTATCAAACGCTCACGCGGCGCTGTCGAGCAATTGGTGGCCGATGGCCAGGTGGTCTACGGTATTACGACCGGCTTTGGTCGCTTCAAGGACCGGGTGATTTCGACTGACGAGGTTCGCCAACTGCAGCTCAACCTTGTTCGCAGCCACGCTGTGGGTGTTGGGTCGGAGCTGGGGCGCGAAGACGTGCGGGCCATGATGCTCGCCAGAGCCAACACATTGGCGAGTGGCTTTCTCCGGCGTGCGTCCGGAGCTTATCGAGCTACTGATTCAGATGCTCAACAACGACATCATTCCGTGCATACCATCACAAGGTTCGCTTGGTGCTAGCGGCGATCTGGCTCCGCTGGCCCATCTCGCTCTGGTCATGATTGGCGAGGGTGAGGCGATCGTGGGTGACGAACGGCTGACCGGGGCAGAGGCGTTGGCCCGGTTTGGGTTGAGTCCGCTGGTGTTGGAGGCGAAGGAAGGCTTGGCGCTGCTCAACGGCACGGCCCAGATGGTGGGCATGGGGGCCTTAGTGGTGCGCCGGGCGATCAACCTGGTACTGACAGCCGACATCGCCGCGTCCATGAGCCTGGAGGCGCTACACGGTACCGTCCGCGCTTACGACGAGCGTGTCCACGCCTTGCGGCCACATCCCCGCCAGATTGACTGTGCCCGTTTCCTGAGGTCGCTTCTGGCCGGAAGCACGTTGGTACGCGGCGAAGACCCCACGAACGTACAGGACCCATACACGCTGCGCTGTGTGCCTCAGGTTCATGGCGCCGTGCGCGACGCTATCGCCTATGCCCAGTGGGTGATCGACATTGAACTCAATACGGTCAATGACAACCCTATCATTTTTGTTGACGAAGCGACCGGGGCGGTCGATGTCATATCTGCCGGCAACTTCCATGGCGAGCCAATCGCCCTGGCGCTGGATTACGCGGCCTTTGCCCTGACCGATCTGGGCAACATGAGCGAGCGGCGCAGCGCCCGCCTGGTCGATGCCGACAGCAACGGCGGTGTCCTGCCGATGTTCCTGACCGATCGCGGCGGGCTGGAGAGCGGGCTGATGATGGCTCATTACACCGCTGCCGCCCTGGCCTCGGAGAATAAGGTGTTGGCCCATCCGGCCAGCGCCGATTCGATTCCGACGAGCGCCAACGTGGAGGATCATGTCAGTATGGGCGCGTCGGCCGTCCGCCAGGCGGAGCAGGTGTTGTCCCATGTGGAGACGATTGTGGCGATTGAACTGCTCTCTGCCGCCCAGGGTATCGACTTCCGTTGTCGCGAGGCGGGGAAGTCGCCCGCCTGCATGGGCGCCGGGACGGCCGTCGCCTACGCACTAATCCGCGAGCACGTGCCTTTCCTGGCTGAGGATGTTGCCCTCTCACCACACATTGAGCAGGTCCGGCGGCTGGTCCATGACGGTGCGCTGAAACGTGCGGTTGAGGCGGCGTTGGCCTCCGACTAGCGGGGGGCGGTCTATGAGAACTCGGTGTCGTTGATGACAAGCTGAAACCGGCAGCCGAGGAATTCGGCCGCTTGTTGGACCATCTTCATTCGATCCAGGAAGATTTCGAAGTATTCAATGACCGGCGAGAAGCTGGTGTCGATTGTCAGGCGTATCGTGATGATCATCGCTTCGGCGTCGACCAGCACCTGGCGGTGCGTCGTGGCGTAGTTGACCCGGTCATGGATGTCTTGATGGTCAAAATCACCCGAGTCGGAGAAATGGACGCGACTGCGGTGGACGTCGGACTTGTCGGCGATATTGAGTGCGGCCGAAATAGGCGTAGTAGCGTAACCGCGTTCCTCTTCATGATTGCCAATAGCGTTACTGACAAGCAAGGCCGGTTCGATCGCCATGCCGAGACGCCTAAGGATAGGCATGGCGGCAAGGCTCCCACTTTGGGCGTGGTGTTCGCGGTGGATGGCGTTACCCATGTCATGCATATAGCCGGCGATGGCGGCCAACTCGCACGTTTCAGCGTCATAGCCGAGCTGGTTCAGGATCGAAGAAGCTGTATCGGCCACGATGGCGGAGTGTCTCTTGCCGTGGTCGGTAAAGCCCAGCGCCCGTAGGTATCGATTGGCTTGTTGGATGAATGTCTTGACCTCTTCGTCTGTCCGCACCATTTCCAGCGTAACCATTCAGTCTTTCCCTTTTGTTCTGTTCACTTTCGAACAGGATCGTGTGGCGTTACAATAGAACTATCCTGCCGCGTCCTATTGTATGCGGCAGACCATACCTGACAATCAATTGAGGCGGCAGATGGGTCGGATGCCTGTGAGTCGCCGAGGAGACGTCATGAAAGAGGTCGTAATTGTAGATGCTGTGCGCACCCCGATTGGACGACTGGGCGGCGCGTTGTCAAACGTCAGACCGGATGATCTGGCGGCGCTGGTCATTAAGGAAGTCGTCGAGCGCAACGGAATCGCCCCGGCGTCTATCGAAGAGGTGTATCTCGGCTGCGCGAATCAGGCGGGCGAGGACAACCGCAATGTGGCCCGTATGGCGACGCTGCTGGCCGGACTGCCGCACTCTGTGGCGGCCGTCACGCTCAACCGTCTCTGTGCCAGCGGGTTGAACGCCATCAACATGGCCGCTCGCGCCATCCGTGCCGGCGAAGGCGACATCTATGTCGCGGGCGGCGTGGAAAGCATGACCCGCGCTCCGTATTCGTTTCCCAAGAACTCGCGCGCGTGGGGGCCGCCCGGCAATACCATTGGTTACGACACAACACTGGGTTGGCGCTATCCCAATCCGAAAATGGAGGCGCTGTTCCCGCTGGAGGCGATGGGCGAGACGGCGGAGAATATCTACGAGCTGAGCTGTGCCGGACAGTATGCAGGCGGTGAAATCACCCGTGAGGACCAGGATGCGTTTGCTCTGGAAAGCCAGCGCAGGGCAATGACGGCCATCAATGAGGGTCGTTTTGCGGCCGAAATAATGCCTGTGCCCATCCCTCAGCGACGCGGTGATCCAATCGTCGTGGACACGGACGAGCATCCGCGCATTCGCCCGACCGAAGACGGCTACGTGCTGGATACCAGCGCCGAGGTGCTGGCCAAGCTGCGCCCGGCGTTTCGGCAGGGTGGCACGGTCACTGCCGGTAACGCCAGCGGACTGAACGACGGGGCGGCGGCCCTGCTCATCATGTCGGCCGACAAGGCAGAGGAACTGGGCCTGGAGCCACTGGCCCGCTGGATGGCGTCGGGCGCGGCTGGTGTCGACCCGCGGACGATGGGTATCGGACCTGTGCCCGCCACCCGCAAGGCGCTGCAGCGGGCGGGCCTGGGGTTGGCGCAGGTTGACCTCATTGAGCTGAACGAAGCGTTTGCCGTGCAATCCCTGGCTGTCATGCGCGAGCTTGGGCTGGATCCCGCCATCACGAACGTCAACGGTGGCGCGATCGCTTTGGGGCACCCACTGGGTTGTTCGGGGGCGCGAATCATGACGACGCTGCTCTATGAAATGAAGCGCCGGGCGGCCGCTGGTGAGGTGATGCAGTTCGGACTGGCGACGTTGTGCGTCGGGGTCGGGCAGGGCGAAGCAACAATCATCGAGCTGCTATAGACATTGCGCTCGCCGCTCAGCAACGCCGCGTTCTCGAAGACCGGCTCGCTGAGATTTTTTGACCGGCAATCTACCCACGTAGGCCCAGTGGGCCAACGAGTCTTGCGTGCCCCGGCCGATCCCTTCGGCCGCCCACGCAGCCAGCTCCTTGTAATTCTTGCCCAGCCACTTGGCGACGCTGGTCACCGGCTGGCGATCGGCGATTTGCACGTTCGTTGTGCCTCGCACGGCCACCGCCTTGAGATTCTTGGAGCCCATCAGCGCACCCAGACCGTTGCGCCCAGCGGCACGGTTGACATCGTGCCTGTTGGCCGGGCTGAGCGGGTCGGTTCGGGGCGGCAAGTCGCGCAGCAAGAGATAGGCGACCAGTGCCCGCCCACCTACCAGGAGCCGGTAGAGCGAATCCGGCGGCCGCTCCTCGGTGACTTCTCCGCTGGAGAGGTTGACATGGACAATTCGATTGTGAATACCATCCATCATCGGCCGGTCTCCTTATTGATTGGGTCCGGTAGCAGCCCCATTTGTGGGCGATGGCAGGTGCGGGCCGCCTGCCTGTCAACAGCGCTATTGGCCGGGAAGGTCGAGCGCCAGCCGGGTGGCCGCCAGCGCATCCACGATGCCGTAGCCCGTCGCGTTGTCGGGCCGTTCGCTATCCGACCCGCAGGCGGGTATGCCGTGGAGGGCATCGCTAAACGGCTGGGCCGTTTCGGCCAGGATCGCTTCCGTACGCTCGATATCGCCGATGAGGTCGGGGTTAGCCGACCACAGCAGCGCGATTACCCCGGCGACATGAGGGCTGGCCATTGAGGTGCCACTAAACTCCGCATAGGTTCCGCCGGGAAAGGCTGACAGAACGTCCACACCCGGAGCGGCGAGGTCGGGTTTCACCCGGCCACTCCCGTCTACCTCTACCGGGCCGCGACTGCTAAACGGGGCCACGTCGCCAGATTCATCAATCGCGCCCACCGAGAAGACCGCGTCATATATGGCCGGGGGATCGCTGACGCTGCCGCAGTCACTACCGGAATTGCCGGCCGATGTGACAAAGAAGACGCCTGCTTGCCGCAGCGATTCTACGGCCGACCGCAGTGATTCCGGATCGCACCCTTCCAGCGGCGGACAGGCCCACGAGTTATTGAAAATGTGGGCGCCCAACGCAGCACGGCCGTCTGTAAAGGGATCGCCATCTTGCGGGTACGGGGCGAACAGAAACTGCATGCAGTCCAGGTAGCGCGCGGGGTTGGCGAGATTGCGGTCGAGATTGACACAGCCAATCCATGAAGCGCCGGGTGCGACGCCCACGTTCTGGCCTACGATCGAGCCGAGTGTATGTGTCCCGTGCCCCCCTGTGTCGCTCGGGGAGGGGCTCTGGTTCCACGGATCCAGCCAGTTGTACGTGTCCCCGGGCGCCTGGTCAGAGGTTGCGCCCCGATAGGTGGTCGCCAGTTCGGGGTGCGACCCTTCGACGCCGGAGTCGGACTGTCCAATGACGATGGTCTCGCCGGTGACACCAAGTTCGCTCCAGACGAGCGGGGCGTTGATGGACGTTAGATTCCACAATGGCTCGTCCGGGACGGTGAGGTCGCCTGTGCTCGGTGGCGCTGGAGCGGGCAGCGGTCGCAGTTCAGGGTTGTCCAGCACGCGATCGACATCATCCCGCAGCGAAAGCCACAAACGCAGCAAGGGCCCGCCGTCGACTTCCAGCGCGTTCACCAGATAATAGGGCCGGTAGCTGATGCCGAAGCGATCCAAAGTTGCTCGAAGGTCTGCCTGGGATTCGTCAGCTTGGTCGGTCAGCGTTTCATAGACAAGTTCCCGGTATGACCAGTACGGCATCTCTCCGCGTGCGGGCAGGGTAGGCGAGGCGTCCATGACGACAAACAGCTGATCGCCGTACCAGCCGGGCTGGCCTACCGTCAGGTAGAGCGCCAGCAGTCCGATCCAACTGAGGCCAGCCAGGGCGCTGCCGGCAGGCTTTCCCAGGAGGGGTGCCGCTCGCCCGACCAGGAACACGCCGATGAGGCCCAGCAGCAGGGCGATCGCGACGCTGATCAGCGTCGCGTTGACCGTCCACGCGCCTATGTCGCGGGTCCCAAGATTCAGCACGAGGAGCAGCTCGTCTGGATCAACCAGAACCAGGGGCGCGGCGGCGACGAGACCGATGAGTGTGGCCAGGCTGAGCCATCCGTCGGCCAGCGAGCCGGATGTTACGTGACTGATGAGGGCCATTGCCAGCCACGCCAGAGCGGGCAGCAGGAACAGCAGGATCATCTGTTGGCCATTGATGCCGTAAGCCGCCCCGATGGTCACCAGACTACCGCCCAGCGCCAGACCGCCCAGGCCAACGGCCGCCCGCGGGGAGACGTCATCATGAGCCAGGCCGGGCAGCAGGTGCCTGCGGGCAATCAGGGCAACCACCAGCCCCAGCATAAGGCCAGCTAGCAGATTAAGCAGCAGGTCCCATCCCGACCCCAGCGATCCATAGATGACCCACGGCCAGATGATCAACGGCGTGACCAACAGAACGGGCCAATAGGGGCCAGAGACCGGGGGCCAGAACGGGCCGGGCTCATCCTCGTTCCGCTGCCAGATGGCCCATCCCAGCAGAAACAAGGCGGCACTGGCAATTTGCAGGAGTGCGCCGGTGAGTGCAGCCGTCGGCCCCGCCAGATGTTGCGGGATGGTGAAGAAGACAAAGAACCCGGAAAGTGCCCACGTTTTGAAGACCGCCTGGTAGCGGACTGGCCAGCGACTGCGGGCGAGCAGGCGCGGCTGGTATGGCCACCGCTGCGCCGTGCACGGCAACGTACGACAGGCCAGGCGAACTGCTTGACCAGTCGCCCCCATCAGCCAGGGCATACTGCTCGGCGAGCCATACGGACCCGTACAGCACCAGCGCCATGAGCGCCAGCCCGGCCGCTGCCACAATAGTGAACAGCAACAGAAGACCGGGTTCGGCTTCCGGTGGTGCTGGCTCAGGCAGGTTGGTGTCTTCGTCGATCATGAGCGGCACGACGGCTCAGGACTTCAGGGTCGAACCCGTTCTCGGCGATCGCCTGCTTGACCCACAACGCGCTGTCTTTGGGGATGCGCTGCTGCGTCTCATAGTCGACCCAGACGATACCAAAGCGTTGTGTGAATCCTTCGGCCCACTCGAAATTATCAATGAGCGACCAGATTAAGTAGCCGGCCAATGGTACACCGTTGGCCATCGCCCGATGGGCGGCAGCTATATGATCACGCAGAAAAATGCGACGCTGCTCGTCGCGGACGCGACCATTCTCATCCGGCCCCACATTGTAGCTCGCCCCATTCTCCGTCACATAGAGTTTAGGCGGCCGATAGTCATAGTAGAGCCGGTTGAGCAAGATGTACAGCCCTTCTGGATAGACTTCCCAGCCGATGTCGGTACGCGGTCCATCGGCGAATCGGGTCGGTGGCAGATTGTCAGTAGCACTCTCGTCGCGGAGAACTCTGCGCGTGTAGTAGTTGACTCCCAGGAAGTCAATCGGTACGGCGATCTGCTCCATGTCGCCGGGCTGGACGAAGTCGAACCCTTCCGGGAAAGACTCGGAGTATGTCCACAACATGTCGGATGGGTAGCCGCGACCGAAGATCGGATCGGCGAACCAGCGATTGAACCAGCCGTCGTGGTAGGTGGCGGCTCGCATATCCGCCGCGCTTCGTGAAGCTGGTTCAGCGATTTCAAAGTTGAGCGTGATACCTACCTCGGCCTCAGGACTGTTGGCCCGCAGGAGTGGCACAGTCCAGCCGTGGGACAACAGCACATGGTGGGCCGCGCGAATGGCGGCCGCCCGATCGGTCAAGCCGGGTGCATGATGTCCGATCTCATGGCCCAGGATGCTGGTGCACCACGGTTCGTTGTGGGTGGTCCAACTGGCGACACGATCGCCCAGGTGACGAGAGATGGTGTCTGCGTAGGTGACGAACGCTTCAGCCGTTTCACGCGCAGGCCATCCTCCGGTGTCGTGCAGCGCTTGCGGCAAGTCCCAATGATATAGGGTAGCAAAGGGCACAATACTCGCTTCCAGCAAGCCATCGACCAGGCGGCTGTAGAAGTCCAGGCCTGCTTGATTCACTTCGCCACGTCCCTCTGGAAAAATGCGCGGCCAGGCGATGGAGAAGCGGTACGCCTGCAAGCCAAGGTCTTGCATAAGAGCAATATCTTGCGGCCATAGATGGTAATGGTCACAGGCGATATTGGCGTTGGAGCCGTCCACTATCTTGCCCGGGGTGTGGCTAAAGCGATCCCAGATGGACTCGCCTTTGCCGTCCAAATCCCAGGCCCCCTCTATTTGGTATGATGATGTGGCCGATCCCCAGATGAATGAGTCTGGAAATGTGAGGTTGGTCATAGTCGCTCCTCAGTTGCGGTAGTGATGGGTGGGTGACGGATGGTCAAAAAGAAAGTGGCAGCCATTCGTCACATCAAGGACTGATCGTACGCGAAATGGCGCGGGAGGCAAGGAGCGCATTGACCACTGGGCTTGCCTGCCCCAGCGGGAAGCGTGCGGCGCCTGGACATGCGCCCACTGTTTGTACCTGGTCTGTGATATAGGGCAGACCATAAGTCTAGATCCCCTGGGCCCGCTCAAGTGAGCTCATTCACAACGTTAAGGCCGCTTGCGACTGCCATGGCAGCGTGTTATTCTCATCAATTAGCGTCCTATAATCTATGAATGCGTCGTGGCAGGAGCCGGCAAGGTTTGCGACACGTCTTGATCAATAGTTGCGAATCAACACTCTGCTCCTTCTGCCCGCACGATCTATCGGCTGTGGACACCCCTGCGTCTGGGAGTGGCCTGCGGCGCCTTTGACTTCTTATGGAAGCCCCCGACATCCTCTTTATCGTTCTGGATACCCAGCGGGCCGACCGGCTCGGCTGCTACGGTTACGACCGGGATACTTCTCCGAATTTGGACCGGTTCGCCGCTGGCGGGACCCTGTTCGAGCAAGCTGTCTCGCCTGCCCAGTGGACCATTCCCAGCCATGCTTCTATGTTCACCGGTCTGTATCCAACGACTCACGGGGTGACCCAGTCGTCGCAGCGTTTGGGCCATGGCCTGCCCCACGTGGCCGAGGTGCTCCAGTCGGCTGGCTATGACACGGTCGGTTTCTGCAACAATCCCCTGGTTGGCATTCTCGATAATGACTTCAGGCGCGGGTTCGACACGTTCTATAATTACGGTGGCGCGATTCCCAGTTTGCCACGCCAAGAGGCATCCGGATTTGCGCCCGCGAACTGGGTAGCGGAGCAGTACACCCACTTATTACGCAAGATATCGTATCCCATCCAGAATCTGTTCGGACAATCGGACCTTGCGTTTCGCCTCTCTCTTAATGCGTGGACGACGCCGCTCTGGTCCCGGTTGGCCAACTTCAAGGGCCAGAACCAACGCTCGGTGGAAGATGTCGTCTGGTACTTGGAGCAACGGGACCGGGCACCACAGGCTAAGCCACTTTTCCTATTCCTGAACCTGATGGAGACTCACCTGCCATTCTGGCCGCCGGGG
Source organism: uncultured Chloroflexia bacterium (assembly GCA_963715935.1). Taxonomy (GTDB): domain Bacteria; phylum Chloroflexota; class Anaerolineae; order Promineifilales; family Promineifilaceae; genus Promineifilum. The sequence goes on along the minus strand of CAVQSM010000011.1, from coordinate 1,317,593 downwards.
GAGTTCATCGATCAGATGGCTCCGTACTTCCGGCAGTCTGGCGAGGCTCGCAGCATTCTGCGCACCTGGAATCGGGAAGCGTATCGTTGGGCTGCGCCGTTGAGTGAGCCGCTGGGCGAGCTGGAGGCGCAGGTGTTGAACGACCTGTATGATGCCGAGGTTGCCTACCAGGACAATTATCTCGGCGCTTTGTTTGACCTGCTCGACGCCCGCAGCCTCGACAGAGAGACGATGACGGTCATCGTGGCCGACCACGGCGACGGGCTGGGCGAGCACAACTACTTCGGCCACGCTTTTGTGGCGTATGAGGAGCTGGTCCATGTGCCGCTCATCGTCCATTGGCCGGGGCAGTATCCCGCCGAGGCGCGGGTGGAAAGCCCGGTCAGCACGCGGCGCGTGTTCCACACCTTGCTCGACGCAGCCGGGCACGCGCCTGCCACGGCCGAAAAGGTAGCCGCCCATCCGCAGGTTGACGATGCCACCATCCGCTTCCTCTCGCTGCGCCCAACCGTAGCCGGAGAAGACCCCGAACAGGAGACTGCCTTTGCCGAGGTCTACCCGCCCATGAACTTCGTCCGGGCCATCGAACAGCGCCAGCCGGAGCTGTTGGAGACTTTTCGCTGTCTGGAACTGCGCCGGGCGGTGGTGCGTCGGGAGCCGGGGGCCGAAAAGACAGACCGTCGCGAACCTCTGAAGCTCATTCGCACCGGCGAAACGGCCGATGAACTGTTCAACTTGCATCAGGATCCGGCGGAACTGGTCAATCTAGCCGAAGAAAGTCCGCAGACAACGCTGGCAATGGATGAGCTGATCGAGCTTATGGTCGCGCGTACCGAACTTGAACGAGACCAGACGGCCGACGGCGCCGCCACTGAAATTGACGAGGACGAAGAACTGCGCCAACGGTTGCGTGGACTGGGCTACATGGAATAATCATGGTTGTCGGTCGCAGCGTGTCACAGACAGCAGGAAACGACTGAATACCTTGTAGGTGAGGACTCATATCATGTTAGATGGCTTACAACTCGATCCCGTCGCATTCACAATTCCGATTGGCGATGGCTTTCCAATTTACTGGTACGGAATTCTGGTCACCATCGGTATCGCCGTTGGTGCGCTGTGGGGCGCTCGTGAGGCGTCGAAGCGTGGCCTCAATGTCGATGAATTCTTCAATGGCCTCATTCTGGTCGTCTTCAGCGGCTACTTCTTCGCTCGCCTGACGTATGTGCTGCTGGAGGTGTTGGACGGAAACGGTGACCAGTTCTCCAGCTTTCTCGACGTCATCAACATCCGCCAAGGCGGCATCAACATTCTGGGTGGGTTCATTGGCGCGGCGCTGGTCGGCTACCTCTACTTGCGCTGGCGACGGCTGGACTTCTGGAAGTACGCCGACGTGGCGGGCCCGTCGCTGCTCATTGCCCAGGCCATCGGCCGTTTTGGCAACTTCATCAACCAGGAGCTCTACGGCCCGCCGACCGACCTACCCTGGGGCATCTTGATCGACGCCCAGAATCGCCTGCCTCAGTTCGCAGACCTGACCCAGTTCCCGGTTGAGACCCGTTTCCACCCGACGTTTTTGTACGAGTCTCTGCTGCTGTTTCTGGGCTTCATCATTCTGGCGACGCTGAGCAGCAAGTATCGCGATGTCTGGAACTCGGGTGTCATCTTTGGCCTGTTCATGATGTGGTGGGGCGGCGGTCGTTTCGTTGTCGAATTCTTCCGGCCTGACCAGGCGACCGTTGGTGACAGCATCATCACGTTCTCGATGATTATGTCGCTGGGTCTGGTGGTGGCCGGACTCCTTGTAGTGTTGCAGCGCTCGGGACGCATCTCGATCGGCTCGCGCCGCAAGAAGAAACGCAAGGTCACGAAGCCCAAGCCACAGCGCACGAACTAGGCAACGGAGTTTCAGCAACCTCCATTGGAGTAGAGCAGGCAGAGCAGACCTGACTGGAGCAAGACCATGCAATTCGCCGACGAATATGGTGAACTCGCGCTGACTTTTGACGACGTACTACTGACCCCCGGCTATTCAGACGTGTTGCCTGCTGACGTCAGTCTGCGCACCCGGCTAGCCGCCAACATCTACCTCAACATCCCGGTGCTGTCGGCCGCCATGGACACCGTCTCGGAAGCGTCGATGGCCATCGCGCTTGCCCGGCTGGGGGGCATCGGCGTCATTCACCGCAATCTGACCCCCGAAGAGCAAGCAGAAGAGGTCGACAAGGTCAAGCGCTCTGAGTCCGGCATGATCGTCGACCCCATTACGCTCCACGCTGACGCCACGCTGGCCCAGGCAGAAGCGCTCATGAGTCGTTACCATATCAGCGGTATTCCGATTACCGACGACGACGGCCGCCTGGTGGGCATACTGACCAACCGCGATACGCGTTTTGTCATTCCGGGCCAACAGCTGGTCTCGGAGTTCATGACCAGTGATGGATTGGTCACGGCGCCAGTCGGCACAAGTCTGGACGACGCCAAGGCGATTCTCCACCAGCACCGCATTGAGAAGCTCCCGTTGGTGGACGGAGACGGCCGCCTGAAAGGGTTGATCACCGTCAAGGACATTCTCAAGAAGATTGATTACCCCCATGCCGCAACAGACGACCGCGGTCGCCTCCTGTGCGCGGCGGCGATGGGCGTGGGCGAGAGCGGCTTGCAGCGGCTCGACCTGCTGGTCAGGGCTGGAGTCGATGCGGCCGCCATCGATACGGCCCACGGCCATACGGCGCTGGTCATTGAAACGCTGCGGGAAGCGAAGAAGCGCTACCCGAATCTGCCCATGCTGGTCGGCAATGTGGCCTCCGGTGAAGGGGCTAAAGCGCTGATTGAAGCCGGGGCCGATGCCATCAAGGTGGGCATTGGCGCGGGTTCGATATGCACGACCCGGATCGTGGCTGGATCCGGTGTCCCGCAGGTCTCGGCGGTGGCGGCGGCGTCGGCCGTTTGCCGGCGCTATGATGTGCCCTGCATTGCCGATGGTGGCATCAAATACAGTGGCGATATCGTCAAGGCGTTGGCCGCCGGCGGAGACGCCGTCATGCTAGGCTCGATGCTGGCTGGGCTGGAAGAAAGTCCGGGCGAGATCATCCTTTACGAAGGCCGCCGCTATAAGGTCTATCGCGGCATGGGCAGCATGGGCGCGATGCAAGGACACGGCGCCGACCGGTATGGCAGCGGCGTGCGCCCGGCAAGTGGCGAAGTGCGCGATAAGCTGGTGCCCGAAGGCGTCGAGGGACAGGTGCCTTACAAGGGGCAGCTCAGGGACGTCATCTATCAGATGATGGGTGGCTTGCGCTCGGGTATGGGCTATGTGGGCGCCCATGACCTGCCTGAGCTGCGTGAGAAAGCTCGTTTCGTGCGTATCTCCAACGCCGGACTGCTGGAAAGCCATCCGCACGGCGTACTCATCACCAAGGAAGCGCCCAACTACCAGGCACGCCGCAGCGGCTAGCTGTCAGACGAGCATCCTCCATACGCCGAAAGACGGCAAGGTACACGATGAATCGGGGCGTCCTCTACGCAGTCCTGGCCTATGTTATCTGGGGCGTTCTGCCCCTGTACTGGAAGGCGCTGAGCGGCACGCCGCCCATCGAAATTCTGGGCCATCGCATCGTCTGGTCGTTCGTTTTCGTCACGCTGATCCTGACTGTGAGGCGCAACTGGGGATGGCTCAATAACGCCATCCATCAACCCCGCATCGTCCTGACCTTTGTTGCCAGCGGTCTGCTTCTTTCCGTCAACTGGTTTACCTACATCTGGGGCGTCAACTCCGGCCACATCGTCGAGACCAGTCTCGGCTACTTCATCAATCCACTGGTCAGCGTGCTGCTAGGCTACGTCATCTTGCGGGAACGGCCGAGAGCCGCACAGTGGACTGCGGTAGGCATCGCCCTCGCCGGCGTGCTCTATTTGACGTTCAGCTACGGAGCGTTCCCGTGGATCGCACTGACGTTGGCCTTCAGCTTTGGTGTCTACGGGCTGCTGCGCAAGACGGCCGCGCTCAACTCCGCCGAGGGCCTGTTCATGGAAACGGCCGTCATCTACTTGCCCGCGGCTGGCTTTCTTGTGCTGCTGGGCAGCCGGGGCGAGGGGTCGTTTGGCTACCAGGGCTGGAGCAATGCGCTGTTGCTCATGGGCGCCGGCGTTATCACGGCGGTGCCACTGCTGCTCTTTGCCGCTGGCGCTCGTCGCGTCACGCTGACCACGCTTGGGCTTCTCCAGTATATCGCCCCCACGCTGCAGTTCTTGATCGGCGTTTTGATCTATGGTGAGGCGTTCGGTCCAGACCGTATGATCGGTTTCGGGCTGATCTGGTTGGCGCTCATCCTCTACACGAGCGAGAGTATCATCTACCGGCGGCGTCATCGACCGCTGTCGATCCCTCTGCCACCTGCTGAGGAAGCATCTGTCTTGCCGGGAGCATAGCGCTATGACGACCTTCAGCCATGACACCTACATATCTCCGATGACGTGGCGGTACGGCAGTCCGGAGATGCGCGCCGTCTGGTCGGAAGTGAACAAGCGACGGTTGATGCGCGAGGTCTGGGTTGCTCTGGCAGCGGCTCAGCACGCGGCAGGCCTGGTCACAGCTGAGCAGCTGGCCGATCTGGAAGCCCATGCCGGTGACGTCGACATTGAACGAGCCCTGCAGATTGAGACAGAGACGCGCCACGATGTGATGGCCGAAATCCGGACGTTTGCCGAGCAATGCGCCATAGGGGGCAGCATCATCCATTGGGGCGCGACGAGCGCTGACATCACCGACAACGTCGATGTACTGCGCCAGCGGGAAGCGCTGGCCATTTTGCAGACCCAACTACGGGCGCTGCTGCTGGCGTTTGCGGCGCGCATTGAGGCGACGGCGGCGCTTCCGGTGATGGCCCACACCCACATCCAGCCCGCTGAACCGACCACCCTTGGCTATCGTCTGGCCATGTACGCCCAGGATCTTCTGGAGGATTTCGGGCAGATTAAGCTGCTGGCGGTAACACTGCGGGGCAAAGGGTTGAAGGGCGCCGTCGGCACCCAGGCGGGCTACGGCGAAATTCTGGCTGGCAGCGACTTTTCCCCACAGCAAATGGAAGCGCTGGCCATGGAGCGTCTTGGCCTGCCCACCTTCCCCATCGCCAGCCAGACGTATACTCGCCAGCAGGATTTGCGCTTGCAGCACGCGCTTAGCGGCCTGGCCGCGTCGCTGCACAAGTTCGCTTTGGACTTTAGGATTCTCCAATCCCCACCATTCGGAGAGTGGGCCGAACCGTTCGGCCGCAAGCAGGTCGGCTCGTCGGCGATGCCGTTCAAACGCAACCCGATCAACGCCGAGAACATCTGCTCTCTGGCCCGGTTTGTCGGCTCGCAGTCGGCCGTCATGTGGGACAACGCCAGCCAGGCCATTCTGGAACGCAGCCTTGACGACTCTGCCAATCGGCGCCTGGTTCAGCCGGAGACGTTTCTGGCGGCCGATGAGCTGCTGCGACGCACGACACGTCTGGTGGAGCAGATGACCGTGGATGAGGTGCAGGTGGCGCGTAATCTGGCGCAGTATGGCCCCTTTGCCGCTACCGAGCGGGTGCTCATGGCCGTGGTCGCGGCTGGAGCGGATCGCCAGGAAGCTCACGAGTGGATTCGCGAGGCGAGCCTGAGCGCTTGGGCCGCGCTGCGCCGCGGCGAGGGGAACCCGCTTCTCGACGAGCTGTTGGCAGATGAGCGTATCATCGCGCTCGTCCCTTCTGCGCAGCTTCGCGACCTGATGGATGCCGGAGAGTACACAGGAACGGCCGAGCAGCGAGCGATTCAGTTTGCGCGTACCATCCGGTCAGAGCTTGGCTAAGACGGATCGGCTGTCACTCAGGCGCTGCGTCCGGATGCTGTCTGGCCCGGGTTCGCCTGGTCAGTTACCTGCTGCAGTCGCGGCAAGAAGTGCATCCAGCCGTCTATGTGACTCTGCCGGTCGGCTGCGTCGACTTCACCCTTGCCGTAAACGCCGTGAGTTGAGGAGCAAGCGCGTTCCCGCGCCGGCGGGCGTGAACGCAATGGTGACCTGACGGACTGGCAGCTCAGGCTGGTGGGCCCACTGCCAGGAGAAGGCCAGGCGGCGACCCGGCGCAAATTCACTGTATTCACCTGACAATACCCACTCCATCGCCGGCCAGGCCAACTGGTAGCGGCCGCCTACCCTCGGCTCCACGTCCGCTGCTTGTGGCCACCACTGAATGAGCAAATCGGGCTGGGTGAGGTAATCGAAAAGTCGGGAAGGTGCAGCCATTGGGAACTCCGCCTCAAATTGCACCTTGCTGGCAGGGCCGGTCACCTGGCGCACTGTTGGTTCAATATTCATCGTGCTATACTCCGCGGCACGGTGGCCGTCCAGTGACGGTCGCCGTTCTATCAATCAATTAAACTGCACATTCACCTTATCAGACTCGTTATGTGCCAACCACCGAGCTGCTATGGACGCTGACTTCACGGTAGACACCAAGACGATTCGCCTTCTGGAAGCCGACCGGGTTCCGTATCGCCTCCTGCCACACAGCGAGCCGGTGTTTACGGTTGGCGAAGCGGCCGCCCAACGTGGCGTCGTCACTGGCGAAATGGTCAAGTCCATCCTGCTCTGCGAAAGCAAAACAGGCCGTTACGTAATGGCGTGCGTACTGGGTCCGGACCGGGTCGACTATCGCGCCGTGCGCGACCAGCTGCCTGGTGACTGGCGACGCCTCTCGTTCGCCAGCGCCGAAGAGATTACGGCCGTCACGGGCTATGTGCAAGGCGCGGTAGCGCCCCTCTGTTTACCCGAAGAGCTGCCGGTGCTGTTCGATGAATCGATCGCTCGCTGTCGCCAGGTCAATATTAGCAGCGGCGACCCCATGGCCGGCATCGAACTCAACCCTCACGATCTTATTCGCTTGTCCGGCGCTCGCCTGGCGTCGATTGCTGAATCGTCCTAGCCGTACCTGTCGCATCAGAGAGCGACTGCGCCAGAATCAAGGAGCATAGTAAGGACCAACCCAAGCAGGTTGATTCTCTGATCATTGGTATGGGTATTCTTTATGTCGCCGTTGGGTTCAGCGGCCACGGCTTCAGTCTGGTGCCAACCTTGGGTGAGTCGCTGGCGCAGACCGCTTTAGGCCAGACGCTCCGTTCGTCTATCTCCGACTACCATCTGGAGCGCTTGGAAATCGGGCGGCCATTGATGGACGCTTATGGTATCGGATCGATTTCCTAGCCAGGAGTATTGAGAGCATGACGACCGGAATTGCCACCAGTGCGAGCGGCTGGGCTGTTGGATCCGGCGTTGGGTTCACTGAGTGTGGCCGGCATCAGCTATACGACATACGATCACTACCCGCCCAATCCAGACACCGAGTCGGTCGACGCGGCGGCTGCCGCGTTCCGCTAGAGTGGCGCAAACCTGATTGTCGGTGCAGGGGGGTGGCAGTCCCATCGACGCTGCCAAGGCGGTGCGGGAACTGGCTGGCGGCCCGCCGGAAGCCAGCATCGCCGATTATCTGCTCATCCTAGGTGACAGGGCGCGGCCCGTACCGCACGTGGGCGAGATGCCGCCGATGATCGGTATTCCCACGACGGCGGGCACCGGGGCCGAGATGACGCCATGGGGGTCATCACCGACAAGACCACGCGCCAGAAGACGGGCATTGGCGGCATCAACGTCATTCCCACCACGGCACTCATCGACCCGGAGCTAACGATGACCATGCCCGCCGGCTTGACGGCCGCCACCGGGATGGACGCACTTTCCCATCTCATAGAGTCGTACGTCTCGACCAACACACTGCCCGCGGCGCTTGATCCCGACCGCAACAGCACACTGCCGGCTGCGCGGCAGGCAGTGCAAGCAGCCATAGCTGTAGAACGTCTCGCGGTGGCATGCGGTTTGCCGGTCAGATTGCGAGACGTTGGCGTCACTGACGATCAACTTAGGAAGATGGTCCTCTCCGCGTACAAAGACCTCAACCGGGGCACGTGTCGGCCGGGCGGCCGACCGGCGCACCCGGGATGAGTGGGAACAGCAGGGGAGTTCAGATATACGAGAGTTGGCGCGCCACCGTGCCCGCGAGATTCTACAACGTCACTACCCGGAGGCGACTGCGCCAGAACTGGATGCGGCGATTCGCAACCGCTTTGACATTCGCACGCTCGTTGCACTCACTCGACCGGGGGTTGTTCGCTGACCTGAGCTTGCGGGGTTGATTGGGCCTCGCGTGCTGCGGCCTGACTTCCCAGCCAGATGGCAAACCCTTCGCTGAAGGGCCGGTATCCCTCATCGGCCGGCACCACCACGCCACGCACACTCAACTGTCGCATGACGCGTCCGGCGGAAATTAGCTCGGCACTCTTGTCTGCGGGCAGCAGGGCCGCGCGCGCCAATGGCGACAGCGAGTCCCACAACTCCGCCCAGAACGGTTCGGCAGCAACGCGAAAACGAATACCCACATCTGCCGGCGCGTAATCTGGTTGGGCCACCGTGTCGTAGAACAACCGACCCGCCAGCTGGAGGTAGAAGGGATGGGCTCCAGCCAGCGCCAGCAACTGCTCCACAGACCTGGCTTCGACCGGATGGATTGCGCCTTCAAGCGGCCGGATCAGGAGATCGCGTGCAGCTAGAGGGTCCAGCAGGCCGAGGTCGAAGTGCTTTAGCTCTCTGTACAACTCTGACTTAAGGTTGGCCCGCAGCATCAGGTCAGCCGGCGTTTCTTGTGAGCCGGTTATGATGAGCAAATGTCCCTGCTGCGCCAGCCGCTCCAGCGAATCGAACAGCTCTGTGCCAAAGACCGGCACGCGCCAGGCAATCTGCTCAAACTCGTCGAGCAGCAGGACGAGACGATATCGTGCGGCCGACATCTTCTCGATGAGCGTGGTCAGAACGGTCAGGTTGTCCACCACGGGAACGGCCGCATCAGGTCGAATCTGCATCCACCATTGCGCCCACATCGTCTGGATGAGCGTAGCCAGCGAATCGACGCGGTCACTCGCGAGGTCAATGTAAGCAGGAATCTCCTGCCCTTCCCGTTCGGCCAGCTGCCGGGCCAGCGCTCTTAGCAAGGAGGAGACACCCAGCCGGCTGGTGGCGACGACGGCCGAGTTTACGCCATCATCTAGGCGCTGCTGAAGATTCTCTAGTTCGGTTGCGCGACCAAAGAACATGGCCGGATTATCGATGGCGACGCCCGGCGTAAACGGGTTGGCGGCCGGTTCGGGCGGCGGCGCCTTCGCTTCAACCCACTGCATCGTCAGCGCCGCGCCAACCGGATCCTCTGCGTCAGCCGTCATCGCTTCCAGCCAGGCAAGGTCGTCTTTTTCGGGGTCGGTAAGAGATTCTAGCAGCGGAGCGAGGTGTGGTTCGAGATCAAGGATGGACTTGGTCAGCGTCTGCATCTGACCCTGACGCGCTGCGTATCCCAGCAGTTCGCGCAGCTTGTCGCGCGTCGAATCGCCCGGGACAAAGTCGTAGACAAGGTCCAGACTGGCCGCCAGCCGTCGCACGTCACCTTCGTCAAAGACCTCAGAGAGGCGGTCGAGAATCTCGGGAAGCTCCATAGATAGCATCCTAGTATATCCCCGAAGGCCTGGATGATCACGATTGTCAACTCTCTGAGCAAGAATGACAGGGGGGCCTTGTGAGCGAGCCGAGGTTCGAGTATGCGTTTGGCCCGACTCCCCGGTCGATCCTTGTCTATTGGTCGAAATCGACTTATCTTTGCGCCCATGCATGTCAGTCGCCTCTCCCTGACTAACTTCCGCAACTACGCCCGGCTTGAGCTTGATTTGCCCGACGGGGTGGTGCTGCTGCATGGAAACAACGCCCAGGGCAAGACCAATCTTCTTGAGTCACTCTATTTCCTGGCCACGACGCGCTCACCCCATGCGGGGCAGGACATTCAACTGGTCAACTGGAGCGCCATGCGCCAGGAGGAGCCGGTCATCGTCGGTCGTCTGGTGGCAGAAGTTGCCAAGCCGGAAGGGCCGGTTCAGCTGGAGATGCGCCTGATCGTCGAGCCGAAAAACGGCCGTAATGGGCAGCCCAGCCTGCGAAGGGAAGCGCTGATCAACCGGCGCAAAGTGCGTCTGATGGATCTTCTTGGCCAGCTGCGTGTGGTCATGTTTTTGCCTGAGGATGTTGAGCTGGTCACCGGGCCGCCCGCGGCCCGGCGGCGCTATCTCAATATCACGCTCTGCCAGGTGGACAGCGATTACTGTCGCGCACTGTCGCGCTACAACAAGGTCCTAGAGCAGCGAAACGCGCTGCTGCGTGGGCTGGCCGAGGGCCGGGCCGACGCGCGGCAGGCTAACGACGTGCTGGCAATCCTGACCGAGCGACTGATCGGGCCGGGCAGTCAACTCCTGGTGCGCCGGGCGTCGTTCATTGCCGCGATGGGGCGCGAATCACAGAACATCTATCGCCAGGAGCTGATAGGCGATCAGGAAGCGGTCCGCCTTCAGTACGCGCCGCGCTGGCGTACCAATGGGCGAGATGACAGCGCCGCGCTGGAGTCGGACACGGCGTGGCTGGAAGACCATGCCAGCGATCTCGATGCCGTGTCGGCTCGCTTTGGCGAGATGCTGGCTGAGTCGCGGCAGGCCGATTTGGCCCGCGGCGCGACCAACGTCGGTCCCCACCGGGACGACTGGTCGATGCTGGTCAACGGGCGCGACCTGGGGCAGTATGGCTCCCGTGGTCAGGTGCGGACGGCCGTCATGGCGCTCAAACTGGCTGAGATGAACTGGATGAAAGCGGAGACGGACGACACACCGCTGCTGCTGCTGGATGAGGTGATTGCCGAACTGGACATGCAGCGCCGCCAGGCGTTGTTGTCCTACATTGGCGATCAGGTGGAGCGTGCCGCCACGTCCCAGGTGCTCATGACAGCGACCGACATGGGTATGTTTCCTTCGGACTTCACTGACTCAACGACCAACTTGACGGTTGAGAGCGGTCGAATCAACCGCGACGCAGCGCCAACGCCGCCGATATCGGACACAGAAGCCGGTTTAGCCTAACGGCCGCTTGGCTGGCATACCTGGCCGTCGCGGGTAACGATTATCGGTTGACGCCACTTTAGGAACGCTAATCAGATAGTGGGTTTGCTCAATCTCTGGCAGCGCCACTGGAGCGGTATGCGGTGAACCGCCGCCGAGCGTCTCTATGGCCATGCTGGCCGCTTCCAACTCTTTTGCAACATGGCCGCTCTTCATGGCCAATGCCGTCCCACCTACGATGCAAAAAGGCAGCAGTAACTCGACGAGGACGCGCAGTTCGGCCACGCTGCGGGCCACCGCCCACTCGTACTGTTCGCGATGAGCCGCATCGTGAGCCAGCGTTTCCGCGCGGTCATGAATGAGCGTGACACCCTCCAGGCCCAGCTCAGCGACTACATGCTCCAGAAAGCGCGTCTTTTTGCCGACGCTATCCAGCAACGTCAGCCGCAAAGTCGGGAAAAGCAGCTTGAGCGGCAGGCCGGGGAACCCTGCTCCGGTGCCCACGTCGATCAGGCGCTGGCCTGCGAGATCGCCAGTGACCTGCACGCAAGTCAGCGAGTCGAGGAAGTGGCGAACACGGATCGGGCCCGGCTCCCGAATGGCAGTCAGATTGGTGTGTTCATTCCATGCCATCAGCATGGACTCGTATTGGGCGAACTGGGCCAGCTGATCCGTCGAGAGTTCAATATCGGCGGTAGTTGCCAGGTCGGAGAGCAGGATGTCACTCAACGGCTCAGCTCCAGAGCTTTCAGGGCGCTATCGATCACGTATGTATCGTACTGCTCTCCACCGTAGATGACCGGGATGCGCTGGACCCAGTCATGGCGGACGATGTCCAGCGCGCGAACATAGAGTGGAGCCACTGGCATCGATCCGCCTTCGCCAAACAGTAGTCGTTCCGCCTGCCGGTACAGTGCGTTCCGCTCGGCGTCGTCAGTTGCAGTGCCTGCCCGGCGAATGAGTGTGTCCGCCTCGCTGCATTCCCGGTTCTGGCGATTCTCGCTATCCGTGCAATGCAGCAGATCGCTGATGAGGTTGTGCGCATCCGGATACACCGGTGACCATGCCAGCTCCCACAGATCGGGTCGGTCGTTGCCCGCGTCGCGGCGTGTGGAGGAGAGCAGCGCCCCAAACTGGGCCTGCTCGATGTTGATGGTCTCTTGTGGGCACGACAACTCTTCCACCCACATGTCGCGGATAAGCTCCGCCTGCCGCAATGACAGGTCGGCCGAGCTAACCAACATCGTGACTGGCGGCATGAGGCGACAGCTGCGGTAACTACTAGCGGCCATCTGCTGCCGAGCGTAGTCGGGGCTGTAGGCGACACCAACTTCATCCGTGGGAATGGTGCCCACCACGCCTGGCACCGTCACATGGCGCATGACAACGCCGCGCCCACCATAGATCTCCTCGATGAGACGCTCCCGGTCGATGGCTGCGCTAAAGGCGCGTCGTACTTCCGGTTCGCTAAAGACCCCGCGGTCAAAGTTGAAGCCGATGTAGAACAAGACTTGCTCAGGCACAAGGTCCAGCTTGTCTGGCGTTCGGTCCAGAAAATCCTCCCGTTCAGAAGCAGGCAAGGGAGAAACGTCGAGTGTCCGTTCGCGCCACAACTCAAAGGCGTCCATCGCTTCATCGACGAAGTACATGTTAATCAAATCGACATTGCCGCCCCGGTTGATGGGCCAGGCGGCATTGCGGTAGAGCACCGCCCGCTGTGACGACGAGTCTGGTGGGGCAATGAAGAACGGGCCGCTTGTCACAATATTCTCAATCGTCTGCCAGCCCGTGCCTGGTGTTCCCGCAGGCCCTGTCCACTCCGTCCCCAGTTCCTCGACAAACTCTTCTGGCAGGGCCTGGAACAAGGGCGTGGATGTCAGGGCTAGAAAGTAGCCGGCGGGCTTGGTCAAGACGACCTCAAGGGTTGTGTCATCAATGGCGCGTATCGCGATTCCTTCCAGATCACCCTGTGTCGGCTCCAGGGCAGTAAACGCTCGTTCACAGCCATCAATAATGAATAGGGCGTACCCCACTTCATTCTCCGCCTGGCGGCCGCACAAGCGGCGAATCGCGTATACGATGTCGCTGGCTACGACTGGTCGCACGATTTCCACCGGCCACAATTCGTTTTCGTCGTTCGGACGCGAGCCGGGGCGGACCCAGTTGATATCGTCCCGCAGCGTGAAGGTCCACGTGCGACCATCTGGCCCGACGCTCCACGCCTTAGCCAATTCCGGCTCAACGGTGTTTGTCTGTGGATTGTAGTTCGTCAGCCCGGCGAATAGATTTTCGCCCAGGTCAAACTGCGATTGCCGCGATGTGACCTGTGGATCGAGATTTGGCAGCTGTCCCAGCTGGCTGATGTCAAGTGCTACCAAGGGCTCACTTTCGTCGGCTGGACTTTCGGCGGGCGGTGTGGATGTCACGAAGACCGTTCGCTCGACGATCCGTGTGACCACCGCTTCAATACGGTTGGGCGTGGGCTCGATATCGGCGTCATCAGGGGCAGGGGTCTGATTCGGGTCACTGGTCGCGTCGGAGCCGGTCGCCGTGGCCTCGCTTGTCGAAGGGAGGATGCCGGCTACGCCGCAGGCAGACATGGTCAGCAGCACGGCAAAAAGCAGCACGAGGCGCGCCATCCTGGCACTCTGCTCGCGCGGTAAAATAGGGTCAGGCTTCCGCCTGTCGGGGAGTCCGCTCATGGCGCGTGCATGCTATCTTACTCGCTACGCAGTGACAAGTGCTGCTTGCTAGGATAGGGGGGCAGTAGTAATATTGGCCCGGGCTGTTCAGGGAAGTCTCAGCTTACAACCTATTATGTACGAGAAAGTATTGGTTATCGACGACTCGCAAGAGATTCGCGACTTTGTAGTCGAGTATATCCTGCGCCCCAAGGGATTTGATGTCATGACGGCCAGCGACGGTCTGATGGGTCTGGAAATGGCGATTGCCAAGGAGCCTGACCTCATGATCACCGACCAGCAGATGCCGGGCATGACAGGGCTGGAGGTGCTGCAGAAACTGCGCGAGCGCAACGTCAACATCCCGTCTATTTTGATCACCGGAGAAGGCTCCGAGGATACAGCTGTTAAAGCGTTTCGCCTGGGCATCAAGGATTACATCATCAAGCCTATCGATGCCGAAGAGTTGAGCGAATCAGTTGACAAGGCACTGCGCGAGAACAGGCTGCAAAAAGAACGGGACCAACTTGTTGAGCAGCTCATGGACAGCAACTCGCAGCTTCAGCGCCGCGCACAGGAACTCAATGTGCTGTATGGCGTCGGAAAGTCAGTGTCGTCTTCCCTCGACCTGGAAGAAGTGTTGCAGCGCGTCGTAGAAGCGGCCGTCTATGTCGTTGGCGCTGAAGAAGGCTCGCTCATGTTGCTGGATGAGGAGCGGGGTGAGTTGTACATTCGCGCTTCGAAGAATCTGGACTCGAAAGCACAATCGATGCGCAAGCGCGTGACCGACAGCCTGGCCGGTAAGGTGCTGCAGACGAAGCGGGCCATCGCCATTGGCACCGATTCGCAGTGGAAACGGACTCACACCGCGCTGCTGGTCAAGTCTCTGATCTATGTCCCCTTGATTCTGCAGAACCGGCCGATCGGTGTGCTGGGCGTAACCAATCAGATAAAGGAAACGTCGTTTGACAGTAACGATACGCGGGCGCTCTCTGCCTTAGGGGGCTATGCCACAATCGCCATCAACAATGCCAATATGTACGACGAGATCGCTCGCGAGCGACAGGTCCTGGGCGAGGTGGTTGAGCGGATCGACGATGCTGTGCTGGTGGTCGATGAAGATTTCCACCTGGTCATGTTCAATGCGGCGGCGGGTGACCTGTTCGGCCTGCCGGAGGATGGGATAGGCCGTCCGGTAATGGACTTGATTAACGACAAGGCCGTGCTCGGCTTAATCATCGAAGGCGGCGCCAATGGCGACGAAGTCGTTGAGACCGATATTGAATTGGACGGACACCAATCCTGTCGCGCCCGGATCACACCGATCATGGGTGGCACTCGGTTTGTGACGCTGCGTCTGACCGACTAATTGTCAGGCATATCAAAGCAAATCAAAACGGGCTGTCAGCATGGTTGCTGGCAGCCCGTTCTGCTTTATCTGGAAGTGAAGGCGTCTAATCGCGTTCGCCGATCTTGACCGGGATCTCCTGAAGCTGCCCGCCGCGAAGCACGCGAACCATCTCCTTCTGACCTACAACATCGCCAGTAAGCGCCGCCATCAAGGCGTCATGGTTGCCAATTACCTTGTCGCTAAGCGAGACGACTGTGTCGCCCAGCAAGAGGCCGCCTTCATCAGCCGGGCTGCCCTGCTCAACGGACACAATCAGCAGACCGGACCGCTGGCCCAACGTCTCTGCGTGGCTCTCCGGCAGGCGCACGCGCTGGGTACTGATGCCCAGGTAGCCGCGGCGCACATGGCCATGCTCGCCCAGCGCCCCAGCCACGCGTGATAATGTCGTGTGCGGGATAGTGAGGCTGACGCCCTGACCGAAGCCGGAGCTGTTCAGACCCAACAACGCACCGCCGGCGCCGACCAGCGGCCCGCCGGAAAAGCCGGGGTACATGAGCACGTCGGTCTGCAAGTAAGCGTCGATCTGGCCACCGAGGCGAGTTCGCCATGCGCCGCCGAGCGCGCTGACGACGCCCAGCGTGGCCTGTACGGTCCGGCCCGGACGGGCCAGGGCAAGCACCAGATGGCCGACGCTCATGTCGGCCTCGGCTGCCATGGGCAGCGGCCGCAGCCCGGCTGCGTCAACCTTAAGCAGCGCCAGATCGGTTGTCGGATCACGGCCGACTACCATGGCCGACACAACCTCCCCGTCAGAGAGACCAACGGTGATGTTGTCATCGCGGCGGACGACATGGTTAGCGGTAAGAATGTGGCCGTCCTTTGACCAGACGAGGCCGGAAGCGGCCGAGCGGCGGCGGCCTTCGACGCGGACAATTGATGGACTGCTATCAGTGACCAGCTGGGCCATTGCATTGGAACTGTCAACAAGGGCGGATGTCATTAGTAGAACTCCTTTTAGCGGAAGAATGATCAATCAATGCCACAAAGGCATACTGTTAATCTTAAGCGACCCGGAGCCATTCGACGCCGCCGCTTCAGGCAGGCGGTGCCTGTAAGAATGGGTAGGTGACGGCCGCTTGCTACAGAGAGATGAGGCCAAGCCGTGTCGCTCGAACGACTGCTTCGGTGCGACTCTGGGCGCCCAGCTTGGACATGATCGCGTTGAGGTGGAATTTAACGGTATGCTCGCTAATCGTCATCTGCTGGGCGATGGCTCGGTTGGTTAAGCCCTCTGCCACGAAGCGCAGCACTTCCATCTCGCGTGTTGTCAGATCGTCGACAAGCTCGGGCGCATCATTGGGTATGGAAGTTAGGGCGTCGGGGAGTAGGTCGTCGGTGATCACAATCAGGCCGGCTGCTACGACCTGGAGCACAGCGAGGATGCCCGGTTGGTCCATGTCGCGAGGGATCGTACCTCGGCAGCCAGCCGCCACGGCCGCCGCCGCCTGCTCGTTATCTGAAACCAGGGCGACGACAGGCGGAAGATCAACGACCAGCTCCAGGAGTTCTTGCGGCGCATCGTCCCACCCCATGTCCCACAACAAGATTGTTGCTTCCTGGAGCAAATCATCGGTGGCAGGCGTGGCCAGGTCGTCATCCGATACCTGACCGACCAAATCGCACTCTGGCAGGGCGTCCATCAGGGCAGCCAGCCCGGCCCGCGCCAACGGATCGCCCGCCACAATTAGCAATGCCAAAGGGTCGCTCATCTGGAAGAGGATAGAGGCTGCGTCTTGGAAACAGGTTAGATTCGAAAAAGCGGCCCGGGAAGCGCAACTGCTCCCCGGGCCGCCTGGTAGTCGAATCCGCCTGAAGGGTGTTGTCCTCGACGCTATTGCAGCGTCAGCAGGATCGTGTAGGTCATGGGCGCGTAATCGATATCGCTCACGGCAACGGCGTAGAGGCCTGTAACCGGCAAGCCAAAGGTGATCGTTTCATCCTCGCCTTCGAACCCGTCGTCGGCCGTATCCAGATATTCAGCCCCAGGTCCGTAAATGTCCATCAGACCATCATTAGCGCTGCCGGTCGTCAAGGACAGGGTCGCAGTTTGGCCTGATGTGCCGGTGAAGAACCAGTAGTGGGTCTCGTCCAGACCGGCGCTTACGTTGCTGCGCGGCTGACCGGGAGTCAGGAAGCCGTTGAAGACAATGGTGAAATCGTCATCGAAGAACGCCACAATGGCATATTCGGCCGCTGCGCCGTTTTCGGTAGCTACCCAGATTTCATAGGTGCCTTCCTGATTGAGCAATGACGTATCCAGCGATTCGGTGGCCCCAGCCGCCGCGAGATTCTGCCGGTCGACGATTGTCTCCCCGTTCAGCCTGGCTGAGAGGACAAGATCCGCGGGCACCGGCGCAATCGCACTGACGGAAAACGCCTCATCCTCGAATATCTCAATGGTGTAACTGTGAATGCGTCCGGCAGGCAGGACAGCCGAGCCGATCTCCTCATCCAGATCAAGGATGTCGCCCATCTGGACGACCTCGCCCGAGCTGGGCGTCGGTGTCGTTAGTCCAGCGCCTGTCGTCGGAGTCGCACCGCCCATTGGCGTGGCGGTTGGCGTTCCGGGCGTCACCTGTGGTGTGGCGGACGCTGTGCCGGACACGGTCGCTGTAGCTTCGACGTTCGCCTCCGTCGTCGACAGTGGCGTCACGGCTGCGCTTTGCCCGGCCTGTGTGGCCGTTGGCGAAGCCGCTGCGTCTGCCGTCGTTTCTTCCGCTGTTGGGACTTCCGCGACCTGGGTCGGCTGTGCGTCAACGGCGATGGTCGCCGTGATCTCCGCGGTCTCCGCGTCCTCAACTGGTGTTTCGGCGGTCTGGTTGGTCGGCTGGGGTGTCTCGATAGTTTGCTCACCAGTCTCAATGACCGCGACCTCAAACCCATCAGGAGTCAGGGTTGCCTGCGTTAGCGGACTCGGTGAGAGGATGCGTGTGACGTCGAGATACCAGACCTGTTGTTCCTGGGCTTGTTTGCCGCACCCGACCAGACCGCTCCACAGCCGCAATCTGCCCTGGGCCGTCATGGTCAGATTCTCCGGCAGCAGTGACCTCACCTGCTGGTCGAGCCCATCGGCGAGGACGGTCACGCCTTCCTCAACAAGCGACCACGTCGCAGGCGACAAGTTGGCTTCGCCCTCGCAGACCAGAAGCGGTTGGCGATTGAATAGGCCGGTGACGGTGACAAGCTCGTCCTTATAAAGGGCGGGATTAGCCGCCAGCTCCGTCAAAGTGGCTTCGACCGGCGCACCTGTCTGAGTGAGCACAGTGGCTGGCAAGGTGGGAAAGGGCGTCGGGCTGCCGGGTGCTGCATCCTGACAGGCCGCCAGAAGCAACCCAAACAGCACAATGACAACCCCGAAAACTAGCTGGATGGTACGACTCGATTTCATGCCCGAAGTATACACCTATCCGGCAACCAGAAGCAGTTGCTCATCGAATTTTCCAACATTGTCTGCGGGAGACGAATCACCCAAAGCTCGATTTCACAGCCTGGCGAACTGTTCCAGATTACTTAATTAACTGAATTGCCAACGCTGGTTGCAATCTGACACCTCAAGCTCTATACTTGTTACGATTCCCCAGCAGTGAAAGAGGAACAACCATGCTAAATCCATCACTGGACGATATCGATCGCCGCCTGCTGCAAGACTTGCAGTCAGATGCCCGTTTGAGTAATGCTGAGCTGGCACGACGGGTACGACTGTCGTCGCCGGGCCTGCAGAAGCGGCTGCGCCGCCTGGAGGAGACGGGCGTCATTCGAGGCTACCAGGCGATTGTGGAGCATGAGGCCGCCGGCTACGACATGCTTTGCTTCGTCCAGGCGACGCTGCAGCGTCACGAACCGAACGCGGTCGATAACTTCAAGAGCTGCATCCGCGACATACCGGAAGTACTGGAATGCTATCATATCACTGGCGAGTACGACTACCTCCTTAAAGTGGTCGTGCGCAACCGTAAGCATCTGGAGCAGTTCATCCTGGAGACATTGACGCCGGTTAAGGGTATGGACAAGATTCGAACCAGCCTGGTGCTGAACGAGATCAAGGATCGAGCGCCTGTGCCGGTATGTGCTCCTGAATGAGATAACCAATGACCGCACCTAACCTTGCGTCTCAACCACAAATTCGGCTGGCCAGTTGGACATCCACCATGCAGCGCTCCATGCTGCGGCAGATGATTGCGGTCGTAGGGCGACCCGGCATCTTGTCCTTCGCCGGGGGGCTGCCTGCGCCGGAACTGTTTCCTGCCGAGGATTATGCGGCGGCACTGGGGACTGTGTTGGCAAATGACGTGGGCGCTCTGCAATATGGCCCGCCGTTCGAACCACTCAAGCGTCACATTGTGGCGCTGATGGAACAGCGCGGTGTGGCCTGTGGTCCGGAACAGGTCTTTCTGACGACCGGCGCCCAGCAAGCCCTGGCGGTGCTGTCACGTCTGCTACTGGACAATGGCGGTGAAGTGCTGCTGGAAGGGTTGGTTTACACCGGGATACAGCAGGCGATCGCACCGATGCGGCCTAGGGTGCTGCCGCTCACGACCGATCTGTCGACCGGCGTGTCGGTCACCGACATCCAGAATCATCTGGAAGCCGGAGCAAACCCGGCGTTCCTCTATGTGATTCCCGACGCCCACAACCCGCTGGGCGTCAGCATCAGCCGCGAGAAGCGCCAGGCGTTGCTTGCGCTGTCCGCCGAACATCATCTGACCGTCATCGAGGACGACCCGTATGGACTGTTGACGTTCGGCACAGACAATCCGCCGCCGCTGCGAGCAGCGGGTGACGACCATGTCTTCTACATAGGTTCATTTTCCAAGATTCTGGCCCCCGCTTTGCGCCTCGGCTGGACGATTGTGCCGGAACACCTGGTCTCCAAACTGACAGTGGTCAAGGAGGCGAGTGACCTGGAGTCGTCGGCGCTGACACAGCGGGCCGTTTCAGCCTACCTCGACTCCGGTCGCTTCCCCGACCATCTGCAGACGCTGCGGGATGCGTATCGTGAGCGACGTGATGCGATGCTGGCGGCGCTGGCGACCTACATGCCGGACGGGTGTCGCTGGAGCAAGCCGCAGGGCGGCATGTTCATCTGGGTCGAGCTGCCCAGCCACATCGACACGATGTCTTTGCTTGAGACAGCTGTTGAGAACGAGAAAGTGGCTTTCATTCCGGGGCAGGCGTTTGCTCTGCCGGGCGTCCATGCCGACCACTACATGCGCCTGAACTACTCGAACTGCTGCATTGCCGACATTTACGAAGGGATTGAACGCCTCGGCCGGGTGGTGGCCCAGGCGCTTGAACCGGCACATACAACCTGAACGACTCACGACAACAACTATGGAGAAGTGAAAACGATGACCGATGACTTTCTGCCGATCAAGGGCATAGATCATGTGGAGCTGTATGTGGGCAATGCGAAACAGGCAGCCCACTTCTACCGCACCGGCTTCGGCTATACGCCGACCGCCTATAGTGGTCTGGAGACCGGCCAACGCGGGCAGGCGTCCTATGTTGTGGAGCAGGGCATGATACGGCTTGTCCTGACCGCCTCACTGGGGCCGGATGATGCATTGGCCCGGCACACCTGGCTGCACGGCGACGGTGTCGGAGTGATTGCCCTCAGCGTGCCTGATGCAGCCGCCGCGTATCGGGAGTCAACCTCCCGAGGGGCGACCGGCGCCGTTTCTCCGACAGCCCTTGAGGATGAGCATGGTGTTTACCGGTACTCGGCCATCCGCTGCTACGGTGACACAATCTTGAAGTTCGTCGACCGCAGCGAGTACAACGGCCCGTTCGCGCCCGGGTACGCAGCGCGGAACGGCAGCGGGCATGAGGCCAATGCCCGAGGCAAGTATGAGGGCGTCGGTCTGGCCCACATCGATCATATGGTTGGCAACGTCGAGCTGGGAGCCATGAATCGGTGGGTCGAGTTCTTTGCCCTTACAATGGGCTTCAGCCAACTCCTCCACTTCGATGATGAAGATATTTCGACTGAGTATTCGGCGCTTATGTCGAAAGTGATGCAGGATGGCACCGGCAAGGTGAAGTTCCCTATCAACGAGCCGGCCGAAGGCAAGAAGAAGTCCCAGATTCAGGAGTACCTCGATTACTACTACGGTCCCGGTGTGCAGCACATCGCGTGTTCGACCGGCGATATTGTCGACACCGTGACTAAACTTCACGACAACGGGATTGAGTTTCTGCGCGTACCCACTGCGTATTACGAGACGCTGGAAGATCGCATTGGGCCGATCGATGAGCCTGTCGATCAATTGGCCGATCTGGGTATTCTGGTCGACCGTGATGAAGAGGGCTACCTGCTGCAGATCTTCACCAAACCGGTTGGGGATCGTCCGACCCTGTTCTATGAAATCATTGAACGACATGGTTCGCGTGGGTTCGGCAAGGGCAATTTCAAGGCCCTGTTCGAGGCGATTGAACGCGAACAAGAGTTGCGCGGCAACCTTTAGACGGCCGCCGGCCAGACAAGCCGGTCCGAAAGCGAGGCGAATGCATGACCTACTACTACCGCAAGGGCCAGATTCCGCACAAACGACATACGCAGTTCCGGCAGCCCGACGGCCGCCTGTATCACGAAGAGGTGATGGGCATTCACGGCTTTGCCGGGATCCAGTCGATCCTCTACCACATCTATCCGCCCACGGCTGTGCGGGAGGTGGATGTTGTGCCCACTGAACCGATTCCGTACGAACTCACCGGTGCGCTACGTCCGCGCCACTTGCGCACCGCCGAATTCCCGGCGCATGGTGATGCTATCAGCGGGCGGGTGCCGTTGATGGGGAACAGCGACGTTGTGCTCTATGTTGCTCGTCCGACTGAGCCGATGAGCTACTGGTACAAGTTCGCCCACGGGGACGATGTGCTGTTCATCCACGACGGGACGGGCACGCTTGAGAGCCAATATGGCGTGCTGCGCTACGGGCCAGGCGACTACCTGGTCATTCCCACCGGTGTCATGTGGCGACTGATTCCTGACCCGCGTGTGGAGCAGCGGATGCTGGTCGTCGAATCGTACGGCCATGTGACCCCACCTAAGCGGTACATCAACAACTACGGTCAATTCCTGGAGAACTCACCCTATTGCGAGCGGGATATTCGGCCGCCCGACGACCTTGTGACGCATGATGAGCGCGGTTCGTTTGAGGTCCACGTCAAGGCACGGGGCCAGACGACGTGCTTCCTGTATGATCACCACCCGCTGGATGTTGTTGGGTGGGACGGCCATCTGTGGCCGTATGCGTTCAATATCGCCGACTTCGAACCGATTACGGGGCGGGTCCACCAGCCGCCGCCCGTCCACCAGACGTTTGACGGGCCGGGCTATGTGCTGTGCTCGTTCGTGCCGAGGCTGTTTGACTATCATCCGCTGGCCATTCCTGCGCCCTACAATCACTCCAACGTTGACTCGGATGAGGTGCTCTACTATGTGGAGGGTGACTTCATGTCCCGCAAGGGTGTCGAACGGGCATCGATCACCGTCCACCCGAACGGCATCCCCCATGGGCCGCATCCGGGCACCTATGAAGGGTCGATTGGCAAGGAGCGCACCGAAGAGCTGGCCGTCATGGTCGACACGTTCCGACCGCTTAACCTGACCACGTTTGCGCTTGAGAGCGAGGATGACGGGTACGCCCTTAGCTGGCTTTCGCCCGAGGGCGGGAGCGCTGCATGATTCTCACGCCTGACGAATTGACCCATCGCGATCGATACAAGCTCATTATCGGTTCCATGCTGCCCCGGCCAATTGCGTGGGTTAGCTCGATGGATCTGGCCGGCAATCTGAATCTGGCACCGTTTTCATACTTCACGGCCGTCTGTCCGACGCCGATGACGCTGCTATTCTGCCCCGGGGTTCACGCATACAATCGCGAGCGCAAAGATACGTGGCGCAACATCGAGCAGCTGCCTGAGTTCGTGATCAACATGACGAATGAGGAAACGGCCGATCGCATGAATTTGAGCGCGACCACGCTGCCCTACGGTCAGTCTGAGTTCGAATGGGCAGGCGTGACGCCGGCGGCCAGCGAGACCATCCGGGTGCCACGCGTGGCCGAAGCGCCGATTGCGTTTGAATGCAAGCTGCAGCAGATCGTGGTCGTCAGCGACCAGCCCGGTGGCGGGGCGGCCGTCTTCGGCGAGGTGCAATGTGTCCATGTTCGGGACGATCTGATCGAAGATGGCCGGATTGACCTGGAAGCGTATGGTCCAATCGGCCGGCTGGCGGGCAATGCATATACACGGGTGCGTGATCCATTCACCATGGAGCGTGTGCCACCGCCGCATGAAGAATAGAATGTGGATTGCCATTTTGGCGGCGCAGGGTAAGATCATCGGAACTTTGATGGTGGCCACATAAACAGGTAAACTGGATGGGAGCCAACGTCGCCGCTGGGCGACACAAGAACATGTCATGACCGGACAAAAGGATCTGAGATCGGCGTGACGCGGAGGAATCCAATGGACTATGAGTTAATGCGAAAAGAGTTGCAGGATCGCGGTTTCACCGTGGTTCGCGGCCTCCTGACCGCAGAAGAAGTCGACTTCTACGTCGGGCGGTTGGAGAGTGTGTCCGGCATCACCCGGGCAGGTATGCAGGGCGATGCGGAATGGAAAGGATCGGGGCGTGGTTCCGGCGGTTCGTCATGGACGTTGCCCGACGGCGTCGCCAAAAGCCGCGACTTCTGGCCGCTGTTCATCAACGAACGGTTGGTCGAGATCGTGCGCAATATCGTGGACGAGAACGTCCGCTTTCTGCAGCACAACGACCTCCATGTTGGTTTTTCGGCCATCTCGTGGCATCGTGACAGCGTTAATCGCGAGTATGGCGTGGGACCGGATTGGGATGAGTCAGACGCGCCATACCGTCTCATTCGGGCAGGCATCTACCTGCAGACGTATGCGGAAAGCAGTTCGCAGCTGGGCTTCATTGACGCCAGCCACAAGCCGCCGCAAGGGGCAGTCTCGCGCTCAACGAAGCTGAACGAAGCCAAGCTGAAGTGGCTGGGAGCAGCCAACTATCTGTCGCCCCGCGTGCAGATGGCGGCTTCCAACGCGACATGGATTCCGACGGAGCCGGGCGACTGTGTCATCTTCGACCCGCGCACCATTCATTCGGGCAGCTACATCACCGGTCCGAAGTTCGCCATGTTCGTGGCCTACGGCGTGGAGAACAAGCACTTCTTCAACCATTACAACTACTACCGGCACGTGCGCTCCGAGCTTGGCTACGAGGATCTGCAGCCAGACCTTGTCGAGCTGCTTAAGACGAACAACCTGTATCCGGAAGATACTCCTGATTACGACTTTGTCGAAGGGGCCTGGGTGCCCTCCGGCCTCGTCAAGAGTTTGTATGCCCGGCGGCGCGACCAGCCGGCCGAGCCACAAATGTAGATAGACGTCCAGCCGCTCGACGGTTGGTCCGCTGTATATGAAAAGCCGCTTCTCCATTGTGGGAGGCGGCTTTTGTGTTGTGGACGGGGGGCCGAAGACGTTAGCTGGCTATGGCTTTGGCGATCTCGCTTGCGTGACCGGCTTCGTGGTCGGCGATGAGGTTGCATACCTCTTCTATTGACATAATCTTCAGGCTGGCGTGACGGCCTTTCTTATCCCAATCGTCTGGTTCGATGGTATCAATGAACGCCAGCAGATTCTGACGACTTTCCGCCATGCCCGCCAGCAGCTCGTCGGGCGTCTTGTTCTCCAACTTACCTACCGCCCGTTTGTTCCAGCGGTGCAGGTCGAAGTCCGGCGGGACACCTTCCCCGCCGGCCTGTATCTGGACCATCAGTGCTGTCATGCCGCGCTCGGAGTCGGCCACGTGCCTCAGAATGTCGGCCGCCAGCCATTCAGACTCTTCATCGTAAATGGGCAGTTCCCATTGCTCCGGGCTTAGCGATGCGGTTGCTTCCAGGAACTGGCTGCGCGTTTCGTTGAGCTTTTTCACAACTGTCTCTTTTCGGTCGGTCATCAAGGCCTCCTGATGTGTGCGGTTTGTGGGATTTGGCTAGGACGTGGGGTAGAGGGTGTTAGCCGATCAGACCCGCTGTGGATAATAGTAGCCGTCTTTTTCGAGCCCGGCGACGATCTCTTGCCAGCCGGGCGGTTGGGCGCTCCAGAACGCAGCCACTTCGGCTGCCGGCTCATAGGCCACCCGATGATGTTCGTGTTGCCAGCGGCCGTCCGCCCAGGTGAAGATGACGAATTTGGCGCGCGCGTCGTCGTCGGCGGGCATGTTGACTGAGCTGACATTGACCAATTCCATGTTGCGCCACGGTCGGACGTTCGGCAAATGGAGATGGCCGAAGGCCAGGATGGCTCCCTTGATGCCGTCGAGCAGGGGGGCAAGGTCTTCGTCGGTCTGGCGCACTTCGCCGTAGCGCTCCATCTGTGCCGCCTCACTGGGATAGATGATCTGGTTCAAATCTTCCGGGTTGGCGTGAACAATGTGGAGCGCGGATGCAGGGTCACCGGTCGGCTGGATAGCTCGGGCAAACGGCAGCTCGGCCAGCCATGTGCGAGCACTGTCGGTGAGCCTTGCTTTGCACCACGCTGTCATGTCGGCTACTGCCGCAGGTGGCGCGCTGCTGCCCGCTACCCACTCGTCCGTATTGCCCATGACGGCAGAGATTCCCCGCTGGCGTATCATGTCAACACATGCCTGAGGGTTCGCACCCATTAGACACAGATCGCCCGCAAAGACGATCTCATCCACGCCAAGATGGTCGATAGAAGCGAGGGTGGCGCGGAGCGCGCTCAAATTACCATGAACATCAGAAAACGCAGCGATTCGCATAGTCACTCCATTGGTTATGCCGCCTGCCACAGCCGGTGTCTTGTGATGGGCCGCAGGAAGCTCTGGTCAACGAGCTAAAGACCTAACAGCAGCCGGATCTCATCGTCCGGCATCAGTTCTCCCGTACGCACATCCATCATACGCCGTCGCACCGGATTGAAGAAGTAGCTGAGCCAGACCAGCGTCCCAAACTGGTCCGATACTTCCATGCCGGTAATGACAAAGCCCGCTCTGAGTTTGGGGATGATGACATGGTTGTTTGTAGCGGTGTGGCGACTTTCCACCACCTGGAAGCCCCGGCGGCCGAGAATGTCAAGCAGTTCGGGCAGCAGGCTGGTGTACACTCCTTTTCCCTGATGCTCTGGCAAGATGCCGGTGTTGGCCATGTAAAAGGTGTCGGCCTTGCTCTGCCAGCCAACGGTCCAGCCGGCGATCGTATCCCGCTGGTGGAAGACGCCGAGTTGGAGACGGTACATGCCGATGAACGGCCGTTGTATCTCGCGAATGGCGGTGATCTCTTCTTCGCTGTACACCTCGTCCGGCTGGTAGGTCAGCGTGTTGCCAAAAACCAGAGGACGGTATGTCGTGAACAGCGAGCGGAACGTCGGCGTGTCCAGGTGGGCGTAGGTATAGTCGCCGGTAAGCGGCTGGTGGTTGTGTTCGATCATACTAGTTCCTGGAGATTAACGGCAAAGCCTGGCCCGCCCATATACAGACCGGGATCGGTGTCGAGACAGAGGCCGCCGGCGTACTCGTATGGCGCGACCACAGACTTTGGGTCGCGCCCGGTAAGCCGGGCTATTGGTGTATGGGCGTGGACAAGCTGCCCACCGCCGAGCGCACGTAGATATTGCTGGGCGCGGTGCCGGCCACGGAAGCGGTCGGTGAATGCGCGGCGCTGTGCAAAGTAGCCTAACAGCCGGTCCCATGCCTTGATATCATCGCCTGCCAATATGGTCTGGATAGCAAGATTGATGCTGGTCACGTCATCCCCATAAACACGGTAGAAGGTCGAGTCGGCATGGGCGAGCAGACGGCCGCCCGTCAGAGCAAGGGCGGGTAGCCCGGCCAACCATCCTATCGTCTCCGGGGTTAGCCCGGACAGGTCACTGTCTTGCCCTCCATTCACGCGCCAGTTGTCCACAAAGCGGCCGCCCAGGGTGCCGTTGTCGGCGGTCCCGAATCGCCGGGCCGCCAAGATCAGCACGTCATGATTGCCGATCAGGGCGCCGACCTGCCCGCCGGCACGTTCCGCTTCACTCTGCAGTGCCATGATAAGCGCCACAACGCCCAACCCGTCCGGCCCGCGGTCGAAGTAGTCGCCGAGGAACCAGAGCGTTTGGTCGCCTCCCTGCCAGTGGCCCGACTCATCGATCAGATCGTTGGCCTGAAGAACGGCGAGCAGCTTCTGGCGATGACCGTGCACATCGCCGATGGCCCAGATGGCCCCCATTCAGACGCCTCCCGGACGCACAGCAGCATGGCGTGCTCGGTCCAACGTCGTTGGTGCCTGGTTTTGCCTGGCTCGTTGTTGGTCATTTGGCAGGAACATCGTAGCGAAGTATAGGAGCACCGGTTGAGAGACGTCAACTACCGCAGGTAACTCTGGCCGATCGCGAGGTCAGGATCGGCCAGCGGATGGGCGACAAGGGATGCGGCTGGCGGCGACTGATCTCGTTCGGCGCGCTAGGTTCGGGACTGGGCGGTCATCAGTAGCCCATCGCTTGGGCGCAGCGTGACCAAAGCATCGACGTTGACCGGGTGGGAGGGAACCAGATCGAGGCGCATGCGTTGGGCGACGGTCGCCAGAATGAGCGGCCCTTCGAGAAGGGCGAAGCTGTCGCCGATGCACAGACGTGGCCCGCCGCCGAATGGGATGTAGGCGAAGCGCGGCCGTTCGCTGACTGCCTCGGGCGTGAAGCGATCCGGGTCGAACCCTGCGGGATTGGCCCAGAACGCCGGGTGGCGATGGGTAACGTAGGGACTCATGATCATCAGCGCGTTGCCGGGAATCGTCGCCTCACCAATCTGGTCGTCGTTCAGTGCGCGCCGGGTGATGAGCCACGCCGGAGGGTAGAGCCGCAGCGTCTCGTCGAACACCTGCCGAGTGAAGGCCAGGGCATGCAGGTCATCGACAGTGGGCGACCTTCCCCCCAGCACGTCGTCGATCTCCCGTTCCATGCGCTGCCGAACACCAGGATCAAGCGAGAGCAGATACCAGCTCCAGGTGAGGGCGCTGGCCACTGTCTCGTGTCCGGCGATGATAAGCGTGACCATCTCATCCCGAATCTGTTCATCGCTCATGGCTGGGCCGGAGCCATCATCGGAGGCCTGCATCAGGATGGACAGGACGTCGCCCCGGTCAACACCTGCCACCCGTCGAGCAGCGATGGTGTCGTAGACCACTGCGTTGAGCTTCTCCATGGCCGCCAGGTAGCGGCGATTACGGCGTGTGGGCAGGCTGAGGGGTGGGGCGATGGGTGTTGAAGCGCGGAAGACGACATACTCCAACATCTCCAGGACACCTTCAGTCATCTCCTGGGCTTCATTGCGAAGGTCCAGGTTGAAGAGCGTGTGTCCGACGATCTCCAGCGCGACTTGCATCATCTCAGCGTCGATATCGACCGTCGTCTGCGACTCTCCTGACGGAATCCAGCGGTCGATCATGTCACTTGTCGCCGAGACAATCGCGTCGCTGTACGCTTCCAGCCGCCGCCGGTGGAAGGCGGGCTGCATCAGTCGCCGCTGCTTCAACCACAGCTCGCCGTCGCTCGTCAGCAGTCCACGGCCCGTCACCTGCGCCAGTGTGTTGTACTGGATGGTGTTTTTGGAGTAGTTGCGGTTGTTGTCTTGCAGAATATGTTTGATGATCGCCGGGTGAGTGACCTGATAGACTTCCCATAAGCCTAGCGGGTAGTGGATGAAATCACCATGTTCGGCCGCATTCCGCATCATGAATGTCAGCGGATCGCGCTGGATTTCGGGAATGCGTGTAGGCAACAGCTGGACATCGACCAGCGCCGGAACATCCGCAGCGGATTCGTGGTTCTGCTTGTGTTCGCGATCGGGTGATTTGTTGTGGCTCATGGCTCGAAACCCCTGGTGACTCAAACATAATTGTAGCCCGAGCCAGGGTTTCGTTCAATTACGGTGAGCCGCGGTTCGTCGCCAACCACCTTCTGCCCGGTCGGGAGATGCTACGACTGCCTGTCTTCTGCCAATTCCTGCTGCACCCGATCATCAAGAAAGTTTTCGTCGGGTCGTGCCGGCCAGTCGTACACCACAAATGTGCTGCCTATCTTGTCGTGCCAACCCTGCCGCCGCTTGTCAACCAGGGGCCAGATGAAGCCAATGAACAAGATGAATCCGGCCACATAGGCGCCGATCATGCGTCTGACCGATTGCCAGAAGGACAGGCGATCGCCGGCATTGTCCACCACCCGCAGGCCGAGCAGAACATGTCCGGGCGTGGATCCAGTAAGTGTCCAGAACAGGACGCCGTAGCCTGTGACCGCGAAGAAGTTGCTGAGCGCGAGCAGCGCCAGGGAGATGTCTGCCATCAACGAACCAGAGTTGAGGAACTGCCGGACGACATCGAGAGCGCCGAAGAGGGATAGAGTGCTGGTGATGAAGGTGGACGCAAGCGCCAGCCCCAACAGCAGCAGCGTCACGTCAATGATGAATGCCACGAGCCGGCTGACATAGCCTGCATAGGTCCCCGCCATTGTCAGTGCCAGATTCATGTGTTGGTACTGGGGCCGGCGTTGGGCAAACGCATCCAGATAGTGATCGCGAAACTCTGGCCGCGGCGCTCTGGTATTGCCCAATGTTCCGGACAGTACCATATCCACGCTGATGAAGCGCTCTCGTGTCTCTTCCACAAGCTGAGTAAGGATGCTGGTGCTCTGACTCTGGATCACATCTTGCACCAGGACCTGAATCTGCGGGCTCTCTGTGAGGTCAGTCACAGATTCGTGAACCAGGTTGGTCAGCGACGCCTCTGCCAGGGCTTGACTGCGGGCTTCTTCAAGACGCCCTTCGACAATCCACTCCTTGACCTGTTGCTCGCCGCGCAAGCGCCATTGGTGCACGGGACCCCGAACCGGAGCCAGCAAAAAGCTGCGCCACACCGGCCCGACCACGCGGCCAATCATCTTGCCCGTCGAGTGGGTGATCCCATGCGCGGTTTGCAATCCGCCGGTCGCTGCCTTGCGAGCGTCTCCCAGGGCGCCGACTGTCAAGTAGCGGGCCTGCGTCAAAGAACTTGGCGACGTAATCGAGTCCCACTCGGATTCCGGAATGAGCACCGATTCTGGCGAACGTGTCGCCAGCACATCATCGGGCACGACCATTCGCCCACCCACTTCGTTGGTCAACAACGTGGCACTGCCGTAGACGAGGCGGATCAGGGGCGGCCAATTGCCGTCTGCGGGCGGTCCCTGGGGCGTGCTTTCCTCCGGAGCCGCATTCGACTCCACCACACTGCCCTGAAGCACTACTGTGTGCTCCGGGTCGATCTGATACGTACGAACGATAGGCGCGCTCGTCGGGTTCTCTGGTTGGGAGGATTCAGTCGTCATAGCGTTACTACTTTCCTTGTGCGGGCCACTTGTTGACCGGACATCTAGAGCGGATCGGGAATGTCTCCGTTCGTTGCCAAGTAAGACTCCTCAGCGCGTATTGGGGGCGACAACGGCGGGCCGCTGGGCGAGCTGCTGATAGTAGCTGTCCAGCCAGCTGTTGGACCAGCCGAACAGTTGCGTCTTGGCCACGATGCGCTTGATCTCCGGACGCGTCATCTTGGCCTCGCCGGTCAGCACAAGCGGATTGCCCCGGCTGATGGCCAGCGTGCGCACCGCGAAGAAGAACGGCCACATGAGTGACAGGCGAATGCTGTGCTCGGTGCGCGGAAAAGCGGTCACGTACTCCAGACCGTACTGCAAATGTCGGTCAGCTTTCGCAGCCAATCGGTCGACCACTTTCAACGCTTTGGCCCGGTTGCCGGGGGCCAGCATAGTCTCGCGCGTCAGACCCATCTCTTCATAGAAGCTGCGCGGTGTGAACACCCAGCCACGCACGAAATCCTTGGGAATGCCCCGAATGACATTAACCGTTTGCAAGGCCAGCCCACAATGGCGCGACAGGGGCATCAGCTCATCGCGGCGCTCCATGATCGCCGGAGCGTGGAGCGCGTACAGATCTGTGACCAGATAGCCAACCCGCCCCGCCACTTCGTGCATATAGTCGTCAAGCTCGTCCTCATCCGCCACATAGGGACCATGCGCCTGCCAACGTGACATACCGCGAGTGGTGTCGTAGACATGCTGAACAATCGGTTGCTGGAATGGTTCAGGCAGCTCGTGGAGCCAATCAAGCACCAGGTTCGCGTTCTGAACAATCTCCACTTCCGGATCGCTGCTGTCCAGATCGGCTACGGCCTCGGTAAGGTGAGACACCGGCGTGCTGCCGGCCAGTATGGCTGCCCACATATCCAGCAGCTCGATCTTGCGTTCGGCAGTTAGTTCCGAGTGATCTTCGATGCCGTCGGAGATGCGGAACATCAGGTACGCGAGCGCCACTGCGTCGCCCAGCGTGCCCGGGAGCACGTTGATCGAAAGGGCGAAGGTGCGGCTGACCTGCTGAACTACTTCGTTTCTATCATACATACAAACATCCAACCTTTCGCGGCTGGGATAGTAGGGGGAAGCGCTTGCTCATCACAGATTTCGGCCAGAACGCCAGATCATCCAGAGCAACCAGAGTGCCATCAACAGCAAACCAAAGAACAAGATGACAATGATCCAGGTCAGTAGACCCCAGGGCCATGTTAGATTCAGATTGGGCAGTAGCAGAGCCAGACCAAGAATGAGCGATCCCATCAGAAAACCCTGGACCAGCCTGTTTGCGGCCAGATTGATTTGCTTGGACAGGCCATCTATTGATGGTTCGTTGACCGTTACTTCAATGTCGCCCCGTTCGATTTGCGTCAACAGACGATTTGTCTGTCGGGGGACTTCATTAAGAAACTGCGTCCAACCGGTGAAACTGCGCAGTACGTCAGGCCCCCATGCTGTTGGCAAGGCTAACTGAATGAGGAATTTACGCACATAAGGAGCCGAGACTTCAAACACGTCAAAGTCCGGGGCCAACTGCTTGCCGACGCCTTCCATGATGACAAGGGTCTTGATAAGCAGCCAGTAGTCGCTCGGTACTTTGAGGCGATACTCATAGATGATGGGTTGGACATCGCCCAGCATCTCGCTGGCCGAAACGTCCTTGAGCGGCAGTCCCACGTAGCGACGCAGCAGGCGCTGTAGTTCGCGCTCCAGGCCCAGCTTGTCCACCAGGGGGTCGGCAATACCCATCCGAATGAGCTGGTCCGTCACCATCGTCGCGTCAAGCTGAATAATGGCGATATAGAGCCGGATCAGGCTGGACTTGTCGCGGTCGTCCAGATAGCCGACCGTGCCAAAATCGAGCAGGCCGATCACCTCACCTGGAAGGACCAATAGGTTGCCGGGGTGGGGATCAGCATGAAAGAAGCCATCCTCGAGGACTTCCTTCACGACCAGGCGAGAGGCGTTCATGGCGATCTCGTCGCGGTCATACCCCAGGGCATCCATCGTCTCGAAGTCATCGAACTTGATTCCTCGGAGCCGTTCCTGGACCATCAACTTGTCAGTCGTATGATCCCAGTACACCATAGGGACGTAGAGAAACTTCTCGTCCGCAAAGTTATCACGGAAGCGATCGGCGTTCCGACCTTCGAGCCGATAGTCCAACTCATCACGCAAGGCAATGGCAAATTCCTCCGCCAGGTCGACCGGGTCGAACGGCAGAAAACCGGGCAGACGTTCCTTGGCCAGATTGGCCACGTCCATGATGATGGCCAGATCCGTGTTGATAGTCTGCTCCACGCCCGGGCGCTGCACCTTGACCACAACCTCGGTTCCGTCCGGAAGCAGCGCCGGGTAAACCTGGGCAAGAGATGCCGACGCAATGGGAGTCGGGTCAAACGCAAGGAAAACTTCGTGGATGGGTTGTCCCAGCTCCTTTTCAATATGAGGCTGCATCTGTTGCCACGGTGCGGGCGGCACGTTGTCCTGCAGATTGCTAAGCTCGGTAATGACGGACGGGGGCAGCAGCTCGGGCCGAGTGCTGGCAATCTGGCCCAACTTGACAAAGGTCGGCCCTAACTCTTCCAGGGCCAGACGCAAGCGGACAGCGGGCGGAATGCTCTCGAACTCAGCATCCGTGCGGCGCAGTAGGCGGCTAGGAATGTTCAGCGTCTTGTCGAGGCCGAGCTGCGCAAAGGCTGCTCCGAACCCGTTACGCGCGAAAACGCTCACGATATCGCGATATCGACTTAAGTAACGAGGCCTGAGGCGAAGGATGAATGAGTCTCTAGCCACCTAGCTTTCTCTTATTCGAATACATGGCTTCTGAGCGGCCGCCCCTGCGTTGTCTATGCATTTCCCGTCTGCCCCACAATGTGGCAATGATGTTTACAGACACTCCTAACGGCATAATTGCGTCGAGATGATGTGGCCGGACTCACCAAACACCCACCATACAAACAAAAACTGCTGAATTTCCGTTCAGCACACCATCAATGATTCTAACAGAAACAGCCGAACGCCGGAACAAGTCCGCCAAAGTTGGGCCGTTTTCTGCGACCCGGGTCTGACACCGCTAAGAATAGCCTCGATTGAACCAGATTTGGGTTCAGATCCAGCTCATAATCGTCAATGGCGCAGCTAACTCCTATTGTAACAGATGTGAGAGCAGTAACACACGCAGATTTATTCTCGAATGAGAGTATCGGGTGATCGTCTGCCGAAATGACCCGGCTTGGGATGGGAGTGACCGCCGGTACGTTGCTGTAGATGGTGATAATCTTGCCGCCCCTCGCGACCGGAAGCGGGGTTGAAGTGACGATCAGGACCACCGGACCGCCCAATGCGGCGGCACTGGCTTCCGTTCTCAGAATATCGTCTGCTCGCCCATCACCAGGTTGGCCCGTAGTCGCTCAAAGCCGAAAGCAATCCAGGCCATGCGTCGGATTGGATGCGCGTCTGCTTCCTTCCTTGACCTTAGACTACGAACTCAGCCCGAAAGCGAATGTGGCCCGACCCGTCCAGCCGGAGCGTTATCTAGGCATCAAATGAAATTCCTTGTGCCAGCGGCAGGTCAGTTGACCAGTTGATGGTATTGGTCTGGCGGCGCATGTACCCTTTCCACGCGTCAGACCCCGACTCGCGACCGCCGCCTGTCTCCTTCTCGCCGCCGAACGCCCCACCGATTTCCGCCCCTGACGTGCCGATATTGACATTGGCGATACCGCAGTCGCTGCCCGTGGCTGCCAGGAACGCTTCGGCTGTCCGTAAGCTGTCGGTAAAAATGGCGCTCGATAGCCCTTGCGGCACATCGTTATGGAGGGCAATCGCCTCATCCAGGTCATCATAAGCCAGCAGATAGAGAATCGGCGCGAACGTTTCCTGGCGGACGATATCTGTCTGGGCAGGCATGCGGACAATAGCTGGCTCGACAAACTGCGGTCCAAGATCGGGGCGGGGTGCGCCGCCTGTTAACAGGTCACCGCCTTCTTGCTGAGCTTGCTGTATGGCCGCCTGCATCCTGGCCACGGCCGGCTCGGTGACAAGTGGGCCCAGCAGTGTGGCCGGATCGAGCGGATCGCCAAGGGGCACCTGAGCATAGGCGGCGGACAGCCGCTGCGCCAATGCGTCGATGATGTCACGGTGGGCGATGATGCGGCGGGTGCTGGTGCAGCGCTGTCCGGCGGTTCCGACCGCTCCAAAGACGATGGCCCGGGTGGCCAGTTCGAGGTCAGCGTCGGCCGCCACGACAATGGCGTTGTTGCCGCCCAGCTCCAAAATGGTCCTGCCCAGGCGACCGGCCACGGTTTGGGCCACGGTGCGGCCGACTCTGGTCGAGCCGGTGAACGAGACCAGAGGCAGCCGCGGATCGGCGGCCATCGCCCGGCCGATGGCCGGGCCACCAGCAACGAGGTTGAACACGCCGCTCACCCCGTGGTCGGCCATGACCTCGTTGGCGATGCTTTGCACGGCCACGGCGGTCAGCGGGGCCAACTCCGATGGCTTCCACAGCACGACATTGCCACAGACGGTTGCCAGCGCCGCGTTCCAGGACCAAACAGCGACGGGGAAGTTGAAAGCCGTAATGACGCCGACAAGACCCAGCGGGTGCCACTGTTCATACATGCGGTGTTGCGGCCGTTCGGAGTGCATCGTCAGGCCATACAGTTGGCGTGACAGACCGAGCGCGAAGTCGCAGATGTCGATCATCTCCTGCACTTCGCCGATGCCCTCCGCCCGAATCTTGCCCATCTCCAGCGAAACAAGCTCGCCCAGCGGCTCAAGCTTGTCGCGCAGCGCGTTGCCCAGATCGCGTATGACCAGGCCCCGTTTGGGGGCAGGCCATGTGCGCCATTCAGCAAAGCTGGCCTGGGCGTGGCCAATCACTGCTTCGTAGGTGGCTTCGTCAGCTGGGATTACGCTGGCGATCGCATCTCCGGTCGTGGGATCGTAGGAAACGATCGGCTCGGCTCCAGAGTCGAGCCATGTGTCGGGTCCGCTACAACTGCCGGGATTGGTCGCAGACAGACCCAACTGGGTCAATAGCCTGCGCGCGCTGCTTGTCAGTTTTCATATGGCGCTCCCTTCGTCTTTCTCGGCCCCTTCTGGTGGTTGCGTGTCTTCGATGATGACAGCGCGGTCGGTCCAGTCCCTGGCGGCCGCGTCAGCTTCTATCCTCGCTTCGTCAGATGGGGTAGGGTGAATATGGTAAGGGACATCAATGACCACGATGTCTTCGTGGTGACGCAGACGTAAGCGCAGGATGTTGGCCGTCTGATTGTGGAGCAACTGCGCAGAGAGCTCTTCCGGGATGAACTCGGGGATTACAACCGTAATGACCTGGTCCGGGAATTCGTTGTGGTTGACGTGCTCAATGTAATCGACAATGGGTGTCAAAATGTCGCGAAAGTCATAGTCAACGCAGACAAGTTGAATCGTTTGCGTCACCGTGGGGAAGCGCTCCCAGCGTCGCACGATCCGGTCATGCATCTCATCACTCGTACAGATGGCCAGCGCTCGGACATCGTCGGAGATCATTCGAGCATATTGCAGAGCCCTCACCGTGCCACGGTGCACATCGCCAATCGGCACGATAACCACGTTGGCAATCTCCGGCAAATCGCCGGAGGTCATGCCACGTGTGCTGAGGGAAACGGCGACATCAATGTAGTGTCGGTGGACTGTGCGGAAAAACAGAACAAGCAACGGGATGGTGATGACAATGACCCACGCGCCTTCAGTGAACTTAGTGACAACGAGGATCACGAGGACGATTCCGGTGACTATGGCACCGAAGAGGCTGAACGCCCGCTTTAGACGCCAGTTGCTCTCGTAATGGATCGTTGTTTCCTTGGTGAGCGCAGTCTGCCCTGGCTCAAGCTGGCCAATCTTCTTGAAGAGCTTGCTCATGCTGTATTGCGAGAGCGTGAAACCGAGCATGACGCCGAGAGCATAAAGCGGCAACATGGCAATCTCGTCGGCACGGAAGGCGATTACGATGATGGATGAGATGACCGACAGCGTGACGATGCCGCCACTAAAGACCAACCGGTCGCCACGATTCTGCATCCACCGGGGCAGAAAGCCATCGCTGGCCAGAATGGAACTTACGCGAGGGAAGTCCTGAAAGCCCGTGTTGGCTGCTAGAATGAGGATCATCATGGTGAAGAACTGAACCCAGTAGTAAAGGATGCCTTCGCCGGCAACGGCCCGGGTCATCTGGGACAGGATACTTTCACCACCTTCCTCGAAAGGAACGAGCCCCAGATTGGTTGAGACATAGGTAATGCCCAGGAAGAGCGTCATGGCAATGACGCCCATGGCCACCATCGTCTCGGCAGCATTCTTTGCCTCGGGCGGTTCAAACGCTTTGACGCCGTTACTTATGGCCTCGATTCCGGTAAGCGCCGTACAACCCGCCGCAAAGGCGCGAAGGATATACCAGATAATTAGGAACTGAGTCAGATCCTGGGCGGCTTCGATGGGTGGTGGCGGTGGAACCACGCTAGGAGATAGCCCCAGCATACCGAACTGACGCATGATGCCCAGAGCAATAACAACCATGACTCCGCCAATAAACGCATAGGTGGGCAGAGCGAAAATGCTGCCGCTTTCACGCAGGCCTCTGAGGTTCAGCCAGGCGAGAATGGCAATGGCAGCCAGAGCCAGGATCACTCGGTAGTCGTACGCTTCGGGAAAGGCAGAGGTGAGAGCCCGGACGCCTGCGGCTACTGATACGGAAACGGTCAGGATGTAGTCTGTTACCAGCGCCGCTGCCGCAAACAACGACGGCACCGTTCCCATATTGTCTTTCGTTACCACATAGGCGCCACCGCTGTTTGGGTAATGAAGGATGGTCTGGATATAGCTGAAAACAACCAGCAGAACCAATGCCGCTACACCAATGGCCAGAGGCATGGTCAGACGCAGCGCGCCAACGCCCATCAGGATGAGGACGCTCATGATGGCCTCGGTAGCGTAGGCGTTGCTGCTGATCGGGTCTGAGGCGAAGATCGCCAGTCCGCGAATCTTGTCCACCCGTTCGTGAATATCGGAGCTGGTCGGGAACGGTTGGCCGATCAGAACCCGCTTGATGTTGAAAGATGACATGACGAACAACTACTCCTTGGTCAGGAACAGTCCTGGCACTTGTTACATATGTGAGCTGGGCCGGGGAAGATAGGAGCCGGGCAGTCTCGGTCTAGGCGATCAATATGCGAATCGGGCTAATACGTCTCCTGCAACCGTTTGTTGCGCATAAGGCTATCCTACCATCTATGATGGCTTCGAAAAGCAATTATAAGGGTTCACACTCCCCTCGCAAGTGGACAAGATGCACAAATTGGTTTGGACAAAGCGCCATTCAGTCCAGCACGGACGCCCAGATAGTTAGTCAGCGAAAGTGCCCTGTGACCGCTCTGGCTCGAGTCTGGCCCAACTAGCCGGACCGGATACCGGGCTGGAGGCTGCGGTGGACGATGAACACGCCAACGAGAACGGCCGCCCCGCCGCCAATCTGCACTGGCGTGATCGGGATCCCAAGAATCGGCACAGCCAGCAGGGCCGTCAGCACCGGTTGGCCCAACAGCGTGGGCGAGACCAACGCCGCTGGCAAGTATCCTAATGAGAAACTGACCAACATCTGGCCACCGACTTGTACAACCAGCCCAAGTCCGATGAGATAGAGGTAGGTCTGAGTGGAGTACCCGGTTAAGGGTTGGTCGAGTACCCGGGCAACGATGGCCAGCAACGCAGTCGAAGTGGCCGCCGCAATCCAGAAGGACGTTAGTGTGCTCAGGCCGCGTCGGCTCCGCTGGATGATCAAGAAGTAGCCCCCGTAGAACATCCCGGAGATGAGACCGAAAAAGGTGCCCAGGCCGACGTCATTCATTGCATCGACACCGAGAATGACCGCCGCGCCGCCCAATGCAACTGCCAACCCCAACCAGAAACGGCGGGTTAGCTGCTGGTGAAAGAAGATCATCGCCCC
Organism: uncultured Chloroflexia bacterium; assembly: GCA_963715935.1. Taxonomy (GTDB): domain Bacteria; phylum Chloroflexota; class Anaerolineae; order Promineifilales; family Promineifilaceae; genus Promineifilum. The sequence goes on along the minus strand of CAVQSM010000011.1, from coordinate 1,279,087 downwards.
CAGACCAACCCAGATCGGGGCCGTATTGCCCATGAGCGTGGGGTTGGTGGGCCCGCTTATGAGGATGCCGCTGTTCCAGAAGAAGATGTCGCCGGCGAAGAACGCGCCCGCGGCCATGGCGATCAAGACTTCGCGCCGCGGCAGGCGACCGGTACGGCGCAACTCCAGCCCAAACGGGATAGCCAGCGCCGCAGTCGCTACACCCATGCGGTAGAATCCAGCCGTTGCGCCGGGGGCCTGCGCCAGGCTGACGAAGATACCGGAGAAGCCCAGCCCCAGCAGCCCGAGTGCCAACGCAATATACGCCCGTGAGACGCCGTTATCGGCCGATGTGTCGAACGTGCTCATCAGTCAGATCCGTGACCGGCGAGCGGTTCGTGTCCGAAGCGCTACCCGGCTGCCAACTCCGGACTTATACAGCAGCCACTGTGTTTGGGCAAGATGGTGGCACACTACTGGAAGCGACCGTGCCCGACTTGCTCAGACCACGCTATAATGCCGCCCGACCGAATGAGCGCCAGGCGGTGGTTGGCCTCCTCCGGGCGTCTCAAGAGCCCCAGGCCCGAACAGGCGACTGAAGCGAAGGCAGTCCGCTCAAATGAGCAACCACCATGGAGCAGCAGCTTGCAGATTACTTTGACCAGCTCTCCGCCCTGCATGATAGTTTGGCGGCATCGATAGTCGGGCTATCTTCCGAGGCACTTGACTGGTCTCCGGGCCCGGACATGAACTCGTTGGCAGTCCTGATTGTGCATACGGCGAAGGCCGAGCGGTACTGGATTGGGGACGTCGTTGGCCAAACGCCTTCGGATCGCGTCCGAGCGCTTGAGTTTGAAACGGAGCAGATGACGGCAGACCGATTGCAGGAAGCACTGGACGAAGCGTTGGCTCACAGCCGAGGTGTGTTGGAAGCGCTGACGGTGGCCCATCTTCAGCAGCAGCAACCCTTGCCTATGCCCGACGGTCGCCAGCAGACGGTTTCCTGGGCGTTGGCCCATGCGCTGGCGCACACGGCCATCCACACAGGTCACGCCGAGATCACCCGGCAGCTCTGGGACCAGCAACACGGTCTATGAGTGGGCATTTTGGTTCAATGCCGCTACTATTGCACCCAATCAGCGGGGGCTGAGCCACGCGCAAGACATCGAAATAGCTATCACACGGAGGAAGCAGCTCATGGCATTGGCGATACCGAGTCTGTTGCTCAAGCAACTGCATACATTTGGCAGCCTGAAGAACACCGATCGCGGCGTTGAGTTTTCGGTCAAGAACCGTCTCAGCGACGCGACGCTTAGCGGATTGCTGGGCCTGAAGTTTGACGGAGAGTCCGTTCCGCTTGAGGCGATCATCATTGACCTGGGCGAAGGCGAAACGATGACCCCGGAAGAGTTGGCGGCCGCTCCGATGGAGTTTCCGCTGCGCCGCACGCTCGACATCGTCGCGGCTATCAGCCCGCTGCCGGTCGGTAAGCACAGCATCGAGATTAGCTTTGAGAGCGATCCCTTCGGAACGCTGAAGCTCAAGGTAGAAGACGCCATCACCGAGCAGGTCGAGCGTCGCACGCAGATTCCGCGCAGCTCGGCGAATGATTACTCGCAAGAGGTCATCGACGCTCGTCAGGAGTTTGTGAAGTCATATACGGGTACGGAACTGAATCACGTTTCCCACTACTCCTTCGACCCGACCATGCTGCAAGGCAACATCGAGAACTTCACGGGCGTTGCCCAGGTGCCGATCGGTTTTGCCGGTCCGATCCATATCCGGGGCGAACATGCCGACGGCGACTTCATTGTGCCGCTGGCCACCACTGAGGGGACGCTCGTCGCCTCCTACAATCGCGGTATCAAGATTCTTAATCTGTCCGGCGGTGTGATGTGCAGTGTGGTGGGTGACGCGATGCAGCGCGCTCCTGTGTTTGTCTTTGACGACGCGCGCCAGGCCCGCAGCTTTGTGGACTGGGTAGAAGAGAACATCGACGCCATTCGCGAGCAGGCCGAGGCGACCTCCAGCATTGCCAAGCTCCAGTACGTCGAACCGTATCTGGCCAGCAAGTTCGCCTATCTTCGCTTTAACTTCAGCACCGGCGACGCCGCAGGGCAGAATATGGTTGGGCGGGCCACCTTCGCGGCCTGCAGCTGGATCCTGGACCAGTATCCCAACGTCCGCCACTTCTACCTGGAGTCCAATCTGGCTACCGACAAGAAGGCGTCACAAGTTAACGTGATGCGCACGCGCGGCAAGCGGGTGGTCGCCGAGTGCGTGGTCAAGAAAGACGTGTTGGCCCAGCATATGCGCGTGGAAACGACTAATCTGTTCTACCACTCAATCGTTGCCAACGTTGGCACGATCCTCTCCGGCGCGAACAACAACGGCCTGCATTCGGCCAATGCCATCACGGCGATGTTCATTGCCACCGGCCAGGACGTGGCCAACGTTTCGGAGTCCTCAGCCGCCATTCTCTACACAGAGTTGACGCCCGACGACGATCTCTACCTGTCGATCACCATTCCGTCCCTCATTATTGCCACCTACGGCGGCGGCACTGGTCTGGCGACGCAGCGGGAGTGCCTGGAACTTCTGGGCTGCTATGGCAAGGACAAGGTATACAAGCTGGCCGAGATTATTGCCGGTGTCGTGCTGGCGGGTGAGATCTCCCTGGCTTCGGCCATCTCGTCGTCTGACTGGGTGTCCAGCCACGAGCAGTACGGCCGCAACCGCTAAGGCTGATTAATCGACCGGGTGCCTGGCGGTGGCCTCGGTCGCCGCCGAGCGAATCAGTTCCCAGGCGCGGGCGACATGTGCCGCCTGCGTCTGGGTCTGCCCAATCGACATGCGCAGCACGTAGCGGCCGTCAAGCACGGTGTGGCTCATGTACAGAGCGCCGCTGTCGTTCAGCGTCGTCAATATTGCCTGATTCACCGCATCGCCCCCCACATGGCGGAAGCAGACCAGATTGAGCGGCGCGGGGGCGACCAGTTCAAACTCAGGATCGGCCGCCACCCAGCCCGCGAACGTCTGGGCCAGCGCCACATGCTCCCGGACGTGGTGCTGCAATCCCTCAACGCCGTAATGGCGAATCACCATCCACAACTTAAGCGCCCGAAAACGCCTGCCCAAGGGCACCTGCCAGTCGCGAAGGTCGAAGACAGCGCCGGACTCGGTGGCTTCGTTCCGCAAATACTCCGGCAGAATGCTCAACGTGCGAATGAGCGCAGCTCGGTCAGCGACATAGAACGCATCGCAGTCAAAGTTGGTGAACATCCATTTGTGCGGGTTGAAGCAGTAACTGTCAGCCAGCTTCAGCCCGTCCTGGATATGGCGAAACTCCGGGCAGACGGCAGCTGTGCCCGACATGGCGGCGTCGACATGGAACCAGACGCCCTCCTGACGACACAGCGCGCCAATCTCCCGAATAGGGTCGAGCGCGTTGGACGAGGTCGTGCCCACCGTGGCGGAGACGAAGAACGGCAGCAGCCCGTTCTCCCTGTCGAGTGCTATCTGCTGGGCCAGCGCGTTCACGTCCATCGCGTAGGTGTCGTCGACGCCAATCGAACGCAAATTCTGGCGGCCGATTCCCGCGATTCCTGCCGCCTTGGCCAATGACGAGTGAGCCTGGGTGGATGTGTAGGCGCGGAGCCGGGCATCGCTGCCCCATTCATTTGTCGCGTAGCCGGTGGCCCGTTCGCGGGCGGCCAACATGGCGCACAGCGACGCGCTGGAAGCACTGTCCTGAATGACCCCGCCGCCCCCAGACGCGGTCTTGAATGCGTCTGGCAACCCCAGCATATCGACCATCCAGTCCAGCACGTGGGACTCCAGCTCGGTGCAGGCGGGGCTGGTCAGCCACAACATCCCCTGGACGCCCAGCCCGGCTGAGAGCATTTCGCCCAGGATGGCAGGACCGGAGGTGTTGGCCGGGAAGAAGGCGTAGAAGTTTGGCGACTGCCAGTTGGTGATGCCGGGCAGGATGATCTCATTCAAGTCCGACATCACATCGGCCAGCGGTTCGCCGGTCTGAGGAGCGCTGTCCGGCAGCGCCGCACGAATAGCGCCCGGCTCGACCTGTGACAGGACGGGCAGAGACTCAACCTGCTCGTAGTAGTCGGCAATCCAGTCGACGACCTGGCGCCCGGCTTGCCGAAACTCTTCAGGGGTCATGTGGTAGCTCTTGCTCGCTCATGGGTCTCCTTGGCGGCGACGGGTCGGGCATGGAGGTCGCCAGATGAAAGAGTGTCTATCGGTTTGCCCTACGCAGGCGATTAACGCATAATGCCCACCCTGAAGCAAATCGACGCAGAAAAGAGTAAGACCCATGGCTGACAAATCACTGGACCAAACGAACGCAACGCTTGACGACACACCCTGGGGTCACCGCTGGGGATTCGCGGATACCCGCTTTGAGGTGCAGCCTGATCGCACCGTGCGCGTGACGGGTGATCGCTACGCCGTGAGCGGCTACGACATGCCCTACTTCCTCCCCTTCATCGAGGAAGTGCTGGATATCGAGATCGACCTCAATGATCTGAAGCCGGAGCGAGCCGACAAGCCGATTCCAGAGCCGTCGATCAACGAAGGGTTTGTCGCTGCCGTCACTGAGGCCTTTCCTGAGACGCAGTTCTCGTTCGATCCACAACTCCGGTTGTTGCACAGTCATGGCCAGACGACGGCCGACGAAGTGTACAAGGTCCTCTATAAGTCGCTGGAGCGGGTAACGGATATGGTTTTCTACTGCCAATCCGACGCCGACGCAGTGCGCATCATCGAACTCGCCAACGAACACAACGTCTGTCTAGTGCCGTACGGTGGCGGAACAAGCGTCAGCTGCGCCCTGAAACTACCCGTCGAAGAAACGCGCATGATCGTCTCGGTCAATATGCAGCGAATGAATCAGATCGAGTGGATCGACAAAGAGAACTTCCTCGCGTCTGTTCAGGCAGGGATTATGGGTCGCGACCTGGAGGCGGAGCTGGCAGCCGAAGGGTTCACCTGCGGCCACGAGCCGGACAGCCTGGAGCTGTCGACACTCGGTGGTTGGATTGCCACCAACGCCAGCGGGATGAAGAAGAATCGTTACGGCAACATTGAAGACATTGTCGAAAACGTGACGCTGGTCACCTCGCAAGGCGTACTGGAGCATTTGGAGACGATGCCACGCGTTTCGATGGGCATTGAGCCGCGCCGCGTTGTCTTCGGCAGTGAGGGCAACCTGGGCCTGATCACTCGCGGCATTATCCGCATTCACCGTCTGCCCGAAGTCAAGAAGTACGGCTCTCTCGTCTTTCGGGACTTCCACACAGGCACCGACTTCTTGTATGAGTTAGCGCAGTCGGGTGTCTACCCGGCCAGCATCCGCCTCCTCGACAACGTCCAGTTTCGCTTTGGCCAGGCACTAAAAGGATACCCGACCACATCCGAAGAGCTGATGAGCCGTGTTCAGAAGACTTATCTCGGCAGCATAAAGGGCTTCGACCTCGAAGAGATCGCGGCAGCGACGATCGTGATGGAAGGAACCCCCGCCGAGGTCGAGTACCAGGAACAAGCGATCAAGCGCCTGGCCAGCAAGTATGGAGCGGTGTCTGGCGGCGAAAGCAGTGGCAAGCGTGGCTATATGCTCACATACGCCATCGCCTACATTCGGGACTTCCTGACTGACTTTCATATTATTGGCGAAACGTACGAGACGACCGTTCCCTGGAGCAAGATCCATGCAGTCTGCGAGGCCGTGGCCGAGAAGGCCATCGAGAAGCACCGCGAGTACAATCTGCCCGGTCGTCCCTATGTGTCGCCTCGCATTACACAGCTTTACCACACGGGCGTCTGCATCTACTTCACCCACGGTTTCAGCACCAAGGGGGTTGACGAGCCGGACGAAGTGTTCAGCGCCATCGAGCATGAGATTCGCGAAACGATCATCGCCGCGGGTGGTTCCATATCCCACCATCATGGCGTCGGTAAGCTTCGCCAGGATTTCATGGTCGATACGCTAACGCCTGTCGGCATGGACATGATCCGGGAGATTAAGCAGGCGACCGACCCGACCAACATCTTCGGTGTGGCGAACAACGTGTTTTCGAGCCAGAACGGGCATAAGTAGTACACAATTGGCACCGAGAGTCCGGCTAACTGACGGCTGCCATCCCCACTTCCTGGCATTCGGCACGTCGATTCTCCACGGATTCCTTAACGACTGGCTGTGCCCGGCCCCCAAACGCCTCAAGATTGGTTATAATCATTGTTTGGTGGGTGCCGCTGTTGGCTTGGCCCGATTTAGATTTGAGCAGCTCCTCGTAGCGGGCGAGGGCATGAGAGCATAAGGCACAGCGCAGACAGGTTAGACGGTCCGTCTTCATTCCGGAGCTATCACTCCCCCACAAGCTGGTGAACCTGCGTCACTGGCGACTTACAAATTGACTGCCAAAACTTGATGAACAACCGGCGCCAGGTTGCTGGTATGGTTCAATGTTGCTGGGTGGCCGCAGGCTCGATGGAGCCCGGATCCATCCGGCTTTGTAGTGAAGGATTGATTTGATGAACGCGAGAAATGTGATTATTGGTCTCGTCGTCGCGGCGGTGCTTATTGCCGGTGGGGTGTTTACCTACTTGCAGTTTTTTGCCCCGCAGGATGAGGAGACAGTCTGTAGCCACCGCAGAAGGCGTGGTGGGCGCTGCGCCCGATGCCGATGCGCCCGATGCCGTGGACGCTATCGCCGTCCGACAGGCGGGTGGCTCGGTCTCGGCTGAAGGGCAAATTGTTCCTGTGCGCCAATCCCGGCTCTCGTTTGCCGGGTCCGGGCAGGTAGCTGAGCAGCTGGCAGCCGTTGGCGATACGCTGGCGGCAGGCGACCCCATTTTGCGACTGGACACCGCTGATCAGGAGATTGCGTTGACACAAGCTGAGGCCGGTCTGGCGCAGGCGAACGCTAACCTGGCGACAGCCCTGGCAGGCGTAACCGCCGCCCAGTCAGCCATCGACGCCGCCCAGGTGGGCATCAACGCCGCCGAGGCCCAACTGGCCCTGATCACGGCCGAACCGCTGGCCGAAGAGATCGCCCTGCAGGAGAGCAGCATCGCCCTGGCTACAGCCCGTATTGGGCAGGCGTCCGCTACCCAGGGGGCTGTCCTCGAAGGCGCGGCTGCTTCTACCATCCGCTCAGCTGAAGCGCAGCTCCAGGCAGCCGAAGCGTCTGCCGTGCCGCTCCGCGAACGGCTCGATGTGCTCCGTCGTGATGATAACCCGGACGCTGACCAACTGAGCCAGGCTGAGCGCGACTACGCAGCTGCCCTGGCCCAGATTAACGCCGCTCAGGTAACCATTGAGGAACTGCTTGCGGGCGCAACATCCGGCCAACGCCAATCAGCCAGTGGTGGTGTGAGCGTGGCTGTGGCCCAGCGCGAAGCGGCCGAAGCTGAATTGGACCTGTTGCTGGCCGGCAGCCAGAGCGAGCAGGTGGCCATTGCGGCCGCCGGTGTTGCTCAGGCAGAGGCCCAGCGCGCCGAAGCGGAGGTCCGGCTTCAGCAAACTCAGGCAGCCGTTGCCCAGGCAGAAGCGGGCGTGGCCCAGGCTCAGGCGGCCGTCGACACCGCGCGTGTGGCGTTGAATGATCGTACGCTGGTTGCGCCGTTTGCCGGACTCCTGGCGGATCTGACAGCGGAGTTAGGCGAAGTCGTCAGCCCCGGCGTCCCGGTGGCAGTCCTGGCCGATGTCTCCAGCTGGCTGGTGGAAACCACAGACCTGACCGAGCTGGATGTTGTTGGCGTTGCGGTTGGCTACCCGGCCGAAGCGCAGGCTGACGCATTGCCCAACACGCAGCTGACCGGCACCGTAACAGACATTTCGACCGTCTCCCAGGATGTGCGGGGCGACGTGACTTATGTGGTCACCATTCGCCTCGACGATGCCGGTGATGCGCCGTTGCGCTGGGGAATGACAGTTTTCACAACGATTGACGAAGAGTAGAGACAGTGACCAGATGATCATGCGAACCAAACAAACACACTTACTTATCCTTCTGGCCACAGTCCTCGTCCTTGTGCTGGCAGCGTGCCAGGAAGAAGCGCCTGCGGATACAGCTACTGGCGAAGAAGCAGTGGCCGCCATTCCGGCATCCCAGGCAGCCGACACCGGTTTTGTGACAGCCGAGGGGCAAATCGTCCCCCAGCGAGCCGTTGATCTCTCTTTTGAAACGGGTGGCACGGTAGCTGAGCTGTTCGTCAGCGAAGGCGACAACGTAGAGGCCGGGCAACCACTCATTCAGTTGGACGCAGCCCTCATCGAAGGCAACCTTCAGCAAGCGCAAGCCGGGTTGACGGCCGCCGAAGCGAATCTGACGGCCGCCCAGAGCCAGTCGGCCCTGGCGGCCGCCCAGCGCCAGACGGCCGAAGCGTCCGTAGCCGCTGCCGAAGCGCAGTTGGCACTGGTCCAGGCCGGGCCGCGACCGGAGCAGATCGCCGCGTTGGAGCGTAATCTGGCTGCCGCCGAGGCGGGCATTGTTCAGGCATCCGGCCAACGCAGCGCCACGCTCAACGTGAGCGACGCCGCCATTCAGACCGCGGAAGCGCAGTTGGCCGCGGCTACGGCGCAGCTAACGGCCCTGCAGGAAACTTACGACACGATTATCACAACCTGCTTCGACCTGCCGGATGGTGGAGAGGTTTGCCCGCTTCTGGGTCCGCCGGAGGAGAATGTGCGTGCCCAGCTGGAAGCGGCACAGGCAAGCCGGGAAGCTGCTCAGCTCGCGGTGAGTGAAGCGACGACCGGCCCGACGACCAGTCAGCAGCAGACCGCGAATGCGGGCGTCTCTGTAGCCACGGCCCAACGAGATGTGGTAGCTGCCCAGCTGGCTCTGGCGCAGGTTGGCGCCCGCCCAGAGCAGGTCCGCCAGGCAGAAGTAGGGGTCGAACAGGCGTCGTTGGGTTTGATACAGGCGGACGTGGCTGCCGAGCAAGCAGCCGCCTCTGTCGCTGCCGCGGAAGCGGCGGTGCAAAATGCCCAGGCAGGGGTAGCAGCGGCTCAGCGTGCGCTCGACCTGACAACTCTGCTCGCACCCTTTGCCGGGACAATCGGCGACGTCACGGTCGAAGCAGGTGAACTGGTTTCGCCTGGCCTCCCGGTCACCACGCTGGCCGATATCAGTCGCTGGCAGGTGGAGACGACCGATCTCGTGGAACTTGATATCGTCTTTGTATCAGAGGGGCAGCCGGTCGAGGTCACGCTGGATGCGCTGCCGGGCGAGGTGCTTCGTGGCACAGTGGCCGAAGTTGGGCAGGTGCCTCAGCTCGTGCGTGGGGACATCACCTACATCGTCCGCGTCGACCTCGATGACTATCCTGATCTGCCCATTCGGTGGGGCATGACGTCCGTCGTAACGCTCGATGCTGAATAGCACCTGATGCGACGATGCTTCACAGCATCGCGTCAACGCTGGAAACAAAAAGGCGGGCCTTTGACTGGGGCCCGCCTTTTTCTGTGTCGTCTTGCCTGGTAGACAGAACAACGTTAATGTCCGCGCAGTTTTGCCGGCCGGACGCGAATTGCTTCCGAGTAGATGTCTGCAAACTGGTCGGCCGTCATGTTGATCCGAGCAAAACCATCCGTGTACTTGGCAACGTATGCCGCTACCGCGTTGGCCTGTGGAGCGTCGTGCGCCAGCTCCGCCACGCCGGTAAACACGATGATGTCACCGCCCTGGCTATCCCCGTTGAAGTTGAGGGACACAGACGGGTTGACAACGATGTGGTCCAGCTTGGCTGTGTTGGGGCGGCTGTAGATGAGGAACGTGTCGTCCTGCCACAGAAACCAAACAGGTCTGGGCTGGGGTGTCCCTAAGCTATCCGTTGTCGTCAGCCAGATAATCCGTTCATCAACCAGCCGGCGGGCAACCCGCTGTCCAAACTCTGACCTGGTTTCCATGATCATGCGCTGCCTCCTGAGTTGAAAGATTGCCAATAGTGCCGCGTATCAACAACTTTGGCAACAACGCTGCCGGCCCTGATCCGTCCGCACGGTCAGGCTGCCAGCGGGTCGCTTCCGCCGATGATGTGGCTCTGTGATGCGCCCAGCAAGATGCTGCTGTTCTGCCGGGCGCGCTCAAGCTCCGCCACCAACGCGGCCGACATAAGCCGGTCGTCATGGATCAACAGGCTGCCTACTGGTGTGCTCACGCGTGCCTGTCCGGGCACGCTCCAGCGCAGATCGCGGTCGAACCGTCCGTGGGCAGGCAGCGTATAGTCGCACGCGGCGGCCTGCTGCCAGAACCACCATCCATCAGACAGAGGCTCTTCCTCGTCTCCGGACCAATACTTGAAGCGGCCTGTCTCTACGAGCGCCAGAAAGTCGCTGCCCAGGCGGGCCTTCACGGCCCGTCCGGCGAATTGGAAGCGAGTCACCTGACTGGTTCCCAGCCGGGACGCCAGCCATTCACTAAGTCCTTGCCCAACGCCTGAAGCGTCAATGATCGTGTGAGCCACCCGCCAGTGTGTCAGGTAAGCCAGCAGCCGGTCAGCCAACCGCGCCTGGCCCGCCGAGTTTTGCAGATGAGGCGAACCGTGATCGACGAACAGATCGACCGCCTGGTAGATCGGCCCGGCTCCTTCGTGTCCGGGAACGACTGCGAAGATGGTCGCCACCGTGTAGTCACGGGCCGGGTTGTCCAATCGGGCCAGCGGGGAAGTGGCTCCTTCGTCACGACCAGCCACGTCAATGGTCGCGACATAGGTCTGTCCTGAGACAGGTTTGGAGAGTCGTTTGTGGGTGCCTTGCATCAACGCGCGGCGCCAGGCTGGGAAGAGACCGCCGACACCATCCATCGGCTCAAGGAAGTACTCCGCAGCGATGATGGGATGCTCTCGACCGTAGCGCGCCACCTGGGCCTCCAGGAACTGTTCATACGCATTGTTCTCGGCAGTTACTTGTTCCGGATTGACAAGGAAGACGCGCTGGATGCCGTCTTGCGCTTGAACAGTCTCCAACTCCTGCTTCTTGTGCCAGAGGAAGTCGGAGGTCTGTCGCACCGTGCCCAGGTAGACGGCCGTTGCATTGTGGGCGGCGCGCATCGGGGTGAAGACGGCCTCGATGTGGTTCGTATCCTGGTCTTGCGCCTCATCGACAATGAGCAGGTGGTCTGCCGTTTCGCCGCGGCTGGCCGCGCGCGGGTGTGTGCTCAAGAACGCAACCGCGGCCCGACCGAAGCGCACCCGCTGCGGTCGCTGCTCTCGCACCCATGCTCCGCCTGTCCATGGGTTCTCCAATCGCTCTTCGAGGCGTCGTCGCCCACGCCCCAGGCCGTCAGCGATCGCCCCAAACACTACCTGTCCGCCACGTCGCTGCAAGAGCACCAGCAGATAGACCAGCAAGTGGGCCACTGCTTCGTTCTTGCCTGATTGGCGTGGAAAGACAAGCAAGAACTCATGGCCGTTCTGGTTGAGCACGGAGTCGACGATGGCTCGCAGCGGGGCCAGCTGATACCCATAAAGAGGCATGCGGAGTACAATGCGCGAGAATCGCCCGATGTCCGCCAGGACGGCGCCCGCCGCTGCTGCGATAACCTCGTCCGGATCACGCGCGGCATCAGAAGAGGTCTGTCTCATAGCTCCACTCCATAGTCACCCTTGAGCACATTCAATGCTTCGTCCAGCCAATCGGGAGCGTCGGCATCGCGCCCGCTCTGTTGCTGGAGCAGGTAGGCGACCGTTCGCGCGCCGCTGAAAATGAGCGCCGCCAGCTTGCGAAGATCATCCGCCTCCACCGCGAGCTCTGACTGGTCAAGCTGCTCTACCAATCGCTGCAAGACCAGTCGCACCACGACCAACTCGCTGGTCAGCGTTCGCGATGAGGCGTCCGCCATTTCGGGCTCAACTGCCTCGTGCTGCCTGGACCTAGAAGGCGGGCGCGACTTATGTCGCCAGCAAGCCGGAGGATCGGTGTTGGCGAGCGCTGGATTTCGACAACTGCGCCCCTGGCGCGTAACGGACTGACACATCGTTTTCGTCTGCATGTAGAGACACTCCGAGCGAGGATCGCCCTCAAGTAAGGGCACATGATCAGTCTACAGGCTCAAGCAAACGGTCACAAGGTCAAAGATTGTCACCCTCCGCCGAGCGGCCCGATCGCCGATATGCCATTCGGATGGGCGAAATCTACCGTTCGGCACAGTGGCGCGGTTGCAACCTGTGGCACAATGCCTACGTAACGTTTAGCATAAGCTCTTCGTGAGCGACGACCTTTTCGTGATCCATACTGGAGGAATCATGATCGAGAAACGAATGACCGCAAGACGATTGCTAGGAGCGATCCTGCTGGCCACTGTCCTTTTGGGTATTCTGACGACTGTCCCTGCGTATGCGTCGGACATTCGATCAGGCGGCACTGTAGTTATTGCTGCAGAAGAAGTCATCGATGACGATCTCATCGTGTCCGGGGAAACAGTGCAGATTGACGGGACGGTGCGCGGCGATCTGATCGCCACCGGCACCACAGTCATTGTCAACGGCAAGGTTGAGGGAAGTGCAGCCCTGGCTGGGCAGTCGCTTCGTTTGACGGGTGACGTGGATGGCAGTGTCTATGCCGCCTCATATGACATGACAGTTGGCGAGGCGGCGACGGTCGGTCGTAATCTGTACTACGGTGGCTTCTCCCTGGTGATGGAACCTGGCAGTAGTGTGGGGCGCTCAGTCTATGCAGGGACCAGCCAGGTTGTAGCCGACGGGACGATCGGCGGTGATCTGGTCGTTGGCGCCAATGCCCTTGAGTTGAACGGTGCCGTAGCCGGCGACGTGCGCGGCGAAGTTGCCCTCGACGATAGGCCGGCGATGCCGATGGGCATGATGCCCAATATGCCCGCGATCGATCAGATTGCACCTGGCTTGCGGGTCGATCCTGCGGCTGCCGTCGGCGGCTCTGTTACCGTCAAGCAGACCGAGAGGACGTCCCAGGCCGCCCAGCCGCAGACCGGCTTCCTTGGACTACCTACCTGGTTCACTGCCCGGCTCGGCGAATTCATCGGGCTGGTGATCATTGGCGCCATCCTTATCCTTCTGGCTCCCAGGCTGCTGCCTTCGCTGGCTGACGAGATTCGCGCTCGACCGTGGCCATCCCTGGGGTGGGGGGCGCTGATCATGCTGGTCCTGTTTCCGGTAGCCATTGTGGCCGGGGGACTTCTCGTCGTGTTGCTGAGCGCCTTCTTTGGCATCATTACGTTTGGCGAGTTGTTTTCTGCGGTGCTCGCACTGTCTGGCTCGTTCCTGGCCTTCTCGTTCTTTGCCTTTCTCTTTGTGGCCTACCTGGTGGCAAAGGTCATCGTTGGCTATGTCGTTGGCCGCTGGCTGCTTGGCCGCTTCAACATGGATCCGACCAGCAACTGGTCCCACCTGGCCTACGTGGCCCTTGGCGTTCTGCTGTATGAACTCTTGCGTGCCATCCCCGTTGCCGGCTGGATCATTTCGCTCATCGTAACGTTCTTCGGGGTAGGGGTAATCATGTCCTACTGGCTGACCAGTCGTCGTGCCTCCTCCGAGGTTCAGTCAAAGCTTGAGTCAGTGTGATGACCGTGGACACAGATGATGGTATGAAGTGGCTTCACATGGGACGACGTGACGGTGTTCCCATACGGTTTGGCGCGTTAAGCCTGACACCCCGGTCCTGGTCGCTGCGTGCCGTCTTTGCGTACGGAGGGGTTGTGTTAAACCGTCCGGTAGGCGTCACGGTTCAACAAGGCAGTGACCAGACCTACCTGTCCCTGCGCGACCCCACACGAAGCGTCCAACTTGCGGCCTATGGATTGAGTGCAGCCCTGGTCGTTCTGGGGCTGCTGCTCCCGCGAAGAAGAGCGCGACCATCCTGAAACAGACCAGACATACTTTTGCAAACAGTAGATCAAGTCCAAGAGCACACAACCGGAGGTGTAGATGACGACTGAGAAACCGACCAATAAGTACGGAACAGATGATGGCCCCGTATGGGCACAAACGATAACCGACATGGACCGGACACACGAACTGATGAACAAACTGGTCGGCATCGGGGACCCGGGCGCGGTCTTCTCGCCGCCGCTCACGGTCGGCGAGCGGACGCTCGTCACTGCCTCAGAATCCTATGTGGCCCTCGGGCTCGGCTTCGGTTCGGGAAGCGAACTGAATCTCGACGAGCAGCCATCTGGAACTTCCGCAACCGATGAAAGTCCCAGGCTCACCAGCCAGGGTGGAGGCGGCGGAGGCGGGGGCTTATCCTTGCGACGTCCAATCGCCGCCATAGTGGTTGGCCCACATGGGGTCGAGGTACAACCGATCATTGATCTGACGAAGATCGGCTTGGCATTCATTACCGTTTTGGGCAGCATGGCCTTCTTGCTTAGCAGGATGCGACGGCCGCTGCGTAACTAACGTACACACTACCGCAGACGAATCGCTGTTGGTGGGTTACAACAATTCACACGGAGGAACTTATGAAACGTGGTCAACTAATCTGGGGAATAATCCTCATCGCGGCTGGCGCCGCCTTTTTCGCTTTCCAATTCGTTCCCGGGCTGTTTGAGGCGTTTTCCTGGCCCTGGATCATGATCGCCATCGGTCTGGTGTTCGCCATCTCTTCTCTCCTGTCTCGCGTTGGCGGGCTGATGATCCCGGGGATCATCGTGGGCGGCCTGGGCGGCATCTTCCTGTGGCAAGAAGGACCCGGCGATCCGTCCAGTTGGTCATACATCTGGACGCTCATCCCCGGCTTCGTTGGTTTGGGGCTGCTCATTGGGAGTCTGTACGACACTGACATGCGCGACGGCAGAGGGGCGGGCATTGGGCTGATGATCTTCAGCGCTGTTGCCTTCGCTCTCTTTGGCGGGATGTTCGGCCTGGATGCGAACCTGCTTCAGTATTGGCCGGTACTGCTGATCGTAGCTGGGGTCTTCGTCTTGCTGCGCTCACTGCTTGGCTCCCGAGAGACGAAAAAAGGCGAGACCGAACCCATCAATAAGTGAGGTCGGTCTCGCCCGAGTTGGGCAACGGGTAGCTGCCGTTGCGACGCCTTACGGCGTTGTGACGCGTACGCTCCCGTTGCCTGTCTCGATGAATAACAGGATGCGATTCGCCGCCGACTCATACCCTGTCGTCTGATAAACCCCGTCTCGGCCATCGCCGTCAATCAACGTGAACCGTTCATCCACATTCAACTGGCCGTTTCCCTCATCAAACTCGATGCGTGCTTCCATAGTGTCTGCCAGCCCCAGTGTCACACTACCGTTGCCGCCGTCCAGCTCCAACTCCTGACGCCCCTCACGCGGTAAGGTCAGGCGCGACGAGCCGTTCGCAGCGTCGATAGTGATAGGATAGTTCCCAGAGGGCAGGGTGGCGCGGATGCTTCCGTTACCGCCATCAAGGGTTAGCTCGTTCAATGTTAGTTCGTCAAGCAGCAGCGTGGCGGAACCATTGCTCGCTTCCAGGCGCAGATCAGTTGGCACATCAGGATTGATCTCGATCTGCCAGGTCGAGTCAAAGCCATCACTGGTCCAGTTAAATGGGTTCAGAAACCAGCTGCCCGAAGACTCTTCGTCGATAACGACTTCTGCAAAGCCATCCTCAATGTCGCTCTCCAGAGCAAGACTACCCCGGGTCCAGATTACGCCCTCCACCAGGGAGTCGCTGCCGGATGACGCCGTGACGTCGGTCGGGTAGTTGCTCATTCGAACGGTGATCTCCGCCGACTCTACGCCTGCGGCGGGTACCGAGAACGGTTGGGCCACCTCAGATGCATTGTCCACAGGCGGCACAACGGAGCGAACCGTGGGGTTTTCGCTCCCGCCGAAAAGCATGAAGCTGAAGAAGCCTACGGTCAGGACCGATACGACCAGGCTCAGCAGCGTGCCCACTGGCGGCGGGGCCTGGACCACTAGAATATTCAGCCCCAGGAATACAAGCAGCAGTGGCCAGAAGCTCACGGCGGCCATCCAGTCTGGGTCGGGGACCATGTTTAGATTGGCAGCCAGGAAAACAAAGCCGGCTGCAATCAATATGATGGGACCGAACAGCGACCGGCTCTTGGGCGCCGGTGCCGGCGTTTCAACATAGACAATCTCTTTTTTGGCCGGGACGGTCTCCATACTCTCTTCTTTCAGCATCTCTTTGGTCATCGATTCATACCTCTTTGGCCAGCGCTTCGCCTTGCCGGCATAGTTGCGGGGCAAAGGGGGCTGCCTGCCGCTTGTGTACCTGTTCTAAGCCACTATACGTGTTGCCGATACCTGGGGTTTCAAATAAAATCGACCAGCATGCCAAAGGCCGTGGCTCAGGTACGCTTCATTGGATGCATCTGTGCCACATCAAGAGTGGTCTAGGATGGCACGGTACTACCCGAATGGAGCCTGCCGCAGCCTTTTCCCACGACAAACAAATCCCCAAGAGGTACAGAAACGGATGAAAGAATATCAAACCTCGCAGATTCGCAATGTCGCCCTCATTTCACACAATGGAGCCGGCAAGACAAGCCTTATCGAACGCCTGCTATTTAAGACCGGCGTGATTACTCGTATGGGTAGCGTTTTGTCCGGCACCGCCCACCTGGACTTTGAAGATGAGGAGATAAGCCGCAATAGTTCGATAGCCGCCGCTATTGCGCCTATCGAATGGAAAGGTCTGAAGTTTAACTTTATTGACACCCCCGGCTTTCTTGACTTTATTGGAGAAGTCAACAGTGCGCTTAAGGTCGCTGAACTGGCTGGCGTTCTCATTGAAGCCGTCGCCGGTGTCGAGGTAGGCACCGAAGCAGTATGGGCTGCCGCCGCGAATGCCAACCGGCCCCGGGTCCTCATTGTCAATAAGATGGACCGAGAGAACGTGCGCGTGCGCCGCATCATGGAGAGTCTCAACAACAACCTTGACGGCAATATTGTTAACCTGCAGTTGCCCATTGGCGAAGGTCCTGACTTCAAGGGTGTTGTCGACCTGTTTCGCATGGAGGCCCGCATGGGTGAATCGGGCGAAGTCGCCCCGATTCCCGACGACATGCAGGCGGCCGCTGAAGAAGCACACATCGAGTTGGTCGAAGCTGCCGCCGAGGGGGATGATGCCCTGATCGAGAAATATCTTGAAGGCGAAGAGCTGACCGACGCCGAGATTGCCGCGGGGCTGAAGGCCGCTATGCTGCAAGGAGCAGTCGTACCGCTGCTCTTCTGCGCGGGCGAGACCGGCATCGGCACGGATGTCCTTCTGGATTCGCTGGCTCTGCTGGCTCCTGCGCCGAACGAAGTCGGCGGATTCGAGGCCACCAACGCGGCCGGCGAATCGGTCACAGTCGATGTCGACGACACATCACCGTTCGCGGCCTTCATCTTCAAGACACGCGAAGACAACTTCGGCAAGACGAGTTACATGCGCGTATTTGGCGGTATGCTCGAGTCCGACTCGCGTGTCTGGAATGCCAATCAGGATTCAGAGGTTCGTGTCGGTCAGCTGCAGATCGCGAGCGGCAAGGAAGTCAGCCCGATCAAGCGTCTGCATGCCGGCGACATCGGAACCGTCGTCAAGCTGGGAGACTCCGATACATTTGACACCCTGTGCGATCGTGGGCATCTGCTGACGATTGCGCCGGTAGAGCAGCCCGATCCAATCGCCTCGGTGGCCATCTCGCCGGTCTCGCAATCGGATGTGGCCAAGATGAACCAGGCGTTGAACCGGTTGGTGAGCGAAGATCCGACATTGTCCTGGTACACCGAAACCGCCACGCACGAAACCATTCTGTCCGGCATGGGTGTCGCCCATCTGGACATCGCTCTTCAGCGGGCGGAGTCCAAGTTTGGCGTCCACATGACCAAACGGACACCCAAGGTGCCGTACCGCGAGACAATCACCCGCACCGCACAGGCTGATTACACGCACAAGAAGCAAACCGGCGGCGCTGGGCAGTACGCCCGCGTTGCCTTGCGCGTTGAGTCAGTTGAGGACAACAAGGAGTTCGAGTTTGCGTCTGAGATCTTCGGTGGCTCGGTCTCCGGTCCGTTTGTAGCGGCCACAGAAAAAGGCTGCCGTCAGGCGCTTGAAGGCGGTGTGCTGGCTGGCTATCCGGTTGTTGGCGTGCGGGCAGTCATCATCGACGGCAAGATGCACCCGGTAGACTCTAAGGAAATCGCCTTCCAGGTGGCCGGGCGCGAAGGGTTCCGGGCCGCTGTTCGGTCCGCGGGTCCTGTCCTGCTGGAACCGATCTACGAAGTGACCGTCACTGTCCCGGCTGACAACATGGGCGACATCCTGGGCGACATGAACTCCAGACGCGCCCGGGTACTGGGTATGGATCAGGAAGGCAACAAGAGCATTGTTCGGGCCGAAGTTCCATTGGCTGAGATGCAGACCTATGCGGCCGACCTGCGCTCCATGACACAGGGACGCGGCCTGTTCAGTATGAAGTTCCTCAACTACGGGCGTGTGCCAACCCATTTGCTCGACGACCTCGTCGCCAAGCTTGAGAAAGAACGAGAGGAGCAGGAAGAGCTGGAATAGGTCGGGTAACCGGCCTTCAGTTGCTCCTGATCACAATAGGAGGTGCCTCACGCGAGGCACCCCCTATTTTCTTTCTTCGATCGGCTGACCAGATCGACGAGCAGCGCCTGATCGCAGCTACTGTGAACGCTTGACCGGCAGCGTGGAGAGTGGAACCGTGCTGGTCATAAACCGGGAGCTCACCCAGCCGGTCGACCCATCAGGCAGTAAAACTTCGATCCAGTAGCTGCCGACAGAGCGGTAGCCGGTCAGAGTGACCACCTGGCTGCGCGACAGGTTGCCAATGACCTCTCCTTCCATTGACGGGGCATCGCGGACGTTCAGGTAAAGTGCGCCACTCATTGTCGCCGTGTTCTCCTCCGTCACCGGTGAGACCGTGGCCGGCCCGACTGCCGCAGGAGACGGTTGGACGAATGTGCCAACCGCGGGCGTCCAGTCCAGCATGACGTATGCCTTGTCACGACCGTCAAAAAACTCCAGCTTCAGGGGCACCGGTCCGCCCGGCAGCGCCACAGCGGCCGAAAATGTCGCCTCGGTCTGGTCTCGCCATTCGTCGATAACGAGCTGATTGTTGACCCACAGACGCACGCCATCGTCCGTTCGTATGTTGAACTGGTAGCTGCCGGCCGGGAAGTCCAGCGACCGGGTCCAGCGGACGGAGAAATCATCCGCGCTGAATCCCGCTACCGGTGGCTCCAGGCCCCAATCGAAGTCGACTTCAGGATCGTCGCGCACGAACAGCGCCGGGGCGGTCAGGTCGGCGTTGTTGAAGTACTCTCCCTTCCAGTTGCTGAACGATTGTGGCTGGCCACCGACGCCGCTCCAACTGAACTTGGCGACGGCCGCTCCTCCAGCTTCGTAATACTCGACCCGGATGAAGTGGCTGCCCGGCGTGAGATAGCGATCGGCCGAAACGGTGCGTACCTGGCTGTCGGACCAGGCGTCGATCAACAGAACTTCGTCGATCCAAACGCGCATTCCGTCATCAGATGTGGCAAAGAAGCGATAGGTGCCTTCCGGAAACTCGACGTTGCGTGTCCACTTGGCCGAGAACTCATCATGGTTGATGCCCGGTGCCGGTGACCCCTGGCCCCAATCATGATCAATATCCGGCTCATACCACTGAATGACCGGTTCGCCTGCGAGACTGCGATTGTTCCAGTAGCGGGCGTGCCAGTCAGCATCGGACGCGGCCCCAAGGGGCGGGGCAGAGTGCGACATGAGGAGGCTGAACACCAGCACGCTGAGTACGAATAGGGCGATCTTGTGCTTGGTCATAAGGGAATTCCTTGATCTCATCAATTGACGGGAGCGTGGTAAAGATGGGAGGCTGGTGGGTCAAGCGTGTGACACGCTCATTATAGATCGGCCTCTGACCCGTCGCAACCGCGCGGCCATGTGCCGCTCGCGAGTCAACAATCTACTCGCCGGCTTGAGCAGTCCGGTGCAAGTGCAAGCCTTCGGATACGTGTACCTGCGCTGTCCACCTGGGCGGGATGTAGGTCGTTGTGTCGTACTGGACAACCAGGGCTGGTCCTTCAAACGCCATCCCCCCAGCAAGCTGCTCCCGGGCATAGATGGGAATCTGGGCCGTCTCCGCGCCCAGCCAGACAGCTCGTTCACCAATTGGGGCCGGAGTGCCTTGTCCGGCTCGGCTGCGGTCGTCGATCCGGTCCGGGCCGTTGGGAGTTCGCGCTGTGGCTGTCAGTCGGGCGGTGACGATTTCGATCGCCGCTTCGGCCCGAGCGTACCCATACCGCTCGCGGTGGGCGCGGTCCAGATTGCTGCGAACAGCTACCGGCCCGTCGCTGCTGTCAAATGGAATGGTCATCTCGAACGACTGGCCACGATACCGCGCATCAATCTGGGTGATAAATGAGACGGTTTCCGCATCATGTCCCTCGGACACCATCTCTCCCGCGGCCGCCTCACGCAGGGCAGCCACGACCTTAATGAGACTGTCCGGCATGGTCTGCGCCTGCTCATCCAGCCCAATCATGACCGTCTGCGAATAATCCCGAGTTGGTGCAGCGACCAGCATCCCCAGCGCGGATAAGACGCCCGGTGCGCGAGGGACAAGAACGCTGTCTATCCGCAGCGCCTCAGCCATCTCGCAAGCGTGCAGCGGTCCGCCTCCGCCAAACGCCACCAGCGTGAAGCGGCGCGGGTCGTAACCTCGTTCGACCGATATGCGGCGAATGGCCCGGACCATAGTGGCATTGGCAATCCGAATAACCCCCCATGCGGCAGCGGCTGCCGACTCCGCGCCCATCTGGTCTGCCAGCCGGTCCAACGCCCGGTTGGCCGCATCCCGATTCAGCGGCATGGTCCCGCCCAGGAACTGGTCTTCCACCAGACGGCCGAGCACCAGATTCGCATCACTGACGGTGGCGATGCCCGGCGCGAAGTGGGCAGCCAGCCGCTCCTGCCACGATTCGTAGTCGCCATGGTAGCATGCTGGGCCAGGCTCTGCGCCCGCGCTCTGCGGCCCGACGTGGAGTGCGCCCCCGGCGTCGACATAAGCGAGGCTGCCGCCCCCCGCGCCCACCGTGTGGATATCGATCATCGGCAAGCGAAGTGGCAGCCCGCCGATCTCGCTCTCGGTCGTCATTGGCAAGCGACCTGGGCAGAGGGCAACATCGGTGCTGGTGCCACCCATGTCGAAGGTAATGATCTCCGCCGCATGGTCGCCGTCGCCAAGGCCAGCGGCGCCAGCCACATGCAGCGCTCCGACCACACCACCCGCCGGTCCAGACAGTACGGTGCGAGCGGCTTGCTCTGCCGCAACCTCGGCCGAAATCACGCCTCCGTTACTCTGCATCATCGTCAGAGTGCGCGGCGCGACGCCCGCCGCCAGGTAGCGCAGGTAGTTGCCCATCAGCGGAGCGACGTAGGCATTGATCACAGTCGCCGCCGTCCGTTCATACTCGCGGTATTCCGGCAAGATGTCGACCGAGAGGGAAACGCTCCATTTTGCGTTGTCGCTGGTCCCGGCCAACAGCGCCTGCTTGATGGCCCGTTCATGGGCAGGGTTCAGAAACGAGTACAACAAGCAGACAGCAACCGATTCGATAGCCTGCGTCTCGAGCATCTTGATCAGGGCTGGCAGCTCATCTGGAGATAGCGCCAGCACCACCCGCCCGTCCTTATCAACCCGCTCCTGCATCTCAAATCGCCACGCTGCGGGCACGAGCGTCTCGGGCTTCTGCGGGACGAGCGCATAAATGTCGGGGCGGTTCTGACGGCCGATTTCAATCACATCTGCAAAGCCGGCAGTTGTAATCAGCGCCGTCCGGGACCCACGCCGCTCCAACAGGGCGTTGGTCGCCACGGTGCTGCCGTGGATCACTGGCGTGTCGGCGGGCAGGTTAGCGTCATTGAGCCCAGTGAGAATCGCTTGACTGGGATCTTGAGGCGTGCTGAGACGCTTGGCCACATGCAGACGGCCGTCGCCATCGCGCCAGACAAAGTCAGTGAACGTGCCGCCTGTGTCAATCCCGATTGCGCTCATGGAGAGGAGCGAAGATACGTCGATTCGTGGGTTCAAACAGATTCAAACAACCACCGCGCAGACAGTGTGCTGCGCGGTGGTTGTGCTGAGCAGGCGTTGCCAGTCGATCTGGTCAACTGCTCTAGACTATCGACTCAACATCGAAATTCTTGCCGGTGAATTCCATGTACGCCAACGTGAATGTGGACGATTGCCAGGACACCACCAGCGCCGAAACAATCGCCGAAATGACGGTCGCGGCCAGGACACCAAACACAACGATCAGGCCCTGCAAGAACGTCGCGTTCGTATCGGCAAGCAGATTCGTCGGAATGGCTACGGCCAATCCAAGCGGCAGCAGAATCACCAGCGTTGCAATGCCTGCCACGATGTTCAGAATGAGGAACCCGAACGACAACAGCAGGACGATACCCAGATTGTCGCGCAACACCTGGTAGCCGTGCCGGATCGCGTCGCCCACGCCCATATCGCGCAAGACAGCTCCCCGCATAGCGAACGGATAGATCAGGCTCAGGAAGATGAAGAGCGGTATCATCAAGCACAACAGCGCCAGCAGACAGAGTCCGAGTATGCCCAGCCCGGCGAACAGTGCGCTCTCGTCGCCCCCGCCGCCAAATAGCGCTGCCAGCGCGCCGCCGGAGAGAGCAAACACCAGGATCAGGCCGATGATGATCAGGATGATGATCCCGAACAGGACGATGGTCAGCGCCGCCAGGCGCCACACCTTGTGCCAGCCGATACGGAACGCCGCGCCAAAGCCCTCGACCGGCTCGCCCCGCTCAAGGCGTGCCACGGCGCCAATCAGGCCACCCTTCGCGGCCAGGCTAACCAACCACATCACTATGCTGATAATCACGCCGACGCACGCCGCCAGCGTCAGACCAGCCGCAATCGTACCCAACATCTCTGGCGCGATACCAGCGCCACTGGCCAGATCATCGCCGCTGGCTCGAAAACTGGTGGCGCTGCTGCCGCCGGTCAGGGCCGCCAGAAAGCCCAATATCCACAGATACTTATTGTTCCAACTAATTTGCCATCCGCGTTGTATCCACCCAATGTAATCCATGATTCCTCCTGTTCGCCATAAGCGCCGTGCCTGTGGCTTAAACAATATCCTTCTATTGCATTATACGTGTGATAATCGATTCTGTCGCAGCCGGGAGCAGGCAAAGCCACTACCTACTCCCATTCGATAGTACCGGGCGGCTTGGACGTGATGTCGTAGACAACCCGGTTAACGCCGCTGACCTCATTGACAACCCGCCGGCTTACATGTGCCAGCAGCTCGTAAGGCAGTCGCGCCCAGTCGGCAGTCATGAAATCCTCCGTCGTCACCGCCCGGAGGGCAATCACTTCCCGATACGTGCGCCCATCGCCCATGACGCCCACGCTCTTCACCGGAAGAAGCACGGAAAAGGCCTGCTGCGTCCCTTCCCGGAGCAGGTCGGCTTTGGACAACTCCTCAATGAAGATAGCGTCGGCCTCGCGCAGTGTTTGCAGCCGCTCCCACGTAATCTCGCCCAAACAGCGGACAGCCAGTCCCGGCCCCGGAAACGGCTGCCGCCAGACGATCGAGTCCGGCAGGCCCAGCGCCGTGCCCAGCCGCCGCACTTCATCTTTGAACAACAATCTTAGCGGTTCAACGAGCTCCAGCCGCATATCTTCCGGCAAGCCGCCGACGTTGTGGTGGGTCTTGATAACCTGCGCTTCGTTGCGACCGTGCCCGGCGCTCTCAATGACGTCGGGATAGATCGTGCCCTGGGCCAGGAAATCGATCTCGCCTAGCTTGCCCGCTTCCTCTTCGAAAATGCGGATGAACTTCTCGCCGATGATGCGCCGTTTCTGCTCCGGGTCAGTCACGCCGGCCAGCCCATCGAGATAGGATTCGATTGCGTTGACAGCGACGAGGTTCATGCCTTGTTCGCGCTCAAACGTCTGAATGACCTGGAGCGCTTCGCCCTGCCGCAACAGCCCATTGTCGACGAAGATGCAGATCAACCTGTCGCCAATGGCCCTATGGATGAGCGCCGCCGCCACGGAAGAGTCCACGCCGCCGCTCAGACCCAGCACGACCCGACCCTCGCCCACCTGGTCACGAATCGCGCTGACTTGTTCCTCGATAAAGTTTGCTGCGTTCCAGTCGGCTCGACAGCCACAAATCTGATGCACGAAGTTGCTCAGGAGCAGCTTGCCTTGTGGCGTGTGCACCACCTCAGGATGAAACTGCACGGTGTAGTAGCTGCGCCGGCTGTCGGCGGCCGCCGCGTAGGGCGAATTATCAGAGTGGGCCAGTGCGCGGAATTGGTTGGGCAGCGCCTCCACCTTGTCGCCGTGGCTCATCCACACCTGGTCCGGGCGGGGTGGGGTGGCGGCTTCCGAGTCCGTTTGCCACCCGAGGAATAGGGGATCATCCGCCGCGTCCACAGTCAGGATAGCTGGGCCATATTCGCGCTGCTGGCTCTCGGCCACATGGCCACCCAACCTGTGCGCCATCACTTGCATCCCATAGCAGATACCCAGGATTGGCACGCCGCTCTCCAGTACATAATCTGGCAGCGTTGGCGCCTCCGGGTCGTAGACGCTGTTTGGTCCGCCGCTCAGGATGAACCCCTTTGGCTCTAGAGCCAGTACCGTTTCAGCCGGGGTGCGCCAGGAGAGGAGTTCGCAGAAGACATTGGCCTCCCGAACGCGCCGGGCAATGAGCTGGCTGTACTGTGAGCCGTAATCGAGAATAACAATGGTGTCGTGAGTCATGCTGCCTTTTCCATTTCTCTACAGCGATTGGGTCTAGGTGACGGTGATATCGCTGCCTTCCATACTGGTGATCGTGGCCAGCGCCTCAACGGGTACATCCCAATGGGCCAGCAAAGCGCGTCCGCCTTCGAACGACTTCTCTACCACAGCGGCAATACCCACGAGAGTCGCTCCGCTTGCGTCCACAATGCGGGCCAGGGCATCGAGCGTCAGTCCCGATGCCAGGAAGTCGTCGACGATCAGGATGCGGTCGTCGCTGCTGATGAATTCCGGCGATACCATCAGCATCACTTCGCCCCCTTTTGTGTGGCTGGGCGCCGTTTCCACAAAGACCGGTTCCTCCATCGTGATCGGTTTGTGCTTCCGGGCATAGACCACCGGCAAATTGCCCAGCGCCCGCCCGGTCATTACGGCTGGAATAATGCCGCTCACTTCAGCCGTTAGAATCCTGGTTGGTCGCGTACGGGCGAATCGCCTCGCAATCTCCTGGCCCGCCTCCTCCAGCAGTTCCGGGTCTACCTGGTGATTTAGAAAGCTGTCAATCTTTAAAATGCCGCGACCCAGGTTCTGGCCCTCGGTCCGTATGCGTTGTTTCAAGCGGTCCACGTTAGGTTATCCTGTGTATTAGTAGCAAGGGTGCCCAATCGCTACAGTCGATCCTTATAATGATTTTCGATCCTCAACAATTATCCTGTAGGAACCGATTACCCGCCACCTTCACCGCAAAGCTTAGTGTGAGGATAAACTTGCGCAATATTTCACAAATCAGTTGACGGGAGTGGGTGGCTTCACTATAATCTAACTATCAGTTCGTTCAAAAATATTTGAAAGTTGTGAACGGAGAGCAAGCAATGTACTCAGACCTTGTAGTTGAGGGAATGGAAGCGGTCGAACAGCAGCTATCTGATGTCATCGATAGTGAAGTCGAGCTGCTGAATTCTGCCAGTAGACACATATTAGGCTCCGGCGGCAAGCGACTGCGTCCCCAGATCGGGCTGCTCGCTTATCTTGCTGCTGGTGGAGATGATCCGGCCAAGGCCGTGCCTATGGCGACGGCGATTGAGATGGTCCACACAGCGACGCTCGTTCATGACGATATCAACGATCATAGTCTGCTGCGGCGCGGCCGTCCTGCCGTCCATGCACGCTATGGCCGCACGTTTGCGCTGCTTACCGGCGACTATCTTTTCACGAAAGTGTATGAACTGATGGCGCCTTATCCATCGCGATACAATATCATCATGGCCGATGCCTGTTCACGTCTGGTAGAAGGCGAAACGCTGCAGGCTGCCGCTGCCAAGTCCGGCAACATCGATCGCGAAACGTACAAACGAATCGTCGCGCTGAAGACCGCCAGTTTGTTCGAGGCCGCGGCCCGCATGGGTGCCATGCTGGCCGGCGCTGCTGACGATGTGGTCGAGGCGCTGGCCACCTACGGATACAATTTGGGCATCGCCTTTCAAGTAGTTGACGACATCCTCGATATCGTTGGCGATCCTGAAGCGCTCGGCAAGCCGGTTGGGCTGGACCTGAGCCAAAGTCGCGGCGTCATGGTTGCCGAGAATGGTCAGGCCATCCTGACGATGCAAGGCAACGGCGAAGCACCCGTTGCGGTGGCCGAGACTACCGTGCCGGAAATTGAGGATGAGTCCGATCCCATTCAAGCGATGATGGCCAAGCTCCGCAGCTCAGGCGCGTTGGAGCTGGCTCGCCTGCAAGCGATTGAAGTTGCCAGTCGTGCTCGCGAGGCGCTGGAATCCGTGCCACCGTCGCCTGCACGTGACGAACTCGACGAGTTGACGACGCTGGTGCTGGAGCGCGACCGCTAAAGCCCATCGCTTTATCAGAAATCAACCAGCCCCGGGTCTCCCTATGGAAACCCGGGGCTGGTTTGTTTTGCGGTCTCTGTGCCTTAATCCGGCTGGCAGGGGAGCGGTGTCTACTGATCGCCGTTGGACGATCCGGCGCCGGCCAGGACCAACTGCTTCATGTGGGCCAGAATGGCCGACATCCCGTTCAGCCGCTGCCCGGTAAGAACAGTCTGCAACCCCATGGCACGGTAGAAATCATCGGGCACAGCCAGGACTTCTTCGGCCGTTGTGCCCTCAAACCCCTGCTGCATGATGGAGGCGAAGCCACGTACGGTTGGCGCTTCCGGCGGTACGTCCAGGTGGAAGCGGTAGGTGCCGTCCTCGCGCGGCTCAGCATAGACGAAGACGGGTGTCATGCACTCATGAACCTGGTCCATTGCATCCCGCTTGTCGACCAGCCAATCAGGCAGCGGGGGCAGCCCCTCAGAAAGCTCCAGCAGATACTCCAGCTTCTCCTGACCTTCGATGAAGCCAAAATCCTCGACAATCGTTTCCAGTTTGGGTGGTAGGTTACTCATACTTAGGAAGAGGCCGAGGCGTCTGGTGGGTCTGCCGTTGGCTGCGTCCCGAACGCCTGGCGCGTGCCGGGCAGCAGGGCGTAAAGAAGAATCAACCCGTTGACCAGCAAAGCCGGTAGCATCGCTTCAAACGTAGACTCGCCGATGATGGAGACAAAAGCCAGAATCAGGTTGAGAAGGGACAGGATTGTGACAAACAGCCATCCTTCCGGGCTGACATTCCATAGTTTCAGGAAGAGCCAGAGGTAGATTGCTGCTAACAATCCGAAGAGAATGGCCCCAACAAAGTCAAAGGTGAAGAAGCGATGTTCACCCAGGCTGACAGGTAGGAGATGCAGCATCTGCAAGGTGTGCCAGATGTTGACCAAAGCAGCCGCACCCGCCAGCAAAGCCAGCAAGGTAAC
This sequence comes from uncultured Chloroflexia bacterium, assembly GCA_963715935.1. Taxonomy (GTDB): domain Bacteria; phylum Chloroflexota; class Anaerolineae; order Promineifilales; family Promineifilaceae; genus Promineifilum. The sequence continues at coordinate 1,251,552 of CAVQSM010000011.1, read as the reverse complement.
GCCAAAAGGTCGATGGTTGCTCATTAGGTACTCCTTTCGAATTCGAGCCAACAGATCGGACAGGACAACCGAATCGAGCCGTCATTATAGCGACGGGCGATCAGACCCGCAATCGTGCTCGTGACAACGCTGCGGCTACTGTCCGTCGTCCGGAAGACCATCATCGATCGTACCGCTCAGTGTTCCATAGATCGGCGCGAATACCAGGACCCGATTATTGCCAGAGTCGGCCACAAGAATCCGGTCATCCCCATCCAGCGCAATGCCGTTCGGCAGACCAAAGCTGGCCGCATCGCCTCCAAAGGTGCCAAAGCGGTTCAGGTAGCCACCACTCGGACTGAAGACCAGCACCTGATACCCCTCCGGGTCCGTCAGATAGATGCGCCCTTCGCTGTCTGCTGACAGATAGGGTTTGTTGTTAATACTCTGGCCGAACCACGCCTCGACGCGGAACTCTGACAGGTATTGCAGGTCCGGAGACAGACGTTGTACCCGACCGTTCCAGGTGTCGGCCACATAGACCGAACCATCCACGTTGACCGCTACGCCCACCGGTTCGTTGAACTGGCCCGGCAAACCGCCGAAGCCGCCGACAACCTGGCTGAAGTTGCCGTCCTTGTCCAGCACCTGCAGTCGATGATTGCCGGTGTCAGAAACAATCAGGCGGCCGTCGGCCAAAATGGCGATGTCACGCGGCCCAAAGAACTGTCCCAGCGCCCCGCTCGGATCCTCCGGCGTCGGGGATCCGCTTGTCCCAAACACGCCCACCAGCTCACCGTCGAGGGTGAACTTCTGCACGCGATGGTTCCAGGTGTCTGCCACATAGACAAATGAGTCGTCCACCGCCAGTCCCCATGGTTCGTTGAATTGGCCGGGTTCTGGTCCAAAACTACCCCAGGCGTTCAGGGCTGCGCCGTTGGCGTCGAAGACCTGTACGCGGTGGTTGCCGGAGTCGGCGACGTAGATCAGGCCATCCGGCCCGACAGCCACGTTCCGTGGAGTCGTCACGCTGCCCAGCGCGCTGTCGGCGATGCCTGATGGATTGATAACCGTCACAGTCGGCGGCGTCAGGAAATTGGCCTCATACGGGTCGCCCAGCGCGGCAACGGTTGTGGTGCCTGCACCGAAGTCCCACAAGTTGCCTGCCACGTCGTTGCGGACGTAGAGGCGTAGATTGTGGCGCAGCGGCCATTCACCTGCTGTGAATGTACCCCCAAAGACCTCTCCATACTTGGTATAGTCGCGGTAGAAGAAGATGTCCCACAATGCCTCGCGTACGTCAGGGTTGCCGAGCCCTCGGCGCACGGCATCATCCGGGTTGCCGAAGATCGCATCCCACGAGAAGCGACGGTAATCTTCCATCGGCCACCACAAGAAGGTGTACTCCTGACTGGAATAGTTGTTGGCCAGGAACGGATCAACTTTGTCCCAGTTCCGGCTGCCCACGATGACCACCGGGGAGTCGTTGAGACTCTGGGAAGGATTCTCGCCAAAGAAGACGCGGTTGGGGTAGTCGCGGAGATACCAGGTGAACGGCCACGAAACATCGCTGTCGTAGGCGACGCTGATGCTGTTGTCGCCTTCTAGCCGGGTTGACAGGTCATCAAGCTGGCGCAAGACGACGTCCTTGGTAGCAGGGGCGCCGTGTGCATAGACGAGGAACTCATTCGTGTAGTCACCGTTCACGAAGCTGGCTGTCAGGGACGAGCGAATCGTCAGTAGACTCAGCACGCCAAAAACGGCCAGGGTAACGATCACCGAACGAACCTGCGTCGTGAACCGCGATAGGAGCCACCAACACCCGTAGCCAACGCCGCCCGCCAGCAACAAGCCACCCAGGAAGCGCCCGGTCCCGGTGAGATTCTGCAGCGTCTGGTCACCAAGTGTGACCTGCCCCAGAAGCAGGGGGGCGAGCGCGACAAGCGCCACCACGATGAGCAGACCGGTCACCAGGAGTGCCAGCAGTCCGTCTCGCGAGAAGAGGCGGCTCATGTCTACCAGCTCCAGCCGTTCGTTGATGTACCAGCCGGATAGCATGGCCATGGGGATGACGAAGTGGGTGCTGAGCCAGGGCATCTTCTCCCCGGCGATCGAGTAAGCCAACCACGTCAGGACCATCCACCAGATAAGCGCCGGAACAAAGGTCACCATCTGCTGGGGATCAAACAAGCGCCACAGCCTGTTGTCTTCAAGGTCATACGAGCGCGCAATCTGTTTGCGACGCAGAACGAACCAGTACAAGGCACCCAGCCCCAGGACGGCCGCTGCGGCCATCAACCCCGGTACGAAGCTTGACCCGCTCGGGTCCAGGCTGTTCCGGTTGAACAGCCAGTTGGCCAGACTGTAAGTGACCAGCGCTGCCAGACCAAGCAAGACCCAGTACCAGACGATCTTGTTGATGCGCTGCTGCTTCGTCCATAGATAAGTGCCCGCCAACGCAAAAATGATGGGCAGGAATTCGTAGAACGGCGTCACGAAGAGATAGTAGTACCATGGCTGGCTGCCGCGCTGGACACCCTGTTGTTCCAGCCAGTAGCCGAGCGAGCCGACCATGCCTGTCCGCCATCCGCCTGCATTGGTAAAAACCGATGTATAAAGAACCAGGAAGATGCCGTGGAAAATGATAGCTGCCACAATCCAGCGCCGCTTGTCCCACCACAACCCCACGGCGATGGCCACCACGAGCGATATGACGAGAAAGATAGTCGAAACGACCAGACCTGAATCCAGAAACGACGAGATACAGGTAGCGTTGGTAGCCCGAGCCAGGAACAGCCCCATGCCCGACATCGCCTCCTGTCCTTCAAGGATGCACGTGTTGATGGTGGTGTCTTGAGGGTTGTACCCAGCAATCCTGGCGAGCAAAGGAGAAGCAAGTGGTAAGAGCAGGGTCGTGAAAAGGATGATCAGATCGAACTCTGCGTACTCGTCGATTCGCGGTCGCAAGGCACGAGCCACCAGGAACAGACCGAGGCTGAATACGCCGATGCCTACCAGCTCAATCCATTGAGTTAATGTGGTGCCGGTCGACTGGCCGTCAGGGGCAGCCAAATCCTGTGTCGGGTCGGCCGCAAAGCCTTCACTGGTCGCTTCCGTGACAATGGCCGCACTTTCAGTGGTTGAAAGCACGTGTGCCCCGTATCCCGCAGCGACCATGACGATGCCCAGTAGTACCAGTAAGAAGGGCATGCGCAGCGCCGGCAAGACGCCTCGTATCCAGTCTGACCCAGCTAAACGTACCAATAGCCGCAGCACAAGAAAGCTACCAAAGATGGCCACATAAATGAACGCCACCTCTTTCGTGGCGAACATCAGCACGAGACCGATGGTGAACCACCAAAGGTACTTATTCTTTCTTTCCCGTGTGTAGTAGACAATGGCGGTGAAGACGATCAGCGCCCAGATAATGACGTAGATGTCATGGCGAATGTAGCGCGAATAGTAGAGGAGATAGGGCGAAATCAGAAAGATGAAGCTGGTGACAAGTGCGCCACGCTTGCCCAGCCAGTCACGCAGGAAGTAGGGCATGATGATCAGGATGACGCCCAGAATGGCCACAGGTATGCGCGCCGAAAAGTCGGAATCGCCAAACAGCCAGTAGGCGATCGATGTGGCGTGGAACAAGAACGGACCATGCATAAGCGGCGTATGGGAGTAGCCGTCCCCGTTGTAGTATTGATAAGAGAACTGCGTGTGCAGACTCTCGTCGTGGCTCATCACCCGACTTCCCAGATCAAAGAAGCGGGTGAGGATAGCGATCACAATGAAGGTCAGATAGATTGCCTTTTCCCAGTCAAGCCCGATCGAGGCGATCAGGGGTCGCGACAGAAAGTCAGTGGGCTTGGTGTCCTGGGGTGGCGTCGTTGTTAGTTGAGCCATACGGTTCTCGTCTTGTTGCGTGTCTCGGTCAGTTGGTTACTGCTGCACGCTCTGGCAGCGCTGCGATTGGTGTCGGGAGCGCGACAATTTCGGGCGTTGGCACGGCGGGCCGCCCTGCCTCAGGCGCGCTCGTCGGTTGTTCCACCGGCTGCAGAGCAGTGACGGTGGCTGTTGGCGGGGTCGTCGCCGTCGCCGTTGGCGTGTTGGTCACCGGCAAAAAGCCGCGCAGATTGTCATTGAGCGGCCGGTCTCCACCAGAAAGCTGAACGGAAACGGCCGACAGAATCAAAAGGAGCAGCATGGTTACGGGCGCCAACCGCTGCCAATTGAGGGCCGGTTGCGAGAGCGGCTTCCTGGAAATGGTGGGCCGCAAGGCAGCCAATCGCGCCGGATTGGGCCGGGTGGCGCTGGTCACAGTTGTTCGTACCACAGCAAAGAGGCCGCGCTCCCTTTCAATCGCCTCGCGGCAGGTTGAACAGGCAGCGGCATGGCGCTCTAATTGACCCTGCGCTTCGGCGTCCAGTAGACCCAGAACATAGTCTGACACAAGTGCCAGAGGGTGTTGCTGTCCATCGAGTGTCGTCATTATCTTACTTCCCACAACCTATACACAGTCGTCCGGCGGGCGGCGCACCGTATGCACAACCTTTAATCCGAGCTTGACTCATCGACCGTCTCGCTCAGCGACTGCCGCAGCGCCTTGTGGGCCAGCCGCATCCGTGACTCGGCCGTCTTGGCCGGGATGCCCAATATCATGCCGATCTCAGCGTATGGCAGGCCGCCAAAGTAGCGCAAGATAGCCACTTCACGCAGCTTAATTGAGAGCTCCCCTATGGCGCTCCAGACCGCCTGCTGCTGTTCGCTGAGCGTCACAACGTCTTCTGGGCGGCGCGCCTGCGGGTCGCTGGCGTCTGCACCATTCAGAAGCTGCAGCGAAAACGTCGGCAGCCACTTGCGGCGTCGCTTGTTCCGGCAGCGGCTGACCGCAATGCGATAGAGCCACGTCTTGAAGGACGACTTGCGGCTGTCGAACAGCGCCAGACGACGGAAAGCGTACTCAAAACTGTCCTGGAGCACCTCTTCCGCATCTTCCTGATTCTGCAACAGGCTGTAGCTCAGGCGATAAATCATCCCGCTGTGGGCATCATAGAGCGCGGCGTAAGCTGCTTCCTCGCCTTGCAGGCAGCGTTGGATGAGAACGGTCGTTTCATCATCCGCCCGGTTGCCGGCCAGCCCGGCCAGTTGTTCCACTGTAATCGCTGTACTGTCGCTCATCGTTCCTCGTGCCTCGCTGCTGGCGATTACGGCTCTACCAGATCTGAACGCACCCAGAAAATGACGGGTGCCGACTGGGCCGGCTGGTCCGACTCCCGGAATAGCCACCACCGCAGCAGGTCGGGCACAGTCTGCGCCAGAGGCCCCGGCAGCGGCGTGACCGCCAGACCGAAGTCTGCACCCATATAATCGGACGACAATCGAGCCTCTGACTCGACACCCGTGATCAGCGCTTCAGGCGCGTTCTGCAACGGGACCGCATCCGCAAACTGGGTGCGCTCAAAGTCCCGCAAATACCACGCCAGAACGGGCGACTCGACCAGACTGGTCACTTGCAGCCCGTTGGCCGAATTGGTCACCTGTCGCGAGACATCGGCCATCATCTGCATCATCGTCCGAATATCCTGATCGGTCGCCTCCTCAATCCACAACTCGCGCGGGTCGTTGGCCCCCGGCTGGGAAAGCTGATAGGCCACTCCCCACTGGGCGTAGATGAGCCAGAAGCCCACCCCAATAAACGCTCCCAGGCGAGCGGCCGACCGATCATACGAGAGCGCCAAGACAATCACTGCCCCGGCAGCCAGCAGCGACAGTGTGGCCAGCGCCAATAACGCTGCCTGGTCCGACGACCATAGGCCAAGCCGGGTGAAACGGGCGACGCTGACCAACAAGACGCCACCTAGAAGCGTCAATCCGCCGGCCACCAGCCATGTGATGCGCGGATCCGCGTCATGCTCGCGACTGTTCGCAACGTGTCCCGCCAGCAAGCCGATCAATAAATAGCCGGGCAGCGTCAGCGCCAGGGCATTCTCCTGCGTGCCGATCTGGATGACCGACAGAACCACCAGCCCAACGGCCCACAATGCCAGCCACAGCCGGCCCGGTCCGCGATTGATGAACGCCCACGCCAGCGCAGGCAATCCCAAGAGCAGCAGTGCCGGTTCATAGCGGGCCACGGCCGCAAATGGCGTCGCTATGGATCGGAGCAGTGACTCGCCGCTTGGCGCGGGCCAGCCAAACTGGCTCAACCAGCTGGTAGCGACCTGCAGCGAAGCACCAAGCGCCTGCGTGTGCAGCAAGAATGACGTGCTGAGGACCAGCAGCGTGACGCCGGCAGCCAGGAGAGTCGTGCGCCAGCTGAGGTGTCGAGCGGTTGGCGCGTCTTCAGGTTCATCGCTCCGGACGCCGCCGGTGAACAGCCAGGCCACGCCCAGGGTTACGACACCGCTGTAGAACAACGGATCGCTGGTCAGGCCGAGCGCCAGCGCCACGCCGGCGGCCGCCGACCACACCACGCTGGCGGACGGCCGCAGCCGCCACAACGCCACAACGAGCAGCAAGAGGGCAAACATGGCGATCGACTGCCCGCCCGCCTGGCGCGAGGCGAAGACGTTGAGCGGGGAAACAGCCAGAAACAGCCCGGCAGCCAGCATCGCTACCGCAGGCCATTGGCGACGCAGCAGCCACGGCAGCGCAACCACACCCAGCCCAAACAGAGCCGGAACGAGCCGCACAATCGTGTCGCTGTCGCCCAGGAAAGGCAGCAAGGCGTTGGTCAGCGTGAAGTAGGCCGGGCTGCCGATATTGACAGTGACCGGCACGTTGTGCCAGAACTGCCAGCTCGCCAGTGCGTTCTCTGCCTCGGTCGGCGACAAGAGGGACAAGTCCAAGGTTGCCAAAGCGCAGGATCGCTCCCAGACCGATGACCAGCGCCATCAACCCGTCGGCGATGGTGAGTGAATGGAACCACCGGCTGATCGCTGTGCCGCTTAGCTCTTCCGACTGAGCAGCCGGCGCGGATACGGCCGTCACCGGAGTGAGGTCGTAGCCGGGTTCGTTATGTGTCTCTGCGCTCGTCATGATTGTCTGCCGGGTGCTTGCCAGCGGTAAATCGTAACACCATCGTTTTCGAAGGCAACGTCCAGCCGGTCACGGAACTTCTGTAGCCCATCCGGACCGTACGTGCTTCGTTCCAGATCGCCGACATAAATGTAGTTGACCCCAAACTCGTCGAGCAGAGAGGCGACGACATCCAGGTCCGGGGTCACGTAAATCTGCTCCACGAGCGGTTCGCGACGTCCCGGCTCAGGATGATCGCTGCCGCGCCACTGCCACTGATGGCCCGGCCAACCGAGCAGCGTCGGCAGCCCGGTATTGGCCGACACGCGCCCGAAGTTGCTGTACTGTCCGCCGACTGCTTCGAGCAACACAGGCGGGATCGCCGACTGGTCTGCCTGATCGCGGAGCCACATGATCGCCTCGTACTCGCTGGGATTGAATCGCTGCATGTAGGCCAGGCCATTCAATGTCGCCGGCGTGCGCTCCACGGGCGTGCCATCGGCCGCCACAAACGGGCCGCGATACTCAATCGACCGCGAGCGCACCGCGAAGAAGGGGAACAGCAGGGCGATGCCCAGCAGCGCGACGTAACTGCCTGTCACCAACGCCGGGCCAATCCGGCGGTTGCTTGCCTGCCCCATGGCCAACAGCGAATCGAGCGCAAAGACGGCCGCGACGCCAAACAAGATCCATGCCTGATAGTAGAACTTGAATGTAGTGTTGAGCCGCATCCCGAAGTTATCACGCAGATAGACGAACTCTGGCCCGAGCGTTAGCAGGGTCGCGGTCAGGACCAACAAGAGGGCAAACGGCAGCGTGATTGCCGTCCGGTTGGGCGCATCGGTCGACGATGTTGTAGTAATGCCCTCGTGCCAGACCATGACGCACATAGCGACGAAGGCCAGTAGCAGCACAGTCAGGCCGGCCAACGCCAGGCGGGCGACCAGGAGCGTGGGCAGCAAGCGTAAGACGGCCGTCGCTCCCCACAGCGGGGCGAACGCGCCGTCGGGTCGCGGCGCCAGGGTAATACCCAATTCGGTGGCCAGCGCAGCGTACTGTCCCGCCCCGCCCGGGCCGGAGGCAACGATCCACGCCAGCATCAGCATCAGCCCTACCAGGGCCAGCAGCAGAAGACCTGCGGCCGTTATCCCTCGCTTCCAATAGCGGAAATGCTGCCGCACTACCAGCGTGCCGAGCCAGATCGTGATGGGCAGCAGCGCCATGCCAAAGATGACGAGGAACTGCACCAACCGGGTAGGCTGCATCAGCATCGGCAGCAAGAAGGGCGGCGCGGCCTGGGAGCGGAAGCCGAGGTAGAACGGCAGGTAAAGCAGGACTGCCGGGATGACGATCAGCACGGCCACGACAACGGTCTGCACCAGCAAAGAGCGCTGCCACCCCTGGCGATAAGCGCCCGCCAGCAGAAACGCGCCGAGTACGACGAACAAATGGATGAGCACATCCCACGTATTGAGGAACGACAGCCCGCCCAGAACAAGAGCGGTTGCCAGCCAAACGGGCACACTGATCTGGTCAAGTAGCCGTCGCAACCGGCTGCCCCAGCCAAGCGTCTGCCACTCTTCTTCGTCAAGTGCCCCCCGCCCGCTGCGGCCGTTCATATACCACGCCAGCGCCAGACCCAGGCTGAGCAGCGCAAACGGCAGCGCCAGCACGTGCGGATGGAGATCGCCCAGCACAAAGCTGAACGAAGGGGTTTCCACAATCGGCTCAAGCCCTTCCTCGGCTCGCCCGGAAAGATGATACTCGTGGATGACCCGGGAACTGCGCCACCACCACCAGCCGCTGCCTTCGTAGCGCGCTGTGCCATCACTGTCTGGCGCGTCATTGATATCCCGGATGTCCAGCCATTGCCATACGGCCGGAGAGCCAATACCATTGCCGTGCAACAGTTCCAACCCGATCTGCAGATTGCCTGCTATCGGAATAGCCAGCGCAGCCATGATGCCGAACACAAACGCATTCCGGCGGCGGCCGTTGGCGGCGATCAGGTTGTATGCCAGTCCGTAGGCGCCCGTTGCCGTGCCCGCCACCAACCAGGCAATGGCCAGGTTGAAGGCGATCATCTCCGGCACCAGCGCCAGCCGGGCCAGCAGCGACGTCATGATATAGCCGAAATGGTAGTAGCTGATGGCGAAGCCCGACAGCCATGGATCAAGGGGCGGGAAAGAGGCGCTCTGCCCGACCGCATTGAGGAACGCAAACTCCATCGGCTTCTCTGTGGCGGTGATGGCCGGATTCTGCGCCCGCACCCAGACCCAGAGCACAAACACCCCGGCAAAGATAATCTCCGTCACCGCGACCTGCCGCCAATGCTCGCCAAGCCAGTCGGTCAGAGAGGGTCCATCTTGCCCGCGTCGCCAATAGAGCCCCACGGCCACCGCGGCCAGTATCAATAGACCGAGGGCAATTCCGCCGCTGTTGTTGGCCGAGAAACCAAGATTGGTGGCCATCCAGAAGAAGTAGCTGACGCCGAGCACGTCCCGCCATCTTTGAAAAGGCGTACCCCCGATCTGGCAAGGCGTTGGAACAACACAAAGCAGGCGGGCAGCGCCAGCAAGCCCAGCCCGGCCAGCACCGCCCACCAGCGAAAGGCGGCCAGAATCTCAGCCAGCTCCATAAGACCTCATGGGTGCGTTAGTTGGCCGCATTGGTTTCTGTTTCATTGGCTCCCACGACCTCATAAATCCTGGTCGTCGCGTCCCGATAGACCTGTCGCAGCACGCCTGCTTCCACCAGCCGGTCGAACTTGGCCAGCCCTTCGGGGAAGTAGTAGGCGTTTTCCAGTGCGCCTACGTAGACGTAGCCGACGTCGTACTTCTCCAGAAGCGATTGAGCGAACGCCAGGTCGGTCGTGTTGTAGAGCGCATTGACGTCATCAATGCGGCTGCTTACCAGATTGCCCGGCAGGACCGCTCTCTGCTGACGTTGGTGCCAATCCCAGCCGACGATGGCCGGAAGGCCGGTATACATGGCCACGCGGTTGGCGATGGACCGATAAGGATTGCCCCCGTGCGCTTCGGCCACGACCGGTGTCCCTTCGATATTGCGCTGCATCCAGCGAATCGCCTCGTAATCGTCAGCGAGCCGGATCGTCAGCCCATTACCCGCGTAATCCACATCACCGTATTCGACATAAGGCATAAAGGCCATGCCATCGAGCGTGTTGGGTGCGCTGGCGTTCATGCGAATGTTCCACTTGGCGGGTGTGGCCAGCAGCGGATAGAGCAGTGCGCCACCGACGAGGAGTGCCAGTCCGGTCAACCACACCGGGCGCAGGCTTGTCTTGGCCCGCACCGCCGGCCACGCCCAGACGGCCGCCGGCCCGCATGCTACGCTGAGCATCAGCCAGGTTTGCATGTAGAACTTAAAGACTGTATTCATCCGCCCAATGTCGCCGTCCAGGACAACGACTTCGACCATCATCGTCAGCCCCAATGCGGCCGAGATGAGCACGAGGACGATGCGCCGTGCCGTCTCGAGTCCGGGCCGCAGCGCCAGCAGTCCCGCAATCACGATCAGCGGCAGCACGATCGGGGCGATCCAGTACCCTCGCATCAACATTACAACGAGCAGCAGCACAAACAATCCCGCCACTGCAATGATTGGCCAGCCGATCGACTCCAGCTTCTCCAGCCCTGTCGTTGTCCAGCTGCGTGTCCAGCTCCGGAACTCCCGCGCCAGATGGGTCAGAATGAAGAATAGGAACAGACCATAGACAAGCAGGTAGTTCCACACATGCGAGTACGATCCCTCCCAGAGCGAAATCGAGGAGTAGCCGGTGCCATAGTTGGCAGCGAAAGGCCAGAAAGCCAGCGTCGACAGACCGGCGAGTGCCGCAACCAGGAAGACCGCTTGCCCGATAGAACGGAGATCAAACTGCCCACTGCGCCGGAAGACGTAATAGAGTACGGCAATGCTGCCCAGCAGGAGATAGGTGGGCCAGTCCCAGGTGTTGGTCGCGCGCAGCGAGCCGATGACTATGATGCCGATCGCCCACAGGACGGCCGTCTCCAGAATAGTCTGGCCCCGGCTGCGAGACGCTTTGTCGGGCAGGGCGGCCGACAGGGCGAGGGCGATTCCCCAGCCCAGCGCCAGCAATGTCAGCGGCATGCTGATCATATGGGCGTGCAAATCCCCATAGAGGAAAGTGAAGTACGGAAACTCCGTGATCGGCTGCACTTCGCCCGGATCTGAATTGATTGCGCGTGTAGCCGTCCAGAACCAGTCTCCGGGATAAATCGCGGCAGGTTGGCCGGAAATCATGCGGATACCGCCGTCGAGCGTACGGGCAACACCGCCCACGACCGGTATCTCTTCCAGAGCAGAGTTGCCAGTCTGGTACCAGGCGTCGACAACCACGCCGGTCTGGGCCAGGTTGCCGACCAGCAGCGCCAGCGCCACGGCAATGAACCCGGCGATGACGGCCCGCTGGCGCAAGAGGCTGCCCATGTTCGCCACCACGGACCCGGTCCGCAAGGCAGTCAGATTGCTGAAACGTTCCATACTGAGCGCCCGCACCAGGCCATATGCCAGACTGAACACGGCCACACCGGTGAAGCTGAACAACATCGGCAGAATCAGGTTGTAGGCGATGGTCGGCGTGATGCCCAGCAGCTTGGTCAGCGCACCGACAAAGACAAAGCCGAAGTAGTAGTAGTTGATGTACCCACCCGCAAACCACGGATCATACGGCGGGAACGTCTCTGACTTGAGGACGGCCGTGAAGTAGGTCAGGTCCATCGGCTTTTCGCCGCCCCAGATGACGTCCCACACATCCGGGTTACCCAGCCGAATGACGATCATCAACGCAAACAGGCCCAGCGCCAGCAGTTCAACCAGGCCAATATAGCTGGCGTTCTCGCGAACGAACTGCGCCATCTCTGCGCGACGGCCCCACGCCAGGAGCAGGCTCAACGCGCCAATCAGCAACAGTGCCAGTAGAATCGTTCCGCGCGTAAACGGCAGCACGCCAGTGCTGGCGAACAGCCACGGTAGGTACGCCAAGAGCAGCAGCCCGACGACTCGCGACAGCCCGTAGCCCCGATCAGGCAGTCCGCCAAGCGAGACGAACGCAATGGGGAAGGCGATCCATCCGATGAGGATGACCGCCACTACCCAGACCAACGCAGCCAACCATGGATTGTTGGCCAGGGCACTATCTATATCAAAAAGATCGGCGAAGGAGCCTGCCGTGCGTTGCGCCGCCAGGCTGGTTTCCGGCAGCATCAGACCGCCCGGGGCCTGTGTCGCCTCCAGCGGATTCATCACCATCACCTGGCTCAGGTCGACGTTGCTCAATAACTCGCGGGTCTTCACCGGATCATACGCATCAGTCTTGCGCAAGATCCAGACCGGTGGGTGATCGTAGACGCTGAACGCTTCCTCAGCCGCTAAATCGCCGGGCGGTGGCCAGCCGAGTTCGGGCGGTTCGCCCCAGCCAATCTGGCCGGAGGTGTCGCTGATGTAGAGCGGGCCCAACTGCATGTTCCCGTGGAACTCGGCTGCCAGTTCAAAGCCAAGCTCTCCGCTGAACAAGGCGTCGTAATAGCGCATCATTAGCGGGTAGGTCAGCGGCAAGCGTGGCAAGTGCCACATGGCCCGCTGACTGCTTAACATAATGTAATCCGCCTCATCCAGCCACGTGATCACTTCTTCCAGCTTCTGGGGGCTGTCCGGGTGGGTGACAGGACGCTGCCCGCCAGTGACCTCGGTGTAGTAGGCGCCATAGGCGTTGCGTCCGCCCGTGCTGACCGGCAGCAGATCATCCCAATGCTCATTGGCGAGCAGGCTGGTTGTCAGGCGCACAGGGCCGCCCGGCCCCGCTTCTGCCACAATCCGCTGCGCACTCCCTTCGGCTGCCGTCACCGGTTCAAAGATGAACAGGGCCGGCTGGCGCTGCTCGCCCAGCTGCAAACCCTGGCTAACCGGCACGCTGCCGTTCAGGGAAACATGGAGCAACTCCTGATCATCGACCGTCGCCCCTGCGTCGCCATCATCAAGGTAATTGAAACGCACGCCCTGAATGACACCGTCCTCAGGCATGGAGAAATTGATCTCCAAGGGTACACCCTGGTACTCAAAGTAATGCCCCTTGACCGGCAGGTGCAGCGATCGTGTTTCCCCTTCGGCTTCGTAGATCAACGTCGCGCCGGTCGGTACGTTTTCGAAGATCCAGTCGGACGCCGCCACCCGGGTCATCGGTTCGCGGTAGATCTGGGTAAAGGTGAGCGCCCACAGGAAACTGGGCACCACGATCAGCACCGCCAGCCCGCCCACTGCCAGACGCTGCCAGCTGAAGGACCGTTCTTGCAGTCGCGCGGACATGTTGGCTCGCTGCCATAGATAGACCAGCGCCCAACCCGCCAGGATGAAGAGTGCCGGATAGATGGGCAGGAAGTAACGCACCGACTTCACCCAGCGTGTGCCCATATACAGGAAATAGGTGCCCACCCAGAAGACTGGAATCGCGTGCACCATCCATTCCGGGTATCGGTTCCAGCGATTCCCCCGGTGCAGCATCCGCCAGACGGCCCAGAAGAACGCCATCCAGGCAAACAAACCGGCTGTAATGCCCATGCCATAAAGCACCATGTTGGTGAAAGGGAACAGGAGCGGAGCGCGGTCGGTCCATTGCAGCGCCGGGGGGAACGACGCTTCCGGCTCTTGTAGCCGCTGAATCTCGGCCATGTTGCCCAGCCACTGCGGGTTGGGCTGCACCAGCGACCGCAGCGTCAACATCAATTCACCTGGCGCTTCCCCCGTCTCAGCAATCGCTGTCTCACGGATCATCTCCCGGTCGGCGAAAGCGTACGGTTGGGCAACCCGGAACATGAGCAGAGAAACAACGGCCGCCAGCATGACGCCAACCACCATTCGCTGGAGATCGCCGCTGCCTTCGTGCTTGAAAATGGTCTGCCAACTCTGCCCGCGCTGGGCCAGCCAGATCACGGCGCTAACGTTGATGACGAGGGCGATGGGAGCGACATTGACGCGGGAGGCAGCCGCCAGCCCCAGCGCCACACCGAACAAGGCAAACCAGGAAAGACGCCAACGCACGTCCTCGTCCCCGAGGCCGGCTGCCCGGACAGCTGCGTAGAGCGCCAGCGTGCAGAACGCCGCCGCCCAGTTGTCCATGGTGAAGAAGTGTGACTGCTGAATCGGCATCACAGCCACGGCCATCATGAAGGCCGCCGCCAGTCCGGCCCACCGGTTATAGAGCCGGCTGGCAATCAGGAACGTGAAGAGTACCGACACCAGATCGATCAGCCCGGACAGGAAGCGGCCGACAAGAAAGACACCGTCGTAGCCCGTGAAGTTTGGCGCACAGAACGTGCCTGGATCGGGCTCGGCGGCGATGATGCCACAGATGCTGTTGGTCCACTCAGCCACGTAGCGCGTGACCGTCATCGGGAAGTTGCCGTAAACGTAAAAGCCCTGGTCAAAGTTGTAGGGATTCAGGGTCGAGACGGACGTGCGCAGGTAGTCGAGCGGGTTGTCGACGCCGCTGATCTGGCTGGCCACGATTGTCAGAAAGCGCTCGTCAGGGTGCAGATGATGGTTGTCGTCCCAGTTCAGACCGACAAACCGGAAGTAGGCGCCAACCGCCAGGATGATCAACAAACCCACGACCACGATCGCCTCAACGCGGCTGCTGCGATCGCGACCGGTTGGGGCTGGGGTGGAGATTTCGTCGGTGGCCACTGTTTCGTCAGATGTCACTGGTTTCCACTCAATTGCTGACACCGGAGACAGCCACGTTGTTCTGGCGGTCCCGTCTGGTTGTCCAATCGGGTTTGCCCGGAGGGTGTGGAGCAGAGCAACTCCGCCTACGATCACCCGCATGGCAACAACAATTTATACACTACTTGTAGGGAAGGGGCGTAGCGTTCTCGGCAATCCTTTAAGAATGGGGACAGGAAATGGGAAATGATGGCGCCAGAAACGGGCAGTCCAGGCGAGGCCGGCGTCCTATTGAGGATCGCCACCAGAAGCGACAATCAGCTTTTCCAGCGCGACCCGATCGATGATCGTCACCTTGCGGCCACTGGTCTTGATCCAGCCGGAGCGACGGAAACGGCCGAGCGCCTTGTTGATGCTGACGCGGGTCGCGCCGGTCATCTCCGCGAGATCCGTCTGGGTCAGCGCCAGATCGATCAACGTCCCGTCGTCGGCAGGGCGACCGTACTGATCAGCCAGGTTGAGCAGCGTCCGGGCCAACCGTCCCGGCAGGTCCAGGAAGAAAATGTCGGCCAGCTGAATGTTCAGACGACGGATATGGCGGGCCAGAGTTTGCAGCACATGGAGCGAGAATGCCGGGTTGTCGGTGATGAAATGGATGAAGTCATCCCGATGCAGGGTCAGCGTCTCGGTCGGGCCAATCGCTTCGGCCGTCGCCGAACGTGGTGAATCATCCAATAACGCCAACTCGCCGAAGAAGTCGCCCGGGCCAAGAATGGCCAGCACCACCTCCTGGCCTTCAACCGTGTTGTAGCTAATCCTGACCTTGCCCTTGCTGATGAGATAGAGGAGACCACCGGGATCGCCGAGATGGAAGATGACCTGCCCGGGGCTGAACCGGCGCATGACGAGGCGCTCAGCCAACTCATGGGCATCGTCGCTCTCAAGATTCGTGAAGAACGGAACTGTCTGCAGTGCCTGGGCGGCGTTTCCATCCCAATGGGCCATCTCAATATCTCCTGTTGCCTGCCGGTTCAGTGAGGCTTGACGTTCCCACACCGTCGCACCGTCAGTCAAATCATTCTAGCTCGTTTGCATGCGCCCGCAACATCCGCACGGCCGTATCCAGAGCAAGCTGAATCTCTGCATCGCCGGCAAATCTGACTGCCGCCTCGGGCCAGCAGGTCATTGCCGCCGCCCCTGCCGTTCTCCATCGTCTGTAAGGCCGTGGCGAGCAGCGCTTGCATGGAACCCCGTGCGTTGGGTGAGCGACTGAATAGCAACGACGCCCGTTCGCCGGACATACCCAGCAAGGCAACGACATGTGGCTCGTCCGACAGCAGGCGACCAAGCTGGCCAAGCTCCTCGGCCGTTCGGTCTTCGAGGACGGCTGTCACCACCCGATCCTCACCGATGACTTCGGCCGACGCCAGAAGCGAGTGTGCTTCATATGCGAGGAGGGCGGCCATCTGCTTCTTCAGCAGGGAACGCGACTCTTTGTTCTCCAGTTGCAAGCGCTCCACAGCATCGACCAGGTCGTCGAGACCGGTAGTTAGGGCAGCGGTCAGTTGGGTCACTGCCACGGATTTGCGCTCGTGTTCGGCCAATGCCCGGCGTCCACAGCAGAATGTGACCCGGGTGCCCTCTCGCCTGTTTTCCGTTCGCACAATCTTGAGCTGGCCAATTTCGCCCGTATGGGATACGTGGGTGCCGCCACACGCTGTGCGGTCAAATTGCGCGATTTCCACCACTCGAATCGAGCCGTTTAACCCCGGAGGTATCTTGCGCAGCGCGAGCTGCTCTGCTTCAGCTTTGGATATTTGACGGCTCGTAACGGCCCGGTTCTCCCAGATGATTTCGTTCGCCAACAGCTCAGCGGCCACTATGTCGACGTCAGAAATGCTGGCGCGATCGAGATCGATGGTGACTGTCTGGTCGCTAAGATGAAAACCCACCGTTTCGGCCCCGGCCACGCGGATAAACGCCTGGGACAGAATGTGCTGACCGGTATGGTGCTGCATGTGGTCGAACCGGCGTGGCCACTCGATGTGCCCGATGATTCGGTCTCCAGCGGGCAGCTCGGATACCAGATGGACGACGCTCTGCTTCTCCGGACCGTCGACCACGTCCAGGACTTCCAGTCGCTGCTCGCCTACCATGAGCCATCCGGTGTCATGGGGCTGCCCGCCAGATGTGGGGTAGAAATAGGTCTGGTCCAGCACAATGGCGGGCCGGCTATCCTGGGTGAGCCGCTCCACAACAGTCGCCTCAAAGGAGACAGTGTACGCGTCGGCGTAATAGGGTCGCATGGTCATAGTAAGAAGAATCCTTTGGGAAACACGAGGCGGTAATCCCGTACCGCAGCGGGCTGCGCGAAACGGATTTGCAGCACGCACCGGTCCAGCTAGCTTTCGACCAGGACGGGGTTCGTTGAACCTGACGGTGGGGTCTTGGGCACCGTGAAGTTGAAGCGGGCGCCTCCACCTTGGGCCCCGTCTACCCAAATTCGGCCGCCATGCGCTTCGACAGCCAGACGGCAGAAAGCAAGCCCCAACCCCAGTCCCTTGCTGGATGATTCAGTCTTGACGCGCTCGTACTTCTCGAAAATCGTCTGCCGATACGGCTCAGGAATCCCCACGCCCTCATCCCTGACCGAGATCTGCACCATGCCGCTCTCGGTTTCTCGCGCACTGATTGTGATGGTGTGGCCATCTTTACTGTACTTCAGAGCGTTGTCCAGCAGGTTTAGCAGCACGCGGGCAATGACGTTGGGCTCGACGTTCAAAGGCGGGAGGTCGTTCTCGACCAGTGAAATGAGCTGCACGCCGCGCCGCTCAAAGTTCGGGCGCTCAATCTCGTAAGCGTCTTCCACCAATTTCTGAAGATGGACCGACGACTTCTCGCCCAACGACAGGCCCGCCTCAAGACGGCTGATATCCAGCAGTGATTGGATCAGTCGCAGGAGCTGGTTGCTGCTGCGAGAGGCGACGTCGAGCAAAGACAGCAGGTCCGGGTCCTGGCGGGTTCGCTGCAGCGCCATTTTGATCAGATCAAGGCTGGAGATGACGTTGCCAAGCGGGCTTTGCAGATCGTGGACCAGCATCGCCACAAGGTCCTGGCGCATCTGTTCCAACTCGATCTTGTTGCTCAGGTCATGATAAATCCACTGATAAGATTGTCTGTTGCCCCGAACTCAGGCGGCTAACGCGCACTTCCATCAGGGAGACAGTCCGGGCACGGTCGCCTTCCTGTGCCTTGCCGGTGACCAGCGACTGAAACGTGAGCTGACCGCCCACCTCCAGATCGTCCATGTCAGGCAGCTCCGACTCATCGACGTGCAGTTTGCGGATCGGCAGGCCGATCAGATTGCCTACGTCGTCAGCCAACAACTCCAAGGCTTGCTGATTAGCATCGATGACCCGGCCCGATTCATCAGTCACGAGCACGGGATCGAAACTGGCGTCAAAAAGATGTTGCAGCCGTTGTGACTGCTCGAAGAGCGGACTCGTCTTGTCCATAGGGTCAAGCATCTGCGAGAGCACCCGGCCTCCATGCTCAAGCAAGTCCAGATCGCTGGAGAAGAATTGATCGCCCGGCGAGCGAATTGCCCAAACGATGCCGGTCATCGTCTCGCCGTGGCCGATCGGTGCATAAATCGCGTTGCCGTCCGGCGCAAGGGACGATGTGTAATCAGGGCCGCGGCGCGGAGAACCCGGCGTAACTCGTTCCAGCAAGCCGCGTTGCTGCTGGCGCAATTGGGCAACAGGCCGAATGGTCGTCGGCCAACTGCGGCCCACGATACTTTTGGCGTCTCGCCCGGCGGACGCCGCGCACACTAACTGGTTGTCCCGGTCAAAGTAGCCGGCGGCGACGGTGTGCGCATCCAGCACCCGCCGCAGCTCTTCCAGCATAAGCGGTAGCGCTTCGTCGTCAGACAGCCCGTCACGCGCCAGCGAGTTGCCCAACATGTAAATGCCGAGAATGCGGTTCAACTGTCCAGTTTCCACGGACATGAGCGCTAGCTTGCTTGCATCAGGCTGCATTTTGAATCGATCAACTGCCTTGCGAACTTGGCCAGAGAGCGGCTAACGTGTGTGCGCCGGCTGGCCCTGGTAATGGACTGCCCCGTTCACCGATTGTATGGCGTTGTCCCAAACGCCACATGAACCGCACGTGAAATATTGGCTCAATCCGGGCTGCTAAACCAGTTGGAGGCTGGGTAGAACATCAACTGACAGCGAGTCCCGCCTACCGGCGATGAAGTGCTGATGGGCGGCTGCTGCAATCATGGCCGCATTGTCGGTGCACAGCACCAGCGGCGGAACGCGGAGGGGAATCTCCAGCGCCGAACGCATGGCCTGACGCAGCGCCCGGTTAGCCGACACACCGCCGGCCACATGAACCGCGCGAACATTGTAGGCCTCGGCCGCGCGAACGGTTTTGCTTACAAGCATATCGACGACGGCCGCCTGGAAACTGGCGGCGATGTCGTTGACCGGCAGCGGCTTTGGACCGCGGTGTTGGCTAACCTCGCGCATAACGGCCGTTTTCAGGCCGCTAAAGCTGAAGTTGTATCCATGCTCTGCTTCCATGACGGCTCGCGGAAAGCGGTAAGCCTCCGGATCGCCTTCTTCCGACGCCTTATCAATCGCTGGCCCGCCAGGGAACGGCAGCCCGAGCAGGCGGCCAACCTTGTCGAACGCCTCGCCGGCGGCATCGTCGAGCGTTCCGCCCAGATACTCATACTCGCGGTGGCCCGTCATCAAGTAGAGATCGGTGTGCCCACCGCTGACGACCAACGTAATGATCGGAAAGGTAATCAGATCGGCGACGTCTGTCAGCCACAGAGAATAGATGTGACCCTCGATGTGGTCCACTGCCAGGAGCGGCTTGTTCCGGCTGAGCGCCAATCCCTTGGCCATGTTCATGCCAATCAGCAATGACCCTACAAGGCCCGGTCCACGGGTAACCGCAATGCAGTCGAGGTCGCCATAGCCGGTATGCGCCTCGCGCATTGCTTCTTCGACTACCGCGTAAATCACCTCGACATGGCGGCGAGAAGCAACCTCCGGGTAGACGCCCCCGTATTGAGCATGAAGGTCCGTCTGGCTCGCGATGACGTTGCTCAGGATGCGCGTGCCGTCGGCGACCACGGATGCAGCCGTCTCATCGCAGGATGTTTCAATGGCCAGAATTCGAGTAGGTTGCTCGGTTGATTCCACAGTTTTCACCTTGTTGTCTTCGTGTCAGGCCGGGTTGCCGGTTCCGAGAACAGCTTGGACAGATTCTACCAATGTTGCCTCGTCGCGGGGGAGGACCGTGCGAGGGTCTATCTGCAGCTGATCGTCCTGGATGCGACCAATGACCGGGCGGGGCGCTTCCCGCAGAGCGGCTGCCGCCGCGTCTACACCGCGCTCTTTTGGGCGTATGGCCACCGCAAAGGAGGGCAGGCTGGTTCCGGGCAGGCTGCCGCCGCCCACCCGAGATTCCGCCTGTACGACCTGGCAGTCGATTCCGCCGGCCTGCCAGGCCGCTGCCCACTTCGCTGCCACCTTCTTGATCTCGTCTGCCGTCCGGGCCATCATGCGCACAACAGGGACGGCGGTTTCCGCTTCGCCCTTCAGATAATGGGTCAGCGTCGCGCTCAGCGCGGCAAGCCCCAGTTTGTCCATTCTGACAGCCCGCGCCAGCGGATGCCGCTTCATCTCTCCAATCAGGTCCGCCTTGCCACACAGAATGCCCGCCTGCGGCCCGCCCAGCAGCTTGTCGCCGCTAAAGGCGATGATGTCGCTGCCGGCAGAGACTGCCATCCACCACCGATGGTTCGGGGGTCAGGCCGTAGCCTCGCCACATCGACCAACGCACCGCTGCCCTGGTCGTAGAGGAATGGGATGTGGTGGTCGTGGGCCAACTGCGTCAACTCCGCCAGTTCAGGCTGAGAGGTGAAGCCGATAATCTTGTAGTTGGAGTAATGGGCGACCATGATGGCCCCGGTGCGCTCGGTAACCGCATTCGCATAGTCCCGTAGATGGGTGCGATTCGTCGTGCCGACTTCGACCAGGGTGGCCCCGGACTGCGCCAGTACATCGGGAATGCGAAACCCGCCGCCGATTTCAACCAGTTGGCCCCGGCTGATTATCACTTCCCGGTCGCGACAGAGCGCGGTCAACATGAGCAAGACAGCCGCTGCATTGTTGTTGACGACCAACGCCGCTTCGGTGCCGGTCAGTCTCTGTAGCAGCTGTTCCGCGTGGACGCTGCGCGAGCCGCGCTGGCCAGTGGCCAGATCATACTCAAGCGTCGAGTAACCGGCCCCGATCTCGTGGACGGCCTCAAGGGCGCTGTCACTCAAAGGGGCGCGGCCCAGGTTTGTGTGGACGATGATGCCGGTGGCATTGATGACCGGTCGCAATGTGGGCGAGGCGACCGCTTCCAGCCACGATGACGCCCATTGAAGCAAGGTTTCCTCGTTAGGTGGGGCAGGGGCACTTGCCGTGAGCAGGGACGTTCGCGCTTGTGCTTGCGCTTTGCGGAACGCTTCGGTCGCCAGTTCGCGCCCATAGATCGCCGTTAACCATTCGCCTTCGGACCGGCGCAGGAGTGTATCGACGCTGGGAATCTGGCGCAGAGCCGTTTGCTGCCGCTCTTTTTCGATCACATCATCCACAATTGGATCACTGCTGCGGTGAGCTGCTCTTGCTGCACCGATGAAGCGTGAGCCCGGATCTGCAGCAGCAGCTCGAAGAGAATCAGGACCGCCGCCGCCAGCGCGGCCACGGCGATACCCAGCGTGCGGTTCATCTGCAGCCAGACGCAAAAGGCGACCCACAACCCAAACCACATCGCTTCGCGCAGCGTAACCATCATGCTTGGTGGCTCGCCGCTGACTCGGCTGGGGCTGAACCGCTTGTTGAGAATGTACGCGATTGGCAGCGCTAACCCGGTCATGGCCACAACCACGCACGCCAGAAAAGCGATCAGCACCTCGTTATCGGCGGCGGCCAAAAGCATGGCCGCGTCAACGCGCTGCTGGGCCGTCGCTCGCACAAGCTCAACCTGCTGAATATCAAATGGCCATCGGGTGTTCATCAGGCGGTTGGCAGCCAGGAACCCCAATGCGGTCAACGCGAAGCTCAGTATAAGCGTAGGCAAGATGCCCATTCGGTAGACGACCCGTTGCATAGCTCCCAATTATACACGATTCGAGCTGTTTTGCGTTTGCAATACGTGGAGCAGTGCTTCACCATACGCCTCTTCTGCGGTCAGTCCGCTGAACGCCAGCGTATCGTCCGCCTGGGCGATGCGGCAGACATACGAGTCCCCATCCAAAATGAGAGAGAAAGTGCCGCTCGCGGCGCCGTTCAACTGCTCAGCCAGAGTGCTGCGAAGCTGCGACTCAGTTGGCAGCCAGATGACATCGGCCGTGTAGATGTAATCGAGCGCCCATTCGGCCGCTCCATGAAAGGCGACGACAGGCCAGCCCTGCAGAATCTCCAGCCGGGCCATCATGTCACTCAGGACAAACACCTGGTTGTCCATCCCCCGTCCTGGAATGGTAAAGAAGTCATGCCGGTCGGCCACCCAGACCAGCCCGGCTTCGTTTAGCTGTTTAGCAAGCGATAGGGAAATCATGATTGCTCCCACGGATTGAGCATCGTCTGGATAAGAACGGGGGCGCCGACCTTGATATTGCTGCGACGCGACACAAGCCAGACCGCAAGATCGGCGATATCGTCCGGCTGAAGACAACGGTCGAAGTCGAGACCGTCTGCGTTCTCTGTCATCTCGGTGACCACCATGCCCGGGCAGATGGTGTTGACCCGAATGCCGAAGGACTGATTCTCTTTCTGCATGATTTCAGCCATGGCGTTGAGGCCGTGCTTGGCCACGCCATAGGCTCCACTTCCGGCAATGTGCTCCAGACCCGCCTCCGAGCTGATATGGACGATATGGCCGGACTCCTGGCGGCGCATGATCGGTAGAACGGCCCGTGACATCAAGAACGGGCCGCGCAGGTTAATCGCCATGACGCGATCCCAGACATCGATGGCATGGTTGTGCAGATAACCTCCGGCGCTGATGCCCGCATTGTTGACCAGAATATCAATATGATCGCCGTCACTGAGGGCAGCATCAACGACGCGCTGCACATCATCAGGCTGGGACACATCGGCCTCGATCCAGGTTGCCCTGCCGCCTGCGTCAAAAATCTGTGTGGCAACTGCCTGGAGTGGGGCCGGGCGGCGGCCACAAATGACGACATGAGCACCCTCGTGGGCAAAAGCGCGGGCAATGCCGGCTCCAATGCCGCTTCCACCTCCGGTAACTATCGCCCGCTTCTCGGCTAAACTGTTCATGGTGTGAGTTCCGTTATGGGGTCCGGCCTCTTGCTTGCGCCGAATCTACCCCCTATGATACGTCTACTGATGAGTGGCTTACCCAACGATTTTACTAACTTACGTGTGCATTCGCATTTCTCGCTCATGCAAGCCGTTCCGTCGGTGGAACAGTTGGTAGAGCGGGCCGTGGGTGCCCAGCAACGAGCGCTGGCGCTGACCGACCATCGCCTGCTGACGGGCGCGGTGGCGTTCGATCGCGCCTGTCGTGCAGCGGGCATCAAGCCACTCGTAGGCTTGACCGTCGATCTCGCCCTGCCGGCGGATGAGGTCAGGCCCGATGCATTCGCTCCGCACGGCGAGCTGACGCTGCTGTCCCGCAACCGGACGGGTTACCAGAATTTGTGTCGCCTTTCCTCGCTCCTTGGCGTCTCCTCCGCGACGCTGCCTGCTCTGTCTTGGGACGATCTCAAGGCCCATCACGAAGGGCTGGTGTGCCTGACCGGCGGCCGTAAAGGATGGTTGGAGCGATACGCGCGGTCGGGGCACCTTAGCGCCGCCAGACGCCATCTGGCCCGGCTTGCTGGTCTTTTCGATGGCTCCTGCTTTCTTGCAGTCTCTGACACATTGACGCGGGAGCGGAATCTCGGTCTGCTGGACGACCTTCTGCAAACCGCGCGAGGGTTCGGCGTGACGGCGGTTGCCGTCCGTCCCGTGTATGTTCTTGATCGAGATGATGCATCGCTGTTGCCCCTGATGTCGGCCATCCGGCATAATACGTTAGTGGCCGAGCTGCCTGGCGAGCAACTGCCCGGCTATGGGGAGCCTGACGTGGAACTCACCTGGCCAGATGCCGATGATCTGGCCGATGCCTTTGCCGCCCATCCGGAGCTGTTGGCAGCTACCGCGCAGGTGGCGAACCTTATTTGCGATGACTCGGTCTTGCCCGATGGGTCGCCAATCTGGCCCCAACTCCCGAGGCTGAACGGCCGCTCGCCAGAAGAAGAGCTTCGCGCAGCGGCCAACGACGGCCTCCGTCAGCGTTACCCGACGCCCATTGACTCGACCGTCCGGGAGCGGCTGGCGCATGAGCTAACGGTCATAACCGAATCAGGCTTCGCGCCTTTCTTCCTGCTCGTTGCCGACATCGTCCGCTTTGCCAGAGATTCGGAGATTCCGGTCAGCACCCGCGGCAGCGTGGCCAATTCGCTGGTCGCCTACTGCCTGCGTATTACAACGGTGGACCCGATCGAACATGATCTGCTGTTTGAACGTTTCTTGAACCCGGCCCGCCGATCTTTGCCCGACATCGATCTCGACTTCTGCAGCCGCCGGCGCGATGCCGTGCTCAACTATGTGCGCGAGACGTATGGCCCGGAGCAGGTTGCTCTGGTGGCGACGATTAACACACTGCAGCCACGTTCTGCCGTTCGCGAGACCGGGAAGGCGTACGGATTGGATAATAAGCAGCTCAAGCAGTTGGCCCGCAAGCTGCCCCGCGGCTGGCACCCCGATCCTCGCCGCCGCCGCCGCAACGATCTCGAAGCGGTGCTCGCTGGCGTTTCGACAGACGCCGAACGCGAGATGCTGACCCAGGCGTACCGGCTGGTGGGTCTGCCCGACCACCTGGGTATCCATCCCGGTGGCCTGGTCATTACGCCCGGCCCGCTGACCGATATCGTGCCCGTTCATCTGGCGGCCAAAGGGTTTGTGACGACCCAGTATGAACATGGGGACGTAGAAGCGATTGGCTTGCCGAAGATCGACCTGCTGGGCATTCGGGCGCTGACGGTGTTGGCGGACGCGATAGATCTCGTGCGCCGCGGAGCAGCGCCAGACTTTCACGTTGACGACATCCCGCCTGCCGATGAATTAACCGGAATCATGCTGGCTGCGGGCGACACGATCGGTGTGTTCCAGTGTGAATCTGACGGAGCACGGCGCACCTTGCGGCAGCTGCGAGCGCGTAACGTGGCCGAACTGGCCGACGCCAGCGCTTTCTTCAAACCCGGTCCAGCGACAGGGGGGATGGCCAGAGCCTTTGTCCGGCGCTATCGAGGTGAGGAGAAGGTAACCTATCTTCATCCCGCGCTCGAGCCGATTCTTGGACGCACAAAGGGCGTGCTGCTGTTTCAGGAACAGGTGCTGCGCCTGGCGACGGAGATCGCCGGGCTGAGCTGGGCAGATGCCGATCAACTGCGCCGCGGCATGAGTAAGTTCGACAGCCCGCGCATTGAAGCGTTGGCCCAGTCGTTTGTAGAAGGGTGCTGTCGCTCTGTACCAGAAGGGCCGGGTATGAATCGCCATCAGGCAACCACACTGTGGGAGCAAATCGTTCCGTTCGCGGGCTACGGCTTCAATCAGGGCCATGCTACCGCCTACGCAGATGTTACCTACCGTTCCGCCTACCTGAAGGCACATTGGCCCGCTGAGTTCTTGTGCGCCCGTCTGGCCAATGGTGGTGGGTTCCACCATCCGGCGATCTACATGGCCGAAGCACGTCGGCTGGGCATCGCCGTTCGGCCGCCGCACGTCAATCATAGCGAGCGGCGATTTACCCTGACCGCTGAGCCTGCGAGCGCCGGCGACACTACGCAGCCTGTTCTATGGATGGGCCTTGGCCAGGTGCGGGGCCTGCGTCGCTCCAGCGTGAGAGGTATCGCGGACGGCCGCGACAGATCGCCATATCGTTCTATTGCTGACCTTCTGGAACGAGTGAATTTGCGAGACGCGGAGGTCGAAGCGCTCATCCAATGTGGAGCGCTGGAAGGGTTGGGCGAGAGCCGAGCTGCGTTGCTCGATGAGGCGCACCTCGTGCTCCGCAGTGGCAGCAGCCGGCAGATGGCGTTCGGCTTTGCCACCGTGACGGGCACGGTACCCGAGACAGCCGCGCAGCGGCTGGCGTGGGAGATGCATTTGCTTGGGATGCCTGTCGTCTCCGACCCACTTGCGTTGTTCGCGCAACAACCGGGGTCAGTGCCCCTGCGCGACCTTCCTGAGACGCCCCGCCAACTGTCCACCGTCTACGCCTACCGCCTGCCCGGATGGACTGGCAGCAGCGGCTACTTCTTTGGTGATGGAGAGACATATATGACGGTTCGTCTGGCCGGCAGCCTGGCGGATGAGCATCCATCGCCAGCACCCTGGACACCCTATCAGCTCGTGGGACGGTGGCTGCAGGATGAGTGGCGGGGCGGCTGGTTCCAGGTCGAGCGGCTACACTTATTGGAGGCAGTGTTGTGAAAAGAATGACCGGTTTGTTCGCCTCGTTGTCGGTTCTTATTCTTCTGCTGGCAGGCTGCTGGGTGCAGGGCGGATTACTGACTGAATCCGTCGAAACCAGTTTGGTGATGCGCTGGGAACGTGAAGGCGGCATCGTTGGCTTTTGTGATCAGGTTGTTATCTACGATGACGGCACTACGCTAATTTCCACGTGTCTCCTGAGTGAGGTCCCGGTCGTATTGACGGCCGAAGAGCAAGCGACCCTGGACGCATGGCAGCAAGCCTATCGATCAGCTGAGGTGAGCGAAGGCAATCTCGATATGGCCGATGGCATGCGTGAATCGCTCCAATTCTTCGGAGCCGGTGACGTGTCGCCGAGCGCTGCTCAGCTCCTGGTGATGGAGCAATTTGCTATGGGCCTTCTGGTTCGCGGAACCGGCGACAACTAATACCCTGGATACGTGCTTTGGCCGTTGCCACCCCCGAAAATCTGGTTATCATAGGCATCCCACAACGTGATCAGGCCGCCTTTGAATGTGTCGCCGGCTGTGCCTGATTGGCGTCTTGAGCGTTGCTGGACAGGCTGACAAGCCTTCCGCCGGCTACTTGCAACTGGCCTTTCCAAGACAGGGCCGCAGGTTGTTCAATTTCACTTCGGAGGATCAACATGATCGAATTTCTGCTCAATGGTGAAACCAAACAGTTTGCGGGCGACGAGTCCACACCGCTTCTTACCTATCTCCGGGAACACGAAGGTATCATCTCTGCCAAGGATGGCTGCGCGCCCCAGGCCGCATGCGGCTGCTGCGTGGTTGATCTGAACGGCAAAGCTGTCCTGGCCTGTGTGACGCCATTGAGCAAAGTTGCGGGCGGCCACGTGTTGACGACGGAAGGGCTTGGAGCCTATCGTCAATCTGTATTTGCCAATGCATTCGTGGCCAAGGGTGGCGTTCAGTGCGGTTTTTGCATTCCGGGCATCGTCATGCAGGCCAACGCTCTGATCAACAAGAACGCTGAACCAAGTCGGGCCGACGTGGCCCAGGCATTGACGCCCAATCTCTGTCGCTGCACCGGTTACAAGAAGATCATTGACGCAGTTATGGTGGCGGCTGAAGCCATCCGCAAGGAAGAGGAGGTGCCGCCGCCCCAACCCGACGGCCGGGTGGGCGGACGCCATCCGAAATACCATGCCCAGGATCTGGTCCTCGGCCAACATCGCTATGTCGATGACATCCGCTTGCCTGGGATGGTCCACGGCGCACTGCGCTTCAGTGACCATCCACGCGCTCGGGTCCTGGCCATCGACACCTCTGAAGCAGCTGCCATGCCTGGCGTCCTCCGCATCGTGACCACCGAAGACATTCCTGGCGAGCGCCACATTGGCCTGATCCGGCAAGATTGGCCGCTGATGGTAGCCGTGGGCGAAGAAACGCGCTACGTCGGTGACGTCATTGCCGGCGTTGTGGCCGACACCGACGCTAACGCTCGAGCCGCCGCCGCCGCCATCAGCATTACGTACGAGGTTCTCGACCCGGTTACTGACCCACACGACGCGCTCAAACCGGAAAGCCCGCTGGTTCATGCTGGAGGCAATGTGCTCTCTAAAACGGTCATCCAGCGCGGCGATGTGGCAGCCGCTGAAGCGTCGTCAGCCTTTGTATCGCAAGGTACGTACCAGACGCAGTTCATTGAGCACGGTTTCATGGAACCGGAGAGTGCCATCGCCTGCCGCGAAGGCGACACGATAGAGCTTCTCTCGCAAAGTCAGGGTGTGTACGACGACCTTGAGCAGGTCGCTGCTATCCTGGGGCTGCCGGAGGATGCAGTGCGCGTTACGTTGGTGGCCAATGGTGGCGGTTTCGGCGGCAAGGAAGACCTGAGCGTCCAGGGTCACGCCGCGCTCATGGCGTGGCTGACCGGACAGACGGTCAAGGTCCGCCTGACTCGTGATGAATCGATCGCCATGCATCCCAAGCGCCACCCGATCTGGATGGACTACACGGTCGGCTGCGACGCCGATGGCCTGCTGACTTTTGTCCGGGTGAAGTTCGTCGGCGACACCGGGGCGTACGCCTCCGTGGGCATGAAGGTGCTGGAGCGTTCTGCGGGTCACGCGACCGGGGCCTACCAGGTACCGGCGGCCGACATTGAGGCGACGGCCGTCTATACCAACAATGTGCCTTGCGGCGCGATGCGCGGATTTGGCGTCAATCAGGCGGCGTTTGGTCTCGAAAGCTGCCTCGACGATCTCTGCGAACAGGGCGGTTTTGACCGCTGGCAGTTCCGCTACGACAACGCACTCCAGAACGGCGGCATGACCGCCACCGGCCAGGTGATCGACGGCGGGGCCGGCATTCGTGATACGCTTCTCGCCGTGCGCGATGAGTTCTACGCGGCCAAGTATGCGGGGTTGGCCTGCGGCATCAAGAACACAGGCATCGGTAACGGCATGCCCGACGAAGCGGGCGTACGAATCACGGTGGAAGCAGCCGACCGCATCATTATCGATCACGGGTGGACCGAAATGGGGCAGGGCGTGCACACGATTGCCGTCCAGACACTGTGTCACGAGACCGGGCTTGATCCCCGTCTGATTGAAGTGCGTGTCGACACCGCCGCCCGTACGCGCGCTGGCATGACCACCGCGTCCCGGGCGACGTCGCTGGTTGGCAACGCCGTCATTGCCGCCGCTGAGAAGATGAACGCCGACCTGGTGGATCACTCGCTTGATGAGTTGGTCGGCCGTCAATATGAGGGCTACTGGGTCGTCGACTGGACGACCAAGCCCGGGGCCGACGTGGACGCAATCAAAACCCACTACTCCTACAGCTACGCTACCCAGCTCGTCTGCCTGGATGAAGACGGCCAGATTGAGAAGGTGACGGCCGCACACGACGCGGGCAAGATCTACAACCCGACATTGTTCGAGGGCCAAATTGAAGGCTCGATTCACATGGGTCTCGGCTATGCCATCAGCGAGGAGCTGGTGATGGTCGACGGACGGCCGAAGAGCACCAAACTGCGACAGTGTGGCATCCTCCGGGCCAAGGAGATGCCGGAGATGGAAGTCATCGGCATCGAAGTGCCGGATCCTCATGGACCCTATGGTGCAAAAGGCGTAGGCGAAATCGGGCTCGTGCCGACGGCCGCCGCAGTCGCCAATGCGCTCTACCAGTTTGACGGCGAGCGGCGCACCCGACTTCCCATGAGTCTGCCCAAGAAAACCCGGACGGTGCGTCGCAAGTCGAATGAAGCTTAGTCTCAGCCGACGCTGACCAACTTCGTGTAAGCGTCGCGTTCTTCGACACGTCGAACAGGAAGGGGACGCCTGAAGCGTCGACACGATTGACTGTGCAGTCCTGCATCCCAGCGGAGGAAGTGAGTCAGGCGTTCCTGGTTCTATCGTTGATCGAGACGAACTGCACGGTTCTGGGAATGGGCGTTTATTGGTCGATCCAGGCTGATGATCGCTTGCCCAAGGATAATGCTTGGATCTGCCGGAATCCGACCACGGGCGTTCTGGACCCAGCCTCCAAAGGCAACTAGCTCCCTGGCCAGCCAAGGCTGATGCGCCCGCGCTCGTTGTCGACCTTCAGGATCGCAACCTCGATCACGTCGCCTACGTTCAGTTGAACCGTCCTTGGAAGCTGGCTGCGGTGCAGCAAGCCATCATGTTTCACACCGATATCGACGAACGCGCCAAAGTCAATAACATTGCGCACGGTGCCCTTCAGCAACATCCCCTCCGCCAGATCATCCATTGCCAGAACATCGCTGCGTAGAACCGGAACCGGCAAATCCTCACGCGGGTCGCGTCCCGGCCTGACGAGTTGTGCCACGACATCCCTCAGCGTGTGCGCATCCGTTCCCGTACGCTCTGCCAACCGCTCCGCTGAAACGGTCTGCTTCAGTTGCTCGATCTTCTGCTCCCGCTCTTCCTGGCTGCTGGTCACCGCCAGCCCGGCCACCTTCATGACTGACGTGGCCACACCGTAGCTCTCCGGGTGGATTGCGGTGGCGTCGAGCGGATTGTCGCCGTTGTGGATGCGCAGGAACCCGGCTGCCTGTTCGAACGCCTTGGGTCCGAGGCCGGAGACATCGCGCACGGCTCCCCGGTTGGAAAAGGGACCGTTCAGTGTCGCGGTGGACCACAATGCGTTCCGCAAGACTCGGCCCCAGACCGGAGACATACGTGAGAAGGGCGGGCGACGCGCTGTTCAGGTCTACGCCGACCTGGTTGACCACTGACTCGACCACGCCCGACAGCGCCGTGGTCAGCTGCTTCTGGTCCACATCATGCTGGTACATGCCCACGCCAATCGACTGCGGGTCAATCTTCACCAGCTCAGCCAGCGGGTCTTGCAGGCGACGGGCAATCGACACCGCGCCCCGAATGGATACGTCGAGGTCCGGCAGCTCTGCCCGCGCCAGGTCGCTAGCGCTGTAGACGCTGGCTCCCGCCTCGTTGACCATCACATAGTGAACCTGCTCCGATTCTCGCGTGATGCCGGCCACGAGCTGTTCCGTTTCGCGTGACGCCGTGCCGTTGCCGATAGCGATCAGGGTGACGCCATACGTCTGAATCAGATCGCGTAGGACGGCCGTCGCCTGGCTCGCTTGCTTCTGGGGTGGGTGGGGGTAGATGGTGTCGGTATGGAGCAGCTTGCCGGTTGCATCGATGACCGCGATCTTGCAGCCAGTGCGAAAGCCGGGGTCGATGCCCAGAATGACGTTGTCGCGAAGCGGGGGCTGGCTCAGCAGCGCCCGCAGATTAGTGGCAAATACGCCAATGGCGTGGGCGTCTGCCTGTTCGGTCAACTCTCGCCGCAGATCGCGCTCGATGGCTGGCAGCAGCAGCCGCTTGGCGGCATCCATCATCGCCATCTCCAGCTCATCTGACAGGGGCGAGTGGCGATTTGGACGGTAAGCGGCGCGCATGGCCAGCAACCAATCCGCCTCTGGGATCTCCAACGCTACGCGCAGAATCCCTTCGCTTTCGCCCCGGTTTATGGCCAGCGTCTGGTGCGGCCTCAGCCGGGTAATTGGAATGTTGAAGTCGTAGTAGAGCGTGTAGACCTGGCGCGCGTCCTTAGCTGAATCCCTGGCGGTCGTCTGCAGCGTAGCCGACTGCGCCGCTCTCTGTCGTAATGGTTGCCGCACCCGAACGTCATCACTGATCGTTTCCGCCACAATATCCCGTGCGCCGGCCAGCGCAGCTTCCGCCGTGCCCACCTCTTCCGACACGAACGGGGCCACGATTGCCGCTAGGGGCCGGCTGTCCTCCGGTTGAGTCAGAATCAGTCTGGCCAGCGGCTCCAGTCCCTTCTCGCGGGCCATGCTGGCCCGTGTCCGCCGTTTCGGGCGGTATGGAGCGTACAGATCTTCCAGCTCGGTGGTGGTGACGGCCGCCAGAAAGGCGGCGTCCAGCTCCGGTGTCATCAAGCCTTGTTCAGTGACCGACGCGCGGATCGACTCCCGGCGATCTTCTAGCTTGCGAATGCGTGCGACCTCATCCTGAACATCACGTACCTGTGCGTCGTCCAGAGCACCGGTGGCTTCCTTCCGATAGCGGGCGATAAACGGGACAGTGTTTCCGTCGTCCAGCAGGCTTATGACGGCCGCTACTTGAGCGGCACGCACGCCCAACGTGCGGGCAATTGTGTCGGCAATTCTCACAAGATTCACTCCTGATTTAACAGTCCACAATCATACGCGGAACGGAGCGCGCCGCAATGGTCATTTGTGTGGCTACCAGCGTCTTGCTAGAATGTTGCACAGACAGGCAGTCGCGCTGCACGCCACTTCCCAGCTCTCCGGACTGTTTGCAACGCGTGTCCAACTAGGCGACCGGATGTAACAATGGCTTATCGAGTATTGATTGTTGAGGACGAAGTGACCCTGCAGGAGACGCTGGAATATAACTTGCAGCATCAGGGGTATGAAGTGCTGAAGGCCGAGGATGGCTATGTTGGGCTGGAGATGGCCCGCGAAGCCAACCCGGACATTGTGCTGCTTGACCTCATGCTGCCGGGAATTGATGGGTTTGAAGTCTGTCGGATTCTGCGTCGGGAAACGAGTATCCCCATCTTGATGCTGACAGCCCGCACAGAAGAAGTGGACAAGCTCATTGGACTGGAGGTTGGCGCGGACGACTACTTGACCAAGCCGTTCAGCATGCGCGAGCTGCTGGCGCGGGTGAAGGCACTGCTGCGCCGCGTGGAGCTAACGCGGGGCGACATGGCCGCCAGCTCCGATGCCTCGGCCGCAGATGGATCTGTCACCAGGCCGGACTTGCCCTCGCCTCCCTCGCTGGAGTTTACCGGACTTGTCATTGACGAGACGCGCCGCGAGGTGAGGCTCAACGAAGAGGTAGTGCGGCTGAAGCCTAAAGAGTTTGATCTACTGCACTTCCTGGCCCGCAACCAGGGCATCGCGGTGTCCCGCGATCTGATTCTGGAGCGCGTCTGGGATTGGTCATACGATGGCAACAGCCGCACAGTTGACGTGCATGTTCGCTGGCTGAGGGAGAAGATCGAACCGGATCCCAGTCAGCCGACCCGCATCGTTACGGTTCGCGGGATAGGCTACCGTTTTGATGGCTAACTGGCGCGTAGTTGTTTCGGATGGCGTCGCAGGCTGCCACCCGCCACCGGTTGCCCGGCTCGCAGCAGGATGAACTGACCGATGTTTCGTCGCATTAGCGGGCGCATTGCCCTGTTCTACACACTGCTGATTGCAGCCCTGTTCGGCACTGTCTCTATCATATTTGCCCAGACAAGCTGCCTGGCAGATTCTGGCTGTGTGTCGCGTGTTCTGGGCCTGGCGGCCGTTGTCGGCGTTTTGGCCGCGATCGGTATTGCCTGGACGGTCGCCGACCGGACCACACGGCCGCTGCGTGCTGTTGGTGAAGCGGCCGATCGGATCGCTGCGGGCGGAACGACATCCCGCATCTTACCCTATCGTCGCGATGAAGTCGGCGATCTGATTATCGCCTTTAACCGCATGGTCGATAGTCAGCGCGACCAGATAGATCGCCTCAGCGAAGAACACCAACAGTTTGGCATTGTCCTCGATCAGATGGCGGACGGCGTACTCATTACCGATGGTCTGAGCCATGTCACGCTCATCAACCCGGCTGCCTGCCGCATGCTGCGCACAGAGGAGGACGAGGCGATTGGTCGTTCGTTCGCCGCTGTGGTCCGCCAGCATCAACTCATCGAACTGTGGCAGCGCTGCCAGGTACAGGGTGCTGAGCAAATAGAGGCGGTTGAGATTGGCATGGACATGTTCCTGCAAGCTGTTGTTACGCCGTTTGAGCAGAAGGGCGCGTCCGGTTACCTGATCATTCTGCAGGACCTGACTCAGGTCCGCCGCCTGCAAACAATGAGGCGCGACTTCATCAGCAACCTCTCGCACGAGCTGCGGTCGCCGCTTGCGTCGCTGCGGGCTGTGGTGGAGACCCTGCAGGATGGCGCGTTGGACGATCCCCCGGCGGCCGTTCGCTTCCTCGACCGGGCCGAACGCGAAGTCGATACGATGACACAGATGGTTGAGGAACTTACCGAGCTGTCGCAGATTGAGTCTGGCCAGATTCGTCTGCGTCTCGCACCTGTCACGATACAGGAAATCGTCGATGTCCCCCTCGAGCGTTCCCGCGAGCAGGCCGAGCGGGCAGGTCTGGAGCTGCTGCTGGAGCTTCCTGACGGTCTTCCGCCGGTGCTTGTCGACAGCGAGCGCATCCAGCAGGTAGTGACCAACTTGCTCCACAACGCCATCAAGTTCACGCCGCCTGGTGGTACGGTCATTCTGGCAGCGTCTATCGACGAAGCGGGAAACGCTGCGCCGTATGAATTGACAGTGGCCATTAGCGATACTGGCTCTGGTATTGCCAAGCAGGATCTGTCTCGCATCTTCGAGCGTTTCTACAAGTCTGACCGGGCACGCACGCGCGGGCGGGGAGGCACCGGGCTCGGTTTGGCTATCGCCCGCCACATCATCCAATCGCATGGCGGCCGATTGTGGGTTCGCAGCAAAGAGGGCAAGGGCAGCACCTTCTACTTCACGCTTCCGCTGGCTGCGGCGGCCATGCCGATCAGCCCCGTAGAGAGCACTACAACCCGTTAAACAGCTGTTAACAATACCTTAGCCAGATGTTAACAGCCCCCGCGTTCGCCGTTAATCTGCTTGTGCTATTCTCCATAAGTGAAGGTGTGAAGTAGTCCGTTCCTGAACATTCCCCCGACATCTAAAACAAACAGATAGGCACATCGTGCCAGGGGACCTAACTGTACAGGAGTGCGGTTCACACCATGACGTCGAACGTATGCGAACAAGGTGGAAGTACATTGCTATTTGTGGAGGAGAAAAAATGAGACATAAGTCACTGTATTTAATGCTCGTCATCGTCGCCCTTTTTGCAGCGGCATGTGGTGGGCAGGCACAGGAAGCGGTCGAAGACGTGGCGCCGACTGCGGCTGCCGCAGTCGAAGAAGCCGTGGAGCAAGCTCAGGAAACGGCCCAGGAAGTTGAAGATGCTGTTGAAGATGCTATGCAAGAGCCGATGGACGACACAGTCCATAGTGGCAGCGTCATGCTGCCGTCCCCAGACCCACTGGCCGTCAGCGGCGATGTGGTAACAGCAGGCAGCTCGACTGTTTTCCCGCTGGCCGAGCGGATGGCCGAGCGGTACCAGAACGAAGGGTACTCAGGCCAGATCACGATCGACAGCATCGGGTCGGGCGCAGGGTACGAGCGCTTCTGTGTGGCGGGTGAGACGGATGTGGCCAACGCCAGCCGGGGCATCCGCGAAGAAGAGATCGCCAACTGCGAAGCGATTGGCCGGACGCCGATCGAGTTCCGCGTGGGCACCGATGCCCTGGCCGTGGTGGTCAGCAACGACAACGACTTCGTTGAGGATGTGACGCTGGAAGAGCTGAATCTGATCTTCTCGACGGCCGAGACGTGGGCGGATGTGCGCTCCGAGTGGCCCGACGAGCCAATCCAGCGGTTCATTCCGGGCACCGACAGCGGCACGTTCGACTACTTCACCGAAGAGATTTTCGATGAAGATGCGGTGCCACAGTTGGAGGCATCTAATCTGCAGCAGAGTGAAGACGACAACGTGCTGGTGCAGGGCGTCTCCGGCAGCCCGTACGCGATTGGCTACTTCGGCTACGCGTACGCGGCGGAGAACACGGACTTGCTGCACACGCTGAGCGTTGAGGGTGTGGAGCCGAACGCGGCCAATGTGGACGCAGGTACGTACCCGCTGGCTCGTCCGCTGTTCATCTACAGCGACGCCAACATCATGAACGAGAAGCCGCAGGTGGCCGACTACATCAACTTCTTCCTGACCTACGTCAACGAAGAAGTCATCGATGTCGGTTACTTCCCCGCCAGCGATGATGCACTCGAATCCGCCCGAATGAAGTGGATGGTTGCGATGGGCCTGGCAGAGGCGGACTCGATGATGGATGACTCCACCACCGAAGCAGCGACCGGGGGCATCTGTGAACTGCCGTCCCCGGACCCGCTGGCCGTCAGCGGCGACGTGGTAACAGCAGGCAGCTCGACGGTTTTCCCGCTGGCCGAGCGGATGGCCGAGCGGTACCAGAACGAAGGGTACTCGGGCCAGATCACGATCGACAGCATCGGGTCGGGCGCAGGGTACGAGCGCTTCTGTGTGGCGGGTGAGACGGATGTGGCCAACGCCAGCCGTGGCATCCGCGAAGAAGAGATCGCCAACTGCGAAGCGATTGGCCGGACGCCGATCGAGTTCCGCGTGGGCACCGATGCCCTGGCGGTGGTGGTCAGCAACGACAACGACTTCGTTGAGGATGTGACGCTGGAAGAGCTGAATCTGATCTTCTCGACGGCCGAGACGTGGGCGGATGTGCGCTCCGAGTGGCCGGACGAGCCGATCCAGCGGTTCATTCCGGGCACCGACAGCGGCACATTCGACTACTTCACCGAAGAGATCTTCGACGAAGATGCGGTGCCACAGTTGGAGGCATCTAATCTGCAGCAGAGCGAAGACGACAACGTGCTGGTGCAGGGCGTCTCCGGCAGCCCGTACGCGATTGGCTACTTCGGCTACGCGTACGCGGCGGAGAACACGGACTTGCTGCACACGCTGAGCGTTGAGGGTGTGGAGCCGAATGCGGCCAATGTGGACGCAGGTACGTACCCGCTGGCTCGTCCGCTGTTCATCTACAGCGACGCCAACATCATGAATGAGAAGCCGCAGGTGGCCGACTACATCAACTTCTTCCTGACCTACGTCAACGAAGAAGTCATCGATGTCGGTTACTTCCCCGCCAGCGACGACGCGCTCAACAGTTCGCGCTGTGGCTGGACCGAGGCGATGGGCCAATAGTCGGTCGCAGCCCCGCAACCTCAGTGTAGTCCTTCGCGGTCGTTGGCGGACAGATGAGCAGTCGTCTATGTTCGCCAGCGGCCGCGTCTGGGGTTAAGATATCGTCAAAGTTACCGTCGATACATGGTGGGAGAGTCTGTTGCCATACGCTCCGCCAGAGTTCGGCGCATTGCCAAACCCGCTTGCCATCTAGCGCACTACTGAGGAGATCGATTCTATGGCATCAGATATTCCAATTCCTGGCAAAGAGGTCCTGACAGAAGCCAATGTTAGCGAGTCTTTG
Organism: uncultured Chloroflexia bacterium; assembly: GCA_963715935.1. Lineage (GTDB taxonomy): Bacteria > Chloroflexota > Anaerolineae > Promineifilales > Promineifilaceae > Promineifilum. The sequence goes on along the minus strand of CAVQSM010000011.1, from coordinate 1,214,645 downwards.
GCCAAGAAGTCACGCATCGGCGAACGTATCATTGAAGCCAGCCTTTTGGTGGCTGGAGCCATCTCAATTCTGACGACAATTGGAATCGTCTTCATCCTTTTTGAAGAGACTATTCGCTTTTTCGCCGAGCCGCAGGTAACGCTGACTAACTTTCTGACCGATACGGTCTGGCAGCCGCAGGCGGCCCGATTTGGAATCTGGCCTTTGCTGAATGCCACGCTCATGATCAGTGCCATCGCCATGCTGGTGGCCATTCCGCTGGGGCTGGCTGCAGCCATCTACTTGAGTGAATACGCCTCGCCCCGCGTGCGTGGCTTCCTCAAGCCGACGTTAGAGTTGTTGGCTGGCATTCCAACGGTTGTGTACGGCTACTTTGCCCTTACCTTCATGACACCTCTGCTGCGCGGAATACTGGGAGAAGATACAGTCCAGATCTACAACGTGGCGTCTGCTGGAATTGTTGTCGGCATTTTGATTATCCCGCTGGTTGCGTCCCTTAGTGAAGACGCGTTACACGCTGTGCCAAACGGGCTGAGAGAAGCTTCGTTTGGCGTGGGAGCGACTAAGTGGGAGACAGCCACGCGCGTTGTCTTCCCAGCCGCTCTCTCAGGTGTGGCCGCGGCCATCGTCGTGGCCATGTCGCGGGCCATTGGCGAAACGATGATCGTGAGTATTGCGGCGGGTGCAGGCCCGAAGCTTACGTTCAACCCGTTCGAATCCGCCGAAGCGATGACCGGCTATATGGTTCGCATCAGTGGTGGCGACCTGAGCTACGAATCGATCGATTACCAGAGCATTTTTGCGGTCGGTACGATCGTCTTCTTGCTGACTCTACTCCTGAACATCTTCAGCCAGCGCATTGTGCGGCGTTTCCGTGAGGTGTACCAATGAGTCAGGACACTGAACGGGATCCGTTTCCACCCGATCCAGAGTTCGAGCGGGAGCTGGAGGAAGCCCGAGAGCAGCTGGCCAAGGAGCAGGTCGATTCGACCGAAGAGATCGACTACTATGACATGTTCCCCCACGACGAAAAGGCGAGGGAACATGTTGGAACTCGCTTGCGCATCGGCAATGCGTGGAGCTACGCACTTCTTGGCGCCACGGCGGCAGCCATTGTCGTGCTGATAGTCCTGCTGCTCAACATTCTCAACCAGTCTATGGGGCTGGTCGCGGAGCAGACCGCAATCCCCGAAGTTGAAATCGTTACCCTTTATAACGCGCAGACGGTAGCTGAAAGTCCGAACGTGGCCATCTCCTCGGAAGATGACGCGGCGCTGGCCACGGGCGTGGCCAGCGACCCGAACGGGATCGGCTTTTTCGGCATTGCTTTCTACAGTCAACTAGCTGACGAACTGCGCCTTGTCCCGATCGACGGCGTCGCACCAAATGAGCAGACAGCCGCAGACGGTGAGTACCGGGGAACGCGACCGCTCTTTCTCTACACCTCACGCGAGATTGTGGATGACAAGCCACAGGTCGGTGCGTTCCTCGCCTATTACTTGCAGAACCTCGACGAGGTCATGGCAGAAGTTGGCTACTTTCCGGCCGACCAGGAGCTGCTGGATCAGCAGGAAGCGGCCATCCTGGAGGCGCTGCAGCTGGAAACCTTGCCGGACATCAACCCGGCCGATTTCGAAGGTGATATCGCCATCTCAGGCAGCTCGACCATCTATCCGGTAACACGTCAGATGGCCATTAACTTCCGTCGGGCCGGATTCCCCGGCGCCATTCGGATTGAAAACACCGGCACTGGCGCGGGATTCACCAGCTTCTGCAGTGCGGAACCGGTCGACATTGTGGATGCCAGCCGTCCAGCGACGCAGTTGGAATCCGAGAAATGCCTTGTGAACGGCCGCCCGCTGACGGAGCTGCTCATCGGTACAGATGCGCTGGCTATTGTCGTTAGTGCTGAGAATACATTTGTAGACGAGATGACCCACGAACAAGTGGAAGAAGCGTTTACGCGAGCCACCACCTGGTCAGAGGTCAACGCCGAGTGGCCAGATGAGCCAATCCGCACCTACGTACCCACCACCGACAGCGGGACCATGGACTTCTTCGTCCAGAGCATGTTTGTGGAACAATCGTTGGCTGACCTGCCCTACGATTCGTTGGTCGGAATCTTCACCCTCGGCGTATCCGCTGGCCGGTGTCGTGCCGTGGAATCGGAGCAGCGGTTCTACGCCGACCGACTGGTATGTGACACCGAAGAGTCGTACCAGGCACGCTGCGACAGTGCATCTCCTCCCGCTGGCTGCACAGCCGAACCGCGGGATGCAGCCAATGTCGAGAACCTCATTCAGGCGGAGATTGTTCGTCCTGAAGTGCTGCAGTCGTGGTTCTTGTTCCCATCGATCTTCAACCGGGATGAAATTACGGCCGAAGCGGCTGTTAAGTATCCAAATGCGGAACTGCGCTTCAAGCGCTGGTGGACGATTGAGTTTCTCCTGACACCGCAGGCCAGTGTTCCAGAGTTGGCGGGAGTTCGAACCGCCATCCTCGGTTCTCTCTGGGTTGTGGCCATCGCCGTGCTTTTCGGATTCCCCTTGGGCGTCGGGGCTGCACTGTACCTTGAAGAGTACGCTGACAGGACCACACGCTTCAACAAGATCATTCAGACCAATATCAACAATCTGGCTGGTGTTCCTTCCATCATCTATGGTCTGTTGGGTCTGGCAGTGTTTGTCCGAGCGCTTGAACCGCTTACATCCGGCTGTGCGCTTGGATTCACGGATTGCTCGACAGCCAACGGTCGCACGATTCTGTCCGCCGGGTTGACGCTCGGCCTCTTGATCTTGCCGGTCATCATCATCAGCGCGCAAGAAGCGATACGAGCGGTGCCGCCTTCGCTGCGCGAGGCCAGCTTCGGTGTAGGGGCGACGAAGTGGCAGACGGTCTGGAACCATGTCCTGCCCAATGCGCTGCCGGGCATCCTGACTGGTGTCATCCTGGCTATGTCTCGGGCGATTGGAGAGACCGCGCCTCTCGTGGTGGTAGGTGCCTCGACCTTCATTACGACGGACCCAACCGGACCCTTCTCGAAATTTACAACCCTGCCGTCGCAAATCTATCAATGGACGACTCGCCCTCAGGCGACTTTTCTGAATATCGCTGCCGCGGCAATCATCGTGCTGTTAGTACTACTGTTCATCCTGAATGCGACCGCAATCTTCTTGCGCAATCGCTACTCGAAGCGAACAGTTTAGGAGTAAGCTCTCTATGGCAACCCCAGTGCAGGTTACGAGTAGTATCGGCGCGGGCAAATCGGCGACCGAAGATTCCACTCGCCTTTCGATGGTTACAGACGGTCTGTCGGTATTCTACGGCGATTTTCAGGCGGTTAAGGAAATCGATCTGGATATCCACCAGCATGCGATAACGGCGCTCATCGGTCCGTCTGGTTGTGGGAAGAGTACGGTGCTGCGTTCGCTAAATCGGATGAACGACCTGATCCCGGTAGCTCGTGCCGAAGGTAAGGTGCTCTTCCACGGCAAGAACATCTATGATGAGGACGTCGACCCGGTGGAAATTCGCCGGCGTGTCGGGATGGTGTTCCAGCGTCCCAATCCATTTCCCAAGTCAATCTATGAGAACGTTGCCTGGGGTGCCAAGATCAACGGCTTCAAAGGCAGCAAGACCGATCTGGATGGCCTGGTCGAGGAGTCCCTGCGTGATGCGGCGATCTGGGAAGAGGTCAAGGACAAGTTGGATGAGAGCGGTTATTCGCTGTCAGGTGGACAACAGCAGCGACTGTGCATTGCCCGTGCCATCGCGATTCGGCCTGAAGTCATCCTGATGGATGAACCTGCTTCGGCATTGGATCCGATTTCCACACTACGCATCGAAGAGTTAATCCAGGAACTCAAGCGGAACTACACGATTGTCATCGTGACCCACAATATGCAGCAAGCCGCCCGCGCTTCAGATTACACGGCTTTCTTTAACATGAACAAGGAACGAGCGGGCTATCTCGTCGAATTTGGGGAAACCAACGAGCTCTTCACCAACCCCAAGCATGAGTTGACAGAACAGTACATAACGGGTCGGTTCGGCTAGGCCAATCGTACCGTTAACTAATTGGGGGTATTTGACATGCGTGACGCATTTGATCGTGAACTGAACCGCCTGCAAGGCGAAGTCCTGCGAATGGGGAGCGAGGTTGGAGAGAATCTTATCAAGGTCGTAGACGCGTTTATCAAGCGTGACATGTCGACCTCCCGACTGATGATCGACGCTGACGAGTCGATTAACCAGCGGCGTATTGAGGTTGGGCTGGATTCGCTGCGACTGATTGCCACCCAGCAGCCAGTGGCCGGCGACATGCGAACCATTGGCAGCATCCTGGAAATCGTTGGCGAGTTGGAACGAATCCATGACTACGTCAAGGGAATCGGCAAGATCAGTATTGAATATGGTGAAAGTGTGGTGTTGCCAGAGCTCAAGACGATCTTGCCGGAGATGGCTGCGATCTCGGAGCAAATGCTGAGCAACTCAATGAAGGCATTTGCCGAACGGAACACTGAACTCGCTCTCGAAATCCCAGCAGCCGACGATCAGGTAGACGAACTGTTCACAGCGTCGTACCAGGTGTTTGTCAATCACTGTATCGCCAATCCGAACGATATCCATCGGGCCAACTATCTTGAATGGGTCAGCCATAATCTGGAACGTTCGGCCGATCGGGCCATCAATATTTGTGAATGGGTCATTTACATGACAACCGGCGTTTACAAAGAGATGAGCATGGGCGAGTACTCTGCTCCGCCCCGGATTGACTGATTCTTCACTACAGGCAACAGCGATGACAACGACAATCAATATCTTCAAGTTTGAGAAAGACGTGGAATACTTCTCGGCCGGTGAAACCATATTTGCCGCCGGAGATGAAGGTCATTGCATGTATGTGGTTCAGGATGGTATCGTCGCGATCAGCATAGACGGCACGGTCCTTCAAGAACTCGAAGCGGGTCAGGTATTTGGCGAGATGGCTTTGGTAGATGATTCGCCAAGGAGTGCAGATGCCATTGCCAAGACCGACTGCCGGGTTGTCCCCATAGATGAAGACAAATTCATGTCCCATGTTCATCGCACGCCGTTCTTCGCGCTTCAGGTGATGCGCATCATGAGCGATCGACTGCGCTCGCGTCTGCAAGATATCAGCCGGCTCCAGCAAGGCGGGAGTTAGAATAGTTTAAGAGAGTCGTTTCGCGGCCATCAATATTAGGCCGGTGCTGTTACGATCGTTTGATCATGGGTAGGCACCGGCTTTTTTCTTTCCCCACTCTGATCGCCGTGGCGATCTGTTTGGTGTTCGCCACGGCTGCTTGTTCCGGCGCTCGGCGCGCCCTGCCGGATGTGCTGTTCCTGAACGTGGATGCCACCGGTGTAACCCAGCTCTACCGGCAACCGGTTGACTCATCCGAGGCTGTACAAGTCACAGCGATCGCAGCAGATGCACCGGGCATCGCGTTCTTTCGCCTCTCTCCCGACACAACTGTCGTGGCCTACGCTACGGAGCCGATTGCCGGTGGCAGCGAACTGCGCTTGCTTGATCTTGAGAGTGGCCAGGACAGCTTGCTGTTGGCCTGTCCACAGGCTGAGTGCAGCGAGATAGTCTGGGCGCCGGACGGCCGCCGGCTGGTGTACGAGCGCCGCGATCTAGCTCAGGCGGCCTCTGGTCCACCAGCATTGTGGTGGCTCGACGTAGGGTCAAAGAAGAGCGTACCTGTGATTGCCGGGGAGGAGATCTCGGCCTACGGTGCTTCTTTCTCGCCGGACGGTAGATGGCTGGGCTATGTATCTCCTGCCCAACAAGGCGTCATTGTGGCGTCGCTGGAGGGCGCGACCCAGCGCAGTGTGGACAGCCGGACGGGCATGACGCCGGTCTGGTCGAGGGACGGCGACGAGATACTGGTTTCTGACTTGCATCTGGTTGTCGTTCATGGCGAAGAAGGGGATGACCACGACACGCACACGCATGATTTCCAAACGGCTACCTTGCTGTTCAATGTGGGAAGTGATGGCGAGGAACGCCACCTGCTCAGCCCAGAACTGCTAGTTGATGACGGCTCCCCGGTCTACTCTCCAGATGGCGAGTGGATCGCGTTCGGACGGCGTCCAGCGAACACGGCCAGCGGCCGCCAGCTGTGGCTCATGCGGGCGGATGGGTCTGAGGCCCGACCGCTAACGTCCGATCCGTCTATTCAACACGGCGCGCCTCAATGGTCCTCCTGATGGACAATGGATCCTCCATCAGCGATACGATGGCTCGGAATCGGGCGCATTGCCCTCCGTGTGGATGCTGGAGGTATCTACCGGTGAGGCCGTGCAACTGTCTCCAGAAGGGTTCATGCCGGCGTGGATCGCGTCGAATTAGGCGCGTAGGATTGCTGGAGTCGGCAGATCTAGCCTTGCAGCAGCAAATAGACCAGATAGCTGAGGACACCGATGGTGGCTATCAGCAGCAAGGTTAGCACAATCGTAAGCGACTGGTTGCCTTCCTGAAGCTCTTCAACCGCGTCAACATCGTGACCCGTCAGGTCGAACTCGTCTGGGTCCATTGTGCTGCCCTTGGTTGTATCAGTGACCACGGACTGCACGGCAATTGGCTGATCACCGACGACAGGCTGCAACCAGTCCGGGAGCGCTGCATCGGCTGTGACCGTAGCGGCGGCTGCAGTAGCAGTTGCCACGGCTGCACCCTTGGTTGCAGATGGGGTTTCTGTAGACGACGCTTCCAGCATGCTGATGACATCGGGCGGGAGCGAGTAGAACTCGGCCCATGCTCGCTCATGCCAGGGGTTCAGGGCCAGCGTCTTGCCCAGGTACACGGCTCGTCGTGCGTCTGAATCGACCATCTGACTCATCAGATACCATGCCTGATCGTCGTCCGGAGTTGCTGCAAGGTAGCCGGCCAACATCTGCTGCGCTTCTTGCGTGTCGCCTTTCTTTGCCGTGGCAATTGCCTGATCCAAGGGTGTGCTCATCATCTACCTCACTCACTATCAATTATGTCAAACATTCTAGCATGCTTGTGGCGTGGAAGCGAGAGACCCTCGCGTTGATCCGCCTTAAAAGTAGTGGGCTTCTGCAGCAGCATAGATCGGGCAATGATACCCGGCATGCAGATCTTTGATCGCGCCGATGTCGCCTGTAGGAGGGACGCCCATCTGGTCGAGCACATCGATTAGATGGCAAAGCGACAGCCCAGCCACCCCCAGAAAGCACCCATCCAGATGGCTGACGGGCCGGAAAACCGGGTCCTGAATGCCGTAGGCGCCTGCCTTATCCATCGGCGCACCACTGGCAATATACTGGCTGATTTCGGTCTGCGTATACGGCCGCATCGTGACAAAGGCCGTGTGAACGCTTGTGTTGCGTCTCCCCGGTGCCGACATCGACGACGGTCAAGCCGGTATGTACGTCGTGCGTTCGGTTTCGCAATGCGAGGAGCATCGCCTCGGCTTCGTCCGGGGTGTCGGGCTTGCCCAATATGCGCCTGTCAAGTGCCACGGTTGTGTCAGCAGCCACGAGAAGCAGGCGCTCGTCGCCATCCACTCTCAAGTGGGGCAGAACGGCGCTGGCCTTGCGCATAGACACAAGCCTCACGTAATCTGAAGGCGTCGTAGCTTCCGGGACCGTTTCGTCTGCGCCAGACACGACGGACTCGAACGGCACGTCAAGATACGCCAAGAACGTGCGGCGTCGCGGCGATTCAGAAGCCAGGATGAGTTTGTGTGTCATGGGCAAGGATAGCAAAAGAGACCGGCGCTTGATACAGCGCCGGTCTCTTTCATCTTGTAAAAGTCAGACGCGTTGGACCTACCGAATTTCGGCAGCCGCGCCGGCTTCTTCCAGAGACTTCTTGGCCTCTTCCGCCGCTTCCTTGCCGGTGCCTTCGAGTACGGTGCCCATACCCTCGACCACTTCCTTGGCCTCTTTCAGCCCCAGGTTGGTCAGAGCGCGGACAGCCTTAATGACCTCGATCTTCTTCGCGCCGATATCGGTCAGCACAACGTCGAACTCAGTCTTCTCTTCTTCCTCTTCGGCGGCGGCGCCACCGGGCATCATGCCGGGCATCATGCCCATGGCCACTGGTGCGGCGGCGCTAACGCCCCACGCCTCTTCCAGCTTCTTCGTCAGTTCGGCCGCTTCCAACAGAGTAAGCTGGCCCAGTTCTTCCACAATCTTGTCTAAATCTGCCATGATAAGTAATCCTCCGATTGAGGGGGCCACGTCAGCCCCACTTTGTTAGTAAGGCTACGCGGCTTCGGCCGCACTTTCTTCGCTTCGAGAGTAGGCGTCAACAACGTTGACGACCTGACGGACACCACTACCAAGAACCGAAGCAATGTTCTGGGCAGGCGCACCGAGCAACCCGATGATCTGCGCGCGCAGCTGATCGAGTGACGGCAGGTCGGCAAGAGCTTCGATCTCGGCTACGGACAGCATCTGTCCGTCCATGATTCCGCCCCTGATGACCAGGTTATCGTTCGCTTTCGCTGCTTCAGTCAGTGCCTTTGCCAACGACGGAATCTCCGCCATGGCAAAACCGGTGGCCAGCTGGCCATTGAGAAAATCGGCCGGCACTTCTTGTTCGCTTTGGACCAGGGCTGTATAGAGCAGCGTATTCTTGGTAACGCTGAACTGACCACCGGCCTCGCGCACCTTGTCGCGCAGCGCTTCCATGTCCTTGACCGTCAACCCGGCGTATTCCGCCAGGAAAAGGGCCCGACTTTGTTCGATCAGCTCTTTGTATTCAAGTACAAGCTGGTCTTTGCGCTTCTTTGAGATTGCCAAAGGCTTCACCTCCTTCAGGATGATAAGGGAACAAAAAAGTCCCCATGCCGACCGGCATGAGGACTTGCGTTTCAAATCAGTGATAGCACGATGGCTACCAAGGCTTGCTGCAAGATTCCCCACCTCGGCCGGACAAATTAAGACGAGACTGGCTCATCTCCGGCTGTCTATGGTAGAGACAGCTTGATTGATTTCTCAGGTAGCTTACCGCTAAACCTCCGCCAGGTCAAGACGGATGCCAGGGCCCATCGTGTTCGCTAAGGTGACGCGATGGATGTAGGTGCCCTTGGTCGCCGCGGGGCGGGCCCGCTTGATGGCCGACAGCAGTGCGTCCAGATTCTCCTGAAGCTGCTCTTCAGTGAAGCTGGCCTTCCCGATAGGGGAGTGGATGTTGGCGGTCTTGTCGACACGAAACTCGACACGTCCCGCCTTTGCTTCTTCGATGAGACGAGGCAGGTCCTCGGCCGGAGCCACGGTGCCGGCACGCGGATTGGGCATCAGCCCGCGGGGGCCGAGCACACGACCCAGACGGCCGACTTTACCCATCATCGAGGGTACGGCGATGGCCACATCGAAGTCCGTCCACCCGTCCTGAATCTGCTTGATGACTTCGTCGTCGGCGACAATGTCAGCGCCGGCTTCCTTGGCCGCTGCCCCATCTTCACCTTCGGCGAAGACCAGAATGCGGACCGACTTGCCCAACCCATGCGGCAGGACAACAACGTCACGGACCTGCTGGTCGGCGTGGCGCGGGTCAACGCCCATCCGCATATGAACCTCGACCGTTGGGTCAAACTTGGTGAAGGCAGTTTCCTTGATCAGCTTGATTGCCTCCTCTCGCGAGTAGGTGGCATCATGATCGATCTTGGCCGCTGCTTCCTTATACTTACGTCCTCGTTTTGGCATTTTGCTCTCCTCGTGGTCCAAACGAACAACCCGGGTTGGGCGTGTTCTCCCACGTGACGCCGGATCAGATGACCCGACTACGCTTCTACAATAATTCCCATGCTCCGCGCCGTGCCTTCAATAATCTTCATGGCGCTTTCGACGTCCTGAGCATTGAGATCCTTCATCTTGATCTCTGCGATTTCACGGACCTGGTCTTTTGAGACGCGTCCGACCTTCTCGCGATTTGGTTCCGAAGAACCTTTGTTCACGTTGGCTGCCTTCTTCAGCAAGTCGGCGGCAGGGGAGGTCTTCAGGACGAAGCTGTAGCTGCCATCCTGGAAAATGGTGATCTCCACCGGTACGACTTGTCCCACCATTGCTGATGTCTTGGCGTTGTACTCTTTGCAGAACTGCATCAAGTTGACGCCATGCGGACCGAGTGCGGTACCAACGGGCGGGGCAGGGTTCGCCTTGCCGCCCTGAATCTGAATCTTTACGAGTGCCTTAACTTTCTTTGCCATCTAATTCGTACTCCTGGAGTCCAAACGCTCTCACTGATGTGACAAGCTCCTCCGGCTAAAACTGCGCTACACTTTCTCGACGTGCAGGAAATCGAGCTCGACAGGTGTTTCCCGGCCGAAGAACGACACCATCACACGGACCTTAGCCTTTTCCGCATCAATCTCAGCGACTGTGCCAATGAAATCGGCAAAGGGTCCGGTGCCAATACGTACTTTTTCGTTAATCTGGAAGTCGAACTTGACCTTGGGGGCCTCGGCCTCCATGCGGTTCATGATCTTGGCCACTTCGTCTGCACGCAGTGGTGTCGGGTCGTTGCCCATGCCGACGAACCCGGTAACACCGGGTGTGTTGCGTACGGCGTACCATGACTCCTCAGACAGGATCATTTGAACCAGGATGTAACCGGGGAAGACGCGCCGCTCAACAGTCTTACGCTTGCCTTCCTTAATCTCGATCTCTTCCTCGGTAGGCACGACCACATCAAAGATGTAGTCTTGCATATCCATGCTTTCGATCCGCTGTTCAATGCTGTGGCGGACCTTGTTCTCATACCCAGAATAGCAGTGGATGACATACCAGGCGCGATCGTCGGTAGCCTCCAGCGCATCCAAATCCAGGATCGGCTTGGGTGCTTCGTCTTCAGCCTCATCGGCTGGTGAAGCAATCGTGTCGACAATCTCTTCTGTATCTTCCAGGATGCTGTTTTCTGTATCCATACTTGACAGCCTAGATTCCTACAAGGGTTTCGATCAGGAATCGAATGCCATTGGAGAAAACAGAGTCAACAGCCCACAGGAAGAAGGCAAAGGCGGCCGTAACAGCCAGAACAATCGCCGTTAGACGCCACGCTTCTTCTCTTGTCGGCCAGGTAACCTTCCGAATTTCGCCCCGAGTTTCGCGTATATATCGCGATAAGGAGCTTTCCTGTTTGGTCTCAGCTTTATTTGCCACTATCTGAATCCTTTGCTTAAGGCTGGAAGAGGCTGGCCGAGAGCGCCAACCTCTTCAAATCGCTTTACAGGGGGTGCAGGAATCGAACCCGCAGCCTACGGTTTTGGAGACCGTCGCTCTGCCAATTGAGCTAACCCCCTATGAATAAACGGCCCTAGCGTGTTTCCCGATGCACGCGAACTTCGCGGCATCGTGGGCAGAACTTGTTCAGTTCCAGACGATTCGGATCGTTACGCCGGTTCTTCTCAGTAATGTAGTTTCTTTCTTTGCACTCTGTACACGCGAGTGTGATGTGAGTGCGAACGGCTTTTTTGGCCATGTGTAGCTACCTTAGAGCCAGGGCGGAGTAAACGCTCCGCCCTGGCCTCAGAATCAACTTATTTGTCCAGGATTTCGGTGATGACACCGGCGCCGACGGTCAGGCCACCTTCGCGAATGGCGAAGCGGCTGCCTTCTTCCAGCGCCACGGGCGTGATCAGTTCCACTTCCAGGTTCACATTGTCCCCCGGCATGACCATCTCCACACCCTCCGGCAGCGTAATCGCCCCGGTCACATCCATCGTGCGGATGTAGAACTGCGGCCGGTAGCCCGGGAAGAACGCCTTATGCCGTCCGCCCTCGTCCTTGCGCAGCACGTACACCTCGCCCATGAACCGCTTGTGCGGCGTGATGCTGCCCGGCTTCGAGAGCACCTGGCCACGTTCCACGTCGTCCCGCTGGATGCCGCGCAGCAGCAGACCGGCGTTGTCGCCCGCCTCGGCCGCGTCCAGCTCTTTGTGGAACATCTCCACGCCCGTCACCACTACCTTGCGGATCTCATCGGTCAGCCCGACAATCTCCACTTCCTTGCCCTTCTCCATGATGCCGCGCTCGACCCGGCCCGTCACGACCGTGCCGCGACCCTTGATCGAGAAGACATCTTCCACCGGCATCAGGAACGGCTTGTCCGTCTCTCGCTCCGGCGTCGGGATGTACTCATCCACCACCCGCATCAGCTCCCAGATCGGCGCGTACTCTGCTCGCGTCCGGGTCGTCCCCGCCTTCCAGCGCCTGCAGCGCGCTTCCGCGCACAATCGGCGTCTCGTCGCCCGGGAACTCGTAGCTGTCCAGCAGCTCGCGCAGCTCCAGCTCCACCAGCTCCAGCAGCTCTTCGTCGTCCATCATGTCGACTTTGTTCAGGAAGATCACCATTGCCGGCACTTCCACCTGACGCGCCAGCAGCACGTGCTCCCGCGTCTGCGGCATCGGCCCGTCCGGCGCGGCTACCACCAGGATAGCCCCGTCCATCTGCGCCGCACCCGTGATCATGTTCTTGATGTAGTCGCGATGTCCCGGGCAGTCCACATGGGCGTAGTGACGGTTCTCCGTCTCGTACTCCACATGGGCGATCGAGATCGTGATGCCACGCTCCCGCTCTTCTGGCGCGTTGTCGATCTGGTCGAACGCCGAAAAGTCTGCCATGCCTTTCAGCGACAGCGTCTTGGTGATCGCCGCCGTCAATGTTGTCTTGCCGTGGTCGATGTGCCCGATCGTCCCCACGTTCACATGCGGTTTATCTCGATTAAATTTCTCGGCCATTGCTTTGGTACCCTCTACTATGATATATCGTAAACGCTGGCTCCCACCATCTGCTCAGCCGCCATAAGGTGGCTGTCTGACTCGGAGTTCGCTATCCACTTCTGAAACTGACAAAATCGCCCCACCATCTGTGCTACCAGAAGCTGGGGACCTAAGCCCACGATGGGATTTGAACCCATGACCTCATTCTTACCAAGAATGCGCTCTGCCGCCTGAGCTACGTGGGCAAATCTAAAGGAGATGCATCGGGGGACTGCTCCAAAGAACAGTCCCTATCGATGACAGTGGGCCAGGTAGGACTCGAACCTACGAAGGCGTTGCGCCAGCGGATTTACAGTCCGCCCCCTTTGCCACTCGGGACACTGACCCAGGAATTGCGCTAACTTGCCGACCACTACACGTTGCTCTACCTGCAAGTTGTCCGCAGAGCCGACGATGGGAGTTGAACCCATAACCTATGCTTTACAAGAGCATTGCTCTGCCTATTGAGCTACGTCGGCAGACGAGTTAGATATTGCCGCTCATATAAATGTGCTTAACGGTGCACAGGCAGCACTGCCTATGCACTCTGCTAGAGTGCTCATTGAGTATAGCAGTTGCCACTGATTCGTCAACCACTTTAGCAGACTTTTGGCGACTTCCAATGTATTTCATATGATTGGATAGGCACGCCTGCCACACATCAATTGAAAAGGACGGATTGGCGATATGCTCCACCCCAACTCACCAACTATACTCTGTTTGGCCAGTTACTTCAAAGGGAGTTCATTTCTTGTCGGCGCGAAGCAAGCCGGTGCCAATGTGCTATTGCTGACGCGCGACAATGTCGCCGGGGAGGCGTGGCCGCGTGACCAGATTGATGAGGTACACACGATGCCCGATCTGCGCCGCAGGCCAGATATCTTCTATGCTGTCAGCTACCTGACTCGCTCCCGTCCGATCGACGCAATCGTGCCGCTGGATGATTATGATGTAGAGACGGCCGCAGCGCTGCGCGAGCACTTGCGGCTGCCCGGATTGGGGACTCGGCCGCCCGGTTGTTCCGCGACAAGCTGGCGATGCGCCAGGCAGCTGAAGCCGCAGGCATCCCCGTGCCGCCTTACTCACCCGTCTTCAGCCACCGACGTCTGGCTGCGTTCATGGACCGTGTCCCACCGCCCTGGGTGCTCAAGCCGCGCTCAGAAGCGGGCGCCATGGGAATCAAGAAGGTCAACAACGCAGACGAGGTGTGGCAGTGGCTGGAGCAGCTGGGTGACGAACAGTCGTACTTTCACCTTGAGAAATATATCCCCGGCGATGTCTTTCACGTCGACTCGCTCGTCTACGACCACAAGATCCTGTTTGCCCAGCCCCACCAATATCCCCGGCCGCCCATGAACGTAGCCCACGATGGCGGTGTTTTTGCCTCGCGCAGTCTGCCGGTCGATGAGGGTCCCGGCAAGGCGCTGCTGGCGGCCAATGAGAAGCTGCTGACATCGTTCGGGCTGGAACATGGCGCGACACATGCGGAGTTCATTCGTGGGGAAGACGGGACGTTCTACTTCCTGGAGACAGCCGCTCGCGTTGGTGGGGCCAATATCGAGCAGCTGGTCGAAGCGGCCAGCGGGCTGAACCTGTGGGGCGAGTGGGCACGCATGGAAGTCGCGCTGGCCGAAGATAAGCCATACACGGTGACGCCGACCACCGACCTTTACTCCGGCATCCTCGTCTGCCTTGCCCGACAGGAGCATCCGGACATGAGTGGCTATACCGATCCGGAGATCGTCTACCGGATCGAAAAGCGCCACCACGCCGGACTGGTCGTCGCTTCCGACGACCCCGGGCGGGTGGCGCAGCTGCTCGATGAGTACGCTGTGCGGTTCGGCCAGGACTTCCTGGCGGTCTTGCCGCCGCTGGACAAGCCGCCTGTCTAGACCTGGTTCTCCTGCCGGTACTGGGCGATGTTGGCGCGAACGGTCTGGCGTTGGGCCAGCACGGTGCGCGCTGGCTGGGCCAACTGTTCGGCGTAGGTGAGGTCAACCTGGGTCGCCTGGGCGGCCGTTGCCCGGCTGCGGGCAATGACTTGTTCGCGCACCGGCTTGATCAACGTGCGCTGCAGCCGTGTTTCACCCTCTTCACGGGCCAACCAGACGTCTAATGGTTGGGCGATGTTGGTATCCAGTCCGCTAATGGTATGGGGCATTTCGGCCATTAACACCGTTAGCGCCGACATCAACCCGGCGGCCTTCTCGCCAACACCAAACGGGAGCCAGCGCTGCAGGCTAGCGAACCACGCCTCGAGCATCTCAAAGAAATCACCGACGCGCTCCACTGCTTCCTGGAGCATCAGCTCCACCTGGCCATAGAATCCGTCGACCTTCTCCGCCTGGGCCGCCAGCCATTGACGGCCGTTATCAAGCAGCGGTAGGTGTGCCTCGACGTCGGCCAACGCCAGTTCTCCTGCCGCCAATCCTTCGTCCAGCTCCGGCTTCAACCCCAGCATGTCGCCTATCGACGTACCCAGAGCAGTCAGGCCGTTCTCCACGACCTCGCCCGGGTCAATGTCGTCGAGCTGTTCGTAAAGCGCTACGAGTCCAGCCAGGACCCCTACGCGCTGGTTGGCTCCGTCGAGTTCGAGAGAGAGGTTTTCCACTGTCGCCCGATTGTCCAGTTCGTTCTGCTGGAACGACGACAACTCAAGCTGAAGCGCGTCTACCTGGGCCCGCAGCTGCATGTTCTCAGCTTGCGACTGCGCCAGCTGTCCAAGCAAGGCTTCCGGCTCGGCCGCTTGGGCCAACACCGGCTGGGCCGGCATGGCGGAGACGGACGCGCTGCTGATGGACGGTTGCGTGCCGCCCGGCACAAAAGGGGCCGACGTTGCCGACGGCAGCGCTGTAATCGTGTAATCGGTTGGTTGTGACCTCAGGAAAGCTGCTGCGCCGCCGCCAAGAGCGGTCGCACCCACAGCGGTCAAGGCCGCTGCACGCAAGAACTCCCGGCGATTGATGCCACGTTGGTCTTCCATAGGGTTGTTATTCCTTCGAGTGAAACTCCCGGATCCAGCGCTCCCGGACTGTGTCAGGAATGTGCGGATCTGGCTCTACTTTGACTAGCGATCAGACAGCCGTCAGTGATAGCTCGGCTGCTTGCACTGTCTATACGGAGATGTTTAGCGCAGGTTGCACTCTATTCGGAACTGTAATCGTAGCCAAATTGTTTTAGCAGCCGCTCATCGCGCCGCCAATCTGGCTGCACTTTGACCCACAGGTCGAGGAAGACCTTGCCGCCAACCAGCTCTTCAATCTCCTGACGCGAAGCAGCGCCGATGTTGCGCAGTTGTTGGCCACCCTTGCCAATGACAATCCCTTTGTGGTTAGAGCGTTCGACAAAGATGTCGGCATTGATGTAGATGGTTCCGTCGTCCCGCTCTTTGTATTCGCGCACAACCACTGCTGTGCCATAGGGGATCTCTTCCTGAAGCTGGATCATCAACTGCTCACGAATCAGCTCGGCGGCGATGTTACGGATGTAAACGTCGGTGACCTGATCGGCGGGGTAGTAGCGCGGTCCCTCCGGCAGGCCGTCGACGAGTGCCTCCAGAACCTGGGGAACGCCATCACCCTGCAGGGCCGAAAGATGCATCCACTGAGCAGTTGGCAGCAGCTGGCGATACGCTTCCGTGTGCATCAGCGCGTCGCCCGGAGAGACCTGATCGATCTTGTTGAGCCCCAGGATCACCTTGCGATCGGGCGGGAGTTGGCTCAGGACGGCCGCAATTTCGTTGTCGCCTCTGCCGGGCAGCTCGGTTGTGTCGACCAGCCACAAGACCACATCAGAGTCATGCAGTGTGTCGGAAGCGGACGCCAGCATGTATTCGTCCAACTTGTGGCGTGCCTTTCGGACAATGCCGGGTGTGTCGACGAACACCATTTGATAGTCGGGCTTGGTGATGATTCCCAGCTGCCGGACGCGCGTCGTCTGCGGTTTGGGTGAAACGGCCGCGATCTTCTGTTCCATCAACGCGTTGATCAATGTGCTTTTGCCAACATTCGGTCGGCCTGTTAGAGCGACGAAGCCGGATCGGTGGCCCTCCGGCACATCATACGGGGAACCAGCCTCGCTCGCGATCTCGATCTCGTCCTGTTCCGGGGGTGTGGGGTTATCCATAGTTTCTCGCAATGCGCTCCAGTTGGCGCAAGGTCCAATGTATTCTTTCGTCTCGTAACAAGGGCAGGGCGGCGCGAGCCGCTCTCAGATCGGCAAAGTCGATGTCGGCGACTAACAGGTCAGGTTTCATCACTGGTCCTTCCGCCAGCAAGTTGCCATGTGGTCCGAACAGTGTTGCGTTACCCCAATAGCTCAGTCCATCCTCCATCCCGGTCCGGTTGACGTGGGCGACAAATGTGGTCAGTTGACCCGCGTAGTTCTGCAGCATGCTGTTGACCCGATTGGCGGTCGTCACGCGCATCTCCGGTAATCCATGCTCAACTGAGGCAGAGATCATGATCAACAACTCCGCTCCATCCAGCCAGAGCAAGTAGGGCAGGCTCAGATGCCAGAAATCTTCGCAGATGAGCAGCCCAACGCGGCCGAAGCGCGTATCAAACGCCTGTGCCTTGTCACCGTGCGCGAAGTAGCGACCTTCGTCAAAAAGGCCATAAGTGGGCAAATACACTTTTCGGTGTCGGTGGAGAAGCTGTCCTGCCGACCAGTAGCCCGCACTGATGTAGCAGCGACCGCGGTCATCTACCTCGACAAAGCTGGCCACAATGTCCATCGTGCGGCTGGCTTGCGCCAAAGGCGCCAGCACCGCCTCGTCATCTTGAAGGTGCAGGCCCACCTCCAACGCCTGCTCTCGCAGATGGTAGCCCGTCAATGACAGCTCAGGAAAGACGAGCAGATCCACGCTCGCCTTCTTTGCCTGCTCAGCGGCCGCCAGATGCAAGGCGATATTGGCGGCGACGTCTCCAAGGTGGGGGCTGATTTGGGCCAGGCCAAGGCGGGTGGGCATAAGTCGCCATTCTACCAGACGGCCGCCCGGATTCCTAGCCGGAGGCAGCAGCCGATCTGGCCGCGATACTTGCGCATAGTCACTAGCAGGGCGCCGGCGCTGACGAGGGCAATCCCACTGTCGACAAGCATCCCGACCGGTACTGCGCCAATTGACACCGCCCACTCTCCCCGAAAGGGCCGACAGCGAGAGCAGACACTGCTGAGCAGCAGCAGCGTTAGCCAGAAGACCGCCAGCGGGGGCCAGCGCCGTCAGGGCAACGAGAGCCACGCCGGCCACGCCGAGCGAGAGCAGCGCTCCCGCCAGCTGCACCTGATAGCGGACAGCCATGACGCCGAAGCTGTCGGGCAGATCGTTGGTCAGCAGGCCGGGCAGTCCCTTCACGCCCGTAGGCGCACCCATCGAACCAGCATGCCGACCAGAACGTGGCCACGACGATCGCCAACCCCGGCGCCATCACGCCCGCATACGCCGCAAACGGCCGCTTGCTCAGGCGGCACCAGCCGAAGAAGGCGAGCAGGCCAGCCAGCAACGCGGCCTGATGGTTGATGCCGCCCAGCCAGAGCCGCCATGCCTCACCGGGATGTTCGGCGAAGTAGGGGGCGTTCAGCCACACGAACACGACGCGCCCGGCGACAAGTGCGGCAAGGGTTGCCCACAGGACACCGTCCAACCAACCGGTCAGGCCCGAACGACGCGCCAGCCAGGCGGTCAGGCCGAGCGCCACCAGGCAGCCCACACCGGCGACGACGGCGTAGCTGTAGAGGAAGAACGGGCCGTATCTGGCCAGAATCGGGTACATAGACGACCAAGCATAGCGGAGTTGGTCCGTTCTCCCAACGAAGTGGAGGGGGGTCCTCGCCCCTGCTGGTGGTTGTTCGGGCTGGTTGCGACCAGCGAAGTTCAGCGTACAATTGGCATCGTCGATCGCAGTGAGGGACGATTCGCCCCCGAGCGTTAGGGAGTATCTACGTGACAAACCTGACTGAGCCACCCAGCGCCATGATGGAGCCGCGCAAGCACATTGCGCTGGTCGCCCACGACAACAAGAAAGACGATTTGCTCGAGTGGGCGGCTTACAATCTCGACAGCCTGACGCAGCATGATCTGTACGCGACAGGCACTACGGGCGCCGTGCTCAGCGAAGCGCTCGACATTCCGGTCACCCGGATGCAAAGTGGTCCCCTCGGTGGAGACCAGCAGCTTGGAGCGATGATCGTCAGCGGTGAGGTCGATTGCTTGATCTTCTTCTTCGATCCGCTGGAGGCGCAGCCGCATGATCCTGATGTCCGCGCCTTGCTGAGGATTGCGGCCGTCTGGAACATCCCGGTGGCCACGAACCGGGCGACGGCAGACTTCCTGATCAGCTCGCCGCTCATGTCCGAACCGTATGAGCGAAAGCTGACCGACTATCAGGATTATCGAAACCGCATGGCCACCAAACGTTTTCTGCCCGACTGAACTGCGTGATGACTGGTCGTACTGTCTGACTGCCAAGGAGCTAAGAATGGATATTGCTGTTTTGCCGCTTGATCCTGAGATGAGGCGCATGCCCCCAGAAGGGGATATCGGTTTTTGCCAATACTTTGCCAACCGGATGTTCACGCAGCGGTACGCCGCCGGCAAGGGGTGGTATGACGCTCAGATCGAACCATACGCGCCCTTTTCCATGGACCCGTCTACGGCGTCCCTCCACTACGCCCAGATGATTTTTGAGGGCCTGAAGGCGTATCGTCGCCCGGATGGCAACATCAATTTGTTCCGGCCGTGGGACAACATGGAGCGGTTCAATAACTCCGCCCGACGGATGGCTATGCCGACCGTCGACGCGGAGGAGCACCTGGCAGCCATCGTCAAGTTGATCGAGTTTGAAGAGGAGTGGGTGCCATCTGATCCCAACACCTCACTTTACATTCGTCCGACCATGATCGCCACCGAAGAGGCACTGGGTGTCAGGGCCAGCGAGGCGTACCTACACTTTGTCATCATCGGCCCGGCCGGGGCGTACTTCAAGGAAGGATTCAGCCCGGTGCCCGTGCACATATCCCATGAGTACGTGCGCGCAGTGCGCGGCGGGGTCGGGGAAGCCAAGACGGGTGGCAACTACGCAGCCAGTCTGTTTG
The DNA here is from genome assembly GCA_963715935.1 of uncultured Chloroflexia bacterium. GTDB lineage: Bacteria > Chloroflexota > Anaerolineae > Promineifilales > Promineifilaceae > Promineifilum. The sequence goes on along the minus strand of CAVQSM010000011.1, from coordinate 1,194,794 downwards.
CAGGCGAAGAAGCCCGAAGCCTCGGCTACTCACAGGTGCTCTGGCTCGACGCGGTCGAGCGTCGCTACGTCGAGGAAGTGGGGGCGATGAACATCTGCTTCGTCTACGGCGGCGAACGCATCGTCACGCCGCCCCTGACCGGCAGCATTCTGCCGGGCGTCACCCGACGTTCGGTCATCGAGCTGGGCCGTGACCTCGGTTACGAGGTGGCGGAGGAGATGGTTGACGTGGATGAAATGATCGCCGATCTGAAGTCAGGGGCGATTACCGAGGTCTTTGGCTGCGGCACAGCGGCAGTCATTTCTCCCGTCGGCAAACTCGGCTATCGCGCTGAGGCGATGCTGGTCAATAACAACGAACCGGGGCCAGTAGCCGAGAGACTATTCCACGAATTGACCGACATCCAGCACGGCCGTGTTCCCGACCGCTTTAACTGGACCTACCAGATAGAGGTTAATGGCTCGTAGCCAGTCTGAGGCCAACTCCCGCTTCCCAAACAAATCCGATAGGAACCCGCTCATCCGCGAGCGGGTTCTCTCATGAATGGCGCCATACGTCAGGCGAGATTCAGCGTCCCTTCGTACTTCGTGGCCCGGTTGACGACGAAAGCAACGACGCCAACGAGCGCAATTATCAGCAAGCTAAGGATAGCCAGCTCCGGCCAAACATCGACGAAAGTCGCGTTGTGTTGGGTGACCTGTACGATAGGGTTGATCATGTAGTAGGTCGGGAAGATGCGGCCGATCCATTGGGGAATCTGTGGAAACAGGTAGATCAGCGCCGGCGCGTAGAGCAGCAACCCGCCCGCCTTGGTGATGGTGAACAGCGTGTTGATGTCCTTTACGTAAGCTCCCAGAAGAAGGCCCAGCAACGCTGAGAAGATGGCTCCTAACGCCAGCACCAGGACCAGCAGACCGGGTTCGGTGCCAAATGCTCGGTTCAGCACGAGCGTCACGATACCCATGATCATACTGAGGATGATCCCGAGCAGTGCCTTGGAGGTCAGCACTTCGCTGACCGTAGCCGGTGTGATAGTGACTGCCTGCAATGTCCGTTTCTGCTTTTCTTCAACCAGCGAGGTTGCCGGCACCATGGTGCCGCCAAGCACCACCGTCACCAGGACGATAAACGGCAGCAGCCGCTCTTCCCAGGTCAATCCTTCGCCATCGCCGAGGATAATCGTCTCGACCGTAACCGGCAGTTCCTGGCCAGCAATTTCACGCACGAATGTTCCCAGTGCTGTGCCTACGACGATCCGGTTGCTGAGCGTGCTTTCGCCCCATGTAAAGGCGGTCAGCTCGACAGAACGGCCGTTATGGACGCGACTGTCGAACCGGTCCGGCAGAGCCACACCAACATCGACAACCCCGGTGGCGACTGCCTCCCGCAGCGCTGCTTCGTCGGCAAATCGCGTCACGTCCAGCGATGCCCGCTGCTCAGCCAGGGCCACCAGCTGCGAATCACCCGCATCGGCCACGCCCAAACGAGCCTGACCGGTGAAAATAGTCCCAAACAGGAGGTTAATGATCAGGGTGAAGCCGATTGGGATCACGAGGACCATGATCACAATGATGTTGGTCATGCCGCCAGAGATTTCCCGACCAAGCAGAATAGCCACACGTCTGAGATTCATACCATCCTCCTGCGGAGCATCACAATGCCCAACGTGCCAAACAGCAACCCGAACAGTCCCAGAATGACGAGGTTGGTCCACACCTCCGCCCAACCTGCGCCAAAGTTAATCACCCGATGGACGGTGTCGACCAGATAGTAGGAGGGAATCAGTTGAATCCATCTGTTGGTGACACCCGGCAGGAACAACACCAAGGCCGGAATGGCCAGAATGACGATGGCCAGCATGCCCCATGCCAGCACTGACATCATGTCCCCGGCCATAGATGCCACCAGGAAGCCGATGCCGGTCACCAAAATCGCACCCAACAGCAGCGTGACGAGCATCAAGATTGGCTCGTTCCGCAACCCTCCCGTCAGCAGCATCAACAAGACGATCTGGGAAAACGCCAACCCTACGCCGAAAAGACCCTTGCTTAAGAACAGGTCTGAAACGGATGCGGGGGTAATTAGCAGAGCCCGCATCGTACCGGACTCAATCTCCATCGTGATGAGGCTGGCCAGCCCAAGCGTCTCCAACATGAGGACAAAGACCGCCAGCATGGGTAACATCCGGCTGCGCGGTGGGATCTGCTGGCCCGCCATATCGACCCCCAGCACTTCTTCCGTCGCCTCCAAGTAAAGAGGACTGCCGGTCAGCATGAAGGCAAATTCGCGACCCAACAAGGTGTAGATATCCTGAAACTCGGCCGGTACCTCGGGCGTTAGATAGACGCGCATTTCCGGAAGCTCGCCCTGGCTGGTCCGCCTCGCCAGGTTCTCCGGCAAGACCAGCCCGACCGGGAAATCGCCGTTCTCTACTGCCTGTCGCAGTTCCGCTTCCGAGTCGAGCAGGCGAATCTCCAGCCCATCCTCGCTCATCTCGTCAATAAAGTCCGCCGGCACGTCAGGGGCAAATAGGGCCAGTTCGAGTGTCTCATCGACGGTAGAGGGCAGCAGATAGAATATGGCAACGTAAGCCACCAGCCCCAGGATGGTGATGAAGGCGAAGAACTGGTTGGAGAAGTAAAGGCGAGCGTCCTTGGACACCAGAGTGCCAATCATTCCAGTGTGGCTCATACTAACCCCCGACCGGTTATCTCGATGAAGATGTCCTCCAGGGTCGCCTCTTCACTGTGGACGGTTACTACCTGCTCATTGGCAAACATCGCTTCGACCGTTTCCGGCGTGCCCGGTTCATCGAGTACAATCTCGCGCTCTTCCAGCACACCGTCAGAAGTCTGCACCTCCAGCCGCAGGATGCGCTTGCCGTACTGTTGTTTGAGTGCATGAGGCGTGTCCAGGGCCACGATCTTTCCCTGGTCGATAAACGCCACCCGGTCGGACAATTTGTCCGCCTCCGCCATGTCATGGGTGGTCAGGAAGACGGTTGCCCCTCTCGCCTGCTCCTCGGCGATGATGCGGCGGATGGAAACGGCCGACGCGGGATCGAGGCCGTCTGTCGGCTCATCCAGAAACAGGATAGCCGGCTCATTGATTAGGGTACGGGCCACCATGAGCCGCTGCTTCATCCCCTTCGAATACGTCTCGACCTTATCCTTGCCGCGGCCGTCGAGTCCGACCCGTTCCAGCAACGGGCCTGCCTCAAAGCCGCGCAAGCCGAACAGACGGGCGAACAGCTTCAGGTTGTCCGCGCCGCTCATTTGCTCGTACAGGTTGGTCATCTCGAAGCAGACACCAATGTGACCCTGAATCTCATTGGTATGGTCGGCCACGTTACGACCGAGCAGCAGCGCCGTGCCTTCCTGCGGGCGCATCTGTCCGGTCAGCATCTTGATCGTCGTAGACTTGCCCGCGCCATTCGGACCCAGAAAGCCCAGCACTTCGCCTGGGGCGACTTCGAAACTGATATGGTCGACGGCCGTTAGCTCCCCATACCTGTAGGTGAGTTCGTTGGCGACGATGGTGGGGCTGGTCATAGCTGCTCCTTTGCCCGATGGATCCGGGAGGCAATTCTCCCGGATGTAGCCGAGCAATTGCCGGCCGAATTATCTGCTATTATGCTCGGATTCCAGTCGCTTCACAAGCGACTCCATCATGGTTGCTCGCATCCTGCCGATTGGCCACTCCCTCCAATGGTACCCGCCTGTGCTGCGCTGATTTGGCAGTAAGCTGGTAGTTTCTGGCAGAGCGGACTGCTACACTTGACAGTGGAGGTATGTAATCTATGCACCAAGTAGCTATCCTGGGCGTCGGGCAGGTGCCCGTGCGCGAACACTGGGATATGTCCATACGAGACCTGGCTGTTGACGCGTCTCGCGCCGCGCTGGAAAATGCGGGCCTTGAGAAGGTCGACGCCATCTATGTCAGCAATATGACCAGCGATCTGGTCAACGACCAACGCCATCTGGGCGCATTGGTGGCCGATCATCTCGGAATGTGGGGTGTGGAGGCGGTCAAGCTGGAAGCCGCATGCGGGTCAGCCGGTTCGGCCATGCGGCAGGGCATCCTCGCCGTGGCCAGCGGTGACATTGAGCACGTGCTGATTGTGGGCGTAGAAAAGCTCACCGAGACGCCGGGCAGCCAGACAACTGCCGCGCTGGCAACGGCCGCCGACGCCGACTATGAAATTGAACAGGGCATCAGCTTCGTGGGCCTGAATGCGCTGATCATGCGCCGCTATATGCATGAGTACGGCTACGCCCATGCCGACTTCGCCCCCTTTGCCATGACCGCCCATGCGAACGCGACCGGCAATCCGAATGCGATGTTCCGTTATGCCATCGATCAGGACGATTATGCGTCTGGTCGTCCGGTCGCGGCTCCGATCAGCCTCTACGACGCCTCGCCCATTGGCGATGGGGCAGCGGCGCTCATCCTGGGGCGCGCCGAAAAGGCTCCGGAGGCAGTGCGCGTGACCGGGTCGGCAGCGACGACCGATACCCTGGCCGTCCATGACCGGGAGAACATCCTGTGGCTCAAGGCGGCCGAAGAGTCAGCACGCCGCGCCTATGCGCAGGCCAAAGTCGGTCCCGAAGATATTGATCTCTTCGAACTTCATGACGCCTTCAGCATCATGGCTGCCCTCTCGCTTGAGGCGTGTGGTTTTGCGGCGCCGGGTACGGGTGTTCGGCTGGGACTGGACGGAGATATACAACTGGGCGGTCGTATTCCCATCGCGACCATGGGCGGCCTCAAGGCGCGAGGCCATCCCGTCGGCGCGACCGGCCTGTACCAGTTGGTTGAAGCCACGCTCCAGCTGCGCGGCGAGGCCGGGCGGCTGCAGGTCGATGGTGCGCGAGTTGCTATGACCCAAAACATCGGCGGCAGCGGCGCCACCATTACTACCCACATTCTGGAGAAGCCCGGCAGCTAATCTCCGGCACTCGAACGCTACCGGCTGCTCGCGAATCGAGCAGCGGCATGAGTGGCCTCCATCTACTATAATGGGGGCCATGTCGTTTGAGAGCCGCCGCCACGAGCTGCTGGAGCAGTTTCGCAACCAGCAAACCTTCGCCACTGAGTATTCACCCCTCTACGCCTTCATTTTTGGCACGGTCGCCGGCTGGCTGGAGCACAACGGGCGCGATCCGTTGGTCGTGTGGCTGGTTGAAACCACGGCTGAGCGACCGGCATTCGATGTTACGTTACTGCTGATGGCCGGCTTGCACCGTCTCGTGCTGGCCGGAGACGTCGCTGCAAGCGAGTTGGCGTTCGCCTACGCAACTGCCGGCGGTTCGTTCCCGTCTTCTTCTTCTGGCCAATCCCGCCTGGCGGATGCCCTGTATGACATGATAATGGCTCGCCAGTCTGTACTCAGCGAATTCTTGCAGAACGGTCGAGTGCAGACCAACGAGACGGCGCGGGGACTGGTATGGCTCCTGCCCGCGCTGTGGACCGGCTGGCGTGAGATGCACCTTGTTGAGCTGGGAGCGAGCGCCGGGCTGAATCTGGTTGCTGAGCAGCGTGGCTATTTGTTGACGAGCATGCCCGGTGGCGAAGGACCCTCGCTGGATCTCGGCGGCGGTGACCCCCAGTTCCTGACCCGCTTTGCGGGTACAGCAGCGTGGCTGGGCGACCCGCACCCGCCATTGCCCTACATCGTATCTCGGACAGGTGGCGATCTCGCGCCATTTCCGTTGGATACAGCCGAGGACGAAATCGCCCTGGCATCCTATGTATGGGGCGACCAACCGGAGAGGCTGAGCCGCTTGTGGGAAGGCATCGCGGCGTACCGTCAGACTCGAGAAACGGCCGCTCCGGTGCGCGTGCGAGAGCTGGACCTGACCACAGACCTTACCTCGTTCTTGCAGTCAGCCGTGCCACACCACTCCAGTGTACCAACCCTCATCTACAATACGACGGTTTCCGTCTACTTGTCTGATCGCGGGCGCGCCATGCACAGCGAGATAGCCGCCTGGGCCGAGCGGCAAAGCGGCCCTGTGCTGTGGGCGCAGTGGGAAGTGCCGCTCGACGAGACCGACAGGCCGCCAGAGAATGGGTGGATGAGGTGGACAGTCGATCTCTGGGAGGCAAGGGAGCATCATCATTGGCCCATTGCCTGGATCCATCCCCACGGAACACAGATGCGGTGGGAGCCTGGCGCAGCAGTCTGGCAGGCACATTGGAGAATGAGCAATGAGGGTCGCCAGATGTAATGGCATGTGACGACATTGTGCTACAATCGCCGTGCGTGTGTAGCTTTGCACATGTTTAGACAACATTGGTGATATTTAGGGGTCATCTATTGCGCACCGAAGCTAACCAAACACAATCGGCATACTCTCCTACCCATACACTTCGCCTCAGCACCTTCCAGATCGGATCGGCCATGGGTGACATCCTCGTCACCAGTATCTGGAACAGGATTCTAATCTCGAATTTCGGCATTGCTGCCGCCCCGGTGAGCCTGCTTATTGCCATGCGCTATCTGATTTCACCGCTCAGTTTGTGGGCAGGCAACCTGACCGACAACAGGCGTCTGCTCGGCAAGCGGCGTGCACCTGTCATCTGGGCAGGCCGGGCCTTGATGGTCCTGTCGCTGCCGCTCCTCGGACTGAGTGTCAACAGCTTGCAGATATCGACGACCTCGCCGGCGGGGTGGGGCTTTGCGCTTGCCTCGTCGCTCATGTACGGTATCGGCACGCTGGCCTCCGGCGGGCCGTACCTGGCCCTTGTGCGCGATTCGGCCCCTGAAGAGAAACAAGGCCTGGCGATCAGCACGGTGGAGACAGTCCTCATCATTTGCTTTGCGCTCTCCGGAATCGGCTTCAGTCTGTGGATGCCCGCCTACGATCCCCTCATCTTTTGGGAGATGATCATTGCCACGATGGCAATTGGCGGCTTCTTCTGGTTTTTCTCCATCCTCAGCAGCGAGAAGCGGAATCCGCCCCCTGTCCCGGTAGGTGGCACGCTGGCGACGGCCGCTCGCACTTCAAGAGGCATGGCCCGGCTGCGACCCGTTCTTAAATCGATCTGGTCGGACAACCGCACGCGCCTATTCTTTGCCTTCCTGTCGCTGGCAACGTTTTCCGCCTGGATGCAGGACGCGATTCTGGAGCCATTTGGAGCCGATGCGTTTGGCATCGACTTCGAGCGAACAACGCGCTTTAACAGCTACTGGCAGACCGCGACGGTCATCACATTGATCGCAGCTGGCCTGGCGATGCGCAAACGCAGACCGGAAGACCAGAAGCCGCTTGCGTCCGCCGGCCTTCTGTCGATGGCGGCAGGTATGGGCATCCTTGCCCTGAGCGGACTGATGAACCAGCCGCGGCTCATCGAGGTGGGCTTGCTGGTCTTTGGTGGCGGGTTCGGCCTGTACACGTTTGGCGGCTTCAGCCTGATGGCGGTTATGTCCCCGACGCGACATGCTGGAACCTATCTCGGCTTGTGGACCATTTCAGTTCTCGTCTCCAAAGGACTGGGCACATTCGCTGGTGGTGGAATGCGCGACCTGCTCTATCTGGTCGCAGGGCTGCCCGCGACAACCGCGTATGGCCTAATCTTTGGGACTGCCGCGCTGGGGCTCATTACGTCCGTCATTATCCTGAAGCAGGTGGACATCGTGGGCTTCTCCAAAGACACAGGCCGGTCTGTCGACCGGCGAGAAGTGCAGGTCGCCGCAGCAGACTGATCCGGTCTCCAACGCCCCCATGACCAGCGAAATCGCGTCCTGGCCGCAGGCAATCTTGCACGTGGACATGGACGCGTTCTATGTCAATGTCCATCTCCTGGCCCACCCGGAGGACGCGGGGCTGCCAATAGCCATCGGTGGACGCCCTGACCAGCGCGGCGTCGTCGCCTCCGCCAGCTATGAAGCCCGCGCCTTTGGGGTTCGCTCGGCCATGCCCATGTCCAAAGCGCTGCGCCTATGTCCTTCGCTGAAGGTTGTGGGCGCCGAATGGTCTGATATCCGGCGCTGCTCTCGCGAGGTGATGGGCATTCTACGGCCCTACGGAACGCTGGAGCAGATCAGCGTCGATGAGGCGTACATTGACCTCGCCGAGCGTGGCCAACCTCAACAGCAAGCGTTCGCCATCCCTCAGGTTGTCAAAGCGGCGACTGGTCTGCCCGCTTCCGTCGGGCTGGCCACCAGCAAACTGGTGGCCAAGGTCGCCTCGGACTTTGACAAGCCGGAGGGTGTGACAATTGTGGAACCGGGGACCGAAGCGACCTTCCTGGCCCCTCTGTCGGTCCGGGTCATCTGGGGCATCGGGCCACGAACGGCGGAACGTCTGGCCCGCATCGGCGTGCGAACGTGCGGTGAGCTGGCGGCCGTTGACCAGGATCGGCTGCGGCGTCACTTCGGGCGCGAGAGCGACAGCCTTATTCGACGGGCCCAGGGTATCGACGGCCGCCACGTCCGCGCTGAGCGAGGGCCGGCCAAGAGCATCAGCCAGGAGTGGACATTCAGTCAGGACACGCGCGATCTGACAGAACTGCAAGCCCACATGCAAACGATGGCCGGACATCTGGCCGAACAACTGGCCCAGCGGCAGCTAGTAGCCAACACGGTGCGTGTCAAGTTTCGTTGGGCGGACTTCACGACATTTACCCGCCAGCGCTCGCTTGACCTACCGACGGCCGACGCCGAGCGCATCTTCCAGGTAGCCAACTTGCTGTGGCTGGAAAACTGGACGCCGGAGACAGCCGTTCGCCTGATCGGCGTCGGGGTCACCTCGCTGGACGAGGCCCGCGAGCAGCAGCTTGGATTCGATTTCTGACGAGCTCTGCCAGGCGAGCCGCGTCTAGCCCAGCGTCATCATCTCGCGCGGGAACGAGCTCAATGAGCGGCCACCGTCCGCCGTGACAACCATGTTGTCTTCAATGCGTACGCCACCGCGGCCTGGTAAATAGATCCCCGGTTCAATCGTGAATGTGTTGCCTACGACGAGCGGCGTCTCGTTGACCTGGCTCATGTCGGGAGCTTCGTGGACCTCCAGTCCAATGCCATGCCCGGTGCGGTGGATGAAGTAATCGCCGTACCCGGCATCTTCAATGACCTGGCGGGCGGCCGAGTCGACGGCCTGGCCCGTGACACCCGGCGCGACGGCGGCACGAGCGGCCGTGTTGGCCTGGTGGACGACCTGGTGGATCCGGGCCATTTCCTCATCGACCGGGCCAATCGCAAACGTCCGGGTCAGGTCGGATGGGTAGTCGTCGACGAAGGCGCCCCAATCGATGACCAGCAGGTCCCCGTTTTCCAGCACGCGGTCGCTGGCATGGGCGTGGGGCGACGCGCCGTTCGGCCCGGCAGCGACAATGGGGCTGAACGACAGGCTCTGGGCCCCGCTGACAAGCATCTCCTGCATCAACATGGAAGCAATCTGCTTTTCAGTCAATCCGGCCCGGATGCGGGCTGTAAGATGGTGCATCGCCGCCTCGGCAATGGCTACGGCCTTTTCCATCGCGGCAATCTCAGACGCGTCCTTCACCTGCCGGATCGGAGACAGGACCGGTTCCGCATGCGTGACTTGCAGGCCAGGAGCGAAGCGTTGGAGCAACTGCAACTCCAGGACACGCATGTAGAGCGCTTCAACGCCCAGCAAATAGTCGGCCAGTTCCAGAAACGAGCAGGCGCGCTGGAAAGCCTCCGCATACCCTTCCTGATCATTCCAGTCGAAGATCCGGTCAGGCGCGATGCCGGCTGCCTCCGCCTTCATCGCTTCCAGCGTAGGAATGATGATCGCCGGCTCATCGTCGGCGGGGATGAAAGCCACAATCGGCCGTTCGCTGACGTGGCAATGGATACCGGTGAAGTAGACCATATTCGGTCCGGGCATCAGGGCGATGCCGTCCAGGCCATTGGCCAGGATGGCCGCCGTCAGACGGTCTATTCTGTCATGATTCATCAGGGGTTATCTCCACTAAAGGTATGCCTGCGGCCACCGAGTCGCCGGCTGTACAGTTAATCGTTGCCACCACGCCATCGATAGGCGATTGAATAGGAATGACCATTTTCATCGACTCCAGAAGCAGGAGCTTGTCACCGGCCTGCACCCGATCGCCGGCTGCGACCAGAACCTGGGACACAACCGCCGGAATGGACGAGGACAGGCTGCCATCGACAGGGCCGGCTGCGGCCGTTTTTCCGCGCAGCCGCCTGGCAGTCAGATTTCGGCCGTCGACCCACAGGTGACGCAGATCGCCAACCGCATCGCCCGCCACAGAAATCGTGTGTCTCACGTTGTCGTGGTCGACGTACTCCAACAACAGCGTCACGCCGTCTCGGTAGACGACGTGTACTTCAGCGTTCAGGTCTTCGCTGCCAATGTGGATTTGCCCACCCTGGCGGCTCAGTTCGAACGTTTGCTCCTGGTCTGCAATGGACAGCCGAACTTGAGTCATTGATGGTCTCCTCGGTGGACAGGGCCAGTCGTCACTTCGATCGACTTTCCTTTACCCGTATAAGAGAATGATAGCCCTATGTTGTGTGGTTGGCGACCCGAGTCTGCGATTTGTGAACACCCCGCGGCGGCTGCTGCGAATGTGGTATAACTCACTCACATGGCAACACATGGCCTCTACTTGCACATTCCGTTTTGTGCCCAACGCTGCACGTACTGTGACTTCAACACCTATACCAGCATCGGCGATCTGAAGCCAGTCTATGCGCGGGCGCTGGCACAGGAGATTGAGCAGGTGGGCCGGCTGGTCCGCGAAGACGAGCCGCTGGCCGTCCACTCCATCTTCTTCGGCGGCGGGACGCCTTCGCTCATGTCGGTCGATGAGCTGTCGCATATTCTCAACGCGGCCCGGCGCACGTTCTCCATCTTGCCGGAAGCCGAGATAACCCTGGAGGCCAACCCGGAGAGCGTCTCTGACCCGTACTTGGCGGAACTGCGCGGGCTGGGCATTAATCGCCTCAGCTACGGCGTGCAAAGCGCTCAGGCGTCGGAACTACAGTTGCTGGGGCGGGAACATGACTTTGCGACGGCCGTCGCTGCTCTGGAGATGGCCCGCGCGGCCGGATTCGACAATGTCAACCTGGACCTGATCTATGGTCTACCGGCCCAGTCGCTGGCATCATGGGAAGCGACACTGCAAGCTGTATTGGCGCTACGGCCGGAGCACCTCAGTCTCTACTGCTTGACCATCGAACCGGGTACACCCTTGCAGCACGATCTGCAGACCGGGCGCATCCAGCCGCCTGATCCCGATCTGGCGGCCGACCAATACCAGCTGGCCAGCGAAGCGATGGCAGCCGCAGGATACACGCATTATGAGATATCCAACTGGGCACTGGGCGATCGGCCTAGCCGGCACAATCTAACCTATTGGCGGAACGAGCCGTATCTGGGCCTGGGCGCAGGAGCGCATGGCTCGGCGGGCGGCTATCGGTACCAGCTTGTCCGGCAGCCGCGTGCCTATGTCCGGCGGCTGGCTGAGGCGCAGCCCGGCCCGTTTCCTCTGTCAGCGGCTGTCGCCGACAGTCATCTGGTTGACACAACCGAGGCGATGTCGGATGTCATGATTACCCAATTGCGACTGCTGCAGGAAGGTCTCGATCTGGCCCGGTTCGAGGCGCAGTTTGGACAAAGTGTTGATACCGTCTACGGCGACACGGTCGGGCAGCTTGAGTCGTGGGGCATGCTTACGCGTCGCGACGGCCGTCTATTGCTGACCGAGCAGGGCCGCTTCTTGAGCAACCAGGTTTTCTACCGATTTGTCTAGATCGCTGACTGTCGAAAGAGATGTCACATGGAACTGCCTGAACTAACCGTGGCTCTGCAGGCCGGAGGCAAGAGCAGCCGCATGGGCCGCGATAAATCGTTCGTGAAGTTACAGGGACAGCCGTTGATCGAGCGGGTCATGGAGCGGGTCGCCGGACTGGGGCGCGAGACGATTCTTGTGACCAACAAGCCTGATGAATACGAGCATCTAGGGTTGCCGATGGTGGGTGACATCTTTCCCGACAAAGGGCCGTTGGGCGGCATCTACACAGCTGTCGAACGGGCCAGCCAGCCGCACGTGCTCATCGTGGCCTGTGACATGCCCTGGCTGAGCCGATCTCTTCTCAACCACATGATCAGCCTGCGCAACGAGGCGGACGTCGTTGTGCCTCGCTGGGACAAGTTTCCCGAACCGCTCCACGCCGTCTACAGTAAAAAATGTCTGGGACCCATCGAGGAAAAGCTGGCGGCCGATCAGCTCAAGATTACGGGGTTCTTTGGCCAGGTGGATGTGCGTTTTGTCAACCGGGACGAAATAGCACGCTACGACCCGGACGGCCGATCCTTCGCCAACATCAATACGCCGGACGATCTGGCCAGCCACGCCGGCTAGATCAGCCTACCAGCGACGCCACGGTGCGCCGTCGCGCCAGATTTTCTCCAGGTCGTTGGCGTCCTTGAGTGTGTCCATCGACTGCCAGAATCCGTCGTGACGGTACATCATCAGTTCCCCGGCGGCGACCATCTCCTGCAAGACACCGGTCTCCAGCGCCACGTCATCACCGTTGCGCATCCAGTCGAGCGCCTCCCGCTCAAACAGCATGAAGCCGCCGTTGATCCAGTCGGGCATCTCCGGATACTGCACGTATTCGCTGACGCGGCCGTCCTTGTCCGCCCGCATGATGCCGTACTGATAATGGCGCGGTTGAACAGCGGTGATCGTAGCCAGCTTGCCATGCGCTTTGTGAAACGCCACCAGCTTGTCGATGTCTACATCGCTGACCCCGTCACCGTAGGTCAGGAAGAAGCGGTCGCCGTCAATATGGTCGGCCACTCGCGCCACGCGACTGGCCTTGTCCGTATGTAGGCCCGTGTCGACCAGCGCCACCGACCACTCTGGATGCTCGGCCGCGCCGTGGTACATAATGTCATCTTCCTCGCGGCCGACCCGCACGGTGAAATCGCGCGACATCGCCTCGTAGTCGAGGAAGTAGCGCTTGAGTTGGTGGGCTTCGTAGCCAAGCGGCAGAATGAACTGGTCATGGCCGAAGCTGGAGAAGATACGCATAACGTGCCAGATGATGGGCCGCCCACCAATCTCGACAAGCTCCTTCTTGGTCAGCGTGCCGCCACGCATGCGCGTTCCCTCACCACCGCAGAAGATAACGACTGGTATCTGTTCCATCACACCCGACCCCACTTGCTAGACATCCCACTCGATCTGCTGTGCGTCGGCCACCGCTTCCCGCAGATGTTTGACGAACGGCGGATAGACAATGCGCGCTTCGGTGACAATGCCGGTCACGTACCGGTGCGGCGTCACGTCAAAGGCCGGATTGCGGGCCGTGATTCCTTCTGGCGCAATCGACTGGCCGCCTACATACAACACCTCGTCTCCTGTGCGTTCCTCAATCGGGATCAGGTCGCCGTTCTCCAGGTCAAGATCGATCGTGCTGGTCGGCACAACCGGATAGAACGGCACCCCGTTCTCCCTGGCCACCACGGCCAACTTGTAGGTGCCGATCTTGTTGGCGACATCTCCATTGGCGGCCGTTCTGTCTGACCCCACCAGCACCAGGTCTACCTGCCCGGTCCGCATGAAGTGGCCGGCAGCGTTGTCGGCAATCAGGTCGAACGAAATGCCACGCTGCTGCAGTTCCCAACAGGTCAGGCGCGACCCTTGCAGACGGGGGCGCGTCTCATCCACCAGCACATGAATATCCTTACCCTGCTCGTGGGCGGCGAAGATAACGCCCAGGGCGGTGCCCCAATCAACCGTGGCCAGCGCGCCGGTGTTGCAGTGATGGAGAATCGTGTCGCCGTCGGAAACCAGCTCGGCCCCATTGAAGCCCATACGCCGGTTGAGGGCCACGTCCTGATCGGCCAAACGCTGCGCCTCCGCCAGCATCGCGTCACGCACGTCCGCCACGCTATTCAGTTGTTCGTCGGTGGCAACGCGCAGCATACGCCGCACAGCCCACGCCAGGTTGACGGCCGTCGGTCTGGCCGCTTCCAGCTCTATCGCGGCTGCTTCCAGATCGCGCAGGAGCGCCAGCCGGTCCGTGGCCGTACTGGTGTTGGCCGCCAGCACCATGCCGAAAGCGGCCGCCGCGCCGATGGCCGGCGCACCACGCACGACCATATCGGTAATGCCCTCAGCTACTTCAATGTGGGTCTTGTAGCTGGGAACGACGAACTCCCAGGGCAACAGGCGCTGGTCGATCATCTTCATCAGGTGGTCATCATAATCCCAGAAAACGGTTCGCATTGTCCCTCCGGGGATAGAGCGGGGCGAATCGCGCTGCCCGCTCCACTAAGGTCGCTACTGTCGCGGCTATTGTAGTGAATGGCGCAAATGCTGCCACCCTTGCAGCCCTATCATCTGTAACGCTTCGTCGCTTTGACCGTCGCCCAGGCGATTGCTACAATGCGCACCCTATGGCCCAGAAGCGTTCGCTATGGAGCGCCCTCTACATTCGTCGCCGCTGGTTAACACCCGGACTTGGCATCAAGCGCTGGCTGATCCTGCTGCTGCTCGGCGCGGCCGTCACCAGCGTCGGTTGGGTCTACCTGCTGCTCGTCATTCTGCGTGGTGGGTGGCTGCCAGACTGGCTGCGTGACCTCGTAACGCTCCAATTTCTGCCTCTGTGGCTGCGGGTGCTGCTGCCCTTGCTCGTCGGCATCAGCATCATGCTCCTCGCCGTTTTTCGCCTCGGTCGGACGTTGGTCGAGCCGCTTCGCGGCGGCGAGGGCGCGGTGGTCGACTCGCTTTACGACTACCGGATGCGGGGGCGCGGTTCGCAGATTGTAGCCATTGGCGGCGGCACCGGCTTGCCCGGCCTGCTGCGCGGGTTGACCGAGCACACCGCCAACATTACGGCAATCGTTACCGTCGCCGACGACGGCGGCAGCAGCGGCCGCCTGCGACGGGAGCTTGGCGTGCTGCCCCCCGGTGACTTTCGCAACAATCTGGCGGCACTGGCTCGCGACGAAGCGCTCATGACCCAGGTGCTGCAATATCGTTTTGGCGCAGAGCCAAACGGCGACGGGCAGAGCGAGTTGGGCGGCCATGCTTTTGGCAATCTGCTGCTGGCCGCGCTGACCGGTATCACCGGTAGTTTCGATGAAGCGCTGCTGGCTGCCCAGCGAGTGCTTGCCCTGCGCGGACAGGTGCTGCCCTCGACCCTCGACTCCGTCGACCTTGTGGCGGATGTGCATCTGGTCGGACAGCCCGGCGAGCCGGTTGTGCGTGTTTCCGGCGAATCCGCCATTTCACACACAGGTGGCCGCGTAGAACACCTCTATCTGGACCCCGAACAGGTGCGAGCGTTCCCGCCCGCAGTGCGGGCTATCTTTCAGGCCGATCTGATCGTGCTTGGGCCTGGTAGTCTGTATACCAGCATCCTCCCCAACTTGCTCGTTCCCGATCTGGCGGAAGCGCTGCGCCACACCCGGGCGCCTGTCGTCTATGTCTGTAACCTGGCAACTCAGCCGGGGGAGACAGATGGCTACAGCGTGGTCGACCATGTCAATGCGCTCCTGCAGCATGTGCCCGGCGATTGGCTGGATGCCGTTATCGCCAACGACAATCTCTCCGTCCCCGGTGACACCGGCGGCGGCGATACGCGCTTTGTGACTCTGGACACACCCAGCGGCATCAAGTTGATTACGGCCGATTTGGTCGATGAGGCGAGGCCGTGGCGTCATGACAGCGAGAAGCTGGGTGCAGTCGTGGCTGGCCTCGTCTGACCGGTCGCAACGCTTTGTCAACCAAGGAGCATTCCATTTAGATGAATGAGCAGGATGTAGTATAATCACGGGTGGCGCACAGTTCCTTCACAAGGTGCCAAAACCCACATTACCACGAAAACCGCACCACGGTTGACGATTAACATTTTGGAAGCAAAGGAGATTTGCAATGACTGTAAAAGTTGGCATTAATGGTTTCGGCCGCATCGGCCGCCAGGTATTTAAGGCAATTCGCGAGAACTACGCCGGCGTGCTCGACGTCGAAGCGATCAACGACCTGATGCCGCCGGAAACCAACGCCCATCTGCTCAAGTATGACACCACCTACGGCCGTTTCCCTGGCGAAGTTGAGACGCGCGATGGTGATATCTATGTGGACGGCGAGAAGCTCAAGAGCTACGCTGAGAAAGATCCGACCCAGCTGCCCTGGGGCGACCTGGACGTACAGATCGTGCTGGAGTGCACCGGCCGCTTCCGCGACCGCAACACGGCTGGCGCCCACCTGACAGCCGGGGCCAAGAAGGTCATCATCTCTGCGCCTGGCAAGGAGATCGACGGCACGTTCGTCCTGGGTGTCAACGAAGAGACGTACGACCCGGCAACGCAGCATGTGATATCCAACGCCAGCTGCACCACCAACTGCCTGGCGCCTGTGGCCAAGGTCATCCACGATTCGTTCGGAATCGAGCGTGCCCTGATGTCGACCATCCACGCCGTCACCAACGGTCAGGCCATTCTGGATGTGGCTGCCAAGGATCTGCGTCGCGCACGTGCCGCCGGCTGGAACATCATCCCGACCACGACTGGCGCGGCTCGCGCTGTCGGTCTCGTGCTGCCCGAACTGGACGGCCGTATCAACGGCATGGCGTTTCGTGTGCCGGTAGCTACGGGATCTGTTGTTGACCTGACGGCCATTCTGGACAAGTCCACGACAGCCGAAGAGGTGAACGAGGCGATTAAGGCTGCATCCGCCGGCGGTGGCTGGTTGGGCAAGATCCTGGGTTACACCGACGAGCCGATCGTTTCCTCAGACATCGTTGGCGACAGCCGCTCCTCTATCGTTGACGGTCTGTCGACGGAAGTGATGGACGGCAACATGCTGAAGCTGGTCACCTGGTACGACAACGAGTGGGGCTATGCCTCGCGTCTCAGTGACCTGACTGCCTTCGTGGCCGGCAAACTCTAAACAGACTGTAGACGAGTGAGCACCACGCGAATGGCATCGCCTTTCCAGTCACTCGCTAATTGATACGGCCGCCGGCTGCACGGGACTTCACCTGCAGCCGGTGGCCGTTGCTCTATCTGGTTATGGAACTCAAGGAACTTGAAGCCAGAATGCACGCCTTTGTTGCCGCCAAGGGCTGGTATGATGACGACTCGCCTAAGAAGCAAACGCCGCGCAATCTAGCCGTTTCGTTGTCGCTGGAGGCTGCCGAAGTTCTTGAGCATTTCCAGTGGCGGGCGGAGGAGGCGGATAGTGATGCTTTGGCCGGAGAGTTGGCCGACGTTGCCCTCTATCTGCTGCAGCTTGCCAGCGTTACCGGCATCGACCTGGAAGCGGCGATCCTGCAGAAGCTTGATGAAAACAGCCGCCGGGAATGGCCGGATCCATGAAGCTGCTGGCGGTCAGTGACCGCGTTCTCGACCAACTTTACAACAGCAGCGTCCGGGAACGGTATCCCGATATCGAGCTGCTTGTCGGCTGTGGCGATCTCCCGTTCTACTATCTCGACTTCTTGACGTCTGCGCTCGACGTTCCCCTCATCTACGTCCGCGGCAACCACGACAAAGGCAAGCAGTTTAGTTCCAGTGGCCGAATCTGGACCGACGTGCGGGGTGGCACCGATATTCATGGCCGGATCGTAACGCGTAAGGGTGTTATCTTCGCCGGTCTCGAGGGATCGATGCGCTATCTTCCTAACGCGCCGTACATGTATACAGAAACAGAAATGCGTATGCAGATTGCCCAGATGGTGCCACGCTTGTTGTGGAATCGACAGCGTTTTGGTCGGGCGCTTGATGTCCTCGTTACCCATTCGCCACCTTACGGGATTCATGATCGGCCAGATTTGCCCCATCAGGGGTTCAAGGCGCTGTTGAGTTTTCTTCGTGTCTTCAAACCACGCTACCATCTCCACGGTCACATTCATCTCTACCGGCGGGATGCAGTTCGCCAGACACAGTATGAAGAAACGACGATCATCAACGTCTATCCGCGCTTCTTACTTGACGCTGATTCCGATTAAGAAAAGAGCCATTTAGACATTGTCCAACCCTCGCCCTTGCCCTACAATGTTTGTGCCCACTTCCTGAATCGTTAATTTGTGTGATCGCCTGATTGTCGATAACGAGCGGCTGGTGATGGAGACGAACTGATGCAGACAGGTCAGGCTGCCAGGTGGAGTCCGCGACAAGCGTTCGCGCCTACCTTACACTACTTGCAGCAGCCGGTTCGGTTGTTTAGCCAATATGATCGTGCCAACCTGCGCGACGATCTGCTGGCTGGCATCACAGTAGCGGTCATTCTGCTGCCCCAGGCCATTGCCTTCTCCCTGATTGCCGAGCTTCCACCGGAAATGGGCATCTATGCTGCCATCGTCGGCGGCATCGTCGCCGCGCTGTGGGGTTCATCGAATCAACTTCACACCGGGCCGACTAATGCTCTCTCGCTGCTTATCCTGTCGTCCCTCTCTTCAGTCGCGCTGCCCAACACCGAACAGTACATTCTGGCTGCCGGACTGATGGCGGTCATGGTGGGCGTGCTGCAGCTTGGGCTCGGTCTGCTGCGCCTGGGCGTCATTGTCAACTTCGTCTCCCACTCCGTCATCGTTGGCTTTGCCACTGGCGCGGCGGTGTTGATCGCCTTGCGCCAGTTGGGTCCGCTGCTAGGTGTGTCGCTGCCGGGAGGTAATGTTGTTGAGACGTTGATTGGCGTCGCGGAGGCGCTGCCCGATACGCAGCTGATAACGGCCGCAATCGGCATCGGTACGATGGTCTTGATCGTCGTGCTTGCGTCGCATCGACAGCCGGCTGCCCGGCCCGCTCATCAGCATGATTGTTGCCTCCATTGCCGTGTTCCTGCTGGGCGACCAGGCCGCTGGCGTGGCCACCATTGGCGAGCTGTCGCGCGCCATACCGCCCTTTTCTCCCCCGCCGCTGAGTGACCTGGGCTTCGTAGCTGACCTCTCCACCGGCGCGCTGGCAGTGGCCGCCATCGGGCTGGTGGAGTCGACGGCAATCTCCCGCTCGGTGGCTAACCAGACGAGCCAACGGCTGGAGAGCAATCAGGAGTTTGTGGGCCAGGGCCTGGCCAATATTGCGGTCGGCTTCTTCTCAGGCTACGGCGTTGCCGGTTCTTTTTCTCGCACTGCCGTCAACTTCCGCGCTGGCGCTCGCACACCGGTCGCGGCCATTCTCTCCAGTATTTTCGTGCTGGCCCTCATCTTCTCGGTCGGCTCACTGGGTCGCTACTTGCCCGTATCGGCGCTTGCAGGTGTACTTATCGTAACGGCCTACGGCATGATCGACAGGGCAGAAATCGGTCGTATCTTGCGTGGCGCTCCGGGTGACGCAGGCATCATGCTGGTTACCTTCCTGGGCACACTCTTCCTCGATATCGAGTTTGCGGTCCTCGCCGGAATCTTGCTGTCGTTTGTCCTCTACATCGTCCGCACCAGTACACCGAGAGTTCATGTCGTTCTACCCGACGATTCGTACCGCCACTTCACCTACCAGCCCGGCAAAGAGTCGTGTCCACAGGTGGCCGTCATTGAAGTCCACGGCGATCTCTATTTTGGCGCGGTCCACCATGTGGAGGAGCAGATTCTCGAGTACCTGGATGCTCATCCCGATCAACGATATCTGCTGATCAGAATGCATCAGGTCAACCAGATCGACTTCACCGGTATCCACATGCTCGAGAGTGTAATCCACAGCTTCCGCGAACGCAGCGGCGATGTCTATTTTGTTCGCGTCGGCTACCGGGTACGGCGGTTGATGGAGTCGACTGGCTGCGCCGACTACATTGGCGACGACAACTTCCTGGATGAGGACGAAGCGATAGGTTTCCTGTTCAATCATGTCCTCGATCCGGCCATCTGCATCTATGAATGCCCGGTTCGAGCGTTCAAGGAGTGTCAGAATCTGCCGAAGCGCCTGGACCTGATCGGCATATCTGAACCCGGCAGCACGACCAACGGTGACGCGCCAGACATTGCCACGGTCTCCCCTGAAGCGTTGTGGGCGGCGCAGCACAGGCGACCACCGGACCGGCCTCCGATGATCATCGATGTGCGCGAACCACGCGAGTATAAGCAGGCCCACATCGATACGGCCGTCTCGCTGCCCTTGTCCGACCTGCTGGCGGGCGATGTGGCCCTGCCTCCCGACCGGGATATTGTCCTGGTCTGCCGGAGCGGGCGCAGGAGCCGCCGTGCCGCCGGGATCCTGCAGAAAGCGGGCAACGAGCGTGTCGCTGTCCTGGATGGCGGGCTGCAAGCATGGGAAGCGGCTGGATTGATTGAGGCTGTAGAACTGTAAGGGAATGTGAACGATTGTAATCTGGATGATGGGCAATGATGGACGAACCAAACACCTTGAGTAACATCTCAACTCCTCGCAATATTGGACTTGATCTCGTTCGTGTCACCGAAGCGGCGGCGCTGGCTGGCGGCCGCTGGATTGGGTCCGGCAACTTCATGGAGGCCCACCGGTCGGCCACTGATGCGATGTACGACATGCTTGCCGTTCTGGGCGTGACCGGGTGTGTGGTCATCGGTGAAGACCGCCACGTCCCCAACTGCCAGCCGCTCTTCATGGGTACGATATTTGGCGAGGAAGACCCCACGGTTGACCTGGCCGTCGATCCAATCGACGGGACACGCCTGCTTGTCGAGGGAAAATCTGGGGCAATCTCGATTGTGGCCATTGCGCCGAGGGGAAGTATCTGGGCTTCGGAGCCGGCGGAATACCTCGACAAGATCGTGGTCGATCGGGACGCGGCGAGCGTGCTGGTTCCCGAGTGCCTCGACGCACCTGCCGCCTGGACACTGTCACTCATTGCCCGCGCCAAGGATAAGCCGGTCCGGGACATGACCGTAGTGATCTTGCAGCGCGTTCGCCATACCGATCTCATTGAGGAGATACGGGCCACCGGGGCGAAGATTCTGCTGCGTGAGGAGGGGGACGCGGAGGGCGCCCTGGTGGCGGCCTCACCCGGTACCGATGTTGATGCGCTGATGGGAATTGGCGGCGCGTCTCAGGGCGTGCTGTCCGCTTGCGCCGTCAAGGCACTGGGCGGAGCCATGCTGGCCCGCCTGTCGCCTCAATCCACAGCCGAGAAAGAAGCTGTTGAGTCAGCCGGCATGGACACGACGCGGATTATGACGGCCGACGACCTCGTGACGAGCAACGATATCTTCTTCGCGGTGACAGGTATCACCGACAGCATGCTGCTGCCGGGGATTTCCTATCATCGAGGACGAGCGGAAACACACTCGCTGCTGATTCGTGCCATGACCAGCACTCGCCGCTTTATAGAAGCTGAGCACATGCTGGAGAACTGAGCCAGCGGCCGCTGACGGTTTCTGACGCGCCAGCTAGTTGGCGTGTGGCTCGGCGATGGCTGGTCCGGCAGAAGGCTCCGACTCGGTGATGCCGTATACGCGGCGGGTCATGGGATGGAACAACCACGCCAGACCGAGCAGCGGCTGGATGAGAGGAAAGAACCCGTAATCCGCGCCGAAATGCCGCCACACGGTACTGCCAATCGTTTCTGGAACGATGAAGCTCAACGTCCCAATGACCAGCGTCATCGCCGTCTCAAAACCGAGTACGCTGACGGAGAGATACCACGCCCAGCGTTTGCGAACGATGAATCCGATTGTGGCCGTTAGATAGCAGAGGGCGGCGATACCGCTGAGGATGGCCGCCACTTCATACACTTCGCCCGGCTTGAAGAAGAGTTGATAGATGGCCCGCACGCCGGTTGACAGGGCCAGCACCGGGTATGAAACAGCCAGAATAACGCCGGCTGCCTGAATGAACCCGGACATCGCATTCTCTTTCGTGGACGGTTGTGCTTGGGTATTTGGCTCAACTGACATGACACTATTTTATCACGTCCGCCCGCAGCCCGTCACAATAGAGTCCGATCTCAATTGGGTAAAGTAAGGGGTTGTTAAGTTGGACCAGAGCAAAATTGCCCAACTGCTACAATCTTTTCATGGCTGACGACTACGACTTCCCATATGAGCCCTACGAGCCCTATGATCCTTACGAATCCCATCAGGCGCCTCTGGTCATAGAGGTCGGACCTGAGGAACCACAGGGCCGTTCCTGGCTCAGGAACTGTCTCTTCGTCACCATCTCGCTTTTTGTCGTAGCCAGCCTTCTGGGGGCGTCGCTGCTTACGGCATTCTTCACCCGGGCCAACAATGCTGAGAATGAGGCCGCACGAGAGTTAGCGCAAAGACGGGCTGAAGCGACTGCCTTGCAAACCGGCGACCGGCCCCTGCCTGCACCAGAAACAAGCGTCGTGGTAGAACCATTGCCCACCGTAGGCGCACTGCCCGCGGACGAAAGCGATGAGCTGGATCGCATTGTGATCGTGACGTCTGATGGGCAGGTTGAGACCGTCAAACCGGACGGTCGCGAGCGCCGGCGCCTGACGAGCTTCAATGATGGCGTCTTCTTCCAGTTTCCGACGTGGTCCCCGGATGGGAGCCAGGTGGCCGCTATCGGCGTAAACAGAGCCGGTGGTGGTGTTTTTGTGCTGGATGATGCAATGCAGCGCAGCGAGCTGGAAGATAGCCAGGTGTACTACAGCCAAACGCAAGTGCCGATCTATCTCTACTGGTCACCGGACAGCGCCCAGGTGGCCTTCCTTGCCAACCACAGCCGCGACACCTTTGGGCTGAACATTGTGCCCCGTGACGGCGAAAATGAGAGCCGTCTGCTGGCCACCGGCAGTCCATTCTATTGGGAATGGGCGGCTGACAGCCAGGTCATGTTGATTCATTCTGGCCAGACCGGTGAGGCCGCACGTCTGGCAGCGATTGACACTGAAGGCGCTGAGCAGACGCCGAATCTGGCGGAACCGGGCATCTTTCAGGCACCGGGCATTTCCCCGGGCGGCCGCTATTGGGCCTATGCGGAAGAGCAAGGACGTGGCGTCAGTGCGCTGGTCGTTGCCAATACCGAGACCGGGGAGCGCCAGCTGATTGAGCAGGGCGGGTCGATTGCCATGAATTGGAGTCCTACCTCTGAGAGGTTGGCCTATACGACGGGCGGCATAGACGCCCATCCATTCTGGGGGCCGCTCCGACTGACCGATATGGAATCTGGCGAAACGCGGCTGCTGACCAGCAAGACGGTGTTGGCCTTCTTCTGGTCGCCGGACGGCAGCAAGATCGCCTTCATCACTCTGAATCAGCGCAATGAGGACGTCTACGCCGCTTCCGCGGACCGGACGCAGTTTGTCAGTCGTTTGGCTCCTGAGCCTGTGCAGCAGGGTAGGGGCGGCTTCCTGGAGTTATCGGTGCTGGATGTTGAGAGCGGTGAGGGGCTGCGGTTGCTGGACTTCCAGCCGACGGCGGTCTTTGCCACCCAGTTCATGTCGTTTTTCGCGCAGTATGCGCTGAGCCATCGTATCTGGTCGCCGGACAGCACCCGCGTGCTGGTGCCGGTGCGTGATGAGAACGGCAGCCGGATAGTGGTGGTACCCGCTGATGGCGGCACAACGGCTGTTATCGGCGAGGGTGACATGGCCTTCTGGAGCCAGCGCTAGCTAACTGAATGCGGCAGGCTACTTCCGAAGGTTAGACACGCTTCTCCACGGCCATTATTCGATAGACGCGCTGCACTGATCTTTCCCTTGTACGCTTTTTACTACGACAATCAGCCGCTGTCCCTTCCTCCCGGCCACCGCTTCCCGGCGGGCAAGTACGCCTTGCTGCGGCAGTGGGTGACCGAGCAAGGCATCGTTGCCCCGGACAGACTCGTGACTGCGCCTCGGGTCACTCGTATGCAACTGCGCCGTGCCCACGATGCGACATACATTGAACGCATGGACAACGGCCAAATGAGTCAGGCCGAAATGCGCCGCATCGGTTTGCCCTGGTCGCCCGATCTTGTGACGCGCGTCCATCACATGGTTGGCGGCACAGTAGCCGCGGCGCGGCGGGCGCTGCGAGACGGGGCGGCCGTCAATCTCGGCGGCGGAACCCACCACGCTTGTCATGATCATGGTCAGGGTTACTGTGTCTACAATGATGTCATGGTGGCGGCGCGCACCATGCAGTCAGAGGGGCGTATCCGTCGCGCTCTGGTCGTTGATTGTGACGTTCATCAGGGAAACGGCACCGCCGAAATTGCCGGAGACTGATCCGTCCATCTACACCTTTTCCATTCATGGCGAGAAGAACTTCCCTTTCCGCAAGATAGCCGGCGATCTGGATGTTGGGCTGCCAGACGGCACGTCCGATGACCCGTACCTCGAAGCTTTAGACAGTGCGCTGGAGACTGCCTTTGCGGCCAGCCGGCCCGACATGGTCTTCTATCTTGCCGGTGCCGATCCTCATGTAGACGACCGGCTGGGCCGGCTTTCGTTGACAATGGCTGGGCTGGCGCGGCGAGATGAGCAGGTGCTGGCCCACTGCCGGCGATTTGGTCTGCCGGTTGCCGTGGTGATGGCGGGGGGATATGGACGGCGGATAGAAGACACCGTGGCCATTTACGGCCAGACCGTTGCGGCCACAGCCCGCACCATTACGACTGGTTGACGGTCGCGCCAAATTCGCCGTCGCTCACCTGAACCGTAATCGCATCGGAATCAGCCACGTCCGCGACGTGTCTCACGATCTGGCCATCGGCGCTTCGAACGATGGCGAAGCCACGGGACAGCGTGGCAACCGGGCTGATAGCCGCCAGCGATGCCGTCGCTACGGCCAGACGCGTCCGGCGCTGCTCCATGAGGCGGACGCTTGCGCTTGCCAACCTGCCCACCAGCCCGTCGACCCGCTGGCGGTCGCTGTCAACCATCGACCGGGGACTAACGAGATTGAGCAGCTGCCGCTGCCGCCGGAGTTGCTCTGCGTTGTCGGCCAGCGTCGCTTCGATCAGGAGCGCAAGCCGGGCGTTGAGCTGATCGATGTAGGGCTGCAGTTCGATCAGATTCGGAGCAGCTAGTTCGGCCGCTGCCGATGGTGTCGGCGCCCGTAAGTCAGCCACAAAGTCGGCGATGGTGAAATCCGTTTCGTGCCCGACCCCGCTGATAATCGGATGGGTGGCGGCAAAGATGGCGCGGGCGACACGTTCGTCATTGAAAGCCCACAAATCTTCAATCGACCCGCCCCCTCGCGCCAGAATAATGGTGTCGATGTCTGTGCGGCCGTCCAGCCAGCGCAGGGCGCGTACGATCTGGGCCGGAGCTTGATCGCCCTGGACCAACGTGGGCGCGATGAGCACGGAGACCAGCGGGTTGCGCCGCCGCAGCACGTTGAGGATATCGCGCAAGGCCGCTGCGTCAGCTGATGTAACGACGCCGATGCGGCGGGGCAGCTGCGGGATCGCCTGCTTGAACTCTGCATCAAATAGGCCTTCGGATGCCAGGCGCTCCTTCAACTCTTCAAACGCCAGCGCAAGATCGCCGCGACCGGACGGAGAAAGCCGGTCTACGTAGAGTTGGTATTGTCCGCTGGCAGCGTAGACCGATACACGACCTGTCGCCCGTACAGCATCGCCTTCGCCGGGTCGAAAGCGCAACCGGTCCGCCTGTGATCGCCACATGACGCACTTGATCTGAGCCTTATCGTCCTTCAGCGTGAAGTAGAGATGTCCTGAGGCAGCCCGAGTGAAGTTAGAGATCTCGCCAGTTACCTCCAGATCCTGCAATCTGTAATCGATCTCAAACAGCTGGCGAATGTAGTCGGTCAGTTCGGAGACTGACCAGATGGAAGTGGCGGTATCGTCGGGTACGTTCAGGAAAGATGGCATACGCTGCGTGCTCCGGTTCGTGGATTGAGCCAGTCTAGCTGAGGGCGTGTCCACCGGCAAGTTCGTGCTGGCCTGTTGTCTTCAAGCAGAGGCTCTTGGGGCAAAACAACCGCCAGACGCCAAGGTGGTCGGCAGTTAGAGGAGTCGGCCTGGTTGCCGGTGTGCCGTGTTCCGTTCGGGTCGTCACACGTCCGGTAATCGCCAGACGACTCTGAACATCAGTCTAGGGACCGTTGCGGGGCGTGTTGGTGCCGTGCTACAATTCTCTGCATATGAAATCTGTGGAGGTGCGGTCTGGAAGGACTTGATCTAGCTCACTCGCTAGTGGATGCGCTGCTGGAGCGAAAGGGCAGCGATATCATGCTAATCGATATTCACGAGCAGTCGGTGTTTGCCGACTACTTTCTTCTGTGTACGGGCGAATCGGAACCTCAGATCAAGGCGTTGACTGAGAACGTCTTGCTGACAGCCAAAAAGAACGACGGCAGCATGCCCCAGGGAGTGGAGGGACAAGCTGCCGACGGATGGGTGCTGGTCGATTTTGGCGATGTCGCCGTGCACCTGTTCGCGCCTGAAGAGCGCGAGTATTACGATCTCGAAAGCTTATGGCACGACGGGCGGGTCGTCGTCCGTCTACAGTAGTGGGCCACCGTAATGGGCCACTGACGCCCGCACTGCTTACTCGCGGATCCACGCATCGGTCGCTCGTTCCCAGGCGACCAGTTCATCCTCCGAAAAGAAGAGCGCGACTTCGGTCACGGCACTTTCCGGGCCATCGGAACCGTGGACAAGATTGCGGCCGATTTCAACGCCGAAGTCGCCCCGAATCGTTCCCGGCGCGGCGTTGGTCGGATTGGTTGCGCCCATCGTCGTGCGCACGCCCTGGATGGCATCTTTGCCTTCCCAGACCATGGCCACGATTGGGCCTGATACGATGTAGTTGACGAGGTCGGCGTAGAAATCCCGTTCGCGATGAGCACCGTAATGCTGCTCGGCCAGGTCGCGAGACATCTGCATGAACTTCATGCCCAGCAGTTTCAGGCCGCGCCGCTCCAGACGTTCTACAATCGGTCCAATCAATCCCCGTTGGACACCATCTGGTTTGATGAGTACAAGTGTGCGTTCCATAGTTCTTAACTTTGCTCCATTTCCATTGCTTCAACAAGACAGGCATTCAGACGGCAGCAGCGGGCTGTTGCCTCTTCGAATGCCCCAACTGATTTTAACAGGTCAGGTTCAACCCGACAGGGAGATTAGCTGCGGCCGTCCTACTGTTTCTTGCTGCCTTTGGAGGCCAGGTTCTCGATCCAGGCCATCGCTTCATCCGGGTCGTCCGGCATGTCAAGCAAATCGGCTTCCGTTACCTCGACCGACGACAAGGCATTGCCAGAAAGCGTCTCAGCAAGGTCCTCATGCTCCAGCGGTTGATCCGCCTCGGCCATGCTCTCCAACCAGCGCAGTGCCTCATCCGGGTCTTCCGGCATGGCAGCCACCAGCTCGGCGTTCAATCGATCGGCGGATGTGGCGGCATCCTGACTGGTCAGTGCTAGCGGACGCATCTGTGCCGGCCAGCCAATCGAGCGTGGAGTCGAGCGTATAAGGTGATATCAGATATGCACTCGGCACCGCTGCAAGCCGGGCCTCAATAGCTGTGAGTGATTGACCGGACGGTATGGCGATCTGGTCCAGATGGGCCAGCATGTCCTCAATAGTTGGCTCCGCAGCTTCGACTTCGCCATCCGCCTCGTCATGCTCTGCCGAGTCAGTCACAATTTCTGCCGGCTCTGGCACTGGCGCCGGCTCAGGCTCCTTATGCTCAGCCACACTTGCTCTACTGCGGCCGCTGCCATCAGCGGCTTTAGTCTGCTTTCGTTCACCATGTCATCTGGCAACTCGACTTCCTCCAGTTCGATTGGCGAGGCGTCCGGTTCGGCTTGCAACTCAGGCTGTGCTGCCTCTGCGTCATCCGGCAGGTCGCTCTGACCGGATATGGCCTCCGCCATCAGTTTGGAGGCAAGGGCACGATCTGCCACGCTGGGCAGGTCCTCAATCGGTGCGTCCGTGCTGGCTGCAAGCTCCTCAAGCCAGGCCATCGCCGCGTCAAGGTCATCTGGTTCCGGGTGAACTGCCGGATCAACCAATGCTGCCACTTCGTCCACCGGGTCTGTTTCGCCATCGCCCGGAAGCTCGATTGCGGCGGCAGCAAATAGGTCTGCCACTTCAAGTTCTGGCTCGGACAGGCTGACCTCGGCCACTGGCGTAGGGGGAGGCAGGTTGATTACCTCCTCGCTGACCATTTCTTCTGGTTCACTCTCGACCGGCAGCTGGGCCTCAGGTTCCGTGTCCGCCTCTTCGGCCGACTCAGCTATGATCATGAGGCTTGAGGCAGCGAGATTGGTCGTTTGCAATGCCGAAGGCGTATCAAACAGGTCGGCCAGGTCGTCGTCAGTGTCCGCCTGGCTGGCTTCATCGGCGTTGATCTCGTCGGCGTACGAAGAGAGCTGGCGCCATTCCAATGTTGGGAGTTCCTCGATCGACTCCTGGTTGGCCATGCGCGCCAGCCAGTCCAGGCGACTGGCCCGATCCGCGCCCAGATCGTCACCGTCCGGGTCGCTCGGCAGCTCACGCAGCCAGTCCGGCAGATCGCCTTCGTCCGACTCGAACAGGCCTTTGAACGGGGATTCTTCCGCCGGACCGTCTTCGAGCGGCGTTATACCTTCAAGACTTTTGCCTTGCTTGGAGGCGAGGTTCTCAAGCCAATTGAGCGCCTCTTCCAACTCGTCACGGGACATGTCCTGCGGCTTATCTGGATTGTCTGATGATCCTTTGTCGGTATCATTGCTCATAGCAGTTTCCTCCGGGCGAACTAGCCTCGGTCATGCGCCGAAGATGAGCCGCATCGCCAATGGATGTCTCGCCTAATTGGCCGCGTCTGGCGCAAACCACGTCACATCACGCGCCAGCGATTATGGTCAACATGAAAGGATTATGCGGAAGATGGTCTATTTTGACAAGTGACGAGCCTTCAACTCGGCCAATAGCTTGTCGATGTTGGCTTCGGACGCTGGGGCTCGCCCAAATGGGTCGACAATGTCGCTGTCACCCAACAGCGCATGAAACACGTTGGTGATTCCGGCGTGGAGGACATCATGCTGGTAGCCACCCTCCAACACAAATAGGATGCGCCCATAGCAGATATGCTCGGCTGCTTCAATCAATTGTCGCACGAGATGATCGTAACCCGCCAGGCTGAGCGAGGCCGAAGCCAGCGGGTCCAACCAGTGCGCGTCGAAGCCAATCGAGACCAAAAGCAGCTGCGGATTGAACTCTACAAGGCTGGGAATGAGCAGTTCTTCGAAGACCCTCGTATATCCGACATCGCCCACATCTGGCGGCAAGGGAACGTTTAACGTATAGCCGGTCCCACGCCCCACGCCCATCTCACGCACGTCACCAATGCCTGGATAAAAGTACGGAGCGAAGAGGTGGATGGACGCGAAATAGACCGAGTCGTCTTCGAAAAAGATATCTTGCGTTCCGTTACCATGGTGGACATCAAAGTCGACGATGGCCACGCGCTCCAGCCCGTGCTCCACCTGGGCATGTCGGGCGGCAACGGCTACGTTATTGAACAGACAGAACCCTCCGGCGTGGTCGGTCTCGGCATGGTGGCCGGGCGGTCGCGCCAGGACGAACCCATTCTGCACCTGGCCGGTCATAAGGTGGTCGACCGCAGCGCAGCACCCACCGGCTGCCAGGCGAGCCAGATCGTAGCTGGCTACCGTAGCATAGGTGTCGCCATGGTCCAACAACCCGCCGCCCTGGGTCGAAATCCGTTGCACATGACGTATTAGTTCCATCGTGTGGACGCGCCGCAACTGCTCTTGTGTGGCCATGTAGGGATCGACCTGAACGACTCGTTGTCGAATGCCGGCACGGTCCAGCGCGGGCATCAGGCGTTCTAGCCGGCGATGGCTTTCTGGATGGTGGGCCTTCGTGTGCAGGAGGCCAGGAGCGTAGAGTAACAGCGTTGACATGAAGTGGTGTGCCAGGGGTTGGAAGTGACACGGCGCACATTATACCCCCAGCCCCGCTGATGGCGCATCCAAATCAGACGGATGACCCGTTTGCCCAACCTGCGAAAAGCAAAAAGGGCGGATGCTCGCTACTGCTGCAAGCAACCGCCCTTTCAACTGCCAGAGTATACGGGCTAACTGATCAACATTGAGAGCAGCCCCTGGCCATTGCTGAAGAAGACGATGAGGCCGGCAAAAACGACCGATACCATCGCCATCAGCTTGATCAGGATGTTGAGCGAAGGGCCAGCGGTGTCCTTGAAGGGATCGCCAACTGTGTCGCCGACAACGGCCGCCTTGTGCGCGGGCGAACCCTTGCCGCCATAGTGTCCTTCTTCGATGTACTTCTTGGCATTGTCCCATGCACCACCAGAGTTAGACATCATGATGGCCAATACAAAACCGGTCGCCAGGCCACCGGCCAACAGGCCCAACACACCGGTGACGCCGAACAGGACGCCGACGGCGACAGGGACGCCGATGGCCACAAGGGCAGGGGCGATCATTTCCCGCTGGGCGGAAGCGGTGGAAATGTCTACGCACCGCGCGTAATCTGGACGGGACGTGCCTTCCAGGATACCGGGATCTTCGCGGAACTGACGGCGCACTTCTTCTACCATACCGCTGGCAGCCCGGCCGACCGCACGCATGGTCATGGCCGAGAAGTAGAATGCCGTGGCCGCACCAGCGAATAAGCCGATCAGCAGCGCCGGGTTGAACAGCGTGATGTTGTAGTAGGTAACGAAATCCGGAATGGTCATCGTCGCCACAGGCATGATGGTGCCTGCAACATCAAGCCGTTCCACGCCCTGCAGATCGGTGAGCGAGAGACGAATTTGTTCCAGATAGGCAGCGAGCAGGGCCAGCGAAGTTAGAGCCGCCGAGCCAATGGCAAAGCCTTTGCCGATGGCTGCAGTCGTGTTGCCGACAGCATCCAGCTGGTCTGTGCGTTCCCGAACGGACGAATCGAGCCCTGCCATTTCCGCATTGCCGCCGGCATTATCTGCAATCGGACCATAAGCGTCTGTCGCCAGGGTGAATGCCAATGTTGAGAGCATAGAGACGGCCGCGATGCCGACGCCAAACAGACCCATCTGGATGCTCAGCGCACCGCCTACGACGTAGTAACTGACGGCGATGCCAAGCGCTACGGTGGCGACGGGCAGCGCAACTGACTCCATGCCGACCGCCAATCCTTCGATGAGGGCCGTTGCCGAACTCGTGTCCGCTTGCTCGGCAATGCCTCGCGTCGGCTTGTAGGCGTGGGATGTATAGTATTCAGTCGACTTGCCGACGACGATACCAACGATCAGGCCGACCAGGACGGCTACCCACACCTGCCACCAGTTTGGCAGCCCGAGCAGATAGAGCAGAGGTAGTGCAAGGACGGCGATGCCAATCGAACTGACATAGAGGCCGCGCGACAACGCGCCGATCAGCTCCGACTGCGATGCATCATCATCGGCGCGAATCAGGTAGAGCGACAGGATAGACAGGAACACACCGATACCTGCCAGGCCCATTGGCGCGGCGAGATACCGAAGCTGGAGGTCCATGAGTTCCAGCACGTTGCCGCCGTCGCCCACCACAAAACCGGCTGTGGCCACAGCTGCGACACCCAGGGCCGACGTCGCCAGAATAGAGCTGGCGTATGATTCGTACAGGTCGGCACCCATGCCAGCCACATCTCCAACATTGTCACCAACGTTGTCGGCGATAACTGCGGGGTTGCGCGGATCATCCTCAGGGATACCGGCTTCGACCTTGCCGACGAGGTCTGCACCGACGTCAGCCGCCTTCGTATAGATGCCACCACCGACACGTGCAAATAGCGCCTGTGTGGAGGCGCCCATACCGAAGCTGATCATGATGGCGGTAATGGCTGTGAGTGGGTTGGCGATGCTGACCATACTGCCCGGGAAAACTACCGGGAAGACGTAGTACAGGATCAGGAACCAGACAATAATGTCCAGGAGAGCAAAGCCGACGACAACCAGACCCATGACCGCGCCTGCCCGTAGCGCAACCTGCAGCCCTTCATTCAGACTTTGGCTGGCAGCCTTGAGCTGTGCGGGCAGAGGCGGCTGTCGCTGTCCGCATCCCGATAAACCCGGCCAACGCTGAGAGCAAACCGCCCGTAAGAAAGGCAAACGGCACAATCGGGTTTTGCAGATTGAACAAGGCCATAACCAGGAACAGCACGAAGAGCAGGGCGAAGACCACGGCCACAACGCGGTACTGACGGCGCAAGTAAGCGATCGCACCTTCGCGCACAGCCTGGGCAATCTCGATCATTTCGTCGGTACCTTCCGACTTTCGCATCACCTGGCGGTAGAAGATATAACGCGAATCCAAGAGCTACAATTGCGGCAACAAGCCCAAGCCACCAAATTAGCGGCAAAGCCGGTCGAACGCTCTCTGCGGCGAGAACTGTTTCATCCATCGTACTGTGTTATGCCTCCTCTAGGAAATGGCGTGCCAATTGAAGTTTGTGGCGCAAAACAAAGAGCGGGGTCACCCGCTCAAGATTCGTATCGGTAATCTGCGCTTCTACATAACCACATGGCGGCGAGATTGTAACGAACTGCACAAATGGTGTCAAACCATGACGCATGGTGAGACGTAGGTGGGCAACCTGCTCCCGTAACCTCAAAAACGGCGACTATGCCGAAAGATACTGTCGGAGCCGGGGCCGAGCAGTAATAATGATGAGAAAGTCCGAGCCGCGACTACGCATTCGCGCTTGGGTCTCCGGTCCGTCGTCGCCAGGCTCGGATCTGATCAGCCAGCGCACCAGACAGTCCGGTGGCGTCTTCGGTTGAACAGCTCGCAAGAGCAAAGGAACGCACTCACAATGAATACAATTGGGCTTAGTACGTTTGAGACCGTAGCTGTCTGGTCTGTCCTGGGCATCGCTATTCTGGGATTGCTATATGCATTGTTCTTGCGGAATCAGATTCTGAAGGAGGAGAAGGGGACAGCGCGCATGCAGGAGGTTTGGGAGGCGATCCGCGAGGGCGCCAACGCCTACCTGAATCGCCAACTACGAACGATCATGCCGTTCGTGTTGGTGCTGACAGTTCTACTCTTCTTAAGCGTCTACATCGTGCCGCCGACAGAGGCGGCCACACTGCGCTTCCAATCCTTCGACGACGATCAGATTCGCCTCATTGTTGGTGTTGGTCGGGCCGCGGCGTTTGTTATGGGCGCCTTGTTTTCGCTGGCGGTTGGCCAGCTAGGCATGCGGATGGCTGTGGAAGGCAACGTTCGCGTGGCCAACGCGGCGCGGACCAGCTTCAGTGACGCGCTCCGCATTGGCTACCGCTCTGGAGCCATTACCGGGATGCTAACCGACGGGCTGGGTCTATTCGGAGGCACGATACTCTTCATTATTTTTGGCGCGGCGGCGCCCGACGTCTTGCTTGGCTTCGGCTTTGGAGGCACGCTCATCGCTCTGTTCATGCGGGTCGGTGGCGGCATATTCACGAAGGCGGCCGACGTGGGGGCGGACCTGGTCGGCAAAGTTGAACAGGACATGCCGGAGGATGATCCGCGCAATGCAGCCGTCATCGCTGACCTGGTTGGTGACAATGTCGGTGATTGTGCAGGTATGGCGGCAGACATCTTCGAATCCTACGAAGTCACAATTGTCTCCGCGCTGATTCTTGGCGTGGCCCTGGCCTTTGTAACCGGTGATGCGGAATGGATCATCTATCCGCTGCTTGTTCGGGGCGTGGGGGTGCTGGCTTCCATTGTTGGTACATACCTCGTTCGCGGCGATTCAGATGAGCGGGGCGACGCGATGCGCGCCATCTTCACCGGTTTCCTGACCTCGGCTGCTATCTCAATCGTCCTGTTCGGTCTGGTTGCCTTCTTTTACATGCGGGAGGTGCCTGGTGGCTGGTGGCGACCGTTCCTGTCAACCACCGTCGGGGTGGCGCTGGCTATTGTGATTGACCGCCTGACCGAATACTTCACCGGCACCGATCACCGGCCAGTGGAAGAGATTCGGGATAGCACTGCCGGCGGCCCAGCCACAACGATTCTGAGCGGATTGGCTTCCGGATATGAGTCAAGTGTCTGGTCTGTGATCGTCATTGCCGCAACCATAACCGGGGCCATCCTCCTGTACAGCGGCATGCCAGTGGCCGAGTACGTGTCTTTAGGAGATGGCTACACAGCCAGCTTCATCCAGTTCACTTTTGTGCTGTATGGGGTGGCCATGACTGGTATCGGCATGCTGACACTGACCGGTAACAACGTGGCGATGGACTCATTTGGGCCGATTGCCGACAATGCCAACGGCATCGGCGAGATGGCTAACCTGGAGCCAGAGGCCCGGCAGATCATGGCCGATCTCGATTCGGTGGGCAACACGACCAAAGCCATCACCAAAGGTATCGCGATTGGCTCGGCGGTGATCGCCGCCGTGGCTCTATTTGGTTCTTTCATCACCGATGTGTCGGTAATCGACCCTGAAGCGCTGGCCAACGGCATTCGTATGTCGGAACCGATTGTCTTTGTTGGGTTGCTCATCGGCGGCGCCTTGCCGTGGATGTTTTCGTCGTTGGCCATTCGCGCAGTCAGTCGCGCTGCCCAGCAAATGGTGGCCGAAGTGCGTCGTCAGTTTAGGATACCGGGCATCCTGGAAGGGACTGTTACTCCAGACTATGCGCGAGCTGTAACCATCTCCACGGTCGCGGCGCAGCGCGATCTGATCAATCTGGCGATTCTGGCCGTTGTTACGCCCATAGTCATCGGCCTCTTGTTCCAGGTGGAATCATTGGGCGGCTTCCAGGCCGGCGTCATTCTCTCCGGTCAACTGCTGGCGGTATTTATGTCCAACACGGGTGGCGCGTGGGACAATGCCAAGAAGCTTGTGGAAGATGAACCGGTTGACCTGGCAGCCAACACGGGTAAGGGGTCGGAACGCCACAAGGCCAGTGTCGTGGGCGACACGGTAGGTGATCCGTTGAAGGACACTGCCGGTCCTGCGCTCAACCCGATGATCAAGGTGGTCAATCTGGTCAGCCTGATTATTGCGCCCATTGTGGTACAGTATCGCACGCTAAGTGTGCCGATCATCGTGTTGGTATTGCTCCTGATCGCCATGCTGGCCTACGCCATTGCCCGCTCCAAGAGGGAAACCGCCCCAGCCATGGTGCAGCCGGCGATTTAAGTCACCTAGGGCAGACGGAGGATGCTTGTGGGCGCACGGTCGAGGCGCCGCTTGGCTAACGACCGGGCTGTTGTTATCATTGTTATTCTGGGTAACCGTGGTGGCTGGCTGTTTGCTGTCCCGCCAACTTACCGGAGTATTCTATGGCTGACGATATTGCTACTCTCTCTTTCGAAGACGCCATGCTGACGCTGGAGCAGACTGTCGCTGCGCTGGAGGCAGGCAATCTGTCTCTTGATGACTCACTTACGCTGTTCGAGCGTGGGCAGCTTCTCGCTGAGCGCTGCAACGAACTGCTGGATGGTGCGCAGTTGCGCGTCGAGCAGCTGACGGCCGACGGCGAGATCGTGGACATTTCGGCCTCAACCTGACCATCATGGCCCACCGTGTCGTGGCGGCGGGTCGGCATTCTACCAACATAGATTAGTACGGAGAGCCAACGTTGTTTAAGAGCATTCGCGAGTCGCTTTCGCGGACACGCCAGTCTGTTTTTGGGCAATTGGCCGGTGTGCTGGGTGCGGGCGACATTACAGAGGAAACGTGGGAAGACCTGGAGGCGCTGCTGCTCCAGGCGGATGTCGGCGTGCCCACGACGCTGTTTCTTGTCGAGGAACTCCGCGAACGAGTCAAGCGAGACGGCCTCTATCGCGCCGACCAACTGGTCGACGCTTTGAAAGATGAAATGCGGGCCATCCTGGTTGATCCGCCTGAGTTCGGGTTGGAACAGCCGCGCCTGTTGACCGTGGCCATGGTTGTCGGCGTCAACGGCTCCGGCAAGACAACGACGATCGGCAAGCTGGCCAACTATTACAAGAACGAGGGCCGCAAGGTTTCTCTGGTGGCTGGCGATACGTTTCGTGCTGCGGCCATCGACCAGTTGGGCATCTGGGCCGAACGGGCCGACGTGCCCATGATTGCCGGGCAGCCTGGCGGCGATCCGGCCGCCATTGCCTACGATGGCATTCGAGCCGCGCGAGCCAGAGGCAGCGACCTGTTGTTCATCGACACGGCGGGCCGCCTGCACACGAAGTACAACCTGATGAAGGAGTTGGAGAAGGTGCGCGGGGTGCTCCAGAAAAGCGTTCATGCTGCACCGCACGAAGTACTGCTGGTGCTGGATGCGCCCACAGGCCAGAACGCCCTGATTCAGGCCGAGAAGTTCAAGGAGTCGGTGGAAGCCACCGGCGTTGTCCTGACCAAGCTGGATAGCACGGCCAAAGGCGGGATGGTATTTGCCATCTACCGCGAGTTGGGACTGCCGGTTCGCTTCATAGGTACCGGCGAAAAGATCGAAGATTTGGCCCCGTTCGACGCCGATCAGTTTGTCGAAGGACTATTCGCATAGCCATTAAGCTAGGCGAGGCCGGTGAACCGGACAATAGGTCACTTTGCGCCCGTCAATCAGAGAGAACCAAGCAAGAGCATTATCATGGAAGAGTTAATCACACGCCTCACCGAACTGAACGAAGTCGTCGACCACCTCCGGAGGCGGCTTTGACGTAGCCGCCCGTGAAGCCCGTATTGCGAAACTGGAAGAAATGGCCGCCGCGCCAGACTTCTGGGACGACTCCTCAGCCGCCCAGCAGATGATGCGCGAGCTGACCCGGCTGCGCCGGCAGGTAAGCGTCTGGCAGGGCATCAGCCAACGGCTAGGTGACGCGCTTGAGTTGGCGGAACTGGAAGACGATAGTCTCGTTGACGAACTGACGGCCGAAGTGGACATCCTCAGCGACGCCGTGCGCAAGCTTGAGTTCCAGGCCATGATGTCTGGCGAGTATGACGACGAAGACGTCATTCTGGCCATCCACGCCGGAGCCGGGGGCACAGAAGCCCAGGATTGGGCGCAGATGTTGCAGCGCATGTTCATCCGGTGGGCCGAAGCTCACGGGATGAAGGTCGACATTCTGGACGAAAGTTCCGGCGACGAAGCCGGGATAAAGAGCACCACGATGTCCATCTCGGGCGACTATGCCTACGGCTGGTTGCAGTCGGAGCGCGGCGTGCACCGGCTGGTGCGTATCTCCCCCTATGATTCGTCCAGTCGTCGCCATACGTCGTTCGCCAAGGTTGAGGTGTGGCCCGATATTTCGGAGGAGATCGAGATCGAGATCGATGAGAAGGATTTGCGCATCGATCGTTTTCGGGCCAGCGGGGCGGGCGGACAACACGTTCAGAAGAACGAGACGGCCGTCCGGATCACCCATGTTCCCAGCGGTATCGTCGTCTCCTGCCAGAATCAGCGTTCGTTGACGCAGAATATGCACGTGGCCATGAACGTGTTGAAGGCTCAGCTGTTCGACCTGGAGCGTCGCAAGCAGGACGCAGAGATTGCCGCGCTGAAAGGCGAAGACGTGGACGCCGGTTGGGGCAGCCAGATCCGGTCATACGTACTTCAACCGTACAAGATGGTGAAAGACCACCGGACCGATTTTCAGGCAGGCAATACGCAAGCAGTGCTGGACGGCGGACTGGACGACTTCATGGAGGCGTTTCTACGCTACCAACTTGGCGAGCCGTTGAAGGGCACGAAAGCGTAGGAGGATCTGTCGCCGGGATAAGCGAACCGACGTTCTGGTTGCGCGGTTGATAAAGTTACGCTATAGTGTAGGTTCGCCTGTCTATACCAATTCTAATGCGTAATTTATTGACATATTGACAGTTACCGATATAATATTCGTATAGCATTTTGTGTCGAGAGCGTTGGCTGCGAAGCCATACGCTCTTTTGCGCGTTTACTGACCTATCGGCGACAGCTATACATCGGTGGCACGCTTCGTTTTTGACATGCGGTTGGAGCCTTAATTAGTTTGGAGGTCATTAGGTGGAGAATACCGATTTCCGCTCGCTGCGGATCAGCTTAGCATCCCCAGAGCAAATTCATTCATGGTCGTACGGCGAAGTGACCAAGCCGGAAACGATCAACTATCGACGTCTGCGCCCGGAGAAGGACGGCCTTTTCTGCGAGGCCATCTTTGGCCCTACGCGTGACTGGCAGTGTTATTGTGGCAAGTACAAGAATGTCCGCTATAAGGGCATCGTCTGTGACAAGTGTGGCGTTGAGATTACGCGGTCTTCGGTCCGTCGCGAGCGACTGGGTCATATCAATCTGGCCGCGCCGGTTGCCCACGTCTGGTACACGCGTCGTGTTCCCAGTTATATGGGCTTGCTGCTCAATATTTCCCGACGTAACCTCGACCGGGTCCTCTACTTCGCCCAATATGTGATCACCTCGGTGGACGAAGAGTCGCGCCAGCGCGCGCTGAAGCGCCTCGATGAAGAGGTTGCCGAAGCCGAAAAGCAGCTGGAGGCGAACCTTGCCGAGCAGACAGCCGAAGCGACGGCCGAAGCGGCCGCGCGTATTGCGGAGCTAGAGACTGACATCGAAGAGCGTCACCAGACGTTTGACGATCGCCTCAGCGCCGCGTCTGATGAGCTGGTGCAGCAGGCCAAGCAAGTTGAACAACGGCTGGAGAACTTGAGCAAGGCGGCTGCCAGCGAGGACATTACGCTGGCCGGTCAGGTCGTTGTCGCCAAGGGCGATAAGGTTGGCCGCGAGCACACCGTCCTGGTGCAAGAGATCACGAAAGAAAAACTGACCGAGCGTCAGAAAGAGTTGGAAGAGGAAGAGCAAACCTCGTCTGGCCGAAATGCAGCGCGAGCTTGAAGAGCTGCGCAGCGAGGTTGACGCGGTTAGCGAAAACCTGACCGAGCAGTTGGAGCAGAAGCTGGTCCGTCTGCGTCAGCAGGCCCAGACAAGCCGCGAACAACTCGAAGCCCTGGCTCCGATGACGTTCTTGAACGAGAACGAGTACCGCGAGCTGAAGAGCAAGTTTGGCAACGTCTTCCGCGCCGGTATGGGCGCTGAGGCGTTCTACGAGATCCTCAAGAACATGGATCTCGACAAGCTGGGTCGCGATTTGTGGCGCGAAGTGCGCACGAGCCGCTCCAAGCAGGCCGCCAAACGGGCGACGAAGCGATTGCAAGTCGTTGAAGCGCTGCGCGCCAGCGGCAATCGTCCTGAATGGATGATTCTGACCGTGCTGCCGGTCATTCCTCCCGACCTGCGCCCGATGGTTCAGCTGGACGGCGGCCGTTTTGCCACGTCTGACCTGAATGATCTCTATCGCCGGGTTATCAACCGCAACAACCGTCTGAAGCCGCCTGCTGGAGTTGGGTGCGCCGGACGTCATCGTTCGCAACGAAAAGCGTATGCTGCAGGAAGCTGTCGACAGTTTGATCGACAACAGCCAGCGCGGCAAGGCGCTCAGCCGTCGTGGTCGTCGCGAGCTGAAGTCGCTGTCCGACATGCTCAAGGGCAAGAAGGGCCGCTTCCGCCGCAACCTGCTCGGTAAGCGCGTTGACTACTCTGGCCGTTCGGTCATTGTGGTTGGGCCGAAGCTGAAAATGGGCGAGGCGGGTTTGCCGAAGTCGATGGCGCTGGAGCTATTCCGGCCATTCGTCATTAGCAAGCTCGTCGAGTACGGCTACGCCAGCAATGTGAAAGGCGCCAAGCGCTTCATGGAGCGTCAACCGCCCGAGGTTTGGGAAGTCCTGGAGGAGGTCATTGAGGACCGCCCCATTCTTCTCAACCGGGCGCCGACCTTGCATCGCCTGGGTATTCAGGCCTTCATGCCGCAGTTGGTAGAAGGCAAGGCAATCCAGCTGCATCCGCTGGTCTGTGCAGCGTTCAACGCTGACTTTGACGGTGACCAGATGGCGGTCCACGTGCCGCTTTCTCATCGCGCTGTGGCGGAAGCCAAAGAGCTGATGATGGCCACGCGCAATCTGCTTAAGCCGTCGGACGGCCAGCCGATCGTGGGCCCATCCAAGGACATGGTTCTCGGTGTCTACTACCTGACCCTGGTCCAGGACGGCAAGCCCGGCGAGGGCAATACGTACAGCAGCCTGGAAGAGGTCGAGACGGCCTATGAGTTGGGCTACCTGGACATTCACGCCAAGATCAAGGTTCTGACCGAGACTTACTGGAAGGAGAATGGCCAGCGTTATGCGGATAACAAGCCGCGCACGCGCGTCATCGATACGTCTGCAGGGCGCGTCATCTTCAATCTGGCTCTGCCGGAAGAAGCGCGCTTCGTCAACATGCTGCTGGACAAGGGTGGTGTCAATTCGCTCATCAACCGCGTCCATAAGGTTACCAATGACGATGTAACCATTGCCATGGTAGACGCCATTAAGGACGTTGGCTTCAAGTATGCCACTGTATCCGGCACAACCGTTGCCGTGGCCGACCTGACGATCCCTGAAGAGCGCCAGGGTATTCTGGAGAATGCCCGCAAGCGCGTGGACGAGATTGACCGGCAGTATCGTCGTGGTCTCCTGACTGAGGAAGAGCAGTACCAGCGGACGATCGAGCAGTGGAACGAGGCCAAGGATCTGGTCGCCGGCGCCGTGCGTGACGCATTGGACCCGAGCGGCTCGATGGCCCTGATGGCGCTGTCCGGCGCAGGCAAGGGCGGCTTTGGGCCGATCACCCAGCTGGCCGGTATGCGCGGTCTGATGGCTGACCCCCAGGGTCGCATCATTCCGGTGCCCATTCAATCGAATTTCCGGCAAGGGCTGGAGGCGCTGGAGTATTTCATCTCTACCCACGGCGCCCGCAAGGGGTTGGCCGATACGGCGCTGCGGACGGCCGACGCTGGCTATCTGACTCGTCGACTGGTAGACGTGGCCCAGGACCTGATCGTCATGTCCGAAGATTGCGGCACGACGAAGGGCATTTGGGTGCGTCGCTCTGACAACTTTGGCAAGCAGACACTTTCGGAGCGTCTGCAGGGCCGGGTTGCCGCCGAGACCATTATCGATCCGGAAACGGATGAGCCTGTGGTGGAGGAAGGCGACTACTTTGACACTGAGAATGCTGAGGCCGTCGATGCGTTGGGCGTTGAAGAGATCTACGTCTACTCGCCGATGACCTGCGAAATGCGTCTCGGTATTTGCCGCAAGTGCTATGGCCTTGACCTGGGCCGTGGCAAGCCGGTGGAGATGGGTACAGCCGTCGGTATCGTGGCTGCCCAGTCGATTGGTGAGCCGGGCACGCAGCTGACGCTGCGGACGTTCCACACCGGTGGTACGGCTTCGGCGGGTGGTGACATCACCCAGGGTTTGCCCCGTGTCGAAGAACTGTTCGAGGCGCGGCAGCGGCCGAAGGGTGAAGCGGTCATCACCGAGATTGGTGGTACCGCGACCGTCCAACTGATTGACGGTGTCCGTCACGTTGTCGTGCGCGACATCAAGCTGGTCGATGATGTCTACGAGATTCCTGAAGGGTGGACCATCAAGGTCAAGGACCAGCAGGAAGTGACAGTCGGCGATACGCTGGCCGAGAGCGACAAAGAGGAAGAGCTGGTTTCAGCTCGCCGTCCCGGTCGTGTAAAGCTGGATGACAATGGTCTGCGCGTCGTTTGGGAAAGCGAAGACGAGCGTGACTATGAGATTCCGGCGGGTGTCCGCATGCTGGTCTCCGATGGCGGCATCGTAGCTGCCGGTGATCAGTTGACGGAAGGCTCCCAGAATCCGCATCGCATCCTGGAAATCCTGGGTCGCGATGCGGTGACGCAGTACTTGCTGCGCGAAGTGCAGCAGGTCTATCGTCCGCAGGGCCAGAACATCCACGACAAGCACTTTGAGGTCATCATCCGCAAGATGTTGAGCAAGGTGGTTGTCACGGAGTCTGGCGACACGGAGATGCTGCCCGGCGATCTGGTTGAGACGCCTATGTTCCAGGAGAACAATGAGGAAGTAATGGCCGAGGGTGGCCAGCCTGCACAGGCAGAACCCGTGCTGCTGGGAATCACCAAGGCGTCGCTGAACACAGAGAGCTTCCTTTCCGCCAGTTCGTTCCAGCACACCATCAAGGTGTTGGCCGGAGCGGCTATTGCGGGTAAGGAAGATAAACTCATTGGTCTAAAGGAAAACGTCATCATCGGTAAGCTCATCCCCGCCGGCACCGGCTTTGGGGTCGGTCTCAAAGAAGATGACGAGTTGGCTGCATTCGAGGAGTTTGCTATCGAGGCGCTGGAAATGGGCGCCCCGATGCGCTTGACCAGCAGTGCACTCATCGATGACGATACGGACGACGACATCCTGGCGGCCATTGCCGCTGCGGCAGCCGATGCGACTCGCATGGGGCTGACGGCTGAGGAGCCGGCGGACGACGTTGAAGTTGATGATGAAGCCGAAGCTGAGGAAGAAGCCGAAGACGACGCCTCCGATGATCTGTCCGATTTCCTGTTGGAGCCGGACAAGAGCAGCGTTGCGCCAGACGTCGAGGACGCCGCGGAGATTGATCCAGAGATCACTGAGTAGATTGACGTGGCGAGGCTGATTGAAGCCTCAAGTGACTGAATGAGAAAGGGCCGGTTCCAGATTGGAGCCGGCCCTTTTTGTTCAAATGGAGGCGGTCGCTCTGTCAGGAAGTGCGTCCCAAAAGCAGGTCTGTCAACAACTCAAGCTGCTCAGCGGCCACGCCCGTTGGGTGGGCAGCGGCCAGATGGTCGATCGCCCCTTTCGAGTAGAGGGCCGCCAGGTTGGCCGCGTATCCTTCGGCTTCGGACCGGTCTAACTCCGCCACGACGTCGGCCACAAATGTCGGCGATCCATTTCCGGCATACAATTGCTGGAGATGCGGGCTGTGGTCCAGCGCGTAGAGAACCGGCAGCGTCTTCTTTCGCGTGGCAATATCTGTCGCCGTTGACTTGCCAGTCTGTGATTCGTTGCCCCAAATGCCCAGAATGTCGTCCTGAATCTGGAACGCGAGCCCCAGGTCTCGCCCGAACGTGGCGTAGTGGTCAATCGTGTCGTCGTCTGCCCCGGCGATGAGCGCCCCCAGCTCTGCGCTCAAGGCGATCAAGACGGCCGTCTTGCCGGTGATCATGGCCATGTAGTCGTCGACAGTTACGTTGTCACGTGTTTCGAAGCTCATATCGGCGTACTGTCCCTGGGTAAGCTGGACGCACGTCTCATCGAACCGTCGAAAGGCCCGCACAACCCGCTCTGCCGGCACATCCCGGTCGCTGAGACGGTTGAGCGCCAGATGGGCCATCGCGAACATGGCGTCTCCCGTATTGATCGCTTGTGCCTCGCCCCAAAGCTTCCAGAGCGTCGCCCGCCCACGGCGAGTCGGGCTGGCG
Source organism: uncultured Chloroflexia bacterium (assembly GCA_963715935.1). GTDB lineage: Bacteria > Chloroflexota > Anaerolineae > Promineifilales > Promineifilaceae > Promineifilum. The sequence continues at coordinate 1,151,680 of CAVQSM010000011.1, read as the reverse complement.
TCCTGAATATCGTCATGCACCAGCGAGAAGTTATGGAGAATCTCAATAGCCGCTGCCGCTGGAACCGCTTGCTCCCAGTCGCCGCCGGCTGCGGCGCAGGCCATCACGCACAGAATCGGCCGGATGCGTTTGCCTGTATTCAGGTCCACCGGGTTCATCTCCGCGTCTGTCCACCCCATGTGGTAGTGGATCATGCCGTAGAACAGCTCGCCATTGTCGTCAACGACCACGCGAGGATCGTTACCCAGCACCGCCCGCATCTCTGCGACGATGGCCGGCAAATAGGTGTCGGTGATCCGACCAAAATCGTTGTTACTCATGAGAACTCACTCGTGTCCACCTTGCGCGTGGACGGCTTAATTATTAGAAGGATTGATGCATTGGGGTCTGGGACAACGCCGACAGGTCACCCGCGCCGCTGCACAACATTGTAACCCGCAGCTCATCGGTCAGTGTACCTGCCAGCTCGACCACGCCGTCCACGCCGTCCTGGTCAGCCGCCCGCAGAAACTCGCCTGCCAGCCCAACCAGGGTTGCGCCGAGGGCAATCGACTTGGCGACCTCGATGCCATCGTAGATGCCCCCACTAGCAAAGATCGGCAGATTGGGCGCGGCTTCTCGACAATAGCGCAGCGAAACGGCTGTTGGAATGCCCCAGTCGATAAAGGCGCCGGCGACGCGAGCCAGCCGGGCCGTGGGTGCCCGGAACATCTCGACCTGACTCCATGATGTGCCACCAGCCCCCGCCACGTCAATGGCAGCGACGCCGGCATCCGCCAGTTGGCGGGCCGCTTCGCGGGAAAAACCCCAGCCCACTTCCTTGGCGATTACCGGCACTGGGAGCGTGCTGCATATCGACTCGACCTTGGCCAGCAGCCCGGCGAAGTTACCATCCCCTTCAGGCTGCACCGCTTCTTGTAGCACATTGAAGTGCAGAATCAGAGCATCGGCTTCGATCATATCCACGGCTCGCTGGCATTGCGCCAGACCGTAGCCGTAATTGAGCTGCACCGCTCCTAGATTGGCGAAGAGGAGAATATCGGGCGCCACGTCCCGCACTTGATATGTAGGCTCCAGCGAAGGATCCTCAATGCCCGCTCGCATTGACCCCAGACCCATGGCGATGCCCGCTTCCTGGGCCGCCTCAGCCAGCGTGCGGTTGATCCACTGTGCCCGCTCCGTTCCGCCAGTCATCGACGAGATCAGGAGCGGCGTCTGTAATTGGCGGCCGAACAACTCCACACTGGTGTCAATCTCTGCCAGATCAAGCTCTGGTAGAGCCTCGTGCATGAAGAAGTAATTTTCCAGACCGCTGGTTAGCTTCTTAAAGGTGACGTCTTCTTCCAGATTAATGCGGATGTGGTCGGCTTTTCGCTGCTCGTGGCCATCAGCGCCGTCGGGCGCAGTTGTAGCGGGAAGGTTGTTCGCTTCGGTCATGATTTCACGATTATAGCACGACGACGCACTCGACCATAACTGCTGTCACAGCTACAATACGGCCAGATAGCGGCTTTTTTGCGGCAAGCCATGGCACGTCATGCGACTGAACAGTGGCCGCGCCCTGTGCCCGTCAAGCCAGGCAGCCTGATGCTCCCTGGCCCCGAAAGCCACCAACCAACGGATTGGAGAAGATATGCGCGTACTAATTACCGGGGCAGCCGGCTTCATAGGGTCCCACTTGAGCGATCGATTCATTGCTGAGGGACATGACGTGGTGGGGATGGATAACCTGCTGACCGGCAGCATGGACAACATCGCCCATCTGATGGGCCACGAACGGTTCTCTTTCGTCAAGCACAACGTCAGCCAGTACATCTACGTGGCTGGTCCGCTCGATGCGGTGCTCCACTTTGCCTCGCCTGCCAGCCCTATCGATTATCTTGAGTTCCCTATCCCGACGTTGAAGGTCGGCTCTCTGGGTACCCACAACACGTTGGGCCTGGCAAAGAACAAAGGCGCGCGCTACTTGCTGGCCTCTACGTCCGAGGTGTACGGGGACCCGCAGGTCAACCCACAGCCGGAGACCTATTGGGGTCATGTCAACCCGATTGGTCCGCGTGGCGTCTATGATGAGGCGAAGCGTTTCGCCGAGGCCATAACGATGGCCTATCATCGCTATCACGGTCTGGAGACGCGCATCGTCCGCATCTTCAATACCTACGGTCCGCGCATGCGGCTCAACGATGGACGTGCGGTGCCCAACTTCATCTACCAGGCTCTGACCGACCAGCCGATTACGGTCTACGGCAGCGGCTCCCAGACCCGCGCTTTTCAGTATGTGACTGACCTTGTTGAAGGGTTGTACCGTCTGCTGATGTCGGATGAGGCTTATCCGGTGAACATCGGCAACCCTGACACTGAGATGACCATCCTGTCCCTGGCAGAGACGATCGTGCGGCTTGCCGATAGCAAGTCAGAGCTCATTCGTGTAGACCCGACCGACGATCGGATTGTGGACGATCCGAAGATGCGTCGCCCGGACATCACGAAGGCCCGCGAGATTCTGGGATGGGAGCCGGTGGTTCCGGTTGAGGAGGGCCTCGCCGAGACCATCGCCTACTTCAGCGAACGCCTTTGATCGCCTCCTTTTCCACGTCTCTCAATAAGCGCGCCCGGTCAGTGAGCTGGCTGAGCGTCCTTGCCTTGCTGCTGGCGGTTGGTCTCTCGCTCGCCATCAGCCAACTGCCGTTAGCCGTTGTCGCGATCGGGCTGGCAGGTATCGCCGCGCTGCTGCTAATCGTCATCAACCCCCTGTTTGGCTTGGGCCTGGCGCTGCTGGCCGGGCCGCTAAGCGCGCTGGAGAATGTCGTCTTGGGCCCCTCGCTGCTCGACAGCGGCCAGATTGTCCTGTTTCTCACGGTTGCTTCGTGGCTCGCCGCCTCGCTGGCGCGTCGCCGCGTGTGGGTGCCGCGCCTGTCCATACTCGGTCCGTGGCTGCTGCTGCTGTCGATTGCCGCGCTCAGCCTTCTGGGTGGCGGAGCGAACCTGCGCCTGGGTCTGGTGGAACTGCTCAAGTGGGTGGAGATCGGCCTCATTGCCATCATCGTTGTGGACCTGGGAACGGACGGTCGAGCAGGACGAAACTCGTATTCCGCGTGTGGCCAGGCAGGTGCTCGGTATGCTGCTGCTGGCCGGGTTTGTGCAGGCAGTGGTCGGCATCTGGCAGTTCGGTCTGCGTGACACGGGCCCTGAACATTTCGCCGTATTGGGCTCCTACTTCCGGGCGTACGGCAGTTTCGAGCAGCCGAACCCGTATGGCGGGTATATGAACCTGACCGCGCTGCTGGCTATTGGGGTTGCCTGGGGGGCATTGATTGCCGCTGTCTCCCGGATTCGCAGCCGTTCAACTGAGGTTGCCACTGGGTCCGTCGTGCGGCCGATCTGGGCCTGGCTTGTTGTTGCGGGCGTGGTGGGCATGGCCGCATCGCTGGCGGTGATCTTTTCCTGGAGCCGCGGCGCGTGGCTGGGTTTCCTGGCCGGTGGCGCCGTGCTCGTCCTGTTCAGCGCCAGGGCGTGGTGGAAAGGGTTGCTGGTATTGGTGGTCGGAGCGGTCGTAGGGGGCGCGGTTCTGTGGGCGGGCGTCGGGGCCGGGTTTGGTCCGGCGCTGTCGGTGACCGACCGGCTGCTGGGATTCCGTGAGGACCTGACGTTTGGCGACGTACGTGGTGTCGACATCAACGACAGCAACTATGCGGTCCTGGAGCGGCTGGCCCACTGGCAGGCGGCCGTCGGGATGGCTGAGGAAGATGTGTGGCTCGGCGTCGGCTTCGGCAACTACGAAGCAGCCTATCCCCGCTTTGCCCTCATCAACTGGACTGCACCGCTTGGGCATGCGCACAACTACTACCTCAACCTGTTGGCCGAAGTTGGGGTCATTGGTCTGGCTGCCTATCTGCTGTTCTGGGGCGTCGTCTTCGCCCAGACCGTGCGTGGGTCTGAGCCGTCTGACGTGGCCAGACCGGGGCATTGTCCTCGGCCTGCTGGCGGCCTGGACCGCTCTTTCCGTCCATCATCTTGTGGATAAACTATATGTGAATAACGTCTATATCCATTTGGGTGTTATGCTAGGGCTGTTACAATTGCTGGTTGGGTATCGAAAGTCGGCGCAGCAGTCGGCGAGCGGCCGAATAGAGGATTCCGCCGCATCTAGTTAGGACAAGCATTGGCATGATTTCAATGTTGGCGGATGCGTCGACGCGTTTTGGCGTCAACCCCAAAGAGGCCGAGCGCTTCATCAAATTCCTGCTCGTCGGAGCGATGGGCTTCGTCGTCGACTTCGGGGTGTTCAATTTGTTGATCAACCCTGTTTCGGCGTGGTTGCTTCCCGGCCATTGGCTCTATGAATGGTTGACGTCGCTCGGTTTCAGCGTCTACTTTGTTGAGCATCTCGCTCCGACTCTCGCCGGGGCCATCTCCTTCATTGCCGCGGTCAGCAGCAACTTTCTGTGGAATCGCTACTGGACCTATCCTGATTCCCGCTCCAAGTCCCGCCGCCGCCAGTTTGTAATGTTTCTGTCCGTCAGCGTGGTCGGCTTCTTCATCCGGCTGCCGCTCATTACCTTCCTGAACCCCTGTGTTCAAGAGTGTCGTCGAAACGATTCCGTTGCTGGAGCCATACGCCACGCGTATCGGGGCCAACCTGGCGCTGGGTGTGGCGGTGGTCGTCGTCCTGTTCTGGAACTTCTTCGCCAATCGTTACTGGACCTACAACGATGTGGACTGATGGCCAGCCGTATTGGGTTTGACGTTACTGCTGCGCTTGCCCAGGGCGGGGGGATTGGCCGCTATACTCGCGAACTCATCCACGCTCTTCTCGCGGCAGACAACTCCAATCAGTATCGTCTTTTCTCGGCGCGACCCCCAGCTGAGCTGCCGGTAGCCAATCCGCTGCCGCACGCTCCCAATGCCAGCCACCGGCCCGCGCCGCTTGACGAGCGCTGGCTCTACCGCCTCTGGTACCGGCTCCGCCTGCCGCTGCCAGTGCAGGGAGTGACCGGGCCGCTCGATCTCTTTCACTCGCCGGACTTTGTCCTGCCGCCAGTGGCAGGCGGCATCCCGACGATCGTGACCGTCCACGACCTGTCGTTTGTCCACTATCCCCACACGTTCGTACCGAGCCTGGTCGACTATCTCAACGCCGTCGTGCCCTGGTCGATAGGCCGCGCCACCCATGTGCTGGCCGACTCCGAGTCGACTCGCGACGATTTACGCGCTGTATGGGACGTTCCTGCCGACAAGATCACCGTCCTATACAGCGGCGTCAACGAGCGGTTCAAGCGGGTCGAACGAGCCAGATGAACTGGCGGCCGTTCGCGCTCGCTCCGGGCTGGGTGAGTGGCCCTTTGTCCTGGCGGTTGGCACGGTTCAGCCTCGTAAGAACTACGAGATGCTGGTTCGCGCTTTCGCCCCTCTGACCCATACCCTGCCGCACCATCTGGTCATTGCCGGCGGGCAGGGATGGCTGTCGGACGATCTGTTTCGCGAGGTGGAGCGGCTGGGTCTGGAGGATCGCGTCCACTTCACTGGGTTTGTCCCGGATGAGGATTTGCCCGCTCTCTACTCGGCGGCCGATCTGCTCGCGTTTCCCAGCCTCTACGAAGGGTTCGGGCTGCCGCTGCTGGAGGCGATGGGCTGCGGAACGGCCGTTGTCTCGTCCGACAGCTCCAGTCTGCCTGAGGTGATAGGGCCGGAGCCAGGAGCAGGTATCTTGCTTGCGCCGGACGACGAATCCGCCTGGACCACCCACATGCAGATGCTGCTGACCGATCAGCCGCTGCGCGATCGCTATGTGCAGCGCGGCTACGAACGGATTCGCAGCTTCACCTGGGATCGGGCGGCGCAGCAGCTCCTGGGAATCTACGCGACGCTGTTGGACAGCAGGTAGGCTAGAGCGGCGGCGGGCTGGGGATGTTGCCGGCTGGTTGCTGCTTCTGCCGAGGGTGGTCAACGCGCCCGCCACGTTGCCGGCCACGCCGGCAGTAATCATGATCAAGGCAATCGTCTCCAGACTGGAGTGGGTCAACACCATCGCACTGATTTGCAGCACGACAATGCCCGCCAGCAAGAAGACGAATACGCGCCGCTCCAGCGAGAGGGCGTAGTTGAGCCAGATGTTGACGCCGGCGAAGAAGGTCGTTGCCAGCCCGACGAGCGGCAGGAGCAGTCCCGGATCCGAGTAGGCCGGGCCAAACACGAGCTCCACAATCTCGGCCGAGAACAGGTAGTAGCCAAGCGTCAGAATCAGGCCGGGCAGCAGCGTAGCCGCCAGCGCCAACAGCAGGACGGGCCGTGAATCGCGCCCGGCGGCGTGGCGTTGGGTGGCTTTGGGGAAGAGCACCAGGCCAATGCCCAGCGGGATGAACAGGTTCATCTTGCCCAGCGTGACCACCGGACCATACGCTTCAGCAGCGGAATCGCCAAAGAGACGGCGCACGACGACGGCATCGGCGTTGACCATCAGCGCGAAGGCGAGCAGGCCAATGAGCGTATAGATGGAGTAGCGCCAGCTGATAGGGATGGGCGAGTCGGCGGGCGCAGGTGTAGAGAAGTACGGTCGCAGCAGAACGAGGGCCAGCACGAGGGCGACTGTGCTGCCCAGCGGGAGGGCGACAATTGCCCCCGCTGCCTGAAGACCCAGCCCCAGCAGGATGACGGCAAAGACGAGCCGCAGCGCTGACTGGAGCATCTGGACCGATCCGAGACCGTAGAAGCGCTGTGTGCCCTGCAGCGTGCCGTCTGTGACCGGTCGCAAGAAGAGCAGCAGCAGCGCGAAGGCGGCCGCCCACAGCGGCCACGGCGTGTCGATGCGCAGGAAGCGGGCCAGCGCCGGACCTGCCAGCGCGAACAACCCCGCTCCCACAAGACCCCAGCGCCACGCCCAGCGCCAACTGCGCTGAAAGATGGAACCGATGTGGTTCATCGCTTCCGAGCGCACGGTGGCCTCAGCGACGTAGAAGGCGACAACGTTGCGGATGACGTTGGTCACCTGAACCATGATCTGGATCAGTGCTGTGACGGTGACGAAGACGAAGAACTCTGTCGGGGCGAGCTGGCGGCCGACGAAGACGTTGACGAGATAGTCGAAGCCGCCGGCGACGATCATCGCCGCGGCCATGAACGCCCCTTGCGCCGCGCCGGATCGAGCGGAGAGGTCTTGCAGGCGGGCTCTAGCTTCCATATCCGTTCGCTGCCGGATCAAATGGGGCCGGCTTCGTGGCGACGTAGTAGCAATGGGCGCTCTGCTCCGGCCATACCTTCTGCAGGCCCTGTTCTACTCTCACAAAGGCCGGGGTCAAGCGTTCACTCGCCGGAATCTGGTCGGGCATAATCTCCCATAGCCAGAACAAGATGCTGTACTGCCCGCTCTGGTTAACACGGAACCCGGACTCTCGCAAGGTGGTGCCCAGTCCGTCAAAGTAGAACGGTGCGTTGATCTCGTCGCCCAACCAACTGGGATAAAGTCGTCTGCCCCAGCGAATGATCGGGTTGTCCTCTACGGTCTCCACCAGGAACAGGATCCCGCCCGGTCGCAAGACGCGCCACACTTCGGCCAACGCCCGCTCCACGTCGCCAATATGGTGGAGCACATGCTGGATGTAGACGAGGTCAACTGAGCTGTCGGCGAACGGCAGCGCCAGTCCGTCCGAGAGCAGGGCGGGTCCGTGCGTGAGAGCCAGCTCGACGCGTTCCGGCACAGTGTCCAGCCCGATGGCGGGACGGCCGTACTGTGCGAAGCGGCTCATGTTCCAGCCGTTGCCGCAGCCGATCTCGACAATGCGCTGCATATCGGGCCGGGCCAAGACAGCACGCTCGGCGGCGAAGTAGGGCAGCACACGATAGCGGCTGGGCGACCAGTTCTGGCCAAAGACGGCGGGTTTGCGGTAATCCATGAGTGTTGGTCAGCAGAAAGTGGCGGTTGGACCGCTCTAGGTTGACTGCGCGGACAAGGGGGCTGTGGTGGGCGGCTGCGTCGGGCGCGGCTGCGTTGATGGCCAGGGGCGGCGTGCTGCCTTCCCACCAAACTTCACCGGGTTGACGCCACTCGACGATTTCGCACGACTGTAGACCCTCGCGCACGATGGTCAGTTCGCTGGCCAGCCAATCTATCTTCTTCCAATGGGCCAGTTCACGCTCCAGCAGCGGGCGAGGCTGGAAAGCGGGTCGCTCAGCCGGCGGTGTGGTCAGGCGAGCGGCCGCTTCCTCGGTGCTCAGAGGGACGACGGCCCCCGGTCCTGTGGCTATAAAGGCAAGACGGGTGGCCGGCGCGGCTGCGACCAAACTGATGGATGGTGCGAGTTGGCCCAGCTGATACTTCGGCTGGGGGACCAGCCGTTGTAGATTCGTGTTCAGCGTGGCCACCGGCAGCCGGCGGCCGCCCAGCCACAGGCCCAGCCGGCGCAGCTGTCGGGGAGTACAGCAGGCGCTGCAGGCCGAGCGGGGCGACGGCGCGTGTGGCGGCCGATGCGCCCTCCAGCATGTCTTGATTGACGGTCAGCGGCTTCGGATACGCGTACAGTTGCCCATCACGTCCCAAAATGATCCGGTCGTCGGCCATAAACGCCAGCCCTTCACGCTTGCAAAGCACGCTGAGGCCGTAGCCCATGTCGGTGCGTCCGGCGATCATGCTGCCCTGGGGCGCGGCAGAGTCTGGCCCGGCCACTCCTCCTGCCTTGACCAAGGCCACATCGCGGCCGATAAGCTGCCAGCGCAGCACAGGCTCCACGATATTGGTGAACAGGAATGCGGGAGAATTTTCCAGCAGGGGAGAGACGACGATTTCGGTGTAATCTCCGGGCACAACTGTCAGGCCAAAGCCGAAGCGTCCCATCTGCTCGTCGTAGGAGATGCCACCTTCGACCCGGCTGGGCGTTCCATGCCGGTCAACACGTATCACGAGGTCCGGCGGCCGTTCCGCCTCGTCCACCCGGAACCAGGCCAGATCATCCAATGGCACCTGCGAAGCGATGAGGAGTAGACCGTGCAGGTCATAGAAGGCGCTCTCACGCGGCTGCATCATAAGGCCGCGCGTCCATATCCAGCTCTCTGACAGCAAGTAGTAACCAAAGCCAGCGGTGGCCAGGGCGGCCGTCGATGCCACCAGATATGGTATGCCAATGCGGGACAGCAGCAGCGTTACGGGGAGGTAGATGAGAAACAGAAACGCCGCGCCGAGCAAGAGTGTGGTCAGAGGTCGCCGCCGCAGTGAACGCGGCTGGTCGCTGAACACCCACCGCTCGCCGGCGATTGTCGCCAACACCGTAAGCCCGCCCGCGGCCAGTGCCGCCGGAGCCAGCGTCCAGTCCGCACCAGCAACCAGGCCGCCCAGCAGGGCCAGATTCAGCCCCAACGCAGCCACAACCAGGACGACGAACCGCACAAGATGCTGATTGACGGTCGTGCGCAGCCGGGTGGCATGGCGGAAGAAGCGCAGGCCTTCGTTCAGATCCGCTTTGCTCTGGCCTTGATGGCGTGGCGCAAAGTCAAAGGCAATCTCGCTAACGTGTAACTCGGGGTGACGAACCAGGATCTCCAGCAGAATCTTGAACCCCTCTGGCTGCAAGATGGCGGTGTCGACCCGGTCGCGCCGGATGAGGAAGAAGCCGGTCAGCGGGTCGGAGACGTTTTTCAGCACGCGCGGGAACAGCATGCGGGCCAGCGCCGTGAGCGATTGTGACGTAAACGATCGCGCCCGGCTCAGGCCCATCGGCCCCAACCAGTCGGCCCGACGGCTGGCCACGACAAGGTCGGCTCCCGTGCGGTTTGCCTGGTCGAGCAAGCGCCGGATGGTGGCCGGAGGATGCTGCAGATCTGCGTCCATGACGCAGATCCATTCTCCCTCAGCCGCCTCGATACCTTCGACCACTGCGCCGCTCAGCCCATTGCGGCGGTCCTCCGGACGGGCAATCAGGCGGATGGGGTAGCCCGCAGCGGCCAAAGACTGAGCGACCTGCGGCGTCTCGTCCGTGCTGTCATCGACGACCACGATCTCGTAGGGCAGATCGCGCAGCGTCGCGTCTACTGCCTCAGCCAGAGGCGCGAGATTGCCGGCCTCATTGCGCGTGGGAACCACAACCGACACCGTCACCGGCTCAGCAGCTTGGGGCGGCGTGCCGCCGGGTTGTTGCTCACTCATGACCCCTCACATCTACCATCATAACGGCGCGATAATAGCACATCGAACCGACCGCTCACAACGGCGCTCACGCACCGTCTCTTTGACGCTCGCCCTATTCTCCTCTATGCTCCTGCCATGACGCGCAGCCGTCTGATCGCCCTCCTCATCTTTGTCGCCTCGATCCTCCTCGCCGCCCTTATTGTGAGCGACGTGTGGCCCGGTTTGCGCGGGCCGGCCCCCGGCACCAGCGAGTGGCACTGGTTCTATCAGCCTCGGCCCTGGGCACGATGGCTCCCGGCTGGTGGTGTGGCAGCCGCGACGGTGGCGTTTGCCGTGTGGTGGTGGCCGCAGCCCGGGCGCGCTCGCTGGCCCGTCGTGGTGCTGGTCCTCCTCAGCCTCGGCCTGCAGTTGGCGATTCTATACGCCGATCGGCCAAACATTGGCGGCGAACTGGTCGACCGCACGTTGAGCAAGGCCACCAACGGCTATGTCGCGACGGCGGGAGAAATCGATGACCTGAATGCAGCGCTGCGCGATTATCCAGCGCTGATGACAGTATTTGACAACGAACACGCCCGCACCCATCCACCGGGCCTGATTGTGGCCCATTGGACGACGGACCGGCTGCTGGCGGGTATGCCGGCGTTGACCGCCGCGCTTGCTGCCCCTGTTCGCTTCTGGCGCTGCACCGATCTCTGGATTATGGCTCGGCCTCTGTCGACCTCTGCCGGGCTGCTGCTCTGGTCGTGGGTGCCGGTTCTGGCTGCCGCGCTGACCGTTTGGCCGGGTTACGCCATTGGTCGTCGCTGGTATGGGGAGCAAGGCGGCCGATTGGCGGCACTGCTCACCGCTGCTATCCCTGCGCTACTCATCTTTTCGCCGTCGCCCGACCAACTGTTCGCTCTGCTGTCGCTGGTCTCGCTTTGGCTGCTGCTCGTCGGGCTGGAAGAACGGCGGCCTGTGGCCACTCTCGGCGCGGGCCTGGTCGTAAGCCTGATGAGTTTCCTCAGCCTCGGCAACGCGGTCTGGTTCGCTTTGCTTGGAGCGTATGTCGGCGTAACGCTCATCTGGCCCCAGTCCGGCGCAACGGCGTTCTGGCGGCAGCGTGGCTGGTGGCAGGCGCCCGCGCTCCTGGCCGCTGGGGCGGCGGCATTATGGCTGATTTATTGGGCAGGCTGGGGCGTGGCGCCGTGGTCGGTCGCCCAGGTAGGGTTGGACCAACATAGCACCCTCGTCACATCACTCCGCCGCTATGAGTGGTGGCTTGTCTACAACCCGCTTGACTTTGCCCTGTTTGTAGGCCTGCCGGTGCTGGTTGGCTTTGGCTGGCAGGTAGTGTCCGCCGTGCGCCGCGCGGACGAGCGAGCCACACCCTATGGGCGGCTGGCGCTCCTGCTGGCGATGCTGCTCATCGGGCTGACGCTCGCCGGGACAACGCGCGGGGAAGTCGGCCGTCTGTGGTTGCTGTTCATGCCGCTGGCGGCCGTCCTGGCAGGCGGTCGTCTGGCAGCGGCCTTTGAATCGCGAGGAACTGTATCGCTCGTTGTTGCCGCCCAGCTCCTGCTTGCGCTCAGTCTGGGATTGGCATGGCGGCCGTTCTTCGCTGTCATTCTGCCCGTGGAAAGACCGGGGAATCTGACCCCGATTAACCCGCCTGCAACCCCCGCTGAGACGGTCTTCCTCGCGCCGGACGGGACGGCGATTGAGCTAACCGGGTTTGACAGTGTTGTGTCGGCGGTGGATGAACCGACCAATCTGGAGTTGACGCTGCATTGGCAGGCGAATGGGCCGACGCTGGTGCCGTACACCGTCTTTACGCAGTTGATTGACGCGACCGGAAGCATCGCTGGGCAGCAGGACAACTGGCCCGCTGAAGGTCAATGGCCGACGACGTGCTGGAGACCGGGCGAGCAGATAGCGGACACCTATCGCTTGCCGCTGCCGCCGGAGTTCGATCCGGCTGCATCCCGACTGGTGATTGGCCTGTACGATGGTCTGACCGGAGAGCGTCTGCCGGCTAATACGGGTGGTGACAGCGTAGCGCTGCCGGCATTGGAAGGACTGGTTGACGATTGACGCGAACTAGAGTGGAGGATGCAGATGAGCGGCCAAGATGTAACCCAACCGGATGACTCAACCACTGGCAACCCGGTTAGCCGGGATGATTGGCCAGTGGCAAGGACCGACCAGGACGTGGTTCGAACCGGGTAAGTTGGAAGACGAGTCAGAATGGCGCGGTTCGATCGAGCCTCTGCTTGACGGCCGATTCCTCATTCATCGTTACACGGGCACTCTGCTGGGACAGCCGCTGCAGGGAGAAGCGATCTTCGGCTTCAACAGCGCCCGCAACCAATTTGAGTGCACCTGGATCGACAGCTTTCACATGGGTGACGGGATGTTGTTCAGCACCGGACACGCGCTCCCCGATGGGTTCAGCGTCACGGGTCAGTATGCCGCGGGCGAGGGGCAGCCTGACTGGGGCTGGCGGACCGAAGTGCGCCTGCTGAGCAACGACGAACTGCTGATGGCGGCCTACAACATCTCACCCGAGGGAGAGGAGGCACTTGGTGTGGAGACGCGCTACCGGCGTACATAACCGATCACTGCATGTCGCTGGGAAGCAAATGAAACGTTTTGGCAGCGAACGGCTAGCAGAGTATAATTCTCCGTCGTAACTGGAGAGGTCGCATAGTTGGTCTAGTGCGCACGATTGGAAATCGTGTACCTCGAAAGGGGTCGCGGGTTCGAATCCCGCCCTCTCCGCCTCTTGTTCACGCAGGATCAAACAAGCCGCCCACTTGGGCGGCTTGTCGTTTTCAGCTTGCAGATCGATGCAGCTTAGTCAGCCGCCACCGGCTGTGCCTTGCCCATCGCGTCCAAGACCACCTCAGCCACATCACGCACCGCCATTGGTGAGCCAAATTCGCGGTTGGCGTCGTTCATCATCGTGCTGCAGAACGGGCAACCCACCGCCAGGACCTCGGCCCCTGTGGCGCGAGCTTCGCTGTAGCGAGCAATGTTCACGGCCTCGCTGCCATGTTCCTCTTCCTTCCAGTACTGTGCCCCGCCAGCCCCGCAGCAGAACGAATCCTCGCCACTGCGTGGCATCTCCAGCAACAAGTTGCCTGCTTCGGCCAACGCCTTGCGCGGTTCGTACGTGATGCCGTTGTGGCGACCCAGGAAGCAGGGGTCATGGAAGGTCGTCTTTTCCAGCTGCTTGTCGTTGAGGCGCAGCTTGCCCTTACCGATCAGATCGCTGATCAGCTGCGTATGGTGGAAGGTCTCGTAATGGCCACCCAGCTCCCCGTACTCTTTGCCGATAGTGGTGAAGCAGTGGGGGCAGCTGGTGACGATTCGGCGGGAATCTGCGCCGGCGGCGTTGAGCGTTTCGATGTTGCCGGAGGCCATTTCGAAGTACAGGTACTCATTACCGGCGCGGCGGGCCGAATCGCCGGTGCAGGTCTCCGACTCGCCCAGGACGGCAAAGCTGATTCCCGCCTCATGCATGATCGTGGCCAGGGCGCGAACCGTCTTCTGCGCGTCCGGATTGAACGCTCCCGCGCAGCCCACCCACAGCAGATACTCGTAGTCGGGGTTTTCCTCGACGGTCGGCACATTAAACGGCAGCGGAGCGGCCCACTCCATGCGGCTCTCGGTCGATTGCCACGGATTACCGGTGCGTTCCATACCTACGAACGCGCCCTTGAGCTGCTCCGGGAATGCGCTTTCCATCATCACCTGGTTGCGGCGGATGTCCATGATGTCGAGCATCGGTTCATTGCCGACCGGGCAAATATCGATGCAGTGACCGCACGCGGTGCAGGCCCAGACAGCACTTTCGCTAATGGCGAACTCCAGCATGGGCGTGCCGTTGGTTCCGCTGTAGGCCATCTCCTCCATACGGTCGCGAACATAGTAGCGCTTGTTGATTTCCAGCGCCGCCGGCGAAAGCTCCTTGCCGGTATTGTAGGCCGGGCAGACTTCCTGGCAGCGGTTGCACATGATACAGGCGAATGCGTCGACGATCTGCGTATCCGCCAGGTCGAAGAAACTGGCTACGCCGAACTGCTCGATTGACTCGTCTTCGAAATCGAGCGTATGCATCTGGCCGAGGTAGGTTCGCTCTGGGCGGGTCATGAAGTTGAACGGTCCCATGAAGAGATGCGCGTGCTTGGTGTAGGGGAAGTAGGGTAGGAACAGGGCGATAACCCCGATTGCAATCCAGAAAGAGATGTGCCAGCCCAGTTCCAGGGCGTTGAGCGAGAGACCGGAGAGAAATAGATTGCTGATGGCTGTTGCCGCCGGCTGCCAGGGGTCCGGACCTTCGGCCGCCACAAGGAAAGATGCACCAAGGAGCCGAAAGCCGATATGCAGGAGAATGAAGATGATGACGATGAGCGAATCAGTACTGATTCCCCCTTCGCGTGCCTTCGGGTTCAGCATGACATTGTCTCTCGTCGCCAGGGCTTCATCCTGGACCAGGAAGCGTCGTAGGAGGAAGTAGATGACGCTTACGAGCGCGGCAACAGCGAAGAGATCGGCTCCCAGCCGGAATAGATTCCCAATGATGTTGTCGTGGAAGAAGAGAAAGCCCGGAATTAATGCCTCAAGAACGTCGACTATGTTGACGAGACCATAGAAGATGAAGGCAAAGGCAACCCCGTAATGCATCAACGAGGTGAATGTGCGGTCCTTGATAATATTGCCCTGGCTAAATAGAGCCGTGATGGCGGCCCACACGCGCCGGCCAATTTGATCTAAATTGAGGCTACCTTGTCCTCGCTCGATAATGCGCCAGGCCTGCCCAAACGTGTTGTACGCAGCTGTTAGGCTAATCGCCGCCAGCAGGACAAACATGATCCTCTCGAATCCTGATAACATACGTGTTCCTCTCTCTAGTCTACATAAGAGGAGCCACACCAGTTCTTGTCTGCCCTCGGGTCCGGCAAGACCGTGAGGACGCGGCGGGTTCCTCGCCATTCCGTATGTGGACCGCCGGGTGAGCGGCCAGTAAGCGTCGCCATTGTAACCTACAATTTGACGCACTGCATTATAAAGCAAAATCGCGGTTCGGGTATAATGATCGCCATGTCTTCGCAACATTCGAGCAAGCGTCGCCGGGTCTGGCTGGCGATCGTTGTGATCGCGGCCATAGTCTGGTTGGTCTCGCTTTGGCCCGCTGCCCGATCGCTCTACGATCTGACCGGGGAAGAGGAGCTGCCCGGCCAACTGGCCGGCGTGGTCCACTGGCTCAACACGGCCATCCGGCCCCAGCCGATCCTGGCTCCGGCGGAGGTTGATGGTTCGCCGTTGGCTTATCCCGGTGTTCCACCCTTTGGTGTGAATACGTTCCTCCAGCAAGAGGTCGAGCCCGAAAAGCGCGCCCAGAGCCTGGACCTAATCAACGAAGCAGGCATTGGATTCCTGCGGCAGGAGTTTACGTGGGAGGATATTGAGATTCATGGCAAGGGCGACTTCATCGACCGGCGGAATGATCCGGAAGGCGTGGACGCGTGGGCCAAGTATGACCAGATCGTCGAGCTAGCCAACGAACGCGATATGTCCATTATCGCCCGCCTGAGCAACCCGCCATCGTGGACGCGTGCGCTGACCGACACCATCGGCACGAACGCTCCGCCTGATGATTTCAACGATTTTGGTGACTTCGTGGCTACGGTCGCCGATCGCTATCAGGACGACATCACCTACTACCAGCTCTGGAACGAGCCAAACGGCAACGAAGAGTGGGGGAAACAGGACGTCGATCCCGAGGCGTTCACCGAACTGCTGTGCATTGGCTACGAGCGCATCAAGGCGGCCGATCCGAGCGCCGTTGTGCTGGCGGGCGCACTTACGCCAACCGTGGCCAACGATGGCCGGAACATGAACGACCTCATCTTCCTGGAGCGGATGTACGCTGCTGGAGCCGGTGAGTGCTTCGATGTCATGTCGGCTCAGGGATATGGGCTATGGTCCGGCCCAACCGACCAGCGTTTGCGACCGACCGTCATCAACTATCCCCATCATCTCTTCCTGCGCGACGTGATGGTTCGCCACGGCGACGGGCACAAGCCCCTGTGGATTAGCGAGCTGGGCTGGAACACGGTACCCGAGGGCATACCGCCGAACTTTGGCCGGGTGACCGAAGAACAGCAGGCACGCTATACGGTCGAGGCGTTCCAGCGCGCACAGCGTGAATGGCCCTGGTTGGGGGTCAGCAACATCTGGTTCTTCAAGCGGCCGGCCGACTGGGAGAAGGACCAGGCATGGTACTACTTCCGCATGATGGAGCCGGACTTCACGCCCTTGCCCGTCTACGACACCGTACTGGCATACGCCAACAACCCGGATTACGGCGAGTCGACACCCGCCTGGCAGTTCGTCTGGATGCGCTGGCGGCCGCTTCTGTTCCTGCTCTCCAGCGCGATTCTGCTCTTCAGTCTGCTGCGTTTCCTGTGGCCGTCCGATTCGCCTTCCGAGAGCCACCCTCCATCGTGACCCGACGAATCCTGCCGGCGGCCGTGCTCGTGCTCCTGCTGGCGACCTTCCTCCGCTTCCATTCGCTGGAACTGCAATCGTTCTGGAATGATGAGGGCAACAGCGCCCGTCTGAGCGAGCGGCCGATTCCGCGTATCATCGAAGGCACGGCCAGCGACATCCACCCGCCGCTCTACTACTTGGCGCTGCGCGGCTGGCGGGAGCTGGTCGGCGAGACGGAATTCGGCTTGCGTTCGTTGTCGGCGTTGGCAGGCGTGCTGGCTGTGGCCGTCACCATCGCTTTGGCGCGGTCGTTGTCGCCGAGGCGGGCGGTGCCGGTGGTCGTCGCCGGGTTGCTGGCGGCCGTCAGTCCGGCCCTGGTCTACTACGGTCAGGAGGCCCGCATGTACGCTATGCTGGCGCTGCTGGCCGTCGCCAGCACATGGGCGTGGTTCAACTGGCTCAGGGCTGCAACTGGTGGCGAAGGGAGGTCGGCTCAGGGACGCTGGGGCTGGCTGGTGGCGTACGCGTTGCTGATTGTGGCTGGGCTCTACACCCACTACTTCTTCCCGTCCGTCCTGCTGGCCCAGAGCGTTCTGATGGGGTTGGTCATGATCTGGCCCTCTCTCCTGCGTCCGGGTCTTGGCCGGTCGGGCTGGATACGCACGGTTGCTCAGTGGGGTGGAGCCGTGCTGGCAGCTCTACTTCTCTATGCACCGTGGCTGCCGATCTTCTTTCGGCAGATCGGGGGGCGCGATGGCGCCCGGGCGGAGCTGCTCGGCTATCTGAATGAAAGCGGTCGTTGGCTGGCCCTCGGCCAGACAGCCCGGCCTGAACAAGCGTTGCTCCCGCTGGCTGCCGGCGTGATGTTGGTGGTTCTGGGGATGTTTGTTGGCCGGCGACGGGCCCTTGTTCCGGCGTTGATGGCGGCCGTTCCTTTGTCGTTCAGCTTTCTGGCCGGAACGACCGACCCGGCGTTCTTCAAGTTCCTGCTGGTGGTGATCCCCTTCCTGGCCATTCTGGGCGGCATGGCCTGGTATCGGCCGGCGGTGGCAGGCAGCCGTACCGGCGGTACTGACGATTGTGCTGCTGCTGGGCAGTGCCCGGTCGCTCGACAATCTGTACAACGACCCGGCGTTTGCACGGGCCGACTATCGGGGCATGGCCGCCCGCATCGTCGCCGATGACCATCCCAACGCGGCGATCATCCTCAATGCGCCCAATCAGTGGGAGGCGTTTACGTACTACTACCGTGACGATGCGCCCGTCTTCCCACTGCCGCGTGGTCAGGCGACGCCCGACTTGCTGGAGCCGGAGCTGGCGCAGATCGCCGCCGATCACGATCGGCTCTACGCCCTCTACTGGGGCGAAGGCCAGCGCGATCCGCAGCGCGTGGTCGAGCGCTGGTTGGACGCCAATACATTCACAGCCACGGAAGAGTGGGTGGGCGATGTACGCTTTGTGGTCTACGCCGTGCCGCCGGACGAGGACCTTGCGCTCTCGCCGGTCGATGCCAGTTTCACGACACCGGGTGGATCTACCATCACACTGGCGGAGGCCGGGGTTGCTCCGCCGGAGGCCAGTGCCGGCGACGTGCTTCAAATCGTTCTGGTCTGGCAGGCCGACCAAACACCTGACAACGCCTACAAGGTGTTTGTCCATTTGCTGGATGAGAATGGTGTCCTGGTCGCCCAGCGTGACAGCGAACCCGCGGCCGGTTCCCGACCTGCCACAGGATGGCTGCCAGGCGAACGGGTTGAGGATCGGCACGGACTCCTGCTGCCCGCCGATCTGCCGCCTGGTCGCTATGAGGTAGTCGTTGGACTCTATGATCCGGCCGACCCCGCCAGCCGTCTGCTCTTGTCAGCCGAAGAAGGCCGGCCCGATTCCGCCACCCTGGGCATAGTCGATATCCGTTAGCTGGTCAGCCCCCCGCAGCAGCGGTCGCTTCCCTGCACTCCGAGTTCGACCGTGACAATCAGTTTCCAATCTCCCCTTGACACAAATACTGAATTAGATTATCATCTAACTAGTTAGACAGATATCTAATTTGTTAGACGATGGTCTAAGCCGGAACCGCGGCGACCACAAGGAGAGATCAAAATGTTGCGACCAGATGTGCAAGCTGAAATATTGCTCGACTTCCAGGAAGAACGGACCAGAACGATCCAGAAGTCGCACAAGATTGAAACCGATATGCCTGTTGTATCTACCACTGCGATCGCGCTTTCTGTTAGCAGTGGGCACGTTTATGATAGGATTGGGGCAGTCGCTGCACCGCTCGGCCGGCCAGCCGGCAGGGAGTACCGTTGAGGCGGCACACTAATTTATCAAAGACTGTGACCATTCAGGAGAAGGCGCATGGCAGAACTCGAACTTCGCACCAGACAGGTCGGACCCTGGTCCATGAACACGTACGCTCTCGTCTGCCCGGAAACGGGCGAGAGCGTACTTATTGATCCGGGCGACGACCCTGATGAGTTGACAGAGATGCTGGCCGGATCAGAGCCGGTGGCCATCGTGCTGACTCATACGCACGGCGACCACATTGGCGCACTGGACGCGATGCGGGAGCGTCTCGGCGTGCCCGTCATCGCCTACGATGGGCCGCACTTCGCCGATATCCACATTATCGTGGACCAACCAATTGAGGATGGCGCCACCGTTGCCGTCGGCAACCACGCCTTGCGAGCACAGCGTGCACCGGGTCACGTTGTCGACCACCTTTGTTTTCACCTGGTAAACGATCACCGTGTCATCGTAGGCGACACGCTGTTCGATGGCGGACCCGGACGTACCTGGAATGAGGAGCAGTTTCAGGAGACGCTGGTTACTCTGCGTGATATTGTCTTGCAATGGCCGGATGAAACGATCTGCTATCCGGGCCATGGGCCGAGCTTTCGGCTCGGTGATCGTCGCGACCAGATTGAGGCTTTTCTCGCCAAGGATCATGGCGACTTCTTCGGCGACGCGGCCTGGGAGATGTAGAGAGACACAGCAACCGGCTGGCTGCTGTCAATGCGCGAGCTCGCGTCACACCATCACAATCATACAGGTCGATAGCAGATTAATTGATATACGTATTGATATTATTGATATGGACATTGACATTTCTTCTGCAGGTTGATATGATGACCCGCAACAAGTACCAATCAATCGATAGCTCTGTAGGAGGAATGTGAGATGGAATCAGCCCCACAACCGGTGAAAGGCATGCGCGACTTCGTCATCGTGTGGGCCGGCCAGCTGGTCTCTATGCTCGGCACCGGCATGACGAACTTCGCCCTGTCATTCTGGATATTTGAGCAAACAGGCGAGGCGACCGCGCTGACGCTGGCCATCTTCTTCTTTGTCGCCCCCAGCATCTTGCTCAGCCCCATTGCAGGCGCTCTGGTCGACCGGTTTGATCGCAAGACAATCATCATCCTCAGCGATCTGGCCGCCGGTATCGTCACGATTGGCTGGCTCGTTATCGTGCTGACCGGCGATCTGGAACTGTGGCAGATCTACCTCGGCAATTTCATAGCAGGCGCCTTCAACTCCTTGCAGTTCCCGGCGTTTTCAGCGGCCGTGTCCTTGATGATCCCCAAGGAGCAGTTTGGTCGCGCCGCCGGCATGATGGACTTTGCCGGAGCGGCGTCCCAGATTCTGGCTCCTGCGTTCGCCGGTGCCTTGTTTGGCGTCCTTGGGCTTGCCGGCATCATGGCTATCGATGTCGTCACCTTCGTATTTGCCATTCTAACATTGTTAATCATCCGCATACCCGAATCGGAAAATGCAGCGGCCGAGAAGGCGGCCCAGGGCAGCATCCTCAAGGAGTCTGCTCTTTGGCTTTCGGTACATCAAGGAGCGGCCCAGTCTGCTGGGGCTTCAGCTTGTCTTCACGGTCCTGAACTTCCTGGCCGCGTTTGGTATGGCCGTTATGGTGCCAATGATTCTCGCTCGCACCGGCAACAATGAGCGCATTCTCGCCAGCGTGCAGTCGATCAGCGCGGTCGGCGGTGTGGTTGGCGGGCTGGCCATGAGCGCCTGGGGCGGCCCAAAGCGCAAGGTCAATGGCGTCCTGCTAGGCATGACCGTTGAAAGCTTGCTTGGACCCACAATTATGGGGCTGGCGCGTTCACTGGTTGGCTGGGCTGTGGGCGGATTCTTCGTTCAGGCTGTCATTCCGATCATCAATGGCTCCAACCAGGCAATCTGGCAGGCCAAGGTGCCGCCATCTATGCAGGGTCGTGTATTTGCCACCCGGCGCATGATCGCCCAGGTCGCCTTTCCGTTCGCGGTGTTGGTTGCTGGGCCGCTGGCAGACAATGTCTTTGAACCAGCGATGCAGGGCACCGGCGTTCCTGTCGGTCACGTTCGGCTGGCTGGTCGGCACGGACGTTGGGTCCGGGATGAGCCTGATGATGGTGCTGCAGCGGCCTGGCTGGCGCGCTCGTGGGGTTGGGCGGTTACATGTTCCCGGCAGTGCGCAACGCCGAGGATATTCTGCCCGACTTCGATACGATTGTCCCAGCAGCAGAAGCAGAGCCAGAACTCGAACCGGCCGCATCCTAGCAGGCTCGACAGGCGATCCGGTGATTTCTTGGTAGAATCAAAGTAGTAAAGGCACAGCACATGAGCGACCAATCCTCCACCCACATCGAATGGGACATCGGCACCGGCTACGACATGTTAGTCAGCCTGTGGGTGCTGCACGAACCGGACCGGTTTGGGCTGCGTGGATCATGGGCAGCGGGCGTTCGGTCGCGCTTGCCCGCTCCTGAGCGTGACATGCTGCAGCGTTTCATCGACACCGGTTGGCCTGTCCATTGGCCCTACACGTTGGAAGCGCCAAAGGATGGCGCCGCCGTGATCAGGGCGCTGGAAGTCATCCCGCCTGAAGACCGGCTTGTTTCATTTTATAATCCGACGGATGCTCACATTGCCGCGACGATAAAAGAGGTTGGCGAACGTGGCACGGCGACCGACGAGGATGTCGCTGCCCTCGTCGAATACCTCCAACATGACCCGGACAAGAAGATGTCGACTGCCAAGGCTACCAAGAAGGCAGAGGCGATGCTCCAGTTATGGGCGCACCCGGTGGAGACTGGCGAAGGGCTGTTGAGTGGACTCTGCGCCTACCAGGAGCAGTTCTTCGCGGAAGAAGAGACACGCATTGCGCCGGCGCTGATTGAAGCACAGACCCACGCCCAGGAGCTGGCCCAGACCCTTGAGCTGCCTGAGCTTCTGGAAGAACTCTCTCAAGGCGTTCGCGTGGATAAGAAACTGGACATGAAGCGTGCCATCCTTGTGCCCTCCTTCTGGTCAACTCCGTTTATGGTCTTTGCCACCGTTGATGCGGACACGGAGATGTTCCTCTATGGCGCCCGGCCCAACACGGCGTCCCTCATCCCCGGCGAAGTCGTTCCCGACGCACTCTACCAGGCCCTCAAGGCGCTGGCAGATCCAACGCGATTGCGAATCTTGCGTTACCTGACAGAAGAGCCGGCGACCGCTTCAGAGCTGGCAAAGCGGCTGCGCTTGCGCGCCCCAACGGTCATCCATCATCTGGATTCTCTGCGTCTGGCGCGGATGGTGCAGCTGACGCTCAACCACGACAGCAAGCGTTACGCTATCCGCAAGGATGCTGTCGAAAACACATGCGCCATGCTGGAGGGGTTTCTGGACGGGGAAGACAGCCCACTACCCGAGATAAACGACGAAGGGTAGCAGCGAGTAGTCAACAAAAAAGGTGGAGGGTTGGATTCCCGGATCACCTTCTTGCGAAGTTTCCCCGCGTTTCCCGTAAGTGCTCCTTACTCCCTCACACCTGCGGCGCGCAGCGTCAGCCACCACGCCATTTCACGCCATCATAAACGAAAGCCCGCCCGCGTGACCATCAACACGCCGTGAATTAACCAAGGCCTAACGTTGCGCCTCGGCCACCACACGGGCAATGATGCGGATTCCCTCTCGTACATCCTCCGCCGGCTGGGCCACGTTCATACGAATGCATTCGTACCGGTGGTCCCACTCGTCATGGTCCAGACCGGGGTAGAAGTAGTGGCCCGGCACGATGAGGACGCCCTGGCTCTTGAGCCGTTCATACAGGGTGTCGCTGGTGATTGGCAGACCTTTGAACCAGAGCCAGAGGAAGAATGTGCCCTCGGGTTTGTGGATGTAGTAATCAATGCCATCCATCTCTTCCTGCAGCCATTCCACGGCCTGGGCGATCTTGGCTTCATAATGCGGTCGAATGATCGTCTCACTTAGCCGAAGCACGTCGCCGCTCTCAATCAGATCGGCCGCCAGGTACGCTCCCAGGTTGCCGGGAGCCAGACTGACCACGGCGTTCAGTCCCGCCAGCGCGTCGATAATCTCCTCACGAGCGACCACGATGCCGGTTCGTGCTCCGGGAAGGCCCAGTTTTGACAGGCTGAGGCAGTAGATGATCTGTTCATCCCACACCGGGTCTGCGGCGACATACTGAATGCCAGGGAAGGGCGCTCCGTAGGCGTTATCGATAATCAACGGGATGTCGTGTTCATGAGCCAGCGCGTGCAGATGGGCGATCTCGCGGTTGGTCAGCACATTGCCCGTTGGGTTGGTCGGCCGCGAGACGCAGATGGCCCCAATGTGCGGGGTGATCTCCAGCGCGTCGAAGTCGACACGATATTTGAAGAA
Organism: uncultured Chloroflexia bacterium; assembly: GCA_963715935.1. Classification (GTDB taxonomy): domain Bacteria; phylum Chloroflexota; class Anaerolineae; order Promineifilales; family Promineifilaceae; genus Promineifilum. The sequence goes on along the minus strand of CAVQSM010000011.1, from coordinate 1,128,423 downwards.
GCGGTCGTCCAGATACTCGATTTCCGGCCGGTAGGCGACGAAGAAGTCGTCCCCAATCCCGGCGTCTGTATAGCCAATATACTCTGGCGTCAGGGGGAGCAAGATCTGCTTGCGGCGGCCGTCGCCGAAATCCCCCGCCAGCAGGTTGAAGAGAAAGAAGAATGCGGTCTGGCTGCCGTTGGTCAGCGCGATGTTGCGCTCTGTGACTGGCCAGCCCAACTCGCGCGAGAGCAGATCGGCCACGACCGCTGTGAACGCCTTGTAACCCTGGGGCGGGGCGTAGTTGCCCACCATCGACTCAAACGACCGCCCATCGGCCAGCAGAGCCTGCATCCGTTCCCGCAGGCATGCCTCGACTTCCGGAATGTGGCTGGGGTTGCCGCCGCCAAGCATGATGACGCCGTCGCCTTCGGCGACCGCGTTGCCCAGATCATCCATCAACTGGAGGATGCCGCAGTCCTCCAGCACCTTGCGACCAAACGAAGAGAACTCCATCAGTGCCCGTTCATCAAGATCGGCTCGATCCGATCCATAGCCCAGTCGATTTCGTCTTTTGTGATGACCAGCGGCGGAGCGAAGCGCATGACGTTGGCATGGGTGTCCTTGCACAAGAGGCCTTCATCCCGCAGTGCTTCGCAGTACGGACGCGCAGGAATGGCTAGCTCGACACCAATCATCAGACCGCGTCCCCGCACTTCGCGAATGACCTCGCTCTCAATACGCTTGAGCCGGCCCATGAAGTAGGCGCCCATCTCGTTGGAGCGTTCAATCAGGCCCTCGTCAACAAGGACGCCAAGCGCCGCCCGGCCGACGGCCGCACCCAGAGGATTGCCGCCGAAGGTGCTGCCGTGGTCACCCGGGCGGAACAAACCCATGATCGCCTTGTCCGCCACTACGGCCGACACCGGGTAAAAACCGCCGCTCAACGCCTTGCCCAGCGTCACCATGTCCGGCCGTACACCTTCATGATCACAGGCCAGGAGGGTGCCCGTGCGACCGAGGCCGGTCTGGATTTCGTCGGCCACGAACAGCACGTTGTTGGCGGCGCAGATCTCTGCTGCGCGTGTCAGGTAACCGGGAGGCGGCACAACCACGCCGCCTTCGCCCTGAATCGGCTCGACCATGAACGCGACCGTATTGGGGGTGATCGCCGCCTCCAGGGCGTCGGCATCGCCGTAGGGGACGGTGACGAAGCCGGGGGTGAAGGGGCCGAAATCCTGCTTGTACTGCGCCTCGCTGGAGAAGCCGATGATGGTTGTGGTGCGCCCGGCAAAGTTGCCGCTGCAGACAATAATCTCCGCCTGGTTGGCCGGCACACCTTTGACCTGATAGCCCCACTTGCGGGCGGCCTTGATTGCCGTCTCGACCGCTTCCGCCCCCGAATTCATCGGCAGCGCCATGTCATAGCCGGTCAGTTCGCATAGTTCTTCGAGGAAAGGGCCTAGCTGGTCGTTGAAGAAGGCGCGCGATGTAAGGGTTACCCGCGTCATCTGCTCCTGGGCCGCTGCCAGGATGCGCGGATGGCAATGACCCTGGTTGACAGCCGAATAGGCGGACAAACAGTCCAGATATTTGTTTCCTTCGACATCATAGACCCACACACCCTCAGCCCGGTCGACCACGACCTCAAGGGGGTGGTAAGTATGGGCAGCATATGTTTCTTCAAGCAGCATGTAATCCTGGCTGTTCATGATATCGATCTCCCGGGATGCGCCCCTTTCTTGGGCCAAGGTGCGCGGTCCCTATAGACAAATAAAGCCTGACGAGTAGACATCAGGCTTTGCTCGGACCGTGCAACATTTCTAAAACGCAGCATCGGTCGTCTTGTATGAGTTTGTGCGTACGTGTACCAGAATTATACTGGAGAAGCAGCGCCATGTCGATGGGCCAGCACCACGAAATTGTGCCCTAGAGCAGATTGAAAAGCAGGTACAAACCACCGACCGTAAAGCAGTAGGCGGCAAAGATATAGAGGCTGTGGTTGCGCACCCAGGCCAGCAGGAAGTAAATGCAGAGGTAACCGGCGATAGCCGCCGCCGCAAAGCCCGCCAGGTAGACAGGTATCTCATAGGCGCGCTCCGCGCCGAAGATCTCTACCAACGACAGAAGACCCGCTCCGGCAATTGCGGGGATGCCCAGCAGAAAGCTGTATCGTGCGGCTGCCGACCGATCCAGCCCGCGCAGCAAACCACCGACAATCGTGCTGCCACTGCGAGAGATGCCCGGGAACAACGCCAACATCTGGAACAACCCGATCGCAATGGCGTCGACGGCCGTCATCGTCTCATAAGTCTTCTCGCCGGAGAGCAGGCGTTCGCCCAGAACCAGGAGTCCACCGGTGACCAGCAGAAAGAACGCGGCAATGTTAGGCGCCCCGAAAACTTCTTCGAAGAAGCTCTCGAACAGCAAACCGGCGGCGGCGGCGGGAATCGTGCCGATGATGATCCACCAGCCGAGCCGCGCCTCTGTAGAGCCGAATGGCTGGCGGCTAGCGATTCCGCGAAAGAAGCCGTTCAATATCTCCCAGATATCAGTCCTGAAGTAAATGAGTACAGCCAGCAGGGTGCCAAGATGGACCAGGCCGATGAACACAAGGTCGGGCGCGGTCAGGTCAAATACAGCGGGGATGATGACCAGGTGACCTGAACTGGAGATGGGCAAGAACTCTGTGGCTCCCTGGAGAATGCCCAGGAAGATGGCTTCTAAAATACTCATGTGATCCTTGACTGTTCGTTAATTTGCTGGCAAGCACATGGCGGCTTCGCGGTGGCGCCTAAGGCGCTGGCTCCCAGGAGGCTGCGTCCGGATAATGACTCAGGAACTCCGTCGCAAATTCTGACAGACTTCCCTTGCGAATTGCCTTTCGCATGTCGGCCATTAGCGTGAGCAGGAAGTGCAGGTTATGGGTAGTCAGCAAGATGGAGGCCAGGATCTCATTCGCCTTGACGAGATGGCGGATGTAGGCGCGGCTGAAAGTAGCACAGGCATAGCAGGTGCAGGTCGAATCGATGGGCGCAGGATCCGCAGCGTACTGTGCGTTGCGTAAGTTGAGCCGGGCTCCCTTGACCAGTGCTGAGCCGTTGCGCGCCAGACGTGTGGGCATGACGCAGTCGAACATGTCGACCCCGCGCAAGACGGCCGTCACAAGATCCTCCGGCGCGCCCACACCCATCAGGTAGCGCGGCTTGTCAAGGGGCAGCACCGGGGCCAGCCAATCGAGGACGGCCGCCATCTCCGCTTTCGACTCGCCTACCGCCAGCCCGCCAATCGCATACCCCGGCAGATCGAGCGCCATCAGAAACTCGGCGCTTTGCAGACGCAGCTCTTCGAAAATCCCGCCCTGGACGATGCCGAACAACGCCTGATCCGGCCGCTGTTTGGCCGCCACGCAGCGCTCCGCCCAGCTGTGGGTGCGGGCCAACGACTGCTTGACATAATCGTATTCGTTGGGTGGCGGACATTCATCGAACATCATGATGATGTCGGCACCCAGATTCTCCTGAATGGCGATGCTTCGTTCCGGGGTGAACCGGTGAGACGAACCGTCCAGATGGGATTTGAACGTCACTCCGTCAGCGTCGATCTTCCGGGCGTCGCTCAGGCTAAAGACCTGGAAGCCGCCGCTGTCGGTCAGAAGGGGCCCATCCCACTGCATGAACTTGATGCAGGCCGCCCAGATCGCGGATGAGTTCATCTCCCGGTCGCAGGTATAGATGGTACGTGTTGCTCAGGACCAGTGACGCGCCCAACGTCCGAAGATCGGACGGCCGCATGGCTTTCACCGTAGCCGATGTGCCTACAGGCGCAAACACAGGCGTCTCGATGATGCCGTGTGGCGTGGCCAGTGTACCGGTGCGCGCGTAGCTGTGGCTGTCGGCCGTGTCAATGGTGAAGGGGAACTCCATGGCTGCGGATTATAGACCTTGGCAGATCCTTCGCAACCCGACCGTTCTGTGGCCTAACTGGTATAATTGCCCGCTATGGTAAGTTTCCTGGCAATGGAACCGTCATCGCGCTCGTCACGTACAGCTGCCTGACAGGTAGAGGCGTACAAGGCCCTGGCGCTGGTCGCGACGGTCAACGCGTGGGACAGCGAGGGCAAGGCGCGTGAAGCTGGCTCTCGTTCATGATTGGCTGAACCAGTTAGGCGGGGCCGAGGACGTGCTCGAAGCATTCGTCTCTCTCTATCCGGGCGCACCGCTCTACACGTCGCTCTATGCGCGTGACAAGATGCCCGCCCACTACCAGGAGTGGGAGATACGGACGTCCTTTATCGATCGCTTGCCCTTCGCCCACCGCAAGCAACAGTTGTACTTCCCGCTCTATCCGACCGCGTTTGAGCAGTTCGACTTTCGCTCGCATGACGTTGTGCTGAGCAACAAGAGCGGTTTTTGCCATGGCATTGTCACCGGACCGGAAACGCTCCACATCTGCTACTGCCTGACGCCAACCCGGTACGTGTGGCGTTACCATCAGTACGCTGAGCAGGAGAATCTCGGCCGATCTGACACGAACAGGGCTGGTGCCGTTCCTGACGTATTTGCGCATGTGGGACCGGCTGGCGGCCGATCGCGTTGACCATTTCATAGCTATTTCGGATGAAGTCCGTCGCCGAATCGCCAAGGTCTACCGGCGCGAAGCGACTATCATCTACCCACCCGTGGACACTGAACGATTTGAACCCGCCAACAAGACGGATGACTACTATTTGTTTGTTGGCCGTCTCGTACCGTATCGGCGGTTGGATCTGCTGATCGAAGCGTTTAACCAGCTTGATCGGCCGCTCTACATCGCAGGCAGCGGCCGCGACCGGGAGCGACTGGAAGCGCTGGCTGGACCAGGTGTGCGTTTCCTGGGGTTTGTCGACGATGCTAACCTGCCGGACCTGCTTGCCCGCTGTCGAGCATTCATGTGGCCTGGTGAAGAGGATTTCGGTATCTCGCCGCTGCAGGCAATGGCAGCCGGTCGGCCGGTGATCGCCTACGCGGCAGGCGGCGCACTGGAGACGATTGTGCCCGGCGAGACCGGAGCGTTCTTTGACGAGCAATCTGTACCTGCTATCATCGACGCCGTTGAATCGTTTGATACTGAATCGGTCAGCCCCGCCAAGATTCGCAGGCATGCGGAGCAGTTTGATACCCGAGTTTTCAAGCAGAGAATGGACGAGTTTGTTTCCCAGAAGGTCGACGAATGGAGCTACACCAAATCGCAAGCATAATACGCCGTCGCTGGGTGTGGATCCTCGTTCCTGCGGCGTTGGTGCTGTTGTTGGGCGTCGTCACCTACAGTCCGCCGCCGCCGGTCTACAATGCTGGTGTGCGTTTCATCACCGGACAAACGCCCGGCGCGGAAGCGGACCAACTCGATGAGCAGCGCTACTACAACTGGCTGACCTCCGAGTACATTGTCAATGGTCTGGCCGATTGGGTGCGCGGTGGTCGCTTCGCCGAGTTGGTCAGCGCAGAGCTGGCCTTGCAGGGCGAATCAATTCCCCCGTGGGAGATCCAGTCCGGATTGGCTGCCGACAATGCCCGCAGCATGTTGACGGTGTCTGTGACTGGAAGCAGCACCCCACGCGTGGGCGCCATCATTAACGGTATCATCACCGTGCTGACTGAACAGAACGCAGCCGGCCTCCCACAGCTCAATGGGCAGAATGCCGAGCTGATTCAGCTGGATGTGCCATCAGTGAATCAGGTGCCCAATGGTCTTTCAGACCAGCTTGACTTGCCGCTGCGCGTGGCGCTGGCATTGGTGGCTGGGCTGGGGCTGGCTTTCCTTGTCGAATACCTCGATCCGACCGTCCGCGAGCGCAAGGATCTCCAACGAATTGATCTGGACGTTCTGGGTGAGATCCCGCCCGAGAAGAGGAGAACCCGTGGAACTTAGCGATTACGCCCGAATATTACGCCAGCGGGGCTGGCTCATCTTGCTGCTGATGGCGCTGACGGCAGCTGCAGCTTTCGGTTTCAGCCGTATACAGACCGAAGTGTATCAATCGAACCTGCGCATGCTGGTGCTGCCTTCCCGGACCGATTTTGGTCAGGCCCAAGCGGCGAAAGAGTTGTTGCGCAGTTATGAGCAATGGTTGCGCAGCAGCTACCGGGCCCAGGCCGTTATCGACGAACTGCAGTTGGATATGACTGCCCCGGCACTATTGAGCGACATGCGCGCTGCCTCGGACAACTCCAGCTTTGTGATTGACCTGACCGTGGAGAACACCGACCCTGATCTGGCCAACGACATCACGCGCACCTGGGGCAACCAGCTTATCCAGTGGCAAAACGCCAACAACGACACACTGCGCAAGGAAGACCGGATCACCATTGAGTTCCTCGACGATCCGCAGGCGGGGCTGGACCGGCCGAACACAATGGTGAACACAGCCGCAGGTGCGGTGTTCGGCTTGCTGCTCGGCATTCTGATCATTTTCCTGCTGGAGTGGATCGCCTCCGGCGTCTTGCGCCGCAGCGATGATGTCGAGCGCTACCTGGACATCCCAGTTGTCGGCAGCATCCCCCAGGAGTAGAGACGAAGGCACTATGGACTTAATCACGATTACCGATCCTCGTTCCCCGGTGAGCGAGGCGTACCGGACCTTACGGACCAACCTGTCGTTCTACAGTCTCGATCACCCGCTGCAGAGTCTGGTCATCACCTCGCCGGCTTCGGGAGAGGGCAAGAGCACGACGGTAGCCAACCTGGCGATAACGATGGCCCAGAGCGGCCGCCGCACCGTGTTGGTTGACTGCGACCTACGGCGACCTAAACAGGCCGAACTGTTCGGTTTGCAATCGACGCCGGGCCTGACCAACTACATGCTGGATGAGGTCGATACGATTCCACTCCAGGAGACCAGCATCGAGAATCTGTGGCTGTTGGCCAGTGGCCCGATCCCGCCCAATCCGGCAGACCTGCTGGGCACCAGCCGCATGGATGATCTCATTGCGAATCTCTTGAAGCAGGCAGATATCGTTCTGTTCGATGCGCCTCCGGTCGTGGCCGTCACCGACGCAGCCATCCTGGGGGCCAAGACGGACGGCGTCCTGCTTGTGGTCCAGGCGGGCAAGTCACGGCGTGACCATTCGGAACGCGCCAAAGAGTTGCTGGAGAAAGCCAAAGTTCGCATTGTAGGCGTGGCACTGACCAATGCACCCCGCGACAATGCCGTTGGTGACTATTAGGACGTACTGGAAACGAGCAGAGCCGGCAGTGGTGGGGAACCATAGTAGCCTGCAAGGGCGCCGAGCATAACGAAACAGGAGTGGATATGAAGGGATTAATATTGAGTGGCGGAACCGGCTCCCGGCTGTATCCGCTAACGTTTACGAATGCCAAGCAGCTGATTCCAGTCGCCAACAAGCCGATTCTGTTCCGGGTCATTGAATCGATTCGCGACGCGGGCATTACCGACATAGGTATCGTGGTCGGCAGTACGGCCGAGCAGATCAAGGAGGCGGTGGGGCGCGGCGGCCGTTGGGGCGTCAACATCACCTATATCCACCAGGATCAGCCACTTGGTCTGGCCCACGCGGTCAAGGTCTCGCAGGATTTCCTGGGCAATGACCGCTTCGTGATGTTCCTGGGCGACAACGTCATAGAAGGCGGCATCAGCCCGCTCATCGGTGAGTTCTCCGAGAGCGAGTGGGACAGCCAGATTGTGTTGACCCGGATCGAGTTTCCGGAGCAGTACGGTGTGGCCGAGCTGGGTGACGACGGCAAGATCGTTCGTCTCGTCGAGAAGCCAAAGAATCCGCCGAGCGATCTGGCGCTGGTCGGCATCTACATGTTCGACCACCATATCTTCGAGGCGGTCCATGCCATCCAGCCATCATGGCGCGGCGAGTTGGAAATTACCGACGCGATTCAGTGGTTGGTCGACAACGGCTACAAAGTTCATCCGTATGTCCATCGCGGCTGGTGGATCGATACCGGACGGCCTGGCGACTTGCTGGAAGCTAACGACCTGGTCCTGGAAGAGCTGGAACCGGTCATCGACGGCTATATCGACCGCGACAGCAATGTCGACCGGCGCGTCACCATTCAGCGCGGTGCGGAAGTGATCAACAGCGTCGTTCGAGGCCCCTCCATTATCGGCGAGAATGCCCGCATTGTGAACAGCTACATTGGACCGTACACAAGCATTGACCATGACGTGAAGGTTGAGAACAGCGAGATTGAACATTCGATGGTATTGGAGAACAGTCACATTAGCGACATTGAGACGCGCATTCAGGAAAGCCTGATCGGGCGCAATGTTACGATTTCGCGTTCGCCGATCAAGCCCAAAGCGCTTAAGCTGACCCTGGCTGACCACAGTCAGGTCGGTATCTTGTAATAGCCCATGCGCGTCTTGCTACAGCGTGTTTCACAGGCGGAAGTGCGCGTCGGCGGCCGTGTCGCCGGGAAGATCGACCGGGGATTCCTGCTGCTGGTCGGTGTCACGCACGCTGATACGATAGCCGAAGCGGAATGGCTGGCGGCCAAGGTGGCCGGCTTGCGCTTGTTTGAAGATGACGCCGGCAAGATGAACCTGGCCCTGGCCGATGTTGGCGGGGCGGCGCTCGTCGTCTCCCAGTTCACCCTGTATGGCGATGCGCGCAAGGGGAGACGACCGTCATTTACCGACGCTGCCATCCCGGAGCAGGCGGAGCCATTAGTTGACCATTTCACCCTGTCGCTGCGCGCTGCCGGCATTGAAGTGGCGACAGGCGTGTTTGGCGCAGAGATGGATGTGGCCCTCAATAATGATGGGCCAGTAACGATGATGATCGAAAAATGAGTTCGCATAACAACCCAACCGCTCGCAACTTGAACCTCCAGAGCATTTCGCAGAAGGGCCGATGGCGATGGGCGCTTCTTGTGCTGGCCATCATCGCCCTGCCGCTGATCGCCGGGTGTGGAACGCCCCAGGCAGCGCCAGATGCCGAAGAGACTGCCAATGTGCTCAGCGCGATGGAAGTGACCGCGACCGCACGAGCGTTGGTCACTCCGACCGAAACGCCTGTGCCGCCGACGGCCGTCCCCACGGAAACACCAAACGCGACGCCTACGCCCGTTGAGCCAACGCCTACGCCTGAACCGACCGCGTCGCCCACGGCCGGGCCGTCCCCCACGCCAACCTTGTCAGCGCCCCCGCCGATCGGCGTTATTGAGCAGGCGCCCTACGCGGAAAGCGATTGCAGTGACAAGTACCCGTGCAATGACGATGAGGCCGGCTGGGAAGCTCGGATTCGTCTTCCGGAAGGCTTCACCGCCAGCTATTATGCCCGTATTGATGGCCAACCAAACAGCATCACATTTGGTCCGGATGGCTTACTTTACGTGGCCACCATGGATGGTTCGATCTATACCATTGATGAGTCCGGAACGATCAACACGGTCTTGACCGGCCTTATGGTGCCGACTGGTCTGGCTTTCCAGCCCGGCACCGAGCGGCTGTTCATCTCCAATCGCGTTCTGGAGCAAAACGTCGATGGTGAATCGCAGGTATCTGTCCTCGAAGATGGCGAGCTGACGACCCTGATTGGCGGTTTGCCCTGCTGCTACACATCGTTCCATGCGGCCAACGGTATCGCCTTTGGACCGGATGGGTACGGTTACGTGGCGGTTGGGGCGCGGGCCGATCACGGCGAAATCCTGAGCGGTCCGAACATCGGCGAGCAGGATGAACGCAGCGAGCTTGAGGCCAGTATCTTGCGGTTCAACCCGGATGGCGGCGATGTCGCACCCTATGCACGCGGTTTTCGCAACGCTTACGATATTGCCTGGGATGCCAGCGGACGGCTGTTTGCCACCGACAACGGTCCCGACTTCGGTCCGCCCGAGGAATTTCATGTTGTTCAGCCGGGCGAGGAACATGGGTATCCATGGTATGAGTGTGAAGGCTGTTTCAGCGCCCCGCCGGATGTGGCCATTGTGCCGCCCGCCCATACGTTTGAGCCGCACACGTCGCCGACGGGCATGACCACCTATCTGGGCAGCCAATTTCCTGGCTACTACGAGTCGATTTTTGTGACGCTGTGGAGTGCGTTCGAGGGCGCCCAGAAGATCGTTTACTTCGCGCCCGGCGGGGTGGAAGCTACCGACTGGGCAACGGGCTTTGCCGCCCCGATTGACCTGACAATTGGTCCGGATGGATCGATGTACGTGGCCGACTGGGCGACAGGAATCATTTTCGAGATTCGTTATACCGGCTAATTCTCGCTAAACTGTTCTTATATGATTGACCTTGCAGAAATGGCCGACCGGTACGAGGCAGTGGGCGAGCGAATCGCTGCTGCGGCGGGCCGGGCTGGCCGAGATCCGGCGGCCATTACCCTGGTCGCTGTGACCAAAACGTGGCCTTCAGCCCTGATCGTCAGCGCCTACCAGGTCGGTATGCGCCACTTCGGGGAGAACCGGGTTGAGGAGTTGGTTGCTAAGCGGCCAGCTGTGGCGGTGGAGATCGGCGATTCAGCTACCCCGACATGGCACATGATTGGGACCGTGCAGAGCCGCAAGACTGCCGGCGTGGCGGACCAGGCTGACATCTTCCATGCTCTCGACCGCGAGAAGATCGCCACCCGTCTGTCGCGACGCCTGCAAGAGAATGGGCGTCAGCTTCCGGTCTTTATTGAGGTCAACATGAGTGGCGAGGACAGCAAGTCCGGTCTGGACTGCACAAACTGGGAAGAAGATGCAACGCAGCGCGAACAATTGCGTACTGTAATTCAGAAAGTTGCGGCGCTGCCGGGCCTCTCGCCATCAGGACTGATGACGATGGCGCCATGGCATGTGCCCGAGGATGAGATTCGGTCGGTGTTCCGGCGAACCAGACAGTTGGATGCCTGGCTGCGCGCAGGTGACTTGCCTGACTCATGGGCATGGCTCTCAATGGGCATGACCGATGACTTTGAAATTGCGATTGAAGAAGGCGCCACACATGTGCGCATAGGCCGTGCGCTTTTCGGCGAGCGGCACCAATAGGCAGCGATCCAATTCGCCGCCTGAGGCAAAACAACAAATGGGGATATTCGCTACCGCCATCAACGCACTTTTTGCATTTTTCTATATTCTGCTCTTTGCCCGGATCATTTTGTCGTGGATTCGACCCGATCCGTATAGTCAATTCTGGGGCCCGGTTATCAACATTGTGTACTCGCTCACCGAGCCTATCCTTGGCCCGGTGCGCCGGCTGATGCCTGGCATGGGTGGGTTGGACCTCAGCCCGCTGATCGTCTTTCTGATTGCCCGTGTGCTACAAGGATTGATTCTCGGCGTCCTTGTCTAAACCGACTGGCGCAGACGTTCTTGGATAACACAAAGCCCCGGTCCATTACCGGGGCTTTTCGTTTGTGGCGGGAGCGAAGTGGTCGACTACCGCAGACCGGTCAGCGACCGGGCGATGACCATGCGCTGGATTTCGCTGGTGCCTTCGTAGATTTCGGTAATCTTGGCGTCGCGGAAGTAGCGCTCCAGCGGCATCTCTTTGCTGTACCCCATGCCACCGTGGATCTGAATCGCTTCCGTCGCGATCCACATCGCCGTTTCGCTGGCATACAGCTTGGCCATACTGGCTTCCATTGTGTAACGGCCGCCTGAGTCGTAAGCCGCCATCTTTGCCAGGGCTGCCTGGTAAACGAGGAGACGACTGGCCTCCAGCCGGCACTTCATGTCAGCCAACTTCTGCTGAATCATCTGGAACTCGCCAATCTTCTGCCCAAACGCTTCCCGTTCCTGGGCATACTTAACGCTGGCCTCGAATGCCGCTTCGGCGATGCCCACCGCCTGTGAAGCGATCCCGATGCGCCCTGCGTCCAGTACAGTCATGGCGATCTTGAAGCCTTCGCCTTCCTCGCCCAGGCGATTCTCGACCGGGCAGTGGTAGTTGTCGAAGATGATCTCGCTTGTTGCGCTGGCCCGGATACCGAGCTTCGGCTCAGTCTTGCCGCGCGAGAAACCGTCTTGCAGCGTGTCAATGATGAACGCAGTCACGCCACGATGCCCTTTGTCGGGCTGGGTCATTGTGAACAGAATGATGAAGTCGGCATAGGGGGCAGACGTGACCCATGACTTGACGCCATTGATGACGTAATGGCTGCCATCATCACTCAGCACGGCCCGGCTGCGCATGGTTCCGGCGTCGCTGCCACTCATTGGCTCGGTCAGGCTGTAGGCGCCGATCTTCTCGCCGCTGGCCACAGGCACGAGATACGCCTGCTTCTGCGCCTCGGTACCGAACTTGAGCAGCCCGTGGGCAAAGAGCGAGTTGTTGACCGACATGATCGTGCCGTGACTGGCGTCGGCCTTGCTGATCTCAATCATCGCCAGTACGTAGGCCAATGTATCTAGTCCTGCGCCGCCGTACTCCTCCGGCACTTCGATGCCCATAAATCCCAGCTGCCCCATCTGGCGGATGGTTGCCAGCGGAAACTCAGCCGTCTCATCATGATGAGTGGCAATTGGGGCGATTGAGTTCTGGGCGAAGTCCCGTGCCGCCTGCTCAATCATACGGTGTTCTTCAGTGATGAAGTCGAACATGATAGGTTCTCCAACCCGGCAGAAGAGCTGCCGGTTACTTGTCGATGACAGAGGGCTCACTCCCCGTCGTGTTAGTGAGTACGGTTCTGTGCGCAATTATCTCATTAAGAAAGGTCTCGTAATCCTCGGGAGCTAACTCAATGCCCACTTCCCAACGCCGTCGCTCGGCCAGCCAGTAGCGGCCGTCTTTTCCGTGCAATATCGATGTGGGGATGGTCGGGCGCGTGGGAGGGCCAACACGCGAGCGGATCGAACTGTCGTACACGTCGGCCGGATTTAGCTCGCGAGCGGGCGCCGTCGAGACGCTCTGGGCGATCAGCCTTTCGGCCTGTTTAGGTGGTACGAACGAATAGACGCTCATACGGGTCTCGTCTTGCTGCACCTCGCTGGCCAGGCACAACCAGTTCTTGTCGATGCGCCGTTCCCGGCCACCGCGCGGGTAGGCATCAAGGTTGAAGTACCAGTTGATAAGGCGCATCTCTTCGGCCCATACGAAGCCTGGGGCCGCTTCGACAGTGTGGGAGCTTGTCCGGTGTCGTGTGTCCTGGACGGCAATACCTTCGTCATCAATCTCGATGCTGAGGCCACTGTGCCACACACGTTTGAGGCCGTTTTCCAGCGCCCACACCGCCAGCAGCGCCAGCGGAAAGCCGCCAATGCAGGCCAGAAAGGTGCTGTAATCAACAATGGACGATGGCGCGAAGGTGTCAACTAGCCAGCCGAGAAGCTGGAAGGAAAGGATATAGGCAACGAACAGTCCGAAGAAAACGACCAGGCGAATGCCCCCATGCTCCTTATCAGCATGAAGGACAGTTGGGGCGCTTTGGGCGGTGCTCATGGAACCGATTGTAGCACCGGGATACCCAACCGCAACAGGCGCGGTGCTGGCGCTCAGACAGCGGTCAGGCGCAGGGTGAGGCCGGATGGATCGGTGACGTACAGGCCGTCGTCGCGGGTCACTGGCGCGTATGAGGCGGCGGTCAGCCGGTCTGTGACGGCCGCCACCTCGTCGGGCGAATCCAGCACGATCGCATACTCGAGCAGCCGGGCCGCGTTCTCGGGCGCAGGCGGCTGGCCACTGCTTTGCCACGTATTCGCCCCGACGTGATGGTGATACCCATCTGTGGCCAAGAACGTGGCGGCGCTGCCATAGCGCACCATCAGGTCGAAGCCCAAGAGATCGACGAAGAACGCTTCCGTCGCCGCGATAGTGGCTACCTGAAGGTGGACATGCCCCATGATCGTGTCCACGGGCAAACCGTGCCACGACTCTTTCCCGGCAGAGGCCAGAACGCCGGTCACATCTAGGGGATCGACGGTCATGCGCAGGGTGCCGCCCGGATAGTCCCACGCTTCGCGAGGCAGGTCTCGGTAAATCTCTATGCCGTGGCCGTCCGGGTCGGTCAGATAGATCGCTTCGCTGACGGCATGATCCGCATAGCCCGTGATCGGAGCATTGCTGGCCAGCAAATGGCGCAGCGTCATGCCCAGCACAGGGCGTGACGGGAGAAGGAGTGCGAAGTGATACAGTCCGGCTGACCGGGGCATGGGCCGTGCGCCCGGCAGGCCGTGCAGCCGCAGCAGGCGATTGCTCCCTGCGCCGAGCGTGGCGTTGTCGTTGGCCCGTTCCAGAAGGGTTAGGCCAATGACTTCGGTATAGAATGCCAGCGAACGGCCGAGATCGCTGACCGAAAGTGCGACCGGTCCCATTCGCCCGTTGCTCGTCATTTGTGCGCTCATCCTGCTGCCCCCATTATTCAGAAACCGGGAATCAGGTGATGGCTGGGGCCTGGCGTACGTAGGTGTCGTCTGCCAACTGCTGTAGGGTGAAGGCGGCTACGTCGGCGCGGGAAACTTGGCTGGCCATAATCTTGGGATCCAGACCGGACTTGTAGGTTCCTGTAGCCGGTCCGTCTGTTAGCCCACCGGGCCGGACGATAATCCAGTCGATGTCACTGGCCTTCACCAACGCCTCTTGCCGCTCTTTGTCTTCCATTGGCTTCTTCATGACGGTGTTGAACAGCATGCGGAAAGGCAGCGCCAGTTGATTCTTGCTCTCGCCAACGCCGAGCGACGTGATCACGACGGCGCGCGGCACTCCGGCTGATTTCATAGCGTCCAGGATGACGGCCGTGCCGTTGGAGACCACGTAGTCGGGATTGTTGGGCGTGTTGCCCAGCGAGATGATGGCGGCGTCGGCCCCGTCTACGACCTGACTGACAGCCGCCGGGTCCAGGACGTCTCCCTGTACCAGCGTCAGATTGGGATGTTCCACGCCGAGCTTGGCAGGGTCACGGACCAGAGCAGTGATCTCGAGTCCTTGCTCAAGTCCCTGAGCAACGATTTCGCGCCCGGTTCCGCCGGTCGCTCCAAATAGTGCGATTCTCATATTCTTACTCCACTGATTGAATGGTAACGCGTTTTTACAAAGAAGCGCGCTGATTGGCAAATTGCTTATGCGACCTCCCGGTGGAGGTAGCCAGCGGCGGGTCATGTGGGTATAACTGCGAGTAATTCGATCGGCCGATTGACCCGACCGGTCGACAACGACAAGAGGAAACGTCCCATGCGTAAAATACCCAACCGTTCTCGCTGGTCGCGGTCGTCGTGTAGTGGCCTGGTGTTTACTGCTTGGCGGGCTGATGGCTGCGCTCCTCATGGCCTACCGCACGGGGCCGGCCAATGCGCTGCGATCAGCTGTCGAGAGTCGCCCGTTCTACGGTATAAACTTCATCACCTCGGCCGAAGACCGCGCACCCGGCAGCGGCCGTACGCCGGACTCGCTGGCCCAGCAGATGCAGGACGGGCTGGCCAGTGGGGCGACATGGGATCGTTGGCCGCTCTACTGGTTCAACATTGAGCAAAGTCCGGACCAGTTCAACTGGTCGACCCAGGATGCTGCTGTGGCGGCCGACCTCGCCGCGGGCCTGTCACTGAACGCCATTTTGCTGGGTACGCCACCGTTCTACACGACGTCGCCCCAGACCAACCGCTTTCAGGACAGCCCCCGTCCGGGTAGTATCTACCTCGCCGGCCCAGAGCAAGCCACGCCGGTCGGGCTGTATGAGCCGGTCTTCGACGACGGCACAGACTTGCCTGGGCCGGGCAAGAGCCTCAACCCTGCCAACAAATGGGCGCGGTTTGTGGCGGCGGCGGTGGATCGTTACCGACCGGGCGGTGTGTTGGCTCAGGCCAGTGGCTGGCCAGAAGGGGTCGGGATCACCCATTGGGAGATGTGGAACGAACCCGATCTCAACAGCTTCTGGGACAGTTCGTTGGAAGACTATGCCCGCTTGCTGAAGGTTGGCTACCTATCGGCGAAGCAGACAGACCCGCAGGCTGTCGTGCTGTTTGGAGCGCTGGCCAACAATTTTGACAAGCTCGACTACTACCGCGATGTCCTGACTGTCTTTGATAACGATCCACTCGCGGCACAGTTCAACCATTACCATGACGTTTTGCCGACCCACAGCTACTTCTACGCCTGGCAGTCCTTCTTCCACGTCTTCCGCGCCCGCAATACGATGGGTGCCTTTGGACTGGACAAGCCGATCTGGCTGAACGAGACGGGCGTTCCCGCCTGGAACGATTACCCCGGCCCGGTCTGGGACCCCAGCAGCGCCTTACGCGCGACGATGGAGGAGCAGGCCAGCTTTGTCATTCAGAGTGCCTTTTACGGACTGTTCGCCGGGGCGGAGAGCGTGTTCCACTTTCAGCTTTACGACGGTTGCGGCAATCAGCCCCAGGGAACCGACTTCCCACCTCACAACGGCGAATTGTGCGAGGCGAATGGTGATCTGGTTGGTCAACCGGGCTTCCCCTGTGCCGGGGACGCCAACGGCCTGTTCCGCAATCCAACCGATGCAGCCTGCTTCACGCAGCATCCCAATCCGAAGTCACCGCGCCCGAATCAGACTGCCTTCGTTCTGCTGACGACCCAAATGCAGGACGTGGAGCCATACTGGCGGAAGCGACCGGGTCCGGCCAATACTTGCCTCGGCCCGGGGTTTGTGGAGGTGCCGCCGCAAGAGTGGATCGCTTTCTATCGCGAGGCGACGCAAGAACGAATCGTGGGAATGTGGACGTTGTGTGGTGAAGACCAGACCGCCGAACTGCCCGCCACCAGCCCGGCTGGACAGGCGACATTGTTCCGGATCGATGGGACCAGTCAGGTGATCACTGCCAACGATGGCATCTACGCCATCCAACTGCCCGGGGCAACCAATCGCAATCCGTTCCCTGGCCAGGGTGAGAATGCGATCTACCCCATCGGCGGCGTGCCGGTGCTGATTGTCGAGTCGGATGATCGCCTGCCGACGGCGACGGAACGACTGCTGCTGCCGGTTGTCGTGGCCAACCGGTAGTGTGGAGGCAACGAGCCTGATGAGCATGGACCCCATTCTACTGGAGTTCCCCGACCGCTTCGAGACCGAGAGTCTCCTTGTCCGCACGCTGCTGCCAGGGGACGGCGCCGCGCTTCATGAGGCCGTCATGGCCTCGCTGCCCGCTCTACAGCCGTGGATGCCGTGGGCGATGGAGCCGATGGATGCGGAAGGCTATGAGGTCTATGCCCGCAAACAGCACCTGAAGTTTCTGGCTCGCGACGACCTGTCCCTTCTCATAGTCCTGAAGGATGACGGCACCATTATCGGCGGCACCGGGCTTCACACCCTCGACTGGGAGGTGCCCAAGTTTGAAATCGGCTATTGGGTCAGAACGGGCTACGAGGGCTTCGGCTATGTTACTGAGGCGGTCCTCGGCGTCGTCGACTTCGCATTCCGTGAGTTGGGCGCAGAGCGGCTGGAGATTCAGTGTGACGCAAAGAATGTGCGCAGCGCGGCCGTCGCGCGTCGGGCCGGGTTCACTCAAGAAGCCCATCAGCGTCGCGAGGCACGCAATCACTTCAACGGCGAACTGCGCGACACGCTGCTTTTTGCTCTCCTTCGAGAATAACCTAGACTTTCCAGCCGGGTGGCCCGGTAAACGGCCGCACGTCGTCGTCGCGCAGGATGCCGCGAATGCTGTCCTCCAGGGAAAGGCGTCCGGCCAGCACGTGCTCTTCGTACCGGCTGGCCCAGCGAAAGATGAGGCCATGGGCCATGCGCAGCTCGACCAGCATTAGCTGAGCCATCGGCCCACCTTCCTCCAGGAAGCCCGAACTTACGTAGTCTCGCTCAATTTGCTCGTAATCATAGTCGAGCCGAACGACGTCTCCCTGCCAAAGCCTATCTTCCCAGATGAATTGCCCGTAGCTGGCACGCCGGTCCCCGTCAAACGGCGACCCGACAGCGCCGACATTGACCACCAGCGTCTCATCAATCTGTCGGACCAGCGGACGGTGGGTGTGGCCACTGACAAAGACGGCTGGGGCCGGCGCGATCTGGCCCCTCAGCTCAGAGTCGCTGGACATCGAATAGATGCCATCGCGATTGTTGTGCATCGAGGCGTGGACCACCCGCAGCGTCTGTCCATCGGCGGCTGGTCGCTCGTACAGGTCAGCCATCAATTCCAGCGCCTCGGCCTGTCCATCGAGTTGCTTAAGCGCCCAGTGGGCGAATTGGGTCATCTCGTATGCCGGTCCGCTCGTGGGCCGGTCGGGGTTCGCACAGTCGAGGACGAACTCCTCGTGATTGCCGCGCAGCAGGTGCCAGCCATCTCGCAGTTGTCGCTCCAGCACAACATCCAGACAGTCCCGTGACAGGGGGCCGCGGTTGACGATGTCGCCGGCTACCACGACCAGGTCCGGAGCCCAGGCATCGATATGTTGCTCGACGGCTATCAGACCGGGCAGGTTACCGTGAATATCAGACAGGACTGCGACTTTCATGCGTGGGATTATACAGAATCGCTGCGATGTGGCGGCAACTGTGGATAGCGTGCCAGGTTCTGGTATGCTCACGCTAAGGCAAGCAGGCCACCGGTTCCAAACCGGCTCTTGCCAGCGAGGATAATGTTGCAGAAGGGGATGACAAGCAATGACAATCTATGACACAATTGTTGTGGGAGCGGGAATCTATGGCGTGACGGCGGCCCTGGCGCTGGCTGAACGCGGCCGCCGCGTGGCGGTGGTTGACCAGGGACCGGTGCCCCATCCACTGGCGGCAACAACCGACATCAGCAAAGCAATTCGCATGGAGTACGGAACTGACGACCAGTACATGGCGATGGTGGAAGCAGCACTGCCCGGCTGGCGCGCATGGAATGAGACGCTGGGCGACACTCTGTTCCATGAGACTGGCGTCATGATGGTTACGCGCGAGCCTATGATGCCCGGTGGATTCGAACACGACAGCTATCACATGCTGCTGGACCGCGGCCATCATCCGGAGCGTCTGGACGAAACCACGCTGGCGTCCCGCTTTCCGGCGTGGCAGCCGGGAACCTACGTAGACGGCTTCTATCACAGGCAAGGGGGGTACGCCGAGAGCGGTCGTGTTCTCGAAGCCCTAATCGTCCGAGCGGAAGCCGGCGGCGTTGTCTTCCATCTGGGCAAGCCGGTTACTTCGCTGCTGCAGGAACAGGACGCCGTCACGGGCGTCGCGACCAGCGACGGAACCCGCTACGCAGCCGGTGAAGTCGTCGTAGCTACCGGCGCATGGACTCAGGTGTTGCTGCCGGAAATGGCCCCGGTCATGAAATCGTCTGGCCACCCGGTCTTCCACTTGAAGCCCCACGCGCCCAATGGCCTGACTCCGCCTGAGATGGTCGTGTTTACGGCTGACGTGTCGCGCACCGGTTGGTATGGCTTTCCGCTTCATCCGCGGGAAGGCGTGGTGAAGATCGCCAATCACGGCGTTGGGCGGGTTGTCCATCCGGTAGATGATGAGCGGATTGTTGACCAGACCGATATTCAGGCGCTGCGGCGCTTTCTCGTCAACACCTTTCCGGAGCTGGTCGACGCGCCGGTGGTCTATACGCGGCGCTGCCTGTACTCCGACACGTTGGACGAGCACTTCTGGATTGACCGGCATCCAGAGCTGGCGGGGCTGAGCGTTGCCGCCGGTGGCAGCGGGCACGGCTTCAAGTTTGCCCCCATCCTCGGTGACCTGATCGCCGATGCTGTTGAGGGCCAGGCCAACCCGTGGCTCGAGCGTTTCCGCTGGCGCGAGCTGTCAGCAACTACAGCGGGCCAGGAAGCTGCCCGCTTTCACGGTTAACCAGAGCGTTCCGGAACCGCGCTGGCCAGGAAGCTGGCCATATCGGCCTTAATCTGGGCCAAAGACGGGTCATGGATGTACATCATATGGCCCGCTTCATAGTAGCCCATTGCTACACGCTCCCGGTCGCCCGGCTCCAGGAACAGGTGATCGAACGTATACTCTGTTGCCAGGAACGGAGTGGCCAGATCGTAGTAACCGTTGCCCACAAAGACCTTCAGGAACGGATTGGCGTTCATCGCCTGGCGCAGTGTCTCGGCTACATTGACGTACTGGTTTTCGTGCGACCCGTAGCTCCACGGATGGACGCGACCAGTCAATATCTCATACGGCAAATCGCTTTCGAAGCCCAGCTCGCGGCGGACGTAATCGTTAAGCGCCCCGGTGTATGGACCCATGATCAGCGCCATGCTGGGGTCGAACTCGTAATGCTCGCCGGCTGCATCCCGGTCCACGCCCTTGATGCGTGAATCCAGGCGTCCGACCGTTTCCCGCTCCTCGCGCAGCAGTTCTTTGACGAAACGGCCGATTTCGATGCGCAGGTTGCACTGCCGGATGTAGGCCTCACTCAGGCCGGTGTACCGCGCCAACTGGCTGGCAATTTCCGCGGCCTGCGCTTCCGGCAGACTGGCGCCGTGCATCAGGGCGGTGGCGTATTCGCCCAGGGCAAAGGCGCGCACGTCGGCCAGCATCTGGTCCAAATCCTGCTGCAGCTCGCTGTCCAACCGGCCATGATACCAGGCTGTCGCGGCGTAGGTCGGAAGGAACAGGATGTAAGGCAGGTCATTACCCGGTGAGAACATCAGGGTCTGGAAGTTGAGCACGGACGAGATGAGCATGAGGCCATTCAGATACATTCCGTGTCGTTGCTGCAAATAGCCCGCCAACCCGGCCGAGCGCGTTGTGCCGTAGCTCTCGCCCGCCAGGAACTTGGGCGACGACCAGCGCTGGTAGCGGGTCGTGTACAGACGGATGAAATCACCGACCGACTCAATATCTTTCTCGAAGGAGTGGAAGTCGCGGTCGTTCTCGCCTGGCACAGCGCGGGAGAAGCCCGTCGTGACCGGATCGATGAACACCAGATCCGTCTGGTCGAGCAGGGAGAAGGCGTTGTCCTCAAGTTCATAGGGCGGCGGGACTGGCTCGTTGCCGTCGGCCGATTGGACGCGACGCGGCCCGAGTAGGCCAAGGTGCAGCCAGACCGAGCTGGAGCCGGGACCGCCATTGAACGAAAAGGTAATCGGCCGTTCGGCGGCATGGTCGGCTTCTGAGAGACCCGCTTCCCGGTCCCGCGTGTAGGCCACGAAGAAGACAGCCGCGCGTGGCTTTTCCCCACTCTCGCGGTCCTCGGCCCTAAGAATCATGGTGCCGGTCGTGGCCGTGTAATGGATCAGTTCATCGCCGATAGTCACCGTATGTCGGGTGCGGACGATTTTATCTTCGACGGGACGGCCTTTGCCGGTGTCCGGGGTATCAGACTGGTTGCTCACAAGTGCCTCCATAAAGTGCTTTGCTAAGGCGCTATTCAAGCACAAGCCGATGGCCGGGTCAATGGAGGCGGCACTATGTTTCAGGTGTCCGCTTGCCACCTGCAGCCGCGTCCTTCCTTGTCGCGTTCTTTGCCGGCCATGAAGACCGAGTAAGAAGCCGGTCATTGCGGTCGCTCGATCAGGGAATAGCCCTCATGGAGGCTCGTGCCGATTACACTTTCAACCCGGTCACGCTATAATGGCAACTGGTCCGACGACTATGGTTAGCAGGAGCAACGTATGGAAGACGTAGTGACCAGGAGAGTTCTCGACAACGGCTTGACCGTTGTGCTCAAGGAGATGCACCATGCCCCGGTCATCTCATTCATGGTGTGGTACCGGGTCGGCAGCCGCAACGAGCGGTCTGGTCACACCGGTGTGTCACACTGGGTTGAGCATATGATGTTCAAAGGCACGCCTCAGCGCTCCAACGAGGAGCTGGAACGCTCCATCTCGCGCGAGGGCGGGCAGTGGAATGCGTTCACTTGGCTTGACTTCACCGCCTATTACGAGACGATGCCGGCCCAACGCATCGACCTCGCCCTGGAACTTGAAGCTGATCGGATGGTCAACACGATCATGACCGAAGAAGAGGTCGAGTCGGAGCGGACGGTGATTCTCTCCGAACGGGCAATGTACGAGAACAATCCGCGTTTCCTGCTTGACGAGGAACTGACGGCCGCTGCCTTCCGCGTCCATCCCTACCATCATGAGGTCATTGGTGATACGGCCGATCTGCGCAGCATGACGCGCGACGATCTTTTCGGCTACTATCGGCGGCATTACGTTCCAAACAATGCCATCGCTGTTGTCGTCGGCGACTTCGAGACCGAGGCGATGCTGGCCCGTATCGAGGAATTGTACGGGGCACTTATGCCGGGTGAACCTGTGGCCGAGGTCCTGCGCGACGAGCCGGAGCAGCTTGGCGAGCGGCGTGTGACGGTCAACGGGCCGGGTGAGACGGCGTACCTCACCTACGCCTATCGCGTGCCGGGTGCGACCCACCCCGACTTCGCGCCGCTGACACTGCTCAACGCTGCCTTCGCCGGCGGGAGCAGCCTGGGTATGTTCGCCGGAGGCGGCTCCAATCGCAGTTCGCGCCTGTACAAAGCGCTGGTAAGCACGGAGCTGGCGGCCGCCGCCTATGCCGGACTTGCCCCAACGCGCGACCCATTTCTGTACACTATCAGCGCCGTCGCCCGCACAGGTCGGACGCTGGTGGAAGTTGAGGCCGCTTTGCAAGCCGAGCTGGATCGGTTGGAGATGGAGCCGATCACTCAGAACGAGCTGGACCGTGCGTTGAAACGGGCACGGGCCCAGTTCATCATGGCGGGCGAAAGCATTTCTGGTCAGGCGCAGCTGCTGGGCGCGGCAGAGGCGACCGCCGGCGACTATCGCTGGTTTGAGACCGTGCTCGACCGTCTGGGTGAGGTCACGCTCGAAGACATTGAGCGCGTGCGGCGGACCTATTTGCGTGATCGTCGCCGGACCGTTGGCTGGTATCTGCCTGACGAGACGTCCGAACTAATGGCGGAGGCCTGAGCGCATGCAACAACCTGATAGCGATTGGCGGGCAGCCTGGCGGTTGTGGCTGAACCGTCTGCGCTCTCTGGTCATGTCGCCGTATCGGTTCGATCGTGATGAGCAGAGACTGGTGCTGCGCTCTGTCGTCATTGGCGCGGCCGTTTGGGGACCCGTCTACCTCTTGCGCATAGCGGTTCATTGGCTGTTCGACGTGAACCTGGTCTGGTTGGAGTCGCTGCCGTCTGTCGCCTTTGTGTTCCTGCCTTTGCTTCTCGGCGCGGCTATCGTCGTCCTGATCGCTCGATATAAGGCTACCACGATTGAGTATCGCGACGAAGACGGCAAGCTGGAGGTGCTCAACGATGTCGAAGGTGATGGTCTGGAACGTGCTATCTCGCTGTACCATGCCTCGGATCCGTCGTTTGAGCAGGCCCTCAAGGGGAAGGAGGGCGTTGAGGTTCGATGGGACATGCCCACGTTCTCCTTGGCCGTCCGCAAGTTTGGCGCCACATTGGCGACTCTGGGCAGCGGGGGCAGCGGCGGGCTTGAAGCCAGCGTCAGTCTGATCGGAGAGAGCCTTTCGGCCGCAATGTTCAAGCCCAGGCATTACGATGCGCTGGCCAACCATACTAACCGCTGGGTTTCTACAGCCTTTGCGTGGTGGTCGGCCCGGGACGCCGATAATCTGCAGACAGCCCAGCTGAGCGGAATTGCGGCGGCCGTCTCCACGATTACTGGCGCACCCTTTACGTCTGCCTTCTTTGCCGCAGAGGTCATGTACCGGCGTCGCCCGCTTGTGCAGAAGCTGATCTATTCACTCATCTCTGCGCTTGTGGCCTACTTCCTGACGAATCTGGTCAGCGCCGGCCACACGACGATGTTCGAGGTAGACCGGCTGTTCCTGCCGCCCAGCGACTGGCGCTACTACGGTCTCATCCTCCTGATGGCTGTCGCCATCTCGATCGTAAGCATCTATTTCGTCCGTTTTCGCAGCATGGCCGAACGGTTTCTGCACCGTCGCTTTCCTGAAATGTGGACTCGTCACCTGTTGGGTGCGGTTCTGACGGGTCTTATCGCTGTGGTGGTCGTAACTATCAACGACCAGCTCGGGCTGGCAGAAAGGGGCGAAAGCCTGGCCACGGTATTGAGCACGGGCACCAGCACCATCGAAGCCGCCCTGGCGGGGCAGATCACGATTGCCGTGGCCACCGTGGCCCTGATTGGCCGGCTGGCCGCGACCGTGACGACAATTGGGTCCGGCGGTTCGGCCGGACTGCTCATCCCCTCCCTGTTCTTGGGCACGATGATTGCGGTCATCTTTGCCGACGTCTTCGGCCAGGAACCGATCACGCTCATTGTCCCGGCCATGACTGCCAGTCTGGTCTCTGTGGTCAATGTCCCGCTGGCCGCCATCATGCTCTCTATCGAGCTGTTCAGTTCCCACTACATCTTGCCAGCGGCCATCGCTCTGCTCGTGTGCACCATTCTGACCCAGGACGACAAGATTTATCGCACCCAACGCGAGACGTTCGACCAGCGCGAGATTGTGCCGGGGTACGAAGCCAGACGTTTCGTGGTTCCCCAGCCATGGGCAGGGAAGTCGCTGGTTGACCTGCACCTGCGCGCAAACTACGGTGTCACGGTCATTGGCCTGCTGGAAATGGCTGGTGAGGATGGACGGCCGCAAGTCAGGCTAAATGTGCCGCCCACGTACATCCTGGAAGACGGAGATACCCTCGTCGCACTCGGCACCAAACAACAACTTGATCTGCTTGAAAAGATTACTTACGATCTGCAGGTATCGAGCATCACCCCGCCGGATGCTGAACTGTAAGTGGCGTCGATGAGTTCATCAACTCAGCGGTCAAGCCTGTCCGGCCCATGCCGCCTCAATGCTGTCCCTTCCTGTCTATGCTAGAATCGATGATAATGGACCCCCAGCAAACGCAGATCAGCGATCTCAAGACGTTGAACGATATCTCCCAGATGCTGAACCAGAGTGTAGACGTTCAGGGAGCGCTCAATAAAACGCTGGCCAAGGTCGTCGATCTGATGGGGCTTCAGACTGGATGGGTGTTCATCCGCGACTCTGTGTCCAACGACCGCTGGGCAGGTCGCGGCTACCGGCTGGCGGCTCAGTGCAATCTGCCCGACTCCCTGGCGCTGACCAATCCGGAAGCGTGGGACAAGGGTTGTGATTGCCAGACCCTTTGTAACAACGGGCAATTGAATGAGGCGTACAATGAGGTCAAGTGCAGCCGGCTGGCGTCCGTGTCGGGGCCAACCGGCGGACTGGCTGTCCACGCCTCAACGCCGCTCCGGTCTGGGGACCGAATCCTTGGCATCCTGAACGTCGCTGCTCCGGATTGGTCCTACTTCACGCCACGCAGCCTGGCGCTGCTAACCAACATTGGCAGCCAGATCGGCATCGCTTTGGAGCGAAACCGCTTGTACGAAATGACGCAGCAGCAGCGCGTCCATGAGCAGTTGGCCCTGCTCGACCTCTCGCAGCAGCTCCTGAGCCGCAGGGATCTTGATGACCTGGTGCAGTTTATCGTCGAAGAGGCCCGGGCGCTGGTCGATGCGGACGCCAGTGCGCTGCTCCTGCCCGGCGAACTAGGGGAATACCTGTACTTCACTGCCTCATCTGGCTGGCATGGTCATCCGGTTGACGATGGCTATCGCGTGCCGGCCGATGATTCAACCGGGTCCGGACGGGTAATGAGCTCGCAGCAGGTCATGCTGATTGAGGACACCGAGGTCCATGATCCACCGCTATGGTCGTCAGACTGGCTGGCCCAGGAGGGGTTCCGCGCGGCGGCTATCTTCCCTCTCATTGCCGCCGGCAACGCCATCGGCACGCTTGTCATCGACTCTCGCCAGCCGCGCAGGTTTTCGCAGGCAGAGATACGCCTCCTGCGCCTTATGGCCAATCAGGCAGCATTGGCCATTGAGAAAGCACGTCTGCACCAACAGGAGCTGAAACAGCAGCGTATTCTGGAAGAGCTGGCGGTTGGCCGTAGCATCCAACTCAGTATGCTGCCGGACAAGTGTCCACAGCTGCCGGGCTGGGAGTTTGCCACCTTTTTCGAATCGGCCAATCAAGTTGGCGGGGATTTCTACGACTTCTTTCGGCTGCCGGGAGAGCCAGGCGGCCGCTGGGCCATTGTTATTGCGGACGTCTCAGATAAAGGTGTTCCGGCTGCGCTGTTCATGGCTTTGAGCCGCACGACGATTCGGAACGTAGCCCTGCGCGGACGCCAACCCGCCGAAGTGTTGGTCTGGGCCAATCGCTTCATTCAGGAAGACAGCCAGGCCGACATGTTTCTGACTGCGTTCTATGGCGAGTTAAACCCGGAGACAGGGCAGGTGCGCTACGCTAGCGCCGGCCACAACCCGCCGCTATGGTGGCACGCCGCCGATCAGCAGTTCAGCCGCCTCAATCCGACAGGCCCGCTCCTGGGCGTCCTGGATGACATTGAGCTTGTTGAGGAGCAGGTGACGCTGCTGCCCGGCGATTGCCTCGTACTCTACACGGATGGCGTGACCGATGTCGTGAACGAAACATATGACGAGTTTGGCCTCGATAGACTGGAGGCGACCGTACATGCTGTATTCAATGCCGACCCGTCGGCTACCGCGGCGGTGGTCCAGACGGCCATTACCGGAGCGCTGCACGAGTTCGCGGGCGCCGCTGAACAGTTCGACGACATGACCCTCTTTGTTATCCGGCGCGAGCCAGAGTCAGGAGAAGCGTAACGTGAATCTATCCTATCCCGGACCGGACAGCATTGTCAGGCACACGCTGGACAACGGAATTCTGCTGCTGATCTACGAGAACTTCAGCAGTCAGACGGTAGTCATCGACGGCGTCATCCATGCTGGAGCCATCACCGATCCTGCGGAGCAGGCGGGTCTGGCCGACTTCACCTCGGATCTGCTGATGCGCGGTACGACCCGGCGATCGTTCGAAGCGATCTACGATGAACTCGAAGCGGTCGGCGCCGGGCTGTCGTTCTGGAGCGGTCGACTGACGACCCACTTCGCGGCGCGTGGCCTTGTGGAGGATATGGATCTCCTGCTGTCTCTGGCGTCAGAGTCGCTGCGCGAACCGACCTTTCCCGAGGCCCAGATTGAACAGGTTCGTGGCCAAATCATGACGGGTATGCAGATGCGAGCCAACGATACGCGCTACATGGCGTCCCGCCGCTTCACAGAAATGGCCTACGCTGACCATCCGTACCAACAGTCGGTATCCGGTTACCTGGCTACGATTCCTGGAATCACTCGCGACGATATGATGGCGTTCCATAAGGCATCATATGGCCCTCGAAGCATGATTGTAACGGTCGTTGGCGCTGTGGACGCCAGGACAGCCATTGCCAAAGTGGGCGACGCACTGGGCGACTGGGTCAACCCGGACCAACCGACCCTCCCCGGCATCCCCGATGCTGAGCGTCCGACCGCGATGATCCGCCAGCATTGGCCGATGCGTGAGAAGCAGCAGGCCGATATTGTTATGGGTTTGCCGGGGCCTCGCCGTTCAGCTGAGGACTATCTGGACGCCAGCCTGATGAATACCGTGTTGGGTGTTTTTGGCTCCATGGGGCGCATTGGTAAATCGGTGCGCGAGAAGCAGGGGCTGGCCTACTACGCCTCAAGCCGCCTGGCGGGTGGCAAAGGACCGGGCGCATGGACGGCTTCAGCCGGTGTCGCGCCCGATAAAGTGGAGCAAGCTACCGCTTCCATTCTCGATGAGGTTCGGCGCATTCAGGATGAGTTGGTGCCGGAGGACGAACTGCACGATAGCAAAGCGTATCGCACGGGATCGCTGCCTGTCAGCCTGGAGACAAACGGCGCTCTGGCCAGCATCATCGGTGACATGGAGTACATGGGTCTTGGACTTGACTACCTGCAACGATACGACGATCTGATCGCCGCGATTACCGCTGAGCGCGTCCAGGCCGCCGCCCAAAAGTATTTGAGTGCCGACAACCTGGTAATTTCAGTCGCCGGTCCTCCTGAGGAGTAAGAAGCGATGCTGGCGGTTGGTGTCGACATGATCGAGGTGGAGCGAATTGAGCGCGGCCTGCTGCGCTTTGGCCAGCGTTTCGCCGACCGTTTCTTTACGCCAGCCGAACAGCAAATTTGCGCCGGAGATGCCCGTCGTCTGGCGGGACGCTTTGCCGTCAAGGAAGCGGTAGGCAAGGCTCTGGGCACCGGAATAGGCGATATCCGCTGGGTCGATGTCGAGATTGTCAACGACGCGCGTGGTCGCCCGGAGCTCGTTCTCCATGACAGCGCAGGCCGGTTGGCGGCAGACCTTAATCTGGATACCTGGTCGATCAGCCTGTCTCATACCGATGAACATGCGATTGGATTCGCAGTGGGCATGACCACATACAGTAAAAACGGCGACGCTATGGGCGCCTGATAACGGATGCATGGAATGACTACTTCTGGGAATGGCACGGGTGACTTGCGGTTGCTAGCCGTACTGGCTCACCCGGATGACGAATCATTTGGTCTTGGCGGCACGCTGTCGCGCTATGCGGCTGAAGGTGTGGAGGTCCATATCGCCATCGCCACCGACGGCGTGGCTGGGTCGGTTGCCGAGGGTTACGAGCATACGCTGGCCGAGTTGGCGGCCGTTCGCACGCAAGAGGTGCAAGCGGCGGTCGATGTCCTGGGTGGTGAATTACACATGCTCGGTTATCGCGATTCCGGGTACATTGGCGATCCGGCCAACGAGCATCCGGACGCGTTTATTCAGTCCGACGAGGAAGAAGCTGTAGGAAAGGTCGTGGCCCTGATCCGGCAGATTCGGCCGCAGGTGGTGATTACCCACGACGAGACAGGCGGCTACTACCACCCTGACCACATCCACTGCTGGAAGATTACGACCGCCGCTTTCTTCGCCGCGGCCGATCCTGAACGCTACCCGGACATCGGCCCGGAGCCCTACCAGGCGCAGCGACTGTACTACACCGCCTTTTCCAATCGTATGGTTAAACTGTTCGCGGCGCTCATGCGACTGCGCGGCCAGGACCCAAAACGCGCCGGGAGAAACAAGGACATTGACTGGACGCGGATTGGGGTTCCCCCGGAATCGCTCCATGCCCACATTGACTACGCACCGTACTGGGACATCAAGCGCGAAGCCAGCGCGAAGCACCCGAGCCAGGGCGGGGGCACCAGCCGAATGCGCCTGATACCGGAGTGGGCGCAGCGTCGGTTCATGGCCACCGAAACGTTTATTCGTGCTTATCCGCCTGTCGATGGACGCACTCGTGAAACAGATCTGTTTTCAGGTGTCGCGCTGATAAGGTAGACTAGGGAGCTTGCGGGTAGCTTGGGAGTGAGCCGACCGAACAAAGGAGTACGAAGCGATGTCACTAAATCGAGTATTACGAATTGGTGCTGGGCTAATAGGGTTTGTCGTTGGTGTGGCGGCCGTTGTCGTCGCCTATTTTTCGCGGCGTATGATCATGCCGGCGCGCCAACCCGTGTGGTCGAATCCCAGCGATCTGGGATTGGCCTATGAGAGCGTGTCGTTTCCTGCACAGGACGGCGTCCGACTGTCCGGTTGGTTTGTGCCTGCTTCGCGGGCCATGGCGCGTGATGGAGCGACCATTGTCCTGTTGCACAGCTGGGGCTGGAACCGGCAAGGGGATGCTGCCACGGACATGGCTGCCAACTTTTCCGGCGCATCTCCGGTCGAGCTGTTGAGGTTGGCCCACGCCCTGCATTATGAAGGGTATAACGTGCTGATGTTCGACATGCGAAACCATGGCGAGAGCGCCGCACTGCCGCCGGTCACGTTTGGGCAGGCCGAGGCCAGTGACCTGTTGGGCGCGATCAGCTATCTGAGCAGCCGGGAGGATGTCGATCCTAACAAGGTCGGTGCGGTTGGTTTCTCGATGGGCGCCAACACGATTCTCTACGCACTGCCACGGACTACCGGTCTGTGTGCGGCTGTCGCCGTCGAGCCGTCGACCACCGCGCTGTTCACCGAGAGGTATGCTCGCGACGTTATGGGGCCGGTCGGGCCGCTGCTGCTGCCCTTCGCCGAGATGGTTTATGCGGCGTCGAGTGGGGTAAGTTTGTCCGCGCTCCAGCCTTCATTCGCCGCCAGCGGCGCCGGCAATGTACCCGTCCTGTATATACAGGCCAAGAACGACCAGTGGGGCAGCGTGGAAGATGTTAACCGGTTGGCTCAGGTGACGCCGCATGGCGAGGGGCCTCTCTACGTCGATGGGTCCCATCACTATCACGGCTTCCAGTACGTGCTGGAGAATCCGAAAGTCCTTGTCGCCTTCTTTGAGCAATACCTCTAGCGCCACGCCTGGTCGGTGCGGCTCGGATAACTGCCCGCCGGAAACAAGAAGGGCGACGTCCGATGATTCATTCGGTCGTCGCCCTTTGTCGGTCTTGTGGTTATGAGGTGGCGTCAGTCGCCAGCGACCAGGAAGCCGTCTGCTTCGATAATCTCGTCCAGCGTCACGTCCTCTTCTTCGATCTTGCGCCGGAACTGGCTGACGTACAGGTCGTAGTACGCACCCTTGGCGGCGAGTAGATCGTCGTGCTTGCCTCGCTCAACAATCTGACCGTCTTCAACGACAAGCACCTGGTCTGCATGGCGGATGGTGCTCAGCCGATGGGCGATGACAAAGCTCGTCCGTCCTGAGAGCAGCAGTTCCAGCGCCTGCTGAATCTCGCGCTCGGTCCGTGTGTCAACGCTGCTCGTGGCTTCGTCGAGGATGAGGATGCGCGGGTCGATGAGCGCAACACGGGCGATGGACAGGAGTTGTCGCTGTCCCTGGCTCAGGCCCGATCCGCGCTCGCCCAGGACGGTGTTGTAGCCGTCGGGTAAGCGAGAAATGAATTCGTCTGCGTGGGCCAGCTTGGCGGCGGCGATGACGTCTTCATCCGTGGCGTCCTTGCGCCCGTAGCGGATGTTGTTCATGACCGTGTCGCTGAACAGGAACGAGTCTTGCAGGACAATGCCCATCTGCGAACGAAGGCTGTGCAGCGTCACATCGCGCACGTCGTGACCGTCGATGGTTACCTTGCCCTGGGACACGTCCCAGAAGCGTGGCAGCAGGTTGATGATGGTCGTCTTGCCTGCGCCCGTTGGGCCGACGATGGCGATCATCTCGCCCGGCTTGGCCTCGATGTCGACGCCACGGAGCACAGGCTCGCCTTCGATATACTCTGCCCACACGTCCTCATAGTGAACCGCACCTTCAATCTGCGGCAGCTCGTAGGCGTCGGGGCTGTCGACAATTTGCAGCGGTTCATCCAGCAGGAAGAAGATGCGCTCTGCGCCGGCGATGGCACTTTGCAGCGTCGCCCACAGCACAGAGATCTGCTGTACCGGTCGGTTGAACTGCTGCGTATAGCCAATGAAGGTGATGATAAGGCCGACCGAGATGGTCGCGCCCAGGAACCCTTGTTGGTTCAACAGCAGCAAGCCGCCGACACCGGCAACGATTGCCAGACTAACATAGCTGAACGCCTCCAGCGTGGGAGCGAGTGCACTGGTGAACGCTTGCGCCCGGATGTTGGCATCACGATTGGCGGCGTTGTTGACGCGAAACTGCTCAATGTTCTCATCTTCGCGGCTGAAAGCCTGCACTTCGCGGACTGAGGAGATGCTTTCCTGTAAGTCGGCATTGACGTTGCCAATCTCCGTTCGCGCTTTGCGGAACGCTTTGCGAGCCTGTCCGGAGAACCAGCGTGTGGCGATGAACATCAGAGGCAGCGTTACCAGGCTGAGCAGTGCGAACGGCACGTTGAGCTGCAGCATGGCCACGATGGTCCAGACGATGAGCAAACCGCCCTGGAGCACTGAGATGAGGCCAAAGCCGATCACCTGCTGTAACGTGTCCGTGTCGTTTGTGAAGCGGCTCATGACGTCGCCCGCTTCGTGAGTGCCGAAGTAGCCCAACGACAGATGCTGGATGTGGTCGAACACCTCAGCCCGCAGGTCGCGCAGAACGCGGTAACCGGCAGCGCTCATCATATAGAAGCTCAGGCCGCTGACGACAGCGTTGATCAGGAACAGACCGACGATCAGCAAAACCAGACTGCCCAAGCCAGCCAAGGTTTCCGAAGCGGTGGCGACCAGATTGGGGGTGGTGTACCAACAGTTGCTGAATGCTGCTTCGCTGGCCTCAGGTGGGCGTACCACCACGTCAGCGGCGGCAGGGGGCAGGGTGCCCTCCGCATCAAGGAACGCACTTGCTGCCTCCTGTCCCGCGAACGGAGCCAGATAGCAGTCAACCGACTGCCCGATCAGATTGGGAATGAGTACCTGAGTGTAGGTGCTGGCGATGATAAGCAGGCCGACCAGGATGAGCGCCCAGGCATACTTCTTGAAGTAGCTTCCGAGACGTTTCAGCGTGGCACCGACGCTGGTCGCTTTGCTCGTTTCCTTGTCAAGGATATTAGACTGATTATTGAACATAGTTATCTCCGATTATCGTATCGCGTCCTGATGGGCAGCGCGTCCGGCTAGGCGACCGGGGCCACATCCTCCGCCAACTGCGAATGATAGATGTCCGCATAGATGGGACTGTCTTCCATCAGGTCTTCGTGGTTGCCGCGAGCGACAATCTTGCCCTGGTCGAGTACAAGAATCTGATCGGCGTTCAGCACCGTGCTGATACGTTGGGCGATGACGAAACTGGTCCGTCCTTCCATGAGTTTGTCCAACGCCTGCTGGATCTCGAATTCGGTCGTCAAGTCGACGCTGCTGGTGCTGTCATCGAGAATCAGGATGCGCGGGTCCATCAGGAGCGCCCGGGCGATTGCGATACGCTGCTTCTGGCCACCACTCAGCGTTGATCCCCGTTCGCCGACCGGTGTGTCATACCCTTGGGGGAAGTCCAAAATGAAGTCGTGGGCAGCCGCTGCCTCAGCGGCTGCGATTACTTCCTCGTCCGTTGCGTCTGGACGGCCGAATGCGATGTTATCTCTGATGCTGCCGCTAAACAGTGTGGTTTCCTGCAAGACGATGCCGATCTGTTGGCGCAGGCTTTCGATATTAACGTCGCGCACGTCGTAGCCGTCGACCTTGACACTGCCTTCGCTCACATCGTAGAAGCGAGGAATCAGATTAATGACCGTGCTCTTGCCACTTCCGGTGGACCCAAGCAGCGCGATGGTCATACCCGGCTCGGCTTCAATGTTGATGTCAGTTAGCACCGCGTCGCTGCCCGCGAAGTAACGGAAGGTCACATCGTTGAACTCAACGCGGCCTTCGATCTGGCCCAGTTCGATGGCGTCGGGCTTATTGACGACGTCGTTGGTCGCATCAAGAATCTCAAAGATGCGATCGGCGCTGGCCGATGCCTGGGCCATGAGCGAAATAATGAAACCGATCTGGCCCATCGGGATAAAGACATAGACGAGGTAGAGGCTGAACTTCTGCCATTCACCCAGGGTGAGTGTGCCGTTGATAATCTGGCGACCACCGAAATAGAGGACGGCCGCCTGGCCGAGGTTGGCGACCAGGAAGATGAACGGAAACAGGAACGAGAAGACCCGGCTAACCTTGATCTGCTGCTCCATCAGAGAGTCGATGCTGTCGTCGAACTTCTCTTGTTCCGACTCCTCACTGGCAAACGACTTCACCACCTTCAGTCCGGCCAGATTCTCTTGTAGGCTGGTATTGACCCGCGAGAGGCGGCGCTGCACTTCGGCAAAGAGCGGCTGCGAGATCTGGCCGAAGAACATAAAGACGACCAGCGCAATGGGTAGAACCGGCAAGACGACCAGTGTCAGCCGAAAGTTCGTCAGCATCAGGATGATGAGCGTGCCGACCAGCAAGATAAGCGCCTGGACGGCCAGCAATAGACCTTGACCCAGGAATCCACGCAAGCGCTCCACGTCATCAGTGGCCCGAACCATCAGCTGTCCGGTCCGGTTGCGGTCGTGATAACTGAAGCTCAAGCGCTGGATTTTGGAGAAGATGTCGTTTCGCATGTCAAACGCGATGCTCTCCGACAGTGCTTGCGACAGATAGTTCTGGGCAAATGAAAAGACGCCGCGTGCTACCGCGAACAGCACAATAAGGATGGTGGCCCAGATCAGGGCGCTCGGTGCATCGTCCAGCTGAATTTGCACGGCTGTCAGGTCAAGCCCCAGGTTATCCGCGGCGGCCTGCTGGATACTGGCCGGCAGATTCAGAATCGCCTGGTCAGTGGCGCTGGCCACAATGGTGTCGATGATTCGCTGCACCAACTGCGGCACAGCCAACTGGGCGCCCGTAGCCACCAGAAGGGCGAAGAGCGCGCCAAAGGTCAGGCGCGGGTATTCAAACAGATATTGGACCGCGCGGCCAAGGGCGCGTCCGCCTGGCTGCCCGCCGCCTGGCCCTCGTTTAGTTGCTTGCATGACTACCTCCGATTGGTTCCAGTTGTTGTGAGTCGCGTAATGTGATGGCGTGATCATTGACCTTCTGCAAGAGGTCGCTTAGCGTTTCCATCTCGACGGGGTCAAGGATTTTGAATATCGTGTCCACCATGAGCATGTGCTCTTTGGCCCGCTCCATGACGACATCTCGTCCAGTTTCGGTTAGCAAAATGTTGAATTTGCGGCGGTCGTCGACGTCAAGCTCGCGCCTGATCAGGCCGTCTTCTTCCAGCGTCCGAATCAGCGAACTGATCGTGTTTCGGCTGGTTCCCTGGCGGCTGCTAATCTCGGACGGCGTCAGGCCGCATGAATCTGACTCCTCCGCAAAGTGCAGCATAAATAGAATGCGATACTGGGCGTACGACAGCCCACTCTCAGCAAGGTTACTTTCGCTCAGTTGGTGGAGTAGATGTGAGACCATGCGCATCTCATCCATCAGACGGAAGGATTGGTGATTGATCTCCGGATAGCGATCTTGCATGTAGCGACGAAACCTCTCTCGCTTGAGGTGATTGGTCGACGGATTGATGTTTGCCAATAGGTAATTCCTTCGGTTACGTAATATAACTAGATAGAATTATACGAGGCCGAACTAAATTGTCAATAGGGTCAAAGCGCTGGGCGGGATCAGGATAACGAAAGAGCCGCCCTGATGCTGCTCAGGACGGCTCTTGGTTCTTTGGAGTGTGTAGGGAGCTACTCGCCGGACAACAACATGAAGTCATCCGACAAGACAACGGAGGTGACGCCGCCCGACTCATCGAGACGCACGGTTGCGGTAGCGAACATACCGCGCTGATACTCATGAGGGGCAAGCTGTGACCCATCCTCGGCAAAGATTTCGGAGACTGCCTGGCTCTGGATACGGTAGCGCGTTCCTTCAGGTGATTGCACCATAAACTCCGGGCTTTCCTGTGGCGTCAGGTTAAAGCTGATCAGGGAGCCGATCACAATGAAATCAACGCCGGGGACAACGTCCAGCGGGTTAATCTCCAGGCCGGTGGCGGCGTCGAAGCCTGTGACCGGACGTCCGGCGATACCATCTTCCACAGGTGCTTCTGCCATCGGTTCTTCGACCGTCTCTGTTTCCGTAGACTCAGTCGCGGTTTCCTCTGAAGCCATTTCCTCTTCCATCGCTTCTTCGGCTTCTTCTTCCATCGTCTCGGCTGCAGCAGCCGCTTCTTCAACTGGTTCGGCCTCTACCACGGCAGCGGCCTGTTCAGCAGCTTCCTGGACTTGCTCGACAGCTGGCTCTGCAGCAGGGGCTGCGGCGCCACCACAAGCAGCCAGGATCAACATGCTAATCAGCAGCAGGGGAAACATCGCGAAGGTCTTCTTCATTGCATTCTCCTCTTAAGACGTATGATTTTTTGGCCGGGCATGTCGATTCGGCGTACCATGCCCAGCGGGAAAGGGATTTCCTATAGTATGCAAAGTTTCACGCGGGTTGACAAACTGTTGGACTGTATCTGCGCACTCCATACCCGATCTAACGGACATTGGTCTCAGGACGAGGCACCGGCGATGCGGCCACTGGTGCAAGCGATCGGCATGCCGTCGCTTGGCCTGCGGTTGCTCTGCGAAGGGTGCACTGCCGGGCTATTCTGATAGAATGAGAGGTGGCACGACAGGCAATCAGGTCGTGTTGAGTGCATTGATATGAATGAACTAGACTCTACTGTTTCCCGTCCATTGGAGCCCCGGCGTGCTGCCATTGTGGTAGGCGCGTCGTCCGGGGTGGGGGCGGCTTTGGTGCGACGGCTGGCTGTGCAAGGATACGATGTGGCCGCTATTGCCCGACGCGAACCCGAACTACTGGCCCTGCGCGACGCCGTGGGTGACGCTTTGCCTCAAGCCCGTGTGCTGCCCTATGTCCATGATGTAACCGATTTTGATGCAGTTCCGGCGCTGTTTGATCAGATCGTCCGCGACCTGGGTGGGCTGGACCTCATCGTCTACGCGGCTGGTGTCCAACCTCCTATGGCCGTGGACGAGTACGACTTCGCCAAAGACAAGGCGATGATAGAGACAAATGTGCTTGGTGCAGTTGCCTGGTTGAATCAAGCGGCGATTCGCTTTGAGCGGGCCCGGGCCGGTCAAATCATTGGGCTGGGATCGATTTCCGGGGATCGCGGTCGTGTGGCCAGCCCGGTCTACAATACGAGTAAGGGTGCCCTTGAGACCTATCTGGAGGCACTCCGTAACAGGCTGTCACGTTTCGGTGTGACGGTAACCACTGTCAAGCTCGGTTTTGTCGACACGCGCTTGCTGAAGAACGCGGCGCGAACCTTCTGGGTCATCTCGCCAGACGAGGCGGCGGCCCAAGCCTATGCGGCCAACGCCCAGGGCAAGCAAACCGTCTATGTCCCCGGTCGCTGGCGATACGTCAGCGGCATCATCCAGTCAATCCCATCAGTGATCTTTCGTCGCCTGAGTTTCTAGGTCTGATGCTCTGGTCCAGACCTGAACACGTACAGGGTGGTTATGAACGAGTTGACACTTTCCAAGAAACGGACAAAGGCCCACCAGAACCCTTCGCCTGAGCGCTTGCTTCCTG
Organism: uncultured Chloroflexia bacterium; assembly: GCA_963715935.1. GTDB lineage: Bacteria > Chloroflexota > Anaerolineae > Promineifilales > Promineifilaceae > Promineifilum. The sequence continues at coordinate 1,091,716 of CAVQSM010000011.1, read as the reverse complement.
CCGAGCATCTGGAGCGCGTGGCATCCTGGGGTGAGGTCAGCAGCAGCATGAGTTATGTCTACCGTCCCAGCACGATTGAGGCGCTGCGAGACGTGCTCCTGTTGGCGAAACAAAGCGGCCGGTCTATTGGCTTGCGTGGCGGTGGCAACAGCTATGGCGATGCGGCCATGAACAGCGAAAACATTGTCATTGACCTGCGTCGTATGAACCGGATTCTCGACTGGGATCCGCAGTCCGGCAGGGTGTGTGTTGAACCCGGCGTCACGTTGTCCGAGTTGTGGCAATACACGCTCGAAGATGGCTGGTGGCCGTATATTGCCACGGGCACCAGCATGACGACGATGGGTGGCTGTGCGGCGATGAATGTCCACGGCAAGAACGCGTGGCGCGTCGGTACGTTCGGTGATCACGTCCTCGAATTCGACTTTATGCTGGCTTCCGGCGAAATCATCACCTGCAGCCGCGATGAAAACAGCGATGTATTTCATGCGGCCATTGGCGGCTTCGGTATGCTGGGCGTCTTCACCAGCCTGACGCTGCAGCTGAAGCCGATCTACTCTGGCCTGCTGGACGTGGAGACAGGGCCGCGTGCCAATCTCGACGAGATGTTTGCCTACTTCGAGCAGTACGTCGACTCGTCCGATTACGTGGTAGGCTGGATCGATGCGATGGCGGATGGGGAGCAGGTAGGGCGGGGCGATGTTCATCGTGCCAACTATCTTGCGCCGGGCGAAGACAGTCTCGCGGCGCAAACGATGCGGCTGGAGAACCAGCATATCGGGCCCAATCTGTTTGGCTTGCTGCCCCGGTCAATGATGTGGCTGTTCATGAAGCCGATGATCCATAATCCAGGCATGCGGTTCATTAACTTTGGTAAAGTGACAGCCGGGCATCTATCGGGCTTCAAGCAATATCGACAGCCTCACGCCCAGTTCCACTTCCTGCTCGACTACATTCCCGACTGGAAGAACGCTTACTTGCCAGAGGGATTGATCCAGTATCAGCCTTTTATCCCCAAAGAAAATGCGCATGATGCCTTCAGCGCCATCTTGCGGCTTTGCCAGCGGCGGGGGCTGCCCAACTATCTGACCGTACTCAAGCGGCACCGGCCAGACGACTTCCTCATCAGTTACGGTCTGGACGGATACTCAATGGCGATGGACTTCCGCATCACGAAGTCGAACCGGCGGCGTGTGGCGTGGCTGGCCCAGGAACTGGATGAGATCGTGCTGGCATCCGGCGGCCGTTTCTATCTGGCGAAGGACAGCACGCTGCGTCCGGACGTGGCCCGCGCCTACCTGGGCGAGAGCGACGCTGACCGCTTTTCGCGAACTCAAGCAGCGCTGCGATCCCGAATCGCTATTCCAGACCGATCTCTGGCGGCGCGTCTTCGCCTGATTCCACACGACGGCGCTGCGCCTTCAGACCGCGAGCGACGACCTCTGCGTCGTCAAAGCGGGAGAAGTAGTTGTGTTCGCCGGTCAGCGTTTCGAGCCGCATGTAGAGGGCGCGGCCGTCCGAGGCTTCGTAAGCGACCGTTAGACGACGCCCAACCAGATCCCCCACAAGTGCCCAATATGCTCGACTGATCGCCTCAGCTGGCTTCGCTTCGCCATCAGGCGTTTCTTCACGCCCGGCCATTAACTCGTCCAGGCGGACGATATATTTATCAGCAGAGGGCACCAGGTCGAGTACGCTGGCCCTGAACACCGCCCGCACGTAGCTGCCGTCTGGCAGACGCCAGGCGAACTGTAACGGGAACGACTCCCCAACGGGTACATGTTGATCACTCATAGCTGGCTGTCTACTCTAGCAAGCGGGAAGCGGGTGGGCAAGCGACCAACGCGAAATCGGATCGCGGGCAGCTCTCCCGGAAGCAAAAAGAGGCAGCCGGACGGTGCGCCGGCTGCCTCCTACAAGGTGAACACCGAAAAGTGCGCCAGTCGTTTTACTTGATTCTTTGCTCCGTCGTGCGGTCAAACAGGTGCATGTTGCTCATGTCGAACAGGACGTCGATCTTGTTGCCGGCCATGACGCCAAAGCGAGGATCAACTGTGGCCACAAATGTGGTCGTGCCGGAATTCATGAAGAGGTGCAGCTCGTGACCCAGCAGTTCGACGATCTCCACCGTGGCCGTAACGGGTTCGCCGATGATGTTGGGCGGCGCGAATTCGGGCGCGTGAACGTGTTCGGGCCGCAGGCCCAAGACGACTTCGCGACCCGAATAGGATGCGTACATTTCCTTATGATCATCCGGAACCCGGACACGGAAGTCGCCCGTATCCACAAACACTCGGTTTTCCTCAGTCACCAGCGTGCCGTTGAAGAAGTTCATGCTGGGGCTGCCAATGAAGCCAGCCACGAACACGTTATCCGGTTCGTTGTAGAGACTGCGGGGTGTGTCGACCTGCTGGAGGATGCCGTCGGCCAGAACAGCGATCCGGTCACCCATCGTCATCGCTTCCACCTGGTCATGGGTCACGTAAATGAAAGTCGTGCCCAGACGTTGGTGAAGCTTGCTGATTTCGGCACGGGCAGTGACGCGCAACTTGGCATCCAGGTTGGAGAGAGGCTCGTCCATGAGGAACACGGATGGTTCCCGAACAATGGCCCGACCCACAGCCACGCGCTGGCGCTGGCCGCCGGAGAGCGCTTTGGGCTTTCTATCCAGCAGACTGGTCAGACCGAGGATGTCGGCCGCTTCTTTGACACGCGTATCAATCTCAGCCTTGGGCATCTTGCGCAGCTTGAGGCCGAACGCCATGTTGTCGTACACGCTCATGTGCGGGTACAGCGCGTAGGATTGGAAGACCATGGCGATGTCGCGATCCTTGGGCGGGACGTCATTGACAATCCGGTCGCCAATCACGATGTTGCCTTCAGAGACTTCTTCCAGACCCGCCAGCATCCGCAAGTTGGTGGACTTGCCGCAGCCAGACGGCCCAACAAAGACCATGAACTCTTTGTCGGCGACGTCCAGGTTGAAATCTTTGATGACGGTGACATCACCGAAACGCTTAAAGACCTGCTGATAGCTCACACTTGCCATTACTGTTCTCCTTGTAGACTGCTGCTGCCGAAACGTCAGAAGATAACAATCGGGAATCACACCGAAAATGTATATACTGTCCAGCCAAATATAGCGGCGGCTGCATACCACGTCAACGAAAAATGGGTATTCTGTCTAAAAGAGTGGTGGTGGTCCGCAGCGAGAACTTCGGAGAGCGCTATAGAACGTAGAGCCCTTCAAGGCGGGCCATTTCGGCGATGCTGGGTGGCAGGTCCGGAGGCAGATAGCGAGCATACGCCTGAATCCAGTTGGCTACACTCTGATGATTGACATCCAGCAGACGGCCGATGTCGCGTAGTGACATCCCTTCCAGGTAGAGTTGGAGCGCCTGGAAGCGGACCTCCTCATCGTATCCCTGACTCTTCGGGAACGGTGTGTAACGACAACCGCACTCCCGGCAGCGATATCGCTGGCTGCGTTGCGGCGTGAAGCCGTCTTTCGTTTGGTACTCATCGGCGCCACAACGTGGGCAGTTGATTGGCAGATCGTTCATTGGGCAAGTGTGAGAACAATGGCTACTGTGAGCAAGCCAATGGCTACCAGTATAATGGCCCAATTGGCGGAAACTGCTTCCACCCACGGATTCTCGGCATTGCGGCTGGGTCGCGCACCCACGCCACTAAGCGCGTCCTCAAGTTGCTTGACCGTTTGCGGGCGGTCGTCGGGGTGCATCTCCATCGCCCACATCGTCGCCTCGGACACATGATGAGAGATGGACTTATTCAACTCGTCCGGCGGCCGCAGTGCTCTGGGGCTCAGGAATCGTTTCTTGGCGTCGGGCGGTGGAACGTCGGTCAAAATATGGTACAGCGTCGCCCCCATGGCGTAGATGTCGGATCGGACGTCCGTATGGCCGCTGTCACCCCCATACTGTTCAAGTGGCGTGTAGAGCGCGGTGCCTCGACCCTGGACGACCGTAATGGTGCGGGCGTCATCCTGGGCGAGAAGCTTGACCAGACCAAAGTCGACCAGCTTAATGCGGTTGTCCGGCGTGAGCTTGATGTTGGCGGGTTTGATATCGCGGTGGACGACCGGCGGAGTCTGACGATGCAGATAGGCCAATGCATCGAGAATCTGGCGAGACCAGCTGAGAACAACGGCCTCGTCGACCGGACGGCCGTTGGCTCGACTCTCTTCCATCAGCTGTTTCAAATCTTTGCCGGGAACAAAGTCCATCACCAGATAGTCACGGCCCTCATCGGTAAAAAAGTCGGAGACCTTCGGCAGATTGGGATGGTCAAGTTGGGCCAAAATGCTGGCTTCCTGCAAGAATTGACTTTGGGCTTGTTCCCGCAGTTGGCCAGACAGGTGGGGATCTGGCGTGACTTCCTTAATAGCGCAGAGACGACCGGGCAGCCGCAAATCTTCCGCCCGGTAGACGTTGCCCATGCCGCCCTGGCCAACGATATTGGTCAGCCGGTATCGCTCTCGCAGCACGGTGCCTTCGGCAAGCGGCACGACGGGCGAGCTGGAAAGCATGGCGGAAGTCGCGCTCAGAACCACGTCTGATTGTTCAATTGGACGATCATTCATTGAATCCATTATAATGCATCTGTCGACAGGTCGTCACGGACGCTACGAAGCAACCTGACACATTCCCAGCAAGTGAGGGCAACAGCATGGAAGATACACCGGTATTGGTAGTGCGGGATGGCGAGTTGGCTGGCCAGCGTTGGACGCTGGATGCCGAGGAGATACTCATTGGTCGGGGCAGCGAATGTGACATCGTTCTCCCGGAACGGCAAGTCTCGCGCCATCACGTCAAGATTCTGCAAGATGATGGAGGCTATCTGCTGGCCGATCTGGGAAGCAAGAATGGTACGCATCTGAATGGTACTCGCGTCCAGGGCACCGTGCCGATCTACGACGGAGATGAGATTCAGATCGCCCTGTGCGTCAAGATGCTCTTCGTCGGCACGGATGCGACCTTGCCCTTGACGTTTGACCTGCCAACCGCGGATGAAGGCAATCTGGTGCTGGAAGAGGATACCCGCAACGTCGTCATCAACGGCCGCGAACTCGACCCCCCGCTGTCGCTGGCCCAGTTCCGCCTACTCCAAATGTTGTACAACCTGGATGGAGCTGTGTGCGGTCGTGACCAGATCGTCGACGTGGTCTGGCCCGGGACAGGCGGAGAGGGCGTCTCTGAACAAGCCATCGACGCCCTGGTTCGCCGCCTACGTGACCGGTTGGCGGAGCTAGACGAATTCAACTACATCGTGACCGTGCGGGGTCACGGATTTCGTCTGGACAATTCGCCCCACTAGCAGCCTAGACGCCTGCCGCGCCTACAACCGTTTCCAACTGTTCGCGGATTTCTCCCAGCCTCTGTGCCAGATCGGCCTGGCCGGATGACCGCGATTGCTCAATGAGCGCGTCGACCAGCTCCAACAGATCCGGCGACACCATCTCTTTGCTTTCCTCAATCAGGGCCGCGCGATCCTCAACTGTCGTCGCCTGAACCAGATGGTTCAGAAAGTCCAGCTCGGGCGGCGCGTCTGTCTGCATCAAGCTCATGATGATCGCTTCGACCTGCTTCAGCTTGGCCACCTCCTCGACCTTGTTGCTCTGCTCGGCGTGCATGAGGCGGGCGGACAGGACGTGCATGAACGCTTCGTCGATGCTGCCGGCCTGGGTCAAAACAGCCCGCTCCACATCGTCACTGGCCAGAACAGCGTCAAGGGCTTCGTTCGCCTGGGCCAACATCTGCTGAGATGCTTCCCGCATCTCTTGCTGCAGCCGCAGAAGGTCGTCGCGCACTTTCTTCAGATGGGCAGCGTCCGGTTCGTCTGCGCTGTCAATCGCGTCAGTTAGCTTGGTGAAGAAGTCGTAGGTAAGAGCGGCCTGCCCGGCAACCGCGATAGTGTTGACCAGCACCTCATCGTCCTTATTGGCGATGATGTGCTTAAGCAGCAGCTCTGGCGACAATCCGCCCGCTTTCTGGGCTTCACGATTGAGGGCATGGAGCGCCATCTGGCGTCGTTCCAGTTCACGGCCAACTTCGGTTGTCGTCATCAGTTTGGCCTGAAGATTGACCAGCTGGACCATCCGTTTGTTATCGTTGGCCTGTTCGGCGGCGTCGATTTGGGCGCGCAGGATAGCGAAAAATGTTTCGTCAATCTCCTTGCCGCGCTCTTTGAGCAGGTAGTCGACCACGTCCTTGTCGGCCTTGCTGAGCGTATCGACAAGTTCGGCCTGCTTCTGCTGCCGGGCGACCATTTCGGGGGTGATTCCTTCCGTCTCCAGCACCTTTTCCATGAAGCCTTGCATGGTTAGGATCGTTTGCGGCTGGAGCATGTACCCCTTGCGCTGCTCCGCCGGCGTCTGGTCAACGACCTGCGACACCATGCGGCCGATCATCTCCTCGCGCTGCACCTGGTCCAGGTTCATTTCCTGCGGGACATGGACCATGAACAGCTCATGCGCCGGGTCATGGTACAGCAGCGGTGTGGCCACGCGGCCGCCCGCTCCACAGCTTGGGCAGACAGCGACGTTCAGCTGCCCACTGAGGAGCATCTGCTTGAGTTGAGGTTGGCGGGCCGCATCGATTACTTGATAGATGTCAGCCATATAGGGGGTGCCACAATTCGGGCACGTCAATTGGGTTTGCATGCGCTCTCCTATTTTATTGATTCGGACGTCGCTCCGCTGGAGACGCGCACAACTGCTCGTGCTCGCAACGACAGGTCTGACCGGATTGATTGCAGACTGTAAAATCCGCGGAACTAGCTCCGCGGCAATGAAAAAGTAAACGTTGTGCCGGGTGCGTTGGGCGTCGTGTCGCTGTTGTTATGAAACCAGATGCGACCGTTATGCGCCTCAACTATTGCCTTGGAAAGGAACAGGCCAAGCCCGGTGCCTTCTGTCTTGCGACTCAGGGCGTTGTCCAGGCGCGCGAATTTTTGAAAGATGCGGTTCTGGTCTCTCGACGGAATACCCAGCCCTTCGTCGCTAACCGAAATGGTCACGTGCTCCGGGTGGACCGTGCCGGAAATCTCGATCCGTCCGCCGTCGGGTGAATATTTGATGGCGTTAGTGACCAGATTATTCAGCACCTGCGTCAATCGTCGCTCATCGCCGACGACTGACGGGAAGTTGTCGGGGAAGTTGACGCTAATCTCGTGTTTCATTGTTTGGCTGTTGAACTTGCGGCCGACTGAGGTCGCAATGGCGGGCAGGTTGACATCGTCGCTGACCTCAAGCCGGAACGTTCCGGCCTGGAGCCTCGATACCTCCAGCAGATTGTCGATCAACTCATTCAAGCTGTCTGCCTCATCGTTGATGACGTTCAGCGACTCGTCTACGATTTCGCGAGACCAGTTCGCGTCATCCCGCTGCAGAGTCTCAGCATAGCCTTTGATGATCGACACCGGTGTCTTCAGCTCGTGACTAATGACCGAGATGAACGTCTTTTGCAATGCCTCTTCTTCGCGATATCGGGTCAGATCGCGCACGTTGGCAATGATATCAGTCATTTGCCCGTCACTGTCTAGCAGCGGCGCGTAGGTGATGCCGAGGCTAACGGTATCGCGATCAGCCTGGGCGCAGGCTTCCTTGTAGCACGTGGCGTCACCCTCTACATATAGATGGGCGGCGTTTGGCAAAGGCCAGCCGTCGTCCAGCGCTTCCTGCAAGTTAGTGTCCGTCTTGACCGTTCGCCATTGGATGACTTCATCGTGCAGTTTGCCAATTGCCTCGGCAGCTGGATAGCCAGTCATCTGGCTGGCTGCCTTGTTGAATACCTTGATGCGCTGCTGGTTGTCGAGAATCATGACCCCGTCGGCGCTTTGCTCCAATATCGCATCGAGCCGCTGCTTCTCAGTGTGAATTTCCTGATACAGGCGGGCGTTTTTGACGGCAATGGCCGCCTGTTCCGCGAAGCTGCGCAGTAAGTTTGGCGCGTCTTCCGCAAAGTAGTAGTTGCCGGTCTGGAAGACGTAGATCAGGCCGATCACTTCATCTCCGGCTCGCAGGGGCAGCCGAATCACCTGGCTCAAGCCCAGATCGGCGTCACGCGCAATGTGCTTCAGACGCTCCACCAGTTCCGGAAACGATTCGCCTTCATGATCCTCACGATAGGGAATGCCTCGCATGAGCGGGGCGAAGTGATCAACGAGGTGCGGCGGAATCCCGTAGACGGCCGCCACGCGAAACGTCTCGCCGTCCGGGTTCGCCAGGGCAATGATGCCCGCCTGACCGGAGACCAGCTCGACAGCCGACTTGAGAATCAGGCGCAGCAGATCGGGTAGATCAAGTTCGGCTGTCATTGCCCGACTGATGGCCAGCAAGTATTCACGTTGTAGAATGCGAATGTCTACCAATGCTCGCGACATAACTAATTTCACCCCGGGACTCAAGCGATTCTAGCACAGCCCGATGCCCACACCATCAGAGAGCTTACCCCATTTGTCTTGGAATTGCGTAAAATCGGGGCATGAAATTGCCTGTCGCACCGGGCGACAGCTTTGATGCCCGTTTTCCGGGCTGTATGTGGGAGGGCCAGATGCCTCTAATCCGAGTGAACGATATGGATATCTACTATGAGCGACACGGCGATCCGTCCGATCCGGCGCTGTTGATGATTGCCGGGCTGACCGACTACACGGCCAAGTGCGAATGGCAGGTCGAGCGGTTGGGCGAAGATTTCGACATGATCATTTTCGACAATCGGGGGGCAGGGCGCAGCACCCAGCCACCGCCGGGCTATGCGATGGTGGATATGGCGGACGATGCGGCGGGCTTGCTTGACGCGCTGGGAATCGACTCTGCCAATGTATTTGGCTTTAGCATGGGTGGGATGATTGCGCTCAATCTTGCGATTCAGCATTCGGAGCGCGTTCGTCGTCTGGCATTGGGCTGCACGGCGGCTGGCGGCGCGCTGACGGTTCAGCCAGAGCCAACCGTGTTAGTGTCCATGCTTAAGCCCGCCACCGGGGACAGCCGGTATGACGATTACATGGATGGCGCCTGGATCACGTTGTCCCCAACGACGCTGGCCGAGCGGCCCGATCTGGTGACCGAATTGGCCCATCTGGCGGCGGGAAACAAACAGACGCCACAGGGCTATATGGGCCAACTCCAGGCCGTTGCCAGTCACGATGTCTCCGACTACCTCGACCAGATTGCCGTCCCGACGCTGATCATGCACGGCGAGCGCGATGTGCTGGTGCCGCCTGAGAACGGCCGCCTGCTGGCCGAGCGGATTCCCGGCGCGACCTATGTGGGCTACCCGGACGCCGGGCATATGTTTTTCATTGAGGAACAGGACGACGTCAACCGCCGCCTGCAGGCGTTCTTCTCCGCGGCCTGACACCCCGGCCCAGCACCCGAATTGCCAGGATAGCGCTGTTCCAGTACAACATCTCTCAACCTTGGAGGTACGCACATGACGATTGATTTTGCCGGAGTCAAGATTGGCCACGCCACGAACGAAACCTACCATACCGGCTGCACTGTCTTCCTCTGTCCCCCGGACACATACGCCAGCGTCGAGGCGCGCGGGCCTGCTCCAGGCAGCCGCGAGTTTGCTTTGCTCGCCCCGGACAAGCCGGAAGACAAGCCAGTCAATGCCATTGTCCTGACCGGGGGCAGTGCGTTCGGGTTGGCCACAGCCGATGGTGTCATGCGCTACTTGGCTGAACGTGGTATTGGCTACATGACGCCCATCACGCCAGTGCCAATCGTGCCGGCAGCCGTTGTCTTCGATCTTGGTTTGGGGCAGGGAGCGTACCTGCCGGACGCTGAGTTGGGCCGGGCGGCTTGTGCGGCGGCTGATGCCGGAGAACCCGTTGCCCAGGGCAATGTCGGTGCGGGATCGGGTGTGCTGGTAGGCACGTGGGCCGGCTTCCAGAACTTGATGAAGGGAGGCTTCGGTCTGGCCGAGGTTGTCTTCGGCGACGTGACCGTCTCCGCAGCGGCCGTGGTGAACTCAGTCGGCGATATTGTCAATAAAGATGGCACTGTCCTGGCTGGCGCACGCAACCCGGAAGGCGGCTGGATGGCTGATCTCTATCCGCTGCGCTTTGTGGAACAGGAGCAGCGGCCCACGTGGGGGACAAATACGACGCTGGTCGTCGTGGCCACGAACGCGAAGTTGAGCCGCAGCGAGTTGTCACGCCTCTCGCAGCAGGCGCAGAACGGCGTTGCGCTGGCTATCCGTCCGTCCCATACCCGGCATGACGGGGATGTGGCATTCGCATTGGCCACCGGGCAGGTAGAGGTAGACGGCACACTGGTCGCCAACATGACCGTGGAAGCGGTGGGTGAGGCGATTCGCAATGCCGTGCGGCACGCCACGTCGGTGATGGGTATTCCCGGTCTGGCGGACTAGAACCCACGACAGGTTGATATGGAACGCTCAGTCATCTCGGTCTTCGGAAGCTCCGCGCCTCGGCCTGGAAGCGAACGGTATGAGGAAGCGCGGCAAGTCGGCCGCTTGCTGGCGGGGGCTGGCTTCGCTGTAGCCACCGGCGGCTATGGCGGGACTATGGCCGGTGTCAGTCAGGGCGCCTCTGAAGCAGGCGGCCACGTTATCGGCGTAACCAGCAGTCGCATCGAGACATACCGGCCTATTCCCGCCAACGAGTGGGTGGCTGAAGAGATCCGGTATGCTACCCAGCAGGAGCGACTCATGCATTTGGTCAGTCGCAACGTGGGTATGATCACGTTGTCGGGCGGTGTAGGCACGCTGTCAGAAATGGCGCTGGCCTGGAGCTTGCTGCAAGTCGGCGAACTGCCCTCGCGCTCACTGGTGCTGCTCGGACCGGCCTGGGAAGACGTTGATCGCCAGTGTGGCTGATCTTGGCTTCCTGCGACCGCAGGACATAGCGCTCATCTCGTTCGCCCAGTCACCCGAGGCGGCCGTTATGACCATTCAAGACAGGACGATCCTGTCGGAGGACGGAGCAAATTCATGAGCAATGTGCTGTTCCTGAAGCTTGGTGGGTCGTTGTTGACAGACAAGACGGGCGTTGAGGCGCTGCGGCGTGAGGTCCTGGAGCGCGTGGCTGTGGAGATAGCCGCCGCTCGCGCGTCGGACGTGGCGCATCCAGCTGGTGGTTGGACATGGCAGCGGTTCTTTTGGCCATGTGGCTGCGGCCCAGTACGGGACACGACAGGGTGTGTCGACACCCGCGCAGTGGCACGGGTTTGCGGCCGTCAGCGATGCTGCCGCCCGGCTCAACCGGGCGGTCGTTGCCGCGCTGTTGGCGGCTGGTGTGCCTGCGATCGCCTTGCAGCCCTCGGCCTCGGTTCAGTGCCATGACGGCGTCATCGTGAATCAGGCGCTCTACGTGCCGGTCATCGCCGCTTTGGCCGCCGGACTCGTCCCAGTCATCTATGGAGACGTGGCCTTCGATCGTGTTCGGGGCGGCACCATCGTCTCGACTGAGGAAGTCATGATGGCGCTTGCGCCCCATCTTTCGCCGGCATGGTTGCTGTTGGCCGGCGAGACGCCGGGCGTCTACGATCAGGCCGGAGACGTGATCCCGTCCATCACCCCCGAAACGCTCCCAGCCGTCTTGCCCGCTCTCGGCGGGTCACGGGGCACCGACGTCACGGGCGGCATGTCGGCCAAGGTCGCTCAGATGCTGGATCTGACCGCCCAGCAGCCGGGACTGCGCGTTCGCATCTTCTCCGGCCTGGAAGCGGGGGGATTGGCCACCGTCCTGGGCGATCCGGCACATCCGTTTGGGACAGTCCTGCAACAAACATGACACTTGTCGCGTTTATTTGTGACAAATTTCACTAACCATTTTTTCCTGACCACCTGATAATGCGCCTAGCTATCACCTATGTCGGCTGTCTCTAGTTGACCGGCCCAGGGTGACGCTTTGGTGAGATTGCGCCAAGTGTTGCGTTGCGATACGGCCAATTGGCTGGTCGCAAACGCCTTACAGGAGTGTCATGTTATCCCGCATGGAAAAAGTGGAACCGCCGTCGGATGACCGTCGCTGGCGTCTGGTTCAAGCCACAATGCAGCGAAACGGCTACGAACGCCACGCCCTCATAGAAACCTTGCACACGGTTCAGGAGACGTTTGGCTTCCTTGACCAAGAGTCACTGCGCTACGTGTCGGCGGCACTGCGCGTGCCGCTCAGCCAGGTGTACGGTGTCTCCACGTTCTACCACCTATTCAGCCTGAAACCGGCCGGGACGCACACGTGTGTTGTCTGTCTGGGCACGGCCTGCTACATCAAGGGCATCCCCAAGCTGCTGGCCGAGATTGAGGCTAAGTACGGGATTACGCCCGGAGACACGACCGAAGATGGTGAGCTTTCGTTGCTATCGGCTCGCTGTTTAGGTTCGTGCGGACTCGCACCGGTGGCGGTGTTCGACGGTGAAATCGTCGGCCGTCTCGGTTTGCAAGAAATGGTCGAGCGGCTCGACGCCATGACGGAGGCAACCGATGTACGAGAAGCTTGAGGAAATGGCGGTAATCGAGAAGGAGTCGAACGAACAGTACTCCCATACGATCAACGTCTGCATGGCGGCAGGCTGCATGTCCTCGCAAAGTGACGTCGTCAAGGACGCGCTCGATAAGGAGATCGCTCGCAGCGGCCTCGAACGGTGGTGCCAGGTGCGCCAAACCGGTTGCATGGGCCTGTGCGCTCAGGGTCCGCTGGTTGCCGTGGATGCCGACCAACCGGAACGGTCGGTCATGTATCAGAACGTCAAAGTCGACGATACGCCGGAGATTGTGGATGCGCTGGACAAAGGGCCAGTCGAGCGATTGGTATGCGCAACCGACGTGCCGTTCTTCACGCGCCAGACCAAAATCGTGCTGGAGAACAGCGGTCTGATTGACCCGGAGCGCATTGAAGAGTACATCGCCAGAGACGGCTACCAGGCGCTGCTCACGGCTGTCACGGAGATGACACCGGGCGAGGTGATCGACGAAATCATTGCCAGTGGTCTGCGTGGTCGGGGTGGCGGCGGCTATCCCACCGGCTTGAAATGGACCACCGTGGCCAAGGCAGACGGCGACAACAAGTACATTATCTGTAATGCAGACGAGGGCGATCCCGGTGCGTTCATGGATCGCAGCGTCCTGGAAAGCGATCCGCATCGCGTCCTGGAAGGAATGGCCATTGCGGGCTACGCACTCGGTGCGCGGCAAGGGTACATCTACGTCCGCGGCGAGTATCCGCTGGCAGTCTCCCGGCTCAAGACTGCCATTCGGCAGGCCCGCCGGGTCAACATGCTGGGCAGCAACATTGGCGGCACCCTGTTCGGCTTCCACATTGACATTCGTCTGGGCGCAGGCGCATTTGTCTGCGGCGAAGAAACGGCGCTCATTGCCTCGATTGAAGGCAAGCGCGGTCAGCCGCGACCCCGTCCCCCGTACCCGGCTGAACTGGGGTTGTGGGGCGAGCCGACGCTTATCAACAATGTCGAGACGTTCGCCAACGTCGCTCCAATCATTCGCAACGGCGGTGACTGGTACGCGTCCGTTGGCACCGACACCAGCAAGGGGACCAAAGTGTTTGCCCTCGCAGGCAGCATCAATAATACCGGGCTGATCGAAGTGCCGATGGGCATGCCGCTGCGTGAGATCATTTTTGAAGTCGGAGGCGGTATTTCCGGTGGCGGAACGTGTAAGGCGATTCAGACCGGCGGACCGTCCGGCGGCTGTATTCCCGAAGCGTATCTCGACACTCCCGTTGACTACGAATCGCTGGCGAAGCTTGGCTCGATCATGGGATCGGGCGGCCTGATCGTGATGGATGACTCCTCCAGCATGGTCGATGTGGCTCGCTACTTCATGGAGTTCTGTATGACCGAATCATGCGGCAAGTGCGTCCCCTGCCGGGTCGGAACCGTCCACATGCACAACCTGTTGGAGAAGTTCAGCCGCCGCGAGGCAACGCCCAGAGATTTGGAGCTGCTGGAAGAGTTGTGCGACATGGTTCGCAATACGAGCCTCTGTGGACTGGGCCAGACGGCCCCCAATCCGGTTATGAGCACGCTCCACTACTTCCGCAACGAATACGACGACTGTATGCTGCCGGACGAAACGGCCGACATGATGGAGGTGGCAGGATGAAACGAGGCTACAAATCACGCATCAAGACGCTGAAGATCGATGGCATCGACGTCGGCGCCCGTGAAGACGAAACGATTCTGCAGTTGGCTGAGGAGAATGGCATCTTCATCCCCACGCTGTGCCACATGGAAGGGGTCAGCAATGTCGGTTCCTGCCGCCTGTGCATGGTGGAGATCGGTGGTAGTTCGCGGCTGCAGCCGGCCTGTATGACCTATGCCGAAGAGGGCATGGAAGTGACGACCGATTCAGCCCGGCTGTTGACCTACCGGCGACAGGTGCTCGACTTGCTGTTCTCGGAGCGAAACCATGTCTGTTCAGTCTGTGTGTCCAACGGTCACTGCGAACTTCAGGATCTGAGCGAAAAGCTGGGCATGACCCATGTTGGCGTGCCCTACCTGAATCCACAGTTGAGTGTCGACGCCTCCCATCGTTTCTATGGCATCGACCACAACCGCTGCATCTTGTGTACGCGCTGTGTTCGTGTTTGTGATGAGATTGAAGGGGCGCACACCTGGGATGTGATGGGGCGGGGGGTCGATGCCCGCATCATCAGCGATCTGAATGAGCCGTGGGGCGAATCAGATTCATGCACGCGCTGTGGCAAGTGTGTGCAGGTCTGCCCGACCGGCGCGCTCTTCTCGAAGGGCAAGGCGGTCTCGGAAATGACCAAACGGCATGAATTCCTGCCATATCTGCGCACCATGCGCGAGGGACGATAATGAGCGATAAACCAAAACTGGCTACCGTATGGTTGGATGGTTGTTCTGGCTGCCACATGTCTTTTCTGGATATTGACGAGCGGATACTGGATCTGGCGGCTGTTGCCGACCTTGTCTACAGTCCGCTGGTCGACAACAAGGACTTTCCGGAGATGGCCGACATCACCCTAATTGAAGGGGCGGTCAGCACGGACGATGATTTCCACAAGATTCGCAAGGTCCGGGCGCACACGAAGACACTCGTCTCGCTCGGTGACTGCGCCGTGACCGCCAACGTGCCCGCCATGCGCAACCGCTTCAAAGTTGATGCCGTGCTCAATCGCTCCTACATCGAGAACGTGAGCGAGCCGGGTCACATACCGGTCGAGGTCATTCCGCCGCTGCGACCCAACTCCGTGCCGGTGCATGAGGTCGTCAAGGTCGATGTCTTTGTGCCGGGCTGCCCGCCGTCTGCCGACACCATATTCTATACCCTGACTGAGCTGTTGGCGGGCCGCAAGCCGGACCTGGCCACGCTGACACACTTCGGCTCCTAGACGCCCGGACGAAACGAATGAAGGAAGGCAGATGATGAGTAAGACAATCCTGATTGATCCCGTGACCCGGATTGAAGGGCACAGCAAGATAACGATTCAGCTAGACGATCGCGGCCATGTGAGCGATGCTCGTTTTCATGTAACCCAGTTTCGCGGGTTTGAGAAGTTGGTAGAAGGACGGCCGTTCCATGAAATGCCGTCGCTTACCGCCCGCATCTGCGGCATCTGCCCGGTCAGCCACCTGATTGCCTCGGCCAAGGCGTGCGATGAGCTGCTGGCGGTTCAGATCCCGGAGACAGCTGCCAACCTGCGGCGTGTCCTGAACCTGGCCCAGATTTTGCAGTCCCACGCCCTCAGCTTCTTCCATCTGTCGTCTCCGGACCTGGTCCTCGGCATGGATTCCGACCCGACCCAGCGCAATCTGTTCGGCGTGGCAGCGGCGAACGAAGAGTTGGCCCGCGACGGCATTCGACTGCGTCAGTATGGACAAGAGATAATCGCCTTGCTGGGTGGCAAGCGCATCCATCCATCCTGGGTCGTGCCGGGCGGCGTGAACGCTCCGCTGACAGAAGAGAACCGTGACCTCATCCTTGCCGGTGTCCCGGATGCCATCGAACGCATTCAGCGGACGCTCGATTGGTACAAGCAGCTATTTGGCCAGTTCGATACTGAGATCCGAACGTTCGCCAACTTCCCTTCGATGTTCATGGGTCTCGTGAACCGCAGCGGTGAGTTGGAAATGTACGATGGCAATTTGCGTTTTATGGACGCCGTCAGCCACATTGTGGAAGACCAGATTGACCCCGACCGCTACGACGAGTTCATCGGCGAAGTTGTGGAGCCGGACTCCTATCTGAAGTCACCCTACTACAAGCCGCTCGGTTACCCGGAGGGGATATACCGTGTTGGTCCGTTGGCCCGGCTGAACATCATCGACCGCTGCGGCACGCCGCTGGCTGACCAGGAGTGGGCAGAATTTCGTATGCTGGAGCGCGGAGCAACACTCAGTTCATTCCAGTATCATTACGCCCGACTGATCGAAATGCTCTACTGTGTGGAAAAGACAGAACGCCTCCTGCAGTCCCCTGACATTCTCAGCGACCACGTGCGGGCCAAGGCGGATCCGAACCGGCTGGAAGGTATAGGCGCGAGCGAGGCCCCGCGCGGCACACTGTTCCATCATTACCGCATAGACCGCAACGGGCTGATCCTTTGGGCCAACCTGCTCATTGCAACAGGCCACAACAGCCTGGCAATGAACAAGGGTGTGCTTCAGGTAGCCCGCCATTTTGTCCATGGCGAGACGATCCAGGAGGGCATGTTGAACCGGGTCGAGGCCGTCATCCGCACCTTTGACCCCTGTCTCAGCTGTTCGACCCATGCTTTTGGCAAGATGCCCCTTCAGGTTCAACTCCTTGATCCGCAGGGCGTTGTCATCACCGAGGTGAAACGCAGCTAGGTTGGCTGACGCGAGGCACGCTTATGGATGATGCACATGCAGGCAAGTCGCTCGTCATCGGCTTCGGTAATCCGTTGCGCGGCGATGATGGCGTGGCATGGCACATTCTTGACCGGCTGCAGCGCGAAGAGGACGAGGGGGACAAAGCCTTCATCCTTACGCACCAACTGACACCGGAGCTGGCCGAGTCCATCAGCGGGGCGACACAGTTGATCTTCGTCGACGCCGCTGAAGGAAACACCCCTGGGGTCGTGGCCCACTTCCCTGTTGAGGCCGAGCGTGACACATCGTCGTTTACTTTCCATGAGCTGACACCATCCGGCCTGCTGGCTCTATCTGCACAGCTGTTTGGGACGCCGCCACCGGCGATGATGGTCACTGTGACGGGCGAAACGTTTGTGCCGTCCGAACATCTGTCACAGGCGGTGCTGGCGGCACTGCCCGAAGCCACTGCGCGGGTGCGGACGCTCTTGTCCGCCGTCAGCTAGAGTCCCTTGCTGTAAAAAACAGTTGCGGCAACAGGCTATACTTGATAGCCTGTTGTTGCATGTCTCTGGACGCAGCGCAGAGGAGGTAGTGAGAATGGCGTTTAACAAGATTGGATTCTATCTATCTGGCTCAACCGCCGGAAGACCGTTGGTCGACTATCTCCACTCACTCGACGCCGCCGGCATCCCTTTCTTCCTGACGGTCGACGGGCCCGGTGAGGGATTGGAGATCGCCCAGACCCTTGCCCGCGGAAACCCGGACGTCTCCCACACCATCGTCTATAGTCCCGCCGCCGGTCCCGGCGCGCCAGACTTCAGGCGACTGCCTGATGACGCTGCCCTGGCGTACTGGCAAACCGTCCGCGAAATCCTGCCGCCCAACCTGCAGCCGAAGCTGGTGTGGCTGGCGCCGATGGAGTTAGAGGCCTCGGCGGTGCCCGACGGCAACTGGCTGGGCCGCTTCGCTTACACACTGGCTCAGTACACATTGTCAGATGGGTACAAGCTGGCCCTGCCGGGCTTTCCCGTAGGAACGCCGCCAGCGACTTCCTGGGAGCGCGAACCCATGCTGCGTTTCCTCGGCTTGTGCAGCCGTCACCCTGAACACGTCGGCGTCGCTCTTCAGGAGTTCAGCCGTCAGGTCGACGATATCTGGTTCGATCGAGATGAGAATATCGGCCGTTTCTACCAGCTCTTTGCCACGTGCGATCGCGCCCAGCTCCGCCGTCCGACAGTATTGATCACTAAATGGGGCTGGACGCCTGATCGCTTGCCCTCTAATCGTGTTCGCGCTCTGGCCGATGTGGCCGCCGTCGCCGAACTGTACGGCCGTTATCCGGAGATACGCGGCGCCGCGCTGTGGCGTCTGGGACCGGACCGCCGCGGGCTTGATCGTCAGGCAGCACGCCTGATTCGCTCCATCACCGAGATGACCCTCTCGACGACCTTCGCGGAGGTGACGCCAGACGAACTGGAGGCGCTGCTCACCCCACCGCCGATGTCGTCCCTACTGGAGCAAGCCGGAGCAAACGCCCGGTTCGTCAGCGACGTTACCATACCCGACGACACCCGGTTACCCGTCGGCTCACTCTTCACCAAGACGTGGCGGGTTGAGAACAGTGGCTCAGTCGCCTGGGACAGTTCCTACCGTCTTGTCCATACGTCCGGCCTTCCGCTGACTCAAGAACTGGCATGGCCCGTGCCCACTACTCAGCCGGGCGAAATGGCTGAGCTCTCTCTGGAGCTGACCGTGCCCTCATCTCCCGGTGTGGCTTTCAGCGAGTGGCGACTGCAAGACGGAGACGGTCATCGCTTTGGCGATGTGGTCTACACACGCATTGAAGCTGTGCCCGTACCGGATGCGGCAGCGGTCGCTATTGGCGGTCAGTTCGTAGCCGATGTGACCATACCGGACGACAGCGAGATTCCACCCGGCCAGCGCTTCAATAAGACATGGCGTGTGCGCAACAGCGGCACACAGCCCTGGACCTCTACATTTACGCTCCATTTCGTGGGTGGCAACGGCATGTCGGTCGTTCAGAGCGTGGCCCTGCCGTCGCTGGCCCCAGGCGAAGAAGGTGACGTGTCTGTGGAGTTGGTGGCGCCAGCGAATCCGGGTGTTTTCTACGCCGACTGGCGTATGAAAGACGGGCAGGGGCAGCCGTTTGGCGAGATGGTCTATGTGCGCATCGTCGTACCGCGCCCGCCAGGTAGCTCCCTCGCTGCGCCCCTGTCGCAGCGCGAGCCGCTGTGGGCGGATATGCGCCTGGGTGAACCCGGTTCGCCCAAGACGATTGGAGAGTGGGGTTGTCTACTTGTGTGTCTGGCCATGACCGCTAACGCCCTGGGCAAGTCGTCAGACCCACTTACGTTGCAGGAGCGGTTGTTACCGAGTCAAGGGTTTCTCGATCTGTACCTGACGCGGTGGGATGCCCTGAGTGTGGCTTACCAGGATATCGTCTATGACGGCCGACTGCAGGACAGTCCGGACTTGCTGGAGCGGATCAACGCCAGCCTTGCCAGAGGCGTGCCCGTTCCGGTCCATGTCGACATGACCCGCGATACGCCCTATACAGAATTTGACCAGCATTGGGTGCTGATCGTCGGTCGCGACGGAGATGACTATCGCATCAACGATCCCTGGCTACTGCCAGCTCAGGAGGCGTCATTCATGGAGAGATATGGTCAGGCAGGGCGCTCCCTGCGCGACTCGATTATCGCCGCTCTGTTCTACCGCGTCGCTCGTCTCGTGGAGCCGGTCGCTCCCCCGCCGGATGATGCGCCGTCGCCCTCGACCGGGCTGCTTGAGCGTGGCATGAACGTGAACCCGGACGCACCCAACAGCAACCCGGTTGAAAGCGGCGACTTGAAAGGCTTCGACTGGGCGCGTTTCGTCTTCAAGGTATCAGCCCGGATCAATCCGGCTGAGCGGGAGCAGATTGATAAGGCGTTTGCCCAGTACGATCCGATTGTGCAGGCGTACAACCAGGTGGGCGTCAAGAGTCTGATTGTCATCAACCAGGAGACTGTCTGGGGCAACGCGCCGTGGAATGGCAACGGTGACTGGTTCAGCTACGGTCGCCAGCTTGCAGAGACTGCCGGACAGATAGCTGCGCGGTATCGTCGTTACGGCGATCGCGTTGCCTACCAGATCTGGAACGAAGGCGACAAACAGAACAATCCGGCCTCGGTCTATGTTAAGCCAGAGGATTACGCCATTGTCCTGCGTGAAACGGCCGCTGCCATCCGAGACGCCGCGCCACAAGCACCCATCTTGTTCAATGGCATGGCCACCGGCCCGCAGAAAACGGCCGACTATGTCCAGCGCTGTATGGCAGAGCTGGGCGGCGTGCTCCCGGTTGATGCGGTCGGCATCCATCCCTACACACGCTGGGCCACGCGAGCGCCATTCGACTGGGGCAAGATGTACGGCACGCTGGGCGATGCGTTCGCAACGCTTGAGCGAGAACTGCCCGGGGTGAAGTTCTGGATAACGGAGATCGGCGTGGCAGACGACAACGAAATTGGACCGCAACATTACGCCGATATTGCCGCCTACATGGAGGACATCTACCAATATGTCGGACGACGGTACGCGGACCTGGTTCCCGTCGTCGTCTGGTTCGCCTGGTCGGATTGGATGCGCAATGCAGGCGTCGTCCGCCGCGATGGCACGCCCAAGGAGCACGTGCACGCTGCCTTCCGGCGCGTGCGCAGCCGCGAACTGCTCTAGATTCCCTGGTCACGCCCTGTGCTGCCCCATCGAAAACAAAAAGAGCCGGCCCATGCTGCGGGCCGGCTCCCTGTTAAGCTGCCTTAGTCTTATCCTGCACTAGCCAGCCAGGAACTCCTCCATGCTGGTCTTGCTGATTCGATAGGACGACCCAATCTTCTTTGCTTTCAGGTCGCCAGACTCGATCGCCGCCATAACATCCGCTTCGGTGACCTGGAGAACGGCCGCTGCCTGGGCCGGAGTCATCACATCGGGTGTGCCGGTTACGGGTGCGGGCTGTTGGGGCGCCTGGCCACCTTGCTGCTGCACCTGCTGATTGAGCTGCTGCTGCATGAGCTGCTGCTGCTGCATCGCGGCCATACCCATCGCTCCGAAGCCGATCTCGCCCAGCGCTCCACCTGCCGGATTCTGGGCCGCTTCCAGAAGCGCGTCCGCCTGCTGCTTCTGTACGTAGCTGGTGCCGTAGCCCATGTTGGTGACCACTTCCAGCGAACGGGGGTGCAGCGACAGATTGATATTGAAATCGTTCAGATTCATACCAATCGCGTCGAAGTCTTCTTGCAGTAATCCAATCAGGAGATCATTCATCTCCTTCGTGAAAGATTGCAGCTCGGCCGGTCCCAACCCCTTGCCGATGGCCAGTTCGCTCAGCTTGTCCGCGATCATGACTGCCAGCATCGGGTCGAGACGCGCTTTAATATCCTGCTGCCGGACACTCTCGCGAAAGGCGTCCATGGCATTCAGGAAGCGCCACGGGTCTTTGACGCTGGTGATGTAGTTGCCGTTGCCGACAATGGCGCTGGCTCCGGGCATACGCTGTGGATGCTCGACGATGATGGGGTTGACAGTCCCCCACTTCATGTTCATGTCGGTTGTCTTCACAAAGTAGACATCCGCCGTGAACACATTGGCGCCGCCAAACAAGCCGGCTTCCATCAAATCGGTCAGGATAGGTATGTTTTCAGTCGTCAGCGTATAACGCCCGGGCGTAAACGTTCCCATGGGCACGCCACCGCGCACAAAGACGGCCATCTCGCCGGGATTGACAATCAGCTGGGAGCCGAGCTTGATATCACCCAACCCGCCGCGCGGGAACTTCTGAACAATTTCATCTTTGAGCCAGCCGTCGGCGGCTACGCGGTCAAATATCTGGGGCATGCTTGCAACCTCCTGTGGTTACTTAATCTGGTTCAGGACTTCCTGTCGAGAGTTAAACGTCTGGTTGGCTTCGCGCAGGTGGGTGTTGAGTGTTTTGATAGCTTCGCGAATGTCACCGTCGCTGTCAATTGCTTTCAGCAGGGCAGCGCTGTCGCTGCCGATCTGGTCGGTGTAGTTGAGCATGGTGGCATCAAACTGATAGAGTCTTGCCAGGTCTTCGGCATCCACCTTGATGGCGTCGAAGAAGCCGGCGTACCCGACGGGCGCATTCTGAATCTTGCCGATTAATCCCATCAACTGGTTGTCGGCGCGGCCCAGGTCCTCAGCATACTCCACCCCTCTGACGATGTCGCGACCAAGCGCCTGGATAGCCTGGCTTAGCTCCAGCCGAACTTCCTGCAGGCGGCCGCTGATTGTCTCGCGCAGAAGCTGGTCGGCCTCTCGCCGGCGACCACGTTCCATATAGCCGCTCAGGCCGGGAATCTTGCTTAGCAGATTGCCCAGCGTCGTCGACTCGCCGACGATAATCTCATAGAACCCAGTGACTTTGTCCATTTTCAGTCTGATCTCCTTGTAATCGCGTGCCGTTTCACTATTTCCAGTACTGACTCGCCTTGCTGAAGCGTTGCTAGCTCAGGAAGTATTCGGTGCCGCAGTAGGGACAGGCAATAACACCTGATCCCACCAGCTCCAGCTGACCATTGCAGTTCCTGCAGCGGTCCAGTTCGCGCAGCTCGCTGGCTTGTTCTGAGTAGAGTACGCCCTTGTCCCAGTTAATGTAACCGGTGAAGACCCCCATGCTGACCAGGTCGTACACCATCTGATGCACGTCGTCCCGGCTTGCCTGCAACTCGATGGCGATGTCGCTGATGTTGGCCTGGCCTTGCGTCTCCACCAACCCGAGCAGCTCGCGTTGTTTCGATGCCTTCTCCGCAACCTTGGCTTCCTGTTGGCCTCGGGCCAGGATCAGGATGCCGATGGCCAGCTGGGGAAGCACCAGCACCAGAAAGCCGAGCACCATGCCCAGCGTGGCAGCACCTTGTGTCAGGTTGCCTTCGCTCACATACGTGCGCATCAGGACAAAGATGACGATGCCGACCACAATTCCACCCGCAATGAGTACCCAACCAAGTGCGCGTCCCATAACTCTGTTTATACCCCAATCTAATCAACAATGTTGTGAGCGGTACGGGTCGCAGACGAACCGGCCCGTCTCTGCGCCGCCTATCCGAAACCAGCGCCGCCGCCGCCGCCGCTGAATCCACCGCTGAATCCACCGCTAAACCCGCCGCTGAATCCACCGCCACTACCGCCAGATGATTGCGGCGGGGGTGTACTTTGCAGCACCGTATTAGCCGAATCAAGCATCTGTGTCAACCCAACTGACATAGCCGCCAGGCCACCGGTCAGATTGCCCGACATACCTTCCAGCGAAGGCCGGGGCATCGAGCCAGTTCCGCCACCGCCGATTGGGCCGGTTCCCGATCCTCCAGACGTGAATACGGGTCCGTACACAGGAAAGTAAGGGAAGTACCATGTCGGTGTGGGAGTTTGCGGGTCTTTGGCAAACTTCTGAATGTAGGATCGCTCCATGCCGAAGGCGATGGCATAGCCAAGATACTCTTCAAACTTGGCATTTGTACTGCCAATGCCACGATACTCATCTATGTTCTTCAGATACTGGCGGAACGCTTCCCACTTCGCCGTCGCCTCCACTCCCTTTGGTGTCTTCACCGGCATGTGACGGGCGGCGAGTAACAAGGCGACGCTGGTGACTACTACAGCCAGAAGCGGCAGACAAGCGAACGCGCTGAGCTGTTCAAAGGCCATTCCGATGCCGATGGTGGCCCCCACGCCCAGGACACCAACAATGACAGCCAGAACCGTATACGAGGTTCGAACCGTCTGTGGTGAACGGGGCACGAGTCCTTCATTTACCAGTTCGGCATAGAGTTCATTCCGAAGCTGGGGAAGATGATCGGCGAACTTATACGTCAGGTCGTCCAGATGGCGCTCATCATGTGAGCCAAACAGCTTGTTGAGGAACGTCTGCTCATACTTTCGCAGATCGGTATGACTTACCTCGGTGCGGGCCAACAGGAAGTCATCCTTCTCCTCGGTCATGGTCAGATACCCTCGATGTCCCAGGTCTGCGAGCGTTGACAACACATCGTGTATATCGGCCTTTTCGTCGATCAACGTCCCGACCATGGCGGGTGGCAGGTCGTCAGGTGGGTCCGTCAGGTATTCGGGCGCTACAAAGCCGATTTCAGGATCGCGCCCCCGGGTGTACCAGAGAAGGACAACCGCTAACGGACCACCGACGATGAGCAGTAATGAGCCGGCCAACATGACTAGACCCAAAATGTCGCTGGTCTGCTCCTGCTGCTGCCAGCCCGGTGTTTCGATGGGCAGTAGACCATGGGGGAACTGGACCCGCACCGCCAATTCCTCGCCTGCGACCAGAGGTCGCAGCAAGTCGTAGGTAATGACACGACCGTCGGCACTGACGTCTATCGCCACATCATCCGTTTCCACACCGTTGATGTAGGCCTCAACGAGGTAGTCAGTAGTGCCGGTGTACTGCTGGGGAGCAACGCCTTCGGGCAGCACAATCGTCGTCCGATGGTTTCGGATGGTCGTGGGCTGATCGGGCGGAATCGTGGTCCAGAAGATCTGATCGCCTGATCCCTGTTCGGGTGAACCGACACGCACAGCACCATCTACGATATAGCTGAACTCGTACGTATGCGGACCAAGCGACGGCGGGAAGTACCAGTCAATGGTTGTTTCGTTACCCCGGTTTGTCACCTCGAACGTTTCCGGGAAGTTGCTGAACGATTCCTCGTAGATGACATCGCCCTCGCGGACGCTCACGTTGCGGATCCCGTCGTTGAGACCGAGGCTCCCGGTAGGAATCGTGCGAAAGCCAAACGTAAATGGGGCGCCCCGGAAGTCGAGCGATTGCGTCTCAGTGACGTTCAGACTTCCGTTCTCAAGCAGCTCAATTCTGACGTCCCATTCGTCCCAGGAAAAGCTCTTCGTCTGCGCCAGCGCCACAGGTGCTATCGTCAGGATCAGCAGCGCCAGTGAAGCGAGGGCAGTTGCTGTTATCCTACGTCTCAGGCGTATCATCGGTTCCCCTTTGCAGAAAGCGAACTCTGCCAATTGTGTAGTACATGCTCACATCCATTATATGGCAAATCGGGCAAACACGTGAGCGTAATCGGGTGGTCACGGCCCGACCCATTGCTGGATCAAACGGTCAAGGAGGCCGGCGTCGATGAGGGATTGCAATGCGCCATTGAGCTGATCCAACAACTCTTGATCATCATTACGCAAAACGATAGCAAAAGGTTCCGAGTTGACCGGCGGAAAGAGTCGTCGAAGTGCGGCTGAACTGTCCGAAGTCTGATTCAGCAGGTATTGGCGGGCGCCGATGCTGTCGACCAGCGCCGCCCGCATCGTCCCGCTGGCGACGGCGTCCATCGCTTCATCGGCTGAACCGAAAGTCTCGACCTGCAGCCCTGGCACGCGCCGCGCTGCTGCCAATGCCTCAACGTGACCAAGCGCGCCCAACTCTACACCGATGGTGCTGTCTGCCAGATCTGCCATCTCTTCGACCGCGTTATCCTCTCTGCTTATGATCAGCACCTGCCCGGCATCGTAATAGGGGGTGGAGTAGACAAAGTCTCGCGTGCGGTCAGGGTCCACGACGAGGGCAGAGATCAACACATCGACCTGCTCGGTGAGCAGGGCATCGTACAAACCGTCATAGCCAAAGTAGGTGAACCGGGGTTCGAGGCCCAGTTCGGCCGCCAGCGCAGTGGCCAGTTCCACATCCAGCCCGACCACGCCATTCTCGACGCCAACCGCGAAAGGGGGGTACGTCGGATCAATGCCCACGTGCAGCGTGCCACTCTCCTGTACCCGGGTCCAGGAGTCGTCGCGCGTCTGGCAACCGGCCACAATTATGAGCAGGAACAGCAGTGGCAGTGCCAGCCATGGCAGTGTGAACCGCCGGTGGAACGAGGTGTGGCGTGGGTCAGTTGCCGGTGTAGTCGCGTAAGGCATCGTAAATCGGTTTGGTAAAGAATTCAGGGGTAACCAGCGTGTAGTTGTCCATATAGCTCTTCTCCGGCTTTTCATACCGGAACGCCCATAGCGCCATCAGCTCTACGAATGGCCAGTTTTGTTCTGCGTAGTCGATTGCATCCAGTGTGTACTGGATGCGCTGACCCGGCCGCACGCCATAGACCCAGCGAGGGTGGTCGTTCCAGCCGGTCTCGGTAATGGCCATGGGCGTCTCGGCGTCCCCGTTGGCTACCATTACGTCGCGCATGAGTTCCACACGGCGGAAGTTGAGAACCTCGGGATCGGGTTCAATCAACGGCGGAAAAGTCAAGCCATAGACGTGGACGGCCAACACGTCGAAGTAGGGGGCGGCTCCGGCGGCATACATCGCCTCAAGGTAGGTCAGGTCGTTCAGGCCCCACGGCGATCCGGCCGGTTCCAGTGTGGGAGCCAGTGCTCCGGCCAGCACGTCCATGTCCGGCGCAGCCTGCTTCACGGCCGGATAAACGACTTGGAGCAAGGCAACATAGTCTGCCGCTGTCGTCGGGCGATAGCCCCATTCGTAGCTAAGATTTGGTTCATTGCCAACGATAATGCCCGTCACCCGGCCATCGTATCGCTCGGCAAAGGCGGCCGCAAACGCCGCAAACTCGTCGTAGCTCTCCTCATCCAGGTAGGTGAGCGCGGTGTCGGGTGGGCGGGCCCAGTCTGGCGTCAGGCCAATGCGCGCGATGACCTCGAGACCCTGTGCATGGGCGTGGTCGATTACCATGTCCGGATGTTCCCAGGCGATGCCACCGTCGGCAGCCTGGTAGTAGGCCCACGGGAAGAACTCCACGATCGTTGTGGCGCCCATCTCGCGCACCAACTGCAGCGTGCGCTGGATCTTCCACTCCTCAACTTCGTCCGTCAGCCGCGTGTGGACACCCAACAGCGGCTTGCTCGTCGTCACCTGCTGGCGTGCGCCGACCGTCACCAACGCCGGAGCGGGCTGGAGGAGCGCCAGAATGGCCACCACCGCCAGGAGTCGCAAACCCGTTGCATAACGAAGGTCGGCCAACGACGCGAGCCACTGTTGCTGCCTACCCATGACGGCCATTATAGTGGGGAGTTGGGCGGGAGCACGCGATCTGCTCGTCCAGGGCCGACTTCTCTAGGCACCGCTCACCTACAGTTCGATGCGGCTCACGGCGAAAAGGGCGTTATAATGGCACCGAAGTGGGCCGCTGTTGTCTGGAGCGGCCGTTACCAGACCACGAGGATGTTATGCGCGTATTCGTCACCGGCGCGACCGGATTTGCAGGATCCCACCTGGTTGATCGCTTGCTGGAACAGGGAGATGAGATTCTGGCGCTGGTCCACGACGCGACCAGTCATCAAACCCTGCCCGATGACTCTGCGGTCCACGCGATCGCTGGTGACCTGATGGATCTTGAGAGCCTGAAGGCCGCCGTGGCCGAGGCGCGTCCCGACGTCATCTATCATTTGGCCGGTCAGGCGTATCCGGCGCGGTCGTGGGGCGATCCGGCACGCACCCTGGATATCAACGCCGGCGGGACGGCTAACCTGCTGGAAGCGGCCGTCGCCTACGGCCGTCCGCGGGTTGTCGTCGTAACGAGCGCTGAAATCTACGGCACGCTGGACGCGGACGATTTGCCGCTGACGGAGCAGTCGCCCCCGTCTCCCCGCCATCCGTACGGCATTAGCAAGCTGGCGGCTGGTCTGCTGGTTGGCGTCTACCACGCGCGCTACCGTCTGCCGGTGGTTGAGGCGCGGCCGTTCAACCACATTGGCCCGCATCAGGCTCCGGGCTTCGTTGTACCCGATTTTGCCAGCCAGCTGGCTGCTATCCGGCTGGGGTTGAACGAGCCGCACATGTTTGTTGGCAACCTGGACAGTCAACGAGACTTTACGGATGTCCGCGATGTGGTTCGAGCCTACACCATGCTCGCCGAAATGGGGGAGCCGGGCGAAGGGTACCTCATCTGTTCCGGGCAACCGGTGTCCATTCGTGATCTGCTGGGCATGATGGTCGAGTTGGCCGGTGTTGCAGTGGAGATTAAGCCAGACCCGGCGCGCATGCATCCTTCCGACACGCCGTGCATCTATGGCAGCTACGCCCATATTCAAGATCAGATTGGCTGGCAGCCTGAGATTCCCCTCGAGCAATCTCTCACGGACGCGCTGGCGGACTGGGAGTCGAGGCTTCGACCCGGCCTGGAGGCGTAATGGCGTCGGGCAAAGAGCGGCTTGACAAGCTGCTGGTCGAACGCGGGCTGGTGGAAACGCGCAGCAAAGCGCAAGCGATCATCATGGCGGGCGAAGTGACGGTCGATGGACAGCGCGTGGATAAGGCCGGTACCGCTGTGCCCATCGAAGCTGAGATCGACTTGGCCCAGCCGTTACCCTATGTCAGTCGTGGCGGTTATAAGCTGGCCGGTGCGCTGGACACGTTTGGTATTGACGTTGCTGGACGAATCTGTGCGGATGTAGGCGCCTGCACCGGCGGCTTCACTGATGTCATGCTTCAGCAGGGCGCCAAACGCGTCTATGCCATTGACGTCGGGCAAGGTCAGTTGGACTGGAAGCTTCGCCAGAATGAGCGCGTAGTCGTTATGGAACGGGTTAATGCGCGCCATCAGGACAAGTTGCCAGAGCCCGTCTCGTTTGTGGCCATCGATGTTTCCTTCATCTCCTTGCGTCTTATCTTGCCGTCTGTCCAGCAGTGGCTGGCGGACGACGGCGAGGTGGTTGCCCTGATCAAGCCGCAGTTCGAGGCTGGGCCGGAGCTGGTGGGCAAGGGCGGTATTGTCCGGGACGCGTCGGTTCATCAGCAAGTGCTGGAGTCGATGCTAAGCTGGGTGACTGGCAACGGGTGGGGCGTGGCGGGCCTAATGGCCTCGCCGATCCATGGCGCCGGTGGCAATCGTGAGTTTCTAATCTGGCTGAACCGTCAGCCTACACCTCTCGATTCCGATCAACTCATTCGGCAGGCGCTCGACTAAACCAGCACAATGCGGGCCACCCACTTGACCTGGCGCAGCGCATCATCCTTCTCGTTGGGCACGATGAGGCGCACCAACCCTTCAGCCCGGCGCAGGGGACGGCCATCAATGAAAGTGGCCAGCAACGGGGGTCTGGAGGTCGCGGCTCTCAGCTCGCCCAGCGTGAGTCGCGTGCCAAAGCTGTCGGCAGACAGAACGGTAACACTGCCTTGCTCCGGCAGCGTGGGTTGCGCAAAGTCAACTAGCAAGCTCAACAGCGAGACGCCACCAAAGGAAAACGGTCCGCTTGTGCCATGACCTGTGCTGACGATGAAGCAGTCGTCAACCGTTTGGAGCGGCCGTCGCTGCAAGTCGGTCATGGTCAGCGTGTGGGTTGTCTCACCAATGATTAGGTCGAAGGATGGATCGGCCGACGGCGGGGTCGGATTGGGGTCGTGGGCGTGGGGGCGGAGCGGGTCGTTGATGTCGTGCATTCTATCCTCCCGGTGACGGTGCAAACCGCGTGGATGAGTTGATAGGTGTGGTTGGTTCCATTTTGTTATACTTGGGCCTATGGATCAAAGCAATATCCGCAACTTCTGCATTATCGCCCACATCGACCACGGGAAGTCGACGCTGGCCGATCGCTTGCTGCAGGCGACGGGGACCATCTCCGAGCGCGAAATGCAGGACCAGGTGCTCGATACGATGGACATCGAGCGCGAGAAAGGCGTCACCATCAAGGCGTCGGCCGTCAGGATGAACTACACGGCCAATGATGGCAACGTCTACGAAATGAATCTGATCGACACGCCGGGTCATGTTGACTTCGGTTACGAAGTCAGCCGGGCGCTGCTATCGTGTGAGGGAGCCGTTCTTGTCGTCGATGCGTCACAAGGCATGGAAGCTCAGACACTGGCCAATCTCTATCTGGCTGTCGAAGCCGACCTGGAGCTGATTCCCGTCGTGAACAAGATCGACCTGCCCGCGGCCATGCCGGAAGACGTGGCCGAAGAGGTCGAGAACGTGACCGGCATCCCCGCCGAGGATGTTATTCCGATCAGCGCCAAGCTGGGGACGAATGTTGAGCGTATTCTTGAGAAGGTAGTTGAGAAGGTTCCCCCGCCCAGCGGTGACCCGAACGCGCCGCTCCGGGCGCTGGTGTTCGACTCCCATTACGACACGTACAAAGGCGTTATTGCCTATGTCCGCGTCTTCGATGGCTCGGTGAAGCATGGTCAGGAAATCCTGATGATGTCGAATGACGTCGATGTGGAACCCATTGAGCTGGGCATCTTTAGCCCGAACATGGTGAAGGTGAACGAACTGAGCGCCGGCGAGGTGGGCTACATTGCCACCGGTCTCAAGACGGTGCAGGAGTGCCGTGTCGGCGACACCATTACGCTGCTGAAGGACCCGGCTGAGTTCCCGCTGCCTGGCTACCAGGCGGTCAAGCCAATGGTCTTTGCCGGCATCTTCCCCAGCGATGGCGAAGACTACGCGCTGCTCAAGGAAGCATTGGAGCGCCTGCAGCTCAACGACGCGGCGCTTGTGTTTGAGCCTGAAACATCCAACGCTCTGAACTTCGGATTCCGCTGCGGCTTCCTGGGCCTGTTCCACATGGAGATTATCCAGGAGCGCATCGAGCGGGAGTATGACCTCGACATTGTGGTGACGGCACCCAGTGTTGAGTATGAAGTTGTTATGGCCCAGACCGGCGAGGTGCAGTTGATAGAAAGCCCGGCGGATCTGCCGGACCCGGGCGAGATCGACGAGATTCGCGAGCCGTGGATGCGCGTGCAGCTCTTTGCGCCGGAAGAGTACTATGGGGCAATTATGGACCTGGCCATCAAGCGGCGTGGCGAGTTCATCAAGCAGGAGAATCCAGCGCCCGGTCGGGTGGTGCTCCATTACGACCTTCCGTTGGCAGAGATGATCGTCGACTTTTACGACAGGCTCAAGAGCGTCACGCGTGGGTATGCATCGATGGATTATGAGTTTGCCGAGTACCGCGCGTCAGAGTTGGTTAAGCTGGAGATTCTTGTCGCCAAGATGCCGGTCGATGCCCTGGCCATGATTGTCCACGAGGACGATGCCTACTATCGTGGCCAGCGCATGGTGACTGAACTTCGCAAACTCATTCCGCGACAGATGTTTGAAGTGCCGATCCAGGCCTCGACCGGGAAGCGCGTCATCAGCCGGGCCAACGTTAAGGCATTGCGCAAGGATGTGCTGGCAAAATGCTATGGTGGTGACATTACCCGCAAAAAGAAGCTGCTCGAGAAGCAGAAAAAGGGTAAGAAGCGCATGAAGATGATCGGCAACGTGGAAGTGCCGCAAGAAGCATTTATGGCGGTGCTCAAATTGGGTGACGATTAGCCCCCGGTTCTTGCCATCCCTGGCTTGCTTGCCAACTTAAGAGGTTCAATATGAAACGTGTGGACCATCCGTGTCCCAGTTGCGGCTCGCCCCGCATGTCTGTTTTCTATGAAGTTGAGAAGGTGCCGGTCAACAGCGTCCTGCTGCTTGGCTCGCGAGAGGAAGCGTTGGGCTTCCAGACAGGTGATATCCGCCTGGCGGTGTGCGAGAGCTGCGGGTTCATCAGCAACATCGCCTTTGACCCAGGCCTGACCCAATACTCGGAGCGTTACGAAGCGACCCAGGGCTATTCGCCCACGTTCAACAAGTTTCACCGCGAACTGGCCCAGGATCTCATCGACCGCTACGCGCTGCGTGACAAAGACCTCATTGAGATCGGCTGCGACAAGGGCGACTTCCTGACGATGCTGGTCGAGATGGGCGACAACCGCGGCGTGGGATTTGACCCGGCCTTCGTCCCCGGACGCCACCCCAGCCCGGCGGCCGACCGGCTGGAGTTCGTCGCCGACTACTACTCCGAGCAGTACAGCGCTTACCAGGGTGACTTCATTGCCTGCAAGATGACGCTTGAACACATCCCGGACGTGGGCAACTTCGTAGCGACCGTGCGTCGCTCCGTGGGCGACCGCGAGGACACCACCGTCTTCTTCCAGATTCCCAACGGCCGTTATGTGCTCTGCGACGTCGCCTTCTGGGACGTCTACTATGAGCATTGCTCCTACTTCACCAAGGGCTCGTTGGCGCGCCTGTTCCGCCGCAGTGGATTTGATGTGCTGGATCTGTGGACGGCGTACGACGATCAATATTTGATGATCGAGGCGCGACCGGCGCAGGGTGTGGTCGAGGCAGACCCGCTGCCGGGCGAAGATTCTGTGGCCGGTGTGCTGTCCGACGTAGCCTACTTTGTAGAAAACTACGAAGCGCGACGTGACCAATGGCGGCGCGACCTGGCGGAGATGAAGGCGCAGAACAAGAAAGTGGTGCTGTGGGGTGGTGGTTCGAAGGGCGTCGCCTTTCTGACCACGCTCGGCCTGACACTCGACGACGTTGGCTACGCCGTCGATATCAACCCGAAGAAGACGGGCACTTTCATGGCAGGTACAGGACAGGAGATCGTCGCCCCGGAGTTTCTGCGCAGTTATCGGCCAGACGTGGTGATTATCATGAATCCGGTCTATCGCGACGAGATTACCAACGATCTGACGGCAATGGGGCTGGCACCCGATATCCGTACGATGTAGAAGGAGCCAACAATGGACACAAAAGACCCATACCCGATCTGCCCCGACTCCAAGGCGCTGCCGCTGATCGAAATGAAGCAAGTGCCGGTGCACTGCAACGTGCTCTGGCCAACGCGTCAGGAAGCGCTCGACGCGCCGCGTGGCGACATTCGCCTCGCGTACTTTCCCGACTGCGGTCACGTCTACAACCTTGATTTTGATCCATCACTGATGGAGTACACGCAGGAGTACGAGAACTCGCTCCACTTTTCGCCCGTCTTTCAACAATATGCCACCGATCTGGCCCAGGGTCTTGTCGATCGCTACGACCTGCGCCAGAAAGAGATCGTGGAGATTGGCGCGGGCAAGGGTGACTTCCTGATCATGCTGGGCGAAATGGGCGACAATCACGGCTGGGGCTTCGATCCCAGCTACGTGCCGGAGCCGGGCTACACGGCCGAGAACGTGACTTTTGTCCAGGACTTCTACACCGAGAAGTACATCGACCAGAAGGCAGACATGATTGTCTGCCGACATGTCCTGGAGCACATCGAAGACCCGGACGGCTTCATGCGGCAGGTGCGCCGGGCGGTGGGTGACCGGCCAGACACGCTGGTCTTCTTCGAAGTGCCCAACTCTTTGTGGACGCTGCGGCATCTGGGAATCTGGGATGTCATCTACGAGCACTGCTCCTACTTCAGCCCGCCGTCGCTGGCGAAGCTGTTTCGCCAAAGCCAATTTAACGTGCTGAAGGTAAGTGAAGTGTTTGGTGGCCAGTTCCTGACCATTGAAGCGTTGCCTGCTGAGGGTTACGGGACGGCGGCAGAGCCGTACGACGAACAACTGCCCAACCTGACTGCTGACGCCATGGCATTCGCAGCCAGTTACCAGCAGAAACGTGACGAGTGGCAAGCGCGCCTGGCTGATCTGGCGGCGGCGGGCAAGCGAGGCGTCGTTTGGGGTGCGGGTTCGAAGGGCGTCACCTTCCTCAATGTTCTCCAGCCGGGAGACACGATCCCGTTCGTTGTGGACATCAACCCGCGGAAGCAGGGGAAGTTTGTGGCAGGTACGGGCCAGCCAATTGTCCATCCTGACGCACTACGCGAGAACCAGCCGGACTTCGTCATCATCATGAACGCTAACTACCGGGAAGAGATTGGCCAGATGCTGCGCGACGTGGGTGTGGAGGCAGATATTCTGGTCGCCTAGCTTGGCCTATCGGCCAGCGAACAGATTAGAAGCGGTCGCCCGGCGTTGCCGTTGCGGCTGGCAGGCGCTATACTATCATTTCGGCTGGAGCGTGCGACGTAATCGGCACGACGGCAATCCGGCTAGATTAATAGAATGCATCCCCTCATAGAGGGTGCGCGGAGGATCAGAATTATGCCAATGAGTGTGGCAGAGAAAGCCGAAGTCATTGATCAGTTTGCGATGCACGAAGGCGACACAGGGTCGCCAGAGGTGCAGATCGCGCTTATGGACAAGCGTATTAAGGAGCTCCAGGAGCACCTCGCCATTCATAAGCACGACCAGAGTTCGCGTCGTGGTTTGCTAAAGCTGGTCGGCAAGCGCCGCCGGATGTTAGCTTATCTGCGCAAGACGCACCCCGAGCGCTACAGGACAATCCTGGGCCGCCTGGGTCTGCGTCGCTAATGAATTAGATTGTTGTGGAAGGGCGAATGGATCATTCGCCCTTCTTTGCGGAAGTCGACCGGAGGCGTTTAGGAATTGGGTATTGTTTCTTACCCGCCGCGGGCAGGTAAGTGCCAGTCCCCAGTCCCTAACCCCGGTCTCGCTCCCGCACCTTAGTGGAAATGGATAGCTAGTCTGCGATAATGCCATGTCTCGCCTTGGCGTCAGGTAGTTGGTTCTACCCGGCGGACAGGCGACCTGGCATGTCGGGGGCAGCCATCCTCCAAGTAGCGAGGTTTGAACATGTTACCTGAGTATGTCTTTACAACCACTGTTGGTGATCACGAGATCACCATCGCGACGGGCAAGCTGGCCGAACAGGCCGGTGGCGCCGTCACCTATCGCGTCGGCGACTCGATGTTGCTGGCCACCACCACAATGTCCCGCGGTATCCGTGAGGGCCTGGACTTCTTTCCCCTTAGTGTAGACTTTGAGGAAAAGATGTACGCAGCCGGCCGGATTCCCGGTGGATTCTTCCGCCGCGAAGGACGCCCGACGACCGACGCCATCCTGACGTCTCGTCTCACCGATCGTCCCCTGCGCCCGCTCTTCCCGAAGGGTATGCGCAATGAAGTGCAGGTGATTATTACCACGCTGTCCTCGGATGGCGTGAACCAACTGGATATCATGGCGCTCAACGCGGCCAGTGCAGCGTTGACGATCTCAGACATCCCGTGGAACGGCCCGGTTGCGGCCGTCCGAGTTGCCTACATCAACGGCGAGTTGGTTGCCGACCCGACCGTCGAGGAGATGGAAGATAGCTTGTTGGACTTGCGTCTGGCCGGCACGCGTGACGCCATCATCATGGTTGAAGCATCGGCCAACGAGGTCGCTGAATCGGTTATGGTTGAGGCGCTGGCGTTTGGTCACGAGGCCATGCAGCCGCTGATCGATCTCATGGAGCAGATGCGTGCTGAGGTAGGCAAGGAAAAGCGTGAGCCGACCGTTGTCAGCACGGACAGCGAGCTGTCCCAGGAAGTACGGGCGCGCATCGGCACGCAGATCGCCGAAATCGTCGCTGAGAACTCCGAGCGCGATGGTCGCAATGAAGCCCTGGACGCTCATCGCGAAGAGATCGTCGACAGCTTCCTGGAGAACGACGACACCATCGACCCGAAGGCCGTGCGTATGACGTTTAGCGACGTCATCAAGGAAACAATCCGCCATCGCATTCTGTATGAAGGCGTGCGGCCGGACGGACGCGACTACACGACTATTCGGCCGCTTTCCGCCGAGGTTGGACTCAGCCCGCGGGCCCATGGTTCTGGTCTGTTCCGTCGCGGCGAAACCCAGGTGCTGTCTCTGATGGCGCTGGGCACCCCGCGCGAGGCTCAGAAGCTGGACGGTCTTGGTCCGGAAGATACACGACGCTACATGCACCACTACAACTTCCCGCCTTTCTCCACCGGCGAGACCTGGCCCATGCGCGGCCCGAAGCGCCGCGAGATTGGCCACGGTGCGCTGGCAGAGAACGCCCTGCGCCCGATGATTCCATCGGAAGAAGAGTTCCCGTACACGATTCGCGTTGTGTCGGAAGTCCTCTCTTCCAATGGCAGCACCAGCCAGGCGAGCGTTTGCGCCTCCAGCCTGGCGCTGATGGACGGCGGCGTGCCGCTGAAGCGACCTGTGGCCGGCGTGGCCATGGGACTGATTTCTGACGGCGAGAAGTATGCCATCCTATCCGACATCCAGGGCCTGGAAGATCATCTGGGCGATATGGACTTCAAGGTTGCCGGCACGAGCGAGGGCATCACGGCCCTGCAGATGGATATCAAGATCAGCGGCCTGACGATGGAGATTATGACCGAGGCTCTGGAGCAGGCACGCGCCGGTCGTCTGGAGATCCTGGACGTCATGCTGCAGACGTTGGCCGAGCCGCGCGAGACGCTGAGCGCCTTCGCGCCCCGTATGCTGACGGTCAAAGTTGACCCAGACAAGATCGGTGCAGTCATCGGTAAGGGCGGTGCTACCATCCGCAGCCTCGAAGAGGAGTTTGAAGTCTCGGTGGACATTCAGGAAGACGGCACGATCTTTGTCGCCGGCGTGGATGGCCTCAAGGCGGAAGCGGCAATCGAGCGCATCAAGACGATTACGCACGATCCGGAACCGGGCGAGATCTTCACCGGCAAGGTTGTGCGGATCACCGACTTCGGCGCGTTTGTGGAACTGTCGCCCGGACAGGACGGCATGGTCCACATCTCGCAGTTGGCGTCCGAGCATCTACAGAGTGTGGAAGACGCCGTGCGCATGGGCGACGAAGTCATGGTGATGGTCACCGCCGTCAGCCCCGAAGGCAAGATCCGGTTGTCGCGCCAGGCGGTCCTCGAAGGGTGGACGCTGGAACAAGCCCGCGAATCTGACGCCCCCCGCAAGCCCAGTGGTGGCGGCGGTCGTGGTCGCGGTCGTGGCGGCCCGCGTCGCTAGTCTGCACATTCTGCAGACTTGTTGAGCGCGCGTAAGCGACTCAATCACTATATGTTCTGACCGGCCCGCAGGTTTCTACAAGAGACTTGCGGGCCGTTATCTTTAGGTTCAACTTGCCTTAGAGCATTCGATAACGACGATGCCAGCGACCGGTTCAGCATGGTAGACTAACGCAACTGATGTTGGCACGAATTAAGGAGTAAGGAATGAAGAAGATTGGTCTATTGCTTTCGCTTATGCTGCTGCTAGCACTGGCCGCCTGTGGGGGGGCTGGAGTGGAGCAGCTGCCCGCTAGTGGCACGACGGACGACGTCGAGGCCCCTGCCGAAGCGGTCGACAACGCCGGGAATGGCGAAGTCGCCCCTGTCACAGACGACGCCGCGGCCGTGCCGGACTCTGATCCGCGTCAGGTGCGGGATCGTGACTGGACCAAGGGGACAGACGACCCGCTGATTACGATCATTGAGTATGGCGACTTTCAATGACCGGGCTGCGCAGGGTTTGCACCCCTGCTAGAGCGTCTGGCAGACGCTTATCCGGACCACGTCCAAATCGCCTATCGTCATTTTCCGCTGAACAGCATTCATCCCAACGCCCAGAAATCGGCCGAAGCTTCAGAAGCGGCCGGTGCGCAGGGTTTATTCTGGGAGTACCACGACGCGCTCTTTGAGGCGCAGGAGACCTGGTCGTCCTTGTCGCAAGACGAGGCCCGCGACTACTTCATCCAATTGGCCACCGATCTTGGTCTTGACGTGGATCAGTTCACAGCCGAGCTGGATGGCGATACGTATGCCGCCTATGTGGCTGCGTCCGAGCAGGAGGCGATCGGCCTCGGTCTGCCCGGTACGCCCGCCACGCTGGTCAACGGCCAGGTGGTCGCCGGCCAAGATCTGCCCCGCGACTTCGCTGTCTGGCAGCAGTTCATTGAGGGCGAGATTTCCGTGCAGACACTCAATAATCGCCAGTTCGACGCCGCGCCTGAGATGACCATCGATCCCGATGGCACGTACCGGGCTGTCGTGGAGATGGCTGACGGTGGCTCGTTTACCATCGAGCTTCTGCCTCAATCTGCTCCGCAGACCGTCAATAGCTTTGTCTTCCTGGCTAACGAAGGTTGGTTCGACGGCGTCTCGTTCCATCGTGTCCTGCCGGGATTTGTGGCCCAGACAGGCGATCCGTCCGGCACAGGTCGGGGCGGGCCCGGCTACACCATTGTCAACGAGATCGACCCGAATCTGTCCCATGACGAACCGGGTATGGTCGCCATGGCCAACTCAGGGCCGGACACCAACGGCAGCCAATGGTATGTGACGCTTGGTGATGTTAGCCAATTGGACGGCAGCTATACGATTTTCGGCCGCGTTATCGAGGGGTTCGAGGTGGTAGAGGCCATCACGCCGCGCGATCCGCAGCGGGATCCGTCTGCCCCTACCGGCGATATCATCAGTCGGATCACGATCGAGCAGTAAGGAGCGCAGCGGGCCACGCTTAGCTGAGTGTGACCCGCAAGATCCTCAGATAGTAGGCTCGCCGGATCGACCGATCCGGCGGGCCTTCGCAATTAACGGCCTGATGTATTCACTGACTGCCGCCACCATTAATCTACGCAACCGGTCCGACCGCTGGTTGGCACGGCGACGGCTTCTGGTGTCGGAGCTAATTGACCACGCGCCGGACCTGGTCAGTTTACAGGAAATCAGTCTGGCCATCGGCCAGGCAAGCTGGCTGGTGCGCCAGGTCAACGTTCGCTTGTCCGGCTCCAGCAAGAGGCCGTACACGCTGATTCAGGAGCGTCGTCGCTCAACATCACATTGGATGGAAGGCGTAGGCGTGATGACGAAGCTGCCAGTGCAGTATCACGATGTCCTGTCTCTGGGGTACGACGGCCGCATCGCGCTCCGCGTGAATGTGGCCCTGCCGCCAGAGCAAACCCACGGTCGCTTTGGTTCGCTTGATTTCGTGGCTGTCCATCTCCATCATCAGGCTGAAGACAACGACATTCGCCTGCAGCAGACAATGCAGATGGTGGGCTGGCTCAACGATGTGCGCCGCGAGCCGCTCCAGGTCGTTGCCGGGGACTTCAATGAAGTGCCTACAGGCGCGGCTATTCAGTTCATGAAGCAGAGCTACCGTTCAGCCTATGAAGCGGTGCACCATTACGAACCGTTGGCGACGTTTCCGACGTTTCTCGTTCAGCCGCCTCTTACCTGGGCGGGATGCCTTGACTACGTGTTCACGTCTCCGGCAGTGTATAACGTGGAGAGTGCGGCGCTGTTCTGTGATCAGGCTGCGCTAGAAGATGAAACGCTGTATCCTTCAGACCATGTTGGTCTTATTGTCGGTTTAGAGGTGTAGTCAATTGTCTGAGGCAACGCAACTAATCTCCATCGTGTCCCCTGTCTACAATGAAGAAGCCGTATTGCCGGAGCTTTACCGGCGCATACGCGATACGATGGACGCGACGGGTGAGGCGTGGGAGTTGGTGCTGGTCGACGATGGCAGTCGGGATGGCTCTGCGGCCGTCATTGCCGATCTGCATGAGCAGGATGAGCGCGTTCGGGGCGTGAGCTTCTCGCGCAACTTTGGCTTCCAGATTGCGGCGACGGCGGGACTGGACCATGCTCAGGGCGACGCCGTAATCCTGACCGATGCGGACCTGCAAGACCCGCCCGAGGTCTATCCCCAGATGATTGCCAAATGGCGTGAGGGGTATGATGTCGTCTACGGTGTGCGAGCCACCCGGGAAGGGGAGACGTGGTTCAAGCTGTTCACGGCCAAAGCGTTCTATCGCGTTATCTATCGCATCACGGAAATCAACATCCCGCTGGACACGGGCGACTTCCGACTGATGGACCGGCGCGTCGTCGACGCAATCAGGCACATGCCGGAGCGCAATCGATTCCTGCGCGGTATGGTGCCCTGGGTGGGTTACAAGCAGATTGGTATCGAGTACAACCGGGCTGCTCGCTACGCGGGCGAAGCGAAGTTTGGCAGCGTTCGCAAGATGGTTCCGTTTGCCGTTGACGCGATTACCAGCTTCTCCTACTTCCCGCTGCAGTTGGCGACCATCTTTGGCTTCATCACCGCCGGCATCAGTGCCGCGGCCATTATTGCCGTGGTGCTGCTGCGACTCTTCGGTTCCGGCAGCCCGCTGTTGGGACAGGCCACGACGTTGGTATCCGTTCTCTTTCTGGGCGGGGTGCAGCTCATCTCTCTGGGAATTATCGGGGAGTATCTGGGTCGAATATACGACGAGGTGAAAGGTCGCCCGCTCTATCTGATTCAGGACTCATGGGGTGTCGATGAAGGTACAGGCGGCCGTTTTGATGCACGGCTCTACGAAGCCCCGGAGAGCATCGACCATTACGAGTCGTCTGACAACGACAGTAACTAGCCACCGATTTCAGACATGACCCGGTTGAGCGGGACGATGTCTTCGCCCAATCCGTGCCCCCACGGCTTCCACCAAATGCCTTCGGTAATCAGGGTCTTGAGCTCTTCGTCAGAAGCGCCATCACGCATAGGCGTCAAGAGGTCGACTTCCTTCTCGCGCAGCAGACATAACCGCAAGCGGCCGTCAGCCGTCAGCCTGGCCCGGTTGCAGTTGGCGCAAAACGGCTGGGTGACCGAGCTGATGAAGCCCAGCGTCCCGGACGCTCCGTCGAGCTGGTAGAGTCGGGCCTCACCGTCCAGTTGGCCGTCGTTGATGATGTTGAGCGGACCCAGGTCGGTGCTGATGGTCTGGCGCAGCTCTTCCTCGCTGACCACCCCCGCCAACTGGAAGTCGGATATCTCGCCAAAGGGCATCATCTCGATGAAGCGCACTTGCCACGGTTTTGTCAGGGTTAGCCGGGCCAGATCGACGACGTCCTCGACATCATTGTACCCGCGCACGACGACCGCATTGAGTTTCACTTCCATGCCTGCGTCCTCGGCGGCGCTGATGCCTTCCCAGACGTCTTCGACCTTTCCCCAGCGCGTCAGGCGCTTGAACTTCTCGGGGTTAATGGTGTCGATACTGACATTCACCCGCGACATGCCTGCGTCGGCCAGGGGCTGCGCCAGCCTGTCAAGCAGCAGGCCGTTGGTTGTCATGGCGATGGTTCTTGCTCCGGGTGTGGCAGCAATTTGCTCGACCAGATCGACGATGTTGGCCCGAACGGTCGGTTCGCCACCGGTCAGCCGGTACTTGTGGAAGCCAAGATCGCTGAACAGACCAACGAGCCGCAGCAGCTCATCATCCTGCAGCAACTCCTGCCGCGGCCGAAACGTCATGTCTTCCGGCATGCAGTAGACGCAGCGCAGATTGCAGCGATCGGTGAGCGAGATTCGAAGATAGTTGATGGTGCGGCCGTAGCGATCAATCGTCATAGCGAAGTTTCTCAAGAAAGTGGCTGCACGACAATAGGTCCAGTCTGTTCATGCAAGATTTGACAACCTGAAATGTAGCCGTGTCGCCTGGCAATGTCAATGTTTATTATGATCATATTCTGTTTTATTTTTTGAGCAGGGGTGGGTTGTTGGACCACACATGAGAAGTAGGCTAATCACAGGCCATGTGAATGGAACCAGTCCGGCATCCGGGACGTCTAAGGCTATAATGACACTGTTGCGCTACAAGCAGGCGCATTTGAAACGCTTTCGTGCGGAGACTATTTTGCAGCGACATAATCAACCTCTTATTCCCGGCTGGCTAAGCGTCTTGCTTTCGGGCGCTTTTGTGATCTCGAGCATCGTGGTCATGTTCTTTGCGTACCTGACTGTCCAGCATCTATTGAGCCAGCCAGCAGAAGCCGCCAGCAACCCTGGCGAATCGCTCCCCGGCAACGGCTTATCGCCCGTTGGCGACAGTATTGCCCTGCCGCCAGAGATCTCTGTCACACAGACAGCCGTCTCTCTTGCTCCCACGCCCGTGCCGACGACGGCTGCCTGGGAGGGCACCGAGCGAGTCAACATTTTGCTGATGGGGATCGACCGGCGTCCGGGTGAGGCGTTTGTCTCCCGCACCGACTCGATTATGGTTGTCTCAGTGGATCCGGCGACCGACAGCATGTCGATCCTGTCGGTGCCCCGCGATCTCTATGTGCTCATCCCCGGCTACGGGGAGGACCGCATCAACACCGCCTTCGTCTACGGTTCGCGCAACGACAACTACGCCGACTATGTGGGTGGGGCCACGCTGGCCATGCAGGCGATCTCCTATAATCTCGATATTCCTATCCACCACTTCCTCCTTGTTGACTTTGGCGCTTTTACCCGCACAGTCGATCTACTGGGCGGCGTCGATGTCAACGTGCCGTACACGATTGACGATCCGCAGTTCCCAGATATGGACTATGGTTACGATCCGCTCTACATCAACGCGGGCCTGCAACATTTCGACGGGACAATGGCTCTCAAATACGCTCGAACTCGCCACGCAGACAGCGACTTCAACCGCGCCGCGCGGCAGCAGCAGCTCTTGCTGGCTGCTCGCCAGAAGGCGATCTCGCTTGGCGCAACCGATATGCTGCTCAGGGCCCCAGCACTCTATCGCGAGATAGAGCAGGGTGTTCGCACTGACATGAGTCTGGAGCAATTGATCCGGCTGGCGACCACGCTTAGCGGCATGCCGAAGGAGTCGATTCGCAACGAAGTGCTGGATCAGAATTACGTGACCAGCTATCGGACTCCGGGTGGGGCGTCCGTCTTGTTGTTGGTGCCTGAGACCGCCATCCCGATGG
Source organism: uncultured Chloroflexia bacterium (assembly GCA_963715935.1). Taxonomy (GTDB): domain Bacteria; phylum Chloroflexota; class Anaerolineae; order Promineifilales; family Promineifilaceae; genus Promineifilum. The sequence goes on along the minus strand of CAVQSM010000011.1, from coordinate 1,049,514 downwards.
TGCGCAGCCTGTTTGGCGAATAAGGTATAATCGCTACCGCATGAACCGAATAGAATTCAAACAACGCATAGAAGAGCGCCCTCTCCTGCTGGACGGAGCGTTTGGCACTGTCCTGCACAGCCGCGGCATAGCTGTCGATCAAGCGTTCGACGCGGCTAATCTGAACAACCCGGCCCTCGTTGCGGAGATTCATCGAGCCTATATTGACGCCGGCTCCGACGTCATTGAGACCAACACCTTCGGCGCCAACCGCTATAAGCTGGCCGAATACGGTCTGCAGCATCAGGTCGCAGAAATCAATCAGGCAGCTGTCGCCGTCGCTCGCCGCGTCATCGACGGCTCATTCAAGGAGATCTTGCTCGCCGGCTCCGTCGGGCCGCTGGGCGTGCGTCTCGCGCCTCTGGGCCGCGTCACCATGGCTGAGGCCCAGGAAGCGTTTGCGGAGCAGGTGGAGGCGCTGATCTCGGCCGAGGCTGGTGGCATCGACCTCGTCATCATTGAGACGATGTCGGATATCAAGGAGATTCAGATGGCTGTGGCGGCCGTCCGCTCTATTGCGCCTGACCTACCAATTGTGGCTCAGATGACGTTTACGCGTGACGACAAGACGTTACTTGGCTACCCGCCTGATGCTGCTGCCCAACTCATGGCTGAGCTGGACGTGGATGCCGTAGGCATTAACTGCAGCGGTGGACCGGCTCAGGTGCTGCGGCTGATTTCGGTCATGAAGCAGATTGCGCCCGACGTGCCTCTGGCAGCTGCTCCCAACGCGGGTTGGCCAGAACAAGTGCCCGGCGGCCGCGTGCTGTATCCCGCCACGCCCGATTACTTCGGCGATTATGCCCGAGCTTTTGTGGAGGCCGGGGTGCAGATGGTTGGGGGCTGTTGTGGCACAACGGCCGCCCACATTGCCGCGATGCGCCTCGCGCTGGATACACCCGGCGTCTCCCGCATCCAGCTGCCCGATGCGCGGATGGTCAGTCGCGAGCAGAAGTACAAAGTGGTTGTCGACCAGGAAACTGACCTTGCGCGACATCTTGATCAACGCCAACTCGTGGTGACGGTTGAGATGGATCCGCCGCGTGGCGTCGCCGCGGAACAGTTGTTGGCCGGCGCCAAGATGCTGAAGGAAGCGGGGGCGAACTTCCTCAATATTGCCGACAGCCCGCTGGCCCGCATGCGGATGAGCGCCTGGGCGGCCGCCTACCTTGTCCAGAGTCAGGTCGGCCTGGAAACGGTACTCCACTTCCCGACACGAGGCCGCAATCTGTTACGTATTCAGGGCGATTTGCTAGCCGCCTACTCAATGGGCATTCGCAACCTGTTTGTTACGATGGGCGATCCGACACGCATCGGTGACTATCCGGAGGCGATGGATAGTTACGACATTGTGCCAACCGGGTTGATCGAGTTGATCAAGCGACAGTTCAACGAAGGGTACGACAAGGCTGGCGAGTCGATCGGCCAGCCGACGAACTTCGTCGTTGGCGCCGCGCTCAGCCTGACACCGAAAGATGTGGAGAGAGAATTGAAGCTGCTGCGCAAGAAGGCCAATCACGGAGCTGACTTTGTGTTGACACAGCCGGTCTTCCATCCGTCGGCAGCCATCGACTTCATCGCTTCCTATGAAGCAGCGTACGGTAAGCCACTGCCTCCCATCCTCGCGGGCATCAAGCCGCTGTTCAACAGCCGCAATGCCGAGTTCCTCCACAACGAGGTGCCCGGTATCGAAATTCCCGAGTCATTGCGCGAACGTATGCGTCAATCAGAGGCGCCGCAGCAGGAAGGTGTGTTGATCGCGCAGGAGATCATGGGTGCTCTACGGCCCCATGTGCATGGCTTCTATCTAATGCCAGCTTTTGGTCGTTATGATCTGGTTGCCGATGTGCTGGACGTGCTTAAGTAGCCGAGCGTTTAGCGCATTCATCGTCTTTGCCATCGGGCGCGCGCCCGGTCGGCCAGAACGCCGATGAGACTGCCGCCTTCTTCCGTGCTGAAGTAGCGGTCATTGCTGTGGTGAGCGGCAAGCTCTGCCCGTCTGCTCATGTCTACATCCTCCACCCGCGCCAACGCAATGCCGCTGCCTGGCGCTCCGTCTCCGAATAGATTGGCTTCCAGCGGTCGGTACCACTTTCCGACCTCCCAGACCGCGCGATGGACTGGTCGAGTCGTCACTACATAATCGCTCGCTATCTGCTGGGTCTGTTTCGTTGCGTAAAGATCTACAGCGAAGTCATACGAGTCCAGCCGCGGCGCCAGCTTTCGCAGCCGGTCCGGCTGCATTTCAAAGAATGCATCATACGCGGCAAGCGACTCATCAAGCGCTGCAAACGCGAACGTATGTCGGTACTGCTGGAGCGGCACTTGAAAGAAGGTAGTAGCGCTGTCGAAGTGTGTGCCAACATCACCGAAGTTGACTGTCTGTGACTCGCGTGGATAGACATAGGTGCGACCGGTCTCGATCAGATAGTGGTCTCTGATGGGCAGCCAATCGGTCGGAGGGAGGCTAGTAAGCAGCTTATGCAGCTCCGGATTCCCGGACCCACGCGGCTGCGCATCTGACAGCCATTCACGATAGGCTAGCCACTGCTGCGGCGTGTAGATCTGGCCCTGGGGCGTTCCGAGCTGCATGAAAAAGACATCGTAGGCATCTGGCAACGGATAGAACGGCTGCCGCGTCAATCCGTTGTACCAGTGCGCGTTAAGCGACACACCGGCAATGCGAGAGTCGTGCTGGTACTGTTCAAGGGCAGCTGCTGCATAGCGATGAAACGTGGCCGAAACCACCAGGTCATCTTCTAGCAAGATCAGCGGTCCGACCTCTTCAGTCAGGCTCTGGCAATAGAGGTTGTGGGCAACCAGGCCGAGGCGGGCGGGGTGCGAGATGACTCGCTTCTGGCCGTGCCTCCAGGCGAACTCAGTAGCCAACTGCGTGACCGCCGCAACGCCCTTCTGGTCAAAGTCGCCCTCCGGCTGGTCGATCGAAATGATCAGCGTGGTAGGCGTCGTGTAATCGGCCCGGTCAAGGGAGGTAAGCAGGCGGGCGAGCGTATGAACGCGCGCATATGCCTGCACCACGATGGTTGGATTGTCGCTCATCGGCCTTCCCTAGCCACGACTTTTTCGTACCAGCATTGACTGCGTCCAGCTCGCGGCCCGGAGGGCGACAAGATGACGGCTGCCGGTCTGTTGATATCGCCGAAAGTAGGCGTCGTTCAGGCGACGCGCTGTCGCGGCGGCTTCCTCAGTTGGGACAACGGCGGTCGTGGGGGCGAGGTGAAGCTCATCCCCCGGCAACTGGGCTATCAGATTTGCCTCCATTGGCCTCATTGCCTTGCTGAACCCACGCCGCGCATGCTCGCAGCGCCGCGTAGTGAGGACATATGGTTCAGTGAGCCGGGACAGATCACGCGTTGCGTAGAGATCAACGCTGTACGTGATGCCATTGAACTGGTCAGTCAGACGATTCAGGCGGTCGGGCAGGATCTCGAAGTGCGAATCATAAACGGCGACCGACTCGGCCAGCGGCGTTAGCTCAAAATGACGCTTGAACTGGTTCAACGGCACCCGTCGCCAGGACGATTCGACCGGGTCGCCAACCGGCGCAGCCGTTGTCAGGGACGAGCGGGGAAACACGCTGAAGCGCTGGCTATCTTCCAGGAATGTTTGCCAATCGGTTGGCCCGGCAGCGCTTTTTTGCCAACTGCTGAAGGCGTTCCATTGAGCGGCCGTGTAGATGACTCCGCCCGTCGAGCCGGCCTGCACGAAGAAAGTGTCGCCGCGGTCGAGCAGGGGGATAAACGGCTGCCGGGTTCGGTGGTTGTCTCCCAGAGCGAAGAGTGAAATGGAGGCAATCTGGTCGTCGGCAGCGTAGGCGGTAAGAGCTTGCTGCGCATAGTGATAGAATTGACGAGATACAGCGGTGTCATCCGACAGCAAGATAACAGCACCATAGTCGACGGTTGACGAGGCCGCCACTTCACTCACGGTGCGGGCGTCCGCCGTTTGAAGCGACACAGGCCCGTGAGGCCACGCTCGTTTTCCAGCCGACAGGAGTTCCTGTGCAGCGCTTTCGGCGCTGTCGATAGTGAGAAGGAGCGGTATGCCGTCGGGCACATCCGCATGGCTGAGGCTGGCCAACAGATAGGGCAAACCGGGTGAGTGGCCCCGAATCGGAATGGCGACAGGTGGGTTCATGGCGTGAGTATCATCAGTCTAGTGGCTTGGCTGGTGTCGGTGGGGTGGTGCGGCCAATCTGCCCGCGTACGATAAGCAGTATGACGATCTGGAGCGCCTCTGCCAGGACCGTGGCCACGCTGGCTCCTGTCAAACCCCAGCGAGTCGATGCACCGATCATGAGCGGCAGAGTCAGAAGAACTGTTGCCGTCATGGCCAGCAGCGCCGCGCGGTCGTTGCCCGCGCTGACCAGATCAAACGACAGCCGCACGGCGATTACGGTAAGCGGCAAGCCCCACACAAGGATCCGCAAGACACCGATGGCTGGTTCATAGCCCGGGCCGTAGAGCAGGGGAATGATGATCCCTGAGAGCGTGAATGTCAGGGCAGCCAGGACGGTGGTTCCAAGGACAAGATACCAGAACGTGCGCTCATATAGAGCACGGGCGGCGCCCGCAGGCTCGGCTGCCTCAGGCCGCGCGATGGGCTCTCCATCAGTAAGGGTGATGTCGGGCTGTCCAGGCAGCAAACGACCGCCGGCGTTGGCCCGGGCCATCACCGGAAAAATGGCGCCAAAGAAGGCAGCCGGCACCAGCTTGAGCGCTTCACTCAGACGTGCGGCAGCACTGTACCAGCCCGTTGTCGCATCACCTTGCGTCAGCGACAGGACCACAATCGCCATCCGCTGGTAGGCGACACCGGCGACCATGAGCAAAGCCAGTACCAGCCCAACGCCAATTACACTTCGCACCAGGGCAGGTGACGGCATGCGCCTGTGCCACCGAAAGCCGGGCAGCGCAAAATGCGCCATACCCCCGGCGGCCAGCGCACCGCCGGTTTGTGCCAGAACAATGATGGCGGAGATCGCCAACAAGCCACCACCTGACGGCAGCACCGCAAACGCGCCGCCGACCATGATGAGAGCGGTCACCAGGTTGAAGGCAAGATAGAGATCCATACGTTCGTAGGCCCGCAAGACGGCGCTGTAGATCGTCGAGAACGCAAGAGGGAGCAGCGACAGAGACGCCAGCCGCAGCGCGGCGGTTGTCTCGGCGGTCTGGTTTGGCAGCATGACGGCCAACACCCACACACCTGCCACGAACAAACCCGACAGACCGAGCTGGATCAGCAGAGCCGTAGTCAGCAGCCCATCGCCGTCAGCGCCGCCGCGCCCGGCAGGATTGGCCAGCTCGCGAATGATCATGGTGTCCAGGCCGAACGTCGTCGCCACATTGCCTACGAACAGGATGGAGGCGATGAACGCATATTGACCCAGACCGGTCTGACCCAGGTTGCGGGCGATGAGGATGGTGAAGACGAGGAGCAGGAGTTGGCTCAGCGTCCGAGCTGCCAGAATCCAGATCGAATTAAGGCCGACTCGTCGACCAACGGAGCCGGGAAGCTGCCGTGACGAGGCCATGGGGGCTAAGGCCCGAGGTATTCCATCGTCAGCACGGTGAAGTCGCCCCAGTTTCGGAATGGCGGCCACGCGGCAATTGAGTCATCAAGAGCAGCCAGCCATCTGAATAGCCGTGGATGGTTGACTGCGAACGACTTGTTATCGGCCGTCGGCGTGACAATTGACAACCCTTCCAGCTTCACCTGTCGGTAGCGAGGGCCGAGTGCCCGGCGCACTTCGCTGGGGTTAAAGTAGTAGGTCATGAAGTGGACGCCTTCCACATGGGCCAAAATGCCGTCTTTGTGCAGCCGCCGCGTGCCCACACGAGGATCCTTGGGAATGACCGCCAACTCCCACGGGCAGATGCGCGGCATGATCACCCACGTCAGACGGCCGCCGGGTTGTAGGACACGCGGAAGATGGCGCGTGACGGCCGTCAGATCCGGAATACAGTTCAGTCCGCCTGAGTTGGAGAAGATGCCGTCATAAGGGCCGCCTTTGATCTCGCCCAGGTTGGTGAAGGAGCAGGCCTGGGCGGTGAGGCGACCGCCGAAATCATGACGAGCGATCTTCTGCCTGATTTCGGCGACCATACCCGGGGAGAAGTCAGTCGCGTGAACTGTGAAGCCCCGTTCGACGAGCGCCACCGCATCCTGACCTGTGCCGGCATTGATCTCCAGCAACCGGCCGCCGGGCGGCATGACCTCGACCACATGGTCGTAGACGCGCTGGCGCATACGGGCCATATTGGCGTGGTTTTCACCGAAAGCATCGTAGATGGTTGCCTTGCGCGAGAACGCTTCGGCTACTGATTCGCTGTTGGTAGTCATCGCCTATTTGGGTTGTGGCGAAGGGACAGCCGCTTCGTCCAACGTCATATGGGTGGGCGGTTGTAGTTCGGCCGGGGACAGGGCGGCCAACGCATCCAGTTGGCGGCGAGCGCCCGGCAGCGTGGCTTGCCGGTAGACAGCCGCCAGGACGTCACGCGCGTGTCGAGGCCGCCATGCGCCCGGTTGACCGGCTACCTCGCGAAGCGTGTCCCATGTGCGCTGCGTCCTGAACTCTTTGTGCAGCACTGTGTGAAGCTGTCGATAGAAGTCGGTCACAAATGGACCGGCGTACATCATGTCCAGATCGGCTGAATCCTGCCAGTTCTGCTTGTCGCCCAGCTGAATCCTGACGCTTTCGTGGAACTTGGTGCCCGGCAGCGGATAGGAAACGGACATCCCCACGTCATCAGGGCGACAGTCCCGCACCATTTGTAGGGTTAGCTCAATGTCGTCGCGCGTTTCACCTGGGTAGCCGAACTGCAGGAAGAAGCCGACGCGGACGCCTGCTTCATGGAGCCGCTGCGTCGCCTCGTATATCTGTTCAACCGTCGTGCCTTTCTCCATTGCGTCGAGAATCTTCTGTGATCCGGACTCTGCTCCCATCCAGACAATATCGCACCCGGCCCGCTGCAGAGCGTCGATGTCGTCCTGATTGCGTACGATAAGGTCGGCGCGGCTCAGGCATTTGAAAGGCAGGCGCGCTTCAAACGTCTCCACCCACTCAGCAAACTCCGACCACCAACCCGGCTTCAGCCCCATGATGTCGTCGGCAAACCAGATATGGTCGGGACCAAAAGTCGCCTTGAGCCAGGCCATCTCGCGGGCAACGTTCTCGGGCGAGCGCGAATTGTAGCGCTGACCCCAGATCGGCTTGGCGCACCAGTTGCAATGGTACGGACAGCCACGCGTCGTGACCATGTTCATCGAGTAGTAGCCGTGATTTTCCTGCCAGACGTGGCGGTAACGGTCGACGTCGATAAGGTCCCATGCGGGGAAGGGCAGCGCATCCACATGACGGATGACGGGCCGCCGCGGATTCTGGATCGTTTCCTCGCCATCTTGATAGGCCAGCCCAGACAGATCCCGGGCGCCGGTTGTCTCATCCGCGTCCAGGGCGGCAAGCAAAGCCGACAGCGTCTCTTCACCCTCTCCCAGGAGCACGTAGTCCGCGCCCGCCTGCAAGTAGCCGGCAGCGTGGTCGCTGGCGTCGGAGCCGCCAATGATGACAACGCACCCGCGCCGCTTCGCCATCGCTGTCATCGTGAAGGCTGCTTCGCGCATCCGCAGCAGGCACATTTTGGACAGGTAATTGAAGTTGTCCTCATAGATTACGGCATAGCGTGGTTGGTGGGTAGCCAAGGCGGCGTCCCACTCTTCTTCCGATTCGGCCAACATGGCGTCGAAGAACGAGACGGAGTAGCCTGCTTCCCGCATCACACTGGCCGCGTACATGGTGCCCAACGGGGGATAAGGCTGTTGGGACTCCCACAACTTGGGGTCAAAGCGCAAGAAGTAAGATTGTCCGAAAAGTATATCGGTCGGCATAGTTAAGAAACTGCTCCCTGAGGTCAGGTTAGATCTTTCAGGAGGCGTGACTCATACGAGTCCATCGCCTGGCTTTGGTGGTGGTGGAAGTGACCTTTGCAGCAGCTGCTGCTGAACTGCGACTCGCGCCACTGTCCTTGAAGCGCCAACTTGCGAATCTTGCGCTCCATCTCCCATTTCTCAAGCCAGCGGCCCGCTGGCGAGCGCAGGAGATCTTCGGCTGCCATTTGCGTGCGTCGCGAGAGCGCCCCTATTTGGCGGCGGTCAATGGCTTTCAACCCTTCAGGCTGTGGAGCATCAACGGCATTGGGCAGGAAATCAAACGTCCACGGATTCTGCTGCCGCAGATCGGCGTAGATTTGTAGGCCATGCAACGGCACCATCTGAGCGACCTCGTGGGCCGTGTACAGGTTGCGTTCCTGAAACGTGAGAGCGTTTTCGCTGATGAAGTAGTTGGGGCATAGCTCTATGCCACGCAGCCCGGCAAGACGCACTAGCATCACGGCGAAAGCGCGACACAGCCAGACCGACTTGTCTTCAGTCACGATCAGGAAGTCAATATCGAAGTCGCCGGAGACGTTGTCGACCGCGAGTGAGCCGGTAACCGCCACCATCCGCGCGAACGGCAGCCGGGCCATTTGCGCGCCGAAGGCGATTGCTTGTGGCCATGCTTGTCTGGCCAGCTGAAGCCGTTTCTGGCGCGTTCCCACGAGGCTGGACCGTTCACGAAGCATGAAGTAGTCGTCTTCGCGGTGAAGCGTTTGGGCCAGGAGTGGGCTGGTAGCCAGCGCGGTGTTGACTTCCGCAGGCGTCGCGCTTTCAGAGGCCAGATAACGGTGGATCTCGGCCCGGGTCAATGGGAAATCGAAACCATCGACGTAAGTGATGGTCTGTAAGATGGCCTGTACGAGCTTGTTTGATCCAGCTGCGAGCATACGTCCCAGAATATGGAATAGGTACAGTGCGAGTTTGGACTCGTTCGGATGAGCAGACTACATTATAGTAAGAGTAGGGGAGCTCGTCGAATCAGTGATGGTGCTGACATGATTCTAGTAGTTTGCTAAGTGAGCGAACATCGCGCTGCATATGGTGGTGACTGAATGGAAGGAGAAATGAACACGATTGTTATCTTTGGTGCGTCTGGCGACCTGACCCGACGTAAGCTCATTCCGGCGCTCTATAATCTTTACTGCAAGGATAGACTGTCTGAAGCATGGCGAATCGTTGGTGTGTCGCGCAGCGCGATGTCGGACGATGAGTTTCGCGACCACGTTGAGGCCGGTGTAAAGGAGTTCGCAGGCGACGACTATGACCCGGAAGAGTGGTCGGCGTTTGCCGGGCACGTGACCTACGAGTCGGTTGATCTGACCGACGCTGCCGGGATGCGCGAACTGGATGCCACACTCAGTGAGGGTCTGGGCGAGATGCGTGACAACCGCGTCTACTATCTGTCCATCGCGCCCCGATTGTACGAGCCGGCCATTGCCACGGTGGGTGAGGCCGGGATGGCCATTGAAGATGGTGGGTGGCGGCGCGTGGTCATTGAGAAACCGTTTGGCAGTGACCTGGCTACGGCCCGGACGCTGAACGAAGCGGTTCATCACGTCTTTGCCGAGGATCAGGTCTACCGTATCGATCATTATCTCGGTAAGGAAACCGTCCAGAACATCCTTGTCTTTCGCTTTGCCAACGCGCTGTTCGAACCAGTCTGGAATCGCAACTATATTGACCACGTGCAGATCACGGCTGCCGAGCAAGTAGACGTCGGGCACAGAGCGGACTACTACGACGGCGTGGGGGTTGTGCGCGACATGGTTCAGAATCATATGATGCAGCTGCTGGCAATGGTGGCGGCTGAACCGCCTGCGTCGTTTGCGGCCGAATCGCTGCGCAACGAGAAGTCAAAGGTGCTTCAGGCTGTCCAGCCGATTCCAGTCGATGCCATTGCGCGCCAGACCGTGCGTGCCCAGTATGAGGGCTACCGCGAAACGAAGGGTGTTGCGCCGAACTCGAACACGGCAACCTACGCGGCCCTGGAGTTCTATATTGACAACTGGCGCTGGAGCGGGGTGCCGTTTTATCTTCGTTCAGGCAAGGCCCTGGCGGCTAAGACGACCGAGATCACAATCTTCTTCAAGCGGCCGCCACACAACATGTTTCCGCTTCCGCCCGGCACTGTCCTCTCCGCCAACCGGCTCTCGATGTGTATTCAACCGGACGAGGGTATTCACTTCTCGTTCCAGGCAAAGGTGCCTGATACGGCCGCCGGAATGCGTGATGTGGAGATGTCCTTCCATTATGCTGACTCATTTGGCCCGTCGGCTATCCCGGAAGCATACGAACGTCTCTTGCTCGACATCCTAAAAGGGGATGCGGCGTTGTTCACGCGCAGCGATTCAATTGAGCGGGCGTGGGAACTCATCGATCCGATTCTGGCGGGCTGGGAGTCGCCGGATGCGCCGCCTATGACCAGCTATGCACCCGGAAGCTGGGGCCCGGTCGAGGCAGACGCTCTAATCGCTCACGAAGATTACGGCTGGACCCACGACTGCGGCCACGAGATCGAGTGACACCGTCGGGCTGACTATGTTTCGCTGTCCTTCTGGTCGATTGCTTTCACATACTGGTACAGCACACCCATCACGGTGGCAGGCTCTGTGGGCAGGTCGCTGCCGCGTGAGCGCTGGAGGCGGCTGCGGCTGATGTGCAGGTAGCGCCGCGCACGCGTAATGCCCACGTAGAGCAGCCGCAAGCGTTCGGAAATCAGCTCGATTCGGGCCGAGTCTGTCGCTGAGTGGCCGGGATAGGTGCCTGACTCACCAGACATGAGAAAGCGCAGCTGCGCGGCCGCTTCGGCCTGTAGATCTTCGCCCAGATACTCCGTTCGGTTCTGAAAAGACGCCTCCAGCGAACCGGGGAACCAGCGACTGTCAACGGCCGCCAGAAAGACTGCGTCCCACTCCAATCCCTTGGAGCCGTGCTGAGTAGCCAGACTAATGCGACCGGGCGCCGGTTCAAACCCGGCTTCGTTCGCCGGGGCCAGGCGCAGGCTGCGCTGGCCGAGCGCCACCATTTGAAGCTGTGCCACCAGCTCCGGCAAGCGCCATTCCGGCTGTGCCTCCCGCCATTGACGAAGCTGCCCGGCAATCTGGTAGGCGATGGCGAGGTCGAGTTCATGAGGCACTTGGGGATCGTCTGTATCGGCTGCCTGCACCGGGCGATCGACCTGAAACAGGTCGTCGGCCAGGGCGAGGGCCAGGTCGTCGATAGGCAGCGATCGCAGCGCAAACATCCGCCGTAAGAAGGCCGCCAGCGTTTCCAGTTGAGCGATCTCGGCGGCTGAGGCAACTCCTTCCGGCAGCGCTGCTTCAGGCAGGACTCCGCCCTCGGGAAACAGCAGTGTCTCCGGACGAACGCTGCGCAGCAGCGTGTCGAAATGGTCGACTGACTCCAGCGACCCGGCGATGGCCGGGTGATAGCCGAAAGATTCATGCAGGGCATACAGACCGGCATGGGCCTCCAGCAGCGCCTTGCTGCTCAGCGGATCGGCCAACAGGGCCAGAACCGGATAGATGACCGCCGCGACTTCGCGCTCGCGGCCGCTGCCACGGAGCAGATTGTCGTAAGGAGCCTTCAGTAGATCGAGGTGGTCGGCAATCTGAAAGCCCATCAGGTTGGTAGGCACAAGAATGGCAACAGTCTGCTCCGGGTGTTCCTGTACATAGTTCGCGGCCATACCGGCGACTGCGGGGAGTTCATCTTCGTCTCGATGGCGATAGACACGGATACGCAGCTCAGCATCGCTGTCTGGCGGATTGCGTTGGGCATCGCCGGGCGGTGTGGGCAAGATGGCCTGTCGCCGGAACGTATGCTCTCGCACTTCTGGCACCGGATGGTTGTCCATCGTCCAATCCAATACCCGGTTGGCGGCGCCCATGATAAGCGACGCAGATCGGCCGCTGTTGGGCAGCGGGCGGTCGACCACATCCGGCCGATCGATAAAGGCGTTGAAGAAGCGGGGATGGGCGGCGGTGAAGGTGCTGGTGATCGCTTGATTGGGATCGCCCACGCGCACCCAGTTTCCGTCTGGTCCGGTCAGCGATTCCAGCAGAACTTCTTGCAAGGGCACGCTGTCCTGCGCTTCGTCTTCCAGCACGTACGGCCAGCGGGCGCGCAGCATGCCCGCGACTTCTGGTTCATGCTCCAGCCGATCGGCCGCTAGCCAGATCAGATCGTCGTAGTCGAGACCGCCCTGTCGGGTTATGGCTGTCTGGTAGCGGGCGTAGATGCTGCCCAGCATTGACATGAGGGCTGAGCGACCGATGGCCGCTTCCGCCTCGTCGGTCGACTCTGATCGCAGGCGCATCATTGCGGCAATGTCGTCGGGTGAATGGCGACCGTTCTTGGCCACGCGGATGAAGGCGGCGGCGGTGGCCTCGGTGCTGTCTCGCCAGCGCGTGCGCACCTGCGGATTGCCGGTGTTCATGTTGTCCGGCAGAAACGCCAGCCATTCGTCTGGATGGTCGTTGATCCAGCCGTCGACGGCCGCGGCCAGGTGGTACTTGCTCTCGGCATCGGACAGGACCGTCACACTGTCGGCCGTGGTGTCGGTGGCAAAGCGCAGGATCTCCAGGGCAAGACTGTGCAGCGTGCGCACGTCATAGCCTGCGTCCGGCAGGCCCATCTCATCGAGGCGGCGGCGAATGCGAGCACGGAACGTGTCGACGCTGGCGTTGAGGTAGGTGACGATGAGGACCTGCTGCCCAGCGTCGGGATCAACGCGGCCATCGGCGATAAGCTGGGCCGCCAGCAGGGATAGCGTAAACGTCTTGCCGCTGCCGGGAACGGCGCTAACCGCCATACGACCTCTGTCGTAGGCAAGGATTTCTGCCTGGGCTGGGCGCAGTCTTAACTCGTCACTCATGATTGCCTGTCCGTTTGTTGGTGAAGCGCATGGACTGTCATTATAATCCGGCGTCGATCACCTGACACATTGCAGCGATCGTCCGTGTAACTATGAATAACCGTCTCACCATTTTCCGAGGTCTGGCGTTGCTTGTCCTCGGTCTCGTTCTTGCCGTAACGAGCCACTCGCTCCTGGCGGCTGAGCCACCCCGCCAGGGAGACGGGGAAGCGGCCGATGCCGACCCGGAGCAGCGTGACGTCGACGTGCGTTTCGGGGTCATCGAATCGTTCTGGGAGCCTCCGGAGGCAGCCGAACTAAACGTAGGCTGGGACCGTATCTTATTCTACTGGAACGAAATCCAGCCGACCGGTCCGGATGATTGGAATACGCTCCATGTTCTGGAAGAGTGGTTGGTAGATGCGGCCGCCCATGACCGCCAGGTTGTCGGGCTGCTCAAGAATACGCCGGCCTGGGCCACCGATGGGCCACCGAATTCGGGCGTGCCGCGCGGACTGTACCTGCCGGCAGACGATCCCGACAACCTGTGGGCCGGCTACGTTCGCGATATCGTCACCTACTACGCGCCGCGCGGCGTCCATAACTGGATCATCTGGAACGAACCGGAAATCGATGTCGGCGTCTACGGGCATGAGTTTGACGGGACGACCGCCGATTACTACCAGATGGTGAAGGTCGCCTACCAGGTCTCGCGCGAGCTTGATCCGCAGAGCCGCATCCACCTGGCCGGGTACTCATATTGGCACGAGCCAGGCTATTTGCGGGAGCTGTTCAATGTTATCGTGGCCGATCCTGAAGCGGCGGCCAACAACTACTTCTTCGATTCGATCTCACTGCATATCTACTTCCGGGTGGAGACCGTGGAGACGTTGGTCAATGAGGTATGGGCCATTCAGGAGTCAGTTGGGCTCAACAAACCGATCTGGATCAATGAGACGAATGCGTCGCCTAACCTCGACCCGCTCTGGCCGGTTGAACGGCCCGTTTTTCCGGTTGATTTAGACCAGCAGGCATGGTACATCGTGCAGGCGCACGCTCTGGGTTTCGGGGCGGGTGTGGCTCGGATGGGTGTCTACAAACTCATCGATGTTCTGCTGCCGCCCGGTGGCGAATCGTTTGGCATCATGCGTCCCGATTTCACGCGGCGGCCCGCCTTTGATGCATACAAGACGACTGTCGAGTATCTGAGCGGTTTTCGCTATCCGGTACTGCGTGAGCAGACACGCGACATTTACAACTTCAGCTTCAAACGACAGGAAGGGGTGACACGAATCCTGTGGGCTCGACGACCGGCAGCTGTGACCGTCGCTGTGCCGGCCCTGGCGTCGAGCGCTCAACTGGTTTCGGCCACAGGCGAGGCTGAGACCATCGAAGCGGTAGACGGTGTCTACACGATCGTTCTGGAAGGGGCGCGGTGCAATGGTCAATGTGACATTGGCGGTTCGCCTATCTTTCTCGTCGAGGCAGGCGATTTTGATCCAGCATCGCTGCCGCCGGTGACGGTCGTGGAGGTCAGCGCGGCCGCGCCGACCGCGGTGCCGACAGCCACACCAACTGCCCCAGCCACGTCCACACCGCCGCCAACCGCTACGCCATTGCCCACAGAGACCCCGACGACAACACCCACACAGACCCCGTCACCTACTGCGACCCCGTCGCCGGTTGCGACGGAGACGCCAGTTCCTTTGCTGACGCCAACCCAACCGTCAACACCGACGTCCGCGGCAGCCCCGTCAGCAGATGAGGTCGTGGCTGACCTTGACGCACCAGCCGGACGGGCAGTAGAGCGCGAAGAAGATGCTAGTCCAGGAGCGGACATCGACAGTGGCGAGACGCCCTGGGGCATCTGGTTTATGGTTGTCGGCTTGAGCGTGCTTGCGGGTGTCCTTGTGCTGACCATTGTACGACGGCTAAATGGCTAGCGGAGCAGGGAGCAACAGATGCACGATCCCACGTATGATGTAGTTGTTGTTGGCGCCGGCCTGAGCGGTCTGCTGGCGGCCCGTCTTCTGCACGAAGCCGGTCCGTCGGCGGTCGTTCTGGACAAGGGGCGAGGCGTGGGTGGCCGGTTGGCAACCCGTCGACTGGGGTTGGGCCGGGCGGATCACGGGGCGCAGTTTTTCACCGTGCGTGATCCCGATTTCGGCCGGCTGGTCGACACCTGGCAGGCAAGCGGTCTGGTGTTTGAATGGTCGCGCGGTTGGTCGAACGGCTCACTTGATGTCACGCCCGGTGACGGATATCCGCGTTACGCTGTCACCGACGGGTTCACGTCATTGCCCAAGCAGTTGAGTCGAGGGGTTGGAGCTTCATCTGGCCACAGAGGTCACTCTTGTCAAGCACGACGGGGCAGTGTGGAACATAGAGACGGAAACGGATGCATGGCGCAGCCGCGGATTGCTGCTGACACCGCCTGTTCCGCAATCGCTGGCCCTTCTTGATCATGGTCGCGTGAAGCTTGCTGGGGCTGATCGGGCGGCTCTGGAGGCGGTGGCCTACGCTCCTTGTGTGTGCGGTCTCTTTCGTCTCTCCGGCGGGACCACGCTGCCTGAGCCGGGTGCACTGCAGCGCCATGGAGGGCCGGTGAGCTGGATAGCGGATAATCAGCGCAAGGGTATCTCGCCAGGGGCCGTTGCTGTCACCGTCCACGCCAATCCCGAACAGAGTGAAGCTCGCTGGCTCGCCGAAGAATCCGTGACACTGGATTGGCTGGAAAAGGAACTGCGGCCCTATTTGGCTACCGGAACGACTGTCGAGGAGAGGCAGCTAAAGAAGTGGCGGTATGCGCTGCCCACTCAGCTCTACCCGCAGCGCTACCTCATTGCGAAGGGGCTGCCACCCCTCGCTCTTGCCGGGGACGCGTTTGGAGGACCGCGTGTCGAAGGCGCAGCGCTGTCAGGAATGGCTGCCGGCCTCGCGCTGGCGGCAGCATTGGGGAGCGCTACAGGCTAACTAACCAATCCATCAGTTAGGCGCGATGGCGCTTTCCCACGCAGGCGGCGGCTCGCGCCGCAAGACGTCCCAAAGCGCCACGACCGTGGCGGCGGTCTCGCGGACTTCATACCAGCGGGCTCCCCGATACGGTCGTTGATCGGCCACAGCACCCACTGCGTCAATGCCCAACCACCGACATGTCAGCAGCGATCGGGGAAGGTGGAATGCCTGCGTCACCAGGATGGCGCTTTCGACATCGAGCGTATGGCGTGCGCGAAAGCAGGTGTCGTAGGTGCGGTTACCCTCGTAGTCGGGGATGATGGCGCTGGCCGGAACACCCCGTTCGACGGCGTAGGCCCGCATGGCGTTGGGCTCGTTATAGAAGGCATCATCGGTGCCGCCACTGACGATGATGCGATCGACGACGCCGGACTGATACAGCGTAATGGCGGTGTCGACACGATCCCGCAAGACAGAGCTGAGCCGGTCACCGTAGACGGCAGCGCCGAAGACGATGGCAACCGGGCGAGCAGGGGTGTCGACCACTTCGTAGGAACGGCCGTCATAATATGCCTTGACAACGGAGCGCAGGAAAAAAGGGCTGGCCATCAAAGCCACGCCAACCACCACTAATCCCAGACATCCCTTTTGCCAGCGGTTCATCACGAAATGGATTATACGCATGGTTGATAGGAGACGTTTGCTGGTGACGATTCTCTCACGTGCTACTATGGATAAAATATTGACAAAACATAGACAAAAAGCTACAATGTCTGTAGTTAACTAGACAAAAGGTAAGAATATGACCCAAGTAGCAATGATATGGGGGGCGGCCGGAGGAATCGGCCAAGCACTCGCCAAGAACCTAAATGACAGCGACTGGACGGTGGCCACAGTAAGCCGCCATACAGCTGAACTGGAATCGATATCCACCCACAACTACGACGCCGATATAGCCAACTCGCGCGAAGTGGAAGCAGCCGTCCTGGCGGCAGCGTATGATCTGGACCCGGTTAATCTGTGGATTTACGCCGCGGGAGACATTGCGGCGGGGCCTGTCTCTGAGCTTGAGCCGGAGACGTGGCAGCGAATCATTGACGCAAATCTGTCGGGGCCATTCCTGGCTGCCCACTACAGCATGCCGCTGCTGGCGCCGGACGCGCATCTCATTTTTGTCGGCGCGGTGAACGAGCGACTGCGTCTGCCGGGACTGTCGGCCTACGCGGCTTCCAAGGCGGGTTTGGAGGCGTTTGGGGAAGCGTTCCGCAAGGAAGAGCGCGGCCGTCGCGTCACCGTCATTCGCCCGGTGGCCGTCGACACGCCGCTGTGGGAGAAAGTGCCCATGCGGCTGCCTAAAGACGCCGGGACGCCGGAAACGGCCGCAGCGCGTATACTGAAGGCGTATGAAGATGGCGAGACTGGAATTGTCGACTTTCACTAGAGGAAATCAAGATGCCAAAGTTTGAGTACACATTTGAAGTTGATGCGCCGGTGGAAGAGGTCTCGGCGTTTCATAGCGATACATCTGTGCTGAAGAAGTTGACACCCTTTCCTATGATCGTTCAGGTCGAGGAGTTTGAACCTTTGGGCGAAGGGTCTGAGGCCAGGTTCACAATCTGGGCTGGACCACTGCCGCTGCGTTGGCACTCGGTGCACAGCGACGTATCTGTCAACGGGTTTACCGATACGCAGGTGACCGGCCCGTTGAAGTCGTGGCAGCACACCCACCGCTTCGAGCCGACTGAGGACGGCCGCACCCTCGTCAGTGAATCCATTTCCTACGAGCACGACACCGGGCTGCGTGGGCTGATTAGCCGCATCGGCTTTTCTTCGCTCGGTCTGACCGGGTTGTTTTCCGCCCGTAAGCTCCTGACCCAACGATATGTTGCCCAGTCGATGAGCAAAGCCAGCTCGGAGCAGTCTGTGTGATGGAGCACACTCCCCACACAGTCGTCATTGGGGCGGGCATTGGCGGGCTGACGACGGCCGCCTTGTTGCTGAAGGCGGGCCATCGCGTCACGGTGCTGGAAGCCCATGTCTATCCGGGTGGTTCGGCGGGTACGTTCTATCATAAGAAGTACCGTTTTGACGCTGGCGCAACGTTGGCGGGTGGCTTTTCGACGGGCGGACCCCATGCCCGTCTGGCTGAGATTCTGGACCTGACGTGGCCCATTGCGCCGGTTGATCCGGCCTGGGAGGTCCACCTCCCCGATGGTCGCGCTGTCACCCAATGGGCAGATCCTGAGCAGTGGACGGCTGAGTGGCAAAGCGCCTTCCCCGATACAGGGAGCTTTTGGCGCAAGCAGGAGCAGTTGGCTGATATCTCTTGGGACATCAGCTCGCGCTCGTTTCCGTGGCCGCCCAGGTCGGCCGCAGACTTGATGACATTGGCAGCGGCGGTACGTCCGCGAACGCTCGGATCGCTACCCTATTTGAACGCGACAATTGGCGATCTCACGCGAGACGAATCACCCATGTTTCGGGCGTTCCTTGATGGTCAACTCCTGATCTCGGCCCAGACGACGGCCGACAAGGCCAACGCACTCTATGGCAGCGCCGCTCTCGACCTGCCGCGCCGCGGTGTTAACCACGTCCATGGCGGCATCGGGGCGCTGGCCGACACCCTGGTGACGTGGATCCGGGACAATGGGGGAGATGTGCTGTTCCGGCAGCGGGTCGAGCGAGTTGAGCGAGACAGTCGTGGCCGGGTGCAGGCGGTGGAGACAAAGAAGGGATTGCGCCTGGAAGCAGATCTGTTCGTTGCCAATCTAACGCCCTGGGGTCTGGAGCGCATTCTGGGCGACGAGACGCCAATGAGCCTACGTCGGGAGACGGCACGGCGACCGGCAACGTGGGGCGCGTTCACGCTCTATCTCGGTCTGGACCGCAGAAGCTTACCTGCCAACCTGACCGGGCATTACCAGATTATTCGCGACCACACGCAACCGCTCGGCGAGGGCAATTCCGTATTTGTCTCGCTCTCGGACGAGACCGATCCGGCTCGCGCACCTGAGGGCAAGATAGCCGCGACGCTCTCGACTCATACGGCCGTCGAACCGTGGTGGTCGCTGCGCGAAGGTCCAGACGAGGCAGCCTACCTAGACCGGCGCGATGCTTACACCAACCGGCTTCTTGACGCAGCCGAGATCGCCATCCCCGGTCTGCGGCAAGCAGTTGAACTGGAGCTTCCGGGTACGCCGGTAACCTTCGAGTTTTACACAGGACGGCCGCAAGGTATGGTCGGCGGCTTTGCTCAAACGTCGATCTTCACGGCCCGCGGGCCAGAAACGGGCATTGAGAATGTCTGGTTGGTAGGCGACTCTATCTTTCCCGGGCAGTCGACCGCGGGCGTGACTCTGGGGGCGCTGCGCGTGGCCGCTGGCGTGCTCCGCCAGGCGCCGGCGTTGACAGCTGGACGTTCCCCCGCTAGACTCTCCCGCCTGGAGAAACTGGCCCATGATTAATCCTTCAACCGACTCCCGTATCTTTCAAATCAGCACGTCGCCTGGCGGCGTACCCAAGCGTTCTGTGCCAGTGGCTGAGGTGACATCTCTTGGTTTGGCAGGCGATATTCAGCTCGACAAGGTCCATCACGGTGGTCCGGACAGGGCAGTGTGCCTCTTCTCCCTTGAGCACATTCTGGCACTGCAAGCCGAAGGCAACCCCATCTATCCCGGTTCCATTGGCGAGAACGTGACAGTGGCTGGTTTGGATTGGAGCAAGGTGGTCCCCGGGGCACGTCTACAATTGGGCGAGCACGTGGAACTGGAGATTACCAGCTACGCCGCCCCGTGCAGCAACATTGCAGGCTCCTTTGCTGAGTCGCGGTTCGGTCGCGTCTCGCAGAAGTCGAATCCCGGTTGGGCCAGGGCATACGCCCGGGTCATACGTACTGGCTCTATTGCCCCAGGTGACCCGATACGCTTTCTCTAGCACCCGTCCCGACCTGCTTGAAACCCCACCGCCGCTATGACTTACGTCCGTAAGTAAGATGCCCCGTTGACGTCGATGATTGCCCCGGTCATGAATTCTGCTCCCTCGGAGGCAAGGAAGAGGACGGCGTAAGCGACCTCTGCGGGCGTGGCCACACGGTTAAGCGGACTTTGCGCCCGGATGGTGTCGCCGCTCTCGCCCTGGAGATGAGCACGAGCCATGTCGGTCTGCACAAAGCCCGGAGCAACGACCCCAACAAAGATGCCGTAGGGGGCCAGATATTTGGCCAACGACTGACTCATGGCGTTCATCCCAGCCTTGCTGGCTCCATAGGCGGGGGCTGTCGGCTCGCCGCGGAACGCCCCGCGTGACGAAACATTGACGATGCGGCCGCCGCCGTTCTTCATCATATGCTGGGCGGCGCAGTAGCTCGCGTTGGCGGCGCCAATCAGATTGGCCCCCAACGTATCAGCCCAGGCAGTCTGCCATGTCGTGTAGTCAACATCCTCCAGGGGGTGATCCACATACACGCCGGCGTTGTTAACAAGAATGTCGAGATGCCCCAGCGCATTGACACTCTCATCCACCATCGCCTGCACGGCTGCCCCATCCTTCAGATCGCCCTGCACAATGACGTGGCCCGTACCGGCTAGACTGTCGCGCGTTTCCCTGGCGGCGGCCTCGTTGCTGTTGTAATGAACGGAAATGCGCGCTCCTGCTTCCGCAAACTGGCGAGCGATCTCCCGCCCGATTCCCCGTGACGCGCCGGTAATGAGAACTGTCTTGCCTGTAAAGTCCATGGTGATTCATGCTCCCTTGTGTATACTGACTGCCAATTATCCCGACGGACAGCCAGAACGCAACAGAGTTGATCGGATACTGGTTGCTTTGTGTGCAGCAGCAGCGAGGAGGCCACAGATGATAGTGGGTGTACAGGATGTGTATGTAAATGTGTCGGAGATGGAGCGGGCCCTGGCGTTCTATCGCGACGTACTGGGCTGGCTGTCACCGATGAGACACCCCACTTCGTGGGGCTTTCGGCGGGTGGGGTGCGTATCGGGTTGCACTGGAATGGCGGATCGCCGGTGCCCGCTATTCCCCATGATGCCCACGGCGCACACGCCGGTGCAACCATCACTTTTCGTGTAGCCAATCTAGAGGCGGCCCGTCAGGCCGTCGAATTAGCGGGTGTCATCTATCCTCGGCCAGAGTGACAATCCGTGGGGCAACATCCTCGTGATGCAAGATCCCGACGGTAATGTGCTGAAGTTGATGGCGCGGCCCGGCTGAAGCCGAGCCAGCGCCGGAGATGCATTAACTGCCAACTAGTCGGCGGCGACTGGCGTGCTGTCGATGGTCGTTTCTTCCTCAGCGGATTCCTCAGACGGTATCATGCGTCTTTCCTGGCGGGCTACGGCCTCTGCGAGGAAGGCACTGAACATCGGATGCGGCCTGTTGGGACGGCTCTTGAACTCGGGATGGAACTGGCTGCCCATCATGAACGGATGGTCCGCCAGCTCGACGATCTCCACGAGACGGCCGTTGGGTGAGAGGCCACTGAACACCATCCCGGCATCATGCAGCATATCGCGATACGCGTTGTTGAACTCCCAGCGATGGCGATGGCGTTCCGAAATCATCTCCTGGCCATAGGCCGCAAGAGCCTTGGAGCCGGGGATAAGCCGCGCTGGATAAGCGCCCAGGCGCATGGTGCCGCCCATGTCGCTGAGTTCATGTTGATCCGGCATCAGACTAATGACCGGATGTTCGGTGTGACGATCGAATTCGGTGCTGTTGGGTTCGTCGCTCTGCAGCACGCTGCGCGCCAGCTCAATGCACATCACCTGCATCCCCAGGCATAGACCCAGATAGGGCACTTCGTTCTCTCGCGCCCAGCGAGCCGTCATCACTTTGCCCTCTACGCCGCGTTCGCCGAAGCCACCGGGCACGACCACGCCATCCAGCCCTTCGAACTGTTCCCAGCCCTTGCCCTTCTCCAGATCACCGGAATGGATCCACGCGATTTCGACGGAGCGATTGTTGGCAATTCCGGCATGGTAGAGCGCTTCGCGGACACTCAGATAGGCGTCGTGGAGCTCAACATACTTGCCGACAATGCCGATGAGAATGGTCGGCTTGGGCCGGCGAATTTCCTGGATCATCGCTTCCCAACCCGACAAATCGGGCTCGGTAACTTGGCTCAGATCCAACCGTTCCATGACCGTTGTAGCCAGTTTCGTTTCTTCCAATATCAGCGGTATGTTGTAAAGGATGTCGGCCGTTGGCGCCGGGATGACCGCGTCCTTGTCGACATCTGTAAAGAGAGCAATTTTGGCAATATGTTCGTCGGGAATGGGGTAGTCGGCTCGCGCAATGATGACATCGGGTTGGATACCCAGACTGCGTATCTCGCGGACGCTGTGTTGCGTAGGCTTGGTCTTCAGTTCCTGGCTGGCAGCAATGAAGGGTAGATAGGTCACGTGGACGTACAGCGTATTCTCACGTCCCACGTCAGAACGCATCTGGCGCAATGCTTCGAGAAAGGGCAGCGACTCGATATCACCAACGGTGCCGCCTACCTCGACCAGAACAACATCGGCCTGGCTTTTATCGGCAACCTGGCGAATGCCCCTCTTGATCTCGTTGGTAATGTGGGGGATGACCTGAATGGTGCCACCGAGATAGTCACCGTGCCGTTCGCGGGCGATCACATCAGCATAGACCCGACCGGTTGTCACGTTTGAGGCCTGGTTGAGGTTCGTATCAATGAAACGCTCGTAGTGGCCCAGGTCCAGATCTGTTTCTGCGCCATCCTCGGTCACAAACACTTCGCCATGCTGATACGGCGACATCGTACCGGGGTCGACATTGATGTAGGGGTCTAGCTTAAGCGCCGTTACACTCAGACCACGCGCCTTGAGCAGCCGTCCCAATGCCGCCGCCGTAACACCCTTGCCCACAGAACTTACCACGCCCCCGGTGAAGAAAATGTACTTGGTCATCATTACTCCCTAACAATAGAGAAGGGGCATGTCATTAAAGGTGACATGCCCCGTATTTGCGTACCGGCTTCTCTTGTTCCCGCGAATCATTTGTTCGCATTGCCATCCTCTAGATGGGTCGCTAGGATAGCATAGCGACGGTCGGTATGCAACACATCCGGTTGAGGCGGTTATTTAATCTGCTCCAGTCTTGGCAGCGACTCGTCCTCGACGACCAACCGTGTTGGTGGCGTTTCTTGCAGCCGTTGCCAGGCCGAGCGGATCACGTCGAGTTCTTCATCAGTTTCCGGAACTTCACCGTAGCGCACGCGAATAAACGCTTCTGTAATGAGGCGCGATTCGGCCGTCTGGTTCGGCCAAACGGTGGACAGCGTGGTCAGGAACTCATACGGTGTCTCGGTCTCCAGACGCGGATACCCGGCGCCGGCAGCCGACGCGCACATTGCCTCATAGATTCGCCGGACAGAAGCGGCCGCTCGCCAGTTGCGGCGCAGGCCGAACCGCCCCAGCAAGCGTTCGGCCAGACTCGGTTCGTCGTCGCCTGCAAACCCGCTGCGCGTGCTGCGGCTGCTGCTGCGCGTGCCGAAATTTGCCTGTTGGTAGACACGCGCCAATCCCCAGCCGGCAAGGATCACGACCGCGAGGAGGGCAGCGCCCACCAGCACACGAGCGGTGCTGCTGCTACCTCCTTCTGCCAGCGGCGTATCAGGATTCGGGGCAAGCGGGCCTTCAACCGGAGCCTGCGGCAGAGCCTGCTGCAGGCCAGTGGAAACCAGGCTTAGGAGCCACGCCATGAAGTCTGCCAGGGCGGTGATGAACAACGCAAACAGATCCAGCAGAGGTGACAGTAGATCGAACAGCGTGAACAAAATGACCGCACCGCCAAACTGGAGCGCCGACCAGAGTGGCGAGAAAACACTGAGGAAGGAGAAAAGTGATTCGCCGCTGACGAATGCCGCAATAAGGCCGCCGACCACCGCCACCAGGAGCGCCGCCCCGAAAACGGCCGCAAACCAGCTCACGCCTAATGTGGAGGCGTAGCCCGTGCGATCGGCCTCGATTTGCTCTGCTCGAACCAGGGCGATTGAGGTTAGCGACGCGACGAAGAACAGCATGACGAACGGCACGACGTTGACGTCGAGGAAGGTTGATGCAGCCCAGATAAGCAGCGGGGCCAGGATGAGGCCGCCCAGGCGCAAACGTAGCCCGGCGCGGTTGATCTCGTGGCGGCGTCCCGCGAGCTGGATACCTCGCCACCACATGAAGACAGTCAACACGAAGACAGTCAGATCACGACTCCACAGCAGGTTGCCCCCTTCGCCAAGATTGTTGACGAACTGTCCGATCCAGCCCATGTCCAGAAGCGAGGTCGGAGCGTACAGCAGCAAACGCCAACTCAACAGAATAGCCAGCAGCAGCCCCACCACCATCACCAATCGCTGGCGGGATGCGCTGACGTGGAGCAGGCTGAGAAGGCGCAGCAGGTTGAACGGGAGGAGCATCAGCAAGAGCAACCAGAGCGCCACGAGCGCAGGCGACCAGTATCGCGCCCAGGTCATGAATGCCAAGGCAATGGGCGTCACGAGCGCGACTTCTTGCAGAGCGTAGCTCAGATACAGAATCTCGTGCCGGATGTAGACCCATGGGGACGCCGAATGCGCCGGGGCCAGCTCGCTGCGGGTCAGATCGACGGTTGCCAGGCTCATGGTTGGGTCCCGTTCTCTGGCAGCGGCGCAGCCAATGCGCCGCGATAGTTGGCCACCGATTCCAACTCTAGATTGACTGGATCGGGTGTTGGGATCTGGCTCAATGCGGCTTCAGTGGCGGAAGCGCTCTGATGACCGGCGGCAAACGCCGGGGTACTGGCGGGAATGTGGTAGGTGAGAATACCGGCGGTCTGCGGCGTCACGGCAGGCGGCTCGTCGGCTAGCGATATGAGGACAACGCGTCTTCCTGCCTCGCGCAGACGAAGCAGCGCGATCATCATCTCATCGGTCACGTTGGCAGTCACCAGGACAATAGTAGACACCCAGGGCAAGTGTGGACTTTCGCGCAGCAACATCTGGTCGATCGAAGCGGTGGCGAACTCGGTAACAGCCGCCAGCCCTTCCAGAACGTGACCCAACTGGTCGGGTGCACGCCCGGCAGGTACTCGAATCGGCTGGTCGGAGTTGGGAACGGCCCCGTTGGCATAGAGCCCGACGCCCCATCCTTCGAGCGCAGCGTAATTGGCGGCGGACGCGGCCACACTGACCGCACGTTCCAGCAGATCGGGGTCGAACCCCATCCAGTGCTTGGCTGACGTGGCGACGTTGAGAAAGATGGCCATTGTCATGCCGGTCGAAGGATCGTAGACCTTCGTCTGTAGCTGTCCCCGCCGTGCTGTTGCTTTCCAATGCACGTCTCGGAACCGGTCCTGTGACTGGTAGTCACGAATGCCACGCGTATTGATCGGGTCGGTGAACAGACTCTGGTTGACTTTGATGTCACCGAACGGTTCCTTGGCCGGCAAGCCTAGCTCTTCAAGCGGCCAAATCTGCGGGTAGACGACCACGGTTTCCACGTATTGGTGTTCCCGTTCGCGCGTGAATAAGGTAAAGATGTCACCCGACTCGTAGATGACCGGACCGAGCCGGTAGAAACCCCGCCGGGGGAATACCAGCCGGCTGGTGCGCTCGACCGTCTCCTTGCTCTGCATTGAGTAAGTATTCTGCAATGTGTAACGGCCGGTCAAGTCTGCGGCCATCGCCATCAGGACGTTGTCGGCGTCGGGCGGCACCGGCATTTCGTCACGAAAACGGAGCCATGTCAGGGGCAGGGGCTTGTCATTGGAAACGCGCACGGTGACATCGATCGGCTCCCCAGGGAATACTCGGTTGCGATCGAGCTGGCGATCGTAGCCCACACCCCAGAGCGACAGGTTCTTCCAAACAGTGCTGAGGCCGACGATCAGAAGCAAGATGACGCCCAGAGCAATCATCGCCGGGTTGCGTCCGGCAACGAGACCGATGACGAGGAAGACGACGGCAAGGGGAATCCAGGCATCGCTGAAGACACTGTTCTCACGCTCGCGAACCACCAGACCACGCGCCTTGGCCATTTCGCCCAGGTCCATCGGCTTGCCGGTCATGGCAGCCGCCATCATGCCGCGTCGCGCACGCTGCTGCGATTCGCGCTGATTGTCGCGAACCACCAACGACATGTCTTGGAAGCTTTCGGGCATGGCAGAATCTTTTTCGCAGCGAACGCGGGTCAGTTCAGTTGCTTCGCTAAGCGGTCTCGACTGGAACCGGCACCGTGTCGACGACTTCGCCCACGACATCTTCCGGACGGCGACCGCGCAGGCGAGTTTGCGGATTGACCATCAGCCGGTGGGTTAGTACAAAAGGAGCCATGACTTTCACATCGTCCGGAATGACGAAATCACGGCCTTGGATTGCCGCGCGGGCCTGGGCAGTCCGGTAGAGGGCCATTGTGGCGCGAGGACTGGCGCCGAGCATGATGTCCTCATGGGCACGTGTCATCCGGCAAACATTGACGACGTAGGAGCGCACCGACTCCTCCACGCGCACTTCGCGCACGTCGTGCTGCATTTCCAGGATGTCTTCCGGTCCCATCACACTCTCCAGCGTATCCAGTGGATCACTGCGTTCGAACCGCAGCAACATGGCGTTCTCGCTCTCCTCGTCCGGATAGCCGAGTGCGACCTTCATGAGAAAGCGGTCCAACTGCGCTTCCGGCAAGGGAAAGGTTCCCTCCAGTTCCACCGGATTCTGGGTGGCCATAACCAGGAAAGGCCGCGGCAGGTCATGTGTGGCGATATCGACGGTCACTTGCCGTTCCTGCATCGCCTCCAGCAGCGCCGATTGGGTGCGCGGGGTAGCCCGATTGATCTCATCTGCCAGCAGAATCTGACCCATGATAGGGCCGGCCCGGTATTCGAACTCCTGCTCTTTCTGGTTGTAGTAGTAGATACCAGTCAGATCGGACGGCAACAGGTCGGGCGTGAACTGCACGCGATGGAACGATAGGCCCAGCGACGCGGCGATTGTCTTGGCCAATGTTGTCTTGCCTGTGCCGGGGACATCCTCAAGCAGCAAGTGCCCTTCGCTAAGGATAGCGATGAGCGCGAGGTCGATGACCTCTTCCTTACCAACAATGACTTTCTGAATGTTCTCGCGGAGCCGGGTAGCGTTTTCTGCAATCATTCGTTTGATGATAGCCTAATGCGGCCCGGACGTCATCGATCATCGCATCTGCGTCGACAAAAAGTCGAGGATATCGATTTTCGTCAGAATGCTTTGGACCCGGTTGTCGTCCATGATCACCACGGCGGGCCGGCTGCTGAAGATAGCCATCAGCGTTTCCAGGTTGGCATTTGAGCCTACAACGGGCACATCCCTGTCGATAATCGACTCAATCGTCTCTTCAGGCTGGTGGTCGTGATCAGGCGCCAGTAGGTGGTTGAGCAGATCGATCTCGGTCACCATCCCCAGCAGTTGGTCATGGGCGTCGACAACCGGTAGCTGTGACACATTGTACGCCTTCATGCGGGCCACAACTTCACGCATCTCGTCGTCGGGCCGCGCCAGATAGATATGGTCATCGCCTTTGCGCTCCTGAATCGCGCTGACCCGGACGTCACTCCATACCTGTTCCAGGAAGCCGTTTTCGCGCATCCAGTCGTCGTCGAACACCTTGCTCAAGTAGCGAGATCCGGAGTCGGGCAAGATGACAACCATGACGTCGTCCGGTCCCAGCCCACTGGTCCGTGCGTACTTGAGCGCACCCGCGACGGCCGCTCCGCAGGAACCTCCCGCGAAAATGCCTTCCTCACGCACCAGCCGGCGGGTCATCAGGAAACTCTCCCGGTCCGTCACGCGAACAATCTCGTCGATCACAGACAGATCAGTCGTGGATGGCAGAAAGTCTTCGCCAATCCCCTCGACCTTGTAGCTTTCCGCTTCCGTGTACTCGCCCGTTTGATGCAGGTCGTACAGGATCGAACCGATGGGATCGACACCAACTACCTGTATATTTGGGTCTTGCTCTTTCAGGTAGCGCCCGGCCCCGGAGATGGTGCCGCCTGTGCCCATGCCGGCGACGAAGTGGGTAATGCGACCGCCTGTTTGTTCCCAGAGTTCTGGCCCCGTTGTCTCATAGTGGGATTGCGGGTTCACTGGGTTTGCATACTGGTTGGCCAGGACAGCGTTGGGGGTTTCTTCGACCAGCCGGCGGGCGACTGAGTAGTAGCTGCGCGGATCATCTGGTTCGACCGCCGTCGGCGTGACGACGACGCGCGCTCCATACGCTCGCAGCAGCAGGATTTTTTCCTGCGACATCTTGTCCGGCATGACAAAGATGCAGTTGTACCCTTTGATGGCGGCGGTGATGGCTAGGCCGACGCCAGTATTGCCGGAGGTAGCCTCGACAATGGTGCCGCCGGGCTTCAGTGTCCCGCTGCGCTCCGCATCCTCGATAATGGTCCAGCCGATGCGATCCTTGACCGAACCACCCGGATTGAAGAATTCGACCTTGGCCAGAATAAGACCCGGCAACCCACTGGTGACCGAGTTCAGTCTGACAAGCGGCGTGTTGCCGATTGTATCGAGTATCGTTTCGTTGTATGCAAGAGTGTGGGGCAAGGCGAATGCGTTTCCGCTCTGTTGCGCGCCTGTTTCATTCATGTTGTTCTTGTCCGACCTTTGAGGCTATTTCACGGCGATTTGATGGATGCTACCAGTTAATATGGCATCATGCATGTAAAAAATAGGACATGAGAGTTGTATGAAGCGATCAACATGACTACAATGGTTCAATGCACAGGTTGACATAGTGATCAAGGAGTGAGATATGTTTAAGAAACGCTGGACCGTTCCCATAGCGGTCATAGCTTTGCTGTTCGTAACCGCAGCCGTCGTAGCTGCGGCAACCTATGTCGTGCAACCTGGCGATACGCTCTGGCGCATCTCCAGACAATATAACACGACTGTCGATTACCTGGCCCAGACCAACAATATTCCTAATCCGAACTTGATATACGTGGGGCAGGTCTTAGAAGTTCCTGACACGACGACCGGCCCAACACCGGTGCCACCCGTTGCAACGCCGGTTCCACCCCAGCCACCCCAACAGGGGACGTATGTGGTGCAACCCGGAGATTCACTCTCCAAGATCGCACGACAATTCGGCACCACAGTGGATGCGCTGGTGCAGGCGAACAATATCGCCAACCCGAACCTGATCTATGTTGGGCAGGTGTTGATTATACCGGGCGGGACCGTACCGCCGGTGACGACACCCGTCCCGCCGGGACCTACCCCGGTACCTCCTCCAAGCGGCAGCTTTGCGCTTGGCGGTCAGACGCAGACGTTTGCCAACGCGCAGGCAATGAAGGATGCGGGCATGAACTGGGTCAAATTCCAGCATAAGTGGACGCCGGGCGACGATCCTACTGTGGTCGAAGGCCGCATCCGCGAAGGCCAGGCCCAGGGATTTAAAGTCCTGCTGTCAATTACCGGCGCGCAGACTTACCCCCCAACCGATGGCATCGACTTTGCCAGCTTCACGGATTTCCTGGGTGGCGTGGCCGCTCTGGGACCGGACGCTATCGAAGTCTGGAACGAACAGAATATCGACTTTGAGTGGCCTGCCGGACAGATTGACCCGACTTCCTATGTCAACAATATGCTGGCTCCCGGTTACCAGGCGATCAAAGCTGCTAACCCGAATGTTCAGGTCATCTCTGGCGCGCCAGCGCCGACTGGCTTTGACAATGGCACCAACGCCTGGGCCGACAACCGGTACATCGCCGGTATGCGAGCGGCCGGCGCGGCTAACTTCGCTGACTGCATTGGCGCCCACCATAACGCCGGGGCGACGTCGCCCACCGTTTCAACGGGCCACCCCGCCGGATCACACTACAGCTGGTACTACCAGCCGACTGTCGACCTATATTACAATACGTTTGGTGGTGCGCGGCCGGTCTGCCTGACGGAGTTGGGTTACCTGAGCGGCGATGGCTTCTCTGCGCTGCCGCCCAATTTCTCGTGGGCTGCCGGGACCTCGGTCCAGGAACATGCCCAGTGGCTGCGTGAAGCTCGGGACCTCTCGGCTTCACAAGGCAAGGTCGGCATGATGATCATCTTCAATGTGGACTTCGATTTCTATGACCCGGCCGGCGACCCGCAGGCGGGTTACGCAATGATTCGCCCGGACGGCAGCTGCCCCGCTTGCGATGCCCTGCGGTAGTCGAACACAGCACGACCTGACGCAGGTCCAACGTCTTGGCTGACGAGTGGGCCAGCGTGGAAGAGGCGCAAGGGGTTTCCCCTTTGCGCCTTTTCCGTCTATACTAGGCACGTTGTCGGAGTCCATTCGCAGTCACCAATAGAGGGAGTTTTCATGAAGATACGAAGTATCCTGGCAACGCGTAAAGACGCTGTCATCACCATCCAACCGGATGAAAAGCTATATGACGCGGTGGCTAAACTGGCGGACAATCGCATCGGCGCGCTTGTTGTCGTCGGGCCATCCGGCGAGTTGGCTGGCATTCTGTCGGAGCGTGACATTGTCTACGCCCTGGCCACCAGTTCCCGTGCGCTTGACATGGCAGTTGCCGACTGCATGACCCGCAATGTAATCGTTGGCTCATCCCACGATGATGTGATGGCGGTGGCCCACGCTATGCTGGAGAAGCGATTCCGCCATCTCCCGATTGTGGACGACGGTCAACTCATTGGCATCGTCTCAATCGGGGATGTGCTGAAGACACAACGTGACGCCTATCGTGGCGAAATTGACACCCTGGAAGTCCAGATCATGGCTGAAGGAGAGGATTAGCGATGTCTGTGATTGGTAGTGAGGCGCAACCGCTGCGGGTTGCCATCGTAGGCGCCGGTCCGGCCGGATTTTACGCGGCAGAGCGGCTATTCAAAGAGAAAGAACTGCATGTCGAAGTGGACATGTATGAGCGACTGCCGACGCCGTTTGGCCTGGTTCGGTATGGGGTGGCCCCCGATCATCAGAAGATTAAGTCGGTGACAGCCGTATTTGACCGAGTTGCGAAGAAGCCGGGGTTCAGATTCTACGGCAACGTCGACTTCGGGCAGGATGTCACCATCGATGATCTGCGCGACCATTATCATCAGATTGTCTTCACGACCGGCGCGCAGACTGACCGTGCACTGGGCATTCCCGGTGATGATCTGATTGGCAGTCATCCAGCAACTGAGTTTGTGGCCTGGTACAATGGCCATCCTGACTATACCGACTGCCAGTTTGACCTGAGCAAGGAAGCAGTGGCCGTCGTGGGCGTTGGCAACGTCGCCGTCGACGTGGCCCGCATCCTCTGCCGCGATCCGGAAGAGTTGGCCAAGACCGACATCGCCGACTACGCGCTGGACGCATTGCGGAATAGCAATGTCAAGCGTGTCTATATTCTGGGACGACGCGGCCCGGCACAGGCAGCCTTCACGTCACCGGAGGCAAAAGAGCTGGGAGAGCTGGCCGGGTGCGATACGCTCGTCCCACCCGAAGAAGCAAAGCTGGACCCGCTGAGCGAAGCGTCGTTGGCGGAAGCGGACCGCGGCACGATGCGCAAAGTGGAAATCATCCAGGAGTTATCCGAGCGCGAACCGACCGGCGCGCCAAAGACGATGATCCTGCGCTTTCTGGTCTCGCCCACCGAGTTAATTGGGGACGAGAACGGGGAGATTGTTTCTATGACTATGGTCCACAACGAGCTGTACGAGACCGACACCGGCACGCTGCGGCCCCGGGCCACGGAACAGACCGAGTCGCTCGATGTGGGTCTGGTCTTCCGGTCGATTGGCTACCGAGGCGTTCCGCTCGCGGGAATTCCGTTCCATGAGCGGTGGGGGGTCATTCTCAACGACACCGGTCGCATCCTCGACGCGGAGACGCAGCAGCCTCTGGTTGGTGAGTACACGGCCGGCTGGATCAAGCGTGGACCGAGTGGGGTGATTGGCACGAACAAGCCGGACGCTGCTGAAACGGTGGAGCTTATGCTGGACGATCTGGCGGCGGGAGCGGTGTTGTCTCCGGCTAACCCCGAAGCGGCCGCCATTGATGCACTCGTGCGCGAGCGAGAGCCGGACGCGGTCTCCTATGACGATTGGCTGAAGATCGACGAAGTGGAGCGCCAGCGCGGCGAAGAGCAGGGTAGGCCGCGGGTCAAGTTTACGTCTGTGGAGGAGATGCTGGCGGTCTTGGACCGATAGCCTGCTGCCGCTTCTTCTCATGACCGATCACGTAGTTATCTATACCGACGGCGGAGCTGATCCGAATCCGGGCATCGGTGGGTGGGCGGCCGTCCTGCGCAGCGGCCAGACGGAGAAGGTGCTGACCGGCAACGCGCCGGAAACAACCAACAACCGCATGGAGCTGCAGGCCGCTATCAGCGCTCTGCAGGCGCTGAGCAGGCCTTGCACCGTTGAGTTCCACATTGACTCGCAGTACGTTCGCAAAGGGATCACCCAGTACATCGAAGGCTGGACCAAACGGGGTTGGAAGACGAGCAGCGGCAAGCCGGTGCAGAATTCGGATTTGTGGCAGGCGCTGCAGAAGGAAGTGTCTCGACACAGCATCGATTGGCATTGGGTGCAGGGGCATAGCGGCGATCCGCTGAACGAGCGGGTCGATCAGTTGGCCCGGCAAGCGCGACTGGAGATCACACCCGGACAGGTGAGCGACGAGAATGCCACGCGCCTTTTTCTGCGGTCTTCCTGTCGCGGCAATCCCGGTCCGGGCGGTTGGGGCGTTGTGCTGGAAGCGCCGGATCGCGATGAGCAGTCGAGCGGTTCGGCAAGTGCCACAACCAACAACCGAATGGAAGTGACCGCCGCTTTGGAAGGCTTGCTGCTGGTGGAGCCGGGCAGCCATGTCGAACTGTTCACCACGTCCGACTACCTCTATCAGGGCATCACATCGTGGATACACGGCTGGCGCAAGCGCAACTGGCAGAAGAAGGACGGCACGCCGGTGGCCAATGCCGATCTCTGGCAGGCGCTCGATCGCCTGACACAGAATTACAGTGTCCACTGGATCAACGCCAAGAACATGAAGAACGATGCGCTCGACGTGGCTGGGAAGCTGGCCAGCGAGGCCAGCCACCTCACTTAGAGGATGGCAGCTTGAGCCATTGTGAAGTTGACATCCTGCGCCAGATGGGTACAATACGAACTCTTGAGCCGAAGTGGCGAAACCGGCAGACGCGCTACGTTCAGGGCGTAGTGAGGATTTCCTCATGTGGGTTCGAATCCCACCTTCGGCACCATCTTTTTCTCCCATACTGAGCAGCCCCATTGCGGGCTGCTTTGTTTTTGAGAAAAGGTGCACAAACGCTATAATGTCCCGGCACTGGCGAAGCTAACACATTCGAGGAATGCTCTTATGGCGATATTGATTATTGTTGGGGTAGTTATTGCGGTCCTTCTGCTGGGAGGATTGCTTGCGTTCATTTTCTCGCGTGCGGATCGTGTTGTCACCGACACGAAAGAAGAGATCGTGGCCGAGGAACGTGCCTACAACCCCGGTGTCACGATGGGATACGAGATCAAGGTCGACGCCGACTACGCAACCCAGATGAAGGAAGCGCGACTGCAAGCGGCCACAATGGCTGCGGCGCTGCCGCGTGGGGCCAACTCGACTATCGGCCGCTATGGTATTGCCGACATACCCACGGCTAGCGAAGGGTTAGACAAGGACCCCATGACCGCTGTGCGTATCGCCGCCTTCCACGGCTGGGACGGGGCACGAACCGGTATTCCCGCCGGTGGTGTGCCAGAGGTTGTAGCCGCGCCTGCCGCCGGAGCTGCCGCTCCTGCTGCTGGCCCAATCGAACTGGTGCCTGGCAAAGATTACCCGGTTATAGAGATTACAGACGGCATGTCGCCAGAAGAGACGCGCAAAGCTCGCATTGCCAACGCGAAGGCGCGATCGGCGGCGATGAAGGCGGCCAAGGAAGCCCAGAATGCCGCCGGTGGAGCGCCGGTGGCGACCGCCGCTGCGCCTGCTGCTGCCGCCCGGTAGCTGCAGCCCCCGCCGCTGCCGGCATCGCCCCGCCTGACCTGATCGAGATCACCGATGACATGACGCCAGAGGACGTACGCAAGGCCCGCATCGCCAACGCGAAGGCGCAGTCCGCGTACAATAAGGCGTTGAAGGCTGCCGGTGTGTCGGCAACCGCTGCCGCCGCGACTGCTCCCGCTACCGCTCCGGCGGCTACTCCGGCAGCACCGCCTGCCGCCACCGCCGGCATTGCCCCGCCAGACTTGATCGAGATAACCGACGACATGCCGCAGGACGAAATTCGCAAGGCGCGTATTGCCAATGCGAAAGCGCAGTCGGCCTACAACAAGGCGCTGAAGGCGGCTGGTATCGATCCGGCTGCTGCGAAGGCGTCTGCTGCGGCGGCCGCAGTCGCTGCCACCCCGGCCACTCGCGCCCCCGAGCCAAAGGCCGACGTGCCGGCGGACACAATTGACAGTTACGTGAGCAGCCTGGAAGGTGAGGACCTATCCAAGTTCCAGGCCAATATTGAGTACATCGAAGATGTTTCGGAAGCGTATGGCTCCAAGCTTCGGGCGGCGGGCATTGATTCGCCACTGGTTTTGCTGCGCCGCGGCGCAACGCCTTCCGGTCGCAAAGAGATTGCCAAGGCCACCGGTCTTGATGAGACCGTGATTCTGACCTGGGTCAACCAGTGTGACCTCTATCGAATCAAAGGTGTTGGTAAGGAGTACGCGGACTTGCTCGAAGAAGCGGGAGTCGACACAGTCGTCGAGCTGGCGCAGCGCAATGCCGCCAACCTGGCCGCAAAGCTAGTTGAAGTTAACACCGCCAAGAATCTGGTGGAGAAGCTACCTTCCGAGAAGAGCGTGGAAAACTGGGTTGGGCAGGCGAAAGAGTTGCCGCGCGCCGTATTCTACTCGGACTCGGATGCACCTGCCGAGGCGAAACTGGCTGCAGCAGCCACGCCAGCGCCCTCGTCGCCCTCAGCCGGCGCAGATGCAGCAGCTGCCGCCGGCATTGCGCCGCCGACGTTGGTCGAGATTAGTGACGATATGTCGCCAGACGAGATTCGCAGTGCGCGCATCAACAACGCCAAAGCAACATCTGCCTACAACAAGGCGCTCAAGGCAGCTGGCA
This sequence comes from uncultured Chloroflexia bacterium, assembly GCA_963715935.1. Lineage (GTDB taxonomy): Bacteria > Chloroflexota > Anaerolineae > Promineifilales > Promineifilaceae > Promineifilum. The sequence goes on along the minus strand of CAVQSM010000011.1, from coordinate 1,014,600 downwards.
TTGATCCGTCGTCGCTTCGTTGAGGCAGCGGACCCCTTGTCGATGATCCACCGCCGGGCCTTCAGACCCGGCGGTTTTTGTTGGGATGGGCTGGAGTTAGACTCGGGAATCCCCTTCCGCTAGATGTATGATGAAGAAAGTTCTGCTGTTTGCACTGGTGTTGGTGGCGCTGGCGGTTGCGGTGGTGATTACCCTGTTCGGGACGAACCCGACCGACCCACGCAATCAATCGTTCCTGCAATGGCGAAGCGGGGACAGCGAACTGCGCTCAAGTCTGGTAGTCACCCAACGCGAAGTTTGTCCCGGCGCACCCTTCATCTTGCCCAGCGATGGCTTCATCGGTCTTCTGTATGCCGACCCGCGCGGTCCGTATTCGGCGGCCAATCCCCACCAGGGCATCGACATCTTCAGTGATGGCCCGCCGGGACAGGTGCCCGTCTACGCCGCCTACGCTGGCTACGTTTCGCGCGAAGCGGGCTGGCAAAGCACCGTCATTATGCGGGTGCCGGATGATCCGCTGGAGCCGGGCCGCCAGATCTGGCTCTACTACACTCACATGGCCGATCGCGAGGGGAACGACTTCATCATTGAGGCCATCCCCCCGGGAACCAGCGAGCTGTTTGTTGAGCAGGGAACCCTACTGGGTTACACAGGCGACTACAATGGCAGCTCCGCCCGAGACATTTGGGTGCATTTGCACTTCTCGATTGTGCAGGACGACGGCAGTGGTCGCTACCTGAACGAGCTAGAGTTCACCAATACGCTCGACCCGTCGCCCTATCTGGGCCGGGAGGTCAACTACATCTGCGCCGATGGCTCGTCGGGCTGCGGGACTACCTCCTGCGTCACTCCGTAGCTTATCCAGCTACGATACTGGAGTCCCAATCACCTCTTCGCCACCGAGATAGGGCTGCAGCACGTCGGGCACGCGGATTGTGCCGTCGGCCTGCTGATTGTTTTCCATAAGCGCAATCATTACGCGAGGCAGCGCCAGACCACTGGCGTTGAGGGTGTGGACATATTGGGTCTTGCCGCCATCAGCCGGGCGATAGCGAACATTGGCCCGGCGTGCCTGGAACGCCTCCGTGTTGCTGGCCGAACTTACTTCCAGCCACTCTTCACAGCCCGCGGCCCAGATTTCCACATCGTACTTCTTGCTGGCGGCAAAGCCCAGATCGCCGGTCACCATCTCGATTCTGCGATAAGGTAGCTGCAGCGCCTCGGCAATGTCAGTGGCATGGGTCACCAACCGGTCCAACTCCTGATAGCTGGTTTCTGGCGTCGTGAACTTATACATCTCCACCTTGTCGAACTGGTGGCCGCGCTTGATGCCGCGGACGTCCCGACCAGCGCTCATCTTCTCGCGCCGGAAACAGGGCGTATACGCCACATAATTGAGCGGCAAGTCGGCTTCGTCGAGAATCTCATCCCGGTGCAGATTGGTCAGGGCGATTTCGGCCGTTCCCAGCCACATGTAATCCTCTTCCGCATCGCGATAGATATTGTCGGCGAACTTTGGAAGCTGCCCAGCACCAACGAACATGGCCGAGCGGACCATGAACGGTGGGTAGATTTCTTCGTAGCCGTGTTCGCGGGTATGGTAGTCCAGCATGAACTGGATCACAGCCCGCTGAAGCCGCGCCCCGGCGCCGCGCAGCACGTAGAACCGCGAGCCGCTGAGCTTCACGCCACGCTCGAAGTCGATGATGTTCAGGTCAGGTCCCAGGTCCCAATGGGGCTTGGGCGTGAACTCAAAGACAGGCAGTGCTGGTCCTTCCGGCGGATAGGCGATGTTGTGGCTGTCATCCGGTCCGACCGGCACACTCTCATGGGGCAGGTTGGGAACCCAGAGCATCTTCTCGTCCAACTCACTGTCGACTGCCCGCAGCTGTTCGTCCAGCGCATCGATCTGATCGCCGACCTGGCGCATCTCTTCGCGTACCGTGTTGACCGCTTCAGTCGCCGCAGCGAGTTCGGCCTGAAGCGCTTCATGATCGCCGCGTTCATCTCCGGGCTTTTCGGCCGCCCTTTCCAGTTTCTTTAACTCGCCCATCGCCCGGCCGATCTTCTTCGATGTCTCGTTTCGCTCGCGTCGCAGCGCTTCTACTTCCAAAATCAGCTCCCGGCGCTGCCCGTCAAGTGCCACGATTTCGTTGATAGGCGCCGAGTCGTTGAGCTTAGCAATCTGCGCCTTCACCCATTCCGGGTCTTCTCGAATGAGATTGATGTCGATCATTGGTCATGCCTCCTAGACATAGAAAAAGCCCACTCGTCATCCAGGACGAGGGGGCCCGTGGTGCCACCTGGTTTTGCTACCGGGCAAACTGCTCAGTAGCCTCAAAATGCGTGATAACGGACGCTGCCGGCAGTTCTTGGGCGGCCGAAGACCGCGTTCGAATGCGACTCAGGAGAGGAATTCACACAGCTTCGTCTGCTGGCTTGCACCGACCGCCAACTCGCTGTTGACGATTGACTGTGGAACGTTGCTCCGTCGGAGTCGTTACATATGCCCGCATTATACAGCCCACCCGTATGAGCGTCAACGGCCGTCAGCGGGGAATCAGGCCAAAGCGTTCATCTGTGCCAGGGCCACAGCAATCTCCGCCGCGACGCGCCCGTTGTTCTGGAGCAGGGCGACATTCGCCTGCATGCTGCTGCCCTCGGTCAGTTCGAGTACGCGCTGCAACAGCCACGGTGTGCAGGCCGGTCCCTGGATACCAAGGTCGTCCATCTCTTGCGTAGCCTGGGCCACTGCTGCATCGGCTTGCTCCTGGTCAATAGCGTATTGGCTCGGAATCGGTACCGTTATGAGCGTGCTGCTCTGAAGACCGAGCGCCCGCCTGGCATCAACCAGCTTTGCCACCGAAGCCGCATCCTCCAGCCGGACATCGACCGGCAGCCCGCTGCTTGGGGTGAAGAAGGCGGGCAGGGTGTCGGTACAGTAGCCGACGACGGTCACCCCTTCAGTTTCCAGCACTTCGCGCGTGGCGTTCAGATCGAGAATCGATTTCGCACCGCTGCAAATGACGGTCAGCGGCGTCTGACCAAGCTCGCGCAGGTCGGCGCTAACGTCGAAGACATGACCTCGGTGGACGCCGCCAATGCCACCGGTGGCGAAGAACTCGATGCCGGCCCGGTGGGCCAGGATCATGGTGCCGGCGACTGTCGTACCGCCATCTTCGCCACACGACACGGCAATCGGCAGATCGCGTCGACTCACCTTGCGTACCGCCCCGGATGAGCCTGTCTCGGCCAGGTACGCCAGCTCAGCGTCGTCGAGACCGATGACGATTTCACCGCTGAGGATGGCGATTGTTGCCGGGAGGGCGCCACCCTCGCGAACGGCCGCCTCCATCAGGCGGGCTGTCTCCAGGTTGTCAGGATACGGCAGGCCATGGGTGATGACGGTGCTTTCAAGGGCGACTACGGGCCTGCCCTCATCGAGTGCGGCCTGTACAGGAGGAGCGATTCGGGTTGCAAATGTCATGGGCGGAATTGTACCACAGCGGCAGGGCATCACGACCTGATCCATCCACGCGACAGATGAGCAACTGCCCAATAACACAATGGCTACAGTTGCGATGAGGCGGGCGCGTCTATACAATTCCGACGCTCATTATGGTCCAGAAACGAATTGACTTCCGCTGGCTGCTGCCCTCGCTCCTGCTGCTCCTAATCACCGTTGTCTCAGGATGTCAGGTTGATTTGGCGAATCCGCCCCGCATGGCGACAGCGACGGCGCAGGGGCAGGCCACGGCCGTCTTCACCCCGTGAGCCTATCTTCCTGCCGGCCCCGACTGCCACACCCGGAGGCACCACGCTTCCTGCCACGAGTGCAGAGACGGATGAGTCCTTGACCGGAAGCACGCTGAACGTGTGGGTTAACGAGACATCGCCTGCACACGGCGAGCTGATGCAGGAGCTTGCCCTGGAGTTCGCCGAGCAGTTCGGTACCAACGTGGCCATTCAGCAGGTTGACCCGGCCCGCTTGCCCGACCTCGTGAATACCGCCGTTCTGTCAGGTACTTTGCCTGACATCGTTGTCCATCCGATCGAGTACTCTGTCGGCTGGGCGGAGCAAGGCGTCCTCAATTCAGAAGCGGCCGCCCGGGTTGTCGATGCGTTAGGGCCGGAAACGTTCGATCCGGCGGCGCTCGAGCGGCTGGAGGCAAACGGGCAATTGGCTGCTGTGCCGCTGCATGGCTACCATCAGCTGCTCCTCTACCGAGCGGACTGGGCCGAGGCCCGCAATCTGGATGCGCCCGACGATCTGGCCGCGTTGGCCGCGCTGGCTGAAGCGGTCTATGCGCCGGACGATCTTATCTCAGGCCTGGTCATCCCCACCGAGTCGAATCTGGTTACGACGCATCAGGCGTTTGAACAGGTGGCCCTGGCCAACAACTGCCGGCTTGTCGGCGACACGGGTGAGGTAGCCATTCTTGACACTGCCTGTCGGGATGCTCTGGACATCTACTACTCGACGATCAATCAGTTCAGCCCGCCCGGCGTTCAGACAGACACCAGCGCCCGCAACGCTTACTTGGAAGGCCTTACGGGTTTGATCATGACGTCACCAGCTATCCTGCCCGCACTCGCGGGGCTGGATGCGGCGGCGCTGCCTTCCTGCCCGGAGTGTGCGGCAGATGACGCGATCAATTTCCTGGCCCGCAATACCGGCATCGTGACGGCACTCAGTGGTCTGGGGGCCAATGCGTCAGCAGCCGCCTTTGGCAACCTCACCAGCGCCGGCATTACGGCCGTGGCAGACCAGGCGGCAGCCGAGGCGTTCTTGCGTTATTGGCTGGACGAGGGGTACGAGCGTTGGCTGGCGGTCGACTCCGAGCTAAAAGTACCCATGCGTCAGGGCACGGCCGACGATCCCGAGCGCTTCCTGTCAGCGTGGGGAACGCTGCCGGTCGCAGGCAGCGAGCTCAGTCTGACCGACATCTATGGGCCAGAGGTCGTGTCCCAGCTCAGAGACGGTATTGCCTCGGCGCCTCGATGGGGCCTGGATCAGGGGTTTGGCAGCTTGATGAATCGCCTCTACGCGGACCACACAATTTCGATTGTTCTGCAAGAGATGTTGAGCGGATACTTCGGCCCGGAGCAGACGCTGTCGGAGGCGTTCCGGCGTGTTGTCGACCTCATTCCCGGCTACGCTTTTCCTATGGATTTGCCTGAACCGGAAATTGACGGTTGACGGACCGGACAGCGCATGCTATCATGCCCGCACGATGAAGACAGCTTTGCCTTCCAACTCTCGTTACTTTAGCTTTTATTTTTATTTTGGCGCTGCACCCCAGCCGCACCGGTTGCGCATGGGTCGGCCCGAGACTGCTTAATAAGTAGCCAGAAGGGAAGACACACGAACACGGACGCGGCTGGAAGGCCGCGTTTTTTGTTGCCTTTCAGTCGCCCGGACCATTCAGACAAGGAGCATGTTCCGATGAGCGTAGACAAAGCAGACCAGCAGTCGCCGAATAACCAGGAACCTTCGACAAAGCGGCCGTCCGTCGCTTGCCGTGGCGTCCGAGGCGCAATCACGGTCCAGGGCAATGATGAGGCCGAAATTCTGGAGGCGACACGCGAACTGCTACAGGCAATTGTCCAGGCGAATGACATGGATGTTAGCGATGTCGCCAGCATGTACTTCACCACGACCACTGATCTGAATGTGACTTACCCGGCCTTCGCCGCGCGTCAGTTGGGTTGGTATGACCTGGCGCTAATGTGCGGTCATGAGATGGCGGTACCCGGCGGGCTCGAACGCTGCATTCGAGTCTTGATTCATTGGAATACAACCCGAGCTGCGGACGATATCGTCCATGTCTACTTGCGTGACGCCAAATCTTTGCGCCCTGATCGCAAGAACGTCCCGCCAATCAAACCGCGCCAGATTTCCCAGATGGACGCGGCTCTCAAGTTTCTCTCCCTGACCCTCTAGCTGCCAAAGCTCAAGAACAGATTAAACTCCACATACAACAAGGACTAGATTCATGATGATAGTGATTATGAAGCCCCAGGCTACCATGCGCGAAAAGTCGGCCATCATCGCCCGTGCCGAGGATTCCGGATGCAGCGTCCATCTTTCCGAAGGCAAAGAACATACGGTGATCGGTGTGATCGGTAATACGGCCGCCGTCGATCGTCAGCAGATGGAACGGATGCCCGGTGTCGAACGGGTCGTGCCGATCATGAAACCGTTCAAACTGGCCAGCCGCGACTTCAAGCCCGAAGACACGACTTTCCCGCTGGGTGACGTTGTGGTCGGTTCCGATGAGATAATTATCATGGCCGGTCCCTGTTCGGTAGAGAGCCGCAGCCAGATTCTGGAGACGGCCCACGCATGCAAGGAAGCGGGTGCCCACGTGCTGCGAGGCGGCGCCTTCAAGCCGCGCACCTCTCCGTATGCGTTTCAAGGGCTGGGTGAAGAAGGGCTGGAATATCTGGCCGAAGCGCGTGAGCAAACTGGCATGCTGATCGTGACCGAGGTGATGGAGCCGGCTATGGTTCCGTTGGTCTGCGAATACGCCGACATCCTTCAAATCGGGGCGCGCAATATGCAGAACTACGCTTTGCTTCACGCGGCTGGTGAGTCGCAATATCCGGTGTTGCTGAAGCGCGGCATGAGCAGCCTGATTGAAGAGTGGTTGATGTGCGCGGAGTACATTTTGAGCCACGGCAATACGCGTGTGATGCTCTGTGAGCGCGGCATCCGCACGTTCGAGACGTATACGCGCAATACGTTCGACATCAATGCCATTCCCGTCGCCAAACATATGACCCATTTGCCGGTCATTGCCGACCCCAGCCACGCTACGGGCAAGTGGGAATACGTGGCGGCGGCTGCCAAGGGAGCAGTAGCCGCTGGTGCAGATGGCCTGATCATTGAGGTCCATCCGCGGCCAGATGAGGCGATGTCGGACGGCGTCCAATCATTGAAGCCGGAGAAGTTCGCCAAGCTGGTCGAAGAGATGAAAGCGGTGGCCAATGCGGTGGGCCGGGAGATTAACTAGTGGGTCGTGAGTTAACAGAACGCAAGACGTATGAGTCCCCCGGTCCCGGTCCTGCCGGGTTGACCTGGGATGGCACGCTGCTCTGGAACGCCGATTTCCGCTCTGGCGGGATCTTTGGCTGGGATCCGGCTGTTGGGTCGTCTTCGCGCTCTTTGCGCTGTCCGGGCAACCTCAGCGGTCTGGCGTGGGACGGCCAGTCGCTCTGGCAGTCGCTCTACGACGAGGCGATGGTCCGGCGCATCAACCCCGAGACCAACGACTTCGACCAGACCATTCTTCTGACGGAGTATGGCTGGCTGTCCGGCGTAGCGTGGGATGGCTCTCAGTTGTGGGTCCTGGCACAGCAATCCGGACAGCTGCTGGCTCTTGAGCCGGAGAGTGGAGCTGTCATACGCCAGATTGAGACGCCGGTAGCCGGTGGCGATCTGGACTTTCATGACGGTCATCTATGGTTGAGCGTGGCCGCACCGATGCAGTTCGATCCCGCGGTCCAACAGTTTGACTGGCTGAGCGATGCTCCGGCCTTCGCTCTCCTCAAGATTGACCCGGCCAACGGTCAGGTGGTTGAGCGGGTGGTGACGCAGCGGCTCTACTCCGGCCTCACCTGGATCGACGACACGCTCTGGTTGGCCAGCGCGCTGGAAGGTCACCTGGTCGAAGCGTCACTCACCCCCAGCTAGCAGACGACCAGCTTGTCTACCGGCCAAGCAGCTCCAGCATCCGATCGGGGCGGTCGGTAATGATGCCGTCCAGGCCACGTTCCAACAGGCGGGCCATATCTTCGGTTTCGTCGATTGTCCAGGCATGGACGTTCAGGCCGATGCCCTGCGCATCCCCGATGAAACGTTCGCTCAGGATATAGATGCCGCCATCTTCTTCGGGCACCTGGATCGCCTCGGCGGGCGGTGAGTAGAGACTGGCGAGGCCCAGCCTGTGGAGGACGTAGAACATCCTGATCTCTGACTCCACCATGGAAGTAGGCGTATCCGGGCAGGCGGTACGGAACTCGTTAATCGACTCAGGATGGAAGGATGCCACGAGCGCCCGGTCGGTCATGTCAAATCGACGCAGCGTATCGCATAGTTGCCCGGCGATCGACGGCTCCAGCTGCTTGATCTCGATATTAAGGCGTGTGCCCGGGAATGCCGTCAGCACTTCCTCCAGCGTGGCGATCTGTATGCCCTGTCCACGATACGGGTAGGTTTGGCCCTCGTCGGCCGTCCAGTAGTGTCCCGCATCTAGCTGCTGGATCTCAGCCAGCGTCAGGTCATGGACGCGACCCGTTCCGTCAGTCGTCCGATCGACAGTGTCATCGTGGATCAGCACCAGTTCCCCGTCAGCCGTACTGTGGACGTCCATCTCCAGGACATCCACGCCCAGCTCCATCGCATGGCTAAACGACGCCATCGTGTTGCTGGGGCGAAGCTCTTCGCCGCCCTGGTGGGCAATGACCATCGGGCCATCGTTGTCGAAGAATGAGTACGATTCGGCCGGAGCGCTAAGCAGCCGGACCAGAAGCAGCGCGCCTGCGCCAATAAGCAAACTGATGAGCAGGAAGATGCCAATCTTGCGAGCCATGCGAACACGTCCTTTTCCTTAATCGGGCCACAGTCATCATGTCACTAGCCCTGATTGTATCATGTGTAGCTCAGGGGCGGGTTGCGACCCACCGCCGGTGCAGTATAATCCGCAGAAGGTTACGGTTCGGGAGCGACTTCTTCCTGATCCCCCAAATCCACTGGAGAAAAACCCGTAGATGGCACGTCGAGCAGTATTCCCATTCACCGCGATTGTTGGCCAGGAGCGCATGAAACGCGCGCTCATCTTGAACGCTGTCAGTCCGCGTATTGGCGGTGTGCTCATTCGCGGCGAGCGAGGGACGGCGAAGTCAACGGCTGCCCGTGCACTGGCTGCGTTGCTGCCCGATCTCGTGGTATTGGCCGGTAGCCGATACAACTGCGACCCGGAGCGCCCGGCTGAATGGAGCGACGACAGTCGTGAACGCTACGGCGACGGCAACATCCAAACCGAAGTGCGCCAGACGCCATTTGTCGATTTGCCGGTCAGCGCCACCGAAGACCGTGTCGTTGGAACGCTGGACATCGAAAAGGCGATCAAGAGTGGCGAGAAGCATTTTGAGCCGGGCATTCTCGCTTCGGCCAATCGCGGCGTGCTCTACGTCGACGAGGTCAATTTGCTGGATGACCATGTCGTCGACCTGCTGCTGGACGCGGCGGCGATGGGCGTCAATGTTGTGGAAAGAGAAGGGATCAGCTTTTCACACCCGTCGAAGTTCATTCTCGTAGGCACAATGAATCCGGAAGAAGGCGATCTGCGTCCGCAGTTGTTGGACCGCTTCGCATTCTCCGTACAGATTGAAGGTCTGGATGATCCGGAAGAGCGCGTGGCCATTATGGAGCGGCGTATCGCGTTTGAAATAGATCCGGACGGCTTCCACGAGCAGTGGGCCGCCAACGAGAAAGAGCTGTCCGAACGTATCTCTCGGGCGCGCGACTCGGTCAACTCTGTGCGATACTCTCGGCGTGATCTGATGTCAATAGCCGGACTGGTAGGCTCGCTCAACGTGGATGGTCACCGGGCCGACCTCGTCATTCTGCGTGGCGCGCAAGCCCACGCTGCAATAGAGGGGCGTGACCGGATCACGGATGAGGACATTATCCTGGCTGCTGAACTGGCGCTTCCCCATCGAATCAAGGGTCGCGTGTTCCAGGACACGATGGTCTCCGCCGATGAGCTGTCCGACCGTCTGACCGAGGTCCAGAACGAAATGGGCACCGGGGAGATGGGCGAATCTCAGGAGTCCGAAGAACTGACCACGTCGGGGAAAAAAAAAGCCTAGACGATGAGGAAGGCACCGGCGAAGAAGCCGATGTTTCCCAGCGCGAAGCTGGACCGCAAAGCGTACCGCCCACACCGCAGGAAGGGCAGTGGTGGGAAGGTGGCCAGAAGGTGCAGGCCAAGCAAGAGTTCACCACCCGACGCCTCGACACTCAGCTAGATAAGCTAACGCGAAACAAGGCGGGCCGCCGCTCCCAGACCAAGACAGACCGCAAGCGTGGTCGGTACGTGCAATCACGTCTGCCTCGCGGTGATCGCGTGCGCGACCTGGCGTTCGACGCCACCTTCCGCGCCGCCGCGCCGCACCAGATCCGCCGCGATCGATCCGTACTGGCGTTGGCGCTGGAACGGCAGGACCTGCGCGAAAAGGTGCGCGTCCGCCGCTCGGCCAATCTGATTCTCTTCGTCGTCGATGCCAGCTGGAGCATGGCTGTGGCGGAGCGGATGGAAGCGACGAAGGGCGCGATCATGTCCCTGCTGACCGACGCCTATCAGCGTCGCGACCGCGTCGGGCTGATCGTGTTCAACAAGAACGACGCCAACCTGGTCCTGCCGCCAACCAACTCAGTCCTCCTGGCCAAGAAGGCGCTGCTCGACATTTCGGTGGGTGGCAAGACACCGCTGTCGGCCGGGTTGCTCATGGCGTATCAGGTCTTTCGTCAGGAGGCGTACAGCCATCCGGACGTCATGCCGATGATGATCCTGCTGACTGATGGAGCGGGCAACGTCAGTATGAGCGATCTGCCGCCGCAGGAAGAAGCCCATCGCATCGCAGATTTGATCAGCGAAACGGACGTTCGCTCAGTGGTCATCAATATGGAGCATGCGGCGTTCGACCAGGGGCTGGCGCGCGTGCTGGCTGAACGACTGGAAGCGCCATGCCACGCGCTCGAAGATATTCGCGCTGATACGCTCTACCAGGCCGTGCTGGACGAACTGAAGTAGATAGCGTCGTCGCCCGGGTACAGCGACCGACCGGCTGGCATTGCGCTAGTTGCCGAGATGCATCGGCATAATGACGTGGATGAAGTCGTTGTCCCCAACCGGCTTCAGGACGCCGGGATCGGCCGGGCCTGTCGTTTCCATCGCCACCTGAGGCGTATCGATGACGCCCAACACATCGGAAACGAACTTCACGTTGAAGGCGATCTCCACCGGGACGCCATCCACACTGGCGTCAATCTGGGCCACGTTATTGCCGGTCTCCTGGCTGTTTGCCGAAATTCTGGCGAAGGCGGCCGACATACCGTCCCCCGGTTCGACTGCCACGCGCGCCGTGTTGCTTGACTCGCGCGCGAAGATGTCGGCCGTCCGGCATGCCTTGCGGAATTCGGCTGTGTTCATGATCGTGCGCGTCGCAAACCCCTTGGGGATGATCGGTGTGTAATCCGGGAAGTTGCCGTCGACCAGCTGCGACACCAGCACCACATTACCCATGTCAAAAATGATCTGGTTGCGGCCCTGAGGCATGGAAATGTAGACGGCTTCCAGATCGTCGGAAAGCACGCGAGCTACGTCGGCCAGGGCGCGGGCAGGGATGATGACGCTGAATGGCTTCTCGACGCTGCCAGCCAGATTGGCCGAGCGGACCGACAGGCGGAATCCGTCGGTGGCGGCCATCATCATGCGATTGCCGTCGAATGTCGTCTTGACACCAGTCAGGACGGGCCGGGTTTCGTCGGAAGCGGCCGCAAAGGCCACTTGCTCGATGACCTGCTTCAGAACGACCGGATCCATGCGAATCCGCGTTTCGTCGTCCGGTTCCGGCACCAGCGGGAACTCGGCAGCGTCAATGCCGTTCATGTTGGCGTCGACACGGCCGCATTGTACGTGGAGGGTCCGTGTTGTCTCCGTTGAGCACCATCTCCACCGGCTCAGACGGGAGCGTGCCAATGAACTCGCTGAAGGTGCGGGCCGGAACCGTGATGGCGCCTTCTTCAGTTACTTTGGCTCCCAGCCAGCACGTGATGACGATCTCGAGATTCGTGGCAGATAATTTCAGACGGCCGTTGTCGGTAGCCACCAGCACATTGCCCAGGACCGGTAAGGTCGAGCGCGTGCTAACGGCCCGGGTTACAATGCCCAATCCCTTGGCCAGGTTGTCCTGCAAACACGATACCTTCATCGTCACTCTCCATGCAATTGTTGTAATGACCCGCGTGCTGAATTCTCAGAAGTATATGATCGTGGGGAATGAGGCGCAAGCAAAACGCAGCCTTACGCAGGGCTTTTCAGTAGTCGGACTTGAACAGGCTTGGAAACGGAGTTTCTGGACGCTCGTCGAGCGTATACGCGGCTGGCCCTGAGAAACTCGGTTTCTACTTGCGACCTTTGAGAAACCCTGCAGCCTTACGCGGCATTTGCGTGTAGCGCATGGTAGACGACTACGGCCAGGGCCACATGGACGTTGAGTGACAGACCTTTGCCGTACATCGGAATGAATACCGCCGCGTCGCATTCGGCCAGAACCGCTTTGGTGACGCCGTGGTCTTCATGGCCGACGATGAAGCAGGTTTGGCTCGGGTAGTTGAATGTGTGATAGGGCACGGCGCCCTCTGCCAGTTCAACGGCTACGAGATTGTATCCTTTCGCTTTCATGCCGTGCACGGCTTCCAAGGGCTCCTGTTCATAGCGCCAGGGAACGCGCAGCGACTTGTACCGCGCGACTTTGTCAATGGCCGGGTTTGGGGGAGTGGGGGTGATGCCGGTCAAAACCAGTTCTTCCAGGCCCGCTCCGTCCGCAATGCGAAAGATAGAGCCGACGTTTGCCGGATACTCCACGCTTTGCAGGAGCGCCGCGAAAGTCGTGTCCAGTTTATGCTCCCGACGATAGTCGCGCAGGAAGCGCTTGAGATTGGTGCCAATGAGGGGTCGCATCCTCCAATGTTACCACAGCGAACAGGCTGAGACGCACAGTGCGCTGCCCTTGTTGCCGCCCTGACAGTTGGGGCCGCAAGCGTGCGCCAAATTGAGCAATCAATGCTAAACTTGCAGCCTGCGAACGCTATTGGGATCGGGGCCCCATCACGAAAGATCCACTGCACTCATGAACTTACCTGAACCGACCATCATCAACGTTTTTCTGGCTGCGTTGCCTATCCTGACCGTGCTCTATCTAATGATCGGGCGCAACTGGGGCGGCAGCAAGGCCGGGCTGGCCGGCTGGTTTGTGGCCACCGTCGTCGCGCTGGTATTCTTTGGGGCCACTCTGCAGCTCCTGCTGGTCGCCTGGGGTAAAGCGGTGCTGCTGGCTTTGTTCGTCCTTTACATCATCTGGATGGCGCTGCTGCTCTACAACACGGTAAATGAGGCTGGCGTCATCGATGCCATTGGTCGCGAGCTGCCGGGCGTGGCCAATGACCGACCAGGGCAGGCATTGCTATTGGCCTGGGTCTTCGCGTCGTTCCTGCAGGGGGCAACTGGATTTGGTGTGCCGGCGGCCGTCGTTGCGCCGCTGGTTTTGGGGCTGGGCTTTGCGGCGGAAACGGCCGTCGCCATTGGTCTGCTTGGCCACGCCTGGGCCGTCACCTTCGGCTCGCTGGGTTCGTCCTTCATTTCGCTTGTGGCCACAACGGGCGTGCCGGGCGAGGTGCTGGCTGGGCCGAGTGCGGCGCTGCTGGCGGTCTGCTGTCTGGCTTGCGGAGCCGGTGTCTTATGGTTGAGCGGCGGAAAAGACGCGTTGATCAGCCGTTGGCCGCTGCTTCTGCTGTTGGCGGCTGTCATGGGCGGCACCCAATGGCTGCTGGCAGTGCTGGGTTTGTGGACACTTGCCGCCTTTGGAGCCGGACTGGTCGGTCTGGTCGTGGCCATCGCCGTCCTGGTGCGCGGTCAGTCGTTCAACCCGCGCCCCTTGCTGGAGGCATTTGCACCCTACATGCTGCTGATAGCGGTAATCGTGCTTGGCCAGGTGGTCTTTGGGCAGGTCCTGGACGCGGTGGTTATTGATCCGCTGTTTCCGGCGGTCGAGACGAGTTTTGGCTGGGCAACGCCGGAGGAAACTGGTCGCTCGATCAGCGTGTTTGGCCATGCCGGAGCACTTCTGCTCTATGCCAGTCTGTTGATATTTGGCTGGTTTCGCTGGCGTGGACCGCTCCCACCTCGCGACGGCGAAAAAGCCCGCACGTACAGCGGTCGCACGATTCTGACAAAGACGTTGAAAGGGTCGATCAAGCCGACGATTGGCGTCTACGCTCTCGTGGCGATGGCTCTGACGATGCAGCACGCGGGCGCTACCCAACTGTTGGCGGAAGTGATCAGCGACAATGCCGGCCCGTTCTTTCCGTTCATCAGCCCGTTCATCGGGGCGCTGGGCGCGTTCATGACGGGCAGCAACACAAACAGCAACGTCGTCTTTGGCCAGCTTCAACAACAGACGGCGATTGCGCTCGATCTGGCTGTGCCGCTCATCCTGGCGTCGCAGACGGCAGGAGGGGCGATGGGCAGCGTCTTTGCTCCAGCAAAAGTTGTCGTTGGGGCCAGCACCGTGACCGGGGCAGACGAAGGGCGGGTGATGAAGACCGTCACAACTGCCGGTCTTCTGGTGGTGACGATCCTGGGTGTGATTACGTTGGTGGCCAGCTACTTGTTGTAGCCATCAGTCTGATGCCGCGTCCGCTTCATCGCCCAATGTCTCTCGCAGCAGACCAACTGTCGCCCTGGCCGGATCCGGCACCTGGTAAGCGGCTGCTATCTGACCCTGCGGGTCGATGAGGACCACCGCCGGATATTGCCCGACGTTTTTGATGCCGTAGCCTGTGGCAATCTTGTGGCTCCAGTCCGGCAGCATAATGAGATGATCGGCAGGATCATATCCCTGAGGAATCTCTTTCGCCGCGTCCCGGTACGCCCCTTCGATAAACCGTTCGGCTGCTCCATGTAAGAAACGGGGAACCATCAACAGATCGATCACGATGGCGATGGCCAGTTGGTTGTGATCGGGGAACTGGCCGTCGCACCGCCTCCAGCGTCTGACGGGCGGCCGTCGCTGTGCTATAGTCGGCAAACAAGAGCAGTACCCATTGGCCGCGTAAATCGGCCAGTGAAAACGGCCGCTTGGAGCCAATGGTAGTCAGTCGAAACGTGGGAGCAGGTGACCCGATGGGCAAGAATTGTGTAGACACAAATCCATTCTACTCGTAATCGGAGAAGGTTCAAGTAAGGGCATCAGGCAGTGATGCGTCGAGATAGGGACGCACGCGTGCGGGTCCGGAGCTGCGGTCTGCTCCGCCTCACAGAAACAGCAAACGGGAGATAGATAGCAGATGCAACTAGCAATGATTGGACTGGGCAAGATGGGCGGCAATATGGTCAAGCGACTGCTGCGCGACGGCCACGATCTTGTGGTCTACAACCATTCACCACAGCCGATTCGCGACGCGGAAGCCGAGGGCGCCACCGGGGCGTCGTCGGTGGCCGACCTAGTAGAGCAAGCTCGATGCGCCCCGCGTTGCCTGGGTGATGGTGCCCGCTGGCGCTCCGACCGAAGAGGTTGTTGGCGAACTGACCGACCTTCTGGAACCCGGCGACATCATTATCGATGGGGGCAACAGCAACTACAAGGATACGATGCGCAGGGCCACAGAAGCCGCAGACAAGGGCGTCTACTTTGTAGACGTCGGGACAAGCGGCGGTGTATGGGGGCTGGCGGAAGGGTACAGTATGATGGTCGGCGGACGTTCCGAGGCCGTCGAACAGATTCGCCCCGCGCTGGAAACGCTCGCGCCCGGACCCGAATTGGGTTGGGGGCACATGGGTCCGTCCGGGTCAGGCCACTTCGTCAAGATGGTCCACAACGGCATTGAGTATGGACTGATGCAGGCGTATGCGGAGGGGTTTGAGATCATGCGCGCCAAAGAGGAGTTTGACCTCGACCTGCACCAGGTCGCCGAAGTGTGGCGCTTTGGCAGCGTGGTCCGCTCGTGGCTCCTGGATCTGACGGCCAATGCGTTGGCCGAGGATCAGGAGCTGAGTGATATTCGAGGCTGGGTCGCCGACAGCGGCGAAGGGCGGTGGACCGTCTTCGAATCTATCGATCTGGATGTACCCGCGCCGGTGATTTCGTTGGCGCTCCAGATGCGCTTCGTCAGCCGCCTTGACGAAAGCTACGCCGCCAAACTGCTGGCCGCCATGCGCAATCAGTTCGGCGGCCACGCTGTCAAGCCGGTTGAAGACGCGCCCAACGATTAGTCCTCGTCGGTTACGCAGCCGGCTGAGGCCGACTTGACGCTGCGAATGTACTTGTACAGTGTGCCGCGCGATGCTTTGAACGCCGGCGCGGTCCACTCTGCCCGGCGGACTGCCATCTCGTCGCTGTCGACGGCGACGTCCAGTCGATGGGCGATAGCGTCAATGGTGATGATATCCCCGTCGCGAACGAGCGCGATGGGGCCACCATCCTGCGCTTCTGGTGTGATGTGGCCGGCAATGAAGCCGTGGGAGCCACCTGAGAAGCGGCCATCGGTGAGCAGGGCCACATCCTTGCCCAAGCCCGCACCCATGATGGCCGAGGTGGGCGTCAGCATTTCGGGCATGCCGGGGCCGCCCTTCGGTCCTTCGTAGCGAATGACGACGACGTCGCCTTTCTGAATCGCTCCCGCTTCCAGACCTGACAGCATATCTTCTTCGCAATCAAAGACGCGCGCTGGTCCAGCGAAGCGCTCGCCTTCCTTGCCGGTAATCTTGGCCACTGCTCCGTCAGGCGCGAGGCTCCCACGCAGAATCTGCAGATGGGCGGTCGGCTTAATGGGATCGTCGAGCGGCCGAATGATCGTTTGCCCTTCGGCCAGGCCGGGGACAGCCACCAAGTTTTCAGCCATCGTCTTGCCCGTCACGGTCAGGCAGTCACCGTTGATCAGGCCATGCTGCCAGAGGAGCTTGAGAATGGCCGGTGTGCCGCCAACGTTCTGCAGATCAGCCATCACAAACTGGCCGCTGGGTTTCAGGTCGGCCAGCAGCGGAACCCGATCACTGACGGCCTGGAAGTCATCGAGCGTCAGGTCAATATCGACCGACCGGGCGATGGCGATCAGGTGCAGGACGGCGTTGGTCGATCCTCCCATCGCCATCACAATGACCATCGCGTTCTCGAATGCGTCGCGGGTCATGATGTCACTGGGTTTGACGTTCTGTTCCAGCAGCAGTCGAATGGCTGCGCCGGCGTTGGCGCACTCCGCCAGCTTCTCGTCCGACTCCGCCGGGGTCGATGAGCTGTAAGGCAGGCTCATCCCCAGCGCTTCGATGGCGCTGGCCATCGTGTTGGCGGTGTACATGCCGCCGCACGCGCCCGGACCGGGACAGCTGTGGCGCACAATCGCCTGCCGCTCGGCTTCGTCGATCGATCCGGCGATGTACTCGCCATAGCTCT
Source organism: uncultured Chloroflexia bacterium (assembly GCA_963715935.1). Classification (GTDB taxonomy): domain Bacteria; phylum Chloroflexota; class Anaerolineae; order Promineifilales; family Promineifilaceae; genus Promineifilum. The sequence continues at coordinate 997,362 of CAVQSM010000011.1, read as the reverse complement.
GGAACGCGGAGACGATATCGAGCTGCGGATGCTTATCGGTGCAGCCCGCCCGAATGGTGCCGCCGTACAACATGAGAGCAGGGCGGTCGAGACGCCCCATCGCCATGACGCAGCCGGGCATATTCTTGTCGCAGCCAGGAATAGCAATCAGGCCATCGTACCAATGAGCGCCCATCGCCGTCTCGATTGAGTCGGCGATGATCTCGCGGGACTGGAGCGAATAGCTCATCCCGTCAGTACCCATTGAGATGCCGTCGCTCACGCCGATGGTATTGAAGCGCATGCCGACCATCTCCGCGCTCGCTACGCCCTCGCGCGTGCGAGCGGCCAGGTCGTTGAGATGCATATTGCAAGTGTTGCCGTCATACCACATTGAAGCGATGCCGATTTGCGGCTTGTTCATGTCATCGGCGGTCATGCCCGTGCCATAGAGCATCGCCTGTGATGCACCTTGCGACTTGGGTTGGGTGATATGGGCGCTGTAGCGGTTGAGTTGATCGGTCATGAGGCACTTACCTGAAAATGTTGTTCCAGACTATCGACGATTGTCTCGCCGACGCTGAGAGCGGATGTAGCAGCAGGTGATGGAGCATTGATCACGTTGACGAGCCGGCGACTCTCCACGATAGAAAAGTCGTCGAGCAGCGCGCCGTCTGGCCCCAGGGCCTGGGCGCGAATGCCGGCGGGTGCTTTCTCCAGATGCTCGGCGCGAATGTCTGGCACGAGCCGCTGAAGAGCGGCGACAAACGCCCCCTTGCTGGCTGATCGCCACATTTCGCCGAGACCAGTCTGCCAGTAGCGCCCGGCAAGCTTGCGGAAGCCAGGATAGCTCAGCGTTTCCCACAGTTCGCTGACGTTAACGTCGGTCAGTGTATACCCCTCACGGGCGAACGCCAGAACAGCGTTGGGTCCGCACTCGACGCCGCCGGAAATCATGCGCGTAAAGTGGACGCCGAGAAATGGGAAACCGGGGTCTGGCACCGGGTAAATCAGTGCATTGCACAGGTGCCACGCTTCCGGCTTCAGTTCGTAATACTCACCGCGGAAGGGAATGATCTTGGCCGGTGCGTCGCCTGTACCCATCTGCGTCACGCGGTCCGAATGGAGGCCCGCACAGTTGACCAAAAACTGACCGGAGTAATCGCCCTTGGTCGTCTGGGCTACGACTTCGCCTGCTCGCTCCTCGATGCCGGTTACTCGTGCACCCAACACAATCGTGTGGCCTGCTTCGCGCAGCAGCTCGCCCATGCGCTCACAGACCTGCTTGTAGTCGACGATGCCTGCCTCGGGAACGTGGATAGCCTGAATGCCGTTGACAAAAGGCTCCAGCTCCAGCAGACGCTCCCGGTCGATAATCTCGCACGTCACGCCGTTGGCCTGGCCGCGCTCGTAGATCATTTGCATGGCGGGCAGCTCTGCCTCGTTCAGGGCGACAATGACCTTGCCGCACAGTTGGAACGGAATGTCATTTTCGACGCAGAACGTCTCCATCATCTGCTTGCCCGTGCGGCAGTTACGAGACTTCAACGAGCCCGGCTTATAGTAAATTCCGGAGTGGAGCACCCCGGAGTTGCGCCCCGTCTGGTGGAAGGCGAGGGTGGGTTCTTTTTCGAGAATGGTGATACGTTGTTTGGGATACCGCTGGCTGAGTGCATAGGCGGTTGCCAAACCGACAATACCGCCGCCAACAATGAGGATGTCTGATTTCATGGTCGTCAATTGTAGCACGGCCCGTTGAATTGGTAATCCGCCGTGCTGATTATGTCGTCTCCAGACAGGCCGGACTTACGCAGCCGCGGCAAGCGTGCCGACGACCAGATCGCCCATCGCGCTGGTGCTGATTGGCGCATCTCCGGCGCGGGCAATATCGGCTGTCCGATAGCCCGCATTCAACACGGTGTTGACAGCCTCTTCGACGGCCGCCGCTTCCTTCGCCAGACCCAGCGATGATCGCAGCATCATGGCTACACTGAGCATTGTGGCCAGCGGGTTGGCGATGCCTTGCCCGGCGATGTCGGGGGCGGAGCCGTGGATCGGTTCGTACAGACCGGGACTGTCCGGCGCGCCGAGCGCTGCCGAGGGCAGCATGCCCAGCGAACCCGTGATCATCGACGCTTCGTCTGACAGAATATCGCCAAACATATTCTCGGTCACAATGACATCGAAATCGGCAGGACGGTTGATCAAGTACATCGCGCAGGCATCGACAAGGATGTCTTCATACTCGATGTCTGGGTACTCGGCGGCGACTTCGTGGGCCACTTCTCGCCACATGCGCGATGAGGCAAGCACGTTGGCCTTGTCGACCGATGTCAGCTTGCCGCGTCTCTGCCGGGCGAGTTCGAAGGCGACAATCATGACGCGTTGTACCTCGTTCTCGCCGTAGATCATTGTGTCGTAGCCGATGCGCTCGCCGTTTCGCTCCTCGCGTCCCTGCGGCTGGCCGAAGTAGAGGCCGCCGGTCAGCTCCCGGACGAACATGATGTCGACGCCGCGCACCCGTTCGGCACGCAGCGGGCTGGCGTCAATGAGGGCGTCCATCACCGTTACAGGTCGAAGATTCGCATAGACACCGAGCGCTTTGCGCAGCGCCAGGAGGCCTTGCTCCGGGCGAACGGCCGCCTTCGGGTCGCTCCACTTTGGCCCGCCGACTGCGCCCAGCAGCACGGCGTCGCTCTCGAGGCAGAGACCGAGGGTTTCCTCCGGCAGGCTCGTGCCTGTCTGGTCGATGGCGATGCCGCCGATAAGCGCCGTGCTGGTCGTAAAGGTGTGGTTGAATTTTTCTGCGACCGCGTCTAGCAGCTTACGGGCTTCGTCTGTTACCTCCGGACCAATGCCGTCGCCCGGCAGAATAGTAATGTTAGCTTGCATGCGATAGTTACTCCTGGGCCAGGTTGGCAGCGACGCCGCTTGTGGCGCGGACCAACTCGCCCGATTCTATGGCGAAAACAGTGTTGGGTGTGCCGGCGGCTGCCCAGACGACATCGAACGTCTGTAGATGGTCGTCGACGTATACCGGCAGCGGACGCGCATGGCCGAACGGCGGTACACCGCCGATAGCGTAGCCAGTCGCCTCCCTCACGAGGTCTGCGTCGGCCCGCTTCACCTTCTTGCGCCCGACGCCCAGCAGCCCGGCCAGCTTGGCCGTGTCCAGCTGGTTGCCGCCTGAGACCAGGGCGACGACAGGCTCGCCATTGACGGAAAAGACGAGACTCTTCACGATCTGGTCGACCTCACAGCCGATAGCGTCGGCCGCGTCCTGGGCGGTGCGGGTTGACTGATCGAAGGTGACTATCTCGATTTGCAGGCCGAGAGCTGTGGCGGAATCTGCCACACGTTGGGCAGCGGGGTGCATGGTTGCTCCTTGATGCAGGTGCTTCTACCGGTCGAGTAGTGCGTACTCCATGCTGTCGGCCAGCGCCCGCCAACTCGCGTCGATGATGTTGGGGCTGGCACCAACGGTGCTCCACGTCTCCGCGCCGCGCCGCGAGTCAATGAGGACGCGGGTGGTGGCGGCTGTGTTGTTTTCTCCGTCGAGAATACGCACCTTGTAATCTTCCAGCTTAACGCCGTTGATTTGCGGATAGACACCGGATAGCGCTTTGCGCAGCGCGTCGTCAAGGGCGTTGACCGGACCGTTGCCATCGGCGACCGTGTGCATAATCTGTGGCCCGACGCGTACCTTGACGGTCGCTTCAGCCATCAGCCCACGCCCGCGCCGTCGTTGCACGGTCACGGAGTAGTCGACCATCTCAAACGAGGGGACATAGGCAGGATGGGTGCGCCGGAGCATCAATTCGACTGATGCCTCCGCGCCCTCAAAGGTGAATCCCTGCGCTTCCAGCTGCTTGATCTCATCCAGGACGCGCGGAATATCCAGGTATTCGGCCTCCAGATTGAACTGGTCGGCTTTGTCGACCAGGTTGCCGCGCCCGGACAGCTCCGAGACCACGCTGCGCTGCACGTTGCCTACCAACTGCGGATCGACGTGCTGATAGCTCTCCGGCTGGCGCAGCATGGCGGCCACATGAATGCCACCCTTGTGGGCGAAGGCGCTGCTTCCCACGAACGGTAAATGGTCGTCGTGGTTGAGGTTGGCCAGCTCGGCCACGTAGCGCGATAGCTCGGTCAACCGCGCCAGCTGCGACGGTTCCACGCAGGAGTAGCCCAGCTTGAGCTGCAGATCAGGGATGACTGTGCACAGGTTGGCGTTGGCGACCCGTTCCCCATAACCGTTGATCGTTCCCTGGACCTGGCGGGCGCCGGCATGGACCGCCGCCAGCGTGTTGGCCACGCCACAGCCTGAATCGTCGTGAGTGTGGATGCCCAGGACGACATTGTCACCCATCTGGGCAGCCACGTTGCCGACGATTTCGGCCACTTCCCACGGCAGTGAGCCGCCGTTAGTGTCACACAAGACAATCGAGTCTGCGCCGGCGATGGGCGGCCGTTCGCAGTGTCGCCACGGCATACTCCGGATCATGCTTGTAGCCGTCGAAGAAATGCTCGGCGTCATAGACCACTTCACGTCCATGCGCCTTGCAATGGGCCACGCTATCTCCAACCATCGCTATATTCTCTTCAGCCGTGGTCTGGAGCACGTCGTCTACGTGGAGCAGCCAACTCTTGCCGACAATGGTGACGACTGGCGTCGCCGCCTCGAGCAGGGCGCGAATGTTAGAGTCATTGGCCGGGTCGGTGTCCTTGCGTCGCGTGCTGCCGAAAGCGGTCACCCTGGCCGTCTTGAGCCCCAGGCTCGGCACCCGGCGGAAGAACTCGACGTCCTTCGGGTTTGACCCCGGCCAGCCGCCTTCGATGTAATGCATACCGAACGCATCCAATCGCTGAGCAATCTTGAGCTTGTCGTCGAGCGAAAGCGATATTCCCTCCCTCTGCGTTCCGTCGCGTAGGGTCGTGTCGTACAGCAGGATATCGGTCATGGCAGCGCCTTTGAGGTGGTATCGACCCGGGCCGTATGCGCCTCTTCGTAGGCGGAGACAACCGGTTCTTGCTTGACGAGGTAACCCAACTGGTCTAATCCTTCCAGCATACAGGTCTTGCTGAAATGGTCGATCGGAAACTCAACGCGGCGGCCATCTGGCAGCACAAGGGACTGAGTGTCCAGGTCGATCGTCACCAGCGTCGTCGGGTCTTCTTCGTTCAGACTTAGCAGCTGCCGGTAGGTGTCGTAATCGACCTCGACCGGCAGCAGCCCGTTCTTCAGGGCGTTGTTGCGGAAGATGTCGGCAAAGGAGGTACTGATGATGGCCCGGAAGCCATAGTCCGCCAGTGACCACGGCGCATGCTCCCGGCTGGAGCCGCAGCCAAAGTTATCGCCCGCCAGCAAGAACTGCGCCCCTTCGGTGTGGGATTGATTCAACGAGAACTCCGGATGCGGTTGGCCATCGGCCAGGTAGCGCCAATCGGCAAACAGATTATCGCCCAGGCCTGTCTTTTTGATTGTCTTCAGAAAACGTGCGGGAATAATCTGGTCCGTATCAATGTTCTCAATAGGCAGCGCGGCTACGTGGCTGGTTACAGTTGTAAAGGGTTGCATAATGCCTCCGGCAGTTGATACGAAACGACTAAACGAACTCGCGTACGTCTGTGATATGACCTGTCACTGCTGATGCAGCGGCTGTCAGCGGGCTGGCCAGGAAGGTGCGACCGCCTTTGCCCTGCCGCCCTTCGAAGTTGCGGTTGCTGGTGCTGACGGCGTATTGGCCTGGCTGGAGCTGGTCGCCATTCATGGCGATGCACATGCTGCAGCCCGCCTCGCGCCACTCGGCCCCGGCAGCTTTGAAGATGTCGGCCAACCCTTCGGCTTCGGCCTGTTTCTTGACGTCTTGCGAGCCGGGCACCACCATGACTCGCACGCCTTCCTTGAACTGGCGGCCTTGAATGAGATTGGCCGCGAGGCGCAGATCGCTGATGCGCGAGTTGGTGCAGCTGCCGATGAAAACGACGTCGACCGGATGACCCAGCAGCGGCCGTCCCGGCTGCAGGTCCATGTAAGCCAGTGACTTCTCTATCGAGCGCCGCTGGTTGGGGTCGGCAATTGCATGGGGATCGGGGATGTCGGCCGTAATCGAAATGCCCATACCGGGGTTGGTGCCGTAGGTGATCATCGGCTCCAGCGAGTTTGCGTCGAGCGTGACCTCGGTATCAAACGCCGCACCCTCGTCGGTGGAAAGCGTCCGCCAATAAGCGACGGCGTCGTCCCAGGCCGCGCCCTGCGGAGCGAATGGCCGACCGGCCACGTACTCGAAGGTGGTGTCGTCGGGCGCGACCAGGCCCGCCCGAGCACCACCCTCAATGCTCATATTGCAGATGGTCATGCGCTCTTCCATCGACAGGCCGCGAATGGCCGAACCGCGATACTCGAACACATGGCCGGTGCCCCCGCCGACGCCGATCTTGGCCAGCAGAGCGAGGATGATGTCTTTCGCCGTTACGCCGGGTGAAAGGCTGGCCGTCCACAGTGACCGCGAACGTTTTCGGCTTGCGCTGCAGCAGGCACTGAGTGGCCAACACATGTTCGACTTCGCTGGTGCCGATGCCGAACGCCAGTGCGCCGAACGCACCGTGGGTGGCGGTGTGACTGTCGCCGCAGACAATGGTCATACCCGGCTGGGTCAGGCCAAGCTCCGGGCCAACGACATGAACGATACCGCGCTGCGGGCTGTCCATGCCCAGGAGCGGGATGCCAAAATCGGCGCAGTTCTGCTCCAGCGTGGCGATTTGATGGGCCGCCATCTGGTCGCTAATCGGAATGTGCAGCGGCGTCGTTGGCACGCTGTGGTCGACAGTAGCCACGGTCTGACCGGGGCGTCGCACCGTCAGTCCCCGGTCACGGAGGCCTGAAAATGCCTGCGGTGAGGTCACTTCGTGAATCAGATGGAGGTCGATATAGAGGACCGCCGGGCTGCCGGGTTCGTCGATGACGAGATGATCCCGCCAGATCTTGTCCAGAATGGTTAGTGGTTCTGCTGTTGTCATACGGGTGTTGCTTCTTGTGTGGTTTGGGTGGTTTGTCCGCTGGCAGCCGTCGTGCTCATCTGGCCACTGCTGGCGGCGAGTTGCTTGTTGACCGCGCTCAGGTAGGCTCGGGCGCTGGCTACGACGATGTCGGTGCTGGCCCCGTGACCGCTGAAGGTGCGGAACATCGGCCGATTGGTCTGCGGGTTGATCGGCACGTCGTTGTCACCATCGTCAGGGTGGATGCGAATGGTGGCTTCGGCCACAGCGTCCAACCCCTCGGTGACGGCGTTGATGCTGAACTCAGTCAGGCTGTTGCTGACGCCGATGATGCGGTTGATCGCCTGGTAAACGGCATCCACCGGCCCGGACCCCAGCGCCGCATCCCGGTACTCCTTGCCGTCTGGCCCGGTCAGGCAGACACTGGCTGTGGGAATGCTCTGGTCGCCGCACGACACCTGAATCTGATTCAGATGCCAGATGGCGGGTGGCTGGTAGATCTCGTCAGCGATGATCGCTTCGATGTCTGCGTCGGTGACTACCTTCTTCTTGTCGGCCAGCTTCTTGAACCGCTTGAAGGCGGTCTGGATCTCGTCTTTGTCCAGGTTGTCATAGCCCATCTCCTCCAGGTGGGCGCGGAAGGCGTGGCGGCCGGAGTGTTTACCCAGTACCAGATTCGACTTGTTCAGACCGACCGTCTCCGGCCGCATGATTTCGTACGTCAGGTGGTGCTTGAGCATGCCGTCCTGATGGATACCTGCTTCGTGCGCGAACGCATTCACACCGACAATCGCTTTGTTGGGCTGGATAGCCATGCCGGTGTACGTGCTGACCATGTGGCTGGTGCGGGCGATCTGGCTGGCGTCGATGTTGGTTTCCATATCGAACACCTGCGGTCGGGTGGAAATGGCCATGACCACTTCCTCCAATGCCGTGTTGCCTGCCCTTTCGCCGATGCCGTTGATCGTCACCTCCACCTGGCGCGCACCGGCTTTGACGCCGGCGAGCGTATTGGCCGTGGCCAGTCCCAGGTCGTTGTGACAGTGGACCGACCAGACGGCCTTGTCGGCGTCCGGCGTGTTCTCAATCAGATAGCGGATGAGCCAGCCGAACTCGTCCGGGGTCGTATAGCCGACCGTATCCGGGATGTTCAACGTTGTTGCCCCCGCTTTGATCGCCTCGCCAAGTACCTGCACCAGAAAGTCGGGGTCCGAGCGACCTGCGTCCTCAGGCGAGAACTCGATGTCGTCGCAGAGCGTCTTGGCGTAGGAAACTGCTTCGATAACTTGCTCGATGCACTCCTCGCGGTCGATGCACAACTTGTGCTTTGAGATGAATGTCGCTGGTGGCCAGGAAAGTGTGGATGCGATGGCGCGGCGCGCCTTTGACGGCGTCGTAGGCCCGCGTGATGTCATCCCTGGCGGCGCGAGCCAGCCCGGCGATGACCATCGGCTGCCCGCTGCGGCGGCCTTCGGTTAGCGGGCCGACTTCTTCAGCGATGCGTCGCACGGCTTCAAAATCGCCGGGCGAGGCAATGGGAAAGCCGGCCTCGCAGATGTCGACGCCAAGACGCGAAAGCTGACGAGCGATTTCAAGTTTCTCCTCCACGTTAAGCGTTGCCCCGGGGGACTGCTCACCGTCCCGCAATGTTGTGTCGAAGATGATAACGGTATCTTTGGTGGGTTGTGCCTGGTCGCTCATGATTATTCAGTCCTCGCGTCTAGACGACTTCTTTCGGGTCCAGCCAGGGCATCATGCTGCGCAATTCCCGGCCGACTTCCTCAATCTGACTATCTTGTGCTTCGGCGCGGCGCTGGTTGAACCAGGGCCGGCCATTGGCGTTCTCATCAATCCAGCCCTCGGCATACGCGCCCGACTGGATGTCGGCCAGGATTTGACGCAGCGCTACGCGCGTCTCGTCCGTCACGACCTTTGGGCCGGCGGTGTAGTCGCCGTGCTCGGCCGTATCGCTGATGCTGTAGCGCATGTAGCTGAGGCCACCCTGGTACATGAGGTCGACGATCAGCTTCAGCTCGTGGAGACACTCGAAGTAGGCGATCTCTGGCTGGTAGCCTGCTTCGACCAGCGTGTCAAAGGCCGACTCCACCAGAGCGCTGACACCACCGCACAGAATGGCTTGCTCACCGAACAGATCGGTCTCGGTCTCTTCCTGGAACGTCGTCTCGATGACGCCGGCGCGAGTGCAGCCGATGGCCTGAGCATACGCCAGAGCCTGGGCCAGCGCGTTGCCGGAGGCGTCCTGATGGACGGCCACAAGACCGGGTGTGCCCGTGCCTTCAGCGTACAGTTCGCGAACGCGATGGCCCGGCGATTTGGGCGCGACCAGGCTGACGTCAATATCGGCCGGCGGCACAATCTGCCCGTAGCGGATGTTGAACCCATGACTGAACATGAGCGTCTTGCCAGGCGTCAGATACGGGGCAATGTCCTCGCGATAGATGGCGGACTGTGACGTGTCCGGGGCCAGAATCATGATGATATCGGCTGCCCGGGTGGCGTCTGCTGTGCTCATTACGGTCAGCCCTTCGGCCTCCGCTTTGGCCCGCGAGCTGCTGCCTTCGTATAGACCAACGATGACCTTGGCGCCGGAATCCCGCAGGTTCAGCGCGTGGGCGTGACCCTGGCTGCCGTAGCCAATAATGGCTATCGTCTTGTCCGCCAGCTGATTGGCGTCTGCGTCTTTGTCGTAGTAGATAGTTGCCAACTTCAGTTACTCCCTAGTTATTGTAGCCATTGCTCAATTCGGCAACAGCCAGATTGGTGTCCACAGATGGTTGCTCGCCATCTTCGGGCAAGCCGCGCACCATGGCGATCCGTCCGGTGCGGACCATTTCTTGTATGCCGTAATTCTCCAGCAAGGTAATCATCGACTCGACGCGATCCTCAGGGCCGACGATCTGGACGATGATCGATTCCATGTCCACATGGACCACATTGGCGCGGTAGATATCGACGAACTGAAGGATTTCGGCGCGCGTCGGGCCATTGGCCCGCACCTTGATCAACGCCAGCTCCCGTTTCACGGATGGCTGGTTGGTGACGTCCTCGATTTCGATGACATTGATCAGCTTGTCCAGCTGCGTGCGCACCTGGTTCATGTCGCGGCTGGTTCCCCGCACCACGAACGTCATGCGACTGACGCCGGGCGTCTCGCTCGGCCCGACGCTTAGGCTCTCGATGTTGAAGTTGCGCCGGCTGAACAGGCCGGTGACCCGATTCAATACGCCGGGCTTGTCTTCCAGCCAGGCGATCATGGTGTGACGACTTTCTGTGTTGTCGCTCATTGTGTAGCCTCCTCGTAACCCAGGCCGCGGTTGCGACGGATCATGTCAGCGTTGCTCTTGCCGGGAGCCACCATCGGATAGACATTGGTGAACTCCTCAACCTGGAAGTCTAGCAGGAACGGGCCATCTGTCGCCTGGGCCTGGCGGATTGCGTCGTAGACGGCGTCCTTGTCGGTGACGGATAGAGCCGGAATGCCGTACGCTTCGGCAATCTTGACAAAATCAGGATTGACCAGAGGCGTACCGACATAGCGCTTGTTGTAGAAGACGTCCTGCCATTGGCGCACCATGCCCAGATAGCCGTTGTTGATGATGGCGATCTTGATAGGCAGGCGCTCCTGCACCACGGTCGACAGCTCCGGCATGGTCATTTGGAAGCCGCCGTCGCCGGCGATGACCCAGATCTCTTCGTCCGGACGGCCGACCTGCGCACCAATGGCTGCTGGCAGCGCATAGCCCATCGTGCCCAGTCCGCCCGAGGTCAGCAGACTGCGCGGTTTGGTATGGTTGAAGTACTGCGCCTCCCACATCTGATGCTGGCCCACATCGGTGACCACCGTGCAGTCGCCCTGGTTGGTCATGTGCCACAACTGCCGAATGATGTACGGGGCGATCAGGTCGTCGGTCTCCTCGGTCAGAATGTCCCGTTCGGCTGATTCGGAGCGCCACTCATTGATCTGGGCCAGCCAGGAAGGATGTTCGTTTGGCTCAATCAGCGGCAGCAGTTCGCGCAGCGTGACGAGCGCATCGCCCACGACAGGCGTGTCGATCGTCAGATTCTTGCCCATTTCGGCCGGGTCCAGATCGACGTGGATGATTCTGGCTTTGGGCGCAAAGGTGCTGAACGCTCCGGTGAGCCGGTCGTCGAGCCGGGCGCCGATAGCGAACAAGACGTCGCACTCCTGCAGCGCGTAGTTGCAGAACGCCTCGCCGTGCATGCCGCCCCAGCTGATAGACAGCGGATGTGTGGTGGGGAAGGTGCCGACGCCCAGCAGGCTCGTCGCCACCGGGATGTTGGCCTTTTCCGCCAACTGCCGAAGCTCCGCTTCTGCCCGAGCGATGGTGACCCCCTGTCCGGAGATGATCACCGGCTTCTGCGCCTCATTGAGCAGCTTGGCCGCTCGGGTCGACCCCTTCGGGTTCCGGCATGAGCCGGTTCGGGCGATATCCGGGCAGGTGCGGCTCGGTCGGGAACTCGAAGGCCAGCGTATCTTGCTGGACATCTTTGCAGACATCGACAAGGACAGGACCGGGCCGGCCGGTCCGGGCGATGTGGAACGCTTCGTGAATGGCATCCGGCAAGTCGCGGATGTCGGTGATGAGATAGTTATGCTTGGTAACCGGCATGCTGATGGCCCGAATGTCCGCTTCCTGGAAACCATCGCGACCCAGCAGGCTTATTGGCACCTGACCCGTAATGGCCACGATCGGCGTGGAGTCCATATAGGCGGTGGCCAAACCGGTGATGAGATTGGTGGCGCCGGGGCCGGATGTGGCGATGCAGACACCGACTCGCCCGGTGGCCCGCGCATAGCCGTCGGCCATGTGCGAGGCGCCCTGTTCATGTGTTACCAGCACATGATGGATAGGATAGTTGTACTTGTAGAGATCGTCGTAGGTGGGAAGGATCGCGCCGCCCGGAAGACCAAAGACGACATCGACGCCTTCCCGGATCAAGCTCTCCCAAATGATCTGACCGCCTGTCTTCTCCTCAATCATGGACCTGCTCCTTATGCTCCCTGGACAATAAAACAAAAAACCGCCCTGTTGGGCGGTCTGGCGAATTCTGGTGTCCTCTTCTGGTTTACCCGGACTTCTTACCCAACAGTGATTGCATCCTTATTCTCAATAATAAGGACGAGGACAAGAAGGCCGCTAATGATGGCAACGGGTTGTGAATCGTTCATCATGGTTCCAATCTGCTAGGCAAACCGTATGCTGGGCAGTATAGAGCGAGTTCCAAGGTTTAGCTATGTGCAAAAAGACACATCATTCACGCAATTGATTGTGCATACTGCCCAAAAGATAGCCCGTGCGCGACGTACAGTGATGAACGTGGGGGCTCGCTTTTCAGGAAGTATCATTCGTCAGTCTTCAACAGTTGTTACCCAGTCTGACTGACCATGCCGGCAAAGAGTATCTGATTGGGCAAATTCACCCACTACTTTGAGGCGTTTAAGACGCAACTGGAAGAACGAATGCGCGTGAATCAGGCAAGCGTGTAGTCGTATAGTAGCACCAGAGGCGCTGGCTCCCGAAGAATGCCAAAGGGAGCGGTTTCTTTCGAAAGCCGCTCCCTTTGGTTCCCACTATTTCCCACTGAACCGCGCACTCTAGCGCAAGCCTGAAGATAGTATAGGCGCAGGAAGCAGGCGAATCTACGTGTAACTTAACAGAATGGGATTGCTGTCATTTGTACACTCTTTACAAGAGTGACTGTTTTTCGGTGTCAGGACGCAGCTGCCACAGCTTCAGCGACAGGTGCAGCGCCAATCGCATGTTGGCCTGGTCGAGCTGGAGGTTGGTCAATTCCTGAATCGCGGTCCATGCGATACAGCAATGTATTGCGGTGGACAAAGAGAGATTCGGCCGTCTGGCTGATGTTGCCATGGTGGGTGAAGTATGCGTCGACAGTCTTGATGAGACTGCCCCGGTTGTTCTGGTCATATTCGACAAGAGGCCGCATGACCTCGTCGGCGAAGGCACGGACTTCCTCCTGGCCTTCCAGTTCGTAGAGGAGGTTGTAGACACCGAGGCTGTTGAAGGCCACGACTTCATTGGTGATCTTCAGGCGCTGCGCCAACTGCATGGCCTGAAGCGCCTCGTCGTAGCCCGTCGGCCAATCCTGGAGCGTTTGGGCCGGTCCGCTCATGCCGCCATAGAGACTGGCGTCAGGGAACTCATTCTCAACTTGCTCGATGATGCGGCGGCCCAGTGTCTCCGCGCTGTCCATGTCGTCGGTGGACTTTAGCGCCTGGAAGATAACGATGTGCTGGTTGCCATAAACATGCACCAGCGCCGGGCGGGCATGGTTGGTCAGGACCCAATGGAGCGACGTTTCCAGACGTCGCATACTGGGTGCATCGGGCCCGGCCCAGGCAATCGTGATGACCGCGTGAGGCTCGTGGGTGTTGTGGTCCAGACGCCCTTCCAGCCGGTTGATCTCCTTGCGCGGCAAGGTGCCCGCCAGCAGGCCTTCCAGAAAATCTCCTCGCAGTGCCTTCTTGGCCTCACTGACCGCCTTGGCCTTGGCCATTTCGAGGGCGCAAGCGGACGCGCCATGCTCAACCGTCAGGCTGTCCAGCAGGTCGAGTTCGCTGGCTGGGCCGACTACAGACAGATATCCGCGTGCCCTGTCGCCGGAGACGATTGGACTGATGAGGCGACCCATTCCTTCAATCGGCAGCAATTGTTGCCAGTAGCTCTGGCGTGAGCGAGCGGCTGCTTTGCGATTGAGCAGCACGGGCGGCAACTCTTCGCGCTGCTGCAAGGCGCGAACAAGCGCCTCGCGATCTACGTCGGTATTGCTGGGCCAGGAGATCGCCTGGACCTGCATTCGTTTGTCCTGGACAACCACGATATTGCCAGTCAACTTACTCATCACTTCGGTCATCGCGTCCAAGCCCTGTCCTTCGCGGGACATGGCGGAAAGCTGGCGGTAGAGCTGCATGGCGCGTTCGCTGGTGGCCGTCTGGCGGTCCAGCAAGAGCAAGGAGATCGCCTGATGGATCTCGCGGATAGGTGTGGTCAGCGGGGCGACGAGGGCGGGCAGTTGCAGCTCGTCCACAATTCCCATTGTGTTGTCGTCCAGAGCAGACACAAAGAGCAAGCCGGCGACGCCCATATCGCTGAGTGCGGCGAGGTGAGCCGCGGCCGATTCCGGCGGCAGCTCTTCCTGGACATGGGGCGGGACGATGACGAGGTCTCCAGCCCGGACCTGATCGTCCAGATCGTCCCACGATGTTAGCAGCGATACCCAGTCCACCGAACGGCGTGCCTGGTCACCTCCACCAATCAGCAAGGTGTTAAGGGGCAAGACCAGACGCAGAACGTCGCCGATCTTGATGTCGCTAGGTGTAGCTTCATGACGCATATTGCTTCAATTGTAGTGGACGGCACGACAGGTGCCAACAAGTGGGCGCAGATCGCGCGGGTTACGTGGTAGTTGTGGAGAGGGAGGGAAAGCTTGGAATCTGCCCGGCGTCCATCGCGTCGGCCCCATTTTTACGTACCGGTTGGGTCAGCGGCAGCAGAATCAAGAAGGTAGTCCCTTCATTGACTTTACTGGCGACGCTGATTTCGCCACTGTGTTGCTCGATGATGCGGTGGCAGGTAGCCAGTCCGAGTCCAGTGCCTTTCCCCGGCATTTTCGTTGTGTAGAATGGTTCGAAGATATGGGCCGTTTCGGCCGACGACATGCCCTTGCCATTGTCATGGACGAGAATCTGTACGGCGTCTCGCTCTTTGGTGACACGAGTTGTCACCGTGATCTGACGATCCTCTTCCAGGTGTTGCACGGCATCGCGCGCATTGAGGACGAGATTTAGCCACACACTCTTCAAGTGTTCCCAGCTGCCGACGATGGCCGGCAGTCGCCGCTCCAAATCTTTGACGACCTCAATGTTGCCGGTCTGCAGCTGGTAGTTGATCAGGTCCAGCGCCTCCTCAATGGACTCGTTGACGCTGCCGGTAGTGAAGGAGTAATGCTCCTGACGGGCGAAGTCGAGCAAACCTCGCACAACTTTGGCTGCTCGATCACCGGCCCGGAAGATAAGGTCGACCGCTTCGTAATTCTCGTCCTCAACGGGCAGCAGCATCTTGAGCATCTGCGCGTTGGCGTTAATCGCGGTCAGCGGATTGTTGATCTCGTGGGCGACACCTGCCGCCAGCTGGCCAATGGCGGCGAGTTTACCGGCCTGCATCAGCGAGTTTTCCAGGCGACGCTCCTCTGTCTTGTCCTGCCATACGAGGACGGCCCGCGCCGAGCTGGCCTGCTTGCCGGGGATCGGGTAGGCGCTGACTTCCCATTCACGCGGCAGATGATCTTCGCCCATCCAGCGCACCGGCCAATGTTGTTCTTCTTTCTGCGAGAGGGTCAGGGCGACTGCACAATGCTCGCACGGCTGCCGCCGGCCGTAAAAGACGCGGAAGCAGACCTGGCCCGCCAGCGCGTCGGGTGTTGTTTGCAGTTCGTCGGCCTTGCTCTTGTTGACAGCGACGAGTTTCCAGTCGTCGGCGATAGTGTAGATGGGGTCAGGGATGCCGTCGATGAGTGCCTGGAGGGTATTGCGACCTTCCAGCAGATCCTGCTGGCGCATGCGAATGCGCTGGAAGAGCCACGCGTTCTCGATTGCTTCGCTGACCGAGCTGGCCAGCGAGGCGAACAGATCCATATCGACGTCGCTGAAGTCGCCTTCACGCTTATTGTAGGCCGCCAACACGCCGACAGGACGGCCGCGCACGGTCAGCGGCGTCGATATCATCGACCGCACGTGAAACCCGACCGGGGAGTCGCGGGTCGTGTCGTACAGTTCGTGTTTGTCGGGATCGTTGATGCAATAGTGTGTCTGCTCACTCCAGGTCTTGCCCAATATGCCCTCATCCCGGTCGACGGACGGGAAGACATGGGCAGGCATGGCGCCCCGGTAGTGGCGTACATGCTGGCAGTGGAGACGGCCGCCTTCGACAATCAGCACCGCCGCCAGCTCCGCTTCCAGAATGGCGTCGACGCCGCGCACAGCTGCCGCGTAGACCTCGCTGGTTTCCAGCGTGGCGGCCACCATTTGCCCGACCCGATTGAGGGCGGCAAGCTGGCGACTCTGCCGATGGAGCTGCTTCTCGAGCTGCTGCGTGCGCAGGATCGTCTTGACCCGTGCCAGCAGCTCCTCCATGTAGTAGGGCTTGGTAATGTAGTCGTCGGCGCCGGCCGAAAGGGCCTGGACCTTGTCGTCATTGCTGGTAACGGCCGTTAGAAGGACAACGCGGGTGTAGCGCAGGTCGGGGTGCTTGCGAATCCAGTCCAGCACTTCCAGACCGGAAAGCCCGGGCATGCCGATGTCGAGCAGGACAAGATCGACCTCGTCCGATGTGCCCACTGTGTCAGCTAGATAGCTGATGGCCTGGTTGCCGTCGTGGGCAATCTCGACGCTGAATCCTTCTTTGCGAGTCAGGAAGTCGCTCAATGACTCAGCAATTTCGGTCTCGTCATCCACAACAAGGATGCGAGCCGACGCAGAGGGCTCGATCTGGAGTGTGGCCTGGGTAGGCAGCAACGACTCAACGTCGCGGACGAGGGTGTTACCCAGCTGTCCGCGATCGGAGGCGCTGCTGTCGCTGCCCAGACCGTTTGTCACTCAGTTTCCTCAGAGGAGAAGGTGTATCCGTGTCCCTGGATGGTCTTGATGTAGATGGGGTTGCTGGGAGACGGCTCTATCTTCTCGCGCAAGTTCTTGATATGGGCTCGCACCAGTTCCGGGCTGCCGGTATCACGTGGGTAATCCCAGACATCCTGGAGCAACTGCTGGCTGTTGAACACGAGGTCGGCGTTGCTCATCAGATGATAGAGCAGGTCAAACTGCACGTTGGTCAGCAGCACGTTGTCATGGGGCGTGGCCACCTTGAACGTGCGGCAGTCGAGCACGACATTGCCGACCCGAACTTCGTTGACCGGTTCCGGTTCAGCGCGTTCGGGGCCAGAGCGACGCAAGATCGCTTTGACGCGCAGCTCCAGCTCCTGCATGTTGAAAGGCTTGACCAGATAGTCATCGCCGCCGGCTCGAAAGCCCTCAATTTTGTCTTCGTCTTTTGCTTTGGCCGTCAGGAACAAGACGGGAGACTCTTCCAGCAAAGGATCGCCACGAATCTGACGACAGACCTGGTAGCCATCGACGCCAGGCATCATGATATCCAGGATGAACAGGTCCGGTGGATGGCGACGGGCCAACTGCAGCCCCTCGATTCCACTGTTAGCTGTCATGACCTGGTGGTCATACATTTTCAGTGCGCGTTGTAACGTTCGCGAAACTAGGTCGTCGTCGTCGATGACAAGTATCAAAGCCATACTACTTCCCGTCTTCGTGCTAAATTGTGCGCTCAGTATAACAGAACTGAGCGGTTTTCACACATTCTTCACGCTATCATAGCAGAAGGCGCAGCGGGTTTTCCAGCAAGGCCTTAAAAGTTTGCATGTAGCGTGCTGCTTCAGCGCCGTCGGTGACGCGATGATCGGCTGAAATTGTGGCCTTCATGCGCGTGCCGACTGTCAGTTCGCCATCGACTACCACCGGCACCTGTCTGGCTGAGCCAATGGCCAGGATGGCCGCATCGGGCGGATTGATGATGGCGATGAAGTGATCGACATCAAAGCCACCCAGATTGCTGACGGTGAACGTTCCGCCTTCGACATCGTCCGGCCGAATCTTGCCGTCGCGCGCTCGCTCGATCATCGCCTTGTTGTCAGCCGCAACCTTGGAGAGGGTGGACGTATCGGTATCCTTCTGGACGACTGTCAGCAAGCCACCTTCCACAGCTACCGCCGAACCGACGTTGATGTGATTGTGGCGGATGATCGTATCTCCGGCAAACGAAGCGTTCAGGTTGGGGAAGTCGCGCACGGCCAACGCCGCCGCTTTGACGACCAGATCGTTGACGGTGATCTTCTCATCATCAGGCAAGGTGGCATTGATCTCCTTGCGCAGTGCGAACGCAGCCGCCATATCGATCTCATTGGTGACGTAGAAATGAGGCACCGTGGTCTTGCTTTCGGTCATCCGACGAGCAATCGCCTGGCGCAGGCGCGTCATCTCAACTGACGTGGTGTCCGGGCCAGCTTCTACCGGAGTGGTCGTGGTCGCGACTGCCGCCGCCGGGGGCGCCTCCAGATACGCTTCGACATCGGCCTTGCGAATACGGCCCTCCGGCCCGCTGCCGCGCACCTGGAGCAAGTCGACGTTGTGTTCCTCTGCCACTCGCCGGGCAACCGGCGTGGCTCGAACCCCGTCCGGAAACTCGCCGTTGCTGGCGGCAGGCGCGGCCGTCTGCACGGATGGCTGCGGTGCAGCGGTGGAAGCGGCCGCTTCAGTTGTGGTGGCGGGCACGGCTTCCTCAGCAGCAGCCTCAGACGCTCCGCTGTCGGCCATCATCGCGCTGACATCCTCACCGCTTTCGCCAACGATTGCCATATTAGCCCCAATCGGCACAATGTCGCCGGGGCTGTTGAGCGTTTGCAGCAGGATGCCGGCGACCTGGGACTCAAGCTCCAGTGTCGCCTTGTCTGACTCAATCTCGGCGATGACCTCGCCTTTCTCAATCGAGTCACCGATCTCTTTCAACCACACATTGAGGACGCCTTCACGCATATCAAAGCCCAGCTTGGGCATGACGACAAACTCGGCCATTAGAGAGTCTCCTTGACTGCGGCAATCACCCGGTCCTTGTTGATCAGGGCCGATTGCTCCAGTTCACGTGAATAGGGCAGCGGCACTTCAATTTGGGCGACACGCTTAATCGGCGCGTCGATGTAGTCAAATGCTTCTTCCTGCAGACGGGCGACGATCTCGGCGCCGATGCCGTACGTGCCATACCCTTCCTCGACGACCACAGCGCGGAACGTCTTCTTGAAGGAGTCGACGACCGGGCCCATATCGAGGGGACGCAACGAGCGCAGGTCGACGACCTCAGCTTCGATGCCTTCCTTGGCGAGCTCTTCGGCCGCTTCCAGGGCGACTTGCATCCCTTGCGCATAGCCAACAATGGTCACGTCGCTGCCCTCGCGCTTCACGTCCGAAACGCCGATAGGCACCGTGTAATCCTCTTCAGGCACTTCGCCGCGAATCTGGTAGAGCGTATGGTGCTCAATGAAGAAGACGGGATCGTCGATGCGAATCGCTTCCTTGAGCAGGCCTTTGGCGTCATATGGCGTGCTGGGGCTGACGACCTTCAGGCCCGGGAAATGGGAGAAGATGACGTCCGGCGTGTGGCTGTGGGTCGCACCGAGCTGGCGGCCGCCGCCGCCAGGCGCGCGATAGACGACCGGGGCCGTCATCTGACCGCCGAACATGTAGTGAACCTTGGCCGCATGGTTGACGATGGCGTCGAGAGCGAGGAAGGCGAAGTTGATCGTCATGAACTCGGCTACTGGCCGCAGTCCGTTCATCGCCGCGCCAGCCGCCACGCCGCCAATCGCCATCTCTGAAATAGGCGTGTCGCGCACCCGCTTGGGGCCGAACTCATCGTAGAAGCCGCGGGTGACAGCGTACGTGCCGCCCCAGACGCCGACTTCCTGGCCCATGATAAAGACGTCCTCGTCGCGAATCATTTCTTCGCGCAGGGCGTCGGTAATTGCTTGTCGCATGGTAATAAATGCCATTGTTTCTCCTGAATCGTTCTCGCCGGTCAGGGCGCGTCTTAGCTTGACAGGTACGCCGCCGACCAGTTGTCTACCGGGACTACGCCTCGACGTAAACGTCGGCGTACAGATCTTCAGGCGCCGGGAATGGCGACTGCTCCGCGAACTCGACGGCCGCTTCAATCTCCGCTTCCACTGCCGCGTCGATCTCCTCCAGCTCCTCGCGCTTGGTCTTGCGCTTGAGAAGTTGGCGTTCCAGAATGCCGATGGGATCATCCTCGCGGAATTTCTCCACCTCGTCCTTGGTCCGGTAGCGCAGCGGATCGCCCATGCTGTGCCCTTCAAAGCGGTAGGTGATGATCTCCAGGAACTGCGGCCCCTCTCCGGCCATGATGGCGTCAATGGCCTTGCTCGTCGCCTCGTGCACTTTCTGGACGTCCATCCCGTCGACTTGCGAGGCGGGGATGTCGTAGGCTAGTGCTTTAGTAACCATGTCCGGCGCGGCTGAGGCGCGATCAACGGCTGTTCCCATCCCATACATGTTGTTTTCCACAATATAGATGATGGGTAGGTCCCAGACGCCCGCCATGTTGAGCGACTCGTGGAAGTAGCCTATGTTGGTCGAGCCGTCGCCCATGAAGCACATCGTAACGGCGTCTGTACCCTTGTATTGTTCGGCGAGGGCGATGCCGGTGCCCAGTGGGACGTGGCCGCCAACAACCGCGTAGCCGCCCCAGAAGTTGAGGGAAACGTCGGCCAAATGCATGGAGCCGCCCTTGCCCTTGCTGACGCCGGTGGCCTTGCCCATGAGCTCTGCCATCGCCGGGCCGGGCTCGATGCCGACAGCCAGCGCATGGCCGTGGTCACGATAGGCGGTGATGACATGGTCGCCCGGACGCCGGGCAGCGATGGCCCCCACGGCGACCGCTTCTTGTCCAATGTAAAGATGCAAGAAGCCACCTATCTTGCCTAGTTGATATAGTTCTGCGCATTTCTGCTCAAATCGACGTATTAGTACCATTTGGCGGTACCAATCTAAGAGCGTCGCCTTATCCATTTATCTCTCCTTCGAAGGTAATGACCGAGGGTGGGCTGGCTGTTGTCTGGCCAGACCACTGATGAGTTTAGCAAATTTGGGGCTGGCTGGCGACCGGGTCTGCCCACTGATCCCGGCCTGTCACTCGCACACCACATGGACGCCTCTGTCGCTGACGGCCACCGTCCAGGAGCGACTGGACAGGCCTGCACCGGCAAACGCGTTGATCATGGCAGAGGCCACCGCTTCACTATCCTCCGGTGCGAAGGCAATCAGACTGGGGCCTGCACCGCTCAGGGCAACGCCCGATGCACCGGCCTCATACGCCGCCCGGAGCGCGTCCTCTGCGCCGGGAATGAGTGGCAGCCGGTAGGGTTGGTGCAGCCTGTCGTCCATCGCCTCCGGCAGCAGGCCCAACTCCGGTCGAGTCAGCGCCAGCAGGAGCAGGCCAAGGCGGCTGGCGTTGTGAATCGCGTCTTCACGGCTGACTGTATCGGGCAGCAGCGCTCTCGCCTCGCTCGTCAACAGCTCGAAGCGTGGCAGGACCACGACGGCCGTCATCGGCGGCATGGGCAGGCGGCGCGTCAGCAAACGGACGCCACCTTCTTCATCCGGTGACATGATGCCCAACACCAGCCCGCCCAGGATGGCCGGGGCCACATTGTCCGGGTGGCCCTCCAACATGACGGCGATGTCCAGTAGAGCCGTGTCATCCAATCCTGCGC
The DNA here is from genome assembly GCA_963715935.1 of uncultured Chloroflexia bacterium. Taxonomy (GTDB): domain Bacteria; phylum Chloroflexota; class Anaerolineae; order Promineifilales; family Promineifilaceae; genus Promineifilum. The sequence goes on along the minus strand of CAVQSM010000011.1, from coordinate 975,972 downwards.
CGACCAATTCGTTTGCGCCAAACAGTCCGGCGACAATAGCCGATGAACTGCTGCCGAGGCCGCTTCCGACGGGAATAGCGCTGTCGAGCTCGACGGTCAGATTCTCCGGCCAGCGACCCGTCAGGCGGAATAGAACCTCGGCAGAGGAGACGATCAGGTTGCTTCTGTCAGCGGGCAGCTTGTCGCAGTCGGTGCCCCTAAGCAGCACGGTTGTCTCAGGGAGCGCATCTGGTGTTGTGCCCGGTGACCGTTCCACGATCGTTCCGTGGCAGCTGAGCCGGACGCGATTGCGCAGGTCGAGGGCGAGACCGAGGCAATCATAGCCGGGCCCCAGATTGGCGCTGGTCGCCGGGACTGAGACGGTGATAGACGTCTGAAAATTAGCCATAACCGCGCAATTCTACGCTAAAATCGCTGTTGTCACGACAGGAGATTGGAACGCCGCTCCTCAGGCTCAGCACATTCGAGGATTATGCAGACACCTTGGGTCAATATCGCTTATCTGTTGCTGCTGATACTGATGGCAGTGACCGGCTACTTCGGCTTCACCAGCAACGAGGAGCCGCAAGCGTGGCTGCTGTGGTTACATGGCATTGGGGCGTACTCGCTCATCGTGTTGATGCTCCTGAAGGGGGGTGTCATCTTCGACGCCTGGCGGCGCAAGAAGCGCTGGACGTGGCCGCGCGTCATCTTTGCATTCACGCTGGGACTGCTTATTCTGACGACGGTCACCGGTATTCTTTGGACGTCAGTCGGGCCGCTCTATGTAGGCGGGTTCAGTCTGGTCAGTATTCATATGTATGTGGCCGTCCCGCTTCTGATCTTCATGGGCTGGCATGCGTGGCGGATGCGCTTCATCTGGCGCGTGCCCGGTGCAGTTGGACGACGGCTCTTTCTGGGCAGTCTGGCTGGCGCTGTCGCTGGGTTGGCGCTGTGGCGCACTGTTGGCGTTGTGTCGGCCGCCCGCGAATGGCCGGGTTCAAGTCGCCGCTTCACCGGCTCGTTTGAAACCGCCAGCTACACCACTGGCTTTCCCTCGGTTAGCTGGATTGCTGATCGACCCGCTCCAGTCGACGTTGATACGTGGCAGCTTCAAGTCGATGGAGCGGTGGTCAACCCACTTGTATTCGACTACGGGTCGTTGACTGCTCTCCCCCTCATCGAGATGCCCGCCACGCTGGACTGTACCGGAGGGTGGTATACACGCAGATGTGGCGCGGGGTTCTCGTGGGAGATTTGCTGGACATGGCCGGCCTGTCAGAACGGGCGGCGAGCGTGACGTTTGAGGCCGTTTCCGGTTACAAGCGACGCTTCGATCTCGATGCGGCGCGATTGTATCTGCTGGCAATCGGAACCATAACGGGCGCCGAAGCTGGTGCTCCCGTTCGCCCCGCTGGCCAGGGGTCAGGCCTCTTTGAGACGCTGTCGCATGGGCATGGTTACCCGGTGCGATTGGTTGCGCCGGACCGTCGCGGGGTCGAATGGGTGAAGTGGGTGCGGACCGTGCGCGTCAACGAGACGGGCGCGCTATGGCAGATGCCGCTACCGATCCAGTGAGTAGGGGCGGCGCTTTCCGCTAATCTGTGCCCTGGCTGACTGCTTGAACCGCCTCGTTCGCGATAACGCGGTCACCTTCTTCAACCACTGCCGTGCTGCGCTCAAAGGCCAGTACTTCCTTGAAGGCCGTGATGGCTACTTCGAGCATGCCCTCGTCCGGCTCCCGCGTCGTCAGACGCTGCAGGGCCAGGTTCGGCTTCGTAATGAGCCGGATGAACCCGTTGTCCTGGTGGGCGGCTGTGAAGCGCAGAAATTCGTAGGCGATGCCGGCCACAACGGGCAGCAAGACCAAACGGGATGCGATGCGGGCCAGCAAAGGCATGGGCGGCAAGAAGCTGTACAGAATGATGGAGATGACCACGACCGTCAGCAGAAAGGCCGTACCACAACGAGGGTGTTCCAGCGGAAAGCGGGCGACCGACCTGGGTGTCAACTCAGCCCCTGCTTCGTACGCATTGATCGTCTTGTGCTCGGCGCCGTGGTAACCGTACAGGCGTTTGACGTCGCCCATCATGCCAATAGCGGCGATATAGCCGACCAGCAGCGCCAGGCGAATGAAGCCCTCCGCTATATTGACGAACACAAGCTGTTCCTGCCAGCCGAAGAGCCGCTCGAGCTGTGCCGCCAGAAAGGTGGGCAACACAAAGAACAGCAAGATTGACATCGTCAGCGAGAAGGCAATCAATGTCCACTCGGCCGCGCCTTCGAACACTTTGGAGGGTTCTCTGTCCTCGGCTTGTTCGTCGTCGGATTCATTCTCTTCTTCCAAAGCTACCTCGGCCGAGAACATCAGGCTCTTGATGCCCAATCCCAGCGCATCCCATAAGAGCGTCATGCCACGTAAGAACGGGATCTTGGCCAGACCACCGCCGTAGATACGAGGGTCGAGCGGCTCAGTGTGGACGACGATGCCGCCTTCGGGATTGCGCACAGCCACTGAAAGGGCGCGTGAGCCACGCATCATGACGCCTTCAATTACGGCCTGACCGCCGTAATTGGCGGTGGTCAGCACGACAGGCGTGTCGTCGGCAACTTGCTCAGTAAGGTCGGGGTTTGTCTCTTCAGCCATAGCGCTCATTGTACTCGCTGCCGGACCATTTACCAATGCTGCAGCCTCCGGCTCATTGCTTTCACAGGGGGCGGCCTCGCTAGAGCAAGGCGATGATAATCAGCAAGACCCAGGCCAGCGTTAGGTAGATGGCCAGCCACGCCAGTGCATTGCCCGCCACAATTCGACCCCGCCCACCCTGGCCCGTAATGGCAGGCAAGTTGAGATACCACGAAGCGCGCTGTCCATGACGCAGCGCCATAATGCCGAGAATGACGGCGGGTACCATACCCAGCGCGGCTGACAGGGTGATAGTCAAAGGCGTCATGTTGTCCCGCAACACCGTGAAAAAGCCACCGCCATCCTGGGCCGCCAGGGCTGCCGGCAGGACGAGAATCAGGAGCGGTACCAGACTGAAGGCGAACGCGATCAGACCAAATGTCAGTCCGTTGCCCGCCGCTTTTTCGGCGTTGGCTCGCATCTCCGGCTGTACGGCCTCCAGGGTCAGCGGACGGCCGCAATTGGGGCAATAGGCACTGCCTCTCAGCGCTGTTGTGTAGCAGGCGTCGCACATCACGAGATGGCCGGTGCGATCAGTGAACACTGCCGGGTCAACCTTCAGCTCGATCAGCATGTTTTGCCGGTTCTTAACCAGGACCCCGGGATTGTCCGGGATATACACTGGATTCGCGGAGACATCGACCGGTTGTGCCGGATCGTCGGGGTTGGCCGGCGGGCTTTCTACCAGCGCTATTTCTGTCTCGAGAGCAGGCGGGCTCGTGGAGCCGGGCAGCAACCCTTTGGCGCGGGCGGTCAATTCCTGGCGACGGGCCTGGTTGGCTTGCTGCCGCGCCAGATCGACCCACTGCATCGTGGCGTTGGCCTGGATACGCGTGCCGTCGCGGGCGTAGGTAGCCAACAGCTTCAGCAGTTCGATCGCCTTGTCGACATCGGGAGCGTCGATCTCGACCTGGGCACTGCCCTCCAGCGGCCGTACACGGACGACTACCTCCTGTTTCTTTAGACCCAGCCAGCGAGAGACAGTGGCTACGATCAGGCCACTTTGCTCGTTGTAGGTTTGCAGCGTAGCGCCCATGTCGGCCAGCGCAAAGAGGGCGCTGCGCATGAGCACGGTGTCGCTAACAGGATACGCTCGGATTTCGGTGACGGTCATATCAAGCGATTATACTTGAAACGGCCTAACACCGCAGAACGCGTGTGCGCACCTGGCCGGGGGTCTGTAAGCAACCTGTAAGCGAAAACAGGTTGATTTGCGGGCGCGCGGCTGGCATGCTTGGCATATGAACACCAACCATTTCCCAATTGCTCTCGGTTTGGTGCTGCTGCTGGCCAGCATCGGCTGCGCTGGGCAGTCCACTGAGCCAGCGAGCGCCACACCGACCGGTGACGTAGTTGACCAGCCAAACGCCGCACTCCAACAGCCTGCCACAGTGCCGGGCGGCGGTCTGGTCGAGTCGACTTCGCCGCCGCCGCCCACCCTGCCGGACATGGGCGCGGCGCCGGAGATTGGCAACGAGGTCTGGGTGAACAGCGACGTACCTCTCACGCTGGCGTCCCAGCGGGGTAAAGTCGTCTTGCTGGAGTTCTGGACTTTCGGCTGTATCAACTGCCAGCGCGTCATTCCCCATGTGCGGAAGTGGCACAGCAATCATGCGGCCGAGGGCCTGCAGGTGATCAGTATCCATTACCCGGAATTTGCCCACGAGCGCGAACTGGCAAATGTACAGGAAGCGACGGAACGTTTTGAGATCGAGTATCCTGTCGCACTCGACAATGATGGGCTGACCTGGCGCGCCTATCGGCAGCGCTACTGGCCGACGACCTATCTGATTGATAAGGCGGGGCGCATCCGGTATAAACATATCGGCGAATATAACGAGCGGTCAGCGGCCGACGCAGAACGGGCCATTGAGTCGCTCCTGGCGGAGCCGGGCCCCGGAGCCTGACCTGACGCCAACAACTACGGCCAGGATGGTGGGGATGCGATTGTTTAGGCGAGACAGCGGGGCTGATGCAGATGGTTACTACGAGGTAGCTGACTCCTCAACAGTGACCGAGGACGCCATGACCACAGTCAAGGCAGGCGGCCGAAAGCTGATTCTGACACGATGGGATGGCGAACTGTTTGCGGTCGACTACGCCTGCCCTCACGCGGCCGCCGACCTGGCGGACGGATCGCTCTACCGTTGGAAGCTTTGCTGCCACGAGCACGACTACTGCTTCGATATCCGCAGCGGCCAAATCGTGTGGCCGGAAGACGAAAACTACCGTCTCAAACGGTATGATGTGCGCGAAGCGGACGGCATCATTCGTGTGAAGGTGTAGGACGACTTGCTCTATGCGCCAGGCACAAGTTGATAGGCCGTTCCAGTAACGCGATCCAGCACGTAAAGCTCGCCATTCACATCTTCGCCAAACGATGTGATGACCAGATTGGTGTCCAGCAGCATGACCGTGTCCCAGCCCCCGTTTCCATCAGGATAGCTGCGCCAGATCGTGCCCAGGCAGTAGTCGGCGAAGAAATAGTTGCCGGTCATCTCCGGGAATGCCCGTCCGCGATAGACATAGCCACCTGTGACCGAACAGCCTAGGGAGTGAGGGTATTCGAAGAAGGGCAGCACCATCCCGGATTGATCGCAGTCTTGTGATTGTAAGCAGGTCGATGCTTCCAAGACCGACCACCCGTAGTTTTCGCCACCGCTGCTTCCCGCCGGCTGGAAGTTGACTTCCTCAAATTGGCTTTCGCCTACGTCGGCAATATAGAGATCGCCTGTCAGACGATCAAAGCTAAAGCGCCACGGATTGCGCAGACCCCAGGCCCACACTTCCGGAGCGCCCCCTTCCCCCGAGGCAAACGGATTATCCGCTGGAATGGTGTAGCTGCTGCCATCGGATACGTCCAGCCTCAACAGCGTTCCCAGAACACTGTCAGGGTTTTGCCCATTGCCAAGCGGATCCCTGCCGCTGCCTCCATCACCGACGCCAACGTAAAGATAGCCGTCAGGTCCAAACTTGAGTAAGCCTCCGTTGTGATTGGTGAATGGCTGCGGGATCGACATGATGATCGTCCCACTGGCCCTGTCGGCGACATTGGGATCATCGGCGCTGACGGTAAAACGTTCGATTTGCGTTTCCCCACTGTAGTCGGTGTAGTTGACGTAGAACGAGCCATATCCTACCGTGCCTACTTGCGCATAGTCGGGATGGAAGGCAACGCTTAGCAGCCCTTGCTCAAAGTCGACTGACCCGACGCGGTCGCGAAGGTCGATAAACGGGACCGGAAGCAGCTGCCCGTTCTCGACCACACGAATCAGCCCCACTTGTTCAACAATGAAAAGACGCTCATCACCCGCGTGGGTCAGGTAGAGTGGCAGACTGAGGCCACCGGGCACAATGGTCACCAGGCCAATGCTGTCGATAGGCGTGGTGGGCGTGGGTGAGGGGGGAATGGCGGTAGCCGTGGCTTCGGCAGTTGGCTCAACATCAGGTGCGTCATCAACCACTGGAACCAGGACAGGCGTCTCTGTAGTTGGCGGGGAGGCAGCCGTTGGCGCAGAAGGTATTTGTGTACTAAGTTCGACGACCGGCGGCAACGCAGTCGCCGGTGACGTGACCACACTCTCTGGCAGGTTGGCAGGGGCAGCGTTGTCGGGCTGGCAGCCAACAACGAACAGCAACAGCAACGGTAAGGCAAATAGGTAGCGGCTCATCCACCCATTTTAATGAGAACCGGCCCTATCTGGTGGCAGACTTGGCCGGTTCTCATGTGTTAAGCAAATTGCTCTACCAGATAGTCTAGCGATCCGCCAGGACCACGTACGTCAGACCCTTATCGCCCACATAGTTCGCTTTGGGGCGGATGAGACGGTTGTCTGCCAGCTGTTCCATCACGTGGTTGGTCCAGCCTGCGACGCGGCTAATGGCAAAGATGCATGTAAACTGATCAGTCGGCAGCCCGATGGTGTAGAGCACAACGGCCGAATAGTAGTCGACATTGGCAAACAGGTTGCGGTCGATGAAATAATCATCTTCACGCGTCAGTTGCTCAATGGTGTAGGCGACGTCATACCATTCACCCTTGCCCCCACTCTTGGCCAGTTCTTCGGCCAACGGCCGCAAAATGCGCGCCCGCGGGTCCTCGACCTTGTAAACGCGATGGCCAATGCCCATGATGCGCCGCCCGGATTCGCGCGCGCCGGCGTACCATTCGGCTACGTCGCCATGCTCGGCAGCGTCGAAGAACTGCTCCATCGCCCGTTGAGTTGCGCCGCCGTGGGCGGCTCCCTTCAGTGTACCGATGGCGCTGGTGATGGCCGAGTAAACGTCGGCGCCGGTTCCGGTCGTGACGCGAGCAGAGAAGGTAGAGGCGTTGAAGCCGTGATCGGCCAACATCACCAGATAGGAGTCCAGCGCCGCGACGGCCGCCGGATTCGGGTCCTCGCCGTCCAGCATGTACAGGAAGTTGGCAGCGTGGCCCAGATCCTCCCGCGGGGCGATCGGGTCTTTTCCGTTGCGAATGCGCTCCCAGGCCGCGACGATGGTCGGCAGGACGGCCGTCAGGTGGAGTGACTTGGCATACGCGCCGTCAGCGGAGATGTCGTCGGCTGTCGGGTCGAGAGTGCCCAACGCGCTGACAGCTGTCCTCAGAACGGCCATGGGCTGAGCTTCGACGGGCAGACCACGCATCAGCATCTCAATACGGGCTGGCAGCGGTCGCTTAGCAACGAGGGCAGCGTTAAAGAGCTCCAACTCAGACACGGTTGGGAGCTTGCCGTTCCATAGTAGATAAACTACTTCCTCGAACGAAGCGTTGGCCCCGAGATCGCGGATATCGTAACCCTTATAGATAAGAATGCCCTGTTCCCCGTCTACGAAACTGGAACTGGTGTCAGCCACGGTGATATTGGCTAGACCTTTGGATGAATCGCTCATAGTGCTGTACTCCTGTGAAATGTATTGTTGATCAGTTGGCTCCGGTTGACGTGCGCAGCCTTTCACCATACTGTTTTTCATAGAACTGCGAAAACTCGCCGCTCTTAATCTTGCGCCACCACCATTCATTGGCGGCATACCATTCTGCCGTCCTGGCAATTGCTTCTTCGGGTGTGTGGCCGGGCTCCCACCCAAGCGAACTGATCTTGCCAATATTGAGGCTGTAGCGCCGGTCATGGCCCGGTCGATCCGTCACGTGGCGGATCAGGCTGGACGGCCGGTCCAGCGTGTCGAGAATAATCTCCACCATCGTCAGATTCTCCAACTCCTCGCCAGTACCGACATTGTAGATTTCGCCCAGTTCCCCGCGCTGCAGGACCAGATCAATCGCTTCGCAATGGTCCAGCACATATTGGTACTCGCGCATTTGGCGGCCGTCACCGTAGACGGGCAAGGGCAAGTTGTCGATGGCGTTGGTGGCGAACAACGGCACGACTTTCTCCGGGTACTGGTACGGCCCGACATTGTTGGAGCCGCGCGTGATCGTGACTGGCAAGTCGTAGGTGATGAAGTATGAATGGACAAGCAAGTCGGCGCTTGCCTTGCTGGCCGCATACGGGCTGCGAGGTGCCACCGCATCAGTCTCCAGGCTTGACTGCCCGGCGGGGACGTGTCCGTATACTTCGTCGGTCGAGATCTGGTGGAATCGTTCCAGCGCATGCTCGCGGGCGGACTCAAGCAGCACGTAGGTCCCATAGACACTGGTCTGAATAAACGCGTCCGGATCCATGATCGACCGGTCGACGTGGGTCTCAGCGGCGAAGTTGACAATGGTGTCGATCGCGTGGTTGCCGATGGCGCTGTCGACGGCGGCCCGGTCGCAGATGTCGCCTTGAATGAAATGGTAGCGAGGGTTGTCCTCAAGGTCGCGGAGGTTGTCCAGGTTGCCGGCGTAGGTCAGCTTGTCGAAAACGACCAGGTTGAGCGTATCGTGCTGTTCCAGCATATAGTGGACGAAGTTGGATCCGATGAATCCAGCACCGCCCGTAACTAACATGTTCTTCAAAACTCCCTCCGCGGACCAGCCAAGCATGCCTCAACGGCGGCAACACTTCCCGTGAGCGAAGCATCGACCAGTGCCCAAGATATACAAGACAGGTTGGTAAAGGTGGACTGCCCCTGATTCTAGCGTAACGTGTCCATTCCGTAAACAGTTGGGGAGTGGTTGCACGCCGGGCGCTCAGCTTGCGCCTTCGCTGCGCCACGCCTCTATGAGGCGATTTGCGATGCTGGGCGGTGGTGGATAGAGGGGGAGCACCTCATCGGTAAACCAATTGGCCTCGTCAAGTTCGTCCTTGTCTACGACGATATCGCCGCTCTGCATGGTCCGCCACGAACGCGACCATCAATGAATGTGGAAAGGGCCACGGTTGGCTTCCGAAGTAATGAATGTTGTCGATATGAATGCCGGCCTCTTCGAACACTTCGCGGCGGACGCACTCCTCGAGCGTTTCTCCCGGCTCCACAAAACCGGCCAGGACGCTGTAGAAGCCGCTCGGAAAGCGCTTGTTTCGCGCCAGAAGAATCTCCCGTGTGCCATCATCGCGCGTTCGCTGCACTCTAACAATCATGGCTGGTGAGATTCGAGGATAGCTGCTCAGGCCGCAGTTGGGAGCAGACCTTGGCCCGCTCGGTCGGGCTGTCATCGGTCTCGTGCCCACAGCGACCGCAGTAGCGATGCGTCCGGTCCCAGTTGACGATCTGTACAGCGTGGCCCGCGATCTGGAACGCCGTCTCTGTCAATCGCCCATAGGCGGCTCGTAGGCCGACGAATGACATGCCTGGCGGCGGGTCTGTCTCCGGATCCACGTCGGCAGCGAAGTAATGGGTGGTCTCATCGCCGTCGCGCGACGCGCCAAGATAGTGGGTCACTAGAGCGTCGAGACCAATATCGGCTGGCGCGTGTAGATTTGGTATGCCCGCCAGTTCGCCGTCGTCGTGCAGCAGGAGATCGAAGCGGCGAAAGATAAGCCAGCCGGCGCAGCCTTGCCACCCGTTTGGGGGAGACACGGCGGACTGAAAAGGGACTTCACGTAGAGGTTGTTCGCTCATAGCACGTTGTTTGACGCCGGGTGCGCGGGCAATTGTGGTTGAAGCGGCAAGCGGGCAGTAATTTGGGTGACCGCTCTCAAGACTCCTATGGATACCCGCCTTCGGGTGTGGACGTTGCCGGCGGATATCCGCCCGGAGGCGCTGTGCCCGTGGGTAGAGCAGGTGTGGCAGTGCCGTCAGGTCCGCTGGTTGGCGTGGCTGCCGGGTCGGGCGTGCCGGTTCCCGATTCAGGTGTGGCTGTTGCCAGCGGGTCGGGCGTGCCCGTGTCCGGGGTGGCCAATGGTGTAACTGGCAGCGTTGCCGTGGGCGTTAGCTCCGGGGCTGCGGTGGCCCCAGATGGGAGAGTCGCCGTTGGCTGAATCGTAACACTAACAGTAGGCAAGTCGGTTGGCGTGATGATCGCCGCCGGGGTCTCTTCAAGTTCGAGTGTGGGGACAATTGCACCCGGCTCCCGGTCGTCGGGACCCGGAACGAAGGTCAGGTTGATGGGCACACTCCCGGTGATTGGATTCGGCTCCAGGATTTGTGTTACCTGCAGATACCAGACCGCGCCATCTTCCGGCTCCTTGCCGCAGCCAAGTGGGCCCTGGTAGAGCCGCCACACACCGGTGACGGTCATCGAGATGCCCGGTTCTGCCAGCCGCAAAATCCGCTCAAACCCGACTGCGTTGAGCTGCAGCTCGTCAGCCACCAGACTCCATTGAATGCGCGGGCCGGCGAAAGGTTGGCAGGCGGGCAGGTCGATAGGCGTGTAGGTGCCGGTTACCTGGATCGACTGATTGCGATATGCAGCCGGGTCAGCATTGAGCGCTTCGAACCCGACCAGCCTGGTCTCATTTTGCAGGATCTGACTGGAGGCTGTTGGTGAGGCCAGCAGTGGGTAAAGCGGCTGGCTGGAATTTGGCCACAAAACGAAGCCGACGATGACCAGCCCTATTGCCAGCAGCAGCAGCCCGCCGACCGCCAGGCGGACGAGACCAGTCATCGAGCCTGTGGCGGGGGAGTCTGCTTGGGTGGCGCTGTCCTGACTCATCGTGATCCTACTGGACGACGTGGGCGTCGGGTCGGATGGCTAAACCACCATTCCAGCACCAACAGCAGCAGCCCCGCAGCCAGCAGCCAGGGCCAGAGTTCGCGTTGCCCGGCCAACTCCGTTCCGAAATTACTAGACGCATCCTGGGCCAACTGAACCGTAGGATTTGGGGCGATGGATGACTCCCCGAACGCCTGGAATGAGACGGCGAACTGCTCGCTCGAGAGTTGGAGGCCATCCGACCCTACCTGCCGCAGCGTATACACTCCCGGTGCGTCGGGTACGAAAAGAGGCGGCACGCCGCCATCAAGGTCGGTAGACCATTCGATTCCGTTCGGTCCGGCAATCTCGATTCGTGTAGCGGCGACATCTGGCGTAATTGACACGGGTTCTCCTGGAGCCAGGGTCTCACGGGAGAGCGACTGCCCCGGACTCAGCCAGCCCGTAATATTAGCCATGATGACCGGAAATGCAATGCGCAGGGGCAGATCCGACGCTGTCAGGTCGAAGGGCATGACGACGGCCCGGCGACCGTCCCTCTCTCCCGACAGCAGCAGCGGGCCACCCTGGGCCTCAATAATCGGCTCCAACCAGGATGCCTCTACCTCGCGTGCCGACTGAATCGACACGCCCTCCCACTCGACAAATTGAAGCAGAGGGTCGTCTGCCAGCCGGGTGGTCACCGTGTTGGTAAAGACACCACCAACCTGAATCGTGTCCTCAGAAAGTGCGTCGACTTCTACCCCGTCCCGCGGCTGCGGGTTGACAACCAGAACGGAGGCATCAGGCAGCGCGTCAGGCAGCTCGACGCCGTCATAGACAATGATGTCGTAGGGGGTGCCTGTGCTTAGCGTCGCAGCGTCTTCGGGCGAAGAGGTTTCTACCGTCATGCCCGGCAGTAGTCGCAGCAACTGCTCCAAAAACAGATTTCCATCCGAGACGAGCAGGACCTGCCGGTCAACGGCTGCGGGGCTGCCGGCCCACGCCTGATCGTCGACGGCCAGGAAGTCAGCCGTGCCTTCAGGATGTTCCAGCCGGGCCTCGACCACGCTGCCGGGAGGTAGTTCATTCCAGGTCAGGTTGCTGCGGGCGCCCGGCTCCAACACCAGGCGTCGTGCATCATAGAGCGCGCCATCGAGGAACAGGTCAAGACGGACAGGCTGAGATTCGCTGCCCAGATTGCTGACGGCCGCAAGCAGTACCTGTCCCGAGCCAGAGGGCCGGAGAGCAAGCGTGGTGATTGCACTATTGGCGGTCTGGCTGCCAACTGGAATATGGCGAACGGAGCCTATCAGGTCAGGCAGTCCATCCGGCAGGCCGCCGTCGGTAATCAGGATGTGTTCCGGACGACTGGCGTTTTGCGCCAGACCGTTGGCCAGAGCCAGGGCAGCCTCCCAATCAGCGGCGGCGGCGTAAGGCTGGGCAGTGGCCAGTCCTTGTTGAAGGGTGGTCTTGTCGCCTGTGGCGGCCGCCAGCACGCGCGGGCGTGGTCCGACTTCCAGGATGGTCATGCTGCTGCTGCCTGCCAGCCCGTCGATAAGTCGACTCGTCTCGCCTACAGCCTCGTCAAACCTCGTGGCCCCTTGCACTCCGTCGGTCGCCAGCATGGACGCAGAGGCATCGAGCAGGACAATGACGTTGCCCTGGACGAGATTGCTGGACAGCAGAAACGGCCGTGCCAGCGCGACAACCAGCGCCGCGAGCAACAAGAGTTGAAGGAGCAGGAGCCAGTTGCGCCGCAAACGCTGCCACGGGGCATTGGCTGCCCTGTCCTCTGTCACCTGCTGCCAGAGCAGGGTGCTGCTGATGGGTTGGGTGCGCCGGCGTAGACGAAGCAGGTAGAGCAGAACAACGGGCACAGCCAGCAAGCCCAGCGCCAACGCTGCTGGTGCGAGGACGCCCATATCAGCGTACGACTCCCCGGCGTCTCATGGTGTCCAGCAAGACGGTGTCCCACGCCACACCAGTCGTAACCGGAATGTAGTGGATCCGACGTTGGCGACAAAACGCGCCAATTTCGTCTTGCCAGGCAGCCAGTCGTTCGATGTACGTGCGCCGCAATCCCGCATCGACCGTTACCTCAACGATCGCTTGCGTTTCTACATCCACCAACTTGAGATCGCCATCCAGGGCAGGCTCAATCTCGTCCGGGCTGAGGATATGGATGACCGCAATCTCAAAGCCTGATTGGAGCAGGGCGTTAAGCCCTCTCGCATAGCCGCCCGGTGAAAGCATGTCAGACAACACAAATGCAAGCCCGGGCCGCCGTGCGCGCCGGGCGTAGGTCTGCAGCGAAAGATTCAGGTCGCGCAGCGTTGCAGAGGAGCTGTGCTCGGTGTTGGCTGCGCCGGCCTCCAGAAACTCCAGCAGACGCCAACTATTTTGCTGGCTGCGGAATGGTCCCCAATGGCGGTTGTTGTCGCCGTCGAGTAATGTGACGGTCAGCAGGTCCCCGGAAGCAAGCGCGACATGACCAAGACCACCCGCCAGCCGGAGGGCCAACCAGAGCTTGTTGGTAGCGAGCGCCATTGCTTCCGATTCAGGTGATGGTTCTAAGAGGGGCCAGTTCATGCTGGGGCTGACATCGACCAGCACGTGGACGGCGAGGTCTTCTTCTTCCTCCGTCAGTTTCATGAACGGCCGTTCCAGGCGAGCCAGTACGTTCCAGTCCAGGCGGCGCAGGTCATCTCCGGGAGCATATTCACGATAGTCGGCAAACTCAATGGATGTACCGCGGCGACTGCTGCGACGGTCGCCTTTCAGTTGGCCCGCCCGTACCCGCTCGGCCACGAGTGCCAACTGCTCCAGACGGCGCAAGGAGGCTTCGTCAAACAGTTTCATGGTGTGTCATGCTCTGGACTGGCGTGGGTCCGCCGGTGACTCACGCCTCGTAGGGCACAGCGGCAACTAGATCGGCGATGATGTCGTCGGTGCTGGCCCCTTCCGCCTGGCCCTCAAAGTTGAGCAGCAGCCGGTGGCGCAGGGCAGAGGCGCTAACCGCATCAACATCATCAAAGCTGGCGTTGACCCGACCATCCAGCAGAGCGACAGTCTTGGCGCCCAGCACCAGCGCCTGGGCGCCTCGCGGACTGGCGCCATAGCGCAGCAAGCGGTTGACCAACGGCGAGGGCGATGCGCCGGGATGACTGGCCACCACCAGACGGCTGGCATAATCACGGACGTTTGTGGGCATCGGCACGTCCAGTACCACGCGCTGCATGCCGATCAGCTCGGTCGCGCCGGTTACTCTGCGAACCGCCGGAGTAGAGGTCCCGGTCGTGCGGTCGATGATCTCGCTCAGTTCGCTGGCCGACGGGTAGCCCACGTTGATCTTGAAGAAGAACCGGTCGAGTTGGGCTTCCGGAAGCGGGTAGGTGCCTTCCTGCTCGATGGGATTTTGGGTCGCCAGCACGAAGAAGGGTTGCGGCAGAGGATGCGAAACCGTCCCCGTGGTCACCGTGCGTTCCTGCATCGCTTCCAACAGCGCGGATTGGGTCTTAGGGGTGGCGCGGTTGATCTCGTCCGCCAGAATGAGGTTTGCAAAGAGCGGGCCTTCCTGAAAGCGAAAAGAGCGCCGGCCGTCTTCATCCTCGTCCATAATCTCCGTACCCGTGATGTCGGCAGGCATGAGATCGGGTGTAAACTGGACCCGCCCAAACGAGAGATCGAGAGCATTAGCCAGCGTGCGCACGAGCATTGTTTTGCCCAGGCCGGGTACACCTTCCAGAAGAGCGTGTCCTCCCGAGAGAACGGCAATCAAGACGTCGCGAATAACGGCCTGCTGGCCAACGATGACCTGGCCGACCTCAGTCTGAATCTCGGACGCAAGCTGACGGAATGTATCGGCCGAAAGCTCTTCCGGCGACGATGCCTCACTGATTGCTAGTTGGTTGGCCATCTACTCCTCGTAACCGCGCTCATCCAGGTAGTCTGTGTACCCGCCCAGGTAGGGCACCAACGTGCCGTCACGCAGCTCCACGATACGGTCTACGACTCTATCAAGAAAGTATCGGTCGTGCGAAATCACCAACACTGTACCCACAAAGTCGTCCAGGGTCTCTTCGAGCACTTCGATAGCAGGGATGTCCAGGTTGTTGGTCGGCTCATCCAGCACCAGCAGATTCGGCCGCTGCAGGACCAGACGTGCCAATTGGAGGCGGCTGCGCTCGCCGCCGCTCAGTTTGCCGGCTGGCTGCTGCATCTGGTCGTAGCTAAACAGAAAGCGCATCAGGAAAGCGACGGCAGCGTCCCGGCTTAGCGGGGCCACCTCGCGCACCGACTTGATCAGGTCATCATCCGGGTTCAGCGTTTCCATCTCCTGGGCATAGTAACCGGCCTGAATGCTGGGTCCCATCTTGATCTCTCCGGCTGTGACTGACTCAAGGGCCATAATCTGCTTGAGCAAGATGGATTTGCCCGCGCCGTTGTGGCCGACCAGTCCGACACGCTCACCGTGCCAGATTGTGTGGGCAAGCCCGTCGTACAGCGTGCGTCCGTTGTCGAACGTCTTGGCCACGTCGACCAGTTCAATCACCTTGTTGCTGCCGCGCCAGCCACCCAGCTCAAGCGTCAGGCGGCGCGACTCTGTCACCTTCTCGACCTTGTCCATCTCATCCAGCATCTTGCGTCGGCTGCGCGCCTGGCGAATGTGGCGCTCATTAACGACCAGGGATGCCCACAACTCGAAGCGAGCGATAGCTGCTTCGATGCGGGCAATCTCTTTCTGCTGGGCTGCATACTGCTGCTGTTGTCGCAGCCGGCGAAGCTGCCGCTCCGTAACGTAAGCCGAGTAGTTGCCCGGATAGGTCGTCACTTGACCGCCGTCCAGTTCAGCGATTTGCGTCGCAACTTCGTCCAGCAGGTAGCGATCGTGGGAGATGATCACAACGCACCCGTCATAAGCCTGAATGATGCGCTCGAGAAGACGTTTGGCGGGCAGGTCGAGATGGTTGTCGGGCTCATCCAGCAGAAGCAGCTGGGGGCGCTGCACGAGTAGTTTGGCGAGCATCAGCAGCTTCTTCTGCCCGCCGCTCAGTTCGGTCGTTGGCTGACTCCAGGACGATTCGCCCAGACCTACGGCAGTCAGTGCCTGCTTGACACTGCTCTCGTAGCGCAATCCGCCCAGCGCCTCGTAGCTTGCGAGCAGGCGTTCCTGTTGGGCAATGGCCCGTTCGAGGCGGGCGGGATCTTCATACGTCTTCGGCAATCCCATTTGCGCTGCCAGCGCGTCGAGGTCTTGTTCCAGTTTGGCGAGCTCCGGAACGGCTGTCATCGCGTCCTGAATGACGGTCAGGCCTTTTGCCAGCTTCGGCTCCTGATGCAGCCGGCCCCAGGTCAGGCCCGACAACCGGAAAAGAGAGCCATCGTCGGCTGTCAACTCACCGGTAACCAGTTTGAGTAGGGTGGACTTCCCGGCTCCGTTGGGGCCGACCAGGCCAATGCGCTGGCCTCGCTGTAGTTCCCAGCTCAAGTCGGCCAGGATCGGCCGTCCGGCAAGACTGAGGTGAATGTGATCCAGATTAACAATGACTTCGGCCATGATTCTTGCTCCTGATACAAAAAAGCCCCGGTGCAGGTGGACTGCCCGGGGCGATGAGTTCTCGTAGCGAACTTACTTTACATAATAATCATCGTGCAGGCAGGTGGATAGTATTGCCGCCCGGGAAGGAGCCAAGCAAGTGGAGCTTCAGAATCCGCTGCGTGTAACCACAATGAAATGACATGCTGATATTAGAATAGCGCTATGCGTGGCGTAAGGCAAGGGGTGGCAAAGGTGATATACTGCGGCCACAATGAACCTCACGCCTTCCCTGACCCGGCTGTTCCGTCTACTCGTGCCCCTGATGCTTCTGCTCTGGATCGTAACGACGGGCTGCGATGTACTGCAATCGGCCACTGACCAAACAGAGGCGACACCTACACCCGCGCCGACTGCCCAGGCTACCTTTGCCCCTCCACCGGCTATCTTACCGACGGCGCCACCATTGACCACGACGGCTGCGCTCTCGCAAATGCGCGTCTGGCTGCCAAGCGAGATTGGTCAGCGGACGGAAGCGGGATCAGCCGTCCTGAGCAATCAGATTCGCGAGTTCAATACGCGCTACCCGGATTTGGAGATTATCCTTGAACAGAAGCCGGTCGATGGGCAGGGGGGCATCCTTGGCTATTTACGCACAGGCCGCACGGTCGCTCCGTCGTCATTGCCGGACCTGATTGCCCTTCCGGCTCGCGCGCTGCCGGGAGCCGCCACTGAGCAGCTCATCTTTGCGATAGACGGCTTTGTCGATCCCGGTGTCGTGGATGCACTGTATCCCGTTAGTCGCGATCAGGTTGTTCGTGACGGTATCCTGTACGGCATGCCCTTTGGGCAGACCGGCTTCTCGCATCTGGTCTATCCGCCGCGCGTGGTCACCGAGACCGTTCCGCTCATTTGGAGTGAGTTCATCTCTGGCACAGCGCGCACGATGCTGCTGCCGGCGGACAGCCCGGACGGAGCCTTGTTCGGATTGCAGTTTTATCTGGCCGAAGGGGGCAGCGTCGTCAATGAGGCTGGGCAGCCCGACCTGCAGGTTGAGCCTCTGACGCGTGCCCTGGAAGCAATTGCGGCTGGAAAGCCGAATCTGTTGCAAAGCCAACAATTGCGAACGTTGGAAGAGACATGGCAGCTTTACCAATTGGGGACGAGCAATCACGTCTGGATGCGGTCTGACTATCTTCAGGCGCAAGCGCCAGTAGGCGAGGGAGCATTGCCGGCTGCTCAGCTGCAGCGCGGCTACGCGCCCGTTCCCGGACCGTCTGGTCCGCTGACACCTCTGGTAGACAACTGGGTATGGTCGGTCTCAGCTGACGGCGCAGCCAGGCAAGCGCTGGCTACCGAGCTGCTGCTCTTCTTGACTGAGCCACAGAACATGGCTGAATGGACCGTGCAAAGCAACGTTCTGCCAACTCGTCTTGACGTGCTGGCCCAGTTAGCAGAAGAGGACGCCTATATGGCGTTTGTCGAAGAGGGCCTGAATAGAGCAGCCCAACTGCCGGTCGCGCCAGGCAGCCGGTTGATGGAAATTCTGGGCAACGCGGTTTTTGAGGTATTGGCGACAGATCGCCCGCCAGCCGAGATGGCCGAGGGCGCGGCGGCCGCCTTGCGCCAGTAGGGCCTAGTTCTGCCCGGGCAACGACGAAGTTGACGGCAAGCCGGCCGAGATGATCGTCTGCTCGTAAATACGCATCATGCGTTCCACAATGTGGGACCAGTCAAACTTTTCAGCATATTCACGTGCCATCCGCCCCATCGTCTCGCGACATGCGTCATTGCTCAGCAGCTCAAACATGCGGCTGGCGAGCGCTTCCGGGTCACGCGAAGGTACGTGGAAGCCGTTGACGCCATCTTGGACGAGATAGGCCAATCCGCCGACTTCCGACGCGATTACGGGCCGTCCCATGGCCATCGCTTCCAACGCCACCATGCCAAAGCTCTCGTAATGTGACGGCATCACGACCATTTCGGCCGCCGCGTAGTAGTTGGGGAGAATCTCCTGGTCTTTGGCGCCCAGGAAGACGACCAGGTCCGTAATACCCAGCTGCTCCCGCAGCGCCTGAAGGCGGGCCATTTCGTCATCGGGATCGTCCGACCAGGGATCGCCGCCAATGATGGCCACGCATGTATTCTCGACCAGTTCCGGATACCGTTCGCGGATCAGAGCCATTGCTTGCATGAGCGTGTCCACGCCCTTGAGCGGCTCGATACGACCGGCGAACATAATGTTGGTGTCGCCACAAGGGATGCCAACCCGCTTTTTCGCTTCCTTCGAAGGCATGGGGCTGAATCGTTCGAGGTCCACTCCCGGCGGCACCACGGCAATCTTGTCCATATCGGCGTGGTAGAGCCAGTTGAGCTGCGCTTGCTCCGCAGGTGTCGCCGCGATAATGCGATCGGCAGTCTGCAGGACACGGGCTTCGCCCGCAATGCGTGACTCTGAAACACGCTCTTTGTCGCTGGTGGCAATGCGGTTCTTCATATGTCCCAGCGTGTGATACATGTGGACGATGGGGACGCCTCCCCACGCTGCCTTGAGTTGCTCGGCCACCAGGCCGGACAGCCAGTAGTGACTGTGGATGATGTCGTATGTCAGCCCTTCGCGCTCAGCAAATGCCAGCACACCGGCGACGAACTCATCGAGGTACTGGTCGACTTCACCGACCGGAATCGGTTCCTGGGGTCCGGCGGGAATATGGATGACGCGCGCGCCCTGGCCCAGATCGTGGTTGACCATCGGCACACAGTCGTCCTGTGAGCGGGTGAAAACATCGACCTCCACGCCCTGACGCCCTAATTCACGGCTGAAGTCCCGAACGTACACATTCATACCGCCCGTCTTCTTGCCGCCCAACATCGCCAGCGGGCAGGTGTGGACGCTGAGCATCGCCACCCGGCGGATGGGTGGATGGTAGGCAACGGGCTGTGTGTCCCGGAAGTTGTCGTCGCTGAAAAGCGAAAAGTCCATAGTTAGCTTCCTGTCCCGGTCTTGTCCAGCCGGAGACGATAGATGGCGGTGTCCGCAGCGCCGAAGCGATACTTGTACGCTTCGTCACCACGCAAAAAGTCGAATTCATGGTTGCCGGAAGCGATGGCTTGCTCAATCGACTGGGCGGTTAGGACCACGCCCAGACTCAAGCCGGAAAATGCTGCGGGATCCAGTCCGGAGTTGTAAACCCACGTACGACCATTGTAATCAAAGTTGAAGAGAGCTGCGGCGTTTTTGTTGTCGATTGAGACAAACATGAGCTGGAGCGTGCCGTCGGCCTGCGCCGCTCTAGCTATATCGTGGAAGACGGCGCGCCGGCCGTCGTTAAGCCAGTCACGCTTCTCGAAGGTGCTGGCTTGCAGCAGCTCCAGGAAAGCGTCGGTCGCCTCGTCGATATCTTCGTCCGACCCGACCGTGCGGGTGATTGCGTCTGCGGCTCCTGCCCGACGCATCTTGCGGTTGATCTCCCGCCGTTGTTTGCTGTCCAATTCCTCCAGGTAAGCGTCGAACGAGTCGGGTAAGTCGATGACGGGACAAACCTCGATCTGCTCTTCCGATACCGACAAGCCGCGTTCAGAGCCAATTGTCTTGAGCAAGTCACGCGATGGGGAAGCAGCAGGAATGTTGCACAGATTCAGCGCTTGCCAGGTTCCAATCTCGCCACTGTCAAGACAGTCGAGAACGGCCCGCCAGGCTACTTCAGCATCCTGCTCTCTGACGATCAGGTCCAGATAATCCGTTTCTTCCACGCATCCGTTGAAATAGACAACGTTATCTAGCAGATAGAAGCAGCCTATGGCCAGCAATTCACCGCCTTCGTCGCGCACAGTAATTGTATGCAAGGATGCCGTCTCTGGCTTCAAGTGAGTCCACCACGCACGCTGGTAGGCCAACTTCTGAAATGGGGTGTCACTCATCCCCTCGGCAGCCAACTTGTCCCATTCCGCTGACAGTTCTGCGAATGCTGCCTCGCCTGCGTAGTAATGTGTCGCCATGAATTCTCCTGAATCGGTATGCAAACCACCAGAGATTATAAGCATTATGCCGCGCAATCTCTATAGGAGATCTATCAGAAACGGTGTTGGGGTGGCCATTGCTCTCTGACACGGCTCAGATTGGTGCCCAGCGAGGCCCTCGCCGGCGTTAGAGTTCGGTGGGAGCAGGGTCCGATGGTGCTTGCGCCGGGTAGGCGGGATTGTTACACTATTTGCAATGGTACGGCCATTTGATCTGCGCGATCTGGCCCTCGTTCGCCGGCTAGGTGAGCAAGGCATTACGCTTCACGCCGTTTCCTCTCTGGCTGACAATCTCCATCCGCTGCGCGATGCGCTGATGAGCATGTTTGTAGGCGGGGAATATCCGACCTTTGTCTGGAAACCGGAAAACGGCGAAGGAGGCGGCTTCATTCAACTACGAATCCCGCCATCGTCGTCCCATGCCCGCATCCTGTATGTCAGCCCTGTCTCGGACCCCCTAACCGGTTATGACCAGCACGCCATGGCCGCTGATGCCATCTCTCCACAAGCCTCGGTCTGGTTGGCGCTGCTTGATGAGGCTGTTCGCTTCGCAGGCCAGCGAGGATTGCAGAGTGTTGTGGCCGAGGTCGACGAGAACCGACCGGAGCTGACGCTCTTGCGACGCTCGGGCTTCGCGGTCTATACCCGTCAGGACATCTGGCGCGTGAGTGCTGAATCGTATCGGCCTGTGTCAATCGCCGCCGCTCCGCTGACGGCCCGGCAGTCGACCGACGACTGGGATATCCAGTTGTTGTATGCCAATACCGTGCCGCGTCTGGTCCAGCTTATTGAACCGTCACCGCCTGCCGCAGATGGGGAGATATGGGTAATGCGTCATGGCTCGGAGTTGGGTGCGTTTGTCCATATCCACCGTGGCTCGATCGCCACCTGGATGCGTTTCTTTATCCATCCCAATGCTGAATCTGAAGCGGCGCAGATCGTTGCCGCCGCGCTGGACCAGGCATTTGCAACAGGACCGTCAGCGGTCTACTGTTGTGTCCGACGTTATGAGAGTTGGTTGCCCAGCTCGCTGGAACGAAGTGGCTTCACGCTGTCCAGCAGTCAGGCGGTCATGGTTTGCCATACCGTCCATCATGCTGTGAAGGGCGTGCCAGAAGCGGCGGTATCGCTGGAGGGCCAGCGTATCCCTGCCTCCTCGCCACTTATTCGCCAGTTCAGGCAGCCGGCCAAGACCAAAATAGAGGGGGCGCCTCAAGAGTAGGCGCGATTCACTGTGTCTGAAACTTACGAAGATTTGCGCACTTTGCTTTCTGTTCTGCCATATAGTATTCGAGAGCGCGTAGAACTCAATGGCGACATCGACCAGTTGCTGGAAATTGTCATGGATTTGGGTCGTCTGCCCACAGCTCGCTACGTGGACGGTGAGATGATCTTGCGCGATAGTGAGGTCAACCGTGAAGAGATAGACCAGGTTGTCAACAGCATCGGCGACTTTGACGACGACAACCGGGCTGGAATCGCCCGGACGCTCCATCGCATATCCGGTATTCGCAATCGCCGCGGCCAGGTCGTAGGACTAACGCTGCGTATTGGCCGGGCTGTATACGGCACAATCGAGATTGTGGACGATATCGTAGCCGAAGGGCATAGCATCCTGCTGCTGGGTCGTCCCGGCGTGGGCAAGACGACGATGCTGCGCGAGATGGCTCGCGTTCTGGCAGAGAACAAGCGCGTCATTATTGTGGACACGAGTAACGAGATTGGCGGCGACGGCGACATACCCCATCCGGCAGTCGGCCGCGCTCGTCGCATGCAGGTGCCCCGTCCTTCTCATCAGCATGAGGTGATGATCGAGGCGGTTGAGAACCATAATCCGGAAGTGATTGTCATCGACGAGATCGGGCGTGAGAGAGAAGCCGAGGCGGCGCGCACCATCAACGAGCGTGGTGTGCAGCTCATCGGCACGGCCCACGGCAACACGCTGGAGAACCTTCTGCTCAACCCAACGCTGTCCGACCTTGTCGGCGGCATTGACAGCGTCACGCTGTCAGACGAGGAGGCGCGTCGTCGCGGTACGCAGAAGACGGTGCTGGAGCGCAAGGCGCCGCCCACATTTGATGTACTCATTGAGATGCAGGACCGGCAGCGTCTGCTGGTACATCGTGACGTGACAACCTCTGTCGATGCCATGCTGCGTGGCGAGCCGTTGGAAGTTGAGGTTCGCTTCCGCGACGAAGAAGGAGCGTTCAAGTCGGAGCGGCAGGCGCTGCTGGTCACGTCGGCGGCCGTCACCGGCAGGCGAGGCAATCGGGGCTCGCGGGAAGGGCGCGGCGGTCGGGAGATCCGCACGGTTGGCACGTCTACCACGAGACCGGAGAGCAACGGCGGGCCGCTATTGGGCAATGGCGATCGCGATGTCGTCATCGACAGTCCGGCTGCTGACGACTCGACAAACGGCCAAACCAAGAAGACGATCAAGATCTTCCCGTACGGCGTCGCCCGCAACCGCCTCTATCAGGCGGCCAAGCACCTGGGTGTCCGGGCCATCATCGTCGAGGAACTGGCGGAAGCCGATGTGCTGGTGACGCTGAAGAGCTACTACCGCAAGCGCCGGCGTCTTATAAGCGACGCAGAGTATCACAATGTGTCGGTCTACGTGCTTCGGGCCAATACAGTAACGCAGATGGAGCGTTTTCTGGTGGAAGCGTTGGACCTTGAGGTGTCCGCCAACGACCCTTTTGAGTCGGCCGTGGCCGAGGCGGAGCAAGCAATCTCCCTCGTGCAGTCGGGCCAGAGCAGCGTAGACTTGAACCCGGTCGGCTCGGCCATTCGTCGTTACCAACATCAGATGGCGCGGCAGGCCAACCTGGTGTCCCATAGTTACGGCCGGGAGCCGTATCGGCGCGTGCGAATCTTCGGTACGCAGCGGAACGATTAAGATGGGGCCGCTGTTTGTGACATTCGAAGGACCGGATGGAGCGGGCAAGACGAGCCAGATCGTCCAGCTGGCGGAGCATCTGCGGCAGCAGGGCGAGAAGGTCATCATGACGCGCGAGCCGGGCGGGACGTCGATAGGCGATCAGATCCGCGACACGCTCCACGACACTGCCAATACTGAGATGGATGCGCGGGCGGAAGTGTTGCTGTACAGCGCGTCACGCGCCCAGTTGGTGAGCGAGTTGATTGAACCGGCGCTGCAGGAAGGGGCCATCGTACTCTGCGACCGGTATGCCGACAGCACCATCGCCTACCAGGGTTACGGTCGCGGGCTGGACCTTGAAGCGCTCCACGACCTGACGAGCTTCGCCACCGGAGGGTTGTCACCTGATTTGACGATCTTGCTGGATCTCGATGTCGAGACAGGATTGTCTCGGCGCAGGACACACGGCGAGGAAATGAACCGGCTGGATCTGGAAACCGTTGCCTTTCACGAGCGCGTTCGGCGAGGGTATCACGCCCTTGCTGCCCAGGAGCCTGAACGGTGGGTGACTGTCAATGCCGACCGCCCGCCAACCGAGATACAAGACGAACTGCGGCGCATTGTCGCCGACCGAGTACCGTTATCATAGCCGACTGCCCAACATAGCATCTTTGGAGTCATCGTAATGTCGATTTCTGAACGAATCCGCGAGCAATCCTCAATCGAAGAGAGCAGCGATCAAGTGTATCAGTGCCGCAGTTTTCCTGTCCTCCTGATCCTTTCTGGCCCATCCGGTGTGGGCAAAGATACGATCGCTCGCGCCCTGCAGGAACGCCGGCCGGATGATTTCTACTTCGTTGTGACAGCGACCACGCGCAAACCGCGCGATGACGAAGAGCACGGAATCGACTACTTCTTTGTCAACAACAACGAATTCGCCCGGATGATCAATGAAAACGAACTGCTGGAGTACGCCATTGTCTATGAGGACTACAAAGGCATTCCCAAGCAGCAGATCCGCGAGGCGCTTAGCAGCGGTCGCGATGTCATTCTACGAGTGGACGTGCAGGGCGCGGCCACCGTCCGCAACATTGTCCCCAATACCATATCTGTCTTCCTGACCACCAAGAGTGAGGAAGGGTTGGTCCGCCGGCTCAAGGAACGCAAATCGGACACCCCTGAGGGCATCGCGCTGCGCACCGCCACAGCGCGGGGCGAGATGAAGCGTCGCCTGGAGTTCGACTACTGCGTTGTTAATCCCCAGGACCATCCGGAAGTTGCAGTTGATCGTATTCTGGCGATTATTGACGCGGCTCATAGCCGAATGCATCAGGAACCTGTGTCCATCTAGGCGGAATGCCGGAGACGGCCGCGCCTGATTAGACAGATTGCCCAACGTCTGTTACTCGTTTCAAGGCAGTGTTTGGACTTTACAGACACATCTCTGTCGTTATAATCGAATGTTTAAGGTAGGGTCACAGGGTTGGCTTGCTTCCCGTTTCTGGTGTTGAGCAACACCGTCCCAATCCAATTGCCTGACCAGCAGTTGAGTGTCTCTACCCGATTATTGCCGGTCACGTTGTTTGTCTGAAATAGGAGAAAAAAGGAGAATTGAAGATGCAGAGATTGACCAAATTGAGCCTTGTATTGGGTGGTTTGTTGTTGTTGGTCCTTGCTGCTTGTGGTGGCACGACCGAAGCGCCGGGCGCCGTCGAGCAGGCTGCTGACGCAGTAGAAGCGGTTGTAGAAGAGGCAGCTGGCGAAGCCTCAGCTTTGCCCGACCTGGGCGGGCGGGAAGTTACGGTCGCCGTTGAAAATGCCTACCTGCCGTTCAACTACATTGACCCGCAGACCGGCGAGCCGGCTGGCTGGGACTACGAGGCCATCGACGCCATGTGCGAGCTGCTGAACTGTACACCAGTGTATATTGAGGCGGCTTGGGAAGGTATGATCCAGGCAGTAGCCGACGGTCAATATGATATGGCAGCCGACGGTATCACCATCACCGAAGAGCGCGCCGAGATTGTGGACTTCTCCAATGGCTACATCAACATCGACCAGAGGTTGCTGGCTCGGATTGACGAAGATCGCTTCAGCACCGTTGAAGAGTTCGTGAACAATGCTGATCTAGTTATTGGTACCCAGACCGGCACCACCAACTTCGAGACCGCTTCCGACATGATGCCCGGCGACCGCATTCAGGCGTTCGAGCAGTTCCCGTTTGCCGTTCAGGCGTTGATTGCCGGTGATGTGGATGCGGTTATCATCGACGAGACGGCTGGACAGGGCTATCTTGGCGTGAACGCTGACCAGCTGAAGCTGGTGGGCGAATCGATGTCCAGCGATGCGTTGGGTTTCGTCTTCCCGAAGGGCAGTGACCTGGTAGGGGCGTTTAACGCTGCTTTGGCCGAATTGCGGGCCAACGGTACGCTTGACGCGCTGGCGGCCAAGTACTTCTCTGACGCCTTCTCGATTACCTACGACGACCTGGGTGGCTAAGGGCTAGCCAACCTGATTGTCTAGACCGTCAGGTCGTCGGTAGTTCTACAATAAGGATTGCCGGCGACCTGGCGTTTTTTCTTTCCCGTCAGTCACGATAAACTAGGTTTTCTGCAAGGGCTGTAGTAGGTATTGCCGTACCTGAGTGCAGGAGGTTTCATGGCAGTTGATTCAGAACGACTTAACACCGGAGAAAGCAATCTAGAGAAGATACAAGGCTTCCCATGGTGGTTGGTAATCATCATTGGGTTCCTTGTGCTCATGTTTATTCTCATTCTGACGAATGAGGATTACAACCGCGCCTATAACTTCATCCGAGGTGGTCTTGGCTCTCTGGACGATCTGCTGTCCGGTGATATGGCCGCCTTCATCGGTACTGGCATCACGGTCACCATCTATACGACGCTGGTGGCCTTTGCCATCGCCCTAGTGATCGGTCTGCTGGCTGGTCTCGGCCGCGTAAGTAGCAACCCATTTATCCGCAATCTGGCGATCACCTACATCGAGTTTATCCGCGGTGTGCCCACGCTTGTGCTCATCTTCACGGTAGCTTTCGTCATTGTTCCCGCAGTGGCCGGGTTCCTGAACATCTCCGGTCAGGCCATATCAACCAACACACGTGGTATCATCGCGTTGTCGGTCATTTATGGGGCATTTCTGGCTGAGGTGTTTCGTGCCGGGATTGAGTCTGTGCCCACAGGCCAAATGGAAGCGGCGCGGTCATTGGGTATGAACGGCCGCACGGCGATGCGTCACATTATCTTGCCACAGGCTATCCGCAATGTGCTTCCCGCGCTGGGTAACGATTTTATTGCCATGCTCAAGGACTCCTCGCTGGTGTCCGTGCTGGCTGTACGCGATCTGACCCAGCAGGCGCGGCTTTATGCTGGCAGCACCTTCCGCTTTCGCGAAAGCTATCTCGTTCTCACATTTCTCTATCTAACGATGACAATCGCACTCAGCCTCGTGCTGCGCTGGTACGAAAGGCGGTTACGACAAGATGAGTGACGTTCCGGGCGCAAGCGACATTATCGTCGTCGAGAACCTGCATAAATACTTTGGCGAGGTCGCCGCTGTCTGTGGATTTGACATGACGGTCAAGTCTGGGGAGGTGGTCGTGATCGTTGGACCAAGTGGCTCCGGCAAGAGCACTGTCCTGCGCTGCCTCAACCATCTTGAAGTGCCCACCATGGGTGCGGTCTACATTGACGGTGTGCATCTGGAAGATGAGGACACCGATATCAATGCCGTTCGGGCAGAAGTAGGCATGGTGTTCCAGCAGTTCAATCTGTTTGGCCATCTCAGTGTCCTCGACAACGTGGTCGTTGCCCAGCGACTGGTGCGCAAGCGCAGCCGCGAAGAAGCGGCCGAGATTGCCATGACCCAGCTAACACGAGTTGGCATTCCGGAGAAGGCCGACGCCTTTCCGCGCCAACTTTCCGGCGGCCAGCAGCAGCGCGTGGCCATCGCTCGCTCGCTGGCCATGAACCCCAAGATCATGCTGTTCGATGAACCGACCAGCGCCCTCGATCCGGAGATGATCAAGGAAGTGCTCGACGTCATGCTCGATCTGGCCGGCGCCGGGATGACGATGGTTGTGGTCACCCACGAGATGGGGTTTGCGCGGCGGGCAGCCGACCGCATGGTCTTTATGGATGAGGGTTGTATCGTTGAGAATACGACCGCCCACGACCTGTTCAACAACCCGCAGCATGAGCGGACCAAGCTGTTCCTCAGCAAGATATTGAGCCACTAGGGTCGCTGTTTCGCCGCCAGGCTGAGCGCGCGAAACGTCGAACCAGAAGGACAGGACCGACCATGACGGAACTTCTCCACGCGCCGGGGTTCCTCGGCACCAGCGCCAACTTTGGCGCTGATATGACGATGCTGCTGAGCGCCCTGGTGGCCATCTTGTTGACCCTGGGCGTTGTGTTTGCAGTGCGCCATCAGTACACCGCCCATCGCTGGCTGCAGACCAGCGGTGTGCTGCTGAACGCGGTCCTGGTGCTGTGGCTCATGGTCCTGCCGTATCGTGACTTCGTGGCCCCGCCGAATAATCCTGCGATGCTGCCCCTGTCCGCGATCGCGACCACGCGCATTCATGCGGCCGTCGGCGCGACGGCGCTGCTGTTTGGCCTGTTCGTGATGCTCCGCGGCAATGGACTGATGATCAAGCCGCTGCAGTTTAGCAACTACCGGGTGTTCATGCGGGTCTCGTACATCCTGTACATGACCGCCACGCTGATCGGTCTGTTCGTCTACATCACGTGGTTCGTCGGCAACCCAACGCCGCCATCGTATTGATTGATCGCCGGATATACGCCCCAAGCTCCAGCCGGCGTCCAGGACCAACCAACGAACGGTTAACCCACTGTTAACCGTGCCGGGACGTGCGGCGACCATGCTGGTAGAATTGCGTCACATGGACCTCTCTGTCATCGTGGTGTCCTACAACACCAAAGCATTGCTCGACGACTGCCTCGCGTCACTACTGAGTGCCGATCAGCCTGCTGGTGGTATGGAGATCATCGTGGTGGACAATGCATCAAGCGATGGCAGCGTGGCACTCGTGCGCGACCGTTATCCGTCAGTCCATTTGATTGCTAACGCGGACAACCTCGGCTTTGCGGCGGCCAACAACGCCGGCACAGCTGTGGCTACCGGCGACTACGTCCTTTTCCTCAACTCCGACACGCGCGTGGCCCCGGATGCCCTTACGGTGCCGCTTGCCTACATGCGGGCGGAACCTGATGTGGGCGCGCTGACGGTCAGACTCGTCTATCCCAACGGCGAACGAGACCCGGACAACCATCGCGGGTTCCCGACCCCGTGGAACGCCTTTTGTCACTTCTCCGGGCTGAGCCGCCTGCTGTCCGCCGATCCCCGGTTTGACGGCTACTTCCTGTCCTACGAAGACTTCTCGAAGGTCCATGATGTACCGGTGATTGCAGGCTCGTACATGATGATGCCGCGGGCGTTGGACCGGCAGTTGGGCGGCTGGGACGAAACGTACTTCTTCTATGGCGAGGATATCGACTACTGTTACCGCATTCACCAGGCGGGGTATCGCATCGTCTACTTTCCTCTGGTCGAGGTGCTGCATTACAAGGGGGCCAGTTCCGGCCTGCGCAAGGAGTCAGCGGCGATTGCCAGGCCGCCGAAGGCGACTCGCGTCCGCGTGGCAGAGGAGTCGGTGAGCGCCATGCAAATCTTCTACCGCAAGTTCTACGCAGACAAATATCCGCGCATTGTGACCACACTCGTGTTGGGTGGCATCAGCGCACGCGGCCGTTTGCGTGTATGGTCCCATCAGCTTCGAGACTAGGTCTGTTAACTAATCAATTTGTGAGCCACGACCTCGCTATCCTTGGATGGGTCGGCCCACAAGGGTATAGTTAAACTGTTGTGATTGAGACCGGAACCACCTGGGACGATACAGGATTTGACTGCGACCATTGCGGCGGCCGCATTCTGCAGCGGACTGATCGCGAATCCGGCCGCCCGGATTTCAGCTGCTACCAATGTGAGGAGTGCGGCTGCCAATGGACTCTGGACAACAAACCGCTTCGCACGGGCCTCAAGGTTGCATGCAAGCGAGCCCAGCGCGGCCGAGAAGACCTGATTGAGCCGTCCGAGGACAACTACTCAAAGTGGATCCTTGTGGGATTCGGCGTGCTGGCAGCGCTGTTCCTCTTGCGTTTCGGCGGTGGGGTGGCCATCCGCATTTTGCTGCCGCTCATCCTTGTGGGCGTAACCGCCTTCTTCTTGATCCGTTACGGCCGCCAGCAAGAGTGGTGGTAACTAGCTCCAGATCGCTTCCTCGTCTTCTGTCATTTCCGCGCCGGGATCCTGTGACTCGATGCTGATGGGTCCAAACAGGAAGGTCTGCGCTGCCCGTGCCTCGCGCCGCTTAATCAACTCCAGCAGCGCCAGGAGGGTGATGGCAACCTCGGTCTGGTTGCTTCGCGAAGAAAGCATCTCATTGAACAGGAATGCCCGCTTCGAACGCAGTCTGCCACGCAGCCTCGACAACTGGTCTTCAATCGTCAGGCGACGCGGCTGGATGAGATTGACACTCTCTTCCATGGTCTCCGTTCGGGCCAATACAGCCTGGACTGCCGCCAGCAGCGTGTCCGGCGTAATGCCGCTCACATCAAGACGCCCTTCCAACCGCGGCGGCGGGGCCACCCTCAGGTAGGTGCGCAGACCGCGCGTTTGCCGATCTTCCAGCCAGGACGCCGCCTGCTTAAACTGGCGGTAGGCGCGAAGCTGCCTGATGAGCGCTTCAGCCGGGTCCTCTTCTTCCTCTTCCATCCCCGGCAGCGCCGGCGTCTTTGGCAAAAGCGCCCGGCTCTTGATGAGCACCAGGCGTGCACCGATGTTGAGAAAGTCAATGAGCTGCTCGACCCGGTCTTGCTTCATCTGCTCGATCTGCGCCAGATATTGCGCGGTCACTCGCGATAATGAGATCGCGGTTATGTCAAGCTCTTCTCGCTCGATCAGATGGAGCAGAAGATCCAGTGGCCCGGCAAATACCGGTGTTTCGATCTGGTAGGTGCTCATCGTGGTTGCATGATGCAGTAGACAAATCCGTTCATCTGCACCAGATCGGTCGTGATGTAACGCTGTCCAATGACGTCGAGAACAGGGGGTGGATAGAACTGCGCTCGCAGCACGACTGTGTCAAACGCCTGCGCGTCGAGCATGGCCAACATCTCGGTCAGATCGACTGCATTATTGTTGTACAGATTCAGAAGCTGTGTCGGGTTGGTGACGACGTCGCGTCCCAGGAAGAGGTTGAAGCCAGCTTCCTCGCTGAAGGCGGCCGTCTTCCCCGCGGGCAATCAGTTGGGCAATCTGCTGCCCCGCCAGCGTATCGGCGGCTGTGGGCGGCCGTCCCAGGAGCGTTGCGCCAACGGCATCGACGTACGGAACTGGCTCCGGGTCCCGCGGCGCGGAGCAAGAGGTCTGGGGCGGGATCATCACTTCACTTGGGTAGCCGAGCGCGTTGGCCACATTAGCCAGGAACGGGGTATGGGTCGGCATGTGGAACATCCGCGTCGCCTGGAATAGATAGAGTATGGCGATCAGGCTGGTCATGCCCACCGGCGCCCAGAATGAAAGCGACGGACGGCTCCAAGACCGACTGGTGGCCCAGTTCAACAGATGGTTGAAGGCGAGGCCCGACAGGATGCAGCTGGCGGCGATAGCGGTCGCGAAGTAGGACTCGCCTGCACCCCATTTTCCCGCCGTGAAGCCGTTGACGGCTGCCACCACAAACCAGATAGCGAACACCGATAGGCGCGTAAAGTAGAGTTGGTAGATGACCATACCAATGGCCGCGACGGTAATGACGATGTGGAGGCTGAACCATTGCCGGTACAAGCCTTCTGCCTGTCCGGGTATGAATGGATTGAGGTTGGCTGTGACGGTGTTGAGACTCCACTGGCCATCGGTAGCCAGATCAATGCCCAGGAAAATGAGACCGGTGACCAATCCGAAAGGAATGGCCCACTTGATTGCCCGAATCGGCTCGCGCAGAAACATGAAGATGAAAACGGCTGCGACCGTGGCGTAGGCGAGTTGCTTCGTATAGCCGGCGGCAAGCAGCAAGATCATGACACTCAGTAGCTGCCACGGTCGCTTGCGACCGTCCGCCTCCTCGCGCTCAAAGACAAGAGCCACCAGGACGACCGCCAGTGTCTCAAACATCACCATGAACATGTGCTGCCGGAAGAGCGGACCGACGTGGTAGACGTAGTTGGAGGCGAGGAATGCCAGCCCGGAAAGCACCGACAGCCACCATCGCCTGCCAAGGTGTTGGACGGCGAAACCAATCGCTCCTGCGGTGATCAGCGTGCCGACAAACGACAACAGGCGGCCGGTCCAATACTCAGGACCAAACAGCCAGACGAGCGGGACGATCAGAATGTGGAAGAGTGGCGGATAGTTGGAGGCGTAGAACGGATAACTCTCGTTGCTGCGGTATGGCCACTCACCCTGGCTGAACAGGATCGTGTCCATCAGCTCGAACCCTTCGCCCTGATCGTAGTCGAACGGGAAGCGGAACAGCTGGACGGCGTAGAAGATGTAGATGAGCAGGTAGGCGATGAACGCCAGCAAAGCGGCCGCCACCAACACTCTGGGGATTATAGCCACGATCCGCTGCCATGTTTGGGGCCGGTCGGCGCTGCTGGGCTGGATGGTTGATGTGCTGCTCACAATAGGTGTCAGTGTAAGGGTAGCGTAGTCAGAGTTCGCCGCATCAGGCGGGTTTATCACCAAGCGGCCACAGCGTTGCGCCAATGACGACCGCCAGCCCCGCCAGGATCAATGCACGCTGCTGCGCAGGACCGATGCCCTGGAACTGGCCTGCGCCAATCAGATCGACAGCAAAACTGCCGATAATGACGGCCGCGCCGCCAACAATAAAGATGATGCCCAACTGCCTTTTGGTAACCATAGCGGGCAATGATAGCATGCCTGCACCGAGGAACAACTTCACCGCTGCCGCCCGGACAGGTTGCTGCGGGAGCGCTAAGCCACACAAGTGGCCAATCGCGTGTCGTCTGACTACAATTGATTCTTGAACGGGAGCCTCAAGGCCCTGCCCTGTAGACCATTGCTGAAACACATGCTGATACAGATAGAGTCCAACCAGAAAGTGCAAGGCGGTTCCCTGCGTCTCCCAGCCGGACAGCGGCCCCGACGTCTGACCCGGATCTCATTACTGCTCGGGCTGGCTACCGTCGCTGCGCTGGCCTGGACGATGTGGCGCTACGGCTGGTTGGGCAATGCCGCGGACGGCCGAACAGGCGTTGTCCTGGAACTGCTGACACTGTTTGGGTGGGCGGCCGTGTTGACGCTGGCCGTAGTCTGGCTGCTTGTTGGGCGACAATGGCTGGCCTGGCGCAGTGGATTGGCGGTTGAGCCCGTCACAGTCGATCAGCTGCAAACACTCAGCCCGGCGGATTTCGAGCGGTATGTGGCCACCATCTTTCGAAGTAAGGGCTATCAGGTGTCGGTGCGCGGCCGCAGCG
Source organism: uncultured Chloroflexia bacterium (assembly GCA_963715935.1). Classification (GTDB taxonomy): domain Bacteria; phylum Chloroflexota; class Anaerolineae; order Promineifilales; family Promineifilaceae; genus Promineifilum. Next base: position 943,311 of record CAVQSM010000011.1, on the reverse strand, counting down.
GCGACCTCGGCGTCGATCTGGAAGTCGTCAACGAACAGAGTCGACGGGCGGTCGTGCAGTGCAAGCGCTATCGCTCCACAGTTGGCCCGGACGTAGTGCGGGAGCTGTATGGCACGATGATCCACGAGCGCGCGGCCCACGCCTTTCTTGTGACCACAGCTGATATTTCGGACGCGGCCCGAGAGTGGTCTCGCGGCAAGCCGATCACGCTGGTGGACGGCCAATTACTTATTGAACTGACACAGGACCTAGAATGAGCCTAGAGCGTCGCATACGGCGCAGCGGCATCAGCGACGTCCGGCGACAGCAGTTGCTATCCTGTCTCCGGGCGTCTATGCGAGAAGAACTATGACCAACAACCAGCCAGAGTGGCAAACTGCCAAAACGTACGAAGATATCACTTACCGTAAATCGAACGGGGTAGCCCGCATTGCTTTCAACAGGCCGGAAGTGCGCAACGCCTTTCGTCCGAAGACTGTGGCCGAGCTGTTCGATGCCTTTGTCGACGCCCGCGAGGATACGACCATTGGTGTCGTCCTGTTCTCTGGCGAAGGCCCCTCGCCGAAGGACGGTGTCTACTCCTTCTGCAGCGGGGGGGACCAGCGCGCGCGGGGGGCGCAAGGCTACGTAGATGATGACGGTATGCCCCGGTTGAACATCCTGGAAGTGCAGCGGCTGATCCGCTTCATGTCCAAGGTGGTCATTGCCGTGGTGCCGGGTTGGGCAGTGGGCGGCGGGCACAGCCTGCATGTCGTCTGCGATCTGACCCTGGCCAGTCAAGAACACGCCAAATTCAAACAGACCGATGCAGACGTGACCAGCTTCGATGGCGGCTATGGTTCCGCCTATCTGGCCAAGATGGTCGGCCAGAAGCGGGCGCGGGAGATCTTCTTCCTCGGGCGCACTTACTCGGCGCAGGACGCGTATGAGATGGGCATGGTCAATGCGGTTATCCCCCACGACGAGCTGGAAGATACCGCATACCAGTGGGCGCAAGAGATTTTGGGTAAGTCGCCCACATCGATCAAGATGCTCAAATTCGCCATGAACCTGACCGATGACGGCATGGTCGGCCAACAGGTGTTCGCTGGGGAAGCGACACGTCTGGCTTACATGACCGAAGAAGCGAAGGAGGGTCGTAACGCCTTCCTGGAGAAGCGCGAACCGGACTTCAAGGATATCAAGTGGCTCCCTTAAGGGCCGCGTATACTTCATAGAGTAATGACTTCCAACGCAATAGATTAGCAACGAGGAATACAATGAGCGATCAAGCAATCATCGAAGCCGCAATTGACCAGCATATTGACGACAACCTGGAGTACTGGATTGAGCAACTTGGCCGGCTCTGCGCCCAACCCAGTGTTTCGGCCCAGGGACTTGGCATTGAGGAGTGCGCTGAGCTGGTGAAGACAATGCTTGAGGAGCAGGGGTTCTCAGCCAGCGTGATGGCCACTGACGGTCATCCCGTTGTCTACGGTGAAGGTGAGGGAGCGTCGGACAAGACGATGCTGTTCTATCTTCACTACGATGTGCAGCCGGCTGAGCCGCTGGAACTGTGGGACTCGCCGCCGTTCACCATGACGCGCGTGGGCGACAAGCTGGTGGCTCGCGGCGTGACCGACGACAAGGGGCACATCATTGCTCGCCTGGCCGCGCTGGCGGCGGTGCGTGAGGCGCATGGCGGCCTTCCGATCAACGTGAAGTTCATTATCGAAGGCGAAGAAGAGATGGGCAGCCCCAGCATGTCGCCGTTCATTGAGCAAAACCAGGAGCTGTTGGCAGCCGACGCCTGCATCTGGGAGTTCGGCTCAGTTGACTTCGACGGACGGCCGACATTGACCCTCGGCATGCGCGGCCTGTGCTATGTGGAGCTATCGGTGGAGACAGCGTCGATGGATGCTCACTCTGGATTCGGCGGCTCCATCTTTGCCAATGCCGCCTGGCGGCTGGTCTGGGCGCTCAACTCTATTAAGGGTTCCGACGAGCGGATTCGTATTGCCGGTTTCTACGACGACGCCATACCACCGACCGAGGCCGATCTCGCTCTGTTGGCCGAGCTGCCGGACGCGAGCGAGGAGATCAAGGCGATGTACGGCCTTTCTGGCTTCCTGAACGGCATAGAGGGTGGCGTAGAACTGGCGCGCGTGGCTGTCTTCGAGCCCACAGCGACGATCAACGGGCTGGACTCCGGTTACCAGGGGCCGGGTCCCAAGACGGTTCTGCCTGCCCGGGCAATGGCCAAGATCGACTTTCGTCTTGTGCCTGACCAGGACCCCGACGACATCTTTCAGAAGCTGCGTGCCCATCTCGATCGAGAAGGGTTCGAGGATGTACAGGTGAAGATGCTAGGTGGCGTGCGCCCGGCTCGCGTCGATCCAGACCATCCGTTTGTAAGGCTTACCGCGGAAGCGGCTGAGGATGTGTACGGGATATCGCCGCTCATCGAGCCGATTATCGGCGGCAGTGGTCCGAACTACCCGTTCATCCATGTGCTGGGTCTGCCGGTCGTTTCGGCCGGCGTCGGTTATCCGGAAGGTCGCGCTCACGCGCCGAACGAAAACGTGCGCATCAGTGACTTCATCAGCGGGACCCGCCACACCGCCCGTATCGTTTCTCGCTTCGCAGAATCCGGATAGGAGAGGCTGGCCGCTACCGGGCTTCAGCGACTGATTCGCCAAACTCCAGGAGCGCCTGGACGCGTTCGTCATTGGGCGCTTCGGCATAGACGCGCAGGACGGGCTCTGTGCCAGACGGCCGAATGAGAAGCCAACTGCCGTCATCAAGGTAGTACTTGATGCCGTCGGTGGTTTGCACCTGCGCTAGCCCCACGCCGGAGATGGCGTCGGGCGCGGTATCGGCCAGCTGTCGGACCAGTTTGTCCTTGGCAACGGGCTTTGACAGACGTAGGTCGGTTCGCGCGTATTGGGCAGGCCCATACTCGGTTAGCAGATCATCAACGAGGTGGCTGAGCGGTTTCTGGGCGTCGGCAATCACTTCCAACAGCAGCAGACCCATCAGGACGCCATCTCCTTCAGGAATATGCCCCTGGATGCTCATCCCGCCGGACTCTTCACCGCCCATGACTACGTTCTCCGCCAGCATCAACTCGGCGATGTGGTTGAAGCCCACGGGCGTCTCGATGACAGGCTGATCGAACCTGGCGGCAATGCGATCGACCATGGCGGTCGTCGAGACGGTGCGAACGACCGTGCCGCGCCAGCCGCGCTTCTCCAGCAAGTAGCGTAGGATCAGGCCGTAGATGCGATGAGGGTCGACGAACTGGCCCAGGTCGTCAGCCGCCCCAATCCGATCGGCATCGCCATCGGTGGCCAGCCCGACGTCCCAATGGCCGGATTGAATGGTTGAGAAGAGCAGCCCCAGATGGCGGGCGATTGGCTCAGGATGGATGCCGCCGAAGCCTGGATTCATTTCGTCCCGGATATTGTGGACATGAGTACGGGTGCGCATCAGCACTTCGCTGATGGCCCGACGTCCGGCTCCGTACATGCCATCGGCGACGACGCGCAGCTCCCCACCGGAGATAATGTCCAGATCGGCCAATGTCGTGAGATGCTCATAGTAGGTCCACGCTGGGTCAAATTTGAGGATACGTTCGGAACGCAGTGCCTCGCCAAAGTCCATCAAGTTCGGGCCTGAGAGTCGTTCCTGGTTCTGCTCCAGAATGCGTTCCACACGACGGTTCTGTTCCACGTTGGCGCTGCCGCCGAAGCTCGCCTTTAGTTTGACGCCATTGTAGCGGGGGGCGTTGTGGCTGGCGGTGATCATGATACCGGCAGTGGCCTTCTTGCTGACGACGGCATGGCTGATCGCGGGCGTAGGCGTATCGGCTCGCGCCAGCCAGGTGGTGATCTGATTGGCCGCCATCACCCGCGCTACATCGGCCGCGTACCGGTCAGACAGAAAGCGCGTATCGAAACCTATCACAACGCTTGGATCTGTACTGTCTTCTTCGCGCACGAAGTCGGCGATAGCCTGCGCTACGAGTCGCAGATTGGCGAAGGTAAAGGTGTCGCTGATGACGGCTCGCCAGCCGTCAGTGCCGAATTTGATAGTCATGGTCGATTCCCTTTCGGTGGTGTTGGCTGCCCGGTCTGCGCCTAACGATTATAGGCGAGAAGCAGCATGAGGTCGTTGACATTGGTTCCGGATGGCCCGGTCATGATCAGGTGGGGGGCTATTGACGATCCGGCCGCCTCGTCCAGTTTGCGGAAGAATGTGTAGCTGTCGTTGGCTTTGAGATAGGTAGCTGGCTCCAGTCCGTGCGCTCTGGCCAGGGCGACCGTTTCGCCGGTCACGATCGCGCCGGCGGCTGGCGACCAACCGTCGTCGCCGTCGGTGGCAAAGCAGGCGATAGCCACACGCGGAATCTCGTGCAGCGCCAAGGCCGCCGCCAGCGCCGCTTCAAGGTTGCGACCACCCTGACCCTTGCCGCGCACGGTGACCGTGGTCTCGCCGCCCAGGATGATGCAGTGGTTCGGGGGCGCGTCGCGGACAATGGCGGCCGCCAGTCGAGCTGTCTCACGCGCTTCCCCTTCCATGTGGACGGTCAGGAGTTGGGGCAAATAGCCGAGCTGAATCGCTCGCACCTGCGCCCCGGTCGCCGCCAATGTGACGTCGCCGACAATCGTATTGTAGACGACAGGAGGAGCGGTTTGGGCGGACCGAAATTGGCTGACCTGCTTGAGTGCGTCTGCCAACCTCTGCCACTGTTCCCGTTCTACGCGGCGGGCGATGTCGTACTTGCCCAGGACGTTGACGATGTCGCTTACGCGATCCTGAGCGGTGACCGTCGGGCCGCTGCCGATTTCCGGCAGGGGGTTGCCGATGACGTCACTGAGGATGAGGCCATAGACAGTCGCCGGTTGCGCCAGCCTGGCCAGTCCTCCGGCTTTGATACGATCCACTGCCCGTCGCAGCGTATTAAGCTCGCCGATGGTACAGCCACTGTTTTGCAGCAGCTTGACGAGCTTCTGGTAATCCTCCAGTGGCAGAGCAGGTTGGGCAAGCAGAGCTGATGTGCCTCCGGACAGCAAACAGATGACGGTGTCGGCCTCTGTTGTTGTTTGCAGCATGCTGGCCACCGCTTCGGTCGCCTGCAGACCGGTCTCATCCGTCAGAGGGTGACCGCCTTCGTACACCGGAATCGGCCAACCGGCAGTTTCCGCCTGCCAGTCGCGGCCTCCCGCTTTGGTGATGACCATGCCGCCGGCCACATTGGTGCCGATCACCTTGAGCGCGCCACGTGTCATGGGGACGGATGCCTTGCCGACTGCGACCAAAAAGATGCGCGACGCCGCCAGGTCAACGGCGTGCGCCCGGTCGGGCGGGCCAATGAGCAAGGTCTGGTCGCGCCGCCTCAGATGGCGCTCGACAGCTTTCTCAGCATCCGCCGCATGGAGCGCGGCCTGCACCAGCTCGTTAATGTGCTGGTTATGGCTGGCAAACTGCGGACGTTCGATTTCGGAGCCACTCATACAGGCCCGTGAGTATATCAGCCGGAACAAGGCAGACCAACCGCGACAGGTCGACTATCGGCGCCGCACGCTGCCCGGTGGCGCCTGATGCAGGTCGTGCGCCGCCTTGACCCGGACAGTCGTACCCTGGGCAGAAGCGCTCCCAAGGTTGATGGGCAGGTAAGCACGGCGGTGCTGAACCACGAAAGTCTGGGACGTGGACTGTTCTCCGCGCGGGCCTGTGACGGTGAGGGTAACGGTGTAGCTTCCCGGTTGAGCATACAGATGGTTGATGGCTGCTCCGGACCGATCGGCCGTCCCATCGCCCAGGTTCCACCGGAACGCCAGATCGCCCGTGGCCGGGTTGGTAGCGGAAAAGACGGCCGTCTCTCCAATGGTGATGGGACTGTTGCTGATGAACTCCGGCTCCACTGGATCGATCCGCAGGTCAACGATAAGGGGATCCGTGCCGGATGAGCGGTAAGGATCAGGTGCGTACAGCCCCGCCGGATTGGTGGCGCGATAATCAAACGCCTCTGGCTCATCGGCGTTCGTGTGCCAGATAACGGCTCCACTGCTTTTGCCAGCCAGAGCGGGCGAACCGAGAGCGAAATGGGTTTGCCCATGCAGCCCGTCCATAACGGCACTGTAGCGGTTCTCGGTCGGCAAATCGGCTCCCAGGTCGAGCCAGCCGGCGTCAAGCAACGTCCGGACAGGATCTTCGCGGAGCAAGGCGTGGAGTTGGCCCAGGAGCACAATATTGTCGGCGGCAAAGTCGGTCGTGTCGCTCGTCAGCCACGCACCGATGTTCAGTCGACAGCGCCACCCGGCGTGCATTGTTGCATTGTTGACCATCTGCCTGGTCCTCATTCGGCCTGTCGTTGGTTGGGCAGCTATTGCGATCAGGATAGGAGGTGGCTACAACCAGCAGCGGCTCGCCAGAGTCGCTTGCAATGAAACGTTGGGCGACGGGGATGGCTAAATCCGTCGGAAGTCCATTGGCAGGAGGCAGGACGGGGATGCCGACGGCTGACACGCTGGCGGGACGATAGAGAAAGACAGCGGCAGGACTAACTCCGGGTCCAACATCGATCTGCGCTGCGGCGAGATCGGCGTCGGGACTGGCAGCATCCAACATCGCCATCAGATCGGCCACAGTCGCGGTCTGTTCGCTCGCGCTGCCGCCCAGGTTGAGCAGTGAAACGATATCTGGGTCAGCCGTCACGATCGTGCTGACCAGCTTGTCTCGCTGTTGTTGGTAATTGGCCTCGTTCCTTGCCGTAGGAAGCATGAGACTGTCCATGTCCAAGCTCAGGAGCCGCAAGCTGCCTTGCTGCTGAACGGGCGGATCGGGACGGGGATTGCCGGTTTGGAACTGGGGCGTCGTCTGACTGTGTAGATGCAGCGTAGTTCCGTGCGGGTCTACGATACCGGCAGCGTCGCTCAGCCTGTCTCCGGCCCGGATCGTGCGATTGGGCGACAACACAGACCAAGTTGACGGTTGGCCCAGCACACCGTCATCGAGCAGGAGCTGATGGGCAGAGGCTGCCGCCAAAGCCTCGTGTGCAGCGGGCCCCGGCAGCAGCGACTGGGTGGGATAGGGCAAACGGCCGTTCGCCGAGAGCGTGACGAAACCCTCGTCGCCCAGATGGCTGTTGTCGACTACGGTCAGCGGTCCTTCTAGCCCGGCGAGCATCCCCTCAACATGCTCCCAGTCCGTAGGGATGTCTACCTCAGGCAGCGTGAGGGGCAGCGGATCGACGACGACTGAGGCGGCGCAGGTTGCTAACAGTGTCGTACTGATGAGCGTGGTGCGGCCGTTCTGTTCGGCCACGATCCCAGAGAGACGCACGTGATCGCCAAGCGAGAGCGCTGGCGACTCTGCTGGTGCGGCTGCAAACATCCCGTCCGATGTTGCCGGATTGTCGTCGGCTTGCCCGGCTGGCGTCTGAATCGCATAGAGCAAATTGCCGTCCAGGACAGATCCCACAACGATCGCCTCTGTGGTGACGGCTGTGCCCACCAGGGGACTTGCAGGCCCTGTGCCCTGGATGGCGGCGATTGGCAGCGAGGGCTGGCCGCAGATGGCGGCGGCCGTCGTGAAGGCCCATGTGAAGTCGCTCTCCGGGCGGTCTGGTGGGTCGTCGTTATCGGATGTCGGCTACTCGCCGCCGCTCTTACCGTGGCCTCGCACCGCTCGCCGCTGGCGAAGCTGCGGTCGGGAACAAGCCGGTAGCTGGCTGGGCCACCGGTCACGGTCAGTAAATGGTCGCCACTCTGACCGCAGGTCAGCGACGCCCAGGGCGACATGGCATTGACCGCTTCGCTGAACGTCACCGTGAGCACCGCATCCAGAGGAACCCCGGCTTCGCCAGGGGCCGGCATCGTTTGAATGACTGCCGGCGCGCTATCAAAGACGCAGATGTTTGGCTGTCCGGGCGTTGGGTCACTTTGAGCAAACGTCTGAGTCTGGCGAGGCCCGCCGCTGCCATCGGGACAGCGCTGGTTGGAATGACCGTCCTTATCCCCGCGGGCCGCCTCATCGACCTGTGGCTGCCCACTCTGCAGCAGAGTCAGCAGTTCAGGATCGTCGTCGTCTCCTGTATCGTAGACCACTGCGTCAATCAGGTTATCACTATGGATCGCTGTGCCGTTGGGGAAGTCGGCCGCGCTGCCTGCGTAGAGCGCCACCGCGTCCGGTCCGTTCTGAATCGATCCGGTAGGCAGCTCAATGCCGGCTGCGGCCAGCCCGGCGCTGCCAACAACGAAGTAGCCTGCACCGTTGGTCGCTTCGCCAGTCAGGTCAATGGCCCGATAGCTGGTGTCGTTCGCTCCGTTGTAGAGTACCAGCACCAGTCCATCCAGCGGCTGGTTGCCGCGGCCGCCATCGTACAGCTCGATGAACTCTCTGTCATCGGTGCCGGACGTGTCGGCGTCAACTTCGTTGATCAGAATCGATTGGTCGGCCGTCACTGCCATCGTGAAGCTCCACGAGAAGTCGCCCGACATCGTATCGGGCGGGTCATCGCCATCGACGTCTCTGACCTGGGTGGCACGCACGGTCGCTGAGCAGCTATCGCCGGGCATGAGGGCGCCTGCCGGTAGAAGCTGGGCGCTGTTGGCATCGGGGCGGGTCACCGTCAAAGCGATGGCTCCCGCCTGCAGGCAGCTCAGATCAAAGGCTGAACCGGTCGTTGTCACTGGCTCCGAGAAGACAACGGTTAGCGCGGTGTCAGGCGAGACGTTGGCTGCGCCGGGCTCTGGAAGCACACTGAGTACCGTTGGAGCTGAGTCGGCAGCGCAGGCGTTTGCAGTACCCGGCGTCGGCGTTGTCGCTCGTAGGGCATCGGTGCGGCGTGGCGGCGCGTCGTCGGGACAGCGCTGCAGTGAATGCCTGGTCCGGTCTCCAGCGACGGCTTCGTCCGATTGACCCTGGCCATTCAGCAGCAAGAGGCAGCAGATCAGTGGCCACGTCATTGGCTGGCCCATAGACAATGGCGTCGATGAGGTCCGTTGTTGTCACCGGCGTGCCGTTGGGGAACTGCGCGGCGGAAGCGGCATAGAGGGCCACCGCGTCTGGACCGTTCTGCAAGAAGCCGTCCGGAACTATGAGGTCTGCGGCGGTCACAGCCGCATTGCCCAGAACAAAGCGTCCGTTAGCTTCACTGCTTTGCCCGTCCAACGCAATGGTCGCGTAGGATTGGCCGGTGCTGCCGTTGTAGAGCACCAATACCAGGCCGTCGAGTGGCTGCGCTCCGATGCCGCCATCGAACAACTCGACGAACTCAGCGGTGTCTGTACCGGGTGTATCCGAGTCGATTTCGCTGATGGTGGCGAAAGTGGACGTTGGGCTGGCGGCCGTCTTGAATGACCAGGTGAAGTTGGCTGCCATCTGGTCCGGCGGATCCTGGATGTCCAGATCGGTCACCTTGCGCCGTACAATTGTGCCGGTGCAGGTGTCAGCGGGCGACAGAGCGCTCGTCGGCGTGGCGGTGAACGTCAGCGGGCCGCCGCTGGTCGTGGTCGAAATGGAACCGCCCTTGGCGCAAGACAGCCTGAACCATTCGCCTGTAACGTCCACTGGCTCTGAGAAAGTCATCGAGATGGCGGGCAGGAGGGGGACGTTGGTCGACCCATCGGCCGGAAGTACCGTGCTGACAGCTGGCGGTTGGTCCGCTTCGATTGTGCGGCATTGGTTGGACGACGAAGGTGTGGGAGACCCGGTACCGTAGGCGCTGGTGCGCCGCGCTCCGCCTGCGCCATCGGGACAGCGTTGGCTGGAGTCGGTTTCAGCCATGCCTCCGGCATCTTCGTCCACCGGTCCGTCACCGCTGAGCAACAGAGAGAGCAGCTCGCCCGAAGCCGATCCGTCGCCAGCATAGATGACAGCGTCAAGCAGGTCGTCGGACGTCACCGCGCTGCCGTTGGGGAAATCGGCGGCGGGGGCCGCGTAGAGCGCCACGGCGTCTGGTCCGTTCTGGAGCCACGCGGCGGGCATGAGCAGGTCTGCATCTGCCGCGGCGCTGCCAACGACGAAGTAACCGTCGTCATCGGTTCGCTGTCCGGCCAGGTCGATGGCTCGATATGAGCTGTCGCTGCTGCCGTTGTAGAGCACCAGGGTCAGGCCGGACGAGGTCAGTGCTGCCATCGCCGCCGTCGTACAGCTCAACAAACTCGGCCGTGTCTGCGCCGGGTGTGTCACTGTCCACTTCGTTGATCAGGACAGTTCGGGCGATGGCGGGTTGAACCGTGAACGACCAGACGTAATCAGACCCCATGAGATCAGGCGGATCGAGCGCGTCCTGGTCAGATACTTTGGCAGCCAGAATCGTTGCACCACACACCTCGCCTTCGGGCAATGGGGCAGCCGGCTGGATCGTGAAGGCAGACGGTCCGCCATTGACCTGATACGCAATCATTCCGCCGGTTCCACAGGCCAGGGTCAGGAAACCGGCAGCCAGATTGACCGGCTCGCTGAATGTCACCGCCAGTTCGGCTGAAGCCAGAACATCAGTGGCATTGGGGGCGGGCTGCACGGTATCTACAGATGGCGCGCTGTCAATCGTGCAGATGTTGCTTGTGCGGGGCGACGGCGGGTTCTGCAGGAATGCGCTGGTGCGCCGTTGCCCGCCCGCTCCATTGGGGCAGCGCTGGTTGGCGTCCTGGTTCGGCTGCGTCCGGCTGGCTTCATTGATCTGCGGCTGCCCGCTTTCCAGGAGGGGCAGCAGGCCACCGTCAACTGCCTGTCCGCTGCCGTAGACTACAGCGTCGATCAGATTGGCACTACTGACCGGTGCTCCGAACGGGAACGCGCTGGGCAAGGCCGCATAGAGCGCGACAGCCGCAGGCCTATCCAGCAGCAGGTCATTTGCGAGTGGAAGATCAGCATCAACATCGCCATTGGCCAGCATGAAGTAACCGTTGCTGTCGGTCGTGAAGCCCGCGAGATTAAGTGTCAGAAAGCTGCTGTCGCTTGCGCCGTCGAACAGCACGACGATGAGCCCCGTCAGGTCCGTGTCGCCCGCGCCGCCATCGAAGAGCTCGATGAATTCGTTGCGACCATCCTCTGTCACCGCATCCAGCTCGTTGATGACGATGTTTTCGGCCACGGGTGGCGTCAGCGCAAACGATATGATCTCGTCCGTCGTCATGAGATCGGGCGGGTCGTCGGTGTCGCGATCATGCACGTACTGGCCCGAGACAGTGATGGCACAGGTTTCGTTGGGTACGAAAGATTTTGGCGTCAGCAATCGGTAGGTGTCTGGCCCGTCGGCAACCGTCAGATCGTGCGCTCCGGACGCACCACAGAGCAACTCCACAGCGAGCGGATCGAGGGCGACAGGTTCTGAAAAGGTCAGAGTCGGCACGACATCCAGAGAGACGCCGGTAGCTCCATCGACAGGAAAGGTGTCGACAAGTGACGGCGCGACATCTTGCGCCATCGTCATCTGTATGCCGCCCTTGCCCGGTCCGGTCGCGGATCGTCCGGCCACGAGCGTGACGGCGAGGAAGCCTATCGCCAAGAGGGTGCTCAGCCGCGACCCGGTGGAGGGGCGGTTGGCGCCAGTATCCACTCCCATCGTCTGACTCCGCAGCTACAATCAACTGGATGCTTGGCAGATAGTAAAGTAGTTCTTCCGGCAGGGCAAATGATCTGAAAAGAGCGGCCGAATCTGCCTGCTGCGGTACATTAAAGCGGCTTGCCAGCCTATGCCAACCCCTTTACAATCGCAGCCGCTCATGGATCCGTTACCTGTTGATGTCTCTCAATTGCAGCGCCGCGACCCCGCAGCGTGGACCGCGCTCCTGTCACGCACATCCGCCTTGCGCGATGTGATTGTGACGGCCGTCACGTCGGAGCCGCTGTGGAGCGCCTTCCTGGCGAAAGGCGGACGGACGGCGGCCACCTGGTCGCGACGCGTGACGCGCTTCACGCTGACGCTCGACGGATGCTCAGACCCTGTCACATTTATCGGCAAGCGCACGAATGCAGTTGAGGCGCTGATTTATCAGGACCTTTCTGAGCGCCTACCCGACATTCTCCCCGCTCCCCACTACGTCCACCTGGCGGGAGACCTCAGCTGGCTGCTGTTGGAAGACGTGCCCAATCACTTTCCCCCGGCTGTCTGGACAACCGACGAAGGCGACGGGGCGATTGAGGCGCTGGCCCAGGTCCATGCGTCATTCTGGGAAGCGGACACCCTGTCCGATGAGATCGATCTGGAGTGGCTGCCGTACACATTTGGTCGGGCCGAAGCGACCATGACGTGGGATGAGCTGCGAGATGCCAACGCTGTCTATTTCGACGAGGGTCCCGGGGCGATAGTTTCAGAGCACGCCATCGCCAGCGCGGGCCGGCTCGCACCGCGATTCATGGAGGCGGCCAACGGGTTGGTCGTCATGCGCGAGTTGGGCGGGTGGCCGGGTGTATTCGGGGAAAGCCAGATGGCCGCCATCGCCGATCTTCTCGACGATCCGGTGCCAATGCTAACTGCGCTGAGCGATCAGCCACAGACGCTGCTGCATGGCTCGCCCCACCCGTACCATTGGCGGGCCACCCTATTTGATGAGATGTATCTCGTCGACTGGCGCGAAGCGACCTACGGTCCGGCGGCGCTCGACCTGGTCGCGCTGATCGAAGGGCTGCCGCTCGTCTTTGCCGTTAACGAAATGGCCCGGTCCATTTTTTCCAGCGATCGCTCGACCAACGAGAGCGGAGAGCCCCATCTGAAGGTGCGGCCCATGTCTCCGCTGGTGGAAGAGACGCTGATCGATAGCTACATCCTCAGCATGGCGGCGGAACTGGAAGGTGGCTTTCCGGCGCGGGAGTTCCGCCAATCCCTGCCTGCCGCTCGCTGTCTGCATGTGCTGACGACGTGGTTCCCGTATTTCGCGACGTGGCATGGTGATATGCCTAACCGCTACGTCTGGCAGCGCGCCAATCGCATGTCTGAAGATGAGTTGGGCGAGTTCGGCTTTGGGCCGATGGTCGGTGTACGGCCGTATCTGGCAGGTGTCTTCGATCGTTTCATGCAGGCCTATCGCAGTCTGTAAGGCTGATGGGCGATGACCGTTTTGCCTCCCCCCTCACCACGCTCTGATCTAATCAATGCCAACTGAACTATTCGACATTCTCGGCTTGGGGGTCATCTGGCTCCTGATGATTATCGGGGTTTTCGGGATCATCGTGCCCCTTCTGCCGGGCATCCTGCTCATCTGGCTGGGTGTACTGGCCTACGTCATCATCAATGGATTCGAACTTGTGTCGATTCCCTACTTTGCGCTGATTACGATCATTGCTCTGGTAACTGGCACCGCCGATCTCTGGCTGCCACTTCTCGGCGCAAAGTCAACTGGCGTGTCCTGGAAGACGTTGGGGCTGGGCGTGGTCGGCGCAATAATCGGGACGATTCTGCTACCGATTATTGGCACGATAGTGGGCTATGCGCTGGGTATCTTGCTGGGGGAGTTCATCCGCTTGGGTGAGTGGCGGCCCGCCGTGAAATCAAGTGTGGTGGGCATGATAAGCTGGGGCGTAGGGACGATTGTGCAGTTGGTTGGGGGCGTTCTAATCATATTTTTATTCGCACGTGTCATCATATAGGTGGTACTTATTGAACCTTGATGATGATCAGGTGTGACGCCGCAAGCATGGGAGTGCTGCAACCGGCACAGTTGATCTGGAGAAATGATGGAAGAATTCTTACGTTCGGCTGCGCTACTCATCGGTGGCATTATGGCCATAAGCGCCCTGATCGCCGCCCTGCTGTTTGTGGTCGTGATCGTCCAGGCGCGTCGCATTGACGTGCCCGAAGGTGCGGGCTTTGCGGAGACGCTGCTGCACACGCCGTTGTCGGTCGTGCTATTTCTCGACTTTCTGGATCTCGCGCTGGACTTGCTCGCCGCTCCAATCGCCTGGGTGGTCCTTGACCGGATCGGACTGAAAGCATTGCGGGGCGTGGCCGCCGTCGAGGCGTTCATCCCCATGACGCAGGTCGTGCCCACGATGAGCCTCGCCTGGTTGGGTGTCCGGCTGATTGGCCGCGATTCGTTTATCGGACAGGAACAGTACGCCAAGTTTACGATCGCTGATCCTCAATAGGGTCAGCCGGGATGCGCCGTCAGTTATCGAGGTTCATCGGCTGGGACAAGAGCGAGACCAGGAGCGCAACCGCGCCGTCTACGTCGTTCTGATCGACTGTTTCGCTCTGCGTGTGGACATACCGGCAGGGGATCGAAATACAGCCTGCGGCGCTGCCGGGTCCCGCCACTTGCATAGCGCGGGCATCAGTTGAGCCGCCCTCCAGCACTTCAAGCTGATAGGCCAGATCAGATTCCTCGGCGCGCCGGCGCATCAGCCGCACCAGTCCGGCATGAGCGATCATGCCACTGTCCTTCACCTTGATTGCCGGGCCTGCGCCCAGGGCCACCTCCATCGGACGCGCTTCCGGCAGGTCACCGGTCAAGGTCACATCGATGGCAATGCCGATGTCGGGTGCCAGCCGGCCAGCGGCCGCCTCCGCTCCGCGCACCCCCACCTCTTCCTGGACGCTGAAGACGACATGAAGATTGTGTGGGAGGGCGACACCATCCAGCCGCCGCAGCGCCTCGATGGCGATGGCGCAGGCGATGCGATCATCCATGCTCTTGGCCGTCAGCCGTGTGCCCTGGACGATGAACGGGGCAATGAAGCTGGCGACATCGCCGACTTTGACCGGCACATCATCGCGGCTGGTGGCTCCAACGTCGATGAAATGCTTGTTGAGCGGGTGAAGCTGTTCCCGTGACTCCAGCCGGTCGGCGCCCACGATCCCGACGACACCGTTGCTGAACTGAACTCTGCGGCCCAGCAGCGTATGCGGGAACACGCCGCCAATGTTGGTGAAGCGCAGGAATCCGTGCTCCGTAATGTGGCTGACCATGATCCCGATCTCGTCCATATGGGCCGCTACCATCACCGTCTGGGGCGAGTCGCCTTCCGCAGCATGGCGCGTGGCGATGAGGTTGCCCATCGCATCGACAGTCAGCTCGTCCACCAGCCCTTCCACTTCGGGGCGAATCAGGTCCCTGACGGTGTCCTCGAATCCGGATGGGCCATGAGCTTCCACTAGTTTCTGGATAAGATCAATCATCGTAATTTACTCGCTTGTGTTGCAGAATCGGTCAGTTGCGGCGTATCACGTCCGGCGTTAGCTGCCGCAAGGCGGCATCGGCCAACTGGACATAGTGCCGGTAGTCATCCAGGCTAATCATCATCGTCGGCGTATGGGCGTGGCGACCGGGAACAGCGATAGTCGCCGCCGGAATGCCGCCATGCAGGCGCTGTATGGCAGCCGTATTGGTGCCGCCGCCGCCCGGTTGCCGTATCTGGTAGGGAATCCCGGCTTCGTCGGCGGTCGCCGTGATATGGGCCACCAGGCGCGGGTCCTGAATGGTCCCGCGATCCATGACGTAGATGGAGACACCCTGGCCCATCGCCACATTGGGGCTGGTATCGTCATCGGTGGGCAGGTCAAGCGCCGGCGTGCATTCCAGCACGAGGGCGACGTCCGGCCTGGCAGCATACGCAGCGACCCGCGCTCCGCGAAGCCCGACCTCTTCCTGAACGGTGAAGGCCGCCACGAGATCAAATGGAAACGGCTCGCCCCGGAGCAGTTCGATGATTGCGGCACAGCCAACCCGGTTGTCAAACGCCTTGCCGAGCGCGACCGTGCCGCCGGCCAACTCCTCGTACTCGGTGACAAAGGCAGCGTAGTCGCCGATGCTCACTTTGCCCCCGGCTGACTCTTTGCTGCTGGCCCCAATATCAATCCGCATGGCGTCGGTTTTGACAACCCGACCCCGTTCAGAGGCGCTCGACAGATGGACAGGACGCGCCCCGATGACGCCGGTGATTTTCTTTGGCCCCACCTGGACCACCTTGCCTAACAAAGCACGCGGGTCGAATCCGCCGGCCGTCGCAAACTTCAGCATGCCCTGGCCATCAACGTCAGTGATGAGCAGGCCGACTTCGTCCATGTGGGCGTCTACCAGGACGCGCATGTCGTACTGGCCGGTGCCGCGCTTTGTGGCTAGCAGGTTGCCCATCGCGTCCACATCCCATTCGTCGACATGGTCGGCGATCAGGTCGCGGATCAGTCGCCGGACTTCTCGTTCATCGCCGGCCACACCGGTCGCTTCTGTCAGCTGCTTCAACAGCTCATTCATACTGTTCGTCCTTCGGTGAGGTAGGTTGTGCCCATGATGACTGGTTACTCCGCGAGCATCGTCTCGCGCAGCTTCGGTAGGAACTGCTCGTCGAGTCCCGCAATAAACTCAGCCAGGAGGCGTCCTGACCGCTCGATATCGCGCAGGTCCACCGTTTCGACCATCGTATGCATATAGCGCAGGGGAATGCCAACCAGCCCGGTGGGAATGCCTTCTCGCGACGTTTGCAGAGCCTGCGCGTCGGTACCACTGTAGGCCGCATGTGGTTCTGTCCCCACTTTCATTTCCAGCCGGCCAGCCGCTGCCTTCAATCCCTCGTATAGCCCCCGGTGCACGTTGGCGCCAATGCCCAGGACTGGACCGCCACCCAGGTCGAACGTTTCCTCGCCACTCGCGCCCGGCCCTTTGCCGAAGCTCACATCGATAGCGACAGCAATGTCGGGACGGACTTCAAAGGCGCTGTTGGTTGCGCCCAGAAGACGAGTCTCTTCCTGGGATGTGGCAGCAGCGATGACATCCCATGAATGGTCCCGACTTTGCAGGACTTCCAGGCAACTGGTAAGGGCAGCAACAGAGGCCCGATTGTCGAGCGCCTTGCCCGTTGCAAGCTGGCTGCCAAGTTTGCGAAGTGGTTGCCGGAACGTGATGAAGTCACCAATCGAAACGCGCTCACGAAGTTGCTCAATGGGCAGTCCGGTGTCGATGGCAAAGTCCTCATAACTGAGCGTCTGGCTGCGCTTCTTCTGTGGCAGCATGTGGTTGGGAAGCGCCCCAATCACGCCCGTCAACGGCTCCGTGCCGTGAACCACGACCGTCTGACCGATCAGATGCCGCCCATCGACGCCGCCGACGTTGGTCACCCGAATGAAGCCGTAGCCGCGATGTTCGACAAGACGCGCTACGAGCAGGGCGATTTCATCCATATGCGCGGCCAGCATGATGGACAGACGCGGCGTATCATCGTCAGGTGTTTGGCTGCCTGCTTTGCGAGCCACCAGGGTTCCCGTGCGGCCAACGGATAACTCATCGCTGAGCGGTCGCCAAAGAGCGGCGATGGTATCGGCAACGACCTTTTCATTGGCTGCCGGCCCGGGCGCTTCCGTAAGTTGTTGCAGGATAGTGAATGTGTCCATACGTGGTTACTCCTGATTTCCTGGCAGCATAAAAGTCGCCTAGGGCGTTGGCGAAGCGTCCGGTGTGACCGCCGGGTTGGGAGTAGCTGAAGCCTCTACCTCCGGTGTTGCGGTCAGAGTGGGCGGAACGATGGTCGGCGTGGCGGTCGCTGTAGCCTCCGGAACCGGGGTGGCTGTTTCTGTTGGCAGATTCGTGGCCGTTGCCGTCGGCAGCAGCGTGGGTGTGAAGGTCGGCTGCACCGTTGGTGTGGCCGTTGCCGTTGCGGTTGGTGTCCACGTAGGCGTAGGCGTAAAGGTGGCGGTCGCCGTGGCCGTTGGAATGAAGGTTGCCGTGCTGGTCGGGAACGGGGAGGCGGTTGGCGTGACCGAAGGTGTCGTCGTGGCCTGGGGTGTTGGAGTGCCCGGTGGTGTTACAGAGACGAAGGACGGGGGCAGGACGGCTGTTGCTGTGGCGGTCGCCGTGCCGGTTGCTGTCGCAGTCGGTGGCGCAGGTGTTGGCGTCTGGCGATTGGGTGCGCGGGATAACAAGAGAATTCCGGTACCGTAGCAGGGAAGGGTCAAAAGAATGATGCCGATCAAGATGGCGTAGGTGCGCCGGCGCACGTCCATAGAGCGGCAATCATAGTGAACATAGTGCCAAATGACAAATGGCCCACCCCCTGCTATACTGTCGCAAGACGGTGCCGCAGGCGAAGGTTGCCGTTTCACTAGCAAAAAAGCGAGGGAAGATGCCGTTTCGTTTGTGGGGGGCAGCCGAAGACGTGGCACTGCGCGGGCCGACCGGTTGGCCCGCCTATTTGCTTCTCGCTCTCTACACGCTGGTCGTCCTCCTGCTACTCTACCGGTTCCGCGATACCTGGCGCGCGCTCGACCGCCGC
The DNA here is from genome assembly GCA_963715935.1 of uncultured Chloroflexia bacterium. Lineage (GTDB taxonomy): Bacteria > Chloroflexota > Anaerolineae > Promineifilales > Promineifilaceae > Promineifilum. The sequence continues at coordinate 925,119 of CAVQSM010000011.1, read as the reverse complement.
CAATGGGCGACTCTGGGCTTGCTGGGAGCAGCGGCCTTCATAACGAGCCAACTTCTGGCTGTCCCCTGGAACTGGAACAACCCTGCTTTGCTGGAGCAACCCGCTCTCATGGCCGTTTCGCTGCTGGCTCCCGCTCCCTATTTGCTGGCGGGCGCGATGTTGAACCCGGCGGCGGCAGTTGTCGTTGGTCTTGTGTCTGGTCTGGGGCGTGCCCTGGGGCAGACCCACTCGCTGTTTGATATTCCCCAGATTGGGATTGCCGCCGGATTGGCCGCGATCCTCATGGTTCAGACCTACCGCGGACGCCTCTTTCGCGCCCTCCGCCTGCCTGTGGTGGCGGCCGTCGCAGGGCAAATCTTGCTGGCGTTCATGGGTGGCCTGACCGTGATGGCACAGGCGCTTCCCCGGGCAACGGTGCTGGGCGCGCTGGACCTTGGGCTGTTTGTGGGTTTCCACAGCCTGCTGCCTCTCCTCGTCGAGGGCCTGGCATCCGGAGCGTTGGTCACCGCCATCATCTATCTTCTGCCCGGCTTACAGCCGGATCGCGGTGTGAAGCCTTCGCCGATAGGTCGAAGTCTGCAAAACTACATGACAGCCAGTTACTTCTGGTTTGCTGCCGTGCTTGTGCTGCTCAGTGCTTCAGCCGTCTTTCTGCTTTCGACAAGGACGATCAGCCAATCGCTGTTGGTGCAAATGGCTTCCAACACCGAACGGGCCGCAGACAGCATTTCTGCCATGCGTACCGAGCTGACCAACGTATTGGTTAGGAACAGTGGCGACGAGCGACTGGTGGCGCCTTCAGCCAACGAGAAGGCGCGCGGACTGGCGAGCGTGCATCGGCTGTCACCTGAGTTCAGTCAGGTGTTGTTGGTAGCCACTGATGGTCTGGTCGTTCTCTCCGACTCCGCCAGCGGCGAAGCGACTGACGGTATCGCGGTCGCCGACATGACTGTCCTGACAGTTGGTGAAGCGGGCACAGTTGCCGCTGTGCTTGCCTCCGGAAGGCCGCAGCTAATCGCCAACTCGGACAACCCGGCAACCGTCTTTTCGCTGGTTGTGCCGTTGGCAGCGAGTGGTCAACAACGTGACGCGTTGATTGGTCGTTTATCGTCTGAACAAATGAGAGATCGTCTCGCCCAACAGTTCACTTTCCCGGACTCGGCCTCGGTCTTTCTCGTCGATGAAGGGTCCCGCGTGATTGGTCTGTCCGGAGACAGGGTGCCGCTGTCGACATGGACGGTGCCAGCAGCCGATGCTGGTCTATTAACTGCGATTCCTGCTTCGTCCAGTGACTTCGCCTATCAGACCATCTCCCCGGTTGCCGGAACGCGACAACTAACTTCCTACGACGTGGTGCCAGGCGGGGAAGGGTACCTTGTAGCCGTCGTTCCCTATGAACAGGTCCTGCGACAGGCACTCGGGGTGATGGCTCCTTTTGCACTGCTTCTGCTGGCAGCCAGTCTGCTGTTCGCGTTGACCGTCTCGACATTCGGCCGCTCGATCACCGGTCCCATCACAGACCTCGTCGGCCTATCGAAGTCAATAGCTGGCGGAGGCACGCTGGAGAACAGCGTCCGTGTCGATCGCGATGACGAGCTGGGACAGCTCAGCCTGGCCTTCTCCCAGATGCAGCGAGCAATGAAGCAGCGGCTCGATGAATTGAATCTGCTGCTGAACGTCAGCAACGAGGTGGCGGCCAGCATCAACATAAGCCAGGGAATGCCGGCTGTGCTGCAGGGCGTCATTCGGGGCACAGGTGCGGCGGGCGCGCGAGCTGTGGTTCGCAATCCGAACGCATCGTTTCCACTTATCTTCTCTGAAGGCCCGTCGGCTGACGCTATGTCTCAGCTCGACCGGCCTGTGATGAGCTATGTGCGCCGAGCCGACGAACTATCCCTCAGTTCGGCCGCCGAAATTGAGGCGGAGCTGAACGTGTCGTCGCCCGTGGCGTCTCTGTTTGCCATTCCCCTGCGCTCGGCCTCGGAGCTGCAGGGCGTGCTCTACGTTGGCTACAGGCAGCCGCACTACTTTGACAGCGCTGAGAGCAATCTGCTGCGTACGCTGGCCGGGCAGGCGACCGTTTTGGTGCAGAACGCCCATCTATTCTCAGCGGCAGAGAGCGGTCGCAAGCGCCTGGCCGCGATCCTGTCCAGCACGACCAATGCCGTGATTGTCACTGATCAGACTGATCGGGTCCTGCTGCTCAATCCGGCGATGGAGCGGGCCTTCCAACTGGAAGCGCGGCTCATGGCTGGACGGCCTGTCGCCGACGTCATTGAGTCAGAGGAGCTGGCCCGAAATCTGAGCGTAAAGCACGCACCGCAAGAGGAGAGCTTCGGCGCAGAGGCGGTGGACGGAAAGCTGGAAGTGGAGGTCAACGGCCGCACGCTTCTGGCCAATATCGCTACGGTCTACAGCGGAACGGGCCAGACGATGGGCCGCGTCGCTGTGCTCCATGACGTGACTGAGCTGAAGGAACTGGACCGGATGAAGGCCGACTTCCTGGCCGGCGTCACGCACGACTTGCTCAGCCCGCTCACTTACATGCGCAACTACACGACGATGCTGCCTCTGGCCGACGATACGACCCTGCAGCAGGAGTATGTCGACAAGATCATGCTCGGCATCGATCGCATGACGACCCTGATCAATAACCTCGTGGAGCTGGCACGTATCGACGCGGGGATCAACTTGCAGATCGACAATGTCGCTGTGCCGGCGCTGCTGCAAACGGTAGCCAATGAGTATTGGACGGAGGCGCATTCGGAAGGGATCGCGATCGCGGTGAGTGCTCCGGACGGGCTGCCCGCAGTGCGCGCTGACGCAGGTCTTTTGCGCCGCGCCGTAACCAATCTGGTGACCAATGCTCTCAAGTATGCGCCCAACAGCGACGAGCTGCGTCTCGACGCGCATGTCGTCGGCGACGACCTGGTGATTGGCGTCCACGATCAGGGGCCCGGCATCAATCCGTCAGATTTGCCCCACTTATTTGAGCGGTTCTACCGGGGAGCCCAGGTCGGAGGATCCAGGACGCGCGGTACCGGGCTTGGGCTGGCCATCGTGGAGTCAGTGGCGATGCTTCACGGCGGCCGGGTCTGGTGCGAGAGCGAGCCGGGCCTCGGAAGTACGTTCTATCTGGCGCTGCCCTTGAACGGGCCGCCCGCCACATCTACGTAGGAATCCACGCTACCCCAAATCGTCCAGGATAGCGCCCAGTTCGTCGGGCAGCTCGGCTTCAATCGTCAGAATCTCACCGTCTGACGGGCGCTTGAACGATAGCTCTGTCGCGTGGAGAAAGTGACGCTTCAGGCCGAATTCATTCTTCTGCCGTCCATACATCGTATCTCCCACAAGCGGAAAACCCAGATAAGTGGCATGCACCCGAATCTGATGCTTGCGTCCGGTACGCGGCAGGCACTCGATGAAGCTGTATTCCGAAAAGTAGGTCAGTACGCGAAAACGCGTTTGCGACGATCTGGCTCGGGACGAACCAGAACCACTTTCCAGCACCACTGCCATCTTCTTGCGGTGGCGTGCATCACGCCCGATGGGCGCGTCGAGCAGCGCGGCAGGTGGTGTGAATTGGCCGTGTACCAGCGCCAGATAGCGTTTGCTGACGGTTCGCGCCTTGAATTGAGCCTGCATCGCCCGAAGGGCGGTATCATGCTTCGCAGCCACAATTAGCCCGGACGTATCCTTGTCCAGCCGGTGGACGATACCGGGCCGCCTTTCGCCGCCTACTCCAGCAAGGTCCGGGCAGTGGAAGAGCAGGGCGTTGACCAGCGTGCCCGACTCATGCCCCAGAGATGGATGGACCACCATGCCGGCCGGTTTGTTGACGACGATGATGTCTTCATCTTCGTAGCGGATGTCGAGGGGGATCGCCTCAGCTGCGAGCGACGTTTCTATCACCTCAGGGAGGAGCGCGTTGATCTGCTCGCCACCTGCCAGCTTCATGCTCGCCTTCAACGGACGGCCGTCCATGGTAACCAGACCGTCCTGTATCAGACGCTGCCACTGCACGCGGGATAGGTCTGGGTGCGCTTCGGTGAGTGCCCGATCCAACCGTTCGCCTTCGGCATCAAGGGTCAGGCGTAGAAGGCGGCCGTCTTCTGGCGTCATATGAGTATTGGTCGGGTGATACGGATCAGCCCGCCGCTTCTTCGCCCGGCATCTTGACCGATTCCGGTTTGAACAGCATCAGGTAGCCCAGCAGAATGACCCCACTCACCAGCGCCGTATCGGCAATGTTGAAGACGGGCCAGGGGCCGAAGTCGAGGAAGTCGGTGACATGGCCCAGTTGAATACGATCGAGCAGATTGCCGACGATGCCGCCCAGCTGCAGGCCAAGCGCAACGCGCAGGATACGGTTGTCGGCGGGCAGAATGTGGTTGAAGTAGATAACGACGACAGTCACTATCGAGGCAATCACCGCCAGGATTGTGTTGGCATCCTGTAGAATGCCGAAAGCAGCCCCGGTATTGGTGGTGTGGAAGAAGCGGAAGAACTGTTCGATACTAGGAAATGGTGCGTAGACTTCATAGAGTGGCAGGCGACTCTCCACCAGATACTTGGTGTACTGATCCAACGCCAGGACAATCCCGGCCACAACCAGTGTGATGCTTCGCTCCCGCCACGTCGCCGTCTCATACGGCGTCTGCTGTCCGTTTACTTCATGATCAACCATAGCGACATTGTACCAACTGGGGCGTGCTCAGGGCAATTGCGCTCATGCGCGATCTAGCGCTCGGCGATAATGAGCAGCACATGGCTGTCGGCGACTACCAGATTCTCTACCGCGATCCGGTCCGCTGTCCAGTGGGGCGACGAAGTGAGCGCCTGGGTCCAGAACGCCGTCCGGCCCATGGCGGGGTCCGGTGCCGCCTGCAGCGTGTCGGGTGCGCTGGATGGCCGCTGTCCTGTCACGCGGTAGAGCTGTTCCAAGGCGCGATTCGATGTGCTGGTCGGCCGCAACCGTGCTTCTGGCAGGATGATGAAGCGGCCGCCTGGGACTAGCACACGATACACTTCGCTGAGCGTAGCCGGGTCTACCACGTAGGGCGTTGGAAACAAGGCGATTACGGTGTCGAATCCGGCGGTCGGGAATGGCAGGGTCTGGGCACGACCCCGGACGATACCCAACAATGCGCCGTGCGAGCGTCCGTGCCGCAGGGCCTGTCTCCCCATTGCCGGAGACAGGTCGATGCCGGTCACATCGTAGCCCGCCTGTTGGAGGTCGAGGAGCGTATGGCCCGGGCCGTGGCCAAGCTCGAGAACGCGTGGTCCGCGCACGAACGGCAGCGCCGCCCGCTGCCATTCACGCCATTTGCCCGCAGAAACCACGTCGCTCACCGTGTCATACGTCCAGGCAAGCTGGTTGTACAGGAGGTGGAAGCCGGCTTGCAGGCCGCTCCGCCATACTCTGGCTCCCAGCGGCAAGTTGGTCGGTTCGTTGTTCATCTGTCGCGTTGCGGGAGGATCATCCGTACTTCTAGCTGTAGCTGGTGATCTCGCTGAGGGATTTCTTGGTGATTTTGGGCACGAGGGCATCCTCCGCCGGATGGCCGACGACCAGTATGAGATACGGCCGCTCGTTCGCCGGCCGGCCCAATATGTCGCCGAGAAACTGCATGGGACTGGGCGTGTGGGTCAGCGTCGCCAGGCCGGCGTTGTGACAGGCAGCGATGAGCAGGCCGGTGGCAATGCCCACAGACTCCTGCACGTAGTAATGCTTGATTCGCTGGCCATCGGCGTCGACGCCATAGCTCTGGGCAAAGATGACGATTAGATAGGGCGCGGTTTCCAGGAACGGCTTGTTGGCGTCGGTACCCAGCGGGGCCAGCGCCTGCAACCATTCATCGGTCGCTCGCCCACTGTAGAAGGCGCGCTCCTCCTCTTCGGCCGCCAACCTGATGCGGCGCTTGACGGTAGGATCGGCCACGATGGCGAAGTGCCAGGGCTGCATGTTGGCCCCGTTTGGGGCGGTTGCTGCGGTACGAACGCAATCCTCGATTACGGCCAGAGGAACCGGCTGCGAAGAAAAGTCGCGCACGGTGCGGCGGGTGCGCATCGCTTCATAAAACGCGGCCGCACGCTCGGCCATCGGCTCATCGGAGTAGGTTGGGAAGTCGTTCAGAGGGACAAACGATTCACTGCTCATGTTGCATCATCCTCGTGGCTATCCTGAACCCACACGGTCGCGCCTTGCCTGACTTGTCCCAGCGCCAGCACGCCCGATTCAGCGACGGCGACATCTCCGCTGAGATATTCCCGGAAGCGCGTTCCGTCGGCAATGCCGCCCGCCGCGGCGGGAATGAACAAGGTAGTCAGGGGCGAGGCTACCCGATGGGCAACGACCAGGACGCGTGAGGTCTTGTCCTCTCGCTGGTAGCAGATCGTCTCTTCCTCAACCAGCAGGAGTTGGAAGCCGCCTGTCTGGAGGGCGCTCACGCTTCGCCGCAGGTGGATCAGTCGTCGGTAGAAAGTCAGCAGGTCGCTATCCCATGAAGCCGGGTCCCAGGGCATGCAGCCCCGCTGGTGCAGCTCCGGTGTGTCTTCCAGCCCAATCTCATCTCCATAGTACAGGCCGGGCACGCCGGGATAGGTCATCTGGACGGTGACAGCCAGGCGATGGAGGGCATCGTTTCCGCCGACAATGGTACGAATACGCGGCGTGTCGTGGCTGTCGACGATATTGTACTGCTGCAAAGCAATGATCCAGGGTATGGTGGCCAGATGGTTCCGCCAGGTGGTGGTCATCGCTTCAGTGGGCCAATGGTCCCCGCTCACCGGTTCCGGCAATCCGTGGGCACCCTGACGGTAGCCTGCCAGCCAGAACCAGAGCGGGTGCGTGAATCCGCTGTAGTTCATCACCCCATCCCACTGGTCGCCTTGCAGTTGGGCAGTGGCGTCGAAGAAGTTCTCACCCAACAGATAGGCGTCGGGCTGAACGGCCTTGACCGCCTCCCGCATACCCCGGCTGATCTCTACACCGAGCTGTGAAGGGCCCTGACGGGCAAGCATGTTGGCGACGTCGACGCGCCAGCCGTCGGCGGAATAGGGAGGACGCAGCCAGTCGCGAATGATCGACTCTTCAGACAAATACATCCGCCGGCGCAGTTCAAGGCTTTGATAGTTAAGCTTGGGCAGCGAGCGAACGCCTAGCCACGTCGCATAGTCATCAGGGTGGCGGTTGAAAGTGAAGAACTCTGCCTCTGGTGCGTTGGCGTCGGCGAGGGCAGTCTGGAACCAGCCATGCTGCACGCCGCAATGGTTGGGAACGATATCGAGCACGTAGCGCATCTGTTTCTCGGTCAGCGAAGTGCGCAGCGCTTCAAGGGCGCGGTTGCCGCCAAACGCGGGATCGACTTCGTGAAAGTCGGCCACATCGTACTTGTGATTCGACGGAGCCGTAAAGATCGGGTTGAGGTACAGCGCGTTGATACCCAGATCGCTCAGATAGTCCAGCTGATCGATGATGCCCGGTAGATTGCCGCCGTAGAACACATAGGGAAATGGGCGGTCCGGGGGCGGGGATGCGCCCCAATCCGGCAAGTGTTCGGCGGGTTCGTCGCCGTTCGCGCCGCTCACTGTGCCCCTGGCGAATCGGTCGATAAATATCTGGTAGAAAACCGCACCATTCACCCAGGAAGGCGGTTGGTAGTCGGCGAGAAGTCGAAAGTCCGTCATATCCAGCGGCACGGCCAGAGACATGCCCGCTCCGGACAGATGCCACACGCCACCGTCGGCCTCAAGGACGAAGCGATAATGGACCACCGGCTCGTCAATGGTCAGGCTGATGGTCCACCACCGGGCAGGCCCTGTGATGGTGTCTGGCGTCATTGGCGTGAGCCGCTGCTCGCCGTCGGGCAGCGTGCGCAGGAGAACACGCTTGACCGGCGCCTCGGCTGCCACACGGATTCGCAAAGTGACATGATCGCCCAGGCGTGGCGTCGGATCGGAGACGTAACGGGCTGATCCGTCATGATGCACGGAACGTAACCAGTCTGGTTCGTGCTGATTCTTCATAGGCTGCCGGAGTTGATAGCACTCAATCGGCCGTCTGGCAACTCACGCACGACAAGTCATGCTCCCGACTATTGGATGAGTTCGGGCAGCTTCTCTGGCCCGTGCGACGCTGGGACGTGGACAGCGTAGAGCCCTACGACGAGAGGGCCGGCTCGGTGGTGGCCAATTCGCGTGGGACGTCGTCCAGCGCTTCTTCCGCCCTAACGATGAGCAGCGGTCGGTCAATCCGCTGTAGTACCCCGGCGGCTACGCTGCCGTAGTAGACGTCTGACAGACCACCCCGCCCGTGGCTGGCCATGGCGATGAGATCGACCTGTTCATCTCTTGATGTACACAAGATAGTCGAGACGACTGGCCCGTAGCGGGTATAGGCGTGGGCGTTGATGCCCAGAGCGTCGAGCTTATCCACCTGCTGGCCGAGGTAACGGGTCACGTCAGCAGAACGCCGCTCCAGCTCGCGGTTGGTCGGTTGCGGCACCGCGTCGTACTCGGCACATTCTCGCATAGCGGCCATGTGCGGCAGCTCGACCACTGACAGCAGGATCAGGTGGGACCCAAAGCTGCTGGCCAGTTCAATGGCATAGGGCAGGATAGACTCGGCCAGTTCCGAACCATCCAGCGGAATCAGAATCTTCTTGTACATGGCTTGCCCCCATTCTTCAGCCTGATAATCAGACGGCTCCACACATTCAACACCCTGTCAGGCTCCGGACAGAGACAGCGGAAACCGAAGAGCCAGCCGGACAGACCGTCTGTACCACTATGATACTTCGTACGGATACTTGATTGGTAGTGACAAACGACACCTTCGGACGCGCCATTGATCACATGGCGGCTGTCGCGAGGCGGGCGACAAGCGCCTGCAGCAACCACAGTGTCCCCATACCGGCCACGACTGTCAGGAGGACATTGCGGGTGCGCCAGGCAACGAGGATGGCTACCAGACCGGCGATAAGTCGCAGGTTGCTCAGCGAGAGATCCAGGGTTCCGCCCGGCAGAAACAGCTCCGGGGCGATGATGGCGGTCAGGACGGCCGCCGGAACGTAGTTGAGGGCCCGCATGAGCCACTCCGGAAGCTGAAGACGGCCGTAGAGCACAAACATGGACAGGCGAATGGCGTAGGTAACCATACCCATGATCAGAATGGTGCCCGCCATGGTCGCCATCTCACTCATGGGTCGTCTCCGCCTGTGTGTCTGTTGTTGTCATCGACGGGGAGTGGCCAGCAGCGCGGCGCTCCAGCAGGAGGCCGACCACAATGCCGGCCAGCGCCGCGGCCATTAGCCCGGTCTTGTACGGCCAGTTAAAAGTCAGGACAGCGACGACGCCGGCAGCGACAGCCGCGCCAATTTGCGGCCGATCGCGCAGCGCTGGGACTACCAAGCCGATGAAGGTGACCGCCAGCGCGAAGTCAAGTGACCAGGACGACGGGACCTGTGCCCCGAGAAAAATACCGGCGGCCGTTGAGAGCTGCCAACTGGTCCACAGCGTCAGGCCCGCTCCCAGAAAGAACCAGTGCTTATACCTGATCGGTTCGGGAGATTCCTTGTAATGTAGTACGGCGACAACATACGCCTCGTCGGTCAGCAAGTAGGCGAGTACTCCTTTCCAGCGCAGCGGTAGATGTTGGACGTACGGGGCTAGGGAAGCGCTGTAGAGCAGGTGACGCAGGTTGACCACAAACGTGGTCATGATTAGCACCAGCGCGGGCGCCGAGGTGGCGAACAGACCAGCAGCAATGAACTGGGCCGAACCGGCAAAGACGACCGACGACATCCCCTGGGCCAGCAAGGGGGGAAGGCCGGCTGATAGAGCCAGGACGCCATATATCATGCCGAAAGGAATCACGCCGAGTACGATTGGCAGTTCGGCGCGAACGCCGGCAACGAACTCAGAACGAGGCGTGATGGACGGCATGTCGGTGGACGATGACATGAGTGCATCTGGGATGGCGGCGGGATGCTGGAAAGCTGCCGCCGGCCAATCGTGGATTGCCCTACTCCGGGTCGGGTGGGGCCGGAGCGATTCCGGAGGCGATGGCCAGGACCGTGCGGGCAAAGTCGTCTGTGCCGCCTGCCGCCGGTGATTCGGCCCACACCGCAATTTCCTGCCCGGGACCCTGTCTCAGGAGGAGCAGACCGAAGACCGGTTCGTTGTCCGCGCCGCGATAAGTGAAGGCGGTCTGGTCCCACAGGTGCCCGGCCAGAAATCGCTGCTGAGTGGGGCTGGGCGTGAAGTCGACCACGCCTTCAGCCGCCGTGGCCAACAGCGCGTTGGTGGCCTCCGGGATGGTGCGGGCGGCGGGCTGCACCCGGACGGCCACGAATGATTGCGGTGTGTCGGACAGCCGGTGCCAGCCGTTCAACTCCTGATAGGCAAGGATACTCGGGTACTGGACACGCTGTCCTTCGATGGTAATCGACGTCCAGGCATTGAGGATGCTCTCCGATGGCAGCGTCTGCCAGGAGGCGGCCAGCATCTCGGATACAGCCAGAGTTGTCGCTTCGTCGGTTTGCGGGCCGTCGATGTCGATGGCATAGCCCGTGCCATTCTGCACAAAGGTCAAAAGGACCCCGGTGCGGGTGCCCTCGTCGATGCTATCGTAACCGTAGACGGTGCGCGCCGCTGCCTGGCCCTCTACGGTACCCAGCGGGATGTCGTCCTGGAATAAGCAGCGCGATGGGGCCAAATGTGGCAGCTACGTCCTGATTGAGGCTGGCGCTGTCACCTGACCACTCCGGGAATCGCTGCAGCCGCATGCGTGTCGAGCCGTCCTGGGCGGTCGCTTCGACTGTGCTCCCGACGATGGCAGGAGAAGCCCAGGTGACGGGGTAGAGGAAACGAATATTGTTGACGCCGTCGACGTAGCTGCGGAACCCTTCGACGGCTGTCTCGCTGTCGACTGTTAGCGGGACTGTGGCCATGGTCGCCTGCCCGCCCAAAGCAACGCCGAGTACGCCCACGCTGTAGATGCCGTCTTGGAGCGGTCGGGCGCTGCGGTAAAGGACGGCCGTCTCATCGAACTCCAGGCGCGATCCGGGTTCCGTTTCCAGTTGGTTGTCCGCGCCGAGCAGCTGCTGGGCCGGTGTGAAGCTGTCTCCGGGCCTAGCGATAAGTTGATGGTAGTACGCAGACCCAACCGCGGCGCTAGCCTGGTGCCATACGTGGGAAGGCACTTCGTTGCTGAGCGGGAAGGCGAGTGAGGCCGTCTCCAAACTCGGGCTGTTCGCCCGACCGAACTGGCCGGAAGCAACAAGCTGACCCGGACCGGGAGCCTGGTTGACGGTGCGCAGTGCAACCGTTTCCGAAGCGCCTGCGCTGTCGTACAGGTAACCAGCGATTGAATCCCAGATGAAGCCGGAAGTTTGGCGGCCGTCTGGCCACAGGTAGGCTGGCGGTTCGATCTGGCGGGTGGCTGGCGGTGGAGGCACCTGCTCTCGCTGCAGAAGCAGATAGCGCCCGTCTGCCGTTTCCAGCGATGTCACAAAATCGACCGACTTGACTTGTTGCCCAACGATTTCGGCTTGCACAACTGCCGGTTGACTGGAAGAAACGGGCTGGTCGTTGTTGGCGCTGACGGCCGCGAACGGCCCCTCATTGGTCGCTGTGGTCGCTACGAACCGGTCAATGAAGGATGACCACCCGGACAGAGCTGTCGAGGCGCGGTAGGCGTCATTCTGCTCCGTGAACGTGGTTGGCCAGTAGACCGAAATGCCGCGGGAACCGGGAAGGCCCGCGCCGAAATCATAGGCGACGGCCGCTTCCTCCACCGCCACACTTAGGGCACGTGCAGCAATCTCCAGGTCGACAGTCGGGGCATAAGCCGCAAGAATGGCAGCGGCATGGTGCAGATCGACAAGGGACAGAGGGGATACGGGTGCCGGCGCAGCCTGACCATAAGCCAATGCCCCACGCCGAGCGTCTTCTGTCGAGGTGACGACCGCATCCGGGCTTTCGGCCAGGGACATACCCACGGTTTCCAGCGCGGTAATCAGGTTGGGCAGGCGCGAGAGATCGGTAGCCGTCATGGCGACAAACGGATTACCGAGCAAGTCCCGCTGGTAGCCTATGTAGTCGGCGACCATGTGGGCGGCCAACTGCCGGCCGTCTTTCGAGGGGTCGGCCACCAGCGGCCCGAGCAGCGATTGATAATCCCAGCCGGCTCCCGGCACCAGGTCAGGCGAGGCAACGGCATAGGCGGCGTAGGGCTGGATAGCCTGTAACACGTCGAGTTGGCTCATCAAACTGGCGCTGAACGCGACGACGTCCAGTCTCCGGCCCGTCTGCTGCGAGGCTGAGGCCAATGCTTCGCCAATTTCAGGGGCAGTGAGCGCGTCGCGACCCAGCTGGTCGCCTGTATCCAGATCGAGGCAGCAGCCTTGCCAACCGCCGCCATAGCCGCCCAGGATCAGAGCGTACTTCTGGGCAGGATAGGCGTCGATACCCCACGTCAGAAAGTCAGTCAACGTCTCCGGGTCGCCGAAGTTGGCTTCCTCCAGCATCGCCGCGCCTTCGGACAGAATCAAGTTGGGGTCGGTGTCACCTGAGATGAAGTAGCGTACAGGTTGGGAGCCGGTCCGGTTGTCTCCGCGTGCCCAGTCCACGTCAGCGACGACTCTGACGTCATCTGAACTACCGACTACTTCCATCTGGTTGATCGCGTTCCAGACGAACGGAGCAGCTTCGGTGTCGGCGCTGGCGTAGTAGAGAATGGTCCACTGCGGCAATGTTGTGTCGATGGTGTCCGGCGGTGCGCCGGGTGTCGGATCGGCCGGGCCGCCTGGTGGCGCTTCCAGGGTGACGCCAAGCAGCATGGGAGTGGCGACGGGGACAGTGACCGCATCGCTGGTGGGCGTGACCGGCTCTCCCGTGCAGGCCGCCAGCAGCAAGGCAGCAAGCAGCGAACAGACCATCAGTCGAAGCGTGATGGTCGGACTCGCGCCGCTTATGTAAGGCTCGACCCGTTCTCGCATGCCCAATTTGTAGCATAGAAACCGGGTTGGGCAATGTCTGGGAGAATAATTCATGGTGTGATTGGTGACCGGACAGCGTTAACCTGCTACGATTGCGCCATAGAGGACTGGCCGGGAATGGGCCGAAAGCTGTTATGGTGGAAGTCGCCGGTAATCTACACATTCACACACGCTATTCAGACGGCCATGGGCTGCACGCCGATGTTGCCGATGCCGCTATCACAGCCGGTCTCGACTTTGTGATGGTGACTGATCACAACGTCTGGGTACAGGGCGTCGAGGGTTACTACAACAACGACGATGGGCGCGTCCTGCTCATGACGGGCGAAGAAGTGCATAACGTTCGTCGCCAACCACAGGCGAGCCACTTCCTGGCCTATGGTGCAGGAAAGGAGCTGGCCGCTTACGCAGCTGACCCGCAGGAGCTGATTGACCAAACCCGAATGGCCGGTGGTTACGGCTTCCTTGCCCACCCACACGAGAAGTCGCTTGACTTCATCGATTCACCCGAATTGGGCTGGCATGATTGGGAGATTGAAGGATTCTCTGGTCTGGAAATCTGGAACTACATGTCGAGCGTCAAGAATCGGGTCGCCGATGTCGTCGCCTCGTTGAGAATCCGCAACACGCTCACGATTGCGCTGGTCGCGCTTCCGATCGCGTTTCATCCGGAACGCTACGTCATGGGTCCGGAGCCGGAGACCCTGGCGCTATGGGATTCATTTCTGGCGCAGGGGATGCGCCTGTCGGCCATCGGCAACAGCGATGCCCACGCCGCGCCATCCAGCCTCGGCCCAATCAAGCGTGTGATCTACCCGTATGTCGATCTCTTCAAAGCGGTCAATACCCATGTCCTTCTGGCGAATCCGCTTACTGGTGATCTGGCTGAAGACAAGCAGCAGATTCTTAACTCTGTTGGCGAAGGGAAGGGGTGGGTTGGCTATGATCTACCGCACTCCACGCGAGGCTTCAGCTTTACCGCCCAGGGCATTCGCCGGGCCACGATTGGCGATGAGATGCCATTGGGCGCAGGCGCGACGCTGCAAGTGGGCGCACCCGCCCGCTGCCGCATTCGCCTGGTCCGTCACGGAGAGGTCGTCGCCGAGGCAAAGGCGGCGACGAATCTGACCTACATTCCCTTGGAACCGGGTGCCTACCGGGTCGAATGCCTGATCCCGTTTGAAGGCGAGGAGCGGGGCTGGATCTACAGCAACCCCATCTATCTACGGTAGGGCCACCGGGCTGGCATTGGCTGTGGCCGGATCAGGGGAGAGCGCACTGAGCAGCATTGCTTCGCCGATTTGCTCGGCCAGGGCCGTGTCGTCGCTATCCTCTAGGACAAGGGCAATGACATAGCGTGGTGCCCCGGCGGGAGCTGTCCCTATGTACCATGTGTTGGTGCCGCCTTCCGGCGCGGAAAGCACGACCGATGCCCTCCCCCCAATCCCGTTGTCTCCGGTCAGACCCGCTAAAATGGCGTCCGTCTGCGTGGATTCGACAATTGGTGCAGTCGTGGGCCCTGCTGCTAGTTCCCATGGTCGCCATGTCCCGTCCGGCTGCTGCACTGCCTCAACCAGTCTGATCTGAGGTAAGGTGCCCCCGTTCCCAATGGCAGCCAGGGCAGCCGCCGCCTGCAAGGGTGTGATCGTCAGCGTGTCCTGGCCGAGTGCTGCCAGATCCGGTTGTTCAACGGGTGTCGTGCTGTCTCCTGCGGTCGGAATCGCCAGCAAAGGCGCAGTGGACAAACCGAAGTCTGCCCAAATCGACTCCATTGCCGCGGCGCCGAGGCGATCGCCCAATTGAGCCATCGGACCGGGACACGCCCACCTCAGGACCTCGGCCCAGGTGGCTGATGGCAGCTGCTCAACGTCTGTTCCGTCCGGCGCGACCTGACAGCCCATCACGTGGCCGTCCACCGGGACAGAGAGGCCGGGCGAAGCGACCGAATCGTCAAGCGAAATCAACCCGCGCGTGATGGCGCCACTCAACAGGAAGGGTTGCAGTATCAGCCCGGGCTGGTAGAGGCCTTGTGCCGCGCGATTGACGAGCGGTGCGTTCTCATCGGATGCAAGGGCATCGAACGTATTGTCCAAATCGGTAGGGTCGTAGCCTGGCACGCTTGTCATCGCTCTAACTCGCACTTCCGGCGGCGATGCGCCGGGGACGATTTCCAGGAGAACGAGCGCCCCGGACTGGCCTGCCATCAAGTTGTTGGCGTTGCTTTGGGCGGCAGCGTCAATGGTCAGACGCACATCTTGACCCGCAGCAGGCTGGTGCAGCAGCTGGCTAACTAGTCGATCAATGGCTGGCTGAAGCTCGCCCTTCAGCGCACTATCCAGGCTTTCTTCAATGCCTGATGTGCCGAAGCGCAGACTGTAGTAGCCGACGGCGGGCGAAAGCGTGTCGGGGTCGTAGAGGCGCTCCTGGCGCTCCTCGTTCCAGCGCGAAACGGCAAGCTCAAAGCCGCTGCTGTCTAGGATGCGACCACGCTGGACGCGCAGTTCTGCTTCAAATAGCCTGGGGTTGTCCTCCCGGGCCAGGATGGCGGGTGCGCGTATGACACTCCAATACACCAGCCCCACCGCAACTGCACCAAACCCAAATAGAATCACCCAGAACAGGTGACTGATGCGATCGGAAAAGGTGTTCTTGGGGCCGGACATATGAGGACTAATCCGACCTGGCTGCCGCAGAGAGATAGAGCAGCAGACCCAGCATGATGGCGCTAATCAGAAGCGAACTGCCGCCATAGCTGACGAATGGCAGCGTGATGCCGGTGAGCGGCAGGAGCTTTGTCACGCCGCCCATTATCAGGAGAGCCTGGGTGCTGAACACGACCGTTACCCCGGCCGCCAGGTAGGCGTAGAAGTGCTGAGGGCGCGACCCGGACGAGAAGTCCAGGGCGATACGTAGGCCGCGCTGCGCCAGCACAGCGAAACATAGAACGGTCACCAGCGACCCGACCAGGCCCCACTCTTCGCCAATCGCGGCAAACGCGAAGTCAGAGTGGACCACCGGGATGTAGTCTGGAAACCCCTGCCCGATGCCCTGCCCGATCACCCCGCCCGACGCCAGCGCATAGAGCGACTGAACGATCTGGTAGGCGCTGTCGCTGGCGTTGGGCCAGGGATTGACCCAGGCCGTGAAGCGAGGGGCGACAAGATCACCAAAGGCGAAGTAGGATACGGCGGCAGCCGCCGCGAATAGGCTCAGGCCCGCGACAACATAAGCCAGGCTGCCGGTCGCCAGGTAGAGCAGTGCTGTAAAGAGCAGGAAGAAAAGGGTTGCCGCGCCGAGATCTCGCTGCCAGACAAGCAGCACTATCGAGAAGCCCCACACGAGCAAGAGCGGCCCCAGGAAGGGCAACTGCTTCGTCAGGCTCTTGCGCCATCCTTGCTGCGCGCCGTGCGCTTCCATGTGGTACTGCAGTTCTCGTTCGGTGAAGTAACTGGCAAAAAAGACGATCAT
Organism: uncultured Chloroflexia bacterium; assembly: GCA_963715935.1. Lineage (GTDB taxonomy): Bacteria > Chloroflexota > Anaerolineae > Promineifilales > Promineifilaceae > Promineifilum. The sequence goes on along the minus strand of CAVQSM010000011.1, from coordinate 908,650 downwards.
AACCAGCTTCAGTAGTTCTGAAGGCTGGAAGTATATCGGCCCGACAAAAGGGACAGGCAGAGGCAACCACAGCTGCGCCCCGCCACCAGAAGGGTTGACGCCAAACAGCAGCGTCAGGCCGAGGAGCAGCAGGCCGCCGGCGAGCAGTGTGTATCGGTAGCGCTGGAGCTGTATCAAAGGCCGCGGGAAGAGCGCCACCACAAGTATCGCAACAGCGGCGATGACCAGCCAAATAACCTGGCGACCGAGGAAGTTAGGCGCGAGCCGGTCTATCAGCAGTAGCCCCCAGCCCGAGAGCAGCGCAAACAGTGGAAGCAGGTACGGATCACGCCGCGGTACCAGGTAACGTAACGCAAGGTGGGCCGAGGCGACGACCAGCAGCCACACGCCAGCTGGCCACAGATGCCGCCAACTGATTACCCCGGTGTTGACGAGGCTGAAGGCAACCGCATTCAGGATGACGAATGCGGAAGCTACGAGCAGCAAGGTCAGCTCGCGTTGGTCGCGCTGGGCGTCGCGCTGCTCCGCGTCCAGCGGCCAGGCACCTGCTCTCCCTGTCTGTTCTATCCGATTGGCTCCCATCGAATTGGTTAGTCCAGGTAGTTGGCCACCAGCGGCGCAAGCTTCTCCCTGGCGCTGGCGGAGACACGGGTGCGGTCAGTGATGATAGCATCGCTCAAGGTATGGTGGGCCGGGAAATCACCGTCCCACTCTCCCATCGTTTCGACCATAGAGGTGATGGCAGCCTTGGCGAGAGCCGTGTTCTCATGCAGGATTCGCATCACCATATCGACAGTTACCGGAGCTTCTTCTGCGTGCCAGACGTCGTAGTCGGTGACGTGGGCCATGCAGGCGTAGGCGATTTCGGCTTCAGCCGCCAAAAAGGCCTCGGGGCTGGTTGTCATGCCGATGATGCTCATGCCCCACTGGCGGAATAGGTCGGACTCTCCTTTGGTGCTGAAGCGCGGTCCCTCCACCGTTATGAACGTGCCCGACGCGATGGCAGGTGCCACCTGATGCTTCAATGGCGTTGGCGACCACCGCGCTCAGTTCTGGCGAGAATGGGAACGGCACGGCCACATGGCCCACCAGGCCATCCCCGAAGAACGTGCGGTCGCGCACCCCTTTGGTAAAGTCGAAAAGCTGGTCGGGGACAACGATGTCCCGGGGCGCATAATCCTCCCGCAGTGATCCACAGGCGCTGACCGACACAATATGCCGGACTCCCAGGGTCTTGAGGGCGTAGATGTTAGCCTTGTATGGCACCTCGCTGGGTGTCAGAAGATGGCCGCGTCCGTGACGTGGCAGAAAGGCGACGCGGCGGCCCTTCAATTCGCCCACCGCGATACTGTCAGAGGGTGCGCCAAATGGCGTCTCAACATCGACCAGCGTCAGGTTGGTCAACCCCTCCATGTCATAGAGACCACTCCCACCAATGATTGCCAGTGCAACAGTTTCCATACTATCCTCCCAGCGCAGACGTTTCGATGACACTTGCCGGCGCCACTCGTCGACCCAAACGGCCATTGCCCACGCGATCATCGTTATATCACAATGCGTTCGGCAAGTCGTCCGCTATGCAGTCGCAATCCCGCCGGATTGACGGCGCTCGGCTGTCAGGGTGGTTTTCTGATGACCGCGTCCATTGCTTGACCGATCTAAATGGACTATCATTAATCGGGCATGAGAGGCGCTCCGTCGCCTCTCAATTATCATAGCAAATCGCAGTATTTTGCTGCTGGGAGGAAGGTCCGATGAGACGCTTAAGCGGCCTGCAATGGGTCATTGTTCTGTTGACACTGGCTACGGCCATCATTCATTTTGCGTTGGCGGCCGGCAACTGGGGCACGGGCCTACTGCCGATCATGTTCGCTCTCGATGGGGTGGGGTATATCTTGCTGATTGCCCTGCTCTACTTTAGCGGCCGCACCGGTGCGGGACGCTCCACCATCCGCTGGATACTCATCTTCTATACAGCGCTCACGATTATTCTCTACTTCGTGTTCAACGGTGGTGATTCGTTCAGCTCGGCATTGGGTCTCGCCACCAAGGCGATTGAACTGCTGCTGATCATCCTCTTGCTGCTCGACCGCGGCAGTGATTACGAACAGGTGCCGGCGGCGGCGCCTGTGGCCACCACAAGTTATGATGCAGTTGCCACTCGCTCGACGACTGCCATCAGCACTGACTCTGAGAGTGACGAGTGGCTGGGTGCGGCGGGCCGGACAGCCGTTGTCGGGGCGGCCGCCGCTGTTGCCGCTGGTGAACTGGCAGACGCCGATGATGAAGTCGAGGATACGGTGGCTGCCGGGGCTACCCGTGCTGGTGTCTACCAATGGGAAGGGTTCGACGAGAAGACGCTGTCCAACCTCGACGCGCTGAGTCTTGACGACCTGCGGACGCGGCTGGAAGTTCATCTGGCGTCAATCGGGCGTCTGGACGAATATCAGCGCCAGATTGAGTATGTGGAAGGCATTGGCGAGGCACGAGGCCAAAAACTGCGGGCGTCAGAGATGCCCACGGCCCTGGCCTATTTCGCCCGCTGCATGACGCGCAAAGGCCGGCGTCAGGTTGCCCAGGAAACCGGCATCTCGGAGAAGGTTATCCTGACGTGGGCCAACCAAATTGATCTCTACCGTATTCGTGGCGTGGGTCAGGAGTACGCCGATCTGCTGGAAGTGTCGGGCGTCGATACGGTTGTCGAACTTGCCCAGCGCAATCCGGCCAACCTGTACCAAAAGGTTGTCGAGGTAAACACAGAAAAGAGCCTAGTGCGACGGCTTCCGGGCGAAAAGGAAGTCGCTGACTGGGTTGAGCAGGCCAAGAGCTTGCCCCGACTAATCTATTACTAGATCGAAGGTTTGATCTGCCGCCCTCTCTGGATGGTGGCAGGACGACATCGGTGAAATCGGGGCGCAGCGCGACTGAGCGACTGCGCCCTTCTTTGTATGATTAGCCGGACTTGGCTGGTCGGCCGCCCGCGGAACGGTCCCAGCAGCCTCAGGAGTGGATATGACCGAGACAGTTATCTTTCAAACATTACTCTTTGCCTGGCCAGACCCGAACGCAGCCGACGCAGTGAGCAAGGAGATTCGTTACAATAACCTGCTTCGCGGCCTGACAATCACCGACCACGCTATCGTGCGGCACGAGGCCAATGGCAAGGTTAAGCTGGAAGCTCGCAATCGCAGCGGGATGGGAGCGCTCATTGGTGCGGGAATCGGCGCAGTTGTGGGCATTATTGGCGGTCCAATTGGGATGGCGATTTTGGCGGGTGTCGGGTCGCTGATCGGAGCGTGGGTGGGTCGAGACGCAGGCCGTCCGGTTTCCGGAGCAGAATTGACTGCCCTTGGTCACGAGCTGCCCCCGGGCAGCTCGGCCATTCTCTTCATGGTCGGCCACGAAGATGTCCAGCGCACCGTTGCCGCGATGGAACAGTTCGATGCGCAAGTAGCGAACTTGACGGCAGGAACGGTGACTGACTCCATCGTCATTGGCGAATCAGCGTCCGACGATGGCTCTAATGCGCCGGTCAGTTAGCAGCCTCTAACCATCATCTTCCTTACTGTCTACTTGATATGTTAAAGAGTCTCTGTTAAACTGCGCTCATTATGAATGCTAGGGGGCGCTGGGTATTACTGGGTCTCGTACTGCTTGCTGCCGGCGTGTTGCTAGGGCTGTCCCGAGAGCGCTCTGGGGCCGCGCTGTATACCGGTACAACTACCCTGAACCTGTCCGATGTCTCCCTGGACGTAACTGTGTCTCCAGCCATCGCTCGCCCTGGTGATGATCTCCAACTCAACGCGCAATTAACCAACCTATCATTCGGCCGGCAGCTGCCTGTCGTCACGCTGCGGTTGCCACCCGGTGTAGAGGTGGATGCTTTCGCCCTCCCGCGCGGCGCCACGGTCAACCTGGCCGAGCGCACCATCACCTGGACGCCAGCAGTGGACGCGGGTCTGGCGCGGACGATGAGTGTGTCGCTGCATGTGGAAACGGCCGACACGCTGCAACCGGAACAGCATGTAGCTGCAACGCTGTCCAACAACGGAGTGACGCAGCAAGCGGGCGCCCTACTTTGGCTGGGGATTCCGCCAATCATTGAGGCTGTTTCTGCGCGTCCGGTCGTTGCTGTGGGCCAGCCTGTCCAGCTGACTGCAGAGTTGAACGGGCCGGGACCTTTCAAGGAGACATGGAGTCTGGCCGACGGCCGAACGCTTGCCGTTGAGTCGCCCGTGGTCGTGTTTCCAGCGGTAGGCGAGCACACCGTTAGTTTTCTGGCCGAGAATCCAATTGGTCGGGCAACACGGACGACGGCTATCACGGTTGTGCCCAGTCCAGCGGCCAACTTCCAGATGGATGACGACACGCCCGGTGTGGGGCAACCCGTCACATTCCTCAGCCAGAGCGGTGGTCAACCACCGCTGCAAATGACGTGGGACCTGGGGGATGGAACCCGACTGACCGAAACGGGATCATTCGAACACAGCTATGCGGTGCCTGGTGTCTACGAGGTTAGACTGCTTGTCGAGAATGAGTTTGGCCAGTCTGAGGCCCGATGGCCAATTACGGTGGGATCACCGCCGGCGGTCGACTTTGCCGCCCCAGACCAGGTGCGAGTTGGCGAGCCGCTTGAAGCGACCGCCCTGGATGATGGCAGCGTGCTGGCTTACGAGTGGGACATGGGGGATGGCCGGTCGCACAGGGGCAGTACGGTTAGACACCGGTATCGCTTGCCGGGAGATTATTACATCGTCCTGACCGCGGGTAACCTGTTTGGCGAAGCCCATGCCGGACGGTGGATTCGCGTTGAGCCAGGAACGACGACTCTCTACATTCCATCTCTGTTCCAGGGCATCGCCGATCTGACATCTGCCCTGAGCGCTGATAGTGAGGGCATCGACAACCTGGATCCCGCCGTAGTTGAGCTGGGCGGTCAATATGTGTTGGAGCCGTTGGCGCTTGACCCGGCGATGTCACCGGAAGAGCAGCTTTTCGCCTACCTGAACGAAGTGCGCCGGCAGTTTGGTTTGGAACCGCTGGCCTACTCATACGAGTTGAGCGTTGCGGCGCAGTCGCACGCCCGGGACAAAACTTCATTCCCGACGAATCCTCATGTTGGCTCTGACGGAGCGACGGCCGCCGAACGTCTGCTGCGCCACGGGTATCCGGGTGGCTATGGCGGCGAGGCGACCGCCTGGGGGTTCAGTGATGCGCGTGAGGCGGTTGAGTTCTGGATGAACAGCGAGTCGCATCGGGTCATTTTGCTCAATCGCAATGTCACCGACCTCGGCGTGGGTTTCATCGAGGATTACGCCTCCGGCAATATTTGGCACTGGACGGCCGATTACGGCAACCGGTTTGGCTCGGCGGTTCAGCCGTCGCTGCGCATACAGGAACCTGCGGCCAGTACGCTTATGATGGAGTCTGACTTCACTAACTTCGGCTGGTTCTGGCCGCTGCCGCTGGCATCTGATCAGCAGTTCCTCGTCTACCTCTTCGTTGATGACCAGCCTCTGTTGGTTGGCGCTGTTAGCCAGGCTGTTTACGGCAGCCGGTTCGTCCTGTCCGCCGCGCTGGATGGTCAGGCAGCGGCTTTCTGGGATGGTACGGGTTCTTTCCTCAACGCCGATTGGCAGGTTCGGTTGGTCGACGGTCTTGGAGCCGTATTGGCGGAAAGCGCCAGGCGACCACTTGTTGTGCGTCAGGATCCTGCGTTGGTCGCGCCATTGCCTGAGCCTACCATTTCACTGACGCCTACGGTGCCGTCGCTCGTCACCGCGACGCCGCAAGCGCCGGTAACGGTCACGGCGACGCCACCACCACCGACAGCGACCACCCAGCCGGACGACCAACCACCGCCGCTGGTGACTGCCACACCGCTGCCGTAGGCGACCGCCCGCTGCGGGATGAAAGCTCGCCACGCTTGCCACGCGTCAGACCTTAGCGGCGCTTGCGGCAGGGTAAGCAAAGCTTTACAATGCAAGTAGCATGACAGATGAACAAACGGTTCTGAATGGCCGTTACCGGTTGTTGGAGCGCATAGGAGTAGGCGGGATGTCAGTCGTCTACCGGGCCCAGGATCTTTCGCTTGGGCGTATTGTGGCCGTCAAGGCACTCCACGAGAACCTAACCGACGACCCCGGTTTCCTGCGCCGCTTCCAACGCGAAGCCCACGCCGCCGCCAACCTCTCCCATCCCAACATCGTCACTATCCACGACATCGGCCAAGACGGCAATATCTACTATATGGTGATGGAGTACGTGGACGGCCGCACGTTTAAGCAGCTCGTCCGCTTGCAGAACCAACAGGGCTACCCCATGCCAGTCAGCCGCGCCCTGGACCTCATTATTCAGGTCTGTGCAGGCATCGGCTACGCGCACCGGGCCAACCTCGTTCACTGTGACGTCAAATCGCAGAACATTTTGGTGACGCGCGACGACCGGGCGAAGGTAGCCGACTTCGGCATCGCCCGTGCCATGAGCGAGGCTACGCAGCACACGCAGGACGCCCAGATTTGGGGCACGCCCCACTACTTCTCGCCAGAGCAGGCAGCGGGGCTGCCGGCCACACCAGCTTCCGACGTCTACGCGATCGGTGTTGTATTCTTTGAGCTGCTGACTGGCCAACTGCCGTTCAACGCAGAAACGCATACGGCCCTGGCCCTGAAGCATATGTACGAGTCGCCGCCGCGCGCCTCTTCGGTCAACCCGGCGGTTCCGGAGCAGCTCGACGAAATCATCCTGAAGGTCATGTCGAAGGAACCGGCAGCGCGCTACCGGACGGCCGACCAGCTGGGACGCATCTTGATCGCTTACCGGGCCAGCAGTTTGCAGGCCACGGGCGCCGTTTCGTTGATGGATATGCCTCCGCCGACACCAGTTTATGAGCAGCCGACGGCCGTGTTCAAGATTCCTGTGGAAGACGCGGCGGCAGCGGCGGCCATCGGCATGGTGCGGCCCGAGAGTGATGCGCCGGCTGTGCCCAGCAATCCGCCGGAATCGAGCTGGCCGGACAAAGTCTATCCGGCCGAAGCGGAGGAAGAACGGGACTGGGTTGCCGTCAGTCTCGGACTATTGGCGGTGCTGGCGCTCATTGGGCTGATTCCCCTGTGGTTCTTTGTCTACCAGGCGTACACCAGCTAGAATAGTCGATCAGGGGGACGAGAGGAACCATGATGAATTCGACCCGAACAACGCGATGGCTGACCCTGGTGCTGCTAGGCACGGTCGTGCTGGCCCTCATCTGGAACTTCAGCTCCTCACCCGCCGAACCGGACGCGCTTCCAATCAGTCAATTGGCTCAGGAGATACGCGGCGATCAGATCGCCGAACTGCGCGTGTCGGGTGATGGGCGGCAGATAGAGGTCGTCTATACCGATGAGAATCGTCAGCCCGCCCAATCACAGGTCAGCGGCGTTAGCTCCGTAGAAGAAGTGCTTGCGGCGTATGGAGTTCCCAGCACCGCCTTCTCTGATGGCCAGCCCATCATTATCTATGAGCAGCCCAGCCAATGGCTGGGCCTACTGAGCATGGCCGGCATCTTTTTGCCCGCGCTGCTCATATTCGGCTTTCTGTTCTTCATGTTCCGCCAGGCGCAAGGTTCCAACAATCAGGCGATGTCGTTCGGCAAGAGCAAGGCGCGCATGTTCACGGGCGACCATCCAACGGTGGGCTTTGACGACGTAGCAGGTTGCGACGAGGCCAAGGAAGAACTCCAGGAAGTGGTCGAGTTTCTGCGCGAGCCGGAGAAGTTTGTGACCTTTGGAGCGCGTATTCCCAAGGGCGTTCTGCTGGTCGGCAGCCCGGGCACGGGCAAGACGCTGATGGCCAAGGCGGTTTCCGGCGAAGCGGGCGTGCCTTTCTTCTCAATCGCAGGTTCCGAATTCGTTGAGATGTTTGTCGGTGTAGGCGCCAGCCGTGTGCGCGATCTGTTCGAACAGGCCAAACGCAACAGTCCCTGTATCATCTTTGTGGATGAGATTGACGCCGTCGGCCGCCAGCGCGGAGCCGGGCTGGGCGGTTCCCATGACGAACGAGAGCAGACGCTGAACCAGATTCTGGTCGAGATGGACGGGTTTGACACGGATACCCACGTGATCATTCTGGCGGCAACCAACCGGCCAGATATTCTTGATCCGGCGCTGATGCGTCCCGGCCGCTTCGACCGGCGTGTCGTGATTGATCGGCCTGACGTGCGGGGCCGCCAACAGATCTTTGCTGTTCATATGCGCGGCAAGCCGGTCGGCAACCGGGTCAACGTGGAAACGTTAGCCAAGGCGACTCCCGGATTCGTCGGAGCTGACATTGAGAACACGGTGAACGAGGCCGCGCTCCTGGCGGCGCGACGCAACCGCAGCAACATTGGCATGAGTGAGTTCCAGGAAGCGATCGAGCGCGTCCAGCTTGGTCCGGAGCGCAAGAGCCGTATCATGTCGCAGGAAGAGAAGGAAATCACGGCCTACCACGAGGCGGGTCATGCTATCGTCAGTCACTTGCTGCCACATGCTCAGACGGTACGCAAGATCACGATCATACCGCGCGGCATGGCAGGCGGTGTGACCTGGTATCTGGACGAAGACGCCTATTTCCACACCCGGTCTCGTTTCAAGGCGATCATCGCTACGGCGCTAGGCGGGCGGGTCGCTGAGGAGCTCGTCTTCGGCGAGATCACGACCGGCGCCAGCAACGATCTGCAGCACGTGACCAAGATGGCCCGTGATATGGTGACTCAGTACGGCATGAGCGACGAAATGGGGCTGCGCGTATACGGCGAAAAGCAGGAGATGGTCTTCCTGGGCCGCGAGATTAGCGAGCAGCGCGACTACTCCGACGCGGTTGCTGAGCAAATAGATGTGGAAGTGCGCAGCATCATTGACGAAGCGTACCAGGAAGCGGTTCGACTTCTGACCGAGAATCGGGACAAGCTCGAGTTGATCGCCCAGCGCTTACTTGACATTGAGTCGCTCGAGGCGGAGGAGTTCACGGCCCTGATGGAGGGGCTGGACGTTCCAGCGTCACCGCCGCCGCCGCCGACCGAAGGTTCTCGCACGCCGGTTGCCAAGCCCGGCGAGCAGACAGAGTGGCCGCGGCCGTCGATGGATCTACCGCCTTCGCCCTCGCCTGCCTGATTCCGGGAATCTGGTCGGCCGGCAGCACTTTTCTCCGGCTGTTGAACCATGTTCAGTTCTTTTGACCTTGCCGCCTTTCTGGCCTACGTCAATGACGTCCTCCAGGCCATTATCGTCATCTTCGGCGTGGCGGTTGTGCTCTACAATTTGCCGCGCCTGCCGCGCGGCGCTGTCATCCGGTCGTTTTCGGCCACGATTGCCTTTGTCGTCCTTGTCTACCTGACCGAACTCCTTGTCAGCCGCACTATCCGGCCCGATGCGGCCGAACTGTTCCTGAGAGTGGGCTGGATCGGTGTGGCGATGGTGCCCGCCGCCCAGTTCCATCTCTCCGACGCCTTGCTGACAACCACCGGCAAAGCGTCCGTACGGCGTCGGCGGCTCGTTTTGATTGGCTATTTGTCCGGTCTGCTGTTTGTCCTGCTCGGTCTCTTTTCCGACCTGGTGGTTGCCCCGCCGTTGGCGACGGCCACCACGCCCCGGCTGACCGCCGGACCGTACTTCTTCGCCTTTGCCGTCTACTACTGGGTGGTGGCTGCCAGTAGTGTCTACAACGTATGGCGTGCTCGAAGCCGCTGCCTGACACGCACCACGCGACAGCGAATGACTACGACACTGCTGGCCATTCTCGCAGCGCCGCTCGCTGTGTTTCCCTATACGCTGCTGGCGCGTGATCCCGCCCAGGAAGTGCCGATCCCCCTGTGGTTCGTCATTATATCTGGGCAACCTGGTCGTCAGTCTGCTCTTCGGAGTCCTGACGTCTCAGCTTGTTTACTTCGGGGCGGTCTCTCCGGATCGCGTCGTGCGGGTGCGTCTCTACAAGTTCATGGCCCGCGTGCCCATGACTGCCACCATCGTTGCTGCTTGTCTACGCGCTCGTGGCTCGTGCGCCTTCGGTCTTCGGTCTGCCAAAGGAGGTGGCGCTGGGTGTGGCGGCGGTGGCCACGGTGATGATTGTGGAGTGGATGATCCATGCCTTCAAGCGGCCGCTGGAGCGCACGTTCCAGTTGAATGACGACCCGGATGTGCGCCGCATCCAGCTGTTGAGCGAGCGGCTGTTGACGACCAACGATCTCCAGCAATTTCTGGAGAGCGTGCTTGCGGCGACATGCGAAGCGTTTCGCACACCGACCTCATTTGTGGCCTCGCTTAATGCCACCGGACCCCATCTGGAAGCAGCGGTTGGTCCACTGGGCCAGGTCGACCAGCTGCCTGCCGCGACCGACCTGCAGCAGCTTACGCGCGTCAATGGATCGACCGGGGTGGGTGACGACGAAGTAACTGAGGTTGGCGAGTTCTTTATCTGGGAAGACTATTGGATCCAACCACTTTACAGCAGCGCAACCAACACCATGCTGGGCGTCTTTGGGATGCGTGCCCGGTCGGAAGCGCCGGACTTTAGCGAAGAGGAGTTGATCCTTCTGGCACGCTTGAAAGCGCAGGCGGCGTCGGCGCTAGAGGATCGCGTGCTTCAGCAGGAAGTCTTTGCTGCCGTCGAAGGATTACTGCCTGGCATCATTTCACTGCAGCAGACGCGTAGCGCCGCGACGTTTGGCGGTTTGCCGGTGCTGGTCTCCGACAAGGCAGCGGTCACTGAAGCCATTTTGCAGGATCCTGAGTTCAGCAGTATGGTGCGTGACGCGCTAACTCACTATTGGGGCGGTCCCAAGCTGACAGAGAGCCCATTGTTGAACCTCAATGTTGTGCAACGAGAGTTGGGCGAGCATGACAACAATCAGGTAAACGCCCTGCGCGCAATCCTCATCGAAGCGATTGAACAACAACGTCCTGATGGCCAGCGCAATCTGACGACAGCCGAATGGATTCTCTACAACATTCTCGATCTGAAGTTCATTCAGGGAAAGCGTGTGCGGGATGTTGCTCGGCGGCTGGCGATGAGCGAGTCTGATCTCTACCGCAAACAGCGCGTAGCCATTGAGAACGTGGCGCGCAGCATTGCCGTCATGGAGATGGCGACGCTGGATGAAGAAGGTGACTCTCCCGAACCGGCAGCGGGAGATGACATCGTTTCCGATCCCGTCCCCAGTTGATTAGCATGCTGAGGCAGCGTCTACCCGCGCGACTGTCAGGTTGTCTCCTGGCACGCCTCGTACAGGTATGCCCACGTGTAAATGCCCGTGCTGTGCCCGTCGCCCCACTCGAACTGAACCGCATAGCTGCCGACGGTGTTGACAGCCTCCAACGTCAGCGAATCGTCTCTGGCAGTGTGTAGCAGCGTTTTGTCAGGTGGCCCGCCCATGTTCTCGTGGCCTCCGCGACAGGAGACGCAGGGGCAAATGGCTCGCAGGCCCGCGAATGGGTAGTCACACTGACTACCATCGCTCCAGCTGATCGATACGACGCGTTGGGTTCGATCGGCGGTAACGCCGGTTGGTCTCACTTTGCTGTCCATGATGTTATTCCCGCTTAAGCCCCTGCCGCCTTGATCTGGCCGAGACGGGCCTCAACTTCCACCAGGCTGCTCTCCAGCTGCGATAGCTTGTCTCGTTCGTTCTGCACCACGTTTGGCGGCGCCTTTTCCGCAAACGGACTATTCAGCAGGGCCGTCAATCGTTTGATTTCACCGGTCATATTGGCCTGTTCTTTCTCCAGGCGCTGTCGTTCTGCCGACAGATCGACAAGACCTGCCAGGGGCAGGTAGCAGGTGATTTGCCCCAGGGCGAGCGTCAGAGCCTGGTCCGGTGCTTCGAGTTCCCGCTCAATGCGCAGCGTGGTCTCGTCCAACCGGGCCAAGGATGTCAGCGTCGCTCGCTCTGCCTCAAGGAACTCTGTCATGTCACCTGCGGCAATGGTGGCTTCAATGTAGCGACCCGGCTCCACACCTTGCTCGGCGCGCGCGTTGCGAATCCGGCGCACCAGCTCGCGCATCTGCTCGAAGCGGGACAGCGCTTGCTCGTCGGGAGCCGAGGCATCGGGCCACTCGGCCAGGATCAGCGCTTCCGGCCAACCTCCAGCCGGCTCAATGCCAAGATCAGCGTCGGTGAACGCGGTACGAAGCTGCTGCCATGTCTCCTCAGTCACAAACGGGATATACGGATGGAGCAGTCGTAACGTATTGTCGAGTACCTCCAGGAGTACAGACAGTGTCGTCCACGCCTGTGCGCCGCCCTGGTTCAACTGCACCTTGGAGGCTTCCACATACCAGTCGGCGAACTCATTCCACAGGAAGTCATAAGCTTGACGGCCCGCTTCGCCAAACTGGTAGATGTCGATGAGGCGGCTGACATCTGCGATCGTCTCGTTCATGCGGCTGAGGATCCATTCATCAGCGGCCGTAAAGTGTGGCGTGTCCGGCTGGTCTGCCGCGGACGCCCGGTCCAGGTTGTGGACAATGAAGCGTGCCGTGTTCCAGATCTTGTTGGCGAAGTTGCGGTTGCTGGCCACGCGTTCCACCGAGAGGTTCATGTCCTTACCCGGCGTGCCACCGGTCAGCAGCGTGAAGCGCAGGGCATCGGTCCCGTACTCATCCATCACGTTGATGGGGTCGGTCACGTTCCCCTTGGTCTTGCTCATCTTCTGGCCGTTTTCGTCGCGCACCAGGCCATGCAGGTAGATGGTGTGGAACGGGATGTCGTTGGTGAACAGCGCCGCCGTCATAACCATGCGAGCCACCCAGAAGAACAGAATGTCGTAACCGGTTTCCATCACGTCGGTCGGGTAGTAGCGGATCAGGTCTGGCGTTTGCTCCGGCCAGCCCAGCGTCGAGAACGGCCACAGGGCGCTGCTGAACCACGTGTCGAGCACGTCCGGGTCCTGCTGAATGGTCGCGCTACCACATGCTTCGCACACGTCTGGGTCATCAATCGCTACGGTGTCATGGGCGCAGTCGGCGCAATGCCACACCGGAATGCGGTGACCCCACCACAGCTGGCGGCTGATGCACCACGGATGGATATTTGTCAGCCAGTTGTCCCACACCTTCACGAAATGGTCCGGCACGATGCGAATGCGACCGCTGTGGACCATATCCAGCGCCATGTCGGCCATCGGCTGGCTGTTTACAAACCATTGCCTGCTTACCAGAGGTTCGATGATCTCTCCACCACGCTGGCTGCGCGGCACGCTCAACGTATGCGGATCCTTCTTGATGGTCAGCCCGGCTGCTTCCATGTCCGCCCACAACCTCTCTCTCGCCTCAAAGCGGTCCAGGCCGGCGTAAGGTCCGGCTTCGCTGTTCAGGGTGGCGTCCTTGTTCAGGATCGACACAACAGCCAGGTCATGGCGCTGGCCAATCTCAAAGTCGTTCGGATCGTGGCCGGGTGTGACCTTGAGCGCACCTGTGCCAAAGTCCATGTCCACATAGGTATCGGCGATAATGGGAATTGGCCGGTTCAGCATCGGCACCAGCGCGGTCTGGCCGATGTACGCCTGGTAGCGTTCGTCGTCCGGATGAACAGCCACAGCCGTGTCACCTAGAATCGTCTCCGGGCGGGTCGTGGCCACGGGCAGGCTGCCGCCTCCTTCAAGCGGGTAGTGGAAATGATACATGAACCCCTGTTCATCGCTGTACTCCACTTCCAGGTCAGAAACGGCCGTCTGTAGGCCGGGCGACCAGTTCACCAGGTACTCGCCCTGATAGATCAGCCCCATGCGATAGAGGCGCAGGAACGCTTCGCGCACGGCACGTGAGAGGCCCTCGTCCATGGTGAACCGCTCGCGATCCCAGTCGCACGACGCGCCGATACGGCGTAGCTGCCGCGTGATGTAGCTGCCGTAGTTCTCTTTCCACTCCCAGGTTCGCCGCAGAAATTCATCTCGGCCAACCTCCTGGCGGCTGGTGCCTTCTTTCCGCAGCAGCATCTCCACCTGAAGCTGCGTGGCGATGCCGGCGTGGTCGACGCCAGGCACCCAGAGGGCCGCCTTGCCCTGCATCCGGGCATGGCGCGTCATCAGATCTTCCAGCGCCACGAAGATGACATGGCCCATGTGGAGTTCACCCGTCACATTTGGCGGTGGAATCGCAATGACAAACGGTTCGGCCGTTTCCGGGCGGGCTTCCGGCTTGAACCAGCCATTCTCCTCCCACCATTGGTAAAGTCGTTGTTCTGTCGCCTCAAAATCGTACGCCTTTGGCATCGTGCTCATTCGTTGTCGTCTCCAATATCAGCCATGCTGAAAACAAAAAGCGCTCTCATCCAACAAGGACGAGAGCGCCTGGCTCACGTGGTACCACCTTGATTCCGGTCAGTGGGCTGTTCCCAGCGCCGACCGGCACTCATTGATGCGTTAACGGGCATTCCCGTCTCTACTTACTCGCGTTCAGTAGAGAGACTCCAGGGCGACTTCAGCGCTTCTATCCCTGCTGCGGCTTGCACCGGGTATGCCGCAACTCTCTGGTGGGTTGAATGGCGCCTACTGCTCCCTTTCAACGTCGTTCCTGTTTCAGTTGAGCGACAGTATAGCAAGCGGCTGATCCGCTGTCAACCGGGACCTAGGACTCAACAATGGTCACCGTCTCGATGCGGTCGCCAAAGTCAGGCCGTGACCGCTGCGGGTCGCGCAGCTTGATAGCGGCGAGGACGTCGTCTCCTTCAACCACCTCGCCAAAGATGGTGTGACGGCCATTCAGATGGGGCGTCGGCACAAAGGTGATGAAGAACTGGCTGCCGTTAGTGCCCGGTCCCGCGTTGGCCATGGCCAGGAGGCCGCGCCGGTTGAACGTCAACCCGTTGTTGACTTCGTCACCGAAACGATAGCCGGGGCCGCCGGAGCCCATGCCCGTGGGGTCGCCGCCCTGGGCCATGAAGTTGTCCAGCACGCGGTGGAACAACGTGCCGTCGTAAAAGCCGTCGTTGGCGAGATAAACGAAGTTGTTGACCGTCTGCGGCGCTTTGTCAGCAAACAGCTTGATTCGCATCGATCCGCCGTCAACCAGCTTGACGATCGCTTCGTACTCCTTGTCTGGGTCGATGACCATCGGCGGATACGCCTTGTAGTAGTTGTTGCGGGCATTTGGCTCCAGTTTCGCAAGCGGCCGATCGGCCTGTAGATTGTCAGTCATGATCACTCCTTTGATCGTGTATTGGTACGTGGTTCTTACTGCCGGTCGGCCGTCTCTGGCTGACTAGCGATTGGTGACAGGGATAAATAGTTGGCCATCTTGAGATAGGGCGACCTGCGCCATAATCTCCGGGGGACTCTTGTTATCGTCCCAGAGTTGGCCCAGCATCTGTGCATCAGCGCCGCCTTTCTCACGGAGAAACTCAATGTAGTCGCCTGATGACGTCTGATAGTAAAGCGTTGCTACGACGCGAGCCGTTTCTGCCGGAACTTCATAGGTGACCAGATCCCAGAACTGCCCATCGGCGTAAGTGGCACCTACCGGGCGCATACCGGGTTGGTCGAAGGCCGCGTTGGTGAAGCCGCGCGGCGGAATACGGTTGTCCTTGATGGTCGTATTGTTGAGTACAAAGTGGAACGTCTCGCCTGGTTCCATACCCAGTTCGGCCGCCAGTTCCGGAGTCAGGCCTTGCTTGGCCTCGTAGACCTGCATGTCCGGGTCGGGAATGAGTTTGCCGGTGTCGGCATCGTAGGCGCCAGATTCGTAGAGGAGTGTGCCCGTTTCATCGAACGCCTGCAGATTAAGCCACATGCGCCGCCCTTCCGGGTACCCGGTCGGGAGCTTGTGACCGGTCTGGTTGATGATGCGCACTTCGGCCACCGTCTGCCCATTGTCCGTGTCCAGGCGTGCCGTCAGGACGGCCGCTCGTTTCAGCATGCTGCGGGCTTGTTCCACCGTCTGCTGCAGCTGGGGGGCGTCGGCTCCGTTGTGCAGTCGCCAGCGCGAGTCTTGCAGCAGCTGCGGCACCCAGCTGTTGCCGCCGACGAAGACGTGGGCAGGCAGGCATCCCGTGAGTACGCAATCGCGGAATGTCGCGCCCAGTGCCGGAATCGCCGCGTAGCCAGTCTGCCGCTCCATGTGACAATCCTGGCAGGACTCGACTACACCGCTCGGTTTGGCCCCGGCGAACTGCGGGGCGAAGATGCCCCCAAACGCATAAGCGCTGTTGCGCCATTCGTCAAACGTGCGTTCAATCGGGAAGGTGTCGCCCTTGGCGAATGATGGTGCGGGAGCGTCGAACTCGTTCGGCCAGTACTGTGGCGGCCCGCCGCCGGGCGGGCTCTCAGTCCACGACATAACCGGGTTGTCAACGTTGTGACAACTGGCACACATTCGGGAGGAAGCCACTGCGTTGCTCTGGCCCACGAACTCGCTCTGGAACGCCGTATGGAAGCCAAAGCCCGGCAGCGAGAAAGGCCCGCGCCGGCGATCTTGCGGATCGAGGATCAACATACCGCTGCTGACATGACCGATGGGCAGAGTGGCGGTCAGAGCTTCACGGATGGTGATGTCGATGTCGGCGACCTCATCCTGCGCGCCGGGTACGGGATCGACCATGCGGTGACAGACCTCGCAGGCGACGCCCGCACTGATATCCTCGTCCGTCAGATTGGTTCCGTCAGCCGGATGACTGCGACCCTCCATCCATGCCTTGGGCACGTGGCAGCGGAGGCAGTAGTCTCCGACACCATTAGCGTCTTTGTTAGCAACTTCCAGCGCCGCCCAAAACACGGGATCGCGCCCAGCCTGAGCCATCATGCTGCCACGCCAGCCTGAGTAGATGCCGGTGCTGTGGCACGTGCTGCACGTTTCGGGGGCTGGAATCAGGTCCTGAATGGTGTTGGGCTGCGTCCCCGGTAGAAACACGTCGCGGCTGGTTGTCGGCAAAGGCAGCGAAACGTCAGATGCATGAGGAGAATAGCCCGCTACGGAATCGGTCGCAGTGCTCTCGTCCGCGGCCACTTGCTGCATATTGAGCAGCAGCAGCCCCAGGACGGCCGCGCCCGCCAGAAGAAGAGCCGCCAATCCAAGCGGGCGGCGCACCGACTGTGGCGAATGCGAAATGTGTGGCGTACGGTTGTGATTGTGTTTGTGGTCAGTCATGGTCGTTCTTCGCGTCCCAGGTCCTTTCCAGCCACCAGATGGCCAGGAGTGTCAGCAGGGCGGTAGCGGTCGCCAGCGCGTACCCCTCAATGACGGTTGCTTGTGTTACATAGAGCGCGATCATACCCAATATTCCGCAGATGAGGTAGAGAGTAAGTACAGTTTCGCGCGGATTAAACCCCAGAGAGACCAAACGGTGGCTGGTGTGGTCCTTGCCCGCCGTCGCCGGGCTGATGCCACGGCGCAGCCGTGAGATGACGACCAGCGTCATGTCAAAGATAGGGATGCCGAACAGAATTACCGGCACCATCCATGTGACGAAGTTGGAATTGTCCGGAAACCGGAGCTGTAGCCCAAGGACCGCCAGCAGAAAGCCGAGGAAGAGCGACCCCACGTCACCCATAAAGATGGTGGCCGGCGGAAAGTTGTAGCGCAGAAAGCCGAGGCATGAGCCGAGAATAGCGGCTGCCAGACCGGCGACCAGCACCTGGTCGTTGAACAGTCCCAGCAGGAGGATGAACGAGGCGATGACGGCGCTGACCCCGGCACTGAGTCCGTCCATGTTGTCGAGGAAGTTGATGGCGTTGGTAATGCCGAGCAGCCAGATGAGCGTGATGGCGTAATTGAGCGGTTCGGGGATAGGCAGCTGGACGCGAATGCCGTAAGCGAGCAGAATGGCGAACCCGGCGAGCTGCCCAGCCAGTTTGGCCCATGCTGGGAGCGGCCGATAATCGTCAGCCAGCCCGGTCAGCGCGACGACCATGGTTGCCAGCAGCACACCAATCACAGTGCGCGGCGGCGAACCACCATAGATGACCAGAACCGCGACAAGCAGCCCACCCAGAATCGCCATCCCACCCAGGAGCGGCATAGCAGACTGGTGGACCTTGCGGGCCGAGGGAGCGTCGACAAAGCCAAGCGCCAGCGCAGCCCGCCGTACCCACGGTGTACCAAACGCCGTGACAGTCAAGGCGATCAGGAAGATGCCGGCGAACGTGGCCAGACGACCCACCCTCCTACATTGATGCCCGGCACCTTACTCATCGCCACCGCCTTGCAGCTGCAGGAGCAACTCTTGCAGCCCGGCCGCAGTTTGAGGTGAGGCGGTCTCCAGCGCACGCTCGGCCAAAGCGCGAGCCTGCTCTACATTGCCGCGGGCGGTCTCGATGCGCGCTTCAATGAAATCAATATCGGCCGGTGGGAACGCCTCGCTGCTGTTGCGTGAGCGGGCTTCCTGGATTGCGGCGAGCGCCCGGTCATTAGCCGCAATCTCGCGGTAAACCTCCGCCAGCTGAACCCAGGCCCGCACATTGTCGGGACGCTGGTCAAGGGCTGTCAGAAGGCTGCCGGCGGCCGTTTCGTAGTAGGCGGCGCGCTCCGGCTCAGGCAGCGGGTTGCCGCAGGCGACGTAAGCATCGGCGCGCGCCAGCCAGCTCAAAATATAGAGCGGGTCGATCTCGACCGATTCATCGTACAGGGCCAATGCCTGATCACAATCGCCAATCAGTTCGAGGGCAAGGCGCGCTCGCTCGTTTCGAATGACGGAGTTGTTCGGGCTGAGCGCCAGGGCACGGTCGTAGAATGAATCAGCCAGCCGAACACGTTGGTCCATCTCCTCAGAATCGCCCACAGTAGCCGCCCAGCGCGTGTTCAGACGTGCCAGATTGGCTGTGTGGTCCGTGTTGAGGGGATTGATGGCTTGCGCCTCAAGTAAGCGATTCTCCGCCTCTTGCAGCAGTTGAATCCGCTCGGCACGATCCTGGGTTAAGGCCGAGCGCTCCAGCAAGCCACGACCGAGGAACAGGTAGTAGAAATCCTCAGCGGGAGCAAGAGCGAGTGCTTGATCATAGATAGCGATGGTCGCGTCCCATGAGTCGCGACTCGCATCTGGATTGGTCTGGGCCAGCCTGCCGGCCTGGTCATCGAATGGGCGGCCGCGTTTAAAGACCATGTCGGCCTGGATGATGCGCAGGTTAGTCTGGCTTATGAGCAGGAACCCGGCGGCGAAGGCGGCGATGAGCACCGGCCATGTTACCCACGACGACACCCACGGACGGCCGGCACGTCGCACGCCCTGCCAGGCAGGCCAGGCGATGGCCGTTGCCATAAGGGCGATGAGCAGGAAGACAAAGAGATAGTAGCCAGTTAGCAAGCCGCCTGCCTGGCTGGCCTCCAGTGCGCGGAGCTCCGCGAAACTGGTGACGGTGGCATCGGGCTGAAAAAAGAGCGAGGCCCGATAGCGTTGCGTGTGAAGCAATGTATAGCCCAACCCGCCAACAAGGGAGAGCAGCGCCAGCAAGGAGACAGGGAGTATCGTCCTGCGCCACGCTGGAGACCACAGGATGGCCAGGAGCGCTGCGCACAATGCTGCAAGGGCCAACCCGTAGAAAAGCCCACCGCTTATGACGACTACCGGACTGAACAGCAACCCGGCCAGCGCTGTGACGCCGCCAACGCTCCGCGCTGCGTTGTGGCCGGCAAAGAGCATGTAGGCGACGATAGCGCAGGGCAACGCCCAGGCCAAAGCAAGGCTCTGGCCCAGGACGCTGCTGGCGCTGGTTCCGTCAATGAACAGAAAGCGGGCCAGCAGGGCGGCCGCTGCCATGACAGCGAAGCCCCCGGCTGCCAGCAAGCGTCTGTTGTCAGGCAACCTGGCGCCGCTGTCTAACTGCCACGCCAGCTCGCCATGTTTGGCCATCTCGCTCAGAAAGACGAGCCAACCAAGAACCCAGGTCAGGATCATCATCCCCAGAATGAACGGCGAATCGACGAATCCCCGCTGGGCGTTTTGCAGAAATGATTGCTGGAAGATTTCCAGTGTAGTCAGGTCTGCGCTGGACTCGATGACCTTGTCAGGAGGCAGGGCGTAAGTGACGAACGAGTAGCCAATGGTGCCAATCATGAGCATGATGAGCAGCGCCACCGTGACAAGGCTGCTCAGGCCCTGTTGAGGAATCGGAGCGGGGTCGGCGTCTCGTTTGCGCTTGCGTCCTGATGTCTGAATGGTCTCCACGGCTTCGGACGCTGCCCGTAGTCTGGGCAGCGCATAGGCCAGGGCGACCATGAGTGCTACGTAGACAAAGAAATAGAGCCGCGTCGCGCCGATAGCGATGCCGAAGTGTATTTCGACATAGTGGGCCAAAACGGCCGCGACCAGAGCGTTCATGAGCAGGCGATCCACCTGGAACGGAGTTCCGATCGGTTCGTTCCCGGCCTCTCTTTCGGCCGGGCGACTGAAGAGAGCGTAGTAAATCAGATAGATGACGACGCCCGCTACGACGCCGGTGGGCACGGCTACGCCCAGGTAGATGGTGCCTGCCAGCCACGCTGTGAGCGCTCCAACCGCCGCCGCGCCAACCACCAGACCGATAAAGACCCAGAAGTCTCGTCGCGAGCGGACAACACCGAGGTAGCGGAAGGCGAAGAGGACGACCGTGAGGTACAGCGCCTGCCAGCTGAGGAAGCCCAGCACGCCGGTAATCACCAGCGCGTCGAACGTCTCGTTGTGGGAGCGATCCGGTGAGGCGTTGCGCGCTTCGATGGTGGCCAGTTCCGGCGGATAGAAGCTGTTATAAGCGACGTACATCGACTCCGGGCCATACCCAATCAGCGTTCGGATGGCGTTAAACGGATCGGTCCGGCCGTCAGGATAGACAAGCGGGTCATGGGGGGAGATGAGATCGACGACCCCTTCCCAGATCAGGACTCGAACGCGACCGCTCTTTTCGCGGCCCTCAGTGTTGCTGGGGTCAAGCATCCGGCCATAGCTGCCGATCGTCGGCAAGTCGCGCCATTCGTCCAGGGTGTCTAACACCGCGCCGGCAACGGGAACCCCGCGCAGCGACGCTGTCCGCTCGGACGGCACGTTGAACAGGAGCAGCCAGCCGCCCACGAAAATAGTCAGCGCAATCCAGCCCAGCCACAACCAGCGCCAGCCTCGCCCGGCCGCCACCATCAGGAAGATGCCCAGCACGGACAGGGCAACCGTGCCCATGAAGACGGCGAAAGCAACCAGGGGCGTGGTGCTCTCGCTGATTGGTTTGCTAAGCAGCAGGGCTAACAACGAGGGCAGCAGCAGTAAGCTGGCCGGTATCAGTCCGGGCGCCCGGTTGGCGGCCCCTGTCTCGCCCTGGCGAGACACGTCACGCAGTGACACAAGCAGGACAAGCGTGAAGGAGAATAGGCCGACGGCCAGACCGATCAGGGGACCGCGGCTGCCGGACCAGTAGATGGTGATCAACTGGATAGCCAGCGTAAAGATGTAGATGCTGGAGCGCACGACGTCGGATGCGGCCAGTTTCTCGGAGCCCAAAATGTCGCTAAAGGCGTCGATGACGCGCGAGAGAGTCAGCGGCACGACCATGATCAGGTAGGCAGCGATGAAGATGGCGTTGCCCATGTGCCCGGCCACGCGATTGGATACATCGCCGCCCCACGGCAAAGGATCCAGACCAAAGCGCTGCAGCAAGCCGTAGAAGGCGATAGGGATGCTGGTGACGATGGCCACCGTCACAACACGCCGGACCTGTTCGCGTCGGTCAATAGTGGCGGCCATGAGGAGGAATATCGTGATATAGGTTAATGTCGTATAGGTGCCCTGGAGCCGTTGGTACGATCCGGCGAGGCTGACCTGTGGTGTCACTGAGAACAGGGTAGCAAACAGGTAGACCGCAGCCAGAATGAGCACCGCCAGAACGAAGGGGCGGTGCCAGAACGATTCGGCGTTGGACGGCCGCAGGCGATTCAAGTTGCGCCACTCGCGGTTATCGACAAAGCGCACAAGCCACGCCGCCACCATCACGAGGGCGATGGATCGCAGCAGCGCGATCTTGTCCGGCTCAAAAACGCGGTCGGAGTGGATGTTGAAGAAGAGCGGGACGGTGATGATGGCTGCCAGCCAGCCGGCCTCCAGAACACCACCTAGCCAGCGCGATAATCGGGTCTCCATAGGGCTTCACCATTCAGGCAACGGTTGGGGTCGTCATACAGGGTGGGTTGTGCTCGGCGGGCTGACTCTACTGCATCGCCGGTGACGCCCGTGAAAGGACGCTGCACCCATGGCGGCCAAGCATAGCATAGTTGCGCCCGATTCTAAAACAGAGCCTACAATGCTCCGATAGCGCTAAGGCAGATGGGTCGGTCGGAACTGGGCAATAGTTTGCAGCCGCTCAGTCACCCGGTTCCAACTGAATGTGGATGTGACGAAGAGACGGCCCGCCTCGCCGAGCGCATCACGCTGAGCGGTGTTGCGCAGTAAGGTGATGACTGCCGTGGCAGTTGGTTCCGTCCCGTCAGCGATGACCAGATGTTGCCCGTCCTCAGCGACCAGCCCCTCATTCACGCAGGATGTAGTCACAACCGCCAGTCCGGCTGCCATGGCCTCCAACACCTTATTCTGTACGCCAGCCGCAAATCGCAGCGGGGCTACGAATAGGGAGGCGCTGTTCAGAGCGTCGTTTAGATTGGCGACGTGACCGAGCACATCCACCCCTGGCAGTTCTGCCAACCGCCGCACGCGTTCTCCCGGTTCTGCGCCGACTATCTTAAGTTGGGCGGTGGGAATCTCCTGACGCACGAGCGGCAGGATATCCTGGGCCAGATGTTCCGCGGCGTCAATGTTATGCAGTACGCCCAAGTGTCCCACGAATATCAACGTATTGGGAGTCCTACGCTGGCTTGTGGGGTGGAAGCGGAGAACATCGATGCCATTGGGTACGACTTCCACCGGGCCAGTCGCACCCAGGTCTGCCAGAGCGCGACGCTCCGCCACAGAGATGACCCAGGTCTCATCGGCTGTCTGGGTGGCAGCCAGTTCCGCCTTCTGGATCCGCGGCAGCTCGACGCGATAGACAGCCCGCCACAAAGCGTCGCGGTAGGGCAGGGAACGGGCGATCTCGGTGGAGATGACATCGGTCAGATCTACGATTCTGTACACAGATTCGTGGCGTCGCACATATTGGGCCATGCGGAATAGATGGACGTAGACCGCATCGAAACTGTTCGTGGCCATCAGGCCATCCACGGCTTTCTGCATGTGGGGCGAGTGATAGTAGAGCGACTGTAGCGATTCGCGGCGCCACAGACCACGCGCTGCGCCGATGACCGATTGGCGTTGCGGTAGGTGGACAAGCTGAATCGAATCGCAGAAGGGGCGTAATCCCGCCAAGAGACCGCTTTCCGAATCGTCGGCCACGAACGACAGCAGCGTTATGCGATGTTCGCGAGACAATTCGCGAATGAAATGATACGCACGCAATCTGTCGCCGCGATTCGGCGGATAGGGCAGGCGAGCGGTCAGGAACAACAAACGCATAGCAGACTCACAATCAAACTGGGCGACACAGCTTATGATAGCTTTCCCTGCGGTGTTGTCCACTGCACTTTCTACGTTTGGACGATCTCACACACTAGCTTTCACTTGCGCGTGACGGAGCATGTGTCAGGACGCGCTGGTAGACATCGAGCAACCGCTGCGCCATTGGATCCCAATTGAACTGCTGGCGAACGAGCTGTTGGCCTTCGCGGCCCATTGACTGGGCCTGGGCAGGCGACTCCAGCAGGGAGAGGATGGCGTTCGCATGAGCCGTCACATCGGACGGCGTGACGAGGTAGCCCGACTCGCCGTGGCGAACAAACGGCCGTGTTGATGCGAGATCGCTGGCCACAACAGGCAGCCCGTATGCCATATACTCGAACAGCTTTGTAGGTATGTTGTGCTCGTTTTTCGGGTACGCCTGCCACGGAACCCAACCAACGGCTGCTTGGCGCAAATAGAAGCCAATCTGCTCGAACGGAACGCGACCGGTGATCGTAATGGCGTTGTCAAGCCCGCGCTCTCGAGCGTCCTGGCGCACCTCTGCCTCAAGCTCCGGTGGCATGAAGTGGCCGACCAAAAGCAGCCGGGCAGCCGGATTCTGGTCGTGGACCAACGCGAACGCCGCCACCATTTCGGCCGTTCCCCGATTGCGCTCCATGCCCCCCAGGTAGAGAACGATAGGTGACCGCCGGTCTATGTCGGTCGTTTGCTCGCTAGCCCATGTGACGAAGCCACGCTCAGGAAAGTTAAACAGCGTCGCTTTTGGCCGATCGATGTGGGCGAAGCTGCGGGCAATCGCATCATCAGCGAAGAGCAGCCCGCTTTCCCGGCTGGCCAGCCGCGGCTCCAGAAAACCGGTCAGGCGCGAGAGCGGCCCGCGCAGCCACCCCGGCAAGTAATCCTTGACCGCGACGAATTCCGGATACAGTTCGTGACTGTCGTAGATCGTCGGCCGTCCGGTGAGACGCCTCAGCCAGGGTGTGACAAGCAGCAGCTCCGGGTCATGAATCTGGTAGATGTCGGCGTCGGTTTCGCGGGCTAAGCTGAGTAACCGGCGCCAGAGCAGCGGGCGCTTCCAGCGCGGGACACGGGCAAGGCCGCGAATTGTGACGCCATCCTTGATCTCATCCCGATCGTGAATGGCGATGAGCGTGACATCGTAGCCGGCGCGCTGCAATGTTTGTGCCTGCCGGTAGAAGACCCGATTGTCGAGCGCCAGGTGGACGGACGACAGGATGGTCACGCGCGGTGGATGGAGGGAGCCGGGCTCAGACACGGGACTCCTCTGAGGCAGCGCGAGAGGGAAGATGGCTTCGATAGAGGGCGGCCGTTTGCCTGGCGATCGCTGCCCAGCTGAAGGAGGCGGCCCGATTGGCCGCCGCCAGCCGCATGCCCTCAAGGTCACGGTGCTTGATTTCGCGTAGTGAATCCCTGAGGCCACCAGGACCTGCTTCATAGACCAGACCGGAGTCCCCTGTAACCAGCTCCGGCAGACAGCCGAGGTTGGGCACAATGACTGGGAGACCAGCAGCCATGGCGGTCATGACCGAGGCCGATGTCAAGATGCGTTCAAAGGGGGCTACGACCACATCGGCTGCCCGCAGGTATAGCTGCAGCTCGTCGTCCGGGATGAAGCCCGCATCGACGCGCAAGCGGCTGTCGCTGCGGGCCAATTGCTCCAGGTCATGGGTCAGCGCAGCGTCCCTGTTCCGCCCGGCGATGAGGGCCAGGTCGGTCGGTGCGGCCGTTTCCAGAAACAAGCGTGCGTAGATGGCCAAGCCTTTATAGGAGGCGATATTGCCCAGGCTGAGGTAGACAAATCGGTCGCGGCCAATCTGCAGACGCTGGCGGGCGGAGTCGCGGGTGACTTCGAGAGGAAACGTCCCGGCGTACGAGCCGATGGGCACGACATGGATAGTGCGGTCAATACCGAATGTCGCCTGGAGCGCATCCCGTCCCTGTTCGCAGTGGGCGATCACAAGGTCAGCTTCCCTCAGGATTCGTTGTCGCACCCGGGCGTGCAGGCGGTCCAGGCCCGGTCGGTGGGGGAGGACATTGTGGGCAGTCCATGCCAGGCGGTAGCCGAGCTGTTGGGCAACGTCGAGCCAGCGCCAAAAGCGGACCAGTGTGGCGGGTGTGCGATAGCGAGACATGTATAAGCCAGAGAGCCAATGGAGATGCAGCCAGGTAAAAGCCCCGGCGTTTTCGTGTAGCCACCTAATGGATGGGAGCGTAGCTTGCATCGTGACGTCCACCTGTTCCGCTGACAGGGCGTCGCCTAGCAGATGCTGGTACGGGTTGGGATAGACCGGGGTGAAAGCCACTCGCAGAGGCTCAGGTTGGGCACCGTTCATATTAGCGCATGTAGGTTCCATGGAGCACGCGCTCTGCGATGATCCTGGGCAGCGATGCCAGACCTCGAAACGGCCAGGCGAGTGGCGCAGGCCAGCGCGCAGTGGCCTGCTGCATCGATGCGTCCAGTGCCCTGGTTCGCTGAACGACATGATTCGGATGCCACACACCGCCATACTGGCGCGTGACGCGACCATGCTCCTGCTGGCGTATCAGGCCGCCGGTGCGTGTCTTGGCAGCCGGTTGGACGCGATAGCCCGCCAGATGTTGTGGCAGGTAGTCAAACCGGGCAAGATCGTAGGCGCGAATGAACCACTCCCAGTCGAAGACCCAGTTGAGCCGGCTGTTCAACGGACCGACAGCAGTCCATAGCTCCTGACGCCAGAATGCGGCTGGCTGCAAGATTGGGTCCCGGTTTACCAGATAGGTGCGGTCAAAGCGGCGGCGCACGAACCGGCATGGTTCAATCCGCTTACTGGACTCGTCAATATACCATCCTTCTCCATAGATGAGTTGGGCCGCGGGCTTCGCGGTGAACTGCCGCGCGATGGAGAGTAGTGTGCCCGGCAAGTAGATGTCATCGGAGTTGAGCCAGCCCAACACGGAGCCGGTCGCCATACCGAAGCCCCGGTTGATAGCGTCGGCCTGCCCGGCGTCTTTCTTGCTCTCCCAATGGGTGATAACGCGGTCGTAATGCGTCAATATCTCCACACTGTTGTCCGTGCTGCCACCGTCGAGAACAATATACTCCAGGCGAGGATAGCCTTGTGCCAGCACAGAACGAATCGTCTCCTCCAGAAACAGACCTTGGTTAAATGACGGCGTGACAATCGTGATTCGCGGCCACGCGTCATCCCCCGCGCCACTCTGCGTAACCGGCGGCTCCACACCGTCCCACGGCCAGCCAGAGCGGGTGGAATCGAGTGGTGGTGGCAGTGCAGGAATACCCATAGTGGCGTTGTGTCGTGGTCTTTGACGGTGCTACTGGTCGTCCCCTTCAGTCTGGCGCGAGGTCAGTATGTTGCGAAAAGTCCGCGCATAATGGGACAGATCCTCACGCTCGATCAGGAACAGGACTGCGCCATAGACGACTCCAAAGGTGATGCCTTTCGTCAATCCGCTCACCCAGGGGTTGAGGCATTGCACACTGCCCAGCAGCACAGGGCACAACCATTGATTTGCAGCCACAGCCGCCGCCAGAGCGAAGCCCAGAGCGACTGTCGGCGCCCCGAACAGCCGCGTGGCTGAGAACGTGACATGTTCTCGTGCCTGGACCAGCAACATGATAAGTCCGACCACCAGCATGGCGTCAACCGCCAGCGCTACGCCTACGATATCATATCTGGGCCCAAGCAGAAACAGCCCACCCAGCAGAACCGCTAATTGTACAAGGCGTGACAGAAGAAGCTTTTCCGGACGGCCGATGGCCACAAACAGTGTACCCGCGGTCACCCGCAGCGGGTCGAGCAAAGAGTAGATCAGCATCAGTCGAAACGCATCCACCATCGGCAGCCACTTCTCGCCGAGTGCAACCAGCACCAGCTCTGGCGCAACCAGAGCCAGGCCGCCGCCTAGAAGAAAGCCGGCACGAATCAGCAGCGCGGAGGTGCGGAAGAATGACTGCGATAGTCGCAGCGGGTCGTCCTTGACTTCGGCATACGTCCCACCCGCAACCAGATTGAGCGGATAGGCCAGAATGCGCCGCGGGTAGGTGGCGAAGGCGTAGGCGCGGGAGTAGAAGCCGAGCGCCACTGCACCAAGATTCGCGCCAGTCCACAAGTCGTCAATATCGTCCAAGGCAGCGCCCAATCCAATGCTGACCATGTTCTTGCCACCGAAGCGCAAATAGTAGCTGACCGTCGAGCGTGCCCAGGCGAGGCGTGGTTTCCAGATGGGCCGCCAGAGGTAGAAACCCGTTACCGAGACTAGCAAGGCGATCAAGTCAGTGGACACGAGCGCTCCGAGCGTCGCGCCGCGCCAGGCCAACCACACCGCGACGATTGACGATAGAACTGCCGCCAGCAAATCGATCGTTGCCATGCGCCGGTGTTCCACCCGGCGAGTCAGGACAAACTGTGGCGTCTCAGTCAAGTGCAGTCCGGCGTAAATAGCGGTGAGGGCGATGAGCGCTGCCGTGAGGGGCGGTTCGGTCAGCAAGACCGCGCCAACGATCAGGGCGAAGGCCCAAACGGCCGTCAGGACGATCTTCAGTGAAAAATGGACTGATGCGGCGTGATCCTCGTCAGCCGTCTCAGGGGCCCGGTGCAGATAGGCGCCGCCCATACCAAAGCTGGGCAAGATGCCGGTCAACGTAACCAGGGAGAGCGCGAAGGTGTAGATGCCAAACGTTTCGACTGGCAGTAGACGAGCCAGGATGACCATGCGGGCCAGCAGCACACCAACCTTCAGGCTGTTGGTCCCGATATTCCACGCAGCTGAGGTGACACTGCGTTCGGCCAGGCTCATGGTAGGTTGTCTGGGATGTCAGATTCGTCTCAAGCGTCTGTAGGCTCTGACTGCTGTAGTTGGTATTGGCCGACCTGCTTGTACCACTCGATCGTTCGCTGCAGGCCCTCGTCGAACCCGGTGCTCGCTTCAAAGCCAAACAGGTCTCGCGCTCGGTCTGTGTTCAGCGCCCGTCGCGGCTGGCCGTTCGGTTTGCTGGTGTCCCAGATGATATCCCCTTCGAAACCGCTGTAACGGGCAATCTTGGTCAACAGGTCCTTGATGCTTATTTCGAAGCCTGAACCTAGATTGACCGGGTCACTCTGGTTGAGCCTTTCGGCAGAGAGGATGATGCCTTCGGCGGCGTCAGTAACGTAGAGAAACTCACGGGTCGGCGAGCCGTCGCCCCAGGCCACGATGGTACTGTCGCCGCGCTCCTGGGCTTCGATGCACTTGCGAATCAGCGCGGGGATGACATGGGAAGTCTCAAGATCGAAGTTGTCCCCCGGTCCATATAGATTGACCGGCAGCAGGAACGTCGAATTGTAGCCATACTGTTGGCGATATGCCTCGCTCTGCACCAGAAGCATCTTTTTGGCCAGGCCGTAGGGCGCATTGGTTTCCTCGGGATAGCCATCCCACAGGTCATCTTCCCGAAATGGCACCGGCGTGAACTTCGGATAAGCACACACGGTGCCAATAGCGACGAACTTGTCGACCTTGGCTACCCAGCTCTCATGCAGAAGCTGCGTGCCCATGATGAGGTTGTCGTAGAAATACTCGGCCGGATGTGCACGATTGGCGCCGATACCGCCAACGGTCGCGGCGAGATGGATGACCATCGTCGGATCTGCCTCTTTCAGCAAGCGGACAATCGCTTCCTGCCGGCGCAAATCGTATTCGCTGTGCAGCGGCACGATGATTTCCGCCGGGTTGCGCGCCTCCAGAGCGGCGACGACATGGCGACCAAGGAATCCCGATCCGCCAGTTACAACAACGCGTTGCTTTGCCCATTCAAACATAGTTGCGGTTCCTCTTTCGTAGTCTACTCAAGGTCAGGTAGTTCAAGCTGTTGTCGACGCAGCTCGCGCAAGCGGCTGACGACCATCTCCATCGCCACACGATTGTGCCCACCCCCGGGAATTATCACGTCGGCGTATCGCTTGCTCGGCTCGACAAACTTCATGTGCATCGGACGGACCGTCTCCATGTACTGCTTGACCACCGAATCCAACGATCGACCGCGTTCGTTCATGTCACGGTCGAGACGCCGGATGAAACGAATGTCAGCATCAGTATCCACATAGACCTTAATGTCCATGAGCTCACGCAGCTTTCGCTTGGTGAAGATGAGGATACCATCGACGAGAATCAGGGGAGATGGTTCCGTACGAATGATCTGTTCAGTCCGGCGGTGCTCCGTGAAATCATAGACCGGCACTTCCACCGGGATGCCCTGCGACAACTCTTTGATGTGCCGAACCAGCAGCTTGGTTTCAAGCGAGTCGGGATGGTCGTAATTGAGACGCGCTCGCTCCTCGAACGGCAGATCGCCGCGGTCGCGATAGTAAGCGTCGTGGGGCAGGTAGGCGACCTGTCCCGCGCCGACAGCCTCCAACACTGCGCGGGCGACAGTTGTCTTGCCAGAGGCTGTACCCCCCGCGACGCCGAAGACAATGGGGTCGTATTGGAGTGCCGTTGTTGCCTGTTCGCCCATGATATCCTCTGTGCTATTGGCTGCCCCTAACAAAAAGCCCTGGAGGGAAACCAGGGCACACTGTTCAAGCCACCCATCGGAATCGAACCGATAACCTAGCGCTTACGAAGCGCTCGCTCTGCCGATTGAGCTAGGGTGGCGTAGCTACGGGATTATAGCATACGTCGAATCGGGCTGACAAATCGCAGGCGCACTCAATATCTTCTCACGTCGAGCGCTTGTTTGCAGACCACGATTGTGCTAGCATTACGTCGCTGTTCGCGATTCTTTCGCGACTGTGTGGCGGGTGTGGTGTAGGGGTTAACACGTCTGGTTGTGGCCCAGAAGATCGTGGGTTCAAATCCCACCACTCGCCCTGAGCTGATGATATTCTGTCATTAGCTCTTTTTTGTAGACAGGCGCCCGTAGCTCAATTGGACAGAGTATCTGGCTTCGAACCAGACGGTTGGGGGTTCGAGTCCCTCCGGGCGCATTAGACTGTCACACCGCCACTTGCCAAAAGACCGAACATGGGCAGGTCCGTTCGACCACATCCTCCGACGAAGATGCCCAATTCGACTGACAGTTAGCGCGTGATGTCATGGCGACAAGTGACAAAGATCACCCGCAGCCCATGACATATGTCACTTCTTGCCGGGTGGCAGCGGTGTATACTGAATTTACCTCGTGGGGGGTGAGCCAAATTGGAGACCTACGAGGGGTGGTCTACACACTTACGGCTTGGCTTAGCCTAGCCGTAAGTGTTGTAACGTCTGGTGCAGCTTCCCTTGTCGCCCTCTAGCCGAACTCCTGCCAGTGGCCTGCCATGACGCAGTCGCTCATGATTTCCCACAGCCCCACAGTCTTTCCCATCCCACTACGTTTGCATCGCCGCATGAACGCGTGCCGGTGTGAAGGGTATCCCGCGAATACGAACGCCGATCGCATCGTAGATGGCGTTGGCAATGGCCGGCGCGACGCCATCTTTGGGGATTTCCGCAATCGCCTTGGCGCCAAACGGCCCGGTGGGTTCGTGGGTCTGCACGAGGATCGCCTTCAGCCACGGCATCTCGTCTGCGCGATAGATGTGATAGGGACCAAGCGCTGGATTAACCAGATTACCTCGTCGTCGTAGGCCATCTCTTCAGAGTGGCCATAGCCCAACGCCTGTACCATGCCTCCCTCTACCTGACCGCTGGCAGTGATCGGGTTGATGGGCACACCGGCATCGACCGCCATCACCAGCTTGGTCACTGTCACCTGCCCGGTCTCGATGTCGACCTCCACCTCGGCAAACTGCCCGGCGAACGGGGGCGGCGAATCCATACTGACGAATGAGGCGGTAGCCATGATCTGGCGCTGCTGGTCTTGATGAAGCGAGTGGAGGGCCAACGTTTCCAGGTCCACGGTCCGACCGTCGGGCGCAACGGCCTGACAGTCGCGCAGAACGATGCCCCGCGGCGACTCCAACTCCAGCATCAGCGCAGCCCGCTCCCGAATCTGGTCCGCGACCTGTTCGGCCGCTTTCTTGACAGCTGTGCCTGAAATGTAGGTGGTCGAGCTGGCGTAGGCACCTGTGTCAAAGGGTGTGAAATCGGTATCGCTGGAGTAGATGATGATGTCGCTCAGTGGGAACGCCGAGCACTTCGGCCGCAATCTGGGCCAGCACCGTGTCCGAACCTGTGCCAAGGTCGGTGGCGCCGACCAACACATTGAACGACCCATCATCGTTAATCTTGATGCTGGCTGCACCCATGTCGAGGCCGGGAATCGCGGTACCGTGCATACACATGGCCGCGCCGAGCCCGCGGCGAAGATGTGGTTTGCCGGGCACAGTTCGCCAATGCGGATCGGTCTTGCGCTCCCATTCGATGGCCTTTGTTCCCTGGACGAAACATTCGTCCAGCCCGCATGAGAGGATAATGGGGACAGTGATGACCGTCTCCTTCTCGCCTTCACCAAGCAGCGGGGCAATTGAAAGTGGATCCCCTGCCTGCACCCAATTCTTCTGGCGAAACTCGATCGGGTCCAGTCCCAACTCGTAGGCAATTTCATCCATATGGGACTCAAGTGCGAATAGTGCCTGGG
The DNA here is from genome assembly GCA_963715935.1 of uncultured Chloroflexia bacterium. Lineage (GTDB taxonomy): Bacteria > Chloroflexota > Anaerolineae > Promineifilales > Promineifilaceae > Promineifilum. Next base: position 876,659 of record CAVQSM010000011.1, on the reverse strand, counting down.
GTGCGCCGTAGCCCCGGTATGCTCCGGGCACAGGCAGGTTGGTATAGACGACCTGGCAATCGAAACGACGGTTCGGGCTGTTGTAGCTGCTCAGGCCGCGCAGACCCGAAACGGTCAACACGGTCAGACCGTGCGTCCCATACGCTCCGGTGTTCCCCACAACGCGCATCTCCATGCTCTGTAAAATGCCGTCTTCGGAAACGCCACTCTTGTAGGTGATTGTCTCGGGATGACGCGTGCGGCTGCTGCGAAACTCTTCCGAGCGCGTCAGCTCAAGACGTACGGGCCGGTTCGTGGCCAACGTCAGATGCCCCACGATATCTTCGATCAGCATCTCCTGCTTGACCCCAAATCCGCCGCCAATGCGAGGCTTGATGACCCGTATGCGGCTGACCGGCAGGCCCAGAAGGGGCGCAACCATCCGGCGCACATGGAACGGTACCTGCGTGGACGTTCGAATGACCAGGCGCTCGTCAGCGTCCCACCAGCTTATCGCGATGTGTGGTTCGATGGGCACTTGCTGGACCTGATGGACGGTGTAGGTATGTTCAAAAACGTGTGTGCTGCTCGCGAAGCCTTGCTCCACGTCACCGAGATCGGCCTCGATGTGGTGGACGATATTACGGCTGGCATCGTGGATGCCCTCGGTGTCGCTCTCGTCATGGATGACTGGCGCGCCGGGCTGAATCGCCTCAGTCTCATCAAAGACAGCGGGCAGCAGTTCGTAAGTTACGTCGATCGCTGCCAGAGCGGCTTCAGCTTCTTCAAGGGTTTCAGCCGCCACAGCCGCGACCCGGTCTCCGACATAGCGCACCTTGTTGTCGAAACTGACCTGATCGTGCGGTGGTGGGTTCGGGTAGGATTGGCCGCCAGAGGCGTACTTGACCCGCTCGACATTCTTGTAATGGATTACGGCATGCACGCCGGGCATAGTCAGGGCCGCGCTGTCGTCGATTTCGAGGATTCGGGCGTGGGCGTGGGGGCTCGTGAGCAGCTTGGCGTGCAGCATGTCCACGCATTTCGATGTCATCGACAAACGCGGGGTTGCCTTTGGCCAACTTGATGGCGTCGACCTTTGTCTCTGGCTTGCCGACGACATTGGTGTCCGGCACCTGGCTCTGCAGCACGATATCGGTGACAGGTCGGATATCGGTCTGGACCTGATTGCCGGAAGAGCCGCCTGTGACGGGCCCATCATCGACGCCGCTATCTTCAGGCGGCCATTCGCCACCGTCTTCGGTCAGCAGGAAGCTGGCATCAACCATGTCGGGGCCGGGATAAGGTGGCACTGTTTCGCCTCGCAGGTAGGCGGCGGCCCGCAGCACCGCTTCGACCGGCTTGAGATAGCCGGTCTCGCGGCAAAGGACGCCGGAGAGGGCGTCACGCACCTCGGCTTCGCTGGGGTCCGGTTTCTCTGTCAGCAGAGCTTTGGCCGCCAGAATCATGGCTGGAGTCGAGTAGCCAGATTGAATGGCGCCGGTCTCAATGAAGGCGCGCTGAATCGGGTGTAGCTCGCCAATCTGACTCGTCAGCCCCTCAATCGTTTCCAGGCGGTGGCCAACAGCTTGCCCGACGAGCATGGTGTCTGTGCTGCGGAGTCGGCCGTCTATCAGGATTGCGGCCGCTCCCGTTTCGCCGGAGTGGCTCCCGAAGCGCACGCTAAAGAAGCCCCCGGAGCGCAGCGCGTCCCGCAGATTATCCGTTTCCCGGACGTCGAACTCCACTTCACGATCGTTTACGGTCAGGATGATGGACACAGTACGCTCCTCGTTTGTCTATTGTAGGTAGTGAACTCTGGACATAGCCGATCAGGCAGCAAAGCGGTGGCCTGCATGGTGGCAGGAGACTACTCCAGATCGCTATCCTTGGTTCGCTGCGAAAGAAGAACACTGAGATAGTTGGCTCGTTCCAAAGCCGCCGTATCTCCGGTTTGAATGTGGCTTAGCTTGCCGCGAATCTCGTCGATAGAGTCATAGTGGTGGGAGTCGAGCCAGTCGCTTATCTCTTGCAGCCAGGTTGGCAAGTAGTCGATCCCCTGCTTCAGCAGCACGGAGGCCACGTTCACGACGCTCGCCCCGGCCATGACGCTCTTGATCACGTCTGCCGCTGTGTGGACGCCGCCCGTAATTGCCAGTTCAGCCGCCAATTGTCCGTAGAGCAGCGCCACCCACCGCAAGCGCAGCCGCAGCTCTGACGACGTGCTCAGATCGAGCGTGGGTACAATCGTTTCTGTTTCGATGTCGAAATCAGGCTGGTAAAAGCGGTTGAACAGCACAAGACTGTTGGCTCCTGAGTCGGCTACACGATGGGCCATGTGGGCCATCGCGCTAAAGTATGGACTCAGTTTTACAGCGACGGGGATGCGAACCGACTGTCTCACGCTGGCTACGAGATCGACGTACATCTGCTCGGTGTCACGGCTTGATACGTGCGGCTTGGTCGCCAGATAGTAGATGTTCAGCTCGATGGCATCGGCTCCGGCTGCCTCGAGCAGCCGTGCGTAGCGCGTCCAGCCGCTGCCGTAATATCCGTTGAGGCTGGCGATGACCGGCATCTTGACGGCATGCTTGGCCTGATAGACGTGAGCCAGGTAGCCACCGGCACCATGATTGTACTCCTGCATATTGGGAATGTGGCGGAGCGCCTCTGGTAGTTCGTCGCGATGCGTTCGGTAGTACTTGCTGTACCCAAGCTCGTCCAGCTCGATTTGTTCCTCGAACAAGGAGAACAGGATGACCGCTCCAGCCCCGGCTTCTTCAAGCCGTTTGATGTTGTCAACCGTTTCCGAGATTGGCGACGATGACGCAATGATAGGTGAGTTCAACTGCAAGCCGAGGTAGGTTGTCTTGAGATTGGCCATAAGGGTCTGTTATGCCTCTTAAGCTGGTTCGTGGCGGGGTCACTCGCCAAGCGGCTCCGCGCCCGGTAGGTCGATTCTGCTTCTACCCGGTATTGTAACAGATTCGTCCATCAGCCTGTAAATGAGTAACGTTTAACCGCCGTTTCGCTCCACACAGGCGCTCCGGTATAATGTGGGGCCGGAAGTTGCCATGGACACGGACGAAACCCCACCCGACGACACACAGACTATTCACCGTTGCGCGCGCTGCGACAGCGTTGTACCGCCGGGGGCTGAGCGCTGTGTGATGTGTGGGTTGGAACAGACCCAACCCTCTGCGGACCCGCCTCAGATGCAAGCGGAACCAACACGTCCGGATCCGGCGCCCCGCCCTGAGCCGGTGTCTGTAGCCCAGTCCACGGTATCGGTGGATCGTGTCGTCGAGCAGGCTGCATTGCCGGCGGTCACGACGTCGCAGGTTCGGGAGCGGCGGTCCTCATGGATATTCTGGCTGACAACGGCGGTCGTCGTCCTGGGATTGGGCGGGGCGTGGCTTGCGCTGCGCGACAATGCGCCCGAAGTAATGGCCGCGCTTATGCCTACCGCATCTCCCTTGCCGCTTGACCCGACTCGTACCCCAACTCCGTCCGCAACACCTTCTCCGTCACCGGAGGCGACCACAGCCCCGACGGAGACGCCGATCCCCGACCCAACCGCCACCCCGCGTGACCCGCGAGGCCACACGGTCTCGGCCGGCGAGACGCTGTTTGGTCTGTCCTTACTGTACCGCGTATCGGCCGAAAGCATTGCCGCAGCCAATGGATTCGAGGTGGGAGCGCCGATCCAGTCTGACCAAGCACTGGTCATCCCCTGGCCGACCGCCACGCCACCGCTGGAATCAATCCTCTTCGAGTTGAATGGCGAACCGGTGGTAGCCGATGTCACCGACTGTGAGATCATTACCATCCAATCCGGTGATTCGGCGTATGCGCTATCCGCCAATCGCGGCGTGCCCCTGGAGGCGATCATCGCCGTGAACCGGCAGACGATGGATTCGATTCAACTCCTACAGCCGGGCGATACCTTGTGCATCCCGCGCATTGTTCTGGCCGACTCGCTGCCACCCACGCCCGGCCCTTCGCCAACACCGCTGCCCACCGCGCTGCCGCAAGGGCCAAACCTGCTCTACCCTGCTGATGAAGCGCTCGTCGACGTGCCTTCGCCGCTCTTGCAGTGGGTGGCCGTAAAGAACCTGGACGAGAGTGAATGGTACATGGTCGAAATGCTCGACCTCGAAGCCGGCGACGCTCTGCCGCTGCGCGGCTTCACGCGCGACACATCGTTTCGTGTCCCCTCGGAGTGGCGACCCACGATCGCTGAGGCCCGTGCCATGCGCTGGCTGGTGAGCATTGTGCAGGTCAATGGCCGGCGCAGTGATGGCGCATTCACCTACACCTTCGGCGGCGAAACGAGCGCGCCGGGCTTCTTCACCTGGCAAGGTGCCGTGCCGACGCCGACTGCGACGCCGTCCCCAACTGCTACGCCGGAGCCACCCTCCAACTAACGAAGTTCAGCGAGGAAGGGATTGTCGCGGCGTTCGTCGCCAATCGTCGTGGCCGCACCGTGGCCGGACAATACGACCGTTTCGTCAGGGAGCGTCATTAGTTCTGTCTGAATGCTGCGCATTAGAAGGGGGTAGTCACCACCGGGCAGGTCCGTGCGTCCAATGCTTTGCTGGAAGAGCACATCGCCATCGAAGAGAGCCCCCTTGTCGGCCAGGTAGAAGCAGACGTGACCGGGTGCGTGGCCAGGGGTAAACAGGACGTCCAACGCCAACTGCCCTACCTCAATCCGCTGTCCAGCCTCCAGAAACTCAGTTGGGTCGTCGGGCTGTTCCATCTCGAACTGCCACCGACTGGCGCTTGCTGACGCCAGGCGCAGCATGGGCAGCGACTCCGCATGGGCGTAGACGGGTGCGCCTGTGGCCGCCTGCAGCGCCGCCAACCCGCCGACATGGTCGAAATGGGTGTGGGTCAGCAAGATATGGCTGACTGTCCACCCTTGTTCGGCTACATAGCCGGCAATCTCTGCGCCATCCCATGCCGGATCAATAACGGCCGCGCTGCCAGTCGTGGTGCAGGTCAGAACGTAGCAGTTGGTCTGGAGTGGTCCTGCGGGAATATGGGTTACTTGATAGCTCATAGGATATCCGTGGTGAGTGTCATTGGATCGGTCAGGATGTTGGACTCGGGGCAGCCTCGCGGCGGCCGATTAGACGTAGATTCTTGGGCAGCTGTGCCTGGGTCTGCCACGCGAGATAGACCAGCTCGGCGAAAACGGCCAGATTGAGCGCGACGGCCGCCGAAGGCAGACCGGGCCGTTGCTGGGCCAGCGCAACCATCAGGACGACAATCGTAACGCCTAGATTAATGAACATGCCGATGTTTACCTGGCGCGTGGAGCGCCGCTGGATGAGCAGACCCCGCACCCACGAAATCAGCACAGCCAGCGTGGGGTAGGCGACGAACAGGGCCAGGCTGGATAGTACCAGGCTGCCGACAGCGGGCGTGAGATCCTGGACGCGATAGACGTAACCTGTCGCCAGAGGTGTGAAACTGAAGACGATCATTGCCGCCAGCACGATGCCCGCCAGACCGTAGCTGAATCGTCGCAGTGCCTGAAAGTCGGCGTCGTCCTCATAGAGCGCGATAATGACTTCCGGCAGCGCCAACGCGGCCGCACGTCCCATCAGTAATATCTGGAACAAGACGGGCCAGGCAGCAAGTGACAACGTAGGCTGGTCAAGTCGGGCCAGGCTGGACGTGACCAGAGGTTGGACAAGCAGAATCAGCAGTGATGTAGCCGCCAGGGGTAGATGAAAGCGGGTCAGCTCCGAATAGGTCAGGGGCGTGGCCGAGTAGGGTGGTCTGTCGGGCGCCAGCTGATTGTGGAGGATCGGTTGGACGACGATGGTCGTATAGGCGGCCTCGGCGAGCACGCCCGCCATCAGCGCCAGGGCGCCAATGATAACGCCGGACCAGACGCCCCAGGTGGCCAGCGCAATAACCGTTCCGGCCGAAGCCAGAAGCCGGATGGCTGTACCCCAGGCGATCTTGCGCGTTTCGTTGAAGCGGATCAGGATGCCCTGCAGGAAACGTCGCCAACCGATGGCCGCGCTCCAGAAGACCATGATTTGCATACCCGGCCTGACCCAGCGGGCTACTTCGTCCGGCACGTCCAGAAGCCGCAAGACGATCAGGTCGAACAACGGCGTGTACGCCACGACGGCCGCCACAACCGTGAGCATGATGCACCAATGAATCGTGAATCGCCGCACGAGCCGGTAAGAAGCGTTGTCTCGCACCAGGGCGGTAGAGGTCGCCAACAGATTGATGATCGGGCTTTCGATGGTCACTGACAGGCTGGTGACAATACCCATTGCTGCCAGCATGACGATCTCATTGGGTAGACGATTGATAGCCGCGCTGATGGTCGGTCCTTCAGCTGTCATGAGGAGCCAACTGGCAAACAAGGGAAGCCAGAACCAGAGGATGTCGCGTTGTCGCATGGTTACTATCCGTTCAATTGGTCGGTAACTGCCGCCCGCACAATCGCTAAGCGGCAGCGGTTTCGGTACAATATGGGTGCCCGACCACCCCAGAGTATAGCATGTGCGAACAGGTTGGTCGGCCAGCGCGTCCTCACCGCGCTCCCACGAACGTCATAGCCCACAAGGAGAGTAACCATGCGCAAGAAAGCTATTCTGATCACAGGCGCTGCCGGGGAAATTGGGCAGGCCTTGATCGAGAGCCTTTCCGCAAGCCAACCCTTGCCGATCGTTTCGATGGATCTGCAGCCAATGCCGCCCAGTCACCAGCAGAGTATGCTTCACATTACCGGTGACATCCTTGAACACAGCATTCTGTCCCGTTTGGTCACGGAGTATGAGTTCGACAGCATCTACCATCTAGCCGCGCTGCTTTCCACGCGCAGCGAATTCTCTCCGGAGTTGGCTCATAAGGTGAACGTGGACGGGACATTGGCCCTGCTGGAGCTAGCGGCTGAGCAAACTCAGCGCCGCGGCACACCAGTCAAGTTTATCTTCCCCAGCTCCATTGCTGCCTACGGCATGCCGGACCTGGCGACCAAGGGGCGAGAAGGCGCAGTGGAGGAGTGGCAGTGGAACAATCCCACGACCATGTACGGCTGCAACAAGCTCTACTGCGAGCACCTCGGCATCTACTATGCTCGCTACTACCAGCAGTTGGCCAACAATCCACCGGTAAAAGTCGACTTCCGCAGCCTTCGTTTCCCGGGCCTGATCAGCGCGTATACGGTGCCCTCCGGGGGAACGACCGACTACGGACCGGAAATGCTCCACGCGGCAGCAAAGGGCGAACCCTACGCCTGCTTTGTGCGCGAGGATTCGGTTCTGCCGTTCATGGTCATGACCGACGCGGTTAGCGCAATCCTCACGCTGGCCGAGGCGCCCGCCGAAGCGTTGGGAGGCTTGATCTACAATGTGACCAGTTTCAGCCTGTCGGCGGCAGAGTTTCGGTCGCTGGTGCTCCTTGCTTTCCCTGACGCGCAAATCAGCTTTGCGCCGGACCTACGTCGCCAGGCGATTGTAGACAGTTGGCCAGCCGACCTGGACGACCGGCGAGCGCGGGAAGAGTGGGGTTGGGAACCGAAGTTTGGTTTGGAGCGCGCGTTGCACGATTATCTGGTCCCCAACATCGTCGAGCGATACCAAAACTGACCGCCGAGAGGTTTTTTGGGCGCAAAATGTCGTGGTTAGAAAGGGCTAACTCACGATTGAACTTGTGCCATAGACATTGCGCCTGCTGAGGGGCAGAATCACGTTTATGGAGTCTCGTCGCCATCTAACTCGTTACGCGTGGCTGTCTATCGCTGCGGCCGTCTTAACCATCGGCTTGAAGGTTACGGCGTACCAGCTGACAGGTTCCATCGGTTTTCTGTCCGATGCGCTGGAGTCGGTTCTCAACATTATCACGGCCATCCTGGCTCTCGTGACCCTGATCATTGCGGCGCGGCCTCCTGACGAAGACCACGCCTTCGGCCACAGCAAGGCAGAGTACCTGGCGGCTGGTCTTGAAGGCCTGTTTGTCCTTGGTGCTGCCGGGCTCATCGCTTATCAGGCAGTTTTCCGCTTACTCAACCCCGTGACGCTCGAGGCAGTTGGTCTTGGCGTCGCCATCTCTGCCATTGCTGCAGTGACGAATCTGCTGGTGGGTCGTATCTTGCTGCGAGCAGGCACCGTGCATCGCTCTGCGACGCTGACGGCGGAAGCGAGTCATCTGATGGCGGACGTATGGACATCAGTGGGTGTCATAGTGGGCGTGGGAGCCGTGGCCCTGACTGGTTGGCAGTGGCTGGACCCGGTCGTCGCCCTGATCGTCGCCGCTCAGATCGTGGTGCTGGGCGTGCGCCTCTTGCGACAGACCATGGACGGTCTGATGGATGTAGCGCTGCCGGGCCGGAGATCATCGCGATCGAATCCATTCTGAGCGACTATACGACCGACCGGGTCTCATACCATGCGCTGCGCACGCGGCAGTCGGGGGCGCAGCGCTTTGTTTCCGTGCATATTCAGGTTCCCGGTACATGGAGTGTGCAGCGTGGACACGAGCTGCTGGAAGAGGTGGAGTCCGACATTCGACGCGCGTTAGCCCCGGTGACGGTCTTTACCCACCTGGAGCCGGTGGAGGATCCTGCTTCCTGGTACGATATCGCGCTCATTCGCCCGGACGGCAGCTGATCACGACTCGCGGTGGATTAGCTGGAACAATAGTAAGCCGATGATGCCCCCGCCAACCGTGGCGGCAAGGCCGGAAAGATTCCCCAGCCCGGCAAACAAATCACTTCCCGGCAGGCCCAGCATTGTATAGATGTAGGCAACCAACGCCCCTACGAATCCCCACATCAGGCGACCAACTCTGTCTGAGGGGGCGCGTGTTTCAGCACTATTCACCACAGCGCCGAGCGCCACGGTCGCCAATAGTCCGCCAAAGAGCATCACGAGCCCGCGGATAGACGTTACGTCGATGAGAAGCCCTTCGCTTGTCAGCGGTTCGGGCGGCTGTGGCGTGGATGTCGGCGGCAGCGGGGTGGCTGTCTCGGTCGGCTCCGGCGTTGCGGACGAGGTTGCTGTTGGCTGGATGGTGACTGTTGGCACGGCCGTGGGTACGATGATGGCTACCTGTGCATCTTCCTCAATCACAATATCTACTTCCTGCGACAAAAGCGCTTCCCCAGACTCGGCCGTAATGCGGAACTGTCCCGGTCCCATCGAGGCATCCAGGACATAGTCGAGTCTTGCCATACCGCCTTCAGTAGGTCGATCGCCGAGAATGGTGACTGTTCCCTGAACCCGGTCGCGCAGCATGAAGCGGACGAGCGTGCCGTCGGGCACTTGATTCCCGTTTCTGTCCCGGACCACACCGGTTTGCAGGTTAAGCGTTTCGCCGATCTGTGCGGCAGTCGGTTGCTGGCCAGATGGCGACTGACTCTGGCCCTCAATGACAAAGAACAACTCAATGATTTGCGTCGGGTTGGGCTGTGTTTGGGTAAACAAATCGTAGCGGATGCCTTCCACATTGACGGGGGGTGCTCCGGTCAGGGGACTTTCGAGGAACAACGCGCGGATGGATGAGTCGACGAACGCTTCAGTCCGACTATAGATGCCATAGTATGCCGTCAGTTTGCTGATCTCGGTGCTATCAAGGAAGTAGGGGGCATCATAGGCCAAGACCACGACTTGCCGGTTGCTCGCCAGATCAGCTCGCTGGGCAAGAAAGCGATTGAGCGCGAAGGCGTGCTCGTCGGTGCTGTTGGCGCCTGCGTCTAGCAGGCCAAAGACGAGCCAGTCGGCATCTCGCAATGCTTCCTGGACCCGGTAGTCGGCCGGCGGCGTGGGGGTCACGGCTGGTGTCGGCGGCGCTTCGTTCGTGGCCGTCCCCTCCGGCGCTGCCTCAGCCGTCAGGTCTGCTGCTAGCTGCTCGTCGACGGTCAGGGTCGGCGAGATTGGTGGCGTAGGCAGAGGGATTGGGCCGGGTCCGGCTTGCAAGAAAGCGTCGAGGTCGGCGAAGGTGAAGCTTGTCACGTTATCCGGTTCAATCTGGGCACTCCCTTGTGGCCCGTACAGACTGATCATTCGGTCGGCAAGGGCGTCCTGATCCAGCAAAGGAGATGGCGAACAATCGGGACAAGCTCTTACTTCACGGGCATCGGTGAAGATCACAATCCTGTCGTTAATGCCGGGCGCGGTCACAATCCGGCTGCTCAACTCATCGAGTGTGGGCGAGAGCAGTGTGACGGCAGCTTCCGAAACAGTCGACAGGTCTACTGGTTCCCCAGGTGACACACTGGTCGATACCGGCTCGCTATCAAGCTCGTCTGCCGCCGCTGCGGATTCGAAGTCACCTTCGTAGAGTCGCAGCTTGACCTCCAAAATGCGGAGCAGCGCCTCGTCAACACGCAGTTGAAAGGTGGGGTCCGTCAGGTACTTTTCCTCAAACCAGCGAATTGTATCCTTGACGTTGTCCAGCTCGGCGTCGAAGTTTCCAGATCCGAGAGCGAAATCGGCGACGTACAGCAGGTCATTGCCTGCCAACAGCGCATCTTTGGCTACCTGACGGTGGGGAAACTCCTGCTCAGTGTCGTCGTAGAATCGCTCGACGCTTTGTACGCCGAGCGCGTCGGAGACGATTAGACCACCGCCAGTCCGCCACGGCGAAAATTCTGGTAAGGCCATCAGGGTGTTCAACGCTTGCGGGTCCAGACTGACCGGGGCGGTGGTAGCCCGAATGTTTCCCTGGAAGCCCTGGTAGCGAATGTGGGTAGCCATGAGAGCGTCCACGGTAGAGATCTCGCCGGGGGCATCGTTCGTCACAGCAAAGAATGGTGCCAGCTCAATCTGCTTCAGCTGCTCCAGAGAGCGCCGAACGGTGGGTACTTCCTCGGTAATGGGCCGGTCGCTGCTGCCCATACCGGGAAAACTCTTTGCCGTAATCGCCAGCCGATTCTGGCTCCCCTCGCGCAGCCCGCTCACGTACGCTTGGCCCATCTGTCCGGTCCAATAGGGATCGCCCCCGAAAGAGTTCGTCCCGAGGTCACCGCTGTTAAGAGCAGACGGTCGTTCCAGCACATCGAGCGATGGGCCGAAGAGCAGGTTGAAGCCAGCGTTGGACAGCTCTCCACCGGCGATTTGGCCTATCTGCCGGGCGTACTCCGGATTCCACGTCGCTCCGATGGCCATGTTGCCAGGCAAATCGGTGAAGCCAGGTATTGAGTTGCTGAGGGGCAATGCGTCGCCGTCATGGGCAGTGGCGAGTAGGAGCGGGACAGGGATAGGCGGTGGTCGGGGGTCGGGCGTCGGTGGGACGGCATCGGTGTCGTCTGCTTCTTCTACGTCGATTGGTGGCAGTCCCTTAATGGCCAGCTGCTGAAGATTCGCGGTCAGGGCACGTGCCCGATTGGCTTCGTCCGGCCCGCCGTCGACAGCCTGGAAATTGCCGTTTTCGGCCAGCAGCATGACGCCGCCAACATGATAGCTGGCGATCAATTCGGCAATTTCACTGGTGGCCGACGCATCACTTCCCTCAAATGTTACGAGGAAAAGCTGACCAACACGCTGGGAAGGGTCCATCGATTCGAGCAGCGCCTGAGCCTGCTCACGGTAGATGGACTCAGGAGGTGGCTCATCCTGGGCCAACGTTCGGGCAGGGGCCAACAATAGGCTAGTTAGCATGACCAGCCCACAAAGAATGGCAACCTTCCATGGCGAATGCACGTGCTTCATGATGCGATCGGTTGTCGGCCGTCCATCCCCCATCGGGGCGTTGGACGGGAAGTCTGTGGTCAGAGGCAAAGCGGCGTCTTTGGCGGACCACAGCGGTTTTTCGGCTCACGATTGACCTTAAACTGGCGACCGATTTGGCATGCGCCAGCCGTTCAATCTTAAGCGCATTATAGCGCAGATTGTCAGTCAGAACACCTGTGTTACAATCGCCATCACCTGTAGCTAAGCTAGCTAGATCTCCTATGTCGAACCGACTTCGCAACGGCCTGACCGTGCTCATGCTCCTCGTCCTGACGGTCAGCGCCTTCACCGTCGGTTATTTCACGCGCGAATTGACGGCCCAAAGAGGCGTCATCCCGCTGGCCCAGGCTGATCAGGATATTGGCTTGTTCTGGGAAGCATGGGACCTCATTAACACCAGCTTTCTCGGCGAGCTTCCCAATTCGACTGAAATCACGTACGGGGCCATTCGCGGGTCGATCGCCATGCTTGACGACCCGTACACGGTCTTTATTGAGCCGGCTGCGCGGGATGTTGAGCGCGAGCGTTTGCAGGGTCGCTTCGGCGGCATCGGGGCGCACATTCAGCGCGCAGAAGAGAGCGGCGACGTGATTCTTGAGCCGATACCGGGCAATCCGGCAGATGCTGCCGGAATCCAGTCGGGCGATGTCCTTCTCGCTGTGGACGGCCAGCCCATCCCGCCAGATCTGACTGTGCCGGAGATTGTCGATCTGATCAAGGGAGAGTCCGGCACGCCGGTTGTTCTGACAGTCCGGCATCCCGGCGAAGCGGAAACCGTCGATATTGAGGTTATCCGTGGCGATATCCTCCTTCCGTCAGTAACCTACCGGCTAGTGACCGACGAGCCAACGGTCGGCTACATCGGGCTTAGTCGCTTCAGCGGCGAGACGGTCAATGAGGTGACAGATGCAATCACCGATCTGCGCCAGCAGGGAGCGACCAGCTTTGTGCTCGATCTCCGCCAGAACGGCGGGGGGCTGCGGGATGCGGCCGTCGACGTGGCGAATCTTTTCCTTGACGAGGGTCCCGTGCTCTTCATGCAAAGTCAGGAAGAGGGGGAACGGACATTCTCGACAACTGCCGAGACGCTGGCCCCAACTGAGCCACTCGCCGTGCTGGTTGACGGTGGAACGGCCAGTGCTTCAGAGATCCTGGCGGGCGCCTTGAGTGATCGCGGTCGCGCCACACTGATTGGGTCCAAGACTTTTGGCAAGGGATCAGTGCAGCTTGTATTCGAGCTGAGTGACGGCTCCTCGGTCCACGTGACGTCGGCCCGCTGGTTCACGCCCAACCGAACTCAGATTGACCAGACCGGACTTGACCCAGATGTCCTCGTTGAGCAAACGCAAGAAGCGATTGACACCGGCGTTGACTTGTTTGTGCGGCGCGCGGTCGAGTATTTGCAGTCCGTTACCATTGTGCCATAAGAGGCATTGAACGTATCTAACGAACGAGAGAATCGTACATGGCCAACTTTTCGCCTTCGGGCACGCCCCAGAATTCACCACCCGGTCGCCAATACAGTCCGTGGCTGATTGCCAGTGCTCTCATCGCCGCTATCGCGCTCGGCCTGCTGCTGGGTGTGGTGGTCGGCCGCACGTTGCTGGCCGACACCGTCCCGGAAGCGACAGCCGAAGTCAGCGCGGTCGATGCAGCAGTAGGTGGTGCTGACGTAGCAGACGCTGGCGGGAGCGGGGCGCAGGAGCCAGAGGCGACGGTCGAGACGGCTGCTCAGGCGGCTGACCCGACAGGGATCCCGGAGCCGACCGCGACCAGCGAACCTACAGCGGAGCCGACCGTGCAGCCGACAGCCACCAGCGAGCCAACGGCCGTTCCCGAAGAGCCGACGCTGGAGCCGGAGCCTACCACCGTCCCTGTGCCCAGCGGTGAATCACCTCTATCCGAGCAGGACCTCGCTGTGCTCTATGACGTGTGGGAGTTGATCGCGGATCAATATGATGGAGCAGTGCCTCCTGGCCGCGACGTGTTGGATGCACTGATTGCCGGGTCTCTGGAAACTTTGGGTGATGAATTTACGCGCTACGTACCTCCGGACATTGCCGAGCGTATGCGTCAGGATATGCAGGGAGCCGTTGAGGGCATTGGTGCGTTCGTGCGCGAGAACGATGAAGGCATGTTCGAGATTGTGCGGCCGATTGATGGCCAACCGGCCGATTTAGCAGGATTGCTGCCCGGCGATGTGATAGTTGCCGTAGACGGTGAATCGGTTGAGACGATCAGTTTCGACGAAGTCATTCTCCTGGTGCGCGGCCCGCAGGGTACGTTGGTCACTCTGAGCGTGGCCCGCGAGGGAGAGCCAGAGCCGCTGGAGTTCACCATCGAACGGACGCGCTTCGAAGTGCCGATAGTTGAGTTCGAGATGCTGCCGGAAGAGATTACGGGTGGTGAGGGACAGATCGCCTACGTGCGCCTGAGTGAGTTCAACCGCAACGCCGAGGAACGGTTGCTGGAGGCGCTGGAAGCGCTGCTGGCAGAGTCTCCGGATGGTCTGATCCTCGACCTGCGCGACAACCCCGGTGGTTTCCTCGATCAGTCGGTAGCCGTGGCCGATGCCTTCTTACCGGAAGGTGTGGTCCTTTTCGAGCGCAACATTCGCGGTCTGGACCAGACGTTCCGTAGCGACGATGGCGACGTGGCCGAGACAGTGCCGATGGTAGTGCTGGTCAACGCCGGCAGCGCCAGTGCGTCGGAGATTGTGGCCGGCGCTTTGCAGGATCGGGGCCGGGCCGTACTGATTGGTGAGACCAGTTTCGGCAAGGGGTCGGTCCAGCAGATTTACACGCTGTCAGATGGGTCCGAACTTCGCGTTACCATTGCCCGGTGGTATACGCCTGACAACAGCACGATTGACGGAGAGGGCATTACGCCTGACTTCGAAGAGCCGACGCCCGTCGATCTCGGCGGGGTGGATGACAATCAACTGCGCCGTGCGGTCCAGTTCTTGTTGACAGGCGAGTAGGTTTCTTGGAATGAGTACACAACCAGGCGGCGTGAAAGTTGTCTTCAACAACAAGCGCGCCAACTTTGACTACGAACTTCTGGAGCGTTTTGAGGCGGGCCTTGTGCTGCGCGGCACCGAGATCAAGTCGATCCGCAGCCACAAGGCGAGCTTGCAGCAGAGCTTTGTCCAGGCCCGGGGTGGGGAGCTATGGCTGATTGACGCCAACATTGCGCCCTATGATTTCGGGAACACGCAAAATCACGATCCCGTTCGACCGCGCAAACTGCTTCTGCACAAACGAGAGATCGGCCGCATCCTGGAAGGGTTGAATCAGAAAGGGTTGACGGTCGTGCCGACGAAGCTCTACCTACGAGATGGGCGGGCCAAGATCGAGATTGCGCTCGCCCGGGGCAAGCGTAAGCATGACAAGCGGGCCGACATCGCCAAGCGGGACGCTGACCGGCAGGTCGAGCGAGCACTCCGCGAGAAGTATCGCTAGCCGGTCGCCTACTCGCGAGACAACAGCAACAGGCTAATCAAAAACACAAGGCTGATCAGAATAAGCTGCACGGCCGTCACCGGGAGCATTGTGGGTGGAGCCACGACCGGTGGTGCTACTTTGGATACCGGCGCGGCCTTGCCCACGGGTGTCGCCGCTGCGTCACCGCCGATGAGCGCCGGCTGCGGAATCGCCTCATCCAGTGTCACCAGCCACGCTACGAGCGTCTCAAGTTGGTCTGGGGTCAGACGGTTGGCGTAGTTGTCGGGCATGATGTTGGGCAGACAGGGGCCGTTGGGACAGGCTGGGGCCAGATAGGCGTTCGGATTGACAATCGACTGGCGGATGTACATTTCGGCTGTCATCTCCGGCACACGGCCGCCGGCGATATAGCCGATTTCGCTGAGGTCCGGTCCGACTTTGTGTGCTTCGCCCATGTCGCCGATAAGGTGGCACGCGGTGCAGCCCGCGTTGAGGATGATCTCGCGGGGCTCGCTGCCTTCAATGGGGCGAGGTGTGGCCGTCGGCGCCGGCGTAGCCCCGTCTTCCGGCGTAGCCGGGAGCGGCGTGGGCGTCTGGGCTTCAAGGATGGCCAACTCTTCTTCGGTGGGCTGGCGCAGTTCCTCGCCTGGCTCTGCCACCAGAATAGCCTCACATGGGGAGAAGTCCGGCTCCGGGTCAGGCATACACCACCACGGGCCTCCTTTCTTGGTCTTCAGTAGAGGCACGAACCACAATACAGGATCGCCGCCAGATAGCGGCTCGCCGTCGATCCATTGGCGGGGCGGGATGAACGTATCGCCAGGCCCGGTCACAATCGGCCCTTCGCCTTCCATGTCGTTGCGGGCCAGCAGGAACATATACGCTTCGTCCAGGCCCAATGGATCTGTTCTCTCCATTGCCCACCGGTAGTGCAAGTCGCCATTAAAGGTCGATAGCATGTGGCCATCGGGCGACAGATCGCCGACTACTGGAAAGGTCTCAAACTCTTCTTCGGCTTCAACCCACTGCGTTGTGTCCCACAACCAGACTTCATCGTCGCCAGCCCCGTTGAGTGTCAGGTCAATGCGCCAGAAGGGACGGTACACGGAGAGATCGTCACAGCCCGGCCCGTGCGAGACGAAACGTGGTTCAAAGCGGCCGTCTTCATAGAACCGCACGACCTGTTCGTACCGGTAGCAGCAGATGCAGTTGGGCCAGCGCGTAAACTCTGTGAACGTCTGTCGCACTTCGAAGCCGTCGGAAAGATCGTTGATCTCAGTGCCGCCAAACGGAGGCACGGACGCAGCAAAGCCGATTTCGTCCCGGTAGCCGCCTGGCCAGCTGGGGTACCACGCTTCAACCTGTCCAATCTTTGCGCTGGCAAAGATGGGCTGACCGTTGAAAGTCGCGTCCTGGAAGTCGATGCCGTCGTGGGCGGTCATCTCCCAGCAAACGTTCCAGCCATACTGTTCATGGCAGCCGTTGCTGAAGGCGTCGCGTTGGGCGAGCGGCTTACCCAAAGAGCGGTCTTCGCGGGCACGTGTGTAGAAAGTACGGGCCACCTCTTTCGTTTCCATGTTGACAAATACGTGGAAAACGCGACCGGTGCCATTAGGATCGTGGAAGGTCAGGTCGACGCACCACGCGTCGCGGCACGCATCGTCGGCGAGCCAGCCCGACATAGGAATCATCGCCGGGTCTGCCGCTCCGATATCGCCCAGGATCGACTGAACCTGGCTGTCCGCGGCGGCGATGGCGAAGGCGTCCTCCAGTACCGCGACACTACCGCTGGGGCGGGCATTGGCATCGGTCCACCGGCCTACGATGGACTGCGTGTCCAGGTTGGCCACCGCCTCGACCGTGCCGCCGGACTCATAGTCATAGAAGACGACGTGGACGCAGTTTCGTGTGTCGCAGCCGTCTTGCTGCCAGTAACGTGACTCTCCAGCACTCATGGGCATGGCAGACACAAAGGCGTAATCATCCGCAGGAAGCAAGGAGCGAAACAGGTCATCGCGCAGTGCGAGTTGTTCCGCGGCAGCCGTGTCGATGAAGTAGTCAGGGGACAGGCCGAGCACATTGGCCGGCATCTCCAACATCTGCTTGCCCTTGGCGACGGCAACGGCCACGCTTTGGCCGCGCATGTGTTGGCCCCAGACCAGCACACCAGCTATGAATAGGAGGTTGAAGACTAGAAGTCGGAGTGCAGTGCGTTGCTTCGTGCGATTCATCACAAGCGTGGATTATATCCGCCTCGACGGACCTCACCACGTTAGCCAATCGCGCGACCGACCTTCTCATTTTCCGAATTGTGCCATTCGCACTAAACTACGCCTATGGATGCCATAACACTCTTCGCAAACAAACAGATCGTGCTGGGCGTTAGCGGTTCAATCGCTTGCTACAAGACCGTAGACCTCGCCTCGAAGTTGACGCAGGCCGGGGCAGCCGTGCATGTGATCATGACAGAGGCGGCCGCCCGCTTCGTCTCCCCGCTGACGTTCAGTTCGGTTACGGGCCGTCCGGCAGCCGTCGACATGTGGGATGAGTCGATCCATGTTCAACACATCGCGCTGGGCGAAACAGCCGATGTTATGCTGATTTCCCCCGCCACCGCCCACACGTTGGCGAAGCTGTCGCTCGGCATGGCTGACAATCTCCTCTGTCTAACGGCGTTGGCGGCACGCTGCCCGCTGTTGGTGGCCCCGGCAATGGACGGCGGTATGTATGAGCATCCGGCCACACAGGAGAGCCTTGATGTCCTCGCCAAGCGTGGTGTGGAGATTGTGGGGCCTGCCGCCGGGCGAATGGCATCGGGCCTGACTGGCCTGGGCCGCATGGTCGAGCCGGACGTGCTGTTTGGCGAGGTGCGTCAGGCATTGGCTCGAAGCGGCCCCCTCAATGGTCGCAGAGTAGTCGTCACGACGGGGCCGACCCGTGAGCCGCTCGATCCCGTGCGTTTCATCAGTAATCGCTCTACCGGCAAGCAGGGCATGGCCGTAGCCCAGGCAGCGCTGGATGCCGGCGCTAATGTCACCGTGATAGCAGGTCCGACATGCGAGGATGTCCCCCTGGGTGCGGAGGCGATTCACGTAGAAACGACAGAAGAGATGGGCGATGCGACTTTGGCCGCCGTGCAGGACGCAGATGTATTGTGCATGGTGGCGGCCGTTGCCGACTTCAGGCCAGAGTCAATGTCGAGCCAGAAGATCAAGAAGACAGAGAGCGAAGCGTGGGGCATGGCCATTGGCCTGGAGAAGACGCTGGATATTCTGACAGCTGTGAAAGGGCAGCGAGATGAAACTGGCTACCCTCGTGTAGTGCTCGGCTTTGCCGCTGAGACGCACAACGCGTTTGAGTACGGTCGGGACAAGCTTCTGCGTAAGGGGCTGAACTTCATCGCCGTCAATGATGTACTCGCAGAGGGCGCAGGCTTTGCCGTCGACACCAATCAGGTGGTCCTGCTCAGCTCCGCGGGTATCGAAGAGGAGATGCCGCTGCAAAGCAAGACGGCCGTCGCGGAGCGCCTGATGGAGCACATTACGAACGCACTGTAGCTGCGTCGCGGCAGGCGCTGATACTGAGCTAAGCCCGGAACCATCTGACAATCTCAAAAACCTGGACGCGCTACTGCGCCCAGGCTAATGTGACTACGGTTCGCGTTGCAGTGCCGGTCGCTGGCTACTGATCGTCGGTGCGGCGTCGCCGGCTTCGCTGGCGGGCGGGCGCCGGGGCCGCGTTGCCGGCATCGGCGGCCATGTTGGCCTCCAGCGCTGCCAGATCATCCGCGGAAATGGGCGTCTGCAGTGCTTCCGCAATTGAGGCGATGTGGTCGGGCGTGTTGCCACAACAGCCGCCAATGAAGCATGCGCCCAGCGCGCGGACGCGCTGGGCGTATTCACCCATGCGCGGGGGCGTGGCGTCGTAGACCAGCTCATTGTCTTTCCACTGCGGAATGCCGGCGTTGGCTTTAGCGATCAGCCGCACGTCCGGAGCAGCCTGGTGCATCTCATAGACGACGTTCTCGATTTCGGCGATACCGTTGCCGCAGTTGCCGCCGATAGCGACCAGATCCCACGCCTGCATCGTCTCGACCGCTTTGGCCGGGGTGACGCCCATCATCGTGCGACCGTTGGTGTCGAAGCTCATGGTGGCAGCGATGGGAAGATCTGTTACCGATCGCGCCCCTTCAACCGCCGCCTTCACTTCTTCCAAATCGCTCATCGTCTCAATCCACAGCAGATCAACGCCGCCGTCGGCCAGACCCTTGGCTTGCTCGGCAAACGCCTCTTTCGCGTCATCAAAGGTCATTGTGCCCATCGGCACGAGCAGTTCGCCCGTTGGGCCCATCGACCCGCCGACCAGCACCAGATGCGGCGCGGCATCGGCTTCGGCACGAGCATTGCGGGCCGCCGCCGCGTTGAGTTCATGCACACGATCCTGCAAGTTATGCAGCTTCATGCGATAGCGTGTGCCGCCAAACGTGTTGGTCAGGATAACCCGCGACCCGGCGTCAATATAGTGGCGATGGACGGCGCGAATACGATCGGGATGGAGAACGTTCCACTCCTCGGGCGGATTCCCGGAGTGGAGTCCCGCCGCCATGAGCATGGTGCCCATTGCGCCATCGATTACAATATAAGGTTCGGTTGCCAGCAGCTGCTCAATCTTGTCCATCTTGCTATCCTCTACTAAATGCTATGTGTCAGCCGGTCAGACGGCTCTCGCGACGAATCTGCATAAACTTCTTGGCCGTCTCCACCGCCACAGCGGCGTCGCGGCAGTACGCGTCGGCCTCGATCTCTTCTGCAAATGCTTCGTTCAATGGTGCGCCGCCTACCAGGACGATCAGATCATCCCGGATGCCCGCTTCCTTCAGCGCCTCGATGACCACACGCATGTAAGGCATGGTCGTGGTGAGCAGGGCGCTCATGCCCACGATGTCCGGGTCGTGCTGCTCGATCGCTTCCAGAAACGCTTCGGCCGAGTTGTTGATGCCCAGGTCGAATACCTCGAATCCAGCGCCTTCCATCATCATGGTCGTCAGATTCTTGCCAATGTCGTGGATGTCGCCTTTGACCGTGCCCACAACCATCGTGCCAATCTTCTCCGCACCGGTTTCCGCAAGAAGCGGCCGCAATATGGCCATGCCCGCCTTCATCGCTTTGGCAGCCATCAGCACTTCTGGCACGAACAGGATGCCGTCGCGGAAGTCAGCGCCAACGATATCCATCCCGGCAACGAGCCCGTAGGTCAGGATATCGTAGGGCTGGTGACCGCGTTCCAGCATCAAATTGACTTCCTCAGCGATCTCATCGGCATACCCGTCGTAGAGATCCTCCTTCATCAGTTCGTAGATCTCTTCGTCCGACATTTCCTGCAGATTGATTTCTTCGTCCATGACAGGCTCCTATGAAAAGTGTCAGCTACTCGCCCACGGAACGAGGGGCGCGTGTCCGGCGTCGCCGGCGGTTGTCTGGTGGTCCTCCGCTCATACGCGGCAGCGGGGACGCCATCTCCAGTTCAAGTTGTGGGAAAGCGTCGGAGGCGTGTGGGATGTGGAGTGCGCGTACGAACTCATCCTGGAAGTCTGGATCAACGGCTGTTTCGATGTACTTCACCCGGTGGGAGATCTCTGCTGCCTCCTCGCGCTTGCTGCGGTTGACGCAGGGCGATACGAGCGCCGTCTCCTGCTGCGTTGCCCACCGCCACAACCGACGCCAATTCGCAATCCGGAATGAGGCCGAGCACCATCGCGTACTTGGGGTCGATGTAGCTGCCGAATGCCCCCGCCAGCACAATGCGATCGACGGCGGGCATGCCTGCGCGCATCAGCAGGAGCTTGGCCCCAGCGTAAAGGGCGGCCTTGGCCAATTGAATGCTGCGCACGTCGTCCTGCGTCACGAGTATTGGCTGGCCCGTGGTCGTCTGGTCGGCAGTCGCCAGCACGTAGGCGCCCCGCTTGCCCGTCCAGTGGACCCGGTCGGAGACAAGGTCAGGATTGAAGCGGCCGTCCGGCAGGATGATCCCGGTCAGGTACATCTCGGCGATTGCTTCGATGATCCCGGAACCGCAGATGCCGGAGGCAAGGTGTCGAGGTTGGCCCTCGGTCGGCGCATCCGGACCCAGAGCCCATTCGTCCGACCAGCGTTCTTCGCCAATGACGCGGAAACGCGCCTGGCGTGTGTCCGCGTCGATGCGTACGCGCTCGATCGCTCCGGGGGCAGCGCGCATGCCGTAGGTAATCTGCGCCCCTTCGAAGGCGGGTCCAGTCGGGCTGGAGGCGCTGTACAGCCATGTGTCATTACCCAGTACAATCTCGGCGTTGGTGCCCACATCGATTACGAGACTGACAGCCGGGTTCTGATAGGGAACTTCGGCGATCAGCGTAGCAACATTGTCGGCCCCAACGTGGCCCGCCTCCGCTGGTAGGACATGGGCGTTGGCGCCCGGATGGAGTCGCAGGTTCAGGTCGCGGGCCTTGACGTCAACACTCTCGCGAGTTGCCAGCGCAAAGGGAGCGCCACCTAACTCTCGGGGATTAATGCCCAGCAGAATATGGACCATCGTCGTATTGCCGACGAAGACAGCGTCGTGGATATCGCGGGCCTGCAGATTAGCGGCGCGGGCGGCGCGGGCGGCGAGAGTATTCAAGGCATCGATGATCGCCTCGTGCATCGTCGTCAGCCCGTTCTTGTTCGTCATGGCGTAGGAGACACGGCTCATCAGGTCTTCGCCATATGCCACCTGGGGGTTCATGATCGCTTCGGTGGCCAGCACCTCACCGGTCCGCAAGTCGCACAGATGGCCGGCAACGGTCGTGCTGCCGATATCGACTGCCAGGCCGTAGATGCCTTCCTTGTAGCCGGGCTGGACGTCTATGACTTCCTGCTCGTCAAAGATAAGCACAGTCACCGCCCACTTTTCCTTGCGCAACGTTTCCTGCAAGCGGCGCAGGACTGGCAGATCGATACGCAGGTTCGTCAGATTCCACTGTTGTTCCAGGGCGTGTTGGAGCCGTCCCCAATCACCCCGATGCTCGCCCAATTCGGCCTGATCCACCTCGACGTAGACCTGCCTGATTGCCGGAGCAACGTCGATCACCCGTGCGGTGGCCGACTTGCGGATCACCTGCTTGTGTGCTCGACTCTCTTCCGGAACGAAGAGCAGGGTGTCTCCTTGTATACAGGCGGAACAGGAAAGGCGATACCCATCCTCGACCGGCGAATCTGACTTCTCCAGCAGATCACGCTCTTCAACAGACGTGGGCGACAGGTGGGCCATCTCAGAGGTAATGCCGTGCTTGGAGAAGTTGCCCGTCTCGACATGGACTTTGCACTTGGCACAGGTCAAACGGCCGCCGCAGATGCTCTCGATCTCGACACCCATATGCCGGGCTGCGTCGAGCAGTGTCGTGCCTTCCGAGACAATACCCCGTCGTCCGGACGGCATGAAAATGACCTGGTGTTGTGGCGTCGACGCGCTCATGGGCATGGTTGCAGCCGTCTCGCATCAACGCGAGACGTGATTTCATCCTGTCGGAATTAGTAAGCAAGCGTCGGGATTCTAGCACGACGCGCCAGGATTCGCATCGAAGTCGTAAGGCGGGCAGCGGCTAATACGCGGCCTTGCCTACGTCTTTATGCGGGTCATGCCCTGGTCGAACAATGGGTCATGGCTAGCGGTCGCTGCCTGCTCTTTGCCGAAGCAGGTTATCGTCGCCGGCTGGCCCTTGATGGTGAACTGGATGGGCAGGTAACCGTAGGCGATCTGCTTACTGACTGAGTAGCCATAGTCGGCGCTAGTGACGTACCCGACTGTCTTGCCGTTAATGCGAATAGGCCCTTTCCCCAACACAATGGCCTCGGTTCGTCGAGGCGCCACGCGATGCATCGCTGTATCCATGTTGGGTAGCACGAACGACGCGCTGCTATCGCTTCTTTGCCAAACAGGATCTCCGCCATGTGAATGCTGTCTTCGCGCATTAATGCTGTCTTCGGCGTTCGGTCCAGAGGTCACCGAGCCCATAAACAGCTTGTCGCTGTACCGCGCATGGGCGTAGATCATATCCAGGTGGCGCGTGTGGACGGGTTCATCCGTTGGCTCAACAGTGGTGCCGCCCGAATGGTGCAGGTAGGGAGAGAGGTAAGTTCAGCTTGACGAAGTTGTGGAAGTCGACCAGTCGCACCTCACGCCGACCTCGATCCAGGTGGGTGACGAAGGGCGGGCCATATACCGGCGCAAAGCAGATATGTTGCTCGCCGATGGTGACGCTGCGTTCCGGGTTGCGGGCCAGCTGGGTGAAGGAGGACCGGGCATACCCGACAAACGTTTCGACTTGCTCGGGTGTCAGGTAGGCCGTCGAACCATCAAGCCGGACGCCGTTGTCGCGCAGGACGTCGAGCGCCTCGTCGTAGTAGAAGTCGATGCCGACTTCTGCCAACAGCTCCAGCGACGCGTCGTGGATGAGCTTGACGCCTTCCGGGCTGACGAGGTCGTAAAGAGGCAGCTCGTTGACAGGCTGCGTAATCTGGACGAGAGAAGCGGGCTGTTTTGCCGAGGGGTCCTCCGACTGGCGGCGACCCTGACGCCGTTGTCTTCTCTCGCCCATATGTGTTTCCTCAAGGACGTCTTAGAAGAGGCCAACTACCTGACCATCTTCGTCAATGTCAACATTCATGTAGGCGGGTTTGCTGCCCAATCCAGGCATGGTTCGCATCTCGCCCAACAGCGGATAGATGAAGCCCGCGCCAACGGAGGCGCGAACCTCACGTACGGACAGCGAGTAGCCCGACGGCGCATTCTTCAACGCCGGATCGTGGCTGATGCTCAGGTGAGTCTTGGCCATGCAGATGGGCAGTCCACCGAAACCGTTGGCCTCATACGACTTGATCTGCTTTTCCGCGAGTGGTTCGTAGGTCACTTCGCCGGCACTGTAGATATCGCGGGCAATGATCTCGATCTTTTCTTTGATCGACAGGTCGAGCGGGTAGAGGAACCGGAAGTCGGCCGGCTGCTCGCACGCGGCCACGACCGCTTCGGCCAGTTCGATAGACCCATCGCCACCGTGGGCCCAATGGTCGCTCATGACGGCCGTTTCCGCGCCCGCATCCATGGCTGCCTGGCGGACCAACTCCACCTCGGCGTCGGTGTCATACTGGAACTTGTTTACCGCGACGACTACCGGGATGCCAAAGCGCTTGGCATTCTTGATGTGGGCGACCATGTTGGCCATGCCCGCCTCAAGCAGTCCGAGATTCTCGGTGGTGTATGCCTCATCAAGCGGGCGACCCGGAATGACGCGCGGTCCGCCGCCGTGCATCTTGAGCGCTCGTATGGTAGCAACAAGCACAACGCAATCCGGTTTTAGCCCAGAGTAACGACACTTGATATCGAAGAACTTCTCCATGCCGATGTCGGCGCCGAAGCCGGACTCAGTGACCACGTAGTCGCCCAAACGTAGCGCCATGGTATCGGCCACAATGGACGAGTTGCCGTGGGCAATGTTGGCGAATGGTCCAGCGTGGACAAACGCCGCCTGACCTTCCAGAGTCTGGAGCAAATTGGGGTGGATGGCGTCCTTCATCAGCACGGTGACTGCGCCGGCGACACTCAGGTCTTCCAATGTGATTGGCTTGCCGCTCTTGCTGGACCCGACAACAACCTTGCTGCAGCGGTCCCGGAAGTCCTTGAGGACAGAGCGGTAATCCGAGCCGTTGACGAGTGCCAGAATGGCCATGATCTCGCTGGCTACCGTGATGTCAAAGCCAGTCTGGCGTGGGCGGCCGTCGAGCGACGTGCCCAGGCCGACAATGATGTTGCGTAAGGCCCGGTCGTTGACGTCGAGGACACGATTCCATGTCAGTTGGTACGGGTCAATGCCCAGCCGCTCCAGCCCTATGTTGGCCAGGCGCTCGTCATCCATCCGGTCCTCAAAGTACCAGCGGGCGTCGATTGCGGCGCTGACAAGGTTGTGGGCGGCTGTAATGGCGTGGATGTCACCCGTGAGATGAAGGTTGAAATCCTCCATCGGAATGACCTGGCTATAGCCGCCACCAGCAGCGCCGCCCTTGATACCGAACGTCGGACCGAGGCTTGGCTGGCGAATGCAGGCCACTGAGTTGTGGCCCAGTCGCCCGAGGCCCTGCACGAGGCCAATGGAGGTTGTGGTCTTGCCCTCGCCCAGTGGCGTAGGGGTGATGGCCGTCACATCAATGTACTTGCCCAGCGGCCGATTGGCCACCTTGGGCAGCGTGTCGAGGTGGACCTTGGCCTTGTAAGGACCGTAGAAGATGAGATCCTCTTCGGTCAGGCCCAGCTTCTCAGCAATCTCCATGATTGGTTTGAGAGTGGCTGCCTGGGCAATGTCAAGATCTGAAGGAACTGGTGAAATTCGCTCAATTTGGGGATTCATTTTTCTCCTGAAGACCATCGTGTGTGCCGCGGCAGGTGAAGTCGCTTGCAGCACGATGTGTGACAATGGTAAGTCATTCTATCCTATCCAGAAAAGGCATGCCAAGCAGAGTCGACGCCTATCTGAGTGCACTTTCGGAGTATGGAAAGGCCCGCTCACCGTCATGGTGAACGAGCCAATCTGGCCCACGTTTCTTGGCCGCAGCTCTCTAGACAGTGCGTCCCGGGCGCACCACAAGGAGCGCCCCATCTGTGCCGCGCAAGACTTTCTCTGTGACGCTGCCGTATACCCAACGCTGGAGACCGCTGCGGCCATGGGTGCTCATCGCAATCAGGTCGACCGCTTCGTTATTAGCATAATTGAGAATAGCCAGCGCCGTATTGGCAGCTCCTGAGCCAACTGCTTCGACAGTAGCAGCTGTCAGGGGAACATTCCAATTGGCGTAGCGTGCCATGACGTCGTCGAGATAGGGATCGCTCGTGTCAGACAGGGAATCAGCCGCACCATGGGGCCAGACGCGCAGCAAAGTGATGGACGCGCCCAGACGCTTCGCCAGCGCGAGGGCAGGGTCAAGCGCCATCTCCGACAAACCCGAGCCGTCAAGCGTCACGAGGATCCGCTGCGGCACGTCCGTCTTAGGCTGACCATCTCGCAAGAGCAGAACCGGGCAGGGCCCGCCTTCCAACACGCGCTCAGCCACGCTGCCGATGACCCAGCGAGACAGGCCGGTTCGCCCGTGGGAAGTCATGACGATCAGATCGACGTCTTCATTAGCGGCGGTTTCTACTATAGCCTGGGATCGATCGCCCTCGAGGACGATAGTTCGAATGTCGAGACCGGCTAGTGCCGCGCGACCCTTAACGCCTTCAAGATAGTCAACAGCTTGCCGGCGTTCCTCGTCGGGTGTGCGTTACTGCTTCTCCGTATCCCGTCCAGACCATGCCGTATTCTGCCATGACGGGCATCGGCACTTCACTCAGTGCGGTGACGCGCAGGAGGATCAGATCGTCTCCTGACTCGCCCACAAGGCGACGGGCGACCGGCAGCGCACCTTCAGCCAGCGTCGAGCCGTCCAGGGGCACAAGAACACGATACGGACGTTTACCAGGCATAAGAGCCTCTCCTTACTAGATGAATGGAAAGCCAGACCAAGTGCCCCAACGCCCTACGCTGACCGTAGCGCCGGAACACCAAACCCTTCGCGCAGCACAGCGAGATTCGCCTCAACCATGTGCTGCTTGTTGCGCGGCATATGGCCCGTGATCGCCTGCTCAATCGCCTCTAGCGGAAGCACGGGGCGACGGGCCAACATCGCGCCCACCGCAGCCATGTTAAGCATTTTCACGCTTCCATGGCGCTCAGCGATTTCGTTGGCGGCTATAGCCACCACTTCAGCAGAATCGTTATCCTGGTCGAGATCCACCAGAGAACTGTTTACGACCAGCAACCCGTCCGGCTTCACCAGCGGCAGATACTTTTCATAGGATGGCTGGTTGAGCGCCAGAACGATGTCGGGATTGGCTACGATGGGAGAACCAATCGGTTCGTCACCAATGATGACGACACAGTGCGCTGTGCCGCCGCGCATCTCTGGACCATAAGAGGGTATCCACGTAACAAACTTCCCGGACTCCATGCCCGCATAGGCGAGAAGTTGGCCTGCGAACAGGACGCCCTGTCCGCCAAATCCCGCTACAACAATAGAAGATTCCATCAACTACCTCGCTTTAGCCTAGTCATGGGCCTCAAACAACGATCAGGCAGCCATGAGAGCGGCTTCTATGTCTGTGGAGGCTGGTGACTCAGCGGTCGCTGCAATGAGCGCGTCCTCAATGACAGTGCCCAGCCTCTCAATGCCTGTCTCGATCAGTTCCGGAGAACAGTAAGAGAAGTTCAGCCGAAACGAACTACTCGGCTCCGATCCCGGGTAGAAACAGTGCCCCGGAACGAACGCCACATCATTCTGAATCGCTTGCTCCAGCAAACGTATCGTGTCGATCCGCCCCGGCAGCGTCACCCAAAGGAACAGACCCCCGTCCGGCCTTGTCCATTGGACACCCTCCGGGAAGGCACGTTCCATCGTCTCCAGCATGACATCGCGGCGCTCACGGTAGATCGTGCGTACCAGGCGGATATGGTCGCGCAAGAAGGTGACGTTATCATGCTCGCAGGTAAGCACCTCGTGGGCAATCATCTGCACCAGCGTGCTGGTATGCAGGTCCATGCCCTGCTTGGCCATGACGCAGCGTTGGATGACCTCTGCCGGAGCGACTATCCAGGCCAGCCGTAGCCCGGGGGCCAGCGTTTTGGAAAACGTACTCAGGTAGATGACATTGCCGGTCATGAAGCCGCCCGTACCGTCGGCCGAACGCCCGCCGCCGCTCTTGCCGTTGCAGGCCAGGCAGTCCGCGTCTTCGACAACAAGCGGTCTGAGATGCTCGCCCTCAAAGCGCAGCTCGCCGTACGGGTCATCCTCAATGATGGGCACGCCGTAATGGTCAGCAATCTCGACCAGCGCCTGACGTCTCTCTGCCGAGAGGGTGACGCCCCCCGGATTTTGGAAGTTGGGCAGGACGTACATAAACTTCGGACCGGCGCACAGCGCTTCTTCAAGCAGGTCGGTGCGTAGGCCGTGGCCATCGATCGGCACAGTGGTGAAGTCCGCCTGATAGGCACGCCAGGCTTGTAATGCGCCCAGATACGTCGGCCGTTCGGTCAAAATGAGATCACCTGGATTGATGAGCACCTTGCCGATAATGTCGAGCGCCTGCTGCGACCCACTGGTGATGAGCACGTTGTCGGCTGTCGCCTGAATGCCATAGCGGGCCATGTAATCGACGATCCATTCTCGCAGGGGCCGGTATCCTTCAGTAGCGCTGTACTGCAGGGCCACTGCGCCATGGTTGCGCAGGACCCGGTCGGACGCCTCACGAAAGGCGTCTACTGGAAAGACATCCGGCGCGGGCAATCCGCCCGCGAAGGAGATCAATCCGGGCTTTTCCGTTAGTTTGAGCAGCTCGCGAATGGCGGATCCGCCCATTCGCTGCATGCGTTGGGCATAGCGATGGTTCCACGGTGTGGTCATGTGGTCACTCCCCTAGGTGAGTTGACGGCAAAGACAGGGCATCTAGCGGCTCTTGCGATCCAGCTCCGGGACAACCTTGTAGTCGCCAAGCGGGTACTGGGGAATCATCTCGTCCCGCACCCAGTTCAGCGCTTCATCCGGAGCCATGCCCCAGTTGGTGGGGCAGGATGACAATAGTTCCACGACGCTGAACCCAAGCCCCGCGATCTGGGCTTCGAAGGCCATCCGGACCGCCTTTTTGGCCTGGATGACGTGGCGGGCGTCGTGCAGACTGCGTCGCACGCTGTACACGGTGCCGTCCATCCCGGCCAACAGTTCGGCCATACGGATCGGGTTGCCAGTCATCCGGACGTCGCGCCCGAACGGGGACGATGTCGTCACCTGTCCGGGAAGGGACGTCGGCGCCATCTGACCACCGGTCATGCCGTAGATAGCGTTGTTCAGGAAGATGATCGTAATCTTCTCCCCGCGGGCCGCCGCGTGCATGACTTCACCCATGCCGATCGATGCCAGGTCTCCGTCACCCTGATAGGTGAAGACGACTTTGTCCGGATTGACTCGCTTGACACCGGTGGCCATAGCTGGAGCGCGGCCGTGGGCGGCTTCGCACGCGTCCACGTCGAAGTAGTTATAGGCAAAGACTGAACAGCCAACGGAGGCGACCAGGATGGTGTCCTCACGGATGCCCAATTCATCAATGACCTCGGCCACAAGCCTGTGAGCCGTGCCATGGGTGCATCCCGGGCAGTAGTGGGTGGTGACATCGGTGAGCGATTCCGGTCGGGAGTAGACCAGTTTCTCGGTGTGTCCGTTGGTTCCCGCCTTAACCGGGGTGGATGGCATATCACGAAGCACGGCCATTGTGCATCTCCTTTTGCAGCACAGCACCTTGCTCGCGTTGCAGCAGGCGCCGAACCTCACGTTCGATTTCATGCGGCAGAGGAATAGCCCCGCCCATGCGTCCATAGAAATTGACAGGAATCGCGCGACCGACCGCCTCGCGCACATCGTGGAGCATCTGTCCGGCGTTCATCTCGACGACGAGGAATGTCTTGAGATTCGGCTGTCCATCGGCCAATGCCGCCAGCGCTTCTTCCGGGAAGGGCCAGAGCGTGATCGGCCGAAACAAGCCAACGGGCAATCCTTCGCGACGCAGCTGCCGGATCGTCGATTGGGCGATGCGTGCAGCCGTGCCGAAGGCAACGACCACGACTTCCGCGTCCTCCGTGTCGATAGTGTCGTAGCGGACCTCCTGGTTGCTGTTGATCAGGCTCAGCTTGGCCTGTAGTTCGATGTTGAGCGCCTCAAGCTGCTCTGCGCCGAGGTAGAGCGATGTCACGACGTTGCGCTCCCGTCCGCTCGCTCCAGTCAATGCCCACTCCGGACGCTTCTCCGGCAGCGGCCGCATAGGCGGCAGTTCGGCCGCCTCCATCATTTGGCCAATGGCGCCATCGGCCACAACGAAGACCAGCGTCCGGTATTTCTCGGCCAGGTCAAAAGCAAGGACAGTCAGGTCGATTGCTTCCTGTACGGTTGAAGGGGCGAGCACAATGGGGTGGAAGTCACCGTGCCCCGCGCTGCGCGTCACCTGGAAGTAGTCACTCTGGCTCGGCTGAATGTTGCCCAATCCCGGCCCGCCCCGCATGATATCGATGACGACCGCGGGCACGTTGGAGCCGGCCATGTAGCTAAGCCCTTCTTGCATCAGGCTGATTCCGGGGCTGCTTGATGAGGTCATGACACGAGCGCCGGCAGCGGCCGCTCCGTAGACCATGTTGACAGCAGCGACTTCGCTTTCCGCCTGCAAGAAGACGCGATCCAGTTCGATCATGCGCCTGGACATATGCTCCAGAAGTTCGGTTTGTGGCGTGATGGGATAGCCAAAGTACGCCTCGCAGCCTGCTCGGATGGCGGCTTCGGCGAAGGCAATGTTGCCTTTCAGCAGTTCTTTAGCCATGAGCGACCTCCCCGGTAAGCTGACGCCTGGCCGCGGGTTTGCGGGTGGTGGTGTTCTTATTGACGATGTCGCGATAGACGGTGATGCAGCCGTCTGGACAAACGGTGGCGCACAAGGCGCAGCCGGTGCATTGGTGATCGGGATCGAGCAAGATTACGGGCCGATAGCCTTTTGCGTTCAGCTCATCGGCCAGGACCAGCACGTCGGGTGGACATGCGTCGCGGCAGAGCTCACAGCCCTTGCATCGCTCGACGTCGATAACGACTCTTCCAGTTGCCATATAGAGTACCTCCAGTCAAGTGGGAATCTGTCTGGCGCAGTCTCTCCTCAGTTCAGAGATCAGCCGGCTAACTCCGCCCAGTTGTCTGCGGAAGGAACCCGAAAACGGCCGGCAGAGCGGCACTGATATGTTGTTAAGTTTCCTGGGAACGCGTGAGAGACATTGCGTACCAGTATTATCGCACAGCGGTCGGTGCACCTCATAGTGACATATGGCAGTTGTATCCGTGCAGAAAGTCACGTTTGCCGCTAGCTGTGGCCCTCGACGACCCTCCCACGACCGAGGATATGACGGATGTCAGTGGATACCCATTACTTTACTCACTCCCCCTTTCTGGGAATAGCACTAGACTATAGGGATGAGTCGTCCCGGCCGAGTTGGCCGGGGGACCGAGTGATGAGTGAAGTCTGGGGGTGGGGGCCAATCACTTTCCCAGAACACGAGCCAGAGGCACGACGGATCGTTCGGTCTGCCAGCGCTTCTTGAATGGAGGAGAACAAAGCATGGAATTCGGCATTCCCAAGGAAGTGCGAGACCTGGAGGCTCGGGTCGGTTTGACCCCTAATGGCGTGGCCAGCCTGACACGCGCAGGACATACCGTCTATGTGGAGAAGAATGCCGGAGCGGCTGCCGGGTTCGACGACGAAAGCTACCGTCGCAACGGTGCCCAGGTCGTCTATTCACCAACGGAGGTTTACGGCCGTTCTGATGTGGTAGTCAAGGTAACAAGGCCGACCGCTCAGGAGCACAAGCTATTTCGCGTCGGTCAGACGCTTTTCTCGTTCCTGCATCTTTCTGTTGCTTCGCCAGACTTTCTGGCTGCCATGCGCGAATCGGAGTTGACGGCCATTGCTTGTGAGATGATTACGCGCCGTAACGGCGTGCGCCCGGTGCTGCTCCCAATGAGTGAAGTGGCCGGGCGGCTGGCCCCGATCATTGCCGGTGAGCTGCTGATGACCAATAATGGCGGTCGCGGCACGCTGCTGAGCGGCATCCCCGGTGTCCCGCGGGGCAGCGTCGTCATCCTCGGGCGCAGGCGTTCTGGGCCGTCATGCAGCGCGAGCGTTCCTGGGCATTGGGGCGCA
The DNA here is from genome assembly GCA_963715935.1 of uncultured Chloroflexia bacterium. Taxonomy (GTDB): domain Bacteria; phylum Chloroflexota; class Anaerolineae; order Promineifilales; family Promineifilaceae; genus Promineifilum. Next base: position 844,714 of record CAVQSM010000011.1, on the reverse strand, counting down.
GGTGATTGTGCTGGACAACGATGTCGGTCAGCTTGGCCGGCTGGACGAGGCCCTCAGCGGGCGGATCACGACCATGTTGTGCACCAAGTACAACCTGAATCGAGTCACCCAGTTTGCCGACGTCGTGGTGGGTGCCGTTCTGACCGTCGGCCAGCGCGCGCCGATCTTGATCACCCGGGACATGATCCGGCAGATGCGACCCGGCACGGTCATTATCGACTTCGCCATTGACCAGGGTGGCTGTCTGGAAACAAGCCGGCCTACAACAATGCGCGATCAGACCTACGTCATAGACGACGTGATCCACCACTGCGTACCGAACATCACGTCGGCCGTAGCCCGAACGACCAGCTACGGATTGACGAACGCGCTCATTCCCTACCTGCAAGGCATTGGGACGCACGGGCTGCTGGGCCTGCTCGAGGAGCGGCCGTCGATCGCATCGGGTATCAATCTCTGGCAGGGCAAGCTCGTTAACCCCGTTGTGGCCGCCGAACTTGGCGTCCCGGTGGAAGTAGCCCTCCCCCATGCGACAGCAATCAAAGGAGAATGACGGTGAATTGGGAAACCACTTACCGCAAGAAGGTGACCGATGCGGCATCAGCATTGGCTATTATCGAGTCCGGTAATCGCGTTTATATCGGGGGTGGCTCCGGCGCGCCGGCAACGCTGGTCGACGGTCTGATCAGTCGGGCGGATGTACTGCGCGACGTCGAACTCATTCACATTCTGACCTTCATCGACGCACCATACATCGATCCGAAGTTTGAAGGTTCCTTTCGGTCCAATTCGCTCTTTATCGGCCACAATGTGCGAAAGGCCGTGCAGGAGGGCCGGGCAGACTTCACGCCCGTTTTCCTGTCCGAGATCCCGAATCTATTCCGGCACGATAACCTCCTGCCACTCGATGTGGCACTGGTCTCGCTGACACCGCCTGACGAACATGGCTTCTGCAGCTTTGGGATTGAGGTCGGAACAACGAAGCCAGCGGCTGAGGCGGCCAGGGTTATCGTTGCCGAAGTAAACCAGCAGATGCCGCGTACGCTTGGCGACAGCTTCATCCATGTTAGCCAGCTTGACCATATCATTGAGGTTGATTATCCAATTACCGAAACGGTGCAGGGCGGTAGTTCTCCGGTCCACTTGCGCATCGGCGAACTGATTGCCGAGATGATCCCGAATGGGGCGACGCTGCAAATGGGTATCGGCAGCATTCCTGATGCGGTCCTGCAGAATCTGGGTGGCCACAAGGACCTTGGCATCCACACGGAGCTGTTCTCAGACGGTGTGGTAACGCTCTTTGAGGATGGCGTGATCACCTGCAGCAAGAAGAGCTTCCACCCGGGCAAGATGGTGGCTGGATTCCTCTTCGGCTCCAAGGCGCTCTATGAGTTCGTGGATAACAATCCGATCGTGGAGCTGCACCCTACGGATTATGTCAACGATCCATTCAACATTGCGCGTAATGACAAGATGGTGGCCATCAACTCGGCGCTGCAAGTTGATCTGACGGGACAAGTCTGCGCCGACTCGATTGGCCCTGTTTTCTACAGCGGCGTTGGTGGGCAGGTCGATTTCATGCGCGGAGCGGCACGGGCCAAAGGCGGTATGCCGATTGTGGCGCTGCCCGCGACGGCGAAGGGTGACACCATCAGCCGCATTTCGCTGATGTTGACTGAAGGCTCTGGCGTCACAACGACTCGAAACGATGTCCACTATGTAGTCACCGAATATGGTGTGGCATCGTTGTATGGCAAGACAATTCGCCAACGCGCTCGGCAATTGATCGATATCGCCCATCCGGCATTTCGCGAACAGTTGACCGCCGACGCCAGGGCGTTCGGCTATATCTAGAGCCAGGGCTTGCCCGAGGCGCGGACGACCTGCCATATCCGCAGACATAGCAGCGCCGGCATCACCTTAAGCGATGCCGGCGCTGTTACCGTTATTCAAGCCTGTAAGGTGCGTTAGGCTTGTTTGACGCGTGACTCGTCGCTTTCGCGATTGAACGGGTGGCCTGTCCAGGTTGGCCGCAAGTAGATGAACCAGTAAGCTAGCCCAACCATGACAGCCCCACCGATGATGTTGCCGATAGTTACCGGCAGCAGGTTGGCGAAGGCAAAGTTGGTCCAGGTAAGATCCGGGTAGGTCGCCGCAGTCGTACCGACACTATCCCAGAAAGCAGCTGGCGCGGCTGCTTTGATGAGCAGCCCGATGGGGATGAAGTACATATTGGCGATACTGTGCTCGAATCCGGCAGCCACAAATGCAGTGATGGGGAAGATGATAGCCAGAATCTTGTCCGTAGTGGTTCGTGCGCTCATGCATAGCCAGACCGCCAGGCAAACAAGCGCATTGCAGAAGACACCAAGCATCAGTGCATGGGTGAAGGTCAGGCCGACTTTGGCGTTGGCGATGTTGAGCGCATTGAGGCCAACAGCGCCATTGCCAAACAGATATTGACCACTCAGGAAAATGCCGATGACGGTGGCAATGGCCCCGATGAAGTTGCCGATGTAGACGATGGTCCAGTTGGCCAACAACTGGCGCGTGCTGACTTTCCGGCTGGCCCAGGCCATGACGATCAGGTTGTTGCCAGTGAACAGCTCGGCACCGGCAACAACGACCAGAATGAGGCCAAGGCAAAAGACCAGACCGCCCAGCAGCTTGGCGACGCCAAACGTCAACGCGCCAGCAGCGCCTGTCGTGACGGTTGTGGCGAATACTGCCCCAAGGGCGATAAACGCGCCGGCGAGAATGGCCAGACCTAGCATCCGGAACGGCCCGAGGTTCGCTTTGGCTACGCCGATATTCTCGGCCTTCTTGGCCATTTCTCCTGGGAGGAAGGCGTCGAGTGAGTAGGAATTGTTGTTGGTTGTCATGGACTGTCTCCTGTAGGTTGGAATCGCAATGTGCTGTGGCGTGAATCGTCCGATTGCCATCGCCCGCGAGCCAATTGAAGGACTATATCGCGCATTCAACACGAATGTTAGTGATATATTTCACAAATGGTTGTGACAAATGTCATGTGACGATGTGAGCATCGACACTAGCCCGACAATCGTGGAACCAGTACGCTGTAGAAAGCTGGCAGTGTCGTGGGAAGCGGCCGCCGGCTCAGGTGACTATTCCGCAGAGATAGTTAATATAAGGATTGAGGAGTGAAAAATGGCCAACGAGCAGTGGGTAACGATCGGGAAGAAGCATTGTGACCTCATCGAGCTGGATGTTGAGCTGCGCGAAAAGCGACTCTATGTTCCCGACATCCTCCCAGACACGCCGGGCGCTCCGTACCGTGTCCTACAACGTACCTGCACGGCCGCATGTGAGTGCAACATGGCCGGCGTTCCCTGCAGCCACGCATTCACCAACCCCTTTGTAGACCGCTATCCTGAGTAAAGGCGTCCGAGACGACACCCTTCGGCACCCCTTGACGCCGGACGGCCAACTCATTAGCCATCGAAATACATAGAAAAGGCCTGGACAAACGCCCAGGCCTTTTCTACTTGACTACAACCTGACCGGGACGTTGGAACGCCCCGGCCGCGAGCTGCCACTTAGAAGGTCGGCTGGAAGGAACGGACAATCTGTATGTAGTTGGCCCGTTCAAACGCAGCCGGTGCTGCGACGTTGATCTGGCTCAGACTGCCTTGCAGTTCCTGAATGCTGGTGTACTCGCGCTCATAGAGCCACGCCTCCATCTCTTCCAGAATGTCGCTGATGCGGCCGATGCCGTTCAGTAGCAGTTCAGAAGTCATCATGGTGACGTTGGCGCCGGCGGCCACACCTTTGAGAGCATCCATTGCCGAGTGTACGCCCGTCGTCAGGGCCAAATCGGCTTCGATCCGCCCGTAAAGGATGGCGATCCAGCGCAAGGGCAGGCGGATCTCCTCAGAACGACTGAGATTGAGATTTGGTACGACTTCCAGGTTTTCTAGATCAAGATCCGGCTGGTAGAACCGGTTGAACAATACCAGACCGTTCGCGCCCGCCTCAGAAAGCTGCTTCATCATGTTGGCGGTGGCGCTGAAGTAGGGACTGAGCTTGACGGAAACCGGGATCGAAATCGTCCCGCGAACCTCGCGAACGAGATCCGTATAGATCGCCTCAACCTCGCTGCCGGGTAGGTCCAGATCGGTCGGCATATAGTAGATGTTGAGTTCAAGCGCATCGGCGCCCGCTCCCTCCATCTCCTTCGCATAGCGAGTCCAGCCGCCCGACGATACGCCGTTCAGACTGGCGATGATCGGAATGCCTACCGCTTGCTTGGCCCGGAAGATGTGCTCCAGGTATGCATCGGGTCCGATGGCGCGATATTCGCTCGCCTCAGGGAAGTAGGACAGTGCCTCCGCGAAACTCTCGGTGCCCTGTGTCAGGTACCGGTCAAGCGTCTGGCTCTCGCGATTGATCTCTTCTTCGAAGAGCGAGTAGAGCACAACCGCCGCCGCCCCTTCATCTTCCATGCGGCGAATGTTGGCGATCTCGCGCGACAAAGGCGATGCCGAGGGCACAATCGGATTCTTGAGCTTCATGCCCAGATAGTTGGTTGATAGGTCCATAATGGCCTCCTTATCTTACAGAGTTGCCTTTGCCGGCGATTACTCGCTCGGCTTCTTGTCTTCTGCCAGGCTCTGGTAGGTCACCCAGCGATTATTGACGTCGGCCTTAGCCAACTTCAGCAGCCGTTCGGCCGCCTCGGGCGAGCTTTGGGCAAGCATCCGGTAACGTCCTTCGCGATAGATGTACTTCTCAAGCGGCATGTTCGGTGGCTTGGAGTCCAGCTTGAATGGATTCGTCCCGTTGGTCTCGCCATTATGGCTCACCGCCAGGTCCGGGTTGTAGCGATAGAGCGCCCAGTAACCGGAGTCGACAGCCGCTTGCTGCTGCTCAAGGCCAAACTTCAGGTCATAGCCGTGGGCAATGCAGTGGCTGTAGGCGATGATGAGCGACGGCCCATCGTACGCTTCCGCTTCCAGGAACGCCTGCACCGTCTGGCGGTCGTTGGCCCCAAAGGCGATATGAGCGACGTAGACGTTGCCGTAAGTCATCGCCAGAACGCCAAGTTCCTTCTTCGGCTGCGGCTTGCCGGCGGCAGCGAACTTGGCGACAGCCGCGCGAGGTGTCGCCTTGGACATCTGGCCACCGGTGTTGGAGTAGACTTCCGTATCCATGACCAGAATATTGACGTTGCGTCCGGAGGCTATGACATGGTCAAGGCCGCCGTAGCCGATGTCGTAGGCCCAGCCATCACCGCCGACGATCCACAGACTTTTCTTGACCAGGATGTCGGCCTTGCTGAACAAGTCCTTCAGGGCTGGTCTCAGTTCGACGACCGTTTCATCATCGCTCTCAAGAAGCGCCTCAATGCGTTCTTTCAACGCGGCGACTCGTTTGCGCTGGGCGCTGATGTCGGCTTCGGTCACCTGATCGGCAAACAACATCGAGCGGACAAGGTCCGGTCCGATAACTTCCTGCATGCTGCGAAGCAAGTAGATAGCGGCGTTCTCCCGCTGGTCCAGCGCAATACGCATGCCCAAACCGAATTCGGCGTTATCTTCGAAGAGGGAGTTAGACCACGCCGGGCCACGACCATCGGCGTTTTGGGCCCAGGGGGTCGTTGGTAGGTTGCCGCCATAGATGGATGAGCATCCAGTAGCGTTGGCCACGATCGCGCGGTCGCCGAAGAGCTGGGTCAGCAATTTTAGATACGGTGTTTCGCCGCAGCCGGCACAGGCGCCAGAGAACTCGAAGAGCGGTTCCAGCAGCTGGTTGTACTTGATCTGATTCAACTGCACGTCTTCACGCTTGACGTTGGACAGTCCCAGGAAGAACTCCCAGTTCTCGCGCTCGGATTCCCGCAGTGGTGCCTGCGGTTCCATATTGATCGCTTTGAACTTGGGCTGCTTCTTGTTCTTGACCGGACAAACATCGACGCACAGCGTGCAACCGGTGCAATCCTCAGGCGCGATCTGGAGCGTGTAGGACAGGTCCTTGAACTCTTTAAAGCGAGCCGGCGCCGACTTGAATGTCGCTGGCGCATCGGCCAGTTCTTCGCTGTCGTACAGCTTCATGCGGACAACAGCATGAGGGCAGACAAACACGCACTTACCGCACTGGATGCAGATATCCGGATCCCAGACCGGTATCTCGGTGGCGATGTTGCGCTTCTCCCATTTGGTCGTGCCGGACGGGTAGGTTCCGTCGACGGGCATAGCGCTTACAGGGAGCATATCACCCTGACCCGCAATAATCGTCCCGGTTACGTCGCGGATAAACTGCGGCGCGCTGTCGGGAATGAGCTGAATGCGCTGCAGATCACTGTTGGCCGTTTCCGGCACTTTCACTTCGTGCAGGCGAGCCAGGGTTGCATCTACGGCGGCGAAGTTTTGCTGGACAACCAGTTCACCGCGCTTGCTGTAGTTCTTCTCGATGGCCTTCTTGATCTCGGCGATAGCCGTCTCGCGATCGAGCAGCGGTACTTCAGTCGCCCGTTCCATGAGGGCGAAGAAGCACGTTTGCATGATTGTATTGATGCGCCGGCCCATGCCGGTTTCTTCAGCAACCGCGAAGCCATCGACGACGAAGAAACGCAGGTTCTTTTCGAGGATGGCGCGCTGCACTTCGATGGGCAGGTTGTCCCACACTTCATCCGGGCCATAGGGGCTGTTCAGCAGGAATGTCGCGCCCGGCTGGGCGAGTGTCAGCACATCGAAGCGCTCGAGGAAGTTGAACTGGTGGCAGGCGACGAAATTCGCGTTGGCAATCAGATAGGTCGAGTGAATCGGCCGAGGCCCGAAACGGAGGTGAGATACGGTGACTGCGCCGGCTTTCTTCGAATCGTAAACGAAGTGAGCCTGGGCGTAGTTGGGTGTATTCTCGCCGATGATCTTGATGGAGTTCTTATTCGCACCAACGGTGCCGTCTGACCCCAATCCGTAGAAAACAGCTCGCACGACGTCTTCCTGTTCCGTGTTGAACGCGGGGTCGTACGGTAAGCTGGTGTGGGTGACATCGTCGTTGATGCCAATTGTGAAGTGATTCTTGGGAACAGGCTTCAGCAGTTCGTCAAAGACGGCTTTCACCATAGCTGGCGTAAACTCTTTGGACGAGAGGCCGTAGCGGCCACCAATCACACGAGGCATGATCTTGAATGGGCCGTCGCCAGCGGCGACTGATTCGACCAGTGCAGAAATCGTGTCCAGATAGAGCGGTTCGCCGGTCGCGCCGGGTTCCTTGGTCCGATCCAGGACAGCGATAGCCTGTGTGGTAGCTGGCAAGGCAGAGAGCAGGGCGGCCGTATCAAACGGACGGTAGAGGCGCACGATAACGACGCCTACTTTCTCACCCTTGCTGACGAGGTATTCGGCTGTCTCGCGCGCTGTTTCGGCGCCGGAGCCCATCAGGATGATGATGCGCTCGGCATCTTCTGCACCGACATAGTCGAACAGGCGGTACGTCCGCCCGGTCAGCTCGGCAAACTTGTCCATCATCTCCTGCACGATTCCCGGGCAGGCATTGTAGTATGGGTTAGCGCTTTCACGACCCTGGAAGAAAACATCAGGATTCTGGGCGGTGCCCCGGATGAAAGGATGGTCAGGCGATAGACCGCGCGCCCGGTGGGCCTGCACCAACTCATCGTCGACCATGGTCCGCATCACGTCTGTTGGGATCGGCTCGATCTTGCTGATCTCGTGTGACGTGCGGAAGCCGTCGAAGAAGTGGATGAACGGCACGCGCGACTTCAGCGTCGAGGCCTGGGTGATGAGCGCGAAGTCCATCACTTCCTGCACCGAGCTGGCGCACATGAAGGCAAAGCCCGTATTGCGGGTCGCCATGACGTCGCTGTGATCGCCAAAGATCGACAGCGCCTGTGACGCCACTGAACGGGCCGCGACGTGCAGCACGGTCGAGGTGAGCTCGCCAGCGATCTTATACAGGTTTGGAATCATCAGGAGCAAACCCTGAGACGCGGTGAACGTCGTGGTCATGGCTCCAGCTTGTAACGCGCCGTGGACTGCCCCGGCGGCGCCGCCCTCAGATTGCATCTCGATGACCAGGGGTTCGGTGCCCCACAGATTTGTCTGGCCATTGGCAGACCATTGGTCCGCCAGCTCGCCCATCGGCGAGGAAGGAGTGATGGGGTAAATGGCAATTACCTCATTCACTTTGTGGGCGACCATGGCGGCCGCCTCGTTTCCGTCAATTGTTATCATTTTTGTCGACATCGTTTCTCCCTACTGTCCGCATCGGCCCGCCAGACCCAATGATTGGGTCTGGCGGGCCGTTGGTTTATCGACTCAGCTTAGATAGCGCCTTTCTCGGCCAGAGCAGCATGGGCAGCCGCCAGGCGGGCAATGGGTACCCGGAACGGCGAGCAAGAGACATAGTTCAATCCCAGTGAATGGCAGAAGGCAATTGTCTTGGGATCGCCGCCGTGCTCGCCGCAGATGCCAACCTCCAGTCCGGGTCGGGTCTCGCGGCCAAGCTCAACAGCCATCTTCATCAGTCGCCCAACACCAACGGTGTCGATGGTGGCGAACGGGTTTTCTTCGAGGATGTTGCGCTGCTGGTACTCGACCAGGAAGCCGGCTTCGGCGTCGTCGCGCGAAATACCAAAGGTTGTTTGGGTCAGGTCGTTGGTACCGAATGAGAAGAACTGGGCCACTTCGGCAATCTCATCGGCCGTCAGAGCTGCCCGCGGAATCTCGATCATCGTACCGAACTTGTACGTAATCTCGATACCCATCTCATCCATGACTTCCTTGGCCACAGCTTCCAGCGCAGTCTGCTGTACCCTTAGCTCGTTGACATGGAACGTCAGCGGAATCATGACTTCCGGGTGAACATCCACGCCGTCCTTGGCACACTGGCAGGCGGCCTGGAAGATGGCCCGGACCTGCATCTTGGTCAGCTCAGGAATGAGGATGCCCAGGCGAACGCCACGGGTACCCAGCATCGGGTTCATCTCGCGCAGCGCTTCGACGCGCTCCAGGTATGCTTGCTTGACGCGGATTTCCGACAGCGCTTCGTCGATTTCGCTCAGCGTGTGGAAATGCTGCAGCTGGACCTTGAGGTCAGCCAGTCGCTGTACAAGCTCTTCGTACGAAGGCAGGAACTCATGCAAAGGCGGGTCGATCAGGCGAATGATAACCGGTTGGCCATCCATCGCTCGGAACAGACCGTCGAAGTCGCCGCGCTGTAGAGGCAGCAGTTTGTCAAGCGCCTCGTTCCGCTCTGTGACGTTCTTGGCCATGATCATCTGCTGGACGACCGGCAGACGCTCGGCCTCGAAGAACATATGCTCGGTGCGGCAGAGGCCAATACCCTCAGCGCCATACTCGCGCGCACGCTCGGCGTCGCGCGGGTAGTCGGCGTTGGCCCACACGCCCAGCGTGCGGATGTCATCGGCCCAGCTCAAGACGTTGAGCAGGTACGGGTTCTGGATGTCGGGGACAACGGTGTCGAGCTTGCCCAGATAGACGTTGCCCAATGTGCCGTCGAGCGAGATCCAGTCGCCTTCGTGGACCGTCATTTCTTCGCCAATGGTCATGGAACGCATGTCGAGGTCAATCTCAAGCTCAGTGACACCGACAACAGCCGGTTTACCGAACTGGCGCGCCACCAGGGCGGCGTGGCTAGTGCGGCCGCCGCGGCTGGTCAGAATGCCTTCCGCCGCCAACATACCGTGGACGTCGTCCGGCTTCGTTTCAGGGCGAACCATGATGACCTGACGACCTTCGTCCTTCGCCCAGCGTTGGGCGGTGTCAGCGTCGAAAGCGACGATGCCGACAGCAGCGCCCGGGGAGACGTTCAGGCCCGTGGCGATCTTGCGGGCAGACTTTACTGCGTCGGAGCTCAACTGCGGATGCAAGAAGAAATCGACCTGCGCGGGCTTGACCCGCCAGACAGCCTCTTCTTTTGTAATGAGGCCTTCATCGACCATGTCGGATGCGATGCGGACTTCGGCCTGCGCAGTGCGCTTGCCGTCGCGGGTCTGCAGCAGCCACAGGCGACCGGACTCAATCGTGAACTCCATGTCCTGCATATTGCGATAATGCTTCTCTAGCTTTTGAGCGATGGCTTCAAACTGTTCGTAGACGTCCGGCATCTCGACCTTCAAGTCAGAGATGGGCTGGGTCTTGCGAATACCGGCTACGACGTCTTCACCCTGGGCGTTCATGAGGAAGTCGCCTTCCAGTTCGTGCTCGCCATTGGAGGCATTGCGGGACATGGCCACGCCAGTACCGGAATTCTCGCCAATATTGCCGTATACCATCGTCTGAATGTTGACTGCCGTTCCCAAATCGTGGTCGATGCCGGCGGCGTTCCGGTAATCGAACGCACGCTTGCCGTTCCACGACTTGAAGACTGCTTCCGTGGCCAGCCGCAACTGCTCGTACGGGTCGACGGGGAAGTCTTCGCGGGTGAAGGTCTTGTAGATCTCCTTGAAACGGCGGGTAATAACTTCCATGTCGTCGGCGGTCAAGTCGGAGTCGTTCTCGACACCAGCTTTCTTGCGACGGGCGGTGAGGACAGCTTCGAATGCTTCGTCGGGAACGTTCATGACGACGCTGCCGAACATCTGAACGAGCCGGCGGTACAGGTCATAAACGAAGCGGCGGTCGTTGGTCAACTCAACCATTGTCTCGACGATCTCGTCGTTGAGGCCAATGTTGAGGACGGTGTCCATCATGCCGGGCATGGAGAACTTGGCGCCGGAACGACAAGAAACGAGCAGGGGGTTCTTTGTTCCACCGAAGACCTTGCCGGTCAGGGCTTCGATCTCCTTCACGGCTGCCAGCTCTTGTTCCCACATACCTTCGGGGAATGAGTCTTCTGCGTCCAGGTAGGCGTTGCAAGCGCCGGTGCTGACAGTGAAGCCGGGAGGAACGGGAATGCCCAGGCGAGTCATATCGGCGAGATTGGCGCCTTTGCCGCCTAGCAGGCCGCGAACACCATCCCAATCGCCGCTATGGGCTTCTGCCTGGTCAACTTCTCCGAACAAATAGACGTACTTCGGATCATCAGATTGTGCTTTTCCGTTGGCGCTTTTCTCTGGCGCGGTCTCAGCGGGTGTAGTAAAAGTGTCTTGCGACATAATAGAAATCTCCTTCTAATGTTATCGGCGCTCGCAGTCAAGTAGCAGGCGCGCATGGACTTAGGTTGTAATCGCTAGCAATTGTAGGCCGCACTCGGTTGCGCAGTTAGTGACAGATTGCACCTGATCGCCTGACAAAAGTCATACAGGTGGCGATGCCGTCGGCTTGCAAAGCGAAATCGTTCTGATGAGAGTGAAAGGCGTGTGAGCACGAGGGCGGTTGGTCGGCCCGGGTCGTTTTTGTGCCTGGGGGCCAGATTCGCTATACTCTTATCAATGACAAACCTCCGTCTCCTGCTCGTTGACGATCATGAAGTTGTTCGGCTCGGCATGCGAGCGCTCCTGGAACGACACGCCAATTTCACTGTGGTCGGTGAGGCTTCGACTGAAGAGGAAGCATTACAGCAGGCCGTTGAACTGGAACCGGACATCGTCCTTATGGACATACGTTTGGCCGGAGGCAGCGGCATTGAGGCGTGCCAGCAGATCAAGGACCACGTGCCCAACGCTCAAGTCATCATGCTGACGTCATTTGCAGAGGATGAACTGTTGTTCGCAGCCATTAGGGCTGGAGCGACCGGCTACTTGCTGAAGCAGATAGGAGCTGGCGACCTGATCCGGGCCATCGAAATGGCTGCTCGGGGTGAATCGATGCTGGATCCGTCACTGACCCAGCGCGTCTTCTTCGAGGTACGCCGCTCCATTCAAAAAGAGGAAGCGGCCGCTTTCCAGGACCTGACCAGCCAAGAAAGGCAGGTGCTGCTGCTGATCGCCCAGGGCAAGACCAACCGCGAGATTGCCACCGAACTGTTCTTAAGCGAGGGCACGGTTCGGAACTACGTTAGCAGCATCCTATCGAAGCTCAATGTCTCGAACCGCGCCGAGGCGGCCGCCTACGCCATTCAACACCATTTGCAAGAACATATCGGGTAGACTATTCCCGCGATGGGAGTTGCCATGACCTTTGAACATGACGAGACAACGCGTCCCGACGACGATTCGGCCGAGTTGGCTCTGGAGGCGCTGAATCAGGCGGCGCTTGCCATTGCGACCGAACTCGATGTCGAGCGAGTGCTGCAGCTGATAGTCGATTGGGCGCGCAGGTTGGGTGACGCCGAGTATGCCGCATTGGCTGTAGGTGACTGGCGTACGACGGAGCAGGGCGATGTCCACCGCTTCGTGACCAGCGGAATGGCGCCGGAAGTCGTGGAGTCGATGGATCATTGGCCGCGTGGGCTGGGGTTGCTCGGGGCAGTTATTCACGAACAGCAATCCATTCGTATCGATAATATTGCAGAAGATCCCCGGTCATCTGGTTTTCCTGAGAATCATCCGCCTATGCGTTCATTCCTTGGCGTGCCGATTAAGGGAGTCGGTGAGACATTTGGCAACCTCTATCTCACGAACAAGCGAAATGGAACCGGGTTCACGGCGCGTGACGAACAGCTAATCGAGATGCTCGCCGCCCACGCTGCCGTGGCGGTGCAGAATGCCAAGCTGTACAGTCAGGTTGAGCGGCTAGCCATTCTTGAGGAGCGCTCTCGGATTGGCATGGATTTGCATGACGGCGTGATCCAGTCGATTTTTGCCGTGGGTCTGACCCTAGAATCGACGCGGTTGACCCTGCCACCGGAAGCGACTGAGTCGGCAGCGCTGATCGATGCGGCCGTTGACGGACTGAATGACGCTATACGGGATATTCGTAACTTTATTCTCGACCTGCGCCCACGTCGCTTTCCCGGCGATGTCCAGCAAGGATTGTCCCAGTTGGTCCGCGAGTTTCAGGCGAATACGATGGTGCCGGTCACGTTGTCGATCCCCGAAGAAACCAGCGACCTGCCGACGCCGATGGCCCGCGCCATTTATCTGACGACGCAGGAGGCGTTGGCCAACATTGCTCGCCATGCTCGCGCGGACAATGTGTCTGTCACCCTCTACTGCAACGAAGAGCGAGTCAATTTACTGGTGCGTGATGATGGCCGAGGCTTCGATCCCGACACCGAATCGGTGCGGATTGGTCATGGCCTGGCCAACATGCAGGCGCGCGCATCCGGGCTTGGCGGCCGCTTCAATCTCGAATCCGCCCCCGGTAAAGGGACAGCCATCTCGCTCGATCTGCCTCGCTAGTTGCCGGAACCCCCATAAAGCCTCCTGGCTTCGCATAGTTATTCTTCTTCCCCTGGAATATCCAACTGCGCTGTCTGCTCACATGATAGATGTCGTACAAGACTGTGACGTTTGTCATTGAGTCGAGGGTTCAGCAGCGTATATACTGGCCACAATGACAGAAGTAGGGTTACCACTGGGTCATCTCAGCCCTTATCTTCCGCAAAGGTCGAGCATGTTTCGGCAGCAGGAGGGCAAGAGCACGGGAATGGCAACGATGTTACAACCTCAGCCGACAACACACGCGATGGCCTCAACTGGAAACAAGCCCACGATTGGAGTGCTGATCGTTGAGCGCCATCCCGCCGTTCGGCGGGCGCTTACGCAGCGACTCGGTGTACAACCCCAGTTGAACGTGGTCGATGCAGTCGCTTCGTTGGAGCAGTTACCGGGCGGCAGCACGGAGACCAGCTACAGAGCGAACGACCGGACGGTCGATATTCTTCTGCTCGGCCTACAGAATGGGACGGACGACGAGTTGCTGGCGACGCTGGCCACAGTGCGCCGGCTGTCGGGGCTCCATCTGGCGGTTGTTGTGCTCGCCCCGTATGCGGACGAGGTTGAGCGCGCCATGCTCCAGGAAGCAGGTGTGGACCACTACCTGTTGAAGCAAATCGATTCGACTCACTTAATCGAAGAGATCGAGGCGGCTGCGTCCACTACGGCATCGACGACGGCAGCCGAGTAAGGCGTCACTCATCGTATCGGGCGTAAGGTTTGGTGTCCGGACCAGACTCCTGACGCCACTCCCTCACGACCAATCGAAACACATCTGATTCAGTCAGGATGCCGCACAGTTCCCCTTGTGCGTCAATGACTGGCAGCCCGCCGATCTTGTTGTCAAGCATGAGAGCGGCCGCCTCGCCAATCGTCTCATCTGGTCCGATGGTTATCGGCTCGCTACTCATGATCTCGCTGACCGGCAGCTGAGTCAGCCGGTAGTTTAGCTCCCAAAGGTCGAGGCCAGACGCGGGTGCTGCACGGGCACTGCGGATGTCGCCGAGGGTGACGATTCCAAGTAAGCGGCCGTCGTCGGCGACGGGTAGGCGGCGCACACCATGTTCGGTCATCAGACGCCCCGCCTCGATCGCTGTCATGGCCGGCGTGATGACTACCAGGTCCCGGGTCATCCAGTCTTTTACCATTTCCAGCCGCATCGCCATTCTCCTTTTCGTAAGGTGAACCAGTGTATGACCCGCCTGGGCCTTCTGCTTACCCGCATGATGGGCACAGGCAGCGGTTCGGTCCTGACCACGACGCTGCCTGTGCCGTGTCGGACGCGCTTACTGACTGAGAATCGAGTTGATGGTCTGCTCGAAGACCGAGAAGGGCTGTGCGCCGGAAATCGTCACGTCGTTGACAAAGAAGGTCGGCGTGCCGCTTACCTGGACAAGGGCTGCTGCCTCCCGGTTTTGGGACACTGTGTCATTGTGGCGGCGCGAGTCGAGACAGTCAACGAACGCTTCCATGTCGAGTCCCAGTGTTTCGGCCGACTGGCGAATGCCGTCTGACGAAAGGCGCACCGCTATGTCTTCAATAGCGTACATCGTGTTCGTGTACTCGAAGTATTGATCCTGTTCGCCGGCGCAAAGCGCGGCGGCGGCGGCGGGCACAGTCTCCGGACGGAGCGCGTAGGGCAGCGCGAACCATTCGACGGTTCCCGGCTCCACGAAGTTGGTTTCCAAGGATTCAGCTGTATTGTTGTGGAAGTCGGTGCAGTGAGGGCAGCCGAAGTCGGACACTTCGACCAGCGTAACCGGAGCGTTTGAGTCCCCTTGCACAGCACAGTTCTCCGGATTCTGTGCGCAGAACTCGCTAAGAGGCAAGACCGCTTCCGGTTCCGGGGTCTGCAATGCCAGGAACAGCAGGCCGCCGAGGGCCAGTACGCCGAGTCCAATCAGACCACCAATGATCACCCAGTTCGTCTCACGCTCCTGCGTATTGCGTCGTGTTCGATTCTTCGCCATGTTTCTCCTTATTATTCACCCGTTGATTTCGCAAACATTCTATCTTTACCGCATATGACCGACAACCGTTCTCATGGCTGTCTGAAATTGCCGATGAATGTCATGGAAGAATCATGACATTCGCCACCACGAAGTCTGACGCAGATCCAGTACACTGGAGTCAAGCGTAGGGAGGGAAAGCCTGCCTTCCTGAATAAGGAGCGAGCGATGCTGACTGTCAACGACTTGATGACGATTATTCCGAATACCGTGACGCCGGAGTCTAAACTGCGCCAGGTGATAGAGTTGATGAAGACGCAGAACTGCCGGCAGCTTCCGGTGCTGGAAAACGGCAAGCTGGTCGGCATCATCACCGACCGTGACATTCGCCTGGTGATGAATTCACCGTTGGTGCTGCATGGTCGCTGGCAGGACGAAGAGATTCTCGACCAGGTGACGGCCGACACGTGCATGACCCCCAATCCAATGACGGTGTCGCCCGATACTCCGGCCTATCGAGCCGCCAACATGCTGAGCATCTATAAGTTTGGAGCGCTGCCGGTCGTGGAAGGGGATGAACTGGTCGGTATCGTGACTGTAACTGACTATCTGGACTACTTCGCCGCGCAGCAACCTGAGACGATCGACCAGAGATCATAGCGCTGTTTATGGCGAGACCCGCTTCTGACCATGCCGTGCCCCAGGAGGCCATTACAATGACAGTTCCCTATCGCAAGATTCTTGTTCCGCTGGATGGTTCGGAACTGGCCGAACGGGCCGTCAGCCCATCGCTGCGCATTGCCAGGGCGATGGCCCGGGAAGCGAAGCAGGCAGACGAATCGCCGGCCATACATCTCGTCCTGCTTCGTGTCGTGTCGACGCCTGCCATGGTGTCAGCTGATCCCGCGCTGTTCGACGAACTTGTACGAATGGGCAGCGACGAATCACAAGCATATCTGCGTGGTGTGGCGGCTGAGCTTGAGGCCGAGGGTGTGGTTGTCGAGACGCGCACCGTCTCTGGCCCTCCTGCGGAAGCAATTGTCCATTTCGCAGAAGACAGCGAGGTTGACCTGATCGTTGTTTCCAGTCACGGGCGGACAGGTGGCAGCCGCTGGGTGTACGGCAGCGTGGCAGAGAAAGTGCTCCATCACGCGCCCTGCGCTGTGATCATTATCCGCGCCCAGGCCACAGTCGAGATGTTCGCCAACCGCTCGATTTTGGTGCCTCTTGACGGTTCGCCGTTGGCGGAGGCCGCGCTGGCTCCGGCGATGGCGCTTGCCAGAGGTGTGGGCTCGGACGTCAAACTCCTCCGGGTTGTGCCGATGCAGGAAGCTGCTCCGCAACGTGACGACCTTTCGGCCAGGCGATATAGCGAACTGTTGGACGAGGCCCACCAGAGCGAGAAGGCGGCTGCAGAGTCGTACCTACAACAGATCTACAGCGGGTGGCCCACCGATCACGTCTTCTTTGATGTGCAGGTGACTGGCGAGAATGTGGCCGATGCCATCGTCGACTATGCGGACGAACAACGCGCCGATCTGATTATCATGTCCAGTCACGGCCGTTCGGGCATGGGGCGCTGGCTGCATGGCAGTGTAGCCGAAAAGGTGTTGCAGGGCGCCGGCTGCGCGACGCTGATTATTCGAAGCCTCGAAGAGTAGGCACTATCACTCCATGCCTTAGCGTTTGTGTGGTGTAGCCGCGCCTGCGTGCCTGGTTACGTTTGCGTTCCTGTTCCTGGCCCTATCTGTCACAACCCCAACAGCGATGCCGCAGCATGAATATGTCAACCGGTAGCTTGCACGGCATGTGGCCCTTTGCTATCTTCCCTGTACCAACAGGAACGTATGAGCTACACACCTCCCGCCCACATCGGTGACATCCTGGCCAATTTGCCAACGAAGCCCGGTGTCTATCTGCACAAAGATGCAAATGGCACTGTGCTCTATGTGGGCAAAGCTATCAACCTGCGTAGTCGCGTGCGGTCGTATTTCCACACCACCGTCGATTCGACGAAAACGCTGCGACTGCGGCGGCAGATTGCCGACATCGAAGTGATAACCACCGAGTCCGAGCTGGAAGCGTTGCTGCTGGAGATGACGCTCATCAAGCAGTACCAGCCGCGGTTCAATGTCCGGCTAAAGGACGACAAACGCTACCCCTACATCAAGGTCCATTGGGCGGATTCATTCCCGAAAGTGACGGTCACGCGACGGATGGTCCGCGATGGCTCTCGCTACTTCGGCCCATATACGTCGGTTTGGGCGGTTCATCAGACGCTTGACCTGCTGCGCAAGATTTTCCCCTATCTGACGTGTGACCGTGTGATCACGGGGCAGGATGAAAGGGCTTGTTTGTACTACGACATCAAGCTGTGCAACGCACCGTGTATCGGTGCGGTTGATCAGGAGGCGTATCGTGCGACCATCCAGCAGTTGATGGACTTCCTCGAAGGCAAGTCGGACGCCATCAACCGCGACCTGAACAACAAGATGGTGGCCGCCGCCGAGGCGATGGAGTTCGAGAAGGCTGCCGAATATCGCGACCAGTTGAAGGCCGTAGAGAAGATTGTTGCCAAGCAGCGTATCATCGGCCCCAGTGATGTCGATCAGGATGTGATTGCGTTTGCCCGCGAGGACGCAGATGCCTGCGTGCAGGTCTTCTTTATTCGCAGCGGCAAGCTGATTGGCCGCGAATACTTCATGCTCGATAACACCGAGGACGAGACGGATGAAGCGGTCTTGCAGGAGTTCATCACGCAGTTCTATGATGAGGCCGCGCACGTGCCCCGGGAAGTGCTGCTGCCAAGTGACGTGGCTGAGGCTGATGTAATCGAAGCGTGGCTGCGCCAGAAGCGAAGCAAGAAGGTTGCCTTGCAGGTGCCGCGCCGCGGCAAGAAGCGTGACCTAGTACGTCTGGCGACTGAGAACGCGGAAGAAACCCTGGCCACCTTGCGCCAGCAGTGGGCGGCAGATCGTTCCCGGCATGTAACTGCTATCGCGGAGCTACAGGAAGCGCTGCGTCTGCCGTCACCCCCGGCTCGAATTGAGTGTTATGACATCAGTCATACTCAGGGTGTCCAGACGGTCGGCTCGATGGTCGTCTTCACCCAGGGAGCGCCGTTGAAGAGTGACTACCGCCGTTTTAACGTCCAGACTGTTGGCAATGACGACTATGGCGCAATGCGTGAAGTGCTGACACGCCGCTTTCAACGCTACAAGGACACCCTGGCCGGCGAACTCCATGATCCCAGCAAGCTGACCAACAGTAGCAACCAGAAGCCGACCGCGTGGGCGTTGCTTCCAGATCTATTGATTGTGGATGGAGGCAAGGGGCAGCTTGGCGTGGCCCTGGAGGTACTGCGCGAGTTTGACCTGCAGGATGAAGTGCCATTGGCGGCGTTGGCTAAACAGGAAGAGGAAGTGTTTGTGCCGACCCAGATCGCACCGATCATGCTGCCGCGCCGTTCAGAAGCGCTCTATCTGGTTCAGCGCGTGCGCGACGAAGCCCACCGCTTTGCCAATGAGGGCCACCGCAAACGACGAGCCAAGGTCGGTGTTGCTTCCGTGCTGGACAGTGTTCCCGGCGTGGGGCCAAAGCGTCGCCAGGCGTTGTTGAAGCACTTTGGCTCGCTGGACGCCATACGTCTGGCGACCGTGGAACAGATCGTCGAAGTCCCAGGTATCTCAGCCGACGTGGCTGAAGCCGTTCGCGCACATCTGGAGTAAGTCGTCCCCAATTAGCCTTTCGCTATGGGAGGGAGCTGAGCGAGGGCGATGTACAGGGCCAGAGCTGATGGGCCATCCGCGATTTCGTGCTGCAGCAACATACCGGTCACCTCTGCTATCGAACGCTGATATACCTCAATGACCTCGGCCGGCTCATGGGATACCGGACCGGTCGTCACCCCGGTGGCCAGAAAGAAGTGCCCTTTTTCGTTGCAGATTCCATTAGCCATGAAGTAGGGGGCAAGATACGTCAGCGTTTCGCTGACACCGCCAACCTCTTCATGCAGCTCGTCGACGGCCGCTTCTGATACTGACTGGCCCGGCTTAACGCTTCCCGCCGGCACTTCCCAACACCATTCATCTATCGTATAGCGATAATGTCGGAGCAAGATGATTTTGCCTGTCGTTGTGACGGGCACGATCCAGACGGCATCGGCTTTCTCGATCGTGTTGTACTCGCCAACCGAGCCATCGGGCCGCTGAATCTGGTCCTGACGCACTTGATACCACGGGCATGACCAAACGACCTCGCTGGAAAGGGTGCTGAACGGTCGCTCATTGCTTGGCTCAACCATTACCACTTGTTTCCCTGGCCAGCCGCACGAAGGCGCGCACGGCGTCATGGTCCTTGCGGCCGGGAGCGGCCTCGACGCCGCTGGCCACATCGACCGCGAACGGCTGGACAATGCGAACGGCTTCAGTCACGTTCTGTGCCGTCAGACCGCCCGCCAGCATTAACCGCGTTTGCCGCGCCAGCGCCTGGGCCATGTCCCAATCTGTCACGTCGCCTGTGCCACCACGCAGCTGGGGATGGTACGTGTCGAGCAGGAGATCAGGACCAGATGGTGGCGCCTGATTAGGCGAAGGCGAGTGCTCCTGTACCAACGCCATCGCCTCGGCAGAAGTTGTGGGCCGAATGGCGCGATACGCTCGCCTCGCCAGAGGCGAGCGGTCAGAGAGAATGTCGCTTGCTGGCTCGTCACCTGACAGCTGGGCAAGATCGAGGTTGCATGTCTTGAGCACCGACGACACGAATTCCGGTGTCTCATTGACAAAGACGCCGACAAGCTGCGGCGTCAGTTTGCCGGCAGACAGCGAGCGGCGCAATTCTTTGATGAGCGTCCGGGCCGCTTCAAGAGAAATGGCCCGTTTGCTGGGTGGATAGAAGATGAAGCCGAGATAGTCAGCGCCCGCGCCAGCGGCCACTTGCGCATCCTCAAGGGTAGTTAGCCCGCAAATCTTAACCCGTACCATTTTCTCCTGCCCCTGCCGGAACCAGGGAGACCAGCGTCTGGCCGGCCCGCGGTATCGGTTGGTAGTCGCCAGTATAGATCAGGAGTTGGTCGCGCCCGGTAACCAGGAAGAGAGGGATGGCCCTGTCATCGTAATGTTGCTGGTAATCAGTATAAGTGAACTCGTCAGTGATGGGCGTGGCCCGAATCGTCCCGCCTTTGTCCATTTCCTGGACGAGGAAGTCGTAGGTCACCTGAGGTCCAAACAGGTAACGGCCGCGCAGACTGGAAGGCTTTGAGGCGGCGTCAGTCCCACCGGCCATCATGGGCAGTTGGTAGACTTCTGCACGACTGAAGACCTGTGGGAAGTGGAGTGAGGCCAGCGAGTTGACTTCGTCGTTAGGCGTCAGCGCCAGGAGGCGGCCGACCCCGGAGAATTCCAGCTCTTCCAGGACATCATCGGAGATTGCGTTGCCGTAATGGGCCTCGAGGCCGGCGAGCTGACTCTCAAAGACGTTGTGCGGATTCGTGTCAACCAAAATGGCACGAAATCCCTGGTCCTGTAGCGCCGAAGCCATTTCGCGCGAGAGTTCATGAGCGCCCACGATGAGAACGCCTTGAGGGTCTTGTTCGGAGATGCCTAGCCAGCGAGCGACCGGCGACGCTGTCAAGCTGTAGAAGAGAACAGTGCCGACAATGACGAGGAAGGTGACCGGCACAAGCAGCTCGGCACCCGGTTGATTCAACTCGGCCAGCTCGAAAGCAAAGATGGATGCGACAGACGCGGCTACAATGCCGCGCGGGGCCATCCACGAGACGAACGTCTTTTCCTGGACAGTCAATCCTGAGCGCCACGTTGAGAGCCATACGGAGACTGGTCTGGCGATGACGATCAGCACGGCGAGGAAGACCAGACCCTGCCAGCCGATCTCGCTCAGGCTCTCCAGACTCACCCGGCTGGCAAGCAGGATGAACAAGATGCCTATCAGGAGGACCTGCAAGTTCTCCTTAAACTCAATGATATGGACGATCGATACTGAGCGCTGGTTGGCCATGATGATGCCCATCAATGTCGCCGTCAGCAGCCCGGACTCCGGAGAAATGTAATTCGACGCGGCAAAGAAGCCGAGCAACACCAGGAGCGTCACCGGATTTTGCAAGTTGTCCGGTACCCAGTACTGGCGCAGAACGAAGATAAGCAGCCCGGAAGCCAGCAGCCCCAGGACAAATCCGACGAAAAGACTTTGAAGAACACCCAACAGGATTAGCTCGGGAGACTCGCCCAGCTCGCCAAGTAGGAGTGTTTCGAAGACGATGACAGCGATGATCGCTCCAACCGGGTCGATCAAAATACCTTCCCACTTCAGGATGGTGCCGACTCGACCTTTGGGTCGCACCTGTCGTAACAATGGTCCCACGACAGTTGGTCCTGTAACGATCAAAATAGCGCCGATGAGAATGGCGATCGGCCAAGCTATGCTGAGGATATAGTGGGCGGCCACGCTGGCAATGACCCAGGTGGCAGCCGCGCCTATGCTGATCAGGCGAAAGATGACATTGGCGTTTTCAGGAAGTTCGCTGAATCGCAGACTTAGACCGCCCTCAAAGAGAATGATGGCCACCGACAGCGAGACTATGGGGAACAGCACCTCGCTCGGCACGACGTCTGGTCCGAGGAAGCCAGTGATTGGCCCAGCGATGAAGCCGACCAGCAACAATAGCAAGATAGACGGCAAGTGCAGCCGCCAGGCCAGCCATTGGGCGCCGACGGCAAGGACGACGACGCCGGCAAAACGTATTAGTAGTTCTTCCATTTAGCTCTTTCCTGAAGTGGCGGTAGTGGTCCGGTAGCGTCGAATCGGCCGCTCCGCAAACCGGTACTCATCGAAATCGGCAATCACACGAAACCCCAGAGTGTGGTAGATGTGATTGGCTGTTGCGTTAGATCGGTCACTAAACAAGGTGACTGGCTGCCGGCCCGCCCCAATCAGCTGTTCGCTGAGTCTGGCGACACAGGCAGTGGCATAGCCCTGACGGCGGAAGGGATAGGGTGTGTAAACGAGGTTGATAGCGATGCCATTGCTGGTGGGCCGCGCCTTGGCTGCCATAGACAGTGGATGATGCGTGTCGGCTTCCCAGACAAAGACGCTCTCCTCAGCCACAAGCCGGCTCATGATCAGACGAGCCGTGTCGAGGTCAGATGTCTCCTCGGGCAGAGCTTCCGCCTGAAATGCCTGCAGCCAACGACTGAGCTGGTCCTGATCGGCTTCCTGTGCGCTGCGAAACGCACCGTCCGGCCACTGTTCCGGCAGCGCCAACTCTGAAAGGCAGCAGAGGTTCTGCCGCACACCAGGTCGGTAGGTTGTGCCCGTGTGGTCGGCCCAAAGGCCCGCAAACAGGCTTGACAAGGCTGCCGGCCCAAATACAGCAGGCAGTCCCGGGTGCGAGAGACGCAAATCTCTCACAAGAACTTCGATGGCGGCATCGGGAACGTCGAGGTGGGAGGCGAGCAGCAGCTTGTGTGGGGAGGTCATGGCAGCCGCCAGAATAAACTCTCCGGCGTCTTCGACCGCCGCCAGGACTAACTGATGACGCCGCCGCGATCGCCGCTTGGCCAGCATAGAACGCGCCACGCCTAACAGTAAGCTGTTGAACGCTTCGTTCTCAGCCAGGAATGGTTCGACCTCAGCCAAAAAGCTGGCGCCGCTGTCGAACCGAATGACTCGCAGTTTCATTGAGACGTGCTGGTGACCCTGAACGCCGACGGTGAGTCAGCGCCAATCAGGGTCTCGGTCGCTCACGCAGGCCGGGCGTCCTTGTAGATGGCATAGGTGCCTGTCCACGAAGCGGTCGCCAGACTCTTGCCTCTCATGGCGGCCAGCGCGTCATCGCCTGAAAAGTTTCCTTCCAGGTTTAACGTTGGGACGGACAGCGCATAGAGTGTAAACGTATAGATGTGGACACGCTCGTCGTTCCAGGGAGGAAACGGACCGTCGTACCCACCATACTGCCCGGCCATATCCGGATCCGCAGCAAACCAGCCCGTGTAACTATTGATGCCGCGCACGCCATAACTTGTGCGTCCCGGTCGCTTGCCGCCTAGCGTAACACCTTCGCTATCGAGGCCGGTCGTCAATTCGCTCAGCGTAACCGGGATGTCCACCAGCACCCAATGATAGAAGTCGACACGAGGCAGGTCGTGTGGCACGGTGACATCCGGTTTATTGACGCGGTCGCCAACCGCCGGCGCGTGCCCATCAACGCACAGGAGGGCAAGTGACTGTGTGCCGTCTGGCAGGTCACTCCAGAGTACATGGGGACTGCGATTCGGACCAAACGTGGCCGGACCGTCGCTGGCCGGGATGCCCATCGCAAATTCGGCCGGGATGGGTCCACCGTTCGGAAATGAAGGTATGGTCAGTTTCATCAGTAAATCCTCCTTGCAATCTGCATCTCAGTTCACGCTGCATTGTCCGTCTAATGGGAAGCAAGGGCAAGGTCTGTCAGCTCTGTTAATTCCAGGCTGACCTCCCAAAGGCGTGCGGCAACGCTTTCGTCATAGCTGGCCACGGAAGATTGTACAGGTTTGCAATCTGTGTAGTAGAGGCCCGTTTCCCCTGTTACGTCGGGGGACGTTGCCAGGTAGACCGATGTCTCAGCCCCCTTGTCCGGCGAACGGCCCATGATGCGGCCAATCGTCGACATGGCCAGGCTGGCCAAACGGCCGTTGTTCTTGGCAAAGTTGGTTGCTACAAAGCCCGGGTGAAGCGCATTGGTGGTGATGGTGCTGTCGCCCAATCTGCGGACCAATTCATAGGTGAACAGAACATTGGCCAGCTTGGAGTCTGAATATGCCTGGAAGCCACTGTACTTCTTTTCCGCCTGGAGGTCGTCGAACTTGATCGTTCCTCCGCGATGGGCGTCGGACGAAACGTTGACGACTCTGGCTGCTTCGGCTGCTTCCAGTTCATCCAGCAACAGCAGCGTGGTCATGAAGTAGCCCAGATGGTTGAGTGCAAACGTCTGCTCCAGCCCATCGACCGTTTCGTAGCGAGAGCTGGAGAATACGCCTGCGTTGTTGACCAGTACGTCGAGGCGACCGTACTGTTTCTTGAACGCTTCCGTGAAGTCGCGGATCGAACGCTGCGATGACAGATCGCACAGCATCAGATGGACATCCGACTTCCCTGTCGCTTGCTTGATCTCGTCGACGGCTGCTTGGCCTCGTTCCTGACTTCTGGCAACGGCAATCACTTCTGCGCCACTGGCAGCCAATTCTCTTGCGGTCACCTTGCCGATGCCGGAGTTGGCTCCGGTTACAACGCAAATCTTGTTTTCCATAGAGTAGGTCATGGTTTGCTGTGTTCTCCTGATCCTGCCGGTTCATAACTGTGCCACGAACCGGTAACTGTTTCTTTCGTATGTGTGTGTTTAACGACGGGGCCGCTAGATAATAGCCCGATCCAAGGCGGCCGAAATGCGGCGCATGTCCGCATAGAACGCTGGCATCTGGGCCAGCGGCAGCGCCTGATCACCATCCGACAGCGCCTCTGAGGGCGTCGGATGGAATTCGACTAGCAGACCATCTGCTCCGGCGGCCAGCCCAGCGCGAGCGGCAGCCTGGACCAGATCAGTGCGTCCTGTACCGTGGCTTGGGTCAGCAATGATCGGAAACGGCGTGGTCTGCTTGATGAGGGCGACTGCGTTGACGTCTAGTGTATTGCGGGTGGCGGTGTCGAAGGTGCGGATGCCGCGTTCACACAGGATGATGGCGTCGTTTCCGCGCGTGCTGATATGCTCGGCAGCCAGCAGCCACTCGTCGATAGTTGACATAAAACCCCGTTTGAGCAGCACCGGCTTGTCGGTCTCGCCGGCGGCCCACAGAAGTGGGTAATGCTGCATGTTGCGGCTGCCGATCTGGATGATGTCGGCAAAACGATTCACCAGAGGCATGTGCTCTACCCCAAGAGCCTCTGTTACCACGAGAAGGCCAAACTCATCAGCTACTGCCCGCAGTATTTCCAGGCCATCAAGTCCGAGACCCTGAAACGAGTGGGGGGAGGTACGGGGTTTGTACGCTCCGCCGCGAATAACCCGGCCGCCGGCTGCGCTGATTGCCTTGGCGACAAGGCGAGTTTGCGTGTAGTCCTCTACCGAGCAAACGCCCGCCATCATGATGATGTCGTCTCCGCCTACCGCAAGATCGGGGGCAATAGCCACGGGAATCGTCTGCTTGAGAGGCCGGACGTGTTGGGCCTCAAACTCTCTTGTCAGCTGTGTATCCATTATCAATCACTTGATCCATTTCTGAAAAGACACTATATCTTTATACTGTTATGGGTGAGGTAACTCCAGTCACAAACCGGACTCCGGTTTGGATCGACGCGATGCGTCCGCGCACGCTCCCTTTGGCTACGGCCAGCATCATTATGGGCAGCGCATTGGCGGCTGCCGTGGGTGTCTTTAGCTGGCTTGTCGCCCTCCTCTGTTTGCTGACCGCCATTCTGTTGCAGATTCTTTCCAATCTTGCCAACGACTATGGCGACTCGGTCAACGGGGCGGACTCGGGGGAACGTCTGGGACCGAAGCGAGCCGTGCAAAGTGGCCTCATAGCGGCGGCCGATATGCGCCGCGCTGTCTTGCTTTGCGCCCTGGCGACGGCTGCTTCCGGCCTGGCGCTTCTTTGGTTCGCTTTTGGCACCGAAGGGTTTCTCATGGCGCTGCTCTTTGCGGCCCTGGGAGGGGCGGCCATTGCTGCGGCGGTCACCTATACGGCTGGCCGGTCGCCCTACGGCTACGCCGGATTTGGCGATCTGGCCGTGCTCATCTTCTTTGGCTGGGTAGGTGTCATCGGCAGCTATTTTGTGCAGACCACCACGATAGATCTGCTGCTCCTGCTGCCGGCCACAAGCTGTGGCCTGCTGTCGGTCGCTGTGCTGAACGTCAACAACATTCGCGATCTTGATTCTGATCGCGCCGCCGGTAAGCGCTCGATACCGGTTCGACTGGGGCTGGAACGCGCTAAGCTCTATCATTGGTTACTCCTGATAGGCTCCGTTCTGTTCGCTTTGCTCTACGTCGTTTTGACGTTTGCGTCGGCCTGGGACCTGCTCTTCTTGCTGGCCGTGCCCCTGCTCATTCGCAATGGCCTGGCGATTAGTCGTGCGCAGGAGCTGCCCGCCCTCAACCCGTGGCTGAAGCAAATGTCTCTGGCCACGCTGGCTTTTGTCGGCCTGTTCAGCGCCGGGCAGTTGATTTCTGCCATGCTCGTTTAGCCACTCGACCACTACTTCGACGTAGGCTTGGAGTTGCTCCAAATGGACAGTGTGTCCAGCATCGGACACCAGCAGCCAGTGTTGCCTCTGGCATCGCACTGGCCATCTCCTCTGCGATTCCCACAAACTTGGTGTCTTCCTGTCCGGCGATCAACAGGGTAGGTTGTGCCACTTCGCTGAGGGCAGACCACAAGGATGGCTGGACGCCGGTGCCCATGCCGCGCAAGCTGCTCGCCAGACCTGCGGGATCCCTGCTCAGCCGATCCTGGCGCAGTCGCTGCTGTTCTTCAGGCGATAGTCTGTCGCACTGCGTGCTGAAGAGCGGAAGGCGCTCCCACTTGTCCACAAACGACTGTATGTCGGATGCTTCAATAGTGGTCGCAAGTTCCTCGTCGGCCGCCATCCGGGCCTCTTGCTCAGGCCGGGTCTTGAGTCCTGGTGAAGCGCTTTCAAGAATGAGGGCATGGAACCGCTCCGGGTAGTGGTGTGCCAGATAGAGACCGAGACGGCCGCCCATTGAGTATCCGAGTAGGGCCGATTGCGTGTAGCCCATTTCGTGTAGCAACAATTCAATGTCGGCAGCGACCATGGGCATGGCGTACCGGTTCGGGTCATCGGGCATGACGGACAGGCCATGCCCGGGCAGGTCGACCGTTATGATGCGAAAATGGGGCGACAGATCAGCGAGCAAGGGCTGCCAGGAACGGCCGCTGCCGGTGAATCCGTGCAGCAGCAGCAGAGGCGGTCCGTCGCCAGCTTCCTCGACATAGTACCGGGCGCCGTCGATATCAAGCAGGGGCATGGTCTGCCTCCTCCTGGGCCTGAAACGCGGCTGTGACGCTCTCTCTGTGGACTTTGCCTGAGGCGGTCAGAGGGTAAATCCGAGGCGAATAACCATAGCCGTGGTCGCTTGTAACCTGCGAGATGGGCTCGCACGTGTTGGTCAAGGTCGGAACTGGTTGGCGTGGTTCCAGCTCTCGGCACGACCATTGCGGCGACTAACTGTCCCCACTCAGCATCGGGCACCCCAACTACCGCTACGTCACTCACCGCCTGTGTGCTCCCGCAAGACGCGCTCGACCTCCGCCGGATAGACATTTTCGCCACCAGTGACTATCAGGTCTGTGCGCCTACCCAGCACCCACAGTTCACCATCGGCATCGAGCTGCCCAATGTCACCCGTATGCAGACGGCCGTACTTCAGAGCTGCGCCGGTCGCCTCGTCGTCACCGTAATAGCCAGCCATAACGGTTGGACCCGCGATGACAATTTCGCCCGGTTCATCGACAGTCGCGAGGCGGCCGTCTTTGGTACGAATCTCGACGCTCGTGAACAGAAGAGGGCGTCCGGCACAACCTGCTTTCATGGTGGCTCGTTCCGGAGCTTGCGTGGCTACCTGCGACGCGCATTCGGTTAGCCCGTAGGTCGCCGCGACCGGTAGGCCGAGGCGAGCGGCCCGCGCTAGCACTTCCTCAGAGGGGGCCGCGCCACCCAGCAAAGCAAGGCGCAGGGCAGGCCATTGGACGCGCTCACGTCCATCGAGCAGCCGCTTCAGCATGGTTGGCACCAGCGAGACCAGGGAAATGCGCTGCTCCTGTAAGGCGCGGTCTACCTCGGCCGGGTCGAAGCCTGATTGGAGGACGACAGCCGTGCCATAGAGACAAGCGCGGAACAGGACCGCCAGACCACCAACGTGATAGAGCGGTAGGCAGACAAGCCAGCGATCGTCCGGCAAGGTTCCCAGGCGAAATGCCGAGCCAAGTGCGCTCCAGAAGTGATTACCAAAGGTCAGCATCACCCCTTTAGGAAACCCGGTCGTGCCAGATGTGAAGACGATGGCCTGAATGTGATCGAGCGCGTAGCTGTGCGCCGAAACTATCTCGCGGTCAGCCTCCGGCAGCCACGACAGCAGTTCAATCGGGTCGTCGGGCAGAAAGATGGATTTGACCGGCGTGCTGGCCGAGCCATCCGGCATTTGGCCGAGCAGCCATCGACAATCAGCCTTGTCAAGCTGGTATGCGACTTCAGCCGGTGTCAGGCGTAAGTTGATGGGCACGAGGACCAGACCCATCCGAGCGGCAGCGTGGACGGCAAGTACAAACGATAAGGAGTTCGGGAGGCGCAGGGCGACATGATCATCCGGCTGCACGCCATCCATTTCAAGCCGGGTGCAAAGCCGGTCGACCTGCGCGTCGACTGCCTTATAGGACCACGCGTTGTCTCCAAGGACAATTGCCGTCTTGGCCGGCGTGGTCTGGGCGCGGACGCGCAGCCAATCGCCTGGCGGCGCGGGTGGGAGCGACTGACCTGCGGACGCGGCCGCTTCTGTGGAAAGTGGGTCACGCGGTTTGATCACGATCCAGTCCCGTCCTGTCTGCTATCTGTTGAGCCAGCCACTAGCGAATCGGCTCCTCTACGGTCATCTGGGCCAGATACCGGCGTATAACTGCGGCGATGTGCGCCTGAGCTTCGAGATCGTAGCGGCCGTCGGTGATAATCTCGACTAACCGGGTGCGCCCGGGGTCATTGGATTGTTGTCCCAGAAAGGAGGCGAGATCCTCCGGGGCGAGCGAGAAATAGTCGAGACCGTATAGCGCGGCGCTGCTCTCGTACGTCAGGCCATGCGGCATGACGAACAGTTCGGTGGCAGCCTCTTCGTAGTCCGCCACAGGCAGACGGCGGAAGATACCGCCCCCGTCATTGTTGAGTACGACAAGGGTTGTTCCGGGCAGTTCGTTCAGGCGCGGGGCCATCAGCCCGTTCATGTCGTGGTAAAAGGTGACATCTCCAAGTATAGCGGTTACGGGACCATTCCCCGAAGCAGCCAGCCCGAAAGCGGCCGAGACGTTGCCATCGATACCGCTCGCGCCGCGATTGCCTGTAATCCACGTTGGCTGCGTCGCCGGCCTTGTCAACTGATCGATCAGCCGCACTGGCAGGCTGTTGCCCGCCAACACAGTGCTGTCTGAGTCCGGCGCTGAGCTCATTAGCTGCCAGACGGCAGCCGCATCCGACTGTGGGTGCGCGCTCAGGGCGTCTTCGATAGCCAGCCATGTCGCTTGCTCCAGCCTTTGGAAGCGTGCCAGCCAGCCGTTATCGAAAGGCCGGCTGTACGGGGTGCAAGAGAGGCTGCCAGATTGTCGCAAAACGCGCCTGCGTCTGCCTGAACCATCAGGTCGGTAATGTGGGCGTCATCGGCCCACGTGCCGTCAGGCGTTATCTGGACGACCGTGGCATCGGCCAGCCCGGAAAGATAGCGATTCAGGGCGGCCGAGGTCGGCACAGCGCCGAAACGGATGACCAGACGAGCCTTAGGCAAAGCGGCCGGGTCAGCCTGGAGCAAGGCATCGTAGCCGCCCATCAAGTTCTTCGAATGGCCGAGAGGTCCACGACGCAAGCCGGAAAGCGCATCGGCAAGAATCGGGTATCCACTCGTCTCCGCCAGCCGCCGGAGCGGCTCCGCAAAACTGGGCCGGCTCGACTCCGGGCCGCAGATAATGATCCCGTGGGGTTCGCCAGCCACCCGGCGCGCGAGCTGGTCCAGCGCAGACTCATCTGCCAGCACGGTTCCGCGGATAATGTGTGGCACGGGCACGCGGGGCCGGGGCATGGCTATTGTGGCCCGGTCGTCGTCGGCAGCGGGAGACGGCTGAAGCGGCTTACGGAAGGGAAAGTTCAGGTGGACTGGTCCGGCTGGGCGGCCGTTGGCCAGAGCCAGCGACCGCGCCGCCAGACTGTTCAGGTAGCGGTCGACGACCATAGGCGCGTCGTCGATTGGTAAGGCCACGTCTACTGCCCACAGTACGTGGTCCCCATACATCTTAACCTGGTCAATGGTCTGATTGGCGCCACTCTCGCGAAGCTCAGGCGGGCGGTCAGCCGTCAAGACGAGCAGCGGCACATGAGCATAGCGCGCTTCGACCACCGCGGGATGAAAGTTGGCGGTCGCCGTACCTGACGTACAAAGGAGCGCCACGGCCTTACCGATGCCTTTGGCCAGACCAACGGCAAAGAATCCGGCGCTGCGTTCATCTAGATGCCGGAAGACAGTGATGCGCGGCTCCGCGGCAAATGCCAGGACAAGCGGGGTAGAGCGGGATCCGGGCGCAACGCAAACAGCGTCCAGCCCGGCATCTGCCAGGGCGCGAACGAAATGGGTGGAAGCCCGTGTGTTGGCGTTCCGGGACAGGTCAAGCATGGTCCACCTCGATCGATAGCTGCAGCGCTTCAAGCATGGGACGAAATTTCAGATTGGTCTCCCGCCACTCCATCTCCGGGTCGGAAGCGGCAACGATGCCGGCACCAGCGTAAAGCCAGGCGCGGTTATGCTGGCAGACCGCCGAACGTATGGCGACCGTAAACGCACCATCCAGTGTGGCATCGAACCAGCCAACCGGGGCTGCGTACCAGCCACGCGGCACCGGTTCCGCTTCACCAGAAAGGCCAACGCTTGATCGCGCGGTACGCCACCAAGTGCAGGCGTAGGGTGCAGCTCGCGCACAAGGTCCAGCGCAGTTGTGGTTGACCGCTCAGGCAACGTTACCCGGATTGGCGTGTGTAAATGCTGGATATTGTGAAAGCGCAAGAGGCCGGGTTCTTCTGGCGGGCTCAGCTGCTCGGCTAAGGGCTCAAGCCTGGCCCGAATTGAATCGACTACAAGGGCGTGCTCGCGGCCATCTTTTGGCGAGTTGAGGAGTGCTGTGGCCAGGGCGCGGTCCTCCTCTGTCGTTTGGCCACGTCCAACCGATCCGGCCAGGGCCATGGTGCTGACCTCTCGATCCTTCTTCTCAACCAGCAGCTCGGGCGAAGCCCCAAAGAAGGCATGGCCGGGCAACTGGTTCAAACATGAAGCGATAACAGGTCGGGTACGTGCTGAGCAGGTAATCGATGGCGTCGAGCGGATCAATAGGCGATTCCATTCGCACTTCGGCCACCCGGGCCAGGACCACCTTTTGCAGCGCTCCTTCTGCGATTTTTGTCGTGGCACTGTCGACCAGCGTGAACCAGTCTGCACGGCTCATCGGATAGCGGATGGAGGGCTGCGAGTCCCGGTGCCTCACTGCGGTTCCACTGCGTCTCTCGACGGCAGCGTCCTGGAGCAGGGTATATCGTGTCCGAACGGCCGCCAGCAACTCCAGGGCCACGTCAGTCGCTTGCTGGCCGCTCTGATCGGTCGCATGAATCGTTAGCCACGTGCCTTCATCGGTTTCGGTTAGCAAGAAGTGGGGCAGGATGAAGTGGGCGGGATGGTAGACCGACCACGTGTTGTCGGGTACGAACTCCCTCTGGAAGGAGAAACCGCCGAATAAGCGCGGCAGTCCGGTCGGCGGCCAGTCGGAGACGTTCAAGTCATCTATTGGTCGGGGCTGTTCGTCACCCGTTTCGGCCACGAACTGTCTTGAGCCAGCCAGCAGTCTGACCGCATCTTGCTGGATCATGGCGTAGGGATCGCGTTCTGACGAGACACCATCAATATCCGGCAGCACGAACAACTCAGCGGCAATACCTGCTCCAGCAAACTGCGCCTTACAGCCGTTGGTTGCCGGTGCGGCCCAGAACAAGCGCTCTGATCCGGCGCTGGCCCTGAGGAACGTCTGACAATCGATTAAAGGGGCGGGGATTGTCACGCTGAATAGCGTGGAGTCATCTTCCACTTGAATCGGCGAGATGCTATCCCAGGCTGCGGCATCCAGATGCGGCGACACTGCGTTCTGTCGTGGTTTGCTCATCAGGCAGACTCACCATCCAGTCCGTGGATCGCGTCAGGCTGTGGCTCGCTGGGCACAGCTTCTGTTGCAAACCCTACGCTGCGCAGCAGCACCGGCACGAGCGAGTCCAAAATGCGCTGCGGCTCCGGTTCGCCTGTGCTAACCCAGCGGATAACCACGCCGTAAATGGCGCCCATCCAGGCAATGGATACCACTTCCGTATCGACGGGCGGGATGTCGCCGATGTCAATTGCTTCCTTGAGATATGACTCAATGAGCCGGGCGAAGCGGTCGTTAACTTCCGCCCGTTTGTTCTCGAAGACACTGCCCAACCCTACCGCCTGCACCAGCAAAATCTTGGCTGGTCGCCGGTAGCGGGCAAAAGTCTGTAAGCACGTCTCCAGCGCCACGCGGACGCGATCGATGCCTGCCTCTTCCGGTGCAATCGCTTCGCGTACCCGCTTCTCCAGCAGGTCAGCAAACTGATCGACAAGGGCCAAGAACAGTCGTTCCTTATTGGCAAAGTGAAAGTAGATCGCGCCTTTCGAGGTGTCTGATTCGGAGACGATGTCGTCCAGGCGGGTGCCGTGATAGCCTTGCCGCGAGAACGCCAGTAGGGCGGCGTCCAGGATACGGCCGCGCGTCGCGACTGGGTCTCTCAGGACTTGTGGTGTATCCGGCGGTACTGGTTGCTCGTCCATCACTTAATCCCTCTACTTGCCAACCGACTGGTCGGTCGGTTGGCCATTTGAAAAAATCGCGCCTTGCTATCAGCCTCAAAACTAGCTTGGCGCGTAGCGTTCAATATTTATTGAACGATCTAAACTCAATTGTAGCAAACTGACCTGTATAGTTCCACTTTCAGGCGGTCTGGCAGGGCACTCTTATGGCGACTTAGGAAATTGTGGCTGACCGCCTGCCGGGCAGCCTTCCAGACGTGCTCCTGGGGATTCAACTCTGGTGTCGCTGGTGGAAAGAGCAGGATCTCCAGGCGGGGATTGGTTTGCAGAAGAGCCCGGATGGACGGACCGCTGTGCCACGGGGCGCGGTCCCAGAGCAGGAGCAACGGCTGGTCCGGGTAGCGGTCGAGCAAGGCCGCCAGATGGTCGCGCGAGGCATCGCCGTTCATCGTCTCCGCCTGGGTGACCGTCTCCTCCCCCGTGTGGAGGTTCAATGTCCCGTAGAAGTTGACCTTGGCTCGTCCGGGGTCGCAGCGAACAACCGGCGTTCTACCGCGCGGCGCCCATACGGCGCTGGTGGTGGCCTGCAGGTAGAGTGAGGCTTCGTCTTCGGCCAAGATGAGCGTCTGGGGTGCGGTCTGGGCAATATCCATCAGTTTTTTTCAAGCTGTTCGGCAAAGTCGGCCAGCTTCGCTTCCGAACGCGAGCGGTACTGTTTGCCGGCCCGCTTAAGATCAAGCGGTGCCAATCTTTCGCCAACCCGTCCCCAATCTCTGAAACAGCCCCATCAATCTCAATTCTCTGCCAAATTTCACTGGACATTTCGATTCATCTCGTTATACTTCTCCCGGTTGGCTGAAACTTACCAAACGCTAACCTGCGCCAGTTGCCGTTGACGCAGGGCATGAGCCGAGTTTGGACTCTCGTAGATAGAGGTCGGCCAAGGAGAGATGGAGCCTTGCTGGATCATGCGAAAGCCGGACAATCGGCGTCCGAAGAAAAGCGGAGCGAGCCTGTGCGCGCTCCCCGTTTCCCTGCACTTCGCTTCCCCCGGCGTTTGGAATGGCTTTATCTGCTCCTGATCCTCGCTGCTGCCGCTCTTATCGCCTTCAACGTCTTTCAGCCCATTACCGTACTGCCTCGCATCACCACGGCTCCCGGATACGCTTTTCAGAACCAGGATGGAGAGCTTGTAACCAGTGAGGATTATCGCGGTCGCTTCACGCTGTACAGCTTCTCCCATTCTGCTTGCGACGAAGGGTGCGCTCTGTCGTTGACACAGATTGCGACTTTGCGCGATGAGGTGGCCTCGCGGCTGCCTGAGACGACTGATATGTCCTTGGTCACCATCTCTGTTGATCCGGAGTTCGATACCAGCCAACAGCTGCAGGCGACCGCACAGCAGTTGAACCTGCCCATTGAGCAGCCGCCCATTCCCTGGGACCTGGTGAGCGGCGATCCGCTGCGCACCAAGATGGCTGTTGGCAGCGGGTTCAGCCTCTACTTTGGCGAAGCGACAGAGTCCGAAGCTCGGACGGCCGAACCACGCGCGCTGTCACGTTCGATCCGCGCTACTACCTGGTAGATGGCTGGGGCATTATTCGCGCAGAGTATCGGACAGCCGAACCTGATCCGGAGATCATTGCCCGCGATGTGAATCTGTTGATTCAGGAAGCAGAGAACAGTGACGGGGTCATCCGACTGGGTTACGAGGCCGCCCACCTTTTTTCCTGCTATCCGCGATAAGCGTATTGTCGACATGAGTATGGTCAGCCACACCGAAAGCACGACGACTCAGCAGACAACGCGGCCCACCTGGGTCTGGTTTGCGTTGGGGGGGTGCCCTGGTCTTGCTGGCGGCGGTTGTGGGCTGGTCAATTATCAACGGCCGTCTGCCATTTGTCCCGCCCAGCTTTCACGGCGTGCTGATGCAATCTCCTCAGCCCGTCACAGATTTCACCCTGACCGCTCATACCGGCGAAGAGGTGCATCTGAAAGATTTCCGCGGACAGGTCGTTTTACTGTACTTTGGCTACACGTTCTGTCCTGACGCTTGCCCGGCGACCATGAATGAGCTGAAGACCATGCGTGAGGCGCTTGGGGAACGGGCGGACCGGGTTCAAGTGCTGATGGTTAGCGTTGACCCTGAGCGCGATACGCCGGAGGCCCTTGCGGCGTATCTTGGACACTTTGATGATTCGTTCCTAGGCCTGACCGGAAGCGAGGAACAGATTCTGGCGGCGGCAACGCCTCTTGGCGTTTACTACAGTAAGAACGAAGGCTCCGCGGCGACGGGCTATCTTGTTGACCACACCACTTCTCTGGTGGCTGTGGACCAGGATGGCTATCTTCGATTGATCTACAGCCACGGCACGGCGGGCGAAGACATTGCGGAGGATATGCGGTATCTGACGCGCTAGGCGCGATAGAGAATGTGCTCGCTGGAGTTTGGCGACTCCAATTCGGGCGCAACAGAGATCATTGTTTGGAGAGGTGAGAGCACTAGTAGGAGGCGATTATGGAAGATAAGGACAAGTACAAGACACCGCAGGGAACGATTGCGATACTCATTATCTACATCATCCTCATTGTGGCGTTATGGGGCAGCGCCTATCTGACGCTGCTGTCCAGGGGGGCAACCAGCTGATGCACATGGATCGGCGCGAGCGCCTCTATCTAATCTTTACGATCGGGTTGCTGTCTGTGTTCATCTTTGCGGTGGCAGTCAGCAGCTTCGCCTATGGGATTCAAGTTCCATCACCGTACGAGCAGGTGGACCCGCAAACAGTTGCTACGCCGCCTTCGCCGTGGGGTATGCCTGTCGAGGAACGCGTCCGCGAACTTGCTCCGGGCCGCTACGAGGCGTTTGTCCTGGCCCAGATGTGGCAGTTCTCACCGTCGACGATAACGGTGCCGCGTGGCTCGTCGATTACGTTCTACGTCACCAGTCGTGATATCCAACATGGGTTCAAGGTTAGTAACACGAACGTCAATATGATGGCGCTGCCCGGCGAGGTAAGCCGGCTGACGGCAACATTCGATGATCCCGGAACGTACAACATCATTTGTCATGAGTATTGTGGCGCGCTCCATCATACGATGGTCGGCCAGGTGGTGGTGGAATAATGGCTGATCTCAAAGTGACAACCTCCCGAGAAGGCATGCTGCCAATCTTCAAGCGTGAGGACCGGCTGACCGCCTGGTTCCTGGGTGTGGCCATGGTCGCGCTCTTCATCGGCGGCGCCATGGGCCCGCTTCAGAAGCTGCAGAATGTGGGCATCAACCTGTATCCCGCGTTGGCAAGTATCGGTATTGCCACCTACTATCAGGGTCTGACCTTGCACGGTGTACTGAACGCCCTGGTCTGGACCACGTTCTTCATCGTCGGTTTCTTCACGTTCGCCATTCCGCGGAGCCTGGACAAACCGCTCACCCATATCCGGCTAAACGTCATAGGTTTCATTCTAATGGTCCTGGGCACCGTCAGTGCGGGCGTGCCCATTCTTATGAATCTGGCCTCCGTGCTGTATACGTTCTACCCGCCGATGCAGGCCAGCACCTTCTTCTACCTGGGTCTGGTGCTTGTTGTAGTGGGATCCTGGGTCTGCGGATGGGGGTTCTATCTGACGTATGGTG
This sequence comes from uncultured Chloroflexia bacterium, assembly GCA_963715935.1. GTDB lineage: Bacteria > Chloroflexota > Anaerolineae > Promineifilales > Promineifilaceae > Promineifilum. The sequence goes on along the minus strand of CAVQSM010000011.1, from coordinate 808,245 downwards.
CGTGGCGCAAAGAGAATCCGGCCCAGCGTACGCCGTTCATCGCCCTGGCCGCGATCATTACGATGGTCATGTGGCAGATTGCGACGTTGGGTGTGGCGGCTGAGATTCTATTTCTTATCCTCCCCTGGTCTCTGGGCTGGGTAGAAGGCACTGATCCACAGTTGGCCCGGACGTTCTTCTGGTTCTTCGGCCATCCACTGGTCTACTTCTGGCTGCTTCCCGCCTACATCTCATGGTATGCGATGCTGCCGAAACAGGCTGGCGGCAAGATGTTCAGCGAGCCACTGGCCCGCCTTGTTTTCTGGCTATTCCTGGTACTGTCCATCCCGGTTGGACTCCATCATCAGTTTGTGGACCCGGGCGTGCCGCAAGGCTGGAAGGTCATGCATGGGTTGTTGACCTATGCGCTGTTCATCCCCAGTATGCTTACTGCGTTTACCGTGGTTGCTTCGCTGGAGCTTGGCGGCCGGGCCAATGGCGGCAAGGGTCTACTGGGTTGGGTGCCAAAGCTCCCATGGGGAGATCCTTCCTACGCGGCCCAGAATCTGGCCATGATCCTGTTCGCCTTTGGCGGTATTAGCGGTTTGACCAATGCGTCTTACAATGTGAATCTGGCTATCCACAATACGGCCTGGGTTCCCGGTCACTTCCACCTGACGCTCGGCTCGGCTACGACGCTGACTTTCTTCGGAATCTCGTACTGGTTGGTGCCCAAGCTCAGCGGAAAGCAGCTATTCAGCCGCCGTATGGGACTGTGGCAGGCGTGGACGTGGTTCGTCGGTATGCTGCTCATGTCGAACGGCCTTCATATCCTCGGACTCAACTTCGGCGCGCCGCGTCGGGTTCCTCTTGGTTTGGCCCCCTATGTCGAATCTTCGTGGAATCCCTTGATGATCGAAGCGGCAGTTGGTGGTATCATTCTCGGCGTAAGTGGTCTGTTGTTCTTTGGCAACATGTTGGGTACGGTACTTCACAAGAAGTACCTGACGGAGCCGATTGAGATGCCTGTCGCGGAGCCTCTGGAGCCCGTTCCTGCGCCTAAGTGGCTGGATAGTTGGCGGCCCTGGCTGGTGACGACAGTAGTCTTGATCCTGGTCGCTTACGGTCCGGTACTCTTCAACATGATTACCAACATTAACATGACGTCACCGGGTTTCCCAATCCGCTGACGCTCGCAAAACGTTGTACGTTGAAAGGACGGAGGTTGAATAATGCGGAAGAAAATCATTTTCATGCTGGTCATGGCCCTGGCCATGATGGCCCTGGTAGCTTGTGGTGGCGGTGGTACAGCCGATACTGGCGATAGCGCTGGTGAGGTTGCCTCCGTCGGCAATGCAGCCAATGGCGAAGATCTGTACAGTTCGGCCGTGATTGGCCCCAACAGTGCGCCGGGCTGCATCACCTGTCACTCGCTTGATGAGGGCGTGGTTATCGTTGGTCCCTCGCACTCAGGTCTGGCATCGCGTGCAGGCACGTATGTTGCCGGTGCCTCAGCGGAGGAGTATCTTCGCGAATCGATCCAGGAGCCGAACGCTCATTTGGTTGAGGGGTTTGGTGCAGACATTATGTACCAGAACTACGCAGACGGATCTGACCGAGGATCAAATCAATGACCTGGTCGCCTACATGCTGACCCTGAACTGATCGGTATAGGTCGGGTGGTAGCAGGAGGGTCATCCAGACCATTTACACCACCCGCAACGCGAAAACAGGAGGCGGCTCTCGGGCCGCCTCTTGCTGTTTTGATCACAATCTAATGGGTCGCTAGTAGCCTTTCACAGAAGCAATAGGACATGGCTGAGAAGGCATCCAAACAACCAGAGGTCTTGCCTGGTGTCGACCCGGAGCAAGACTGTGAACGCCCCGAGGGTACGCCAGACAGTGCCTCTGCTACCTCGGCAAACAGTGTGGTGGTAGCCAGTGATATCGCTTCTGCCGGCCAACTGGAGCATGACGACGAGGACGATCACGAACATGATGTGACGTGGAGCACCGTTGGCTTCGAAGACGGTGCGGCTGTAAGCGAGGCGATTGATGCCTGGCAACCCGATCGGAGCCGATGGGCTGTTTGGCTTGAACGCATGGCGCTTGCCATTGAGCAGCCAGTTAATCGGGTGACGGCGCTCCAACTTAATCCGCTCTATCACACGGGCACCATCGCGGTACTGTTGCTCGCCATCGTCGGCGTGACGGGCGCCTATCTGTTCTTCTTCTTCCAGTACGGGTACGACGCCTCCTACCTCGCCGTGGAAAGAATGGAGTCGCAGTTCATCGCTCGCATCATCCGCGCCACCCATCGGTATGCGTCAGGCGCACTGGTCATTGCCACGCTGCTGCATGCCTACCGGACACTGTTCTTGGAGAAGTTCAAGGGTCCGCGTTGGCTGGCCTGGGTGACCGGGATGGGCATGACCGTGCTGCTGTGGCTGGCAGGCGTCACGGGGTACTGGCTGATCTGGGATACGCGAGCGCAGGTGATTGGTGACCAGTTCCGCGCCTTTCTTGCGCAGGTAACCAGTTGGGCACCGGCATACATGGGCTACACAGTGTTTGCGGGAGAACGGGAATCAAGTTGGGCGTTGTTCCTGGTACTGTTTGCTCTGCATGTCATCCTCTTTCTCGTTGTGGCCGCCTTCTTCTTTCTCCACATTCGACGATTGGCCCGGCCTCGCTGGCTTCCGCCGGTGGAATGGGTCGTCATCATTGGCGTCTCCGTCGTGTTAGTCTCAGCGCTGTTTCCAGCGGGAATGCTCCCTCAGGCGGATCTCAACCAACTGCCGGGCACGATTACATTTGATCCGCTGTTTCTGTTCTATCTGCCGTTTGAAGGCGCAGTCTGGTTCTGGTTGTTGCTGGTCGGCGGTGTGCTCGGGCTGGCTGCGCTCCCTTGGCTCAGCCGCCTTCGCCGCCGCTCTGCACGCAGCGCCGTGACCAGCGCAGCAGCGATTGAGCCAGACGTAATCATTCCTGTCCCCGTGGCGCCGCCCACTGTAAACATTATCAAGGATCGGTGTACGGGCTGCACCAAGTGTGCGCTGGACTGTCCATACGATGCGATACAAATGGTCGAGCGCCACGATGACAAGCCTCACAAGTTCATTGCGATCGAAGACACCGGCCTCTGTGTCTCCTGTGGTATCTGCGTTGGCTCCTGTGATGGCGTTGCCGTTACGCTGGGCACTGTCGCGCCGGAGAGTTTGTGGGACCTTATCGAAGATCGGGCACGGCTTGCCCCGGAGTCAGTCGGCGGCGGAGCTCACGCGGTTGCTGGTGCAGCGCCGGTCGCGATCTCTGCGTCGACTGCCCGACCGGCAAAGGTCGTTGTCTACACATGCGAGCGACACGCGCGACAAGGTGCCCGTCCCTACCTCAGGGAGGACGGCAGTACCCCCGATCCTGACGTGGTTGTCATCACGCTGCCTTGCGTCGGCGCTGTGCCGCCCGACATGCTGACGCGCACGCTCGACTCTGGCGTGACGGAAGTGAAGGTGGTCGGCTGTCCTCCGTTTGACTGCGCCAATCGCGAAGGCAATTTGTGGGCTGAGCAGCGTCTGACGCGCCAGCGCGTGCCGCGTCTGCGCAAGGCGTACGCCGACGCGCCGATTACCACACACTGGTTGCCTCCGGATCAGTTTGCCAGGGCGTTCGATGCCGAAGCGCCCGTTGGTGAGGATGGCGAAGTGGATTATTTGGCCAGTCGACGACTGTTCCGCGAGCTGAGCGCCCGCGACTATCTGCCGGCTGCGCTTCTTGTTCTCGTACTCCTAATCCTTCAGGTTCTGGCTAACGACATTCCCTTTACACCGTATCCGGAACAACCGGGTATTGTCCAGGTGGTCTGGGAGCGGCCGGATGCGCCATTTGGTATGCTGCTTCCAGATGAGACACGCGACACGGCCTACCTCATCAACCTGTCGGTTGACGGGCAGACGGTCTTCGCGGAAACGCTGTCGACCGAAGCGCTGCTTGTTGGTGGGGGCAATCGACCACCCATAGTTTTTGCCGAGGCGAAGGTTGAGCCGGGTCGCCATGCAGTCAAGCTGACGCTGACTGGAGACGCTACGGGAGCGGAAACGATCCTGGTAGACGATGTGTGGGAGATTGCTGCTGGCCAAATTGTGCGGCCTGACTTCTCCTTCGGCGCTTACAATGAATGCCTCGGAGGCGCTACTCTGCAAGATCCCGCGTGCAGGCGTTAGGTGAGACGTTGCGCCGTAGCCGCGGTCTACATCCGGAACGTGCCGTAGGTGCTGGGGCCGATAGGCGCATTAGCTGTGACAGCAAAGGCCAGGGCAAGCGCCGTTCTTGTCTGGGCCGGGTCGAGGATACCATCGTCCCACAGACGGGCCGTCGCAAAGTACGGACTACTCTCGTACTCGTACTGGTCCAGAATCGGCTTCTTGAAGCGGGCTTCTGCTACCTTGAGCTCACTCTCGGTTGGCTCATCAAGCTGGTGGAAGTAGTCTCGCTTGCCGACCGTCCACAAAGTGTCAGCGGCTGAGTCACCGCTCATGACGCTGATCCGGCTGTTCGGCCAGGAGAACAGGAAGCGAGGGTCGTAGCCGCGACCGCTCATGCCATAGTTGCCCGCCCCGTGGCTGACCCCGTGGAGTAAAGTGATGCGTGGTACGGCGACGTTGCTGACCGCCATCACCATCTTGGCTCCGTCTTTGGCAATCCCGCCGACCTCGTACTTACGGCCGACCATAAAACCGGCGATGTTCTGCAAGAACAGAAGCGGCGTGCCCCGTTGGCCGCAAAGCTCGATGAAGTGGGTCGCTTTCTGGGCCGACTCGCTGAACAGCAGGCCGTTGTTGGCCACGATTCCTACCGGTATGCCCATGATATGGGCAAAACCGCATACGATCGTAGGCCCGTAGCGGGCCTTGAACTCGCTCAGACGCGAACCATCTACCAGTCGAGCAATGATCTCCCGGACGTCGTAAGTTTGGCGTGGGTCAACCGGGAGAACGCCATAGAGTTCTTCGGTCGGGTAAAGGGGCGGTTCCGGCGTCGCGGTGGCCAGCGGCACAGAGCGCGGACGCAACTGGGCACTGTGCAGATGGCTGACGATCTCTCGCACTTTCGCGAGGGCGTCTTCCTCATTCTCGGCGAAATGGTCGGCCACGCCGCTCAGCCGCGTGTGGACATCTGCGCCACCCAGATCCTCGGCAGACACATCTTCGCCGGTGGCTGCCTTGACGAGCGGTGGGCCTGCCAGGAAGATTGTCCCATTCCCTTTGACGATGACAGTCTCGTCAGACATGGCGGGAATGTACGCGCCGCCTGCCGTGCACGAGCCAACAACAGCCGCGATCTGGGTAATGCCCTGGGCCGACATGCGGGCAATGTTGTAGAAGATGCGGCCGAAATGGTCGCGGTCTGGAAAGACATCGGCCTGTAGGTGGAGAAATGCGCCGCCTGAGTCAACGAGGTAGATGGTGGTCAGCCGGTTTTCCTCAGCAATGGTCTGCGCCCGAAGATGCTTTTTGACTGTCTCTGGAAAATAGGTGCCGCCCTTCACCGTGGGATCGTTGGCGATGATCATGCAGTCTACGCCCGAGACACGACCGATCCCTGTCACGATCCCGGCGCCAGGCGCGTCACCGTCGTGCATTTCCCACGCCGCCAGCGGGGAGAGCTCCAGAAACGGGCTGTCACGGTCCACAAGAGCATCGATCCGCTCGCGCACTAGCAACTTGCCGCGCTGGCGCTGCCGTTCTATGACCCGAGCCGGTCGGCTCGTGGCGACGGCCGACACGCGCTCATGGAGGGACTGAGCGAGGGCGAGGTTATGGGCGTAATTGTCCTGATAGTCGCTGCTGTCGGTTCGAAGTTGGCTCACTAGTTCAGGCATATGGGCATCTCTTGCGGGTCGTGGGGCGTAAATCCGAGGGGCGGAGAGCGACCGGATTCCGATCTAACCGGTCGGGCCGTCTGTCAATTCGTCGCGATAGTACTCCAGCGTGCCAGCGTAGGCCTGGATGTCCGCGTCTTCGGTCGTCTTCAGGATGACATCCAGCAGCGTGCCGACAGCGTCATCGGGCTGGTTGTTGTAATGGTAGGCCAGGGCGAGAAAAACCCGGTTACTGGGCCGATCCGGGAACTTCTTGAGAGCCGACTCCAGGACAGTGACCGACTCGTCCAGTTCCCCCACAATGCCGAGCGTATTGCCCAGGCAGATCAGGCATTCCTGAAGGTCGTCTCCCTCAAGGCCGGCGGCCACTGCACGGCGGTAGTAGGGGATGGCTTTTTCCTCATCGCCCAGCACATCGTATGAACCGCCAACTTCGAAGAGAACAAGCGGGTGCTTTTCATTATCGTCAAGCAACGTGAGTAGTATCTCCTGGGACGCCTCCAGTTGATCGTCTCGGCGTAGTGCCCGGGCCTCTTCAATCCTGGCGTACAGCTCTGGGTCTTGTTCAGCGTAGGTGGTTCCACTCATTAATGCCTCTAGGGTAATAGTTTGACCGTGGTCCTGTGGTCGGTCGTTTGTGAATGTGAGGTGCAGAAGAATAATAGACTTTGCCAGTGAACCCGGCAAGCAATTGGGTTGCGATCGGGTGGTCGTCTGCGCTACACTTCAGCCACTATGAACAGGGCGGTGCTGCGGAAACGTAAGCGGCGCGCAGGAATGAGGAGCGAAGTTGGATGAAGGTTGTGCGGCAACGGATTCGTGGTCAGATAGCCGAGCAAGAGGGTTTCAGAGTGCTCGTTGTCGACCGTGACACAGAGTCCGAGGGGCCATTTGTGTGGCTGACCTACGCACTTGTGACAATGGGCAAAGAAGAGCATATCCTGCCCGGTCTTGTTCTTGACGATTGGGGGAACGAGTTCAAGTCATTGGAACTCTACGGCTGGATTCGCGAGAATGGCGACCGATTTCCCCGGGCGGAGGTGTTTGGCACCGATGTCGAGGGCGAAGATGTGCAGTTGTTTGTCCGCGTTCTGGAACTGCATGCGACCTACCCCACGTACGTAGATTATGAAGGTAGCGAAGGCCCGGAACGGGTCCATGCCTTTGTCCTGCCGGGTGATCCGGGGCAGGAGCCGCAGCGTATCGCGGTGCCTGAACAGGTCGATTTGCCGATGCGTGACGCCCGCGTTATCTGGTGGCGGGCTGACCCCACGCAGTTGGGTTCCCTTGACGCCTTGATGCGGGCCAGACAGTCAGGTGATGAGCGGTAAACCATGCTTGTTCGACAGGCCAATGCGTCTCGCCTTCGACCGCCGAGCAGTCAACTCGGCAACCCATCCCTCATGCTGCTGATCGTGCTTGTTTTCTTGCTGGGCTTGCCCGCAGGCGGCGTCGCTGCCCAAGAAACACCGGAGGACGCATCTGAGCAGAGCGATCCCGACGTGATCGCGGCTGTCCCGGACACATCGCCACTACAGCGTGAAGGGATCTCACCCTACTGGGCGCCCAGTATCCAGGGGTGGGCAGACTACATTCTGACTCTGTCCGCCACGTACGGATTCGACCCGGACTTCATTGCGGCGGTTATTCGACATGAGTCGGCGGGCGACCATCGCGTTGTCAGCTACATGGGTGCCGTTGGACTCATGGGTGTCATGCCGACCGGTCCTGGGCTCGAGTGGCGGCCTAGCTCCGAGGAGCTGCTCATCCCGGCAGCAAATCTGCGCTGGGGGATGGCCATCCTTTCCCACGTTGTCGAAGCGTCCGGTGGCGATCTGTTTGCCGCGCTGGCAGCTTACAACGGTGGATGGGACCAGGTGAACAGCCGCGAGCCGCGTCAATATGCTGCCAGCGTGTTAGACAGCTACGCCCGCGCCCTTGTCGCTCGCCAGGGAATCCCGCCAGAGACAGCCGCGCAATGGACGATTGCCGTTGAGATTGTGGGCGGGAATGTGCCGGTCGAGTCGCTGATGGTATTGGGTCGGCAGCCAATCTCTGATCTGCGCTTGTTTGCGGAGCATACGGTCTTCCGCTATGGGCAGGGACCCGGCCAGTTTCACTATGTTCGTGGCTATGCGGTGCCGGTTGGGCTGACAGACATTGTTGACGGCACGACTGCTTTCGGAGAGCCGGACGAACTTGAAGCAGCGCTACAGGTGCGGCTGGGCGATAAGGCTGCCTCCAACAGCGACGCCGACGCCAGGGTTATCCTGGCCTGTCTGTCCAAGATGCCCCGCCTGCGCGGGCAGGTGACGACGCGATGGTATGCTCCCTCAGGCTGTCCGATTGGCGACCGTTAGACGCGCCAGTCGGCTGCCTCAGCCGCAGTAGCTTCCAGTATGCCCACACCTTTCATGCACCTTGAGTATGCTGAGCGTTTACGCCCGGTGCTGTCAGGCAGCGCCAACGGCCAGGCGTCTGCTTCATCGCGCGTGACATGCAAGATTGAGTCCGAGTGGCCAGCTTTCTATTTGGGCAGCATCGCCCCGGACTACCAGGCGATCTGCGATGTGCCTCGCGAGAAGTCCCACTTCTACCCTCTGCCGCTGCCGGCTGACTGGGATGCGGTGGCGGCGATGCTGGAGCAGACGCGGGAGTTGGCTGACGTGGCAGAGCTTTCTGATGCCAATGCGGTCTTTGTTGCGGCATATCTGGCCCACCTGCTGCTCGACGAGATCTGGTATCTTGAGATCTTGCTGCCGTACTTTGTACAGCCTGAGCATCTTGGAGAGATGAGTCATCGCATGCTTCTCCACAACATGATGCTCATCTACCTCGACAGGAAGGCGCTCCACGCGCTGCCAGGAAACGCCGGCACGGTGCTGGCGACAGCCCGGGCGACGGCGTGGCTGCCGTTCGCCATGGATCATCAACTCGGAGCGTGGCAGACGATGATTGTGGACCAACTCCAGCCGGGAGCCTTCGTCCAGACGGTGCCCATCTTTGCCGGGCGCATGGGACTACAGGCCAATGAAATGGAAGCGTGGCTGGACGACGATGAATGGCTCGAACGAGAACTATTTGCCAACGCGCCGCTGGTGGCAGTTGAGATGAGTATGGCCAACAGTTTACCGAGGGCGGCTGCTTGTGTTCGCAGTTACCTTAGAGGCGAGAGGCGGTCGCTAATGTCAAACATACACACGTGACGTATTATCTATCCTATGCTCGTTTACGAAACGACCCACCGCGACACGGTTCAAGCCCGCTTTCCTGACGGCCGTGTCTTTGAAGGGCGGCGTGGAACGACGCTTGAAGCGTTTGTCCTGGCGGCCTATCCAGAGGCGGGCGTGCACAATGTCGCTGCCTTGATAAATGGCAAGCTGCGCGAGTTATGCCTGCCCTTGATGGAAGATGCCGACGTCGTACCGTTGGGAACAGATACGTCCGATGGTTCGCGGATTTATAGACGCAGCCTGACTTTTCTTCTGATTGCCGCCGCCGCCGAAGTATTCCCCGACCAGCCGATCACGATCCATCATTCAATGCCTTTTGGCGGATACTATTGTGAGCGAGAAGGTGGTGTTCCGCTGACCGACGAAGAGCTGGACGCCCTCAGGGATCGGATGCAGGCGCTTGTGGACGCGGACCTGGCTATTTCGCCGGTGAAGGTGCCCTTGGACGAAGCATTGGCGCTGTTTCACGCTCAGGGCGACGGTGAGAAGGCAGAGCTGTTTGCGCGCCGGCGTAAGGATTACGTCACCCTCTACGAGTTGAACGGGGTGCGGGACAACTTCCACGGCTTCATGGTACCGCGCACCAGTTACCTCAACTTGTTCGACCTGCGTCACTACCGCGACGGCTTCATTCTTCAATTCCCGCGCCGTCAATGGGCCGATGCCCTGCAGCCGTTTGAAGACGAGCCGCGGCTGGCCCAGGTGTTCCAGGATTATAGTGAATGGCTGGGTGTGATGGGTGTTAGCAATGTGACTGCGCTTAATCGTGCGATTCAAGGCGGTCGAACACGCGAGATCATCTTGGTGGCCGAAGCGCTGCATCAGCGCCAGACGGCCGCCATCGCCCACCAAATTGTCGAACACACACCCGCGATACGAATGGTCTCCATTTCGGGCCCAACTTCGGCGGGAAAGACGACCCTCAGCAAGCGACTTGCGCTGCAATTGATGGCGCGAGGCGTCTTTCCGGTCATCATCGCGCTGGACGACTATTTTGTCGATCGCGAGGCAACGCCACGCGACGAGACCGGAGAGTACGACTACGAGGCGCTGGAGGCGGTCGACTTGCCGCTATTTCAGCAGCATATGGCCGCGCTGGTCGCTGGCGAAGCGGTTGTTCTCCCGCGCTTCAACTTCAAGAGCGGACTCAGGGAGGCGGGGAAGCGCGTCCAGATTGGGCCGCAGCATGTCCTGATCATTGAGGGGATTCATGGTCTGAATCCGCGGTTGACTCAGGGCATAAACGACGAGCGTATTTATCGGATCTTTGTCTCCGCTTTTACGCAGCTTAACCTGGACAAGCATAATCGCGTACCGACGACCGACACCCGCTTGCTGCGACGAATTGTGCGCGACGCAGCGTATCGTGGTTACTCAGCCTCCGATACCATCTCGCGCTGGGCGAGCGTGCGACGTGGCGAAAAGCGCCACATCTTTCCCTATCAACATCACGCCGACGTCTTCTTCAACTCAGCCCTTGTCTATGAGATGTCAGTCCTGAAGCTGCTGGCCAAGCCACTCATACTCCAGGTGGAAGCCGGGACGCCTGAGCGGCTGGAAGCGAATCGACTGCTGGCGTTTCTGCAGTGGTTTGAGACCGTGCCCCAGGAACATCTGATGGCGATTCCGAACCAATCTATCTTGCGAGAGTTCACTGGCGGTTCGATATTGGCAGATTTTGAGCCCAGCCTGTGGTATGCAACATAGTTTGACACCGTGCGTATAGATTGGCAGGAGATCATCAACATGCGAATTATTCTTTATCTTGGAAAAGGCGGCGTTGGCAAGACGACCGTGGCAGCGGCCACGGCGCTGCGCAGCGCCGAGTTGGGTTACAAGACCCTGGTCGCCAGTACTGACATCGCGCACAGCCTGGCGGACTCACTGGATGTCCCCCTCGCTGCCGTACCGGTCCAGGTGGCGGAGAACTTGTGGGCGCAGGAGATCAGTGTGGTCGCCGATATGCAGAACTACTGGGGCACCATCCAGACATTCATGTCAGGGATGATCAGTGGCCCCGGAATCAGCAATGTCGTGGCCGATGAGCTGTCGGCGTTTCCGGGGATGGATGAGATTGTCAGCTTGCTGCACATCAATAAGCAGGCCAAAGAGCAGGAGTTCGACCGGGTCATTATCGACGCGGCCCCGACCGGCGAGACCATTCGTCTGCTTACGATGCCGGACACGTTCCGCTGGTACGCCGGACATCTAACCCGCCTTGAATCGACGGTTATGCTGAAGGCGTTGAAGCCGTTTGCCGGCAGGCTGCTGCAAGGTCCGTCTGAAATCATCAACGCGATCAATATGCTCGATGAGGCAACCGCCGAATTGCGTGAGACCCTGAGCGATCCATCTATCAGCAGCTACCGCGTTGTGCTCCAGCCGGAGCGTATGGTCATTCGTGAAGCTGAGCGCGCAATCAGCTACCTGGGCTTGTTCAACTATCCGGTCGATGCAGTGATTGTCAATCGTATCCTGCCGGAGGCTTCCGAAGAGGGCGAGTTCTATACGCAGCGCCGGGCTATTCAGGCTAAGTACATGGAGATGATTGAGGCCAACTTCAGTCCTCTACCGCTCTTCTATGCCCCCTACTACGCCCATGAAGTCGTCGGTATCGAGGCTCTCTCGCAGTTGGCCAACGATGCATTTGGGGATGCTGACCCGGGCGATATCTTCTATCAGGGGACGCTGCAAGAGATCACTGAAGAGGCGGACGGAAGCTACTTAATGCGTCTGCCGATTCCTTTCGCCGCTCGAGAGGACGTCAAGCTGCGCAAGCGCGGTGATGAACTCTTTATCACGATTGGGAACTTCAAGCGGGAGATGATCCTGCCGGCGGTGCTGGCCAAACGCAGGACCGGCGGCGGCCGTCTGCAAGACGGCATGCTGGAGATTACGTTCTTGCCACCGGAGTCTGAACCGGCGGCTGTGGCGCCCTGACAATTTAACAACCAGCCAATTCACGTTTTGGAATCAGGCCGGCGCTCCTCTCAGGGTGCCGGCCGTTTTATTGCGTCGTTTTCCGCCTTGTTGTTTCTGGCTGCCCGGACCGTACTTATCAGATAGATGGGCGCACCCACAAGGCTGGCCAGCCGTTCCAATCCAAAGACCAGCAACGATAGGGCAACGGCCTGCTCAGGAGGCACACCCCCTCCGGCGAAGAGGAAGGGAGCAAGTGATTCGCGCACGCCCAGCCCACCGATTGACGGCACCAGCAGTGCCAGCGACATGATGGGCACGACCAGCATGTAGTAGCTGTAGCTCAACTGAATGCTCAGCGCACGTCCCATGGCGTACCACCAGCCGATCTGCATCAGATTGAACACGACGGAAATGGCCAGTGCAGTCAGAAGCGCGCTTGTCGAACATTGCCCGATCGGAGCGACCGCGTGGGCGATACGTGCCGGCAAGGGACCTGGGAACCATCTGCCTGCCCATGACAATAGATGCTCGACGAAGCGGCCGTCTACGAGCAGCAATCCGGCCAAGAGACCGCCCAGTGATACGATGATAATGATAATCAGGAGCTGCGACGGGAAGTCCGGCGGGCGAAAGGGAAGGACAGCCAGGGCCATCGCGAATAGGGCCATAAGACCAGTCAGGCGGTCGATAACCACGGTTCCGGCGGCTACATTGGCGTCCACGTCGCGCGCCGCTTCTGCCGCCCGGACGACATCGCCCCCAATGCCCGACGGAAGAAAGGCGTTGAAGAAGCTGCCGACGAAGTACAGCTCCACCAGACGAGCGTAGCGAATGGTCGCCCCTACGCCCTTCAGGACGATTTGCCAGCGGTAGGCGCGCACGAAGAGACTGAGGATCATGAGGCCCGCGCCAGCTGCAAGCCACAGAGGATTGCTCTGGGTGATGGCCGTCAGGATTGCTTCGGGGCTGATTTGGGACAGGACGAGATAGAGACCGAGCAGCGTGACCGCTATCTTCAGCGCAGGCATGAGAAAGCGACGTGGACCTTGCGGTGTTGCGTTGTCGTTATCGTTGGAACCGTCTGCGACCATATCGGGCTGAATTGTAGTGGAAACTGGTTGCTGCGTCATCAGCAGCCCGGTGCAGCTGATGGCGCATGCGGTATATGAGATGGAGATCGATGGTTGGTCGTCGGTAGGTCGAATGGGAACACAGGCTATAATACACGGTCGATATGCACTCACTTACCCCACCAGCCCGCACGGCCCCCTTACCAACACTCCATCTCGGCGTGGTCGTGGTGGCGATTCTGCTTTTCTTCTTTTTGGCCCTCGACAGCGTGATCGACGACAGCCCGACGATGGATGAGCAGAACCACATCGCTCGTGGAATCGCCCTGCTGCGCACCGGCGATCCCCGGCTCAGCGTGGAGCATCCTCCTCTCATCAACAGCCTGAGTGCCGTGCCCTTGCTGACGCTGCCGGAGCTGGCACTGCCGCTTGACCATCCCAGTTGGGATCAGCAAGATGGCTGGTATGAGTTCGCGCGGCAGTTTCTTTGGGTTTACAACAGCGATGTTGACCGCATTGTCTTCCTGGCGCGGCTGCCTGTCATCTTTTTGGCACTGTTCCTTGGTCTCGCGGGATACCGATTTGCCAGAGTCTATTGGCAGTCCGGCGCGGCGGCGCTGGCGGCGCTGCTCTTGCTCCTTTTTGAGCCGAACCTGTTGGCCCATGGTCGTTATGCGACGACCGATATGGGTGCGATTCTCTTTTCGTTCCTGGCGACAGTGGCTCTCTTGCGGTTATGGTTTGCGCCGGTACCCTGGGCGTGGGGGAGATGGCTTTTCGCTATGCTGGCGATGGGGCTGGCGTTCAGCAGCAAGCTGAGCACTCTCGCCTTTGTGCCGGTGTGGATTCTCATGGCGGCCGTCTCGCCAATGCTGCATACCGGTGAAGGGGATGGGATCTCCTGGCTGGAGCCGGTGGCTCGTCGCGTCGCTCAACTCCTGACGGCCGGTATCGGATCGCTGGGCGTCATCTGGCTGGCCTTCGGGCTGGAGTGGGGACCGGTTGGGTGGAGCTCGGCGGTGCTAACGCCATTGGCTCGGTTATCCTTACCGATGCCGACGTTCTGGCTCGGTTTGGAGCAGATTGCCAATCTGGGTCTGGAAGGCCGGATGAACTCGTTTATGCTTGGCCAGTTTTCGGAGTCCGGCTTTCTGAGTTACTTCCCGGTGGCGTTTCTGACCAAAAGCACGCTGCCCTTACTTGCACTGGCCGTTGCGGCGATCATCGTGTTGGTTGCCCGGCAGGATACACGACGACGGGCGCTGTTCCTGCTGCTGCCGTTTGTCAGCGTGTTTATCATCATGAGCACCAGCGCCCTGAACATTGGCTATCGCCATGTCTTGCCCGCCTTGCCGTATCTGATTGTCCTTATCAGCGGTTTGGCTTCGCCGGCAGCCTGGCAAAGCGAGGCAGGTGAAGGGCGCGGTTTGCGCCGCCCACTGGTCTGGGTCTGGGCCGGTGTGACCGCGGCGCTCATCAGCACTCTCCTGATCCACCCCCACTACCTGAGCTTCTTCAACATGGCCGCCGGCGGCCCACAGAATGGCTATCGGGTCCTCATTGACAGCAATTTGGATTGGGGCCAGGATTTGAAGCGACTGGAAAGCTGGATGGCCGATCATGACGTTGAGGAGGTTAATCTGGGCTGGTTTGGCACGGCCGATCCCGGCTACTACGGCATAGATTTCCAACCGCTGCCAGGCGTAGGTCGCGATCCGTTCTTTCCGCTGTGGTGGGATGTACCGTTTGACTCGACCAATCCGGAGCCGGGTGTCTACGCCATCAGCGCCACCAGTCTGTGGGAAACACCTCTGCGAGAAGAAGAAAAGACAGTCTACGCCTGGTTTCGCGAGCGAGAGCCAGATGATCGCGTAGGATACTCCATTCTCATCTACGATGTTCGCTGAACCAACGACACTCAAGGGCTGGAAGCCGGAAGTCCTGGGCCGACCGCTATCCCATCGTGCTTGGCTGGTCGCGGCAGTTGTTATCTTCCTCACGGCGGCTGCCATGCGCATGGTCGCCTTGCACGATGTCCCGCCCGGTCTCTCGCAGGACGAGGTGCTGAACGCGGACATTGTTCAGTTCATCCGTCAGGGTGAGCACGCATTCTTCTTCCCCTACGGTTTTGGACACGAGCCGCTGTACCATTACTTTTCGGTTCCGTTCCAGATACTGCTGGGCGACAACGTGCTATCCATCCGCTTGCCGGTGGTCTTTCTCGGCCTGATCCTGATCGCCCTGGCGATGCGTTGGGCGCGGCGCGAGTATGGCAGCCTTGTTGGATTGGTCACCGGAGCCGGGTTGGCCGTAAGCTGGTGGGCGATTGTCTTCAGCCGTGTTGGAATTCGGCCGATCCTCGAGCCTGTCCTGCTGGTCGTAGCTGCGCTTTTATGGCCCTTTGCGGCGACGTCGCTGAGTCGCCGGGTCTGGGGCCGAGGGTTGCTTGCGGGGGTCATCCTGGGCGCGACGCTTTACAGCTATACAGCCGCTCGTGTGCTGTTTGCGCTGCCTGCCGGCTACATGATCTATGCAGTTGTAATGGCGCTGCTCGCGACGCGTGGCGAACAACTCAGGAACGGCTGGTAAGGCGTCTGGAAAGCGGTGCCGCGCATCTCTATCGAACACAGGCCTGGCTGGGCGCAGCTGCGCTTGTAATCATGGGCGTCCTCTACCTGCCGCTCTTTGTAACCCTGCGCAATCAGCCGGATTTGCAGCAGCGGGTCGAGCAGCTGGCTGGACCGCTGACGGCGCTCCAGGCCGGGGATCCCGGGCCGGTCTTTTCGGCCACAGTGGCCACGCTGGGGTACTTTGGCGTGACCGGCGATCCGCGCTGGACATACGGCCTGCCCGGCGAGCCGCTGTTTGGCCCGCTCTTGGCCCTGGTCTTCATCAGCGGACTCATCGTCGCGCTGTTGCGATGGCGACAGCCAGCTACTGCCTTTGCCCTGATCTGGCTTGGCGTCACGCTCATACCGAGCGCCATTACTCCGGACGCGCCGAGCTCTGTTCGGCTCATTGGTGCGCTGCCGATCGTCTATCTGATGCCTGCCTTGTTCGCTGGTGCCGTGGATCACTGGCTCTGGTACGGGCACAGCTCGCGCCGGCGCTGGCAGCGTGCTCTGGCGGCGGCGGTAGTCGTGCTGCTTGCCGTTCATGGCGCGCGTGCGCTGCGCAATGGATTTGGGCAGTGGTCGACTGATCTTGAGACCCGCCTGCGCTATCAAACGGCAACACTCGATATGGCCCGATTGATGGCCGAACTGGATCCATCTCGCGAGGTGATCCCGGTCCTGGCAGACGGGTTTGTGGAGCCGATCGACGATTCGTCATTCCAGCGCAACGCGGCACTGCCCAGGGAAACGCGCTGGATTCAGTCCGGTGCGGACGTTGCCGGAGCCCTTGTGTGGCCGGGTGGAACGGTCAACGGTGCTGACGTTGCGAGCTGGCTCCTTGTGCCGGAGTTTGCACCTATCTCGTCGGACCTGGCTGAGGCGGCCGGTATGGAGGAGCTGCCGCTGCTCAGGACCGACGGACAGCCGTCGGTGGCTGTCTATCAGCTTCCGCCATCGGTTCCAGAGCATAGGCAACGCGTAGATCGCGCGTTTGTGAGTGGTCAGGGAGAAAACGCTGTTCAGCTTGTAGAATTAAGCAGCTACGCTATGCTGGGCGACACGGTGACTTACTCAGGCGAACATGCATTGCAGGTCGTCACGACCTGGGATGTTCTGGCGGAGTTGCCGGAGGATCTGGCCCTGTTCGTCCATCTGATTGACAGTCAGGGACGCGTCGTGGCTCAGCATGATGGTCTTGATGCCTCAGCTTACTTCTTGCGTGCAGGTGATGCCTTCTTGCAGCGCCATGTGATCGCTCTACCAGAAGGACTGGCGGCTGAGGAATATCGTTTGGTTGCCGGCGCTTACCGGCGCAGTGGCGAACGCCTCTTAACAAGTGACGGAAGCGATTGGGTCGAACTGGCAACGTGCCATCCGGATCCGGACGGTGGGCTGGTCGCTGCCAATTGCCTATTGCCCTGAACGAAGCCTGCGGCTATGATCAGGAGTTTGTGTGACGACACACTATGTTTCGGAGAAAGATAAATGGGAAACAATGAAATGAACCAGAACGGGCGACGCCCAAGCAAGCGTACGCCTATGGCGCTGGTCAGCATGCTTCTGGCAATGACTCTGGTCATTGCGTTGGCG
The DNA here is from genome assembly GCA_963715935.1 of uncultured Chloroflexia bacterium. Lineage (GTDB taxonomy): Bacteria > Chloroflexota > Anaerolineae > Promineifilales > Promineifilaceae > Promineifilum. The sequence goes on along the minus strand of CAVQSM010000011.1, from coordinate 790,958 downwards.
CAGGTAATTGCGGCGGCTGGGGATGGAACCCCGACTCCGCAGCCGACAGATAGTCCCGACCGGGTCCCGTCGGCATATCAAGGTGTTCTTCCGACCGATCGAGAGCTTCTCGAAGCGGAACCAGGTATCGATCGCTACATTGCGGGACACTCGATTCCGGCCGAACTGTTAGTCCCGGCCGATCTGACTGGCTCCACCAAGGTGGTTGCCCCGTCGATGACGCCGCCGGGTGGCCAGGTGCAGTTCACCATCACCGTCAACAACAGTGGCGACACTGACATGCTGGTGTCGGTGACTGATGCGCTACCTGCCGGCCTGACCTACGTGGATCATGAGTGCGTTGCGTTGCTGACGAGTGCGTGTGACGAAGATGGCGGCGTCATTACCTGGGAAGGTACGGCCGTCGCCGGACAGGTGGCAATCGTTTCCATAACGGCCAGTGTCGACGGTAACGTGGCCTCCGGCACCGACATCGTTAACACGGCGACGATTGTTACCGACGAAGAGACGCTCGAGCGCACCGCTACGCTGGAAGTGCGCGAACAGACCGGTTCGCCGATTCAGTTCGTGCCGCTGACTGTCTTTGGGCTTAGCCCAGAACCCCAGCCGGTGGTTGTCTCCGCAGGCCGTGTGAATGGCAATAACGAATGGCTTGTCTCCTGGACGGATGCGCCCGGTTCGACGGCCTACGAATTGCAGGAAGCAATCAGCCCGGATTTCGTCGGAGCGACCAGCTATCTGGTGGCCCAGGACGATTGGCTGATTCGCCAAACACCCTCGTTCAACAACGTATTCTACTACCGGGTACGCAGCTACATCAGTAATCAGGCCAGCTCCTGGTCGAATGTGATTTCAGTCGTTGGCGGATATCGTGACGATTTTAACGATGCCAACTCTGGCTGGAAGATCCGCCGTACCACATATCTGGAAGAGGTGCGTACGTTCTACGAAGTAGACCGCAGCTGGCTTGTCATGCAGGTTGAAGATGCCTGGGACTGGGGCATTGCCAGCCCGGGTCGACCGGCCCCACGCTTGCCTTACGTCATAGAGTTTGATGTGGAGCCCGCTAACCTGGCAAATCTACTAACCTATGGCATGTCTTTCGGTGGTGACTGGCCGAGCACAGGCGGCTGTCCGTCAGACCCAGATTCTTTCGACGGCATCTACACCCATACTGACTGTTTCAACCACTTCTACAACACGAATACGATCTATTACGGTTGGCAGAAGTTGTTGTTTGAGCGTGTGGACTCGCTCGTATGGTGCCTGGGTTCTTGTGGTGGCAGCCCGATGAAGCGTATCGGCGACATCGACTCAGGTTCGGCCAAGGATCTCAAAGGTATCGATCCCGAGGGTTGGAATACATGGCGGATCGAGGTTCGGGAAGATGGCATTAAGGTCTACGCGGCCAGTCGCGGGGCACCTTTGATCCTGCAATATGAGTATGACGACACTCGTTGGGTAAATGATCCCTACTTCGGGGTTTTCGCCTCAGCGGATGAATACAGCAACTCGACCTGGCGGTTTGACTACGTTCAGGTGATGCCGCTGGATGAATAGTCCTCGGCTTCAGTAACAAAGCGAATGCAATAGAGTGGCCGGCCGTCCACGAGGGTGGGGCCGGCCACTTTGCTTAACTGCCACCTTCTGTTGTGTCCATGCGACGACCTGCCTCCTCTCTCCTGACGACGTTTGCGATTACGGCCGTCCTTCTAATCTGCTATGCGTTGGCCTTAGGGAGCATGGTCGATAAGTCTCCTACCTTCGATGAGCAAGGGTTTATCGTCCGCGGCCTGGCGTATGTGCGTCCTGAAGAAGACGGAGGGAATCGCGGTATTCGTGTTGGACATCCGCCCGGCCTCAATGCCTTCAACGCGCTGCTTCTGGCCAACGACGCAACTGTTCGCCTTCCAGTGGATGATCCGTCGTGGCAAGAGAGCAGCTTCCACCGACCGGCCGAACTGTTCCTGTGGGAAATTGACAATGATGTCGCCCACATCATGTTCCTCGCGCGACTGCCTTCGATCTGGTTGGGTCTGCTGCTGGTAGCCATCGGAAGCCGCTGGGCAGCCGACATGACGCGCAGCCGCTTCAAAGGGCGCGGCGGGCGACGCAGGGCAGGTGCAGCGGGACTGTTCGCAGCGCTGCTGCTGGGCCTCGATCCCAACATAGTGGCTCACATGCGTCTGGCGACGACAGACCTCGGATTGGCGGCGGCTGCCGCGCTGGCCGGCTACCTGCTGTGGCGCTGGCTGCGCGCCCCAACCTGGACGAACGCGCTTCTTGCCGGCGCGGGCCTGGGCCTGCTGCAAAACACCAAGTACACGGCGGCTCTGTTTGTGCCGCTGTTCGCGTTAGTGTTCGTCTCTACCATAATCATCTATTGGCGAGCTGACCGGCTGTCTGCCGTGGCCGACCGCCCGCATCGCGCGCGCGAGCTGTTGGTCCAGGCGGTGGCTGCCTACGTCCCGATTTCCATCATGGTGCTTTGGGCGACGAGCGGATTTGATATCGGCACGCTGCCGGACACGGTGCCGATGTTCTCGCAGCTCGGCGGAATGACGGTGCCTCTTGCCAATTACATTGAACAACTTCTGGATATTGGCGGCCGACTACAGGTCAGCACGCCGGCCTTTTTGCTCGGGGAGTATTCAGATAGCGGATGGTGGTATTACTTCCCGGTGACCTTCCTGGTCAAGACGCCGCTGCCGGTCTTGATCCTCCTGTTGGCGGCGCTTGTTCGCGTAGTCATTCTGGTCTGGCGCAGGAGATTCCGTCTGTCAGAGTCTATGATGATCAACGGACTGGCTTTGATTGTTCCGCCGTTGGGCTACTTTGCCATTGCGCTGACCAGCGACATCAACCTTGGTTACCGTCATTTGCTTCCCATGCTGCCGTTTCTCTACGTAGGCATCAGTGTTGTGCTGACGCCGCTGATTGTGCCGGGCCAGTTGGTCGGTTCGGTTGAGGGGCGGCAGCGGGGCGAGCAGGCGCTTGTCGTCGGGGCGTTGGTGTGGCTGACGGTGGTGACAATCGGGATCTATCCTGACTACCTAACCTTCTTCAACATTCTGGCCGGCGGTCCACGGGGTGGGTGGCATGTTCTGGTCGACAGCAATATCGACTGGGGCCAGGACCTCGGACGGCTGGCCGAGTGGCAAACAGAGAATGAGGTCGATAACCTGTGGTTCAGCTACTTTGGGGAAGGGCGCCCTGAGTACTATGGCCTGAACTACACGGGGTTGGACAGCTTTCCGCCACGGCTGATGAACCCGGAGGCGCGCCCGTTCTACCCGCACGATCCGGCTCCTGGTTGGTACGCCATCAGCGCGACAAACCTCCAGGGCGTCCACTTCGCCAACAAGGATCAGTTCGCAATCTTTCGCGGTTCGCCACCTAACGCCGTCATTGGCAACAGCATCTTCGTCCACCGGGTCGAGCTTCGCGGAGACCCGGTCAACCTCTTGCTCGACGGGGTGCAGATGGACCAGATAAGCATGGCCGACTATGCCGTGCTGGGCACCAACGACGTCCGGCCACACTGGATGGACGGAAGTCTAGCTTTGCTGCTGCCGCCGGGCAGCGGGCCGACATGGCTGGCTGCGGCTTCGGGGAAAGCCTTAGACGAGCAGCTTCAGGAAGCCGCAGGAGTTGTTGTGGGCCCAAACTGGGCGACGTCCGACTGGTACACCCTCCAACCGATCATGTTTGAGCGGCCGACTGAAGTTGCGCCGATCGCCTCTCTGGCGTCCGAAGATGGTAAGGTGAGCTTGTTGAGCCACGACGTGCAGCAGAGTCCAGAGGGCACAATCGAGCTGATCTCAGTGTGGCGCCAGGACGGGGAGCCAGTTCCGGTGACGCTGTTCTTCCATGCCTTGAACGAGCAAGGGGAGTTGGTCGGTCAATGGGATGGTCTGGGCATCCAGTGGGAAGGCTGGAGTCCAGATGCTATACTCATTCAGCGGCATCGTCTCGAACTCGCTGAGACGGCAACCGAAGGCCAGATACGCCTTGTCGCGGGCGCATACGATCCGCAATCCATTATTCGCTGGCGCACTGCCGGCGATGCGGACGTCATTGAACTAGAGTTCCCTTTCTCGGCCACAATGCAGGAGTAGCAAATGGGTTTTCACGGTGGCGGCTGGTTCGCCTTTCTTTCCTATGATGAGGAGCAGGACAAGCCTGTGGTCACGCGCGATCTGTTGGAGCGCGTGTGGGAGTTTGCCAAGCCCTACTCAGGACGCATCGTCCTGATCCTGATCTCTATTTTGATCATTACAGGGATTGGCCTGATCTCGCCTCTGTTGATCCGCAGCCTGATCGATACGGCTATTCCCGAAGCAGACGTTCGTCTCCTCAACTTCCTGGCTCTCGGCTTGATTGCGATTCCGCTTATCGAGGGAGTCCTGGGCGTCTGGCAGCGCCAATTGAACTCTACTATCGGGGAAGGGATCATCTTTGACCTACGTTGTGCGCTCTATGATCACCTGCAACGCATGTCGCTCCGATTTTATACGCAGACACGCACGGGCGAACTGATGTCCCGGCTGAACAACGATGTCATTGGGGCGCAAAACGCGGTCAGCAACACGATCATCAGCATCGTATCTAATCTTGTTACGGTCATCAGCACACTCGCCATTATGGCAGTTCTCGAATGGCGCCTGACGCTCGTTGGGCTGCTGGTCGTGCCGCTCTTCATCATCCCCGCCCGGCGCATTGGCCGGGTTCTGCGTGACTTGCGGCGGCAGTCGATGGTCCTTAACGCCGAGATGAACGCTACCATGAACGAAACGCTCAACGTGAGTGGGGCGCTCCTGGTCAAGCTGTTCGGTCGCGAGAATATGGAGATGGCCCGCTTTCGCAACGACAGCGCGGCCGTTCGGGATCTGGGCGTCCGTTCAGCCGTCGTCGGACGCTGGTTCTTCATGATCCTGGGATCGATAAGCGCCGTGGGGACGGCCCTTGTCTACTGGATTGGCGGCCGTTTGGCGATTGAAGGCCTCTTCACAATCGGCACGATCGTGGCCTTTGCCGCCTATCTGGGCCGGCTGTATGCTCCACTGACCGGACTGACAAACGCCCCGGTCGAGTTTGCCCAAAGTATGGTCAGCTTCGAGCGCGTGTTTGAGGTGCTCGACATACCAATTGAGGTCGACGAAATGCCCGACGCGATCGCGCTGACGGACGTTCAGGGCGACATTACCTTCGAAAACGTTGACTTCGACTATGTGACGCTGGCCGAGGGCCACAGCCGTGGCCTGACCGAAATCACACGCTACTCAATGCGCAGTCGCGGTGGAGCAGACAGCAATCTGGTGAAGCGCGGGGTCGAAAAGAGCGGCGAAAATGGAAGCGGTGAGGCGAAGGTGACGGACCTGCCGGAACCGCGTCTGGCGCTCAGTGATGTCTCTTTCACGATCGAGTCGGGCCAGCTGGCGGCGCTGGTTGGACCCAGCGGAGCAGGCAAGACGACGATCACCTACATGATTCCGCGACTGTACGACCCGACCGGCGGCGTTGTTCGCATTGACGGGCGTGACTTGAAGACCGTGACACTGGACTCGCTGTCGGACAATATCGGCATGGTGACCCAGGAGACGTATTTGTTCTACGATACGATCCGGGCCAATTTGCTCTATGCCAACCCGGATGCTACGGAAGCGGAGATGATTGCTGCTGCCGAGGCGGCCAACATCCACGACTTCATCATTGGACTGCCGGATGGGTACGACACCGTAGTTGGTGAGCGCGGCTACCGGCTGAGTGGTGGGGAAAGACAGCGGATCGCCATTGCCCGCGTCATCCTGAAAGATCCGAAGATTCTCGTGCTCGACGAGGCTACATCCCATCTAGACACGCTGTCTGAAGCGCTCATTCAGGATGCGCTGCAGCATGTCATGGTCGGTCGCACGAGCCTTGTGATTGCCCATCGCCTATCGACCATCCTGGCGGCGGATCAGATTCTGGTCATGGACAAGGGCGAGCTGGTTGAGTCCGGAACGCATGAGTCGCTGCTGGCGGCTGACGGCCTGTACGCCTCGCTGTACGAGACGCAGTTCCGGCATGAGCGTGAGCCCGGCGAATAGGCTACGGGCGGTTTGAGTGACGAACCTAGGGTTGAACCACTGTCGGTATGTACAGCTCGAATAGTGGGTCAGTTACCGTGTTGTCGACAAAGACAGCGGCGGTTGTGCCCCAAAAGCCCGGAGCATCCTGGCCCTCGACATAGAAAACCAGTTGAGGATCGGTTGTATCCTTCAGATCTAGCTGGGCCACCACGTTTTCAAGCGGGCTGTCAAACGCCCCATCCTCGGGCTGCATCACCACGAACTCTGCCGCGTCGGACCAAGTCGGCAATCCAACAGACAATCGCGCAGCCGCAATAGCATCATTACCATTGTTGGTATCGCTGACGGTGGCCCTGACCTGCACCACACCATCACCCAGGCCGCTCACCACGATATCGCTGACTTCTGGCCCGTGGATCGTCAGGTAAGGCGTGCGAGCGAGCTTGGCGGCGTGGAGCAAGGCCGGCCAGTTGGCGGGCCACTGTATGTCATCGATCTCGCTATAAGGCGGCATAAACTGGTTGCCGACTTCGAACGTGAATGCGGGAATGCCCAGTTCGCCATACGCCCAATCATCGGTCGCGCCATTGGCTCCATACAAGCACTCCTGCGTCGGCTGGCACGAGAGGTAGCCGTTGAAAATGGCGAATCTATCACCGATAGCCTTCAGATCAGGGCGATTGGGAGCGTCGGCGCTGGTGTAACCCCACGGCCATAAGACCAGGTTTCCGTAGCTGTGAACGGTGATAAGCAGGCCAGTTGTATCTGGTGGAGCAGGGTCGGAGAGCGCCTCGCCGCGCTGGTCGGGAATCAAGGTTCTGACCAGCGCCTCAATCGCCTGCGTCTCCACCTCTGAGGCTGGCTCGGGCCCGCGGAACAAAGCGTTGCACGGGTCGGAGCTCGACCCCGGTGGTCCCCAGGCAAATGAATGATTGCGGTTGAGGTCGACGCCGAACTGCCAACTCGATTGTACGGGCCACTGCGAGCAATCTGGCTGGTCGTTCTTGTCTGTGTCGTTGTTGAGATTCTTGCGCTGGAAGAAAGGGCGCCCATAGGGAGGCTGTTCGCCCAGCTCTACCAGCCAATGCCCGTCCGGATTCGCAGTCGGTACAACCCATATCTCATGCCAGTCAACAATCCAGGTGATGTCCGGATCCTCCCCATACGTCTCAAGCAGGCGTCCGGCAAACCGCATAGCTAGTTCCGGCGTTGTTATTTCGCGAGCATGGATGTTGGCCATGAGAAAGAATACTGGCTTGTCACCTCGGATGAGCACGCCATCTTGAATGGTGGAACTGCCGGGCACCGCGTCGTTTGTGATGCGAACGGCCAACAGGTCGTGCCCGGCCAATGGTTCTCCGTCAGGCATCACGCAGCCACCGATTGTCTTGCAATGGCTGTCCCCATAGTCGAAGACCGTCGCCAGGGATGGATGGCCAGCTGCCAACTGATTCAGATCTGTTGTCAGTTCTTCTACCGTACGATAGCCGTCATTGAAGAGGGAGGCGGCTCGGGGGCGGGCTATGTCGGCCGTTGCGCGCTCGTCGACGGTCACACGCCAACCTTGCGCCTGAAGTTCAGCCGCCGTTTCGCTCGTGCCTCCAACCAGAACGTAGCGATTCTGCAGGTTGTTTACTGACCACAAGTCGTAGCCCTGGAGAGACTGGATGTCGTCCGCGTGATCGTAGTAGACGCGGAGGGCGAGCAGCCCGTCCGGAAACTCAGCAGTCGCCGTTGGTCCGGCTGTAACACCAGGCAGCAGGAGAGCAACGACCACGAGCACCAGGGTGATGCCGATGGTCGCGAGCCAGACTGGCTGCGCTCGCTTGTTCACCGGCTTACTCTGATGGCTGTCCCGACCCATCGTCAATGACGTGGGGCAGGACGATGGCTGCGAGGATTAGCAGAATGAAAATTCCAAAGACAATGTAGGCGAGAGGATCCATCGGTCACATCCTTCAAGTTATGGATTTGGCCCAGGCAACTCACAGGTTGCACTGTGCGGATCCAATTATACCCGGACGTGCAGTACCCACAACGAGTGACCTGTTCGGGCGAGGACTGGCCAGTAGATTGCCCGGTCAAGGCTATTTATCCCGGCTATAATCGGCGACATGAATACCTCAAGAAAACGCGTCGCTGTGCTTGGCGGCGGCCCGGCAGGAATGGCAGCGGCCGCCCGAGCCGCCCAACTGGGTGCGGTCGTAAAGTTGATCAGCGATGGCCCAGTGGGCGGACGTGCCGGATGGCATAGTCTCCTTCCAAGCAAGGTCTGGCTGACAGCCGCAGCGACCGCAGCCGTGTTGGAAGACGCGTCTATTGTTGGCTTTGACCTCGCAGATGGTAGTGGCGCGGTCGATGAAGCGACCTTGCTCGCCCATCTGGCAGCCGTCCAGCATCAATGGAACGCTGATCAGGCGGCACGGCTCGAGCGCCTCGGTGTGGAGATTGTTTCGGGGCGTGGACGATTTGTTGGACCGGATGTTGTCGAACTTGTGGATGGCGAGGTTGATGCGCGTATTTCAGCGGACTATTTTGTCGTCGCTACCGGCTCGGTACCCATCTTCCCACCGGGGCTCAAGCCGGATGGCAAGCTCGTCATTGCGCCGCGGTTTGCGTCCGCGCTGACCGCGCTGCCGGATTCCATGGTGGTGGTTGGCGGCGGCGCTACCGGCAGCGAGTTTGCCTATTTGTTCAACCGGCTGGGTGTTCAGACCACGTGGGTGATTGACGAGCAGGGCGTGTTGCCGGGCTATCTGCCGGTGCTCGGCGATTACTTGCGTGACTCCCTTGAGTCGGACGGCGTGGCAGTTGTGGCGGGGAGCGCCGTGACAACGATTGATCGGCACTCAGACAGCGTAGTGGTTCGAACAGCCGCAGGACAGGCACTTGAGGCCGGCATGGCGTTTGTGGCCGTCGGCCGCCGGCCTGATCTTTCCGGTCTGGAGCTTGAGTCTGCGGGCGTTGAAGTGGTAAACGGTGCCATTCGGTCCGACGCGTTTGGGCAGTCAAGCAATCCACGTGTCTATGTGGCAGGGGACGCAGGCGGCGGGCGACTTGTGGCCAACAAAGCAATGTCACAGGGTGCGATTGCGGCGGCCCATGCGCTTGGCGCTTCTCCACAGGCATATGATGTCGGCCACACTGTGCTGGCCACTTACACAGTGCCGGAGATTGCCCAGGTTGGCACCATGAGTGATGGTTCAGCGCGTACGATTCGCCTGGACAATGATACGGGTCTGAAGGGTCGGCTCGAAGGGCATACGGCGGGCTTTGTTCTCCTCGCCTACCAACCAGAAAGCAGGCTGCTGGTGGGTGGAGCAGCGGCTGGCAGCCATGCGGCCGACACGCTGGCGCCCCTGGCGCTTGGGCTGCGGCTGGGCGTTACAATAGATGATCTGGCTGGCATCTTCGCGGCGCACCCGACGGCTTCCGAGCACCTTTTCGCTGCGGCTCGCGAAGTAGAGTCCTCGAGCGCAGGTTAAGAGCAGTTGCGATAGCTGTTCCACTTATGTTATAGTTATGCGCTGTATCCTATGCAAAGAAGGGGGTGAATACTCTGCCTAAAGTAAAGCTACGTCCTGATGAGTCTCAAGAGCAACTACTGCGGCGCTTCAATCGCGAAGTTGTCAAGAGCAGGCTCATGACTGATGTCCGTCGCAAGCGCTGGTTCGTTTCTAAAGCCGAACTGGAGCGCATCGCGCGGAAGAAGGCTTCGCGTCGCACGCGTAAGTCACAGAAAGAGCAGCAGCAGGGCGTCTAGTCCTATTCACCTCAACATATGAGAATCAAGCCCCCGCATCCATCTGGATGCGGGGGCTTTTTTGATACACTGATCCACCATGTATAATGGGGTTGTTCGCTCTGGGATTCCCTATGCCCGACGTCTTCACCGATTATCTCACGATTGCCCTTGGGTGCTCCGGTTTTCTGCTGCTAGCTGTTTGGCTGGTGGTGGGCATCTGGACGTTTCGTGATGCGCGCAGCCGCTCTCGCTCCGGGGCAGCGGCCGTTCTGGCCACTGTGATGGTGCTGTTGATCCCGATTGCAGGACTGGTCATCTATTTGTTGCTGCGTCCTCGCGAAACCTTGACCGAAGCTTATGATCGGGCACTGGAGCAGGAGGCGCTTCTGCAGCAAATTGAAGAGCCGTTGTCCTGTCCCGGCTGTTCGCGGCGCGTCAGTGAGGCGTGGGTTGTTTGTCCCGACTGCCGGACCCAACTCAGGCAGCCGTGCGCCTCCTGCGCCCAGCCGCTTGATCTGAGGTGGACGATCTGTCCATACTGCATGACAGAAGTTACCCGGTCTGCTTTGTCCGGTTTAAAGCCTGGAGCGGTTGAAGAGGAGATGCCCGCTGCAGCGGCGGTGCTGACTGATCCTGGCGTAGATTAACAGCTGCCAGTTTACGATTTGCCAAATCGTAACTATACTAGCTCTGGTCAGGCACCGGCAGGCAGTTGCCTCATGTGGCTGACGACCCACCGAACAACCAACTCACACGAACCATTGGAGGAAACGATGGCTGACACGCCCGAAACACATCCTGATGTTTACTATCCCGCACCCGAGGTGATCCAGCAGGCGCTCATCAAGGATGTTGACGCATTGGCTGCCGAGGCTGCCGCCGACTTGCCTGGCTTTTGGGGTCGCATCGCCGCTGAGAATTTCGAGTGGTTCTCCCCGTGGGAGCAAGTGCTTGATGACTCCAACGCCCCGTTCTACAAGTGGTTTACCGGCGCGCGCGTGAACATCGTCCACAACGCACTTGACCGGCATATGCGCACGGCGACGCGAAACAAGGCAGCCCTCATTTTTGAAGGCGAACCGGGTGACACGCGCACCTATACCTATCAGCAGCTCAATCACGAAGTCTCCAAATTCGCCGGTGTCCTGGCGTCGCAAGGCGTGGGCAAGGGTGATCGCGTTACCATCTACATGGGTCGCATTCCGGAACTCATGGTCGCTATGCTGGCTTGCGCCAAGATTGGAGCGATGCACTCCGTCGTCTATGGCGGTTTCTCGACCGAGGCGCTATACGATCGTATTCAGGATAGCCAATCGAAGGTGCTGGTGACATGTGACGGGGCGTGGCTGCGCGGCAAGATAATTGAGCTGAAGAAGATTGCCAACGAAGCGCTCGACCACGGCACTACTGTGCAGAGCGTCATCTGCGTCAAGCGCACTGGCCAGGATGTGGAGATGGTGGCAGATCGGGATCATTGGTACCATGATCTGATGGCTCTCCCTGTGGCTGATCCCAAGACCGAAACGCAGGTCATGGATGCCGAAGACCCCCTCTTCATCCTCTATACGTCGGGCACGACGGGCCGGCCCAAAGCCATTTTGCATACGCATGGCGGCTACATGGTGGGGACAGCGACAACACTGCAGTGGGTCTTCGACATCAAGCCTCACGACATCTATTGGTGCGCCGCGGATCCCGGTTGGATCACGGGGCACAGCTATATCGTCTATGCGCCCCTGATACTTGGTGCGACAAGCTTTATGTACGAAGGGGCTCCATCCCATCCGAATCCGGATCGCTGGTGGGCGATGATCGCCAAGTATGGGATTTCTGTCTTCTACACGGCGCCGACGGCAATCCGAGGGCTGATGCGCTTCGGCGAAAGTTGGCCGGCGCTGCATGATCTGTCCAGCCTCCGGCTGCTTGGCTCGGTTGGCGAACCGATCAATCCCGAAGCCTGGCGTTGGTACTATGAAGTCATCGGCAAAGAGCGCTGCCCAATCATGGACACGTGGTGGCAGACTGAAACGGGGGCGTTCATGATTACGCCCATGCCCAGTGTTCCGCTGAAGCCCGGCTCCGCGACACGGCCGTTCCCAGGTGTGGAGATGGATGTGGTCGACGACGATGGCGTGCCAGTGGCTGCTAACGAAGAGGGTTACTTGGTCATCAAGACGCCGTGGCCTTCCATGCTGCGCACGATATTCGGAGACTCTGACAGATACGTTCAGGCATACTGGAGCCGCTTCGAAGAGCAGGGCTGGTACCTGCCTGGCGACAGCGCACGCAAGGACGAGGATGGCTACTACTGGATCATCGGCCGCATTGACGACGTGATCAAGGTGTCCGGCTATCGGTTAGGTACAGCCGAGGTTGAGAGCGCTTTGGTCAGCCATAAGGCAGTGGCTGAAGCGGCCGTCATCGGCGTGCCGGACGATCTGCGCGGTAACATCATCCGCGCCTACTGCATCTTGCGGCAGGACGCTGACCCAAGTGACGAGCTGGCCCGCGAACTCGTTGACCATGTGTCCCACGAGATGGGACCGATTGCCAAGCCCGCATCGGTTGAGTTTGTTGAAAGCTTGCCCAAAACGCGTTCCGGCAAGATCATGCGCCGGGTGTTGAAAGCCCAGGCATTGGGCCAGGAGCTGGGAGATCTGTCAACCCTGGCAGATTAGGCTCATCGGCCGCGTCATGCGTACACGGAAGAAATCATGCTAGGGCAGGGTCATGTGCCCGCCTATCAGGCCGCTAATCTGGCGCAGAGGCTTGCGGACGGCGAGGATATTACTGTTCTCGATGTGCGCGAGCCGTACGAGCTGCATGTAGCAGCGCTAAAGACAGCCGTGGTACATGTGCCGTTGAGTCGGATGGCGGCTGAGAGGTTGGCGAGTCTGCCACCACCGTTAGAAGCCCCGACTGACCGGGAGATCGTCGTGATGTGTCATCATGGCGTTCGCAGTGCCCAGGTGACCGCGTGGCTGCGCCACGAAGGTTATTCACAAGTCTACAATCTCGAAGGCGGTATCGACGCCTATGCCCGCGATATTGATCCGAGCATAGGCCGGTACTAGGAAGCGAAACAACTCATGATCCCAATTGAATCCCTGCTCTCAGCCCGACTGTTCCAAAGCCCCCAAATCGTTGGGGATCGCATCTTCTTTGTCAGTAATCTGAGTGGACAACTGAGCCTGTATGCGATGGATTATGGCGGCAGCGTGCCCGAACCGCTGCTCCCGCCAGATATTGCTCTGCAGAACCCTCACCATGTCAATGAGCTGTACCACGTCCTGCCTCGCATGGGGAAGATCTTGTTGATGCTTGACCAGGACGGTGACGAGAACTACCAACCTATGTTCCTCTCGATGGAGGGTGGCTATCCGGAGCCAGCCTTTGGCGACCAGCTAAGCGGATATCGCTGTCACATTGCCTCAGTCGATGAAGATGCCAATGTGGTCTACCTGATGGGTGAATCACGATCCGAAGCCATGAACGTCGCCTTTCGGGGTTATCTTGAGGACGGCCGGTTGGAACATCTGATGTCGAGCAAGTGGGGCGGCTTTGTTAGTGGCGCGGACGAGGCGAACGATCGGGTCATGGTAACTGAAGGGTATACGGTAGGCGATAATGTCATGTACCTGCTTGAGCGTGATGAAGAACCGCGGCTGCAGTACGGGGTTCCGCTGGACCAGCGCACTCCGGACAGCGTTGTTCCGCTCAACAGCCTGGGGGAGGGCGAGTTCAGCTCATCCGGGTCGGGCCTGCTTGTGTTCAGCAGCATCGAGCAAGACGCTTACGGTCTGAGCTATCTGCCGCTGGACGAACCACAAACGGCCGAAAAGGTCACCATCAACGACGTGGTTCATACGGGGGCAGGCGAGTTTGAGGGGATGCATCATCTGCGAGACGATAGGTACAGCCTGCTGTACAACATTGATGGTGTCTCGTGGTTGTATGAGGCCGAGTTTGATGAACAGGCACGAGCAATGACGGTCCTGCACGTCATTTGTGGGGAGGGCGATCTTGCGGATGGCGTTCTCGACAGCTGGTATTACGACAAGCACGGCGATCGCTTTGTGCTATCACACAGCACCGCTACCTCGCCCACGCAGATCTTCACGGTAGAAGGCCCGGATCGCGCGGACGTGCGCCAGCATACTCGGGAGCGCGTATTGGGCCTGTCCAGCGACCTGTTGTCCCCGGGTGAGGACGCATCGTTTATTTCATTCGATGGACTGCGCACGTCGGCGCGTTTGTATTTGCCGGCGGCGGAACTGGAGCATCCCGCGCCTTATCCTCTCGTCTACTACGTGCATGGCGGGCCACAATCGCAGGAGCGCCCGGACTTTGCCTGGTTCTCGATGCCGCTCATCCAGTACCTGACGCTGAACGGCTTCGCCGTGTTTGTTCCCAATGTACGCGGCAGTACAGGCTACGGGCTGGATTACACCAAGCAGGTCGACCGGGATTGGGGCGGGCAAGATAGACTGGACCATGTCCACGCGCTGAAACTGTTGGGGCAGGACGAACGAATTGACACGACGCGGGCGGCTGTTATCGGCCGTTCCTATGGTGGCTACATGACCTTGACGCTGGCCACGCGCCACCCGGAGCTGTGGTCGGCGGCCGTCGACATGTTTGGGCCGTACAATTTGCTGACGTTCATCGAGCGGTTGCCGCCGACGTGGCAGCCGTATTTCAAGATCGCTCTCGGCGATCCGGAAACTGACCGGGACTTCTTGTTGGAGCGGTCGCCCTATACCTACATCGATCAGTTGGCGGCGCCGATGCTGGTGATCCAGGGCAAGAACGACCCCCGGGTCATTGAGCGGGAGTCGCGAGATGTCGTTGAACAGCTCCGCTCCCAGGGCAAAGATGTCGAGTACCTCATGTTCCCGGATGAGGGTCACGATGTGTTGAAGTATGAGAACCGGGTCGAGTGCTACACAGCCATCACGGAATTCTTTCGCCGCCATTTAATGCCCAATGAAGTGGTATGAACGACCTCCTGAAGGTCTATGAGGTTGGCCCTCGCGACGGCCTGCAGAACGAAACTGTCGTTGTTGACGCTGCCGACAAGCTGCGGCTCATCGACGGTCTGGTTGGTGCCGGCTTGCGCCACATCGAGGCCACCAGCTTCGTCCATCCCGATGCTGTCCCGCAGCTGGCCGATGCCGACGACGGTCATGTCCGCCATTTCCGAGCAGTACCAGGACGCGCCGGTCGAGTTCACCGGCCTGGTTTTTAACGACCGGGGATACGAACGGGCGATAGCGGCGGGTTGTCGTTCCATGGCGTTCGGCGTTGCAGTCAGCGATACGTTCAGTCTGCGCAACACGAGGAACAGCAGCCTTGCACGCAATGACCAGGGCCACGGCGTTGATCGAACGCGCGCGCAGAGACGGTGTGCGCACGCGCGCCTATGTGATGACCGCGTGGGTCTGTCCGTTTGAAGGGCTTATCTCTCCCTATCGAACCGTCGCCGTGGCTCGGCAGCTCTGGGACAGCGGCGCCGAAGAGCTTTCGATTGCGGACACCATTGGCCATGCGGAGCCGATGGCGGTGGGGCGGCTCATCGATCTGTTGGCGCGTCACATCGAAGTGAACAGTCTGGCCGTCCATCTGCATGACACGCAGGCGCTTGGACTGGCGAATGCAACGGCCGCCTTGCAGGCCGGCGTGCGTACCTTCGACACCAGCATCGGTGGCCTTGGTGGGTGTCCGTTTGCCCCCGGAGCGGCGGGCAATCTGGCGACCGAGGACCTCGTCTTTATGGCCTACAAGATTGGCCTTGGGACTGGTGTCGACTTCGCCAAGCTATGGCCCGTCGTTGACCTCATGTCTGAGTTTGTAGGCAGGCCGGTTGGCGGCCGTGTTCGGGATTGGTGGGAGAGCAACTATCATGATGAGCCCGGACTGGATCATGTTTAATCGAGAGGCCAGTGGCCAAAAGGGGAGCAGATGGACGTTTTCACGCACAGTATTGCCCTGGAAAGCCGAGGTGACGGAGACGTCATTGACATTACTGATGCAGCCGCCAGCGTTGTGCTGCGCTCTGGCATAAATGATGGCCTGCTGACCTTATTCTGCCAGTCGGCTACCAGTGCCCTGACGACGATTGAGTACGAACCCGGTGCAGTGGCAGACCTGCGGCGGTTGTTCGACGAGATCGCCAACCCGGAACGGCCGTATGCCCATAACGCTCGCTGGGGTGATGGTAATGGGCACAGCCACGTCCGGGCGGCGCTGCTCAAGCCTTCGTTGTCGATTCCTGTGGTCCAACAGCGTCTGACACTCGGCACATGGCAGCAGATCGTCTTTGTGGACTTCGACAACCGACCGCGGCAGCGTACGTTAATCGCCCAGATTATGGGCGCCTAGCGCCCACTCCGGCGCGGTTAACGGTCTGAAGGGCCGGCGTATGCCGCCAGACAATCGATCAACTGGTCGATCTCTGCTGAAATCGAATAGGCGTGGACGGAAGCCCTCAGGTAGGCGTTACCTTCGACGTCCAGATGGTGGGCCACGCTGACGCCCTCGTTTTCAAGGTACGCTTTGAGTTCTTCCGTTTGTGGCGCATCATAGCGTGAACGGAAGGTGACGATCGGGCCCAACGCATCACGCGGTGTGATGACTTCATACCCGGCGGCTGACAGCGCGTCCCAGGCGTAAAGACTCAGCGCGGTTGTATGACGATCAATCTGGTCAACTCCAAGCGATTGCAGGAGGCTGAGGCTTTCCAGGATGCTCCACATACCGGGTACATTGTCGGTTCCCATCCTAAACCGGGCCGCTCCAGGAAGTGGTGTCAAGTCATAAGCCAGCCAATGAAGGAAGTCCACTGTCGCATTCGCCCCTACCGTTTGTGGCCGCAATTGCTCGACCAATTCATCGCGCACGGCAATGAAGCCCGCTCCTGTCAGAGCGAGAAGTGACTTCTGCCCCCCAGAAGCCAGTACGTCGATGTTCATGGCCTGCATGTCGATCGGTATGTGACCAATGGCCTGGATGACGTCGACGACGAACAAGATGCCGTTGTCGCGGCAAAGCGCGCCAATTGCGGCCAGATCGGTACGGTGCCCGCTGAAGAACTGGACGGCGCTGGCGGCTACGACGCGCGTGTTCTGGTCGGCAGCATCCGCAACCGCATCGACGGTCAGCCCGCCATCTCGTGCCGGCACGCAGCGCGTCTGAACGCCCTGGCGTTCCAGCATCATCCAGGGATAAACGTTGGCCGGAAACTCCAGATCGCAGAACAGGATGTTGTCACCGCGCTGAAGCGGCAAGGCCGGGGCGATGGCTCCGAGGGCGGCCGAAGTCGTGGTGGTTAGCACTACGCCCGATGGGGAATCGGCGTTGACGTGCCGCGCCAATTGCTCGCTAAATTGCACGCCGGCTGGAAGCGTGTATTCTGTCCAGAACTGGTTGGGATTACGACCCATCTGTTCAACTACCCAGTGCAGCTTCGTCTGGGTGCGGACGGGCAGTGGTGATATGCCCGCGTGATTAAGATAAGCAATCTCGCTGCTATGAGGAAACTCTTCGCTCCGCAAGCGATCAATATCGTAAGTGATAGTATGACTCATTGGCTAACTCCCTATTGGTGTGATTATATCGGTTACTGGTCGAGTTGGTCGAATAGGTCGATCGCATAGTCATGATTCTGTCGCCTCAACTTCTGCTGAACGCGTATGCTCAAGGCATCTTTCCGATGGCGGACGAGACTGGCGATATCGGCTGGTATCGTCCGGTCTATCGGGCAATCATCCCGCTTGACGGCCTGCACGTGTCGCGTTCGCTGCGGCGCACGCTGCGACAGCAACCATACGAGATCCGCATTAACCACGCGTTCCGCCAGGTAATGGAACAGTGCGCTCGACCCATGCCCGGCCGCGAAGAGACGTGGATCAGTCCGGAGATCATCGACGCCTACTGCCGACTGCACGACCTCGGCTACGCGCATAGTGTCGAATGCTGGTCGGACCGTGATGAGCTGGTGGGCGGGCTGTATGGAGTGGCGCTGCGAGGTCTATTCGCCGGTGAGAGCATGTTCAGCCAGGCACGCGACGCCAGCAAGATAGCGCTCTATCACCTGGTGCAACGGTTGAATGAGCGGGGTTTCAGTCTGCTCGACACGCAATATGTTACGGATCACCTTGTGTCCATGGGTGCAGTCGAGATTCCCGCCGCCGCCTACGACCTGTTGCTCAAACAGGCGGTTGACAAGGATGTGACCTTCGTCTGAGGGTGCCTGACTGCCACACAGTAAGAGTTGATCAGGATGCCAGGCTCCTGCATAATCAGGAGTACGCTAGCGTTCATCACAGCTACGGAGCCGGAGAATCCACCAACCATGACCCAAACGACAGCCCCGCTCAATCAGAAAGATGTCCGTCTGTTCAGTGGGCGCTCAAACCCTGCCCTGGCGCACAGCATTGCCACTCACCTGGGTGTTCGCCTGGAACACACGAATGTGTCGCGATTCAGCAACGACAATCTCTACGTCCAGCTCGGGGCCAGCGTGCGTGGCCGCACGGTCTACCTGGTGCAGTCGCTTGTGCCGCCCGTGAGCGACCATCTGGTTGAGCTGCTGATGATGCTGGACATTGCCAAAGGGGCGGCCGCCCGCGAGGTACACGCGATCATCCCGTACTTTTCCTACGCACGGTCAGACAAGAAGGACGCGCCTCGCATTTCCATCACAGCTCGTCTGGTGGCTGACCTTCTGCAAACGGCCGGGGCGGATCATCTCATGACGATGACCCTTCATTCGCCGCAGGTCCATGGCTTCTTTCCCATGCCTGCCGACCCTCTGACGGCGCGCGGTCTCTTTGCGGAGTACTTCTTGCCTCGACACTATGATCCAGAGGATACGGTGGTGGTCGCGCCCGATGTCGGCGGCGCTAAGTCGGCCGGTCGGTTTGCTGCGATGCTGGGCCTGGGGGTGGCGACGGCGAACAAGACGCGATACGACGACAAGCGGGTTGAGATTGGTGGCTTATTGGAGCGACAGGTGGCGGGTTTCAAGCGGGCGCTTGTCCATGACGATGAGATCGCCACGGGCGGCACGATCGTCGAACTGTGTCATAAGCTGGTCGAATACGGCATCGAGGAGATCCATGTGATATGTACACATGGTCTGTTCCTTGGCCAGGCACGCCAACGGCTGGACGCGATTCCGGAGATTGTGGAGATTGTGGCCACCGACACGGTCCCGCTGCCGGACGAAAGGCGGCCGAACAAGTTGGTGACGCTCTACACTGGGCCGGTGTTCGCCGGGGCGATCCGGCAGAACTACAACCAGCAGTCGATAGGAGAGCTGTTCGACTTTGCAGAGTACCTGGAAAGTCAGAACTAGTCGCTAAGGAGTCTGTTCAGGGCAGGGTCGGCCAAGACCTTCCAGTACCCAACAGTCCATCCCCGCGGCACGCCACGAAGCGGCGTCTACCCAAACCCCATTGACGAGCAAATCCCAATGGAGGTGGTTGCCCGTTGAGAGACCAGTCGTTCCGACTTCGCCCAGAATGTCACCCGGAGCAACTTCCTGCCCTGGCTCGGCGTTGATGGCCGAGAGATGGTAGTAACCACTGTAGATGCCCAGGCCATGGTCGATGATGACCGCACCACCGCGTACAAACAGCTCTTCAGCCAGCACAACCGTGCCTGCGGCGGGCGCCAGCACCGGCGTACCCTTGTAGGCGCTGAAGTCTACCCCTTCGTGATAGGACAGATAGGGTCCGCCATTGTAGGAGCGACGGCCGCCGTAGTCGGCCGAAATCTCCAGATAGTCTGCCACCGGTTCAGCAAAAGCGGTCTGCCACAAAGCGCTTTGCGTCTGCTGCAGCCAGATCGCCCGAAGCCGTTCGCGCTCGGCGGCGATCGCCTCGGCATCAATGGCTGCCGCATCGCCGGTCAGTGTTAGCTGCTGGTAGGTCCAGGCCCGGTCCCCGAAACGCCATGGCTGCGACCACAGAGGTTCGCCTTCCACGGCCACGTTCAAATCGATATCGCCGGGGTTCTGGAACGCCCCGGTGCCGCCAATTCCCACAACTCTGCCGTTGTCTACTGTGACGGTGACGGGATTGCCGGCCAAAGACGCCGTGGTCACAGGCAGCGGCTGCGTCGTCTGACCCCGAAAGGCGACCGCCGTGCCCGGCTGCGCGGGGGCCTGTGACATCTCCATCGACAGCAGCCCCAGCGGTAGGTCGCTCATTGTGCCGGTTGCATCAGGTACATAGGTTGCTCGATAGTGACCGGGGCGGTAGGGGGTAATCAGGCTGTTGGCCAGGGCGACGGTCCAGGGATTGATGTCTTGCCGAACGGCCGTTGCCAGAAAGCCGCCGTCTCCTGAGCGGATCAGACGGCCGCTTCGAGCTGGGGCGGATGCCGGCACCTGAATGACCGACCCAATAGATGGTTCGCGAGCGGTATTGATATGGCGGTTCAACGCCTGGAGCGCCTGTTGTGACTGGCCGTACCGTAGGGCGAGGGCTGACCACGTATCGCCCGGCTGGACTGTCACCTCCAGCCCATCAGCCTCCTGGCTGGCGGCAGCCGCGTCCCATGAAGCCGTTCCCGACCATGCCAGTATGCTCAAGACAAGAAGGAGCAGGGTCACCTGTCGCATCGTTCCATTGTATCCTGCTTCAGGACCAAAGTGATAGCCTGTCCAAGGGTTTCTGAGGCAACCGAAACACTTTTCCATGCGTGCGAAGCTGCTGGTTGACACTTATGACGCACCGTGTTATAAATAGTTCATATAATGCAGTGCGTCATATTGGGCATCTTGAACAGCCGGTATGCAGGTCTGCTTGCACGAATCTAGAGAGCCACGTCATGACAAACACGGTCTATTTCAGCATAGGATCCAATCTTGGCGACCGGTATGGCAACCTGCGTCGAGCCGTCGATATGTTGCAGCAGCACATGACGGTTACGGCCGTATCGCCCGTTTACTCAACGGAGCCGTGGGGGGACTCGGACCAACCGGAATTCCTGAATGCATGTGTAGGGGCCGTGACTGACCTGACTCCCGAACAGTTGTTGCAGCAAGTAAAGCTTATTGAGGCGGAGATGGGGCGCGAGCCTACTCGACACTGGGGACCCCGTCTGATTGACATTGACATTCTCTACTACAACAAGCTGCTGCTCGATGAGGACGACCTGTCCATTCCGCATCGCTATATCGCTGAACGCGCCTTCGTGTTGTCCCCATTGGCCGACATCATTCCTGACTATGTGGACCCGCGAACGCTGGATTCGGTTCAGGCGATGCTTGATGCGGTCGACACAAAAGGTGTCGAGCGGGTGTTCGAGATGCAGTTCCCGGGCGGCCATGTGACCACGTCTGCTGCTGAGGGCAGACAGCCATCCTGAGACGCACACGCCAAGGAAGAGCCTGATTTGACCACCATCTGGGGAAGACGGAGCTATGTCATGGGGATCATTAACGTGACCCCGGACAGTTTTTCTGGAGATGGCTTACTTGGCGAGGAGGCCGTAGCGGCTGCCGTCGCGCAGGCGAAGCAGTTTGTAAGCGACGGCGCGGACATTCTGGACATCGGCGGAGAGAGCACACGACCGGGCAGCCAGCCCGTGACTGATGAAGTCGAGATGTCTCGCGTGTTGCCCGCCATTCGAGCCGTGCGACAGGCAGTCGCTGTGCCGATTTCGGTCGACACGTACCGGGCGGCCGTCGCTGAGGCGGCGCTCGATGCCGGCGCCGACTGGATAAACGACGTGTGGGGGCTGCGTATGGATGACCGAATGGCGTCCGTCGTGGCTGAGGCTGGTTGTCCCGTGGTTGTCATGCATAATCGCAGCCGGCCCAAAGATGTCGACCAGGAGCAGCGTTTGGGTGGTCGGTATGTGGGCGTTGCTTACGATGAGTTGATCGCTGACATTATCCAAGAACTGGGTCAGTCGATTGAGATCGCTCATGCGGCAGGAATCCGTGAGGACCAGATCATCATTGATCCGGGCATTGGCTTCGGCAAGACGGTCGAACAGAATTTCGAACTACTGGATCGCCTCGGTGAGTTGAAGTCAATGGGCTATCCGATATTGATAGGCACGTCACGCAAGTCGTTTGTGGGCTATGCCCTAGACCTTCCGCCAGATGAGCGTGTGGAGGGGACGGCAGCGTCCGTCGCCATTGGGATAGACCGCGGCGCAGATATTGTGCGAGTGCACGATGTAGCGGCCATGGTGCGTGTGGCCAAGACAACGGATCTGATTGTGCGCCGCACACTCTACGATCCGACTGTATCCCTGAGTTAAACCACGCCCAGCCGGAAGGCTTTGGGGCACATGGAGAGTGAAGCATGCTAGATTTTCGTCCTGATCAAGAGCAGAAGATGCTGGTGGATACCATCAGCCGCTTTGCCGAGGAGCGCGTGCGGAAGGTTTTCCGCGACGCCGAGGAAGAAGGGCATATCCCTGTCGATGTGGTTCAGGCCGGCTGGGAAATCGGTCTGCTGCCAACCGCTATCCCGGAGGAGTACGGTGGCTTCGGCGAGTACTCCGGGGTGACCAACGCGCTGGCATTCGAACGGTTCGCCTTTGGTGACCTGGCCGTGACGATGAACATCATGGCCCCAAACTTGGTAGCGATCCCGGTGATGCTGTGTGGCACAGATGAGCAGAAGGCTCAATACCTGCCACAGTTTGCTGAGGAGCAGATGCCAAAAGCGACGGCCGCTTTGACAGAGCCGGTGGTCCAGTTCAATCCCTATAAGCTAGCCACGAAGGCTGTGCGGGACGGGGGCGAGTACGTCCTCAATGGCGTCAAGACGATGGTGCCTTTGGCAGCGGATGCCGAACTGTTCCTCATCTACGCTAACGAGAATGGCACGACTGAGGCGTTTCTGGTTCCGACCGAATCGGATGGTCTGGAGGTTGGGGAGCGAAACAAGCTGATGGGTATCCAGGCGCTGCCGGCCTACAGCGTGACTCTGAGCGACTGCCGAGTTCCGTTGGCCAATAAGGTTGGCGGCGAGTCGGGCATCGACTTCCGCTTGATGCTGAACCACAGCCGGATTGCCCTGGGTGCGGCCGCTGTGGGCGTGGCGCAGGCGGGGTTTGAGTATGCGCGTGAGTATGCCAAGCAGCGCGTGCAATTCGGAGAGCCAATTGCCCACCGCCAGTCGATCGCTTTCATGTTGGCTGATATGGCCACCGAGATTGACGAGGCGCGACTGTTGGTTTGGGAAACGGCCTGGCTAATGGACAAGGGTCAGGACGTGACGGCCGAAGCGACCATCATGAAACAACAGATTGATCGCATGGTCGTGCAAGTTGCTGACCGGGCGCTGCAAGTGCTGGGCGGCTACGGTTATATCCGCGAATATCCAGTGGAGTTGTGGTTGCGCAATGCGCGTGGCTTTGCCACGTTCGACGGAATGGCAATGGCCTAAGCGGCTACGAATGGGGAGATGACACATGATTAGTTTCGAGATTCCTGGCTTCATTGAGAATCAGATGCAGTTGATCAAAATGGTTGCCGAACAGTCGATGCGACCATATTCGCGCGACCTTGACGAACACGAGCATGAGCGTCCGGACGCATTTGTGCAGATGACCTGGCCGTTCACGCAGGAGATGGTCAAGCGGAGCCTGAAGCCACTCATGGCGAACGGAGCCAACGGGACCAACGGTCACAATGGCGCGGCCAAACCTGAGCGTGAAGGACCCGACTACGGCATTTTGTCATTCATCATGATGATTGAGATGCTGAGCTGGGGCGACGCGGGCCAATACCTGTGCCTGCCGCATCCGATGTTGGGTGGCGCGGCGGTGGACTCCGCGGGCACGCCGGAGCAGCGGGTTCGTTTCCTCCAGAAGTTCACCGAGGGTGAACCGAAGTGGGGAGCGATGGCCATTACTGAGCCGGGCGCCGGGTCCGACAACAGCGCGATGCGCACGACGGCCATTCTGGATGAGGAGACGAACGAGTGGGTGATTAATGGTGAAAAGATCTTCATCACTAATGGCTCTTTGGCGCTCAACGAGTCAGACGGATTGTGCGTTGTGTGGGCCACTGTTGACCCCAGCGCAGGACGCGCGGGTATCAAGTCGTTTGTTGTCGAAGGCAACACGCCCGGCGTGACGATTGCCAAGCAGGAGCACAAGCTGGGCATCCGTGCCAGCGACACCGTGTCGCTCCACTTTGACAATGTGCGCGTACCTTACGAAAATGTTCTGGGTGACCCGGGTGTCAAGCAAGCGGCTGCCCGTAAAGGCTTTGTTGGGGCAATGAAGACGTTTGATGCGTCTCGCCCGGCTGTGGCCGCGAGCGCGATTGGCATTGCCCGGGCTGCGTTGGAGTTCACCAAAGAGAAGCTGGCCGAAGAAGGAATCGTCATCGATTACACCAAGCCGCTGCACGAGCTGACAGCTGTGGAACGGGATGTCATCGAGATGGAAGCCCGGTACAAAGGGGCATGGCTTCTGACGCTGCGAGCGGTAGCGCAGATGGCCCACGGCGAAAGCAACCGCCTGGAAGCCAGCATGTCGAAGTATCGTGCGGGTGACGCTGTGACCTGGATTACCCAGAAATCAGTTGAACTGCTTGGCCCGATGGGATACTCTCGCGATTGGTTGGCCGAGAAGTGGATGCGTGACGCCAAGATCAACGACATCTACGAGGGCACCAAGCAGATTAATCAGTTGATCGTTGCCCGCAGCATCCTGGGCTACTCGCGCCGGGAACTGAAGTAACTGGCCACACATGGCCAAGGCTCATTCGTGGGCCGCGAACATTGAACAGCCGTGGCACACCCGAGACCATTATCTGACACAAAAGGTTGATGGACGGGTGTTGCCGCGCCTTGACTTCACAGGAGACAGGAAATGAGCTATCGGATTGACAAGGTCGGCATTATTGGCGCCGGAACGATGGGAGGTGGGATTGCTGCCCATCTGGCCAATATCGGTATCCCGGTCGTACTGCTCGATATTGTGCCACCTGGGCTGAGTGATGAAGAGAAAAGCGATCCGGCTGCCCGCAACAAGATTGTCCAATCTTTGTATGATCGGATGGCGAAGGCACGTCCGGCGAATCTAGCCCGCAAGGATCGCGGTGACCTGATTACGTTGGGCAACCTGGAAGATGATTTCGAGCTGCTGGCCGATTGCGACTGGATCGTGGAGGTCATCATTGAGCAGTTGGCCCCCAAGCAGGCGCTGATGGAGCGAATCGAGGCCGTGCGGAAGCCCGGCAGCATCATCAGCAGCAATACGTCCGGCATTCCCATTAACGAGATCGCCGAAGGCCGTTCTGACGACTTCCGGGCCCACTTCCTGGGCAGCCACTTCTTCAACCCGCCGCGCTACCTGAAGCTGCTGGAGATTATTCCGACCAGTGATACGGCACCCGAGGTCGTCGCGTTCATGAGTGACTTCGGCACGAATGTATTGGGCAAAGGCGTTGTAATCTGCAAGGATACGCCCAATTTCATCGGCAACCGTTTCTTCGCGGTCGTATCCTCATTCGGACTGGAGTACGCCATGGAGCATGGTTACTCGGTTTCGGAAGTGGATGCCATTACCGGCCCGGTAATCGGCCGCCCCAAGACGGCGACCTACCGTTTGCTCGATCTCGTCGGGTTGGACGTCATGGCTCATGTCAACGCCAACCTGTACGAGGCCGTACCTGATGACGCTTATCGGGCTGTCCTTCAGCCTGAGAAGACCAGCGTGGTGATGGAAGCGATGCTCGCCAACGGGTGGCTCGGTAACAAGTCCGGACAAGGATTTTACAAGCGCGTTAACGTCAACGGCAGCCGGGAGTTCTGGACGCTGGATCCGGAAGCAATGGATTATGTGGCCGCCGAGAAGGTGCGATTCGATTCGATAGGCGCCGTTCGCAAGGTAGAAGATCTGGGTGAGCGGTTGACAAAACTGCTCGAGTTCGATGATCGGGCTGCTGAATATGCCCGCCATCTGTTGTACTTTGGCTTCGCCTATGCCGGGTACGTCGCTCCCGAAATCGCCTACAAGCTGACAGATGTTGATGACGCTATGCGTTGGGGGTTCAGCCAAGAGGCTGGGCCGTTTGAAATGTGGGATATGCTGGGCGTAGCGGAGACCGCAGCCAAGATGGAAGCTGCCGGTTACGAAGTGGCTGATTGGGTGAAAGAGATGCTCGCCAGCGGTCATGACTCTTTCTATCAGCGGACGTCGCCTGATGCCGCGCCAACGGCATACTATGACTTTGAGACCAAAGCGTACGCTGGAGTCGAGTCCGACGAGAGGATGGTTCGGCTTACGGCGTCCAAGCAAGCTGGGGCCGTTGTTGAACGCAACGCCAGTGCGTCGCTTATCGACCTTGATGACGGCGTCCTCCTGTTTGAGTTTGATGCCAAGATGAATGCCATTGACCAGGACATCATCGACATGAGCTTCCGGGCGCTGGAGCGACTGGACAGCGACTTTGACGCGATGGTCATCGGTAACGAGGGCGACCACTTTTGTGCCGGCGCCAACTTGTTCGCTGTGGGTATGGCAGCCATGCAGGGTCAATGGGACGCGCTGGAAGAGATGGTCAAAGCGCTGCAGACCGCGACCTACAACTTGCGCCACGCTCCCAAGCCTGTCGTCACCGCGCCGCACCAGATGGCGCTGGGCGGCGGTGCGGAAATGTCCATGGCTGGATGGACCACTGTCGCCGACCATGAGACGTACATGGGGTTGGTGGAGTTCGGTGTTGGGCTGCTGCCGGCGGGTGGTGGTTGTAAGGAGTTGCTGCGGCGTCGCGTCAATCCCGTCATGAAGACGCCCAACGCAGATGTGGTTCCCATCATGCAGGCGGTCTTTGAGCAGATTGCTTTGGCCAAGGTGGGCACCAGCGCATGGGAGGCCCGCGAACTGGGCTTCCTTTCCGACAGCGACATCATTGTTATGAACAGCGATTATCGTCTCGCGACTGCCAAGCGGCGAGCGCTGCAGCTAGTCGAGATTGGCGCTCGTCCCCCAGAGAAAGAGTTGATCTACGCCGCGGGAAGAGACGCACTGTACGCCTTGCAGTTGGGCGCGAAATCATTGGCCTGGGGCGGCTATGCCTCGGAGCATGATCTCTTGATCGCCAACAAGATTGCCTACGTGCTGACCGGTGGTGACCTGAGCGCTCCGGCGTGGGTCGATCCGTGGGTGATTCTGGACCTGGAGCGAGAAGCGTTCCTGGCTCTGCTTGGCGAAGAGAAGACGCGCGAACGGATGACCCATATGTTGCAGACGGGCAAACCGCTGCGCAACTAGACTGCCTGACAGGGTACGAAAGATAGACAAAGGAGTTCAACGCATTATGACGCGAGAAGCAGTAATCGTAGCCGGGGCACGTACGGCGGTGGGTAAGTCAAAACGAGGAACAACGCGCAACTGGCGCTCGGATGAGATGGCGGCGTCCGTCATCGAGTCACTGATGCAGCGGGCGGAAGGGCTTGACCCGGCCGAGATCGACGACGTCATTATTGGCTGCGCCATGCCGGAAGGGGCGCAGGGGCTGAACTTTGCCCGTACTATCGCCCTGCGCGCCGGGTTGCCGGTAGAAACGCCGGGCATGACGGTCAACCGGTTTTGCTCCAGTGGTCTCCAGACCATCGCCATGGCGGCTGAGCGCATAATCGCCAATGGGGCTGATGTCATTATTGCAGGTGGCGCGGAGACGATGAGTATGGTGCCGATGACCGGTTTCCGGGTCAATCCGAACCCGTACATGGTCGAGAACCTGCCAGAGGTGTATATGGGCATGGGTCTGACGGCCGAACGAGTGGCCGATGAATATGAGGTCACGCGGCAGGCGCAGGATGAGTTCGCGTTGGAGAGCCACCGCAAGGCAGCCGCTGCGATGGAACGCGGCGCGTTTGACGATGAGATCGTCCCCATCACCGTTGAAGAGGTGGCGATGGAGAACGGTTCGCAGACACGGCACGAGTTCTTGTTTGACCGTGATGAGCATGTACGTCCGCAAACAACCCTTGAAGCGCTGGCCAAACTGCGACCCGTCTTTCAGGTCAACGGCACTGTCACGGCCGGTAACTCGTCGCCTCTGAGCGACGGCGCCGCAGCTGTCATCGTCATGGAGCGAAGCAAGGCTGAAGCATTGGGACTGCGGCCTATCCTGCGCTTTGTCGGCTTCAACGTGGGCGGCGTGCGCCCGGAAGTGATGGGCATCGGGCCGGTGGCGGCCGTACCTCGCGTGCTGGGACGGACGGGACTGGCGTTGTCAGACATCGATCTGATCGAGCTGAATGAGGCGTTCGCCTCACAGTCCGTCGCCGTCATTCGCGAGCTGGGCCTGGACCCGGAGATCGTCAACGTCAACGGCGGCGCGATTGCCCTGGGCCACCCGCTGGGCTGCACTGGGGCGAAGCTGACCGTGCAACTGATGCACGAGATGGGCCGCCGGGACGCTGAGCTGGGCATGGTGACCATGTGCATTGGCGGCGGGATGGGTGCTGCTGGTATCTTCGAGCGGCTCAACTAACGTTTGACGCCAGGGTTCACCCCGGCTAATGGAATAGAATACGAGGGCATGGCCAACACGGTCATACCCTCGTTCTGTTGTGGGTGCCAGAGGCACCGCGAGGGGTCAGTCTAATCGTCGTACTTGAACGACAGCATGACGCGTGCGCGATACTCGATGATCTCTCCGTCATCGTTGAGCCGGACATCAAGCTTCATCACTTCGGCAACGCGCAGGTCGTGGATGGTTTCCCGCGCCTGATCAACCGCCTCGCGGGTTGCTTCCTCCCACGACTTCGGGCTGGTGCCAATTACTTCGATTACCTTGTAGACACTCATGTGAGACCTCCTTGGTCTTGAACTGGTGTGGATAAGAACGGGGCGGATTCTGGCGGCTGGATGCTACTCAAGAGTGAGAAAGTCGCGACCGCGCAGCCGGTCGTCGATACGCTGCCAGATCTGCTCGAGATGCTCCTCATAGCGTACATAATTCAGGCGATTCGTGTCAATCGTCAACACTGGGCTAAGGCTGAATCCAGCCGCCCATTCGTCATATAGTGTATTGAGTTGTTCCAGGTACGAATCCGTGATCGATTGCTCGTACTCACGTCCTCGCTGTGCAATTCGTGTGCGCAAGGTCGGCACCGAGGCGCGAAGATAGATGACCAGGTCGGGCGGGTCCAGCAGCGTCGAGAGTGTTTGATAGAGTTCGTAGTAGCACGACCAGTCGCGTTCGGACATGGAGTGCTGCAGAAAGAGGTTGCGGGCGAAGATCTCGGCGTCCTCATAGACGCTGCGATCTTGTAGAACGGAGTGCGAGTTCTGCAGCAGATGATGGTGCTGTTGGATTCGACGAACCAGGAAGAAGACCTGGGACTGGAAGCTCCAGCGCTCCATGTCTTCGTAGAAGTCGGCGAGATACGGGTTGTCGGCCACGGCTTCCATCACAGGTTCCCAGCCAAGCTTTCCGGCCAGTAACTCAACGAGCGTCGATTTTCCGACGCCGATGTTGCCTGCAATGGTCACGAAATAGGAAGTCATAGGTCCCGGCTCCACTCCGTCGATGAATTGGTTTCGAAGGTGTGTGACGAATGGTATGCCAAACCATGACATTTGTCACTTGAGCGGGGGAGTAAGATTGGCGTACTGTTGTAGCAAGGGAAATGGGGCGGGCCGGCCCAAACGGTCCACCGTCGACAGTGAGCTGATCTCTCAAGATCAAAGGAGCCAATAGCATGCGCGTAGTCATGGACCGTGGAATGTGCAATGCCAGCCTGTCGTATTGCCAGCGTTGTTCGGCCGCCTTCATCCGGTATCCGGAGGGCAGCGACCGGCAGTGCATTACCGAAATCCTCGACGATGGCAGCGAAAAATTGACCATCGAACTGCGAACAGACGGCCGTGTGCTGGAAGTGGAGCTGTCTGACGAAGACCGCGAGATCGCCAGCGTTGAGGGATGGGAAGCATTGGCTGACTTCGACCCGGCTCTGTTCCGGACCGGCGCGATGCAGCGGTGGCACGATCTGTCACGGCTGCCAACCAATAGCTAGTCACCATTGGCGGCAAGGGTGAGGAATTGAGGTCGGGCGCGGTGTCCAGCTAGCGATCGCCTAGACGGCGGGCGGGTCCCACTGCATCTTGACGCGGTGGGTTTCTTCGTCTGTTATCCGGAATCCGTGGCGGCGGTACAGATTCGTTGCCCGTTGGTTGCAGCGTAAGACGTGCAGCGAGAGTGTTCGCCTGGTTGCTTGCGCTTCCGACTGTAGATCGCGAAGAATCTCAGACCCGATGCCCCGGTTCTGGAACGGTGGGGCGACTTCGATCAGACCGAGATAAATCGCATCCTCATCTCGCTCAACGACCAACACGCCTGCGTCCCTGTTGTCTACAACGATAATGAGGTAGGCGGCAGGATCAAACTTGCGGTCAAAGTATTCCCGCTGCCACGCATCGTTCCAGCCCCATTCCGCGTCGACATAGGGTCGCATTGTCTGGCGATGCAGGTCGAATAGAGCATTCTGGTCTTCAGGGACAGCCGGACGAAAGGTATACACCTTCAAGAGTCACGATGTGGGGAATACGATCAGGCCGCGTGCTGTGTCGCCCGCCAGCATAGCAGCATACGCTTCATTGATTTCTTCGAGCTGGTACCGCTGGCTGACCAGGCGGCCCAGGTCGAGCAGGCCACGCCGGTAGAGGTCGGCGTATAGCGGGAAGTCGCGTTCTGGATTAGCACTGCCGTAGTAGGAGCCGGTCACAGTCTTCTCCTGGCGCGTCAGGATGGCGCCTGGCAGGTTGGTACCGCTCCCCATCGGTGAGATGCCCGCCAGTACAACCGTGCCGCCGGGCCGAACTGCGTCCAGGCACGCTTCCTGCACGGCGGGCAGGCCGATAGCCTCGAAGGCATAGTCAGCGCCGCGTCCTTCAGTTAGCTTGCGGATGTCCCCTATTGTCCCCGGACTGGACATCACGAAGTCAGTGGCTCCAAAACTCAGCGCCATGTCGCCCTTGCCCTCATGGGTGTCGACCGCAATGATGCGAGCCGCACCCGCTAACCTGGCGCCCATGATGATGTTCAAGCCCACACCGCCTGCGCCGTAAACAACGACCGAGCTGCCCGGCTGCACCTGAACGGTGTTCAGCGCAGCACCTACGCCGGTGGTCACGGCACAGCCAATGAGCGCTGCAATTTCCAGAGGAATGTCTTTGGCCAACGGCACGCAGCAGGCCTCGGGCACGACCGTGTACTCTGCGAAACAGGCAACGGCGCTGAAGTGGTAGATCGTCTCGCCATTCTGGGAAAGACGGGTCGTTCCATCCAGCATCGTGCCCGCCCAGATGGGGGCGACATAGGTTTCACACAGGCTGGGGCTGCCATTATGGCAGTAAAAGCAGTGGCCACAGCTGGGTGCCCAACTCAAGGCGACATGATCGCCGGGGACGACCCGCGTCACGCCCTCCCCAACCGCCTCGACGATGCCAGCCCCTTCATGGCCGGGAACCACGGGCAGGTTGTGACTGGTTGCGCCAGTCATCAGGTGCCAGTCACTGTGACAAACACCTGCGGCGGCAACGCGGACAAGGACCTCGCCAGCTTTCGGTGGGTCTAGCTCCACCGATTCGACGCTAAAGGGAACGTTCGGCTCACGAAATACGGCGGCCTGGATGCGCATGATTGACTCGCTTTACGGGCTGGACCTGGGGAGCTGACGCCGCAGGGTATTCTACTCGCTGGACAAAACGTGCAGCTTGGCGTGGGGCACGGTCTCATAAGCGCCAAAGTGCATCTTGATAGTGAAACCCTTGGCCAGCTCCGGGTAGGACTCTATGTTGGCCTTGGCTTGCCGAATGGTCCAATCAATCAGAGCGCGAAACCGTTCGTTGTCTTCGCTCTCCATCTGCTCGGTGCTGTACCCTCCATCAAACGGTAGGGCGATCCAGTGGATGGCCGCCTCGGGTTCGAGACTGGCGATAAGAGCGAATTGCTTCTCATCGTCGCGGGCGATCAACTCGCCGGGTTCGCTGCCGTCCAGGATCAAGGTAAATGGTGTTTCTGCTCGGTTATCGTCTGCCATTGATCGTTACCTCCTATAGGTGTTTGACAAGAGATGGTGCCTGCCGCCTTAGTTAGCGTCAATAATGCGGCCGTCACCCAGCGTATAGGCGTGGGGCATGGCACGGGTGTTAAAGGCTGCCCCCACGGTGCCTCGCACGTCGACCGCAATGAGGCCGCCGGTTCCGTCTGTACGCTCTTCCAACATGCGAATGGCTGACTCGCAGGCTGCCTGTGCAGACAGTCCCGCGCCAACGAGGTCGCTGACACGCTTGCTGATGACGATGCGCATCAATGACTCGCCGTGGCCGGTTGCGCTGACAGCAGCCGTCCAGTTGTCTGCATAAGCGCCGCTGCCGACAAGCGGACTATCGCCCACGCGTCCCGGACGCTTGTTGGGCGTGCCGCCAGTTGAAGTGGCGGCGGCAACATTGCCGTTGACGTCGAGGGCGACGGCGCCAACCGTATCGCCAACGGCCGTCGAGGGCTGCGTACGTTCGCCGCGCTGCACTTCAGCGGCGACCCGGACCGCCTCTGGTACCAGCAGTTCGTCGACGTCACAGCGCGGAAAACCGATACTTGTGGCGAAGTTGTCGGCCCCGACGCCAACCAGAAAGTGGTGACCGCTCTCGGTCATGACGCGTCGGGCCAACGAGATGGGATGGCGGATATTCTGAATCGCCGCAATGGCGCCGAGAGCGAGCGACTCGCCATCCATAATCAGGGCGTCCATTTCGATGTCGCCCTTGGTGTTAGGATAGCTGCCGCGCCCGGCATCAAGGACAGGAGCGTCTTCGAGAAGTCGAACGGCAGCTTCTACGGCGTCAAGGGCGGTGCCGCCATTGGCCAGGATGTCGTAGCCCACCTCCACCGCATCGTGGCAGGCCGTGCGCGCTTCTGTCAAATGGCCTGGGTCTGCATCCCACGCGCCGGCGCCCCCATGAACAATCAGTGCGATGGTCATATTGAGTTCCTCATTACCTGTTAGAAGAAGCTGAATTAGTAGCACTTTTAGCGAGTTTTGTCGAAAGATGATGCGGTCATCTTGTTCTCGCGCAGGGCTCAAGCTGAAGATGAGCCGTGGAACCAACAAGCAGTCCGGGGCGTTATAGTAGCAAGTGCAGTAATAGTGATTCTCAAGGAGAATGAAATGATGCGAAAGACAATCATGTTGCTATCGGTCGCTCTGACAGCGCTGCTGTTTGCTGCTGGGTGTGCGCAGGGCGCCGAACCGGTAGCGCCACATTCGTCAGACGATCTGTCCACCGTTGAACCGCAACCAGAAGGGGAAGAGGAGGGTAGTGATACGACTGAACTGGATACCGGCGAAGTACCGGAAGCGATCTTCGCTGCCATCCTAACCGATCTATCTGCCTGGTCCTCTTTTGGGGTGGAAGATATCTCGGTGGTTAAGGCAGAGTCGGTGGTTTGGCCGGACGGAAGTTTGGGCTGCCCGGAACTGGATATGATGTACACAATGGCGACCGTCAACGGCTACCATGTCGTACTGGAAACGCCTGACGGCTTGGTTGATTATCGTGCGTCTGAAAACGGCAATGTCCGGCTCTGTGACAACCCGCCGTTCGCTCCCGCTGTGCCGCTCGACACCGGACCGCCTATCGAATAGTGCGTGTTATGTCGAGTGAAAGACGAGGTGAGGAAGACCCTTCGTCGCCCGTTTGTGATGCTTGACACAATAGATGCATTCGCTATAATAATCGCTTGATATTCCTCAGTAGCTCAATGGCAGAGCATGCGGCTGTTAACCGCAGGGTTGTTGGTTCGAATCCAACCTGAGGAGCTGGAAATCGCAAAGCGGCAGGCCGACCGGCCGGCCGCTTTTTTTCGCCTGGTGCGCCGATGCCCGGGCGATGCGGGAGCGCTATTTGACCAGCAACCACACAACCAATGGCAATGCGCTGATGGCCTTCTTGCAGGACACCGTTGCTATACTGAACGATTTGGACCTCCTTGGCTACTATCAGCAGTCGATGCCATCCGACAGTGACCACCAGCTACGGCAAGTTGTGGACCGGTTCAGCACGTTGTCGCTTGGGGACCAGGCCCAGTTTCTCGACGGGTTGGCCGATGATAGACGTGCCTTGTTCGGCATCTTTGGCCAACGGGCTGCCACACTCAGCGTGCGTGAGCAAGACTCGGCGTGGCTCTCAGCCGGATTGACCGGGGCAGTGATAGCTAACTACCACATTCCGAAAGGTCGACCGGTGGAGCCCGCGCTGGCGGTTTTCTTCCACTGCGCGACCGAACTGGAACTGGACCCGTCAGCGGTGTTTGCGGAAGCTGCCCGCATGGCATCCGAAGACATGGCGCTGCGCCTGACCGACTTTGGGCAAAAACCTGAAATCACGCTGCGCCACTACGGCTGGAAGGTCGTAAAAACGTCCGATGGTGTTGTCTTCCGCAACACTTGGCGCTGATGTGATGACGGTAGACGCTGCTGTGGAGCGAGCAGGGGGCTTGCGGTGTTTGAACGATCGCAATGACCAGTTTCCTTTCAGGTCTTCTTGGATTCGACAGAGAACGCGACAAGGAATGTCGCGGCTACGTCTGATAACTTAGCTACTGAAACGGAATGGAGCCAGCAGGAACGTTGACGGCTGCAGGGCGCTCTGTTACACTGTCCTCATCTGACGGAGAACCCGTCTCTGGTTGCCCTTACCCCGGAAGGTAGGGTGTAATCGCGAAACTGGTGCCCGGCCCAACAGCTCGTTGTGGTTGGAAGTCCAGTGCTGTTCCCGCAACTGTGATTCGGTCCAACTGTCCAGGAGGGCAGGACCGATAAGCCAGGTCGACGCCCAGAGATGAGTTTCTACCCTCGTGGAGAAGGGTTGGGAACTTGGCAAGCGTTTGCAAGGTCTTGTAATCTCAACTCGATGCGCCACGCATCGAGTTTTGTGTTTCCAGAGACTATCCCAACATCCGTTAAAACCATCATTGTGTTAGGCTCGATTTCTGCCCAGCGGAACGCGAGCGGACTTCGTGGTGAAGTCGGGAGGTCGTGGAAATGAGAAGGATTGTCATTGGATTGCTGGTGGTTGGTCTGGCGGCGGTGCTGGGTCTGACCTCGACGCTGGAGGCAAGTGGGTCGCGTGGCGTCCTTAGCACGCCGTTCCCGGACCAACGAGATTCGGTTCAGCAGGCATCCTACTGGTTGGTGCGCGAGCATCAGAATGCCGATGGCGGCTATGCCAGCTTCAGCGCTGGGGCAGACGTGGGACCATCCACCGTAGGTGGCACGCTCGACGCGATGTTGGCGCTGAGTGCCGCTGGCTATGGCATGGAGGAGCCGTTCCCCGGCAAGACGGCTGCACCCCTTGACTATCTGATTGATAACCCGGCAGCCGTTGTGGAGTATGCTGCCTTCGACGGAAATCAGGTAGGGGGTAGTCAGGCGGGTAAGCTGGTGTCTGGCATTGACCGCTGCCGGTCAGGATCCCCGTACATTTGTCGGTCACAATTTTGTTATCAGCGTGACCGAGAGGCTGGAACCGTCGGGTGCGTTTGGCGTGGCAGATGCGTTCAAGCAGTCGTTGGCCATGCTGGCCCTGGCGGCCGTTCGCGAACCGGTTCCGGCTGCCGCAGTCAACTGGCTGGTCGACCAACAGGCAGAGAATGGTTCATGGGACGATGGCTTTGGCACACTCGACAACCCGGACGCGACCGCTATGGCCATCATGGCGCTGCTGGCTGCGGGTGAATTACCATCCGATGCTCCCATTACTGACGCCGTTGAGTTCCTGGCCCAATCTCAACTGTCCGATGGCTCGTGGGAGTACGGTGTTGGATTTGGAGGCAACGCAAGCAGCACGGCGCTGGTGGCCCAGGCGCTGAGCGCACTCGGCGAGGATTGGTACTCAGGGTCAGGAGAATGGGCCAGGGATGGTTCGCCGCTCGATGTTATCCTGACCGCGCAAAGTGAGAGCGGTGCATTTCAGACGGATTTTGGCCAGGGGCCGTTCGATGACTTCTTCACGACCGTCCAGGTTCTGCCTGCAGTGGCGGGACAGAGCTATCCTCTTACAGCCCGACACGAGGCGGCGTTGGCCGGCCTGTTGTGCCTGGAAGCACTTCAAGACGCATCAGGAGGATGGGAGCAGTTCGCGGGTGCTGGTGTGGACGCGGGTGGAACCTCTCGCGCTATTCAAGCGATTGCCGCCGGAGGGAGCGATCCTCAAGACGCTGGCTGGACACCGAGTGGAGGCAGCAATGCGGTGGAAGCGCTGGAGTCATTGACCGGCTCGTACCTTGCAGGCGGTCGAGGCGGTCGCGTTGGCGTCGTCATGCAGGGCGTGGCGGCCGCCGGCCCTCCTTATGATGCGACCCAGTTTGCTGGCGAGAACCTTGTGCTGCAAATGAGCGGCTATCTCTCTCCCACAGGCGAGTATGACAGCACCGCGTTTGGCATCTTCGACCATGCTGAAGCGATGTTGGGCTTGATGTCTGTTGAGGCGCCCGTCGATCCCAAAGCCGTGAACGTACTGATGGATGCGGCCGTAAATGGCGATTGGGGTGAGAATGACCAGAATGGCATTGCCCTTCAGGTGCTTGGTGGCTCTGAGTCTTCCTGTTTCGCAGAATACTCTATCCGCGATTAGAGCCGCTCAGCTTTCTGACGGCGCGTGGGGATTCGCTGGCAGCGCTACCCCAAGCAGCAGTTCGGAAGTTGCCCAAGGATTGGCAGCAGCTGGCCAGAATCCGTTTGGGCCACAGTGGCGAGTTCTGGTAGACGGCCGATTGGACAGCGCGGCGGAGGCCATTGTCGCCCTGCAGCAAGAGAACGGCTGCTGGGAAAACGGTTTCACATCGGGGCCCGATCCGTTCGGGACGACAGACGCAAT
This sequence comes from uncultured Chloroflexia bacterium, assembly GCA_963715935.1. GTDB lineage: Bacteria > Chloroflexota > Anaerolineae > Promineifilales > Promineifilaceae > Promineifilum. Next base: position 754,268 of record CAVQSM010000011.1, on the reverse strand, counting down.
CATGATGCTAAGCCTGGAGCCGGGCTGGGGGTTCAATCAGGTGAACCTGCCCGTGGTGCAGGCGGGCCGGTAGCACGAGGGCTGGGCGACCCCGGCTCAACCTGGAAAGGTGTTGGTCAGGTCAATCCAGCCAGGCCGAGCAAATAAGTCAGCATGAAACATAGTATCCAGCTTCTGACGCTGCTCCTTCTTGGAGTAACCCTGGCGATCGCGTCGTCCACACTGGCGCAAGATCCGCCCGGTCGCGCGGCGCTGGTCGTGCGGCTCGGCGACGAGCAGACGGTAACGCGCTGCGTGGAGTTCGACGAGCCAGAGATCAGCGGGCTGGACCTTCTAGAGCGCTCCGGGCTGGCGCTTGCTATTGAGTATCAGTCGGGTGGGGCGGCAGTCTGCAGCATTGAGAGCACCGGCTGCCCGGCTGATGACTGTTTCTGCCAGTGTAAAGGTGGAGCCGACTGCGTCTATTGGTCCTACTGGCAGTTGAGCAATGGCACGTGGAACTACTCACTGGCAGGAGCAGGCGCGATGCGGGTGGAGGATGGGCAGGTGCACGGCTGGACGTGGGGCCCCGGCTCCGTGACGGAAGCGATCCCGCCGGATCCGACTTCCTTCGAAGCAATATGCACCAGTAGTGAGCCGTCAACGAATACACCTGTGCCAACCAGCCCTTCGGTCATCTTGCCCACACAGCCCGCCGCTGCCGGTGTTGGCGCGACATCGACAGCGACGCCGCGGCCAACGGCAACGCAGACAGCAGTGCCCGCTGTGGCCGAGGCGACGGCCAGCCTACCAACGGCGACAGCGGCGATTGCTACGGTTGTGCCGGCCACAGTTACCCAGGCCGTACCGACCCAGGCCGCTTCGGTGCCTGCTGCTGGAAACAGTCCAGATGCGACAGCCACGACAACGACGGTCGACCCAACTCAGACCATAGTGCTGGCTGCGACAACGGTGGATCCAGTGCCTCCTAGCAGACAGGCAGAGGAAGTCGAGTCGACGGTAGACAGTGCGGAGAGCGATTCACCAACGAATGAGCCACCCACTGCCGCTATCCCGCCGGACGGCGTTGCTGTCCAAGCAGACGTGACTGGCGCGGAATCAGGCTCGATCGAGAATGATCAGGTGGGAGCAACGCAGGCAGCGCCCGTGGCCGTCGTGGGTGCCCTCGTCACAGCGCCCGATGCGAGTCCCGCGACCATCGACCGGGTGGACTCTCGACCAGGAGAGGAGCTCCCCGCATCACATTATGCGCTGTTTGGCGCCATGGCCGCCTCATTGGCAGCGCTCTTTGGCGTCGTGTACTTGCGTCGCGGTTCAACTCGGGAGCGAGGGCAGTGAGCGCCATGAGCATGCAACGACTGCTCAGCGGATCCCTGTTTGCGATTGCGGCCCTGATTGGCGCTGTCGCGCTCGCTTTGCCTTTTCTGGCCCCGGTGCTGCAAACGGACGCGGCCAACGCCCAGGCGCTGCGAACCGGTGAAACGCCGCTGTTGACCTTCGTGCTCATCTCGCTCTGTCTGGCCGTGTTGCTGGTCGAGCTCCAGGGACAGGCAGTGCAGGCAAAGACGATCGCGGCCCTGGGGATTCTGATTGCCATCGCTGCCACGCTGCGGTTTATCGAAGTAGGCATTCCTGGGCCGGGCGGCTTTTCGCCTGTGTTTGTGCCGATTATTCTCGGCGGCTACGTGTTTGGAGCGCGATTCGGGTTCCTGCTGGGAGCGTTGTCCATGCTGGTGTCGGGCATTCTGACCGGAGGCATCGGACCCTGGCTGCCATTCCAGATGTTTGCCGCGGGCTGGATCGGCCTGTTTGCGGGCTGGTTGCCGCACCTGGAGCGTCCTTCGTTTGAGCTGGTCCTCTTGTGCGGCTATGGGTTTGTGACCGGCTTCGCCTACGGCGTGGTCATGAACCTGGTCACGTGGCCCTATCTGGCGGGTGATCCGGCGCTCACCTGGCAGGCGGGTGCGGGCCTGCGAGCATCAGTTGCGAGCTATGCGTCGTACTATGCGGTGACGTCCCTCGTCTGGGATGTCGGCCGCGCGGCGGGCAACGTCGTTTTGACATTGGTCGTGGGTCTGCCGGTCGTGCGTGCCCTGACACGCTTCCACCAGCGACTGTATTTCACGGTGGCCAGCGCATGAAGCGATTCGATCCGCGCGCCTGGCTGGTGTGGGTTGGGGTCGTCGCCATTCTGGCCCTGCTAACGCGCAATCCGCTCTACCTGATTTTGCTGTTGCTGATCACCCGACTCGTCGCCTATGCCTGTCAGCCTCGTGAGAGCGGCGGTTGGTCCTTGCCCTTCTGGCGTATCGCCGGCATTGTTCTGGTCTTTTCTACGCTGTTCAACGTGCTGCTCGCCCACGTCGGCGTAACTGTGCTGGTTACGCTGCCGGCAAACTGGTGGCTCATCGGCGGTCCGCTGACCCTGGAGGCTGCCGTCTATGGCTTCATCAGCGGCTTGAGTCTGGTGACACTGCTTTCGGCATTCCTGGCTTTTAATGCCATTGTGCCGTCCAGCGAGTTGACGCGCCTGATGCCGCCGGCATTGAAAGATGTTGGTCTGGTCATGCTTGTGGCCATTACTTATGTGCCTGAAACGCTGCGGCAATGGGAGCGCATTCGCGAGGCGCAGCTCATTCGCGGCCATCGTATCCGACGGCTCGCCGATTGGCGGCCGCTTCTCATCCCGCTTCTTATCGGTGGCATGGAGCGTTCGCTCAACCTGTCAGAGACAATGGTCTCGCGCGGCTATGGCGCGACCCGTGATGTGTCAACCGGTTGGACGTCACGCCTGCTGTTCCTGGGCGGTTTGCTGTTGGCCCTGGGTGGGGCAGTCGCGCTGGCCTGGGGGCAATCGGCCGGCTGGATTGCCATCACTGCGGGCGCCGGCTTGACCGGCATTGCCTACTGGCTGTTGGCGCGTCGTATGACGGTGACAAGATACTGGACACATCGATGGACGTTGGCGGACAGCATCATCTCTGGGACGGCATTCCTTTCGCTGCTGCTTGTGCGAGTGCCCGAATGGCTGACGGCACGGGATACCTTTAGCTACTCGCCCTATCCCATGGTTTCCTGGCCACCGTTCGAACCACTTGTCGGCGCGGCTTTGCTGTTGTTAACTGTCCCGGCGCTGCTGGAGATCCTGTCATGATATCAGTTCGAGACCTTATTTATACGTATCCTGGCGCGACCATGTCTGCCTTGGAGGTCACTACCTGGGAGATCGCCGACGGCGAGTTTGTTTTGGTGGCTGGGCAATCAGGTTCTGGCAAGTCCACGCTCCTGCGGACGTTGAACGGCATCGTGCCTCATTTCAGTGGTGGAACGGTGGCAGGCGTGGTCGAGGTCGATGGATTGAATGCGATAACGCAAGGTCCAACGGTGATGAGCCAGACCGTGGGTTTTGTTGCCCAGAATCCGGAGGCACACGCGGTTCTGGATCGAGTTGAGGCTGAGATCGCGTTTCCTCTGGAGAACGCGGGTCTGCCGCAGGCCGAGATGCGACTGCGAGTTGAAGAAGTGCTTGATCTGCTCAGTCTGACCGACCTTCGCGATCGACCAATCAGTTCTCTGTCTGGTGGTGAGCGGCAGCGCGTGGCCATCGGCGTGGCTCTTGGCCTGCGACCGAAGGTGTTGGTTCTGGATGAGCCGACCAGTCAACTGGATCCGCTCTCGGCCAATGACGTGCTGCACGCACTGGTGCGGCTCAACGAAGACCTCGGACTGACTATTATTCTGGCAGAGCACCGGTTGGAGCGAATCCTGCGCCACGCGGATCGTCTTACCTATCTGGACAATGGCCGAATTGTGGCCCATGGCGACGCCAGGGATACTGTGGCAGCCGTTTCCGGCGTACCGCCCGTGGTCGAGCTGGGCCGGCGTCTCGGCTGGCAGCCTGTGCCGCTAACGATCAAGGAGGCTCGTTCTTTTACCCGCAACATTGAGCGGGGCCTGGCTGAGCATACGCCGCCCGCGCCGCAAGTGGCCATGGTAGATGAGGGCGAGCGCTTACTGGAGGTCGAGCGCCTGGAATTCGCATATAATGGACGTCGAACCTTAAGAGATGTGTCGCTGTCTGTCCAGCCCGGCGAAGCGGTAGCTCTTGTGGGCCGCAATGGATCAGGTAAGACAACGCTGCTGCGCTGTATTGTCGGGCTGCTCCAGCCACGCTCCGGCGACATCAGGCTGAAAGGGCGCTCGATAGTTGGTCACGATGTGGCAGACACCGTCCGCGCGGTTGGCTATTTGCCTCAGTATCCAGACGACCTCCTGTACGAAGAAAGCGTTTCGGCCGAGCTGAGCGCTACGCTGCAAAATCATCATCTCGCAGTCGACGATGAATTCGTACTGGAGCGTTTGAAAGAGCTAGGGCTCGATGAGGTAGCCGGCCGCTACCCGCGTGATCTTTCGGTAGGACAGAGACAGCGGGTCGCCTTCGGCGCAATCACTGTCAATCAGCCGCAGCTGCTCCTGATGGACGAACCGACACGCGGTCTGGATAGGCAAGCGAAAGACGCGCTGGTCGCACTCTGGCGGGGGTGGTTGGCGACCGGGATGGGTCTGCTGCTGGTAACCCACGACGTGGAGTTGGCGGCGGCGATCGCTAGCAGGACGGTGGTGCTCAGTGATGGCGAGGTAATTGCCGAGGGAAGAACGGCCGATGTCTTACGGGCGACGCCACAGTTCGCGCCACAGATGGCGCGGCTGTTCCCAGGGACTTCCTGGCTTACCGTCGATGATGTTCTGGCTGGTCTGCAAATACATCAGGCGGGCTTGTGAGGAGTGAATAATGCCGCGATTGACGAAAATATATACGAGAAAGGGTGATGAAGGCACGACAAGTCTGGGCAGCGGGCAGCGTGTCGACAAGGATTCGCTGCGCGTAGCTGCCTACGGTACTGTGGATGAGCTTAATTCGGTGATTGGCGTGGCCTTGTCAATGGGTTTGTCAGCACCGCTCGACACGGTATTGCTGGACGTCCAGAATGAGTTGTTTCATCTGGGATCAGACCTATGCTTCCTCGAAGAGGACAAAGCGCAGTATCAGATCCCGCAGATTGAGGAACGCCATGTGGCGCGTCTTGAGTCTGCCATCGATGAGCTGGTCGATGTCGTTGGTTCGTTGGAGAATTTCATACTGCCGGGCGGCTCACTGCCGGCGTCTCAACTTCACGTTGCGCGCACCGTGTGCCGTAGGGCAGAGCGGGATGTCATCGCCCTGGCGCGAGAAGAGGCGATCGGCGGCTATGTGGTCCAGTATCTCAATCGGCTGAGTGATGCCTTGTTTGTGATGGCCCGTTACGAGAACAAGCAACGCGGCGTCCCTGAGCCACTATGGGATAGCATGGCTTAACTGCCGGTATAGAGTAAAATTCCTACCCGTTGCGGCTCCAAGCGAGATCGAAGCGACACTTATCATTTTGATTCAAGACTCTACGGGAGAATACGTTACGACCGCCAATTATGAATAGCCTACTTATTGCTGCACTAGTCGTCATTGTTATGTGGGTAGCCATCATGGGTGTCTACCTCGTGGTATCGCGCCGGCAGCGCTCTATCGGCGAAGAGATTGCTGTCCTGGAAGAACAGTTAGACGCTGCCGAACAGGATCAGTCAGGATCAGAGGGGACATGATCATGTTGTCTCGCTTTAGTCACCGCCTCGTCTTGCTGCTCCTGGTGCTGGTCATTGCCGGCAGTGCTGCCGCATGTGACCTTGTAGCCAACGAGCCAGAGACATGCGACGGTGAAGGCTACCTCTTTGTCGACACGTTCGAGGCCGACCGTGACTGCGGCTGGGCTACATACAATCGCGGTGGAGCAGACGTCAGCATCGACGAGGGTGAGCTGCAGATCAGCACCAGCCAACCGGGGCAGATCTGGTGGACGAACCCGGGGCTGAGCTTCGAAGATGTTGTCATCTCCGCCGAAACAAGACAGCTTTCTGGTCCCAACGACAATGCGTTCGGTGTCATCTGTCGCTACCAGAGCGAAGACAACTTCTACATCTTTCTCATAAGTGGTGATGGCTACTACTCGATAGGCAAGTATCAGGCAGGATCGGATGAAGTGATATACCTGACCGAAGATGGCCAGTTCGCCCAGTCGGACGTCATTAATCAGGGTACGTCGACGAATCTCATCGAAGCCAGCTGCATTGGCGATGAGCTTGGTCTTGCTGTCAACGGCGTTCCCCTTGTCACGATAGCGGATCCCACATTTGTGACCGGCGATATCGGGCTGGCAGCGAGCACGCTGCAACCGGGCACATTGTTAGTTGCGTTTGATGATGTACGCGTTTCGCAGCCTTAGTCACTTGGCAGTCGTCATTCTCGCGGCCGTATTGGCGGTAGGCTGTGTCGAAGTGGGCCTTGTTCCGTCGGTGACGAGCGAGGATCCGGGGGATGTGTTGTTCCGCGACCAGTTTACCTCTGGCGAAACGGGTGACTGGTTCCTTGAAGAGGATGAGATCGGGGGCACGGCTATATCCGGTGAGCAGTTGGTTGTTTCCGTGTACGCCCCCAATACCCTTCAGTACGCGACCTTGCGCGAGCCAACTTTCGATGATTTTGTCGTCGAAGTGGATGCTCGCCAGCGCTCTGGCCCGCCCGACAGCAGCTATGGCATTCTGTTTCGCTCCAATGGTGCCAACGGTTTCTATCGCTTCGACGTTACCGGAAATGGGCTTTATCTGGCAGAACGGCGTAACGCGGACGGCAGTTGGACTCCCCTCACCGGCGATTGGAAGAGTTCGGCCGTCATCAACCAGGGGCTCAATGTTGCCAATCGCATCAAAGTGATTGCCAATGGCCCGGAGCTGTCGTTCTTCGTCAACGATATTCTGCTTGAGCAGGTCACCGACAGCACCTTCAGCAGTGGTTCCATTGCTCTTGATGCCGGCACGTTTGCGGGCACGAACTTGCAGGTCTCTTTCGACGATCTGGTCGTCTACGGATCGCGCGAGTAGCACGGAGCGTTACTGTGCAAACTGCATCGCCTTCGCTGGTTGACGCGATCCTGGCGGCGACCGGCAAGCGTCCTGAGGCGCTGGAGCCGCTCTCGGGGGGATGTGTCAGCGAAGTCTACCTGGTGAAGCTGCCGGGGGGCGGTAGACTGGTCGCCAAATGGGACGACGTCAGGCACACGCCTCTGTCAGTAGAAGCCTACATGCTGACGTTCCTGCGCACCCACTCCGAGCTGCCGGTACCTGAGGTTCACTTCAGCAGCGACCAACTTCTCTTAATGGCCTACGTGTCCGGCACGAATCGATTCAGCCCGGAAGCGGAGAAAGACGCGGCCCGCCACATGGCATCGCTCCACGCCGTCACAAATCCGACGTATGGGCTGGAGCGAGATACGTTGATTGGTGGTTTGCACCAGCCTAATCCACCTGAAACGTCCTGGCTAACGTTCTACGGCGAGCATCGCCTCGTCTATATGGCTCGCGAAGCAGCGCGCGCGGGGCGACTGCCTATGAGTATGGTTGGTCGAGTTGAGCAGTTGGCGGCACGCCTGCCTGAATGGCTGAACGAGCCAGAGCGACCATCGCTGCTTCATGGGGATGCCTGGGCGGGCAACCTACTGGCGGAGAACGGCCGCATTACCGCCTTTCTGGACCCGGCAATCTACTTTGGGGACCCGGAAGTGGAGCTGGCCTTCACCACACTGTTTGGCACATTTGGCCAACCTTTTTTCGAGGCGTATGAATCGATGCGGCCGCTGGCGCCGGGCTTCCATGAGACGCGTCGACCGCTTTATCAGCTGTACCCCTTGTTGGTTCACGCCCGCCTATTCGGGGGCGGGTACGTGTCCAGCGTTGAGCAGACGGTATCACGGTTTGGGTGTTGACCGGTAGTTTGCGTATAGTCAATGTGATGGACGAGAGCGTTGCTACGAAACTGGTTGAATTGAATCGAGCGTTCTACGATCGTTTCGCCTCTGACTTCGCGGCGAGCAGGGCTACGCCCCAGCCTGGATTCCAGCAGTTGCTGCAGTGGTTTCCACACGAAGGGCAGAGCAGGTTGCTTGACGTCGGGTGCGGCAATGGACGTCTGGTCCACTTTTTGCGTGAAGCCGGGTGTCTGATTTCCTATACGGGTGTTGATTTCTCGGAAAGCCTACTCGACCATGCTGAAGTCGGCCCAGAAGACCAGCTGATCGTGCGCGATCTGACCGCGACAGAGAGTCTTGAAGACCTCGGTCACTATGACACGGTGGCCTGTCTCTCTACGTTGCAGCACATTCCCGGCTATGGGAATCGGCTCTCGCTAATGAGGCAGATGGCCGAGCGTTTGGCTACTGGTGGATCGCTGATTGTGGGTAACTGGCAGTTTGCCCGTAGTGAACGACAGCGCCGGAAGATTCGGCCGTGGGCGGATGTCGGTCTTGGGCCAGACGACGTTGAGCCAGATGACTACTTGCTAACCTGGCAGCGCGGCGGATATGGGCTGCGGTACGTGGCGTTCATTGATGAAGAAGCGATTGACGCGATGGCGGATGGCTCCGGTCTGTCACTGGTTGACCAGTTTCGGGCCGACGGGCGCGAGGGAGATCTCAATCTCTACACGGTGTTGAGGAAGCTTTAATGGATGGGTGCGTTTGACACCCCTAGGCCAGATGCTAAAATGAACTGAGTCAAACGCGAGGCAATCGATGACACTCAAGTCAACCCTTCAAGCGGATCTATCGACGGCGATGCGTGCTGGAGACACACAGCGGCGTGATGTGTTGCGTATGATGCTAGCCGCAATCCAGCAAGCGGAGGTCGATGGCCGCACTGAATTGGATGACGCCGGCGTAGAAGAGGTGCTGCGGAAACAGGTGAAACAGCGCCAGGAAAGCATTGTCGATTACGAGAAAGCCGGTCGCGAGGATGAGGTTACTCGCGAACAGGCTGAGATTAACGTTATCGAACCTTATCTACCCCAGATGATGAGTCGCGATGAAATCACCTTATTGGCTGCCAAGGTAATTGCCGAAGTGGGCGCGACAGACGCCAAGAGCATGGGGCAGGTGATGGGCAAGCTGATGCCCCAGTTGAAAGGCCAGGCCGACGGCCGCCTCGTCAACGAAGTCGTCAGAGAGCTGCTGCAGTAGCCGCCGCGGCGACCAAGCCGTACCCAGCATGACCACAAACGCTCCGGCCACAACGGAAGACCAACTGAGAACTGCCTTGCGGCGGTCAGCGCTATGGCTGTTTGCCATCGGCATGACGTTGGCAATGACGCTGATACTGTCGCTCGATATCGGCCGTCAGTCGCAGGTCGCTGTCGAACTCGGCCAACCTGCTCCGGCGGATATCTTTGCTCCGCGTGCCCTGACCTATACAAGTGACCTCTTGACCCAACAGTCAAGGGAGCAAGCGGTCCGTGCTGTGACGGAGAGTTTCACGACGCTTGATCTCTCTATTGGTCGTGCCCAGTTGGCACAGGCCCGAGCGGCCTTCGCCTTTATAGATACCGTCAGAGCAGACACCAGCGCGTCAACCGATCGCAAGATCGAATCCCTCCAGAGCATTGAGGCGATCAGAATTTCGGAGGAAGTTGCTGTCGGGCTGCTGGAACTTTCGCAGACCGAGTATGAGCAGGCCAAGGCCGATATTCTGGCTATCGTGGAAGACTTGATGCGCGAAGAGATACGCCCCAGCCAACTGGGCGACTTCCAGCGCACGGCCCGTCGCCTGGCAAGTCTGGCCCTATCGCCTCTGCAGACGACGGTAGTGACAGAGATCGCCTACCAATACATCGTACCAACTGTTTTTCCGGACGAATTGTCGACAAATGAAGCGCGCGAGGCGGCAGCCGCAGCCATTGAGCCAATCAGCCGAACGGTAGCGGCCGACCAGCGGATTGTGCGCGCGGGCGACATTGTAACAGCGGGCGACCTGGAGTTGCTGGAGGAGTTGGGTCTGCTCCAGCGCGAACTCAGTTGGCGCTATGTGGCCAGCATGTTCATGGCGTCGGTGATAGTGGTTGGCCTGACGCTCATCTACTGGCTGCGATTCCAGCGCGAGACGTTCCCGAACGGCCGCTATGTCCTGGTGTTGGCCATTCTGATGCTCCTCTTCACACTGGGTGCGAAGATCATGACCAGTTCGGACACGCTGCTGCTGCTTTATCCGCTCGCCGCGCTCTCAATGCTGTTGACTGTCGTGTATGACATCCGGTTTGCCATTCTTGTCACGACGTTGATGGCGGCGCTGACCGGGTTCATCGTCCCCAACTCACTTGAGTCGGCCATCTATCTCGGAGCCGGCGGCATACTGAGTGCGATGACGCTCCTTGACACACAGCGTGTCAGCCGCTTCTTCCGCGGTGGTCTCCTGGCGGCGTTTGGCTATCTCTTTGCGCTGGTCATGTTCTGGTTGCCGCGCGATCTGGAAGTGACCACGATCGTGCAGCCGGCGCTGCTGGCGGTGGGTAACGGCGTGTTGTCGTCTGGCCTGACGCTGGCGGGTTTCTACGTGCTGGGCGGGATCTTTGGTATCGTGACGTTGCTTCAACTGCAGGACCTGTCGCGGCTGGACCATCCGCTCCTGCGCGAGCTGCTTCGTCGGGCACCGGGCACGTATCATCACAGCATCATGGTCGCCAATCTGGCTGAACAGGCGGCAGAACGAGTTGACGCCAACAGCACATTGGTTCGTGTGGGTGCTTTTTACCACGACGTCGGCAAGATGATTCGCCCGGCATTCTTTACTGAGAACCAGGAAGGTACGAATCCCCACGATTCGCTCGACCCGTTCACCAGTGCTCGCATTATCATTAGCCACGTCAAGGACGGTCTCGACTTTGCCCGGCGCTATCGTCTGCCGTTTCGGATTACCGATATTATTGCTCAGCATCATGGGGAGCGTACCGTTAAGGCTTTCTATCGCAAGGCACAAGACCTGGCAGGGGATGAAGGGGAAGAGGTTGATGCGGCGCTCTTCAGCTATCCTGGTCCACGCCCTCAGTCCCGTGAGGCTGGCATCGTGATGCTGGCCGATGCGATTGAGGCGGCATCCAGTGCCGTGCGCCCGAATACGGAAAAGGCGATTGAGAAGCTGGTCGACACCATTATTGAGGACGACCTGCTTTCTCATCAGCTCGATTATTCCGGCCTGACGATGGGCGATCTCAAACAGATTCGGGCGTCGTTTATCGAGACCCTTAAGGGTCGCTTCCATGTGCGTGTCCAGTATCCGGGCAATGACGAGATTACGCAGTTGGACATCGCGGCGGCCGAAGAGGCGGAGCTTCTTCTGGAAGAAGCCACAACTGATACTGTAGAAACTGCAACGCCTGTGCAGTCCCATCCTGTAGGAACCACACCGTAACACAACGATGGCGAGTGAAACGTCGTTCGTAATCGAAATTGATCAGACCACTGACGCTTTGGAGGACAGCACAATCGCCAGTGTGCGGCAAGCTGCCGCCGCAACCCTGCGTGCCGAAGGTGCGCAGACGGGCAGCGGTTTGACCATCTTGCTTGCAGACGACGCCACATTGCTTGAGTTGAATCAGCAGTATCGTAGTGAGAATCGCCCGACTGATGTCCTAAGTTTCCCTGCCGGACCTGCGCCGGAAGGGGTGGGGGTTCTGGAAGGCTACCTCGGCGACATTGCTATCTCCGTTGCGACGGCCGCCCGTCAGGCCGCGGAAACGGGTCATTCAACGATTGCTGAAGTTCAGTTATTGACGGTCCATGGCGTGTTACATTTGCTGGGATATGATCATCTAAACGAGACAGAGCGCTCCTTGATGTGGACGAGGCAGGCCGCTGTCTTGATGTCGTTGGGGTTGGATGATATCCAGCCGACAGAGAGGGATCATGACGCCGAAAATTGAGCCGCGAGAGGAGCTTCAAAAGCGTGTTCGGAGCTTTCAGTATGCGTTTGACGGTTGGTGGTATGTGCTGCGAACGCAGCGGAATGCCTGGATCCATGCCGTTATCAGTATCGCGGTATTAGCGTTAGGCTTGTGGCTGCAGCTTGGGCGCATGGATTGGGCCGTCCTCATCCTGGCGATGATGATTGTCTGGGTAGGAGAGTTCTTCAACACGTCATTCGAGGCCGTCGTCGATATGGTCATGCCTGACTACCACCCCAAGGCCAAAGTGGCCAAGGACGTGGCTGCAGCGGCTGTTCTCGTGGGCGCGCTGGGGGCAGCCCTCGTTGGGCTGCTCATCCTGGGTCCGCCACTCTGGGAGCGGCTTTTCGGATAGTCAATTTATGGGCAGCGCTGCTGCCGAAATGTTCGCCAGGAGTGGGTTTGCCGTGTCTCTGGAGGACAGGATAGGCGCCGCATCGAGACGCCAGGGAACGGCGACGTCCGGATCGTCCCACGCCAGACCAAACTCATCAGCCCCATCATAGTAGTTGTCAACCACATACATCAGCGTCACATCGGTTAAGGCCAGAAAACCGTGGGCGACACCAATGGGGATGAAGACACCAGTATTATCGGCCGCTGTAATATCGATGGTGTGGGCGCTGCCGTGGGTGGGGGAGCTTGGTCGTAGGTCTACCAGCCCGATGCGGATCGTGCCCGCCAACAAATACCAGTAGTCTACCTGATTGAAGTGGTAGTGTAGACCCCGGAGCACCCCGGCTGCTGAGTCTGAGCGGTTAATCTGGACATTGCCCCACTGCCGCTGCGGGAACCACTCCTTGCGGAAGATTTCAGTGAAACGGCCGCGTTCGTCGCCAAAGGCGCGCAGCTCCGCGATCTGTACCCCGTCGATGGTGTCGCTTTCTACAATGGTTGGCATAGGCATATGCGTTTATGCTTTGATGAAGTTGGAGATGAAGAACCACAAATTGGCGGGTCGTTCGGCAAGGCGACGCACGAAGTACGGATACCACGCGTTGCCGTAGGGCACATAAACCCGAACACGATAGCCGCGGCGAACGAGATCCTGCTGTAGATCGGTCCGAATGCCATAGAGCATCTGAAATTCGAACTGATCCCGGCTAATGTCATTGGCAGTTGTGTAGGCGCACAGATCCTCAATAATTGCGGGATCATGCGTGGCAAAGGCGGGGTACACGCCCTGCGCCCGTGCTTTCGTTGCGAGCATTTGCTGACTGAGGTGGATGAAGCTGGCGTCGGTGTCGGCCTTGTCGGCGAAGGCAACTTCAGGCGGTTCGGCGTAGGCGCCCTTGCAGAGTCGCACATTGGCTCCTTCACTGATCAAGCGGGCAATATCATGCTCACTGCGATAGAGATAGGACTGAACAACCACGCCAGTATTATCGAAGCCATGTTCGTCGCGCATTCTTCTGTAGAGCGAGAGAGTTGCATCGGTTACCGGGCTGTCTTCCATGTCGATGCGCACAAAAATGTTGTGGCGACGGGCCGTCTCCAGAATCGCGCACAGGTTGTCGCCCACGACATCATCACCAACGCGGAGACCAAGTTGGGTGAGTTTGAGGGAAACGCCTGAGTTGACACCATCGGCGGCGACACGTTCTACCAGGCTGCAAATCTCGTCCCGCGCAATGGCCGCCTCGGCGGCGCTGGTGACGCTTTCGCCCAGAAAGTCGAGGGTCGTGGCCATGCCAGCGGCGTTGAGTTCAGCGGCGGTGCGCATGGCAGCGTCCTGATCCGGGCCGGCCACGAACCGACCGGCGACCCGCTGCGCCACGGGCAAGGTGCTGACAGTCTGGCGGGCCCAGGTGGCTCCAGACAGATAGAGCAGGACGCGTCGCAGCCACTTCTCGCCAAATAGATAAAGGGTGACCGCGGCTGCGAGGACAGGCAGCACGAACAGCCATGGGCGAGGTCCTTCGTTGCGGCGCATAGAGTTCATTCTAGCTATCCTTTGGGATCATGCCAGCAGGGCATAACCGCCATCAACTGTAATCGTCTGTCCGCGAATCATCGACGCCTCGGGGGAGCAGAGAAAGCGCACGACGGCGGCGACGTCTTCCGGCGTGCAAAGGCGTCCCGCCGGTGTCTCCCGCCGCATCTTGCCGGCGATGTCGCGTTCCGGGTCCTGGAAAACGGCGAAATGGTCCAACGCGTCTGTCTGGACAAGACCTGGGGAGACGGCGTTGACCTGGATGCCGTCGGTGGCCAGCTCGACGGCAAGGTAGCGCACTAACGATTCAACGGCCGCTTTCGAAGCGCCGACATTGACGTAGTCCGGCAGCACGCGCCACGCCCCCATGCTCGACAAAGCAACAATCGCTCCACCGTCGCGTGGGCGCATGAGTGCTGTCGCTTCCTGCGCAGCCAACAGCAGCGACCGGGCGTTGATATTCATCGTCCAATCCCAGCCCTTGACTCGCTGCTCAGCCACAGGCCGGTTGAATCCAGAGGCCGCGTTGTGAATGTAGTAGTCCAGACCACCAAAAGCAGATGCGGTTTCAGAAAACAAGCGCTTCAGGTCGTCCGGCTCTCCTACGTTGGCGCGGACGACGATCGCCTTCCCACCCACTGTGGTGATTGCCTGTGCGACCTCCTCTGCCGGTGCGCGGTTGCGATAGAAGTTGACGACGACTGACGCACCGTCGCGCGCGAAACTGAGGGCGATTTCCCGCCCGATGCCCCGTCCGGAGCCAGTTACGATCACAATCTTTCCGCGCAGGTGGCTCATCTCTTGGCCTCTATTCTAGCGCGACCATCGCCACTCAGCACACCTCTACGCAACGCATTTGCTGTGGATGGGTTATGATTAGTGAACAACAGTCCATCCTAGACAGGAGAGAACAGACCAATGGCTTTGTTAGGCGGAAAGAAGGCGCTCGTTTTTGGCGTCGCCAACAAGAATTCAATTGCCTGGGGAATTGCCCAAGCGCTGCACGAAGAAGGGGCGGAGGTGGCGCTGAGCTACGGCATCCCGCAGCTAGAGAAGCGCGTACGGCCTCTGGCAGAGCAGCTTGGCGTAGACTTTGTGGAGAAGTGTGACGTTACGTCGGATGAGGAAGTGGAAGCGCTGTTTACTGCGGTGGCCGAGCGGCTGGGCCACATCGACATCCTCGTTCATGCAATCGCCTACGCCCCGTCAGAGGAGCTGGAAGGTCGCTTCTACGACACGACGCGCGAAGGTTTTCGTATAGCGATGGATATCAGCGTCTACAGTCTGATTCACTTAGCGCGACACGCCCTACCGCTCATGTCATCTGGCGGCAGCATCATGTCGATGACGTACTATGGAGCGGAGAAGGTCATTCCCCACTACAACGTCATGGGCGTGGCCAAGGCCGGTCTGGAGGCGAGCACGCGCTATCTGGCGGCCGAATTGGGACCGCAAGGTATTCGCGTAAACGCGATCTCGGCCGGACCGATCAAGACGCTGTCGGCGTCGGGGATTGCCGGCTTCCGCAAAATGCTGGCCTACTCCGAGGAGCGGACTCCCATGCGCCGCAATGTGGATCAGGCTGAGGTAGCCCGTACCGCGCTGTGGTTGGCGAGTGACCTGAGCAGCGGCGTGACGGGTGAAATCGTTCATGTCGATGCGGGATATCATGTTCTGGGCATGCCCGAGCCGCCCGAGAAGTGGGAATAAACGACTCGACATTTCCTCTGTGATCGCCGTAATCTACATCGTAAGCTTGCAGCGCTATGCTACTTGACAGATACGTTTGAGATATCTATAGTTTGTGGTGATCGTTACATTACGAATACGCTAGGCTACTTATCAGGAGCAGTTGAGGGACCGGCCCGTTGACGCTGCAGCAACCCCCCATATAGATGAGGGAAGGTGCTAATTCCGACAGTGCGAGCTGGAAGATAAGAGGCAATCAGTTGACCTATATCAACGCCTCTTGACCCCAGCAAGAGGCGTTTTGCATTTCCATGCGAAGTCGCCGCAAAGAATTCGAAATGGCCGCCTATGGCCAGATGGAGGTTAGAAAAGTGACAAACAACTTCATGTCCTCGCCCAGTACGCTGTTCACGTCTGAATCGGTGACGGAAGGACATCCCGACAAGATGTGCGACCAGATCAGCGATGCGGTACTGGATGCGCTGCTGGAGCAGGACCCCATGTCGCGTGTGGCGTGCGAAACGGCTATCAAGACTGGTTTCGTGCTCATCCTCGGCGAAGTGACAACCACCGCATTTGTCGATTTTGACAAGCTTGTGCGCGAAGTTGTCATCGACATTGGCTTTGATTCGAGCGACAAGGGCTTCGACGGCAATACGTGTGGCGTTCAGTCCGCTATTGCTGCGCAAAGTCCCGATATCGCCCAGGGTGTCGATCACGCCCTGGAAACTCGGCAGAACGGCGACTCCGAAGCGGCTATCGACTCCGTCGGTGCCGGTGATCAGGGTATGATGTTTGGCTATGCGTGCAATGAGACCGAAGTCTTGATGCCGATGCCGATCCACCTCTCGCATCTACTGACCAAGCGCCTGTCTGAGGTACGCAAGAATGGCACGCTCCCTTGGGTTCGCCCGGACGGCAAGGCGCAGGTGACCGTCGAGTACAGCTATGGCAAGCCGGTGGCGGTGCGCACCGTGCTGGTCAGCACGCAGCACGCCGATGGTGTTTCCGACGAGGAGATCGTGGACGGCATTATCGAGCATGTCATCCGCCCGGTTATTCCAGAGGAACTGGTTGGCGAGAACCGCAATGTCGTGGTGAATCCTCGCAGCACCGATGACTACACCGACGACGACCTGACGATCTACATCAACCCAACCGGCCGATTTGTCATTGGAGGCCCGATGGGTGACGCCGGCGTGACCGGACGCAAGATTATCGTTGATACCTACGGTGGCATGGGCCGTCATGGTGGTGGAGCGTTCAGCGGCAAGGATCCGACGAAGGTCGACCGAAGCGCCGCCTATGCGGCACGCTGGGTGGCAAAGAACCTGGTCGCTGCCGGGTTGGCCGAACGGTGTGAAGTGCAGGTTGCCTACGCCATCGGCGTTGCCCATCCGTTGAGCATCAATGTTGAGACGTTTGGCACCAGTCCTTACTCGAGCGAGCAGTTGGTCGATCTGATTGAGTCCAACTTCGACCTGCGACCGGGCGCCATCATCCGCGACCTGGACCTGCGCCGGCCCATCTACCGCGCGACAGCGGCCTATGGGCACTTTGGCCGGGACGACATCGAAGCCCCATGGGAGAATACTGACAAGGCAGAACAGCTTCGCGAAGCCGCCCGATCGTTTGAACCGGCATTCGCCTAACGCTCTGGCCAGTGCATAGCGCCTTGAAAAACGCCAATCGTCTCGCTGAGATGACGATTGGCGTTTTGTCGCGCCTCTTGACGCCCACTATGTGCTGGGCTAGAATTCAACGTCTTGTGAGTTTTTCCATATAAGGAAGAAACTGTGTTTGAATCGCTGGGTACACGGTTGCAGGGTGTATTCGATAACCTGCAGCGCCGTGGCAAACTAACCGAAGCCGACGTCGATGCCGCCATGCGCGAGGTGCGTTTGGCGCTCCTCGAAGCGGACGTCAACTACAAGGTCGTCAAAGATCTGGTAGCCCGCATCCGCGAAAGAGCCGTGGGCACGGAGGTTATGGGCAGCCTGACACCCGGCCAGCAAGTTGTCAAGATCGTCAACGAAGAGCTGGTGGAGACGCTGGGTGAACCGGGCCGCCTGAATCTTGGGGCCCAGTCACCGGCCGTTATTATGCTGGTTGGCCTGCAAGGTGCGGGCAAGACCACCATGGCGGGCAAGCTGGCGCTCCATCTGCGCAAACAGGGGCGGCGGCCGCTGCTGGTGGCGGCGGACGTTTACCGTCCTGCTGCGATTGACCAGCTTCAAACATTGGGCAAACAGCTCGACATTCCGGTTTACAGCGAAGGGATCGACGCCAATCCGGTGGATGTGGCGGCCAATGGCGTGCGCCAGGCTGTATCGACCGGAGCGACGACGGTTATTGTCGATACCGCCGGTCGCCTTAACATCGATGAGATGATGATGGGGGAGATTAAGGGCATTAAGGCTCGGGTCAATCCCATTGAGACACTGCTTGTGGCTGACGCCATGACGGGTCAGGAAGCCGTTAGGGTCGCAACAGACTTCAATGAAGCCGTGGAATTGACCGGCCTGATCATGACCAAGATTGACGGCGACGCTCGAGGTGGCGCGTCGATCTCCATGCGCGAAGTGACAGGCGTGCCCATCAAGTTCCTGGGTACCGGCGAGAAGTTGAACGCGCTCGAACTGTTCCATCCGGACCGGCTGGCGGGCCGCATCCTTGGTATGGGCGATGTCATGACGCTCATCGAGCAGGCTCAGTCCGAGATGGACATGGAGCAGGCGCAGCGCACGACTGATCGGCTGGCAAGTGGCCAATTCGATCTCGACGACTTCCTGACACAGCTGCAGCAGGTGAAGCGCATGGGGCCAATTGGCAAGCTCCTGGAAATGGTCCCGGGCATGAATAAGATGGCTGCCGACGTGGACTTGTCGGATGCCGAGAAAGATTTGAAGCGTATTGAGGCGATCATCCAGTCAATGACGACCCATGAGCGCCATAATCCGAAGCTGCTGAAGGCCAGCCGCAAGCGACGCATTGCACGCGGATCCGGCACTTCCGTACAAGAAGTCAATATGCTCTTGCGACAATATCGCGAGATGCAGACGATGATGAAACAGTTGAAGAAAGGGGGGCGCGGTCGTTCCGCGCTTGGTTCGCTCCTGAGCGGCCGTCTCCCAACCGATAATATCAATATGGAGTAGAAGGTTCGATATGCTGCGAATTCGTTTGAGTAGAACAGGCAAGAAGGGACAACCGAGCTATCGCGTCGTCGTTAGCGACATTGAGGCGAAGCGTGATGGCCGTGTGGTCGAGCGCATTGGCCATTTCAATCCGCTGGCCGACCCGGAGCAGTTCACGATTCAGGAAGACCGCGCGCTCTACTGGTTGAGCGTGGGCGCACAGCCGAGCGACGCTGTCAAGCGTTTGCTGGAGAAGCAAGGCACATACGGTCGCTTGGTGCGGCTGCATGCCGGTGAATCGTTTGACTCGCTGGTGGCCGAGTATGAGGGATTGACGCTGGGCAGTGCGGCTGAGGTTGCTGAAATCGAAGCAGACGTGGTAGCCGTTGCTGCCGCCGCTGCCGTTCTTGAAGAAGAAGAGTAGACCATATGAAAGAGCTTGTTGCTTTCATTGTCGAATCACTTGTCGATAATCCTGAGGACGTACACGTCTACGAAGTGCCGGGTCAGGGTTCGACGTTGGTTGAATTGTCAGTCGCTGGTCCTGATATGGGCCGCGTAATCGGCAAGGGCGGCCGCGTCATCGATTCAATCCGTACAGTTGTGCAGGTACGTGCGGCCAAGGAAGGAACGCGCGTCGACCTGGAACTGCTCGAAGCGGATGAACCGCGCTAGGTTGGTCCTGACTCAAAATGGATAACGTCGAGAACGACCCGTTGGCGGTCGTCAGTCAAGGCTCTGCGGCAAGCTCCGCCGAGCCTCGTTTTTTGGTTATTGGCCGCGTCAACAAGCCTCACGGTGTTCGTGGCGAGATCCGCGTAACGCCATTCACCGATGATCCGGCTCGATTCGCACGGCTGAAGCGAATCTATTTCGATGAAGATGGTTCGCGTTCAGCCGAGGTCGAGAGTTCTCGTTTGCATAAAGGGTTAGCCCTGCTCAAGCTGGTCGGCTACGGTGATCGGGAAGCGGCCGACTCGCTGCGGGAACAGTGGATATATGTGGCCGTTGAGGATGCCGATCCACTGGCCGAGGGCGAATATTACCTCTATCAGCTCATTGGCCTTCGTGTCGTCGACGACCAGGGAAATGCATTAGGCGAGCTCACTGAAGTGATCGAAACCGGTGCGAACAATGTCTTTGTCGTGGAGGGTGAGTCGGGCCAGAGGCTCATACCAGACATCCCGGATGTTGTCCGGGCGATCGACTTCGAGGCTGGAACAATGACGGTTCAGCTGCTACCCGGGATGTAGCCGCCCGATACGGTCACAACGCTGGATAGAGCCTGACCCTCAGGTCTCGACCGGAATAGAAGACCGGTTGCACACAAGATGTGGGCGATCGGTTCTTTGTTTAGTACGCTTTAGACTACCATGTCGCATCTCAAATATTGGCTAGGCTTCAATCGTGTCAAGGGAATTGGCCCGACGAGACTCCAGGCGCTGCTTGATCGCTTCGGCACCGTCGAGGCTGCCTGGTCGGCCAAAGAGGCGCAGCTATACGGTGCGGGCCTGGACAAGCGCGCCGTGGCCAGCATGATTGATGCGCGGCGCACCTTTGACCTGGATGCCTTCGTGGACGAAGTAGAACGCAGTGACTGTGATGTGCTGACGTGGGACAGTCCGGATTACCCATCTCTACTGCGTCAGATTAGCGCGCCGCCGCCTGTTCTCTATGTCCGTGGCAGCTTTGAACCGGTCGATCAATGGTCGGTGGCGGTGGTGGGGACGCGACGTCTGTCGGCCTATGGCCGCATCATCACCCAGAAGCTGGTGTCGTCTCTGGTGGCCAATGGAGTCACAGTGGTTAGCGGGCTGGCTCGCGGCATCGACGCCATTGCTCACAAAACGGCCGTTGAGCAGGGCGGTCGCACGTTGGCGGTGCTGGGGTCAGGAGTCGATCACATTTACCCGCCAGAGCACGCGCCGCTTGCGGCGCAAATTGCCGGTGGCCAGGGTGCGATCATTAGTGAGTATCCGCTGGGAACGGCGCCGGAAAGCAAAAACTTCCCCGGACGAAACCGGCTCATTAGTGGGCTCGCTTTGGGCGTGCTGGTCGTTGAGGCGGGGGCACGCAGCGGGGCGCTAATCACTGCTCGCTTTGCGCTGGAGCAGGACCGGGAGGTCTTTGCCATACCCGGTAACATTAACAGTCCGGTGAGCAAGGGTACTAATCGGCTGATTCAGCAGGGTGCGAAGCTGGTGGCGGATGTTGAGGACATTTTGACTGAGTTGAATTTGCGGCAAATTGTTGAGCAGGTCGTGGCCCAAACGATTCTCCCGGAAACGGCCGAGGAAGCAGCACTCCTGACCCATCTGACCGCGCAGCCAGTGCATATTGATGAACTGATTCGCTCGACCGGGTTGCCAAGCGGCGTCGTCAGCAGTACCCTGACTATGATGGAACTTAAGGGTATGGTACAACAGACGGGCGGGATGAATTACATCACCCTGCGTGAGAGCGAACCTGAGTATCGTGTCGACTCGCAGGGGCGCGAGGGAAACTAGTCATGCGTATCTTGATCTTTGCTGGCGGGAGCGGGCGTCGGTTGTGGCCAATCAGCCGCCAGAAATCGCCCAAACAGTTTGAGCCAATTATCGGCAACAAATCGACGCTGCGGATGGCCGTCGATCGAGTGTTGCCGGTCTATGGCGCAGACAGCATCTACGTTTCCACAAACGAGAAGTACATCGAAATGGTGCGTGCCCAGCTGCCGGAGCTGGATGAAAGCCACTTCATAGCCGAGCCAGAGCGCCGCGACCTGGGAGCGGCCGTCGGTCTGGCGATGGCCCATATGGCGTATGACAATGCCACGGAACCGGTTGCCATTCTGTGGAGTGATAACACGATCGAGAATGAAGATGTTTTCGTCCAACTGCTCGAGGCGGCCGAACAGCTTGTCGCCTCGAAAGAGGCCGATATCCTTTTTCTTGGTGAGACACCACAGTTTGCCAATGCCAATCTCGGCTGGCTGAAGTTGGGTGAGCAGCGCGGTGACGTCGATGGACAACTGTATTTCGGGTTTGAGTCGTTGAGGTACCGCCCGCCAGTCGAGCTGTGCGAGGAAATGTTTGCCAGCGGTGAGTTTGTGTGGAACACAGGTTTCTTCGTTACCACGCCGGCATTTGTACGTGGGCTTTATGCTGAGCATATGCCTGAGATGAGCCGGCAGCTAGCTGAGATTGAAAAGCAGATTGGGCGGGATGCATATGGGCCGGTTTTGTCCGCCATCTATCCGGAACTCGAAGCCATCAGCTTCGACGATGCCATCCTGACCCACGTGGACAAGCAGCGTGCCCTGGTGCTGCATAACAACATGGGCTGGAGCGATCCGGGAACGTTGTACGCTCTTAAGGCGACGGTCAAACCTGATCCTGAGCAGAACGCTACGATGGGGCAGGTGGTGGATAAGAATTCGCGAGACAGCCTCATCTATAACTACGAACCTGAGAAGCTTGTAATGGCGATTGGGTTGGATGGCTATATCGTGGTAAATACAGAAGACGCATTACTTGTCGTCCACAAGGACGATATGCCGCTGTTGAAGGAAGCAGTCGATGGCCTGGATGGGTCTGACCTGGAGTCCTTCAGCTAGCGCTGGGTTGAATAGACGAACTTATGAGTGACGAGCAATTACAGGCTTACTGTTTCAAGTGTAAGGACAAGCGGACATTGCTGGACCCGCAGGCTGAGTGGGCCGCCAACGGCTCTCCCGGGACGCGAGGGACTTGCCCGGTCTGCGGTGGCACAATCTACCGGCAGGGTAACACGGAAGCGCATGAAACGCTGCCCAAACCGGAGATCATAGCCAAGCCAAAGAAGAAAAAGGGCAAGAAGAGCAGCACGCCCAGGCGCGCCGGCAAACTGGTTGTGGTTGAGTCGCCGGCCAAGGCCAAGACGATCGGCCGCTACCTCGGCAAGGGGTATACGGTCAAGTCAAGTGTGGGCCATGTTCGTGATCTCCTGAAATCTCGCCTGAGCGTTGATGTCGAAAATGACTATGAGCCCGAGTACCGCGTACCCAATGACAAGCGACCAGTCGTTAAGGATTTGAAGGCGGCGGCGGCCAAGGCGACAGAGATCTATCTGGCCACAGACCCGGATCGTGAGGGCGAAGCGATTGCCTGGCACGTCATGGAAGCGGCCGAAATGGATCCGGAGCGCACCAAGCGCGTCGTCTTCAACGAGATTACGAAGCCGGCAGTCCTTGAGGCGTTTGAGCATCCCCGTGAGATCGACATGAATCGCGTCGACGCCCAACAAGCACGGCGTATCCTCGATCGTCTGGTTGGTTATGGCCTGAGTCCACTGCTGTGGCGCAAGGTGCGCGGCCGTTTATCGGCTGGGCGCGTTCAGTCCGTGGCCCTGCGTCTTGTGGTCGACCGGGAGCGCGAGATTGATGCGTTCGTTCCAGTTGAGTACTGGAGCATCGACGCCGACGTCAGCCAGCAAGTGTACGCGGGTATGAACGGTGACAGCCCGGAAGACCGACCGTTCTTCCAGGCGCATCTGCGCAAGATCAATGGCGAGGACCCGGAGCTTGGCTCTGAAGAACAGGTTCAGCCTCATCTCGACGCGCTGGAAGCGGCCGATTGGCAAGTGAGCCGGGTCAAGATAGGCAAGCGTACACGCAAGCCCTCAGCTCCGTACACGACCAGCACCATGCAGCAGGATGCGTCGCGTAAGCTCAGTTTTGGAACGACCAAGTCTATGCGCATTGCCCAGCAGTTGTATGAAGGGGTTGACATCGGCTCTGATGATGGAGCGACGGGCCTCATCACCTATATGCGTACTGACAGCGTCACCGTGTCCTCAGAGGCCCAGGAGCAGGCCCGCGAGTATGTAGTCGGTGCGTTTGGCAAAGACCATTTGCCGGACAGCCCGCCGGTCTATAAGACCAAGTCGAAGACGGCCCAGGAAGCCCACGAAGCGATTCGGCCGACATCCGTGGCTCGGACGCCTGCCGCCATGAAGAAGCATCTGTCTCGCGACCAGTACCGGCTGTACAAACTGGTATGGGAGCGCTTTGTGGCCAGCCAAATGGCGCCCGCCATCTATGATACCGTATCGGCCGACATCATGGCCGGGGCCGCGGACCTGCCTGTCGAAAGGCGAACTTACCTGTTCCGGTCATCAGGCTCCACTCTGAGTTTCCCCGGTTTCCTGGCCATCTATAGCGACGGCCAGCCGGATGATGACGAAGCGGAAGAAACGGCGCTAACGCAGGTGCCGCCTGACCTGAAAGAAGATGAGCGTCTTGACCTGCTGCGACTGCTGCCAGAGCAGCACTTCACACAGCCACCGCCGCGCTTCTCTGAAGCCAGTCTGGTGAAGGAGCTGGAGGAAAACGGCATCGGACGCCCAAGCACATATGCGATGATCGTTTCCACCATTCAGAATCGGGGTTATGTGGAGCAAGATCAGCGACGGCTTTACGCAACGGAAATAGGGCTGATTGTGACCGACCTGTTGGTCGAATACTTCCCCGACGTTGTTTCTACTGACTTCACAGCGACGATGGAAGACAGTCTGGATGACATTACGCAGGGAACACCCTGGGTGCCTATCATCGACGAGTTCTACTCGGAGTTCTCAAAGGAACTGGAAACGGCTGACGCCGCGCTGCCAAAGCTTGACCTGAAGAAGGAGCCGGAACCGGTTGGGCGAGACTGTCCGCTTACCGGTCATCCGCTTGTGTACCGTGAGGGGCGCTATGGCCGATTCATCGGCTGCAGCGACTTCCCGCGCTGCCGGTATTCCGAGCAGATCCTCGTCAAGGTGGGGGTAACGTGCCCCAAGTGCGGTGGCGATCTCATTGAGAAGCGCACACGCAAGGGGCGTGTCTTCTTCGGCTGCTCCACCTATCCGGAATGTGACTGGACTAACTGGAAACGACCAGTCCCAGAGCCTTGCCCCATTTGCAGCGGGGTCATGGTCATGCAGACGAAGGATATGCTCAAGTGTACCAACTGCGAGCACATGCAGGATTACGAGCCTGTTGAGGCCGTTCCGGCCAACTAACTGCCTACTTCGTACTCCTCACGCAGGATGCGCGGCACATCCGTGTCTGGCGTGAAATGGATGGCGTTCCAGCCCAAGGCCCGCGCTGCGGCGATGTTGGCTGGGGCGTCATCCACAAAAATAACCTCCTCAGGATCCCTTCCCAGCCGCTCCAACGTCCTCTGGTAAATCGGTGCGTCAGGCTTCATCGTCTTTTCGTAGGCTGAGCCGACGATCAGGTCGAAGGCGTCTGCCATCGGATACAGATCGGTCACATTGGTGAGCAACGCATCGGTGGCGTTACTGATGATTGCGGTCTGGTAGGTGGGGCGCAGGCTACCGATGAACTGGACGAGATCCTCATCCAGCCGATCGCCGGCCCAAAAATCGTGACGGAACGCATCCAGATCATCACCCAGGCGCAGCTCCTCGCCGATCCACGTCCATAGGTCCGCATCAGTCACCTCGCCGCGCTGAGCACTCTGGCCCATGTCACTGTTGAAGACGATGGCGTCCGCGCCGCCCGGCGCGAGGCCGAGCCGAGCTTCCCAGCGTTGGCGACCGCTCCAATCATGGGTGCGTATCAGTACCCCACCGACATCGAAGATTACTGCTTTTATCTCGTTATTCATCAAGCAAGATTACCGGTTCCTGGTAGTAGCGTAGACGGCTCTTGGCAAGCCGGCTGGCAATGAAGGCTTCAAACCAAGCCCGTTTGTCCTCCAGCGGTTCATCAACCTTCAGACGGGCCAACTCGGCATTCAGGCGCAGGATGCGGCCGGGAATGACGAAACGCGTCAAGCCCGCCGGCAGGAAGTTCCCAGCCGCGGCAGCGTCAAAGACATCGCTCGGCGCGAACTGCGGGAACACAGCAATCGCCACGAGGTCAGGGAACTGCGTTTGCAGCCGGTCAATGTCGGTGACGAGCGTTCGTTCGACGCGCCCCCACGCATTGTAACCATCGACAAGGGCGTTCATCACCTCCAGCTTGTCATGACCCTGTGACAGCGTAGGTGGCGATGGTTCGGCCGGTCGCCGTCTTCAGAGTAGCACAGGGCGTCGGGCTCCTGTAGTGAGCTCTGGGCAGCTGCCGGACTGATCTCCTTCAGGGTCAAGCCCGGTATCGCCGACAGGGTGTCTACCAGCGACTCCTCAGCCTGACCCGACTTCTCGCTGGAGATGGCGTGGTACCACGTATGCAGTTGCAGATCCGTTGTGCGTCGCCGGAACAACCTGGACAATGACATGAGGGTAGCCCAGTCCGGCAAGGGCGCTGTAGCGGGTGGCCCCATCCAGGATGATGTACCGTCCTTTCCAGAAGGTGGTGATTGGCGGATTGACAAGCAGGCCATCCGCTTCGAGGCGACCCATCAGACGATCGACTCGTTTCTGGTCAATGTTCTCGTGGGGGCTGACCTGGGCGACAGGCACTACTTCCAGATCGAGTGACCGGGGAGCCATCGCTGCTTCCAGCGCATTGATCACCCCGTCGACGACCTGGTCCGCTACGGTTCCACTTTCCTGGACCGTGCTGGCAGTGACGGGATCGTACACGAGCACGTTGGGGAGGCGGCGCAGATCGATGGCGTAGGGTGCAACAGGTTCGTCCGCGGCGAGCAGCTCCGGTACGGCCGCCGCAGCCAGCCGCCTCTCCCTGAGCGCTTCCAGGAGCGCTTGCTCATCCACAAGCCGCGGATGGCCCCCGTTCAGCAAAGCTGCGCTTGGCCGCAGCCGGGCCAGCTCAACAGCGCCGATCATGCCGTCAGTCTCCGGATGCAGGGGCAAGTGCAGGCTGATGAAGTCCGACGTAGCCAGCAGATCGTTCAGGTCGGCTGGTGTCACCTCGCTTTCCAGGGCTAATTCGGCTGTCAGGCGCGGCTGGTTGATCTGGACGGTCATTCCAAAGGCGCGCGCCCGCTCAGCAACCAGACGGCCGACCGGCCCGAAGCCCACCAAACCGAGCGTCTTGCCCTCCAGCCCGGTGCCTTCACCGATGCCAGACAGCGACACAAGGCGAGCGATCGTTTGCTCGGCCATCGTCATTTCCTTTTCAGTGGGTGCGAAAATGACCCGTACCCCCATTGCTCGAGCAGCGCTAACATCAATGCTGTCCGGATGGAAAGCAATGGACCCGATCACGCGGATGTTATAGCCGTTCTCCAGGACGTCAGACCCGACGGCTTGCTGTGGTCCGGAGACCAGAGCGGCGTACGACGAGATCTGGCGTGGGACAGGAGTGAGCGGCAGGTCTGGTTGGTAGTCTACATCGCCAAGCTGCGCCATCTTCTCCAGCAAGTGCGACTCGAGCGCGGTCGTTACCAGGATGCGGGGACGCGTGGACCTGGCGGACGGAGCGGCGACGACAAGCGGCGCTTCATCGTCCGTCTCAGATGTGGTGTTCATTGGATCGGAAAGCACAGCACGGTTGGCATCGTGCTGCAGGAAGCCACAAGCAGCTACGTTAACATTGCCACCGCTTAGCAAGACGCCGACCCGGCTGCCGGGCGGCAAGCGATGTGCTCCGTTCAACAACGGCGCCAGCGCAACGGCGGAGCTGGGTTCGATGACCAGCTTTAGATGACCCCAGGCGAATTCCAGAGCGGCCATGATGTCGCGCTCGGAAACGGTCAGCATGTCAGCGACATAGGCTTTCATGATAGCCAGATTGCGTTCTCCAACAGCACGGGTCCTGAGTCCGTCGGCCACGGTTTCTGGAACGGCCGCCAGTCGTTGGATGGTCCCGGTCCGCCACGATTGGGTCGCATCCTGGGCGATCTCCGGTTCAACACCAACTACACGACAACCAGCCGCTTTGATTTGGG
The DNA here is from genome assembly GCA_963715935.1 of uncultured Chloroflexia bacterium. Classification (GTDB taxonomy): domain Bacteria; phylum Chloroflexota; class Anaerolineae; order Promineifilales; family Promineifilaceae; genus Promineifilum. The sequence continues at coordinate 726,836 of CAVQSM010000011.1, read as the reverse complement.
CTGCCAGCGCGGAGCCGCTGAGCAGGCCTCCACCGCCAACCGGGACGAACAACGTGTCCAGCGGGCCGCACTCTTCAAAGAGTTCCAGAGCAGCCGTTCCCTGCCCGGCGATAATGTGGTCGTTGTCGTAGGGATGAATCAAGGTGTAGCCATGCTGCTCGATGAGGTTGGCCGTTACCTCTTCCCGATCCTGGGCGTCGCACTCCACAATGGTGGCGCCATAGGCGGCCGTAGCCTGTCTCTTATTAGGCGGTGCGTCGTGGGGCATGACGATTGTGGCCGCCACACCGTGTAAGCGGGCGGCCAGGGCCAGTCCCTGGGCGTGGTTGCCGCTCGAGTGGGTAATGACCCCCGCAGCGCGCTGAGCCTCAGAGAGCTGGTTGACGGCGTTGTAGGCCCCCCGGAACTTGAAAGCGCCCACGCGTTGGAAGTTCTCGCACTTGAGCCACACATTGCTGCCGCAGATCCCGTTCAGTGTGCGGGATGTCATGACCGGCGTGCGGTTGGCGATGCCCTCAAGACGCGCGGCTGCTTCAAGTACGCGTTCGGGTTCGAGTAAATGGGTCACGGAAGACAGTGGCTCCGCGCAAATCGACTGCGTCGCGGAAAGATTCTAGGCAGGAGGAGGGACGGGCAGCCCGTCGACAGGTGTATCCTTCCACTTCTTGCCCTCTTCGATCAGCATGATGGGAATGCCATCTCGTATAGGGTAGCGCATGCCGGACTCTTCACAGACGAGCCAACAGCCGTGGACTAACTCCAGCTGGCCTGGATCATCTCCCATGTCGTCAGCTTGTACCGCGACCGGACAGCGCAGAATCTCCAGCAACTGGGGATTGAAGGCTGTCGTTGTGGATTCCTCACTCATGTCGTGTTGCTCCTCGTGGTTTGCTCTGATGGAGATGATACGCGCTACGAGATGACTCAGCAAGCTGCCTGGCTACGTCCCCACACGGCTTCCACATAGGCCGGCAGGCCCTTGCCTGCTGTTCCGGTCAGCCGGTAAGTCCATAATGCCACTTGACTCCGTCACCGTCGGGTTGACTTCAAGCATGAGGGCGCCGTGATGGGCTGCTTCGATCGGAATCGAGGCAGCAGGATGGACCAGCCCCGATGTCCCAACCGAGATGAAGAGATCGGCGTTCCTGGCGGCATTGATGGCGCTCTGGAGGGCGGCAGCCGGGAGCGGTTCGCCAAACCAGACCACATCGGGCCGCAAGCATCCCGCCGCACAGTGGGCAGGCCGGCGGTTCCTGCGCCGCATGGTCCCAGTCGACAGGTCGGTGCCGACAGTCAAAGCAGGCCACGCGGTGAATGTTGCCGTGCAGTTCGATGACGTCGCTGCTCCCGGCACGCTGGTGGAGTCCATCGATATTCTGGGTAACGACTGTCAGGTCGTTAAGAATGGTGTCCATTTGCGCAACCGCCAGATGACCGGGATTGGGCGCAGCGTCTTCAGCCAGCTGCCTCCGCCACGCGTACCACTGCCAGACAAGCGTCGGATTGCGGCGAAAGGCGTCGGGGGTGGCAAGCTCAAGTGGATCGTACTTCGCCCACAGTCCGGTCTGCGCTTCACGAAATGTTGGCAGGCCGCTTTCCGCCGATATCCCGGCCCCGGTGAAGACCACGACCCGTCTGGCGGTGCGGCTGGCCTTGATTAGATCTTCAGGAAAGTTTGATGTCATGGTTAAGTGTATGATCCTACGTGACGATCTGACAGGTCATAACCGCAGGATGTATGAAGCCAGCTCGAAGTAGATCAGGAGGCCGGTTGCATCGACCAGTGTAGTAATCATAGGGCCGCTGATCACTGCCGGATCGATCTTGAGTCTGTCAGCGACGATAGGGACGACCGTGGCTGTGGCGTTGGCCCAGATGACGACAAGTGGGAGGGTGATGGCGACGACGAGCGCGATCTCATACCCCGTGTCCCAGAGAATCGCTCTGACAAAGCCCAGGACGCCCATGACCAGGCCGAGTAGGACGGCGACGCCAACTTCTCTTGTGACTGCACGGCCGAGTGTGCTGAGCCTGACTTCGCCAAGCGTGATGGCGCGGATGATGGTGGCTACAGTCTGCGAGCCGGCGTTCCCCGCGGTGCCGATGATCATTGGTGTGAAGTAGGTCAGGGCAATGGCCAGTGCCAGCTCTTGTTCGTATAGTCTAGTCACCGTGCCGGTCAGTGTGGCCCCGACAAAGAGCAACAGAAGCCAGCCAACTCGCTTGCGGAACACCTGGAAGAGGGAGACGGAGAAGTAGGGTTGGTCCAGCGGTTCAGACCCACCAAGACGCTGGATGTCTTCGGTTGCCTCTTCCTCAAGGATGTCGAGAACGTCATCGACAGTGACCACGCCGAGCAGCCGGTCGTCATGATCGACCACCGGAATAGCGGCGAAATCGTAGCGGGCGACCATGTCGGCCAGCTGCTCCTGATCCACATCGTAAGGGACAGAGACGATCTCAGGTGCATCCGGATCCATGAGCGACTCGATGGTGCGATCAGGCTGGGACAGCACCAGCATGCGTAGCGGCACGACACCGATGAGGCGATCGCCGCGATCGACGACATACAGGTACTGGAGCGTTTCGGCGTCTTCCAGCGAGCGGAGGTAGGCGAAGGTTTCGGCGACGGTCCATTGGCGGCGCAGGGCGACGACGTCACGAGTCATGAGGCGGCCCGCCGTCTCTTCTGCATAGGTCAGCAGATGGCGGACTTCGCCGGCCGTTTCTTCGTCCAGCAGATTGATGAGACGGTTGGCGACCGGGTCCGGTAAGTCTTCGAGAAACTCCACCGCATCATCGGTCGGCAGCTCTTCGAGCAGGTCGGCCAGACGCTCGTCATCGACCTTGTCGACCAACTCCTGACGAACAAAGCTTCCGGACTCGTCGAGCACTTCCGAGGCGTCATCATCGTCGAGCAGGCCGAAGGCGATGACCGCGTTCTCTGGGGACAGTTCATCCAGAATCGTAGCGATATCTGCCGGATGTTCCTGGCTTAGCAGTCGCTGGGCGTCCTCAAGTCGCCCAGACTCGATCAGACCGTCAACTTCTTGAATGGTGGCTTCCAGTTCGGGTTCCATGCGGGCTGATCCCCTCCCAATTATGCAGGCAGGATGATGTTGTCGATCAGTCTGGTCTTGCCAAAGAATACGGCCAATGAAACGGCAGCACCTTGTCCGGCAGCGACGTCACCGTGCAGGGTTTCCAATGTCAAAGGATCGGCCACGCTGACGTAATCGATGCGGGCCAGCGGCTCTGCCGCTATCTGAGCGTGAATCGCCTGGCCGATCTGGTCGGCATCCCGTTCGCCAGCGAGCCATCGTGCATGGGCGTCGCTGAGCGCAGCGTACAGGATTGGTGCAGCGGCGCGCTGCTCGACTGTCAGGTAACTGTTGCGCGAACTCATGGCCAATCCATCTGTTTCGCGCACCGTTGGACAGATGATTAGCTCGAGATTGAAGTTCAGGTCTCGCACCATCTGGCCGATCACGACGGTCTGCTGCACATCCTTCTGGCCGAAGTAGGCGCGATCGGGCTGAACACAGTTGAACAACTTGGCCACAATGGTCGTGACGCCTTCGAAATGGGTGGGCCTGCTGGCTCCTTCGAGCAAGCGGGTGATCTCATCTACGACAACGCGGGTCTTGTGCCCTTCCGGGTACATCTCCTGCGTGGTTGGGGCGAATACGGCCGCCACGCCAAGCGGTAAGAGTCGGTCCAGGTCGCGCTGCAAATCACGGGGATAGCTGTCAAAATCTTCAGCCGGACCGAACTGTGTGGGATTGACGTAGATGGATACAACAGTACGGTCGTTCTCGGACACGGCCCGCTCGACAAGAGCCAGGTGGCCTTCGTGCAAATATCCCATTGTGGGAACGAATCCGACGGTCAGGTCGCGACGACTATTGCGCCACTGATGCATCGCCTTTGTCTCTTGAATGATCTCCATGATTACCCTCCATCCCCAATGTTCAGAAATGCTTGCAGTGTGATCTGTGGTGTCAGTAGTCGGTCGAGATCGCCTGCTTCCTTCCGCCGCACGAGCGACAACAACCGCTCGTTGACGGGCGTCGGGACGGCCAGCTCATGCCCCTTGGCAACAATGGCGCCACAAATGGCGTCGATCTCCGTGGGGCGGCCGCGCCGCATGTCCTGGAGCATCGATGACTCGTTGGCGGCGGTCCGGCTGGCGACGTCCAGCGCCTGTGAGACAAGGTCGTCGCCAGACAGCGCATATCCTTGAGCAGAAGCAACGGCAGCCGCCTCGCGAGCCGCCTCTGTCATAATCTCTACAAGGCCGGCGTGGGCCAGCAGCGCTCCATTGCGCACATCGAGCAGGGCGGTCAGTGGATTGATGGCGGCATTCACGGCGAGCTTTGACCAGAGCAACCCGTCAATGTCGGTGACAGTACGGGTATCCAGACCGGCGTCGTTGAAGGCATTGGCCAGGGCGAGCACATGTCTCACCGCTGACGTCGAAAGTGTGTCGCGACAGCCCAGCAGGGTTTGGCCCGCACCGCTGTCCAGCACCACACCCGGTTCGAGCAGGCGTGCGCCCTGGGTCGTAACACCAGCAGTGGTGCGTTCCAGCCCACAACTGGCATCGAGCGCGGCCAAATTGCCCACACCATTTTGCAGTGTGATCGCCATCCCTTCCGGCGCCAGCATCTGGGCTGCTGCGGTTGCTGCTTCCCGTGTCTGGTAACTCTTGACCGCCACGATAGCGATATCCTGTTCAGTGGGGAGGTGGTCGCGGGAGGTTGCTGTGACCTGGTGAGTGCGGCGCTCGTTATTGGTCGTCATGACCGTGACGCCGTGGCGTTGTACCGCCTCGATCTGCTCAGCCCAGGAACCTACCAGAACGACCCTGGCTACGTCGCTCAGGTAGGCGCCGAGCAGGGTGCCCAGCGATCCGACGCCGAGGATTGCGATTCTCATGATTCATCCGATAGGTCGTCAATCATCGCAAGAAATAAGGCTTCTTCATCAGCCGCCATCTTGTAGATGTGCTCTTCGGCGGGGAACTGGCGAGATTCGACCTCATCCCGGTAGGCGTTGAACGCCTCGCTGATCACGCCTCGCAAGTTGGCATACTGCTTGACAAATCGGGGATTAAGCTGGTCGAAGAGTCCGAGAAGGTCGTGGAACACAAGCACCTGACCGTCGCAGCCGGCGCCGGCCCCAATACCTATAGTCGGGATGGACAAACGCTCGGAGATGGCGGAGGCAACAATGGCGGGTACTGCTTCGAGGACAATGGCGCAGCAGCCTGCCTTTTCAAGGAGAAGTGCGTCCTCCAGCAGCCGCTTCGCGTCTGTAGCCAGCCGGCCCTGGACGCGATAGCCGCCCAGCTGACTAATGGACTGAGGTGTCAGGCCGATGTGTCCCACCACAGGAATCCCGGCGTCGACGATAGCGCGTACGGTGTTGGCCTGGGTCGCTCCTCCTTCGAGTTTAACCGCGTCCATGCCCGCTTCTTTCATGAACCGTCCCGCGTTGTGCAGCGCCGTTTCTATCGATGGCTGATAGGACATGAAGGGCAGGTCGCCCACGAGGAATGCACCGTCTGCACCACGAGAGACGGCGCGTGCGTGATGGAGCATCTCCTCCATCGTGACCGGGACGGTGCTTTCCAGACCCATGATGACCATGCCGAGGGAATCGCCCACCAAGATCATGTCGATACCGGCCGAGTCAACAAGCTGGGCGCTTGTGTAGTCGTAGGCAGTGAGCATCGTAATTGGGATGCCTTCCGCCTTCTTCTTCTGGAGTTGCAGAACTGTCACTTTCTTTCTGGGCATGGTAAAATCCGCCTCACGCACCAACGCTTGTGTTTCCCCTGCTCTTCTAAATATGTCTGACCGCTTGCTTGAGCCCCGCATCGTCCGAATGCCCGACCTGGTTTCCGGTTCCTGGTTTAATACCAACCAGGCCATTGAGAGCCGGCAGCTGCGCGGGAAAGTTGTGCTGGTTGACTTCTGGGATTATACCTGTGTCAACTGTTTACGCACTCTTCCATACTTGCGCGAATGGTATGACCGATACCGTAGAAAAGGGCTGGAGATCATCGGTATCCACTCTCCGGAGTTCCGCTTTGCTCAATTCAACAGCCAGGTGGAGAAAGCCATCGATGAACAGAGCATCGCGTATCCCGTGCTGCTGGACAATGGCTACCAGAACTGGGAACGGTTCGCCAACAAGGCATGGCCGACGAAGCATCTGATTGACCAGGATGGGTATATCCGTCTGCGCCGCCAGGGAGAAGGGCATTACCGACATATCGAAGAGGCGATTCAACAACTCTTGCGGCAGCGAGATCCCTCTATGCGTTTGCCCGCGCTAATGGAGCCTGTGCGCGCGGAAGACGGGCCGGGCGCGGTCTGCTACCGTCCTACACCGGAGCTGTATGCCGGCTACCAGATGGGTGGACTGTTTGGGAATGCGCTGGGCAATGCTGAAGGATATGCTGTCGAAGGGCCAGTGTTCTATGAGATGCCACCGCCTGACCAGAGGAGTGAGGGTCAGTTCTACCTGGATGGCATCTGGCGCGGTTGGCCAGAGTCGATGGCTTTCGCAGGACAGCGTGGCGGACGTGTGGTCGTGCCGTACAGCGGGGCCAGTGTCAACCTCGTCCTCAGTCCGGCAGCAGACCCGGTTACAACGGAGTTGGGGCTGGCACCGGCGGTTGGGCTGCCGGCGGTGACGGTTCGGCAAGATGGCCGCTACCTGACTTCAGACATCCTGGGCTCTGATGTTGCATTGCAGCCGGATGGCCAGAGTGTTGTCGTCATTGACCGACCTCGCATGTATCAACTCGTCCGCAATCCGACGTTCGAGCCCCATGAACTTGAACTTACTTTCGATGGGACTGGATTGGCGGTTTATGCATTTACATTTACCAGCTGTTTAGTGGAGCATGATCCCCCGCTGGATGCTGAGACTTATCTGGTTAACTAAACTGGAACATAGTCCAGAAGGAGCGAACAATGGAGCTTGGACTACGTGGTATGACGGCACTTTTGGCGGCCTCTACGGATGGGCTTGGACTGGCTGCGGCCGAAGAGCTGGTACGCGAGGGGGCGAATGTTGTCATCTGCGGCCGCTCAGCCGATCGCCTTGCGTCCGCGATGCTGACGCTGCGAAACGCGGCGGCTGACGAGCAGCAGGTCGCGGGTTTTCAGGCTGATATCACTGACGCAGCGTCCAGCGAGAAGCTGGTGCAGCAAACGATCGATCGCTTTGGCGGCCTGGATATTCTGATCACCAACGCCGGCGGACCACCAGCCGGCGCATTCGACAGCGTTGAAATGGAGACGTTTGAGCAGGCCATGCAACTGACGCTCCTGAGCGCCGCCAGGTTGATCAAGCTGGCCTTGCCGTACTTGCGGCAGAGCGAAGCTGCCAGCATCCTTACCATTACCAGCATCTCAACCAAGCAGCCGATCAGCGGCTTGCTGATGTCCAATGTCTACCGGCCAGCTGTAGTAGGTTTGACGAAAACGCTGTCGCAGGAACTGGGGCCAGAAGGAATCCGCGTCAATTCGATTCTGCCCGGCTGGACGGCTACCGATCGAGTGGTGGAGATCTTCGAGTATCGCAGCGAGCAGAATGGCACCTCGATTGCCGACGAACGGGCCAAGGTGACCGATGGCATACCGCTGGGACGAATGGCGGAGCCGGAGGAGTTTGCGCGTGTAGCGGCCTTCCTATCTTCTCCTGCCGCCAGCTACGTGAATGGAGCAATGATCCCGGTGGACGGAGGAAGCTACGCCGGCCTGTTGTAGACGAGATGGGCTGAATTACCTGAGGACTTGACCTTCGGACCCGAGTCGGCCAGCCGCTCGATCCAATCAGGCCCCGAAAGCGGTGCGCATAGGCCGACTATGATGCTGCCAAGCGGTGTAAAGGCAGCAAGACCCACATCCTGCTAACTATTCCAGATATCGTATCTTTCGTTTAGCCTGTTCATAAATGTCTCGTCGGCAAACTGATCATCGGTTAACGTAGCCATTTCTGCCAAGTAGTCCTCAAATCCTGCCGGGCTAAACAAGCTCAACATCTTCGCCCCATTTTCTGAGCTTGCTTCGTGCCACACGTTAGGCGGAACGTTGATCGTCGTACCTGCCGTGGCACTGACCACCTCGTCGTCAAAAATCAAGGTCAGCTCGCCGTCCAAGATGTAGAAGACCTCTGTCATTCTCTTATGATAGTGACGGGCAAGATGAAAGCCGGGTTTGAGCGTGTCCTCCACAAATGAGACGCGCCCGTCCGAATACGCACCGACCGTTTTGACATAGATGTGGTCGTTCGTCCAGTCGTAATCTGTGCCTTCGCCAGGTAAAACGATTTGTTGTTTCATCGTGATCCTCTGTTGGGTTGACGAGAGCGAATGCCGTTCCCTTTTTGTGTTGAGTTATTCACCAGAGAACTGGAAGCGAGGATCCAAATCCATTGCAGGCTCTAGTCGGGTTTGGGATCTTTTCTCTCGGCCCGATACGCTTCCAGGACCCGATTTAATTCCAAGACAAGGAGCGCTGCCTGTTCGGGTGTCAGGAAGATGCTGGTTTCGTCGACGCGGAACAGCATCTCTTCTTCGCTGCTGTCTTCGATGAAGCAGAGGCAGATGTTGTCCTCGAACTGTGCGTCTCCCTGGTCGCGAAAGACCTTTAGACTGAGTGTCCCATCCAACAAGGTAATTGTTGACATAGCCCTTATTTCTCCTGCTGAACAATGTGCATGTAGCCGCGCCGGACTGTGCGTGTGTCTTCTACCGTGATGAAGACGTTGGGGTCGGCCGTTTCGGCTACACCGACAATCTCGTCGATTTCGTTTCGTCGCACGACGGCCACGATCATGCCAACCGTACCGCCGCGGCCATGACCGAAGCCGACAGTGGCCCCATATCCGGCTTTGTGTATCTGGTCGACGATACTTTGTGCCTTATAGCGTGAAATGATGCGAATGTTGGCAAAGCCGCTGGCAGTCCGTTCATCGACCCACATGCCGACGACGGTGCCCAGAGAGAATCCAAGACAGTAGGCCAGAATGTTCCAGACGTTATTGAGGTTATTGACGACTTCCGCGATGGCGATCACATAGACCAGGACTTCGACAAAGCCAATAATAGCGGCAACCAACTTCTTGCCGCGCATCATAATGAGCACGCGAACAGTACTTAAGGTGATGCCGATGACGCGCAGGACAAAGATGAAAAGCGCACCAGAAATGACGCTGGTTGTCAGGGCTGGAATCTCAAACGTGGGCACAATGACTATCCTTTCGCTGTCGTCGCATTAGGGGCATCCTGACGACAACCGACATTATTCTACATCGTGAGTGGGTATATGGGAAAGGGGAGTGGGACGCTGTCCAGCGGCGCAAAAACAAGTCGACCCGGACCTGATTCCGGTCCGGGTCGACTTGTTCTCAATCGCCTTGGATGGCGCGGTCAGCTATTGCGCCAGAACCGGCAGCGATGCAGGCGGGACGTTGGTCTCGACGTAGAAGCCATTGACCCATCCCTGGCGGCCGTCGGGCAGAACTACCTTCAACCACACACTGTCCTGGCTGCGCCCGATCAGGGACAGGGCGGTGCCACTGGGTATCGTCGTGATGACCGGGAAGTTGACCGACGGTCCGGTGCGGACGTTAAGCCAGTAAGCCCGAACCACGCCGGTTGGCTGCCCACCAGCGGGTGGCGGAGGCGTCGTGCCGGTTATCGGAATGAGATTCATGATCGGCACGTTGGCGGTGATGTAAGACGAGCTCACCCAGCCGGTCGCGCCACCGCTCAGGGCGATTTGCACCCATGAGCCGTTACCATTGCGGAAGCCAGTCAACGGCACGGTTTGGCCGTTGTTCAGACGGCTGATGATGGGGAACTCGACGCCGGGCCCGGTGCGGACGTTGAGGCGATAGGCTGTCACGACTGCTGAGCCGGGATACTGCCCGCCCGTTCCGCCGCCTGAGACGAGATTGTAGCCGACAGACACTTCAGCCAGTCCGAAGCGCTCAAAGTATTCGACGCGAATAGTCGTCGGCGTGTTGCCGAGATCAACGTCGGCAGTAAAGGTCGTTACGGCCTGATCACGCCAAGCGTCAATGATGATGCCGCCGTTCACGAAAACGCGAATACCGTCATCGGACGTTGCCGTGAAACGATAGCGTCCGGCAGGCTGCGTGACGGTCGTTTCCCAGCGGGCCGAGAAGTTGTCGACGTTAACTTCTGGGGCCGGAGAACCGAAACCCCAATTGTAGTTGATCGCCTGCTCGCTGCGCGTCAGCGCAGGGGCGCCGCTCAGGTTGGTATTGTTGAAGTAGCTCGCGTTCCAGGCGCCAGACGGCGGCGGCGGGTTGCCGCCCGATAGCTTGGTCCAGGTGAGGCGCGCTTCTGCCAATTGAGTATTCTCAAAGTACTCCATGGTGACCACAGTTCCACCGCCCGGAACCGTGATATCGGCGCTATAAGCTGTCGCTGCCTGCACCTGCCAGTCATTGATAATCTGCGAGCCATTGACCGTCAGGCGTACGCCGTCATCGGTGACAGTCGTGAACCGGTAGGTACCTGGCTCCAGTGTTAGTGTGCGCGTCCAGCGCACTGAGAAGAAGTCAGACTGAATGCTGGGCGCCGGGGAGCCAAGGCCCCAATTGAAGTTGATGTTGGCGTCATCACGGATGAGCGCCGGTGTGCCGGCCAGGTTGGTGTTGTTGAAGTACTCACCACGCCACGCCTGGGATGTTGGTGGCGGCGGAGGGGCGGAGACCAGGGCAATGTTCAATCGGGCCACTGCCAGGCCACCAGCCTCAAAATACTGTACGCGGACAGTATGAGTGCCGGCCCCGAGGAAGACATCGGCCGTTACCGTTCTGGCCTCGCCGTCGAACCATTGGTCGATGACTACCACGTTATCGACAAAGACCCGCATACCATCGTCCATGGTGGCCGTAAAGCGATAGGTGCCTTCGGGAACGTTGGTGGTCTCAGTCCATTGGGCCGAGAAATTGTCAACGTTGACCTCAGGCGCCGGAGAGCCGGCTCCCCAATCGTAGTTGATGCTGCTTTCCTGGCGCACCAGGACAGGCGTGCCGGACAGGTCGCGGTTGTTCCAATACTCCGCCTGCCAGTTCCCCTCCTGCGCATTGAGGTTCATGGAGCTGCTTGTTAGGGCCACGAGTGCGAGCAGAGCGATGACTATAATCGCCAGACCGGGTCCAAATCGTCGTTGAGCAATCCACCTATTCATCACCAAGCTCCTTCTGAAAAGTCCATCTAACAATGGGGTCGATCAGTCCAAAATTGAAAACCGCCGGTTAACGGCGTCAGTGCCATGTGGGACGCAACTATGCATGCCGCGTGGACATAACATAAACGGATGATAATGTTAGCGTAACGCTATGTCAAGCATCCAGCCCTCGAGGAAGGTTAAAAGAGTGCTGAATTCACGCTGCTTTCGCAGGAACGAGTTCTCGACTGTCACCAACCCGCCGCGTCAACCGAATATCGTCGAGGTGTTCAAGGATGGCGATGGCGTACTTGCGGCTCGTGTCCAGCAGGTCTCGCGCTTCCGGGGCCGAGATGGTGCCATTGGTCTCCAGGTAACTCTGCACCTTGTTGATAATCGTCGTGTACGTTTCAGCATCATAAACGACATCATCTGATAGCTGCTTCAAGTTGCCCAGATCGAGGAGAGCATAATAGACATCGTCCCCTACGATCTTGCGACTGTCCTTGACATTGGGAGAGTTGACCCCTGATCGGGCCAGTGTGGCGACCAGTCTGTCAACGTCGGCCTGCTGGTTGGGCGTGAAGGTGATGGCATGGTCCGGGAGCCCGATCTGTGTGCCATTGGTCACAACAGCCCCTGATGCGACCATATCATCGACAAGAGCGCTGAAAAGTGGGGCGCTCAGCCGTAACCGGTTGCGCAGCTCCTCTCTGTCCATCCCCTGCCGCAAGGGGTTATTCGCGTGATACTGTCCTACGAGCGCGACAGCTTCGCCGTGGAGCCCTTGCCATCGGGCGGCAGGTAACAACTGCTTGCCAACCATCATGAGCGCTCCGCTCTCGATTAGCCGATCCACTTCGGCCAGTCCGACATCGCGATCCAGTCCGGCCTTTTCGATGGCACTGGCCATGGTAGCCGGCCCGCCCCGTTCCAGGGCCTGCAGCAGCAGTTCGTCCGGCGAGCCACGCTCCAGGGCTTCGAAGCGAGCCAATGTCTCCGGTCGCAGGCGACGGTAACGACGACCGGGGTATGGGTCCAGAACCCGGCCACCGCCAAGCGTTGCCCCAGGAGACGGCCGTCTGAGGATAAACCGGTCCTGCTTGGCGACCGCGATCTCTTCCTGAAGCGCCAACTGCAGCCACCCCGTCTCGCCCGGGGCGATCGCATCGCGGCCAATGATCCGGCACCTGGCCGTTACTTCCGCCGAGCCGGCAAAAACCTTCACTTCCTGATTGTGCAACAGGGGCGCGTCCGCTCCGGGCAGGTGGCGGTAGAGCGCGTCGAAGAGGATTGTCGGCTTGTAAGCGCCGGGAGGAACGACTACCTGGCCCCGCCGCAGGACATCGCGGTCGACCCCGGTCAGGTTAATGGCAACGCGGCTGCCCGGGGCGGCCGTATCCCGCTTGGTCTTGTGAGTTTGCAGTCCACGAATACGGGCAGTATGACCGCCTGGCTCCACCACCACCTCTTGTCCCGCATGAAAGTAGCCATCTTGCAATGTGCCGGTGACGATTGTGCCGAAGCCAGTCAGGCTAAAGACCCGGTCGATTGGCAGCCGAGGACGGCCGTTGTCTGGTCTCGAAGCGGTGGCCTGGAGGTGATCGATCAACGTTGCTTGCAATGTCGCGATCCCCAGACCAGATCGGGCCGACACGGGCACAATGGGCGCACCAGCCAGCGCCGTCGACTCCAGTGCCTCACTGATCTCAAGCGTCACCAGTTCTAGCCACTCTTCATCGTCCACCATATCGACCTTGGTCAGGGCAATGACGCCGTCGCTTACTTCGAGAAGATCGAGAATGGCAAGATGTTCACGCGTCTGCGGCATGACCCCTTCGTCGGCGGCAATGACGAGCAAAGCCAGGTCGATGCCGCCAATGCCCGCCAGCATGTTCTCGATGAAGTCACGGTGGCCGGGGACATCAACGACGCCGACCTCTTCATCGCCCAGCTGGAGCCAGGCGAAGCCGAGGTCGATGGTCATCTCCCGTTCCTTCTCCTCGACGAGACGGTCAGGGTCGATTCCGGTCAACGCTTCGACGAGTGTTGACTTGCCGTGGTCGACGTGACCGGCGGTTCCAATGACGAACATAGCTAGACCGGGTAGGGCAGGTGCACCGGCTATTCTTCCTGCTGGGTCGATGTCGTGGGCTGGCGACGCCGATTGGGATCCTGGTCGATGGCCTTCTCAACCTCTTCAAGCCACAGCAAGGGCCACTTCTTGATGGCATCGGCCTGGGCAGTCTGAATACGCCTCAGTGTGTCGCGATCTTGCTCCAGCTCTTCCAACAGCTCGTGGACGGCCTGCAGCTGCTCCTGCGTCTGTTTGTCGCGACGATCGTTGACCGACTGGCGCTGCAGGAAGTCGGTCTCGAAGTTCTTCCACTTTCTGGAGTCCTCACGGCTGAAGGCGTCCCACCGGCTCTCGAGGCGGCTTGTCTCGACGCGCACCATCTCGCTGGACTCCTTTTGCTGTTGAGCCAATTGTTCGCGTAGTGATTTAAGATCCTCTACAGCTGTGCGAGACTCATTGAACTGATTGTTGAATTTCACCCACTCTTGCGTGAATCGCGCCAACGACGCGCCATGCTCGTCCATTGCTCGCTGCCAGGCTGCCAGGCGCTGGTTGCGTTCGTGCTCCCCAATCTGGACCTGTTCCGACCAATCCTTGATGCTGTCCCGCAGGGCAGTTTGGGCTTCATTGGTCTGCTGGACGGCGGTCTGGACTTTCTGATAGTTCAGATTCAGCACATCCATCTTCCCCTGGAACGTTTCATAGTGCTTGCGGAGGTCGGGTAATGCCGCTTGCACCTCCGCCAAATTCTTGTTTGTCTGCTTTTCCTTTTCCTCGAGGAAAGCAATTGCTCGCTCGACTGCTTCAAGCTGAGAGCGGAACTGGCTTTGAGTGTTCTGATAGACGCCAATGAGATTGGCCAGGCGAGAGTCTTCTGCCTGCCGCAGTTCCAGGTCTTGCTCGATGCGCGTAATGGCCGGCAGCTGCTTTCGAATGTCGGCGATCTCGCGAGTCATAGACTCATGCTCGACGCGGCGCAGGCGGTCCAGCTCTTTCTCAGCCTCGATACGACGTCGATCGTATTGGTCGATCATCTTGGTGAGATCGTCTTTGAACTGATCGAGTTGAGCATCCGTTTGTGGCAGGCGCGCGATCTGCATATTCAGGGTGGAGAGTTGTTTCTCCAGATCTTGAATGCGCTGTTCGCGGCTGGCAATTTCCCGATCCTGTAACTCCGCTCGCTGCTCCATTTCGGCCAGCTTGCGGGTCACCTTGCGCCGCTCATCATCCAGCCAGTCGAGTCGCTTGCGCATCTCGCCCAGCTCTTGCTCGGTGGCGGCTGCGGTTGGGACACTGTTGTTGTTCGCCATCGCTGCATCTCCTCGCTGACGGGTCAATCTAGTACGTGGGTGGTTGGACCGCATTATACTTGCGGGTACGGTGTCTAGCCAGTTTGCTCAGAACTGCCCCACAGTCTTACAATTTGACCATGCGCATTGGAATCGATTGTCGGCTGCCAACCTACCAGATGGGTGGGATCAGCCAGTATGTGCTCCAGCTGCTCCCGGCTCTGGCGGAACTTGGGACGGAGGACGACTACCTTGTCTACCATAGCCGGAAGGAGCAGCAGTCGTTTCTGCCGCCAGAAGGGTCGTTCAGCCGAAAAACGCTGTGGACGCCGTGCCATCACCGCCTGGAACGTTATGGCGTGGCGGCCGAAATCGCGCGTGACAATCTGGCCGTGTTCCACAGCCCGGATTTTATCCCTCCGGCTGGAGGTGCGGCGCGTCTGGTCATCACCGTCCATGACCTGACCTTTCTTCTGTACCCGGAGTTTCTCACCTCCGAAAGTCGCCACTACTACAACGACCAGATCGAGTGGGCTGTTACCACGGCCGATCACATCTCGGCCGACAGCGATGCCACCCGCCGCGACCTGATTCAGATGCTATCCGTGCCCCCAGACAAAGTCTCAACGGTCCATCTGGCGGCCAACCCGTTGTTCGCAACGGCGTGGAACCCAGACGACGTGGCCGCGACCGTGCGGCGGCTAGGCCTTGAGCCAGGCTATGTGTTGGCCGTGGGCACGCTGGAGCCTCGCAAGAATCTGGGTACCTTGATTAAGGCGATGGAACGATTGTGGCAGACGCATGGGCCAAAGTGGCCGCTTGTGTTGGTGGGACGCAAAGGGTGGCACACCGACGACCTGATGGAGGCGATTACCAGTAGCAGTCACGGATCGTCCATTATCCACCTGGAATCGGTTGATGATATGTCGCTTGGTCATCTGTATTCGGCTGCCGGCGTCCTGGCCACACCATCTTACTACGAAGGGTTCGGGCTGCCGCCGCTCGAAGCGATGCACAGTGGGTGTCCGGTTGTGGTCAGCACGCGTGGCTCGCTCCCCGAGATTGTTGGGCCAGAAGGCCGGCAGGTCGATCCGGACGACGTCGAAGGGTGGGCGGCCGCGCTGGATGATGTATTGCGTGATCCTGAAGTGCGGTCGACAATGATTCACGCAGGCTTTGAACAAGCGTCCGCATTTAATTGGCCACAGACTGCACGCCAGACCCAGGCACTCTATGAGCTGGTGGCTGCCGACTAGGCTCCATTTGTGATATGGCCCACATCCTTTTCCTCACGCCCCAATTGCCATACCCGCCTATGCAGGGAACGAGCCTTCGCAACTGGCACATCATGCGCGGGGTTGCCGCGGAGCATCAGGTTTCGCTGCTGAGTTTCTCTGAGCACAAGCCCGCCTATGTGGCTCCACAACTGGCGGCCGTTACTCATGCGGTAGAAACAGTGACTGTACCGCCGGCCCGCAGTCCGCGCGTGCGGCTGATGCAGGCAGCACGAGACAAGACGCCAGATTTGGCCCATCGCCTGACCAGCTCTCACTTTTCAACCGCACTTCAACGCCGATTGATCAGCGACCCGCCTGATATCGTCCAGGTCGAGGGGTTAGAAATGGCCGGGTACATTCCCTTAATCCGCAAGCACTTACCGCTGAGTCGCATTGTCTACGACGCGCACAACGCCGAGACCCAGCTGCAGCGCCGGGCATACGACAGCGACCGCAACCAACTGCGACGACTGCCGGCAGCCGCCTTCTCGCGAGTCCAGGTCGGTCGCCTTGCCAGTTACGAATCGTGGGCTGTCGTCGCGGCCGATGCCGTGGTTGCGGTGAGCGACATTGACGCTGCGGAGCTGCGACGCCTGCCCGGTGCGGAGCGTGTGTCCGTTACAGTCATTGCCAACTCGATCGACCTGGCCGAATATGAAGTCACGGCTGGACCCATCGCGCCCGATCAACGCTTTGACCTCGTGTTTAGTGGCAAGATGGACTACCGTCCGAACGTTGACGGCGTTTTGTGGTTTGCGGAGACCGCCTGGCCGCAGCTTCGCGCGCGCTATCCGTCGTTGACATGGGCGATCGTTGGCCAGCGGCCGCAGCCGAACATCCTCGCGCTGCGTAATCAGCCAGGCATTACCGTCACGGGCCGGGTGGAGAGGGTTCAACCGTATCTGGCCGGATCGAAGGTCAATATTATCCCGCTTCGGATGGGGAGTGGGACGCGTTTGAAGCTCATTGAGGCGATGGCCAGCGCCAATGCCGTGGTCAGCACGCGGATTGGCGCCGAGGGGTTTCCTGTCGAAGACGGCCGTAACATCATGCTGGCCGACTCTGCGGAAGCATTCATCCGCTTGATTAGCGCCATTTTGGATGACAATGGGCACCGCCTGTCGATTGGCCGCGAGGCACGACAGTTCGCAGAGCTGTACGACTGGCGACGCGTGTCGCCTCGTTTCAGCGCGTTATACAAGGTCTTATTGTAGCAGGATGACCGGGTCCTTGGGGGCGTGGCTGAGCAAGATGATCCCGTCTTCAGTCAACACCACAAGGTCTTCAATCCGCACGCCGCCCCAGCTTTCCAGATAGATTCCTGGTTCGACAGTGACCACGGAACCGGCAGGCAGCGGCGTATCGGGGGCCATCCGCGACAGGCGCGGTTGTTCGTGGATGTCCAGACCCAAACCGTGACCCAGGCCGTGGCCAAAGTTCTCGCCATAACCTGCGTCAGCGATCACGTCATGGGCCAGCATGTGGGCAGTCTTGCCTGAGATACCCGCCTTCAGCCCTTCCAGGGCAGCCGTCTGGGCAGCCAGCGTCGTGTTGTACACTTCGCTGAATTTCTCATCCGGCGTCTGGCCCAAGTAGAATGTGCGCGTCATGTCGCTCTTGTATCCATCGAGCCCTGCGCCCATGTCGATGATGATGGCATCGCCGGCCTGGAGTTCGCGATCCCCGGGGTGATGGTGGGGGCGAGCAGCGTTCGGGCCAGAGGCAACGATGATCTCAAAGGCAAGGCCGTCCGCTCCGGACTCGCGCATGAATCGTTCAAGCTGCCAGGCCAATTCTTGTTCCGTCATGCCCGGTTTGGCCAACAGCGGCACCTGCGCCATGGCTTGATCGGTGATGGCGGCGGCCCGCGCAATGGTGGCCAACTCCTTGTCGCTCTTGATTTGGCGCAATGGGGTGATCAGGTTATCCAGTGGACGCCACTCAACACCCTCGGTCCCGTTGCGCAGCTTGGCGAGCGCTGACACGGTCATGTCATCCCCCTCGATAGCTACGGTTTGCGCACCTGCCAGCTCAATGACGCGTTGTGCCTCATCAGGCTCGCTCGCTTGCTTGTAGAGGGTGAAATGGGGCGACTGGACGGCCGCCTGAATGAAGTAGCGGGAGTCGGTGGCCAGAATTGCTTGATCGGCGGTAATCACCAGGTAGCCAGACGAGCCGGTGAAGCCGCTCAGCCAGCGCCGGTTCGTCGGGTTGGTGACATAGACAGCGTCCACATCCCAGTTGTCCAATTGAGCGCGTGCTGCCTCCACTCTTTCCTGCATGACGTTGTCCATAACAACTATTCCTTACTGTACTGTGATTGAGACGTCCGACAAGGACGGCACTGTCGGTTGGATGCAAAACGCCGGCGGTTCTGAAGTCGGGCAGCGCTAGCGTACAGCGATTTTCCCGTCACCTTCTGCAACCGTACCGATGACTGTGCCGCTACCCAGGGTTGCTAAAAAGCCCGCGACCTCGTCCGGCGGCAGGGCCACCAGAAGGCCACCTGACGTTTCCGGCGTAAACAGCAGGTCTCGCATCACGAAGCCGATGTCACCGGCGAAGGTGACTGAAGATCCAAAGTGACGTTGATTGTTGCCCATGCCGCCCGGGAATGATCCGGCCTCGCCGTAAGCGACTGCGCCGGGCAGCCAGGGTAGGTCGCCGAGGTTGAGATCGAAGTTGACTTTACCTTGCCGCGCCATCTCAAGGGCGTGGCCAAGCAGACCGAAGCCAGTAATGTCGGTCATAGCGTGGGCATTGTGGGCAATTGCCGCTCGAGCGGCATCGCGGTTAAGCTGCTTCATGCTGGCCACGGCTGTTGCGACGTGTTCGGCACTGGCAGTTCCGCTCTTCAGGGCCGTGGTGATGACCCCGACGCCGAGCGGCTTGGTCAGCACCAGCACATCTCCGGGTTGCGAGCCTTGCTTGCGTTTTAGATAGGCAGGATCAATCATTCCCGTTACGGCCAAGCCGTACTTCGGCTCTTTGTCATTTACGCTGTGCCCGCCGGCGACGACTGCCCCGGCCTCAGCAACTTTCTCGGCCCCACCGCGCATGATCTCCTGAAGGATTGACATGTCAAGCGTGTCCGGGAAGGCGACGAGATTGATGGCGAACAGCACTTCACCTCCCATCGCGTAGATGTCGGACAGTGCATTGGCAGCGGCAATCGCCCCGAAGTCGTATGGATCATCGACGACCGGCGGAAAGAAGTCGGTCGTGGAGATAATCGCCTGCCGTTCGTTAATCTGGTAGACGGCCGCATCGTCAGCCGTTTCCAGTCCTACGAGCAGATTGGGGGAGACAGTGGCTGCGAATGTATCCCGTATTGGTTTGACGAGTTGCTCTAGCTCCGCCGGAGCCAGCTTGGACGCTCAACCCGCACAAGAGGCGAGAGACGTCAGCCTGATCGCATTCTCACTCATAGACAATCATTCCCTGCGGACCCCTCGCCATGAGAGGCGGGAGGTCGTACTATTGACTCAGCCAGACAGACGCGAAGTATACTGTTTGCCCACAATTCCGCAATTGTGATTGATACCTTACCGTGCGAGACCTATAATCCCTCTCATGAGTCGTTCGCCCTTGCTGCGCATTGAGTCGCTGTTACGTCGTATTGTGGAAGAGCCGTTCGCCTGGGTATCAGGTGAGGGGGTTGATCCCTATGGACTCGCCAGTCACTTGCTCAGGGAGCTTAGCGAGGAAAGCAGCGGGGAGCGAGACGCAACCAGCATTGTCGTTCGTGTCAATCCGGCACAGCTGCCGCAGGAAGACGCCGACGTGGTGGTGCTGGAGCAGGCCGTACTCAGCTATTTGGAGCTGCTGGCGGCAAGGATGGGGCAGCCGTTGGCCGTTCGACCGCAACTCCATATTGTGGGAGATGCCGAGGTCAGTAGTCGCGGCGCGCGGGTAGCGCTAGACGCAAACGGCCCACAAGACAAGCCCCAATCTACGGCGATGTTCGCCAAGTCTTACCGCGACGATATTGGCCGCGCGATACAGACCGCCGACGCCTTTCTCATCGTACAGGGACGCCAGCATGTTCCACTGCAGCGGCCTGTTATCCGCATTGGGCGCCGTGTTGATAACGACATTGTTCTCGATTCTTCGACGGTCAGCCGGTACCATGCTCAGCTGCAGTGGCGGGAGGATGGCTATGTTCTGTTCGACACCAGTACACATGGCCGGACTTGGGTAAACGGCGAGGCGGTACAAGAGCAGCGGCTTGAATCAGGCGACGTTATCGGCCTGAGCGACATGCTGCTGGTCTACGGAGAAGGTCGGGATGCAGCAGAACCTCTGTCCGACGCTACCGACTACCCCTCATCAGACACACTCCTAGGACCCTGATTGTGTCACTTCCGGTGCTTCTCTTCATTTTGCGGCTCGCCGGCGGCGCGCTCCTGCTGTTGTTCGTGGGCCTGATTGGTTGGTATCTGGCGCGAGATCTCCGTGCTGTACGACAGCGTGAGGATGCTAGCCAGATTGCTGCGGGCGGGCTGTTGGTTATAGAAAGTCAGATTGAAGATCTTGTCGCCGGCGCCCGCTTTGACTTGCTGCCCGCAACGCTGATCGGCCGGGGGGCTCGGTGCACGGTCATTCTGGATGAGCCTTTCGTCTCGGTTGAACATGCCACCCTGGCGCGCCGCGACAAACGGTGGTGGCTGGAAGACCTCGGGAGCCGCAACGGTACGCTGCTCAACGATATTGACGTTCACGAACCGACCGTCGTCACGAATGGCGACCTGATTACAGTGGGCAGCACGCGCTTTAGAATGGAACTGGGTTGACAGCAAAGTTAGGGGGAAGGGAAGAGCGGCATCCGGGATTCGAACCCGGGATAACAGCTTGGGAAGCTGCTGTGATACCACTTCACCAATGCCGCATGTGTACGCAATTGCGTGTCTGCATTATAGCCAACCCGTTCGAATTGACAACATCTCTGATGCCAGACTCAATGGTCACTCAGTTGAACTGCCCTTTGTATCCAGGCCGGTTTCCGACGGCCGCCGGTAGCGGATGCGGGGTCGAGACGCACCGGACGGAGGTGGCGTAAGTCGCGGACTTGAGGACGTAGCTGGTGGATCTGAAGAAGTGTCCGGCGCCAGAGAAGGCGCTGCTTCGCTGGCAGCCTGTTCAGACTCGTATGTCTCCTCCCGACTGCGGCGTCTGTGGAAGTAGCCGCGCGGATGAATCATGACCGTGTAGTGGAGGCTGGCGATCATGGCCAGCAGCAGCCACCAGAGAAAGCTGGGTCGTGCCCCCAGCGCAATTGCGTCGACCAGTCCAAACGTCCAGCCTGCTATCATTGACCCACCCAGGCCTGCTAGCAGCGAATAGTATGGATGATCGCTGGACCGGCTGCGTCGCAGCCGCCCCATCGCTTCCCAAATCAGAACAGCACTCAGCAACCAGATAGCCAAGTAGGCAATGAGCCCGGGAATGCCCAGGTCCAGCGCGGTTTGCAGGAGATGGTTGTGGGCATGCGCCAGGTCTACGCTCTCAGGGACAAGGAACGTAGGGTAGAGCGCATGAACGACGCGACGGAAGCCGTTAAAGCTGACGCCGGTAATGGGGTAATCTGTCAGGGCCTCAATGCCTCGTTCCCAGATCTCAAGCCGGCTGTTGAGACCGAGTGTGTCGCTGAATATGTCGCTGGACTCCGGCGCGCTGCGAATGGCCAGGACAGAGGTGACAACAAGAATGCCCATCAGGACAGCCAGCACGATTCGCCAGCGAGATTTCACCATCAAAAAGGCGACGGTGAGAATGCCAGCGAGCAGAGCTACGATGCCTCCACGCGATTGAGTGCCGACGAGGATACCCAGTACAAGGCCCGTGCAGCCCAGCAAGGCCGCGTACCATAGACGGTGTTTCCGCCACAGCGGTCGACGCAGCCCCAGCGAACCGGCGACCATGAGCGGAGCAGCCCAAACCAGGACGCCAGCCAATTCATTGGCGTTGACCAGTCCCCCAATGGCCCCGGGGATAGTCTGCCATGAAACTGGAAGCGACGTCCGGGCGAAGTTGAGCGACGCAAACATTCCCGTCCATGGCGTGCCAAATAGACCGACAAGCGCCATCAAGGTGCTAGTGGCAACGACGAACGCAAAGACGTACCAAATGCCGTTGGCCTGCGTCCTGGAAATATGAGTTGCGCTGCCGAACATGGCTACGCCGACGAGGAATATAGCGATTTTAGGTAGGCTTGTAGCCGGATCGAATGTGAACAGAAGGCTGACAGCAGTCATGATTAGCATCAGCCAGATGCTCAAATTGAAGGGCGTGGGCGGCAGGATGCGACCCTTCGTCAACCAGTTGACCAACCACAAGGCAGGCACAGCGACAAGCACCAGCCGAACTGGGCCATTTGGCAGCACGGCAAGGGCCAGCAGAGCAAGCAGCACCAGCCACTCCCACTGTACCAGCTTCTCAGCATGAAGACGGACGGTTGTCATGAGATAGTCTCATTACCATAATAGACTGCCCGCGACTTGTTAACAATAGGATGGGCGTGAAAATATCGTTGGGTTATTGGTCTTGCATCTGTTCCTTTAAGGTCTATAATCTTTAACGTAAACGTAACGGAGGGGAGACTGCGAGTTGCAAGGAAGTTTCATGGGGATCGTTCCGTATATCCTGCTCATTGAAGGCCACAGTGCTGGCCGGCTGTCGCTACTACCTATCCTGGAAAAGGCTGGTTATCGTGTAGCGATCGTCAATACAGGTACTGATGCAGTCGACGCCCTTCACGGCAACGAGCCGGACCTGATTATCTTCGACGCCTCCACGATGCGGACCAATGGCGTCCGCATCTGCCAGCGACTGCGCAAAGCGGCCGAACGCACACCAATCATCCACTGTCGTTCGGCAGGGGAGGAAGAGGACCGGGCGGCCGGAGCCGATGTCTACCTGCAGCGGCCGTTTACCGGGCGCAAGCTGCTCAATCGTGTACGGGCCTTACTGCCAGCAGACAGCTTGAAAGAAGAGATCATTCGCTACGGTCCGCTGACCCTGTATCGAGATAAGCGGTCGGTCGAGGTTGTGGGTCGGGGTGAGTTCATCCTGACACCCAAGCTGACGCTGCTCCTGGAGACGTTTGTTCGCCACCCCAATGAACTACTGACTCGCAAAATGCTGATGTTGGATGTGTGGGACACGGACTTCATCGGCGACACGCGTACGCTTGATGTGCATGTTCGCTGGATTCGCGAATGCATCGAAGATGATCCCAGCCGCCCGCGCTACCTGCGTACCGTGCGGGGAAAGGGGTACCTGCTGGACGTGCAGGGCACGTAGCAGGCTTTTCTTGCCGAACACCTAAACACAAAGAAGCGCTACTGCATTGAGCAGTAGCGCTTTTGTTTCTAGAGGGCCACTGGCCCGGATTGTCGCCAGATCCGACTAGCTGGATTCTTCGGCGCGTGCCGCAGCGAGAGCAGCCATCAGGCGGCCCTTGCGACGAGCAGCGTTGCGCGGGTGGATAATGCGGCGGCGAGCCGACTTGTCCAGGGTTTGGTACGCGTTGCGCGCCATTTCCTCAGCCTCATCCAAACGCTTCTCAGCAATCAGCGAACGCACTTTGCGAATTTGAGTGCGTGCAGTTGCCGAGTAACGGCGATTGTGGGCCGTCCGCTTTTCGGTCTGTCGGATTCGTTTCTTAGCAGATTTTGTATTAGCCAACTTCAATTCTCCATGAAATAGATCACGACCATTGCAGGCGTGAGAGCGAGTGAATGATAGCAATCAGTCAGCATTATGGCAAGCTTTCTCATGAAGCGGGGACGAAGGTGCGCAACATGACGGCGTCGCCTGCGCCGGCTGCCACTGCGAACTTGCCCAATGCGGCGGGTAAGAGGGCGAATTGAACTGCCTCCAACGCGACACCATTGATTGCTGCGCTGCCATTGACAGCTCCCCAAATCTCGAAAGTCGAGCCGCTGCACACTCCTTCGTAGACAGCGCCTGCCGGAATCTCGACTCGCTCAGTCTCGGAAGTATCTATTTTCGCATAGCAAATACCGCTTCACATCCTCACCATCACTGGGGACCAATTGTGGGGTAGGGAGCTGGGGTTCGACCTGCTTGAAGTTAATGACATCGAGCGCCTTTTCTACATGAAGTTGACGAGGCTGCCCGTCTGTCAAACGGTTCCAGTCAAATACGCGATAGGTCGTGTTTGAGTTCTGCAGCACTTCGGCAATCAATGCTCCACCAAGCAGAGCATGGATCGAACCGCTGGGGATGCACACTACGTCACCGGTGTGTATGGGGAGGATGTGGAGCATAGACTCCACCGTTCCGTCCGCCAGCGCGGCTGCAAAGCGCTCGCGCGTCGTGCCCGACTTAACCCCAAGGTTAATGGCCGCACCCGGCTCCGCATGCAGCACCACCCACATTTCCGTCTTGCCGAGCTCGTTGCCTTCGTGCTCAAGGGCATAGGGATCATCGGGATGGACCTGGACCGATAGCTTGTCGTTGGCATCCAACAGCTTGACCAGCAGCGGAAACTTGCCACGCTCCTGCGCCCACATGCTGTTGGTACCAATCAGGTCAATGCCCAGTTCATCATGCACGCTGACGAGCGAGCGGCCTGCGTAGGGGCCGTTGGTAACGATTGTTGTTCCATCAGGGTGAGCGGCAATCTCCCAACTCTCGGCAACGATGCCCGGTGGAAGCGTGCGTCCAAGCTGAGTCTCCAGCGTGCGGCCGCCCCACAGGTACTCCTTGAGCACCGGTTCAAAGAGCAGGGGGTAAAGGTCAGTCATCGGTTCACTGTCTCACTTGTGTTTATTCACCTGTGCGCTGGATGTACACGGCGCCCAGCGGCGGCAGAGTCAACTCGATTGAATACGGTCGTCCATGCCACGGTGTGTCAGTGGCTTGCATCATATCATTCGACACATTGCTGCCTCCGAACTCAGCAGCGTCTGTGGTGAGCAGCTCATGGTAGCTCCCCGGCTCGCTAACACCAAGCCGGTACTGATAACGAACAACAGGCGTGAAGTTACAAACAACAAGGATAGATTCGCCTGTGGACGGGGCTGTACGCTCGTAAGCAAGGATACTGCGTTCGTTGTCATGCAGATCAATCCAACTGAAGCCTTGCCACGAGTAGTCCTCTTCGTGTAGCGCACGCTCGCTGGCTAACAGCTGATTGAGCCGGATGACCAACTGCTGGAGCTGGCCATGTCGATCGTCTTGCTCCAATAGATCCCAATTCAGGCTGGCAGCCTCATTCCATTCACGCCATTGGCCGAATTCGCTGCCCATGAACAGCAGCTTCTTTCCTGGGTGGCTCCATTGGTAGCCATAGAGGAGACGCAGGTTGGCGAACTTCTGCCACACGTCGCCCGGCATCTTATCCAGCATACTGCGCTTTAAGTGCACTACTTCATCATGGGAGAAGGGGAGCAGGAACCGCTCGCTGAAAGCGTACAGTAAGGAGAATGTCAGAGTGCCGTGGTGATACGCTCGGTAGACAGGTTCGTTCTCAAAGTATTGCAGCGTATCGTGCATCCAGCCCATGTTCCACTTGTAGTCAAAACCAAGCCCACCCTCTGCGGTCGGGCCTGTGACAAGCGGCCATGAAGTTGACTCCTCGGCAATTGTGATGGCTGAGGGTGCTTCTTCGTGCACGGCGTCGTTGAAGCGCCGAATAAAGTCGAGGGCCTCCAGGTTTTCCCGGCCTCCGTAGCGGTTTGCCACCCACTCTCCTTGCTTGCGGGAAAAGTCAAGGTAAAGCATCGAGGCTACCGCGTCCACACGGAGCCCGTCGATGTGATACTTTTCCAACCAAAAGATAGCGTTGCTAATGAGGAACTGGCTGACTTCGTTGCGACCGTAGTTGAATATGTAGGTGCCCCAATCCGGGTGGCTGCCCTTGCGTGGGTCGGCGTGCTCATAAAGGTGGGTGCCGTCAAAGAACCCCAGGCCGTGCTCGTCCATCGGGAAGTGAGCAGGTACCCAATCAACGATGACGCCGATGCCGGCCTGATGGCAGGCGTCAATAAAGACCATGAAGTCATCAGGCGTCCCAAAGCGACTGGTCGGGGCAAAGAAGCCAGTCACCTGGTATCCCCACGAACCGTCGAAGGGATGTTCGGCGATCGGAAGTAGTTCGATGTGAGTGAAGCCCATCTCTTTCACATAGGGAACCAGTTCCTCGGCAAGGTCTCGGTAGGTAAGCCACTCCCAACCGTTCTTGAGCCGCCACGACCCCAGATGGAGTTCGTAGATGCTCATGGGCTGATCGGCCTGCTGGCGCCGACCCCGTGAGGCCATCCAGTCGTCGTCTTGCCACTCGTGCTTAGTGATGTCCCATACAATGGAAGCTGTATTGGGGCGTAGTTCATTGAAGAAGCCTACCGGATCCGTCTTGGTCACGGTGTAATTCTGGTAGTTCGTTTTTATCTCGTACTTGTACAGATCGCCTTCGCCCAGCCCGGGCAAGAACAGTTCCCACACGCCGGTGTCCTGATGGAAGCGCATCGGGTGGCGACGGCCGTCCCAGGCGTTGAAGTCGCCCACAACACTGACCCGGGCTGCGTTCGGTGCCCAGACGCCAAAGCGTACGCCGTCCACGCCATCGATCGTTGTCAGATGCGCACCGAGTTGGTCGTAAATGTGTAGATGTGTTCCCTGAGCCATCAGGTAAGTATCGAAATCGGACAGCTCAGCAGGCAAGGCGTATGGATCGTCAATCTCCTCCGTGGCTCCATCATAATGGGTGAGTCGGAGTCTGTAACGCCCCGGGGTCTCAGCGCTGTCCAGGGTGGCCTGGAACAACCCTGTCGGGTGGACACGCTCCATTTCTGCGGAGGAGCCGCCATCGACAATAACGGCGACCGTGTCGATATGCGGCAGGAATGCCCGGATGACAATGCCTTTACCGACAGCATGAGGGCCCAATACGTCGAACGGCGCGCCGTGGTAACCGTTTACAATAGCGTCGATTGCTCCCTCTGGTAAGTTCAGCTCTTCCATGTACACACCTGTTTCCTGCTCATATATCCCCGGATGGGCAACTGCACTGATTCTAGCGCTGTTACGTCGATTCCGCATGGCATTGTCGCAAAGACGAGCCGAGTTACCGACAATTTCTGTGATCGACAAACAGTTTGGAGCTTGCCCATTCTGGCTTTGATAGGTTATGATTTTTGCAACCCGCGCCTGTAAACGGCGACTTCGCTGACGTTCAATCAAAAATAGCATTACCTGGAGGGACTTATGCTCGATGTAAATCATGGATGGTTGCTGGCAACGGCCATGGCCTCTGGTGTCTTCTGGCTCATCGCCTATCTCCTGATTATCTATCGCGGCTTCAAAGACCACTCCTATGGTATGCCGGTGGTCGCCCTGATTGGAAATCTGGCCTGGGAAATAATCTACGGCCTTGGAATTGAGGCGGGCTGCCCGGCCACATGGTCGTCTTGCCCGGCTACCCTCATTCAAATCCGAAACTTCATCTGGATGCTGTTTGATTTCGTCATCCTGTACACCGTCCTTAAGTACGGTCGCAAATACTTCACCGGATTTCTGCAGAAATACTTCGTGGCGATCGTGTTAGGGGGTATTGTCGTTGCCATGGCGTTGATCTATACAATCGTGCAGGAGTTCTGGGTTCAAAACCTCTGGAATGTGGTTGTCGATGGCCAGACACCGCCGTTCCTTCCGCTAAAAATCCAAGGTGGCGACTACTACACCGGATTCGGTCTGAACATCATCATGTCTATCCTGTTTGTGTTCATGATCAACAGGCGCGGAAATGTGGAAGGACAGTCAATCTACATCGCTATCAGCAAGTGGTTGGGGTCGCTAGCTGCGTTCGGTTTCATGCTGGCCGACGGCGTACAGTCACCTGTCGTCAGCGTTCTCTACGCAGTCGTCTTCGTCCTCGACGTGTACTACATCTGGCTGGTATATAGCGTGTCGCGTGCAGAAGGCATTAATCCCTGGCGACGGGCATAACCTGCGACTGGCTGCAATCCTGCCTGGGGTGAACTATTGGGAGATAGATTCGCTGCTCAGGGCCTCAAGCTCCGCCTGGATAACGCGTGCCTGATCTGCAGCCTCTTCGCTGCCTGTGAAGTGTCCAAGCATCTCCAGCGTCATCGCCTTCTCCATGGGCATGCGCAACGTGTCTGCCTGGATAACGCTCTTCTGCCAGATTCTTTGGGCAGTACGTTGTCTGCCAGATACCCACTCGTAGGCACCTTCGTACCGTAGCGAACGAGCGCGAGCGAACGGGTATTTTCGCGCAAAGCTTTTTAGGATTTTGCACGCTTCTTCGACATCTTTGCGTGTCGCCATGCCCTCATCCCACAATCGAAGCCTGACCTCGGCCGGGCCTGAGAAGGCATTGATCAGATCATACTTGAACTGTGATCGGTTTATGGCTTCAACTTGCCCGTCTGTCCACTGCCTGGCACTCTCCAGTTGCCCTGTTTCCAAAGCGTACCGGGCCTGCATACCGTGCCAAAGCCGCTCGTCGATAATCAAGTGTTCTGGATGAACTTCCATGACACTTTCAACATCTCGCAAACAGGCACCTGCTTCATCAAGCTGTCCGGTTTCTATGAAGTTGAAAAACTGGGTACCTCGCGACCAGATCTGATGGCGCGTGTCTTCGGTTCTTAGTGCAGTATCGTAGACATTCTCTAACTGGCGGTTGGCAAGAGCCAGATTGCCGAGGCTGGTCGTAACCTGACCCAACAGCCAACCAGAGATGCCCCAGAGCCGCCAGTCACCCAATTGGGCGTTCAGTTCCATCGCTTCGGCCAGTTCCGCCAGACAACGATCCCACTTGCCATACCAGAGACTGTAGGAAGAGAAGGCAATCTGGATCCAGGCTGTCGTTGGCAAATGATTCAAGTCTTTGGCCATTGCCAGAGCGCGCTCTCGGTATCCGTCGGCCAAAGAAGTCAATGTTAGGAAGCCCAGCGTGGCACACATATTGGCGTATCCTCGAACCAGCTCAGGCGAAGGGCCGCCCTTTTCGGCGAGGTTGAGCGCAGAAACAACTGCGTAGAATGATGGCAGCGACTCACCTGTGTTGTAATAGACCTCTGATACGCGATCAAGACTCAAGGCCGCTTCTCTCAGCGTGGACAGCTCATCTTCATCTTCTACGGTGGCGCCTGTAGAAAACTGCCGATTCATGACCTGCCGCACAAGCGCTCCAATCAGTTGGACTGACAGCCCCACACTCGATTTTGGGACGGGGTGCCCCAGCAAGGAGAGGGCCGATTCGTAGTGCGTTTTGCTTTCCTCGGTGCGGGTCAAACGATACGCAGCCTCGCCCAGCAAACGTTGCCAGTGGGCACGCTGCTCCGCCGGCATATCTTGGCCAAGTCGAGAAGCCTCATGTAGGAACTGGATCGCCTCATCGTTGGCGTACTCGCGTAGGGCGTTTTCCCCTGCCTGGCCATAATAGGTGGCTGCCTTGTTGCGATCACCTGCCTGCGACCAATGGTACGCCAGAAGAGGAATGGTACGATTGTCAGCACTTTCCAACGCACTCTCGAACCATAGGGCGATGCTTTCGTGTAGCTGGCGACGCTGGGCGGATGTCATCAAGCTGTAGACAACTTCCTGGGTCACAATATGCTTGAAGAAGTAGGTAAGCTCTGGATCCGTTGACTCCAGCGAAGTAAGGTCCAGCCGGTCCAGGTGCTCGAGGTTGCTTCGGATCCGGCCGGCATCTTGCTGGCTGGGGTAGACATCACGCAGAAGACGATAGGCAAATACACGACCGATCACGCTGGCAACTTTGACGGTCAACTGTTCATGGGGCTCGAGTCGGTCCACTCGACTGGTGATGACCCCCTGGATCGTATCTGGAAAGTCAACTACGGCCATGTCTGAGCCAGCAACAAATTTGACGAGCCCCGATTCCAGCGCAATCAGGTTTGCATCGCGCAGTGCGTTAGCCAACTCAACAGTGAAGTAGGGGTGCCCCTCTGCTTTGGCAAAGATATAATCAAGGACATCCCCATCCACGACGTCTGCTTCCAACTGTCGGGCCAGTATTCGTTCGGTCTCTGTTATCGGGAGGGTGTCAAGCAACAGCTCCACGGTCTCTGGTGTCTTGCGCAGCTCGTCCAACACGGCCGAGGTCACGTCTGAATGCGGCCGCAGTGCCATGACGATAAGCACTGGATCCAGTTCGCGGCTCACGCGACGGACCAAGCCCATCGAAAGCGAGTCTAGCCACTGGGCATCATCAATGACCAACAGGAGTGGCAAGCCGTCTGACACTTTGCGGAGCATGCTCAGGAGAAGTTCCTGGGTATTGAGTAAACGTCCTTCACCAGACATCTGCTGAATCAGTTGATTCTCTGGCAAGCGGAGGCCAAGCAGTGGGTTCAGTAGAGGGGCCAGAGACTCCACTTCGGGATCAAGCCATTGGAGTAACGCATCGGTCCGTGCTTCCCGGTCCTGGTCAGCAGAGAGCCCAGTTGCCCGAGTCATAACCTGCTGCAGAATGGACTGCCAGGCCAGATAGGGCGTTGTCTGCTCGATGGCGTCCCCACCACCAACGAGCACGACGATCTCTGAGTCATCCTGCTCTTCTGCCTGGTCCAGCAGATCGGCAATCAGCAGCGACTTACCGACTCCGGCACTACCTTCCACCAACAGGATGCCTGAATCGCCGGCACAGAGATGGGACAGCTTTTCGGAAACCAGCTGCCGCTCGACAACTCGTCCAATCATTTCGGGCTCGCGGGAGCGGCCGGCCGATTTGTCGGCTGCCGCCTGCCTTCCGGCAAGACACCAAACAGGGAGGGGCCAGTCGATACCTTTCACTGTTACCGGTGGAAGCTGCTCAAGATCGAAGGCACGTTCCACGTCATCTGCAACATAGCCCGACACCAGAATCGTGCCCGGCTTGGCGGCCGTCATCAGCCTTGCGGCCACGTTCACTTCACTGCCCATCAGGCTGTAGGTGCGGCGATTGGGACTGCCATAGGCGCCGCTGTAGACGACACCGCGGCTGATGCCGATCTGCAGATGGTCCAGAAAGTCAAACTCCTCAACAAGCCGCCTGAGCCTGAGCGCGGCCGCGGCCGCACGCTCTGAATCGTTCTCATGGGCTACGGGAGCGCCAAAGGACATAAATAGCAGGCTACCCTTGTCTCCCATCGTCACCTGGACAAGATATCCTTCGTAGCGATCCAGAATGGACTGTGCCGCGATGACGAGCTGATTGAGCTTGTGACCAGCGTCCTCGTCATCATCGTAATCGATACCACTGAAGCCCATAAACATTGACACCGTTGGTCGCAGATCGGCCAGGAACATCTCTGAGCCTTCGCCAATGCGCTTGGCCACCGGGGGGAGCAGCCAACACTGCGCCAGCTCGTCGGTTACGACAAGCGTTGCGTCGCTGGGCAAGGTCTGTGGTCCTGCGGGCAGTCTCTGTATGGTGGCATAGCGCTGGCCGTCATTGGATCGCCACTCTCCAAGAGAGACATCCGCTGGCAACTTGTCCACGACTTCGGCTGAGACAACGATCTCTCCCCTCAGTGCCAGCGATTCAGCAGCAGCCATTCTATCCAAGGTCTTGCCAGCCAGGGCTTCAATGACGTAGGAATCAGGATCGCCGAGCAAAAATCGCCGGGCAGGTCCTGTGGCGATACCGACCTTGATTGCCAGTGGGATGATCGTACCGCGCGGCGTGGCAATGGAATCCAGCTCGCGCATCGCCACTTGCATCTCCAGGGCACAGCGGGTGGCCCGCTCGGTCGCGCTATCTCCATCAGTTGCACTTTGATCTTCAGGAAACCAGCAGGTGATTGCATCCCCGTTGAACAGGATGACATCTCCATGAAAGTCGTGGACTTTCGAAATCAAGATGGTGAAGACGCGATCCAGGTGGCCGACCAATGCCTCTGCCCCGAGTCGTGGGCCTAGCTCGTCTGCCAGGGTTGCTGTCAGCTGCGTAAAGCCCGACAAATCAGCCAGGAGGGCCGCTCCCACCAGGCGGTCGGGTAGCTCGCTGTGGTCAAGTAGGGCAATTCGTCTGTCGCGCGGCAGAAACGCAGAATATAGAGACATAGGCGATTCACCTATTCAGCTTGGCAACTAGATCGGTTGTGCTGCTGCAGGTAGTGCTTCCCTATCTACTATACTCGATTCCTGACTGCTTTGCCGCAGAAAAGGTAGAGAAGCGAGGAACTCAGTGCCGCCCAATGAGCAAACTGCTCGTCACTTGCGGCATCAGGGCGAAATGTATCGTTTGATACTGTTGTAGGTCCGTTGGATGTGACATGATCGGCTCTGTAAACCTTTTGGAATCGGGAGTGATTCATGACAACCCAACAGTCCTATACGCACAATTCGACTGGCCTTGTCGAACGACTGCACTTGCATCCGTTCTTGTCGGCCTCGCTCGCTCTGGGGTCAGCGGCCCTGGCGGGTGCCTTGCTCGTACAAACCATGCCCTATGGCCCCACAACAACAAGCCAACTTCTGGTTGCCATGACGGTCAGCCTTCTGGCGGGCATATTGGGCGGCACGCTGTTTCAGTCGCGATGGGCTTTGCTGGCAATTCCCGTGGCCTTCGCTTTCGCGGTCGAGATCGCCCGGCCCGATGTACTGGGCCCAACGAGCGGCGCGCTGCGACTAGACAATACGTACGGAATCCTGGCTCTCATCGTTGGACGGGGGTTCAATGCCGTTGTCACTGTGTTGCCGCTTCTCGCTGGGGTAGGGCTGGCCCTGCTGTTCAGCGGCTACCTGTCTGCAACTGCCGGACGGTCACAAGCGATCGTGGAAAAGTTGCTACTGGCATTGCTCGTCTTGCTGAGTATTGGACTGGCGGCCTGGGCCCTCATCCCTGCCAGCACGCCGGCCCTCACGGACGCGGATGGATCGCCCATCGAAAACAGCATCGCCTCTCTGGAAACGGTGCGGCTGGGTGGACATGATCAGGCAATCATGATTCGCGGGCGAAGCGAACACCTGCCAGTCCTGTTGTATCTGAGTGGTGGACCGGGACAGAGCGACCTGCCGTATTCGCGCGTCCTCTTCGACGACATAGCGCAGGATTTCGTGGTCGTCAGTTGGGACCAGCGCGGAACAGGCAAGTCGTACTCGGCGCTGAAGCCGGCCGAAACGCTCACGCTGGAGCAAGCAGTCTCCGATACGATAGAGCTAACCGATTACCTTCGCGACCGTTTTGATGAGGACAAGATCTATCTACTTGGTGAATCATGGGGTACGACGTTGGGTGTGCTGGCAGTTCAGCAGCGGCCCGACCTGTATCACGCTTGGATTGGCAGCGGGCAAATGGTTAGCCAACGCGAAACTGACCAACGACTATACCAGGATGTTCTGGCGCTTGCGGAAGAGCAGGGTAATACAGCGCTGAAAGAACAAATGGAAGGGTTTGGCGAACCGCCCTATGAGGACATCCCGTACCCAAATGCTGTGGTAATGGGCCAATATGAACAACTCTATAAGCCGTACACTCCGCCACAGGATTACATCGCCAAGGGCACAGCCGCCAATTTGGGGCCATGGGGCATTCTGGGACAGGAATACAATCTGGTAGAGAAAGTGAATGTGCTGCGGGGATTGATCGACATGTTCACAATCATGTATCCGCAGCTTCAGAGCATCGACTTTCGGCAGGATGTCAGGCAGCTCGAGGTCCCGGTCTACATCCTAGATGGGGCAGCCGAATTGGACGCACGCCGTGATTTGACGCTGGAATGGTACGCGCAGCTTGAGGCGCCTAGCAAACAGATATTCACGTTCGAGAACGCGGGCCACTCAGTAGCTTTCGAGCAAATGACGGCATTCAGCGAAATCCTCCGGAGCACGATCCTGCCGGAAACATACCCTTCGACTCAGGCTGTGGCCCCGTAATGCGCCGCTAGCGATGTGGGTCAGGGGCCGTTTTCGTGTAGCGGTACATCTTTCGCTGGTTTGCAGGGCCATTCCGGAAGCCTAGCTGTTCGCTGGGCCTGAGATAAGGTAGTACTTCCTGGCGTAGCAGTGACTAGCAGGGAGCGCCATATGTTTGCGGTCGACATTGCTGCCGCAAGTGTCTAGCACTGCGTAGCAGCATTGACACACTATCGCCTGGATATATCGCTGCATCGTGTTTCTGCAGCGATATATCCAGGCACAGGATTCGCATCGCACGTACAAACGGTCTCATCGCGCGCAACTGCACACGTTTCCAATACACAGGATAATCAAGGCCCGCCCGCGCGGGTCCATCTATAGAGTGGATTTGTTAGTATCACTAATAAACCTTAGTGTAAGTATAAAGCTGTGTATTGGATACCGTCGTGCTCTTGGTCGCTATAAGGTCCAGATGCTGGCCCCCCACTCGCTCCCTCTTACTGGGTTTGCTCGATCAATCTTACTAGCCAAGGGCCAGACAAATGCTCCGGTTACGGGGCCGCATCACTCCCAAGACTGCCGCACTGCTGGCCATTTGCCACCCCAGCGCTTTCGTTCACCTCCTCGAAGAACGCCGCAGCGAGTCCTCTAGAGCCCCCCTGCCCGCCATGGCAGCTCGGTTGAAATCTGGTCAAAACGCCCGCGCACCTGTTATACTTACATTAATCTTGTATCTTTGCTGCAGTTGATGCTGCTCGTCTATTCTATATGAGCTGCTCGGAGGTAAAAGCAGTATGTCCCGCACGAACGCCGTCTTGCCTATCAGCGAACGGCCGCTGCCCGAAGGACCAACCTGGTTCGACGAAGTGCCGTATCTGCATGAAGCTGGCGCGCAAAGTCTGAAGACTGAGTCCACCTACCGGAGCGGCTTACGCCTCTTCGCTGACTGGTTGCAGCATTACCGCAAAGCAGACTTCGACAAGGAAGATGCCTGGCCGCTTTCTCCAGACTCCTTGACAACCGATGTGGTCCTTGACTACCGTAACTGGCTGCTGGCCAACCGGTCCCGAGCGACCGTGACCACCTACATGTCGGCCGTCATCGGCTACCTCCACTATCTTGACGGTCACGATCGACTCCCGGAGTCGATTCAGCTGGGCAAATTGCAGCGACAGATGGCCAGGCGAAGCGTGGAGCGGAACCAGGCTGAGAGCGTCATCGACCTGGATGTGGCCCGGCAGGCAATTCCCCAAATTGTCGACTATTACGACTCGCTGCCCCTTCCCCCTGAAAACGATCGCTACAATCGGCGGCTGTCACTACTGCGCAATCGGGCTGCAGTCAAGATGCTTTACTCGACGGCCGCTCGTATATCTGAAGTCGTATCGCTGAATCGAGCCAACGTGGGCAATGGCCGTGCCCCGTATGCGACAGTTATCGGCAAGGGCAACAAGGGTCGTACCTTACACATCCGTGGCTACGCGCGTGAAGCGGTCGTGGCCTATCTGGCCGAGCGGCGTGACAGCAATCCTGCTTTGTTTGTCTCCCACAGTCGGAACTCAGCAAATGCCCGCCTGACTATCACATCGGTTCACAACACGGTGAAACGCGCGGTTCGTGCGCTCAATCTGCATGACAGCTTGTCGGCCCACGACTTCCGCCATTACCGCGCTACCCAGCTGCTGCGAGAAGGAATGCCTCTGGAGGTTGTGCAAGAGTTCCTGGGCCACGCCGATGTGACGACGACGCGCAATATCTACGCCCCTGTCCTCGGCGTGCACGTGGTCACAGAGTGGCTTGATAATCTGGACATAGAGCCGCAAGAGGCGCTCAAGCGTGAATCCTAAATGGGGCGTTCGCCAACCGCCAGTGAAATGTGGCGTGACGCAGCCGCCATCTCCCTGATCGGATCGTAGCCGGCGTCATCCACAATCGCGAATCGCCGCAGATCACCTTTGCGCAGTACGGCTCGACCCGACGCCGAATTGTGCATTGTGGAGAGCAATAGCCGCAAGTGGTCGGAGACTGGGCGCTCGACTTTCCGGGCAGCCACGATCGGCGGAATCGGGCTTGGCCCAAGCATGTCGATGATACGCAGCCGCTCAGTCAACGATGGATCGCGGCGCACCATCCATGACAACAGAGTGCTGTCAATCGCTGCCGCATCGGTTGTCCCTTCCAGAACGGCAGTCAGCGCAGCCGCATGCGAGCCGGCCTGCTCGACACAGCCAAAGAAGTCGCCCGACTCGCCCATTGTGGCCAGCCGGTAGCGCGTGATGTGATATCCTGACTGAGAGCCAGGCTCGTTGATCGCCCAGTGCGCTCCTCGCAGGTCGGCAAAGGTTCTGAACTGTCTGTCCTTCCGGACGACAACATCTGAGAAGTAGATGGGCCGATCAGCATAGCGTTCGCCATTCATGACCGGAGCAACCAGCAGCTCGACAGGCGGTTCAACCTTTGCAGCCATCTGCACGTACGGCCACCCGCATATCCAGGCCAGTTCGATCACTCCCGCTTCGACGTCGTTGTAGGCCTGCTGCCAATCATCTGTAGGCTCGAATTGAACGGGCACGGGGCCATTGGCGGTCAGCCACTCTGCCAAGGCATCGGCCACCGAGACTGTATTCTCGGCTTGAACTGTCACGAAACGGAGAGGCTTCACGGCGATCCTACTCTAGTGCTAGAACCATATTGGACTGCCGACGCCGGTCTACTTTGTGTGGCCATCTGACCTCTGTCCTGTATGGTGAAACAATTTTGCGCAATGCGGTTTGCTGCTCGCAGTATAGCAGATGGCCCGCCAGGGCGTCACGCGCACTGCGACGTGGCGTCGGGAGTCTCAGCGTTAGATCTTGGGCCAGCCCAGCGAACTCATCTTGTGCGAGCGATGGTGACTGTCAGGACTCGTCGTCGTGCATCAGCTTATTGGCAGCAGATTGGCGATCGATACCGGTCTTAGCCATGATCGGCATGATGGCAGAAGCGTCTACCATGCTAACCAGTATCGAGGCCTTCTCGAGTGCGCCAAAGAGGTCAATCAAAAGCATGAGTTGGGTAGGTGTCACGGACGGGGCATCTCCAACGATGATTGTCGTGTCGGATTGGGCGCACATAACGGCCGCCTGCACCATCTGGTCAAGGTCGGCCCAGCCCCCCCACTCCACCAGCACAGCATCACACGCATCAGACTGCAGGACGAGGTCAAGATCATCGAGACTCGTTATCCCAAGCTCGGCCACAACCTTGACGTCCATATCGCGCCGGTGCATGAACAGGCGCAGCCTCTGCAAGGTGGCCGCCTGTTGAGCCAGATCATCCAGCCGAATCGGATCCGCCACCCACAGTGGCAGCGGCTGGACGGCTTGTTCCAGGCCAACAATGTGGCCCAATACCTTGCCGATATGCTGCCGTGGATCCGTTGTCAAGTCGCCCAGGGCACCGTTCAGACGAAGCAACAGGCTTGGCTGGTAGGTGGTATCGGGCAGGACCGTTGGGAGGTAGGCAGCCAGCTCGCGGACAAATTGCTGCAAGAACTCAGCGTCCGGACCGATGCTCTGTGCTGCCTCGCCCGCCACCAACCGGTAGCCGAGACCAGTCGGGTGTCAGTGCAATCATGTCCGCAATCCGTTCAGCCGTCGCCACATCATTGGCCACATCGAGAATCAGCGCTGGCTGGCTGGGATGCGGCTGTCCCAGTCAGCTCATACTCATCCGTAACAATATCGACGACGGGCCTATCCGTCGCGCCCGAGACGGCCGCCAACAACGCCTGCTGAATGCCGGTACGCACCAACGGCAAGCGTAAAATGTCGTCAGGAAGCGTGACGTCGTCGTCTCCATGAGCGCTACCAGGCGCCGGAAGCTGTCCAGCCGTTGCCCGACAAGACGCGGTGTGATACGTTCTCCAAGCAGTGGGACGGGATCAACACCGCGCCGTTGCTGCAACCATTCGGCCGGGAGCGTGCACTCTCCCCAGGCGATCCACACATCGTCGACTACCAGGCCGACTGAGAACGATTGAAGTCGGGTTGATGAGGTAGAACGTTCCGGCGCGTGCGCCGGTACGATCTGAATACGTGTAATCGTGGATGACGTCATGGCTGATAAGCAAAGCTTGAAAACTGGCTATCTGATTGGCGGACTAACAGCGCTATTCGCTCTGGGGCTGATCCTCTTTTTTGCCACGTTTGTCACGTTGTCGGTCTCGCGAGATCGATCGGCCGCGCGTTACCCCGGCTCCACCGAGATCACCAGTCACAGCAACTACAGCGGTCTTCCCCGGCAGATTCGGTGGGACAACAGCTATTATACCGCAGACGGTTTTACTGACGTCTATAACTGGTACTCGACTGAGTTCAATCTGGGGGCGGAGTCTCGCGCCATCGGACGCTGCATCCTGCTCGACGGCCCGGTCGACTCACTGATGTGGCAGCGATACTATTCCGTTCTCATCTGCAATACCGATGACGGGCAGCTTGTCTATGTAACCCGTTCAACGATACTACGCTCCCCGCTCTAGCGCCGCTCAGGCGACCTCTCGGACGTCGATAATTTGCTGGTCAGGCACCTGACTCAACACCTCACGCACTTCATCTACAGTCACTTTGGGCAGTTTGATGACCGCGTCGTAGTAGCCCGGCTTGCGCGGCGTCGGGAAGGTGCCGATGCCCATCACGCCCCAGTTCTGCTGTCCGAGCACGGTGGTCAGCTTGGCAAACTCTCCGGGCCGGTCGGGCATCCGCATAGTGACCCGGACGCCTTCGGCAGGCAGGCCAAGCATTTGCTGGAACGCGTTGAGCAAGTCGATCTCCGTGAGCACACCGACAACAACGTCACCGTCTTCCACCACAACGAGGCAGCTTGTTTTCTCGTCGATCATCTGGCGAGCGGCCCGCTCGATTGTTAGCTCTGGTACGACAGTAGGCACGTTGGCCACCGGCTTCATGACATCACCGACAGTCATACTGCTCAAATAGCTCGTGATCTCCCACACGTCGACACTTCCGAGGACACCCGGATCGAGGGAAAAGCTGCTGGGGGTCACAAGTCCCTGCAGCCGCTTGCCATCTGCAACAACCGGAAGATGGCGTATCCTGTTCTCCGCCATCAGCTGCCGCGCCTCGGAGGCGAGCATGGAGCGTTGAGCAAGAATTGGATGTCGGGTCATACAGTCTAATACGAGCATGGTAAGCGCCTTTGCTAGGTTGAGAGTTCGACAACGGGATCAAAAGTTGCCAGTGTTTCCAGCGGGATGTGGCAGAAAATGCGGTGGCCGTCATCTGTTTCCTGCCAGGGGGGCAGCTCCGTTTCGCATATCGCGCCGCCATCAGGCAGCATCTGCCTTCTGGGGCAACGCGTATGGAAGCGGCAGCCATTGGGCGGGTCAATGGCGCTGGGAACCGTGCCATCAAGTCGAATACGCTTCTGTTCCACGGACGGGTCCGGGATGGGAACGGCCGACAGCAGTGCCTCGGTGTAGGGATGATAAGGCGGCGCATAGATCGCATCCGCCGGGCCAATGTCCATGATCTGCCCCAGATACATGACGGCGACGTAGTCGGAGAAGAAGCGGACGACACTGAGATCATGGGCGATGAATACCATCGTGGTC
Source organism: uncultured Chloroflexia bacterium (assembly GCA_963715935.1). Taxonomy (GTDB): domain Bacteria; phylum Chloroflexota; class Anaerolineae; order Promineifilales; family Promineifilaceae; genus Promineifilum. The sequence continues at coordinate 687,501 of CAVQSM010000011.1, read as the reverse complement.
CCGTAGTCGCGTTGGACATCCAGCAGCAGATTCAGGAGAGCCGCCTGTACTGAAACGTCCAGCGCACTAACTGGCTCGTCGCACAGTACGAGATCGGGCCGGCTGGCCAAAGCCCTGGCGATGCCCACACGCTGTTTCTCCCCACCGCTCAACTGTCTCGGCAAGCGATCATAGTAGTTGGCGCCCAGCCGCACTTCTTCCAGAAGACGGATGACCTCAGCTCGCACCTGGTCTTTGGGAACCGTGCCAAATCGCTTCATGGGACGGCCGATTTGCTGGCCGACCGTGTAGGACGGATTCATCGTCGAATCCGGATTCTGAAACACCATCTGTAGTTCCTGGATGAGCCGTTCATTCCGGGTATCCAGGTCGCCGGTAATGTCGAGGCTCATGAACTCGGCCTGCCCGCCCGTGCTGGACTCCAGTCCAATGATCGTCTTGACCAGCGTGCTTTTACCACACCCTGACTCGCCCACGACGCCCAACGTCTTGCCTTCCGGCAGTGCGAACGTCGCGTCTTCCAGCGCCTTCACGTATTTCTGCTCATTGAGTCCGATAACATCTCTCAACGAATTGCCTTGAACCGGGTAGTATGTCTTGAGATGGTCTACATTGAGAATAATGTACTGGCTGGAGTCCTGTGTGTCTACTGGCTCCGCGATTGCCAGATCGGTCGGCGGCACCCAGGCCGCCGGATCGATCTCTTCGGCAAAATGGCAGCGAACCAGCGTGCCATTGGGCAGCGTACGCAGCCTGGGTCGCTCCTCGATGCAGCGCTCCTGCCGGTAGTCGCAGCGGGGGCCAAATACACAGCCAGACGGCCGCTGGTCCGGCGGTGGCACGCGGCCACGGATAGGATAGAGAACGCTGCTCGACTTGTCCGCGCCAATGCGTGGCACGCAGCGAATCAGACCTTGCGTATACGGATGTTCAGGGTCATCGAATAGCCCCTGTACCGGCGCTTGCTCGACCAGTTCACCCGCATACATGACACCAACGCGATTGCAGATGCGGGCAATGACGCCGAGATTGTGGCTAATAAACAGAATGGCCGTATCAAAGTCCCGGCGCAGATCGGCAATCAGGTCCAACACGGCTGCTTCGACCGTCACATCCAGGGCCGTAGTCGGCTCATCCATGATGAGCAGGGCCGGGTTATTGAGCAGTGCCATAGCAATGACAATGCGCTGTTGCTGACCGCCTGAGAGCTGGTGCGGGTAGCGCTCCATCACACTCTCTGGGTCAGGCATTTGAACGCGCTCCAGCATTTCGACACAGCGTTCGTTGGCCATTTCCTTGGTCATGCTGCGATGGACCGTCAGCACTTCACGCATTTGTGCTCCGATGCGCATTGAAGGATTCAACGCTTGCATCGGGTCCTGGTAGACCATCGCGATCTGATCGCCACGCAGCTGGCGCAGCTCCTCCTCGGTCCGGCCGATCAGCTCCTGGCCCTGAAACTTGATGCTGCCACGCTTAACGTAACCATTGGCACCGAGGAAGTTGACAATGGCCCACGCTGTGGTGCTCTTGCCGCAACCAGACTCACCGACAAGGCCATACGTCTCGCCGTGGCCGATTTCGAAGGAGATCTGCTGGATCGCCTCAACCTCCCCGTTACGGATCTTGTAGGCCACAGCCAGGTCCTCAATCTTGAGCACAGGTCCGCGAGGGCCGGTAGAAGAGTCTACCCAGGTGACATTCTTTGTTTCAGTGATACTCAAGCTCAGCACCTCTACTTCTGATAGCGCGTGATTTCCTCGCGCAGGCCATCGGCCAATAGGTTCAGGCCGACAACGAGTGACGCGATGGCTATGGAGGGGAAGATGACACCCCAGGCGTCCGTGAAGATGAAGCGGCGAGCGTCATTGACCATAGACCCCCAGTCGGGATCGGGTGGCGGCAATCCCAACCCAAGAAAGCCCAATGTTCCGATGGCAAAGATAGCGTAGCCAACGCGAAGCATAGCATCGACCAGGAGAGGGCCTCGCGCATTCGGCAAGATTTCACGAAACATGATGAAGAAGTTGCTTTCGCCACGTGTTTCGGCAGCCTTGACGTAATCTCGCGTGCTGATGTCCAGCGTCAGGCTGCGCGACAGCCGGGCCACACCCGGCGCGCCCGTAATCGTAATGGCCAGAATCACAACAAGGTCTCCACGCCCGAGCGCCGCAATGAACACCAGATACAGGACAATGGCCGGAAAGGCAATGAAGGCATCAAGAACCTGCATGATTCCCTGGTCCCACCAGCCACGCCGATAGCCCGCAATCTGCCCGAGCAAGGTTCCCACAGCGAGCGCCCCCAGCACGCCCCAGATGGCAACACCGATAGGGAACGAGTAAATCTCGTCACCAATCGGCACGCGAGTCTTCAGCAGGATGACCTGCGTCCCGGTCATCAACCGGGACAGCGTGTCGCGCCCGAGATGGTCAGTGCCCAGCCAATTGACCGAATTGGGTGGCAAGTTCTGCTCAAATTCCGAGGCGTTGGGTGGATATGGCGTCCAGAATAGCGAGACGAATCCGACGACGAACCAGAATACAACGATTGCCAGACCCACCGTGGCCACACGCGATTCGAACACGATCGATAGCGGAGCGTAAATCCGTTGCCAGATAGAAGGTTTCGGTTTTGCGCCTGTGGTTGGTTGGATCGTAGCCATATGTTGTCGGTCCGGTGCCTCGATGGAAAAGCCTTAGGCGTAGCGAATGCGCGGATTTAGCAGGGTGTAGACAAAGTCGCCTATCAGGCGTGTGGCCACGGCAATAACGACAAGAATCATAGCAGCGGCGGCCAAGGCGTTGTAGTCGCCGAAGATAGCCGCATCGTAGATGTATTCGCCTAGTCCGGGATAGCCGAAGATTACCTCGACGACGACCAGCCCGCCGATAAGCCAGTTGACATGGAGCATGATAATCGTAATCGGCGCGAGCAACGCATTGCGAACTGCGTGCCGGAAAATGACTCGCCGGCGCGGCATGCCCTTGATGATGGCCGTTCGGATGTAGGCTGAATCCATTACTTCGACCATACTCGCCCGCGTCATGCGCGAGATGTAACCCAACTCGACGGCCGTTAGCGTCATCACCGGCAGGATGAGCAAGCTGGGGTTCTCGAAAATGGCGTTGGGACTGGTGAAGATGGCAACCGCGGGCACCCATTGTAACCAGATGCCGAATATCAGAATTAGAAAGATGCCTGTGACGAACTCCGGTGTCGCGGTAAGCGTCAGCCCGACAATCGATATGGTCCTGTCCGACCGCTTGCCTTCGTTGACTCCGGCAATAATGCCCAGCAGAAGCGCCAGAGGCATCACCACGACGAACGCTACCCCGGCAAGAACCAGCGAGTTGCGCAGTCGTGGCCAGAGTGTCACCGAAACGGACCGTCCCGGTCTGCAGCGACTCGCCCGGATCGCCGCGCAGCAAGCCTCGCCGCAGCGGGATGTATTGCACTGGCCCATCCCCTTCCTGACGCAAGCCCGCCGTTGTCAGCACCCAAACGGATTCACCTCGCCCGCGAACCCATTTAACCGCATTGTTGTTTTCGTCGACGCCCCAGAAGAATTCGCCCCCTTCTGCGTCCGTCTGCCAGTCAATATCAGCGGGAACCTGCTGGCTCGTACCGTCTGGCTGCAAGACAAAGGCAACCAGCACGCCGTCTATCATCTTCCAGCGCGTCAAGGTCCCATTGACATTCGCCCACCAAACCGTTTCGCCCGTAATCTGATTGTTGACCGTCACAAGATCGTAACCGACCTCGGATTCAGCGCGCCAGTCGTTACCCGCCAGCCAGTCCAGATAGCGCTGCCATGACGGCGCGTCAAGACCGAGCTGGGCGCGATAAGGATGCCCGCTGCTCTTCGGTGGAAAAGACACCGAGGATCTTGATGGTCACGTCACCCGTGCCAACATCGAGCAGCACCCACAGCAATAATGGATACGAGCAGCATTGTTACCAGCGTCGAGATGACGCTCCTGATCAGAAATCGGGCCATTCAATCACTCACTTCCCTGGGCTGGCGAACTGGCATTCAATGCCCGAGGGAGAAATCAGAGGGAGGGCTCACCTGAAGGCTCGGCCAAGCAACCGGCACAGTCGTGCCGGTTGCCTGGTCGAGGCTACTTGTTAACTATAGTTCCCGTTCCCAGACCTCGTAGAAGAAATCGTAGGCCGTCGGATGGGCTTCGATATTGACAAACCGCTCGTGGGTGATGTTCCACACGTTCTTCCAGAAACTGTTACCGATCGGTCCGCGATCCTGCATGATCTGCTCGATATTGCACATGATGTCGCGTCGAGCTTCCACATCGAGGGTCGCGGCAGCTTCGCGATAGAGGGCTTCAAACTCCTCATCGGTCCAGCGCGTCTCATTCCAGGTGCCGATCGCCTCTGCGATATATGCCAGCGGCAGCACCATCGTCCCGAGCGGGCGGTGCGTCCACGCCGTAATGCCGAGATCGACCTCCGTCCAGCGATCCCAATAACCGGACGGTTCAGTGATGTCCAACGTAATGTCGAAGCCGGCAGGAGCCGCCAGTTCCTTGAGCGCCTGCGCGATCTCCGGTTCGTTCTGGTCGTTCTTGGTGGCCAGCGTCACCCGCAGCGGCAGCTCGATGCCCTTCTCCGCAGCATACTCTTCCAGACAGCGCGCGTGCGCCTTCCGGATCGTAGCTGGGAATCGGCTTCTCGCAGTACTCAGGATGAATGGGAGCCACATGGGCGTCTAGCGACAGAGCGCCCTCGCCGAAATAGGCGAGCTGCAGGATCTGGTCGCGGTCCTGGCTCATCTTCAGCGCCGTCCGGACGCGGTTGTCGTCCCACGGTTCCAGGTCAACCCGCATACGCAAGACCAGGCATTGGGCCGTGCTGACCGCCTTCGTCACCAGACCGGGCACATCTTTAAGCGCTTGCCAGTCGCTCGGACGCGGATCATAGAGCGAATCTACCTGACCAGACTGGAGACCAGCCACACCGGCATCCTTGTCCGTTGACACATAGACGATCTCGTCCAGATAGGGCAATGGGTCGCCGTCTTCGCCATTTCGCCAATAGTCAGTGCGGCGCGTGAACACAGCCCGCTCGCCTTCGGCATACTCTTGCAAAAGGAATGCGCCGGTGCCCAGCGGCTGGCGAACGATATCGCCTTCAAAGTTCCGATGCAAAACGACCGCAGGATAGTGGAACAGGTCCTCTGGCACACCAATGTTGGCCGTCTCCAGATTAAGACGCATGTGATAGTCGTCGATGACTTCCACATTCTGAATACCGCCCAGGTAAGAAAGCAAGCCCAACATTGAAGAGCCAACGCTCGTCATCCAGCCACTGCTGGAAGGTGAAGTACACGTCCTCGGTCGTCAATTCGTCACCGTTGTTGAAAGTAACGCCTTGCTTGAGGTACAAGTCCCAGATCTTTACATCATCGCTGGCTTCCCAGCGATCGAGCAGATAGGGGCGGGTTACGTTGTCTGATCCAGTTTCGGTCAGATACTCGCTGATCTGGCGCACGACATTGGCGCCCTCAAGCCATGACAGGCGCGCAGGGTGATCAAGAAGCTGGAGCTGCATCGATTTAGTGATACGGCCGCCACGGCGGATTCCGCTGGTGTTGGGTGCGACCGACTGGCCTGTCTCGTCAGAGACAGCCGCGGTGGGATCGACCACTGCAGCTTCGCCACCTCCAGGCGCCGCACAAGCCGCAGCGATGCTGGCTGTAGCTGCCGACATGCCCAACAGCGTGGCAAAGCGCATGAACTCGCGACGTGAGATCCGGCCCTGGGCCAACTTGTCGTACGCATCCGGAATCGCTGGATGCGCTTTCTCCATATCTTTCTTCAGCATTTCTGGAATCTTCATCTAAACTATTCTCCTCCGGCGATTGAATCAACTGTCTGTCTTGAGATAGAGTTGGGACGTTTCTCTTTGGATTGGGTGTGTCGCAGCGCAATGTGCTGCCGTCGCCCTGAACCTACCTGAAACAATGTCTTGGTAGCGCATCACCTCCCAGGGTAAGCCTTCCAGTCAAACGACAACAAGATCAACTAGTTTCGAGCACGCCTGTTTCACAAAAGGCCAACCGAGTCCAGGGAAAGCGTGCTAGATAGGGAACAGTAAAGTAGGGTCTTCCAACCGGCTGGCGCCGGCTGGTCTAGGGGGTGAGCCAGAAATCTGGCTTGTTGTGAATTCGTGAGCGACAGAATCACGCAATACTATGTCTCGCCCAAAAACCATTTCCTTCACGGGATGGTTGCCGGGCCGCCTGACCCACTCCGAAAGAGAGCGAGCACCCGCATTTGAAGAACTGAATTGATGATACCATTACTTATTCTGATTGCAAGACGCACACGCAGCCGCGTACGCAATGTCTAATGCCGGTGCACAACCCAGTCAGTCCCTGGTACGCGCTCAGATTGACTGGCCCTGAGTTGGCAGTCACGCGGCAAATACGATACCTTATTCACCTTATCAGCTCGCGTTGCGTCTTGCGTATTTGGCTGCGGATCATCAATGAACGAGACGATACAGGTTCAGACGATAAGCGAAATCGGGTTCGTGGCCCGCAGTGCGTCTTCGCACGGGCCGGCCAGCACGGCCTTCATCCTGTGCGGTGCGCTGGCGCGTGAAGTCATCGCTGTTGTTGAGCGCAATGGATGGGCAGTGGATCTCTATGGGATTCCGGCCCTCGACCACATGCTGCCGGAGCGTATTGCTCCCCATGTCGCCCAACGTCTGGACGCGATTGGCGAGCACTATGAGCACATCCTAGTTGTCTATGGTGACTGCGGGACGCGAGGCGCTCTCGATGCCCTGCTGGCTGAACGAAATCTGGAACGTCTGGACGGCCCTCACTGCTACGAGATGTATGGGGGCGACGCGTTCGATGCAGCCATGGCGGAAGAACCGGGAACCTTCTTCCTAACGGACTTCCTCGTCAGAGGGTTCGAAGGCACGGTCTGGCGCGGTATGGGGCTGGACAGATATCCTGACCTCAAAGACGACTACTTCCGACATTACAAACGCCTGCTCTACTTCACTCAGGTCGACGACGACAGCCTCCTGGTCAAGGCCCAGGAAATCGCGGCACGTCTTGATCTACCTCTGGAAGTGCGCCACACTGGTTACAATCGGCTTGAGTCCCGGTTGGTCGCCTGGATGGAGCGTCATGCCACTTAATCTGCTGCGCCACGCTCTGAGTGGTGACGGCTCTCCACTACGGTTGGGCCTGGTTCCCTCCGGATGGTCTTTCGACGCGTACGCAGCCACCACCTATCACTCCTCCGCCGGTACTGCCTGCCTTCTCCGACGGCTGATGTGGACGGCAATCTCGTTGGCGATCAGCATAGCCACCGAGGTCGCGACGAGAATCCAGCCAATACTCTCCAGACCGACCCGCTGAGCGACATAACCCGCCACGCCTGGCAACACGGCAAAGCCAACGCTCGCCGCCCCTGTCTGGAAGCCTATCGCCGTAGCCATATGTCGCAAACCAACCCGACGCGGCGTGTCGGCCGTCAGGGTTGGAAAAATAGTCGACAGGGCAAACCCGAGTAGACCATAACCCACGAATCCGACCCATACGCCGCCGACAGCGAGCATGGCCGAAGCAAAGACTGTACCCACCATACTCCAACGCAGGAGTCGCTCTATGCCCCAGCGCTCCGCGCCCGCACCAAGTACGATTCTACCGAAGGTCAACATCCCCCAATAGACACTTGTCGCCAGACCAGCAGCGGCCACTGATATCCCCCGCGACTCCGTGAACACGGTAAACGTCCACTGCCCTGCCGTACTCTCTACGCCGGTGTAGAGGAAGAAGACGAGGATACTGAACCACACGAGCGGCATGCGGAGCGTCAGCAGCGTGGGCGCACGCTTTTCGTACTGTGCCTCAGCGACCGGACTCGCAGCAGTTCCATCGTCCGATGAGAGGACGGGCTGCGGGGCGGTACGCTTCGATACAAGGAAGGCGATACCAAGCGCCAGGTGAAACGCCGCAGCTACTGCATAGCCGGCCCGCCACCCAAACTGTGACGCAATAGCCCCCGTCATGATAAGCGGTCCGAGCGTTGCGCCGACGCCGAAACTGGCATGCATCCAGTTCATCGTGCGCACTGAATGCTTGCGAGCGACGTAGATGTTCAGGCCCGTGTCCAACCCCCCGGAACCCCAGCCCACCAGAAAGCCAAGGGCCACCATGATCGCCCAACTGGGAGCGATGACGTAACCGGCGAGGCCAACAGCCGCGATGGCGTTGTTCAGAAACAAGAAAGGCCGCATCCCCATCCGAGCGGACAGTTGGCCGGATGTGATGCTGCCAACGACAAAGCCGGCGGTCGAGGAAGCAAGCAAAGGGGCAAGCGCATCAAGCGGCAAACCGAACGTGGCGCGCATTGATGGCCAGGCAACACCGAGTAAGGCGTTGGCTACACCGAGGCCAACGAAAGTGCCGAATGCGAGTACGAGCAAGGCAGGTGGGCGTTGGGCAGTGCGTCGGGGTTGGGTCATCTGGCGTGTCGTCCTGTCCGTCTGGCTTGTGGATCACGGACCGTGCTTGTTTGCACCGTGATTGCATCTCTAAGTATACTGACTCCAGGAATAGGGGGTATCTTGAACACAAAGCAATTTGGCGCCACTGGATTGACCGTTACACCGATAGGCTTGGGTCTTGCCGCGCTGGGCAGACCCGGCTACATCAATCTTGGTCATGGAGAGGACCTGGACGGGGAGACTACCGTCGAAGGTATGCAGACGAACGCGCACACGGTTCTTGATGCAGCCTGGGCCGCCGGCATCCGTTACTTTGACGCCGCACGGTCCTATGGACGAGCCGAGCAGTTTCTCAGCACGTGGCTGTCAGCCCGGCATATTGCACCATCTGAGGTGACCATCGGATCAAAGTGGGGGTATACCTACACGGCCGGCTGGCAAATTGAGGCCGAGAACCATGAGATCAAGGAGCATTCGCTGGTTGTTCTGAACCGGCAGGTTGACGAAAGCAGAGCGCTGCTGGGCCCTCATCTCGATCTCTATCAAATCCATTCAGCGACGCTCGAGAGCGGCGTACTAACCAACAACGAGGTGCTCGGACGTCTGGGTGAACTGCGCGACAGTGGACTGGTCATCGGCCTGTCGCTAAGTGGCCCGGCACAGTCGGAGACGTTGCGGAGGGCGCTGGATGTAAGCGTTGGCGGGGGGCCACTGTTTGGCTCAGTCCAGGCGACATGGAACTTGCTGGCCCAGGAGGCTGGCCCAGCTCTGCAAGACGCCCACGACGCTGGCTGGGGCATCATCATCAAGGAAGCGGTGGCGAACGGCCGTCTTACAGAGAGGAATCAGGAACCAGACTTCCAGCACACGCTGCGCCGCCTGCGCCAATTGGCTGCCACACACGGCACATCCATCGATGCCTTCGCGCTGGCGGTCGTGCTGAACCAGCCGTTTGTCCACTGCGTGCTCAGTGGCGCGACAACGGTCGATCAGTTGGCATCAAATGTAGCCGCGGCTGATTTAGACGGGCAACTGCGGGATCAGTCGTTCGAGGAGTTCGCCGAGCCAGCCGAAGCGTACTGGGCACGCCGCAGCGCCCTGGCCTGGAACTAACGGTCGGATGGGCTGCTAGCCCGCGTCGGCGTCTACACTCTGATCGACCACTGGCGTATCGGGGGCCTGAAGCGAACCAGTGCTGTTCGCCAGCTGGCTGGACGACGGTCGGCGAGACGCAGTACCTTGCTGGGGTCGCGGTCCCAGCCGGCCCGTGTCGGGGCGCATGGATCGGGAGACCGCCTTGGCCCTCGCTAGCGCTTCCGGTGAGACCTCAGCGTCCGTTAGATCAACCTCAGTCAGGTCCGCACCCGTCAGGGTGGCCTCACTCAAGTTCGCCCAGCGCAGGTTAGCTCGCGTCAGGTCTGCCCGTGAAAGATCTGCGTCACTCAGAATAGCGCCGCGCAGAATGGCGCCGCGAAGGATGGCGCCCTTAAGCTGTGCCGCTCGCAAATCGGCTCCGCTCAAACCCGCTTCCTCCAGGTTGGCCTTATTCAGTGTGGCCCGACTCAGATTGGCAACACTCAAGTTTGCCCTGCTGAGGTCTGCGCCGGTGAGGTCTGCTCCGCTGAGGGCGACACGACCCATGATGGCGTCACGTAGCTTGGCTCCTGCTAGCTGCGTCTGATTCATCACCGCCCCGCGCAAATTGGCCAGGTTTAGATTGGCGTTCTGCAGGTTGGCGCCGGTCAGGTCCGCTTCACTCAACACGGCGCCACCCATGACAGCGTCGGCACCCTGCACGTCAACCAGATGTGCACCTGTCAGGTTGGCCCCGCTGAGATTGGCGTGGCTTAGTTTGGCTCTCAACAGCGTTGCCTTGGCCATATTGGCCAGACTCAGGTCGGCATGCTGCAGGGTGGCGTCAGTCAGGTCTGAACCGCCCAGCTTGCTTCCGGTCAAGATCGCCCCGGTAAGATCGGCGTTCCGCAGGTTGGCGGATGTCAGATTGGCTTCTGACAGGTCAGTATGATGGATTTGGGCGCCCTCCATCGAAGCTTTAGTGAGCACAGCGCCAGCAAGATCAGCCTCGCTCAGGTTGGCGCCATCCAGGACCGCTCCTCGCAAGTAAGCCTCTCGTAGCCCAGCATTGGAAAGATTGGCATTCGCCAGCGAAGCGCCCCGGAGGTCTGAGCCTACAAGTTCGGCCCCATGCAGGGAAGCGCCGTCGAGATTAGCCCCTCTAAGATTGACGCCAGTGAGTCGGAATCCTTGCAGATCGGCGCCGCTCAAGTCGGCCGTTTGCAGGTCAATGACTGGAGAATCTGCCGCCACGAGACCGGATTCATACAGAAAGCGAACCACGTCACCTTTGGCCGGCCCGTCCAGCTTGCGCAGAACAGTCAGCGTCTGGGCGCGGGCAACCCGTGTGACTTCATCATACTCACCTGCCTCACGAAGATTCTCGTGCAATAGCAGATCGCTGATGCGAGCCAGATACGTGTCGACCATCACCTGTGACTCTTTGGCCAGCGCGAGGTCCACCTCAGTCTTGCGCAGTGCACGCGTCAGCCAGAGTGCCGCAACAAGCAAGACAATGGGAATCAGGATTAAGTTCAGCCAGTCCAGCGCGCTTAGACTCTGATCGGCAATGGCGCGAATGAGCAGCAGGGCCAACGCAATCAACGCCACAAAGACCAGGATGGTCATGCCCGCACGGTTCGGGTGAGATTTGAAGTAAGCGACCGGCTGTCGCAGGCCGACATCGTCATCAGGTGTCATACGTCATCCATTATGCCAGCATTCGGCTCAGTTTTGCAGCGCCCAGGTGTCCAACGTCGCCCGCACGCCGTCGCGAATGATAGCTGCGTCGTCGGCTTCTGGCGCCTGAAGCAAGTACGACTCAAGGTAGTGGGCCGCCTGCGGCAGCGCGTTCTGCCGGTAGTATACCAGACCCAGGTCCCGAAGATGCTCCGGTTCGTCAGGTTGAACGATTCGCAGCTGCCGGACAACGGCGACCGCTTTCTCCCACGCATGTTCGTTGACATACGTGGCCCGCAGATTGTTGAGCATGCGAACAAGAATCTGTCTTCGCCGGTGCCGGCTGAAACCAGTTCGCATCCAGCGGCCCTTCATAACCGATAGACAACTGGATTAGTTCGGCGCAGTCATTGAGTGAAACCCAGCGGCCTTCGTGAAACGGATCAAGCAACCGATCCGCATCGCCGCTGCGCAGACCTACAATAAAGTGTCCCGGCATATTGACGCCATATGCAGGCAGCCCTATACGGTGGGCTATATCGACGTAGAGCACCGACAGCGTGATGGGAATGCCAAGACGCCGCTCAACCACATCATTGAGGTAGCTGTTGCGTGGATCGGCATAGGTTGACGTGTCACCGCGGAAGCCAAGCTCGTGAAACAGATAGTGCGCCAACGCTTCCCCCTGCTCCTCCACCGACAGATCAGGATCGACCGCATCGTGGGCACTCTCAGCGATTTCGTTGAGAGTGCGCAGCGTTAATGAAATATCGAGTCGAGGGTAGGCAACTGCCTGGGCGAGCAACAGCGCTGCTCTGGGAAGGTTGATCGACGATTGCGCCATTTCGTCAGCTAGGGTCCACTCGGGCATGGCTCCATTATCAGCCATCCCGAAGGATTTGCAACCGTGTATAGAGTGTCTCCTGGCAAAACACGATTTGGATGCTATGGAGTGCTAGAATGTGTGACTTATTGACTATGCGAATCCGCTTTTGGGACTGTTCGCTGCATACTTACCACCAGCCTTGTCGATACTCAATCGGAGCCGGCGCGCGCTTTTCCTCAAGCGGTTTCCCTCTCTTCCGCCTGCTGCCTGCCTGACCTGCCAGAGTAGCATGCTATAATCCTCGCTCTATGTTCATAGAAGTCAATCTGGGTGACGTTGTCCGACTGCGCAAGCCCCATCCCTGCGGCAGCTACGAGTGGGATGTCGTGCGTCTGGGCGCGGACATTGGTCTCATCTGCAAGGGGTGTGGCCGTCGTGTCTTGCTGCCACGCGGGGAGTTCAATAAGCGGTACAAGCTGACTGTCAGCCATGCCCCAAAGTCCGACACATGACTGAACTGCTGGTAGCCATCTACTTATTGAGCGTTGCCGGCCTGGCGTTGTACGGCGCCATGGGGTACTTCACCTTCTGGGTCTACTTGCGCCATCGCCACGACCTGTTTCCTGCCCTACCATTGGCTGACGATCTCCTGCCCAAAGTTACGGTTCAGCTGCCGATATTTAACGAGAAGGCCGTCGTCGAGCGCCTCATCCTGGCTGCTGCCGTTCTAGACTACCCAAGCGATCGCCTCCAGATCCAGGTGCTCGATGATTCAACCGATGCGACCACCCAAATCGCCGCCGAGTTGGTTGAACGCCTTGCTGCAGACGGCGTTGACATCACGCTCTACCATCGCGATGATCGCAGCGGATTCAAAGCAGGCGCTTTGCAAGCGGGGCTTGGGGAGGCAATGGGCGACTACATCGTCATCTTTGACGCGGACTTTGAACCGACCCCGTCGTTTCTTCGGAGTACAATTCCCCACTTCATCGACAACCCTCGCCTTGGCATGGTCCAGACCCGCTGGGGGCACACCAACCGAGCGGACTCGATGCTGACGGCCGCGCAAGCGATCGCCCTCGACAAGCATTTTGCCATGGAGCAGGTTGTGCGCCATCGAGCGCGCTACTATCCTAAGTTCAATGGCTCCGGCGGCGTCTGGCGGCGAACCTGCCTGGAGGATGCTGGGGGCTGGGAGAGCGACACGGTTTGCGAAGATTTATGCCTGAGCACCCGGGCGATCTTGCGCGGTTGGGAGTTTCGCTTCTTGCGTGACGTCGTGGCCCCCGCGGAGCTGCCCGGCACCATCCTGGCCTTCAAGAACCAGCAAGCCCGTTGGGCTGAAGGCTCATCGCAATGCCTACGCAAATATGGGCGTGACATCTGGTCTGACTCCCGCAACACGCGCGTGGCCCGCCTTTACTCGCTCTTCTCGATGTCTGCGTATACCACTCACTTTCTGATGCTCATCGTGCTCCTCGTCCAGGTGCCGCTGCTCTTGCTCGATTACCAGTACCCGCCCTGGCTCATTGCCGCCACGATTGCCGGACTGGGACAGCCCATTCTCTTTGTGGCTGCCCAGCAAGTGCTCCACCGAGACTGGATTAGCCGACTGCGCACGCTTCCCTTCCTGCTCTTCATCGCCATCGGGATGGCTCCAAGTAACGCTCGTGCCATCCTGCGCGGTCTGTTTGGGCGTGAACATACATTCATACGAACCCCGAAGGGCCGCTCCTCGGCCTATCGCCTTAAGGTCGACCACCTCTTGCTTATCGAACTTGGGTTGGCTGCATATGCCGCACTTGGTCTCTGGCTGGCAATCAGCCGCAGCGCCTACCTATCGATGCTGGTCATGGCCACGTGTATGGCTGGTTTCCTGTACATCGCTTCTCTCGGTGTGCTGGAAAGCACGCGATCGACCCGCCCAACGCCAATTGGCGAACAATCAGTGGATAATTCCTAGTTTTACAACATCTGTATCATTATTTTTGATATAGGTATTGACATTTTTTATATCGTCGGTTACTATGTGCCTAGATGGCTTGATTTTGAGCAGCCACAGGTAGATAGTTTCATTGTGAGGAACACCATTCATGAACTCTGTTATCGGACAATGCCCAATCTGCAACGGTACACTAAACGTCACTCGGCTCCATTGCCGGGACTGTGACACCAACATTGAGGGTCAGTTCGCTCTGGGAAGGTTGTACCAGCTAACCCCGGAGCAGCTTGAGTTCGTCGAAATCTTCCTCCGTTGTGAAGGCAAGATCAACCGTGTGGAACAAGAGATCGGGATGTCGTACCCTGCGGTGCGCGCGCGCCTGACCGATGTGATTCGGTCACTGGGATACGATGTCGGCGATAGTCAGCCGGATCAAGGCGTCAACGAAGCGGATCGGCGTGAGATTTTGACGGAACTGCAGTCCGGTCAGCTCACCGCCGAACAAGCTCTAAGCAAGCTGCGCGGCGACGATTAGTAATCGCAAGCGTGAGGAATGGTTAGGAGGCGGAACGATGCTACACCCAGACACCGAGCACCAGGTGCTCCTCTCTTTCGTTCGCGAAAGATGTGACCAGGCACAAGCCGAGAGAGTGAAGAAAGCGACAGCCGTCGCCACACCGTCCCGGCTGGCCCGCTTGCTCGCGAGCAGCGGTGATCTATTTATAGCGATGGGCACGACGATGAAACAGCGCGCCTGTAACAGTGCGACAAGTACCATGCCTGCGGGCATTGTGGAGGTAAAGTGAGATGAGCGACAAAGAAAGGTCAGAGATCCTGCAGTTGTTGGCAAAGGGCAAGATCAGCGCAGACGAAGCGGCGGAGTTGCTGACGCAGGTTGAGCGGGACGGCGCCGAGCTGGCGGCCGCCGCAGAAGCTGAAGTCCCTCAGAACAGTGACCCTTACGTCATCAAGGTGACTGACGAAGTCTCGTCCCTGAAGGCCGAAGAGGCACAGGCTGTGGCACGGCAATGGCGAGAAACCCAGATGGCTGCGTATTCGAGTGCGCGAGATGGGCAGTGATCGCAATAAGGTCACCGTCAACATCCCCCTATGGCTGGTGTCGATGGGCCTCGGCGTGGCCGGAGCAGTCGGCGCTGACATCGAAGGATTCGATGCTAACCAGCTGCGCACAATGGTGCAGCAGGGCGAGCGCGGCATCCTTGTTGACGTCCAGGATGAAGAAGATGGCGAACACGTTCAGATCTATCTGGACTAAGGGATAGGACAAGCAACATGACTAAACAAGAGTTTGAAACCGGTCCTGCACCGGAGATCCATATTGAGACCTGTCGCGGCGATTTGAAGATCTCGGCGGTTCACGAATCGATCGCCCGCGTCGAAGGTGATGATTACACGGCCAAAGAAATCGACGGGCAGCTCTACGTGAACAGTAACGGTGACTTGCGCCTACGGGTGCCTGCACCAAGTACTCTTAACATTGAGGAAGTGAGCGGCGATCTCGCGATCCGACACGTTGACGGAAAGGCACGGATCCAGAAAGTGAATGGAGATGCATCACTTTCCGGTCTGCTCGGCGCAAAAGTCGGCACGGTTAACGGCGATCTGGTCCTCAAGCATTTCACCGGAGCTGCGCATGTTGAAATAGTCAATGGCGACGTTGGCGCTTATCACCTCACGGATGATCTCAATGTCGGCACGGTGCATGGCGACTTGAGCGGCCGCCACATCAGTGGTTCTATCACTATTCAGCAGGCCGCTGGCGATGTCAATCTGAAGTATATTGCCGGTGACACGACGGTTAACCACTGTGCCCGGGACGTCAATCTCACACAGATTGGCGGCGCGGTCAACGTGGAGCAAGCAGCCGGCGACATCCGCCTCAAAGGACCACTACCTGGTGGCGATCACGCGCTGCAAGCAGCGGGTGATATTGTCGTTCGTTGGCCGGCCGATGCCACTGTCAATCTCCTGGCCAAGGCGTCGAAGATTGAGAACCGCCTTTCGTGGTCGACCGAGACGACAAAAGACGATGGCTCGTTTATTGGCACCATTGGCGACGGCAAAACCAATCTCTCCTTGACGGCGGGCGGCAGGATATACCTCAAGGCGACCGAAGCGAGCTCCAAAGAGTGGGACGCCTTTGGAATGCCGGAGATGGACCAGGACTTCGAGGATCTGGGCGAGCGGATTTCTGCGCAAGTGTCGGAGCAGATGGCCCGCATGGCGGTGGAAATGGAAGCTCGTGCTGAAAAGATGATGCGAAAGGCCGAGAAAGCGGCCGAACGGGCAGCAGCTAAGGCAGAACGGGCCCAGCAGCGGGCCAGTCGTCGTAGTGGCTTCGCGCCACCACCGCCTCCGCCGCCCCCACCGCCACGCCGTCAGGCGTCTACCGAAGAACAGATGAAGATTCTGCGCATGGTGGAAAGTGGTGCGATTTCGCCAGAGGATGCCAATATGCTGTTGGAAGCGATGGAGGGCTAACGGTAGGTCCTTTGCCCAACTTGGCAGCGGGTGGCGTGCGGGTAGAATAGTCTGCGCCTCGCCACCCGCTCCCGCACCGCACCGGGTGCCAGGAGCAAGCGTCTTTCGTAAATCACATTTAGGTAGCTGATGGTCATTACAGTTCCCGCAACCACCCAGCCTGAATACGGGCTGCGACCGATCGATGTCCGACGCGATATCCCGCAGGTCATCGAGTTGCTGCGCCAGGTTTTTGGTAGCTCGCTTGACAGGGATGAGCGCCAGGCGTTTGGCGATATGGGTCCTCGCCCGGATTTCATGTGGCGGTTGGATGCGGCTGCGTCGCGGCTTTCGCAAGGATACGTATGGCTGGAAGATGGGCGGGTCGTCGGTAATCTGACCTTGCTGCCTACTAAGGTGTATGGCCGCTATCTAGTGGCCAATGTAGCCGTCAGCCCAGCCTATCGGCGACGTGGGATTGCGCGGGCGCTGATGGACGCAGCGGCTGATGAGGTCCGCACCAAGCAGGGCCGTGTGATCTTGCTGCAGGTTGTGAAAGACAATGAGGGCGCTGTGCGGCTGTATGAGACCCTCGGCTACCGCAAGCTTGGCAATCTGACAACCTGGGGTGCATCCTACTCACGCCTGCGACAGATTTCGCCAACCATTGCCCTGGAAGATGTTCCCAACATCGTGCCGCTGCCTGGCAGAAAATGGCGTGAGGCGTATCAGCTCGACACCTCCTACCTGGGACCGGATCTCCATTGGCCTGAACCGTTGGCCCCAGATGCCTACAAACAGACAGTGCTGCGGAAACTCAGCAGTTTGTTTGGCGGGCCGCAGCTGGAGCCTTGGGTCGCCTACGACGGCCCGAGCCAGTTCGCGGCGCTCGGCGTCATTGA
Organism: uncultured Chloroflexia bacterium; assembly: GCA_963715935.1. Classification (GTDB taxonomy): domain Bacteria; phylum Chloroflexota; class Anaerolineae; order Promineifilales; family Promineifilaceae; genus Promineifilum. The sequence continues at coordinate 670,106 of CAVQSM010000011.1, read as the reverse complement.
GAGTGAGTGGAGTCGCACGCACCAACTCAAGGTGCGCGTTGCTCCTGAGTGGCGAGGTCAGCTGGAGCGGCCGATCCTGGCCAAACTGATTCGCCGCCTTGGTTATCTCTCGCGGCGCGCGGTGCGCATCGACCATCCGGACGATGATGCCACCATGGACGCGTTATTACAGGAAGCAAACTTTACCAGCCACCGTACGCTAAGCTACATGCGGCTGGATCTCTAGACTAAGTTGAAGAGGCTAACATGGCTACCACTGAAGAACGAATGCAAATTTTGAAAATGATCGAGGACGGCAAGATCAGTGCCGGCGAGGGCGCCGCCCTGCTCAAAGCCCTGGAGCAGAACTCTGACAAGACCCAGCCTCTGGAACCGATGAAAGGTGCATCGTCGGCTCGCTGGCTGCGAATCCGTGTCACCGATATCCAGAGCGGCCGCAGCAAAGTCAATGTGAACATCCCAATGGGTCTCGTGAATGTTGGCGTCAAGATGGGTGCTCGTTTCGCACCCGAAATCGAAGGGGCACAGCTCGATACAATTATGGCCGCGATTCGCAGTGGTCAGCAGGGTAAGGTCATCGACGTCATTGACGAAGAAGACGGCGAACGAGTCGAGATTTTCGTCGAGTAGCTACATTACCCGGCAGCTCATCTGCGAGTGCTGGCTACGGCAAACTCGCGCCATATCCCGTCGGTGTACTATTCGCGTCGCGGGCCGGCGGCTCCCTTGACGGACCGATGGCCCGCGTGCTAGAATGCTCGCGCAGAAAGAGTAAATCAGAAACAGGAGGTAAGCACGATGCAGAAAGTCAAGAAAGCTCCCCATCCAGTGGTCGCCATGCGTCATGCGTTCCTACCTGTTCCACGCTTCTAAACGAACCCTCGTTTTCGAACTCAATTGAGCGGTGAACAAGGTGGGCCTGGCCCACTACAGCGGTCTGTCGTTGCCCGACAAGGGCGCCTGCGCCTGGCCGACCACCTGTACTTGCGCGTCTCCGACTGGAGTGCGCTGCTGCATACTGGCACCGACACGATCACCGATCGTTTTGCCTTCGAAACACACATGGATAAATACGAAAGTTACGAGAAGTACGAGGCTTATGAGACTTATGCGGAGGAGACGTGGGGAGAAGCATCGCTATGCGAAGAATCGCCCTGCCTCAGCCGCTCCCGCTCGCCAGGCAGTGCCCAGCGATCTGGTGGAGCTAAGCGACAATGCTGTGGATTTCGTGCCAACCTACGCCAGGCATCTGGATCCCCAACATTACGAACGGCAGTGGGTCATCGATTCGGTGGCGCCGTTCTACCACGACAACATGATCACCGATGTCACGCGCCGCGTGAAGGCCGGCAAGGAAGCAAACGTCTACTGCTGCGTGGGACATCCTACGACCGGCCTGCCACTCCTGGCAGCGAAACTGTACCGTCCCCGGATGCTGCGCACGCTCAAGAATGACGCTATCTACAAGGCCGGAAGGTCACTGCGCGGCGAAGATGGCAAACTGATGAGAGGCAGGCGCGAAAAGCTGGCGCTGCGCCAGAAGACGCGCTTTGGCCGCAAGCTAGATTCTGCCTGGTGGATCGGCAATGAGTTCCGTGCCCAGCAAACACTGTTTGACGCTGGAGCCGACGTGCCGCAGCCGGTGGCCCATGTGGGCAATACGGTACTGATGGCTTACGTTGGCGACAACGACCTGCCTGCTCCGCCCTTGAGTGATGTAACGCTCGAACCTGCCGAAGCCAGGACGTTGTTCGACCGGACCATGCAGAACGTGGCGCTGATGCTTGACCATCACGTCGTCCACGGCGATCTGTCGGCGTACAATATCCTTATCTGGCACGACGATATCCAGATAATCGATTTCCCCCAAATGGTGGATGCGCGGCTCAATCCGTTTGCATTTACGCTACTGGCCAGGGACATCACGCGGGTATGTGACTACTTCGGCCGCTTCGGCGTCAACGCCGATCCAGCTCGCCTGGCCGACGACCTGTGGTTGCCCTACATGGGCACGCATGGAGAGCTATTGGATCTGGACTAGGTTAAGGGGCGGCAGGTGTTTGGAAAACATCTGCCGCCCTAATGGATGGAGAACTCCTGTTGGCAGTAAGCAGCAAAGGGAAACGAAAGGTCAAAGTAAACGGACGGAGCTACATCTGGTACATACAGGATGCAGCAAAGCCGCTCGTCCCAGAGGAAGGGTTCGTTGGCTATGGCCTGTCCGAGCGCCTGCTCCACATCATTTCAAGCAACAAGCAGTTCATTGTGCATTATCGGATTCCCTCAGCCGGAGACCCTGACACCATCCTGGACATCGAAGGGCCGGATTTTCCGCGCTCGCCCGGTGCGACTCGGGTACACGTTCCCCGGTGGCGGCATGACACCAAACGATACCCGACGGCCGATTTCGTAAGGCGACTCATCGGGTGGTGCCTAGAGTCACCTGAGCCGTAGCCAGGACGAGGCGGCCCTCATGCGACTTCGTCCCGTTCCATGCGTACTGGATAAGTAGCATGGACCAACAACCGTTTCTCAGCGCACAGGCACGCTCCGACGTACGCCGCACGGCCCTGATTCTCTTCGGCTTCGTGGCCGCAATCTGGCTCATCGAGCTCATCGACTGGCTCTTCTTTGGGGGCCAGTTGGACCTGCTTGGGATTGTGCCCCGCCAGATCTCCGGCCTGCGCGGTATTGTCTTTGCCCCATTTCTGCACGGTGGCGTGCCGCATCTAGTAGCCAACACAGTGCCGTTTCTGGTGCTCGGAGCGCTCGTCATGGTGCGCTACCATCACCGTTTCCTGGCAGTATCGGCCATCATCATCGTGGTCGGTGGCCTGGGCACATGGCTCATCGGCCCGCCAAATTCGCTCCACATCGGCTCCAGTGTGCTTATCTTTGGCTACATTGGCTTTCTGCTGGCGGCCGCCTATCGCGAACGCAGCGCCGCGGCCATCTTACCCGCCGTTGTCGTCTTCGTACTATATGGTGGCGTACTGTGGGGTGTCTTGCCTCAACAGAATGGTATCTCGTGGCAATCCCATCTGTTTGGGTTTTTGGGGGGCGTGATAGCAGCGCGCACCTTTATAGTGGCGAGACGCCCGGAAGAAGAGATCCGAATCGGCTAGTCTGCTTCGGCAGCTCGCTCAAATTGGCGCTGTCCGATGCGTGCCAGCCCAATACTCAGAATGTAGAGCGCAAACAACGGCGCCATCGTCAGCAGCATTGTCACCGGGTCAATCGAGGGAGTGATGACGGCCGCCAATACAGCAATACCCACAACGGCTATCCGCCATTGAGACCGCAGCGTCTCCGCTGACACAAAACCGACGCGCGCCATCAGATAGACCACAACCGGCAGCTCGAACGCGAGACTAATCCACAACAACAGCCGCGTTATGAAACTGATGTACTCCTGACTCGTCCACTGAGTCAGGAAGATATCGGTCATGAAATTGGCCAGGAAAAAGATGGCGGCTGGGGCAAGCACGAACCAGGCGAAAGCCAATCCCAGCATAAACAATAGCAGGGCACTGGGGATGAATACATAGACGTAGCGCTTCTCATGTTCGTGCAGTCCCGGGGAGAGAAAGCGCCAGATCTCGAACAAGACTACCGGCATGGCCAGCACGACCCCACTGAGCAGCGACACCTTGAAGTAGGTCTCAATGCCCTCAGTTGGTCGGAGCGTCTGGAGCGCGGCGCCCGCGGGATTGCTGGCGGCGTAGGGCTGCATAAGAAATGACAGGAGCTGCTCCGCGAACAGGAAGCTGATTACGGTAGTGACCAGGATAGCGATCGCCGCATACGTGACCCGAATCCGCAGCTCGTTGAGGTGCTCCAGGATCGTTTGATGGCTGCCACCCACAGAGGTCTCGACGACTTCTTCGAGGGGGTCCTTAACCTGGTTCATTATTCGGGATCTTCGGGAACATCAACGCGCGATGGAAGTTTCGGCGGCGTGGTGGACGTTCCGCTGGAATGTCCATTTGACGGCTTGGACGATGAGAGCGAGGGCGGACGCACGGAGTTCGATTCCGGGTTGCTTGCCATTCGCATGGTTGGGGGTGCTATCAGATTCTCAGCCTCCGCACGCGTCGCGTCGATCGCCTGTTTCCCCTCATCAAACGTGCTTCGCGTTACCGTCGTGACTTCCTGACGCAGCTCGTTTATCTGTTGCCGCAAAACCTGGAGTTCGTTGTATGTGTCTGTGAGCTGCCCGTCGCTGTCGACTGCGCTCAATTCGGCATTCAACTGGCGAATGAACGAGCGCGAGATCGCCTGCAGCTGGCTGGTCGTCTTGCCCAACCAGCGAGCCGCTACAGCGATGCGCTGCGGGCCCATCACCATACCAGCAATCACCAGAATCAGAATGATTTCCGGCAACCCGATACCAAAGACGCTGTCCATCAGAGTACGTTATCAGGAACTAGACAATGAATGCAGACTGAAGGCCTGCCTCTACTCTACAGACTTCTCTTCGGTCGTGGTTGCTTCAGGCAGTTTCTCTTTAGTAGTCTCTTCCTGACCTTCGCGCAACCCTTCACGGAAGGCTGAGACACCTTTACCAAGCTCGCCACCGACCCGCGAAATACGGCCAACACCGAAGATCAAAAGGACGACCGCGAGGATAATGAGCAGTTCTGGTAATCCAATGCCACCGAGCATAATGTTCTTCTCCTTACGAGACATTCAAAAGCTACCTTGCGAACGCAACGTATAGCGGAAGTATAGCGCACATGAGGAACATACGAAAGCGGGAGCGCCGGCCTGGAATGCTTTACTGACTGAACCTTAACCGGAGGGCGGACAAGCGACGGTCACATCTCGATAGAGCATGAACCATTGAGGTAAAGTACGGAATAGATCGCGCGGGCGGTCCAGTCGACCGATTTGAACCTGCTCGATCGTGTCACTGATGCCCAGGGTCTGAACGTGCTGGAACAGGGTGAAGGCCGGTAGATCTGCGTCGAATTGGCGCAAGAATGCTTCGTAGTACGGCAGGCGTTCGGCTGGATCGAGGAGCTGGCGACCGTTCTCCAACGCTTCGCTGGCCCGGCGATTGTTCCATCCGGCATAGTTCTGACCGCGCACGATCGCCTCCTGGCTCCAGAAATCGTACAGGTCAGGGTCGCCCGGCGGCACGATATCGACCAGCGCTACATCAAAGGCGCGTGCGGACAGCGCCTCCCGCAGAGCGGTCGGGTCGGGCGTCACCACCAACTCAACTCCCACACCGATTTCCCGCCAACGCTCGGCGATCGCCTCCGCCAATGCGACCTGGGTAGGGTCGTCAAGCGTCACGAGACGAAGGACAAGAGGCGTCCCGGCTGCCTGGCGGACCATCCCGCCATCCGGCAGCGTCCAACCGGCCTGATCCAGCCGGACGGTCGCCGAAAGTGGCTGGCTCTCATAGACCGTAAGAAACTGGGGCGAGTAAGCCCATGACTCCGGTAGATAGGGCCCATCGAAGATAATGCCCTGTCCGCTGAGAACCGTGTCGACCAGGGCTTCCCGGTCCACTGTCTCGGCTAGAGATTGGCGTACGGCGAGATCACCGATTCCGGGCGTGCCCTCGGAAGAAAGATTGAACAGCAGCGAACTGTAGCGAGGTACGCGATCAGAGAAAAGGCGGATATCGTCGAACGTCGCCACATCTGGAGTCAGAACCGCAGCGACGTCCTCCAGGGCAAGCAGCTCGCCAGAAGCGAACCCTTCCAGCATGGCTACGTCATCGGGGAGAAACTGGTACGTTACACTGGCGATCTGGGTGGGCTCCTGCCAATAGTCCGGGTTGGGCAGAAGCGTCAGTTGGCCTGTTTGCACCCAATTCTGGCCAGGAGCAGCTCGAAACGGACCAGTTCCAACAGGGGATTGGTTGAAGTCGCTGCCGGCAAGATCGCCCGCCGGTGCGTCACTCAGCAAATGAGCGGGCAGGATACCGCGGTTCAGCGCTTCGGCAAACGGGGCAAAGGGCTGCGTGAGCGTGAAATCGATCGTCAAATCATCAACGACGTCGATCGTCACTGTTTGCCACAACGCGGCAGCACCTGCATTTCCGGTAAACGACTCATCCTGCAGCAGCCCATAGGTAAACGCCACGTCAGCCGAAGTTACAGGCTGACCATCGTGCCAGAGTGCATCATCGCGTAGAACAACTCGCATCGTGAGGCCATCCTCGCTGTAGGTCCACGATTCAGCGAGCGCAGGCTGGGGAAAGCCTTCGCGATCGGTGGCGGTCAGTCCGTCATAGATGAGGTCGTTGAGCGTCGTGTCGACAGGCAAGCCGTCACTGAGCAATGGGTTGAGTGTGACAGGGCGGCCGACGAGACCGACGGTTATCGATCCTCCACTCGATGGCACCGTTTCCGTGCACAATGCGGCTGACTGTACCTGGAATGAAAGCAGGGCAATCACCACAGCAAACCCGGAGGCAGCCAGCAAGAATTGCCAGCGGATGTCAGGCCTGTTCATGGAATCAGTTGGAGGGGTGGCAGCCATTAGCTACCGCCCAATGAGGAGGCTGGGCCATATCGGCCAGTGTCAACGTCTAGCCCCAGGCCAGGAATGCAAGCAGCGTATTCGTGAAGAAGAGAAAGCCTACGACGATAGTCATGCGAAAGATCGTCTCTTCCACACCACGACGGGTACGAAACCCACCCGCCTCGCTGCTGCTACCACCGCCACCCAGCAGACCGTCAAGGCTGCCGCCCTTGGCCTGCACTACGACAAGTACTGTCAATACAACGCCGAGAATAATCTCGATAATGCTCAAATATGGTGCCCACGGCTGAAGATCCATCGCAACGACCCCTTCAATTCAGATTTTGAGGATGGCAACTACACCGCTAGTAACCATCACGACGCGTAAGTATAGCGAAATGGGAGGTGAATGTCGAAAGCTCGCCATCCGGGGCTCATTTTGCGTCAAGCCTTGCCTGCCAAGCATTGCCCACCGGTGGCCCTGTGGTACACTTCCGCAGGCCAGATAATGGGCACGGCAAGGCCCCTTTAGTACACACTCGCAAATGAGCAACCTCCTGTGATTGAGTTTCAGCAAGTCACCAAGAAATACTACTCCCTCACGGCCCTTCGTGACCTGACGTTGACTATACCTGCCGGAGAGGTCACCGGTCTGCTCGGCCCAAATGGGGCCGGGAAGACAACCTTCATCAAATTGATAGCAGGCCTTATCTTTCCCACCTCTGGCAGTGTGAGGCCCGCAGAAACTACCTGGCCAACGATGGGCTATAAGCCGGAGCGGCTTGTCTTCCCCGGCAACATGCGCGTCAGTCAGTACCTTGAAATGGTAGCAGGTCTGTGCAATATCGAGCCCGTGGCCATTGACAACATGGTGCTGGAGAGTCTCGCCCGCGTCAATCTGCTGGGCTCCGCCAACAAACAGATTCGCACATTGTCCAAAGGAATGCGGCAGCGTCTCGGTTTGGCCCAGGCTCTGATTGGAGATCCATCCCTCCTGCTACTGGACGAGCCGTCCAGCGGCCTCGACCCGGAAGGACAAGAGGAGATCCTGACCTACATTGACGAGCTGCGGACGGGCGGGCGAACCATCATTATCAGCTCGCACCAACTGCAAGAGGTGACGCAGGTGTGCACCTCCCTGGTCATCCTTAAGGATGGCGAAGTGCTCTATCAGAACCGCATGGCCGACGCGCTGACCCTTCGACCTCATATGGTCATCGAGACGGATCGTTCCGCCGAACCGTTGGCCGGGCTGCTGACCATGGTCCACCCCGATATCACGATAGATGGCACGAGTGTCATTCTCCACAATGAGGCAATCGGCATGCGGCGACAGATTCTCTCCATCCTCATCAACAACGGATATGATGTGCTGAAGGTGGAACAGAAGCGGGTGACGTTGGCGGAGATTTATGCGGAGGCGGTCCAATGATCCGGCGCTTGCTCATACTAATCGGTTACTTCGCGCGCAGCCTGTTCTTTTCAGTCGTTGGGGCCTTCTTTGTCATTGCCAGCCTGGTCTATTGGGCGGTCTTCTTCCCACCCGGCCAGCAAACACCCGACCTTGAGAACTACGTCATCCTGGTAGGCGTCTTTGGCGCATTCGCGGTCTTTATGGCCACAATCTCGGTGTCCGCCCGGGCCAGCCGGCTGGAGAATTACCCTTTGATAACCCGGCTGCCCAGTCGGGTGGAGTACCTGACGGCCGTTTTCCTGAGCGGCTTACTTTCCGGGCTGTTACTGCAGCTGCTCGTCGCCGGGCTGGCGCTGATAAGTGGCCCATCATTGACCCTGGGAGCGGCCGTCTTGCTCATTCCGCTGTGGCTCTCAGTTGATATCCTGGCGGGCGTCCTGGCCCTCCACGCGACCGACCTGGTAACGTCGGGGTGGTCACGGGTCGTCGTCTTCGGTATTCTGGCCGTCCTGCTTATACTCAATAGCATGAGCCAGGGTCCGGAGTCATGGTTGGCTGACCGGCTGGAAGACGCTGGGTTCGCGCTCTCGCGCATGAATCTAGATTTCTTCACCGGAGTTCTGGACGCGACCGCATCAGGTCTGCGTGGCGGCGTGATGGATACTCTGGCGTCGGCGGCGAGCACTGTATTCTGGCCATTTCGGGCGATGGCCGACGCTATCTTCGCGGGCGGTTTCACACCGGCTCAGGCTCTGGCCCCCGCCGTCTTGCTGCTCTACGCCACCATACTGTACCTGATCGCCGCCAATCTTCTCGCGAACAAGGATCTCGAATTCACCGAGTAGGCTTGCTAGAACGGGCTCTCCAGTGCTGCGTCAGACTCGTATGCGGCGTCCGGGAAGTAGCGGCCGTTCAGGAAGCGTACCAGTTCACCTGCGCCAATGGCGCTCAACGGCTCCGCAAACGCCACATGACGGTACCCATAATCGAACATCGGCGAACCGCTTTCCTCGTCAATGTAGAACGGCTGAACATGTTCCATGTCGTAGGCGTCGGTATTCCCCCAGATTGAAACCGGCCGGCGCAAGACCAACTCTTCGCTGTTGATGAACATGATCTGCCGGTTGGCCACCAGACTGCCCCACTGCCGCCACAAGACTTTGCCGAAGCGGTAAAGAACGTAGATGAAGACCAGTATCATGACGGTGAAGGAGAACGCGTACCGTTCGCCGGAGAAGGCCATCTGCACCCCAAACACCACCGCGCCGATCATCATGCCCAACCAGAGCAGCACAAGCACCGAATACAGGATGATAAGTGGGATATTGCGCTTGACCGGCAGGACGATCTTGAGACGTTCCGGGGTTTGCTCAAAGTGAACGCCGGTAATCAGGGGTGGGTTGTCAGCCATAGCCTCTGATTATAGCCAGCCGCCGGAGAATGGGAAGTCACGTCGTCGGTGCTTCATTGCCTAACGACCGGGGACAGGTACAATTTTTCGCTATGCCACGCGCTCGCCATCTCTTTCGTTCGTCCGTCATCGTCATCTTCCTGCTCGGCCTGGGCAAGCTGACTGGTTTGATCCGGGTTCGGCTCGTGGCCCAGGCGTTTGGCACAGGATCGGAACTCGACGCCTTCACCGCCGCTAATCAGCTGCCGGAAGTGTTCTTTGTGCTCATCGCCGGTGGGTCGTTGGCAGCGGCCTTTATTCCGGTCTACAGTCAATATCTGAGCCAGGAGAGCCGGACGGACAGCGACAGGCTGGCCAGCACGATTATGACCCTGGTCGTTCTCATTTTGGGCGCCGTCTCGGCCGTCGGCGCCGTGCTGGCGCCATGGCTGACAAGCACACTGCTCGTCCCCGACTTCCCGCCGGAACAGCAGCTGCTCACGGCGCAGATTATGCGGGTCATCCTCATCCAGACGACCATCTTCGGCATAGGCGGAGTGCTCAGCAGCGTTCTAAACGCCCATCAGCATTTTGCCCTTCCCGCTCTCGCGCCGATTGCCCTCGACATCGGTTACTTCATCGGCCTCTGGCTATTCGTCCCGTCAATGGGCATCATCGGTCTGGCCTGGGGCACGGTCATCGGCGGTCTGCTCTTCGTCGTCATCCAGCTACCAGCGTTGCGCCAGTTCGGCGTGCGACTCCGACCCGATCTCAGCGTGCGCCTAGCCGGGGTCACCGAGATTGTCCGCTTGATGGGCCCGCGTATCGTCACGCTCGGCGTAATACAAACAGCCGACCTGGTCACGATTCGCCTGGCGTCTGGTCTCGCTGCAGGCGCCACGTCCGGCTACTTCCTGGCCTACAGCCTGATGCAGCTGCCTCAGACGCTGTTCGGTACAGCCATCGCCCTGGTCGTCTTCCCCACCTTTGCCGAGCTCTACAATGCCGGCGATACCGAGGGGCTGAAACAGATCGCCCGCAACACGCTGGGCATCATGTGGACGCTCACCATACCGGCGGCGGCTGCGGTCATTCTGCTGGGACGGCCGCTAATCGTGCTGCTATTCCAGGGCGGCGAGTTTGACGAAGCCTCCACGACGCTCGTCTACACGATCCTCGTCATCTTCAGCCTGCGCATCGTGTCGGAGTCAACACTCGAGATCGTGGCCCGGCTCTTCTATGCCCAGCACAACACACGCACGCCGATGTTTGCTTACCTGGGCTGGCTGGTTGTGACAGCCGGCCTGGCATTTCTCCTCGTCGGCCCACTGGGCATCTCGGGGCTGGCGCTGGCCACAACGATTAGCTTCACCCTGCTGGCGGCTGTTCTGTTTGTGCTCAACGGTCGCGCGCTGGGGAACCTCGGCAGTCGCTCGCTCTGGATAACGCTTGGCCGCGCTGTAGCCGCCACCGCAATCATGAGTGCCGCTATCTTGCTAACAGGCACCGTTGTCTCCGGGACCCTGCTCACCGTGCTCGTCGGTGGCCTGACCGGAGCTCTGGTCTATCTTGCTGCATCCTGGCTGCTCGGCGGACGGGAGCTGCTCGATTTGTGGCACTTGGTCCGTCCACCTGCCTGAGTCAACTACAATCGATTCTCTGAACGTTCGTTCATCCTTTCATATTCGGCATTGACATTGCCGAACATCCGTGCTAAACTACGTCTTGTAATAGCAATTCGGGCGAGCCAGTTGGATAACTCTAACCTACCCGGCACTCCCCTAGCACAACCAAAAAGGAACACACCCATGAGCGCTTCTAATGGCAACGGTGACGGCCGTATAGCCACTCTGGACAAGACAATCGACTCCCTGACCAAGCGGTTTGGCGAAGGCACCATTATTCGCCTGGGCGAGGGTCATAACCTGGATGTTCAGGCCATTCCCACTGGCTCCATTTCCGTCGACCTGGCGTTAGGCGTTGGCGGCATTCCGCGCGGCCGAATCATCGAGATCTACGGCCCCGAGTCGTCCGGTAAGACCACACTCTGCCAGCACATCATTGCCGAAGCCCAACATCTGGGCGGCATCTGCGCCTTCATCGACATGGAGCATGCTCTCGATCCGATCTACGCCGCTCGCTGTGGCGTCGATATCGACAACCTCTACGTCTCTCAGCCAGACACTGGCGAGCAGGCGCTGGAGATTGCCGATGCCCTGATCCGCTCCGGCACCATGGACGTCGTCGTCATCGACTCCGTCGCCGCTCTCGTCCCCCGGGCCGAGATTGAAGGCGAGATGGGCGACTCCCATATGGGCTTGCAGGCTCGCCTCATGTCCCAGGCTTTGCGGAAGCTGTCCGGCGTGATCAAACAGACCAACACCGCCGTCATCTTCACCAACCAGCTGCGCGAGAAGATTGGCGTCATGTTTGGCAACCCGGAGACCACCACCGGCGGCAATGCGTTGAAGTTCTACGCCTCTGTGCGCCTCGACATCCGTCGCATCCAGTCGATAAAGTCCGGCAGCGATGTAATTGGCAACCGGACGCGAGTGAAGGTCAAGAAGAACAAGGTCGCCCCGCCCTTCACAGAAGCTGAATTCGACATCATGTACAACGAAGGCATTTCCCGCACCGGCGACGTCCTCGACCTGGCCACGGCCTACGAGATCGTCGACAAACGCGGCGCCTACTTCCGCTATGGAGAGACCCTCCTTGGTCAGGGGCGCGAAAATGCCAAAGTCTTTTTGGCTGAAAATCCCGACATGCTCAACGAATTGGAGATGCTCATCCGGCGGGAAGCCCAGCTGCCTCCCATGGCGCACGAGTTTGGCGCGGAAGAGTCAGCCGAGCTGGAAGGCGAAGAGTTCTAAATCTGTAGCTAATATGAAGATGAACGGCGGCCAAACTGGGTCGCCGTTCAGGTTGACAGTATGGAGCCTACTGTTATAATCCTTTTCGGCTCTGTTATGAATGGGAGCATGCAGTGTTCTTCCACAACCGAAAAACGCTCAATGCCAATTCAGCGGGCACGGTGAACGTGCCCGTATTCTATTTTAATCTCAGGAGAGTTCTGTCATGAGTACAGAAACCGTAGAGGGCGTTGCCGAAGCGCCCCAACTAACCACACCCACCAGCATCGACGAGCTTGAACCGAAGATGCGCCTGAAAGGCACGGTGAAACGTCTCGAACTTTACGGAGCGTTCATCGACATCGGCCTGGACGACGTTACGGCGCTCGTGCATATCTCCAAGATCGGGGGCGATCAGGTGAACCGCGTTGCCGACGTGCTGAATGAAGGCGATGAGGTACTGGTCTGGGTGGAAAAAGTGGACCCTGAACGCCAACAGGTCATGGTCAGCATGCTGGAACCCCTGGCTGTTGACTGGACCGATCTCGAGGTAGGTCAGGAATACGATGGCACCGTGACTCGGCTGGAAAACTTTGGTGCTTTCGTCAACATTGGCGCGGAGCGCGAAGGTTTGGTCCATATCAGCGAACTAAGCCACGACTACGTCAAGAATCCTGGCGAAGTTGTCAGCGTCGGTGATACCGTCAAGGTGAAAGTCCTCAACTACAATCGCCGCAAGCGTCGCATCGATCTGAGCATGAAGGCCCTTATTGAGGCGCCCGAGCGCGAGGAACGTCAGCAGTCTAACCGAGGGCGACGTCCTTCCGGTCGAGATCGTGACTACAACGCCAACCGCGAAGAGTATGTGATCGAGGAAGATGAGATCGGCGAGCTCCCGACGGCCATGGAGATTGCTCTGCGCCGCGCGTTAGGCAATGAGACGATTACGTCGGTCAAGGACGAGCAGCGTGCGGCCAAGAAAGCCAAGAAGCTTGAGGCAAAGCGACTGGCTCAGGAAGAGCTGCTCGAACGCACACTGCAGATGCAGAGCGAGAACTAATCCAATACGCGATTCGACTTGTTGAAGCGACCCAAAGGGGTCGCTTTTCTTATGTCTGAAGGGAAAAAGGGGCAGTGCGTCTCTACAGGAGTGCTCCCGCCGGCCAGTCGAGCATCATCGCGAACAACTTTTCGCCTCTCTCAACCCGCAGCTTGCCTTCGGGCACGACGAGCAAGGCGTTTGCCTGGACGAGCGACGTTATGATGTGGGAGCCTTGCAGTCCGGTAGTCACCGCTTCCAGATCGCCACTCTACCTGCTCCCTCGAAACAACCACTCGAATGTAGCTTTCGCGGCCATCAGACTCAAAGGATTCACGCACCGTAACTGCCAACTGCGGTCGAAAAAGCGCCAGGTGCCCCGCCATCTTGAGCAGCGCCGGCCTGACAAACATCTCGAACGACACCATAGCCGACACCGGATTGCCGGGAAGACCAAGATAAGGAATGTTGGCGTAGCTGCCAAAAGCCAATGGCTTGCCCGGGCGCATTCGCACGCGCCAGAAACCGACCTGACCATCCTGCTCCAGCACGGACTTGACGACATCATACGCGCCGACCGACACGCCAGCCGAGCTAATCAGCACATCAACTTCAGCATCAACACCGTTCTGAAGGCGTTCGCGTACTGATTCCTCGGTATCACGTGCCACGCCAAGCCAGACAGTTTCTGCGCCAGCTTGCTCAATTTGGGCTGCAAGAGCATAGCTGTTGCTGTTGCGAATCTTGCCCGGAGACAGCGGCTCCGCGACATCCACCAGCTCATCGCCAGTTGCGAGCAAGCCGACGCGCGGACGCCGCACCACAGGAACCTCAGCCACGCCCAGAGAAGCCATCACACTGATCGTCTGTGGGCGAACCAGATGACCCGCCTGCACGACTGTCGCCCCTGCCTGGACATCCTCTCCAGCCAGCCGAACGTAGGCGCCGGCGTCCACCTCGCGTCGCACAGCGACATGGGAGGGTAACGGTCGCTCCGCTTCGCGCCACGCCTCGTCGGTGTCCTCAACCGGCACAACTGCATCCGCCCCTTCAGGCATGGGCGCCCCGGTCATAATGCGCCCTGCTTTACCCGGCACAATAGCAAATGCCGCCGGAGCGCCCGCGGCAATATCGCCTGCCACCGATAAGGTTACGGGATTCGCAGCAGTTGCGCCGACAAGGTCGTCTGCCCGGAGCGCATAGCCGTCCATAGCCGAATTGGCGAAAGGCGGCAGATCGTTTTGGGCGATGACGGGGGACGCCAGAACGTATCCCAGCGCCTCTCGCAAAGGCACGAACCGCGAAGCCAGCACATCGACCCGGTCAAGAACCAGCTGCTGGGCTTCCGTAACGCTCAAGTCTTGTTTCGTGGCGGTCACGTTCAGGCTGTTGGGGTGGCGAGGCTGCCATCGAGCTCAAGGTCAACGGCTGCCGCTTGCATAGCTTTCAACACATTGTCGATGTGGCTCCACAACTCGAGCTGTCCAGCGAAACATGCCTCGCTGAACGCCACCGTCGCTCGCTCAACCTCAGGCCGATCGACGCCAGCGGCGAACCGTGCGTTCTTCCACTTCTTGCGCACTGACTTCAAAGTAACGTCTGACACGCGCATCGACGGCCGCACGAGGGTTGTGGCAATGATCAATCCAGTGATTTCATCACATGCCATTAGAGCAAAGTCGATTGGTTTCTGTTGAGAAACACCGGTGCCTTCCGGGTAATGGGACAGAATAGTCCGGATCGTCTCCTCGTCCCATCCTTCCTCGCGGAGAATAGGCGCGCCGGCTGCCGGATGTTGCCCCAGATCGGGATGAATCTCCCAGTCGAAGTCATGAAGACGGCCGACGGTTTCCCAGTAGTCCGGGTCTTCTCCCAAAATCGTAGCGTAATACGCCATGGCCACGCCAACCGCCAGCATATGCCGCTGCAGACCCCGGTCCTCGACGTAACGCCCTACAAGTTCCCAGGCGTCATCTTTACTCTTTGTGTCGCCCATTTCGCCTACTCACTCTCGGCTGGCGTCGCGCCGCCGCTCTTGGCCCCGCAGTCGCAGCCGCCACCCTCATGTTTCGAACAACCAGCCTCGGCCTTGTCCTTCAACGCCTTCAACTCTTCCAACGGCTCAAACTCTTCGCGGGTCACTTCGATGTACTCATCGCCGATATTAACCAGGACGGCATCCTTGATGACGCGCACGTCAACAACGCGCCCCTCACCGTGCGGCGTGCCAATCATCTTCCCCCGCCGGGGCAGGGTCTTCTTGGCAGCCACGTACTGCTCGTACTCGTAGACAAGACAGCAGCGCAGCCGGCCGCACATCCCCGTGATCTCCTGCGGGCTGAGCGAGATGCCTTGCTCCTTGGCCATCTTGATGGAGATAGGACTGAACTCTGTCAGAAACGTGGAACAACATCGCGGAATCCCGCAGGCGCCATAGCCGCCCATGTACTTGGCGACATCACGGGGACCTACCATCTGCATCTCAACCCGCGTGTCGAGACGACGCCCAAGCGAGTTCTGCAGCGAACGTAGATCGAGCTTGCGGTTCTCCGTCGAGTAAGCAATCGTCAACCAGCTCCCATCATAGCTGTACTGCGCCTTCACAAACTTGGCATCGTTGATGCGAGCATTACTGGCTTCTTCGCGGCAGGTGATCAGGGCTTCCAGTTCCTTGGCTTCCCAGGTCTGTTTCATCACCATGTCGGCCGCCGTCGCCTTACGCTGGACGGGGCGCAGACCACGTCGCCGGCTAAGCTGCTCCGGGTCGATGTAGGCGATCAGCTGTCCAAGCTGGCGACCGCGCTTTGTGTCTACAATGACAAAATCGCCCGGTTTCAGGTCTTGTTCGTCGCCGACCCGAAAATGGTATAGCTTGCCAAGCTTTTGAAAACGTATACCAATATAGTCAGAGGTTTCGCCCTCTGTCAACACAGTAGTCATTTGAATGATCCTTTGCGGGAGTGTTTAAACTATTTGCTTCACAGTTATAGCGAATTTAGCAGCAAAGACCAAAGACGGCCGTCAGGTGACGGCCGTCTTTGGCAATGACTGTCGCCTAGCCGATCATCTGAATCGGGATGATATTGTCGGCCTGTGACTGAAGCGTAATGACGCTGACGCGAGCCGCAACAAGGCGAGAAATCTCGCGGATCGCCTGTGCCGCTTCAGAGTCCGGGAACGCCACGACAATCGGTTCGCCGTTGTCCCCGCCCCGACGTACATTCGCGTCCATTGGTACGGAGCCAAGGTAGGCTGTGTCATAGGTTTCCGCCAGCTGCGGCCCGGCCCCCGTGCCAAAGAACTCACCGCTCATGTTCTCTACGACGCCAATAATGGGCACTTCCAACTTCTCGAACGTCTTCAGGCCGCGCACCGCGTCGGCGGCTGCCACCTGCATCGGCTGCGTGACCACAATAGCGCCAGAGAGAGGCAGCACCTGGGCCAATGTCAACTGAGCATCGCCCGTTCCCGGTGGCAGGTCGACCACCAGATAGTCAAGCTCGCCCCACTCTACGTCGGTCAGAAGCTGGCGGATGGCGCTGTGAAGCATCGGTCCACGCCAAATCAACGGCTGATCTGGTTTCACGAGGAAGGCCATCGAGATGAATTTCACGCCGTAATTCTCGGCGGGCACCATCTTGCGGTCGCGCGGCGGCGGCATCTCGTTCACGCCCATCATCATGGGCACATTCGGGCCTAGAATATCGGCGTCAAGCAGACCCACGCGCGCGCCCTCGCGCGCCAGTGATATGGCCAGATTGACAGCCATCGTCGTCTTACCTACACCACCCTTTCCGCTGGAGACGGCAATCGTGTTGCGGAACTGCTGCCCAACCTGAGAGCCAATCCGCCTATCCGCCGGCACATCAGCGTCCCACTTGATCTCGATCTGCCCAATGCCAGGCACAGCCGCCAGAGCAGCCCGCGAATCGGCGTCCATCTTGCCGCGCAGCGGGCAAGCCGGGGTTGTCAGCATGATGGTGAACTCCACGTCACGTCCGTCAACCTTGAGATTACGGATCATGTTGAGAGACACCAGATCGCGGTGGAGCTCAGGCTCAATGACGGTCGACAGCGCCGCCATCACCGCTTCTTCGGTTACAGAATTCTGAGACAGGTTGTCTGTCATCTATACATCTCCAATTGGTCATTATGCGAAATCGCTCCGAGTGGAGCGATTTCGACGAGACTGCTATTCTAGAGCCGAACCAGGCGGTACGCTCCGGCCTTGTGTCCGGCAGATGAGGCGAAGCTGCTGCTTAATAGAGCTTGCCCTTGTAGACCAGCTGATTCGCCATCGCATCCGCGATACGTTCCTCGCGAGCGCTATCCTTATCACGCTTCTTGCCCTTGTTGGCTTCCACGAATTCACGCGCCACCTGCTCGGCGGCCGCCTTCTTGGGCGCAATCTCGCGCCAGTAGCTGAGCGGCTTGCTCAAACGGGCCTTGTCGTGAATGTGGGCTGTCGTGCGATCAAAGCTGGCCAGCTCGTAATCGTGGTCCATCTTGATGGCGTCGAACGGACAGAACTCAGCGCAATATCCACAGTTCATGCAGATATCAATATCGATGTAGAAGTTGATCGGTTCCGGCTTCGGCCGTCCGTTAGGCAGCTTACCCCGCTCGATCCAAATGCACTGGGGCGGGCACACCTTGGCGCAAATGCCGCAGGAAGTACACCAATCCTGCCCCCACGGCTGTCCGGGTGGCGGATCATCGGTGACCAGAAACGGCACAAAGCGAAAGCGCTCTGGAGTGTCCAGCTTCTCTTCCGGGTAGAAGACCGTAACGATGCCTTCGCCGTCGAGACTCTGCCGTTGATTCAGCGCCGTTTCATTGTAATAACGGCCGCCCTTGCCGATCCACCGCAAATCATCCGCGTAACTTTCAACGAAGTGACGAATGGTGACTGCCATCCCTTTGAGAATTCCAGTTCCGTACATAGTTTCTCCAGCGTGGGACGCAGACCCTAGCGGTCCACTTCACCCAGCACAATGTCGATGCTACCCAGGATACCAACCACGTCGGCCACTTTCGTGCCAATCGACATGGGTCCGAGTGCGGTCAGGTTGATGAAGGATGGAGCGCGAACATGATACCGTTCAGGTGTCGAGCTGCGACGCTTCGTCGTCACATAGTAGCCCAACTCGCCCTTCGGATTCTCCACACGACCGTACGACTCACCAGCCCGCGGCGCGCGCAGAGCGTATTGTGGCTTGTCATCGACAACCGGGCCGCCTTCAGTGCGGCGCAAATGGGGCAAGACCTGCTCCAAAATGCGAAGACTCTGGCGCATCTCATCCATGCGAACCAGGTAGCGATCATAGATATCGCCGTTGTAGCGTACAGCGATATCGAAGTCGAGATGCTCGTAGTACGAATACGGCTCGGCTCGGCGGATATCGTATGGAACGCCACTGGCGCGCAGCATTGGTCCGGCCATACTGTAGGCGATGGCATCATCCGGCGACAGATACCCCACGCCTATGCTCCGGGCGCGGACGATCTCGTTGCCGGTAATGAGCTCATCACCCTGCTCCAACGCGCGCGGCAAGCGATCGTAAATGAGTTCCTCGAGGAACTTCATGGTCGGCTGTTCACGAACATAGTCAGGCAGGTCGTAGACAACGCCACCGAACCGCATGTAGTTACACATCATCCGCGAGCCAGAGGCCGCCTCGAACAAATCAAGAATCAGTTCGCGCTCGATGTAGAAATAGAGCATCGGCGTCTGCAGGGCACCCAGATCGTTGAGCAAGAAGCCCAACGCCCAGAGATGATTGCAGATCCGGGTCAACTCCGCCATCAGGATGCGAATCCACTCCGCACGCTCCGGCACTGTCATGTCAAACAGCTTTTCAATGGTCAGCGCGTACCCGTGGTTGTTGCACATCGACGACAGATAATCGAGCCGGTCGGTGTAGGGCATGTTCATGATGAACGTGTTGCGTTCGCCAATCTTCTCGTGATTGCGATGCAAGTAGCCCATTACCGGCTTCAAGTCGACGATGGTCTCGCCATCCAGCGTGACAACCATCCGGAACACACCGTGGGTGCTGGGATGCTGCGGACCAAGGTTAACCGTAACCTTGTCTGTCTTAATGCCAGTTGGCGATTCGCGCGTGTAGGACAGTCCGAGATAAACATCGGTTTCTACATCATACTCGTCGCCCGTTGGCAGCCAGCCGGCTGGATACTGGACATTCTTGCCATACGGGTTGCGCTCTTCGGCGCGGAATACCTCACCCGCAGGCCAGCGGCTGCCGAATGGTTTTTCTTCCTCTTCGAAGAACGGCTCTTTCCAATCCTTGCGCAGTGGATGTCCGGCGAAGCCGTCCCACGTCAAGATGCGGCGCAAATCAGGATGGCCTTCGAACTGAATGCCCATCAAGTCGTACGCTTCGCGTTCCTGGAAGTTTGCACCGGGGAAGACAGGCACAAGCGTCGGAATGACTGGTTCGTCCCGGTCCACCTGAACCTTCAGGGTCAGCGCTGAACCACCCTTGGAAATGCTGTAGGCATGGTAAACCGCCTCAAGCTTGTTCTCCTCAATCAGGTCGACGGCCGTCACGCTGGAAAGATAGTTGAAGCCCAGCTGATCCCGCATGGTAGTCGCCACCTCGACGATCTTGTCTGCGTCAACGACCAGCCCTTCGTACCCCTCGCGGGTGTCGTCCACTACGCCTTCGGGGAAGAGCTCTTTCAGACTGGCGGCGGCCACTTCGGCCGGCGTTCCCACCACAGCGGGGTCACCCCCAGCTGTAGGTTCCATCGTTACATCACTCATCTGAAGAATCTCCCGCGCTGCCTTCAGCCACTACTTCTGCGACCGCTTCGGCCTCAACGGCTTTAGCTACGCGCTCGGCTTCATACTTGGCCGCTTCGCTGCGAATCGTGCCCAGCTGGCGGACATCCACCAGATCCGGCCCGAGGACGGGCACTGGGTACAGCCCGGCGGTCGGGTCGTCCTTGCGATACCACGGCGCCGTGGCAATCGACTGTTGGTCAATCTTTTCCTGAAGGGCAATCAGGCCGTTGATCAATGCCTGCGGAGTCGGAGGACAACCGGGGACATACACATCGACGGGCAAGAACTTGTCGATTCCGTCCACCACACTGTAGCCTTCTTTGAAGGGCCCGCCGCCTGAAGCGCACGCGCCCATGCTCAGGACGTAGCGTGGTTCCGGCATTTGGTTATAGAGCCGCACAATCGTGGGCACCATCTTCTTGGTCACCGTGCCAGACACGATCATCAAATCAGATTGACGCGGGGTTGCACGAAACACTTCCATGCCAAAACGCGCCAGATCGTACCGGCTCGATGCCGTGCAGATCATCTCAATGGCGCAGCATGCCAGGCCAAATACCATCGGCCAGACTGAATTCTTGCGCGACCAGTTGTAGACGGGGTCAAGCAGCTTGGCAATATTGGTGATGAAGACATTGTTACTGACTTCATCCGGAACTACGATATCGCCACTTGCGGATCCCGAATCGGCTACCGTCATAGGTTTGTCGCCTCCTCATACCATACAGATAAAATATCTAGCAATATACGCTCAGTGACTAGCTCATGGGCATCAACAAATCCGGGGAGAGCTTCTACCAACCCGGCTAACTCATCGAGCCCAACATCGTCAGGGCTGCGCTGCGGGTGGGTCTCCATCAGACCAACGACTATCGCATAGGTAGAGTCCCAATATAGTTCCCGCAACTCGCCAGTCATCATTAAACTCTGCTCGCATAGCCCTTCATCAACGAGTATAAACCAAGGTGAAAAGTCGGTCGAATTATAGCACAACACTAGATTCACCGGCCTGCATCCAGTCTAAACCTACTTGGGATCGCGCATGCACATCTATCTTCTCTCACCCTACCACGGCGGCAGCCACAAGGCCTGGGCGGAAGGCTATCAGCACCACAGCCGCCACACCGTCGAACTGCTCACGCTGCCGGCGCGATTCTGGAAGTGGCGCATGGTAGGAGGTGCGATAACGATCTCGAATCAGTTTCGGGCATTGGTTGGTGAATCCGTTCCTGCCCACTCAATGATTCTGGCCACCGACATGCTCGACCTCACCACCTTCCTGGCCCTGACTCGTCGCCAGACGGCTGCGCTGCCCGTAGCCCTGTACATGCATGAGAACCAGCTTACCTATCCGCTGCCCGCCCAGGACCCGCGCAGCGGTCGCCGGCGTCAGCTCCGCGAATCGGATCGCCTCTATGCGCTCATCAATCTAAAGTCCATGCTGGCGGCCGATCACATCTTCTTCAATTCCGCTTATCATCGCGATACGTTCCTGCAAGCGTTGCCTGCCTTGTTGAACCATTTCCCCGAATACAATGAGCGGCAAAGCATCGACGCGGTGGCGGCAAGCAGCAGCGTTCTCCCGGTAGGCGTGGACTTCGAGCGCCTGGGCGCGCCTCCAGCCGAACTGCAAGAGCAGACCGCCCCACCCCTCATACTTTGGAACCAACGGTGGGAGTATGACAAGAACCCGGAGCTATTTCTGGACATTCTGGCGACACTCGCCGGTGAAGGCCATGCGTTCCGCGTGGCGTTTTGTGGGGAGCGATTCGGCGTTCATGCGCCGGCGTTTGAGAAGGCGGCCGCCGACCTCGGTCCGCGCGTCATCCAATTCGGCTATGCTGACGCCGAGCGCTATTGCGAACTGCTGTGGGAAGCGGACATCACATTCTCGACTGCCCGTCACGAATTCTTTGGCATCAGCATTCTGGAGGCCATCCACGCCCACACGCTGCCAATCTTGCCCCATCGACTGAGCTATCCAGAACTAATTCCGGTCACGTTCCACGAGCACTGCCTCTATGATCGACGTAGCGAGCTGCTGTCGCGCCTTCGAGAGGCGCTCAGCGACCCGTCAGCCGCCCGTCGGACAGCCGCGGCACTGGCTAGGGAAGTGGGTGCATTTGGGTGGCCCCAACAAGCCCCGATCTATGATGAGCGATTGGCGGCCGTTTGATGCAGTTGGCGACCACAACTATGCCGGAAGTCGTTTGAACCAGTACCAGGCCGAGCGCCAGGGAGCATTATCCTCTACCTGAGTCAGGCCATACTCAACGGCCTCTAGGCGGAAGCCGTTTTCCATGAGAGACGTTATCTGCACCTCATCGATACCTCGCGGCCGGCTGTCCGTGTCAACGTCCTGTTCGTCGGTATCGTCCTTGAGATGGGCGAATAGCATATAGGTTGCACCCGGCTTCAGCAGTCGACGCAGCTCGTGACCGTAGCCAGTTAGCATCTCTTCGGTAAACGAGTGCATGCAACCCACATCGATGGCCAAATCAAACTCCCCATCCAGAATCCCCAGATCATCGGCCGATGCCTGATAGAACTGCGCCCGCTCCGCCACACCATGCTCTGCAGCGCGCTCACTTGCCACAGCGATGGCCTTGGGAATGAAGTCAACACCCACCGCGTGCCATCCCTTCTCGGCAAGGTAAATGGCAGCCCGTCCGTAGCCGCAGCCCAGGTCAAGGGCGCGCCCGGGGCTGAGCCGCTCGGCGGTGGTCATGATCTCCGGAGGCGGGAGCGTGTCGTCCCACGGCACCTGGTCATCCTGATATCTCTGGTCAAATCGATCGTAGGCTGTGTCTTGGTCGTTCATTGTTGGTTGTGGCTCCTCTGGCTCGCTCTGTGACATCTGCGAGAAGTTTACCTACAATAGCCCCTGAGTGGCGAACGTCCAAGCATTTTGAAACTCATGAGACAATTATGGAAACCCATCCGCGTTACGAAGGGACTCGCAGCAGCATACGAACCCATTGGCCGCTCTTCGTCGCGCTTTACGGGAGTGTGATTGCCGCCCTTCTCCTGATCGGCATCGGTTTTGTGCGCGAATGGTACGCATTCGTGCCGTTTGCCTTGGCCATCATCCTCGTCGCGGCGTATTTCCTTCTGGCCAATTTCTGGGCTGTACACCAACTCTATGATACGCCCGGTAGCAGGCCAATCGACG
The DNA here is from genome assembly GCA_963715935.1 of uncultured Chloroflexia bacterium. Classification (GTDB taxonomy): domain Bacteria; phylum Chloroflexota; class Anaerolineae; order Promineifilales; family Promineifilaceae; genus Promineifilum. Next base: position 646,951 of record CAVQSM010000011.1, on the reverse strand, counting down.
TTCTGTATCGGCTGAGCCAGACACGGCCAACGCATCAAATCGCCTATGTCGATCTGGGAACGCGTTCAGGTGCGATCTTTGTCGCCCGACGCCTGACGACCGGGGTGGTTCATGACATTGACATTTACAATCCGGAAAGCACGCCGTCGGCCACGCTTCGCCGACGCCGCCGGGCAGCACCACGTGCCCCCCACGACCCTCGACTGCGCTGGCTCGATGGCACCGCTGCCCTGCTACCGCTGGCGGACAACAGCGTGAGCACGGTCTTCCTGGACGCCGTTTGGTCTGAATTCAGCGGTGGCGAAGAACGACATATGCTCCTGAGAGAAGCCAAACGGATTCTGGCGCCGGACGGCCGTCTTGTCATGGCTGAGCGGCTCAAGTCTCAGACCAACCTGCTCGTCCTCGGACCCGGCTACTTGGCGCTACCAGCCGAAAGCGAACTGCGTCACGCGCTCCACCGCGCCGGCTTCGACATCGAGCGGAGCGAAATCTTACACGGCATGGTCTGGTGTCTGACGGCGAGCCAGCCCAACCCAAGCCGCGCTCGCCAACTGGCCCTCAACCTTGAGTACCGCTAATCAATCCAGCGCTGCTTGCCAAAGGGCGAGGACCTCGTCCGCTGTCGAAGACGGTTGGGCCAGTATCCACCCCAGCATTTGCCCACAATCTTCGGAGAACGATTCGCTGTCGTCCGTGCGAAACTCGGCAGGCCGCGTCCATGCGCCCGGCCCTGTCGCCTCGCGAGGGGCCAGCACAAGAATCGCATCATGGGTCAACGCCCGCATGTTGGCCACATGGACAGAGACCGGATGCTCTGAGTGGACTACATAGCGATTGACAAGTACAAAACCGGCCTCAAACAAACTGGACGCCAGCGCCGCCCACGCTTCCGCGCGCCAATGGTGGAAGGTGAAGATCAGCCGGCCACAATCGTTCCGCAGAACACGGTGACACTCTCGGAAGATGCCGGTCATTAGGTGACGGTACCGCTGGCTGTCCGAGTCCTGTCGTGTTCCCACGGCTGATCCGTCCTGGTCGTACTGCCAGTCAGCTGCGTCCGGGAGCATGTCTCGCAGCCACACCCGAAAGTAGGCGGCCAGATCGCTGTACTGGATAGAGTCAAAGTACGGCGGGTCTGTTACCACAGCGTCGACTGAGTTGTCCAGCAGAGGGAGATCGGTCGCTGACCCCTGATGGATCAGGAAGTGGCGCTCGGTCCCCGCAAGATCTGCTTGAGAGCTGACTTCGCAACCGAGATCGCATTCGCCCTGTATCTCAGCGAATGTAGCCGGGCCGGGCTGCAAGAGTCGTTCTCGCGGAGCCACGGCCCACTGTTTGCCGCGCACGACACGTCCGGCGAACAGCTTGGCCAGCGTCCCGGAGGAACGGCGCCGGTAGATCGGATTGTTCTCTAACGCGGTGTAGGGGAACGAGTAGGCATGATGGGAAAACGTGTGCCGGACGGCGCCAGAACGCCGCTTCCTGGTCCCTTTGAAGCCGCAAAGCAAGGAGTTGAACTCGAGCGACGTTGAGAGCAGCAGCGCCAGATTCAACCGGACCAGCTCATCGTCCACGGGCAGCTGCTCAATGGCGCGCTCCATCACCAGCAGCTGGCGCGTCGTGAACAGGTCCAGATAGCTGTCAATACCCCGCCGCATGAGCTGGGCAGACTTGTCGCCCGGCACGACCCGAAACGCGTCCCGGTCAAAGCGGACCGTGGCACGATGGGCTTCGACCGCTTGCCAGCGCTCCCAGTCTGCGATGTCGAGTGACTTGTAGAACAGGTGGTGCTCCGGACAATGGCCGGCTACAGCCACAGGAGCATAGCGTTGGTAGTAAGGCAGTTCGGCGATGTCTTCATATTGCTCGCCACATGTGTCGCAAACCACCGCCTGGCGATCGACGATTCGCTGGCGATAGGGTCGCGACACGCATTCGTGCTCGCCCTCGCGCCTCACCTCTCCACACAGCTCGCAGAAACGCAGCATCGTCCCGTCTGTCTCCTGCCGCAGGTCAAGCGAATCGACCAGCCAGACCTCGCCACACCCACAACGCTGGCGCAGCCCGTAGAGCATGTGCCAGAAGGACACAGCTCGGGCGCAGGTCGGGCAGGCTGTCTCAAATAGCGGCTCCAGTTCGTCCCGAACATCAGCTAAGAGCCGTGAAAATGCCTCCTGCAAATCATCCAGGGGAACGGGGGTCAGCGTGGCTCGTGCCTGAAGTACCGGAATCGGATCAATATCGACCCCTATGAAGCTTGCCCCAAGCCGGATCGTCTCGTGTGCTGTCGTCCCTCCACCCATCATCGGGTCGAGGATGATCTTGCCTTCCAGGCCGCCTGGAGCATAATAGTCTGTCCCTGAATCCTCCGCCACCAGTCCCTTGAGAATCAGCCGAAACGTGCTCCCGCACCGCCGTCCCCACCATTTATGCAGATAGGTATTGGGCCGGTAATGATGCTTATTGAACGTTTCGATCCGGGCCAGTTGGTCGGCAAACTGAGAGTCAAAGGTGGTGTCAATAGGAAGGCTACTGTGCGGGGGTGTCATTGGTTCCATTCTAACAGTCATGTTGGATTACGTACCAATTCAACCATGAGTATGTTAAGATGGACGCATTAAGAATCCGTACGCCAACTGACCCATGAATCCAATTCAAGCGTTTTCCCAACAAGTTCTGGACAATGTGCAGAAGGTCATTATCGGCAAGCAGGCTGAGCTTGAACTGGTGATGGTGGCAGTCCTGTGCGAAGGGCATGTCTTGTTAGAGGATGTGCCTGGCACCGGGAAAACGATGCTCGCCCGTGCTCTGGCGACCAGCCTCGGCCTGAGCTTCAAACGACTGCAATGCACGCCTGACCTCCTGCCCAACGACGTCACTGGTGTTTCCGTCTTTGACCAACCTTCGCAGGCATTCACTTTCATTCCGGGACCAGCTTTCACCAATATTCTGCTGGCCGACGAGATTAACCGGGCGACGCCCCGCACGCAGTCTTCCCTGCTGGAGGCAATGGGTGAACGTCAGGTAACCGTCGATGGTGTGACACGCTCTCTGCCGCGCCCGTTCTTTGTCCTCGCCACCCAGAACCCGATTGAGTATGAAGGCACCTTTCCGCTGCCAGAAGCCCAGCTTGACCGGTTCTTCCTCAAGCTGTCGCTTGGTTACCTGAGCGAAGAGAGCGAAAGCCAGATGCTCCTTAATCTGGGCGGCGTACATCCCATTGACCAGTTGCAGGCGGCCGTCGATAGTGATCAGCTGGAGAGCCTGACACGCCAGGTGTGGGAGGTCCACGTCGATGACACCGTCAGAGATTACATCGTGAGACTGGTCTTTGCCACCCGGAAACAGCCCGACTTCATCCTCGGAGCCAGCCCGCGCGGCAGCCTGGCGCTCTATCGCGCTTCGCAAGCGTATGCCGCTCTCCAGGGACGCGACTACGTCCTGCCTGACGACGTCAAACACCTCGCCTTGCCGGTCTTGGCCCACCGCTGCCTCCTGCACCCGGAAAGCGCGCTGCGAGGCACAACGGTGGACCAGACGCTGCGTCAAGTCATAGTCGACACGCCGCTCGATATCGGAGAGTTGACCTGATGGCCCAGTACGCCTGGCTCATGCTGCTGCTGCTGGCTGTCGCCTTCTTGCTGCGCGTCGACTTCGTTTTCTACATCCTCTATGTGGCTGTTGGAATCTTCCTGTGGAGTCGTATCGTCACGCCACTTTCCGTGAAGCGTCTCGTTGTCCAGCGCAACTTCACCCGGCGCAGCTTCCTCGGCGAGACGGTGAACGTTGACATACGCCTTGAGAACCAGGGGCGCCTGGCCATTCCGTGGCTCCAATTCAGCGAAAGCGTACCACCTGAGCTGCGTCTCAGCGAGACAACCCAGCGCGTCACAGCCCTAAAAGGCAAAAGCACATTCAATTTCAGCTATCCGGTCAAAGCCCAAAGGCGAGGCTACTACAAGCTGGGCCCGCTGCGGATGGTGAGTGGCGACCTGTTCGGCCTCGCATCCCAACAGCGTGGGTACCTTGCGCCCGACTACCTGACCGTCTATCCGCGTATCATCCAGCTCGCACGGCTCGGCCTGCCCTCGCGCCTCCCGTTCGGGACTATCGCCAGCCACCAGAGGCTGTTCGAAGACCCTGCCCGCCCTACCGGCGTTCGACCGTTCCGTTCCGGCGACTCGCTGCGCCAGATGAACTGGAAAGCGAGCGCCCATACAAACACCCTGCAAGTGCGCACCTTCCAGCCTGCCATCAGTCTCGAAGCGATGGTGCTGCTTAATCTAAACGAAGACGACTTCCAGCGCAGCAGCCGCTATCATGTGAGCGAATGGGCGATCGTTGCCGCAGCTTCCCTTGCCAACCATCTCATCAACCAGCGTCAGGCTGTTGGTTTACTGACCAATGGCGTAGATCCGCTGCGGCAGCAGGAGAGCAGCCTGGAGTTCGACGAGATCAGCGGCCGCCTGGAGTTCACCTCTGCACCAGTCAATTCGGAATGGACGCCCTACATGCCGCCGGGCATTAAGCCGCAAGGTGGCCGCGCCCAGCTCATGAAACTTCTTGAACAACTGGCACGCCTCGAGCGGCGGCCGACGGTGCCATTTTCAAGTTGGGCCAACCTCGCGTGCGCCGGCCTGAGCTGGGGCATCACCATCCTTGCCATCACCCCGCGAGGTGACATAGCCACCTGCAACGCGCTCCATCGCCTGGTCCGCACCGGCTACAATCCCATCCTCTTTGCAGTGGAACCTGATCGCAACTTCGGCGAGGTTCGGGAACGAGCGAGACGCCTCGGATTTCGCGCGTTCAATGTCACTGCTGTACAAGATTTCGACCAGTGGCGCAGTCCGACCAGCATGTCGGTGCCTGTGCCTGCCGCCTAGGACACGATGAGGAAGTACCCCAGCAATCCCGGCAAAGCCCGGGCAGCCAATATCAAAGCCGAGATAGTGCGGCCGCGCCGTGTGTCGGAAGAACGGTTGCCATTCGAAACCGATCCGTGGACGCGCCGTTTCTGGCGGCCGCTCACCATTGCCATCCTGGCCACGGCGCTCGGGACCGCCTTCCTGACCATCGTCGGCATCGGGACGCCCGAGCTCGCCTGGTTGCTCCTCATTCCGCTCCTCTTCGCCGTCGGCCTCGAAGGCGCCTACACGGCCGCGTGGTTAGGCAACCCGGATAGCTTTGGTGTGGATAAGGCTGTCTACCGCATCACAGAGATCATCATCGTCGTCTTGTTGGCCCGTGTGGTCAGTTGGCTCCTGTTCGCTGGCGGCATACCGTCGGTCGACGAGCTTCGTCAGATGATGCAGTCACCCACAACGTTCTTACTTAGCGGCGGATTCCTGACCACAGCGCTGATCAGCCTGATCGTCTGGTGGTTCGCCAGCAGCCTGAGCAGTCTTTACAACCAGCTCGATGTGAGCCCGTATGAACTGGACTTTTATACATTATCCACGGCCGACCAGAAGGCCCGGGCCGATGACCAACCGATAGGTCGTCAGCGCGACGCATTGCAGGCCAACTTCCTGCGCTTCTGGCTGTTAGGCGCATTCGTCATCGTCATCCTGACCGCCTTGAGCACCTTCGAGGTCAATCAGTTTGCCACCGTATCCAATCCGATTGACATTACCCGACTCGGCCTCGAGCCGCCAATGCTGCTCTCGCTCCTGGTCTACTTCCTGCTCGGCTTTCTCTTGCTGAGCCACGCCCGGCTGCTGCGGATGAATGCGGGCTGGTTGATGGATGGGGTGGCTAAGGAAGCGGCGTTCGAAGGAAGCTGGCAGCGAACGAGCCTGCTAATCCTCCTGACGATCGCCCTGGTAGCCGCTTTCCTGCCTATCGGCTCGACCGTGCCCATCGCTCGCGTCCTTGAGTATGGCTTGTCCGGATTCGCCTATGTCTTTAACTTCATTAACCTTCTGCTGTCGGCCATTATCGCCTCGTTCCTGGCCATGCTGGCGGCCATGATGGGTAATGAGCAGTCCAATCCTGTGCCGAGCTTCGAGATGGAGGAGTTCCAGCAGGCCGCTGCCCAGGCGGGCCAGAGCAATGACACGTTAACCTTGATAGTCACGTCGGCATTCTGGGCGCTGGTGCTGGCAGGGAGCGTCGCTGCCACCTTGTTCTTCTTGCGCGAACGTGGCTTCCGCTTCGACCGGGCCAGTTTGAGAACAAACTGGAACCAGCTTCGGGTGTTGTTAGCCGGCTGGTGGTCCACCCTATCAGGTCGCGCCCGCCGCGCCAGGCGGCAGCTTGCCCGAGCGCTGACCATCAATATCCCCGGACGAAATGACGTCGGTGGACTGCCTGCCCCCCCTCGATGGCGCTTCCTCCGGATCAATGCGCTGTCACCGCGCGATCAGGTGCGCTACTTCTACCTGTCTACGGTGCGCCGTGCCCAGGAATCGGGTCTGGAACGCCGCCAGGATGAAACACCGCTCGAATATGCGCGTGACCTGAAGGGCCAGTATCCAGATGCCGAAGAAGATGTCGAGGTGCTAACCGAGGCGTTCGTGCGCGCCCGCTATAGCGATCAGTCATTTGAGAGCGATGACGTTAACCCGATTAAGGAACGCTGGAAGCGGTTCAAAGCACGGCTTCGCCGAGTTCGGCGACCCTGACAGACAACGACAAACTCTACCACTGTCCCACAACTCGTATCCCAGGAGGCAACAATGCAGCAGATCGTCGAATGTGTCCCCAATTTCAGCAACGGCCGCGATCCACACATCTACGAAGCGATCGCCGAGGCAATTCGCAGCGTGGCTGGTGTTCAGGTCCTCAACGTCAGCGCCGACCCGGACCACAATCGGACCGTCATCACCTTTGTCGGCGGGCCGAAGGATGTGACCGAGGCGGCCTTTCGGGGCATCGGCAAAGCGGCCGAACTGATCGACATGGATCATCACAGTGGGGAACACCCCCGGCTGGGCGCGACCGATGTCTGCCCATTCATCCCGGTCCGAAATATCACCATGGATGAGTGCGTGGAAATCGCCACCAATCTGGCCCAACGCGTCGGTGAAGAGTTGGGGATCGCCGTCTACCTGTACGGCGCGGCTGCCAAGCGACCGGAGCGTGTCGTTCTGTCGCGGATCCGTAAGGGCGAGTACGAGGCATGGCGGGCCGAAGTGGCTACATCCGCTGACCGTCAGCCAGACTTCGGGCCGGCCGAACCGAAGCCCTGGGGCGCCACCGTGATAGGCGCCCGGCCGTTTCTGATCGCCTATAACCTGTACCTGAACACCGATGACGTGTCGATTGCCGAGGCGATCGCTCGTGCCGTACGCTTTAGCAGCGGCGGCCTGCGTTTTGTCCAGGCCAAGGGCTTCCTGGTGGAAGGTCAGGCTCAGGTTAGCATGAACCTGACGGATTTCACCAAGACACCCATTCATGTGGTGCAGGAGTTTGTCCTTCGCGAGGCAGCCCAGCGGGGCGTCACAGTCACACGGGCTGAACTGGTGGGCTTGGTTCCGGAGCAGGCGCTTATCAACAGCGCTCGCTGGTACTTGCAGCTGGCCGACATGGACAGCGAGCAAGTGCTCGAATTCAATCTGGTATCCAACTCGGAGAAGGAGGACCCGCCTGTCAGCGCGACAACAACCACTTTCCTGGATGCGGTCGCTGCGCCGACGGCCGCTCCCGGTGGCGGAGCTGTGGCCGCGCTCGCCGGATCGCTCGCCGCCGCGCTGGCCCAGATGGTTGCCGGTCTGACCGCCGGGCGCAAGAAGTATGTGGCGGTGGAAGAAAGAACGCAGGCCATCCTCGCCAGTTCAGAAACACTCCGTCATCAACTCCAGGACAGTATCGCCGCCGATATCGCCGCCTTTGGAGTCGTGATGGACGTCATTAGAAACAAAGAGATGGAGCCGGAAGCCAAAGCAGCCGCCTTGCAAGCCGCTTACGTGGGCGCAAGCGAGGTCCCGCTGCAGGTGGCCCGCCTCAGCCGGGACGCAGCCGTGCTGGCCAACGAGATTGCGGCCATTGGCAACATCAATGCATCGTCCGACGCGGCTGCCGCCGCCGCGATAGCGCGGGCGGCTGTCCAGATCGCCGCCTTCAATGTTCAAATCAACGCCGCAAGCATCGATGACCAGGCACTTGCGGCAGCATGGCAGGCGGAGCTGACGTCGCTGGAGAGTGAAGTCGAGCAGTTGGTTGCAGAGGCAATCCAGACCGCGCGAAGCCGCGGCGGATTCTAAGAAGACGCTGGGGAGCTACTTTGAAACGTCGATTGCAGGCGCTGGCGGGCCTGATCATGGCCCTTGCCGTCCTATCAGCATGTGGAGCCGGTCCGCAGGTCGGAGACCAGGCGTCGCCCCCTGCGACGTTCACGCCGGGCGACTTGGCCACGCCGCTGGCGGCACCTCCGACGCCGCCAACCGCCACCGCGACCCACGTGGCCATCAACACAACATCGCCAACGGTCATGGCGCCGTCTACTCCGACGCCTGTTGCACCAGCTACGGCCACAGCTGCCCCCGTGAGCACCGTTGACTCGGACCAGGCAGCGACGCCGACAGCTTCTCCAACGCCCGCACCCACATTCACACCACCACCGCCACCACCGCCAGACCCAGCCGAGCACTTCATCCTGAACCGTCCTGTCCCTGCGGACAGTTCTCAGTGGACTGACAAAGCATATCCTTACGGCAGCACGCGGGGAGGCACGCTTCAGATCCATCACGGTGTGGAGTTCAATGTGCCCAGCGGAACCCCCGTCCTGGCGACCGCTGACGGCATCGTCCGCTTCGCTGGGCCCGACGACACTGTTACCGTCGGCCCTCAACCAGAGTTCTATGGTCAGGTTGTTGTGCTTGAGCACCCGCCCGCGCCCGGAAGCAACGCACCTTTGTTTACCCTCTATGGGCACCTGTCAGCGATTTTGGTGGAAAGTGGCCAGCAGGTAAGCAGCGGCGAGTTGATCGGCTTCTCAGGTGACTCGGGAGTGGCGTATGGGCCACATCTGCATTTCGAGGTACGGCAAGGAGCAAACGATTACGGCGCAACCCGCAACCCGCTGCTGTGGCTAGAGCCATTCGCCGGTCTGGGGGCGGTCGCCGCACGCATCACATGGCCAGACGGCAGTCCCGTCCTCGAAGCGCCCGTTGTCTTGCGGCGTGTTGACGGACAGGCACCGTACACAGCCGGAACGACCTACGCTGCCGGAGGGGTCAATAGCGACGACCAGCGGCAGGAAAACCTCGTGCTGGACGACGTGGTGCCGGGCTACTACGAGTTGGAAATCAACAGCGACGTGCGCCAGAGGTTGTGGGTCTTTCCCGACCGCGCCACGTTTCTAACCATTACACTCCCGTAGACGACGGCACCTACGGCGCAGTCGCTGTCTTCAGATCGCCGTCGTCCGCTGAGAGTCGCTGCGCGCTTCGCCGCCATCCGATATAGCCCACCAGAGCGACCAGGCCACCCAACAGCAAAGTCCCTACACTGATAATGACACCCACGTCAAACCAGAACTGCTCCGGGAACAGGCGGATGAGGGAGTCGGTATAAAAGAACGTCCAGGTCCCCGGTGGGAAAAGGAGCTCATGGAACTGCTCGAAGAAGATTGGCCACGCCAGCAGGATGAACAGGGCAATCGCCGCCAGGGCAATGACCGTGAACAGGCCAGCCTGCATCAACGTCTTCCAACCTAGAGCCCGAGTCTCAGGCCTGAGAAAGAGGAATGCCAGACCACCAACCACAATGATGCCGCCCACGATCAAGATGTTGGTCATGGCGTCGGTCACATGCTTGACGTCGATCATATGCCCGATTTCGGCCTCGTTGTACAGCGGGTCGCTCGTGCCGGGCAAGCGAAGATCTTCGAGCATGAAGATGACTTCTTCCGCCGGGGCCGACTCGCGCATGTAATCGAGCGTGCCGCGTGCGAGTTCGAGACGCTGCTCATCAGTCCAGCCGTAGGCATCAGAGGCAATGCGGCCGTACTCGAAGGCGGGATAGTCCCAGGCGATGACCGCTCTGACCATGCCGAAGCCCAATACAAACGGCATGGCCAGGATGACCAGCCATCGCAAAACGGTTACCAAGGGATTATTGCTCATTATCATTTCCTCACGGCCCGCAATGACAGACTCATTCTAAACGCGAGCCGTCGCAGACCAGCCGTTTCTTCTCAATTTAGCAAGCTGTCCAGACCTTCCGGGCCTGCACCCAACAGAAAGCGAAGGACGACAGAGTCGCTAATTATCTCAACAGGGGCGCGGTCGTCTGTAAAGACCGGCCCTTCGAACTGCTGCGGTCGCTCGTTCTCAACGGCCACATCAAGAACAGCCTTGAGTAGAGGTGGCGCCTCAGCAGGCAGCGCCGCCAAATTCTGCGCCAGCGTCCCCGACTCCGAGGGCTGCATCGTGGCCACAAGGATCGTATTCAATGTGCTGGGCACGTCAACCGCATGAACCGATGGGAAGACGGTCAGCATCGTGGCGCCTATCGCTTCGATCAACCGCCTGTCATCGGCAGTTCGGCCGACATTGACTGCCAGCACACCGTCGTCACTCATCAACTCCGCCACTTCGCCAAAGAACTCCCCGGTTGTCAGGTGCCAGGGAATGTAGGGCACCTTATAGGCGTCGAGCGTCACCAGATCATATGGCCCGCTCAGCTGATTCATCTCAAAACGGCCGTCACCGATAATCGGCCGAATGTTCGGCTCATTCAGGGCGAAATACTCAGCGCCCATGCCCACGATCTCTGGATCGATTTCAATCGCATCGATTGGAATGGGGCCATAGACGGTTGTCAACTGCTTGGGAATGGTCCCCGCTGCCAGACCAATGACCAGCGAATTATCCACCGTCACAGGGGCCGGATTGAAGTAAGGCGCCGCCAGCATGATACTCCAGACGGAGACCGCCGGCACGCGACCGCCATCACAATAGAATGAATGATAAGCTTGACCCTCATTCAGTAGTAAGTAGTTGCAGTCTTCCTGCCGGATGACCTGGATGTAGTTGTAGGCAGACTCGGCTTCCGCGATTTGATCGGGATGGGCCTTCACTCCCCCTTGAAGCCACAGGGCCGCCCCGCCAACCAATATTACCGCCACAACGGTCGCCCCTGATGCGAGGCGGCTCGCTCCGGCATCCCGCCGCCGGGCGCGCCAGAGGCCAATCAGACCAACCACAAGCAGGATCGAGCCAAAGATGAGCGCTGTCGCCCGCGAGCCAGCCAGCGGGATGACCAGCAGTACCGGTAGATACGTGCCCAGCAGACTGCCCAGCGTCGAGATGGCGTATATGCGACCGCTGGTGCGACCCGCCTCGCCCACATCATCCAGCGCCAAGCGCACGGCGAACGGCGACAGGCAGCCCAACAGCGTCACCGGCACGACCAGCGCTACGATGACCAGCAGGAGCGAACCAGCCACTGCACCTACGTTGACGGCCGCCAGCGCCGCCGATGCTTCGCGCAAGATAACGCTGGTCAAGAGCAGAAAGAAGACAGCCGCCACTCCGGATGCGGTAACGATGAGATAAAAGATGTCGGCACGCGGATAGCGGTCGGCTAGGCGACCACCAACGAAATAGCCGGCAGTGAGGGCCAACAGGACCAGACCGATGACGTTCGCCCAGACAATGTTCGACGTGCCGTAAGCTGTTTGCAGCATGCGGCTGGCGGTGAACTCCACAGCCAGCGTACTCATTCCGGCTATGAAGACAGTTGCGTAGAGATAACGTCGATCAATGCTCATTGTGTCATCCAACGTGCGAGCTTGTCATCGTGATTATAGGCCATCCGCTGAACGTACGACTTGCGCTTCTCATGCATGGGTCAGTCACTGCCCGCTGCGCCGGCGCTGCGGATGCGCCTGGCGATCTCGCCGGCCGACAGCCCGCCTGTGTTCTGGAAGATCATTGTTAACGGTTGATCGTACACAGTAAAGCTCTCGTCGACACGTCCTAGCTGCCACACTGGCAGATTGTTGAGGTAGTCACTGACCCCCGGCGGGGACTCCAAACCCGGCCACGTAAACAGGTCAGGTGAGAGCGACACACCGCCGAGAGACGGAAAACGGCCGCCTACCCAAACCAGCTCATAGCCGAGATCGCCGTCGAAGAGCACCTGATGGTACGCGGACGAGAGCGGATACTGATCGGGCAAGCGCGGTACGACGCCGTAGACGCGCTGGCTCACCACAGTCAGGTATCCCGCATCCGCCAGCAGGGACGCATTGCGCTCCAACTTAGCGGCGCCATCCCGCTCGCCTGTGCCGGTTAGCCAGCTAAGTTCTTCATTGCGATAACCTGCCGACAGGATAGCCCGCTCGCCCACGACAGCCGGAACCGGCAGCGAGTCGTCCCACTGCTCGCTGAGTATCAGCGTCCCGGAGCGCACATTGTCGTAGATCCACTCTGACGCTGCGTTCCACGGATGGGGTTCTTGATAAATGGCCACAAAGCCAAGGGCGTAAAGAGCAGTCGGCACAAGGACCGCCGTCAAGGCTACCGCTCTCACTCTTACATTCGCTATGCGAAATAGCATGGCCACGCCCAGCAATATCACGATCGGTATAATTGGCTGCATGTAACGCATGAACTTGACGTAGAAGCTGCCGGTAAGCAGAAAGTAGGGAACAACCCACAGCAACAGAATGGCCAGTCCCTGGTACTCCAGGCTGGTCCATATCTCTGCTTGGTCCGTTTCAGGGCTGCCCCGGAAGGCAGCAAAGACGCGCCACCCGGCCCACACGGTGCCGGCGATGGCAACCAGACCCAGGAACGGACCAAGTCCCCAACGAAGCTGCATTTCCAGGAAATAGAGAAACGGCAAGGTGCCCTCATATTGCCGGGTGAACGGCAGCGGCGCATCCCCGCTTACCATCGCGTTTTGCACGAGGATATTGTCGAGGTAACACGAATTGATGACAGGCTGGCCAAGCGTTAAGCTCCCCAGTTGGACTGTGGCGAAACGCACTTCACAGCTGGTATCGAGCAGCGCGAACGGGTTGGTGACGACGAACGCCAGCGCGGTCAAGCCAACAATGCCAGCCAATACGAGAGCGCGACGCCTGAGACGCTCCGGCACACTCCAGGCAACAACCGCCAGCGGCAGCAGCAGCAAGACAGCGGAGAATTTCGAGCCGACCGCCAGGCCAACGACAACGGCCGCCAGTGCCAGGTAGATCATCGACCAGCGACCTCGCGCGTTGGCCAGCAGCATGAGATAAAGACTAAGCGTGACAAAGAACGTCAGATAGGGATCGCTGATAAAGAAGTGGGCCAACTGGATGTGCATGACCGTCACCGCCAGCAGCGCCGCGGCGACCAACCCAACCCACACGCCAAACAGATGGCGGCCGATTAAGAAGATGAGCAGAACTGTCAACGTATCGACAATGCCGGTTAGGGCCCGCGAAACGGCCGTCAGATGATGGAACTCGATACGGCCTGGCGCATTGAAGACATCGCCGACCAGCGAATAGCGCTCCGGGATGCGCTCCGCCCACGCCTCAGGAACTCGCTCCACCAGCCGTGTAGCAGCCACACCCATATACAGAGGAACATGCCCGTAAGCAAAGGCCCGTGGGGCGTCCTGGACAACAACAATCCCTTCGCTGATGGCCTCAGGCGGCCAGCGGAAGGGATTGAACGGAGACGTAGCAGGGTCCAGCGCCGTTCCGGAAACGACGCTGGACCCTGCCGGAAATTCAATTGTCGTCGCTACCCAGGAAATGTATCGCTCATCCGGATGATGATGCTGATACCCATCCCAGGCAACCCCGCTCAGACGCAACGCCGCCGCCAGGAGCAAAATCGCTGCAAGCCAGATGCGTTGCGACCATGTCACGGCTGGGGCTACTCGAACTCTTCTTCGTCTTCGTCCTGCTTGCCCTTGCCAATAACCTCGACGTCCTCGGCCACAACGCCAAATTCGTCTTCCAGTTCTTCTTCCTCTTCCTCTTCAGGCAAGGAGACGTACTCAAACCGGGCGACGGCCGTGTCCGGATCGGCTAAAATCGTGACGCCTTTCGGCACCACAAGGTCGGCAACGGTGATGACGACATCCGGAGTGGTGATCATGGCCATGTCGACCTCGATCTCTGAGATAAGAGCATCGGCCAGCGCTTCGATTTCAACCGAACGGAGCGCCAGCACACCAACACCCAACCCCTCAGCAGCGGGCGCAGACTCGCCAACAGCGACCAGTTCGGCCTCAACCTTAAACGTACTGGTCATATCGATGACAAGAAAATCAACATGTAGCACTTCGCCGCGCGTCAGATGTTGCTGGATGTCACGGACCAGAACAGGGCGCTGCTTGCCTTCTACCTCAAGCTGGGCCATTTGGGTCGTGCCGACGACCCGCAGTGCACGGCGCAGCGCCTTGCGCTCAATCTGTACACTGACTGTCTCGCCCTTGCCATACACGGTAGCCGGAACCCACCCTTCACGGCGCAGTTGGGCGACCTTTTTGCCAGTCACAGTGCGGGGTTCCGCTTCAATTACAATATTATCAGACATTCAATTGTTCCTCGCAGACAGCGCTTTCGCGACCCCACACAAAACAGTCGCACTTGCCGCCTTTTTCTAGTCACTATCAATCATTCGGCTATAATTCGCGTGTATGCGAATCAAACGTAAAATTATAGCCGCTATTGGCACATAGTCAATCCTGGCAAACGGGACATTCATGGCAAACCAAGTAACTACTCTCGACACCTTTTTTACGCAAGTCCAGCACGACGCCGGACTGCGAACCGCGGAGCACGCTGACTTGTGGACCGAGGCCGTGCTGCGCACGCTCGGCTTCACGCTGAAGGGCGGCGCCAAGCGCGACCTGGCCAAGGCCCTCCCTGATGAGTTGGCCGCCGAATTGAAGCGTGGCTGGCGCCTTATCAACTTCCGTGACCCCAATCTCACGGAAGCAGAGTTCGTCAAGCAGGTAGCCTATCGCAGTGGCAACACCGACGGTATGTATTCGCGAATCGCAACTTCAGCCGTCTTTCGCAACCTGAAGACGCTGGTCAGCTCAGACGTGAGTGACTCTGTTGCCGACGATCTGCCCGAAGAAGTGGCGAAGCTCTGGATCGAGGCATAGCCACGATCGTGCCCACGGCCTTTCGCCACAAGCGGGCCGGTGGTCCGCGGCGGCATGCAGTTCTGCTGCTGGCCATCATCCTGTTCTCCCTCACGGCTTGCTGGCCGCAGCCAGCCGAAGACGCTTCTCCGCCAGTCACTGGCGATCCCTCGTCTCAACCGCGCGAGTTGCGCGTGACTGCGGACAGAACTGAACGGACGATCACCACCTCGGCCCGCACCGTCGGTGAAGCGCTGGCCGAAGCCGGTCTTGCCGTTGGTCCAGCGGATGAGGTCTCGCCTCCCACATGGTCTCCCGTCAATGGCCCACCGCCCGTCACCGAAGTCACAATTGTGCGGATCACGGAGTCGGAAGAAATCTCCTCGGCGGCCATACCCTTTCAGCGGGAAATTGTGCGCTCGGCGGAATTGTCGCCAACCGATCAACCTATCATAGTCCAGCGCGGTCACGACGGATTGCAGGAAGTGGTCTACCGTATCACGTACCGGGATGGGCTGGAGCGCGATCGTTGGGTGACGGATGTACGTACCATTGAGCCAGCCATTGATGAGATCGTCATGGTGGGTGTTGGCGCTAACCAGAGCGAACAGGCGGTTGCGGGAACGCTGGCCTATATCAGCGACGGCCGTCCGATCGTTGTCCGGGAAAGCACGGAGCGCGCATTTAGTCTTGAAACGGCAGGCACCCTGGACGGACGCGATCTTCCAACTCTCCCCCGATGGCTCTTGGCTTCTGTTCAGCAGAGCAGACTCAGACGCAGCTTTCGACAACAGCCTGTGGATCATGGCCACTGACCGGGACAGCGTTCCGGTTCCCCTGAATATCGACAACGTGCTGTGGGCAGCATGGGATCCGTCCAGCATTGACCAACCACGTATTGCGTACACCACCGCCAGGGCCTTGCCCAATCCACCAGGCTGGGAAGCAAACAATGACATCTGGCTTCTAACACTGGACACACTGCCAGCGGCTGGCACAGCGCCAATCCGGCTTGCCAGCGCTCTGCCCGCCACCTACGGCTGGTGGGGCGGGATGTACAGCTGGTCGCCCAACGGTAGGTACATTGCCTATGCGTTTGCAGACACAATTGGTCTGCTGCCCGTACCCCAGGAAGCTGCCGAAGAAACGCCGGTCCTGGGCGACCTGCTGTCCGGAGCTACCGTCGAACCCCAGCCACTGCGTACGTTCACACCGTATGACACGGGAGCGGAGTGGGCATGGATACCGTCACTGGCATGGTCAGGTGATGGCAGTCAGCTCGTATACACAGAGCACCGTCTGGGTGATTCAGATGGCGCCAGCCACTTTGATGTCAGGCAGATTACGCTGGGGCAGGACGATGTGAGAACGATCAAATCGCAGGCCGGTATCTGGTCCCACGCCGTGTGGTCGGCGCTCGACTCCTCCGGCAGCTCAGCCCTATACTATCTGCGGACGACTGAACCAGGTGCCGGTTTGGGCAGCGACTATGCGCTCTGGCGGGCAGCAGAAGATGGTGTCTCGGCCACGCGGATATATCCGGAAGCCGGCCAGCCCGGCAGCTTCCCGGCGATTCCGCAGTTCATCGCCTGGGCGCCGGGTGGCGGGCAGGCCGCTTTCATCTTTGATGAGGCGCTGCATATCATTGACATCAACACCGGCTCTGTCTACCGTCAGCGACAGGATGACTCGCTAGACAGCCATCCGACATGGGCCCCCTACGGCCCGAACGCAGCCGGACCGTAGGCAAATCAGCCAACGACAACCGGGCCGCTTGCCTACTCAGTCTGGTATGCTGGACCAGTAATGCTGAACACCACACCTGACCCTCGCCACTCGCGCGCCGCCTCGCTGCTTTTTGCAGTGCTGGCGATTCTCTCCCTGCTGGCTTTGATAGGACTTGTCTACCAATATCGCTATGTCACCCGCGGGATTGGTGGCGCAGCGCCCCAGGCAATCCCCGCTGGTGGCTCACACCTCGGGCTCAACGTCGCGCTCGAGCAATATGGTGAGCGCGAGCTGGAGGAAAACCTGCGCGCAATCCGGGCGTCCGGCGTTACAGCCATTAAGCAGACATTCTCGTTCGCTGTCCCGTTTGATTGGGCAGTTGCCGACCGAATTATCACTGCTGCCGCCGCGGCGGGGCTGCAAATGACCGCTCAACTGGACGGTGATCCTGCCACAGACTACGCTCTACCGGACCAGGCCGATTTCGCAGAGTGGGCCGCCGAGTTCGGCCGTCGCTACGGCACCGAGATCGATAGCTACATCATCTGGGATGAACCTAATCTGTCGTCCCACTGGGGCAACCAGCTTGTCAATCCGGGTGCCTACAGCGCCCTGTTGGCGGTCACCAGCCGCGCCCTGCGCGAGGCGGATCCCGACGCGCTCATCGTCGCGGCCCCGCTTGCCCCTACCATAGAGACGGGACCCGAGAATCTAAACGAGACCGCCTATTTGCGGGCCATGCTGGGTGCGGGAGCGGCCGATACTGTCGATGCCTTTGCCGCAAAACCGTACGGATTTGACACTGGCCCGGACGACCGTCGCGTCGAAGATGGCCGGCTCAACTTCAGCCGCGTCGTCTTTATGCGCGAAGAGCTGGTCCGTCAAGGGTATGGCGACAAGGCGATTTGGGCCGGCAACTGGGGCTGGAACGCGCTGCCGCCCGATTGGACGGGCGCCCCCTCCGTCTGGGGCCAGACCAGCGACCCGCAGCGCGCCCAATGGAGCGTGGCCGCGCTGGACCGTGCCCGGCGTGAATGGCCGTGGATGGGCCCCCTGTTCCTTGAAAGCTGGAACAGTGCCGCTCCGGCGGACGACCCGCGTCAGGGATTCACCATCGCAGGCACAGAAACGGCCGCCGCCTTGGGCGCCTATCAGGCAGCGCTTGACCCCGCCCGTGCGCAGCCCGGTTTCCATGTGGCTTCCCCAACCGATCTCGCCCAGAGTTACAGCGCCGGGTGGGAGTTTGATCCGGCTCTGGGTGCCGACATCGGCGACAGCGGCGATCGGGTCACATTCGACTTCTGGGGCACCGATGTCTCGGTCGAGGTGCGCCGGGCAGATTACCGGGCACGATTCTATGTCACCGTTGACGGCGAGCCGCCCAACGGGCTGCCGGCTGACGAGAACGGCCCAATGCTGATCCTGACATCACCTTCAACTGGGGACGACTTCGTCTCTATCGAGACGATTGCCAGCGGTCTTCCGCCCGGTCCGCATCGTCTCGAAATGGTTGCCAGTGGTGGGTGGGACCAGTGGGCGCTCAAGGGATTCAGCGTCGGCTACCGGCCGGATCCACGCCCGTATCTTGCGACCGGCATCGGACTCGCCCTCATCGGACTTCTTTGTCTCGTCGGAGCGTGGCAGACTGCTCGCACGGCACGTTGGTCATCGAGGTCGAAGCCACTATCCAGTCGCTATGCTGCCCTCAGCGATCGCACGCAGCTGCTTCTCGTCGCGACAACTGCCGGGTTGGTCGGTCTGACCGGTTGGATGACCTGGGGGCAGGAGCTGGCTGGCGCCTATCGTCGACTTGGCGACCCTGGGCAGATAGCCGCGACGGCAGCGGCAGCTACCATCTTCTACATCACGCCATCGTTCATACTCTATGCCATCGCCCTGGCAATTCTGTTCGTCCTGCTGGTACTCCGTCCAGCGTGGGGTGTGGCCCTGATCGCATTCTCCATCCCGTTTTATGTCGCACCACTCCCGAAGGAGATTCTGGGCTATCGTTTCTCCCCGGTAGAGATGTTCACCCTGGTAACGTTCGGCGCCTGGCTGACACGCAGCCTGCTCGACGCAGGTGGGGCGGCGAGAAGCGGCCGGCTTCGGTGGAGGTGGCCAGATCTGCAGCGTGCCGATTATGCCGTCATTGCGTTTGTGGTAGTAGCCACTTTCTCGCTGGCCTTCACGGAGCGACTCGACGTGGCTACCAACGAATGGCGGGTCGTCATCCTCGAACCAGCGCTATTCTACTTGCTGCTGCGAGCCACCCATTTGAGGTCGTCGGAACTGTGGGTTGTGCTGGATGCCTTCGTCTTGAGCGGGCTGGTCGTTGCCGGGTACGGATTGTGGCAATATGTGACGGGCCAGAACATCATCACAGCCGAAGCAGGTCTGATGCGCTTGCGCTCCATTTTTGGCTCGCCCAACAACGTCGCGCTCTATCTGGGACGCATCTTACCTTTGCTGGTCGCTGTCCTGTTGCTAGGCGCGGCCCCTGCCAATCGCCGGCGACGCTGGTTCTATGGTCTGGCGATCCTGCCGATTGGAACCGCCATCCTCCTGACCTTCAGCCGCGGCGCGCTGCTGCTCGGTGTGCCCGCGTCGATGCTGGTCGTCTTCTGGCTCTGGCAGCGGGCTAACGGCCGCCGCACATGGCCGTGGGCATTGGCCGGGCTGGGCGCCGGTGCCGCGGCCGTCGCAGTCGCCTCACAGATACCTCAACTGGCCGGTCGGTTTAACCTGATGGGCGCAACAGGCTTTTTGCGCCTCAACCTATGGCGATCGGCCGCCAACATGATTGCTGACCATCCCTTCTTCGGGGTAGGCCTGGACAACTTCATCTACGCCTATCGCGGTCGCTACATTCTCGACGCCGCGTGGCAAGAGCCGAATCTCAACCACCCGCACAACATCGTACTGGACGTCACCTCGCGCCTTGGGCTGTTCGGGCTCATTGCCTTCGACTTGGATGGTCGTCGTCACAGCTCGGCTGCTGTGGCAGGCGGTCAACGGAGTCAATCCCCGGTGGCTTCCAGTCGCCGTTGGCTTCGCCGGCTCATTGGCGGCGATGGTAGCCCACGGTCTCGTCGACCACAGTTTCTTTCTCATCGACCTGGCTTATGCCTTCTTTCTCATGATGGGTGTAGCGGTCTGGCTGACGCGACCTGCGGTTCACGAGCCGGATAGGCCTTAGCCAACACCTGCCCCCTCCAGACGCGTGAGAGTCTAGTTAGGCATTGTCCGATCCACCTTAACTGTTGAAGTAGGGTCGGTTACAATCTGCCTCGTACGAGTGGGGTATAGTTCTGAAGGCATATGCGAAGATCATGGATGTTAGGAGGCGGCCTGCTGCTGGCGGGATTGTTGGCTGTGTGGCTATTGCCAGCCGCACTGCGATCCGTCCCTACCCGGTACGCTCTCCGGCTGCCGGAGCCTCTGCAAGCAATGGCGCTGCCGGCGGATCCGACACCAATCCTGCCGACGGTGGCAGCACCAGCTGGAGCTGCTGAGCGGCTCCTGGCGCCGGTGGCCGCACAGGCGGCTGAGGCAATTGACGTAACGGCAACACCGCCGCCCTCACCGACGCCTGCCCCGCTCACCGTCAGCCAGGCAGACGCCACACCGACGCCGATCCCAACAGCCACAGCCGTTCCTTTGCCGACTGAACCGCCGCCACCAACCGCCGCACGGATTAACGGGATTACCCACAAGTTTCAGGACTGGAACAACTGCGGTCCGGCAACGATGGCGATGGCCCTCAGCTACTATGGCCTTGGCCTGAGTCAGTATGACACGGCTGCCGTGCTTGAAGCCGAATGAAGAAGATCGCAATGTTGGCCCCGATGAAATGGCTGCCTACGTGAACGACCAGACCGAACTGGGCGCTCTCTTTCGCACGAACGGCTCAGCGGAAACGCTGCGAGCGTTCATCGCCAACGGGATTCCCGTAATCATCGAACTGGGCATTGAGCCGCCGGGTGAGTTCCGCTGGTTGGGTTGGTATGGCCACTATCTTCTGCCGGTTGCCTACGACGACGTCCAGCAGCAGTTCTGGGTCTACGACTCCTGGTTCGGCACCAGCGAAGAGCCGCTCCAGAACGCCGATCCCGACGGTCGCGTGCTGACCTATGAGGAACTGGAATCGCTGTGGCCTCAGTTCAACCGCAACTACGTGGTCCTCTTTTCCCCGGAACAGGCAGACCAGGTCGCCCGCATCATTGGCGACGATATGGACGACACCCAGATGTGGCAGAACAACCTGGCGAAAGCCCAGAGTGATGCGACCGCTGATCCAGAGAACGCCTTTTTCTGGTTCAATCTGGGAACCGTCCACACGGCGCTGGGTGACTTCGACAGCGCGGCCCTGGCGTATGACAAAGCCCGGTCAATCGGTCTACCCTGGCGCATGCTCTGGTATCAATTTGGCCCTTACGAAGCATACTATCAGGTCGGTCGCTATGACGATGTGATCTTGCTGGCCGATCGCACGCTGGAAGAACGGCCCTTGTTTGAGGAGTCGTTCTACTATCGCGGACTGGCCTACATGGCCACGGGCGATGACCGTGCCGCCGCGGCGGACTGGGAGCAGGCTGTGTCGCTTAATCCCAACTACCGGCCCCCGGCCGACGCGCTGGCCACCCTCCAGAATAGTAACTGACCGATGCTACAAATCGGCGCTTGTAGAGGAACTATCTTATGAGTAACAGAACCAAACGACTGATCTTACTGATTGTTGGCGTCCAGCTGCTGCTGGTCATCGGCCTGCTCGCCTTGCCGTCGGCCGTCCAGGCAATTCCCGGTCGCTATCGGGTTTGGCTTCAGGAAAACCAGCCGGCGCTCAGCAGCGTGACCGAGGGAGTTATTGACCAGGTCGCACCGGTCGCCACCGCGCTGCCTGCCCCCGCTCTGGCCAACAACGATTCAGTCGACCTCAACGCCCTGATTGCGGCTGAGCCGGTGGACCGGGCTGGCGGCGGCTCATTGAGCGAGACCGATCCAATTGCCCTGGAACCGCTGGCAACAGTGGCCCCAGTTGTAGAGCCGGTAGTCACTGTGCAACCAGAAGATGAGCACTCGGCGGATCCTCAGCCGACACCAACGTTATCCCCGACGGCCGAACCCACACTCGCCCCCAGCCCGACACCTCTGCCTCAACTGGAACGCGTGAAGCTGGAGAACATGGCTCGCATTCAGCAGTCGTTTAACAACTGCGGCCCAGCCAACCTGACCCAGGTTCTGAACTGGTACGGCAACGATATCACACAGGAAGATGTCGCCGCCTACCTGAAGCCCAATCCGGAAGATCGCAACGTCTCACCATGGCAGATTGCTGATTATGTCAATGAACAGGTGCCCGGCTACCAGGCTATCGCCCGCAGTGGTGGCGAGCTGGATATGGTGAAGCAGTTCGTATCTGCCGGCATCCCGGTCGTTATCGAAAAAGGGTACGAACTGCCGGACTCCGGGTGGTGGGGACATTACCTGACTGTGTACGGATATGATGACGAGTTGGAAGAACTGTACAGCCAGGACAGCTACCTGCAACCGACTGACGGCATTGGTCGTGTCGACAGCTATGATGACGTGGAGACGTTCTGGAAGCAGTTCAACAACACCTTTTACGTTGTCTTCTCCCCTGACCAGCAGGCCACAGTTGAGGCGATCATGGGCGAAGAGCTGCTCGACGATTTCACGATGTGGCAGAAGGTCGCCGCGGACGCCGAGCAACAAACGCGAGACAACCCTGATGACGCTTTCGCCTGGTTCAATTTGGGCACAGCGCTGACCCGCATGGGTGGACTGACCGGCGAACCGCAATATTACCAGGGCGGCGGGCAGGCTTATGACAAGGCCCGCGATATCGGCCTGCCGCCGCGCATGCTGTGGTACCAGTTCCAGCCCTATCTGGCCTACCTCAAGCTGGACCGCTACCAGGATGTGATCGACCTGGCAGACGCCACCCTGGCCACGCAGGGCGGCCGCAACGTGGAAGAGACGTTCTGGTACAAGGGGCATGCGTTGGCGTATCTGGGAGACATTCCGGGAGCAATCGACGCCTACCAGCAATCCCTCTCGGTCAACGAGAACTTCTATCCGGCGCAGATCTCGATCGACTCGCTGCAGCCGTCTGGCTAACATCCGGACAAGGATCGATAGTGGCAGTTGACGGCCGCCCGGCATAATGCGGGCGGCCGTTTTGCATAGCGCCGTCAGCCGGGTTTGGACGCACGCCTGATTGCTAATATACTCCCACTTGTGAGCACGCCTCGCGTTTGCCAGCGGCATGGTCAATCTGACGTCAATGACGCTATAATAGGGGCGTAGGCGTCGCCTGATGCACAGGCACGCAGGTCCTTTTCCACCTATCCCACCCATCTGATTAGAGGAGGCTTTTATGACACAGGAACGCAAGTTCAAGGTCACCTATTCGACGCTGGCCAGCCCGGACCCGGAGCTACACCAGCTTTACGACGAAGCAGTTGTTAACTTCCGGGCCAACAGCGGCCAGACATTTCCCCTATACATTGACGGCAAAGAGCGCATGGCGGCCGAAACCTTCGCCAAGGTAAGCCCTGCCGATCTCGACCTGGTGATGGCCCACTTCCAGAAAGGCACCGAACAGGACGCAAGAGATGCCGTCGCCGCAGCGCGTGCGGCGTTCCCCGGCTGGCGGGACACACCGTGGCAGGAACGCGTCGCCATCTTGCGCCGCGCCGCCGATCTGATCAGCGATCGCTTGTTCGACATGGCGGTTGTGATGAGCCTCGAAGTCGGCAAGAACCGCCTCGAAGCCCTGGGCGATGTCGAGGAAACGGCCGATCTGATTCGCTACAACTGCGACGCGATGGAGCAGAACAACGGCTTCGACCGCACACTGCTGTCTGAGAGTGGCAAACACCACAACCGCAGCGTCCTGAAGCCATATGGCGTGTGGGCAGTCATTTCGCCCTTCAACTTCCCCGGCGCTTTGGCCGGCGGTCCGTCGAGCGCGGCGATGGTAGCGGGCAACACCGTTGTCTTCAAGCCAGCCAGCGACACACCTTACACCGGTTGGCTGCTGACTACGTGCTTCCGTGACGCCGGTGTACCCGCGGGCGTCTTCAACTTCGTTACCGGGGGCGGGCGCTCCGTCGGCCAAACGCTGGTCGACCATCCGGACGTCGACGGCATCACCTTCACCGGCAGCTACGACGTTGGCATGAATATCATCCGCACCTTTGCCCAGGGACGGTATCCGCGTCCCTGTATTGCCGAGATGGGCGGCAAGAATCCGACCATCGTCAGCAAGCACGCCGACCTGGACAAGGCCGCCATGGGCGCCATGCGCTCCGCCTTCGGCCTGCAGGGGCAGAAGTGCTCGGCGCTTTCCCGTCTCTACGTTGACGCCTCCGTGAAGGACGACTTCATGAAGCGGTTCGTTGACCTGACCAGCGAAATCAAGGTCGGCGATCCCACGGTTCAGGAGAACTTCATGGGACCGGTGGCCAACAAGAGCGCCTTCGAAGATTATCGCGGGTTCGTGGCCGACTTGCGGCAGCACGGCGATATTGTCTACGGTGGCGACGTCCTCGAAGAGAACGGCTACTACGTGCTGCCCACCATCGTCGACAATGTGCCGGAAGACCACGTCCTCTGGCAGCAGGAGATGTTCCTGCCCATTGTCATGGTCGAAGCGTTCGACGATATCAAGGCGGCGATGAAGAAAGCCAACGATGTGGAATACGGCCTGACAGCCGGGTTCTTCAGCGAAGACAAGGACGAGGTCGACTGGTTCTTCGACCACATCGAAGCGGGCGTCACCTACGCCAATCGGAGCGGCGGCGCGACCACCGGCGCGTGGCCCGGCTACCAATCGTTTGGTGGCTGGAAGGGCAGCGGCTCCACCGGCAAGGCCGCGGGCAGCTTCTACTACGTGCAGCAATATATGCACGAGCAAAGCCAGACAGTCGTCGACTAGGCAGCTGCAGTGCCAGGCCGGTCGCCCGTTTTTGGCCGACCGGCCTGTTGCTTTCCAACTACCACGACAGCAGACAGCATGATAGGGTGAGCCAATGAGTTCGACGGGAAAAGTGGTCACCATGCGCGAAGCGGTAGCCGATCTGGTGGCCGACGGTGATAGCGTGGCGATTGAAGGATTTACCGCATTCATCTGCTTCGCGGCTGCCCACGAGATAATCCGCCAGCGCAAGCACGACCTGGTGCTGTGTCGTCTGACGCCCGACCTCATCTATGATCAGATGATCGCTGCCGGCGTGGCCAGAAAGCTGGTCTTCAGCTACCTCGGCAATCCGGGCGTAGGCAGTCTCCACGCCATCCGACGAGCCATCGAGAAAGGCATCCCCCACCCGCTTGAGATTGAGGAGTACTCCCACTTCGGCATGGTCGGCCGATATCTGGCAGGGGCCAGCAAGCTGCCATTCTTCCCCCTGCGCAGCTATCTGGGCAGCGACATGCCTGGGGCCAATGACCGCATCCAGTTTGTGGACAGTCCCTACGGGGATGGCCCAATTGCCGTTGTGCCGCCGCTCAATCCTGATGTGGCGTTTGTCCATGCCCAACGCGCCGACGCGCAAGGCAACACCCACCTATGGGGCCTGCTGGGCACGCAGAAAGAAGCGGCGTTCGCCGCCAAGAAAGTCATCGTTGTCGTCGAAGAGATCGTCGACGAAGCGGTCATCCGCCGCGATCCCAATCGTACGTTGATCCCTGGCTTGATCGTCGATGCCGTAGTCCACGAACCGTATGGCGCCCACCCCAGCTACGTACAGGGCTACTACGATCGCGACAACCAGTTCTACCTGGCATGGGATGAGCTGTCTCGCGATACTGCCACCACAGAGGCATGGCTAGATGAATGGGTTTACGGTGTGGCCGATCGGGCTGCCTACCTCGAAAAGTTGGGTCAGGGCCGGTTGGAAGAGCTGGCGGCTGGCACGCTGGAAGCAGACCCGGTCAACTACGGTCAATATGCTTGACCTGCGAATCTAGTTCACTACACGAATTTTCACCCGGAGCATTGAGATGACCGCCGACACCAAGAGTTTCCCTGTCACGCCATCAGAGCGGATGATCATTAACGCTTCTCGCGCGCTCGAAGGCAAGCGGGTTGTCTTCGTCGGTGTTGGTTTGCCCAATATCGCCTGCAATCTGGCTCGACGAAGCCACTCACCCGAGATGGAACTGGTCTACGAGAGCGGCGTCTTCGGGGCGCAACCGGCCCGATTGCCATTGTCCATTGGTGACCCCACCCTGGTCAGTGGAGCACTTTCCGTCGTCAACATGGCTGACCTCTTTATGCTCTATCTGCAGGGTGGCCTGATCGATGTTGCCCTGCTCGGCGGGGCACAGATTGATCGCTACGGCAATCTCAACACGTCGGTGATTGGTGACTACACGCAACCTAAGGTTCGCCTGCCCGGCTCGGGCGGCGCCTGCGAGATCGCTATTAACGCTCGTGAGGTGCTGATGATTATGCGTCTCTCGAAACGGGCTTTTGTCGATAAGCTCGACTTCCGCACAAGTGCCGGGCACTTGCATGCGGACGGATCGCGTGCGAGTGCCGGCATGCCTGGCAGCGGCCCGAGCCGCGTCATCACTGACCGCGCATCATTCGACTTCAATAATCCGGATAACGAGATGACGCTGGTCGAACTCGCGCCTGGCGAGACCGTCGAGAGCATTCAAGCTCAAGTCGGTTGGCCCTTGCGGGTCGCCGCCCAGGTGCAGGAAATGATGCCGCCTTCGTCGGACGAATTGACTATCATTCGCGAACAACTCGACCCCGCCGGACTCTATCGCGGCTAGGACAAAATCTTCATGAAGAACACCCGCTCAGTACTCATCATCATCCTGATCATAGTTGTCGGCCTGTTTGCCGGTGCGGCCGTTTCCTTCCTGTTCCTCAGCTCGCAGAATGCCGCTACCGATGAGGCGTTGACAGCGCTGGAATCGAGCGATGAGGTCATCGTCGAGCAGGTGGATGGCGAAGATTGGTGGATCTTCCGCCCGGCCAACAGCGAGCCTGATACCGGATTCATCATCTATCCGGGCGGTCTGGTCGATCCACTCGCCTACGCCCCGATTGCCAATGCCATCGCAGCGGAAGGGTTCCTCGTCATCCTGGATCCGATGCCGTTGGACCTGGCGGTCATTGACTCCGATTCGGCCAGCGAGATCATCCTGGCCTTTCCGGAAATCGAATCGTGGGCCATTGGCGGACACTCTTTGGGCGGCGCGATGGCCGCCGAATTCGCCGCCAGCGAACCTGACATGGTGGACGGGCTGGCTCTGTGGGCCGCGTATCCCGCTGGTGGCACTGACCTGTCTGGCCTGCCGATCCAGGTCGTGTCTGTATACGGTGACGCGGATTGCGTAGCCACAGTTGAGGAAGTGACTGCCGTCGCCCCCTTCCTGCCTCCGGACACCGAGTTTGTGCGCATCGAGGGCGGCAACCATACGCAGTTCGGTTCATACGGCGAGGGCCTGCAGCGAGGCGACTGCGCGGCGACGGTCAGCCGCGAAGATCAGCAGCAGCAGGTGGTCGACGCCACAGTCATGATGCTGCAGTCGATCAGCCCAACACCGTAGACCAAAAGAGCCCATCCCAGTCGGGCGAAGGGAGCATGTCATGAGGTATTCACACCCGGACGGTCATGTATTCTATCGTTCGATGAACTTTGCCCGGCCAATGATCGAGCGAGGCGAAGGCGTCTATCTGTTCGACAAGGACGGCAATCAATACATCGATGGCTCCGGTGGTCCCCTTGTCGTCAATGTTGGTCATGGTCGCCAGGCGATTGTCGACGCCATCAGTGAACAGGCGGCAGCCGCCGCCTACGTCCACGGTATGATGTTCACCAGCGATCCGCTTGAGGAGTACGCTGCGGCCCTGGCGGAGGTCGTTCCGCTTGATGACCCGCGCTTCTTTCTGCTCAGCAGTGGATCGGAAGTGGTAGAAGGCGCGATCAAGCTGGCGCGGCAGATTCAGATGGCGCGAGGTGAGTCGAAGCGGCATTTGATCATTTCCCGCTGGAACAGCTACCACGGCATGACACTCGGTGCGCTTGGTGTCAGCGGTCGCCCGGGGTTGCGCGCACCTTATTTGCCCATGCTCCACGACATGCCCCACATCGCCTCTCCCTACCCCTATCGTTCTAACCTATCCGGCGAGGCGCTGGCTGCGCAACTTGAGGAAACGATTCGCGCCTATGGTGAAGATCAAGTAGCCGCCTTCATTGCTGAACCAATCAGCGGTGCTTCATTGGGGGCTGTTGTTCCACCTGACTCCTACTGGCCCGCGATTCGCGAGATATGTGACCGCACCGGCGTCCTGCTCATCGCCGATGAGGTCCTCGCCGGCATGGGGCGCACGGGCCGCTGGTGGGGACTGGATCACTGGAATGTGCGGCCCGATATTCTGGTCACATCCAAAGGCACAGCCAGCGGCTACTTCCCGCTGGGTTTCATTGCCGCCCAGGGCCAGGACGTTGAGGCGATCCGTACGACGCTCGGCGACTTCAATCATGGCGGGACTTACAGTCACCATGCCGTAGGCGCAGCTGCCGGGCTGGCCACCCTCCAGATCATACAGGATGAGGGTCTCGTTGAACGCTCGGCCCAAATGGGAGACTATCTCGGACAGCTGCTGCACGACCGCCTTCAGGGCCATCCCCTGGTCGGCGACATTCGCGGACGCGGACTGTTCTGGGGCATTGAGCTGGTCGCCGATCGGGCAACCCGACGGCCGTTTTCCTCTGAGGACAAACTGGCGCGGCGCATCTGGCAGAGCGCCTTTGAGAGCGGCCTGATTATCTACTACTCACAGGGTTGCGCCGATGGCAAGAACGGAGACATCCTCATGTTGGGACCGCCGTTCATTATCAATGAGACGCAATGCGATCAGACGGTAGAGATGCTGGCGACCGCTATCTCAGACGTGACCGGACTCTAGCCGGGACGCAGCAAGACCTTGCGCACGCCTGGTCGCGCCGCGTGCTCGAATGCAGTCAGGGCATCCGACAGCGGGTATTCCGCGTTTACCAGCGGCTCTACCTGAATACTACGACCGGCAGCGGCGTCTCCAGAAGCAGCCTGTTCCAGCAGTCGCAGCGCCGGCTCGAACGGCCCACAGCGCGAACCCACCACATTGAGTTCAGCCACGACCAGCTTCGTCAGGTCAATCTGTGACTGGCCGACGAAGGTGCTCTTCAGCACCAGCGTCCCTTGCGGGCGGACAAGGCGCAGTGAATGGGCAAATCCCTGGTCGTTGCCTGTCGCTTCTACGACGAGATCGTAGCTGTTGTCTCCGGCGTTCTGGACCAGACCAACTTGCAAGCCAAGCGAGCGCGGCAGCTCCAGACTCGTCTCGCTGCGACCCAACATCGTCACGTCACCGCCCGCCAGCGCAAGCACCTGTCCTACCAGCAACCCGAGCCGCCCCGGACCTACAACGGCGACACGCTCAGCCGGGTTGACGACAATCTGCTGGCGTATCCGCAGGGCGGCGGCCAATGGTTCTGTAAAGACAGCCATTTCATCTGGAACAGCAGCAGGGACTTCAAGCAGATTGACCACAGGGGTGACTACATACTCAGCGAAGCCACCATCCTTGCCAATGATGCCCAGTACAGTTCGATTGGGGCAATGCTCGGGACCATCCCGCAGGCAAGTCGCGCAGATGCCACAGCCTAGATTAATAGTACTGACCACGCGTTTGCCCAGCCAGTCCTCGGCGACATCAGGCCCAAGCGCTACGACATCACCAACAAATTCGTGGCCCAGCACACCGCTGAAGCCGGCGTAGCCCTGGACAATTTCGAGGTCAGTGGCGCATATCCCTGCCAGCCGAACTCGCAGAAGCGCCTGTCCTGCCTCAGGAACAGGTTGAGGATAGTCATCGCGTACTGCGAGACGGCCGTCTGCCAAGGTCAAGGCAAGCATGATGCGGATTCGGTTCTATGGCCTATGCTCTAGCTTTGGCAAAGGCGCTCACGATAGGGATTTCTTCGTGTTCCCACGACACCAGCAATGGCACCGCGATAAAGATCGAACTATACGTACCACTCAGCAAACCAACGAGCAAAACGGCGATAAACGGCTTGATGGACACGCCACCGAACAGCAGAATCGCCACCATGACAAACATCGCACTGAGCTGGGTAACCAGCGACCGATGGATCGTCTCCAGGATAGAGCGGCTGGCGGTGATGTCGAGTTTCTCATTCGGTCGCTTGGCGATGTTTTCGCGCATGCGATCGAACAGTACAATTGTGTCCTGCAGCGAGAAACCGACGACGGTCAGCACGGCCGTCAGGAACAGCGCGTCAACCTCCCAGCCCAGCACAAGCCCGGTAATTGCCGCAAAGCCCATGACGATAAACAGATCGTGGATCAGAGCCGCTACCGCACACGCGCCATAGCGAAATGGAGTAGGAACCTGTCTGAAGACGATGATGATGTAGATCAGGATGATGAAGGCAGCCACGGCCACAGCAACAAAAGCTGCGCGAGTCACTTCGTTACCGACCGCAGCGCTGACGCTCTGCACCTGCGTTGTGCCCGGAACCAGCGGCCCTACGTCCTCTTCCAGCGTCTGAACGATATTCACGGACGCTTCCGCTCCAACGAAGTCACCTCGGACCTGCCAGGCGTTTTCCAGGTTCTCGCCTCGCAAGGCAATGACCGTAGGATTGGGCATGCCGCCGTCGATGAACGCCTGACGTACATCTTCCTCATCGACTGGATTCTCAAACTGCACTTCGAAGCGAGTGCCGCTTCTGAAGTCGACGCCGACTCGCACCGGTGAACCGGTGACCGCATACGAGACCAGCATGGCGACAATGCCAAGGCTAATCAGGATGGCCGACAGCAAGAAGTAACGATTTCGGTTTTCAATAATGTTGAAGACAAATGACATGGGTTGGCCTGCTTTCGCTTGCTCGCCACTAGGCGCCGAGCAACCACTCTTTTTGATGCAGCCAGTTGGCGTTGCCGCCCATGACGACGCGGACCAACGTCCGGGTCACCAGAACGGCTGTAAACATGCTGACAAAAACGCCAATAGCCAATGTGAGAGCAAATCCTTCGACGGCGCTAGCCCCAAAATTGCGGCCGAACGTCCAAAGGATTACACAGATCACAAGGGTGGCGATGTTTGAATCACGAATCGAAGACCACGCGCGACTGAAGCCAGTGTTGATGGCGTCGTCAAGACGTGCACCTCGCCGCAGCTCTTCCTTGATCCGTTCAAAGACAAGGACATTGGCATCCACCGCCATGCCTGTAGACAACAGAAAACCGGTGATAGCGGGCAAGGTCAACGTGACACCCAGACCCTTAAACACAGCAAAACTGATTAGCACATAGATGACCAGCGCGATATCGGCCAATGCGCCCGGCAGCCGGTAATAGACCAGCATGAATAGCAGCACGGTAATAACGCCGATAATTCCTGCACGAACGCTCGCGTCAATAGATTGCTCACCCAGGGTTGCGCCAACCTGTCGAATGGCCTCGATCCTCAGAGGAACAGGCAAACTGCCGTACCGGAGTTGCAGCGCCAGTCGCTGGGCCTCTTCCAGATTGAAGTTGCCGGTGATGGTGCCTGACTCCTCAATCACGGCGCTGATGACCGGACTGGAGACCACTCGTTTATCCAACACAATGGTCAGATGCTGACCAATGTTCTCCCGAGTGTGGTTGCCAAATATCTCGGCCGCATCATCGTTCAGCGCAAATGTGACAAAGAAGCCGCCCAACTGGTCGGTCTCTACATCGGCCTGACGCAGCCCGGCCCCGGTCATGACAACAGGAAACAGCGGCGCCGGCGAGACGATGGTGTCGGAGATCGTGCGGCCGTTTTCCAGCTCACAGCGGGAAGGCTCGCCATTATTCTGTGTCGTTCGGACACATAGCCCTTCCGGGAGGGAAACACTACCGGAATCAACAAACTCAAGCAGAGCTGTCTCCTGAATGAGCGCTGTTGCTTCATCCGGGTTACCGAAACCAGGCAACTCTACCAGGATACGCCGGTCGCCCTCGACCTGAACCAGCGGCTCGGTCACGCCAATCGCATTAACGCGCCGGTCAACGATTTGCCGCGCCGTATCCATCTCTTCCGCAGTCACGTCCTGATCTTCCGGCACATCTGCCTCAAGCAGGATTTGCAGGCCACCCTGGAGGTCAAGCCCTAATCGAATCGGGTAGTTCTCGTTCAGAATAACCCAGACCGACCCCGCGACAATCAGGACAATCAGCCCCAGCCACAGAAAGTCGTTACGCCTCATATTTATCCTCTAATAAGGTCACTGCGCTTGGCACTGGAGACAACTATCTCCAAACAATCAAGCGCGCATTATCGTCAACGATGCAACCCAAGAAAGATACCAGCATTTGTGGAATCCGTCACTTCGTGCAAGCGATCTTCATCTCACATGAGCCATAAGAACAGGACAAAGTACGCCAGCGAAGCGATGACTGTGGCCTTCACCAAGGGGACGTGACGATCGGCGTTCGAACCGCGGAGCAATCTATGAAAGAGAGCGGGCGCCACCAGCAGCCCGAAGGGCACGAGAGAGACAGGAATAACCCCCTGAGAGAAAGCAACGACTGCCACTGCCATTAAGGCAACCGTCGCAGCTACGAGCAGGCGATAGGCACGCCGCCGCCCGATCATAATGACGAACGTATCACCGTCCAGGAGGTCAACGTCATAGTCACGCAGCTGTTGCTCAATCTGCGCTGACAGAGAACCCAGGAAGGCAATTGTTACCAAGAAGACGTCCAGCGCTGTCCACTGTGCCTCGATCAGAAACAGCACCAAAACAAACGGAAAGGTCTCCACGAAGCAGCAGTGGACCAGAAGATCCGGGCCAGGCCGCGACTTCAGCCGCAGCGGCGGCGCGGAATAGACCCACATGATGAGAAGGCTGATCGCTAAGGCCACAATGCCTCGCCAGCCAAACAGGGCGAAGACGGGCGCAGCCAGGACGATCGGGGCCACCAACAAGCTCACGGCCACTCCCCGGGTCGCAAGAAGACCGCCTGGACTGACAAATACGTTACCTGCTGCCTTCGCGTCGTCCAGCGAGTCGACCGGCACATCATGGTAATCGTTGAAGGCAAAAGCCGCCCAGTAGCCCATCGCTATGGCAGCAATGAGAAGTACGTACAGGCCTGTCATTTCCCGGTGCAGCACAACCGCGATCGTCGCCATGATGAGCGCCACCACCCACGCATCAGCATGGTTGAAGAGCATTCGCCGGGATGCGCTAAGCACCAGCCACCCACCCACAATCCGGCTCGACTCTGCACGGACAATCTTCCAATCTCGTCATCTACCCTGTCCTTGCGCCTTTAATCACGCTATTTTAACCCGCACTTCACGCGCGATGACGGCAATCTATGTTACAAAAGTGTTGACCGTAACGGTAGCGTATTCTGAGGAGTATTGGTAGCGTTTTCGCCTTACTGGAGGGTATCCCGAATCGCAGAGAACCAGCAATCCGAACAGCCAGCCAACAAGTAGTATCCCAGGCGCCTTCACCCCAACAACACTCATCGGTAATGCGTGAGGTGTGCCCCCGTTCCATACTGCGTGTCTGGTTACAGGCGCAGTAGATTCACAACAAGGAGAAATCAGTTATGAGCAAAGCAAGACTTGCTGTCCTCATGAGCATCCTGCTTATCGTGGCCATTACAGCCAGTGTGTTTGCGGAGCTTGTCGTCACGTACACAACGTCGGACGACGGCCGCAGTGAGTACACGATTGATGACAGCGAAGAAAGGACGAGAGACGCCGAGGCAAACAGCCTCATCGATAATGGGGCGTTCACCACGTGGGGAACCGGGCTGGGCCCGAGCGACCCCTGGGTCTTCTGGCGTGACACAACTGCCGGTTGGACCGCCGGCCGTCTGCACGAGTTTGACCTGGCACTGCCGGCCAACCCGGACGGCATCAACAACGCCATGGGCTGGTTTATCCAGCACTCCGGCGCCAGCAGCGGCGGCTACTATGCCGGCGCACACCAGCAGCTAACCCGCATCCCGGCTTCCGGCCTGTACTATGTCTCGGTTAGCCTGACCGCCTTCGAAGACGGCAAGACTGGCCCGTACAACAGCGTGGCCTGGTATGCCATCAGCGACGAAGAGAATCCCGCCCTCGTTACAGAGTGGAAAGAGCTCTATCCCGATCAGTACGTATGTGACAACGGCGCCGGTCGTTGTAACTACGTCGGTCGCGACGAGACCGTCTCCATCAATCCTGGCCAGCACTTCCACGTGCAGGTCGGCCGCAAGTTCCCTGAGTTCTTCGGTTGGACGATGTTCGTCATCGATGACATCAGCATTGTCGCCGCAGACGGAACAACCGGGACCGAGAATGGCTTCTTCAACTGGTGCAACGCACGTCCGGAAGACGTCAAGGTCCACGACCAGTCCGACTGCTCGAACCCGACCGAAATCCACTGGGATCCGGACGCGATTCGCTAGACGGCTGGCTGACTCGCATCTTCGCAAGGGCCGGTCCGCACGGGCCGGCCCTCCTCTTAACCTTACCCGGCGCCTGATATCTGTCATGAGGTTGATCCATGCCCGAACGAGCCCAGACTCGCCCTCAACGTCGCCTTCTCATTACAATATACCTGAGCTTCCTTGTGCTGTGGACCCTGACTTCATGTACGCGGGATGAGGTAGCAGGTGCGGTATCGACCGTCGTCTTTGATTTGCAGGCGACGCTGGAGCCGGCCAATCTGACGTCCGTTGCCATACGACAGGGCGCGCTGCCGGTGGTGCCGACGCCAACGACCGCCGCGCTGGCAGTTGTTGTTCAGCCGACAGAAACGGCCGTCCCAGTCGCATCGTCGACAACTGAGCCAATCGCCCCGGCGCCCACCGAACTGCCGCCCACCGTCGCACCGACGGCTGTTGCAACCGAACTCCCACCGCCCGCACCAACCGACGCGCCAACAGTCGCTCCCACGCTCCCCCCATCGCCTGTTCCTTCACCCACGCAGGCTCCGACAGCCATCCCGTCGCCAACAACGCTGCCTGAGCGGATCGCACAGGGCGACGCCGAGCTTCTGCTCGTGCCGGGAAGCTTCTTCAAGCGCGGTGCCGATTCGGGCGAGTTGCTCGAGGAGTGCAGCGCATTCCGTCCCGGATGCCAGGCAGCATGGTTTGCCGCCTCGCAGCCGGCTCACACCGTGTTGGTCGCGCCGTTCTACATTGACGAGCATGAAGTCACCAACCTGTCGTTTGTCACCTTTCTCAACAATGCCGCTGACATTCCGACATTGTGTGGGGACCTCCCATGCCTCGACTTTGAGCACACCGCCATTACCGAAACTGTCGACGCAGGTTTCCAGATCGAGGCAGAACTGGCCAACCATCCCGTCACCGGGATCACCTGGGCCGGTGCAGCCGTCTATTGCGAGCAGCGTGGCGCGCGCCTACCTACGGAGAGCGAGTGGGAGAAAGCCGCCCTCTGGAATCCTGTCGATGAGCTGAAGACACGCTATCCCTGGGGTGATGAGTTTGACGGCACGTTCGTCAACTTCTGTGATGCATCCTGCGATGCAGAACAGCGTAACACGGACTTTGACGATGGCTACCCGGGCACGGCCCCGGTCGCCAGCTATGAGAACGGTCGCAGCCACATCGGGGCGTATGACATGGCAGGTAACGTGTGGGAATGGGTAGCCGATTGGTACGCCGAGGATGCCTACATGGTCATGGATACGGTGAATCCCCAGGGGCCAGCAGCAGGTACCTCGAAGGTTGTACGTGGCGGCTCCTGGTTCGATACCGGCAACTTTACGAGCGGCCTGATTCGATTCCCAAGCCCACCTGACAATGCGGACAGCACCATCGGCTTTCGCTGCGCCGCCTCTGTCCCGTAACCAGAGAGCGGTCTAGAATCTGCGAAATTCGACCAGCGAACCAGCCGTCAGCCCGCCCTCATTCAGCGGAACCTTGATCATCCCATCAGCGTTGACAAGCGTGTAGATGAGGTTGCTCTTGCCAAAGACCGGCTCTACGACAAGCTCCGCCCCACTCGCAACCAATCTGCCAGGTATGTAATCTTCGCGACCCGTTTCACTGGGCACATTGTGGTTCAGACGGGCCAGGATGACGTTGTCTAGCGGTCTGCTTCCACCCTGAAGATGGTAGAGCGCGGGAATGCCGAACATATCAAATTGGACCATGGCGGAGACGGGATTGCCCGGCAGCCCAATGACTGGCTTGCCATCCACCACCCCAACGATCGTCGGTTTGCCCGGTCGCGTGGCCACACCATGCAGCAGCACACCCGGTTCTCCAAGGCTGTCGATGACGTCAACTGTCATATCGCGGGCACTGACGGACGAACCTGCCGAAACCACCAGCATATCACTTGCTTCCAACGCCTGCGACGCGGCTGCCTTGAGCTGCACCAGATCATCGGGCACGATGCCAAGAATGGATGGGACTCCCCCAGCCCTCTGCGAAAGGGCCGCGACTGTGTAGCTGTTGATGTCCCGAATTTGCCCGCCCCGCGGCGACTGGCCCGGCTCAATCACCTCGTCACCGGTGGCCAGGATGCCGACTCGTGGCCGTGCAGCGACCGCAATGGTTGTCACGCCCAGCGCCAGCAGCCCGCCGATGTCCTGGGGGCGAATCTGATGTCCATGCGGCAGCACGTCACTTCCCAAGGCCACGTCTTCACCCACCTGAATAATATGCTGTCCAGACGAGGCCGCCCGCAGCAGCTCAATCTCGAACGGTGGGTGATCCCCGGACTGCCGGATCCAACAGCTGGGTCAATTCAATCTGTACCACCGCATCGGCGTCGGCCGGAATCATGCCGCCCGTGTGGACCACAGCCGCCTCACCCATGCCCAGAGAGACATCCGCCTCACCACCCATCGGCACCTCACCGACCACACTCAGGAACGCAGGCAGCGTCTCGCTGGCCCCAAAGGTGTCGGCCGCACGCACAGCATAGCCGTCCATCGTACTTCGCCGAAAAGAAGGCAATGCGTGGGGCGCGGAAACTGGGCCGGCAGTAAACCGGTCCAGCGCCTCAGTTGTGGGCACGACTTCCTTTGTGGACAGCGGGCTGAAGGCATCTAGCAGAACTGCACGCGCCTCGTCGGGGGGGAGAACATTGAAGAATTCGGGCATAACTTACATCCAGCGTGTCACGGAAACGCCAACTAACCCGCGCCGGCCATTGACCTGAGATCGTCCTCACTCAGTACGGGCACACCCAATGATTGTGCCTTGGCCAGCTTGCTTCCGGCTGAATCGCCGGCAACCAGATAGTCTGTCTTGCCGCTGACGGAGCCGGTCACCTTTCCACCATTGGCCTGGATCAAATCGCGGGCCTCGTCTCGAGACATCGTGGGCAGCGTACCGGTAATCACAAACGTCAGGCCGGTCAGCGTCGTGCTGCCCGCGTCTTCATCAGGTCGAGCGGTCGCCGCGAAGTTCAACCCCGCTTGCCGCAGCTTGTCCACGGTGGCCCGGTTGCTCTCGTTTTCAAACCAGCGGATGACAGCTTCGGCCGTTTGGGGACCGATGCCTTCTATCGCTTCCAACTGCTCCTGTGTCGCTGCTGCCACGGCATCAATACTGCCCAACTCTTCGATGAGTAACCCGGCTACGACAGTGCCCACAAAACGAATCCCCAACGCTGTCAACAACCGCTGGGGCGGCTGCTGTTTACTGGCGACGATCCCGTCGAGCAGCTTGTCAACCTTTTTCTCCTGGAAGCCTTCGAGCGCCAGTAGCTCCTCTCGAGGCAGAGAGTAAATGTCGGCCACATCGTGGATAAGGCCCACTTCTGGCAGCAGCGCTGCAGTCTGGGAACCGAAGCCATCGATGTCCATCGCTGCCCGGCTGACAAAGTATTCGATTCGCCGGACGAGCTGCTCGGGACAAGCGTTGTTCTCGCAGTAGATTGCCACTTCGCCGGGATATTGAACGACGGGCTCGCCACACACAGGGCAGACCGCCGGCCGTTCAACCGGCCGCTCACTCTCGTCACGCAGCTCAAGAATAGGTCCGACAATGTAAGGGATCACATCGCCGGCCCTCTTGACCAGTACACGATCACCAATGCGGATATCCTTCCGCTCAATCTCATCGTAGTTGTGCAGTGTGGCGTTACGCACAATGACGCCACCGATCTCCACCGGCTCGAGAACAGCCGCCGGCGCCAGGACGCCCGTGCGCCCCACATTGACCGCCACATCCAACAGACGCGTCGTCTTTTCCTGGGCCGGAAACTTCATTGCGATGGAGCCACGCGGGTCCTTGCCCACAAAGCCGAGGCTGTCCGCCAGCACGCGATCGTTAATCTTGACGACCACGCCATCAACCTCATAGTTAATCGTGTTCCGGCGTTCGATCCAGTCCTGATACACATTCGCCACAGCGACAAGGTCATCACAGTACTGATTGTCAGGCGAGACAGGGAAGCCGAGAGCGGCCAGATAGGCCAGTCGTTCCCATTGCGAAGACGGAATGTCGCCGCCTTCGGCCAGGATGATATCGTAACAGTAGAGGCGGAGCGGTCGCTCGGCCGTCTTGGCCGGGTCCAGTTGGCGCAGCGATCCGGCGGCCGTATTGCGCGGGTTCATATACAGCGGCTCACCCGCCGCCAGCCGACTCTCGTTCAGCTTCTCAAATTGGTCCAGGGGAAAGAACACTTCACCGCGCACCACCAGGTACGGTGGCGGTTCCAGATCGCTGTCTGGATCGACCGGGATTCGCTTTGGCAGGCTGGCTATCGTTCGCAGGTTGCTGGTCACGTTCTCGCCAACTTCTCCGTTGCCTCGCGTTGCCCCCTCGACAAACAGGCCGTCCCGATAGGTGAGAACAACGGTCAGCCCATCCAGCTTTGGTTCGGCCACATAATCGAGGTTCACATCCGGGTCCGGCAGCAGCCGGGCGGTGCGCTGCTCCCAGGCTCGGAGATCATCCTCGTTGAAGGCGTTCATAAGGCTCAAAATCGGCGCCGGGTGAACTGACTTCTCAAACGAATCGAGCGGGGCGGCTCCGGCTCGCTGGGTCGGCGAATCAGGGGTCACCAAAGACGGATCGTCTGTCTCCAGCTTGAGTAGCTCCTGGAAGAGCGCGTCGTACTCTGCGTCGCTTACGACCGGGGCGTCCAGCACGTGATAACGATAGAGATGGAAGTTGATCTGCTCGCGCAGCTCGCGAGCCCGGTCAGCATGATGTTCGGCCATCTACTTACTGCTCCTCATCTACTCAATTCAGTTTGCAAGATGGCTGCACACGCGACTAGGGTGCCGCCGAAGGGGCCAGAAACTCGGCCGCCGCCCAGCCCTCCGTGCCGTCATCCATGCGCACATTCCACCACAGCCGGGAATCTGCATCCTCCGGCCCCTCTACCACATACAGGATGGTCCCCTCGGAAGCCAGCGACACGGGCACAGTACGGGTGCTCGGCCCGTTTCGCAGCCGCACGCCTACACCGCCGGTATCGACCACGACGGCATAGTAGCCCGCCGTCACTTCCGGCGGCGCAAAGGCCGGATCCACAGTCGGCACTGGCGTCGACGTTGGTGCGACGGTCAGCGTCGGCTGCACCAGCAAGGGTGTGGCAGTCGGCACAGGTGGTGCTGTCAACCGTATAATCGTGGGATCACCGCTGGCGGTGGCCTCTGCGGGTGGTTCGGCCAGGAAGTTGATCAGCAGCAGAAGCAAACCACCGGCGATCAAGAGGCTGATTACCGCCCCCAGACCCAGCCAAAGCCACGGGACAGATTGTCGGTTCCGCTGTTGTGGGTCGTTCGGATAAGTCATAAGGTGGATGGTCGGGGCATGCCGGGTGTGACCGCAGCCGGGCTCAAGCGGCCACCTCAGATTTAAGCACAAGGACGGTTAGATCATCAAATAGTGGCGCTTCCCCTATCCAGCTGCTCACGTCTTTCCAGATGATCCCCACGAGGTCGCCTGCTGAAAGCCCGACGCACATGGAGGCCAGATCCTGCAACCGCTCCAGACCGTAGTTGTCGCCCGAATCATTCAGGGCGTCAGGTAGTCCGTCGCTGAACAGGATCAACGCATCGCCCCGGGCCAGCGTCAGGACGTGCTCGGTCAGCTCCAACTCCTCAATCATTCCCAGGAATCGACCGTCGCCCGTCAGAAAGGTCGGCTCCGAGCCCCTGTGGATCAGCAGCGGCCGGTCGTGCGCGGCCCGCACGTAGGTCAGCTGTCGCGTGGGCCGATGGAGCACGCCGTAGAACGCTGTGACAAAAGTATCGCTGTAGGAGTCCTCAGAGCTGGTCAGGGCCATCAGCCCGCGATGGACAGCCAGCGCCACGGCCGACGGCGACAGGTCGCGTCCTGACGCCTCGTAGAACAGCGCCCGCGACACGGCCATCATGAGGGCAGCATGCATCCCCTTATCCGCGACGTCGGCAATCAAGATGCCCACGTGTTCGTCGTCAAGCTGGCGAACATCGAACAGATCGCCACCGACTGATCGGGCAGGGCGCAGAAAAGCCGCAAAGCTGAAGTCACGGAACTGGGGCAGGATCGCCGGCAGCAGTCGGGTTTGCGCCTCGGCTGCCAGGTCCAGCTCATGTTCCAGACGCTCTTTCACCACAATCTGGGCCTGCGCCGCTTTCAACTCATCGTACGCACGCGCCAACTGTTCATTCTTGGTATGAAGCCGGCTGATTGTGCGCTGATCCAGCTGGCGCATCGATCCGAGTACCGTCCGCGTAATATTCACCGCTAGCGAGGGGTTGGTCTGCATCAGCATCATGAACCGATTAGCGTCGACCTCATGCACAGTCACCTCGCCAATTGCTTGCACCGTTGCGAATCGTGGCTGGTCGTCCAGCAGACCGAGCTCACCGAAGTATTGCTGCGGGCCCAGAATACCCAACGACCTTTCCTGTCCGTCCTCATCGACGCGAATGACAGCCGCCTCACCCGCTTCAATAACATAGAACATATTCTCAATCGCACCCTGGCTGCGTCAGTAACGATCCGGGCGGGTACGTGCGCCGATCGGCAATCTGGCGCAGCTCGGCCAACGCCCGGTCGTCAAGGCGAGGCCGTTCCCCACCAGTCGTGTTGGGTTCTGAACTGTCTGTCATGCCAAACCATCCTCTGCTGCCCGGAACACCTGTAATCTACTCACGTGCCTCGCTCCTGCAGATAGGCTACCAATCGCTCTGGCGGCCACGTATTCACTACCCGATCGGCCGTGGCCCACCCGCGCTGCGCGGTCGAGACGCCGTAATGACGATTCTTGAACTCGTCAGGCCGGTGGGCATCTGTGTTGATGGCCAGCAGCACACCCATCTCCAGAGCGCGACGAACATGCACGTCTCGTAGATCCAGCCGCTTGGGATGGGCATTGATCTCCAGGATGGTGCCCGTTTCCGCCGCCGCCTGGAATATCCGATCCATGTCCAGGTCCGCTCCGGCTCGATCCGGAAGCAATCTTCCGGTCGGGTGGGCAATCATGTCGACATGGGGATTCTGAATGGCATTGAGCAAGCGCTGCGTTACTTGCTCGCGGGGTTGGCTCAGAGACGTGTGCAAACTGGCAATCACGAAGTCGAGCTCCGCCAGGACGTTATCGGCGTAATCCATCGTTCCGTCAGCCTTAATCTCCATCTCCGTACCATGGAGGATGTGGAACGCCGGACCGAGTTCATCTCTGGCAGCCTGGACCACATCCATCTGCTGCCTCAGTCGGTCTACGGACAGCCCATTGGCGATCCCCAGGCTGACGGAATGGTCCGTTATGGCAATCAGTTTCAGCCCGCTGGACATCGCAGCCCTGGCCATCTCAATAACCGGGAGCTTGCCGTCCGACCACTCGGTGTGCATGTGCAGATCGGACACGAGATCATCCAGCTGCACCAGAGCCGGCAGGCGATCTTCTTGCGCCGCCTCGATCTCGCCCCGGTTTTCTCGCAGCGTCGGCTCAATGAAGGGCAGGCCGAGCGTGCTGTAGACGGCCGCTTCGTCGGCGCAAAGGATTTCGTCCCCGCCGTCGACTGGACTGAACGCATGCTCGTTGAGGCTAAGCCCCTGTTTGAGCGCCAGTTCCCGCAGGCGAACGTTATGGTCCTTGCTGCCTGTGAAGTAGACGAGCAGCGTGCCCCAGCGTTCCGCAGGCAAGACCCGCAAGTCAACACCGATGCCGCTGTGCAGTAGGACATTCGACTTTGTCGGGCCGTGCCCACCCACCGATTCAACCTGCTCCAGATTGACGAAATGGTCCATGATAGGCCCGGCGTCATCGGCCGCCACCAACAGATCGATGTCGCCAATCGTCTCCCGTCGCCGCCGCAGCGATCCGCCAACGGTGGCGTGGGTGACGCCCGGCAGCGCCGCCAGCTCTGCCAGTATCGCCTCGGCTGCGGGCAGCGCGTCGCCCAACAGGACCCGGTCGTCGCCATGCCGCGCCAGCGCCTCAATGGCTGCCTTGATCTTCGCTTCCGACTTGGCCCCCATGCCCGGCAGCTCGCTCAGCTTGCCCGCTTCGGCGGCGGCCGTCAGCGCCTCCAGCGTCGTAATCCCCAATGTCTCGTAAATCTGCTTGACACGCTTCGGACCCAACCCCTCGACACGCAGCATATCAACCAACGTCGGGGGCACATCCTCGGCCAGCCGATCGTAAAACTCCAGCCGGCCCGTGGTCAGCATCTCCTCAATCTTGGACGCCAGGGTATCACCGATGCCGGGCAAGTCGGTCAGGGCGCCTTCCTCATAGACCTGGTTGATGTCGCGTCCCAAATCCTCGATGCTTTCGGCCGCTTTGCGATAGGCAAGCACACGATGAATTTGATCGCCACGAATGGCCAGCATGTCGGCAACCCGGCTAAAGATCTCTGCAACGTCACGGTTGTTCATGGCGACGCATTATACACCCAATCGGAATCAATTCGGAAACGACCGGCGGAACGCCCAGATGCGTGGCTTGTGCCAGACATATGAGAGATTGGACCCCAAAGCGACCCCAAACTGTCACAATACACCCGAAATGGCTTGCCTTTTCACCATCTTGTGCTATCTTGTTGAACCTTCACGTAGGAGATCCCGCATTGGGGATCGAGACTGTTTCAATGTTTTAGGAGAAAAGGAGATAGAGAGATGAAGAAGACCCGTCAAATGTGGCTTATCGCCGCACTTCTGATGCTGGCCCTTGTCGTATCTGCATGTACGACCGGTGGCGCAGTACAGGAAGCGGTGGAAGAAGCCGCCCCAACCATCGCAGCTGCTGTCGAAGAAGTCGCGCCGACTATCGAAGCAGCCGTCGAGGAAATCGCTCCGACTGTCGAAGCGGCCGTCGAAGAAGTGATGGAAGAAGAGCCCATGGCCGAGTTCGAGACGATGAGCGTCGCTGCCGAGAACTGCGATTACGGTGGCAAGATCTCATCGATCGAGTCAGTTGATGACCTGACTGTGCAGTTCAATCTTTGTAAGCCCGATCCGGCCTTCCTGGCCAAGATCGCGTTTATTCCCTTTCGGCATTCAGCCGATGGAATACATTATCGAAACAGGCGGCACCGGAGACATCCTGGAGAAGCCAATCGGCACCGGCCCCTACACGGTTGAAGAATGGATCCGCGGCGATTCGATCGTCTACCGCGCCAATGAAAACTATTGGGGTGATGCGCCCATCGCCGATACCGCCGTTCTGCGGTGGAATCAGGAAGGCGCCGCCCGTCTGGTCGAACTACAGGCCGGCACAGTGGACATGATTACCAATGTCAGCCCCGACGATTTCGAGGCCGTGGAAGCGGACCCGAATCTGCAATTGATCCCGAATCTGAATCCGAATATCCTGTACCTGGGTATGACCAACACGTTCGAGCCTTTCGATAATATCCTGGTTCGCCAGGCATTGGCCCAAGGCATCGATCGTCAGCGTATCGTCGACAACTTCTTCCCGGCTGGCTCTTCCGTGCCGAGCCACTTCACACCGTGCAGCATCCCTGGCGGCTGTGAAGGTGAAGACTGGTACGATTTCGATCCGGAAGCTGCTCGCGCCCTCCTGGCCGAAGCGGGTTACCCCGACGGCTTCGAAACTTCGATCTACTATCGCGACGTGTTCCGTGTTTACCTTCCGGAAC
Source organism: uncultured Chloroflexia bacterium (assembly GCA_963715935.1). Taxonomy (GTDB): domain Bacteria; phylum Chloroflexota; class Anaerolineae; order Promineifilales; family Promineifilaceae; genus Promineifilum. The sequence continues at coordinate 603,065 of CAVQSM010000011.1, read as the reverse complement.
CCAGTGTAGCAGCGGTTGAGCTACAGACGCAGTTGCAGGAAAATCTGGGCATTACCGCCGAGATCGTCCCGATGGAGTCTGGCGAGTTCATCGCTGAGTCCACCGACGGCCGTCTCGATGGTCTGTACTTGCTTGGTTGGGGCGCGGACTATCCGCATCCGACCAACTTCTTGGACTTCCACTTCGGCGCTCCGAACCCGCAGTTCGGCACCCCGCATCCGGAAATCTACGAACCGCTAGAAGCGGCCTCGAAAATTGCTGATGCTGCTGAAGCTGCCCCGATCTACGCAGAAGCCAACAATGCGATCCGTGAGTTGGTGCCTATGGTACCGTTGGCCCACGGTGCAGCAGCCGATGCTGCTCTGGCCAGCGTCGCCAATGCGTACGTCCCGCCGTTCGGCGCGACCCAGTTCTACAAGCTGGATCCGGGCAAGGACACACTGGTGTTCATGCAGAACGCCGAGCCGATCAGCCTCTTCTGCGCTGACGAGACCGACGGCGAGTCGCTCCGTCCATGCCAACAGGTACTGGAAACACTGCTTGAGTATGAAGACGACTCCGGCAACACCGTGCCTGAACTGGCCACCGCCTGCGAAGGTAACGCGGACGCAACCGTTTGGACCTGCACCCTACGTGAAGGCGTGACTTTCCATGACGGCTCCGCTCTGGACGCCAATGACGTAGTCTTCACGTGGTCGGTCGGCATTGACGCCGCCAACCCGTACCATGTCGGCAACACCGGCGGGTTCGACTACTACTCATACCTGTGGGACGGTCTGATCAACGCACCGCCTGCTGAGTAATCCTATGTGAATCTCGGATGGGGCGTGTTTGCTGCGATGCAGCCGAACGCGCCCCCGTCCTTGTCGTAGAGTCCGCATCAGACCGACCGGGGTGAGCCTTACTGGCAGACCTGCGCGGTAGCCAATTGATGCGGTTCCATGGCTGATAGATCCCGATTCTGGTCCTGGTACCTCAAAGGGCCACAGTTGGGTAAAGAACGTTAACCTATGGCCCAATATGCCTTGCGAAGAGTATTGCTAACCATCCCGGTTCTTGCCGCGGTTCTGGTCCTGACTTTCGTTCTGTCGCGCTCCATCCCGGGCGACCCTTGCCGAGCTATCCTGGGCGAAAAGGCGACCAAAGCGTCATGCGATCGCTTTCTGGAAGAACACGGATTGAATGAGCCAATTGCGGTCCAGTTCGGCATCTTCGTCAGCAACTTTGTGCGCGGTGACCTGGGCGACTCCATTCGGTTCAGCCGGCCCGTCAGCGTTATTCTGGTCGAACGTCTACCCATGACCATCGAGCTGGGCTTCACCGCTATGTTCCTGGCCGTTCTGGTCGGAGTTCCGTTGGGCATCCTGTCGGCCGTCAAACGCAACTCAGGCATCGACGTGGTGACGATGATTGGCGCCAACCTCGGTGTCTCCATGCCGGTCTTCTTCCTGGGGCTGATGCTTATCTTCTTCTTCGCCGTCGTGCTCCGAGACACCCCTTTCGCGCTCCCCCCTCCGGTCGGCTTACGGCGGGTTTATCACCCACCCCGTTCTACGAAGTCTACGGCATGACCCTCGGAGAACAGACAACGCTGCGCTATCATGTGCTGGAATTCATCGCCAATCATTACATCTTTAATTCGTTCATCACTGGCAACTGGGAAGTGTTCTGGGATGCCATCAAACATCTCATCCTACCCGCCGTGGCGCTGGCCACCATCCCGCTGGCAATTACCGCCCGCATGACCCGCTCCAGCATGCTGGAAGTGCTCGGTCAGGATTATGTGCGGACCGCACGCGCAAAAGGCCTGAACGAACGCGGTGTGGTCCTGAAGCACGCCTTCAGCAACGCTTTGCTACCGGTCATCACCATCGTCGGCCTGCAGCTGGGCGCTATTCTCAGCGGGGCGGTGCTGACAGAGACGATTTTCGGCCTTGCGGGCGTCGGGCGCAGTGTCGTCGAATCGATCTTCTCCCGCGACTTTCCTGTGCTGCAAGGCTTTGTCATCGTTATCGCCTTCATCTATGTCTTCTTCAATGTCATTGTTGACCTGTCGTACAGTATCCTCGACCCGCGCGTCCGATACGACTAGAAGCAACCGATCGATGAACCCACCAATAGTTCACCCAGAGGACAAACGCAATCGTGGCCAGTGATCCCGCAGTAACCAAGACCTCATCGGTCGTTCAGATTCCGGACGACAATATTGCCGATCACGGGGACTACAAGTCCAACAGCCTGTGGCGGCTCACATTTCGGCGGCTTTTCCAGCAGCGCTCTGCTCAGGTAGGTCTTGTCATCCTGGCCATCCTGCTGTTCACTGCTGTGTTCGCCCCGATCATCGCGCCCTACGATCCCACGCAAGTGCTCATTGGTGTGGAGGATGTGCGTAAGCGGCAGGATCCATGCATTCATCTTTTGGGCTGCCCAGCAGATCAGCCACAGCATTTGTTGGGGCTGGATGGCAACGTTCGCGACCAGTTTAGTCGTATTGTATACGGCACGCGTGTCTCGTTGGCCATCGGCTTCATGGTCGTGACCATTGCTGCGCTGATCGGCGTCACGTTGGGCGCAATAGCCGCCTATGTGGGCGGCGCCGTAGATAACATCATCATGCGTGCGACCGACGTCATTCTCGCCTTCCCGGTTCTGCTGCTGGCAATCTCAATCATGTTCGTCTTCGAGAGCCGCAGCCTGACTAATGCTATGATTGCTATCGCCATTGTTAGCATTCCCGCCTATGCGCGTGTCGTACGTTCCAGTATTGTCACCCTGCGCGAAGCGGACTATGTGGAAGCATCACGCGCCCTGGGTGCCAGCGACTTCAGCATTCTTTTTGGCCGCATTCTGCCAAACGCGCTGCCTCCGCTTATCGTCCTGGCCACGCTCGGCATAGCCGGTGCCATTCTCGATACGGCCGCTCTGTCGTTCCTGGGACTGGGCGCACAAGAACCGACCGCGGAATGGGGCACCATGCTGGGTCGGGAACGCAATCAGCTGTTCAGCGCACCCCATCTGGTCTTTGCTCCAGGCATCGCCATCGCCGTCACGGTGCTGGCTTTCAACTTGCTCGGAGACGGCCTCCGCGACGCGCTTGATCCCCGTCTGGTGCAAGGCAGCTCCGCCGACGAATAGTCGCCACAGCCGCCAATTAGCCAACAGAAAGCGCCGGGACCCTTTGAAGGGTTCCGGCGCTAATGCTTTCGCTTGGGTGAACGTGACGGTTAATCGCCTACGGCCTCCGCGGTTGCCGCCAATGCAGCCTCATAATCAGGAAACTGGGCGATCTCCGGCACATATTCGATGTAACGAATCGTGTCGTCCCGCCCCACCACAAAAATGGAACGCTGCTCCAGCCGCCACTCCTTGATGTGGGTGCCAAACGCATCGCCGAACGCCATGTCGTAATGGTCGGATAGCACAACCACGTCGTCCACGCCGGCAGCGCCACACCAGCGGCGCTGGTTGAAAGGATGCTCTGCGCTGACAGTCAGAACGATGACTTCATCGGCCATTTCGCCGGCTTCTTCGTTGAAGCGCCGAGTCTGCGCATCACAGATGCCCGTATCAAGAGAAGGCACGACGGATATCAGGCGCACCTTCCCGGAGAATTCGGATAGGGATACGGGTTTCTGGTCCAGACCTCGCAATGTACAGTCCGGGACAGTATCACCGATGGCCAACTTACTACCCAACAGAGTCAACGGATTACCCTTGCTGGACAACTCATCAACGCGTTCGTTCATGCATCTCCTTATTTTCTGGTGTGGTTGTTTCTGTCATATTCCCGATAGGGTGTGCTCGTGCTGCCGTCCAGGCCTTAGCTCAGATCGCCGTCGTACGGTTCCACTTCGCTGGCTTCCGGTCCTTTATGCGTTTCCTCGACGTCATAAAGAATCCACTGACCGTCTTCGAAATCCATCGGCTCACCCTTGGAAGACGACCGATGGAAGAAGATCTCCTCACCGCCGCCGCGCATGATGAAGCCGTAACCCTTCTTGGCGTTGTACCACTTGACGCGCCCAACGTACTTGCCGGTCATCGGGTCGATCTGTACCGTCGCCGGGCCTTCAAACTCTTCGCGCGACGACTGCACCGGCTGCTGTTGCTGCTCACGGGGCGGTGCAGAGTACGACTCACTTACCGGAGCCGGTCGTTCGCCAAGTTCCGCGAGCGCCTCTGGCTCGACCGGAAGCCCGGCCTCGCTCAGCCGGCGCTGCATCTCAACCGTAAATACGTAGCGATTGCCGTCTGCGTCTTCTTCCCACCTGTCTCGAAAATTCATCTTTTCTCCTCTCCCATCAATGGCTGTGTTCCCACTTGTTCTTTTCGGTCACCCACCTGACATCAGGCGGGTGTTTTTGATTTCGCGGTCTTGGTCTTTTTCGACTGCGGTTCTGGCGGTGCAGTGCGTCGATTGCCGCCAACGACGACCGCGCCGGTCACACGATTGCGAACCGCCAGGGTCATGATCGCCCGCGGCTTGACCGACCGGCTGCCATCGGTCGTGTCCCGCAAGAACAGGCGCTTGGTCAACCCGCTGGCAGTCGTAACGATCAGCTGCGAACTCTTGTCCACCATCAGCCCGGCTACGACTTCGGCCGCGCCCTTTGGCAGTCTGACGTTGATGACACCCTGGCCATAGCGATTCTGCGTCGGATACTCCTCAACCGCAGTCGACTTAGCCAGGCCATTGTCGGTGATACTCAACAAGTGCGTGCCCGACTGGGCAATGTCCATTGAGACAACGCCGTCTTCCACACCAGCAAGCTTGATACCTTTCACGCCGGCCGCCGGCAGACCCATCGCCCGGACGCTTTCTTCAGCGAAACGGATGGCCATGCCGCTGGCCGTCACCAATACGATCTCCTCCTCGCCAGTCGTCTCGCGCACCCAACCGAGGGCGTCGTCATCACCCACGTTCATGACGGCAAACGGTTCGCTGGTAATGCCCGGTAGATCGACTATGCGAATGCGCTTGACGACCCCACCCAGCGAAGCGAGTACGAGATACCCGTCCTCCGGGGCATGCTCACTCAAAACGAGAGCAGCAGCCAGGCGATCGTCACGAGCTAGAGCCGACACAATCGACCAACTCGTACCGCCTTCAATCCGGTCCGTTTCCGGCAGCTGGAAAACGGGCACGCCAACTGCTTGCCCGCTGGCCGAGAATAGATACAGAGTGTCTCGTGTTCCAGCCGTCAGCAGCGCCAGCGGCTGCTCGGTAAGCTTGCGGCCGAAATTGATTGGCTCGCTGGACGGTGTGCGGCTGACGCTGCCCTTTTCGCCCACCATCACCCACACTTCCTGATCGGGAACAGCGCCGCCAAGCGTATGGGTAGCAGCGGCTGTCGAATCGACGACCTGGGTACGGCGCTTGTCACCAAAGCGGGCCTTAACATCCAGCAAGTCCGTCTTAACGGCTTCGCGGATAAGGTTCGGGTGCGACAGGAGCTTCTCCAGCGATTTGATGAGCGCGACTTTTTCCTTGTACTCTTCCTGCAGCTTGCGACGCTCCAGCCCAGCTAACCGGCGCAGCTGCATATCCAGTATGGCGTGCGCCTGAATCTCAGTCAGGGAAAACTTCTTCTGCAGGTTGGCGCTCGCGCTTTCCACGGTGCGCGACCGCCGGATCGTGTCGATGACCTCATCGAGATTGTCGAGGGCGATCAGCAGCCCTTCGAGAATATGGGCGCGCAGCCGGGCCTTCTCCAGGTCGTACTCGCTGCGGCGGCGGACAATCTCCAGGCGGTGCTCCAGGTAGACGCGCAGCGCCTGCTTGAGAGTCAGCAGACGTGGCTCCTCGTTCACCAGGGCCAGCAAAGAAACGCTAAAAGTGCCCCGCAAGGGTGTCATCCGGTACAGATCGTTCAGCACCGCTTCGGGGTCGGCCGTCCGGGTCAACTCGATGATGATACGCAGACCATGCCGGTCCGACTCATCCCGCAGATCGGTCAGCCCTTCGATCTTGCCGTCGCGATGCAGGTCGGCAATCCGGCCAAGCAAGTTCGTCTTGTTTACCTGGTACGGAATCTCGGTAATGACGATGCGCGTCTTGTTGCGGCCCATCTGCTCAACGTGGGCGCGGGCCTGGACGGTAAGACGGCCCCGCCCTGTCGCGTACGCGCTGGCCAGAGCATCGGTCTCCATGTCGTTGCCGCGATGGCGATAAACAATGCCACCAGTCGGAAAGTCCGGTCCCTTGATAAACCGCATTAGATCGGCGACGGTGATGTCGTCCAAATCCTTCCAGTTGTCGATCATGAAGGTCACGGCATCAATGACCTCGGAAAGATTGTGGGGCGGAATGCTTGTGGCCATGCCGACGGCGATACCGGACGCGCCGTTAACCAGCAAGTTGGGCGCGGTCGCCGGCAAGACGAGCGGCTCCTTCAGCGTGTCGTCAAAGTTGGAGCCGAAGTCGATCGTATTCTTGCCAATGTCCTCCAGCAGATCGAAACCCATCGGAGAGAGGCGCGCCTCGGTGTAGCGCATGGCCGCCGCCGCGTCGCCGTCGATGGAGCCGAAGTTGCCCTGACCGTCCACCAACATGTAGCGCATGGAGAAATCCTGCGCCATGCGCACCATCGCATCATAAACGGCCGTGTCGCTATGTGGATGGTACTTGCCCAGCACCTCGCCCACCACGCGGGCTGACTTCTTGAAAGCCGTATCGGGACGCAGCCCCATATCATACATGGCGTACAAAATGCGGCGTTGAACAGGTTTCAGGCCGTCACGTGCGTCGGGCAAGGCACGAGACACAATAACGCTCATCGCATAACTCAAATACGATTCGCGCATCTCCTGATCGATATTGATTGGTTTGACTACACCTACTTCCATGGCACCATCTGGGTCAAAGCTCGACCCACCTACTGAAAATTTGTTCTATAGCCCGGCAACTATAGGCAATAGCAGGACAACTGTCAAACTGGCCCGCCAGGCTGGCGAAGCCGGTGGGACGCTGTCCGACGAACCGGGTAGACCGTGTGCCCATGATGACTCTGCTCGAATCACCAAACGTCCGGAGACTCGACATAGATGTCACCATCTTCGACCTTGACCTCAAAGGTGGGCACACCCTCAAACGCCGGCAGCTTGGTTGCCTTGCCAGTGCGAATGTCAAATGTCGCCCCGTGTCGAGGGCACTCAATCTGGCAGTCGATCAGGTCGCCATCTTCGAGCGGTCCTCCATCATGCGTGCATAGATCGGCAATGCAGTATAAGTTGCCGTCCACGTTGAACACGATGACAGTTTCTTCTTCAAATTCATACCGCACTCTTTGACCGGGCGGGAGATCGGCGGCGCTGGCTACTTTGACAAATTCGGTCATTGATGGAGGGTGTCGGGGTCTGGTAAGCCGTACGCGCCGGCCTTAAGCACCTTGAGAGACAGCAGGGCACACTTAACACGGGCCATACTGAGCGGAACACCAACCAGTTCCAGCAAGGTGTCTTTGTCGAAGGCGCGGACCTCATCGAGGGTCATGCCCTTGATCTCTTCGGTGAGGAGCGATGCAGCCGCCTGGCTAATGGCGCACCCATCTCCCTGCCAGGCCACGTCGGTTACACGGCCGTCATCGCCCAGGCGAACGGAGATGCGAATGACATCGCCGCAGAGCGGATTGTCCTCTTCGTAGGTGAAATCAGGCTCAGCCATCTCGCCGTGATTCAGCGGGTGTTCGTACAGGTCGATAATTTGTTCGCGATAAATGCCGGGATCCATGCTGTTCTCCCCAGGGCGGCACCATCTTCGCTAGCATGAGATGGCCAAAAGTCTGCCGCAGTGTGCGCTTATAGTCTAAACACCTGTCGGGCGCGGTGCAAGCTGGCAACGAGCTGGTCCACTTCAGCGGGCGTCGTGTGGACATAGAAGCTGGCCCGCGCTGAGGCCGTGACACCCATCTTGTGATGGAGCGGCATGGCGCAGTGGTGCCCGGCCCGGATGGCAATGCCGTCCTGATCCACGATTTCCGCAATGTCGTGAGGATGGACGCCGTCGAGGGTGAAGGCCGCCAGGCCGCCGCGCTGCGTGCTGGGCGGGCCGAGCAACGTCAACCCGGGAACTTCACTCAGTGACTCCAGAGCGTAGTGGGTAATCGCCAGCTCGTGAGCATGGACTTCATCCATGCCGAGGTCGTCAAGGTAGGTAATCGCCGCCGCCAGACCGACCGCCTCCGCAATCTTGGGCGTGCCCGCCTCAAACTTCCACGGCAGATCGTTCCAGGTGGAGCCTTCGAGCGTCACCCGCCGGATCATATCGCCTCCGCCCATAAATGGCGGCATCTCATTCAGCAGTTCCTGACGCCCGTAGAGGACGCCAATACCCGTCGGGCCCAGCATCTTGTGGGCCGAAAACGCCATGAAATCACAGTTCCACGCCTGGACATCAACCGGCATATGGGGGACCGCCTGGGCAGCGTCGACCATCGCCAGCGCGCCCACGTTGTGCGCAGCCTGCACAAGATCCTCTACTGGATTGACAGTACCAAACACATTGGAGACCGCCGTGAACGAGAACAGACGGGTGCGCCTGGTCAGATAATTCGCCAGCTCGTCTAGCTTTAGCAGGCCATAGTCGTCAAACGGCAGATAGCGCAGAATCGCCCCTGTCTGCTCAGCAACGAGCTGCCAGGGAACAATGTTGGCGTGATGTTCCATCTCCGTCAGCAAGATTTCGTCACCCGGTTGCAGATTCGCACGCCCCCAGCTTTGGGCCACCAGGTTGAACCCTTCGGTCGCATTGCCGACAAAGATCACCTGCGCCGGATCGGGCGCGTTGATGAACGCAGCCACGCGTTCTCGCGCACCCTCATAGGCGCTGGTTGCCTCCTCGCTCAGCCGGTACACGCCGCGATGGACGTTGGCGTTAATGCGGCGATAGTAAGCGTTCATCGCCTCAATCACTGCCTCAGGCTTCTGCGAAGAGGCCGCGCTATCCAGGAATACCAAGGGTACTCCGGGATAAACCTCGGTCGCCAGAATCGGGAAATCCTGGCGGATACGTTCCACGTCATACATGGTATGGGCAATCCTTGGAATCTGTCGAGTTACGAGCGGGACGGATTCTCAATCGGGACGCCTACAAGGTTCCCCCACTCCGTCCATGATCCATCGTAATTCCGAACGTTAGGATAGCCCAACAGGTAAGTCAGGACAAACCACGAATGGGAACTGCGCTCGCCAATGCGACAGTAAGCAATCACATTGTCGTCCGGCGACAACCCCTGCTGCGTCTCGTAGAGCTCACGCAGCTCGCTTGGCGAACGGAAGGTGCCGTCTTCCGCCACTGCCTTACTCCAGGGGACATTGACAGCACCCTTGATATGCCCACCTCGAAGTGCCCCCTCTTGGGCCGATCCCGGCATATGGAGCAGCTCGCCGCTAAACTCCTGAGGACTGCGCACATCGACCAGCGGCTGGTCGGCGGCAATGTGGGCCAACACTTGATCGCGGAAAGCACGTATCTTGTAATCGGTGCGCGCAGCAGGCTTGTAGGCCGTGGCCGCAAAGGCGGGCTTCTCCTTGGTCAACTCTCGCCCTTCGGCAATCCACTTCTGGCGACCGCCATCCATGACCCGGCAATCATTGTGGCCAAACAGCTTGAACACCCAGAAGGCGTAGGTTGCCCACCAGTTATTCTTGTCGCCATAAAAGACGACGGTGGTATCGTTGCTGATGCCCGATCGGGCCATCAGGGACGCAAACTGCGCCTCGTCGAGGTAATCTCGGCGAATCGCGTCGTTCAGGTCCGCTACCCAGTCGATGTGGACCGCGTTGCGAATGTGGCCGGTGCTGTAGAGTAAGACATCTTCGTTGGACTCAACGAGACGCACGTTATCCGTGTCACCCAAGTGCTCGGCGACCCAGTCTGTGCTGACCAAAACATCGGGGTTGGCAAATCCGCTTTCAGACATGATTTCTCCTTAAGCCTGTTCCGGCCCGGCAAAGCATGCCAAGCCACGCAATTGTGATAGTTTGTAAGGTTGATAATGCAAAAAGCTGCCGGAGTGGTTTCGCCTTCTCCGCTCGTTGTAAGCGATGCGTGAAACCTCTGCCGGCAGCTTGTTAGTTGAGCTACTTCGTGGTGTTCTAGCCGACCTTTTCGAGGATGCGGTCGAAGATGCGCACGCGCACACCCTCAAACGGAATCCTCTGCATGACCGGATCGAAGAACCCTTGAATGACCATCCTGGTCGCGGTCTGACGAGGGATACCACGGCTCATCAGGTAGAACACTTCTTCCTGATCCAGCTTGCCGATTGTCGAGGCGTGGGTGCAGCGTACATCATCCGCCTCAATCTCCAGCCCGGGGATCGAGTCGGCACGGGCCGTACGGTCCAGCATCAAGTTGCGATTGGCCTGGAAGCCGTCGATACGCTGCGAATCCGGCAGCGCTTTGATCATGCCCTGCCACACTGAGCGGGACTTATCGCGCAGCGCCCCTTTGTAGAGGAGATCGCTCGTGGTGTCCGACGCATTGTGATTCTGCTGGGTATCCAGGTCGAAGTGCTGGCGGCCGTTGGCGAAGAAGATGCCCGACATGCGGGCCCACCCGCCCTGGCCGTCAATCTCTGAGGTTTGGAACGCCTTCGTCAGGCGCGTGCCCATGATGCTGGTAATCCAATCGAGACGACCGTCTCGCCCAACGCGCCCGCGCTCATGGTTGAACTGCCAGACATTGTTTCCAAAGTCCTGCAGCGCCGCGTAGGTCAGGCTGGCAGAGTCACGCACCAGGAGTTCAATCGCTCCGTTGTGCAGAGACTGATCGCCTTCTTGCGGTGAAGCGTACTCGTCAATGAACGTCGCCTGTGATCCAGACTCCAGGACAACAAGCGTATGCGTAAACGTCCCGCCGTTGGTCGCCCATAAGGCGCTGTGCAGCGGGGCGACGGCTGTCACGCCGCGCGGCACATAGAGGAACACGCCGCCTTGCCAGAACGCCCCGTGGAGCGCAGCAAACTTGCCTTCTTCTGGCCTGACAGACTCAGTCATGAAGTGCTTGCGGACGAGTTCAGGATGGTCCTGAACGGCCGTGTGCATGTCGCAGAAGATGACGCCTTGCTCGCGCAGCGCATCGCTGATCTCGTACACTTTGACCTTGCCGTTGACCTGCACCAGCACGCCGCCAGCGGCATCGTCAGTTAGCTGCTCTCCCAGGTACTCGGGCACCGCAGCGCCGTTGCTGCCATTGCCGTTGAGAGAGACGCCAAAGTTCTCAATCTTGAACCGGCGAATATCGGTACGACGCCACGCCTCTTCCTTCGTCGTCGGCATGGGCATCTTTTCGTACAGATCCCACGAGCGGAGTCGGAACTCCAGCATCCACTCCGGCTCGTTCAGCATTGAGGATAGCTGTTGAACCGATTCGCGTGTAAATGAAGTTAACTCAGCCAATTGAACCCTCCATCTGCAACTGAATCAGGCGATTCATCTCAATGGCGTACTCCATCGGCAGTTCCTTCACCAGTGGCTCGATGAAGCCATTGACAATCAGAGCGTTGGCCTCGTCCTCGGAGATACCACGACTCATCAGGTAAAACAGCTGCTCTTCGCCCACCTTGCTGACCGAAGCTTCGTGGCCAATGGTCACATCCTGTTCATTGATTTCAATGTACGGGTAGGTGTCTGAACGGCTGTGCTCATCCAGCAGCAAGGCGTCACAGACGACGTTCGAGCGCGAGTTTTCCGCGCCCTCGCCAACCTTGAGCAAGCCACGATACGACGAACGACCGCCGTTCTTGCTAATCGACTTGGAGATGATGCGACTGGTCGTATTCGGCGCGACGTGGACGACTTTGCCGCCCGCATCCTGGTGCTGGCCTGCGCCGGCGAAGGCGATAGAAAGCACCTCGCCATGTGCACCTTCGCCCGTCAGGTAGACGGCCGGGTACTTCATGGTGACCTTAGAGCCCAGATTGCCATCAACCCACTCCATGGTTGCGTTCTCTTCCGCGACGGCACGCTTCGTCACCAGATTGTAGACATTATTCGACCAGTTCTGGATCGTCGTGTAGCGGCAACGGCCGCCCTTCTTGACGATGATTTCGACGACAGCCGAGTGCAGCGAATCGGACGAATAGATCGGAGCTGTGCACCCTTCGACGTAGTGGACGTACGCCCCTTCATCGACGATGATGAGCGTCCGCTCGAACTGGCCCACATTCTTGGCATTGATGCGGAAATATGCCTGAAGCGGCATCTCGATGTGGACGCCAGGTGGTACGTAGATGAAGCTGCCACCCGACCAGACGGCCGTATTCAGCGCAGCAAACTTGTTGTCATTGTGAGGAATGATCGTCGTGAAATACTCTTTCACGAGGTCCGGGTATTTGGCCAGACCATCATCCATGCCCAGGAAGATGACGCCCTTTTCTTCGAGCTCCTTCTTAATGTTGTGGTAGACAACCTCAGACTCATATTGGGCAGCCACACCAGACAAGAACTTCTGCTCGGCTTCCGGGATACCCAGTTTGTTGAACGTATCTTTGATATAGCTGGGTACGTCTTCCCAATCGTCTTCCTGGCGCTCCGAAGGCTTGATGTAATAGTAAATATTATCGAAGTCAATGCCGCTCAGATCTGCACCCCAATCGGGCATCGGTCGTTCCAGGAAATGCTGGTAAGCCTTCAGACGAATGTCGAGCATCCACTCCGGCTCGCCCTTCATCAGGGACATGGCTCGAATGACGCCTTCGTCCAAACCCCTTTCGGCCTTAAATATGTAATCCTCAACATCCGAAAAGCCATACTTGGCAAGATAATCGTCGTTTACGCCCTCAAGGAGTTGATCGTCGCTCAGATCCACAGATGGGTCGATAATCGGGTTCGTCATTAAGCTACCTCCTCGGGGTTGCCGTGCTTTTCACGGATCCAGTCGTAGCCGCTCTTTTCGAGCTGCAGAGCCAGCTCCGGGCCGCCGCTTTCCACAATGCGGCCGTCGAGCAGAATATGGACGTAATCGGGCTTGATGTAATCAAGGATGCGCTGGTAATGGGTAATCACGAGGACACCCATGTCGTTTTCCTCACGCAGCCGGTTGGCACCGTCGGCAACGATACGTAGGGCGTCAATATCGAGACCGGAGTCGGTCTCGTCCATGATGGCGATCTTTGGCTCTAACATGGCCATCTGCAAGATCTCAGCGCGCTTCTTTTCGCCACCGGAAAAACCGTCGTTTAGGTAACGCCCGGCAAACTTCTGGTCGATGCCCAACATCTCCATCTTGTCTCGCAAGAGGCGCCGAAACTCGGGAATCGAGATACCCGGGTCCTCCGGGTCAATCGCCTGACGGCGGCTGTTGATCGATTGACGCAGGAATTTAGCCACAGTGACCCCGGGGACCGCAACCGGATACTGGAATGCCAGGAATAGCCCGGCCCGTGCGCGCTCATCCGCTTCCATTTCCAGAAGCTCGTGGCCATCGAAGATGACCTGACCAGCGGTCGGCTCATAAGCGGGATGGCCGGCCAAAGTATAAGCCAGCGTGCTCTTCCCGGAGCCGTTGGGGCCCATCAACGCATGGGTCTCTCCCTGCCGGACGAGCAGGTCAATGCCATTCAAGATACGGTTGTCGCCAATACTGGCGTGCAAGTTCTTGATTTCTAAAGCAGCAGTCATAACGTGTTTCACTCCTCAAAAAAGTTTCTGCGCAGACGCAGGACTTGACAATAGTTAGACAGATAAAAGTATAGCACACGGCCATTTACGCGTCAATAAATATGATAATAATGATAAAAATAGCTGAAATTGACGACCGCCCTCCCCATTGTTATAATCAGCGTGATAAAAATCGGTGGTAAACCGTCCAAATCGTTGGACGTCGCTACCGAACTAAGCTGTTCAAGGACTGGACAACATGAAGGCAACGTACCGAGCCCTATGACGACCAAGAAGCGCAGCACACGCGATACTGTGCTCCACACCATAAAGGCATCGCCCAACATTACGGTAGAGGCATTGGCCGTAGCGGCCGATGTTTCCCCAGTCACGGTGCGCCACCACCTCAACGCATTGCAGGCCGACGGCCTGATTGAGTCCGAAAGTGTTCGCCGCAAGGTAGGCCGCCCTTACTATGTCTACACGCTGACCGAAAACGGACAGGAGCAATTCCCGAAGCGATACGTGCGACTGACCAGCCGCCTGCTCGACGAACTAAAGGAGCGATTGCCACAGAAGGAGATGGACAGCATCTTCGTGTCTGTGGTCGACGCCATCCTGGAAGAGCGGAGGGGAGAGTTTGAGCACTTGAACTTCGAGAAGCGCATGGATTACCTCGTGGACTTGCTGGCCGACGAAGGCTTCTTGTCAACGTGGGAAGAGACAGACAGTGGCTACAAACTGGTAGAGTACAGTTGTCCTTATATGTCGATTGGTGGCGAGCACTCTGAAGTTTGCACGTTGGATACTCGTCTCATCATGGGCGTCTTGCAGCTGCCGGTTCGCCAGCATAGCTGCATGCTTGAAGGCGACGCGTGCTGCGAATTCACTTTCGACCGCGAACATATGCCCCTGACGGCCGACGAGCCGGTATCAGTGGGCGTCTAGCCAGATTTAGTGTACCGACTATACCTAAGGAGATCTTCGGATGATTGCTAGCAAGGAAGAAGAACTGATTGAGTCAATGCGCGCCGTCATTGACCCCGAAATCGGTTTGAACATCGTTGAACTGGGTCTACTCCGGAACATCGAGATTGATAACGAGGCGAACAAGGGCATGATCACCATGATCCTGACCACCCCGTTCTGTCCCTACGGCCCACAGATCATCGAACAAGTTCGCATGGTCGGCGCTCAGGTCATGGAGAATGGTGTTGAAGTCGAAATCGGCACAGAGCTCTGGGACCCGTCCATGATGGAAGAAGGGGCCGGCGGCGATTGGGGCCTGTTCTAGACACCACTTTCTCAACTAGCCACTTTAATCAAGACAAAACGGCGGGCCGCCAAGCCCGCCGTTTTCCGATCCTGCTCATTGAGAGCCACTCAGTACCCGTGCTAGCTGGCGACATCGACGACGCGAGCGCCGGTCAGATCGATCAAAGAATCGACCGCAACCTTCAGATTGATGCCGCGTTTCCCTGCACTGACATAAACCTCATCGTATCGATGACAGCTGGCGTCAATCAGCGACCGAAAGCCGCGATTGAGCAGCGCCAGGGCCGAGATACCGCCTACCTGCAAGCCGGTCATGTCCTCTGCCTGGGCATGGGTCGCCATCTTTACTTTTTTGACGCCCAAGCTGGTGGCGAGTTTCTTCAGGTCCAGCTGCTTGTTGGCGGGGATCATGACGAGGAGCGGTTTGCTCCTTGCGTCGGACGGTGTGACCACGAGGGTCTTGAACACCATATCGGGCGGAACGCCAAGGATCTCTGCAATCGTCTCCGCGTCGTGTTCGTCGGCGGGAAAGGTCACGACCTCGTATGGAACGCGCTTGCCTTCCAGCAGCTTCATCGCAACCGTCTTGTCGACACTGGCCACCGCTACTCCCCTCCAAAACCCAATACCCGCAAGGTATCCATCAGGGGAGTCTCGTCTGTCATGACCATCGCCCCGGCGAGCCACAGTCCATTGTTACCCAGAAAGACATAGCGGCTACCTGCATGGCGGCCCTCGATGGGGATCAGCAGTTGGTTGATGTTGCGCATCCGCACTGGGGTATTGAACTGAATCGGCTGAGGATAGAGGATCTCCATGACCAGGCCATTGTCCGTATAGTCCTCGACCGTCTGTTGTGAAATGCCGATCGGCACCAGGCTGCTGTTGTCAAAATCCGAGAGCGCCGCGTTCAGCGCGGTGGCAATTTGATCGAACTCCGGGTCGCCCGGCTCGAAGCGGACTACGTCGCCGTTACCGCGAAGGACGACACGTCGCGGTTCGTACTCGGGCTGGAAAGGCAGGAACCATAGCGCATTGCCCGTGTTGAGAAATTGGACTCCGTAAAAGACTGCCAGCACAACTGCAAACACGATTAGGAGAAGCTGCCAGATACTGCCGCTCTGTTGTTTCATCTACATCCCTCAATTCAGTGGTCTTGGCGCAGGCAAGCCGATTGCCCTGATCATTGCGATCCAGCCAGCATAGACTGGCGTCACACGACTATACGTTCATTCTATCAGATAGTTGCCGCTCACCATCCCAATTCGCCACCAAACTGACCCGCTATTGCGCACGATTCAGATATTTTCGCTTTACTTAACGGCGAAAATATTCCTGTTATAATCGCGTCTATCGATAGGCACTAAGTGAAGGAGATAACTACATGGCATCACTTGCACTGACCATACGCGAAAGCATCCGATATCGAGGGCGTAGTGGTCACTATAGCTGGCTGGCCCATCGGGTCTCCGGTCTAGCAATTCTCGCCTTCCTCATCATCCACGTTTGGGACACAGCAAACGCCTATTTCTGGCCCCAAGCCTATGCCTGGTCATTGGCCCTCTTCAAGAACCCATTTTTCGGTGCTGGCGAAGTCGCCATCATGGCGGCCGTTCTCTACCATGCGTTTAATGGCATACGCATTACGCTGCTTGATTTCCGTCCCGAATGGTGGAAATACCAGCGGCAGAGCGCTATCGTCGTGTGGGTACTGTTCTTCGCGGCCTTCATTCCCGCGGCATTTATTATGATCAGCAGTATTGCGGGCCATTGCTCCGAACTGGCCGCCACCGGCGGCAGTTGCTTTGCCATCCCGCCGTTCAGCGACTTCGCTCAATACGCGCGTTAACCGCCAGGGGAGAAAGAGAGAAATCAACATGGCAGCTATTTCGAGCGATTCAACAGAAGACATTACAATTCGCACTATCTCAGTACAAAGCAACCGCGAGCGCTATGCCTATTTGTTCATGCGGCTCTCGGGGGTTGGCTTGCTGATCCTGGCCGTCGGCCACATGGTCATCCAGCATCTTCTCAACAGTTCGGCCAACCTCACCATTCAGTTCGTCGCGGAACAGTGGAGTTCGTGGGGCTGGAAAGCCTACGACATTATGCTCCTCTGGTTGGCCATTCCGCACGGCTTCAACGGCCTGCGTAATGTGCTCGACGATTACATTCACAATCCCGGCGTCAGCCGTGCCATTACGATTCTGATCGGCGTGGCCGTCGTGGCAACATTAGCTTATGCTACGCTGGGCATGGTCCTCTTTGATTCAGCGGCGTTCCAGTAGGACCGGCCGTTCATTAGTACAGCAGGTGTAAGTGAGGCAACGAAACCTTCATGAAGATCCATACATTTGACGCGATCATTGTTGGCGCGGGCGGCGCAGGCCTGATGGCGGCCCTGTACGCCAGCCGCGGCGCCAACGTCGCTGTCGTCTCCAAACTGTACCCCACGCGCTCCCACACGGGCGCGGCCCAGGGTGGCATCGGAGCCGCTCTAGGCAATCTCGAAGAAGACCGCTGGGAGTGGCATGCCTACGACACGGTCAAAGGCTCCGACTATCTGGCCGATCAGGACGCGGTCGATATCCTTTGCAAAGAAGCGATCGACACCGTTATTGAGCTGGAGCATATGGGCTTGCCGTTTGATCGCTTGCCCAGCGGCCGTATCTCCCAACGACGCTTTGGCGGCCACACGAATAACGATACCGGTAAGCCAGTGACCCGCGCCTGCCACGCCGCCGACCGCACCGGTCACATGATTTTGCAGACGCTGTACCAACAGTGCATCAAGAACAACGTCAACTTCTTTGACGAGTACCACGTCGTCGACCTGATTCGTGTTGACAACACTGTCCGCGGCATTATTGCTTATGAGATTGCTACCGGCGAACTGCACGTCTTCCATGGCAAGGCAGTCCTATTCGCCACTGGCGGCTGGGGTCGGTGCTGGGAAGTGACATCAAATGCACTCTCGTTAACGGGAGACGGCACGGCGATTTGCTTACGACGGGGTGTGCCGCTGGAGGACATGGAGTTCTACCAGTTCCACCCGACCGGCATCTTCAAGCTAGGCATCCTCATTACAGAGGGCGTCCGAGGCGAAGGTGGGGTGCTAATCAACGGCGACGGCGAACGTTTTATGGAACGGTATGCACCCTCCATCAAGGACCTGGCCAGCCGTGACGTCGTCAGCCGCGCCATCTATCTGGAAGTGCAGGACGGCAAGGGCATTGATGGCAAGAACTACGTTCATCTGGACATCACGCCGGCCACGGTAAACAAGTACTTCGAGGAAGCAGGCGAAAGTCGCCGCATCGATCGCGCGTACATTGAGGCAAAACTGCCTGACATCGCCGACTTCACGCGAACCTATCTGGGTGTTGACCCGGTTGAGGAGCCGATGCCGGTCCAACCGACCGCCCACTACGCAATGGGCGGCATCCCAACCAACAATGATGCAGTCGTCATTGTGGACGCCGACAACACCCCCCTGCCCGGTCTCTATTCGGCCGGAGAGGCAGCCTGTGTTTCTGTGCACGGCGCGAATCGTTTGGGAACCAACTCGCTGGTTGATCTGGTTGTGTTCGGCCGTCGCGCCGGCATCCATATGGCCGAGTATTGCCAGCAAGCCGAACTGCTCCCGCTGCCGGACAACGTCACCGGCGAAGTGTCAGCCGAGCTGGAGCGCATTCGCAACAGCAAGGGCAGCATGAAGGCGTATGAACTGCGCCAGCGGATGCAGAAGACGATGACCGCCAACGTGGGTGTCTTCCGGACCGAGCAGATGATGGAAAAAGCCGTAGCCGACCTGCGGCAGCTGCGTGAGGATTACCTCACCAACTTGCAGATTGACGACAAGGGCGACACCTACAACTCCGATCTGCTGGAAGCTTGGGAGTTGGGATGCCTGTTGGAACTGGCTGAGGTGACGGCAGTATCCGGCCTCGCGCGGACCGAAAGCCGTGGTGGGCATGCCCGCGACGACTATCCGGAACGGGATGATGAAGAGTGGCTGAAGCATACGCTCTGCCATCTGGAAGACGACGGCAGTTTCCGTCTTGACTACAAACCTGTTGTCCTCGGTCGCTACGAGCCCAAGGCACGCGTTTACTAAGAGGAGCAAGCATGCAAGCTACTGTGAAAATCCGCCGGTTCAATCCGGACAAAGATAAGAAAGGATACTGGGGCGAGTACACGCTCGAAGACGTCAGTCCCAACGACTCGGTGCTCGACCTGCTGAACCGGATCAAGTGGGAGATCGACGGCACCCTATCGCTGCGTCGCTCCTGCGCCCACGGCGTCTGTGGCTCCGATGCCTTGCGCATCAACGGCGCGAACTCGCTCGCCTGTAAGATGCTGGTGGCCCGCCTGAACCATGACGGCAAACATGTTAAGGTACAGGTGGAACCTATCCTGGGCATGAAGGTCCTCAAGGATTTGATCGTCGACATGGAGCCCTTCTTTGAGCATTATCGCTCCGTTATGCCTTTCTTTGTCAACGATACGCCGGTGCCGGAAGACGGCCGCGAGCGGCTGCAATCAATCGCTGATCGTGCGCGCTTCGACGACACGACCAAGTGTATCCTGTGCGCGGCGTGCACCAGCTCATGCCCCAGCTTCTGGGCAGACGATCGCTACATTGGCCCAGCCGCCATTGTGCAGGCCCATCGCTTCATCTACGATTCGCGCGATGAGGCGTATGCTGAACGGCTTGACGTGATGGCCGATCAGTTCGGCGTCTGGCGCTGCCGCACTGTGTTTAACTGCACCAACGCCTGCCCGCGCGAAATCGAAGTTACACGCGCCATCGCCGACGTCAAGATGTCTCTGACCTCCGGCAAAGTCTAGGCGCTTTCTCCGCCAAGCTGGCTACACAGTAAAGAAAAGGACGCGGCTTCTACACCGCGTCCTTTTGATTTCTCTGAAGTCCTGCTTCCAACTGGTCGTCATCTAGTGCGCGTACCACTCCTCATCGCTCAACAGCAGTGCGTCGGGAACCCGGCGCTGCTGCGTGTCCTGGTTGCACAAGCAAACGTCTCCCTGCAGCCGAACGCCCGCGCCAAAGCGAAGATCGCCATGAACCTGCATACGCTCGCAATCGATGAGCGATGGCGGCCCTTGCGGAAAGCGCGTGTCCAGATCCATGACCAGCCGGTAGTGCGCATTGTCAAGCTCGACCACAGGCGGGGCATCTTTTCGTTCCGGCGCCAGTACGACCCGGTAGTCGTCGGTCAGCACGTATGCGTCTGAGCGTATGGCTAACAGGTCATCGGTCCGCTTGACTGGCGCAAAGCGGACGCGCGGTACCTGAATCGCCCTGGCCCCCTCAAAGACAGCAATGGCTGATCCCATCGCGGTCTCCAGCTGGTAGACGGGCGTGGAGTCCAGGTCTCGCGGATCGACCGGTTTGACATTGCGAATCATTGGCAAACCCAGGAAATGGTTCCGCTCTTCCAACACCCGCTTGAGCACGGGCAAGTTAATCCAGAGATTGTTGGTGTTGAAGTAGCGGTAGCGGGCAATATCCTGAAATGAGTCCAGATCGCCACTGGGGCATTGGGCCAACTCTCGCAAGATCAGCCCGCCGTCTTTGTGATGGGCCAGATGGCCGCCTTTGCGATCGCTCTCCGTCCGCCGGGCAACCTCCATCAAGAAGGGCAGGTCGTTGGCGACAAAGTACCCAAGAATGGCGGGTTCGAGCACGGCGCCCAAATTGTCGGCATTGGACACAAACGCGACCTCGTAGCCCGCCTCAAGGAGCCGGTCGAGCATGCCGCTTGTGACCAACGACACATAGAGATCGCCATGGCCGGGAGGGCACCACTCCAACAAGGGATCAGAAGGCCACTCCGCCGGCGCCAGCGTTTCGCGTTCTACCTTGGGCTCCTTGTTCTGGACAAAGCCACCCGGCAGCCCATTGTTCAGTTCCGGGTAGTTTGCCAGAACCGCCATCGAATCCTCATGGGTAACAAAACTATCCATGAGCACAAGGGGGACGCCCGCCAGCAGAGCCTGATTGGCAATGATGTCGAGGAACGTCAGGCCGTCCTTGACGGTCAGCAGCGACTTGGCATAGCGCAGGCCCATACTCGTACCCAGACCACCATTGAGCTTGATGATGGCTGCACGATTCATCGCAGACTGACCAATTTCGGCCATCTCGGCCGAGAAGTATCGTGAGTCGGGCAGCTGCGCCACAGGCTCGATGGCCGATTCGGCAATCAAGCCGTCGGCTCCTTGAACCAGCTGTTCATAGTAGTGGGCAAAGCTGGCGATAAATATCTCTGGCAGGTCAGCTTCGCGCATACGGGACGCAAACGGGGCGAATCCCGTTAGTTCTTTTTCCATTCAAAGTCCTCAGATCTGAATCCCGCCGGGCGGTTCAGTGAAATATAGTCGTCTTTTCGTTCTATCCGACTGTAGGTCAGATACCTTAAGGTGGAGCTTACCCACCGCCGCAAGTGGGAGCAACTGTCCATCCGGGTCTATGCCGACGTGCGACGCGGTCGCCAAACCAACAGGGCAGCCACTCCCAGGCCAGCAAACAGGAGCAGCACGATCACCACCGCTTGCCAGGGACTGTCCGTGCCCGCGTCGTCTGCTCCCCGGCGTAGCCAGAGCTGTTCCAATTCGTCGACGCTGAGCTGCAGGGTCGTCCGAACGGCCGCCTCGCACTCCTCACCGTTGGCAAAGGCGGCGATTAGCTGCCCGGCAGACTCTGGTCCGTACTCCGCGGCAATGAATCGGAGCATCGACTCGCTCTGGGCCTGGGCGATAGCTACCGCATCGCCTTCACCCGGAAACTCGGTACAAAGTGTCAAGAACGGAATGGTCCGTCCGTCAATCTCCGCCGCGGCAATAGTCGCTTCCAGTTCACTCTTCGGCACGGGCAGCGCACCAAGCTGCAGCCCCGCCCTGATCCACTGTGGAACCCGGTTTGCCGACTCGCCCAAAGCCTGGAACATCAACAGGTTAGTGAGTTCCCGCGATAGACCATCGGCTAACTCCTGCTGAGCGGTGCTCTCGTTCACAACCGTCAGCAGGGCAACCCCCAGCTCCGGATAACTCTGGCCCGGCAACCAGTCCAGACCCGCCAGGCGCATGGCTGAAGCGAGATCGGCTGAGGACGGATAGACAAACACGTTGAATGGCTTGACCTCTTGCAGAGGGAGCAGCGAACCAATTTCTGGCAGCATCAGCCCCACCATATCGAGTGCGCGATCTCCGAGATCGTTGCTGGCTCCCGTCCAATAGGCACTGACGCCACCACCGCTTGTCGGGTCGGTACGGCTCGACCATTGCCAGGAGAATTGATCGTCTACATAGCTGATTTCTCGCTCCGGCACTCGCATGGTGTCACCGTCCGGACGCTGAAGCTCCCACCAATAGGAGATCGTGCTGAACGGTGGCAGTCGCGTTTGCGTCAGGTCAAGTGTGTAGGATGCATCCACCTGACCGGACCCTTCAACTGGAATCTCAACAGCAAACGAGTCGATCGAAGCATGGGGCCGGAAGAACAGCGTTACTCCCTCGACCGGCCCGAGGTTGCGGGCCAGGAGCCGAAACTCCAGCGACTGACCATAGACGTAGTCGGCATCGGAACGCAGTTCTGTCTCGCCATCCTGGGCAAACACAGACAGCACCTGCCCGCCAAGCAGAAGCGCCGCGAGCAGCACCACCGATAACCAACCTCGCTTCTGTATCCAGGTTCTCATAAGCCTAACAACGTGATTGTGGCCGCCACCGTAAACGGGCTGAGTAAAGTACCCACCACAACTATAGGAGCCACCGCATTGGTGGGCAACCCGAACTCACTGGCCAGAACAATCGTGAAGACGGCCGCCGGCATACTGGCTTCAATAATTGATGTGCTACGCGAAAGACCCTGCATGCCCAGAACGGCCGCGACGCCCACGGCCACAATCGGGCCAATGAGCAGCCGCATACTAACCGCTGGCCACAACAGACGGGTCGATTGGCCACGGCGCAGGCTGGCCATCTGCATACCAAGTATGAGCAGCATAACCGGGATGGCCGCACTCCCAGTCAGATCGATGGCGCTCATCAAGGGACCTGGCACGCTAATGTCGAGTGCATAGACGACCACAGCCAGCACAGCCGCATAGATCGCCGGTAGTCGCGCCATACGAGCCAGGGTCTCCCGCAGCGACATTGTGCCCAACGATGCCAGGAGGACGCCGAGTGAGTAGAGAAGCATCGTGCTGACCACGTAGTAGACTACAGCTGTGGACTGGCCCATCTCCCCGTAGCGCAACAGGTTAAGCGTGATGCCATAATTGCCACTGTTGACAAACATCACCACGATCATGAAGGCGGCCGTTTCCCGACGATTGAACCGCAGCGCTCTGCCGATGACGAGCGCAAGCAGCCCCATCGCGAAAACGACCAGGATGGTAAAGGCTGTGATTTCCAGCAACTCGCTGCTGGGAAGGTCTGAACCGACGAGTGACGAGAAGATGAGCGCCGGACTCAGGACGTTGAAGACCAGACTATTGAGTGTCGCCTTGTCCAGGTCGAACCGGCGCTGAAGTAGATATCCTGCCCCCGCAACTATCAAGATGGGCAAGATGTTTTGCGTCAGGACCTGGAAGATATCGTTCAATTCTCAAATATCTCTGGTTCGTCATCGTCGTCGTCAAAGGCAAGCAAGTTCAAAGCACCCGTCTGCCAGTCCATTTCCTCCAGAGCCTCTTCAATGATTTCCAGCAGTTCGGGGCGGTCGGCACTCTCCATTAGCTCGTTGAGGAAATCCTGGGCCTCGTCGCTTCCAATCTGGCCCAGAGACAGGATCGCCGCAGCAGCGACTTCCGGCTCTTCGTCAAATGCGGCCTGGGCCAGGTCAGACACGGCGTCCGTGTCACCAATTGTCCCGGCGGCCCGCGCCGCCTCCTCGCGAATCTCGGCTTCCGGATGACTCATCTCTTCCAGCAAGATCGGCAGCCAGCGCTGGTCGGCCGTCAGGCCCATCGCGTATATGGCACTCAGCTGCATATCCAGTGAACCGGACTCATATGCTGTCAGAATGTGCTCAGTCACTCTGGGCGTATTCGTGGAGGCTACGGCCTCCAGCGAGGCTCGGCGCACTTCGTCAGACGCATCAGTCGCTTCGAGTTGGGCGTTGAGTGCGGCCACAATAACATCGCTGCTCTCGCGGCTGACCTGACCCCACTCTGCCAACAGGACGTAGTGGGCAAGGGCGCGGGCCGCCGTTGCGCGCACAGTCACATTCTCGTCCCCTTCAACCATCTCAATGACGGTCGGGATGAGCGACTCGTTGGTCGAGTCCCACAAGCCCTGGAGCGCAGAGAGGCGTACAGTGGGCGCCACGTCCCCAAAGAGGAAGTGAAAGACAGGGTCGAAGTCGACCAGGAAGTTTTCCTCGGCCATTTCGGCCAGCAGCCGAGCAATATCCTCGCGGCGAGCCTGTTCAACTGCAGGCCACGCCTGCTGAAACTCGGCCATTTGCTCGTCCGACATATCAGACAATCTGGTCAGGTTGTTCAGCGGCAGAGGCTCCCCGCTCAGGAGATCGCCAAGCGCTTCGGAAAAAGGTTGTTCAGTCAGGTCATCCATAATCAATGTATTCTTCACCTTACAATCAAATTCAACGTAGGCGCGCATCGAATTATCGCTACTCGCCTGTATCGACGCAACCCGGCCTGACAGGCGGCTGCGCCACAAAGAAAGACGCCTGCGCGGTCGCAGGCGTCGATGAATCGCACGTAGACCGACTACGCCGTTTATTGAAGCGGAATAATCGGGTTGATGATGTCCTGCACAATCATCAAAGCCATCAGGCCCAGCAGAACCAGCATTCCGATGACGTGGACCATCCCTTCGCGCTCGGGCTCAATGCGACGACCGCGCACGGCCTCAACCAGCACAAAGAGGATGCGGCCACCGTCCAGGGCAGGAATAGGTAGCAGGTTTGTCAGGCCCAATGCAACACTGATGAACGCCGCAATCGACAGCAGCGAATACGGGTTGCGCGTCGTGGCCGATGACTCAGCTGCCTGTCCCGCAATCTGGCTAATGCCGACGATGCTAACCGGTCGCGCTTCCTGAGCCGTAATCTCACCGCTCATTAGCATGCCGGGCAGACGGCCGTAGATCGAAATGTACTCCCACATAAACGCGAACGAGCCGCTGACTGCTTCCAGAGGGTTCTGGCTCAGTCGCATCCCGTTCTCCGCTGTGCCCAGACCAATGCCCATTGGACCTTCCACTTCTGGATCAAAATCGCCTTCGTTCCGCAGAAACACTGGTATGAGGAGTTCCTCGCCGTTCCGGTTAACCAACACACTGATCTCTCGTCCGAGATTCTCGTAAATCTCGCCAACCAGAATACCAGAACTATCAACTTCGACTCCGTTGGCAGCAAGAATGACGTCACCAGACTGGAGGCCGGCACTGAGCGCCGGTGAATTCGGCGCCACATCGGTTATGGCAATGGCGGGCGGGCCAAGCACTAGAGCCAACCAGAACAGAAACAGGGCAAAGATGAAGTTTGCGGCAGACCCTGCGGCTAGTACAAAAATACGCGCCCGCTTGCTGGCGGAGGCCAAACCGCCGGGAACAGATGGATCATCTTCACCAGCTGGGCGTACAAATCCCCCGACCGGGATCCAGTTGAGCGTATACTTCGTGCCGTTTCGCTCGGCTATGGTCAGCATTCGCGGCGGAATACCGAAGCCAAACTCATCGATCTTGATATTGCTCAGCTTGGCAGCCCAGAAGTGACCGAGTTCATGAATGAGGACAATTGGTGTAAGGACTACGAGAAAGCCGAGAATTGCCCAGAGAAAAGTCAAGTTTTCCATAGTGGATGATCCGATGTAGAAGCGATAGGTAAAACCGCTCAACCTTTGCCCGCGTCGTGTCCTGCGCATGGCGTGACGTTGATTATAGGCCCTCGCCCATGACGATAGCAATAGCGGTCTCCGGATCTAAGCGCATTCTAACGGGTTGCGGGCGCATATGATTCCACGATGAGCTTTTCGGGGCAAAGGCACCCTATTTTCACGCTGCCCGGTCTTGACAAACCGCATCGGGGTGCTATGCTGATCACGTCGTCCGCAAAATTCGGGCGGCAGGGATGAAGCGGTGTGACGCCGAATCCCGGGGCGAGATAGCGCAAGGACCCGGAAACGGGTTGACGAGGTGGAGGTTCCCTACTTCACAGTAGGGCTAAGGGCCGGCCAACAGGCCGGCGCCGAAAATCGAACGGTCAGCGGATGCCTCCCAGGGATGACCACTCTCTGACACTTTGCCCCTTCAAATGAGTCTGTTGCCAACACGGACCCGAGCAATCGGCCGGCAAACCAGCAGGCACGTGGTTGCGGATCATAGTCTTGATCCGGCTATGTATTAGCAAGGGGCATCCCCTCCATCACACACGGGTATGCCACAAACAAGCCAGTAGGCGGCCAGCGAGCGCTGTGCGCTGCCTGCCAGCTTCGACCACGGAGGTCACTTATGTGTGGTATCGTCGGTTATGTGGGCTACCAGCAAGCCCCCCAGATTGTCCTGCAAGGTTTGAAGCGTCTCGAATATCGCGGCTACGATTCAGCCGGCGTAGCTGTTCTGGCCCAGAACGGTCACATTGTCATCCGGCGCGACATCGGCAAGCTATCCAACCTGGAAGCCATGCTCCACGACATGCCGCTCCAGGGCAACGTGGGCATCGGCCACACGCGCTGGGCCACCCACGGCGCGCCAACCCAGCGTAACGCGCATCCTCACATGAGCATGGATGCCCGCGTCGTGCTGGTCCATAACGGTATTGTTGAGAACTACTACCAGCTGCGGGAAGAGCTCCAGGCAGAAGGCGTCCGCTTCGAATCGGAGACGGATACAGAGGTCATCGTCCAGCTTGTCGAGCGCCACATGGGGAACGGCATCGCGCTGGAAGAAGCGGTACGACAAACGCTGCGGATGCTGGAAGGGGCCAATGCTGTCGTGGTGATGGCCATCGATGCGCCCGACCGCCTGGTTTGCGCCCGCATCGGCAATGCAGGCGGCATCACGTTGGGCATTGGCCAGGACGAGATGTTCGTAGCCTCCGACATCCCCGCCATTCTCGAACACACCCGCACAATGGTCTTTCTGGAAAGCCATCAGATGGCAACAGTCACACAACATGATTACGCCGTAACTGACCTCGATGGCCAGCCTGTGGGGGCTGAGGTCCATGCCATAGCCTGGGACCCGGTTAGCGCCGTCAAGGGCGAGTACAAGCACTTCATGCAGAAGGAGATCTTTGAACAGCCCCGGGCGCTCATTGACACCATCGGCGGGAGGACCGACTTCGAGGACGGCCTGGTCAACCTGCCTGAGATGAATCTGACGCCCGACCTGATCGACCGGCTGAACAAGCTGACCATCGTGGCTTGTGGCACCAGCTACTATGCCGGACTGGTCGGTAAGTTCCAGATCGAGACGCTGGCGCGGCTGCCGGTCGAGGTAGAGTACGCGTCCGAATTCCGCTACTACAACCCAATTATCGACGACGGAACGGCAGTCCTGTCGATCACCCAATCCGGCGAGACGGCCGATACGCTGGCCGCCAGCGAGCAAGCACGCAGCGACGGCGCCACGCTCTGGACGATTGTCAATGCTATCGGCAGCCAATCAATGCGGATGGCCGACGGCCACATCGCCATGCATGCCGGGCCGGAAATTGGCGTGGCCAGCACCAAAGCGTTTACCGCCTCAATTACTGACCTTTACTTGCTAGGCTGCGCGCTGGGGCAGATGCGTGGCACGCTCTCAAAGGCGCAGATGCGCAAACTGGTCGACGATGTGGCCCATTTGCCCGCCCTCGCCGGACGTGTACTGGACAATGATCCGGCCTACGAAGAGCTGGCGGGCGAACTGTTCAAAGCTGAAAATTTCCTGTTCCTGGGACGGGGCATCAACTATCCTATTGCCCTGGAAGGGGCGCTTAAGCTCAAAGAGATCAGCTATATTCATGCCGAAGGGTATCCGGCGGGCGAAATGAAACATGGCCCGATCGCTCTAATCGACGAGTCGATGCCGGTGCTGGCCATCGTCACCAAAGACAATCTGTACGACAAAATGCTCAGTCAGGTGCAGCAGGCCAAGGCACGGGGCGGCGTGGTGATTGCGCTGGCTACGGAAGGTGATGAGGCGATCCGGCGAGAGGCGGACTACGTCATCTACGTGCCTGAAGCGCCACCGCTTCTGGCCCCGGTCATCAACGTCATTCCGCTGCAGTTGCTCAGCTACCACATTGCGGTGCGACGGGGATGCGACGTAGACCAGCCGCGCAATCTGGCCAAGAGCGTCACGGTCGAGTAAGCGCCGGCTCTCAGCGAGCGTCGGCACGTATCTGGAGGCGGGTCGGTGTGAGACCCGCCTCGGTCAATATCCGGGTGACCAGATGGGCGTTGCTGCCCACCTGGTCTATCCGATGAGCATCTGAGTTGACCACAATCTGACGGCCACCTTCCATTCGGTACCATGTCAACATCGTCGTCAGTGACTGCCGCCAGTCGGGCGATTGGTCAAGCAGGCGCGTGTTTAGCTCCAGTGCAATGCCTCGCGAGGCAATCGTCGCCAGCACGTCGCGAATGACGCCTTCCAGCAAATGGGCATTGAACGGCGCACCCAGCAGCGTTCCGCGCCAGAGGATACGGTCAAAGTGGGCCAAGACGTCGATACGACCAAAGTCGTTGACCATCCGTCCCAACTCACGGAAGTAATCGGCATACACTTCCTGCGGGTCCCGGCCAGCGAAGCAGCTGCTCAGATGGATGTTTTGGCCATACAACCAATGTTGGGAAGCGATCCACACGTCAAAAGGATGGTCGTCGAGGAAAAGATTGGCCTCGCGGAGATGGTCATGAGGATTGCCCATTTCCACTCCCGTCAGGACCTGCAGCCCACGCTCGCTAAACTTCTGGCGCACGCCGGCCATCTCATCCAGATATCCGGCTGCATCGAACCGGCCAACCCAATCCCCCTGCCACTCCATGTGGTCGGTAATGGCGATTGCATCATAGCCAAGTGCCCTGGCTCGCCAGCATAATGCTTCCGGCGAATCGTGACCGTCCGGGCTGAACTGCGAGTGCATGTGGTAATCGGTGGTAATAGTCATTGAGATCTCCCTGCGTTCAATTAGACCGAATGCGCGCCACGCAGTCAATGGGTGCTGGTTAAGATCATGAGATGCTTTGGTTAACATGATGTAATCACCTATCGGTCATGGGCACAGAAATCAAGTTGGTCATTGCCGGACACGTCTCTATAATGGCGGCGTAGACAAACCCGGTTTTCCGACGGAGACAAACAGATGACGCAGCTAGAGGGCAAGATCACGCTAATCACAGGGTGCGCCGCTGGAATCGGGCGGCTGATGGCCCAGCGGGCAGCCGCCAATGGCAGTCATGTTGTGTTGTGGGACATCAACGAGCAGGGCATGGAAGCGCTGCGCGACCAGTTAGCGCGGTGGGGTTTCGACTCTAGCTGCTATGCCGTCGACCTGAGCCGGCGCGATTCAATTGCCAGCGCCGCCGAACGAACGCTGAGTGATTTGGGTGGCGTCGATGTGCTGATCAACAACGCGGGCATCGTCTCCGGTAAGCCTCTGCTCGATCTGACTGACGACCAGATCATTCGCACCTATGACGTCAACACCCTGTCCCTCTACTGGACCACCCGTGCTTTCCTGCCAGGTATGTTGGCCCGCAAACAAGGTCACATCGTGACCGTTGCATCGGCAGGCGGAATCGTGGCTGCTCCTCGCCAAACCGACTATGCCGCGAGCAAGTTTGCAGCCGTTGGCTTCGATGAAGCGCTGCGCGTCGAGCTCAAACGCGACGGCAATGGGTTCATTCGCACCACGGTAGTCTGTCCCTATTACATCGACACCGGCATGTTCGAGGGTGTCAAGACGCGCTTCCCCTGGCTGTTGCCAATCCTGCAGCCCGATGAGGTGGCCGACAAGGTGATCACCGCTGTCCAGAAGAACCGGGAGCGGGTGTTACTGCCGCCGAGCGTTTTGGCCGCTTTTCCCGGACGGCTGCTGCCGGTTTCCCTGTTCGACAAACTGACCCACTTTCTCGGCATCTCCAGCACGATGGATGAGTTCACCGGGCACAACGGCCGCTAATGGATCCTGTGGCCCGCGCGCTCGTTCTCTACAAGGGTCAACCCGCTCTGGTGACGTCGGTCGCCAAGAAGATCACGATCCAGCTGCCTGACGGCGCACAGCCTCGACGTGCGCCCCAAAGATGTAGACCCGCTCCACCCTGGACCGCTGGCTGTTCTGAACCAGCTCGAAGCCGGCGGCATCGAGGGCGAGGTCTCTGACAGCCTGGGAACTGCTGGCAGGTTCAACAACCACGCTGCCAGAGTTGTCCGAACTTGTTTTTGGTGATTTCACCCCCGTGACTGCCTGGGCAGCATGGAAGCTGGTCGCCGACGGCCGGTACTTCTCCGGCACACCTGGCGAGATTGCGGTCCATGACGCGACGGCTGTGGCGTCTATCGACGAACGACGAAACGCCAAAGCGGCGGAAGCGGCTGCCTGGGAATCGTTCGCGCAGCAGATCGACTGACGGTCTCCCTTACGAGCAGTTTGACCAGCACGCTCGCGACTATGTGGCCGAGGTAGAGCGACTGGCGCTGGGCCAGAGCGACAGCAGTCGCGTCCTGCAGGCGTTGGGTCATGCGCAGACGGCCCAGAGCGCCCACGCCTTTTTGCTCGGCATCGGCTGCTGGTCGCCGACGACAAACCCCTACCCGTCACGCGCCGGCGTACCGGCGTACACACCTGACCTGGACGTTCCGTCCTTGCCGGACGAACCGCGACGTGACCTGACCCACCTGACGGCTCTGGCCATCGACGATGAAGGCAGTAACGATCCGGATGATGCTATCAGCGTCGAAGATGGGCACCTGTGGGTGCATATCGCCGACGTTGCCGCACTGATCCAGCCGGGGACAGCCCTGGACGACGAGGCGCGCAGTCGTGGCGCCAACTTGTATCTGCCGGAGGGTACGGCGCGCATGCTGCCCGACGACGCCACGACTCGATTGGCGCTCGGGCTGCAGGAGACGTCTCCGGCGTTATCATTCCGCCTGGCTGTGGATGAAGAAGGCCAGCCAACGATTGTTGAGATAACGCCCAGTTGGGTGCGCGTAGAGCGGCAGGCCTACGTCGAAGCCGAAGGCGATCTGGACGCGCCACCTTTAACGAAATCGCCGCCATCTGCCGCCGGCATCAGGAGCGTCGCCTGGCCAACGGCGCAGTTGAGATCGAGCTGCCGGAAGTGAAAGTCAGCGTCTACGAGGAAGACGTCGTGAGTATCCGCCCTCTGCCGCCGCTGCGCAGCCGCGAGTTGGTGCGTGAGGCCATGCTCATGACAGGTGTAGCGGTCGGTCGTCTATGCTCTGGAGCACGAGATCCCAATGCCTTTCACAGCTCAGTCTCCGCCTCGCGGCGACGCCATGCCCCTGTCCGGACCAGCCAGCATGTTCGCTATGCGCAAGATCATGCAGCGCAGCCGGCAACAGACCAGTGCCGCCCCACATAGCGGTCTGGGCCTTGACGTCTATGTCCAGGCAACCAGCCCCCTGCGCCGTTACCTCGATCTGGTGGTCCACCAACAACTGCGACGACACCTGCTCGGGCAGCCGCTCCTATCCGACGCCGAGATGACGCAAGCCATTGGGGCGACAGCGGCTGTGACCGGAAACGTTCGCTGGGCCGAGCGCCAATCGATCGCCCACTGGAAGCTCAACTATCTGCTCCAGAACCCGACATGGCGCGGCGATGGGATTGTCGTAGACGAACGCGGCCGTCGCGAACTGGTCCTCATTCCAGAACTGGCCTGGGAACAACTGATGAATGCGGGCGGCCAGGGTTTGGATTCGCACCTCACGCTGGCGACTGGTGGTGTGGACTTGCCAAATCTCTCCGCAACATTCCAGGCAGTCTAGAGGCGAGCACGGCAAAGCAAAAAGCGGCTGCCTCGATTTCTCAAGGCAGCCGCCGAAAGCTCAAAGCGACAGTGCGTTGCCGGCTAGCTGCGGCGCGTGCGCACGCGCAAGGCATAGAAGGCCAGACCGTACATCGCTGCGCCAAGAATCAGGCAGGCCGCCACACCTTGCAAAATCACCGTGGCGTCCCATCCGGTGTTGAGCACTGAGCGCATCGCCTCCAGTACGTAGGTAATCGGATTGATACGAGCAGCCGTTGCCAACCAACCACTTAGCAGCTCGAGAGGCACGAAGCTGGCGGTCAAGAAGGTTAGCGGGAAGAAAAGGAAACTAGCAGCCTGGGTGACCGCCGCGCTGCCGCTGCCGAGCGCCGCAGAAACGGTGAAGCCGGCGAAGCCCAGCCCCAGCAAGACACCAAACCCAATCACGGTCAGCAGCCCCAGCAGACCGGTCGCTGAGTCGAGACCCATCAGCAGGGCGACGCCGATAACGACGGCGGACTGCAGCCCAAGAATCGCCGCGCCGGCGATAATCGGCCCAAGCAGCAACGCACCGCGACTGACAGGCGTCAGCAAGAGCTTATCAAAGTATCCAGTCTCAATGTCCCGCACTAGATTCTGGGCCGCGATGCCAGATCCTGACAGCGAGGCGCTGACAATGGAGAGCGGCAGGATGAACCCAAGGTAACTATTACCACTCAGCCCCGGCAGAAAACCGGCTGCCTCTCCTAGTGTCGACTCGTAGATGACCAAAAAGAACACACTGATGATCAGCGGTGGGATAATGGCCTGGGGTGTGCGGAAAATCGTGACCAGATTGCGCCAGGTCACCAACACGACTTCTGTGAGAAAGCCGCTCTTGCTTGCGCCCGCCGCCTCATTGCGCGGCTGTTCCAGGGCTGTTTGTGTTGTCATCGTTCTATTTATCCTTCGTCGTTATCCGTTTGCGTTTTCGGGTTCAGCTGGCTCAGGCGAGTTCGGCTGCGGCTTCGGAGGCGAAGCTTTCGCCGGTCACCTTCAGGAACACATCGTCGAGCGTCGGCTGGCTAAGGGTAATGGAGACCGGGGTGATGTCGTTGGCTTTGAGCTGCGTTACAACCTCGGCCACAGCCTCGGCCGCCTGCTTGACGTAGAGACGCAGCTCTTTGCGATCCAGCTGCGTCTGCACAGCCCTGTCGCCGACCACATCTGCGGCAGCCTGCGCCGTCGCTTCCTCGTCAAAGACCAGGTTGATCGATTCGCCACCCAGTTCACTCTTGAGCTGGGCAGGCGACCCTTCGACAGCTATCTTGCCTTTGTCGATTATGGCCACAACCTCCGCCAATTCGTCCGCCTCTTCCAAGTACTGCGTGGTCAGGAAGATAGTCATGCCCAACTCGCGATTCAGACGACGTACCTCTTCCCAGATGTCGCGGCGACTCGCCGGGTCCAGACCAGTTGTCGGTTCGTCGAGGAAGAGAATCTCCGGCTCGTGGGCCAGCGCCAACGCGAGGTCGAGACGACGTCTCATACCGCCGCTGTAGGTACCAACCCGGCGATCAACCGCGTCGGTCAGATCGACCAGTTCAAGCAGCTCCTCGGCACGGGCCTGTGCAGCGGCCTTGTTGGCTCCGAACAGTCTGGCTTGCATTGAGAGAAGCTCCAGGGGCTTCATAATCGGGTCGAGGCCGATGTCTTGCAGAGCCACACCCGCGATCTGCCTCACACTCGCTGCTTCGGAGACCACGTCGAAGCCACCAACGGTGGCGCCGCCGCTCGTTGGCAGAGCCAGCGTGGTCAATATCTTAATCGTCGTGCTCTTTCCCGCTCCGTTTGGCCCCAAGAAGCCGAAAATAGAACCAGCTTTCACGTCGAAAGTAACGCCGTCAACGGCCGTCACGTCATCTCCATACTGCTTAACCAGATTGTTTACCCGAATTGTTCTGTCGGTCATACTCTGCCTTCCACCCTTTCTAATTTTGCTCAGCGAACACCACTATACCGCGCTATCCACATTTTGTCAATATTTTGTCTACTATTCGGTTACATCCGCTCGGCAACAAGAAAGCGCGAGCTCCGACTGGTCAGAGCTCGCGCCTGAGTTACTGGACAGCGTAAGTCAATTCTTTACGAGCTGACCGTCTGCGCACGCGGCGGGGCTGCGTTGGGTGCGTTTACGGCCAGGCGATGCAATGTATCAATCTGGTCGCGGGAAATCAGGCCCGCGTAGCGGCCGCCACTCACGACAGGCAGTGCATCCAGCCCTTCCACTTCCATGCGACGACGCACCTCAAACAGGGGTTCGTGGGGCAGCACCGGCTCGATATCGGTCCGCATGATGGTCGTTATCGGGTCATACGGCTGGCGCGTCCGGAGTGCTTCGACCAGGACCGCATTGGGCACAAAGCCGATCAGTTGATCTGACATTGTTACCGGGAAGCTGGACTGGTGGCCCAGCAGCATCAGGTCCGACGCCTGGCGAATCGTGTGAGTGGGTTCCAACTGGTAGGCGGAGGGCGAGTAGGCGTGCTGGACTGTATAGCCCTTCAACGCCTGGCGATAACGCGTATACTGCGCCTCTTGCCCAGCAGCGCTAAAGATGAAGATAGCGATGAGGATCAGGAAGAAGCCACCTGTGCTCAAGCCGTAGATGCCCAGCCCAATCGCAGCCACTCGACCCACGGTGGAAGCGATATTGGTCGCCTGCACATAGTCGAGGCGCATCGCCAGCAGCGCGCGCAGTACCCGCCCACCGTCAAGCGGAAAAGCAGGAATCATGTTGAAAACAGCCAGGAAGATGTTGTAGACAAAGACATAGGAGAATAACGCTCCCAGCCCAAAACCCGCCGTGCCGCCAAGGATGGCGAGGGGATTGACGACATCTAACCCGAACACAAGAACGGCAAGGCCCATAAGGAGAGCCGCCGCCAGATTGACAGCCGGACCAGCCAACGCAATCACCAGCTCCTGAACCGGATTGTCCGGCATCTCTTCCAGCTGGGCGACGCCGCCGATCGGGGAAAGCACAATCTGCTTCACGTCCAAGCCGTAGTATTGCGCCGCGAAGCTATGACCAAACTCGTGCAGCGTCACGAGGACGAACAAGAGCGAAATGGCCACAACGCCAAACAAGGCGCCCGACAGGACGCCAGACACGACACCAAATTGGAAGGCAGCGAAAATCAATATCAGAGGGAAAGTAATGTGGACTTTGAGGTCAATTCCACGTACCGAAAAGAGCTTAAAGGATCTACCCATGTCACTCCTGTATCATGAAGGCGCCGGCACCCTGGCCGACGCCTCTAGGTTTCTGTTGAGAGGTTAGACTGGTCAAAAGCAACCTGCCTTACCTACTCTCCAGATTCTAGCAGGTATTTGTATGACATAGGTTAGAATAACCTGTACAAATCATTAACAAGCTTGCGAGCCGTTATCCAGTGATCAGGTCCGCAGGCATATGGTCGATGCGATTGATGTACCTCACAACCGCGACTTCTTCCCACAACTCAATGCGACTGATTGAAGCGTTGCTGATCCCGAACCAAAGATCGTTCAGCTCTAGCGGATGCTCGTCCTTATTGTGGGCCCGGCTGGCCAGCACCGTAAGCAGTGATTGGAAGAAGCCACCATGGGTCACGATGGCGACGCGATCATCGGTGGCGCCGTGCCACTGCCGGAGCTGTCCCCACACGAGCCGGGCGCGATCTTCCGCCTCCGCCACATTCTCTTGGGGTCGCCCCCACCACCCTGCTTTACCCATACTCTCCGGCAGGCGCAGCTCCGGATAGGTCGTTTCAAAGAACGTCCGGCCCGGCCCCTCGATCCCCCTATCTTCGCCAGTGGCCGTGTCGACCTTGTGCAGTCCGCCGCGTTCATGTATCTCCGGCCAGGCCAGCAGGGGCAGTCCGGTACTGGCGGCGATGTATCCGGCCGTGGTGATCGAGCGAATCATCAGGCTCGTATATAGATGGGTCAAACCGTACCCGTTCAGATTGTGCCGCCTGGCAAACTCATTGTCGCCGGCCGTATCCGGCGCGTTGGCCACGTGGTCAGCCACACACTCAGCCTGCTTATGGCCGAGCGGGGTCAGGGCTGGGTCAGCCACGCGCCCTTCATTGGTGCCTGTCCTGGCCCACATGGCATTGTTTTCAGATTGGGCGTGGCGAATGATGTATAGCTGCATACAGAACTCCCGGTTCTCAGGTCGTCAACGCCGGTGATGGTAGCACAACGTTTGGTGCTTGTTTAGGCCAGTCGGGGAACTGGCGCGGCAGGTTATGGCGCGATGATTGACCAGCGGGCAGTTACTCGCCGGACGTTTCGCATCCAGCCAGGTTGGCGCAGAAGTCCGCACAGACGGAATCGGTGCTGCCAATGTAGACCACCATCATCGGCTGACCGCCGTAGATGACGCCGTAGTCGCCCGTACACGGCTGGAGCACGAACGCATCGTCGGTCGATTCGAGACTCAATAGATCAGGGGCGAGACATTGCGCAAGCGTCGTCGGATCGGACAACTCATCCAGGTTGGCGATGGCAATCGCGCCAGCGGCAAGGGGCTGGTCGCTCTGGCTGTATGCGCGAGCCTGTACGGCGCCAACATCGTTGAAACAGCTCACTGTCCGGTCAACGGCGCCGACCGCGGCCGCCAGTTGAGGTTGACCGGCCATCATGGCGGCTCCCTGGGCTAAAGCCCCAACATAGTTGACGATGGGCCGACCCTCCACCTGGTCATAGCCGGCCAGATCAGGCATCAGCGACTGCACCGGGAGCGGTTCACCTGCTGATCGATACCGGTCAACCAGCAGCGAGGCAAAAACTACGATGGCCAACAGCCACATACCAACACGAATCCAGCGCTTCATCATGTGAGCGATCTCCTTGCAGATGGGTCTGGTCTATAGACGACAGACCCGCCGGGCGGGTTCCTGGCAACACCAGTTTGTCCCTCGTTCCGGCTAAAGTGGCGGCAAGACGAGGCCTTGCTGAGCCAGTAGAAGGATCAGCCCGACGGCGGAGATAGCCAGCAAGGTGAAGTACAGCTTGCTCCAGATCGATCCGGCATCTGGCGACCGCCACAGCATCACAGCCAGAATGGCGATCCCAATGGCCAATAGCAGCAACAGCAAGGGCAGCCATAGAATTGGGGCAGCTGTTCCTGAGACGACCATGCCGGTCGCTAACGTTTGATCGGCGATGGAGAAGACCACTGCGCTCGCCAGACCAACACTGAACACGGTTGCCAGGACGCCAAACCCGATGACCAACAGCCGGCCGATCAGCCGAACACGCTGCCCATCTTGCGAAAGCTCAGGGCGCTTGTCCAGCAACGCCTGTACAAAGTAGACAACTGGCCAGATAAGCAGGGGGCTGAGCAGGATAAGCAACAACAGGAACCCGGCACCAGCCACTGCGACTAACCCTTCATCCAGACTATTCACGTCCGCGACCACAGGCAGTGTAATCGCCGAAGCAGGTATCACCTCAGCGGGTGTCTTGGCCGCAATGCAGGACGTGTCCGGCGCAGAGCCAGGATCGGACAGAAATGCCTGCATGACATCATTGACGCACGGATCGAGGAACGCCACGCCATGGCTGGCCGCCGGGTCGACAACAGTGTAAGCATTGGTCAAGCTGGCGGCGGCCGCGTTGGCAAAAGCAGGCGTGGTAATGGGGTCGAATTGGCCGGCCAACAAGAGCGTCGGAATGTCGCTCGCAACCGGATCGTCGACACTGTCCGGCAGCAGGTCAACCGGCCACAGGGCGCAGGAATCCAGGAAGGATTGCAGATCCTCCTCGGCGGTTGCCGCAATGGCAGGCCGCAAGGTAGCTCCGCTAAGGGCGTCGGTCGCAAAGTCAGCGTCTTCGGCGCACATCACGGAGTAGTACATGCCCTCGGCAATCGATTGGTCAAACAGCAACAGCGGCCACATTTGCTCCAGATAGCGAAAGTCACCATCCTCAAAGCTCGAGACCAAATAGGGGAAGACGGCCGACATGTTGGGCAGATAGAAGAGCTGGAACATGATGCTGCGCAGCGCAGTGCCATTGATCTCGGCCTCAAACGTCTCCCCCGTGTCCGGGTTCTGGACACTCACGGTAACCGGGTTCTCGTCCAGCGCGTCGAGGAGAGCGAAATAACGGGCCTCCAGATTAGGATACGCCCCATTGCAGGTCGCGTCGGCCAAACATGCGCCAAATAGTTCATCGTAGACGCGATTCTCGCTGCGGGCCACTTCGCTGATGAAGTTGATGTCAGTCGGAGCAACGCTGTCGAGGATCACTGAACGCAGCCCGTCAGGACGCTCTCGCATCAGATGAAGGCCCAGCAACGTCCCGTAAGACACACCATAGAAATTGTAGGAGTCATAGCCAAGCGCCTGTCTGATGGCATCGACATCGGCCGCGTTCTCCAGGCTGTTGAAAGCCGACAGGTCAACACCCTCGGCGACGAGACGATCGTAGCAAGCCCGAAGCGCCTCATTGTAGAGCAGTTCGCCTTCGTCTTCCGGCAAAGCCAGCAAATCGCCCAGAATGTCGGTTGTCTCCGGACAGCTTAGCTCCGGATCAGCGTATTGCGTACCGCGCTGGTTGAAGATGACGATGTCCCGATCCGCGGCCATGGGCGACGTGGGAGCCAGCAGGGTGTAGATGCCGAACGCATCCCCTCCCGGCCCACCTTGCGCCAGGAACAGCGGGTCAGCCTGCGCGTTCGGCGACGTTGCCTGGCGGATGGCGACTGGCAGACGAATCGTTGGCCCATCGGGCTGGGCATGACGAAGCGGTACAGTGACGTAACCACATTCGAAGCCCTGCTGCTCCCCGGTGACCGAGACGACGCCCAAGTCGAGTCCTTCGAATGGACATACGGCTGGCTCAAAGGTGAACGGCTGATTCTGGGCCAGCGCGCGCTGGCCGGGCATGGCAAAGACGGACACAAGCAGGCCAATGATGAGGAGACCAAAAAGGCCTATCGAGCGAGTGTGTTTCTTAGGTGACATAATGCATCCGATGTGGCGAGAATTGATGTGCTTCGGATGGTAGCACGGGGTAAATCGGGTGACAATCAAGCCTCACGTGTGGCTGATAAACACGAGCCGCTGGCAACCGGCAAGAAACGCGCTGGCACGGCTGCCATAACGCCCGTAAAATGCAGGTGGAATCAAGGTCGCAGGTCCGGTAATCTTGGATGTTACAGGCGAGATGGAGGGTAGGATGCGTTTCGATCTGGTATTTGAAGGTGGCGGAGCAAAAGGAATGGCCTTTGTCGGAGCGCTGCAAGAGCTTGAAGCTCGCGGCCACACACCGGGCCGGCTGCTGGGTACGTCCGCCGGGGCCATTGCGGCTACTTTTACGGCCGCCGGCTACACTGTCACCGAGATGCTGGAGGCGTTGAGCGAAAAGGATGACGCGGGCCGGCCAATTTTCGCCTCGTTCTTGTCGCCGCCCCGCCCGTTTACACGCGACGAGATCGACGCCAGCGCGACCAAACAGCTGCTGAAGAGCGTCGACTTCACTGTCCTGCCGGACTTCATCGAAAACAAATTGGACGACATGGTTCTCAGTCTGATGACGCGGGAGGCGTTTGGTAACCTGTTCTCGCTCATCGAACGGGGCGGATGGTATGGGGCCGATGTCTTTCTGGACTGGGTGCGTACCAAGTTGGATAGTGGGGACAACGACGGTCGCCCGCGACGCTACAGCCACATGACTTTCCTTGAATTCTACCGGGCGACGGGCAGAGAAGTTACGCTGGTAGCGGCCGACACGACCGCACACCAGCTGCTCGTGTTGAACCACAATACCGCTCCTCACTGCCCGGTAGCCTACGGCATGCGTATGTCAATGAGCTTGCCGTTCCTGTGGCAGGAGGTCGTTTGGGATGCGGCGTGGGGGCCCTATCTGGGCACCAACATTGCCGGTCATCGTGCTGTCGATGGGGGGCTGCTCTCCAACTTCCCTATTGAGCTGTTTCTTTCTCGCGATCCTCATGTCACTGGCCTAATGGGCGAACCTACTGAGGATGGGGTCCTTGGGTTGCTTATCGACGAAACCCGGCCAGTTCCTGGCGCAGCAGAGTTGGCCAAAGAGTCTGCCCCGGTGGTCGCACCTATCTCGCTGCTGGCCCGGCTGCGTTCGCTCGTGGATACGGCCACACAGGCGCACGACAAGATGGTCATCGATACGTTTGAATCATCGGTCTGCCGCCTGCCCGCCCAGGGCTATGAGACGACTGATTTCGACATGAGTGATGAGAGGCGATTGCTTCTCATCCAGGCGGGTCGAGAGGCGACGGCCGAGCATTTCGACATGATGGCGCTCGAGTCTGTGGCAGTAGATGTGACCGCGCTGGAGTATGCCAACCTCCAGGCCGACAGTTGGGCCCGGTCGATGTTGACGCCCTCTGATGATAGCCAGCCGTAAGCGCAGGCAGCCTGATCCGACGATGGGTCAGCCGCCCAACTCGACAGGTCCCAGGTCGGCCGGATCGCCTAGAGGGGACACATCAGGCAGGCTGTAGAAGCCGGTGGAAAGCCAGTAGCTGCCCGAAGTAAGATCCGGCGGCAGTACAACGCGGAATGTGTCCACGACCAGCTCACCTGTCCGCCACTCGGACGTGGGGTACCCTTGTGGCTGCCGGTCTGTCTGGGCCACCAGGTTACCGTCTCGGTCAATGAGATGG
The DNA here is from genome assembly GCA_963715935.1 of uncultured Chloroflexia bacterium. GTDB lineage: Bacteria > Chloroflexota > Anaerolineae > Promineifilales > Promineifilaceae > Promineifilum. Next base: position 562,538 of record CAVQSM010000011.1, on the reverse strand, counting down.
ACGTAGGCTGTGTAATCGGCGACCATCGGCCTGAGCGCCTGCCAGACCAGCGTTACCTCCAGTTCTTCCCCATCGGTGGTCAAGGTTGACCCAGCCAATTGCAAATCCTCGCCAAACCGGTGATTATCGGGCATCACCACACGGATGCGTTCGCTGCCCGCTGCGGTGAACAGCGCCTGATAGGCTGGTTCAACAGCCAGTAGTTCAGCCTCGGGAAAGTAGCTGGTCAAGTTGGCCAGTGCCGCTGGCTCCGATGGCCGGACGATGTGGAGAGCGGGTTGCTCTGGAACGCCTGCTGGAAACAGAGTGTCAGCGCCGCTAAAACTCCGCAGCCAATCAGGATCACCGATAGCGAAGTAGATGGTCGCCATCTCCTCCTGGGTTGGAGTCAGGTACGACGCCGTTCCCGCGGGCTGGCTGGCGATCAGACGGCCCATCTCCAGGTCTGACTGCTGGAAGTCGCGTGCCAGGTCGGGATGGTTGGCGTAGCGACTGAAGTAGTCGCGCGTCGTAAGAAACAGGCTTGGCAGAAACAGAAGCGCAACCAGGGCGACCGCGATGGCAGGCGACGCACGCCGCCGCTCCATCACCCACTGCACCAACGAGGCCGCGCCATAGCCCACCAGAATGGAGATCGCCGGCGCAGCGCCAGTTAGCCGGCCAAAATGAGGGGCGTCGCCGCTCAAAATAGACGGCAGCAACATGACGGCCGTCCATGCCAGGAGGAAGAAAGCTTCGGGCCGCCGCCAGCGCCATACCGTTCGCGCCGTGCCCACGAGAAATAGACCGGCCTGCAGCAGATCGAGGTAGGGTCGCCCGGGCAAATTATGGCGCAGATGTGTCTCGCCTTGCCAGAACAACCCACCAACCACCCGTCCCACGTTGCTCAGCCAGGTCAGCAGCGGGGCGTCGGGCACCGTTCCCTTCCCTTTGTTAGCAACGTAGGCTATACGAAAGAAGAAGTAGTACGGGTAGCGGGCGAAGAAGTAGAGAAGCGGCGCAGCCGTCAGAACAGCCACGCCAATCATCAATGCCAGCGGCTTCCAGCGCAGTTTCAGCGCGTCCCACTCTTGCCACGCCATATAGACAAAGAAGGCAACGAACAGAAGCGGAAACAACCGGGCGGCCGCATAGGTGTAGAGGCCTAGCCCGATGAAAAAGCCAGCAGCACTCAGCCAGAACCACTGCCCTTTGCCCGCTGCCCTCCAGCCACGCCAGAAAGCGTAGACGGCCAAAGTCGCACAGGGCACGAACAGCATGGCCCGAATGCCGAAGCGGCTGAAATGGACGGCCGGGTAGAGAATGGTCAACGTCAACGCGGCCAGGATCGGCGTGAGAACGCCGGCCCACCTGTCGCGCCGGTCAGGCGGGATGAGTGCCCGCGCGGCGAGGAACGTTGTCAGAACAGCCAACACGCCGGCGGCCGCCGGGACAGCTCGAACCGCAAATGGGGTGGCCCCAGCCAGCCAGATGGACAGCGCCATGAGATAGACGTGCAGTGGTTCCCGGCCGAAGTTACCCTCGAAGAAGACGGGATATGGAGTAGCCACAGGCGGCCGTTCTGCGTGGGCGTCCTGAGCGTACAACTCCCACCCTTCGTAGAACTGAGGGAACGTTTCGCCTGACAACAGCGATAGGGCGTCCAGCCCGTTATACGCTTCGTCGTGGTAGAGACCAGGCGGCAGCTCGCCCAGCTGCCAGAAACGCAGCCCGGCAGCCAGCAGCAAGATGGTCAGCAGCGCGACTGGCACCCATTTATTTTGACCTGGTGACATGACGCTCGATTATCGCAACTTGGCTGGACAGGCACAAACGAAGAGACGCCGGCGTCAGGTGCACATAGGTTCTTCGTGGCATTGCAGTTGTCTGGTTGCCTGCTGTGCTATGATTGCGTCGGCAAGTTGCAGCGCCGCTCGCACCAGAAGTGGCGAAAGGAGACCGTTTATGAAAGCTTTCGAAGTCGAATCGTTGGCGAGTGCACAGGCGGCTTCAGATAGTCCGTATCTGGAGTTCTTGCGCGAGTCCTCGATGAGTGCCGGGCTGTACGTGTTGCCGGCCGGAGCAACCGACATGCAAAAGCCACACAACGAAGACGAACTATACTATGTAGTCAGCGGCGAGGGCCAGATTCAAGTGGCGGGAGAAGACCGGCCTGTTCGTCCCGGGAGTGTTGTCTTCGTCGGCCAACAGGTTCCGCACCAGTTCCACACCATAACCGAAACGCTATACATCATGGTCTTCTTCTCCCCACCCGAGACGGCCAGTGGAGGTGGGTAATGCCAGTGGATAGCTCGAAATCTATCAGCCACGTCCGTCGATCAGACCGCGCTGTCGAAGACGCGAGCTGGATCAGCGCCTTTCTTCACGAGAGTGCTATCGGCGTGCTGGCAACCGTCTCTGACGGCCAACCATTCCTGAACAGCAACCTGTTCGTGTATGATGAGGTCACCCATGCCATCTATATGCACACCGCCGCCCATGGCCGCACGCGCGACAACCTCGACGGAGGAAGCGTACCTGTCTGCTTTACCGCCACAGAGATGGGCCGGTTGCTCCCGGCCAAAGAAGCGCTTGAGTTCAGCGTCGAATACGCCAGTGTTGTCGTGTTCGGCACAGGACAGCTTGTCACCGACCAAGATGAGTGCCGGCACGGATTACAGCTGTTGCTCGACAAGTATGCGCCACATCTTCGCCCCGGCGAGGATTACCGGCCAATCACGGATGGAGAACTTAAGCGGACGGCCGTTTATCGGATTGACATCACGGAATGGAGTGGCAAGAAGAAGGAAGCAGCCCCAGACTTTCCGGGCGCGTTCCTGTTTCGCCCGCAGTCAGGCAAGGCGTAAGGTTGATAGATTAGGCTACAATATAGCCAGATTTGACCAAAGAACGACGAAACTATGAATGCGACTAACAACGGCGTCACCTATGTCATAGGCCACGCCAATCCCGACACCGATTCAATTGCCTCAGCCATGGGTTATGCGTGGTTACTACGTGACCTCGGGCAGAACACAGTGGCCGCCCGTGCGGGCCAGCTTAACCCACAGACAACATGGGTCCTGAACCACCTGGAGCTTGAACCACCTGTCTTGTTGACAGATGCCTCGCCTCGCTTCGAGAACATCGCCCATCGGCTGAACACAGCCACACCCGATCGACCGCTGCGCGAGGTATGGGCTGTTGCCAACCGGACCGGGGGCGTCGCCCCTATTCTGGATGAAGAAGGGAAGCCATTCGGGCTGGTAACCGTCCTGAGCCTCTTTGGGTTCCTGAGCCGGACGATTGGCTCTCACCCCCGGCGCGAGGAAACGCGCATCGGTGAACTGATGGACATGCCGTCGCAGGAGGCATGCGACCGTGATGTGCCCAAGTTCCAGGCCAACAATCGTGTGCGGGATGCGCTCAATCGCATCATGCGTGAAGAACGCACCGAATTCTGGGTCGTCGATGATGACGGCCGCTACGTAGGCATCTGTCGCCAGCGGGAGGCATTGAACCCACCGCGCATGAAGCTGATTTTGGTCGATCACAATGAGGCCAGTCAGGCCCTAGGGGCAGTAGACGAGGCGGACATCGTTGAGATTCTCGATCATCATCGTCTGGGCAATCCGTCGACACGAACCCCAATCCGGTTTACCGTCGACGTCGTTGGAAGCACCTGCACCCTGGTTGCCGAGCGGGTCAATGAGGCCGGACTTAGCGCACCACCCCAGTTGGCCGGGCTGCTGCTGGCGGGTCTGCTTTCGGACACGCTCATCTTGACCTCGCCTACAACGACGCCGCGTGATCATGCTGTGGCAGAGTTGCTGGCACGTTGGGCATTTGTCGCCGGTTCGCCATTGGCCGGGGAAACCTTGCAGTCTTACGGCGAGCAGGTCCTGACGGCTGGTTCTGGTCTGGCAACGCGTGACTCCCAGGATATTGTCAGTGCCGATCTCAAACTCTATGATGCGGCCGGCCTGAACTTCGGCATTGCCCAGGTGGAAGTCAGCACGCTGGTCGAACTGGATGAACACCGTGAACGGATGCGGGAAGCGCTGGTCGCTTTGCGTGACGCCAAAAGCCTTGACTTCGCGATGCTGATGGTAACCGACGTGGTTCGCGGGTCCAGCCGTTTACTGCTGACGTCTGAGGTGCCGGCGCTGGGCGGCCTGCCGTACCCACGCCTGAGCGACGGCACACTTCGCGCCCAGGGCGTCGTTTCGCGGAAGAAGCAGCTTTTACCCGCCGTCCTCGGCGCTCTGGAAGGCTAAGCGGCGTCCGCCAGGGACCGCTTGCGTCGCTGCCTGTCCAATGACCAGTCAGAGAACCTACCTGACCGCGCTATGCAGCAACGAAAGCTGTCGTCTTCGTTTTCCGGCAACGCCTGGCGAGTTCGAGGGCATGCGCTGCCCGCTCTGTGGGGACACGTTGATCAGTGTACCGCGCCCCCAGGCAGATCAAGCGTCCAATTTAAGCACTGTCCCCGCTCAACCAGTGCAAGAACACGAACCTGTGGTAGGTGTTCTCGACAATATCCGGAGCATCCACAATACCGGATCAATGTTCCGCACGGCCGATGGGGCCGGTTTCAGACATCTCTTCCTCTGTGGCATTACGGCGACGCCTGACCAACCCCGCTTGGCCAAGGCAGCACTTGGAGCAGAGCAAACGGTATCGTGGAGCGCCCATCGCAACGCTGTCGACCTCGTAGCTTCGCTGGCGGAGGATGGCTATTTTGTGGTCGCCCTGGAGCGAATAGTCGGTTCGCAAACCCAACCATCGCTCTTCGATGGCCAACCCTTTCCGGCCAATCGGCCGGTGGCCCTCATTGTGGGTAATGAGAAGGCAGGAGTCGACCCTGCCCTGCTTCTCTACTGTGACGAGGTGCTGGCTCTGCCCATGGAAGGTCACAAAAACTCGCTCAATGTCGCTGTGGCGTTCGGCATTGCTGCCTATCGCTTACGCTTCGGTTAGCCCCGAACAGCATGACCGCCTCGGGCGGCGTGATGTGGCTCGAATCCAGCTTGACACGGTCGACTTGTCAGCCTAATATCCTTGATTGGTTTATTAGGGAAATCTTTCACAAGGCTTGATAGCGGGATTGAGATGTGGGGGCAAAACGTCATGAAGAAGGTAATTGTCATTGGTAGCGGATTCGGCGGACTCGGTGCAGCAGCCAGACTGGCAGCTGATGGCTACGATGTCGAGATTTTCGAGAAGTTGGACAAACCGGGAGGCCGTGGCTACGTCTTTGAAATGGACGGCTTCAAGTTCGACGGTGGACCGACCGTGATCACCGCACCGTTTATGTTCGACGACATATTCGCCAAAGCGGGGCGGCGCCGAGAAGATTATGTCGAGTTCGTGCCCCTTGATCCGTTCTATCGCATCTTCAACCATGAGGGCCGCCATTTCGATTACAACAATGATGAAGCGTTTATTCTCAGCGAAATTGACCGCTGGAGTCCACAAGACAAGGAAGGGTACCAACAGTTCATCGACACATGCAGGCCGATTTTTCAGAAGGGGTTTGTAGAGCTGGCTGATGAGCCTTTCCTCACGGTAACCGATATGCTGCGCATCGCGCCGGACCTCATCAAGCTTCAATCTTACAAGTCTGTCTACGGGTATGTGTCGCAGTTTGTGCAGAACGAATTCCTGCGCCAGGTCTTTTCTTTCCATCCGCTGCTCGTTGGCGGCAACCCGTTTGACACAACCTCCATCTACGCGCTCATCCATTATCTTGAGCGTGAGTGGGGTGTCCATTACGCTAAAGGCGGAACAGGTGCACTAATCCAGGCGATGGTCCAACTGTTCGAAGAGATTGGCGGCCGAATTCATTACAACAGTGAGGTTGACGAAATCCTGGTCGTCGGCAATCGCGTCAGCGGCATTCGACTGAAGGATGGCGCCATCCACCGCGCCGATCACATCATCTCCAACGCCGATGTGGCCTTCACCTACCGCAACATGATCCCGGCTAAGTTCCGCAAGAAGAACAGCGACCGGCGGATCGAGAACCTCAAGTACAGCAACTCGTTGTTCGTCATCTATTTCGGTACGAAGAAACGGTACAATGACACCAACCTGGCCCACCACAACATCATTCTGGGGCCGCGCTACAAGGGTCTGCTGGACGACATCTTTGACAAGAAGATTCTGGCCGACGACTTCTCGCTCTACCTGCACATGCCGACGTTGACCGACCCGTCCATGGCGCCTGAGGGACACGAGGCGTTCTACGTCCTGTCTCCTATCCCGCATCTCGGCGGCAACACGGACTGGGCCACGGCTGCCAAACCGTATCGCGACTCCATTATGCAGTTCCTGGAGGACAACTATCTTCCCGACCTGCAGGCAAACATTGTGGCCGAACACTATATCGACCCGCTCTATTTTCAGGGTACACTCAACAGCTACCTCGGGTCGGCCTTTTCGGTAGAACCAATTCTGACTCAGTCGGCATGGTTCCGTCCTCATAACCGCTCAGAGGATTTTGACAATCTTTACTTCGTGGGTGCGGGAACACATCCTGGTGCAGGGTTGCCAGGTGTCCTGTCATCCTCGATAATCGCAGAAGATTTGATTACGGCCGCCGACGGTCGCTAAGGAACATTATGCTGGTTGCTGTCGGAAGTTTGCTTGTCATAGCGCTTTGCGTCTATCTGCTGACAATTGTAACTGACGAGTATTTCATTGAGAGTCTCGACGAGATCTCGGGGCGGCTCAAGCTTCCGGCGAATGTAGCGGGCGCGTCCCTGATGGCGATAGGCTCCTCCATGCCTGAATTGACGATCACCATGATCGCGCTCATTCAGGGTGGTGGTGAACATAGTGATGTCGGTGTGGGCAACATCGTCGGGTCCGCCGTTTTCAATATATTGGTCATTACTGGCGCGGCAGCGCTGATTCAACCGGCGCTCATCAGCCGCCGGGTTACGGCTCGGGACAGCGCCTTCTACGCGCTAAGCATTCTCCTGCTTCTGTTCGTCTTCCGCGACGGGCAGGCCACGATATTTGAAGCCGTCCTCTTCTTGCTGCTCTATGCAGCCTATATCGTCGTTTTGGCATTCTGGTCGCGCCTGGTGCCCGAACCCGCTGCTGTCCCCGTAGACGGTGCGGTTGCTGCGTTAGAAGCCGAAGTTCATGCGGAGACCGAGCGGGACGGGGCGTACCATCAGGTGACCTCAGCCGTAAGCAAGACCATCGGCTTCGCTGCCGGTGATCCGCGCCAGAACTTCGTCCGGGCATTCATCGTGTCGATCATCATTATCGTCATCATCAGTTACGTGCTGGTGAACATGGCGGTGGCCTTTGCAGATGCCCTTTCTGTACCCCCGATTCTGGTGGCTTTGACCATCCTGGCAGCCGGCTCCTCGGTACCAGACCTGATCGCCTCTGTGCTGGTTTCCCGGCAGGGACGCGGCGACATGGCTGTGGCAAACGCCGTTGGCTCGAATATCTTCGACATCACCGTTGGCCTCGGCTTGCCCTGGCTCCTGGTGCTCCTGTTCCGACCGGGCACGATTGAAGTGGGCAGCTCGAGCCTCTTCGAATCCGCCCTGATCCTGGGCGGGACCGTCGTGCTGCTGGTTATCTTCCTGTTTAGCGGACGCCGGCTTAGCCGAATCGAAGGCGGTATTCTCATGCTCGTCTACGCCGCCTACGTCATCTGGGTCTGGACCACAGCGTCTGCCTGAGTCGCCAATCCGCCGGCTGCCGGTCGACCCACACGTTGGTAAGTCTGACGATTGACCGTTCATAACCGCCTCAGAGCCTGGGCCAATCGCTCGACGCCTGCCTCGATTGCCGCGCTGTCCAATCCACTGAAGCCGAGCAGTACCGAAGGGGGCGGGGATTGCTCCAAGTGAAATGGCGATCCCGGATAGATGCGAACGCCACTGGCGGCTGCCTCCCTGATCAGACGATCTTCGTCAACGGAAGGCGAAAAGTAAACCATGACGTGCAGGCCCGCCGCAACATCGGCGAAGCGCACGTCATCGCCCAGATGCGCACGAAGCGCCCTGTCAAGCGTAGCCCGTCGCTCCCCATAGACACGCCGCAGTTGGCGCAGATGACGTTCGAAATGTCCCTCGGCAATGAAGTCTGCCACGGCGGCCTGAGTCAACGTCGGTGCGCCTCGGTCGGTAAGCGACTTTGCCCGCACAAAGGGATCGACGAGATTGGCCGGGAGCACCAGATAGCCAACTCGCAAGGCTGGAAAGAGTACTTTGGAAAACGTACCCAGATAGACGACGCGACCGTCGACGTCCATTCCCTGCAATGAAGCAATTGAATGATCCGTGTAGCGCAGGTCGCCGTCATAGTCATCCTCAATGATCAGGGCGTTGTTGGCACGGGCCCAGTCGAGTAGTCGCGCTCGGCGGGCAAAAGGCATCGTACCTCCATGCGGAAACTGATGCGCGGGCGTCACGAAAGCCAGACGCGCTGAGCTGTCTGCAGGAATATCGCCAACTGGCAGGCCTTGATCATCCACCGGTAGGCCGACCAGCCTGGCGCCGTGCAGACGGAACAGGTCGAAGGCGTCGCGGTAGCCGGGTGTTTCCACAATGACATCGTCGTCCGAATGCAGGAGGAGTCGCGCCAAAACATCCAGCGCCTGCTGCGCGCCGCTGACAATGACGACCTGCTCAGCGTCGCACGCCACTCCTCGCTCGCGGACTAGATAGTCAGCCAGTGTCTGGCGCAGCGGCCAGAATCCGGCGGCCGAGCCGTAGCTGGAAAGCAGCGCGTCATCTGTCGACAGGTAGCGGTCGAGCAACCGTCGCCACACTTCGTAAGGGAACGCCTGGGCAAACGAACGGCCGAATCCAAAGTCGATTTCCGGCCGGCTTGTTTCTGGCGATCGCCCTGAGGTATCCCCCAACGCAACGGCTCTCTGTCCCCACGAGGTCAACTCGAACGACGCCGGAGCAGAAATCGTAGTCGCCGTTTCACCGAGACCGGGTTTCACAGGCAGAGCGACAACGAAGGTCCCTGCGCCTGTTCGCGTTTCGATCAGACCTTCGGCCTCCAGCTGGCGGTACGCTTGCAGGATCGTAACGCGCGCTACGCCAAGCTCTTTTGCCAGCCGGCGGGATGGGATGAGGCGCTCCCCCGGCGCAATCGTCTGTCTCAAGATCTGTTGGCGCAGCTGCCGGTAGACCTGCCGGTACGCCGGTTCAGATTGCTCAGGATCCAAAGATAGGTCCGCCGTCATATTGCCATTTTACCTGAACCTCACTAAGATACGCGGCAACACTATGCCATACCAAAGCACTGAGAAGACGCGCAAGAAGAAAGACGCCAAGCGCACCGCCATGATGCAAGCGGCTGTCAAAGTGTTTGCAGAACAAGGTTACCATGCTGCCACCATCCGGGACATTGTGGCGGCGGCCGACGTTTCCGTCGGCACCTTCTACTTCTACTTTCCTGACAAAGAGACGCTGTTCATCCACCTATTTGATGAAACAGCGCAGTTCCTGTTGCAAACGATTCAGCAGGCGCTCAAGGGGCGTACAAGCTGGCCGCGTCAAATAGAGGCCGGGCTGCAGGCATACCTCAACGTGGCACTCTATGAACCGGCGGCCGTTCAACTCGTCCTGGTTAGCGGGCCGGGTTCAATTCCGGCGCTGGCCGAACGGCAGACGGAGTTCCGCGACAAGCTTGTACGAGCGTGGCAGGCGCCCCTGGCCGATGCGTTGGCGGATAATGTGATCGCCAAGCAAAACGTCAGACGCACAGCCGAAGCGCTAGTGGGGGCCTTCGACGAAAATGTCCACAACCTGCTGGCGCACCCGAACCCCGAGCACGAAGCGCCACGCGCTTTGAACGACATGATTCAGTTTACACTGCGTGCTTCCGGCTATCGCGCTCCCGAGCAGGCAGTCTCGGGCGCTTGAGCTAACCCCATCTTACAACACGCTGACCTGAACCGTTGAGCCTCGATCCCCCTTCTCTACCACTATCCGTGCAGGAAATGCATCGCGTAGCTCATCGATGTGCGTGATGACCAGAATACAGTCGAAGTCTGACTGGACCGTGTTTATCGCTTCCACAAGTCGCTGCCGACCCTGTGGGTCCTGGCTGCCAAACCCTTCGTCAATAACCAGGGTCCGCAGCTTGGCGCCGGCCCGTTGGGCCAGCACCTGCGACAGCGCCAGGCGAATCGCAAAGTTGACGCGGAACTGCTCGCCGCCACTGTAGTTCTCATACGGCCGCTCGCCGTGGCTATCCCGAATGCTAATGTCCAGCGTTTCGGTCGTCTCATCCCGGCTCTTTAGCTGCCGCTGTGTCTCGAAGCTAACCCGCATGTCGCCGCCGGTCAGGCGATCGAGTAAGCTGTTGGCGTGTTCCTCAATCTCCGGCAAGGCGTGCTCGATGAGCAGTGCCTGCACGCCCTTTCGACCGCAGGCCTCTTCCAGCCGTTTCAGCCGCTGGATCCGCAGATTCAGCGACTCGCTCTTCTCAAGCAGCGCCTTCGCCTGTTTCTCGCGATCGTCCAGCACGAGAACGCGCTGGCGACTCGCCCCAAGCTGCTGATCGGCAACGCTCAGTTCGTTCTGCAGCCGCACTGTTTCTGCCTCAACCGCCCGCCAGTCGGACGTCAGGGCCTGGAGTTCGGCGAGCTGCGCGGCGGCAGCGTCATGCTGGCTCTGTTGGGTAGCCATCTGTTGCTGGACCCGTTCTAGACGATCCTGCAAATCGGCCACTGCCACGCGCACGGGACTGATGGCCGCTTCGGCTTCCTTCAACGCCTGGTGCGCATCGCGAGCGCCGGACAGTTCGCTTTCCTCAGCCCGGATCGCTTCGAACTCGGCGGGTTCAAAACCCAGTGCCAGGACTTGTTGGTCCAGGGCCGCGAGGGCCGTTCTCGCTTCGGCTGCATAGGCGGCCGTCTCAAGCGCCTGACTGACCGCTTCCAGCCGTGGCGCTCCCGAGCCCTGCCATGTGGTATCTGCCTCGTCGATCTGGTCCAGCTGGCCCGATAGCTGCGTTTCGGCCGTTCGCACCTTCTGCAATTTAGCCTCTGTCTCGGTCGCTGCCTGCGCCGCCGGTTCCAGCGCTTTGAGTTTGGTACGCCACTGATCGAGGGCGGCTTCATCAGCCAGCGCAGTCGTCAACTCTGCCAGTCGCCGAGCCTCATCGCTTGCTTCCCACTCTGTCGCCAGCCGTTTGATCTCGTCCAGAGTCAATTCGGCCGTCGTCAGTCGTTGGCGCAACCCATCCACCTCCTTCGACAGAACTGCCTTTCGTGCCTCCGCTCCAGCCACCTCTGCTGCCTTGAGCTTCAGCAGTTCCTGGCGCTCCTTGTTGGCGCGAAAGTCGTCACCGCGCCCCTTGCCGTCTGCTTGCAGTTCACGGACCACTTCGTCGCGATGGTCCGGCGTCAGGTCCTGGCCGCACAGCGGGCAGGTTGAACCACTGTCTTCCTGTAGCTGGCGGATGCGAAGCTGCAGGCGATCCATGTCAGCCCTGAGTCGCTTCTGCTCTCCTTCGAGGGACTGCTGCTCCAGGGCAATGCTCTGCGCCCGGGTCGCGTCGGCATCGACAGCCTCCAGGGCCGCTTCCTGCCGCTCGAGGCTGTGTCGAGCGTCGGCCGCATTGGCCTCAACGACGGCTTGTTCCTTCAGGCGACGGGTCATCTCGGCGGCCCGCGCTTGAAGTTGAGTGCGCTCCTGCTCCCAGAGCCGGCGCTCAGACAGCAGCCCATCGAGCGCTTTTTCGACCGTCCTTCGTTCTTCCAGCTGCGCCGCCAGTTGGACGATCCGTTGCTCCAGATCCAGCTTCCGCTGGCGGAGCGTCTGTTGCTCACCAACCAACTCATTACGCCGTGCAACCGACTGGACGATACGCTGCTCCTGAGCCGAAAGATCGGCCAGCTCCTGACGTAATCTTGACTCCTCGCTGACAATCTCTCTCTCAAGCGGCTGGCGTTCCTGCTGGAGCGCGAGATACGATTCGCGCAGCGCCTGCCACTCGGTCAACCTGGCAGCCGCTTTCTGCCACGCTTCGTGTTGCTCGCGAATAGTCGCGGCGTTCTCCGTCAGCGATAGATGCCGGGCAAGTTCCTGCTCACGACCAGCCAGGCTGTTTTCGGTTCCGGTCAAATCAGTGCGAAGCTGCTCAAGGTTGGCCGCCATAGCCGAAAGCTGGTCTTTCTGCCGGTCGGCCGCCGCCCGGTTGCTTGCCATCTGGTCCTGCAGCTGCTGTTGAAGCTGCAAGCGAGCCCGAATGGCCGAGACTTCTTCCTCGGCGTGCTCCAGCGCGTCCTTACGCGAAGACGCCTCAGACAGCTCCGCCTGTATCTCCTCCAACTGACGATCCTGAATAGCCAGCTGCAGCGTCGCCTCTTTGCGCAACGCGGCCGCTTGCTCACGATACGTCTCCCACTGGGTGACGCCCAGCACCTCCGCCAAAATCTCCTTGCGCTGGTTTGGCGTCTTGGTCGTAAACTCGTCCGCTTGGCCTTGTAGGAAGAAACTGGCATTGGTGAAGACGTCGTAGTTCATGCGCAGCACGCGCTCAACGGCCGCCTGGGTTTCGCGCAGCTTCCCTTCTGTCAGACTTAACCACATCGGGTCGGCGGCGTCGCCCTGTGACACCTGCAGTTCCAGGTTGGTCGTTTTCTTTGGCTGCTTGCTGCGAATGACGCGGTAAATGGCCCCTTCCATGTCAAATGTGAAGGTGACCTCCGCCGAGTCGCCTGCCTGTGCTGCCTGGCGGTTAACCAGATCGTCATCACTTCGGCTGCGGCTCTTGCCAAAAAGCGTCCAGGTCATGGCGTCCAACAGCGTGGACTTACCGGCGCCGTTGGCACCCGAGATAACGGCCAGGTGCACATCCTCGAGATCGACGGTAACGGTGTCCCGGTAGGACAGGAAGTTCGTTAGTTTGAGCTGCAGAGGAATCATGAGGAAGCTGAATCCTGGTTGACTAGCACATCCCGGGCCAGACGGCGCATCTCATCGGCTTCCTCTTCGGAAAGCTCCAGCACATCCCAGTAAAGGTCCAGCAGCTCATGGGGTGACATGGTCTCGACCTTCACCGTGTCGGGCAGGCGGGACCGATTGCCCGCCAGGCGATCGCGCTTGATGCGAATGTCGAACGCGCCGTTCAGGGCGTTGCGGATCTGCTTCTCATCCAGGAGCGGCTCCAGATCCTGAGGATAGCGAACGGTGATACGGCAGATCGCGTCACGCACACGATCTTGGGAGGGGAGCTGTCGCAGAATGTCGGCCATAAATCCGTCGGCCTCGCGGGCCTCAGCCACCTCGTCGATGAATGGCCGGGTCTCCAGGGGTATGAACTGCCACGAGGTACGGCCCCGATCCACATTTGCCACTACATACCCCTTCTCCTCTTTGGCTTCGCCAAAGTCAATGCGCTCAATGGAGCCAGGGTAGACGGCGGGAGGCCGCTTGTTGATCTCCTGGTGGCGGTGTATGTGGCCGAGGGCCACATAGTCGAGACGTGGGTCACGTATCACGCGGCTGCTGAGCATGACCTCATGACCAAGCATCACCTGGCGCTCGCTGCCGTAGACCGCCCCGACCACGCTGGCGTGAGCCACGAGCACCAGCGGCAGTTCGGAGTCGGCTGCGTCAATGTGAGCTTCAATGGCCCGGGCCACAATCTCCTCCATCTCGTCGAGCACGTCGTTCGGCGCCTGGCCGCTAACGTCATGCCGAGCCAGGAAGCGACTGCGCGTCACCCACGGCAGCGTAATGAGCTGGATGGGCACACCCAGCTCATCAGGTCCCCAGAACTGGACAGCGTCATCGGCTACAAGGACATGGGGCACCGCGAGCGTCTTGAACTCCTGCATCGTGTGGGCGCGCTTTTCTGCCGGCGCAATGTCATGGTTGCCGACGAGCAGCAGCGTAGGAATGCCTGCCTGCGAGAGACGCATCATGCGCTTGCCCCACTCTCGCTGGAAAGTCGGCTGCGGGTTGCGGTCCCGGTACGCATCCCCGGCAAAAATCACCAGATCAACATCACCGCTTAACGCGGCGTCCACAATCTGATCCAGCGCCTTCAGGAAGTCCACCACGCGATGGGGCAGGCCTGTCTCCGGATCGTGGCGGCCGTAATTGGCAATATCAATGTGGGCGTCGGCGAAATGAAGAATCCTAACCGTCATACAGGCTCCTGAGTTGGCTATGTGGTTGGACAATACGGCCTGGTTGGCCGCTTACCTTGTCAGGCTAAGCTGATAGAAGTCGTTGGGATTGGGCACATCCTTGGGAAAAAGGCGTTCCACAAGTATGTAGTAACGTCCCGGCGCCAATGTCAACGACTCAGCCTTTTCGCCACCGTACAGCGCCTGGTCAGCCTGCACCAGCTCGACCTTCTGGCTGTCATAGACAGCAAACGAGTAGTTGCTATCGTGGGGAATGTGACTCAGGCGAATGGTCGCCCGACCCGGCTCAAGCCAGTCAAAGAAGTAGGGATTGTAAAACTGGACACTCTGCGAGAAGTTCCCGGTAGCCGAACTGTTCTCGCCAATCGGCGAGGCGTACGCCAGGAAGTTATCGCCCCCATTGCTGGCCTGGAAAGGTAGTCGCATCCGATAGAACAGCGGGGCCTGGTTGCTGGGCACGGTGACGCGCTCAAAAGCGGAAATGACGCGGCGCTCCGGGAAGTCGTGACCGCCGAAGACGTATAGATCGCTGCCGACGAACCCACCGCGGGGCCAGGCGCGGGCGGGGTTGGTCGGACGGCCGCCCAAACTATACGGACTGTTCAGCAGCTGCCACGTGTTCGAAATCGGATCGAAGACCTCAGTCTCTGGCACAGACCCGCTCGCATCCAAGCCTCCGAAGACATACCAGTTTCCCTCAGGCGAAACGGCGCTGCCGGCGCTAAAGCGCGGGAAGTTGAGCGGGCCAGTGGGTACCCACCCGCCTCCCGTGTTGGGATTCAGGCACTCTGCGTTGGTCAGCAAAACGGCCACCGGATTATCATCCTCATCCGTACCCGTCGACAAGCCGCCTGCCACGCACAGCCCCCTGTTGGCCCGAGGTACCCAGGCGGCCGTATGGGCATATCTCTCGGTCGACATGGGTGGCAGCAGCTGCCACAACCCTTCGTCCGGAATGAAGCGGTATGTCTGGCTGAGAACTTCAGCATCCGCCGCGAGAAAGGTCTGGCTACTAAGTCCGCCTGTCAGATAGTAGGACGCCCCGCTTGGATCGGCAGCAGCAGAAGCCCAGGCGAACGGCTGGCCTGTTGGCAGCAGCGCGGTTGGTATGGGTGTCGTCGTGCTCCACCCATCGGTGGTAATGTCATACATCCAGTGGGTGCCATCGTAACTGGTGGTGTTGCCGTTGAACCCGCCCGGAACGTAAATCTTGCCATCAAGCTGCACGGCGGTTGTGTTAGAGTATCCCGGTCCGGGCATGGGCGCCAACTGCATCCACTCGCCGGTGCTCACGTTGTATCGCTGATTGAGATTGACCAGGATCGGAAAGCCGCTCAGGTTGCTTTGCCCACCAATGATATAGAACTCTGTGCCAAATTGGGCCAGGGCGTGACGGCTAACCCCGCCGAGCGGGATGTTGCCAACCTGCTCCCACTGCGGCGGATCGCCGTCCATGACGGCCGACAATCGCAGCTCCGTCTGTCCGCTTACGCCGGGCTGCCAATCGGCGACTTCAATGAAATACGTCTGATTGCGCACGGCCTGGAAGCTGGCCTGGGATTGCAGGCTGCGGAAATCATCGCTACACGCAATCGTCAGCAGGCTGTCGCAGCTGCCCGCGTAGATACCCAACACCGTATCGTAGTCCGTACCCAATGTGGAGATGGTGACCAGACCGGTGTCCCGAGCAATAAAGCGGTACCAGATGGTGCGATAGCCCCGTGCACTGGTCGGCGTACCCCACATGCACGACAGGCGAGGATCGCTGCCCTGGACGGTATATGGGTTGGTCAACGTAGCCCCACCATCGTTCGGGCTCGTGAACGACAGCGCCAGGTCGGTGGCATCTTCGCAGATATCGGCGCCTGGTCCGGCATCGGCCTGGCGCGGATCACGCCCCAGCAATTCGAGTTCATCGAGTGTGACGACCAACTCCAGACGATTGGACGGCGGGTCAATCTGCTCACCTTCTGGCAAAGGGGCACCGCGAACCGAACTGTATCGAATCACGGGGACGGCTGTCAGGAACAGAACGCTGACAGCTATAAGTGTTAGTGCTACCCTCCTCATCGTGCCGGTATGATAACAGTGTTGGCGGAGACGGGCACACTGCTCTTAACGATAATCACAGACAAATTATCCATACAAGTGAAAGTCGAGGGCCACAATGTGACCCTCGTTGTATTGAACAGTGGTTAAATGTACTGTGCTAGTCTTTGACCAGCGTCAGCGTAACCTCGCCTTCGCCGATGTCTGCCGTCAACTCCGCTAGCGCATCTTCCACTCGGCCGGCTGCGATTGCCGTGGCCAACGTTTCCTCGCCGATGAACGATTCAAAGCTGGCAAACGCCTCAGCCACATCCCCTTCAGCCACATACCCGATGCGTATCCGGTCGGAGATGTCCAGACCGGCGTCCTTGCGCAAGTTGTTGATTGTCCGCACCAGGTCGCGTGCATAGCCTTCCTGCACCAGGTCAGGTGTGAGGTTGACATCGACGGCGACGGTGACGCCCTTCTCACTGGCCACCGCCAGCCCACCGCGCGATTCCGTCTGAACGAGTACGTCATCAGCATCCAGCGTGACTTGCTCGCCGTCGAGCAGCACCTGGAGCGGTTCGCCTGCCTGAAGCTGCGCGGCCGCAGCGGCTGCATCCAACTGTTCAAGCGCCTGCCGCACGGCCGGAAACTGCGCGCCAAACTTTGGCCCCAGGACCCGATTGTTGGGCAGCAGCCGGTAGTCCACCAGCTCGCCTACCTCAGAAACGATCTCGATCTCCTTCACATTGATCTCTTCGGACAGCACGTCGGCCAGTTCCTCAAGAGCGTCGCGTTCCTGCTGCGTGCCCACAAACACTTTTGCCCGAGCCAGCGGCTGCCGCAGCTTGACATCGACCGAGCTGCGGGCCGAACGGCCAAGTGCAGCTGTCGTGATAGCCAATCGCATTTGTGCCAGCAGCGGTTGGTCGAGTTCTACCGCAGCCGCATTGGGATAGAACTCATGATGCACGCTGAGAGGCGCATCTGCGAACGGCTGGCGTACGAGGTTCTGGTACATCGTCTCCGTAACGTACGGTACAAACGGGGCCAGCAGCTTAACATAAGCTACCAGCACATCGTACAGTGTGGCGTAGGCGGCCGCCTTGTCTGCGTCAGTTTCGCTCTTCCAGAAGCGGCGGCGCGAACGGCGTACATACCAGTTGGAAAGGTCGTCCAGGAACTGCTCCAGCGCTTGCGTCGCCCGTTCCGCGTCGAAGCGGTCGAGCGCTGCTCGCACCTGCACCGTTGTTTCAGCCAGCCGGGCACGCAGCCACCGATCCATCTGGTCGTTGGCGGGCACCGGAGAACGAATCTCGTCCCCCCGATCGCCGGGCCGCCAACCGTCGATGTTGGCGTACGTCACGAAGAACGAGTAGACGTTCCACAGCGGGATCAGGAACCGCCGGCGCGTCTCGTCACCCCGGTTGAAGCCAAAGAGCAGATTCTGCTCCGGCTTGCTGCTGGCGTATAGCCAGCGCATCGTGTCCGCGCCCATCTCCTCAGCAGCGGTGTTGAACTCGATCGAGTTGCCCCACGACTTGTGCATCTCACGCCCGTCCTCAGCATACAGGGTGGCGTAGCCAAACAAACTCTTGAACGGCGGCTCATCGGCCAACACTGTGCTTTGGGCCAGCAAACTGTAGAACCAGTTGCGGAACTGTCCCGGGAAGCTCTCCGAAATCCAGTCAGCCGGATACCATTTCTCCCAATACTCTCGATCGAGACGGTAACGCAGGGTACTGAAGGCCACGATACCCGCGTCCAGCCACGGGTTGCCCACATCGGCGATGCGGCTGGATTTGCCGCCGCAGTGGGGGCAGGCGATTCTGACCGCGTCAACATAGGGCCGATGTGGTGTATGGCCTTCGAACTCCTCCCAACCTTCGACCGCCAGCTCCTCCAGCTCAACCTCGCTGCCAACGACGGTAAACTCGCCACAGTCGTCGCACACCCAGATCGGCAGGGCCAGACCCCAGTACCGCTTCTTACTGATCATCCAATCGTGCATATTTCGGAGCCAGTCCATTTCGCGGTCGTAACCAAACCGGGGGTACCAGTCGATCTGATCGACCCGATCCATGATCTGATAGCGGAGACTGGCCTCCTTCTCGGCCTCGGTCACTTCCTCGCGTGGTTTGTCATACACCGGCCCCATGCTGATGAACCATTCACTCACCAGCCGGTAGACCAGCTCCGTCCCGCAGCGCCAGCAGTGGGGATAGCGGTGCGTGTAGCGCTGCTTGCGATACAGCACCCCTTTCTCCCGCAGATTGTCGAAGATGTCTTCAGTCACACCAGCCACCGATTGACCGGTCAGCCAGCTGAACCCGTCGACGTAGATACCACTTTCGTCCAGCGGGGCGATCACCGGCAG
Source organism: uncultured Chloroflexia bacterium (assembly GCA_963715935.1). GTDB lineage: Bacteria > Chloroflexota > Anaerolineae > Promineifilales > Promineifilaceae > Promineifilum. The sequence goes on along the minus strand of CAVQSM010000011.1, from coordinate 543,999 downwards.
GTCGTGCTCCTTGCTGAGCGCGAAGTCCTCGGCGCCGCAGCCGGGGGCGATATGGACGATGCCAGTGCCCTCGTCCGCGCCAACATCCTTCCAGGAGACGACGCGATGGGTATAGTCGCTTTCAGAAAAGGCTGCGCTGGGTGTCGGCAGCTCATCAAATGGTCCCGTGTAGGTCCAGCCGACCATGTCGCTGCCCTTGAGCCGCTCAACGATTTCGTTATCCTTGCCGATGAGCGCTTCCTTGACTGTGTCTTCGGCCAGATAGTACGTCCAGCCGTCGGCCGCCCGGACTTTGACGTAGTCGAGATCGGGCCCCACGGCGGCGGCAACGTTGCTGGTAAGCGTCCACGGCGTGGTGGTCCAAGCCAGGAGCGCTTCGTTCTCGCGTCCCACCAGCGGGAAGCGGACGTACACCGACTCATGGGTGACCTCGCGATACCCGTCGGTCACAATCTCATGCTGGCTGATGCCTGTACCACAGCGGGCACACCAGGGCATGACATCACGCCCTTTGTAGAGCCAGCCGTTCTCGTCGCACTGTTTCAGAAAGCCCCAGATCTGGTAGTTGTTCTCGTCGCTAAAGGTGAAGTAAGAGCCGCCCATTTCCGGCAGGCCGAGCTTGGCGACGACCTGCTCTACCGTTCCTGTGACGGGTCCCTGTGGACCTTCGACAGTTATCTCGCGGGTCGGATCTTCCTTCATTTCGCCGGCCAGATAGCGCAGTTGGGTGGTGTCATTCCAATCCATCCAGTTGCCCAGTCGTTTCGTCTGTTCCGTCTGGACCGCGGCGAAGTTGAGCACACGTGCCTTGCACAGGGCAACGAACTCCGCCAGCCCATAGGCTTCGATGTCCCGCTTCGACGTGAAGCCCAGCTCCTTCTCGACCTCTACCTCCACCCACAAGCCCTGGCAGTCGAACCCGTTCTGCCAGCGCAGATTCTTGCCCTGCATGGCGTGGTAGCGCTGGTACAGGTCTTTGTAGGTGCGGCCCCAGGCATGGTGGACGCCCATCGGATTGTTGGCCGTGATCGGGCCGTCGATGAAGCTGAAAGTGCCGTGTTCGGACTCGCTTTCGGCCCGCAGGCGGCGCAAGATATTGAACGCATCCGTTTCGCGCCAGAACTTCAACACATCCCGTTCGGCGGCAACAAAGTCAACTTTGTTGGGCACCTCTCCGAACACTGCTTGTTCAGAATCATTTACATCCATCGTGCATTACTCCACAGATTGCTACTAAGACTGGTAGACCACAAACTGAGTGGCCACGGCTTCTAATCCATCAGGTCGTTTCAGACGAACCGGATAACCGTCCGAATCTAGCCAGAGCTCACGCAGTTCCGACTGCCAGGCTACGCGCAGATATTGGTGCGCGGCCTGGTCCTGCGCGTCCGGTACCGGTTGCCGGGTAACTCGCACCGGTGTTGCGTAGAGCTTGAACAACTCATCCACGTCGTCTGCCTGAGACAGAAGCGTTGCACCGGGCAGTTCACGATCGTTTTCGTGTGGCTCGATCTGGGCCGGCAGCGTGGACAGCCCAAGTATAGACGGGAACCAGAACGGGCCACGAGGCACAACCTCCTCAGTAGAGCGGTCGTTAACGGTCCGCGATGCCGCCAGATCATCAGGCTCCCAGACTATCGCGCCGCTGACCAGCAGCCCGGTCCCAAAAACCCGGTACTTCAGCTGCTCCGGCTGCCCCTCAGGGTTTAGGACCATATGGAAGAGATAAGATCGGCCGGACGCCGCATCGCGAGCATCCAGATCGACGCGCAGGAAATGGTAGCCATCAACAGCAGCCGTCAGTCGCCACGCCTCCACAGCGCCGGTCGGCTCGCCATCCTGCAGATAGCGCAGCCGGCCAGCCACCAGCGGCTTCTCGTACTCCAGTTCATGGATGATAAATCGCATGATCGTCTACACTCAGCCTAATCCAGCGCCACATAGATCCGCTTGTTGATTTTGCCTTTGCTCTTGTAGTTGACGACCCGAATGCGGCCGACTTCTCGCGTATTGGCCACGTGCGTCCCACCGTCTGCCTGAAGGTCCAGACCCTTCAGCTCGACGGTGCGCACTTCGCTAATCCCTTCCGGCAGCAAGTTGATCTTGGTGCGAATCAGGTCGGGAATAGCAAATGCTTCTTCTCTGGGCAGGACCCGCACTGTGACATCACGCTCGGCACCGACTTCCTTGTTGATCGCTTCCTCGATTTCTGCGACCAATTCCTGGCGCATCGTCTCGAACTCGAAATCCATGCGTCCTTCGCCCGGCTGCATATTGCCCCCGGTGACCTGCGCGCCGTAATCACGCCAGACGACGCCACACAGGATGTGCATGGCAGTGTGGGTGCGCATCAGCTGGTAACGCCGCTCCCAATCGACATGGCCGGTTACGGACCTGCCAATTTCCGGCAGCTCGCCCTCGATGAAATGGACTGGCTGGCCGTTAACTTTCTTGACGGCCGTAACGATCCACTGCCGGTCGCTGTGTGTTAACTCGCCTACATCACACGGCTGACCGCCACCGCCGGGATAGAAGGCGGTGCGATCGAGCACAACGCCGCCGTCCACGTGCTCGACAACCGTGGCTGCAAACTCTTTGACGTAAGCGTCATCTCCGTATAACAAATCGGTCATTCTTCCTTCGCTCCTGGCCCGCTGCGGGCAACAAAAAACGCCTCGATCCCAATCGTTGGGACGAAGGCGCTGTGCGCTCCGCGGTACCACCCAGATTCCGGACAATGCCCGGCTCTCACTCGATAACTGCATTATCGCTATCCCGGTAACGAGGGATGAGGTCGGCCAGGTCTACTCAACCGCGTCGGTCTTTTGGCTGGCGGCTCCTGAGGGATTTTCGGCCGGTGGTCTGCATCCGGCTTCCACTGCCCCGGACTCGCTGCTCAAACTTCGACGGCTTACTCGTCTCAATCATTGCCTTTGAAAAGTATAATGTTGAAGTGTAGTATAGCCGCTGCAATCGTTCCGTCAACCCCGGCGTTTGGACAAGAGCGAACAGATCAGGTGTCCTCATGAGGGTAATAACCAGGCGGGACGTCGTCTGAAGGTAGAGCGATTTGCCAAATCGCTTTACATAATTGCGATTGATTCTATGTCATTCAGGAGGCCTTAATGCCACGACCCACAAGCAAGGGAGAGCTGGTTGAAGCGGCGAACAAGGAACTGGCCGACCTGCGTGCAGAAGTCGATGTGCTCACGCCGGAACAGATGACTGAACCCGACATCGTCGGACCATGGTCGGTGAAGGATGTCTTCGCCCACCTGACGGCCTGGCATCAGATGGCACTTGGTTGGTATGAGGCGGGATTGCGAGGCGAGCAGCCAGAACTACCCGCACCGGGCTTCAAGTGGAACCAGACTCCGGCGCTCAATCAGCAGATATTTGAGCAGTACCGGGCTGTTTCGCTGCAAGAAGTCATGGATGCCTTCGAGCGAACCCATGCCGCCACGATGGACACCATCAACGCGCTTTCCGATGAAGCGTTGTTTGGGAAGAGCCAGTACGCCTGGACCGGAAACAATACGCTGGGAACCTACTTTGTTTCGACAACCAGCAGCCATTACCTGTGGGCGCGGCGCGAGATTCGCAAGGGCCGAAAGGCGAAAGGAACCGGCTAACCGGGTGGCCGCTTTCTCGAGGCGCTAGAACGCGAGCAGCGTTTCGAGCTTGTCTCGAATCTGGTCAGCCCGCGGGATCATCGCCGCCATCAGGCCGGTGTCGAACGGGACAAGGACTGACGGGGCTGCCAGTCGTTCAATAGGCGCGTCGAGATCCAGAAACGCCTCGGCCACCAACGTCGCCGCAATCTCGGCCCCAAAGCCCGCCACGCCAATGTCCTCGTGTACGATCAGACAGCGCGAAGTCTTGCGCACTGAGCGCAGCACAGCGTCTTTGTCCCAGGGCACAATCGTACGCAGGTCGACAATCTCAATAGAGGCGTCCAGCATGTCGGCCGCCATCTCGCACTGCTCAACCATCGCTCCCCACGTGACGACGGTCACATCTTCCCCGTCGCGCACTGTCCTGGCTTCTCCAAACGGGATGACGAACTCATCGCCGGGATACGGACGCCGGGCCCAGGCCGCATCGAGCATAGCCCGATGCTCGAAGAACCAGACCGGGTCATTAGATCGCAGAGCCGTTCGCAGCAGACCGACCGCGTCCTCCGTGTTCGACGGGTATGCCACCAGCCAGCCAACCGAATGGGCAAAGGCGGCCTCGTCGGTTACGCTGTGCCACGGATCGCCAATCTTGCGATAGCCACCAGGAACGCGCACGACCACCGGCGCTGCGAATCGATTGGCTGTCCGCCAACGCAGCGAGCCAAGATTGTGTAGCTGCTCCGTCGCCGGGTCCGCATACTTGCGAAACTGGATTTCGGGCACCGGCACCAGACCAGCCAGAGCCATGCCCACCGACCGACCGATAATACCCTCTTCAGAGAGACTGGTGTCAAAGACCCGGACCTCACCGTACTTGGTCTGAAGGCCGAGCGTCGCCGCGTGTACGCCTCCTTTCAGGCCGACGTCTTCGCCGAAGACTAGGCAGCGAGGGTTCATCGCCAGTTCAACATCCAGCGTGCGCCGGATCGCTTCCAGCATGTTAATGCGCCGGGGATCGGTTACTCTAGGCGTTGTTGCGCCCTCGGTATGTCTCAACCCTTCCGGCAGAATGCCCCCCACCACTTGCAGTTCGTCTGCGGACGAAAAAGCATGGCGAGTGACGGTGGTCGGGTCGGGACGCGGCTGGGCGGTCGCCTTCTCGCGTGCCTCGACGACGGCGCCTTCCGCTTCGGACCATATTGCCTGCCACGCATCCTCGTCTATGAGAGCCGGGACTAGGTACGCTTTAAGGGCTGCCAGCGGGTCACGTTCCCACTCAGCGGCCCGTTCGGCTTCCCCTTTGTAAGCCTGGTTATCCACACTGGAATGACCGGAGAGACGGGGTACGGTCAGGCGCAGCAGGCCCGGTCCGGCGCCGGAGCGCACGTGGTCAACGGCCGTCTGGATCAGCTCCGCCGTGATGACTGGCTCTGTTCCGCTGCCGTCCCAAATTGTCAGTCCGCTGAAGGATGCGAGATTGGCGGCAATGTTGCCACCCGGCGTTTGCAGGTGACTCTTGACCGATATAGCGTAGCTGTTGTCCTCGACCAGGAAGAGCAGCGGCAGCTCCAGCGTCGTCGCCATCGTCAACGCGGACCAGAAGCCGTTGCTGGCCACTGCCCCTTCGCCGCTGCACACGACGCAGATACTGCCCTTCGCCTTGCGCTCGCCCAGTTCTTCGACGCGATAGCGGATGGCCTGTGCCCAACCCGCCGCCGGCGTAAACTGGGAACCGACATCGCCCGCCATCGGCAGGACGACAGCCCGTTCGCGACGCGGCATGTTGAAAACGACGCCCACGTCGCGCCCGCCGCTGACGCTGCCTTCACGGGCCATGTCGGAAGCAAGCGCTTCTTCCAGCGAGAGGCCGCTGCCGAGGAGCAGCGGTCGGGAGCGATAGTAGGCACTGACGGCATCGAGCGGATACGTGAGCAACTGGCTGAGCAAGAGTTGGCCCAGCTCATGCCCACGCGCCGAGAACTGGTAGGTGACTTCACCCTGCGGAACCAGCTCGTTCTCTTCCAACTCATCCATCAGGCGCGAGGCAATGGCCAGGCGCGTCAACTCATGCCAGTCAAATCGGTCGTCAGGTGCCGCCAATTAGATCGCTCCTTCGTCTTCTGCGCTGCGAGCAGCGTTCATGGTCGCCCGCGATGCTTCGTACCCTCGCTCAATCAATGCCTCATACTGATCAAACGCCATGATGCCAAACTCGGCCACATCCGGTTCGATCAAAATATCAGCCATTTCGCGGGCGCCCTTGCGATGGTAGAGGCTGTTGACCTCCATCGTCCGCAGCATGGTTCCCACGAGGCTTGGCGCGCGTTTGGTCTGGCCAAACGGGTTCAGCTTGCTGAACAAGATCTCCCATCCCGAAATGCTGTCACCAAAAACGTACGGGCTGGGGCTTTCGGCGTGCGGGCTGACATTGCTGCCGATCAGGAGGCCGAACTCCGCCCTATCCGCCATGATGTCGAGCGGAAAGTTGTTCATGACTCCGCCATCGACCAGCAGTTCATTCTTGTCGTTCAGAATTGGCGAAAAGACGCCGGGCAGCGATATACTGGCTCGAACCGCCCGCCACAGCGAACCGCGATCGTGGACAACAGGGGTGGCCGTAGACAGATTGGTCGACACGCAAAAGAACGGACGCCACAGATCCTCTATCTGTCGATCCCCGAACAACTCTTGCAGCAGCGCGGTGACCTTGCCAGAACTCATAATCGATGTGTAAGGGAGGGTGCGATCGATGATGGCCGCCGGGTCAGCAAAGCGGGCGGCCAGGGCCACACCGTCCTCAGACGCATACCCCATCGCCATGCCCGCTCCAATGAGCGCGCCCATGCTGGTGCCGCCAATGGAGTCAACCGGTTGGCCCGCCTCTTCCAGCGCTTGCACGACGCCGATATGGGCCATGCCGCGGGCCGAGCCGCCGCTGAAGACCAGACCGACCGTTCGATCCGTCAGGCGGCGGGCCAGGCGCTGCCAATCCTCGGCGTTGCCCCAGCGAACGTGATGGTGGGCCCGCACGTCGCGCACTTCCAGCCAGGCCAGCGTCCCCTGGGGCTCACTAGTCGCACTGTCGTGGAGCAGCACCAGCTCCTGACGCGTGCGCGGATTCGGAACGAGTTCACACGGACCCAGCCTTGGATCATCACTCCCTGAGCCTACAAGGAGAACCCGATCCGCCTGGCTGAGACAACGCTGGGTCCACTGATTGAGCGTAGGATCGGCGACATAGAGAATGTGCTGGTAATTCTGTTCCTGTTCCTGCAGCCAGCTGTTGACCAACAAGCTAAACGCCTCGTCCTGCTCGGTCTGGGCCGCGCCGGGCCGGCCGTACGCTTCGTCAAAACTCTCGCTAGTGAAAATGGTGGTAGGGCCAAACTCTTCCAGCTCATCTCGCAGGCGCTCAGCGAATGGAATAATGTGGTCGCCACCGGCGGTCGGTACGATCGCCATGCCCAGCGCTTGCCGCGACTTGTCCTTGACGATGCGCTGTGTGCGCTGCAGCCGCAGCACAATTAGCCGGGCGATCTTGTTCATCGCCTGGGGATTATCGGCAATGAGCGCCTCAAAGACCGAGCGTGTCACTTCAACGACATCGGTATCTCGAATCGCGTAGACGGACGCGGAACGGACCTCGTCGTTGATAAGCGCGAACTCGCCGATCGTCTCGCCCCGACCAACTTCACCCAATGGTCTGCCGGTCGGCGTCACACTTGCCGCATCGCTCTCTTCGTAGACAACTTGCAGTCGCCCGGTAACGACGACAAACATCGACGTCGCCTCGTCCCCCTGGGTGAACAGCGCTTCGCCATCGGCGAGGCGTCGCCACACAAGCTGCTCTTGCAACGCATGAAGAGCGGCTGGCTCCATCTCTCCGAAGAGATCCTGGAGCATCCCGGCAACCTGCAAGCGATGGATGCGGGGAGTTACGGCTACGGCGAATCCAGCCACAATCGCCGGATAGCGCTCCACGAGACGCTCAAACCCACTGCGGCTGAGGCGCATTAGTTGAGAGTCAACAAGGGCCACCACATCGGCCGAGCGAGGACGGCCGCTCATCAGCGCCATCTCGCCCACCGCCGCGCCCGGAGCCAGCCTGTCAAGAACGCGCACAAGGCCATCCTCGTCATGCATGCGAACTTCCAGCAAGCCGCGCTCGACAACATACATGCTGTCGCCTGGATCTCCCTGTGCGAATAGAGGGTCTCCGGCCGCCAGTTCCACCAGGTCCAACTCGTCGCTGATATCTGCCCGCGCGCGGCGATCCAGACGGCCGAAGAAGTCACTGCTGCGAACAGCATCAGCGCCATGATCGTCAGACAAATAAGGATCGTCGCTCATCGATTTCCCGCAATCATCAGGTCTACTGGAGTAACCATCGTCGCTCTCCTACCCAACTATCGTACCGTTGCTTTCTGTCTTTTGCCAAAAGCGGCGTTTCTCGCTGATGAATGACCGCGCCTCCTGCCGTTGTCGCGCACCAACCCAGTTTGAATTCAGCCTTAAGCTAAACACCAGTTGACCTTAAGGTCATTGTTCAGCTATTTCGCTTACTATCGTGTAAAGCAGTTTACAGATAAGTGTTGCCCAAACCACAGGCTGAATGTGAAGTCGGTGGTATACTACGAACGAAGTTGAAAAGCAGGCTCTATTTCCCAAGACGCTTATACCGGCCACTCGTCGGTGCGTCACTAATCTGTATCACAAGTCCTGTTTGCCAATAGATGGGTACGAACGTAAGACACGACGTTGTTTCATTGCGTGTTAGCGCTGCTAGTCAGGCGATTCGTCACCCTTCATTAGATAGAAAAAGTGGATCGGGCTGATCTTACTCGGCCCACCGTATCATGTCGTATTGTGCAAGGCGATTTTCGGAGGCGTTTTCGTGACAAGCAAGCAATCATACCACCACAACAGTCTGTCCAATCAAGCATCTTCTCTACTCGCGCGTGGGCGTGTCGTCGTGGGGCTTGTCGTCTTGCTGCTGGCGATCGCCGGTTTGACGGCACCCGTGGCCGTTTGCGCAGACGGTCGTCCTTCTTGCCTAAGACGCGAAGACCTCATATCGCGGCAATCAATGTGGCCAATGATGAAGAGACGTTCCCCGGTCAGGACATCATTGAGCTTTGTCCGGGTCAACTTTATGCAGCTGGATCAAGTTGACAACAGCTCACCCTCTACCGGCGGCGACAACGGTTTGCCTGTCATCACCAGCAACATCTATATCCGGACCGTCGCTGAATGTCCTCCTGAGGTTATTCCCAGCGGTTCGCCGGGCGATATTGAGTTGGATGCTCCAGCTGAATTCGTCGCCGCTGGCGATTATCGAGCGATCGCAACGCAGCGCCGGCATTCCGCCTGTTCGAGGTCGCGCCGGGTGGAACGCTGACGCTGGACGCTGTCGTCTTGCGCAAGGGAGAGGCGCAGCTGAGGCGGGGCCATATACAACGCAGGTGAGCCTCTATGTCTCCAACAGCGTGCTGGTCAGCAATAGCAGCCGTTGGCGAAGATGGCAGCAACGGCCCGGCGACCGGGGGCGGCGGGCCGGGCGGTGGTGGCGCAGGCATGGGCGGCGCTATCTTCAACGCTGGTGACTTCAGCGAGTCCGGTGCCGGCTTGCCATCATTGCAGTTACGACCATCATCTAATGAGGCCAGCCGAAGGTGGCGACGGCGGCAACGGAGATTGCCATAACGGCGTGCCGCCGATTCGCCGGGCGCAGACGGTGGTGGCCCGAATGCCGGTAGCGGCGGGGCGGACGCGAAGTCGCCGAACGGCAGCAGAAGCGGCGGTTTCGCCAGCGGCGGCGGTGGTGGTGGCGCCGGAAACGTCGACGCTTTCACGCCGGCGGGAACCGGCGGAAACGGTGGGTACGGGGGTGGTGGCGGCGCGGCCGGCGCACGTAGTCATGGAAATGACGAGCCAGCGAGCGGCACCCTTGCGGATGCGGGTGGCGTTGGCGGCTTCGCCGGCGGCGACGGCAGCGCCAATCAACTCCAGCGGCGCGAACGGCGCCGGCGGCGGCGCGGGTCTGGGCGGCGGCATCGCCAACTTCGGCACGCTGATCGTCAGCAACAGCACGATCAACAGCAACACGGTCAGCGGCGGCTGCGGCGGCCGTGGCTACATCTGGGCCGGCGACGGCGGCCAGGGCCTCGGCGGTGGCATCTTCAGTGACGGCACGTGGAGCAACTTCGGCTCCGCTCTTCATGACCAACTCGACCGTCTCCGGTAACGACGTGACCCACAGCGGCGGCGGCCTCTTTGTGCGCGATGACTTTGTCGATCTCTTGTTTGTCACTATCACCAATAACACTGCCGACAGCGACGGCAACGGCACCGGCAACGGCGGCGGTATCGCTTTCAACTCTTCAGGCACCTATGTTGACTTCACCGCCAGTCACACCATCATCGCGGACAATTTCGACGACGCACCGGAATCTACCAGTCACCCAGACTGTTCGGCTCCAGAACCCAATGGGGAGTTTGAAACGGGCGTCATCGGTTACGTCGATCACTCTCTGATTGGCGACGACAGCGGCTGCAATCTCGCCTACGAGGTGAATGTCAACAATCTGATTGGTAGCGAAGACACTATTGACCCCGGCCTCGATCCGCTGGGCGAAAACGGGGGTCCGACTGCAACGCATGCGCTGCAATCCGACAGCGTGGCTATTGATGCCGGCAATGACAGCTATGGATGTGGAGAAGGTTGGCCTTGCGAGGATCAACGGGGCGTTCCATTACGAGCCGCACCGTGGGCGACGCACCCGACATAGGCGCGTATGAGTATGGCGATACGACGCCCGAGAATACGCCGCCGACCACCATCGGCATTCCAAACGTCAACGTTGACGAGAATGCCGAGCCCTTTTACATCGACTTACTCGACTATTTCGACGACGACGAGAGCGGCTCTGGTGGCCTGAACTACTCGGTCGTAGAGAACAGCAACACTGACCTGGTCAGTACGGTTATCTTGCCGGAACTTATTCCAGCAAGCCTCGTGTTGGCTGCCCCCGGCGACACCCTGCTTCAACTAACTTTTGCTCCTGATTCATTCGGCACGGCCGAAATCACGGTAAGGGCCGAAGACGACTTCGACGACTCAGTTGCATCTACCTTCACGGTGACTGTTGCCAGCACCAACGTCGCGCCGACGGCCGTCAACGACGGCCCATTCTTCGTGGAGAACGGTGGCACATTCAACTCCAACTTCGTGGACGAAGTGGGCATCAGCGTGCTCGACAACGATGACGATCCGGATTCGTTTGAGGGCAGCACGCTGACGGCTGTGCTGGTCGCCGGACCAAGCCACGACGCCGGCTTCTCGCTGGATGCGGATGGTACATTCGTCTATACCCACGACGGCAGCGCAACGACGAGTGATAGCTTCACCTATCGCGCAGTCGATGAAGAGTCGGCGCAGTCGAATATCGCTACCGTCACCTTCAACATCGAATCAGACAACGCCCCGCCTGTAGCCGTGCCTGACCTGGCTTCGGTGCCTTTAGGCGGCGTGGTCACGGTACTGGGCGGCGGCCAAACATCGGTGCTGGCCAACGATTCTGATCCGGAGTCCAATCCGTTTACCGCTCAACTGGTAAGCGGACCAAACAATGCTGACGCGTTCAATCTGTCGCTGGATGGCACATTCAGTTATGACCATGACGGCACGCTGCAGCTGTCTGACAGCTTTGTCTATGAAGCGTGTGATGACACTGGCTGTTCCAATCCGGTCTCCGTAACCATTTCAATCGAAAACGAGGCAAAGACCACAGCGGTCGAAGTTCAGAGTGGAACACCAATCGAGGATACGACTGTCAACGAGACAGATCCCAACTTCTACCAGATCGATGTCCTGGTTCCGGGATCGACCATTGAGGTCGAGCTGAGCAGCGATTTCGATTATGATCTCTACCTGTTCGCCCCCAACCTTGACGAGGAAACCGGACAGCTCCGAGACCTGGCTCAACTGAGCGACATTGCCCAGTTGAGTGATATCGCCCAGCTCAGTGACATTGCCCAGTTGGCCGACATCGCCCAGCTCAGCGACATCGCTCAGCTCAGCAATATCGCCTTCCTGTCCAACATCGGCGAACTCGTCGATCTGGCACAGCTTTCCAACATCGCCCAGCTGGCGGATATTGCGCAGTTGTCCAACATCGCCCAACTGTCGAATATCGCCCAGTTGTCAAACATCGCCGCCAACAATGTCGACGGCTCTCTGGTGGCGCTGTCGATCAACAGTGGCCCTGCCAATAGTCCGAACGATGACAATGAAGGCATCACCTACAATGTCAACGAGTTGGCCGGACCCTACTACATCGGTGTCGTTGCCAGCGATGGGTCCGCGGTGAACCAACCGTTCACCCTGGAAGTTGACGTCATTGAGCCGCCGACGCCTTTGCCAGTGCTTAACACGGTGCCAGAGGCGGACTTCGTTACGCCAGCCACCGACACGTCAGTAGAAACAATCATCCTCTACAACAAAGCTCGCCTGACCGGCTTCTACGATGCCGCCGGCGCGACCGATGTTGAGACGCAGCTTAACTTGCTGGCGGCCTCGGCCGCAGTCAATGGCGTCGTTGTCGACCTCGACAGCGTCCTAAACGTGACCGGTGACCCGGCCATCCAGGCAGCCTACGCCGTGTGGGATAGTGATCCGACCAACCCCGCGGCAGCTAACCTGGTCGCCCGGACAATCAAGGCGTTCCTGTACGATCAGGTTCCGGCTTACCCGAACCTCGAGAGTATGGTGCTGGTAGGCGGCGACGAAATCCTGCCCCACCGGCGAATCGTTGACCAGACGCTGGTGGCTAACCAGCGTAAGTACAACGGCGACCTCAATAATGACAGTGATGATCTGGCACCGGATCCGCGCATTAAGGGTGCGTTCGACAACCGTTACTTCCTCAACGACGATTACTACGCGGCAACACTGCCCATCAACGCCTTTGGCCGCGAACTCTATCTGCCGCAGTATGCTATCGGCCGTCTGGTCCAGACGCCCAATGAGATTACCAATGTCATCGGCGTCTTCCTCAACGGTAACGAAACGATCGAGCCGCAGACCGCTCTGATTACTGGATACGACTTCCTGGTCGACCAGGCCACCGCTCTGTCCAGCGAACTAGATTCGCGCGGCATCAGCGGCGGCAACCTGACCACGCTGATTGACAACAACTGGTCTGGTCAGGATTTCCGCGATATCGCCTTTACGGGAACTCAGTATGACCTGATCTCGCTGAACTCCCACTTTGACCATCGTCTGTTCTACCCGAACGGGTCACCATCAGGCAGTCAATCTTGTCTACGCCGATGAACTGGATGATGGCATCAACGACTTCGAAGGCACGCTGGCCTTCTCCGTCGGCTGCCAGTCTGGTCTAAACGTACCGGATGGTCTCTATCCGGCAGGCGATCCGTTTGACGGCGCCGACTGGGCGCAGATGTTCGCCCGCGAAGGCGCGGCGTTCATCGGCAACACCGGCTTCGGCTACGGCGACGGCGACCTGCTGGCCTACTCCGAACTGCTCATGCTCAACTTCGTTAAGGAGCTGGGTTACAACCCGACCGGTAACGCTGCGGGCAATCCGTCAGTTGGCGGGTCGCTGCAGCGGGCCAAGCTAGCCTACTTCAACAGTATCGCCGCCGGGTCGTTGAGCATCTATGATGAGAAGCTCCTCGGCGAGATGGTGCTCTACGGTCTGCCCATGCAGCGCGTCGACCTGCCAAACCAGACGAATGTCTCCCCCACCGGCCCCAGCGCCCTGGGCGAGGCCACGCCTGACCTGACGCCGGGCGTCGAACGCTGCAGGCTACCAGACGACCGCTCCGGTAGCGGGCGCAGCCGCCAGCGCGACGACGTTCAATCTGGACTTCAACTTCAACCTGACCGACCTCGGCAGCCGTGGTCAGTACTACGGCATCCAGGGCACGGATGATCTGCATCGCACAGGCGGTCGGCCCATCTTGCCCCGCAACTCCATCAACCTGGACTCCGCCAATCAAGTCGCCCATGGTGTCTTGATGCTGGGCGGGTCGTTCACCGACGTCAACAACTTCGATCCGACCATCATGAGCATCCTGTTCGAGGACTCCAGTGAGGTGACAAGCGAAGGGCGCTTTGACTTGCAGCAATGGTACCTGCGCCAGAACGCCAGCATCAATCGGATTCGGACCACCGACGGACTCTACAAGCAGCGGCTTGTCGTCACGCCGGGGCAGTTCAAAGCGACAACAAACCTGAATCAGGGCCCCGCCACAAAGGGCATCATGCGCCTGTACGACGAGCTTGACCTGGTTGTCTACAGCTCGCCGACTAACGAGTTCGACTACACAGCCCCCTCGGTTTGGCAAGTGTCAGCCACCCCTGGCGCCAGCCGGTCGCTCGCCTTCCGGGTCGTAGTCGAAGACCGCTCGCTCGATAGCTTCGTCGACGCCAGCGGCGTGATGCGCGTGGTTGTTCTCTACCGCAACCTGAACACCAACCAGTGGTCGCGTGTGGACCTGGACTACAACGACGCCACCAATGTGGCTTCGAAGACGATCGTTGTCCCGACCGCGGGCAACTACGAGTACTTCGTCCAGGCCGTGGACATGGCAGGCAACGTCTCGCTGGTGCTGGAGCATGGTGACTACTATCAGACGACCGTCACCAACAGCCCGCCCCCGACGGCCGACGATCGCAGCATCTTCCTGACAGCCCAGGACGCCGGTTCTGCCGGTAGCGTTGGGTTCGATGAGAATGATATTGTCGTCTTCGATCCCCAAACCGATGCGTGGACGCTCTACTTCGACGGCACTGATGTGGGCTTCAACCGGGGTGTGAGCGCGTTTGCCCTTCTGGACAACGGCGACATCCTGTTAACGCCGAATCGCCGCGTCAATCTCAACGGGCTCGGTTGGATCGAAGAACAGGACATCGTCCGCTTCACTCCGGTTTCGGTCGGGCCAGTGACCACCGGATCGTTCGCCTGGTTCTTCGATGGGTCGGATGTCGGCCTGGATCGTGATCAGGAAAGGATCGTTAGCCTCGGACTTTCGCCGGATGGCCGTCTGGTCATCAGCACGTTCGGTAATGCGGCCGTTTCCAAGGCGGGCGGCGGCACACTGCGCTCCAAGTATTGGGATCTTCTGATCTTCAATGCGAATGAGTTAGGTGATGCGACAGAGGGCGGCTTCGAACTGTATCTCGACGGCGCGTCGGTAGGAATCGAACCCAACCGGATCTTCTCTTCATGGATTGACGCAGACAACGGAGATATCTACTTTAGCCTTCGCTCCGACCAGGTAATCGACGGCGTGGCGTACGATGATAACGACATCATCGTCTGTGACCCGGCCGGGCTGGGAGCAAGCTCCGAATGCGCCTTTGCCCTCTACTGGGATGGCGCCGCCAACGGCTTTGGCAACAACAAGATCAACGGCATGGAGTTGGGGGCCGGTCTCCCGGTCATCCAGCCTAAGGGCAGCATCACCATTGTGAAAGCGGTGAATGGCTCCGGGAACAATATCCCGTTCAACTTCACCGGCGACCTGGGTAACTTCACACTGGAGCTGCCCGGTCAGTCCAGCCAGGTGTTCCCGAATCTCTCGACAGGCGCCTACCAGGTGAGCGAGGTCGTGCCTGCCGGCTGGGATGTCCAGAGCATTCTCTGTGCTGGTGACGCTGATGGCGGCACTGTGGTCGCCAACGCGGACACCGTGGTCATCGACCTGGATGCCGGCGAAACTATCACCTGTACGTTTACCAATGCTCCCGAAGGAACGGTCAGCGGTGACGCTCGCTACGTCAGCCCGCGGCAGCGCGGCACGACAAGCGACGGTGTAAGATACGGCGATGACGACATCTTGCGCTATCAGTCAGGCAGCTGGTCGATGTTCATCGACGGCAGCGACGTAGGCGTGAAGAAGCTCAACAGCTTCACCTTCTTGCCGGACGAGACGGTTCTGATGACTTTCACGCGCAATACCAACCTGCCAGGTCTGGGAAGTGTGAAGCCGAGCGACATCGTGCGCTTCATTCCCACCAGCATTGGGGACAACACCGCCGGTTCGTTTGAACTCTACTTCGACGGTTCAGATGTCGAGTTGACCAAGAATGCTGAAGCAATCGACGCGATGGCGTTCGACGCCGAAGGCAACTTGATTTTGAGCACAAGAGGCAATGCCAACGTTGGCGGCGCTTCGGGCAGCATCAAGGCGGCTGACGAAGATCTGTTGAAGTTCGAGATAACCAGTGTCGGTGACTCAACCTCAGGCACGTGGTCGCTCTACTTCGATGGCTCAGATGTGGGCCTGGTGAAGGAAGATATCGACGCCCTGTGGATCGATACGACCAACGACGAGTTGTACCTGTCTGTCATGAATGACTTCAACACAGGCAGCGTCTCCGGCGACGCCAACACCATCTTCGTGTGTACGCCGCTTTCATTGGGCCCCAACACTTCCTGTTCTTTCCGTACGGAGTGGGACACAGACGGCGATGGCCTGTCGGCCGATGTGGATGGCTTGTTTCTGGTACGCTAGTCGCAGTGCAGATTGACTGGCATACGCAGTACCCTGGATTCAGAATTCAGGGTACTGCGTGTCCAGCAATGTCCAGGACCTATCTGTCGGGCCAAGGTGGCTGGGGACATCTACTGGTGAAGGCGACAGCAATCAATGGTGCGCTAGCCGCCATGCAGCGCATCCATCAGCTTAACTATTAAATACAACACACCCATTGCTTGCAGGTATATGGTACTATTGTGTTTGGAAAGGTACCTTTGAGGGTTACCTGCCCTCATCTTACTTGGTGACGCAATATCATAGGAATGATCAGAAAGTTCCGTTCAACGGCGATTGATTGGCACGTGCTTGCCGAGTGTGCGAGTGTCTCCCTGCAGTCAACCTGCCTGGTGCGCTGAGTGGTTTATTGGAAGAAGTCTAGTGTTTGGAGCAACCATCATGAGAGATATGTCAGCAACTGGGAAGAGGAGTCTGGCGGCAATCGCTATTGTAGTGACTCTATTGGTTTCATTGGTACCGCCATTGATGGCGGCCAACGCGGTGGATCTTCAGCCCCACTACGCCAGCCCTTCATTCGGCGCGGGTGGAAGCGATATTGCACTGGCAGACATGGACGGCGATAGCGATCTTGATGCTGTCGTCGCCAATGCGACCGGAGGGGCCGTCTGGTTTTACGACGCGTGCACCGGATTCTTCTCCCCCTCTGGAACTGCGTGGCAGTTTCCAAACTCCCAGAATATCGCACTCGCGGATGTTGACTCAGACAACGACATTGATATCGTCGTCGTTGAAAACGGCGAACCGGCACGCTCACGCGTCTATTTCAATACGGGTACCGGCTTGCAGGCATCACTAACCACGTTTGGCAGCCTTTCGCTCAGTGCCTCGTCGACGCGCGTAGGCATCGCGCTGGAAGACCTTGACGGTGATGGCGATATTGATGCCGTGCTTCCGAACCAGAAGGCATCGACTGGCAACCCGGACGCTTTTGATATCTTCCTGAACAATGGCGCCGGCGACTTTACGGCGAAAAGTGATAGCATTCTCCAGCCTGATGACAGCCAGTCTGTGGCTATCGCTGACGTCAACCTTGACACCTATCCTGATATCGTCGTTGTAACCAATGGCGGTGGCAACAAGCTCTATCTGAACGACGGCAGCGCAACCTTCACTTTTCACACAAGTTTTGCTGGTGGCAAGGGTGTACCACATGCGGTCGCTCTTGGTGATGTCAACAATGATGGTTTGCTCGATGCGGTAGTCGCTCTTTCCGGCAACGGAAAAAACGGCGCGAATCAAGTCTATTACAATAAGGGCACTGGCACTGAGATCTTCGCATCGAAAGCAGATGCAACATTCGGTGCTGGATTCAGTCTTGACGTCGAACTCGGCGATCTCGACGGACAGAACGGGCTGGACGCCGTCATCTCGAATAGCGATGGCACAAACGTCGTCTTCCTCAACGATGGGAGCGGGCAGTTTGCTCAAGACGCCACCTTCGACTCGGCTGCGTCTTATTCTCTGGCTTTGGGCTCGCTCGATGCCGACGCGGATCTAGATGTGGTCGTTGCCAATCTTGGCAGTGCCAACACCGTCTGGCTCAATGGTGGCAACTCCGCTCCGGCATCTACTAACGATACCTATAGCGTTCTGGAAGGCGGTACCCTGACCATTACGCAACCTGGGGTGTTGTTCAACGACTCAGATCCTGACGACTTCGCATCTGACTTGAGCGCCACTCTCGTTGGCGGACCGATGTTTGCCAACAGCTTCAGCTTTAACCCGGATGGTTCGTTCGACTACACACACGACGGGGGCGAGAATGCAGTTGATACGTTTACCTATACCACCAGCGACTGCGATGCGACATCTGCGGCAGCGACCGTAACGATTAACATCACGCCGGTTGATGATCCACCAACGATCACAGCGATCGGCAACCAGGTGACCGAATGGGACACGCCAGTGACCGTGAACTTTGTGGTCGCCGATCCCGATACAACGCAAAACAGTCTGGTGTTGACCGCACAATCGACGAATTCTGGTGTAGTTCCACCATCCAATATCGCTTTCGGTGGTGGGGACGCAAATCGGTCAGCGACCATAACGCCCGTAAATGGAAATACAGGCACGACAACGGTCACGATCAATGTGGGCGATGGTACTTCGGTCGCGAGTAGTTCGTTCACTGTAGAAGTCATCGCACCGAACTTCCCGCCGGTTGCCAATGACGATCGCGCTTCAGTGATACCAGGCAGTACGGTCGATTTCTTGCAGACTGGCGCCGCCACTGTGTTGGCCAACGACACAGATGCCAATGGAGATTCATTGACGGCTACGCTCGTCCAGGGTCCGCAGTACGCGTCTGCCTTCAGCTTCGAAACTGATGGTACGTTCGAATACTCGCACGACGGAACAGATGTTGAATTCGATACCTTTACGTATCGAGCCAACGATGGAGAAGATTCGTCCAATACCGCAACCGTCACCATCTACTTCCAGAACCAGAGCCGAGAAGCAGCCATAGGCCTTCAGTGTGGTGTACCTTACACCGATCAGCCGGTTGGTTCCATCGACCCTAACTGGTATGTCATCAATATCGATGAGGCCGGCTCTACACTAACGCTCGATCTCGAAAGCAATGGCGACTACGATGTCCTGCTGTTCGCCCCTGCTATTGACGAAGAGACCGGGCAGATCCGTGATCTGGCACAATTGTCAAATATCGCCCAGCTAAGCAACATTGCCCAGCTAAGCAATATCGCCCAACTATCCAACATCGCCCAGCTCAGCAACATCGGTACGCTTCTGGACGTGGCCCAGCTAAGCAACATTGCCCAACTCAGCAACATTGCTCAGCTCAGCAACATTGCGCAGCTTTCCAACATCGCCCAGCTCTCCAACATTGGCGAGAGCGACCGGATCGGCACCCTCGTAGGCATCTCCGCCAGCGCGGGTCCCGCGAATGAGAGCCTCAGTCAGCAGGACCGCACGAACGAGCGCATTCAGCATTTTGTCCACGAACTGGCGGGCAACTACTACATCGGGGTAATCCCGCACAATGCGGCGGCTCTTGACTCCAATTTCACCATGCTGGCGACGTGTGATGAGCCTACCGAGGTCATTCCCATACTGACTGATCAGCCGGCCACCGACTATTCGGAGCCTGCTGAGGACAGCAGCATCGAAACCCTCATTCTGTACAACCATGCGCGTCTAGAAGGCGAGTATTCCGCGCAGGAAGCGACGGACGTCGCCAACAAACTGCAACAGTTGGCTGGCCATGACAGCGTCAACGGGTTGGTCATCGATCTCGACACTGTGCAGACAGTTCAGGGCGACTTCGCCATACGAGATGCATACACATTGTGGGACGATCCGCAATATTACGGAACCAGTCCGCAGGCTGCGAACTTCGTAGCCCGGTCGATCAAGGCGTACCTTTACGACATCCTTGCCTCTTATCCAAATTTGAAGTACATGGTCATCGTTGGGAACGATCAGCAGATCCCGTTCCGGCGCATCCAGGATGCGACGCTAGTTGCCAACCAGCGCAATTACACCGACGTTGAAGACCCGGCAATCAAGATTGCCTACGACTTGCGCTACTTCCTGAGTGACGATTACTACGCAGCCCCACTGCCTTTGCTGGCTCTGGGACGCGAAGTCTATCTGCCCCAGTACGGAGCCGGTCGCTTGCTGGAAAGCCCAACCGACATCATCAAGATGGTCGACGTCTTCCTGAACGGTGGCGACCTCATCGAACCGTCGTCAGCGCTCATCACAGGCTACGACTTCCTGATCGACCAGGCCAACGCCATCAGCAGTGAGCTGAGTTCTCAGGGCGTGAACCAACAAAACAGTATTATCAACAACACGTGGGATGGCAACTTCTTCCGTAGCCAGGCGCTGGCGACCGACTACGATCTCATCTCGCTCAACTCGCACTTCGCCCACTGGTTCTTCTATCCCAACGGCCTGCCAAATGATCCGAACCTGGTTAATGCCAGTGAAGCCGGCGATGTCAATCAATGGACTGCGAATCTAGAGGAAACTCTGGTCTTCTCAGTAGGCTGCCAGTCGGGCCTCAGCGTGGATGACTCGTTCTATGCGGGCAGTCCAGAGCTGGGTCTGGACTGGGCACAGGAGTTCGCCGGTCGCGGCGCAACGTTCGTTGGCAACACGGGCTTCGCTTACGGGGACCAGGATCTTCTGGCATACTCTGAGCTTCTGATGCTGAACTTCGTGAAGTACCTTGGCTACAAACCGGGTCCGGACCAACCGACTGTCGGGCAGGCACTAAGACAGGCCAAGCTGGCCTACTACAGCAGCCTCGCCGCGGGCACCTTGAGTATGTATGATGAGAAGCTGCTGGGCGAAATGACGCTCTATGGCTTGCCTATGCAGGCCGTGCAGATGAGCAACCAGACCAGCACTGACCCGATCACGGGTGCGGATCCAGCGGCGACGGTCGCGACGCCATCGGTATTACCCGCGGCTACGCTTGGACCTATCACCTATGCGACGGAAGAGACTACTGCGGTCAATAGTCTGACTGAATCCAGCTACGCGCTGAACTTCAGCTACACCGCCAACAACGGCAGCAAGGGCACGTACTACTCGATTCAAGGCGAGGACGACCTGCTGCGCACCGGCGGCCGTCCGGTCCAGCCACGCACGACAATCAACCGCAACTCCAGCGCGAACATTCTCCACGGCGTCTTGATGACCGGCGGCGAATTCACTGATATCACCAACTTCGACCCATACATTCAGTCGATCATCTTTGAGGATTCGTCTGAAGTACTAGCCGAGGGCCAATTCAATCTGGCTCGCTGGTACCCACTAACGGTGGCCAGTGTGAATCGGAAGGTCGAGATCCCAGCTCTCTTCGCTCAGAATCTAGTGGTTGTGCCTGGTCAGTTCTACGCCACAACCACCGGCAACAGCCCGACGCGCGGAATTCAGCGCCTTTATGACAGTCTGGACTTGACCGTATTCGAGCTGCCTGCTGGAGCGACAACTGACTTCATCGAACCGTCTATCTGGCAGATTAGCGCGATACCAAGCTTCGGTGGCGATGTAACCTTCAAGGTTTTGGTAACTGATGAAACGCAGTCGGAACCAGTGACTGACAGCGGTATCCATCGTACTGTTGTCCTCTACCGCAACCTGAACAGCAACGTTTGGGAGGCGGTTGACCTGACTTACAATGCGGCCACGCAGACTGCGGAGGGAACCATCACGCCGACGCCGGGTGGTGTACACGAATACTTTGTGCAGGTAGTCGATGGTGCCGGTAACGTGGCGCTTGGTCTCGACCACAACGATTACTACCGGTTCACGGTCAGCTCTGGCTCCGGCACCTTTGAGCCGGGCGGTAGCTCCGACATCAGCCTGGGCGACATCAACAATGACAATCTACCAGACGTAGTCCTGGCTAACCCTGATGGCAACAGTGGTGTCTACTTCTTTGATGGCGGCGGCTTTGTCTCCGCAGGAAGCAGCTACGACTTTGCACCGTCAACCACGGTCACTACCGGTGACATTGACGGAGATGGTGATCTAGACGTGGTTGCCGTGGTCGTTGGCACGCCAACGCAAGCTTATGTGTACGAGAATACCGGATCAGGTCTGGCTCTGATCGATCAGTTTGGCAGTCTGTCAGGCAGCGCTGCCTCTGGCCGCGTGGGATTGGCTCTTGGCGACCTCGATAACGATGGCGATCTGGATGCAGTCATGCCCAATCTGAAGAGCGCACCCTCGCAAGACGATGCTTACGACATCTTCATGAACGTTGACGGCGAAGGTAACTTCGAAGCGTTAACCACCGGAGGCGGCAAGCTGGATTCCGATGATGGCAAAGCGGTCGCACTCGGATACATCAATGGGGACCAATTCCTCGACATCATCGTAGCTGTCAACGGTGGCGGCAACAAGCTTTACTTAAGCAACGGTACGAATGGCGCAGATCTGTTCCTCGGGTTTACTCTTCACACCAGCTTTGGCGGTGGTAAAGGGTTCCCGCAGGATGTTGCTATTGCCGACCTGAATGACGATGGTCGAAGCGATATCGTGGTAGCCGTCTCTGGCAAAGGCAAGAACGGCAGCGAGCAGGTTTTCCTGAACACTGGCAACAGCCCGTTCATTCAGGCTAATGCCACCAGTACGTTTGCCAACGGTGGCGACAGCACTGCGGTAGAACTGGGTGATGCAGACAATGATGGTGACATCGATGCCTACATCGCCAATCGGGACAACGTCAATTGGCTCTATCTGAACAATGGTGACGGGATCTTCTCGACGCTGAAGCAAGGTTTCGAACCTGCAGCCAGCACAGCTCTCGCCCTCGTGGACCTGACGTTTGATGGTTACCTTGACGTCATTGTCACCAACGATGGTTCAGCAAACACAACCTGGTTGGGCACAGGCGATGGGGGTCTGGTCCAAGCACAGTAACCTGGTTGCCGGACCAAGCTAAGATAGTGTAAGGGAGAGCAGGAGGCTGCTCTCCCTTTTCGTTTTGTCTTCGCCGTCACATATCCGGGGCTCTATCCATTGAATCTGCTCCGTCAGAGCGGCAAAATGTGACAATCGTCACTGGCGGAGGCATGTCGTTCTAATGCATACTAGGCAGGTGTGGAGTCGACAGTTCTAGTGAGAACACGCACGTGTTCGCAGATGCGTCTCCGCCCCGCACTCAGTAGCGTTTGCTGGATTTCTGATTGCCATTTCCTTACAGCCGTGGAGGCACCCACTGATGAACGAGAATCTCAACCCATTTGCAATTGCCCAAGCTCAATTAGACGAAGCAGCGGCCGTCCTGCAGCTTGATCCCGATATGCACGCGTTTCTGCGCCAGCCGATGCGTGAGTTTCACTTCACGATTCCGGTACACATGGACGACGGCTCGACGCAAACCTTCCAGGGTTATCGAGTCCAGTACAACGATGCACGCGGTCCTGCCAAGGGCGGGCTCCGATTTCACTGGGAAGAAACTATCGACACGGTGCGGGCGCTGGCCGCGTGGATGACGTGGAAGACGGCCGTGATGGACATACCCTTGGGTGGCGGCAAGGGCGGAGTCACCTGCAACCCTAGAGAATTGTCACCCAACGAACTTGAGCGCCTGTCCCGCGGCTATATTCGGGCTATTGCCCGGTCCATTGGGCTGACTCAGGACGTGCCGGCGCCCGATGTCTATACGACACCGCAAATCATGGCGTGGATGATGGATGAGTACGAAGTGCTGATGGGCCATCACGAACCGGGCGTCATTACGGGCAAACCTCTCGAACTAGGCGGCTCACTCGGCCGCGAAGACGCCACCGCCCGAGGCGGGGTATTCACGCTGCGAGAAGCGGCGAAAGCCCGGGACGTCGATCTATCTGGCCAATCTGCCGCCATTCAAGGCTATGGCAATGCAGGCACCTTTGCCCACTTGCTAGCTGAGGAACTGCTCGGGATGAAGGTCGTGGCTGTCAGCGATTCGCGCGGTGGCATCCTGAACTGGGACGGACTGCCCGCCAAAGAGACGGTCGCTTACAAAGCGAGGCACGGAACGCTGGCGAACTTCCCCGATGCGGAAGCGATCACAAATGAGGAGCTGCTTGAACTCGATGTGCTTGTTGCCTTCCCGTCAGCGCTCGAAAACGTCATCACGAGCGAGAATGCTGACCGCATCAAGGCTCGCTTCGTGGCCGAACTGGCCAACGGCCCCACCACGCCGGCGGCCGACGACATTCTCTTCGACAAGGGAATCTATGTCATTCCCGACTTCCTGTGCAATGCGGGTGGGGTTACGGTCTCTTACTTCGAAATGGTCCAAAATGCGTACCAGTACTATTGGCCCGAGGCGATGATTAACGAGCGGCTGGACGAAGCGATGACCAGGGCATTCCACTCTGTCCATAACATGGCTCAGGCTCAAAGGGTCGACAACCGGGTAGCGGCCTATCTTGTGGCGATCGAACGGGTCGCTCAGGCGGTGCGCCTTCGCGGCTGGGTGTAGCAGCTACCTTCGCAGTAGTCCGGTGATGGGTCTAACCATACTGTGATTCAACTAGGCCACTACTGAAGCTGGGCCAGTTCGTGGCGCAAACTCCGGGCCGAGTCCAGATCGCTCGTAGCCCCAAGCGACTCCAGCAGCGGTTCGCACAAGGCCAGTTGGTCGAGGCACGACTCGTACTGCTCCTGAGCATAGTACAACTGCGCCAATGCCAATCTCGCCTGGGCCAAACCATACTCATCGCTGGCTTCTTCGAGAATAACAGCCGCTTGTGTCAGGGCGCTTTCGGCAGCTTCCTGTTCGCCACGATAATCCGCTATGCGCCCGATGATCCGTAGTGCATGGCCGCGCTCCCCGGCCATCGATAGCTCCTCAGCCAGCGACAGGGACAACTGTATCTCCTCGTCTGCCTTCGCCATGTCGCCCTGAACCAGATACGCCTCCGCCAGGCGACGGTGCATCTCTGGCAGCAAGTCTCGTACCTGTGCCTGGTCAAAGAGGGTCCGGCTCGTTTCAAGGTGCTCGAACGCCCGTTCAAGCTCGCCGCGCTTCGTCTGGGTCGCGCCCAGGTTCAAATGCAAAGCACCCATCACCCAAAGCGATCCACCCAGCTGCTCCTGGGCTCGCAGCGCCTGGGTATAGAACTCCAGTGCATCGTCAAGACGACCCTGGTTGAGAGCAATGCCTCCGAGGTTGTTGTTCACCAACAGACGGTTATAGGCATCACCAATCTGGCTAAATATGGTGCCAGCCTGACGATAGTAGCGCTCTGCATCACTCCATTGACCGACATTGAAGTAGAAATTAGCTGTCTGGTTCAGCACAACAGCCTGCCCACGCAGGTTGCCATTGTTGCGATAGAGCGTTAATGCTTCCTCAAAATGATCGAAGGAACTTGCTGCACGACCTCGCAACCCATCAATGAGGCCGAGCAAACTATGCGAGCGAGCCACGATATTCGTCTCATTCATTTCGCCGGCTGCCAGCAAACATGCCAACGCTTGCTGTCGTCCCTGTCCATAGTTGCCCTGGCGCGTGTATATCAGGCCCGAAATCAGGCGCATTTCCAGGCCCGAAGGCGTCAACGCCTCGCCCAGTGCGTTCAGACCTTCATCGATCCACTCTAGAGATGGTTGATACTGGCCACGCATTTCGTAGGACCGGGCTATCCAGCGACACGCCTCCGCTTCCGCCGCCGCATCACCAAGCGACCGCGCCAGTTCCAGGGCCTTGTCGAGGTTGTCGCGGGCGGGATCGTATTGACCCGTATTCAGAAGCAACTCGCCGAGACTACTGTGAATCTCCAGCCTTTCGTTTGCTGTTTCTTCTTCCGGTAAATGGCTCGCGCTCACCTCAGCTTTCTGAAAGTGGTCGATCGCTTGTAAGTTAGCAAACAGCTGCATCGCTCTCCGCCCAGAACGAAGCTGGTAGTCAAGCGCCAACCGCCATGACTCGCCCAGAAATGCGTGGTACGCAATCTGCTCGTTCGATTCCGCAGATTGGTGGGCAATGAGATCAGCCACGTTGGCATGCAGCTCGCGCCGCTGCGTATACAACAATGTCTCGTATGAGACTTCCTGCGTTGCTTGCTGCCGGAAAGCGTATGTCTCAGACAGATCCGCTGGCTGGGCCACGCGCTCGTGGAAGATGAAGTCTCGCTGCTCAAGCATTACGGCCTGTGCGTGCACTTCGGTTCCACTGGGTCGTGCCGGGTGAACCTGGGCAACCAGACCTAGTTCAAAGCTGAAACCAATCACACTGGCGACCTTGAGCGTAGGTTTGTGGGACTCTGGCAGGCGATCAATACGGGCCAGGATTACGCCGTGGACAGAATCGGGGATACCCAGACTGACGGTCGTCAAGTCGGCAGCATCGGCCAGCACCCAGACACCCGCATCCCGAATCAGCACGTTGGCCGCGCGAAGCTCCTCAATCATCTGCTCCGACAACACCCATTCTTCTTCTGCCTGAACCAGTTGGCCAGATTCCAGCAGCGCGTCGACCAGCTCCTCCATGAAGAACGGGTTGCCTTGTGACTTGGCTTCAATCAGGAGACGAACGAGCACCGAGGGCCGTCCACCAAGTAGATTAGCCAGCAGTGGTTCCACGCCCTCGCTCGGCAACTCTGCCAGCTCCATCGCTTCCGCGTGGCGATAGCTTTCAAGCTGGCCAAGCAAGGCGAAATCGGCGACGTTCTCAGCACGCGAACTCAGCATCATCAGGATAGGCGCATCCGCGAGCGTCCGCACCACAGTTTCGGCCAATGCCTGCGACGCTTCATCCATCCAGTGGGCATTGTCGATGGTCAGCAGCAAAGGTTGCGATGTTGCCCATGTGGAAAGAATTTCGGAAACCAGCGCAAGCAACGCTTCCTGTCGCTGTCGTGGATCAAGGTTGGCGGTCGTTGGGTTGTCGGGGATGGCAATACCAAACAGGTCGCCCAGCAGCGGAACGCGAACCGCCCAGTCAGGGTTCACCTCAGTCAGCGTATTCCAGATATGCTGGGCTTGCTCAGCCGCGATCTCCTCTGCAGATAGCCCAGCTGCAGTCGATGGCATCACGCCCAGGACCTGGCTCAGAATCTGCTTCCAGGGTGAGTAGGCATACGATTGTGAAATTCGCTGACACATCGCCGCCGCCACCTGGAATCCGTTGGCGCTGGCGCGTCGGCGGAACTCGTGCACCAGATGGGACTTACCAATGCCGGTGAGGCCGGTTAGCGACGTCAGGCTCCCTTTCCCGGCCAACGCACTGTCCAGAATGCGCTCGAGGTGAGCAAGCTCGACATCGCGCCCCACGAGCGGTCGCTCGAACTGCGAAGTGGCCCAGGTTTGACTCTCTGAACGGCCCACCAACTCCGACACCGGTATCGGCTCTGCGCCGCCCTTGACCGTTATCAGGCCAAGCGACTCATACTGGAAGCTGTGCTCAGTGGCCTTGGCGACACGTCGTCGCACCAGGATTTGTAGTGGTTCTGCCCTGGCCATAAGCCGGGCGGCCATGTTGACTTCGTTGCCCATCACGCCATAGGTGTGACGGATTCGAGCACCACACTCGCCGGCCCAGACGCGGCCCCGGCTTATGCCAATCTGTACTGGCTCGATATAGTCAAACTCAGGCGGCGGCGCACGCAGCTCCATGGCCGCTGCGACCGCACGCTCAGGATCGTCATCGTGGGCCACCGGTGCGCCAAAGCTGGCATACACATAGCTGCCCTTGTCGCCGATGGTTAACTGAATCAAGAACCCTTCGTGTTTGCTTAGTATGCGCTGCATCCACTGGACGTACGCATCCAGCTTGCGCCCGGCGTCTTCATCGTTATCGTAATCAATACCGCTGAAACGGAGGAAGAGAGCCACGCTGGGGCGCAGCTCGGCCAGATACTTGCCGCTCATTTGCAGCCGCCGATAGACGGGGGCCAGAGCCCACGGACGGACCTGCTCGTCCGTCAGTGCATCGGGCGGAAGCGGCGGAAACGGCGCAGTCGACGGCTGGACCGTCAGCGCTTCGACCACGGCAAACCGGGCGCCGGTTGCGGCGTCTACACGCCAGCTCGCCACAAGGACGGCGTCGTCCAACACACGAACTACCTGCTCGGTGACCACGACTTCGTTCTTCTCGGCCATCTTCTCGGCGTTAGCCACGTCATCGAGCGTTCGCCCAGCCAGGACGTCAATAATCTGAATATCTGGATCGCCAACTTCAAAGCGCCGGGCCGGACCAACGGCGACAGCAACCTTGATCGCCAGTGTAATCGGTGTGCCCGCAGGGGTATAAATCGTGGCAAACGGCCGCATCGCTTCCTGCATGGCCAGTGCGCAAGCCACCGCGCGGTGGCCGTTGTCGCCATCAATCCAGCACGTGATCGAGTCGCCCGCAAACCCCATGACGCTGCCGCCATAAAGATGGAGCTGGGCAATCAAGGCTTCAAAGACCGGGTTGATCTGGTTAAGAACTTCTTCCGCACCCCGTTGGACGCCCAATTCCTGAGCCAGCGCAGCCGTCAGCGGCGTAAAGCCCGAAATGTCGGCAAACAGCACCGCACCTTCCGTTCGATCAGGCAGCCACTCGCCACGGGCCATGGCAAGACGGCGGTCCATTGGAATGAAGGCGTGAAGTGAATCCATAAGGTGTTTGTGACGCGGGTGGGCAAGAAGGTCGGTCAGAGTGAATGGCCAGCATGCCCGCGTAACGAAGTATAGGCATTATCGCCAACTGTAGCAACGAGAAGCACGAGACAATAAGACGCAGTCCAAAGAGCTACCATGAGGATCAAGACAGCCGCCCTGCTGGAGTGCAACCTTTTGCGTCACATGACGAACAGGGTGCCTCCGGCAGGGCGGCTGCTTAAAAGAGAGTGCGAGCAACGCGCAGGCGCTACGACTCCGAACCTTCCATCGGCATAATCGCCCACAAGATTGCATAGAGTATGACGCCGCTTACGAAGAATCCTAGCAGAGTCAGGATCACAAACATGACCCGCACTAATACCGGATCAATTCCAAAGTAAGCACCCAACCCGGTCGTCACACCGGCGATGATTCTGCCGTCCTCAACTCGGACCAGTTTCTTTTCTGACATTGTCTCTATTCTCCTTGCCAGCCAGCCTAACGCTGGCGACCAGTTCGCCAGCCTGCTCTTCAGCCGTCATTTCATCTGCGAGCCGGCTTTGATGTTACTTGATTATTCTGATACACAATACGCAGCGACATCCAACAAGTTTCAGACATTGTCATGGTTCGTAACCATCAGCGACGCATTGTGTTCTACTTGTTGGGCGGCCCTGATGCGTCTGGACTGGTCATCTATCGCTTGACAATTTGGCCCTTGGCCCTAAAATTCTTGACAATCATCAGCGTGCGCTGGACCCACCGCTCGTTAGTCAGGAGGGCGTCGGCTGGCTGATTGCTTGCCCAGCGGGAATCTCGCGTGTCTCTGTGACAGTCCCGGCGGCGCATGGCCACTTATCTGAATCTTGCTTGAAGGAGAACGTTTTAATGAGCGATACCGAAAACCGCGTGCGCGGAATCATTGTGGAATTATTGGGTGTGAACGAGGACCAGGTGGTAGACACCGCTCGCTTCCGCGAAGACCTTGAAGCCGACTCACTCGACCTTGTCGAGTTGATCATGGCCTTTGAGGAAGAGTTCGAGGGTGAAATCTCGGACGAAGAAGCGCAGAAGATCACGACCGTTGGTGAGGCTGTTACCTATATTGACAGCCACATGCGCGAGTAGCCCCAGCTTCCTCGCTGATCCGGGAAAACGGGGCTTGGCCGGGAGCACGTCCAACAGATGGCGCGATCGCCAAGCCCATTTTCTCATCCTCCACCCTGAATCACCGGTCTTCGAGAGCGGCGCAGCTGCAGCAGGGTGCCCAGGGCAACCAGACCAAACCCCATTGTATTCAGCCAAACGCCCAACCCTATTCCCATAGCGCTGCCAAGCACTCCGCCCACCACCGGACGGACGACAGCGTACTGCCATGCCGGCAAAGTCAGCCCCACAATACTAACAGCGACAATGGCCCACGCTGCGGCAGTTGGCAGTGTCTCTGCGCGTGGCGCCAGCGAGACCAGGGCCGCCACCAGTGCCACAAGGCCAATCAGAACAACTCGAAGCAGCCACTCGCTCCGGGGTTCACCGGTGATGGAGGCGATAGCTGGCAGGGCAATGAATGCCACCGTTACTGCCAACAGTCGCATTACCCAGGTGCGCCACGCCCGGTTGTCCCACCCGGTCGTGATTAGCGCGATGATAAACCCGGCGCAGATGGGCGGCAGATAGAACAGATTGCGCCCGGCACCCACGCCCAGAAACTTGATCCACTCGCCCAGTTCCAGACCAATGAGACGCAGGCCGGCAGAAGGTCCCGGTAGCCAGACCGCGAAGTAGCCAACCACAACGAGCGTTAGCCCGCCAATGATCAGCAATGGTGCTCGATTAGTGGACATGCTAACTGTGGCCTCGTGCCTCATTCGGCAGGACGTCCCGGGGGACCACTGTCATGAGCTCGTTCCTCAAGCCGTTGGGCCTGGCGCTCTGCGCCTCGCGCAAAACGCGCCTTCTCTTCTGGCGAGACACACTCAAGGCGCGGCACGTCTGTAGGTTCACCGTGCTCGTCCAGAGCCACGTAGACGAAGTAGGCAGTGTTCGTATGCGTCACCTCAGCTGTCATGGCGTCTTCGGCCGTCACCACGACGCGGGTTTCCAGCGACGTTCGTCCCACCCAGGTCACTTCGGCTGTCACAGTCAGCAGGTTGCCGATGTTGACGGCCGAATAGAAGCGCATGGAGTCGACGGCGACTGTGACGACGGGGCGGCGAGCGTGCTTGACAGCTGCCATCGCCCCCGCCTCATCACAGAGCATCATGATGATGCCGCCGTGGACGTTGCCCAGCGTGTTGGCATCCGTAACTCCCATTAGCTGAGTCAGAATTACGCGTGACTCATCTACGCGACGCGATTTAACGGTCATCGTCTTTCTCTCTGCTCTCATTGGCCAGGGTCAGCAAGAATCGCTTGTCCGCTTCGTCCAGCGCCGCAGTCAGCAAGAGATCAGGACGTCGCTGCCAGGTGCGCCTCAAAGCACCCTCCCGTCGCCACCGCTCGATATTGGCGGCGTGCCCGGAACGCAAGACGTCAGGCACAGCCCAGCCCCGAAAATCGGTCGGGCGCGTATAGTGGGCGCCTTCCAACAAGCCCGTGGCATAGCTGTCAGCGCTGGCGGCGTTCTCGTTGCCCAGGACGTCAGGTAAGGTGCGAGTGACAGCATCGACCACCACCATCGCGGCCAGCTCGCCGCCGGTCAGGACATAGTCTCCGATGGACAGTTCCTCATCCACCAGATGTTCGCGAACCCGCTCATCGACACCCTCATACCGGCCACACAGCAGGATGAGCCAGGGGTAGGTCGCCAGGCGGGTGGCCGCCGCCTGGTTGAATGGCTTGCCCTGTGGTGTCAGCAAAATGCGATGGGGTTTCTCTGGCCCTCCCCGCTCTGCACCGGCGACCTCGGCCGCTTCAACAGCCCCAAAGAGCGGCTCCGGCTTCAACACCATGCCACCACCACCGCCATAGGGCGGCTCGTCGGTGACTCGATGCTTGCCAGACGCGAAGTCGCGGATGTTGTACAGCGTGACGCTCAGGTGGCCCGCGGTTTGGGCACGCTGCAAAATACTCTCGTCCAGATAGGACGAAAACATCCCAGGGAATAAGGTGACAATATCGATATGCATATCGCGGTCCCGATGCTTCCCCGCATGTCGGGAAGGCGACCTAGTATTCTGCCGAACCGGTTCTCTGTCAAGCGCCGGGCAGCCTACGTCCGGCTTACGAACGCCACGCAACCCGCCGCAGCAAATTGACATATGAGGCAACCGTCTCCACAATTGGCTACATGCGAATCCTGATCACTGGTGCAAACGGGCAGTTGGGACGGGCACTGCAGCCGCAGCTGGCCGGCCACGAACTGCTGGGGGTCGATCTGCCGGAGATTGACATAACCGACGGCACGCAAGTGGCCGCTGTGTTCGACACCTTCCAGCCTGAGGTTGTCATCCATTGCGCGGCCTACACCGACGTAGACGGCTGCGCCCGCGACCCGGCACTGGCCTACCGTGTCAACGCGCTGGGCACGCAGCAGATCGGCCTCGCTTGCCGCGTGGTGGGTGCGGAGATGATCCACATCAGCACCAACGAAGTGTTCGCCGGGGACAGGCCAGATGGCTACGAAGAGTGGCGGCCCCTCGCTCCGGTGAACGCCTACGGGCGATCCAAAGTGGCCGCCGAGCACCATGTACGCGCGATCCTGCCTCGCCACTACATCGTGCGCACCTCCTGGCTCTACGCCGAAGGCGGCCGGAACTTCATCCATGCCATCCTGCGACGGGCTCGCGAAACGGGCCGGCTTGCGGTTGTGACCGACGAAGTCGCCAACCCGACCTACGTCGTCGATTTGGCTGAGGCGATTGCCCACCTCGTAGGCACAGGCCACTACGGCACCTACCACCTGACCAACGCCGGAGCGTGCTCCCGTTGGGCGTTCGCCAACGAAATTGTTGAGCAAGCAGGTCTGACCGGAGTAACCAACCAACCCATCCTCGCCTCCTCATTCAAGCGGGCGTCATCACCTCCGCCATTTGCCGCCCTGCTGAACATCAATGCAGCCGCCCTGGGAATCGAACTCAGACCATGGCAGGATGCCCTGGCTGCCTATTTGCAGCACGCCGAAAGCGTATGATAGACGATGCCACCTCCGACAACCGTCCGGCGATCTCTGTCATCATCCCGCACTGGAACGGCGCGTCAGCATCTCGATACTTGTCTCGGTGCGCTGCGTGATCAGACCTGGACCGACTTCGAAACGATCCTTGTCGACAATGGGTCGACCGATGGGTCACAAGAGACGATCAGGGCCAACTTTCCTGAAGTCCAGCTCATCGAGCTGGGCGAGAATCGCGGCTTCACCGGCGCATGCATAGCGGGCTACGCGGCTGCGCGGGGCGAGATCGTTGTTCTACTCAACAACGACACCGAAGCCGACCCGGACTGGCTGGCCACCTTGCAGGTTGCGTTCGACACACATTCTGAAGTCGGTATCGTGGCCAGCAAGCTCCTCCTGTTCGACGAGCGCGACCGTTTCCACGCTGCAGGTGATTACGTTGGCGTCGATGGGCTGCCTGGCAACCGGGGAGTCTGGCAAAGCGACCACGGCCAGTTTGACCAGGAGGAGTACGTCTTCAGCGCCTGCGGAGCCGCAGCAGCGTACCGCCGCACAATGCTCAACGAGACCGGCTTTCTTGATGATGCTTTCTACTTCTCATGTGAAGATGTTGACCTTGGCTGGCGGGCCAACCTCGCAGGCTGGCGTGTCTTGTATGTACCGGAGGCGGTCGTCTATCACAAGCTCAAGGCATCGGGAGGCGGCGGCGAAACGAGCAGCTACTACGACGGCCGAAACACTCTCTGGCTCATCTGGAAGAACTACCCGGGCTCACTTCTCCGCCAGAATGGCTGGTCGATTCTGAAGGCGCAGTTGGCGATCAGCCGGGATGCGCTGCGTGCCTGGCGCGGCGCGGCGGCGCGAGCGCGGCTGCGCGGCCAGGTGGCCGGCCTGTTGGGTCTGCCTCGCATGTGGCCGGCCCGGCAGCAGATTCAACAAAACCGCCGCCTTGACGACGATTCCCTGACGGCTCGCCTCACCCAGGTTGACGACCTTTCCTAGCAACGGTATCATACCGTGCCCTGCGCAACAGGGGCCGATGCGGTCGTAAACCGCCGCCTCCCGAGGGTCCAGAACGCCAATGAATCCGACAGCTACCCCCCTCCTTAGTTTGATTATCCCCGCCTATAATGAGGCTGAGCGTCTGCCGCAGACCCTGCCGGGCGTGGCCGCCTTTTTGGAGGCGCAACCCTACGCGTCCGAAGTCATCATCGTCAACAACAACAGCCAGGACGCCACGCGAGAGATCGCCGACGCATTCGCAGCCCAGTACCCGACCATGCGCGTGCTGGATGAGATGCAGCAGGGCAAGGGAGCAGCCGTGCGGACCGGCATGTTGGCGGCTCGGGGCGAATATCTATTCATGGCCGACGCGGACTTCTCTATGCCTGTGACCGAGATCGCCAAGTTCCTGCCACCAGTCTTAAGCGATTATGACGTGGCCATCGGAAGTAGAGAAGCAAAAGGCGCCGTTCGTTACAACGAACCGGAGTATCGCCATCTGATGGGTAGGGTATTCAATCTTTACGTCAAGCTGCTAGCGATTCCCGGCTTTGAGGATACGCAGTGCGGCTTCAAATGCTTCCGACGGGCGGCCGCTCTGGACATCCTGCAATACCAGACAATTGATGGTTGGGCATTCGATGTAGAGCTGCTGTACATCGCCCTCTATCGTGGCTACAAGGTCGTGGAAGTGCCGGTCGAATGGCACTACGGCGAGAACAGCCGCATCAGCCCTCTGCGCG
Source organism: uncultured Chloroflexia bacterium (assembly GCA_963715935.1). Classification (GTDB taxonomy): domain Bacteria; phylum Chloroflexota; class Anaerolineae; order Promineifilales; family Promineifilaceae; genus Promineifilum. Next base: position 509,881 of record CAVQSM010000011.1, on the reverse strand, counting down.
ACACGATCAATATGATTCAGGAAGTGTTGCGGATCCGTGGCAACAAGGCCAATGGTCTATACGACGACGTGCCTGACGCCAGCCCCATTGTCACCAAACTGTAGCGACGTCACCAACGCTCGCCCACGCCTTCATGTCACCGACGTTGGAGCCTGAACGAAATTTGGCCCGAGTGTTGAGCGTTTCCTTGGTCGCTGGACTGGATGAGGCGGGCCGGGGGGCGCTGGCAGGTCCGGTTTATGCGGCAGCGGTCATCTTGCCTCTCGATTCCAGTTCTCTCCACGATGCCTTGCGGGACGTCGACGACTCCAAGCGCGTCAGGCCCGGCCTGCGCGAACAGCTGGTGCCACTCGTGCAATCGGAAGCCGTCGCTTTTGGCGTCGGTTCCGCCGCAGCGGAGATTGTAGACCGTGACGGCATCGTCGCCGCTACCCAACAGGCGATGACCACTGCCCTCAAGAACCTGGAAGCTGAAGCGCTGCTCATCGACGGACGCATCCGACTGCCCAGCTCCGGACTGCCGCAGCGCTCGCTTATACGCGGCGACTCGCTTAGCCTGACGATTGCCGCCGCCTCGATCCTGGCTAAAGTCAGCCGTGATGCCTATATGGTCGATCTCGACACCCTCTATCCCGGCTATGGCTTCGCTCGCCACAAAGGATATGGGACGGCCGTCCACCGTGAACGCCTGGCTGAGCTGGGGCCCTGCCCCGAGCATCGCCGTTCGTTCGCGCCGCTGCGACCGTCCCTTTTGTAGCCCGCCGGCCCTCCGTCTGTAGAAATGGCTGGTCAGCCACAATCTAGTTGACTATGCGAATCAGTCCTTAGCGAACTGTTCCTCCAGCAGATCGACGAGTGTCGGCCGTCCGATCTCCTGCAGCTCGTACCGCACGCGCTGACTTGGCTGCTTGATGTTGATGAGTTTGCCGAGGTCGATCGGCGTCGCAATGAGCACAAGATCGGCTGGCGTGGCGTTGATCGTCTCTTCCAGATCGGCCATCTGGGCCGCGCCGTACCCCATTGCAGGCAGCACCGGACCGGTCGTAGGATACTTCTCATACGTATCTGCGATCGATCGTACCGCATACGGTCGCGGATCGACGATCTCGGCTGCGCCAAACTGCTGGGCCGCGACCACACCTGCACCATAGGCCATTTCGCCGTGGGTGAGTGTTGGGCCGTCCTCAATCACAAGGACGCGCTTGCCGCGTATCGCAGCAGGATCGTCAACAAATAGAGGCGATGCGGCCAGGACCATAGCCGCGTCCGGATTTGTCTGGCGCACGTTTTGCTGGACCGTCAACACGTTGTCCATGTCAGCCGTATCGATCTTGTTGATGACGACAGCATCAGCCATACGCAGATTCGTTTCGCCGGGATGGTACCGCAGCTCATGACCCGGCCGGTGCGGATCGACAACGACGATATGGAAGTCGGACTTGTAGAACGGCACATCGTTGTTGCCGCCGTCCCAAATGATGATGTCGGCCTCTGCTTCCGCCTGCCGCAAAATCGCTTCGTAGTCGACACCGGCGTAGATGACCGCTCCCCGGTCAACATACGGTTCATACTCTTCACGCTCTTCGATTGTGCAGTCGTGGTCGTCCATGTCCTGATACGACGCAAAACGCTGGACGGCCTGGGCTGCAAGGTCGCCATATGGCATGGGATGACGAATAGCGACGACTCGCTCATAGCCGAGATCGTTCTGGAGAATATCCAACACGCGCCGTGAAGTCTGGCTCTTGCCGCTGCCTGTCCGCACCGCCCCGACCGACACAATCGGCGTATCCGACTCTACCATCGTCGCGCTGGGGCTGAGCAAGCGGAACCCGGCTCCGGCAGCCAGAACACGCGAGGCGAGGTGCATTACATACTCATGGGAAACATCGGAATAGGAAAAGATGACGTCGTCGACATCGTGCTCAGCAATGAGCTTCTCCAGATCAGACTCAGGATAGATGCTGATGCCGTCCGGGTATAAGGACCCAGACAGCTCCGGAGGATAGCGGCGATCGTCGATGTTCGGAATCTGGGTGGCTGTGAACGCCACGACCCGGTACTGGTCGTTGTCGCGAAAGAACGTATTAAAGTCGTGGAAGTCTCGCCCGGCTGCACCGGCGATCAACACCTTTGTGGGGGTTACAGTGGTCATAGAACGGGTTTCTCCTGTTGGAAATGTATTGGGTCGCCGTACTGGTGGGTCAGCAGGCGATACTCTGGATGAGTTAGCGTGAACTTTACCCGAAAGTGGGCAGGAAGGCATTTGATCTTATGAAAAGCAGTGTTATAATGCGAGAGCGTTTGCATGACATAATCATGTAATCCTGAACCCGTCAATCAGCTTGGCCGGACCCGCGTGGGTCGGCGGCCAAGCTCTTTACTGAGCTGATTTAGTCGTATTGGTATAAGCATGAGTTCCGTCCTGCCCACTTGCAGAGGAAGGCGATGGACTACGCTACCCGGCTATCGAACAGGGAGTAACAGGCCATGGAAGAGCAATTGCTCGCCTTCCTGACATACCTGGAGCAAGAGTACCAATATTCCGAGAACACAGTTGCGGCCTATCGAAATGATCTGGGGCAGTTCCTGTCTTACCTCACTTCGAAAGGAAGTGTCTCTCCGGCTGCCTGGTCCGACGTAACTGAAGAGCAAATCGCGGCTTATCTCGCCTACATGAAGAATAAGCCCAAGCCCTACGCATCCTCCACCGTGGCTCGCAAAGTGGCCGCCATCAAGTCGTTCTTCAACTACCTCAGTTCCACCAGCCAGATCGCCGTGAATCCGGCAGTCGATATTGACTCTCCCAAGGTAAAGAAACGCCTGCCGCAAACGTTAAGCCACGAAGAGGTCGAGCGCTTGCTTGCTGCGCCCGGAGGCGGCACATCGCCCAAGAGCATTCGGGACCAGGCGCTGTTGTCCATCCTCTACTCGACTGGAATGCGCGTGACCGAAGCGGTCTCGCTTCAGCTCGACGACGTCGATTTCGACGCAGATGTCCTGTACGCTCCGGCCCGCCAAGGCGAGAACCGGGAGATCCCGCTCGACCCCGCCAACGAGGTTATTCTAAATTACTATTTGACAGAAGGACGGCCGCAGCTCGTCAAGAATCCGGACGAGAAGGCATTGTTTCTAAACCATCGCGGAGACAAGCTGACGCGCCAGGGTTTGTGGCTCATCATTAAGGGGTATGCGCGCCAGGCCGGACTGGAAGCGGAGGTGACACCTCATACGCTCCGGCACAGCTTCGCGGCCCATCGCCTGGATACGGGTTCCGATCTGGAAGAGATCCAGCGCTTGCTGGGCCACGCCAACATTTCGACCACGCAAGTCTATACGCAGTTAGAGCCAGACGCTGACAATTGATCCCGTCTGGATCTGCAGAGCCTAAACCAGGAAGAACGCCATGTATGTGACGCCATCTGACATTGCCGAGACAACCGCCTTCGTCAAGGAACGATCGATCTACCAGCCCAGCGTAGGGATTATCCTCGGATCCGGTCTCAGCAGTTTGGCCGACACGGTCGAGAACCCGATCGTGATTCCCACCAGTGAGATTCCCCATTGGCCATCTTCCACCGTCTCGGGCCACGCCGGAAGATTGGTCATCGGCCGCCTTGAAGGACAAGATGTGATGGTGCTGCAAGGCCGAGCCCACTTCTATGAGGGTTATTCGCCCGGTCAGTTGGTCGTGCCAGTGCGCGTCATGAATGCGCTCGGCATTAAGACCCTCATCGTCACCAATGCAGCCGGCGGGCTGAATCCGTCGTACCAGGAAGGCGATCTCATGCTTATCCGGGACCATCTCAACTTCCCCGGGATGGCGGGTAATAACCCGCTCCGCGGTCCCAACGACGACGCAGTAGGCGCGCGCTTCCCGGACATGACCAATCCATATGACGAAACGCTGCGCGCCCTTGCGCGAAAGGTGGCCAAGGACAGCGGGTTCGACGTGCAGGAAGGCGTATATGCCTACGTCGCCGGGCCCAGCTTTGAGACTCCGGCCGAACTGCGTTTTCTCCAAATTGCCGGGGGTGATGCAGTCGGCATGTCGACCGCGCCTTCAGTGGTTGCGGCGCGCCACGCCGCCATGCGCGTGTTGGGCATCAGCACCATCACGAACATGGCTCTGCCCGACCCGCCGCCTGGAACAGCCCATTCACACGAAGAAGTGTTGGCAGCAGGACAGCAAGCGGTGCCACGCCTCATCCAGGTGGTGCGTGGAGTCTTGCGCGATCTTCCTCCCCAGGAGGCATAGCGCCCGGTCGCTCGACCATCCGGGATGCTTCCCGGACCGGTGACGACACGCTCTACCTTGCGACACCTCTGCGCCCCGTATCAACCTGACCCATGGATCGCGTCTTTCTTTTCTTCGTCCGCAACGATGTATGGATCTACATCGTCTGCGCGTTCGGCCTGTTCTGGTATCTGACGGAGTTCGTTCGCGCTCAGCGGCGCCTGCGGCAGGCGATGTTCAGCCTGGAACGGGAAACGTCATCGCAGGTCCGCAACAACGCCCTGACCTTCATCATTTTCTTCGGAGCCATTGCCGGATTTACCTACTATGTGAATGCGTCGATAGCGCCCGGCTTGCCGGAAGAGTTACTCTTGCCTGCGACAGCCACGCCCGACATATTTGCTACGCCGCTCTTGCCTCCCACACCGCTCAGCGGCACGATGGAGGCCCCGGTCGATGGCGGTCTTCCCGACGGGCCCGCCCCGGCGCCAACCGTCACTCTGCCGCCTGAGCTGGGTGGACCCATTCCGGAGACGGACATCCTGACAGACACCACCTCCATCGAGACGACGTTGACTCCAGAAGCGATTGGAACGCCATTCGTGGGGTGCCAGCCGGATCTACGCTTCTCGTCTCCACTAGACGGTTCTGTGGCGTTCAGCAGTATTGAGTTCGTGGGCACGGCCAACACGGGCGAGACCCACTTGTATACCATTGAGCTCAATGGGCCGCAGACTGAAGGGGCATGGGCGCCCTTGTTTGAGACGCCGGTCGCCCAGCCGGTCAACGAGTCAGCGCTGGGAACGGCCGACCTGAGCGCCTGGTCAGATGGTCCCTATCTCGCCCGGCTGCGAGCCACTGACCGGGGAGGGGTTGAGGTTGGGCAATGCGTCATCCAGTTCACGCTGGACAACCGCTAACTCTCCGTCATTTCGTAGAAGCCCAATAGGGTGTTGCCGTAGCGGCGTTCGTCGACCAGCACCAGTCGATTGAGCGGCAGGGCTTCGAACTCTCGCGGATCGATCTGGATGATGACCTGCCCATTCTCCGCGAGGAAACGGAACGGATCCTCGTCAACAGCTGCCAGCACATCCTTCCACATCGACTTATACTGCGGAGGCGCTACGTACAGTGTGTCGAAGCTGCCACCGGTCACAGAGCGCAGGAAAGCGAAGGCATCGGTCTGGACCACTCTGGCGCCGTCCGCCAGGCCAGTGTTTTCCAGGTTGGTGTTGATCGTCTGGATGGCTACCCGCGTGTTGTCGACGAAGACAACCGATTGGGCTCCGCGGCTGAGTGCCTCGATGCCGACCTGTCCGGTCCCGGCGAACAGATCAAGCCAGCGCTGGTCGATCACATCACGGCCAATGATGTTGAACAGGTTTTCCTTGACACGGTCCATAATCGGCCGCGTCGAGTCGCCCGGCACCAGGCGCAGCTTGCGACCTTTGGCCCGTCCGCTAATGACCCGTGGTGGCATACGCTTCCTCACTCGCTATCATAGGAGCCTCACTCGACCTCGAAGGTGAACAGAATGGCCGTATCGCCCACCTGCTCGCCGGCATCATCGAAGAGCGGCAGCCGCCACCCTTCGTTCTGCACCCAGATGCCCGCCGTTGCCGTATAGGTCCCCGGCGGCAGGTCATCCGGCAGGGCCAACTCAAACCGATCGGCGACATACTTGTCCATCGGCCAGCGACGCGTCGGAAAGTCGCCCGGGTTCAGCTTATCGTGCTGGGCGACGATGTTCCCCGCCTCATCAAGTATGTGGAGAAACGATTGATAGTCAATGGCCAGTGGCTGGACCGCTTTCCAAAACAGCGTGGTATCAAACGTATCTCCAGGGCGGACCTCCTCGGCCACGTCCGGATAGTAGCCGAGCAAGCGGATCTGATCACCGAAATTCGCACTGATGGGCAGTGCGGGCCGGTCCAGGGTCAGGCCTTGAGAGTTGTGGTGGAACAGTTGCAGTGGTTGCAGCAGCAAAGCCGCGGCCGAAATGAACAGGACCACACCCCAAACAGGAGCGTCCGACTGGTTCACGACTGACGAGACCTCCCCGTCATCTCGGCCCGGCTTACGGGTCCGAAGTGACCACGCCATCGCAATCGCACCCAGAAGGCTGGCCAGTGAGATCAGCCAGGCGGCCGTCCGGGCAGGCGTGGAGCCAAAGCGCACGTCGACGACATGCTCTCCCTCAGGAACCAGGATCACGATGAAGCCTTCCGGCTTGGCCAGCTCCGTCACGGCCGGCTCGCCATCTATCGTCACCTGCCAGCCTGGAAAGTCGAACTGGAACAGGCGCAAGCGGAACTGCTTCGGCGCAGTCACCTGGTAGCGCGTATGGAGCGGCCGAACGGTCTCAGCCACGACGACCGCCCCGTCGGGCATCGCCTCGCGATTGACGCGATCCGGCGGCAGTCCAAGCGAGAAGTTCTCGACCACCGACGTCTTTCGCTCCGGCAGCATCTCGACTGTGGACGGCACGTAGTCGGCCGTCGACGTTGTACCCAACCAGCGACCGCTGTTCTCGATGAGCGACATGCGCAGCGTATTGACTTCGCCAAACGGCTCCCACGGCGGCGGCTGGCTCAGCGTCAGCCCGGCCAGCAGCGGGATCGCCACGAGAGCCGCCGCCACCCAACTGCCTCGGCTGCTCAGAGCCGGAGTGCGAAGCAGGCCGTCGGCACCGGCACCGGCCAAAATGGCAGCCAGAACGGCTGCCGCACCCAGCAGCCGCCAGGGAAACTGGAAGTAGGCCATGAACGGAATCGCTTCCCACACCGGTTCCGACAGCGGCAGCATAAGCAGTATGATGATGGCAAAGCTGATCAGGAAGAACCAGGCCTGCCCGCGCCGGCGAATGCGCCCGGTGACGAGAAGAACCGCAGCCAGCACAACACCCAGCCACTGGGCAACGCCCAGGTTGAAGCGGAACGGTGACTGAGTCGCACCCCAATCCGGACGGATCGAGAATGACAACAGGTCGGCCAGGCTGAGAAAGTGGGTGCGGAAGTCGTAGTTGTCGTTGGCCCCGATCAAGGTGGTCAGGTTGACGGCGTTCCGTTCCAGGATGACAGGCAGCCAGAAGAAGGCGGCCGTTCCCACACCCAGCACCATCGCCAGAACTATCTGACGATTCGCCGGACCAAAAGGCCGCGTCGAGGCAGTTGCGCCCGCCGCTTGCCTCTTGCGCCCCGCCCACCAGCTAAGGCCAATCTGCCACGCCACCCACCCAGTCAAGACGCCGTAGAACAGCAGCCCCATCAGGTTGTGGCTGAGAATGAGGGCAGCGACCAGCAAGACGGCCGCCAGAAACGACGTCCCCTTGCCGGTGCGCCGCGTCCGCTCCAGCGCCCACAGCGCCAACGGAAAGAGGGCGAAGCTGAATGACTCCGGCAGCACACCGCGAATGTGTGGATCGACGTACTGGATATACGGCGCGTACATGACCATCGCCGCCGCCACGTAGCCGGCCCGTCTGCTCCACGTGTCTCGCACAAAACCATAAACGCCAATGCCAGACAGAACAATGGCAGCCACGAAGAGCGTCTTGGTCGCCAGCACAGGGTCGACAGCCGGCAGCAAGTCCAGCGGTAGGCCAAGATAGTAGACGAGCGGCGCATAGTAGTTAAAGATCGGGTACCCGTAACCGTGGTAGAAGTCGGGCGCCCACCGCGGATACAACTCACCCTGGCGCACGAGCGTACTCAACTCGTGGAGGCGAAAGATGTGGAGTTCTGCGTCGGTGCCTTCCGGCAAGCTGGCGCGACTGATGAACGGCCAAATGGCAATCAACGCCATCAGGAACACGAGCACATAGCCCCAGTCAATGCGGTTGGAGATTTTCTGCCAGCGGGTCACGGGGTGGTATGAAACGAACAACGTGAGCGGCGTCCCGGGTGGCCGGACCGGCCACAACTACGCCGTCTCACGTTGTCCTGACAGGTCAATCAAGCAGCGTGGGGGCTATCGCCCTTCGCTCTCGATCAAACGATAAGGTCCACAATCTGATCAGGATTGTCAGCAACGCGTACGCCCGCAGCCTGCAACGCTTCAATCTTACCTTCAGCCGTGCCGCTGCTGCCTTCCACAATGGCCCCCGCATGGCCCATGCGCCGTCCGGGCGGAGCGGTGCGTCCGGCAATGAAAGACGTGACGGGCTTGGTCATGTGCTTGGCGATGTAGTCGGCCGCCAGCTCTTCCGCATTGCCGCCGATTTCGCCGATCATGATGACTTGCTCGGTCTCCGGGTCAGCCTCGAACCGGCTGAGAACGTCGATGAAGTTCATGCCCTGAATTGGATCGCCGCCGATGCCGACGCAGGTCGACTGGCCAATGCCCCGCTCCGAAAGTGCAAAGACGACTTCATACGTCAGGGTGCCGCTCCGTGACACGACACCTACGTTGCCCGGTTTCACAATCGAACCCGGAATAATGCCCACCTTGGCCTGGCCCGGGGTAATCAGTCCGGGACAGTTTGGCCCAAGCAGCAGCGAATCTTTCTGATCCATGTAGTTCCGGACCGAGATCATATCAAGAACCGGGATGTGTTCAGTCAGACAGACGATGAGGGGGATCCCGGCGTCGGCCGCTTCGTACATGGCATCCGGCGCGAACCGGGCTGGCACAAAAATGATCGTGGCGTTGGCGCCGGTGGCCTCGGCCGCCTGCCGTACGGAGTCGAAGATTGGCACATTGTGGTCATTCGGTTCGAAGACCTGGCCGCCCTTGCCGGGCACAACGCCAGCGACGACATTGGTGCCGTACTCCAACATCTGCAGAGTATGGAAGGTGCCCTCCCGCCCTGTAATTCCTTGAACCAGGAGTTTGGTGTTGTTGTCTACTAAGATGCTCATTACGCTCTCCCACTCCGGGCGTTGGCTGCCGCGACGGCTTTCTGTGCTGCTTCGGACAAGGTCTTGGCGGTGGTCATGTCGGCATCGGCCAGAATGGCCAACCCTTCTTCAGCGTTGGTGCCCGCCAGCCGGACGACCATCGGCACAGTGGTGTCGACCTGCTCCAGGGCGGCTACGATACCTTTGGCAACCTCGTCGCCGCGAGTGATGCCACCAAAAATATTGAACAACACACCTTCGACGTTAGGGTCAGAAAGAATCAGGCGCAGCGCAGTCGCGACCTGGTCAGCCTGCGCGCCACCCCCAATGTCGAGAAAGTTGGCAGGTTCGCCACCGAACAGGTTGGTGATGTCCATTGTCGCCATAGCCAGACCAGCGCCGTTGACCATACACCCGATGTTGCCGTCGAGTTGAATGAAGGTAATGCCTGCTTCGCGCGCCACCTTCTCCGCTTCCGGTTCTTCGGCCGTGTCGCGCATCGTCTCCAATGCCGGTTGACGCGACAGGGCGTTGTCATCAATCGACATCTTGCCGTCGACGGCCAACAGCTTACCCTCGCCGGTGATGACCAACGGGTTAACTTCAGTCAAGGAAGCGTCATTGGCCATAAAGCTGGCATACAGCCCGCTCACGATGCCATGAAAATCACGCCACAGCTCGCGGGGCAGCCCCATTTCGGATGCCAGGTAGGTCGACTGGTATGGCCGTACGCCGAGCGACGGATCGACATGCACCGTATGGATCTTTTCCGGTGTCGTATCGGCTACTTCCTCAATATCCATCCCGCCCGCGGCCGACGCCATGATCATGGGCAGCCGGCGACCACGGTCGATCAGCACCGCCAGATACAGTTCCTGGTCGATGCCGGGGGCTTGCTGGTCTACCAGCACGCGATGCACTGTAAAGCCCTTAATGTCCATGCCGAGGATCGCCTCAGCTGCTTCGGCCGCTTCGGCCGCTGACTGGGCCAGCTTGACGCCGCCTGCCTTACCGCGGCCGCCGGTCAACACCTGGGCTTTGACGACGACCTTACCCCCCAACCTGGCAGCAATTTCGGCTGCCTCGGCCGGGGTGGTCGCCACGTCGCCATCAGGAATCGGCACGCCATGCTCAGCAAAGAGGCGCTTGGCCTGATACTCGTGTAAATTCACTCAACACTCCTTCGTGGATTAGTCCGGCGGGTCATGTCGCGCACACCCGTGGCTCAGCGGGCCAGAGAAACGTGCATGGTGTCCGCCAACAGTTACCGTTAACAAACAGGCCAAATTATATCACGCCACAAGAGGCGGGCGAAATAGCTCAGCTTTCCGTACGTGATCCGGTGGCCAGACGTTGGCGGGCCATCTCGTAGGCAATGATCGTCGCCGCGGCTGCCGTTCCCAGATCGTAGGCGACCGGCTGGCGGCCGTACGGAATCCGTACCCGAATGTCAGCCTCGCGAGCAAACGAACGCGTAACTCCCCGCTTCTCTCCGCCAATAACCATGAGCAGCGGCTGCGTCAGGTCAACCTCGTACAGAGGCGTAGCGTCTTCCATCGTGGCGCAGGCCACGACAAGACCATGATCGCGGGCCAACGTCGCCGCCGCGTCGGCCGTCTCAATCAGGGCCGTTGGGAGCCACTCGCTGGCCCCGGCCGACGCTCGCAGCACAGTCTGGTCTGCACTCAGCCAGTTCCGCGGGCGCACCAGTTGACCCGTGGCCCCGGCAGCGTAGATTGTCCGCAAAGCCTGCCCGAAGTTGTAGGGATCTTCCACGCCATCCAACATGAACAACGCCGGGAGCTCCTGACCGGTCAGCAGTGTGGCGGATGCTTGCATCTCCCGTTCGCCTACTTCGGCGACGATGCCGCCGTGCCGCTCGCCGGGCGCAACTTCGTCTATCTCAGTGGCAGCAACACGACGCACCATGATGCCACGCTCGACGGCCGCTTGCTGCAGCCGTGCTGTGCGGCCGTCGCGCCGGTTTTGGTCGACCAGAACGGAAGCAATCTGGCGCCGCCCAGCACCAACGGCCGCTTCTACCGGTACGAGGCCTGCTATCCAATGCATGGTCATCACACTTTCTCTTGAGTCACGTGTAAGCTGTCCAAACTGACAAAGAAAAAGGCCAGAACTGTCTCCTGGCCTTTATCGTATTTCGTCGATGAGCAAGCGCTGTCCGCTTACTCGCCTGTCTCCGTTGGCACAACCTCAACCGGCAGCTCTGTCGGAGCCGGGGTTGGGGCGACCAGGAAGCCCGGGTCAAGCCGTGGACGCTCGGGGACGCGTTGTCGCCACAGTTCGCTGATCTGAACGCTGCCGGCCAGGGCCGAAGTAACGTAGTCGTCGACCAGGTCCTGTCGTCGCGCTTCCAGCTCGCCCGGCTGCAGCTCGCGATCTTCGCGGCCACTGGGCATGAGGATGTAGTACGTACTGGTTCCATCCCCATTGTCAACGGCAATGACGTCACTCGTCTCGTTGACATCCAACGAGAATGCCGCTTCGGCTACCGCAAGACCGGCAGATGATTCCAGATTGTCGCGCGTTCGCCAGAGCAGCTCAAAGGCGAATGACTGCGGCGCATCCGGATCAATATCCTCGGCTGGCACGCTCTGGACAGTATTCCACTGTGTCAGGAAGTCACTGTTCTCGATTTCGGCCAACGCCTCATTCGCCTGCTCCTCGTCATCAAACGCCAGCAGGAAGAGGCTCGTGTGCGGGGCAGAAGTCTCAAGCCCCTGCTCTTCGGCCAAAACGTCGGCCAACCGATCGCGGCACAATTGGGCGCGAACAACCGAGCGATAAGTTGCTTCGTCGATCCCCTTCTCCTCGAAGGAGGCCAATAAGCCACCAAACTGCTCATCGAACGACTCCTGGGACACGGGGGTCGACGTCGGGAACGGCGTGGCCGGCGGACCCGCCGTGGCCGTTGGCGCGACGGTCGCTGTCGGCAGCACGTCGGTGATGACGGCCGTCGGAATCGGCGTCAACGAAGGTGTCGGCTGGATGGTCGCTGTCGGCAGCGGCTGCGATGTCGGTGACGCCCCGTCAAAGAAGTTGAACGTCGCGCCGATCTCGGCGTCGATGTCAGCTTCTGTGATAGTGATGCCACGTTCCTCGAGGGCATTACAGATGACCAGCTCTTCGGCGGTCGCGTCGAGTGCCAGCTGGCCAATCGCATCAGGATCGAGCAGCTCGTTGATGACCTGCCCGCCGAACTGCTGAACTATGCCAACGTCTCCGCCGAATGCCTCAAGCTGGTTCTCCAGGAAGATAACGCGTTGAGCACGTTCGTACCGGACACGGTCCTGCCAGTCGCTCAACGAAATCTCCTGATCGTTGATGACCTGCACGGGCCTGTTGGGCGTGATGACCAACTCATTGACGAGGGCGACCACAAGGACAAGGCCGATCAGCCCCAGAACAATGGCGATACCTATACGCACAGCGCGCAGCTGCCGCTCCTGCTTACGAGCGATCAGCACCTCTTTGCGAGACTTGCGGGCTGCTTCCTCGGCGTCTGTATTCTTGGTAGTGTCTTGACTTTTCTTCGCCATATCAAATGTAGCTGGCCCCAGGGGCGCACAGCATTAATCCGTCACGAAGGGCAGCATGGCCAGATGACGGGCACGCTTGATCTCACGGGCCAGAGCGCGCTGGTGCTTGGCACACGTACCGGTCTGGCGGCGCGGCCGCATGCGACCAAATTCGTTCACGTAGCGGCTAAGAATGTCGGTCTTCTTGTAATCGATATCGATCTTCTCAACGCAGAACGCGCAGAAGCGACGGCGCTGATATCGGCGTGGACGGCCTGATGATTGCATTTCTTGGTTTCCTTAATTCACTCTGTCAGCACAAGTAACTCTTGTGCGACTACTTCCGTGCGAAAGTGCTTGCGTCCCTGGCTGTCTTCCCAGCCCCGCGTCTGCAGGCGACCCTCGACGTAAACTTGCATTCCCTTCACAACCTGGGAACGGCACAGGTCGGCCAGGTTGCCCCAGGCGACGACGCTGAACCATTCCGTTTCCTCATGCCGCTCGCCCTCGGACGATGTCCAACTCCGTGAGGTAGACACGCTGAACGAAGCAACCGACCGACCGCTGGGCGTCTCCCGGACCTCGGGATCATCGCCCAGCCAACCGATCACCATGACTTTGTTCAAGCCGCGATTGCTGGACATGAGGTCGCTCCTCAAGCTACTCTTCCTTGCGCACGACAAGCGTCCGCAAGATATCGTCCATGAATCCCATCGATCGCTCGATCTCGCTGATGCGAGTCGGGTCAATCTTGGCCTCATAGTGGACGTAGTAGCCGTCGTAGAACTTCTTGATCTCGTATGCCAACTGGCGCTGGCCCCAATGATGGACGGTCAGATTGCCTTCCTTTTCACCGGGCACCAACAACTCGCCGACACGCTCGACCAGCTCGTTCCTTTCTTCTTCTTCTAACTGTGGTTGGACAACAAGTGTGACTTCATAATCACGCACGTTGCACCTCCTTTCCTTGGAATTACTCTTGCGAGCTTTGCCCCCAGCTTGACTTTTATGTCTCCGGGAGCGGAAACGGCGGACAGATTGATAATAAATTTTCTGTTGCCGTGCAACGGAGAGTATCATAACAGCTTGGGCCGGAAATTCAAACCTTTCTAAGCATTGACCCGATAATGGGGACGGACGGCTATAATGACGGCCATGAATTTGTCTCCAAAAAACGTCTGGCGTTCGCTTGTGCTCGTAGCCTTTGGTCTCACGGTCGGCCTTGTGGCAGCGTTCCCAGCCCGTCCTACCTCTAACGTCCACGCTCAGGGTCAGTCGGGGCTTGTACTGGCCTTTTATTATGCCTGGTATTCGCCTGATTCGTTTGGCCCGGGCCGTACTCCCTTCCAGCCCGCACAGACCTACTTCTCTACCGACGGCGGCACCATTCAGCGCCATGTCTCTGAAGCGCAGTCAGCTGGGATCGACGGGTTCGTACAGAGCTGGTATGGCCCGCAGGTTGAGAACAACCAGACTGAACCCAACTTCCAAACGCTGCTCAACATCGCTTCGGCCAGCGGCTTCCGCGCGGCCGTCGACTTCGAAGTGGCCAGCCCATTCTTCGCATCGAACCAGGATCGTATCGCCGCCCTCCAGACGCTGCTGGCCACCCACGCCACTCATCCCGCCTATCTTCGCGTGGACGGCAAACCGGTTATCTTCTTCTGGGCCAACTGGCTGTTGACGCCGGGTGAATGGGTCGCGATCCGGGAAGCAGTCGACCCCGGTCGCTCTACCATCTGGATCGCCGAAGGGGGCAGCACCGAGTATCTGGGATCGTTCGATGGTCTTCACCTGTACAACACGGCGTGGTCTGCTTCTCCGGCCCAGACGGCCGCATCCTGGGCAGCCAACACACGGGCCGCGGCGGCTACGTACGGCGGCTTCAAGTATTGGGTAGCCACAGCTATGCCCGGTTGGGACGACACCTTGCTGGGACGCGGCGACTCAGCATTCCGCAAAGACCGTCAGGATGGAGCATTCTATCAATCCAGCTTCTCCGGCGCGGCAGCCAGCGCCCCCGACATGCTAATTATCACTTCCTTCAACGAGTGGGCAGAAGGTAGCCAGATTGAACCTTCGGTGGAGCATGGCCGCTTCTACCTCGACTTGACTGCACAGCTTGTTGGGGCATACAAGTCCGGCTCCCTGGCTGTGGTCCCACCCCCCGCTCCGCCACCGGCCCAGGAACCCTCCCCCGCTACCACGACCCCTGCCGGGGACGGCGAAGGGGCGGTGGTCGCGACAGCCGCAGCTACGAACATCCCCGGCCCTACCGCCACAGCAACGATCACGCCGACCGCGACAGCAACTGCAACGCCCGTCGTGATGCCCACAGCGATGCCGGATGGCCGAATCGAGTACGAGGTCGCATCCGGAGATACGCTCCTGACCATCGCCGACCGGTTCGACCTGCGGCTCAACGACCTGCTGGCGTACAACACGCTGGAGTCGACCAGCCTGCTCTCAGTTGGCCAACCGTTGATCATCGGCTATGAAATCTTCCCCGACGGATCGCGCCCGGTTAGCGGCTTTCCAGAAGCACGGCGCCTGGATGACGGCAACATCATCCACACGATAAGCGCAGGTCAGACGTTAAGCGACATTAGTGTCATCTATAATCTGACGCTGGAACAGATTTACACACTGAACGGTATTGAGCCTGGTAGTATCCTGCAGGTAGGGCAGGCGATCATTGTGGGGCAGGAACCGCGAGCGGAAGCGACCGGCGCATCTTCCCTGGATCTGGCCGGTGCGTTAGAAGCGACCAGCACCCCTGCGCCGGTCGTAGAAGTCCAACCAACGATCGCGCCGCCAACCGCCACCACCACAAGTACTGCGACGCCCACTGCAACAGCGGCGGTCGTCGCTCAGAGTGAACCGGAGCCAACCGCTTTGCCCGACGCCGAGCCGCCACCCGCGGTGCAGGTAGCTGAGCCTGACGAGGAGCCGCTCGACTTCGGCATCTGGCCGTTTGCGTTGCTCTTCCTCGGTTCGGCCGTGCTGGGTGTGGGGCTTTGGCTGGTGCTGATGCGCCGCCGCTAAGACTTACTGCGCGGGCAGAAGCGCATGAGCAACAGCGTCTGCCAGTGAACGGCACTCGATAACTTCCAGCCCGTCCGGAATCTCCAGCGGCTGGCTGCGACGGGAGCGAGGGATCAGGCAGCGACGAAAACCGAGCTTGACGGCTTCCTTCAGGCGTGTTTCCAACTGGCTGACCGCTCGCAGTTCGCCACTCAGGCCCACTTCGCCGATGAAGGCCATATCGGCGTGGATGGGCCGGTCCTTGACGCTGCTGGCGATGGCCACAGCAACCGCCAGATCGGCCGCGGGCTCCCCAATTTGCATCCCGCCCACGACATTGACAAAGACGTCCTTGTCCTGCAGCGAGATGTGAACCCGGCGGGTAAGAACGGCGGTCAGCAGCAGCAAGCGGTTGTAGTCAATCCCGTTTGCGGTGCGGCGCGGGTTGGAGAAAGTCGTCGGGCTGGCCAAGGCCTGCACCTCGACCAGAAGCGGTCGGGTTCCTTCGAGCGTGACGGCAATCGCAGAACCGGGTGCGTTGGCCTGCCGTTCAGCAAGAAATGCTTCTGACGGATTGGTGACCTCGACCATGCCCCGCTCGCGCATCTCAAATACGCCTACTTCACTCGTCGCGCCGAAGCGGTTCTTGACGCTGCGCAGCAGGCGAAACTGGTGGAAGGGATCGCCCTCCAGGTAGAGCACCGTATCGACAATGTGCTCAAGAACACGCGGCCCGGCAATCGCCCCTTCTTTGGTCACGTGTCCGACCAGCACGATGACCACGCCTGTTGATTTGGCCACTTCCTGGAAGCGAGACGCGCTGTCACGAACCTGGCTGACGCTGCCCGCGGCCGACTGCATCTCATCATTGTGAGTCGTCTGAATGCTGTCAACAATCACCAGCGCCGGCTTGACCGCCGCAATGTGTTCCATGATGCTTTGCAGGCTGGTCTCAGTCACCAGATAGAGGTCATCGGCCGCCATCTGCAAGCGATCGGCTCGCATCTTGATCTGGCGTGCGCTTTCCTCGCCGGAGATGTAGAGAGATGGTCCGTTGGCATTGGCGCTCAAGCCCGCCACCTCCAGAAGGAGAGTTGATTTGCCAATACCGGGATCGCCACCGACGAGAATGAGCGAGCCCGGTACAAGACCACCACCCAGCACACGAGAGAACTCAGGAATGGGGAGCGGCAGGCGCTCATGTCCGTCGACGGGCACATCGGCCAGCCGTAATGGCGTGGAGCGCAGCCCGGCGGCCGTTCGCTGCCGCGCCTTCGCTGCCTTCTCGTTCTCGACGATCTCTTCGACCATCGTATCAAATTCACCACAGCGCGGGCAGCGACCCATATAGGCTGGTGTCGCCCGCCCGCACGATTGGCAGACGTATCGTGTTTGTTGTTTGGCCATGCGTCTGAGTATACATCACGGTGCAACCCAGCAGCGGGGCGTTGTGCTACAATTGCCGCACATGGGCCGAGTGGCAGAAGGAACTGACAATCTGCGATACCGTGAGAGGCTGTAGATGATCGACTGGAGTGGAGTAGCGAGTAATAGCTTGTGGATTGCCGGTCTGGCGATTGTACTGGCAACTGTGAGCTACGCTTACTGGGCTGCTGGTCAGCAGCAATCATCAACGATGAAGGTCATTCAGGAGCGGCAATTCATGCGTTTTGTTTACCTCGGGTTGATCCTGGTGGGGCTTGGCCTGGCGGCGACCAGCAATTCGACCCTCGAGCTCCTGCTGGGCGGCCTGTTTACGATTGGCGCTGCCTATGGTCTCTTCACCACTGTGCGACCTGAGCCAGAAACCTGAGCCACAATATCCCGGCCCCCGAAAGCAAGCCTATGTCCAACCGATCACCTGCTATCGTCTCCGTTATTATGGCGCTGTCATTCGCAATCGGCGTTCTGCTGATGACCAGTCAGCTGGCGGACGCCCAGGACGCCTACCCCGCCCCGGATCAGCCCGCACAAGAGGGAGTCGCACCAGACACGTATCCCGGGCCCGAAAGCCTGGTTGCCCCGGACAGTCAGGGTGCGCCGGACAGCGAGGCATTGGAGCTTGAGACGATCGGCTCCGGTCGTGGCGCCGACCCCTTTGCCGGTCTGGTCGAACCAACGGAAGCGCAGACGGTGGCCCAGGAACCGCCCTCATCGAACGGCGGCGTATTCATGTGGGGAAGTTTTCTGGCTGCCTTGCTAATCTTCGCAACAGCTGTTGCTGGTTCCATCGTCCTCTTCACGCGCCGCAACGATGCCTGATTCAGGCAGAGGCTGCGATGATGACACCTGAATCCAAGCCGGATCAGGATGCGAGCCTAGTCCGCCACTTTCCCTGGATCAACCTGCTTCTGACAGTCGTCCTGGCTGGCGTTGGGCTATGGTTTCTTTCAACCCGTGTCCCGCTGGCGGAACTGGCTACCACATTGGCGGCAGCCAGTCTGCCTTACGTGGCCCTGGGCTTAGGCATCATGGTGCTCACGCTGCTGCTCAAGGCGTGGCGCTGGCAGCTGATGTTCACCCCGGAATCCCCCGCCGTCTCCTTTTCAACCGCTTTCTGGGCAAGCTCGCTTGGTCAGTATGTCAACTTGATTGTGCCATTCTTGCGCCTGGGCGAAGTGGCCCGCATCTACGTACTCAACCAGGAGGCCGACATCCGGGCCGCCCGTACAGTGGGTACGCTGGTGCTGGAGAAAGTTCTCGATCTCATCTTCTTCGGATTGACTATCCTGTTCGTGCTGCCGTTTACGGTGCTGCCGGACTATCTTGACCAATCAACGGTTGGTCTGATCGTCGTACCGGCACTGCTGCTGGTGGTGTTGTATGTGCTTGCCTACCGCACCGATTGGGCGATCAATCTTCTGCAAGCAGTAGCGAGACCGCTGCCTGATCGTCTGGAGCAATGGCTCCTGCGTGTGGCCGTTTCCGGCCTGGAGGGCCTATCGGCGCTGCGGGACTCGCGGCTGATCCTGATGCTGCTTCTTCTGTCTCTCGTGATCGCCACGTTTGGCATCCTGCTGCCGTACGTGCTCTTTCCAGCGCTGGGGCTGGAACTGGGCATCCTGCAGGCAGCGTTGATCCACATCGTTGTCAGTATCGCGGTCGCCCCTCCCAGCACGCCGGTCAAAATCGGCGTGTTCAATGGAGCGGCCGCTCTCATGCTCTGGCAAGCGGGCGTGCGCGACGAGACCAGCATCATCAGCTACTCCATTCTCTTCTATCTGGTAGTCATCGTGCCTCAGATTGTGCTTGGCATTATCGCCGCCGGACGCAGCAACTGGCGCTGGAGCACGGGCACTCCAGCCGACCTGGCCACAGACACCCAGCAGGGAGGCGTCTAAGGGATTATGCTCTCAGTCGTCATTCCTGCCTACAATGCCGCCGCCACGATCGGCGCCTGTCTGGATGCTCTGGCGGCACAGACGTTTGACGGTCCGTTTGAGATCATCGTGGTCGATGACGGTTCATCCGACGCCACAGCCAGCATTGCCCACGCACACGGCGTCCAGGTCATTCGCACCGAGCGCCAGCGGCCCGCCGCTGCCCGCAACGCCGGGTTCCGCGCCGCCCGGGGGACGATCGTCTGCTGCACAGATGCCGATTGTGAGCCGGCCCCTGACTGGTTGACCCAAATCACCGCGCCGTTCACCGACCAGGCGATTGTGGCCACAAAGGGCACCTATCTGACTCATCAGACAGAAATCGTCGCTCGCTTCGTCCAGCTTGAGTACGAAGACAAGTACGATCGCCTGCTGCCGCAGCAATCGATCGACTTCATCGACACCTATTCGGCGGCCTACCGGCGCGAAAAGATTCTAGAGGCAGGTGGCTTCGAAGAGAGCTTCGACTATCTGGAAGACCAGGAGTTGTCTTTCCGGCTGGCGGCCGCCGGCGATCAGATGGTCTTCCAGCCAGAAGCGATCGTCTACCACCAGCACGCTGACACGCTTGCGGCGTATATGCGCAAGAAGTTCCTTATTGGCTACTGGAAAGTCCAGGTCGTGAGACGTTTTCCGGCCCAGGGCGTCAGCGACTCACACACGCCGCAGGTCATGAAGCTGCAGATGGGATTGGTGGGGCTCTTCCTGATGGCGCTGGCGGCAGCCGTCGCCGGGGCACTCTTCGACCTATCGACAGTAGACTCAGTCGCCGGATGGGGGGCTGCCGCTTTAGGCGGCGCATTTCTGCTGACGACCCTTCCTTTCGTGCGCAAAGCGTGGCCGAAGGACCCGGTCGTCGCCCTCCTCAGCCCGCTGCTGCTCTTCGCTCGCGCTCTGGCGCTGGGTGTAGGAACTGCCTGGGGAATCGTGTCGCCTCCGACCACCCGACGTCCGTCCAACCAGTGACCACCGACCGGTGCTGACACCGGCGGCCGCGTTTGACAGCCGGAACGGCCCGCGGCATTATTCACGCTAGTTAAATGGTACTGGCCTCCGGGCCACGGTACACTGCGGGAGTGTCGGGCCGATCATGCTGTACGCCGGAGCAATGGTGGGTTGTGTTAACCTGCCGGCGAAGGTGTTCGGCCAGGCTGGATCAAGTAAGGAGCAGCCGGTCATCCCGGGGTATGACCGGTGTAAAGGGAGGCATTCGGGTCTTCCCACGATACTAATGAGTGAGCTATCTGTCCAGACTCGGCGCTTGGCCGGAGTCGCCAGTTGGCACATGGCGGGCGCAAACCGCGCCCGTTTGGCGGCGCGTGCCTGGACGCTGGTGGCGTTTGGTACGGCGCTGCTCGTGTTCGCCATAACGGCTGCACCCGACTTAACCTGGGCGCACGGCGGCTATGACGGGGGCGAGCTGATCACAGCTTCTTACACCCTGGGTATTCCCCATCCGCCGGGCTATCCCACGTACGTGCTGTTGGGCAAGCTGTTTAGCGTCCTACCTGCCGGCACAATTGCTTATCGCTACCATCTCTTTTCGGCCCTTGCCGTTGCCGTCGCCGTGGCCCTGCTGGCCAGAACGCTCATGTCGTCCGGGGAACGCCCGCTCTCACCATCTGCCGCCGCTGCCGCTGCGCTCGGCGTCGCCCTACTGCCCCCCGTCTGGAGTCAGGCGACGATTGCTGAGGTTTACGGCCTGAATCTGGCCATCGTGGCCGCAACCGTCTTCGCGCTGCTCGTCTTGAAGCGGCCATTCGTGACCGGCATCTGCCTCGGCCTGGCGCTGACCACCCACGCCACATCACTCCTCCTCATACCTATGGCATTGGTCCTGACGCCACGCACAGGTTGGCCGCGAACGGCTGCGGGAGTTGTGGTGGGCTTGCTGCCGCTTCTCCTCCTTCCCTGGCTGGCGACGACAGGCAGCCCCGTGATCTGGGGCGATCCGACAACAGTTACCGGCTGGTCGTGGCTCGTCAGCGGCCGCCTCTACGCCGCCAATCTCGCCGTTCCCACGCTGGAGTCGCTGCTCGTTTCGCCGGCCCTATTTGGAAGCGTCATGGTGGCGCTGGTTGCCACGTTCGTGACGGTGAAAGCACGATCAAACCACGCATCAACGGCAGAGAAACGAGATGGCCTGCTGACTTCGCTCCTGGCCCTGACAGCAGGTGCTTACGCCATCTTCGCCCTGGTCTATCGCGTCCCTGATGCCGATGTGTTTCTATTGCCGGCCTTCCTCCTGCTTGCACTGGCGGCCGCGCCACTCCTGGGCCGTGCCGGACGGGTGGCTGTGGTTACTGCCTGTCGTCCTAATCGTTGTCGGCTGGAACCAAAACAACCTGCGAGACGACATGATGGTGCGGCCGCTGGCCGAGTCTGTTCTGGCCGAAGCGCCGAAAGACGCCATCGTATTGACTCCCGGCGACCGGACGATTTTTACGTTGTGGTACTTCCAGCACGTCGAAGGCCAGCGCCCGGATGTCGTGCTGGTCGACGAGAATCTCTTTGCGTTCGACTGGTATCGTACAAAGCTGAGCCAGGACACCAACTCGCTGATGGCAACAGCCGTCGATGACCTCGCCCGCTTTACAGCAACAAATGGAGCGGTTCGCCCTGTGTGCCATGCCTGGCTCGTTAGCCCGGACGGGCAGCCCTCTGCCAGATTGAGTTGCGGGACGCTTTCCGAATGAAGACCGATACGCCACCCACATACACACCGCCTGACGCAGCGCCGCCTTCGAAATCGCGGCCCGCGCCGTCGCCTTACGGTCGCTATGCCCGCTGGGTGATTCTGGCCGGCCTGGCCATTCTAGCGCTGTGGCTGGTGCTCAAGGTCGTCCGTGTGGCAAGCGCGACGCGATCGCTGCTGAATACCCAGTCGGAAGCGGCCGCGCTCCTGGAGGGTGGACTGTCAGCGTTGGACCCAGGCGGCGTGACTGATCTCACCTATCAGGTGCGCGCGGATGCACGGACACTGGCTCAGGAGCTGGGTCCCCTGGCGCCTTTGGCCAGTTCGTTCGGGTGGGTACCTCGTTATGGCCCGCTCCTGGCCGCCGCGCCGTCGCTCCTGGCGATGGTCGACTCAGGAACCCGGGCAGCCGCTTTCGCCGTGACAGCTCTTGAACCCGGCCTGGCCATTGTGGCTGAGAATGGGCTTGGTCTGTCCTCCATCGGGGCGCTGCTGCCCATCATCGAGGAGTCCGAAGCGGAACTTGTGGCCGCCTCCATCGCCCTGGATCAGTACGTGGCAGCGCGCGAGGAACTGGCTGCATCCGTTCCACTGGAGGCGCTGCCCTGGCGTGCCCAACAGCTATTGGCGCAGGTCGATGCTGTCACGCCGCTGGTTCAAGGTGGACTGGCCCTGATGCCCAGTTTGCCGGTCATTCTTGGTGCTGATGGGCCACGCCACTACTTGATTATGGCTCAAAACGAGGATGAATTACGGCCGACGGGCGGCTTCCTGACTGGCGCTGGCTTGTTGACCATTGAGAACGGCCAAATCATCAATCTTGCCTTCCAGGACGCCAATCAGGTGGACAACTGGGCCGAGAAGCCGTACGCTGCTCCACCAGAGCCGTTGGAAACGTTCATGCTCTCCGAGCTGTTCCTGTTTCGCGACGCCAACTACTGGGCCGACTTCCCCACGTCCGCCCAGGTAGCCATGGACCTGTACGCTTATGGTCAGGACGTCCCCGCTCTGGACGGAGCCATCGCCATTGACCAGGAGTTCTTGCGGTTGCTTGTCGGCGCGACAGGCCCCATTCCCGTACCGAACTCCGAGGCCACGATCAACCAGGACAATCTGATTCAGACGCTGCGGCAGGCACGAGACATTCAGGAAGGCCAGGAGGTACGCGACTGGGTCAACAATCGCAAAGCATTCTTAGCCGGCTTCGCCGAGGCCATTCTGGGCAAGCTCGAAGGCGGCATCGGCGATATTGATCTGGTCCTGCTGGCGCAGGCCATGAACAGTGCGCTCGAGTCGGGTCACTTGCAGATGTACATTCCGGACGAAGGCGCAGCCGCGCAGTTGGCCAGAGCGGGCTGGGACGGTCGTCTACCGGCGGCCCCTCCCGGCGATTTCTGGCAGGTCGTCGACACCAACATGAGCTTCAACAAGGCGAATGTCTATATCGATCGCCGCTTTGATTATGCGATAGCGCTGGGCGATTCGCCTACAGCCACTTTGACGGTCACCTACGTCCACAGTGGTCCTGCGTTCGACGAACCATGCTATCAGGGTGTGTCGGAGGAGTTTGAGGAAGGAGCCGATTACCTGGCGCTGGCGGACAAATGCTACTGGAACTACGTTCGCTTCTTTGTGCCTGCGGGCAGCCAGCTGCTTGACAGCACCCGGCACATTGTTCCGGGCGACACACTATTCAACGCAACGACCCACGATAGCACAGCTCAGCCTGTTGAAGAGCGCGCCGACCTGGCGACCTTCGCCAACTTTCTTCTCGTGCCCGTGGCCGGGACAGTCGAATCATTTATCCAGTATGAGCTGCCGCCCGGCGTTGTCACCCAGCAAGGTGGCACCGCCATGTATGAGTTGACCATTGGCAAGCAGCCCGGCACACGTCCCGAACCAACCACGGTGGTGGTCGATCTACCGGATGGCGCGCAGTTGTTAAGCGCCACACCAGAGCCGCTTCGCATTGAAGGCGGCCGCCTTAGTTTTGAGCTGTTGCTGGAGTCACCTACGTCAGTCACCATTCACTACCGGTAAGGACCGGTGGTCATGGCAAAAGGAAAACGAGCTATGTTCCGTCGCATCGCCCCCCACTTGTTACTTATTGGTATGGTCCTGACGCTTGTCCTAGGCTCTGCGCCGGCACTCGCCCAGGATCCGACGATCCCCACGCGCACACCAACGCCCGATCCGAACGCACCGACCAGCGTCCCACCGCCGGCCACGTCCGTTCCGCCGACGGCGGATAGTGGCGGTGGCAGCTCGGCCACAGCCGTACCGACCGCCACCAGCGACCCCGCCACCGGCAACCCGCCAGCAGCCGCCACGGAGACCGCAGCAGCGACCACCGGAGCGACTTCGCCCGGCGTGACACCGGGCGCCACGGTCACCACTGAGACCGGAGGCGAAGTTGCCCCGGGCGGGACGTTTGTCGTTCAGGAGTGCGGCACACAGCCTTACGTGGCGGCTATTCGCGACGTGATCGTGTTTACCGGACCAGGCATTGATTACCCGGTTCTCAGCACCCTGCAGCGCCCCGAGATCCGGCCGATAATCGGCCGGGCCGAGTTTGCGCCATGGTGGTATATCCAACTGACCCCCGACCTGACTGGCTGGGTGGCCGACTCCGCCGTGGACGAATTTGGCGACACAGGCGGCGTGCCCCTTGTAGACATTCCGGCGCTCAATGGCATCGAGCCGACTCGCGGCGCATTGTGGCAGCCGACGCCTATCCCCTTTGCGGCCTGCACGGCAACTCCCACACCGTCACCTTCGCCCAGCCCGACGGCCACGGCGACTGCTGCCGCTGACGCGCCCGAGGCGGTCGTTTCAGCGGAGGACGGCGCCAATGGAGGCGGTTCCGAGAGCGAGCAACCTGAAGCGGTATCGGTGGCCGATATTACCGCGGCGGGCGGGCGCGGCGAGGCTGAGTTTGAGAGCAATAGTGGCGGCGCCGGCGCCAAGCAACTGCAGGACGCTGAACTGGCCATTGCCGAAGTGACCGGAGGCCAGACAACGACCAGTACGCCGCTCTCTGGTCTTCTGTTCCCGTTGCTTGGTCTGGGACTGGTCGCAGCGGGACTGGCTCTGGCCTTCGTGGCGCGTAGTCGAAATGCTGCTGCAGCTTCGGGCACAGACGCCGATGAGAACACAAGCGATTAGCGATGAGGGCTGTAGGGTTTACTCGTTGGACGAACCGGCTGTCTCAACTGTCAGTTCTACCGGCAGCCGAAAGGCATCGTCCCCTCCTGGAATCGTGAGTCGAGTGCCGGTGGCGGGATCGTAGAAGCCGACCACAATCGAGGCAGGGCCCGTGAAACCTGTCTGGCGGAACTGTAAGGTACGAGGATCGGTGATGTACTCGCCCACCAGCCACTCTGTTGGCGGCCGTTGGCCATCACCTGCCAGACTGTCCTGCTGGGCAATCAGCCGGCCCTGTTCGTCAAGGAGTTGGGCGAAGACGACGTAATCCTGAGGAACATCGTCGCGTTCGGCCCGCCAGAAGAGCGTTATTGGCAGCGGGATATCGTTGGGATTGGTCAGGGACGTCAGATCGAATCCGACCAGGGTCGCGACATCGCCAAACGGAACCTCAACCGGTGTAGTCGGGTTCGGCTCATCGAATTGTGCCCCGCTGTCGACTAACTCCCGTTCACCCAGAAGCACACGCTGATCCCCCAGGACGACTTCAACCCGTGCCGTGCCGGATGCTCCGGCAGGCACCATCAGGTAGCGCACTTCAGCAACTACTTCGCCCGCCGGCCATCGGGTCGTTGGAAAGCGGCCTTGAACAGGGTCGCCCGCGACTTCAGCCAGGATTTCGTCGTCCTGTCTGAGAACCACCGCCGGGCGCAGAGCGCGTTCCAGAGGTTGGTTTGGGCCAGCCCACAGCAGATCAACGGCGATATTCTGTCCGGGCTGGAATGGACCCTCTGATACCGTCCCACCGCGCAGAATCAGCGGTCCCAGCGCCACCGGCCCATCGCCGAACGCCGGTTCAGGCTGCTGATACGGATTGATGATTTCCGGCTCGCCAGGCTGCAAATTCACGGGTCCCAGCCGGGCTGACTGGCCACCGGGAGCGCCAGTCTGGTCGAGCAGCTCCAACGGCCGCACATCGCCCTCAGGCGCTAGCCCATAGACAGTGGCCGAGAGTTCGTAAGCGAGGGGCGGCACGCCCACCGGCAGGGGAACGACATGGTATGTGAGAACCGGAGCGCCGGGCGTCCACTGGGTGGTTGGCCGTCCGGCCCTGTCCAACAACAGCGCATCCATCCGGGCCAGCTCGCGTCGTGAGGGTGGGTCAGCCAACAGCCAGACTGGTCGAGAGAGGTAAGGTTCCATTGGCCGATACCGACCAGCAGAGAGCCACAGTCACTGCGCTATCGGCCGCTGCGTTCTGCTCGATCCAGGCATCGTGGAGCAGCAGCTCACCATATCGAGCCAGCGGCGGGCCGGCGCTGTCGCAAACTGGCAAGGGGGCGGCCGCCTGGTTGATGGAATACGTATCGACGCGAAGTTCATCGATTGCCACTGAGTTGACGAGCGAGCCTCGGCGCTCCAGCTCGAACGGTAAGCGGTCTTGCCAG
The DNA here is from genome assembly GCA_963715935.1 of uncultured Chloroflexia bacterium. Lineage (GTDB taxonomy): Bacteria > Chloroflexota > Anaerolineae > Promineifilales > Promineifilaceae > Promineifilum. The sequence goes on along the minus strand of CAVQSM010000011.1, from coordinate 483,579 downwards.
TCGCGTGTGCCCCGCTGGTAATCAACCACGAAAACCGTGTGCGACGCCGGGCAGTCGGACGGTGGGCCGGCAGTCGTGCCACAGGCCAACGCCTCTTGCAGTGACGGCGGAGAGCGTCATCCGCTGACTCACCGAGCTGTGGCCATCACGATCGTGGCCGAGCCATCGTACTCAAACGGCAGCGACCAGTCGGTGTCCGGGATGAGAATGACATCACCGGCGGCCGCTTCTTCCTCCAGATAGGCCGCGACTGAGCGCATGTCGGCCTTGGCCGCGTCGCTGTCGAAGAAGTACCGTCCCAATCCCCAGAAGCTGAGCGCCACGACGCAAGCCAGCAGCCCGCCAACAACCATCTGGCTGGCCCAGCGCTTGCCCAGTGGATAGGCCAGCACAGCCACCAGCGGGATAAAGGCAATGGTGAACATGATCGTATAGCGCGGATGCGAGAACGAACGCAGACTCCACAGGAGAAAGGCGGCGGAGAGGGGAACCGCCCAATGGGCTAGCTGTCGCAGCACGTCGGCCCGACGGAGGGGCTGGATCGTTGGCATGCGGTAAGTGCCTGGCCCGCTGTTCCGACTTCGTCAGAGCCGGCCGCCAGGCGAATCACAATCAAGGACCACAAGCAGCACGGCCGCAACCAACGCCAACGCTTGCACCGTCTGGCTGGCCAATGCACCTGCCAGACCGGTCAGTTGGAAGCCCCACACCTGGGCAATCAGAAACGGGACGGGCACCGCTTCGGTGGCAAACGTACCGGCGCTGGCTTCGGCCTGGACCGCCGCCCAGTTTCCCAGCACGGCCAGAAACCACGGCAGGCTGGCCAGCCCTGCCAACACAAACGCGGTGACAAACCGGCTTAGCTGCCCCCAACGACGTCGTCGAATCAGCGACAGCGTTCCCCAGATTCCAACATAGGCCGCGCCGAACAGGGCAATGTAGTGGAGATGCAGCCCCAGCCATGTCACGACCGCCAGCAGGGCGACCGTGCGCCAGGAGGCATCGTCGTCGAGGACGATGCGCTGACCGGCCCACAACATACCGATGTAGACAAGCGGCAGAAAAGCGTAAACGCGAATCTCCTGGCCGTAGATCACGGAAATGGCTGAGATAGTCACCAGGGCCGCAGCCAACCAGGGAAGCACAGTGATAGACGGGGTTGCGGCCGCTGCCGGACCGTCGCCGAATCAGCGCTCGCGCATAGCCCCAGATCACCGCGATCTGCAGCCAGCTGGCAAGCACACTGGAATATCGAGCAGCAAAAGGTGAGACGCCTACGAGGGACACCCATCCCTTCAATGCGGCAAAGTAAAGAGGAGGGTGAATATTGTCGAGCCGGTTGCGCAAAATCGATTCGAGCGATGAGGTAGCGAGATGGAGCGAGATGCCCTCATCCCACCAGATGCTTTGCGTTTCCAACTGAAACACGCGCAAGGCAAAGCCCGCCAGGAGAAGGAAGATGAGCAGAGGAAGCCGCTGCCGTATGGGCCGTGCATTCATGGTCGGAGATACCTACTCAACCAGCAGCACATCCCGGAGGAGCAGGCGGTCAGCGCTCGCTCCGCCGCCGTCGTCGAGCAGCAACCGCACGCCGCTCGTTGGATCATATAGCCCGACTGCAAGCGAGTACGCTCCAGGGGGCAAATCAGCCGGAAGCTGCAGGCGGATCGCATCAACCATTACCTGACCATCAGCCCACACATCCGTGGGCAATCCGCCGGGCCAATGGTCTGACTGGGCCACGATGACGCCATCCGCACTGAGCAGGTGGACGAACGCATTGTAGACCGCATCAGGTTCGCGCTCAGCCTGCCAGACCAGGGTCAAAGACCACTCGTCTCCTGCACGTGCACCCTGTTGTTGCAGTTCAAGGCCACGCAGGCGAAGCAAGCCGCCAAACAGCGCATCAAGCGGCGTGCCGACATCAGCGGGCAACTCATAGGTGCGATCGATGTTATCAACTCTTAACTCGCCCAGATCGAAAGGAAAGTCACCAAGCGCAACCTCATCGACAAGGGGTTGGACAACGAGACGATACGGCTTTGCTTTTAGGTCAGGCGGCAGAGAAAGGCGGTACTTCTCCTGAATCGACTCGCCCACACGCCAGTTTGCCGTGTCGTAACGGCTCAGGGGTTGGCGAAGCAGCGGTACCAGCAGGCCGCCGTCGTCCGGAGCAAGCGACCATTGCAGCACCATATCCTCTTCCAATGCACCTTCGGCATGCCAGAAAAGATCGACGGTGAAGTCGGAGCCAGCCAGCAGTGCCTCAGGCAGCTCGCTGTGCCCCAAAAGGCGCAGCGCATCATCCAGCCACTGCCGCCCTTCGGCCACCGGCACCTGGAGCCGAGGTGTCGCGACAGGTTGGATCGGCGGGTCAATCTCAATCGTGCCGGCATTGTAGACCACGCCTGCGAATCCATCTTCACCCACCAGGACGGGCAAACGGCCGCCGGTTCGCTGGTCCACCAGCGACAGCTCAACCACGTAACTGCCTGGAGGGATAGCCGGTGGCAGCTCCAGCAGATAACGCACCTCACTCGAACTGTCGCTGAGCCAGTCGGCAGGGTAGAAGTAGACATGATCCAACAGGTCCGCTTCCGTGCCTGCCCAGACATTGCCTGCCTCATCTCGCACCTGGATGGCAACGGTGTAACGGGCGTCCTGAGGCAGGGGTTGCTCCCGCAGCCAGCGAGCCGCGAGGGTCAGCGTGTCATCAGCGGTCGAGAGGGTGGCGGCAGTTAGCGCCAGGTCTGACCCGAAGCGCACCGCTCCGGCAGTGACTCGGCCGCTCGGCTGTCCGCCGCTTGCTGTGGCTGGCGGAAGATCCAGGCCTGCTCCAATCCCCCGTAGCGGATTGTCTCCAGCAGCTCAAGCGTCTCGCGCTGGTGTTCGAAGCCCGCCGGATCGAGCTGGCGGCCGCTTTCGGTAAGAACCAAGGCGCCCGCTGTGGCCGGATCATCGTATCCTTCAACGAGTGTCGTTCCTGTGAAAAAGGGTGACAGAGACGGAGCCACACCACCCAGGGCCCGTTCGGATGATGCATCTGGCAGGGAGTCGCTGAGCCAGGTGCCGGAGTAGCTAATCGCCTCCGCCCAGCCCACCGGCAGCACCCGCTGCGCCGTCCATGGACCACCAACTAGGGGGTTATAGGCGGCCAACGGCGTCCACCAGAAGAACGCGAGATAGGCAGCCTGGAAGAGCAGCAGCGTCGGCACCAACCAACGGCCGCCCCTGCGCTGCCCCCACGCCGCCCAGGCCAGCCCTGCCAACAGCACCAACGTGGGGATAACGGGCAGGATATATCGGTCAAACTTCTTGGCCGCAAGCGTAACCACCAGCGCAAACAAGACGACCCACAGCAGCAGCGGCCAGATGGCCACGCCTCCCGGTCGGATCGCCCGTCTCGGCCGGGTCGGATCGCAGCGCCAGCCACAGCGCGGGAATAATCGCCAGAATGACGACTGGACTGCTTCGCCACAACAGCGCTATCGGGTAGAAGAGCGGGCCATGAACAAACCCGGTCTCGCCGAGAAAGAAGGTTGGGCGCAGCGCTTCTTCCAGATGCCGCGACGCGTTGCCCGTGAGGACATCGTAGACAGACGTTGGAGCCGACCACAAGGCAGGCAGGAGGGCCACGCCGATGAGCAGAAAGGGCAGCGCCCATGCCGCGCCCCAGCCAACCATCCGGCCCAGCCGCCCCGCAAGGGGGCGTGACGTGTCACGCAGTGTGGTCACGGCAATGGCGACGGCCGCCACAACCGCCACCACGCCGGTCGGGGTCTTGGTCCACACGGCCAACCCACCTGCCGCGCCGGACAGGGCAAGCCAGACAATCGGCCGCCCCGGCCCGGGCGACTCACGGCGGGCAGCAAGAGCAACAATGAAAGCGTGACCCACGTCGTACTCAGCCCGTCGACATGCAGCAGGCCGGACAGACCTGCCACGAACGGGTCCAGTGCCAACAGCAGTGTAACCAGGATTGCCAGAGTCGCGTTCCAGAAGTGGGCGACGAGATAGTAGATAGCGACCAGACCCAGGGCATTGGTCAGCGCCACCGCCAGCCGGGCCCCGCTGAGAAAGTTTGCCAACCGGTCAAACGCTGCCGTGTTGTCCGGCGTCAAATAGGCCATGGTCGTCAGCCAGTCGTATGTGTCGCGATCGTCGGGAAAAAGGGCCAGTTGGGCAGTGATCGCCGCCGAGCCGAGCCATGTCGTTGTGACACCGGGATGGCCCGCCACGAGTGTATCCTCCCAACGGCCGTCGCTGAGCGCCTCGCGGAACTGCACCGAGCGATACATCCACGTCAGTTCATCGGGCGTGATATACCGGTTGAGGGCGACGAGTCGAGGAAGAAGCGCGAGGACGAGGAGGATGATGGGGAACAACCGGCGCACTGGTCGCGACGAATCCACCCCCCTTTTTTCGGGCGCATAGAGCATACCTGGCACCATGGATCGCACTTATACAATACATTAGTTTCTTTGCCAAGCACCCTAAACTCAGTATAATCGAGTCAAATCGGAGGCCTTGCGGCCAGCAGGCGCATAGGAATTTTTCACATCATGACGTTAGACCCCCAAATTGGCGACAGTGACCACCCAATGAACTTCCTCTTGACCCAGGAAGTTTACATGCCCAAAGTCGGCGAAGTCCGGCCCGGCCACATCGTGGCCGTTCGAAACAACGAGATCCTAGTAGATATCGGCGCAAAGTCCGAAGGTTTGATTACGAACCAGGAGATCAACTCGCTCGATTCAGCGACCAAAGCGTCGTTGATCGAGGGTGAAGAGATCATGGTCTACGTTCTCGATCCTGAGGACGGCAACGGCAATATCATCCTGAGCTACCGCAAGGCAGCCGAGGAAAAAGATTGGGTGACCGCTGCGGACTTGCTTGAATCGCAGGACGTATATGAGTCAGAGATCGTCGGCTTTAACAAAGGCGGCGTGTTAGTGACGCTAGGGCAGTTGCGGGGGTTCGTCCCGAACTCGCAGCTTGGGCGTAATCGCCTGCCTTCCGGTAGCTATGAAGACCGGCAGCGCGCGATGCAGACGCTAGTAGACGAGCCTGTAACCGTAAAAGTGATTGAGGTCGATCGCGACCGCAATCGCCTTATCCTGTCTGAACTTGCCGCTACGCGGGAGATTCGTCAGGCAGCCAAAGATGAAATTCTGGCCAATCTCGAAGAGGGCGCAGTCATCGAAGGTCGGGTCGTTAACCTGGCCGACTTTGGCGCGTTCGTCGACATCGGCGGGATCGAAGGTCTTGTCCATCTGTCTGAGCTGAGCTGGAAACGTGTCCAGTCGCCAGACGAACTGGTCAATCGCGGTGACGTGGTCCAGGTTCAGGTGCTCAACGTCGATCAGGATCGCCAACGGGTGGCCCTGAGTATGAAGCGCCTCGAAGCGGATCCGTGGAGCCACATTGACGAGTTGTATTCCGTGGGCCAGCTTGCAGAGGCCCAAATCACGCGCCTGACCAAGTTCGGCGCTTTCGCCCGTCTGGATGACGACTACCAACTAGAAGGGCTTATCCATATATCGGAGTTAGCAGAAGAACGAGTTGAGCAGGCGCGCGACATCGTGAAGCCGGGCGACCGGGTGACAGTTCGGATTATCCGACTGGACCCGAAGCAACGGCAGGTGGGCCTGAGTCTGAAGCAAGTATCATCCGCAGAATATATCGAAGCAGACCTTGCCTCGCTAAACACGATGTAGCCGGCGCCAGGTACCTGGCGAACTATTGAGGTAAATGCCGTGAATTCAAAGAATTGGGAACGTTTTACGCAGCGCGCCCGCCGTGTGTTGAGTCTGGCCCAGGAAGAGGCAGAGCGGCTCAACCACAGTTATATCGGAGGCGAACACGTTCTGATCGGTCTCCTTCAGGAAGAAGGTGGCGTAGCCGGACGCGTTCTCCGTGAGCTCGGTTTGGAAGTGACGCGGGTGCAGGCAATGGTCGAACGGCTTTCGGGCGGCCAGGGCACGCGCACACCTTTCACGAAGACCGAACTCTCCCCCAGCACCAAGCGAGTCCTCGAATATGCTGTTGAGGAAGCGCGGCGCATGGGTCAGCATTACATAAGCACGGAACATCTCCTACTGGGTCTTGCCCGCCAGAACGAAGGGCTGGCCATCGATGTACTCCGCAAGTTCGGCATCAGCGCCGAGCAGATCCGCCGCCAGACCCGCCGGATGTTGAAGGAAAGCCCGGTCTCCTCGCAGGAAACTGGTTCCTCCACACCGACACGTCGGCAGCCAAGCAAGAAAGAAAAGAGCAAGACGCCGCTGGTCGATCAACTGGCCACCGACCTGACCGCCCTGGCGCAGGAGTATGCGCTGGATCCGGTGATCGGCCGTCAGACTGAGATCGAGCGCGTTATCCAGATTCTCGCTCGCCGCACGAAAAACAATCCAGCCCTCATCGGAGAACCTGGTGTCGGCAAGACCGCGATCGTCGAGGGCCTGGCCCAACGTATCGTGGACGGCGACGTGCCGGAATCGTTACATGGCAAGCGCGTCCTCCAGCTGGACGTGGGTAGCCTGGTCGCCGGTACGATGTATCGCGGCCAGTTCGAAGAGCGCCTCAAGCGCGTCATCGAAGAGCTGAAGTCCAGCGATGCCATCTTGTTCATTGACGAAGTCCACATGCTGGTTGGTGCCGGCTCGGCTGGCAGCTCAGTCGACGCGGCCAACATCTTGAAGCCGTCGCTCGCTCGTGGCGAACTGCAATGTATCGGCGCGACGACCATGGACGAGTACCGGAAGTACATCGAGAGCGATGCCGCGCTCGAACGTCGCTTCCAGCCCGTGCATGTCGATGAGCCTTCCCCCGAGGAAGCGGTCGAGATTCTCAAGGGCATCAAGGGCGCTTACGAGCAGCATCACAATCTGTTGATTTCCGACGAAGCAATCGAAGCGGCCGTTAGTCTGTCGACTCGCTACGTAACTGAGCGATTCCTGCCGGACAAGGCGATTGACCTGATCGATGAGGGCGCTTCCCGCGTCCGCATGTATCGCGTCCAGCAGCCGGCCGACATCCGTGAGGCGTACGACGCCCTGCGCGACTTGCGCGTGCAGCGCAACGAAGCGGTAGAGTCGTCACAGTACGATGAAGCCACGAACATTCGCGAGCAAGAAGAAGAGATCCAACGGCAACTTGATCAATTGCGCGCCGGTCGGTCCGACGCCGACGAGAACGAGATGCTGATGGCCTCCGATATCGCCGAAGTGCTGTCCATGTGGACGGGCATACCGGTGTATCAGCTGACGGAAGAAGAGTCGGCGCGATTGCTGCGCATGGAAGAAGAGTTGGCCAACTATATCGTCGGCCAGGGTGAAGCGATCGAAGCGATTTCGAAAGCAGTGCGCCGGGCGCGTGCCGGTCTGAAAGACCCCCGCCGTCCCATTGGTTCGTTCATCTTCCTCGGCCCGACGGGTGTGGGCAAGACCGAGCTGACCAAAGCGCTGGCCCGCTTCCTGTTTGGCAGCGAAGAGGCGTTGGTGCAGTTGGATATGTCCGAGTTTATGGAGCGTCATAGCATTGCTCGTCTGGTCGGTTCGCCGCCCGGATACGTGGGCTATGAGGACGCCGGTCAGCTGACCGAGGCGGTTCGCCGCCGTCCTTACTCGATCGTCGTCTTTGACGAAATCGAGAAGGCGCATCCAGAGGCATTCAACTTGCTGCTGCAAATCATGGAAGAAGGACATCTGACCGACGCCAAGGGGCAGTTGGTCAACTTCCAGAACGCCATGATTATCATGACCTCGAATGTCGGCGCGGAAACAATCAAGCGCGGTGCGGGTGTTGGATTCAGCTTCCAGCGTGATTCTGCCCTGGAGCTTGAAGATAACTACCGCGACATGCAGAAGAAGTTGATGGAGCAGATGAAGCGCCACTTCCGGCCCGAGTTCCTGAACCGGCTGGACAGTGTCATTGTCTTCCGTCAGCTGCAGCAAGAAGACATCCGCCAGATCGTCGATCTCGTTTTGAACGAGGTAAATGACCGGCTTGATGAGCAGATGCTGGTTCTGCAATCCACCGATGCGGCCAAGGATTGGCTGGCGACCAACGGGTATGACGCCGAGTATGGTGCCCGCCCGCTGCGCCGCCTGGTACAGCGAGCGGTTGAAGACAAACTGTCCGACGCCGTGCTGGCAGGCCAGTTCAGCGAAGGTGATGTGATACTCATCGACGTTGAGGATGACGAAATCGTCCTGCGCGAAGGCGACACCAAGGCGGCCGATCCGGCCGAGGAGATGCTGCCCGCCATCTAGGCGCAGCACTCAGGCCACACACAACGTAGTTACGGGCGGGACCGGCGCAATGCTGGTCCCGCTTTTTTATGCCTCAGTGGGAAGGGGTCGGAATCGGGGTTGTGCACTTCGTGCGACCTGCTCAGCCTGTTCCTCAGCCTCGGCGGCATCCGCCGCGATCAGGCGGGTAGACGCCGTCGCCAGACCGATGAACATCCAGAAGACCGTCACGGCGTGGTGAAACTCCAGATTGAAGAGGTAATGGTCGAACACCCCGGCCACAAGACCGCCAATGAGCGCAGCATGGAGGCCCAGCCAGACAGCGTCGTGTCGCTCATTCAGTCGGGCTGCTGCGCGATTGCGAAAGGCATAGATGAACACAGTGGCGATGACGGCGAAGAAGGCCAACAGGCCGACCAGCCCCATCAACTGGGCGATCGTGAAGTAGACGCTGGCCACGCCCAGATAGATGTCCACATCGGGCGTCCCGGCGAAACCAACACCAAAGATCGGATAGCGTTGGATCAGGATAAGCGCATCCTTGTACTCACCAAAGCGCATTTGTGTGGCCAGGTCCTGCCCCTGAATCCCTTCCACAAAGCGGCCGATATAGCCTTGCGTGGCAGGCAGCAGCAGCAGCAGCAGACCCACGACGACCAGATAGGGCAGCAAGCGCCGGTACCTGGCCACGGCCACAAATCCTAACCCGGCAACCAGGCCGAGCATCGCACCCCGTGAAAACGTCAGCACGATGGCAACGAAGATGAGACCGGCAATCGCCAACGTGACTGAACGCCGGAACAACGGCTGCTTGGTCACGACCTGCGGGCCGACCAACGCGCCAATGATCAGCAGCAGGCCCCCAAGCACATTGGGATCGACTGATGTGCCGATCGCCCGCTCTGCCAACGCCGGGTTCTCCTCAATATACCGGATAACCCAGCCCCCCGGATAGCCAATTATCTGCAAGGCGTTGAGCAAGCTGTTGGTGGTGTCCTCGGCGAGCAGCCAGAAGCCGATGGCCACGATGGCCGCCGCCCCCCCGCCGAGCATAATGAGCTTGACCAGGAACTCCAGATGCACCCAGGTCCGGCAGTAGTCGACGATCACAATGACAAAGAACAGGCTGAGGATTAGCTCGGCAAACTTGCGCAGCAGTGTGGGCGTCAACGGTCCATTGTTGAGTCCGAAAATGAAGGCGAAGATGGCGACAATGATGAAGGCGATGAGCGGCAGCCCGATTGGGCCTGTCTCCAGGCTTTGCTGCCTGCCACTGACAATGCCGAGAAGCCAAACAAGCACAACGGCCGCCAGCGCCAGATCAAGGAACGTTGGCGTTATACCGATGTCAAACGGAAGCGTAGCGAAGGGCAGAAGCGTGACAACAGCCACCAGGCCCAGAAAGCCGACACGTATGTCGCGCAGTACGAGCACGACAATCAGCCCGGCAACAAGGACTGCCGCCCCAGCCAGCGGGCCACCAAAGGCCAGCACCAACCCACCAAGTACGGCCAGGAGCCCCGCCAACGCGCCAAGCGCCAGCGGCGAGCGTGTGGGGTTGGCCACCTCGCGGTAGCGTCCCGTGCGGCTGGTACGGGGCGTTGTTACGTCTGTCGGGCTGTCCAGTTGTCCCATGATTAATCGACACGCACACGTGTCAAAGTCAGAAAATTGTCCGTCAGCCGACCATCATCGGTCACCAATTGCAGCCGGTTGAAGCTGCCTTCATTATCCTGAATATATAACCCGACAATAAGCGGATACGTGGCCGCCGGCGTAGCCGGATCGAGCGCTAGGGGCATCGTCACCGGATAGGTCTGTCCCGGGGTCCATTGGGAAGTAGCTAGCTGGGGTGTCAGGTCAGAGCTAGCATAGCGTGTTGTGTCTGCATCCACCACCTGTCCAAAGAACGTATAATCTTCGGGTAACGTCTCAGACGGTCGCCAGAAGGTGGTTGCCATGATCGTCTCCCCTGCCGCTGTACGGCGCGGTTCAACCAGGAATCCGACCAACTCCAGCCCGTGCTCTAAGAAGATCGAGACCGGATTGGGCACCGGCCCTTCTCGACCCTGTAGTGCAAGCTGGCCCAGACGTGCGGCGTTTCCTGGGGCATCTGTGGGCAGACGTTCTTTCGTATTGAAATCATAGAGACCAACCGCCAGTTCCAGATCGGCCGGAGCGACGGCCGTTTTAGGCAGCGTCAGGTAAAATCTGTCGACCAGCTGACTGCCCGGCTCCAGCAAGCTTGTGGCCAGCAGACCCTGTCCCGGATACATGTCCCGCTGGGCGATCGGCTGGTCGAGGACGGGATCGTTCAGATGGACGAACACACTCCAGTCGCGATCCATCTCCTGCAAGACATCCCACTGTAGGCTCACCCAGACGCCATCTCCCGGTGTGGCTGTATCAGGCTCCATCTCGTAGGCGGACAATCGCATCGCATCGCCAAAGGTTGCCTCGACCGGGAGCGGCTGCCGTAGGGTCTCGTTAGCAACCTGGTAGGCCGGAGCGATGACGAGGAACGGCGCCGCCACCGCGACCGCCAGCATGAAGACGGCCACCGCACCCATGATTGCCCGCGCCGGACGCACGGGCAGCCAGCCGGCCAGACCGAGCGCCATTAGCGTAGCCAACGGTGAGATGGCGGTAAATACCAGCCGCCCCTGGGACGACCAGGTCGTCGTGGCCCATTGAATCAACCCGTAGACAACGGCCACCGAAAAGACCAGGCAGACGATGAGGGCGAAGTTGCGCTCAACCGCTGCCAGCAGCCGGGCGAACCAATCGGTGACTGACTCGCGCCACAGCGTCCACTCGCGACTGAGAAGTCCAATTGCGTAAACAACAAACCCGGCCACGCTGGCCAACAGAACGGCGTTGAGCACGGTGTAAACCCACATCGGAAAAGGAATGTTGACGCCGCCAAATAGGCCCCAGTAGGACATCATGAAGCCACGGCGTTCGCCCCAGAGCTGCAGGAGAGAGGCTGGCTGGGCTCGCTCGCCAAGCACGGCGATGAAAGCGTTCCAGCCCAGCCAGTCGCCGTAGAGCACGATATTGCGATAGTACCACCAGCCCGCTATAAGCAGCACGGGCACCATGACCAGGACAAGGGCCCAGACCAGACGACCCGCTGCAGGCACAATCCACGATGCCGGCGGCGGCGTGCCGCTGCTGCGATCGTGGCGCACTGCCCATTGCCAGGCGGCGACGACTGCCGTGCCAAACGCCATTGGCAGCAGACCAAGCGTCCCCTCTTTGGTCAGCACAGCCAGACCGATGACAACGCCCAGCCCGGCCCAGGTCGTCCAGGGCACAGGACGATAGATCGCCCGTCGTGAATGGACGATACGAATCATGATCAGCAGCGCCAACGACGCCAGTGGAATGGCCAGATTATCGTTGTTGACCGCCCCGCTGATAAACAGGAACATCGGCAGGAACGCATTGAGGGATGCCGCCCCCAGCGCCACGACCGGCCGGTCAGGTGCAGCCTCACGCGCAATCTTGTACGTCAGATAGACCGTCACTGCGCCGAGTAGAACCGAGAACAGGCGCACCAGTCGCACGGCCAACAGCGTGCCCGCCCAGGGATCGGCCGCTGGGTCATGAATGGCCAAATTGGTATTGCCGTCGGGGGTAATTACGCCGGTATCGACATGAGGGTTCAACCAGCGAACCGTCTCCATGTCGGCCGTATCAATCCAGAACGTCAGCGCAGCCGCGACGTAGTAGTAGAGCGGCGGCTGACTTGCTTCCTGATTCCACGGCCCTGCCAGCGCCGGATCAAAGACCTGTACCGGAAGCGGATTGCCATCGGCCAGATGGCGCACCATTGGATAGTGCCACAGTTCGTCCGATGCCTCGAATGCCGGGGTCACCAGAGCATATACCGTGCCAAGGGCGAGAAACAGGATAAGGATGAGGGCCAGAAGGCGTCGCTCGAGCATAACCTCCCCATTCTAGCAGTACGGTCCGGCATGGCCACTTGCGGCTAAACCATGATTAACCTACGTCTCCGCGTCGCATCGCGCCCCGACCGGTTCGACGTTACAATGCATCAGAGCCACCGCCTTGCCGAGAGGAGTCGCCATGATGAGATTGCGCCGCACCCAACCTGACGATGAACCGTTCCTGTGGGATATGCTGGCGCTGGCTGTTTATACCGGGCCGGGCCAGGAAGCGTGGTCGGTGGAGGCAGTCCAACGTAATGCCGAGCTGCGTCGTTATGTCGATGGCTGGGGGCGGGCTGACGACTTTGGGATCGTGGCGGAAACGGGCGGCGTGCCCGTAGGCACTGCCTGGGCCCGTCTCATGCCGGCTGATGCGCCCGGCTATGGCTACGTGGACGCGGCGACGCCGGAACTGACCATTGCGGTCTTGCCCGGGTTTCGAGGCAAAGGGGTTGGCTCACGACTGCTTGGAGAGCTGCTTGCCACTGCTGAGGCGTCCTACCCTGCTCTTTCGCTCAGTGTGACAAGAACGAACCCGGCCCGACGACTCTACCGCCGCTTCGGCTTCATCGTCGTCGCCGAGACAGCCTCGGCGGTGACGATGATTCACCGATTCTGATTGCGCGCCGGCGGTGATACGGCAATGACCTGCTCATAGAAACTGACTGTGTCGCTGGCAATTCTGTCCCAGCCAAACGAATTGCCCAGCGTCTTCGCCCCGGCTGCCAGCGCGGCGCGGCGTTCTGGGTCACCGGCCAACTCCTCCACGGCAGCCGCCAGCGCTTCCGGATCATCCGGCGCCACCAACCACATCGCCTCTCCCTGCTGGAACAGCTCGGGCGGCTCTGGCCCTTGCGTGGTCAGAAGCGGACGGCCATGGGCCAGCACCGCCATGAGTGTACCCCGTCGCAGGCTCACTCCGTCACGATAGGGTATGACCATCAAGTCAGCCGCTCCCAAATGGGCTGAGACGCGCTGTGAGGGGAGAAAACCGGTCCAGTGGACACGGCTGGCGAGCCCGGTAGAGGCAATGGCCGCCTCCAGTTCTTGATGAAACGCTTCATTGTTGGCCCGGTCGCTGTCACCCGCCTGTCCGCCAATAAAAACCAGATGGTAACGTGAATCCAGCTGGGCCAACGCCTCAATGAGGGTGTCAGCCCCCTTGGCATGCGAAACAAACCCGAAGTAACCGAGCAGGAAGTCGCCCTCATTCAGGCCCAGCTTGTCGCGGATCTCGGCAATCTCAATATGGTTGGCGTGGTATGTTTCGATGTTGCTGCCAATCGGTATCTGCGCGAGGGGGCGGTTGCTCCAGCCGTCCAGCCGCTCCTGGTCTGCGGCGTTGGTAGCGATGCTGCCCGACGCCTGACGCGTCATGAATATCAGCGCCTTCTCGCGCAGGGACCCGGCCTTGGGCAGCAGATACGGCACGCGCAGATCGTGAAATGTGACCACAACCGGGAGGATCGGCGCAAGCCGCCGCGGCAGGAAGTTGATGGCCGGGCTGTTCATGTTGTAGGCGGCCGCCTGATACTGGAGGTTCAACACCTCTAATTCGTAGCGAACCGCGATGTCGGCAACGGTTGCCAGCGTGGGCCACCGCCAGCGATTGGCTCGAGGATGGAGCCAGCCGAACGATTGGGCAAACGGTTCACTGGACCCGGATAAGTTGCGTGGTGCATCGGACGGGCGAGCACGAACGGACGTGATGACATGGACTTCGTGCCCACCCACGCCCATCGCCAGCGCCAACTGTTCGGTAAACGCGCCGACACCGCCTTCCATTGGAGGATACTCTCCTGTGATAAGGCCTATGCGCATCGTCGCTTTCTGCTCCCCTGCCTCACGAATAACCCGCCGGATGCAGTCCCGACCGTAGTATTTCCAGATACGCTGCTACGCGCTGGCGGCGCAGGTCGCGTTTGTGACCGACCGCTCCCTTTGCTCCCTCGACTGCGATCTGGGACGCGTAACTGAGCAGCAAGAACTGGCGCAGAGCGGCCGCTGTTGTTCGGCCGTGGTATTTGCGGAAGTAGCGCAGTTTGGCTTGCTGGAAGTTGATATGTCGCGCGGTCACAGCCTGATCACTACTCTGGCCAACGTAATGGACAACCTGCGCTGCCGGTTCATAGACGATCTGCCACCCCGCTTCCTTGATGCGACGGCACCAGTCCAGCTCCTCAGAGTACATGAAATAGCCCTCGTCCAGACCGCCCACATCCTGGATGACTTCGCGAGGAACCATGATCGCCGCGCCCGTGACCCAATCAACCTCGGTTGCCCGATCGTCGGGTCGATCAGCCATGTAGTACCTGTCCAGCACGCCCGACGGAGCCACACCTTCCAGCCACGTGCTTTCGAACAGTCCCGTAGCGACCGTGGGAAAACGCCGCCGGCTCGACTGGACCGTGCCATCCGGATTGAGCAGCTGCGGGCCCAGAGCGCCAATGCTGGTGTCCTGGCGCAACCGATCTACCATGACCGTCAGCGCATCGCCCACCACCACAGTGTCCGGGTTCAGCAGAAGGACATACCGGCCACCTGCCTCAGCAAATCCAATATTGTTGCCTCGCGCGAAGCCAACGTTTTCCGGACAGGCAATCAAGGTGACATCCGGGAACTCATCAGCCACCATAGCCACGCTGCCGTCCTGCGAGCCGCTGTCGACCACAATCGTCTGAATAGTCAGCTCGCCCTGGCCAGCAGCGATCGACGCCAGCGTTCCGCGCAGCAGGTCGCGCACATTCCAGTTGACAATGACGATAGAAAGATCGGTCGCGATGGGTTGCATGGAGCTGATTGACCGTGGTCAGATGCGCCTTACAGAGATGACCGGCCCTCAAGCTGGAAGAGCCGGCGGGCGTTGTTCGTCGTGGCGGCGGCGATCTCATCTACAGTTGCCCCACGCACTGTCGCAACGGCTTCAGCTACATAGCGCACGTATGCCGGTTCATTGCGCTTGCCCCGGTACGGCTGCGGCGCCAGAAACGGAGCGTCAGTCTCAATAAGCAGCCGGTCGAGCGGCACCGTAGCTACGACCTTTCGCAGTTCTTCTGCTTTCTTGAAGGTCACCGGACCGGTGATGCCAACATAGAAGCCAAGTGCCACCGCCTCAGCGGCCGCTTCATGATCAGCGGAGAACGAATGGAGCACGCCTGCCCGTGGCCTTCCTGCGAGCGGCGATTCAGCCAGCATGCGCAAGACGTCGCGCGTTGCGTCGCGGTTGTGGACGATGACAGGCAGATCGAGAGCAGCCGCCAGTTCCAGGTGGGCGCGAAACGCTTCTTGCTGAGTCACCTGCGGTGTGCTGTCCCAGTAGTAATCCAACCCGATCTCGCCGATTGCGACCACATGACTGTGGGCGGCCTGTTCTTTGATGGTATCGAGCCATGCCGCCTGCCACTCAGCGGCCGAGTTTGGGTGGATCCCCACCGCCGCCAGAACGCCGGGAAACTGCTCCGTCAGCGACAGCACGACCTGGATATTCTCCAGATCCACGGCAGGCACGACGATCTGCGACACGCCCGCTTCCCTGGCTCGCGCCACCACGTCGGGACGATCCTCGTCAAACCGATCGAAGTCTAGATGGCAATGGGTGTCGACGAGGTGGTTCGTCATCTCAAATCGGCGTCGTTGGCGCGTCCGGCACGGCCGCCATGAACGCCTCTGGCGCGAGCACGGCAACGACCTCGCCCTTCGCACTGACCATCTCATCGGCCGTCAGCGTAACTGCCACAATGACTTTGCGATCGGTTTGCTCAGTTACCCGGCCGCGCAGCCGCAGGACCGGGCCCAGCGGCGTCGGCTTGAGATAGTCGACGTGGAGAGATGCGGTCAGGAAGCGCAGGGGCGGGTCAGAGTCCATCGGCCGTCCCGCCGCTCGATGGGCGGCGGCCGCCGCCGTTCCTGTGGCGTGGCAGTCAATCAGCGAGGCAATCAGTCCGCCGTAGACGTAGCCAGGCACAGCCAGGTGGTAGGGTCGTGGCTGGAAGTCACAGACCGAGTCGTCACCATCCCAGAAGCTGCGAACATGCAGACCGTGATCGTTCAGACGGCCGCAACCGTAACAGTAGCTGACTTTATCCGCATATTGATCCTGGAAAGCAGGTTCGGTGGTCACGAAAACCAGATTCCTAGGCCTTGAGGCCAGCGATGCGCAGCCCGTCAGCGAGGATATCGTCGACGCGATCCTCGTGAGTGGTCTCGCAATAGACGCGGATAATCGGCTCAGTACCGCTGAAGCGGATGAGCAGCCAACCGCCGTCCTCCATGATGTATTGGAAGCCGTCGATCGTGATCGTATCGACGACCTTCAGGCCGCCAATCGTCTCCGGTTCAGCCGCCAGCACCCGCTCCCGAACGGCCTGCGTCTCCGACTTGTCGAACGCTGTGTCGATACGGTCGTAGTAATGCGGCCCGACTTTCTCGAACAACCACTCCAGCAGCTCCGACGGTTTCTTACCCGTCTGAACCATGAGATCAAGCAGATAGAGACCGGCCAGGATACCGTCCCGCTCAGGAGCGTGGCCGCGAAACGCGTAACCCCCGCTCTCTTCGCCGCCCAGCATTGCGTCGACTTCCATCATCTTGGGCGCGATGTACTTGAAGCCAACACCCGTTTCGTACACCGGCACGTCGTAGAGCGCACCCAGCTTGTTTAGCATCTTGGTTGTGGAGATCGTCTTCACAATCGGCCCGCGCTCTCCGCGAACTTCGAGGAAGTAGTAGCCGAGCAGCCCATACACGCGAAGCTGATCGATGAATTGGCCGTTCTCGTCGCCCATACCTACGCGGTCGGCGTCGCCATCGTTGATGATGGCCACGTCTGCATCAAGCACCTTGACAAACGACAGGCCATGATCGACATTGGGCGGAATCGGTTCGGGCCGCGACATGTGAGGGTAGATGGGATTGCGCTCGTTGTGAACCTCGTGCACCGTGGTACGGCCGCCTGCCAGAAGGCGTGGATACCAGCCAGCCGCGTTGCCCCACATGCAGTCGACCAGCACATTGAAACCCGCGTTGCGAATTGGCTCCATGTCGACCAGACGGTTGAGCAAATCGATGTAGGCGGGAGCAGGGTCGAAGCGGGTGATCAGACCGTCGGTCAGGGCATCGTCCAGGGCAAGGCGATTGGTCGGAGTTTCGCCGGGGATGGCCGCTTCGATGCGCTTCAAGCCGTCCGGCGGAATCGCGCCGCCGTTGGGATCGCGCACTTTGAAGCCGCAGTCCTGCGGCGGATTGTGGCTGGCTGTGATATTGATCGCTCCGCCCGCCTTGCGGTCGATAGCCGAATAGGAGATGGCTGGCGTTGGGGTCGCCCCGTCCGTCAGCCAGACCTTGATGCCGTTACCAGCTAACACCTCAGCGGCCGCTACGGCAAAATACTCCGCCTGGAAGCGCTGGTCATGACCAATGACCACACCCTTTTCCGCCAATCCCTCCGCCTTTAAGAACGTCGCGAATCCCTGGGAGCAGCGCCGCACATTGTCGAACGTGTAATCCTCAGCAATGCGGCCACGCCACCCATCTGTCCCAAATACAATCGTCATCTAGCAAACATCCTCCTGCAACCCGGACGCATCGACCGGTGCTAATACACTTTCTCGCCTGACCGCAAGATGGCCAGGTCAGCATCGACCATCATCTCGACCAGCTCCGTGAAGGAAACGGTGGGCTCCCAGCCGAGCGTTTCGCGGGCCTTGGTCGGATCGCCCACCAACAAATCAACTTCAGCCGGGCGCATGAACTGCGGGTCCTGGACGACGTAGTCGTGCCAATCGAGATCCACATGGCCAAAGGCTACTTCCAGGAACTCTTCGACAGAGTGGGTCTCGCCCGTAGCCACAACAAAGTCGTCGGGCTTCTCTTGCTGCATCATCAGCCACATCGCCTGAACGTAGTCGGCCGCATAGCCCCAATCGCGCCGCGAATCCAGATTGCCGAGACGCAGTTCGTCCGACATACCCAGCTTGATCCGAGCGACGTGATGGGAGATCTTCCTGGTGACGAACTCCAGACCGCGCCGGGGTGATTCGTGGTTGAACAAGATGCCGGAGTTGACGTGTAAATCGTAGCTCTCCCGGTAGTTGACCGTGATCCAGTGACCGTACACTTTGGCGACGCCGTACGGGCTCCGCGGGTAGAACGGTGTCGTCTCGCGCTGGGGGACCTCAACGACTTTGCCAAACATCTCGCTGGAGCTGGCCTGGTACATGCGAATCTTGGGGTCAACGATGCGGATCGCGTCCAGCATTCTTGTCACCCCTAACCCGGTAACATCACCTGTAAACACGGGTTGGTTCCAGGATGTCTGAACAAACGACTGAGCCGCCAGATTATAGACCTCATCAGGCCGGTGCTCCTCCAGGATGTGAATCAGGGAGATCTGGTCGCCCAGATCGCCGGGCACCAACTGCATCTGGTCCTGAATATGGGCGATGCGGTGAAAGTTGATTGTGCTGGTGCGGCGCACCATTCCCACGACGTCATACCCCTTCTCCAAAAGAAACTCGGCCAGGTATGAGCCGTCTTGTCCGGTGACCCCGGTAATTAAGGCTTTGGGCATTGTATCAATCGTCTCCTCATGAAGGTCTCGACCCTGTTGCCGAGCGACCGCATTATAACCCATGCCCACAGGCGGGTAAACAGTGCCCGCATGACTATGCGATATGATCAGGGCTGTGGCAGGTAATCAGCGCCGGAATGAGGGGCAGCCGTAGGGATCGGCCGTCTAGCCGGGCACAAGCGCATAGACGATATGGGATTGACGTTTGCGAACGCTCTCCGGCAGCAGCGTTTCCGTCCGCGCGTACGTTTCCAATCCGCGCATGACCGATGCCTCGAACAGACCGGTAGTTGCCTGCTCGCGTTGGTCCTCTGACCGCGTAATGCCCGGGGGAAACGGCGGCATATCCACATAGCCGGTCCGGGCAGCGCGGCGAATGTCGACCGGACTTTGCGCAAGCGACGTCAGCTCGCCCAGCGACAGCCCCCCCAATCCGCTACGATCGGTGTGTGCCGGGTTGTCGGCATTGGGGGTGAATACCGCCAGATGGTCAGCGCGCTGCCGCAGTTGCTGCACATAGACCGGGCGGACGTCTTCCGCCAAACGCTGCACCACCTCAGAGCTAATCGCCAGATCATATCCGGTCACTGTCTCAGGCAGCTCGCTCCAGCTCTCAATCACGAGCATGTCAGGTACGGGCAAAGTCACCCCCGCCTCGTCCAGCGCAGCCAGTGAGTGCTTCAGTCTGTCCAGAGCGGCAGGCCGCTCATCGATGACCGTCACCTGGCGCGCACCCAGTTCCTGGGCCAGTAGAATCGAGTCGAGGCTGGCGCCGTACTTTTCCGGCAGTCCCGCGATCAGGACGCGATTCGGTCGTGTGAACGCTTTCAGCCACTTGTCGAGCACCAGTCGCTTAGCGAAATACTCGTAGGCCGTGCCCATGCCTTCGCCTTCTGCCAGGGCCAGGGCGTAGAGATCCTTAATGGCGATGTGCTTGAGCATGGTGGTGCGGCAGTCATTCTGGGCAAGCGGGCTAAGGGCAGCGCCCGGACCCGCTACGCCTGGTCGCTGCTGGTCGCATCTCCCAGTTCGTATTTCATTACCGGTCGGTAGACGCACTGGCAGTGCAGCCCTTTGTCGCATTCGGCCAGCGGCAGGATCGGGGCGTCGTCCGGCTGGAAGACGGCCGTCTGGTCCAGATCGCGGCAGGCGGCGCAGCCATCCGGGTCAATCTCAACTCTCACCCCAGCAATCGACCCTTTGGCCTTAATGCCGAGGCGGTAGGCGGCGAGCGTCTTCTCCGCGTAGTTGGGTGCCTTTGTGCTTTCGCGCAAAAAGTTATTCAGCCAATCAAACGACATCTGGCACCTCAGTGTGACCTGTAGCAGGCGGTTGAGGCGGCGGGATGGGTTCGCCAACCGGAGCCGCGCCCTCGTCTTCCTCTTCTTCGCCGGCTGTGACCATGTACCAATCCCGGATTGCCTGGTAGCGCTTGGGACCGATGCCGGGGACGCGACGCAGTTCTTCCACCGTCTCATACGGTCTGTGGCGGATTATGGTCTTGGCCAGTCGATGCCCCACACCGGGAACGGCCGCCAACTTCGTCTGGTTGGCCGTGTTCAGGTCAACGCGAACGTCGTCGGCAAACAGCGCCTCGTCCAACGAACCGAATCGTTCCATAAACGGGACAGGGCGCTCATCTTCCAGCACCGACATCAGATCGGGTAGCAGCCCGCGCCGCTGGCAAAAACCGATCAACTGGAGCGCCTTCTGGCCCTTTGTGGCGTCGGCCGTAAAGTCCTGGAACACCTCGTGAAAGTGATCAAAACAGAGGCGCGTCAACTCCGCATCGTCATAATGGTCGATGAGGAACTTACGAAGCGTGGCGAGGTCCGGTTCCTTGATCATCTACCGTCTATCTTACCGCTACTCGACCGGGAGCGAAACCTTCTCCGGCCTTGTTGAACGACTGTGGTCATTCACCTGAATCTGGCTGGGCGAAATCACCTTGGTTCCCACCCGGGCCAGCGTTGGTACGTCGATTAACATGTTGGTGTAGGAGGCGTTGGCCAAGGGGCAATGGCACTCTTTAGCCGCGATGCTGCGACGCACTTCCTGGATCGCCTCGCCAAACCAGATCTCCTTGAAGTCGTAGTTGTGGTCCCGCAGATTGCCCAGATTGTCCGCCCGTACGCAGCATGGCCACACCGTCCCGTCAGCGTAGATTTGGGCGCTGGCCCAACCGGCGTAACAGTCAATCACCTGATCTTCCTCATCTAGAATGCGCTTCACCAGTTTGTAGTATTCCACACGAAATGCTTCTGTGATGCGGGACAGCCCCTTATACTCTTTGCTCTCGACGTAGCTAATCAGCCGGTCGATTGCCTCTGTATACTCCTCAGGGCTGGGCGTAATCGGAAGGCCGACGGTGTCCAACTCCACCCGAGGCTCTGCGATTTCAGTGATGAACTGGTCGGCGCCAGACTGGTCAGCGTATTCGATAAGCTCGTCGAGATGGCCGACGCTAAAAACCGACACGACAGAGTGAATGCCAATCGTCAGATTGGGCAGACTTTCGCGCAGTTCCAGAAGTTGGCGTAGGCGCTCCTCGAAGCGGACGAAGTTGCCGGGCACACCTCGAATCTCATCATGCTTCTCGCCCACACCATCCAACGACAGGTTGATGATTAGTTGGCTGTCCGGGCAACTGGCGGCAATGCGCTCTACCCGGTCGGGAATCGATGATAGAATGCCATTGGTCGGAATGTTGATGATTCCCGGACGGCAATGCTTGTAGGCCAGTTGGGCCAACTCAACAATGCCAGGGAACATGAGCGGCTCGCCGCCGCTGATCGTAAACCAGTAAGGGGCTTCACCAAGCGAAGCCAGCGTCTTGTCCCATTCGTCCAGCGTCAATTCGTTCTCGCGCTTCATCCAGATGTTGCACGTCAGGCAGCGCGAATTGCACTTTGGCGATGGGGACAGCGTGATGTTGAGCGGCAGCATCTTCGGCCAGCCGAATTGCCGGTAGGCGCGAAACAGCGGCACACGGGCCAGCACGCCAGGCATCGAATTCACTGTAGTTCCAACTCCTTCGTAGTCGTCGCGATCTCCCACACCGTGTGGCTGCGACGGTTCTTATAGTCTTGGCGGCCCAGCCAGCGTCCAGCCACTTCCAGGCCGACCACTCGCCAGGTCCAAAAAAACTGCTTTGGCCGCCAGTCGAGGTTTCGGAGCAGCAGGCCGAGGATAGTCAGGCCGCTCATCGTGCTGACCGAGTAGCCGAGCTGGTCTTGCATCTCCAGATGTCCGGCATAGATGCGCCGGCGCTGGCGCAGGAAATCATCACTCGTCTCCGGACCCTTGTTGTAAACAATGGCATCCGCCACATAGCGGACCTGATAACCCTGCCCGCGAATCAATGGCTCGACACTGGCCTCATCAACGGCCGTAAAGGGTGGAATCCGTTCAAAAACACGGCGGAATGCGATCAACTCGCCCGCCTTAAATCCAACCAGATTCATCTCGTGATGGAGGTCCCAGAGCATGTGGGCCGCAAAGCCCATAAACTGCTCCGGATCGTTCACCGGCACCGGATGGCTAGCGGTCATGCCAATCTCCGGATCCATAAAAGGGGCCACGAGCAGCTCGATTGTGTCCGGCGCGGGCAGCAGGTCTGCGCTCGAAAGCACCAGAACTGGCGCAGAAGCGTGGCTCAGAAAGAGGTTCATCGCCGAGGCCTTGCCTTCCCGCTGTGGCTGGACAAGGAGGATGATGCGCGGGTCCGCAGCTGCCGCCTCACGCACAAGCACCTCCGTGCCATCCGTGCAGCCACTCGCCACCACAATGATCTCGGCGATGTCGACCCGGTCCAGACGCTGCTGCTCCAGACGCTCCAACAGCCGGCCAATGTTGGCTTCTTCGTTGTGGGCCATGATGCCCACCGAGCATTGAATCGTGTTCATAAATGCAGGTCGCCGGCGCAGCGGCCCAGTTGGTGCGGCTTACTGAGGTCCAGCGAAAAACTAGTATAGCCCACGGTCCGAGCGGTAGCTAACCGGCAGGCCTCCGTTACCCCATCGCTCATTTGCTGCACTACGGAGCCTACCAGCCGGCAGCCGCGCCGTCATTGCGCGGCTCGCTGCCGCCAATCATGACCCCGCTTGCCGGTTCACGCACGATGACCTGCCCCCCGCCGTAGTGGAGTGGCGTACCGCGCGGCAGCAGCTCGTGACCGCGACGCGCAAGGTCGGCGCGCACATCGTCACCAATCGGCTCTTCCAGCGCTACCTGGCGCCCTTCAATCCAATTGAAACGAGGCGCGTCGAGGGCGGTTTGCGGGTCCATCCCATACTCAATCATGTTGAGGCCCACCTGCAGATGGCCCTGTGGCTGCATGAAGCCACCCATAACGCCAAAGCTCGACCAGGGACGGCCGTCTTTGGTGATGAAGCCGGGGATAATTGTATGGTATGGTCGCTTGCCGGGTGCTGCCTCATTGGGATGGCCCGGTTCAAGAGTGAAGTTGGCCCCCCGGTTTTGCAGTTGGATGCCCGTGGTGCCCGCATTCAGCCCACTTCCAAACCCCATATAAAGGCTCTGGATCCAGCTGACCATATTGCCATACTCGTCGGCGACGGTCAGATAGACCGTATCGCCATGCGGAGGCGGGCTTCCCGGCACCGGGAGCAGAGCCTCATCCATCGTGATTTGCCCACGACGCAGTTCGGCGTAGCTATCACTGAGCAGTGCCTGCACCGGAACATCGACCTGGCGCGGATCGCCCACGTAGCGATGGGCGTCAATGAAGCCCAACTTCATCGCCTCGATAAGCAAATGATAGTAGTCGGCCGATCCATAAGCCACCGATGCGAGATCAAGCTCGCGGGCGATATTAATGGCCAGCAGCGCTGCCAAACCCTGACCATTGGGAGGAATCTCATGGAAGGCGTAGCCGTCGCCATATGGCACACTGATCGGCTCCACCCACTCGGCTGCATAATCCTGCAAGTCCATCTCGGTCATCAGACCGCCATCCGCCTGAACAGCGGCCACGATCTGGTGGGCAATCGGACCCCGGTAGAACGCATCGTATCCTTCATCAGCCACCGTCTGAAGCGAATTGGCAAACTCAGGGTTGGCAAACATCTCGCTTGCCTGAAGCGCCCGGCCGTTGGGAAGCCACACCCGGCGGGAATCGGCCTGTCCACCGAGCAGCTCGGTTGACCGCTGCCACGCATTGGCAATCCGCTGGCTGACCGGAAAGCCATTGGCCGCGTAATCGATCGCCGGGGCCAGAAGCGTATCGAGGCCGAGCGTGCCGAACCGATCCAGCGCCAGCTCCCAGCCGCGCACCGCACCCGGCACCGTTACCGCCAAACCGCCCCGCTCCGGAAACGTTTGATGCCCATGGGAACGGACATGGTCGGCCGTCAAGGCCGCCGGCGCCGGACCGCTGGCATTCAGGCCAAACAACTCCTGATCCTCGGCCGACCAGATAAGCGCAAAGGCATCACCACCAACGCCGGTCGAGCAAGGCTCGACTACGCAAAGCGTGGCAACCGTCGCGATGGCGGCATCAATGGCGTTTCCACCGTCCCGCAGCACGGCCAAACCGGCCTGAGCAGCCAGCGGTTGGCTGGTCGCCACAAGTCCATGGTGGGAAACAATATTAGAACGACGACTGGGGAATGTATATGTTTCAAATCTCATGTTGACTATAACTTGACACCGAACAACTGTTCGTGCTATACTCAGAACAAATGAGCGGTTTTCCGATCGTGATCAGTAGCGCCCTAGACATTCACTGAGGAGTGACGCACCAATGAGTGAAAAACCATTGTCAAAAAGACAGCAGGACATCCTCGAATTTACCCAAGAATATATGGTAGAACAGGGTCGTCCGCCAACGATTCGTGAAATTGGCAAAGCGGTCCATATCACGTCGACCTCAGTGGTCAACTACAATCTGGCCAAATTGGAGCAGCGCGGCTACCTTGACCGTGATCCAGATGTGTCTCGCGGCCTTCGGCTGACAGAGAAGGCCAGTGAATTCGGCCATTCGGCCAGTAGTGCCGTGCGCGGAGCAGCCTCGGCTGTGCGCGACTCGGTTGAACGACTGGTTCAGATACCGCTGGCAGGCACTATTGTCGCCAGCGAGCCGTTGGAAGTTGGCCACGACGGCTTCAGCTCTTATGGTGACGACGATGCCATTGAACTGAGCAGCTCGATGCTCCCGGATCGACCGGAAGGGCTGTTTGCCCTGCGCGTCAGCGGTGATTCGATGATCGATGCCATGGTCAACGATGGGGACATTGTCGTCATGCGGCAGCAGAATGAAGCCAGTAACGGTGACATGGTGGCTGTCTGGCTGCGCGGGGATACGACCACGCTGAAGTACTTCTTCCGCGAAGGCAACCAGATTCGCCTCCAGCCTGCCAACCCGACGATGCAGCCTATTTACGTGGCGCCGGGCGAGGTACAGGTGCAGGGCAAGGTCATGATGGTTTTGCGTCAAACCTGATGAGTTGATGTCATTCTGAAAAGGCGGCTTGGGCGGCTGCCTTTTCTTTTTTGCTCGAAATAGAACATTAGTGCTAATACGGTGAATTATGACCCTGGAAGCTACTTCACACGCAACAATCGAGCCGCAGCTGGCACATCAACTGGGAGTACAGACCCAGCAAATTAGCCGCGTCATGGGGCAGTATGACGCTGAGGCTGAGGTGGTGGGCGGACAGATACACCAGCGCTCGATCACTTATGAGATTAGAAGCCGGGTCACCCTCGGCTTGGAGCGTCTCAGAGTATTGAAGCGGGACTTGCTATCGGCACTGCGGTCAGGCGATATAGGCGTTTCGCGCGGTGACGATGGCTGGCAGCTGCGCCTGGCTCTCCCGGCCGAGCCGCCCGTGCCCCTGATGCGCCTTCTGGCAAGCATCGGCCCGCTCTACCCGGCTACCGCTGCGGTTGGCATGTCGGTGGCTGGCAATCCCATATTGGTCCGATTCGCACCTGATGAAGTGACCCATGCACTCGTCAGCGGCGATGCAAATGCCGGTAAGACGACGCTCTTGCGGACCATCGCAGTCGGCCTCGCGCTTAACAATCGTCAGTCCGATCTACAGCTACTCTTGATAGAGGGGCGCGAAAGCGACCAGACGCCTGGCCTGTTGGACGACACCAGTGCGCTTTACCCGTTATCCTACCTGCCCCACCTGCTTACCGATCCGGTGGCCGGTGCCGGCGCTGCGGGTGAAGTGCTCCACTTCCTGGCGGCCGAAATGGACCACCGCCGCGACCACAAAGTCCGCCGACCCGTCATTGTCGTCCTCATCGACCACCTGGTCGGCCTGCTGGAAGCAAGCGAGGCGTCGTTGACTGACGATCTGATACGTCTACTGCAATACGGACCGGCAGCGGGCATTCATGTCGTCGCCGCCACGAGCCGGCCGGCTTCCGAGAAGATCGATGTCATGCTGCGCAGCAACATGCCAGTGCGTCTGGTTGGGCAAGTGACCGACCAGGAAGCCGCCAGACGTGCCGCAGGTATTCGCAACACAGGTGCGGAAAACCTGGCCGGCATGGGCGATTTCCTCGCCCTGTCTGATGGCGAAAGCGCCCACTTCCAGGCGGCGGCTATCAGCGACTACGAGCTGCACTATCAGTTGACACAGTTGTACCAGAGTGCGCGGCCCCGGCTGCTGGCCCAGGCCTGGTCTACACGGCCCAGTCTAAAGCCCGAGGAGCCGGAGCAAGCGCCGGCCAAGCCTGAACCCATTCCGTTTGCTGCTCGCAATGGAACTGTCGAGGTCAAGCCACCATCCCGACCGCAGCCCAAGAGCCGGCCAACAACACCAGAAGACGAACCTCAAGTCAGTCCGGAGTCCGTTCCGTTTGCCGCACGCAATGGAACTGTCGAAGTTAAGTCACCACCCCGACCGCAGCCCAAGAGTCGGCCACCGTCACCAATAGATGATTTCGAAGACAGCTCTGAACCTTTACCATTTTAGCCATTGAGATAGGCACCTACCGGAGGATATCATGAAGAGCGGAATGTTATGGATGGATGCAGACGCCAAGCGCTCCCTGGAAGAAAAGATCATGCGGGCGGCCGACTACTACAAGGCCAAGTACGGAGATGACCCGGATACGTGCTTTGTGAACCCGGCCTCACTACAGGAAGAAGAGACAACAGTCGGCCAGATGAAAGTCCAGCACTTGCGGACGGTCCTTCGTGATCATTTTTGGTTGGGAGTCAGCACTGCATAGACCCGCCTGCCTGGAGGTGTGATTACCCGGCGCTTTCAGAGTCGGCTCCCATTTGCTAGACTATGTTGAAGTCTTGGCAGCAAAAGGTGGGCTTCTGAAGCATGGCAGTCACACAAGCAGATTTCCTGGCGGCGCCCGATTACCGGGCTGTTTCCGCTACTCACTTCTTTGTCGACGTACTGAATAGCAGCCGGACGATCCTCGTCGCCATCATCGCGGTGTCGATCGGGTTGACTAATGCCCAGGTCGGTCTGGCGCTGTTGTTGTACAACGTCGGCAACGCACTCTCTCAACCGTTCTTTGGCGCCCTGGCCGACCGAATTGGTCCTCGCCTTCTCGTTATCGGCGGATTGGGGTGGATGATTCTATTCTACAGCCTGGCTGCCATAACCGGCGACTGGCTGGCGCTTCTCGCTCTGACGGTAGCTGGACTTGGCTCCGGCGCGTTCCATCCCTCAGGAACCATGGTCGCCAGCGAGGCAAGCACTGTCAAACGCACCCAGGCGACTTCTATCTTCTTTATGTCAGGCCAGCTTGGCCTTTTCTTTGGACCCATCGCTACAGGCATCTTGCTTCAAGCGTTTGGTCGTCCGGGATTCCTCGTGCTGCCGCTTCTCGCGCTGGCGGCTGTAGCCTTCAGTTGGCGCAGCATTGACCGTGACCGGTATCACTATGTGCAGGCCCGCTCCAGAGAGAGCAGCTTGTTGAGGCCAGCTATCTCCCTGCCTCAAGGGGCGGTCAAGGATGCGTCCATCCTGGCGTTCATCATTCTACTGACGGCCACGGTCAACATCTCGACGATCAACTTCGCGCCCAAGCTGTTTACGGAGATGGGTGTGCCCACAGCTCAGGTCGGCTTGTTGGCGGGAATCCTGATGCTGGGGGCGGCCGTCGGCGGGGTCGTTGGTGGCTCCCTGGCCGATCGCTTCGGTGGGCGAATTGTCATTGTAACCGCCCTGTTGTTGGGTACGATTCCCCTCTACTTCTATGTGGTTAGCGATGGCGTTGGACGGCTCGTCTTGTTGGCGTTGGCCGGTTTCCTGATGGGCATGCCACACAGCATCCTGGTCCTGCGGGCCCAGGCGCTGATGCCTGGGCGACGTGCTACGGCATCCGGTCTGATCCTCGGCTTCATGTTCTTCAGTGGCTCCATTGGCAGCTATATCGTGGGTGTCGTAGCCGACCAGATTGGCTTGCCGGCAGCCATGCAGGCATTGGCCATCCTGCCCCCGTTCGCCGCAGCCGCTGCACTCGGGCTCCGCAAATTGGGCGCCCCGGAGCCCGCTCCTGCACAAGCGACCGATTAGCCGTCCGTGTCGGGTAGCTGGAAAGTTGATAAGATAGCTTCAATGAATATATGGCAAGAGTTCCATGGTCCCAATGCGGGCTACGTTCTGGAGCTCTACGAGCGCTTCCGGCAAGACCCCGACTCGGTGGACGCTGCGACGCGTGAAGCGTTCCAGACATGGCAGCCTCCGTCGGAGGGTCCCCCCACCAACGGCCACATCGGGTCATCACAGGTTACATATCCCGCAGAAGCAACTGCTGACCAGATCATGGGCGCGGTCAACCTGGCTACTGCCATCCGGGAGTATGGACATCTGGCGGCGAAGATTGACCCGCTAGGCCTGAACAATCCGCCCGGCGATCCGTCGCTCGATCCCGAAGCGCACGGAGTGACGGATGCAATACTGCGCCAGCTACCTGCCCACATCATCGGCGGTCCGGTCACGCGGGGAGCGGGCAATGCGGCCGAAGCCATAGAGCGGCTGCGCTCCGTTTACTCCGATACGATTGGCTACGACTACGATCACATTCGCATTCCGGAAGAACGAGAATGGCTGCGATTTGCAGCCGAGTCGCGCCGCTTCCGTCCACCCAATGAGCCGCTCGACCCGTTGTGGTTGCTGGAGCAGTTAACGCAGGTTGAAGCGTTCGAACAGTTTCTTCACCGCATCTTCCCCGGCAAGACTCGCTTTTCCATAGAAGGGCTGGATGTGATGGTGCCGATGCTCGACATCTTGTTGGGCGAAGCAGCCGAATCCGGCACGTTTACGATTCTGATCGGCATGGCCCATCGCGGGCGGCTGAATGTGCTGGCCCATAATCTGCACAAGCCGTATGACCAGATTCTGCAAGAGTTTCGGGACTCCGCGGATGAAACGTATGCGGCCCGCGACTACCTGGGCTGGAGCGGCGATGTCAAGTACCACGCCGGCGCCCATCGGTCTGTTTCCAATGGCAATCTGGTTGACCTGATCGTCAAGATGGCGCCGAATCCCAGTCATCTGGAGCATATCAACCCGGTAATCGCCGGCATGGCTCGCGCCGCGGGCACGAAGGCAGACAAGCCGGGCCGGCCACAGTTCGACCCAAAGACGGTCCTGCCTGTTCTAATCCACGGCGACGCGGCGTTTCCCGCCCAGGGCATTGTAGCAGAGAGCCTCAATCTGCAACGCTTGCGCGGGTATCGCATAGGTGGCACCATTCACTTTATCGCCAATAACCAGATCGGCTTCACGACCAGTCAATGGGAAGCACGCAGCACCCTCTACGCCAGCGACCTCGCCAAGGGGTTCAAGATGCCTATCGTCCATGTGAACGCCGACGATCCGGAGGCGTGCGTAGAGGTTGCGCGGCTGGCGTGTGCATACCGAGCTGAGTTCCACACGGACATCATCATCGACCTCGTCGGCTACCGGCGCTACGGTCACAACGAAGGGGACGAGCCCCGTTTCACCCAGCCGCGCATGTACAAGGCGGTCGATGCGCATCCGACAGTCCGCGAGTTGTGGGCGGACGAGTTGGCACGAGCGGGGAACGACCACCCGGAAATGGGCCGATGAGCTGAAGCAGAAGCATCTCGACCAACTGAATGACGTATACCAGTCGCTGCCGGACGAACCCGCCCCCACGCAGCAGCCGCAACTGGAGCCGCCACCCGGCGGAGCTGCGAAGAACGTCAATACAGAGGTTACGCTTGAACTGCTGACTGCGCTCAATACAGAGTTGGTGCAGCTGCCCGAACGGTTCGAGATCAGTCGAAAGCTGACGCGGATGCTGGAGCGCCGCGCGGCCGCTTCCGAAGACCCGAGTGCCGCTACTGTTGATTGGGGCCAGGCGGAGAGTCTCGCCCTGGGCACTATCCTGGCCGAAGGCACCGCCATTCGCCTGACGGGTGAGGACGTAGAACGGGGCACGTTCAGCCATCGCCATGCGCTGCTAAGAGATGAGCGCACTGGTGCGCTCTACATCCCGCTACAGCACGCTTCTCAAGCCACCGCCGCCTTCGAGGTCCGCAACAGTCCGCTCTCGGAGAACGCGGCCCTCGGCTTCGAATACGGATACAACATCGAAGCACCGGGCCGGCTGGTGATCTGGGAAGCACAATACGGCGACTTTATCAACGGGGCGCAGGCAATCATCGATGAGTTTGTGGTGTCCGGCAAAGCAAAGTGGGAACAGACGCCTTCGTTGGTACTGCTGCTTCCACACGGTTACGAAGGACAAGGCCCGGATCACTCGACAGGAAGACTGGAGCGTTTCTTGCAGTTGGCGGCCGAGACCAATCTCCGCATTGCCAACCCGACGACGGCCGCCCAATACTTCCACCTGCTTCGCCGCCAGGCCAAGCTGCTGACGGTCGATCCGCTGCCGCTGATCGTCATGAGTCCCAAGGGTTTACTGCGTCACCCGCTGGTTGCCTCGTCGCTCCGTGATCTGGCCGAGTCCCAATGGCAGCCAATCATCGATGATCCGCAGGCGGCCGCCCAACCGGACAAGGTGACTCGACTCATCCTGTGCAGCGGCAAAGTCTACATTGATCTGATCACCGATGAGCGTCGCAAAGAGGCCGAGCGCCTGGCCATTGTCCGGCTTGAGCAGCTCTACCCCTTACGGCACGATCGGCTGGAGACGATCCTCGATCACTATCCAAACATCGAGGAGATCGTCTGGCTGCAGGAAGAACCGGCCAACGCCGGTGCGTGGGAATTCGTCTATCCACATCTACTGCGCCTGGCAGACGGCCGCTGGCCTGTCCGGCCCATGAGCCGTCCGCGCCGCGCCAGCCCAGCCGAAGGGTCGGCGGCCGCCCACAAGCGGCACCAGGCTACCCTGCTAGACCGCGCCTTCGACGTTTCGCGCTGAGAAGCGCCTGTCAATCTGAGAGGTACGATTTATGGCCACTGAAATCCTTGTCCCCGAACTGGGCGAATCTGTCATCGAAGCCACCGTCGGCGAATGGCTCAAGCAAGTCGGCGACGAAGTTGCTGTAGGCGAAGTTATTGTCGAACTGGAAACCGACAAAGTCGATGTCGAAGTGGGCGCCACCACGGCAGGTTTCCTGGCCGAAATCCGCCATTCGCAAGGGAGTGACGTCTCGATTGGCGATGTGCTGGGGTTGATTGACAGCAACGGCGCCTCGGCGCAAACAGGCAAAGCGTCAACCGTTGAGCAGCCTGACGCCGCAGAGAACGGCGGCAGCCCAACAATGCCTGCCGGCACCTCGCCCAAACCTGCCGCAGACGGAGCCGGCAGCGAACGCGCAACTCCCGTTGCGCGGCGAGCGGCCGTTGCGGAAGGGGTTGACCTGACGCAGGTAACTGGAACTGGCCCCGGCGGTCGCGTAACCAAACAAGATGTCGTCACCCACCGCGCCGAGCCGGCCTCGCAGCCCGACACCCCGCCGCAGAAGCCACCAGCCCCCGCCAGCGCACCCACCCCCGTCCTGTCCGGGCAGCCATCCGGACGACCCGAAGAGCGCATTCGGATGTCGCGCCGCCGCCGCACCATTGCCAACCGGTTGGTCGAAGTACAGCAGGAGGCGGCCATCCTGACGACGTTCAACGAGATCGACATGACAGCCGTCATGGATGTGCGCAAGCGCCGCCAAGAGGCGTTCGTCGAACGGCATGGGATCAAACTCGGCTTTACGTCTTTCTTCGTAAAGGCCAGTGTCGGCGCGCTGAAAGCGTTCCCTCGGCTCAACGCGGAGATAGACGGCGACGACATGGTGCTGAAGCATTACTACGATGTCGGCATCGCCGTCGGCGCGGAAGAAGGGTTGGTCGTACCGGTCATCCGGGACGCTGATCGGCAATCTTTCGCCGACATTGAGCAGCAGGTGCGCGACTTCGCTGCGCGCTCTTCGGCCGGAGAGCTGACGCTGGATGACCTGCGAGGCGGCACCTTCACCATCACCAACGGCGGTGTCTTCGGCTCCATGTTGAGCACCCCCATCCTCAACCCACCGCAGGTCGGTATTCTGGGCCTGCATAACATCCAGCAGCGACCTGTCGTGGTCGATGGCGAAATCGTCATCAGACCAATCATGTATGTCGCCTTGAGTTATGACCATCGCATCGTCGACGGCCGCGAGGCGGTCCAGTTCCTTGTCATGGTCAAGCAGTTGATTGAAGACCCGGAGGTCCTGCTGTTGGAGGGCTAAACGGCGACCAATTCGATTAGCGGGTCAATCGCAATATCCAAGGCGCTGTGGGCTGTCCGCAGCGCCTTTTCGACGGCCGCCGGGTCCGGACCGCGCCCGAAGATGAATCCCAGGTAACTGTCCCCTTCAGGCAGAGGTTTGACTGGATAGTCAACCGGCAGCGTGATCTCAACCTTGTCGATGAGGGGCACGGCTTCAGCCGTCTCGATACCGTCGATGCGCCGGAGCATCCCGGCGGCGGGGATGGGAATCATCATGACGCCGCTCGCCTGTGTGTCGCCATTGCCGGGGTGGAGGTCCAGCCCAACCGCCTGGCGAAGAATCAGCTCCTCCAGCGACCCATCCACGCCAAAGCGCAGCACTTCCGAGCACAGCCCGCCGATAGACCGGCCTGCTATCTCGACAATCCAGGCGCCCCTTGCTCATTGATCCGCAGCTCGGCATGCACAGGGCCGGTCGACAACCCGATCGCCTCGGCGGCCGCTCGTGTCGTGGCGACGATGTTGGCCTGCACATCAGCCGGCAACCGCGACGGAGTGACATAGATGGTCTCTTCGAAGTATGGGCCTTCCAGCGGGTCCGGCTTGTCAAACAAAGCCAGCACTTGCAGGTCACCGTTGTCGAGCATTCCTTCCAGCGCCACTTCAATGCCAGGAATATAGCGCTCGATCAGGAAGGGAATCGGGCGGGCGCCGGGCTCCGGCGCCAGGAGTCGACGCAGCCGGGCGACAGCCGCAGCCAGCTCGTCACCATTGTTGACGCGGATCACGCCGCGGCTCCCGTTCAGGTTGGTGGGCTTGACGACGGCCGGGAACGTGATCGCGTCGGTCATCTCCGCCAGATCGGAGTCGGTTGTGAAACGCCAGAAGACCGGCGTATTCAGCCCGGAGTCCGCCAGCATTCGGCGCATGACCAGTTTGTCACGGGCCGCGAGGGCCGCGTCGGGGGAGTTATGGGCCAGGCCAAGCCGGGCGCTGGCCGCGGCCGCCAGGACACTCCCACTATCATCGACAGCCATGATGGCCTGAAGCGGCATCCGCTCATTCAGCGCCTCTATCGCCGCTACCGCTGTATCCAGCTGGTCGAACGGGAGCGGTATGGCCTCAGGCCATTGGTCGGCCAATGCCGGAGGCAGATCCATACCCGTAACCACGTCCACGCCCAGCCGTTCGGCCGCCCGCCGAAACGCCGGGAGCCGATACGAGCGCACGCCGGTTAGCAGGAGCACTGTGGGAGAATCAGGTAAACCATTTGAGCCGACCACTGTCATCGCGATTGAGTATACCACTGCCGGACATCAGGTTGTAGACGCGCTCACGTGGATTAGTTTTAACAGGGTAACCGTTCCAGCACGTTGAAAGTCGTGTATAGTTGCGGGGCAAAGAAAGTAAGGAGCGTGAATGCAGAAAGGGACGAATTGGGGCACCCGTTTCCGCAGGTTGGCTGCCGCCTGCACCGTAATAACATCGCTGCTGGTTGTGCCGGTGGTAGTCCATTCGATGGCCGATACAGCGTCGCTGGCGCCGCGCGCGCAGGGGCAGCCGGGCGATAACGCACAGGCCGTCCAACCCTCCGATCTACAACTGACCAGCACCCATGTAACGACAACAACAGAAACGACAGCCGTTTTCCTGCCGACGTTATACAGGCCAACTCAGCCACTGCCCCCGCCGCTGCCCGTGCCCGACATCCTCTCCGGCACACCGCCGATTGATTTCGATGAGGTCGAAGTGGAGCTGCGTGCCGAGGGCAAGGTCCTTGCCTTCAACAAGGTGGGCTTTCACGCCGGCGATCGCGGGCGCTGGGCCGACCTGGTCGACGCCATGACAGCCCTTGACGCGGCAGGCGTGCCGTTCTTCCTGAAGAGCACTGACAACGCCCAACCGCTCTTCATCGCCCAGGAGTTGATGCGGCAGAGCGGCGTCCCCCATATCCTCGTTTACCGTCGTGTCTCCGGCGTTGACAACGTTCCCAACTACAATGCTGACGCGGCGGCGGCGGCCGCCTTCCATTGGGAACAGCACAAGGCTGCGTTTCCACCAGAATTGGACCCAGCACTCATCTGGGTTGAAACGGTCAATGAGGTCGACAAAGGCCGGGCTGCCTGGCTGGCAAAGTTCGCCTATGAGACGGCCCAGTTGACCCTGGCCGACGGCTTTCGCTGGGCCGCGTTCGGCTGGTCGTCTGGAGAACCGGAGCCGGAAGATTGGGAGTCGGCCGAGATGCTCCGCTTCCTGCGCCTCGTTGGACGGTATCCCGAGCAGCTGGCCATCGCCCTGCATGAGTACAGCTATGAGGTGGACAACATCAGTGCCATCTATCCATACCTGATCGGCCGCTTTCAGTTCTTGTTCGATACCTGCGACCGTTTCGGCATTCCCCGTCCCACGGTCCTGATAACCGAGTGGGGGTGGACCTACAACCGCGTCCCCGATGTCGATGAGGCATTGGAGGATATTCGCTGGGCGGCGTGGCTCTATGCCGCCTATCCACAAGTCAAGGGGGCAGCAATCTGGTATCTGGGCGATACACCGGGCACGGTTGAGGATCAGACTGCCTTGCTCATCGAACCGGTGGCCGACTACAGCCTTACCCACTACTTCGGCGTGACACCAGGCGTTGGTCAGATTGACATGAGCTTGTTTGCACCCGGCCCGCCAACCCGACACTATCCCGGAGTCAACGGCCGCTGAGCCGGCGACATGCTGCGTAACAGCATTCTATTGAGGATCTGACGAATGAACCCATCCAACATAACTTTTTCACAGTCACGCCTTGCCCTGTTGCTCGCGCTCGTCGCGCTGCCGATCCTGGTTCTGGCCTGTCGGGGCGTCGAAGCCAACGGTTTTGCTCGGCTTCAGGAAAGCGAAGAAGTGAGCTCTGTCTTCTTCCCGGTTGCCGTTGGCAGTGGAGCTGACGCTGCACCCACGTCTACCCCGGAGACGCCCAGCCCCACGCCGACGCCGGAAACAACGCCGCTCCCACCGCCACTGCCGCCGCCCACTCGCGTCGCTGCTGCACCGCCGATCGACTTTGAAGCCGCTCGCGCTGCCGCCCAGGCGCAGGGTCTCGATCTGGCCTTCAACAAAATCGGTTTCCATGTCGGGCCCGGTGGCAATGCCAACGGTCTCGGCACCTGGATGAACGAGCTTAACAACGCCGGCGTGCCGTTCGTCCTGAAGAGCGTCGACTCTGCCGGAGCCATTCGCGAGGCCCAGGACATTGTCCTGGCCAATGAAGCAATCGGGCGCGATGTTCCCCACGTCCTGATCTTCCGTCGCACCGACCCGTACTTCGAAACGCCGTTCTGGGATCTGCCGCCTGCTGAAGCGGCCGCCATCAGCTGGGAACGCAATCGGCCCGCTTTTGATGGCGAGCAGTTTGAGAAAGACCTCGTCTGGATGGAGACGATCAACGAACCGGGTCGTAATGGCCCGAACGACACGCTCAACATTGAGTGGTTGGGCGAGTTTTCACTGGAGACAGCAAAGCTGGCAGTCGATCAGGGCTACAAGTACGCTGCGTTTGGCTGGTCGACAGGTGTTCCTGAACCGTTTGACTGGGAGTCGCCTGCCATGCTCGACTTCCTGCGCTTTGCCGGCGAACACCCGGATCAGGTTGCCGTATCACTACACGAATACAGCCTTGTCAATGAGCTGATTAGCCGCGACTACCCGTATCTGGTTGGCCGCTTTCAGTTCTTGTTCGACGTATGTGACCGCTACGGCATCCCCCGCCCAACAGTCCTGATCACCGAGTGGGGCTGGGAGTATAACAGTGTGCCCGAGCCGGGCCCGGCGATGGAAGATATCGACTGGGCCGCCTGGCTGTACGCTGCTTACCCCGAAGTACTTGGGGCTACTATATGGTATCTAGGACCCCAGTTTGGCGGCATTGCCAATCAGGCCCAGCGTCTTATTGCGCCGGTCACCGACTACAGCCTGAGTCATTACTTCATCTACGATCCCGGCATCGGGCAGATCGACGCCGAACTGTTCCGGCCCAATCCACCCACGGTGCGCGAGTCTGACAGCCGCCTCTGGCCAACCCCCTATCCACGCCCCCGGCAGTAGAGCAGCCTCAAACTTCGACCCACCAAACCGAAACGAAAGAGCGGGACTGTCAATGTGAACAGTCCCGCTCAGTGCTAATTGAGTTACCGGTCTGGCAACGGAGCTAT
The DNA here is from genome assembly GCA_963715935.1 of uncultured Chloroflexia bacterium. Classification (GTDB taxonomy): domain Bacteria; phylum Chloroflexota; class Anaerolineae; order Promineifilales; family Promineifilaceae; genus Promineifilum. Next base: position 446,966 of record CAVQSM010000011.1, on the reverse strand, counting down.
TGGCCGAGCAGATGGCGAGCAATGACCAGACGTTGGATCTCGCTCGTCCCTTCGCCAATGGTCATCAGCCGGGTATCGCGGTACATGCGCTCCACTTCAAACTCGCGACTGTAGCCATAGCCACCGTGGATCTGGATCGCATTGCGGCAGACACGCTCGCTGACTTCGGTCGCAAATAGCTTGGCCATCGACGCCATCTGGCTGTAGTTGCGCCCCTGCTCCTTGAGCCAGGCCGCCTTGTGGACCATCAGTCGAGCCGCCTCAATCTCAGTGGCCGCATCCGCCAGCATCCACTGGATCGCCTGATAGCCGGAGATAGACTGCCCGAACGCCTCGCGCTCCTTGGCATAGGCAATCGCCTCCTCGTAAGCCGCTCGCGCCAGGCCAACCGCCAGCGCACCTATGCCGATACGGCCGTTGTCGAGCACCGACAACGTCTGGGCCAGACCGTGCCCCTCTCCACCCAGTAAATTCTCGGCCGGAACGCGCACTTCCTCAAACGTGACGGCATGAGTTGGTGAACCCTTCAGGCCCATTTTCTTCTCCGGCGGGCCGATACTGATTCCGGGCGTGTCGGTCGGCACAAGCAGATGGCTCAGGCTGCGACTGCCGCCAGCCGGATCGGTTCGCACCAGAACGACCATCAGATCCGAAATGCTGGCGTTGGTCATCCACATCTTGCTGCCGTCGATGATCCACGAATCGCCCTCTCGCACAGCGGTCGTTCGCACGCCACCCTTCAGGTCGGAGCCTGCCCCCGGCTCTGTCAGTCCCAGACAGGCCAGCTTGCCCGCGCCGGACGTCAGCGGCGGTAGCCAGGTCTGTTTCTGCTCCTCAGTGCCAAAGGCCACGACAGGACCCAGGCCAAGGCCATTGTGGGCCGCAATCGCCAGCGCCGTGGAGCCACAACCCCAACCCAGCTCCTCAATCGCGTTGGCGACGGTGACCGCATCCAGCGCTGCACCCCCGTACGCCTCTGGCACTTCCATGCCCAGCAGGCCCAGCGGCCCCATCTTGCGCACGGCGCTCCAATTGAACTCACCCGTCTCGTCCGTATGCTGCGCAAGAGGTCGGACTTCGTTGGCCACAAAATCATGGATAACATGATGCAGTTCTGCCTGTTCGGCAGTCAAGTCAAATTCCATCGGTTCTACGCTCCTATTCCTGCGGCCGCCAGCGTGACCAGAAGCAGCTGGGTCATGCCCGCGGGCAGATGTGTCGTGTCAATATGCTCGTCCAAACGATGGGCATTGCCCGATTCGGTCAGCCCCAAACAGACGGCTTCATACCCCCGGCTGAGCGGAATGTTGGCATCAGTGCTGCTGGCAATGTAGCGCACAAACTTGCAGCCAACTTCGTGGAGCGCTTCGTCCGCCCAGCAGACCAGCGGGGCGCTGCGTGACAACGATCCCGCCGGACGATTGCCAACTTCAGTGACCATCACCGATACACCGTTCGCTTTCAGTTGATTGAGGCGCTGGTGCCGGGCAATGATCGACATCGCCTGTTCAACGAGGGCGTCGAGCGCCTCGTGTGCCTCAGAGCGCAGGTCGAGCCAGAAGCTGGCCGACTGGGCGATCGTATTGATCGACGTACCACCCTCGATTAGCCCGACATTGTAGGTCGTCTTGGGTTCTGCTGGCGTATCCAGCGTATCGAGATCGGCAATGATATGGCCCAGCGTATGAATGGCGCTGGCCGCGCCGAAGCTGCCCCATGAGTGCCCGCCAGGCGCCGTGACGTCCACGCGATATCGTCGGACGCCAACTGCTTCACACGAGAGCTGGCCAAACAGTCCGCCCTCAACGACCACATAGCGGGCAGCGGCGCCGAATCGGTCGACGACGGCACGCATGCCCCGCAGGTCGCCCAGCCCCTCTTCGCCCACATTGGCCACGATCCAGACGTCGCGCTCCAACGACCCAACCGGCCCAACTAGCATCTCGGCCAGCGTGACGATGCCTGCCAGGCCTGTCGAATTGTCCCCGATGCCCGGTCCATATAGCCGCTGGCCGTTGCGCGACATTGCCAGGTCGGTCTCGGCCGAAAAGACAGTATCGAGGTGGGCTGAAACGACAACCGATTGACCGGCCTCGCCGCCCGAGCCGGGAATACGGCCATACACATTGTGCAGCGCGTCCTGAGTCACATCGACTAGACCAAGACTGTGAAACATCGACTCAATGTATGTCGCCCTGGTGGCTTCCTCGAATGTGGGGGCCGGGATTTGCTGGATAGTGATAATAAGATCATGCAGTGCGCCCGGATTGTCGTACAACGGACGAATCGCGTCCTGTACCTCAGGACGCTGAGCTATTGCGCTAATTGGAACCATTGCTGACATTACCCACGCTGTACTCACTAAACATCGGCACCAGCCTGTCGGGAACACGCCCATAGAGATGCGTTCCCTCGCCGGTATGTTCTTCCTGATCAACCTGCCCGCGCTCGTAGAACAACGACATCAAGTCGCCGCGTTCATACGGGATGAGCAGGTGAACGGGCGTCAACGACTGCACCATGGCCGCTTCGACGGCCACTAGCAATTCGTCGATGCCTTCACCGGTACGAGCTGAAACCGGAATGGCCGGTCCGGTGAGCGGCAGCTCGCCAAGCGGATCGCTGCCCTCTGGCAATCTATCGATCTTGTTCAGGGCAATGACCAACGGCAGATGATCCAGTTCCAACTCGGCCAACGTATCTTCCACCGACTCCATCTGAGCCGCCGCGTGCGGATGGGTGGCATCGACGACATGGAGCAAGATGTCTGCATCGGCAATCTCTTCCAGTGTCGCCCGAAACGCTGCCACAATCTCGGTCGGCAGCTTCTGAATGAAACCGACAGTGTCCGTAAACAGACACCTCCCGACCACCGGGCATCGCCACCTTGCGAGTCGTCGGATCGAGCGTGGCGAACAACATATCGGCCGCCATGACATCCGCTCCGGTCAGCTTGTTCAGACAGCGTCGACTTGCCCGCATTGGTGTAGCCGACAATGGCCACCGTCTGAAGCTCGGTCTGCTGGCGCATGGAGCGATGGCGCTCACGATGGGCGCGCACGCCGTCCAACTCACCTTTGACGTGAGTGATGCGCCGGTTGATTTCCCGACGGTCCGTTTCCAGCTGCGTCTCACCCGGACCGCGCAAGCCCACACCGCCGCTCGCCCCGCCCGCACGGCCACCTGCCTGGCGAGCCAGATGGGTCCACATCCGGGTCAGGCGCGGCACACGATACTCAAGCTGGGCCAACTCAACCTGGAGCTTGCCCTCGCTCGTCTGAGCGTGTTGGGCAAAGATATCGAGAATGAGCGCCGTCCGGTCGACCACTTTGACGTCCTCGCCAAATACGCGCTCCAACTCTCGCTGGTGGCGCGGCGACAGCTCATCATCCATGATAACCACATCGGCATCCAGTTCTTCGACCAGCGCCTGAATCTCCTCCACTTTGCCCGGCCCCACGTAGGTCGCCGGATTGGGCTTGTTCATCCGCTGGAACGTCACGCCGACCACATCAAGGCCCGCGGTGTCGGCCAGCCGCTCCAACTCTTCCAGGCTTTCTTCAACGGTCAGCAGCGAGGGTACATCACGCAAATCTGTTCCCACAAGGAAAGCGCGCTCCCGAGGAGCGGTCGTCTCATACGTGCTTGGTTTCGTAGTGGCCTCCTGCCGGGTACTCCCCGGCTTATCAAGCTTCGCTCAGTCAATCAGTCCGGCAACGGTCATCTCACGCGGATGCTCAATGCTGTATTGCAAGAGTATGGTTTGCTCGGACTGCGGCGCCATCGCCAGCTCCCATTCTAACATATGCATGTCGGTCTGGTCAGACGGTCGGGGCTGCGCCGTGTCCAGCTTGACTTTGATCTGTTCGTGCTGCGACACCGGATAGTTGTCCTTGACCGTCACTCGCGCCTTAGTGGCCATCAGATTCTTGAGCCGGGACTCGTAGGTGTACTGGATTTGGCGCACATCACGCAGCAATCGTTTGTCCACATCCCGCTGCACCAGCTCGCGCTCAACTTCGATGCGCTCCTCGGCGCCCAGGATCAGCTCCACCTCTCCCCCGGCGGCTGTATACCCCATTCGATTGCTGCCGATGAACTCGTCTCCGGCGAAGAGGTTGATCGGTCCGGGCAGCCATGGGGCGGCCGTCGAGTTGGTCACTACGGCTCTACGATACACCACAGTCGTGTGGCGCGGCACGGCCAGATAGTCGAGCTGTGGCGTCAGGTCATAGACCGCCACTGTCGTCTTGTGCGGCGTTCCATCGCCGCCCACATCGCTGGTCCCCGGCACGACAAAGGTGACAACGCCGCCCGACTGTTCGGTGGTGGCGACCTGGACGGCTGCCTCTCGCACATTTTCATCCGGCATTGCGTCAAACACGGCGCCAGCCGGGGCCGATGCGCTCATGAGGCTCTTGGCGGCCGCTCGCGGCATAGGCCGGGGCTCGCTAATGTACCACGGGTGCAGTTCAGGAATGCGCTGGTTCACGGCCGGGCGGGCGGTGGAGAGCGTGAGCTGCACGCCCTGCCACTCCTGACCGGTGTGCTGGCTGACCTCGGCCATCGCCGATACGGCCAGCGTCACCGAAGCGCTGTCGTCCAGCGGGTCCCGGAGACGAATGTCGTACAGCGGCTGCCAGCGAGCCTTGCCAACGACGTAGCTCAACTCAACGGTAAATGCCCCACCGTCCGTAACCATGACCTCCAGACGCGCCTCATATCGCTCGCGCTGTCGCGCCGCCTGCAGCTCGGCAAGCTCTGCCATCTGCTGCTCAAGCAGATAACCCAACTGGCGGGCCTCAGCGTCCAGCTCACGAAGAGCAGCCCGCAGTTCGCCATCTTGCTCCGCGAGATACGCCAGCAGGGCAGTCTGCTCGGCAATCGACGTATCGCCCCGGGCCAATCCTTTGGCGAAGGCGGCCGTCTCGCCACGCATGCCGTCCAGATAGCCGAGTTGGGCCGTTGTCGTCGCTTTTCTATCATCGAGCACCGCCAGGGCAGCACGAGTGTCCTTAATCGCTGCCTCCAACTCAGCCGCCTTCTCGGATGGCGTACTGGCATAATGCCGCCGGCGAACGTCCACACTACGCAGCTGAACGGCTGCCTCGCCGCGTCCAGCGACGCGCAGCGACTCCGGGATCATGACCATCGGCAAGTCACCAATCACAAGCGTATGTGCCCCAGGCTCCAGCGACGTCGTGCCACTCAGGGTCACACGCGCGCGATCAGGATAGACGGTTACGGCCTCTACGGCCCCACTAACGGAAAGTTCCATTTCGGTTGGCTCCTTGACGTGCCTCTGAAGGGGCTGCCACCTGGCAGCCAGGGCTGAAGTCGGATTCACTACCGGGCATTGGCGACTGGCTGTGCTTCGGCGGCAGTCTGATCGTAGCGCAGGCCATGCTCCCGGGCAAAGCGCCGCAGCGCGATCAGGGCACGGTCGTGGTAATAGGCACCGCGTTCGGCCTTCGGCAGCTTGTGGAGTGGCGGCGGAAACAGCCCGAAGTTGGCCTTCATGGGCTGGAAATCACGAACACGGGCATGGGTAACGTAATGGCAAAGTGCACCGAGCATCGTAGCTGGCGGCAGAATCACCGGATGCTGTCCAGAGAGCAGCCGCGCCGCGTTGATGCCGGCGAGCAAACCCGTGCCCGCATTGCCGACATACCCCTCGACCCCGGTAATCTGCCCGGCAAAAAACAGGTCTGACCGGCTCCGATACTGTAAGGACGGCTGCAGCATGGTTGGCGCGTTGATGTAGGTATTGCGATGCATCATCCCGTAGCGGGCAAACTCAGCATTCTCCAGACCGGGGATGAGGCGCAAGACGCGCTTCTGGTCACCCCAGCGCAAATTGGTCTGGAAGCCAACCATATTGTAGAGGGAGCCAGCCAGGTTATCCTGTCGCAGTTGAACAACGGCGTACGGCCGTCGCCCGGTGCGCGGATCTTCCAAACCCACTGGCCGCATTGGGCCAAACGCCAGTGCCTCTTCACCCCGCGCAGCCAACACTTCGACTGGCATGCACCCTTCAAAAAAGTGGGGATCCTCCCGCTCAAACTGCTTGAGCGTAATCTGCTCGCCGCCTAACAATGCCTCACGAAACGCCTCATACTCCTCACGGGTCATGGGGCAGTTGATGTAATCACCCTCTTCTTCCTCGCCGCGATCGTAGCGCGACTGGCGGAAAGCAATCTGCATATCGATGCTGTCACGATAGACGATTGGTGAAACAGCGTCGTAGAAGTAAAGGTACTCCTGGCCCGAAAGGCCGCCAATCTGGTCGGTCAATGCCGCCGATGTCAGCGGTCCCGTGGCGATGACAGCGGGCGTGTCCGGAATAATGGTCACTTCTTCGCGGATGATTTCGATCAGGGGATGCGCTTCGATCTGCTCCGTCACAAGCTGTGCGAAGACGTCCCGGTCGACCGCCAGTGATGAACCGGCCGGCACTGCGCTCCGCTCTGCCGACGCAATGATCAGCGAGCCAAGCCCGCGCAGTTCGGACTTCAACAGGCCCGACGCCTTACCGTAGCGATCTGAACCGAGCGAATTGCTGCATACCAGCTCGGCCAGCTGTTCCGTCTCATGGGCGGGCGTTTCGCGCACGGGGCGCATTTCGAACAGCCGCACAGGCACGTCCAGTTGAGCCGCCTGCCAGGCCGCTTCCGTGCCTGCCAGGCCGCCGCCAATCACAATGAGTTCTTTGGTCATAGGGTCAATTTTACCACATCCGCCGTGCCAAATAGAATGCTTGTTCCATCGCCGAGGAAGGGGACGCTGCGACAGACCGGTCAATGTTGCTATAATCACTTCACATTAAAGCTGGGAGAAGACGACTGCATGGACGAGCAACAAAACGTACCAGACGATCAGGGCAAGTTCGGGCCATACGGTGGCCAGTTCGTTCCGGAAACCTTGATGCCCGCGCTGGAAGAACTGATCACCGTTTATGAAGAAGCCCGCCACGACCCGGCCTTCATCGACGAGTTCGAAAACTTGCTGCGGACCTACGTCGGGCGGCCGTCTCCGATAAGCTATGCCAAACAGCTTTCGGAGAAGCTCGGCGGCGCACAAATCTATCTCAAGCGAGAAGATCTGAATCACACCGGCGCCCACAAGATCAACAACGCACTCGGCCAGGCCCTGCTGGTCAAGCGCATGGGCAAGCGGCGCGTGGTGGCGGAAACGGGTGCCGGACAGCATGGCGTAGCCACCGCCACCGCCTGCGCCCTGCTGGGGCTGGAGTGCGTCGTCTACATGGGCGAGGTCGACATCGCTCGACAACAGCCAAACGTCTACCGGATGCGGCTGCTGGGCGCAGAGGTGCAGGCGGTCGCATCAGGCAGCCGCACATTGAAGGACGCCATCAACGAGGCCATCCGCGACTGGGTGACCAACGTCGAAACGACCCACTACCTATTGGGTTCAGTACTCGGTCCCCACCCTTACCCCCTGATCGTCCGCGACTTCCAAAGTGTCATCGGCACCGAGGCCCGTCAACAGATTGTGGAGACCAGCGGCCGTCTACCCGATGTGGTCATTGCTTGCGTGGGCGGCGGCAGCAACGCGATGGGCATCTTCCACGCCTTCCGCGACGACGAATCAGTTGATCTGCTGGGCGTCGAGGCAGGGGGTGAAGGCATCGCTTCGCAGCGGCACGCCGCGCGCTTTGCCGACCTCGATCTAGCACGCATTGGTGTACTGCACGGCACCAAAAGCTTTGTCATGCAGACGGCCGACGGGCAGATCATGGAAACCCACAGCATCAGTGCAGGTCTCGACTATCCAAGTGTTGGGCCGGAGCATGCCTGGCTGCGTGACCAGGAGCGGGCCGGCTACACCTACGCCACCGATGAGGAAGCGCTGGCAGCCTTTCACGAGTTGTCACGAACCGAGGGAATCATTCCGGCGCTGGAGTCGGCTCATGCGGTGGCAGAAGCGATCAAGCTCGCTCCACAGTTGAGTCGGGACGCCATTATTCTGGTCAACCTGAGCGGTCGTGGGGACAAGGACCTCGACACCGTCATCCGGGTCATGGGCGATCAGATGCCTTAGCTGGCTTCGTCGTCCGTCTCCGTCTGCCCGGCCATCTTCCGCTCTAACCTTGCCAGACGATGCTCCACGTCTTCCATTTGAAGCGCCGCCCCAGCACGACCAGAACGCTCCAGGAGCGCCGCTGCCTGACGGGTCCACAGTAGTGCCTGGGACAGGTCAGGCTCATGCCACTCGTAGTGCATGGCCAGCTGGATATGTGCGTCGATGGAGTCATAACTGGTGACCGCCACCTGCTGCCACAGCATCACCGCCTCGGCACGCCGGTCCTGCCGCTTATATATCGCGGCTAGCCTGCTCTGGGCTTCCCTATAGTCGTCCATCGACAGGTCCGATTCCAGCACACTCTGTAATGTGCGTTCCGCCTGCTCTGTCAGCCCGCGGTCAACCTGCCACTTGGCAAGGCTCAGCCGATCCAGCGGGGGATCGTCTCCGGTTACGGTCGTCATCTGGCGCAGCACTCTTGTGGCCAGCGTGACCATTGAAAGCATATCTATCTGGTTATGGTAGAACACCCCGGCTAGCGGACGCGCGTCTCCAGTGCGCAGGTAATCGGCATACATGCCGGGAATGAGCCAGCCGGGCACATCATCTTCAGTGCGGCGCAGGCCCAGGAGTGTCTTCTCCAACGAGCCGAGCGCACAAGACCCGAGGCGTGCCCGCCACAACCGCCGGGAAGGCGGGAGCAGATCGAGGTGGGCCAGCTCGGACAACTGGCCGTGCATGCGGTTCATCAAGTAGCGGGTGTCAAGCAGCGGGACATCGAAAGAACGGCCGTTAAACGTCACCAACCCCTGCTTGCGCGCCACTAAGTCGTCCAGCATCAGCAACATAGCCGCTTCATCACCGTGATCGCGCAGAAAGAACTGCCGAACCACAAACGCTTCCTGAGCTGCTGTGCCCGTCTCGTCTTGCACTGGACGCTGCTCAAAGAACGCCACACCGACCATGAAGGCAACGGTTCCAGCGCCCGCCAGGCCGGTTGTCTCGGTATCAAGGAAGAGAAAATCACGCGGATCCCGGCCTGCCAGCCGTCGATCCAGACCATAGTCAGCGGCCGCTGCTGGATCAAGCGATAAAAGATTAGACAGCCGGTCCTGGCCATGCACATATCCCAGGTTGTAGACGCGATCAACCACCAGGCAAGCGCCCGCGTCATTGCTGACCAGCGCACTGCCCGGCATAAGCTCTTCGGCCGGCACGGGACGTCCGGTCAACTCGGATCGCTCAGCGGGCAGGTTAGTGGGCGGTGTAACGGCTGGGGCCGGGCGCAAATTGCGCGCACCGCGGGACACCCCCATGCGTCGCAACCGGGACCGCAGTTCGTCGTTCATCTGTTCGATTGTAAGCGAGGCCGTGGGGCCGGGCAAACCGACTCATGGGCAGTGTATACCCATTTCCCGAGACCAGGAACCTGCTCCATCTGCCTATTTGGTTAATGCATAGGTGAAATTAGAGCGGCTGCTCTACCCATCCAGGGCCGTTCGCACTACAATAGGCAATCAAATGAGTGCAGAGAATCCTTTCTATCATCGCGGCGCGATTCGCCGCGCCAGCGAATTCGTCGGCCGTGACAATGAGACCAGCCAGATGCTGGGGCTGCTCCGCAACGGACAAAGTGTGTCCCTCATCGGCCCTCGCCGCATTGGAAAGAGTTCCTTGCTCATCCATTTGGCGACCCCTGATGTGCGCACCGCCTTCAGCCTGTCAACGCCGGAGGCGCTGTTCGTCCTGCTTGACTGTCAGGAGTTGGCCGGGTCACCGCCGGAAGAGGTGTATGAACTGTTCCACGACTCTCTGGTCGACGCGGCGACAGACGCAGGCTTGACCATCGAGGAACCCGCCCAGCCCGGCACCTATCGAGCGCTGGACCGGGCGCTCTCCCAGATTGGCCGGCGCAACGTACGCGTTATCGTCCTTATGGATGAGTTTGAGCTGCTGGCCGCCAACGAGTTGCTGACGCCCTACTTTTTCGCGCGACTGCGGGGTCTTACCACCAAGTATGGGCTCTCTTTCCTGACCGCCAGTCAACGACCGCTCTTTGCCATAACCGCTGAAGAAGAGATTCTTAGCTCCCCGTTTTTCAACATTTTTGTCACCGTTCCGCTTGGCCTCTTTCAGGACGAGGAAACGGCGCGCCTTCTTGACGAGAGACTGGCCGGAACAGGTGTCGACTTTTCGCCGGCGCTGCGCGACCATCTGATATTCCTGGTCGGCGACCACCCCTTTTTCCTGCATATTGCGGGCTATCATGCATTCCAGGCTGTGACCAGTGGTGACTCGCGTTACGGCGGACTACAGGAAGGCGATGAGAATGCGCTCGCCCAGCTTGACGCACCCATTGAGGTCGAGGCCGATTCACATCTCAGCTACCTGTGGCAGAATCTGACACCTGAAGAGCAGCACGTGCTGGCTATTGCTGATGGTCCGGTGGAGAGTCTGCGCCAACTGGAACAGCAATGCCTGCTGGAGCAGAGAGACGGCGGTTACCATTACACCAGCGAAATCCTCAGGCGGTTCGTCCGACGGCAGGATGTGCCGGGCCTTATCCAGGCCGGGCCGTTTGTCATTGACGAACAACGCCACCAGGTCTGGGCCTATGGTCAGGAGCTAAGTCTGACGACATCCCAGTTCAGCATCCTGGTCCGCCTGTGCCAACAAGCCGGACAAGTAGTCCGTGGTGAGGATCTGGAGATGTCGGTCTGGGGCGACGCCCTGGTCGACGACCCTGATCGCCTGAAAACGTTGATCAAGCGTCTTCGCCGCGCCATTGACCCATATGGCACGTGGATCGTTAGCGAGCGCGGCGTGGGGTACGCCCTCCGCCCACCCGACACCGGCTAGCATGAGCCGGATTGCCTGTCGGATCTTCACGCTCACAGGGCAGCCCGACCAGACATGAAACGCACCAGAATAGTTCGCTTATGGCTTGTGGCAGCTGCCTTACTGGCGGCGCTAATGCTTGGGTCACAGCGAGAGGTTGCCGCCCAGCAGCAAGAGTCTGAGTACTGGCGATATGCCGCCTCTGGCCGCTTGCAGTCGGCCGAGCTGGCCGACGTCAATGCTGATGGCATCGATGAGGTGCTCGTCGTCGATGAAAACGGTCGGGTAGCGCTCATCAGTGCCGATGGCCAGGTGCTTTGGTCCCACACATCCGTTGAATCTGTGGCAGCGGCCACACGTGGGAATTTCGACGGTTCGCCTGATGGGCGACAGGAAATCGCCATTGGCGGAGACAACTGGCTCGCTCTACTCAGCGCCACCGGCGACCTTCTGTGGGAAATACCATACGAAGCAGAACCGACTCGCTCGTCGCAGCCGACCACTCGTCGTGAAGAAGGCAGCGTCCTCACAACCAAGACTGACACCGTCGCCCTCGACCATATTGATATTGACCGGGACGGAACTGAAGAGATTCTGTCGCTGCTCAGTTCAGGACGCCTCATAGCGTATGACCGCAATGGGCGCGTCGTCTGGGAGTTCATGGCCCAGAGCGACCAGGAAATTGACGTTGACCCGCAAATGCTGGTCGCCGATTTCGACAAAGACGGCTGGGGAGATATCGTTCTGGGATTGTTCACGCCCCGGCGCTTCAGTCAGCTGAGCTTCATTGCCAATGGCGAAGAACAGTGGACGCAGTCAATCTCGCGGCGTATCACCGCCCTGGTAGAAGCCCCATTCACAAGCGATGAATCCTATCTGGCAGTGGGCACCAACTTTGGTCAGCTGGATCTATACGATGCTGACGGCAATCTGCTCTGGTTCCGAACCGTCAACCGCCCCATCACGGCGATGGCGTTTGCTGAGCTGCGGGAGCGCCCGGTTATCGCAGTGGGCACAGACGCGGGCAGCGTGGTGGCCTATGCTGCCGACGGCCGCCGCGAGTGGACGAATAATCTCGACTCAGAAGGTTCACGGGCCCTACGAGCACTCCTGCCGACTGCCAGTCGCACATCTGCCGGGCAGGCCAGCCTTGTCGCGATACTGGAAGGGGCCACCAACAGCAGCGACCTCTCTGACGTTCTCCTGCTTGGCAATAACGGCCAAACCCTTCTCCGACTGGGAGATACAGACCTGCCGAATGTGACTCAGCTCGTTGATGTCAACCGTGACAGCCACCACGAACTGCTGCTGGCCCGCTTCGCGTCGTTGGAGCTTGTCGGGCTCGGGGTCGGCAACAGCGAATACGTAGAGGAATGGGAGTACGTCCTCGACGCCGCACCGACCGCCTGGCTGGTCATCGACCTCGATAAAGATGGCGAGGATGAGGTCATCGTCGGCACACGCGACGGCCGTCTGCATACGTTGGGCAGTGACCAATCCATTCGCTGGCTGCACGCGCCCGGCAACGAAATCCTTTTTCTGGATACACTGCGCGATCCGCTCGGCGAAACGCCGCGCATTGTTGTCGTCCGTCATGAACCGGGCCCGCTCAATGACGCGACGGACCAGGGCACCAGCTGGATTGAGCTGCGCAACGCCCAGGGAGAACGTCTGTGGGAACTAGCATTCCCCGGGCGTGTCATGGCGATGACGGTCGACGAAAGCGCGGCGCCCGACTCATCAGTTCTGACTGTTGGCACGGCTGACGGGCGACTCATAGGCGTCAACAGCGCCGGCGATATCGTCCAGGAGTTTGAGGCGCCTGAGCTGGAAGGCGGTCCTTCTCAGTTATTGCAATTTACCGATAGCGCGACGGGAATCGACCAGACGCTTATCGCCATTGGCTCACAGCTGCTATTGCTGGACCAGACCGGCGATGAACTACAGCTTGTCGAGTTCCATCAGTTTCCGGCAGACATTGTTTCTGTGTTTGACGTGCAGCAGCCGGGTGGAGATGAGCTGTCTGTACGCCTGGTAGCTTTCATCGCCGACGGCACGGCCCATGGCTTAAGTCAACGGGGCATCGAGATGTCGCAGTGGCCGTGGCCACAGCGCCTGCCCGGTCGCCCCACCGAGGTTATCTCATCCAGCCTGGGCTCCGTTGAAGCGTTCCAGGAAAACACGATCGCCTACTTGATTGCCACCGTTGGCAACCGGCTGCTGCAGCTGACCGTAGCCGACAATCAGCCCCTTATCCCATGGACTCTGGAAAACCTCAATGGTGTAACTGCCATGGTGTGGGACGATCTCAACAAGGACGGCCGCCCGGATACGGCGCTGGTAGGGACAGAAGAGGGCCGAGTCTTTCTCTACGACCAGCTTCAGACCCGCGATCCGAACCTCGCCCTGGAGCTGGATCTTGCCAGCACCGTCACAGCCCTGTCGCTGATGAGACGCTCCTCGAGCCAGTCGCCTGACCTGCTGACAGTTGCCGAAAACAGCGTGATTCGTCTTTTCCGCGAAGAAGAGAATCGGCCGCCTCTCCTGACCAACCCGGAAATCTCAATCGATGGCGACCAGATCGGAGCCACGGTCTTTGTCAAAGATGTTGAAAATGACAACGTGAGTGTCCGGCTCGAATTGTGGGACCCGACCAGCAGAAGCTGGATGCCCCAGGCGGAGCAGCAAATCCCGGCCGGGAATGGACCCGCCTTCTGGTCCAGCGTCCAGCCTGTAGAAGGAACCGAGCGACTGCAATATCGGTTCCGCTTTGACGACGGCTTCTATCGTGGTTACGTGACACCCGCTATCGGCCCGCTGATTCCGGACACAAATGCACTGCTCAACCTAACTCCGTTGCTGGGACTCTTGCTTGGTGTCGCCGCGGTGGGTGCGGCCATTGTCTATGTTCGCCAATCGACATCCCCGACCACGCAAGCAAATCGCTTCTACCGGCAGCTGACCCAGGAACCAGCCACGACGCTTAAGCACGTTGAACAGGAGTACATGGAGGTCGACGCCTCACCCGACTTCCTGCTACAGCTTGCCAACCGCGCCAGACAGGCAGGTGACGATAGCCTCGCCAGCTTGGCCGACGGCTTCTTTCTGCTGGCCAATCGTCCTCAGGCGGGCCTTTCGATCATCATCCGGACGCTCGACCATCCAGACGACGCAGCGGCCCTCTGGGAAACGCGAGAAGGACGTCTACGGCTCTACCGGACAGCACAAGCGCTCCTTGAAGCGCCGTCCATCACCGAAGTGACTCTGCTGAGACCGCAACTCGTAGAGCTGCTGGCCGAGATCGAAGCGCAGCATGAGTGGTCGCCGGTCTTCGGCAGTCTGTTGCCCATTCTGACCAACATGCGCGACAGTGTCCGAGTCGATGGCGTCGATGACCGGATCGTCTACCTCAACCAGGCTGCCGTTCGTTTGCGCCAGCTTCAGGAGGAACTGCCAGAATTTAGTCCTCGTGTGGAGCGGACGATGGCCAAGGCAATCATCCGGCGTTGGTCCGGATTGATTACGGCCGAGATTGAAGAACTGAAAGGGCGGGCCGAACTGGAGATTTCGCTCAAGACGAAACGCGTCGTGCCCAACGGCACCACCGACGTCGCCATGGTCATTCGCAACAGCGGCCGTGCGCCCGCGGAAAACATCGTCGCAGCCCTGGACATCAACCCTGCCTACGAGATATACAGTCCGCCGCAGACGATCAGCTTCCTGCCTTCCGGTCGATCACGCCAGATCCAGTTTCAGGTCGTGCCCAAGGTCAGGGACCGATTCAGGGTGGCGCTCTCCCTAACTTATGACGACCGTAATCATCAGGACAAGACGGCTGCGTTTGGGGATATGGTCCATCTGCTGCCGCCGGAACGCGAATTCAAGCCCATTAGCAACCCGTACCTGCCCGGCACGCCACTGCGGCGCGACAGTGCCCTGTTCTTTGGCCGGGAAGAGCTATTCGAGTTCATCGCCGAAAGCACTGGCACCCAATCGCGCCGCAATGTACTCATGCTGGTCGGGCAGCGACGGACGGGCAAGACTTCGGCGCTGCTTCGCCTCGACGAACACCTGCCCCCCGACCTCGTGCCTGTCTACATAGACTGCCAGTCACTTGGTGTCACCCCCGGAATGGCGGCCCTGCTCGAAGAGCTAGCCTGGCAAGTATCGGACACGCTGCAGTCGCTGGGCATTCAGTGCGATGTGCCGGAGCATGAAGCGTGGGGACCTGATCCCACCCGCTACTTCGAGCGTACGTTCTTGCCGCTGGCCAGGTCGCTGCTGCCCCAAGGAACAACCCTGCTGCTGGTGTTCGACGAGTTCGAGGCGTTCGAGACGATGGTCGATGACGGCATTCTGCCGCGCACCTTCTTCACCTACATGCGCCATCTGATGCAGCACAGCGACGGGCTAAGCTTCATCTTTGTGGGCACCCATCGTCTGGAAGAGATGAGCAGTGACTACTGGTCCGTGCTGTTTAATATCGCGCTCTACCGCAAGATCGACTACCTCAGCGACCCTGCCGCGACACGTTTGATCTGCGAGCCAGTTGCCCCCAGCATCATTTATGACGATCTGGCTGTCGACAAAATCCTTCGCGTAACCGCCGGCCATCCCTACTTCCTCCAGCTTGTTTGCTACACGCTTGTGAAGCGAGCTAACCATGACGGAACCGGCTATGTCACAATCTCCGACGTCAATGGGGCGCTGGATGAGATGTTGCGGTTAGGAGAGGTCCACTTCGCCTACTTATGGCAGCGTTCCGACTATACCGAGCGTGCATTGCTGACAGCGGCCGCCCAGCTCATGGATCGCAACGAACCACTTTACGCTGAGGAGCTTATCGACTATCTGCAAAGTTACGGGATTGACCTCGACCCGACCGCGGCAACTGAGGGCCTGAACTCACTCGTCACGCGCGAAATTATGCGCGAGATTAACGAAGAAGGGGCCACGCTGTACGAGTTTCGCGTTGGATTGGTTGGTCTGTGGGTTGGGCAGAACAAGAGTCTGAGTCGCCTGCACGCTCATCTTGAAAGCTAGGGCGGTCAGGCCAGGTCACGCGGGAACCAGAGGTTGATCAGGTTGGCAGTCCCATCCTCTGTCACGTCCGCCCAACTGTCGACAGGCCACTCGAAGTGCGCGATAGTGGCTGTTGGCATCCGATCCACTTTATCGCTCCAGCCATTCGCCAGTTCGCTCAAGCCCGGATTGTGAGCCACCAACAGCACACGCTCCACACCATCATCCACTCCCTGGAGAGCGGCGACGATGGTCTCCTTATCGGCATGATACAGTTCACGCGAGAATTGAATCTCTCCATCGTAGCCACTCGCGTACGCCACTTCCTCGGCCGTCTGTGAGGCGCGGATCGCTCTGGAAGCGATGATTAACGCGGGTGTCAGATCGTGGGTGCGCAGCAAGGCGCCCATGCGTGGGGCGTCGCGACGTCCGCGATTGTTCAGCGGCCGTTCAAAGTCGCTCAGAAACGCATTGTCCCAGCTTGACTTGGCGTGACGCATCAGCAGAATCGTTTTCATCCCATCCCCATTAGATGCAGCAGGAGGCGTGGCGGGTGCCACACCTCCTGTGTCGTTCTTTGCCTAACTCCGTTCGAACTCGAACGATGATGTCAGCGCTCTACTCAAGCTCGGTAGCCGATCCGACAATCGCGCCGACCAGCCCATACTCTTTCGCTTCCTTGGCCGACATCCAGAAGTTACGGTCGGTGTCATCCTCCACCTTGTCGATATCCTGGCCGGTCTGTTCGGCAAACGTTTCGTTCAAACGCCGGCGCATCTTGAGGATCTCTTCCGCTTCGATGGCGATGTCCGACGCCTGCCCGCGCGCACCGCCCATCGGTTGGTGGAGCAGGAACCGCGTGTTGGGCAAACTGTAGCGGTTCTCAAGGTCGGTCGCCACGTAGATGAGCGCCGCTGCACTGGCTACCCAGCCTGTACCGACAACACGCACAGGTGATTTGACATAACGAATAACATCGAAGATGGTGTCTCCCGACTCGACATGACCACCTGGCGAGTTGATGAAGATGGTGATCACGTCATCCGACTCGGCATCCATCAACAGCAACTTCTTCGTCACTTCCTGGGCCAGCTTCATATCAATCTCGCCAAAAATCGTTAACGTGCGATTCTTGATGAGACGGTCTTCCATCGACCCGGCTGGCTCAGATTTCTTGTTGGCGTTCGACTCTTCGTCCGTCTCCGGCTCATCCGGTTCCACTTCAGGCATTTCCTCGTATCGAACGAGACGCCAGTTCTTTTCGCTTTCCATACGTCTAGATACTCCACTGGCACGGTCGCCACCGCGGCGACTGGCCCGACTTAACGATTCAGATTGGTAAAGGCAGCAAGGCCGGGATAGACGGCCGAGTCACCCAAGTCCTCTTCAATGCGTAGTAATTGATTATACTTCGCCACGCGGTCGCTGCGAGCCGGCGCACCGGTTTTAATCTGACCCGCATTTAAGGCCACAACCAGGTCAGAAATCGTAGCGTCCTCGGTCTCGCCACTGCGATGCGAAACAACGGCCGTCCAGCCACGCCGCTGCACGTATTCGACGGCCTCGATCGATTCGGTTAGCGTGCCAATCTGGTTGACCTTGCAGAGCAGGCTGTTGGCCGCCTTCTCCTCGATACCGCGCGAGATACGGTTGACGTTGGTAACGAGCAGATCGTCACCGACGATCTGAACACGATCGCCGACCTTCGCGGTGAGAAGCGACCAGCTCTCCCAATCATCCTCGTGCAGGCCATCCTCGATGGAGATGATCGGGTACTCGTCGCACCACGCTGCCAGGAAGTCGACCATCTCGGGGCCAGTCAGGACCTTGCCCTCGGTCTTGAGATGATACTTGCCGTCTTCGTAGAACTCGGAAGCAGCCGCGTCCATGGCAAGCAT
The DNA here is from genome assembly GCA_963715935.1 of uncultured Chloroflexia bacterium. Taxonomy (GTDB): domain Bacteria; phylum Chloroflexota; class Anaerolineae; order Promineifilales; family Promineifilaceae; genus Promineifilum. The sequence continues at coordinate 429,165 of CAVQSM010000011.1, read as the reverse complement.
GATCTGCTCGCCAGCCTTGTAGCCGGCACGTTCGACGGCTTCCAGAATGAGGTCGAACGCCTCGCGATTGGCGGAGACACTGGGCGCAAAGCCACCCTCATCGCCAACCGTCGTGCCATAGCCCTTTGAGCTGAGCACTTTTTTCAAGCTCTGGTAAATCTCCACCCCCCATCGCAGTCCTTCGCGATAGGAACTGGCACCAACCGGCATGATCATAAACTCTTGAAGATCGGTGGAGCCGGCTGCATGCTTGCCGCCGTTCATGATATTCATCATTGGCACAGGCAGCGTGTTGGCCGAAACGCCGCCCAGATACCGATATAACGGCAGTTCCTGGCTGGAAGCGGCCGCTCTGGCAACGGCCAGCGAGACGCCCAAGATCGCATTTGCTCCCAGACGGCTCTTGTTTTCGGTGCCGTCCAACTCGATCATGGCGCGGTCAATACCGACCTGATCAGTCGCCGACCAGCCAACAACCAGCTCTGCCAGCTCACCGTTGACTGCGCCAACGGCTTCCAGCACACCTTTGCCACCATACCGCGACTTGTCACCGTCACGTTTTTCCCACGCTTCATGCACGCCAGTCGAAGCGCCAGACGGGACAATAGCACGTCCGCCGGCTCCATCAAACAGGATGACTTCTACCTCAACTGTGGGGTTGCCGCGTGAATCAAGAACCTCGCGCCCATGCACTGATTCTATGTAATCCATTGTATTCTCCTTTACGGGTGTTAAGGGACCTTACTGCCTACGAGGGCCACTTAGACTATACAGAAATTGCGCCCTTTCAGCAACCGGTACGCAAGGCTCAACGACCCTTCCCTTAATCATGCTTGTCAGGTCAGAGCGGGATGGTTATAACAACGACTGATGATCGCCAGCACCCAGGACAAACAACCCATCTCCCCCTCCAGTCGCCCAGTCGATCTGGTGGCGGTTCTGGCCGACCAGCCGGACAGTCCGGCTATTTGCGGTGCGTTGGCGCACTGGTTGGCTAGGCGCACAGAACAAACAGCGCTCGTCGCGATGGCATCGCCCGAAGGCGATTTCGATGTGTGGTTGGCGCCGGCGCAATCCGAAGTCCGCCGAGAGCGCTGGGACCGGTATGAAGCGGGTCTGGACCCGTTCCTCGCGCTTCCAAAGCCGGCTACATTCGACAAACTATCGCAGCCGGCGGCCGATCTTTTGCGCCAGCAGCTCTGGCTGCTCCCTCACCATTCGATCCTCGCCGTCTCCCTGCCGGCGGGCACGACCGCCACGCCGAATCTGGCGAGCGGCTGCATTATCCTCATCGATCACGAAGCCAATCATCTGTCCCCCGTCGACCTGGGTGGGATTGCGCGACTGGCCACCGTCTTTCTGGACAAGGCGGCCCTGGAAACGCGTGTGGCCAGACAGCAAACTGAATTCAGCGCGGTGGCCACCATTAGCCAGACGCTGGCGGGTTCACTCAATCTAACCACCATCTTTGATCAGCTCAATGGCCCCATACGATCGACGCTCAACGTCGAGACCCTCTCCGTGGGCATGGTCGAACCGGCAACCGGGGACATCATGTTTGTCAATGAATTGATGGGACCGGAGTTCGCCGATCTACCTACCGTGCGCGTTAAGAAAGGGCAAGGCATCGCAGGCTGGGTGGCGGAACATCAGGAGCCTGTCATCATCAACGACACCTATGCCGACAAGCGCTTCTTCTCTGGTGTCGACAGCAAGTCGGGCTTTCGTACCACCTCGATGATCTGCATACCATTGCAAGTCGATGGGCAGACCGTTGGTGTGCTGCAAGCCATCAACCGCCGCAGCGGCCAGTTCACAGACTCCGACCTGGCCGTCTTAAGGGCAACAGGCGGCCCCCTTGCGGCGGCCATCGTCAACGCTAACCTCAATCGGGACAAGGTAGCAGAAGAACGCCGCACCCTAACCATTCTGACTGCTTATCCCGAAGGCGTGGCCATCGTCAACCGGGAACAGATTGTCCTGCGAGCCAATGAATCGTTCGAGGTTTTGGTAGCCCATCCACCCGCCGACCTGGCTGGCCAACCCATTGGCACCCTGCTAACTCTGGAAGGCAGCCGGATCGACGATCTGATTGACCGTGCGCTGGCTTCCGAGGATGGCCGATCTGAGCACATCGACACCCTCCAACGCCGAGGCCAACCGGATCTGCCGGTCATGGTTCAATGCGCGGTCGTCGAGAACGATGAGCCCGGCTCGACCGGGCAAGAAACCGTGATCCTGATATCTGATCTGACGCTCGCATTCGAGTTGGAGCGGATGCGGGACGATCTGTTTCAAAGCATTATCGGCGAGCTGCGCACCCCGCTGGCGACCATCCTGATGTACACGCGATTGCTACGCAACGGTCGGGCGACAACGGAAGAGAAGTCAGACCGCTTCCTCGGTGTCATTGAGCGCGAAAGCGACCGCCTGCAGCTCCTGATTCGCCAGATGCTTGATTTGTCGCGGCTGGAAGCCAGGGAGTTCCGCCGCAGCGCCCAGCCGATCCGCATTGGTCCAGCGCTGGCCAATCTTGCCGCAATCGCCTCTGACCGAGCCATCGTCAAGGGGCTGGCGTTCCGCACGGAGATTGAGCCTGAACTGCCTGCGGTGATGGGCACGACCGACATGCTGGACAGCGTCTTCAGCAGCCTGCTGGACAACGCCCTCAAGTACACACCATCCGGCACGGTGGAGCTGCGAGCCTGCGTTGAGGACGAAACAGTGCTCGTAGAAGTCAAGGACGATGGGATTGGTATTCCACCGGAAGCTCAGCCCCACCTATTCAAGCGCTTCTATCGCACGAACCTGGCCGTGGAGCGTGGCGTCGCGGGCACCGGCCTCGGCCTATACCTCGTCAAGGAAAGCCTGCGTAGTATGGGCGGGACAATCACTGTCAACAGCCAACCCGGCGCAGGCGCAACCTTCACCGTTCGTCTTCCAATCGTTGAGGAGTAATGATGTCAAAGCAGAACAACCCCCGCCCCAGCATCTACATCGACCACGGAGCGACGACACCCGTTGATCCGCGTGTCGTCGAAGCTATGACTCCCTATTGGAGCAACGAATACGGCAACCCGTCCTCCCACCACGCCGCAGGTCACGCCGCTCGCCGAGCCGTGGATCGAGCACGCGATACCTTTGCCTCTTGCCTGAACACGCCGGTTGAAAGCATCGTGTTCACCGGCTGTGGTTCGGAGAGTAATAATTTGGCGCTGCGTGGCGCCATGCTTTCCGCCAGAGAAGCTGGACGCGGACAGCATCTCATTACCAGCGCAGTCGAACACGGAGCCGTCCTGGCCACGGCCGTCCAGCTCCGCGACCATTTCGGGTTCGATCTTACTGTCGTGCCGGTCGACGAAACGGGCCGTGTTTCGCCCGACGACGTCGCCGCGGCAATCCGGCCAGATACGGTTCTGATCAGCATCATGGCAGCCAATAACGAGATTGGCACCATCCAGCCATGGCGCGAGATTGGTGAGTTAGCTCGCGCCAATGGCGTCCTTTACCACACGGATGCGGTCCAACTGGCGGCCGCTCGACGATGGGACTTGCAGCGCGAACCGGTCGATATGATGACTCTGGCACCACACAAATTCTATGGCCCAAAGGGCGTGGGGATTCTTGTCGTCCGCGAAGGCATCTCGCTCTTGCCCACGCTGACCGGCGGCGGCCACGAACACGGGCTGCGAGCAGGCACGCTGAATGTCCCGCTCATTGTCGGCGCGGCCGAAGCGTACCGCCTAGCGATGGAGGAGATGACTGTTCGCCTGGACCATCTTGTGCCCTTGCGCGACGCATTGATTGAGGGCATCACCGCTATCGACAGCGAACAGGTCCGTCTTACAGGACATTCGACAGAACGACTGCCCCACCATGCCAGCTTCGCCTTCCAGCATCTTTCGGGCAACGACTTGCTGATGCACCTTGACATGGCGGGCATTGCCGCGAGCAGCGGATCGGCATGCAGCAGCGGCGATCCCAAACCGTCGGCCGTCCTGCAAGCAATTGGGCTTGAGCCATCATGGACGCGCGGCGGCCTGCGCCTAACGCTTGGCCAGCAGAATAGTGCCGGGGATGTCGACCACGTTGTGGAAACGCTCGCATCAGTGACAGCACGCCTTCACACCCTCAACCCGCTGCCGGTCGCTTAGCCGTAGCAAAGTGCAGTTGTCACCACAGCCACCCGCAGATAGAGTTAGGCGCTATGAATGATCATCCCAGCAAGAACGAGCGAGTCGTTGTCGCGATGAGCGGTGGCGTCGACAGCTCGGTCGCGGCGGCACTGCTTGTAAAGCAGGGCTATGATGTCGTTGGCATCATGATGCGGCTGTGGAGCGAGCCGGGCGTGGCCGGCAGCGCGCCCGTCAACCGCTGCTGCACGCCGGACCAGATGGCAGATGCACGCCGCGTGGCCGATCATCTCAATATCCCCTTCTATGTCCTCGATGTACAGGACCTGTTTCGCCAGTCAGTCGTCCAGTACTTTATCGACGAACACGAACGCGGCCTGACACCGAATCCTTGCATTCTATGCAACCGGCAGATTCGATTCAGCCACCTCTATGACCATGCCATGGCGCTGGACGCAGGTTACCTTGCCACGGGCCACTATGCTCAAGTCCGACAGGCCTCTAACGGCTCTTTCCAACTGCGTGAGGCGGTGGACTCCCACAAGGACCAGTCCTACGTGCTCCATGTCCTGACCCAGGATCATCTGGCCCATGTTCTCTTCCCTGTCGGTGGCTACACGAAGGATGAGATTCGCGAGCTTGCCCGCGAATTCGGGCTGCCCGTGGCCAGCAAGCAGGACAGCCAGGACCTCTGTTTCCTGGGCGACGGTGATTACCGCCGGTTCTTGCGCGAATACGCCACCAAGACGGCTGAGGCAGGACCGATTCTCGACGTCGACGGCCGTTATCTTGGCGATCACACAGGCCTGGCGGGCTATACGATTGGACAACGCAAGGGGTTGGGCCTTTCGACACCAGAGCCTGTCTTTGTGCTTCGCAAAGACGTGAGCCGCAACGCGTTGATCGTTGGCGAACGCTCCCAGTTGGGCCAGCGCCATCTGACGGCTTCCGATGTCAACTGGGTTGGCGGTGCGCCCCCTACCACAGGAAGTAAGGTCCAGGTCAAGATTCGATACAAAGCACCAGCTGTGCCCGCTGCGGTCTTTCCCGGCCCGGGCGGGACAATGCGGATAGAATTTGAGAGCCCGGTCATGGGTCTGACACCCGGGCAAGGGGCCGTTGTTTATGATGGCGAGATCTGCCTGGGCGGCGGTCTTATCGAGCAAGTGCCTGAGCCGGCTACTTCAGTCCCGCACGCACACACCATTCCCCTGGCGTTGAAGGTGGCACCCTGATGGCGTCACTATCCGGCACTGCATCGGCGCTCATCCTCGGCTTCCTGCTGGCCTCGGCCTATGCGACCGCATTCCACTTCATCATGGGAGGTCCAATCCGGCGCCTCCTGATCTACCTCGTAGTGTCATGGGTAGGCTTTACCGTCGGCCAATTCGTCGGCGATTTTCTGGGCATTGACCTGTTCAAGCTGGGCGCGCTCCATCTCTTGCCCGCCAGCATTGGAGCATGGGTCGCCCTCGTGCTGGCCTGGTGGTTGGCAGAGTAGGCACACCCTTCGCGACGTCCACGACCTCTTTTAAGGAATCGCCGCGTTGGTTGACAATTGAGGCAAGCCGGTGAAACTGGTATACTTATGTTGTTCAAGAACTAATCATGAGTAACTCGCAACTGCCCCCAGCACTCGAAACAATCGAGCAGGAGTTTGAGCGTCAGCCGCTGATACCCGCCTACTACATTGTGGCCGGCGCCATCGCGCTTGTGGTCATTGGCGTGGGGTTCACGGCGATGCTCGTCTATCTGGCGAACAACTACGCGGAAACCATCATCGTCCTGCGCGATATCTTTATCATCGCGCTGGGCCTGATGTCCTGTGTCTCCGGCATTGTCTTAATGCTTCTTCTGATTGCGATCATGCGGCTGGTGAACATGTTAGAATATGAGTTGAAGCCCATTCTGCTCAAGACCAATGAAACCTTGGGTACGATTCAGGGCACAACCAGCTTTGTCAGTGACAACGTAGTGCGACCCGTTACCACTGCCAGCAGCTATGTCGCCGGGATTCGACGGGGCATATCGACTCTTTTCAGCGATCCGTGGGGCAACTAAGTCACGTGGGAGATTCAGCAAATGGATGAGAATGCAAGCAACTTCGGCTCTTTTCTAGCAGGCGTCCTCGCCGGCGCTGTGATTGGTGGCGTTACGGCCCTTATTCTTGCGCCGCAATCGGGCGAAGCTACACGAAGGCAGATCACCGACATGGGCAGCGGCGCCCGTGACGCCAGCCAGGAGCGGATCGAGCAGATGCGTGAAGCGGCCGACTCTTACAGCCGCGAATATCGAGATATGGCCAGCTCGGCGGTCAGCGATGCTCGCTCCCGTGCTCAGGAGCTTGGCGACCAGGTTCAGGAACAGACGAGAATCGTGCTTGATGCCGGTAAGGATTCGCTCGATCAGGACGCCACTAACCCAACCGTTTCCGACACCTCAGAAAGCTAAATAGAGTGGCGTCGTAACGCTATCTTGCCGGTCCCACTTGCCCTTTGTGCCAGTCGGTCGTGGGCAGCGAAACTGATTTGCACCTGCCGGCTGGCAAAGTAGCCCTTGACGATGGACGATATCATGACGGCCGAATTGCCGCGCCACCTCCAGGATTTGCTTGCCGAGCTGGACTCGGACGATTCTGCCCTGCTGGTCGCTGCCTATGAATTCGCCCAGTCCGCCCACCGGGACCATGTTCGACCCACCGGTGAACCTTATCTGGACCACGGCATTGTCGTCGCCAAAGAAGTCGCCGACCTGGGCATAGATGACATCGACACGTTGCGGGCGGCCGTTCTCCACGACGTGGTTCTAGACCACGCTCAATGCCCCGACAAAGAGCTTGCGAAACGATTCGGTCAGGACGTATTGAGTCTGGTTCGAGGTACCCACAATCTGGACGAATACGCCAACCGGGCCACGCGAGGCAAGACGAGCGAGCGACTCGGCCTGGAAGTGATTGGCGACAGCGAGACACTTGAGGCAATTCGTCGGGCGCTCCTCTCCATCATTGAGGGCGACATCCGCATCATCCTGATTCGCATGGCCGACTGCTTGCAGGACCTGCGCCGCGCCAACCGCCTGAAGCCAACCCAACAGCGCGAGCTGGCCTACCAGGCCATGCACATTTATGCGCCACTGGCCAATCGCCTCGGTATCTGGCATCTCAAGTGGCAGTTGGAGGACCAGGCCTTTCGCTACCTGGATCCCGAGAAGTTCCGCGAGATAGCCCGAAATCTGGACACCATGCGCGAGCAGCGGGCCACCAAGATCGACCGGGCCGCCGCTCGCTTGCGCCGGCGTTTGGATGAAATGGGGCTGCAAGCCACGATCACCGGGCGCTCCAAGCATGTCTACTCCATCTATCGCAAGATGCAGCGCAAGCAGCTGGACTTTGATCAGCTGCACGACATTCAGGCCCTGCGGGTCATCTTGCAGCCGCGCGACCCCGCCGTCTACGAGCAGTTAAATAACAAAGCCAAAGAGGACGAAGACCGTGCGCTCTGCTACCAGGTGCTAGGCGCGGTCCACGCCTTGTGGGAACCGATTCCGCGCGAGTTCGATGACTACATCGGCACGCCGAAGGCAAACGGTTACCAATCGCTCCACACGGCCGTCATTGATGTGGAGAGTGGCCAGAAGCTTGAGATTCAGATTCGCACGCAGCGCATGCATGAAGAAGCTGAGCGAGGCGTCGCCGCCCACTGGGCCTACAAGGAGCAGGGCACCCACGTGAGCGCCTCTGCCCAGCGTCGTCTGAGCAACCTTCGCGAGCTGCTCGCTAACTTGCAGGACGTTGAGGCAGGGACGGAGGACACCGGACTGCTCAGCGACGAAAAAGGGGATGAACGCGTTTATGTGTTCACCCCAAACGACGACGTCGTCGACCTGCCCGCCGGCTCCACTCCCATCGACTTCGCCTACCAGATTCACACCCAGGTCGGTCATCGCTGTCGCGGCGCTCGCATCAATGGCAAGATGGTTAGTCTCGACTACACGCTCCGTCCCGGCGACAAGGTCGAGATAGTGACCGCCAATCGTGGCGGACCAAACCGGGCGTGGATGAATCCGTCATTGGGCTACACAGGAAACCCGCGCACCCGAAGCAAAATTCGTCAATGGTTCCGCGAACAAGAGCGGGAGCAAAACATTGCTCAGGGCCGGGATGCTGTGGAGCGTGAATTGAAGCGTCTGGGATTTGCCGATATCCACTCAGTCGATGACATCGCCCTGCAGCTCCGCTATGACGACGTCGACGACTTCCTGGCAAAGGTTGGCTTTGGCGATATTCAAACGGTGCAGATTACGGGTGCAATCGCCGCGCTGCACCGGGAATACGACAGCAACGACGATGATATGTCGTCCCTGCTAAACCCGCTACCCTCACGGTCCAAAGGCTTGACAGTCCGGGGCGTTGGCGGCCTGCACACACGGCTGGCTGGATGCTGCCATCCCATTTCGCCTGAACCGATCATTGGCTATGTAACACGCGGGCAAGGGGTCACCATCCACCGGCGCGACTGTCGGGAAATTGAGGCGATCAACGAGCCCGAGCGACTGATTGAGGTGGACTGGGGCACTGAGTCCCGAACCCATCCCGTGCCGGTCATGCTTAAGGCATACAAGCGGTCCGGCCTCGTTGAGGAGATCGTCAACGTGTTGCGGGGTCAGCAGATCGGGGTGCCACGCACCAAGCTGATCAGCGATGACACAACGATGACGGTTTACCTGGTAGCCGAGGTGACCAGCCTGGTCCAGCTGACCTGGCTGTTAACCAAGCTGGAGAACTTGCCCAACGTCATTGAGGCGCGTCGCCAACGTTGGTCCTAACGACGACGCCCATGTCGTCGAGGAGCTCTGTGCGCGGTCCGGCGGCCTCTTGCAGCGTCAGGCACCGGGTGGCCAGTTCGTAGCTAAAGCGGGTTGCCTGTTCGTCTGGTGTGCCGGCGCCGAAGACCAACTGCCCCCATACCACATCATCATCGCGCCCGCGCAACCTAAGTTTTGCCCGCTGCCAGCGACAGTAGTTGACGAGCGGTTTCATACGGTGGGCTCCCGATTAATCATCCAACGCTTCATATTGGTCAAAGATTCGACGGTAGGCAGGCGACGTCGTCATCAACGTGTTGTGGTCGCCAACAGCTTCCACACGCCCCTTGCGCAACACAATCACCACGTCGGCCCATCGAATCTGCGAAAGACGATGGGTGATCAGAATCGTCGTCCTGTCACGGGATGCTGTCTGGATGGCCTGCTGTATCTGGTCCTCAGTGGCGCTGTCCACGGCGCTGGTGGAATCATCGAGAATCAGGATCCGCGGGTCAGTCAGGAAAGCCCGCGCCAGAGCCAGCCTCTGTCGCTGGCCACCTGACAAGGTCACGCCCCGCTCGCCAATGACGGTGTCGTAGCCGTCCTTGAAGTTGAGAATGAACTCGTGCGCCTGCGCCGACTTGGCGGCGGCGATGACTTCTTCGCGCGTGGCATCGGGACGGCCGAAAGCAATGTTGTCGGCCACAGATCGTGAGAACAGGAACACATCCTGCTCAATGATCGATATCTGACGCCGCAGTGCATCCAGATTCCAATCGCGGACATCGACGCCATCAATCAGCACACGACCCTGGCGCACATCGTACGTGCGATTGATAAGCTTCACCAATGAACTTTTGCCCGACCCTGTCTGGCCCACAACCGCGGCCGTCTGGCCCGCCTTCACATGGAAGCTGATCGCCTGCAGGACATTGATTCCAGCCACATAGCCGGAGTTGACTGACTCGAAGCGAATGTCGCCCTGAATGGGAGCAGCGTAGCCACCCCGGTTCTCATCCAGATCGGCCTCCATCTTGATTAGCTCTAGAATGCGGCGCGCTCCGGCCAACCCCAGCGACACGCGGGAGTAGGCAACGAGCGAAATGAAGGTGGGGAAAGAGAACAGCGAGAGCAATCCCATATAGCCGACCACGTCACCCACGTCGATCTGTCCATTCCTCAGGAGAATGAGCGCCTGGGTGAAGCCAATGCCCTGAGTCAGACCAAGCAGCAGCAGCGGCAGGAATCGGGCCTCGACCTTGCCTTGTTCGACAGCCGCATCCCGGTAAGTCGCGGCGTTGGTTTCGAAGCGAGCGATTTCGGCCGTCTCCTGCGCCGAGCCTTTGACCATCTCAACCCCATCAATGGCCTCCGCCAGACGCGAGTTCATGTTGCCGAACGCGGCACGCACATTGTCCGAAATGTCACGCAGGACGTTCATGTAGCGGGCCAAAGCCAGGATATAAGTGACGATAAAGAAGAGCGGCGCGAGGATGAGCTGCCAGGCATACGTAGGGGCAAACAGCAGCGGCATAAGCATGAAGTTCGCCGAGCCGACAACCAAGTTGATGCCCGGATACATAAGCAGATTTACTTCGTGGACGTCGTTGGTGGCCCGGGCCATCGTATCGCCCACCGGACGCAGATCGTGGAACGTCATGCTCTTGCTTAACAGGCTGACGTACAGCTCCTGGCGCATATCGCGCTCCAGCCGCTCGCCGATAACGGCGCTGGAGAAATTGCGCCCAAGCTGCAGGAATGCCCTCACCACCTGGCTGACAATAATACCGATGGCCGCCCAGCCAATGAGCGTCAGGTCGGCTGGCACAGCCAGAGCAGCATCGAAGGCGATGCCGACCAGAATTGGCACGACCGCCGCCAGTGCGGCGTTCCCAAACGCGCCAACAAACATGACGATCACAAGGGGAATATGCTGGCGCACATGCGACAGCAGCCAGCGCTCTGGAGTACTCTGGTCGGAAGCAAATGAGGTATCAGCGGCAAACTCACCCATAATAGCAAAGCCGGCAGCCCAGACATATCGACTGGGAACCGCGGCTCCCCTGCATGGAGGTTACAACATTTGACGCCGATATGAAAATGCCTCCTGACCCGACGATGAGCGCTAGCAGACTAACGGAGAACCTTTACAGGAACATGTGGTCATCTTGGAAACTCTCGGGTAACATTCCCATCGCTAACTGGCCTGCCGCGTTACCACCTCCGCTTCACTTTCTCACGACGATCCGCCTTCCTGGGGATTTGTCTGGTGGACGGCAGACAACAGGCTTCCGACCGAAGCCCAAGGAGCACCACATGAGCCACCTGAACGCGCCCCCTTCGACCTTACGACGCCCCTTATTCTGGGCGCTGCTTACCATTCTCCTCTTCGCTGGCCTGCTGCTGACAGGCCAGCAAACACGCGCAGAGCGACAGCTAATTACCGACTTGACTTCAGTTGGATTGGACTCGATTAACGGGTCTACCGGCTTCCCGCTCGCCGGTACAACCCGCGGTGACCTGGCTGGGCGCTCGTCCGCTTCGGTGGGAGACATCAACGGAGATGGCCTGGACGACTTCGTCATCGGAGCCGGCTCGGCCGATCCGGACGGCAATCAGAACGCTGGCGTCGCTTACGTGATTTTTGGCAGAACGGACCAACCGTCCGAGATTCAGCTTGGCGCCATGCTGGCGAGCGATGGCTTCAAGCTGGTAGGCGTACGGTCGGGTGATCTGGTCGGGGCAGCTGTTGGCGCGGCAGGCGATGTCAACGGCGACGGCTTCAAGGATTTGATCCTTGGCGCCCCTGGCTCGGACCTTGATGAGGTTGAAGATGTCGGCGCCGCCTATATCGTCTATGGCGCGGCCGAGTTTTCGCCCGTTCTGTACATGAACCAGCTCAACGGCACCAATGGCGTTCGCCTGAATGGCGTTGCTGAAGGCGACCTCACGGGCGTGAGTGTCAGCGGGGCCGGCGACCTCAACCAGGACGGCTACAGTGATGTGATAGTCGGCGCCAGTGGTGCACAGGCAGGTGGCAAGGAAAGTGCCGGCGTCGGATACATTGTCTTTGGAAGCTCAGCGCTCCCCGCAACCGTTGACCTGGCCGCGCTCAACGGGAGCAATGGACTGCGGTTAAGCGGCAACGAGACAGACGCCCAGACCGGCAACGCGGTCGTCGCCGCCGGGGACATCAACCGGGACGGATTTGATGACGTGGCCATTGCCGCTTGGAAGAGTTCCAAAGGCGCGAAAGCCGAAGTCGGGGCTGCGTATGTCGTTTTCGGCCGTCCAACCTTTGGCGCCAACCTGGTGTTGAACAAGCTGGATAGCAGCAGCGGCTTTAAAATGACCGGCGTGGAACAAGGGGACAGGGCTGGGCGAGGACTCGCCGGAGGCGGCGATGCCAATGGGGACGGTTTCGACGACTTGCTGCTTGGGGCGCCATTTGCGGATAGTCTGACCGGCCATGCCTACGTCGTTTTTGGCAGCGCGAATCCACCATCCAACATTGATCTGGGCGCGCTGAACGGAAGCAACGGCTATCGTATCGTCGGTGCATCAACCAACGACCAGACTGGGTTCTCTGTAGGTATTCTGCAAGACATTGATGGCAATGGAATGGATGACTTGCTGATTGGTGCAGACAGCGCCGGAGAAGGCAGCCGTCGCTTCGCCGGCGAAGCGTACGCGATTCTCAGTTCTACCGGCACCCCTGCTTCTGTGAACGTATCCACGCTTCCGGCCGATCGGGGGATTCGCTACTTCGGTGCTGTCGGCGGCGACCAGGCCGGGCAGCAGGTTAGCTCGGCGGGTGATATCAATGGGGATGGTTACGGCGATTTCCTCGTGAGCGCGCCGCGCTCCGGTCATGGCGAAGCGGAAAGCGTTGGTCTCACCTACTTGATCTATGGTGGACCGACTCTGGGCCTGCCGCTGCCCGTCACACACCCCGGAACCCCGACGAACAACAACCTAACCGGAACTGGCAACCGCGACTTCATGATCGGGAATCGTGGCGATGACACGATCAGCGGCGTGGGAAATGCCGATGTCCTTATCGGCGGGCAGGGCAATGACCTGCTGGAAGGCGGACCCGATGCCGATCGCCTGGACGGTGGCAACGGTCAGGATACCGCCTCTTACGCTTCCTCTGGCGGCGCTGTCACCATTAATCTGCAGTCCCGGACCGCCCAGGGTGGCGATGCCCAGGGAGACAACCTCCGAAACATCGAAAATGTGATCGGCTCCGGCAGCAGCGATTCGCTCACCGGGGATACCGGCAGCAACGTTCTGGATGGACGTGGGGGCAATGATGATCTCAAAGGTGGATTGGGAAACGACATATTCCGAATCTCCCCTAGCGCCGGGGCTGACACGATTACGGATTTTGAGGCAGGACCCGGGACCCCGGACTTGCTCGACTTCACCCAGCGACCCGGAATCATGGGGCCGGGCGACCTCCAGATTAGCCAGCAGGGCAACGATTCGCTTGTCACGCTGCCGGGCGGTGACTCTATCAAGCTCCTGAGCGTTCTGCCCGGGGCGCTTCATAGCGATGATTATCGTTTCGGAGGCAGCCCTGTTGCCATAGGCGAAAGCTACACAACGACGTTGAACATAATCTTGTCAGTAGACGCTCCGGGTGTCCTGGCCAATGACATGAGCAATTCGAGCGCCGCGCTTGCGGCTGTGCTCGTCGACGACCCTGCCAACGGCACTGTCACGCTGCGAGCCAACGGGTCGTTTGACTATACGCCTGCCAACGGCTTTACAGGCGCAGATTCGTTCACCTACCGCGCCGATAACGGCCTCCCTTCGAATCTAGCGACCGTCAGCATCACGGTCACCGGTGTCCCGCCCACGGCGCGTAATGATCGCTTCAGCACCGACCTCGGCGAGACATTGGTCGTCCCTGCACCCGGAATCCTGGCCAATGACACCAATCCGGGCAACACGCCGCTCAAGGCAGTGCTCGTGCAGGAGCCGGTCGCAGGAAAGCTGATCCTTAGGTCGGACGGCTCGTTCGAATACACACCAGAAGGAGAGTTCGGGACCAGCGATCAGTTTAGCTACGTAGCTACCAATGGTCTGACATCTGAAGAGGCGTTCGTAACGATTGAGATCGGCTCGACTGTCGGGCCACTCGACTTCGTACTGTATCTGCCGGCCACCACGGCCGACTAGCCTTCCGGCTAAGAAAAATGGGCGGCGCTGTCCCCGGCGTCGCCCGGCAGCACTTTCAGCTCGACCACGTCGCTGGACACGACCCCCGGTTCGAAGTAGAGAGTGGATGCGCCGTTGATGGCGTCCCAAACATCACCCAGCGAGTCCGCCAGCGCAACAGGACGACCGAGCGTATTGGCGATGTCCTGTGGCGATAGATCATCCAGCGCTACCGTATCAGGATGGTCGAACATCACCCGCGGCAGAATGATCAGATCACCATATCCGGCAGCCTGCACCTGATCCACCACGTCTGCCCCCATCAGCAAACCGGCGGCGGTAATCGTATCGCCCAGACGATTGTTGATGATTGGCAACACGGTCACATCACAGCCCGTTAGCGCCGCGAATTCAGCCGCCTTCTCGCGCAGCGTGTCAGCAAATAGAGTCGCGGTCACCAGCGTCACCACAGGCCACTCCGTGCGCGACGGCTCGGCAGCCTTGATCTCCTCGCCGACCAAGTCCCATTCGTCCAGGAACGCTCGCACCATCCCCAGCCCGTTCTCATGCAGCTGCTGGCCATCATAGGCCGCCAGCGGCGGCACTTCACGGCCCGTCACCAGATACCATTCATCAGTGGGATATAGAAAGCGCACGCCGAACCGCTCCAGATACTGTTCCTGAAGCGACTCTACGAAAGACAGCGTTTCGGCCGCCTCCGCAACCGTGTGGGGCCGCATTGAGTACTTGTGCTGCTTGGTCAGCCCGACGGGGACGACGCTGATCGAGCGCACGCCGCCCGCACCATCCTCGTCTGGCCAAAGAGATTCCAGCTCGCGAACTGATTGCTCTAGCCACTCGCCATCGTTGAACTCCGGCACAATAACCAGCTGGGTGTGAACGTCGATGTGGCGTTCCTTCAGCCAACGCAGCTGGTCCATGATATCTGGCGCTGTGGCGTTGCGCAGAAAGCGTCGCCGCATGTCCAGGTCAGTAACATGGACCGAAACGTAGAGGGGCGAAAGCCGCATCGCTTCAATCCGCCACCAATCATGGTCCGTGAGATTGGTCAGCGTGACGAAGTGGCCAAACAGGAACGAGTACCGGTAGTCATCGTCTTTGATGTAGAGCGTCCGCCGGAACTTCGGCGCCATCTGCAGCACGAAACAGAATTCGCACAGATTATTGCAGCGCCGGATGTCAACATCGAACGTGGGATGGGCAAAGTGCAGGCCGAGTTGTTGATCGTACTCCCGCTCGGCCTCAAACAAGAGGTACTCGTCCTGACGGCGAATGAGCAGTTCCAGCTCCTCATCTGCGCCGTAGAACTGCACATCGATCACATCCCCAACGGTTTGATCGTTTATGGCCAGCAGCTCGTCGCCCACCTGCAGCCCAATCGCTTCGCCGAGGCCCTCGGGCTCCAACCCCTCGATACGGCCGCCGGAGAACGTGGAGATGTCGACTTCATTGAAGATCGCCATCTAGGCTGTCTGACTCGCTTTCCTTTCCGCCACAAGCGAAAGAAGATAGTCGACCACCGTCTCAGCGTCCTGGTCCGTCGTATCAACCATGATGGCATCGACCGCCGGGCGCAATGGCGAATGTTCTCGCGAGCTGTCGATTTCGTCCCGGCGGACGATGTCCGCAAGAATCGCGTCGTAGTCGCCCTGGTTACCCTGCTCCTGTCGATCGCGCCATCGTCGACGGGCACGCTCTTCGGCCGTAGCTGTTATGTACAGTTTGAGCGGTGCGTCTGGCAGCACCACAGTGCCAATATCCCGGCCAACCATGATGACGCAACCCCGTTGAGCAAAGCGCCGCTGCCACGCAACCATCTCTTCACGTACATGCTCAAAACTAGATACGGTAGAAACGTTGCTATCGACCGCCGGACTGCGCAGCGCCCACGTGACGTCTTCGCCGTCCAGGAGAACGGTGTAGTGGCGGCCGTCTGCCTCGCTCGCGGCAGGCCTAACGTCAAACGAAAGCTGTAGGGCAAGATCGACCAGAGCCGCTTCATCGTTCAGCGGCACGCCGCGTTCTAGCGCCGCCAGCGTCAGCGCTCGATACATCGAGCCGGTATCCAGATACAAACAGTTCAGCTGATTGGCGAGCATGAGACCGACCGTCGACTTGCCTGAAGCCGCCGGCCCGTCGATCGCAATGACCAGAGGTTGTTGATTCATTATGTTCTTTTCTCCCGGCGGTCTCAACCGCCGATTCAACTATCTGCTGCCAGATTTGCCGCGCGCAGATGCGTCCGTAGCGGCGTATGCCTGAAGCTTGGCCACCTCACTTTCCGTCAGGTATCGCCATTGGCCAGGAGGCAAGTCTCCCAGCTCCAGCGGGCCGATGCGATCGCGAATCAGTTTGTGGACGGGATGACCCAGCTCAGCCGCAATCCGCCGAATCTGTCGTTTGCGGCCTTCCCGCAGGATGATGCGGAACTTGGTCAGATTGTCACGCCGGTCCAGAATCTCGATCGGGGCAGGCGCTGTTATCCGGCCGTCAAGCATTACGCCTCGACGCCACTGTTCTACGAGATCGTCGGTCAGACGGCCATCGACGATGACCGTGTACATCTTCTCATGTTCATAGCGAGGGTGCGTCAACCGGTGAGCCAATTCGCCGTCATTGGTCATGAGCATCAGCCCTTCGCTCGGCTTATCCAAACGGCCGACGGGATAGATGTGGACCGACGCATCAAGCGGAATCAAGTCGCGCACAGTCGTGCGTCCTTCCTCCAGCTCATCTTCCAGCGACGAAATCACGCCGCGCGGTTTGTGCAGGATGATATAGATGGGCGTCTCATCGGACAGCCCGATGACCTGACCATCCACTTCGATACGATCGACGGACGGATCCGCCTTATCACCCAGTTTCGCCACCTGTCCGTTCACCCGGACGCGGCCTTCGGCGATGATCGACTCCGACTGGCGGCGCGAACCAAGCCCAGCCTTCGCCATAATTTTCTGCAATCTTTCAGCCAATCTTAGCTTGCCACCTTGATCAGGCTGCCAAAGTACGGCAGCCTACTCTTCTTCATCTTCACTGCCGCTGAGCGGCGGCATTTCTTCCAGCGCACTCAATCCAAAATGCTGCAGGAACTCGGGCGCCGTGCCGTAGAGAATCGGCCGTCCCGGTGTCTCCATTCGGCCGACTTCCTCTACCAACCCTTTGCTCAACAGAGTCCGAAGGGCACCATCGGAGTTCACACCCCGAATCTGGTCCACCTGAGGACGCGTGACTGGCTGCATGTACGCTACAATCGACAACACTTCCAACGCAGCCTGACTCAGCCGGCTGGTCACGTCTATATCGAGGAATCGCTCCACCACGGCGCTGGCTTCGGGCGCGGTCGTTAGCTGCACCATCCGCCGGCTGCTCCATTGCAAACGCAGACCACGAGACTGGTATGCTTGATCCAGTTCTTCCAGCAACTTGTCGACGGCGTTGGGCGTCACCTCAAGGGCTGTCGCCAAACGTGCTGCCGAGACGGGTCCGCTGGCTACAAAGAGCAGGCTCTCCAGTTGGGCAAGCGGGCTCAGTTCTGTCAGGTCTTGGGGAGTATCCATAGGCAGTGATGGGAGATGCAGCGCCCACGCTGCAGGCAACATTCAGTACCACACCTCGCTCCAGTCGAGTATTATACTCAGGCATCCCGCAATATTGCGAATTAAGGAGAATCATGGACGACGCACTGCAGTATGCCACCGACCACCAACAGATCTGATTTGGACAGCCTGATTTCGCTGCTCAAGATACCAAGTGTCAGCACTCAACCAGCGCACAACGCAGATACTAGCCGCCGCCGCCGCACTGGTGGCGCAGCAGATGACCGACGCTGGGCTGGACAATGTGCGCCTCATTCCCACGGGCCGCCATCCTCTCGTCTATGCCGATTGGCTGCACGCGGGGCCGGAAAAGCCAACCGTCCTCATCTATGGCCATTACGATGTTCAGCCGGCCGAGCCGCTGGACCTCTGGTCTTCACCGCCATTTGAACCCGTCATTGCCGACGATCATATCTACGCACGCGGGGCATCGGACGACAAGGGCCAGATGCTCATTCATATCAAGGCCGCAGCCGCCTATCTGGCCAGCAGCGGCCGTCTCCCGCTGAACGTCAAGTTCTTGATAGAAGGCGAAGAAGAGAGCGGCGGCGAGAGCTTGCATGCGTTCATCCCCGAGAACCGGGATCTGCTAGCAGCCGACACCGCACTTGTATCCGACACAGCCATGCTCGCACCGGGGCAGCCCTCGCTCGTCTATGGCTTGCGCGGCAACTGTTATATGCTGATCGACCTGACCGGCCCGGCCCGGGATCTTCACTCCGGCAGCTATGGCGGCGGCATCAATAACCCGCTCAATGCGCTGGGCCATCTCATCGCCGCGCTGAAGGGTCCTGACGGGCACATCTTGATACCCGGCTTCTATGATGACGTACGGCCGCTTTCCGTTGAGGAGCGAGAGATGTTGGGCGCCTTCCCTCTGGATGAAACCGCATGGCTGGCAGAGACCGGCGCACCTGCTTCCTGGGGTGAAACCGAATATAGTCTCGTTGAACGTCTAGGCGCACGGCCCACGCTAGACGTCGCCGGAATAATTGGCGGCTATACCGGTCCCGGTGGCAAGACCGTCCTGCCCTCCACTGTCCACGCCAAAATAACGATGCGGCTGGTTCCCGACCAGGATCCGCAGGAAATCGCGGCGCTGTTCGAAGCGTTCACCGCCTCCGTCCTGCCCCCTTCGATTACCGCCACCGTTACAGCGCTGAGCGGGTCGGCCGCTTCGCTGGTCGATCCCAACACGCCGGCCATGCGGGCGGCGGCTTCGGCTTATGAAGCCGCATTTGGGCGTGCACCGGTTTACGCTCGTGAAGGTGGGTCCATCCCGGTCGTAGGCCAGTTCCAGAGCGCTCTGGGGTTGGAAACGGTCCTAATGGGCTTCGGGCTGCCCAGCGATCATATTCACTCACCGAACGAGCGCTTCTATCTGCCCAACTACTACGCAGGCATACAGACCAGTATTCGCTTTCTGCAGACGTACGCTCAGTTGGAGACAGGCGCAGAGTAATGGCTCCCTGGCTGGCGCTGACATTGCTGCTCGTACTGCTAATCGTCGCCGCCATCTGGGCGGTGCGGCAACGACGCGCCCGCATTCTGGGCACGGTCCCGGTTATCACGATCGAGGCTTTCCAATCGGAGCGGCTTGGCAACAGTCGCCCTATCACGGTCTTCCTTCCGCCAGGCTACAACAGATCACAGGCTGCCTACGACACACTTTATGTCAATGATGGTCAGGATCAGAAGGCACTCAGGCTGCACGAAACGCTGGCCGATCTATACCAGCGCCGACAGATCCGGCCTATCCTTGTTGTCGCTGTGCCCACCAACGCAGACCGGCTGCAAGAGTACGGCACAGCTGTGGCGCCGAACGCTCAGGGGCTGGGTCAACGTGCGGTGGAATACGCTGCTTTCGTGACGGAAGAGCTGATGCCCCACATCTCTGCCACGTTCAGGACGACCGGACGCGCCGCCTTCCTGGGCGCATCGTTGGGCGGACTGTCTGCCTTCGACATCGTCTGGACCTACCCTGAGCAGTTCACGACGGTCGGTGTCATGTCCGGCAGTTTCTGGTGGCGAGCCGGGCCGGAGGAGACGCAGGTAGCGCCTGACGCTCTCATTGCCCATGAGATGGTGCGGCGAGGCCCGTACCGGGCGCCATTCCGTGCCTGGTTCGAAGCCGGGACCCGCGACGAAACGTCTGACCGCGACGGCAATGGGGTCATCGACGCCATTCAGGACACAGTGGAACTGGTTGAGGAGTTGGAAATGCTGGGCTACGCACGGGGTCACGAGCTGGCGTACGTGGAAGTAGAGAACGGCCGCCACAACTACGAGACGTGGTCGGCCGTTCTGCCAGACTTTTTGAGATGGGCGTTTGGTCCGGGCACGGAGCGTGCCGCTGCCGCTACGCCGGGCCGGCAAACAGCAGCACTGTAGAGCGGTTGTCCCCGGCCTCCGTCACAATCCAGATTCGGGCATCGTCCACCACATACTCCGAAATGACGCTGCTCATTCCTGTCAGAGTATTAACTTTGTTGCTAGGGCCAACACTGTTGGGTTTTGCCGCCAGGTCGTGCAGCATCTCGTCGGTCACGTCGATGGAGTAGAACTCACCATATTCACCGTAGTCGCCACTGGTGTGACGCCACAAGAGGTGGCGAATCTCATCGCCAGACAGACGGCCGC
Source organism: uncultured Chloroflexia bacterium (assembly GCA_963715935.1). Classification (GTDB taxonomy): domain Bacteria; phylum Chloroflexota; class Anaerolineae; order Promineifilales; family Promineifilaceae; genus Promineifilum. The sequence continues at coordinate 408,806 of CAVQSM010000011.1, read as the reverse complement.
TAACACCTGTTGTCACGACAACCTGCCCGGTCTGCAAAAGCTGCCCCAGTGCAGCGTAGGGCGCCGCCTCGTTGTTAAACTCCGGTGTCTCCGAGAGCGAATAGAAGCCCAGATCGTGGTGGAAGCCAAGGTCCGCATACGGGATGAAGCGGCCGTCTGCAAACAGGACGCCAATCTCGTTATCCAGAACGCGCGGGCGCGGCAGGTCGACTGGCAGCCGGTTCTGGGTGAAGTAAAGTTGGGACGCTCGATCGGCGACCATCCGCACAATATGGGGTTTAGGATTCATCGGTTTCTCCGCTACATCGCTGTCCAATCGGCCGTGTTCGTGGCGGCGGCGTCAATACAACGAACATGAGGCCATTGTAGCGGGAAACGAGCGCAGCGCGGGGATTTTTGACGCCGCCTTCACGAAACGTTTGCGACCTCTACAGATCGCGCCGGGTGAAGCTCCACAAGGCCAACAGCAGCATAAACGCCACGAAGAAGACCGAGTAAGCCACCATCAGATTGCTGGGCTGCGAGGCAATCGCGAACGGGCCAGCCATGAAGGGTGTATTGACATAACTGGGCTGAAATAGGGTTAGTGCTTTCTTCCACAACACATCAGCCGGCATAATCAGGCTGGTGATGATGCCAACATTAACGGCCGCCTCGTTGCGGAACAGCGCCCCAATCTGCTCCACCCAGCCGCCGAGAAAAGCGATGCCATAGAGCATGAACGCCACCACGCCATTGGCCAGCGTGGAGAGTCGGGTGCCACCGGCGATGGTCACGGTCAGGACCAGCAGTGCCTGTAACGCCATCAGGCTCAAGCCCGAGACGATATTCTCGTAGATAAACCCCGACTGCAGATAGACGATGAGCATCAACCCCAGCGAGAGCATCAGCAGATACAGCGTAATGAGAACCGACAGCGCCAGCCACTTGCCCAGCACCACTTCCCAGCGGTGGATTGGCTTGGTCACAATCGTTTCGATGATGTGCGAATCAATCTCGCCGGATATAGTCGTGACCGATATGAGTACGGCCATGAGGATGACAAGAATGCTGGTGGCGTACAGACCTGCCGTCAGCAGGAAGCTGTAGATGAGCTGTGTATCATCGCCGGGAACGTTGAGGTTCACTTCGCGGTAGATATAGTGGAACCCAATACCAAAGATAGCCAGGAAGCCGAGCCCCATCAACAAGGCAACCCAAATGATCTTGCGCCGCTGCGCCTCTCGTGCCGTCAGTTCTGCAATAATCAATGTTGCCATAGAGGATCTTCCTTGCTCAGCAACCGGCTACTCGCCAGCATCTTCGCCCACGATTTGCAGGAAGCGATCTTCCAGCGACAGACGATGAGGCGTGAACTCGTAGAGCGTGTACCCTTCGCCGATAATCCAGCCAGACAACTCCGGCAGCTTCGACTCATCATGCAGTCGAAGGCTGACGCGACCATTGGCGTGTTCATGAGCAACGTCAAAGCCGTACGTAGCCAGACCATCAAGCAAGCGCTGATCTGGCTGGCCCACACGGACAACCACTTCGAACGCTTCTTGCTCAAATGTCTCGAGCGTTGAGACCTGGAGAATGCTACCGTCGCGAATGAAGGCGACGCGATCGCACGTCCTTTCCACTTCACTCAACAAATGGGAGTTGAGAAAGACGGCTGTTCCGGCATCTCTGGCGCGATTAATAATGTCGCGCACGAGCCGGCGGCCAAGTGGATCCAGGCCCGAAGTTGGCTCATCGAGGAACACGAGGTCCGGGTCATTCAAGAGGGCTTGCGCCAAACCGATACGCTGTAGCATCCCCTTGGAGAAAGCGCTTAGCCTCGTTGTCGCCCGTGCCTCCAGCCCTACAAGCTTCAGCAAACGAGGAATCGCTTCCTGCCGCTGATCGGCACTCATGCCATAGAGACGACCGTGATAGTCGAGGAACTCGGCCGCTTGCAACCACTCATGGAAGCGAAAATGCTCCGGCAGAAAGCCGACTTTGGCGCGTGCCTGCCGGTCGCCCAGCGGCCTGCCCAACAACATCGCCGAGCCAGACGTAGGCGAGGTCAGGCTGAGCAGCATCTTGACGGATGTAGTCTTGCCTGCCCCGTTCGGACCCAGAAAGCCGAACACTTCCCCTGCCTCCACCTGGAGCGTCAGGTCAGCGACCGCAACCTTCTCGCCAAACTCCTTCCGCAATGAGTGGGTATCAATTACCAGATCGGTCATACATGCACCAAAAAGCCCCTGCGCCACGTTCATGGCGCAGGGGCCGCTGAGACGTTCGAATCTCTAGCGTAACGTGTTTGTCAGTGAGAGCAACTCGTCCAGGCTCATCTCGCCGGCGAGCATGTTGACCATACCGTCGCGCTGCCACATGACGGCCGTCTGGTTCGAGCCATCCAGCGGAAGCAGCGCCACACCGGGCCCGCCGTCAACCGTCACTTCCTGGTACGTCGCCAGGTCCTGCGGGAACGGCAGCAGCAAGGTGCTGGTCCAGTCAATCGTCTGGGCAATCTGCTGGGCAGCAACCGGATCGACGCCCAACACCTGCAGCAGCGCCTGGCCCAAAACGGCCGGATCTACGTCTTCAGGATAGGCCACATACGGGCTCTGGGTCTGCATCAGCATGACGCCGTCGGACCAAAGCTGCTGGACGCTCGAGAAGACGTTGACGTCAATCCGCGCCCCATCCAGCGAGTCCGGCAGCAGCATCGGGTCAGCACCAGCTGCTTCCACAATGGCCCGCGCCCCAACCAGGTCGACAGTCAGATAACCACTGCCATCGCCCATGACATAGATTTCCGAAGCCGGGCCCAACTGGTCGAGGGTCCGCAGCGAGTAGCCCGTCTGACCGGACGCGTCGCTTAGCGAGAAGACCATCTGCGGCTCGGTCGGTTCATCGACCATTACAAACTCGCCGGGGTTCAGCCCCTGCTCGCCTAGTTGCTCCAGCAGAGCCAGCTGTTCCGGAGATACTGAAATAGGGGCGAACTTCTGGACCCGGAACAGGCCGAGGAAGTCGCTGGCGGTGGCACGCACCGCTGGAATCATGAACAAGGCGACGACAGCAAGTACCAACGTCGCTCCCAATGCAATCGATCTGCGATTAGCCATTTCGTTTACTCTCCTAAAGAAATTATCGATGAGCGACGGCTGATTTGCCATCGCCTGTTTCGCTTGGGCCAGGGCGTGCGTCGCAGGTTGCGGCGCATCAGCCGGGCCAGGTTCCAACCACGTCAGTTGGTCCAGGACATCCTGAATCTCGTTGTCGTTTTCGTTCATCACACCTCTCCACCATCAACTGACAGGTTCTCATATTCAGCGCGAAAGGCGGCGGCCGCCCGCGCAAGAAGTGTCCCTACAGACCCTGGGGCCACCTCACAAATAACAGCCAGCTCAGCATAAGACATACCCATCTGGCGCAGTACCAAGAGTTGTGCCTGGCGCTCAGTCAAGCGAGCGAGGGTCGCACGCACTCGACGCTCGTTCTCGCGCTGCACCAGCTCGGCCTCGGCGCTGGGACCACCCGCGTCATCGGGCACAAGGAGTAGATCGCGCTGCCCCTGCCGCTTTCGGTCCCGCAGGGCGTTGTAGCCCATATTGGTGGCGACGCGGTAGAGCCAGGCGCTGATGTTGTCTTCGCCGTTCCCTCGCCCTTTGGCAGCGTGGCTATGCAAGCGAAGGAACACTTCCTGCACCAGATCCTCGGCTTCGACCCGATTTCCGACCAACCGGAACAGAATGCCATAGACGCGATCGTAATGGCGGAAGAACAGGACATCAAATGATGCCGCATCACCCCGCGCCACCCGCTGCATCAGGGTGTTATCTGCCAGGGCTGTCAAATCGAGTTTTGCTCCTTTCACCTTTCACACCCTACATAACACCGCGAAGCCCCTGTTTGTGACAGGTCTGGCAGATTGACTAATGGGATCGTTGTCAGGTCTGGCCCGGACGGCCTGTTTCCCGGTCCTGGAGCTGGCACCCAAAGGCGCTCGAACCAGGGACGATTGCAAACTGGCTAATTGATGCTGAAAGAAGTTGGATTCTGCTGCGACCACTGCATGGTGTACAGATTGTAGTACCGGCCTTTCAGAGCCAGCAACTCCTCATGAGTACCCTGTTCAATAATACGGCCGTCATCCAGTACAACGATCTGGTCCGCGTTGATGATGGTGCTCAGGCGGTGGGCAATCACAAAGCTCGTCCGGCCGTCCATAAGCGTGTCCAGCGCCTGCTGGATGACCTTCTCCGTCGCCGTATCAACACTGCTGGTCGCTTCGTCCAGAATAAGGATTCGCGGATCGGCCAACAGCGCTCGGGCGAAAGAGATCAGTTGTCGCTGGCCCACACTGAGACTGCTGCCGTTCTCCCCGACCTCCGAATCATACCCTTCCGGCAGCCGGCTAATGAACGGGTCTGCACCCACGGCAGTGGCCGCTGCGACCACTTCTTCATCTGTGGCATCAAGACGGCCGTAGCGAATGTTATCGGCGATCGTGCCCGTGAACAGGAACGTATCCTGCAAGACAATGCCCAACTGCTGCCGCAAGCTGGCGGTTGTAATTTCGCGCAAATCATGGCCGTCGATCCGCAGGGCCCCCTCGGTCACATCAAAGAAACGGGACAATAGACGGATGATGGTGCTCTTGCCGGCGCCGGTCTCGCCTACAAGGGCGATTCGCTGACCGGGTTTAGCCAGCAGATTAATGTGCTTTAGCACCAACTGTCCGTCACGCTGGTAGGCGAATGAGACATCGTCAAACTCGATCTCGCCTTCTACGGGCGGGAGCGGCTTGGCATCTGGTGTATCGAGGATGTCGGGGGCGCGATCCAGCAGTTCGAAAATGCGCTCAGAGGCCGCCATCGTCGCCTGGAAGACGTTGTAGCGCTGAGCAAGCTCGCGAATTGGGTCGAAGAACCGCTCCACATAGAAGACAAACGCCACCAACGTCCCGGCGGTCAGTGAATCCTGGGTGACCAGCCAGCCGCCCACACCCACCACCAATGCCGTTGCCAGCGCGCCGATGAAGTCGACACCCGGAAAGAAGAGCGCCGACAGGCGTGTCGCTTCCACATTGGCATCGAAGAAAGAACGGTTCAGGTCATCGAAGTAACGCGCGTTGCGGGGCTCGCGCACAAAACTCTTGGTAACCCGGATGCCCGAAATCGACTCGTTCAGATAGCCGTTGATCAGCGACAGACGCTGCCGCGTGGCCCGATACGCGTCCCGCACACGCTCACGCCAGTAGTTGGTCAACCAGACCATGATGGGCAGCACTGCAAACGTTACCAGAGCCAGCTGCCAGTTGAGGAGTAACATTGCCACCACGATGCCGGCGAGGATGAAGAACGAGCGGAACAGACCGGTGATCGACCACGTCACGAAATCTTGCAGGACGCCAACGTCCCCAATCAAGCGACTCATCAGACGGCCGACGCTGTAGTTGTTGTAGAAGTTCAGGGTCAGCGAATGGAGGTGACGGAAGAATTCGCTGCGCATATCGGCCACGACTTTCGTGCCAACGTACGCCATGATCAGGATGCGGAACCGGTTCGTGATCCACTCCCCAACGGCCGCTATCAGGAAGATCCACGTCCAGGTGCGCAGCACGTCGAATGAGCCGGCCGAAATACCATCGTCGATCGCCTTGCCGATGATCCACGGTCCGGCCACGCTGAGCAGCGAGCTAATGATCATCAGGATGATCGCCACGATGAGACGCTCTTTGTACGGAGACATATAGCCGATCAGCCGCCGCACCAGCCGGCTGTCGTACGCCTTGCCAAGCAGCTCATCATCGTCGTACAGCATCTGACGGATGCGTGCCTCGCGCTCCGCTCGCTCCGCCGCTTCTTGCTCGGCGCGCGTCATGGTGGTGCTGGCTTCTGACGCTTTGTCGTTTACGGTCGTCATGATATCGTCAAACTAATCGCTCGCCTCGGCAGCGGCCGAATCCGCCGCCATCTTCGATTCCAGCGCCACAAACTCCTCTTGATCACGCAGCTGCAAGTCGTATATCTCCTGGTATAGGCCACCTGCCGCCAGCAGTTCATCATGGGTCCCGCGCTGCACGATCCGGCCGTGGTCGAGCACCAATATCTGGTCGGCATGCATCAATGTCAGCAGCCGCTGGGCAATGATGAACGTCGTACGGCCGATCATCAGCGTTTCCAGCGCCTCCTGAATCAAGTGTTCCGTCTCGGTGTCCACACTGCTGGTTGAATCGTCCAGAATCAGGATGGACGGATCCGCCAGCAAAGCGCGGGCAATGGCGATGCGCTGTTTCTGGCCACCGCTCAGCGTCACACCCCGTTCGCCCACACGCGTGTCGAAACCGTCTTCCGACTGCGTGATGAAATCGTAAGCTCGTGCCGCTTTGGCCGCGGCCACAATCTCTTCAAACTCAGCCTCAGGCCGGCCGTAGGCGATGTTTTGGCCAATCGTCTGGCTGAAGAGGAACGGCTCCTGCAAGACGATGCCGATGCTGGCCCGCAAGCTCCGCAGCTGTAGATCGCGGACGTCGTGACCGTCAACGAGAATTCGGCCCGCTGTCACATCATAGAAGCGGGGTATTAGATTCGTGACCGTGGACTTACCGGATCCGGTCGGACCAATGAGAGCGATCTTCTGGCCCGGTTCGGCATGGAGCGAAATGTCCTCCAGCACATTCAAACCGTCGCGATAGGCGAAATCAACCTGCTCAAACGTCACCGCACCCTCAGGATGGTCCAGCGGAATGGCCCCAGGAACCTCTGCCACTTCCGACGGCAAGTCGATGATCTCAAACACACGCGACGCGCTGGCGCCAGCGGTCGCAGTCAGGTTCACAAGGAAGCCCAGGCGCTGAACCGGCCCGCTCAGCAACAATACGTAGGAAATGAGCACGAAGAGCGACCCAACTGTGATCGTGCCATCCAATGCCTGCGGGCCGCCGAACCAGAGCAACAGGAAGACGCTGAGGCTGATGAGGAACGTCATGAACGGCCAGTTGTTTGACCAGATCCGGATCAGACCATAGCGGCGATCAAACCACTCCTCGTTCTCACTATCAAATTTATCGATCTCATGCGGCTCACGAGCAAACGCCTTTACCACGCGAATGCCGGTCAGACTCTCCTGCATGACCGACGACAGGACACCCATCTGCTCCTGAATCTCCTTGAATCGCGGACGAACGGTCAGGCCAAACCGAAGCGTCGTGATCAGCAAGATCGGAAAAGGAAGCAGACCGATCAGCGCCAATGGCACAGACTCCAACAACATGGCGACCATGACGCCGCCAATAAGCAGCAGCGTGGCCACCAGGTCCATCAACCCAATGCCAACAAATCGCTCGGACTCGCTGATGTCGCTGGTGGCCCGGCTCATCAAGTCACCGGTCTGACTCACGTCGTGAAACGCAAACGGCTGATGCTGCACGCTGTCATAGAAGTCATTGCGAATGTCGTAGGCAACGCGATGGGTAAGCCACTCACCATAGTAGCGTTGCGAAAAGCCGACGATCCCCCGCATAATCGCCAGGCCCAGGATGACGCCGCCGGCAATGAACAGCGCACTGGCCTGATTTTCGCCGACGCCGTAGTCGATGGCCCAGGCAATAATCTGGGGCACAATGAGGTTCAACCCTGTGGCGATCAGGACTGAGGTATAGGCCACCAGGACATACGGCCAATATGGCCGCAGATATCCCAGCAGTCGCAGGGTAGCGTCTTTCTTGGATTCAGTGGCCTGCAATTCGGGATCGCCGTTCACAAGATTGCCTCGTACTGTCCGCCAGGTCGCACTTGTCCGAAGGCAGGATGACGTTCGGATTGGCGGCTCGCCCCAGCCCGAAGGTAGGACGACTTCAGATTATACCAGATAATCTGGTGTTGTTAGGCATTTATCTAACGAATAACCTATGACTGCTGCCCTGCTCTCCGTTTCCCGACCCTGGCCCAGACGCTCGGCAATCTGGTTGCCATTCGAAAATCTGCTAAAATACGGGTCGACTTTTACCGCCCACGATGTGGCGCAGAAATGATTCTGCAGAATGGCCACCTCGTGCACGAATCCCGTTGGAGGCTTGCGTCTATGTTGATCAAACGACTCATTTTGGTGGCCATTTCTCTCGGTGCCGGTTTCGGCATCACCGTTCTCATTACAATGCTCATTGGCACAACACCGGCCGAATACGGCGGGATCTACATGGTATTCACGACTCTGTCGCTGGCCATCGCGATCGGTATCTGGCTGGATCTGCTCCTGGGCACGCAGATTCTTCCTAAGTAGATGAGAGACTGATTCACGACCATAGTCGCCAATTCCGGCGGCTGGTCCCCTGATTGATTCCGGGAGGGAATCCAATGACTGCCTCAATTATTGACGGCAAGGCTATTTCCAATAAGGTAAAGGATGAGGTCAAAGCGGCTGTTGCCCTGATGCAGGAGGAACATGGCTATGTTCCCGGCCTGGCGACGGTCCTGGTGGGCGACGACACCGCTTCAGCCACCTACGTCCGCAGCAAGCAGAAGACATGCGAGCAACTCGGCATCCGTTCGATCGGGCACGTCTTGCCCGCCGACGCAACACAGGAACAGGTCGAGTCGTTGGTGGCGCAGTTGAGCGCAGACCCGGCCGTTAACGGCATTCTGGTTCAGCTGCCCCTGCCCAAACATATCGACGAAGAGGCCGTGCTCAACGCCATCAGTCTCGAAAAAGACGTGGATGGCTTCCATCCGGTCAACATCGGCCGGTTGGCCATGAAGGGGCGCGAGCCGCTGTTCATTCCTTGCACGCCTAACGGCTGCATCCGCTTGCTGGATGAATCGGGCATTGAGATCAGCGGCGCCAACGCAGTTGTTGTTGGCCGTTCCAATATTGTTGGCCTGCCGGTGGCCATGCTGCTCCAACAACGCAACGCTACAGTCACGATCTGCCACAGCCGCACCAAGGACCTTGAGTTTTACCTCAAGAACGCCGACATCGTCGTGGCTGCCATCGGCCGGACTGAAATGATTACCGGCGATATGCTGAAGCCCGGAGCGGCCGTCATAGACGTAGGCATCAACCGCAAGGATGATCCCAGCGCGAAACGAGGCTACCGGCTCGTTGGTGATGTCGACTTCGATTCTGCCAGTGAAGTAGCCGGAGCCATTACGCCGGTTCCGGGTGGCGTAGGTCCCATGACCATCGCCATGTTGATGCACAACACATTGCGAGCGGCTGAAATGGCCCTGGCCCGCCAGCCTGTCGCCTGACGTCATTCTCGCGGTGGCGCCTCGGTCATCGGTCAGCCCCAGGCGAGCAAGATGAGCAGCATCGAGACACAGGACACATTTTGGCGTGACCGGCCAGTCCTGATAACGGGCTGCAATGGATTCGTTGGGTCGTGGCTGACCGCTGCTCTGGTGGCATGTGGCGCCGACGTTGTTGGCCTGGCCCGCAGCCAGGAGCCGAAGTCGGAACTTGTCCGCTCCGGGCTGGATCAGCAGATCCGCCTGGTGTATGGCGAACTGGCCGACTATGCCCTTCTTGAGCAGACGATTGCCGAACACCAGATCGACACCGTCTTCCACCTGGCAGGACAGACAATCGTAGGGGTGGCCAACCGGTCACCCCTTTCTACATTCGAAACCAACATTCGTGGCACGTGGTTGCTCCTGGAAGCGGTTCGCCACACGCCGGTGCGCGGCGTTGTCGTGGCCAGCAGCGAAAAGGCGTATGGCGAACCGTTGACATTGCCCTACGTCGAGGACCATCCACTGCGCGCCCACCATCCGTACGCCGTCTCCAAGAGCTGCGCAGACCTAATCGCCCAATCGTATGCGCATATGTACGGAATGGGCGTAGCCATCACGCGCTGCTCCAATCTCTATGGCGGTGGTGACCTCAACTGGGATCGACTCATTCCGGGCACGATTCGCAGCGTGCTGGGCAATGAATCGCCCATCATCCGCTCTGACGGCACGTTCAAACGAGACTACCTCTACGTGGCCGATGCGGTGAGCGGCTACATGGCTATTGCCGAACAACTGGACAACCCTGAGGTTGTCGGCCAACCCTTCAATCTGGGCATCGGCGCTCCGTCGTCGGCCCTGGAAGTCGTCGAAACGATCATCGCCGTATCAGATAACCCGGAGCTTGAGCCGATTATCCGCAACGAGGTCCAGAATGAGATTCAGGACGAGTATCTGAGCCCCGACAAGGCAGAGCAGCTACTCGGCTGGCGGCCGCGCTACTCCCTGGCGGATGGCGTGGTCGAGGCGATGGCGTGGTATCGAAGCGTTTCTTGCTGAGTAGCATCCCATGCGATTTCTGGTAACCGGCTCGACCGGATTCATCGGCCGAGCACTCGTTCCGCGCCTGTTGGCCCTGGGCGACGTCAGCGTTGCTCGTGCGAGAGCATTATGGCAGCGGCCAACCGCTGCCCGCCCCACTCTCAACCCTGCGCCCAGAGTTCGACGTGGTCTACGCTGACCTGCGCAACTTCCAACTAACATCTCGCGCCCTGCGCACGGTCGAGCCGGATGTGGTCATCCATCTGGCGGCCGCCGGTGTCACCGATCCGTTCCTTAACGTCCAAACCGCACTGAGCCATAACGTCACCGGCACCCTCAACCTGCTCCGCGCTAGTTTCGAGTCGGTAGGCACGGTCACCCAACTCGTGACCGCAAGGACACCGGGCGAATCCACCGCCATGAACACCTATGCCGCCAGCAAGGCTGCGGCGTGGAGCTTCTGCCAAATGTATACCCGAACGGCACAGTGGCCCATCGTTGGCGCGACGATCTTCCAATCATATGGACCCGGCCAACAGCCCCACCTGCTGGTTCCGGCGGCTATCGAGGCAGCTCTGCGCGGCGACCAACTCCCGCTCAGCAGTGGCAACCAGACAAAGGACTGGATATATGTTGACGATGTTGTCGACGGCTTGCTGGCGACAGCGGCTGCCACGCTGCCGCCGGGCGCAGGCGTGGAGCTGGGGACCGGGCAGGCGACGTCGGTGCTCGATGTCGTGACGGCCATCTACGACATTGCCGGCGCGGGCGGACATCCGTTGCCCGGCGCACTGCCGGACCGCCGTGGCGAAACACCGCATCAGGTGGCGGATGCGATCGCAACAGAGGCCCATATCGGCTGGCGCAGCCAGATCGATCTCGCCAGTGGGCTGGAGCGGACAATAGCCGCCGCCCGCAGCGCATGAGCGCTAACCGGATGCCCGTTGCCATTCGCCTACAAGTGACTAGAATTATGATGCTGTGGCGTGGTTGGGTCCCTTGCACAAGAGAAACCCGACGCGCCGCGTAATCTGTGAACTGAGATCATGAGACGCTGGCCCCACTTCGACCACATCTTCTTCGACTGCGATTCGACGTTGTCGGCCGTCGAAGGGATTGACATTCTGGCTGAATCGACCGGCCAGCAGCAGCAGGTGGAAACGCTCACCCACGCCGCAATGAATGGTCAGGTCGATCTCGACGATGTCTACGAGCAGCGCCTCCGGGTCGTGAGCCCCAGTCGCCAACAGGTCCGCGACATCCGCCGCGCCTACAAAAAGCACATTGTGGAAGACGCCGCCCGCGTTATCGCGACCCTGCACGCGCTCGGTCACCATGTCTACATCATCAGCGGCGGTCTGGCCGAGCCGGTCACCGAATTTGCGGTCTACCTTGGCATTCCGCGCCAGCGCGTACGTGCCGTCGATCTCAACTACGACGAGCTGTCCGGCCGCTGGTGGGACAAATCCAACGACGGCAACGAACAGTACCTCACTTACCAGCCGGGCGCCTTAACCGTCAGCAATGGCAAAGCGACCATCGTCGCCGACTTGCTGGGTGAACAGCGCGGCCGTTCCCTCCTGATTGGCGACGGCACGAGCGATCTATTGGCCGGGGTCGCTGTTGACCTGTTCGTCGGCTATGGCGGCGTTGAAACCCGCCCGCGGGTCCTTGACGAAGCACCCGTCTTCCTCCATAGTCGCAGTCTGGCCCCCGTTCTGGCTTTGGCCGGCGGCCCAGCCGCCTTGCGCCAGGCCCGCACCTGGACAATGGCCCATCAGACCCTGGTAACCAAGACACGTTATCTTTTGCATACTGGAGCGATAACATTTAAAGATGAACAACTTGAAGCACGATTCTCCGGAGCCTTCGGCCTCCCGCAGCAGTCAACACGTTAAGCTATTCATTCCCGGCCCAACCGAAGTTCGGCCGGAAATTCTCGATGCCCAGGCACAATGGATGGTCGGCCATCGCATGCCGGAGTGTGCTGACCTGATCGCCAGCATCCAGGAGAAGTTGCCCAAAGTCTTCTTCACTGAACAGACCGTCCTGATCACGGCTTCGTCCGGTACAGGATTGTGGGAAGCTGCCGTTCGCAACTGCGTCAACAAGAAGGCGCTCAACTGCGTCAACGGTGCATTCTCTGACCGTTTCCGTGAAGTCACGGAGCTGAATGGGAAGGCGAACGAGGTTTTGGAAGTGGAATGGGGGCAGCCGGTTCGACCAGAGGCAGTTGTCGAGCGTCTCGCGACTGGCGAATTCGATGCTGTCACGATCGTCCACAACGAGACCAGCACCGGCGTCACCAGTCCCATCGCCGAGATTGCTCGCGCCATTCGCGCCCTGCCCAATGGCGACGAGATCATGATTCTTGTCGACTCCGTCAGTGGCCTTTCCGGCGCACGCATCGAGATGGACGCCTGGGACCTCGACGTGGTGCTCTCATCCAGTCAAAAAGCGTTTGCGCTGCCGCCGGGCCTGGCGTTCTGCGCTGTCTCTGACCGGGCAATGGCCAAAGCTGCTACCGTGCCAAATCGCGGATACTACTTTGATTTCCTGACCCTGGCCAAGTCAATGGCCAAGTTCCAGACACCAGCGACACCAGCCGTCAGCCTTCTCTATGCGCTCGACCGCCAGCTCGACGACATGATGGCCGAAGGCATGGAAGCCCGCTTCGAACGGCATCTGGCCTTACGCGATCGGACGCTGCAGTGGGCCAGGGGTCACGGCTTCCAGCCATTTGCTACCGATGGCTACGCCTCTCCAACTGTCACCTGCCTGCACAACAACCTCGACATTAACATTGGCGCGTTAAACGCTTACCTGCGCACCCGCGGCATGATCATATCCAACGGCTACGGCTCACTAAAAGGCAAGGCGCTGCGCATTGCCCACATGGGTGATCTGCAGATGGATGACATGAAGACACTGTTCGCCGCCATCGACGACTATCTGGCCGGCGCCGCCGCCTAGCCGCAGCGCTTTCCGAGGACACTTATGTATCGCATATTGGTATCTGACAAGCTGGGTGACAGCGGCCTGAAGCGCCTTGACGCCGCCGCCGACGCCACCTATGACATGAAAACAGGTCTCTCGCCCGACGAGCTAAAGGCCATCCTCCCGGAATATGACGCGCTCATTGTGCGCAGCGGAACCAAAGTCACGGCGGACCTGCTTGATGCGGCGGAGAAGCTGCAAGTAATCGGTCGGGCCGGGATGGGTGTGGATAATATCGACGTGCCTTCCGCTACCGAACGCGGGGTCGTCGTCATGAACACGCCCGGCGCGAACAGCATCGCCACTGCCGAACTGGCCATGGCGCTCATGCTCGCCGCCAGCCGGCATGTGGCGCAGGCGGATGCGTCGCTCAAGGCAGGCGAGTGGCGGCGCAGCGAGTTTGTCGGTCGCCAGGTCTATGGAAAGACGCTCGGCATCATCGGCTTCGGGCGCATCGGACGTCTCGTGGCTGAGAGGGCGCTCGCTTTCGGCATGGAAGTAGTTGCGTACGACCCCTATGTGACTGAAGAAGTTGCCCGCGACATGGGCGTGCTGTTGGTTGACCTGGATGTCTTGCTCGGCCAATCAGACTACGTCACACTCCACACAGCCGTCTCTCCAGAGTCGGAGAAGATGATTAACGCCACAACATTGGCCCAGATGAAGGATGGCGCGATCCTGATCAATGCTGCGCGGGGCAAGCTGGTTGACGAAGACGCATTGGCTGAGGCATTGACAAGCGGAAAATTGAGCGCGGCAGCCATCGATGTCTACAGCAAGGAACCGCCCGACTCCGATAATCCACTCATCGGTCTGCCCAATGTCATCGACACCCCGCACCTTGGGGCCAGTACCGTCGAGGCACAACAGGCAGTCGCTGAGCAGATCGTCGACCAGGTTCTGGCCGCTCTGCGCGGCAGCGACTTCTCCAACGCGGTCAATATGCCATTTGACCTGAGTGACGAGTTCAACGCCATCCTGCCTTATCTGGAACTGGCAGAGCGGATCGGTCGTCTTCATGCCGGTTGGACCGCACCAGAACCCATAAGGCAGCTTGAGATTGAAGTGTACGGTGAAACCGTGAGTCGTCTGGTGCGGGCCATCGCCGCCGGAATCCTCAAAGGCGTGCTGTCTCTCGACTCGGACGTTCCGGTCAACTATATCAATGCCCCTTCACTGGCCCATGCGCGCGGCATCCAGACACGCCAGACGGTAGGGATCAATAACCGCGACTATCCCAATCTGGTCGCCTGCCGGGCAGTCTGGGACGGCGGCGAGCGTCTTGTCTCCGGCGTACTCTTCGGCGGAACCGAGCCACGCATCGTGCAGGTTAACGACTATCGCCTCGAAGCACGACCTGAGGGTGTGGTGCTGCTCCTGCAAAACAACGACGTACCGGGAGTCATTGGCCAGGTAGGCACTATTTTGGCCGCCTATAACGTTAACATCGGTGAATGGCGGCTGGGCCGCATTGAGCCGGGCAGCGAAGCGCTGTCGTTTATCAACCTGGACAGCCGCCCCAGCGAAGCAGTGCTCAAGGCGCTGGGGGAAATCACGGCCGTGACACAGGTGTCGGTCCTGGACCTGTAGACGCCTGTTCAGCGGGCTTTCTCCGGTAAATCAAAAAAGCGCGTCGTTTGACGCGCTTTTTGGTTGAATTCTTGTTGATAGTCGCAGAGCTTACCTACTTCTTCGGGTAGATCCGCACCTTGCGTTGCTTCCCTTCGCCACTACTCTCGGTGTAGACCTCATCAGAATCGCGCAGCGTCATGTGAATGATACGCCGCTCGTAGGCCGACATTGGCTCCAGGCTAATCGGGGTGCCACGCTGGACGGTCTTATCCGCCATTCGCTCCGCCAGACGGGCAAGCGCCTGCTCACGTCGCTCGCGATACCCTTCAACATCAATGACGAAATGCGCCCTGCGGTGAATCTGATGGGCCACCATGAGACGTGTAAGGTACTGGAGGGCCTCCAGGGTTTCGCCCCGCGGCCCGATTAGGACGCTCAGGTCTTCGCCCTGAATATCGATAACATTCAGTACATGCCCGGTGACATCGTCCGGCTCGGTCAGGTGGGCCGTCACGGTTGCACTGACATCCAGATGGGTCAGCAGTTCGTTGACGATCTCAACTGCCTTGTCGCGTTCCGTTTCCAGTGTTTCTTCGTCATCGGCCGGGCGTGGGGTCCGCGGCGGCCGTTTGGTTGCTTGCAGTTTCTCCCGCTTGGCTGGCTTTGGCGCCGGTTTCGCAACTTCCGTTTCGCGGGGTTGTGGTTCAACAACGGCCGCTTTCTGCTGGGCCGGTGGTGTGGCTGGCTTTGGTGCGGGCGGTTGCGGCTCGCTTCGCCCGGCCGAAACCGGCTTCAGCCGCACAACAGCTTCCCGGCTGCCAATTCCTAATAGGCCGCGGCTACCTTCGTCGACAACAATAATCTCGACCTGATTGCGACTAACGCCCAGCTTCTGGAGGCCCGCTTCAATAGCTGCTTCGACCGACGTTCCCTGCGATTCTATTTCTCGAAACTTCTTGTCCGCCATGCTTCATCACCGCTTTGCTGACCGGCGCTTCCGTTTGGACGTTTGCCCGGACTTTGATTTTGATTTTGAGTTGCTCTGGCTCGTCCCATTACTGGAACTGCTGGGTGCCGACGTGGCTACCGCTCCATTGGTCGCCGTTCCTTCGATGACGGTTGGCGCAGTTACGGGCTTGGCCGCTGCGGCCTCGTTTTCCTTGGCCATCACCTGGCGCACATACAAGCCCTGGGCGATACCGATGATGTTCGCCAGGATGAAGTAGATAGACAGGCCCGATGGAAACTGCAGCGAGAAGAAGCCGAACATCAACGGCATCGTGTACTGCATGGACTGCGTCATTGCCGCAGCAGGATTCTCTTGCTCGGCCCCTTTCTTCTTGGGGTCCTTCTTCGCCGCCGGCGACAGCAGCTTTTGCTGCACGAACATGCTTGCGACCACCAGGACGGGCAGAATGAAGTAGGGATCCGGCTGGCTCAGATTGAGCCACAAGAACTTGTTGGCAATCGGAATCAGCTCAGTCAGATTGATGCTTGAGTAGACGCGCGGAACCAGTTCAAACAAAGCCTGCGGCGTAGTGCCCAGCGATATCGTGATCGCCTGATAGAGGCCAATCAGGATAGGGAACTGGATCAAGGTCGGCAAACAGCCGGTCAAAGAATCGGCCGGATTGTAGCCAATCTTCTTGAACTCTTCCTGCATTTTTTGCGGGTTGTCTTTGTACTTCTTCTGAATTCCCTGGATCTGCGGCTGCATCTCCTGTGTCTTCATCATCGACCGTTGTTGTCGAATGTTCAGAGGCAGGGTGAGAAGTCGCACGAGTAGGGTGAAGACAGCCAGCGCAAGGACAAAATTGTTGTTCAGAATGTCGTAGAAGAACAACAACGCGTTGATCATCGGGTCGACAATAAGAGTATTCCACATAAGGGTTGCCCGTTTGATCCTTTAGGATGATGACGAAGCCGGCAAAGCGTAGCGCCAGCGCTCTGTGCCGGTGGCGGTATCAAAACCGACCAGCAGCGCATCTGCGTTTTGTTGGGCCACGACTATCGTATCGTCATTAACCACGACTGGGGTCGTATAAAGCGGCACCAGGGTCGGAGTCCGCCACAGTTGGGTACCGTCGACTGCCGAATAGGCGGTCAGGGCTCCCGTCGGTTCATCTTCGCTTCCGACCTCCGAGGCCACAAATAGCATCCCGTCAGCCAGTACCGGAGACGCCTGAATGACGACGTCTGAGGCGACTGACCAGATGGGCATGCCAGAAGCCGCATCAACCTTATAGATGTTGCCAAGGATATCTCCGAAGTAGACGACATCATCGTCAACTGTTGGTGCGCCCCAGACGACACCTTCGGCTGGCGCTTGCCAGCGGATCTCTCCATTGGCCCGGTTGAGCGCATACACACTGCCATCAAAGCTGGACACGTAGACCGTACTATTGTCCACAATTGGCTTGCTGGGCAACGCCCCACCCAGGGCCTGCTCCCAGATCTGTTCACCCGTAAGCGGATCGAGTGCGTAGACGGACCAATCCATATTGGCCACAAAAAGAACGCCGTCGTCATACGTAGGCTGACCCCACACGGCGTGCCCCATCTCGAAGTCCCACAACTCCTCACCCGAAGTGCGATTGAGGGCCAGCAAATGATCGTCAGCTGTGCCGACATAGACAATGTCGCCGACCTGCAAAGCAGGCGCAACAATCTTGTCCGTCGCCGAGTCGGAGTTGGTCCACTCTGGCTGGACCACGCCTGAAGCGACGGTAGGCAGCGAGTAAATGGAGACCGTTACGCTGGGGCTGAGGAAGCCGCCGGAAGCGCCATAGTCACCAAACACAACCTGCCCTTCGTCGCTATTTGGCGCAGCGAAGAATAACAGACTGGCGCTTGGCTCTGGCGGGAAAATCCAGCTGGCATCCCGGCCTTCCACATCATAGGACAAGACACCGGGGCCGTGGGCCAGAAAAACATGCTCGCCGTCCGTAGACAGACCAGCATAGCTTTCGTTCGCGAGACGTCCCCCGCACGCTGAAAGCACCAGCGTAACCAGGACGAATGCAAGGACGACAAGCGACCGTTTCATCGGTCGTTGCGAAGCTCCCAAAGAAACACCTCCATTAAGGAACTGGGTCATAACCACCCGGATTGAGTGGATGGCAGCGGCTAATGCGTTTGATAGCTAACCAACCACCCTTGAAGAACCCGTACTTGTCGATGGCCTCATATCCATAATGTGAACAAGAGGGCGTAAAGCGGCAGCTAGGAGGTAACACGCGCGAAAAAGTCATCTGATAGAAGCGAATCAGCAAAAGAGCGATGTATTTCACGTTGACTCCTTCTCGAATGCCTGCGGCTATGCGGAAACAGCTACGGGTCGGTTCGAAACGATTAAGCTGGCCCGACCAAGCAAGCTCAGGACATCCGCTTCCATTTCAGCGAATGTGGCTTGGGCCGCAGGTGTACGGGCAATGATCATACAGTCATATCCTGATTCAATCTCAGGCAACTGGTGGCGCAGGATTTCGCGCATCCGACGCTTTGTGCGGTTGCGGACAACGGCATTGCCAACACGGCGACCAGCGACAACGGCGAAGCGTGTTGCTTGTGCGCCCGTCTCATCATGACGTCGAGCCACAAGCAGCACAAACTGACCGCTCGACCAACGACGACCCTTCCGCCTGACATGAGCCAGATCGGAGGCTCGCCTTAGCCGATGGCTGGGCGGCAGCATGGTCTGTCACGCCGGCCACCTGACGCGGCTTAGCCGCCCCCGTATCGCTTGACGGAACGATAGGCTGTAGCCGATGTGCCATTCCAGTTAATGCGCTTGCCATAGTTGTTCATGGAAACGCTGAGCGACTTGCGGCCACGAGCACGCCGATTCTTCAGGACATTGCGTCCGCCGCGCGTCTTCATCCTTTTCCGGAAGCCGTGCACACGCATACGGCGGCGAATTTTGGGCTGGTAGGTTCTCTTGGTCATGAAACTTCTCCAAAAAAGACAGGGCTTTCTGCCCTGCCACCGTAGAATTCAAAAACTTAGCTATTAATCGATGTCATAGGCTTGACAAAGCACACAGAATAGACGCCAAAACATCGGTTAGGCAAGGCGGGATTATACTGCACTCTACGGGAACGGGTCAAATGGGTTGCGATCCATTCTCGAGCCCTTAGCACAAACTCACATAATCCTAACGGTGGTCGCGTGCCTTAGGAAACCGTCTCGTCCAGGCGGCGAATATGCGCCCCAAGCGAGCGCAACTTGTCGTCAATACGCTCGTAGCCCCGATCCACTTGTTGGATATTGTGGATCGTCGTACTCCCTTTGGCGCATAGGGCCGCGAGGACCATCGCCATGCCCGCGCGAATATCCGGACTGGGCACCCCTGCCGGATTCGCATAGAGTCGCGACTTGCCCTGCACCAGGACGCGATGCGGATCACAAAGTACCACATGCGCACCCATGAACGTCAGATTATCTACGAAAAAGAAACGACTCTCGTACATCCAGTCGTGCAGAAGGACCGAGCCATCAGCCTGACTGGCAATGACGACGGCGATACTCATCAGGTCAGGCGGGAAGCCCGGCCAGGGCATGGGCTTGATCTCGGTAATGCGGCCGCCCAGCGCGGGCATAATCGCCATTTCCTGGTCGGCCGGAACAATAATGTCAGTGCCCTCTTCCAGCCACCGCACACCAAGTCGCTCGTAGACCAGCCTGATCATCCCCATATCTGACGGCACGGTGTCGCGAATCCGTAGCTCACCGCCGGTCACGGCCGCCGCGCCGATGAAACTACCCACTTCCATAAAATCGGCGCCGATCCGGTACTCTGTGCCGTGCAGCCGATCGACACCCTGAATCGTAAGCCGGTTGCTGCCGATCCCTTCGATTTTGGCCCCCATCTGATTGAGGAACAGACAGAGGTCCCTCACATGCGGCTCTGAGGCAGCGTTGAAGATGACGGTTTCGCCCTTGGCGAGGACAGCCGCCATGACTGTGTTTTCCGTCGCTGTTACGCTGGCTTCAGCTAACAGCAGATAGCCTGCCCCGTTGAGCTGTTCAACCTCCATTTCGAAGATTCCCCGGTGAGCCATACTTATGCCCACACCCAGCGCAGTCAGCGCCTGCACATGCGTGTCAAGCGGACGGCCACCAATCACATCACCGCCGGGAATGGGCAAGCTGACCTTGCCCATCCGGGCCAGCATAGGCCCGGCAAAGACGAATGAGGCACGCGTGCGGTTGGCCAATTCCTGGTCAAGCGCCGTCTTGTTGATGGTGCGCGCGTGAACAAGCCAACTGCCCTGGTCCAGAGGCGTGACCTCGACGCCAAGATCACGCAGCAGGAGAATCGTGTTTTCCACGTCGCGGATAGTGGGAATATTGTGGAGAACGACCGGCTCATCGGTCATGAGACAGGCGGGCAGCAGTTTGAGGGCGGCGTTCTTGTTGCCGCTGGCAGTGATGGTTCCTGAAAGCGGGTGGCCGCCTTCGACAATGAATACAGACATAGTGGCTTGTGATCCCTTGGGCGCTTCTGCCCGATTGGACTCGAATTGTAGCAGCAGCATCGGGGTAGACAAAGCTGCTAGAATACAGTTCTCATGCCAACCACAACAGTACGTCACAGCGTCGTCCACTTGCCGCAAGGTGCGGGTGACGACGCCATATCCCTTTTATTCATTGCCGGGGCAGGCAGCAGTACGGCCGTGTGGCCGGAAGCGCTCTGGCGTCTCCCCCACCAGACACCGAGACTACTCGACCTGCCCGGACATGGGGACGCCAAGCCTCCCGGTCGTCGCTCCATTGCTCACTATGCGAACGACGTGGTGGCAGTAATCCGCTCGGTCGCACCGAACCGCGTCGTTCTGGTGGGTCATTCAATGGGTGCGGTCGTTGCTTTGGCGGCTGCCAGCCTGCTGCCGGGTGCCGTCGACGGGCTGATCATGATCGGGGCGTCATCGCGGTTGCGCGTTTCGCCCGCCCTGTTCGATCTGCTGACAACCGACTTCCCGGCTGCTGCGGGTTTCATCAGCCGCTATGGCTTTAGCCGTGACGCCGATCCGGCTTTGACTGAGAGCTGCGTTCAACAACTGCTGGAAACGGGGCCGTTGACAACAACCGGCGACTTCCTGGCCTGCCATCATTTTGACGGCCGCTCCCTGCTGGCAGACATCACCGTTCCCGTTTGCGTCATTAGTGGCGATGCCGACCGGCTCGTGCGACCCGCTGATGCGGCTGCGCTTGCCGTTGCGCTGCCGAACGGTGCTTTCGTCACCGTTCCCGGTGCCGGTCATTTCGTGATGCAGGAGCAGCCGGAGGCTGTGGCTCAGATTATTTCGACCTACTTGCAGAGGCTAACGTGAGATGGCGTCTATTGGCCGCGATCAACTTCCGCGTGCAGCAGCGGTGCGATGGCGCGCAGCGCCTGGCCGCGATGGCTGATCTCGTGCTTCTCGGTCGAAGATATCTCCGCCAACGTCTTCTGAGGTCCAGCCAGCCAGAAGACCGGATCATACCCGAAGCCGCCGTCGCCCCGCGCGGCTGTCGCAATTGCGCCTTCCAGCGTACCTTCAGCAGTGCCCACCACCTCACCAGCTGGCGCTGGTTAAGACGATGGCGCAGCGGAACCGCGCCGAGCGCCGATCCTCGGGCACGCCGTCCATCTCCGCCAGCAGCCGTGCGTACCGTTCGGCTGAGTTGAGCCCTTCTCCCCCATAGCGTGCCGTGCGCACACCGGGACTGCCGCCGAGTGCATCGACCTCCAGACCGGAGTCGTCGGCCAGCGTGGGCAGACCGGTCAGCCGGGCATAGCCCTGGGCCTTGAGGATGGCGTTCTCCATGAACGTCTCGCCGCTCTCCTCAATCTCGTCGCTAACGCCCGCCATATCCAGCGTCATCAACGTCACATCGGCGTCGCCCAACAGCTCCGCATACTCAGCCAATTTTCCTTTGTTATGGGTCGCTACCAGCAGTTTCATACACGATCCTTTCAATCAAGACGCAGGTGAGACTTATTCGTTCCACCGGGGTGATATGCTATACTCGGTTTTACTCCATTGCCGTAGGACAAACCAACATGAAACAGTCTAGACTACGCTTTAACTTTGGATTCCTGCTGGAAGCCGGCGTCGGCACCACGCGGGAGATTGAACTGGATTACCCTGAGGTCCGCCTCGATGAAGAACTTTCCCTGGTGCCTCTCAAGGGGAGCTTTTTGGCTACCCGCACGACAGAAGGCATCTACATCCAGGGCACACTCCATAGCACAGCCACTCTACCCTGCATGCGTTGCCTGGAGGACGCGATCATCCCAATCTCTATTTCGCTGGATGAGCTATTCTTCTATCCGCCGTCGCTGGCCCCGGAGGGAGAAGCGGTGATAGGCGAAGACGGCTTCATTGACCTTTCACCAGTCGTTCGCGAGATGAGTATGCTGGACATACCGATTAAGGTGCTGTGCCGCCCCGACTGCCAGGGGTTGTGTCAGGTTTGCGGGCAGGACTTGAACCAGGGCGACTGTGGTTGCCCTGAAGACGAGATCGATCCCCGCTTCTCAATTTTGCAGAAGCTTCTGGATGAATCCGAAGAGTAGATGATTACAGGTGTGTCATCGTCAATGATGGCAGCACCCACTGAAGAGACCATGTTTTACGACCGAGCAAAAGTGCAGATAAAGAGCGGCGACGGCGGCGACGGAATGATCAGTTTCCGTCGCGAAAAGCACGTGCCTTATGGCGGGCCCAGCGGTGGTGATGGGGGCCACGGTGGCAACGTGTACGCGATCCCATCGCTCCATCGCAACAGTCTGATCGCTTTCCACAATCAAACTCATTACAAAGCGGGCAATGGCGTACACGGCCTGAACAAGAGCAAGACCGGCGCCAATGGCAAAGACGTCTACCTCGAAGTCCCTCTCGGCACGCTCATTCGCAATGCCGACACCGAGGAGTTGCTGGCTGATATCACCGACCCGGAACAAGAGGTGCTGCTGCTTTCGGGCGGACAGGGTGGCCGCGGAAATATTCATTACGCAACCAGCAGCAACCAGGCGCCACGCTTTGCCCAACGTGGCGAACCGGGCCAGACTATCTGGATTACTCTGGAGCTGAAGCTGATAGCGGACGTTGGCGTCGTTGGGGTGCCCAACGCCGGCAAGTCGACCCTGTTGTCGGCCGTCAGCGCTGCCCGGCCCAAGATCGCCAACTATCCATTTACTACATTGCAGCCCAATCTGGGTGTCGTCACCCTCGACAACTACGAGACGATGGTGCTGGCGGACATTCCGGGGCTTATCGAAGGGGCAGCCGAAGGCGTTGGCCTGGGCCACGACTTCTTGCGCCATGTGGAGCGCACGCGTGTTCTCATCCATTTGCTGGACGGCATGTCGCTGGATCCGCTGGCAGATTGGCGAATGATCAACGAAGAGCTGCGCTACTACGGCGAAGGGTTGAATGACAAACCACAGATCGTTGTTCTGAACAAGATCGATCTGCCCGACGCCCAGGCATGGGAGTCGCTCATCAAGGAGGAGATCAAGCGGGCCGGGTATGAGTTAATGACCATCTCGGCGGTCACGGGCGAAGGCGTGCGTCCCATGCTGTACCGCGTCAAACAACTCCTGGATGCCACGCCAGTTCCTGCTCCGACCCAGGTCGACCTTGAGGTTGTCATCCGGCCAACGGCCGAAGATGATGGCTTTATCGTCGAGCGCGAAGATAACGCCTGGCGTGTGTCGGGACGGGTGATCGAGCGTATTGCCTCCATGACTTACTTCGAGTTCGACGAGCCACTCATGCGATTTCAGCGCGTTCTGGAACGGATGGGCATCACAGAGGCGCTCAACGAAGCAGGCGTGAGCGTCGGCGATACCGTCTATATCGGCGATCATGAATTAGAGTGGGGCGACTAGAAGCGGTGGTTGCCAGCGACTCTACAAACTTACCCTCGCCCAGGACGCCGGAGATTGCCGATCTCCACGACCAACTGCGGGCGTCGCTGCTGGACGATAGCACGCTGGTCAGCGCCGAGTTTCGCCGGGGCCGCACCGGCAAAACGCCCGGCTGGGAAACGGTATCCCTCCGACCCGTCAGACTCCAGAACGACATTGTCCTGCAATTCACCTACTTCGACGGCCGTCAGGCGACGGTCAAGAACTACCCATTCACCGAAGCCACATCGGCCGTCGACGAGGTACTATCGTCCGGTTTCAAGAGTATCATCGTCAACGAAACGACTGGATCGTGGCGCGTGCAGATCAGCAAGAAAGGCCGCGCGATCATCCATCACGATCCCGCTGCCGCTGCCGTCCCCCTGCCTCTCGCCCATGACCGGGAGAAACCCTACCTGATTGATGCGGACGATCCGCCTGCGTTCCTCAAGGCGATTGGTGTGGCCACGCAAGACGGCCGCATCCGCAGCGGGCAGCAGCGCAAGTTTCGCCAGATCAACGAATTCCTCCGCTTGCTGGCAAGCACCGGCATAGCCGACGAGCAGCAAGAACAACCGCTGCATGTCGTTGATCTGGGCTGCGGCAATGCCGCCCTAACCTTTGCCGCTTACCACTACCTGCACAACATGGCAGGGCTGCCAGTCCAAGTGACGGGCGTCGATATCAAGCCTCATCTGATCGAGAAGCACAACGAGACGTCCCAGCTACTCGGCTGGGAGAATGTGACCTTCTCAGCCGGTCAGATTATTGACTACAAGCCAAGGGAAGCCCCAGATGTCGTCATCGCGCTCCATGCGTGTGATACGGCTACCGATGAAGCGTTGGCCCAGGGAGTGTGGGCAGACAGCAGGCTAATCCTGAGCGCGCCCTGTTGTCATCATCATTTGCAGGCGCAGCTTGCCGAAACGAAGCCGCCGTTGGAATTCGAACCAGTCATGCGCCACGGCATATTGCGGGAGCGGCTGGGGGATAATCTGACTGACGCTTTCCGCGCCCAAATATTGACGGTTCTTGGCTATCAGACCGATGTGATTGAGTTTATCGCTGTGGCCCACACACCCAAAAACCTGCTCATCCGCGCCGCTCGGCGCGAAACCACGCCAGCAGCCACCGAGGCAGCAGTCGCCGCCTACCGGGCCATGAAAGATTATTGGAACGTCACGCCCTATCTGGAAACGTTACTGGCCGACCGTCTTGCTCCTCTATTGGCTGGCTGACGCAGGACCTGCCCCACCACTGAGTTGCGGTCTTAATCGAATACGTCGCGACGCGTCTCGGCAATGATGTGGTCGACGACCGCAATCATCGCCTCATCGTGATTCTCTGCTCCGCCGTGTTCGCGGTAGACGCGCACCTGACGATCAGCACTGGTGCCATTGCGAAGAATATGGTTGACATAACTGACTTCCTCGCGGCTGTCCAGGTCGTCGAGAACATCGTCCAACAAGAGCAGCAGCTCGCCCATCAAAAAGTGGAAGGGCACAGCTTCCTGGATACCAAAGTCGATCATGTCGCCTTCGATACCGTAGCGCACAGCCCGCCACTTGTTCTCGGTGATGTGGACGTGGCGGTAACGACGCCACGACATATTCTGCTGGCGAAGCTTAATGAGCTTGGCGCAGATGGCCTGGAAGAGGGCCGCCAGGCAAACAGCCTCGTTGACCGTCGTGCAGATATCGGTGATGCGGAACTCCAGGGTACCGTAGGTCGGATGGGGCCGGATATCCCACCAAATCTTGGCCACCGGGTCCTGCTTGCCAAATGAGCCGACCTGCGCGAGGGTCATCTCAAACTCCTTGTAATCAGCCCATGACATGAAGGAGTGGGGAATGCCCGTGCGCGGCAGCGATTCAAAGACCACGCTCCGGTATGATTTGAGGCCGGTGTCCTGCCCGCGCCAGAAAGGAGAACTGGTGGAGAGCGCCAACATATGGGGGATGAAGTAGCGGGCCTGGTTCATCACATCGACCAGAAGCTCGCGTGACTGAGGGTCCTGACCAAAGCCAACATGCACATGCATGCCAAAAATCAGCAAGCGTTTGGCAACCGCCTGCATGTCATGGAGCAGCTCGCGGTAGCGCGTGCCCTCGCTGATTATCTGGTCTTCCCACCGGGCAAAAGGATGGGTGGAGGCGGCAGCAATCTTGACATCGTTCTGGTCTGCCATCTCTATCACGTCGCGGCGGAGCCGGATGACTTCTTGCCGGACTTCTTTGACATTGCGACAGATACGGCTGCCCACCTCAACCTGAGATTGCATCAGTTCCGGCTTGAGGTCTATCTGGTTTGACCGCTGACTGTCTTGGGAAACGAAATCGGTAATGTAGGCGCGTAGATCGCGAGTTTCCGGATCAATGATCTGGAACTCTTCCTCCACGCCCAGGGTCAACGGTTGCTGGGGGATGGTCATTGGCCTTTCTCCTCTCTGCAGCCAGACGATGGAGTCCTTTGTTTCCGTCGGCTACCTTCCAGGGTGTACTTTGTGATATTGCCGGAGCCGACAATGTGCTGCGTCGCACTAATTTACAGCAAACATTGTGTTGTGCCACAAACTGAAACATCCGGGTTTACAGTACGCTACGCGCCAATGGCCTGGGTACGCAGGTACTGCACCAGCAGCCGCACGCCAAACCCGGTGGCCCGGGAAGGTGTATAGGCATTGCCACTGTCGGTGAGCGCCAGGCCCGCAATATCCAGATGGGCCCACGGGTAGTTGGTGAACGCCTCCAGAAAGACGGCCGACGCCCCGACACCACCCATCCGGCCACCGCTGTTCTTCATGTCGGCTACATCAGACTCGATGGTCTTGCGATAGTCGTCGTAAAGGGGCATGGGCCACGACCGCTCCTGCGTCGTCTGGCTGGCTGCCAGTATGGCCTCGCGCAAACCATCATCGTTGCTAAACAGACTGGCGGCCACACCCTGACCCAATGCGACCACGGAAGAGCCGGTCAGGGTTGCCAGATCGATAACTGCTGCCGGTTCATAGCGAGCTGCATAGCAGAGCGCGTCCGCCAGGACCATCCGCCCTTCGGCATCCGTGCTTACGATCTCAATCGTCTTGCCGTTACCTGCTGTGATGACGTCCGAGGGCCGATAGGCTAGGGAATCAGGCATGTTCTCCGTGCATGGCGTAATTGCAATCACACGCAATGGTAGACCGAGCGCTCCGACAGCCCGCATGGCGCCGAGAACGGCCGCCGCCCCTCCCATGTCAGCTTTCATCGTCAGCATCCCCTCCGGCGTCTTGAGCGACAATCCGCCAGAATCAAACGTAATGCCCTTGCCTGCGAGAACAATGGCCGGCCAATCGGTCCGGTCATCGTTATGTTCAAGGATAATGAATTTGGGAGGTTCGCCCGCGCCCTGAGCTACCGCCAGAAAGGCGCCCAGCCGGCGTTCGGCCGCCCATGATCGTCCCCCGACGGTAATTGTCATGCCGTAGGCGTCGGCGATCTCTTGAGCCGCCTTCGCCATGCGGGTAGGCGTAGCATAGTTGGGGGGAAGATTTACCAGGTCGCGGGCCAGCGTCACGCCGCTGGCAATAGCCAGAGCGACTTCCACGGCTGTTTCCATGACCTTACTCTTGTCGGCGTCGTATTCGACCAGTGTCAAACTCTCCGGTGTTTTCCCATCTTCTTCCGCGTGCTTGAACGAATCGAAACGGTACAGAGCGAGGAGCATACCCTCTACTGTCGCCTGGGCGGCATCTGCGGCTGGCAATCCGGCGATGCCGGCGCCGTGGGCGATTGTGGCCACATGAGTGGCTCCAAGCTCTGAAGCACGACCTGCGGCGGTGGCGGCTGCCAGGCGTACGGCTTCGAGATCGAAGCGCTCCCGCTTGCCCAGCCCGACAACAATGACGCGCTGTGCGGACATTGCCCCACGCGGATAGATAACGGCCGTCTCGCCCGGTTTGCCCCGGAAGTCACCAGCGGCAATCAGATCGCTAATCGCTCCATCCAGCGCTGCATCGACCGCCCCGGTAGCACCCGCTGGGGAGGTCACTCCCTGAAACAGATTGACAATCACCGTATCGGCGGCGGTCGCCTGAATGGATCCGGTCTCTACTTTGACATCCACGGGTTGTTCTCCTATTGTTACGATCAATATTGGTAACCATCCTGATTATCTATCAGGCTTGGACCTGAGCGATTGAAGCAAGTTCGTATTCTACACACAGGTTGTCCTGACCCGCAACGGAGCGAATGCTTGGCAACATCTTGTGACCCAACAAAGGAGTAATGCTTCAGTGAAACTATTGATTCTTGGCGGAACGCGCTTTCTTGGCCGAGCGATTGTCGAAGCGGCCCTGGAGAGTGGCGCTCAAGTGACTCTGTTCCACCGTGGGCAAACGAATCCGGATCTATTCCCCAATGCAGAGCACATTTTGGGCGACAGAGATGGCGGGCTTGATGGACTGGCGGGTCGAAAGTGGAATGCCGTCATCGACACGTGCGGCTACGTGCCGCGGATTGTCGAGCAGTCGGTGCGCCTTCTCGCCCCCAACGTTGGCCAGTACACCTTCATCTCCAGCCTCTCCGTCTACGCCGATCCCAGCCAGACCAACATGGCCGAAGACGCCCAACTGGCCACGATCGAGGACGAGACAGTGGAAGATATAACGGGCGAGACATACGGAGCGCTCAAGGTGCTGTGCGAGAACGTCGTCGAGGAGTTGATGGGCGAACGCGGCCTCTCCGTTCGCTCCGGCCTGATCGTCGGACCCCATGACCCGACCGACCGCTTCACCTACTGGCCCGCCCGGCTTGATCGCGGTGGTGCGGTGTTGGCCCCTGGCGACCCAGAATCACCAGTCCAGTTTATCGATGTGCGCGACCTCGCCACCTGGACGCTGGCGGCGACTGAACGCGCACTGAGCGGTCCGTACAATATCACCGGCCCTGCATCGGTTCTAACCATGGGCGAGACTCTTGAGAGCTGCCGGCGCGCGGCCACGCGACAGTCTGAGCTAACATGGGTCTCCGAGAGTTTCCTGCTGGAGCAGGAAGTCGCCCCCTACACAGAAATGCCGCTGTGGGTGCCAGTGGAATTCGCCGGGTATGGCACGTTCAACATCGACAAGGCGCTGGCGACAGGCGTTGTCTATCGTCCGCTCGACGTAACCGTGCAGGACACCCTGGCCTGGCAGGCGACGCGGTCGCCCGACTACGAGTGGCGCGCCGGACTGTCAATTGACCGGGAAGCGGAGCTGCTCGCTGCATGGCGTGCGGCGTCCTGACCGGCGAACCTTAAACCTTTGCAAAGGGATGGCAACAGCACGCCGGCATAGGACAGGCAGGATCATTTCAAGTACAATTGGTCACCCACATTTCCATCAAAGGAGAATCGCATGTTAGTCGGCGTACCTAAAGAGATCAAGGACAATGAGTACCGTGTTGCTCTAACTCCGGCTGGTGTCCAACAGCTGGTCGAGCAGGGCCACACTGTCATGATTGAGACGTCTGCCGGTGAAGGCAGCCGCTTTCCGGACGAACAGTACGAAGAGGTTGGCGGTCGTATCGTGCCCAGCGCCGCCGATGCCTGGGGCGCGGAGATGGTCGTTAAGGTGAAGGAGCCAATTGCACCGGAGTATGACTACCTGCGCGAGGACCTGGTCCTGTTCACTTATCTACATCTGGCAGCCGAAGAAGCCCTGACCCGTCGCATGGTCGAATCCGGCGTCACTGGCATCGCCTATGAAACTGTGGAAGCGCCGGATGGCAGCTTGCCGTTGCTGACGCCGATGAGTGAAGTGGCCGGGCGAATGGCTGTGCAGGTCGGAGCCCACTACCTTGAGCGACCCCACTTCGGACGCGGTATGCTATTGGGCGGCGTGGCCGGCGTGCCGGGGGCCAACGTTCTCATTCTGGGCGGCGGTGTTGTCGGCACCAACGCGGCCCACATTGCGCTGGGTATGGATGCCAATGTGACCATTCTGGACACAAACCTCGATCGGCTCCGCTTCCTGGAGCATGTTCTCCACGGCCGGTTGACAACCATCGCCTCCAACTCCTACAACATCGCCGAGGCAGCCATGGTGGCTGACCTGGTCATTGGCGGCGTATTGATTACGGGTGCCAGAGCGCCGCGACTCATTACCCGTTCTATGATTTCGACGATGCGCGACGGCAGCGTGATCGTCGATGTTGCCGTAGACCAGGGCGGCTGTGTGGAAACCATCCACGCCACCACCCACTCCGACCCGGCCTACATCGTTGACGGGGTCGTCCACTACGGCGTGGCCAATATGCCGGGTGCGGTTCCGCGAACAAGCACCCTGGCCCTGAGCAACGCGACCTTGCCCTATGTCCTGCGCCTGGCGCGTTTGGGCGCGGAAGCGGCCATGGCGGCCGATCCCGGTCTGGCCAAGGGTCTGAACACCTACCACGGCCAGCTAACGTACGGCGCCGTGGCTGAAGCGTTTGAGATGACCTACACGCCCTATCAAAACTGAACCGATCGAATCAGGCAGGACCTATCTTGGATCTAATCGCGCTCTCCGCAGAAATCACTATCGCCAACGGCGTCGCTGATACGTCGCATGGTGTGCCGAGCCTTCTGGCGCAGCCTGCCCCACCCAAAGCGGCTCGTGGACGCGAGCGCGACTACCTATTTGCCCATCTGGCGCTGACAGGCCCGCCAGAAGAGACAGATATCCTGGCTGTCGAGTTGTTGCAGCAGCTAAGTGCCAGGTTCTATCAGACGGGCGGCAGCGTGACATCCGCACTTCGTCGAGCCGTTCTGGACCTGAACGAGCGCCTCCTTCACATCAACTTGCAGAACAAGAGGAGTGTCGAGGGCGCGATCTCAACGGCCGTCCTCCATGGAGACGAACTGTTCACACTCCAGGTCGGCGAGGCGCTCGCGTTTCTCGGCCACAACTTCGGCGTGGAGCGACTGCCCGCTAAACGACCTGATGTGATCACGCCGTTGGGCCGCAGCGCAGGCATCGATATCCGCTTCGCCTACAATCGGCTCCAGATTGGCGATATGATGCTGTTGGCCGACCCTCGCCTGGCTTATCTCAACGGCACGATGCTCGGCCCGATACTGGTCGACAGCGACATCGAAAGCGGCATTGATGGTCTGGTCGATGTGACCAGCGAAGATACGGCCCGGATGTTGTTGATCGAGTTCACGGATGAGGTCCCGGCCACGTTGCCCGTCAATCTGACGCCGCAAGCTACGTCCAAGGCAGCGGTCGCCCGAACCCAGCCGAAACCAGCCGCAGCCCCTGCCACCGTCGAGACCGAACCGCTCGGCGTGCAGGGACCTGTGCGCGAAGGCGACCAACCCCCACTGCGCACAGTGGGGGCACCAGCTATCAGTTCCGTGGCCGTCGAGACAAAGGCGCGCCTTGCGGCCGCCCAATCCGCGCGTGGCCTGTCAGAAGCGAGTGGCTGGATGGCCGTCCTGGTATCACGATTGCGGCCCGCGGAAGACATTCCCGAGGAAGAACGTATCGGTTGGGCCTTGCCAACGGCGCTGGCCATTCTCATACCGATCATGGTGGTCGTCGTGGTAGCCAGCGTCTTCTTACAGCGTGGTAATGTTCAGCAGCTGGGCGAGATTAAGACAGCCATGATCCAGCAGACGTTGCTGGCCCAGGATGTTCAAGGAGCAGATCCCACGCAGGCCAAAGTCCATTACGACTCCGTCCTGGCGTTGGCCGCCGAAGCTGAGGCGATTCGCCCGGGCGATACGGAAGTCATCCGCATGCGCAACGAGGCTCGCGACTTCCTGGATGGCCTGGATGGAGTCAGTAGACTACGTGCGAGGCCGCTGGCCTCCCTGGATGAGGATGCGGTGCTGGGCGGCGTGGCGCTGGGCGACGAGGAAGACGGCGGCCTGTTCCTGTCAAACGAGGCGGCTGGGTCAGTTCTTTTCCAGCCAACGGACGCCTCTCTGACTGAAGCCGAAGCAGACGCCAGTCAGATTGTCTTTCTGGGCCAGTCCGTGGGCACGCAAGTTGTGGGGCCGATTGTCGATATTCTCTGGCGCGACACAGCAACGGCCGAAACGCGGCAGGGATTGGCGATGCTGGACCGGGCTGGTGTGCTCTACACCTACTACCCCAACCTCGGCGATGTGCGCGGTGTGCCGCTTGACCAGAACAATGAGCTGCTCAATCCTCAAGCAATGTCAGAGTTCGGTAGTCGTCTCTACGTCCTGGACACCATCAGCGAGACGATCTGGAAGTACTATCCGGCTGGTGAAGGGTTCTACCAGGAAGAACAGGACAAGACGATCTTTTTCAGTGATCAGGCCGATCTAAGCCAGGCTGTCGACTTTGATCTGTACAGCGAAGACGGCAGCATGATTGTGGTCTACGCCGATGGTCGCGTGCGCTACTACGACACGCGCTCCGGCCGAATACAGTGGGATGAGACGACCCTGCTGGAGAACGGGCTTGGATCGCCGCTCATCTCGCCGGTGGCGGTGGAGCTGGTTGGGCGCGGCCTGAACGCCTCTATCTTCATCCTCGATCCGGGCAGCAGCCGCCTCGTGCAGATGAGCCGGGCCGGGATTGTGGTGTCACAGTATCGGATTCTGGACGAACAGGATGTGGATCTGCTCAGTCAGAGCAGCGATTTTGCGGTGGCGGAGACACCTTTGCGTGTCTTCGTGGTGGCCGGGGAAAACGTGTACGTAGCTACGCGCGGCAACTAACGCCCGCTAAAGTTGGCCTGGCGCTTCTCCAGAAAGGCCATGACGCCCTCGGTGTTGTCCTCGGTGCGCCCGGCAATCTCCTGCAAATACGCCTCATACTCCAGCGCTTCGTCAAGCGTCATATCCAGACCACGATACATAGCCCGCTTTGCCAAACCAAAGGCCACGGTCGGCCCAGAGGCGAGCTGCAGCGCGTGGGCGGCGGCAATCTCGGACAACTGCTCGTCCGGGACCATCCGGTTGATCAGCCCCCATTCCAACGCAGTCGCCGCCGGCACCTTGTCCGCCGTAATAGCCATCTCGTACGCCCGTGCGTAGCCGATGAGTCGCGGCAAGAACCAGTTGACCCCACTGTCCGGAATGAGACCAATGCGGCTGAAAGCGAGCATAAAGCTGGCACTGGAAGCGGCAATCCGCATGTCGGCCGCCAGGGCTACCCCACAGCCGGCTCCGGCGGCAATGCCGTTGACAGCGGCAATAATTGGTTTCTCCAGCCCGACCATCCGGCGGATAAGGCGATGGTAGCCGTGCCGCAGATGCTCAGCAATGGAGAAGGATTCTCCCCGCTCCCAAACGGATGACAGGTCCTGCCCTGACGAAAAGCCCCGTCCGGCGCCGGTGAGCACGATGCAGCGCACAGCCGCGTCGCGTTCCGCCTGCTTGAGCGCCGATTCGGTCTCAGCGATCATCTGGTCATTGAAGGCGTTCAGTTTGTCAGGACGGTTCAGGGTGATGGTTGTTACACCGCCATCCTGCGCCACCAGTATCGTCTCGTAAGCCACGTCTGTTCTCCGTTAGCTCGCCCGCGGCCTAGAAAAGATAGTCGCTATCTTCGTCGCCGCTGTCGTCGAGATCGGTCAATTCGTCTTCGTCTTCTTCGTCCCACGGCAGGCTGACCCACATCAGTAGCATTTGCCCTTCGTCCGTTTCGGTGAGACGTAGAGCTACAACATCTACTTGTTGGCGCAGCCGCAGATCGTCGGGGTAGTCCAGCTTGACCGGGCGCCCCTCGCCCCATGCACGCTGGCAGCGTTCAATAATGTCGTCTCCGTTGCCTGTGCGCAGTTGGCAAAGCGCCACGTCAATCAACTCTGGACCTTCATAAACAGATTGGACCCATCCCTGTGGATTAGGCGTGAAGTCTGGTGTTGGACCTTCAACAATAGTGATCAGTTCGGGTTCCATGTGGCAGAAAAACCTCTCTGGTGATTTGGGTGCGTGGGATTATACATCGAACGTGGTGGTTTGCCGCGCCAAATCAGCCGGCGCGACAAAGAACGCAGTGGACGCTAAGGTCACACTGAGCTTGGCCGTGTCCACCCCGCCAGCTGCGACAGTTGCTCGCGGGTACCCAGCACGATCATCCGGTCACCTGCCTCAAACGGTGAATTGGCGTCGGGCATAAAGGTCGAATCGGATGATTGGCGGTAAATGGCCACAATCGTCACGCCGGTCTTGCGCCGGACGTCGGCCTCGCCAACCAACATGCCGACCAACCGCGAGGACGGTTCGATCGTCAGCTCCTCAACCCAGATCTCCTGCCCGTTGTCCAGCGTCACAACGTCGAAGAAGTCTGTCACATGGGGCCGCACCATGATGTTGGCAATGTGATGTCCGCCAATCTGGTAAGGAGAAACCACCCGGTTGGCGCCAGCCTGGCGCATCTTGGTGTCGTTATCGATGCCACTGCTCCTGGCCACAATGAAGAGATCCGGGTTGAGAAAACGCGCAGACAGCACCACAAACACGTTCAGCGTGTCATCGCCAGCACAGACAATCAGCCCGCCGGCCCGCGTGATGCCTGCTTCGTACAGGGTGTCGTCTTTCGACGCGTCGCCATGGATGACCAGATGACCGTCCGCTTTCGCCGTCTCAACCTGTACCTCATCCTTGTCGATGATCACCAGTGGACGGCCGTTTTGCTGCAGGCTTAGCGCAGCGCTGCGCCCGACGCGTCCATAGCCGCATATGATTGTGTGATTATTCATGGCATCCAGAGCTGTATGCATTCTTCGACTCGCAAACTGACCGCCGAGCTTGCCGGCCAGCACATACTCCACCAGCGCCCCGACACTGTAGGCCAGCGTACCGACGCCAAGGAACAAGAGAACAATCGTAAAAAGACGGCCGCCATCGGAAAGCGGGCGCACCTCTGCAAAGCCGACCGTCGTCAGTGTAATGACCGTCATGTACAGCGCCTCAAGGGCGGTGTACCCTTCGATCAGCATATAGCCGGTGACACCCAGCAAGAATAGGCTGATGACCGTCGCAAGTATGATGAGGGCACGGTTTGGAGATTTGGCCATATCGGGTCAGTTACTGAACGAAGTATCCTCCGTTGGCGTGTGAGAGCGCAAGTTGAAGGCCGGGCAAGGTGCAATTGTCCGGAGCAATGGCAGTCACCCTGTCGGCGACACGCACTGTGTCGCCCCTGACGCCCAACTGCACCGAAGCGACCAGAAACCACGCCACAACGCGTTGATGCGGAGTCCCACCCGGCATCTCCGGTGATTCGTGGCCAGATGCAATGCCAAGCATGCGGTCCGGGACGGCCGCCCTACCGAGCAACTCGCCAGTCAGTCTATAGGCACACGCCGTCGCACTCTCCCCTACGCGGACAGCACCGCTGCACACGTTGACAACCCCGTCGCTCATTGGGATGAGAACCGCAACTGTAGCAACAATAGCAGGAAGATGCGCCGCTGGCGGCCAGGTTTCGCTTACGTTCTCCGGGCTGCTTCCGCCACCGGCGAGCCGATCCATGCGGGCCAGCGTATCGCTTCGCCAATCGGCAATCATGTCGGCGTACCATCGCGGCAAAGTGACGGCAGGCAGCCCGTCCAATGCGACGAATCGTTGAGCACTGGCTTCGTCCCCATCAACCCGCATCTGGCCACCAGCCACGGGGCCGGCAAAGCAGACGGTGAACTGCTGTGCCTGATCGCCGTTCGGATAGACGACATCATAAGCCGGCCTGCTGTACAGGCCGACCAGCCGCAAAGGACCGGCTTCCAGACCCGTCTCCTCGCGCAGTTCGCGCCGGGCGCACTGTTCCAACGATTCGCCCCACTCCAGCACGCCGCCGGGCAAGCCCCAAAACGGCAGGTCGGTTCTTGCCTGCAGCAAGAGTCGCCCCTGACTGTCATGGAGGATCACGGTGGCGTAGACCAACACGATCTTCTGCGTGCCCACAAACCGGCGAATTGACGCGACATAGTTCATCTCAGTTAGGGCCCGATCCCGATCCTTCCAGCGTGTCGAATCCGGCACGCCTGACGGCCGCCTCAGTCAGGTCGCGACACCATTCCACGGTCTGGCGCAAGGCCCGGGCGTGGGGCGTGGGCGTGAACTCATACGCGGCGATAAACCGGGAGTGGTCCACTTCGTAAGGTGCAGAAAACTGGTATAGGAGCGAGCGAACAAGCTCCTGTTCGCGACTGACCGCGCTGCCCAGACGCAGGCGTGCCCAGCTGCGATGACGTAGGCGAAGCGGCTGCCCGGCTGCCTCATAAAGTATCGTTAGCAGCTGGCGAACTGACAAAGAGGGGGCAGCTGGAACATGCCACACGCGACCAAACGAAGCATCACTCTGAGCCAGGGTCACCAGTCCACGAGCAAAGTCGTCGACAAACATGTAGCTGTGCGGCGCATCAAGGTCGCCATAGACGGTGGCAGGCGTGCCCTCCAGGGCCGCAAATGGATCGAGCCCACACCAGAAGCGGCGCAGGTAACTGCCATACAGGTGGGCGGCACGGCCAATGACCACCCGCGCCGTACCAGATTCATGGGCGTCTGTCAGAATGGCGGCGGCTTTGGCGTGCGCCCGACCCAGCGGGTCCGCCGGCTCGATCGGCGTCTCTTCACGCACTGGACCGCTAACACGACCGTACAAGAACACTGCCTGGGCGGCGACAATCGGAACATCCATTTCGGCCGCGACCGTCACGATGTTGCCAGTCTCCGGCGCCAACAGCCCCATGTCGCGGTGGGGATGCAAGCAATGATAGATGATCGACGCCCCCTCGCAAGCCGCACGCAGCGACTCGATCACCACCGCCTCGCCGACGCGCACATCGACGCTGTCTGGCAAGTAGGGCACGCTGCCGGTACGGTTCACCGACCGTACCTGGAGCCCCTGGGCAACAAGCTCACGAACAACAGCAGAGCCAACGCCGCCGCTGCCGCCGAGAACAACGTGGAGTTCAGGCTCAGATGACATAGAACGAGGGCTAGTCAGAAGGTGGATTAGATGACGCCGGCAGCATTACGTGACGCTCGCCGGTCAATGATGGACCACGAGAACGAGTGCGGGTGACGATCATCAATGGGGTGCTCCTGGCAGTACGATTCTGTCCATTCGCCGGGTTCATAGGTGGGAAAGAAGACATCCCCGTCTGTACTCGCCTCTACCTGGGTCAAATAGATGCGATCGACGAAAGGCATCAGCTCGTCGAACAGCTCGCCACCTCCCACAATGATGATCTCCCCGACATCGCCCGCTGCTTCCAATGCTGATTTGAGTGAGTGGACGACCGAAGCGCCAGGCGCTTCGTACGTCAGATTGCGGGTGAGGACGATGTTCTTCCTTCCGGGCAGCGGCCGAAAACGATCGGGTAGCGAATCGTACGTCTTGCGCCCCATGATGCACGGCTTGCCCAATGTCTTGTCGCGGAACCAGACCATGTCGTCAGGCAGCCGCCACGGCAATCCCTGATTGACGCCAATCACCCGGTTTTCGTCCATCGCGACGACATAGGAAATGCGTGCGTCATTGTACATGGCTGCCCTCTCAGACCGCTATCGGCGCGGCAATGCGCGGGTGGCTCCGGTAGCCCACAAGATCAAAGTCATGATACGTGAAAGCGAACAGATCGGTGACTTCCGGGTTCAGCGTCATCGTTGGCAGAGGGTACGGCGTGCGGCTGAGCTGGAGCTTTGCCTGCTCCAGATGGTTCAGGTACAGATGAGCGTCACCAAAGGTGTGGATGAACTCACCCGGCTCGTAGCCAGTTACCTGGGCGACCATCATGGTCAGGAGCGCATAGGAGGCGATATTGAAGGGCACCCCGAGGAAGATGTCCGCACTGCGCTGGTAAAGCTGGCACGACAAACGGCCGTCAGCCACATAGAACTGAAACAAACAGTGACAGGGCGGCAGGGCCATGGTCTCAATGTCGGCCACGTTCCAGGCCGACACAATGTGCCGCCGCGAGTCTGGTTTCTGCTTGATCTGCTCAACGACCTGGGCGATCTGATCGATGGAGTCGCCGCCCGGAGTGGGCCAGGAACGCCACTGATAGCCGTAGACCGGTCCGAGCTCACCTTCCGCATCTGCCCACTCATCCCAGATTGTTACACCGTTCTCGTTAAGATAGCCAATGTTGGTGTCGCCCTGCAAGAACCAGAGCAGCTCGTGAATGATGGAGCGCAGGTGGAGCTTCTTGGTCGTAACAACCGGGAAACCATCCTGCAAGTTAAAACGCATCTGGTACCCAAACGTACTGATTGTACCCACGCCGGTCCGATCGTCCTTGCGGACGCCCGTATCCAGAACATGGCGCATTAACTCAAGGTATTGCTTCATGAGGTGTGTCGTTTCCAGGGCCAGATCGACGTCACAGATCGCAACGTGACCGACTTTCCCAACAATGGCCAAGAGTATATCAGCTTCTGCTATAATGGGAATGTGGGTGTAAGGGTGAGCCACCTCCGCACCCACCGGCACAATGATTGACACGACATTGACTCCGGCGACCGCCCGTCGCTTCTACGATCGCCTCGGTGCTCGCCATGACATGGGCGCCATGTTCGAACGCGAGGCCAAGGCCCGTGGGCTAGAGCTGCTGGATGTCCAACCCGGTGACACGGTTCTCAACGCGGGCTCCGGAACAGGGAAAGATAACGTGGTGCTGGCCGAGGCGGCAGGCCCGACCGGGCACGTTGTTGCCGTTGATCTCTCTGTGGTGATGCTCGGCCTCGGACGCCGGCGAGCCGCCCAAGCCGCCTTCTGCCAGGCTGACGTGACGTTACTGCCCTTCGAGGAAATGCGTTTTGACCGAATCGTAGCCACTTACCTGATCGATCTCCTGCCGGCGACCGCCATTGCCGGCGCGATGGCTGAGTTTTACCGCGTGTTGAAGCCAGGCGGTCGTCTGGCGCTCGTCTCGCTGACCGAAGGGATTGATCCAGCCAGTCGAACGATAGTCGCGGCCTGGAAGGCGGCGTTCGCTGTTCATCCGCTGGTGTGTGGCGGCTGTCGGCCCGTGCAGCTTGTGATGTGGCTGGAAGCGGCTGGGTTGGTCGTGGTGCGCCGGGAAGTGATGCCCAGTTGGGCGTGCCCAGCGAGATAGTTCTTGCGGAACGGCCGTAATTCTGATTGCGCCTGTATCATCCGCAGGGTGACGCGACGGCTATTGTAATGCGACTGCAACGCCGGTAGAATTGCGCTCTGCAATGGGGCGGTGGCGGAATGGCAGACGCAGCGGACTTAAAATCCGCCGGGGTAACACCCGTGTGGGTTCGACTCCCACCCGCCCTACTTGCTGCAAGATGACGGCAACGCCGCGAGCAAATGTCCGCCGGCGAAGGTCACTCCCTACAGTTCGCCGGGAAGCGGCGCGGCGAGAAAGTCCAGGATAACCTGGTTAATGTAGTCGGGTCGATCAAAGACAGCCGCATGGCCTGCATCAGGCACAATCACGACCTCTGCGTTTGGCATCAATCGCGCCCGAGCGGCCGCTTTCTGCGGGTCGTAGAGCGCCTCGTTCTCTCCCAGGACCACCAGCGTCGGCACAGTGTAGGCAGCCAGTTCGGCTTCGGGTGTCGAGGTAGAGAATTTGGCCAGAACACGAGTACCGGCAAACACCTTCTCAATGCGGGATGCATCAGGTGACATGCCCATTGCCACACCCAGCCGGTAATGTCGCGTGGCCAGCGCCATCGCCCTGGCCAACCGCTGATCATACTTGTCACGACCCGAAGATGCCGCGAAATCTCTCGCAGTCAGCCGGTCTTCCAGCTGGTCATCGTCCGTGTCTGGCTTCATCGCGTTGCCGACCCAGCGACTGCCATTCATCTTGGCTCGCGCCAGCCGAAGCGGGCTGAGCAGCACAGCCTTCCGCACGCGCTCAGGATGGAGAATGCCCAGCCGAAAGATGGCCCAGCCGCCAATGGAGATACCCGCCAGATTCGCCTGCTCTAACCCCAGCCCGTCGATGACGTCCAACAGCCACAACGCGTAGCTGTCATCGGTGACGGAGGGCGGATTCGGCGCACTACGGCCCGGCTGGCCGACCGTGTCCAGGGCATAGACACGGTGCTGCGCTGCGAACTCCTCGAATTGATGGTGCCAAAGAATCGCACTCCCGGCCATGCCCTGCAGCAGAATAAGAGGCGACGCGTCCGGAGCGCCAGCCACCAACATGTGTGTCTGGCCAAAGCGGGTATCGACGTAGTGCGACTCAACCGGGATGGGGAGAGCTTCAAGCGACTTGTCGTAAAACGCTTGCATCTTGGCGTACGATTCGGCCGACTTGTAGACTGGAGGGTAGGATGATTCTTGCATCATTGTGTTGACGGTCGAGAGACCTACTGATTTGATGATGTATGTGTTATGGTTGATCAATAATCGTGTCCGGCATTGTATCGTATTTCGTGATACGACCATGATCACTCACACCAGCGTACTTAGCAAGTAGCACCAATCATGTCCAGGATCATCTATCCAGCGCTAAACTTTGGCAGACGGCCGTGGACAAGGGCAAACAACGCTTGCCCCGGAGTCCGTCGTCCAGACTTATGCGACGGAGGCGTCGCATGAAGCAGCCGGCCACCCGCACTCTCCTGGACCGTCTGAAAACTGCCTTTCAGCAGGCGGAAGTCACGCTTGGGCGCGACCTGCGTCAGGAGACGCTTGTCGTCGCCGTCTCAGGCGGGCCTGACTCTCTGGCGCTGCTCTCCGGCCTGCGGCAGTTGATGCAGCCGCACCAGCTCATCGTTGCCCATCTTGACCACCAACTGCGATCTGACTCTGCGGCCGAAGCCTCGTCGGTTGCCGATCTGGCCCGTCAATGGGGTCACCCGTTCGCAGAAGCGGCCGTCGACGTGGCTGAGCTGGCGGCCCGCGAATCGCTATCGCTGGAGACGGCCGCCCGCAGCGCACGCTATGCGTTTCTGGCGCAGACCGCCACAGACCACACCGCCGCGGTGGTGGTCACCGGTCACCATCGTGGCGACCAGGCCGAGACAGTGCTGATGCATATCGTACGCGGCTCAGGCGTCGCCGGGCTGCGGGGCATGGAGACGCTGGCGCCAGTACCAGGCGAAGCCGATCTGCTGCTCTGGCGGCCGCTGCTTGATCTGGACGCGGCGACGCTCGACGCAGCCTGTAAGGAGCAAGCGCTGACGCCAACAACGGATCCGACCAACGAGGATACACGCTATCTCCGCAATCGCATTCGTCATGATCTTCTTCCGCTAATGCAAGAAATGAACCCCCAAGTAGAGGCCCGGTTGAGTACGCTGGCCTCCATCGTCACGGCCGACTACGACCTGTTGGTCTCCCTTGTCGATGAAGCATGGAGCGGTATTTTGCTGGCGTCTGGCGATGGTTGGGCGCATTTCGATTGGCAGGCGTGGCTGGCTCTGCCGCTCGCCCTTCGCCGGTCCACCCTGCGGCGAGCGATCGAGGTGGTGCAGCCCGGTACGTCAGAGTGGTCATTTCAGGCGCTGGAAAGTCAGCGTCTCGCCACAGAGCATGCCACGACCGGTACCTGGATTGACCTGCGTGAGGGCCTGCATCTTTCGCTGCAATACGGCATTGCTGAGCTAGTCGCCGCACGGTCGGCAAGCCTTCCTCCAGGACCCAAAGCGCCGCAACTGGCCTCGACCAAAGAGCTGCACCTGCCAGTGCCTGGCCGCGTTGACCTTCAAGATGGCTGGTCGATCACTGCCCGCCTGGTGACGGTAGATTCACTTGGAAGCGTTGCCGCTAACAGTGACCCATGGCTGGCCACCGTCATGCCGAGCGAACAACAGTTTGTCGTGCGCCCTCGGCTGCCTGGCGAGCGTTTCCAGCCACTGGGGCTGGATGGTCACTATGCGAAGGTGAAAGAGGTGATGATCAACCGCAAGGTCCCTGCCAGATTGCGGCCGCTCTGGCCCATCGTAGCCACCGAGCAGGAGTCTGTCTGGTTGGTAGGCCTGTCGCTCGCCAACGGATGGCGACTCACGACAGCACCCGTGACAGCTGTCGAGCTGCGATGCCGGCAAGGTGAGTAACTGGCGCAGCGCGACCGAACGTTGTTGACTACCCCCCTGCCCGACAGTATACTTGCCTTCGCAGTGTAAGCGACGTTGCGGGGCGTAGCTCAGCTTGGTAGAGCGCTCGGTTTGGGTCCGAGAGGTCGTCAGTTCAAATCTGGCCGCCCCGACACGATGCGGCAGTGGTGTAGTGGTAACACAACAGCCTTCCAAGCTGTTATCACGGGTTCGAGTCCCGTCTGCCGCTCTTTTTGACTTGACGCTTTTCAGGGCCCGTAGCTCAACGGCAGAGCGGTCGGCTCATAACCGATTGGTTCCAGGTTCGAATCCTGGCGGGCCCATTTGTGTCCCGCCTCTCCCTTCATCAGTGACCTACTTGTGCTTCACCCAGTGGTATCCAGGCAAAAGCCGCTCGTATACGCTCGTCCAACACCGGCAGCGGCCGGTTGGTAAAGGCATCGTACAATGTCAGCGCTCCGGTCAATGATTGACCATCCCACGCCTCAGGGGCGACGGTCACCAAATGCGGGGCCAACACGCTAGAGCCATCGATCCACTTAAGTGTCGGAAACGCTCCCAGGCCGGGAATCGAATCTTCCAGATCCCACCACGCCCACAACTCACTGCGCGGCTCCAACCCAATCAGCCGCACCGAGACTACGTAGTCGCGCAGCTGTGGCCTGTCGCTGTGCAGATGCTGGTCAAGCACGATCGCCTCTCCGGGCGCAAAAGAACGTGGCGGCAAGCTCTCTCCCGTCCAGGTAATACCGTTTGCCAGTGGAACGTAGTGGGACATCTCGTCCGGCAGAGCTATGGTCCAGTTGTCCCGCATGACACCCCACGGCCCCCGATACGCAGGCAGGCTCTCCCGGGCTGCCTCGGCCCCGTCACGCACCTCAGTAATGTATCCATCTGGTGTCTCCCGATGCAGGTACAGCCGGGGCGATGCAGGCAGGGTCTGATCCCAGTCGTAGCCGGTCAGGCGGACCGCTTCGCCGGCGTCACCTTCGACCCATCGCGAGACGGGGTGGCTGGTGTACGGCTCATGGGCAGACGCGACGACAGCCGTCTCGCCCACCACAACCCGATCGCTGCCATCAGCGCTCAGCCACGGCTGACCAGCATAGACCCCGGCCACAAGCGTCGCCGGACCGGGCGACGAACCGGGAC
The DNA here is from genome assembly GCA_963715935.1 of uncultured Chloroflexia bacterium. Taxonomy (GTDB): domain Bacteria; phylum Chloroflexota; class Anaerolineae; order Promineifilales; family Promineifilaceae; genus Promineifilum. The sequence goes on along the minus strand of CAVQSM010000011.1, from coordinate 365,969 downwards.
GCGGCGCAATCTGAAACTGGGTAACAGTCAGGCCATCCGGGCGGGCCATCAACGACCGATCGTCCTGTCCGATGATTTGCCCTTCAGCCGACACCAGCTGGACAAACATCGACGCCGGCCCAGCAAACTGACCCACCGGCTCCCAGGCTACTGCCACTGGGACTGGATCGCCGACCGGTAAATAGTCCTCATCTAAGATCAATGCCGGTCAGGTCGATCGTCCCGCCCTCGCTTGTGAACCGAGCAGCCAGCGGTTGGTAGCCGGCAGGTAAGTCGGTAACAGCCGTTTGCGGGAACAGGTACGCCTCACCAAGCGGCAGCGGCGGCGGCACATCCGGCAGCGACGCCGGATCGTAATAGGTTGTGATGACCGGAGCGCCACGAGCCAGACTATCCAGCGTGCGCCGCGCCCAGGTCGCTTCGTACGGTTCCCCTTCCGGGAAGACGAACCTCGCTTCGACATCAGGTCGCTGGCCCTCAACGTCCTGCAAGTACCACAGCGGAGTGGCCCAATGCCAATGGGCCAGAATGGTCGCCCCCGGTGGTGCGTCGTCGAGCATATCGCCCACCATATGTCGCGCCGATCCCTCAGCGCGCAGGAAGGCGTAGCTCTGATAGTGGGTGGCTGCCTGCCCGACGGCGGACACAAAAACGGCAGCAAGCACCAGATTCGCTGCAGCGCGTCCCACCTGGCCGTCGCTCGCCATCCACTCGACGACGAAGGCCAACCCATAGCCCAGACCGATGACTGCGGCGACATAGGCGGGCATCAGGTACTCGACCGTTTGCGGCGCCCGGTACGTGGCGGCGACGGCCGAAAACAGCACGACACCGCCTGCCAGCAACAAGCCCGCTAACCGGTCGCGCAGGAGGACAGCCACCAGACCCGCCACTATCGCCAGCAGCACAAGCGGTGCAAACTGATTCTCCCAGATGTTGACCAGGATCCTCGACCGCTGCCACAGGCTCGTCGGGTCGGTGAAGTAAAAGAAATCGCCGCTAAATCCCTGCGCGAGGATATGCTCCAGAAAACCGTCCCATGTAGCCATACCGGGATCAGCGCCGCGTGCGCCCGAGTTGGCCCGCCACGGCAAATAAAGCAGTGGCGCCAACCCGACCAAACTGGCGACAATCGGCCCTACCCAGCGGCGAGGCGTGCGCAAAAGTGTCCGGTCGGCCAAGAATACGAATGCCAGAGCCAGCGGTCCCAGAAAGACCAGGGAGACATGATGGGTGACGCCCAGGCCAAAGAACAACGCAGCCAGGACCAACCAGAGATCGGCGCGGGAGCCAACAGCACTCGGCGCAGATCGCCGCCGAAACTCGAACAGCGCCAGCAAGATGAGCGCCGTAAACAGCGCAGTCAGGCTGCGGATGTTGGCTGTTGTGGCCTGCGCCCAGAACGTCATGGCCGTGCCCAACGCGATGGCCGCCGTAATGGCAGGCAGCTGCCGCCGGGCCAGCCGAAAGGTCGTCCAGTAGACGACGACAACGGTCAGGCTGCTGGTGATGGCCGAAAACAGGTTGACGTTGTAGGCGGGTGACATGCCAAGCGGGAGCCGCGTCATCAGGTGGGCGAGCATGGTATAGAGCGGAAAGCCGGGTGGATGGGCAATGCCAAGCGTCGCCGCGACCGTCTGTAGTTCGCCACTGTCTGCCGGCAGGACATCCGGGGCCAGGGTAGCGACGTAGAGCGCGAGGAACCCCAGCGCCAGCACAACCGACACCACGGCCGCGACCGTACGAGCGGAAACGGTCGACGGTGTCGATTTGGCCAGCGTCAGCCACCAACACACACCGCTGACCGCCATGACCGTTGCCGCCGCCCGCGGATCCGCCTCTGGATAGACGACGTAGCCCAGCAGGAGCAGCGCCGGCCATGTGTGCACCAATGGCCGTCGCGCCAGCAGCCAGGCCCCGGCCACACCCAACACAACCGAGAGCGCAGCGGCCGCCCACCAGCCGGGCAACCCAACAATCTCGCCCAGCAGACGCGCCGCGAAAAGGCCCAACACGAGGCCCGGCGCATAGCGCCAGACCGTGTGGGCCGGTGTTGAGGACGACGATGCCGTGGCGCTCAGCGTCCCCTCCCGCTAGGCTGCCGGGCGGCGACGGCGAGCCAGTTCAGCCTCTACGTCCGACCATTCGAGATCGCGGGAGACCAGCAGAACAAGCAGATGGTAGACCAGATCGGCTGACTCCTCGATCAGGCGTTCGTCCCCTTGCCGTGCGGCCGCCAGCACGACCTCCACCGCTTCCTCACCAACTTTCTTCGTGATCTCATCCGCCCCGTCGTTGAACAGCGACGTGGTGTAGGAACCCTCAACGGGATTGCGCTTTCGGTCCTGCAAAACTGCTTGCAGCGCTTCAATTATGTCAGCCATCTTACCTACTCTTGTTTGAACGCGGCCGTCAGGTCGATCGACCGGTAGAAGCAACTCTGTTCGCCCGTGTGGCAGGCTGGGCCCGCCGGCTCCACCAACAGCAGCAAGGTGTCACCATCGCAATCATACCGAATCTCGGCCACTCGCTGCACATTGCCGGACGTCCCGCCCTTGTGCCACAGTTCCTGGCGGCTGCGGCTCCAGAAATGAGCCTCACCCGTGCGCACCGTTTCAGCCAGGGCAACGCCATCCATCCAGGCAACCATCAGCACCTCACGGCTCCCAAGATCCTGGACAACGGCCGGAATCAGCCCGCGATCGTCATACGTCAGCTCAGATAACGACATCATGGCGCACCGGCACTCCTTGTTCGGCCAGATAATCCTTGACCTCAACCACCGACAGCTCACGATAATGGAAAAGCGACGCAGCCAGAGCCGCGTCCGCCTTGCCATCGGTGAAGACCTCAGCGAAGTGGGCCAGCGTTCCAGCGCCTCCCGAAGCGATCACCGGGATCGATACCGCCTCGGCGACAGCCCGGGTCAGGGCGACGTCATAACCCGCCTTGGTTCCGTCACCGTCCATGCTGGTCAGCAAGATTTCACCTGCCCCCAGCCGCTCCACCTCAACTGCCCACTCCAGCGCGTCCAGTCCGGTCGGTGTCCGCCCGCCGCGCACATATACTTCCCAGCCGTCTATCCCCATCGCGTCGCCGAGCGTCGATGGCCACAACGACTGCCTGGCTGCCAAAGGCGGACGCGCCTTCGCTGACCAACTCCGGCTCGCGAACGGCGGCCGAATTGACACTGATTTTGTCGGCTCCAGCCCGCAGGATAGCCCGCATGTCATCGACAGTGCGAATGCCGCCGCCAACAGTGAACGGGATAAAGACCTGATCGGCCACGGCTCTGGCCATCGCCATGACCGTGTCGCGGGCCTCATGAGTGGCGGTGATGTCCAGAAAGACCAGCTCGTCTGCCCCGGCCTGATCGTAAAACTGCGCCTGCTCCACCGGATCGCCGGCATCGCGCAGCTCGACAAAGTTGATCCCTTTCACAACACGACCGTCTTTGACGTCGAGGCAGGGAATAATGCGTTTAGCGAGCAAAATGTCCTCTCTTGAATTCCATCATCACTCCACCTCTGCGGCCAATGCCAGCGCTTCCGCCAGGTCGATACGACCGTCGTATAACGCCCGGCCAATAATCACGCCCACGATACCGTCGGAGGCAGCTTCACGCAGACGGACCACATCGTCCAGGGAACTGACACCGCCGGAAGCAATGACGCCCAGGCCGGTCGCCTGGGCCAGTTCGCGCGTGGCCGCCAGATTGACGCCAGTCAGCACGCCGTCCCGCGCAATGTCAGTGAATACCACCGTGCGCACGCCCAGCGCCTGGACCTGCATGCCCAAAACTTCCGCGCTCACAGTCGACGACTTCTGCCAGCCATGCGTCTTGACCTGTCCATCGCGGGCATCGATGCTGACTGCCACCTTCTCCGGCCCAAAGCGCTCAATCGCCTCAGCCAGCAGTTCCGGGTCTTCGAGAGCAACCGTGCCCAGGACAATACGATCCACGCCCCGGTTGATGGCCACGGCCATCTCCTGCAGCGTGCGCATACCGCCCCCGAACTGGACCTTTGCGCCGGCGGCCGTCAGTTCAGGCAGCGCCTGCCAGTTGGCGACGCCCGCTTCATCAAACGCGCCGTCCAGATTGACGGCATGGATCCAGCCGGCGCCCGCTGCCACCCACTGCCGGGCGATGGCTGCGGGATTGTCGCTGAAAGTTGTCTGGCGCTCCGGGTCACCATATTGCAGGCGAACGACGCGTCCCTCTCGCAAATCAATGGCCGGGTAGATGGTGAATGTCATCGAGGTTGACTCCAGAGTGCGGCTGACATCCTCACATGGTAACAAAGTTGCGCAGGATTCGCAGCCCAACGCTCTGGCTCTTCTCAGGATGAAACTGGATGCCCATCACGTTGTCATGCGCCACGATGGAGGTGAATGGTAGCCCATAGTCGGTGGTAGCCACAATGGCGTCGTCGTTGTCCGGCTGGCAGTAGTACGAGTGAACGAAGTAGCCGTGCGCACCGCTGGGCACGCCAGCCAGCAGCGGATGGCGGCCGTCGTGGACGATCTCATTCCAGCCCATGTGGGGCACCTTGAGTGTTTGCTCCGACGTGGCACGATGCGGGAAGCGCACCACCCGGCCCGGCAGCAAGCCCAACCCGCGGTGTTCCCCCATCTCCTCGCTCACCTCAAACAGAAACTGCATCCCGATGCAGATGCCGAGCAGAGGCGTTCCCGAGCCGGCTGCTTCGCACGTCGCGTCCTCCAGCGCCCGGGCGCGGATGGCGGCCATTCCAGCCCCAAACGCACCAACGCCGGGTAGCACCAGTTTCTCTGCCCGCAGCACGACCTCCGGGTCCTCAGTCACACGAACGTCACCGCCCACAAACTCCAACGCCTTCAGCGCAGAGCGGAGGTTGCTGCCGCCATAGTCGATTACAGTGATGGGTGTTGTCGACGCCATTGCAAATACTCCCTCATCTAATCTGGGTCAGGCCGTCAGCGTGCCTTTGGTGGAAGCGACATCGTCCCGTCTGGGGTCGATCGTCACGGCCATACGCAGCGCACGGGCCAACGCCTTGAACAGCGCTTCCGCCTGATGATGGTCATTGCGGCCATAAGGGCAGGAAGCGTGAAGCGTCAGCCGGGCATGGACCGCCAACGATTCGAAGAAATGCTCGACCAGGTCGGTCGGGAACTGACCAATCGCCGGCGTGTGCCAGGTGGCCTGGAACACAGTATAGGGCCTACCGCTTATGTCAAGCGCTACAAAGCCCAGCGCCTCATCCATCGGGACATACGCATGGCCTGTGCGTTGGATGGCCCGGCGATCACCCAACGCCTGATCGATCGCCTGCCCCAATACTATGGCCACATCCTCAATGGTGTGGTGGGCGTCAATATGCAGGTCGCCCCGTGCCACCACGTTGAGATCGAACAGGCCGTGGACGGCTACGGCGGTCAACATATGGTCAAGAAATCCGACGCCAGTCTCAATCTCATGCCGGCCGCTGCCGTCCAGATCGATTGTGACGGCGATATCGGTCTCGCTTGTATGGCGGCGAACAGTGGCCTCTCGTTTGTTCATTGTCCAACTCCATCTTGACTGGCAATGCGATCCAGTGCGGCGACCAACCTGTCGCTGTCTTGCGGCCGCCCGGCGCTGATGCGGATGCAGTTCTCCAGCCCCGGCTTCTGGAAGTAGCGGACCAGCACCCCTTCCTGCTCCAACTGGCTCTTCAGCACGGCGGCCGACCGGCCTTCGACGCGAAAGAGGACGAAGTTGGAGTGACTCGGATAGGGCTTCAGGAACGGAAAGCGTGCCAGCCGCGCCACAATCACCTCGCGCTCGGCAACGATAGCGCTTAGCTTGTCCTGAAGCCAGTCGATGTCATCCAGCGCCGCCAGCGCCGCCAGGGAAGCAGCCACATTGACATTGTACGGCTGCTTGATCTTCCACAAGTGTGGCGACAGCCAGTCGGGAAAGAGACCATATCCCAGCCGCAGCCCGGCCAGACCAGCCAGCTTGCTAAACGTACGCAGCACAACGAGATTATCTACCTCGGTCACCCACGATGCGCGGCTGGGCAAGCCGTCCACCTCGGCGAACTCTACGTATGCCTCATCCAGCACGACCAGTATGGGCAGGGCGATAAGCCGCCGCAGCGTTTCGTCGTCGATGACGCTCCCGTCCGGATTGTTTGGAGAGCAGATGAACAAGACCTTGGCCTCAGGCGTTTCGGCCACAGCCCGCTCAATGGCCGCCACATCCAGGGAAAAGTCGCTCAGCCGGGGCACTGCCAGGTAACGACCGGCATTGACTGTCGTTGAAAATGGGTACATCCCGAACGATGGTGGACAGTCAACCACCACGTCGCCCGGCTGCAGCACCGCCCGCAGCACAAGATCGATCAGTTCGTCTGCCCCCATGCCCGCGAGAATCATCGACTTGGGCAGATCGAGATGAGCAGACAGGGCATCGCGTACAGCATTCGCTTCGGGATCCGGGTAGATGTGATAGTAACGGCCGTTGGCCAACGCTTCCACGACACCGGGCGACGGGCCGTACGGGTTCTCGTTGGCATCCAGCTTGGCCAGATCGGCAGCCTCGCGCCCGAGACGCTCCGTCAGCACCTCGAACGGCACGATGGGTGTATACGGCTCCATCGTCCTGATCTCCGGACGAACAAAGCGATCAGTCCACATCATTTCGCCACCCGAAAGTCGGCCGCCGCTGCATGGGCAGTCAGCCCTTCAGCGCGGGCCAGCCGTGCCGCCGGCTCGCTCAGGGCAGTCCCGGTCGCGTCATCCAACTCAATGATGCTGGTGATGCGCACGAAGTCGATGGCCGATAGGGGCGACGCAAAACGCGCAGTACCGCCGGTCGGCATGCTGTGGCTCGGTCCGGCAACGTAGTCGCCCAGCACTTCAAATGACCGCTCGCCAAGGAACAGCCCACCCGCATTACGGATCGTTTCGGCCAATGCCTGCGGATCCTCAGTGGCCAGACAGAGATGCTCAGCGGCGAACTCGTCGGCCAGGGCAGCCGCCTCAGCCAGATCGGCCGTCAGCACAATCCCGCCTCGCTGCTCCAACGAAGTGGCGATGATGGCGTCCCGGCTCAACGTCTCCATCTGACGCGCGACTTCACGCTGCACCGCTTCTGCCAACGGGCGCGACGGCGTGAGCAGAATGGCGGTCGCCAGCACATCGTGCTCGGCCTGCGCCAGAAGATCGGCCGCCACCCATGCCGGATCAGCCGAGTCGTCGGCGATCACAATCGTCTCCGTCGGACCATATAGACCATCGATCCCGACCAGTCCAAACACCTGCTGCTTGGCAAGCGTGACGAACAGATTGCCCGGCCCGACAATCTTGTCGACCCGCGGAATCGTCTCTGTGCCAAAGGCGAGCGCCGCAATAGCTTGCGCTCCGCCCAACGTGTAGACCTTGTCCACGCCGATGACCGCGGCTGCCGCCAGGATAACATCCGGCACTCTGCCATCTTCCCGGCCCGGAGGCGTCACAATGACGATCTCATCTACGCCAGCCACCTGGGCCGGGATGGTCGACATGAGGAGCGACGACGGCAGCGGGGCTGTTCCACCGGGAACATAGACACCCGCCCGCCGGACCGGCGTCACGCGCTGCCCCAGCCGGCCACCCAGTGTCTCTGTCATCCACGAGTTGATTGGCTGTAGTTCATGAAACGCTCGCACGCGAGACGCCGACAATTCCAGGCTCTCCCGAAGGTCAGCCGAAAGTGTCGCCAACGCTCGCTGCATTTCGTCTGGCGAAACGGCCAACGCCGGCAGCGCCACCCCGTCGATCCGCTCGGTCCACTCCAGCAGCGCCTTGTCGCCACGTTGGCGGACATCCTGCAGGATGCGCCGCACCGCTTCCGCAGGAGAGAGGGGCTCGCCAAAGATGCGGAGCATACCCTCGCGTACCACGTCGGGAATCTCCGGGTCCAGCGCCATATCGCGACGCAGTATCGTCGCCTGTGCTTGTGTTGAATCCAATATCTCTGATCATGGTTACACCCCCACAGTCTCAAGTACGAGCAGATGCTCAGGCGTCTGCCAAGTCCAGCTGATCGAGCATCGCCCGATAGCGCAGCGGCTCCTCTTCGAAAATATACGTACAAGGGGCCACGATCACACCACTCCCCCCAATCGCCCGCAGCTCGCCAATGGCGTCGAAAAGCTGCTCCTGCTGCACAACAATATTAACGGCGAACCAGTTCGTCCCGGACTGCCAATGCTCGCGGGCGACGACTGGCGAAATGGTCGGCCCTTGCAGGCCGCCAATGCTGGTGCGGTCAAACATCAACTGCGCCACCGACTCGGCCGTTTCGCCACGCATGTTGGCCGTCACCAGAAACGAACCTGCCGCCCGCTGGTGGGCCTCTATATACTCGAGCAGGTGATGGGCTACGGCCAGCACCTCTGGGCGTTGCTGGAGTGCCGCCCGGTTACCGACCAGCACAGCCTCCGAGCGCAGGATCTCTCCATCGGTCAGCGGATGGAGATGGTTATCGCGCAAGGTGATGCCCGAGGAGACCAGATCAGCAATCAGGTCAGCGTACCCGATTGCCGGGGCGATCTCCAGCGTCCCTTCCACGCCAATCAGTTTGTAGGGCGACACACCAGCATTGTCGAGAAACTGACGGGTCAGGTTCGGGAACTTGGTGGCAATGCGCACGGCATTACCCTCAGCGGCCATTACCTCGGCCAGGCTGCGCAGTTCAGCTATCGTGGAAACGTCCAGCGAATCCGGTGCGGCAAGGTTCAGGGTGCACGGCCCAAAGCCCAGGGCGTCGTGCAGGATGAGCGTGGAGTTTGGTCCGTTGCCCGTCTCTTCGCCCGCCACCCGCTCCGCCAGCATATCATAGCCAGTGATGCCAAAGTCAATGCTGCCCTGTTGGACACTGACCACAATATCGCCGGGCCGTTGAAACATGACAACCAGACCGGGCAGTGCCGGAATCGTGGCCGCATATTGCCGTGGATTCGGTCGAAATACCTTTAGCCCGCAAGATTCCAGAAACGATAGAGCGCCTTGCTGCAAAATCCCTTTGCTGGGCAGCGCCAGCCGTATGTCCGTACGATTCATATCTCTATTCTCCCAACAAAAAACCCTCCCCAGGTAATGAGGAGGGCGACGTTCTCACACTAATTCGCAACCAACAAACTTTCACATCCTCAACCCGGAAACAGGAGTAATCCTCCATGATGATCGGCGTGAGGATGATGGTGAAAGATGGTAATCATGATGCCCATTGCTTGCAGAAAAGGAGTCTAGCACACGGCCTCCAACGGGTCAACGAATGAACATGACGCGCTATGCGACAGGCGGATCTGCTTGCGCATTCGGGTTGCTCGGCTAGCATTAGATTGTGATCGATATTGGCTGATCGTTCCGGGCAGTGGTAGGTATGTCGAGAAAAAGCGTATGAACCCATTTTCCAGATTCCTGGGTCAATGGTCCAGCAACAAGAGTTTCGAGGAGTTTGTCACCTACTGGGACGGACTCGAGTCGATTGTCGTGCGCGTCTATCGTCAGAAGTCGATCCCGGAAGAAGTGACGGCCGACTTTGATCGCATCTGGCCCTGGCTGCGCGAAGCGTATCCGGCGTGGCAGTCGACGTTACAGCCATATTGGGAGGCGACTGAAGCAGGCGGAGAGCCAACAACGAGCGATCCATTTGCGCTGCTTCTCGCCTTCAACGCTCCCGCCGAGATCGAGGGTGACTGGCGGGCGATGCAGCACCTGCCCGCCGCCCGCGAAGCGATCAATCGACTCTTGCAAGATCAGGGAGCAGCCGAGTAAGCCCGGCTCGCTTGTCGAAAGCGGGTCATATCCTTACAATGCAGAGCGTAAACGTTGGAGCATTTATCCGCAGCTGAGCATAGCTGCACAGGACGGCAGACGATGGGCAAAAACAAAGGCTCTACCTTTTTCACCGGCTTCGTGATTGGGACATTGATTGTGCTGCTGGTCTGGTACTGGCAAAAGAGCACGTCGGCCGAGGATGGGGCGCTCGAGCTGCTCGATCGGTACGCTCAGTCCCAGGCTCGCCTGCGCGCGATCGAAAGCAACGGCGGTGTTGTGCCGTCACCGGTGGTGGAGACTGGTCGCGCAGCCGGAGCCACAGGCAGTGATGACCTCCAGGCCATCGTCGGCATCGGCCCAACCTATGCGCAGCGCTTCGCCTCCCACGGCATCACGACCTACGCCCAGCTCGCCGAGCTATCGCCGGACAAGGCCCGCGAGATGGTGGGCGTCAGCATGGGTCGGACCGCCGAAGTAGCCGAATGGATCGCCGACGCCCGTCGTCTGGCAGCCAGTTAACTCACATCCAGATTAGGCCAGTCGGGGCACAATGACGCCGCCCTCGGCCTCCCAGATCGTCGTCGCCAACCCATTGATGAAGTAGCGGTCGTGGACTACTGCCAGGATGGCGCCCGGAAACTGGTGCAGGGCTTGCTCGAAGCGCGTTCGCGACGGAATGTCCAGATGGTTGATCGGCTCGTCCAGCAGCATGAAGGTACTGCCTTCAGCCACCAGCCGGGCCAACGCCAACCGCGCCCTCTCCCCATAACTCAGTTCCCCAATCGGCCGCACAGCATCGTCCCCGGTAAACAGATAGTAGTGGAGGAATGAGCGGGCTTCGGTCTCGTTGAACGGTGCGGCCATCTGGATCAGCTCCAGAGCGGACCTGGCAGGATCAAGCAGCTCTTGCTCCTGGGACATGTAACCCAGACGCACACTGCCACCAAGCCGCATTCGCCCAGAGAGCAGCGGCAGCTCCCCGACAATGGATCGCAGCAGCGTCGTTTTGCCCAGGCCGTTGGGGCCGGTCAGGACGACCCGCTCACCACTCTGAATCGACAGGTTCAGCTTTGTGAGGAGGGGCGCCTGCAGTGTGTAGCCAACGGTCGCTTCCTCCAACACCAGCACATCCCGCCCAACGTGGGACGCGTCGTCGAACTCCATCTTGAGCTGCCAGCTCAAGGCCGGCTTCTCGACCCTGTCATCGTCTGCGAGGTAGCGTTCGAGCTTCTTCTCGCGCGAGCGGGCTTTGCGGGCCACCTTTTTGGCAATGCGTCGCACGCCGGGTTGGTTGGGGCTGGTGCTCCGTTCGACCGAAGCGGCCTGCTCTTTCGTACGGGCGATATCCTGACGCATCCGGCGCACTTCGTACACCTGATCGCGCCACTTCTTGTTGTGCCGCTCGTGTTCAAACCGCACTTGCTCCACATACGCACTGAAGTTGCCGGGGTAGGCGGTCACTTCGTGAGTGAGCGGGTCCAGATCGAGGATCGTCGTAGCCGTTTGATCCAAAAAAACGCGATCATGGGAGACCATCAACACGCCGCCGGCAAACGACTGCAGCCAGGACTCCAACCACTCCAGCATGGCGATATCGAGGTGATTGGTTGGTTCGTCGAGCAGCAGCAACTGGGGTTCATTAAACAGCACGAGGACCAGCGACAGGCGCGTCTTCTGGCCGCCGCTCAACTGGCCAACCGGCTGGTCGGGCGGCACATGGTCCAGATCGAATTGGGCCAACAGCGTTTGGGCCAGGCCGGAGTCAACCTGCTCCAGTCGCTGCAAGACGTCGTCATACGCTTGCTGCAGAGCTGCCGATGCTGGCTCGCCCATGAGTTCAGCCGCAAGACGAGCCAGGTCTGCTTCGAGCACTGCCGGATCGCCACCATACTGACCGAGCAGGTCTCCCATGGTGAGTGCGTCGTCGAGCTCGAACCCCTGCGGCAGATAGCCAATGCGCAGGTCAGGCGGTGACTTAACCACGATGCCTGCGTCAGGCGTTTCGTGCCCGGCGATGATGCGCATCAGCGTCGACTTGCCAGAGCCGTTCGGCCCCACCAACGCCACGCGCTCACCCGCGTTTACAGTCAAAGTAACGTCGTGGAGGACCGATTGTAAGTTGTAGGATTTCGAGATTTGGTGAAGGGAAAGCATTCGTTCAGTTCCTTGACAGGCAACGAGCACGGCCAACCGGCGTCGGGGACGCGGGTTGAAGCTCGTCAGCGTTCGTTTCGCTTGGAGTCAGGATGGAGTTGAACTTAGCTTATCATTGGTCACCGCAGAAGTGGTATGAGCTTATTATCGTCAGAATACGCTGTTCGTCAAACGGCCGTCTCTAGCACGCCAACTCAGCCGCGAATGTAACGCCACGCCGTCTGGGGCTTGCTAAGATACTCGACCCCGGCATCAGTGACCAGGACATCTTCTTCGAGGCTGACGACACCTCGTTCTGGCACGTTGACGTGCAGTTCCAGCGTGAAGATATTGCCTGCTTCGACAGGTAGCTCGCAAATGCCCTCATACCGCTCCCACCGCGGGCCGAGTATCGTCGCCCCGTCATGGGCAGAGCGACCCAACAGGTGACCGAAGGCGTGCATGTACTCCGGGTAGCCGTTGTCGACAATGAAGTCACGGGCGACTTCGTCGACTTCCCAACCGGGAACACCGGGCCGCAGCGCTTGTTCACCCACCTGAATCGCCCCCAGCACAACCTGAAATGCCCGCTGCAGCTCAACCGGCGCTTCCGTCTCGCCCTCGTCCAGGACGTACCACATTCGCTGGATGTCCGAACAGTAATGATCCTGGCGGATGCCCAGGTCAACGTGGAACGTGTGACCTCGCTGCAAGACCACATCGCCGGGCGCCGCGTGGCCAATGGCCGACTCGGGACCGCAGGTGACGATAGGGTTGTACGGTTTCGGCCAGGCGTACCCCAGGCCGAGCGCATCGACCCGCTCATGGACGAAATCGGCGATCTGCCGCTGCGTCATGCCTGGCCGGACAAACGCCTCAATCTCGTCAAAAAGCTGCTCGGTCGTTTCGGCCGCCTGCCTCACCAGGGCCACTTCAGTCGGGCTGTTGCGACCGCGCAGCGCGGCAATGATCCGCTCTGCCGAAACCAGGCGGTCGGCATAAGGCGTGCCATTCAGATAACCAGTCAGGACGCGATACTGTCCGTGACTGAGGCCGTCGGCGGCCGAATTGTGATCAGAGTAGTTGATAGCAATCGTCGCCGGATCATACGTTGCCAGCGCCGCCAGGAGCGGTTCGCCAATCCCATGATGGTAGGCGACGACCTCGTCGTATGCCCCCAGCTGGTGGACATTCTCGGCATCGAAGTAGCCGATGATGGCGGTATGGCGACCCTGGCGATCGATCATGAACGCCGACTGCCAGGTCATGTCCCCACCAAAGATCAGTTCCAGAGCCGGGTCGGGCTGCATCGACGTCTCGCGTACAAACGTTAGCCAGAGATCGATCCCTTGCTCTTCAAGAATAGCGGGCGCCTGGGCAATCTTTTCCCGAACTACATCAGCGTAGGTCATCGTTGTTCACCTCTAATGGGGCTGATTCACCTGAGGAACGGTCTACTGGTCGCCCGTAATGGCGTCGTAGATTGACTGCAAATCGTCGTCGGAGTAGTAATGGATGACCACGCGCCCGCCCTTGGCCCCCTTCTCAATGTTGACACGGGTACCGAGGCTCTCCTGGAACTGCTCCTGCAAAAGAAGGAGTTCAGGTGGCAGCGTCGCGCGGGGCTTTGGGTCTGGCTTCTTGTCGGCCATAAGATTCCTGACCAGCGTTTCTGTCTGGCGCACACTGAGGTCAAGACGCAAAATCTGATTCATAGCGGCCGTCTGCATTTCTGGCGTGGGCAGCGGCAGAAGTGCTCGGGCGTGGGCGCCGCTGATTCGGCCGTCGATCACGGCCTGCTGAATGTTTTCCGGCAGCGCGACAAGCCGCACCAGATTGGCCACCGTACTGCGCCCCTTGCCAACCCGCTCGGCAACTTCTGCCTGGGTCAACCCAAAATCCTCGATGAGCTGCTGATAGGCGTACGCCTCTTCCAGCGCATTGAGATCATCGCGCTGGATGTTTTCGACCAGGGCCATCTCCAGCATCTCCTGGGTCGACGCTTCCTTGACCACAACAGGCACTTCCGTCAGACCCGCCAGCTTGGACGCTCGCAGCCGGCGTTCCCCGGCAATCAGGACATACGAACCGCCGCTTTCGGTCACAATCAACGGCTGAATCAGGCCATGAGCCTTGATAGAAGCGGCCAGCTCGGTCAGCTTCTCGTCATCCATGTGACTGCGCGGCTGCTGCGGGTTTGGCTGCACGTTGTTCACCGGCACAACCCGAATCGTGCTGCGACTTGAGCCACCTTCGCCCGAAGTCGGGATGAGCGCATCCAACCCGCGTCCCAGTCCTTGTCGTTTAGCCATGTGATCCTCCATCGACACGGTCACCGTTGACCAGTTCAGCGGTCAGCAGCTTGTAGGCGAGTGCGCCGGACGAGTCTGGCGCATAGAAGTTGATTGGTTGCCCAAAGCTGGGAGCTTCGCTCAGGCGAATGTTGCGGGGAATAATCGACTTGAAGACGCGGCTGGGGAAGTGGCGTCTGACTTCTTCCACCACCTGCCGGCTCAGGTTCGTGCGACCGTCATACATCGTCATCATGACGCCGCGAATGTGCAGCGCCGGGTTGAGGTACTCCTGCACCAGCTCAATTGTCTGGGTCAACTGCGTCAGCCCCTCCAGCGGCAGGTATTCACACTGGACCGGAATGAGCACACCATCGCGGGCGGCCGTTAGCGCGTTCAGCGTCAGCAGTCCAAGACTGGGCGGGCAGTCGATCAGGATGTAATCATACTTATCCTCAATCGCCGCCAGCGCTTTTTGCAGCCTGTACTCCCGACCAATGGCGTTCACCAGCTCCACTTCGGCCCCCGCAAGCGACGGATGCGACGGCAGCAAATCCACCCCAAACTCGCCATCAGAAAGGATGGCTTCTTCCGCGGGCAACTCGTCAAGCAAGACGTGGTAGAGTGTTACATCATTGGCAAACTTGTCGTAGCCAAGTGTAGACGTGGCGTTGGCCTGGGCGTCAATATCAACCAACAGGACCCGGCGTCCACTTTCCGCGAGATAGGCGCTGACATTGACAACCGTTGTCGTCTTGCCCACGCCCCCTTTCTGATTCGCAACCGCATATATCTTCGTCATAATCTATCCGCACCAAGTTGGGTCGGGGTCTCCCTGTCATTTCGTTCGAGGTCAGCAAGCACCAGCCGCTCAATGGCGGCCATCTTGGCCGCGAAACCTTGCTGGGTAACGCTGCGAGCGGCGATGGCGTTGGCGAATTCGGCCGCTGCCCATGGATCGCCGTCCGTCTGCCGGAGCCTGACCAGAAAGGCTGCCGCGAAAATATCGCCCGCTCCGGTCGACTCCAGCGGCACAATAGCTGGCGCGGGAAATTGTCGCACGTCATTGTGCCAATAGACGGTACAACCCGCCGCCCCGTCTGTCAGCACCAGCAAGTTGGCATAGTGGCAGTAATCGTCCAGGTCACCCGGCGCTGCCAAATCCTCACGGCTCAGAAAGGTCACTGCAGCCAAGGGCAGAGTGGCCGCGGCGTCCTTCCAGGGCACGGCATAGACACGACCGGCTTCGTCCCATCGACGCATCCATCCTTGCGGCGAGACGCCCACCAGACCGTTGCTAAAGCGCGTGACCATACCCGCGTCCACCTCGTTGGCGATGGGCGCCAGATGGACGATGGTCGCACGGCTCCACGCTTCCGACAGCGAGTCCGCTGTCAGCCATCCGGCCACAGCGTGAATCGTCTGCACCCGTCCGCCGGGCTCATAGACGTTCTCAAACAACGTCGTCTGCGGAGCCACGATGCGCTCAACAGCGACGTGCGGAAGGAGCTCGCCCCAGTCGTCGCGTGCAGCCGAACTGGTAAGCGCCGCAGTCCGACAACCAAGTACGCTGGCCGTAGCGGTTGCGTAGGCGGCCGCGCCACCCATTACCTTGCTGTTGGATACAAGATCGTAGCAAATGTGGCCGACCGCCAGGTAATCAGGTCGTTCACCGGCGATCATTTAACAATTCTACCTTAGCGACGGGAAGATTAGCAACAAAGACCCCTTGCACCGGGATCAATTCGTGGTTACCATAAGGTATCATGGCCAAGCGTTTCTTCGATGCCAAGGTGTTTCGGCAGCGACCTCTTCTCAGTCTGACCCAGATTCTGGTGCTGGTCGGTATGGCGGCCGCCATAGTCATTGCCCTTGACCTTTCCCGACGCGCCCAGGCCGGGCAGTTGGTCGGCATCGGCGAAGAAGCGCTACAGGTTCAGATTGAGCGCGAAGCTACGCGCCAGGTTGAGCTGATGGCGACACTGGAGTACGTCAACAGCCAGGACTACGTCGCCTCCTATGCTCGGGAAGAGGGACGCATGGTGCTTCCCGGCGAGCAACGGATTGTCCCGCTGCTCATGGAAGCCACCCCTGAACCGACCCCTCTGCCCGCGGGCACGCCGGATCCGATCGGTGAGGCGATGCCCTGGCAGGCGTGGTGGCGTCTTCTTACTGACGCTCCCCAACCTACTCAATAAGCCCCACCGCTTCCGTTTCCCGTTTTCTACCAACATCACAGGCAGTCAGGCAAGAAAAAAGCCGGCACGCTAGCCGGCTGATATGCTTGTCTTGAATGTGGAATTGTACGCCTAGGTCACCCACAGCGACTTCATCAGTTCGTGACCAATAACCACTTCATCCCGATCGACGCGCAAGCGCATGGGGCCGTTGAACGGGGCACGGCCGACAATCTCCACCGGCTGATTCGGCACGAGACCGAGGCTGGCAAAGTATTGCAGCTTCTCCGGTTCATGGGTGCGCACACGACTGACAACGCCTTTGTGCCCCACGTTGAGATTGATGACACAGTAGTCGGTGAACTCCGGCAGCTTGCCGTTTTCGTCCGGTATCGGCTCGCCGTGCGGGCAGCGCTGGGGCTGGCCGGTCATCTGAGCCATGCGCTCGGTCAAGACGTCGTTCAGCCCGGCACTCAGATCATCGGAATGCTCGTGCGCCTCATCCCAGGTGAAGCCCATGATGTCGACCAGGAACACTTCCAGGATACGGTGGCGTCGAATCTCGCGCAGGGCTTCTTCACGGCCCAGCTCGGTCAGCTCAACACCTTGATAGGGTACATGCTTGACATAACCAACACTCTTCAGCCGCTTGAGCATCCGGGGGACTGCCGGGGCAGAGACGTTGAGCCGTTCAGCCAGATTGGTCGTGCTAACGGTCGGAGAGTCTTCCTGTAGGCGATATATCTCGGCGAGATATTCACGCATTGCCGGGCTTGGTGTCATACGCCTCTTACGACCGCACCGTGCGGTCGGCTAACCACTCTGTCCTTATGCCGCCAACTCTGATAACTCCGACGACGTTGTTTCGATCAACTGCACCAGGTCCTGGAGCATCGGTTCATCGAAACGGAATGATGCGCCCGCGGTGGCAAACAGGTCGGGCAGGGTTACCGTACCGCCCAGCGCCAGCGCCTCGCGATACGCAGCTACCGCTGCTGCCTGGTCGTCCAGCGCATTGCGCCAGACCTGTAGAGCACCGACCTGGGCCATGCCATATTCCACATAGTAGAACGGCACGTGGAAGATGTGGAGCTTGCGATGCCAGCCACTCTCACGCTCCGCTTCGTAGCCTGACCAGTCGATGCCTTTCATGAAGCGGTCCCACAGCGTCGTCCATGTTGCGTCGCAATTGGCCGGGTCGGTCGCCTCGTCCGGATGAGTGTATACCCAGTGCTGGAAGGCGTCAACGACGGCCATATAAGGCAGGAACTTCAGGATGCTTTCCAGATGTTGCTGGCGCGCGCGGGCAGCTTCAGCTGTGGTATAGAAGCCACCGGCGTCAGCTGTCAGATACGGCGCGGCCAACAGCTCCATGGCCATAGACGCAACCTCAGCAAACTCCATGGGCACATCCCGCTGCCATGTCAGGTCGAGGTTGCCGTAACACTCAAAGGAATGAAAAGCATGGCCCGCTTCGTGGAGCATCGTCTGGACGTCATCGTGAGTGCCGTCCCCATTCATAAAAATGAAGGGCATTCTGCGGACCGACAGGCCGGCGCAGTACCCACCGAGCGCCTTGCCCTGGCGCGTGTCCAGGTCGAGCAATCCTTCCTCCGCCATCGTGGCCAAATGTCGAGCCAGGTACGGATCGACCTGCTGGAAAATGTCCAGCGCCCCCTGCACCAGTTCGTCCTGTCCCTGGTACGGTTCCAGAGGCGGCGCGGTCCCGGCGTCCACCTCAACATCCCATGGGCGTACCGATTCCACGCCAAGGGCCTGGCGCTGCCGCTCATAGTACCGTTGTGCTGCCGGCACCACGACTGCCTCGATAGCGTCGTGGAAGGCCAGCGAGTCCTCAGGCGTGTAGTCGAAGCGATTCTTGCTGCGGTAGGCATGCTCGCGAAAGTCGTCCAGACCGGCATTGGCGGCAACCTGGCGACGCAGGCCCAACATCTCTGCGTAAAGGGCGTTGAGTTCCGGGCGAATGGTGGCCCACAGGCTCATCATCGTCTCCCAGGCCCGCTGTCGAACGTCGCGATCGCGATCCAGCAGAAGCGAGTTCAACTGGCTCAGGTTCTTTTCCTCGCCGTCCCAATCGGCTGTTAACCCACCGGTTAGCTTGTCGTACTCATTGCCTAGTTTGGAGAGTTGAGTGAAGAGCGGGATGTTCTCGGCGCGAAATAGATCGGCGTCATTCTGCAGGTTCCGATATGGCACTGTCATCGACGCGTCAAGCTCATGGCCATCCGCCACATAGCCCAGCAACCGTTCCTTCATCGCATGGTCAGCCTGTCGATAGCGAGGCTCAACGTGCTCCAGGTAACTGAGGAAGGCCTGCTCGGCTGCCTCGTTCTTCGTATCCAGCGACGTTTCGATGTAGGTCACACTGCTGACCTCATCAATGACCGCGTCCAGATCGGACCAGTCCTTCAGCCATTGATCGATCGTTTCGGGCGTCAACTCCTGCGCCAACAAGGCATCAAATCGTTCGCCATATGGCTCCCACGAGGTTGTGTCCGCGGCAAACGGTAAGTTGGGGATGGGGGTTAGTGACATGCGTACTCGCTCCTAAGGTCTGATATCCAGATGGATTGTAGGATATGCCAGCGTGTGAGGGCAACTCCTTGGATAACTTCTGAGACAGTCCAGCGACGGGCGGCAGGCAAGAAAAAGGCTCTTGCGCGCGCAAGAGCCTTATGAACACCGTAGGAGGCGACGACCGGATTCGAACCGGTGATGGAGGTTTTGCAGACCTCTGCCTTACCACTTGGCCACGTCGCCAAACAAGACGGCAGGCCTTTTGAAGGGCCTGCCGTTTTCTTCAGAGCGGGCGACGGGATTCGAACCCGTGGCCTTCTCCTTGGCAAGGAGACGTTCTACCACTGAACCACGCCCGCGTTTATTAGGTGTTCGCAGAATACCTGATGCCAGGACCCAGACTCGAACTGGGGACACCTGCATTTTCAGTGCAGTGCTCTACCAACTGAGCTATCCCGGCCGGATCGGACCAAGCCACTTGTTAAGAATGACATTGTATCCAAGACCCTGTTGTGTGTCAAATCAGAGAGCGTCACTCATCTTCTATTGAACTGCGCCAGCGGAATGAAACGGTAGAGAAATCATGGCGCCTGCAGCACCTCTGATGCCCGTCTCGCCGGCAGGCTGTGGACTCGTTCTGCGTACTGTCTGGCACCGCCCAGCAAACCAAGAGACACCGCACGATCTGTCATCGTTATCAATTGACAAATTGCCCCGGTCGGCCCACAATGGCAGGTGGGAGTGATTGTGTCCCGGTGGGCGCCTCGGTCTTCAAAATCGGTGGCCGGTCGCGCAGAGCGAGCGGCGGTGGGTTCGACTCCCATTCACTCCCGTCTCCCACCTTCTCATTCGTCCGCTTCCTCGGTTAGAGTCAGTTCGTAAGCCGCAGGAGTCAACGTGCGCGGGGCCGAAGCCGCGACAATTAGCATGGCCGGTTCCGCCGAGTCCCACCGGAGCGTTTCAGTCAGGCGGCCGTCCGCTCCCACGTCGAGAAACTGCACCTCGGGACCATCAGAACCCGATGTAACCAGGATCAGGTGCCAGGTCTGTGCCAGTACGCCGGGAGCGCGCACGAACCCTTCGACCGTCCACCCGCCTCCGTCGCTCTCCGCATCATCGAAGAAATCAATCTCTGGCACGGCGATATTGTCCAGGGCCAGACCATCATAAGTAAGGACTGGATCGGTAATGTATTCGAAGCGAATCGCCACTTCTCCACCCGCGTAAGGTGTCAGGTCAATACGTTCCTCTATCCAGGCATCCGAGCGTCCGGTGTAGAACCGATCGGCCATCGCAGAGCCGGATGGATCATCGACCACCGCATCGCCCTGCATGCCCTCGGCCTCCAGCGGTTGCCACGTTTGCCCGCCGTCAGTGGAAGCCGACAAATAGGCAAAGTCGTATCCTTCCTCAATGTCAGCATAGACCGCGTATTCGAGCGTCGCCGATTCGACGTCGCGCAGGTCAAACGATCGGGTCAGCCGCGGATTGGCATAGTTGTCCCGCAAGGCATACCACACCCTGTCACCGTCGAAGGCGTCCACTTTGAGCAGGCTGACTTCGGGCTCACCAGTAAAGCTGAGCGCCAAATCATCAGACGGGGTCAGTCGATAGTAGTCAGCCGCATACTGGCCCACCGTGTCAGCCACCTGGTCGGGATACGTGTCGATTACTGTTGACCCCGGAGCGTTGAGCGTCGGCCCCCGCCACGCAAACCGTCTGTCACCCGCCGTTTCGGGATTGATGGCCAGAGTAACCAGCCAATCTTGCCACAGCGACTCAGCCGTCCACCCCGCTCCCAGCTCCTCAGCCAGGGTGTCGATAGCCCGCAGCCCGCTGGCAGGGCTAACAGCCAACTTCCGGTAAGCCTCCGGGCCGAGGCGGTCGAATAGATACCGGCTGAACAGATAGCCCTGACCGTAGTGGAGAAGCTGATCGGTCTCGCTCCAGCTGTTGAGCTGCTGGTCTGGTGACGCCAGGAACAGATTGGCGCGGGCCTGTGCGGACGCCTCATGACCCGCCAGCTCCGCCGCAAGCATGGCCGAGCCTTCCACCGCCCAATCCTCATCGCCCAGGTCGTAGCGCGCCTCCAGCATGTGGCGCAGTTCATGCGCCAGGACATCGAGGTAACTGCTGCGCCCGAACTGGCGAAGGTTCATGACGAACATTTCTCGGCCATTGGTACGCGGATTCACTTCCGCCGGCAGCAGATCACGCGGGCTGAAGTAGCCCGCCAGCCGGCACAGATCAGCCGTATCCACCGTGACGTCGCACAGCGAGAGCGGAGAGACGTGAACGATGTGCACACGCCGGTCGTCGGCCTCCCCACCTTCCGCAAAGAACTCCGCTACCTGGCCAAAGATGATGTCGAACTCCGCGGCCTCGGCGGCCAACGCTGCCGGGTCGATCGGCGTTGGATCGGCTGTATCAAACCAGTAGTAGGCCCGGTCGCTGACATGCAACAGGTCGGCCGTAATCTGCTCTACCGTATTGGAGTCGACATTGCCAACATAGAACGAGTCCGTCGCGCCGACCTCCCAGGCTTGAGGCGTGGCGTTTGGCGTCAGCCCGTCCAGGTCGGCGCCCAGGAATGCGGTCGCCAGTCTGGCATCGTCCCGAACAGGCGGCTCCGCATCCTGCAACAGAGCAAGGATTGCCTCCGTCTCAACCTCTTCACTGACCGGCTGAGGCGTTGGTGAGGGCGGCGGGTTGGTTGGCACAGGCGAAGGCTCGCTGGTTGCTGTGGCGAACGCCGTTGCCGTCGGTGCGGTTGTCGACATGGGAAGGGGCGTTGTCGTAATCACCGGCGGAGGGAGCGTCGCCGCTTCGCCAGCGGTAGGTTGCCCTGCCACAACAGCCGTCGCAGGCGAAGAGGCTGGTTCAGTTCGGCTGCACGCCGCCAGGAACAGCGCGACCAGAAGAAATAGTGTGTAATGTCTGGCTCCCATCTGGTTGATGATCGCGGAGAGGCGTGAGCCCGGCAAGGCGATCGGCATCGTCTCAGGCGATTCTCACCAATCGGGGCTAGAATATGGGTCATGCTCTCCCTCGACCAGCAAAATCGATACCGCGATCTGTATCAGGCGCAGCAACCGAACTGGCGGCCCGCCACAGACGTGTTCGCCGAGGCGGTGGCGGATCGCAGCCGTCCAGACAGTCGGGTTCTCGATCTGGGCTGCGGGCGAGGCGGGTTGGTCGAGCAGCTCAATCCGCGACCGCTGGTGATCGGTGTCGATCCCGACATGGTATCGCTGGTAGGCCACCGCCTGCCCCGGCTGCCCCGCGCCGCCGCCTTCAGCCATGCGCTGCCATTCGAAAGCGGCGTCTTCGATATCGTTTACGCGACGTGGCTGCTCGAGCACCTTGACTTTCCCGAACGCACCCTCAACGAAGTGGGCCGGGTGCTCCGGCCCGGCGGCGTGTTCATCTTCATCACGCCGAATGCACGCCACCCGCTTTCGGTTGTCAACCGGACGCTTGGGCAGCTGGGCAGGTGGCAGCAGGCGTTGGTCGGGCGCGCTTACGGCCGGGCCGGAGACGACACGTTCCCTACACGCTACCTCGCCAATACGGCCGGCGATCTGCAAACCCTGGCCCAGACTGCCGGGCTGTCGCTGGCCCACCTGGCGACCGTCCCGGACCCGACCTATCTGGCATTTACGCCCGCCCTGTTCCGGTTGACGGTTCACGCGGAAGCGCTGCTGCCGGCGGATCGCCACATCCATCTGGTGGGCATGATGGAGAAGTGACAAGTTGAACGCCACCACTTACAATAATCTTCAGATGAGTCAACTCAATTACAAAGCTGCCATGAACGATCCCAGCGGCCTCCGTCGCCTGTACTACGCTTATCTATCCCGCATGTATGCTTTTGCCTACTTCGCCCGCGAGCGCAGATTTCTTGGCATACGACTCTCCACATGGCTGTGGCTCATCCCGCTGGCCGTCCTGATCTACGGTTGGTGGCAAAACTGGCCCGCAATGGCACTATTCCCCTTCATCGTTTTCATCCTCTGGCTGGCCGGTTCATTCTGGGCCGCCCGGCGTGCCAATTACATGCGCTTCGTGGCCAACGGAGTGCCGCTGATGGCCGCCAGCTCGCTTTCCCCACTGAGCAGTGAGCAGGAAGTCGAGCTATTTGCCACAGGCGCGTTTGGACTGTCGAGCCGCCAGAACAACGTGCTGCTGCAGCCGGCCACCTACTGGCGCGTTCCGCTGGGCGAGCACGTCATCATGGTGCAGGAGCAACCCGGTCGCTTCCTGTACCAGTTCTTCGACGCGACGACGTTACAAACTGTTTCCGAAGGATGGTTGCTCTTTGGGTCTGAACCTCGCGATGCGCTGGCGGTGGAGTTCCTTGCCAACTGGGGCCCGGCCTTCACCAAGTTTGCGCTCTACGAAGACGGCAAGGAAGCGAACAGCTCAACCGGTTCGCAGACTGTCTATCTGACGTTCAACAGTGAAGCCGATCGACGGGCGGTATGGCATACGATTGTCAGCGACGCCCGTGATGCGCGTTCAGCAGCCAGCAGCGTCGACAGCTGAGCGAGGCGCGAAACTACCACTAGCCAGTTCACCTCACGGAAGCTATAGTAGAGCGCCATGGATGATCTGGAGGCGATTCTCTACCTTGAGCGCGGACCACAACCGAATCTGCGCTTCCCTCTGTATCAGTTGCAAACGACCATTGGTCGCAACGCCGGCAATGATCTTGTCATCGTTGACCCTGAGGTGTCGCGGAGGCACGCGCACGTTCTGCGCCGCGAAGGACAGTTCACGGTCGAAGACCTCGGCAGCACCAACGGGACGTTTGTCAACGGCGTACGCGTCTCCACAGAGACGGCGCTGCGCGATGGGGATACAATCGATCTGGCAGACACTGTCCGGCTGCGCTACATCATTACAAGCGGGCCGATTGATGAGGTAGAACCGCCTCCGGCAGCGGCCGACCAGCCGCCGGCGACACCAACCCAACAGCCCGCGCCACCAGCACCAGCCCGTCTCCTCGTCGACGACCCGCCGCCGCGACCACCCAGCGAAATTGTTTTCAGCGCCGGAGACGCGGCCGCTTTTCCGAACGACGACCAGGCGGCACTGCCCGCCCAACCGTCTCGAGGCGGCAATCGCTGGTTACTGGGCTGCGTCGGCCTCTTCGCCATGCTATTGTTGTGCATCGGCACGTTCCTGGTGCTCGATGCCTATGACCAGGGTCGTCTGCTGTACTGCGGCCCATTGCGACCGATCTTCGAACTTCTGCTTGGTCCGTTTGGCTTCGCTCCCCTCTGCTGAGGCGGCAGCCTTAAGCCCGCAACCGGCCATCTGTCTGACCAACTAATCTTAGCGAGGCACCTTGGACACTACGACGCCCCGGTTGCGCCCCCTCGATTTTCAGCCGGTCTTCCATCAGGGCGAGCGCATGTGGCTGCTGCGCGACCCGCTCCAGCTAAGCCCGCGCCAACTTATTTTCCCCCAGGCGCTGGCCCAACTCCTGCTCTTTTGCGACGGCAAACACACGTCAGACCAGATCGTAGAGGCTGTCGCGCTCCAGTCAGGCATCTCGCTGCCCATCGACGTTGTCGAGGATGCCCTACAGCAGCTGGACGACGCCTATTTGCTGGACAATGATCGCTCCGCAGCGGCCAAGGCCGACGCCGTAGCCGCCTATCGCGCCCAGCCGTTTCGCCCCCCGGCGCTCGCCGGTCTGAGCTATCCTGAAGACCCCGATGAACTATCTCACCTATTTGCTCGCTACGGCGCTGCAGCTCCGACGAACTCGGCGCCCAGCACTGCCTTGCGCGCCCTCGTCTCCCCCCACATTGATTACCAGCGCGGCGGGCCGGTCTATGCCCAGGTATGGCGTCAGGCTGCTCCAGCACTCGACAGCTATGATCTCGTCGTGATATTGGGCACCGACCACAACGGCTCCAGCGGCAGCGTCACGCTAACCCACCTGCCGTATGCCACACCGTATGGCGTGCTGCCAGGGGCGCCGGCACTGGTCGAGCAGCTGGCAACGCTCATCGGCCCGGAGGCTGCATTCGCTGAAGAGCTGAACCATCGCCAGGAGCACTCGATTGAGCTGTCTGCCGTTTGGCTCCACCACCACTATCACCTGATGGGTGTGACACCTGTGCCAATGCTCCCTATCCTTGTGGGTGGCTTCCATCATTTCGTGGCGAATGGTCACACGCCTGCGGCTGATCACACAGTAGAGCAGTTCGTCGACGCGCTGCGCCAGGCAACCGCCGGGCAGCGTGTGCTGGTGGTAGCCTCTGTCGACCTTGCCCACGTCGGGCCACAGTTCGGCGACTCGTTCCACATGGACAGCGGACGCCGCGCGGCGCTGCGCCAGGAGGACCGGGCCATCATCAGCCGCGTCCTCGACGGCGACGCCAATGGCTTCTACAACGAGATAGCTCGTGTCAACGACGCCAACCGCATCTGTGGCTTCGCCCCGCTCTACTATATGCTCCGCTACCTGGACGGGGCCGAAGGGATCCAGGTCGCCTATGATCATTGTGCCGCGGACGCGGAGGACGCCTCGCTCGTTTCTATTTGCGGTCTGCTGCTGGGGTAACGCAGCACCCATGCCCTGCTGCCCCGGAATGACAAAGGGCAAGTCTTGCGACTTGCCCTTTGTCAGAGAAGAGAACCTTTGAAGAAAGAATCAGAAGCTTTCGGGCCAGACAACCTGCTCGTCTCGCTAACCTCGAAGCCACATAACCGCTTGCCTCATTAGAGAATATAGCTGCCGGAGTTTAACAACCGTTTAACGGATTGTTACCATTTTGCTAAGGTCCGTGCTGCCCCACCGTGCCACAATGCCAATCAGCAAGTGCAATATCCAACCTTAAAATGAGCACCTTGCGGTATTGACATATAGTGGGCTTTGCGTTAAGTTTGCTCCTATCTCGGCAGTCGTATCCATAAATGGTTTTTCTGGTCTCTGGCGCTTTGCTTGTCAGTACCAGTCGTGATGGCAATGAGCAAAGAGGATCTGTTGTACCGTTATGCCGACGTGAATGAAGTCAGTAAGCGTCTTGGCATCCATCCGGAATCGGTTCGTCGCCTTATCCGTGATGGCAAATTACCGGCTATCAAGTTTGGTAACAAATGGTTAATTGATAAGACCCTTTTGGATCAGTTTGCCAGTGGTTACGATGGCCGGCCCGGTAACAAAGCTACTTTGTTCTAGCCAAGTCCCTGTACTACACCTTCAATCTAGTTGGCCAACCACCTTTGCTCGGTAGAACACAAGGAAGGTTGGAGTTATGCAACGTGCACCATTGGCAGAAAGCACCGCGTCTATTCGCGTTGTTGGTGTAGGAGGCGGCGGAAGCAACGCTGTCAATCGAATGATCGAAGCCGGCGTCGCCGGTGTCGATTTCATTGTCGTCAATACAGATAACCAGGCACTCTCGCTCAGCAAAGCCCCGGTCCGGGTTCGCATCGGCGACAAGCTGACACGCGGCCTCGGCGCAGGCGGCAACCCTGAGTTCGGCGAGCGCTCGGCCAAAGAGTCACTCGACGAACTGCGCCAGGTCCTGGAAGGGTCCGACATGGTCTTTGTCACCGCCGGCATGGGGGGCGGCACGGGCACAGGCGCAGCCCCCATTGTGGCCAGCGTGGCTCGCGAAGTGGGCGCTCTCTCGATGGGGGTGGTTACACGGCCGTTCCTCTTCGAAGGCACCAAACGGGCAACGATGGCCGAGCAAGGAATCGACAGCCTGAAGGACAGTGTCGACACGCTCATCGTCATTCCCAACGACCGTTTGCTGGAGATTGCCGACAAGCGCATGAGCCTGCAAGACTCCTTCTTCATGGCCGACGACGTCTTGCGTCAGGGCATCCAGGGCATCAGTGAACTGATCACCATCCCCGGTCTCATCAATCTGGACTTTGCAGACGTGAAAGCAATCATGTCGCAGGGCGGTGCGGCGTTGATGGCCGTTGGCGTGGGCAAAGGCGAGGAACGCGCTCGAATTGCCGCGCAGAACGCCGTCAGCTCTGCTCTGCTCGATGTCACCATCGACGGGGCACAGGGCGTGCTGTTCAACATCACCGGTGGCAATTCGCTGAGCCTGTTCGAAGTCAATCAGGCCGCCGCCATCATCCGCGAAACCGCCCACCCGGACGCCAATGTTATTTTTGGTGCCGTCATCGACCCCGCGCTCGATGAAGACATCCGCATCACGGTGATCGCCACCGGCTTCCAGCGTGTGACTTCGCGTCGCCAGATCATTCCTCGCATGGAAACGACACCGCTCTTTGACGAAAGACAGGAAGGCGCTTCACAAGAGCCTTTGAAAGTGACCGTGGAGTCGGAGGAAAAGAAGCGGCCAGCTGAGGTTGAGGCCGAGCCCGGACAATCGCCCCGGTTCTCGCCCAACAATCTGGACATTCCAGCGTTCTTGCGCCGCAGCTAGGGACAGCCACAACCCAGACTTGACCACCCGGACCGGTCTTCGTCAACCAGTCTTCCGGGTTCGAACGGTAGGTACGTTCACCTTTGTCACGCTCCCCTGTTTGTCAAGGCAGGGGAGCTTTCCCTTTGATCGAAGCGACAAGCATCCGATATCGTGCGGGAATCTTCTACGGTGCAACCGTACTGACTGGCGGTGACTCCGCCAGAAGCCGAGTGTACTGAGGGCCGCCCGACACCCAGCACTGCGGGGCGTTAACCTCAGGCGGACAGCGTATCTCCCACCAACCGCTGTTGGGGTCGCGGCCAATGACGGCGGCCACGTCTCCACCAAGCAAGAACCCCACGCGCGGGAACTGGACGCCGGGACCGCCACGTACATTGAGATCTACCAGTATACGAACGGCAGGGCCATCAATGGGCACAGTTGCCTCAGCGGGCAGCGTGACCGTAGGGGCCAGTTCAACGCCACCGCCCGGCTCAACCGGAACACTTTCCTCAGGCGTCAGCGCCGGTGGGACAGGAAACAACGACTCTGGTTCGCCGGCAAATGCATTGCACGCCAGCGTAACGGCGGCCATTATGATCACACCGACTGCGATAATTCTTCGGTCATTCAGCATAAAACCCTCGTCGCTCCAGTGTCAGCCCGCAGCAGGCGGTCGCTGCGCCGCGCCCGCCGATCAGCGTGCGCCCCCCGGAGCCTCCGGTATAATACCAGTCTTGGCTGGCAATAACACTGCGTGCCCAGTTAAAGGAATCTGTCATGAGTTTTCGTCGTTTCATCGAACAAGCCAATGCAAGCGGCGACCTGGTTATCATCAACAAGGCCGTAGATACCACCTACGAAGTGGCCAATGTCGCCCATGCGCTTGAGGGAAAGGCGGTCTTGTTCAACCATATCAAAGATTATCCGGGCTGGCGTATTTGTGCCGGGGCGTGCGCCGACCGGCGTTTCTTCAGCATGGATCTCGACGTTCCTATGAGCGACTTGATGGGGCACCTGACCCACGCTATCAATAACCCGGTCTTGCCGCCTGTGGTCGAGTCAGCCCCTTGCCAGGAAGTCGTCGTCGAGAATGTCAATCTCTACGACCTGCCAATCCTGCTCCACCTGCCTGAAGATGCCGGCCATTACATCGCCAGCAATGTCGTGATTGTGCGTGACCCGGAGTTGGGTCGCAACATGTGCTATCACCGGTTGCTGCGCCTGGACGACAAGCACTTTGCCGCGCGCATCGTCGAGAACCGCGGCACCTACAACGCCATGCAAAAGACAGAAGGCGACCTGCCGGTGGCGATTTGCATCGGTGTCTCGCTCGGCGTCCATCTGGCCGCGTCGATGTCTCCTTCGCCGGGCGTGGACGAACTGTCTGTAGCCCATGCCCTCTCGCCCACGCCGCTGGTCAAATGCCTGACAAACGACCTTGAGGTTCCGGCCGATGCCGAAATCGTCATGGAAGGACGCATAACCCACCGGCGCACCAGCGAGGGCCCCTTCATGGACCTGACCGAAACGATGGACATTACCCGTGAGCAACCGGTCATTGTCATCGACCTGATCACCCACCGCCGCGATCCTATCTACCACGCGCTTCTGCCGGGCGGTATGGAGCACAAGACGCTGATGGGCATGCCCAAAGAGCCGACCATTTTCGACGAGGTCAACAAGGTTGTCCGCTGCACAGGAGCGATCATCACACCGGGCGGAACATCATGGCTCCATGCGGTCGTTCAGATCGACAAGCAAGGCCCAGACGATGGCCGCCTGGCGATCGAGGCGGCGTTTCGCGGGCACGGGTCGCTCAAGCATGTCTGGGTGGTTGACACAGACGTTGACATACATGATCCGGCCCAGATCGAATGGGCAATGGCCACGCGCTTCCAGGCGGACACCGACCTGATTGTGTACGAGAATCAACCCGGCAGCTCCCTCGATCCCTCGGGGCATCACGTACCAGGCCAGAAGAGCCGCACTGCCAAAATGGGCCTCGACTGCACGATGCCCTGGGGCGGCAACCCACAGAAGTTCCAGCGCGGCCATTACGGAGCCGTGAATTTGACAGACTATCTCCAGTAGCGCAAACGCTCCAGAAGAAGACGAACGACGACGTGCCAGAACGGCGCTTGATGCGCCATTCATAGGCTAAAGATTACGATACCAATGGAAACCGCAACGGCCGTTGCCCAGGAAAGCGGCCTCATTCAACAAGAGATCGGCTTCGTCATCCTCCTGACGATCGCTGCAGGCGTGGCCATCCTCAGCCGGCGCATCCGGTTCCCCTACACCGTGGCCCTGGTGTTGGCCGGACTGGCGCTGGCTTTCTTCCCTAACTTTCTTGAGCTGGATATCAGCAGCGATCTCATTCTGGCAGTACTCGTCCCGCCGCTGCTGTTCGAGGCAACGCTCCATATCAAGTGGCGAGCCTTGCGTCGCGACCTACCCCTCATTGTGGCGATGGCTACCCTTGGAACGTTGATCAGCACGCTGATCGTGGGCGGCATTGTGTCGCCCGTCCTCGATGTGCCGATCATCGGGGCGCTGGCGTTCGGAGCGCTCATCTCGGCCACTGACCCGGTGGCAGTCATAGCATTCTTCCGCAGTTTGGGTGTTAGTAAACGGTTGAGCATCCTGATGGAAGGCGAGAGTCTTTTCAATGATGGTGTAGCGATCGTCCTGTTCAACCTGGCCCTGGCAGCCGCGGCTACCATGGCCGTCGACGGAGCCGACGCCATATCGTTCAGCCTTAGCAATGCCCTTGTCGAGTTCTTCCGCGTCTCTGCCGGAGGCATAGCCACCGGCATGATCCTTGGCTACATCGTCTCCTACGTCATCCTCAAGAACGTGGACGATCACCTTGTCGAAACGGCAACGACGGTGGCACTGGCATTCGGGGCCTATGTGCTGGCTGAGCGCTTCCACGTCAGCGGTATCCTTGCTGTAGTCGCCGCCGGACTGATGGTCGGCAATATCGGCACCAACAACACGTCACCCACAACCCAGTTAACGCTTGAAAACTTCTGGGAGTTCATGGCGTTCGTCAGCAACTCCCTTGTCTTTTTGCTTATCGGTCTGGAGATTCAGATCGCCCAGCTCGTGGAGTTTGCCCTGCCGATTCTTGTGGCAGTCTTCGCCGTCTTGCTCGCGCGGGCGATCGTTGTTTACTCATTCACCGGTATATACAACCGCATCACCTTCCGACGGCTGGATGTGCCGCGCCCATACCAGCATGTCATGTTCTGGGGCGGCCTGCGTGGTGCGATCAGTCTGGCGCTGGTATTGACGTTGGGTCGCGATTTGTTCGGAGCGACCATTGCCGAAGAGCTGCGCGTTATGACATTCGGTGTTGTCCTGTTTACAATTCTCGTCCAGGGCACGACCATCGAGCGCCTCATTGACCGGCTCGGATTGGCGGGCGGCTCGGAGCAGTCGAAAGAGAGCCAGCGCCGCCAGGCCAACGCCTACGCCAAGCGAGCGGGCTTGCACGAACTGGACCGGCTGCACAACGAAGGTATTCTGCATCAAGACATCTGGGAGGCGATGCGAAGCGTTTATCGGGAGGAGTTGGCTTCGGCCACGGGCGCGCTAAGTGATCATCTCCAGGTGCACCCGGAACTCGAGCAGGAGATGTACTTACAGGCGCGGGACGATGTACTTAAGGCCGAGCGAAGCGCTATTAGTGACGCCGCCAGCCGCGGCTTCATCTCCCAGGATGTGTACGAACACCTCATCGAAGACGCGGATACGCGACTGAATGCTCTGGCGGCTATCATGGAAAGCCGGGGTCTGGAACCCGGCGAACATAGTCAGGATGTAGACAGCCATGAAGGGTAACATCGTCTGTGCCACACGTGCCGGAGAGGGCAGCCGAACAGTGCAGCAAACGGCCGTCACCAGAGCCATCGCAGAAGACAAGCAACTCATCTTTCTCTATGTCAGCGATCCAAACAGTCTGGAAGGCATTGACGAAGCGACGCTGCCGGCGGTTAGAGCGGAACTGAATTGGATGGGCCAGACGTTGCTGCGGATCGCTGAAAGACGGGCGCACAACAGCGGGCTGGAAGCCAGACTTGTACTCCGTGAGGGATCGGTGCGAGATGAAATCTGCTCGTTGGTCACAGAGGTCAATGCCGAACTGCTCCTGTTGGGCGCGCCACGAGGTACGTCCACCAACGTCTTTGGCAACAGCGAGATCGAACAATTCGCTGCTTTCATCCACGATACGACGGGGGTCAAGGTTCAGATTGTGCGCCCTGCCCCGGTCGAGAATGATGGATAGGCAAGGGCCGCGTTTGACTGGCGGCTTAAGACCACCTATCGTCGGCGCAGGCTTTGCCGACGCTTGACGAGAGTCACAAGGAACTGCAATGGGTATTGAGAACCAATTGACCGCCGACCAACAAGCGATGCTGGCGGGTAAACAGGGATTGGCCCGCCAGATGGGCATGCGCCTGCTCCTCGATCTGGCGGCCATGTCCGGTGCGACAGAGCTGGTGCCCATTCAGAGCGCCCACCTGTCCGGCGTTTCCCCGCTGACGGGTGGCTTCGGACTGCGCCAGTTTCTCTCCCGATTAGCCAGCGAACCGGGCGGTGGGGTTGCCGTACCTACGACGCTCAATTCGGCAGGCTGTGACGAGGCGCAGTTCGACGCTATGCGAATCGTTGCCCCCGATTTTCTGGCCCACCATCAGGAGATCATTCGTTCTTACGCCGGGCTGGGCGTGCAGACCATCCAGTCGTGCGTGCCATATGAGTGGGAGGAGCTATTGCCCGACAGTGGTGACAGTCCTGCCCTGGTCGCCTGGGCCGAATCGAATGCGATTTGCTATGCGAACTCTTACGCCTCGCTGCGAACCAACCGCGAGTCGGGTCTTTCCGCGCTTGCTTATGCGCTGACTGGCTATGCTCCGCGCTACGGTCTACTTGATGAGGCAGCCCGACTGCCCAATCTGCGTGTGGTTGTCACCGCCGACATCACCGAACCGACCGACTTTTCGGTCCTCGGCGACTGGATCGGCAAACAGCGCCAGTCGTCCTGGTCAATGCCGTACGGGATCATCCCATTGATTGAAGGACTGCCCGAAACACTCAGCCACGAGCAAAAGAAGGCGCTCAGTGCGGCGGCTGCCAATTACGGGTGCGCCCTGCTCTATCTGGCAGAGCCTGAGCACCCGGTTGATGAGTCGATGATTCAGGCGACCATCACATTTGACACCGCCGAGTTAGAGACGCGTTACACAGCGCTGGCTCCCAGGGGGCCAGCATCGCTGGTCGTCATCGGCTGTCCACAGGCGTCGCT
Organism: uncultured Chloroflexia bacterium; assembly: GCA_963715935.1. Classification (GTDB taxonomy): domain Bacteria; phylum Chloroflexota; class Anaerolineae; order Promineifilales; family Promineifilaceae; genus Promineifilum. Next base: position 333,316 of record CAVQSM010000011.1, on the reverse strand, counting down.
GGGTGAGCTGCAGGCGGCCGCCCGGCTTCTTCAGGGCAAATCAGTGACCGCCGAACCAACGTCTGCGGGCACACCGCCACCCCTCTGGTTCTTCACTTCTGCCCGTACCAAAGCCATTGCTGAACAAATAGGTGTGGCCGATGTCATCCGCAGCAGCGGCGCGCTGCTGCTTGAGAACACTTGCCCGGAGGTAGTCCCCTATGACCAGCAATGGGTCCACCATATCCTGACCAACTCCATGAAAGCCGAGCATTACATCCAGTCCGGGCTGAACGGAATCCCGGCTTCGGTGATGCGCCTGGCAGACTGTATCGCCGTGGCAACTGGGGAGCTGCGGCTGGGCGACCACCACGCCGAAACGTCCTCGAGCAGTTCACCCGGGCAAGCGCCAAAGACGCAGGCGAAACCCAAACGTCAGCCGTCGGACGCACCTGTCACAGCACCACCCCTGGCTGTCAGCATGGCAAAAGGGCACGGGCTACCATCGCAACCCGAATTCACCGTGCGCGGTGAAGCATTCGTGACATCGGCGCCCATCACGTTTCTTGGTTATGTCAACCGCGAAACGGGTGTCATTGAAGAGCCGGGTCATCCGGCAGACGGCCAAAGTATGGCAGGCAAGATCGCCCTGTTCCCGCGCGGCACCGGCTCCAGCGTCGCGCCTTATGTACTTCTGGAGCTGTTCTACCGGGGCCAGGCTCCGATCGCGATCATTAACAGCGAAATCGACCAGCAGACCGCGCCGGCCTGTTCGCTCGAAAACATTCCCTACGCCTACGACTTTGACACCGATCTGTTTGCCACCGTGCAAACAGGCGATTTGATAGAACTCACCCGACGTGGCGATCTCGTGACTCTACAGATACTGGAGAAATCCGAACGTGACCAGTGAGTTTCTACACTTTATCCTGGCGATTGTCATTATTATCGTCGTCGCTAAGCTCAGCGGCTATATCAGTGTGCGCCTGGGCCAACCATCCGTTCTGGGTGAATTGATCGCCGGACTGATTCTGGGGCCAACGCTCCTCAACATGCTCCACTGGCCCATCTTTGAGGGCGACGAAGTGCTCGGGGAGTCGCTGACCCTGATGGCTGAGATCGGTGTCATCTTGCTCATGTTTCTTGCCGGGCTGGAACTGGAGCTATCGGAGCTGCTCCGCTCAGGCAAGGTGGCTGCCCTGGCCGGAACGCTTGGCGTCGTCATCCCATTTGCGTCTGGCCTTCTGGTAGCAATAGGCTTTGGCAATGAGCTGAATGAGGCGATCTTCATCGGTCTGGCGCTCTCGGCGACCAGTGTCAGCATCTCAGCCCAAACCCTGATCGAGCTGGGGGTATTGCGGAGCCGGGTTGGTCTCGGTCTGTTGGGAGCGGCTGTCTTCGACGATATCCTGGTCATTCTGATGTTGTCGACCATCTCAATTGTGGTTGGCGCAGAAGTAGGCGCCGGGTCCGGTGGCAGCAGCATCTTGCTAACGGTCCTGGCCATGGTCGGTTTTCTGGCCCTGGCAGTTGCCTTCGGCTTGTTTGTTCTACCGCGGCTGACGACCATCGTCAGCCGGCTGCCAATCAGCCAGGGCACCGTCGTGTTCGCCCTGGTTACGTGCCTGCTGTATGCCTGGGCCGCTGAGACGATTGGCGGGATGGCTGCCATCACCGGCGCGTTCCTGGCAGGTCTCTTCTTCGCTCGCACCAACTTCGTGGCGGAGATCGAGACAGGCATGGCGGCGTTGGCCTACGCTTTCTTCGTGCCCATCTTTCTGGTCAACATAGGTCTCCAATCAGACCTGGGCGCTATCTCGGGTACGCTCTGGATCTTTGCTCTGGTACTGACGGCCGTAGCCATCGTCAGCAAGGTAGTCGGCAGCGGGCTGGGCGCGTTGCTGGGTGGCTTCAATCGCAAGGACTCGCTACGATTGGGCGTCGGTATGATCTCCCGCGGCGAGGTCGGCCTCATCGTCGCTTCAGTCGCTCTGGTCGAAGGATTTATCCGTCAGGACACATTTTCGATTGTCGTTTTCATGGTCATCGTGGCGACGCTGGTCACCCCGCCGTTGCTGCGGTTGACTTACTCAGGTGAACAGGAAGCCGTGTCAACGCCCTAGAGGCCCGCGCGCCTGCCTATCGAAGCATTCGACTCATACTGTTCAGTTAAGAAGAGGTTGCCATGTACTTTCTGGTCCTGCTAGTTCTCGACGACGCTAACAAAGGTCCCGCGCTGCTAGATGCATGGGAGGCAGCTGGGGTAAGCGGTATCACCATGATCGAAAGCACAGGGTTGGGGCGACTGCGAAATGTCATGGGGCTGCGCGACGACATGCCGCTGATGCCCAGCATTCGCGCCCTGATGCAAAGTCGCGAGGAACATCATCGCACGATCTTCAGCGTCGTCGAAGGTGAAGCGATGGTCGACAAGGTGATCGCTGCCACGGAGACCGTCACCGGCAGCCTGGACCAACCAAACACCGGGGTCCTGTTTGCCCTGCCTGTCGCGCGGGTCGTCGGACTTGCCCCACCAGAAGAAGTCGCCAGCCGCTCGTAGCGATCCAACTTCACGCTTTGCCGACCATTTAGGATCGGCGCGTCACGCCATCTGCTGAGGTTCTGACGTGACAAGTCACTGGGTCGTGTCGAAGGCGCTCATCACGTTGAGCGCACGCAGCGTATTCCAACGGCTTGGGCCGCCTGCCTTCTCCATATCGAAGTGGGTCTGGCCCGGGTGCTTGGCCTGTACCGGCCAACGGCCGTCCTTGCGTCGCTTCGCCTTCAAGACATCCAGGGCAGGTTGCATACGCGGATCGTAAGGCACACCGGCGGCCGCGAAGTAGACCAGCGCTCGCAAGATATCGTAATACCAGCGCGACGGAAAAGACAGCATCAGCATGCGCCTGTCGATGACCTCGCCCGTCCGGTCGGAGCGAAAGAGTTGATGCTGAAGCAGGAAGTCGCGACCAAGCTCCGCCTGATATAGAAGCTCATCCAGGCGGTAGCGATAGCCACCCTGTTCATACGCCATGATGCCTTCAAGGACAGAAATAGTGGAGTGCATCGAGCTGTGCACCGCGCCCTGTCGATTGGCACGGCAGTTGAACCCACCGTCTCCCATATGCTGCTCGATGACAAAGTCAACAACGGAATGAAGGTCTGCTTCTCGCGCCCCAAAGTAGCAGGCATAGGTCAGAAACATGCCATTGACGCAGACATCGCTCTGCTTGATCGTGCCTGCCGGGTTGATCCCACCGTCAGCCCCTTTCTGGTCGCGCAGGATCACGTCTACCGTGTCGCGTCCCGCCGGGTGGTCGGGCGACAGTTCAAGATAGCGTAGATCGAGCAGCGTGTAATGGGTGGATATCCATTTCGGCTGGTAGAACCCCCTGCCCCAATGGCCATCCGCGCCGCGTGCCTCCAAAAACCTCGCTCCCCAACCTTCCGTGGCAATTCGCGCCTGCAGGTCCGGCCCGTCGTCTGCAAAAAGATCTCGTTGCGTCTGGTACTGTATGGCCACATCCCCCGCCATCAGCCAGTCCACGATCTCATTCAGTTCGAGCATCTCCCCTCCCCACCATTATCGTCGCCTCATTCAGCCGAAGCGACACCCAGTGCTGGCCTGCATAATCATTGCTGGCGATGTCTGGTCATAAACGTCACCACAACCTGCGCCACTATACCCGCCTTGCGACCGGCTACTTTTCGTTAGTCAACGCTTCAAGCAAGGTATTGACCGTCTCCCACAACTCCCGCTCACTGCCCCGCAAATCGGCAGCAGCCGCCAGATCCGGCGGGAGCATCGCCGCGATGTCACTGATGCGGCGTCCGGCGACATCTTCGAACCAACGCGAGTTGGCGATGTAGGCGCTCTGCCGGGCGGCGGCGTACAAGTCCACGGCCCGCTCACTATCGCCCTCATCGGCTGCGAACAGGGCCATGACGGGCAGCTCAAACCGCATCGTACTCAGCGGACCAGTTTCCAAAATAAGTCGCAGCGCCTCAACCATCAACGCTTTGGCTCGCCTACGGTTGCCTAACGAGCGGTGGGCCAGCGCCGTGCAGACGAAAACTTCAGGCAAGAGCGAGCGCTCGTTCATTTTCTGCAAGATGGTCGCGCTCTCCTGCAGCTTGATCAGTGCTCGACCGGCATCGCCAGCAGCCAGGTCCATGCGGCCCAGGCTGTGCAGGGTAAAGGCTACTTTCCACAGATCATTGATCGATCGGTAGCCAGCCAGACTGGCCTCGGCCCGCACTCGTGCGTCCTCGTACTGCCCCAGGTTTATCATGGCTCGTGTCACCGTGACATCAGCCAGGAACGGTTCGTACGGCAGCTTCAAACTATGGTGGATGGCCCAGCACTCTTCATAAGCTGCGATACACTCCTTGAACCTACCGCCGAATAGCAGGTTCACTCCAAGCACCGCAAGCGGATTGGACAGGTCCGCACGGTTTCCCAATGACCGATAAATCGCCAGGCTCTTTCGCAACTGCGTCTCAGATTGCTCAATCTGCCCGATGTGGAGCATCACCAACCCCAGGCTGTTGTAGATACGAGCGACGCCACGCTGGTCACCCAGCCGCTCTCGAATGGCCAGCGATTCCTTAAGCATTGCCAACGCTTCCCCATGACGTCCCTGGTTCATATAACGTTGGCTCACGCGATCCAGGGCAAACGCTGTGCCCCACTCATCTCCAGCAGCGCGATAGAGCTGTAATGACTCGAGACTCAGCCGCACCGCTTCGCCCGCAAAATCGTCAATGATGGCCAGATTGGACAGCTCCAGCAGCAAGAAAGCCTCCTCTGAGGCGTCGTTACCGGGAGTTGACTTGAGGCGTTCATTGAGCAGCGTCGCCCGCTGGAGTGCCTCGCGGGCCTCGGTGTATCGGGTGAGTGGAATGAGAAAAGCAGCCTGCCAGGTCAGCACCATCATCAAGGTGCGTGCGGCGGCTACCCGCGCTGGTGTCCATTCAATCGAAAGCAGCTCGCCACGCTCATTGAATAGAAGCGTCTCCAGTGCCATAGCGGCCCGATGGCTGATCGCTTCACCCTCCTGAAAGCGGCCGTTCCACTGCAAATAGAGCGCGAGCGGCGTGAGTGAGCGCTCCAACAGCGCAATGTGATGGTTCTCGGCGGCCCACCGAAAGGCTATGCGCGCGTTTTCGCTATCGAGCCCAATCTCTGCCAGCGCCTCACGCTGTCGCCCGCTCTTCAACTCTGCTTCCCGCTGGTGTAAGAACTCAGCAAAGTAGTGAGTGTGGCGCTCGTAGGCTGCCTCAGTCCCTTCCCCCAACTGTTCCGCCGCGTATTGTCGCAGCAGCTCGTGAATATCGTAGCGTCTTTCGGCCGGGTGATAGCGCAGCAATGACTTACCAACCAGTCGTCGCAAGGTTGTCAATGAAGCACCGGCTACTTCCTTCGCCGCTGCCTGCGTAAACCCGCCGCGGAAGATCGCCAGTCGAGCGTAGGTTTCTTGCTCAGCGACTGACAATGCCCGCCACGATGCGTCGAAGACTGCCTGCATGCTGCGGTGGCGATCCGGAACGTTGCGCACGTCGGCGGAAAGGAAGTCCAGATTGCCCTGAATCTCAGAGGCGATATCCTCAACTGACAGCGTTTCCAGCCACGACGCAGCCAGTTCAAGCGCCAGGGGCATGCCTTCAACGAGCCGGCAGATTGCCGCCAGACTGTCCGCCTCCGCTGCCACCAGCTTGTACTCAGGCGATCTTCTGCGTGCGCTCTGCAAGAACAAGGTTGCGGCCTCGTAGTCGACGTTCGTCTCCTCTCCGGCTGTTTCCAGACCAGCTAGCGGAAAGCGCTGCTCCCCTTGCAAGTTCAACCCTTCTCTCGATGTCACCAACATCTTGGTGGAAGGGGCGCTCTGCAGCAACGTGTCAATGAAGACAGTCGCTTCATTTTCGCCAGCCGTCAATAGATTTTCAAAATTGTCAAGCACCAGCAGCACTGCGCGCTGTCCGAGGTAGTCAGCCAACTGCTGCGCTAGCGATCGCTGATCCTTCTGAAGTGGGTAGCCGATCGCTTCAGCGACGGAGGGTACAACAAGGGACGGGTCAGTCAGCGGCGCCAGGGCAACGAAGTAGACACCTTCATAGAATCTACCTCTGGCGAGCTGCTCCGCGGCAGCCGCCACGGCAAGCCGCGTCTTGCCAATCCCACCGGGCCCAACAATTGTCAGCAGCTGCGTCGTTTCGTCTTCCAGAAAGCGAGACAGCTCAGTCAGTTCTCGACGACGGCCGATAAACGCCGTCGTGTTGTGCGGCAAGTTGTTTGGCGTTTCGTGTGGGGTCTGCCCCGTTGCTGCCTGGTCGTAGGTGGCGGTTGCTGCGGGCATCCCGTCACCACTGCCAGACCGTCCAGCACGGGAATACCCACGAACCTTCTCCGCCAGCTCGATCGTTTCCGGAGATGGTTCAACGTCCAGCTCTCGCGCCAGCACGTCGCGGCACTGTTCGTATTGACGCCAGGCCGCACCGTGCATCCCTGCCTCCATATACAGGTGCATGAGCAAGCGGTGGGCGGGTTCGTGAAGAGAATCAAGCGCGACGAGGCGGCGTGCATAGGGAATAGCTGTCTCATACGCCCCATCGGCCCTGAGGAATAGCGTCAACCTCTCCAGAGCGGCAGCCATCTCTTGACGCAGCGTAGACGCCTCAAAGAACTGCCATTCATCAAACGCAGGGGCATCGGGCAATGTGAACCCGGCCATGAAGTCGTCGGTGGCCATTTCGGCTGCCGCGGTTAGTGAATGCACGCATGCGGGGCACGCCTCGCCTGGAGCGTGATCGTGGCTCCGGGCCGCTTGTACGAAAGCCCGGAACTGATCCACATCCACCACGGGAGCTGGATGAGCATCGCTGGAACCGGGCTTGCCTCCGGCCAGACCGACTGTTTCCACATCGACTACCAACCAGGCTCCAACCTCGGTCTGGTTGAGCGCCCACAGCGCACTCCGCAGTCCGGCACGCGCACGGCTCTGGTCCGCCTCAGGCCACAACATGGTGGCCAGGGCATCCCGACTGTGAGCCTGTCCGGATATGGCCAGATAGGCCAGCAAAGCGACTGCCTTCTTTCGTGTTATGTCAACTATTTTGTTATCAACCTTGACCTGCGGTTGGCCAAAGAGGTGGATCGACAACTGCGGCATAGGGCCATTATACGAGATTTGGCGCTGGGATCAGGTTCATTTGCGCAAGTGACGCGTTCTGTGACGGCATCGGTGACGTTGGCGTGACACGGCCTGCGTATGCTTTGAGCAACATTGGACGGCCCACACGCTCTAAGCCGCGGGCTATTGAAATAGCCGCGTGCATACATGGCACGCTCAATCATAGGAGTAATGATGACAGAACTTACGTTAAGGTGGCCGGGAAGTCAGCAAGAGCAGCATTCACACGAGGGTAGCTCAGCCAGCCAGAAGCCGGTTACGACCGTCATCGGTCCCGACGAGGGCATGGTGTTGCGGGCCTTCGGCGATGAGATTCGCGTCCAGCTAGGCGGTGCAGAAACAGGCGGTCAGCTGACAGTCTTCACGAACACCACGCCCCCGGGCGGCGGACCACCGCCCCACTACCACGCCAACGAGGACGAATGGTTCATCCCTCAGGTGGGCCGCGTTGAGTTCTTTCTGAATGGCGTGTGGCAGGAAGTCGCTCCGGGATCCATCGTGTTCGTGCCTCGTGGCACCGTCCACACGTTCCGCAATGTGGGGGACGTGCCCCTCACGACGCTGACTCACACGTCGCCGGCAGGCTTCGAAATCTTCTTTGAGCGTTGTGCGGCCGAGTTTGCCAAGGATGGCCCGCCGGATATGGAACGGATTGTCGAGATCAGCGCGGAACACGGTATCTATTTCGTCACTGAATGAACGCACGCCGGACACATTTGCGCGGAAACAGCAGCCTAGAGCTTGGAGCTTACAAGCACAGGGTCCGCAGGCTAAAACAGTGGCCACCCCAGCTAGATCAATCAAGGCAACTACATCCACAGTGCACATAGAAACAAGGAGTACACAATGAAACGCATCTATATCCTTTCTCTCTTACTAATCACCTTGCTCGCAACAGCGTGCGGTCTCGACAGACCATCAGTCAGTGATGAGGCTCCAACCATTCACACCTTTAGCATTACAGCAGGCAGCGAGGGCTGGGAAGCGGCCGACACCACACCCGAAGGCTGGACAACTATCACGCTGGCCAATCAGAGCGACTTCATGCGCCAGGCCGCGTTCCTGCGCCTGGACGACGACAAGACGATGGCCGATGTCGCTGCCGCTGTCGAAGCGGGTATGGAAGGCGTGCCCTCGTGGATGACCGCCTATGGTGGCGTCTCCGGCGTCATGCCGGGCGAAACAAAGAGCGTAACCGCGAATTTGCCAGCGGGACAATACATTGTCATTGATCCAGTTCCCGAACCGGACGGCGTGCCGGGCATGGCCAAGGGCTACTTCATGGCAATGACGGTAGAGTCGAGCGAAAGCGACACCGCCACAGCCGCGCCCACCGAGCGACATGATGGTCGAACTCGATCGACTACAGCTTCAAGTTCGATCAGGAAGCGATCGAGGCCGGGTCCTACACCTTCCGGTCACGAACAGCGGTCCGCAGGAGGCACATGAGGTGGTCATTATCAAGCTCGACGAAGGCGCATCTGCGGAAGATTTCATTCGGGCAATGGGACCCGATGCGCCGCCCGGACCGCCTCCGGGGCAGATCGTTGCGGGGACGGCCGCCTTCGACACGGAAGCGGAGAACTACCTGGACGTGACGTTTGAAGAGGGAGCCACCTACGCCTTCGTCTGTTTCACAGCCTCTTCTGTCCATGCCGGCGAGCCGCATTTCATGCACGGTATGGTGACTCAGTTCGACATACCCGGCTAACCCCAGTCGGGCGCCATCTGACCTAACGCAGAGCAGGGCGATCGCAGCAATTACGTTGCGATCGCCCTGTTCGATGCCTGTATGAGACCAAGACCTCATCGTCAGCCAGGCCCCTCTACAGGAGATTATTAGCGGGGCGGCGCCAAACCCGACTTCTTTGTATAATATCTGATGGTGTATTTGCTTGAACACACCCTTGACCTCAGTTAGCCTACGTGGCGTAGCTGACGGTAATGCATAAACAGTGTACGCGAAGGGTCCGATAATCTACCCCACTAGGATTGCGGACCTTGTTTTTTGTAAGCGACTGACACGGTGTCCGATCCCACGCCATGTGCGGACACTGGGCGAGGAGACTCGTCAACGACAGTCGAGGAGGTATGCGGGTTCTGGAGCTTCTAACATTTTCTGCCATCTTCTTTGTCATCGCACTGACGGCAAAGCAGGTAGGGAGCTGGTTTTCAAGAATTGGACTTCCCTACATCACTGGCTACCTGCTCACAGGAGCAATTGCCGGTCCGTTTATGCTTGGCTTGCTTCCGGAGGGTGCGTCAGCGACATTGCGCTACATCGATGAAATCTCGCTCGGCATTATCGCCTTCGTCGCTGGCAGCGAACTGTATCTGAAGGAGATTCGCAGTCGAATCAAGAGCATTGCCTGGATATCGGGTAGCTTGCTATTCTTCGGGATTATCATCGGGGGCGTCTCCCTGTTCTATCTCACTGAGCTAATTCCATTTACACAGGGGATGGACACAACCAGTCGTCTCGCAGTCGCCATCTTGGGCAGCATCATTTTGCTGGCGCTGTCTCCGGCCTCGACCATTGCCGTCATCAAAGAGGTTCGAGCCAAAGGCCCCTTTACCAGCACCATTCTGGGTGTCACTGTTTCGATGGATGTAATCATCATCATCGCCTTTGCCGTAGGCGTGGCGATCGCCAGCGCCTTGCTCGAAGGGATGGGATTTAACATCTCAGTCATCGCCCTGCTCCTTCTCGATCTAGGCGCCGCGCTTGGCTTCGGCTACCTGATTGGAAAAGTGCTAAATCTGATCCTGGGCACGAATCTGAACCATTGGCTGAAAATAGGACTGGTCGTCCTGACCGGGTATCTGATCTTCGTCCTCGGCTTCGCCGTTGTCGAGCTGTCACATAACTTCCTGCCTTTCGAGATCCACATCGAGCCTTTGCTCGTGGCGATGATTGGTGGCTTTATGGTCACCAACTTCACGACCCACCGGGATGAGTTTGAGGAGATCCTGCACGACGTAGGCCCATACGTTTACGTTGCCTTCTTCACGCTGACCGGTATCGCTATCAAGCTGGACGTGCTGCTGGCCACCTGGCCCATTGCGCTGGCGTTGTTTGCCATTCGTATCGTCAGTATTTTCATCGGTTCCTACGTCGGCAGTCGCATGGCCGGAGAAAGCAAGGAAATGCAGCGTTATGCCTGGCTCGGCCTGATCACCCAGGCGGGTATTGCGCTGGGTCTGGCCCGGGAAGTGGCGCTGGAATTCCCCTCATTGGGCGATGCTTTTGCCACAATGGTCATATCGGTTGTAGTGCTGAATGAAATCTTCGGCCCACTGTTCTGCAAGCTGGCGCTGCGCCGCGCTGGGGAGACCAATCTGCCGGTTGCCTCCAGCCCGGACGAAGTGCGCGATGCCGCCATACTTGGTATCGAGAAGCAGTCACTCGAGCTGGCCCGAGAGTTGCAGGAGCACAACTGGCAGGTCATCATGGCCGACACAGATCTTTCCCACGTCGTTAACGTCGAAGGCCAATCTGTAGATGAATATCATCTGGAGGACATCAGCGAGTCCTCTTTGTCCCGTATTTTGCCGAGCGGGACCGATGCGTTGATCGCTATGTTGCCAGATGACGAAGATAACTACCTCGCCGCTCAGCTGGCAGTTGACAAATTTGGCGTCCAACGACTGATTGTTCGGCCCAATGATATAGCCCAGGCGCAGCGCTTCACCGACCTCGGAGCACTTGTCGTCGATCCTGCGTCAGCAATGGTCAACTTGCTGGCGCAGTCGGTACGCGCTCCGCAGTCGACAGCGATTCTGCTCCATCAGGACAGTGGTCGCGAAATTATGCAGGTGACCGTGAGCAATCCCGATGTAGACGGCGTGCTCATTCGCGATCTACGTTTGCCGGCTGACGTGCTGATGCTTGAGGTAGCGCGCAATGGAGATACGATCGTTCCCAGCGGATACACGCCAATCAAGCTGTCCGATGAAGTGACGTTGCTGGGCGAGCCGGAGAGCTTGTCTGAGGCGACGTTAAAACTCGGGTTCTAGGAAGCAGTCTTTGCCTCGATTCGGTCCGATATGGTTCGGGCAGCACAATTGGAAATCTATACGCCTGAAAACGTCGAGCCGTCCGGGAGAACAGCTCCTTCTAGCGAAGCGGCCGAGGAAAGTTGTTGTTCTGTGACCAGGGCACCAGCCAGATCGGCCCCGCTCAGGTCGGCGCCGGCCACCCAGGCACTGGCCAGGGTTGACTTGCCGAATCCAGCAGGGGCGGAGATGAGCGTCAATCTACAGCCAGATTGCAGACCATCATCGAGCCGCTCAATCAGCGACCGTCGCGGCACGAGGTTCGGTCGCAGGGGCGGGGTATTCAGCTTCGTCTGGAGCAGTGTCTTCGCCACGCAGACATTATAGGGAAAAACGGGCCTGGAGGGCAACGGCTGACAACCTGGGGCGGAGCACCGCTGAATTGTCGCAACTATGTCGGCCGCTTTGTTTCAGGCAGCGACAAGAAGCAGCTCGGATTCCCTAACGTAGGGTTCGGACTTGGATACGGTCGTGAAGCGCTTCTGCCTGGAACAAGGTTTACATCCGTTGGGACATGAACCTGGTCAGCAAAAAGAGGGGATATTCCTGCACCTATGGCGGGAACATGAAGCAGAGAGACTGATTTGCACCAAAGAAGGGAAAAGTGGGCGCGAAGGGACTCGAACCCCTGACCTCACGGATGTGAACCGTGCGCTCTAACCAGCTGAGCTACGCGCCCTGAGTGTGCTATAGTATAGCATCTGGGCACGTGCCTAGCAATTCACAGTGAGCGAGATCCTTACGCCTATGATCAACTCCTTCGGCCGACGATTACCTTCAATCCTCCTGCCTTTGCTTCTCCTTCTTGGGCTGGCACTGTCCGCCTGTACCGCAGCGGACGATGGCCTTCCGTTCGAGGAGACGTTTGACGAACTTGGTTCCTGGAGCAGCGGCGAAGACACATACTCATCCGGAACCGTTGTCGATGGCATCTACCGCTTTGAAGTGAAGGAGCCCGACATCAGTCGCTGGGCAGCCGCCGGGCAGGAGTTCGGCGATGGCAGCTACTCGGTCGAGGCCAGGGCTGTTGCCGGGCCGCTTGACAATGGGTTTGGCATGCTCTTCCGGGCCGATCCGCAAGCAGGCGACTTCTATCTGTTCAAAATCTCGGCCGATGGATTCGTCTGGATTGGCCGGTATGTTGATGGCGCGGAAGAGGCGACCATTGTGGGCGATCACTGGTTCGCGTCGCCGGCTGTTCAGCAAGGTCTCAACGTGACCAATCGGCTGCGGGTAGACGCGGAAGCGGGCAACATGATCTTCTACGTCAACGACCGGGAGGTTGGCCGCGTCACCGACAACACGTTCGCCTCCGGGGATGTGGGCCTGCTGGTGCAGTCATTGGGACAAGGCGGTGTCGTTGTCGAGTTCGATAACTTGAGCGTACGCCCGCTGGAGAATTGATCGCGCCTAGATGTTGCCTGAGCAGCCATGTTCAGGCGGCCGTTCTATGCTATCATTGATCGGTACCCACACAACATCCCATTAGAACCGGAGGTTAGCTGAGCCTATTCAATTGATTTCCGCAACTGCTTCACAACCCAATCTATTAAACTCGCCGCTGCGGATGCGGAGTCGCCTGTTCGGGGCGCGTCCATCAGATAAGGCATCAAGCGGCGTGCGTCTCGAAAGCGACGATCCCGAGACGGCAATCCACTTACCACGTGCCAAGAGGTGAATAACGGTATGGTCGACGTCCACCAAGACAAGAAACAGCGTCAAGTAGCTGCCAACAAGGTGATGCTCAGCAAGACCGATATCCTACGCGACTATGCGCTGGGTATGCAGAGTCGCCACACGAGCCTGATCGGCCGTCGCGAAGTATTGAGCGGCAAGGCCAAGTTCGGCATCTTTGGTGATGGCAAGGAGTTGGCCCAGATTGCCATGGCCAAGGTCTTCCAGAAAGGTGACTTCCGGGCAGGCTACTACCGTGACCAGACGTTCATGTTCGCCATTGGAGCGACGACATTCCAGCAATTCTTCGCCCAACTGTATGCCCATGCCGATGTTCAGGCGGAGCCTCACTCCGCCGGGCGCCAGATGAACAGTCACTTCGCCACACGCAGCCTGAATGAAGACGGTACATGGCGCAATCTGACCGAGCAGGTCAACTCATCAGCCGATCTGTCGCCGACGGCGGCGCAGATGCCCCGGCTCGTTGGGCTTGGCTACGCCTCACGTCTTTATCGAGAGCTGGACGAACTGCAGCACCTGACCGGTTTCTCTCGACAGGGAAACGAGATCGCATTTGGTACCATCGGCAACGCCTCGTGTGCGGAGGGACTGTTTTGGGAGGCCGTCAACGCTATCGGCGTACTGCGCGCTCCGGTGCTTCTTTCGATCTGGGACGACGATTACGGCATCTCCGTTCCCAACAAATATCAGATCACGAAGTCGAATCTATCCGAACTGCTCTCAGGCTTCCAGCGCGAACCGGGCACGACGGAAGGGTACGACATTTACACGGTCAAAGGCTGGGACTACCCGGCCCTGATTGAGACGTACGCGAAGGCGGCCGAAAGCGTGCGCCGGGACCATGTACCCGCCATCATCCACGTCATTGAACTGACGCAGCCCCAGGGCCATTCGACCTCCGGCAGCCACGAGCGATACAAGTCCGACAGCCGATTGGAGTGGGAAGCGACCCACGACTGTCTGACCCAAATGCGCCAGTGGGTCGTCGAAGAAAAGATTGCTACACCCGGTGAGCTGGACCAGATTGAGCGCAACGCCGAGAAACTGGTCGAAAACTTCCGGATGAAAGCGTGGCAGGCGTTCAGTCGTCCCATTTACGACGAGCGTGAGACTGCCCTGGCGCTGATTGAAAAAGTAGAGTTGGAAGCACAGGGTGCGGATGCCGAAGCCATAGGTCGCATTCGCCAGCAGTTGCAGCGCAAGAACGCCCCGCTCCGGCGCGATGTCCAATCGGCCGTTTTTGGCGTGCTGGTCACTATGCGAGGAGAGCAGGAAAGACCGGGAAGCGCCCTTGAGGCGCTGCGAGTGTGGCAGGCGGAACATGTTGCGACCAACCTGGACCGGTACGGTTCCCATCTGTACAGTCAATCGAGCGAGTCGGCTCTCCATGTGGAATCAACACCCGCACAGTATGAAGAAGACGCACCGCTAGTGCCCGGCGCCAAGATCCTGAACGCCTGCTTCGACGCAATGTTGGCCCGCGATGCCAGGGTGGTCTCCTTCGGTGAAGATGTGGGTGCACTGGGTGGCGTGAACCAGACCTGGGCGGGTTTGCAGGACAAGTACGGCCGTCTGCGCGTATCCGACACCGGTATTCGCGAGGCGACAATTGTCGGGCAGGCGATTGGCATGGCCATGCGCGGCCTGCGTCCCATTGCCGAAATCCAGTATCTCGACTATCTGCTCTACGCGCTCCAAATCCTGTCCGACGATTTGTCCACGCTGCAGTGGCGAACGCGAGGCGGGCAAAAGGCGCCGGTCATTATCAGTACCCGGGGCCACCGTCTGGAAGGTATCTGGCATGCGGGATCGCCGATGGCAAGCGTCGTCCATCTGCTGCGCGGCATGCACATTTGCGTCCCTCGGGACATGACGCAGGCAGCGGGCTTCTACAACACCTTGCTGCTCGGCGATGAGCCCGGTCTGGTTATTGAGGTTCTGAGTGGCTATCGACTCAAAGAGGAGATGCCCTCGAACATCGGTGAGATTACCATTCCGTTGGGGGTGCCCGAAATCTTGCGGCCGGGTGACGATGTGACCATTGTGACGTACGGCGCAGCCTGCCGCATTGCCGCCGACGCGGCCGACATGCTGGCAGACACGGGCATCGAGATAGAAATCGTGGATGTGCGGACGCTGCTACCGTTCGACCGCCATGAGATGATCATCGACTCTCTAAAAAAGACCAGCCGCATCGTCTTCCTGGACGAAGACGTTCCCGGCGGAGCAACGGCCTACATGATGCAGGAAGTCATTGAGAAACAGGGTGGCTTCTACTGGTTGGATGCCGAACCGCGCACCATCGCCTCACAACCCCACCGCCCGGCCTATGGGTCTGATGGCGCGTACTTCTCGAAACCGAACGCTGTGGACGTCTTCCGAGTCGTCTACGATATGATGAGCGAAGCTGAGCCGGCCCGTTTTCCGGCATTGCGCTAACGGCCGTAGTGGCAGGAGTAAGCATGGCCCAAGAAATTATCTTACCGGAGATGGGTGAAGGCGTGATCGAAGGGACGCTGGCTAAGTGGCTGGTAAAGCCCGGCGATACAGTAGAAAAGTACGCGCCCATCGCTGAAGTTGAGACGGACAAAGTAACAACGGAAACTACCGCCGAGACAGCCGGCACCATTCTCGAGTTGTGCGTGGCTGAAGGGGCGACCGTACCCGTTGGCACCGTGCTCGCCTACATTGGCGAGGCCGGCGAAGCAGTACCGGCTGAAACCGCACCGGCCACGGTGGAAACGGCCGCACCCCGCGAGTCTGTTTCGTCAGAAACGAACTCACCTGCTGCCACGCAAGCGCCACCGCCTGCACAATCGGCTGGTGGCTACACGGGTCGCATTAGCCCGGTCGTTGGGCGCATCGCCTCCGAACACCAGATCGACCTGGCCCAGGTGCGGGGAACGGGACGGGACGGCCGCATCACCAAGCGGGATGTGCTCGCCTACATTGAGCAGCGCGGGGACGCCACCAACGGCTCCGCACGCACCGCCGCTCCCCCGGTGCTTGCGCCGCAGATGCCTGCCGCAGTCACGTCCCAGCCAGCCGCAGCCCGCATGCCAACCGCGTCACCAGGCGAAAACGATGAGCTTGTGCCGCTGACAACCATGCGCCGTTCAATTGCGGATCATATGGTCAACAGCCGTCGGACCAGTCCCCATGTGACTTCGGTCTTCGAGATCGACTTCTCATCTGTTGCCGCACACCGAAAAGCGCACAAAGAGCAGTTTGCTCGGGACGGCGTAAATCTTACCTTCACCGCCTACATCGTAGCCGCGACGATCCAGGCGCTGAAAGCACACCCACTCGCCAACAGCAGTTGGAGCGACGAAGGGATTATTCTCAAGCGAGACATCAATGTCGGCATTGCCGCGGCTATCGAAGACGGTCTCATTGTGCCGGTCATTCGAAACGCCGATGGATTGAATTTACTGGGCCTGGCGCGCGCCATCAACGATGTGACCACCCGCGCCCGCGACAAGCAGCTCAAGCCGGCAGACGTCCAGGGCGGCACTTTCTCAATTACCAACCACGGCACTTCGGGCAGCTTGTTCGCTATGCCGATCATCAACCAGCCGCAGAGCGGAATTCTTGGTGTGGGGAAGATCGAAAAACGGGTGAAGGTGATCAACGACGCCATCGCCATCAGGCCGCTGGCCTATGTCAGCTTCACCTTCGATCATCGGATTCTGGACGGAGCTGGCGGGGATGCATTCCTCAGCACGATTCAGAAGACGCTGGAAGAGTGGCGCTAGACGGTTGATCGTGCGCTGGCGTCAGCCGGTTTCCTGGGCATCATCCCATACCCGACGCAAGGAGGCTGGAATGCGGATGGGGCGCAGCGTTTCGAGGCTGGCGAAGTAGCCGACCTGCGTCGCGTCGGCTGCCAGATCGTCCGCGTTCCAGATCTGCCCCCGGACCGTCCAGCGACTACGACCTAGGTCATCGACCCACATGCGGCCCAGCACAGAATCACCCATTGTCACCGGTCGCTTGTACTCAATGGTGGTCCGCACCAGGATCGGCGTAATGCCGTCGGTCAGCATCTGTTCGATGGGCAAGTAGTCGGCCAGAATCTGGAACCGCAAATCCTCCAGCCAGCGAATGTACACCATGTTGTGGACGATGCCGGCGAAGTCAACGTCATACGTCTTGACGATGATAGGAATCTCGATGAGGAGAGAGGAGCGGGCGTTGTCCATGCCTGGATCGCGCTGCACGATAGCCCTTAGAAGTCGCGCTGTTTGTCGTCTGCCGGCGGATGGAGCGCAATGTCGACAATCTCATCGACGCGGTCGACCAGGACGTATTTCAACTGCTTGCGGAGCTTGACAGGAATATCTTCCATGTCTGGGCCATTCCTGCTGGGCAGTACAAACGTCTTGATGCCACTGCGGCTGGCGGCCAACGCTTTTTCGCGCACGCCACCGACGGCGAGCACCCGGCCCCGCAACGTGATTTCGCCCGTGACGCTGACATCCCGGCGAATGGGCCGCCCGGTGAAAGCCGAGATCAGCGCTAGCGCCAGCGGCGCACCGGCTGACGGACCGTCCTTGGGCACCGCACCTTCGGGTAAGTGAATGTGCACGTCGACCTTTTCGAAGCGCTCCGGGTCAATGCCCAGCTTTTCCGCCTGGCTTTGCGTATAAGTCATCGCGGCGCGGGCGCTTTCGCGCATGACATCCCCTAGCTGTCCGGTCAGGATAAGGTTTCCCTTGCCGGGCATGAGATTGACCTCGACAACCATCAGCTCGCCCCCAGCGGCCGTCCAGGCTGCACCGATCGCCACCCCCACCTCATCCTCGTCAGGGCGAATGTCGCCCGTATAGCGTGGCGGTCCGAGGTACGTCTGCACATGCTTGGTGGTCACCTGCTTGGGGAACCGTTTGCCTTCCGCAACAAGGCGCGCAATCTTACGACAAATCGTGGCAATCTCGCGCTCCAGGTTACGCACGCCGGCTTCGCGGGTGTATTCGCGCGTCAATGCTTTGAGAGCTGCCTCGTCAAACTGTATCTTCTTGTCCAACAGGCCATGCTGCTCAAGCTGGCGAGGCAGCAAGAACTGCGAGCTGATGCCGAGTTTTTCTTCCTCAAGGTAACTACTGAATTCGATCACTTCCATCCGATCCTGAAGGGCGGGCGGAATGGTGTCGAGGAAGTTGGCAGTAGTGACAAACAGGACACGCGACAAATCGTATTCCAGGCCCAGGTAATGATCTACGAAGGCGTTGTTCTGCTCTGGGTCCAACACTTCTAGCAGCGCTGCAGCTGGATCCCCGCGAAAATCCTGCCCCAGCTTATCCACCTCATCCAACATGAACAGCGGATTGACCGTGCCAACCCGGCGCATGCCCTGGATGATTCGCCCGGGCAGAGCGCCAACGTACGTGCGGCGATGCCCGCGAATCTCTGCCTCATCTCGCACACCGCCCAGACTGATGCGCACGAACTCCCGGCCCAGCGCGTTGGCGATGGAACGGCCGAGCGACGTCTTGCCGGTGCCCGGCGGACCAACGAAGCACAGAATGGGGCTGCGCATTGTGTCCGGGGCAATGCTGCGAACGGCCATATACTCCAGCACCCGATCCTTGACCTTGTCCAGGCCGTAGTGGTCGGCGTCAAGGACGTCGGACGCGTGTTTGACATCGAGGTTATCGGCCGACTCTTCCATCCACGGGAGCTCAAGAATCCAGTCAATATAGGTGCGGATGATGCCTATTTCGGGCGACATGGGGGACATGGCGCTGAGACGGGCGAGCTCTTTCTGGACCTTTTCGCGGGCTTCTTCCGGTAGCTGCTTGGTGGTCAACGCCTCCTGCAGCTCGCTAATCTCTTGCCCGAAGACGTCGAGTTCGCCCAATTCGCCCTGAATAACCCGCATCTGCTCGCGCAGAAAATGTTCGCGGTGGGAGCGGTCGACTTCTTGCTGGACCTGGGACTGGATCTCGTCTTCCAGCTCCAGCACTTCCAACTCCTTGGCCAGCAAAATACTGATTCGCTGCAACCTCTGCGTCGTGTTGACTGTCTCCAGGATCTCCTGCCGCGTGGTGACATCGATCGGCAGAGTGGACGCAATGAAGTCGGCCAGCCAGCCCGGCTCGCTCAAGTTGAGCGCATACGCATAGGCGTCTTCGGGCAAGTTCTGATTCAGATTGACGACCTTCTCGAACAGAGCCTGCACGGCGCGCGTCAGCGCCTCGGTCGTCGGCTGCCACTCGTCAATGTCGGGCACGACCTGCGCCTTGACCCGAATGTACGGATGCCACTGCGTGAACTCAACGATTTCCACCCGCCGACGGCCCTGGGCCAGGACAGTGGTCGAATCGTCCGGCATGCGCAGCACGCGACCGACGGTTACTTCCGTGCCGTGGGCGTAGATCTCGGACTCACCCGGGTCGAGCGTCTCGATATTGCGCTGCGCAGCGACAATAAGATTCTCTCCGCTGGTATAGGCGGCGTTGATGGCTGCCAGTGAGCGCTCGCGTCCGACAAAGAGCGGCATGACCATCTGCGGAAAGAGGACCATGTCCCGCAGCGGCAGGAAGGGACACTCTATCAATCCGTCCTCGTCAGCCGTTATGGGCTGATCGAAGAGTTCATCTTCGAGTTCGGGAAAAAGCTCTGGGAAGTCGGGGTATTGGGCAAAGTCAAAGTCATCCATGGGCACCGGAAGGCGATTGTAGACTGTCCCAATGATTTAGCAAATCGCCGACGACGATGATGGATCCGGTGACACAAACCATGTCACCGGGACCAGCCAGACTGAGAGCCAGCTCCAGGGCAGCCGCAGTAGAGGCGGTCGATATGGCATCATAGCCGTTCCCGGTAGCCTGCTCCGCAAGCCATTCCGGCGACGCTGATCGCGGATGGTTAGCCGTCGTCAAAACAATCTCATCGGCCAGCGGAAAGAGAATGTCCATCATCCCGGCGATGTTCTTATCCTCCGGCGCACCGAAGACCAGTATCAGCCGCTCGTAGCTAAATTCGGTCGTCAACGCATCGGCCAGGCGGGAGGCAGAGGCCACATTGTGGGCGCAGTCGATGAGCACGGCAGGCTGGTCATCGGCTGTCGCCAACAGCTCAAGGCGGCCGTCCCAACGAACCCCTTCCAGACCGGCGCGAACGGCCGCTTCGTTCACTGTGGGGAAGCGCCCGGACACATGCTGCAGCGCTGCCATCGCCACCGTCGCGTTGAGCAGTTGGTGGTCGCCAGCCAGCGCAACGCGAAATTCGGCCCCAACCTGAATGAACTCCGGATCTTGCGAGAGGGTAATGCGCAGGCCATGTTTGGCGGCAGTCGAAGTGTCGTTGGCAAGCGGATCATACTGCCAGTCACGGCCAATCAACGTCAGTGGCGAACCGCGCTCGTCGCTGATGGCTGTCAGCTTAGCCAGGGCTTCGTGCTCTTGCGGTGCAGTCACCACCGGGATGCCGGGCTTGATAATGCCGCCTTTTTCGTAGGCGATCTCGGCCAGCGTATTGCCGAGCAGCTGCGTGTGGTCCAGGCTCAGGCTGGTGATGACCGACACGTCCGGCAGCAGCACGTTGGTTGCATCCAGACGGCCGCCTAATCCTACCTCGGCCACCAGGATATCGACGCCCTCCGTAGCGAAATGATGGAAAGCGATGGCGGTCACGATCTCGAACCAGGTAATGCCCGGCAGCGCCTCTACCAGAGGGCGCACATCGTCCACACGGGCCACGAAGGCGTCCTGCTCAATGAGCCCCACGGGATCAGCGGGCGTAAGGATGCGAATCCGCTCCCTGAAGTCCCGCAGGTGGGGCGACGTGTAGAGCCCCACACGCAGGCCGGCTGCCTGGAGGCAGCTGGCGCACATGGCCGCGACTGAGCCTTTGCCCTTCGTTCCGGCAATGTGGATGGCGGGAAAGCTCAGCTGCGGGTCGCCCAGGGCGGCGAGCAGGTCACGCGTCCGGGTCGTGTCGATCTTGCTCGCCTGATAGCGATCAATCGGTTTTTGCTCCAGGTTGATGAAGCCGTATAAGTAATCCAGTGCTGCTTCGTAGGCGTCGTTCATACGGCTCGAATTGTAGCGTATCCGCGCCGTTGGGACAGGGCCAGTTGGCGGCCGCGCGCCGATCGGCCGTCACGGTCAAGGCGGTTCGGGCTTTGACAAGGCACAGCGCTCTGGCTACACTCCGCTTTGAACCTGAATTAAGGAGCAACATGGGAACCATCGAGGCCATTCACAGCGCACTTTCAAACACAGCCTGGCTATTCTTTCTGGCGCTCGGACTTTGGGGCTTGTTTCGGGCTGTTCGCGGCCAGGGTGTAGACGGCAGCTACATGGGTGCGGCCGTTATCGGCCAGATCATTTTCATCGTCCAGACGATCCTCGGCTTCATTCTTTGGCTCGGGGGTGGTGACGCCAACATCGCCAGGGCAGGCATCCATATGCTCTATGGTCTGTTTGCCCTCGTCTTCCTGCCGTTTATCTATCTTTCCGTACTGAAGGGTGATACGTCCAATCGCGCCCAATGGGTGCTGTCGTTTACAACCTTCTTCCTCTTCGGCATCGCGCTGCGCTCCATCTCCACAGCCGTATAATCTGCGCGGCGGGAGCGAGCGTGCAGCGCTACCCGTGGATCCTATACGACTGGTTGCTCATCACCGGTTATCGTAGTTTCTGGGCCGACCGAAGGGACTTTCCAGGTTGTGTCCTCTAGGTTGAGCAGTGAAGGAACGAAGAAACCGCTGATGCCGGCCAGGATGGTGATGGTCCCACCCATCACGTACCATACCTGCACGCCAAACGCGTCGGCTATAGGCCCGGCAAGTAGCAGACCAACAGGCATCATCAATCCGGCGGCACTGCCAATCAGCGTGAAGACGCGGCCCTGCATCTGCGGCTCGACAGTCGACTGAACGGTGGCCATGATGGGCCCATTTGTCATGGAACTCATGATCCCGGTGACCGCCATACCAACCAGCGCAACTGTGAACAATGAAGCGGGAGCCACGCCGGTCAGGATGACCCCAACACCGATCCCGATGAGACCAACGAGTGATGTCACGATCTTGCGTTTGAAGCCGCCCCACACGCTAAGCAGCAGTCCACCAACCACAATGCCGATGCCGATGGCTGATTCCAGCGCGCCGAGATGCCATGCCGTGCCGCCAAAATGCTCAGTCACCAAAAGTGGCACCAGGCTTGAGCTGGGAATCAACACCATGTTGACCAGCATGGCGTATCCCATGAGGATCAGCAGGCCGCGCCAACCCCGTACATAGCGCAGACCGGCAACTAGATCATCGCGGAACGTTTGCCATACTTCTCCGGCCTCGGGGGCGGCATTGGTCTGCGGGGGCTGTGGAATGGGAATAGCCAGGATGGTGCCGATCGCCACCAGTGCCGTCAGCACGTCGATAGCCAGGATGCCATGCACGGGAAGCGTGGCGATCAGCAGCGCACCCAACGGCGCGGCAACGATATTGAGTCCACCCTGCAGCATCTGGTTCATCCCCTGGACGCGCGTCAGCCTTTCAGACGGCACCATGAGGGATGTGGAGGCTTGCATGGCAGACCAGTGGAACGTCCCGCCCAGGGCACGGACAAAGAGAATGATATAGACGTAAGCCAGCTGCACCTGGTCGGTTAGAAAGAGAAGTGCCAGCACAACTGTCGCCAGAGCAACAGTCACGTCGGCCGCCAACATTACCCAGCGGCGGCTCCAGCGATCGACCAATACACCGGCGAAGGGACCCAGAAGCACTTGCGGTAGCAGGCCGACCAGCGAGGCAAGCGCGAGGACAGTCGCCGACCCCGTCTCCTGGGTCAACCACCAGATCAGGGCAAACTGGACAAGTTGACTGCCGAAGAGAGAAACGGCCTGACCGGACCAAAGTACCATGAACGGCCGCACCGATTTTTGGTCAGGATTCTTTTCTGTCATCGCCAAAATCTCCCATTTCGTTCCTTCTCAGAGCAGAAGTGTGCCGACATCATAGCGAAAATCAAACCCAATGTCAATAATCAATATATATATATTGATATTGTTTATAAGCCAGTGATTTTTTAGCCAAGCACAAGGCTTTTAGCCACAACAGCCAGTGATGACCATTCCTGGGCAAAACCTGGGCATAGTATGAGTTTGAGCTAAGCAGCGCCCGTCTGTCCCATATTTGTCTATATAATGGAGTTGATGGAAGATTGCCTGCATAAGCACTAGCGAAAGTAGGTAAGCCTCCACGCAGTTTGATATTTCCCAAAACATTCGGAGGAATTCACAAGATGAAACGTAAGATGCTGTTACTGCTTTCCCTGATCCTGGTTCTGAGTCTTGGCGTCGTAGGCGGCGCGGCGGCTCAGGAGCGCCCCATCGAGAACATCGTTGACATTACTGCCAGCAATGGCTCGTTCGATACGCTGCATACTGCCATTGTCGCCGCCGGTCTGGCCGACACCCTGGCCTCAGCCGATTCTGAGTTTACCGTGTTCGCCCCGACCGATAGTGCATTCGCAGCCGTGGCTGCCGCATATCCTGGCTTGCTCGACACATTGTTGGCAGACCCGACCGGCGCATTATCCACCATCCTGACTTACCATGTGGTTTCGGGCCGTCTTGACAGCGGAGACGTGCTGGCCAGCAGTTCCTTGACAACCCTGCAGGGCGAAGAGCTGCCCATCACGCTTCGCGACGGCGTTCCCTACGTCGGCGACGCTAGAATCGTCACCGTTGATGTGCCCGCCAAGAATGGTGTCATCCACATCATCGACTCGGTCCTGATCCCGTCTGCTGTGACACTGCCTGCCCCGGCCCCGGCCGAGGACACCACGGAAGCTGTGGCGGAAGAGCCGATGATGGAAGAAGAGGCGACTGCCGATGCCAGTGCGGACACCACGACAGACGAAGCCGCTAGCTCTGACGAGCTGATGACCATCGCCGAAATCGCCGTAGATGCCGGCTTCTCCGAGCTTGTCGATGCGTTGACCGCCACTGGTCTGGTTGACACCTTCGCGCAGCCGGGCAACTACACCGTTTTCGCGCCGACCAACGAGGCGTTCGAGGCTATCAAGGGCCAATTTACCGCCGAGCAGATCGAGTCAATTCTGCTCTACCATGTGGTGAACGACGTCCTGACCCGTGACCAGATTGCCACAAGCGAGCTGATCCCGACGCTGTCGAATGGCCTGCCGCTGTTCGTGAACACTGACAGTGACAACAACATCACTGACATCAGCGGCGCTCAGGTTGTCGTGTTCAACATTCCCGCAAGCAACGGTATCATCCACGTGATTGACACCGTCATGGTTCCGTAATCGACGAAATGAACTGACCAGCTACATCCTACCGGATGGGCTGAAGAAAAAGCCTGCCGCGTATGCGGCGGGCTTTTTCTATGGTATAGTCAGGCAGATTTTGAAGCGAGAGGATCATGGCACGAGTGAGACCAAAGTCGACCAAAGAATTAGTCCGTATGCGCGCTGCCGGTAAACTGGTGGCCGAATGCTTTGCCCTGCTTGAGGAAAGCGTCCAGCCTGGGGTCAGCCTGATCGCGCTGGATCAAATTGTCGAACAGTACATCCATGACCAGGGAGCCGAACCGCTGTACAAGGGCTACAAGGGGAGTTCTGAAGGCCACCCTCCCTTCCCCGGCGTCATCTGCGCCTCGGTCAACCACGAGATCTGCCACGGTTTGCCAGACGGCCGAATCTTGCAAGAGGGTGATGTCATCGGCATTGACATCGGCCTGCGCTACAAAGGGTACTGCGGCGACGCCTGCGTGACCTTTCCCGTCGGCCGTGTCTCCCCCCATGTTGAGCACTTGCTGGCCATTGGTCGAGAGGCGCTGCAGCGTGGCATCGACGCGGCGACGAGCGGCAACTACCTCAACGCCATCGGCTACGCGATTGAAGATTACGCCGACACTCAGGGAGTAACGGTCGTCCATGAGTGGGGCGGCCATGGCATCGGCCGCATACTACACGAACCGTTGTCCGTCTCCCATGTGCGCCAGCAGTCTCGGGGCCCCAAGCTCGTTCCCGGCCTGACGTTTACAGTCGAGCCGATGATCAACGAGGGCACCCACGAATGGATCTTGCTCAATGATGGCTGGACTGTCATTACGGCCGACGGCAAGCTGTCGGTGCAGTTTGAGCATACCATTGCCGTGACTGACAACGGCCCCGAAATCCTGACCAGCCTGTAGCCACTGCTCACCACGCACCAACTCCGGAGCATGGGATGTTCCTCTATCTGACCCAGGGTCTGGTCCTGGGCGCAGCCGCAGCAGCCCAGCCCGGTCCCTTCCAGGCGTTCTTGCTTTCGATCGTCTTGCGTGATGGGTGGCGGCGCGCCTTACCCGCTACGTTCGCTCCGCTCATCAGCGACGGCCCGATCATTATACTGGTCCTTCTCGTCCTGACCCGGCTCCCGCCCGTCTTTCTGTCAGTCCTGCAAATAGGGGGCGGCGTTTTCCTGCTCTACCTCGGCTGGTCGGCCTACAAAGGCTCACAGTCGACTGTTGCCGGCAAACCGACCGCAGCTCCAGCCGCGACACGAACGGTCGGTCAGGCGGCGCTGATGAACTTTCTTAGCCCGAATCCCTACATCTTCTGGGCCACTATCGCCGGACCAATTCTGATTGAAGGATGGCGCACGTCACCGGCCCTGGGTCTGGCCTTTCTGGCAGGCTTCTACGTCGCCCTGATTGGGGGACTGATGCTCCTGGTGTTCCTGTTCTCGGCGATGGGAAGCGTGAACCCGCGCGTCACGCGGGCGCTTGCGCTCGGGTCGGCCGTTGCGCTGGTCTTGTTCGGCCTGTACCAGCTGGGACAGGGGCTCCTCGCGGTACAGGCCGAACTGTTCTAGATGACGATGTTGACCAGCTTGCCGCGTACTACGATCACTTTGCGCGGCGGCTTGCCGTCCATCCACTTGACCACTTTGTCCGACGCCAGCGCCAGCGCCTTCAGCGCCTCGTCGTCTGTGTCAGCGTCGACGTCGATCTTGTCGCGCATCTTGCCATTGACCTGGACGATCAGGCTGATGACGTCTTCCTTGGCCAACGCTTCGTCCAGCACGGGCCACGCTTGCTGGTGGATGCTGTATGCGCCGCCACGGCGCGCCCACAGCTCCTCGGTCACGTGAGGAGAAATCGGGGCCAACAGCAGCAGCAGCGTATCCACCGCTTCGTTCCAGGCGGTCTCTGACACTGCCCCTTCCCGTTGGGCCGCCAGGATCGTGTTCCGCAGTTCCATGATGGCGGCCACGGCCGTATTGAAAGAGAACGCTTCCATGTCGCGGGTCACTTTGCCAATCGTCTGGTGGGTCTTGCGCAGCAAGCCGCTATCGGCGGCGGCGTCATAGGCAGACGGTGTGTAATCGGCCTGCGCCAGCTGCCACACGTCCTCGATCATGCGCTGCGGTCCTTTGATCCCTTCGTAGTTCCAGGGACCGCCCTGATCCCACTTGGCGAAGAACATCAGGTACGCGCGCACCGTATCGGCCCCGTATTCAGCTACCAGTTCGTCGGGGTTGACCACATTGCCCTTGCTCTTCGACATCCGCTGGATCTCCAGATGATGACGCAACTGGTTAACCGTGTTCTCTCCCTCAATGGACGGAATGTTGATCGCCGCATCAGAGCGCACCTCAACGATGCGGTCGGCCGCTTCGCCGGCATCAACTTGCAGCACGTTCTCAGTGCGGCGCATAACTTCACCGGTGATGCTGTTTGAACCAGCACCAACCGGCAATGCACCCTCGCCGACCACGTCAATCTGGTCAGCGATCAGTCGCTGGCCGTCCCAGATGCCGGTGGCGACAATGAAGTCGCCCTGCTGCTCAGCGCCCAGGATTTGGCCCTGGTTGCGCAGCATGATCATCGGTTCGTCGAACATGCCCTCCGGATCGCGGCCGCGGGCACGCATCTCCTTAATCGTATCGTCAAACACGCCGCAATCGCGCATCGCCTTCGTGAAGAAGCGCGTGTACAGCAGGTGCATCGTCCCGTGTTCGGCCCCACCAGTGTACGTATCCACCGGCAGCCAATAGGCCGCCTCGGCCGGATCAAACGGTCCGGCGCTGTAGTCGGGACTCAGATAGCGATACTGGTACCACGATGAGCACATGAAGGTGTCCATCGTATCGGTCTCGCGACGGGCAGGTCTCCCCTGCGAATCCGTCGTCTCCAGGAACCCTTCATGATAGGTCAGGGGACTCCGACCGGTAGGCATGAACTCAACATCGTCCGGCAGCAGCACCGGCAGATCGTCCTCCGCCACCATCTCAATGCCATCCTCAGTGTAGATCGCCGGAATGGGCGCGCCCCAGTACCGCTGGCGGCTGATCAGCCAGTCACGCAGCCGGTAGTTGATCGCTTCTTTGCCCGTGCCTTCCGCTTCCAACCAGTCAATCACGGCCGCAATGGACGGGTTGGCTCGCCCTTTAGCTGTTGTTACTTCCGTGCCATCGAATTGATCGCTGTTGACCATCACGCCCGGACCGACATATGCCTCGGCCATCGTTGCCCCGTCCAGCCGCTCGCCTTCGGACTGAATAACCGGGACGATATCCAGATCGTATTGGCGCGCGAATTCGAAGTCGCGCTGATCATGGGCAGGTACGGCCATGATGGCGCCAGTGCCATAAGTGATCAACACATAATCGGCGATCCACACGGGAATGCGCGCCCCATTGACCGGGTTGATTGCGTACCCCCCGGTGAAGATGCCCGACTTCTCATGCGCATCAGCCAGGCGATCCAGCTCTGATTTCCCGGCTGCCTTCGTCCTGTACGCTTCAACCCCAGCCCGCTGCTCATCAGAAGTGATCGTGTCTACCAGTGGGTGTTCCGGAGCCAGGACCATGAACGTCGCCCCCCACAGCGTATCGGGCCGCGTGGTGAAGATCTGAATCAGGTCACCGTGCTCGCTGGTGAAATAGACATCGGCCCCTTCGCTGCGGTCGATCCAGTTCGTCTGCACGGCCTTGATCCGTTCTGGCCAATCCAGCCCCTCATAGCTCAACAGCTCGTCGGCATAATCCTTGATGCGGAAGAACCACTGCGACATCATTTTCTGGATGACGGGCTGACCGGTGCGTTCGTCTTTGCCGTCGATGACTTGTTCGTTGGCCAACACCGTTTGCAGTGTGGGTGACCAGTTGACACGCGCCTCACCGCGATAGGCCAGGTCGCCTTCGAAAAACGTACGGAAGAACCACTCCGTCCAGTGGTAATAGGCAGGATCGCAGCTGACAGCTTCGCGCTGCCAGTCGAACATCGCCCCCATGCGGCGCATCTGCGTGCGCATGCTTTCGATATTGGCGTAGGTCCACTCTTTGGGATCAATGTTGCGCTGGATAGCCGCATTCTCCGCCGGCAGACCGAACGCATCGAACCCCATCGGGAACAGCACGTTGTAGCCCTGCATGCGCATGAAGCGGGCGCGTGCGTCGGAGGGTGTCATGGCGAACCAGTGGCCAATATGCAGGTCGCCGCTCGGATAAGGCAGCATCGTCAGCGCGTAATGCTTGGGCCGACCCCAGTCTACCTCGGACCGGTACAGCCCATCTGCTTCCCACTTTCCCTGCCATTTCGGCTCAATCTCAGCCGGATTGTATGTATCACTCATGTCGATTCTGTCTCCTGTGGCGCTCTGGCCACATCAGTTTTCATTTCCAGGAACGAAACCGCTCGCTCAGCAAAGTCGGCCGCATTCTTCGGCGCGGCACTGTGGCCACCTGTCGGGTAGACCACCAACTCAAGCGTCGGCACACGCTCGGCATACTCGGCAGCGGCGGCGATCGGAATAACCGGATCGTCTTCCGCCCAGGCGAGCAAGACCGGCTGTGCGAGGCTCGTAAGTCGCTCCTTCTCCGGGAAGGCAGGAGCCGTCAGCAGCAGATGAGAGACCCGCTCAGGGTAGTCCAGCGCCAGCGACAGCGCGACGCCACCACCCCAGCTCTTGCCCATCAAGACAACCTGCTCGTCAGCCGAAACCTGTTCCACGATGGACAGCACGACCTTCACCGCCGCATCGGCGATCTCGGCCCGCGAATAGGAGCTTTCGCTTTCGCCCCAGCCGAGCATATCGACAGCGATGGCCCGGAAACCGGCCGCAGCCAACAGCGGCAGCACAGGCTGCCAGGTGTGCCAGCCGTTACGCTCGCTCCAGCCATGCAGACCCAGCACTACCCGACCATCTTCAGGTCCGGCGGTGCGGCCGGCAATGCGACCGTAGGGAGTCGTCACTTGAATCTCATCCACGCACAGATCGTCCATATACAACAAAGAACCCCTCTCGTTCAGAGACGAAAGGGGTTCCGCGGTACCACTCTGATTGATGGTACGATAGTGGACCTGAAGGGGCTCGAACCCTTGACCTCTACAATGCCATTGTAGCGCTCTCCCAGCTGAGCTACAGGCCCATACCATCCTCTTGAACACGTAACGTGTGTGATCCGGCGCCGGCTAACAGATGCTCACCGACGCAGCTCACAGGCGAGTTCGGCGCTGGTGTTGTCCCTTTCAGCCTGCGGAAACAACTCTCTTGTGGCGTGCCTACTACTCCTGATCAACGCTGCTGAATCTTCAATTGTTGCAACGGGCCTGGAAAGCGTACGCTTGCCAAGATTCCGAAGGTGGACCTGAAGGGATTCGAACCCTTGGCCTCTACAGTGCGATTGTAGCGCTCTCCCAGCTGAGCTACAGGCCCTGACAGCATCGTATATACTAGCCTGACCTTATGATAAAGTCAAGAAAAATACTCGAGCCCGCTGCGCGCATTCTCAGTCTCTACCACGTCCCGTTAGTCAGGACCCAACAGCACCAGCACTTGTAAACCGTGCTGCTCTTCGCTACTATCAACAATAGACATCCAACCCGCCCCGCCCAATCCGGCTGGAGCAATCAAATCAAAGGAGATTGCGTGGACAAATACAACGTCACCCT
Organism: uncultured Chloroflexia bacterium; assembly: GCA_963715935.1. Taxonomy (GTDB): domain Bacteria; phylum Chloroflexota; class Anaerolineae; order Promineifilales; family Promineifilaceae; genus Promineifilum. The sequence goes on along the minus strand of CAVQSM010000011.1, from coordinate 303,481 downwards.
CGAATACTGCGTACCCTGAAACTATCAGGAGCGTGCTGCCCGTGCGGCAGACGACATCATGAGCAACTACCAACACATCATCGAAACGTTCACCTTCATCACCGGCTCCAAGGGCGCCTTCGAACTGAAGGTTAACGATGAGATGTTGTTCTCCAAGAAAGAGTTGGGCCGGCATGCAGAGCCGGGCGAGGCTCTGGAGCTTTTCAGAGAGCTGGTCGGGCCGGATGTGCCCATCTACCCGCAAAGCAAATAACTATCCGGGGAGCGGTCAATCCGCTCCCTTTTTCGTTCGAATCATCTTTAAGGACGGCTTTCCGCGTAATCATAGAATCCGCCTCCCGTCTTCCGGCCCAGTTGGCCTGCCAGGACCATTCGCTTCAGCAGCGGGGCCGGACGATAGCGGTCCTCTCCCCACTCGTTGAAGAGTCCGGTCATGACGCCCAGGACCGCATCGAGCCCAATCATATCCCCCCACTCCAACGGGCCATAGGGATAGTTGGTGCCGAGTTTCATCGCCTGGTCGATATCGGCCGCCGACGCCACACCTTCCATCAGGGCAGTCGTCGCTTCGTTGACGAGACAGCAGACAATTCGCGCTCGCACAAGACCCGGCCCGTCGGCCACAATCGTCGTCTCCTGGCCAATCCCTTGCCAGAACAGTTCAGCCTGCCCCAACGCCGGTTCTTCCGTTTGCAGCGCCTGGGCCAACTCTACAATGCCATTGGCGGGGAGCGGCGGCAGCACTGCAAAGCCGACCACCCGCGCCGGATTGTCTACCCAGGAAGCCGCCAGCGTCGTGGAGGTGGCCAGGGCCGACGTCATGATGAGCGCCTCCTCCGGCAGGTTGGCGCTCAAAGAGATCAGAAGCTCCTGCTTGGCTTCGGCCGATTCATTGTGCAGCTCAATAGCGATATCGATGTTGGCCAGACTGTCCCTCGTGAAGCTGGTGCCAATGGCGTCGAGAAAGTCCTCGACCAGCACCACCTGAACCCGATGTCGGGTCTTGCGACATAGCTCACCCACTTCAGCGGCAAACGGGTTTTCGCCCGCAATCAAAACTCGCATGATCTACTCTCCAGTACGCCGGCGACCATTCGAATGGAATGGTCCCTTATTGATTGGCCTCACGCATCCGGGTGAAGGCCGTGCGGATGGTAGCGCAATGCGTACCCTCTGCCTACCTTGCCGGCAACCTCACGGTCAGCCTTAACGCGTCACTCAATGACGCGAACATTGCTCTGGACCACTACAGTTGCTGGATACGCTGCCGTTATCCAGTCTGCCAGACCTTGAACCGCCATTTGGACGCCGCGCGTAGGACGAGGATTGCCCGCCTCATGCAGATCAATCAGAATGTCGCCACCGGTTCTGGCGCGCATCGAGATGCCAAATCGCTGCACCAGCGGATCCTCGCTGACAAAGGTGTCGACCAACAGACGGCCGTCGTGCAGCGACTTAAACAACTCCAGGTACTTGATACGCACGCCTTCCTCCTCCACGGAGGCCGGTTCGAAACGCTGACTGAGGTCGGCCAACGTCGCCGGCGTGCGCACGATAATGTGGGGCATGGCAAACTCCTCCAGGAGCGGAAACCGGTCGGTGGCCGGATTGTCATTGCGCTGCCAGCGGAAGTAGGCCGGCTCGCGGCCCTCACCCAGCGCAAAGCGCTCATATTTGGTATTGATGCGCGCCGCCTCGCCTTGCACGTAGGCAACGGGAAGACGACTGTCAAAGTAAGGAGACGCAGCGAGACGTTCGCCAATCACCTCCATGTACGCCGCGTGATCGGTGCTGATATCCAGCGGACCGCGCTGAACCATGCGTGTGGCCAGCAAGCTCAGAAAGTCCCCTTCGACAACACGACGGCTGTGATGGCCCTTCTTCGGCCAGGGGTCGGGAAAGTGAATGTAGGTGGCCTCGACCGACTCCGTGACAAACAGCAGCCACAGGGCCGTTCTGGCGCTGCTCTGGAGCAACCTGACGTTGTCCAGCCCATCGCGAGCCACCTTTCTGGCCGCGTTGCGCAACGACGGTCGCGACACTTCCATCCCGACCAGGTTGAGGTCAGGTCGTTCCTTCGCCAGCCGCACAAGATATTGACCGCTGCCGAACCCAATTTCGACGTGGAGCGGCGCTTCACGACCAAACTCCGCCGACCAGTCCACCGGCCAGGGCAGTTGGTTAATCATGTACCAATCGGGACGTACCATGTGGCGGATTATAGGACGACGGAGCGACGGAGCAACCGCCGGGTTGCGAACTGGGTGCTGCTGTGCGTAAAATACAGTTATGCTGTCCTGCTTGAGAACCCTATGATAACCCGCACGATACGCCTTGTCGGTGTGCCTATGGACCTGGGCCAGAACCGGCGTGGCGTCGACATGGGCCCCAGCGCGCTGCGCTACGCCCACCTCCAAGCCCACCTGGAACGCCTGGGACACATCGTCCACGATGAAGGCAACGTCCTGGTGCCCAATCGGGAAGAACACAGTGTCGCCGGAAGCGGACGCCGGCGTCATGCCGTTACGGCCGTTTGCCAGGAGATCTACGACAGCGCCTATGAATGGGCCAGCTCGGGCGAGTTTGGCATCTACATGGGCGGCGACCACAGCATCAGCATCGGCTCCGTGGCAGCCGCCGCTGCCTTGCCCGGCTCGCTGGGTGTGCTCTGGATCGATGCCCACAGCGACTTCAACACCCACGACACATCGCCGACCGGCAACATTCATGGCATGCCCGTGGCGGTCATGACGGGCGACGGGCCGGAAGAGCTGGTCAACGTGGGTGCGCCCGGCGCAACCGTAGAACCTTCCCACATCGTGCAGGTCGGCATCCGCAGCCTGGACGAAGGCGAACGACAGCGCTTGCTCGACAAAGGCATCACCATCTTCACCATGCGCCATGTTGATGAGATGGGGATGGCGGCCGTCGCCAGGCAAGCACTCGACCGGCTGCGCCACGTTGATCGCATCCACGTCAGCCTGGACATGGACAGCCTGGACCCGACACAGGCGCCCGGCGTTGGCACGCCCGTCCCTGGCGGTCTGACCTACCGTGAGGCCCATCTGCTCATGGAGATTTTGGGAGACAGCCAGCGCGCGACCTCACTCGACATCGTCGAGATCAACCCGATTCTGGATGAGATGAACAGGACGGCCGAACTGGCCGTCGAGTTAGCAGGCTCCCTCCTGGGCCAGCGCATTTTGTAGCGGAGACGAACCAATTTGGCAGCCGTAACTCGTGGATTGGAAGCAGAGAAGTACGACCGGGCATACAGCGACCGGGACCTGGTTGGTCGGATTGTCGCCTATTTCCGGCCCTACTCCTCCAAAGCCATCATCGTTGTGATTGCCATCTTCCTGATGGCGTTGGCCAGTTCCGCGCTGCCGATTGTCATTGCGGCGGGACTTGACAGCGACGTAAGCGGGCCAGGCACGCCATTTCCGACCTTCCTGGTGGCGCTGGTCTTTGCCACCGGCATCGCCATCTGGGGTCTGAACTGGATTCGGCGGCGGCTGACCACCGAAGTGATCGCCGATGTCGTCCTCGCCATGCGGTTCGATGCGTTTGAGGCCGCGGCGGAACAGGACCTCGCCTTCTATGACGAGTACAGTTCCGGCCGGGTTGTCAGCCGGATCACCAGCGACACGCAAGAGTTTGGCGAAGTCGTCGCCATCAGCACCGACGTCATCAACCAGTTGGCGGTGGCGATCATTCTGATCGTGCTGCTGTTCACGATCAACGCGCGACTGACGCTGCTGGTTTTGGCAATGGCCCCGCTGGTGAGCATTGCCGCGCTGGCATTTCGACGACTGGCGCGCAACGTCACCCGGCAGAGTTCGCGGGCATTGGCCGAAGTCAACAAGTCAATCCAGGAAGCCGTGACCGGCATTCGTGTCGCCAAGAACTTCCGCCAGGAGCAGGCGATCTACAACGACTTCGTCAGCGTCAACAACCAGGCGTACGAGATTAACGTCCGCAAGGCGTTCGTGCTGGCCAATATCTTTCCAACACTGAACATCCTGGCAGGGATTGGTACAGCCATTCTGGTGTACTTTGGCGGTCAAAGTGCTGTGGCTGGTGTCATCACCATTTCGTCGTGGTACTTGTTCGTCGCCACAGTCGACCGCTTCTGGTTCCCGGTTACCAACCTGTCGGCGTTCTGGAGCCAGTTTCAGGCCGGCCTCGCGGCCACAGAGCGCGTCTTCGCTCTCATCGACGCCGAACCCAGCGTGGAACAGACGCAGGATCACCCTACGCCGCGTCTCAAGGGAGACATCCGGTTCAATGACATAGAGTTCCGCTACTCCGAACAGGAGCAGGTACTCAAAGATTTCAACCTGCATATCAAGCCGGGAGAGAGTATCGCCCTGGTCGGACACACCGGCGCGGGCAAGTCGAGCATCATCAAGCTGGTTGCCCGATTCTATGAGTTTCAGGGCGGCGATATCATGTTGGATGACCAGGATATCCGCTCATTCGAACTCACTTCATTGCGGCGTCAGATTGGCGTGGTTTCTCAGGTACCCTTTCTGTTTGCAGGGACAGTGGCGGATAACATTCGCTACGCCTGCCCTGATGCAACTGATGAGGAGATTGAAGCGATGGCCCGTCGCATTGGCGAGGGCGAGTGGTTGGAAACGCTGCCGGACGGCATCTACAGCGAAGTCGGCGAGCGTGGCAGCCGCCTGTCGCTGGGTCAGCGGCAGCTGGTAGCTCTGACTCGCGTGCTCATCCAGTCGCCGCAAATCTTTATTCTTGACGAAGCGACCGCCAGCGTGGACCCGTTCACGGAGTCGCAGATTCAAGAAGCACTGGATCTGATCATGCAGAACAGCACAGCGATCATCATCGCCCACCGATTATCAACGGTGCGCTCAGCAGATCGGATTATCGTCTTGCAGGACGGCCAGATTATTGAGGAAGGCAGCCACAAGGCGCTGATGTCCGCAGAGGGTCATTACGCCGAATTGTACGACACCTACTTCCGCCACCAATCGCCGCGATACATGGAAGCCGCCAGTCCACACGCCGCGGATTAGTCCGGACCTGAGCGAGCCCTAGGGGGCTGGTTCCTGGAACACCAGAAACTCGCGAGCTACCCACCCTTCCAGACCAGACTCCTCAAAGCGCACCTGCTGCCAGTCGAGCCCGTCGGCCGTTTCCGCTCCGGCCATCAGCGACACCACCGTGCCGTCGAGCAGCCATTCCAGTTGCTCGGCATTGGTGCTCGGGGCGGCACGGAGCCAAACGCCAACTCCGCTGGTAACGACAGCGGTCTCTGGCGCAGGGACCGGTGTCAGCGTAGGCATAGGCGTGGCCGTAGACGGCTCCAACGGTAAGGTAGCTGTTGCCTCCATGGTCGGGGTTGGACTGCTGACCGGAGCCAATGTGGGCAAGGGGCTCGGCACAATTTCCGTATTCGGGGTCGGCAGCAATGGCGCAGCCGGCTCTTCCGGCGCTGCGGCCGTCAACCGAGGAATCACCGCAAACACCGCAAGAAAGATCAGGCCCAGCAAGAAGAACAGAACCGCCCTGAGAAGATTGATCTGGGTTTCCCGTCGCGTCTCCACCTGCCCCACGCCGTACGCCTGACGGGAAGCGCTGGTGCGCGTCGCGAGGGCACGAAAAAGAAAGGCGAGGGCAGCAAAAAACGAAAGTGCCGCCAGAACAAGAAAGAGGATGTTGATAACGCTAGATAACATGCCACCTGCCGCATGAACAGACCCACCCGTACTGTATATCAGGCTAGTCGCTCTGCGCAACCATTCGTTTGGCTTCTTGCCATAATGTTTCTAGAGCATTAATGTCCATCTGCTTCATATCCAGCCCGCGCTCTGCAGCCAGTCGTTCCACCTGCTGATACCGCTGGGTGAAGCGGTTGTTGGCCTCGCGCAACGCACTCTCGGCGTCCACATCCAGCCAGCGGGCGAGATTGGCCACGACGAAGAGAATGTCGCCCAACTCCATCTGACGTTCTTCAGGCGTTATTGCAGCCCGTACTTCGGCCACTTCCTCTGCCAGCTTATCGTATACGCCTTCTATGTCCGGCCAATCGAAACCCTGGCGAGCAACCCGACCCTGGATCTTCTGCGAGCGGGCCAGGGACGGCAGCTGTTCAAGAATACCGTCAAGGATCGATTCCGGCTGTTGGCCAAGATGCGCCTTCTCCTGCTCCTTCAGCTTCTCCCAGTTGAGCAACACCTGGGCCGTATCGCTGACGGCCCAGTCGCCCCAAACATGGGGATGGCGGCGCTTCAGCTTCGCTTCGATGCCGGCGACGACATCGCTCAGCTTGAACGCTTCGGCTTCGCTCGCCATCTGGGCCTGCATGACGATATGGTAGAGCAGGTCGCCCAGTTCTTCGCGCAGATTGTCGTCATCTCCGGCGTCCAACGCCGCCAGCACTTCATACGCCTCTTCCAGAAAGCCTTCGCGCATACTCTGTGGTGTTTGCTCGATATCCCACGGGCAGCCTTCAGGGCTGCGCAGCACGGCGACCGTCTCTGCAAGCGCAGTCAGGTCTGCCTTCACCGGCAGCGGGGGGATGTAGAGCGACGTCAGATGGCTGATGTGGTCGCTGCGATCGATCTCGTACAGAGGGAGATGCTCAACCAGTTGTTCCGATGTGCCCGCTGCGTGGATCAGAACGACGCCGTGCTCCTCGCCGTAGGCGCTCAGCAGTACCAGCTTCAACTCACTTGCCGCGTGGCGACTGTACACTTGACCTACCAGAACCGGAACGTCGGGGTTGAGCGGCGCAAACAGGTAGCCAGACAACGCCAACGCATCCACGACCTGAACGCCGTCCAGCAGGTCAACCTCCAACGCTGCCAGCACCGGCTCCACGAAACTCAGGCCGGGCAGTGTCGTGACGCCGATTGAGGCCTCACGCGCCGCATTGGTCACGGCAGTGACGGTCGCCTCGCCTACGTAGGGATTGCCCGGCACAGCGTAGATAACGTCCTTCGTCGCAGCCAGCTCGACCAGCGACCGGGCTATCGTCTCGTAAACATCGGCGAACGCATCGGCCGTTTCGTAGACGTCGTCGAAGCTATGCAGTTGCAGATGGGCGGGCAGTTGCGCCGCGGCAGGGTGGCGGCTTGTGCGCAGGTAGAGCTCGGACGCAGACGATAAGAGATGCCAGACCTGACGGGTAATCAGGCTGGCATCTCCGGGTCCCAGACCAACGATGGTAAGTGCCATCGGTCAGAGTGTTCTATTCAAAGTCGCCACAAGTGGCGACGCGATTAACGCTTGGTATAGGTCGGCGCCTTACGGGCACGCTTGAGGCCAGGCTTTTTGCGTTCCTTAACGCGCGCGTCACGGGTCAGATGACCCTCACTGCGCAATTGGGAGCGCAACTCCTCGTCATACTTCACCAATGCGCGGGCCAGTCCAAGCCGGACCGCACTGGTCTGGCCAGAGACACCGCCACCGTTTACGAGCACGGTCACGTCGACCTTGCCCACCAGCTCAGTGTCCTCCAACGGGCCAATCAGCGTCTGGAAGTCGCCGTAGCGCGGGAAGAATTCCTTCACGTCCTTGTCGTTGACTATGAACGACGGAGCGCCTTCCGAAGCGGCTGTGCGCATATAGATACGCACTCGGGCGGAACTACTCTTACGCCGGCCAATGCCTTCAATATATTCGGTCATAGTTGCAATCCTCTTTACTTACTGCCCGACTACAGCTCCATCGGAACGGGCTGCTGCGCCTCATGCGGGTGCTCTGACCCGGCATACACCTTCAATTTCTTCAACTGGTTGCGGCCAAGCGTATTCTTGGGCAGCATACCACGTACGGCCAGATGGACCACGCGAGTCGGGTGACGGTCCAACTGCTCGCGCAGCGTCATTTCGCGCAAGCCACCAGGATATTGCGAATGGCGATAGTAGCGCTTTTGATCCATGCGCCGACCCGTCACTGCAATCTTCTCAGCATTGATAACAATCACAAAATCCCCGGCGTCCATATACGGGCTGAATGTCGGCTTGTGCTTGCCACGCAAGACCGAGGCAATCTGGGACGCCAGACGACCGAGCGTCTGCCCCTCAGCATCGACCACGTACCACGTGCGTTCCACTTCCGCCGGTTTAGTCACGTATGTTTTCATCTCAATCCTCCGCCGGCGATTCTCTGCCGGGTCTTCCCATCTATTAGTCTACTCGTACTCCACCGCTACCAAATACAAACCATGTGCCGGTGCGGTAGTGCCGGTCTGCGCCGGGTCACACGCCGTCAGCGCCTTTCCAAAGCCTTCAACCGACAACCGTCCCACGCCCACATCTTTGAGCGTGCCCACGATGCGGCGCACCATCCGGTACAGGAACGCGTTGGCGCAGATGCGAAATCGCAGCTCGTCACCGTGTCGTTCCCAGATGGCTTCGTACAGGACGCGGACCGTATTGTCGCCTACCGGCGCAGTGCCGAATGTGGCGAAGTCCTGTGTGCCCACCAGAGCCAGAGCAGCCTCGTTCATTCGTTCCACGTCCAGGTCGCGGCTGACATGCCACGTTCGTTTCCGCCGCAGCGGATCGCGAACCGGGGTATTCAGGATGCGGTAGACATAGCGTCGACGCCTCGCGTCGAACCGCGGATGAAACTCCGCCGCTGCCCTGACCACATCCAACACCGCGATGTCTGCCGGCAAGTTCGCATTGAGCGCGCGCTGCAGGGCATCCGGTCCATGCTCATCTGGCCAATCAATTGTAAATCTGATGACCTGACCCAGTGCATGTACACCGGTGTCGGTCCGTCCTGCTCCAACGACGGCCACAGGGTTGCCCGCCAAAACCGTCAGTGCTTGTTCCAGCGTGCCTTGTATCGTCGGCGTTCCCGCAATCTGGCGTTGATAGCCATAGTACGCGGTTCCGTCATACTGAACAGTGGCGCGATACGTCTGAGTCTCAGACGGCCTGGTTACAAGCTCGCTCAAGGTCGACTGCTATTCTTCGTCGTCCTCAACCAGCATCAAAATGGCCATATCGGCATTATCGCCAGAACGACGGCCAAGCTTGACCATTCGTGTATAACCACCCGGCCGGTCCATGTAGCGCGGGGCAACTTCCGCAAAGAGATACTGTACGACGTCTACTTCTTCGAAGTAACCGTACTCGTCCTCAACGGTGCGCTTTTGCGGCAGGCGCGACGCAGCCATGCGCCGTGCGTGAACGACGCTTGCCGGATCAGCCTCGCCTTTGGCAATGCCGCGCTTGGCCAGAGTGATGACTTTCTCGGCCGCAGGGCGGATGGTCCGCGCCTTGGCTTCGGTCGTCGTAATCTGACCATAGCATAGCAGGTCTGCAATCATGTTACGGCGCAACGCATTGCGGTGGGCCGTGTCCCGACCCAGCGTGCGGCCAAATACTTTATGTCGCATAGCTTAACTCCTCAAGAGATTCATGCGGCGGTACCCCGGACTTATCGCCCGGCCCGCCGGTCAACGAACCATCCGCTACGCGGCGTTCGCCTCTTCGTCTTCTTCTACCAAGAATCCCTTGGCAATCAACTGCTGCTTCAACTCATCCAGCGATTTCTCGCCGAAGTTGCGAATGGCCAGCATCGTTTCTTCGCCCCGATCCAGCATCTCGAGCATCTCGCCAACCTTGGTGATGCCGGTGCGCTTCAACGAATTGAAGACGCGCACACTCAGGTCGAGCTGCTCAATTGGCGTGTCGTAGATCTCATTCGGGATCGCTTCTTCTTCTTCTTCCTCTTCGACGGTCACGAAGGTCTCTTCACTTACGCCGGAGATCGGACGGAGATGCTGCATGAGGATCTGGGCGGCCTGGGCCATCGATTCCTCAGGCTTGATGGTGCCGTCGGTCCAGATCTGCATAACGGTCCGGTCGTAGTCGGCCACCTGGCCAACGCGCGTCTTCTCCACCTCATACGCCACGCGGCGAATGGGGCTGAAGATCGCATCGACCGGCAGTTCGCCAATCGGAAGGCGACCGCGATCTTCCGCGGGCGAATAGCCCCGGCCCGTTTCGGCCGTCATCTCAATCTCAAGGAACGTGTCGTCAGAATCGACCGTGAACAGGTACAGGTCCGGGTTGATAATCTCAACCTCAGGCGGGAGTCTGAATGTCGGCCGCGGTGACGGGACCGGCCCCCTGCACTTCCAGGCGCATCCGCGCCGTCTCGGTATCGTGCAGCTGCATCCGCAGCTGCTTCACATGCAGGATAAACTGCATCATATCTTCGCGCACACCCGGGATAGCGGAGAACTCGTGGGGCACGTCGGTTACCCGAATGGACGTGACGGCCGCGCCGGGCAATGAAGCCAACAGCACGCGGCGCAGCGCGTTTCCAATCGTCGTGCCGTATCCACGCTCCAGCGGGCCGATCAGGAATCGGCCATACTCGGCGGACATGGCGGTACTTTCAATTTTAGGCATTACCAGATTACTAACTGCCAAGGCGACTACCTCCCTCAGAGAACATCTTCACCGGTCAGTGCCGGGCCCCGGGCGGGGCCACTATAGCCCCGAACCCGACGATGCTCCCTGCGGACAATTCAATACAGGTCAATTAACGAGAATAGTACTCGACGATGAGCTGCTCATTCAGCGATACATCGATATCTTCGCGCGTCGGCGCGTGCAATACAGTGCCACTCATGGCTGATGTATCCATTGACAGCCACCGCGGGACATGGCGGTCGTCGAAGTCCTGGCGCAGATCCTTGAAGTAGGTGCGGCCAGTGCTTTGCGGACGAATCGACACTTTGTCACCTGGCGTGACCAGCGCAGAAGGGATGTTGGTCTTGCGACCATTCAGCATGATGTGGCCGTGCTGCACCAACTGGCGTGCCTGCGCGCGCGAATCGGCCAGCCCCATACGGTAGACCACATTGTCCAGGCGGCGCTCCAGAATCGACAAGAGATTCTGACCAGTAACACCCACTTGCCGGGAGGCACGCTCAAAGTAACCAGCGAACTGGCGTTCCAGCACACCATAGACGCGGCGCGCCTTCTGCTTCTCGCGCAGCTGCAGGAGATAGTCGGATGCGCGACCACGACGATATTGACCCTCGCGGCCATGCTGCCCCGGCGGATAACCCCGGCGCTCAAACGAACATTTCGGGGTCAAACAACGCGACCCTTTCAAGAACAGCTTTTCGTTCTCACGACGACAAAGCTTACAAACAGGACCAGTATAACGTGCCAATTTTCTTACCTCCGTGGTTTAGCTGGTTCGGCACTCTTGCCTGTTCCAGCAGGGAGAGGTTTACGGGCTTGGCCACCCTTCATCCCTCTCAACAATGGATTAGATAATGTCTTGCGACTTAGATGCGGCGCTTCTTCGGCGGCCGGCAGCCATTGTGCGGCACCGGGGTAACATCCTGAATGGAGGTTACGCGAATGCCTGCGGCCTGGATCGACCGAATGGCAGCCTCACGACCCGGGCCCGGGCCTTTGACGAATACGTCCACTTCCTGGACACCGTTGTCCATCGCAATGCGAGCCGCGTTCTGTCCCGCCTGGCGCGCCGCGTAGGGCGTGCTCTTGCGAGAACCGCGGAAGCCGGCTGCACCGGAGCTATACCACGAGATCGTGTTGCCCCGCGGATCGGTGATCGTCACGATGGTGTTGTTGAAGGCCGCATAAATATGGGCCTGCCCCTTGGGCACCATCTTCTTAACTTTTCTTGTACGTTGTGCTTGTCGTCTACGTCCCATGTCTTCTCCGGGTTCAAACAGCGTGCCACTACCAAAGCGGCGACCGCCAGTTCGCTATAAACCTTACTTGCCACCCTTGCGGCGGCCACGACCGGCCACGGTCTTTTTCGGGCCTTTGCGCGTGCGCGAATTCGTTCGCGTGCGTTGGCCGTGGGCCGGGAGATGCCGGCGGTGGCGCAAGCCACGGTACGAGCCGATCTCGCCCAGGCGCTTGATGTTCATCGCCACTTCGCGACGCAAATCACCCTCGACCATATAGTCCTTCTCGATGATCTGACGCAGCTTGGTTACGTCGGTCTCTGACAGATCGCGGACACGCACGTTCGGGTCCACTTCAGCAGCGCCCAAGATCTTCTTGCTGCTTGTGTTGCCAATGCCAAAGATATATGTGAGCGCGATTTCAACGCGTTTGTTACGCGGTATGTCTACCCCAGCAATACGAGCCATTCCGTTTCCCTCTTATCCTTGACGCTGCTTGTGGTTGGGATCGGTGCAGATCACGCGTACCACGCCTCTTCTCTTAACAACTTTGCACTTCGGACAACGGCGTTTCACCGACGATGATACTTTCATCTCATACTCCATTCCCTGCATTGCAGGGACATCAAAAATCAGGCTGCTTGCTTAATCGCGTTCTGCAGATCCTGTTGCACAGCCTCGATCGACTGTTGCCCGTTTATCTCGACGACCAGCCCGCTCTGCCGGTAATAATCCAGCAACGGCTTGGTCTGTTCTTCGTACACTTGCATCCGATGGCGGATCGTCGCCTCGTTATCGTCTGCACGACCTTCCAGCTCGGCGCGCTTCAGCAGGCGCTCGATCAGAGCTTCCTTCTCGACAACGATATGCGGGACGATGGCCACATGTCCACCCAGTTCGCCCAGCAGCTCATCGAGCGCTGCGGCCTGGGCTGTCGTCCGCGGGAAGCCATCCAGAATGGCCCCGGCGGCCGCATCGTCTTGCGCCAACCGATCGCGCACCATCGCAATGGTGACGTCGTCGGGAACCAGCTCACCTTTGTCCATATAGGACCGAGCCAGCTTGCCCAGGTCAGTTGCCTGCTTCAGGTTATACCGGAAGATATCCCCGGTCGAAACCTGCGGCAAGCCCACTTCTGTTTCCAGGAGCTTCGCCTGAGTGCCTTTGCCGGCGCCCGGCGCGCCCATAAGGATAACAAACCTCATGTCTTCATGAAACCTTCGTACTGGCGCATAATCAGCTGCGACTCAAGCTGGCGCATCGTGTCGATGACGACACCCACCACAATGATGAGTCCTGCGCCGCTGACAACCAGCACACTGCGCTCCAAACCAGGTATCTGCAGAATCACACTCACGACAGACATGATGCCCGGCAAGACGGAGATGAAGCCCAAGAACAGGGCGCCCACCAGCGTAATGCGACGCGTCACAGACATGATGTACTGCTCGGTGCGCTTGCCCGGACGGATGCCCGGGATAAACCCACCCTGCCGCTGCAACGTCTGGGCCAGATTCTGTTGGCGAATCATCACGTCCGTATAGAAGAACGTGAATGCCACCACCAGGATGAAGAACGTCACCCAGTAAAGCGTGAAGCTAAGCGGCGCCACAGTGACATCCTGCTGCGTGCCGAAGCTCGCTAATGTCGTGGCGATCCGGTCCAGCGTCGAGCCGCTCCCGGAGACGAAGATACCAAACAGCAATGGCGGCAGCGTCAAGATGGCCTGGGCAAAGATAATCGGAATCATGCCCGCGGTGTTGACCTTGAGCGGCACATAGGTGCTCTGACCCTGATAGACCTTCCGCCCGCGGACGCGCCGGCCGTACTGCACCGGTATTCTCCGCTGTCCTTCCTGAATATAGACGATCACCAGAACGGTAACAATCATATAGATAAAGAAGGTGGCGATGCTGAAGATACGAGCCGACAACTCCGGCAGCGTAAACAGATCAGCAAGGTTAGGCAGAATGCCGGCCACAATGCCGCCGAAGATAATCAGCGAAATACCCTGGCCGATACCGTCTTCCGTGATGCGCTCACCAAGCCAAATGGCGAACATCGTTCCACCAACCATGGCGGACAGTGTCGTCAGAGTCGGCAGCAACTCACCAGCGCCAAACCCGAAGTTCGGCATGATCGACTGCACGCCACCCGGCAAGCTCAACCCGATCAGATTGACCTGGCCAATCGCCTGCAGGAATGCCATCGGAATCGTCAGATAGTACGTGAAACGCGTCAGTTTCTCCTGGCCAGAAGGGCCTTCCTGCTGGAGTTCTTGCAGCTGCGGAATAATCGGCGTTAGAAGCTGAATAATAATGGAAGCTGTAATGTAGGGATAGACACCCATCGCCATTACAGAGAAGTTTCGCACCGCGCCGCCCGACAGCAGATCAAGAAAGTCAACGACCGAGTTGCCGCTGCCCTGACTTGAGAACACGAGCCACCCTTCAAGGTCGACACCCGGAACAGGAATGTTCGCCAACAACCGGTAAACAACCAGGATGAAGATGGTGAACAGGATCCTGCGCCGCAAATCGGGCAGCGTAAACGCCGCGCGCAATGATTCAATCATGGATATTCATTACTCCTGCGTAATCCAGCATTGATAAGCCAACCGGTAGCAACGCACCATTAGGCGCGTTCGGCAACAACTGCCTTGCCCCCGGCTGCCTCAATTTTCTGCCTGGCGCTGGCGGAGAAACGATGGGCAACGATCGTTACCGACTGCTCCAACTCGCCGTCGCCCAGGATTACCACTGGGTCTGTTGCTTTCTTGATCAGGCCAACCGCAGCCATCAGTACCGGCGTCACCTCTTCGCCGCCGAAGTCGAACTCCGACAACTGATAGAGATTCACAGGCTTATACTCGACGCGGCGGATATTGGTGAAACCACGCTTGAACGGCAGACGACGAGCGAGAGGCAGCTGTCCACCCTCAAAGTACGCACCTTTGCCACCGCCGCTGCGCGCGCCCTGGCCTTTTGTACCGCGACCGGCAGTCTTACCCTGCCCGGCCGAGATACCACGACCGACACGCTTGCGTCGCTTCTTGGATCCCGGATTTGGTCCCAGATCGTTGAGTTTCATCTTACTTTACCTCTTCAACCGTTACCAGATGGCTGACCTTGTTGACCATACCCCGAATGTCGGGGGTGTCAGGCTGCTCAACCGTCTGGTTCAACTTGCGAAATCCGAGTGCCCTGATCGTCGCCTTCTGCGTTTTGTCGTAACCAATGGCGCTCTTGGAATAGGTAATCCGTAGCTTTTGTGCTTTCTTGGCCATTATTCACGTCCCCAGAACGGCATCACGTCGGCCGGGTCCTTGCCCCGGTCAGAAGCGATCTCGCGAATGTCGCGCAGTTGATTCAGCCCGTCCATCGTCGCCATCATGACGTTGAGAACGTTGCTGCTGCCCAACGACTTGCTCAGGATGTCACGGTAGCCGGCAGCCTCAATGACCGCACGGACGCCGCCACCCGCAATGACACCAGTACCAGGCGATGCCGGCTTCAGCAACACCTTAGCCGCGCCATGCTGGCCGATGACCTCATGCGGAATGGTCGTGCCAAAACTCGGCACCGGCTGCATTTCCTTCCGCGCCGCCTCTACTGCCTTGCGAATGGAATCGGGCACAGTACGCGCCTTGCCAATACCTACACCGACCTTACCGCGGTTGTCGCCGACAACCACCGTGACGCGGAACGCAAAACGGCGACCACCCTTGACCACCTTGGCCACACGGGTGATGTCGATGATGCGCTCGTCGAAATCATCTTTCTGATCGCGGAAGTTCTGTCTTCTCTGACCCATCTTGTAACTCCTTAGAGCTTCAGCCCGCCCTCGCGCGCACCATCAGCTACGGCCTGAATGCGACCGTGATACAGATAACCACCCCGGTCAAAGACGACCTGTGTGATGCCGGCATCCAGCGCCCGTTGCGCTACTGCCTTGCCCACCAGCGTTGCCTGTTCCTTCTTCTTCTTGCCGCTCATATCTCCGGCAAGCTGTTTGTCCTTTGTGGACGCGGAAACCAGGGTATGGCCCGTTTCATCATTGATAATCTGGACATAGATATTGTCCAGGCTCCGAAATACGTTCAGACGCGGAATATCGGCCGTACCGGTAATTCTCCGACGAATGCGACGGTGACGTCGCTTTCGAGCTTCGTTAGCACTCTTTGCCATGATCTTTCTATCCTAGGTTCAACAGCAGGTGCGAACACCCACCAGACTTTTTAGACCTTACCGGCCTTACCGGCCTTACGCCGCACATACTCGTTCTCGTAGCGGATTCCCTTGCCCTTGTACGGTTCGGGCGGACGCGTTTTGCGAATGCGGGCTGCAATTTCACCCACAAGCTGCTTGTCGATGCCGCTCACGGTTACCTTGCGCCCACGTTCCTCTACCTCGAAGGAGATGCCCTGGTCGGGGACAAATGTCACCGGGTGGGAATAGCCTACGTGTAGCACCAGCGACTTGCCGTCCATCTCAGACCGATAGCCAACGCCCTCAATCATCAGGACTTTGGAGAAGCCGTCGCTGACGCCAGTCACCATGTTGTTCAAAAGCGAACGGGTCAACCCGTGCAGCGAACGATGCTCGCGGCTATCGGTCGGACGGCTGACGGTCAGAACGTCATCGTCCAGCCCGATCATCATCTCAGGATGGAAGGTCTGGCTGAGCGAACCCTTGGGACCTTTCACGTCCACCTGGTCGCCCTTGATATCTACCTTCACGCCTTGCGGCACCGGAATCGGCGCTTTACCAATTCGTGACATATCTCTAATCCTCCACGGCTGCGCCCTATCAGGGTCGCGGAGCCGGTTTCGTACGTTCTGTTTACCAGACCTTGCAGATGACCTCGCCGCCAACACCGTGGCGCCGCGCATTCTGGCCGGTCATAACACCCTTGGACGTCGTCATAATCGAGATGCCCATCCCACTCAGCACCCAGGGCACTTCCTTGCTTGCCCACGTAGATGCGACGCCCCGGCTTGCTAACACGCTCAAGGGCAGTGATGACGGAACGCCGCGAACGACGATCACCAATGTACTTCAAGGTAATGACGAGTGTGGCCTGGGGCTTCTGCTCCACCACCTCGTAATCTTCAATATAGCCTTCGTTCTTCAATACCTCAGCAATGTCGCCCTTTAGCCTGGAATAGGGCATGGCTACGGTCGGCTTTTCGCGGCCGAGGCCATTGCGGATACGAGTCAACATGTCGGCAATCGGATCACTCATTGACATAATTGCACCTCTACCAGCTGGACTTGACAACGCCAGGGATATTGCCCTGCAACGCTTGTTCGCGGAAGCAAATGCGGCACAGGCCAAAGCGGCGCATGTAGCCCCGCGGGCGGCCACATAACTGGCAGCGATTGCGTACTCGTACCTGATACTTGCGATTGTTCTCGCGCGCGATCATTGATTTCTTCGCCATGGCTTCTCTCCACCTCTAGATCAATTCGGCGACCTCGCGCCGGAAAGGCATTCCCATCATGGACAGCAGACGCCGCCCTTCCTCATCCGTAGAGGCTGAGGTTACGATGGTCACTTCCATACCACGTATCTTGTCAATCTTGTCGTAATCGATCTCCGGAAAGATCAGTTGTTCGCGGAGGCCAAGTGTGTAATTGCCCCGGCCATCAAACGAGTCAGGAGAGATACCCTGGAAATCGCGAGTACGCGGCAACGCCACATGAATCAGGCGCGTCATAAACGCCCACATGCGTTCGCCACGTAGCGTGACCTTGACGCCAATGACCCGGCCCTCGCGCAGCTTAAAGCTGGCGATAGACTTCTTCGCCTTGGTCAGCACCGGCTTCTGGCCGGTGATCTTGGTCACGTCGTTGACTGCGGCTTCGATCGCCTTCGCATTGTCCAGCGCTTCGCCGAGTCCAATATTGACTACGACTTTCTCGATCCGTGGCACTTGCATCACGCTCGAGAACTCAAACTCTTTCTGCAACGCCGGCACGATCTCATTCTTGTAGAGTTCGGGCAGCGGCGTAAACTCATTCGCCATCATTTGCCTCCAGGTAAAGTAGCAGGCCGGCACACGACCCAGCCTTATTGTGGGCCGCTCTCGTCCGCCTGGCTCACCTACGGTTCAAATCTCGATATTAAGTTGTTAGTCCAGGTCGTTGCCCGTCGCCTTGGACACGCGAATGCGCTGTCCATCTTCGCCACGACGATAGCCAACGCGGGTCACCTGATCCGTCGCCGGATCAACCAGCATCACCTTGGACACATGAATAGGGGCATCAAACTCAATGATGCCCGTCTGGGCAGGCGTCCGGCCGGCGGTCGGGCGTGCCTTCTGGTGCTTTTTGGCAACGTTAACGCCCGTTACAACGACCTTATTGTCTCCCGGGATGACCCGTTGGACACGGCCGCGCACGCCTTTGTAATTGCCTGAGATAACTTCTACCTCGTCATCAACTCTAATCCGCATGGTTACCTCACGTCCCTATAGCGCTTCCGGCGCCAGCGATAGAATGCGAGCAAACCCTTTTTCGCGCAGCTCGCGGGCCACCGGCCCGAAGATACGCGTGGCAACCGGGTTCTTGCCTTCCGCATCCAAAATGACGGCCGCATTATCGTCGAAACGAATGTAGCTGCCGTCCTCTCGCTTGTACTCTTTCGATGTACGGACAATGACGGCCTTGACGACCGTGCTCTTCTTGACAGCCGAATTCGGCGCAGCCTTCTTCACTGTCGCTGTGACCACATCACCGACACCACCGTAACGCCGCCGCGACCCACCCATCACCTGGATGACCAGCAGCTCACGCGCTCCGGAATTATCAGCTACTTTGAGACGACTTTCTTTTTGTATCATGATCGCCTTACTTATTTGGCCCGCTCGACAATGTTGACGAGTGCATAGCGCTTCTGGCGGCTGTATGGCCGGGATTCAATAATCTCCACGGTGTCACCGACATTGCACTCATTGTCTTCGTCGTGCGCCTGGTACTTCTTGACCCGGCTAACAACCTTGCCGTAAATCGGGTGGCGCTTGCTCGTCGACACCGACACAATAACGGTCTTATCCATCTTGTCGCTGGTCACAACGCCCACCAGTCGCTTACGTTGATCTCTCATATCGTTCCTCTTCTCACTGCGCCACAATCAGCCGGACGCCTTCACTAGCCGGCCAGCTCGTAACTGACCACCGGGTGCGCCTGTTTGCTGCTCGCGCGCTCCTTGCGCCCGTGCGGTTGGGGCTTGTTCAAATCGACCAGCGCAGAGGCAAGCGCCCCGCCTTCGAGGTCGGTGAAATTCACATGCCAGGCGCTGTCCTCATAGACGAAACGCGCTGTGGACTTCCAACTAACACCGTCCAGGACAGCCGCAATCTCCGGCACCGATGCCGCAGTCTGCTTGGCCAGACGACGCATATTCAACACCGTCTCCAGCTGGGCAGTTTCGCGACGGACGTGGCGGATACGGGTGGTGTCCTCCAACCCGGCGGCCGCCTTCTGGAAACGCAGGTTGAACAGTTCCTCGCGGTTGTTCTCCAACATTTCCTCAATCTTGTCCTGGCTCATTTGCCGTAGTTCAACAATAGATGCCATTACAGAGTCTCCTCACGCGAGATTACCTGCGTCTTAATCGGCAGCTTGTAGCCAGCACGATGCAGCGCCTCGCGGGCTACCTCTTCGGGCACACCAGACACCTCAAAGATGACACGGCCAGGCTTGACGACCGCGACCCAATGGTCAACCGCGCCCTTACCCTTGCCCATGCGCGTCTCGGCCGGCTTCGCAGTCACAGGCTTGTCCGGAAAAATGCGGATCCAATACTTGCCGCGACGCTTCATCTGCCGCACGATTGAGCGGCGAATGGCTTCAATCTGCCGGCTGGATATCCAGCCTGGCTCTAGCGCTTGTAAGCCGTACTCGCCATTGAGCAGCGTAGTGCCGCCTTTGGCCATGCCCCGCATGCGACCACGGAACTGCTTGCGATATTTCACGCGCTTGGGCATTAACATGATTCTTTCTCCGCTATTCGTTCAGTCTAATTGATGCGAGGTGCGACTTATTCGCTGATGTAGACGTCGGTGGCTTCTACACGCTGCGGCAAAATCTCGCCGTTGTAGACCCACACCTTGACGCCGATACGACCATAAGTCGTCAGAGCCTCGGCAAAACCATAATCAAGATCGGCGCGAATCATGTTTCGAGGCACACGGCCTTCCCACATCTTCTCTTTCCGCGCCATTTCCGAACCCGAAAGGCGGCCACTGGCCTCAATCCGGACTCCCTTCACACCAGCCCGCATCGCCTGCAACATAGCCCGCTTCATAGCACGGCTATGTGAGATACGGCGTTCCAACTGGCTGGTGATGTTCTCGGCGATGAGCTGGGCATTGGCGTCCGGCTGAGTAATCTCCTCAACCTCAACGCGCACCGTCTTGCCGGTCAGGTCGCGGAGCTTGGCCCGCAGTTCCTTAACCGTCGCACCCTTACGGCCGATGACGATTCCCGGGCGGGCCGTGTGAATAGTCACCTGGACCTGATTCGGGAAACGTTCAATCTCCACCTGGGCAATGCCCGCCGATCCCATGTCATTCTTAATCAAGTCGCGGATGGCCACATCCTCGATTAACAAAGTGCGATATCGCGCACCTTCTGCAAACCACCGGGCATTCCAATCACGAACTATATTCAGGCGGAAGCCTACCGGATGTACTTTACGTCCCAACTTAATCCTCCATTCCGATTAATCGGATGAATCCTGCGTCCTTACTCTGCAAACTCGCGCTCGGCGAGCACTACTGTTATGTGTGACGAACGCCGCATGATCGGACGGAAGCGGCCACGACCAGCAAAACGACCCCCGTAGGGTGCCTTTCGATGGCGCGGTCCTTCGTCAGCATAGATCTTGCTGACAACCAATTCGTCGACCTCGAGACCGTAGTTCTCTTCGGCATTAGCCACGGCCGAGGCGATTAGCTTGAATACCGGTTCGGCTGCTCGCTGAGGCATAAACCGCAGCGCGTCCAGTGCTTCACCGGCGCCTTTACCGCGCACCGCGTCCACAACCAGGCGGACCTTGCGGGGCGAAATGGCGATATGACGGGCAACAGCCTTTACTTCAAATAACTCAGCCATGATTACCGGCGCCCTTTCTTCTCAGATTTCGCAATATGGCCACGGAACGTCCGCGTCGGCGCAAACTCGCCCAGCTTGTGTCCCACCATATTCTCGGTGATGTAGATGGGGATGTGACGACGACCGTCATAGACAGCAATCGTATGGCCAACCATCTGGGGGAAGATCGTGCTAGAACGCGACCACGTGCGAATCACTTGACGCTTTCTCTCGCTGTTCAGATCTTCGATTTTCTGCAACAGTTTAGGCTCGATATACGGCCCTTTCTTCAACGAACGTGACATGTTCTGTCCTCTCTTCTCGTCTGTTGTCCGCGCTCAGCGGTCCAATCCGCCGGACTAACGGCGCTTCTTGCTCCGGCGACGGAAGATATACTTATCCGTCTGCTTGTTGCGGCGGGTACGGGCACCCAAAGCCGGCTTGCCCCACGGTGTCTTCGGACCTGCCATACCCACGGGCGAGCGGCCCTCACCACCACCATGTGGATGGTCTTTCGGGTTCATGGCCGAGCCGCGAACCGTCGGACGAATACCCATATGACGCTTACGACCCGCCTTGCCCAGGCTAATCTGGCCATGCTCAACATTGCCCACCTGGCCGACGGTCGCCATGCACCCTTCTAGCACAAAGCGTTCCTCGCCAGACGGCAAACGTACCGTGACGTAGCCCGGGCGGTCCTTGGCTAACAGCTGGGCCGAAGCACCAGCCGAGCGAACCATCTGGCCGCCGCGACCCGGGTAGAGCTCGATGTTATGTATCATCGTGCCGAGCGGAATACTGCTAAGCGGCAGCGTGTTGCCCGGACGAATGTCCACCCGCGTACCACTGACAACGGGGTCGCCCACCTTCAGCCCCACAGGGGCGATGATGTAACGCTTGTCGCCATCGGCATAGACCACCAACGCAATACGCGCTGACCGGTTCGGATCATATTCAATCGAATCAACGCGACCGGGAATGTCGATTTTGTCGCGTTTGAAATCGATCTCGCGGTAACGCCGCTTATGGCCACCGCCGCGATGACGAACCGTCACTTTGCCGCGCACATTGCGACCGCCGCTCTTGCGCATACCGCGCGTGAGGCTCGGTTCTGGCGACGACCGTGTGATCTCTTCGAATGTGTAGCCGCTCATGTCGCGCCGTCCGGGCGAAGTCGGCTTAAATACTTTAACAGGCATGATACCTCCAGATTGTGCGCCGGCTTAGACGCCCTCAAACAGCTCGATGGTGTCACCGGCCCGCAACGTCACAATCGCCTTCTTCCAGCCGGGCTTGCGAACCGCCACCCGGCGCATCCGCCGCGACCGCTTGGACGGCATATTGGCAATACGCACCTTCTCAACCTGCACACCAGGCCAGGCGAGTTCAACCGCCTGCTTGACCTGCAGCTTGTTGGCCTTCGAGTGCACGGCAAACGTGTACTGGTTGGTAAAGTCGACCAGGTAGTTGGACTTCTCTGTAACTACGGGTCGACGAATAATCTCGCGCCAATGCATGTTACTCCTCCTCAGAGGCGTCTACTGCGTCCGCCCAAACGCCGTCTTGATCTTGCTCAAGAAAACCAGTAACAGCTTCTAGCGCCGACAGCGGCATGACAATCTTGCCGTGCCCCAACAGATCGCGGATGTTCAGATAAGTCGCGCGTAGCGTCTTCACATTCGGCAGATTGCGAGCCGACAGCTCCACGTTGACATCCCGTTCGCTGAGGAGCAGCAACATGCTCTCCCCACCACTCAGGAGTTCGGCCATCTCAGCCATCCGGCGCGTCTTGGGCGCATCCATTGCCAACGAGTCGAGCAGCACAATGTCGCCTGCCCCGGCCTTGGCCGAGAGCGCAGAACAAAGCGCAGCGCGGCGCATCTTGCGCGGCATCTTCTTTACATACTTGCGCGGCAATGGTCCATGGGCCTTACCACCGCCCACAAAGATTGGCGCTTTACGGCTGCCGTGGCGTGCGCGGCCTGTTCCCTTCTGGCGGTAAATCTTCGCCGTCGAGTAATTGACCTCGCCACGAGTCTTGGACTTGTGCGTCCCTTGCCGGGCATTCGCCAACTGTCGCACCAACGCCTGATGCATCAGATCGCGATTGACTTGAGCTTCGAATATGCTGGCGGGCAGCTCAACACTGCTCACTTCCTTGCCAGACATGTCTAGTACAGAAACTTTCATGGTTAACTCTCTCGCTAGCGATTCACCCGACGGGCACGCTGTCTAGCCCTTGGCCGCATCGCGGATAATGACCAATCCGCCCTTAGCGCCGGGCACCGCCCCTTTAATGGCGATCAGATTGCGCTCCGGATCCACGCGCACAACCTTGAGGTTCTGTGCGGTCAGGCGATCGTTGCCCATCCGACCCGCCATGCGCTTTCCCTTGGGAACACGGGCCATATCAGTCGTAGAGCCGATTGAACCAGGCGCACGATGGCGGTCAGACTGACCGTGGGTCTTGATGCCGCCCTTGAAGCCATGTCGCTTCACATTGCCGGCGAAACCCTTGCCCTTCGTCTTGCCAATCACATCCACTGCGTCACCGACCTCAAACTGCTCGACGGTAATCGTCTGACCGACTGAGTAGTCGCCGGCGCTGCTGGTGCGAAACTCGCGCAGGTGGCGCATCGGCGGCAGGCTTTCGCCTTTCTTCTTCGGCTTGCCCTTCTCGGCCTTCAGCGCTCCCAGGTGGCCCAACTCGCCACGGGACAGGCGCTTCGCCGATACGTCGCCAAAGCCCATTTGCACCGCCGAATAGCCGTCGGACGCTTCGTCTTTCACCTGGGTCACATAGCACGGCCCAGCTTGAATGATGGTCACAGGGGTCACCATCCCGGCCTCGTCAAAGACCTGAGTCATGCCCACCTTGATACCAATTAATCCTTTCACATCTACCTCCACGGCCTGAAATCTGCCGCATGCCTGTGGCTATAGCGAGATTTCAATATCGACGCCGGCGGGCAAATTCAGCCGCATCAGCGTATCGATTGTCTTGGAATCAGGATTGATCACGTCGATGAGCCGCTTGTGCGTGCGAATCTCAAAGTGCTCGTGCGAATCCTTGTCAATGAACGTGCTGCGCCGGACCGTAAAACGCTCCAGACGTGTCGGCAGCGGCACGGGGCCAATCACCTGGGCGCCAGTTCGTTCGGCTGTCCCAACGATGCGCTTGGCCGACTGATCCAGGACACGGTGGTCGTATGCCTTGAGGCGAATACGGATTCTCTGATTTGACATCTAAGTCCTCTCTCTTCTCGTTCAGACCGTTTCAGTCTATTGTTGCTTCAGTGACCACCGCGGTGCGGTTTGTCCTTAGCCTATTTGTCCAGGATTTCGGTGATGACACCAGCGCCGACGGTCAGGCCACCTTCGCGAATGGCGAAGCGGCTGCCTTCTTCCAGCGCCACGGGCGTGATCAGTTCCACTTCCAGGTTCACATTGTCCCCCGGCATGACCATCTCCACACCCTCCGGCAGCGTAATCGCCCCGGTCACATCCATCGTGCGGATGTAGAACTGCGGCCGGTAGCCCGGGAAGAACGCCTTATGCCGTCCGCCCTCGTCCTTGCGCAGCACGTACACCTCGCCCATGAACCGCTTGTGCGGCGTGATGCTGCCCGGCTTCGAGAGCACCTGGCCACGTTCCACGTCGTCCCGCTGGATGCCGCGCAGCAGCAGTCCGGCGTTGTCGCCCGCCTCGGCCGCGTCCAGCTCTTTGTGGAACATCTCCACTCCCGTCACCACGACCTTGCGGATCTCATCGGTCAGCCCGACAATCTCCACTTCCTTGCCCTTCTCCATGATGCCGCGCTCGACCCGGCCCGTCACTACCGTGCCGCGACCCTTGATCGAGAAGACATCTTCCACCGGCATCAGGAACGGCTTGTCCGTCTCCCGCTCCGGCGTCGGGATGTACTCATCCACCACCCGCATCAGCTCCCAGATCGGCGCGTACTCCGGCTCCGTCCGGGTCGTCCCCGCCTTCCAGCGCCTGCAGCGCGCTGCCGCGCACAATCGGCGTCTCGTCGCCCGGGAACTCGTAGCTGTCCAGCAGCTCGCGCAGCTCCAGCTCCACCAGCTCCAGCAGCTCTTCGTCGTCCATCATGTCGACTTTGTTCAGGAAGATCACCATCGCCGGCACTTCCACCTGACGCGCCAGCAGCACGTGCTCCCGCGTCTGCGGCATCGGCCCGTCCGGCGCGGCTACCACCAGGATAGCCCCGTCCATCTGCGCCGCACCCGTGATCATGTTCTTGATGTAGTCGCGATGTCCCGGACAGTCCACATGGGCGTAGTGACGGTTCTCCGTCTCGTACTCCACATGGGCAATCGAGATCGTGATGCCACGCTCCCGCTCTTCCGGCGCGTTGTCGATCTGGTCGAACGCCGAAAAGTCTGCCCAGCCCTTCAGCGACAGCGTCTTGGTGATCGCCGCCGTCAATGTTGTCTTGCCGTGGTCGATGTGCCCGATCGTCCCCACGTTCACATGCGGTTTATCTCGATTAAATTTCTCGGCCATTGCGTTCGTTTCCTTGTCTCGTTTCGTCGTACCCGGTCGTCACGCTGGACAACCCCGGGTACGCACCCCTTTCAATAATTGCTCTTTTTAACGCAGTCCAACCGCTTACTTGCGGCCCTGCAAAATCTCTGACGCCACAGATTCGCTAACCTGGGCATAGTGATCAAATTCCATCGTGAAGGTACCGCGACCCTGCGACATAGAACGCAGGCGGGTGGCGTAGCCAAACATCTCAGCCAAAGGCACCTTTGCCTTGATCGTCTGTAGACCGTCCGAGCGCATTTCCATGCCGTCGATCATGCCACGATTGGCAGAGATATTACCGATGACGTCGCCTGTATACTCTTCCGGAGCCACGACTTCAATCAACATGATGGGCTCCAGCAAGACCGGCCTCCCCATCGGAATGCCTTCCTTGATCGCCATCGAACCGGCCACTTTGAAAGCCATTTCCGAGGAGTCAACATCATGGAACGATCCGTCGTAGAGGGTCGCCTTAACATCAACAATCGGGTATCCGGCAAGCACACCGCTCTCCAGAGCTTCCATAATGCCCTGCTCAGCAGGCCGGATAAACTCGCGCGGAATCGTGCCACCAACAATGGCGTTCTCAAATTCAATGCCGGTGCCTGGCGCGGTCGGCTCCAGGCTAAGTACGACGTGGCCAAACTGACCGCGTCCACCGGACTGGCGCACGAAGCGGCCGACAGCCTTATCAACCGGACGGGTGATCGTCTCGCGGTAGGCAACCCGGGGACGGCCAACGTTGGCACCAACTTTGAACTCGCGCATCAGGCGATCAACCAGGACCTCAAGATGCAGCTCGC
Organism: uncultured Chloroflexia bacterium; assembly: GCA_963715935.1. Classification (GTDB taxonomy): domain Bacteria; phylum Chloroflexota; class Anaerolineae; order Promineifilales; family Promineifilaceae; genus Promineifilum. The sequence continues at coordinate 277,364 of CAVQSM010000011.1, read as the reverse complement.
CCATGCCATACAACACGGTCTGGCCTGTTTGGTCGTCGACCCGCACCTGGAATGTGGGATCTTCCTCAGCGAGCGCACGCAGCGCATTACCCATTTTGTCCTGGTCCTGGCTGCTCTTTGGCTCAATGGCCAACATGATTACCGGTTCAGGGAAGTCAATCGACTCCAACACAATCGGGGCCGAAGCATCACACAATGTCTCGCCGGTGAAGGTCCGCTTCAGACCAAGCGTGGCGGCAATATCGCCAGCGCGGACTTCAGTCAGGTCTTCGCGATGGTCGGCATGCATACGCAAGATGCGACCGACGCGCTCTTTCTGATCCTTGGCGCTGTTCAGCACCGAATCACCAACACTCATCACGCCGGAATAAACACGGAAGTAGGCCAGCCGACCAACATAGGGGTCGGTGACGATCTTGAACACAAGCGCCGAAAGCGGCTCATCCTCATCGGGCTCGCGCTTTTCGACTTTTTCCGTGTAAGGATTGATGCCCTCAATAGCGGGAACATCCTCTGGCGAAGGAAGATAGTGAACCACTGCATCCAACACGCGCTGAATACCGCGGTTTCGGAGGGCGCTGCCACAAAAGACAGCAGTGGCCAAGTTCTTGACCGTCGCCTGACGCAGTCCTTCGCGCAACTCATCTTCCGTGAACTCGTCGCCCTCCAAATAGCGAAGCGTCAGCTCATCATCGGTCTCGGCGATCCGTTCCACCATATCGTGGCGGGCCTTCTCGACCGCATCAGCTAACTCTTCGGGAATATCAATTTCGACGGAGGTCGTACCCTGGTCCTCATCCTGCCAGATGAACGCCTGCATGGTAATGAGGTCGACGATGCCCCGGAAGTCTGCTTCTCGGCCAATCGGGAACTGCACAACAATCGGATTAGCCCGCAAGCGGTCACGAATCATCCCGACGGTACGATCAAAGTCTGCGCCGATGCGATCCATCTTGTTGACAAAACAGATTCGCGGCACTCTGTAGCCATCAGCCTGACGCCAGACAGTCTCCGACTGCGGCTCGACACCGGCCACAGCATCGAACACCACAACCCCGCCGTCGAGGACACGCAAGCTGCGCTGGACCTCAGCCGTGAAGTCAATATGTCCCGGCGTGTCGATGATGTTGACCTGATGGTCCATCCAATAGGTCGTCGTCGCGGCCGACGTAATCGTAATACCACGCTCGCGCTCTTGGTCCATATGGTCCATCGTCGCCGTACCATCATGAACCTCACCCATACGATGAATGACACCCGTGTAGTACAGGATGCGCTCGGTCGTGGTGGTCTTGCCGGCGTCGATGTGGGCAATAATGCCAATATTACGAATACGATCTAGCGGATATTGCGTCATGTCAGATGCTCAAAGGGCCTAAACACGGAAGTGCGAGAACGCACGATTCGCGTCAGCCATACGATGGGTATCGTCGCGGCGTTTCACCGCGGCACCCTGATTGTTGGCCGCATCCATCAATTCGCCTGCCAGCTTCTCGGCCATCGAACGGCCGCTGCGGGCCCGCGTGGCCATCAGCAGCCACCGCATGGCCAGTGAAGTCTGACGATGGGAATCAACGGGAATCGGCACCTGGTAAGTGGCGCCGCCGACACGGCGAGGACGAACCTCGACCTGCGGCATAATGTTTTGCAGCGCCTGCTCGAAAACCTCGACGCCGGGCTGCTCAGTGCGCTCTTCAATAATATCGAAGCTATCGTAGATGACGCGAAGAGCGGTGCTCTTCTTGCCACCGTACATCAGCCGGTTGGTGAACATCGCCACATGGACGTTCCCGTACTTGATGTCCGGCACAACCTCACGCTTTTCGGGACGAATACGTCTGGACATAGCTCTTTCTTCCCTGGGCCTTTACTTCGGCGCCTTGGCGCCGTACTTGGAACGGCCCTTCTTACGATCGCTAACGCCACTGGCGTCCAGCGTTCCACGAACAATGTGATAGCGAACGCCGGGCAAATCCTTTACACGACCGCCACGCACCAGAACAACAGAGTGGTCCTGTAGTGAATGGCCCTCGCCCGGAATGTAGGCGGTCACTTCGATGCCGTTGCTCAAACGAACACGGGCCACCTTACGCAACGCCGAATTCGGCTTCTTGGGCGTCATCGTCTTGACCTGCGTGCAGACGCCGCGCTTCTGGGGAGCACCCTTCTGCTGGCGTGTACGACGCTGGTTATAAGAGTTGAAGGTCCACTGCAGTGCAGGAGCCTTGCTCTTCTTTGACTTACTGCTTCGCCCCTTGCGGACGAGCTGATTAATTGTGGGCACGCTAATGCTTCTCCTTAATCGACTACTTCACTCAAAACCACGAACAATGCAAAACGAAAAACCATGCCAACACAGTGGTTGGAACAGCGCACAGGAAAAAACTGCTGTCGTCCACCCTTACAGCAGTTGGCCTGGCTTTCATTCGGTTGTCAACTGCGACAGACTAGTGAATAGACAGGCAGGATGCAAGCACCCCGCAGCAATTGACCGACAAATGGAGGCCATCGCAGCAAATACACTCGATGGCCTCCAGTCGCATCTCACTTATCGAATTAGTAACGGTTAGTAAGTCGTTACCTTTGTACGGTTAGACATACGAAGTAGTAGTCTACCATATTCACCTTAGTTGTCAAGCGCCCCAAGCCCCATTTCGGGTGGGCTTATTCTCTGCAAAGGATCCCTGATTTGGGCGCGAATTAGTTACCTCGCGTGGCCAAATTCATGAACTCATCGCCTGCCCACCGGCGCTGCGGCCGTTTGTCGTCCTCCTTGCCAAAACGAATCACATCACCGCCCTCGGTGACCGCTTCCACGGCCAACCCCAGGCTCTGCAACTCTTTGACAAGCACTCGGAACGAGGCCGGCACGCCGGGCTCTTCGATCGTTTCGTTCTTGACAATCGCTTCGTAGGTCTTCACCCGACCGACCGTGTCGTCAGACTTCACCGTCAGCATCTCCTGCAGCGTGTAAGCCGCGCCGTATGCTTCCAGCGCCCACACTTCCATCTCGCCGAAGCGCTGGCCGCCGAATTGGGCCTTGCCGCCCAATGGCTGCTGCGTGACGAGGGAGTACGGGCCAGTCGAACGGGCATGGGCCTTATCTTCAACCAGATGGGCCAGCTTCAACATGTGAAGCACGCCTACCGTGACCGGCTGGTCAAACGGGCGACCGGACTTTCCGTCGATCAGGCGTTCCTTGCCGATCACCGGAATCGGCACATGGGTGACGATTGTGATCATGGCACCCAACTCACGGAGCGTACTCAGATCGGTCTTAAGCGGATCAACCTTCGTCTCCTCAGGAAGTTCGTCACCGTACTTCTCCAGCATCAGTGTGTACCACTCGCGGATGCTGACATTGAGCGCCGCTTCGTTATATGGAATCCACTGCAGCTTCGGCAGCGTGGCCGGATCATCCGGGAAGATGGTTGCCGGGTTCCAGTCGCGACCACGCAGCCATTCGTTCACGACAGCCTGACGCGCATAGTTCACGTCCGTGTCCAGGCGGTCGGCATCGTAGCCCAACTCACTGAGCCACGCGACGATGAACAAACGCCGGGCATGATCGTCATCTTCAACTAGCTCGAGATCATATTCGATCTCATGCAGCCAATCCCAGGCCCAGTCGCTGGCCACGTCCCAGGCATAGTCGACCAACCAGGCACGACCCAGCTCGGCAGAAATCTCTTCCTCCGTCGCTCCGTCGAACACCGGTGTCATGGCCCGGAAACCCAAACGATGGGCCGCCCAGCCTAGGTGCGTTTCCAGAACCTGGCCGATATTCATACGACCGGGTACACCAAGCGGACTAAGAATGACGTCTACCGGCGTTCCGTCGTCCAGGTAAGGCATATCTTCAACCGGTACGATCTTGGAGATAACACCCTTGTTACCATGACGACCGGCCATCTTATCACCCTCGGAGATCTTGCGACGCTGCGCCACACTGACCCGGACCATCGTCTCCACCCCGGCAGGCAGGTCACGGTCATGCTGACGATCGAACACCTGCACGTCCACTACCTTGCCGCGAGCGCCGTTGGGCAACCGGAGGCTGGAGTCTTTCACCTCGCGCGCCTTGTCGCCAAAGATAGCCCGCAGCAGTTTTTCTTCCGGGCTGAGCTCTTTCTCGCCCTTGGGCGTGATCTTGCCAACCAGAATGTCGTTCTCGTTGACGTCAGCGCCAACGCGAATGATGCCGCGCTCGTCAAGGTCTTTCAGCGCGTCTTCACTGACGTTCGGAATGTCGTAGGTAATCTCTTCCGGACCCAGCTTCGTATCACGCGCTTCAACTTCATGCTTCTCAATGTGAACCGATGTAAAGCGGTCGCCACGAACCATATTCTCGCTAACGAGGATCGCATCCTCAAAGTTGCCACCCTCCCACGAAAGGAAAGCGACGACCACATCCTGACCGAGAGCCAGTTCACCGTGGTTGGTCGAAGAGCTATCAGCCAGAACGTTACCGGTCTGCACGCGCTGTCCGCGGTAAACCACCGGATGCTGATCAATGCAGGTGCTCTGGTTCGAGCGATTGTACTTGCGCAACTTGTAGGTGCGCGGACCTTCCTCGCCCATCACCACAATCTTCTCGCCTGACACGCTGACAACTTCACCCGGACCATCGGCCAGAATCACCTGACCGGAGTTCAACGCCGCCTGCAGCTCCATGCCCGTGCTGACAACCGGTACATCTGGCTGCAGCAGCGGCACGGCCTGGCGCTGCATATTGGAGCCCATCAACGCGCGGTTGGCGTCGTCATGCTCCAGGAACGGGATAAGCGCCGCCGACACACCAACAATCTGCCGCGGAGCGACGTCCATGTAATCAATGCGCTGCACCGAAGTGAAACGGAACTGCTGATTGCGGCGCGACGAAACGCGAGCATCCACGAACTGGCCCCGGTCATCCAACTTCGCATTGGCCTGGGCAATTGTGTAGGCATCCTCTTCGTCAGCCGACATGTAGGCGACTTCATCAGTCAGGAACGGCTTGACCTGGACCTCTTCGATCTTTGCTTTCTTGATCGCCTTGGCTGCGGTCTTGGTTATCTCCTCACCAGCAGCGACGATGATCTCACCCGTGTCCGGGTCCACCACATTGGCAAACGCATCGTGGCCAATCAGTTCATCGCTGTCGCCGGCGATCTTGTTCTGCACGCGGCGATATGGCGTCTCGATGAAGCCGTACTTGTTGACGCGGCCATAGGTAGCCAGACGGCCGATAAGACCGATGTTCGGTCCTTCCGGCGTCTCGATCGGGCAGATGCGGCCGTAGTGGCTATGATGCACATCACGTACCTCGAACCCGGCTCGCTCGCGGCGCAGGCCACCGGGACCCAACGCAGACAGTGTCCGCTTGTGGGTCAGCTCGGCCAGCGGGTTCGCCTGTTCCATGAACTGGCTCAACTGCGAACTGCCGAAGAATTCGCGAATCGCGGCCACGACGGGACGGATGTTGATTAACGTGACCGGAGTCACGTTCTCACTGTCGCGAATCGACATACGTTCGCGGACTACACGCTCCATCCGGCGCAACCCAACGCGCAGCTTGGCCTGAATCAACTCACCAACTGTCTTCACCCGGCGGTTACCAAGGTGGTCGATGTCGTCCGCGCCTTCCAGACCGTTGTTGATCAGGATCATGCGACGGACCAGATTCACGATATCGTGCTGGGTGATGGTCCGGTGGGTCAGCGGTACTTCGTTCTGCAGATTCAGACGCTTGTTCAGCTTGTATCGCCCAACGGCCGCCAGGTCATAGCGGCGGCTGTCGAACAACTGCTCCTGCAAATATTGCTCGGCGTTGTCTTTGGTCGGCGGGTCACCGGGGCGCATCCGCTTGTAAAACTCAATCAGAGCCTGCTCCGGAATAGGACGGCTGTCGTCCCAAGGCGGCTCCTGCTCAATGCTGCCCTGAATGTAGAGATGCTCACCATTGGTGTCGACATCAGCAAACAAGGCCAGCAGTTCCTCGTCGGTGCCGTCCTTCAGAAGCGGGTTGCCCAGGCCGTCGTCAATGGCAGCCATTGCCCGCAAGAAGAGCGTCACCGGCACGGTGCGCTTGCGGTTGAACTTGACCGTCAGATAGTCGGTCTTGCGGGTCTCAAACTCCATCCAGGCCCCGCGGTCCGGAATAAGCTTACCCATTGCCAACGGCCGTCCGGTGGCGCGCTCGTCTTCGATCTCGAAGTACGCGCCAGGCGAACGAATCAACTGGCTGACCACGACACGTTCGGTGCCGTTAATAATGAAGGTGCCCGCCGGAGTCATCAGCGGGAAGTCGCCCATAAAGATTTCCTGGACAATGGGCTGATCCAGATCCGTGCTGTAGAGCAGTACGTTAACATACAGCGGAGCCGCGTAGCTCATGTCGCGCTCCACGCACTCTTCTACAGAATACTTCGGTTCACCGAACCAGGACTTGAGGTCAAAACCCTCAACCTCAGGCCGGTTGGAAGGAAAGAAAAGCTTGAGATCGCCATTGTAGCTCTCAATGGGTGAAATCTCGTCAAACAACTCGGGTAAACCCTCTTCAACAAACTGCTTGAACGAATTCAGCTGCACATCGATAAGTGTCGGCAGCTCCATCGGTTCGGTTGTTCGCGCGTAGCTTTTGGTATAAGAACTGGGCATCTAAGTTCCACCTGCTCCCTGACGGGTCAACATGCGTTGGCCCGCATTGAAAAATACACCTGTTCACACAGAAAAGGTGCAACGTGCTGGTTGCACCGCGGATTGACAGTCGCTATGTCAGTAGACTAATTGGCCATGAGACATATTTACGCGAACTTGTAGTATAAGGCCATATCAGGCATTTGTCAAGCCCTCGTACACCTCAATTATCCGGTCGGCGGCAGCCGGCCAGCTAAACGTTTCGATGGCCCGCGTCCGGAGCACCTGCCCCAGCCCGGCCTGCCGCTCCGGATCGTGGGCCAGTTCCGCCAACGCAGCAGCCAGCCCCGCCACATTTCCGCGTGGCACGTAAACCCCCGCCTCGCCCAGGTATTCGTGATTGACTGGCGTGTCATAGGCCACCGTTGGCAGGGCCATCGCCATGTAGTTGAGCAGTTTGCCGCTGCCTTCGGTTGCCGACAGCTTGGGCGCCACCGCCACAGTACAGGCCGATAAATAGAACGGTGCGTCGTCGAACGGAACCCGACCTGTGAACGAGACCCGGTCGGTCACTCCTAGTTCGGCGGCCACCATCTGGTAATGCTCAACATTCGGGTAGCCCATTATCAGAAAGTGGCTGTCATCGCCCGCCGCCTTCAACTGCGCCGCTGCCTCAAGAATGTGGGGCACACCTTGATAGTCTGTCAGCAACCCCAAATAACCAATGACCGACTGCTTCGGCGCAATGCCGTACTGCTGTCGCAGCGGGTGCTCGCCCACCGCATAGGCAAAGCGCTCCGGATCAAACTGCTCTGAGTCGGCACAATCAGGCAGCTCAGTGATACGTTCTGCCGGAACGCCAAACTCATCCTCCAGCAGACGGCCTGCCAGTCGGGAACTCGTCAGCACCGCTTCCGGCAGGGAGGTCGTGATGTAATGCTCCATCCGCCATATATAAGGAAACACTCGACCATCCTGATCGAGAAACTGATGATCAACCATCTCGGCCGTCAGGCTGCCCTGGAAGTCAAAGACCAGCGGTTTGCCCAGCAAGCGGCCGACCACGCCGCCAATCAGCGCCCCTTCGTGCATGTGGCCATGAATGACATCCGGTCGGAATCGTCGCGCTTCTCGCAGCGCCGTCACGGCCAGATAGGCATCGAACGCGATCTTGTGGCGCGAGGAGCCCACCTCATAGTCGGTGCGCCACGGCAGCGGCGCGGTTCGTCGAATGTCGAGGCCAGCGACGTCATTCCCCTTGTAGTAGGTGACGACCGCCACCTCGACCCCTTTGGCGGCTAAAGCCTGCATCTCTTCCCGGATGCGGATATGGCCTCCATAGTCACTGAAGAAGGAGGTAGGCGCAATCATCAATACCCGCACAGATCATCTTCTCCGGGTGGCAGTAGAGGCCGGGCCAACGTGTTCACTTGACCAGCCGGCAAAACCCAACAGCCGAACGACTTACTTATCCTTGCCCTTGTCGCGACCAGCCGCGCCCGCAATCCAGGTGCCGAATAACTGCTCCGACATATTAGGCGACTGCACGTTCGAATCAGTCAGCTCCACCCAATCGTTCTTGGCCCGCTCAGCCAGCCACGCTTCCCGTCTGGTCAACACGTCGCCAATCGTCAGGTCGAGAATCTCCGGGTCGCCTTCCTCCACCAGATTACGCCATCGACCCAGTTCGCTCAGCAGCGCATCCAGCCAGCGCAGGGTTGCTGTCTTGTCGTTCAGGATCTTGTGGACAATGTCAGTCTCCTGAGCCAGCGGCTGGGTCGCTGTTCCAAAGGAGTTATTGGCCAGGCGCAACATGTCACGCCAGCCTTCTGCTCCTTCGACTGCGCCGAACAGCGCCGCTGCCATGATACCCGGCAGCGTCTCCACGCCCTGGACCAGGCTGTCATACTCAGCCGGGTCAAGAAAGTACGGCTTGGCGCCCAGCAATGTCCCAAAGTTTACAGCCGTCGCCACCGCCTGCGGGTCCGTCTCAGCGTCGGGCATAAGGCAAAAGAGGCTGTCGCGGAACAAGTCCGCGCTGGCCGCGCCTACATCTCTGCGGCCGTCTGGCAGATACGTTGCCGCCAATGTCGGCACTGCTCCGATATAGTAGCCCGCTTGCAAGTACGTTCTCGCCCAACCCAGCGCGGGGGACTTGAGCGGCGAAAAATCAAGGAAAAGAGCGTGGGGCTGGAGATCTTCACCGATCGCCATCAGCGTTTTCTTCAGCTCGTACAGCGGCGAGGCAAAGACGACGATGTCCGCCTGGGACACTGCATTGACCAGATTGCGTTCAATCCGATCGACAGCACCGGATGCCTTCGCCTGGTCGGCCACATGCCGGTTGCGGTCGTGGCCAATAATGGTCAACGGCAGCGTCGCTTCCTTTAGGGCCAACCCAACAGAGCTGCCTACACGCCCCGTGCCGATAATCGTTACTGTCTGTGCTTTCATTCTGCCTCTCTGTTAGTGCTGTTCATCAGCCTGGCGCAGTGCGTCCAGCCAGTGACTTTCCTGGGCCGACAATGTGTTGGCTTGCGGTGATTGGTGGTTGGCAATCAGCTTGATGATCGATTGGTCGCTGCCAGCCGCTTCGGCCAGTTCCGCCCCCCACACCGGGTGCTGTTGGCGCATGGCAAAAGGACGCCTCCACCCTGTCGGCGGGCCACTGCCCCACGCTTCCACCCGACTGGGCCACATCTTTTCCACCGCGACGACCAGCGACCGATCCCACATACTACTATCACAGCTCGTCTTGCCCACGTCATGGAGCAGCGAAGCCACCAGCAATGGCCTATCCGTTTTTCCCTGCTCACTGACCGTCTTGAACACGCGATAGCTGTGCCACCGGTCAGCAGGCGCAAAGCGGCGAAACAGCTGCAGCTCGGATGGCGTCAATACAGCCTCGATCTCCTGCCACGCACTGTCCGGCAATGGTCCCGCATTCATGTTGCGCCACAATTGGCGCAGACGATATCTGATCCGCACGTCAGCCGATAAGGAAGCGCAGCGTGTACTGGGCCGGGAACATCACCAGGACGTTCATCACCGCCGGGACCAGGAAGACAATACCCATGAGAATGAGGAATCCAAACTGCTGGAGAGGCTGCAGACGAAACGCGATCTCAGCAGGAAGAATCGCAAACAGTATTTTCGAGCCATCCAGCGGTGGGACAGGAATAAGGTTGAAGAATGCCAGCACCAGATTGATCCAGATAAACTCCGACAGCAGGAAAGAGGCGGAGAAAAGCGAGCCCGGCGGCGGCGAAAAGCTGAAGCTAACCAGCCCTAGCTGGAACGGAATGGCTGCCAGCGCCGCCATAAGGATGTTGGACGCCGGCCCAGCAATGGCCACAATCGCCATCGCCGTCCGCGGATTCCCGCGCATATTCATCGGATTGACCATGACTGGTTTGGCCCAGCCGAAACCGGCTATCAACAGCAAGATCGTCCCAATTGGGTCGAGGTGCTTCAGCGGGTTGAGCGTAATCCGGCCCATGTTACGGGGCGTCGGATCGCCCAGGTAATCGGCCGTGAGCGCATGAGCCAGCTCATGGATCGTGAACGCAATGAGCAAGACAATAGCGCGGGCAATCAGTACTGCGGGATCGAGATCTAACATTCAGCCACCCACTCCCTCTGGGATAAGCAAATCGCATCGCCAGCCAGTTCAAACCCTACCATCCGGCGAATCTCTTTACATTTTAAGTATAGCGTTGCACCCTGAGCGGGGCGAATCACGCGACTATTCTATAATAATGCCGACGGATAGAGGATGGTCTGCTCAGGTGACACTGTCACTTCGACCCGATCACCGGGGCCGAACGGCGGGGAACCGCTTACCTCAAACAGCAAACGCAATCCCGCGCTTTCTAACCACACCTGAGTATAACGTCCCCGAAACGAGAGGGCAGTCACGTCGGCGAAGAAACGGTTCGGCTCAGGTGCATTGACCTCTTCATCAATGAGAGGACGAATCATTGCTCCCTGTGGCTTGACCAGAAGGAGCGTGCCATCATCCACCACAGGCCCAGCGTTGATATTATTCTCGAATGAGCTTATCTCAGTGTGAACTATACCGCCCTCCAGGCTCGATACCGGCACAAGATTCTCAAAGCCAAAAAAGTCGGCCACAAACGGGGTGGCTGGGCTGGCATAGGCAGCCTGCGGCGCAGCGACCTGTTCGAGCTGGCCGCGATTCATAATCGCCATCCGGTCGCCAATAGCAAACGCTTCAGTCTGGTCGTGAGTCACATAGATGGCAGTGACGTGGACCTGCTTCAAGATGTCGCGCACATCGAGCATCAGCCGTTCGCGCAGCGCCCGGTCGAGCGCACCCAGCGGTTCGTCCAATAGAATGAGCCGGGGATCCGGCGCGAGCGAGCGGGCCAGGGCCACGCGCTGCTGTTCTCCGCCCGAGAGCAGCTCCACATCTCGCGTCTCGTAGTCGCTCATATCTACCAGCGCCAGCATCTCATTTACCCTGGCTCTGATGACATCTTCGGATTGGCGGCGCATGCGCAGACCAAACGCGACATTGTCATAGACATTCTTGTGTGGAAACAAGGCGAAGTCCTGGAACATCATTCCAAAGTCACGCTCGTGCGGGGGCATGCCACTCATCTCCTGACCGTCAAAAGTGACGGTACCGGAGTCGGGCCGTTCCAGTCCGGCGATGATGCGCAGCAAGGTCGTCTTGCCGCAGCCGGACGGGCCGAGCAAACACATGATCTCACCCGCCATTACGTCCAGACTCACACCCGCCAACGCCTGCACATCAGGTGGATACCCCTTGCTGATCTCGGTCACCCGGAGAATAGATTGTCCCGCCTTAGAAGGCATCATCACGACCACCTCCAACGCGTTCGATCAGCAGAAATGCTATGGTGCAGATCACCAGCAAGATAGAACTCATAGCCAATGCCTGCCCATAGTTGAGCGCACCGGGCTGCCCCAGAAACCGAAAGATGGCCACGGGCATGGTCGGTGTCTGCGGGCGGGCCAGGAATACGGTGGCCCCAAACTCACCCATGCTAATGGTGAAGGCGAAAACCGCACCCACCAGCATCGCTGCCCGGAGCAGGGGCCAGTCTACCTCCCGCCAGACGCGCCAGTTGTTCGCCCCCAGCGTAGCCGCCGCCTCCCGCAATGAGGCGCTAATGCCGCGGGACGCCGGCAGCACACTTCGCAGCACAAACGGAATAGCCACCAGGGCATGAGCGATCGGAATCAAGAAGATGGATGAGCGCAGATCAAGGGGTGGTTCGTCCAGCGCCACCAGGAAACCGAGACCGAGCGTCACAGCCGACGTCGCGAGCGGCAGCATGAACAACGGATCAAGCAGACGACCAAGCTGCGGCGCGAATCCGTGCGGCCGTCGCTGTCCCCGGGTCAGGAGCTGAACGCTCAGCAAACCAAGCGTGGTCGCCAGAAACGTCGCCGCCAGGGCAAACAGCAGCGAGTTGCGGATTGCCTCGACGGGAGGCACGAAGAAAAGCGAGCCGGTGCGATTGACGAACAGTTCGCGGTAGAAAACCAGCGTCGGGCCGTCCGCGCCTTGAAAAGACCGGCTGACCAACGCCAGCAAGGGCGCCCCGACCAGCACCAAAATGAGGCCGACAGTAGCAAAGACAACGACACCCTGTCGCGCAGTGGTGATAGGACGGGACGAAGTCCGTCCCCCGTTGGCCTGTCCGGTCCGCGTCAACCGGGCCTGGGTGCGCGTGTAGAACCACATGAGGACAAACGTGAACGCAATCTGCCAGATGGACAGGACGGCCGCCACCGGCAGGTTCAGAAAGTTTAGCGTCTGGCGGTAGATTTCAACCTCCAGCGTCGCGAACTGTGGCCCGCCCAGGATGACAATGACGCCGAAGCTCGTAAAGCAGAAGACAAAGACGAGAACAGCGGCCGCCATGATGGCCGGTCGCAGTGCAGGAAAGGTCACTTCCCAGAACGCACGCCACGGGGAGGCGCCTAACATCTGGGCTGCCTGGGACAGGTCGTCTGGAATCGTGGTCCAGTACGTCGTGATGATACGCAGGGCGACACTGTAGTTGTAGAAGACATGCGCCAGCAGAATGATCCAGACCGTTTGGCTAATCCGTATCGGGCCCGTTTCCAGCCCGAACGCATCAACCAGCCAATTGTTGATAATCCCCTGCGGGCCAATCAAGGCCGTGAACGCCACGGCCACAAGCACAGTGGGCAGCACGAAAGGCAGCGTGGCCACGGCTCGCACAACCCCTTTCCCCCGAAACTTGTAGCGGGACAATACATAAGCGCCCGGCATGGCCAGCGTCAGGGTAAGGACCGTCGACAGAACCGCTTGCCAGATGGTGAACCACAGAACACGCCAGAAGTAGCTAGACGTGGACACCTCAGCAAACGGCCCAAGGTCAAGCCTGCCTTCGGGAAACAGGCCCAGGTGGAGCAGCGAGCCAGTCGGGTAGAAGTAGAACAGGGCGAAGAACAGCAGCGGCAAACTCAACATCGCTGCCGTCACTACCCGCCGCCCTGTCCTGTTCAAGCTCATGGTCTACCTGTCTCCACCTTCAGCACACCCGACCGCCCTGTCCCAGCCAGGGGCAATCCATCCCTATCAATTATTGAAGAACGACTTCAGCCCAGTCGCGCAGCCACTGTTCCCGGTTCGCCTCAATGAGCGCTGCCTCAATCGTCACTGCCTGCGCGGGCACCTGGCTGAACGCAGCAAACACCTCGGGCAGCTCGGCCGTTTCGTTCGCCGGATAGACGAACATGCGCAGCGGCATATCTTCCTGGAAGCTGCGGCTCAGCATAAAGTCGACCAGCTCGCGAGCGGCCGCCTCATTTGCCGTGCCGCGCAAGATGCCAACAAACTCGATCTGCCGAAAGCACGTATTGGCGCTCGTCACGGCGGCCGTCGGCGCTCGCTCCGGCGGTGTCTCGGCGAAGAATACTTCAGCCGGTGGGCTGGAAGCGTAGCTGACGACAATCGGCCGCGCCCCGTCGGAGACCGCGCTGAACTGTTCATAATACGCCTGCTCCCAACCGTTGACAATCAACAAGTCGTTGGCAAGGAGGGACTCCCAGTACGGCAGATAGCCGTCCTCGCCATACACCCCAATCGTTGTCAGCAGGAAGGCCAACCCCGGTGTGGAGGTTGTCGGGTTCTGCACCACGGTCAAACCGGCATACGCCGGCGCTGCCAGATCATTCAACGATTGCGGCGGTATCAAGCCGTTCTCCTCAAACCAGGCCACATCGTAGTTCAGGCAGACGTCACCGTAATCCACTGGCAAGGCCCGGTTCTCCGGATCAAGCTTCAGCGCATCCGACACGTCAGCCAATTGGGGTGAGTCATAGGGCAGGAATAACTCATTGTTCAGGGCCCGGCTCAACAGCGCATTGTCGACGCCGAACAGCACATCAGCCAGCGGATTGTCGCCTGCCAGAATCGCTTTGTTGACCATCTCAGCGCCATCACCAGACTTCAAGATCTCCACAGTATAGCCCGTCTCGGCTTCAAACAGGGCCAGCACGTCTTCGCTCACATCAAAACTGTCATGGGTCATCAGACGAATGGTTGCCGGACCCTCGACCTGAGCGCCTCCGGCCGAACAGGCGGCCAACCCCACGACCAATCCCATCAGCAACCATAATCTTCGCACTTTCTTCATCATCAGTTTTCGTCCACCTTCCAAAACAAAACGCCTTCTGGTCCAGACCAGAAGGCGTTTGCGTCATTGTAACTTGCATTCCCTACGCCAGCATGATCTGGATCAGGTTCGACGGTTCGCTCCAGACTAAAGAGCATCTCAGCCCGCCAACCGCGGGCACCCGCATGAACATCTATTTGGTTATTTGAGTACGTTGAGCATTATAGGAACTGTCAGCGCCATCGTCAATTGATTTGACAAATTGCGGCGATATGATATGATATAGATTCTGCGTTGCGGGGTAGAGCAGTGGCAGCTCGTCGGGCTCATAACCCGGAGGTCGCAGGTTCGAATCCTGCCCCCGCTATAGGAAATCAAGAAACCGTGTCCAAGTGGACGCGGTTTTTTCTTGCGCTGGCTTGGGCGACGCGCCTGCCTAACCCGCCGCCGCCTTGTCCATTATCTTCGCCAACTTGACATCCAGATCGCTGATCGCATTGTCCAACTCGTGGGTGGTCAGATCAACCGTCACCCGGCTGTACACATTACTCCACTCCGGATGATGGTCCATCTTGTCGGCCTCCACACCAACCATCACCATCCAACCCAACGCCTGTCCAAAGTTCGCAAACTTGAACTGCTTGTGCAGTTTGCCGTCTTTCACTTCCCAACCCGGCATCTCCGCCAAGGCGGCCTGGATAGCCTCATGTTCCAGCTTGATTGCAGCCATACTCTCTTATCTCCTTCCTGGGTAGACCGATTGATCCGCTGCGCCGCGCCAGATTAGACGCGGACTCCTCTTGATTCTAGACAATGATCCGCACTGACACAGCACTCCTTGCCCGGAGGCTAAGGGAACAGTGGCAGACCGCCAGACCCTAGATGCTCAGTGACCACACCGGAAAGTGCTGACCGGTCGGTTCATAGCCAAAACGCGTGTACAACTTTCGAGAAGGCTCGTTCGTGCGCTGCGTGTTCAACGTCGAGTCGACGCTGCCCACGGCCTGATAGGTGGCCAGCGCCTCGGCCAAAAGGGCGCCGCCGATCCCCTGCCCCTGCCAATCCGGGTGGATCGTCATGCGGGCCAAATGGGCGCTGTTCTGGCTGCGCGTGCTAAACTGAAAGCCGACCAGTTCGCCCGCCACCTCCGCCACATCGAAACACAATGATTGTTTACGAGCCATGCCCAGACTGTCCGCACTGTGCCGCCAACGCGGCTCGAAAGCCAACTCCTCAATGGTGGCCAGCTCCCCCATTTCGTCCGCCCGCGCCGGGCGAATGTGAAGATCCGCGACGATTTCGATGGGCGGTATGGAGAAGTCACGCTTGCGATAAGTCATCACATCATCCGCTACCCCAAACCCTAGTTCCTCCAGCCAGGAAACTGGCCACTGATCGGTGACGAACCAGGCGATTTCGTCCACGTCTGGGCGGAGCAAATCGGTCGCTATGCGAAACATTTCCTCCAGCACCGGCAGCTCGGTGACCTCCCTGGCGCCTGAGATTCGAACCCAGGCGGCAGGCGGCGGATCAGCCGCCACGCACAGCACCGTGTCCAACGATGGCCGCGATCGGGACAGAAAACCTATCTGGCTCTCATCATCGGACGGCCGTTCACGCACCAGAAATGCTGGCTCGCCCAACCACTCACCGGGCAGCCTCCAATCCACATGCACATGCGCCAACTCGGCCGATTGCAGCAGTCGCATGATCGCCCCGGCGTCTCGTTGAACCGCCGTTCGAATGCCCTCAGTCTGCCCGTTAGAGCCGGTCGTTCTGTTTGCCAATTGCATGGCGCTATTGTACACTACATAAAGACCTTAAGTAATTCAGTAGACTCTTTAACGCAAAGGCATAGTGCTGACTTTGCGAGTGAATACAACCTGATGACAACCAACGACCAGGCCCGGGATCGTGCTCTTGAGGCCACTCTGGCTAATCTGAACAAACGGTTCGGCGACGGCGTCATTATGCGTCTCGGCGACACCAGCAAACTGGATATCGACGTGGTCCCAACAGGCGCCCTGTCGCTTGACCTGGCGCTTGGCGTAGGCGGTATTCCACGCGGGCGGGTCATCGAGATCTACGGCCCCGAGTCGTCCGGTAAGACCACACTCTGCCAGCACATCATTGCCGAAGCCCAACATCTGGGCGGCATCTGCGCCTTCATCGACATGGAGCATGCTCTCGATCCGATCTACGCCGCTCGCTGTGGCGTCGATATCGACAACCTCTACGTCTCTCAGCCAGACACTGGCGAGCAGGCGCTGGAGATTGCCGATGCCCTGATCCGCTCCGGCACCATGGACGTCGTCGTCATCGATTCCGTCGCCGCTCTCGTCCCCCGGGCCGAGATTGAAGGCGAGATGGGCGACTCCCATATGGGCTTGCAGGCTCGCCTCATGTCCCAGGCTCTGCGGAAGCTGTCCGGCGTGATCAAACAGACCAACACCGCCGTCATCTTCACCAACCAGCTGCGCGAGAAGATTGGCGTCATGTTTGGCAACCCGGAGACCACCACCGGCGGCAATGCGTTGAAGTTCTACGCCTCTGTGCGCCTCGACATCCGTCGCATCCAGGCTATCAAGTCTGGCAGCGATGTAATTGGCAACCGGACGCGAGTGAAGGTCAAGAAGAACAAGGTCGCCCCGCCCTTCACAGAAGCTGAATTCGACATCATGTACAACGAAGGCATTTCCCGCACCGGCGACGTCCTCGACCTGGCCACGGCCTACGAGATCGTCGACAAACGCGGCGCCTACTTCCGCTATGGAGAGACCCTCCTTGGTCAGGGGCGCGAAAATGCCAAGACCTATCTTGCTGAAAACCCTGAAATGTTGGCAGACCTGGAAGGCCAGATTCGTCAACAAGCAGGCTTACCAGGAGTAACAATTGAAGTCGAATGACATGAACTCTCTGCGCCCGGTTGCGGGCAGGTTTGTTCATCCATTCGACCTGGAAGAATTGAGAGAAATACGACCATTTGCCAGGGCTATTGAACCCGCGAGCTGAGAGGCTCGCACCAACGTGCGGCAATTCGTGTCGATAAGGATTACCCAGTAGCTGGTGTTAGGCGGAGTTGCTCTATCTAACGAACGCTATTTTACCTGTTCTAATAATCTAACCTGGAGTGTCCGGTTATTGTATGCGGTCTGAACCGTCGAAGAGTGTAGGAACGTGTTGCCTTGGGCAACGAAGGTAGCCGGAAGCCAGTAGGTAAAGAAATGTGGGGCCCGCGTCCCCGGTAGAATACAAGACGCTAGACGTAATTAGATGTCCTGTTCGGCCTGACAGCCGGCAAGGCTTTCCCGCAATCCAGCCCGGTCGGGTCTCTGCCTTTCATTTGGCAGAGCTTTATTGACAATTGAACGTGAAGCTGGCACTGCCTGTTCATTAGCCGTGGCTCTTGGGTCACGGCTTTTTGTTTTGGCACAGCCATCATGAACACGATTACGGCGCTATCCGTCCAAAAGAGAGACCCCACCCGGGTCAATGTCTACCTCGACGATGCATTTGCCTTCGGGCTGGATATGGACCTCGCGCTGCGTCTCAAGGTGGGTCAAACGCTTCTTCCAGAGGAGATCGACTCGCTGCAGGCGTCCGACGAAATTGAGAAAGCTAAGGATCGTGTCTTGCGCCTGCTGGCCCGACGCCCCTACAGCGTCACTGAAATTCGCCGCTACCTACGCCGCCATCGCTATAGCGAGACGGTCGAAGCGGCCGTTGTCGACTACGTCGTCGACGCGGGCTACGCCAACGATGAAGCGTTCGCCGAGTTCTGGGTCGAACAGCGCGAGGCGTTCCGACCTCGCAGCCAGCGTGCGCTGCAGTATGAGCTGCGCGGCAAAGGGCTCGACCGCGAAGCCATTGACCACGCACTCGAAGAATACGATGAAACGGACGCCGCGCGACGCCTGGCCCAGAAGAAAGGCCGGCGCTGGCAGCGTCTTTCAGAAGAAGAGTACAGAAACAAGCTAGGCAGCTACCTGCAGCGGCAAGGCTTCCCGTATGACATCGTACGCGAAGTGGTGACCGAGAGTTGGCAGGCGCTGCAATCTGAAACACATAATAACGCATGAAGGAGAACTCACTATGCCTGCCTGGACTTTCCTATTAATCGGCGCAATTGTGGGTGGCGCAATTGCAGCCGTTGTGATGTGGCTCATATTGAAGCCACGTATGGAGGCGGAAATCGCCGCCGTAGAAGCCGAGCTGGCGCAGAGGCGTCAGGCGGCCGAGCGAGAAGCTGAAGCTATCCTCAGAGCCTCTCGCGAAGAGGCACAAGAGATTCGCCAGGAAGCCGAAAACGTCATCAAACGACGCTACGAAGACCTGGCCCGCGCCGAGGAACGTATCGACCGGCGGAGCGAAAATCAGGACAAAACCGCCACCAAGCTGGAAGCTCGCGAGCAAATGCTCAACAAGCGTCAAAGCAAACTGGACCGGCGTCAGAATGAAATGGCTGACCTCGAAGAAGAGCAGCGCCTTAAGCTGGAAGAGATCGCCAGCCTGACGAGCAATGATGCCAAAGCGCTGTTGATCGAAAAAGTCGAAAAGGAAGCCCAACAAGACCTGGCCCGCGTCATTCGGGAGATCGAGAACCGGGCTAAGGAGAGCGCAGAGGACCAGGCGCGCAAGACGATTGCCATGGCCATCCAGCGATTGGCCACCGACCAGGTAGCTGACATGGTAGTCTCTGTCGTGCCGCTGCCCAGCGACGAGATGAAGGGGCGTATCATCGGCCGTAACGGCCGCAACATCCGCGCCTTCGAGCAGGCCGCCGGGGTCGACATCATCGTCGACGACACACCGGAGGCAGTCACCGTCTCCAGCTTTGATCCGGTCCGCCGCGAAGTAGCGCGGCGAGCGCTGGCCAAGCTGATTACCGATGGCCGGATCCACCCTGCCCGCATCGAGAAGCTCATCCAGGACGCGCAGTCTGAAGTCGATTCCGTCATCAAGGAAGCTGGCGAACAGGCCGCGTACGAAGCGAACGTCCACGGCCTCCACCCAGAAATTCTCAAGACACTCGGCCGCCTCAAGTTCCGGACCTCCTACGGCCAGAATCAGCTGCAGCACGCCGTCGAAGCGTCCCACATTGCCGCCATGCTGGCGGCAGAGTTGGGCGCCGATATCGAATTGGCCAAGATGGGTGCCTTGCTCCACGATCTCGGCAAGGCGATGGACCATGACCAGGAAGGCACCCACGCCCAGATTGGCGCGGACTTTGCCCGCCGCTTCAAGGTCCCGCCGTTGGTCGTCAACGCCATTGCCGCTCACCATCACGAGGTGGAACAGGAAACGGTGGAAGCCATCCTGGTAGAAACGGCCGACGCGATCTCCGGCGCTCGACCGGGCGCCCGGCGCGAGAGTCTGGAAAACTATATCAAGCGCGTCCGCACGCTGGAAGAGATCGCCACGTCGTTCCCCGGCGTCGAGAGCGCCTATGCGCTCCAGGCCGGTCGGGAGATACGCATCCTGGTCAAGCCCAACCAGATCGACGATCTGGAAGCGGTCCGGCTGTCGAAAGAGATTTCACGCAACATCGAAGACAATATGCAATATCCCGGTCAGATTCAGGTAACGGTCATCCGCGAAACGCGCGCCGTCGGCTTCGCCAAGTAACAGGCCCGCCTCTTCCACCGTCTGATCAAAAAGAGCGCCGGGTCGATCCTGGCGCTCTTTGTTTTACGACATGGCTTGCGCACTCAGTCGTCGCGATAATCGTAGAAGCCACGGCCGCTCTTGCGGCCCAACCGGTTGCTGCCGACCATCTGTGCCTGGATCGGATGCGGTCGGTAGCGCGGCTCCTGGAAGTAGGCATCGTACACCGACTGGGTCACAGCGAAGTTGACATCTGCACCGATCAGGTCGATCAACTCAAATGGCCCCAGACGAAAACCGAGCGAGCGCATCAACCGATCGATGTTCGCTACGTCGGCTGCATTTTCTCCCAACAAGCGAAACGCCTCGCCATAGAACGGCCGCGCCACACGATTGACGATGAATGCCGGCGTATCCTTGCAGATGACCGCCGTCTTGCCCAGCCCATCGACAAACGTCTGGCCCGCGGCCAGCGTCGCCTGGCTGGTCAGGTCGCCGCGCACAATCTCCACCAATTTCATGATGTGGGCCGGGTTGAAGAAGTGCAGACCGATGACCTGCTCCGGACGGTTGGTGGCCGCCCCCATCGCGCTGATGCTGAGGCTGGACGTGTTGCTGGCCAGGATCGTATGCGCCGGGGCCAGCTCATCCAACTCCGCAAACAGGCGCTGCTTCAGCTCCAAATGCTCCGGCACCGCTTCGATGATCAGGTCAACTTGCGCTGCCTCTTCTAGCTGGGTAGTCATCGTCAAGTTCGCACGGGCCTTCTCCCCCGCAGCAGGGTCCGTCTTGCCGCGTTCGATGCCTTTCTCGATTGAAGCCAGCATCTGCTCCCAAGCCGCCTCCAGCGTGGCCTCGTCGATATCGTAGACGATTACCTGATGACCGGCGACGGCCGCCGCCTGGGCGATGCCGCTGCCCATCGTTCCCGAACCCAACACCGACACACGTTGTATGCTCATAGTTCCTGACCCTTATCGATGTCCCAGGACTGGATGAGGCCGGTATGGCGCTTCAAGCCGCGCCACATCTTCGGCCGATAGCTCAATCTCCAGCGCGGCCACCGCTTCCTCAAGCTGATACATCTTGCTTGCCCCGATGATGGGGGCAGTGACACCCGGCAGTTGCAGCAGCCACGCCAATGCCACCTGTGCCGGAGAATACCCCTTCTCGGCGGCGATAGCGACGACTTCCTCTACCACATCATAATCCTCTGATGCAAAGTATAGGTCGTGGGCGTAGGTGTCTGACTTGGCCCTCTTTGTCGGCGCGTCCTCCGCCCGTTTTCGATTGCCAGCCAGAAAGCCGCGCGCCAGCGGACTCCAGGGAATGACCCCGACACCCTGGTCACGACAAAGTGGCATCATCTCTCGCTCTTCTTCCCGATAGACCAGATTCAGATGATTCTGCATCGATACGAATTGGGTCCAGCCATTCTCACGAGCGACGCTTTGGGCCTTGGCAAACTGCCACGCATACATGCTGGATGCGCCAATGTAGAGAGCCTTCCCGGACTTCACGACATCGTGCAGCGCCTCCATCGTCTCTTCGATGGGCACACTGTTGTCCCAGCGATGGATCTGATAGAGATCGACATAGTCGGTGCCCAGCCTGAGCAGGGAGTTGTCGATTGCTTCCATGATGTGCTTGCGTGAAAGTCCCCCGCCGTTCGGCCCTTCGCCAATGGGGAAGTAGACCTTCGTGGCCAGCACCACCTCTTCCCGCCGGGCCAGGTCGTTGAGCGCACGTCCGGTGACTTCTTCGCTAACACCCAATGAATACATATCGGCCGTGTCAAAGAAGTTGATACCCAACTCCAGCGCACGCGCGATGAACGGACGGCTTTCCTCTTCGGTCAGAACCCAGTCCCGCCAATCCGGTGTCCCATACGTCATCATGCCGAGGCAGATACGGGATACCTTTAACCCTGAGCGGCCGAGATTTACATACTCCATAACTACGCACCTCCATGTGCATTCGCGTCAATTGCAAATCGAATGACGATGCGTCTATGATACGTAGGGGAACAAGCGGCGGCAAACATGCGTACCCCATAGCGATGCTGATACAATTGCCGGTCTATGGAAACGCGTTCCCTGACCAGGCAGTGGCAACTATGGCTTGGGCTGCTTATTGGCGCAATCAGCCTGGCAGCAGTCTTCATCCTCTATGCCAGTCCGGCTGAAATCATGGTAGCCTTGCGTACGGTCAATGGCATTTACCTGCTGTTGAGCGCTGCCGGCATCGTCGCCTTTCTGGTCATTCGTGCCGTGCGCTGGCGCTTCATGCTTACCAACGCTGTCCCGTTCAAGAGCGTCTTCCATATCCAGAACATCGGCTATATGCTCACCCAACTCTTGCCGCTGCGGCTGGGCGATGTGGCCCGGGCCATTCTGATCGGCAATGTGCCGCCGGTCACCGTGCCGTGGGGTCTGTCGACAATGGTCGTCGAACGACTACTCGACATGTTGTTCATCGTGGTCTTGCTGCCCTTCACCCTCTCCGGTCTGGATAGCTTGCCGGATTGGCTACGCTCGGTGGCGCTCGGCTCCGGCATTGCTGCGCTGGCGGGCATCGCGATCCTGGTCGTGGCGGCCAACCAACGTGACCGCGCCCAGGCCGTCGGCGGCTGGGTGCTGGACCATCTGCTGCCGTTCCTTAACCGGGAGTCCTGGCTGCGCCGCCTGGATGAGCTTCTGATGGGCCTGAGCAGCCTGACTAACTTGCGCGACGGGTTAACACTCATGGCGCTGAGTGTCTTGGTGTGGCTTCCCATTATCGCCGCCTACTACACCACCATGCTGGCGGTCCACCTGGAACCAACATGGTCGATGGCGGGCTTCGTCGTCTGCGCCGCAGCCTTCAGCGTGGCCATTCCTTCTACGCCAGGACAGATCGGGCCGTTCCACTTTGCGGTCATTACAGCATTACAGCTGTATGGCCAACCGGCGGCCGAATCCGCCTCCTTTGCCTTCATCTACCATCTTCTCAACATTGTCGTCCTGGTCGTTTTTGGCATGATTGGTGTGGCTGGCGAGGGGGTTACGTTCAAGCACGTACTCAACTCCGCCCAGAGCGCGATCACGCCACAGAATGCGGACGAGTCCAGCACGGTTTGAGCAGCTATGCACCACATCGCACGGCTGTCAACACAGAGGCAAGGTGCGATTTATCGACCGAAGGCGTGTATACTGACGTGCGACTTTGAACCGACCAATTCGTAAAGTTTGATATCCATGAAGATTCTTGAAGTTCTGACCTACTACCGGCCCTGGGTAAGTGGCCTCACCATCTACGTGGAGCGGCTGAGCAAAGCACTCGTGCAGCAGGGCCACGATGTCACGGTGCTGACGTCCCAGTATGAACCATCGCTCCCACGCTATGACGTCGTCGATGGCGTGAAGGTGGTCCGCATTCCGGTTGCCTTTCGCGTCAGCAAAGGCGTGCTTATGCCGGATTTCGGCCCCATGGCCTGGAAGCTGGCGCGAGGCGTCGATGTCATCCACCTTCATCTGCCGCAGTTTGACGCTCCTGGGCTCGCTCTGCGCGGCCGTCTGCTGCGCAAGCCGGTCGTCCTTACCTATCACTGTGACTTACAACTTCCTACCGGCGCTTTCAACGAGCAAGTGAACCGCGTCGTTCTGTTCCAAAATCAGATGGCCGGTCAGCTGTCGGATGCAGTCGTCACCTACACCCGCGACTACGCTGAGAACTCGCCTTTCCTGTCACAGTTTATCGACGACAAGTTGTTCATCATTCCACCGCCCATCGAATTGGACTGTGCCAGCGATGAGGAAGTGGCTGCGTTCCGGGAGCGACACCAGCTTGGCAACCGGCCCGTCATCGGTATATCAGCGCGGCTGGCCGCCGAGAAAGGGGTCGAGGTCTTGTTGCGAGCCTTGCCGAAAGTGCTCGAACAGTTTCCCGACGCGCTCGTGCTGCACGCCGGTCCGTACGAGAACATTATCGGGGAAGAAGCGTATGCGGCTCGTCTGGCCCCGATGTTCAAGAAGTACGAAGACCAATACCGCTTGCTGGGCACGCTGCACGGATCAGAGCTGACAGCGTTCTATCGCAGCCTGGACGTTCTGTGTATTTGCAGCCT
This sequence comes from uncultured Chloroflexia bacterium, assembly GCA_963715935.1. Taxonomy (GTDB): domain Bacteria; phylum Chloroflexota; class Anaerolineae; order Promineifilales; family Promineifilaceae; genus Promineifilum. The sequence continues at coordinate 253,397 of CAVQSM010000011.1, read as the reverse complement.
GAACAGCACAGAAAGCTTCGGCCTCGTGCAAATCGAGGCGATGCGCAACGGGGTTCCGGTGGCGGCCTGCAACCTGCCCGGCGTGCGCCAACCCGTAACCATGACCGGCATGGGCGAAGTGTCGGCCATCGGCGACCCGGATGCGCTGGCCCAATCGATCATCAACATCCTGGCTGACCAGACAGCGTACGTTCGTTCGCCCGCGCAAATAGGCGACAGCTTCTCGCCCCAACAAACAGCGGCCGAATACGTGCGCCTGTTCGAATCATTACAGCGCGGGCAACAGCCGGGCAAGACCGAAGAACCAACTGTCTACCACGAGCTTCGAGCAATGCGAGACGAAGCGGCATGAGCCAGGTCTACGAAAACGGCGACGCCGTCAACCAGCAAGACGACATGCTCTGGAGACAGTTAAAGAGCATGCCTGCGTTTCGTGCCTTGCTGCGTTCCGTTGAAGCACGCTTCTACCACGATATCGAACTGCCGGGGCCAGTGCTCGACGTAGGCTGCGGGGACGGCCACTTTGCCCAGCTCACTATGCCGGGACCGCTTGCAGCTGGCATAGATCCGTGGTGGGGACCATTGCAGAAGGCGCGTCGCACGAACCAGTACGAGGTGCTTGTACAGGGATTGGGCGACAGGATGCCATTCCCCTGCAATCACTTCGCCAGTGCGTTCAGCAACTCCGTTCTGGAGCACATCCCCGACATCCAGCCTGTGCTCAACGAGATCAGCCGGGTCTTGCAGCCGGGCGGCCGTTTCGTCATGACCACCCCCAGTCACCTGTTTACCGAATGGCTCGGCGGCGCTCAGATTCTGGCCGCCCTCAAAATGAACGGTCTGGCCAGCCGCTATCGCGGCTTCTTCAACACGATCAGCCGCCACGCCCATACTGACACACCGGAAGTCTGGGCCAGCCGCCTGGCGGAAGCCGGCTTCCGCGTGGACCTGTGGCAATATTACTTTTCTGAAGCGGCGCTGCACGCACTGGAGGTGGGTCACGCCCAGGGCGTACCCTCCGCCATCATGCACGCCCTCACCGGACGCTGGATTGTGGCCCCCTGGCGCAGCAGCCTGCAGTTGACTGAGCGCTGGGTACGGCCGTTCTACGAGGAAGCGCCGACGGGTGAGGGCGCGTACCTGCTTTTCGTAGCCCGCAAGGTGAGCGACGGCCCGGTAGAGCCACTCTTGCCACGCCAACAGCCACTCCTGTCTGCCGCAGAGGCGGGCACGAGCGGACCACAGGACGAGTAACTGTTGAACGTTGCCTCCCGACAGAGGGTATAATGACCGTAGTGACGGTAGGGCAGGCCAGATAACGATGACAGCGCAACCACAGCCGCGTAACTCTCCACCCTGGAGCACAGCGACCAAGGTCATTCTGGTGGTTGGGTTTCTCCTGCTGTTGGCCCTGATGGTCTGGCAATTCCAGTCGCTTATCGGCATGATTGTCGTTGCTGCCATCATCGCCTATCTACTCAATCCGATCATCGTCTTCATTGACGACCGCACCGGCATTCGACGCGGGTTCGTCATCGTATTTGTCTACATGCTGCTCGCCATTCTTATCGTAACCGGCTTCTCTGCGCTGGGCGTCGCCGGCTATCAACAGGGCGTCAACCTCATTGAGCAGGCTCCGGGTCTAATTGAGGCGGTTACGGAAGGTGCGCAAGGATTCATTGGTAGTACCGAGCCCATACTACTTGGACCCATTTCGATTACGCCGATCATGATTCCGTGGGACTCCATCACGGAACAAGTCCTGGGTCTGGCCGAACCCTTCTTCAGCCAGAGTGCGGTCATAGCCAGTCGTGTGGCCACGGTCACTGTCCGCACCGTGATCAACGTCGTCTTCATATTCTTCGTCTCCATCTATCTCGCGTCCGATCTGTTGAACTTCGACAGCTATCTGCTCAGGCTGGCTGAACGGCCAGGGTATCGCGAGGACATGGAAACGTTGTTGGCTCAGCTAAAGGTCGTCTGGAGTTCCTATCTGCGCGGGCAGGTGCTCCTGGGCCTTGTCATCTTTCTGATGTCGTGGCTTGGTCTGACAGCGCTGGGTGTACAGAACTCCCTCGCTCTGGGTCTCATCTCCGGTCTGTTGGAATTCGTGCCGACAATAGGACCTGTTGTCAGCGCCATCATTGCCATGATCGTCGCTTTCTTTCAGCCGGAGAACTACCTCGGTCTCTCGCCCTGGGCTTACGCCTTGGCCGTCCTTGGTCTGATGATCCTGATTCAGCAGTTGGAGAACTCGATTCTAGTGCCGCGAATCGTGGGTGGTGCGCTCAATCTGCACCCCTTTATCGTCATCGTGGGTGTGTTCATGGGAGCTTCGATTGCCGGCGTGTTAGGCGCCGTTCTGGCCGCCCCAATCATCGCCTCATTGAAAGTGTTCGGCAACTATGCCTGGCGGAAGCTCTTCGACCTGCCGCCGTTCCCGGGGCCGGAACAACCACCCCCACCGCTGGAAGAGATCCCGGTCGTGGAAGTTGAGGGGAACCCACCTCCGCCCATGAACCCGACGGCCGAAGAGCCAACCCTGACCGACTGATTCAGTCTGTCCGCGTCAGGCTGTGGCACTCCCTGCGTCTCGCCTACCAATGAGGTGGTAGACTTCTTCCCACGCCTCCCGACCCTTCACCTGCAGCGGCGGCAGCGGCTGCGCCTGCACCCACGAATCGACTTCTGCATACACTGCGCTGCTGAGTAGAATCTGGTCGAAACCGGCCATCTCTTGCAGGCGCTTCGTCAGATTGACCACATCGCCGATTGCTGAGTAATCCTTTCGCTGCTCACTGCCCACATTGCCGACAACCGCCTCGCCGGTGTGGATGCCAATGCCAAAGTGAAGGACTTCTTCCTGCGGGAGAGAAGCACGAAAGCGCCTGACGTTATTCTGGACGTCCAGGGCGGCGCGAACGGCCTGTTCTACATGATCCTCACTCGGATTGAGCGGCGTGTTGAAAAGCGCCATCACCGCGTCTCCCACAAATTTGTCGATCAATCCCTGATGGTCGCTGATCGCGGCAACGGCCTCGGTGAAGAACCCGTTGGCCAGGTAGATCAGCTCCTCGGGGTCCAGATGTTCGCCAATGGTGCTGAAGCCGCGAATGTCGGCAAAGAGTACGGTGATGGTCCGTCGCTGCGGTCGCTGTGCGGCGTCCAGGTCGCGCACCTGGTCGACGAACTGGGGAGGCAAATAGCGACGCAGGCTTTCTACACGCTTCTTCTCAGACACGTCATCAAGGACAATAGCGACACCGCCAAGCTCCTCGTCCCGGGCTGTGTGGAGCGGCGACAGCGTCAGTGACAGGCTAGACGTTCCAGGCGTGCCATGGTCATCCAGCTCTAGGTCAATCTGGCGCGTCGTACCACTGGTCTTCACCTCGGCCACTACACCGGCAATGGACAAATCCAGCGTGCCGAAAACGTCCACCATATCCTGTTCAAGCACATCACGCGCTGACACTCCCAGCAAGCGCTCGGCGGCTTTGTTGAACAGAGCGATGCGGTCGGAGCCGTCGATCGTGATAACGCCGCCAGCAATGGAGGCGAAGACACTGTCCATGAGGTCTTTCATATCGGCCACCTCATTGAACAGCCGGGCATTTTCAATGGCGACGGCCGCCTGGTCGGCGAACGCCAGCAAAGCATCCCGCTCGCCATCACCAAAGATGCCACCGGCAACGCGATTATCAGCGTAGATGACCCCGATGATCTCCTGCTTGATGCGCAAGGGAACACACAGGATGGACCGCAGCTTGTAGCTGACGATGCTGTCCTGAGCCGCAAACCGTTCGTCCTCTTGGGCATTGACCGTGACGACCGGTTCACCTGTCTCGGCGACGTGACGGACCACGCTGCGGCTGATCTCCGACGAGGCCTCGTGATCGAGCGTCGTCTGATCCATGTTCCGGGCTATGGTCACCCCTAACTCATGCTCGGCGTCATAGAGCAGCAGCATCGCCCGCTCGGCATCCGTCAGCTGGATGATGGCATCCATCACCTTCTGAAGCACCACGTCAAGGTCCAGCGACGAGTTGATGACCCGGCTGACATCTTGCAACACGTCCAGCTGGCGCTGTTCGCCCACCTGCTGCTCCAGCGCCTTGCCCAACTGCCCCATATCGCTCTGGATTGCTAGAATCTGGCGCACCAGGTCACCGGACGTGTGGAGCGCAACACGCTTCGCCTGCTGCTCCTTCGCGCCCATCAGAAGGCGCTGCTGTTCAATGACCGACGCCTGGAGTCGCTTAACGCGCTGGGCAAGGTCGTTGAAGGTCTGGCTCGGGCTGTTGGCGAAGTCGCTGTCCAATGGAGATTCTCCGGTGGGTAAATGGTGCGGAACACTCAGTCGATTGTGCCGACCGGGCCCTATTATACCAGACACTCCCCCAGCCGTGCGCGGGGTCTACTGGCGCAAAGAAAACCCCATCGCCATTGGAGTATGACGATGGGGTTAAGGTAGCGCAAGACCAGCCGTCGCCGCGTTTAGGAGGAGCCGTCTTTCTTCGACGCGTTGCGTCCGCTGCCATTCAGAAAGCGAACAATACTCTCTCGCAATAGAACCGGTCGCAGCACGCGCCACTCTTGCTGCGGATCGATCTCGCCGCTCGCTCCGCGTGAGGGGCTGAACCGCTGCAAAACGAACTGCTGCGTTAGATTGCGAATGGGCACTTTGCCCTGCGGCACGACAGATGTGAGCATATCGGCCCGTTCATACGGTGTCTGGTTGGGCTGCCAATCGACGCCGACCCAGTGGGACCAACTGCCAAGGCGGCTGAAGCTGCGGTCGACATCGGCCTCCACCTTGCGGTTGTAGTTCGCAGTCAACGCCAGCGCCAGCGCGCCCAGCAGCAGCAACCCCAATCCCAGACCAACCTGCCACAGGGCCACCCGACTGAACAGCCCGGCGTTGGTCGGCTGCGGAAGATCGGGCAGCGCGATGTCAGGCATCTCGGCGTCGTTCAGGTCCTCTTCCGGCAGCAGCGAGTTGCGGTCAGGGCCAGCGTCAAACCCTGTCGACCCTGCGCCAAACGCGTCACCGCCCCCTGCTGATTCCGGCCGGTCAAATGTAGGAATGGACGCGGTCGGCTCGAACTGTATCCATCCGTAGCCAGGGAAGTAGACCTCGACCCAGGTGTGCAGGTTGCTGGTTCGCACACGATATGTCTGGCTTGGTTCGTCGTAATCACCCAAAGCGTAGCCGCTGACGACCCGCGACGGTACGCCCTGCGAGCGCAGCATCACCGCCATCGCTGCGGCGTAGTAGTTGCAGTAGCCTTCCTGGATATCGAACAGCGTATAGTGGACCGGATCAACGCCATCCGGCGCAGCCGCGATCTGGTCGTTATAGGTAATGTTTGCCCGTAAATAGTCGCGCACGGCAACAGCCTTGTCGAACGGGTCGTCATACCCGGCTGTTAATTCAGCAGCCAGGGCAATCGTCTCATCGCTGACCGTATCGGGCAGCTGCAAGTAGCTTTCGCTGACATAAGCTGGGTACACCTCGGTCGCGTTCCGCAAGGCAGTGGCATCAGCCAACGACACCCGCGAGGCCACCTCATACTGATCGTTCTGGCGCAGCACAAAGCGCGACCGGACTGAGGTTACCAACAGCTGTCCTTCGTCGTTCAGGTCGGCATCGACCAGCATCTGTTTGGTCGTGTTGATCACTTCCGGCGCAGCGTAGAGAAAGCTGGAGTTCGGCAGATAGTTGGTCACCGTCTGCGTAATCACCTCCCGCGAAAGCGAGGACGGAATGTCCAGCACACCATCGTCGGGAAAGTGGACGATCGGATCCATATTGTTGGGCGATGCCGTCCAGCGGCCGTCAGCGTAGGTATCGTAGGAGATCGCCTGCCAGTAGACGCCATACGGCAGCTCCTCGATCACCCGGACATCCATGACCAGCGTATTGCTGACCGTTCGCGGACCGCCCAGGACGAGCGTGTCCTGGTACGGATCGCTGGTGCCGGTGCCATACGACCGGAGCGACGAAAAGAGGCGCGTCCAGTCATCCTGGAATCCCCGCCACGGGCCCTGCGCCCCGGAAAGGGCATCTCCTACCGCCGCACTGGCCTGCATCGTCGGCAGACTCCAGGCCACGACCAGAGCAATCAGCGCCGCCAGGATACCGGAACGCAAAAAGTCAAAGCGAATGCTCGTCTCGTAACGGACCGTCTGGCTGCGCCACTTGCTCTCCTCCGACGTCAGGTGGGTGACAGCAACATAGATGAGCGCCAGCAACGTATAGACAGCCATGTACATCAGGAGCGGGGCCGGACCATTGTAATAGTAGACAACGCTCAGCAGGACCACTCCCGTGGGAATAACCACGCGCCAGACATGAGGCTTGCGGAATGTATACCATGCCGAGAGATAGCCGAGCAACCAGAAAACAGCCGAGGTCTGGAGAACGAAGATAATCCCGTCGCGGCTGGTGCCGCCGGTGACAGCCTTCTGCAGCCACGTTGCCTGTCGGACCGTCAGATCAATAATGCGCTCGCGCCAGGGTCCGTCGTAGGGCAACGTCGTGCCAACGAGATAGAAAATAAAGAACAACCCGTAGACAAAGGCAAATAGATGAGCTGTCCGGCTGGAAAATTCGCTTTTAGCCAGCAACCAGCCCGCGAACAGCGCCAGCGTGGCCACCATCGGCAGAATCTCCAGTCCATCAATCAGGTCGGCCTGCACCGTCGCAAAACTGGCTATCAGCAACATGGCCCACACCAGAAGCAATAGCGGCCACCCGTCCTTGAGTCGTGCGATTGTCTCTCTCATCGTTACCTCTCAGGTTGTCTTGCCGTTGTGTGGGTTCTTCGGCCAGAAAGTCACGCCCGATGGAACGCGCCTATCTTGCATTCAGCACACCAGCCTAGAGCAGGTAGACAGCCAGCATCTGAATGATTTCTAGTATAGCTGCGGGCCGCACAATCGTCACTGTCGTGTGCGCTGTGCTAAGTCTCAACTCATGAGGCGGTTGTCGGCGAGGAACCATCCGGCTCGGTCGATAGCGGCTCGTTCTTTTCCGTCCGCAGCCTATGATTTACAAAAATCACATAGGCCACGCCCAATCCCACGGAGAAGATGAACCACTGCATCGCATAGCCTAGATGCGGCCCTTCGGAAAGGTCGATCTCTTTGGCGAGCCGTATTGGGGGCGTGGTCTCGTCACCTGCAGGCGCCTCGCGCACATACATCGACGCCAGAGGATAGGGCATGATCTGCTGAATGCCGACAATATCGACACGGAAGATTTCGTTCAGCGCCCCTGAAGGAACTGAGGAGCCGGCACCCTGACGACTGATGATCTCCGCCGGAGCCAGGTAACCAGTGACCGTCACCGTATCGCCAAGATCGTCAGTGTAGAAGTTGCCCGCCGTCATATCTACATCAGAAATCCAGCCGCGGTCGACCAGAACGGCCGACTCACTGCCGTCTAGGATAAGCGGTGTAATCAGGCGCACGCCCGGTTCTCCGTTGAACGTCTGGAGTTTGAGCACGAGCTGACGCTCCACGTCGTACCGGCCCGTCAGCGTAGCGTCACGGTTGGCCAGCTCGGCCACCTGGTCATCACTCAACCCGCCAAGCAAGACGTCTGTGGCGTTAAGATCGAGGGGTGCAGAAGCGAGGGCGGCGGCCAGATCGACATTTTGCAACCGCCGTTCTGAGAGACGATTCAGCTGCCAAACACCCAGGCGGCCGAGCACCAGCATCAACACAATCACACCGAGCGTCACCCAACGCCAACGCCGGCTGATCAGTTCCGCGGCCGTCGCCCTTACCTGATTCATTCGCTTCCCCCGGCCGGCGGCAGACCAGGCGCGGCCAACATCTCGTCCGACTGCCATGCGGGACGGCTCTGGACCGGCTTGGCCTGCTCGCCGGTCAACAACCCGGCAATGAGTACCAGGGCGGCGATGAAGTACATCATGCTGCCCGGAATCCACATGATTACCCCGCTAATGCGCTGGTCGTCAAGCACGGACATGTTGAAGACACGCGGTGCGTCAAGATAGTAGGTGTAGATGACTTCCGGATTGAAGGCGAGGACGATGCCAAGGATCATGTTTGGCGGAATAGCCGCCAATACGTAGACAATCTTGCCGAACTGGCCGAACTGCTTGTGGAGCACCGGCCCTGCGCCCACAACATGCCACCAGAACAACATGCCAACCCCAAAGAACATCAGATGCTCCAGATCGTGGACCCAGCCACTCTCCAGCGCCCAGTTGTACAGCCCAGGGTCGTGCCAGCCAAATACAGTGATTACGTACAAGAGCCAGATAACGCCCGGCGCAGTCACTTTGCGAATCAGTTGACCGGAAGTTGTGTCTTTGTTGATGACATGGCCGATCGTGTGGCCGGCGCGAATCCGCAACTTCTGTGGCAGACCCCACAACAAGATCGGCATCGGATTGGCCAGTAGAAGCAGCGGCGGGGCAATCATGATCAGCAGCAAGTGCTGGATCATATGCACGAAGAAGAGCTGCTGGACGAGAACGTCAATCGGGGAAAGGAGAGCAATGCCAATGACAGCAAGTCCAGCGAGATAGGAAACCGGTCGCCAAGGAGCCGATAGCCTGCGCCATGAGCCCGGACTTTTCGACCGGCTTTGTCCAGTTCGCGCCCGAAGTCGCCACCAGCCGGTCAGGTAAAGCGCGGCCAGTCCGACCAGGACAATGATTACTTCCGGACGCCAATCCCATGAAGAAAGCGCTGCTCTCAGGACCGGGTCCATGGCTCCACCATCTATTTATTACTCCGGCGATACCAGGAGGCGCAGTCCATTACGATGGACCACCGCGCCCATCTGTCGCCTCAAACCGCCGTGCCGATCAGGTACAGCGCGGGATAGAAAACAATCCAGACTACGTCGACAAAGTGCCAGTAGATTGCAGTGCCCTCAACGCCCCAATGACGCTCGGGCGTGAACTTACCGCGACGACCGTTGAAGTAGATAACCGCAATGAGGAACAGACCGCTGATAACATGAATGGCATGCATCCCCGTCATGGCGAAGAAGACGCCGCCATATACGCCATCCTGGACTGTAAGGTGACCAAACAGCTCAATGCCGAACAGCTCGCCGCTCAGACCGAAGATGTTCCACTCAAAGAAAACCACACCGAACAGAAAGACGAGGCCGAGGACTCCGGCCAAGAAGGTGCTGTTCAGGAACTTCTTGCGATCACCGTATTGGGCGGCTGTCTCGCCCCGATACATGAAATAGCTGCTCAGGAGCAGGACGCTCGTGGTGATAAGCCCCATCTCCTGGCTCAGCTCAGGGCGGGTGTTTCCCCACAGGACGAACCGTGCGGCTAACAACGCTCCAAAGAGAAACACTTCAGAAAAGCAGAAGAGCCACAGCCCCAGGCGATTGGCATGGACGCGCTGCTCGTAGGGAGGCTCATGATCTTCGTTATGATGATCCGCTTGGTGATCGCGAACCGGAGCGGTATAGGCCATTAATGACTCTCCTCGCGCCACAGGCGAGCGATATGCATGAAGTTGTTGATGACGACTACCGCTTTAATGAGGGCAATAATCAGCAGCAGGACGGCTGATCCCAAATAGACAGCCACAAAGAACTCCACGACGGTCAGCGCCCCCAATATCAGCAAAGTGATAATGCCCAGTCGATAGGCGGCTGCCCTACTTTCGTTATCTACACTCATCCTCTCCTCCATGCGTATACCAGCTTGTTACGCTCGCGTCTCTTGCCCTAATCGCCTGATGGGACCGGTACAGGCTGCGTATAAATCGATCCAGACAATCCATAGTCGTACGGTTCGCCGACGACCTCAAACGGAACGTCATAGTTGAACTCTGGCACCGGTGATGTCGTCTCTGTCCACTCCGGCGAGCGCGAACCCCAGGGATTGGGGGCAGCCGCGGGCTGCGTCCGGGCGCTCGAGATCAGGTTGTAGATCATGATGAAAACCGACCAGGCGATGAAAAGCGCCGACAGGGTGATCAGCAGCTGGGTAGTATCGATGCCCAAAGCGGGATCATAGTCAGCAATGCGACGACGCATACCCAGCAGGCCCACGCTCATCTGACCAATACTCATTACCCAGAAGGCCGGGAGCATGATCCAGAAGTGGACTTTGCCCAGCCGCTCGTTGTACATCTTGCCGGTCATCTTGGGATACCAGTAGTAAATGGCCGCAAAGAAGGGGAAGATGTACCCCCCGAACATCGTGGCATGGAAATGACCTACGACCCAGTAGCTATCATGCAGATGCAGGTCAGTGGGCACTGTGCCCAGGATTGGGCCGGTCACGCCACCAATCAAGAAAATCGAGATAGCACCCAGGACAAAAAGCATGGGTGTACCGAACGTGAGCTTACCGCCCCACATTGTCGCTACCCAACTAAAGAATTTCACACCAGTTGGAACAGCCACTAACATCGTCGAGAACATGAACGGAACGCGAAGCGCGTCAGGCATTCCCGATGTAAACATATGGTGGGCCCAGACAAGAAAGCCCACCAGGGCAATGCCCAGACTGGAAAGCGCGATCCATCTGTAGCCAAACAGCGGCTTCCGCGAAAACACAGGGAGAAGTTCGCTTATGACTCCCAAACCGGGCAAGACAAAGACATAAACAACCGGATGTGAATAGAACCAGAATAGATGCTGGTACAGGACCGGGTTACCCCCGCCAGCCGGATCAAAGAAAGTCAGGCCAATGGCGCGTTCCGCTACCGTCATGGTCAGAGCAACACCAACAGCCTGGGTAGCCGTGAACTGAATGATGGCCGCCGAAATGGCTCCCCAAACAAAGATAGGCATCCGAAACAGCGACATACCGGGCGCACGCATCGTCGCCACGGTCACCAGCAAGTTTATTGCGCCAGAGATAGACGAAAAGCCGTTGATCCAGAAGCCAAGCAAGAACAGAACGACGCCGATCGGAGCGGTCAGACTGAGCGTTGCGTAGCCTACCCAGCCGGTGTCCCAGCCGCCAATGACCATGCCAGCGAGGATAAGGGTTACGGACGGGATAGTGATCCAGTAGCTGAATGCGTTCAGCCGCGGGTACGCCATGTCAGACGCGCCAATCATCAGCGGCACCAGGTAATTGACCATCGCCCCAACACCCAGCAGCATACTGGCAATCATGACGATGCCGTGGGCGCTGAACAGCGTGTTGTACTGATCGTTAGTTAGCCACTGCATGCCCGGCTGCGCCAACTCAATCCGGAATAAGACCGCAAACAGACCACCAACCAGCAGCACGGCAATGGCGGTCACACCGTACTGGATGCCGATTACCTTGTGGTTGTAGTCAACATTGAAGTAGCGCGACCACTCCGGCTTGCCTTCCGGAGCGCCATGCTTTAACGGCACTTCTTTGCCAAAGATCCATTTGATCCAGTCAGTCAGGACGCCGGCACCCAGCAAGAAGCCAATCACGCCAAGAATCGCGCCAAAGGCAACGATGGGATCGTCCAGGAGCGTCGTCGTTTCAACGCCACGGAGCGCCCGAAACGCGACGATCATCCCCATTCCAATGGCGGTGCCAATAATCTGACCAATCAGGCCGCGGACAAAACTTGAGCTTAACAGAATCCAAAGCGTACTCATACGTGCGTGTCCTTGCTACTCGTACTGCACTCCTGCGCGTCCTACTCCAACGTCTTGATGAAAGCAATCAGATCAGCCACGATATCAATCTCAACCCCTTCGCTAGCCAAAATCTCGGCCTCACGAGCCGCAAACTGCTCGGCGTAGTTCTGGGGCATGATGTTAGGATTGTAGCCGGCCACGATCTGGTCGTTGGTGTTGATAATCGAGTTCGTGATGTAGTCGTCGTCGGCAGTTATAGTCGAGCCGTCGGTGAGCTGCTCCTGACGCAGATACAACCCCTGCCACGACGGACCCACACCGGGTGAGCCATCGATGCTGTGACAGCCGACGCAGCCAAACCCCTCAGCCCCATGCCAGAACTCACCACGTTCTTCAGCAGTCATCTCGCCAAACTGCGGCGCAGCGTTCTTTTCGTCGACCCACGCCACAAACTCCGCTTCATCGACGACCCGCACGCTGGCAAGCATCTGTGTATGTGCCTGACCGCAAATCTCGGCACATCTCAACACATAATCGCCGGGTTCGGTCGGGGTAATACGCAGCTGCGTTTCCCTTCCCGGGACAAGGTCTTGCTTAACGCGAAACTCCGGCACCCAGAACGAATGGAGTACATCCTCAGCATTCATCTTCAAGAGGATAGGCTGGTTCACCGGCAACACCAGTTCGGCCGAAGGAAAACCGCCTTGCTCAGGATAGGCAAAGCTCCATACCCATTGGCGACCAGTGACCTCCACAATCATTTCGCTCGGGTCTGGTCGGGTAATGTCGTTGAGGATAATCGCACCCCAGACTCCGAATCCGAGCACAACGACAGTCGGTACGATCGTCCAGCCAATCTCCAGCCCGGTATTGCCATGGATGTGCGGACCGTCTGTGTCATCATCTGGATCCCGCTGGAACACAAAGGCTGCGTAAAGCATGATCACCATAATCAACGAGAAGAGAAAGGCGATCATCCAGAAATGGGCGTTGAACAGTTGGTCGATTGGGCCTGCCTCCAGGCTGGCAGCGAAAGGCAGCGCAAACAAGAAAGTAAACGCGTATCGCAACGCAACAGTAGAAACGATCACAAGAAGGCCGACTATTACAATATGTCGTATGCGTCCCATTCAGAGATTCCTATTGACTCACGCCTCTGGAGAGGCTCCCATTTCCCACAATCCTACTACCTCTGTTTTTACACACCCAGGCAGCCCACCGACAAGGCAGGCAAGCAGATTCTAACCCGGTGTTCGCGAGCGGCCGGCGACAAATCACGCCCGACCAGCCCACACACTTCTATACAGCTGGATTCAAAATCGCGATGACCGCCACACCAACGCCTACGATTATCAGGCCGGTGAGGACGACCACAATGAAGTCCCACGGAATAGAGGCTGCTGCTGCGCCGTTTTCAATAGCAGCGGCATCACGGTTGCGCAGCCGGATGAGCATGAACACCACCGCCATGCCCATAAACGCCAACGCCACAATCAGCGTCGCGTTGACGATTTCATCACCGCGAATAACGTACCCTTCCGGGAAAAGCTGACTGGCAATGAGCAAACCAAAGAAACCGGCGAACATCAATCCCACCAAAAGTGTTGTGGCCTTCGCCCAGCGATCCCATGTGCTGTCCGGGATGGTGTGCGTCGGGACGAGTGGCTTGCTCGGCCTTTAGCTCTTCCTTTTCATGCTGCTCAAGCTCGGCCCATTCTTTCTGGAATTCAGGATCGTTTTCGGTGTTGGTGACAAACCGCGAGAAGAAGTAGTTGATGATCGTAATGCCGATACCGGCAGTGATGACGGCGCCAATGATGAGAAAAGCCAGGATACCGAACAGCTGCCAGCTTTGTACCGCCACTTCAGTCTGCTCATTGATGGGAATCGGCAGCGGAATCACGACGGTCTCGGGGCCCGTAACGCCCATCGACGCCGACTCTCCGGTCAGCAAGCCAGAGATAACTGGCCAGGCAATGGTCAGGAGGCCTGTGCCCACCAGTATTAACAGGATGATTCCCCATGTGATCAGATTACGATTATTGTTCACTATCCGTCTCCTGCTATGGGCACGCGCCACTCACCTGCCCAGTTCGGTTGCGAATTTTAGCACAATTCAAATAGCGTTCAACCAAGTTGCACTATCACAACAATCTTAGCGCAAGCGTCGCCTGATAACGCGCAGGAAACGACCGCGCCCTTCTTCGTGTGTTTCTTCTTCACTCGGGGCAATATCATCCCGCAGCGCCAGCAAGGTCCGGTGGTAGAGTGACTTAATCGCGCCTTCGCTGCGCCCCATCACCGCCCCGATCTCAGCGTTGGAAAGGTGGTCGACATATTTGAGCGCCAGTAACTCCTGACGATCACTGGGCAGACGGCGGATGGCGGTGAGCAGCAGCTCTCGATCTTCGGACAGGACGGCAGCCGACTCCGGCCCGTTCTCGTTCACCTGCCACTGATTCAGATCGTCCAACGAGATGACTTTGCGGCGGCTGTTGTCTCGATGCCAGTTGGCCACCAGGTTGTGAGCGATACGGTAGAGCCAGGCCGAGAAAGGCAGTCCGCGATCATCGTAGCGGCCGATATGCTCCCAGGCACGCATAAACGTGCGGGCCGTCAGGTCTTCGGCATCCGCATCATTGCTTGTCCGGTAGTAGATGTAACGGTGAATACGCTCTACGTAGATCTCGTAGAGTTCGCCGAATGCGGCCTGGTCTGTCTTGGCGCGGGCAATCAGGTCCGACTCATCATGGTCGGCGGGGGCGTCTCGCCGCGTCATGCGACTCCTGGCATGCAGCCATTCTCTTCTCTGCGGTTCATAGTGGTGAGATGAGCAGCAGTATAGCAAAACGGCCGCCTGCTGGCGAACGATGCCCCACAGACGGGATTGCTGCCAGGGAATCGGAATGCGTTCGGCACGCTAACCCAGCCTTTCGTTAGCGCACCTTGACGCGCTGTCACCGCAGCGATATTCTCCGGGCTGATGGAACATCGGTCCACATCACGTTTCGACCCGTTAGGCTTGGTCGGTATTCTGTTACTGGTCGCCATGGGCATTATCCTCGGCGGGGCTGTTCTGTCCGCGCGACAGGCCAGCGGCGCACCCGAACAAGAGCCCGGTCTGGCGGCCGTGCCCGCCGATGTGCTCGCTGGCGGAGCATTGGCCCCGGCCAGCCCGGACGTGACGGCAGCCGCTATAGCTACTGAAGAGACTGTAGCAGTAGCGCCAACCGTCGGCGCAGAATCCGGCGGACCTGATGCGCAGCCGGTGGCACCCATCGCGCCGCCCGCCTCCCCGACGCCCCCGCCGACCGCAACGGCGCCGCTGGCTGAGGTTGTGGCTGATGTCCCCACCGTTGAGCCGATCAATGAGACGCCCGAACCGACCAGTATGCCCGCGCCTCGCGGAAGCACCCTTGCCGACGCCCCCCGGTGTTTACAGTTGGACGCTCAAAGTGCCCATCCTGATGTACCACTACCTCAGCACGCCGCCGGAAGACGCCGACATCTACCGCGTCGACCTATCCGTGTCGCCCGAGTCGTTTCGAGAACAGCTCTGCGTATCTAAAGGAAAATGGCTACAGCACCGTTGACTTCTACGACCTGTCGCGGGGAATTACCAACCAGGGCGACCTTCCCGAAAAGCCAATCATCCTGACCTTTGATGACGGCTATATCGACAACTACGAGTACGCGTTCCCCATTCTGCAAGAGTACGGCTACACGGCGACGTTCTTTATCGTCACCGATTTTGTCGACGAGGGGCGGGCCGGCTACATGGATTGGCCGATGATCGAGGAGATGGCGGCTGCCGGAATGCGCATGGAGTCCCACTCCCGCAACCACCCTGACCTGCGTACGCTCTCACGCGACGGGCTTGATCTGGGAGATGCTCGGCTCACGAGAGACGCTGGCAGCCCATATCGGCTACACACCCCGCTACTTCGCCTACCCCGGCGGCAGTTACGACGATGCATCGATTGAGACGCTGGACGAGCTTGCAGTTTTGGGGCGCCGTCACGACCAAAGGCGGCACGTGGCATGGCTTTGATGATCGGTTCGAGTGGACTCGCGTCCGCGTTCGCTTCTCCACCACCGTGGCCGAGTTTGCCTCCCTTGTCGATCTCCAGGGCACATCGCAAGGCAAGCTCATCGAGTAGAGCCTTCTCTCGATAACCTGCTCCCAGCTCAAAACAAGTCGCTTTCGGCGTAATGCCGCCTGCGTCTTGGTAATGACTGCTGCCTGGTTGCCGGATTATGTGAGGAACCTTAATCGGGCATATTGGTCGACAATATACCATTGCAATAGCCTGACAAATACTGTACAATACTCGTGTTGGTGAGTAACGGCAATTGCTTATCAACATTGAGGTTCATTTTTCCTCCTCCTCTCCTTTGTAAGCGGGACGGGGCAAGTATAGCCAGATACTTGCCCCGTTTTGCGTGCGGGCAGGAGTGTTGTCAACATTGCCTCGGACATCCAACTGAGCTAAAGTGCTCGATATAACCAACAGGAGTGGAAACATGGCTTCCGATCGCATTCTCATCAAGAACCTGCTGCTGCGCGGCATCATCGGGATCAACCCCGACGAACGGACCAACCAACAAGACATTCTGATCAATATGGTGCTGTTCACCGATGTCCGGGCGGCAGCCGCCTCTGACGCCATCGAAGACGCCACCAACTACAAGGCCGTGACCAAGCGCATTATCAAGCACGTCGAAGCGTCTGAAGATTTCCTGGTAGAGAAGCTGGTAAGCGACATTGCCCGGATCGTTCTGACCGAGTTTCCAGTCAATCGCGTTCAGGTGCGCGTAGAGAAGCCCGGCGCTCTCCGTTTTGCCGAGTCTGTCGGCATCGAGATTGACCGCACGCGCGACGACTTCCCTGCCTAGCCGCCAGAACCCTGCATGCCGACCCATCGTTACACCATTCTCCTGGGCTCGAACATCGACAAGGAGCGCAATCTGTCGGCGGCCGTTCGCCTGCTTGCTGAGTCAGCCACGCTCGTGGCCGTCTCCTCTGCCTATGAAACACCGCCCCAGGGATTGCGGGAACAGCCCGCCTTTCTGAACGCGGCCGCCGTCATCGAAAGCGAGATGTCGCCTGCCCAGCTGAAGGCCGGTCTGCTGAGCGACATTGAGCAGGCGCTCAAGCGAGTCCGGGTGGCAGACAAGAACGCCCCCCGCACCATCGATCTCGATATCGGCCTGATGGGCGAGACGGTTGGTGAGTATGATGGCCCGGACGGCCGCCCTCGCCCCCTCCCCGACCCCGACCTGCTTGTCTATGCCCACGCTGCCGTGCCTGTGGCCGAGCTGAGTCCGCAGGGGCGCCATCCTGTGACGGGCGAATCGTTCGCCGTCATTGCCACGCGACTGGTAGCGGCTGCAGCCGTCGCCGGCGAACCACCTATCCGACGACGCGATGATATTGACCTGAAGCCTGCCGAACGCTAAGCGCGGTGGGGACTACTGCTCATCGTGCAGTGGCACAGTGATCGCTTCGCCTGCTGGGTTGGCCGCCTCATCAAGCACCGAAACGCTGTCAAGCTCCGGGAACCGGTACATGCCGGTGCTTATCTGGACCGGCGGCCCGTCCTTCGCCAACCAGTCAAATTCAAAGCGGCTGATGACACGATCGCCGGGGCGCCACTGCTCTCCCGAGAAGGCCGGTTGGTCGTCCTGGGCGATCCGCCGATCACCATCCGTCAGGGCGTGGGCGAAGAAATGGTAGGTTGCCGGATCCGGGTTCTCGCCTGGCGTCCAGTGCAGCTGCCAGACGCCAGTCGCGCCGTCCGGCCCAACCAGCCAGTCCGCCCCGGTCAGCCGCACCCAGTTCGCCAACAGATTGGGCGGCGCAATCTCGGTGGCAGGTACTGGGGGCGCTCTCACCGGGGAGGTTCAACAGCAGTAGATTGCCCTCACCAGCCCGAAACGGGAACTGCTGCTCATCCGTTGCCGCGGTCTGATAGAGTTCCAACATCGACTGCTGGTCGCCGAGACGGCCGTCTGCCAGCACGACGGCAGAGGATGCCGGGAACAGTGCCTCCGTCCGCACGTCGACAAAGCGGCGGGGCACGTCGTACAAAAGCGCGTCGTACTCGGCCGGGAACGAGTCGACTCGCGGCGACGAGCCCTCACCCGCGATGATGACCTCCGCCGCCCCGCCCACGACGGCCGCCCGTGCGGCGTCTGCCGCCGCCAACTTCATGCTCAAGGGTATACCAAATGCCCCGGGAGTCGGTCTCGTGGCCAGGACGGACAGCAATGTCGCCCATGCAAACAGCTGCACTGCCACCGAGGCCAGAAGCAGCGACCAGCCGGCCACTTTGCCCCAACGCCCAACTGCACCCACCATCGCCGCGAAGGCGACCCCGGCGATCATGTATTGGGCCGGAAAGGTAGAGATGAAGTAGTGGGGGAACGATTCGGTCCAGGTCACGGCAAAGACAAGCAGCGGCGCCAGCAACCACGCCGCCAGGATCAGACCGACCTGCGATCGCTGGTCACGCCAGTGGCGAGCAATCTGCCAGATGAGCCACACCAGCCCGCCCAGGATCAGCCCACCCCAGAGCAGATAGACCGGCAGCATGGGCGGCAGCCTGTCGAGATACGCCTGGAACTCCAGCGGGCCAGCCAGCGACTGTATGTCGCTGCCGACGCTTACCATGCTCAGGAATGTCAGCGCTTTGGCGCTCAGGCCAACCGGTATCACCGCGCCCGCCTCCCCGCTCCACCCAGCGACGGCAGCCCGGTGCCACTCTGGGCCAGATAGACAAAGAAGGGAGCAGCCGTCAGCAGCGCCACGCCCACGCCCACGCCAGCCGCCACCCAGCTGACACGCCGGCGGAACACCACGAGAAAGAGCAGCGTTGCCGGGACCAGGGCGACGGCCGCCAGATGGATCTGCACGGCGACCGCCAGGCTGACCAGGTGGACCACCAACCAGGCGCGGCGACCCTCCACAAAGGCCAGCGCGGCGCTCATCCCCCAGAGCATGGTGAACAGGGGCAGCAGATTCTGGGCCCATATCTTGCGCGAGTAGATGATCGCCCACGGGCTGACGGCCAGCATCAGCAGCGCCGCGAACGCAGCAGTTCGGCCCCAGTAGCGACGCACCAGCCAGTACGCGCCCAGCAAAGACACCGTATTGAGCAGCCCGGTAAACAGCGTGGCAGCGTACGGATGGGGCCAGACGAACAGCGGCAGGCTGTACAGCCAGACGCTCATTGGAAAGTTGGGAAAGCCGACGGAGCTGCTGATGCCGCGCAGCGCCAACTGGCCCTGGCTCATCTCCAGCGCCAGGACATACAACCGGGCTTCGTCTGCCTTGAACTCGGTCAGTCCGGGCCAGCCCATGCGCAGGACGGCCGCCAGCAGGATGATGCCGGCCACAGCCGCCCCCTCCAGCAGCAGTGCCCGTCGCTTATCACTCGCCATTGTCACTCAACGATAGACTAACCGGGCAATGATCGGAGCCGGTTATGTCCTGATGAATGTGCGCGCCGGCCACGCGTGGCCACAGATCGGGCGAGACAAAGAAGTAGTCCAGCCGCCAGCCGACGTTGCGTTCGCGAGCGGCCGAATGGTACGCCCACCAACTGTAAGCTCCCTCGCGCTCAGGATACATCTGCCGGTACGTGTCGATGTAGCCAGCCTCGACCACCTCATCCAGCCAGACGCGCTCTTCGGGCAGGAAGCCGGTGGTCTGCTGATTCTGGCGCGGCCGAGCCAGATCGAATCGCTTGATGGGCCGTATTGACATCGCCGCAGAAGATGACTGAGCGCCCGTCTGCCCGCAGCCGGTTGCAGGTGCGCAGGAACGCCGCCTTGTACGCCATCTTGAACGGCACCCGGCTGTGGTCGCGCGAGCCGTTGGGGAAGTAGGCTGTGATGAAGACAAAGTCGTCGAAGTCGGCAATAATGGTCCGCCCTTCCCGGTCATACTCCTCGATCCCCAACCCGATCTGCACAGAGCGCGGTTCTGTCCGGGTGTAGAGGGCGACGCCGCTGTAGCCGCCCCGCTCGGCGGCCGCCCAGTAGGTATAGTAGCCGGGTGGTTGGCGCAGCTCGTCGGTCAACTGCTCCGGACGGCACTTGGTCTCCTGCACGCCCAGGATGTCGGGCTGTGCGTCTTGCAGCCAGTCGAGGAATCCTTTTCGGTACTGGGCCCGCAAGCCATTGACGTTCCAACTAAGCAGGTGGCGCATGGCGCGAATTGTACCATGTTCGCCGCTGCCCCGAATCGCAAACGTCACCGCTGCATGAACGGTCACCGGACGGGATTGGACGGCCGCTCCCCACGCGCTACAATGAACCGATGGAGATGAGTCTGACAACCCTTGAAGCACCGGACGATGGGCGGCCAATCAATTTACTCGACCTTGACCAGCAGTCGCTCGGCCGCCAAATGCTGGCATGGGGCTACTCTGATTACTACGCGAAGCAGGTCTGGAGCGGACTGTATCGGGAGCTGCACACCTCCACCAGCGACCTCCCCAACTTGCGCCCGGACCTGCACACCGTGTTGGAAACCGAGGCGACCATCGTCCTGCCCCGCGTCCGGCAGGAGATCGCCAGCAGCGATGGCTTCACACGCAAGTTCCTGCTGGAACTGGCCGACGGTGAAGCGATCGAAACTGTCTTGATGTTCTTTCGTGGCCGGGCAACCGGCTGCATCAGCACACAGGTCGGCTGCGCGATGGGCTGTGTCTTCTGCGCCACCGGACAGATGGGCTTTCGCCGCCACCTGTCGCCGGGCGAGATTATCGGTCAGGTTCTGTTCCTGGCCCGGCTGCTGCGCGAGCAAGGTGAGACGCTGCGGAATCTGGTGCTAATGGGCATGGGCGAGCCGCTCCACAACTACGACGCCACGATGACGGCGCTCGACACAATCATGGACCATCGGGGGCTGTCCATTGCGCCACGCTTCATCACGTTGAGCACGGTCGGCGTCGTGCCGGGTATTCTGCGGCTGGCCGAAGAACGTCGTCCGGTCCGACTGGCCGTCAGCCTCCACGCCGCCACCGACGACGAACGGGCTGCCCTCGTCCCGCCCGCTCGCCGCTGGCCGCTAGCGGAGCTGATGGCTGCTTGCCGCACCTACAGCGAGACCCTCGGCCGCCGCATCTTCTTCGAATGGACGCTCATTGCCGGGCAGAACGACGGCCAGGACCAGGCGCACGCCGTCGGCCGTCTCCTGCGAGGCATGAACGCCCACATCAACCTCATCCCGCTCAACCCCACGACCGGCTACGACGGACTGCCCGCCAACCAGGCGGCGATCAAGGCGTTTCAGGCCACATTGCGTGACTACGAACTGCCCAGCACGGTCCGCCAGCGACGGGGCATCGACGTGGCCGCCGGCTGCGGGCAGCTTGCCACGGCCGACTGACCCGCCGCCTACGCATCCCGCTCTGCCCACTCCGGCGGATCCGGTGTCGCATAAATGAGCGGCATGCTGACCAGCGTCACCGCGTATTTGACCGCCATATTGAACAGGAAGATCTGGCCAACAACAGGCCACGGCACTGTCAACGGATTGTCCAGCAAGCCGGGCAGCGGCGCGAAGGCAATCACAGAGAAGATGAAGCTGTCGATTGGAATACTGACGCTGTTGCTAACCAGCACACGCAGCCATTGGTAGCGTGTCGTGACCCGCGTCACAAACCAATGATAGACCTCTGTATCGACAAATTCGCTGACCAGCTCCGCCAGCATTGACGCGATGACAATGCGCCACACCGGACCAAGAATGGCGCTGAACTCTGCTCCCAACCCCCACGCCGGGTCGCTGGGCACCGAGGCCGACCATGCCAGATAGGCCGCCATAAAGAAGTTGATGACAACGGCCGTCACGATCAACGTCTGGGCACTGCGCTTGCCCATCAACTTGTGGACCATGTCGCGCAGTGTGAACGTGATCGGATAGATAAACGTCCCCATATCGACCGCGAGGCCGAGGATGATGCCGATCTTCAAACTGCTGATGTCGGCCAACATCTGGGCGGCCGCGTAACTGGCCGTCACAATGATGGCGGCCCTGGAGAACGAAACAGCCACTGGGGATAAGCCAGTGGCTGGAGTGCCAACTTTCATGCTAACTATCTCCTTTGATTTTGTTGAGGCGGGTGCTGCGACCGCCGCAGTTTTGTTAAGCCGGGTAAGCTGCCACCGGCAAGTGAAAAAGTATAACAGGTGAGGTCTGCTTCGAACCACCCGAATCCGAGTACTCAACAACAGCTAACGGAATCGGTGGGCCGGTGGGCGCGTTCAGTCATCTTCCGGACGGCCGTGGATGCACATCAGCAGCCCACTCGTGATGGACACAGTGGCCACATTCCCGGTCATCTCGTTACTAATGCCGCGGGCCTGGCCAAAAGACAACGTTTCGTCCTGAAGCGGCCACCGCAGCCCGGTCGTTTCCTTAACGTGAGCTGGCCCGCCCAGAGGCACCAACGACACAATGTCGCCGGCTCGGCCCTCGATCCTCGCGGTATCTTCGATCAGCCAGGCCCGCTGACGTTCTTCCATTAGCGTTACGGACCGGTCTATCAAGCGCGGATGGGCCAGGAGCATGATATTGGCCAGAGTTTGGTCCAGCCGGCCTCCAATCGCCCCAAAGAGCAGCATATCATCTGAGTACTGCTCGGCGGCGTAGAGCAAGGCCAATTCCAGATCGGTCTCGTTCTTGTCCGTGTCGTACGAAACCATTGCCACCTGATGCTCGGTCAGCGACTGCTCGATGCCATCCGGCAGCGAATCGTTGTCGCCGATAATAGCGTCCGGCCAATGGCCCAACCGCAGCAAATGGCGCATCCCGCCGTCGGCCGCCAGAACGGCCGTCGCCTGAGACAGGTACGGTCGTATCCATTCGATATCTTCGATGCGGCCATTGGCGAAAAGAAGTACAGTCACTGGTGTGTTTCCTTGGTTCCCAGACGAAGCGTCATAAACGAATGATGATAGCTTGGGCCGTGACCTGAGGCCAACAGGAACAATCCTTGTCAATCGGCCGGTCTGTCTTAATATCAAGGGAGCAGGCAGCGAGCTGTTTCTCGCCCCGCCCGACAAACGAATGACAACATCAAACGATTCTACATTCTGGAAAGACCTCCGTAAGGGGCTAAGTAACGGTTGGCAAGCGTTCACCCACAGTCTAGCCACAGCCGGAGCGCAGATGCGCAACCGTCGACGGCGACGCCGTAAGCGTTATGCCGACTTTCTCATCATGCCCGTAGGCGGTTCGCTGCCCGAACGTAACGGACCGCAGCCGAACTTCTGGCAGCGCCGGCTCCCGCTCCGCAGCAGTCCCGGCCTGACGATTGAATCGTTCGACCGCCGGGTGCAGCAGATTATCGACGCCGACAACGTGCGCGGCGTAGTATTCCTGTTTCGCGGGTTCGGCAGCGGACTGGCCGCTATGCAGAGCTTCCGGCAAGGTATAGAACGGCTGCGGGCGGCAGGCAAGATCGTCGTCGTCTACACCCCTTACCTCGACATGCGCCACTACTATCTGGCGTCGGCAGCCAACAAGATCGTCGTGCCACCCGGCACGCGATTCGAGGTGCTGGGTCTATACTCCGATGTCGTCTTCCTCAAGGATGCGCTGGCCCGAATCGGGGTCCACGCTGACGTCATCCAGATCTCGCCCTACAAGACGGCCCTGGATCAGGTAGGACAGGCAGAGATGACGGCCGAATATCGCGAGCAACTGGACTGGCTGCTCGATGAGCAGTATGACCAGTTAACCTCGGCCATGGCCGACGGCCGGGCCATTGGCCAGGACACCATCCAACATTACATTGATGAAGCGCCCTTTGCCGCATCAACGGCCGTCCAACATGGGCTTATCGACCACATTGCCTATGACGATGAGTTGGCGACGCTGCTGGCCCAGCTTTTCCCGCGCGAATCTGCTGATCAGCCGGCTGCCAAAGCAGAAGCTACAGATGCATCACAACACCAGCCCCGCGTCTCAGGCCAAACTCGTGAACTGGTCCGGTGCATCGAAGATCATGATTGAAAAGCCTCGCAAGCGCAGTCGGCCGTTTGTAGGCGTCGTCTCCCTGGAAGGCTCCATCACGATGGGGGCGAGTCGTAACCCACCCATCGACCTGCCCATTCCGTTTGTCGGCGGCAGTTCTTCCGGCGAGCAAACGCTGGTCGGCCTGCTGCGTAACGCGGAGAAGATCCCGGAGCTGGCAGCCGTCATTCTTCACGTCAACTCGGGTGGCGGCTCGGCGCTGGCGTCAGATCTGATCGGCCGCCAGATCAAGCAGTTGGCCGCCAAGAAGCCGGTTGTGGTCTATATGAGCAACATCGCCGCGTCCGGCGGCTACTACGTTGCCGCACCGGGCCACCACATCATGTCCCAGCCGATGACGATCACCGGCTCCATCGGCGTGATTACCGGTCATATCAGCACCACAGGTCTCTATGAGATGTTGTCGGTCAACCGGGTGGCATTGCGGCGCGGCGCCCACGCGGGACTGTACACCGATCCGGCGCCCCTGGACGACGTCCAACGCGACATCTACAGTCGTTCGATTGACGAGACGTATCTTCAATTCAAGGAAGTTGTGGCCGACGGCCGTAAGCTGCCGCTGGAGACGCTTGATCCCATCTGTGAAGGGCGCGTGTGGACGGGCAGGCAGGCATTGGAGCAGGGCCTGGTGGACAGCCACGGCAACATGCTCGATGCAGTTGCCAAAGCGGTGGAGCTCGCGGACATGGAGGTGGACGATCTGCTGACAGTGCCGGTCGTCAATCTATTCGCCAAGAGCTCTGCCTACGTTGTCCCCACACCGGAGACGGGACAATCGCTTGTCGAGACGATCGAGGGATGGCTGGCAGGCGAGCAGCTGCGCGAATGGCACGGGCGTCCGCTGGCGATGATGCCGTTCACGATCACGTTCAAGTGAGCGTGGCCGGGTTAGGAGCTATATCGTGGGCAAATCCAGATCAAGGATGACCTGGGTATAGCTTCCCTCGGTTGCGCGGCGCAGTTCAACAGGGATATGCTTCAGCATGGCCCAGACGTTGGGGTTGTCGTTTTGAATCAGGCCGGTCAGACGGTGCAGGCCATCTCGGCGTGCCTCTTCAACAAGCAGGTTGACAAGCTGACGGCCTATGCCCTGCGACTGGTAGTCGTCGCGCACCGACACCGCCAGTTCGGCTTCGTTGACATCTGCTCGCACATAGCGCGCCGCGCCAATAGGAATGTCGCGCCGCTCAGCCGTATCAGTGAAAGCAATAATACCTCGGCTGTTGAGAGCAACAGCGTGGGCGATTTGCTCGGCTTCGCTCCAGACTCGCTCGATATCCGGCTGGTCGAGCGTCTGGTTGAAGCGCCGGTAGCGGCTCTGGAAGCTCATCCGTTCAAAGATTTCAACCAGATAAGGGGCGTCGTCAGGCAGCAGCGGCCTGAACCTTACGGTCTCACCGCTTGCTAGCTGCATGGTCTGATTGATCATTTGTCCGTACATAACATTTGTTGTGACGCAGTGCGTCATCAAAGGTAGTTTAGCACACCGCCTATTCGGGGTCAATGGGCCGGAACAAGTCAAACGTAAAGCTAATAAACGTCGAGTATGCTTTAACCGTGCGAACACAGTCGCTCTTTGCGCCCATTTCGGCGGCCCGGTGCAACCTTGGGGCAGAAATGGCGTATTGTGACATAGACTATAATGAGTAGGGTGCAAACCGCCTGCTCTGTCAGTTTGATGGCAGTGAGTTAGATTGCCCGACAAGATAAGGAATTCAAGATGACGAAGAATAACAACGAAACTCTCCAAGCGTCTCTGGAGGAACTGCCGTTCATTAGCCCGGCCCAGGTCGAGCAATGGGTGGATCTCCAGCAGACGATCGATCGCACGCGCGACTACCTGATTCGCGCCGTTCCCCAGGCCCAGCAAAGTATTGATGAAGCGCAGAAGATCCTGTCCCAGCGCACCTATACGCTGGTCTTCTTCGGCGGCACCGGCGTGGGCAAGAGCACGCTGATCAACGCCCTGCTCGGACGAAACCTGCTGCCAACCGGCGCCGTCACAGCCGTCACCGGCACCATTGTCTACATTGAGCAGGCCGACGAAGACGAACCCGAATCTCTGGTGCTCACCTATTGGAGCAAGGACGAGTTCGCCGAGCGTACGCGCCGCCTCTGCCAGTTGGCCGAGATCGACAGCTTCGACATTACCAACAGCGGCGAGCGCGAGCAGGCCCGCAAGGACATCGAAGCCTCAATCAAGGAAGGCAAGGAAAACGCCAAGACTGAGCGCGACGAATATCTTGAGATCCTGATCGACTGCATCGACTCCTACGAGAACAGCAAAGAGTTGTTCAAGGCTGGCACCCCGCCGCCCGTCAGCCTGTCGCTGGAAGACGATGAGTCGCTCAAGCATTTGCGCGAAGACGGCTTCAAGGGCAGCGACCAGCGTCAGATTCGCCTGGTTAAGTCCGCCACATTTCGCATTCATCCACGCACCGGTACGCCCAACCTATTGATGAACGGCTACCTGCGCATCGTCGATGTTCCCGGTCTGGGGGCAGGCATGCGGCTGCACGAGGAAATCACGCTCGAGGAGATGAAGCGTGAAGACGCGATGGTCGTCCTTGTTACCGACGCCGGTCGCCAGCGTGTCGATGAGATGAAGTCACTGTCGGCCGTCAACTGGATTAAGGAAAACCGCCTGTTCGGACTGAGCGGCGGCGACCTCGACGACGCGGCCTCCAAAATTTTCCTGGCCGTCAACGGCGCCAATGTGCGCCAGGCCTTCGACCGCCTGAACTCCGGCCTGCCCGAGGCGGAACTTGAGGTGAAGGATGTCACCCGCTACATCGCCCCCAACTATTGGGAGCGCTATGGTGACCGCGGCCACAACCGACCCTACTTCCTCGTGATGGCTCCGCCTGCGCTCTACGTCCAGGACCCGGAGAACGCGCCCAGCGAATTCGCCAGCGAAACCGAGCGCATTCTGAAGGTCTTTGAGGACCAGCTAGGCAACGTCAAGAAGAAGGACCCACTGGAGCCCGAGACCAAGGAAGCGCTGCTGGAGTTGAGTGAAGTGCCTCTGCTGCGCGAAAGCCTCATTCATTTCATTCAGCATGAGCGCGTCCGCAGCCAGCTGCGAGAGGCCGCTACGCGCACCCGCAACGCCCTGCAAGCTCTGCGCTTCTACTATGAGAAGCAGTTGGCCGCCCGTGGCGTACAGCCGCCATTCGCCACGAGTTGGGAATCGCTGCAGGAACGACGCTAC
Source organism: uncultured Chloroflexia bacterium (assembly GCA_963715935.1). Taxonomy (GTDB): domain Bacteria; phylum Chloroflexota; class Anaerolineae; order Promineifilales; family Promineifilaceae; genus Promineifilum. Next base: position 226,556 of record CAVQSM010000011.1, on the reverse strand, counting down.
GAGAACATTCTCAACCGCCAGCAGAAAGAGCTGCCGCGCGGCTTCCACAATGCGTTGCTTGAGCTTAGCAGCCGCACGAACAGCGATGAGCGTTTCCGCACCCTGCTGCGGCCAACCCTGACCGGAGTCAAGGGCATGGTCCAGGACGCGGTCCAGCGCGAAGTTGAGATGCTGCTGGAGAACTACGGCACCGAGTACTGGGACGGCCGCGACGTCACCTATGACAACCTCGTCTGGGGTACAAGCGGCATCGAAGTGCCGATCAAACGCATCCTGTTCCAGGTTGAGCTGGTTATGCAAGATGCCGTATCCAACTTTATGCCGGAAGTGGCTGACGTTATCGTTGACGAGCTAGAGCGGACGCTGGAGGCGCACGAAGTGCTCTCGCGGCTGGAACGCGCTACCTATGACCAGGAGTACAGCTACACGATTCCCGGCGAAGCTGACAATTCAGTGCCGCTGCCAGTCGCCTACGAGCTGCTGGTCAAGCGCATCGCTCGCAACTTCCGCATGATTGCCCAGCAGGCAACCATGTACGAATTGATGAAGAGCGATCGCTCGGTCAATGCCCGGCTCCAGTCCGGCGAAAAAGAGTTAGCCCTGCCAACCAATGAGCGCCTGCTTGATGTCGCTCTCTACGGACCGGAGCGCGTTGCCCGCGAAATTGCGGCTACGATGCCGCAGCCGGCAGCCGCCGAGAACAACAGCCAACCCGCCGCTGAAGCCGTGGCCGAAGAGGGCTTCGAGATCAACATCCTGGACACCCAGGCCGATGATCTGGCCGATTTCGACATCAGTCTCGTCGGCGAGACCGGCAGTGCGCCTGCAGCGGCCGATCTCGAGGCCAGCTACGCGGACCTGCTCGACAATGTGGCCGTAAAGGTCAACCGTATCTTTGCTGCTATCCTGGACGACCTGTTCAGTGACGACGAGCTGCTGCCCCGTCTGCGCCGTCTCTTCTGGCTCGAAGCCACGAAGACCGAACGCGACTTCAACAACATGATTGTCAAGCCGATGATGCGCCAACACGACCGCAATCTGCACAAGCTGGAGCTGCGCAAGGCGATGGAAGTGGATCTCGAATCGGTCTCCGACATGGAAGAGCTGATGCGCGTCTGGGACGGGCTGCACAGCCTGGAATCAGAAGTTACCATCTAGCACCCTACGGAAAGCAAGAAATCCGGGACCAGCCGCGCCCATCTATGGCCGGCTGGTCCCAGAACAAAGGAGCATGCCCTCCATGCAGGAATCAGCCGCCAACCTGATCCGGGCGCTGCCCGGACAGGCTCAAGGTTATCTTTTTGCTAACCGTCTGCTGACGTGGTTAGCCAACGATCTCGATGCAGACGACGACTCGTTCACCGAATCCCGGGCCAGAGCGCTGCTGCTTGCCGGGGACCTTTTGGATGATCCCACGCGCAACAGCTTTGCCAACCTGGTGGAAACAGACGCAGGCACCCGTCTGGCCTTGGCCGACCTGCTGCAGGACACTGGCCTGGCCGAAAATGACGAAGTGCGTTCGCTGGCGGCGACTGCCGGCAGCAGCGCAGCTGCCGATGCGGCCGCCCCGTCGTGGCTGGCGCTCGTTGTCGCTGCCTATGCCTGGCGCAGCGACTTCTTGCTGAGCCAGCTTGACCCTGCCTCTCCGCCGGAGCCATTCAGCCCCGCCGGTCAGGTGCTCAAGCGGTCGGCCTACTTCACGCGCCAACAGATTCAACGCAGCGCAACGGAACGGGACAAGATGCTGCGGCAGCTGACCTATCAGGCAGGCGCCGCGGGCACACCATCGCTGGAGACGCTGCCCGATGGCTCGCCGGCCCCGCCGCTGCCACCCTACTATCGCCCGCCCATTCCTGTGAATTACCCGGAATACAACCGCGAGACCATCCAGGTTGATCCGGACGTGCCACAGCCCTCGACACCGCCCGCCCCCAACCGGGGCGAACCGATTAAGATAAGCAGCGATGACCTGTCGAGTGAACAACCAGACACGGCTACGTCGGATACGGCCACGCCGCCCACAACACTGCCGCCCATTCGCATTGACGCCAGCCAGGTATCTGAATCGAACGCGCCATCGACGCCGGCCACGCCTCCTTCCAATGTAACGCTGCCGAACGCGTCCATTTCGGCGCGGACCAACGCCTATCGCGCCACCCGCCAGCGCTCGCGGAAGCGCAAAAAGCCGATGAAGACGACCAAGCTTCGCGTGGAGGTCAAGGATCAGATGGATGGCAAAGGTCTGTATGGGTTGCAGGTGCGCGTCGGGGCCTCCGGGATCCGCCGCTATGTGGCCGGCACGACCAATGAAGAGGGCCAATTCACGTGCGAGCTGCCAGTCTACGCCGATTCCGGCCTGACCTACGACATCGACGTTACCTGGCCCCGCGACTTCGGCGGCGAGGTGGAGCGCAAGTCGATTACGCTGAACGCAGATCGGACCTTGTTCACTGTGCCGTTCTACCACACGCTGAAGTCATAGCTCATGAGTGAACGGCTGACTGTCACCAACGAGGACATCGCAGAACAGGCCAGTGCGCCGCCAGCGCTGACCATCCAACCCAGCGACCTGCCGGACGAGCGGCCCAGCCACCCCGCTGGTCACGCGCTTACGCTCTCTGTTGGCGACGTGGATGCCATCTCGCCCGAAAGTGACGTTAACATTGCTCAGCTAGAGCAGGCGATGTTCCATCTGGTAATTGCCGCCCGCCGCCGCTACATTCCCGGCTGGTTGCCGCAACGGGCACTGCGGTGGCACCCCGGCGCGGCGACGGTCAGCCGGCAGCACGCGGCCGAGATGCTGGCACGTCACCAGCCCGGTCACCCTCCACCCGAAAGCTTGCCGTTGAGCCAGCGACTGGACCGGACTGGCATCACCTTCCTGGCCTGTGGCGAGAATGTCGGCATTGCGTCCGGCCCTGTGTGTCATGGTGAAGGTGGCGTCACGGAAGTGCAAAACGCTTTCATGAACCAGCCGCGCAGCATTACCAATCATCGCGGCAATATTCTGAATCCTATCTGGACGCATATCGGTATAGGCATCGCCTATGACCCGGAAGGGCAGCTGGTTGTCGCCCAGACATTCATTACAACGTTAGGCAGCGGATAACCGGATGACAGGTCCGGCAGCGGCCCATGAGCCGCCATTACTTGCAGTAGTACTGAGGCATGCATGACAGATATGAGTGAAACGATCGTCATAACCGATCCCGATTCCGACCGGTACCACACCTTCGGCTACATCAGCTGGTGGCAGCAAGAGGTCGTACGCGACGCCACCGTCCTGGTGGTCGGCGCGGGCGCTCTCGGCAACGAGGTCATCAAGAACCTGGCCCTGATGGGCATAGGCAACATTCTGATCGCCGATTTTGACACCATCGAAGACAGCAACCTGAGCCGGTCGGTGCTCTTTCGCGCCTCCGATCGGGGACGTCGCAAGGTCGATGCCGCCGCCGAAGCGGCCAAAGCGCTCAACCCTGACGTCAACGTCATGGCGTGGCACGGCGACATCAACTTCGAGATGGGCATGGGCGTTTTCCGCCATGTCGATGCCATCGTCGGCTGTCTGGACAACCGTGAGGCACGGCTCTCCATCAACCGCTTTAGCTGGGCCGTCAACCGCCCGTGGGTTGATGGGGCCATCCAGGAGTTGATGGGCATTGTCCGGGTCTTCTGGCCCGGCGACGGCGCCTGCTATGAATGCACGCTAACCGACCTGGACTATCAGATCATCAATCTGCGCTATTCGTGCCCGCTGCTGGCGCGGGAGAACATCCTGCAGGGCAAGGTGCCCACCACCCCGACCAGCGCCTCAATCGTGGCTGCTTTCCAGACCCAGGAAGCGCTCAAGCTGATACACAAGATGGAGGTGCAGCCAGGCAAGGCGATGATGATCAACGGGCTGACCAACGACATTTACACCACGGAGTATCCGGTCAAGGAAATGTGCATGAGTCACTCGATGCTTGACCCGATCGTGGAGCTACCCGAGGCGACGGCCACCGGCACCACCCTGGCCGGGCTGCTGGAGATTGCCCGCGAGGAGCTGGGCCCCGAGGCGGCCATCGAATTCGACGGCGAACTCGTGGTCTCCATGACCTGCCTGGGCTGCGGCGAGGAGACGCCCATTTTCAAGAAGATGGCCAGCCTGTATGAGGACGTTGCTACCTGCCCCGCGTGCGGCGGGCGACGCGAGATGAACCTGACCCACCGCATCTCCGGTGATGAAGATTTCCTCGACCGGACATTGGCCGAAGTCGATGTGCCACCCTTGGGTATAATCAGGGCGCGCAACGGCAAGGAACGCGTTTACTACGAGCTGACAGGGGACGTTGAAACGTTCCTGCAGTTCGAATAATTTAGTTGATCGCGCATAGCGTGCAACCACAACGCCCGTTTTGCGTATTATGTTACGAAGCATATGGAGGCTTTTGAATAATGGCTAGTACGAAAGTAATCATTTACGATCCCACCGGATCCAAGAAAACCCCAGTGGAACTCCCAGATGACGTCCCGATGCGACGGTTGATTCCGGCGCTGGTGAGCAAGATGGGCCTGCCGACAACGCAGGGCGCCAATCCGATCACCTATCGCCTGGACCACCGTTCATCTGGCAAGCGCCTGGCGGACGACGAGTCGTTGTCCGATGCGGGTGTCGTCGAAGACGATATCCTCAGCCTGTTCCCTGAAGTAACCGCCGGCTAGTTACCGGCGGCAGCGCAACGGCAGCCTGCAAGTGGCCATGTCGCGTCTTTGGGCACGGCTGGACACTTGTGGGTTTAATGCCCCGCACGCAGCGCCAAACCAGGACCCGAAAAGGGTTCGGGATGGGCGACAGCGTTAGCGGGCATTTTATCTATTTGCTAGAGGTAATTGACAACCATGTCGTTTGACATTCGAGAGACACGGCTGCGAAACGATTATCAAAAAGTTCGCGAACTCCAGGATCGCAGTGAATTCATCCGCATTGTACGTGTGGAAGGTGATCCCCCGGAGAAGTACGTCATCCGCTATTCCGTGAAGGGCGTCGAAAACGTCACTGGCTCCGGCGACCCGTTGTACCGGGAACAGCACGATGTCAGTGTCTACCTGCACGCCGAGTACCCGTACAAGCAGCCGCAGCTGAAATGGATGACGCCCATGTTTCATCCAAATATCCATGTGACCGGTGCAGTCTGCATTGGGGCGTGGTGGCCGGCCAAAACGCTGGACGAGCTGCTGCTGACGCTGGGCGAAATGATCCAGTACAAGAATTACGAACCGCGTGATCCGATGAACTCGAAAGCGGCCACCTGGGCATTGCAGCGCAAGTCGATCTTTCCCATTGACGACCGCGAGCTTAAGGGCATGGCCCTATCCGAGCTAATCAAGCTCGGTGACGAGGAATCCGATGAGTTCGGCATCAACTTACTCTGAAGCTGAATCCACTGTGGCTGCCCGCGCAGCCGACGCACCGCCCAGCGCTGAAGAAATGGCCAATGATCTATTGAGACATTTGCCGCAGCACGACCTGCCGAGCCCGGCGGACACGTGGCTGCTTCATGGCGCCGTGCCTTCGGCGGATGAGCCAGTTATCGTGCTTCATCAGTCGGCCGTCCAACAGATCAACGCCCATGCTCAGAGCAACGTCGGCACCGAGCTGGGCGGGGCACTGCTTGGCCAGGCGTATCGCTATCGCGAAGGCACGATCATCGAGGTTAAGGCAGCCCTGCCCGCCGTCAGCGGCGATCATGGGCCTGTCCACTTCACCTTCGCCGCCGACTCCTGGTCGAAATTGCAGCAGGACCGGGCCGCCCACTACCCCAACCTGGACATTATCGGCTGGTTCCATACCCACCCGGACCTGGGCGTTTTCTACTCCGCCGACGATGTCGTTGTCCATTCGGCCGCCTTCACGCTGCCGTGGCACGTCGGTCTCGTCGTGGATCCTATTCGCCACGAGGCCAGCTTCTTCGGCTGGCGCAATGGTCAGATCGAGCCAATCTCAGGCTTTTACGAACTCCCGGACCAACAGCCGGAGAGCATGACTGGCTGGCGAGCCGTCCAGTCTGCCGTCTGGGACCATCCCTACGATGCGCCCGCCGCCGCAATGCCCTCTGCCTATGCGCAAAGCGAAGTCTATCTCCAGCCACAGAGCACAGGCATGGCCTTTTCGGGACGCGAACTCAGCCTGCTGTTGAGTACGCTCGCCCTCGTCGCCACTTTTTTTTTGGTCGTCGGTGGTATCATGCCACTCAGCGAACGGGTCGACGTGCTAGAAACCACGGTCCTGACGCTGGCGGACCAGACGCTGGCTGACAGCAACGCCGCAACGTGCCCGGATCCACGCCTCCGCATTATTACGCCGATCAACAACCAGATTTTGCCGCTCGGCTCGACGATGCCGCTAGTAGGCACATCGCTTGTCGAGGACGCAGCCCGGTATCAGGTCGAGATGCGGCCTGCCGGCGATCAGAACTGGTCGCTGGTCGACCGCTTCACGCGTGACACGCGCCTCGGTGAACTCATCAGTTGGGACACGACCGGCATGACCCCCGGCCCCTATGAACTGCGCCTGACAGCCGTCGACCGCAATAACATTCGCCTCAGCAACAGCAGCGCCTGTTTCGTGGGCGTTACGCTGGCGCCTTAGCCCAGGCGACTGCCAGACAGAACAGAGATATGAGTAACGAACTGACCGTCCCCTATGTGGCCCAACTTGTGCTGGCCCTGCCGGAAGACGCCGAACAAACCACACTGACCCTGACGCTGGCTCCGGCCGATCGCGTACCCGTTGGCGGCCACAGCAAGCCGCTGGCCGACTGTACGCTGGCGGAGCTGCGTGCCTATGCCCACGCCTTGCAGGATGAAGTCTGGGCCACTTACGATGACATTACCCTGCTCTCACTCGATGCGGACGAGAGCGTCGCTGTGACCGTCACCTTGCTGGACGAAGCGGGCAATATCGACATCGAGCTAGAAACGTGGCAGAGTCACCATGTCATCCTGCCGGAAAGCAAACCGGCTGCGGCAGACAACAAGGTCGCAGACGAACCTGCCCCGAAGAAGCGCAGAAGCAAGCCTGAAAAGAGTGAAGCGGCTGAGGCACCGCCTGCCAGCCGGAGCGCCCCTCCTTCGGACGCGGCGCCAAAGGACGACAGCACACAAGACAAGCCGTCCCCCGCTGCCGAGCTGGCCACATCGACCGAGCCAGAGCAGGCGCCGGCCGACCTGGCAGACGTGAAAGCGGCCATCGACATTCCGCCGGCTGAGCCAGAAGAGGAAGATGACGGCGCACCGGTAGCGGCCATTCCGGCCATTGCTCCCAGCGAGGCCCGCGTGCGTGTAGCCGGGCTACAGCTGCCCATCGGCTCCTATACCTCAGCAGCCGTCGACGTGCTCATGGACGAGCCGCCTCTGCGTACGATGCAGGCCCACGCTCTGAGCAGCCTTGATCGCGAAGTGGCCGGCGTGATGGTTGGACCTCGTCCGGAGAAGCAGCCCGACGGACGCTACATCGTGCGCATTATTGACAGCATTGCCGCCAAGTACACCGTCATGCAGGGCGCGAGTGTCACCTACACACCCGACAGCTGGCGCTACCTCAACGACACCCTGATGGAGCGCTATCCGGATGAAACGGCCGTCATGGTGGGCTGGTATCACACCCACCCCGGATTCGGCATCTTCCTGTCGGGAATGGATATGTTCATTCATCAGAACTTCTTCACCCAGATTTGGCACATCGCCTATGTGCTGGACCCGCGTGCGCGCACCAGCGGCTTCTTTTGCTGGAATCGCGACCGGACCCAGGTGAACCGGTATGACTTCGCCTGGCCAGAGTGGTCAGCCGGAGCATGGTAGACTGGACCTTAGCGTCGCCTGCGTCCTAGAAATGGAGCCTGAAAGTAGTGTATAATCAAGAACAATCAAACCGGGCTATCCCCCCTCAGGTTGCCCAGACGACAGATATTCATTATGAGAATGGCAGTTCGTCGGGCCGCAGGTTTCGTGTAATGGACGCCAGCGAACAATCATTTATCCGCATCACCAACGACGACATCAGCCAGGCCAATCAGTTGAGCCTGCAATGCCCCATTTGTGGCAGTGCCGTAGAAAACCACGTGCATGCCCGCGATCTCGTTCCGGTGGTCTGCGACCAGTGTGGCACGCTCTATCACAAAACTTGCTGGGAACAGAGCGGCAACAAGTGCGCCGTGCTTGGCTGCAACCATGACACCTTCCATTTGTATGGCCAGGAGACGGGTCCCGTCTTGCAGGTCAACTACACAGACCTACCCACGCCATCGCTCAATGGTCGCGGACCCGGTCGCGACTCTCGCCGCCTCAAGGAAGAGCAACGCCGCCAGGTTGAGCAGATGCGCCAACCCGGCTTGCTGGCCCGTTTCTGGCAATGGCTTCTCGACCAGATCCGCATCGGCTAAGTCAGCTGGCCGATCGGCATCTTATGCAGACTTACGCGACCCTGTGCCCCGGCCAGGGTCGTTTTGTTTTTGCCGGCAGAGCCGGCCATCAACTCAGGGTGACGCAAGGTTACCCGTGAGCTAAACTAGAATGCGGCCGTCCGGCCGGTTCGTGACAACAAACTAAGGAGTGCACCTGATGACACAATACGAAACCCTCTTGACAGAAACGCGCAAGATCAACGACCTCGGCAAGGCGCTGGCGCTCATGTCATGGGACCGCGAAACCTACATGCCCAAAGGCGGCGGGGTCGAGCGCATTCAGCAGATGACCACGCTGAACAGTCTGATCCACGAGATGTCGACCTCGGATGAGATGGGCGAACTCATTGCCGCCGCCCAGGCCGAGGTCAACGGTGCAGACTACGACAGCACGGAAGCCAGCCTGCTGCGCTTCCTACAGCGCAGCTACGCCGACGACCGCAAGCTGACGGCCGACTTCGTGACCCGCGCTTCCCAGGTCAGCGGCCAGGCCCGCGAAGCGTGGATCGAAGCCCGCGCCAACAACGACTTCTCCACCTTCCAGCCATGGCTGGAGCAGGTCGTGGAGCTGTGCCAGGAGATGGCCGAGTTGTATGGCTACGAAGATGAACCGTACGACGCTTTGCTCGACAAGTACGAGACCGACATGAAAACGGCCGAAGTGCGGTCGATTTTTGATCAAGTGAAAGCAGATTTGATTCCGCTGCGCGAGGCGATTGAGGCCAGCGGTGTCTCGGTCGATGACAGCTTGCTCCACCAGCCGTTCGACATCGACACTCAGAAAGCGTTCGCCCACTACGCCGCCGAAGCAATCGGCTATGACTTCGAGCGCGGCCGTCTTGACACCGTCATCCACCCGTTCGCCACCAGCTTCAGCCGCAACGATGCGCGCATTACGACGCGCTGGTATCCGGACTTCATCAATCCGTCGCTGTTCGGGACGCTCCATGAGTGCGGCCATGCGATGTACGAGCAGGGCACCCATCCGGACTTCTCACGCACGCCACTCGCGCGCGGCACGTCGCTGGGAATCCATGAGTCCCAGTCGCGCATGATGGAGAACATTGTCGGTCGCAGCCGCGGCTTCTGGCAGGCCCACTTCCCGAAGCTGCAGGAGATGTTCCCCGATGCGCTGGCCAACCACGACGCCGAGGCGTTCTATCGTGCAGTCAATAAGACCCAGCCATCCTACATTCGCGTCGAGGCCGACGAACTAACCTACAACTTCCATATCATCCTGCGCTTCGAGCTGGAGCAGGCGATGCTGAACGGCGACCTGGCCGTGGCTGATCTGCCCACGGCCTGGAACGACAAGATGGATGAGCTGCTGGGCGTCGTGCCGCCGACCGACAGCCAGGGCTGTTTGCAGGATGTCCACTGGACGCGGCCCGGCTTCGGCTACTTCCCCACCTACGCCCTCGGCAACCTGTACGCGGCCCAGTTCTTCGAGACCGCCGTCGCCCAGCAAGCCGGAGATCGAGACCGAGCTGGAAGCGGGCCAGACAACGGCGTTGGTGGCCTGGCTGCGCGAGAACATCCATCAGTACGGCCGCAAGTTCACGCCCGGCGAGCTTGTCCAGCGTGTAACCAACCAGCCGCTGTCGCACGAAGCGTTCATACGCTACGCCAACACCAAGTTCAGCGACATCTACGGCCTCTAGGGCCAAGACGGCAGCCAGGCAAACAAAGAGGCCATCGAGCTGTATGCCCGATGGCCTCTTTCTGATCCAGACGGCCAGACGCTGCCAGCTGCTAACGTTCTAGAAGAATCCGCCGCCGTACAGCACCATACGCAGCCGGATGACACCCAGGACCAGGATTGCGGCCGACAACAACACCATGAAGAACTGATTCCGGTATTTGACAGTTGAGTCTGGATTAGACCGCCAGATCGCTGTCAAATGGGCCGCCACCACCGCCAGGATCATCGTTACCGCGTGCTCCAGCCGGTAGGTGGTGGAGAAACTGTTGGGCGTAAAGAAGAACAAACCCAGGCCCAAAAGCAGATTGATGTCCATTAAGGTTGTGTACACAAGCAACAGCGTACGGTCAAGCGACTTATACTCTTGCTTGCCAAGCCAGCCAATCAAGAACTTGACCAGCACCACGACGGCCACAATGGCCAGAATCCAGCGCAACTCACCATGAATGGTACGAATAATATCCATATCTCTCTCCTCACTCTGTTAAATCGACATAAGGTGGGAATCTACAGAGAACGGGCGATGGTGTCAGCCCGGCTCTTTGCTAATGCGTGCCGTTGGTCTCGTCCTGATTCTCGTCGGACGTGTCCAGTACAGGAAACTCAACGCGCGCCCGGGTCACCGCCAGCCCTTCGACATCCAGCACTGTAAACACAATACCTTCGCCGAACTCGCAGCTATCACCCGTGACAGGCGGCCGTCCCAGCTGCGACACAATGAGGCCGCCAACCGTTTCGACATCTGGCAGAGTCTCTTCGTCTCCAAGGTACACGTCATCGCTCAAGTCGTCCAGCAAGTAATCGCCAGATACCTCAACCACCCCTTCCTCAAGCTGAACGTAAGGCTCGCGCTCCAGATCGAACTCATCGCGAACTTCGCCCACGACTTCTTCAACAAGATCCTCCAGCGTAACGACGCCGGCCGACCCTCCGAACTCGTCGCGCACAATTGCCATGTGGAGTTTCTCGTTCTTGAACGCCGCCAGCAGCGACTCCACGCTGTAATCCTCTGGCACTTCTGGCGCTGCACGCAGGATGAGGCGCAAGTCAAACGGACCAGTCGCGTTCAGCGTCTGGTTGACCAGATCCTTGAGGTGCAGAATACCGGTAATATGATCGGGGTCGCTGTCGTAGACCGGGAAGCGGCTGTGGCGGCTCTGCGTCACGGCAGCCAGCAGCTCGTCGTGGGGGATATCCAGCGGAAGCGCCTGCACCTTGCGACGCGGCGTCATCACCTGCCCTACTGTGCGCTCGCTGAAGTCAAAGATGTTGCGGATGATCTCTTCTTCATCAATGTCAATGAGACCGCCCTCAGCGCTCTCCACAACAATCAGTTCCAGCTCCTCAGCTGCCAGCAAGCGGTCGTGCCCTTCCGCCGGCGGGATGCGCAGCAGATGGAGCAGGCCGTTGCCGATGCTATTTAGGATTCGGACAGGGACACCCAGAATCGTCCCGGCAATGGTCATCGGTCGCGACAGTCGCAGGACCATCTTGACCGGTTCAGTCAGCGCCAGCGCCTTGGGCACCATCTCGCCGACAACAACATGCAGATAGGTCAGCAAGCCCAGCGCAACGAAATACCCGACCCGATTTGCCGCTTCCTCGCTCCAGCCAAAGCCAGCCACCATGTACGGCTCAATGAAGTGACTGATCGCCGGCTCGGCATACATGGCCAACCCCAGCGATGCGGCCGTAATCCCCAGCTGAGCTGTGGCGATATACTTGTCCAAGCGCGGCCGGGCATCGAGCACTTCCATGACCGTCGCGGCCGTGACATTGCCTTCATTGGACAGATGTTCCACCTTGGTTGACCGCACGCCAATGATGGCGAACTCAGCCGCAACAAACAGCCCGTTGAGCAGGACCAACAGGATAATTACGATCGCGGGAACAATCAGCGTAGTCAGAGAGGGCAAAGCGACATCTTCTGCCGCCGCGCTGCCCAGCGCCAGCAGAAGGGCGCCCGGAACGCCTAACCCGAGGAGCAGGAGCTTAATCATGTTCAGCTATCTCCCACTCCGAGAACGGTGAATCCTCGTCTCCGGGCGGCATCTGCAGCGATACCTCATCGACACTGAGATCCTCCATCGTCTCAATACGAATCAGGACGTCGCCGAAGGTAACCTCTTCGCCAACAACAGGCGGCCGTCCCAGTGCGCTGAAGACCAGTCCGCTGAGTGTATCGGCCGACTCGGTAGGCAGCGAGAGCTCCAGCGATTCGTTGACATCCGTCACAAGCAGATCGCCGCGCAGGTAAATGCGACCGTCCTTGTCGCGGGCAATGACCGCCATCTCGTCGTCGAACTCATCCTGCAGCTCGCCAAAAATCTCTTCGATGAGGTCCTCCTGGGTAATCATCCCGGCTGTCCCGCCGAACTCATCAAAGACGACGCCCAGGTATTTGCCCGCTGCGTTCAGCTGGTCCCAGACTTCGTTAATGGGCAAGGTCTCCGGCAAATAATGGACCTCCCGAATCACGCTGCTGATATCTGACTCTTCTTCAATGTAGAGGCGAAACGCATCCTTGACGTGGACAAAGCCAACGATATCGTCGATTGATTCGCCATAGAGCGGAATGCGTGAGTACCCTGCCTCGATTGCCTGCTCCAACAGTTCCAGCGGCGTGCTGTCGGCGGCCATGGCCACGATCTTGGTGCGGTGGACCATGACCTGGCGCGCAGTCAGATCACGCAAGCGCAGCGCATTGCGCAGGAGGCGGCGTTCGTTGTCGTCAAGCAAGCCACCCTCGTGGCTCTCCGTCACCAGCAGTTCAATCTCGGCCGCCGAGTGAATACGTGCCCCCGGTTCGTGAACACCACGACCCATCAGGCGCAAAATGATCGAAGCGCTTCCGTTGAAGATCCAGATTGGTATGGCAAAGACAGCCAGCGATATCCGCATCGGCCAATAAACGCTCATCGCCACCGTCTCCGGATACTGGATGGCCAGCGATTTGGGAAACAGCTCACCAAAAATGACCTGCAGGCCTGTCACAAAGATAAGAACCGCGATGACCGATATCGACTGGGCCGCGGCCATAACGACGTCACCGTCGGCCGACCAGCCAACCCAAGACATCGCCTGGGCCAACAGGGGCGCGAGCTCGCTGGCAATCGAATTCTGGGCAAACGCACCCAGCACCAACGACGATATGGTGATGCCGATCTGGCAGCCAGCCACATAGCGGTCAAGTTTCGGGGCGCTCTCCAGGGTGGGCAGCAGCAACTTGGCCAGAGGATTGTCCTGCGCCGCCATCTGGCTGATCTTCGTTCGCCGCGAGGAGACAGTGCTGAACTCCGCCGCTACGTAGAGCGCGTTGAAGGAGATCATCATGGCGATAAGGACGACTGTGACTATGATCGTCATGTTGTCCACCGAGCACGGAGTGACCAGCGACCTTTGGAACAGGTCAGCAGCTCAATCGCTGCTATCCGCTTCCTCGCTGTTTCTGGCTGGAGACGGCGCTTCCGCGCCCGCGACGCTTGCCAACGGGCAGACGCCAGGCCACGACTAACAGGGTCCCCCTCAGGCAGAGGGTCGTCGGTAGAATGAAGGCGGGAGGTAGGATCGGATCGTTCGGAGGAAGGGTCGGACACCTCTAGCGCACCCCCCGGTGTCCGGGCAACAACCGCACCCAATTTTCAGAGCCAATAATTGACATTAGTATCCGTTCGATCTGCATGATGTGGACCGCGCCGCAGGCGAATTCCAGTCGCGCTCCATCATTGAGAATTATAGGCCAGTGGTGACAAAAGTCAATTTGAGCGCTCCGACATCGACTATCAGGATCCATCGCCTACGGACGCTGGCTGTGGAGGCATGCGTCGTGTCTCCTGTCGGGCCGAGTGCCGCCGCGCCCGACCGGAGTCCAGGCCAAATGCTCAGTCACGTGAGCGGCTCAGATTTGCTACAATAACGGAGTGACTGATTCACCCGAAAGCACCACACAGCGCCCTCTGCTCGTCGCCTTCGTCAGCGATTTGATGTTCTCCATGCGCATTGGCAATGTGGCCCGTCATCTAGGCTACGATGTAACCTGGATCGAAAGTCCAGCTGACCTGGGCGACTTTGACCCGGAAGCTCCTCGCGAAGCACCAGGCGAATCGTTACACGGACGCGACGGCTTACTGTTCCGCAAAGTGACAGAGTGGCAGCCTGCGCTTCTCCTGTTCGACCTGAACAACGCAGCCATTCCCTGGGAGACGTGGATCGGCATGCTGAACGCATCGCCCGCGACGCGCCGCTTTCCCATCATGTGCTTTGGCCCGCATGAGGATGTTGCCGTCATGACCCGGGCCAAGAGCCTGGGCGCAGACGCGGTTCTGGCTCGTTCACGCTTTACGGCCGATATGCCCGCGCTTTTCCAGCAGTACGCTCGTATCCCAGACGAGGCCGTGCTCGCGGCAGCCTGCGCCGAGCCTTTGTCCGACCTGGCACGCGAAGGGATCGAATTGTTCAACGAAGGGGAGTACTACAAATGCCACGACGCCCTGGAAGAAGCGTGGATGCTGGACAAGAGCGAGGGACGCGATCTATATCGGGCTATGCTGCAGGTCGGCATCGCCTACTACCAAACCGACCGTGGCAACTATCGCGGGGCCGTCAAGATGCTGCTGCGCGTTCGTCAATGGCTGGAGCCGCTTCCGCCTGTCTGCCGCGGTGTGGACGTAACCCGGCTGCGCGAAGATGTCGAACGAGTCTACGCAGCCCTGGTTGAGCTGGGGCCGGAGCGCCTCGACGATCTCGATCGCACGCTTTTCCGGCCCATCCGCCTTGTCTGACACCTGCCGCTGTCGTCTAATAGAACAGGTAACCGCGACGCCGCAGCCACTTTTCCACTTCCACCGCCAGGAACACCACGAAGAAAGCCGCAGTTCCGATCGCCATGTCCTGTGCGGACAGCGGCACGGTGCTGAAGAAGCGGTTGCCGAGGGATGTGTAGATCAAGCCGAGCTGCAGCAAGAACGTCGCGCCAATGGCCACGACCATCAATCGATTTGAGAACAACCCGATGGCGAACGTCGAGTTCTTGTCAGAGCGCAGCGCCATCGCGTTACCCATCTGACCCAACACCAGGACAGTGAAGACCATCGTTTGCCAGGGCCCGTCCGGATTCTGCTGATAGTAGAGATAGCCGACGAGCAGCGACAGAATACCCAGAAAGGCGCCAATCCAGACGATGCGTGGGCCAACCCCACGAGCCAGAACGCTCTCTTGCGGCGGATGGGGCGGCCGTTTCATAATGCCCTTTTCGCCGGGCTCCACCGCCAACGCCAATCCCGGCAAGCCGTCGGTCACCAGGTTGATCCACAAAATCTGCACGGCGATGAGCGGCAGCGGTAAGCCCAGGAACGGACCGATAAACATCACCAGCAGTTCGCCCATGTTGCTCGACAGCGTGTAGGTGACAAATTTGCGGATGTTGTCATAGATGTTGCGGCCTTCTTCGATAGCCGCCACGATCGTGGCGAAATTATCGTCCACCAGCACCATATCAGCTGCTTCCTTGGATACATCCGTGCCGGTGATGCCCATCGCAACGCCGATGTCGGCCCGCCTGAGCGCCGGAGCATCGTTAACGCCGTCACCGGTCATGGCCACAATCTCGCCCTCGTCCTGCAGCGCCTCAACAATGGACAGCTTGTGCTCCGGCGAAACGCGGGCGTACACCTGAACGTCGTCGACAATCCCGTGCAGATCCTCCGAGGACATCGTTGACAGCTGCACGCCGGTCACCGGCTTATCGTCCTCGTCCGCAATGGTCAGCTCACGCGCGATATGTTCGGCCGTCAGTGGATGGTCACCCGTGATCATAACAGGCCGAATACCGGCCTCGCGAGCGCGGGCGACGGCCGCCCGGGCTTCCGGTCGCGGCGGGTCAATCATGCTGATCAAGCCAACAAAGCAGAGATCAGACTCAAGTGCTGCCTCTTCTTCCGGCCCGTTGCTCACGTGCGGCAGTTCTTCCAATGTCTTGAAGGCGGCACCGAGAACACGCTGTCCCGACATAGCCGACTTGGCGTTGGCGCTGCTGATACGCTGCCGGTACTCATCATCAAGGGGCACCACGTCGCCGTTCACCCACACGGTCGTGCAGATATCAAGCAACCCGTCGACTGCTCCCTTGCAGAAAACCACATAAGGCGCGTCTTCCCACGCTGCCTGTCCGCTCGAATCTTTGACCTCATGGACCGTTGTCATTCGCTTGCGCTCAGACGTAAACGGCACCTCACCGACACGCGGCAGCTGCTTCTCAAGGTCTTCCTTGCTCATGCCCAGCTTCTGGGCCGCCATGACCAGCGCCCCCTCTGTCGGGTCGCCGATAATTTTGAAGCCACCATCAGGCTCAATTTGCAGGACGGCATCGTTGCACAACGCACCTGCCTTCACCAGCAAGCTCAGTGAGCGCTCCTCTGGCGGCAGTTGAGGCTGCATCTCAGCCCCGAGGATATTGTCATCATCCTCCAGCAGCATCTCAATCGATTCCGTATGGCCCGCCACGTCCAGCAGGGTCACCGTCATCTGGTTTTCGGTCAGCGTGCCTGTCTTGTCCGAACAGATGACCGTGACAGACCCCAAAGTTTCCACCGCCGGGAGACGTCGAATCAAAGCGTTGCGCTTCAGCATTCGCTGCGAACCCAGCGCCAGCGTGATTGCCACGACAGCGGGCAGCCCTTCTGGCACGGCCGCCACGGCCAAGCTGACACCGACAAGGAACAGATCCGCGAGTTCTTCGCCTCGCAGCAGTCCCAGACCAACTACCAGCGCCACAATGACGACTGCCGCAATCGCCAACACGCGACCCAGATTGTCCAAACGCCGCTGCAGCGGTGTCTGCTCCATCCCAACCGATTGAAGCAGGTCGGCAATGTTGCCCAACTCTGTCTCCATACCTGTCTCAGTCACCACAGCCGTACCTCGGCCATAGGTCACTGCCGTGCCCATAAAGACCATGTTACGACGATCACCAATTGGCACTTCGCCGCTGCCAGTGGGTACGATCACCTCCTGGGCATCCTTCATGACCGGTTCAGACTCGCCTGTAAGCGCCGCCTCCTGCACGCGCATGTTGGCGCTCTCGACAAGGCGGCCGTCCGCCGGCACCACCGCGCCGGTCTCCAGCTTGACGATATCGCCCGGCACCAGTTCGACAGCCGACACTTGTTGCAGCCGGTTGTCACGCCGCACTGTCACTTCCGGCACAGCCAGCTTCTTGAGCGCCGCAATCGCCTGCTCGGCCCGATACTCCTGCGAAAAGCCGATGATGGCGTTGAGCACCACGATGGCCATGATAATGATGACCTCTTCCCACTCGCCCAGAAAACCGGAGACGATGGCCGCCGCGATCAGAATAATGACCATCAAATCCTTAAACTGGTCGAGCAAGATCGCGACCCAACTCTTGGCTCCCTTCTCGACGAGCTCATTGGGACCATACTGCTCAAGACGCCTTGCAGCTTCGGCGCTGCTCAAGCCTGTCTCGGCCGAACTGTTCAGCTGGTCGAGGGTGGCGTCAATATCTTCTTGATACCATGTGGTCATTGAGTCAATCCTTTGGTGGGCGGGGGCATAGACTGGGAGGTAGGTGGCACACATTCCGACAGGCTCCGCGCACTCAGTGCAGTCGTGCAGCAAGAGAGGCAGGGCGGTCAATGCCGTGCGCCGAAGTTGGCTGTCCCCATATCATCAGAAGCGTTCCGGGCATGAAGTAGTCGGCAGGCAGTCCTTGCAACCACCTTGCTATTCTGGACACTGGTCGAATCCTTTCTCATCGGCGAGGCGCAGTTCGTCCCGTTCCTGTATGATTCTGGCCAGTCTTAGACTTGATCGAGTATACCGCGATGCCCCTCAAAGACAAAGCATCGATAACTGAGTAGAATCGCTGGACGAACCCGGCGGGCTTATGGTCAGAGTCCTGTCCACCCGCCCCATACGGAGGCAGCATGACGGACTTTTATGTACCTGAGACATCCATGTTTATATTTGCCCACCCGGACGACATCGAATTCGGTGTTGCCGGCACGGCAGCCCGGTGGGCCAAGGCCGGGGGGCGCGTCATCTACGTCCTTCTGACCGATGGCAACGTTGGCAGCCATGAAGACGGCATGACGGCCGTCGAGCTGGCTAAGATTCGCCGTGCCGAGCAGACTGCAGCGGCCGAGGTGGTGGGCGCGGAGTGCATCTTTCTAGGGCACCATGACGGCTTCCTGCAGCCGACCCTGGAGCTGCGGAAGCAGATCGTCCGGCTCATCCGCGAATACCGCCCCAACGCGGTTGTCTGCAACGATCCCACCAACTTCTTCCCGAGCGACTTCTACATCAACCATCCAGACCATCGGGCAGCCGGACAGGCGGTTCTCGACGCTGTCTTTCCAGCAGCAGAGATGACCCTGCTCTACCCCGATCTGGCGGACGAGGGTTTGGTCGGCCACAAGGTTAACTTCGTCTATGTCACCTTTAGCCAGCGCACCAACTACTTTGTCGACATCAGCGAGACGCTGGAACTCAAGATCGAGGCGCTGCACAAGCATGTCAGTCAGCTTGGCGGCTGGGATCCGGCGGAAAGGCTGCGCGAATGGTCTGCGGAAAGCGGAAAGAAGGTGGGCTTCCAGCACGCCGAGGCGTTCTGGCGCATAATGCTTAAGGATCCGGCCCAGGCAGACGAAACGCCGGAAGCCACTGATCCCGAGGCAGAGGCGCTTAAAGAGTCTGACCACTGATGGACAGACCGTTTGTCCTCGGCGTCAACTATTGGCCACGTCGCAAGGCAATGTACTGGTGGCAGGACTTTGATGCAGGCGAAGTGCGCGAAGAGTTCGCCATTATCCGCGAACTGGGACTAAGCCTGGTGCGCATCTTCCTGCTTTGGGAAGATTGGCAGCCGGAGCCGGACACAGTCAGCCAGCCCGCCCTGGCCGACCTGGAAGTCGTGGCCGACATCGCAGCCGACCTGGGTCTCCAACTTGACGTCACCTTTTTCACCGGCCACATGAGCGGGCCAAACTGGGCGCCATCGTGGATGCTCTCGCCCGGGCAACCGCCCTCGCCCAGCGTCAGACAGGTGATCAGCCAGGGTACGCCGGTGGCCGGCGGCTACCGCAATATGTACCATGACCCGGTTTCTGTCGCCGCGGCAAAACTGCTGCTAACCGAGGTCGTCAGCCGCCTGCATGACCACCCGGCCATCGGCGTCTGGAACCTTGGCAATGAGCCTGACCTGTTCGCGTGGCCGCAAAGCGTGGCGGGCGCTCGAACATGGATCCAGAAAATGGTGCGCACAATCCGGGCTCTTGATCCTGTCCATCCTGTCACCTACGGCCTGCATGCCGACAGCCTGCTGCACGACAACAAGCTGCGCGTTCCCGACGTCTTCGCCGAGGTAGATTGGGCCGTCATGCACGGTTATCCGATGTATACCGAGTGGGCCAAAGGTCCGCTCGATCCCGATTTCGTGCCTTATCTCTGTGCGCTGACGACGGCGCTCTCCGGCAAGCCAACGCTGATGGAAGAGTTCGGTGGCTGTACTACTGCGCCTGGCGACCCATCCGCCACGTGGGAATGGGCCGCTTTCGGCCAACCTCGCACGCAGTTCATGGCCTCAGAAGAGGCGCTGGCGGATTACATTGCCGGCGTCCTGCCACGACTGATTGATGTTGGCGCGACCGGCGCCGTCCTCTGGTGTTTCGCCGACTACGTGCCTGAGCTGTGGGATCGGCCGCCGTGTGATGAGGTCATCCACGAGCGGTTCTTCGGGCTTGTACGCCCGGACGGTTCGCTCAAGCCGCACGCCACCGTCTTGCGCGACTTCGCCAGCACGCACCCAACAGTTCGTCCCGCAACGCGTACAGTCGAGCTTGACATAACTGCAACGAGCTATTACGAGGACCCTTCTTTCCACGCCAAAAGACTGTACGACGTCTTTCTCGACCAGTAGCAAGGTACGGCTGACGAGACCCTACTCGGCAGGACGAGCATCAATCTGGATGGTGACGGAGTCAACGGTCGAGCGGATCGGCAAGGCGGCCATTTGGAACGGGAGCGAGGCATCCGGCGTCAACGCTCCCGGCAGTTCCAGCTGCCGGTAGCCGGTGTAGACGCCGGCGTCGTCGTAGAACGTGACGGTCAGCAGCAGATCGGTGACAGTCTCGTCTCCTCCGTTGACCAGACGGCCGCTAATGTCGGTTGCTCCGTCTTCTGCGGCTACGACGACATCCGTCGCGCTGAGATCGGGCCATACGGGCACCCCCGCCAGACCGGGCGCGACAATGTCCACCCTGGCCACCAGCCCGTCGTCGCTCAAGTCCGGAAAGTAAAACGCATAGGGCGCTGTTCCACGCGCATCGATACGCCTGCCGGCGGTCCACGCACTGGCTGAAGTCAACTCGACATCATCGGCTCCCAGCAGTGTCAGCGTGAGTTGGGCCGGGGCCAGAGCGACATCGCTCTCGCTGGTCACCTGGCCAAACACCCACAAGCCCGGGTCGGCGGCGACCACCTGGGGATCGCCGGCGACGAGCGTTCCCCCGCCTGCTTCGCCAGAATCGGTCGGTGCGACTGATGGTGCAGCTGGCACGACGATCTGCTGCCCGATTTGCAGCGCCTCTGCCCGTACGTCCGGATTCAGCGCCTGCAGCTCGCTCAGTTCGATGCCTCGCGCCAGCGCCAGACCGAGCAGCGTATCGCCTGGCTGTATGGCGTATGTTTCAGTTGAGGGTGTGGGTGTCTGAGGCACAGCAGTCGCTGCGGGCAGCGACGTCGGCTCGTCGACCGGGTTCGGCCGCACCGTTACCTCCAGCAGCGACGGGGTGGCCGTTATCGTGGCCACTGGCGACGGTGTCGGAGCCGGCTCAGTGGTCTCCACGAGCGGATCGATGCCCGGTGGTTGAGCGACCTCGGCCGTGGGCTCACAGCCACCCATGCCAACTGCCACGATCAGCCCGATCAAAACTAATGTGCCATCCCGACCCGTGTCTCATGGCGTCCATTATAGTGCCACTGTCCGCAGCGCAGCAGGCCATTAACCAAGCCGTAACGGATTGTTGATCTCTTGTTAAACGGTCTTTGTTACCATCACGGCAGCGACCCATTATCGCCAAGCAACGGTCAATCAGCTTCGATTTCGGTCCGCCTTGCAACCGGAGGTATACTACTGTCGGTTGGCTGGCGGCAGCGGCCTGCTGGCAGATGCGACCGCCAGCTCAGATTAGCTGCACTTTAGCACGGGACAACGCTCCCCGGAAGATTGTGTTGTACTCGTTGCAGCCAGACGCCTGGCGTTCTTGAGGCGGAGTCACTTGGAATCAACCTACAAAAGGGTGTAATATATCGCGGTTATGGCAAAGCAATCGATCCTCTTTATCGGCGGTTCGTTGAATATGACGCGGATGGCGCATGAGGTCGGGACACATCTGATGGATGAGTACGACTGTTACTTCACGCCTTTCTACTCCGACGGTCTATACAACATCCTGAACAAGCACACCCGATTGCTGGACTTCACGGTGCTGGGTGGAAACTTCCGCCGCCAGACCGACGCCTATCTGCAGCACCACGACCTGCCCATCGACTACCGCGGCGAGGGCCGAGATTATGACCTGGTCGTTACAACCAGCGATCTGTACGTTCCCAAGAACATTCGCCACAAGCGATTCATCCTGATTCAGGAAGGGATGACGGATCCGGAAAACATCATTTTCCACATCGTCAAGAACCTCAAGCTGCCTCGCTATCTGGCCAGTACGTCCACCAACGGGTTGTCCAACCAGTTCGAGTATTTCTGTGTCGCGTCAGATGGTTATCGCGACTTCTTCATCCGCAAAGGTGTGCGCCCGGAGAAATTGGTCGTCACCGGCATCCCCAACTTTGATAACTGTGCGTCCTATCTGGACAACGATTTTCCCTATCATGACTATGTGCTGATCGCCACGTCCGATGCCCGCGAGACGTACAAGATCGACCTGCGCAAGCGCTTCCTGCGCAAGGCCGTCAAGATAGCCAATGGCCGGCCCATGCTCTTCAAACTGCACCCCAATGAGAATCCCGACCGGGCCATTCGGGAGATTAGGGACATTGTGCCCGACGCCACCGTTTTTACGGACGGCAACACTGACCATATGGTGGCCAACTGCCAGGCACTCATTGTGCAGTACTCCACGATCGTCTATACCGGTCTGGCGCTGGGGAAGGAAGTGCACTCGTACTTCGATCTCGATATGCTTGAGAAGATGGTTCCCATGCAGAACGGAGGCACTTCCGGGCGAAACATTGCCCAGGTCTGCCGGCATATGCTGCGCGGCGAACCGGTCACGTCCGAGGAGTTCAGCGTCCATGCCTCTGCCTGATACCGGGCACGCGCCGCACCTTGTCACGGTCGTCCAGGCGCGCATGCTGTCAACGCGCTTGCCCAACAAGGTCATGCTGCCGCTGGCCGGCCAACCGCTGCTCGTACGCATGGTCGAGCGGGTGCAGGCGGCCACGCTGGCAGGCACGGTCGTCGTGGCCACCACAATCGACCCGGCGGACGATCCAATCGTCCACCTCTGCGAGGAACGTGGTCTGCCTGTCTTCCGCGGCGATCCCGACGACTTACTCGACCGCCACTACCAGGCCGCGCTGGCCCACAATGCAACGGCCGTCGTCAAGATTCCGTCCGACTGCCCGCTGATCGACCCGGCAGTCATCGACCTCGTTCTCGGTCATTATCTTGAGCACGCGACCGAGGTTGATTTTGTCAGCAATCTCCACCCTGCCACCTACCCGGATGGCAACGACGTCGAGGTGATGAATTTGCCCACCATGGAGGCGGCGTGGCGCGAATCAACACGAAAGATGGAACGAGAGCACACGACGCCCTACATCTGGGAGCACCCGGACCGCTTTCGCATCAGCAACGTCGTCTGGCCAACCGGTTTGGATTACTCGATGACACACCGCTGGACCATCGACTACCCGGAGGATTACGACTTCATCAGCGCCGTCTATGATGGGCTGTATCCCCAGAACCCGCTCTTCACGCTGGAGGAGATATTGGCCTACCTGGACGACAACCCACAGGTTGCTGCCCTCAATGCAAAATACGCCGGCGTCAACTGGTACCGGCACCATCTGGACGAATTAACCACTGTCTCTGCGGAGCAAACTCGCCAGGAACAGCGCATCTCGTCTGACGAATAAGGAATGAACATGAAGAAAGAAGAAATCGAAGAACTGGAGGCGATGGCTCTGCGCGTTCGCGAGCACATTGTGCGTCTCTCGACAGACGGCGGTTGCTTCACCGGCGCTTCGCTGTCTTGCACCGACCTCGTCGTCTACCTGTACACCAACTTCCTCAACGTCTCGCCAGAAACGATGGATGATCCCAACCGCGACTATCTCTTTCTCTCGAAGGGGCATGACGTGCCTGCGCTGTATGGCACGTTTGTCGAGCTGGGATGGATGGAAGCCGACCGGCTGAAAAACCATCTGCACACCAACGACACCATCTACTGGCATCCCAACGTCAATGTACCCGGCATCGAGTTTCACTCGGGGTCGCTTGGCCACCTACCCTCCGTGGCCATCGGCGTCGCGCTGGATTGCAAGATGCGGGGCCAGGACAATAAGATCGTGGTCATTACCGGTGACGGTGAGTTGGACGAAGGATCGGTCTGGGAGAGCATCCTCGTTGCGGCCGCCCACAAGCTCGACAATCTGCTGTTCATCGTCGACCGCAACGCCTTCCAGGCCAACATGCGTACTGAAGACCTTATCCCGCTGGAGCCGCTCGCGCCCAAGTTCGAGGCGTTCGGCTGGAACACCCAGCGTACCAACGGCCATTCGTTCCAGGCGCTGGAGGAGACACTCGACCGGGTGCCATTCGGCAACGGCCGCCCCAGCATTGTCATTGCCGACACCATTCGCGGCCGCGGCCTGCCCAGCATTCAGGAACGGGCCGACCGCTGGTTCTGCAACTTCACCCATGAGGAAGTCGAGCAGTTGCTCGAAGAACTCCACGGCGCCGGTCTGGCGGAGATCGAATCGGAAGCGCTGCACGTCCGCTAGGAGGCCATCATGAAAAACTACGAACAAACATTGCTGGAAATGGCGCAGGCCGATGAGCGCTACGTCGTCATGACGGCCGAGAACCGGGCGGCCATCCGCAATCTACCGGACCTGCTGGGCGACCGCTTCATCGACACCGGCATCACCGAACAGACGATGGTCGGCGCGGCCGCCGGTCTGGCGCTGCGCGGCCGAATCCCCATTCTGCATGCGCTGGCCACCTTCATCACCTTGCGTGCCTTTGAATTCGTGCGGAGTGATGTAGGCATCGGCAACCTGCCTGTCAAGCTGGTTGGCGGCGTGCCCGGCTTCTTGTCAGACGGCAACGGCCCCACACACCAGGCAATTGAGGATGTTTCGCTCATGCGCGGCATTCCCAACATGCACGTCTTCTGCCCGGCCGATGAGCAGGAAATGGTCATGGCCATGCCCGCCGTACTTTCCAGCCCGCACCCAATGTACATTCGTCACAATGCGCTCCAGCCGGTGGTCGACCACCAGCCGTTTGAGATCGGCAAAGCGGAGCAGCTCTCCGAAGGCAGCGACGTGGCCATTCTGGTCTACGGCATGCTGCTGGCCCAGGTGTGGGAAGCGAAGCAGCTGCTCGAACAGGAGGGCGTTTCCGTGCGTGTGGTCAATGTGCGCATGCCCAAACCGATTGACGAAGAAGCCGTGCTGGCGGCCGCTCGCGAGACCGACCTGCTGGTGACGGTCGAAGACCACTTCCAGACAGGCGGCTTGTTTTCAATCGTCAGCGAACTGCTGGTCCTGAATCAGGAGACGGCCGACATTCTGCCGATTGCATTGAATGAGCGCTGGTTCAAACCGGCCACTCTGCCGCGTGTCCTGGAGTACGAAGGGTTCACCGGCCCGCAGCTCGCCGACCGAATCCGCGCCCGATTGCCCATTGCCCACGCCTCATAATCACTTAGGAGAACCGCTATGCCCAACAAAGTCAGCCTGGGTCAGGATTACCCCGACATCAGCGAATCCGAGAAGCTCTATGCCCGCTCAACTGGTCTGATCCCGGCCCACTCGCAAACGCTGGCCAAGGGGCCGACCCAGTACGTCGATGGCGTCGCCCCGAAATATCTGCAACGTGGCAAAGGGTCACACGTCTGGGACGTCGACGGCAACGAGTATCTGGACTACAACATGGCCATCGGCCCGCTCTCGCTCGGCTACAGCTATGAAGCCGTCGACCAGGCGGTCATTGCCCAGCTTGCCGAAGGCATCACCTTCTCACTGGTCCATCCGCTGGAGGTCGAGGTGTCCGAAATGCTGCGCGACATCATCCCCGGCGCGGAGATGGTTCGCTTTGCCAAGTCCGGCGCGGAAGCGACCAGCGCTGCCGTCCGAGTGGCCCGCGCCTATACGGGCCGCGACAAGGTGCTCTGCTGCGGCTACCACGGCTGGCATGACTGGTATATCGGCGTGACCGCCCGCAACATGGGCGTACCCCAGGCAGTCAAAGACCTTGTCTACACCTTCAGCTACAACGATATCGAGTCGGTGATGGATGCGCTGGACGACGACACCGCCTGCGTCATCCTGGAGCCGATGACGTTCGACTTCCCGCAGGACGACTTTTTGCTGAAGCTCAAGGGCGCTTGCGAGGCCAACGGGACACTGCTGATCTTCGACGAGATGTGGACTGGCTTCCGCTGGGATGTGGGTGGAGCGCAAGCCTACTTCGACGAGACAGCCGACCTGGCCTGCTTCTCCAAGGCAATCGCCAATGGCATGCCCATCGCCGCGCTGACCGGTCGGGCCGATGTGATGGAGTTGTTTGACGAGGAGGTCTTCTTCTTCTCAACCTTTGGCGGCGAAGCCCTGTCGCTGGCGGCCGCCCGGACGACGATCAACGAACTGCGCGACAAGGACGTGCCCGCCTATATGCTGCGCCAGGGTCAGACGCTGATGGACGGCTACAACGATCTCGCTGACGAGTTGGGCCTGCACGATGTCACCCAGTGCAAAGGCCACCCGGCCCGCGGGCTGATGACCTTTGATGACAAGAATGGCCAGTCATTGCTCATGAAGTCGTTGGTCCAACAAGAGCTGATCAAGCGCGGTATCCTCTGGTCCGGCTTTCACAACGTCAGCTACAGCCACAGCGATGCCGACGTAGCCTACACGCTCGACGCCTACCGCGAGGTGCTGCCCATCCTGCGTGCCGCCCTGGAAAGCGACAGCGTCGCCGACCAGCTCCGCGGTCGCCCTGTCCAGCCGGTCTTCCGCAAGACGGGAGACTTCAACATCAAACCCAAGGTGAAGTCGGATGGCAAATGAGCATGAGCCGGGCGGTCTGACCGCCTCATTTTCGCTGCACGGCAAGACGGCCGTCGTCACCGGCGCGCTGGGTCTGATCGGCCGCCACCATTGCGAGGCATTGGCAGACGCCGGCGCCAACGTGATCGTGGCCGATCTGGACGAGTCTGCCTGCGATAGCTTCGCCGCAACATTGCCCACAGCATCGCTGGGCGTGGCGCTGGATGTCACTCAACCGGAGTCGATCCACGCCTTGCGCCAGCGGGCAATCGACGGCTTCGGCCACCTTGACGTCCTAGTCAACAATGCGGCCATCAACGACATGTTTGAGTCGCCTACGATGGCCGCCGAACAGTCGCGCTTCGAGAACTACCCGCTGGAGATGTGGCAACGCTCGCTGGACGTCAACGTCACCGGTGTCTTTCTCTGCGCCCAGATTCTGGGCCAACCGATGGCCGAGCAGGGCAGCGGCAGCATCATCAACGTCGCCTCCACCTACGGGATCATGGCCCCGGACCAGGCGCTCTACCGTACGCCGGACGGCCGCCAACCCTTCTACAAGTCGCCCGCCTACCCAACCACCAAAGGGGCGGTTATCTCATTCACCCGCTTCCTGGCCGCCTACTGGGGTCGGGCCGGCGTGCGCGTCAACACGCTCTCACCGGGCGGTGTTGAAAACAATCAGGACGACTACTTCGTCCACAACTATGCCACGCGAACCATGCTCGACCGCATGGCCGCTGCCGGTGACTATCGCGGGGCGGTCGTCTTCCTGGCCAGCGATGCCTCGGCCTATATGACCGGGGCCAATCTCGTCGTCGATGGCGGGTGGACAGCGTGGTAGCCGCGGCAAGCAACGACATCGTCGAACGCGCCCGGCAGATCCGCTGGGTGCTGACGGACGTCGACGGCGTGCTGACTGACACGGGCGTCTACGTCTCCGATGAAGGCGAACTGTTCAAGCGCTTTTCGGTTCGGGACGGCATGGGCGTGGAGCGACTCCGCAAATTGGCCGGCGTCGATGTAGGCATCATCACCGGCGAACTGTCCGGCTCTGTGAGCCAGCGAGCCGCCAAGCTCCACATCCTGGAGGTGCACCTCGGCATCAAGGACAAGCTGGCAGTGTTGCATGATATCATGGAACGCCATACCCTTGCCCCACACGAAATCGCCTACATCGGAGACGACACAAACGATCTGGAAATCATGGCGGCTGTCGGCCTCACGGCGTGCCCGGCAGATGGCATATCGTTTGTCCGTGATGTGGCTGACTACATCTGCCCCAGCCGGGGCGGCTACGGTGCATTCCGCGACTTTGCGGAATTTATCATCGCCGCCAATCAGCCGGTCGGGACAGGGAGAGAGTGATCATGGCTAACGAAAAGGTGCGGGTTGGAGACCGGATGGTCGGTCCGGGAGAACCCGTCTACATCATTGCCGAAATCGGCATCAACCACAACGGCTCGCTGGAAACGGCCAAGCGGCTCATTGACGGCGCCCTATTTGCAGGCTGCGATGCGGTCAAGTTTCAGAAGCGCACGCCCGAGCTGGCAGTGCCGCGCGACCAGTGGGAGATTGAGCGCGACACTCCCTGGGGCCGCATGACCTACATTGAGTACAAGCACCGTATGGAGTTCGATGCGGAGCAGTTCGGCGAAATCGATCGCTACTGCCGGGAGAAAGGAATCGACTGGTTCGTCTCCTGCTGGGACGAAGCGTCGGTCGACTTCATTGAGCCGTTCAATCCCCCGCTGCACAAGGTGGCGTCTGCGTCGCTCACCGACAATACGCTTCTCGACCGCCTCCTTGAGACGGGCAAACCGCTCATGCTCTCCAGCGGCATGTCGGAGATGTGGCAGATTCAGGAAGCAGTCGATCGTGTGGGCACCGACAATACGCTGCTCGCCCACTCGACTTCCGCCTACCCGTGCCCTGCTGAAGAACTGAACCTGCGCATGATCACAACGCTGCAAAGCGATTTCCCCGGCATCCCCATCGGCTATTCCGGCCACGAAGTTGGCCTGGCGCCAACGTACGCGGCCGTGGCCCTGGGAGCCTCCTTCCTGGAGCGCCATATCACCCTCGACCGGGCGATGTGGGGGTCGGACCAGGCAGCGTCCGTCGAAGTGATGGGCATGCACAATCTGGTACGCAACGTCCGCGACATCGAAGCCTCTCTCGGCGACGGCATCAAGCGCGTCTACGACAGCGAACGCTCCGCCATGAAGAAGCTGCGCCGCGTACAAAGCGAGCAACCTGCCAATGCACGTTCGTAAACTGGACACAAGCCAGGCTCGCGAGCGGGAGCTTTTCGTCGACTTCGTCTTCGAACTGTACAAGGATTCTGAGCTGTGGGTCCCGCCCTTACGTGGGGACGCGGCGGGCATCCTGGACAAAGAGAAGCATCCTTTCTACGAGCACAGCATTGCCGACTTCTTCGTGGTCCAGGAAGGGGAGAACATCCTCGGCCGAATGGCGATGCTCGACAACCGTAACTTTAACGGCTACCACAACAGCAAGACCGCCTTCTTTGGCTATTTCGAGGTCGTCGAAGATATCGAGGCGGCCCGCGCCCTGTTGGCCATGGCCAAGAAGTGGGCCCGCGAGCACGACATGGACTGCATCATTGGGCCGCGCGGGGTCGTCGGCATCGACGGCAGTGTCCTTGTCGAAGGGTTCGAGCACCGGCCCGCTCTGACCATTCCCTATAACTACCCCTACTACGATGCTTTCATTCAGGATTCAGGTTTCGTCAAGGATGCCGACTATTTGTCCGGCTACTCCTCCGGTGACCTCGTCCTGCCAGAGCGGATCGAGAAGGTGGCCGCCAAGGTGAAGAAGCGTGGTGGCTTCACCATCAAGACTTTCAAGTCCAAGGCCGAGATTCGCGAATGGATTCCTAAGGCCCTTGAAGTCCACCGTGAAGCGATGAGCGGGCTGCACAGCTACTATCCGCCAACCGAAGCCGAAACACGCAACGTCATCAACACTCTGCTCACCATCGGCGACCCAAAAATGGTCAAGCTGGTGATGAAGGGCGATCAGGTGGCCGGGTTTATCCTGGCCTACCCGGATGTCTCGGCTGGGCTGCAAAAGGCGAACGGCCGTCTATTTCCTATCGGCTGGGCCTACGTCCTGCGTGACCGCCAGAAGACGAAGTGGGCCAATGTCAACGGACTGGGCTTGCTGCCGCAGTACCGCGGTCTGGGTGCCAACGTGATGCTCTACTCCGAACTGGCCAAGACCGTTCGTGATGGTGGCTATGAGTTCGTCGACGTCGTGCAGGTGAACGAAGAGAACTTCAACAGTCGCTCCGATATGGAATCGCTTGGCGTTTCCTGGTACAAGCGCCACCGGCACTACAAGTACGCCTTCTAAAAGAGATAGCTTTCGGGGTCGGTGCTGTTGCCTCTAGCGCCAGAGCGAATTGAGCTCCACCGCGAGCTCTGACAGAGTGACCTGCAGGGTGGTTAACGCGCTGCCAAATGGCCCAGCGCCAGGCGCGTATTGGCAAAAGCCAGCTCCGGCAAGTCGAACGTCTTGAAGAAATCGACCTGATCCGCATCATCCCCGGCCTGCATCTCCCCGCCGATCAGGGTGGCCGCATAGAGAATAAAAATCGACGCGCCGCCCTGATCCGGTGGATTATGGTACACGTCCAGCAGCCCGTCGATAGTGACAATCAGCCCGGTTTCCTCCAGCACCTCGCGTGCGGCCGTCTCCTGTGGGTCCTCGCCATGGTCTACGTAGCCAGCTGGAATGCTCCACTTGCCCTTCTCCGGCTCCACACCGCGGCGCACCAGCAGGACGCGGCCGTCCTCCACAAGCAAGACACCCACACCAACTTTGGGATCGGTGAAATAGATAAATCCACAAGCGGGACAGCGGCGGCGGGGTTTGTCCATCACCGGCTCAGTCACCATGGACGCGGCGCAGCGCGGGCAGTAGGCCACCCACTCCGGTGCGCTTGGTGAAGATCGCAGTCATGAGGGGAAAGGACAGTGGCGGCGCTAGACGCGGCTCTGCCGTCCGGCGAGAAGTGTCAGGAGCAGCAGGCCCGCGAGCGCGACACCCAGCAGCAGCAAGACCCAGGGCAACCAGCCGGCGGACGCCGTCGCGGTCGATGCTGTCTCCTCCGAGACAGCTCGCTCAGTCTCAACACGCGCCTCCGGCACCGCAGCCGTTTCGGCCTGCGCAGACTCACCGTCCGCGGGGACCAGTTCTTTGGTAGACTCCTCATCCGCTCCGTTCGTGACGGCGTCTTCAGTGATGGTACTGTTCAGGTCGAGCGCATCGGCCGGAAGAGCCAATTCGGCCTCCGCTTCCGGTTGGACAAGCAACGTCTCCGCCGCGGCCGACTCCAGCGCTTCTTCTTCCATGGCCTCTTCTTCCACGACCGTGGCGGCCGTCGCCGCGCTCAAATCTTCCGCCGGTGGCGCCTCGGCCGCCAGAGGGGCCTCGGCCACCTCCGCGGCAGATTCATCGGCCGCTTCAAACAGGGCGACCTGCGCCGCAGGCACGAGGTCGCCGCCCACCGACCCCTGCACGAGCGACAGGCCCAACACAAAGACAAAAAGCAGCGCGGTCAGCGCTGTAGCTGTGCGCAAGGCCGGGTAGGCGTTGGAAAGCGGCCGTCTTTCTGGCGCCCCGTACAGCGTCGGGTCGAGCACAAAGCTGCGCGGAACCCGGCGATGGGGCATAGCCCGCAGCTGTTGCTTGAGCAGCAGCAGCTGATTGATCTCCACCTGCAGCGCCGGATCGGCCTGAATCTTCTCTTCCATACGACGCGCATCGGCAGCGTTCAACTGACCATCGACGTATGCGTTCAGCATCTCGCGGTCTTTCTCTGCTTGTGGCTTGCCTATGTCGCGTACGAAATCAAACATCGCTCACTACCTGCAACACGCGTCATCCCGTCTGCGGTCGCTCATGATCCTTCACCCTGTAGACGATAGGAGTGAGGCAATAGTTCCCCACCCGCCGCCTGGAGGCAGTCACGTAGCTTCGCCCGCGCCCGGCTCAGCCGGGACTTAACAGTGCCTAACGAAACCTGGGTAATGCTGGCAATCTCGTTGTAGTCGTACCCTTCTACGTCGCCCAGCACAGCTGTCACGCGCTGGTCTTCCGGTAGCGTGCCCAGACATTGTTCGATGAGCAACGCTAGCTCCACCCGCTGTCGATGGGCTTCCGGGCCGTCTGTCGGGCTGCGCAAAAAGGAGAGCGACTCGTTCTCGTCGGTCATGGCGTCGAGCGACGCTTCCGGCCTGCGCTTGTGGCGGCGCAGCTCGTCATAACAGTTGTTGGTCGCTATGCGAAGCAGCCACGACTTGAAGCTCCCACCCCGGAACGAACGCAGCGCCTTGTGCGCCTTGATGAACGTGTCCTGCGTGACGTCTTCGGCCGCTGCCGGGTCGCCCATAATGCGATGGGCAACATTAAAGACAAGCTCCTGGTAGCTGACCACCAGCTTGTTATAGGCGCCAATATCGCCCTTTTGCGCGGCCCGGATGAGTGCGTCTTCGTCCATGAATTAGCGAATCGTTCGTCGCATTCTATGCCGTCGCCTGCCTCGCCTGCTGATTGACAGAAGACGTCCATTCCACTATACTTCGCGCCTATATCAGGTTAGCCGAAGTGGCGGAACAGGCAGACGCGCACGACTCAAAATCGTGTTCCTTCGGGAGTGTGGGTTCGATTCCCACCTTCGGCATCTACCCGGCGAATTATAGGGCCGGCCCCATAACCCGGCAACAAGCGACCTACTCTGTGGCGTCGCTTTTTTCTTGTCC
The DNA here is from genome assembly GCA_963715935.1 of uncultured Chloroflexia bacterium. Taxonomy (GTDB): domain Bacteria; phylum Chloroflexota; class Anaerolineae; order Promineifilales; family Promineifilaceae; genus Promineifilum. The sequence goes on along the minus strand of CAVQSM010000011.1, from coordinate 194,310 downwards.
TTTTGCGGTTGCTTGGATTAGGTGCGGCCGAACTGGCGGGCCAGGGTTGCCGCCGAGAGATGGATCATCGTCGGTCGTCCATGTGGGCACGTATGCGGGTTATCGCACGCCTCAAGCTGGAGGATGAGCGCTTCCATCTCTGGGCGGGACAGCGTTTGCCCGGCCTTAATGGCGGCCGTCTTGCACACCCGCCGCACCAGAATCGCCTCCACCTCTTCCGCCAGCGGTGATTTCTCGCTCTCCAGATCGGTCAACGCCCCAACCAACGCCTGGGCAGGATCAATCTTGGCCACAATGGCGGGCACAGCGCGGATGATGAACCCATTCGGGCCGAACGCCTCCACGCGAAACCCCAACTGCTCCAAGAGACCTTGATTTGCCTCGAGCAGCGTGGCTTGCGACGGAGACAGATAAACGGCAGCCCCGGACACCAACCCTTGTGAAGCAACCTCTCGACGTTGCCACGCATCCATGAACTGTTCATATAGAATGCGCTCATGGGCGGCGTGCTGGTCGATCAGATACATCCCTTCCGGTCCTTCGGCAATGATATAGGCCGCGCCCACCTGCCCCACCACTCGCATGACCGGCAGCTGCGCATCCTCAGCACCGTCGGTCTTCCCTTCACTTGCCCTGCCTGGGCCCAACGTCACGTCTGGTGCGGGCCAGCTTAGATCAGCGGCCGTCTGTGTGGCCTGGCCCTGCTCGCGCCGCTCAAATGCCTGTTTGCTATCGCTGCCCCAGCCAGCCAGCTCCGCGCCCGACGCCCACGCGCCTAGGTCGCGCACCGGCGTCGATTCGACCAATGTCTCGCGCACGGCCCGCTGCACAGCCGAAAAGAGCTGTCCATCATCCCTAAACCGCACCTCTACTTTGGTTGGATGGACATTGACATCCACCTCGTCGTGGGGCACGTCGATGAAGATCAGGGCCACCGGATAGCGGCCGCCCGGCAGCAGCGTATGGTAGGCCTGCGTCACCGCATAACTGAGCCGGTGATCGCGAATCCAGCGGCCGTTGACGAACAGATTAATGTGATTGCGATTCGCGCGATTGACTGAAGGTTCAGCGGCGTAACCAGTCACCCGGATCGTTCGCTCGCCGCCTGTCTCCGCAGTCTGCGAACCCACAGCTAGAAGCTGCCGCGCCGTGTCCGGGCCGTATATGGTCAGAAGCACATCCTGGACGTTCCCGCTGCCAGTTGTCTGGAAGGTTACCCGGTTGTCATGGGTCAGACGAAAGCGAATCTCCGGATAGGCCAGCGCATAGCGGGTGACAAATTCATCAATCAGCCGTTTCTCTGTCGTGTCCGTCTTCAGGAACTTGAGCCGCGCCGGAACGTTGTAGAACAGATTCTCAACGGCGATGACGGTCCCTGCCGGCGCCCCGGTCGTGGCGCTGCTGACCACCTCGCCCGCTTCCAGCACAAGACGTTGGCCAGTCGTGGTGTCACGCTCGCGGCTGACAACGGTCACCTGGCTGACCGCGCTTATGGCGGCGAGCGCTTCCCCGCGAAAGCCGAGCGTGCCAATGGCGTTGAGATCATCGACACTGGTCAGCTTGGAGGTCGCGTGCCGCACAAACGCCAGCGCCAACTGGTCGCCCGGGATACCGACGCCGTCATCAGCCACCTGAATGAGCTGCCTGCCGCCTGCCCGGATCTCGATCTGAATGGTCGTCGCGCCCGCATCAATACTGTTTTCAACCAGTTCCTTGACCACTGAACTTGGCCGTTCGACGACCTCGCCGGCGGCGATCTGCGAGGCCAATTGGTCAGACAGAATGTGAATAGGCATTGGCGTATTGTAGCAGAAAGCGGTTGACCTGTTTGGCTCATTGGACCGCCCGGCAGGGTCTTTCAACAGTCGGGCTGCCAGCCGTGTCCGCGACTTGCTTTGTCGCGTGCTCCAGCGAAGCCAAGCGACCGGAAAGAAATCCGGTCGCTACGGTCGATCGAACACTGAAAAAGCCCTGGCCTGCCTGGCGGTTGCCCCGCCCCCGGTCCAGCACTATACTCCAACAAGCAAGGAGAGAGACTATGCCCTTCCAGCCCGATTATGATGTAGCCCCCGAGCGCCTGCCGTACACGATGGTCCCGTCACCAGCGATTCCCGCGGGGGAACGCGTGGGCGCATTAGTGCTGCACGGCTTCATGGGCAGCCCGCTCAGTTCGCGACCAATGGCTGAGTACCTGAGCGAGCAAGGGATCTTCGTCCACTGCCCGCTCTTGCCCGGTCACGGCAGCTACCCAGCCCAGTTCCACAATGTCAGCCGCCGCCTGTGGCTGGCAGAAGCAGAAGAGGCGTTCGACTACGCGGCCGCTCAGGTCGATGAACTGTTCGTCGTGGGTCACTCCATGGGCAACATCCTCGGCGCCCACGTGGCCACCCGTAATCCGGGGGTCATGGGTATGGTTATGCTCGCGCCTGTCTACGACGTCCCCGACCGAAGACTGCGTTACGTGGGCATCGGGCGACACTTCATTACCTGGTACTACCCGCACAAGAGCAAGCGGGAGAGCATGCAAGCGCTGGTGCGCGAGCGCGTCACCGACTTTGATCCAACCATCGACTTTGACGACCCGGCGTTTCAGGCTCAGCTGCCGGAACTGTCCAAGGTCCCTCTGTCGGGCATGCATGAGATGGCGGAGATGATCAAGGTTGGCCGCCGCCTATGGCCAAAGCTCAATTTACCCGCCCTCCTGTTTGCGGGCGAGCATGATGTGGCCGCGCCCCCGGAGAACGCTCGGGCCATCCTGGCGGACCTGCCGCACGCGGACAAACGACTGGTCGTTTATCCTGAAGCGGGCCACGAGATGATGCGGCCTTCAGACCCTGTCCATCCTGACGTCTGGTCGCGCGTGGCTGCGTTCGTGCGCACTCACGCAACGATCGACTTACCTGCACCACACGCAGCCTGACAGGTCTCCGGCCCGGTACGCGGCCCATCTTCCACCTCCAACCCCTGTCCACCAGACGAATCTGGGGACTCGCTCAGTAAAGCCGACCCGCCAACCGGAAGTGCGCAGAAATTGACCTGTAACTGGTTTGTCTTTTGCCGGAAATTGCTGCAAAATACGGGAGTTAAGCTGTGGGCGAGATGAGGGAATGGACGTCAGATGCGATTGTGCATCCGCCGCCACAAATGGCCCAGGTGAGCCTGACGCCAAACGCCCACAATTATCGGTGTATCTCTATTAGCAAAGAGGAGAAGAACGAGAATGAGTAAGCGTTTTGGATTGCTTCTGGCCGGGATGATGCTTCTGGGCGTTTTCCTGGCTGCCTGTACGCCTGCCGGTGGTGATGCCACTGAGGGCGGCGAAGTTGATTGTGCCAACGAAGAGACGTTGTGCATCGGTCTCGTGACCGACGTAGGCCAGATCGACGACAAGTCGTTCAACCAGTCCGCCTGGGAAGGCGCGCAAGCAGCAGCAGCCGCATTGGGCGCTGCTGAGATTAACTTTGTCGAGACGGTCGATGCCAAGGACTATGCGTCCAATATCGACCTGTTCGTCAATGATGGCTATGACATCATCGTAACTGTCGGCTTTGCCATGGGCGAGGCGACAATCGCAGCTGCGGGCAACTACCCGAACGTCAGCTTCATCGGCGTTGACCAGTTCCAGGTTGAGCCCGTCGCTAACCTGGCCGGCGTTATCTTCCCCGAAGATAAGTCCGGTTTCCTGGCCGGCGCCTTGGCTGGTATGCTGACCGAGACGAACACGATCGCTTCTGTGCTGGGCACCGATCTGGTTCCGCCTGTGGTCGCCTTCAACGAAGGCTACAAGGCCGGCGCAGCTTTTGTCAACCCTGACGTGAACGTCATCGACACCTACCATCCCGGTGGTCTCGATGTCGCCTTCACCGACCCCGAGTGGGGCGCCAGCACTGCCGCCCAGGCGATGGACCAGGGCGCAGACGTTGTCTTCGGCGCGGGTGGCCAGACCGGTAACGGCGCCATCATCGAAGTCGCCAGCAACGAGGGTGTCTTCTGCATCGGTGTTGACACCGACCAGTTCGAGACCGTTCCCGAAGCGCGTCCTTGCCTGGTCTCCAGTGCCATGAAGCTCATCACCCCGAGCGTTGAGACGTTGATTACCGACGCAAGCGCCGGTAACATGGCGTCCGGCAACTTTGTCGGCCCCGTAGGTCTGGCTCCGTTCCATGATTTCGAGGACCAGGTTCCTCAAGAAATCAAGGACAGACTGGACGAGATCGATGCTGGTCTGGCTGACGGTTCCATTACCACCGGTTACGGCGGCTAATCTGGCACCAGGTGACAATCTTGCGCCTTTGTAGGACGAATCATCTAGAAGATGGTCTGATCACCGCTTGGGCGTGACAACGATAGCCAAATGTGCGACGTGTCTCTTGCGGGCACGTCGCACATTGTCTATCTAGCGCAAAGGGAGACACCATGACATCCGTTCCTGTCGGCGATGAAGAACAGACAAACGGCTTTGTTGCCTGGCTGAAGCGCACCTGGCGGAGTATTAGCGTTCCCCTGGTGGCCGTGATACTGGCCCTACTCATCGGCGCTGTTCTGCTTGCTCTCTCTGGAGCCAATCCCATTGAAGCGTACGCCGCTCTCTGGGAAGGGGCGTTTGGCAGCCCACAGGCCATCCAGCGCACGCTGGAAAAGTCTACACCGTTGTTGTTCAGTGGTCTGGCGGTCGCCTTCGCCTTCAAGGCAGGCTTGTTCAATATCGGCGCACAGGGTCAGTTGCTCCTGGGCGCTATCGTCGCGGCCTATGTCGGCTTCAGCATTGACGGGCTGCCAGCGATTATTCACGCGCCACTCGCCTTGCTGGCGGGTGGCGCAGCCGGTGCCCTGTACGGAGCCATTCCGGGCGCACTGAAGGTCTATACCGGCGCGCATGAAGTCATCACGACCATCATGCTGAACTACATTGCCATCAATCTGACCGACTTCCTTGCCGATGGTCCGTGGAAGGACATTTCAACCGGCAATGTCGTCGCCCGCACCCCTCTCATTGCCGACGCAGCCAGACTGCCTCTGCTGGGCAACATCCCGTTAGGGTTCATTCTGGCAGTCCTGGCGGCGTTTGTGACCTGGTGGATTCTGTACCGCACCACGTTGGGCTATGAGATTCGCACCGTCGGCCTGAACTCCAGCGCTGCCCAATATGCAGGCATCAGCGTCGCACGCATCATCATTCTGGCAATGGTCATCAGCGGTTTCCTCGCCGGCGTCGGTGGCGCCGTGGAGACACAGGGTATCGTCGGCCGTTTCCAGCCGGGCTTCAATCTGGGCCTCGGATTTGACGGCATCACCGTCGCGCTGCTCGGCAAGACCAGTCCGTTTGGCGTCATCCCCGCCTCAATTTTGCTGGGGGCGATGGCCGCCGGGTCGACGCAAATGCAATTCAATGCCGGCGTCGCCCAGGAGATCACCGATGTCATTACCGCCTTCATCCTATTCTTCGTGGCGGCCGACATCATTATCAAATGGATCCTGCGCGACCGCGCAACTGACGACGACAAGGTTACTGTCAGCACCGGTTGGGGCGGATAGACGACTACTCCCTCAGCTACAACCCTGAACACAGGGCCGACGATTAACGAGAAACGACAGCAAAGGGGATCACATGGAACTCTCTGCACAAGCGCAGGCCAAACCAAAGAGCTGGCTGGCCGAACATTGGCTAATGGCCCTGATCATAGCCCTTATTCTCGTGGCGATCGCCTACTTTTACGCCACAGCTCCGCGCCAGACGACGGCCGTTCTTGCCTCGACTCTGCGCCAATCTATCCCCCTCATCCTGGGAGCGCTTTGCGGTCTCCTGGGCGAACGGACGGGGGTTATCAACATCGGGATCGAAGGCCAGATGCTGATGTCTGCCTTTGTCGGCTTCATGGTCAACGTCTGGACCGGCAACCTGTGGCTGGCCGTGTTGGCCGGCATGCTGACCGGCGTCGCGCTCGGCGCGTTTCTTGCCTTCATGTCCGTCACGCTCAAGATGGACCAGATTATTGGCGGCACGGTCATCAACATTCTGGCCGTCGGCCTGACCGGCTACTTCTACGTGGTCGGACTATCCACCCTGGGCAAGATTCAGCCTATCCCGCTGGGGCCGCTGGCCGACATACCCTTGATTGGGCCGGTTCTGTTTGACAACCCACCCATCACCTATGCGGCTCTGATCATCGTCTTTGTTGTTCAATACGCGCTGTTCTACACGCGCTGGGGCTTACGCAGCCGGGCCGTCGGGGAGCATCCCAGCGCGGCCGACACCGTGGGCATCAGTGTCTTCAAGATGCGCTACATGAACGTCATGCTCGGCGGCGCGCTGGCCGGTCTGGCGGGAGCATTCCTCAGCCTCGAGTCGGTCGGTTCGTTCGAACGAGGCATGACCAATGGGCGCGGGTTCGTCGCCCTGGCTGTCATGATCTTTGGCAACTGGACGCCGCTGGGCGCGCTGGCGGCTTCTCTCCTGTTCGGCTTCTTCATCGCTCTACAGACACAGCTCCAGTTCATGGGCATCTTCAGCATCCCGCATCAATTCATCGGGATGCTGCCCTATCTGTTCACAATTGTGGCGCTGGCACTGTCCGGCTTCATCGGGAGGTCGCGCCCTCCGGCGGCGGTTGGCCAACCATATGAAAAGGGAGGGTAGCCGGCATGACCGTCAATCCCACACCAGAATCAACGACAACCAAAGCCCCGACCGGCGCTGCTCCGCAGCCTGCCAATCGCACCGATCGACTACACCACCGCTCCCGTCGTGCTGGAAGCGCGCGGCATTACCAAGCGTTTCCCCGGCGTTCTGGCCAACGACTCGGTCGACCTGACGCTGCACAAGGGCGAGATTCTTGCCCTGCTTGGCGAAAACGGGGCGGGCAAGAGCACGCTCATGAATATCCTTTACGGTCTCTACGAGCCGGACGAAGGCGAGGTATGGATCAAGGGGGAAAAGGTCGAGCTCAAGAACCCGGGTGACGCCATCGAACGCGGCGTCGGTATGGTCCACCAGCACTTCCAGCTGGTGCCGGTCATGACCGTGGCCGAGAACGTGATCCTGGGCGAGGAAGTGACGCGCTTCGTGGGTCACATCGACCGCAAGGAAACGGTGCGCACAGTGCGCGAGCTGTCGGAACAGTACGGTCTGGCGGTGGATCCGACGGCCACCGTCGAAGATTTGCCGGTCGGCATCCAGCAGCGAGTGGAGATTGTCAAGGCACTCTATCGCAAAGCCGACATCCTGATTCTCGACGAACCGACGGCCGTCCTGACGCCACAAGAGGCCCAAGAGCTGTTTCGCATCATGCGCGAGCTAACCGATGCGGGCGCGTCGATCATCTTCATCACCCACAAGCTCAAAGAGGTGCTGTCCGTCTCCGACCGCGTCGCTGTCCTGCGCGGAGGTCGCATGGTGGGCACAGCCGACCCTGCCACCTCCACAGAGGCCAGCCTGGCCGAGTTGATGGTTGGCCGCAAGGTCATTCTGCGCGTAGAGAAGGATGAAGCGGAACCCGGCAAGCCCATCCTGCAAGTGCATGACCTGTTCGTTAAGGATGAGCGCGATCAGTTCACAGTCAATGGGTTGACCCTTGAAGTACGGGCGGGAGAGATTCTCGGTGTGGCAGGCGTGCAGGGCAATGGGCAGCGCGAATTTGTGGAAGCGCTCACAGGTCTGCGTCATGTCGAACGTGGGCGCGTCCTGCTCGACGGGCAAGAGGCCACAGGTCTTTCGCCGCGGGCGTTCTCAGAGCTGGAAGTGGCCCATATACCTGAAGATCGGGAAAAGCATGGTCTTGTCATGGGCTACAGCGTAGCAGACAACTTGGTGCTTAACCAGTACTATCACAGCCCCTTTTCGCGCGGCCCGGTCATGGACAGAGATGAAATAGCAGAGAACGCCACAAGACTCGTGAAGGAGTATGACGTTCGCACGCCGTCCATTGAGACCCATGCCAGCGCGCTTTCCGGCGGCAACAAGCAAAAGGTAATCGTAGCGCGAGAGTTCTCGCAGCCGGTTAAGCTGCTCATCGCCAACCAGCCGACGCGAGGCATTGATGTCGGCTCGATTGAGTTTATCCACAACCAGATTGTGGCCCAACGCGACAGAGGCATTGCCGTCCTGCTAGTTTCAGCCGAGCTGGACGAAATTCTGGCGCTGGCCGACCGGGTCGCCGTCATCTTTGAGGGTGAGATCGTGGAGACGATGCCCATCGAGGAAGCCAGCCGGGAGAAGATCGGCTTGTTGATGGCCGGCTCCGAAGCGTAGTCCCGGATTGACGGACCTTAGAAAGGCCCGCGTCCCTGTCGACGTGGGCCAGGGGCCGTTGTATACTGCGATAAATCGTATGATGAGTCAGCCTACGCCATTCAGTTGGCCCACAGTGGGCCACAACGCCAGCTTGCCGCGCTCCACCGTGACGCGGCCCATTTTGCGGCAGCCCATATTTCTGACCAAGTAATACCACGCCAGTCGGTGGTCATCGCGCAAGGCAAGGAACGGATGCCTGGCGCGTTGCCCCATCCGGTCATCTGAATGAATGAGGAGTAGTGAGCCACTTATGGATAGTTCAAATGTTGTTTATGTCACCGCCGAAGGCCTGCAGCAACTGGAGGCCGAACTGTTGGAACTCAAGACCATCCGCCGCGAAGAAGTGGCCATGCGCCTGGAAGCCGCCATCAAGCAAGGCGATCTGAAGGAGAACGCCGATTACCACGATGCGAAAGAGGAACAGGGCTTGCTGGAGGCGCGCGTGCGCTACCTTGAAGATGCCCTGCGACGCGCCGAGGTCATCAAGAACGATGGCCGGACCGACAGAGTGCGCGTCGGCAGCAAGGTGACTGTGGTGGAAGCCGGCACCGACGACGAAGAGGTATATATGATCGTCGGCGCCCAGGAAGCCGACCCGGCCAACGGCCGCATCTCCAACGAATCCCCTATCGGCCAAGCGCTGCTCGGCGCGCGCGTGGGCCAGACGGTCTCCGCCGCCAGTCCAGTGGGTGAAATCGACTTCGAAATCCGGCAGATCGAGTAGATCTTCGCCGGGGGAGGTGTCTGACGCCCCGACTCCTCCCCCTTCCACCCCTTATCGCAGCCTGTACAATACCGGCAGCCCAAGCCCTTTTCGCACAGCACCCCGGAAATCTGCACAGACCTACCAAGCCCTCCCCATATCCTGAGATGTTCGTAAGAATCTCCGTAAGGTGATTACGCTAGAATTGCGTGCAAGAGTAAGTGAATACTGTATCACGGTTGCGCTTCCAGATGGTGGACGTAATGAGCCCCAGTCCTCGACTGCGTTCATCTGTCTGGCGTCGATACCAAAGAGAGGGAGTCTGGCGGGGTAGATAAGACCACACCTGAACTCAATTTCAATCTTTTCATAACAGGCACACTCATTGACCCCTGGTCATATGCGGGTTGCTCGGAAACGCCACGTGCGGAGCCGGAAGCCGGCCTTTGACTCGCTTTTGTCCGTGCCTCTTTACTAATTGCTCGTATCTCAAGATGCGCGCCATTTTTACAAATCGCTCCGGGGTGATTTCTCGGCCTGCGATTCATCATTGTCACCGGGCGTGCTTCAGGCTACTGGCAGGCAGCGTCGCCCACCATTCTGTCTTGAGGAGGACAAGAGTGACTAATTTCATGACGCGACACCGCTTGCGAGCCGGTGTCATCTTGGCCGTTGTCGGCCTTGTTTCCGTATTCATTGCCAGCAGCGTGGCCGCGGCCACGCTTGACTCGGCACTCGTCGTCGTCACCGACGGCACCGCTCCCTTCGAGGACTGGGCGCCGGGTGACGATTTCAGCACTGGCCCTACCGGCGATTCAGTGAATGATCCCGGCGACGACCTGGACGCCAACAACGGCATTGTCCGTACTGGCGACACCGTCCTGTACAGAGCGGCATGGAGCATCAACGACTCGGCCGCGACCAATGTGGTCGCGGTAATTACGCTTGGTGGCGATGCCGACGCCTATTGGGACGTCGCCAAACTACCGCCGGGTACCTGCAAGACCGGGTCTGGCGTCTCTCCTGACGGGCAGACCCTCACTTGTATCGTCGGCAGTGCCGGCATAGCCGAAACGTTCAGCCTCGACCTCCCGGTCGTCGTCACCTACGCATCTGAGCAGGGTGACATTCTGAACGCCACGATCGAAGTAACCGCCGATGCCTCGGCTCCCTCGACAGCCACAAGCGTTGACACTGAGGTGTCTGCCGCTCCACGCTGGGACCTTGTCAAGACGCAGAATGGCAGCACATCCTCCGTGCAAAGCGTCGGCGGCGACTACGGTTACAGCACGCGTTGGAATATCCAAATTCGCGGCGGAGATGCGGACCCGCGTGGCAACTCTGCACTGCAACAGCCAATCACGTTCGTCGATCATCTTTATTGGTCGGACCCCGACCAGCAGTCCACCGAAACTGTGTTGCTGGACAGAAACGAGAATATTGTGAAAGATGGGACGCTACCAAATACGAACTGTTTGGAAAGCGGCTTCAGTACGACCCATAGCTGTGAGCAGACAACGGCGGGTGGCGACATCACCTGGACGTTCGACAATATCGACTTCGCCGACATCACGCCCGGCCCGAACGGCGGCGTGGCGCTGAATGTGACATTCGACACCTTCACCCCGTTCACGGAGCTGGAGTTGCTCAACGACGCCACACCCGGCGACAACGTTGGCAACGGAAGGCTGCAGAACGACCTGGCTCTTGCTGATCCCACTGATCCGGGCAACAGCGCAACATTGTGGGATCCGGACGATTCCAGTGGCACATCCAACTGGGGTACCGGCACCGAGAACCCGGGCAATAACTACGACGATGCCACGATGGAGTTGGGCACCGGTCGCAGCATAGACAAATCCTTTACTCCGCGTCGCAACGGTGATCCAGCCCGTGTTGTCGACAATGCCGAAATCAGGGCCAATGCCCGCTTCGACACCGGCACCAACACGGCCGAACTGACCAACCCCATCATCTGCGACAAGTTTGACAACAGTCGCTTTGTCTTGCGTCAGATAGGCAATACCGGTCAGGCATCCACTGTCAGTCTGGGTTCCGACAACGACATCACCAGTTCTGAGATTCAGTACGGCGCCAACAACGGCTGGGGTACCTATACGGCGCCCAACGATGGCAGCGACGACGCCACCGACTGGTATACGCAGCACACCACGCAGTGTGGTGACAGTGATGCAACCAGTCGGTTGGTTCACAGGTGCGCAGGTCGACTGGACCAACAGTGGCACGAAATCCATTGACGCGGAAGATGTTAACATGGTTCGTGTCAAGGTAACCGGCACTATCCGGCCCGGCACGTCTAATCGCGTCAACCTGCAAACCAACTGGACTGTTCTGGACAACGATTCAGGTGAGTACCTGATCAACTCCAGTGCCTTCTACGATGACACGCTGGGGTGGGCGACGAGCAACTGCATTGGAGCTTCAGGCTCAACCTGCCCGACGACGCCCCCCTTCTGGAACAGTTCGGCTCGACCGGGCTCGCTTGCCGACATGTACCAGCATGTCGAAGCGCCTGTCTACATCCGCAAAGAGGTCTGCGAGAACGTAGCCCTCGACGGTTGCACGGATACCAGCGTTATTGTATCGCCTGGTGATGTCGTGCCTTTCTTCCTCTACCCGCAAGTATCGACCCAGAATCTGAACACCAGCGAACCGCCTCTGCCGGCCTCCGGCGCCAACGCTGACGACGTGGTGGTAACGGACGTGCTGCCAGTCAACATCAGCTATGTTGCCAACAGCTCGTTTGTCGATGGCCTCCCGCAGGAGCCGGATACCATCCAGCTCAACACACCTGCCACCGGCCAGACAACACTGGTCTGGAATCTGGGCACGATCCCGTTCAATTCGGGCGTTGAAATCAAGTTCAACGGCGCGGTCTCTGCGTTCGCAGCCAACAATGTGTCGCTGCAAAACAACGTGGAGATTGAATCGCCGGACGATCCGAGTGATTCGCAGTTCCATCGCGACGCAGTTGGCGTAGTTCCGCTCAGCGCGAGCATCGCTCGCGTCGGCAAGCAGACCGTCGAAGACATCGTTGATCTCGACACGCCCGATTGCCGTGGGAAATAGCGCTATGGCAACCTCAGCTCCGAGAACGTGGAGTTTGCCGACCTGGTCGACATTCTGCCATACGACGGTGATCCGCAAGGCACCAGCTTCAACGGTACCTTCGAACTGACAAGCGTCGACGGACCGTTCTCCTATCCGCTGGCCAACGGCACAGCCCAACCAGTCGAAATCTGGATTAGCTCCGTCGACCCGGCTACGCTGGACGCCAAGAGACGGGGCCACCGACGGCTTCCTGGAACCGGTCGAGGCATACGGCTCGTTCTTCGCCGGCACGGGCGTCGGGCAGGACTTCCCCTGCCAGATTGGCGCCGCCGGAACAGGTGGCTGCCCGGCGCTGGCCGACGTTACCGCAATCCGCATCATCGGACCCGATCCCGACGGGAGCAACAGTGGCCCTAACCAGAGCTTCCTGGCTGCAAATGAAGGACCCCACTACCTGACGCTGACGATGACGCCAAATGGGAACAAGCTGGGCGACTTCTACGGCAACAAGTGGGGCGGCCGCTTCGAGGGTCTGCCTCTGCCCGTCTGGTCGCCCGCCGTGGCCGGCGTCCGCACGCCGAACCTCGTCCTGGGTGATCTGGTCTGGTTGGACACCAACAACAACGGCACCTTCGAAGACGGCGTCGACCTGGTGCCGCCGCCCGGTGTTCTCGTCAATTTGCTTGACGAAAACGGCAACCCGGTGCTCGACGGCTCCAACCAGCCGATCACGACGACCACCGACAGCGACGGTCGCTACCTGTTCGAAGGGCTTGAGGAAGGTATCTACATTGTTGAAATCGACGCGTCGAACTTCGATGTGGGCGGCCCGCTGGAAGAAGCCACGGCCAGCACCAACAACGTTGACTCGAACGCCATCGTCGACAACGATAACGAGGACGCTGACCACAACGCCTCGTTTGTCCAGGGCAACGGCGCGGTCCGCAGCGGTCAGGTCTACCTGACCTTCGGCACCGGCCCGCTCAACGACAATACGGGCAACCTGCCGGTCAATGCGATCGACGCGGACACCAACCTGACCATCGACTTCGCCTTCGACCCGCCGCCGCGTGACTACGGCGACCTGCCCGACACCGGCCTCGGCACGGGTACTGGCAACTACGAGACGCTGGTGGGCAGCAATGGCCCCAGCCACATTGTAGGCCGGGACGTGCGCCTCGGCGCGCTGGTGCCCGACGACGAACCGGACGGCCAGCCAAGCGCGGCCGCCGACGGCGACGACAATAACGGCACCAACGACGAAGACGGCCTCGTCTTCCTGACGCCGCTCGTGCCCGGCACCACCGCTGAGATTCAGATTACGACATTCGCCGCCGATGGCAGCGGTAACCTGAGCCTCTACATCGACTTCAATGGTGACGGCGACTTTGGTGACCCTGGTGAAGTTATCTTCACCGACCGAGCCTACACCAACGGCCAACGCACGATCTTCGTCAACGTGCCGGCTGATGCCACCGGTGCAATGGGCGTTCGCGCTCGCTTCACCGACGGCCCCAACCAGGGCGGCGCAAGCCCCGTAGGTCCGGGCAGCTTCGGCGAAATCGAGGACTACATCCTCTCCGGCCTGGGCGACTTCGTCTGGGAAGACCTGAATGACAATGGCTTGCAGGATAACGGCGAGCCGGGCGTGAACGGCACGATCGTCAATCTGCTCGACAGCAGCGGCAACCCGGTGCTGGACAGCAATGGCGACCCGATCACCACCGTCACGATGGACAACCCCGACACGAGCGAACCCGGCTACTATGAGTTCACCGGACTTCTGCCCGGCGACTACATCGTCGAGTTCATCCCGGTCGGGCGCGATATCACCATCCAGAACGCCGACGGGCAGGGCATCGACGGCGCGCTGAACAGCGATCCGAACCCGACCACGGGCCGGACGATGGTCATCACGCTAGATCCGGGCGAGTTCAACCCGAACATCGACGCCGGCCTCAGCGAACTGCTGACGGCCTGCCCGGTGCCGGGCAACGAGCTGACCACGATTCTGGGCAGCGGCATGGGCAACCATCTGCGCGGCCGTAAGGTCGTTCGGGTCAACATTCCGAACTATGAGAATGTGTCCGAAATGTATGCCCAGTTTGCTGCCGCAGAAACTGGTCCGCCGCCCAAGCGCGTCCGCTTCATGACCAGTGAAGAGCGACGCGTCGACCTGCCGGGTCCCAGCAGCTTTGCTTACCGTCCGTATGCAGTCTATCTGTACACCAGCGAACTACTGCCGGCACGGTGGGCCAAGGCTCGCGTCTGGCTGGCCAAGGGCGCCAACAAGATACCGCCGCAGCGTGCGTTCATTGTCTATCCGACCTATCAGACGACGCCCGAGTACACTAATGTATTCCGGACGTTCGAGGAAAGCATTGAGAATCACGTCTATTGGGACGAAGGCTGGGTCCAGGAGCAGACGTTTGTCGCCGAGCTCCCGGCTGGTCCTCTGACCGAAGTGACTGTCAATGCCCAGTTTGCACTGGTCGAAGATGATGACGACGGCCGTCCGGTTATTGTGACCGTGACCGCCGGCACCGTGACCGAGGAGTTCGTCCTGTTCAAGTCAACGGACCGGGACATGCTCTCTATCATCGACGTCGAGCTGGAGAACGTGCCCGCCGGTACCACGGAAGTTGTCTTCCACCTGTACTCGCCCGGACCGTTTGAATCCGGCCAGGGTTGGGAGACAGGCGAAGACGGTGGCGACTCAGTCTCCATCGTCGGCGTCGCCGCCAACTACGAGTGTAAGCTGCCGTAAGGTAGCTGGCTGACGGAGAGTCCGCATCAACAGACTCTCCAGCACCACTCAACAGAAAGGACCGGCCATCGTGGCCGGTCCTTTCTGTTTGTCTGCTGCCCAGCAGCGAGCAATGGTCCTGCCGGACAATCCGAGTCGGGTCAGCTAGGGGCGCAGCGAAACCGAATCGCCTCCATCAACCGGCAACCGCATACCGGAAACCGGATCGTAGACGCCGAGCCGTAACTCCCTGGCCAGAGATGGCAGCGTGAACTGCTGCAGGATGATGTCCCCCGCCTGCCAGTGGGCCGCCGGCGCGCCAAGCCGGTCGTCCTGGGCCATCAGCTCACCCGCCTGGTCAACAACATGAAGGAACATCCGTCGCTGACCGTCCGGCGGTGCAATGACCTGCCAGTAAGTCAGAATGTCACAAGCCTCCGCCACACCGCAGTTGGAAGCGACGTCATAGCCAAGCAGCTGCAGCTCATCGCCGAAACGGGCCGCGTAGGCAATCTCGGGCATGGCGGCGAATGGCGCAGGCAGTGAAAGGCCGGTCCACAAGGCCGCCGGATCGCTGATGCGCTGTGCGCCGCCCAGCGCGGCCTCGATGCTCCCCGCCAGCGGCAAAGCGGTCGGATAGACGATACGCGCTCCCACCCCTTCTTCGCTTCGGGGCACAATCAGGCTCTCTTGTGGGTTGAAGTAGCGCAGGGAGAGGTCTTCGCGCCGCAGCGTCAGATCCATGGTCGGTGGGTCCATCGTTTCCGGCGTCCATCCGCCAACCGCTACCGGCCCTCGTTCGGAAGACGCATCCAGCGCGGCGGCCGCCTCAGTCAGCGCCACCTGCCAGACAAACTGCACCTCATCACTGGCTGGCCAGACACGCCACAGCCCATTTACCATTCTGGCCGTCGTAAACAGCAGCATCACGCCAACAAGGCCCGTCATCAACAGAACAGCCGTTCTTGTGGAGAACTTATCCCAAGCTGTGGATAACTCGACCCCTTTGTGGATAAGCACGTACGGAAACAGCATCAAGAACGGCAGCAGATTGACGATCCGGATACTACTCGGCGCGTCAATCGTCACCACGCTGGGCAAGACCGAGGTCGCCAACCACAGCAGCATGAAGGCGTAGCGTGGATCGCGCCAGCGCCAGAGAGACAAGCCCACACCCGCATAGAACAGCGCGCCCATGAGCCAGCCAAACGTTGGCCAATCGGCCACGTTCTGCCGCCAGAGCGGATCTCCGGCCACGCCGAACATCGCCAGAATGCGCCAACTGTTCTCCAGCACCGGCCCGAAGTCACCGGCGAGCAGCGCCCGTAGCGGCGCATCCACCTCGGCGATGCGATCCTCAGCGCCCGGATTGGCGACGAGGAACCAGACCAGCGGCAGCGCAACCAGCGCAAACGCCAGCCAGAACAACGCTACACCGCGCCAACGACGACGCAGCTGCGGCCGTTGAAATAGCAGCAGGTAGCCGAGGAACAACGCGAAGAATATGGGCACAGCCCGCGCCGCCATATAGGTGTGCAGACTGAGCCCCGCCAGGACGCCACCGACAACGAACGGCCATAACCTGACCGGGTACCGATCGACTACCGAAGCGGCCTGCGTCCGAGGGCTATGAAATGGCGGCCCCCACCCCACCCACCAGAAGTAGGCGGCCAGCCCTGAGAGAACAGGCAGGGAGATCGCCCTGAGCGCCAACCGGCTGTAGAACACGGGCCAGAGCAGGACTGCCAGAAAAGCGGCCGCAAACAGGCCCGCCGGCCAACCGAATAACCGGCGTCCCAACGTGTAGCTGACAGCCACCAGGAGGATGCCAAAGTAAGCCGCCGGCAGGCGCAGCATCAGGGCATTGTCGCCGGTCAACGCCCCGAAATACGCCTGAACATAGTGGAAGAACGCCTCATGGCCGTAGGCGTCGGTGAAGTAGATGGCGTGGTTGCCCGCCAGAATATCCAGGTTGATGAGCCAATGGGCAACCTCATCATGCTCAAGGCCGGGTGGGGTCGTGTTGTCCAACCCGACGAAACGTACGAGCGAAGCTGCCAGCAGAATACCAACCATACAAGCCAGCCGCCCCCAGCGACCCAACCGCCACACTGCCGGCGTCCCTGCCTTCACCCACTCCGTCATCAGGACACCAGTCCCAACCGGCTGGCCACTGACAGGGGCAGGACGTTGGCCAGGGCACGTTTCTCGTCCGGCCCGATAATTTTCAGCGCCGCAAGGCCGCCAGCGTAGATCAAAGCGCCGGCCACCAGCGCCAGAATGGTGCTATACTGGTTGATCAGCCACATGGCAGCCACCATGACGGCCGTCAGCGCGACGGGCCGCCACGCAAAGCGCACCCAGTTCACGCCCTCCATCCGCTGCCGCAAGAAGCGATCGAACAGGACCAGCAGCAGCACTTCCGAGAGAATAGTGGTCACACCGGCGGCCACATAGCTGTAGCGAGGAATGAGCAGCCAGTTGGCAATGACATTAAACCCCACCGCCAGCGCAAATGCGCGCGGCTGCATCCCTTCCAGACCCAACGCAATCAGGACGTAATTAGTCACGCTGTTCAGCCAGCCAAACGGGATCGACCAGATGATGATCTGCAGGGCGATCGCTCCGTGGGGCAAGAACTCCCGCCCGCCCAACAAGCCGATCAGGATGTCGGCGGAGAACGTCGTCAGCGCGGCAATCGGCAGCGCCAGCAGCAGCATCAGCTTCAGCGACATCTGGTACATGCGCTTGGCTGACTCTTTGTTCTCCTTGATCGCCCGCGAGATGATCGGGAAAAGCGCCAGCGTGAAGTAGGATGGGATGATTTGCAGCGCGTTGAACCACTTGTAGGCGCTGTTGTACCAACCAACTACCTCTTCACCGTTAACGAGACGCTGGCGCAGAATGAGCACGTCCACCGAAATGAACACCGTCTGCAGCAGGTGGATCAACATCAAAGGGAAGCCGAGGCGCAGCATACTGCGCTGCATGTTGGTGTCCAGCGTATACGGTCCCGTAATGGCGAAGCGGCTGAAAGCCAGCACGCTCAGCGTCACGAGCGTGATCAGATTGACGAGAATGGAGACGGCCGCCAGCCCAACGAAGCTAAAGCCGAGAGACAGGACGGCCACGCCAAAACCGACCTTCAAGATCGTCGTCACCGTGGCCATCGCCGCCGGAATTTCCGCCTGTTCGTGGACATAGAACAGCCCGCTAACGCCCAGTGACAGGCCGGAGAAGATCATACCAATCATCATAAAGGCGATGGCGACAATCTCGGCCGACGTGAGGGGGTTGACGCTGCCGGACGTGGCCCAAATGTAGATGGCGATCGGTATGGCCGAGACCAGCCCAATGCCTATGCGCAAGATGCTGGAGTTGAACAGGAACCGCCCTGCCTGCGTTCGATCCTGCGAGATTTCGCGCATCAACAGGATGTTCAATCCGTAATTGGCCAGGATCTCGAATATCCCGGCGACGGCGATGGCCGTGGCAAAACTACCGGCATCGGCCGGACCCAACAGCCGCAGGTAGTAGGCCGCAAAGACAAAGTCGATGCCCTTGTTGAACAGGTTCAGGAACATCGGCGCCGCGCTGTTCTTGGCCACACTGCGCGTGGTCGTGCTCATCGCCTCGGCGCGATAGTAACGCCGCCACCCCCACACACCGAGCATGAAGACGAGTATGATTCCGGCCATGAAGCTGGCCAGGCCACCTAATTGGAAGCTGCGCGGGCTGTAGCGTAGGCGCACGCTCCACTCGCCGGGTTCCAGCATCACGCCGCGGAAGTTGCCGTTCACCAACGTGATTGCGGCTTCCACTTCCTCTGACTCGCCGGCGCCTGTCGGTCGCACAAACGCCCGCCAGCCGGGCGCGTAGCTGTCGTTGACTATCAGCCACGACGGCTGGTCGGCAGCTGCGGAGACAACAAGCTCCAAATTGCTGGCGTTGTCCAGCGTGGCCGCTCGCAGCGTGCCGCCCATCGGGTCGCCTTCCAGCAAAGCGGCAAGGTCAGTCGCGTCGCGCTCGCCCACGACCACGTAGGAGCGCGGATCCCACGTTTGCATCGCCTCCAACGGATCGGCCGCCACGACCGTCGCGGATTGCGGCAAGATGTAAGCTCGGGGAGCCACGGCCAGGTTCTCATAGATGCGAATCCCTTCGCCAGACCACACCTCCTGCAGCTTGGGCAGGCCCAACGTCTCCACGCTGGCGATGTAGCGCACGCCCAGGATGTCGAGCAGCGGCGAGTTCAGCGAGTCCAACGCACCAATTGGCTGGATGCGGTTGAACTGGAGACCGTTCTGTGGCTCGATCGCTGCCATGTAGTCAGTGTACTGACGCGGAATGATCGAGTCGTAGCCGCGAATGTCCGCCAGACCAAACAGTCCCGGCGTGTTGGCATTCAGGACGTTGGCACCGGTTGGGTCAAACGTGGTGAGCCGGCCCGGGTCGGGCTGGGCCTGCAGCCAGGCAATCGCCTCCGGCTTATGGGCCAGCAGCGCCGGATCAACGGCCGTATTAAAGCCCGCGCTGGCCACAACGAGATCAACGACGATCAGGGCCGCCGCCACGCCTACCCACCAGCGACGCCGGCGCAACCAGAGCACGATGCCAGACCCAACCAACAGCACACCCAACACAGTCGCCTGTCGGGCCTGGTAACTGTAAAATGCCTCGGCCGTGGGGAACGCCTCAGTCGCCTTGGCCAGACCAAGAAACAGGCGCTCAACGAACGGCGCCATCTGGTCGTACAGCAACCAACTGGTCAGCAGCCCGCCGAGCACAACAACCCCCGCTACCAGCGAGGCAATCGAGACCGCCGACACAAGCGGCCGCATTCGTTGACAGACTACCGTTCCTGGTTGCGGCCGTTCGGTGCGGTCAATCGCATCGACGCCAAAGCCGGCCAGCGCGGCAACAGCCAGCGACAGCGGAAACACCCAACGAAATGGTGTGTGCAACTGGTTGATGAAGGGCAGACCGTAGAACAGGATCGCGTAAAGCGGCGTGCCAAAGATGAATGCCACCGAGAACGCCGACAGCCCCAGGAAGAAGAGCGTGTGGGCACGCCGAGCCACCGGCATGAGCCGCCAGCAGACCAGCCCGAGAGCGGCAACGGCCGCCAGCAGCAAGGGCAAAATCCCCAGATAGTACGCCCCTTCCACGAAATTCTTGATGCCCCAGCTGGACGTAAACGCACCGTTTGGATTAAGCTCGCCAAAGTGATTGAGTTCGAACGGCACCTGTTGGCGCATGAACAGGTCAAAGTAGGTGTGATGGGTCGGGTTGCCGTAGAAATTGGGCACGGCCAGCGAAACCAGATCACGCCACGGATAGGCCCAGCCCAACACCTCGCTAAACGTCGCCGAGCCTTCTCGAAAGTTCACCTGTCCCACTTCGTACAGGGGGATAAGCTGGATGGCGGCCAACATCAGGCCCAGTCCAACCATTGCCGCCAACCAGACGGCCGGACGACCCAGCCGCTGCAGCCAGTCAGTTGCCCTTTCACTAGCAGCCCCATGCCGTCCGGTCCAGGCGATGGTGACCAATCGCCACGCCGCAAACAACGCCATGATCAGCAGCGTGTAATAGGTAAACTCGGCGTGTCCTGCCAGCGTCTGTAGGCCGAGGGCGGCTGCGCCAAGCGCCACCCACCAGACGATACGGCCCCGTTCGCCTTCCGGGCGGCCGCTCAACTCAATGATCCGCTCGATGCACGCCAGAAGGAGCGGCAGCCAGGCGACGGCCGCCACAATCATGGGGAAGACAGCCGCACTTGTCACGATGAATCCGCCACCCTGGTAGACGAGCCCGGCAATCGCCGCTCCGCCCCGCCGCATACCCAGCACGCGGCCCAGCACATACATCAGAACCCCCGCCAGCCACAGCTGCGATAGGGCAAACCACCCGTACGCCTTGGTGAGTGGCAGGATGAGGAAGAGCAGGCTAAACGGGTAGAGGGCTGAATGCTGACCGGCGGCGAGAAACGGCACGCCGGCGAACTGATTGGGGTTCCACAGTGGGATCTCTCCCTGGGCCAGGGAGTCGAGAACAAACTGCTTCCAGACCAGGTTCTGGATGACCAGGTCGCTGATGAGGGCGTTGTGCGGTGGCGCGGCTCCAAACTCCTCGGCAGCGGCCGACCAGGGAGCCCACTGATACAGGTTGTCGGCCGGGAGCATCGTGTTGGGCCCGAAGGTGACGCCCGCATAGAGCACAAGCGGCAGCAGCAGATAGCCCGCCGCAATCAGCCAGTCCCACCGGTGGGCACGTAGCCACGCTCCCATTACACCCCCTGCCCCGACAGCGCCGGCAAACCGCCACCGACCAGGCGCACAGCCGGACCACAGGTGAGCGCAGTTTCACGGGCGTCCAGGTGTTGATGGCTTTGAAGGGTGTAGGATGCCAGGTGCGGCATAGTTTTCTCCGGGGAGGCTCCGGTCCTCTTTGAGCGTGACGATGACCGCCGTTCAGGCATATCGTTGCCGAGCGAAATCAAGTATAGCGACCGTCTGATCATTCCACAAAGCAAGAGTGCATGATCATGGGTATTGCGTTAGGATACCGTTCGATTATCGTGGCCGACGCAATCCTAACCTTCCCGCCCGACTTTCTTTGGGGAACCGCAACCTCCGCCTACCAGGTGGAAGGCCACAGCACCAACAGTGACTGGTGGACCTGGGAACAGGAAGCAGGACGTATTGCCGCAGGCGGCCGATCGGGTGATGCCGCCAACTGGTGGGTCAATGCGGAAGCCGATCTGGCGGCGGCGGCGGCAATGGGCACCAACGCCCATCGCCTGTCACTCGAGTGGAGTCGGATCGAGCCGGAACCAAGCGTCTTCGATAACGACGCCCTGGCCCGTTACCGGGAAATCCTGCAAGCATGTCACGACCTCGGCCTGCAGCCGATGGTGACGCTCCATCACTTCAGCAACCCTCATTGGCTGAGCGACAAAGGTGACTTCTCGGCGAACATCGTTGTCGACTACTTCCGGCGATATACTGCCAAAGCTGTCGCTGCATTGGGAGACCTGGTGCCGCACTGGATCACCTTCAACGAGCCAGTCTACTACGCCTTCCAGCGCTATCTGGCGAGCAACTTCCCGCGCCCCGGGGCCAGCGGATGGACCGCGCTAATCCGGGCCGTCCGCAATATGCTGGCCTGCCATGCGGCTGCCTACCACACCATCAAGGAAGCCACGCCTGACGCGCAGGTGGGCGGTGCCCACTACATGGCGGCGATCGCCCCCATCCCAAAGTCCAACCGGCTAGACAGCTACTGGGCCGGTCGCCTGTCCACGTGGCTGAACGAAGCGTGGCCCGACAGCCTGGTAAGCGGTACGCTGAAGACGCCTCTGGGCCGGATTCGGGTCAACAACCTGGCGGGCACCTCCGACTTTATGGGAATCGACTATTACGCGCGCTATTATGTCAAGTTTCCGCCGGCAAAGGACATGCTTGAGCGACAATGGAACAGCAAACGCACCATGCGCGAGGGCGCGTTTGGCGATCCATATCCGTATGGCCTTTACGAAGCCATTAGTCGAGCCAACAAACGATACAATCAGCCGATTTACATAACGAGTAATGGTTTGCCCGATCGTGATGACGACGAACGACCGGGTTACATCATGGATCATCTGCGCCAGGTATGGCACGCCATCAGCTTCTGCTTTCCGGTGATGGGTTATTACCATTGGTCGCTGGTGGACAACTTCGCCTGGCATCATGGCTGGGAACGGCAATTTGGCCTGATTGCGCTGAACGAAGCGACGCAAGAACGTACCTGGCGTCCAAGCGCCTACCTCTACCAGGCGATCTGCCGCTCCGGCACAATGTCAAGCGACATGGCCCGACAATTTGCCCCGGACATGGCGGATGTCCTTTTCCCCGGCGGCCCTCCACCTTCCTCCCAGTAATCGACCTTCGCCCGTCCCGGAGAGCCAGTAGTGTACGGACGACTCGCTGGTATCCACCGTTATGTAAAATGATTTGCCAAGTTGTTCTACCCTCAAGCGACGTCCCGCCTGATTCTTGCGCACTTCATCACAACAAGGCCACGCGTTCAGCAGCCAGCGTCAGGTCGCCAGCGCAGGGAGGGCTGTGCTATAATTCGAAGGTTAACTGAGATTACAAGACACGTGGTCGCAGCCGAATAGAGAGCGCTTTCCGATGCCGGGTATCGGTCACTGAAAGCCCGGCACCGCACCACTAGAATGGAGAACACCCATGTCAGGTCACTCAAAATGGTCCACGATTAAACACAAGAAGGCTGCCAGCGACGCCAAGCGCGGTAAGCTCTTTACTCGTCTGGCCAAGGAAATCACGATTGCCGCACGCGAAGGTGGTGGTGACATTACCTCTAATAATGGCCTCCGGCTGGCGGTCGACAACGCAAAAGCCGCCAACATGCCCAAGGACAACATCGAGCGGGCCATTAAACGCGGCACCGGCGAACTGGAAGGCGGCGAGCTGGTCAGTATCGTCTATGAGGCGTATGGCCCACACGGCGTGGGCATTCTGGTCGAGGTTGTCACCGACAACAAGAACCGCGCCATTGCTGACGTGCGCCACACCGTCTCCAAGTATGGGGGCACAATGGCCGAAGTCGGTGCAGTCTCCTGGCAGTTCACCCGCAAAGGGTACATCAGCGTTAGCGAGCCGGCCGATGAGGATGAACTGTTCATGGTAGCAGCCGAAGCGGGCGCCGACGACGTCGAATTCAGCGAGGGTTTGGCCGAAGTCTATATCGAACTCGAAGCGTTCCACGCGGTCCGACAGGCGCTGGAAGAAGCAGGCTACAAGATGGACGAGGCGAATCTAATCCTTGATCCGGACAACCCCATCGAATTGGAGCCGGCGGCCACAATCCAGGTCATGAATCTGATCGAGCGCATCGAAGATCTGGATGACGTACAAAACGTCTACTCCGCCCTGAATGTAACCGACGAGGCCATCGCGGCCATGGAAACAGCCTAGTCGTTTCCGATTTCGACACCAATCATGCGCGTCCTCGGTCTTGATCCCGGCACAGCAACGACTGGTTTTGGCGTGGTCGATGTCATCGACGGGCAGTTGAGGATGGTCGATTATGGCGTCATTTCCACGCCTGCCGGCGATGAGCCAGCCGACCGTCTCAAGTCCATCTACGAGCAGTTAACCGCCCTACTGGTCACCTTCAAGCCGGACACGTCGGGCGTGGAAAAACTGTTCTTCGGCCGCAACATCACGACAGCCATTCGCGTGGGCGAAGCACGCGGTGTGCTGCTCCTGGCCCTGGCCAACGCCGCCATCCCGATTGGTGAGTACTCCCCGCCTCAAATCAAGGAAGCGGTAACGGGGTATGGCAAGGCTGACAAGGGTCAGATGCAGTTGATGGTTCGCCAGCTTCTCGACTTGACCGAGACACCGCGGCCCGACGACGCTGCCGACGCGCTTGCAGTGGCCATCACCCATTACCAGTACCATCACTATCAATCGCTCGTAAACGCCGAATGATCGCCTCACTCAGCGGCAGCATCCAGAAAATTGAGAAGGACAGCCTGGTCATCGCCGTCGGCGGTGTGGGCGTGCGCGTGATGGTGCCTCGCACCGCGCTCGAAAACACAGGGGGCGTCGGTCGGGCCATTAGCCTGCACACCCACCTGATCGTCCGCGAAGATGACCTGACCCTCTACGGCTTCCACAGCGAGGAAGAGTTGCAGCTGTTTCAGTTGTTCCTGGGCATCAACGGGGTCGGCCCCAAGGTGGCGCTGGCCATCCTCAGCACATTGAGTCCGGAGCTGTTGCGCTCCGCCGTGATGCGCGAGGACTCGGCCGTCCTGCAGCGAGTCCCCGGCATCGGCAAGAAGACAGCCGAGCGCATCATGTTCCAATTGCGCGACAAGCTCGATCTGACCGATGTCGATGCGACTACCCCATTGATCAGCGATGTAGATGCCGACGTGATCGACGTCCTGACCGGACTTGGTTTTAGCATTGTTGAGGCCCAGGCGGCACTGCAGAACCTGCCCCGCGAGGCGGCTACTGTTGACGAGCGGGTGCAGCTTAGCTTGCAGTACCTGGACCAACGCGGAAGCCGGTAGACGCATGGTGCACTCAGAGAAGTGATGATCGCTGCTCGTAAGGAGCGGCCTTGCTGCATCGTCGAGAACCCTGAAGTATCGCACCAATACGCAGTCGGTGCTCACACACATTGACGAAAGACAATTTACCCGACGCCCACTGGAGGCAACCCATGACCTATTTCCCGACTCTCGACGGTTTCGGCCCCACCCGTCAAACGCTCCACGGCTACACCAAAGTAGTCAGCGCCATCTTGCGCGAGCACGCCGTCCCAAACGAGAAGTGGTGGCACCTCGCCTTGCGAGTGACGCCCGAGGGTCTCGTCAGCGACAATGTCCCCCTGCCCGATGGCGGGGTCATGGCCCTGAGAGTCAACATGCAGCACCATGCGATTCACTTGCTGTCGAGTGACGGCGAAGTCACGCCATTCGACATGACCGCCGGTCTGAGCGGAACCGGGATGGGCGAGGCACTCATCGAAGCGGTCGCCGCCCTTGGCTTACACGCTGAATACCAGCGCGAGCGCTTTGCCGACGACACAGCCGCCACTTACGATCGCGAGGCGGCCGACCGCTTCTTCACGGCTCTCGTCAACGCCGACCGCGCGTTCAAGAATCACCGCGCCGGACTTGCCGGCGACGTCAGCCCTGTCAACTTCTGGTCGCACGGATTCGACCTGTCAATGGAATGGTTTGGCGACCGGATGGTAGCGTACGTAGAAGACGGAAATGTAAGCCAGTTGCCCGCCCAGCTCAATCTAGGATTCTATGCCGGTGAATCGGACGATGCTGCCTACTTCTACTCGAATCCCTGGCCATTCGAAGCGGAACGCCTGACCAGTCATGCGCTTCCAGGCGCAGCCAGCTGGCACACCGACGGGTGGCAGGGCGCGATTCTGCCTTATGCTGCGTTGACAGCCAGCGGAGAGCCGGATGAGTACCTGGCGGAGTTTGCTCGGTCCGTGCACGAAATCGCTGCCCCCACGCTTGAAGCATAGTCGATGGCTGTTTCGTTGTCACCAGCTTCGGGATCGACTGACCTTAAATTGACCAACTTTTGACACTCAAGTCGGGCGCCAGTACAATAATGGTGGTTGACATCTGTTTATACTGAGTCTAAGTAGACGATTGTCTGGTCCCGAAGATGGGCGCACCGATTGACAACTACACCTCTGTCCCGTGCGGTATTTTGCGCCAGCACCTTTGTGCTGGGCAGCCGACTTCGGCATGCGCTTTTCCCACTGATTTTCAGCCTCAATCAAATACACCAAGTTCGCCTGTTTACCGGGGGAGGTGATGCATTCGGCATACTTGACAGGTCATTCGAGGTAATTAGTTAGAAGCTCACCATTGTTACGGAGGAGAAAAATGCGCAAAGTTAACTGGTCCCTACTGCTTGTGGGGACCCTCATGCTGGGTTTGTTCCTGGCTGCTTGCACAAGCGGCGGCCAGACGACCGAAGCACCTGCCGATACGGCAGCCGAAGTCGTCGAAGAAGCCGTGCCTGATGAACCGGCCGATGTGGCCGAGGAAGTGATCGACGAAGAGCCGATGGAAGAAGCGGCTGACAGCGACGAGAAGAAAGTCGCCACCTTCATCTGGACCCAGGAATTCGATTCGCTAAGCCCACTTTACACGGGTATGTGGTTCTCAACAATCACCTACCCGATCTGGAATGTATGGGCCTGGCACTATGACGAGAATAACGAGGTCGTTCCTGTCCTGGTGACCGAAATCCCTAGTGAAGAGAACGGCGGCATCTCTGAGGATGGCACAACCATCACCTTCAACCTGCGTGACGATATCGTCTGGTCAGATGGCACGCCGATCACCTCGGAGGATTTCCTGTTTACCTACGAGATGGCCATTGATCCCGGCAATATTGTGCAGTCGACGTATCCGTACGACGCCATTGAGAGCGTGGAAACCCCGGACGCACAGACCGTCGTGGTCAATTTCGCTGAACCGTTCGCGCCGTGGCTGGCGACCCTGTGGCACAGTTTGCTGCCAGCCCATGTTCTGGGTCCGGTTTTCGAAGCTGAAGGAACGTTGGACAACGCAGCCTGGAACCTTGCTCCCACAGTGAGCGCTGGCCCGTATGTGTTCGACGACTGGGAATCGGGCAGCTTCGCTCGCTTTGTTCGCAACGAAAACTGGTTTGGCGAGCCGCCGATCATCGACGAGATCTTCTTCCGGTTCGTGCCGGATGATGCCTCGCAGGTGGCCGCGCTGCAAACTGGCGACGGCGACCTGGGAACCTTCGTCGCCTACTCAGACGTGCCGACGCTGGAAGAAGCCGGTGTAGCCATCAAGACGGTCCCGTCCGGCTACCATGAAGGCTGGTTCTTCTACCTGGGCGAGAACGCCCACCCGGCATTGCTGGATGTTAACGTGCGCCGCGCGATCGCCATGGCGCTTGACCGCGAGACACTTAACGAAGACCTACTCCTCGGCCTGACGTCACCGTCAGAGTCGCTGTGGGACGGCATGCCGTTCGTTAGCCCGGACATCGAAGTGATTCCGTATGATCCCGCAGCCGCTGCGGCGATGCTGGACGAAGCCGGGTGGATCGACTCAAACGGCGACGGCGTACGCGACAAGGACGGCGTCGAGCTGATCTTGACGCACGGCACGACCATTCGCGAGATTCGCCAGGACGCCCAGGCAGTTGCTCAACAGCAGCTGGCAGAGGTCGGCATCGAGCTGGATCTCCAGAGCTTTGACAGCAACGTCATGTTTGCTGGCTATGGCGATGGTGGTCCGGCGGCCACAGGCGAACTGGACATCTTTGAGTGGTCGGATGGACCTTTCTACCCCGATCCCGACCACTACTACTGGTACTGCAGCGAGATTCCAACGGATGAGTACCCGGACGGAGCCAACTGGCAAGGTCTGTGCGACGAGACGCTGGACTCGCTCTTCACCCAACAAACAACCCAGACCAACTTTGAGGACCGCCAACAGACGTTCTTCGAAATCACCCAGTACATGCATGACAACATGATCTGGTTGGGTCTGTGGCAGGACCCCGACGTCTGGGCACTCAGCCCGAAACTGGAAAACGTTCGCATGTCAGGAGCGACCCCGTTCTACGACATCGAATCATGGGATCTGTCTGAGTAAGTCGAAAGAGAGCTAAGAGAAGGGCTGGTCATCGAATCCGGCCAGCCCCTCTCTCTATCAGGGACCAACCATGAGTCGCTACGTCGTCCGCCGCCTCTTGCAAGCCATCCCTCTGCTGCTGATTATCAGCATCATCCTATTTGTG
This sequence comes from uncultured Chloroflexia bacterium, assembly GCA_963715935.1. Lineage (GTDB taxonomy): Bacteria > Chloroflexota > Anaerolineae > Promineifilales > Promineifilaceae > Promineifilum. The sequence continues at coordinate 166,162 of CAVQSM010000011.1, read as the reverse complement.
CTGATGCAGTTCATGGGCGATCCTATCGCCACCATGGGTGGTCGCCGGGCCACGCGGCCTGATGATCGCGAGCGCCTGACCCGCCAGCTGGGTCTCGACCAGCCAATGTATAAACAGTATCTCTACTGGCTTATTGGCAACGATTGGGAACGGATCGACCTCGACGGGGACGGAGTAGCCGAGACAGCCGGCACCCGCAAAGGTGTGGTGAGAGGTGATTTCGGCAACTCGCTGATGAAACGCGGCCAGACCGCATGGGAGGTGATTTGGGATCGTATCCCCAACACCTTGCTCCTGATGGCCGTCGCGGAGGTGGTCATCATTGTCTTCGCCCTGGCGATCGGCATATTTTCGGCCGTTCGCCAATATTCGTTGGCCGACCACGTCATCACTGCTATCTCGTTCATCGGCTATTCAACGCCGATCTTCTTCATTGCCCTTGTTCTGATCTATATCTTCTCAGTCAACTTCCAGCGCTGGGGCCTGCCCCATCTTCCCGCAGTGGGCATGTTTGATCCGCGAGTAGGTAAAACCCCGGGCCAGGTGGCGCTGCACATGATTCTGCCGGTAGCCAGTCTGGCCATCGTCAGCATTGCTGCTTACAGTCGCTACATTCGCAGCACGATGTTGGACGTGATGAACCAGGATTACATCCGAACGGCGCGGGCCAAGGGATTGAAGGGCAGCACCGTTCTGCTTGTCCATGCTCTGAAGAACGCATCACTGCCTATTGTCACACTCATCGGGCTCGACCTCGGCCTGCTGCTGGGTGGAGCGCTGGTGACAGAACGAATCTTTGCCTGGCCAGGTATGGGTCGTCTGTTCCTCGACCACGTCGTCCGCTTTGACACACCGGTCGTCATGGGCATTCTGATCATTCTGTCGCTTACCGTCATCGTCTTTCAGATATTGACAGACCTTACATACGCCGTCCTGGATCCACGGATTACTTATGAATAGCTTGCACGCTCTTGTCACTGCAGTGACAAGAGTCAGCTTGAGGAATGCGCACTGATGGCCACTGTTGACACAACGCCCGTCATCCTGGAGACCGGTGCGGATGAACTGGCTCCGCCGATGACCTTTGGCCAGATGGCGACTCGCCGTTTTCGACGCCACAAAATGGCCATGTTTGGCGCCATCACACTGGTCTTGCTGTTCGCCTACGCCTTCCTCGGCGGACTGTACTTCACAGCCGAAAAGGCCAACTATACTGACACCAGCCTGCGCCTGAACCCTCCCTCGCTGGAACATCCCTTTGGCACCGACACCGTTGGGCGCGACATTCTGGCCCGCACTGTACAAGGCGGGCGCGTTTCGCTGATGATCGGGTTGACGGCTGCTTTGCTTGAGATCATCATCGGCGTGATGATTGGCGCGATCGCGGGCTACCGGGGAGGCGTCATCGATAGCGTGCTAATGCGATTCACAGAGGCGATGCTTATCATCCCTGCGCTCTTCCTGCTCATCGTTATGGCACGTATAGTGGGGGGCAGTGCGACGTTCATCATTGTCATTATCGGCTTCACCAGCTGGATGTACGTAGCCCGCATCGTTCGGGCCGAGTTCCTGTCGCTGAAGGAAAATGAGTACGTCCTGGCGGCACGAGCCATCGGCACACCCAACAGCCAGATCATCTTCAAGCACATCCTGCCGAATAGCATTGCCCCGATTGTCGTGGCCGCCACGCTGGCGGTCGCCGCTGCCATTTTGGCCGAGGCCTATATCAGCTTCCTCGGCCTCGGCGTCCAACCGCCAACCGCTACCTGGGGCAATATGCTCGACGGTTCGTACAACTATATTGAAACAGCGCCCTGGCTGTGGATCTTCCCCGGCCTGCTTATCCTGCTGACTGTGTTGAGCATTAATTTTGTTGGTGACGGTCTGCGCGATGCCCTCGACCCGCGCAGCCGCAACGTCTAATGGCAGCCAAAATACCCACCACGCTGCCAGCCGGCAGCGCCAACAAACGCAACACCCTGCTCAGCGTCGAGGATTTGCAGGTGCAGTTCAACACGCCCGAAGGCGTCGTCCATGCGGTCAACGGTATCTCCTATATTGTGCGCGAAGGCGAGGCGCTGGCAGTGGTTGGCGAGAGTGGTTGTGGCAAGTCGGTCAGCATGATGTCGATACTGGGCCTCATAGCCATTCCGCCGGGGGAGATAGCTGGTGGCAAGGCGATGTTCATGAACCGCGACCTGCTCCAGCTTAGTGAGGATGAGCTGGAAAACCTGCGCGGCAGCGACATTGGAATGATCTTTCAGGACCCGATGACGTCGCTCAATCCAGTACTCAGCGTGAAGCGCCAGATGACCGAAGCGCTCGAACGCCATTACGGCATGAGTGGCGACCAGGCCGAAGCGCGGGCCATCGAATTGCTGGAACTGGTCGGCATTCCGGACGCTGCGCGCCGGCTGAACAGCTACCCTCACCAGTTTTCGGGCGGCATGCGCCAGCGCGTAATGATCGCGATGATGCTTGCCTGCAACCCCAGTCTCCTGATTGCCGACGAACCGACGACGGCGCTTGATGTGACGATTCAGGCCCAGATCGTCGACCTGATGCTGCGCATGCGGGAGCATTTGGGCATGGCTCTTATCTGGATTACCCACGACCTGGGCGTTGTGGCCGGCATGGCCGAACGGGTCATCGTTATGTATGCTGGGACCATTGTCGAGGAAGCCGACGTCGACAGCCTATTTGAGACACCGCAGCATCCCTATACGGTGGCATTGTTGGGAGCGTTGCCTCGCGTCGACCGCCGGCGCGAGCAGCGCCTGAAGTCTATTCCAGGTGCTCCGCCGAATCTCTTGATCGAGCAGAAGGGTTGTCCATTCGCCGCCCGCTGCGAACTGGTGAAGGACAAGTGCCGTACCCAGCGGCCGCCGCTGCTGCAGCGATCGCCCACCCAACACGCCGCATGTTGGGTCGACATCAAGAGTGGCGAACTGAGGGACGAGACAGAAGCAGTGGGCATCTACCAACCGCCCGCGACCGACTAATGCTTATGAACAACGAAGCCAACGGCCAACAGCCTCTCGTCCAGGTAATCGACCTGAAGAAACACTTTCCAATCCGCAAGGGACTGCTTTTTCAGCGCACGGTCGATCAGGTCCAGGCTGTCGATGGGATATCGTTTGAGATCGCACGAGGCGAGACATTGGGTCTTGTTGGCGAAAGCGGCTGTGGCAAAAGCACGGCGGGGCGAACACTTCTAGGACTATACCCGGCCACTTCCGGATCGACCATTATCGACGGGCACAATGTCCAGGAAGCGGACGAAGAAGAACTACTGGATATTCGCCGCAAGGCACAGATGATTTTCCAGGACCCATTCGCCTCTTTGAATCCGCGCTGGACGGTCAACGCCATCATCGGCGAACCGCTGCGCGTACACCAGCTGTTAGAAAACGAAGAGGCCCGCATCGAGCGGATCAAGGATCTGATGAATCTGGTTGGGCTGGACGGCCGCTACCTCAACCGCTTTCCGCACGAATTCTCCGGCGGGCAGCGGCAGCGCATCGGCATCGCCCGCGCCCTCGCTTCCGATCCGCTGTTCCTGGTCTGCGATGAACCGATCTCGGCCCTTGACGTCTCCATTCAGGCTCAGGTTGTCAACCTGCTGGAAGATTTACAGGATCGACTGGGGTTGACCTACCTCTTCATTGCCCATGACCTCAGCATGGTGCGTCACATTTGCGACCGGGTGGCAGTCATGTACCTGGGCACCTTCGCAGAGTTGGCTGACAAAGACGAACTCTACGAGAATCCGCTCCACCCCTACACGCAGGCTCTCCTTTCTGCCGTGCCTGTGCCCGACCCCAAAGCGGCCCGCAAGCGCCAACGTATCATACTGGAAGGGGATGTGCCGAGTCCCATCAATCCGCCGTCGGGGTGCCGTTTCCACACTCGCTGCCCCATCGCGCAAGCCCATTGCAGCACCCACGTACCGGAGTGGCGCGAGGCGCAGCCCGATCATTGGGTCGCCTGCCACGAGGTAGAGCCGAAGTTTCAGGCCCACCCTGCTGCGTGAAGCGAACCTCATACACACCTATCAAGCTGCACATCCGATGCAACTCGCTACAACAAACTACGATTCCTGAGTACAATCCCCCTAATGGAAGAACAAGCTACGTCCTGGCACACCCTGACGGTCGACGAGACGACGACCGCTCTGGAAGTCGATATTGAGTCCGGTCTATCGGAAGAACAGGTCGCCGTTCGGCTAGCCCAGTACGGCCCGAACGAACTGGAGGAGCGCGGCGGCAAGAGTCCGTGGCTCATCCTGTGGGAACAGTTCACCAACATCATGGTGCTGATCCTCATTGTCGCTGCGGTCATCTCCGCTCTGCTGGGCAAGGCCACCGAATCGATCGCCATCGCCGCCATCGTCATTCTGTTCGCGCTGCTCGGCTTCTTTCAGGAGTACCGCGCCGAGCAGGCGATGGCCGCCTTGCGAAAGCTGGCAGTCCCTGTTGTGCGCGTCTTGCGGGGCGGACAGCGACGCGAAATCTCCGCCACCGACCTGGTGCCGGGTGATGTTGTCCTCCTGGAAGCGGGCAGCACAGTTCCCGCCGACCTTCGCCTGGTCGAAAGCGCCAATCTGCGGATTCAGGAGTCCATCCTGACCGGCGAATCGGAGCCTGTCGAAAAAGAGACCGTCGCGTACGACACAGTCAATATGCCGTTGGGCGACCGGCGCAACATGGCCTACATGGGCACGGTTGCCACCTATGGCCGGGGCACGGGCATCGTCGTCGAGACAGGCATGCGCACCGAGTTGGGCAAGATTGCCGACCTGATTCAAGACGTCGACACAGGCCCGACACCCTTGCAGAAACGACTCGACCAGGTAGGCAAGGCGCTGGCTGTAGTTGGCGTCATTGCCGCCGGCCTCGTGCTGCTCATCGGCGTGCTGCTCAACGAGCCGCTCGATGAGATGTTCCTGACGGCCGTTAGCGTGGCGGTCGCTGTCGTCCCGGAGGGGCTGCCTGCGGTCGTCACCGTTACCCTGGCCCTGGGTGCACAGCGCATGCTCAAACGCAACGCGCTGATCCGCAAGCTGCCAGCAGTGGAAACGCTGGGCGCGGTCACCGTCATCTGCTCTGACAAGACCGGCACTCTGACCGAGAACCGTATGACCGTGACCGTTATCGACGTTGCTGGTCACTCCCTGGAGCTGACAGGCACCAGCCAGGAACAGCCAATGCCTGCGCTGAGCAGTCCGGCAAGCAACCAGCCGCTGGCTTTGCACGAACAGCCGCCCGCGATTGGCCTGACCCTGGCTGGCGGAGCGCTGTGTAATGATGCCTCTCTGCAGCCGGACCCGGAAACGGGTCGCTATACCGTTATTGGCGACCCGACAGAAGGAGCGCTGCTTGTGGCCGCGGCCCAGGCGGGCCTTGACCCGGAAGCGCTGGTGGATACATTGCCCCGCGTTGCTGAGCTGCCGTTTGACTCGGAGCGCAAGCGGATGACCACCGTCCATGCCTATCCAGAGGAACTGCTTGACACCGGTGCGCTGCTGCAGCCGCTCACCTACGAGGCGCCTTATCTGTCAGTCACCAAAGGCGCAGTTGACGGCATGCTGGACATCAGCAGCTACATCTGGACAGCGGAAGGCGTGTTCCCGCTCGATTCAGAGTGGCGGGCCCGCATTCAGGAGGCCAACGAGGCGATGGCCCAGAACGGTATGCGGGTCCTTGGCGTTGCCTATCGCTGGCTTGACTCGCCGTCAGAGGTCATCGAAGCTGACCTCGTCTTCATGGGCCAGACTGGAATGATCGACCCGCCCCGTCCTGAGGTGAAGGACGCTGTCGCCACCTGCACCACGGCGGGCATCCGGCCAATCATGATTACCGGTGACCACCCGCTAACCGCCCGCTTCATCGCCTACGATCTCGGCATCTCCGAAAACGGTCGTGTCAAGACCGGCCTCATGCTCGACGACATGTCGGAGGAAGAGTTCTTTCAAGTGGTCGATGACGTCTCCATCTACGCCCGTGTTACACCGGCCAACAAACTGGAAATCGTCGACATCCTCCAGCAGAAGGGCCACATTGTGGCCATGACGGGCGATGGTGTCAACGACTCCCCTGCTCTCAAGAAGGCCGACATAGGAATTGCGATGGGTATTGCGGGCACGGACGTCACCAAAGAAGCGTCCGATATGATCCTGCTGGACGACAACTTCGCCACCATCGTTGCCGCCGTCGAAGAAGGCCGGGTGATCTACGACAACATCCGTAAGTTCGTCAAGTTCTCCGTGGCCGGCAATATCGGTAAAGTGGCGGTGATGCTGCTCGCGCCGCTGGTCCTGGGCATGCCGGTCGGCCTGCTGCCGCTGCAGCTGCTGTGGCTGAACCTGATGACCGACGGGCTGCTTGGGCTGGGTCTCGGTGTTGAGCCGGCCGAAAAAGGTACGATGCAGCGACCGCCGCGTGATCCGCAAGCAGGGATCTTCAGCGACGGACTGGGCATCCATGTTGCCTGGGTCGGTGCGCTGGTCGGGGCTGTGGCGCTGTTGTCCGGCTGGCTGACCCTGGACCGACCGGGCGACACGTGGCAGACTATGATGTTCACCACCCTGGCCTTCCTGCAGGTGGGTCAGGCGTTGGCTTCGCGCTCCAGCCGGTCTTCGTTCTTTTCCCAGGGGCTGACCACCAACCCACTGCTGCTGGGGATGGCTGTGCTGACGATCGTCTTGCAGTTGGTCGTCATCTACGCACCGTTCCTGAAGCAGTTCTTTGGCGTGATCGCCTTGTCGACCAACGACCTGCTGCTGGCGGCGGGATTGGGCAGCATCGCGTTTTTTGCCATTGAGATTGAGAAGTGGATTCTGCGCCGCCGCGAAGCTTAGGAGGCTCCGGTCCCGGCAGATAGACGTTTCACCAAACACGCTAGCTTAAATGACACGGCACGGCGGCGATGACAAGATGATCCTGTCATCGGTCGCTTCTTTACCGATCCCAACCAGTCGAGGAAGTGAGCCACGATGAGCCAAATTAATTTGACAGAAAAGTACGAGCGGAATGGATGGCCCTCTCTCGACCGGCCTGATCTGCCGGCGCCGGATGGGTGGAGCCTGGAGCTACTCAATTCGCTCAATCTCATCCATCATCACGCGCTGTCGCCTGATGGGCAGCACGTCGCCTTCGTCTGGGAGCGCGACGGCCGTTCCGATCTGTTTATCATGCCCGCCACCGGCGGGTGGCCACGCCGCCTTTCCCCGAACCGGGCCAAAACAATCTACTGGTGGGACAGGGCCCCTGCCTGGTCGCCGGACAGCAACTGGCTGGCGTTCGGGATGGATGGCCATGTCTTTGTGGTTCCCGCTACAGGGGACGCCTTGCCCCGCCGCATCAGTGACTTCGCCAACGGTGCGTCATCCCCCGTGTGGCTGCCCGATAGTCAGCAGCTCATCGTCAGCAGCGAGCGGAGCGACGGCAATGTGCTGCTGCTAACCGACCGAGACGGCAGTTGGCCCAGGCTGTTGGCCGGTGGCGCAGGCGACAACGGATCGGCCGCTCCGTCTCCTGATGGTAGCGTCGTGATCCATGTCTTCAGCCCGTTCGACGATCTCAATCGCTGGGAACTGCGGCTGGTGGAGTTGGCTAGCGGACATACGCAGGAGCTGGGCGGGCAGCCCGGCACGAAGGATTGGGCACCGGCCTGGTCGCCGGATGGCCGGGAGATCGCCTTCCTGTCCCAGCGATCCGGCTACACAGAAATCTGGCTCACCCGCCCCGACGGTGAAGGTTTGCGCCAACTTACCCACCTGGGCCGGGATGTTGCCGAGTTTGCCTGGTCGCCGAACGGTCACACCATCGCCGCCACCGTCTACCGGGAGGGAGCGGCCGATCTCATCCTGGTCGATCCCGCGGGCGGCGAGGCCACCGATCTGCGCACAGGGGCTGGCTTGTATGGCGGTCTGGGGTGGATGCCGCAGAGCGATGCGCTCGTGGTCGCCTACGAAGACACGACCCAGCCACCCGACCTACACCACATCGCCCTGCCCGGTGGAGCGATAACCCAGCTGACGTTCTCCCAACCTCCAGCATTGGCAGCGAAGAACCTGGTCATACCAGAACACTTCACCTATCGCAGCTATGACGGGCTGGAGATTCCGGCGCTGCTGTGGCGCCCTCCTAATCCCAATGGTGCGGCAATTGTTCGGCCGCACGGTGGCCCAACCGATCACTATGCGTTCGTCTGGGATGCGCTTGCCCAATACTTGCTGGCCAAGGGGTATACCTTCCTGACACCTAACTTTCGTGGCAGCAGCGGGTATGGAGTGGCCTTCGAGCACGCCAATTACAACGACTGGGGCGTCGGCGATACACAAGATGTGCTCTACGGGGCGCGTTATCTGGGCGGGCTGCCGGAGATCGACCCGGCCCGCATCGGCATCTTAGGCTCCAGCTACGGTGGCTACATGGTCGCCTGCTGCCTGGCCAAGGACCCCGACTACCTGTTCGCCTGCGGCGTCAGCAAGTACGGAGATGCCAATCTGTACAGTTCATGGGCTCTTTGCGAACGCACCACCCGGTTCTACACCGAAATGATGATGGGTCACCCGCGCTCCAACTGGCCCGCCTATCTCGCCGGTTCGCCCATCTGGGACGTGGCCAATATCCAGAAACCGGTACTGCTCCTGCACGGACTGGAAGACGATGTGGTGCCCCCGGAATCCTCCGAAGAGTGGGCCGAAGCCATGCGACGTCATGACAAGGTCTTCGAATACAAAACCTATGCCGGAGAGCCACACGGCTTCCTGCGCTACGAGACCGAGATGGACTGGCAGCGACGCACTGAACGCTTTTTCGACTGGTATCTTCGCGCCTAGTGAGCGGCGGCTGGCTTCGCATGGCGAGCGCGGAACCACGACACCGTCTCGGCGATCGCGGTGTTGTGGGCTGTCACCTCGCTGGGAAAGGCGGCGCGGAAGTCGCTATCATCTACGACGAACGGCTCCGTAAACTCGTAGAGCATCTCTCGCATCTCGCGCACGTCGGGCGAGAACAAACCTAGGACCGATACCATGAACGGACCGGCAGTCCGCAGCTTGACGGGTTGTCCAACCTGCTCGCCCACCATCTGGGCGAACTCACGGGTACTGGTCGTCGGCCCGCTGGGCACATGCCACGCTCGGCCGAACGCTTCCTCGTGCTCGCTGAGCGTAACCAGCCCGCGGGCGAAGTCGCGAATGTAGGTGTAGGTGTGCGGCAAATCCGGGTTGCCCAACACATTGACGCTCTCTCCAACCAGCGCCGGACCAAAGAACATCTCTCCCACGGCCGAACCAAGGACGCGTGGACCGTAGAAGTCGGATGCTCTACCCAACGTGGCCTGCACGTCGCCCCGCTCATGGGCCGCCAGCACGGTCTGCGCCATTTCGGCCCGGCAGCGTCCCTTATGGCCGGTGGCGGCATAGGCCAGGCTTTCTTTAACCGGCTGGCCGCCAGTCTGGCCGTACATATACAAGTTGTCACCCATCACGAGCCGCGCCCCCGTTCCACTGACCCCGGCGAGGATACCGTTGGTAATGGGCGGGAACTTCTCCGGCCACTCGTGGTAGCTTGGCTGGGCACAGTGGAAGACCACATCGGCTCCTGCAACTGCCGCCGCCACCTGAGCCGGATCGCGAGCGTCTCCAGCCTGTATGGTGACACCGGCAGGCAGCGGTTCGTCTACCCGACCAGACCGATTGACCAGTGTAACCGATCGCCCGCGAGAAATGAGCTCGTCCATCACCGCCAGACCAAGCGGCCCGGTTCCGAAAATCACATTCTTTTGTGCATGTAGTTGTGTCATCTTTGTTCTCCTGCAACTGATTCAACGTTGGATAGAGCATACAAGTTGACACAGTGTCAAAGTCAAGGGGCAGTTTGCGACTGCGGAGAAAGCGAAGGGCCAGCGGTCGCCGGCGCGATCGGAATCTGAAGTTCAAGGAGCGGGGATTCGTCAAGCTCGCCACCGGGATGGGCTGGGCCGGACAGATGCAGCTCGCGCAGAGGGCCGGCGGGCACGTGCCCGTTCACGCCAATCCAACGCAAGAGGTCCATAACGGCGGCTTCCACGTCGCGAAATGGCCCCTCATACAGCAAGGCGGCTGCCACGTCAGCCTCAGAGAGCTCACGCAACTGATAGGTTGCCTCGGACGAGTGCGCCGCTGCAACATCACGCCCTATTGCGACTGCCGCTTCAACATCAAGGTCCTCTTCATGGTATTCGGACGCGTGGTAGATCGTCAATTCTGGCTCACCGGGCGTCAGCTCCGCAGCCTCCAGCGCACCGTAGAGCCGTCTAAACATGAGCCGGCAATAGGTATCCATCTCCGACACATGAGGGACGACTTGCCGAACAGAAGCGATGGGCAGCGCATCCAGTCGCTTGATGACAACTTCGTACGCTGGCGGGCGGCCGTCTCGCTCAATTTGCTGTAAGCGTGATTCTATCTGAGCCAGCTGCCGCTGCCCGGCATCCAGCTCACGCTGCAGCGCCGCCTGCCGCATCTTCAACATCCCGCGCAGCTGCTCGGGTGACAGGTTATCCTCTCGCAGCAGGTCGGCCACCTGCTCCAGCGAGAAGCCCAGCTCTTTGAGGGCGATGATACGGTGCAGCCGAGGCAGCTGCTCGATGGCATAGTAGCGGTAGCCAGTCCACTCATCCGTACTACCCGGCTTGAGCAGGCCGATCTGATCGTAGTGACGCAGCATGCGTGTGGACACCTGGGCCAAACGGGAGAATTCGCCAATCTTGAACATACCAAATCTAGTATAGCAAGCGCTGCCGCTTCATGCTTCTGCTATAATTTCGCGATGAGCCGAACCCGCGCCCGACGCCCCCGCGAAAAACGCACCACGATTCCGCTGCTGGAAATGCCCTTTCGCCTATTGCGCAATAAGCGACCACCCGCCGGGATAGCCTCGGACAACGATATCGACGCCATTCATGACGCCTCGCTCCTCATTCTGGAGAATATCGGCATCGAATTTCTGGATGACGAGGCGCTTCAAATCTGGCAGCAGGCGGGAGCCAAAGTCGACGTCCCGGCCCACCGGGTGTGGCCGGATCGCGGCCTTGTGACGGAAGCGCTGGCCAGCGCTCCTAAGTCATTCACATGGCGCGCTCGCAACCCGGCTCACAACGTCATCATGGGCGAGGATTACATTACCTTCGGCCCGTGCGGCGGCATGGCTTACGTCGATGACATGGACCGCGGCCGCCGGCCCGGCACGCTGGCAGACCTGGAGCGCTTCCTCAAGCTGTCGCAAAGCTCCGACGCGCTGCACTTCGCCGCGTGGGAACAGGTCGCTCCTCAGGATATCCCCGCCAGTACCCGCCACCTCCACCGGCTTCGCTCCAGCTATACATTGACAGACAAGGTCGTCATGGAGGCGGCCCATGGTCGGATTATCAGCGGGGATGTCCTGGCGGCGGCCGAACTGGTATTTGGATCGCTCGACGGCGATCCGGTCACCGGGGACGTCATCAACGTCAACAGCCCGCTGCGCTATGACGACCGCATGCTTGGCGGTCTCATCACCTATGCACGCGCCGGTCAGGTAACCTATATCACGCCGTTTATTCTCGCCGGGGCGATGAGTCCTGTTACGATGGCGGCTGCTCTGGCCCAGCAGAATGCTGAGGTGCTGGCCGGCATTGCGCTGACCCAGCTGGTCCGACCGGGGGCGCCGGTCATCTATGGCGGCTTTACCACCAACGCCGACATGAAGTCGGGCAGCCCCAGCTTCGGCACGCCGGAAGGCGCGTGGGCGCTGCTGGCGGGCGGCCAATTGGCCCGGCGCTACGGCCTGCCCTACCGGGCCAGCGGCAGTCTGACCAACAGCAAGGCACCCGACGCCCAGGCCGCCTACGAAAGCATGTGGACGCTCTGGCCCGCCGTGATGGCCCATACCAATTTGATTGTCCACGCTGCCGGCTGGGCCGACGGCGGCCTGACCGCTTCGATGGAAAAGTTCGTCATCGATCTGGAGAACGTGGCCATGTTCCACGCCTACCTGGACGGCTTCGAAGTAGATGCCGCGAGTCTGGCGCTGGAAACGATTGCGGCCGTCGGACCGGGTGGTCACCACTTCGGTACAGAGCATACACAGGCCCGCTATCGGGACGCCTTCTACGCCACCTCGCTCGCCGACCGCCAGGGGTACGATGCGTGGGTGGCCGCGGGCGCGCAGGACACAGCCGTACGAGCCAACCGCCTTTGGAAAGCGATGCTGGACCAGTATGAACAGCCACCCATTGACCCTGCTCTGGTCGAAGCTCTGGACGACTTTGTGGCCCGACGCGAGCAGGAGTTGGTCGGCCATTCACTATACGAATAGAAACATCTGGGGGCTCACATGACACAGTTCTTTGAGTATGAAACCATGACCTGGCCCGAAGTGGCTGCCTTGCGCCGCGACACCCCGCTGGTCATTCCGCTGGGCGGTGGCTACAACCGGGTTCAACTCTCAGAAGCGCTCGGTCATCCAGCACAAATCGGCCTGCTGCCGGCCATTCCGTACGGGTGGCAGGGCAGCGGCCTGACGATACCGCTTTCCGTCTTTAGCGTCCTCATCAGCAACCTGCTGGAAAGCCTGCGCGACGACGGCTTCAGCCGTGTATTCGTGCTCCAGCCGCAGGGTGTGGATCTCGGTTTGGGCGCCAGCGCGCTGGTCCAGCCGCACGAGAGCCGGAAATATATCCCCACCTTCCTCCTGCCAGATGACGCTCGCAGCAAGGTCGTACTGGTGCCCATCGGCCACACGGAGCAGCACGGGCATCATCTTCCGCTGTCCACCGACACGTTGATCATCGACGCGATTGCCGGCGGCACGGCGGCGGCTGTTCCCGATCAGGCAACAACGCTGCCGGCTTTCCCGTACGGGGCCAGCACCCACCGCGATTCCTTCGCGGCGACACTGAACACGGGCGGGCGGGCTTTCGAGGATTTCTGGCTGGCTGTCGTCGATTGCCTTGTTGGGCGTGGCTATCCGACCATCTATCTGATGAGTGGTCACGGTGGCAACTGCTCCTTTCTGGTAAACGTGGTCAAGTATGCAGGCGAACGGCACCGCCGCATCTTCTGCGCCACCACCTGGCTGCACACGTCCGGCCACATTGCCGCGCCGGTTGTCCAGGCCCATCGTCACTCCCAGCGTGGTGGCATGGGCCATGCCGGCGAGCTGGAAACGGCGATGATCCTGGCCCTTCGGCCCGATCTGGTTCATATGGACCGCGTCATTGATGAGACGGATTTCGTCAGCACGGCCAGCTACTATATGGACTGGATCGAGGGTGGCGCTCTGGTGGCCAACCCGCCCTGGGATGACGACACCGCGACCGGCGCATACGGTGCGGGCAGTGTGGCCACAGCGGAGAACGGCCGCCTCTGGCTCAGCGCAGCGATCGAGGAGAAGGCAGCCCACGTAGGCGAAATCCTGGAGCAGCACGCCCGCCGGGAAGCAAGGCGCGAAGCAGGCTATGGACTGTGGGGCAGCTGACGAGAGTGCAGCGCGGGCCGATCCCTAGCACATAAAGTTCAGCTCGGGATCAACCTCGTACAGAATCGGCCGGTCAATGGCGAACGGTGAAATGTCGGCCGTCGTCGTGCCATCGATTGCCAGTTCGCTCAAGGTCTTGCCAATCAAGCTGGCAAACTTGTAGGCGTGGCCCGCCCCGATGGCCACCGAAATGGCAGGATGCTCCGGCAGCGTGTCGAGGACGAAGTCCCGGTCGGGCGGCATCGCATAGAGGCAGGTGCGCGTCAGGATGTGGGGGCCGAGGACGCCGGGCAGAATGCCGCCCAGAAACGTCTCCAGCCGGGCCACCGTTGCCGGGTTTGGCTCGAATGTGCGCGTCCTGGCCGTAACCCGGTCACCGCCTACATCCTGGGCCGCTTTCGGCCCCGCTTCGCCAAAGACCGGAAAGCCATAGTACGACGGCTCGTCCATCCAGATCCAGACCGGGAAGCGATCGGGCATGAAGTCGGCCGTTTGAGGCGAATTGTAGTAGGTCACTTGCTCTTGCGTCACCGTCAGGTGGACGGGCCGGGCAATCTGGGCCAGCAGCTCATTGGTCCACGCACCGGCGGCCACAATCAGGTGGCCGCATCGATACGTGGTACCGCCCGCCACGACCTCGACGCCACCACCGGGAAGCGGCGTCACAGCCTCAACCGGGGCGTTGTCACGAATGACTGCACCGTATCGTTTGGCCAGCCGCAAATGGGCGGCGTTGCTGAGATTCGGTGTGGCCATGCCCGCCTGCTCCTGGAAGATGCCCGTCACCTCATCAGTCAGGCGGAACTGTGGCCAGCGTGCCATCACTGCGGCGGCCGACAGCCGCTCATACGCCACACCCGCCGCATCCATGCTGCCGGTGTAGTCGGACATCGGGTAGGCCGGATCGGCAGGCCACAAATCGATGCCGCCTGTCTTGAAGATCAACTGTTCGTCCGCATCTTGCTCCACCTCCGCCCACGCCGCGTACGCTTGCTTGGCCAGCTCGACGTAGGCGGGAGTGTGGTAGGAGAGACGAATAATGCGCGAATGATCCTGGGAGCCGCCGTTGAGATGGCCAATAGCAAACTGCTCCAATCCCAACACGCGCTCGCCCTGGCGTCGCGCCAGCCAGTAGAGCGCGGCGCTTCCCAATCCGCCCAGTCCCAAAACGATCGTGTCGTATTCGTTACTCACTTGCTCCCTCTCAACCTGTCAGCGCTGTCCCGCCCTGTTGCGCGGACTAAATCAGCTCCGTGCGTGCCTCATAGGCGCGGGTCATGAGCTTCTGCAAGACATCGACCGGCACCGCATGGGCCGTGCGTCCCTTATAGCCGGTCATCGTTTCCGCGCCGATGACCGCGTTCAGAATCGCTTCCTCAACCGCGTCGGCCGTCGCTGAAAACATGGGGTTCAGATGACCGTTGGGGGTCATCGTCAGTGCCGGATGGGAACCGGCCCCCGGCGTCAGATTGTTGCCGGTGGCAAAGGCCAGGAAGATGTCGCCGCTCCCGTTGTGCCCCACGCCGCCCGCCCTGGCCAGCCCCACCGTCGCCCGCTGGGCCAGCCGCCGGCATTGGAATGGCAGCAGGGGTGCATCGGTGCCGACGATGATGAGAATGGAGCTGCTATCGCGCAGCTCGTTCCACGGCGCGGGGGTGTGGGCCAGGTTGATGAGACGGCCGACAGGCACGCCATCGACGCGAAAGTCTTCGCGGGAGCCGTGATTTGCCTGCACCAACGCTCCAACGGTGAACGTGCCGCTCTGCGTCTCCACCACCCTCGATGACGTACCGATACCACCCTTGAACTCGTGGCAAATCATGCCCGTGCCGCCACCGACATTGCCTTCAGCGACTGGACCGCCAGACGCCGAAGCCATCGCTTCCAACAGATGATGGCCCTGCACATGAAAGGCGTCGAGATCATTGAGCCAACCATCCCACGTTTCAGCAACCACAGCCAGGGCAGAGAACTCCGTGTGGCCGTTTTCCTGAGCGTAGGCCACCATCGCTTCGTGAACAGTGCCCACGTGGTGGGTGCTGGTCGTCGCAATCGGATAGGCCAACTGGCCCGACTCCTCCAGCCACAGCACACCCGTCATCTCGCCGCAGCCGTTGAACGAATGGTACGCAGCGAAGGCCGGGTTGTCCCAGATAGCACCCTCGCGCGGAATGATGACGGTCACGCCCGTGCGAGCCACGCGAGGCGTGTCGTAGATGACGGTGCTGTGGCCCACCAGCGTGCCGGGCACATCGGTAATGGCGTTGTGCGGACCGGTGGGAAAGGTGCCGATGGTGATGCCCAGATCGCGGGCACGGGGTCGTGTTGACATAACAAACCTCTATTGGTGGTCTCGGGGAATGGCTGTGGTCCACGCTTTGGTAAAGACACGGGTATCCCCTTCGTAACCGTCAATGACATTGGTCAGATGGAAGTGCGTGGCATCGCTAGTCATGCGGCTGTCCGTCTCGATCGTCACCCGCCACTCGCCGCGCTGGTAGATGAGACGGCGCTCAATATGGACGTTGAGAGACAAAGGGTCATCCTGGACGGCCGCATAGGTCTCGCGTCCCCAATCGTCGACCTCCATGCCGTTGCCAACCAGCCGCACCCGCCCCGCATCGGCCTCCAGCACGTAGCGCGTCGTGTTGTCGACCACGTCATGGATGATCTGCTTGTGGGTAACATCCGGGCGCAGATGCTCGACAACCAGCGGCGCAGATATCTCCGGCGGGGGAAACGGCTGCAATGTCTCGTCCAGGGCATGGGGAGTGCGCCGTGGCAGCCGCAGTCGCGACCGGGCGCCGGTCGTCAGCGCAAGTTCGACCCGCTCGGGCGAAGGCCAGGCATGGCGCATATAATCGGTGGCGATGCCCACCCGCCAGCGATGCCCGGCCTCCAGACGGTGGCCCAGGACATTGAGAGGCACCTCAACATGGTACGTCTCTCCGGGCGTCAGGGTCTCCGGTTGCTTGTGGCTGTTGCGGTGGGTCAAATTGAGCAATCCCCAGCTGATGAGCGTCGAGGCCCCATCGGGAGCGACATCGCACAGGCGCACAGCGACCAGCGCCAACGGCCGATCGACCGCCATCTCCAGTTCGACCACGGGATAACCGAGTAGATCGACAGCCTGCGCAAGCGGCGGGCTGGTAAACGATAGCGATTCGCCGTCGGCCGCTCGTTGGTCCCCGGCAAAGTCGCCCGGATAGCCATACGCCCCCCACGGCCCGACATCCATGTTGTGGCCCATTCGCCCGCTGTGGCGCAAGGTGACGGGCGGAGCAGCTTCCCGTCCCAGCACGCCCGCTCCCCCGTCGCTGTTGAGATACCAGATCTCGTCCTCCACCTGCGGAGATGGCCACTGTACATCGGCAACCCAACGACCGGGACGTTCGGTGTGGTAGGTGGCGGGCGGCACGCTCTCCTGAATCCAGGTCCGGAGCATGGGCTCATCCAGCATTCCACTGTCCTTGCCCTTCAGCCAATGATCCCACCAGCGCACGGTGTCTTGTAAGAAGCCGATGGCCGGGCCGGGCTCGCCGATTTCGGGGAACGTGTGGGCCCACGGTCCGATCAGTCCTTTGCGAGGTACCGACAGGCCAGCCAGCAAGCGCGGCACAGAGTTGTTGTAGCTGTCGGCCCAGCCACCCACCGCGTACACCGGCACCTGGATAGCATCATAATCCTCGCCCACCGAGCCATGTTCCCAGTACGCATCACGGCGCTGATGAGCCAGCCACGCCTCAACGAACGGCGGCGTATTCTCCAGCCGGTCCAGCCACATCGCCCGCCACTCGTCGCCCACCAACGCTGGATCGGGCGGCGCGCCGTTGTAGACAAACATAATCGACGACCACGACAGCATCTGCGAGGTCAATACGCAGCCGCCCATGTAGTGGACGTCGTCCGCGTAACGATCATCGGTAAAACCGATGACGACGACAGCCTTAAGCGCAGGCGGCCGTCGCGCCGCCACCTGCAAACTGTTGAATCCCCCCCAGGAGATGCCCATCATGCCAACGCTGCCGTCACACCACGGCTGCTCCGCAATCCAGGCGATCAGTTTCGACCGCATCGTCCAGCTCCTGAGGAGTGTACTCATCCTCCAGAATCCCATCGGACTCACCGCTGCCGCGCATGTCGACGCGCAAAACGGCGTAGCCATGTCCAGCATAGTACGGTTGTCGCTGGGCATCTCGCATGGCTGTGCCGTCGCTTTTTCGGTACGGCAGAAACTCCAGCAGCGCCGGCACCGGATCCTGCTCTGCGTCGGCCGGCAGCCACATCCGGGCCGCCAATCGCGTGCCATCCTTGAGAGTAATGATCATATGCTCGATTTCGCGGACCGGGCGGGGAAAGTCGGTGCGAATGCGGTATGGGGTTTTCATCAGGGACGTCCTTCTTGAACGGTGAGATGCTCTCGAAATAATAGCAGTGTGTGATATGATCGGCAACATATGTTGAACGAATTATTCACATTATGAACACGGTTTGCGAGTGGATGTCGATGACGATCACGCTGGACGGGGTGCAGCAGTAGTGGCGTCGCGGCGTACCCAACAAGGCAACACATGCATCTTCACCGAACAGGACCGCCCCATCTTGCTGCACGACGTCAGCCGTGCCAAATCGGCTTTTGGACGCCGTTCAACCATATGATACAATGCGTCTGTGAACAGTACGTTCACGATGTGAACTAACCGCTATGCGACCTACTATACAAGTTTTGGACCCGGACCTCATCGCCCGAATCCTGGATGAGGCCCTGCACATCCTGGCCGAAGTAGGCATGGAAGTGCGCGGTAAGGAAATGCGCGAGCAGCTGCTGGCGGCAGGTCTGCCTACGGACACCTCTGGGGAGCGGGTCCTGTTCCCGCGTGATGTGGTCGAACGGGCCATCGCCAGCGCACCCCGTTCGTTCACCCTCTACGACCGGGACGGCCGCCCCCATGCCGACCTCGGCGGCGACCGGGTTCACTTCGTTCCCGCCTCCAGCGGCCTCAAGATACTCGACCACCGCACCGGGCAAACCCGGCTGGCCAACTCAACCGATTTTGTCGAGTACATTCGCATCGGCGACGGCCTGGACAACATTCGCAATCTGGCGACCGCATTCTCCACCAATGATGACATCGAGGCAGGCGTCTCTGATGCATGGCGGCTCTATCTCACGCTGACCAACACCACCAAGCCGGTCGTTTCCGGCGCGTTCACCGAACATGGCGTGGGCCGCATGGCCGACATGATGGAACTGTTCCGCGACGACCGCGACGATCTGATTGCCCGGCCCCTGTCGATCTTCACCATCACTGCCACCGGCATGTTCCGCTACAGCGAAGATTCATGCCAGAATCTGCTCGACTGTGTGGCGGCGGGCATCCCGGTGGAGATTGTGCCGGTGACGCTCATGGGACTGATTGCCCCGGTGACGCTGGTCGGCGCCACCGTCTTCCACACGGTCGATGTGTTGGCCGGCCTGACGATGACTCAGGTCATCAAACCGGGTGCGCCGGTCTTGTTCGGCGGCGCGCCGGCGGAGTTCCACATGCGGGCGGCTTCGTCCCCAATGCTCGGCATTCAGGCGCTGCGTCTCGACGTCGCCTACGCTGAGGTGGCCAAGTCACTGGGGCTGCCCACGCAGACCTACATGGCTCTCGGCGACGGCAAGTTCCTCGACGCCCAGGCGGGCGCTGAGACATTTGGCAGCGCCCTGCTGGCGGCGCTGGCGGGCTTCAACTCCGTCTCCGGTCCCGGCATGCTCGACTTTGTGCTGACCTTCAGCCTGCCGAAACTGGTCTATGACGACGACCTGTGTGGCCAGGCGCTGCACTTCGTGCGCGACATTGAGCCGGCGGACGATCTTCCCTCCCTTGATCTGGTGCGCGAGCTGATGGCTGAGCAGCATCTGATTACGGCCGAGCACACGATGACCCACTGGCCGGACCACCTCCATATGCCGTCGTCCATCACCGATAGGGAGAACCGCGAAAATTGGGTCAAGGCGGGCAGCTCGACGCTGCTGGAGCGAGCGACCGCGGAAGTCGAGCGCCGGCTGAACGCCTACGAACCGATCGAGACCGACCCGCTCCTCGTGGCTGAAATGGAGCAGATCATCCGCTCCGGCATGACCAGTGACGCACCCTTGCCCGTGGTCCCGCCCGCCCGGTCCGGCGGCTCCGACGACAGCAGCCCGCGGAGGCGCAAAAGGCGATTCGCCCGATGACGACGCGACAGGAACCGATGGCGGGCACTCAATCCGTCCTGCGGGCGTTGGCCATGCTGGAGGCGTTCACCGACGAGCAACCGGCGTGGACCGCCACGGATCTGGCCGAGTCCATTGGCCTGAACCGCACCACCACCTACCGCCTGCTGACTGCGCTGGAGAGCATGGAACTGATCGCCCGCGACCCGACCAGTGAGATGTATCGCCTCGGCTCCGGGCTCATCGCACTCGGCAGCCGCGCCCAGCGCGCCAACTCCGTGCGCGAAATCGGCCGTGCCGAACTGGAACGACTGGCAGACACGACCGGCGAAACAGCCACACTGGAGATTCCGTCCGGGGCCGAAATGGTCATCATCGAAGAGATACCGGGCGAATTCGTCACCAGCGGCAGCCAGCACATTGGCTCTCGCTGGCCAATCTTCGCCACATCGACCGGCAAGGCGATTCTGTCGGCCGCCAGCCAGGCCGAACTGGCCGGCCTGCTGCCAGAAAGCTGGCCAGCCGTGACGCCTCGGACCATTACCTCGCGCGAGGCACTCCGCACCGACCTGACCGAGAGCGTTCGCCGGGGGTATGCCGTCGCGGCGGAAGAGCTGGAACTCGGCTTCATCGCCATCGGCGCCCCCGTGCGCAATGCTGCCGGGGAAGCGGTCGCCGCGATCAGTGTCGGCGCGACGGCCGTGCGCATGACGCCGGAACGCATCGACGAAATTGGTCGCCTGGTCCAGCAGGCCGCCGCCCGCATCTCCCACCAGCTGGGTTACCGGCTGCCGCCGTCCAGTTCAGCCGCTAACATATCGCGCAAGCGTGAGACCGTGACCCATGAACAGTGAACTATCTGCCCAAACCGACGCCATTTTCGCGGCATGGGACCGGCCCGACACGCCCGGCTGCGCCCTGGGCATTGTCCACCACGGCGAACTGGTCTACTTCCGCGGCTATGGACGGGCCAATCTCGACTACGGTCTGCCGATTACCAGCCAGACCGTCTTCGACATCGCCTCCACATCGAAGCAGTTTACGGCCGCCTGCATCGCTCTGCTCATGGAACAGGGACACCTGGCCCTTGATGACGATGTGCGCCGCCATCTGCCGGAGCTGCCGGAGTTTGGTCACACCATCACCGTCGCCCATCTCATCCACCACACCAGCGGCTGGCGCGACTATCTCACCCTGATGGAGTTCGCCGGCTACCGGGACGAGGATTACATTTCGGTAGCCGAAGTGATGGCCTTGCTGCAAAAGCAGCAGGGGCTTAATTTCACCCCCGGCGCGGCGTACCAGTACAGCAACACCGGCTACTTCCTGCTGGGCCAGCTGGTAGAGCGCCTCAGCGGGCAATCGCTGGATGCCTTCGCCAACAAGCATATTCTCAAGCCGCTTGGCATGAGCCACAGCCACTTCCAGGATGACCAGACGCGCATAGTGCCCAATCGGGCCACCGGCTACACACCGACGGACGCAGGCGGCTACCGGCTCGACGTATCGACATTGGACATGGTGGGCGATGGCGGGCTGATGACCTGCGTCGATGACCTCGTTCTCTGGGATCGCAACTTCTACGACAACGAACTGGGCCGCGGCGGACCGGCGCTGATCGACCTGATGACGACGCCATGCCCAGCTCAACGACGGCACGATGGGCAGCTACGGCTTCGGGCTGGAGCTAACGCCGTTCCTGGGTTTGCGCTGCGTCAGCCATGCGGGCTGGTGGGCGGGCTATCGGGCCGAGCTGCTGCGCTTTCCCGACCAGGCGTTCAGCGTCATCTGCCTGGCCAACACCAACGACCTCAACCCGACAGCCCACAGCGTGCAGGTAGCGGCGCTCTGGCTGGCGGATATAGTTGACATAACCAGCTCAACCGTCGCGACCACGCCGGCATCGGCCGTCCCGGATCCCGACCTCGCCACGACGAGCCGGCCTCTACCATACCGCGTCGAAAGACCGCTACCTGACGATCACCGTCGAGGAAGGGTCGATGAGCGCCAACTTCGGCAGCCGTGATCGACCGCTCACGCTCGGTCAGGATGGCTGCTGGCGCAGTGATGCCTCCGATTACCTGCTCGAATTCCGTTTTGAAGAGGATGACTCTGCTCGTCAGCGCGGACGGCGTTCCTTACGGCCGTTTCGTGCGCATTGGCGACGCCACGGTGCCGCCTGCACCGCTCGCCATCTACGCCGGTCGATACCGCAGCAATGAACTGGAGACGATCTACACCATTGCTGAGACAGAGCACGGTCTGAAAGTCAGCGTGCCCCGCCAGCCACCAGCGCCCTTGCACCATCTGCACAAGCACGCTTTCCAGATGGGCGACCGTACGCTGCGCTTTGAGCTGGGCGAGGATAGCAAGGCCACCGCATTTAACTTAAGCTCGCCTCGCGCTCAGGGTCTTTGCTTTGAGCGGCGGCCGCAGGACTCAATCAACAGATAGTTGGGAAGACAACGAGGAGACCTTATGCCCCTTCCATCCCCTTTTCATTCTCGTACCTGGCCCATTTGCGAGAGTTACGAATGGCGTAACTGGGCCGGCTATTTGTCCGCCGGGCTGTACGAGCCGTCCCATGAACGCGAGTATTACGCGCTGCGCAACAGCGCCGGACTGATTGATATTTCGCCGCTGCACAAGTATGAGGTAAGCGGCCCCGATGCACTCCGTCTGGTCGATCGCGTGGTCACGCGTGACGTCAAAGCCAGCCGCGTCGGCCAAGTATTGTACACGCCGTGGTGCGACGAAGATGGCAAGGTGATCGACGACGGCACCGTCTCCCGACTGTCGGAGAACCGTTTCCGCGTCACGTCGGCCGATCCCAGCCTGCGCTGGTTCCAGGATGTAGGCTACGGCCTCGATGCAACCGTCAGCGACGTCACTGACGATCTGGGCGCATTGGCGCTGCAAGGGCCGAACAGCCGCGCCATTCTCGAAGAGCTGGTCAGCGGCATCGATATGGCGTCTCTAAAGTACTTCCATCTGGCCGAGGGGGAGATCGACGGCTTCCCGGTCACCATCACCCGCACGGGCTACACCGGCGACCTGGGATACGAAATCTGGGTCCGCCCTGAGCATGCTGAACGTCTGTGGGACCACCTGGCCGAGACTGGCCAACGGTACGGTATGCTGCCGGCCGGCATTCTCGCTCTGGACGTGGCTCGGGTTGAAGCCGGGCTAATCATGATCGACGTTGACTACGTCTCCTCCGCCCATGCCATCATTGAGAGCCAGAAATCGTCACCATTCGAGATCGGTCTCGGTTGGGCGGTTAAGCTGGACCGGGGCGACTTTATCGGCCGTCGCGCCCTGGCAGCAGAGAAAGCGCGCGGCTCTACCTGGCGCTTCGTGGGCATCCAGTATGATTGGACGTCGTTGGAAAAACTGTTCGCCGAGGAAGATCTACCTCCTCAAGTAGCGGGCAGAGCATCCCGATCTGCTGTTCCCATCTACCAACGAGGCACATCTCCGCGAAAGCAGGTCGGGCAGATTACCAGCCACGCCTTCTCGCCCATCCTGAAACAGTACATCGGCATCGGCACCGTCCTGAACCCCCATGGAGAGATTGGGCAGCGCCTGGATGTTGAAGTCACCGTCGAATACAAACGCAAGCTGTGCCCCGCAACGGTAGTCAAGACGCCGTTCTTCGACCCGGCTCGCAAGCGCGGCCTCGCCGCAGCACACTCCGAGGGACAGACATCATGAGCAATCAATACGACGCCATCGTCATCGGCGGTGGTCACAACGGACTTGTCGCTGCGGCCTATCTCGCCCGGGCGGGCAAGAAGACATTGGTCCTGGAAAAGCGGTACCTGGTCGGCGGCGCATCCGTGACTGAGGAAGTCTTTCCCGGCTTCAAGTTCAGTGTCTTTTCGTACGTCGTCAGCCTCTTCCGCCCGGAGATTGTGCGCGATCTCAATCTACCCGAACACGGTATGACCATCCTCCCGCTGGAAAGCACGCTGACACCCCTGCCCGGCGGCGACTACCTGTTCCGCGACAACGATCACTATGCGACACTGCGTGAGATTGCCCGTCATTCTGAGCGGGACGCGGGTGCCTATGACGAATACAGCCGCAACATGTACTTCATGGCCAAGGCGGTGCGCTATATCCTCAACGTCATCCCGCCTGATCCCACTACGCTTAACCCGAAAGACCTGATGGGGCTGCTCGACATGGCCCGTCACTTCCTTGACCTGGAAGAAGACCAGTTTTATGTGCTGACCAAGCTGATGACCATGAGCGCCGCCGACTTTGTGGAGCAATGGTTTGAGTCCGAGCCGCTCAAGGCCACGCTCTCCGCCAGCGGCATTATCGGCACGTTCCTCGGCCCACGTTCACCGGGCACGGCCTACGTCCTGCTTCACCATTACATGGGCGAAATTGATGGAGCGTACCGCGCGTGGGGCTTCCATAAAGGCGGCACGGGTGGACTGGCGGAAGCGCTGGCGAGTGCGGCACGTGCCCAAGGTGTTGAGATTCGCTGCAATGCCGGTGTCTCGCAGGTGATGGTCAAGAACGGCCGCGCGACCGGCGTCGTTATGGAAAACGGGGATGAGATTCGAGCCGACCTCGTCTTCTCCAGTCTAGACCCCAAGCAAACATTCCTCAACCTGGTGCAGCCCAACGATCTACCTGGCGACCTCGTGAGGGCGGTCGGCAACTTCCAGACGATCGGGTCATCTGGCAAGGTCAATCTGGCGCTCGACCGGGCGCCGGAATTGGCCTGTATGCCCGGCACGGGCCGCCATCTGGCTGGGGCTATCTCGATCAGCCCGAACCTCGACCATCTCGAACGCGCCTACGATGACGCCAAGTACGGCAACTTCTCGAAGCGGCCGTATATGGACGTCATCCTGCCGTCGATGATTGACCCCGATATGGCTCCTCCGGGCAAGCACGTCATGTCGTGCTTCGTCCAGTACGCGCCTTACAAGCTGGCGGATGGCGAATGGACCGACGAGAAGCGAGAAGCGTTCGGCGATGCCGTGGTCGACACGCTGGCTGAATTCTTCCCCGACATCAAGGACATTATTCTCCACCGGCAGGTTCTGACCCCGGTCGATGTGGAGCGGATGGTCGGCATCTCGCAGGGCAACATCTTCCACGGCGAGCTAAGCTTGTCCCAGCTCTTCTTCTTGCGCCCGGTGGCTGGCTACGCCAAGTATCGCACGCCGATTCAGGGCTACTATCAATGTGGCTCCGGCACCCATCCGGGCGGCGGAATCATGGGCGCCCCCGGTCGCCTGGCTGCGCTGGAAGCGCTAAAGGACGTCAGCCGCTAAGGAGCAACACATCATGACCGATCAATACGATGCAATCATCATAGGCGGCGGACATAACGGCCTTGTAGCGGCCGCAACGCTGGCCCAGGCCGGCCAGCGGGTGCTGGTTCTGGAACAGCGCGCCGTGCTCGGTGGCGCAGCCGCCACCGAAGAGGTCTTCCCCGGCTTCCAAATGGACACAGGCGCTCACGAAACGGCCCTGTTCCACGACGAGATAGTGAGTAAACTGTTTCTCAAGATGCAGGGTCTGGAGTTTCGGGAGAGCAACGCTCTGCTCTTTGCCCCTCAGCCGGACGGCCGCGCCCTGACATTTTGGGCCGACGACGCCCGCACGATGCAAGAATTGGCCCAGTTCAGCAGCCACGACGCAGAACAGTATCCCGCGTTTCGCCGCCAGGTGGAGGCGATGGCTGCCCAACTGCGCGGCATCACCCTACTAACATTACCTGACCTGACTGAACGCAATCTGGGCGACCTACTGCCCTGGGGCGGCCTCGGCTTGCAGGTCAAGCGCGGCGGCAATGCCGAGATGATGGAGTTCTTGCGCGTCCTGCCGATGGCCGTACAAGGATACCTCGACGAATGGTTCGAGAACGACGCCATCAAAGGCGCATTGGGCGGCTCCGGCATCACCGGCCTGACGCTCGGGCCGCGCAGCGCCGGAACGACCTTCATGTTCATGTATCAGAACATGCAGGGCTTCCTCCGCCACCGAACTGTATTGGGCGGCATTGGCGGCTTGTCGGAAGCGCTGGCCCGCGTGGCGCGGGACGGCGGCGCTACCATCCGAACCGAGGCGGCCGTCGCTGAAATTCTGCTCGAGGAGGCAGATATGCAGCCGCGGGCGATTGGCGTGCGGCTGGCCGATGGCGAGGAGTTGCGGGCTGCCGTTATCCTTTCGAACGCCGACCCACGGCGCACGCTCTTTGGGCTGGCGGGTCCTCAAAACCTCTCCCCGACCGAGATGCGTCACGTCCGCAACATTATCTACCGCGGCAGCACGGCCAAGCTCAATATTGCGCTCGACGGTCTACCGACCTTCAATGGCCAGACCAGCGTCGACCAACTCTCCGGGCGAATCCGCATCAGCCCCAGTCTCGACTACCTGGAGCGGGCCTACGACGCGGCGAAGTACGGGCGCTGTTCGACCGCTCCCTATTTGGAGTTAACGTTCCCGACGATACAGGATGCGACACTGGCCCCAACCGGCAACCACATCCTGTCGATCACGGCCCAGTTCGCCCCCTACAAGCTGCGCGACAACGACTGGGCGGCCGAAGAAGAGGCATTTGCCGATGTCGTCCTTGACACACTCAGCCAGTACGCACCGGATGTGCGGCAGCGCATGCTGCACTGTCAGATCATCACTCCCAAAGCGTGGGAGGAGACCTACGGCCTGACGGAAGGTAGTATCTACCACGGCCACATGGGGCTGGACCAACTGGTCATCATGCGGCCGATCCCCGGTTGGAGCCGGTACGAGACACCGATCAAGAATCTCTATCTGTGCGGCGCGGGCACCCACCCCGGCGGCGGCGTCACCGGCGCACCGGGCTACAACGCGGCACGTGCCGTCCTGAAAACCGGCGCCTGAGTTCACACGCGCTTTCACGCCACAACATAGCCCGCGTCTGCGGGCTATGTCCGTTCTTGGGCCATGCGCCCTCCGCACCGGCGCTTCTACTCCGCACAACTTCGCAAGGAAACGGCCACCATTAATCCGCCACAAGACGGCGCGAGATCGCCACCTTTTTGACACGATCACCGACAGAATCTTCGTAAGCAGATCGCGTATAATTGTGGCGATGACCTGGGCAAACGAAAAATGTCCGTTACCAGGGATATTGAAAGGGTAACTTCCTATGACGAACGATCCCGTCGATTCTGACCTGGTGCCAGTTGTGGCTGACCCTGTGCCGTCGCCACTCCCCGACTCTGTCCAGGTCCCGGAACCAGCCAATCCTGGTCTGCTCGCCACGCTCCGTCGCTTCTGGGAAGCAATTTCATGGCGCAAGGTTGGCATCTTCATTGTCAGCCTGTTCCTGTTCATCCTGGCTCTAACGCTCATGAAAGAAGGAGCCAAGGGGCTGACGCCGCTTGTCCAGGGGCGCTTCGCTGTCTCCAACCCGGCCAACAGCCTGGGCTTTGGCTGGCTATTTGCCTATGTCATCATGAGTGGGTCGCCGGTCGCAGCGTCGGCGCTGACCTTCCTTGATGCTGGCATCCTGAGCCAGCTGAGCGCCTTCACAATGATTAGCGGCAGCCGGCTCGGCTCCAGCTTCATCGTGCTGTTCATCGGCTTCATCTACGTCCTGCGCGGCCGCAACCGGTCGACGAGTCTGAGCATGGGGCTGCTCTCGTTCACTGTGACCGGCACCATCCATGCGGGCGTGCTGGTGATCGGCTTCTTTCTCTTGCGTACCACCCTGCTGGAGCGCATTCCGCTCGAATCGGGCATGCTGCTGACCGCCATCACGGATCTCATCTTTGATCCCGTCGTTAATTTTGCCTCCACCTACCTGCCAGAATGGGGACTGTTCGTGGTCGGACTGGTGATCATCATGGGCAGCTTCAGCCTGTTCGACAAGTGCCTGCCGGAGATGTCGCTGAAGGAGAGCCAGGTCGGCCGTGTTTCGCGGCTGGTCTATCGCCCGGCCATCATGTTCCTGCTCGGCGCGGCGATCACCCTGATCTCTATGTCGGTCAGCGTATCGCTCAGCATCCTGGTGCCGCTAAGCCACCGTGGATTCGTCCGCCGCGAAAACGTCATCCCCTACATCATGGGGGCCAACATCACAACGTTCATCGACACGCTGCTGGCGGCCGTTCTGCTCAACAACCCGGAAACCTTGGCCGTGGTCATGGCCCAGATGATTTGCGTGACCGCGGTCTCGCTCGTCATCCTGGTCTTCTTCTTCCGACCGTATGAGCGAATTGCCCTACGTTTCGTCAACTGGGTCACCCTGGAGAACCGCAACATGGCCATCTTCATGTTTCTGATCTTCTCCATTCCCATTTTGTTGCTATTCGTGTAAGATGCCCGCCACCATGAAACCAACAGGTCTTGCCTCATCTCAGACCGGTCCCGGCCCAGCTGCAGGACTACTCGCCATTCACCTCCCGGCCATGAACACAGCCGGCGCCTATTTCGGAGGTCCACCATGCGCGTCTTGATCGCCACAGGCGGTGCCGCCTACTCGGAGATCGCCATTCGCCAGTTGGCGGAGTTGGCGCTGATGGTGCCGGTGCAGGCCACCGTCCTGAACGTCATTCATTCGGCCCGCAACCAGGAGACATCCGAGGCAGTCCTGGCCCATGCTGTCGATCTGCTCGAAGATGTCGTGGAAGATGTCGATACGCTGACGGTGGTCGGTACGCCGGCGGAAGAGATTGTGCGTGAAAGTCAGACGGGACGGTACGACCTGATTCTCATGGGCGACCGGCGCAGTCACAACCTGCTCTCGCGCCTGCGTGGCGCAGTCACTCAGCAAGTCGTCGGCCAATCCGCACTCCCGGTGTTGGTCGCCAAGCAGGAGGCGCGCCCCATCCAGCGCATCCTCATCTGCGACAGCGGCGTTCAGTCGCCAACCCTCTTGCAGCTCTTCAGCCGCCACTTGCCCGCTTTGCTCACGAACGTGACCGAGATTGCGCTTCTTCATGTAATGTCCCAGATAAGCGCTGCGCCGGGCATATCGGGCTCTGATCTACGGGCGAACGCCGAGGAGTTGATCGGAGCGGAGACGTTCGAAGGCACCATCCTGGAACGGGATGTGGCCTTTCTGGAGAGGCTCAACCTCTCGCCAATCGCCATCGTACGCCACGGCCTGGTTGTAGACCAAATTCTGGAAGAAGCACGCGCCGGTGACTATGACCTGGTCGTCATTGGCGCCCATCGCGAGGACAACTTGCCCTGGTACTTGCTAGATGACCAGGCGCGAGATCTGTTGTTGGCTTTGGACCGGGCCACGCTGGTCATCCGCTAGTCGGATGCTTGTTTTGACGGAATCGGCTTCTCTCCCGCTGCCTCAGACCCGCGCCAGATGAAGACGCCGGTCACGAAGCGCGCCGCGGCAGCGAAGAGCAGCGCTGCGGGAATACTCCAGAACCCGGCCAGCACAGGGGCCAGTAGCGACCCGCCCAGAATGCCAGCCTGGAGCGCCATGTTGTACCAGGCCAGATAGGCCGGCCGTTTGTCATCGGGCGTTTCTGCCAGCACATAGTTGCCCAGCGCCCCACCCACCAAGGACCAGCCCAGTCCCCCGGCCAGCGACGCCGCCAGAAACAACCATACATTCTCAGCCATAGCGAGAAATGTAGGGTAAAACGAGATGATCATCAGACCAAGAGCAATCGTCTTGCGGTAGCCGAGGCGTTCATTGACCGAATGGAGGCGCAGCGAGCCCAGGAAGATTGCCACATAGAACAAGCTGTTGCCCCAGCCAATCTCGCTGTCAGACAGGCCAATCTCCGACACCATCATCAGAGGAAACAGAGGAACGGCCAGGTAAAGTGTCAGATGGAGTGCGAAGACGATTAGCAGGACGCCCTGGTAGCGATGGTCGCGCAAAGGCACCAGCGACGAGCGTGGCGACCCGCCCCGCTCCTGGCGGCGTGAAAGAAAGCGCAGACCAACCATTGTCCGTGCGCTGGTCCACATCTGATCGATGCCTGGCTGGGCCCAATCGCGCAATCGAACAAGCATTTTGGTCGATGCGCGCGGGCGGTCATCCACCTTGATGTAGGCCAGATGGACCGTGCTCATCATCGCGCCAACAAAGCCAATGAAAAAGACGACCTGATAGCCAAGTGGAAACGGCAGCGCATCCAGCAGGAAACCACAGGCCAACGTCACGGCAATCGAGCTCAGCGCGAAAGCGGCGTTGCGGGCACCGGCGACCTGGGCTCGCCACTCCGGCGGAACGGCCGCTGCAAACAGCGCATTGAAGGAGATGGCCAACGCGGTGCCCGGGATACTCATGAGCAGCGTGGTGACGAGCAGCGCCGTAATCTGGCCGCTGGGTACAAACAGCAGCGGCAGAAAGACCCACACCAAATAGAACCAGCGCTGGCCAATCGAGGTCAGTACTGTGGCCCGCCCCACCGGCTTGTCGCGCAGCCAGCTACCCGCCGGCA
This sequence comes from uncultured Chloroflexia bacterium, assembly GCA_963715935.1. GTDB lineage: Bacteria > Chloroflexota > Anaerolineae > Promineifilales > Promineifilaceae > Promineifilum. The sequence goes on along the minus strand of CAVQSM010000011.1, from coordinate 136,022 downwards.
GGGCGAACGTCAAAATCACCAGCGCCGGTACCGCGTTGAGCAGTCCAAGCTGAAACGCGTCGGCGCCCAGACGCGCAGCATAGACCGCTACAAACGCGATGGCGCTGCCGTTGAGCACACCAAACCAGGCGATGTCGTACACAAGGTGGTTGAAGTTAGACCGGTGCGCTTCCGGTACGGGTCGTGCTTTGGTTGAGGCAAACGACGGTCGCATAAAGTTCCTCAAGTTCGCTGCCGGGTCGTCATCAGATGATCGCCCACTCTGCAAGCCAGCCGATAATTCTAGCACGAAACCCGGCCCATGACGCCCTGCGATCGTGGGCGATTCCCCCACGCCTCCGTCGGCAAATCGATGATGAATCCGTTTGCGAACCGCCGCCCAAATTGCTATAATGCCCACTCATTGAGGGATAGTTTAATGGTAGAACAGCGGACTCTGACTCCGTCAGTCCTGGTTCGAGTCCAGGTCCCTCAGCTCAGACCAATAGCCACCCGCAGTGGGTGGCTTTTGCGTTGGAGCAGGCTAAACAAAGTCGCCGTCCACCAGGGCGAGCGGTTCGGACCTGTGGACGATGAACATTCGACCGGCACGCAGCGAAGATATTCCACACATCGTGGAGCTTGTAGCCGAGCACGCTCGCCGTGGCGACCTGCTGCCGCGCTCGCCAGAATCGATTGCCGAATCTCTCCCAGACTGGTTTGTGGGCAAAGATGAGACGGGCCGCGTAGTAGCCTGCGTCTCACTGCTCGCCTATACCCCCGCGCTCGCCGAAGTGCGCTCTCTGGCAGTAGCTGACGGGGTTAAGGGGCTGGGCTGGGGCCGGACCATTCTGAAGGCGGCTATCTACGAAGCTCGCCGCCGCGACCATACGACGCTCTTTGCCCTCACGCGGGCCATCGACTTTTTTCACCGGGCCGGCTTCCAGACCACCAGCCGCGAGCGCTTTCCGGAGAAGGTGTGGCGCGACTGCCGCGGCTGTCCCCTGCTGGATCATTGTGATGAGACGGCCGTCGTGCTAAACTTGCGGGAACCACAGGCGGCACGGCCCCCACAGCCCGTCGCCCCGAGCCACCACATACCGATGCGCCGCGCCCAAGCCCCTATTAAGCGACTTATCAACCCTGCATTCATCGGAGGAAAAGCAATGTCCACATCGAAGGTCAACAAGGTCGTACTCGCCTACTCAGGCGGTCTGGATACGTCCGTCATTGTGCCCTGGCTGCGCGAGAACTATGACTGCGAAGTCATCTGCTTCTGCGCCAATATCGGCCAGGGCGATCACGAGCTGGAGGGCCTGGAGGAAAAAGGGTTAGCCAGTGGCGCCAGCAAGGTCATTATCGAAGATTTGCGCCATGAGTTCGCCAAGGATTTCCTGTTCCCCATGATGCAGGCCAGCGCCGTGTACGAGCGTCAATACTTGCTCGGCACGTCGGTTGCCCGACCGCTCATCGCCAAATGGCAGGTCGCCGTGGCCGAAGCCGAAGGTGCCGACGCCGTAGCCCACGGCTGCACCGGCAAGGGCAATGACCAGGTCCGCTTCGAGCTGACCTTTCAGGCGCTCAACCCGACGCTCAAAGTCATTGCGCCCTGGCGCGAATGGACGATTCGCTCGCGTGAGGATGCCCTGGCCTATGCCCGAGAACACAATGTGCCGGTCGTCCATACCGAGAAGTCGATGTACAGCCGCGACGCCAATCTGTGGCACACGTCACACGAAGGCGGCATTCTCGAAGACCCGGCCAACGAACCGGAAGACTCAATGTTCCTGCGCAGCAACTCGCCGGAAGAGGCGCCGGATGAGCCGGAGCATGATTGAACTGACCTTCGAGCAAGGGCTGCCCGTCGCCCTGAACGGCACGCAGCTGCCGCCCGCCACCATGATTGAAGAGCTCAACAAACTTGGAGCCAAACATGCAATCGGCCGCATCGATCTGGTCGAGAACCGGCTTGTCGGCATGAAGTCGCGCGGCGTGTACGAAACGCCCGGCGGCACAATTCTTTATGCCGCCCATCGTGAACTCGAGTCCCTCTGCCTGGATCGCGAAACACTCCACTACAAAGAGCAGATGTCGCTGCGCTACGCCGAACTGGTCTACTATGGCATGTGGTACCACACGCTGCGCGAGAGCCTGCAGGCGTTTGTGGATGAAACGCAGCGCACGCTGGACGGCTGGGTCAAGCTCAAGCTGTACAAAGGCAATTTGATCGTCGCCGGGCGCTACAGCCCGAACAGTCTCTATCGAGAAGATTTCGCCACCTTTGGCCAGGAAGATGTCTACGACCAGGCAGACGCCGAAGGGTTCATCAACCTCTTCGGCCTCCAGATGAAGGTCAAGGCGATGATGGAAGTCAGCGATGGGGGCCAGACCCGCTACGCCGCACCCGACTACTCGAAGTTCAAGCGTGACTAAGGTCTGACATATGGTTGACAAACGAAATGAGAATCACGCCGTCACCTGGATTGATGGCGGCGTGACCGCCCCCGTGGGCTTTGTGGCCGGGACCGACGCCTGCGGCATCAAAGCGTCGGGGCGTCCGGATCTGGCCGTGCTGGCATCCGACCGCGACTGCCACGCTGCCGGGGTCTTCACGAAGAGCCAGGTCATCGCCGCGCCGGTCATTGTCGACCGGGAAACGCTGGCCAATAACAGCGATGCGATTCGCGGCGTTGTGGTCAATGCGGGCAACGCCAATGCCTGCACTGGCGAGCCCGGCCTGACCAACGCCCGCGCCATGCAGCAGCTGACAGCCGTCGCCCTCAGCTGCGATGCCGAACAAATTCTCGTTATGTCAACCGGCGTCATTGGCGTTCAGCTCCCCATGGATCGGGTCGGCAAGGGCATTCACGAAGCAGCCGCCCATTTGTCAGCTGAGAACGGAGCGGCCGCCTCACGCGCCATCATGACGACCGACACGCGGCCAAAGGAAGCAGCCATCGTTGTTACCCTCCCGGACGGTCCAGTAACGCTGGGCGGCATGGCCAAAGGGTCAGGCATGATCCATCCCGATATGGCCACGCTGCTCGGCGTTATCACCACAGATGCCGCAATCGACGTCGGACTGCTACAGGGCTGTTTGGTGGCAGCCGTTGACGCCAGTTTCAACCGCATTTCGGTCGACGGCGACACCAGCACCAACGACACGATCCTGGCCCTGGCCAACGGCGCAGGCGGTGTGACTGTCAGCGGGCCGGAAGCAACCGAAGCGTTTGCTGCCGGTCTCAACGCGCTCTGCCATTCGTTGGCGCAGATGGTGGTCGCGGATGGCGAGGGAGCCAAGAGAGTGGTCGAGATTCGCGTCAGCGGCGCCAAATCGGCCGCCGAAGCGCACCAGGTAGCCAACACCATCGCGATCTCGCCGCTCGTCAAAACAGCGTTCGCGGGTGCCGATCCCAACTGGGGCCGGATCCTGATGGCCGCGGGGCGCAGTGGCGTCTCCTTCGACCAAACGGCGGTCAGCCTTTGGGTTGAAGGGGACGGCGGTGAACGCCTGCAGCTGGTCGGTGAAGGCACGCCCCGGCCGTTTGCCGAGAGCGATGCCGTTGCCATCTTTGCCCAGACCACCTTTGTCGTCCACCTTGACCTGGGCCAGGGCAGCGCAGCGGAGACAGTCTGGACCACCGACCTCACCCACGACTACATCACCATCAACGCCGACTACCGGACTTGATGAAGGAACGGCTATGAGCAAGCTGTGGGGCGGCCGTTTCGGCGGCCAGACCAACCAACTCGTCCATCAGTTCAACGCCAGTATCGGCTTTGATGTTCGTCTTTACGACGAGGACATCACCGGCAGCGTGGCCTGGGCGGCCGAACTGGGCGACAGTGGCATCCTCCCCGACGCCGACATCTCTCAGATCATCGATGGGCTGGAACAGGTGCGAGCGGAGTTCGATTCCGGCCAATTCACCATTGCCCCCGACGACGAAGATATCCATTCGGCCGTCGAGCGCCGCCTCATCGAGCTGATCGGCCCGACCGGGGGCAAGCTCCACACCGGGCGCAGTCGCAACGACCAGGTCGCCACCGACCTCCGCCTGTGGGTCATGGGCGCGTGCGACGAGATTCAGGAGCAGTTGGCAGCGCTGCAGCGGGCGCTGCTGGCCAGTGCCGAGAACGACCTCACGCTGCCGATGCCCGGCTACACCCATCTACAGCATGCCCAGCCCGTCACGTGGGGATTGTGGGCCATGTCCCACTTCTGGCCGCTGCTGCGCGACCGCGAACGCTTTCGCGGCGTCTGGCGCGAGACCGCCGTGCTTCCGCTGGGAGCGGCGGCGTTGGCCGGCACAGCCTACGATATCGACCGGGAGCGCCTGGCGGCGCGGTTGGGCTTCCCTCGCGTCTCTCCAAACAGCCTGGATGCTGTTTCCGACCGCGACTTCGTGGCCCAGTTTCTCTTTGCAGCAGCAATGACCGGTGTTCACCTGAGTCGTCTTTCGGAACAGCTCGTCCTGTTCAGCAGCGCTGAATTCGGCTTCGTCCGGATCGATGACGCCTACGCCACTGGCTCCAGCCTGATGCCACAGAAGAAGAACCCGGATACGCTGGAGCTAACCCGAGGCAAGAGCGGCCGTCTCATTGGCCATCTGACCGGCTTGTTGGCCACGCTGAAAGGTCTGCCGTCGAGCTACGACAAGGACCTCCAGGAGGACAAAGAGCCGCTCTTTGATGCATTTGATACGCTGGCAGTCGCCCTGCCAGTGATGGCGGGACTGATCGAGACGCTGACCCTGGTGCCGGAGCGTATCGCCTCGCAGTTGGAGGCCGGGCTGTTGGCAACTGAACTGGCCGACTATCTCGTCCGGCAAGGGCTGCCGTTTCGCGAGGGCCACCATGTCGCCGGGCAGGTTGTGCGGCTGGCCGAGGAACACGGCCTTGAGCTCACCGACCTGACCGCCGAGCAGTTGCAGCGAATCCACCCGCTGTTCGGACCGGATGCCTCGGAGGTTCTGACTATCGAGTCAGCTTTGAGTCAACGTCGAGCCACCGGCGGAACGGCGGAATCGGCGCTGGCTGTGCAACTCCATCACGCCCAGGAAGCGATGGCGACAGCGCCGCTGCACTAGCGCCAGAGATAGCCGGCGGCAACGATAGCCACGTAGACCACGCCCAGCGCCGTCTCGAACAGACCAAACGCCTTGACCGAGGTGCGCCAGCGCGACGGCGAAAGTCCCCACGCGGCCCGCAGGAGCATGAGCAGGGAGGCTGCGATAGCCGCCGAGACCGTCAGCCCACTCCACACCATTCCGCCAATGGCCAAAAGCGCCACCACATGGGCCAGAATCGGTGGCCAGCTGGCAGCAGGCTTCCCTTTGTCGAGCCGCAACCGCACACGCACATACAAGACGGCTGGCACGGAGCGGGCAATCATGACGCCCCACAAGGCCAGGGCCGGGCCCGCAGCCCATCCAGCCGCCAGGGCAATGACGGCTGCGCTGGCGGCAAAGGCAGTTGGCGCAGCCAACTCAGCCTGCCAGCTTCGCCCCGGCTTCTGGTCATAGTAGACGAACAGCAGCACGAGTGGCAGGGCCAACAAACCCGGCAACAGAACGGCCGCCCCGCTCTGCCACCAGCCAACAGCTGCTGCGACGAGCGCCAGAGTCAGGTAGATAGCGGCAAACCGGCGAGCAACATCTGTCCGGGCGAAGTGACGACCGCGCCGCCTGTCTGACCAGGCCACGGAAACCGGCTGATAGGCCAGAAACAGGGTGAAGGCAGCCACCGCCCACGCCAGCCCACCCAACGAAGGGGCCACCAGCAGGGCCAGCACAATCGGCTCAAGCACCAGGCTCCAGCTGCCATGCTCAGCAGGCAGCGCCACGCCTTTTAACGCCGGCTTGCGCGGAGCAGATCGCTCGGTGGCTGGTGGGTTGGTCTCCATACAACTCCCATGTATGCGGCCAGGAAAAGGGCAAAACCGACTGCTGCCCGCCGGACATCACACAGCGTCAATTGTAAGGTCTATGCTGCGTTCTACTGCATGACAGACGTCACCCAACAAGAAGATGATCGTCACGAGTCGCCGGAATGCCGGTGAATCCGGCTGCGGGCTGGTCGCCCGGCCCGGCTATCCGGGCACGGTGCCGTTGTGGCTGCTGTTCTCGTAGACTTCAGCCACGGCCAGGTGAACCGTGTTGAGAAGTTTATTCACGCGCCGCATCAGCCGTACATTGGCTTCAGGCCGGATGTTGGCTGTCTCCGGCAGCTGCAGCGCCGTTTCGATAAGACTGTCGCGGAAGAAGATAGAGGCCTCAAGCGTGGCGCTCAGGCTAAGACCTTGCTCAATGGCCATGGCTGCGTAAGACCAGCCGACCTTGCGCGCTTCAGCCAGGATATCGGCCTCGTTCTCGTCGCTGGCCAGATATTGCAAGGTCAAGCCCATCAGCTGCTGTCCCATCGCCCGATTTCGGCTGCGGGCGTCGTTGTCTAACTGCATCATCCACGCGTCATCGCGACGGCCCGCGACATTCTGCCGCGCCTGGGCAATCGCCTGCGTGGCCCACAGACCGGCGACTCCATTGGTTGGACGCGGGGCGCTCCGCTCCTGGGCAAAGCGCGCAATCTCGGCCGCCGCAAAACGACGGTGACCGCCCGGCGTGACCATAGCCGGAATATCGCCATTATTCGCCCAGCGCCGCAGCGTGCTGGGATGGACGCTGAGCTCTTCGGCCGCTTCGCCAAGAGTTAGCCATTTTCCAGCCTGGTTACCGCTCTCAAGTTGTTGAGCCATATGTGATCGTTTTCTGCTTTGCAATTGGGGACGGCGGTGCTCTATGTGCCTGCGGAGCGGGGCCACCTTCCCAATACGACGTCCGTGAACGATACAAATCTATGGAAAGTTGAGCATTTGTACCGTATTCTACAAGCGTATGGTCGTCCGTCAACCATATACCCTATTGGTGTTCCCGCTCTTCATTCTCCGTTCAGCCGTCGTGGCTAAGCCGTCCAAACCGTCACATCCTCCGCAGACTGCTTGCGACCGCGCACCGGGACATCATCCGGATAGCCGATGTAGAGGAAGCCGACGATCATCTCTATGTCGGGCTCTACGCCCAGCAGTTCCAATGCGACAGAGTCACTGGTCAGGATGCTGGTGCTCCACTTCATCCCCACGCCTTCTGCCCACCCGGCGAGCTGAATATTCTGTATGGCGCAGCACGCCGCAGCGTAATCCTCGCGCCGGCGCTTGTCGTCCCCTTCCTGGTTAACGACAACAGCCACGACATTGGGCAGCCCCGCGAACTTTGCCACGCCATCGAGGCGAACCCGTTCCCGCCTCGCCTCGGCGTCCTCCGGCACCTTCATCGCCCGCAGCACACCGTACCGCTCGGCCAGCGCTGCTTGCGTCTCCGGCCCCACGACGACGAATCGCCAGGGCTCGGTCAGATGATGATTGGGCGCCCAGATACCCGCCTCCAGAATTTGTAGTAACTGCCCGGCGGGCACTGGCTCCTCGCGAAAACGAGCGATCGACCGCCGTGTCTTGATTGCTTCCCGTACATCCATAGCTGATACCTTCCTAGATTGCAATGTCCCCATAGAAGCAGGGCAGTGCGTGGTTGCTGTCAAAGCGAACCGACACAGTCGCCCCGACGTCCAGCCGGTGCGTATGCGGCAAGCGGCTGCGCACCAGCGCGCCATCGGGCAACGCCACATGATAAATATAGGTCATACCGACGAACTCACGATCGACCACCCGGCCCGCGCCTGACTCGCTCGCTTCAATAATGATGTCGTCCGGGCGCACCAGAACATCCACCTCGGCCTTGTCCGGCGCCGCCACGTGCCGCCGCAGAGGCCCGACGGCCGTCGTCACCTGTCCAGACTGAACCGTGCCGGGTATGAAATCACTCTGCCCCATGAACTGGGCCACGAAGCGTGTTGCCGGTTGGTGATAGACCAGCTCAGGTGGCCCAATCTGTTCAATGCGACCCTGTCGCATCACGGCTACTTCATCTCCCAGGAGCAGCGCTTCTTCCTGATCATGGGTGACAAAGACGGCCGTAATGCCGCGTTCCTTTAGCAAATCGCGCACTTCACGCCGCACGCCATGGCGCAGCGCCGCGTCCAGGTTCGAGAATGGCTCATCCAGAAGCAGGAGGTCAGGGTCTATCGACAGCGCTCGCGCCAGCGAGACGCGCTGCTGCTCGCCGCCGGAGAGCTGGCTGGGCATCTTGCTACCAAACCCCGGTAACCCGACAAATGCCAGCAGCTCGTCAACCCGTGCCCGGGATTCGGCCCCTTTGCCCAGCGCAAATCCGACATTGTCCTGCACGTTCAGGTGCGGGAAGACGGCATAATCCTGAAAGACCATACCCACTCGCCGGCGCTCCGGCGGGACTCCGCGCTGGCCATCGGTGACCAGCTGACCGGCGATCTCGATCGTACCGCTGTCGGCCGCTTCAAAGCCGGCAATGAGGCGCAAGGTCGTCGTCTTGCCACACCCACTCGGACCAAGGAGTGTAACGATCTTCCCTGCACCCGCCTCAAGGGAAAGCCCGTTCACAACGGACAAAGCGCCGTATGTTTTGGTCAAATCGTGGCAGACCAGTACCGGTCCAGGTGGGTAGCGTGACACAGGTGGCAGGTCAACTGGGGATGCGTCCCCCTAGCGGCGGTCGGCACCGTCCCGTAAGGTGAAGATTGCCAGAGGCACCGACGACAGCAAAATGAGCAGCAGCGTCGGCACGGCTGCCCGGGCAAAGAACGCCTCGCTAATGTTGGCCCAGATATCGGCCGCCAGTGTCTCGAATCCAATCGGGCTCAAGATCAAAGTTGCCGGCAGCTCTTTCATGCACGTCAGGAAGACCATTGCCCCCGCGGCCATGATGCCGGGTCGCAGCAGCGGCAGCGTGACACGCCGGAAGACAGCCAGCGGCCGTTGGCCGAGGCTGCGGCCCGCTTCCTCCAGCGAGGGCGGAATCTGCATGAAGGACGTGCGTTCGGAACCAATGGCTTGCGGCAAAAACAGGACAGCATACGCCACCAGCATGAGCGGCAGCGTCTGGTAGAGCGGTTGAGCGTAATTGGAACCCACAAACACGTAAGCAAGGGCAACGACGATGCCGGGCAGCGCCGCGCTGACATAGGCCAGCCGCTCCGTCATATGGCTCAACTTGCTGGGATAACGCACGGCCAGGACCGTGATCGGCAGGGCCAAGCCAACGGTTAGCAGCGCAGCCAGCAGCGATGCGCTGACGGAGTTCCACGCCGGACGCAGCAGGGCCACAAACGAACTCCCCGCGGCCTGCGTTGCGCCCAGGTCACGCACCAACCAATCCTGGTTGATGCCCCGGCCAATCCAGTAGAGCAGCCCGCCAGCAGGCACCAGCAGCGCCAACGTCACAATGCCACCCACAAAGAGCAGCGCAGGGAGCGTCCACCGGCCGAGCGACGTGATCGGATAGGAGCGCGCGCAGCCCGACGACAGACGCGCGTAGCTGCCGCGCCCTCGACTCTGGTGGTCCAGATAGAGAATGAACATCGCCAGCAGCACCAACAGCAATGACATGGCGGCGGCCTCGTCCAGGCGATACGCCTGATACCGGTTATAGATGATGCGCGTGAACGTCCCGAACTGCAGCAGATTGACCGCCCCGAAGTCTCGCAGGCAGTAGAGGGCTACAAGCAGGCTGCCGGCGGCAATCGACGGCCGTAGATAGGGCAGTGTCACCCGCCAGAATGCCTGGCGCGATGACAGCCCCAGACTGCGGGCCGCTTCGGTCAACGACGGATCCATCCGGTTCATGGCCGCCCGAACCGAAAGATAGACGAACGGATAGCTCATCAACGTCAGCACAAAGAGCGCGCCAGGAAAACCGTAGAAGGTCGGTAGACGCTCAACGCCCAACAGGGGGCCGATTGTCTGGTAAAGCAGGCCTCGCGGGTTGAGAATGGAGGCGTAGAGGTAAGCGGCCACGTAGCTGGGCACAACCAGCGGGAGGGCCACCACAACCGACCAGAACCTTCGCCCCGGCAAATCTGTCCACGATGTCAACCAGGCCAGCGGCACAGAGATAAGAATCGAGAAGGTTACGACCGACACCGCCAGCAGGACTGTGTTGCCCAGCGTTTGCCAGGTGCGCAGCGACGAAAGGGTGTCGATCGTCTCTTGTCCCGCCCCAAGCGACCGCAGAATCAAGTAGGTCGGCACCAGCAGCACCAGCACCACCGGAATAAGCGAGGCAGCGACCAGCCACGGCGACGCAGCAGCCCGCCGGCGTGCCTGGCGCGCGGCCGTCCGGCGCCGGTCGATGGCCCTGCCGACGAGGCTCTGCTGTGCGGTGACGAATTCTCCAATGCTCATGTGCGTTTGTGTGATCGTCCTGGGTCGGTGCAACGGATCAACTATAAGCGCGTGGTCCAGAGATACAACAAGCAACGTTAACCACGAACTTGAGTGTGGCCAGCTTCAGATTTAACCACGGTTCATCCTGTGCCTGTAGGGATTATTCGATTATGCCCAACTCAATCAGCATATCCTGCGTCCCGGCCAGGTCGGCCAAATCGGCAGCGGAAATATCGGCCGCCAGCGCATCCAGTTCGGCCAACGGTGGCAGCTGTGCGGGCAGCGAGACGCCCTCAATCACCGGATACTCAAACGTCTGGGAAGTGAAGTACTGTTGGCCGGGAACAGACAATAGAAACTCGATGAAGCGCTGGGCGTTTTCGGCATTCTCGGCCGTCTCCAGGATGCCTGCGCCGGAGACCATCATCAGCGAGCCGGGTCCACCGCCTGGCAGGAAGTAGTTTCGCGCACCAAATGTTTCCCCTTCTTCTGCCAGGAATCGGTACAAGTAGTAATGATTGACGAAGCCAACGTCGGCCTCCCCTGCACCAACAGCGGCGACGATAGGCGTGTTGCCTTCATAGACCGACGGGTTGTTGGCCTGAATGCCTTCCAGCCACGTCCGCGTCTTCTCCTCACCCCACGCGCTGCGCATCGCTGTCACCATCGCCTGGAACGAGCCATTGGTGGGCGCCCATGCCAGCCGACCGTTCCACTGCGGGTCAACAAAGTCGAAGATATCCGCCGGCAGCTCGGCGGCTGGATCGGTAATGGCATCGGTGTTGTAAACCGCCACACGAGCCCGGCCCGATATGCCGGCCCAACTCCCATCACCTGCCTGGAAACGTGCCGGAACATCCGCCAGAATCGATGCCGGCAGCGCGGTGAAAAGGCCCGCGTTCTGGATTGCGCCCAACCCGCCGGGGTCCTGGGCATAGAACAGGTCAGCAGGGCTGTTCTCCCCTTCCTCCAGCAGCACACCGGCTATCTCCGACGTGCTCCCGTAGCGGACGTCAACGTCGATGCCGGTGGCGGTGGCAAACTGATCGATGATAGGCTGAACCAGCGTTTCGCTGCGACCCGAATAGATAACCAGACGACCAGCGTCTTCGGCCGAGGTATCCGGCTGCTCGGCCGTCTGACACGCGGCCAACCCGACAATCAACAAAGAGACGCCAATGAGCAGCGCCACACCTGAGCGATGAATCCGTAACATGATGACTCTCTCCAATTTGCCCATAGTATGGTATAATATTATAACATTTCTACAGTAGCAACTATTGGACATTATGCCGAGCGTACCATGTCCTGACAATAGGTCAGGTTCATCCGAAATTGAACGGTCGTCAGGGTGAAATTTGAGCGTGGTTAATCCTTGTCCAAGACAGCGGTTCATCTCAATACTGGCCGCGCGCACAAAGAAGCCCCCAGTCACGATCATGTGGCTGGGGGCAAGTGGTTGAACGAGTTAGTGCCGGCGACAGAGCTTAGTTGCGGAACAGTTCACGGACAATGATGTTGCGCTGAATCTGGCTGGTGCCCTCGTAAATCTGGTAGATCTTGATGTCGCGCATCAACTTTTCAACCGGATACTCAGCCATATAGCCGTAGCCACCAAAGACCTGGACGGCGTCAGTGGTTACCTTCATGGCCATATCGGCCGCATATGCCTTGGCCATCGCGGCAGCCGTCGTGTTGCGCGTGCCGCTGTCTTCGGCCCAGGCCGCCTTCCAGACCAAGCCACGCGCTGCCTCAACATTCATGGCCATGTCGGCAATCATGTGGCCAATCGCCTGGTGCTGCCAGATGGGCTGCCCCATCGTCATCCGCTCTTTCGCGTACTTGATCGCCTCATCAAGGGCACGCTGGGCCACGCCCACTGCCCCAGCCGCCACGGACGGACGGCTCTTGTCGAACACTTTCATCGTCGTCGCGAAGCCGGAGCCTTCATCGCCGAGCCGGTTGGTGGCCGGCACACACACATTGTCGAAGATAACCTCGGCCGTATCGGAGGCGTGCTGGCCCATCTTGTTGAATGGCTTGCCAACACTGACGCCGTCCATGTCGCGCTCTACCACGAAGAAGCTCATGCCTCCGTAGCGGCGGCGGCGATCGTCGCGCAGGTCCGGCTCGGTGTAGGCCAAAACGGTGTAGAAGTGGGCATTGGTTGCGCCGGTGATGAACGTCTTGCCACCGTTGAGGACGTAGTTATCGCCGTCACGCACGGCGGTCGTCTTGATGCCCGCCACATCGGAGCCTGCTTCCGGCTCCGTGACACAGTAGGCACACAGAGCGCCGTCGGCCATGCGCTCTCCGTAGTGGGTCTTCTGCTCCTCGCTGCCGGCGATGAGAATCGGCAGCATACCCAGACTGTTGACCCCGATCGCTGTGCTGATGCCCGAGCAGCCCCATGCCAACTCTTCGCTAACCAGACACTCCTCAAACATGCTGAGGCCCAGACCACCATACTGTTCAGGAATGGGCATCGTTGTCAGGCCCAGCTCCTGTGCTTTCTTGATGATCGGCCACGGATATTCGTGGTTGTGGTCATAATGTTCGGCGTTGGGAGCGATTTCGTTGCGGGCAAAATCGCGAGCCAGACCTTGTATCATTTGCAGTTCTTCGTTCAGTTGGAAATTGATCGAACCGTTGCTGCCATTGGCGCTCATAGATTTCTCCTCGATTCAGCGTTCACGTGGGACTTACCAGCTTCAAACAGTTGCATGTGCCTGGATAGATATAACGCGTTGCGTTATGAATAGTTTAGCCTACGCATAAAGGGGCGTCAAGCCGCCAGTTCGCCGGCTAAGAGGGAGGCGAAACGAGACGCAAAAGGGCTGGGCCTCCCACCCGGAAAACCCAGCCCAACTAGCGTGACTTCTGAAGCGTCTATTCGCGGCTCGGAGAGCCCTATTTCGCCCGGAACCCTTCCGGCAGCGGCCCGTAGTTCAGGTCTGTCAGGTTTTCCAACAAGTCAAGCGTCGGTGACAGGCAGTTGATCGTCTCGCGTTTGTTGTCGGGTCGCGCTCCGGAAGCGTGAATCTCGCTTATATGACTCTTGCCGCGATCGTTGCTGGCCCAACCGACCAGCCCGTACCCTTCGGCGTAGAAGTAGCTTTCAATCGGAACGCCGTCCGGCTCCAGCAGCCAGGCAAGCTCAATCACATTCTCCAGCTCAATGCCACTGGTGAACTGGTAAGTCGGGTGGAACGCGTCAAAACGCAGCCAACTGCGCTGGAAACCACTGGCCACGATCTGACAATTGTCCTTGCTATAGAACACCACAAATGGATTGCGCTCATACAGGTCGCCCACCCGCCAATGACGTGGGCTCCACTTCGATCCGACCACGTTGTCCTCGAAGAGGGTGTAATACTGCCCATTGCCGGGGCTGGTGTCTGTGCCACGATAGATCGTGTCGTCGGTGGCCCACAGCTCTTCCCATTCGGCCGCCAACTCATTGCCCTTCGTGTGGAAGAAGCGGGTGTCGGCCGTCTGCGTCTGGTGGCGGGCCTGCGACCCGTTGCTGTGTCGGACCTCATACAGGACAGGATCGCTGATCATGAACTGGGCCATGTCGTAGGTGGGTGCTGCACCCCCGCCGACAACAATGGGAAGATAGGAACTGTATTTCATCGCCTCACTCACCAATAGCCAATCAACATCTGCTTCTACCGCTGGCTGAGTCCCTTCGATCGACTCTTGCCCCGCGGCAGGCGGTGACTCGACCGCCCAGGAAAACGCTACCAGACCTGTCAACAGGCCAAGCGCCATCATCGTTATTCTTTTCATCGGACGTTCCCTCCACCAGCGCCGGGCGACGCCAGTGTGTTGAAGTTGAACATGACGATTATGACAGAAAGGCTAGATGGTGTATAGGGGGCCTGTGACATCTTCACATCTTCTTTACAGTCAGGAAGAGCGTCCGCAGCCCTGAAACCACGCCCCTGCAATCTCACCGTCCTGGATACCGAAGAGGAAAGAAGCGGTGGCTTAACCACGCCTCAGGCGAGCGAGAACCCGCGTTCCACAAAGGAAAAGCCACACCCGTTTCCGGATGTGGCTTTGCTCCAGATGCCCGATTGGTCAAGCCAATCGGTTATCTGTTATGTAAACTTTCTATCCTATTTGTTAGTGCAGACCGCCTCCGGTCGCGTTCTGAAGGTTTTCTAGAATGCCGTCCAGGTTGAACGAAGCCGGCTCCTGTCGAGGCGGATACTCGATCAACGATTGGATCTGATTGGCAACCAGGTTTTGAGCAATGTACATGATATAGACATGGTCGAGATGCCACTCCCAGTACGCATTGGAGTTCTCATCTGCCCGCTCGAACGGATCCCGCCGCAGATTGAAGATCTTCGGCAATCTCAGCTCAACAAAGGGCTCTGCCCAGAGGGCCATCGTCTTGGCTCGCTGTTCCTGGAAGACGACCTTCCAGTCGCCACCGCGCAGCGCGACAAGCGCTCCATCGTCATTGACATAGAAAAAGGAGTCCCTGGGCGACTTGTCTGTTTCACCTTGAAGATACGGGAGCAGATTCTTGCCATCAATGTGGACGTTGAACGTCTTGTCTCCGGCCTCGTGTCCGTCGAGCAGCTTCTGATTGATGTCTGGCTCGCCCGCTGCCGCCAGTAACGTCGGCAGCCAATCCTGGTGGGACGCAATGCCGTTCAGCACCTTGCCTGCCTCGAACTTGCCGGGCCACCGGGCAAAGGACGGAACGCGAAAGGCGCCTTCCCAGTTGGTGTTCTTTTCGCTTCGCCATGGGCTTATGCCCGCATCTGGCCACGTATTGTAATGGGGACCATTGTCGGTTGAGTATAGGACGATCGTGTCTTCAGCGATGTCCCACTCATCCAGCTTATCGAGCAGACGACCGACCGCCTGGTCATGAAGGACCATCGCGTCAGCATAGAAGCCTTGCCCACTAATGCCCTTCGCCTCCTCAGGTATATGGGTCCGGAAATGCATGTGGGTAGAGTTCCACCAGACGAAGAACGGCTGATCGTTTTCAATCGCCTGTTCCATGAAGGCAATCGTGCGGTCAGTGACATCGTCGTCGACGGTCTCCATCCGCTTGCGCGTCAATGGGCCCGTGTCCTCAATGCGTCCGTCGGAGAACGAATGGATAACTCCGCGTGGGCGAGGCAGTACCGACTCTGGTAGATTGTGGGGGTAGTCTTCGTTCTCCGGTTCTTCCTCGGCGTTCAGATGGTAGAGGTTGCCGTAGAACTCATCGAAGCCGTGGTTGCTGGGCAGGTGTTCGTCCTTGTCGCCCAGATGATTCTTGCCAAACTGCCCGGTCGCATAGCCGAGCGGCTTCAACAATTCAGCGATGGTCGGATCTTCGGGCGCGAGGCCTACCGGCGCACCGGGCGCACCAACTTTCGTCAGACCAGTCCGCAGCGGGTTCTGTCCGGTAATGAAAGCTGCCCGCCCGGCGGTGCAGCTCTGCTGGGCATAGTAGTCAGTAAACTCAATGCCCTCGCGAGCGATCCGGTCAATGTTGGGCGTCTGATAGCCCATGGCCCCCCGGTTGTTGTGGCTGATGTTGTACCAGCCAATGTCATCGCCCCAAATAACAAGAATGTTCGGTTTCTTTTCTGCCATCACTAACTCCTTGGAAACTCGTTTCCATCTTTCAAGACACCCGGGCTGCAATTCCAACCCAGCTTATTCTATACTACTCTATCCGGGTTTAGTAATGAATCTGCACCGGCATAGCGAGAAGCTATGGCCCGCCCTATCGAAGCACATCAATCCAGGCTCGACGAGTCGTAGTCGCAGCCGGTTCCTGCCCTGTTTCGGCTAAAACCCATGTCCTTGCGACCCATATCGCTTCAAGTGCGGAGTCGTTCGCCCAGACGTGCTGCCTGCCCACAGAAAAGTTGTGTGGCCTCACCTGCAAAATCCGGTTCGCCACGCCAGCAAGATTTCTCTAGAATGGTGGTATGCACACGAATCCTGACACACTTGATCCTGTTGCCATCCGCGCCGAGTTCCCGGCCCTCAACCAGACGATCAACGGCCGAACGCCCGTCTTTCTGGACGGCCCGGGCGGCACCCAATCGCCCCACGCCGTGCTGGACGCCATGACTGGCTACTTGCAGCTGGGCAGCAGCAACCAGGGTGGAGCCTTCCATACAAGTCGCGCCACTGACGCAGTCGTACAGGCCGCTCGGGAAGCCATGGCCGATCTGCTGAACGCCGCACCAAACGAGATTATCTTTGGTCAGAACATGACCAGCCTGACGTTCAGCATGAGCCGGGCGCTAGGCCGCACCTGGTCGGCGGGCGACGAGATCATCGTCACGCGCATCGACCACGACGCCAACATTTCGCCGTGGCTCCAGGCGGCGGCCGATCGTGGCGTAACTGTGCGCTGGCTCGACTTTCGACCAGAGGATTGCACCCTGGCGCTGGACACGCTGCCGTCGCTGCTCAACGAGCGTACCCGACTGGTCGCCGTCAACTACGCGTCCAACGCGGTAGGCACCATCAATGACGTCGCCCGCGTCACAGAGCTGGCTCATGCTGCAGGTGCATTGGTGTATGTCGATGCGGTCCACTTCGCGCCCCACGCGCTGATCGACGTCAAGGCGCTGGACTGCGACTTTCTCGCCTGCTCCGTCTACAAATTCTTCGGCCCGCACACGGGCGTGCTGTATGGCAAGTATGAGCTGCTCGATTCGCTGGAAGCGTACAAGGTACGTCCTGCCCCAGCGCGACCGCCCGGCAAGTGGGAGACCGGCACCCAAAGCTTCGAGAGCCTGGCCGGTGTCTCGGCGGCCGTCGACTACATGGCCTCACTTGGTGGCGAAGTCGGCAGTCGCCGGTCTCGGCTTGAAGCCGCCCTGGACGCGATTCAAGCATACGAGCAATCGCTGAGTGCCCACTTCCTTGAACAGGCCACACAGATACCCGGATTGCGCGTCTACGGGCTGACCGATGTCGAGCGACTGGACGAACGCACACCAACGTTTGCCGTCAGTCTTGAGGGTCACAGCCCAGATGCAGTGGCAGCCTATCTGGGCGAGCGGGAATTCTATGTCTGGGATGGCCACTACTATGCCATCGAAGTTATGGAGCGCCTTGGCACGCTGGAGCATGGCGGCCTCGTGCGCATCGGCTTTGCCCATTACAATACCCTGGATGAAATCGACCGCCTCTTTGCCGCCTTGCGCGAGCTGGCCGGCACATGAGCGTTCGGGGGAATGCGCCTTATTGGTTGACACGGCACAATCGGTGTGCCATAATCGCTTTCATCATTATTGATTGCAGCACAAGCTGCCAGCCATCTTAATAATGAGGAGGTGGTGCGTATGAGTAGTTACTTATCTACCTGCACCGTAGCATTACCTCCTCGTGAGAGCTAGTAATGCTGCGGTGCAAAACAAAGGCCCTGTGATAATCACAGGGCCTTTGGCTTTCTTATGAAGTGACTCTGTTGAGCCGCAACCGATTTGACGCTACTCTTCGTCTTCCGGCGGATAGTAATCCAGCGGCGACGGCGGCACCATCTCCATTTCCGGCGGCGGGGGCACAGGCACATCTTCGCCAGCCTGTCGCCGCAGCCAATCCTCGTACTTCGTACCGTCCGGCATGGTCGCCCCTTCCAACGACTTTGCCGTCGAGAGAGACTTCAGCGAGACCCGCGCTCCAAACAGGAACGCGCCCTCAAGATTTGCGCCCTGGAGTCGCGCTTCTTCCAGATTGGTGCCGCTGAGATTCGCCTCAGTCAGATCCGCCTTCTCCAGATTCGAACGGCTGAGGTTGGCCCAGCCCAGATTGGCTCCAGCCAGCACGGCACGCTCCAGATTGGAGTTGCTCATATCAGACTGCACCAGGTTTCCCCGCTCCATGTTGGCCCCATTAAAGGAAACCCGCGACGCCTGCGACTTCTGCATATTGACCTCGACCATCGTCGCGCCGCTCAACGTGGCTTCGTCGAGAACGGTACCCGTCAGATCGGTCTCCGTTAGATTGGCCAGGTTCATATTGGCACCGCGCAGGTCTGCTTCCGTAATGCTGGCCAGACTGAGATCTGCCCGAGACAGGTTGGCGTCGCTCAAGTTAGCGCCAGTCAGATTCGCATAGCTGAGATCGGCGCCTTCCATGTCAGCCCGGCTTAAGAAGATGTTGCCGAGATTGGCCCATGCCAGCGACGCAGACCGCAAGTTGGCACTGGAAAGATGGGCGTTGGCCAGCGAACCGTCGGTCAACCAACCCCGCTCGTCCATCTCTTTGATGGCCCGGGCGGCCAGACCCATATCGCCGCTGGCGATTTCGCGAATCAGCTGCGACTTCAGGCCTGCCTCATCACGCAGCGTCTGGCGTTCGGCCTGTTCAGCCTGCATCGTTTCCAGGCTGCGCCGGAACGCACCCATCTGCTGCTCGATCAGATGGTTGATAATCAACGCCGTGATAGCCACTCCCAGCAGCATAATGCCGACGCCGCTGGCGTAAACGCTGAAGAAACTGCCCGGTTCGTAGCCGAGCCAACCGAAAAAGACGGCCAGCACGACGAGGATCAGCACGATCCATTGAATAGTTAATCCACTAGGCTTCTCAGACATCCCGATTCTTGTCCTCCATCATCATCGTAGCCAACTCGGTCGCCCAGCGGCGGGGTCGGCTGATGATGCTGTCGCTTTCAAAAAGTGCCGTGACGCCTTAGTCAGCGCTGTCGGTCTCGTCGTCCTCGTAATCTACCTTGATCAGACCTTGCTCAATTGCATCGTCGATACTCATATCACCGCGAGGTGCAGAGCCGGGCAATGTTTGCAGCCGGCGGTTGGGGTTCAGCTCCACCGCCTTCTCAACCTCCTCCAAGAGGAGGCGCGGCCACTGCTTGATGGCATCGGCCTGGGCCGCCTGCACGCGCCAGATCAGATTGCGGTTGTCCTGTTGCAGCTTTACCAACAGCTCGTCAATCGACGCCAATTCATCTCGCCACTGCTGTTCACCGCGACGCACAGCCGCCCACTTCTGCTCCATATCCAGCTCAAACGTCTGCCATTTCTGGGCCACGTCCAGCTCGGAATTCTTGAGCTTCTCCTGGACTTCGAGCAAGAAACCGTCCCAGCGTGCCTGCATCCGGTTGGACTCCACGCGCAACATTTCGGACGCCTCGCGCTTCTGCTGCTCAAGCTGCTTCTGCCAATGGGCGAAATTCTGCACGGCCATCCGCGCTTCCTTGTACTGGTTCGAGAGCGCCAGCCATTGCTGGGTGAACCGCTCGACCGTATCTTTGTGTTCGTCAATCATCGCCTGCCAGCCGGACATCTGCTGCTCAATGTCTTGCTGGTTCAAGCGCACATCGTCGCCAACCCGCACCAGCTGGTCGCGCAGTTCGGCCTGGTCTTCGGTCAGGCTTTGCAGACCGACTTCCGACTTGGTGACGGAGTTGCTCAGCGCAGCTAGCTGCTCCGTTAGCGGCACAATCTGGCGGGTACTCTCGTTAATTCGTGGCTTCCAGTTCTCGACAAGATCTTCATAGCTCTCGCGAAGTTCGCTGAGATGCTGGGTCGAACCCGCCATCTCGCTCTGGAACGTAGCCAGCGTAGACGACAAATTAGATAGCTCTTCACTGATCGATTCAAACCTGCTGTCTTGCATCGCGATCAGGTTTGCCAGACGAACCTCTTCCGCCTGACGCAGCTCCATCTCTTGATCGATGCGGGCCAGCGCGGGCAGCGACTCAACGGTGTCACTCAGTTCGGCCACGGTGGCACGAATCTCGTCTGCCCGCTGAGCATACTCGTTTTGCACCGCCTGAATCGACTCGCGCAGCTCCTCAGTCGCGCCCTGCGCCAACTCGAGTTGAACCTGACGGCCAACTTCCGCCGTCATCCGGGCTTCCAGTTCTTCCTGGTCCGTCAGCACCTTACTTTCCAACATCTGGTAGGAGGTCGCCAACCGCTCATCAACTTCACTGAGCAGCGCTGCGCGGGTCTCGTCGAGTATGTCAGATGAAATGCCCGACTGCCCCTCGACTATCTGGCGAACTTGGACGGACTGCTCATCGACTAGCTGGCGAACTTGGACGGACTGCTCATCAACTAGCTGGCGCACTTGGACGGACTGCTCGTCGATCGTCTGTCGCATGCTGACCAGTTGCTCATCAACTAACTGACGAATGCCAGCCAGCCGCTCTTCAAGATCTGCACTGTTAGCTGTGGAACGACTTTCCAGCTCCAAAGACATCCCGGCGATTTCTTCATTCAAGCGCGCCGACCATTCCTCGCTCAGGCGCTGCGTGCTCTCATCCTGCAGCGTGATCATCCGCCCTTCAAAATCAGCCGATGCGCCGGCAAGCTCCGCCTTGAAACTCGCGAGCTCATCATCGATCTTGGGCAATCGGACCAGCTGGGCGTTAATGTTGGAGAGATGCCACTCCAGGTCCTGCAGCCGCTGCTCGTGCCCGCTGCCGCTGGCATCCAACTCCGGCATCTGTTCCACGCGCTCCGACATGTGCGCCAGCTGCCATTCAAGCTCTTCGATGCGCTTGTCGCGCTCGGTCAAGTCGCGGCCCTGTTGGGCCAGACGCTGTTCGAGTTCGGTCAGCTTGCGAGACGTCTTGCGACGCTCCTCATCAAGCCACTTGAGGTGGTTGCGCAACTCAGTCATCTCGCGCGACTGCGTTGTATTTGAACTGAAAGCCATCGTTAGAACTCCTTCGGATGCCGTAGGCCACCAGCGGCCATACTTCTCATGGCAGGTCACGAACGTGCAAGTTTTTTTGTTGTGCGCAGGAACCCGATTCGGGGTCTATCACAGGCCAGTCATCCAACCAGACGGCCGACATGCTTCTGCAGACGTTCCAATAGTGCCACAATCACCCTTAATGGAACATAAAGGTGACGTGAAATGTCAGGGTGTAGAGCGATAAGAAAAGAGGCAGGGCGTTCGCACCGGCCAGCCGGCTATTTTGGGCGGTATTTATTCAGCTTCTGCCGCCAGCAAGAAGAACAGCACGTCAATATCCGCACCCTGAACACGCACAGTCGTGTCCGGCCCGTTGGGGAATTCGAACGTTTCCGATTCGCCCTGATCCTGGTGCAAGACGGCGTGCAGCGGTCCCGGCTGTGGCTCCGGATCTAACACGACCGCGACGTCTCGGTTCAGTCCTTCTGCCACCCAGGCCGTGCCCAACAGATCGCCCCGTTCGCCGTCGACGTCGGCGTAGATAACCAGCCAGCCGTTTGTCACCGAAACAACCAGCGGTGCCACAACGGTCGCGCCCTCACCCAACGCCTGGTCTTCGATGACCAGGTAGCTACCCACGTCGGTCCGAAACTCGTTCGCTTCCGGCAGACGATTCTCATATCGCACCGGTGGGTCGGTCCGCGGAAAATCGAATTCGCCGCCAGGCTCGCTGTCCGTGTGCACCCGAGCGTACATCACGGGCGTGATCGCCTCTTCGATCAGGTCAACCACAAGGCGTTCATTCAGGCCGTCCTCAAGAGCAACTGAACCGATAATCAACCCTGGCTGTCCGTCGTCGTCGAAGTGGATCGCTATCCAGCCCGGGCCGTTGCTGATGGCCCGCTCGACGATGATTTCGCCATTAACGACGGGTTGGTCGTAGATGACCACATCAGGAGGATAGGTCACATCAATGGTGGCGGTGATTGGCTCGCCATTGGCGACAATCGGCAGATCCGCTTCCGGATAGTCCAATACGCTCGCCTGGCCCGAATCCTCATGGTAGACGATATGCAATCTGGGTGTACCCTCTCGCCACCGAATCGGGATGACAACACGCTCATAGAAGCCCGGCTCGAGCAGCAGACGGCCCAGCACTGGCCCATTCGGCCCTTCGTCGTCCGCATGTACCAACACCCAGGTCGGTTCAAGAATGAGCATTTCGTCGATTGTCGAGTTCACCATCGTCGCCGACTTCCTGGCTCTGGACGACAAGCTCTGGCTGTGGCAGCGCGATCTCCACATCAAATGTAGCCGTGGCCGCTGCCAGACCCGCCTCGCCTTGCGGCGGGGCAAACTCAGCATCCGGCTCGCGTCCAATGTACAACATCGCCGCGAGTGACTCCGGCACGGTGCGTGGGTCGAGCGTAATCGTGACGTCTTCCTCAACGCCTGCTTCAATCGGAACAGCCAGAATCAACCCTTCCTCACCAATGCTGCTGGCGTCGTAAAGAGCCAACCATCCATTCTGCGGCAGGGCAAGCAGGTCGATCTGGAGGGCGCCGTCCTCAGTAATCGTCTGATCAGCAATATCCACCTGAGCCGTGATGGGTGTCGGCTCCGGCGTTGCGGTTGGAGCAGAAGTAGGTTCCGGCAGAGCGCTAGCCGTCGGGGCAACCACGGCAGGCTCCGTTGCCACATCGGCGACGGCCGTTGGGGGCTCAGCAGGTGCGTCCTGGCCAGGCAAAAGAGAACAGGCCGCACCCGACATCACAGCTAGCAATAATCCAAGGAGGAGCGTCGCTCGCAAGAAAGTAGGCACATGGGTGCGCGGCGGTGCAATCTGGCGCTTCATAGGTACAGCGCGCGATTGTAACGTCTAATCGGTCGTCTGCCACCACATCGAACGGCCGTCGCTACTTAACGTTAATGTGCCCTGTTTATCGGTGCGCAGCACACTGGCCCCGCCGGCGGCGAATCGCTCCAGAGCTGCCGGGTGGGGATGCCCATAGCTATTGTCACGCCCGGCTGAGACCACAACCACCATCGGCTTGACAGCGCCGAGGAACGCTTCGCTGCTGGAGCTGTTCGCGCCGTGATGGCCCGCCTTCAGCACCGCGCTGCTCAGATCCGGCGCGCCCGCCAGCAGCGCCGCCTCCGCCGCAGACTCCGCATCACCCGTCAACAGCACGCTCAGATTCCCGAAAGTGACACGCAAGACAACCGACATCTCATTCGGGCTATCGGCCCAGAATCCGGGCGCAGGGTGAAGCACCTCCAGTACCACGCCGTCGTCAATCGTAATGCGCTGCCCCGCTTGCGCCGTTGCCAGAGTAACGCCCCGTTCCCGGGCCGTCAGCAGCAGGGCGTCGAAAGCGGGATCGGAAAGCGGCTCCAAGCCGTTGGTGAGAAGATGATCAACCCGGTAGCGCTCCACGACCTCTACCAGCCCGCCCACATGATCGTCATCCGCATGGGTGGCAACGACCACGTCCAGCGACCGATCCCAGAACGGTATCTGACGGCCCAGTTCAGCGAGAAGCACGTTCGGATAGCGGCCCCCATCGACCAGCACCTGCCTTCCAGTCGGCGACTGGATCAAGATCGCGTCGCCCTGCCCCACATCGAGGAAAGAAACGTGCAGGTTGCCATCTGGCCGCGAGCCCAACAAGACAGCCGACAGCGCCAGCGACGCCACTGCCACCGACAAGAGCACAGGTCGTTCACTGCGAATCCAGCGGGCAGGCCGATTATCTGGCGGGGCTTCATCTGACGGCGATAGACGGACCACTAGTGTGACTAGTCCGATGGCGACATAGACGGCCGCCAGGCTACCGCCTGAAAGCTGGAACGGCACGGATGCCCACGACACCCTGGCCAACAGGTCGATGACCGTCGTTGAATACGCCAGGAACAGCCACGCCACCCAGCCCATCGCCTGTCCCAGCGCTTCGGACACCGTCCCGGCCAGAACCGTCATGCCGCCGGTCATCATCACACCGGGCTGCGCGGGCAAGACCAACATGTTGGCCGGCAAGTTGACCAGGGCGAGCTGGCCGAAGTAATAGAGGATGAGGGGTAGGGCGAGCACCTGGGCCGCCAACGTGACCACGAGGCCGTCGCCCAACACATTTGTCACCTGCCTCCCCGTCGTTGGGCTGAGGCGGCCGTCCAACCGGTCTTCCAGCCAGCGCATCCACGGCCCGGCGTAGAGCACCAGACCCAACGTGGCGGCGAGACTCAGTTGGAAGCCCACATCCATGATCGCCAATGGGTCGACGGCCGTCATCAGCGCCGCCGCCACAAGCAGCGACGCGAGCACATAGGTCGGCCGTCCTAGCAGCCGCATACTGAACAGGTAGACGACGCCCATGACGGCCGCCCGCACCACCGACCCCGCCGCCCCCACCATGACCGCATAGAGTCCGACCACGACGGCAATGAGCAGCGCGGCCGAACGGCGCGGCAGAATTGGCTTTGACAGCGCATCAAGCAGAGCGACGAGCAAAGCGATGTTGAAGCCGGAGATGGCAATGATGTGGGTCATACCGGTGGTGCGAAACGCTTCGACCATATCCGGAGCCATGCCGCTGTCGTCTCCGAGCAGGATGCCGACCAGCAGCGCCGCCTGCGGCTCCGGCACCGAGCGTTCGATGATCGCCTGGGCGTGGTCCTTGATGCCAAGGAGGACCCGATCGAGCATTGTCGTTCGATCACCGGGCAGCGTGGTTACAGCCGGGTAGCGCATATGGGCCTCAATACCCTGGCGCTCCAGATAGGCGACATACCCTTCGTTCTCCAGGGTGACCAGCGACGTCAGTTCGCCCGACAACCTCAGCGGTTCGCCCAGCCGCCGTTCGGGGTAGCGGTTGGTCTGGACGAGGATGACGCCTTCTACCGGGTGGCTGTGGCCATCGATCACAAGCTCCTCGACCGCTACGCGCAGATTCGTCGACCGGTCCCTGGCCTCAGGCTCAACCTCGATGTAGCCGTAGGCGGTCACCGTCTGCCCGGTAGCGAGCGGCCTAATCGTGCCCGTCTGGTCACCGGGCAATGCGAGCGTCATCCGCGCCGCGCCAAAGGTAAACGCCGCCACCGCCGCGAAACCCAGCCCGACGGCTCCCTTGCGCCAGGCCGCCACCGCGCCTACCAGCGCCACGCCGGCGGCCGCCAGCCAGACACCCAACGCCAGATCCACCTGGGCGGCTAGCCAAACGCCGGCCAGCCAGCCAGTGGCACAGCAAAGAGACAGATAATGCCTGGGTTCAAACGCCACAACCTGCACCCTTCAAGGTGCGCGAGCATCAGGCGGCCGTCAACACACCGCCGGCCAATACCAGCGCCTTGTGACTTCCCAAGTTCCTTGAATGCTGTCCCTTTCCAAAGAACGGCCGAAGGCCGTCCCATCCCCTACCATGTGCGTGGTAACACGACGCTATTTTAGCACATCAAAGCGCGCTGAATATGTCAATTTGGCGCTGAATTTGGGCCGGTTGATGAAAAGGATTCGTTGCTGGCGTTTACGTCCGGGCGTCAAGCCAGGCAATCATATCCGCGAAGACCTGGTCTTGTTCCGGTTCATTGTGCAGTTCGTGATACAGGCCGGGGTACTCGATGTAAGTCACATCAGCGTCCTGGGCGCGCGAGGCACGGTCGGCGAAGCGCCTGGTCGCGGCGGGGGAGGTCAGCTGATCCTCACTGCCGTGCATCAGCAGCGCCGGAATGGCCAGGTCCGTGGCGTGGTCGAGCGAGTAGTCGCCATAGGTGATCATCTCTTTGCCGAGGCGCATCGAGAGCTTGTCATGAACCAGCGGGTCATCCTCATACGCCTTGACCACGGTCTCGTCGCGGCAGATTGACGAGCTGGCGACGTTGCCGCTCAGCGAGAAGTTAGGGGCGACTTTGTCCAGAACATTGGCCAATGCCACTTTCAGACCGGAAGGCTCCACGCTGAACTTCAGCAGTGGCCCGGTAGCGATGACACCTGCCAGATCGTCAGGGCGGGTCAGCGCGTATACCAGGGCGATATTGCCGCCCATGCTGTGCCCATAGATGAAGCAGGTGAGGCCGGGCTGGTCCGTTTGGGCCATGCCAATCAATGCGCCAAAGTCATCGAGAAAACTATTGTAGTCTGGTATCACACCGCGTTCCCCACCAGAACGTCCATGGCCACGGTGATCGAGCGCGTAAAGTGCGTAGCCTGCACTGGTCATCGCCTCTCCCACATGTCCGTACCGATCGCAATGCTCACCGTAACCGTGCGCGAGCACAACCAATGCTTTCGGGGGCGATTCCGGCAGCCACGCCTGCCAAACGAGCATGGTGCCATCAGTCGAGGACAGGAAGGTGCCTTTTTCGGTTCGCATGGTGATCCTTTTGAGTGTTGTCTCTCGCCTCGCAAAGGCCAGATAGCTGGCGTGCGCTCCAGATCATACAGTCTCCATTACGCACGCTAATTGTATCACGAGATCGCAGCACGTGGACCGTTGATGAGTTACAGCTATCTGCGAATTTGGTGCGTCAATCGAATGTCCCGGCAGCCGCCCCAATAGTACGATACGTCTCGGCCAATTTTCAAGCACCTTCAACGTGCTTCTCTTATCCAGTCGGCATGCCTGCAGATGTTGGTGCCGATGCATTTCAGTGTAGTCCTGTCGGCTGGTCGCGCTCGAAGGATGTACCTCACCGATGTTGCCTAAATAGCATCATCCTTGAGGCAATGCGCCAATATGCAGGAAGACCAGGATTGACTATAATCTGCTCGGTCCTTGCTCTTGCTCTCGTTAGTCCAGACGGATCAGCCACCTGCTCGCCAGTGGCGCGATCCGGGATGCTGGAGCGAATCAACATTGGGCATAACATTGAATAATTTGGGAGTTTATCAAATGACAGACTGGACAGCGGACAAGATTCCGAATCTAACTGGTAAGACAGCCGTTGTTACCGGCGCCAATAGTGGCCTGGGTTATCAAACAGCATTGCGACTGGCAGAGCATGGGGCACTGGTCATTCTAGCGTGTCGTAATCAACAACGAGGAGAACAGGCCGTTCAAGCAATCAAGACCGAAGTGCCTGGCGCAAATGTCGAGTTAATGGAACTCGATCTGGCCAGTCTAAAATCGATTCGAGCGTTCGCCGAGACTTTCCAGAGCAACTACGATCAGTTGGATGTCCTGGTGAACAACGGTGGGGTCATGGGCCTGCGCCGTACGCTTACCGAAGACGGTTTCGAGATGCAGTTGGGCGTCAACTACCTCGGCCATTTCGCGCTGACCGGGCTGCTGCTGGATTCGCTGTCGGCCGCCCCGGCCGGCCGCGTCGTGACGGTCGGCAGCCGCATGCACGCGGACGGAGCCATCAACTGGGATGACCTGATGTCAGAGCAAACGTACGACAATTGGGGCGCCTATAGCCAAAGCAAGCTCGCCGATTTGATGTTTGCGTTTGAACTGCAGCGCCGGCTGGAAGCGGCCGGGTCCAGCGTCATCTCCATCTCTGTCCACCCCGGACGCGCTGTCACCAATTGGCCAGACAACCTGGACGGGGTGCAAAAAGTACTTATGTCCGTTGTCGGCCGGCTGGTATCCCAGAGTGCGGAAATGGGCGCGCTGCCCCAACTGTACGCCTCCACCGCCCCGGATGTGACACCCGGCGCGTACTATGGTCCGGACGGGGATACGAAGGGTTACCCCTCAGAAACCCGGGCCAGTGACGCAGCCTATGACGAGACCGATGCCAAACGTCTCTGGGAACTGAGCGAAACGCTGACTGGAGTCAGCTATCTCAATTAGGAGCAATCGAAAGGGAAAGAGCGCGGGTTGGTCGGGTGTCAGCTCTTACTCAACACTGTTCTCTGCCGATGACTGCTGCTCCGCCTGCACCTTGTGCAGGCCGTTGCGCACCACGGTCAGCACGCGCAGCAAATCCTCTTCGAGCTTGCCGAGCACATCGACCACGTAGACGTCGGCGTCCTGGCGCAGTCCTTCGGCGTCGCGGCGGGCGCGTTCCATGACGTGCTCCGACCGCTGTTGGGCGGCGGCGATGATGGCGTCCCGCTTGATCAGCTCGTCCGCTTCCTGGCGGGCCAGCTCGCGGATGCGCTCTGCCTCTTCCTTGGCCTGGGCCAGAATGCGGTCCTTTTCGGCCTCAATGCGAGAAGCCCGCTTCACCTCTTCCGGCACAGCCACACGCATCTGATCGATGATGCCGAACACCTTGTCTTCGTTGACCAGCAGGTACGCACTCATCGGGAGATGGGTGCTGTCATTGAGGGTTTCTTCCAGACTGTCAAGAAGATGTTGGATATCCATGGCTCGTCACCTAATCACGCAAGGAGGTCGAGGTGCCTAACAGACCAGCATCCTCCGCCGCAAAGCGTGCATACAACTGTCCCGCCACATACGGCGGCACCATACTGCTCACATCACCTCCGAGGGAGGCAATTTCACGAACCGTCGAACCGCTTAAGAACGAGTTCTCTTCGCGGGTCATCAGGCTCACAGTTTCAATTTTCGGGGCCAGGCGCTGATTGGCGAGCGCTGACCGGAATTCCATTTCGAAGTCGGAGAACACACGAAGACCACGCACAATGACCTGCGCGTCGATGTTCTGTACGAAGTCAACCAGCAGCCCCGTAAACGGCACGACAACGATATCAGTCGGCGTGCCGAGGGCGACCTTGACCATCTCCACCCTTTCTTCGACGGAAAAGATGACCGACTTGGTTGGCCGGTTGTGGTCGTAGACGGCGACGTAAATCTCCTCGAAGAGATTAGCGGCACGCTTGATCAGATCAAGGTGTCCAAAGTGTACGGGGTCAAAGGTCCCGGGATATACGGCCCGAATGAACAAAAAGTGCTTCCTCCACGGGCGAGCGAGCACTCCTCGCGCGCCTACCTCATTCCGTCAGCCAGTGGGTTATCTAGCTTATGTCACCTGCCGACTGCCAGAATTGTGCCACAAGATCACGCAAAAGGCGATGTTCAGGAGCCTCCAGCGCCGGATCTACCTTAAATAATTCAACCGCTTCTGTCTGAGCCTGCACCATCACGTCCATATCGTGCAAAAGGGACGCCAGCTTCAGTTCCGGTAGGCCGCTTTGGCGGCGGCCAAAGAACTCGCCCGGCCCCCGCAGCTCCAGGTCCCGCTCGGCCAGGATGAAGCCATCATTGGTCTCTTCCAGCGCGCCGAGCCGCTGCTCCGCGTCGTTGGAGACTTCGTCGGCAATCAGGATACAGTACGAAGCGTGTTGGCCGCGCCCCACGCGACCACGGAACTGGTGCAGTTGGGCCAGCCCAAAACGATCGGCACTCTCTATGACCATGACCGAGCTGTTGGGCACATCCACACCCACCTCAATGACCGAGGTGGCCACAAGGATCGAGGTCTCGCCGGCGGCAAAGGCGCGCATGGCCAGGTCCTTCTCCTCAGATCGCAGACGGCCGTGGACCAGCCCGACTTTCAGGTCTGGAAAGACCTCCTGCTGGAGGCGCTCGTATTCGGCAACGGCCGCCGGCGCGTCAATTGACCCGGACTCCTCCACCAGCGGGTAGATGACAAACGCCTGCCTGCCCTCAGCCACTTGCTTGCTGATGAACCTGTAGGCGCGTTCCCGCTCCGTGGCTCGCAGCCAGCGGGTCTTAATCTCCTGCCGGCCCGGCGGCATCTCGTCAATGACCGACACGTCCAGATCGCCGTAGAACGACAGGGCCAACGTCCTGGGAATAGGAGTGGCCGACATGACCAGCAGGTGGGGGCTGATACGCCCGGCGTCGCTCTCCGGCCCCTTCTCTCGCAGTGCGCCGCGCTGGTCCACACCAAAGCGATGCTGTTCGTCGATAACCGCGAGCGCCAACTGCTGGAACTGGACAGTCGGTTGGATCAGGGCATGAGTGCCAATGATGACCTGAAGCTGACCATCAGCCAGCGCAGCCAGCAGCGCCTCTCGCTCTTTGGCCGGCGTGCTTCCCGTCAGCAGCCCAACAGTAACACCCAGGGGCTCAAGCAGCCCGCGCAATCCGGCGAAATGTTGTTCGGCCAGGATTTCGGTCGGCGCCATGAGCGCAGCCTGCTTGCCGTCGCGCGCAGCCACGACCATCGCCGCCGCCGCAACGGCCGTCTTGCCCGAGCCCACATCCCCTTGCAGCAGCCGGTTCATGGGACGGTTGACGGTCATGTCATCAATTATCTCGCTGATGACCCGCCGCTGTGCCTTCGTCGGTTCGAACGGCAGCTGCCGCATGAACTCTCCGAGCACTGCTTCGCTGCCTCCGACCGGTAGTCCGGGCTGGGCGGTCCACGCTTGCCGCTGGCCCTGCATGCCCAGCTGCAGAAGCAGCAGCTCGTCAAACGCCATCCGACGACGCGCCTGCTCCAGCGCTTGCTGATTATCAGGAAAATGAATCTGCTGCAGCGCTTCTGTCAGGCGCATGAAGCGATGGCGGCGACGTATCTCGTCCGGCAGCGGATCGGGCACGCGAGGCGCCCATTCGTCGACGGTGCGCTGCATAATCTCGCGCAGCTTGTTGGCCTGCAATCCTTGCGTCAGTGGATACACCGGCACGATACGCCGCGTCTTGAGCGGGTCCATCTCCAGCGGTTCCCAGACCGGCGAGTTGAACACCAGGCGGCCGAGAAACAAGTCCACTTTGCCACTGAGTACAATCTGCATGCCGGCGGCAAGCTGGTCCTTCAGCCACGGCTGGTTGAACCACGTCGCCTTGATATTGCCGGTCCCGTCGCTGATAATCGACTCAATCATCGTTTGATTGGTGCGAGTGCGGCGAACGCGAGTCTGCCAGATGGTACCGATGATCGTCACCTGCTCGCCATAGGCAAGCTCGTTGATCGGCTTCATGACGCTGTAGTCGTCATAGCGGCGCGGGAACAGGTAGAGCAGTTCCCAGATCGTCGTCGCCCCGATGTTGGCAAGTAGATCGGCCGTCTTCGGCCCGACCCCTTTCAAGGCCGAAACCGATTGGGAAAGCCCTTCCACATCAGGCTCCTCCGGCGGCCGCTTGGCGACCGGGGCCTGCGCCGTCTCCTTGCGCTGTGGGCGGCTGCTCTGGGAGTCAACTTGCTGGCGAGGTTCTTTCTGGCGTGGAGGTGCGGGGGGCTTCGACTCGCGTGGGGGAGGCGCCTGCGGTGTTTCGCGGGGTGGAGGCGGTGTGGTCTGCGGGGCAGGTTTGGCCTGCGGGGCCGGTGTGCCTACCCGCGCCCGACGCCGGGCGATGCTCTCGAACAGCGTAGCTATCGCCTTCTGGCGTGCCTCTGTGCCGGACAAACGACCGTACTGCATCAACACATCTGAAATCTGCTCGGCCAGAGCCTGATCGGCTTCGTCGACTGCCTCTTCCTGCGCCTGCGTTACCCAATAGACAGCAAACTGGCGGATTCCGCCCACCACCGCCTTATTCTGATATCCCTGTTCTTTTTCCAGCTCCAGGACACGCTCCAAACGCTCCAGTGCTCGCTCCATGTTCCGTTTGTGTCCTTATGGCAGTCGATTGTCAGTCAAGATTATTCGGCTCCCAAGATGAAAAAGTAATGCTTCTGTCCACCTTGCAAGAGTTCGACTTCTAGGTGGGGATGGTCGCTCGCAATCTGGTCAGCCAGCGCTTTGGCCCGCTCAGGGACGACGTCTCGGCCATAGTAGATGGACAGAATCTCGCGATTGTCCACATCCAGACCAGCCAGGATCTGCGACAACACCTCATCGAATTCAAGGCTTGAGGCGCACAGGTGACCATCTACAAGACCAATGATCGCCCCTTCCTGCACCTCGACATCGTCGAGTGTCACCGACCGGGTGGCGGTCGTAATCTCACCGGTGACCACCTCGCTGGCGGCCTGTTCCATCGTGCGGGTCAACTCATCGAGGTCACCATCTGCGTCCAGGGTGAGCAGCGCACTAATCCCCTGCGGCACGGTGCGGGTATGCACGACTGAGACCTGCTTCTCACTCAGGTCGCGGGCCGCCTCCGCCGCCAGAAAGATGTTCTTGTTGTTCGGTAACAGAATGACCTTATCGGTCGGCAACTGCTCGATCGCTTCGAGCAGCTCCTCCGTGCTCGGGTTGTTGGTCTGGCCACCGTTCACCAGGCTAGATGCGCCGAGACTCATGAATACCTCGCCGATCCCCTCGCCCGAGGCCACAACCACGACGCCTATCTGGCCGGGCTGCAGCTCACTCTGAATCGGTCGTGGTGCCGAACCGGCCATCGGTGACGGCGGCCCGCCCACGATCTCCTCCATTTGCGACTGCATATTCTCGACGACCACATCAGTCACTGCACCCAAACTGGCTCCGTAGCTCAGAGGCTCGCCCGGGTCCTTGACATGAATATGGACTTTGATCGTGGAGTCATCACCGACGACTACGGTGGAGTCACCCATGCTGTCGATCTTGTCCCGCACGGCGAGCACATCCAACCCACTGCCCAGCAGGATGAACTGGACATCATACGGAAACTCCAACTCGCCCCCTTCGGGAATGGCGTGGGCTTGTGCCGGCGATCCCGGCCCGGGAACAGGCAGTGATACCTCAGCAGGCCCATTGTGATTGCCGGAATGGATCGTGATCTGATCGTGCAAATTCAGTTCCCCTTCCGCGTAACGCAACATGCCCTGCAGGATATATACAAGCCCCTGTCCACCGGAATCGACAACTCCGGCCTGAGCGAGGATGGGCAACATCGATGGGGTGCGTTCCAATGTTTGCTCGCACCGTTCCAACACACGCTCCAGGACAAAACGCAGATCGCTGCTCTTGCGCACAGCATCTTCTGCTTCGTTTGCTCCCGCGCGTATGACCGTAAGAATGGTCCCTTCGACCGGGCGCATCACACCTTTGTAGGCCGTGTCAGCCGCATCCTTCAGCGCAGCAGCCAGGTCGGCGGCCTCGAAGGTTGATTTGTCGCTCAGACTATGGGCCAGCCCGCGCCAGATCTGGCTGAGAATAACACCCGAATTGCCGCGTGCGCCCATCAGAGCACCCTGGGCCAGCTGCCCGGCCACTTTGCCGACGTGTTCTTCGTCGCCGCTGTCAATGCGCGCTACAGCCGACTGCATCGTGAGCAGCATATTGGTGCCCGTGTCACCGTCGGGAACCGGGAAGACATTCAGCTCGTTGACATGCTTGTGGTTGGCGTCCAGCCAGTAGAGACCGGCTCGAGCCATCGTCTTTAGCTGGTGGCCGCTGCAATGAAGCCATTTATCAGTACGTGTGGACATAGTGTTTGTTGACGTCAATGCCGTAACCAATGCTACCTCAACCTCCGGGAATGTGCCGCCCTAGCCGCCGGCGCTCTGACGCAGACCCTGTACGTAGATGTTCACAGAGTGGACGGGCAGGCCGACTGAGCGCTCCACATGGAACTTGACTGTTTGCTGGATACTTTCGGCCACGGTGCGCACACGAACACCATACTCGACGATCACATAGATGTCGATGATGATCTCCTCGCCTTCGACTTTGACGTCAATACCGCGACGCGCATCGCGCTGCAGCAATTGGGCAATGCCGTCGACCAGGTTTTTGCTGGCCATGCCCACCACCCCATAGCACATGTTAACCGCCTGGCTGGCGATGGTGGCTATAGTGGCCGACGAGATATCGATTTGACCTTGCGAGTCCGATTTGACAGGCATGTGACTACCGCTCCTCTACCCTGATTGCCGGTTGCATTCGGAACGGCCTGAGCCTATAATAGGAGGTCGTTCCTTCAAATTGCAATGTAAACAAGCGACCATGCAGGTCGCCTTTTATTTGGGTGGCCGACTTTCGGCCGCCGGGTAAGGTGAAATTATGGCGAAATGTGAAAATTGTGGCAAGGGGCCGATGTCCGGTCACAAAGTAAGTTTCTCGCAGAGAAAGACAAAACGGCAGTTCAAGCCAAACATTCAGCAGGTTAGCGTCTTCGAAAACGGACGCAGCATTCGCAAGAAGCTTTGCACACGCTGCATCAAAACGCTGTCCAAGGCGTAAGATCCCCCTGAAAAGCGGCATTATGCTCCGGCCCACAGGGTCGTAGCCTGCCACACCATCATGTGGCCCAGGGGCCGGCGCAAGCCGGCTCTTTTGCGTTCCAACCGGCCGATTACCGCCCGGTGATGCCATCGATTGCGTGATATTCATCATACCTTAACCAACTACTGTCCTGAGAACGCGCACAGCCCCGGCGCGATGCAGGGCCTGCTCCACCTGCCCGGCTCCGTCTGGCTCCACCAGAGCGATCATATTGCCGCCCCGGCCACCGCCGCTGAGCTTGGCCCCAGTGGCCCCGGCTGCCAGCGCCGCCGACACCAGCCGTTCCAGCTCCAACGAAGACACGGTCATTCGCTCCAGCTCGCGCTGGTTGGCGTTCATGAGACGCCCGACTAGGGTCAGGTCGCCAGCGGCAATGGCTGCGCGCGCCTGCTCGGCCAACGCCCCGCACGCCGCGAACAGGGCCTCGAAAGCTTGTGGGTTTGCCAGCCACTGCCGCCGAACATCGCCGACAACATCGCGCGTGCTGCTGCGCATGCCCGTGTCGGCAATGAGCAAGGTAAGGGGACGGCCGATTGCGAACGGCTCGATCAGGTTCTGCGGCGTCTGCCGCTGGAAGTAGACCGGCTGCTCGAAGGCAATGACGGTATTGTCAATCCCGCTGGGCGTACCGTGGTGGAGTTTCTCCACCTCATAGACCAGACCGCTAATGACTTCGGGTGTCAACTCAGCTTCCAGACCCAGAAAGCGACCGGCAGCCCGGATAACGGCCGTGGCGATGGCCGCCCCGCTGCCGAGGCCACTGGCGATGGGCAGCTGGCTGGTCACGGTAACGGCGAATGAGCGGTTGGCCTGGTCAGGGGCCCGGGCCAGCAGATAGCGCAAGGGTGCCGCGAGTGGGTCATCCGGCGGCGCATCACCCAGCCATCCCTCCATGCTCAGATCAGGTGCTCGCAGCAAGATGCCTTCCCCGTCCAGTGATTCCACATCAGCCCGCGCCCGAACCTGGCTAACGGGCGCGGCAATGGCCGGCTGACCATAGACCACGGCGTGTTCGCCAAAGAGAATGATCTTGCCCGGAGCGGTAGCTGTCACCATGATCGTTTAGTTGATGACGTAGAGGGCAAGGACAACCATGATTCCGTAGAGAATGAGGTTGGCCTGGAACGGGCGGTCGCGGAGCACGATCTCTTCCGGCGCCCCCCCCTCCTGGCGAACATGGATGAGATAGAGATAGCGAAAGACCGCATAGAGGACGAACGGGATGGTCAGCATCATGGCGTGGTTGTCCGGCACCCCTTCCGCCAGGAACGTGTAGAGGCTGTAAGCCACGACCGAACCACTGGTGACAATGCCCAGCATCCGGTCCGTCAAATCAACGGAGTAATCATCAAGGATAGCCCGGTGACTCCCGGCTTCCTCGCCCAGCAGAACCAGCTCGTGACGTCGCTTGCCGATGGCCATAATCAGGGCCAGAAAGCCGCCAAAGACATACAGCCACGGCGAAAATCGCTCCACGTCGATCACAACCACGCCGGCGGCAATCCGCAGAACAAAGCCCGCGGCAATGACCATGACATCAACCAGCACCACATGCTTGAGCCACAACGTATAGGCCACCTGCAGCAGCAGATAAGCCAGTAGAACAGCCGCCAATGCGGGCGTCAGCAGGTAACCGCCGACCAGACTCACAGTCGCCAGCACGACCGCGGCCACGGTTGCTACCTGCGGGCTGAGCTGGCCGGAGGGGAGAGGGCGATCTTTCTTGACCGGATGCTGGCGGTCGCTCTCAATGTCGACCAGGTCGTTCATGAGATAGACAGCACTCGACATCAGGCACAGCAAGACGAAGGCCAGCGTCGTTGCCAACACGCTTGCCGGATCGAACAGCTTCCTGTCGAACAACAGGGGCACAAAAACAAAAATGTTCTTGGGCCATTGGCGCGGCCGCATCGACCGAATTAAGCCTGAGAACAAAGGGAACTCCTATCACTTAGCAACAAAATAACCCCCTGTTTCTATCATGAATGGGGTCCGGAGGCCAATGCCTGAACGACCAATGAACAGAAAAAAGGCCCCCTCTGTCGCAATGACAGAGAGGGCCCGGATTACTAAGCGCCTGGCCGTGCGACCGGGCTGTACGTTAGCAAACAGTCGCTGTTGTGTTGAAGAACCAGTTGTAGGCGTAAAACGGATAAGCCTGACCAGTCTGGGCACGAATTGCGATCTGGGACGCGCCGACAAGCTCGGCCGGGATATTGTACGACGCATTCAACTGGCCACCCGCGCCAGAAGGCAGCGTGCCGACGACGATGCCGTTAATGCCCTGCGTGCCCATCCGTCCCATCGTTACGGTGAACGTCTGGTTCGGCGGGAAGTTGGTCGTGCGGATCGTAACCATCTGGTCCCGCGTGACCGAGCAAACGGTGAAGGTCGGGATGCCCGTGTAACCAGGCGTGGTAACAGCGCCCTCGCCACCCTTGCCGGGGCTGCCGGCCGTCGTGTTGTTGTAGAACCAGTTGTAGGCGAAGAACGGATTCGCCTGCGCGGTCTGCGCGCGAACCGCAATCTGATAGGATCCGCGCAGTTGCTCAGGAATGTTAAAGGTTGCTGACAGGGCACCGCCTGCACCAGAATCCAGCGTCCCAACAACAACGCCATTCACGCCCTGCGTGCCCATCGGGCCCATCGTGATCGTGAACGTCTGGTTGGCCGGGAAGTTAGATGTCTGGATCGTCACATTCGTGTCGGCCTGCACAGCTGCAATGGAGAAGGTAGGAATGCCGGTGTAATCTGGCACGCCGCCCGTGCCGGGGTTGCCGGTTCCAGGGCCGCTGGTCGATGTGTTGTTATAGAACCAGTTGTAAGCAAAGTACGGATAAGCGTGGGTAGTCTGCATCCGTATGGCGATCTGATACGAGCCGCGGAGTTGTTCCGGAATCGTATAGGTAGCCTGGAACGCCCCACCAGCCCCGGAGTTCGTGGTAGCCACGACAACGCCGTTGACCCCCTGCGTCCCCATCGGGCCCATCGTGACAACGAAGTTCTGGTTGGCCGGGAAGTTGCTGGTCTGAACCGTGACGGTCTGATCGGCGACTACACTGACGATGCTAAATGTTGGAATCGTTGAGGATTGAGCCGGCATGGCCGAGAACAGCACGGCCAGCACAAGAAATGCTCCCAAAATTGGGTAGCGGTAGCGAAGAGCCGACCCCCACTGCTGCAGCGATGCTGCGGCGCGAGTCTGTTTCGCAGACGACACAACTGACATATGAAACCTCCTGGGATATCCCTGATGAATGAACCTTCGGCACCAGCGACAGGGTCGGCAATATGCCGGACCAAGCCGCTCTTGTCACAATATACTCATCTAAGCAAACACAGTATACATAACAACCAGGGAGATATCTATAGAACGCAAGTTCTTGATTGTCATAATAACCTTAAAGCGTCCCGGTAACGTAGCGCCGGGCCGTTTCTGCCAGCACCGCCGCACCTTTGGGAAGCACCGTTTCGTCAATATCAAAGATGCTCGTATGGTGATGACGCACCAGGTCATCGGGCACCGCCGCGCCTAACATAAACATGGCGCCCTTGGCCTGGTTGGTCATATAGGCAAAGTCTTCCGCCCCCATACCGAACCGGGCATCCTCAACGACATCCTCACCAAGCAGGTCGACCGCGGCGCCGCGCATCCAGGCGTTGGCGTCCGGATCATTGTTCATGCTTGGGTAGCCCTGCGTAATGGCCAGGTCATACCGCCCGCCAAACGATTCGCTCAGCTTCAATGCGCGTTCCAGCTCCGCCCACAACTGCTCGCGGGTCTCCTGGGCATACGATCGGATGGTCCCCAACAGATGGACCCGGTTAGGAATAACATTGGGTGCAGCCCCACCACTGACCCGGCCCAGACTCACCACCACGGGATCCAGCGGATCGATCCGGCGCGACGGGATAGCGTAGATGGCGCTCAGAATCGGCACCAGCATAAAGAGTGGATCGCTGCCGGTATGTGGGTAAGCACCGTGCCCACCGTCGCCATGGATATTGGCCTCAAATGAGTCGACGGCCGCCAGGCTGTACCCATCCTGGAACATCAGCACGCCGCTGGGCTTGTCGGACGCAACATGCAGGGCAATGACCGCGTCGGCTTTTACCAGCGCGCCATCATCGATCATAGCTGTCGCCCCACTGATGCCGTTTTCGTCAAACGCCTCTTCTGATGGCTGGAACAACAACCGCACGCGCCCCTGCCACGGATCTTCGGCGAAGCTTTGACGGAGCAGGTGGGCCACGCCAAGCAGGATCGCGGTGTGCGCGTCATGGCCACAAGCATGCATCACCCCATCGACAGTCGAGCAGTAGCCGGCATCTCCTTCTTCGGCAATCGGCAGCGCATCCATATCGGCCCGGATGGCGATGGTCGGACCCTCTTCACTGCCAATCTCCGCTACCACGCCCGTACGGCCGACCCCGGTCTTGACCTCATAGCCGCCAATTTCGGCCAGCGTGTCGGCCACCAGCCCCGCCGTACGAAACTCCTGAAAGCCCAGTTCGGGGTGGGCGTGGATATCCTGCCGCAACCGAACCATCTCGTCGCTCAAAGCTTGTGCACGTTCCAGCATATTGTCCATGATAATGTCCTCT
Organism: uncultured Chloroflexia bacterium; assembly: GCA_963715935.1. Lineage (GTDB taxonomy): Bacteria > Chloroflexota > Anaerolineae > Promineifilales > Promineifilaceae > Promineifilum. The sequence continues at coordinate 97,452 of CAVQSM010000011.1, read as the reverse complement.
ATTTTCTCTTCAGTTCTTCTTGTCTCGGATGACAATGAACGGCTCATCCGCCCACTGCGGTCCACCTACCCCGAATTACGCCTCGGCCAAGGAGATGACCGTCGCCGCCGCGGCTTCATCAGCACGCAGGCTCATGCAGTTCACTCCCTGCACCACCCCACTCTTCGGCGGCACCGACCCGGCACCGAAGCGAATCATCTTGCTCAGACGCGAGATGACCATGATGTCGGCTGGCTCGGCAACAGCGGCCACGCTGACCAACCGAGCCGTCTTCATGGCCAGTTTGCCGCCTGCGCCCGGCGCGCGATTGGCCGCGAAGCCGCTCATCTCGCGAATCGTACCGCGCCCGTCCTCACCGAGTAGAAAGAGTTGACCATCCTGAGCCACGCCCGCAATGCCGATGGCCTCGTCGCTGGGATCGAGCCGGATACCCAGACAGCCGCGCGCCGGAACCTGGGATTCGTTGAAGCGGATGCCTTTGCCGTCCCGCGAACCTATGAACAGATCGTCGCTGCCAGACGTCCAGCACGCACCTACGAGCGGGCCGCCCTCCTTCTGGTCATGGAAGCTCGTGCCGGGAATGAGGCTCTGGCCGAGATAGGCGGAGCGGACGCGTCGCACCCAGCCACGCTGGCTGACCAGCGCAATGGCGCTGCCGCCGCGCTCAGCCAGCACGGCCACGACACGGTCGTGGGCGGCAAGGGGAATCAGCCCCGCCAACGGCTCGCCGCGTGCCCGCACGGGCTGTTCCGCCAGCGCCGAAGTTGGCAGCCGGTAAGCACGGCCGTCACGCGTGAAAACGAACAACATTTCGTCAAGATCGGCGGCCACCATCACCACCGGCTCATCGTCTTCTGGCAGGTCGATATCAAACACGCCCATACCGCCGCGCCCCTGCCGGGTATAAAGATGACGCGGCGTCCGCTTAGCCAGGCCGGCGGCGCTGATGGTGATGACTTGCTGCGACCCTGGCGGCTCGGAGAAGTCGGCAGCGTTAGTTGGAGGGCGGGATGGCGCAGGCGTAGTGGCGTCTGCGGCGAGTTTCGCCTCCAACTGTTCGATATAGGCCACGACGTCAGCCGGCAGGCCGGAAAGATCGGGTCGCTCAATGGAATCTGGCATGGGTTTTCTCTATTCGCGCAGCGCTTCAGGTTGTTGCTGCGCCAACGCAGCGACTCTTGCGTCCACATCAGCGAAGTTAGCAAAGGTCAGGTCGTCAAAGGTCAGGCTGTAGGCAGCTTTCATATGCGCCATCAAAGCGAGATAGTTGGTCGTGATGCGCTCTGACCAGTCGAGACCGAGTTGATCGGCGGCTGCCCGGATGGACGATTCCGGCCCCTCCAGCTCGATGAAGTCGCCATACGGCATTTCGTCCAGCACGACCTCCAGGTCATGCAGATGGAAGGTTTCGCGGTACTTCTCGTAAGTCTGAACCGGTGCAAAGCCCAGCCGCTGCAAGATAGCGCTCATGGTGTCGAAGTCGGCCACCGCCACCTCAATCTCTTCCCGCACCTTCACCTCACTGCTGGCGTCTTCTGCCGACGGACCTTTGAAGGTCAACCGAACACCCGCATCCTGGCGCAGCCGCAGCAGCTCACCTCGCTGCAGCAGCGCAGCATCTGCTGTTTCAAACCGCTCGTTACGCTCAAATACGCGAGGATGCGCGGGCCGTGCACCCACCGCCAACAGACGCCGGCGCAGCGCCGGCAACTCCGTTACCAGGAACTTAACCTCGACTTCCAGGCTATCTGCCGGGCCGGCGGCCTCGGGCTCACTGCTGGGGCGGCTCACAATTGGTCCGGCTCCTTGCTTTCGGATCCTACTCGGTCACCTGGGTAATGGCTATCAGCGGCTGATCTTTCTCCACGCTGTCGCCGCCATTCACGTGAACATGGGAAATGATGCCATTGCACGGCGCCTTCAGCTCGTTCTCCATCTTCATCGATTCGAGGATGACAACTTTATCTCCGAACGACACATGGTCACCCTCTGCCACAGGCACGGTGACAATGATGCCGGGCATGGGCGACTTAACCACCGCCTCGCCGTCGGCACCCAGTTCGCCGCCCCGCTGCCGGTTCAGCCGGTAGGCCCGTTCGTCCTCAACAGTGACGGAATACAGCTCGCCTTCGATCAGAACATCCCAATGGTCGCGTCGATCTTCAACCGTGGCCGCAATGGAGCGATGATCCAGGAGGAGCGAGGTAATGCCACCTGCCTCCAATCGTCTGAAGTCAACTTCCACCGGTTCGCCGTCAATCGTAATACCGCTGTCCTGATCAATCTCAATCGTGAACTCAGTCCCTTTAACAGAAGCAATGTACTTCATATGGTTCAGTTCCTCAGCGGCGCAGCCGTTCCCACCGGCTATACCACTTCCAGTTGCTCGTATCGCGCTCACCCGGAGCCACAAGTTGGGCCGCGCGCTGACTCTGTTCATGGGCCGCCAGCACAGCCAGCAGCGCCGCCTCCTGAGAGTGGCGTGCTTCCCGATCATCCATGCTAAAGCGGTTCTCCACAAAGCTCGTGTCAAACTGCCCCGACAGGAAACGATGGCTCTCCATCATGTGCTGGTGGAATGGGATGTTGGTGCGCACACCCATAATGCGATACTCCTCCAGGGCGCGCCGCATGCGCAGCACGGCTTCCGCCCGCGACTCCCCATAGCAGACCAGCTTGCTGATCATCGAGTCGTAATACGGGGAGATCTCCAGCCCTGAGTAGACGCCCGTGTCAACGCGCACGCCCGGCCCAGCCGGAAGTTGCAGCGACGATATTAGTCCGGTCGAGGGCAGGTAGTTGTTGTACGGGTCCTCAGCGTTGATGCGGCACTCAATCGCCCAACCCTGGATGCGAATATCTTCCTGCTGAATACGCAGACGTCGGCCGCGCGCAATCCGCAGCTGCTCCTGCACGATGTCGATCCGCGTCACCAGCTCGGTGACAGGATGTTCCACCTGCAGGCGCGTATTCATCTCCAGAAAGTAGAAGTTCTTGTCCTTGTCGAGCAGAAACTCGATCGTGCCCGCGTTGACGTAGTCGACCGCTTTGGCGGCTGCGACGGCCACTTCGCCCATCGCCCGGCGTAGATCTTCGTCGACGACAAACGACGGCGCTTCCTCAATCAGCTTCTGATGGCGTCGCTGCAGCGAGCACTCCCGCTCGCCAAGATACAGTGTATTGCCATAGACATCGGCCAACAGTTGAATCTCGATGTGTCGTGCTTCGGAGATCAGCTTCTCAATGTAGACCGTGTCGTCGCCAAATGCGGCCATCGACTCGCGTCGCGCAGCCGAAAACGCATCCGTAAGATCTTCCAGACGGTGGACTGGACGCATTCCCTTGCCCCCACCCCCCGCCGACGCTTTGACCAGCACCGGGAATCCCATCTCGATGGCGGCGGCCGTCATCTCCTCATCCGATAACCCGGGCTTGGTGCCCGGCACAACCGGCACCCCGGCGGCTTCCACGGTGCTGCGAGCTGTCAGCTTGTCGCCCATCGTGGCGATGGCGCGAGCCGGCGGCCCGACAAAGACAATATCATTGTCCACACACATCTGGGCAAACTCAGCCCGTTCCGCCAGGAACCCGTAGCCGGGATGAATGGCCCCTGCGCCGGAACGCTTGGCCACATCGATAATCTTCTCCATCACCAGGTAGCTCTCACGTGAGGGCGGCGGGCCAATGTAGTACGCTTCATCGGCAAAGCGGACATGCGGCGCGCTGCGATCGGCATCGGAAAAGACCGCCACCGTGCGGATGCCCAGCTCATGGGCCGCCCGCAGGATGCGCATGGCAATCTCGCCCCGGTTGGCGATCAATACCTTGTTGAACTTCTGCGCTAGTAATCCATCTTCCCTTAACATCGCACTCTCCTCGCTTCAGTCGGTCAGACAGGCATCGCCTCTTATAGCGGCATGTTGCCGTGCTTTTTGGGCGGATTCTGGTCGCGTTTGTTCTGCAGCATGTTGAGCGCATTGATCAGACGCGGCCTGGTTTCGCTCGGCTCGATCACATCGTCGATATAGCCGTGCTGTGCAGCGATGTAAGGATTCGCCAGATGCTCGCGATACTCGTTGACCAGCTCCTTACGCTGGCCATCGGGGTCGTCGGCGTCCTTGATCTCACGCCGGTAGATGATGTTGACTGCCCCTTCCGGACCCATGACGGCAATTTCGGCCGTCGGCCAGGCGACGTTGAAGTCAGAGCGAATGTGTTTGCTGTTCATGACGCAGTAGGCCCCACCGTACGCCTTGCGCGTGATGACCGTCATCTTGGGCACGGTCGCCTCGCAGAACGCGTAGAGCAGCTTGGCCCCGTGGCGAATGATGCCGCCATACTCCTGATCGACGCCCGGCAAGAACCCGGGCACATCCTCGAACACCAGCAAGGGCACATTGAAGCAGTCGCAGAAGCGGACAAAGCGGGCCGCCTTTTCGCTGGCATCAATATCGAGCACCCCCGCCAGCACCATCGGCTGGTTGGCCACAATGCCGACCGTAAAGCCCCCCAGTCGCGCAAAGCCGACCACGATGTTCTGGGCGTAATGCTCCTGGATCTCAAAGAACTGACCGTCATCCACAATCTGGTGGATCACATCCTTGATGTCATACGGCTTGTTTGGGTTGTCGGGAACAATGTCGTTGAGGCTGGCGTCGGCGCGCAGATTGTCGTCCGTCGGGCTTGGCTTGAATGGCGGGTCTTCCATGTTGTTGAGCGGCAGATAGCTCATCAACTCGCGAATCAGGAACAGGCAATCCTCTTCGGATTCGGTCGCCATGTGAGCCACACCGCTCTTCGCGTTATGAGTCATCGCCCCGCCCAGCTCCTCGAAGGTCACGTCCTCACCCGTCACGGTCTTGACCACATCGGGTCCCGTAATAAACATGTGACTGGTGCCCTTGACCATGAAGATGAAGTCGGTCAAGGCCGGGGAGTAGACGGCGCCACCCGCGCATGGCCCCATGATGGCGCTAATCTGGGGCACCACACCCGAAGCCAATGTGTTGCGCAGGAAGATGTCGGCATAGCCGCCGAGGCTGACCACGCCTTCCTGAATCCGGGCACCACCCGAGTCGTTAATGCCGATCACGGGGGCGCCGTTCCGGACGGCCATATCCATGATCTTGCATACCTTCTCGGCATGCACACCGCTCAGGCTGCCGCCAAACACAGTGAAATCCTGACTGAAGACGTAGACCAGACGGCCGTCGATGGTTCCCCAGCCGGTGACAACACTGTCACCCGGTATCCGCTTCTTGTCCATACCGAAGTTGTGTTCGCGGTGGGTCACAAGCGCATCGATCTCATGGAAGGAACCTTTATCCAGCAAGATATCGATGCGCTCCCAGGCTGTCATCTTGCCCCGAGCGCGCTGGTTCTCCATCCGCTCCTCTCCGCCGCCGTCGGCCGACTGCTGCTTTAACTGTCGTAGTTGTTCAATTTTGGGGTTCATGGGATGCGTCGCTCCGCTGCCTCCTAGCAATGTGGGAATCGAAGTACAATTTCGCCGGTGGCCGGTTCAGCAACCACCACGAAATGCCAATAAGTGCCGCATAGGACAGTACCCGCATGGGGGCCAGCTCTCCGGTGCCGGAGAGCAGAGGGAATGCTAGCTCAGAAACTGCATAGAGAAGAAATAGCGCCGGTGTGCCCCAGCGAGCAAACGGCGCGCCGCGCCAGAGCGCAACGGCCGCCACTACAAAGAGCACGGCCCACAGCAGCGACAATCCAATTCTGAGTTGAGCCGCTGAGTCAACCTCCAGGCTAGCCAGCCATGTTAACTGTCGCGAGATTGTCAGACTACGCACCCCGTTCCAAAGCCCAATGAGCAGGAGGACCCCGGCCAGCACACGGACAGAAAGTGGGCGATTCGGACCGGGCGGGATACGCATTACGCCGGATTATATCCCAAGCCCGCCGGGGGGCCACCTGACAGGTATTGGTGAGGAGAGCGCAGCCACAGCAGTCGGTTTGCGTATCCTGTTCGTCGGGTCAATGGTGTTTGGCCGCCCGGTGCACGCGTCTCGAAGCGTGTAGGATCGTACGACCTGTGACAAACGAAATGGGAGCTTTCGAACCAATGACAAGGGGCCGGTATGCCGGCGAGTGGCTGAGTGTCGTCTATTTGATCGGCCTGGCGCTGGTCCTGCTCGCCTGCCAGCTCTTTGCCGGCACATCGCCCTTATTCGCGTTGATCAGCACGTTCAGCCCCTTCCTGTTCGTGCCGGCTCTGCTGCTGCCCGTCGCGCTGGTGGCGCTCCGCTCAACAACGATTCTGGGCGTCACTGTGGCAGTCGTGGCACTGTTCCTGTTGACCTACCGCCCCCTGCCGACCTCCGCATTCAACCGGGTCGACCAGGCCCGCCCGTCGTTGTCGATGATGACCTTTAACCTCAGCGTTACGACGCCGGCCGAGCAACTGGCCGAAACGATTGCGCTGGCAGACCGCGATGTTGTAGCTGTGCAAGAGCTAACGCCCCGCTCGGCTGCCGTGTTGGACAGCACTCTCGCCGCTCAGTACCCGTACCGCATCCTTGATGTACGGACGGGAACGGTTGGTCTGTTGAGCAAATTTCCCATTGTGGAACAGAGGTGGCACTATCCTCCGGTGGGCAGGCCAATCATTCATGCGCTGGTTGACTGGCCGTTCAGCCAGGTCAACGTGTTTGCAGTCCATTTCAGCTCGCCTGGCATCATCTGGATCCGACCACCGTTTCTGCCGCGAGGCATTGTCAACGACAACCTGGAGATTGAGATCAGCAGCCTGCTTCAGCAAACGCTGGCCGCCTCAGGGCCAGTCGTTGTCCTCGGCGACTTCAACATGAGTGACCGCTCGCGCGCCTATGATACGATCGCGGCGCAGTTAACAGACGCTTTCCGCGAAGCTGGCTTCGGTCTAGGCCACACCTTTCCTAACAGTCTGAATTTGGGTCGCATTCCCTTACCCGCCCCACTGGTTCGCATTGATTACACATTTCACTCGCCTCACCTCCAGGCCACGACGGCCCATGTCAAATGTGTTGAGGGCCGGTCAGACCACTGCGTGCTGATGACATCCCTTCAGCTTAATCAGACACGGGCGGTTCGCAGCTCAATTCACCAGGAGATGCAGCGTCACGCTAGCGCCGCGCCAAACAGTTAAGAAACTATTACGCCCAGCCTGATCTAATCCGGTTCCAACGGTTCCTGCCTACAATAAGGTATCAAGCAGTTACCAGATGGAGGTAATCATGACGGAAAAGATCGAAAAGAGCGATGCTGAGTGGCGAGCGGAATTGACGCCGGAACAGTATCACATCATGCGCGAGAAAGGCACGGAGCGGGCTTTCACGGGTAAATTCAATGGTCACAAGGTTGACGGCACCTACGTTTGCGCCGGATGCGGCGCGGAGTTGTTTAGCTCGGAACAGAAGTACGATTCCGGCAGCGGCTGGCCCAGCTTCTGGGCGCCGCTGAATGCCGAAAACGTTGGCGAAGACACCGACCGCAGCTTCTTCATGGTGCGCACTGAAGTGCACTGCAAACGCTGCGGGGCCCACCTGGGTCATTTGTTCGACGATGGTCCAAACCCGACCGGCCAGCGCTACTGCGTCAACTCGGCGTCGCTGGACTTCCAGGACAAAGATTAACCAGCCACGCATTCCAATAGGAACGGCGACTGATATAAATTAAAAGGAGGAGCCTTCGCGCGAAGGCTCCTCCTTTTTGTTCTCATATGCGACTATACACGTCGCGGCTGTTTAGGCGGCGTCGTTATTATTCTCGTCAACTTCGGGAAGCGTCTTGCGCAGCTCTTCTACGCTTTCGCGCAGCGCATCGATCTGGGTCGACAGCGCAGTGAGCATGCTGCCGCTGGCCACGAGGAACTGCTTGCGCGTTTCCCCGGCCACGGTCGTCGCTGTCCTACTGGCTGAGTGCGTTGCCTGGCGGCTGGCGTCACTGGCAGCATCAAATGTGCCGCGCAGGCTTTCCTGTGCCGGATCCGTCCACTGGCGCAGCTGCTCGTCTTCAAGAGCGAGGCCACGCTCCACCAGACGATCCATCGTCGGGCCAATCAGCCCGTCGACCATGCCACCAACGCGGTCGCCCACCATGAGCGCTCCGCCCAGGCCCGCCAGATAGAGACGACGAAAGCCCATCGGCTGATCTTCTCCCAAGTCTTCCAACGTAATCTCAACCGCGTCAATGCGATCTTCTACCTCGTTGAGTTCTGCTTGAATATTTGTTTGCTTGTCCATCGGACTATCTCTCCCGTCAGTGCTGTGCACCATTTATGTCTTGGCAAAGGCTCGTATGACCGAGCCTCCCAATAATATAATGCAATGCGTCATAAGGGTCAAGCATCACCGGCGATACTCATCACCGCAATCGCCGATCATGGCGAAGAGATCGTTGGCTCGGTCCGTGACAGCCTTGATGGCCGCTAAGTCCGCATCAGAGAGCTCGAATGAAAAGACACGCAGATTGTCGGCGATATTCTCGCTCACGCCCAGGCGCGCGCCGGCAATCACGCCGCCTACTGCCTGCTGCTCGAGCACGAAGCGAACGGCGACATTGGCGATACTTACCTGGTGGCGAGCAGCAATCTCACTCAATGTTGTCAGAAGCGTTTGGAAGAGCGTCCACCCTCCCCAGGCGTCAATCATCTGCTTGTACTTTCGCAAGCTGGCCGTATTCAGGCTGGCTGCCGATGGTTCGCGGGCACCCAGGTAGCGGTCGCTCAGCAGCCCGCCACACAACGCCCCGTAGGCCAGGAGCGAGATGTTGTTCTCAATACAGAACGATTGCATAGCCACCAACGGCCGTTGGTCGACGATGGAGAACTGCACCTGGTTGGAGACAACGCGAACATCGGCATCCGCGATAATCCGCATACGCTCGGTGTCGAAGTTAGTCAGGCCGACGTGGCGCAGCAGCCCCTCATCCCGCAGCGCCGCCAGATGGCGCAGCGCATCCAGGTAGGCAGGATCACGATAATCCCACCAGTGAAACTGCAGCAGGTCCAGAGTGGATGCATCCATGCGCTGTAGGGACCGTTCAACTGCCTCTCGCACCAGGCTCAGCGGCATCGGTCCCGGGCGAGGCACCCACTTGGTGAACGCCTGAACCTCATCTAGGGCAGCCGCGCCCCGTTCGGCCGTCAACCGCCGTCGAAACTCGCCAATGAACAACTCAGCGGGGCCATAATGATCAGCCAGGTCCCACGTAGTCAGGCCAGCGTCGTGGTACCGAAACATGGCCGGGATGGCTGCTTCCGGATCGATAGCGCCATGCGCCCCGGACACCTGCCACATACCATTCAGCAGACGGCAAATGCGCAGGTCAGAAGTAAACTGAAACGTACTGTCAGCCGGCAAGGTCATAGCCGTCACCTCGAAGATCAATAAGCAAGGCGTGTGTCATTCAGCAGCCAGCAGATCCAGGCGCATCACATGTTCGCCGTGCTGGACTTCGCCGGTGTTCTCGAAGCCAAGTTTGCGGTAAAAGAGCTCTGGACCACCGTCCTCCGGCACGTAACTCAGGAACATCTCCGTCGCGTTCGGGCGACCACGGACATAGTCGATAACTTGTTCGAGCGCACGCCTTCCATATCCCAGACCCTGGTAGTGGTGGTCGATCATATAGCGCCAAAGATAGTACTTGGGTTCTATCTCGTCGTCGAAGAGCATGACAAAACCGACCGGTGTCTCATCCGCGTAGATAGCCCGATACCACGCCTTGTCCTCAAATAGCGCTTCAGCAAGGGAGACAGAGTTCGGCGCCACGAAGTCATCCTGTTCCGGGCTCACCTCAAGGCGCACGATGGCGCGCACGGTATCCTTGGTGATCTCGCGCAAGGTGACCGGTGCATCAGAGTCAACGGTTTCTGGTTGGGTTTCATCTTCAGTCATGGCGTAACGATAGACGATTTCTGGACATGGGCAAGGCCCCCGCAGAGGCAGAAGATTGCGAGAACGCTTACCGATCCAGCGAGAGTAGCGTACCGTTAGACATGCTTGCCCACGCTTTTGTTCTCACTTATAGTAGCGGGTGGTATGGTCCGTCTACGTCATGTCATCACCCTAATCGGACTCGGACTCCTGGCTTTGTTTAGCGGGGTGCAACCCGCTCTGGCCCAGGGCAGTCCCACCGATGAAATCTTTCGCCTCGTCAACCAGGTGCGGGCCGAATACGGCTTGCCGCCCTACACCTACAACGGCACGTTGGCTGCTGCCGCCCAGTCCCACGCAAACTACCTGGCTGCCAATGGGTATTACTCCCATTACGGTGCAGACGGCAGCTCGCCACAGGACCGCGCCGCGCGCGCCGGCTACACCGGTTGGGCAGGCGAGAACTACGTCGCCGGGACCAGGCTGACCACCGGTCAAGGTGTGACCTGGTGGCGCAACAGTCCGCCCCACTTCGCCAACATGGTTTCGCCGCGTCACACGGAAGCAGGCGTGGGGTATGCCTTTGGGCACGACCAGAACTACTATGTGCTTGTCGTGGGCGAGCCGTCCGGCTCCGCCCCGCGTGCCCGATCGCCGGAGCAGCTGGCCGATGTAATCGCCTATGTTGCCCCGATTGAAGTAGCAGGTCCGCGAGAAGACGGTTCCATCGTCCACACCGTTCAGGCAGGCCACACATTTTGGGCCATTGCTGCTCGCTACGACGTCTCTCTGGCCGACATCTATTTGTTCAACGGCCTGAATGAGGACAGTTTCCTCAGTCCGGGCGACGAACTGGTGATCCGTCTGGCCGATGGTCAGGCGCCGCCGCCCACTCCGACACCGCCGGCAACCTATAAGGTGCGCGAAGGAGAGTCTCTCTGGGCAATTGCGGCGTGGAACCAGATTGATTTCAATGATCTGCTGTGGCTCAATGGCTTCTCTGAGGACACAATTGTCCATCCGGGCAACGAAATCAAGATTCGATTGCTGCCCGGCGAAGTCCCGCCGCCTACGCCAACGCCGCAGCAAAGCCACTTTGTCGACACCGGGGATACGCTGTGGGGCATCGCTCTGAGATATGGCTTGTCGCTGGAACAGCTGCTGGACTTCAACCAGTTGAGCGAGAGCGCCCTGCTCCAGGTTGGCCAGGAGCTGCTCATTCGCGCCCCAACGGCCGTGCCCACCGAAACGCCGCCGCCCACGTTCACCCCACGCATGACGCCCACGACCGAGATTGCTGCGCTGGAGACGCCGACACTGACGCCGACGCGCACACCGGCAGCAGTGGCCGAAAGCGTCGTGGCCACGCCAGACCCGGCCGGCGAGAGTGGTGGCATCGATTGGGCCAATGCGCTGGGGATGGTGGCCATGATAGCGGGGCTTGGCCTGACCGTTCTCGCGGCCGTCGCCGTCATGGTATTGTGGCGAGGCAATTAACGTTGAAGGGTCTGGATCGGTTCAGTTAACCGGTTCGATCCGATTGTCGGTTAATTTGGAAGGGAGCATCAGACAATGAGTGAAACCACCCTGGAATATGGCATGCGTACGCACCTTGAACTGCCCTATGACGTGGCAGTCAAACGAGTCACCGAAGCTCTGAAGGACGAAGGCTTTGGCGTGCTGACGGAGATTGACGTCAAGGCCACGCTCAAGAAGAAGCTGGACGTCGACTTTCGGCGTTACATCATTCTGGGTGCTTGTAACCCGCCGCTGGCCCACCGCGCTTTGTCCACGGAACTGGAGATCGGGCTGCTGCTGCCCTGCAACGTCATCGTCTATGAGGACGAAGATGGTGAGGGCACGACGATATCGATTGTCAATCCGGTCACGATGTTGGGCATGGGAATCAATCCTGCCCTGGAACCGGTCGGCAACGAGGCGGATGTTCGTCTGCGGCGCGTTCTGGCTTCCCTGGAGTCTGCAGCCTAAACAGCACTCAGCCCGCTGAGAAATCTACCTCCGCCGGACTGTCTGGGGCCCGCCCAGTTGTCCGGCTTCCATAATTTTTAACCTGCCGGGTCTCCCAGTCGGGCCACTAAGGGTTGATATCCCACCATCAATTGGGGACAATACGTGGTGCCGCCCTGTCCGGGTGCGGCATCGTATTGGTATGCCATCGCGCGACCGTCCTCACAGTGCAGGTTCGTCAGCGTGACCGGCGACTTCTTATTTACGGCAAGGATACCCGATGGCCAAACCACTAAAGATTCTCTTCCTCAGCGCCGAAGTAGCTCCATTTGCCAAGACAGGTGGGCTGGGCGATATCGGCGGGTCGCTGCCCAAGGCGCTGGCAGAGATGGGCCATGACGTTCGCGTCGTGATGCCCGCCTATCGCGCCATCGAGGCGGGCTACCCCGGCGTCACGAGCATGCCACTGCGGCTGGATGTGCCGACCGGCAGCGGCATCATTTCTTGCGGGGCGTTCAACGGTACCTTACCCGACAGCGAAGTCCCGATCTACTTCATCGCCGAACGGAATCTATTCAACCGGCCCAACCTTTATGGTTATTGGGACGATCCCTACCGCTTTGCTTTCTACAGCAAGGCGGCCCTGGAACTGGCCCGCAAGCTGGAGTGGCAGCCGGACATCGTCCATGCCCACGACTGGCACACGGCGCCTGCCGTCACCTGGCTGGCCACGGCAGGACAGTTCGACCCGTTCTACGCTCGAACGCCAACCGTCTTCACCATCCATAATCTGGCCCACCAGGGCAAGACGAGCTGGAACGTATTCGACTACCTTCAGATTCAGACCCACTCCCTGGACGAAGAGGCGTATGGCGAGGTCAACTTCATGGCCCGCGGCATCTACCACGCCACGATGGTCAACACAGTCAGCCCCAGCTATGCGCGTGAGATCATGACGCCCGAAGGGGGTGCGGGGCTGGACAGCCTGCTGCGCCATCGCAGCTACGATGTCCACGGCATCCTCAACGGCCTGGACTATGAGCAGTGGAACCCCGCAGCGGACAAGCGCATCGCTCAGCCTTTCGACAGCGCCACGCTCGCTGACCGCGCCGCCAATCGCCTTGCGCTGCAAGAAGCCGCCGGACTCCCCCGGGTCGAGAACGTCCCACTTGTGGCGATGGTGTCCCGGCTGGACTGGCAAAAAGGGTTGGACATTACCGGACACGTCATCCATATGCTGATGAATGGTTATGCCGGCCCCGCACAGTTTGTGGTGCTGGGCACGGGTGATAGCGGGTACGAAACGATGTTCGCCCAGTTGGCCAGCTATCACCGCGACAAGATGACGGCCTACCTCGACTACAACGCTGGTCTGGCTCCTTCGATTTACGCGGGCAGTGACATGTTCATTATGCCGTCGCTGTTTGAGCCGTGCGGCCTGGGCCAGATGATCGCCATGCGCTACGGCAGCGTGCCCGTGGTCCGCGCCACCGGCGGCCTGGCTGATACGGTTAGTGACGGCATTAACGGCTTTTCGTTCTATGAGTTCAGCAGCCCTGCCTTCTGGGATGCCCTGCAGCGGGCCATCTACATCTACAACGTCGATCGCGAAGCGTGGCAGACGATCCAGGAGAACGGCATGGCAGCCGACTTTTCCTGGGACCGCTCAGCCATGGGCTACCAGCAGATTTATGAGTGGGCCGAAGCCCGGGTGCGTGGCTATTGAGCAGTTTCCTGAGGCACAGTGACCATGGCGCGACTCAGTTCGAAGCGGCCACGCCATTCTTCCTGGCCAATCCGGTTGACCGCAAGTTCCTGGTCACCAACGCCTTCAATGCGCCGCGTCCCTACGCCAACGGTCTGCATGAGGGCATCGACCTGCGGGCGCTTGAAAATGGGCGGGCGGTGGACATTCTGGCCGCCCAGCGCGGCGTGGTCGACCGCATTCGCACCGGCGTCAACACAGGGTATGGCAACTACGTCCGCGTCCGCCACGACTGGGACGACGGCACAACCTGGGTCACGTGGTATGCCCATCTGGCCACCATCGATCCTGACGTTCGGGAGGGAACGTTCGTCCAAATCGGCGACCGGCTCGGTCTGGCGGGCACCACCGGCAACTCCACCGGCGTCCATCTCCATCTCACATTGCAGCATCTCGGCTATGGACTAAAGGGATACGTCCTCCGCGACGTCGTGGACCCGCGCCCCTACTTCAGCGACCGCGCCGTCAGCGAGATGGATCAGCTCAGCTACATTGCTGACCTGACCGTGCCAGACGGCTCGACCGTGACGGCGGGCGTCGAGTTCCTCAAGGAGTGGCGCATCCGCAACACCGGCACCCGACCCTGGAGCGATGGCTATGCGCTCCATTTCGACAGCGACGACCAGATGGATGGGCCTGACGCGGTACCGCTGCCGCCGCTGCAGCCGGGCGATTTTGGCGTTGTGGCCGTGCCGCTGTTGGCTCCGCGAGAGATCGGGCCGTCATCGTTCGACATGGAAAAGCCGCAACGCGGATGGCGAGCCGTTTGGTCCCGGCCTTTATGCCGATCTAATCGTCTCTCCAGTACCCCGCCGCGAAGGGGCCATCTTCGTCAGCGACGAAACGATACCCGACGGGACCGTTGTCGAGCCGGGCGCCACATTTCTAAAGACGTGGCGCGTGCGCAACAGCGGCAACGCAGCGTGGGACATTGGCTACAGCCTCAGCTTCCACACGGGCGAGGCAATGGGCGGCCCTGAGTATGTCGTCGTGCCCCCGGCCCGTCCCGGCTCGGTGGTCGACGTCTCCGTCACGCTGACCGCCCCGGACGAACCCGGCACCTATCGTTCAATCTGGCGCGTCCGAAATCCAATTGGAACGCAGTTCGGCGATCTGCTTTTCACTGAAATTGTTGTTGAGCGGCGTCCTGATCTCGAATCGGCCCGCAACGCGGCCATCTGCCTGGCGGGGCACGGCGAAGACGATCACATGCGCGTTTCGACCGGCGAGCATTTTCGCAAGCGGTGGCGCCTTTGCAACACGGGGCATACGAGTTGGGATGACGGCTATGCGCTGGTCCATGTCGGCGACCATCCGATGGGCGCGGGCGCAGCCGCACGGATTCCGACGGCCCTTCCGGGCGAGACGGTTGAGGTCGTTGTGCCCTTGACAGCCCCGGCACGCCCCGGCCATCATGTCAGCTCCTGGCAGATGCGCGCCCCCGGCGGCCGTCTGTTTGGTCCCGTTGTCCAGGCGTCGGTTGAAGTCGTGCGGCTCGGCACAGAGGATAACGCCCGCTTCGTGGCCGATGTAACCATCCCGGATGGCACCGCCGTCCAACCGGGCCAACCGCTGACCAAAACGTGGCGCGTCGCCAACAACGGCACATCTGCCTGGGTGCCCGGCTACTCGCTCCGTTTTGTAGACGACGAGCAGATGGGGGCGCCCGCCAGCGTCGCCCTACCGCTGGCGCTGCCCGGTGAGGAAGTCGAAATCACTGTTACGCTGCGGGCGCCGGACACGCCGGGACAGTATCGCAGCACCTGGCGACCACGCAACACCGAAGGTCAACTCTTCGGCCACTTTCTCTATGCCGACATTGAGGTTGAACCAGTACTCTCGCCCGGCGGCAGCCAGGACAACGCTAAACTGGTCGCCCACGTCACCATTCCCAACGGAACCGAGTTCGAACCGGGCGCGCCCATCCGCAAGACGTGGGCCATTCGCAACACTGGGACCACCATCTGGGACGGCGGGTACGAGCTTGTCTATGTTGGCGGAGACGACCTGGATGGGCCATCCAGCGTGCCTGTCCCGGTGGCCGAACCGGGCAGCGAGGTCAACGTCACCGTCAACCTGACGTCGCCTCCTGCTCCGGGGCCAACCATGAGCCGCTGGCGCCTGCGAAACGCGGATGGCAAGTTATTTGGTCCGACCTTCTTTGTCTCCATCAAGGTGGTGCAGGAAGAGGAGGAGTTAGTCGACCTGCTCGGTTACCTGCGGGGCGACGGCCGCCTGTACGAGATGAAGCACATTTTCGACACGGCTGCCGGCATGCACATCGGTCAACAGCGGGTGCAGACTCAAGGCGACGGCCAGCGCTTCTTCACCGTCAAGAACGAAGAGTGGGAAGAGTTGTGGGTCGACGGCCGTTTCATCTATCGGGGCACCGACACCTCGCCCGGCAACGGCAACTTCTACACCCTGATGGAAGGCAATCGTTATGGCAGCCCCTGGGTGCCCCGGCAATTTGCCGTCGGCAAGCCGTATCGCCGCAGTCCCACTGTTGTCAGTCGCCGGAAAGCCGACTGCAATGTAAACTTCCAGTTGTCAGGTACCCACGTGACCTGGATTATCCTGGAGCGAGTTGTGGACCGGCTCCGTTTGCCGAATGTCGAAGGCAACCCCTCCGGTGGGATGTCCGTAGACGACGTCGCTGTTCTGGCGGCCTTCAACGACGCAAACGGCCGTCCGGCCAGCCAGCCGTTCGAGCGCTATTACTACGCGAAGGGGTTTGGTCTTGTCATGTGGGAAGGGATTGAGGTCGACCATATTGGTCAGTCCTTCTTGGTGGAAATCCACGCGCCCGGCGCACGACCGAACAATGTGCGCGAGCGAATCCCCTGCCTGGAACGGTTGATGTCTGGGCAGGACTGAGAACGTGCGGCGGCCCCGCCCTGATCGCCGGGAAGACAACTCGACCAACTTAGGAGATTTCAACGATGCGCTTTGAACGTGCCGCCGGTGTGCTCTTGCACCCCACCAGCTTACCCAGCCCCTACGGCATTGGCGACCTGGGCCAGAACGCCTATGACTTTGTCGACTTCCTCGTGGCCGCTCGCCAGCGTCTGTGGCAGGTGCTGCCCATCGGCCCAACGGGCTACGCCGATTCCCCATACCAGAGCTTTTCGTCGTTCGCCGGCAACCCGCTGCTGATCAGTCCGCAGAAGCTGGTTGACGACGGCTATCTGCCCGCCGAAGCGATTGTTGATCCGCCACCCTTTCCCGCCGGCGAAGTCGACTACGGTCCGGTCATAGACTACAAGCAGGGCTTGCTCCAGCAGGCCTTCGATCATTACCAGAGCCACGGCACCGAGGCGCAGAAAGCAGCGTTTGCCGCCTTTCGTGACTTCGCCGCCTACTGGCTGGAAGACTTCGCCCTGTTCATGGCTCTGAAGCGCCATCATATGCATCTCGACGGTGGCGTCTGGAGCACATGGCCCGAAGATATTGCCCGGCGCGAACCGGACGCCATAGCCGCCTGGGGCAAGAAGCTGGCCGCGGAAGTCGACCTGGCTCGCTTCCAGCAGTTCCTCTTCTTCGAGCAGTGGCTGGCGCTGAGGGCGTACGCCAACGAACGGGACATCCGGATTATCGGCGACTTGCCCATCTTCGTCGCCTACGATTCGGCCGACGTCTGGTCCCACCCGGATCTCTTCTATCTGGACGAACAGGGCCAACCAACTGTGGTCGCCGGCGTGCCGCCCGACTACTTCAGTGCCACCGGGCAGCGTTGGGGCAATCCCCTCTATCGCTGGAACCGTATGGCGGAGGACGGCTACGACTGGTGGGTGGCCCGCCTGCAAATGTGCTTTGAGCAGGCCGACATTGTGCGCATTGACCATTTCCGAGGCTTTGCGGCTTATTGGGAGATTCCGGCCGATGAGCCGACGGCCGTCGTCGGCCGCTGGATCAAGGGGCCGGGTCTGGGCTTCTTCGAGACAATCGGCGAGAAGCTTGGGCGAGCTGCCGATCATTGCCGAAGACCTGGGTGTCATCACCCCCGACGTGGAACTGCTGCGCGACACGTTCAACTTTCCCGGCATGAAGATTCTCCAGTTCGCCTTCGGCGGGGCGCAGGACAGCGACTTCCTGCCCTTCACCTACAACAAGAACTGCGTCGTCTATACCGGCACCCACGACAACGAAACGACCCTGGGCTGGTATCGCAACGCTGCCCCAGATGAGCAAGACCATGTGCGGCGCTACCTCTCTGTCAGCGGCCAGAACATCGTTTGGGATCTCATTCGGTTGGCCCACGCCTCGGTAGCCGACATGGCGGTCATCCCGATGCAGGACCTGCTCAACCTCGACAACAGCGCCCGTATGAACTACCCCGGCCAGACAAGCGGCTGGTGGCGGTGGCGCTACACGCGCGAGATGGTCCAGACGCGCTTTCCCGATGTGGCCCACGGCCTGGCGCAGTTTGCGGTATTGTACGGTCGTCTGCCGCCCGCAGCCGAAGAAGCAGACGAAACGGAGAGCGCCGCCAGTCTGGCCGAGGACGCCGAAGCGTAGTCGCCGCCGATTACAACACAGGCCAGCGCCAGCTCAGCCTGTTTGACAACCCACCGGCCCTATGCGACAATTTAATGCTGCATAGAAGCAAGCCCCTGTAGCTCAGAGGATAGAGCGCTGGCCTCCGAAGCCAGGTGCACAGGTTCGAGTCCTGTCAGGGGCATCTCCTCCCCCCGACCCCCGTTCGCAACAAGCTCGTACTACTCCGCAGGTTGCCCGCAAGCTCGCCGCTGATGCGATCCATGACACAGTGCATCATGCTGTATGACGCTGATATTGATTACATTTGTCACGTCGCCTGACACGCGCACGGGATTACAATGTGAGCAATGGATCGGATTACTGGTGTGAAAGGTTGCGTGCTTCCCGCAGGCCTTGTGGCAGACACGACCGATGACCACCGACCCACCCAAAACTCGCAGCGACTATGGAAGGAGATGACGATGGCTGGACTAGATCATGAAACGCGCGAGATGATCCTCGACACGCTGAAAAAGTATGCCGACCGTAAACTGACGGCCGACTACCTGCTGGAGCTGGACCACGAGGACCGGTTCCCGCAAGAAGTGCTCGAGGAACTCTACGACCCGATGCAGCTTGGACTGCATCTGCTCTTCATTCCTGAAGAGTACGACGGATTGGGTGGGGGAGCCTACGATATTTATCGTGTATCTGAGTTGATGGCCTCGATTGACCTGGGAATCGCCACGGGCGTTTTGGCGACTTTCCTCGGTTCGGACCCGATTCGTGTAGGCGGCACAGAAGAACAGACCGCCTACTGGATGGGCCGCGTGGCCAACGAAGCGCTGCTCATGGCCTATGGAGCCACAGAGCCGCAAGCCGGCAGCGACCTGGCGTCGCTGGGAACCAAAGCCGTGCCACAGCAAGACAATGGCGAAGTCACCGGCTACAAGATAAGCGGCCAGAAGCAGTGGATCAGCAACGGCGGCGTCGCCGATCTCTACACCATTCTGGCCAACGCTCCGGGCGGGCCGACCTGGTTCGTCGTCGACAAGGGCACCGAGGGCTTTTCGGCCGGCAAGCCGGAAGATAAGCACGGCATTCGCGCCAGCAACACGGCCGCGCTCTTCCTGGAAGACGTCTACGTTCCGGCCGAACGGTTGATTGGCGGCGTTGAAGGCCAGGGGTTGGCCCAGGCGCAGGCGGTGTTCGGCTATACCCGCTTGATGGTGGGGGCCTTTGGCTTGGGAGCGGGCTGGGAAGCGCTGCGCCGGGCCATTCGCTACTCCCACGACCGTATTCAGGCTGGCGCCCCGCTCAGCGAAAAGCAGGGGTACACCCACAAGCTCATCGTCCCCAACGCTGCCCGGCTGGAAGCAGCCCGCTCCTACATTGAGTGGGTAGCCGAACAACTGGACGAAAGCGAACATGCCGGTCTGCAGACCGAGGGCGCTGTCGCCAAGTACATGGCCACCGAAGCGGGCAACAAGGCGGCCGAGGACGCCATCCAGGCGCTGGGCGGCTACGGCTACACCAAAGAGTACATGGTCGAGAAGATCAAGCGCGACGTCCGCATCACCTGCATCTACGAAGGGACAAGCGAGATCATGGAGTGGACCATCGCCCGCGACCGCTGGCAGCAGCATCTCAAATCGCGCGGCGCGTACTACGAGGAGTGGGCCGCCCGCATGGACGCCGTCCACGCCCAGGAGCCGGAGAGCGGAGCCAACTACGCCGCGCTGGCGCTGCGAGCGCTGGCGGCCGTTCTGGAACAGTGCCGCATCGACCGGCTGACGCGCAACCAGCACATCTTGTTCCGGCTGGGTGAGCTGATCGCCTGGGCTGAGACAGCGGCCGTCTTCGCGGAGCGCGTCGTGGCCAACCCGACCGAGGCCATCAACCTGAGCGTCCCGGCGCGACAGGCGCTGGCGCGCGTTTACGGCCGTCAGGCAGCGCTCAAGGTGGCCACCGACGGCCTGCAATGGGCCATTGGCGGCGGCCAGACCAACCCGAATCTGGCCGGCTCCATCAATCTACCAGCCATCTACCAGGCCCAGGACGGTCTGATCGCAGACATGGACCTGGCCAGAGATTACTTGAACAAGACCTTTACCTGATAAGTTGCCCAGCACTCGAAAAATGGGAGCAGTGACAGGTTAGGAGACAAACACATGAACAGTGCAGCACAAGCTATTGCGATTGTCGGGGTGGGGGCCATTCTCCCCGATGCGCCGAGTGCTGCGGCTTACTGGGAGAATATCATTAACAAGCGGTACAGCATCAGCGACGTTCCCGATGATCGCTGGAGTGCTGATCTGTATTACGATGCCGATCCGAAAGCGCCGGACAAGACGTACAGCAAGATCGGCGGCTGGGTGAAGGATTTTGCCTTCGACTGGCGTCGTTTCCGTATGCCGCCCAAGGTGGCGGATGCGATGGACGAGGGCCAGCAGTGGGCGGTCACAATCGCTGCCGACGCGCTCGACGATTACGGCTACCCCGACCGGCTGCTCAACACCGACCGCACGGGCGTGATCATCGGCACGGCCATGGGCGGCGAGCGAACCTACATGACCAACCAGCGCATCGTCATGCCGGAGTACGCTCGCTGGCTGCAGCAGTCCGAAGCGTTCGGAGCCCTGCCCGGCGCAGCGCAGACCACCATTCTCGATGAGTGGCACTCCCTGATGGATGGCAATCTGCCGCCCATCACCGAAGACACGATGCCGGGCGAACTGCCAAACATCATCTCCGGTCGCGTCGCCAACATCCTCAACATGCGCGGGCCAAACTTCATCACGGACGCGGCGTGCGCGTCCAGTTTTGCGGCCATCGAGGCCGCGTTGGAGCTGCTGGTCGAGCACAAAGTCGATGCGGTCATCTCCGGCGGCGTCGACCGCAACATGGGCGTGGGCACGTTCGTCAAGTTCTGCAAGATCGGCGCGTTGAGCGCGACCGGCACCCGGCCGTTTGGCGACGGGGCCGACGGCTTTGTCATGGGCGAGGGCGCGGGCGCGTTCCTGCTCAAGCGGCTGGAAGATGCAGAGCAGGCAGGCGACACCATCTACGCTGTCATCCGCGGTGTGGGCGCGTCCAGCGACGGCAAGGGAAAGGGCATCACCGCGCCCAACCCTGCCGGCCAACAACTGTCAATCCGCCGCGCGTGGGAAAACGCCGGTCTGGACCCGGCTACGGCGACCTTGATCGAGGCCCATGGGACCAGCACCCGTGTCGGTGACGTCGTGGAAGTGGAAAGCCTGGCCGAAGTATTTGGCCACGCCCCTACCGGCAGCATCGGTCTTGGCTCAGCCAAGAGCAACATTGGCCACCTGAAGGCGGGCGCCGGCGCGGCTGGTTTGCTGAAGGCCACGATGGCCCTGCATCACCGCATCATGCCGCCCACACTGAACGCCGACCCGCCAAATCCGAATATTGATTTTGCCCGCACGCCGTTCTACACCGTCGGCGAAGCGCGCGAATGGACCCGCGCCAACGGAACGCCGCGCCGCTGCGGTGTCAGCGCCTATGGCTTTGGCGGCACCAACTTCCATCTGGTGCTGGAAGAGTACGAACCGGGGCTGATCCCGCGCGAAGAGAAACTGTACACGGGCGTCACGGTCGAAAACGGCCGCGCTCCTGATGCCACGCCACGCCCTTCGTCGGGCGACAACCGGCCTCTGCCGCCGCGCGGCATTCTCGCTCTGGGCGCCGCCACCACCGACCAGCTCCACGACAAGCTGGAGGAGGCAATTGTGCGCGTCGAGGCGGGCTGGACACCACCACGCGCGCTGCCACCAACCGCCGACATCAAGGCCACCGAACGGCTCGTCGTTGACTTTGGCGACCGCGAGGAGCTGCTAGACCGGCTGCAGAAAGCGCTCAAGGTCATGGGGTTCGACACGCCACAGGCATGGAAGGCCCTTGAAGCCCAGGGCATCTTCCGCGGCCACGGCCGTCCGGCCGGGAAGCTGGCCTTCCTCTTCCCCGGCCAGGGCAGCCAGTACGTCAACATGGGCAAGGAGTTGTCAGAGATCGCGCCGATTGTCCGCAAGACGATTGACGAAGCAGACCGGAAGATGACCCCGATTCTGGGCCGCCCGCTCAGCAGCTACATCTTTGTCGATAGCACGGACGGCGAGGCGATGCAGCAGGCGCAGTTCGACCTGATGCAGACAGAGATTACGCAGCCGGCCATGCTGACGCTGGACGAAGCGATTCGCCGCCTGCTAACTGAATACGGCTTTGCCCCCGACATGGTCATGGGCCATTCGCTGGGCGAGTATGGCGCGCTGGTGGCAGCGGGCATCATGCCCTTTGCCGAGGCGCTGGAAGCGGCTGCCGGTCGCGGCCGCGAGATGGCGCGCGTCGAAATGGAAGACAACGGCTGGATGGCGGCCGTCCTGGCCCCATACGACGTCGTGGAGGAAACGCTGAAGAGCATCGACGGATACGTTGTGCCCGCCAATGTCAACAGCCGCAGCCAAAGCGTCATTGGCGGAGCGAGTAAGGCGGTCGAAGCCGCCATCGCCCGCTTCCAGGAAGCAGGTTACCAGGCCATGCAGCTGCCGGTCAGCCATGCCTTCCACACCAGCATCGTGGCTCCGGCCAGCAAACCGCTGCGCCACATGCTTGACCGGATGGACATTCAGCCGCCCCGCTTGCCCATCGTGGCCAACGTGACCGGCGACATCTACCCGACCGATCCGACGGCGATCAAAGATATGCTCGAGCAGCAGATTGCCTCCCCGGTGCAATGGGTCAAGGGTCTGGAAACGCTCTACAACCACGGCGTCCGCACCTTCATCGAAGTCGGACCGAAGCGGGCCCTGCGGGGCTTTGTCAAGGACGTTTTCGCCGAAGCCGACGACGTTGTCGCGCTGTTGACCAACCACCCCAAGACAGGCGAACTGCCCGCCTTCAACCAGGCGCTGTGCGGCCTCTACGCCGCCGGCTATGGCGCTCCCACCCCAACCGAAACCGGGCAGCCGGCCGCGGCCTCACCGATGGCACGCAGTCAATCGGGCTGCTCCCGCGACGGAGAATAAAGTGCAAACACAACCAACCGGCTTCCAGACGCCGCCGGACACAGGCGCGGCGCTGGAGCTGAATGAGGCCGTTGCCAACGCGGTCGAACAACTGGCTCGAATGGGCCAGAACCAGCCCTATGACCGGAACGCCCCACCCCTTGGTTCGGTCGTCATCAGCGGCACGGGCCTGGGTCTACCCGGCGCGGAAAAGCCGATCATGGATCCCGACAACGCCCTGCGCATCCTGCAAGGCGAACAGTTTGTGGACCTGATCCCGGAGCGGTTCCGCCAGCTCATGATCGACAAACGGATCACGCGGCTCGTCAAGGGCGAAGATGGCAGCGGCCGCTTTGAAACGATCAACGACACTGACGACGCAATCAAGCTGGCCGGGCGACCGGGTGCGTTTGACCTGGCCGAAGAGTACGGCGTGCCCGACCAGCTGGTTGAGGCACTCGATATCACCACCCAATTAGCGATGGCCGCCGGTCTCGACGCGCTGCGCGAAGCGGGCATCCCGCTCGTGCAAACGTTCAAGCATACCAGCACCGGCAAGCATCTCCCTGACCGGTGGATGCTGCCGGAAGCGCTGCGCGACGACACGGGCGTGATCTTCGCCAGTGCCTTCCCCGGTGGCGACCGCTTCGCCGAGGAGTTCACGCAACTACTATCGCTATCGCAATCGGATGGAACAGCTGGAAATGCTCGAAGAGCTGCGCCGCTACACGACCGATCCAGACCACAGCCGGCGAGATCAATCGCCGCATTGGCGCGCTGCGCGACGAGCTGGAACGCGAGCCGTACATCTTCGACCGTCGCTTCCTGTTCCGCATTTTGTCGATGGGCCACAGCCAATTCGCCCAATACATCGGCGCACGCGGGCCCAACACCCAGGTCAACGCCGCCTGCGCCTCCACCGCGCAAGGCGTGGCGCTGGCCGAGGATTGGATCCGCAGCGGCCGCTGCCGTCGCGTGGTTGTCCTCGGTGGCGATGATGTCACCGGCGACCATCTGCTGGAGTGGGTCGGCGCCGGCTTCCTGGCCGTTGGCGCCGCCACGACCAAAGACCGCGTGGCGGAGGCTGCGCTGCCGTTCGACCGCCGCCGGCACGGCACGATTCTGGGCATGGGCGCCTGCGCCCTCGTCGTCGAAAGCCAGGATGCGGTCTCCGAGCGCGGCATGCGCGGTATCGTCGAGCTGCTCAGCAGCGAGACGAACAACAGCGCCTTCCACGGCACCCGACTGGACGTCAATCACATCTCGATGGTGATGGAAAGTCTGGTGTCGTCGGCCGAACGCCGCTTTGGCCTCAACCGTCTTGCGATGGCCCCGCAAACCGTCTTCGTCTCCCACGAGACATTCACCCCGGCCCGTGGCGGCAGCGCAGCGGCCGAGATTATGGCCCTGCGCCAAACCTTCGGCGACGCGACCAACCAGATCGTCATGGCCAACACCAAGGGGTTCACCGGCCATCCGATGGGTGTCGGCGTAGAGGACGTCATTGCCGTCAAGATCCTGGAGTACGGCATCGTTCCGCCGGTGCCGAACTTCAAGGAAGTCGACCCGGACCTCGGCCCGCTGAATCTGAGTCGTGGCGGCCGCTATCCGGTGCAGTACGCGATCCATCTGGCGGCCGGTTTCGGCTCGCAGATCGCGCTTACTCTGACGCGGCGAATCCCCGGCAACCTCGACCGGATCGACAGCCCGACCGCATACCAGCAGTGGCTGGACGGGATGAGCGGCTACAACCGGGCCGAAACCGAAGTCGTGAAGCGGGTGCTGCGCGTCAAATCGAACGGCAACCCGCCCAACAGCCCGGCCGCCAATAGCATGGCAGCCCGGCACCGGGCCGGTCGTGCGCACTGCGGTCGCTCCGGCGGCCGCCGGCAACGGCCATCCGGCCCGGATGATAATGCCGGACGCTGCTCCGGCAGCCGCGAGACCGGCTGCGCCACAGCAGACGGCCGCTCCGCCTACGGCAGCAGCGCCTCCACCGCAGCCGGCCACACCAGAGCCTGAACCAATGCCCGCGGCTCGAGTCACGGACACGCCCGTCGCAGCCGAACCGGTTGCTCCGCCGGCGATGAACCGGCCAGCGACCCGGTGACGAACCGTCCGACGACCCGGTCGTCTGCCGCGTCATCGCTCTGGTGGCCGAACAGACCGGCTACCCGGACGAGATGCTCGATCTCGACCTCGACCTGGAGGCCGATCTGGGCATCGACACCGTCAAGCAGGCGGAAACGTTCGCTGCCATCCGGCAGGCGTTCGACATCCCTCGCCGCGACGACATGAGCCTGCGCGACTACCCGACGCTGGAAGCAGTCATCGGCTTCGTGCGCGAGATGCGGCCCGACCTGGCCGCAGCCCCGCCAGAGCCGGTCCCATCACAGCCGGCGAGACGCCCACGTGACGGCTCCGACCTCCCAGGCCACCGATCCCGTCATGCCGCAGGTCCTGGCAATCGTGGCCACGCAGACGGGCTATCCGGAAGATATGCTCGACCTCGACCTCGACCTGGAGGCCGACCTGGGCATTGATACCGTCAAGCAGGCGGAAACGTTCGCGGCCATCCGGCAGGCGTTCGACATTCCCCGCCGCGACGACATGAGCCTGCGGGACTATCCAACTTTAGAAGCGGTCATCGGCTTCGTGCGCGAGATGCGGCCCGACCTGGCCGCGGCCCCGGCAGCCGAGACGTCACCCGCACCGCAAGCCTCGCTGCCGACACAGCCCCCACCGGCAGAAACGGTCGACACCGTCACGCTTCAGGTCCTGACCATTGTCGCCGAGCAGACCGGCTACCCGCAGGATATGCTCGACCTCGATCTCGACATGGAAGCAGACCTCGGCATCGACACCGTCAAGCAAGCGGAAACGTTCGCGGCCATCCGGCAGGCGTTCGACATTCCCCGCCGTGACGACATGAGCCTGCGTGACTACCCGACGCTGGAAGCGGTCATCGGCTTTGTGCGCGAAATGCGGCCCGACCTGGTGGTCGCGACGCCCGCGCCAGACATGCCTGCGCCAGCCACGCCTGCGCCACCTCCCGCCGCAGTGCCGGCGGCCGCTGAGCCGGTCCCGGCAGCCCCAACCGTTCCGCCAGCCGACCCGATCGCCGCGACCGTCCTCGGTATTGTCGCCGAACAGACTGGCTATCCTGAAGATATGCTGGAGATGGATCTCGACCTGGAGGCCGACCTGGGCATCGACACCGTCAAGCAGGCAGAGACGTTCCTGGCCATTCGCGAGGCGTTTGACATCCCCCGGCGGGACGACCTGAATCTTCGCGACTATCCGACGCTTGAGGCCGTGATCGGTTTCGTGCGCGACAATCGTCCCGACCTGGTGGCAGCTCCGGAAGCTGCCACCGCCCCACCCCCGGCGGCCGAGGCTGCCGCGAGTGATGGTGTCATGGCCCAGGTGCTGGCCATTGTGGCCGAGCAGACCGGCTATCCGCAAGATATGCTGGAACTCGATCTCGACCTGGAGGCCGACCTCGGTATTGACACCGTCAAGCAGGCGGAGACGTTCCTGGCCATTCGCCAGGCGTTCGATATCCCGCGGCGGGACGACCT
Organism: uncultured Chloroflexia bacterium; assembly: GCA_963715935.1. GTDB lineage: Bacteria > Chloroflexota > Anaerolineae > Promineifilales > Promineifilaceae > Promineifilum. The sequence goes on along the minus strand of CAVQSM010000011.1, from coordinate 70,763 downwards.
GAACCTGCGCGACTATCCGACGCTGGCCGCGGTCGTAGGCTTTGTCTACGCCATGCGCCCGGAGCTGAAGGATGGCGGCATGGAAACGGCCGCACCAACCGAAGCCGCTGCGATGGCAGATGCCGACGCTACGCCGACAGAAATGACCGCGGGGCAGACAGCGTACCGGCTGGAGGATGCCGACACGATGCCGCGCCGCGTCCCAACGCCTACGCTGCGTCCGTCGCTGGCGTTCTGCAAGCCGACGGGCGTGACGCTGGACAACACCAGCCGCGTCATCGTCATGCTGGACAGTGGCGGCATCGGTAAGGCGCTCCTGACCCGGCTGGAAAAGCTGGGCGTGACAGCCCTCGTCATCGAACCGCAGACCGAACCGGCTGCGCTGGCGGCGCAGATCGCTGAGTGGCAAGCCGGATGGCCCAATCCAGGGCGTCTACTGGCTGCCGGCGCTCGACGTCGAACCTGACCTGACGGAGATGGATCTGGAACTCTGGCGCACCCACAATCAAGTCCGCGTCAAAAATCTGTACGCCACGATGCGCGCGCTTTACGACGCCATCGCCACGCCGAACAGCTTCCTGGTCTCGGCCACGCGGCTTGGCGGCCTGCACGGCTACGGACCGGACGGCGCGACCGCTCCGATGGGCGGGGCCGTGTCCGGCTTCACCAAAGCGTACAAGCGGGAACGACCGGAGGCGCTGGTCAAAGTCGTCGACTTCGAGCCGGGCCGCAAGACGGCCGCCCCGGCCGACGCTCTCATCGCCGAAACGCTCGACCGATCCCGGCATCGTCGAAGTCGGCTACGCCGGTGAGCAGCGCTATGGCGTCACTCTGATCGAGCGCCCGGCCGCCAATGGCGAAGCGGGACTGAACCTCAACAGCGATTCAGTCTTCCTGGTCACGGGTGCGGCGGGCGGCATCACCAGCGCCATCATCGGCGACCTGGCTGCCAACAGCGGCGGCACCTTCTACTTGCTGGACCTCACGCCGGAGCCGGACCGGAACGATGCCCAAATCGACCTGTTCCGGACCGACCTGGATGCGCTCAAGGCCGCGCTCATTGCCGAGGCGAAAGCGACCGGCGAGAAGCCGACCCCGGTCCTCATCGACAAGCGCGTCATGGCCATTGAGCGCAGCGAAGCAGCCCTGCGGGCCATCGAAGCGGTCGAGGCAGCCGGCGGCACGGCGACCTATCGCAGCGTCAACCTGCTTGACGGGCCGGCCCTGGCCGCCATCGTCGACGAGATCCGCGAGACGCATGGGCGCATCGACGTCCTTGTCCATGCAGGCGGCATCGAAATCAGCCGCGCGCTGGGGGACAAGCCGCCGGAGCAGTTCGACCTGGTGTTCGACATCAAAGCCGACGGCTTCTTCAGCCTGCTGCAAGCGGCAGGCGACATGCCTATCGGCGCGACCGTCGCCTTCAGCTCGGTGGCCGGTCGCTTCGGCAACAACGGTCAGACCGACTACAGCGCGGCCAACGACCTGCTCTGCAAGCTGACCAGCAGCCTGCGCCGCTGGCGGCCAGACACACGCGGCATCGCCATCGACTGGACGGCATGGGGCGAAATCGGCATGGCGACACGCGGCTCCATCCCCCGCATCATGGAGATGGCCGGCATCGACATGCTGCCCCCGGCGGCAGGCGTGCCCACCGTCCGGCGCGAACTGGTCGCCGGTTCGTTCAGCGGCGAAATCGTCGCCGCCGGCGCGCTCGGCATGCTGGTCGACGAATGGGACGAGACGGGCGGTCTGGACACCGCCCGGGCCAACGAATGGCTGGCAGCCCAACAGGGCGGCCTGCTCATGGTCGGCAGCGTGACCGGCGCGCCGCTCTACGGCGGCATCACGGCGGAAACGACGCTGGACCCCAGCGAGCAACCGTTCTTGTTCGACCACGCTATGGACGGCACCCCCTTGCTGCCGGGCGTCATGGGCACCGAATCGTTCGCGGAGATGGCCCTCGTTGCTGCGCCGGGTCTTGTGGTGCAAACCGTTCACGACGAGCAGTTCCACAGTCCATTCAAGTTCTATCGTATGGAGCCGCAGACCCTGTACCTGTCGGCCCAACCGGTGGTGACCGCCGACGGCCGTGTGGAAGTGATGACCGCCCTCCGGTCGCGTCGCGAGCTGGGCAAGCCCGGTTTGCCGCCGCAGGAGAAGCTCCACTTCACCGCCCAGGTGAGCATGGACACTACCCCACCGGTTGCCGAAGCAATCAGTTTCACCGCGCCGGATGCCACGGCCCTGTCAATCGACGCCGCGGCAATCTACGACATCTACTTTCACGGGCCTGCCTATCAGGTACTGGAAAGCGCTCAGGTCGATGGTGAAAGCGCCATCGGCTTGCTGGCAGCCAATCTGCCACCCAACACCGCTCCGGCTGGTGTTGCGGGCATCATGGCCCCCCGTCTCATCGAACTATGTTTCCAGGCGGCGGGTGTGTGGGAGATTCGCACCAACGGCACGATGGCGCTGCCGCTGAGCATCGCCTCTGTCACGACGTTCCACCAGGGCGAGCCAGACGGCGAGCAGCGCCTCTACGCGCTGGTGACGGCGCACGATGGCGGCGAACGGTATGATGCGCAGGTCGTGGATGAGAACGGTCGGGTCTACGTCACCCTGACAGGCTACCGTACGGTGGCGCTGCCCGGCGACGTCACGCTCTAGGCCGACACGCTCTAGGAGACCAACCGCCCGGCAGACGACTGCCGGGCGGTTTCGCTTTGCGCCAGAAGATGTTACGCTTACCGTCACGAGCGACCGATGAGCAGCCTCACGCCCACGACCTTGCGCCACCATGACACGACCATCCACTGGCTGCTGCTGCGCCAGTCACAGCTGCCCCAACCAGGCCCCGGCACGGCCCCACGGTCTTCCTGTCGCCAGTTGAGAGCGAGCAGTTCGAGGCGCTGACCGTCCACAAGCGACGCGCTGACTGGCTGCTCGGCCGCTGGACAGCCAAACAGGTGGTCCACGGCATCCTTACTGACGAAACCGGCAAACCGGGTGATGACACCGCGCTGCGCCACATTGTCATCGCGCGCCGCGCCGATGGCTCACCCTATGTCGTGGACGCGAATGGAGCCGACCTACCGCTGACGCTCAGCATCAGCCATTCGCGCGGGCATGCGTTTTGCGCGGTGGTCTGCGGGGCAGAACGGCCGCTGGGGGCCGACATCGAGTTTGTCGAAGCTCGCTCGCCGCTCTTTGCGGCCGACTACTTCACCGAAGCGGAGCTGGCCACGCTGCCGCCCAGTCTGTCCGACACCGAGCGCGACCTGCTGGTGACGGCCATCTGGAGCGGCAAGGAAGCCGCCCTCAAAGCGGTGCGCGCCGGGCTGACCGTCGACACCCGCACCGTCAGCTGCCTCTTTCACAACGACGTTCAGACGGGTGACTCATGGTCGCCGTTCCGTATCGTCTGGCGTCCGGGCCAAGCGGCGGCCGATCGACCTGCGCTTGCGGGTCTGTGGCGGCGGTCCGGTCCGTTCGTGCTGACGCTCGCGTTACCCGCCGCCACAGCCGCGTCTCTATCACCGGCGTAAGCGGGGCATTAGCTCTGTTGAGCTTTCATTCCCGGCCTGCCTATAATCTCGTAATAAGGAGGCAGCTGCCATGCGACCGACACCCGTCAAGCCCGGCCCCGGCCAGGAGTCCGTCTGGGACTATCCTCGCCCGCCACGGCTGGAGCAGACCAACAAGCGAATCCAGATCATCTTCAACGGCCAGACCATCGCCGACACACGGGCGGCCTACCGCGTCCTGGAGACGAGCCACCCGCCCGTCTACTACATCCCACCGGCCGACATTGAAATGGCCTACCTGGTCCCCGACAGCGGCGGATCGTGGTGCGAATGGAAGGGCCAGGCCAGCTACTACACAGTCGAAATAGATGGCCGCCGCGCAAACCGAGTGGCCTGGGCCTACCCGAATCCAACCGCCGGCTTCAAGCCGCTCAAGGACCACATCGCCTTTTACGCTGCGCCAATGGACGCTTGCTACGTGGACGGAGAGCGGGTAAAACCACAACCGGGCAACTTCTACGGAGGCTGGGTAACGAACGATATCGTCGGCCCCTTCAAGGGAGAGCCGGGAACGATGGGCTGGTAGGACGCCAACGACACATCTCCCGCACCTGCGGGCCGCGCAGGTAGGACATACAGGTCAGTCGCGACCGCCCCCCATGTCGCTGGATTCATGGAACATAGCGAAACTACTCCCCACTCATTGGAAGCCGCGTCGCTCACTGCTCTTGTTCGCGAATGGCGGCTGGTCGCTGCGCTCTGGCTGGTCGTCTGGCTGGCCGGCTATGCCGGGCTGCGGCTGATCTGGCCGTTGGCCACTCAGTGGCTCGTTCTGTCGGGCGTCACGCTGGCGGCCGGGCTATGGATCCTGCGCCGTCATCTGCCACAGAACCGCGCCGCCGCTGATTCGCCGCTCCTGCCCCGCCTGGGGCCGGGCAACCATCTGACCCTGTTTCGCGGTCTGTGCGTCGGGTTGATCGCCGGCTTCATATTCGGGCCCTGGCCCCTGGGCGCCCTGGGCTGGGCCATCGCGCTTGCCTATACGGCCGCCGACATTGCCGACTACCTCGACGGGTTCGTCGCCCGCCGCAGCCACCACGTCACCAGGCTGGGGGGGGTGCTTGACATCGAGTTTGACGCCCTGGGCGTCCTGGTCGTCACCCTGCTGGCCATCTCCTTCGGCCAGCTTCCGTGGTGGTACATCAGCCTGGGTCTGGCCCGCTACCTCTTCGTCTTCGGCATCTGGTGGCGGCAGCGCCGGGAGCTGCCCGTCCACGACTTGACGCCGAGCGTCCACCGCCGCCTGATTGCCGGGCTGCAAATGGGCTTCATGAGCGTCGTCTTGTGGCCGGTCGTGCCCGCCGCCATGACGCAGTTGGCCGGCAGCATCTTTTTTGCCGCCTCAGCCGCCAGTTTCGGCCGCGACTGGCTGGTCGTCAGCGGCGCAATTGACCCGGCCTCACCGGGCTACCGGCAGGTTCAGCAAGCAGCCGTCCGCTGGCTGACGGACCGGCTGCCACTACTATGGCGGCTCGCAGCGGTCGTCGGGTTGGGTTCGATGCTGTTGGCCGCCCAACCGACGCTCCAACCGGCAGCCTGGCAGCGATTGCTGGCGTCGTGGCCCATTCCCGCGCCAAGCTTCTGGGCAACGCTGCTTGCGCTGCTGGCCATTACCGGTCTACTCTCCCTGGCGCTGGGCGTGGCCGGACGCGCCGCCGGCATCGTGCTCTATCTGCCCATCGGCTTTGACATCGCCACCCGCGGGCTGCTCTGGGACAACGGCGCGGCGCTTGTCGGGGTCACGTTCATCATCCTGTTCGGCACCGGACCGCTCTCAATCTGGCGTCCTGAGGAGGGCGTCGTCGGTCGCCCGGTGGGGGCCAATGCGTAAACGGACTATCCTCCGCGTCCTGCCCTGGATCATCGGTCTGGCTGTTCTCATCTGGGTCCTGCGGGCTGTGTCACTGGCCGACGTATGGGCCATTCTCAGCGGCCTGACGCTGTGGGAGATCGCCGTCCTCGCTGTACTCAACATCGGCGTCATCGCCGCATTCACCGCACGCTGGTGGCTGCTGCTGCGCGGCCAGGGCTACACGATTCCCTTTCTACGGCTGACCGGCTACCGGCTGGCCGTCTTTGGCCTGAGCTACTTCACGCCCGGCCCGCACGTTGGGGGTGAACCGCTGCAGGTGCTACTCGTAGAAAAAGAGGACAGCGTCCCCCGCACAACGGCCGTCGCCGCCGTCACGCTCGACAAATCGATTGAGTTTGCGGTCAACATCTCGCTGCTTCTGGCGGGCATCGCGTTGGTGCTCCGCTGGCAGTTCATCGACGACCAGCTCGGCTGGCAGGCGATGGGGGCGGGAGTCATCCTGCTCATGGTTCCGCTGGTCTATCTGGGTGCAGCTACAGCCGGGCGTCGTCCATTGGCCACCGCCGTCGGCGTCCTGCCCCGTTGGCCGGGGCTGGGGCGCTGGGCAGCCCCCCTGGAGCGAGCCGCAGCGGCTCTGGCCGACAGTGAGAGGGAAGTCACCCACTTCATTCGGCGTGCACCCGGCACGTTGATTCTGGCCGTCCTCATCTCCGTGGTCAGCTGGCTGGGGTTGGTCTTCGAGTTCTGGCTCATGGCCGCCTTTCTCGGCGTGGAGCTTACGTTTCCGGAACTGATCACCGCGCTGACGGCCGCGCGAATCGCCATCCTGCTCTTTCTTCCCGCCGGGCTGGGTGTGCTGGAAGCCAGCCAGGCATTGGCGTTTGGGGCGCTAGGTCTCGACCCGGCTGTCGGCGCCAGCCTCAGTCTGCTCATCCGCGCCCGCGACTCAGCTCTGGGCGCGTTCGGCCTGTGGTGGGGCAGCCACCGGCTCAAGAGTTGGCCAGATCAGGCAGAGTTGGCTGCGGCGGAGTCAGCTCCCGAAGACGACCTGGGCGGGGAGCAGGCCAACCACATCTAGCTGGTGAGCAATGTAGATGAGCTCGCCGGCATCAATTTGCGCGTGCCGGGCCCTGATCCACCGGGCAAACGCCTCGCCGTCCAGCTCCGCCTTCCCGGCGAGCGCTCCCTCGATCGTGTCAATGATGAAGTGCAGAAAGAATGCCTCATCCGCCACGTACCCCCCATCGAGCGGCACCACCACCCAGTCCGAACTACCCGCCGCCAGAATGCGCCCGCCGGCTTCGGGAATCTGGCGCAGCAAACGACGGCCGCTCCGGCTGTCCCCTGACGGGCGACCGTCGATGAGCCGCTCGTCCATCGTTTGGTGATACAACGCCAAGATGCGCGTATCGAGTATCGGGTCGATGACCGGCTCAAGAATAGTGTGGCCGTCAAAGTTGATGGTGAAGTAGAACAGGCCGCCGGGCCGCAGCAGGTCGAACAAGCGCGGCAATGTCGCCGGCGCATCGACCAGATCGAGGAAGGCGTGGGCAATCAGCAAGTCCCACTGGCGATCTCCCTGTTCGCGGGCCATGAAGTCGAACAGATCGATCGCCTCCAGCTCCAGCGCCACCGGCAGCCCGGCCCCGGACAGGCGGGCCTGAGCGACCATGATGTTCTCGGCGAGAGCGTCCACGGCCGTGTAGCGCCCTCCGTCCAGCACGCCCGGCCAGTTGCCCAGGCGATCAATCATTGTCCCTGTGCCTGCGCCGACCTCCAGGATATCCCGCGGGCCGGGAGGCAGGGCAGCCAACAACGTGCGCCGCACATGGCCGTTCAGGGCGCGGTCATCGACGGTTCTCTTGGCGGTGAGGTAACGCTGAAACGTGTTGTCTGTCATCCGAGAGATATTTCCTTTCGACTTAGTAGTTCAACAAACAATATTCGCCTGGCCTGTAGGACGATTTGCTAGATCGTCTCTCCCCGCATGATGTAACAAATCGCGCTACAGTCTTTTCGGCGAACGACGACTGTCAACCTACCAACCCATCCAGGTAAGCTCGCGCCGTCTGCGCTGACTCGGCCCAGCCGTGGATGGCGCTCGTAACGCGCCAGCGCCGCCACGCCCATGCGGGCCAGCTGCCCCCGGTCGCCGTCCAGCCGCTCCAGGTAGGCGTGGAGGGCGACCGCATCCCCCGGCTCCACAAGAAAGCCGGTGACGCCCTCTGTGACCAGTTCGCCCGCCGCGCCGGCTGTCGTGGCAATCGCCGGCAGGCCAAACGCCATCCCCTCCAGATAGACAATACCAAAGCCTTCGTAGGCCGACGGCATCACGAGGATATGGCTCTCCGACAACAGCTCAACAAGCCGCGCCGATTCTACGGCCCCCACGAAATGGACCTGACCGGCCAGCCCGGCGACGCCGACAACCTCCCGTAAATGGCCTGCGTATGCCGGATCAATCGTTTCATCGCCGACAACAGTCAGCTGCCACTGGTCGGTCCCTCCCAGCGCCAGCGCCTCGATGATCGTCTGCACGCCCTTGCGGGCAATCACGTTGCCCACAAACAGCAGCCGCAGCGGCCGCTCGGCCGCCCGCGCCTCAATACGTTCCGGGCTGATCGCCGCCCCAATGTGGTCGGCCGCCGGGTAGGCCACGACGCCGGCGACCTCCCGCCCCAGAAGCGCCGTCACCGTTTGTCGCGTCGTCTCGCTGTTGAAGATGAACCCATCCACCCCTGCCAGATAGCGCCGCTCAATCTCCCGGTAGCCGGCCAACTGCCACGCAGGGTGCAGCTCGCTGGAACGCAGATGATGGACAATGCTGACCAGAGGCGGTCGTTCATCCGGCAGCCGGGCGTTTAGCCACACCAGCGATGGATGATTCAACTCATCCTGCACGATAACGTCATACCCCCCACCCACCAGCCGTGCCACCAGGGTAAACGAGAGATTATCGAGCAGATGGCGACCGTAGGAGCGCCACGGCAAGGCGATCAGATCGACCGTGTCGCCTGCCGCCTGCCACTGCTCGACCAACATGCGATCGTACAGGTAGCCGCCGGAAACCCGGTCGAGCGACCCATAGATCACCAGTCCGATGTGCATGGCAGTCTGAAGCTTTACCGCCGGACTCAGCGCGCCAGCCGGTAACTGGCCCAGGCGATCTCATTTTCCCAGAGCACAACGGTGACTGTGTGGATGTTGGGAGCCGTAATCTTGCCGGCCAGGTCTAGACAGAGAATCCGCGAGAAATGCTCAATGCTCGGGTTCAGACCTTCAAACATGGGAAGATCATTGAGTGTCTTGTCCCGGTGGGCGGCGACAGCCGCGTCGAGATGATGCTCAATATCGACGATGTCAACGAGATAACCGTGCTGATCCAGCGCGTCCCCTTCCAGCTGCAGTTCAATCTGGTAATGGTGGGAGTGCCACTCGTTCTCGGCGCCCCAATCCCCACCGATCAGAAAGTGTTGGGCGACGAACTCTCGTTTTACGGCCACGGTATACATGATCTCACTCCTCAATGGTGTCTCGTTCAGTAGGTCAAAACAGTCTGGACCGCCTCGCCGGGAGACTGGTCCAGCAGGGCATACGCTGCGGCAGCCGACTCCAGCGGGAAGCGATGGGTGACCAATCGCTCCGGCCCGCACGACGCCAGCAACCCCTCGGCCACTGCCAGACGGCGCGGTTTGGTCCAGCGAGCCAGCCAGCGCGGCCCCAGATGGCTGACCTGGCTGCTGATCAGGCGCATGTGGGCGCGGTGGAAACGGCCGCCCAGGTCAACGTCGGCCCGCTTCTCACCATACCACGACCCAACCACAATACGGCCGCCGAAGCCAGTGAGGGCAATAGCCGCATCCAGGGCTTTGGGGTTGCCGCTCAGCTCAAACGTGAGATCCGCGCCGTCCGGGCCGGCCTCTGGTGACGACCCGGCCAACGCTCTGACAGCATCGTCAAGCGCCTCCGGCGGCAGCGTTGTCGCCGCCCCCATCTCCTGTGACCAGCGCCGGCGCAGCGCCAGTCCGTCTACCGTCACCAGCGTCTCCAACGGCATGTGGGCCAACAGCCACGTCACCAGAAGCCCGACCACACCCTGCCCGACGACCGCCACGCGCTCGCCCACGACCGGACTGCCATCCATAATCAGTGAGACGGCCGTTTCCATATTCGGCAGAAACACACCCGCCTCCGGAGCAAGCGAAGGGGGCAGCGGACGCAGGTTGGCCACGTCGGTGACAAAGTGACTGGCGTGGGGCTGGAAGGCAAAGACGAGACGGTCCTGCCATGATGGATCGACCTCTGCGCCGAGGTCGCGGACATAACCAACGGCCGCATACCCGTAGCGGACCGGATAGGCGAACACACCATCGAGCGCGGCAATCGTGTCGTCTACGGCCAGGTCACGCGGCATCTGGCCCCGATAGACCAGCAGTTCACTGCCGGCGCTGATGCCGGATACGGCCGTCTCCACCACCACCTGCCCTGCCTGCGGCGGCGGCAGGGCCGACTCCACAATGTCAACCTGATGGGGAGCTGTGAAGACAAGCGAGCGACACGTCAGAGGCACGCTACTCCCGAATTTCAAACGAGTGAGTCAGGTTGGCCACGCCACGTACGGTAGCCGCGACTGCACAGTACTTGTTGATGGCCAGGTCAACCGCCCTGGCTACTTTTTTGGGATCCAGGTCATGACCTTCCAGAATGACATGCAGGTGAATGTCGGTGAAGGCCCAGGGCGCTTCCGCTTCCTGCTTTCCTTCGACCTCGATGTAGAGGTTGTCCAGCTGTTGGCGTTGGCGCTGCAGAATGGAAACGACGTCATGGGCCGAGCAGGCGGACAGCCCCATCAGCAGCAAATCAGACGGCTTGGCCGCCTTAAACTCCATCCAGTCCGGGCTGTCTTCGGGCCACGACCCGGACGGCACGACATTGCCATACGAATCACGCGTCACAAAAAGGCGACTATTGCCGCCCATCCATTTCATCGCGACATTGCTCATACGCTTGCAATTGCTCCCGTGGCTCCCTTTCTAACAGAGGTCCACTTAACGTCTATGGTGCTGCGCAGGCCGACGGCACAACGCTGGCGGGCAGAGCGCCTCCGTCCGGTCCAAAGCATTGGCAGAAGGAGACATCCTGGCTATCGTCCCGTTCACCGGACCATATCCAGTAACTTACCGAGTTTTGCAGGCAGCTCGCCCCGACTGCGTCCTGCGGTGGCGCAACGGGCCTGGCCCGTTCCAGCCCCACCCCCTCGGCGTCCGCGTCTTCAAGAAGAAACACACGGACATGGCGACCATCCTGCGGGCCAAGCTGAAGCTGGCCCCGCGCGGCGAGAACGAACGCCATCGCCGGTGTGATCATGAGAACCAGCCACACCAACACAAACAGTCCCATTAGAAGGCGCTTGACCCAAACGTTCATGCGGTAACGCTGTTCACCCTGCCGCCCGACCAAGCGTCTAGCCGGCCTCGGGCGTCAGCGAGTTCTCCATGGCTCGCAGGTACAGGTCGGTGGTGTATCCTTTCACCATCCGCCGCGTACTGAAGAATGGAGCATTGGTGCGGATCGCCTCGCGCATCACATCAACCCAGCCCCGCGGAATGCCGTCCCGGTCGCGCGTGTAATAGAGCGGCACGATCTCTTCTTCCAGCAGTTCGTAGACACGGTTGGCGTCGTACGCATCCTGCTCCTCAGGGCTGTTGGCGACGTATCCGTTGATGGCCCAGCCGTTGGCCCCGTTATACCCTTCGACCCACCAGCCATCCATCACGCTCAGGTTCGGGATGCCGTTGAGCGACGCTTTCATGCCGCTGGTGCCGCTGGCTTCGCGCGGGCGGCGCGGCGTGTTCAACCACACGTCGACCCCCTGCTTGAAGTAGCGAGCCGTGTGCATGTCATAATCTTCGATGAACGCCACACGGCCACCTAAATCATTGGCCTGGGCGAAGTTATACACCTGCTGAATGAGCAGCTTGCCCGGCTCGTCGGCCGGGTGGGCCTTGCCGGCAAAGACGATCTGCACCGGACGATGAATGTCCAGCATGATGTGCTTCAAGCGCTCCAGGTCGCGGAAGATGAGCGACGCCCGCTTGTAGGTGGCGAAGCGACGGGCAAAGCCGATCGTCAACGCTTCCGGGTCGAGCAGCGTGCCTCCAACCAGGACTTGCGTCGGATCGCTGTCGCCGTCGACCCAGCCCCGCCGTGCCCGCGACCGCAAGAAGTTCATCAGCTTGGTCTTAAGGACATTGTGGGCGAACCACAGTTCCTCGTCGGGCATATCAGCCAGCCGCTCCCACAGGACGGGATCATCATGGTTGGTTTCCCAGTCCGAGCCCAGGTATTTGTTGAATAGGTGGCGAATCTCGCCTGCCGTCCATGTGGGCACATGGATACCATTGGTCACGTAATGGATCGGCGTTACGTCCTCAGGAAGATTGTCCCATAAGTGACGCCACATCTCGTTCGACACTTCGCCGTGCAGCTTGCTGACGCCGTTGCTCAGCCCCGCCGTGCGCAGCGCCAGAACCGTCATATTGAAGGCGTCACCCCACGACTCCTGATGCGCTCCGAGCGCCAGGAACGCCTCACGCGACATACCAATCTGCTCCCAATACCCTTGGAAGTACGACTCCATCAGATGGTACGGGAAGGCGTCATGGCCGGCAGGCACCGGCGTGTGCGTGGTGAAGACCGTCTGCTCGCGCACCTTCTGGGCCGCGGCGTCGTATGTCATGCCATCCTGCACGTACTGGCGCATCGTCTCCAAGATCAGGAAGGCCGAGTGACCTTCGTTCATGTGCAGAACCGACGGCTCGTAGCCCAGCGCCGCCAACAGACGCACACCGCCAATACCCAGCATCATCTCCTGGCGAATACGCATCTCGTTGTCGCCGGAGTAAAGGCGGGCCGACAGTTCGCGGTCCCACGGGCTGTTCTCCTCGACATCGGTATCCATCAGATAGAGTGGGATCCGACCTACGTTTACCCGCCAGACACGCGCCTGCACAGAACGGCCGCCCATCTCGACGCTGATTCGCAGCTCGCCGCCGTGATCTTCATACACCTTGGTCAGAGGCACGTCGTCCAGGTTGACCATCTCATAGACCGCTTCCTGCCAGCCATGCGACGGAATGCGCTGCCGGAAGTAACCTTGCGGGTAGAGGAAGCCGATTCCCACAAAGGGCAGACCCAGATCGCTCGCTTCCTTGGCGTGATCACCGGCCAGAATGCCCAAACCACCAGAGTAGATGGGCAGCGAGCTATGCAGACCGAACTCAAACGAGAAGTAGGCGATGGTCTTGTCCGTCATCTCCGGGTAAGTGACGTGGAACCACGAGTGACCATTCTCCATCTCGCGGTCAAAATCCATCATCACTTTCTGGAAACGCCGCATGAACGCAGCGTCGCGTGCTGTCTTATCCAGCAGCTCCGGGCTGACATCTTTCAGCATCTTGACCGGATTGTGCTGGGTACGACGCCACAGGGGGTAATCGAGCAAACGAAAAATCTCGCGCGCCTCGGCGTGCCAGCTCCACCACAAGTTGTAAGCCAACTCAGGCAGACGCTTCAGTTTAGTCGGCATCTTCTCTACTAAATCATCCATCTGGTTCTTATCTCCTCCGACAGTTCACGGACACCCAGCAGCCATAATCAAACGACCGCAACATCGCGTTGCGCTAATCAGGTTGCAGCGATAGAGGGTTGGGAAAGGCGATCAGCTCGCCATCCAGCGAGTTTGACTATGCGTAGGGGGTAGATCATCGACAATGAACGTGCGTCTTTGAACCGCGTGATTGTCAGGCGGTTGAGGTATCAACGACCTGCAAGCTGATTATAGCACTCCAGGGAGCGGATGCACGTTGAGAGGCAGGCTCTGCACGTGAAAAACAGGGTGGATCAGTCCGGAAGGACGATGGTGATCGGCTGTGGCAGCGGTTTCTTGGCTCGACTGATGGCCAGATCGGCCACCGCTTCAACCGTCCAGTCGAACTGCTCGCCAGTCATCAGGTCGCGATCGACCAATGGCGACGGATTCGTGGCGTTGATGATATAGACGGTGCCATCCTTGACCACAAACTCCGGCAGATTGATATCGTAGTCGTATAGCTTGGTCAGTGCCAGCGCCGCAGCCTGAATCTCCTCCCGCTCGCTGTCGCTGATGCCCAGCCCGCCCTCGAGATACTTCTTGTCATCGAAGGAGTACGGCATCAACATCATCTTCTCCTGGCCAATAACCATGCAGTGGATGTGATGGTCCGTCTCCAATACCTGCTGCAGGATCATCGTCCGTGTGCCGCTCTCGTCGTAGCGCTGGATCAGCTCATCGACATTGCTTACCCGATGGGCAAAGCGACGGCCGCCGCTGCGAACATCCTTGAAGATGGCCGGGCTGCCGATATAGTCGATAATCCCCTGCCAGTCCATGGGATAGTCGAGGTTGCGGAAGCTGTCCGGCACGGTTTCAGTGTCTACGTCTTTGTTCGGCAGCACCATCGTGCGCGGCGCTTTCAGCCCAAGTTTATGGACGACCGCGCTGGCAAAGAACTTCGTATCGGCCGACCAGGTGAACGGATTGTTGATGAGATAGGTGCCGTGCAGGCAGGCGTACTTAACATAACTTCTGTAGTACGGAATCTCATGCGACATGCGATCGATGATCACATCATAGGCGATAGGGCTGTCCTGAAATGTGCCGCCAAGTTTGATCATCTCGGCCCGCATCTCCTCCGGCCTGTCGTTGATGATCGTTGTGACGGCATCGGGCAGGTCGTTCTCCCGACCTATCAGAAATCCGATCAGCTTCGGTTCGTCCGCACTCATCCAGAATCTCCCGTGTTCTACTTTCACCCACAGCACACAGCCACTGGGGACCAATTCCCAACCCTCGAACTATACTCCAATGCGGCCAACCTGCCTACGCCAAACCGGCCTTCGGCGGCCGTCCACCCCCAGCGTCAAGCGCCGCTATTGTCCAGCCATCAACTGGTCAATGACCTGGGCGAAGACATCAAACGGCTGCGCGCCGGAAAGCAGCTGGCCATTCAGGAAAAAGGCTGGTGTGCCGGTTACACCGAGACGAACACCCTCTTCCAGATCCGCCTCGACAGCCGCTTCGTGTGTACCGCTCTCCAGGCAAGCGGCGAACGCCTCGCCATCCAGCCCGGCATCGGTCGCATAGCCGGCAAACAGCTCCGAGGCGTTCGATTGCCCCGACCACGCTTGCTGATTAGCAAACAGCAGACCGTGCATCGTCAAATAGGCGTCCGCGTCCTGCTCACCGGCGCAGCGCGCTGCCTTTGCTGCCAGCACAGCCTGTGGATGAATATTCGTCAGCGGGAAATCCTTGAATACGTAGCGCACAAGACCCGTGTCGATGTAATCGGCCTTGATCTGGGGAAACGTTTGTTCAGTGTGGCGCGCGCAGAACGGGCATTGGAAGTCGGTGAATTCAACGATGACGACTGGCGCATCCGGGTCACCAATACTGAATGAATCCCCGATGTTCACCTCCACCGGCCCACTGGGCGTTGGCGGGGCCTGCTGCTGTTGTTGTTGCTGCTCGCTGGGCGCATAGGCGTCGGCCAGGGTTCCTTCTTCGGCCAGGCCCACTGCATATTCGAACAAATCATACGGCTGTGCCCCGCTGACAGGGAACCCGGCGATGAAGAACGACGGTGTTCCCCGCACGCCCAGCGCCAAACCTTCATCCAGGTTGGCCTGAATGACCTCGTCGAAGCGGCCGCTGGCCTGGCAGCTCTGGAACGCATCAATGGCCAGCCCCAGGTCGGCGGCATAGGCGGCGAAAATGTCGACCGCGCCGGCACCGGCGCCTGACCAGGCGCTTTGCTGCTCAAAGATCAGATCATGCATTTCCCAGTACTGATCCTGTTCACCCGCGCACCGGGCTGCCACAGACGCGCCTCTGGCTTCCGGGTGAATGTTGTCCAGCGGAAAATCTTTGAGCTGATAGTAAACACGGCCGCTTTCGACCATCTCCTGGATGACGGTCGGCTTGGTCTCCAGCGTATAGCGCTGGCAGAAGGGGCATTGATAGTCCGTGTACTCCACAATGGTAATCGGCGCGTTGGGATCGCCCAGCGACGCCGCCACATCGTCGGCCAGGATGGTCGCCGGGGTTGGCCGGATGGCGGGAGCCTGCGGTTCCGGTGCGGCGGCAATCGAATCGCCCTGCTGCACCCGGCTGATGGCGGCCTCGAAGACGTTGAGCGGCTGCGCCCCCACCAACGGCTGGTCGTTCAGGAAGAAACTGGGCGTGCTGCCCACGCCGCGACTGCGCCCATAGGCGATATCCTCCTCAATTTTCTCCTGATACCGCATCTCTTCCAGGCAGGCCATAAATGGCTCGGACTGCAAGCCAGCTTCATCACCTAACCGGGCAAACGCTTCGTTCGGGTTAGCATTGGACCACGCTCTCAGGTCGGCGAAAAGCAGGTCGTGCATCTCCCAGTAGGCGGCCGCTCCCTGCTCCCCGGCACAGCGCGCCGCGTTGTGGGCGGCCATCGCCTGAGGATGGATATTGGTCAGCGGGAAGTCATAGTAAAGCAGGACCACTTCACCCGTCGCGATCTTGTCTTGTAGCAACGTGGGTAGTGTTTCTTCTGAGAAACGAGAGCAGAACGGGCATTGGAAGTCCGAGAACTCCTCCAAAATGACTGGTGCATCGATGCTCCCGCGATAAGGGATGCCCGTCTCCGTAAAGCCTACCGGAATGCCCAGCGAGTCAGTTTCCCGTCCGCCCGGCTCGGTGGCGGCAGGCGTCGTTGCTTCCGCAGCCGCTTCGTTCTGGTCGGCAGCGACCACAGGCAAACTGGCGGCGCCATCGAGGGGCGCGGCAGGCAGCGACGGCGCGTCACCTCCGCCGTCGCCCGACTGGGTCGTGCAGGCCACCGCAGTGGCGAGAACAATAACAAACAGGGCCGCCACAAGGACGCGCCTACGAGAAAAATGGCTCATTATGCTTCCGTTTTCCAGGCCAGCATGACGAACCGGTGTTCGCGCCAGCGAGGATGAATTCATGTCAATAGACGGTCGCCGGAAGCCCGCTCCAATCGAGGTGGGCACGCTTTCGACTCAGACAAGTATAGCGGGTAGCGCGGTTCAAGGCAGACATGAGAAACGCTTTCTAAGCAAGCCGTAACAGGTCGTCACCCCTTGGCGATTGTGCTAGACTAACCTATTGAACATTTATCGCCAACAGCACGCAAGCCGGCCCTCTTGATCCTGCGCACACGCTCCGGCTGACCTGCTGCAACAAACGACATACGGACGAAATTGAACGAACGAATGGCCGCTCCGCGACTGAAACACCGTGTCTGGTCCCTGCTCCTGGTAGGGTTGTTGTTGGCTGCCTGCCGCCAGGATCCAGCCACAACGCCCCCGCCGGATCCCGCTGACTCGCCTGCGGCAATCGTCGATATGGCTGGAGAGGACGCGACCACGCCAGCCGCAACCGAGCCTGCACCTGCCGCGACGGAAGTGCCGCCGACGGTCACGCCACAGCCCACACTGACGCCCACGCCGCTGCCCCCCAAGGTCATTACGATCTGCATGGGCGACGAGCCAGAGAGCCTCTATCTATACGGAGATGAGGCGCCCGCCGCAGTCGGGATTCGCCACGCGCTCTACGAATCTCCCTACACCAGCCTGGGCTTCGCCTACCAGCCGCTGGCCCTTGTTCAGGTTCCCAGCCTCGCCAACGACGATGCGCGCCTGATCGAGGTGGACGTTACCGAAGGCGACACAGTCGTCACCTCTAACGGCAGTCTGACGACACTTGGCCCCGGGATCGAGGTGCTGAGCAGTTCCGGTGAGCTGGTGGTCTACAGCGACACCCCCATCCCCATGCGGCAGCTGCAGGTCGACTACACCTTCCGGCCTCTCGTCTGGTCCGATGGCACGCCTGTGACGGCCGATGATTCGGTGTTCAGCTTCGAACTGGCGGCCGATCCCAACACGCCCCGCCTGGACAACCAGCTCCGGTTTACCGCGGCATATGAAGCGATCGACGAGCGCACTGTGCGCTGGACCGGTCTGCCGGGCTATGTCGATCCGACCTACATGACCCACGTCTGGACGCCGCTGCCCCGGCACCAGTTGGGCGACCTGAGCGCCGCGGCCTTGGTCGACGCCGAGATCGCCTCACGGACGCCTCTTAGTTACGGCGCTTTCGAGGTCAGCAGTTGGGAGCCGGGCGTCGGCATTGAGATGACGCCCAATCCTTACTACGACCGCCAGAGCGAGGGTCTGCCCGGCGTACAGCGGCTGGTAATCCGTTTCATTGGCGAGAGCCTGGGCAGCCTGCCCGCGGACGCCGCCGACTGTGATGTCATCACCCAGGACGCGCTGACAACGGCTGCCCTGTCAGATCTCGCCGAGACCGAAGCGGCGGGGGGCCTGGTCGCCGTTACCACGGATTCACCCGTCATCGAATATATGATCTATGGCGTCGATCCTATCCCATTCTATGCGGGGCAGCGGCCCGACTGGTTCGAGCAGACGTCAGTTCGCCAGGCGATGGCCTTGTGCACAGACCGGCAGCGTATGGTAGATGAGCTGACCGGCGGCCGCTCGTCGATCACCAACGCCTACGTGCCGCAGACACACCCGCTCTACCCGGACGACCTGGCGACGTGGACATACGATCCTGCCGCGGCCAATGCGCTGCTCGACGAGGCCGGCTACACGGACCGGAACGAGGAAGGCATCCGGCTCAACATCGGTTCGACCACGCCGTTTTCCGTGACGGTGGGCACCAACAGCGAGAGTCCGCTGCGCGTCCAGGTGATCGAGCGCATTGCCGAAGATTTGGCCGAATGCGGCATTGGGGTGAGCCCGGAACCTCAGATTGCCGGCACGTGGTTTGCCCCAGGTCCGGTCGGCCCGGTGTTCGGCCGTCGCTTCGACCTGGCCCAGTTTGCCTGGCTGGGCCGCATTGAGCCGGGCTGCGACCTGTTCGAAACGCGCAACATTCCGGGGCCGGAAGACCAGGGCTTTGTCGGCTGGAGCGGGGTCAACGTCTCCGGCTGGTCGAGCGAGGCCTATGACACAGCGTGTGACGCGGCGTTGGCTCTGCTGCCCGGCCAGGCCGGATACGAAGCGGCCCACGGCGCGGCAATGGTCGATTTCGCCGAGCAGCTGCCCGCCCTGCCGCTCTTTACGCGGCTGAAGGTAAGCGCCGCCTCTCCTGACCTCATGAACTATCGGCCGGACACCACCCAGCCTTCTGATGTATGGAATGTATTCGAGTGGGATGTCCCATTCAGCGAGTAGGTGAGCACGTGACAGACCAGCAAACACCCGAACCCGTCGAGGCCGCCCCCCAGCGCTATCTGGTGGTCGGTCTGGGGAATCCGGGGCGCGAGCACCAGTTCAATCGCCACAATCTGGGCTTCATGACGGTCGACCGTCTGGCCCACCGGCACAATATCCCGCTCAGTCGCGTGCAGCAGCGGGCTATCATCGGCCAGGGAACGATCGAAGGTCATCCTGTCATCCTGGCCAAGCCGCAAACCTATATGAACGCCAGCGGCGAATCAGTGGGCGCACTCGCTCGCTATTACAAGGTACCGCTTTCCAATGTGATCGTTATCTACGACGAGCTCGACATTCCCTTCGGGTCGCTGAGGCTGCGCGAGAAAGGCGGCCCAGGCGGCCACAACGGCATGCGCTCGATTATCCAGCACCTGGGCGAAGCGTATCCCCGGCTGCGGTTGGGCATCGGCCGTCCGCCGGGTCGCATGCCGCCCGCCGCCTTTGTCCTCCAGGATTTCGGCAAGGAAGAGTTGCCGGTCGTCGATGAGGTTCTGACCAGCGCAGTGAGCGCGGTCGAAACCTATATCTGCGACGGCATCGATCTGGCTATGTCGCGTCACAACGGCCCGTTAGCCAACGTGGACGGCAGCTGACAGCGCAGTATGAATATCTCAGGAATTCTCCAGCTCTTTGACGAGCTGCCACCCTTCCAGACGTTGCAAGAGAGGCTGGCCCAGCCTGAGACGGCCGCTGCGCCTCTGCTGCCGCTTGAGTTGTCACGTGGTCTGCGCGCCCCGGTGGTGGCCCAGATATACCGCACGGTCGCCGTTCCGCGCAGCGCGCCGCTCATTCTCGTCACCGGGCGGGTCGACGCCGTCTCGCCCTGGCAGCAGGCGCTCGAATCCTGGCTGCCGGCGGGCAACAACTTGCGCCGCTTCCCGGAACCGACGCCGCTGCCCTACGACCGCGGCCCGTGGAGCGACCGCACCATTCAGGCCCGCCTGCGCGTCCTGTCCGACCTCATCAGTGGCCAGCACCCAATGATTGATCCGCTGGCCGCCCCGCCCCTGATTGTGACGTCTGCACGCGCCTTCCTGCAGAAGACGATGCCACGCCGCACCTTCATCGCCACGACCAAGGTGCTGAGGCTTGGTCAGACGCTCGACCTGGAACAGACCGAACGCACATGGACCGATATCGGCTATGAGCCAGTGAGCGTTGTCGAAGCGCCGGGCCAGTTCAGCCGGCGCGGCGGCATCATCGACATCTACCCCGCGGCGGCGGCGCTGCCGGTGCGTATTGAACTGTTCGGCGACGAGATCGACTCGCTGCGCTACTTCGACCCGACCACCCAGCGCTCGATGGGCACGGACAATGAAGAGGAACGGCCGACACGGGTCATCATTACCCCGGCACGCGAGGCGATGCCCGACAGCGGCCGCGCCCTGGCCGATATGTGGCCAGAGGGGTCGTTCCCGCCCGGCGACGGCCTGCCTTCGTGGCGCGATGACCTCCCCCACCTGCGCCATGGGCTGGCTTTCGAGAACCTGGAATACTATCTGCCGCTTATGTACCCGCAGCCGGCCACGCTGCTGGACTACCTGCCGAAGAACGGGATCGTCATGGTCGATGACTGGAACGGACTGGTTGAATCGGTCGCCGATCTGCACACCCACGCCGAGCAGGTAGCGGGTGAGCAAGACGACCTGCCGCCCGGCTATCCCGGCCCTATCTTCGACTGGTCAGAGGTGGAGTCGCAGCTCAGTTGGTGGCAGCCCGTTGTTCTGGGCGAAGGAGAGCCAGAGTACGCGGTCACAGCCGAGACAGAGTCGCCGCTGTTCATCGACCTCGCCGAATCATTTGATCCCGGACCGCGCTACGGCGGCCAGGTGCGGCCGTTTCTGAATCAGGTCAAGCAAGCCCAGGCCGAAAACGAACGTGTGGTCGTCTTCAGCCGCCAATCAGCCCGGCTCAACGAGCTGTGGCGCAACGAACGGGGCCAGGCCAACCAACCGACCAGTGCCATTGTCGATATCCCCGGCAACGGCAAGCATACCACCGATCTGGATGCGTTCGCGGTAGATGCAGACCGTGACGACCCGCTGGGCGCACTGCCTGCGCTTCCGCCATCAGGCAGCCTCAACTTTGTCCAGGGCAGCCTGGCAGAAGGGTTCGTGCTGGTCGATCGCGACAGCCACCAGGTCAAGCTCCATCTGCTGACCGACGCTGAGATCTTCGGCTGGAGCCGCCCCGCACCACGCCGCCTGCGCCAACCACGACCGTCCGCTCCCGAGGCGTACTTCGCCGACATCAAGCAGGGCGACTACGTCGTCCATCTCGACTACGGCATCGGCCAGTTTGGGGGATTGGTGGTACGCAATCTGGGCGGCACGCAACGCGAATACCTGCTGGTCCAATTTGCCAACAACGACACACTCTATGTGCCTGTCCACCACGCCGACCGGATTGGGAAGTGGGTCGGGCCGGACGATGTTCCGCCCGCCATCCACCGGCTTGGCGAACGCGGCTGGACCCAAACCAAGGCGTCGGCTCAGCGAGCGGCCGACGAACTGGCCGGCGAACTGCTGGAACTGTACGCCTCACGCGAGGCGATATCCGGCCATGCCTACGCACCAGACTCCGACTGGCAGGCGGAGCTGGAAGCCAGCTTCCCCTACCGGGAGACGGAAGACCAACTGCGGGTCATTGCCGAGGTCAAGACCGATATGGAGCTGGACCGCCCCATGGACCGGCTCATATGCGGCGATGTAGGTTACGGCAAGACAGAAGTGGCGCTGCGAGCCGCGTTCAAGGCAGTCATGGATGGCAAGCAAGTAGCCATTCTCGTGCCGACTACGATTCTGGCACAGCAGCATTACACAACCTTCCGCGAGCGGCTGGCCCCCTTCCCGGTCGAAGTCGAGATGCTCTCCCGCTTTCGCACGGCAGCTCAGCAGCGACAGATCGCCCAGGATCTTCGCCAGGGCAACGTCGACATCATCGTTGGCACCCACCGCCTACTGTCGGATGACGTGTCGTTCAAGGATCTGGGGCTGGTCATCGTCGATGAGGAACAGCGGTTCGGCGTCGCCCACAAGGAGCGGCTCAAGCAGTGGCGAACTGAGGTCGACGTCCTGACCCTGACCGCCACGCCCATTCCCCGCACGCTGCATATGGCCATCTCCGGCGCGCGCGACATCAGCATCATCGACACGGCGCCCGCTGAACGCCTGCCTGTCCAGACCTACGTCGGCGAGGCAGACGAAGCCCGCCTGCGAACGGCCATCCTGCGCGAACTCGACCGGGGCGGCCAGGCCTTCGTCGTCCACAATCGGGTGCAGAGCATCCACATTGTCCGCCGCCAGCTGGAGAAGCTGGTGCCGGAAGCGCGCATCGTCGTCGGCCATGGCCAGATGAGCGAGCGCCAGTTGGAGAAGATCATGATCGATTTCGCCGCGGGCGAAATCGATATTCTGCTGAGCACGACCATTATTGAAAGCGGGCTGGACTTTCCCAACGCCAACACGCTCATTGTCGACCGGGCCGAAAAGTTCGGGCTGTCGCAGCTGTATCAGCTGCGGGGTCGTGTCGGGCGGGGAACACGCCGCGCCTACGCCTACTTCTTCCACGCACCGTGGCGCACGCTGACGGCCGACGCCCAGGCCCGGCTGGAGACGATTGCGGAGCAAACGCAGCTGGGCGCGGGCTACCTGATCGCCATGCGCGATATGGAGATTCGGGGCGCGGGCGACTTCCTGGGCAGCCAGCAAAGCGGCCACATCGCTTCCGTCGGCTTTGACATGTACACCCGGCTGCTGACCAAGGCCGTCAAGCGCCGCAAGGCCGAGCTGCGCGGGGAAGAGGTCCCGGCTGAGATGCCGGACGGCACATTGATCGACTTGCCTCTGGCCACCTACATCCCCACCGACTACGTACCCGATGCCCAGCTCAGGTTGCGGCTCTACCGGCGCATGGCTACGCTGGATACGCTGGCCGAGATTGATGAAATGGCGATGGAGCTGGCCGATCGGTTCGGCCCCATCCCCGACCCGGTCCACAACTTGCTCTATCAACTGCGCATCAAGGCACTGGCCCAGATGGCTGAAGTAGCGGCGGTGGTAACAGAGTCCGGGCAGATCAAGATACGCCTGCAAGACTTCGGTGGGCTGGACCGCTACCATCTCCAGCGCTATCTCGGCAGCAATGTGCGGGTGAGCAAGAGCGCTATTTGGCTGAAGCGCGACCAGGGGACGCACGAGTGGCAGGTCGACCTCGTGCAGACACTGGAGAGGCTGCGCACCTTCGAAAGTCGTCCGGAGCCACAGGGCTAGAGGAAACGCCGGGTCTCAGGCGGCGCTGTCCGTCGCATCCCGCGTGATTGGTGCTTGCGCGATTAATGAGACGTCTTGCCCGCCATGCAACCAAACAGGTATAACCAACGTCATACGAGTATGGACATCCAATTCTTCGATAACCCGCTACAAGGGTCCACGCGCTCCGGAGGATGTGCGCATCAAGCAGCTCGGCCTGTTCATCTATCCGGAATCACGGAGACTGGCGTTCGGCATCGAGTTGACGCGCTTCTTCGAGCGGCCGAGCATCGAGGTGCGCATTCAAAACGGACGCGGCGAACCTGCCGGGTCACTCAGCGTCATCGACACCTTGTCGCCCAACTTCAGCCTGAATATGCACTTGCGGGACCAGGAAGATGTGAATCCGTACGAGCTGACGGCGATCGTCTACTATGCCACCCCGGAAACGGAACGGCAGGACGTCGACCAGCAGACAGTCGAGTTCGACGCCACCCACGGCGGCGAACATATCTTCGAATTTGACGTAGGCGAGGGTTAGGCCAGCCCTTCAGCCACCATTTGCTGGTGCTCAGCCAGCCGCTTCAGCTTGGACTTCGTTTCGCGCCAGGCAATCTTGGACAAACCGAGTTTCTGGCGAATGTCGTCCGCTTCGACGTCGTTGTACCAATCGTTCAGGGCGCTTGCCCAGCGTAGATTCTCAAACGACAGGACGCCCTTGTCCAATCCAGCCGCCTCTCCGATATCCCGCAAGATATATTCAAGGTTGCGGGCGGTACACGTAAAGAGCGTGTCCACCGGCTGATACTGGATCAGATACTCATCCAGCAGCTCCAGCCACTCAGGGTCCAGCGGAATGCGGCGCTCTTTGTAGCGCAGGCGCGGATTGGCATAGCGGATGTAGAGGAGTGGATTTTCCGGGTCGCTGGCGTCAATATGGTTTGGCACGATCGCCATTGCCTCCCCCTTCTTGATGCCCGTCTGGATCAACAGGGTCAGCAGCAAATGGGGACGAGCATCGATCTTGTGGTCCATCCCCCCTACCCGCCACGCTTCTGTCACGTTCAACGCCTTGTCAACGTCCTCAGGAAAGGGCGCCGAGGGCAGCGGGCTGCTCACGCTCTGCTGGATGACGGCGGTTGATGGATCGTGCGGCAGCACCCCGGACTCATGGAGCCAGCCAAAGAAGACCTTCAGCGTCGTGACGCGCCGGGCATATGACTTCGGGCTGCACGGCACACCGCGCTCATAGAGCAACCAGTTGAGAAAGTCGTTGAGGTTCTTCGTGCCGATTTCACCCACCGGCTGGCCAATGCCCAAATACTTACCGAGCAAGCGAATGTCGCTCACAAAGGCTTTGACTGTATTGATCGAGAAGCCTTCATTCTGCATATGCTTCTCGAATAACCCCAACGCGGCCTGGAGGGACGCGTCCGGGGTCAGGAGTATGGCTTTGCCCGGCTCATCAGTCGCCGGGGAATCAGTCGTCAGAAGCTCTGGCTGCGGCCGTTCTTGCATGTTCTTCTCCCATAGCAGGCACGAATAATGCACTGATATGCGAAATTATAGAACATGTGGGCGAACGTGTCAAGGAGTCGCAGTGACGATCAGCTCGTATGGTGTGACTGCGCTTGCCGGCCCGTCGTTGATGGTGAAGATGTAGTACCAACCCGGCGAACGACGACCGAGCGACACCGTTTTATCTGGCATATCATCCCCGTTGTTGCCCAGCAGCGTCAGGTTTCGGCAGCCGCTCTGACCGCTGGCCACGAGAAGCTGGCCCATTCCATCCGCAAAAGAGCGCACGGTCACCGTCAGGTCGGCCGTCTGCTCCAGCCGGAAGACGAACCAGTCGTTCTGATCGTCAGCCATGAAGCTATCGGATGGTAGAACAGTTATGTCAAGCGCCTGCTCGCACGTGTCATTCGGCTCTTCGCTCCGCCGGCTGATAATCGGCATCCGAATCTGGCTCGTCGGCGTGGGCAGGATGCGCACGATTGATGTCGCCGGATCGCTGTTGTCGCTGCCATCACTGGTGACGAAGACGACCATCCGGTCGGCCGTCTGAGGCTGCTCGCGGGTGTTGTTATACGTCACGGTCCGCAGGACGCGCTGGTAGTTGGCAACGCTGTCCGTACCTTCCAGTTCCAGCGTGCCTGTCGCGGGGTCAAAGTTCTTGGTCGTGATGTTGGTGCCCGTCAGGTTGGCGTTCAGAATCTCAGCCGAGCCATCAAGCAGATTGGTAATCTGAATCGTGGCCGAGACCAGGGTCGTGTTGTCCACATCGGTGACGGTCATGTTGCGGTCCACAATGGTAACCGGACCCCATTCGATAAAGAAATCGGCCACGTGGTCGCTGCCGACCCCGGCCCCGTTCAGATCGATCACGGGGGCGTCATTGAGCGACACCACGCTGACAGTCGCATTGAGCGAATCACTCGACAGGTCACCGTCATTGACGAGGAACTGCACCACTCTGTCGCCTGTCGTGGGGTCCTGTGACGTATTGCGGTAGCGAACCGAGCGCAGCACCTGTTGATAGGCGGACAGCGACGCCTCGCCCGTTAGCGACAACACGCCTTCTGCAAACTGCCCGCTTAATGCTGGTTCCGGTCGTGTCGAACAGCAGCCATTCCGCATCGCCGTCCGGTCGCTGCGTCAATGACACAGTGGCGCTGGCCAGCTGGGTATCGTCGATATCGCTAACCACCAGAGAGCTGTTTAGGACCACAACACCCGCCCCCTCTTCTTCAAAGATGGGCGGTGCGCCGGGCGTGTAGGTGAGCACAGGCCGATCATTGACCGGCAAGACGGTGAAGGTGGCGTTGGCCGCCGCCGCGCTGTATGGCGTTGCCCCACCGTTGACCGACACGTCGACGTTCTTCTGCCCCGTCTCGCCGCCAGTCTGATCCCACGCGCGGAATGTCAACGTGCCGCCAGGGCCATCATAATCCTGCCGGGGGACAAAACGGAGCAGCGCCTCCTCATCCAGCAGCAAGGCGGCCGTATCCGACACCACCCCGACCGGCTGCCACGACACCGCCGCGGTCACCGGCACAGTCACCGCAAACTGCCATGTGCCGTTGGCGCCGTCGGCCTCGGTAATGGCCAGACCGCGTTCCGCATTGGCGTCAGCGTCGGAAATGGCTCCGGGTCCACCACTGTTGATCAACGCTCCGATTGATTGGGCAGGCGGATCGGCGGCATCCTCATCGACGTCCGGCATGGTGAAGAGAGCCGCCGGATTAAGGACCGGGGCACTGTTGTCGGGATTGACGGTAATCGTACTCTGCACGGGCAGACTGCTGTTCGTGCCATCGTTGACAACAACCTGAACCGTCCGGGAGCCGCTGGTCGGCGTCAGGATCACGTTGTTGTAGATCGCCGCCCGCAGCACCGTCTGGAAGTTGGCCAACGTGTCCGGGCCATTCAGTTTGAGTACACCGGTAGCCGGGTCATACGGCACAAGCGTAATGCTGGTCCCCGCCGTGTTGGCCGACAATATCTCAGACACACCGTCAGGACGCGTCGTCAGGGTCAGGGTTGTCGATGCCAGTATGGGGCTGTCCTCATCGCTGATGGTCGCATCCATAGCCGCTATCTTCACTGCCTGGCTGCCGCCCAGAAACGTGGTGAGATAGCCCGTGCCCGTCTCCGGCCCATTCAAGTCGACCACCGGCAAATCATCGACAGGCATCACCGTGATGATGGCCGTCTCTGTGGCTGTGCTGAAGGCTGTTGTTCCACCGTTGGTGGAAACGTTCACGCCTGTCGCGCCGTTGATCCCCTGAGTCTGGTCCCAGGCCCGGAACGTGATTGACGAGGAGCCACTAAACTGCGGCTTGGGCACATAGCGGACGCGGGCAGCCACGTTGAGAAGCACGGCCGAATCGTTGGAGACCTCGCCAAACGGCAGCCATGTCGCACCCCCGGTTATCGAGTATTGCCACGTCCCGTTGCTCGTGCCGACATCGATGACGGCGATGCCTTCAACGGCGTTGGCATCCACATCAGTGATGCGGTCTTCACCGCCGGTCTCAGCGCTCTGAATGACTTTTTCAACCAGATCGCCTGACGACATCGTGTTGTCCTCATCAATAGGGGTCAGGACCATGTTGCCGCTGTTGTCGAGCACAGGCGCGTCGTTGACAGAGTTGATCGTCACAGTGCTGGTCGCCGGCGCGCTGGTATCCATGCCGTCGTCAACTTCAACCAGCACGATGCGGTCAGTAATCGTAGGAGACTGGGAGGTGTTGTTATAGCTTAGCGTGCGCAGGACCTGCTGGTACGCCGCCACGGAAGCCACGCCCGTCAACTGCAGCTCGCCGTTTGTGCCCCGATAACGGACGTCAATCCCCGTGTCGCCCGGGTCGGCCGACAACAGCTCCAGCGTGCCGTCGGGCCGGTTGGTCAGCGTGGCCGTCGCCGCGACCAGTTCATCGTTATCGCCATCTGTGACCACCAGGCCGGTGGTGCTGACAATTGCCTTCTGGCCCTCATCCTCTGTGAAGTTGGCTGTGAATGAGTTTCCGGGTGCTTCGCCATTCAGATCCACCGTAGGAATGGCCGCGCCAGATCCCAGGGCGACGCCGGCCAGGCCACCGAGCAAGAACAACGGCAGGACCATCGCCGCTGCCATTGACAGCAGACGGTATAGGCGGTTGGTGGGGAGCAATCGTGTATCAGACATTAGTGGTTCTCGTTGGCGATTGCGGCCTGGGACCACAATCGGTGATATCTATGTTATGAGGCACGCTCATCCGCCGATGGGCGGGGGCGTGCGTGTTGGGTTGGTTGGTGGCGGTTCGGTCGCCTGCGGCTGGGATGTCGCGGGGGGTTGACCGCCGCCATTGTCGCCGCCACTGTTCCCACCGCCGCCCGCCGGCGGAGGCGTGCCAGTCGCGCCCACCGTCGCCGTTGCCGTCGGTGTGGGCGTCATGGTCGGCGTCGGGCTGGGCGGAATCGTCGCCGGCGTAGGCAGGCTGCCTAGAAATTCGTCGCTGACCGATTCCGTCACCGACACCGCCAGCCATGCCGTCTGACCGTCCTCGGTCAGCACCAGGAACCAACCGGTGTCGCGGTCTCCCCACAGGGCGAGGACCTCAACCTGTTCGCCACTCCGCAAGGCACCGACCTGGGAATAAAAGGTGCCCGGCCCCCGGCGCAGAAAGGCGGAGTTCAAGGCAACGCCAACGCGCGGCACCGGCGTGTTTGTCGCAGTGGGCGTTGTCGTAGCCGTGCTTGTCGGCTCCGTTGTCGGCGTCGTAGTTGGCGTCGCCGTTGCGGTGGCGGTCGGCGCCGTCGTTTCCGTCGGCGAGGGGGTCTCACTCGGCGCAGGGGGGACAATCACGGCCGCGGCCTCCCCCCCTTCAGCGCCAGTTGGGTCGTTCGCCACGCCGTCGATGCTATCGTTGGCTCCGCCCCCTGCTCCTGCGCTTGCTTGCCCGTCCAGGGCCGCGGTCGCGACCTCAGCCACGGCTGCGGCGGCAACGCCCGGCTCGTCCGCGCGCCCCCGCACCATAGCCACAGCCAGAATCGTAGCCACCACCATCAGCGACG
Source organism: uncultured Chloroflexia bacterium (assembly GCA_963715935.1). Taxonomy (GTDB): domain Bacteria; phylum Chloroflexota; class Anaerolineae; order Promineifilales; family Promineifilaceae; genus Promineifilum. Next base: position 42,216 of record CAVQSM010000011.1, on the reverse strand, counting down.
TGATGAGGAACGGCACCAGCCACGCCCAGATCCGCCGCCGCTGCCCGTTGACGGCCACAACCGCCGCGCCAATACGTGACTCTTCAGCCGCGAGTGCCTCGTCCAGCGCTGCGGCAAACTGTTCGATCGTTTCATAGCGCTGGCCGGCGTCCTTCCGCAACGAGCGGTCGACCAGGTAATAGGTCGGCGCGCTCAATCCCGGGCGCGCCTGTTCGAGCGGAGAGGCCCCGGCTGTCACGCGCCTGGCCAGGGCATCACCCAGGCCAACCGCGCCCAGTGGCGGCTGCCCGGCCAGAAGCTGAAACAGGAGAGCGCCGAGCGAATAGACGTGGCTCGCCGGGTCAATCTGCTTGCCGCCTCGCTGCTCCGGGGAGAGAAAAGCGAGGCCCGCCACAGTGCCATCATCCGTCCACTTCTGTGGTTCAAATGGGATGTAGAGGTCGCTCAGCAGAACTGAGTCATCAGAGGGCAGCGTCACATTCTTCAGCAGCACATTGTGCGGTCGCAGATCGTAATGCAGCAAGTCGAGGCGCGACGCCAGCAACAACGCCTGCACCAGCTGGCGCACGAGCTTCAGCGCGTAAATGCTGTTGACCTGCGTATCCAGCTTGGCCAGCTGCTCCAACCGTTCCGACAACGGATAGCCGTCAAAATGCTGTTGGGCTACATAGGGCAGGTCGGTGCTAGTCTCACCAACGCCGTAAACGCGGGGAATGTTGGGGTGGCGAATCTGGCCAATTGCGCGGGCACGTTGAACAAACCGGGAAGCCAGGGTTGCTTGCTGGGCGAAAGCTGGTTGCAGGATATCCAGGTCAACCAGGCGATCTTCGTCCACGTCATAAGCAAGATACAGGTCACTGTATCGCTTCTCAGCTACATGCTGTTCGACCTTATATTGGTCGATCAAATCTTCCAGTGCAATCGCTTCAGCCATTGGTTCTTCGCGAATCGCCGCTGCTTGGATGTTGGTTTGGGCGAAGCTATCACGGCATGACCATCAGCTGCCCGGCATCTCCACCAGGCGGTGCTGGCCAGGCCAGTTCAGCGGACGATCACAGTACTCAAACCATACAGAATAGGATAAAGGTACTAGATGAAGGAGAACCTTACGATTTAGTTGACTCTCACAAAAAGCCGGTAGAGCGAGTTCGGCATAGGCGGACCATCGTTGACGATCTGGATCAGGTAGCGACCCGCAGGCTGCGAACCGAGATTGACAATCTTGTCCGCAGTTGGGTCAGCATTCTGACCAACAATCGTCAGGTCATCACACTGGCCCCGGCGGACAACTATCTGCCCCTCGACAGGCTGGAAATCGGTCATTTCCACAATCACTACCTGACGGCTCTCCAGGAAAAACTCAAAGTAGTCCACATCGGCCGGGAACGTATCCGGCGGCGTAAAGAAGTACGGGAAGTTCAACGACAACGGAAACGCCCGCGTACACCGGTCGTTTGGCTCCACAACCGTGTCGATGACTTGGGGGAGGAACAGCTTCTCAGGCGATTCAACGACGGCCACAGTCAGGGTGCCGCTGGCGGATACAGTATTGGGCGAAGGATCGTCGTCGAACCCGGCCGCGTTGACCGTGAACACGCGACTGTCCCCTATCTGCCCGGTAATCACGGACGTGAAGGCACACTGATACGTTTCAGCTGGTCCAAGCCCCGTAATCGGCACCTCGCAGTCGCCAACGCCATCTAGATCGCCCAGGACACTCTCCTCAAGCGTGTCAATCGTCAGCGTATCAGCCTCGCTGGCGTTGTTCAGGCGTACCGTCAATGCCACCGGGCCGCCGGGTGAGATGACCAGGGGCGGATCGGCTGTCAGATTGACAGTCAGGACCGGCTCCAGATTCGTAATCTGGATGGCCGTCTGACTGTTGGCCGTCACCGAATTATCCAGCGCGTCGCTGGCACTGGCCGACAGACTGACGGCCACCTGTGAGGGCGGCCCGCTGACGGACGCTGCGAACTCACAAACAAAGGCGCCGCCGCTGTGGGCAATGGTCGCTCCCGCGGCCGCAAGACACCCATTGCCGGCAGCGGGCACCTGCGGGTTGGCGGCGTTGAGCAGGTCACCAAACTGATTCGTCGACAACGTGGCCACATCTATGTTCACGCTGCCACTGTTGACCAGCTCGACCGTAAAGGTCACCGGCCCGCCCGGTTCGGGGAGCGCGGGCGGCTGCCCCGCAATCTGCGCCTGCAGATCGATCAGCTCCACCCAGGCCACGTCGCTGGCCGAATATTCGCGACTATCGCCGGGGTCCGTTGCCAGGAACTCAGCCACCCCTGTCACAGGGCCCTGGACGTTCTTCAGCTGGCAGGGGTAGTCAAATGAGTTGTCCTGCCCGGTCCCAAGGTTAAGCGGTGGCATCGGGTCAAGCGTGCAATCCGGCATTCCGGGGTCGAACACCCGCACATTGGTCACTGGCGTGGGCCGGTTGTTGAAGATAATGACGGTGAAGCGAGCGTTTTCACCCCGCCGGACCACCTGGTAGGTCGGCCGCTTGATAATGGTCAGGTCAGAGTTTTTGACGAGCACAAAGGCGTCGGTCGAGTTCTCGACACGGTTGGCCCCTGCCGATGCAGTGGCCGTGAAGACTTCGAGGAAGCTGGTCGATGGATTCGGCCGTCCACAGTCATAGCTTGCGCTCTGGCCCGGCAGCAGCGTGCCCAGATTGTTACGCACACAGCCGGCTATCGACGAGCTTTCCGTGCCTACCCCGGCGAGCGTGACACTGCCGGTGTTCGTGACATTGACCGTGAAGGAGGCATTGCCTCCTTCGAAGAACTCCTGCGAACGTGGCTCGACGCCAATCGAAATGTGGGAGACGTCAACCTGCGACGCCGACGCTTCGCCGGCCGCCAACTCACCGGCAGTCGCGGCCAACCCGACCACGATAGCCACAACCAACCCCATCAGACCTACGATGGCCAGTGGTACCCACGCCCGATGCTCACGATTCACAAGACCGACCATCCTCCGGTGTCGGGCCCGCCGGCCGTGCGCTCACGCACGATATGGCGGGCCTGCCGTTAGTTGACACAAGGTGTCGCCCGGGCACGTCTGCGGCCAACCCATTTTCACGATTGCCCCACAGCGACCGGGCCCCACGCTGCTACTGCGTCAGTAGTTCAACGCGCAGCGTGTACGGTTCACTGCTGAAGCTGCCTGGCTCGCTGCGAACCAGGATGTAGTAAGTTCCCGGCTCCTGCACGCCCAGCGACAGCTCCTTAAGCGGATCCTGATTGCCGTTGTTCTGGATGAAGCTGGGATTGGTGCAGTCACCGCCGTAGATAACCAGCTGACCATCCGACTTGAAGTTGCTCAGCCGCACCATGATCCCGCCGCCGCATTGAGCTTGACTGCGTACCAGTCATTGGCATCGTCGGACAGGAAGAAGTAGTCGAGTTCCGGCATGAGCGTCATGGGCGAGCAAACATTGTCGTTCGGCTCACCAGCTACAGCAGCCTGGGTCACCGCCGGCAAGTGGGCCTTTCGTTGGCCTCGCTCCAGAACCGGCACATTCACCGTGGCGGTCAACGCCTCGCCGCCAACGGTCGCGGTCACACTATAGTTCAGCGTGTCACCAGCCGATAGCCCGGTCTCTTCGACCATGTAGGAACAACTATAGCTGTCGTTCGCCGCAATCGTTTGCGGTGTGGCGCAATCCCCCAGGCCGTTCAGGTCGCCACCATTATCATCCGCCAAACCGGTCAGAGTTACCTCGCTTGTTTGGTTGTTGGTAACCTGGATGACCAGCTCGATTTCGCCATCGACGGACTGATCTTTGGGCGCAATCAGGGAGGCGGGAATGGCCGACAGCGTTACCCGAACGGGCACTTCATCGGTCACCGTCAGCACTGTTTCTCCACGGGCGCTGATCTCCGTGCCGTTCGCATCGCTAACTGCAGCGGCAATGACATTGGTATAGCTCGGGGAGATACCGATAACAGAGAGGTCATAGGAGCAACTGAACGTGCCGCCGTCCGCAGCGATGGTCGGCGCGGCGCCTTGCGAGGCGCACGTGTTGTTGCTGACAATATTGTTGCCGCCGTCAAGCAGATCGCCGTGCAAGATACTGTCATTGGCGTCGAAGCTGTTCAGCTCGTCGACGGTCAGCGTCTTGGCGCCCAGATTGGTCAGCGTAACGGTGAAGGTTACATCCGTTTCCCGTCCTACTGGCAGTTCAAACGGCTGCGACGTGACTTCGACCAGAAGGTCCAGCACGAACAGGTTAGCCTGGTCGAAATCCTCGACAGGCTGATTCAGACTGGTCTGGCCGGTAGCAACTACTTCGACCGTGAACGACTCTTCGATGTCCGGAATCGTGCAGTTGTACTCCTTGTTCAAGCCACCGCCGATATCGCCTACATCAAAGGCACAGCCCGGCACTTCGACCGGCTCTGTGTCGTCGGCCGGTCCGTCGCCACTGGCCAGCGGCCGGATGAAGGTGCGCACCTCGACGTCGGTAAGCGTCGACTGCTGGGCCGGATTCAACACAATAATGCCGAAGCGAGCATCATCGCCATTAGCAATCGTGTCGCCGAACAGCGGGAAGACATCGACCTGGATGTTGGGATTGTCGATACGCACGACGGCCGTCTTTGTGTCGCTGACTTCCGGACCACCCGCAGAGTCATCGGCCACGACCCTCAGGACGTTGTCGATTCGCTCTGTCACATTCGACGCTGTACAGGAAATAGGAGGCAGGCTTTCACCAGCATCCAAATTCCGGGCCAGGGGATCTTTGTCACAGTCGGCCACAGAGTCAGAAAGCAGCTTCACATCTTCGAGCCGGACATCACCCGTGTTGGCCACTTCGATGGTGAAGACAGCCGAGGTCCCGCTGATGATGGTCTGCAGTGCCGGCGTAACGGTCAGGCTGATACGCGGATTGACCAGCGATACGGTTGTCGTCGGACTGTTGCTGAAGCTCGTCCCATCGAAGACTCGGAAGGTCACCCGTCGATCGTCCGTATTCGGCACCTCGGACGTATTGTCGTACATGACGGTGCGCAGCACCATCTGGTAGTTGGCCACGGTATCCTTGCCATTGAGAGACAAGCTGCCTGCATTAAAGCTGGCGGTGATGTTGGTACCGGTCGTCGTGGCGCTCAATCTTTCGGCCGACCCATCTTTACGGTTAGCAATCTCAACAGTCGCCGACTGCAGCGTATCGCTGTCAACATCGGAAACGGTCATCTCGCTCGACGTGATATTGACCGGACCTACGTTTGAGTTAAACGTGGCCGAGTAGTCCACGCCACCTTGCGGCCCATTCAGGTCCAGTTCAGGCGGATCGTTCGACGGATTGATCGTTATCGTCACTTCCACCGGATCGCCGGAGTAAAGTTCTCCGTCGCTGCCATCCCATTCGAACGACGTCGTCCCGTTCCAAGTGGGATCGGGCACAAAGTCAAGATCGTCCAGGTTATTCGCGGGAATCTGCTGGTTGGGCGTCACGTTGGCTGCACCCAGTTTCAGCGTCCCATTAGGCGGCAGTGTTTCGATGCGAATCTTGCTCAATGTATCGCCGTCCACATCCAGGAATGCACTGGCGAAGTCGGTCTGCGAGAAAGTAATCGTCTCGTTCTCGTCGCCCGACTTGGAGAAGTTGGAGACAGTTGGCGCGTCGTTGACGGCATCGACATTGATAGTCACCGTCGCCGGCTGGGCCGCATAGACGGTGCCGTCGCTGCCAGTCCATTTGAAAGTGGTCGAGCCACTGTCCCAATTTATCTCAGGGGTGAATACCAGATCATCCAGATCACCGGCATCAATCACTTCATTGAGAGCCACGGTCTCACTGCCGACCGTCAGCGTTCCCTTGGTGGGCAGCTGCGTGATCCGCACCCTGACCAAATCATCCTCGTCCGGGTCGTCGAAGCGCGAGGCAAAGTCGGCTTCGCTAAACTCGAGTGGCTCATCTTCGTCAATCGTCTCACTCCAGCCCGATACCGTCGGCGGATCGTTCTCGCCGCTGACTGTTACCTTGAACGACGCGTCAACAAACTTGCCGCCGGTGTCGGTAGCCCGCACAGTCAAATCGGCCGAGCCGGAGGTGTTGGCCTTGAAGCTCAGCGTCAATACATCGGTCGACGGATTGATCGAATCTTTGGGCAGCGTCTGGAACAGCCCGGGATTACTATTGGCCGTGACCTCGTAATCCATCTGGTCGTCCTCATCTTCCACGTCCTCAAAGCGAGCGCGTAGATTGATGGGGAAAGGCGGCGCGTCTTCGGCCACGTTGACATCATTGATGCCGCTGGTCGTCGGCGTGTCATTGACCGACGTCACCGTCACGGCCACAGTCGTCTCTACAGACAGGCCGCCGCTGTCGGTTGCGCTGACCGTAATCGTCGCGTTGCCGAACGCATTCGGCGCAAAGTCGAGCACCAGGTTGGGCTTGTTGATCGTCGTGGAAGTAAAGAGCGGTTCGTTGGTATTACTAACCACGCTGTACGTCAGAGCAGAGTCTGCTTCCTCCGCATCGCTGAAGAGCTGATAGAGGTTGACGTTGGCGTTGTTGGCGTCCTCGGCCACCGTTACGTTGCCGGTCCCCGTGGCCTGGGGCGCTTCGTTGATGTCGACGGTAAACGTCGTCTCAACAAACTTGGCCCCCGTGTCGATCGCCCGTACGGTGATGTTCGAAACGCCGGTCCCGGCCGCGGCAATCGTCAGAGTCAGCTTGCCGGTCGCGTTGTTGGGAACGGCCGCCGTCACCAGCGCCGGATTCGTATTACCGGTTACCGAGAACTGCAGCTGGTCGTCATCGTCCTCCGTATCGTCGAACGCCGCCCACAAATCGACCATCGCCGAGGTCGTACCCTGATTGATGATGACATTGTCGATGCCGTCCGTCGTCGGGTCCTCGTTAACATCGGTAATGTTGATGGTCATTGTGGCGTTGGTGCCGTTGGCGGCAGGATCGGCCGCCCGCACGGTGATGAGGCGCGGATTGACACCTTCAAAGTCGAGCTGGGTCCCATCGGCAACCGTAATCTGGCCTGTTGAACTACCAATGGCAAAGGGCGTGGTACCAACGATGCTGTAGGTGACAGCCAGCCCTTCCGGGTCAAGTCCGGCGTTGACTGTACCCACGACCGTTCCATTCGAGGAGTTCTCCGGAACGGTGAACGACTTCGGGCCGAATGTGGGCGGTTCATTGACGTCGTTGATGTTGATGGTCATCGTGGCGTTGTCCATCAGACCACCATCGTCGGTCACTTTGACGTCGAGGCTGTAGGAGTCCTTCGACTCGTAGTTGAGCGAACCAGTAGGGGCTACCTTGATCGTGCCGTTGTCGTCAATAGTGAAGTCACCACCGCCGTCACCGCCGGTGATGTCGAACTCAGTTGTCGCCCCAAAGTCAGGGTCGTCAACCGAAACAGTGCCCACCACCGTATTGGGCGGGCTGTTCTCGTCCACATCAAATGTTTCGTTGTCGATATCCGGGGGTTCATCCGAAACATCGTTGAGATTAATCGTGACGACGGCCGAACTCGGTCAGTGCCTCCGGATCCTTAACCTGCACCAGCAGCGTCAGCACGGGCGTCGCCTCGTAGTCGAGCGCGGCGCTGTTCGCCACCGTGATGATGCCCGTGTTGAGTCCTACGTTGAACACCGACTGGCCTGAACCACCGGTGACCGTGTATTCCAGGGCGCCACCTTCCGGATCGGTTGCCGTAACCGTGGACGGGGTTGTCGTTGACCCCGTTGGGGCTGTTCTCGTCGATGCTTTTTGTCTGGGCTTTGATGCTGGGGCCAAGGGCTGACACTGGCCTCGCGGCGGTCATAACCAGACCCGCAAGCAGAACCAACCCAACGGCGTACGTGATGACTCTCGTCTTCATAATGCTCCTACTCCTCAAAATTGCGTGGGCTGGCAGTGGCCAGTGAGCTTCCCGGGGCGTCACCAGCATGCAGTCATGCCAGGCCGTCATGGCGACAGCGGAGACAAGCCCACGCGCTTATCTTACCGCTTGCAGAATCGCCACACGGTTAAAATGCAGTGAAAAGTTAATCTTCGGCTTGGCTCGCCCGCTTTCCTGGCGAACAACATCTGGGCTTCATTCCCCACATTGCCCAGCGGCTCATGGTCAAGTTGGACATTCAACACCACGCAACTCCGGCAAGCAAGTACATGTAGCGACATGACCCTCGATATCTGCCCAGGCCCCTTCAAATACTAGGGTTCTTCTGTTGGACACCCGTGGCGGCGTACTCGTTGGAGTAGGCGGCTCCTCTGTGGCAGGGCCGTGTCGGTGGCCGGCACGGTGGTCGGCACAGCCGTTGGCGGCGGCGGATTGCTGCCACCGCCATTATTGCCTCCAGACGGCGGCGACGTGGGCTGCGGCGCCGTCGTGGCAATCAGGGCCGGTGTAGCCGTAGCCGGCGGGCCGGGCAGCCACAACTGCTGGCCCACGCTCAGGAGATCATTCTCCAGGCAGTTGACGCGCATAACGGTGGCAATGGGCAAGTTGGCGTTTTGAGCCAGCCGGGCCAGCGCGTCACCCTGGCGCACCAGATAGATACTCCAACCGGATGGCGGCGAAACGATACAGACCGACTCGGTCGGTGTGGGGCTGGGTGTTGCGGTCGCGGTGGGGGAAAGCGTGGCGGTTGCCGTGGGGAGCAGCGCCCGCACAATAATCGGAATCAGATCGCTGGCTACATTGATTTCGCCGCTGGCAATGCTTTCCAGACGGACCTGCCATTGCAGTTCCTCGTTATCGGTCGGCAGCTGCTCACCATCAACCCGAACGCGGTACGCTGAGCCGTTGTTCGGTTCGGTGAGGCTGTCGATCAGATATTCGGTGTTGCCGTCGATTAGATAGAGAGAGAACTGCTCGCCCGGCTCTGGCAAGGTCGGCCAGAACCAGTCGAAATTAATCGTTTCCTGCCGCGTAAACTCCCGGTTAGGCACCGGCGCCAGAACCGAAATCGTGAAATCAAACGGTGCTTCGGTCGGCAGCTCGACTGTCGGTGATGGCGGGAGCGTACTCGTCATGACCGGGTCAGGCGTCTCGACCCCAACCAATCCGCCCGCAGCCGGGTCATCCGGGTCGCCCTCTCCGGCCACAGCCTCCACTGTCATGGTCGGAAGACCGGCACCCGAGTCAGCCACATCGCTGCCGCCCCGAAGGCTGCGAACGGCCAGAAAGCCCAGCGCCGCCAGGGCAATGATGGCAATGGGCACCAGGAAGACCAGCGAACGACTGCGCGACGGCGCCCAGGCGGCCGCGTTGGGTAATTCCTGCTCGGCAAAGATCGCCGTCTCGATAGCCGTCAGCATTTCGTCGGCCGTCTCGTAGCGGCTCCACTCTTGCCGCCACAGGCAGTTGCGGACCAGACGATACGTTTCGCCCGCCAGCCCGGGACGCGCATCTTCGAGCGGCTCTTCCTTGGGCATGTTGGCCTGCGGGAAGATATCGAATGGCAGCTCCGGCAGTTTGGGCCGGTGTCCGGCCAACAGCTCGTAGAGCACCACGCCCAGCGAATAGATGTTACTGCGCCGGGTAAGTGCTTTGCCTTCCATCTCTTCCGGCGCAGCGTAATCGAGCATTTCGGCATCGGCAACGCCGAGCACCGCTTGCTGAGCAGGCAGTGTCACCGGCACGCCAAAGTCAACGAAAACCGGCGTACCGTCTTCAGTCAGGAAGATGTTGGACGGCCGCAAATCATGGTGGACCAGCTCCGCAGAGTGAGCGGCACTCAGCCCCAGGGCCATCTCTTTCGTCAACTCCAACGAGTCGATCGTCGACAGCATGTCGCCGGCATCGGCCAGATCGTCCAGCTTCTCCGCCAGCGTGACAGCCGGGAAGTATTCGATGACAGCGTATGGGTGGCCATCCTCGGTCACATCCACGTCGCTGACAACGCCAATATTCTCATGCTTGATCTGGGAAACGGTCTCCATGCGACGCTCGAAAGCAGCCGCCAGCTCGGACTCTTCCTCAAGCGAGGTGCGTAACAGTTCGAGGTAAACGAGGCGTTCCAGCTTGACGTCACGCGCCAAGAACAGATCGCTCACCTGATGGTCAGCGATGTGGGAAACCAGCTCGTAGTTTCCAATCTGTTGCCCGGACAGATCCTCTCTATCGTGCGCAATCATTGTCTGCTTAATCTACCCAATACTGCTCATCTGATGACGCACCGCCAGCCGGCACATCGGGTTCTCAGCACAAGGCGCTCCGCCCCTGCTAGGACAATTTACCTACGTTACTATTATACACGTAAAAATGCAATCACCGCCTGCCGTTATTCATGCTTTGTACACGCTTAGCCAACGATCCGGAACGACCGCGGCGGAGCCACAATCTGGCTGTTTTCCCCGGCTGCGCTCTCCAGAACGACCTGCCACTGGTAGGACCCGGCGTTGAGACCCGCTGCGCTGGTGTCGACAGTAACACGATAAAGTTGACCCAAATTTACGCCATCGACGCGGTCGATTTCACGCCATTGACCATCTACGCCGGCCTGGACAACGAATGATTGTCCCTCCTCCAACTCACCCGGCCATTGCCAGTAAAAGCTGATCTCACTCCCGGCGGTGAAGATGCTGTCCGGCGGCGGACCGAGCAGCAGCACCGGCTGAACGGTGGCCTCCGGCGCTACTGCCGGCGTTTCCGTCGCGACCGGCTGATTGGCAGGCAGGATTCCCCACGGCGTAGCCAGGCCAATGGTCGGTCTGACAGCCACAGCAGAACCAGATGCGGGGGATGCTGTGGCGGCACCCACCTCAGCGACAACCGGCGCAGCAGACGGTTGCTGTCCGCGCGAACTCTCCAGCAAAACAGCCAGCACGCCAACAGCCAGCGCCACAATGAGCAGCGGCGCAATAAGCAGCACCGTCCGTCTGGCGTTGATTTTGTCCGCAGGTAAATCGCTCAAACACCCAACCTCTCTGGTTAATCTTCGTTTGTGAATGCTAGCACAATCAAATAGTGAATGCTATCCAGCGCAGGATGGCAGCGGGGCTTGTCACTGTTCCAGCGACCGTAGTGACCGGACTCCTTTCCGGTCTTCTGGGCCGGCAGAGAACGCGACAGCAGATGTCGCCGCTGCATCTGACAATCCGGCTGCTGAAACACCTGGAGGATAGCGGGGGCGATGAGGTATGGCGTTTGTAGATTGCAGCCTACGGCCAAGGACTGCTACGTGAGCCCAGCGGCAAGGACAAGCCGCTTACCTATCCTTTCTTACTGGTGCGTGAGGCGGGGCAGGCACACACCGGCCATGCGGCGCATGACCGCCCACACCGCGTCTGGTGTGGAGTCCTGTACCTGCCCTCGGCCCCGGGATTCTCCCGACTTTAGATCGTTGTCCCGTCCGGAACTACCGCGCTCTTGGGCACAATCACGATACCGTCCCGCGATACCCAAAACGACTCCTCAGTGTCGGGCCGGTTGGGATCATAGGTAATGGTCACATCGTTGCCGATTCGGGCATTCTTGTCGATGATCGCCCCGGCGATGTTGGCGTTGCGGCCGATGCCGACATCGGGTCGCTTCAGAGCAATATTCTCCTTGCGGTCGGCCCCGGTCTCGAAGTAGTCGGCACCCATCAATACGGTTGACTGGAGCGTGGCGCCGTCACCGATCTGGCTCCGCAACCCGACCACACACTCAGTCAGCACAGCGTTCTGGATGCGGGATCCATCGGCCACCAGTGCATCGTTGAGCTGGGTACCGTGTATCTCCGAGCCGGGCAGGAAGCGAGCGTGGGTGTAGATTGGCGCCCGTGCATCATAGAAGTCGAACGGCGGATCCGGACGGGTCATCTGTAGATTCACTTCGTAGAAGCGCCGGATGGTACCGATATCTTCCCAGAAACCGTCGAACACATAGCCACAAACCCGTCGACTGGCGATTGACGCCGGGATGATGTCCTTGCCAAAGTCGTCGCCAACCTCATTGAGTACATCGAGCAGCACGTTGGTGTTAAATACATAGATGCCCATCGACGCCATAAACGGCCGCTCCGGATCGCCGCCGCTCTCAAAACTGTCCAGCACCTGCGGATCCTTGGGCTTCTCGGCGAAGCTGGTAATCCGGCTGTCACTACCGAGCTTCAACAAGCCGAAGCTCTGTGCCTCGTCACGACCGACCGGTTGGACGGCGATGGTGATGTCCGCTTCCAGGTCCATATGGCGCTGCACAAACTTGCGGTAATCCATCCGGTAAAGATGGTCACCGGAGAGAATGAGCGTGTACGGTGTGTCCGCTTCCTTGAGCTCGATCCACTGCTTGCGGACGGCGTCGGCGGTTCCCTGATACCAGTCACGGCTGCGCGGTGTTTGCTCGGCCGCCAGAATCTGGATCCAACCCGGCGTGAAGACATCGCGATTGTACGTGCTCCAGATATGGCGGTGAAGCGATGCGGAGTTGAACTGGGTCAGAATGGCGATCTTTTCAATGTCGGCATGAAAGCAGTTGCTCATCGGAATATCGATGAGTCGATACTTGCCGGCCAATGGTACGGCCGGTTTCGAGCGCTCCTTGGTCAGTGGATAGAGTCGTGTTCCCTGGCCACCACCGAGGATGAGTGCCAGGACTTTTGTGCTAAGACCTTCCATCAGTTTTGATACCCCCTGGTACTATACAGCCCTAAAATAGTGCGTCGGTCATGCGGGCTGCTTTGCGGTTGCTTACTTACCTTCGAATCATATCTGGCCTGCCGCTTTTTGGCACACATTGCTGCCCATGCTATGATCCGCCGGCGCTGGTTCCCATCTGGTTGGCCCGAACAAGACCGCACCCAACCGACCGGCGCCCGCAGGAACCATATGAGCCGAGTCATCAACACCGACAGCCCAGGCAAACGCCGCAACCACGCCCGGCGCTCTATCGCCGAGATCCTTCGCCATCTCATGCAGAAGGGGGCCATCGACGACGAAGCCCGCGATATGACCGCCATGATCGTCTTCCTCCTGGCCGAGATCCGGTCGACCGTTATGGAGTCGGTGGAGGCCTGGGAGAAGCGCGGCTACTGGATGAAGTCAGAGCGGTTCATGCGCGACTGGGAATGGATTCCGGAAACGGCCGCCAACATCGATGACGTGCTGCGCCACGAAGCGTGGGACCTGCTGCCGGACCTGCTGGGCGAACTGTCGCCCCACTTCGACGACATCCAGGTCAAGTCGATGACCCGCAAGAAGTCGGACTGGCAGGGGGCATATGCAAAGCTGCTGGCCGAACCGCCGCTTGAGCTGCCATACTGAGCGCCCGCGTTCTGACTCCCTTTCATTCACAAGGGCGGCCGCATGGGCCGCAGTGAGGGCCGCATGAAGCGCCCACCGCATCTCGGCCTGCTCCTTCTGATTCTCCTGCTCCTGGCGGCCTGCACACCCACGCCGGTGGCGCTGGAGCCGTCTAACGGCGCACCAGCCGCTTTCCAGGCCAATAGCAGCGCAGCCACCGCCCCACCCCCGGCAGCTACGCCCACCCTGGCGACCCAGGCCCGGCAGGCGACCACGGTTCCACCCGCAAGGGCCACCATTACAGCGCCGCCCCTCACGTCAACGCCCGGATTGCCTCCGACCATCGCGCCAAGCCCGACCGTTCCCACTCCGCCCACAACGACGCCGGAGCCGGTATGCGATCAGCCGGGGCGCATGGAAACGGGCGTGCTCAACAGCGTCATTACTGGCGAGCCGCTGGCCTACCGCGTCTACCTGCCACCCTGCTACGGTCAGGACAACCGCGCCTATCCCGCGCTCTACCTTCTTGGCGGCAACATCCACAACGACGATGTGTGGGACCGGCTGGGCATGGACGAAGCAGCCGAGGCGGGCATCGCCGCAGGCACGCTACAGCCGCTCATCCTCGTCATGCCCGACGGCGGCTGGATTGCCAACCAGACCTCCGGCGGGCCATTCTCCTACGAGGGGCTGATTGTCAATGAGCTGATTCCCCACATCGAGCAGCGTTACTGCGCGATAGGCGAGGCATCAGGGCGTGCCCTGGGCGGGCTGTCTCGCGGGGGCTACTGGTCGCTGGAGATCGCTTTTCGCCAGCCGGAGCTGTTCCGCAGTGTGGGCGGCCACAGCTTCGCCCTGTTGGACAGCCACGCCGGGCCGGACATGGACCCGGTCTCCACCGGAGTGGCCAACAATCTGGGCGACCTGCGCATCTACCTCGACATCGGCGCCAACGACTACCTGCTGCCTCGCGCCCAACCGCTCCACGACGCGCTGACAGCGGCTGGCGTGCCCCACGTCTGGCAGATTAACGACGGGACTCACGAAGAAGCGTACTGGCAAAGCCAGGTGGGAGCTTATCTGGATTGGTACAACGCGGGGTGGGACAGGCTGCCGGACAACCCTTGCCTGCCGGCGAATCCGTAGGGAGCAGCGTGGCTCGCTAGTCGATCTGCGGCTCCGGGTCTGGCCCGCGGCTCAGGCGCATGAGCAGCGCCACCACCGCCAGCGCCAGCGCCGCCAGCATCACCAGCTTCAGCGTCGGGGAAGCGACCAGCACCGCCACCAGCCCGAAGGCAATCGCCACGCCGTAGTAGCCGAGGACAATCGACCGGGTCGAGTAGCCCCGGTCGACCAGCCGGAAGTGGAGATGGCCGCGATCCCCCTGGAACGGGTTGCGCCCGCGCCGCATGCGGGAGACGATTTGCCAGGCCACGTCGATGATGGGCACGGCCAGCACCAACAACGCCGTCGAGAACTTGGCCGGAGAGATGATCGACAGCGTCGCCATCTGATACCCCAGCAAATACGCCCCGGTTGCGCCCAGAAAGATGCGGGCCGGCGCAAAATTAAAGAACAGAAATCCAAGCAGAGCTCCAGCCAGCGCCAGCGAAAACAGGGGGACCGTCGTTTGCCCCAGACTGTAGCCGTGCCACGTGAACAGCGCCGCGGCAATGAGGCATACACCCGCCGCCAGCCCGTCCAGCCCATCCAGGAAATTGACCGCGTTGATCATGCCCATCACCCAGAAGACAGTGAACAGCAGAGCCAGCGGCCGCCAGATCCAGATGAGGTCACCTTCCACGCGGAACAGCACCGAGAAGATAGAGTCAGCCCAGAGCCAGTCGCTGGGCAGCGGATTGGAGAAGAGTTCAATGAAGATGGTGTGGCTGATGGCCACCAGCGCGCCGGCGAACTGAATGAGAAACTGGTAGGCTGGACGCAGGTCGAGCCAGTCGTCCAGCAGACCGCCCCCGACCACGAGAATGCTGCCCAGCAGCACGCCCCGCAAGCGCAGCGCATCGGCCGGATTGTCGGGTGGCATCAGCCAGTAGACAAGGGCCACACCCACCAGCCACGCCAACAAGATGGCCACGCCCCCCAACTTGGGCACGACCCCACTGTGCCGGCGACGGCCGCCCGGCTCGGCCACAATGCCCCAGCGAGACGCCAGACGTCCCATCACCGGTGTCAGGGCCAGCGCCGTGCCCGCGGCGGCGACAAATACCAGCAGGTAAATCATTTCATGTCAGATCGGCAGGCTGTCAGGTCAGGTCACCCTGTGCCAAATTGGCGGTCGCCCGCATCGCCCAGCCCGGGCACAATGTAGGCGTCTTCGTTCAGATGGGAATCGATGGCCGCGAGGTGGATGTCGACGTCAGGATGCGCCGTCTGCATGCGCTTCACCCCTTCCGGCGCGGCCAGAATGCCGACGAACTTGATCTTCCTGCGCCCCCCACTTCTTCAGGATGTCGACCGTGGCCACCGCCGAGCCGCCAGTGGCCAGCATCGGGTCGAGCACCAGACAGACGCCGACCGTTGGCCCAGTGGGCAGCTTGTTGTAGTAGGAGACCGGCTTGAGCGTCTGCTCATCCCGGTAGAGGCCGATATGCCACACCTCGGCTCCCGGCATCATCTCCCAGATGCCCTCGACCATGCCCAGCCCCGCCCGCAGCACCGGCACCAGACCGATTTTGTCTTCCAGCACCTGGCCTTCGGTCGTCATCAGCGGCGTTTCGACTTCGACATGGCAGGTAACCAGGTCGGCGGTCGCTTCGTAGGATAACAACAGCGCCAGCTCCCGAATCAACTCGCGGAACTTCTTCGGCTCAGTCGTGACACTGCGCATGATGGTCAGCTTGTGCTTCACCAGCGGATGCTCTGATACGTAAACCATCCTCACTCTCCTGTATTGATGGCTCCATTGTAACGAAGGTGAAGCGGGTTGCGAAATGATACGGCCCGCCGCCGCAACACTTCCTGTGTCGTCCCCCCACCGCCCGCAGCCGCAACATTCCCTATCGCGTCCCCCGCCAACAACCGTAGCGCGACAAGGAATGTCGCGCTCTTCAGCAGCCGCCAAAGAGACCGGAAGAGAATCCGGTCCTACAGCCGAGCGCAGGTCGCGCCGTGCTGGCACCGAGGTCAATCGAAAATGACCTCTTCCTTGCCGGAAAGCTTATCGTCGATTCGCTGCACCACCACGTCCAGATGGTGCGGTTTGGTCACGAAGTTCAACTGCTGCGTGCGAATCGTCAACACCGGGCACAGGTCGAAGTCGTCCAGCCACTCCTGGTAGAACGAGTCGAGCAGTTCGAGGTAGTCGGAGGTGATGCCGTCTTCCATCTGGCGGCCGCGCCGCCGGATTCGCTCCAGCAGCACCGGCACGGGCGCGGTCAGATGGAGCAGCAAGTCGGGCCGGGGCAGATTGGCCGAGACCAGCTCGTACACCTGGCGATACGACTCATAATCCCGTTCGCTAAAATTACCCATATGGTGGAGCACGCGAGAGAAGATGTGGGCATCTTCATAGATGCTGCGGTCGCCGATGGCCGAGCGCGGGCTGTTGGCCAGCGCCAGATGCTGTTCCGCCCGGTGGCCCAGGAAGAAGACTTGCAGATGGAACGACCACTGCCGCATGTCGCCGTAAAAGTCGGCCAGGTAGGGATTGTCACCCACCGACTCATAGCCAGTCTGCCAACCCAGCCGCTTGCCCAGCCGTTCGGCCAGCGACGTCTTCCCCACGCCAATGTTTCCCGCCACCAGCACAAAACGCTTTGTCATGGCGGGATTGTATGCGTCACTGGTCACACGTCAAATGGGGCAATGCAAACGCCGGCAGCACATCCGCATGAGCCATGCGCTAACGGCGCTTGCAATGGCGAGCGTTCTTTGCCAAGATAGAGTCCAGTCACCCTATCACGGAGCATCACCTTGTCATGAAGAAAGTCGCCATCGTTATTCTGAGCATCGTCGCCGTCCTTGCTCTCATCGTTCTCGTCGGGCCGTTCCTTGTGCCCGTCACCCCGTTGGAAGGGCTGCAGCCGCCGGAAGCCCTGGCGGATGAGAACAGCCAGTTCATGACCGTGCCGTTTGAAGGGACCGACGGCGTATCGCTCCACTATCGCGAGGCGGGCGAAGGGGATTCGTCCTTCGTCTTGCTCCACGGCTTCAGCAGCAACATCTACACCTGGGACGAGGTCTTCGACACCTTCGCCGCAGAAGGGCAAACGTTCGCCTATGACCGGCCCCCGTTCGGCCTGAGCGAACGGCTCGTTGCCGGAGATTGGACCGGCGAGAATCCGTACGCCCCGGACGCAGCCGTCGACCAGCTCATCGCCTTTATGGACGCGCAGGGCATCGAGCAGACGACGCTCGTCGGCAACTCGGCCGGCGGCACGGTCGCCTTGCGAGCGGCCCTGGCTTACCCGGACCGCTTTGAGTCGCTGATCCTCATCTCGCCCGCCGTCTACACCGGTGGCGGCGCTCCGCCGTTCCTGCAGCCGTTCGTCGACACGCCGCAGTTCCAGCGCATTGGCCCGCTCGTATCGCGCCAGTTCGCGGCCCTGGGCGACTCCCTGGCCGGACAGTCATACCACGACCCCAGCCGCATCACGCCGGAGCAAGCCGAGAAAGCACAACTTGCGACACAGGTTGAAGGGTGGGATGAGGCGCTGTGGGCGTTTACGGCCGCTTCCCAGGAGTCGGACCTGGCCCAGCGGCTCAGCGAGGTCACGATGCCGGTCCTGGTCATTACGGGCGACGACGACCGCATTGTGCCCACCGAAGAGAGCATTCGCCTGGCCGGCGAGCTGCCCAATGCTGAGTTGGTTGTCGTCGAAGCGTGCGGCCACGTGGCCCAGGCTGAGTGCCCGGCGGAGACGATTCAGGCCATCGACGCCTGGCTGAATCAGTAGCAATCGCCACGCCACGACACTCAGGGTGCGGTGGCTGTACGCGAACGCGGGCCGGTCAGTTCATAGGAACGGCTCTTCGGCTGTTCCAGCAGCTCAGCATAGTAGCGGCGGAGCCACGCATTCGACCACCCCAGCGTCGATGAGCGCGCGACAATCGCTTTGACCTCGCTGCGATCCATCTTTGCCTGGCTCTGGAACACCAGAGGATTACCCTCACAGATCGCCAGCGTGCGAGCAGCAAAGAGAAACGGCCACATCACCGACAGTCGCAGCCTGTGTTCCGTACGCGGAAAGCCCATGATATACGCCAGCCCGTAATCCAGATGGCGCCTGGCCTTGGCGACAAGCAGCTCCACCACCCGCATTGCGTCTTTTTGGTGGTAGGGGTCGAACAAACTGTCACGGGTCAGCCCATACTGCTCGTAGAAGGACCGGGGCACAAACACCCACTCCCTCTCACGATCGTCGCTCAGGCCGCGCAACACATTGACTGTTTGCAGCGCCAGCCCGCACTCGCGTGAGAGCGACATCAATGAATCGCGTCGCGACATGATGGCCGGAGAGTGCAGGGCATAGAGATCGGTGACGAGATAGCCAACGCGCCCGGCCACTTCATGCATGTAATCGTCAAGGGCAAGCTCGTCCTCAATGGTCGGCCCGTGCTTTTGCCATCGCGCCATGCCGGTCGAAGTGGCGATGACGTGGGTGCGAATGGGCGCCTGGTAGGACGGCGGCAGCTCGTTGAGCCAGCCCATAATCTGCGCCGCATTGCGCACCGCGGCCACTTCGGGGTTGCTGCCGGGCAGATCCCTGACTGCCTGGCCAAACTCGTCTGCCGGGGCCGCCCCCGCCACGCACGCCGCCCACAACTCCAGCAGCGTCACTTTGGCGATGGGCACAAGATCGGGGTGGTCCTCTATGCCGTCTGAGATACGAAACATCAGATACGCGATGCCCACAGCATCACGCAGCGTTCCAGGCAGGACATCGATCGACAGGGCGAACGTTCTGCTCACATTGCGCACCGTCTGGTTGCGCAGCTCACGTTCGCCCTGTTTAGTCAGACCGTCATTCATGTGGGCCGATTCACCCTGAGCAAGAGATTTCTAGTAGCCTTCGTAGCCGGGGATGCGCTTGCGACCCAGACCACCGGAGTAGGAACCGATATCGGCCACGAGCATCAATCCGATCCAAAGCCAGTCCCAACCAGTGACGCCACCGGGCGACACGATAACGTACATCAGCGTCGTCCAGGGCAGGAAGATGATGCCCAGAATGGGCCACAGCCACCAGATGGCGCCACCGAGGAAGTTATTGAAGGCCAACTCCCAGCGGGTGGGCTGGAAGATCCACCAGAAAACATTGAAGATACGGGGTCCTAGCAGAAACAGGGTCAAAAATGCACAGCACATGTCCTTTCTCCTTCGCTAAATGAATAAAAACTTGCTGACAGAATGCCACGCTGGCATGCTATCAACGAAAACTGACATTAACTCGCTCCACCATCGGCATCCATCGCTTCCGGCAATACAGGGTCGCTGTCGATGGGCGACTCATCGCTGCCTGACGGTGAAGGGAGGCGATCTTTGACACGGTCCCAGACGCTCTTTGCCTTGTCAACCGCCTCCGGATCAACCTCCGTTTCGCTGCCGGGCACATAGCTCATCAGCCGAGCAATCCAGGAGGTCGTCGAGAAGCTCTCCAGTACAGCGATGATCAACATGGTCAGGGGTATCGCCAGGATGGCTCCGATGGCGCCCAGGAGCGAGCCCCAAATGAACACGGACACGAAGACGATGAGTGGCGAGATGCTGAGACCCTTGCCGAGCACACGCGGAGAGATGATGTTGGCGGCCGTTCCGTTGATGACTGCATAGCCAACGAAGACGATCAGGGCCGTCGTTGTCCCGTACATACTGTACGCCAGCAGAACGGGCGGGATCAGAGCAATCCAGTAGCCGACCGCCGGTATGAAGCCCAGCACCCAGGCGATAAGCCCCCACAGAATGGCATACGGCACGCCCATCCACCATAGCAAGAGCGCATCACCAATACCCACCAGGAGGTTGATTCCCGCGGTCAGGGCCATGTAGCGCCGCACATCGCTGGTGAGGGGGATCACTTGATCAACGATGCGTGACTCCTCGCTAATGCCCAGGCTCGAAAGATTGGGCAGCGACAACGCCGTGTAGAGCATGAAGGCAAAGATCAGGAACGTCAGGAACAGTTGACCAATGCTGGCGCCCAGAAGAGAGAGCACCGAGGTCAAAAACTCGCTGTAACGCTGTTGATTGAGCATCCGCATGACCGACGTCACAACCTGATCGACCGCGTCACTGCTCGCAGACAATGTTTCGTTTTGACTCTGGAATCCCTGTGAAAGCGACGGCACATCAGGCTCCATGCTTGAAATGGAAACCAGCACAACCCACGAAAAGCCGACCACAAAGATGACGACAAGAGCAATGGTCACCAACAACGCTACCCCGGACTTAAGCCCTCGCTTCTCCAAAGCCTTGGGCACAGGCAGCAACGTGATTGTTATGACTGCTGCCAGCAAGATCGGATTCAGGATTGTCGACAGGCCACGGATGCCCCAGATGACAACGATCACAGCTGCAGCCACAATCAGCGCGAAGCCAAGCCGCTGGCTGGATGAATCGCTGCCCGCTTCACGGGTCTTGTCCATCAAGTTCAAACTCATAGCAAACCCATACTCCAAAACGCCAGGATCGGGCGCTCCTATCCAGGCCCTGTCCACAGCTGCTTGTCTCGCCGTCTCACGCTACTTCGTCTGCTACCCGGTATCGTCCTCTTGCCCGGCGGGCCATAGTGGCGGAACTTGCTCCATGGAGAGCACAGCGTAGCCATTGTTGTAGAGTGTGTTGATGACGCCCAACAGATGAGCCTGATCAAGAACAGGCACTCGCAGCAACGAGATTGGCTCTTCATCAATTGACTCAAATTGGACAGCCCCGTCTGTGCAGAGATTTTCGCTCAGGTCAAAGCCAAGACGACCGGCTACTCGAAATTGGTAGATCGAGGATCGATCCATTGCGTGTTGCTGCTGCCCACCCATAAGATTTCTCCTGCCACACTGTGCCTGGCGAGCTGCCTTGTCCTTCGCCATAGCTGATGCCCGTAAGGGTACAGACATGGTAGGCGATTGCGGACGGGCAATCCAGCACCAAAAGGGTGCAGAAAAGGTGAGTACCGGGTCAGCGCCAGGCAGTATCGCGATTTAGCAAATCGCGCGCGCAGCGAGCGGAGGGGAGGGGGAGACGATTTAGCAAATCGTCGTACAGGGTGCTGAACTACCCGTCGAGGATGCCGAGAGCCCGGGCAGCGCTAACGGCATCACGCCGGCTCCGGACACCGAGCTTCTGATAGATGTTGATCGTGTGGCGCTTGACCGTTGACACGGTAATCACGAGCTCGTCCCCGATCTCCTGGTTGCTTAGCCGCCGGGCCAACAGTTCCAGAACCTGACACTCGCGATTTGTCAGCGACTCAATTAGGGCGTCATTACTCGGCTCAGACACGGAGATCGCCTCGCTAGCATCCAACCGAATCCGGTTGACCAACTCTGTGGAGGGATTTCGTTGAGCGAATCGGGCCAGCAGCCCTCTCATCTGAGCGCCAAGATCAATATACAGTCGCACAAAGCCTGAGGGTTCGGCCAGGTGAAGGGAGCGTTCCAGCAGCTCGCACGCTGCTTCTTCACGACCGAGCGAATCCAAGAACAGCGCCTCCAAAGCCAGCACTTCCATGAAGACACGCGTGTTGTTGATGCGCTCGGCATGCTCGTGGAGCCTGGCCAGGTAGTCGGACACGAGGCTCCTCCTGGTCAGACCATTCGCGGCAACCAGGACCTTGGCAACAGTTAGGTGCGGGACGTAGAATATTGGCATCGCCGCCAGGGGCAGCCGGGTCATCGCCAGCTCAGCCCAGTACATCGCCTCGTTAGCCTGACCACGCCGGTAGGCGATGTCCGCTTTCATGCCCTCCAACAGGGCCAACATCGACTCACTGCGCGCCCATACCGCAAAGGCAGCCAGCTCCTCCATCAGGTCATCGACCTTCTGTTGCTCACCCTGGCCAAGATAGCTTAGCGCCAGAACCATGCCGGTATGCATCGCGCCATGAACATGACTTCCAATCCGATGTTCCAGGACAAAGCGCGCATGATGTATGGCCTTGTCAAGCGCATTCTGATGATAGTGTGCGCTGGCCAGAAAGTAGTGGCCCCAGTTAAAGGTCTGTGGCTGGCTACTGGCCGTCCCCACGATCAACATCGCTTCGCCAGCTTGCTTCACGCCACTCAAATCTGCATTCATCCACGCGACATAGCCTTTCGCTGCACTGGCTCGTGCTTTGGGATACCCCGTCTGAGCCAGGTCTTCGAGTCGCGCTTGATCGATGGCGTCCTGCGCCCCGGATAGATCGCCCTGCATCTGCCGCGCTCCGCTCGCATACAACCAGCCGTAGCTGCGAGCCATATAATGGGAGGATGACAACACCGCCAACCCGCGCTCGGATGCGGCGACTGCGACATCGGGCTTCGCCCCAAAGTACGCGACGGCCGCCTTCAGGATCTCATTCTCAGCAGCCAGCTGCTCCACACGCCCGGGGTCCAGGTCCGAATCGGCAAGCAGCGTGTCGACTTCGCCACTGATTTGGGCCAGAAAGGGCAGGTCGAATCGCCGAAACTGTGCGCTCCAGGCCTGAATGAGCAAGAGATCCGGCGATGTATCTACAACCGAGGCAGGAAACAGGCGAAACCAGGTTTCCAGGTCCAGCCACCGGTCCTCGGCCATCAGTCCACCACGATTCTCGGCAACGACCTGAATGGCCGCCTTCATGTCATCGGCCGCAATGTAGTGTCGAATCGCCTCCATCGTGTCGCCATTCTCCGCGAACCAGCGGGCGGCCAAATGGTGGAGCGTTGCCAGGGATTCGGGCGAACTACTGCTCGCAAAGCGACGCTGGAGAAACTCCTGGAACAGATGATGGTAGCGAAACCACTGCCTGTCCGAGCTGATAGGCACCAGGAACATATTCTCCTGGTAGAGTTCATTCAGAATCGCCTGCCCGTCTTTCTGCAAGGGGGTGCCCGTCAGAACAGCATCACACAGAGGTCCCGAGAGACGCTCCAGGAAGGACGTCTTGAGCAGGAACTGCTGCGTGTCGGCCGATGTCCGGTCGAGCACCTGTCCGGCGAGGTAGGCCATCAGTTCAAAGTCGATCGCCTCCACATCCAGAACGCCCTCCCCCCGGCCTGTTCCCTGACCAAGCGACAACACAGCCAGGCGCAGCGCCGCCGCCCATCCCTCAGTCACCGCCTGGAGTCGAGCCACGTCGCCCCCTCCCAGCTCGCCGTTGGTCGCCTTGCGCAGGAATTCGGCCGACTCTTCGGTGCTGAAGCGCAAGCTGTTCGAGCGAATGTCCGTTACCTGGTTGCGGGCACGCCATGACTCCAAAGGCAGGTCCGGATCATGCCGGGTCAGCAAGACCAGGTGCAGGCCGGGATGCGGGTGCCGCATCCATTCCGTGAACAGGGCAAGGATCTCCGCGTTATTAATCAACTGAAAATCGTCCAGCACCAGGACGACCGCCCGATCGAGCAGTTCCAGTTCGGCCGCCAACGTGGCAATGAATTGCGAGTTTGGAGGAACGCTTGATCCCGCGACCGTGGCCACCAACTCGTCGGCAAACCCCGGTATGGGCTTGCGAATAGCCGCCAGAAAGTACGTCAGGAATGTGGCCGTCGCGTTGTCGCTCTCATCAAGCGAAAGCCAGGCGCGGTAGCACCCGGACGACTGCAGCCAGGCACTTATAGTCGTACTCTTTCCATAGCCCGCCGGGGCGGAAAGTAGGGTTAGCGGTCGCCGGCCGATCTCATCGAGACGTTCCTGCAAGTGGTGGCGTGGCACAAAGTCTTCCGGCGCTGGAGGCCAGAAGAGCTTTGTTACGTTGAGGCGCGCAGAGTCGCGCGATTGGTCCATAAATGGTTCTGCCATGACGTCAGCGGCAAGCATAGCCGACCGTCATCAACAGTGCAATTTCTGGGAAAGTTGTGGGCAGCTGGCGGGCAATGGCAGGCCGAAAGATGGGGGCCGCGTTAATCCGCGTTTCCAGCCTTAAAAGGCCGGGACAGGGCGAGAGAACAGTGGGAGCGGGGCCCAGGCCGCTTCATGAGGCTGCGGAGGAAGAGTCAGAAAGCGGCTGCCGGGGAGGACGTGTTGGGCCGGTAGATCGAATTGACTATTGGACAACTCGCTCTACCGGCCCACACGCCGATTTGGGTCGGAGAATGTAACGGGAACCGTCTGCGACACCGGCGCTGGAAGTCGCCAGCGCCGGCTTGTGTCACGACTGATGCAATCAGGCGCTGCGCTGCTGGAAACCGCGGATGATGGTAAAGATACCGCCGACGATGGCCCAGATGGCAGCGACCCACAGCAAGGTCAGGCCCATGCCTGGTGTCGTGTAGTTGACAATCAGGATGCCGCCAAAGACGATACCGATGACGCCCAAGATGCCGAGACCCCAACCGCCACCGCGGAACGCCATGATCAGGGCAATGATGCCCTGCATAACGCCCCAGATACCGAGCACAAGCACAAACACGCGCGGCAAGGCTACGGCCGCAGCCACCGGGTAAGCGACAATGTAGAAGCCGGCGAGGATGCTGATCGCACCCATGAACAGCTTCCAGCCCCAGCCGGTGTGGTCGGTGAACATGTGGACCAAGTCCAGGACGCCGCTAATGATCCAGTACACACCAAGCAACAGCACCAACAGTTGGTACGTATCGATGCGTGTCTTGGCTGGCGCCCAGAGCAGGATGGCGCCAATGATGATCATGGCGGCTCCCTGAATGACGAGGAACCCCCAGGGACGCGCTTTCGTTTCAAGCGCTGTGGGAGAGGATGCAGCTGATGTAGTCATGATTTCTTCCTTTTGATTGAATTATTCGAAACTAGATATATCCGACCCAATACGGACCACCACATAGGTTCGGCCCGTCAAAACTGACAAATCGTTTCCCACCGGCGTTCTCAGTCAGTCGCTGTCGTCGCCGGAGCAGGCTGGCTGCGGGCGCCAAAACGCTTGGCGGTGGGCAACAGCACGAGCAGCAGCACGATCGCCGCGACAAGTACATAGGGCAGCGTGTTGGTTCCCGTAAAATTCTGGGCGCTAACCAGAATCGCGGCCGATACGTTGCGCTGGGCCGTGCCCAGACCCAACACGCTGCGAGTGCCCGGATCGCCGCCTCCCAGCACGTAGCCAATCACCAGCGAACCGACAATGAACAGCAGCAAGGCCAGCAGACCAAGCGAACCGATCAAGCTAATGATCGTGGATATGTTCAGACCAAGTCCTACCACCAGCAAGACCAACATGGCCACAGTGGATGTCTTGTTCATAAACGGCTGCCAGTGCCCAGCGGTGTCCGGCGAGTGTAACTTCATAAGCAGGCCAATCACCAGCGGTATGAGCATGAGAACGATCAGGTTCCTGGCAATATCCCACGGATTGACGGCCACGTCCGGCAGCAGAAGCGGCAGCACGATGGGCATATAGACGATCGTCACGACCATCAACAAGACCATCAGCCCCACACCCAGCGCCACATCTCCGTTGGCGCCCTGGACAAGTTTGGGAAGAAACGGGGCGCCCGCAGCGGTGGCCAGCACGATCAGACCCACCTGCAGTGATTGCTCGAGTGGAATAACCAGAGTAATTACGTAGGCCAACAAAGGGACCAGGACGAAGTTCGCGAGCAGTGCCAGCACCACCAGGCGCACATTGCGCAGCGGCTCTATGATCTGGCCTGTCGTCAGGCTCATGCCCATGGCCAGCATGCTGCTCACGATGAATATGAGGCCCGCGATCTGGGCTACAGCTACAAGCAACTCATTTAGTGTCACGGTCATCTCCCTTTGCGAACTGATCAGATCATACTGATCACTGCTGCTACTTGCCTAGCGCCGGCGGCCCTAGCCGATTAAGTCAATGAACAGGGCGCCCGGCCCCCACTTGCGGCCATTTCGCCGTCCAGGATTTCCACGGTGCAGGTAAGGCCGCCCTCACTGAATCCAGGCCCGATCAATGGATCGGGCCTGGTTGAATCTTCTTCGCTTACTGAATCGACATGGCCACGCGCAGCCGTTCGTCCGGGTCAATGTAATGATCGTTGTCATCATCGCCCACGTCTAACTGCACCCAGTGTATCTTGCCATTGAACTTGCTGGAGCCAGTCTCCGTGGAGTAGTCTGGACTGACAGCTGTACCGGACTCGTAGCCGATATCGGTTGTCTCGTCGGCCGAGAAGATCATGGGCTGTGTCATCTCTACACGGCCCTTGCCCACTTCCTTGCCGTCATAATACAACGTCACATCGCCGCCCTTGGCCAGGCCGCCGCCATCGTAGGCGAACTCCATGCGCACCTGGTGCTTGCCCGTGGGAATCTCTTCGGTGGCTTCCACAGGAAATTCGTGGATACCCAGGACGTTGTAGACAAACTTGAGCTTGCCGTCCTTGGCATAGACAGTCCAGCCGCCGAATCGACCGCCCTGGGCGATAATCACGCCGTTGGCCGGCTTGTCGCCGATTTCCACCTCGGCCGTGATGTAGAACGACTTATTCTTGATGACCAAAACGCTGTTCTCAGACAGTCGACCCATGCCTGGGAAGAACTGCTGCGATGTGCCATGAACCAGCGTCGGCCGCCCGGCCATGTCGGCGTTAAGGCGTTCCGCCTGGCGATCATCGAGCGGCAGGACATTGTACTTCGTGGCTTCGATCAGGAAGAGCCGCTGCAGCTTGTGCAGCATTTCCGGATTCTCCTTGGACAGATCATTGGCCTGCGACCAATCGCTGCTACCGTCATACAGTTCCCAGATATCATCGTCAAAAGCCGGCATCTTCTGCCCGACCATAACCCACGGCGTGCGATGCTTGGTCACGGCGCTCCATCCTTTGTAGTAGATGCCCCGGTTGCCAAACATTTCGAAGTACTGCAAGTCATGGCGCTCAGGCGCATCGGCTTCGTTGAAGCTGTAGAGCATGCTCGTGCCCTCGAATGGGCTTTGCGTCACGCCGTTCACGGTGACCGGCTCAGGCAGACCGGCAGCTTCGAAGATCGTCGGCGCCACGTCAATCACGTGACTGAACTGCGTGCGCAGGCCGCCCTTCTCCTTGATTCCCTTTGGCCAGTGAATGATCGTGCCGTTGCGCGTGCCGCCCCAGTGCGAGGCCACTTGCTTGGTCCACTGCAGCGGGCTGTTCATGGCCCAGGCCCAGCCGACCGCGTAGTGGTTGTAGGATGACGGCGAGCCGAACTCGTCCATCTTGGACAGCATGAACTCCGGTGTCTCCAACGCAGCCATGCCGTTGAAGTTGGCCATCTCATTGAACGCGCCCTGGAGCGTGCCCTCGGCCGACGCGCCGTTATCGCCGATGATGCAGTAGATCAGCGTGTCGTCCATGATGCCCAGCTCTTCGATGGCGTCGATGATCCGACCGACCTGATGGTCGGTGTGGGACATGAACCCGGCATACACTTCCATCTGCCGTTCAAGGACCGGCTTGATCTCGTCCGGCATATCATCCCAGGCGGGAATCTCGGCGTGCCGCTCGGTCAGTTCGGTATCGGCCGGGATGACACCCAGTTCCTTCTGCCTGGCAAAGGTAATCTCGCGCTGTTTGTCCCAGCCGTGGGCGAACTTCCCCTTATACGCATCGGCCCACTCCTTGGGCACATGATGCGGGGCGTGGGTGGCGCCCGGCGAGAAGTAGGCAAAGAACGGCTTGTCGGGCATCAGGGCCTTCTGCGTGCGAATCCAGGTGACAGCGCGGTCAGCCAGATCTTCCGACAGATGATAACCCTCTTCCGGGGTCGCCGGCGGTTCGATCGGGGTCGTCCCTTCGTACAGCGCCGGATTCCACTGGTTGTCCTCGCCGCCGATGAAGCCATAGAAGTATTCGAAGCCACCGCCGCCGGAGGGCCACTTGTCAAACGGACCCATCGGACTGGACTCCCACACCGGCACTTCATGGCACTTGCCAAACATGGCCGTGGAGTAGCCGTTCAGCTTCAACGACAGGGCCATCGGAGCTTTGGTATTCGGCCGCAGCGAACTCTGGCCCGGCGCCCCCGTCGCAGTCTCCGTGATGTTGCCCATGCCGACCGAGTGATGATTTCGGCCGGTCATCAGGGCCTGGCGGGTGGGCGCGCAGAGGGCGGTGGTGTGAAAGCGGTTGTAGCGAAGGCCCCCGGCGGCCAGTTTGTCGAACGCGGGTGTGTCGCACGGCCCACCAAACGCGCTGGACGATCCAAAGCCTGCGTCGTCAATCAGCACAATCAGGACGTTAGGTGCGCCGGCCGGCGGTCGCAGTGGCTGGATGGGTGGGTACTTCGAGTCTGGGTCCTTGGCATCATAGGCCGTATAACCAAACTTCGGTACCTCAGGGATGGGCAACTGCCCGCGCAAATGCTTGTCAGGTTGGTCGGTCATGTTCATTCTCCTTAGTAAGTCGTGCAGTATGTACTGCCACCTCTATTGTTCGTTGGTCGGGTATTTCTCAGCAGAAACGCCAGTCGCACAGCACACTGTGTCTTGTTGAATTGACTGGTATCAGCTTTGCTAGGCCAATGGGGAGCAGCAGGTATATCTATACACTATCATGCTGGCTCCGAAGACGCTAAGTGACGCTTATCAAGTATCCTTTCACTGATCAGTTGGGTGCGCCGCCGCCCTTTCTGAAAAGACATCCGGCTCTCGCCACCAGGCCGTGAAAGCGGACAGTTGCTTGAACCGTTAATCCTCGGCATGCGCGACACGCTACTAGCTTGCTGCCCCATCCGCAGGCGCAGCTGCCTCTTCCGACTTGGATTGCAGATACGTAAGCCCCAGGTCCCAGGCGACATTCTCGGCCCCAAAGACAATGGACGTGGTTGGAATGACATTCTCTTTGCCAATCGTGTCGACGTAACCGCTCTTCTCAAGCACATCCATCACCTCAGGCTGCACGTCTGCCAGAATCAACTCGCTGCCTGCTGCCTGAAGCGTCTTGAAGTAGTGCTCGAACCAGCGCAAACCGGTACTGCTGATGTTGCGCACATCACGCAGCACCAGAATGACAACCGCGTCCTTCACATCTTTCGCCGATGGCAGCTGATCATCCAAACTGGGCACCTCGGCAAAGAAGTCAAGACCTTCGATGACGAACAGATTGATCGCGTTGGATTTCAGCTCCTTGGACTTCTCCGGAACGTCCCAATTTCCGTCATCCATGCGGACAGCCTGTTCGACACTCAGCTTCCTGGCAGCAGCCACAACATACAGCAGAAGTGATAGTCCTGCGCCCAGGAAGATTGTGTACTGCAGCGGAATGAACAGAGCTGTGAGGAGCGTGATAGCCATGGCCGCAATCGAACCCCACTCACGCGTGCGCAGGATAAGTCGGGCGCTCGGCACGCGAGCCATGATGAGCTCAACGCCAATCACGGTCAGCATACCGCCGATAACGGCAAGCGGGACTCTTTCGGCCGAACTACCGAATAACAGGAGGATCAGCCCCAGCCACAAGCCGGCGAAGACGCCGCCCATCCGGCTGGTCGCCCCGGCACTCACACTGATCCCGGTGCGGGATAGCGAGCCACCGGTGGCCATCGACTGGAAGAAGCTGCCGGCGAGATTGCCCAGACCTTCTCCGATGAAGTCCCGGGATTGGCTGGCTTTGGAGCCGTCCGGGTTGGGTATCGCCGTGCTGATTCCAGCGCCCTGCGCCAGCGCAACCAGGGCAACAGAAAGCGAGCCCAGGAACAGTTGGGGTATCAGGCTGAAGTCGGGCGCCATGAAAGCCGGCAAACTGTTCGGGATCGTGGCAATGTCGCCTACCAGCTCCGTTTGCAGCCCCAGAATATTGACGATGGCGGAGGCGACGATCAATACGATGATTGGGGCGAACTTCTCCAGCGCGCGAACCCGCTTCAGAAGGACCATCGCAATAATGACGAGAACGGATATGGCCAGCGTTGTGGTCTCCCACTGGTCAATATTCTGAAGCCAGTTGATCGTCTTCTGAAACTCGTTGGCGCCTACCGGATCATACCCGGTTAGATGCTTCTCCTGACCCAGAATGATCAGCAGCGAGGCCCCGGCCACGAATCCGGTCATCACCGCATTGGACACGAAGTTCACAATGTTCCCCAGACGAGCGATGCCCAACACGAACATGACCGCGCCGGTGATGAACGTAATGGTAAACAACGCGGCCGGCATCTGGCTGTCCTGGATACCTGATGTTTGCAGCACGCTGCCGGTCGCCAGGGCAATGGCGCTGGTCAGGGTGCTCATCATCAAGATGGTCCCGGTGGTCAGCGAGGACACGATGACCGCCACAATGCCGGAGTACAGGCCGTAGACCGGATTCACCCCGGCGAGCTGCGCGTAGGCCATCCCCTCGGGAATGCTGAACAGGCCGGTGGCCAACCCGGATATCAGGTTGGGCACGAAGCCACTGCGGGAAGACGCTTGCTTCGGGGGTTTTTGTTCATCTGTGGCCATGCTGTTGATTCCTCCTGCCAAAATTGAAGTCAGTCTGCACCAACCCGGTGGCGGAAACAGGCTCCGGTTGTTCGCCTGCAACGGATGTGGAGGCCACTACTTGTTCGTGATGTTCCGCCAGGGGCAGGCGCTCGTCATCGTAGCTAGGCGAAAGAGGGGCCAGAATAGTCCTGGCGTTCTCAGGCGCGCCGTCAGACGACGCAGCATCACCTGCATTGGATTGCCCCTGCACTGCTGGCTGAGCACTCACATCTTGAAAGCCCATAGTTGGAACTCACCTGAAATGAATTGGGACGGACGCGCAATCAGACGCGGCCAACACGCTGCTTACTCCACAATCATACAGTCGCTCAGAAGTTGCCACATGCTCCTACCAGGTGCAGAAAAGGTGTATGAGTGCGGAATTATCGCCGAATTGCACCTTGCATGCACCTTTTCGGTCAGTGCCATTTGTCGTGGTTCGGGCTAAGATTGTATGATTGCAATCAGTTAGTCAGAAGCAAGGAGCCAAAGGCGCCACGCTTACGACACCATACCTAATTCAAGGAGAGTCGCAATGACATATGGGCCGATAGATTTCATTGCCCTGGAGTTCGAGGGCAACAAGTTCAAAGGTGACATTCTTGCCAGCCTGATAGAACTTGTGGAACAGAAGATCGTGCGTGTAATCGATCTGGTGGTAGTGATGAAGGATGAGAGCGGCGAAGTCGCCGTCGTCGAGTTTGAGCAGCTCGACTCGGACTTGCTGGCCGTTTTTGATCCCTTGAGCGTCGAGGTCACCGGCATGGTTACAGCCGGAGACATCGAAATGATTAGCGAGCAGTTGAACAACAACGCCACTGCCGCCATCATGCTCTTCGAGAACCTGTGGGCGATCAAGTTCAAGGAAGCGCTGATCGACGCCGACGGACGTTTGCTCATGCAGGAGCGCATTCCGCATGAGGTTGTCCTTGGGGCACTGGTCGACATGGCAATGATCGACGAATCAGAAGCGTAGGTTTCACGACGCTTCACTAACCGCGCAATAAGCGATTGCCTAGCTATCAACGTATGACCCTGGAGGTACCTGATTATGATGCGTAGACGAGTACGACGTAGAAGTTTGGTTGGCGCCGCAGCCACGACGGCCGTTGTGGCCGGGACGGCCGGAGCCGTTCGCCACCACCAAGACAAGAAGTGGAACCAGCAGCAAGAGGCAGCTGCCTATGAGCAGCAGCAGGCAGCGGGCGATTACTATGACGATCCCGAGCCGGCTCCTGCGCCGGCACCGGCGGCCGCACCGGCAGGTGATGATCTAACTGCCCAGCTGAACCAGTTGGCCCAAATGCACGCCAATGGCGTTCTTGATGACGCCGAGTTCGCCGCGGCCAAGCAAAAGTTGCTCGCCGGCTAACCGTGTGGTCATGCAGTGACCGGGCAAGCCCGGCTGCTTGCTAAACTTTCCTTGACCAGGTGGCCGGGCGCATAAGCGTCCGGCCACTTCCGCTATTCCCAGCCATCACAGGAGATATAACCATGGAAAACAAGCCAGCACCGGGCGAACTGAAAAGCTTTGGCTATGAGGTCTTTATTGCGCTGCTGTCGATCCTGTCCATTGTCGATCTGTTTCTGGTCTGGCTGCCCGGCCTGAACGATGCGTCCAAGGAAGTAATATTCATCTTTCAGGCAGCGATTACCTTCATCTTCGTCGGCGACTTCCTTTTTCGCCTGTTCACGGCCGAATCGAAATCACAGTACTTCTTCCGCGGCTGGGGCTGGGCTGATCTGCTGGCTTGTATCCCCACTCTGCGGATCTTGCGCCTCTTCCGGATTTTTCGCGTCTACCGGCTCATGCGTGACATCGGTCCCAGCGTCATTCGGGACCAGTTGCTTTACGATCGCGCGGGCAGCGTTCTTTATCTGACGGTCTTCTTCGGCTTGATTATCATTCAGACGGCCAGTGTGCTGATTCTACAGGTCGAATCAGGTAGCCCAGGCGCCAACATCGAGACGCCTTCAGATGCGATCTGGTGGAGCTATGTGACGATCACGACGGTCGGCTATGGCGATTTCTATCCGACGACCAACCTGGGCCGCATCGTCGGCATCCTGCTCATGACCAGCGGTGTGGCGCTGTTCGGTGTCTTCACCAGCTTTCTGGCCAACCTGTTTCTGTCACCGAAAAAGAAGCCGGAAGACCAGTCTGACGGACCAGAGGCGGAGAGCGCTGCCGCTAGAATTGAGGCGGTCAACCGGTTGTTGGCACAGCAGGAAGAGACAACGGCTACCATTCGAAAGCAACTCGCCGAACTCGAGAAAGCCTTGCCGTCCTAACGGGCCACACGGTCCACCGGCCAACGCCGGGCGGGACGCAGCCACTTGCACCTGCCGGGTGAGACGAAAAAGAGCGGACTCTATCGCGAGTCCGCTCTTGTAGTTCCGGGCAGTGATTGCTTATCAGTGGACGTTACTCCATCAGGGCGTCGAGTTTCTTGACGGCTTTTTCCGGGCTGTCAGATGGTGCATCCACGTTGCCGTAGACCCAGACCCGTTTCTTCTTGGCGTCGACAATGGCCGGATACCAGCCGTGTCCGGCGATGGACGGGCGGACGGCGCCGCTCAGCCCCTTCCCTCTAGGCCGCGGGAACTGCCAGATAACCCAGTGCCGCAGTTGGTGCATGGTGAGACGTGTCGGCCCGTCTTCGCTGAACGTAATGCCGAGCGCGTCCTTGGTCTCTTCGTCCATCAACCCATTCCCTCCATTTTTCTCTCGCTGCCGGTTCTCCGGCGCTGTCAGCGCTTCCATGACGGCTGCCGTATCTTCCAACGTATCGAACCAGATATCGGGCTTGCCGGCCCGCAATGCCCCGGCCGATCCACTGCCAGTGCCCACAGCAACCGATCGAGCGCCGCCTGCCTGGGCACACACGATATCAGCCACTGTGTCGCCAATGACGGTTGTGTTATGCCGGTCAAACCGGTGTCCAGTCTGCGCTGCTGCGCGCCGCTGGGCAATGGGCAGCAGGTCGTTCCGATCGTCACTGTCCGCGCCATAGGCTCCGGCTGCGAATAGCGCCGGATCGATGCCCGCCGCCCGCAGCTTGAGGCTGGCCGTCGCCTGTATATTACCCGTAAGCAACCCCAGCGTCACGTCGGATCGCGCCGCCAACGCCGCTAGCAGCGCACCCACGCCGGGACACGGCGCAAGCGTGCCGGGCTGGAACAGGCGCTCGCCCTCCGCAGCCATCTCGCGGTAGAGCGCGGGCAGCCCGGCCCCGAACGCTTCAGCCGACAAACCGCCGGACGCCATGAGCTCGCGGGCCATGCGCCGGTCGGTCTTGCCCGCGAAGGCGTAGCGCTCAATCGGCCCGCTGGTGCCGTAGACGACCGCGAGAGCGTGGCCCAACATCGCCCGGCCCAACCCGCTGATCTGAATCAACGTTCCGTCAATATCGAATAACAGCAGGTGCATTCGTTGATAGCAAGGCGTCAGGCGGCTTCGGTGGCGGCAATGAGCGGGGCCATCCTGCTCCAGATCGGCCCGTCAGCCGCAGACAGTTCCGGCACAGGCGGCCCGACCGGAATACCGCGTTCGTCCAGGATGCGCTTGATGCCGCCAATGCGCTTGCCCGGCGGCAGCAAGGCCAGCAGCTGCGTCAGCGTCTGCTGCCAGCGCTGGGCATCAGCCAGACGGCCGTCGCCATAGGCGTTGAGTAGGCTGACGAGCACCTCCGGCACAGCGGTACTCAGACCGCTGATCATGCCGTCGCCACCCAGGGCCATCGTCGCCAGCACCATCGCTTCGTTACCGACCAGGACGATGCGCCCTTCCGGTCGCGCATCAATAAGACGGCGCACGCTGTGCAGGTCGGTGTGGCTGGTCTTGACACCAGCCATCATGGGCAGTTCCGCACTCATCCGCACCAGCAAGCTGGGGCTGATGCCATTGACGGCGAACTGGGGGATATCGTACATGAACAGCGGCAGGTCAGGGGCGGCAGCGGCGATGGCCAGGAAGTAGCGAACCAGCGCGTCCTCATCCATGCCGTAGAAGACGGGCGGCACGGCGACGATGGCGTCGGCCCCAATTTCGGCCGCGTGGCGGGCCAGCTCAACGGCCGTTTCCGTCCGCTGCGCGCCCACATGGACCAGCACAGGGACGCGACCCGCCGTGACCCGCACGGTCTCCTCGTGCAGCTTGCGTCGCTCGGCCGGGTCCAGGTTAATGCCCTCCCCCGTTGTTCCGCCGGCGAACACACCGGCTACCCCGGCTGCCAACAGAAACTCGACCAGCGATCCAACGACCGGCAGATTGACCTCATAGGTACCCGCCACCAGCGGCGTGGCCATGGCCGGGACGACGCCATTGCGGAAGGCGTCTTTCAGCGCGGTCACTTCTTTAGCGACCATTACGAAACTCTCCCGCCGGAGCCAGATGCGCCGCCTCTACCTGGGTCAGGGCCGCCTCAAAGATCGCCAACCCTTCGTCGACCAGCGACCGCTCAATGTTGAGCGGCGGGGTCATGCGGATGCGAGTTGGTGCCGCAGGGGATGAGCAGCAGGCCGTTCTCGAACGCCGTCTGGATGATGTCGTTGCGCAGCTCGACGGCCCGTTCCTTCGACTCGCGGTCGGTGACGAACTCCATGCCGAGCATCAGGCCACGGCCGCGCACCTCGCCAATTGTCGGGTGGTTGAGCTGCATCTCCAGCAGCCGCTCCTTGATGTAGTCGCCCGTCGTCGCCGCCTGTTCCAGCACCCCTTCGCGCTCGATCACTTCCAGCGTGGCCAGCGCGGCGGCGGCCGCCACCGGGTTGCCGCCGAACGTGCTGCCGTGCGAGCCGGGGCCCCAAATCATCAGATCTTCGCGGGCGATGATGCCGCCGATGGGCATGCCGCTGCCCACGCCCTTGGCAAAGCAGACGATATCCGGCTCCACCGCTTCATGCTCAATGGCCCACCACTTGCCGGTGCGCCCGGCGCCGCTCTGGATTTCGTCGGTCATGAGCAGGATACCGTGCCGGTCGCACAGCTCGCGCAGGCGCGGGAAGAAGTTGGCCGACGGGCACGATGTAGCCGCCTTCGCCCTGAATCGGCTCCACCAGAATGCCGGCGACGTCGGTGGGGGAGACCATGTTGCGGAACAGTTGGTCTTCCAGGTAGTTGATGACGGTATCGCCGTAATCTTCGTCCGGCTTGCCGATGAGCACGGGCCGATACGGGTTGGCGTACGGGATGTGGAACACCTTGACGCCGGAGAGGTAGTTGGCCCGCTGGACGGCTTTGCTGGCCGTGAAGGAGAGCGAGCCGAGCGTGCGGCCATGGAAGGCGCCCATGAAGCCGATGAAGCGCGTCCGCCCGGTGGTGAACATGGCCAGCTTGATGGCCGCCTCCACCGCTTCGGTGCCGGAGTTGCTGAAGAAGATCTTGGTGCGCTCGTGCATGGGGGCGATCGCTTGCAGCTTCTCGCCCAGCTCCACCGCTTGCGGATAGTAAAAGTCGGAGAGGCAGATGTGCCAGAACTTGTCGATCTGTTCCTGCACCGCGGCCACAACGTGCGGGTGGCGGTGACCGACGTTCAGCACGGCTACGCCCGCCATGAAGTCGATATACCGTTTGCCGTCCATGTCCCACAGCTCAGACCCCTGAGCGTGGTCGACGACCAGCGCATACTCGCGACTGTAGGACGGAGAAAGCGAGGCGGTGTCCCGCGCTATCCAGCTTCGGCCGACGGGACCGGCGCCGTTGAGTGAGAACTTCATGGTGTGCTCCTTAGTACATGACCGGCTTGGGTTTAGAGTTGCTCCGGTTCAATGGTAAATGTGAGAGGGAACCCTTCGAGGCTGGCGGCGAAGTGGGCCTGGCCAACCCGTTTCTCGGCTTCCGACTTCGGTAAGGTCGTGACATAGGCGATGCCGCTGTGATGGGCCACAAAGGTGACATGCTCCGCTTCCAACGGCGACAGGCCGAAGAAACGCAGCAAGACCATCACAACAAAGTCATAGGGTGTCACGTCGTCATTGTGGATGAGGACACGGTATGGTGGCTCCAGTTGCTCTTCTTGCTCGGTGTCCTCAACAATGTCAGGCTGCAGCAGATCGCCCATGCTCATCTGTGGATTATAGATTCATGGGCGGTTGGCGGCAATGGGCAGTCTGGGGCGGCAACCGGGGCATCAACTGCACCGTAGCACAAGGGTGACAGCCAGATTTTCTCAGTCGCTTACCCGCCGCTGTTGGTGCGCTGTCGGCGTTCGATTCGCCGCCAGCCATGGGCTTCGAAGAGCGTCCGGTAGAGTCCTGAGCCGCTACCTGAGACAATCACCGGGCCGTCGTCGTGACACAACTACCCAGCCTCGCCGTTCTTCGACCGACAGGGTGACGACCAGAAACCGCCAGCGGCCGTGGACGCTGATCGTCGGGGTCAGGATGGGGCGGGGCTTGTCGAGGGCGGTCATCGGGCCGTGCCCTCCTCCGCCTGCGCCGCGTCCAGCCGCTCGGCCGCTTCGTGGATGAGCCAGCGGATCGCGCCGCTTTCGGAGCGGCGGAAGTGGGCCGCCAGCCGGCGCAGCTTCGCCCGCTCCTCGGCCGTCAGCCGCAGATTGAACCGTTCTTCCCGTGTCATGCTTGCACCTCCTGGGTGTGTGAGATGCTAGCAGTGTACAGGATTAGAACGTATGTGCGGAAGGCGGAAAAATTAGCGGGCCATGTCGCCAAAGCCGGCCGTTATCGTCCGAATGTGACAGATGTCACTTGATGGCAGCCGCCTGTCTCATATACCCTGAACATAGGATCGTGTTAAGGGGGGCGACATGAGCACATCTTCAAGTGATTACGGCGACAAAATCTCGCCAAGTGATGACGATCCGCGGAGCCAGGAGGAAAAGGCATTCCAGACACTGACAGGCTGTGTACCTGGCCTTCTCGCAACTGTTTGTGCTGTGGGTGATGCTTCACTACTGCACGATCATTCTAATACCGGTAATGGTCACTGGCGTACCCTTCACCGGGGTCCCGGACTATGATCCGTCGCTGTTCAGATTCTTGCTGTTCGGGTGTGGCTACCCCATACTTCTCAATTCTGTGATGGGCGTGGCATGGGCAATGAAACTTATCTTTCGTCGAGATATCCTGGCGGTACTCATGTGTACGGTAGCCCTGGTGGTCAGTGTATACGCTCGGAGCCAGTCGAAAATTTGCAGGCGTTTTTTCTCCCTGAGCTATCAGCTGCGAGACATACCGCAGCGTCTCCCCCGGACGGCCGCTACCCCGCCCCGGCCGCTCCTTGCCGTGTCAGACGCCTGGTCAGCGCGGCGAGGCTTTCCAGGATGGCCGGACTAGCTCGTCGAATACCGTTTCGTCGGACTCCAACGGGTCATGACGCCGTGCTGGCGCAGATAGTCGCCAGGTCGGCTGGATCGCGCTCGTCGGAATCGACCGCTCCTGCCGCGATCGTGGACGAAGACGGGAGCGGGCCGGAAGGGTGTCGGGCCTGGGTTGTTTGTCGTCCGACGGGGCGACCTAGCCGCGGCCTACAGCGGCTTCCAGCAGCGCGGCTTGCCGGCGCGGACGGTTGGCGGCGTCTACTCCGGAGCGTCCGGCCCGCAGTCGAGGGCGGCGCCAGCGCACCAGCCCCTGCTTTTCGTCAACCGCGCGTGCGGCGTTGAGGGCGACGAGGCGCTCCACCGCGCCCTCGATGCGGCCGTTTTCCGGGCGTACGGCTGGGTGGACGGGAACGGCCGTCCGGAGCCGCTGACCGACGAGCAGATTTTGAAGCGGCTGCTGGCGTTGAATCTGGCGTGGGCGGGCGGGGACGGCTAAACGGAGCGAGCTGCACCGGCTAGATGACGCCGCTGCGGATCTCTGGTTCGGTCAGGTTCCGTTTGTTCATCTTGCGTCCAGCGGCCCCTACATACGGCCGCTCCCATGACAGGTTCCTTCCTTGCGACCGGCCACAGACTGGCGGCCGCCAATCGCCGGCTTCTGTCGAGCTGTCGCAAGCATCAACTTACCAACATGCTGCAAATTTGCGACTCCCCTCTATAATGTATCGTCATAGGATCAGCCGGAAGCATTGCTGACAGGAGCCACGGAAATTGATTGAATCAACCGCACCCACCGGAATCGCGAAGTACATACCTATACTGGGCTGGTTGCCGCACTACCAGACCAACTTATTGCGCTTCGACCTCGTCGCCGGGCTGACTGCGGCGGCCGTGGTCATTCCCCAGTCGATGGCCTACGCCACCATTGCCGGACTGCCGATTCAGGTCGGCCTGTACGTCGCTCTAGTCCCGATGTTGACCTATGTTGTGTTAGGCACATCGCGCCCTCTAAGTGTCAGTACAACCTCTTCCCTTTCCCTGCTGACCGCATCGGCTCTGGCGGCCGCTGTAGGGCCGGCGAGTAGTGCCAGTGATTATGCTGTTCCTGCGGCGACCCTGGCATTTCTGGTAGGCTTGTTTCTGGTGGCCGCTTCTATCCTGCGCCTGGGCTTTGTGGCCGACTTTATCTCACTTCCAGTGCTTACCGGCTTTAAGGCAGGCATTGGCGTGGTCATCTTCGTCGGCCAGCTTGGAAAAGAATTGGGGCTGTCGATCCCAAGCGAATCTGTTAGCCAAACATTGCTAACCATCTTCTCCAGTTTGGGCCAGATAAATTGGCCGACGGTGATCTTGTCCCTGCTAACGCTGGCAATCCTGCTGTTCCTGCCCCGATTTGTCCCTCGCATTCCCGCTCCACTGGTGGCGGTCATGGTGGGTATTGGGCTGTCTGCTACACTCAACATGAGCGAACTGGGCATTGCCACGATCGGGCAGATTCCTTCCGGGCTGCCGTCTTTCGCGCTGCCTGATCCGTCGCTGCTGGGGGCGCTGTGGTTACCGGCCATGGGTATCGCCTTGATGTCATTTACCGAGTCTACGGCCGCTTCTCGCGCCTTCAGGCGTCACGGGAATCCTCTGCCGGACACCAACCGCGAGTTATTCGCGTTGGGGATGGCCAACATCGGAGGCGGCCTCTTTCAAGCCCTTCCGGCGGGCGGCGGCACGTCGCAAACGGCCGTTAATTCGGCCGCCGGCGCGCGCACCCAGTTGGCTCAACTGGTGACGTTTGGCGTTGTCGTGCTGACCCTGCTCTTCCTGGCCCCCGTCATTAGCGATATGCCGGAAGCAACTCTGGGAGCTCTGGTGCTGGTAGCTGCGGCGGGCTTAATAAATATCGGCGAATTTCGCAAGATGGCCCAGTTCGGACGACGGGAGTTTATCTGGGGACTGCTGGCCTTCTTTGGCGTCATTATGCTGGGAACGTTGGAAGGTATCCTGGTAGCGGTGCTGATTTCGCTGCTTATGCTAATTGCTCAGGCCGACCGGCCGCCGGTGTACGCATTGGGTCGCAAGCCCGGCACCGAGACATTTCGACCGCTGCAAGAACACCCGGACGATGAAACATTCCCGGGATTGTTGATAGCGCGTACGGAAGGCCGTCTTTATTTCGCCAACATCTCCTGGGTTTTGGCAAAACTGGATGATTTGGTGAGGGCTGCCAAGCCGCAGGTGTTGGTGCTGGATTGCAGCGCTATACCCGACATCGAGTACACGGCGTTCAGCGGTCTGTCGGAATTTGATGAACAGTTGCGTAGAGGCAGGCGTCGCGTTCTGGCTGGCCAACTTGAATCCGACGGCCCTTCAGGCGGTGGAGCGATCCGCGTTCGGCGAGGCCCTGGGCCAAGAACGGATGTTTGTCGATTTGCAGGACGCAGTGACAACGTCCGTTCAAGAATGAAGGCAGCGATGACGAGTCAGAACCGGTGAGCGCGGCACACAGATAGTGTCTTATCGCTCCAGACTGGAAAATGCGGAAACCAGTTGCCTACGGAGGCGGGATGAGGCCATGTTCCACTGCCCTGGCAATGGCCGCGCGACGATTATGCACATCCAGCTTCTGATAAACATTGCTCAGATGACGCTTAACCGTACTGGGAGCAATGACCAGAGTCCGGGCAATCTCCTTGTCAGACAGGCGTTTTCCTATAGGTTCAGGATCTCCAACTCGCGTTGCGTTAAGCTCTCGGCAAACGCATGATGGTTATTGCTTTTGACCACGGCGCCGGCAGGAGACGCATCCAGGATTTCGCCAATGTAGGCTGGCTTCAGGCCGCTATCGCGAAGCCGCTTCAGAATTTGGCGCCCCGAAAACTCAAGATCGCTAAATATCCCGGACATAGCCACGTTCACGCCAGAACATGATTGCCTCGGCTAGCGTTTCATCGGCTGCCGTTTCCTGGCCCTCCGACTCCAAGAGCAACGCTTGCAAGACAAGTGTTTCGATCAGGAAGTTAATGTGGTGGGTGAATTATCAGCACCTCCTGTAATCGGTAGAACTCTTCAGCTGCTTCAGGCGGCTGGGCACGGTGCCCTTGGCCAGCAACAGTCGGGCCAGTGTCATTTGGGCATCAAAAAGCCCGGGGAAGATATTAGGTAAGTTGACCTTGTCAGCCTGCCCCAGCCAATGCCTGGCAGGCGCCCGATCGCCTTGTTCCCAGGCCAGTTCCGCCTGGTATGCCTGAAGCTTCTGGAGCGCGTTCGCATTGTCCTTTTCGTAGTAGAACTGTTGCGTCATCACGACGGTTTCCTGCGCCAACTCTGTGAGGCCACGGGCCTGATAGATCTTGGCCAGGCCAATGGCGCATTCAGTACGCGATGGGGTGGGCAACGTGGCGCTGGGCCGTAACCGCGGCGAAATAGCTTTCAGCCAAATCCAGCTTGTTCTGATGGTAACAGGCGATGCCTGCGAAGCAGGAGAACAAGACATGGCTTTCCAGAAGGTTCCTCTCTTCGGCCAGATGAAGCCCCTGCCTGGCTTCTTCCAGAAGATTATGCAAGTCTCCGGCCAACAGATAAGCATAGCAGGCCAGCACCGAACCACGCGAACCACGCACCAGGTCTCTTTCCAGTTTGTACGCTGAGCTCTCCTCGTATTCGGCAATTACACTCATTGCCGGGCCCAGACCGAGGGAAAGATAGGTCGCCATCATCAGATGCACCAGGCATAGCTGCGTTCGAACTCCCAATTGGGTGGAGTGATGGAGAGAGCTTGACGAGCGTGGAATATGCATTGATCAAATTCGTAAGCCCAATCTAACCTGACGGCCGAAAAGATGTGGTATGAGCCTTCAACGAACAGAGCCTCATCCTGGCTGAGGTTCGAGCCATCAATCATCTGCTGCAATCGATCCAGCAGGGGCCAGATTTTGTAGCCGCCACTTTGCCAGGTTTAGCCACTCAGCATGAGAGTGCCCGGTTCGGCATTTAGCGCAGCAGCGGGAAACTTGTCAAGCAACCCCTCCAGGATGAGCCAACGTTCGCGGTTCATCAATGCGTCAGGCTGAAACGCACCAGTGCATCCGAGGCTGCCTTGACATCACCCCCAAGCAGCATATGGGAAATCGCCTCTTCAACATATCCATTCTCTGCCAGCCATATACCGGCGCGCAAATGAAGGTCCTCCAGCTCGGCGGCTCCAAGCTGATCGGCC
>CAVQSM010000010.1:0-292014 GCA_963715935.1 uncultured Chloroflexia bacterium | reverse complement strand
TCTAGGTGACAATTAGGTTCGTACATCGCGACAATTAGAAGTTAACATCTGCGCCCAAGATCAGGCTGGCGTACAACTGACCCCATCAAGCAGGGGGTCAGGAAGATGACAGCAACAGACAGGCAGGTGTACATCGCCATGAAAGAACGACGGCAAGGAAAGACACAGGAGCAGGCGGCGGCCAAGGCCAACCTCAAGAGTCGGCAAACAGTGGCCAAATATGAGAAGCTGGGCCACCTGCCCAGCGAGCAACGACAACCGCGACCATACCGGACGCGACAGGACCCTTTTGCCGAGGATTGGCCGACTGTGGTGGAGATGCTGACCGAGGCACCCGCGTTGCAGCCGAAAACGCTTTTCGACTGGCTGTGCGAGCAGGTTCCAGGCAAATATCAGCCAGGACAACTGCGGACACTGCAGCGGAAGGTCGCGCAGTGGAAAGCGGTCCACCTCCAGCAGCTGGCCAGCCTGACGCAGGTCCGTTATCCGGGACAGCTCATGCAAACGGATGCGACCCCCATGAACGAGCTGGGCATCACCATCGGCGGCCAGCCCTTTCCCCACTTGTTCATGCACTCGGTGCTGCCCTACTCCAACTGGGAGTGGGGGCGCGTGGTCCAATCCGAATCGTTGGCAGCACTCCGTTTGGGCGTCCAGAGCACTCTTTTTCGGCTGGGCCATGTGCCGGCCATCCACCAGACCGACAACGCCAGTGCCGCCACGCGCCGGGTTGGCCAGCATGAAGCACTGACTGAAAAGCGGACCTTCACGGACGGTTATCTGGCCCTGCTCGCCCACTTCGGTATGGACGCCAGCACCACCCATGTGGCCAGTCCGGACGAGAACGGCGATGTCGAAGCGGCCCATGGAACGCTCCAACGAGCCCTGGAACAGCATCTGTTGCTGCGTGGCAGCCGGGACTTTGACTCGCTGGAAGCGTACGAATCATTCCTGTTTGCCATCATGCAGCGCGCAACGACCTGCGCCAGGTGGCCCTGGCCGAGGAACTGGCGGTCATGCGGCCCCTGCGGGTGCGACCCCTCAACACAGCGGCGTCAGTTGCGGGTGCGCGTGGCCCAAACCAGCCTCATTCGCGTGGACGGGCAAGCATTATTCGGTGCCGACCGGTCTCATCGGTCGCCGGGTCAATGTCTGGATTGGCGAATGGGACCTTGAGGTCTACCTGGGCACGGAACTGGTCGAACGGTTGCCCCGTTTGGTCGGTCAGGCGAATAGTCACGTCAATTACCGCCATGTCATCGACAGCCTGCTGCGCAAACCAGGTGGCTTCCGCCACTACCGGTACCGCGACGACCTCTTTCCCGACCCTGACCTTCCGGCGGGCCTGGGAACAACTCAACCGCTGGTATGCGCCGCGCCAGGCGGACATCCAGTACCTCCAGATCCTCAAGCTGGCTGCCAGAACGCTGGAACGTGATGTCGAGGCAGCCCTGAGCTTGCTGCTGGAAACGGGCGAGGTCTGGCGTGTGGAAGATGTGCGCCAGCTGCTAGCGACCGAGCCGGCGCCGTTGCCTCAGCTGGAAACGCCAACCGTAACGTTGAGTGTGTACGACTCGCTCCTGAGTCACGGGGAGGGCAGCTATGTCCACGCATGAAGCGCTGCGCCTCCACTGCAAAACGTTGCGTCTGCCAACGATGCTCAGTGCGCTGGCTGACACGATGACCCTGGCGGAACGGGAGGGCTGGAGCTACGACCAGTTGCTGCTGACCTTGTTTGAGCAAGAAATGGAAGGGCGCCGGCAAAGGCGGATTGAGCGCTATCTCAAGCAATCCCAGCTGCCGGCGGACAAAACGTTGGCTCAGTTTGACCTTCACCGGTTGCCTCGCCGCTTGCAACAACTGTTGCCCAGGCTTTGTGAAGGTGGCTTTGTCGACCGGGCCGAGAACATTCTCTTCTTTGGCTTACCTGGCACGGGGAAAAGCCATGCCGCGGCAGCGGTGGGGTACGAACTGGTGTATCTGGGCTACCGAGTCCTGTTCATCCCCACATTTCACCTGGTGGGCCGCCTCCTCCGGGCCAAGCGGGATTACGAACTGGAGCGGGAGTTGCGCCGGCTTGACCGCTTCGAGGTCGTCATTCTCGACGACATTGGCTATGTCCAGCAGAGTCAGGAGGAGATGGAGGTCCTCTTCACCTTTCTGGCCGAACGATACGAACGGCGCAGCGTCATCATTACATCCAATCTGGTCTTTTCCGAATGGGACCGGATCTTCAAGAACCCGCTGACCACAGCGGCGGCCATTGACCGGGTGGTCCACCACAGCACCATCATTGAGTTTGGCAAGGAGATGACCAGCATGCGGGCCGAGGTGGCGGCTCAACGGCAACGACAATTACAAATCACAGGAAAACAGCAGACTGGGTAACATTTATTGTGCGGCAACGGGTTAATTTCTAATTGTCGTCAATACCAAATCTAATTGACATTTAGAGGGTCGGACCACAAACGGCCGGTGGCCCCCAATGTCCTCGGCCGCGAGTTCACCGCTGCTGCGCCCAACCTGACCTGGCTGTCCGACATCCCCTATGT
This sequence comes from uncultured Chloroflexia bacterium, assembly GCA_963715935.1. Lineage (GTDB taxonomy): Bacteria > Chloroflexota > Anaerolineae > Promineifilales > Promineifilaceae > Promineifilum. The sequence continues at coordinate 289,462 of CAVQSM010000010.1, read as the reverse complement.
GCCCACAGACCAGGGCTGGCTCTATCTGGCCGTCCTGCTGGACCTGTACGCACGCCGGGCAGTCGGTTGGCACATGGGTGCCTATTTGGGTGACCAGTTGACGCGCAAGGCGCTGATGATGGTGCTCAAGCAGCGCCGCCCGCCCCCGGCCTTGCTGCATCACTCTGACCAGGGCGTGCAGATATGCAAGCCTGGACTACCGTATCCTCTTGCAGATGAGCAGGGCAGCCATCAGTATGTCCCACAAAGGCGAGGTCTTCGACAACGCCCCGATGGAGAGTTTCTTTGCGACGCTGAAGAAGGAGTTGATTCACCGGAACCATTACCAGACCCGACAAGAAGCACGCTTGAGTATCTTTCAGTACATTGCCGGCTACTACAACCCGGTACGAATACATTCAACGATTGGCTACCACTCGCCGAATGATTATGAGGCAATGTTCGTCTCACCTTAACTGCGTGTCAACTTTTTCAGGGTCAGTCCAACCCATCAGATCTCCTTGTCGAGACGAGGGTAGTCGGGCCCATACAACAGATACTCGACGGGAAGATTCGCAATCTCAGCGAGCTTCTCTATCTTGGTGAAGACCAACTGTGCATGACCGTTCTCAATCCGATTGATCGTAGCACGTGAGAGTCCCAGCAGCTCTCCGAGCTCCTTCTGGGACAGGTTCAAGCGTTCCCTCACCCAGCGAACGTTATCTCCCATCTCCTGAATTCGTGCTTCTTCGCTACCCATAGCAAATACTATATCTCATGGCAGTATCTATATCAAATAGGATACTCGAAGTTGCCGACTTTAATTGATAGCCAGCTGGTTTCTTCCTCCGTCGGACAGATGAATGTGTTGCAATATTACAACAATTACCTTCGGTTTGTGGCCTTTCCGGACCTCAAAACGAGTTCCTTGACAATATGAAAGTTTAGTGTAACATATTTTTGATACATTAAATTACTAATTAGGAACGTCCTGAGACATGAACAGAAAAGCCATTAGAGGCCAGCTACATTCTGAAAAGATGAACCGAACCATCGCCTTTCACACAGCCCTCCAAAGGGACTACATCCTGGTGCTGGAGTACGATTCTGATGTCTTTGGATACGAGACCCATCCATTCGAGATACCCTTAGAGACAGGAAGCTTACATACACCTGACTTCGGGGTGGAGTACGAGAATGGGTCCAATCACATCGTTGATTGTGAATACGAAATTGGCAGGTCAGGCAAGGCGAATGCCAGGCGAAGGGATGTGGAGAAGTACTGTCGGGAGCGCCATATCGAGTATCGCATCATCTTACATGAGGAGATGTGGTCCGACTATCTGATCCTCAACCTCAAGACGATGTTTGCGTGCAGGAGATATCAGGTTGACGACCAACTGAGGGAACACATTCTCGAGCGTCTTTCTCTCTGCCCAGTCTGGACTGCGGGTCAGCTCATTGATGATGCCAAGGATGTGGGGCTCTCTGCCGGTGTGTATTCACTATTAGTGCTGGCACGGCAGGGTGTAATCGATATGGACCTGCGTTCGCGCGAACTGTCTCGACTGACTCAAGTCAGCGTGAGCCCATGATCACCAACTCCTTTACAGTAGGTACTCGATTCGAATACGACGGTAGATGCCACGAGGTCATGGGCCTACGCGAGGGCGATGAAGTCATTGTGGAAATCCCGGAGACTGAAGAGCGAATCAGGGTGAAGCGGGATGATCTGGTCGAAGCATACTATCGTGGAGATATCGTGTTTGAAGATGAGCACGCACCTCAGGAGTTGCCAACACAGGCGACACATTGGGGGGACATTCCAAACGATCTGCGTGAGGTCGCCGAGCGAAGGCTAGAAGTGATTGAACCCTTTGTGCGACTGCGAGGTAGCGAGCGTAGACAGGCTATTGTGGCTTGGTGCAATTCGCCCCCAAAGATTCCAAACGAGCATTCCGGGACAGCGCCCCAGCGATTCAGCGTGGCAACCGTCTACAACTGGCTAAAACTCTATAGAGACAGCGGCCATGATGTGAGAGCCCTAGTCCCCCGAACGAAACGTCGGTCAGGCACGGAAACGCGGCTTGGAGATGAGGTCGAGGAGCTGATCAGAAGTAGCATTAAGAGCCATTCCCACTTCAAGTCCCGACCAGGAATAGAGCGCGTCTACCTGGATGTGCTTGACCAAATCAATCGTAAGAATGCAGGGCGGTCGGACGATGATCGACTCCGATGTCCGTCGAGAGCGACTGTCGCCAGGCGAATCGTGAAGTACGATCCGGATGGAAGCGTTCGTCGAGTTAGAAGGCGAACACCCCCGAGGATTCACCAGGCATCTTCCACTCGGAAGCTTCTTCCACTGGAGATTGCCGAAATCGATCACACAATTCTGGACCTAATTGTAATCGATGAAGAGACAGGTCTATCTCTGGATCGACCCACTTTCACCCTTTGTATTGATGTCGCTTCGCGGCTCCCGCTTGGCTACTACATCGGGTTCCTCAAGCCATCATATGAGGCTGTACTTGAATGCTTGTTTCACAGCATGCTTCCCAAGACCGACGCTTGTTCTCGATACGGAACGGTGAACCAGTGGCTTGCTTATGGCGTGCCGTCAAAGCTCGTTGTCGACAACGGACGCGAGTTCATTGGAAAGGATCTTGATGATGCCTGCCGTCAACTAGGAATCATGCAGGAGATCTCGCCAGTCGGCACACCTCAGCACAAACCCCATGTTGAGCGCCTGTATCGAACGATCAACGATTACCTGATCCACTCAACGCCTGGCACAACAGGTTCCAATCCGCAACACCGAGGTGAGTATGACAGTGAAGGACAGGCCATCTATACGCTAGACAGACTGCATCAAGCCATTCACATATTTTTGGTTGACATCTACGCTCAGCGCACCCATAGGTCACTTGAGATGACACCGGCAGCAGCGTGGGAAAGCTACATGTCGGACGGCATTCGTCGCGAGCTGGCACCGAGGCCGCAAGAGCTTGCTATTCTGTTGAGCAAGTCAAAGACGCGTGTGATTCACCCACATGGAGTTGAGCTCTACAATCAACAGTACTGGGCTGAGGAGCTGCGACCTTTACGCAAGCGCTTGAAACGAGAGAGGGGAAGTGCAAGCGTGAAGGTTCGCATCCATCCGGGTGACATGGGGCGAGTCTACGTTTACGACGAATTCAATGCCACCTATATTCCTGCGCAATCGCGCAACCCAAGAATGGATGGGGTTAGCCTTTCCTACTACAAGAAGCTGCGCGAAGTCCTCAAGGAGGAGCAAAGGCAACAGGATGACCCTGCCCTCGCTTCGGCCGATGCGCGCTTGAGACGACAGGAGAAACAAGCCAAAAAGAGCAAGAAAATGAAGACTCGTAGCACGGCTGCCCGTGAGGATGAGCGAAGGCAACTGCCAAGTCGCGCCGCACTTGCACCCACCAGAGAGGATGGAGCACGAGACGTCAGCTTTCCTCAGAAGCCATCAAAGGGGCAGAGTTTCCTAGATTCCGCTGATGTCGATGCCAAACGCGAGGATTACCTTGGCAAAGAGCAGCAGATCGACTTCAACGATTTTGACGAAGACTATTTCAATCAATAGTGAGGTAAACATTATGAAAGATAACCAGTTACATACACACAATAGCATTGTCCAACATCGCCAGTTCAAGGAGATCAAGGCAGAGATAGAAAGAATCATGAAGTTGTCCATCGAGGTAGGAGAACCGATGTGCGTCGCCCTTGAAGGATGTACAGGAGCCGGCAAGACCACGCTAGTACAGACAATCATAAGAGATCTAAAGCAGGACGATCCAGGAACTGAAGTCTTCTACATGATGACCCCTGCAAACGTTACGGTGAAAGGCATGGTATCAGGCATGCTGTATCAACTTGGCGATCCAAACTTCGACAAGGGAAGGCTCTCCACTCTCGATGCTCGGCTCCGACGTTACCTGTGCACTGCAGGGACAAAGCTGGTAATCCTGGACGATATCCAACACATGGTGACAAATCGTACGACCAAGTCAGCTGGGCGCGTCGTGTCAGTGACCGAGTGGCTCAAGGTGTTCATAAAGGAGTTAAACATACCGTTTGTTGTAATCGCGATTGAGCATCAGGTCGAGAAACTATTCGAAGCCAACGATCAGCTTTCACGCCTCTTTGTTTCGCGCAGAACCCTCAAGCCGTTTCAATTCGACTCAGCGCAAGCGAAGCAGGAGTTCTACTATTTCGTCTCGTTCTACGCCGAAACGCTCGGCGTCGATCTATTCTCGTCCGTGGACGACACGCAAAAGGAAATGCTTTTGAGCAAGATCTATTTGGTCACGCGTGGTGTAGTGAACAGCGTCACAAAGCTTCTTACTATCTCTGCTCATACCGCTAGGGGAAACGGTTCAGATATCATTACAGAGGAGATCTTGCATAGCACAGCGAGCATGAGGGTGTTTGAGAGTCGAGACAATGATGGGAAGCTAGTCTCCAGTAATCCGTTTGTTGCGGATCTGATGCAGCACGTGTCAGAGAATTGACATCTCGGTACGCTATGGCACAGAAGAACGCTTCAACAGGCGGACGCGGTAGCCAACCTGCAGAAGGCAGAGCACATTCCAGCGCCTTGGATCTATCTACTGACAGTGGCCTGGTCCTTCAGTTCCCCATCCATGAAGGCGAGACCCTGCGGAGTTACTTGGCACGGGTAGCAGTTGCTAATGGTCTCAAAACAGAAAGAGCATTGCTTCTGAAAGGGCGGCGGTCGCCGAAGACCGGCAGTCAGGCTTGGTATGAAACACTATCTCGTAGTACTGGTTCCTCCGTATCCGCCATTTCCGCAGCCTATAAAGGGACTTTCGGGCCGTTGCCCGAGTCGCGTACGCAGCCGTCTCCCGTCACTGGATCGGACGAGATCGACGATTTCGGATCGTCACATTACACCACACACGTGCGAAACGGCAAAATGATTGCGTTCTGCCCGCGGTGCCTGGTCGATGGACTGTTCGAGCGAGCAGCATGGGCTCCAATCTACTCTCTTTACTGTAGTCAACATAACTGCTACCTTCTTCTGACCTGTAAGCATTGTAACAGCAATATAGACTCGATAGGTCTCGCTGCTGGTATTTGCACGGAGTGCGGAAAGCCATTGAAAGAGATGTCAACCAGCGGCATTCCGCCTCAGGAAGAACGCGTCTTGTGTCAGGCGCTAATTGACTATTGGTGGCAGGGCAATGTTACTCCGCCAGAAGCAAACCTGCCCGAAGCCGACGCGGCCGCAGTATTTCAGGTCCTTCATGGACTTACAAGGTTGCTACTGTGTGACGACTATGTCGGTCTTCGTAGAGCCTCCCCTAGGTGGTTCAAGAAGATCGTAAGGAGTCCGCGACCACTGGCCCAGGAGTCATTGGCCCAAACTCTGATGATTGCGTATCGAGCCATCGCGAACTGGCCGAGAAGCTTTACGGAGTTTCTTGAGTTTTACGTACACCGAACGGGATCTCGTCGTTCGCTCAGTCCGGCAAATGACTTGGGTGCGCTTTACAAGAACTTGCTGCCTAAGCTGTCCGCAGATCAAGGTTATGGCTTCATCAATGCTACGATTGACGAGTACATAATTAACCACTATCAATTCAGTCGTACAGTGGAAAAGCTTGATCGCTACAGGAGTCAGCCTGCCTTTCGAGCGGGTTTCCAATACATCTCAGCGTCCGAAGCGGCACGGCGCCTCGGTATCTCTCCTCGAATGATAGAAGTGCTGGTTGGAAACAATATGCTGAAGGCCGTGAAACGAGTGGGCACAGCCCTTGGGGCTGAGCTTTGGGTAGCAGCGCTTGAGGTAGACCAATTGTTAGGACCGATAGGTGAGAGCTTAGACTATGCTTCTGCCGCGAAGAAGCTTGGCGTAACGGAAAACCAACTCGCGGTGCTTGCTAGCTCCGGTCTGCTAAAGTTCATTGATAGCGATAGGATTGATACCGGGCCGAGAATTGAAACTCGATCTATGAACGCATTGAAGCTTGGATTGGCATTGGTGGAGCAGTGTGCGGCGACAGATACGATCGCACTGACTATGGCAACCAATAAACTCAAGCCATTTGGCTACGGTATAGACCATATCGTAAGTGCTGTACTGAAGGATAGTGTTAAAGCTGCAAGAATTGGAAAAGCCATCCTTGACATAGGAGTCAGCTCGAAAGACTTCGACAAACTAAGGCGATTAGTCATCAAACAGCATCATCTGGATGCAGTAAAGTCACTCGCACGCAACTTTGGCTCTGGAGCCGGGCAGGTGTTCTCCTGGATAGAGTTGGGTCTATTGGACAGCTGGCTGGATGCCGGAAGTCATCCTTTTGACACAACTTGCGCTGAATATGAGGCTTTCTGTCGGCGCTATGTCAGCTTTCGGCATGCGATGACCATTACCGGAATGCAATGGCCCATGCTGCAGACACACGTCAACCGTGGGCAATTCAGGCCTGTCGGGAAGGTTGGAGGGCGGGGAGCCTCGGGACTACTCTTCAGGGAAGATGTCGAGAAATGGTCTCGCGATCAAGTGTTGACGTCATGAATCGTCCAAAGTGGCTTTGGGACGCTAGCCCGAGAGACTTCGGGACGGATCATACTGGGCTCTGCACATCTGGGTTCCTTGCTATAGAATTCAGCGGCGCAAATGTCTGGATGAGGGTGAAATTCGGCTAGCGTAGGAAGTTGCCTTCGGGCGCAGAAACAAGTGATGCCAATCCAGCGTGGAGTGTGAACTCATGCCAATAGCGTTTGTACTACAGTTAAAGTGCCTCGAGGACGGAGCTCTCTATGGACTTACCGGTCAGCACAGCTTCCAGTACTGGCGTGAGAAGTGGTGGGGCTCTGAGTTACCCACAGTTGGCCCGAGACAAGAGACATTGCTTCCCGAAGTAGCCTTGTCGCTGTCACCGTTGTCAGGCGCGAGTAAAATGCGCCATGGAAGGACCCCACTTCTGAGTGGAGATGTGGTGGAAATGCGGGTTGCTGCCCTTTCAGATGAGGTGGGCTTTAGGCTGTTTGAACGCGCAAGTAGAGAGATTGGTCAGAGCATCTCTGTTGGGAGACTTGAATGGCGAATCCGATCGATTGAGGGCCCGGACTCAGACCATCCAGATGCTGGTTATGAGACTTATGGCGACCTTCTTCGTTGCTCGTGGGAACGTGAAGACCTGCCGCAGCAGTGGGAGCTTAAGTTAGTGACACCTACGGCTGTGAGTGTGGGGCCAGATAGCTATATGCCTTTCCCTTTGCCACGGCCCCTGGTTGAGTCTCTTTGGCAGCGCTGGAACATGCTAGCCCCGAATCCTCTGCCACTAGATGTCAGTTCGATTGATGAGTTTGCTGCACGATATGACGACAGGCTTGAGATTACTCGCTATTCTTTAAAAGCAATTGGAACAAGCCTGTTCGCACATGACACCCTGCCCGAAGCGGGCTGCCTCGGTAGAGTGACGCTTAGGCGGCAAAAGCTCGACAGGGCAGCGGCCGAGACGCTCGCCACCCTTATGCGATACTCATTCTATTGTGGTATTGGTGTATACACCTCTCTTGGCATGGGCCAGACTCGCATCATACGATCGCTCTAAGCTCTATCGGCTGGAGCGCTGTATCTGGGCTCGCAGCCATCATCTCACCCCCAATCCTGCCTTCACCTAGGGGGCATACCAGGCTACCTTCGCCAATAAGCGTCCGATCAGTTCTGCTCAGAACCTATCTCACCGTTGGCTCTTGGTGGCAAAGTGGCATTTCCAATCTCTAGTCTAGCGCTGTTTGAGATACAGTCTAAGCTTAATTGAGACAGTCTAAAGCTATCTGAGAACCTACAAACAAGGTCATCTGATCGTCACCTCTTGACATTTATGACGCAACGCGTTATAGTACTAGCATATATGACGCGTTGCGTTAGAAATCGCTCTGGAGGACCAGGGCATTGAGGAACAAGAGGTTAATAAACATGATGCAGCAATTTGAGAATGTACAGGACAAGGCGCTTTCCATAGTCGAGCCGGTCCGTGAATTTGGTCGCAAGAGCTTTTACTTTGGTCTGGGAACTGTTGGTATGGCCTTCGACGGCGCGAAGAACGTCTACGCCAAGAGCGAAGAGTATTCCGGCAAGCTGGTCGAGCGCGGCGAGAAAGTCGCCACCAACACCCGTGAGCGCGTGGACGGAATGACCGAGGAGCCGCAGGCGTTTGTCAGCGACACGGTCAAGAAAGCAGGCGATACGTTTGGCAAGTACAGTGAGCAGGTCCTGACCCGCGTCCACATCCCGACGTCGGAGGATCTTGAGACCGTTAGCAAGAAGGTCTCCGCCATGGACCGTAAGCTGGACAAGGCTATCAAGGAAGCCAAGCCAGCCACCAAGTCAACTCCCAAGTCAACTGCCAAGACTACCGTCAACGGCACCAAAGAAGCTGTGGCTGTCGACAGCATCTAAGCTTGTTGACGACAATGTCGTGTTTCACGGCACAGAATACGACGAAGCCCGGTGAGTCATGCTCACCGGGCTTTTTCTTTGTGACCGCCAATGCAGTCAGCGCTGCAACTACTCCCCATGATATCCGTATTGGTAGATAGACAGGCTCGAATGTGCCCAGAGGGTGCAGCCAACGTTTGGCCTGTTATTGACTGAATAGGGAGGTCACATGCGCAACCAGAGACTCATCTACATCGGCATCGTTCTCATCGTCGCTGGCATTCTGTTCCTCGTGGGCAATGTACTCGACATCAACGTTTGGGCCGTCTGCTTCCCAGCGGCGCTTATCTTGTTGGGGATCTTTGTCTTGCTGCGCCCATCGCTTAGCGGACCCGACACCAAGAGTGAATTTGTCTTGATCGGCGAGCTGGAACGGGTTGGGCAGTTTGACATGGTGGACGAGGAAGTGTGGAGCTTCATTGCGGACTCAGAGTATGACTTGACCAAGGCGACCATCCAGCCGGGCGAAACCCTTGTCCGCGCCTACAGCTTTGTCAACGATCTGGAGATTATTGTGCCGGAATCAGTAGGTGTTGCGGTTGACTCGACCGGTTTTGTCACCGAGTTGAATCGTCCCGGGTATGGAGAAGAGACGTTCTTCCTGGCGCCTATGCATTGGCAGAGCGACAATTACAAGACGGCCGACCGGCGCGTGCGATTCGAGTTGACGCAGTTCGTCGGCGATATTAAGGTACGTCAGGTCTAGAGACGCAAGCCTCTACCTCAACCGTTCAACCAGCTGGGCCGCGCACTGCGCGGCCCTTTGTCATCTGGTGTTTAGGCGCGTTGGCGGATCGGCGTGTTGCGTCGGGCCAGGGTATACTGCTCAGATGGAAACGTGGCACAGCCGGAATCGGGTGTTTGACGGCCGAATCTTCAGCGTGGAGAGCGGCCAGGCGATGCTGGATGACGGCCAACTAACTCAAAGGGATGTGGTCATCCATCCTGGCGGTGTCGCTGTCGTGGCTGAGGTTGGCAGCGACATCTTGCTTGTTCGTCAGTTTCGCATAGCGATTGGCATGTCTCTACTAGAACTGCCTGCGGGGATCGTTGAGGCGGGCGAAACGCCGGCGACACGGGCAGCCGCTGAACTGCGAGAGGAGACTGGTTATGTGGCGACCAGCCTTGTTCCGCTTGGCCGCCTGTTCGTTTCTCCCGGATATACCAGCGAACAGATTCATCTCTTCCACGCTACTGGCTTGAGGGAAGTAGGCCAGCAGTTGGACAAGGACGAACGTCTTGAACTGCTGCGCTTCCCGAGAGCAGCCGTCCGGGGAATGCTGGACGATGGGACGATTGTGGACGCCAAGACAATCATTGGTCTTCAGTTGCTTTTTGCCCGTACTTGACGGTGAGCCCAACGTTGCGACAATAGGAGCATGAGCGACAGCCAATCCCTCCAGGCCAAGCGCCCCCCGATTCACCAGCAGGTGACATTCCTGTACACCGCAGAGCAAGAGGCGACCCACGACTTTTATGCTGGCGTTCTGGGCCTGCCGCTTGTTCTGGATCAGGGAGCTTGCCGAATCTACGGAGCAAGCGAGACTGCGTTCGTAGGGTTCTGCAAGCAAACGGCTAACATCGATGGCGTTGCCGCGCAGGGTGTTATCCTTACGCTGGCGGTTGGCACGACCGAACTGGTGGATGCGTGGTACGCTCATCTCCAGACGGCTGGGCTGAATGTCATCGAGAAGGCACCCGCGCTTAACGAGCGATTCAATATCTACCATCTCTTCCTTCGCGATCCCAACGGCTACCTGGTCGAGATTCAATGTTTTCTCGACCCGAACTGGCCATCAGCCAGCCGGGAGGAAACACAGGCACCGTGAGCACCAACAGTGCTGAGCTCAATCTGGATGCGATCGTCGCCCGACGTCAGCATGAGACACAGTCTGCAACTGACTTCAACTGGTTGGTCTACGCCGACGCTACGTTTGCCGGACTCGCTGTTCTGATTCCGTTACCATTTGTGGATCTTGCGGTGGAAGAGCTGTTTCGTCGCCGTATGCCGCGCGATATCGCCTGGATGAACGGCCGCATGCTGCCCAATCGGCTGGTCGGCCAGCTCAATCGCCGTCGCCCGGCCCGACCAGTGATGGGCTGTTTGCTGCTGCCGTTTCGCGCGGTCTTCTACCTGTTCCGCAATATCTTCCGGACAATTCTGTATGCCCTATCGGTCGCCGACGCGACCGAGAATTTGGGCTACTATTGGCATCGCGCTTTCCTGTTGGACTACGCCATTCGCGCCGGCCACATGGACGCAGCCTCTCAAGGGCAGGTGGCTGCGGCCGCAATCGACAAGACGATGGCCGAGATTACGACCAGTCCATTTACTCAGTTGGCCCAGCAGATTATTAGTGAGTGGGCCAGGCACCTGGTTCGGTTGCGGACATATATTCGCTTCCTGAGGTCGCGCGAGGAATCTGAGCGAGTGGCCGAAACGCGCCAGACGATGGCTACCGCGTGGAAGGATTATCGGGATTACTTGCTGACTGTGGCGGATAAGTATGAGGCCAACTACGCGCTGTTGACTGGTCTGCGATCCGCTCAAACATAGACGTTGTTGGTCTGCGATCAGGGGGACCGCCTTGAATACTGTTTCATTTGAACGCCAGTTCCGTGTGCGCAATTACGAGTGTGACGCATACGGCCATGTAAACCATGCCAACTACCTGCGGTTCATGCAGGAAACGGCCTTTGATGCGTCTGCCGATGTTGGCTATCCGGTGGAGCGGTACGAGGAGATGAACAGGCTGTGGCTGGTGCGCGAAACCGATATCACTTACAAACGGCCGCTGACCTACAACGACGAGTTCGTGATCAAGACCTGGGTAGAGGATTTCCGGCGAGTGCGCTCCTATCGTCACTATGAGTTCACGATGGCGAACGGAGGCGATCCTGTGGCCGAGGCGCGGACCGAGTGGGTGTTGCTGAACCGTGAGACCCAGCGGCCTGTTTCCATTCCGCCAGAGATGGTGACCGCTTTCTCTGACGGCGCTCCGCCATCGGGGGCAAGGCGGGAGCCATTCCCGAAGGCGCCCCCATTTCCGGAAGGCACCTTCCGGCTTCGTTCCCGGGTCGAATGGCGTGACATTGACGGACTCCATCACGTGAACAACGCGAGCTATCTATCGTATGTGGAAGAGTGCAATATCCTGGCGGCCACAGAATACGGCTGGCCCGTCACCCGCATACTTGAGGAAGGGATGGCGATTGTGGCCCGGCGGTATCGGATTGAGTACTTGCAGCCGGCGGTGATGGGTGATGAGATTGAGATTACCACGTTCGTCTCCGATGTGAGACGGTCCACGGCTGTGCGCCACAATACGATCAGTCGCGTGTCCGATGGTGCGCTGCTTGCGAGAGTGCACACGTTGTGGGTCTGGGTTGACCTCGAAAGCGGGCGACCGAAGCGCATTCCGGCGCACTTTCTGGCCGATTTCGCGCCCAATATCGCCGCCGTCTAGCGAGGGTGTGACTCACGTGGTGAGGAGTACGGGCAAGTCCAGTTCGGAGCACAGCGCTTCGATCCAGGCGGCTTCCCGTGGTTCGTGCGGGCCGACCAACACCGCCAGACCGCAGGCCGCGGCGGCGATCATCCGGGCCAACTCTGTGGGATTCTGTCCCACCCTGTGGCCCGCCGGCAGCATCTCAAACGGGACTTCGTGCATTTCCAGATAGGCTGGGAGCGTCGATACGGCCTGATCACGCCCCGCGTCGCTTTCGGTGGGATGGACAACCAATGATGCCTGCCAACTCTCGGCCAGGTAGGCGGCGAGGAATAGCGCTTCTCGCGCTTGCGGTTCATCGATCAATCTGAGGAAGATGCGTCCGGTCTGTACGCTTTGCCCGGTGCGTCCAGTTATAAGAATCGGGCGCGAACACGTGCTGACAAGCTCGTTCAGCCATTTGCTTGCTTGTGTCGAGTTGGGTGCCATCTGAACGAGATCTCTATCGATGACTACCAGATCGTGGACTACCGCCAGCCTTGTCAGCTGGGCGAGGGCTTCGCCCGCCCGAATGGCAGAGACGACCTGCAGTTCGAGATCCGAGAACTGGTCAGTTGCGGTGCTCAGCTCCCAGGTCTGTTCTGTTCCCGGTGCGGCGTCTGCGGGCAGCACGCCGACCACATGCAAGCGTGCTCGTTCAAGCTGTGCCAGCGACGCCGCTTGTTGAAATGCCTGTGAGTGAGCCAGTGCTGATTGTTCATTGCCGGCAGGGGTGGCCAGCAAGATAGATGCAAAGAGCCGATCGCTGTAGCGGTCGAGCGCTCGGCGCTCGGACCACGTTTCCGGTGGGCCGGGAGCTTGTTCGTCCGGGATAATCAGCCTTCGCAGTCGAGCCTGAATTGTTCTCTTGCTTGACCCCGGCGGCGGTGTGTCGGGTATGGCAACCCGACTTAGAAGATGGGTCACTGTTTCGTCTGGCGTGACGTCAATTCCCAGTTCGCTCCGCAATGATGCACGGTGGCGGGAAAGCCAGACGAAGAAGTCTGTCTCCGTTCGACCAGGGAAGTAGCGCAAGATGCCGCGCTCACGAATTGCTTCCACCAGCGGCTGATAAACGGCATCGTACCAGACGGCCGCTGCCTCCTCCACCGTGAACTCACGTTCTTCCACTGACTCGCAGATGTAGCGCTTCGCTTCAACGTGATTCTCCAGGTGAATGTACTGGCCCGGCACGCTGACCGTCAGGTCGAGGCCGGGTCGTTGGCGATCCAGCCCGGTGTAGGCCAGGAATGACGCATACTCAGCGGCGATGATAAGCGCATCCGGGGCCGCGCCCTCAGGCAGCGGCACGCGGGTCTGCACTTCGATGACATGGGCGTCGATGAAGTCCAGGCCCTGGGAACGGGCGATGGAGATTCGATGATTGCCGTCCAGAACGAAGTAGCTGTCATTGAGGGAATAGAGCTGGACGGGTGGCAAGTCGCCAACGTGTCGAGCAGCCGTACTGACGCCCACCCACCGTTCCTCATCCTCGCCTGTACGGGGCAGGAAGGTTCGACTGAAGTCGCGATAGCGGCCGACACTGCCAATGATGGCCTCAATGGGCACCTGCCGTGTGCCGGCATCTGATTGACCGCTCAGCCCTAACTTGTCCACCACATCATCGAACGAGAGCAATTCTGCACTCTGTCCGGACAGACGGGCGAGGAGCGACTCAAGGGCGGCCTGACGGCGGGCGCGATGAAAGGCCTGGGCGGCGGCATTGCGGCGATTGAGGGTGCCATCTAGCATGGTATCCCAATCATATGGATCTTGCCCTCGCGCTGCAACCGCCGATCGAAGTTGCTTGATAGCGGGTGGAGTCGTGCTAGACTTCTGAGTATGAAAAAGCGTGCCATTCTCTCTGTATTCGACAAGACCGGACTGCTCGAACTGGCGCACGCGCTGGATGGGTCTGGATTCGAACTGGTAGCGAGCGGCGGCACCGCCAAAGCCCTGCGTGAAGCCGGACTCGACGTTCTCGACGTGGCCGATGTGACGGGCGCACCGGAGATCTTGGGTGGCCGTGTGAAGACGCTGCATCCGGCCATCCACGGTGGCATCCTGGCCCGGGCCACGGAGGCTGATGCCGCTACGCTGACTGAACATGGTATCGGAATGGTGGAGATCGTCGTCTGTAATCTCTACCCATTTGAGGAAACGGTGGCCCAACCGGACGCGACTGAAGCGGAGATTGTCGAGCAGATCGATATTGGCGGCGTAGCACTCTTACGGGCGGCCGCCAAGAATTTCGAGCGGGTAGCGGTTGTTTCCGACCCGGCCGACTACCAGACGATTATCGGTGCACTCACGGGTGGGGGGATGGACACGGAGTTGAGGCGACAGCTGGCCGCAAAGGCATTTCGACTGACTCGCGCCTACGATGCGGCTATCGCTGCCTACTTCGACAGCACGCTGACGGTGAGCGATATCGGAAGCGAGTGGCCACAGTCGTTGACGCTGTCGCTGCATCGCCTACAGGCGCTTCGTTATGGCGAGAATCCTCACCAGTCGGCCGCCCTGTATGGCACTGTGCCTGAGGCCGGACCGCTGGGCGGCGAGCTTCTGCAAGGCAAGGCGCTCTCCTACAACAACCTGCTCGACCTCGATGCCGCGTGGCGTGCCGCGCTATCCTATGCTGAACCAGCGGTTGTCATTGTCAAGCATCTCTCGCCGTGCGGGGTGGCCATCGGATCGTCAGCTGCCGGCGCTTTCCCGCAGGCGCTCGCCTCCGATCCCGTGTCTGCGTTCGGCGGCGTCATTGCAGTCAACCGCGAGGTAGACGAGCAGTTTGCGGATGCAGTCGACGAAGCTTCCCTCTTTGTGGAGGCTGTGATCGCACCGTCCTTTAGCGCTGCGGCTCAGGCATGGTTCGGTGAGCACAAGAAGAACTGCCGACTTGTCACCGCCCCCGTTGCTCCCGCAGGTGGGGAGGTGATTGACTGGCGTGCCATCTCTGGAGGCTTTGTCGTGCAGCAGCGTGATGAGGGCGATCCGCCAGAGACCCAGTGGCATGTTGTCAGCCAGCGACAACCAACAGAAGAAGAGATAGCTGCACTGCACTTCGCCTGGATTGCGGCTCAGCATGTCAAGTCGAACGCGATTGTGCTGGCCCATCAAACGGAAACGGTCGGTATTGGCGGCGGATTGCCCAGCCGGGTCGATGCAGTTCGGCTGGCTGTTGAAAAGGCAGGACCACGGGCCGCCGGTTCGGTCATGGCCTCAGACGCGTTCTTTCCGTTTTCCGACGGCATCGAAGCCGCTGCTGCGTCCGGCGTGACGGCGGTTGTGGAGCCGGGAGGTTCGGTGCGTGATGACGAAGTCGTTGCCACCGCCGACCGGCTGGGCCTGGCACTGGTCTTCACCGGGACACGGCATTTTCGGCACTAGACAGGTCACAATTGGCGACGTCCTGACGTCAGGATGCAGGAAAAAAGGCGGCTCATTATCGAGCCGCCTTCTGTTTGCCGGGATGGTTCCGAAGCCGTCTAGCGCGTGATGATCTCCGCGCCGTCATAGAGCATGGCCTTTATCTCGAGGACGTCACGACGAATTTGCGGGTCTGTTTCCACAAGGCCTGAAATCTTGTCGTAGCCGTGGAGAATGGTTGAATGGTCCCGATTTCCCAACTGGGCGCCAATTTGCGGGAGTGATGCGTCCGTCTCTGTGCGCGACAGGAACATCGCGATCTGGCGTGGCTGGGAAATGACACTCTTGCGGCTGCTGCTCGTGATGTCTTCGGAACTGACATTGTAGTAGCGGCAGACGGTGCTGATCACCTGGTCAACGCCCAGCCGCTCGGGCCGGCGCAAAGTATCAGCCAGGGCCATGTTGATGAGGCGCTGGTCGATTGGCTCGCCCGTCAGGTCAGAGTAAGCGATAACCTTGTTGAGCGCTCCTTCGAGTTCGCGAATGTTCTGGCGGACCGCATGGGCAATGTAGGCGATAGCGAACTCAGGTACGTCAAAGTTCAACTCTTCGGCCTTGGCCATCAGGATGGCCTGCCGCGTCTCCTCATCGGGCGGTTGGACATCAGCCGTCAGCCCCCACTCGAAACGGGAGAGCAGCCGCTCTTCCAGGGTGCTCAGTGCCTTGGGGGGACGGTCACTGCTGATGATGACTTGTTTGCCGTAGCTGTGTAACTCGTTGAATGTGTGGAAGAATTCGTCCTGTGTTGCTTCTTTGCCCGCCATGAACTGGATGTCGTCGATCAGCAACACATCGACCCGGCGATATCGCTCGCGAAATTCGGGCGTCTGCTTGGATCGTATGGCGGCGACGAGATCGTTGGTGAACGTCTCGGCCGAAATGTACAGCACCGAGTAACCTTCTTCGTAGCAGCGGTGGCCGATGGCATGGAGCAGGTGGGTCTTGCCCAAACCGACGCCGCCGTAGATGAAGAGCGGATTGTAAGTCTCGCCCGGATTCTCGGCCACGGACAGGGCGGCGGCATGGGCCAGACGATTATTGGGGCCGACAACGAAGTTGGCGAAGGTGTAGCGTTTGTTGAGGGGAGGCTCGCTGTCATACGAGGTCGCAGCCGGCCTGTCAGCGACCTTGAGCTCGGCGTGGCCATTCTGCTGGACGATGGCAACGCGTGGCGCGATGAGGTCTTCTGACCAAACAACGAAACGCACAGTCACCGGCTCGCCGACGACGCCGGACAAAGTGCGGGAGATCAGGTCCTGTAATCGGTTCTCAAGCCAGTCCTTGGCGAAATCATTGCGGACACCGATGACGAACTCATCGTTTTCGTAAGCAAGCGCTTTGGTGCCCTGTAACCACGTCGTGAACGTGGCGCGAGTCATCTGCATTTCCAGCTCCCCAAGAGCTGCTTTCCAGGCGGTTTCTGGCGACATGGATCTTCCCTTAAGATACTTCTCGTTCTCTGTCGGGCATGAGTCAACCAGGCGCGTTTATAGAACGGTGCTACCCGCAAAAATACGCTACAAAAAGGGGATTATCCCACCTGTCAGACGGCCTGGAGCCCTACCCTCATCCATTGAGCGGGCCAGCACTTACTGGCTATTGTGAAGTGCGGGCCCGCTCAAGAACGTATAGGCATTCTAACAAAGGGGCCTGATCACTGCAATGGAAATAGGCCCAAAACAGTTTAAAACCTGGAGCATTTTTAGAAAGGCGGTATGTTAAAGAAAAGTCTGTGAGGCAGTCGGAGGTGTGGTGGATCCCGCGCCTAGCTACAAATTCGGGGGATCTCCGCGGCCCACCCCCATATATGGGTGATCTCACTTTCTGTCACGGTCCAGACCTGTGTATGGGTAGATCGCGATCATGCATTGCCGCGACCACTCGTAATGTATTGCGGTCACAATAGCGGTTTTTGGGTGGTGAGCTCGCGTGTTGGATGCTGGATGGGAGGTGGTCAGACGGCCGATTGTGGGTCGGGGGGCCTCTAGATTGGATTGGCAGACTGGTCTGTGTGCCAGCGGCAGCGAGCAAGGGTTGGACGGATCCAGCACCAGCGTATCCGGGCTGGCAAAGCGACCCACCTCCGGCACAAAGTAGCGGGCATTCATGTTGATGAGACCTAGATTCAGGCGCTCCATGTCCGCCTATGCGCAACCATTTCTCTCATGCCGCTGACGCTTCCCCGGACGGCCGCCGCAGCGCCGCCACGACCCAGACCCCGATGATGGCAGCGATGCCTGCCGCGCCGATAAGCAGCCAGTTGGGTCCGGTGCCGGAGGGCTGCACGTCGAAGGTGAAGCGCACCGGCACTCCGGGGCCGGAGGGGCCGTTGACCAGGACGGCCCCGTCCCAGACACCGGCATCCAGCAGGTCGTTGAATTCGACCGCGTGGAGCAGCTGGTTGGTGGAGATCGACGAATCGCCCTGGCCCACGACCACGTCGCCGCTGTCGGGCTGGGTCAATTCGACAGTGACGGAGATGTTCTCGACCATCACGCGTCGCGTCTCCGGGTCCATGACTGCCACGACCACATGCGCCTCGTCGACGCGCAGCGGATCGGGGTCGGTCCAGATTGAGATGAGGTACGGCCCGGACGGGACGTTGATCTGCTGCGGCGTGCCGATACCGTGGGCTCGCAGCGCCGGCGGGGCGAGCAGCAGCAGTGACAGAAGGAGAACGAAACCGGCGATGGCGGGCAGACGGGGGCGGCTCATGGTGCAGTCTAGCCTCCGAAGAAAATCGTGCCGCGCATCTCCATCGGCAGATTGAATGTGGCCATTGCCGCCACCGCCAGCGCCGCCAGCACCACGACCCACGGCAGCAGTGAGAGGATGGCCGCGCGGCCGTTGCTCCCGAAATCGCGGCGGCCGATTGTGTTGGCCACGTACAGGCTGAGCGCGAATCCGATGGCGACTATGGCAATTTGCAGCGGCAGCAGCCAGCTGCCGGGCAGAATGGGGCCGAGCTGCCAGGCCGGCTCCGTACCCAGCAGCGTGATCTGATGGTCGATCAAAAACGACTGGGTAACCGGGATGATGGTCAGGGCGCCGGTGGCGAAATGGAAGCCGTAATGGGCCAGCCAGATGGCGAAGGCCAGGGGTACAACGGCCGGGGCGTAGCGGCTGAAGGAGACACGCAGCGGCTCGCCCACGCCCGAGAGCGTGCGACTGCTCCAGGCGGCCGCCAGCCCGACCAGAGCGGGCAGTGCCAGCGTGCTGACGGCGAAGGTAAGGCCCAGCAACAGCGCTTCGTTCGAGGTGCCTAGCCAGCGTGCAAGCGTCAGTTGGAGATCGTAGAACGGCGGCACCATGCCGAAGGCGTTGCTCAGCCCGGCGGCGGCGAAGACGAAGACGAGCAGCGACACGTCCCAGCGGCGCGGCCACGCCTCGCGGGTCAGTTCACGGCCCGGCGTGCGCGTGGTCAGGGCCACGTTGTCGTAAGGACAGGCGCGGGCGCAGTCGAGGCACAGCACGCAGTCGAGGTTGCTGGCGATGGTGGGCGGGAACAGCTCCGTGCCGCAGCCGAGGACGGTCGCGCTGCCATTGACGCACTCCTTGCCCTCGCAGGTGCGGCATACGTCTATGCTGGAGACGGTGATCTGTGTCGGCGAAGCGGTGGAGGCGACGAAGTTGAATGTGCCGAGGGGGCAGATGTACTTGCAGAACGGCGACTCGGTGAACGCTGCTTCCAGGACGAACGATGCGCCGAAGTAGCCGATAATCAGCCACGCCGTCAGCCAAGGACTGGCCCAGAGATCGAGCCATTCGTAGGCGAACAGGAAACCGGCGAACAGGCCGATGGCCAGCCACTTGTTGCGCAGGGCGCGGGGCCAACGGCGGCCGCTCTTGCTCAGGCGCAGGGCCAACGTGCGCGGCAGGGTGAAAGGACAGCCCATGCAGAATAAGTTACCCACGAGCAGCAAGGCGAGGATGACCAGACCGCGATAGTGGACCCAGACAGAGGTGGTCGCCAGATTCTGCGACGCCAACTCCGGCCCGGTCAACCCGTCGTAGACGAGCAGCCCGGCAATCAGCAGCAGCGGCAGTTGCAGCGCCAGACGGCCCCAGCGCCAGCTCAGCAGACGGCCGATGACCGGCGCATTCAGCAGGTTCCGGCGCGGCGGTTCGTAGAGGGGAGGTCCGCTGCGACCCGGCTCGTTGACGGAAACAGTGTCGAGATTAATCATCGCAGTTGAAAGTGCTAGCAGCCGCGTGACCAAAGGCCATCATTACGACTGCCAGGATCTACTATTTCTAGCTCCCTAGATTGCGATCGCCCCTGCGGGAAGCAACGGACGAACACGGCTCTCAGGGTGGAAAGGTAGCACACTAGACCGAGCCGTACAATGGACGGCGACGAGTTCTAAGGAGTGTGCAAAGTAGTTGGGTTCAGTTGATAGCGGGGCTATGCGGAAGCAAAGCCGTATTGCAGCCCACGCTGTAATTCGTATAGTCATCCAACGCTTTGCTCAAGGAAATCACCGGCAGGCTCGCGGCGAGTTCTCGCTTTGCACTATGAGACTTCACGCTTGCAGCAGGCTTTGATGTCATCCCGGTAGGCAGCGTTTCACTGGATTGCCTGAAAGGGCAGTTCGTCATACGATTTGAAGATGTCCAGGCGGGACGGTCGACCAACTGAGGTGTGAGCAATCGATCAGACGCAGCGCTGGACCGGAGCAGTTGCGAAAGTAATCAATAGAGGTAATCGCATGGATTTTTCAATGACCGACACGCACAAGATGGTGCAAGAAACAGTTTACAATTTCACTCGCAAGGAAGTGCTGCCGATCATCAAGGAGCATGACCGCAACCATACGTACCCACGTGAGCTGCTGCCCAAGATGGCTGAATTGGGCTTTCTTGGGGTGTGCCTCCCGGTGCGTTACGGTGGGGCAGGCATGGACTACTTGTCGCTGGGCATCGTTTCCGAGGGGTTGGAGTTCGGCGACTCATCTGTGCGCGAGACTGTGGCGGTGCACCTTGGTCTGCATGCGCTCCCTATCTTCCAGTGGGGAACCGACGAGCAGAAGCGCGATTTCCTGCCACCTTTGACTGCCGGCGAGAACATCGCTTGTTTTGGGCTGACCGAACCGGGCGCCGGGTCCGATGTAGCCACCATGAGCAGTAGGGCACGCAAAGACGGCGACGACTATTTGCTTTCGGGCGAGAAGATGTGGATCACGCTGGCGGATGTGGCGGATCGGTTTCTCGTCTTTGCCAAGACTGACCCGGACCTGGGCACACGCGGTATATCGGCTTTCATTCTGGAGCGCGGCTGGAGCGGCCTGACGACCGGGACCATTGAGGGCAAAATGGGTGTTCATGCCAGTAACACTGGCTGGATCGCCATGGACGATGTGCGCGTCCCGCGCAGCCACATGCTGGGCGAGGTGGGTGAGGGGTTCAAGATCGCCATGAGTGCGTTGGACAATGCGCGCTATGGTGTGGCGGCTGGTGCGGTCGGTATTATGAAGGCGTGTCTTGAAGAGTCGGTGCTCTATGCCAAAGAGCGCAAGACGTTTGGCAAGAGAATTGCCGATTACCAGCTGGTGCAGCAGATGATGGCCAACATGCAGCAGAGCATAGATATCGGCGAATTGCTCGTGCGCAAAGCAGGTTGGCTCAAGAACCAGGGCATTCGTAATACGCGGGAGACAAGCATGGCAAAATGGTATTGCACTGAGGCCGCCCGCCGCGCGGCCGATGATGCGGTCCAGATTCACGGGGCGTATGGGTACTCCGACGAATACAACGTTGAGCGCCATCTGCGGAATACCAAAAGCGCCGTCATCTACGAAGGCACGTCGCAAATTCATACGTTGATGCAAGCCGCGTACCTGCTGGGGGAACGAAAAACAAAGCCGATGCGCTGCGAAATGCCCGCCTATGACGCTGAGTACTGGGAAGCTGAGGCATGAGGTATCTTGCAGGTTGACGATAGAGAGCCGCCGTATCAGCGCATCTTCAATGCGGCTGGCGACGGCATGATTCTCAATGATCTCGAAACAGGTCTGGTTGTCGAGGCGAACTCCGCTGCCTGCACCATGCACGGCTATGCCCACGCGGAATTTATCGGCCAGCGCCCATCCGCCTATATCGACACCGATACGGATGACTCAAGTTGCCGAGTGGGTTCAAGCGGTTCATGACGGAAACAAGTATGAATCAACTGTCAATCATCTGCGTCGCGACGGCACACCGTTCACTGTCTGAGGTACACGGGACGGGCTGCAGTCTATCAGAATCGGCTGTGCCTTCTGAGTGTCGTCCGCGATGTCAGCCAGCGGGTTCAGGCTGAGCAATTACTCCAACAGCAGATGGGGGCTCGGTTACGTGAACAGGCCATATTGCTTGAGATATCTCAAGCGCTGGCCTCCGAATTGGAAGCTAAGCCGGGTTTGATACTCGATCAATTACGGGTGATTCTCGAGTATTCCCATGCCGCCCTCTTCACGCTGGAAGCTGGGCGCCTGGTTGCAATGGCCGTGCGTGGATCACCGGGATTGGATCGGGCCATGCCCTTTCAAATCCCGGTTGAGCGGGGTAGAAGCGCTGGACTGGCTATTGAATGCGCACAGACCTCAGCGAATAGCTGACGTCTGGAGCGCCGATCCGGCTGCACAACGTCTGCGGTCGCTCTTGGACGATGGGGCAGCGGTGTTGCTGGAGGGCGTACATGCGTGGATGTGGATTCCTCTCGCCGTGAAGGGACGTGTTATCGGCGGACTGGCGGTGGCTCACGCTGAACCGGGTTATTTCACGGCTCACCAAGCAGACCTGGCGCTGACCATGGCGAATCTGGCCGCGATCACAATGGCCAATGTACAACTACATGAACAACAGCAAACCATCGCCGTGCTGGAGGAACGCCAGCGTTTGGCGCAAAATCTGCACGATGCTGTCAACCAGTCGCTCTTCTCAGCGAGTCTGATCGCCGAAGTTCTGCCGCGCCTTTGGGAACAGCATCCGGAAGAGGTGCATGAGTCGCTGGAAGATTTGCGTCGCCTGACTCGAGGGGCGCTGGCTGAAATGCGTGGTCTGCTGGTCGAGCTCCGCCCGCTGGTGCTAACCGACACGGAACTGGACGAGCTCCTGCGGCTGTTGGGCGACGCACTCACGGGTCGTACGAATATTCCGGTTTCGATAAGCGTTTCAGGGCAAGGGACCTTGCCAGCCGATGTGCAGATAATGTTCTACCGCGTGTGTCAGGAAGCGATGAATAATATCGCTAAGCATTCTGAAGCCAGCCAGGTGAATGTCGACTTGCTGTATGAGAGCGATTCGGTCAGTTTGTCCATTCGTGATAATGGTCGAGGGTTCGACCAAGAACAGATTGCATCCGGTCACTATGGACTGATCATGATGCAGGAGCGCGCCAGAACCGTCGGCGCGGCGCTGTCGGTCACAAGTCGGCTGGGTCAGGGTACCGAAGTCGTGGTCCACTGGCGGCAAGCGCCACAGAAGAAAGCCATATGACCGCCTCTCCACCTATTCGCGTACTACTCGTTGACGACCATACGATGGTGCGACGGGGGCTGACAATCTTCTTGAAGGTCTATGATGACCTGCAATTGGTTGGCGAGGCAGCAACGGGTGAAGCCGCTATCCAACTGTGCAGGCGGCTCCTGCCAGATGTCGTGCTGATGGATCTCGTCATGCCGGGTATGGATGGCGTAGAGGCGACGCGTGTCATTCGCCGGGAGTTTCCTACCGTGCAAGTGATTGCACTGACAAGCTTCAATGAGGAAGGATTGGTGCAGAGTGTATTGCGCGCTGGCGCAATCAGCTACCTACTGAAAGATGTCTCGGCCGAAGAGTTGGTCCAGGCCATTCGCGCCGCGCACACTGGTCGTTCGACACTCTCGCCGGCGGCCGCTCAAGCGTTGATCCACACCACCACTCAGCCGCCGACGCTGGGTCACGATCTGACGAAGCGTGAGTACACGGTACTTGCTCTGATGGCTACAGGTTTGAGCAATACTGAAATTGCAGCTGAGTTGGGCGTCAGCCCGTCGACAATCAAGTCCCACGTTAGCCACATCCTTGCCAAGTTTGATGTTGCCAGCCGCACGGAAGCCGTCGCTTTGGCTGTCCGCCACCACCTCGTTGACTAGGCTGTCCCTTCGCAGCCCGACACTCTCATCCACAGCAAAAAATCGCGGGAATGTCCCTCGATTATCAAAACCCCAATCATTTATCCCCCAAGTGGTGGAAGTAAATACCCCCTGGTTGGCCGATTTGGCTGAGGGTCGCTGGTTGTATGATCAACTTACCATCGGTCGCCGCTCACAAGCGGCTGTGGACGGAAGGAAGAAGATGATATTGACGTTCGAGGCGTGGCTCCTTGCCCAACAGAATAGAGAAGATCTCATTGGTGACTTGGCTCGCTTTCCCAGCATGCAGGTTGTCAAGCGTGAAGTCGCGAAACGCAAGCCCGACGAACACAAGAACTGGGCCGATATCATCATTCGAGCGGGCGAACCTGGATACATCAGCGTCTTCAACGAAGCCTGGCAAGAATTTCTGCTGGCAAAGCAAGCAGCACAGACCCCTCTCGATAAGCCTTGATTTCATGAGTACAAGCATATGACACGCGTATTCCTGGCAGACAGTCACTCCGATACGCGCTCGGCCCTCCGTCTGATGCTGCTTGACTTGGACATGCAGGTGGTAGGAGAAGCTGCCGACTGGCAAACGACTATGACCCGGGCCGAGAGTACGAAGCCAGATATGTTTCTGGTGGATTGGGATTTGATCCCCATTGATAGCTCCCTTCCGGCTTTGCGTGCGACCTGTCCAGGTGCGGTCGTTATTGTGCTGGTCAGCCAGCTGGATGCACGTCAGCAGGCTGCTCTTTCCGCGGGAGCCGACAGCTTCATCAGTAAAGGCGAAATGCCCGATCGGGTAGCGGACCGCCTGCGGAAGGCGGCTGATCGAGTTCGTTCGGAATGAGGCCTTACACACCTGGATTTCGTGGGCAACACGAGGCACTGACGGCCACAGTCGCCTCCCGGTCGGATAGTGTGGCGTGTGGCCAAGGAAGTGTCAAAGTCTGCAAATCAAATGGATTAAGGAAACAAGCAGTATAAGAGGCGGCGACGGATTGTTCGAAGTAATGGATCAGCTGAGCGTAATCAATCGATTGTAGAAACGGAGACGTAACAACATGAGCAAGGGACAGAACAAGAAGAAGGGCGGCAAGAACCAACCACCCAAAACACAAAAAGAAAAGAAGCAGGCGAGAAAGGACAAGAAGGCGAAAAAGGATATTTCAGTTTCGGATGTCCTCGGGTCCTAATTATCTGTCTGCCGCTTTGAATAGAATGTACAGCAAATGCAAGGTAGGGAAGATGATCATGACTGAACAAGATTTCCAAAACGACACCAATAATCCGGGTTACTTTGTCGCCGGGACAATACTAGGAAGCCTGCTCGGTGGGCTGGTCGGTGCGGGACTAATGCTCTTGCTGGCCCCGCAATCAGGGGAAAAGACCCGGAAGCAAATGCGACGTAAGGGTCGGGATTTTCAGGTGCGTACGACAGACAGCATCGAAGATGGGGCAGACGCAGTCCGCACTAAGAGTCACGAGGTAACGAACGCCCTCCACAACCAGGCCGAAACATTACAGCAACGCGGCGTCGACTTCGTTGACGAACAAAAGGAACGCTGGTCGCCCGTCGTCGAAGCCGGGGAAACAGCGGTGAACAACTCTTGAACGAAGGCGCATTAATGATGTGCGATAGAAACGGGTACCAAGTAGACACTTCTGAAATTTAGGAGAGAAACGTAAGATGAAAGGCAACGACAAATTACTAACCGTATTGAATCAACTTCTGGCAGACGAGCTAACCGCTATCAGCCAATACATGGTCCACTCGGAGATGTGCGATAACTGGGGCTACGACAAGCTCCACCAGGCCATTGAATCTCAGGCGAAAGACGAGATGCATCACGCCGAGTGGCTCATCCAGCGCATCATCTTTCTTGAGGGCACACCGGTCGTGTCCAAACTCAATCCGATGAAAATCGGCGCGAGTGTGCTGGACATGGTCACCAACGATCAGGCAGCCGAGATCGAGGCCGTACGCGCCTACAATGAAAGCATTGCCCTGGCCCACGAAGTAAACGACCAGGCCAGCGCCGACCTGTTACTGCGCATCCTAAAGATGGAAGAGGGACATATGGATTGGGCTGAAATCCAGCGGTCTCAGATCGAGCAGATGGGTCTGCAGAATTACCTGACCAACCAGGCCTAGGGCACTGTAGGATAAATGCATGGCGATTGACTCGGCTTCTTCAACCATCAGCCGCATTGGCTTCATCGGCAATTACTTGCCGCGCCAATGCGGCATCGCTACTTTCACGACTGACTTGTGCGAGGCTGTCGCCACGCAATATAGTGACACAAGCTGTATTGCCTTGCCTGTCAACGACATCGAGGCGGGCTATGCCTACCCGCCTCGTGTCCGCTTTGAACTGGCCGAGAAAGATATCGACTCCTATCGTCGCGCGGCCGACTTCCTCAACATAAACAGCGTCGACCTGGTCTGCCTCCAACACGAGTATGGCATCTACGGTGGGCCATCGGGCAGCCATATCCTGGCTCTCCTGCGCGAACTGCACATGCCCGTAGTTACCACCTTCCATACCGTCTTGCAGGAACCGGACCTCTGTTCAGCGGCGAGTCCTGCAAGAAGTTGCCGCCCTATCAGATCGGGTCGTCGTGATGAGTGAGCGCGGTGTGACCTTCTTGGAAGAGGTCTACGAAGTCCCACCAGAAAAGATCGACATGATCCATCACGGCATCCCTGATGTCCCCTTTGTCGATCCTAGCTTCCACAAAGATCTCTTTGGTGTTGAGGGCAAGACGGTGCTGCTCAGTTTCGGGTTGCTCACAGCCAACAAAGGATTCGAAACCGTCATTGCCGCCTTGCCGGACATCATCGCTCGCCACCCCAATGTGGTCTATATCATTGTGGGCGCCACCCATCCGCACGTCTTGCGCCAGGAAGGTGAAACGTACCGCCTGTCTTTACAACAGCTGGCCCAGGATCTGGGCGTTGACGGAAACGTTATCTTCTACAATCGCTTCGTCAGCCTGGAAGAACTAATCGAGTTCATCAGCGCGGCGGATATCTACATCACGCCCTATCTCAACCCGGCCCAGATCACCTCCGGGTACCTTGGCCTATACGCTGGGCGCGGGCAAGGCTGTCATCTCGACGCCCTATTGGTATGCGGAAGAAATGCTGGCCGATAATCGCGGTGTGCTGGTGCCGTTCCGCGATCCACCGGCATTAGCCGAACAAGTGATTGGCTTGTTGGATGACGAAGTCAAGCGCCACGCCATGCGAAAGCAGGCCTATCTGCATGGGCGGGCCATGATCTGGCCCCAGGTGGCCCAGCGCTATATGGAAAGTTTTGAACGGGCCCGAGCCGAACGTCACTCCTATGTTCCCACCGACCTCGCGGTCCAACCGCACAAACAACGTCCGAGCGAACTGCCACCCCTAAACCTCGATCACATGCGCCACATGACAGACAGCACAGGGATGATTCAGCATGCCAACTTCATCGTACCTAATTACGATGAAGGCTACAGCATCGATGACAATGCCCGGGCATTGATTGTGAGCACGTACCTGGCTAAATTGGGCTTGGATGATGGTGAAGCCTTTTCGCTGGCTTATCGCTATCTTGCCTTCATCGGCTATGCCTTCAATCCCAAGACTGGTCGCTTTCGCAACTTTATGGATTACCAGCGCAACTGGCTCGAAGAAAGTGGCTCGGAGGACAGCCACGGCCGTACGATGTGGGCCTTGGGCACTGTGTTAGGACGCTCCAACATCCCGGCTCTGCAGAGCACTGCCGGCTGGCTTTTTGAGCAAGCCCTTCCCGCCATTCTGGATACTACAAGCCCGCGAGCCTGGGCATTCACGCTCATTGGCATTCACGAGTATTTGCGTCGCTATGACGGGGATCGCCGGGCAGGGCAGGTGCGAGATGAGTTGGCCAAGCGCCTGCTCGACTTGTATGAACAGAGCCGCTCCGCAAACTGGTGTTGGTATGAAACCAGTCTGAGCTACTGCAACGCCGTGCTGCCTCAGGCCATGCTCATGTGCGGTCAATGGATACCAAATAAGGCTATGACCGAGGCTGGCCTGGAATCGCTCACATGGCTGGCCGATCTGCAACGCGCTGATCAAGCCGGTGGGCACTTTGTGCCTATAGGCTCCAATGGCTTTTATGTGCGGGATGGGGAGCAAGCCAGGTTCGATCAACAGCCAGTCGAGGCGCAGACAATGGCTTCGGCATGTCTGGAGGCCTACCGCAGTACCGGTGACGAACGCTGGCGGGTAGAAGCTCAGCGTTCATTCGAATGGTTTCTGGGCCGTAACGACCTGGATATGCCTCTCTATGACCCGACCACAGGGGGCTGCCGTGACGGCCTCCATCCTGACCGCCCCAACGAGAATCAGGGCGCCGAGTCGACGCTGGCATTTCTACAGACCTTGCTAGAACTGCGCCTGGTCGAAGACCCCATATTATCAACGGAGACCCGAACCTAATGAATCAGCACCTCCCCGAACTTTTTCATCGTCATAAGCTAAATCCTATCCTGACCGCGGCGGACTGGCCCTATCCCGCCAATTCCGTCTTTAACCCTGCCGCCACACTGCTGCCCGACGGCTCCACGTTGCTCCTGTGCCGCGTCGAGGATCGGCGCGGGCTTTCACACTTTTGTGCGGCGCGCTCCGTCAACGGCGTGGATCAATGGCAAATTGATCCCCAGCCCACCCTCATGCCCGATCCTGATAACTACCCCGAAGAATTGTGGGGTATTGAAGATCCGCGCATTACCTACTTGCCTGAACTAGAGCGGTATGCCGTCGTCTATACCGCCTACACGCGCGACGGTCCCGGCGTAGCCCTGGCACTCACGAAAGATTTTCGCGAATTCGAGCGCTACGGCGTGATCATGCCCCCGGAAGATAAGGATGCGGCTCTGTTTCCGCATCGGATTGGCAACTATTGGGCCTTGATCCACCGGCCGGTCAGCGGCCCCAGAGCGCATATGTGGATTTCCTATTCGGCCGACTTGCGCCATTGGGGCAGTCACAAGTTAATGATGGATGCCCGGCTAGGCGCCTGGTGGGACGCCAATAAGATTGGCTTGTCACCGCCACCTATCGAGACCGCGGAGGGGTGGCTCGTCATCTACCATGGCGTGCGCCAGACAGCGGCCGGCGCCATTTACCGGCTCGGCCTGGCTTTGTTTGATCTGCATACACCGGAACATTGTCTGAAGCGCGGAGATGAATGGTTCTTACGACCGGAAGAGCCGTACGAGCTGCAGGGGGATGTGGGCAATGTCGTCTTTCCTTGTGGCTATACCATTGCCGGTGACGGCGACACGATCCATCTCTACTATGGCGCAGCCGACACGAGCATCGCTATGGCTACCGGCAGTATTAAGGCCATGCTTGCTTGGCTTGAGAGTCATGGATAGGGGTGGGGAACAAATGGGCGCGATGGTTGTAATGGTCAGGATTAGGGAGTAAGCACCACACGCCCTAGCTCGATTCAGGACTGACATGATCACGGAAAAACGTCCCTCGGAAAATAAGCCGTCGAGCACTTCATATTCGCCACCCTATACGTGGACATTCTGGCGAGTTGTGTGGGCCGTGCTCGTTCTTGTGACCATTGGCCTGGGTTTCTGGCTGCTTTACCGGTTCCACCAGGTTGTTTTCATCCTTTTCGTGGCCATCGTGCTCGGCACAGTCCTCCGGCCGATGGTCGCCTGGTTGCAACGTCGCGGCCTGCCCGGCTATGCCGGGGTCACACTCATCTACCTGCTGCTGCTGGGCCTGCTTGTCGGCTTTGTCCTGTTATTAGTCCCGTTGCTATTGACCCAAGGGACTACGATTGCGGTCGCGGCCCCCGGCTACCTACAAAGCCTGGGGGAGTGGCTGGTCAACAATCCCAATTCATTGGTCCGGCAGTTGGGTGTCCTCTTCTCCGACAGGTTATTATCCGGTCAGGCGCCCATCGCACAGACGGGGCAGGAGATAATGGATTCGGCCGCCCAAGCGCTGGGATACGCGACCACATCGGTTCAGGTTGTCCTTGTGGCCGGTGCCATTCTGCTCATCGCGTATTACTGGACACTCGATGGGCCGCGCCACATCCGGAACTTGTTGCTGCTGGTTCCAGTCGGCCAACGGGAAAGCGCCCAGGAACTTGTCGCCGCCATGGAAACCAAGGTCGGGGCCTACGTTGCCGGGCAGGGCGTTCTCATGCTGGTTATCGCCGGCATGTCTCTGGTAGCCTATATGATCATAGGCTTGCCCTATGTTCTGGTGCTGGCGCTCGTTGCAGGTGTCATGGAAGCCGTGCCGCTCGTCGGGCCATTTCTGGGAGCCTTTCCGGCGGCACTCGTGGCTGCGTCCATGGGACCGGACAAGCTGGTCTGGGTCATGGCCGCTACTCTGCTCATTCAACAACTTGAGAACAACTTGCTGGTGCCGCGGGTCATGCGCAAGGCCGTGGGGGTCAATCCCTTCGTCGCCTTACTGGCGATATTTGCCTTTGCCTCGCTGCTCGGAATTCCCGGCGCGCTCATGGCCATTCCCATCGCAGCCATCATTCAGCTCATACTCGATCGCTACGTGTTTCATTCAGACACGTTGGAGCCGGAAGCGATAACCAGCCGAGACCTGGTCGGCCGGTTGCGCTATGAAGCACAAGACCTGGCCCAAGACCTGCGCAAACAGGCACGGGTAAAAAAGGACGGCTCAACCGATTCGATATCAGAGATCGATGAGGTGATGGACGAAATCGAGTCGATTACCACGGACCTGGGTGTGCTGTTGGCCCAGGTCGACGATAGCGGGCTGTTATGACCAAACGAGTAATCGTGATCGGTACGGCCGTCATGGCCACTGTGCTTGGCCTGCTGTTGTTGTGGCAGTTTCGCCTTGCCGTGGTGTACGTCCTCTTCTCACTGGCACTGGCGGCCGCGTTTCGCCCCCTGGCAACACGCCTATCCGAACGGAAGTTGGCCGCGCGCATAGGCCTGGTACTTCTCTACCTTCTGATCGTTGTCGGTTTCGGTCTTTTGCTAGCCCTCATTGTCGAGGCGGCCTCTGGTGAGGTTCAGCAATTGGGTAACCAGGTGTCGGTTCGGGATGAATGGCAGGAGCCGGTGTGGCTGGCGGGCACGTCGTTCCAGGCGGTACTGAATGACCGGTTGCCGCCACCGAGTGCGATCTTTGGCGCCCTAACTGGCGAACAGGGGCAGCTTGTACTACCAACCCTCCTGGGCTTTTCCCAGGGAATCATCACCATACTCAGCGGCGCCCTCATTGTTCTGTTCCTGAGCATCTATTGGAGCATCGACCATGTTCATTTTGAGCGGCTCTGGCTTTCGCTGTTGCCGGCGCAGCTTCGCGGTCGTGTGCGCGATATTTGGCGGACGGTCGAGATGGAGGTTGGTGCGTACATTCGCAGCGAGGTGATTCACAGCCTGCTGACCGGGCTGCTTCTGGGCCTGGGTTACTGGGCGCTGGGATCGCCCTTCCCGGCACTCCTGGCGCTTATCGGCGCATTGACCCAGTTAATCCCCGTGGTTGGGCCCATACTGGCCGTGATTGCGCCCCTTGTGGTGGGCCTGCTGACCGGCGTGCAGCTAACGCTGTTGACGGTTCTCTATACGATCGTTGTCATGATTGCCCTGAAACGATGGGTTGAGCCACGCCTGTACACCCGCGGGCAGTCTAATCCGATTGTCACTATCGTTATCCTCATCGCTCTGGCCGACGCCTTTGGGCTAATCGGTCTTGTTGTCGCGCCCCCTCTGTCGGCCACCTGTCCAAATCCTCTGGAACCGCCTGGTCAGCCATCCCACCGTTTCTGAGCCTGCGACCAGGATTTCAGACCTCAAGGAGAGGCAAGAACAAGTATGGACCGCGACACAGTCCATGGGGGAACCGCCGCCGCTGGTAACCAGCAGTCTGACGCGGCTCACCCATCTGCTCGAACAGGCTGAACCGGCTCTGAAAGAGGCATGAAACGAAGTTTTTTGCAGCCGAAAACCGTACTTACAACTCTAACCACACGGGTCTTGGCGATACCCATTCAATAGACGGTTGGGTAAGAAAAGAATCCAAGACCCGGCCAACCTTTCTGCTTCATGAACCGGCGAGCTTGCTTCTTGTCGTTATTCTCTATGTAGCCAGTCAGTGGGATAGGTTCAGCCACGAGTGAGCACGAATCTCATTCTTGAGCGATACAGTTCCAACGTGTACGACAACTCCTCAGACGCAGTGGGGAAGGTGCTTAGCCCGTGGGGATCTTCATCATCACGGCGAGGTCTTAGTTACATTAATCTACATTAGTGAAACTAACTTGTACTTGCGCTTCGCGGCGTTTATTGGTGCCTGTGTCCCAGGATTATCGAATCAGACCAGTTGCGTGCCTCTGCCAGCGGCCCGATGACAAACTGTACGGAAGCCAATGACCGACTTTGCTGTTGTGAAACTGCACGCTTCTGTCATTGCACGTTGTGTAAAAAACAGCTTAGTGCCAGGGATCGCGTGCCGATAATCCAACAAGACCATCACAGCTCTCTTTGCCGCTCCCGACTACTCTGTCAGATTGCTTCGCCCGTCAGTTCGGTCCAGACTTCAATTAGCGCCGCAAGCTCCTCTTCGGCCGTCTGTTGCTCAATCAGGAGCTCCTCCACCCTTCCATCTTCGCCTGCTACACGAAATTCATCGATCGTCTCGGTGATTCTGGCCAGCCAATCCTCGAGATCTTCGCGCTGTTCGGCCAATTCGCGCAGCTGACGCGCCTCGTGTGGGCGCAGACGTCTGCGCTCTGGCTTTGCCGCGCCTCCTTCTTCGGTGGTCAGTTCTGGCGGCGGCAGCTCCGCAGGCAGCGGAGGGACAACAGCCGGGGTTTCATCAGGAGCCGTATGGGCCTGTTGGGAGCGATAAGCCTGATAGGTCGCCGGGTAGACGTGCAGTTCATCTTCTTCAATGGCCCAGATCTCAGTCGCCAACCGATCAATGAGGTACCGGTCATGGGAGACGATCAGCATGGATCCGTCAAATGACTCCAGTGCCTCCTGCAGCACCTCTTGAGACGGAATGTCAAGGTGATTGGTCGGTTCGTCCAGCAGCAGCAGGTTTGCCCCGTTCAGTGCCAGCAGCGCCAGGGCAAGGCGCCCCCGCTCTCCCCACTCAACTCTGATACAAGTTTGAAGACGTCATCCCCTTTGAATAGATAGCGAGCAAGATAGCTGCGAGCTGCCTGGGTGCCCATGTCGGAAATGGACAACAACTCGTCGATCACCCGATTCTCCAGCGTCAACTGGTCATGCGCCTGGGCGAAGTAGCCGATTTGCACGTTTTCGCCGCGCTCAAAGTCGCCTACTAGCGGATACATCTCGTTCATCACCGTGCGCAGCATGGTGCTCTTACCACTGCCATTCGGACCAAGCAGCGCCACGCGCGAGCCTCGTTCCAGGCGAACCTTCTCGACAGTGAATAACGGATGGTCGGGGTAACCGATGACCATGTCACGACCCCGCAGGACTGCTCGTCCGCTGCGTTGCCCAACATCCAGGTGCATATCGAGGCGCTGCGGCCGTTCGTCCGGCGGCCGCAGCGACCGTATTTGCTGAATGGCTTCGTTGATTGTCAGGGTTCGGCCACGGGAGCCAACCTCCAACCATCCACGATTGCCACGACGGATTTCGGCCATCTCGGCAATGCCCACCTGCTCGATCAGAGCGAGGTCGCGTGTCAGCTGCCGCAGCCTGCCCTTGGCCAGATCGGTTTGTCCCCCGGCAATGTGTTTCTGGATGAATTCTGCTTCGCGTTCAAGACGGTCGCGCTCTTCTGCAAAGAGACGTTGTGACCGATCCCACGCTTCGTCCCGCTGCTGCACAAACGCCGTGTAGTTCCCTTTGTAGGAACGGACGACTGCGGGCTCGTCGTTGGCCTGAGGGACCATCTCCCAGACGCGATTGACGACGCGATCCAGGAAGAATCGGTCGTGGCTGACAATGATGAGCGCTCCTTCCCACTGGCGCAGCGTCATCTCCAGCCACTCTATCGCGGAGGTGTCCAGATGGTTGGTCGGCTCATCAAGAATGAGTAGGTGTGGGGCTTCCAGCAGCAGCCTGGCCAGCAAGATACGTGTCTTCTGTCCCCCGCTCAACTGCTGAAGTGGCGTATTCCACTGATCCTGGGAGAACCCCAGACCAAGCAGCACGCGCTTAATGTCGTGCTGATAGTCGTAACCACCTTCCAGCTCGTACAGCTCCTGGAGACGGCCGTACTCAGAGAGAAGCGTTTCCGCGCTGTCACCAGCGGCCATTTGCTCTTCAAGTCGCCGCATCTCGGTCTCTTGCTCAACAAGCGGGGAGAAGACGGTCAATAGTTCTTCATACACAGTGTTGTCCTGACCGGCGAACGTCAGGACAGCTTCCTGCCGCAGGTAGCCAAGTTTGATATCGGAGCTGATGGTGACGACGCCGCTCGTTGGCTCCAGCAGTCCGGCGAGGTTTAGAAGCAAAGTCGTCTTGCCTACGCCGTTTGGCCCGACAAGTCCGGCACGATCGCGGCTATCGAGCGATAGATTCGCCTCGTGGTAAAGCTCTGTGGCGCCGAACGCGTGGCCGAGGTCGGTGGCGCTGAGAACCGGCATACGACTCCTTTAGCGATGCTCCTCGATGAGCTGCTCCATCGCGTCCAGGCCCCGAACCAACGTTTCCATTTCCGGCCCGAAGCTGATCCGGGCATAGTTGCGATAGCGGGCGTAGCTGCGACGGCGTTCAGGGTTCACGTCAAAGAAGACGCCCGGCACCGTGATGACATTCTTTTCCAAGCCAGCCTCGAAGAAGTGGATGCCGTCGTTGAGCGGTGACGGCAGTTCGGCCAGATTGGCCCACACATAGAATGTGCCGGCGGGCTCAACTTCGACCCGGATGCCCATATCGTACAGACGACGCAGCATATAGTCGCGCTTCGCGCGGAACTCCGTTTGGATGGCGACTGTTTCCTGAATGACGAAATCCGGCTCCAGCAGATCGAGCACCTGTTCCTGGAACGGATTGTTTGCGCCGCCATCCAGGAATGACCCGGCGCTGGCGATGGCCTGGATCACTTGCTTGGGCCCCAGCGTCCAGCTCACGCGCCACCCCGGATAACGCCAGTTCTTGGTCAGCCCGTCGACGAGGATGACCGGGTCGCGGTCGACATCTTCGACGTGCTCCGCGGCCGAAATCATCGTCGGCGGTTCGCCTGGCTCGTGGCCGTTGTAGATGTAGTGGGAGTAGAACTCATCCAGTATCAGCGAGCAGCGGTAGTTCCTCGCAAGCTGCACCCATCGACCCAGTCGCTCGCCCTGGATGAGTTGACCGGTGGGGTTGCAGGGATTGCTGAGCAGCATCGCCTTGAGCCCCCTACCCTGGATCTCTCGCTTAACGGTTTCCAAAGGAGCCTGATACCCCATGTCCGGGTCGAGCAGAATGGGGATCGGAATGAACGCCTTGAAGATACTGAGCAGCTCTTCGTACGCCGTGTAATCGGGCAGGAAGTGGCCCATATTGATATTGCCCAACGCGGCCGCAATGCGCGTCAGGGCCACGCGGCCGCCGCCGGAGATGCTTACGTTCTCCCACGTATACTGCGACCGCCGTCCCTTCCGGTACAGTGTGTTGTACAGGTCGGCAACTTTCTGTCGCAGCTCGACCTGGCCGGTGATGGGACCATATTCGTGCTGTCCCGGATTCATCGTCAGCGTGTCTATCCGTGGCGGTGCGCCGGGCAATTCGCCGGTCTCCGGCGCGCCCTGACCCAGGTTGGCCCATGCCTTATTGGCATAGCTAAAACCGCGCTCTGTAGCGCGGTGCATGACGTAGATGACGCCGGTGCGTGGTACATCACGAAAACCGGGCATTCGCTGTTCAGACATCGCTTAAACCTGTCCCTCGAACCGTTGCATTTTGTCGGTCACATCTGTATAAATCAGAGTACGATTGTGGTGTGAAGCAGGATGAAAGTCAACTAGATCCCGAGAAGGGTTGCCATGAGTAAGAACAAGCCGGAAGCAAAGAAAGGCGCCAGCGAGCATCCCTCCCGGAAGGAACTTCGCTCAAGTGTCATCTGGCCCGTCGTTATCTCGGTTGGAATCTGGATTGTGGCGCTGGTGGTCTGGCTGTTTGTCCCCGGTCAATTCGATGTGCTGGTGTCTGCAATCATCGGCGTTGGCCTGCTCATCTATCTGGTGTACTACCAGCGCAGTCAGCGGTTAACACTCCGAGAACAGGTAGTTTCGCTCTTCCTCGCCATTCCGGCCATTGCCGGGATCACAGCCGGCCTGATTGCCGGTCAAGCACTCTATGCGATTACAGGTGTCAGCCTGACCCTGCTTCTGCTGGGCGCTCGCCGCATCATCACGACGCCTATCTCCTACCGGCTGGCCCGCCGCAGCTTCTTCGCCGGCGATTTGTCGATGGCTCTCGATTTGGCCGATAAGTCGATAAAGGCGCGGCCGGACTTCTGGGAAACGTATCAGCTTCGCGCCCTCATTTTTCTGAGCAATATGCAGTTCGGAGCTGCTGAGCGCGACGCGAACCAGGCTCTCAAACTCCGTCCCGATGCCCACCCAGCCCTGAATACGCTAGGACAGGTCTATCTGGCGACCAACGAGTTCGACAAGGCGGAGAAGGTCTACACTCGCGCTATCCAGCTTTCGCCCAAGAGTGCGCTCTATCACTACTATCTTGGTCTCAGCCTCTATCGGCAGGGCCAATATCGCAGCGCTACTGCTGCCTTCGCCACAGCCACGCAGTTTGGCTTGCCCTATGTGACCTACGAACTGCAGGCCTACTACTATCTGGCTCGCAGTCTTGAGGAAAATGGCGAGACGGAGAAGGCGGAAGAGGTCAACATTGACATGCTCGCCTTCAAGGAAGGACTGCCGCAGCTGCAAGAAGAGCTGGCCGACCAGCCTGACTTCCCCCACCTGAATCTCCTTCGACAGGATGTCAAAGAGATTGAGCAGCGCTTGGCCTCAGGAGAAGCTTCTCAGACACCGGCCGCCTAACTGCCGTATTAATCCGTAGAGCTTGGCGTACTACACGAAAGAAGTCTGGCGCGCGCCAGACTTCTTTCGTCTTTGACCAGTGCCAATAGTTCCTACACTCCGTTGAACCCCATCAGCAATGAGCTTCGGCAGCTGTTAGGGCGTAACCAGATCGTCTAGCGGCAGGTCGTCCAAAGGAGTGGCCAGCCAGATGCGCCCGTTTTCGGTGGTGACTGGCGCAGACTCTACGCCAGTGCCGGCATCACGCGAGCCCAGCGGCTCCAGGCGCACGTCGTCGATGAAGAAGTCCTTGCCGCGGGGCCACTTGCTCTTGACGCGGATCAGAACCTCAATGCGGCCGTCGCCTGGTACAGTCACCTCGGCCTGGTGGTAGAACCAGTTCCGGTCGCCCATCGTTCCGCCAGGAACCCAGCCACCGGCTTGTTCGGCACTGGTTATGGCCCAGACACCAGACTCGGCCGCCCAGAAGTCAGAATCGCCGTGGAGATGGGTCTGGATGGGCACCGTCAGACGCCAGCGTGAGCCGGGCGGCAGTCCGCCAACCACCTGATAGAGCTGGCTGCCGAAGGGGGCCCCAAAGTGGAACATCTTGTAGGTGACTGTGCCGTCGAGAATGAGCTCATCCGCATCGGGCAGCTGGACTTCCAGCTTGTGGAGGCATTCGGGCACGCCGCCGGACGCGGTCCCGGGATCGGCCCACAGCGGAGCACCGATATCGAGCCAACTCAGTTCCCACCCCACCGGCTGTTGATTGATCAGAAATCCGGGCGCGGGCGGCAGATCGGTCCATCCTTGCTCGAAGGATCCGTTAGCGATCACATTTCCACCCACCGGAGGTTGGCTTGTTGGCGCTGCGGTCGGCTCGGGGCCCGGTGTTAGCGTGGGCTGAGGGGTCGAAGAGGGCGCCGGCGTGCTTGTCGGTTCTGGCGTATTGGTCGGAACCGGCGTACTTGTCGGGATTGGCGTCGGTGTGTTTTCCGGCGCCAGGACGATCGGCAGCTGGTATGACGAGCTGTTGACGTCGGCTAGGGCAATAGATTGCCTGCCGTTTGAGCGGGTCAGCCCCTGGTCGAATGCCAGCCAATTGAGAGCGGCTAGCATGCCAAGGACGAGAAGAACAACTGCTGTCGCAGCTTTCCGGTGAATCATTCTGACTCCTTGCAAGAATTTGACGAACGCGGCGGCCTGTCCCTAAGCCGGTTCCGCAAATGTCATTATACTGGAGGGGTGGCGGCTGGTCAGTGAAAGCCATGTGAAGGCTGGACCAACGAAAAACCCCCTGGCTGCGCAGCCAGGGGGTTGAATTTGTCGGTGATATCGCTCTGATGCTTAATTGAGCATGAAGGCGAAATCGCTAAGTTGACGGCTGCGGCGCAGCTTACTGAGGGCGGTCTTTTCGACCTGACGAATGCGTTCGCGGGATAGCTCGAAAACTTCGCCCACTTCCTTCAGTGTGTGCGGCTCGTGGCCCTGAAGCCCATAGCGCAGGCGCAGGATGCTGGCTTCGCGCGGGGTCAACTCGCCCAGAATCTCGCCCATCTTCTCGCGGAACAGACTCTGTGCGACAACATCTGCCGGCTGCTCAGCGTCGTGGTCTTCAATGAAATCGGCCAGTTCTGCATCCTGGTCGTCGCCTGCCGGTTGCTCCAGCGCCAGCAACGGCCGCGTGATTTGCAGTAACCACTGGACCTGGTCGGGAGGTATCTCCACAATCTTGGCCAGCTCCTCGGTTTCGGGGGTGCGCCCTTCCTGCTGCTCAATGTCGCGAATCGTCCGGTAGAGCTTCCGCACGTTACCGGTCTGGTGGGCAGGAATGCGGATCATCCGTCCGTAGTTAGAGAGCGCGCGGGTGATGCCCTGCCGAATCCACCATGTGGCGTAGGTACTGAATCGGGTGCCGCGTGTGTAGTCAAACTTATCAACGGCGGTCAACAGCCCTATGTTCCCTTCCTGAATCAGGTCAAGAAAGTCCAAACCCTGGCCGAAGTAGCGCTTGGCGATGCTAATGACCAGACGCGTATTGGAACGAACCAGCATGGTGCGGGCGGCCTCAGCTTGCTCCTGAATGCGCAGCAGTTCCTCTTTGTCCAACATGCTCAGCATTTCGCCTTCTTCCAGCTGCTCGGAGGCAAAGCGACCGGCCTCAATTTGCTTGGCCAGCTCCACTTCTTCTTCCGCCGTCAGCAACCGCTGGCGATTGGTTTCCAGCATATAGCGGCTGAG
The DNA here is from genome assembly GCA_963715935.1 of uncultured Chloroflexia bacterium. Classification (GTDB taxonomy): domain Bacteria; phylum Chloroflexota; class Anaerolineae; order Promineifilales; family Promineifilaceae; genus Promineifilum. Next base: position 250,722 of record CAVQSM010000010.1, on the reverse strand, counting down.
AAAGTCCCCGGTGGGCACATCGCTCAAGGCGGAGCTGCGCTGCTTTTTGACTTCCTTGAGCCGCTCGTAGTCGTCGCTATGCTGTTGGTCGAAATCATCCATGTAGGACTCAATGTCGGTGAAGGAGTCGGCATTTGACGACTGGTCTTCGGCGCTGTCGTCTGAGTCCAGGTCGTCCTCGACGATTTCTTCGAGGAGATCAAACGAGCCGTTGGCCGCCTTGTTCGGGGCGCCAACAGAGCTTTTCGCCCCGCCCCTGCTCGAATCCTTAAGCGCTACATCCATCCATGACAGGTCCAGCAACGAGCCTTCCGCTTCTCTGTTCTTTTTCTCTGTCAACAATTCAACAGTCATAATGTCCTATCCCAGTAACCATTCTGCTTGCGGAGAACGATTAGACTCCAATTCCTTGTGTTCACTGATGAAGCCCATTATAGAGATGTGTCCAAGTTTTGTCAAGCATTTATCTATAATTGGGTTGGGCGGGCAGAAACCCGACTCATATTCGGCTAATTGTGGCTGGATTCCAGCTTGCGGCCTGGCGCCGCCTGTCAGATTTCTGCGGGCGTCACAATGCTCGGTAAAGGGGAATGTGGAGGAGGATGTGGACAATCGATACATAGGCGAGCGCTATCAGTTCAAGTATCGTGGCGCTTCTATTCTTTCCAGTTCGGTCTCCAGCGTCAGCTTGTACATTTCCAGCCCGCGGCTTGGACGGCGCAGGTTATAGTCCGAGATCTGCTTATTCAGTGAGACGACCTCTGCGGCCCATTCCTTACAACGATCGTTCCAGCCGAGTGCCAGAGCCGTGCGTACGCTATCGCTTTCTGCCTGGGTCCATCCTTGCTGGTAGCGCCGCCATTCTCGTTCCATGCGCTTGCGAAACTCGGCAACCTTCTCATCCACCATCACGCGCATCGCCAACCACGGCGGGCGTAGATCGTTGTCCGCCAGAAGCTGATTGGCAAGGGAGTTACCTTGCTCATCTCCCGGCCGACCCAAATCGAGTGGCTTGCCCTTCCCGGGTAGGTTGTCGAACAGACCTCGCTGGCGGCCGTCTTCGATCAAATCCTCGATTAGATTGTCCCAATCGAAGCGCATGCGCAGACGCCGGTCGGCCTCGCGTTCCGCCTGTGTATCATCCAGGTTGTCGTCGTCTTCAGGGGTCTGGTCGGCGCCAGATACACTCTTGTCACTCATCATCAGATTATGGCGCGCTTGCCGTCAGGCGTCATGCCACATCTACATGATATCGCAAGCCAGCAACAAACTCCAGTGACCAGGATACCAGTTACGGCGCAGACTGCTCCAACGACCGGCACACCCGGGACCCCTGGAACGCAGGGCTTTTCAGTAGTCGGACTTAAACAGGCCCGGAAACCGAGTTTCTAGACGTTCGTCGAGCGTATCGCGGCTTGCCCTGAGAAACTCGGTTTCTACTTACGACCTTTGAGTAACTCTGCCATGGAACGTAAGAGAGTTTGGCCTGGCGGCCGAATTTGGGCACAATAGGAGGCGTTTTGCTGGCTAGCCCTATTGGAGCAGCCTGCGAACGACTCGAAACGCGGCCTCAGAAAGCAGTTGATGCCGGCGCTTGGAGACAAGCTTGCAAAAGATACACTGGCATACCTACCACGAGTACTACAATTACGACCCAGTTCACGATGGCTACCATTCGGTCAGTGGGCGGCTGTTAATTGGCCCCGACTTGCACAGCCCGCAGTTGGACAACGATCGCTACCTTCTGGCGCACCTGCCCCCATCCTATAATCTATCCGACCGGCGTTATCCCGTGCTCTACATGCATGATGGTCAAAACCTGTTTGACAACGCCACCAGCTACGCCGGCGAGTGGGGCGTTGATGAGACGATGCAGCAACTTGGCCATGAGGAAGGATTGGAGGCGATCATCATCGCGCTGCCCAATATGGGCGTCGAAAGGGTCGACGAGTATAGCCCGTTCGTCATGCCCCGTCTGGGCGGCGGACGTGGTTACGAGTATATGCGCTTTCTCGTGGAGACTGTCAAACCACTGGTCGATACGACATTCCGCACTCTGCCGCAGCGCGAGCATACGGGCATTATGGGATCGTCGCTGGGTGGACTGATCTCACTCTATGGCTACTTCAGCCACATCGACACGTTTGGCTTCTCAGGTGTCATGAGTCCTTCGTTGTGGTTCGGTGGCGACGCTATCTATGATTGCGTCAAGTCAGCCCCATTCCAGCGCGGCCGTATTTATCTGGACGCCGGCACACGCGAGCTTGGTGAAGATCTACAGCAGGGCATGCCCCACAAAGCCACATCGTCTAGGCGGTACTACGCCTCGGTACGCAAGATGAAGCGACTGCTCGTTCGCAAGGGCTTTCGACCCGTGCGCGACTTGCTGCATGTCGAGGAGAAATGGGCCGGACACAGTGAGTCGTCCTGGGGTCGGCGGCTGCCCGGCGCTATCCGCTTCTTCCTGACCGGCAACCCAGATCCACGCCAGTCAACGCTCTGACGTCCTGAAACAAACGAATCAATTCAGCGAGAACGTCCCCTGGTCGGCGGCGGGCAGCCACCGCATCACGGCCACCTCGCCCCGATACGCCTTCTCCAGAGCAGCAGCCAGCCGGGCGGCGTCATTCATTACCAGGAACGTCTGCTTCTCCTCTGGTGACATCTGCAGCAACGTCGCCGCGAGGTAAATGAGAGCAACCGGTTCCGTGGGAATCTGACCATCGTCAAAGTCAACGTTGCCGGTGCGGGACAGGATGTCCAGGTATTCTCTGATCAGCGGTCGCAGCGTGGCCACACGTGTCTCAAGGACGTCCTCATCCGTGACATCGAGCGAAAGCGGCTCGACCACGCCAACGTGATAGGGCTTGCCACTTTCCAGACGCACCACACGGAACCGCTCGCGTCCGATACCCATGATGAGCAGGCGACCCTCCTCGAGAGGCTCGACCTGGGCGATCTCGGCCGTACAGCCAACAGCGTAAGGCGTCGCCAATGGCCCTCCCTCAGCCGACCCATCCTGGATCATGACAACGCCAAAAGGCTTGTTCTCTTCAATGCAGTAGGCAATCATCTGCTGATAGCGTTCCTCGAAGATGTGCAGCGGCAGAGGCATCCCCGGGAACAGGACTGTATTGAGTGGAAACAACGGGATCTCGTACATAACTCAGGCTCCTTCACACGATCGTTGCCTGGATTATACAAACTTCTGCGCTGCCTTGACGGCAGCCGGCTTCATGCCAAACGCCTCATAGAATCTTATAAGCAAGAACGCCCGCGATCGTCGACGATCGCGGGCGCAAGATTTACTGCCTGGTGTGTAGTAAGGCGTCGCCCTACTTCGGACCGGCTGCTGCGATCTCCGGGCTTACGTCGCTGGCAAACTGCTCGAAGTTCTTCTTGAACATGCTCACCAGCTTGGTCGCCTGGGCATCGTATGCATCCTTGTCTGCCCAGGTATTGCGCGGCATGAGCACTTCGTCAGGCACATCGACTACGTGCTCCGGCACGAACAGACCAAAGAACGGCTCCTCGACTGTGGCCACGTCATCCAGCTCGCCCGTCAGCGCGGCTCGAATCATCGCGCGGGTGTAGGCCAGCTTCATGCGCGAGCCTTCACCATACGGCCCACCCGTCCAACCTGTGTTGACCAGCCAAACTTGCGAGTCATGACGCTGGAGCTTCTCACCGAGCAGTTCGGCGTAGACGCGCGGATTGAGGGGCATGAACGGAGCGCCAAAGCAGGTGCTGAAGTTCGGCTGCGGCTCCGTGATCCCTCGCTCCGTGCCCGCGACCTTCGCTGTGTAGCCACTCAGAAAGTGGTACATTGCCTGTTCCGGCGTCAGCTTACTGATGGGAGGTAGGACACCAAAGGCGTCTGCCGTCAGGAAGAAGACGTTCTTCGGATGGCCAGCCACGCCGTCACGGACCGCGTTGGCAATGTGCGAGATCGGATAACTGGCCCGCGTATTCTCCGTCAACGAGTCATCGTTGAGGTCGACACGGCGATTGCTCGTGTCCATGATGACGTTTTCCAGGATCGTTCCGAAGCGACGGGTTGTGTCATAGATTTCTGGCTCACCCTCAGGGTCCAGACGCACGACTTTGGCGTAACAGCCGCCCTCATAATTGAAGATGCCATCGTCGCTCCAGCCGTGCTCATCGTCACCAATCAGAGTCCTGCTGGTGTCGTTGCTCAGCGTTGTCTTGCCGGTGCCGCTCAGCCCGAAGAAAAGTGCCGAGTCATCGCGAGAGTCGCCGAAGTTGGCGCTGCAATGCATGCTCATCACGCCTTGCTTGGGCATGTAGTAGTTCATGGCCGAAAAGATGCTCTTCTTGATTTCTCCGCCATACTCCGTGCCACCAATCAGAACCAGCTTCTTGCCAAAGTCAACGACGATGAATGTCTGGCTATTCGTATTGTCGTGCTCCGGTTCCGCCCGCAGACGCGGCATGTCGATGACCGTAAACGCAGGGACGTGCTGGCGCAGCTTCTCCGGCTCGAATTCGCGTATGAACATATTGCGCGCGAACAGACTGTGCCACGCATATTCGGTAATGATGCGTACCGGCATCTGATATCTTGGATCCGCGCCGACATAGCCGTCAAACACGAAGATGTCGCGGTTCTGGGTATAGGCCAGCATTTCGCGATAGAGCTTGTCAAAATCCTCCTGGGCGAACGGGCGATTCACCTTGCCCCAGTGGATCTCGTTCTCAATCTCAGGTTCGCGAACAATGAACCGATCGTTGGGCGAACGTCCGGTATGGCTGCCGGTTTGAACCACCATCGGGCCAAGGTGGGCAATGGCTCCCTCATGCCGCCGAACAGCTTGCTCGTACAGCATGGATGTGGTCAGATTCCAGTAGACGGTTTCAGCATTGCGGATCCCGTGATTCTCAACTCCGTAGTTGCTTACGTAAGCGCCGAAGTTTTGCATGAACTTGCTCCTCTTTAGCTTGTGAAAGTTGCGTTCCAAACCAACCTTTAGTGTAAGGGATTGCAAGGAGGTTGACAATCGATCTCGCTTATTGGTTGTCACCATTTGGCTACGCCAAAAGTCATGATCGCCCCTACGTGGCCGACAATGTAAGGATTCGGCGTGTAGTTGGTCTAGAATAGGAGGTGGTTTCCCGGAACTCAGACCCGGCCACCAGGTGGCCAACTTGTAATCAGGAGATGCTCAACGATATGCAAAATGAAGCGACGAAACGCAAGATCATCGATGAAACAGAGACGATTGCCGTGGTAGGCTTCTCTTCTAACCCGGGCAAGGCGGGCTACTATGTAGCTGACTACTTGCAGCAAGCGGGCTATCGCATCATCCCCGTCAATCCCAACCTGACGTCCGGACTGGGACAGAAGGCATACGCTTCGCTGGCCGACATCCCGGAGGCGGTCGACCTTGTGCTCATCTTCCAGCGGCCGCAAAACGTGCCACCGTTCGTCGATGAGGCAATCGACATTGGAGCCAGCTCGGTCTGGATGCAGCTCGGTATCAGAAACGAATCGGCTGCCGCCACTGCGCGCGAACACGGGCTCGATGTTGTTGAGGACGCCTGCATGATGGTGGACCATCGCCGGATGGCGGGCCGCTAGGCGAGATCATGCAACCCTGACCGCGATTGTCCGTATTGGTTAGTAAGCGCAGGCGGATAAGCGTCCGAGTCGTGGAGAACTCGCCAAAATCGGAATCTATCTGCCCGCTACACAACACAAGGAATCGTGGGTTAGGAGAATCATCATGACTGATAAGATTGGCGAAATCAAAGAGTCTGAGAAGCTGGCCATGCAGATTGACGTTCCGGACGAGAAGCAGGTAGCAGCTTCCAATCACGGCGGCAAGAACCCGGCGTGGATTCCGGGGCTGGTGCTCATCGGCATCGGCGTCATCTTCTTGCTCAACAATCTGACGGGCTTTCAGATTGACAACTGGTGGGCACTCTTCATCCTGATACCAGCCGTGTCGTCATTGGGTAATGCCCTGCGGGTCTATCGTAACACGGGCAAACTGGGTGATGACGGGCGCGGTTCCCTCATCGGCGGACTGATCATGCTGCTCGTAGCTTCCACCTTTCTGTTTAGCTGGAACTGGGCCTACATTTGGCCCGCCTTCCTGGTGATTGGTGGCATCGGTCTGTTAATGGGCGCCCTTCTCGACTGAGTCCGATCCTGGAGTCAGCCAATTGAACCGTTCCGGGCTATTCTGGGGCAGCCTGCTCATCATACTGGGCGGGCTTTTCCTATTGTCCATGTTAGGCATCCTGACCGTCAGCGTCTGGTCGGTCTTTTGGCCGCTGGCGTTGTTCCTGGGCGGTCTGTCGCTGCTCTTGTCCGGTATGAGACGCGACCCACCCCACCCACCCCAACACGTCACCATGCAGCTAAAAGGTGTAGAAGCGGCCGAAATTCGCTTTCGTCATGGCGGAAGCGGCCGTCTGATCCTGGATAGCGACACAGCGCCCGACGAGCTGCTTGATGGCGTTTTCTCCACCGGTCTGGACCACGAGATGGAAGAGCTGGACAATGATCACGCTATCCTGACCCTTCAACCGCGCACCAGCTCCGCCAGCCTGGGCCACAAGGCAGGGGGTGTGGACTGGGACGTCGGCATGAACGGACTAATCCCGATGTCCCTTGACGTAGAAACGGGGGACAGCGAGCTGCATGCGGACTTGCTCGACATGCAGGTGACCGAGTTTCACCTGAGTGCCGGAGCGTCCCAGGCCACGATTGACCTGCCCCGATCCGCCGGGCATACGGTCGTGCGTGTAGAGGCCGGAGCGGCAACCTTGAGGCTGTTGGTGCCCGATGGCGTGGCAGCCCGGATTGAGGGTAAGGCCGGAACGGGGCTGATGGCCATTGACGACGAGCGATTCCCTCTGACAGATGGTATTTACCAGTCACCCGACTACGAGGACGCTACCAACAGGGCCGAAATATATCTCGCGATAGAGGCGGGTCGGGCAGAAGTCCGGTAAACTACGTTCATGCTTACGCCATTATTAGTTGCAAGACACCTGACAAGAGAGTTCGGTGAGTTTACGGCTGTTGACGATGTTTCGTTTAACATCGAACACGGCGAAATTGTGGGTTTTCTCGGCCCAAACGGTGCGGGCAAGACCACCACGATCAAGCTTCTCACCGGTCTGCTGGAACCCACCGAAGGCAGCGCTGAGGTCGTTGGCTACGACATCCAGCAGGAGCCACTGGCCGCCAAGGCACGCATTGGGTATGTGCCCGATACGCCCAACCTGTACGGCAAGCTGAAGGCCAGCGAATACCTCCGCTTTGTCGGCCAACTGTATGACGTGCCGCCGGAGCTGGTTGAGGAGCGCATGCGCGTCATGCTCGATCTGTTCGAGCTGACCGATGTGGCGGGAAACTATCTGGAGACATTCAGTCACGGTATGCAGCAGAAGGTAGCGATTACGGGCGCATTCCTCCATGACCCTGACATCGTCTTCATGGATGAACCAACGGTCGGTCTGGACCCGCGCTCGGCGCGGCTCATCAAGGACTTGATGATGAGAAAGCGTACCGAGGGTCGCTCCATGTTCTTCTCCACCCACATCCTAGAGATTGCCCAGAGCATGTGCGATCGTGTCCTAATCATCAACAAAGGACGCATCATTGCCGATGCGCGGGTTGACGAGATGCGACGTCTGCGCGGTGAGCAATCGCTGGAAGACATCTTCCTCGAACTCACAGGCGGCAGCGAAATGGACGACATGGTGAAGGAACTGGCGGATGGCGACTGATACGCTGCTGCTGATGCGCCTGTACTGGCGACTGGATCGGCGCGAGGTCGAAGGACGCCGTCGCATCCTGACCCTGGGCCTGCAGTTGGTGTTCGGCATCGTGATGGCCGTCTTCTCCGGCTTTCTCGGGTTTGGCGCCGCCCTCCTGGTCCGCGAACCACAGTCGCCGATCCGTCTCAGTCCCGACCTGCTGCCCGGCGTCATGTTCACGCTTGTGCTGCTGGGCGTCCTGATTACCGGGCTTAACCAGGCGGTGCGGGCCCTCTTCCTGAGCGGCGATCTCGACCGGCTGATGGTCGCTCCGATCGAACCGCGCTCGGTCATGGTCGCCAAGTTACTCAGCCGGCTGCCGTGGAACATCATCTTTCTGCTGCTCATTGCCGCGCCTGCTTTCATCGTGTTTGGCATCGGCATTGGCGCCGGGCCACTCTATTTTGGCGTCGGCCTCCTTCTGCTGCTGCTGGCGCCGCTGTTTGGCCTCTCGCTGGGGGCAATCCTGGCCATGCTGCTGGTGCGCGTCCTTCCGGTCAATCGCCTGAACGAACTGCTGGCGGCCGCCTACTCCATCATCGGGCTTGGGGTCGCTCTCCTGTTCCAACTGCCTCGCTTCTTCCAGGGCGGCGACGCGCCGGAGATGGAGACCCTCCAATCGCTGGGCGAGCTGGCCAACGGCATCACCGATTTGCCTATACCAACATTGATGGCCGGTCGCGGTGTCATCGCGCTCGATCAGGGCCGCTACCTGGCTGGGCTGGGTGATATCAGCACCTACATCGTCATTACGTTGGGGCTGTTCATGCTGACGGTTTTCACCGCCGACCGCCTGTACCTGTCGGGCTGGCTGCGAACACAGGGCGGCACGATGCGCCAGCGTGGCCTGGAGGAAGCCGACCGCGGCTTCGGCGGCAACTCGCTCAACAACACAATCATTCTGAAGGATTGGCTGCAGCGCATCCGGGACCCGCGCCAGCTTGTCAGCCTGATTGGCAATGCGGTTGTTGCTATTGTCGTAGGCGGCCTGGCGCTGTTCCGGTCCACATCAGCCAGCGGCGGCAGCCTGTTTGAAGCATCACAGTCTCTGTCAGGCGCCCCAAACCTGGCATGGCTGGCAGCGTTAACCAGTCCGGGGATCTTGTTTTCGGCCTGGGCTGTGTTCGTCGGCTATATGCTCCTCTCACAACCCGCCTCGACCGCTCTGGCAGTTGAGGGGCGCTCGTTCCCGATTCTAAAGGCTGCGCCCATCGACCCGGCACGGGTGTGGCGAGCCAAAACGTGGGGCGTCATGATCCCGTACATGGTCGTAGTGACCATCATGATCATTGTCGGCTGGTTTCTGGTTGGCTACAGCTTGCTCTGGACCCCGTACGCCTGGATCTGCGCCCTGCTCTTCGGCGTAGGCATGATGGCCACAAGCACTTCTGCGGGATTCATGTACGCCAATCTGGAGTGGGATGATCCTCGACGCATGACGACAAGTGGTGGTGGCTTTCTGTCGTTGCTCCTGACGATCGTCTACGCTCTGCCCGCCATCGGGATCATCGTTCTGCCTTTTGTGCTCTCAGCTGTATGGCCGCAGATGACGCCCGTCCTGCTGATCGTTGGGCTGGGACTGTTGGTGGCCTGGACGGCCGCCTGGACCATGTGGCAGCAGCGTCGCGCGGTCTCCGGCTGGCACAATTTGGCCCTACCCTGACCGACAACCACACCCGCTACTGATCCCCTACGCCACGCAGCACATCCACACTGCGCATGACGACCTCTTGTGTCGCACCATCAGCGTCCAGCCGCGGGGCCCACAGCGACACTGAGATCGCGACGACACGTCTGCTGTCAGCCAGAATTCGGAACAGTTGCTCGACTTCGGATGCCTTCGGGCCGCCACTGGTTGGATAGTTCATCGCAGGCGCGTCGGAAGCGTCGATGATGTCGGTATCGTAGTGAACATAGATGGGGCCATCCGGCAGGCCGCCCGGCTCCAACAGCGCAGCAAGATTTCTTACCTGGCGAACGGAAGACTCTGCAAGCAGTTCCCGCTCGCCGGGGTCCAGGTCACGGCCATCCGCCAGGACGACCGCATCTTCCGGCCAAGGCTTCATGCCTAACTGATCGAGCATCCGTTGTTCGCCCAAACCCACTGCCATCGCCAGCGGCATACCGCCCAGAAAGTTGCTGGGTGTCGTCTCCCACGTGTTGAAGTCGCCGTGCGCGTCCAACCAGAGAAGCGTGGGAGGCTCATGCCTGCACGCTGTAACCCGGTCATGACGCCCAGTGCGGCGCAGCAGTCGCCCGCCAAACTGACAGGCCGTTGGCTGCGGGCGAGTGCCGAGGCCACCTCATCCGCAATTGCCTGGTGGAGCGGTGCGACTCGATCTTGCTGGTCTCCGTCAGGCAGAACGGCCGACACCTGCGTCCAGCCCGGCTCAGCCAGCGCGTCGAATGCCGGCACTGGTTCGTCAATGAAGTAGCTCGTAAGAATTATCTGATCGGTCATTATCACGCCTCCTGCCTTTGGACTAATCAACCGTCATTGTAGCTGAGCGATCAGTGTGCTGCGAGAGCAGGCCATAGAACAGCGAGCGGCCTAAACAATTCAGTTGCCAAGCGATCCAGAGACTCGTATCATGGTATTCATGGCCAGTCAGTCGGCGACCAACCGGACCTCCCCCTTCGGCTTTCTTCGGAGCCCCCATGTGGCCACAGTCACAGTTATTCTGCTTGCCTATCTGTTGGCGTATATTGAGTACGTCATGGAGGCAAACAGCCCTGCCGGCGCAAGCTATTCCCTGACTAATCTGATGGTGGCGACACTGCTGGGCATCGTCTATTTGTTCATGCTGGTCCAGGATCACACTTTTCTTGAGACTGTGTTTGGCCGCTACGCGAAAGGCGTCTACTTCATCGTGCTGACCGGCGTTGCCATCGCCATTCAGTTTCTGATGGCGAGTGCGAATGGAATATGGCTGGTCTTCATGCCTCTGGTAGCTCTAGCTACCACCGAGCTAGGGACAATTGCCCGTTGGCTCGTCTATTTCGCTGCGCTGCTAGGGCTAGCCGGCCCGTTTTATCTTGTCACGGGCAGCTCTTCGGTTGCTCTTTCGGTGGTGTTAACCTTCAGTCCAGCGATCGTCTTCGTAGCAGTCTTTGCCCTGTTAACAGAGAGATCCCAGAACGCCCAGGAAGAGGCAGAGCAGCTCACCTTACAGCTAGAAGATGCAAACAAGCAGCTGTCCGCTTATGCAGTCCAGGCCGAGGAGCTGGCCACGACGCAGGAGCGCAACCGCCTGGCGCGCGAAATCCACGACAATCTCGGTCACTACCTGACCGTAGTCAACGTCCAGATCAAGGCCGCCTTGGCGGTCATGGACACGGATCCGGCTGCAGCCCGGGAGACGTTGGCCAAGGCCCAGCAACAAACTCAAGACGGTCTGACGGCCATTCGACAATCGGTCGCCGCTCTGCGAGAATCTCCGCTTGGTCATCGCACGCTGGCAGACGCAGTAGCAGATTTGGTTGAAGACGCCCAGGCATCAGGTCTCTTTGCGGCCTATACCATTCATGGTACGCCGCGTCGACTCTCCCCTGCCCAGGAACTTACCCTCTTTCGCGCCGCCCAGGAATCACTCACCAATGTCCGGCGGCATGCAGCCGCCTCGCGGGTTGATGTAGTGCTCGACTACGATGAACCGAGCGCCGTGCGCCTTTCCGTTGTCGACAATGGCATCGGCGTTGATATGACCAAGCATAACGTTGGCTTCGGACTGATCGGCCTGCGCGAGCGAGTGAACCAGCTCGACGGCGAGCTATCATTTGGGGGCCAGCCCGGCGAAGGATTTGCAGTGGCCGTCACGCTGCCGACAGTGCCAGCTGAGGCCGTAGTCATGCCTATGGAAGCGGCGGCGGAGACAGAACATGGATGATGCCGCACCAATCCGGGTCATGCTGGTTGACGATCAGGCGCTCTTTCGCGAAGCGCTGCGTACGCTTCTTTCGACGTGGCGTGATATCCAGGTCGTTGGTGAAGCGTCCGATGGGTACGAAGCCCTGGAAGTCGCTGCCGCCACGCACCCGGATGTTGTCCTCATGGACATGCGTATGCCTCGGATGGACGGCGTGACCGCAATCCGGAAGCTCCACGAACGCCAGCCAAACTGTCATGCTATCGTCCTGACGACGTTTGACGATGATGAGTACGTCTTCGACGGCTTGCGGGCCGGAGCGGTCGGTTATCTCTTGAAGGATGTCTCGTCAGAAAAACTAGAAGAAGCGATCCGGACTGCCGCTCGGGGTGAGACATTTCTCCAGCCCTCGGTTGCGGCCAAGGTCGTTGCGGAATTCACGCGCCTGGAACCAGACCATAAGCCCCACCAGCAAGAGACACTGGTCGAGCCTCTATCTGATCGGGAGTTGGAAATCCTGCGGCTGGTAGCTGATGGCCTGAGCAATCGTGAAATCGCCAATCAACTCGTGATTACCGAAGGCACGGTGAAGAACCACGTCACCAACATCCTCGGCAAGCTGGGCGTGCGCGATCGCACCCAGGCTGCACTCAAGGCTCGAGATATCGGACTGCTCTAGATTGCTGGCAGGGGGTCTGGTGATCGCCCTCAGGACGATAGCACTGCGGAACTGGCAGAGGGTCGCAGTGGTTCGGTGGAGCGCTGGCGCGGGCTGTCATCCTGCTGATGCTGGTCCATCAGATCAAACAAATCCACAGTTCGCTCCGTGCTTTCCCACTCGCCTTCGAGTACGCGCCGGCGCCGCAACATTGCGACAAAGATGTCGGGGCCAAGATACATCTCCCCTACCTCTTTACCACTTGTCCCGTCACCTTGTTGCAAAAACTCGTCGAGGGCCTCGCGTACCTTCATAGTTGGCTTTGATGATAGTCTGGTCATTGAGTCCCCAAGCTTACATACCGACAGTACTATTTCGTCGGCGCTATTGTACCGGCCGAGTCTTGCCCTGCCTGTAAAGATCACGTTGATAACCGGTTAGTGTCCCATGAGTGAACACATTCTAGAGGTCATAGTCGGCAGCCCTGGACAACATGACCCGGAACATGACCCGACCATGACCTCTGGCAGATGTGGCCCGCTCCAGAGTCGTCTATGATGTTATCAACGTTAATCATGATACGTCCGGAATCAGTTCCGGGCAGGATGCATAGCTACACGAGGAGTGTAAAGATGAACACAAAAGAGCGGAATGGTGCATTGGTCGGTGGGTTTGTACTGGTATTGATTGGGTTGATGGCTCTGGCATTTCAGTTTCTGGATGGCTTCGACGCGGAGTTCCTGGGTGCGCTCATCCCCCTGGGTCTGGGCTTGCTCTTCCTGGTGGCGGGCATCGTCTCGCGTGAGGTAGGTTGGCTTATCCCTGGCGGGATTCTGGCTGGGATTGGCACCGGTATCGCCTTTATTGCCGGTCCACTCGACGGCGTTTTCCCGGCTGCAAATGAGGGGGGCATCTTCCTGCTCTCTTTCGCAGCAGGCTGGGCGCTCATTACCATTCTCAGCGCTGTGGTTACGGACGAGACCCAGTGGTGGCCGCTTATTCCCGGCGGAATCATCGGCTTCATTGGACTGGCGATTCTGTTTGGTGGCGCGTTCGAGACGGTGCTGACCTGGGTTGGCTACTTGTGGCCGGTGGCCCTCATCGTTGGTGGTGTGGCCCTCCTGGTCCAGTACATCCGCAGCAACGGCAGCGAACCAGAAGAGAAGCAACCGGTCGAGAAGAAAGCGTAAGCGACGTTGCCCGAATGGCGACTCGGTAGACAGAAGCCCGCGTCAGACATACAAGGCGCGGGCTTCGCTGCGCCACAGGCCGGAATGCGCCGGGCCACCAGCTACTCGCAGCGTTAGTTTAGCAAGGAAACAACATGAACAAGACCATCATGACGGTAGACGGAATAAGCAAGCAGTTCGACGAACTTCAGGCCGTCCGTGACGTATCGTTCACCATGAACCAGGGCGAAATCTTCAGCCTTCTCGGTCCCAACGGAGCCGGCAAGACAACAACCCTGTCGATGCTCAGCTGTCTAATTGACCCAACTTCAGGCACGGCGACCATTGCGGGGCACGACATACTTACCGACTCGCTGGCTGTGCGCCGCGTTATCGGCGTGGTTCCCCAGGAGATCGCCCTGTACGATGATCTGACGGCCAACCAGAACCTGCGCTTCTGGGGCAGTCTGTACGACCTGAGCGGTCAGGAGCTGAAAAGTCGCATCGATGAGGTACTTGAACAGGTCGGCCTGACGGACCGTGCGGGCGACAAGATCAAGACGTATTCGGGCGGTATGAAACGACGCATCAACATTGCCGCCGGCCTTCTCCATCGCCCTCAACTCCTGTTCATGGATGAGCCGACCGTGGGTATCGATCCGCAAAGTCGTCGCCGCATCCTGGACATGATTCTTGAGCTGCGCGAACAAGGGATGTCGATCCTCTACACCACCCATTACATGGAAGAGGCTGAAGAGTTGTCTGATCGCGTGGGCATTATCGACGACGGCCAACTGGTCGCCCTGGGCACCCAGAGCGAGCTCACTCAACTCATTGGCGGGCAGGACACGGTACGGCTTCACCTGGCTGATTATGTTGAAGGCACTGTACAGCCGAGCAATGGTTCGCTGCTTGCCCTTTACCGCGAACTGCCCGGTGTCGTCGATGCCTCGCGTACCGACGGCCAGATCATCATCAACGTGGACGATGCAGGCTCCGTCCTGCCCGCCATTCTCAGCCGGACCGACGCCGCCGATCTTCGTATCCGCAGCGTCGACATTGAAGAGCCCAACCTGGAAGCCGTCTTTCTTCATCTGACCGGCCGCGCATTGCGCGACTGATACTCACAAAAGGGAAACCACAATGAGCAAGATATTGCGAATCGGTTGGAAAGACGTGCTGGTTCTTCTGGGTGACAGAGCCGCGCTGCTTCTCATCATCGGCGGGCCGCTCGTCCTGACGCTGGGGCTGGGTCTGGTGACCGGGAGCTTCTCCGCCACAGATAACAGCGGAATCAGTCAGATTCAGGTGCTTGTCGTCAATGAGGATGAGGGAGCGCTGGGTGAGGCACTGCTTGAGACGATGACCAGTGATGATCTGGCCAGCTTGCTTGCTGTCCAGACGAGCACTAATCTGGCGACGGCCCGGGAGGCGGCGCAGGCAGGCGACGTTGCCACCGCTATCTGGATTCCGGCAGGCTTCTCAGCAGGCATGCTGCCCAATCCGGAGACAGGTGCGACGTCCTCAGCCGACCCGATCATCCTGTACGCTGACCCCGGGCGGCCGATTAGCGGAGGCGTCGTCGAATCTGTTGTCAACCAGTTCACCAACGGCGTCACGCTTGATGTCGTCGCCGTCCAGATAGCCATGGCAAACCTAGCTCCCGCCGTCGCTCCCGACCGCTTGCCCGAGCTGGGCCAGACGCTCCAGTCGGCCGTGTCAGCAACGCCACGTGAGACTGCCCCTCTCAATCTCGTCACCGGAGCGGAGGCGAATGAAGAGACGTCATTCGATCCCCTGGCGTACTTCGCGCCGGCTATGGCCATGCTCTTCCTCATGTACACCGTCACGCTCGGCGCACGATCATTCCTTGAGGAGCGCAACCGCAAGACGTTGGCACGCATCATGGCCACTCCCATCCGCCCATCGCAGGTGATTGGGGGCAAGGTTCTGGGTATCTTCCTGAGCGGGTTTGCCCAGGTAGGCTTCCTCATTCTGCTGAGCGCTTTGATGTTTGGCTTGCGATGGGGCAGTCCAGCCGGCGTGGTCCTGATCATCGCCGCAGCGGCGCTGGCGGCCACAGGTTGGGGCGTGCTGGTCAGTACGCTGGCCACTACGCCTGGGCAAGTCAGCGCCATCGGCACCACCTTGATGCTGGGCTTCGGCATACTGGGCGGCAGCTTCGTGCCGCTCAGCGAGTCCGGGCCTGTGCTGGACGCACTGAGTAAGCTGACGCCCAACGCCTGGGCGCTCGACGGATTCACTGCGCTAGCTGAAGGCGGCGGGCTGGCGACCATCGTGCCAATTGTCGGGGCATTGCTGGTCATGGCCGTCGTCCTGTTTGCTCTCTCAGCCTTTATCTTTCGGCAGCGGCAGTCAACGCTGCTGGCCGGTTAGTTCTACGTTTTCTCAGGAGTTTTACGATGCTCAACAAACAGTTAGCCATCATCCGTCGTGATTTCATCCAACGATTCTCAAGTCGTAGCGAGTTGCTGTTCTTCCTGATCCTCCCGATCATCTTCACCACGATTCTGAGCGGGGCACTCGGGGGCGGGTCAGACGACAACCGAGTTGAGTTGGCCATTGTCATGGAAGATCAGAGCGCCGCAGCCACATCGTTGCTCGCTGAACTGGACAGCTCCAGCACGGTGCAGGCAACCGTTGAGAGCCGGGAGGAAGCGCTCTCCCGGTTCGAGAATGGCGACGTGGGCGGAGCGGTCATCATCCCGGCCGGCTATGGCGCAGCGCTCGCTGGCTTTGCGCCGCAGGGAGACCAGGCGACACCCTCTCTCTATCTCGATCCGGCCAATACGGCAGGCCAGGTCATCGAACAGGCCGTTGCCGAAGCGCTAGGCGTGGTAGGCAATCCGGCGGCCGTTGCCAGGACCGCCACGCTGGCGGCAGCGGCCACGGAACCGTTCGCCAGCGACATTGAGCGAGATGAGTTCTTTCAGCAGGCGATGACCAACGCCAGTGACGCGCTCGACGAGCAGCCGGGTCAGGTGCGTCGCCTGTTGGCCGGGGCCGTCTCTGAAGACGAGTACGACCCTGCTGCCCAGGCGTCCGCCGGACAGATGATCACGTGGGTACTCATTCCACTGCTGGGCATCGCGTCCCTGTTCACATTTGAGCGCATGACGGGCACGCTGCGCCGCTTGCTGGTTACGCCCACGCGCAAGAGCACCTACTTGCTGGGCACGCTGAGCGCTCAGCTGATAATGGGTCTCATTCAAATCGGTCTGCTCGTCGGTTTCGGTGTGTTCGTTCTGGGCGTTGACTATGGTTCCTCGCCACTGGGATTGATCATCTTGTTGGTCGCCTTTGCCCTGTCTGGCGTGGCGCTCGGCACACTAATGGGCACGTTCACCCGAACGGACAGCCAGGCCAGTAACCTGGCCATCATGCTCGGTATGGGCATGGCGCTGTTGGGTGGCTGCTGGTGGCCCATGGAACTCTTTCCCGAAACCGTACAGACGGCGGTGAAAGTCCTGCCAACCACATGGGCGATGCAGGGGTTAACTAATCTGATCATGCGGAACCAGGGCGTGGAAGGCGTCCTGCTAGAGTCCGGCGTGCTCGTCGCGTTCGCCGTAGTCTTCTTCGTCATCGGGGTTCGCCGCTTCCAGTTCGAATGAACCAGGGCGGTCGCCACCAGCGCAAGTCGAATCGTCAGATTCCCGTGCTACAATCCCACTCTAGCTAGGAGTGATTATGAGCAAGCAAGCATTTATCGTGAACTGGAATGGCAAGGACGCCAAGAACGCGGCCGGCCTGGTGAAGCGCAGCGGCTGGGATGTGGCCGGGACCGAGTCCAAGAACCGTGACAAGGCGCTCAAGGCGATCGCCGCGAAGTCACCCGATGCCGTGATTATCTATCTGACGAGCCAGCCGGCCGACGGGGCTGAGTTGGCCCAGACGCTCCGTCAGGATTCGGCCCTCTCGGCCATGCCTATCCTGTTTGTCGGCGGAGCCGGCAAACTGACAGCCGCGCTGAAGCAAGAGATGCCGGACGCCCACTACCTGTTTCTGGAGTCACTACCAGTGCGTCTCCAGCAATTGGCAGAAGAATGAGCGAGCTGATTCGGTGCGAGTGGGCGGGCAGCGACCCGCGCTATGTTGCCTACCACGATGAAGAGTGGGGCGTCCCGGTCCACGACGACCAGACGTTCTTCGAGTTCCTGATTCTTGAGGGCGCACAAGCCGGGTTGAGCTGGTCCACCATTCTCAACAAGCGCGACAACTACCGGATTGCGTTTGACCGATTCGATCCGGCTATCGTCGCCACCTACGACGACGCCAAAATCGCCGCACTGCTGGAGGATCCGGGTATCGTCCGCAACCGCCTGAAGGTCAACGCTGCCGTCAAGAACGCCCGGGCCTTCCTGGCGATCCAGCAGGAGTTCGGCAGCTTCGACGCTTTCATCTGGCAGTTCGTCGGTGGCTCCCCACGGCAGAACGCGTGGCGGTCGCTGTCTGAGGTTCCAGCCGAGACGGTCGAGTCGCGGGCCATGAGCAAGGATCTCAAGAAGCGCGGCTTCACGTTCGTCGGACCCACCATCTGTTACGCTTTCATGCAGGCGACCGGCATGGTCAACGACCACATCGTCGACTGCTTCCGCTACCACGAAGTCCAAAGCAAAACGGGCTGACCGCTCGGTGCGGTCAGTCCGCATTCATACCGTCTGGAGCCGCGATCAGCGCGGCCTTGTTCAGCTTATGCACCGAGCAGCTGCCCTGATATCAGAAGGCCAATAAGCGGCAGGCCGAACGTCAGCACGACATAGGTCAGGCCGAGCGTAGCCACTGCGCGCCAGTAGCTAAACTCGTGCGCCACCGACAACGATTTGACCAGAATCAGGAACGCCCACACAAACGCCAGCAGCGCCAGGATGCGCCCGAGAAATATCATGGCGGCCGCCACAGTCACCGAGAACGAGTCCGCCAGTCCGGAAAGAGAAGCGAACGAGAAGAACAGAAGAAACGCCGGTGCGACGGCCAATGACGCGGCCACGAGGTGCTGCGTTATCGTGCCCTTGCCGCCGAGCACCTTGGCTACCAGCAAGCCCAGCAGGACCAACGGCAGCCAACCGGCCATAATGACAAACGGTGATGACAGCCATTGACCGAACAGTCGGATCGTCTGGCTGAATCGAGAGCCAAGAGGCGGTTCCAACGTTTCTACCGTGCTCTGAGCGGCCCGGATAATGCTGTCCGCTTGCTCTGGAATCTCATTGACCGTCTGCGATAGGTCAGCCACTTCCTGTGGGTCGAGGCCGATACGCACGGTGAATGCTCGCAGCTGTTCGGGGGCAAGCACCACGTTGACGAATAGGTCCTGCAACTGTTCTGATGTGATCGGTATGCCAGACAATCCCGTTCCGGTTCCCGATGCAACAGAGGCGCGGGTCAGAATCGTCTTCAACTCGACGGCGTCCACCGCGGTTTCCGCGAGCAGCGACTCGATCAACTCGGCAGACACCGGGTCACCACGAAGTTCCGCCACAACCGCCGGTGAGACGGCGACCTCCTCCCCGACCAGAGTCAGTAGTTGTGCGGAAGTCAGCCCAGACCGGCGCATCACCTCGGCCAACGCTTCGGGCGTAACAGTGGCGTCTGAAGGCAGCAGCTCGCCCAGTGCGAAACTGAGGTTGTCCTGGCTTATGGCCAGCAACGACTCATCAACAGTCGGTACGATTCGGTCTGTGACAGTCTCCACGACCGTGGCGGCAGCGCCAATCTGTTCGGACAGAATGGGCCGGTTGACCACTCCCGGGAAAGCAAGCCAGCGGCCGCACCCGGCGATGAGCGTCATCGTAAAGAACAGGACAAGCGCGAACGGCACGGCCGCACGCGAGACCTTGATCATGCGGTAGGTCGCATCATCAAGCGTTAGAACGTTGGAGTAGATACGCAGCAGGTTTCTCATGATTAGTTGCTGGCTCCTTTTGATTCCGTTGGACTGTTACAGCACCAGAAAACGCAGAATCTGATCCAGCAAAGGAATCTGATTCAGGCCGATGGCCGCGGCGAACAGCACTGCCGTGATGATGAACAGAATCATGATGACGTATGGCGCAATGTTGGTTGCCAGACTGTAGCCTGGACCAAGATCGTACGTGCGCTTGATGGCCTGATACTTTGTGATGAAAAGTAGCAGGAACATCAGTGCCCACGGAATCTGAAATCCAGGGACAAGCTCAAGGGTCAGCAGGAGTAATGGCGCGTAAGACAGACCAAGTGCGCCGTAAAACTGGTACGGTGTCGCCTTGCCGCCAAACCAGCGGGCCACCCAATGGGCCACAATGCCAAAAAGAAGCCAGCCTAGCAGGGTGGAGCCTATCATGGACAGGATGCCCGTCACCGTCCCTGTCGCCGAGGGAAGGCCGAAGGCGATCCGAAAGGCTTGCCAGGCGGCCGTGTAGCCGGTCGAGAATGTGCTCTCAAAGGCAGGATCAGCGGCGGCTGAGTTCAGGTACCAGTCAAACTGGACGACTTGCTCCAGCACCGCATCAGAAAGGACGTCGACGCGCGGCGTGGTCAGCAAGCCAAGGCCAAGGCCAATCAACTGCGCCAGCGATACAATGCCCAGGATAATGAGCAGGATGACGAAGCCGCGCTTCATTGGTGCCCGGTCGTGCACAACCACCTCGTAGGCACCTTCATTCAGCAGCAGCGCTTCACGAATCAGCGGCAGCGGCTGATTGTTGATATCGTAGCGTCGCTTCACCCATGGAACGAGAAGCTCGTTGGTCGCCAACGCATCCGTATCGACGACCTTCACACCCCCAGTCGTGGATCGTCTTTTTGCAGGTTTCTTGGTCATGGTTCTCCTTTTCTCGCCTTCCTCCTATTGCGTCAGTGGGCAGCCTGCCAGCACGGTCGGCTAGCCAACTTCAAGATGGTGTGACCCATCACTACTTTTATTCTTGCAGGAAGGCACTAGAATAGCAATATATGATCACAACATCCCCCAAAGATCGTACTGTCCGGGAGGAGTAAGTTTGATGGGACGTTCAACAGTCTGGATTTTGGGTGATCAATTACTTGAGCATCATCCTGCGCTTGAAGCTGATAGGCGAGATGAGGTCAGAGTGCTTCTCGTCGAAAGCAAGGCAAGGGCAGCGCGGCTGCCGTACCAGAAACAGAAGCTGGTCCTGCTGTTCAGTGCCATGCGCCACTATGCTGATAGCCTGCGTGCGCGTGGATTCGAAGTTGACTATCGCCAGTCGGCTACGTTCCGCACCGGTCTACAAGACCATCTGGCACAGTACGATGTGACGGAACTGGTGACAATGGCCGCCAGCAGCTACCAGGGGCGTCGCTATCAACATCAGCTATCTGACCACCTGGGCGTCGCCGTCACGATCCTCCCAAACGCCCAGTTTCTCAGCGAGACTTACAATCCGATACCCGACCCGGAACCAGAGAAACGTTATGTGATGGAGTCGTTCTACCGACGAATGCGTCGTCACTTCAACATTCTCATGGATGGAGATGAACCGGTTGGGGGTCGCTGGAACTTTGACAAGGAGAATCGGCAGCGCCTGCCGGCGAATGTCGCCTTTCCCCCAGATTACACTGCGGAGCCAGATGCCATCACGCGGTCGGTGCTGGACGAGCTAGGAATGGACGCTGAGCAATGGGCGGGTTACGCAGTAACTCGTTCCGAAGCTCTTGTCGCCCTGGACCAGTTCTTGACGCAAAAGCTGGAGAAGTTCGGACCATATGAAGATGCGATGACGGGAAGCAGCCACTCCCTGTTCCACTCCGTCCTCTCGCCCTATCTCAACATTGGCCTATTGGAACCGATGGAGCTGATACGCTCTGCCGTATCAAGATATGACGCCGGGCTTGCCCCGCTCAATTCGGTAGAGGGCTTTGTCCGGCAGATTCTAGGCTGGCGTGAGTTCGTGTATTGGCAGTACTGGCGACAAATGCCGGCGATGCTAACCCACAACGCATGGGCCGCCAGCCGCGACGTTCCCGGCTTCTTCTGGGATGCAGACACTCCCCTCGCCTGCCTGCGACACGCGCTCCAGCGTGCGCTGGACACCGGCTACAACCACCATATCGAGCGTCTTATGCTGCTCAGCAACTTCATGATGTTGACTGGCGTCAATCCACGTATGGCCAACGATTGGTTTCTGTCTGTCTACGTCGACGCTTACGACTGGGTCATGCCTCCGAACGTCATTGGCATGGGTCTAAACGCTGACGACGGGGTAACCGCGACCAAACCATACATCGCTTCGGCCAACTACATTAACAAGATGGGTGACCACTGCCGAACCTGCAGTTTCGACCCCAAACGGCGCACCGGCGAAGATGCGTGCCCCTTCAACTACCTTTACTGGAACTTCCTCATAGAGCACGAAGAGAAACTACGCGCCAATCCACGCTTCGGGCCTGCCGTGTTAGGGCTTGGACGTCTTGATGCGGCTGAACGGGAGAATGTCCAGGCAGAAGCAAGTGGTTTCCTCTCCGAGTTGGCTGAAAATAGCGCGCCGAGAGCCAGGAGCTAGCCCTTGCCCGTGCGCAGCATGGTTGCGAATTCTGACGGCATCGCACTTTGCTCGATAGCCGTTGCGGCCGCCTCAACATCATACGGAACCCGCACGAACTTGACGTGGAGCGTTGTTCCGTCTGCGCTGAGCACGACGTACCCGGCCCGCGGGTCACCGTCCTTGGGCTTGCCTACGCTCCCGGCGTTCACCACATGCCGCCCGCTGGGCAGGATGCGGTGATAGGGCAAGTGTGTGTGGCCACAGACGAGTACGTCCGCATTAGCCAGGTCGAGAAGCCGTTCCAGGCTCGAAGCGGGTCGATCCTCGTAAAGGTACTCGTTCACGCGGCGGGGGCTGCCATGGACAAGCGATACACGCAGATCGCCCAATGGCAGGTCAATCTTCTCCACCAGCGTACGCAGGTACGCCTTGTTGTCCGGCGTCGTATGAATGTTGCTCCAGGCGATCGACCGTTCGCCCAGAGCCTTCGCTTCCGGCGTTCTGTATGCGCAGCCACAATCGTCACTGTCCTGCCCCACGCCCTGATCGTAGTTGCCCATGATCGTGGGGATAGTGTGCTCCCTAATGAACGCCACCACCTCGTTCGGCGATGTACCGTACCCGACAAGGTCACCCAGGCAGTACCGTGGCAGGTCTGGATAGCCTGCCATATCATTCCACACCGCGTCCAGCGCGGGCCAGTTGGCGTGAATGTCGCCAAAGATAATTAGTTGTTCAGACATTGTTTACCTCGACTCGACTTATGGGCCATCCTGCCTCTGGCGACAGGACAGCTAGGTCAGTTTTGCGCCTGCTTTGGGATCGGCCAGCCACGCCAGGACACGGTTGTTCAGTTGGTCGCGCACTTCGCGATACTTCTTCAGTGTGGCTGCTTCGTCTCCCACGAACTTGTCCGGGTCTTCGATGTCCCAGAACTGGCGCATGCTGATGCCCACCAGCGCGCGCGGACAATGGGATTCAGCGTGGTCACAGACAGTGATCAAGTAGCCGAAGTGTGTGTTCCCCAGATACTCAACCACATTGGTGGACTCCTCATTCTCAAGTGAGATACCCATCTCGGCCATAACCGCTGCCGTATGGGGGTTGATCCCGGCGGGCGCCAGACCCGCACTGTACGCTTCAAAGCGGTCGGCGGCGTAGTGGCGAACCAGCGCTTCTGCCATCAGACTACGGGATGAGTTGCTGTTGCCGAGAAACAAGACTTTCGGAATACGCGCTTCAGACATAGATACCTCCATGATTGACAATGATCAGAATATGGCCATCGAAGACAGCGAGACATTGGCTGTCCATCCGCCAGCAAACGACGGCCGTCTTGAGGTCAGTCGGTCGCGACCAGGTGGCAATGCGAGATGTGGGTGTCTGGCCATCCGGATGCGCGTGCGCACCCTGTCAGGCTTCTGCGGCAATCTACAGGGTTCTCAAGCGCGATTATGCCTCGAATCTGACGACGATGCACGCAACTGCTGGCAGCCTGTTGGCGACCGCCGCATACGCGCGAGAAGCCACCCCGTAACGGTTTCGTAAGCAGTCCGCAACCAGGGCGTAATCCGTCGGGCGTATCCTAAAGGAGCTGGAGGCGAAGAAACACAGAGAAGCCGCCAGCAGATCGAAACCGTTCCGTATCTTTGATTCAGTTCAAGTCACAAGGAGAATGCACAATGAATGTCAAGAGAGTTGCAGTGGTGAGCAGCGTGATGGCCATGCTCTTGTTGAGCCTGGTCCTTTTTGCCAGCGCAGATGTGGCCGAGGCGGCGCGCGAGCGCAATATTCGCCTCTCACTCCGCTTCGATGGCCTGGAAAACTTGGGCGACAATTTCGTCTACGAAGGGTGGGTCGTCGTTGATGGCCAGCCCGTTTCCACAGGTACCTTTACCATCGACGACCGCGGTCGCCAGAGCGAGACACGGTTCCTGATTCAAGAAACGCGCAACAGCATTGAGGCCTTCGTCCTCACCATTGAGCCGTATCCGGACAGCGACCCGGCGCCAAGCGCTACGAAAGTCCTGGCAGGCGAGTTCAACGGTAACCGTGCCCGGCTGTCGGTCAGCCACCCTGCTGCGTTGGGCAGTGACTTCCGTGGCATAGGCGGCAGCTATATCCTCGCCGTACCGACCGACCAGAGCGGTGCGACGCCGTACGATCAGGGTATCTGGTTCCTGGACCCGGCTGCCGGCCCTGGCGCTTCCCTCAACCTCCCGACGCTGCCTGCAGGCTGGGTCTACGAAGGGTGGGTAGTTGGCCCGAATGGTCCCGTCTCCACCGGCACGTTCAGCGACGTCGCGGCTGGCGACAGCGATGCGGGTGGCCCGTACGCTGGCCCCGACGCCGCTCCCCCCTTCCCGGGACAGGATTTCGTCAACCCGGGCATGAGCTTGCTTGGACAGGCGGCCGTTATCAGCATCGAGCCTTACCCTGACAACAGCCCGGCTCCGTTCGCCTTCAAGCCGCTCATTGACCACTACGTTGAGGATCCCGGTCAGCCGGGTGGCTCTCAGGAACTGAGCGTCAACCGCCGCACGCTGGCTGATGGCTTTGCCCGGCTGGGCCGCACAGTCTTCACGACTCCGTAGTTAACAGTCACATCGCTAGCCTGACTACAGGCAGCGGAAAGGCCGGCCCGCTTTCCAGACGGGCCGGCCTTTTTTGTTTCCTGGTCGCAGTCAGCTTCGCTGCTGCACTGGCCTACGCCCTTCCGAGCACGCCGGCCAGCAACGCCATCCGAATGTACATTCCGTTCTGAACCTGCCGGAAATAGGCCGCCCGCGGATCGCTGTCAACTTCCGTCAGGATCTCTCCCACGCGCGGCAGCGGATGCATGACAACCATCTTGTCTTTCGCCTGCTCCATCAGCTCGGGCGTGATCGAGTAATGACCCTTCACTTCCTCGTACTGCGCAAGATCGGAGAAGCGCTCTTTCTGGACACGCGTGACGTAGAGCACGTCTGCATTCTCGATGACGTCGGCCACGTCATGCGTCTCACGTGCGTCCAGCTTGGCATCCCGAACTTGATTCATGATCTTCAACGGCATGCGCAAAATCTCCGGCGACACAAATCGCAGGCTGACGTCATACTGCAGCAGCAGCTTGGTCAGACTGTGCACCGTGCGGCCGAAGCGCAGGTCGCCGACCATCGCAATCTTCAGGCCGTCAACTGTGCCCAGCTCCTCGCGGATCGTAAACAGATCAAGCAGGGCCTGAGTAGGATGTTCGCCCGCACCATCGCCCGCATTCAGTACCGGCACGGAAGCCGCTTCGGCGGCGAGCCGGGCCGAGCCAATCTCCGGATGACGCAGGACGATGACATCGGCATACTGTTCCAGCGTTCGAATGGTATCTGCGAGAGTTTCGCCTTTGCTTACGGAGCTGAACTGCACACCCTGGGTAATGGGAATGATGCTGCCACCCAGCCGCTCCATCGCGGCAATGAAC
The DNA here is from genome assembly GCA_963715935.1 of uncultured Chloroflexia bacterium. Taxonomy (GTDB): domain Bacteria; phylum Chloroflexota; class Anaerolineae; order Promineifilales; family Promineifilaceae; genus Promineifilum. The sequence continues at coordinate 225,280 of CAVQSM010000010.1, read as the reverse complement.
GATGAGCTTGTCCGGGTGCTGGGTTCATAGAACAGGCAGGCAAGGACCTTGCCCTTCAGCAGATCGCAGCCGTCTACGGCATCGACCATTTCTTGCATTTCGCGGGCCCGCGTGAACACATAACCCAACTTCTGGCGGTCAAATTGGTCAACCGACAGAATGTCCATCTCAGTCAGCGGACTGTCTATCTGAGGACTGCGTTGGGCGGCCGCTGCCACCATCTCATCCAAATCAAACAACGGTTCCAGTTCTACAACTTCCATCGTAATGACTCTCCTCTACAAAATGAACGGTCTGCAACGATAAATGTCTAACTCTTAGTCTGTACCTGGGAAAACAGGACGTGGCCGCTCCCTGGTTTAGCAATCAGTTCCCCGCCGGCCCAAACAGGTTCACCGCGCAAAACAACTTCCTCAACCCTGACCGCCTGCGGTCATCCCGGCGAAGGGGGACCAGCCGCACTTCGTTTGCCAGCCGCGATCCGGGAACGCATGCGGTGTCATGTCGATAGTCACATAGGTGTCGGGCTGCTCCGGCAGGTTGAAAATACGGCGCGGGTTGGTGACCATCAACTCTATCAGCCTGTCCACCGTGAGACGGCCGTCCGCCACAGCATTGAGCATGAGCGGCAGCGATGTCTCCAGCCCGGGGACTCCCGGCGGAGGCGGATCGCCTGACTTCTCCAGTAAGGTGTGCGGAGCGTGATCGGTGGCCACACAGTCGATGGTACTGCCCAGATGGTCCCAAAGCGACGCCACGTCATCTGCCAGGCCCAGCACCGGTCGCATGTCGCCCAACGCGCCAAGGCGTGGGTTATCGCTCGCCGATAGGAAGAGGTGGTGGGGGGTCACTTCACACGTCACCGGGAGTCCGCGCGCTTTCGCATCGGCGATCAGCTCGATCTCTTCGCGGCGGCTGATATGACAGAAGTGGACCGGCCGGTCATACGTCGCGGCCAGCCCTATTCCAACGGCTACGCTCTGCTTCTCGGCGTGCATGGCGATCATTTTCTCGCGGGGCCACAACTGAAAGCAGGCCCGCATGGTCGGCACATCATCGACTCGCAGCTTGCCAAACGTATCGTTGAGGTAGATCTTGAGGGCGGCCGCTCGCGGGGCCATCGCCGGCAGGTAATCGACATCCTGCGGACTGGCCCCGGCAAACAGCCCAACATCGCATCGCGCATCTGCCTCGGCCCGGGAGATAGCCGTATCCAACGCCTCAGGCGTGGTCAGCGGTGGGTTGGTGTTCGGCATCGCCAGCACCATGGTTACTCCGCCGGCGAGCGCGGCGGCCGTTCCGGTGGCGAAATCTTCCTTCTGCTCGCCGCCAGGGACACGCAGATGCGTATGGACATCAATCAGACCCGGCAATGTTAGATCAGCCATAGACCTCTCCTTGCGGGACCGTCAGGCAGGCAAAAAAAAGCCTGATCACGATGATCAGGCTAATGAATGGGTCAATTGTCACGGACCGGACACCGAAGGCGTCGCCTCGATGCCAATCCTTGTTGAAGACGTCTACTTGCCGCAGCCCCAGCATGTTACCGATAGTGCACACTGGGATGTCAGTATACCGATCGTCTTGCCCTGACGCAAATAGTCGACGCGGCAAGGCGTCTCATAGTTGGCGACCTACAGCGGCCAATCCTTCAGAATACGCGCCGTCTCTTCGCGATGCTCCGTTTCGTCGCGCACCATATCTTCCAACTGTACCTTGAGGCCTACGTCACCAAACTCACCCGCCTGATCGGCACGCTCGATATAACCCTTGACAGCCCGTGTTTCGGCCGCCAGTACAGCTTCGACCATCTCGCGGTTTGTGCTGGCAGCGGCTACGGGATTGGGTGTCGTCGTCGGCTCTCCGCCCAGAGCCACAATCTTGTTGGCCAGGAACTGGGCATGCATTTGCTCGTCCGGTACTTCCTTGAGGAAGAAGTCGGCCAATTGCGGCCGATAAGGGCCAGTCGCCTTCGCTGCGTAGGTCAGGTACTGGATAACGGCACTCAACTCTTCCGCCAGGTCTTCGTTCAAATGCTTGACTAGAGTTTCTTTGTCCACGCTGTTCTACTCCTTAGACTGAAATCGACACGCCAGGTGACTTGCAGGCAAGACCACTTCGCACCCAAGGCTTGACCGTAAACAGGTTGATTTGGTTGGAGTGGCTACCCATGTCCATCATACCATAGTCGCAGTCACTACGCAGCCATTCATTGGTGTCAACTGGGCTGCCTAGCTTGCAGCAGCCACACCATCTTCCGCGGCCACTTGCTCCACCACCTGCCGAATCATCTCGGGTGGCTGGGCACCGCTAAACGCATACTTGCGGTTAAACACGAAGAACGGCACACCGGACACACCCATCTGTCTGGCCAGCGCCATATCTTCCATAACGGCCGCTTCGCCTTCGTCACTTTCCAGATAAGCGCGTACCTCGGCCTCGTTCATTCCTGCTTCAGCAGCAATCTCCACCAGGGTATCAAGGTCGCCGATGTTGCGTCCATTCTCAAAGTAGGCGGCGTAAATCAGATCGACCATCGCCTCACGGTCCGCCTCAGGCGTGTAGCTGATCAGTCGATGGGACAGGAGCGTATTGGGCGCAACCTCAATGTCCTCAAAATTGAAGGTGATGCCCACCGCCTCCCCACGCTCACGCGGCGCGGCGAAGAATCCTTCCAAAGGCATCTGCCCCCCACCCTTGGCCTCCATGTACGGCCTGAACGCGTGTCCTTCTGCCGGAATGTCAGGATTGAGGAAGAAACTACGATAGGTGACATTCACCGGCTCTCCAGCCCAATCCTCTAGAGCCAGCTGCAAATGGCGTTTGCCGAGACGACACCAGGGGCAGACGGTGTCGTGGAATAGTTCAATTTCCATCTATGACTTTGCTCCTCAAGAAGCAGTCGCTTCTTCGTACTTGTCGATCAAGGTTCATTGAGCATACTCAGAAAAATGGCGAAAGAAAAGGGGCGTCGACGACGCCCCTACCATGCTTAAGTTGTCTGCTGTTCCGTCCGATCACTCGGCGCACGGGCGGCCGACTTACACACTGTGCTAAGGGGCCATCATGTGGAGGGCATCCAGATTCGTCGGCAGACCCACCTCGGACCCGTCCAAGACCAGTTCAGCAGCCTGGTAGCTGCCGCCAGCGACAGGCACCAGCCGCAAAATGTCGCGACCATTGCCCTTGATGCCACCAATACTGAAGCCGCCGAGCAGGGTCAGATACAGATCATTAGTCGCTTCGTCGACGGACAGCCCGCCGATGTCTTCCCCCGCGAGGCCGGCGATGCCAGACCCATCGAGGAAGAGGGACCACTGCCCGGCTGTTTGCTGACCCAACTGGCTCGGCATGAAACGCAGGATGTCCTCATCCCGCGCCACCAACGTGCCACCGGCAGCGCTGACCTTGGCCGTGCCCGTCGTGCTAATCAGCACGTCTCCATTCGACAGCACGGACAGTGCATCGATCTTCTCGCCGCTGGTTGTCAGATCAACATCAGAGCCGTCGAAATACCATTCGAACTGGCCCGCTGTTGATTGGCCGAGACCGGTGGGCACAAAGCGAACGATATCGCTGGCTGTCACGGTACCTAGATCGCTAATCTGCTGGTTGCTCACGAATGTCATTAAGATTCCGCCACCCTCTTGGAGGAAGACACTCTTAATGTTCTTGGTGATACCAACCATCGATCCATCAAAGTAGAGGGTCCATGTGCCGTTGGGCATATCGTACGCGACGAGATCCTCTGCACCAGCTGGCACTCCGGGCAAGTCCGACGCTCTGGTAAGGCTGGCCAGGAACGTAGTAGACGAGACTGCTTCTTCCACCGTGACATATCCGGACTTCCGCTCCACATCGCTGCCGGCATCATTCGCCACGCGTAACTCAACCGTATACAGGCCGGGTTCGCTGTAGACATGCGACGGATTCCGCTCGTACACAGTGCTCCCATCGCCGAAGTCCCATACCCAGGTCGATGGGCAACCGGTTGACTGGTCGCTAAACTGCACAGCTTCGCCCGTCCTGACCGAAAGTGGCTGGGCCGAAAAGGCGGCTGCCGGCTCAGTGGCATCATTCTGCTCATAGGTGATGGCAAGCTCCGGTGAGGCGCCACCCTCTCGGCTGCTGTACTTGACGATATCGGAACTGGCCCCTTTCAGGGCAAAGCTTACCGGGCCATCACCGGTAACGGCGCTCGTAACATCCAGCTCGATCCATTGACCAACGGAAACAGCGCCGGCCGAATCCAGCGCATTGCCGGTCGGTTCTGGCGCGTTAGTCCAGGTGATGCTGCCCTCGGTCCAGTTGTTGGAAACATGGAAGACAGAACCTCCATCCGGGCCCCCATCGACAACGTTAAGCCGTAAGACCGCGCGTTCCACCGTGGCACAGTCAAGACCCGCCACATCAAACTGCAAGTAGCTGTAGTAGTCGCTGCTTCCATCTCGAACTCTGAGCGTCGTGGCCGATCCGTAGTTGCGTGTTGATCGGGCTGAGTAGACCGGCGCATCACCCGCAGCTGCAACCACAAGCTCTGGTCCAGCCGGCGGAGTTGCCGTCGGTGTGGGAGGTGGCGGTGTCGCGGTAGGTGTAGGGCCGGGCGGTGTCGCGGTAGGCGTCGGGTTTGGTGGTGGCGGAGGCGGAGGCCCTCCTCCGAGATCGTCGTAAGCCAGATCATCCATACATATCGTGCCACCGACCGTACCGCTCGCCCTGAGACGACCGTAATCCGAGCGGTTCGGGCTGGACATTGGCCCGCTGACCGGCGTATAACCACCAGCGCCGTCGACCCACAATCCTACGCGGCGATTTGTCGCATCCCAGACCGTCTTCAGCAGAAACGTTTGATTTTCTGGAACCGGTCGCCAGTCGAGATTGGCACCAGCGGGCTGGTAGCGAGCAACAACTTTGCCGTTGCGCCGACCAAGCTGCAGCACGGCAATCGGTTCAGGAGATCGTTGGCCTGCTTCCACATATTGCTGAAACAGATCAACAGTCGCATCGGAGCTAAGATTCAGATCGGCGACGTTCATGTACAGTTGAGTCTGAAGCTGGCTGACCGGTGCAAAGTTCTGACCCAATTGCGAGGCATAGTACACGCCATTCTGGCCGATTTTCAACGCCAGCCCAGTGCCGGTAACGCCGCATTCATTGGTGAAACGGTTCGCTGTAGCGCCGACCGCTGACTCATAGTAGTTGAGCCGTGTCATGTCATCAACCCAGCTGGAGTTGCCGAATCGACCGGCAGACACGTCATCGCAATTGAAACGATCGAAGAACAAGTGTCCCGAGTCCGGACCCGCCGGCTCTTGCGGGAACGTCCCGGCAAGGAATCGATCCAGAACATTGCGCGTTATCCTGTCAATTTCCGGGTACTGTAGGCCGATGGGCCAACCAGTCGTCCCAGCAGAGAAGACAGCGCCACCCTGGGGATTCGTGTAAAGACCCATCATGCCGAAGCCATCTAACTTTCGCTGCTTGCTGTAGACAGGCGTGATACCCAGAATGGTGAAGTTGCCGGGCGCCATATTGCTGCCGGTGGGGCCGAGAATGGTTCGGCCGTCCGCCGCACAGTTAAACGCCAGACCATCCGTTTCTTTGTCCTGAATAGAAGAATCGACATTTGGTCCAACGCCAATCATTTCGTTTTCAGCCACGCCTGAGCCGTTGAAGATCCAGTGGTTTGCGTTGACAACCGCATACCCCTTCTCAGTGGGATAGCCGCCGAAAGGCCAGTGGAGGCCAACGAGCGGGAAGGAACCATCAAAAATAGGGTACTTCCAGTTCTCGTCTGTCGTCAATTGTGGCGATTGGATGGGATCGTTTTTCCAATTCTTGTAGCCGATCATTGTCCGGCCATTGTCTTCGAACCGTCACCTGCCACCACATGGTGTTGCCGCTCAGATTCATCAGGCGGCCGCCGCGTTCAATAAACGCTTCCATCTGGCTGCGCATCGCCCATGTCCAGTATTCGCTGTGTCCAGCGATGATGGCGACATCATAGTGATCGAGCATGTCCGGCGCATACTCGAGATCATAGGTTGTCGCAAACTCCATCTCGTAGCCCGCCCGGTCTGCCCAGTCAACAAAATGCTTTTCCCAGCGGGGATATTTGCCATCGCCACCACTGTAGGGTCGGTCAAAGCTGACCCACTCTGCCTTGACGCTGTCGCCAAACCCGTAAAGAGAGCCACCACCGTAGTCGTTGTAAGCCTGATACGTGTTGACGGAGGACAGGAACACGATGGGCGAGCGACCCCCAGGGTTGGTTTCGCGGATCCAGAAGATAATGGTTCCACTGCCACCGGTGCTGCGCGGGAACTCTGCCTGGTAGACACCAGACGGCCAATTTGAGGGAATCACGAACGTGGCCGATACCGGCCAATTGCAACCGTCATCGTACCCCCCATTACAGCCGTGATTGCTGCTGTTCACATTCGGAACACTGCCCATCAATACTCGAGGATCACCTTCTCTATATATCCTTAGGTCGTACGATCCGCTGTAGCCATTAGAAATGTGGAACTTAATCTGCTCGCCGGGTAGATAGGAAACTTGCGACGTATAGCCGCCCGGCCCGGTAGAAGAACCACGGGTCTCATAATCGGAAGGGCTATCGACACCCGACTCCTCGGACGCTTCAGTCGAAAGCATGGACGGATTGGGATTCAACTGGCAGGCAGCCAACCCTAGAAGAAACAGTACCCAAAGAATTAGCGGAGTTCTGGCAAACCTAAACGTACGCATCTGGCTCCTCACCCCTATTCGGCAGTGACGATTGCCTCTCCAACTGGCTTGGAAAGCAGGCCCTGTCGACCTAAACACGTTATGAAGTGGCAATGCAATGGATAGTGACTCTTGGGCAATGCTGATGGCTCGCAAGCTAGCACTGGCAGTGCAGCCACAGAGCCAGGGGCCAAGCCTTTCAATGCCGAAAAGACCTACCTACTGCAAATACACCTCAAGAATAGGATAAGTTGCCAATCTTACAATATAACTTTCGATCTTGTCGGGAAGACTCACAGCACAGGACGGGGCTCCACAGCCGGCTAATAATTGGGCGAACGGTGCTTGTGCTCGACCATCATGCAGTGGTTCATCACCACGTCCAGTCCAGCCTCGCGGGCCATGGCGGCCGCTTCGTCGTTGCTGATGCCCAGCTGCATCCAGATCGCCTTCGCCCCAATCTCAATCGCTTCTTCCACAAACGGCGGCGTGCGCTCGCTGCGGACGATCAACTGTACGACATCCACGGGCACCGGAATATCGGAGAGAGATGCATAGGCAGTCTGACCCAGAACCTCGTCGAGCTTCGGATTCACCGGAATGATCGTGTAGCCCACGCTCTTCAAGTAGGCGGGTACGAAGTAAGTGGGCCTGCTCTTGTCATCACTAATTCCAACCACAGCAATGGTCTTACTTTCGCGAAGGATACGATCAATCGTTGCGTCTTCAGTGCTGCTCATAAGGTCTCCGTCTCGCTCAATAAAGGTTCGATCTTGAATGTGACAAGCTCGACAGGTTTATGCCCAGGACGCAGGGCGCCCGCACACTGTCATGCCAGCTTATACGGATGGGAATTATAGAGGACATCAACGGACCTGTCTATGCGATTGTAGACCGGGGGTCAGGTGGCGAGGTCGCCCAGGCAGGGAGGCTAGTAGCCGATCACATCAAGCGGGTTGATGTTAGCGCCCAGGCGTTTGTCAAAGATGTTCAGATGGGTGTGATAGCCGCAGTCCCGTCCAGCGCAAAGTCGACCCTGCATGTCCATCGTGTACCCGTGATTGCTTTCCGTGCCAACCTGCTGGCCGATCTGAACCTGATCGCCGACGTTGAGGCCGTAATCTCCGTGGTACATGGTCACCTGGTAGATATCGTTCTCAATGACAATGATCGGGTTGTTCCACTCGTCCGTGTAGCGCTGCGTGACTGAGCCGTTGATCGGGGACAGAATCGGTTCCCCCTTCCCGGCCGCGATATCAATCGCGTAGTGACCGTATGACATGCCGTGTGGACCTTGCGTGAGGACATAGCTGGTGTACGGTGCCGTAATTGCCTGGTGCCACTCAATCTGGGAGGGCGTCATTGGCGCAACGGTGACGTCGTTGGTTTGGGCTGGGGCGGCTGGAGCGGCTGTCTGCTGTTCCGTGCGGCTGCTGACAGGCACCGTGATGGCGTCGGCCAAGCCAGGTCCAACCACACTGCGAATCACGTGAAAGGCAAACAGGAGCAGGATTCCCAACCCGGCGAGCATCATGCCATCGATGGGACGGCGGATCTCCTGATAGCCGTAATCGACGTATTCGACATATTCGACATATTCGAAGTAGTCACCCCATTCATCTTCGACCATGTAGAATATTATAGAACAAATATTCTAGTGCGCAACTTGTTGTGCTGAGTGAGGTCGGATAGAATTCGCATTGAGCGGTCCCGTGCGGGCCGTCCCCTTTAGATCATGTCGAGGAGCTGGACAAATGCTGCGAAGAACTCATCAGGATGCCGTTTACAACAGCGATCAGTTGATCGAGGCTGGCTTGCGCAAGTACGCCACGGTCATAACCAAGGACGAGGATGAAGTGGGCGTGGCCATGCGGCTGCAGCTTCGGCCTGCGGTGGATGTCAATCCGGATCTGAAACTTTACGCCTCCTATCTGGAGATTCAGTCCGTTGAGCTCGGCGGCACCGCTTTCATCCCTCTGGAATATGTCGCCATGCTCGACCCCGTCGAACAGCGGGTGATGCTTGATGCCACGTTGGCGACAGTCAAGGATCAAGTCTGGAATCGCAAACCCGACTTCGTTGCTCGTGGGCTGAGTACGCGAGTTGACTTACCGACAGGGGCGTGATCGGCACATAAATCTTGTCCCTTGCCTTGCCAGCTAGCCGAGGTCCCGCGGTGCAAGACATACTATCTTCTCTAGAGCCGCTCGCGTGAGAATCCTGACTCGAGCAAAGGATATCACTTATGAGAATCGGTTTGCAGATCCCCAGTTTTTCATGGGATGGCGGGGCCGCATCTTTGGCGCCCAAATTGGCGGAGATCGCTCGGACGGCTGATGAGGTGGGTTTTCGCAGCATCTGGGTGATGGACCACTTCTTCCAGCTTGAGCCGATGATTGGGCCCGCGACGGAGCCAATGCTGGAAGGGTACAGCGCTCTGACCTACCTCGCGGCTGTGACCAAAAATGTCCAGCTTGGCACGTTGGTCACTGGCGTCATCTATCGCCAGCCCGGTTTCTTGGTCAAGGCGGTCACGAATCTCGACGTCTTGTCCGAAGGGCGTGCCTACTTTGGCGTCGGCGCGGCCTGGTACGATCGCGAGGCGGCTGGTTTGGGCTTTCCCTTCCCGCCTCTGGCCGAGCGTTTCGAATGGCTGGAGGAGACACTCCAGATTGCCCATCAGATGTGGGATGAAGGGCCGGTCATACCGTATGACGGCCGTCATTTCCAGCTAAAGGAACCGATCTGCAGCCCGCTTCCGATCAGCGCCCCTCACCCGCCGATCATGATTGGCGGGATGGGCGAGAAGAAGACGCTGCGACTTGTGGCCCAATACGGTGACGCCTGCAACCTGTTTGCCCGCGCCGGCCACGACGTCTTGCGCCACAAGCTGGATATTCTCCAGCGCCACTGTGACGATGTTGGTCGGTCCTACGATGACATTGAACGGACAACGCTGGGCACGGTGCATCTTGCCGCCGGGGAGATGTCCACGAGCGATGTCATCGCCGAGTGCAGAGCCCTGGCAGACCTCGGCATTCAGCACGCCATCTTCAACATGCCCAATGTGGCCGACATCACGCCACTGGAGCGCTTTGGTCGAGAAATCATCCCCGAAGTCGCCGCGTTTTAGCCTTGCCGCGCTTCGACAACAGGAACGGTCGGTCGCTGCATGAAACGCAGCAACCGACCGTTTTGAGTTTGTGGTGATCTGCGTCAGCGCCGGCTAGACCCGGTCGCGAGTGTGGTACGGGTCTTTCGGCGTCCTGTCATCGGAAAGCGTGCGGGTCGTGCGCGTGGTGAGCCGTTCAAGTGCATCAGCCAGGTGCGACTCGTCGATGTTGTAATCACCGCGGTCGAGACGAATCAGGTGCGCTTCCAGCAGGACCTCAGCATGCGTCACGCCGACCGGCGGATCGAACTTGTAACAGGCCAATTCGATCAGAAAGCCGAGCGGATCTCGAAAGTAGATTGAGTCCATGAAGCCACGATCTACCTCACCGCTGTTGGCTATCCCCCGTTCTCCCAGTCGCCCAACGACCTGAGTGTAAGTTGCTCGCGACACGATAAACGCCAGATGATGGACCGCGCCACTTACTTCTGGCGTCGGCGTTGCGTCGGGCTGGCGGTCTTCACGAGTAAAGACCGTGATCAGACGGCCGTCACCCGGATCGAAGTACAGATGGTTTTCTTCCGGGACATCCAGGTTCGGCTGCTCGAAGATAAACGGCATGCCCAGCACGCCCTCCCAGAAATCGATAGAAGTCTGCCGGTCTGCGCCAATCAGCGTGATATGATGGACACCCTGCGTTTGTAGCTTCTGCATCGTAATTAGGCTCCTTTTCTGTTCCCAAGCGCCTGCTTTAGCAATGCCTGGGCAGCCGTGATTTCGTCTTCAATGATCGTGTGGGGCATACCGGGGTAGATTCGCTTGTCGACCGCGGCCCCCATCTCTGCCAGCGTGTCGGCCGTTTCGTTGACTCGCGCCAGCGGGATGTGAGGATCGACGTCGCTGCAGCCTATGAACACAGGCATACCGTCGAACGAACCCGACGTAATCTCGCGGCGTGCCTGGCGGCCCGATCAGACCACCACTGAACGCCATCAAACCGCCGTACCGTTGGGCGTTACGGGCGGCGTATTCGCTGGCCAGACAGGCCCCTTGCGAAAAACCGCCCAATATAATGTTGTCCGTGGCAATGCCAGCCGCCTGCACCTGGTTCACCAGATTGTCAATCGCTTGCAGTCCGGAAGAGAGACCCGGTTCATTCTGCTGCATCGGGGCCAGGAACGAGTACGGATACCAAACATTACCGTCAGCCTGCGGCGCCAGGTAGGCGACGCCATCGGCCGGAATTGCCGAAGCCAGTTCGAGGATACTTGGCGCAGTGGCGCCTCTCCCGTGAATCAGGATAACCACGGCTCGTGCTGCCTCCAGCGGTGTGCCAGTGGCGTAAACAGGTTGGTCAAGATGGAGAGTTGTGTCGTTCATAGTTTCCTCGCTTAGGCCTGCCCGACCAGAGTTCGGTCAAGCGCCGGCAAATAGGTTTCGATTTCTGTGCGCCTGTTCTCCAACCACGGCGGCAGCTTGAGACTTTGGCCAAGGCTCGCTGCGTCCTCATCAAGGAGAAATCCGGGCGGGTCTGTGGCTATCTCGAACAGAACGCCAGCAGGCACACGAAAGTAGATGGAGTGGAAATACTGGCGGTCCTGCACCGGCGTCACCGGCAGACCCGCGTCTTGTAACCTCAGTTGGTACGTTTGTTGTTCGTCGTCATTGGCTACACGAAATGCGATATGGTGGATGGAGCCTGCACCGAAGCGTCCTCTCGGCTGGCCCGGACGATGGAGCAAATCAACCACCTGACCCATCGCCTCTCCTGGAGCCTGATAGCGTGTCCGTGCGCCTTCGCTGCCAATGAGTCGGTAGCCCATCTGGTTCGTGAGCAGTGCCCCGGTTGTCGCCGGTTCGTCAACCCACAGGGTTGTGCCGTGGAAACCTCGCAGGGCCATTGACTCAGGCACCGGTCCCTCTTTCCAATGGTCAAAGTCCGGCAATACGGCCGTCTCTACCAGTTCGAGCATCATCCCGTCAGGGTCACGAAGCGGCAAGACGACATCGCCGAAGCGCGTCTGAAGCTCACCAGACGAAACGCCCAGCGCAATCAGTCGTTCTTGCCATGCCGCAGCCGATCCTTCCGGAATGGCGTAAGCGACGGCCGCTGCTTCGCCGTTGCCAACGCTACCCCGGCGAGCGTGGGGCCATGGAAAGAATGTCATGATACTCCCCGGGCTGCCGGTCTTGTCGCCATAGTACAGATGGTACGTACCAGGATCGTCGAAGTTGACGGTCGTCTTGACCAGACGTTGTCCCAGTATAGTCTGATAGAAGCGCACGTTGGCCTGGGCATCCCCGGCCATTGCTGTGATATGGTGTAAACCCTCAATCGGTTTCATGTGAACCGTTACCTTCCTTGCTTGTGATCTGTGTTGTCATGGCAATGACGGTGACGCGATCCGTCCTGGCTATCGGCGCTCGCCCTGAGCCAGACCCAGACGGCGGCACAAACTGCCGAGCTGCTCCATTTCATCTGGAGATAGCACTGCGAACGCATCCACCACCCCATCCACATGTGCGGGCAGGATGGCTGCGACAAGATCATGCCCGGCCTCAGTCAGGCTGACGTCGACGCGGCGCCGGTCGTCTTCGCGACGATGGCGAGACACCAGACCACGCTTGACAAGATTGTCGACAACCAGCGTCATGTTGCCGCTGCTTTTAAGTATCTTGTCTCCCAGTTGGCCAACAGGCATCGGGCCCAAATGGTAGAGCGCTTCCAGGACGCCAAATTGGCTGCCCGTGAGATTGACGTCTTGCAGATGATGATTAATACGAGCGTTGAGAACGTCAGAGGCACGGGATATCTTGATGAATGCATCCAGCGCCATTCTTTGCTCGTCGGTTCCGTCGAAATGTGTTGCCATGATCAATTACTTTGATATCGTACTATTTGACATAGAGTATATTGCGTTGGAGATAATTGTCAAGGTCAATCAAGGAGACTCAGACCGGAGCGATGACGAACAACGTGAGTGAGCAGAGTGACAGCTCCTATTGAGGCACTCACAAGGACCAGGGCAATGACCACCCCACCCGTCAGCGTGGTCAGCACCAGTCCGAACGACTCGCCGGGCAATGTCGTCACGCGAGCCGAACCGATGACCAGACGCCCGACGCCGGGCATGGAGGCATACAGGGGCGCCATGACCAGGCTGTTCCATGTGGCCATGGCGGCCAAGTAGGGAGCCCGAGGTAAGCGAGGAACGAGGCGAAGCAGCAGCAATGCCAGCACCATGTCCAGTACCGGTACCGGGTTGAGGCTCATTACTGTTCCCAGCCCGAAGGCAACACCAACATGCACAGGATGGTGCTGGGCAGACTTTAGCGCGGCGGCCGTCTGTCGAAGCCGGCCAATGATTGCTTTCGCTAGCGCTTCGCGCTGAATAATAGACGGAAAAGTGATCGGCATCTCCATGTTCGCTCCTCGCGCCGCCCTGGTTATCCTGGTTGCTTGGCGGCTTCAACACGAAAACGACCGGCAACCGTGCGAGGTTCCGCCTGGCAGAGGAGCGTAGGCCGTCCGGCGAACGGGCGTTGGCGAGGCGTAGATTGGCGAAGGCTGTTGGAGGTAACGAAGATGGATCAGGCGCGACTGGAGGCGGAGTAGAATCCCTTCAGGAAGCGGCTGGGACGGCGCTGTAGTAGCTCGGTTTGCTGCAACCCCGCATCGGCTGCCAGGGTTTTCCAGCTCTCAAACGACAGTGGATAGGGAACCCAGCGGTTGCCCTGGTCGACGTCATACTCGACCAGTAGGAACCGGCCGCCTGGCTTCAGGCAATTGCGCAGCTTCTCGACCACGGGGTGCTTCTGGCTGACGAAGTGAAGCGAGTTGGCCATTACCAATCCGTCCAGCGGCGGGAGCTGAAGATCAGTCGTGAAGTCGGCCAGAAGAAAGTCGACGTGGACGCGGGGGTATTGACGTCGCAGCGGTTCGGCCTGGCTGCTCAAGGAGTGTCGGTCACGGTCGACGGAGAAGATCCGCGACTCCGGGCCAAGCAGCTCAGCCAATGCCAGCGTGAACGCTCCACCACCGGAACCGAAATCGGCCCAGGTGCCTCCCGGTTGGGGGACACCCGGCCTGAGCAGCGCCACATGATCGCTGTGGTTCATGGACGAGCCGCAGCGTGGACGCGATTAAACTGTTCGCAGGTACTGGTGCAGCTGGCTGATGGCGTTTGCTCCCTCGCCCACAGCCGCTGCGACACGCCGCACAGCATTCTGACGGATATCGCCGGCGGCAAAGATGCCCGGCACGCTGGTCTCTAGCAGAAACGGGTCTCGTTGCAGCCGCCAGCCCGCGGGACGTTTCCCGTCCACTATCAGATCTGGACCAGTCAGGATGAATCCAGCGCTGTTGCGCTCCACCACCCCGGCAGCAAGCTCGCTGTGAGGGACCGCGCCAATGAACAAGAACATGGCCGGGGTTTCTACGTCCCACGACTCGTCGGTCATGCTGTTGTGTAACGTCAGCCCTTCAAGTTTTTGCGTGCCGTGGACAGCCGTCACCGTCGTACGGGTCAGGATGTCGATATTGGGCGTCGACTCAAGCTGATCTATCAAGTACTGTGACATGCTCTTGGTAAGGGAGCTGCCACGAACCAGCATGGTGACTTGCTTGGCAAAGCGGGAGAAGAACATCGCGCCCTGTCCGGCCGAGTTGGCCCCGCCAACGACATAGACATGCTCGTCGCGATAGAAGGCCGCTTCAGTCAAGGCCGCACCGTAGTAGATGCCCGCCCCGGTCAACTCATCGACGCCTTCCACGTTGAGCCGGCGCGTTTGCACGCCCGAAGCGATGACCATCGCCCTGCAGCCAAGCTCGGTCCCGTCCGCCAACTTCAAATAATGATAGGGCTCATCGACACGAATCGAGACAGCATCCTGAGCCAACAAAATCTCCGCACCCAGCCTGACAGCCTGCGCTGTGGCACGTGTCGCCAAGTCAGCGCCGCTTATCCCTTTGGGAAAGCCGAGATAATTCTCAATACGCGAGCTTGTACCGGCCTGCCCACCCGTCGCTTCACGCTCAATCAGCGCTGTAGACAACCCTTCAGATGCGCCGTAGACGGCCGCGCCCAGGCCCGCCGGACCGCCACCAACAATAATGAGGTCGTAGAACGGTTCTTTGGCATCGGTCTGCAATCCCGCCTTGGTGGCCAACATCCTTACGTCGGGATCGATCATTGTCTCGCCGTCGGGGAAGAAGACCACGGGGAGCTGTGTGGTGCCCTTCAGCACCGACTCAGTCAGGGTTCGGGCTTCTTCATCCTTCTCAATGTCCAACCACTGGTACGGAATACGGTTCCGGGCCAGGAACTCTTTTACCCGGTGCGAACTTGGCGACCAAAGGGTACCGGCTACACGAATTCCGTCGTAGGGCACGACGGCCGACGACCACCAATCACCCAGCAAATCATCGAGGACCGGATACAGATTCTGCTCCGGCGGGTCCCACGGCTTCATCAGATAGTAGTCCAGACCAACCGAATTGATACTGGCGATAGCCGCTTCCGTGTCAGCGTAAGCGGTGAGCAAGACCTTGCGGGCGTCCGGATAGAATTTGGAGGCTTCTGCGAGGAACTCCACGCCGCTCATCTCAGGCATGCGTTGGTCCACCAGGAACAACGCAACCGGCGTACCCCGCTGCTTTAGCTGGGCAAGCGCTTCCAGCGCGTCCTTGCCGGATCCGGCACTCATGATCCGATAATCCTTGCGGAAATGGTCCCGCAAGTCCCGTCCGACAGCGTTGAGCACTTGCGGCTCATCATCTAGTGTAAAAATCACTGGCCTGATCATTGCGACTCCTCAAGGCATGACGATATAGATTCAGCGGCAGCAAGTCACATCGGGCGACCTACTGGATGGGTACTGTTGTGGTCAGGCTGCTAAATGGGGCAAAGGCGCAAGACGAAACAGCTGGATTCCGAGTGCCGCATAGTTCTCGATTCCACACGTGTGGCTAATCTCCCCGGGCGCTTGAAGCGCCTGCCGCAGGGCTGGGATTGATCCGAAGTGTAGCCCTGAACACCGACTGTGGCAACTCTACTTTGACAGTGGATATGCCAACGACGATCTGACGGTCAGTCGTCCTTATCCAGATCAACGATGCCACGCCGCAGCGCATAGAGTGCCGCTTGCGTCCGGTTCGCGAGATGCAGCTTGCGCAAGATACTACCGATGTGATTACCGACCGTTCTATCGCTAATCTCCAGCGCCTCCGCGATGTCCTGGTTGGTCAACCCCTGAGCGACCAGGCGCAAGACATCAACCTCGCGCTCAGTAAGCGGATCGCTACTCAGTTCGACCGTCTCCATGTCCGCCGCCCCACTGTCGATTTCACGCAGCATCTTGAGGGCAATCGTTGGATGCAAATAGGATTCACCCTGCGCTACCTCGTGGATGGCCGTCAACAGCTGCTCGGCCCCCGCATCCTTTAGTACATAGCCAGAGGCTCCGCCGCGAATGGCCGGGAACACCTTGTCGTTGCCGGCAAAGCTCGTGAGCACCAGAACGCGGGCATCCGGGTTTTCTTCGCGAATCAACGTCAATGCGTCCAGACCACTCTGCACCGGCATGACCAGGTCAAGCAACACGATATCAGGCCGCAGTTCCCGAGCCATCGTCACGACTTCTGCACCGTCGGCCGCCTCGCCCACCACGGTCAGATCCGGCTCTCCGTCAATTAGAGTTCTCAGACCACGCCGCACAATAGCGTGGTCATCAGCAATCAGCACTGATATCGGCCTTCCATTTTCCATTACGCGTCACTTCCTTGTCGTGCCTTGCTCACGTCACTAACGGTACACCACTCAATATGACCCGCGTCCCCCGGTCCGGCCCTCCAATGAACTGCAGGTTCGCGCCAAGGCGCTCTGCTCGCTCTCTCATTGAGGTCAGACCAAACCCACCGGACTCACCTGGGACATTAATATTGTAGCCACGGCCATTGTCGACAATCTCAAGCGCCAGCTCTTGCTGACCGATACGCAAGGATATCGTCACCTCTGTTGCCGACGCATGTTTGATCACGTTGTTGAGCGCCTCCTGGGCAATCCGAAATAGCTCAGCCTCCAGGGCAGGCGGCAGCTGATAGAACTCGACCCCCGGTCCATCCCCAGCCGCCAGCTGCGACAAAAGAGGATTGCCGTCCATGTCGGAAACCACCAGCCGGGCCGTCAGCCCTGCCCGACCTTCCACCGCCTCCAACCGCCGGTGCAACGCTCCGATCAACCCCTCTTCAGCGAACTCCGCTGGCCGCAGTTCGTAAATCAACAGACGAACCTCTCTGAGCGCCTGCAGCGCCAGATCGCCAAGTTCTTCAATGTGTTCAGGCTTGGGCGCCAGTCGCTCGGCCGCGATTTGCCGTCGCCAGGCAGCCGACAGGACCGCCATGCTGTAGAGTGACTGGGTCACAGCATCATGCAGCTCGCGAGCAAGGCGAGCGCGTTCCTCCAACATGGCCCGCTCTTCGCGCGCCTCTTGGGCTTGCGCATGAAGCTGGGCGTTGCGAATGGCGATTGCCGCCCATGTGGAGGCTGCCGCCAGCACAGGTAGATCCTCTGGCCGCAGCCCGTCCGGGTCGCTATGGGCCGCCTCGAGAACGCCAATCACATTGCCGTCCTGCAGCAGAGGTGCTGCCAGGAGCGACTGTGTATGAAAACTGCTTACCGTCTCGATGTCGCGATAGATTCGCAGTCCGGCCACATTACTCCCTCGGGTGTTTAGCCATACCGGTTCCCCTGTTGACATAACATGCCCGACTACCCCAGCCTCACGCGGCATTCGCTGGCCCTTCAGATTCTCGGCGGCCGATCCGTTAACAGCGACAAACTCCAGTTCCGGGCCCTGGAGCATCAGAATGGCCACACCTTCCGCAGCAAGCAGCGCTGTTACCTCGGTCAATACCCGCTGTAACACCTCATCAAGTTCCAGGCTGGAAGTAAGAGTCTGGCCAAGTTTGGCCAACGCAAGAATGCTCTTGTCGGCAATCGTTTCCGGCAAGACAACCGGGTCAGTTGTAAAGTCAGCCATCACTTATCGCACTTCATGCCAATAGATTGATCCCAACTGCGCCAGCACATAACGCCATTATAGGTTAATGGCGCTCCTTTCTCAACGCACGCTGCAGTTATCTATCCGCTGCCGGAACAAGAACTGCCGGGCCCCACGTGGCGAGACCCGGCAGCAGCTGACAAGTGGGTCAGTCCCTTGCTACATATCGTAGACAGCCTTAATCAGATCATCCTCCCGCTCAAAGCGGAAACCGAGCTTTTCGCACACGCGCATCATGCCTCGATTCTCCGGCAGCATGTAGGCCACAACGCGCTTGATGCCTTCGTCACGACCGAACTCGATCAGGTGGCGCAGCAGTTCAGTGCCAACGCCACGCCGCTGATGGTCATCACTGACCAGCATGGCGAATTCCGCTTCCTCCGGGTTGGCGAGTCGCGAGAGGCGGCCTGCAGCCAGAATCTCCTCCTCACCGCTCTCCGGATTTGTACTCTCGACAACCAGTGCCAGGTCGCGATCGTAGTCGACATAGCAGATGCGGGTCAGTCGTTCGTGCTCAACTCGCTGGCTCAGCTGGAACGATCGGAAGTAGCGCAAGTAAACGCTGTGCTCGGACAGCTTCTCATGGAACGTCACCATCTTCGGCTCGTCTTCCGGACGGATCGGTCTGATCGTGAACTCTGTGTCCCCACTGGTGAATGACGTGATATACTGCGCCGGATAGGGTCGAATGGCCAGCTTGGGCAGATCTTCTTCCGCCACATCCTTTTCATACAACACGACGCGCCCATCAAGGGCAATCAGATGCTCATGAGAGGCGAACAATGGGTTGATGTCGATCTCTCGAATCCAGCGCTGCTCCACGACCAGTTCACTGAAGCGCACGAAGATCTTTTCCAACTCTGCCTGGTCCACCGGCGGCCTCCCGCGGATACCCTGCAGCGCTTCATAGATCTTGGTGCGCTGCATCGTTAGCCGGGCCAGTGTGGTGTTGAGCGGCGGGATGGCCAAAGCCCGGTCTTTGAAGACCTCGACCAGCGTACCGCCCGTGCCAAAGAGCACGACCGGCCCGAACTGTGGGTCGGGGCTGGAACCGAGGATAAGCTCATATCCATCGTTCAGTTTCAGCATCGGCTGCACGGTGACACCGAGGAAATCTTCCGGGCTGAACTTCTCGGCCACGGATGCTTCCATCGTGTCGAACGCATGCCGGACTTCGTCGGCTGTGTCCAGGTCGAGGCGTACCCCACCCACGTCGGTCTTGTGCGTGATCGTCTCGGAGTTCAGCTTGACCACCACCGGGTAACCAATCTCCTCCGCCACGGCTACTGCCTCATCTGAGGTCGTGGCCAGCCGTGTGGTCACGGTCGGGATATCATACGCTTCCAGCACCTGCTTGGACTCATACTCAGTCAGAATCACACGGCCCGAGTCGCGAATGCTCTGGATCATCTCACTGACCAGGAAGCGCTTGAAGCCGGCTTCATCATAATCCTCGGCCAGTTGGGGCGTCTGGTACAGCGCTGTCAGCCGTCGCTGATAGCGTACCATGTAGTTGAAGATGCTGGCGGCCGTATCGGGGTACGCAAACGTCGGGATGTTGGCCGCGTTCAGAATCGCTTCGCCTTCGGCCACTTCCGGGCCGCCCATCCAGCTCGCCAGAATTGGCTTGCCTACCGACCGGTGGGGCTGATTGCCAAACTGTGCGGTAACCGCTTTGGCGGTCTCGGTCGGATCGGTCATCGCCTGAGGCGTCAGAATGACCAACGTGCCGTCGCTTTCCTTGTCCTCGGCCGAAATCTTCATCGACTCGGCGTAGCGGTTGGCGTCAGCATCACCCAGGATGTCGATGGGATTGTTATGGCTCCAATGCGGCGGGAGCAACTCGTTGTACGCCAGCATCGTCTCGGAAGAGATCGGCGCAAGCTCTCCACCAGTCGTAATCAAGGCGTCGGTAGCCAGCACGCCAGGGCCACCGGCATTGGTGACGATGGTCAGGCGTGGCCCGCGCGGGCGCGGCTGTTTGGACAGCACCTCCGCCATATTGAACAGCTCGGCAATGGTGTTGACGCGCAGAACACCGCAACGGCGGAAAGCGGCCGCCAACACTTCATCGCTGCCTGTTAAGGAACCGGTATGGGACGCGGCTGCCGTGGCAGCGGCCTCGGTGCGGCCCGGTTTGATGACAATAATCGGTTTCGTCAGCGCCACTTCGCGCGCCGCCGACAGGAAGGAACGCGCGTCGCCAATCGACTCCATGTATAGCACAATGCTGCGCGTATTAGGATCGTCGCCCAGGTAGTAGATCAGGTCGCCCCACCCCACGTCCAGCATAGAGCCGACCGAGACGAAGGCGCTGAAGCCGACGTTCTCGCTGAAGCTCCAATCGAGGATCGCGGTCAGCAAGGCGCCGCTCTGGCTGATGAAACCAACGGAGCCTGGCCTGGCCATCTTGCTCGCGAACGTCGCGTTCAGCCCGCTGATGGGATTCATGACGCCGAGACAGTTCGGCCCCACAATTCGCATCCCGCCCTGCCGGGCAATACCAAGAATCTCCTGCTCGAGCGCAACGCCTTCAGGCCCGGTCTCCTTGAAGCCCGCCGAGATGATGATCGCCGCCTGCACACCCACCGCCACACATTCGCGGATAATATCGGGCACAGTCTGGGCGGGCGTCACAATGACAGCAAGATCAACAGGATCCGGAATGGCGCCAATGGATGGATACGCCTTGATGCCCAGAATGCTGTTGCGCTTCGGGTTGACGGGAAAGATCGTCCCACCAAACGTCGAACTGATCAGGTTCCAGACGATGGTCCGCCCCACGCTGCCTTCGCGCTCGGTTGCGCCGATAACAGCGACTGAGCGCGGCTCGAACATCACTTGCAGCGGATTGTCTTCGTACCGCAGCACGTCGTGAGCTGTGCTGCGCTTTAGCTTTTCACTTATCCTGGTCATGAATCTCCTCAGTCAACAAAAAGAGTCCACCGCAGGTCGACACCTATTACCACATTCGCTTGGTAATCGACCGCATCAGTAGACTCAAGACAATAAGTGGCTGACCTTCGGTACGGCCAGTCACCAGTGAGCATCACTCAAGCGGCCAGAGCCGCATCTTCATAAATCAGAACGGGCCTAATTGCCCAGCGAAGCGACGACTTCGTCGCGCTGCCGGCCCGTCAGCCGCTGGTGTTCTACCAACGTTTCCAGCATACCGTCCAGGGTAAGCACTGAGTTCAGCCTGTAGCCTTGCTCCGTCAGGAGTTGGCTGCCGCCCTGCCCCCGGTCAATGAGAACCGCCGCATCACGGACGCGTAGCCCTGCCGCCTTCAACGAGGCGATCGTATCCAGAATGCTGTCACCCGATGTAATCAGGTCATCGATAGCCACAGCGGTCTGTCCGATCGACCATTTGCCCTCGATCTCTTTGCCCGTGCCGTAGCTCTTGGCGGTCTTGCGCGGATAGATCATAGGTACATTCATGTCGAGCGAGATCGCTGTCCCGATCGGCATGCCCGCCAGCGGCGTAGCCGCCAGCAGGTCGAAGGTAAGATCCTCAAGCACGCCGCGATACGCGGTGGCCACCTGTCGCAGCGCATGAGGGTAGGAAACAAGCACACGCAGATCGATATAGATACGCGACTCGCGCCCACTGTGCAGCCGAAACCGACCGAATTGGAACGCCCCAATGTCGTATAGTGTGATAACCAGGGCTTCGTTGGGCGAGAGAGTCAGCATACGGTGCTACCTACCTTCCGTTCGACGCGTGTCCACAAGCGAACCACGCGACTACGATGGTATTGTAGCAACGTTTGGCAAATCTCAAACCGCCGGACGGATGTTGTCGCGCAGGTAGCGCTGATATGCCTGGAGGAGGCTCAAGCTGATCGGACCAGGACGGCCGTCGCCAATGACCTGGTCGCCAATTTGCACCACAGGCAGCAAAGCCCGCGACGAGCCGCTCAAAGCGGCCTCGTCCAACAAACCGATGTCAGCGACCGCTACGGGCTCAAGGCTGACCGTTATTCCGAGCGCGGCGGCCTGCTCCAGAACGATGCGCCGCGTGATGCCCTCCAGCACCCCTTCGCCAGCAGTTTGCAAGACGCCATCTCGAATGCCGTAGAAGTTGGTCCCGCTGCCCTCCAGGATGCGGCCGTCCGGTGTCGTGAGCAAGTACTCATACGGTCTCTCGGACGTCGCCGCATCCATCGCCAGCGCCGGTCGACGGGCAGCAAACCCGGCTGTCTTGGCCAGCGGATTCTCGCGAGACAGGTTGGGGTCGGCCAACGCGACTCTTACGCCAGTCTCGTAGAGGGACGGCGGCGGCGGCTCAAACGATTGCAGCGCAATCAGCTCTCGGCTGGTCGTGCCCAGCGCCGTAGCGGGCGCGGCAAGAATGTCGAAGCGCACGCGCATCTCCGGCGCGGGAAACGCCCGGCACACGGCATCAAGCGCCCGGCACAGCCGTTCCCGGTCCAGTTCATACGCCCAGCCCAGCAGTGCCATCGACTGCTCTGTGCGGTCCAGATGGCCCTCAAGCGCCAGGAAGTTATGATGATCGAACGTGCGCAAAGCCGAGTAGACACCCAGATCAAGGCCGCCATACAGATCGGGAAACGCGCGAACTCCGTCTGGGACCGGCAAACTCACCGGACCAGACGACTCGACGGCAAACAGCTGGAGCAGCGTTTCTGTCGAGTCGCCCGGTCCGTTTGTCAGGTTAGATGCCAAGGGCCGCCTCCCGCTCGCGCCGGAACTGTCGCGTGTACAGGTTGTAGTAGTGACCTCGAGCCTGAATCAGCTCCGCATGGGTACCGAACTCTTCAATACGGCCGTTCTCGATGACCAGAATGCGATCGGCCCGGCGGATAGTCGAGAGCCGGTGGGCGATCACAAAGCTCGTCCGTCCGACCATCATCTGCTCCATCCCACGTTGAATCAGCGCCTCGGTCAGCGTATCCACCGAACTCGTCGCCTCGTCCATGATGAAAAGGTCCGGGTCCGCCAGAATGGCTCGGGCCAGACTGATCAGCTGCTTCTGACCGACCGAGAGCATGCTGCCACCCTCGCCGACTTCTTCATCGTAGCCGTCTTCCAGCGTTGCGATGAACTCGTGCGCACCCGCCAACCGCGACGCCTCGACGATCTCTTCGTCGGTTGCATCCAAACGACCATAGCGGATGTTCTCCTTGACTGTTCCGGAGAAGAGGTGCGGCGTCTGCAGTACCATGCCGATGTTGGACTGGATCGCTTCCTGAGTCAGCGTCGTATAGTCGGTCCCGTTCAAACGAGATCGTGCCGTCTTTCGGTTCGTAGAAGCGACAGACAAGATTGACGATTGTCGACTTGCCGCCACCAGTTGGCCCGACCAGCGCTATCGTCTCGCCCTGCCGCACCGACAGGTTGAAATCCTGCAGTACAGGCTTGCCTTCCTCATAGTAGAAGTTGACGTTGTCGAAGACGATTTCGCCCGCAATTGAGTCCGGCGTGGTGGCGTCCGGCGCATCCTGCACAGACGGAACGGCGTCCAGCAGCGAGAAGACGCGCTCACCCGATGCAATCGACTGCTGCATCTGAGCGAAGACGCGGGCCATCTCCTGCACAGGCCACAGCATGAACGTCACGTAGCCGACAAACGCCTGGATATCACCCGGCGTGGTCAGACCACGCAGCGCCAGCAGACCGCCGTACCAGACCACGAGGGCCACGCCCAGCGCGCTGATGAGCTGGACAGCAGGTAGAAACATCGCCGACAGCACACTCGCCTGATAAGACGCATCATGCATACTGCCGCTGAGCTCCTGGAACTCGACCAGGTCCTGCTCCTCACGCGCCATCGACTTCGTGACCCGCACGCCGGTGATGTTCTCGTTATAAGCGCCGGTGATCTTGGAGTTGATCCGTCGCACTTCGCGAAACTCAACCAGGATGCGACGCCGGAAGTAGTAGGCCACATAGACCAGCAGCGGCACCGTAATCAGGACCAGAATCGCCAACTGCCAGTTGATCGCCAGCATGAAGACGATGGCTACAGCGACGCTGGTGATGCCCCAGGTGACATCGAGCAGGCCCCACGTCACCAGGTCGGCGATGCGCTCAGTGTCCGACGTCACCCGCGACATGATCCAGCCGACTGGAGTCTTGTCGAAGTAGGAGAACGAAAGCCTCTGCAAATGATCGAACAGCTTGCGCCGCAGATCGTAGCGTACTTTCTCGCCCAGAATACCGGTCAGGTAGATGAAACCGAACACCGCGCCCGCCATCAGCGCCGTAATGATGGCGTAGCGAGTCAGAATCTCGCGCAGCGCTGCCGTGTCGCCGGGGATGATCGCGTCGTCAATCAGCAGCTTGCTCAGGTAGTTGAAGATCGAGTCGGCCAGCGCAACGCCGATGATCATGATCAGGAACCCGACCACCATTGGCCAGTACGGCCGTACCTGCTCGACAATGCGCCGGACGGTATCACCGCTGTAATCTGTTGAAAACTCTTCTTCCTCGAAATAATCTTCCATCATTGCCTCTTGTCCACTCGGGGACGACCGCTGCGCCTCAGCACCTTTCCTCAGGCTGGCGCAGCGGCGGAAGCCAAATCTTCCTGCAGCTCGTCCTCAATCTGTGACTGAAGACGATATATTTTTTGATAGGTACCCGGTTGATCGATCAGCTCGCTGTGCGTGCCCGTCTGGACGACCCGTCCATCGTCGAGCACCAGAATCTGATCGGCCGCCATGACGGTCTGAATGCGGTGGGCGATGATGAACGTCGTCCGTCCCGGAATCAACTCAGCCAGCGCTTCACGAATCGACGTCTCCGTCTCCGTGTCCACCGATGACGTCGCGTCGTCGAGGATCAGGATGGCCGGGTCTTTCAGCAGCGTTCGCGCAATTGTGATCCGCTGCTTCTGTCCGCCCGAGAGCGTTACGCCCTTCTCGCCGACAATCGTGTCGTACCCTTTCGGAAAGCCGAGAATGACGTCATGAACCGCTGCGGCGTCGGCCGCCTGGTAGATCTCTTCCTCGGTCACGTCCCGACCCACTCCATACGTGATATTGTCACGAATCGTGCGTGAGAACAGGAACGGTTCCTGCTGGACAACGCCGATCTGCTCGCGCAGGTAGCGGCGCGGATAGTCGCGCAGCTCTACGCCATCGAGCAGGATGCTGCCTTCGTACTCATAGAAACGTGGCAGCAGGTTCACGAGCGACGTCTTGCCCGAACCGGTTGCGCCGACAAGAGCTACCGATTGGCCCGGCGGACAGTGAAAGCACACACCGTGCAAGACCGCCATATCTTCTTCATAGGCAAAGGTCACATTCTCGTAGGTGACATCACCTGTCAACGGGCCGGTCGGCTGGTAGGTACCAGCGTCCACTGGCTCGCGATCCTGCTTGATGATTTCCGACACGCGGTCGTAGGAGACCAGCGCAATCGACATCTGCACAATCAGACGGCCTACATTGCGGATGGGCCACATGATCCAACCCAGCATACCCATGTAGGCGACAAAGGTGCCGACCGTGATCGTCCCTTCAATGGCCATCAACGCGCCAACAGCGTAGCCAATCACCAGCTGGACCCCGACAATGATGTCAGTCGTCGGCCAGTAGATAGCGTGGAGCAGCAGCAAGCTGCGGCCGCTTTCGTAGCGTCCCCGGTTGTCGCCTTCAAACTTGTCGATCTCATAATCCTGGCGCGAGAACGCCCTCACCACGCGAACACCAGACAAGTTCTCCTGCAGCGTGTTGGACAGTTTTGCTTCCTGTTCCTGGAACAGCTCGTACCGATCGCCAATCTTCTTAAAGAAGTAGACGGAAATGAGCACCACAAAAGGCACAACCACAACCGATATCAGTGCCAGCTGCACATTGAGCGTCAGCAAGGCGATGAAGTTGACGATGAAGAGCATGATGACGCGACCAAAGCCGATGGACTCTTCGCCATAGAAGCGGCGCAGAGCGTCTACATCGGAGGTCGAGCGCTGGATCAGCTCACCGGTCGGCGTCTTGTCATGGTAGGCAAACGTCAGCCGCTGAATCTGGTCATACAGATAGTCGCGCAGACGACGTGTCACACCTTCGGAGGCCTGGGCTGCCCACCGGCCGCCGATGAACGTGAAGGTACCCTGCAGCGCAGCCAGTCCCATAAACCCGGCGGCGACCCAAACCAACTGGTTCTGTGCGCTGGGCACACCAAGGACGTTGTCAATGAAGTAGCGCAGCAGGTAGTAGAATGACGTTTGAGCAACAGCCGCCAGGCCGATACTAAGGAACGCCCCAATGTAGATTAGATGGTATCCGGTTAGCATCCGCCACAGTCCGACAGGGCGACTGTCAGACAACGTCTGCTTTAGATCATAGTTTTCAGACATGATACGAGACCACTATAGGCTACTTTAATGCTATTGAACGTAATGTGGTACGGGGCATGAGCCGGCACCAGAAGGATACCAGGCGCAGTGTGTATCCCGAATCGATAGGAGATCGACGCCGACACCGCGCAAAAGGACAAGTTGGGGGGCAACTTAACTGCTCATAGGCAATAGTCTAACGGTTTTCGACCCCAAAAGCAATGGGAAATCCGAGTGAGGGCAGCGCCCTCGCTGTTCGAGCGGCCGTAGGGGCCGGATTCGTTTCAGGTCTGCTGGCGGCGCCAGAGAACGCGACAAGGCATGTCGCGGCTTTGGTTGGCAACCCGACTCCTGGAAGACCCTGCCAGAGAAGGTACAAGGTCGCTTCGGCCAGACAATCCGTGAACTTTGGCCGCATCCGCATTACAATGTGACGGCACGATGAGCGTCAACCCTGATCCTACGCTTCTCCCGTTCTTCACCCCGCGCGGCGTGGTCGTTATCGGCGCGTCTACCAACCCGACCAAGCTGGGCTTTGGTCTCGCACGTAACCTCGTGCAAAGCGGCTACCCGGGCGCCATTCATTTCGTCAACCCGAAAGGCGGCCGACTGCTGGAGCGCCCAATTTATAAGAGCATGGCCGACGTGCCCGATCCGGTCGATCTGGCCGTCCTGCTCATCCCCGCCCCGTTCGTGGCCCAGACACTGGCGGAGGTGGGCAAGCGGGGCATCCGAGCAGCCATCATTGCCTCCGGCGGTTTTCGGGAGGTCGGGCCGGAAGGCGCGGCCCACGAGGATGACTGTCTGCGAGTGGCCCGCGACTACGACATGCGCCTGATCGGGCCCAACTGCATCGGCGTGCTCGACACGCACGTACCCCTGGACACAACCTTCCTGCCACCCCCCGGGCCAACGCCGGGCGGCATCGCCTTCATCTCCCATTCCGGCGCGATATGCGCGGCCGTCATCGACTGGGCTCGCGGGCAAGGGTTTGGCCTGTCGCGGCTTGTCAGCCTGGGCAATCAGCTCGATGTGCGCGAGACGGATATGCTGACGGCCGTCGCCGCCGATCCCCACACGCGCGTACTGACGATGTATCTGGAGGGTGTCAGCGACGGCCGCCGGTTCGTCCATGTCGCCAGCCAGGTCTCGGAAGAGAAACCGATTATCGCCCTCAAAGTGGGCCGCTTCGCGGCGGGCCAGGCGGCGGTCGCCTCCCACACCGGTGCGTTGGCGGGCCAGGAGTCTGCGTTCAACGCTGCGTTTCGCCGGGCCGGGGTCATCCGGGCTGAGACCAGCGAAGAGCTGTTCGATTGGGCGCGCACGCTCGCCTGGTGCCCGCTGCCGGAGGGGCCGAATGTAGCCGTGCTGACCAACGCCGGTGGTCCCGGCGTTACCGCCACGGACGCATTAGAGTCGCTCGGCCTGCACCTCGCGTCCCTGTCTGACGAAACACGAACGGCGCTGGGTGCTTTACTGCCCGCCGGAGCCAGCCTCCGCAATCCGGTCGACATGCTGGCTGCGGCGACCGCCGAACAGTATGCGGAGAGTCTGCGCATCTTGCTGGACGACCCTCACGTCGACAGCGTCATGGTCATCCTGCCCCCTCCGCCGATGGAGTCTGCCGGCGGGGTGGCCCGAGCGATGATCCCCATCATCTACTCTGCCACCAAGCCGGTCGTTATCGCTTTGATGGGCGAGCGCATGATTCAGGAGGCAGTCGAATACTTTCGCGCGGCGCAGATTCCGGACTATCGCTTCCCGGAACGGGCAGCCGCGGCTCTGGCCGTCCTTGTCAGGCGAGGCGAGCAGCTTCGGGCCCGTTCAAGCGCGGCCGGCATAGCTAATGCCGCGTCTGATGGCCTGGACGAACCAGATCTGCATC
This sequence comes from uncultured Chloroflexia bacterium, assembly GCA_963715935.1. Classification (GTDB taxonomy): domain Bacteria; phylum Chloroflexota; class Anaerolineae; order Promineifilales; family Promineifilaceae; genus Promineifilum. Next base: position 197,188 of record CAVQSM010000010.1, on the reverse strand, counting down.
CAGAGCGCGTGCTGAAACTGCTGGCTGCACTGCCCGACGTGAACGGCGATGAGCCGAAGTCGCTGCCGCCTGATATTGTCGAGGCCATCGCCGCTGCCTACGGCATCCGGACGCCGGTGGCGCGGTTGGCCACATCGGCGGAGGAAGCTGTGGCGGCGGCAGATGAGATTGGCTACCCGGTGGCACTCAAGGTCGCTTCAACTGCCATCTCTCACAAGAGTGATGCCGGGGGCGTCCTGATTGGGATGGACTCGCCGCAGGCTGTCGTGACGGGCTGCGAAACGATTCGCCGCAATGTCCATGACTATGATCCGAGCGCGCTAATCGAAGGCATTACCGTGCAGCAGATGATTCTCGGCGGCCAGGAAGTGATCGTCGGGGCTGTACAGGACTCACAGTTTGGGCCGCTGGTCATGTTTGGATCCGGCGGCATAGAGGTCGAGGGGTTAGGTGATGTGACGTTTGCGCTGGCGCCGGTGCCGCGAGAAGAGGCCCAGCAGATGCTGCGCGAAACCTGGGCCGGGCGACGGCTGGACGGGTTCCGCCACATACCGGCGGCGGATGGACAGGCGGTGCTCGATACCATCCAGCGCCTGGGACAGCTCGCCGCTGACTTCCCACAAATTGCAGAGATCGAGATCAACCCACTGCGGGTGATGGCGCCCGGTGAAGGCGTCTATGCCGTCGATCTGCGAGCTACCGTGCGCCGCGGATAGCGCGTTCGGCTCACGGACGGGACGCGGTCATGAAGCGAATGGTGTCAAGAATGACACCCACCAACGGCAGGAGTTGGGGCAATCGCGGGGCCAGCCGCCGTGCCGCTCGCTGCAGGCCGTCGCCAATCTCATTGATGAGCGATTGATCCGGCTTGTCATTCTGGGCTTCCTCAGCCAGCACCTCGACGCGGCGGGCAATGGACCCGGCGTCGGCTGCCAGCTCCGGTGGAACCTGGGCCAGCATTCCTCGTAGCTGGGCGATCAGGCGGGCCAACTCGGCCTTATCCTCTGGCGTCCCGTTCGGCATGGCGGCAATACTCTGCACCGCGTGCTCCAGATGACTATCGACATTGACGACACCACCCCGAAAGTCCCCTGACAACTCAACCTGATCCCCACTGATGGCATCCCCGGCCACCCAGTTGTCACGGCCGGTGAAGTTGCCGCCGCCAGTCGCCACATAGCCCTGAACGTACGCCCCACCGCCCGTATTGACCACGTACGTTGGCGCCCCATAGCCGTTGTCGCTTACCACTTGAGGCAGCTCAAACTCGTCGGGCAAATCGGGCCAGTCGACATGGGTGCGATCCTCACGGGTCTGTTCCACCAGCTCTGGTAGACGGCCATTGCGGCCCATGAACATGATGAGCGAATTGACCTTGGTCTGCTTCGCACCGCCGCGCAAGCTGTCGTAGTCGATGCCCAACACGAAGCACAGCGTCTGCAATTCCTCAGCATCATAAAGCGTGATGAGCTTCTGCTGGATGTCAACTAGGTATACGCGGCTGGCTTCGTTCATCACTTCTCCTAATTGTCGGCTGAGTTAACGGGCAAATTGGCGGGCAGCGGCCACAATCTTGTCCACCAGATCGGGAATTGTCGCTCCATGCGCCTCGAATGGCTCGGCGGCCCGCAGCAAGCTCTCGCCCAGGAGCATGATCATCTCCCGGTCGCCACGATCCAGCTCGGTCATGAGACCGGTCAGGCGGTGGAGCAAGCCGTCAGCCTGCTCGCGCTCGCTTTGCGGAAGCTGTTCGAGCGCCGCTTGCAAGCTGGCCACAAGTTGGAGCATCTCGGCTCGGCCCGCCATCGAATCGCCGGGGGCGCCTTCGATTCGCTGGGTGATACCGTTCATCTGCGTGTCAATGTTGAGGATGGAGCCGGTGAAGTTGCCGGACAGATTGTACTGGCTGCCAGAGATGATGTCGCCGCCAACCGTCTTGTTGCCGCCAACGAAATCGCCGCCACCGGTGTGGACGTCACCAGCGATGGCCAGGCCGGCGGGTTGGGCCGCTTGCACGGACGGCCAATACGTCAACGTCTCCGGCGTGGGTGCAGCGCGACCTTTGGACAACCCCTCGCCACCCAACAGCAGCGCCACCGGGAAGTTCTCGCCACTCATCTGAAAATACGGGGTCTGCGGCAGGCCGTAGTCGTTCATCGTCGTCTGCGGCACGGTGCGGCTCACGTACCCCATTACATCGCTGACCAGCACGTCAGTGGCGTCGTTGGCCGGCGTGCCCTGGCCGCTCAGCGCTTCCACCAGATGGTAGGTGAAGACGCTCATGGTGCGGTCCATGCGCACGTACGACTGCTCTTCCCCAGTAGACGAGCTGAGGACCGCTCTCCCGCGCCCGAGCGCAAGCGCAGAAATCGACTCGGAATCGGCCGGTGCGGCGGCGTGCCGCAAGCCTTGCTCCTCCAGCGGATCGTCGCCCTTGATGCCCAGCCCAGCCGCATGACAACAGTCAAGGATCACCAGCAGCCGTTGGGGTCGAATGATGCTAACCGCGGTGACGATATCGGCCGCCGGAATAGCGCGTTCGGCGGCAGGTAGCCCAAAATCGTACGGCAGAATGTAGTAGCTGTCGTCCGCCGTGTTGCGAGCGCCGTGGCCGGTGTAGTAGATGATCGCCGTCGTGTCGCCGCCTTCGTGCAGCCGCAGTCGTTCCTCAAGCCAGCTCAGTCCATTGAGTATGCCGTCGCGAGAGGCAGCTGGGCCACGCAGGACACGCACATTCTCCTCAAGATAGGCGCAGCGCTCAGGGTGAATCAGCACGGCTTGCAGCGCCGCGGCATCTTTGGCGACAGCGGGCAAGGCATAGCCCGGCATCTGATTTTCATCAACCGCAATTAGCAGCGCGTAGCCGTTGGTGAACTGATTGGTCAAAGGCGGTACTCCTGTTGGTGCATTGTTCGGCCCGTATTATAACGGAAAACCGTGCCCAACTGGCCCGCCGAATGTAAAAGAATGTAGCTGACGGCGTAAATCGCCTGCGCTCACTCAGCGATTGCGCTAACTGACCTCCTCCACGTAGACCCGCTTGCCGTGCTCCGCTGACTCAAGCAGCGCCAGGATCGTGCGGACATGGTTTCTGGTCTCCGATAGGGTCAGATACGGCGCAGACCCGTCAAGGATGGCCCCCTCCATATCCTCCACTTCGCCCAGGTACAGCTCCTTTTCCTCAACGGGCAGTTCATGCTCCTGATTGTCTGCATCCACATGCAGCAGCCGCCGCTCGCCCGGCGTTAGCCCGGTGAACGGACGATTGAGGACCAGCCGCCCTTCGGTGCCCAGCACCTCCGCAAACGTATACCAGGGCGTCTGCAGGCTGGAACTGATCTGGGCCATCATGCCGTTCGGATAATGAAGCTGGCCCACGAACGTTTCGTCAACCCCGGTAGCCCCCAGCATTTGATCGGCTTCAACCCACTCCGGCGGCCCAGAGGCCACGTACTGGGCGAAGCTCAGAGGATAGATGCCGACGTCCCATAAGCTGCCGCCTCCCTTTTCGGGAGCAAGGCGAATGTTGTCCCGATTGGTGAGCTTGAAGTTGAAGACGCCGCGCACGACGCTTAGATCACCCAGACGGCCGCTCGCCACCCACTCCCCAACGACCTTCGTCTGCGGATGATGCCGGTACATAAAAGCCTCTGCCAGGACACAACTGTTTCGCTCTGAGGCGGCCGTCATCTCATCCACCTCGCGCAAGGTCAGCGCAAACGGTTTCTCGCAGAGGACATGCACCCCGGCATCCAGAGCCTTGATGCTCCACTCTGCGTGGAGATGATTGGGCAGACTGATATAAACGGCGTCGACTTGACCTGACGACAGCATCGCCTCATACGAGCCGAACGCCAGAGGAATCTCCCAGTCGGCCGCATACGCCTCGGCCCCTTCCCTGGATCGGCTGGCAACGGCGACCAACTCGCTCCTTTCCGCCATCCGGATAGCCGGGATCAAACGCTTGTTGATATTGGCTGTCGACAGCAGACCCCATCTTACCTTGTCGCTCATCTCATCTCCTTGTTGTAGTTGCCCTGGCCCACCATGCCGCTGCTCGTCATGGTTCGCAGCGCTTGATTCTATGGGCGCAGCTGCAGGCGCGCAAAAGTAGGGGAAGAAGCAGTGAAGAGTACGCTGATTCGCTGGACGATTTGATCGATATGTGATTAAAATCACAATGACCGGAGCCACTTGCCTGGAGCGAGATCCGCCCAAATACAAGCCCGGCAAAACGAGCAGCTTATGACATCGACGATTTCCGACCCCCAACCCGCCCGCCTGCCACTGTCCCGCGCCCGCCATGCGGCCGTCCTGACTGTGATGGTAACGGCAGCGATGCTACTTGGTATCATCACGCTCGCTGCCCGAGCCAGCGCTCAGGAAGATATGCCTACCAGCAACATATTCTTACCTTCGGTCATGGTCCCGCCCGCGCTGCAGGTCATTCCAACCGGCCACCACATCCGCCAACCGGTGGCGATTACCCATGCCCGCGACGAACGGCTGTTTATCGGTCAACGCTCGGGAGAGATCGTCGTCCTGCAGCCAAACGGGTCGGAGACGATTTTCCTCGATATCAGCGACCGCGTCGTCACCAACGGCTCGGAGTATGGCTTCTACGACATCGCCTTTCATCCGCTCTACGAGCAGACCGGCCTGTTCTATGTCGCCTACACCGGCCAGATTAGCGAGACAGTCTATCTGAACATCTCCCGCTTTCGCGTGACGGACGATCCCAATGTGGCCGATCCGGCGACCGAAGCGATTCTGCTGCAGCTGGCGCAGACGTCTCCGGTCCACAAAGGTGGGGCACTGGACTTTGACCGGCGCGACCATCATCTCTATGCCGGCATCGGCGAGGATTGGAAGTCACCGTTTGCGCAGGACCCACTGCTGCTGAACGGCAAGATCGTGCGGTTCGACGTGGACCGTATACCAATGGATGCGACCGGGGACGTCAGCGCCATAGTCCCGCCTGAACTAATCTCAATGGGCCTGCGCAACCCGTGGCGAATTGACGTCGATGAGCCAACTGACCGCGTCTTCATCGCCGACGTCGGAAGCAGCGCGTGGGAGGAGATTAACATTCAGCCCCTCTCCGAGCCGGTGCTGAACTTTGGCTGGCCATGCCGCGAAGGGCCTGAGAGCGGGCGCGACGTGCCCGAAGGGTTCGAATGTGACCCGACCGCTGTCTTCACCGAGCCGGCTTTCGCCTACGCACACCAGGACGGGCGCTGCGCCGTCATCGGAGGCGGGGTCTATCGACCCGATTCGAATCCCAACGACGGTCGTTTCATGCTGGCCGACTTCTGCACCCGCGAGGTGATGATGCTCAGCGAGAACCTCGACGGGCAATGGACAGCGGCCAACCTTGGCGTCGCAGAGTTGCCAAGCCTGGTCATCACTGCGGGAACCGGGCCACAGGGCCAGAAGTTCCTCGGCGCAGGCGTGGCCGTGGGCCCTATTTATGAAGTAGTTATTCCCTGATCGTCGCCTATCCACCGGATGCGCGACGACTGACATTGACGCTGCGAGGCAGATAAAGATGAACGAGACGCAGAACGCACAACAACCCACCACTATTCAGCACGCCCGTTGGCTAGCCCTGCTGCTGCTCGGTGCACTGGCCTGTCTACTGCTGCTGGCCAGTCAGAGTGCTGCCTCCGCCGGAAAGGGCCGTTCGGCAAGCGGCACTGTACAGCTGCCGATCATCACCAGTCCCGCGGCGTTCGCCACCATACCGGTAGGCGATGGCTTCTCAGAAGTGACCGCCATCACCCACGCGGGCGACGGCCGATTGTTCATTGCCGAGCGTGCCGGTCGGGTCTGGGTCCGCCAGCCGGACGGCAGCCAATCGCTTTTTCTGGATATTAGTGACCGCGTGATTGCCGGTCAGGGTGAGTACGGCTTCTTCGACATTGACTTCCATCCTCAGTACGCAAGCAATGGCTTCTTCTTCGTCAGCTACACGACTGGCTTCGATTTTGGGGACAACAAGGACGTACACACCAAGGTGTCGCGGTTCCGGGTGTCGGCCGATCCCAACGTCGCCGATCCCAACACCGAAGCCTATATGATTCGACTGGCTCAGGCGTTCGATGTGCACAAGGGCGGCGGCATGGACTTCGATCCGACCACCAACAACCTCTATGTGGGCATTGGTGAGGATCGCGGCTTGCTGGTTGCCCAGGAGATCAATTCGCTCAAAGGCAAAGTCGTCCGCCTGAATCCAGACGCTGTACCACCGGAAGCAACCGGTAATGTCCAGAGCTTCGTCGACTCGCAGACATGGGCCATGGGCCTGCGCAATCCGTGGCGCATCGAGGTCGACGCGCCGGGTCAACAGATCTACATCGGCGATGTCGGCGATCTGCTATGGGAAGAGATCAACATCGCGCCGCTCTCCGTCCCCTACTTCAACTTTGGTTGGCCCTGCCAGGAAGGACCGGACAGGATACCGGGTGCGAACGACATTCCCGAGTGCAAGACCCAATTTGTGCCTGCCGTGCACGAATATCCGCACCGCGACGGCAGCGGCCGCTGCGCTGTTGTAGGCGGCCACATTTATCGCCCTGCGTGGAACCCCGGCGACGGCCGCTACATCTTTGGCGACATGTGCACCGGCGAGATCTTCGCGCTGTCTCTGGCAACGGGCGCATGGGAGCGAACCTTGCTAGGCACTTTACCGCCCGGCGAGCTGCTGGCCACGATTGGCGAAGACGCACTCGGCAATCTGTACGCCGGGACGTTGAGCCCAGCCGGGCCGGTCTATCAGCTGACGATTCGCTAACCGGCGGCTTGCGGCGGTTCGGCCACAGGTGGTGAAGGAAACTCGCTTGCGGTCAGATCGACAAACGCTTTGGCCACGGGCGATAGGTGGCCGTCGGCCGCCCAGAGCATCTTCAGCGTACGCCTCAGGGGACGGCCATTGATCGACAGTGCCTGTAGCGTGCCCGCCCCCACGTCGCCGCGCACTGCGTACTCCGGCAGGATGGTCACATAAGGTCCCTGGGCCACCGTGCGCTTGATCGATTCCACATTATCAAACTCTGAGGCAACAACAGGCACCACCCGATCGGCCGCGAGCGCCGCATCGAGCCAGATGCGCGTCTGGCTGCTGGGCGGCCGCATGACAAAGGGCTGGCCATATAACTCGGACAGATTGACCCGGTCGCGGCCCCACCATGCGTGGGACGGGCCAATAACCACGAGCTGTTCGATCTCCTCCAACTCCTGCGAAGCGAGGCGCGGTTGGCGATGGGCGTCCAACTCGCCTTCAATGTAGGCCAGGTCCAGCCGCCCTGCCAATACATCGGCCACGATCTGCGAGGTGATGCCGGTTTGTACGGCGACATTGAGGCGCGGATAGAGGCCTCTAAACCGCTCCACCCAGTCAGGCGCGAGATACGTGGCGATACCCGGCGTGGCGCCGAGCTGCAGGCGGCCGCTGTCCAGGCGGCCAACATCGGTCAGAGCGACCTCCGCTTCCGCCACCAGATCCAGGATGCGCCGGGCGTAGTCGTAGAGCACATCCCCATCATCCGTAAGCCTGACCCCGCGACGCCCTCGATGAAACAGCGTGCTGCCCAGTCCCGCTTCCAGATCCTTCATGTGCTGGCTGACGGCCGACTGCGACATGTAGAGGCGCTCCGAGGCGGCGGTGAAACTGCCCTCTCCGGCCACGACGGTAAATAGGTACAGCTTGTACAGATCGATCATAGCGCCTCACCAGCCATAAGCAGCGGCTTATGGCATAGTATAAGCGATTGCGTCTAACTCGTCATCAGCCGGGATGGTAAGATCCGGGTAGATCGCTAAAGGGTTCGCCGGACAATCGGCCGACCAGGAGTATTTGTGACCTATGAGTTTCTTCGCCAAACTGTTCGGACAATCTAGCGCTGATCTAACGGCTGTCGGAAGCGCATACGCGGCTGAGTGAGGCGAACCCGCCCTACTTACTCGACGTCCGCGAACCACACGAATACCACGATGGACACATTGCTGGTGCCCATTTGCTACCTCTGGGGGAACTGGGGAAGCGTCTTCAAGAGTTGCCGGCCGATCGGGAAATCTTGTGCGTGTGTCGTTCGGGGAATCGCAGCGGCCGAGCCGCTCGCCAACTGAGCAGCGCCGGATTGACAGCGATCAACCTGAAAGGCGGGATGATTGGCTGGCAACGAGCTGGGCTATCCGTCCGCAAGGGCAAAGCGCGCAAGGCGCCTGCTCGCAAGAAGTAGACGATGGACAGCATTCTTCTGGGCCTCGGGCTTGGCTTCACCATCGGCGCGTCACTGGGCCTGCTCGGAGGCGGCGGTTCGATTCTGACCGTCCCGGCACTGGTCTATCTCGTCGGGCAGACGCCACAAGTCGCGGTCATGACGTCGCTGGCCATTGTTGGAGCGAACAGCGCCCTCGGGGCTATGTTTCATCGTGCCCAGGGCACCCTGAATTGGCGTGTCGCTTTGATCTTTGGCGGCACCGGTATGGTGACTGCCTACTTCGCGGCCGGACTATCTCGCTTCATTTCCGATGATATACTGATGGTGGCCTTTGCCCTGCTGATGTTGTTCATTGGCGTCTTGCTGATCGTTCGAAAACCACCGACGCAATCGACGGAGACAGTGGATATTGCTGTCTGGAAGGTCATTGCCAGCGGTGCAGTTGTCGGACTTCTGACCGGCGTCCTTGGCGTAGGCGGCGGCTTCCTGATCGTGCCTGCCCTGGTTATGCTGCTGGGGCTGCCTATTCAGCAAGCGGTAGGGACGTCGCTGGTCATCATCGCTATGAACAGCCTGGCGGGTTTTGCCGGGCACTGGGGCGACGGAGCGCTCGACGTACCGGCCCTGGTAGTGTTTGTGATTGCCGGGTTGGCAGGGACGTTTACGGGCGCGCGCCTGGCCAATCGTCTGCCGGCCGACCGTTTGCGCCAGATATTTGCCGTGTTCGTCATAGGTTTGGCATTATTCCTTCTGGTCGATAACGTACCAAAGGTGTTGGCCGGCTAGCCTGATAGGCCAGCTGGCGTGGGAGAAAACACATCATGTATCTTGAACAGTTCTTTATCGATGGTCTCGGCTGTGCGTCCTATCTTGTCGGCTGTGAAGGCCATGGCATTGCCGCCGTCATCGACCCGGATCGCGAAGTCGACAAGTACCTGGCGGCTGCGGCAGCACGTGGTCTGACGATCACCCATATCATTGAAACCCATCTCCACGCCGATCATGTCTCCGGCAATACGGATCTGGCCGAGCGCACCGGCGCCACCATCTATCTGCACGAAGGCGCCGCGGCGGAGTTCGAGCACGAAAGCATCGCGGAAGGCGACACAATCAAGTTGGGCAATGTCCTGCTGAGCGTGCGACACACGCCGGGTCACACCCCGGAGAGCATTACCCTGCTGGTGACCGACAAGACTCGCGCCGACGACCCGTGGATGGCGCTAACGGGGGACACGCTCTTCGTTGGAGATATCGGCCGTCCTGATCTGGTCGGCATTGAAGCCGCCCGCGAGTTGGCTGGTGATATGTACGCCTCGCTACACGAAGAAATCTTGCCGCTGGCGGATGGCGTCATGATCTTCCCCGGCCACGGTGCCGGTTCTTTGTGCGGCAAGAGCATTGGTTCGGTGCGTAGTTCGACGATCGGCTACGAGCGCCAATTCAACCCGGCACTTTCCCCACGCGAGTTTGATGAGTTTGTTACTTTCGCCATCAGTGACCTGCCGGAGCAGCCCGGCAATCACACGCGCATCAAGCAGATGAACCGGCGTGGCCCGCGGCCTTTGGGCACCGTCGAGCCCAGACCACTGACTGTGCAGGCGGCCGTCGATCAGTTCCGTCTGGGAGCGGCCCTGCTCGACTTGCGCGACAAAGAGGCGTTCCGACAGGAGCACATTCCCGGTTCCGTCCATCTGACCGCCGACGACCAGCTCAGTAATCGAATCGGTTTCGTCATGCCGCCCAATATTCCCATCGTCTTGCTGCTGCAAGACGTGGCTGATTACGCAGACGTTGTCTATGCCCTGGCCCGGGTTGGCTACGATACCGTCGCCGGCTACCTGGACGACAGCCTGGCAACGTGGCAGGCAATGGGCCTGCCCGTAACCAGCGGCGATGTGCAGGATATCCAGCCAGACGAACTGCAATCGCTGCTCCAGTCTTCGAACGGGGACAGGCCGGTCGTGGTCGACGTGCGCGAGCCGTGGGAGTTTGAGCAAGGCCACATTCCCGGCGCGCTGCTCATGCCTCTGGGTGAGTTGGGCCAGTCGGTTGACGAACTGGACCCGCAGCAGCCGGTCGCGGTAGTTTGCGCGACAGGCAGCCGCAGCCAATCAGCCGCCGCCCTGTTTGGTCAGAAGGGGTTCGAGACGGTGTACAACGTTGTCGGCGGGACGATGCGCTGGATGCAGCGGGGCCTACCGTTGGAGAAGTGACTGTCGGCGACCGGCGTCTGACCGGTTCGTCGGAGTAACACGTTTTCAGAAGGCGTCCAGATGGGCGCCTTCTTTCGTTTGAACGTGGCCCAGAGCCGGGCGATTTCAGAATCTCGGTCGCAGGGCACGCTGTTCGAGCCAGGCGTCCAGCAGGAACAGCGCTCCAATCAGAAACAGGGGTCCGGTCAGCAGGAGCGTGACAGCCCATTCATTTTGAAAAAACAGATTGAACGCAATCCCACTGGCAACAAACGCGATGCCACCCCAAACAGGCCAGCGCCAACCGACCACCAACGCAGCCACAATGATGTAGGTCGGGACCAGGTGGATCAGCAGGCCCACGATGGTTTCTGAAAAGGATGTACCCTGCCCAAAGACATCCAGCGCAAACAAGCTGACAAAAGCGGCGTAGAGGATGCCGAGAATCCGAGGCGTCCACTGCATAGCACGAGTAGAGGTGTCGGTCGTCATGGCTACACACTCCCTATGCCCGAGGAAGCGACCAATATTCCTCAGGCGACAGCCTGTACTTTGCTCTGGCCTACGGTAGCGGTGCTGCTTGAGAGCGGCATCGACTTTGCTACAGGCGTCAAACCCTCTTGCCAGAGCAACCGCGTTGCCACAACACCCTACACTCCCATTGTAAATCCTTTGGGAAACGCCTGTCAGGTGACAAATGTCACGTTCGGGGCTCACCTCGGTGCCCGCGAATCTCCCGGACCGCTAGGCGACTGCGAGAAGGAAACGGCATTCCCATTGCCATTGCGCTGGATATCGATTCGCTCTTTATTCCTCAAGGCGGAATCCAGCATGCGCAGGAACCCAGCCCAGGGGAACACTGCTACCAGCAAGATTGCTATGCGAAATGTCTACGCTCAATAGGTCAATTCGCCTATAGACAGGCCTACCGCCCTCCCTTACAATGCAAGTCATGAGACCGATAAACCCATTTCAAGTTGAGACTTCACGCTTCAAGCGTTGCCTGACGATTGGTTTGCTGGCCATTGCTGTTCTGCTCATGATTTCTGCCTGCGGAGGTAGTACGCTGCCCGATGCCGAGCCAACCGATTTGCCGGAGATCACCGAGTCAGCGCCGGTTGCCACGCTCGCGACAGATGCACCGGCGCCAACCGAACTGCCTGCGGCAACAGAAGCACCGCCGACCGACATCCCACCGACTGAACCTGCGCCCGAGCCGACAGATGCCCCAACCACTGAGCCAGTCAGCAATGTCGCCGGCGGCAACTGCGTTAATCCCTACTTTCCGGTGACCGACGGCCGTACGCTGGTTTACCAATCTTCTGATCCGTTGGGCGGATCGACCACCTATTCGATCACCTACGGCAACACAAGCGATGGCGGCTTCACGGCAACGTTTGCGCTGGAAGGCCAGCCTGAGCCACTCACCCTGGAATGGGTCTGCACGGAAGAAGGGCTTCTCTCGCCCAATCTGTCCAGCATGTTGGGCGAAGCGACCGGCCTGGAGATCGAAGTCCTGGAAGCATCCGGGGTCACCCTGCCGGCAGCCGATGAGATGGAGATAGGCGCAACCTGGTCTGCGAACTACGCCATGCGCATGGTGTTCTCCGACGAATCGATCGGCAGCATGGTCATGAACCAGACCATCAGCAATTCTAGCGAAATCGTTGGGCGCGAGTCAGTCACGGTGCCATACGGCACATTCGACGCCTTGCGTATTGAGACATCTGGCACGGTAGAAGTAGCGATGGACCTTGATGGCACACCGATGCCTGCGCCGGGGATCGAGATCAACTCAACCACGTGGTATGTCGATGGAATCGGCATGGTTCGCGAGGAGACACCGGATCTGATGGGTACGGGCGCGGGGCCGAGCATCACGGAGCTGGTCGACATTCAGGAAGCCCCCTAACCTGTTGGCACGACCCAGGGTGACCAGTTCACGTCAGCCCAAAAGAAGGTGCGCCCCAGCTGAGGAGCGCACCTTCTTTCGACTTCTATCAGCGTAGAAACCTTAGCTTATCCGAGCAATCCGGCCAGCAGCCCAAGAATGTTTCCGTACGCATTGCGGGCAAACGCAGGCCAGCCGTCTCCCGGCAGAAGTGGTGGGAAGCTTGATGCACCTTGCTCGTCAAAGCGATTGTCGATGCCAGTCGTGTCCCACAAGAGATCGCCGGAGGGCACACCGAGTTCAGCCACGATCGAGTCCGGATCATAGCCGTTGTTGCTGTACTGGTTGTTGTAGATGTGATTACCTTCAGCCAGCGGCCCGACGTCCAGCTCGTTTTCGTTGAACATGCCTGACCCGGTCAGGCTGAACACGGCCACACCGGCCGTCTTGTTATCGGTGATGATGTTGTCATGCACCTCGTTGCCGTCTGATCCGATGATCAGGATGCCGGTCCCGGGCGGCACAATTCGGGCGATCGCTCCTTCCGGCGCGAAGTTCTCAAGGTTGTTCGACTCGACGCGATTGCCATAGATGTCAGTGTTGGCCGAGATCTTGGACGTCAACTGCGGCAGCAGAACAATTAGGATACCGTTGCTGTTGCCGTGCAGATAGTTATCGTACACCTCGCCGTTGAGCGTATTCTCCAGTTCGATACCGATCACGTTGCCAAACGCCTCGCTCTCGCGGACGATCACGTTCTCACTTTGGCCCGCGTAGATGCCTGCATCATCGACGCCGCTCACCACCACCCGCTCGATCAACACATCGGTGCTGCGCACGGGATAGACGCCATAAGTGCCCACGTTTTCGGCGATGAGGTCATGGAAGTGGACGCCGCGTGCGCCCTCCACCAGAATGCCGTTGGTCGTGAAGTTGCGCGTATGCAGTTGTCCCACGCGGAAGTTGTTGCCGGAAGCGATTACCCCTTCGGAAAGGACGCCTTCGCCATCTAGAATCGGATACTCGCCCGCCTCATTCGGAATGCCCAGCAGCGTGATGTCGCTGACGTCGATTGCCACCCGCTCGTTGTAGACGCCATAGGCAACTTCGATCGTATCGCCGGGCAGCGCTTTGTCGACGGCCGCCTGGATGCTCTCGCCCGCCTGCACCACGTGGGTCATCGGATCGCGTGCGGCCACATTGGCCCCGGTTGTCCCGGCATTTGTTTCGGCTGAGACGGCGCGGGCTGGATTGTCTATGCGTTCCACGACCGGCAGCCCGGAGAGCGCCGTGTCCGGTACGTCTGGCAGGTTGCTCTCGTCGGTAAGCGCGTGCAAGAAGGCTAACAAGTCCGCCCGATTTTGCTCGGTCAGTTCAAAGCCATTAACGAACACATCGACCTGTTCAGCGTCATGGGCGCGGCCGCCTCCAGCCGCGTAGAAGTCGACAACCTCTTCCAGAGTCGCCATCGAGCCGTTGTGCATGTACGGCGCAGAGAGGGCAATGTTGCGCAGCGACGGCACCTTGAACGCCCCAGCCACACCGTCATCGACGACGCCTGCACGCCCGGGATCATCGCTGGGCACACCCACAACGCGGAAGGTGTCGCTGCCGAAGGTCGGCGCGGTGTGGCACTCGAAGCAGCGGGTAGCGCCGGAGCGAAAGACGGCCAGACCACGTCGCTGCTGCGGCGTCAGCGCATCGAAGTCGCCTGCCGCATAGCGGTCGAACGGACTGTCACCCGATGTCAACGACCGCTGGAATGCGGCCAGCGCGCTCTGCAAGTTCTCAACCGAAACAGCATCGCTCTCACCATAGGCTGCCTCAAACGCATCGGCATAGGCGGGAATGTCGCGCAGTTCCACCACCAGCGCAGCCAGTCAGCCACGCCCATCTCGTTCGGATGGGTCAGCGGCACCTTGACCTGCTCCTCCAGCGATGAAACACGGCCGTCCCAGAAGAGATTCTGCGCGTAGGCCACGTTCCACAAGCTGGGTGTGTTGCGGTCCAGCGGCGTGCCGTCGTGCCCGGCGGCTGTTACCAGCCCGTCGCTAAAGCCCAGATCAGGATGGTGGCAGGTGGCGCAGGAGACGTCGTTGTTCTCGGAGAGCGCCGGATCAAAGAAGAGCTGGCGACCCAGCTCGACCTGGGCGGCTGTTGCTTGCTGCCCGTCCGGCTCATTGGTTGGCGGGTATTCGCGCAGCAAGCCCGAATACGCTGGCTCGACGCTGTCCGAGCCGGCCCCATGATTGCTCATGTCGAGCGGCGGGTCCTCCTCAACGGGCATAAGCGCCGCCACCCCGAATCCGATCAGGAGCAGCAGAGCTACCGCGCCCAGAATCCCGAGCACCCACTTCAATGCTGTGTTCATTGTTAAATGTCTCCTCTCCGATGTTCTCGTCTCGCTTACAGGATTGCGGCCGGCAAGCCGCAGGCACAATGCCTACTCAAGGGTCAGCAGATAGGCCACGACGGCGTCGATCTCCTCCCCGGTCAATGACATACCGAAGTTTTTCGGCATGACGTCTTCAAACCCTTCTACCCGAAAATCATCCGGTTGCATGATGGACCCATACAGATAACCTCTCGCATCGAGGCCATCGACCCGGTCGCCGGCCCGGCTCGCGATGCCTTCCAGTGACGGGCCAACAATAACTGCCTCCGCGCCAACGCTGTGGCACGCGCCGCAGTTGGCGACAAACACCTGCCTGCCCGCTTCTTGCTCGGCGGTTAGAACCGCAGTCGGCTCGGCTGGGATCTCAGGCTCGCTTCCGCAGGCGGCCATGGCGAGTACCAGTACAAGTAAGCTAAGCGTGGCAGCAGGCCACATTGAATAACGATTGGTCTTAGTCAGAATATCTCCTTTGTCGCCGTATGGATGGTTGATGGTTTGAGCAAAGCGGGAGAATTGTACGTAAGGCGGGAAGGCTGCGCAACCGGTCTGCGGGACGCTCAGAAAGCAAGAGAGGCGACCATCGATCGCCTCCCATACCATTTGCTACGGCTTTGAACTGGCGTCTACAGTTTCAGTCGACGCAACCGCAGCGAGTTGCTGACAACGCTGATGCTGGAGATGGCCATAGCGCCTGCAGCCAGGATCGGGCTGAGTTGGCGCAGGAACTCGGGTGCCCACGTGAACGGCGCCAGCACACCGGCAGCAATCGGAATGAGCAGCACGTTGTAGCCGAACGCCCAGACCAGGTTTTCCTTGATGTTGCGCATCGTTGCCTGGGACAGATGGATCGCCTGCGGCACACTGCGCAGATCGCCGCGCATGAGCGTCACATCGGCTGTTTCCATCGCAATATCGGTGCCGGTGCCGATGGCCAGACCCACATTAGCCTGAGCCAGCGCGGGCGCATCGTTGATGCCGTCACCCACCATACCGACTCGCAGACCTTCTTCTTGCAGCTTCTTGACGTAGGCCGCCTTGTCGGCGGGCAGCACTTCCGCAAAGACGCGGTCGATGCCCACTTCCGCAGCAATCGCCTCAGCCGTCGCCTGATTGTCACCCGTCATCATCACGACCGTCAGACCGAGGTCGTGCATCTCGCGCACGGCATCTACAGAGCCATCCTTGATCGTGTCAGCCACGCCAATGAGCGCCGTCGCAACTTCATCCACTGCGAGCCACATCACAGTCTTGGCTTGCTGTTCCAAGTCAATGGCGGCTGTCGCCAATTCGCTGGTATCGATCCCCTCGCGCTCCATCAGCCTGCGGTTACCGACCAGCAGCGCATATCCGTCCAGGACGGCCGCAATGCCAAAGCCCGGAATAGCCTCAAACTCTTCCGGAATCGCCAGGTCGATCTCGCGCATGGATGCTTCACGGGCGATCGCTTCTCCCAGCGGATGCTCAGAGCCTCGCTCGGCTGAGGCCGCCAGGTAGAGGGACCAGGCAGCGGGATCGGCGGTCAACAGTGGGGCATCGCCGGCCATCGCCAGCGCCGGTGCAGCAGTCTGCTGGGCGACAACAATATCTGTCACCGCTGGCTCTCCCCGCGTAATCGTGCCTGTCTTGTCGAGAACAATCGTATCGAGCGTGTGGGCCTCTTCGAGCGCAGCACTATTCTTGAACAGGATGCCATACTCAGCGCCCTTGCCGATGCCCACCATAATGGATGTCGGCGTGGCCAAACCCATCGCACACGGACAGGCAATGACCAGGACGGCCGTCAGCCGCAGCAGCGCGGGGACAAAGCCCGCCCCGGACAACATCCAGATCGCAAACGTCACCAGTGCGATGGCAATGACCACAGGCACAAAGACGGCTGCCACTTTGTCGACTGTCCGCTGGATCGGAGCTTTGCTGCCCTGGGCCTGCTCCACCATACGGATAATCTGGGACAGGACCGTGTCGCGTCCGACCCGACTGGCTTCCACCGTCAGGAACCCGTGACGGTTCATCGTCGCGCCGATAACCATGTCCCCCGGCCCTTTCTCCACGGGGAAGCTTTCGCCGGTGATCATGCTTTCGTCCACGGTGGATCGGCCCTCAAGGATCAAGCCGTCGACCGGGATGCTCTCACCGGATCGGATACGGAGCACGTCGTCAACCTGCACTTCAGCGACCGGGATTTCTGTTTCGACCCCGTCGCGAACGATCCGTGCTGTCTTGGGCTGCAAGCCGATGAGGTTCTTGATCGCTTCGCTGGTCTGTCCCTTGGCTCGCACTTCGAGAAGCTTACCGAGGACGATCAACGTGATGATCATCGCTGATGTCTCGAAGTAGACATGATGGCCAAGAGCCATCGATCCCATCGTCAGAGCGATCAGAACCGCGACACTGTAGAAGTAGGCGACCGAAGACCCCAACGCCACCAGCACATCCATATTGGCGCTGCCATTGCGCAGGCTCTTATACGCCCCGGTATAGTAATCCCAGCCGACATAGAACTGGACTGGAGTTGCCAGGGCCATGAAGAGCCAGCTCACCCAGAGGGCGTTGGCCCACTCGCCCAGCAGCCCCAGGTCGCGCCCCATGCTCAGAAGAAACAGCGGTGTGGTAAAGATTGCGCCAACGATGAAGCGACGCCTCTGGTGGGCGATCTCCGCCTGACGAGCGGCCGCTTCGGCGTCCAGTTCATCATCGACATCCGCGCTGGTTTGCACAACGTCGTAGCCCGCACGACGAACAGCCGCCACCAGCTCATCCCGATTGACAGCGCCAGGTATGTAACTGACCGTGGCCCGCTCGGTAGCATAGTTGACGTTCACATCGAGAACGCCATCAACCTTGTCCAACCGGCGCTCGATCGTTGTCGCGCAGTTGGCGCAGGTCATCCCGAGCAGCGGCAGCTCGATTTCGGCCGTAGGGATCTGATAGCCGGCCCGGTTGACACGCTCGATGACCTGTGCGGTGACGTCGGCCGGATCGAGTTCGAGATCATCCATCGTGATCGTCACCTTCTCGTTGGCGAAGTTGACGGTGGCGGCCGAAACGCCTGGCACTTTCCTGGCGTTGCGCTCAACAGCAGCCACGCAGTTTGCGCAGGTCATACCGATAACCGGCATAGTTATTTGCTTCTCGCTCATTCTTGTCTGGCTCCTTCAGTGTGGCGCCCGACTACGGCGTGGTGGCAGGTTGCTGTCTGCGGGCTAGCTCAGCGTAATCAACTCTTCAGGCGGGTAGTTGATCTCGACAAGCAGGCCGCGAATAGCGTCCCATGACGCCGGGTCTTCCCAATTGATGGTGACCATCTTCGACCCTTCATCGGCCGTCACGAGGGTGACGCCGGGCAGGTCGCCAACTTCCATCTCAACGGTGTGGACACAATGGCCGCAGCTGATATTCGGTACTTTGAATGTCTTGGATTCCATTTTGAACTCCTTACTCCTTATGCAGAAAATTAATAGAAATCTCTGTCTGGTTGGACATGGCGCTTCTGACACGAAGCAAACGTCACTTCTTGCCGGTCACGGCGAATACACTGGTGATTTCTTCCAGCATCCGTTCGCGCTCTTCGGCATCATCGCCCTGAATCGCTGTGGTGACGCAGGTATGCAGGTGGTTGTCCAGCATCATCGTGTTGACTTTGCTGAGCGCCGCCTGCACGGCCTGGATCTGCCGGATGACGTCAATACAGTACGTGTCATCCTGCACCATGCGTTCAATGCCTTTAATATGGCCAGCCGCGCTGGCCAACCGTCGGGTCACATCTGAGCGAATTGCTTCATCCATCATAGGGCACTTATCCCTACCCCCCTGGGTGGGGGGTATGCCTACGTAGTTTAGGGCACACGCCTCAGTATGTCAAGCCACGCTAACCTGCATGCAGGATTGCCACCAGCCGCAACACTTCTTGTCGCCTTCATTATCCGACGCGGGGTTACCTTACCGTGACAACATCAACCAGGGCACGCACGGTCTCCCCTGGCTTCAAGGACGTGGAGGCGGCGTTAGTTCATGGTAAAGCCATCGTGAATTATCCGCCCTTGCGTCGTGCCGGTTGAGGTTTGGGGCGTCCATTGGTCTATACTTGCCATTGAGCGCAGTCACGAAGAAGCGGTTGCCATGTTTCGCAGTTAGGGACCTGCGGGACGTAGGGTGACTGTGGCCACGTCCGTCTATGCAATAAGGAGCAAGGAGTATGTTTCCAGTTCGGCACTTTCAAACGAGCCTTTTGTCCAACGGCGCCCGCGCGCTGCTTTGTCTATTTCTGGTCGCCGCAGTACTCATGGTGGCGCCCGCCGCTCGCGCAGCCGACTTTGCTGCGAGCAATGAAGCTGAGCTGGTCGACGCCATCACCCTCGCCAACGGCGCGGGCGTCGGCGTCCACACCATCACCCTGACGGCCGACATCAGCCTGACCGCACCGCTACCGTCGCTGTCAAATACGGCCGCTGATGTGATCACGCTGGCTGGCGGCGGCTTCACATTGACGGGCGACGGAACAAGCACCGTTCTCCAGATTAGCCCCGACGTGACAGCCGTCATCGAGAATATGACCGTCACAGGCGGAGCGGGCACCAAAGGCGGTGGAATTCAAAACCAGGGCGACCTGACTGTGCGCCAGAGCACCATTACCGGCAATGAGGCGGCCAGCGGCGCAGGCATCCACAGCGAACCGTTTGAGGGCCTCAAGGCCAGCCTGGTCGTGGAAGAGAGCACCATTGCCGAGAACTCGGCGGCTAACCTCGGCGGCGGACTGCTGGTGACAAGCAATTCGGGCAAGTCGACGGCAGACATCGTCGACTCGACGATTCGCGACAACCGCGCCACCGATCTTGGCGGAGGGCTGCTCAGCAGTGGCCAGTCGGGCGAGACAGAAGTCACGATCGTGCGCACAACAATCGCCGACAACGAGAGCGGTCTCGGTGGCGGCATCTTCAACAACGGCAACGGCGGCATGGCCACGCTCACGATCAGTGATAGCACGTTGAGCGGAAACTCTGCTGTCGGCAGCGGTGGTGGACTGACCAACAACGGCAACACAGGCACAGCCATCTGCCACGCTGGTCAATGTGACGGTGTCCGGCAACAGTGCCAAGAACGGTGGCGGTCTGGCCAACACCGACACAGCCGGTACGGCCGTCATGGAAACCAGCTACGTGACGATCGCCTCCAACACAGCCCAATTCGGTGACGCCGTGTTCAACGTGAGCGGCGCTGAGTTGACGACTCGGAGCACCATCCTGGCCCACAGCGCTGGTGAAGCATGCTACACAGTCGGCGGAACGTTCACGTCGGCGGGCTACAATCTGTCGACAGACGAGAGCTGCGGTCTTTCTGAGGCCAGCGATCTGCCGGGCGCAAGTTCCGGTCTGGCGCCTCTGGCGCTCAACGCGCCCGGGACCACTGAGACCATGGCGCTGACTGAAGGCAGCCCGGCCATTGGCGCGATTCCTCCCGGCGAGGCAGAATGCGGCGCAAGCGTAACCACCGACCAGCGCGGCGTGGTTCGTCCGCAGGATGGTGCATGCGAAATAGGCGCCTACGAAGTCGACGGCGAAATCATCGAGCCGCCCGACGACTGCGTCCCGCCATACGCACCGACCACAGAAGATAGCGCTCAATGAAGCGATCGCCTGTGTCAACGCCGCCGGCGGAGGCACGCACGTCATTACCCTGGCGGCAAGTATCACGTTGACCGGACCAACAACACCGTTCAACAATACGGCCGCTACCGAGGTTCACCTCGAAGGTGACGGGTTCACGGTTGACGGTGACGGGACCGGCACCGTGTTCACGGTCGGCACCGACACGGCTGTGGCCATGACCAACCTGACCATTACCGGTGGAGCCGCCAGCGCTGGCCCAAGCAGCGATCAGGGCGGCGGCATTTACAACCAGGGCGATCTGTCGTTGATGGCCGTCTCCATCACCAACAGCACGGCAGAATCGGGCGGCGGTTTATACAGTGAAGGGTCAGCGATGGTTGAGAACAGCACCTTCTCCGGCAATAGTGCCAACGGAGCGGGCGGCGGCGCGTTCATCGTCTCCGATGGAGGCACCTCGACGTTCTTCGTCGGCAACGCCACCTTCTCCGGCAACACGGCTGCCCAGGGCGGGGCCATTGCCGGCGATGCAACTGCCGGATCGGCCGACATCGGCCTTGGATTCGTGACGCTGGCGGGCAACAGCGCGGGGAATGGCAGCGCCCTGTTCGCCAACGTCGGCAGCACCTTCACCATCGGCAGTGCCATCCTGGACGGGGATCCCGCTTCTGACCTGTGTGTGACCAATGGGGGCAGCTTTGTCTCGGTCGGCTACAACATAGGCAGTGATGCGTCGTGCAACCTGTCGCTGGGGACGGACCTGACCGATACCGATCCTGGTCTGGCGGCGCTGGCGCTCAACGCGCCCGGGACGACAGCGACCCACGCTCTGCTGCCGTCCAGCCCGGCCATCAACCTCATTCCGAGCGCGGCCAATGGGTGCGGTGACCGGTCACCACCGACCAGCGAGGCGAAGGACGGCCGTTCCCCGGCGGCGGGATGTGTGACGCTGGGGCGTATGAAGCGCAGTTCGATCCCGGACCTCCCGCCGGAAGAGACGTTCGAACTGTACTTGCCCATGATTCTGCGCTAGACGCAGGTCGCAACGAGAACCAAGCACTAAACGGCGACGGCTGGCTGCCTCGAGCAACCAGCCGTCGCCATTGTCGTTCAGGATGGATCAGCCGTAAAGGCGTGGTAGAGGAGCGAGTGGAAATGATGGACGCCGTTTTCTCGCTTGACGGAGAAACGACCGACGTCATAAGAGCGCGAGCGCAAACCCTTCTGCACCGTCTCGCAGATTTCGATATCCTCGCGCTGCACTTCGTCTGAGAAGGCGATTGACTGCTGCATGCTTTCCCAGCCGCCTCCGGTTCCCGGCTGCTCAAAGTACCACTCGAAGATCGTCAGCGTCCGCTCGTGGTCCAGCGGGATAATCACATTCAGTTGCATGTTGTCCGGGTAGAAGTTGAACATCGTGTTGGGAAAGACCCAGTAGTAGAGTGCTTCTTCCTCGGCTTCGGTACGCATGAAGCGACGGTCGCGGTTGAGCGCCTCCACATCGCTGGCGGGCCGCATAGGCGCGTGCTGCTTGGAGTAGCCGCTTAGCGTCTCGACGAAGTAGTTGTCATAGTCGACCTCGCGAAACAAACCGGGGTGGGCGATCGGGATGTGATATCCCTCCAGGTAGTTGTCGACATAGACCTTCCAGTTGCAGTCGATGATGTAGTCGCGCCGCTCGATGAAACTCATAGTCTCAATCGGAATGCCCTTCTCTTCGACCTCCGCCATGATCGGGCCCAGCACGCTCTCCAGCGACGGCGCGGCGGGCCGCAGGTTGGCGTAGATAACCGGCCCCCACTGCGCCACGGCTACCGGCGTCAGGCAAACGTCCTTTTTGTTCCAACCAGCCACGCCATCGAACTCCGGGGCACTCAGCAGACGGCCGTCCAGACCGTACGTCCAGCCGTGGTAGCGACACTGCAGGCTGCTGCGGTTCCCTCTACCTGAGGCGACCGGCCCGGCACGATGTTTGCACACGTTGAAGAAGCCCCGCAAGCTGCCATCCTTGCTCCGAGTAATGACGAGCGGTTCTCCGGCCAGCTCCGTCGTGAAGAAGTCACCCGCTCTGGCTACCATCTCTGTGCGGCCAACCGGCTGCCAGTGCCGGCTGAACAGTCGTTCGGTTTCTAATTCAAGGAATCGGGCGTCGGTGTACCAGCGGGAGGGGATCGTCCCCGCTTCGGCCAGCGATTCGCGATACTGATAATCAGACAGATCGAGCGGTTGTTGGTCGGACATGTCCACTACTCTCCGTGTGCCGAGAATCAGGGCGCGTCGGTGGGGTCCCACCCGGTGGCGAGCGCCTCATTGAAGCTGTCCAGCGTGGCCATGTCGGCCGTGCTGATCTCGAAATCGTAGACATCTGCGTTTTCGATGATGCGACTCTGCTTGCTCGACTTGGGCAGGCTGACAAAGCCCTTCTGAAGTCCCCAGCGAATCAACAGCTGCGCCGTCGTCTTGCCGTAGCCACCGGCGATGGTCACAAGGCGAGGGTCCTTTAGCTTGCGCGCTTTGGTCAGCGGACTGTACGCTTCAACAACAATGTCGTGAGCTTCGCAATAGTCGAGCGTGTCCAGCCGGTGCAAGTAGTTGTACGGGCTTAGCTCAATCTGGTTGACCGCCGGCTGAATCCTCGCGTAGGATTGCATCTCTTCCACATGGTGGACCATGTAGTTGCTGACGCCAATGGCCCGAATCTTGCCTTCGTCGTAGAGCGTTTCGGCCGCCTGCCACGCGTCTCGTCGCGTATCCTTCACAGGCCAGTGGAGTAAGTACAGATCAACATACGTCATTTGCAGCAGGCCCAGGCTGTTATTGAAGGCGCCGATCGCCCTATCGTAGGCAAAATCGTCACGCCAGAGCTTGGTGGTGATAAATAGGCTTTCGCGTGGCAAGCCGCTGCGCTTGACCGCCTCACCCACATCTCCTTCATTGGTATAGATGCTGGCTGTGTCGACATGCCGGTAGCCTGCTTCGAGCGCATAGCCAACGGCATTGCGGGCTTCGCGCCCCTTGCGAGCCTGGTAAACGCCGAGCCCAAGTCGAGGGATCTCGACGCCGTTGTTGAGTGTGACTGTGCTGGAAAGGGTTAGCATGGGTCTGTACCTCCAAACCTACATCGATAACTGGAATCAGCGGCCTCCTAGACAGGCGGCATCGCCTCGCTGACCGGCTCACCATCCACCGCCTGTTTCTCGTCCTGGCTCTCGCGATACCATGTCCACGCTGCCAGGAGGAAGGCGACAAAAGTGATTCCGGCCACGACCAGCATGGTCTGGTCCAGGCCCGCTACCTGGGCAGCAGGCGCTGCATCGGTTGCGCCACCTGGCACCGTGCCTCCAGCCGCCTGGAAGACGAACGCTGCCCAAGTTGCGCCGAGCACTGCGATACCTACAGTCTGCCCAAGGCTGCGGGTGATGGCCAACAGTCCGGAAGCGATTCCCAGCCGCTCGCGCGGCACTGCCCCCATGATGGAGCTGTTATTCGGCGACTGGAAGAGTCCGACGCCCACGCCGATGAGCGCGTAGCGCCACATGAAGTCAACGGCCGTTGAGTCGATGCGCAGCGTACTGAGGCTCAGATAGGCGATGACAACGACTGCCAGCCCGGCGACGGTAATGGGCCGGCTGCCCATCCGGTCGGACAACGCGCCAGACAGCGGGGCCACGATTCCCAGCGAGATTGGCACCACAGCCAGCAGGAAGCCGACCTGCTGCACGTCGTAACCGAGCACACCTTCCAGATAGAACGGGATCAACAGCGTGCTGCCCAGGCCGACAAAGACCAGAAAGCCAGTGATGAGGTTGACGCTGAACATGCGACTGCGAAATAGCCGCAGCTCAATAATCGGCTGCGGATGACGCCATTCGACGACCAGGAACAGAACGAACGACACAACCGACACGATGAACAGGCCGACGGAAAGCGGGCTGAGAAAGCCTTCGCGCTGGCCGTTGGTCAGTCCTAGCAGCAAGGTGAGCAGAGAAACGAAAAGCAGCGCTGCCCCGGCAATGTCGAACTGCTGGTCGCCCCCGGGATGCGTCGCGGGCACATAGCGCCACGCCATGAAGCCACCGACGATGCCGATGGGCACGTTGACAAAGAAGATCCAGTGCCAGGAAACGTTCTCAATGATCAAGCCACCCAATGTCGGCCCGAGTACGATGCCGATCGAGACGATCGCCCCGCCGATGCCCAGCGCCCGTCCGCGCTCGGTTGGCGGGAACGCCTCCGTCAGGATCGCCAATC
Source organism: uncultured Chloroflexia bacterium (assembly GCA_963715935.1). GTDB lineage: Bacteria > Chloroflexota > Anaerolineae > Promineifilales > Promineifilaceae > Promineifilum. The sequence continues at coordinate 172,634 of CAVQSM010000010.1, read as the reverse complement.
CCAACGCGAGCAGCAAAGCGGCACCAACTCCCTGGAAAATACGGGCAGCGATGAGCCAGCCCGCCGTCGGAGCCAGACCACAGAAGAGGGAGCCAAGCGTGAAGACGACAAAGCCTGCCGTATAGAGCGGCTTCTTCCCGTACATATCGGCCAGCCGTCCCACCGTCGCCAGCAGTGTGGTGACGGTCAGCAGATAGGACAGTACGACCCACTGTATGATGGCGAAGTCGGTGTCCAGTGCCTCAACAAGAGTCGGCAAGGCGACGTTGACGATGCTGCCGTCAATGGTGGCCAGGAAGATGCCCATGGCGACGGCCGCCATAACGTACCATTTGCGACTATAATCGGGTTCACTCATCACGTGGGGCCTGTGCCTTCATCAGTCTGGGTCGCGGTGCGGCGCTGTTTCTGACCAAGCGCCAATGTGTACGAGCGGTGGAGCAGCTCGATCGCCCGGTCAACATCAGCAGGCTGCCGCAGATAGATGCTCACCCAACCGGTATCGGGCAGCAGGTGATGGGGCTCCGCCTCACCGGCCTCAATGACCGCATGACGAATCCGCGACGGGAACGGAATATCGACCAGCCGGTTGGCGTGGACATGCCCAATCTCGCGCCCGCCAAGCCGGAACTCGGTGCCGCCAAAACGGTGGGGAGCGGCGGTCACCCCTTCCCAACTGGTCGCCGCCGTCAGAATACGATCTGCGTTTGATAGTTCAGGCATGGCTGCTTTCCGTGTTGGTCAGGATGGCGCGTCGGTATCTGCGCCCGTGCTTTCGTGCTTCCCTCGTCGTTATCCTGAGTGGTCGACCCCGATCAGATGGTCGGTGCGGCTGTGATAATGCAGCCGCCACAGTTCACGGCGCGGATGGTCGACCAGTTGGAAGCGGGTCACGCCCGTATTCTTGCACCAGACCTCGCTGCGGCGAAACGGTCCGATGTTGAAGACGTGGTCGAAGGTGACTTCGATGACGCCGCCATGACAGACGACCACAACCGTCTCGTCTCGATGCAGTTCAGCGATCTCCTCAATGAACGCACCGACTCGCGTGCGGAAATGCATCAGGCTTTCGCCGCCGTCGCGGGCCGGAGTGACCGAGCTGAACGGCCGTTCGCTGCCCCAGAAGTCACTGTATTCCGGCAGGTCCTCGCTAGGCCACGGTAGATGATCGAGCCGGTTGTTGCCGATCTCCCGGACGCGGTCGTCGGGAATGATCGTCATATCGTACGCTTCGGCGACGTAGGCGGCCGTCTCCTGCGCCCGGCGCATGGTGCTGGCGTAGAGCGCGTCGATGTCGGCCAATTCGCCGGGCAGCCAGCGGCCCAGCGCTTCGGCCTGTTCGTGACCCAGATCGGTCAGGGCCGTGTCCTGATTTCCACCGTCCCAATCACGCAGATTAACGTAGCTTTGTCCGTGTCGTACTAGATAGAGTTGCATAAGTCCAGGGTCGCTCCCGCCCATGACTTTACCACTTCTGAACGGCGTTGGCATGCATCGCGAGAGCAACGGCGGATCGAAAAAGGGCCGGACTCACGACGAGCCCGGCCCCATATGGATCCTGGTGTCTATCGCGCAGCACACGCCGCGCCGGACGCACCGCTTACGATACGCTGCGACCGCGACGGGTTAGCGCATCGACCAAAACGGCGACGAGCAAGACGCCGCCGGTGACCATAAACTTGACGCCCGCGCTGACGTTCAGCAAGCCCATGCCGTTGTCGATGGTGGCAATGACCAGGGCGCCGAGAAAGGCGCTGATGACCCGGCCGCTGCCGCCGAACAGGCTGGTGCCGCCGATGACGGCCGCCGCAATCGAATTGAGCAAGATGCTGCCGCCACCAGCCGCCGTATCAACGGAACGGAGACGCGAAGCCAAAATGATGCCACCCGCGCCCGCCATAATGCTGGAGATCATAAAGACGATCACCTTGATGCGGTCGACGGAGATACCGGCCCGACGCGCCGCCTCTTCGTTGCCGCCGATGGCATAAACATAGCGGCCGAACTTGGTCCGATTGGCCAGGAAGGTGAAGGCAACCAGCAGAACCAGCATGATCAGGCCGACCAACGGCACGCCCCGATCCTGGTTGGCGAAGTAGACCGCCACCCCGGCGATAGCCGCCAGCAGGACGATCTGCAAAATGACGATCGGCATCGGCACTGTGGGTACGCCCCGCGAGCGACGCGAACGGACGTCGTTGAGCAAACCCACAGCAAAGAGCAGCACCGTGCCCCCCGCCGCAATCCAGCCCCACAGCGGTGGCAAGAAGAAGTTGGCGATGCCGACTATCACATCGTCCTGGATGACAACCGTGCCCGATCCGCCGATAAGAATGAGCACCGCCCCGTTCCAGATGAGCAAGCCGGCCAGCGTGACGACAAACGAAGGCAATTTGAACTGGGTGATAATCAACCCCTGGGCAATGCCGATGATCGCCGCCAGCGCGAGCGCGGCCACAATGGCCGCCACCCAGTGCCAACCGTCCGGTTCGCGCAGTCGCAGGGCCATGAACACGGCCGCCACCGCGCCGACGTAACCGATGGACAGGTCAATTTCACCCAGCAGCAGCACGTAGACCACACCAATAGCAATGGTCGTAATGCCCGCCATCTGCACAATCAGGTTCACAAAGTTGCGCGGCGACAGGAAGTTTTCGTTGAGAAGCTGAAAGATACCGGCGATAACGATAAGGCCGATGATGATCGGCAGCGAACCTACATCGCCGGAGCGCAGCCGTTTGCCGTAATCGGAGGCATATTGGGACAGTGCGGACGTTTCAGAGGCGTCGGTGGGTGGACCACCCGGGAGTTCTTGTTGAATGTCGCTCATTTGCTGCTTTCCATGCCGGGAACGGCCGCTAGTTGTCCGGCCGTGATGGCGTGGACTACGTCCTGTTGGGTCACTTCACTCGTTTCAAAGACATTGACCATGTGGCCCAGACGAAGGACCGAGATACGGTCGGCGATCTCAAAGATGTCGTGGAGGTTGTGGGAGATGACGACGACAGCCAGACCCTGGTCGCGCAGTCGTTTGACCAGCTCCAGCACCTGGCGAGTCTGGGCCACGCCGAGGGCGGCCGTCGGCTCATCGAGAATGACGAGACGCGAATTCCACATGACCGCCTTGGCCACCGCCACCGACTGCCGCTGGCCGCCGGACAGCTCCACCACTTTCTGCCGCACGGAGCGCACGGTGGTCACCGAGAGAGACGTCAATGTCTCCATCGCCGCTTTTTCCATCGTAATCTCGTCGAGTCGAAACGGCGCTTTGATCGACTCGCGCCCAAGGAACATGTTGGCCACCACGTCGAGATTGTCGGCCAGGGCAAGGTCCTGGTAGACGATCTCGATGCCGAGTTCGGCGCAGTCACGCGGATTGTGAATCGTGGTTTTCTGCCCGTCAAAGTAGACTTCGCCGGAGTCGAACGGGTAGATGCCGGCGACACCTTTGATGAGCGTCGACTTGCCCGCGCCGTTGTCGCCGACCAACGCCATGATCTCACCGGACTGCACCGAGAAGTCGACATTGGTCAGGGCGTCGACCGCGCCGAAACTCTTCGACACGCCTCTAAGGTCAAGTAATGGACTGTCTGCCATGAATGCTCCTGAGTGTGGGTGCGCTGCGGAAGCGTGCGTGCCACCCTGATAGCCTGTCGCGTAGGATGCGCACATCATCCGCCCGCAAGATTAACCGAATATTAGCGTCGCATTATAGCAAAGTTGACCGAATGGCCAACTTATAGGGAGGGGGCGGCTCAGGGAACATGGTAGCGGGACTTCATGCAGATGAGGCCCAAGTCCTGGCCATGTGATGCGCCGATGGGCCGGTCCACCTGCAAGCCCCAATAGGGCTACTTGAGTAGGGTTTCTACTGTGCCGACAAGTAGGCCGAGTACCATGATAGTCACAACCAATCTGGCAAACCATATGGCGAACCTGGAGCCTGCGACCGCACGATAAGTTCTCCAGGACTCAGGGTATTGAGACTTAAGCGTTTCGCTATAATCATCGGCCCTAAACCAAACAAGATAGAATCCTGCCAAGACACCAACCCATATTGCGAGGTACAAAATTGCATTCATAATAGCTCAATCTAATGAAGCTCTGCGGATTCCCCGGATCCGGCACCAGCGTATCCGGACTGGCAAAGCGGCCCACCTCCGGCACATAGTAGCGGGCGTTCAGCTAAATCACCTCACTCCCCGTGGTTCGGAGACGATGCTACGACCTATTAAGGTTCTTGCAAGTGTGTCGCCATGATACTGTCGATCTCCTCCACTAGGTCATTAAACCCGGAAACAGTCGTCGTATAGGCCTCGATCACCGACAGAATCTCACGACAAACTCTTCATATTGCGCGAAGTACTTGCATACTAACACATCACCGGCAACGTTGTTGACGGCGCAAGCCAGTATGTATTGATACGGATGTCTCAGAACTCCACGTCAGTCCGATGGAACGCTCCACTTCGGTAATGGCAATCCTAAAGCCTGAACAACCCCGCAGATTGACCTCATACCAATCTGCGGCTTTCCTCACGAACTCATTGTCATCGTCGCGCAGAGCATGGTAAAAGCGATCGATCAGGCCATGCCGACTGGTTGCCAAGCGCAACATGCGGCGGCAAGCCTTACGTCGCTGTCATCGTCACTCACTAGCAAGTCACGAATGATATTGATCCTAACTCTTTCAACTCGCTTCGGAGGTCATAGTGGAACCCCAGAGTTGTCGAGTGCCTCCTCACGCCAGATAGAATCACCACGCGTTAGAACTTCGATAAAGAAGCTCTTTGCTCTTTCATCCTGTATCTCTGCCAAATCATGTAAGCGCCAGTTCAGCCCATTGACATAGATACCTCATTCCCATCGCGTAAGGCTTCTCGTGCTTCAATCAATACCGAATCGGCGTTGTTCATTGCCATCTATTGAAGGCCTCCACCCTTATTTGCTGCTCCGCCCAGAATGTCCAGTAACTGCTGTCGATAGTCCCTTGCGCGTTCAAGCGCTGCATCGATCTGGGATTGTGCTTCAGCGTTCCTGCTCCTGCGTACGCCTTCCAGATGAGCAATTGCTTTTTCCAGTGATGCTATGCGCTTTTGGGCTTCATCGACATGATCCTTGCCTTTCGGTAGTGTTCCACCCTCAGCTACAATCTCTGCCTCCTCAGCCAAATCGGGATGCCTCGCGAGCCATTCAGGGATCTGGTCAATCTTGCCAATCTGCTTCTTCTCATCACCAGTCAATGGCTTTCCGCTTGACTTGCTTAGTTGGTAACTAATTTGGTCGCTTACCTGCTGACGGAGATCGGACAATGCGTATACAATGTCCGCTCACTGGATGGTAAACGTCGGAGACGCCAGATCAGCAACACCGATCACTACTGCGCTGACAGATGGTAAGCACACCGCCAAAACAACGGGGGCCGCAGGTCCTGTGCTACTTGATATGGCCAAGCAGATAGGTGCCGTCGTTGGATCGAAACGACATGTCCACTGGGGTCCGCATAATTAACCGGGTCGTTTTGCGCGTAGGAGTATCGGTTGAAACTCTGCGGATTCCCCGGATCCGGCACCAGGGTATCCGGACTAGCAAAGCGGCCCACCTCCGGCACATAGTAGCGGGCGTTTAGTCTTGCCGGTCCAGCATATGATCTTGCCGTTGAACCCTATGACAACCTTGCTGGCTAATCTACCCAACAAGCTTGACAGGCTTCAGTGCCACTCCCCGCCATCCTTCCCCAAGAATGAGCTGGGCAACCCGTTGCGAGACGAGGAACTCGCGAAAACCAGCTTTTCCTCCGCTTCCAAACCACTCGTGCGTTAATTGAAAGTCTACGTCACTGCGAATCGCCGATCGAGCGATGTGCATGTAGCCCCTTTTGTGATAGAGATACTTTGTAATGCCGCATACAGGACAGGTTTCTGGCTGAAGTTTGTCCTCCTCTGCCAATCCCTCCGACGCTATAGAAAGCACATCCAGTTGCGTGATAAGCTGTGATGCCTGATTCGTCTGCTGAATCATCACCTCTCGCTCAACGTAGCCTTGAAACTGATTCTCATTGAACCGAGCGAATACCTTTGGGGCAGAGAACATCGTATATGCCCAGTAGAGCGACAGAAAATCATTCTTGCCCATCTTTGGTTCTTTCTTGAGGTAGAAAGGAGCCTTTTGCTTATCGACGATGCCGCACTCGGGGCATACGAACGAGTAGGTATTGTCGCGCCATTCGAAAGTGTCTTCCGGCTGCGGGTAGCCGTGCTCAAAGGTTGGTTTGAGCCGAAGCCAATCGGCGGCCAAGATCTCTTCGCTAGTAAAGACCGTATCGTAAAGATCGGAGGCCCTTTTCTGCTCAACAAGTAGAGAAATGGCAGACCATGATGGATCGGTTTCTGCTATGTCAAAGACCACCAAGTAGGACGCGCCTGGCAATGGAACCTTTTTATACTCGACGCCTAGAGTGTTAAGACTTCGCTCAACCCCATCAAGTTGATGAAACCCAATTCTATGCCATATTTGCATATAGCCTCCTAATTGCCGAACAGGGTCCGGCGTGCCGCATCCAGCAGAATAAGATACTCTCCTCCGGCACACAACACCGCCTAAACATGCAATTCAGTGCAGCCCACCAGCACCAGCCACCGCCCGCCCCGTCTCCTCCACAAACGCCAGCGTCTCCTCCATCGACCGCGTCGCTCCAGCCGCGCCCAGCCCCATCACCGCCAGCGCCCCGGTCGCGTTGCCCAGCTCCGCGCAGCGTTCCAGCGGCCAACCTTGCCGCAGCCCGGCCAGGAAACCGGCTACAAACGCATCCCCCGCTCCGGTGGCATCCACAGCATCGACGACAAAGGCGGGCACATGGAACCAGTCGCCGCCCGCATCAACCACCACGCACCCTTCCGCGCCCATCTTGATAGCCACTGTCCGTGCGCCGGCCGCCTGCAGGGCGCGGGCCATCGCCACCGGATCGCGCTCGCCCGTCAGCTCCCGCGCCTCGGCCCTGCTGGGCAGGAAGACATCAGTCTCCGGCAGCGCATGGCGCAGCAGCTCCATCCAGCGGCCCGTGTCGTCCCAGACCGTGTCCAACGTGGTCAACGCGCCTGCCGCCCGCGCCGCTCGCAGCAGGTCCGCCATCGGCCGTCCATCAAGACCGGGCAGCACCAGCGCGCCACCGATATGGACAACGGCCGCCGTCTCGAACAGGGCGTGATCCACATCATCGGCCGTCAGCGCGGCGTTGGCGCCAAGATAGTGGATGAACCGCCGCTCGCCGCTGCTGTCGACAATCACCATCGACGCCGACGTGCCGGCGTGGTCGTCACGGGCCACGCCCCGGCTGCCCACGCCGCGCCGCGCCAGTTCGCCCACCAGGAAGTCGCCGAACGGATCGCGACCGACCTTGCCGACGACTTCTACCGGAAAGCCGAGCCGCGCCAGGACCGTGCCCGTGTTGACGGCGCACCCACCGGCGTGGAGGCTCATCTCATCGACCAGCGCCAGACGGCCCGGCGGCGGCACGTCATCCAGCGGACGGCCGACCAGGTCGGCTACCAGAATGCCCAGACAGATAATTTGGTCACGTTGCGGCATACTCACCTCGTAGTTTGGCTTGGCGAACGGGCAGCGGTACGATGGAGCGGTCCTTGTCCAGTCACCTGACCACTCAGACTTTTTATGGCCACCAACGCCACCACGCCATCACTCAACCGCCTGCCCCCCAACGATACTGCCGACCCGTGGTTTCGTCCAGCATGGTGGCCAGCAACTTCAGAGTGGCTATGCGAAGCGATTGCGGACAGAGGGTGGCGGCTGGCCGGGCCAATCGACGTGGTCAAGATCCGCCCCTGGGCCGCCGTCTGGCGCGTGCCCACCGACGCCGGGCCGCTCTTTCTGAAAGCGGCCGCTCGCTCGCAGTGGCACGAGCCGGCCCTGGTCGCCTGGCTCGCCCGGCGCTATCCGTCGCTGCTGCCCGTGCCGGTGGCGACCGACCCCGGTCGCGGGCTGCTGCTGACCGCGAGCTGCGGCCCCAGTCTGCGCCGCCTCGAGCCAGAGGAACTCCACCGCGCCCTGCCGCTCATCGAGCAAACGCTGGGCCGTCTGGCCGTCCTGCAGCGGGACGCAGCCGCTTCCGTGCCTGAGCTGTTGGCCATGGGTGTGCCGGACAGACGGCCGTCGTCGCTGCCGGAACAGGTCGCTGCCCTGCTGGCTCGGCCTGAACTGCTCGCGCCCGGCGACCCGCACAGCATGGACCTGGCCGAGACGGAGCGCGTGCGTCTTGCCCTACCCGCCATCGCAGCGCTGGCCTCTGAGCTGACCGCCGGTCCGGTGCCCGATTCGCTCGACCACGGCGACCTCTACCTCCACCACATCCTGCCCGGCACCGCCGGAGCGCGGGTACTGGATTGGGGCGACGCCACCATAACCCATCCTTTCACCCTTCTGCTCCCGCTCTTTCACCAGCTTCGCACCGGGTTCGGCCTGAACGGCTACCATCCGTCTCTGGAACGCCTGCGCCGCGCCTACCTCGCGCCGTGGGCGTCCTTTGGCCCGACCGACAGGCTGGACCATCTGCTCGACCGGGCGCTGGCGGCCGCCAATCTGAACCGCGCCCTCAACTATGCCCACGCGCTCGGCCCCCACGTCGAACGCCTGACACCGTCCATGCGCCGGATGGTCACGCAGGGCGTGGCTCTCTGGCTGCGCGAGGCGATGGACGGCCTGGGGACGACCTGATCGATGCCATCCGCTCCCAAAATACCCCGCTTCGTCTACCACGTTAGCGATCAGGACGACCTGACCCGCTTTGCGCCGCGCCCCGTCGTGGCGGGCCATTCTACCGGTGTGAGCGGCGCGGCCGTCTGGGCGGTGGATGATGATCATCTCCACGCCTACCTGCTGCCGCGCGACTGCCCGCGTCTCGCTTGCTACGCGAAACCAGACAGCGACCCGGCCGACGTAGCCCGCATCATGGGGCCGTCAGGCGCCCGTTATCTGGTCGTCATCGAGGCGCGTTGGCTTGCGGCAGCCCAACATACGCCGCTGACAATCTACACCTTCGACGGCCGCCCGTTCCGCTGCGTGGACGCGGGCGCGGGCTACTGGACCAGCGACCAGCCGGTCACGCCAACCAGACATGAGACGCTTGCCAATCCATTGCAAGAGATGCTGAGCAGGGATGTCGAACTGCGTATCGTGGACTCACTGTGGCCGCTGCGAGACGCCATTCTCGCCTCAACGCTCCAGTTCTCATTCATTCGGATGCGCAACGCCCGGCCCCGCAGGTGACCTTTTGTGCCGGATCGCGTGACAATCATCACTAACACATTCACGCCGACCGCTCTATCATAGGGGCGAGAATCGGGAAATTGACCTGACAAGGTGAGAACTCATGAGTGAAGACGCCCAAGATCCGCCCCGCACGCTCCCCCCGCTCGAACTCGATTTCGCCATCCCCACTCGGGAAGCGTGGGAAGCAGCGGCCGTCTCTTCCAACAAGGACAAGCCAATCGACCGCCTGGTCACCACCACGACCGAAGGGCTGACCATCCAGCCGCTCTATCTGAGCGAGGATGTGGCCGGCCTGGAGGCCACAGGCACGCTGCCCGGACGGCCGCCGTTTGTGCGCGGCCCGTCCACGACCGGCTACCTGATCGCTCCCTGGCTGGTGGCGCAGGAGCTCGGCTATGCGACGGCCGAGATGACCAACGACGCCCTCCGTCACGACCTGGCGCGTGGCCAAACGGCCGTGCGGCTGCTGCTTGACCAACCCGGTCGGGCCGGTCTTGATCCCGATGATGCCGCTGCCCAGGATGTCGGCCGAGCCGGGCTGTCGGTGTCGACTCGCCAGCGACCTGAGAGCCGCGTTCGCGGGAATCGACGTGACGACCGTACCGGTGTCGCTCCCCACAGGCCGGGCGGCGCTGCCGCTGCTGGCCCTGTGGCTGGCGGCCGCCGGTGAATCATCAGACCTGTCTGGCTGCCTCGAAGTCGATCCGCTGGGCACGTTGGCTGCAACCGGCCGACTGTCGGGCACATTGGCTTCGGCGTATGACGAGATGACCTGGATCGCGCAATGGGCGGCCGAAAACGCCCCGAATTTAGCCACGGTGGCCGTCCGCACCTCACCCTATCATGATGCGGGCGCAGACGCGGTGCAGGAGCTGGCCTGGGCGATGGCGACGGCCGTGGCCTATGCGGAAGCGCTGGGCGAGCGTGGCGTCAGCTTCCCCGCTTTCTCCGCCCGGCTGCGCTTCGAGATGGCCCTGGACGGCGACTTCTTCATGACCATCGCCAAGCTCCGGGCAGCGCGGCAGTTGTGGTCGCAGATCGCGGAGGCGTTCGGCGGCGACCAGACGGCGCAGCGCATGTCGCTCTTTGCCCGGACCGCCCGGCGCAACAAGACGCTCACCGATCCCTACAACAACATGCTTCGCGTGACCACCGAAGCGCTCTCCGCGGCGGCGGCAGGCGTCGATGGGCTGCACATTGCCCCGTTCGATGAGCCTGTCGGGCCGCCCTCCGAGTTCGGCCGCCGCATCGCCCGTAACGTCCACATCATTTTGCGCGACGAAGCCCGCCTGCGCCATCTGATCGATCCTGGCGGCGGCGCGGGCGCGGTGGAGGTACTGACGGCGCAGCTGGCCGAAGCGGCCTGGGCGGCGTTTCAAACAGTCGAACGGCAGGGCGGCATGGCGGCGGCGCTCCAACAGGGCGCCATCCATAACGCGCTGGCCCGGACGACGGCTGGTCGCCAGGAGGCTTTTGCCCGTCGCCGACACGTGCTTGTCGGCGCCAACCAGTTCGCCGACATCACCGAGGCGCCCCTGCCGCCAGACGCCACCGATTACGACGCCATTGCTGAGCAACGAGCGGCGCAGGTGGCGCAGCACCGTTTGACGCGAGCAGACGTCACAGCGCATCTGGATCGCGTCCGTCAGCTTCGGCGGCAGCCGGACCCATCCGCCGTTGAGCTGGTGGAGGCGGCCGCTGCCGCAGCCACAGCCGGCGCGACGCTGGGCGAACTGGCGGAGGCGCTGCGTCTGCCGGAGGATCCGCTGCACATCGACGCGCTGCCGGCGGCGCGATTGAGCGAGCCGTTCGAGCAGCTGCGCGCGGCCGCCCTGGCCTACGCGACCTCAACCGGCCACCCGCCGTCACTCTTCATGGCGACGATGGGCCCGCTGAAACAGCACAAGGCGCGGGCGGATTTCAGCGAGGAGTTCTTCCACGCCGGCGGTTTCGCCATGACCGGCGGCGACAGCTACCCGACACCCGAAGCGGCCGTCGCTGCGTGGCAGCTCGCCCCGACCCCGGCTGTCGTCATCTGCTCGACAGATGAGACCTACCCCGATCTGGTGCCGCCGCTTGTGGAGCAGATTCGCGCCGTCGCGCCGGAGACCCGCTTCATCCTGGCCGGCTATCCAATAGAGCAGATCGCCCAACACGAAGCAGCCGGCATTGATGCGTTTATCTACCTGGGGGCCGACTGCCTGGCCACCAACAGATGGCTAATGACTCAGTACAGCGAGAGTGTCGCATGACCAAGCCCGACTTCACGACCATTCCGCTCAGAACAACATTCCCGGCGGCGACCGTGGCCGATTGGCGGGCCGACCTGGAACAAGCCACCGGGCAACCGGCCGAGACATTCATCTGGGAGACGATGGAGCAGATCCCGGTGCGGCCGCTGTACGGCCCTGAGGACATGGTCGGGCTGAGCCATCTCGATTACGTCGCCGGCCTGCCGCCCTACTTGCGCGGCCCGTATCCGGCGATGTACGTCGTCCGGCCCTGGACGGTGCGCCAATATGCGGGCTTCTCGACGGCCGAGGAGAGCAACGCCTTCTACCGCCGCAATCTGGCCGCCGGACAGCGCGGGCTGTCGGTGGCGTTTGACCTGGCCACCCACCGCGGCTATGACTCCGACCACCCCCGCGTCGTCGGCGACGTGGGCAAGGCGGGCGTGGCCATCAGCTCGGTCGAGGATATGAAGATCCTCTTCGACGGCATTCCGCTGGAGAAGATGTCGGTGTCGATGACGATGAACGGCGCAGTCCTGCCGGTGCTGGCGTTCTACATCGTAGCCGGCGAGGAACAGGGCGTCGACCATGCCCAGCTCACCGGCACGATCCAGAACGACATCCTCAAAGAGTACATGGTGCGCAACACCTACATCTACCCACCCGAGCCGTCGATGCGCATCGTCGGCGACATCTTCGCCTACACCGCGCAGGAGATGCCGCGATTTAACAGCATTAGCGTCTCCGGCTACCACATGCAGGAAGCTGGGGCGACGGCCGACATCGAACTGGGCTATACGCTGGCCGACGGGCTGGAGTATATTCGCACCGGCCTACGCGCCGGGCTGGCGATCGACGACTTTGCGCCGCGCATCTCCTTCTTCTGGGCCATCGGTATGAACTACTTCATGGAGATCGCCAAGATGCGGGCCGGACGCCTGCTGTGGGCCAAGCTCATCCAGCAGTTCGAGCCGCAGAACCCGAAGTCGATGGCCCTGCGCACCCACTGCCAGACCAGCGGCTGGAGTCTGACGGAGCAGGACCCGTTCAACAACGTGGCCCGCACCTGCATCGAAGCGATGGCGGCCGTCCTGGGCGGAACGCAGTCGCTCCACACCAATGCGCTCGACGAGGCGATTGCCTTACCAACCGACTTCTCCGCCCGTATCGCCCGCAACACGCAGCTATACTTGCAGCATGAGACCGGCATCACTAACATGGTAGACCCGTGGGGCGGCTCCTATCTGGTCGAAACGTTGACCGACCAGTTGGCCCGCCGGGCCTGGGCCCATATTCAGGAAGTAGACAGCCTGGGCGGGATGGCGAAGGCGCTGGAGACCGGGCTGCCGAAGATGCGCATCGAAGAAGCGGCCGCCCGGCGACAGGCGCTCATCGACTCGCAGCAAGAAACGATCGTCGGGGTCAACACGTACCGGTTAGAACAGGAGGCGCCCATTGACATCCTCGAAGTCGACAACACGGCCGTCCGTGAATCCCAGGTGGCCCGGCTCCGGACGCTACGCGAGACGCGTGACGAAGGGTCGGTGGCCGAAGCGTTATCAGCCCTCACCGGGGCGGCAAGCACAGGCGAGGGCAATCTGCTGGAACTATCGGTGGCGGCGGCCCGGGTACGAGCGACATTGGGTGAAATCTCTGCTGCGCTGGAGACCGTTTGGGGCCGACACAAAGCGGTGATCCGCAGTATATCGGGCGTCTATCAGACTGAGTACGGGGAGAAAGACGAGATCGACACAGTGCACCAAATGGCGGCCGACTTTGAGACGGTGGAGGGACGGCGGCCCCGCATCCTGGTGGCCAAGATGGGCCAGGACGGCCACGACCGGGGCGCGAAAGTGATCGCCACCGCCTTCGCCGACCTCGGCTTCGACGTCGACATCGGCCCGCTCTTCCAGACACCGGACGAGGTGGCCCGGCAGGCGATGGAGAACGACGTCCACGTTGTCGGCGTCAGCTCGCTGGCTGCCGGACACAAGACGCTCCTACCGCAGCTGGTCGACGAGCTGGCCAAGCTGGGCCGCGATGACATCATGGTCGTCATCGGCGGCGTCATCCCCGCCCAGGATTACGACTACCTCTACGAGCGCGGCGCGGCCGCCATCTTCGGCCCCGGAACGGTCATCCCGGTGGCGGCGCAGAAGATTCTGGTGGAGTTGAAGAGGCGGCTGGGGCACACAGATTAGGTCGTCACGCCTGCGCGCAGCGCCGGTTGACCTACCTGCTCTACCCGATCCACATAACGCAGCCCCCCCGCCTGGTGGGTGATGACCAGCACCGTACGGCCGTCCATCGCCTGCGCCAGCGCGGCCCACACCGCTTCTTCGGTCACCGGATCGAGGTGGGCGGTGGCTTCATCCAGCACCAAGATGGGCGCGTCTTTCAGCAGCACGCGGGCAATCGCCAGCCGCTGACGCTCACCACCGCTCAACTGCAAGCCATTCTCGCCCACGGCCGTGTCCAGGCCGTGCGGCAGCTGAGCCAGGAAGTCCCCCAACTGCGCCGTCACCAAAGCGGCGGTCAGCAAATTGTCATCGGCATCAGAACGGGCGAGAAGCAAGTTATCGCGAATGGTCGAATTGAACAGGTACGTATCCTGGGCCACCACGCCCACCAGCGAGCGCACGTCTTCGGCGGGCAGGTCGCGAATAGAACGGCCGCCAATCAGGATATCGCCCGCATCCGGCTCCCAGTAGCGCAATAACAGGCTAACCAGCGTCGTCTTGCCTATGCCACTCGGACCCACGACCGCAACCCGTTCGCCTTCTTCGACCACCAGAGTGAACCCTGCCAGCACGTCCGGATCGGCCGGACCATAGCTGAAGGTCACGTTCTCAAACCGGACATCATAGCCAGCAGGTGGCGGCGCGGGCCGCGGCGGGTCGACCACGGCCGGTTCGGCGTCGATGAGGTCGAACAGCCGGTCGGCGGCCGCCCGGCTCTGCTCCAACTGCTCGGATGCCACGGCCAGCGGCTGCACCGCCTCGAAGCTGGCGATGGCCGTCAGGGGAATGAGCGCCAAATAGACCCCCTCAATCTGCCCAGCCGTCACCAGGGGCACAGCGATCAGCAGGACGGTAACGGCCGCCAGACCGGTGAACAGGGCCAGCAGCCCGTGGCTGAGACCACGCACCACCGCCTCACGTTCCTCCAGCCGGTTCAACTCGGTCGTTTGCAAGCTGGCCTTCGCCCAGTACCGTGACCCCGGATCGCCCAGCAGCAGGTCGGGCAAGCCGAGGACCGTGTCGGCTACGGAGGCTTGTAAGGCGCTCTGACCGGCCACCGTCGCCGCCGCAGAAGCAGAGCCGAGCCGTCTGGTGAGCAGTGGCAGGCCGACGCCGGTCAGGGCCAGAAAGGCGACCAGCGCCACGCCCAGCCGCCAATCGAACCACCCCAGAATGAGCGCTGCCAGCCCGGTCACCAGCGCGGCGACGATGGGCGGTACGATCACCCGGGCATAGAAGGTTTGGAGCGTCTCAATGTCGCCTACGATACGGGCCAACAGATCGCCGCTGTGCCGGTCGCCCAGACGCGCCGGGGCCAGCGGCTCGATCGCTTCGTAAAACCAGACGCGCAGCCGAGTGAGGATGCGGAAGGTGACGGTGTGGGACACGGTTCGTTCGGTATAGCGCAGGGCAGCGCGCGAGATGGCGAAGAAGCGGACGCCGGTGATGGCCAGCGACACATCCGCCAGACTGGTGACCAGAGCAGACTTGGAGATGAGATAGGCTGACATCGCCATCAGGCCCACGCTGCTGCCGATCGTGGCGAAACTGAGCATGATTGCCAGCGCCATCCAGCCTTTGAACGGAGCGATAAGCTTGAGCAGGCGGCCAAAGGTAGTCACACTGCCACCTCCGCATACGCGGCGTTCAAGCGGCGATACAGGTCGCACCGCTCCAGGAGGTCATCATGCGAGCCGGTCGCCACCACCTGACCCGCCTCGACCACCGCAATCAGGTCAGCCCGGCGGGCCAACTGCAGCCGGTGGGCGATGACCAGCGCCGTCCGCCCGACAAGCAGCCGCTCCAACGCCTCCCACACGGCCGCCTCGCTGACCGAATCCAGATTGGCCGTTGCCTCGTCCAGCAGCACAAACGGCGCGTCCTTCAGGAACGCCCGGGCGATAGCCAGTCGCTGCCGCTGCCCGCCGCTCAGCCGGACGCCTTCGTCGCCCACCGGCGTATCGAAGCCCTGCGGCAGACGGCGGATGAACCCGGTCGCGTTGGCTGCCTCGGCCGCCGCCCAGACCGCTTCGTCGCTCGCGTCGATATTGGCTACACGAATATTGTCGGTAACCGTTCCGGCGAACAGGTGGGGCTGCTGCGGTACATAGCCGACCCCAGCCCGCCATTGACCAGCATCCAGCTCGGCCAACGGGCGGCCGTCCACCAGTACCAGCCCATCCGCTGGCTCCACAAAGCGCAGCAGCAGATGGGCCATCGTGCTCTTGCCCGCGCCCGTAGGGCCGACAACGGCTACAACCCGCCCCGCCGGAACGGCCAGCGACGCGCCACGCAGCGCAGGTTGGCGGTCGTTCTCATACTGCACTACGACCTGCTCCAGCCGGATTTCGGGTGGCGTCACCGTCGTGCGTAGCTCACGTGGCGAGCCGGTCATCACAGGGGGTGCCGGTTGGTCAAGAATCTGGTAGATGCGCCGGGCGGCCGCCTTGCCTTCGCTGCCCGCGTGGTATTGCAGCGCGAGCTGCCGCAGGGGCTGGAAGAACTCCGGGGTCAGCAGCAAAACGGCCAGCGCCGTAGCGAAGGGCAGCGCCCCGGCCATCAGCCGCAGACTAACCTCCACCGCCACCAATGCCGTCGCCGCCGTCGCCCCCCACTCCAGCACCAGCGACGTCTGAAACGCGGTCCGGAGTACATCCATCGTCGTCCGGCCGAACTCCGTGCTGATGGCGGCGATGTTGCGTGCCTGTTCCCGGCTGCGGCCGAACGCTTTCATCGTCGGCAGGCCGCGCAGCATGTCCAGGAAGTACCCGCTCATCCAGCTCAGATCGGCGAAGCGGCGCTCGGTCAACGCCTGGGTACGCTGGCCAATGAAGACCAACAGAATAACCAGCACTGGTCCGGCAATGAGCAGCACCAGCGTCGACCACGGGTCAAGCCACAGGATCAGCAGCAGGACCAGAAGGGGCACGATCATCGCCTGCAACCGGGCCGGTTCGTAACGCGTCACCCAGCCATCGATCGCCCCGACACCGCCACTGATCGTGTTCACCAACTCCCCGCTGCGTTCGCTCTGAGCATAGACGGGGCCGAGGGCACGCAGCTGAGCCAGCAGACGGTCCCTCAGCGTCTGCTTCAGGTGGCTGGCGGCGCGCTGGGCCAGCGGCTCGCGCACGACCAGCAGCGCGCCGCGAGCCACGAGCGCCACCAGCATGATGACCACCGACGGCATGACAGCCGCCAGCGCCTGTCCGTCAATGAAGACGGCAGCGATCACCGCGCTGAGGAGGTAGAGAAAGACCAGACCGGCGACGGCCGCCAGCAGGCCCGCCGCCACCGCAGCCAGCATCCAACGCCGCCCCGCCGCGCTCTCGCGCGCCAAACGCTGCCCCGGAGAGAGCCCCTTCGGCTTCTCCGCGGTCACTGCCGCTGGCAAGGAACCCACGTCGGCCCCGCCGCCTGTCGTGCGCCGGATCGCAGTCACATCAGTAACTGGTGGGGTCCAACCGCACCTTGCCGCGGAAGAAGTAGTAGACGCCCGCCGTGTAGAGCAGCACGAACGGCATACCGATCAGGGCGATAACCAGCATGACCGTCAACGTATTCGGCGCGCTGGCCGAGTTGAAGATTGTCAGGTTGTTCGCCGCGGATGTCGTCGAGATCATCAGGTTTGGATACAGCCCGGCCGCAGCCGCAAAGAGCAGCATGGCGATCATCCCTGCCGAGGCGATGAACGCCCAGAAATCCTTGCCTCGCCGCAGCATGAGCCAGGCCGTGATCACCAGCACCAACGCCAGCGCCGGGAAGATAACAGGCCAGAGCCGCGCCAGATAGCTGTCGAAGATCTCCCGCCGGAACAGGATCGTCATCAGCACGATCACCGTATTGAGCACAAAGAAGGCGACCATCAAGATGGGCGCGGCCCGGCGCACCCGCTCCTGGAGCGCCCCTTCCGTCTTGAGCGACAGGTAGAGCGCCCCGTGGGCAGCCAGCATCAAGACAGTCGTCACCCCAACCAGCAGGGCAAATGGCGTCAGCAGGCTGAACAGAGACGCCGTAATCGTGCCCTCGGCGTTGATGGGTACGCCGCTCATGACGTTGCCAAACGCCACGCCCAGCAGCAGGGCAATGGCCAGCGAGGAGACGAAGAAGATGATGTCCCAGAACGACCGCCACCGTCCTTGCCGCTTGCTGCGAAACTCGATGGCCACCGTCCGCAGAATGAGGAACAGCAGCACGAGCATCATTGCCGCGTAGAAGCCGGAGAAGAGCGAGGCGTAGACGACTGGAAAGGCCGCGAAGAGTACGCCGCCGCCCAGCACCAGCCACACCTCGTTTCCGTCCCAGATCGGCCCGATACTGTTCAGATTGATCCGCCGCTCCTCGTCGGTCTTTGCCACAAACGGGTGCAGAATGCCGACGCCCAGATCAAATCCGTCCAGGATAAGATAGCCGGCAATGATGACCACAAAGAGCACATACCAGATGACATTCAACGTCATGATCACTTACCTCCTGCCCGCGGCTGCTCGCGAAAGATCTCCCGGAACGTATCGGGCAGCGAGCTAACCGGCACAGCTTCCACATCTTCCAGCGGTTCAGGCCCATGCTGGATCTTTTCGTTCAGCAGATAGAGGAACAGGATGAACAGGATAATGTAGAGCAGCACAAACATGGTCACAGAGCTGAAGACCTGGCCGCCGCGCAGACCCGGTGAGACCGCTTCGGCCGTCCGCAGCAGCTCCCACACAATCCAGGGCTGCCGGCCGAACTCGGCCGTCCACCAGCCAAACATCGTCGACGCTTCGGTCAGGAAGATGCTGAGCACAAACAGCCACAGCAACCATCGCGCCTCGAACAGCTTGCGTCGCCAGAAGTAGAAGATGGCCCCCACAATGCCCAGCGTCATGAACGCCACGCCCAGGTTAATCATGAGGTGATACGACTGGAACGTCAGGTTGACCGGCGGCTGGTTCTCAGGTGGAATGGCATCCAGCCCGGTGACCGTCGCGTCAATGCTCTGATACGCGAGGAAGCTCAGGGCGCACGGGACCTGGATGCCGGTCGTCGTCTGCGTTTCGGTGTTCACCCAGCCGAGTACCGTCATAGGCGCGCAGCTCTGCGTCTCCCACAACCCTTCCATAGCCGCCAGCTTGGACGGCTGGTTCTCGGTCACATTGACGGCGCTTTGCGAGCCTGAGACAAAGACCTGCAGCAGGCTGAGGACGACGAAGAAGGGCAGAACTATCTTGAAGTTCGCTTCCGCCAGACGCACATGCTGTTTGCGCAGCAAGTACCACGCGCTAACGCTGAGCATCAGCGTGGCGCCCACCAGCCACGCGCTGATGAACACGTGCGTGATTCGCGTCAGGAATGAGGGCGTGAAGATGACGCCGAGGAAGCTCGTCATCACCGGCACTTCGCCCCAGGGCATGTTGCCGATGACAAAACCCGCCGGGGTCTGCATCCACGAGTTGGCCATGACGATCCACAGCGCACTGAAATGGGCGCCCAACGCCACCAGCGCCGTCGCGAACAACCACAGGCGCGGCCCCAAACGGTTGCCGCCAAACAGCATCAGGCCCAGAAAGCCACCTTCGAGAAAGAATGCAAAAATGCCTTCGGCCGCCAGCAAGCTGCCAAAGATGTTGCCCACATAGCGGGAGTAGTTGGCCCAGTTGGTGCCGAACTCAAACTCCTGCACTACGCCGGTGGCAATACCCAGCGCGAACACCAGACCATACACCTTGACCCAGAAGAACGACATGCGCCGCCACATGGCGTCCCGGGTGCGCACATATTTGATGCCGATCACCACCAGCATCAGGCCCAATCCCATCGAGATCGGTGGATACAAGTAGTGGAAGCTGGCCGTCAGTGCGAACTGCACACGTGACCAAAATTCGGGATCCATAGTCTAACTCCTCTTATCGTAGGGTAGACGACGGCGCTCTTCCAAGATGCCCCCGTCGCACCCAATCTGAATCGGTTCGCTATTGTTCCAGATTTCACAATCGTACCACCGCACTATCAATACGGCTACAATAGTTGCACAAACCTATCACCATTGCTTGCCCTCAGTTGGGAGAGATGCTTGCGACCAGCATTGCGTTACAATCTAACCATGTCGCTTCCACGACAGGCATGGTCCATGTTCAAGCTCGCTCGCCCATTGTTTCTGGCGGGCGGCTTTGTTTTCCATGCCCTCGGCCTCTCGATTGCCCTGTACAGCGGTATTGAGCTGAACTGGTGGCTCGTCATCTGGGGTCAGATTGCCATCACCTCAATCCATCTGATGACCAACTTCAGCAACGACTACTTTGATCTGGCGGCCGACCAGGCCAACACCTCACCCACTACCTGGTCCGGCGGTAGTCGGGTGCTGGCGGACGGCCACTTATCGCCTGAGGTCGGGCTGCGGGCGGCCCTCTTCTTCGCCGGCACGGCCGTTTTGTCCATCATCATCATGATCGTCTGGCTGGGGATCAGCGGCTGGGCCGTCGGCTTGCTGCTGCTGGCCATGTTTCTGGCGTGGGAGTACAGTGCGCCGCCGCTGCGCTTGCACTCACGTGGTTGGGGTGAGGTGACCGTGGCCCTGACCGTGCCCGTGCTGACTCCCCTCGTCGGCTACACGCTACAAGCGGGCAGCCCGGCCTGGCTGCCACTGCTGGCGACCTTTCCGCTGGCTTGCTTCCAAGGGGCGATGATTCTGGTCATCAACATGCACGACGCCGCCGGGGATGCTGTCGTCGGCAAGCGGACGCTTGTCATCCGTCTCGGTGACGAACGAGCGGTGCGGCTCTATCTGTCGCTGCTGCCGCTGGCGTACGGTGTCTTACCCTTGTTGGTATTGGCCGGGCTGCCTGCTGCGGCAGCACTGGCCCTACTGGCGGTGTCGCCCATCGCTGTCTGGCAGTGGATTCGGATGGCTCGGGGGCAGTGGGCTGACGAGTCAGCGTGGAACAGCCTCGCCTTTTGGAGTATTGGCCTGTTGATGGCCTCAGCCCTGGCGGAAACGGCCGCCTTTCTGTGGCTGGCCCTTTTCGCGGGCTAGAGGCCGCTGCCGGCGATGGCTGCCAACGACAGCACCAGGTATTCGCTGTAGAATACCGCCCACAACGCCAGATACAGACGCATAATAGAGGCCGAGTCGTCCGGGTCAGTCCGCAAGCTCAAATACCAGAACAGCGCCAACAGCCCCAGATGGGCGACAACCAGGATGATGCCTTCCAGGCCCGGCAGCCGGATAATTCCCGCCACGATCGGGATGAAGAAGATCGCTGTTAGAATCCAGCGCCCGACTGCAAAAACCCGCTGCTGGCCAAGGCGCACTGAGTAAGTGCGGACGTCGTACGTCTCGTCCCCATCCGTATCGGGTATGTCCTTGTAGAGCGCAATTACCAGACCGAAGCCGAAGAAGAAGAGCAGCACCCACGCCATCGTCCCGGTGTTGACGGGGATGTCGAGCTGGCTCGTGTAGTTGAGATAAAGACCGGCATTGGCCATGAAGCCACGGGCGAAAGCGATGCTGAGCGCAGCCAGCAGCGGCCGTTCCTTGAAACGCGTCGGCCGGAGTGAGTAGAGCGTCCCAATCGCCATGATCACCGCGAACGTCACAAACAACGCCAGCGACTGCGTCGCCCCAATGATGAGCGCCGAGACACCGGCAATGGCCACAATCCACCGTCCGTGTCTGGCCGAGAGGTCTCCGCTAGCGACCGGCAAGGTCGGCTTGTTGAGCTTGTCGATGTCAACATCGGTCAACTGATTGAGGCCCACGACGTAGAGGTTGGTCAACAGGCTGCCGATCCAGGCGATGACGAATAGCCACAGCGCCTGCGCGGTTAGCGGTGTTCCGGCGATGGTCAGGATGAAAATGCCTGCTGCCTGCGCCGCGGTGGCAATGATGGTGTGGGGACGTCCGAAACGAAACAGGACCCGGCCGGGTCCTATGGGAACAGACGTTGACGGTTCTTCGACGACAGGTTTACTCTCAGGCGTACTCATAACAGCCCATTATACGACAATCTGGGCCAAGATGGTTGAAGTGCGAAACGCCTGGTCCCGAACTACTCCTTAGGCACGATCGCCGTGACGATAACTCAGCCGACCAGCAGCGTCGCCTCAGGATACGAGATAAGACGTGAGGCCGACCGGCGCTGCAAGAGCGCAATCATGATGGTCATGGCCCCCAGCCTTCCCCAAAACATCGTAGCCATCACGATGACGCGGCCGAACGTATTGAGTTCGTCAGTGATTCCCAACGTCAGACCGCAGGTCGAAATCGCCGACACAATTTCGAACAGCGCCGTATCCAGCGTGAACGGATGGGACAACAAGAGCAGCCACGTCGCCACCCCCACAAAGGCGACGGTGATAACCAGGACCGCCACGGCGCGGCGCACCGTATCATCAGAGATCGTCCGCTTGACAAGCCGCGTCCGCCGGTGCCCGCGAATGTAGCTGGCCACGCTCAAACCCAGCACGGCGAAGGTGCCGGTCGTAATGCCGCCGCCCATCGACGCGGGGCCGCTGCCGACAAACATCAGCCCGATGAGCAGCAGGCGGCTGGATTGGTGGAGCTGCTCGAAACTCTCCAGACCGGGGAAGCCCGCCGTACGCGCGGAAACGGATTGAAACCAGGCAGTCACGATGCGGTCCAACGGCGCTTCCGTTCGCAGCAGCGCGCCCGAATAGTACTCACCCAGTATCAGGCCAATCATTCCCAAAAGCACCAGAAAAACAGAGGTGATCAGCGTGACGCGCGTGTGGAGCGTGAAGCGTACGCCGTGCCGAAAGAAAATGTCAAGATAGACAGGAATGCCCAGACCGCCCGCTATGACAAGTGTGCCGAGGATGATCAGGGAGAGGGGATCGTCGGGCAAGCCAGCAGGAAAGAGTGGGTGACCGGCAAAGAGATCGAAGCCTGCGTTACAGAAAGCGGTAATCGAGTGGAAGATAGCATAGAAGAGCGCCCGGTCCGCCGGGACAATGTCGTTCAGTCGCCAGTGCGCAAAGAGCATAGCCGCGCCAATCGTCTCGATGATCAGCATGATGACGATGGTGCGGCGCAGCAGCACCCAGACCGAACCAGTCTTGTCCACGCCCAATTCGGCCGTCAGCGCCATTCTGTCCAACAGCGAGATATTTCTTCCAAGCAATCTCAGCGTCAGGGCAAAGAGGACAATGAACCCCAGGCCGCCAATCTGAATCAAGGCCAAAAGCGTTATCTGGCCGAGGAAGGTGAAGTCGGTGCTCGTGCCCACAACTGTCAATCCCGTGACAGTAACGGCCGACGTCGCGGTGAACATGGCGTCCATGAAGGTGATCGGACGCGTCGTCATACCGGGCAGCAGCAGGAGGAGCGTGCCGACGGCGACCATCCCGGCCAGGCCAAAGACCAGGCGCATGGCTGCAGGCGGCCGAAACGAGCGATCGCTCGTAAACTTCTTCAGCAATTTCTCGAACGTCGTCACGATCTGAGCGCTAGCTTTCTAAGCCGAACTTATTGACCCGGTCGGCTTCGCCCAACAAGACGAGCAAGTCGCCTTGCATCAGGAAGAAGTCCGGTGACGGATTGGGCGTGACGGTGTCGCCGCGAATGACAGCCAGCACCATGAGTTGGCGATTCAGACAGGCTGAGACCGGTTTGCCGACTAAAGTTCTCGGCACGACCAGCTCGGCAATCTCACGATCAGGAGTAAGCATCATGCTCTGGACAATGCCTGTCGCTGCCAGGTCATCGGCCAGTCGATCACCGCTCTCCTGAACCGGCTGTACGACACGATCGGCGCCCACCTTCAGCAAGACGTCGCGGTGCCGGTCCGAATGGGCCACGCCAATCACATGGCGCACACCCAGCCGCTTGAGCGAAATGATTGCCAATGTTGAAGCTTCGAACTCGTCGACCATCGTAACGATCACGGTGTCATAGGAAGAGATGTCAATTTCCTTGAGCGCCTCTTCATTCGTCGCGTCCAGAATCAGCGCTTCCTGAATCTCATCGGCAATGTCCTGGACGATCTCCGGGTCATTGTCGATGCCGAGAACTGTGTTGCCGAGCAGCACCAGTTTCCGAGCCAGCGAGCTGCCGAACCGCCCCAGTCCAATGACCGCATACTCTCCAGACGACTTGTGCTTTCGTTCCCATGGAATGGATGCCATTGCGCTTCTCCCCCCGGCTGTCCTGCGAGCTGCCATTAACCGGTACAACCCGTGACCATGCTTGTACCGGACACTGTTTGTTCTGGCGGAGGATAGTAGCAGTCCATGCCGATTTGGGCTACTGATTTGAAGCTGCTGTTCAATCGCGAGTCAAGCTCCGTGTGGCGCTGTGGTACAATCAGTCGCGTGATAGGACAGGCACTCCCCACCCTGGAACAGCAGCGAGTCTTCGATCTCATCTGGTCTCAAATGCCCGCCATGCAAAATCGAGCTTCATCGGCGTGGTGGTTCTTTCTCCTGTTTCCAAAGGGAGAGGACGGATATGGTCCGCGGCAGCTGGTGTTTACGATTGCCGCCCGCGCCGGCGATCAGATTCGCATCAACGACCTGGACATGCCGGGCATCGATCTTGGCCGTCGCGTGATCGATGGAGAAGACAGATTTCATGCAGCGGCGCTGGGCTGGTATTGCGATGGGGAAACGGTCCACCATGACTACCCGGATATTGCTGCCCCGAC
This sequence comes from uncultured Chloroflexia bacterium, assembly GCA_963715935.1. Lineage (GTDB taxonomy): Bacteria > Chloroflexota > Anaerolineae > Promineifilales > Promineifilaceae > Promineifilum. Next base: position 148,238 of record CAVQSM010000010.1, on the reverse strand, counting down.
GACTCTATCCCTTCGAAACAGCATCATTCAGACTGGCGAGATCGACGATCGCGGTCTTGCCCGCGGGATGCTGTTCCGCAAGTCCTCAGCGCGGCCGATGGGGATGGAGGCGATCATCCAGAATGACCTCGGCCAGACCCGTTTTGAAGCGTGGGGCGACCTCGACTGCGACGCGACATCGCCCGACAACTCGATGGATTTCGATACACCCTTGGGCGGGACCCATTATATTGGGTGGCGGCGCATGCAGTTCGAAGGAGAGTTTCAGCTGCCGGACGGCCCCGAACATCTGGAGGGCATTGGCTTCTTCCAGCGGGTCAGCCTCAACGTCCCGGTCTTTCCCTGGAAGTGGATCTGGGCCATCATGCCCGACGAGTCTATGTTTTCGGCTTATGTACCCTATATAGGCCGTAATCTCCGCCGCAAAGCGTACGAATTCTTCGAGACGACCGAACAGGAGCAGACCGCCCTCACGATCACGCAGTCGGCCACCTGGATTGGGCCAAACGCCGCGCCGCCGGTGAAATTCAACCGGGTCGATGTGCGGCCTGTCCTTCGTCCTGACCAGCCACCGGCGTTTACCGTTTCAGCACGCAACGGGCAGGGCGATCACCTATCCTTCATGGCCGACTCCTACGGCCACTCGCGCTACACCATTGACCGGCCCATCCTCGGCGGCCGCTTCCAGTCGCACTGGGATTACAACGAGTACATGTTCCGTATGGCCAACCTGGACGGTCACATCAAAGGCCGAGCCATCAACGAAGCGACGATGGGCCAGGGCTATGGCAACCTGGAATATACCTGGGGTCTGGGCCTTTAGGCCGCAGCATTCCGTCTCGCATAAGGACATTGATGTCCGACCAGCCATCTGCCAGCTCGCACAAGCCAGATTGGGCGCCTGAGGAAGAAACGGCGGGTTTCGCCACGCGCATTGTGTCCGGAGCGGAATCCGGCAGCCACGCCCCGACAGCCAGCAATCCACCATCGCGACGCACGCTCTCTACGGCTGACTATGTGGATGGCGTCCTGGCTGGCGATCGGGCCGTGCTGGCGCGCGCATTGACCTTGGTCGAGAGCAACGCCCCTGCCCACATTGAGCAAGCCCAGACCGTCCTGACCTCGCTTCTGCCCCACACAGGCCGCGCTGTGCGTATCGGCATTACCGGCGTGCCCGGCGCTGGCAAGAGTACGCTGATTGAGAGCCTGGGCCGAGACCTGATTGCTCAGGGCCATCGCGTTGCGGTGCTGGCCATCGACCCCACCAGCAGTGTCAGCGGCGGCAGCATCCTGGGTGATAAGACGCGCATGGACTATCTGAGCCGGGAGCCGGCGGCCTTCATTCGTCCGTCGCCGACCGGCGGGATGCTGGGCGGCGTGGCCCGCAAGACTCGTGAATCTATTCTGGTCTGCGAGGCGGCGGGCTTCGATGTCGTCATTGTAGAGACGGTCGGCACCGGGCAGAGCGAAATCACCGTCCGCTCCATGGTCGACTTCTTCGTTCTGATGCTTGTGCCCGGCGCGGGCGATGAGCTGCAGGGCATCAAGAAAGGCGTTGTGGAGTTGGCCGACATTGTGCTCATCAACAAGGCCGACGGCGACAACCGCGTGCGGGCGAACGCGGCTCGCTCCGAATACAATCGGGCGCTCCACTATCTGGCCCCGGCCACGCCGGGCTGGGAGACCAAAGCGTTTGCAGTCTCCGCCATGAGCGGCGAAGGGCTGGAGCAGTTGTGGGCGCAGGTGCAAGCCTTTCGCGAGGCGGGGATAGCATCAGGTTCGTGGGAGGCGCGTCGCCGGTCGCAAGCCCGTGACTGGCTGCATACGCTGGTCCGGGAGCAGTTGGAGGCGACGTTCTACCGGCGCGAAGGCGTGCAAGGGGCGCTGCCCGATATTGAACAGGCAGTCATGGCGGGGACAATGCCACCGACGGCCGCTGCCCAGCAGTTGCTGAAACTCGCCGGCGAAACGTAGCGCCCGCCGTGTCGGGGTGCGTGTTTCGAACTCAGGCAGCCGCCTGCGGGTCGCGGGCCGACCACCACTCTAGCAGTGCATACGCCCCAATGGCAGCGAACCCGACCAACGGAACGACAACCAGGCTTTGCAGCCCGACGGTGAGCGTCGTCTGGTCCGCAATCCGGCCCACCACAAACGCGCCGATGCCTGCCGGCAGCCAACCCAGGCCCATCACCAGAGCCGACGCCAGGCCGACATGGTTCGGCCACGCTTCCTGTGCCAGCACAATAGAGACGGGAAATGAGGCGCCGATCATCAGCCCGATGAGCACAATGGCCGCCAGTTGACCCGGTCCGGTCAGATTCAACAGCAGGATCTGACCAAACACCAGCACAATGAGGCTGACGGCAATGACCGGAATGCGACCGAAGCGATCGCTGATACTGCCGCCAAGCAGGCTGCCTGTGCTGACGGCGATCAAGAGGATGGACAGCGCAGCGCCAGCCACCGCAATAGGCTGTCCGTTTGATTGCAGCCACTGCGGCAGGTAGGTCATGAGTGACATCTGGAACCAGCTTCGAGAGGCCACGACGACAATGACCGCCGCCAGCGCGGCCACGGAGCCACGCCGAGCCGCCTGCGCCGGATCATCCACTCGTCCGGTGACAGGCTTTCTGGTTGACGGGTGACGGCGAAAGTAGAGCAGCAGTCCCACACTGGTCAGCAGCGCAATGGGAATGACGACGGCCGTTCCGGGCAAACCAAAGAGCGCCAGCGCCACACCAACCAACACCGGGCTCAGAGCTGACCCAAGATTTCCTCCAACCGAGAAGATTGACATTGAGCGACCACGATTCTGGTCGACAGAGGTCGTGGTCAGCGATGCGCCGGATGGATGGAAAGCGGCCGATCCGATTGCGGCGAGCAGCACGATGGCCAGCAGCCAGACGTAACTGGGCACAAATCCGGCCAGTCCCATGAGCAGACCCGCCCAGGCGATACTGCCGACGACAATCCAGCGTGCGTCCCGGCGATCGGCCAACACGCCAAAGATAGGTTGGCCCAGCGTCCCGGAGATACTCATGGCCAGAGCCACGCCACCCATCTGGCTGTAGCTCAAACCAAGCTTGGGCAGCAGCAGGACATAGGTGACCGGCAGGAAGTTGAGGACCAGCTCCAGCACCAAATGGCTGAAGCCCATCACGGGCGGTGTGCCGCTGAGCCACGGTGTGACCGTGTTGAGCGCGGGCGCAAAGCGGAGCTTCAGCCCTTCGAGTGTTCGGGGTGCTTCCATAGTCAGACTCAACAAACCGCCGCCAGAATCCTCTGGCGGCATGGCTGAGTCAGATTATACGCTCAACGAGATCAATTGCGACAGCATCTGGTCGTCACGCCCGGCCTTTCACAGTTCGCGCGAACGTAGCGTTCGGATTCTCTTCCGCTCCCTTGGAGTCGCTAAAGAACGCGACAATCATGTCGCGGCTACGTCTGACAACCCTACTTAGAACTACCCCGTCGTCACACTGCCATGTAGATGAGCCGCATCCGCTAACTGACTGCTTCGCGCAGCGCGTCGACGGCTGCCTGCTCCCGATCGTGCAGGGCGAGAATCGCGTCGGCCAGCCGTTGGCGAAAGGCAACGACCTGAGATTCATCGAGCGGGAAGTCGGCTGCCAGCTGGTCGGTCAGCTCTTCTATGCGGGCCTTTCCTTCCCGGCGCTGGGGAAGAGCGGCATTACCCTCATTCAGAAACAGGTCGTGGTCCACGTGCCAGCAGCGAACGCAGCTCGCCCAGACCGGCTACATCGTCCGGCAGCAGCGAGCTGGCGACCTGCTGCCAGGCAGGCACAGTTTGTCGGAAAGCCGTGGCCGCGTCACCCAACGCCGGCTTGTGCAGCAGAACGGCCGCTTCGTCCAGAAAGTCGGCGTACGTGTCCCGGTCGGCCCAGCCGTCCTTGCCGAACAGTCGAATGTCGCCGTAGGCGCTGGTCAACCCGGCGACCATCTCGCGGCCCGGCGGAAACACCTTCGCCCAACTAAGGCGGGACTTCGGGTTAGTCAACAGGTCAGCCCAGTTTCGGAAGGCCGCCAGACCGAAGTTCTTCTTAGTCCCCTTCGGCGGCGCTTCGGTGAAAAGGTTGATGCAGTCCCAGATACCGGCGGTCGCGGCGGCCGCCAGCTTGCTCTCGTCTGGCGCCTCCAACGTCATGAGGCGGTGCTTGTCCTTCTTCACCCGCCCCCTGACGGCAGCCAATTCGGCCGTCGTACAATGTAAACCCAACCGCGCCCGGTCCGCAATGAGCACCACGTCGCTTGCCTCGTCGTAGCCATAGACCACAATGGGATACATTCCCCACATGCCGGGGTCATCATCCAGCGCGTTGTAAGGCAGCGTAAACATGTCGGCCCAGACAATAGGCGGCAAGCCGTCTTCGAGGACGTTGATCAGATTCGCGACTGCCTTGGCTGGCTTGGCTGTATGGTGAATCTCCTGCGCCACGCCCGTTCGGCTGAGCATAGTAGTCCAGGGATCGAAGGTGTTGCGGGTCAGGATGCGGGCCATCGGGTCATACCCTTCATAGGCGAACGAGAAGTACCCCATTACTGCCCCACCGCTTGCGCCCAGGAAGAACGCCTCAGAGTAAGGCTTTCCCGTATGCGGGGCAGTGATCTGGCGATAAGCAAGGTGGTTGGCTACGGTCCCGGTCTCCCAATGGCGGCCGCTGAACTGGTTGTAGGTCGAAAGCGTGGTCATTCATTCCTCCGTCGAGCTGATCTCTGGCGCAATGCCAAACGATGTGTCTGGCTTTCATTATAGAAAATTGAACTAGTTTGGGTGAAAGGAGCGACATAGTATGCAAGATATCTCCCTCTTGGCAGCAAGCTAGCATCGCAGGCCAACGAATGTCCTGCCACTATCCAACATTATGTAAAACAATTTGGCAAATCGTGCTTTCCCTTAGTCCGACATTCCGCCCGACTCGTGCGCCCTGGCATCGCTCTGACTGTGGTCAGTCTGACCTGATTGCGCTATTCTTTTTCGCGACCAGCGAACCGATTCAATGCACCCAGCCGGCGCGATGTGACCTTCCGCGCGCAAAGGAGAGGTAATCCACATGGAAAGCTTTCAGATACTCCCGACAGCCGCCCTGTCGGACGTGGACGCAGCCCGCTTCGAGGCGCTGCAGCGCAAGTTAGAAACGTTATGGCAAAGCATCGGCCGATCAGATCCCGGTGGTACGGTCCAGGAACCCAACTGGCTGGTCGTCCTGCCTTCCCTGACGGCCGATATCGAGCTGCCCAGCTCCTTTCATCAGGTGTACGAAGAGCGCTTTCTGTTTTTGATTCTGCTCCTGCGCCAACCCAACCTGCACCTCATCATGCTGACCGGGCAACCGGTAGACCAGGCAACCGTCGACTATTACCTGCACCTGCTGCCCGATGTAACCATCAGTCATGCACGCAAACGGCTCCATATGGTATCCCCTGAGGACGATAGTCCCCGCTCACTGGTGATAAAGTTGCTGGAACGGCCCGCCTTGCTGGCCCGGATCAAGGCGATGATACCCGATCTGGATCGAGCGCATCTCGTCCCGTTTCTAACCACGAATCTGGAGCGCGATCTGGCGATGCAGCTAGACATTCCGATGTATGCGGCCGATCCGCGTTACTTCGCCTTTGGCTCCAAGAGCGGTGCGCGCCATCTATTCGCTGAAGAGGACGTCGCCCACGCGATTGGCATCGAAGACCTGTACAGCGAAGACGAGCTCATCGACGCCATTGCCACGCTGCGCCAGACGAAGCCGGCGATCAAGCGACTGATCGTGAAGCTGAACGAAGGCGTCTCCGGTATCGGCAACACCGTCGTCACCTTGACCGGCGGCCCGCCTCCCGGCGATCCGAGCGAACACGCTTTCATCACCGGGCGCTTGCGGGAGATGGCCTTCGAAGTCGATATGTTTGATTACCCCGCCTACCTGGCCGCCGTCCAGGCAGATGGGGCTGTGGTCGAGGAGATGATTGAGGGCGAGAACAAGCTCAGCCCCAGTGTCCAGATGCGGATCTCACCGCTGGGCCAGGTCGAACTGCTGTCGACCCACGACCAGATGCTGGGCGGGCCAAGCGGCCAATCCTACCTGGGAGCGATCTTCCCGGCTGACCCAGCCTACAGTCGCCTGATTGCGGTTGACGCGCTCAAGATCGGCCGCCGCCTGGCCGGCGAAGGCATTGTCGGCCGCTTTGCCGTCGACTTTCTCGTCGTAGAACGCCCGGATGGCTCATGGGACTCCTACGCCATCGAAATCAATTTGCGCAAGGGCGGCACCACGCACCCGTTCCTGACCCTGCAATACCTTACCGATGGCCAGTACGACGCCGAGAAAGGCATCTTCACTACAGAGCAAGGTAAACCAAAGTTCTATGTTGCCAGCGACCATATTGAGTCTCCCAGCTATCGCATGTTGACACAGGATGACCTGTTCGACGCACTGAGCCTCAATCGCCTGCAGTTTGACCACACGTGTCAGACAGGTGTGGTCATGCATATGTTCAGCCGCATCGCAGGCACGGGCAGAATCGGCGCGACCGTGATCGGTGACTCGCCCGAAGACGCACGCGAACGCTATGATCAGTTCCTTACGCTGCTGGACGACATCGCCGAAAGTTCATAGAGTGTTGTCTATGCTTGCATACCCGGCCAAGCAGTTTCTATAATGCAGATAGTAGCTGTCACGCACGCCGGGCAACTATGTCAGATGGTCGAGTACGACCGGTGAAAACCTTGCGATACGAGACACAAGGAGGTTTCAATGCTGCAAATCATCGTTCTATCGTTGTTCGCCCTCGGTGTCGGAATTGTGCTGCTCCTCTGGGGGTATCGCGCCTTTCTGGCCATGCTGCCCATCTTCGGATTCTTCGCGGGCCTGTGGATGGGCGCCTATCTCGTGGAGTTGCTCTTCGGTGGTGGGTTTTTCGCTACCGCGACAGGGCTGGTTGTTGGACTGGTCACTGGGATCGTCTTTGCCCTCTTATCCTACCTGTTCTACTTCTTTGGTGTTGCCGTCGTCGCCGCGATCATGGGCTACGTCCTCGGCTATGGGCTGATGAACGCCATCGGGTTCGACATCAACTGGTTGGCAATTGTGGTGGGTATTGTGGCGGGTATCTTCGTCATGGTGTTGGCCTTGCGCCACAACCTGCAAAAGTACGTCATCATCGGACTGACCGCATTGGCGGGAGCGAACGCGCTGATCCTCGCGCCGCTGCTCTTGTTCGGCCGCATCAACCCTGAGGACGCTTCGATCATCGGCAACGCCGTTCAGCCTGTCCTGCAGGATAGCTGGCTGTGGCTGCTTATCTGGATCGCCCTCGCCGTGGCAGGGATGGCCTACCAGGTCCGCACCAATCGCGTTTATCGCTTTGATCCTGAAGAGTATGAGTATGGGTGGGGCTTGCCGCAGTAGCGACTCGCTGTACCTGAAGGTCGGAGCAATCCGGCGCTAAACGAGGCAATCAATGTTCTTTTTTGACACAACGTACTTCTGGTGGGTCCTCCTCCCCACAATGGCCCTCTCTCTCTTCGTTCAGATCCATCTGAAGCGGACGTTCACGACCTGGAGCAAGGTCGAGAACATGGCCGACGAAACAGGTCGAGAAGTGGCCCAGGAAATTTTCGACGAAACGTCACTCGACCCTGTGCCGATTGAGCGCACGAAGCAGCCACTGGGGGATCACTACGATCCGAGAAAGAATGTGGTCCGGCTCTCGCCGCCAGTTGGCGATGCCGACTCCGTGTCGGCGATGGCCGTGACTGCCCACGAACTGGGCCATGTCCAGCAGTATCAAGAAGGGTCCGGCCTGATCAAAGCGCGGAGCTTCCTGATTCCAGCGGTGCAGCTCAGCCCAACCGTCATGTACGCCAGCGCCATGATGGGCTTGCTGTTCAACATGACCAACTTGCTCTACGTGGCCATCTTCTTCTTTGGCCTGACCGTCTTCTTCTCGCTCTTGACCTTGCCCGTCGAGTTCGATGCCAGCAAGCGCGGCATGAATCTGCTGCGAGAATCGGACTTGTTTGGCTCGGAGGAAGAAGAGGCAGGAGCGGCGAAGGTCCTGCGGGCCGCCGCCCTGACCTATGTGGCGGCGTTCGTCACTTCCGTGCTGCAGCTGGTCTACTACATCAGTGTTGTCAGCAGAGAAGTGAAAAAGGACAAGGAACGCGACGCCCGCCGCGAAGCTCGCAAGAGTGCCAGCCGTACGACGGCAAGACGCTAGGCACGCACAGGAGTGAAAAGACAGGGCTGGTCGACATCCATCGACCAGCCCTTTTTTGAATCCTTGTGAGGGGCGCTGCCGGCAGAAGCGGTGGGGTCAGCGGCAATCGATGTCGTCCGGTTCCAGTGGGCGACTCTCACTCCACACCCGCTGGAACTCCTGCTCGTAGGCTGCCCCAAGATCGGTGTGATTCAAGAACACCATGTTTTCATCATTGGACCGGTCGGCATTGTTAGAAAAGTTGAATGAACCGGTGACAACGATGGTGCCATCAATGACGAACACCTTGTGGTGCATGGAGCCGGAGTTGCCGTCCTTCCGAACGTCGATCCCGCTGCACGCGAGGCGGTGCGTCTCGCTAAACTCCGAGTTGATGTTGCGTTCCTCAAATACCCCTCGCACATCCACACCACGCCGGCTCTGCTGCACCAATGCTTCGCCCAGATCATCATGGGTGAACGAAAACGCCATGAAGTGAATGCTGTCTTCGGCTTGCCGCACCATGTCGACGAGATGCTCGATACCGTCGTCCTCCGGGCCAAAGATGACGAGCACGGGTGTCCCTTCAAGGATTGCCGTCTGAAAGCGAATCGTCGAACGTGACTCCCCGCCTGAGTTACCACGCCACAGCTCGTTGAACTCACGACTGTAGAAGTTGGCGATGTCAGGCGAGTCGAAGATGATTACGTTGTTGTTGTTGCGGAACAGGCCATTCTCGGTGAGATTGGTCGAGCCGGTCCAGACAACCGCTTCATCAAAGATGATGAACTTGTTGTGCATGAGCGGGTCGCGGTCGTCATCCCGCACGGGAATGCCGGCATCCTGAAGCATTCGGAATTGGCCCCCACCGGGATCGCCATCGTCGTCCAGCCCGTTCTCGTTGTCAGTAAACCAGCGCACCCTGACGCCACGCTCATGCGCATCAATAAGCGCCTCGGCAATCGGTGTCACGTCAAAGTCAAAGGCGGCGATGTCGATGGAGTCCTGCGACGCGTTGATGTAGCCGATCAGGTCATCCGGTATTTCGCCGCGAAAATTGTTGGGATCATACGTTTGGGGCGGATCTGTGAAATGGGTCGTGTGCCAGGATCCACCGCTGCCTACGCTGCTCTCCACAAAGAGGGCCGGCCAAAACAGTCGCTCCACGAACTGGACAGGACGAAATCCAAAGATGGCGACGGAGATTGTCAGCACCCCACCCGACGCGAGAAAAACGATGAGCGTTGGAACAGGGTTGTCGGAAATGAGCGAAATGAAAGTCTTGAGTTTCTCCATGCGGATTGTCCTCTGTGTGCGTTGTCAGGCAGCTTGATTAACAGCGATTATAGCCAGACCGCAGAGGGTTCCAAGCGAGCCGTTTGCCCGATGCGGGTTGGCACACGATAATGGCGGCTGCCGACGTATTTTTTGGAAGCGTGGCCGCGGGTCGCCTGATTCCGAGCGAAAGACCCGAAAGCTCATTCTGCTCGACAAGTGGCAGAAGCAGTCGCTCGAATGCACACATCGTGACAGCATCGACCTCCACTACCCCTGAGACATCGGCCGCACATCGCTGGCGCGTGCTGGCCATCTGTGTGTTGGTCATCGTCTCGACAGCCCTGTCGCCGCCGCTCATTCGGGTCCTCGGTTTGGAATTTTGGCTTGAAACCTCGCTGAGTCAGCGACAAGAGTCGATTGTCACGGCGCTTGCCGGATTCGGGCTCGTTCTCATGATCCTTGCCTCCGGCGTCATCGGCGACCTGTACGGCCGTCGCCGCGTGCTTGTAGGACTGATCGTGCTCCATGTAGTCTCGCTGGGTGTGGCCATGCTCCTGAGCGGTACAGAGCTCTTCCTGTGGTCATTACGGTTTGTCGCCGTCGTCAAGGCGATGATCGCACCGTTGGTCCTGGCCATTCTCATTGAGCACTATTCAGGCAAAGCGCGGTTGCAGGCCCTGGTGATCTACTCCACGCTCAGTGCGCTTGCCTACCTGGCAGTGCCCTGGGCCGATCGCTGGTTCCTCACAAACGGCGCAACGTTGGCTCTGGTATTGCCCCCGATCGTAGCCAGTCTGGTCAGCGCCTATCTGGTTCGTCGCTATGTCCCAGGAGAAGCAGACCAACACGTGCGCCCCAGACCAGCCAGTGTCATTGCCATTGCCTTCTGGGCTGCATCGATCTGTTCGTTAGCCTATGGCGTTCTGCTGCTGCTCGGACTTGGTGTGAGCGCCGTTTTGCCCTATTTGTTTCTAGCGCTGGGGATTGGTGGCCTCCTGTTGATTCGCCATTTTGAGCAGCACCCGATTGCCGAGGGGTGGCACTACTCTATCTACCGCGAACGACCACTGGCTATCGCCATTATCGTGGGCATTGTCCTGATCCTCGTTCTGAGGACCGTGTCTACCAATCTGTACTACTTCTTCACTGGCATCCAGGACGTTTCGATTGTGATCGCCTCCCTGAGATTGCTGCCGGTTCTGCTCGGTGGTTTCCTACTTGGGGCGCTGGCCGTCCGCATTACAGATAGTCGCAGCGAGCACTCGGCAATCGCAGCCGGCATGGCTACGATCGGTTTAGCGACCGCAGGTCTGACTATCATGGCGCCCGATGTGCCGTACTGGTTCTTAGCGCCGTCGCTGCTTGTGCTTGGCCTGGGCTACGTTCTGGCCAACTCGCCGCGCTTGCTGCTGTTGGCACACTCCGTTCCCGAACGTCTTGATGCATCGGTCCAGGCAATTGGTGTCGCCACCTCCACCGTTGGCGGGGCCATGGCCTACTCATTGACCCTGGGACTGATTAGTCTTTTCACGAGACGAATATACAGCAGCACCCTGGCGGACATGGGGGCCAGCCAGGCGTTTATCAATGAGCAGCTTGCACTTGTCGATGTGGTCGTCAGGGCCTCCGAAGGTATGGCGTTCCCGGAGCAGCAAGCGGCGATGGCTGCCGCTATTGTTCCTGCGTTCGAATATGCGTTTGTGGTCGCTCTTGCTCGGACTATGTTGGTGTTGGCGGGCGTTTGCTTCCTGGTCGCTCTACTCGCCTACTACGGGCTGCGCGAGGAAGATATCGACACGAGCGCGCCGCCGATTGAGATCGAGTTTGTCGAGGAAGATTAATCCTCTCGCCCCAGATAGTCCAGAGTCAACCCAGCCATTTGCTCGGTGATGGCCGCGTCTGGTGGTGGTTGGTCACCCCAGTTGGCGTGGTTAATGCCGACGACCACATTACCCCGCTGTATCTTGATGACGTGGGTCACAAGGCTGCCGGTCGCCGAGGTCTCTGTTTCCAGGGCCGCGCCAAAGCTGCCACTACCGTAGTCTGGAAAGTCCAGCGGCGTGAAGCGAGCATCGGGCGTGTCATCCGCATCCCCGCGAATGGCAAACTCAGGACACGCTGTCATCGCCCGGCGCATGTCCTCCAACGCATCAGCCGCGTCGCCTGCCGTGGGATAGATAACGTACTCAATGGTCATGCTGGGCAGCGCATCCAGACTACGATACCCCACCGTCGCCAACCCAACGCTGCGAGCAGGCAGTTCTTCGCAGGCAAAGCGATAGGTGTCGCCGGGGGCAGGCATGCGCTCTTGGTACTGCGGAGTACGATCCATGCGCCAGCCGGCGGGTACGTCGGACGGTCGCGGCAATCGGGAGACGTAGTAGGCGGCTTGTTCATCGAAGGCGAGAGCGCCGGCTGCTCCCGGCTCGTCCGCACGGCTGGCGGTTGGCTCTGGCTCGGGCACCGCCGTTGGCATCGCCGGCGCCGGCATAGGCGGCGACTCGGTGGCCACCGGCTCTGAGGCAGGGGCCACCGGGCTCGTCGCGCAGGCAGCTAACATGACCGACATGACGAACAGCAAGAACATTCTGGCCCGGATTGATTTGAGCATCGTGCAACTCCCGATTGTTGATGGCGCGTTTCCGGAGAGTTTAGGCGGGCGAGCGGGCGTATTCAAGCCATATGAACAGCCGCTCACCTTGGCGAATCAGGATACCGGGGGTCGGGCATTCTCCGCCGCTTCGACGATCTGACTGGAATCTGCAAAAGGACCTTCCAGAAACCAGGTCTCCATCATACCTTTACCTTTGACTTCAATGAGACCTCGGTAGGACATGTCAAACTGATCGGCCAGCAGCGTGTGGGTTGGATCGGAGATCTGGATCCGGTTGGCAATTCCCTGGGACTCCATGCGACTGGCCACATTGACCGTATCGCCCCAGACATCATAGCTGAACTTTCGACGACCAATGACGCCCGCCACAACGGGCCCGGAGTTGATGCCGATGCGCAGACTCATATGATGCAGGCGACTTGCCTCCCAGCGGGTGAAGAAGTCCAGCATCTCCAGAGCAGCGCTGGCCAACGCCTGGGCATGATCGCTGCGCGGTTCCGGCACGCCCGACGCGACCATGTAACCATCGCCCATCGTGCGGATCTTCTCCAACCCGTGACGGTCAATAATCATGTCAAACTCCGAATAGATGGCATTGAGCATCTCAACCAGGTCGACGGGCGGCAAGTGGGAGGACAGTTCGGTATAGCCTACAAGATCAGCAAAGAGAACGCTGACCGACTCATACCGATCGGCAATAGTCGACTCCTCCTCCTTGAGGATGGCGGCAATAGACGCGGGCAGGGTGTTAGTTAGCAGCCGCTCTGACTTGGCCTGTTCCACGCCAAGCAGGTAGAGCGCTCGATCGCGCTGGCGAATGAAGACCTGGGTCTCGTAGAAGGCCAGCAAGGCGACGATCGAAACGTTCAGCACAAAGAGCGCCGTGACCAGCCAGGACGGCAGGTTGTTGCCCTGCGGGACGCGCGGTCCCATAACGGCCGCCAGGGTGAGGACGCCGACAAACCCCGTGAACCACCCGGCGGCTGACTGGCGATCAAAGTAAAGCATCGCGCCGATGGGGGCCATGAAGGCGCCTATGATGACGGCGCTGGAAGCGGCCACGCCGCCCAGCACGAGGGTCAGCGCAAGGGGGAGAAGCAGCGTGCACAGCAGTTGCAACACGGCAAACGGCCGCCGTCTCCCGGTGTAGATCAGCAGCAACAGTCCGGCGAGATTGATGAAGCCGTAGCCAAGGGTAATGAGAGCAGCGCTGGTCTCGCCATAGAAAGCGTACAGTCCGCCCCACACCGCGGCTACAGGGCATATGGCCAGACTCCCGCCCAACAGCAATGCCTTTCGGAGCCGTTCGTCTTCATCGTCTCCAGGGCGGGCTGCGGCCGTTACGAGCGGCGTAAGCGCCATCCCGAGGCGCTGGCTAAATCCCGGTGGTTGGTTCATTTCACGTCTTCTAGTTAGTTGGCTTGCTACGGCACGATGCCCGCTTCCGGTGAATTGATCCGGGAGCCACGTACGGTGGCGCAAAGTCGACTTCGCCGGTCCCTCCTTGTTGAGCGCAGTATACCATACTGCGTTGACAGCCTGCGCCACTGTCGCCCGTAGCGCTTCCCCATTCAGGAGACGGACAGGGCCGCAGCGTGCGGCAAGAATTTTTCCAGCAAGCGTGAGTCGACTTCCTGTTTGACACGTCCATTTGATGGACGTAAACTGTTTCCAGTTGGCACCGAGAGCAATGGTTCAACTTGCGTGAGGGAGGAGAACCGATGCCTGACCGCATTGTGGCACCAGCACGCTAGACCGTCCCTCGCGACCACCTTGATACTGAGCAAGCATCATGTTGCGCCAGTGACGGTGCCCGTGGCTTTCGGACGGGGCGAACGCTGCGACCCTTACCGGACTCGCTGAAGGCGGTGCCAATGTCAGGTAATCATAGTTAGTCAAGAGGAGACAACAAACAGATGAACGATGCTGCCAAGATCCAGGAAACCCTCGCCCGCGTGCAGGCAGGCGAACTAAAGCGCCCCACCAATTGCATCCACGTAGATCAGCTGCAGATGGTTGAGCCCAGCGCCGAGGGGTGCGAAGATTGCCTGAAGACGGGCGACAAGTGGGTCCACCTGCGTGTCTGCATGACCTGCGGTTACGTGGGCTGCTGCAACAGTTCCAAGAACAAGCATAGCTCGAAGCATTTCGCCACAACCGGCCATCCCGTCGCCATGTCGATGGAAAATGGGGAAGAATGGATGTGGTGCTATGCCGATGAGGACTTCATTGTTCCTCGCCGTCGATGAACCAGGACCCGTCTTTCCCGCCCCCCCAACAGAATCGTTTTGACGCGCGTCCCGGCGCTGCCAGGCCGCGCGCGGTCGAAGGCGAACGTCGCGTCATCACGATTCTGTTTTGTGACGTCGTAGGCTCGACCAATCTGGCAGGCCAGCTCGATCCCGAAGAGTGGGCAGAGGTCATGAACGAAGCGTTCCAGTATATGATCGCGCCCATCGAGGAGTACGACGGCATGGTGGCGCGTCTGATGGGCGACGCAGTGCTGGCTTTCTTCGGGGCGCCGCAGGCCCATGAAGACGATCCACTGCGAGCGGTGCTGGCAGGCCTGAATATCATTTCCGGCATCCAGGGCTTTGCTCGTCGCTTTCGCGACGAATACGGGCTGGAGTTTCACGTGCGAGTCGGCATCAACACCGGCCCCGTCGTCGTGGGAGAGATCGGATCAAACCTCAACCAGGAGTACACGGCCATGGGGGACGCGATCAACCTGGCCGCCCGGATGGAGCAAACTGCCACGGCGGGCACTGTCCAGATCAGCGACGACACCTACCGTCTGGTCGCCCCCTTCTTTGACGTCTGGGACATCGGTCCAATCGAGGTTAAAGGCAAGGACGAACCGGTGCAGGCGTATCGCGTCCTGGGGCTGGAACCGCAGCCAGGCCGACGACGAGGCATCGATGGCATTGCTGCCCCGGTCATCGGCCGTGACCGCGAGTTGAGCCGGCTGCGAGATGTCTTGCAGGGCCTGCACGAAGGACAAAGCCAGGTCGCCTTCATGATCGGCGAAGCCGGTTTGGGCAAGAGCCGCCTTATCGCCGAGTCGCGGGAACTGTGGCGCAACGAGATCCATTCGCAAGGTCCGGACGCACCCGTCCGTCAGGCATGGACCGAGTTTCTGGCTGTCTCCTATGGAGCCAGCCGTCCGTACGATATGCTGAAGCGCCAACTGCGCCAGTTCAGCGGAGTACGCGAAACCGACCCGCCCGATGTTGTTGAGCAGCGTCTCGGTGCGCTGACCGCCATTTATCCAGAACTTCTGCAAACACGAATGATGCAGGCATACGGGACGCTCCTGGGCGAACCCGGTCGAGGCAGCGCGGCCGGCGGCGAGGCTTTTCAACGCGAGCTGCACGCCATCATGCGAGAAGCGACAGTTCATCTGGCCGAGTCGGGTCCGGTGGTCTACGTCATCGACGACCTCCACTGGGCTGACCTCGCCTCCATCGACGCGATGCGCCAGCTCTTGCCGCTCGTGGAAACGCAGCCGATCCTCTTCCTATTCGCCATGCGACCGGACTGGAACGTCGCCGCGTGGCAGTTCTACATGGAGGTCCAGCAAGCGTACAACGCCTACTGCTCCGCCATCTTCCTGGAACCGCTCGCCCCGCCTGATAGTCGCGAGCTGATTGCCACGCTGCTGACCGATGCCGAGGCACCCGATGGCCTGTTTGATCTGGTGCAGCAGAAGGCGGAAGGCAACCCATATTACGTCGAGGAAGTTGTGCGCACGCTCATCGACAGCGGGGCACTCGCCTGGGACGATGGCCGTCTGCGCTGGCAACCCGGTGCTTCGATGGACGAAGCCGAAGCGTTGATGAGTCTGCCGGGTAACGTCCAATCCCTTCTGACAGCACGCTTCGATCGACTGGACAAGGATGCCCAGCGGACGCTGCAGCTGGCGGCGGTCATCGGTCGCGCGTTCCCGGTGCGAGTGCTTGAAGCCATTTCCGATCAGACGCTCGACCTGGAGACCCAACTCAAGCTGCTGGTGCAGGCAGACCTCATTCGCCAGACCGCTACTGCGCCAGAACCAGAATACACCTTCCTCCACGCCCTGACGCGTGACGCGGCCTACGAAACGATTCTCCACCGCCAGCGCCGCCGCACGCACCGCCAGGTTGGCGAAGCGTTTGAAGCACTCTACCCCAACAGGCTGGCCGACGAAGCGCCGCGCATTGCGTACCAGTTTGCTGAGGGCCGCGATTGGGCCAAAGCGGTGGCGTACTACACGATAGCGGGACAGGAAGCCGCCCGACTCTACGCCAACAGTGAAGCAGCCGAACATTTTGAACGGGCGATTGAGATTGCTTTATCCGATCCCACGTCACCCATCGACGACAGCATGCTGATAGAGCTGTCTTTGCAGCGTGGGCGCGTCATGGAGCTTGGCGGCGATTACGACGGCGCGCAATCAGCCTACGAGGCGCTGCAAACAGTGGGTGAGGAAGGCGACAACCAGAATATGGTGGCTGCCGCGGTCGCGGCCCAGGCCACGCTGCGCGTGACACCGACGCCCCTCATTGACCCGGCGATGGGGCGAGAGATGGCGCTCCAGGCGCTTGCGCTGGCTGAGTCGCTTGGTGACAATGCAATCGCCGCTCGCGCTCACTGGTCGCTGATGCTCCTGCACCTCAACCTGGAGCCGGATCCGCAGGCAGCGCTGCAGCACGGGGAACAAGCATTGGCCATCGCCCGGAAACTCGACCTTCGGGAGACCGAAGCGTATGTGCTCAACGATCTGGGTCGCGCCTATCTGGCGGGCGGCCGCTTACAGGAAGCGAACGGCATTTATCAGTCGGCTCGTGACGCGTGGGAGCGGATTGGCAACCGGATCATGCTTGCCGATCTGTTGGGCATGTGGGCGCAGGGCCTGCATCTGATGGGACAGTTGGCAGAGGCCGAAATGCGCTCCCGCGAAGGATTGACCATCAGCGAAGAGATTGGCGCACTGTGGGGTCGGGCGCTCAACAGCCGCAACCTGGCGCTCCTCCGGCTGGAGATGGGAGACGCCGGGGAAGCAGAAGAACTCCTCTCCGCCAGTGAGCATCTGGCTCGTGAGGCGGGCCACGCGATGCTGCAAGTCAGCTTGCCCTTGTTCATTGCCTGGCACAACCGCCGGCTGGGGCTGGCCCAGCCAGTTGAGGCAGTCGACGCCGCTCCGGCAGCCAACTCGGCTGCCAATAACGCGCTGGACCGGCTGTGGCAGGTTGAGCGACTGGTGGCACGGGGTGACGCGGTCGCCGCCCTTGAGCTGATGGGCGATGAGTTTGAGTTGATCAGTCCCGCGCAGGCCGGCCTTGTTTCGATCCTGGCCGCGCTTCTACACGTTGAAGCGGCCATAGAGGCAGGTGAGTACAAAATGGCCGGACAACTGGCCCGCGCCGCACTGGACGCCTTTGATGAGCTGGGCATTCGGGCTTTTCGTCCCGACATGCTGCGGCTGCTGGGCGAGGCGGAAGCCGCGCAGGACCAGCCTGAGGCCGCCCTCGTCGCCTGGCGCGAGGCAGCGACCGTCGCCCACCAGCAGCACGCTAACCACGCCTTATGGCTGGCGCTCGGCAAACTGGCCACCGCCGAGCCAGATCCGGCGGATGCGCAAGCGTGTGCCGACGAGGCGAGCAGGATTGTTGGCGATATTGCGTCATCCATTGAGGACGACTCGAGTCGCGCTGCATTCCTGGCCCAGCCCCAGGTAGCCGCCATATTGACACTTGCTGCTTCTTCGTAATTCATCGGTCTGCTAGAATTGGTAGACAGGAGCTTTCGCGCCATTGCCGGCGGCATGAGAACGATGCGAAACGGCAGCAGACAGACGCAGCTCGGCATCCACAAGGTGTCTATTGAGGGTTGGTAAAGGTGAGCACATGGCTACAGCGTATGACTTTCTGCGAAAACTCCCGCTCTTTGCTGAGCTAAAGGATGACGATCTGGAGAAGGTGAGCCAGCTCGTCCATCCAGTCAAGCTCCTTGACCACGCCATGCTGTTTGAGGAAGGCAGCCTCGGCGACGCCGCGTACTTCATCCAGGAAGGTCAGCTGGAGGTATTGAAGAAAAGCAACAACCGCGAAGTGCTGATTACGGTTCGCGGCCCTGGAGATGTCATCGGGGAGATTGCGCTGGTGGCCGACACGCCGCGTACCGCATCCGTGCGTGCGCGCGGGGACACGTCACTCGTAGCCATCAACCGAGAGCAGCTCCGCGAACTTCTCCACGTTAGTCCGTCAGTGGCCGCATCGATGTTCGACACCGTCTTGGCCCGCTGGCAGGCAACCCAGTCCCAACTGCGCCATAGTGAGAAGATGGCTCAGCTGGGTACGCTGACCGCCGGCATTGCCCACGAGCTGAACAACCCGGCGGCGGCCGTCCAGCGGTCAGCCGGACAGCTAGAACAGGTCATGGTCGAATCGGCGCGCACTTATATGCGTCTCGTCAATGAAGAACTCGACGTGGCGCAGCGCGAAGCACTCCAGGCGTACATCCTGCAAGCCCAGACCCAGGCGCGACTGTTACCCGATATGGACCTGATGACCCGCAGCGATGCCGAGTCCGACCTGGAGATGTGGCTGGAGGGCAAGGGCGTTGAGGACGCCTGGGACCTGGCGCCCACCCTCGTCGATTTGCGACTGAGTGAGGAGGCACTGGAGGAGTTGTCAGCGACATACCGGGGTTCCCAGCTGGACGCAGTTGTCCGCTGGCTGAACAGCAATTACACGATCATCAACCTGCTCACGGAGTTACAGCAAGGGGCCGAGCGTATATCTGAAATCGTGAAGGCGCTTAAGTCCTACACTTATCTGGATCAGGCGCCGATCGTCCGCTACAACATTGAGCGCGGTCTTGATGACACGCTGCTCATCCTGCGGCACAAGCTGAAGTCCGACATCATCGTCCACCGCGAATACAGTAATGTGCCCGAGATCGAGGCGCATGGCAGCGAACTGAATCAGGTATGGACCAACTTGATCGATAACGCAGCCGACGCGGTGCACATGATTGAGAACCACGCGGCGCAGATTACACTCCGCACGCGAACGGAAGGGCAGTGGATCGTTGTCGACGTGGAGGACAACGGCCCTGGCATCCCGGAAGAGGTGGTCGCTCGCATCTTCGAGCCTTTCTTCACGACCAAGCCAATCGGGCTCGGTACCGGACTTGGCCTTGATATCTCCTACAACATTGTCGCCAACCGGCATCGCGGCGACATACGCGTCTATTCGCAGCCGGGGGAAACACGATTCGAGGTGTGGTTGCCCCGCACGCAGGTGGATGAACCGGCCAGTTGATCAATTGGTGGAGCGAGCCTCAGACCGCCTCAAATCTGCGCACCCAAAGCGCTGGCGCATTTTAGTCAAAAACTTGATTATTATTGACAAATATTCGGTTATCCGTATACTAGTAATTGGCTCCCCCCCAGAGGTGGTTGATAGCACGCCCGTGTTATCGCCACCTCCTTTTTTTGCCTGTTTGCCGGGCCGTTTGCTTTGGGATACCGTTCACTTATGGCCTCTACGCAAGAACCGCTGACCGTCCGCACCGGACCCGCCTTATTGGCCGCCGGACTCGTCCATAATGTGCTCGTACCGCAAGCGCCAGGACCGTATCCGACGGTCGTTATGCTCCACGGCCGTTTCGGCAACGAAGAGGTCATGTGGATCTTTCGCCGCACCATTCCCCAAAACTGGTTGATCGTGGCGCCGCGCGCACCGCTGAGCGACCCAAACGGAGGCTATTCCTGGTACCAGCAAGGATATGGCGAATGGCCACCCATATCGGCCTTCGATGATGCGGTCGAGAGCGTGGTCCGTTTCATGGGTGCGCTCCCCGCGCTCTACAACGCAGATGCAGAACGCACCTACCTGATGGGCTTTAGCCAGGGAGCGGCCGTATCCTACTGCACGGCCATCCGCCACCCCGGTCTGGCCCGGGGTATCGCTGGTCTGGTCAGCTTTGCGCCCACATCGGACGGCACCGACATCACTGACGGCATGGCCGAGCTGCCGGTCTTCATGGCCGTTGGCCGCGAAGACAAGATTGTGCCATATGAGAAATCTCTGCAAACTCAGCAAATTTTGCAGAAGGCGGCGGCCGATCTCGAGTATCATGAATATGATACTGGACACAAGATGACGCCAGATGGCATGCGCGACCTGCAGGCGTGGTGGCAAGCGCGAGAGTGAAGTGCATATGATAAAAGAAACGAAAACAACAGGTCTTTTTCTGCTTATCCTCCTGATGGTCGGGCTGGCAGCCTGTCAAACAGCTGAACCGCTCGACCTGACCCAACCACCGGAGATTGTGGCGGGGGTCAGCACGACATTTGGTGAGGAAGTCATCATTGAAGACCTGCAATTTGCCGCTGCCTACTACACAGTGGACGGCCAGGCACGGCTCTTTGACGATGCCGGGCGGATGGTGACTCACCTGGATGAGTCTGAGGTTGACGTCGCCAGCAGTTGGGTGGCTGACTATGACACAGGCATCCTGCTGCCCGCGAACGAAGCGATCTTCGTTGTCAGCCCGACTCTGGTAACGCCGCGCGGCACCGGCACCATTGCGCTGGCCACGCTCGAACGCGCCCAAAAGGTTGCGCTTCAGAATCAGGGCCAGGTCATCGCCCTCGCTGCCTTGCCTGCCTTCTATGCCGCCGCCGCCGAGTTCAACGCCTTGCCTCTGCCGGCGCCCAATATAGAGTTTGGCGGGCTGATGATAGCCAATCAGGGCAAATAGCCCGACCCGCAGAAGGAGCGCCTCCTGATGTCGGTCCCTCCCGTATTCGATATCGTCATAAAAAACGGCCTGGTCGTCTTGCCAGACCGCATCGCGCGCACTGATGTCGCCGTGCAGGGCGAATCAATTGCGGCCGTCGGCGAGGCTCTGGACGGCCGGACGGAAATCGACGCAAACGGCTGCTACCTCATTCCTGGCGCCGTCGACGTCCATGTCCACTTGCAGATGCCAATCGGCCGCTTCACCTCATCAGATACCTTCCACGACGGGACGCGGGCGGCCGCTTTCGGCGGGACCACGGCGATTGTCGACTTCGTAGAAACCGCCCCGAACCAAACAATGGTCGAAGCGATTGTCGCCCGGCGGGCGCTGGCCGACCCGAACGTGACCATCGACTACGGTTTGCACATGACAATTGGCCCGGACAATATCGCCCGGCTGGACCAGGTGAAAGCGGCCAGAGAGGCGGGCTGCTTCAGCTTCAAGCTGTACATGGCCTACGGTCTGCGGCTGCAGGATGGTGAACTGCTGCTGGCGATGCAGGCAATCCGCGACGCAGGCGGACTGCCTGTCATCCATGCCGAGAACTGGGACATCATCACGACATTGATAGCCGGCAACCTGAAGGCGGGTCACACCTCGCCACACTGGCACCCGCGCAGCCGTCCTGCATCGTTTGAAGCGGAGGCAGCCGGACGGGCGATCGACATCGCTGCGTATGTCGGCACGCCGCTCTATATCTTCCATGTCTCCTGCGCGGCGACGGCAGAACGCATTGCAGCGGCCAAGGCGCAAGGGCTGGCCATTACCGGCGAAACCTGCCCGCAATATCTGATGCTTGACCAGACCGCCTATGATCGGCCTGGCATAGAGGGCGCGCTGCCGGTCTGTTCGCCTCCCCTGCGGCCGCCTGCGGACCAGGCCGCGCTGTGGCATGCGCTGGCCGATGGTGGGCTTGACGTCGTGTCCACTGACCATTGCCCCTTCACCGCCGACGAGAAGGCGTACGGCCTGGAGCAGAACGACTTCAGTCAGATTCCCGGCGGCGTGCCTTCCATCGAGAGCCGGCTGGCGCTGGTTCATGATGGCCTGGTCAACCGGAGACCCGAGGGCGTTTCGTTGGAAGCGGCCTTGCGGCGCTGGGTCGATGTTTGCTCGACATCCCCCGCCGAACTGCTTGGCTTCACTCGCAAAGGGCGTATCGCGCCGGGCATGGACGCCGACCTGGTGATCTTTGATCCCTCCCTCACCCGCACCATCACTCCCACATCGCTACACGAAACTGCGGGCTGGACACCGTACGATGGCCGCACTGTGCAAGGCTGGCCCGTGGCAACAATCAGCCGCGGTGACCTCATCGTCGACGGTGATCAGTGGCTTGGGCGTCCTGGACGCGGCCAATTCGTGGCCCGTTAGCCCGAATGCTACCCTATCCGGGCTGATTTAAGCTGAACTTAAACTTGCGGCAACACCTTCTTAAAGCCTTTGTAACGGTTGAACTGCTATAGTGTCCTTGCAATGACGGACAGGGAGGCAGTTTCGCCTGCCGGTCCTTACAAGGAGACATCAAAGGCATGAAACTATTCAGCACGATATTCAAGATGATACTACCGGCGGTTCTGATTACGGTCCTGGCTCTCGCAGTCGGGACGGCCGATGCAGCGCCCATCCAGCCAGCCACCACCTCTGGGGGACCATTTACAGGGACATTTAGCGGCTATCTGGAAGGGGACCGCGGCAGCCGGGCGCCGGTCGAATTAGAGCTGGTGCAGACCGGCCGAGAGGTTGAGGGTATCGTCACTATCGGCTCCGGATTGATCGTCAACGGCGGCAACTGTGGCGTCGCCGCTGTTCCGACCGGCAGCCAAACGGCCGTTGGGCGCACTTCTGCCACCAATCTGCGCTATATCGAGGCATCGACCAGTGTTGCGGTCAGCGGTCTGACAGTCAAGATCGACCTGGCCGGCAACGTCTCCCGCGACGGAGAAACCTTAACGGCCGACGCTGAGATCGATTTGCCCTGGCTGTGCGGGCGCGACCCGGTTATTTCCGGTGTCTTCACCAAAGAAAGCTAGCCAGACCTTTCACACGAGGAGAGTAGAATGTTACCGACTACCAATATGCACGCGTCACCGACGCCTAATCCGATGAACATGACCGACATTCGCGAGTTGAACGCTCGCGTCCAGGCTGAGGCAACGTTCCTGCAGCAGTTGGTCAACGAGATCAACACAGTCATGGTAGGCCAGAAGGCGTTGGTCGAGCGGGTGCTTGTGGCCCTGCTGGCCGACGGCCACATCCTACTGGAGGGTGTCCCCGGACTGGCCAAGACACTGCTGGTCAAGACCACGTCGGAGGCGATCGACTCCGACTTCTCGCGCATCCAGTTCACGCCCGATCTGCTGCCGGCAGACTTGGTGGGCACGCAGATCTACAACCCCCGGACGGCCGAGTTCAGCGTCCACCAGGGGCCGATATTCGCCAACCTTGTGCTGGCCGACGAGATTAACCGCGCCCCATCGAAAGTACAGAGCGCCTTGCTTGAGGCAATGCAAGAGCGCCAGGTGACGATTGGCGACACGACGTTCAAAATGGACGATCTGTTCCTCGTCCTGGCCACGCAGAACCCGATTGAGCAAGAAGGCACGTACCCGCTCCCGGAAGCACAGGTAGACCGCTTCATGCTCAAGGTGCTGGTTGACTACCCCACCCGCGAGGAAGAGCGTCTCATCGTCGACCGCATGACCGGCGCGAAGCTGCCGGATGTCAAGCCGGTCGTCACGCCTGCCGACATCTTGCGTGCCCGGCAGATGGTGACGCAGGTCTACGTCGATCCGAAGATTAAAGAGTATGCGCTCGACCTGGTACGTGTTACGCGCGAGCCGGGCCAAAATGGGCTGAGCGACCTGAGCACGCTGATCAGCTTTGGTGCATCCCCTCGCGCGTCTATCAACCTCATTCTGGCTGCACGCGCCTACGCCTTTCTACAGGGCCGCGGTTTCGTTACGCCTGATGACATCAAGCAGATCGCCCCGGACGTCCTGCGCCATCGTATCATCACCTCGTACGAGGCCGAAGCCGAAAACATCACCACCGAGCACATCGTCCAGCGGATTCTCGATCACACTGACGTACCCTGATGGGGACGGGTCTGATTGGCTGAGATTTCGACACACGAGGAGCAAAGCGGATGATTACTGCGGAACTGATGCAGAAGATACGACGAATTGAGATTCGAACGCGGCGGCTGGTCAATGACAGCTTCGCGGGCGAGTACCAATCGATCTTCAAAGGGCGCGGTATGGCGTTTGATGAGGTCCGGCCCTACCAGTACGGCGACGAAATCCGGACGATCGACTGGAATGTTACCGCCCGCACTGGCGACACGCACGTCAAGCGGTACGTTGAGGAGCGCGAGCTGACCGTCATGCTGCTGGTCGATGCCAGCGCCTCGGAGAACTTCGGCTCGACCAATCGCTTCAAGCGCGAACTGGCGGCCGAACTAACGGCCGTCCTCTCCTTCGCCGCCACCACCAACAATGACCGCGTCGGCCTGATGATCTTCACCGATGAGGTGGAGCTGTACATCCCGCCGCGTAAGGGACGCAAGCATGTGCTGCGCCTGATTCGTGAGCTGCTGGCGTTCGAGCCGCAGGGCAAAGGTACCGACATCAAGCTCGCGCTTGACCGGGTCAACCAGATTCTGAAGCGCCGGGGCATCGTCTTTCTGGTGTCCGACTTCCTGGCTGAGCCGGAGTCGTATCGCCGGTCGCTGGCTGTCACCAATCGGCGTCACGACGTCATCGCTGTGGACCTGACCGACCCGTTGGAGACAGCATGGAGTGACGTCGGTCTGCTGGCGCTGGAAGACACGGAGACGGGCGACATCGTCTGGGCCGATACCGGCAGCGCCGCCTGGCGGAACTCCTTTGAGCAGCGCGTCCACAAGCTGGAACTGGCCAAGGGCAAAGCGTTTACCCAGGCGCAGGTCGACCACATTCGCATCGACACCAGTGCCGACTATACGGCTCCGTTGACCGCATTCTTCCAGAACCGCACACGCCGGTTGGCCAGAATCTAGGCTCGCTTCCACACAAGGACTAGAAATCATGCGTACTGACCAACAGCTATTCAAAGCTGTCCGCCTCACTGCCCTCGTCGCGGTCTTGCTTATTCTCGCCGCGCTAACCCGGCAAACGCAGGCACAGGGCAATTTGGAAGCGACATTGACCGTCGAACCCGTGGAAGCGACCGTCGGCGATCCGCTGCAGTTGACAGCCACCGTCACTCACCCAGCCGGGTATCTGGTCATCCCGCCCGATGTGGGGTCGGAATGGGGTGCGTTCACCATCGCCGGGCAGACACCGCCGCAGACGGCCGACAACGGCGACGGCACAGCGACGACAACCATCACCTTCGACGCCCGCCTGTTTGCGCCGGGTGCCTACACGACTCCGCCGCTGCAGCTTTCTGTAACCGACGGAGCCGGCCAACTTGTCGACGTATTCGCTCCGCCGGTGGATGTGGCGATCAGCTCAGTCCTTGTTGAGGGGGACACCGAGCTTCGCGATATCAAACCGCAGGCCGAGCTGCCGGGCGGCGCACTGCTGCCGTGGTTGATTGGCGGCGGGTTGGCGTTGGCAGCGATTACTCTGTTTGTCTGGTGGCGTCGCCGCCCAGCACCGGTGACAGTCGACAACCGCTCGCCGGGGCAGATCGCCCTGGACCACCTGGTGGCCATCGAAGCGCAGAACCTGCCCCAGGCCGGCCAATACCAGGCGCATTACACCCAGGTTGCCGACACCGTACGGGCCTATCTGGCGGCCATCTACGCCATTCCCGTTCTGGAACGCACCACCGGCGAGATACGCGATGACCTGGCGCAGGCCGGCGTTAGCGGCGCGCTGCGGGCACAAATCGTGAGCTTCCTGCAGGACAGCGATCTGGTTAAGTTCGCCAACTTCACGCCCGATACAGCGAGCGCGGCCGAGTTGGTCTCCGACGCTCGCGAGATTGTGGCCGCCAATGAAGCCGCTCGCACGGCAGTCGCCAGCGGGCCGGTAACCGCCGACCAGCCACCAAACGTGCTGACCATTTCCAGCAATGGCCACGCCGCATCCTACGAGGTGAAGCAATGAGTTTCGAATTTGGCTCACCCATCTTTCTATCGCTGCTCCTGCTTCTGCCGCTGCTGGCCATCTATTTGTGGCGTGCCGGGCGAGGCAAGCCCGCTACCATGCGCTACGGCGCCACCGCGCTGACGCGCGACCTGGGCCGCTCCTGGAAGTTGACCTGGCGGCCGATCACGTCGCTGCTCCGTCTGTTGACGATTGGTCTGGTCGTCATTGGTCTGGCCCGACCGCAGCTGGTCGAAGGGCAGGAGTCGATTACGGGCGAAGGCATCGAGATCGCCCTGGCGCTCGACATCAGCGGCAGTATGGCCTCGCTGGATTTCCAGCCCGCCAACCGCCTCGAAGCGGCGCGGCAGGTCATCGGCGACTTTATCGTCGAGCGGCCGTACGACAAGATCGGCCTCGTCATTTTTGCCAGCGAAGCGTTCAACATGAGTCCGCTGACGCTCGACCACAATATGGTCGGCCGTTCACTGGAGCAGGTCAAGCTGGCCGAAGACCTTGGGCTGGAAGACGGCACGGCCATCGGTCTCGGCATCGCCAATGCGGCCAACATGCTGACGTCCTCCACCGGCGCTGAGAGCAAGATCGTCATCCTTCTGACCGACGGTGTGAACAACGCCGGCGAAATCGACCCGCTGACGGCCGCCGAGGCGGCGCGGGCGCTGGGCATCAAAGTCTATACCATCGGCGCGGCCAAACCGGGCCAGGTACCTGTGCCGGTGCCGGGCTTCTTCGGTGAGGACATTGTCTACCAGGAAAGCGTGCTGGACGAGGCAACGCTGCAGCAGGTGGCCGAGATAACCGGTGGCCAGTATTACCGCGCCCAGGACACCGCCGGGCTGCAGGCCATCTACGACGAAATCAACGAGCTCGAAAAGTCACAGGTCGAGGTACAGGTCTACAACCAGTACGAGGAACTGGCCGGCTGGTTAATCGTGCCCGCCATCCTCCTGCTGCTGCTCGAGCTGGTGCTGCGCTATACGATTTTCCGCACCGCGCCATAGCCCGCGAAGGTTGCACCTGGAGCATACATTATGCAATTCGCACATCCTGAATTTCTGTTGATTGGACTGCTCGTGACGCTGGCAGCCGTGGCCCTCATCGTTTGGGCGCAGCGCCGGCAGCGAAACGCCCTGGCCAACCTCGGCCAGAGCGACCTTATCCGGCGCTTGACCGAGAGCGTCAACTGGGGCGGCCGTCGCTGGCAGGCGGCGCTGCGAGTGGCCGCGCTGGCCCTGCTGTTCATCGCCGCGGCTCGCCCGCAATGGGGCACCGAGACCCGCGAGATCGAACAAGAAGGGCTGCAGGTCATGGTCGCGTTGGACGTGTCCCAGAGTATGCTGGCCGACGATATCAAGCCCAACCGGCTGGAACGGGCCAAGCTGGAGATTGGTGACCTGATGAAGCGCCTCAACGGCGATGAGATCGGTCTGGTTCTGTTCTCCGGCGCCAGCTTTGTGCAGGTGCCGCTGACGACAGACTACGCCACCGCGCTTAACTATCTGGAGACGGCTGGGCCTGGCACAATATCGCGACCCGGCACCGTGATAGGCGACGCCATTCGCACCGCTGTCGATGCGTTCGACGAAAAGCTGCCCAGCCAGAAAGTACTCATCCTCATGACGGACGGCGAGGACAAGGAGACCGATCCAGTGGCGGCCGCTCGCGAAGCGGCCGGGGACAACATCCTCATCTACGCCATCGGCTTTGGCACTCCAGAAGGCAGCCCTGTGCCGGAGACCAATCCGTTCGGGCAGGTCGTCGGTCTGAAGACGGACGCCCAGGGCAACACCGTCATCTCCCGCATGGATGAAGGGATGCTGCAGCAGATTACCAGCATTGGCGGCGGGCAGTATTATCGCGCGTCGGCTGACGGCCGCGAGCTGGACAGCCTGCTGGCCGAGATTGACACCTTGCAGCGCGCCCAGCTCCAGAGCCGCACCACCGTCAACTTCATTGAGCGCTTCCAGATCTTCCTGGGATTGGCCTTGCTGTCCCTGGTGTTCAGCGAACTGATTCCCGACCGGGTAGCCGAGAAGACAACCCGGCGGCCCTGGCTGCGTCGCGGGACGAGCCAGACGGCCGCCTCCCCCACGACAGGGAGCGCCAGTTAACCATGAGACCATTCACCATGACCAACCACTCAACCAACTCGGCGACTCGCCCTCAGCTTGTACTGTGGCTGGCGATTGGCCTGCTGCTGATGCTCACGTTGGCCGCCTGCAGCGGCAGCCCGGCTGGGCCGCTCGTTAAGGAAGGCAACGACGCCTATACCCGAGCGGCATACGACGAAGCGTGGGCCTCCTATCAGGCCGCTCAGATTGAAGACCCGGAGCGAGCTGAACCATACTACAACGCCGCCAACGCGCTCTATCGCCAGGGACAGTACGCGGAAGCGCTGGAACAGATGCAGTCTCGCCCTCTCGTACGCCGACCAGGAAGCGCTGGCCGCCAGCGGCTTCTTCAACCAGGGCAACAGCGCCTTCAACAGCCAGGACCCGGCGACAGCCGTCGAGTCATATCGGCAGGCGCTACTGCGCAATCCGGGCGACCTAGACGCCAAGTACAACCTGGAACTGGCCCTGCAGCAGTTGGAGCAGCAGGAGCAGGAGAATCAGGAGCAGTCCAACGACGAGGAGCAGCAAGACGAAGGCGACCAGCAGAACGAAGAACAGCAAGAGGAGTCTGAGTCCGGTGAGGGGCAGGAAGAGCAGCAGCAAGAGGGCGAGCAGTCCGAGAGCCAGGACGGACAAGGCGACCAGGAGCAGGCGCAGTCCGGCGAAGAAGGCGATCCATCGGATCAGCAAGATGGGCAGGACGGCCAGCCAGAGGACGAAAGCGACCCGGAGGATTCAGGCGAGCCACAGCCCGGCCAGGACGGCCAACCTGACCAGCCGGAACCGGGTGATGGGGACCTGACGGAAGGCGAGCCGGGCGGCGAAGATGGATTCGGCGTGATGCCGGAGCCGGGCCAGCGGCTGTCGGCCGACCAGGCCCGCCAGCTCCTGGCGGCTATCGGCCAGAACAGCGAGACGCTGGCCCAACGATTGGGCCAAATCTTTGCCGGCAGCAATCGCCCGCCGGTCCAGGATTGGTAGGCAGTGCCCGCGCGTAATTTCACTAGAGATTTCCTATGAAACGACTGACACTTACTTTGCTTGTCTCCCTTATAGGTCTCCTCGCTGTCGCGGGGACGGCCGCCGCACAAGGCGAGGCGTTGATCACGGCCACAGTCGACCGCACGACATTGACCACGGATGAGGCGGTTGCCCTGACGGTCACGGTCGACCAGAGCGCTGGAGCCAGCGATCCGCAGCTGCCGCCGCTGGACGACTTCAACGTCCTGGGCACGAGCAGTGGCACCCAGATCAGCATTGTCAACGGCGACATGTCGGTGCAGCTGGCCACAACCTACTACCTCCAGCCACGTGTCGCGGGCGACCTGCTGATTGGCCCGGCGACGACATCTGTCAACGGGCAAACGGTCAGCACAGACCCGATTGCGCTAACCGTGGCCCAGGGCACAGGCCAGTTCCAGCCATCGATTCCGTCGCTGCCCAGCATGCCGTCGCTTGGTGGTCTGCTTCCTGGGCTGCCCGGCCAGCCCGGCGGCCAGAACCCGCCCGCGTCCGGCGGCGCCATTCCTGCCCCAGCCCAACTGGACGGCCAGGAGTATTTCGCGGAGGCAGTGGTCGACAACAATAATCCGTTCCAGGGCGAGCAGATTGTCTATACATTCCGTTTCTACCAGGGAGCCAGCCTGCTGCAGGATCCCAACTACGACCCACCCGCTTTCACCGGGTTCTGGTCTGACCAACAGCCGGAGCAGACCACGTACACAACCGAGGCCAACGGCCGCACGTACTTTGTAACAGAGCTGCAAACAGTCCTGTTCCCAACCGTCAGCGGCGCCGTAACCATCGACCCGGCCACGCTGGAGATTCCGGGTGGCTTCTTTTCCGCCGGTGGTGTCTTCACGACAGAGCCAATCATCGTCAACGTACAGTCGCTGCCGCCCAATCCGCCTGCGGCCTTCACCGGCGGTGTAGGCCAGTTTGAGATTCAGTCTGCGGTCGACACGACTGCCAGCCAGGTCAACGATGCGGTCACCCTGCAGGTGACATTGACCGGCGAAGGCAATTTGCCGACGTTGGCCGACCTGACCTGGGACGCTGGTCCGGACTGGCGTGCGTTTGACCCGCAAGTCGAGAGCAGCACCAGTCTGGCGAACGGCCGTCTGCAAGGCAGCCGGGTCTATGAGCAAATCCTGGTCCCGGTCACGGCTGGCAACCTGGAGATCCCGGCTATCCCGTTCAGCTACTTTGACCCCGTGAGCGAGCAGTATATCACCATTGCCACCGAACCAATTGCCGTCCAGGTCGCACCCGACACCAGCGCTCCAGTTCCTCAGGTAGGCGACGGGGCGGTCGTTGCCGCAGCCACCACCCGCCTCGGTCTGGCCCCGATGAAGGCCGCGCCCAGCAGTTGGCGCAGCGCCCCGCAGACGCTGGTGGAACAGCCGGCTTATTGGCTGTTGTTCGCCATCCCTCTGTTTATGGTAGGCGCTTTTGGCCTGACCCGGCGGGTGCAGCAGCAGCGGCGGTCGACGGCTGGTGACCGGCAGCGCCAGGCTGCCGCCAACCAGGCCCGGCGCGAGCTGGAAGCTGCCGCAGCGGCAGCGGATCCGTATGCGGCGACATCAGTCGCCATCAACACTTATCTGACGACCGTGCTGGGCCAGCCCACCGCGGGCCTGACGCAGGCCACGCTTTCGCAGGCGCTGCGCGCCCGGGGCGTCGACGAAGCGTCCATCGGCCGCTTGCTCGATTGCTTGCAGCGCGCCGATCTGGGTCGCTACGCTCCGACAGCCGCCGCGGGCAATAGCCCAACTTCCCTGCAAAACGACGCTGCTGGAGTTATCGAGGAGCTGGACAAGCAGCTCCTCCAGGCGTGATCCTGTCTTCACCGGCTAACTACACATCATCGAGGCATCCATGACCAACTCCACCCGAACTGCCATCATCGTCGCCGGCGCTAGCCTGGCAATGATCGTCTTGCTCGTGCTAGGCCTGTCGCTCCTAACGCCTTTGGAACGAGCCGACAGCCAGTCGGTCAACGCTGCTAACGCGCTCGTAGAGGCAGGCAATACGGTCGAAGCCATTGAGATTTACGAGAACTTGCTCGACCGCGGCGCCTACGACAGCAGCCTGTTCTACAATCTGGGCAACGCCTACATGGTGGGGGGCAGCCGGCAGCGGCCGTTCCCTACTATGAGCGAGCCGCCGCCCTTGCCCCGCGCGACGCAGACATCCGCGCCAATCTGGAACAGGCGGTGGCCCAGGCACCCACCGTCCAGGCAGTCGAGCCAACCGGCCCGCTCGCGCTGGCTGCAGGTCTGACAAGCAGTTGGCTATCGCTGGATGAGACGGCCGTTCTTGTAGCTGCGCTCTGGTTCACCGTGGCCATCCTGCTGCTCATCATCCGCGCCTCCGGTCGGGCAACACCGTGGCTGGGCCGGCTGGCGGTTGTTCTGGCCCTGGCCATGTTGCTGTTCGGGGTCTCGCTCGGCAGTCGGGCCTATCTGGTCGAAACGACCCCTAATCCGGTTGTTTCCGGCGAAGTAGCGACGGCCGCTGTCCATACCCCGTAATTTCGCACCCAACCGCTTCGCGCCCTGGCGTCTGACGCGGTACAATTGACGTGTAGCGATCGCCGGATCATAGAAACGCTCATGGCCAAACACGTCCTTGTAGTCGATGATGACACGCTGCTGCGCCGCAGTCTGAGCCTGCAACTGGAGCAGGCGGGCTATCGCGCTTCTACGGCTGCCTCGGCAGAAGACGCCCTGGCGCTGGCAGAACGCGACCGCCCAGACCTCGTCTTGCTCGACGTCGGACTACCCGGCATCGACGGACTTGAGGCCATGCGTCGCTTCCACAGCATGATGGATATTCCCGTCATCCTCGTCACCGCCCGCCGTCGCGAGCTGGACACCATTCTGGGACTGGAGCTGGGGGCCGACGACTACATCACCAAACCGTTTAGCAACGACGTGCTGCTGGCCCACGTCAAGGCCGTTCTGCGCCGCGCCGACCGGCAGGCTGTCCCAGCGCCCGACACCGCCCTGCTCTATTCCGGCAGCATGACGATCGACCCCGACGCCCATCATGTGACCGTCGACGGCACGCAAGTCGACCTGACCGCCAAGGAGTTTGCCGTGCTGCATACCCTGGCGCTGGAGAGTGGCAAGGTGGTCAGCACCGACGATCTGCTCCACCGGGTCTGGGGGGCCGAGTACGACGGCGAGCCCCAGGTCGTGTATGTCAACATTCGCTGGCTGCGCGAGAAGATCGAAGAAGACCCGCAGCATCCACAGCGGATCATCAACGTGCGCGGCGTGGGCTACAAGCTCTTGCCGGTCGGCGACCCGCCGGCCGAATCGTAACTACCATGATGGGCCTGCGCGCGCGTCTCGTTCTCAGCCACGTCCTGCCTTTCGTCGTCATCTTGCCCCTGGTAGGGCTGGTCATCCTCTATCTGTTTGGGGCGCAGGTGCTCATCACCGACCTGTCCGACGATCTGGAGGAGCGGGCCAATCTCATTGGCGATGCGCTCGCTCGCCAGCCGGAAGCCCTTTCAAGCCTCGATGAGGCGCAGCAGTTCATTGCCGAGATCAGCGTCCTGGTGGATGGCCAGATCTACCTCCTGGACGCGGAGGGCAATCTGCTGGCCTCCAGCGAGGTGCTCGACGAAATGCCGGCGCCGGGTGACATCGTCACGCGCGTACAGGAGGAGTCGTTCAACGGTCCGGAAGTGACGGTTGAAGGCAATCTGGGCGAGCAAGAAGGCGAGGCCATTGTGCCCGTCGTCGACGTCAACCAGCAGTTGGTGGGCATCGTGGGCGTTCGCGAAACACTGTCAGATGTGGCCTCCGGCTTCACGCAGCTTCGACGGCTGGTCCTGTTCACCATCCTGGGCGGCATGGCGCTGGGCGCGCTGTTTGGCTTGCTCCTGGCGGGCGGCTGGCGGAACCGATTGTCAACAGCGCCGAGGCAGTCACCTCCATCGCCCAGGGGCGACCGGTCGAGCCGCTGCCGCTCACCGGGCCACGCGAGATTCGCGAGCTGTCCGAATCAGTTAACCTTCTCTCGGAACGGTTGCGGCTTCTGGAGCAGACCCGTCAACACTCGCTGGCCAACATCGTCCACGAGCTGGGACGGCCATTGGGGGCGGTTCTGGCGGCGGTCCATGTGCTGCGCAGCGAGCCCGGGCGAGGACAGCACTGTCCGGGCCGAACTGCTCGACGGCATCGAGACAGAATTGACGCAGATGGAGCCGCTTCTCGACGACATGGCCATGCTCCACGATGACGTAACCGGCCAACAGCGTCTCCAGCTACAGCCGGTCGAGATGAGCACCTGGCTGGCGGCGACCCTGCTGCCATGGCGGGCCGTGGCGTTGGAAAAGGGGCAGGAATGGCACGCGGTCGTGTCGCCAGATCTCCCCTCGCTGATCATCGACCCGGAACGGATGGCCCAGGTTGTCGGCAATGTACTCAGCAACGCCATCAAATACACACCCGAAGACGGGGAGATATCGGTGACGACCAGCACTGGAGCCAAGAGCGTGCAAATCCACGTTCGCGACAACGGCCCCGGCATCGATCCGCTGGAACACGAGCGCGTCTTTGAACCCTTCTATCGCTCGCGCTCGCCGCAGCGATTTTCGGAAGGGTTGGGGCTGGGACTGTCCATCGCCCGCAGCCTGGTAGAAGCCCACGGCGGGACGTTGACGCTGGAGAGCACGCCGGGCGCAGGCAGCACGTTCACCATCTCGCTGCCTCGTTAGCCCGTCGCTGTCACCGTAGCCGCTTGCCTCGAAGTTCGCTATACTGACCCTCATGCAGGATCGCATCGACATCTAGGCTTTTCCTCTTTCGCGCAACTGTCAGGACCAGATTCTTCGATCCCTTGCAGTTGGCAGGAAGGTGTCAAGGAATGTCGCCGCTACGTTTGCAAACCACTGCCAACGCCTCCGCCATAGCCGCTTGCCTCGAAGTTCGTTACTGACCCTATGCAGGATCGCATCGACATCTATCCGACGCACCGCCATGGCGATCTACTGCTTCGTGCGGGGCATCCGTATCCATTCGGCGCCTCCGTGGTTCCGGGTGGCCTCAACTTCTCCGTCTTCTCCCGCTACGCCACAGGCTGCACGCTGGTTCTCTATGAGCGAGGCGCACCGACACCGTTCGCCGAAATCCCTTTCCACGACGCCTTTCGCATCGGCCACGTCTTCTCGATGGTCGTGTTCGGTCTGGACCTGGAGGCGATCGAGTACGGCTATCGCATGAGCGGGCCGAACCGCCCGCACGTCGGCCACCGGTTTGACCCGGAGCAGACGCTGCTCGACCCGTACGCCCTGGCGATTGGCGGGCGGTCGACCTGGGCAGAACCCCGACGCAACGGCGATCCGTTTCCGTTTCGCTCGCGCATGTTGATCAGCGACTTCGATTGGGAAGAAGACCGCCAGCTTGAGCTTCCTGCGGAAGACCTGATCATTTACGAAATGCATGTCCGCGGCTTCACGCGACACAGTTCGTCTGGCACCAAGTTCCCTGGCACCTACGCCGCCATTCGCGACAAGATTCCATACTTGCTGGAGCTGGGCGTCAATGCCATCGAGTTGATGCCCGTGCAGGAGTTCGACGAGCTGGACAACACGTTCTCCAATCCCGTGACGGGGGAGCGACTGCTCAATTACTGGGGCTACTCAACGGTCGGTTTCTTCGCGCCCAAGGCATCGTACGCCGCCACCGGCTACCTGGGCATGGAAGCAGATGAGTTGAAGGCGTTGGTCAAGCTGCTGCACAGCAACGGCATCGAGGTGATCCTCGACGTCGTTTTCAACCACACGGCCGAAGGGGACGAGGAAGGGCCAACCTTCTCTTTCCGCGGTCTCGACAACAAGACCTACTACATGCTGCGACCCGATGGTTCCTATCAGAACTTCAGTGGCTGTGGCAATACCCTCAACTGCAACAATCCGGTCGTCCGCGACATGGTGATCGACTGCCTGCGCTACTGGGTGGCCGAATACCATATCGACGGCTTTCGTTTCGATCTGGCATCCATTCTTGGCCGCGACTCGCAGGGCAATCCGCTGGCCAACCCGCCGCTGCTGGAAGCGCTGGCCCACGACCCGGTAATCGGCCGAACAAAGCTGATCGCCGAAGCGTGGGACGCTGGCGGCATGTACCAGGTCGGCTCGTTCCCGGCATACGGCCGCTGGGCCGAGTGGAACGGCCGCTATCGGGACGGACTGCGCCGCTACCTGAAGGGCGACCTCGGCCTCTCCAGGGAGATGGCCCAGCTCATTCAGGGTTCGCCCAATCTCTACGCCGAACGCGGCCCAACCGCCTCAGTCAACTTCATCACCTGCCATGACGGCTTCACGCTGGCCGACCTGTTCTCCTATAACGAGAAGCATAACCTCGCCAACGGCGAGAACAACCGGGACGGTCACAACGACAACCACAGCTGGAACTGGGGCGTGGAAGGCCCAACCGACGATCCCGCTATCAACGAACTCCGGCTGCGACTGATGAAGAACGCGTTCGCCATCATGCTGGTCAGCCAGGGCGTGCCGATGCTCCACATGGGCGATGAGATCGCCCACACCAAGCAGGGCAACAACAACACCTACGCCCAGGACAACGAGCTGAACTGGCTCGACTGGTCGTTGGCGGACCAGCACGCCGGGCTGCTGCGCTTTGTGCAGCACATGACGGCTTTCCGCCACGCCCATCACAGCCTGCGCCGGCGCTACCACCTGCAGGGGCGAGACATGGTCGACAGTGGCTACCCTGACATCTCCTGGCACGGCATTGAAGCGTGGAATCCCGATTGGAGCGACGGCAGCCGCACGCTGGCGTTCATGCTGTGCGGCGAGCACGCCATCATGCGTCCCGGACACGGAACGGACGATTACATCTACGTGGCCATGAACATGCATTGGGACCCATACCCGTTTCAACTACCCCGGCTGCCACGCGGCCATCGCTGGCACCTGGCCGTCGACACATTCCAACCGTCTCCCGGCGATATCATGGAGCCGGGTACTGAGTGGCCGCTGGCCGCCCAGACAAGCTATCGCGTCGGACCCCGTTCCGTCGTCGTACTGGTGGGCCGGTGAACCTTGAACCTCTGACCATTGCCGGACGGCTGGATGATGTCACGCAGCTGATGGACTATGTCGCCTGGGCCGCCGCCGCCGCCGGGCTGGACGAACAAGCCACCTATCGCCTGTGCCTCGCCGTTGATGAGATCGCCACGAATATCGTCACCTACGCCTATGAGCAGGCGGGCCGTGAAGGAGATCTGACTGTCTGGGCGGACACAAGCGACACCGATCTTCGCGTCACCTTGCAGGATTGGGGCGACCCGTTTGACCCGCGCGAGATGGCCCCGCCAGACGATCTCCACAAGCCGCCCGACCAGCGCCGCAATGGTGGCCTTGGTATCTTCCTGGCCATGTGGGGGGTGGACGAATTTCATTACAAGCGGGAAGGCTCCCATAACCAATCAACATTTGTGGTCCATTTGAGGCCGGACCAGAGTTCGCATGGCTAATCCGGCGCCCTACCTTCATCTGGCAATCGTCGACGACGATGCTGCACGCGGGACTGCGTTGGCCGAGCCACTGGCAGGCTGGGGTTGGGACGCGCATGTCATGGACGCCGACCTGAGCAAGCTCCTTGAATGGCTCCAGACCCACCCGATCGATCTGCTGCTGCTCAGCAGCGAGACGGCCGAACGCGATGATTTTGGCCTCGTCAGACGCTGGCTGGAGGGTCCTGCCACTGCCACCATTCCCCTCGTCGTAACTGTCATGCCCGGCACAGATTCCGCGACGCTCATCAAGGCGATTGAGCTGGGTGCGAGCGATTACGTGACATTGCCGATTGACCCAATCTTGCTACGGGCGCGACTGCAGAACGTGGTACAGAAGAAGCTGCTGCAGGAGCAGGCCAATGCGGCGCTTGTGGCGTTCAACGAGATCGAAAAGCTGGCCGATGATCTACGTCTGGTGATTCTGCCAATTGGGGCAGCGTTAGCGGCCGAAACCGAGTACGAGCGGCTGCTGGAACGAATCATCAGCGAAGCCCTCAGCATCTGCCGAGCCGATGCCGGTGTGCTCTATCTGGCGCAAGAGGACGGCCAACTTCACTACAGCCTGGTGCGCATTGACTCGCTGGATCTGACCATTGTCAGCGGCGTGGGCCAGGAAGAGCCATTTGCTCCCTTGCCGCTGTCCGATCCGCTCACCGGCGCGCCGAACCACGATCACATCGCCACCTATGTCGCCCTGACTGGCGACTCAGTCAACCTCACCGATCTCCATGAAGGCACTCAGTTCGACTTTTCGCAGCTGCGGGATTTTGAAGAAGCCAACGAGTTTGAGGGTCACTCGTGCCTGACGGTGCCGGTACGTAGCGGGCTTGTCGTTGGCGCTTTGCTCCTTCTCAACAGCACCGACCCGGACACCGGCGAGATCGTCCCGTTTGACGTCTACCACCAGCAGGTGGCGGAGTCGCTAGCGTCGCAGTCGGCCGTTGTTCTCAACAACCGGCTTCTGAGCGAGCGAGAAGCGACACTACTGCGCTACAAACGAGAGTTGGAGATTGCCCGGAACATCCAGACAACGTTTCTTCCAGGCGATGTGGCCCAGCCAAACGGATGGGAAGTGGCGACGAGTTTTCGTCCGGCGCTGGAGGTCGCGGGCGACTTCTACGACGTCATCCAGCTGCCACACGGTCACATCGGGCTTGTTCTGGCGGATGTGGTCGGCAAAGGCGTGACAGCCGCGCTGTACATGGCCATCATCCGTACGCTCTATCGCAGTCTCTTTCAGCAGTATTACGTCCACTTTGCTCCGGCCGAGGCAACTGCGTCGCCTGTCGCCATGACGCCCTTCTCGTTTGTGGACCGGGAAGCGCTGCTCAACGCCGTGCGCCTCACGAACACATATCTGCTAAACAACCACCTCGACAGTCATATCTTCTGCACCCTGTTCGCCTCTCTCCTTGATCCAACGACTGGCAGATTGCTTTATGTCAATGCTGGGCATAATCCACCATACCGTCTGAGCCGCCCCCTGGCAAAGGGCAAGCGAGCGATCCGGGACCGGCTTCAGCCGACTGGCCCGGCGATTGGCCTGATGCCAGATCAGCGTTATCAGATTGCCGAGTCGCTTCTGTCGGCAGGCGAAATGCTTTACCTGTTCACCGACGGCGTCACGGAAGCGCGCAGTCCGGGCGGCGAAGAGTTTGGACAAGCACGGCTGGAGGCTATTCTGACGGGCGTTCACCGAAACGGCCGCCGATCTCCTGAACACCGTTGACCAGGCTGTTCTGGCTCATACGGCAGACGCGCCTGCTCATGACGACTTCACCATGCTGGGCGTACGCAGGGAGCTTGACTAACCCCGGACATACCGATCGGGTAGGGGTTTGAGCAGACAGACTTGTCGCAATCCGTACAACGACACTTCCCCGCACCCACCTGCCCTATGCCGCTACGCACTGACCACCTACGCTGGACCGTCAGTCGGCCTTTGACCGCACTCTGCGTAATCCTGCTCCTTGCCCTGACAGGCGCGGGCTGCCGCCCCGAATCTCCCAACCCCACACTACCACCACCATCCGGCGCTCCCGTTCAGCCCACACCTGCGACGACGCCATTACCCACCCTCGCCAGGTCGCCGGCGGCAACGATCAGCGCATCGCCCGCGAACGAACTGCCGGCTGAAACAGCGGAGCCGACGCTCACGGTTCCAGCGCCACCTACCGAGACGGTCCTACCCACCCCCACGCCGGACCCTTACGCCGACCTGACCATCGAGGCCCTGGCCGATCGCGAGTACGGAGGCGGCTTGCTGGAAATCGTCGACACGCTCGAAATCAACGACAGCTTCACGCGCTACCTGATCACCTACCCCAGCGACGGCCTGACGATCTATGGCTTCATGAACGTTCCCAACGAAGGCGACAACTTCCCGGTCGCCATCGCACTCCACGGCTACATTGATCCCGCCGTCTACGAAGTCGTGCCCTACACCCAGCGCTATGCTGACTCGCTGGCCGAGGCCGGGTACTTTGTCATCCACCCGAACTTCCGCAACTACCCCCCATCTGACAGTGGTCCCGACCCGTTCCGGATCGGCTACGCGACCGATGTACTGAACCTGATCGCCATCATTCGCGAACAGAGCCAGGATCCGCTGGGCACACTGCGCAGGGCGAACGCCGACGACATCCAGCTCTGGGGACACAGCATGGGCGGCGGCGTGGCGCTGCGCGTCATCACGGTCAACGCCGATCCGTATCTGCGTGCGGCCGTCCTCTACGGCTCAATGAGTGGCGACGAGCGCCAGAACTATGGCCGTATCCTCGAGTGGACCGGCGGGCGCAATGGAAGCTTCGAATTGGCCGCGCCGCCGGAAACGATGACCGCCATCTCCCCGGTTGACAATCTGGAGCGAATCAACGCCGCAGTCAGCGTCCACCACAGCACGGCCGATGACGTCGTGCCGGTCATGTGGTCGGAGCAGCTGTGCGACCGGCTACAAGCACTCTACGAAAGCGGCGCAAGCGACACGCCGCCCGACTGCCACTTCTACGATCTCCAGCCGCACACGTTCCGCGGCGAAGGGGATCGGCTCTTCATAGAGCGGGCTATTGGCTTCTTTGACCAGCATTGAATAGCCCGCAACTTGGCGCCTGCGTTCAGCGCTTGGCTCTGAGCCTGAATGACTAGGCCGCACGCTCAATGCTGTTGTGCTACTCCAGCAAGGTCTTGATGATGCCATAAGCATTGTCAACGGCCGTCGCATCGATAGCATCAGTGCGCCGGACATCAGCCCACGCCGACCTTAAATGATCGGCCCCTTTACGTAAAGTTAGAACCCTTTGGCCTATAATGGCCAAATCGAGGTCAAGGACAGCCCAACACGCGAACCGCGTGGCGGGGACCAAACTTGACCTTGTCGCAACGCACGAGATGTGGAATCAGCCGTCCAGGGCACGCATGCCACCGTCGCGGCCGATTCGCATTACAACATAAGGGATAGTCTGATGTCACTGAGAAGTTCCTCGTTCCGTACCCTCTTTCTTCTGGTGTTTCTTGTCCCCTTGCTGATTCTTATTGCCCCGGCACGGGCACACACAGCCCAGGAAAACGTCGCTCAGACTTCACAATTGGAGACCTCTCCCGGACTCCTCTTTATCGAGAACAAAGGGCAGTTCGATGAGGCGGCCCAGTTTCAGGTCCCCGGCCTCGGACAGACGATCTGGTTGAGCGAAGATGGTATCTGGCTCTCCCGCGTGTCCATCGACCCGGAAGAGGCCGCTGACTGGCGCAGTGGCGAGATGCAGCGAAACGCAGCACGTAGCGACGCTGGGCCCATCATCTCCGGGTCACAATGTGCGCATTCGTTTGGCGGACGCTACGTTCACTGCCTCCCCCCACCCATTCGGGCGGCAGGATGTGCGCTTCAACTACTACCTCGGCAGCGATCCCGCACAGTGGGCCAGCGATGTTCCCATCTGGCAGGGCGTGCGGTATGACGACATCTATCCCGGCGTTGATCTCGAACTGAGCGGGTCAGCGGGAGCACTCACAACACAACTGACTTGCGATGGCCGCTGTGCCGAACTCAATGAGCTGGCTCTGATCGTAGATGGCGCTGATGCATTGACGGCCGCCGGCAACATCTTGCGTATGGAGACCGCCGCCGGAAGCTTCACCTTTGCGCTACCGCAGCTCGTTGGAGCCGGCGGCACGCCTGTCGATCAGCCTCTCCGCTGGCGGGTCAACGGCACGGCCCTGTCCGACCTGCCGCGCCATGTGGCCCCACTTGAACAGGCTGAAGCAGCCGCGCCAACCTTCAGTGGGACAACCGCCGAGATCATCTACGGCACGTTTCTTGGCGGCGGCAACAGTGACTTCGTCGAGTCGATTGCCGTCGACCGGGACGGCCGGGTCACCCTGTTCGGCGACACACTGTCGGCCGACTTCCCGACGACACCTGGCGCTTTCGATGGCACGTTCAACGGCGGCGGCTTCCCCAGCGGCGACGTCGTCGTGGCCCAGCTCGATCCGACGGGCAGCGACCTGGTCTACGCCACCTTCATCGGCGGACGAGAGTCCGACCTTGGTTTCGGCGGCGCCATCGACGGCAGTGGCAACACGTTCATCACGGGCTGGACGGCATCGCGTGACTTTCCCACCACTAACGGCGCCTACGACGTCACGCTCAATGGTGATGAGGACGCATACGTGGTCAAGCTCAACGCATTTGGCGGGCTGACCTACGGCACGTACCTCGGCGGCAGCGCCGCGCTGGCCGATCCCGACGACGATGAGCTGGAGTGGCTGCCCAGCGGATTCGACGGCGGTACGGACCTGGCTGTCAGCAGCGGCGGCATCGTGACCGTTGTCGGCACGACGCAATCGCCCGATTTTCCGGTCACGTCCGGCGCCTTCGACACGGACAACCGCGACTACTGCAGCAACATCCGCTTCATCTACCCGTGCGCAGACGGGTTTGTGGCCCGGCTTAACCCGACCGGCAGCGACCTTCTGTTTGCCAGCTATCTCGGCGGCTCTCGGGACGATTATGCCCGAACGCTGGCAGTCGATAGCAGCGGTCGGACAATCATCGCCGGCGACACATTCTCGACCGATTTTCCTGTCACGCCCGACGCCCTCGACAGCCAAGGTGGCGGCTTTGACCGGGATGCGTTCATCGCAAGAGTCGCCTCGAACGGTCTCGCCCTGCAATATGCCACCTACCTGGGCGGAGAAGAAGCGGGTGACGGCTGGTATGAGGGCGACAAAGCCACCGATCTCGTTCTGGATTCGGCCGGATACATATACATTGCCGGGCAGACATGGTCCGACGACTTCCCAACGACAGCAGGCGCCTATGACACCGTGCGCGGCGTGGGCGAATGTCCGAGCGAGCCGAACGGCGACCTGGCCCGTTGTCCGGACGCCTATGTCCTGCGCCTGCGGCCCGACGGCCGTGCGCTGGACTTCAGCACGCTGCTAGGCGGTTCGGCCGCCGACACGGCATTCTCAGGCCTGGAGGGGGCGACCGGATTGGCACTGGATTCACTTGGCGATGTAGTCGTCGGCGGGTTTACGGAGGCGCCCGGCTTCCCCACGACACCCGGAGCGTACAGCCGCGAGCACAATCAATCGATCGACAGTTTTGTGGCGCGCTTCAACCCGACCGGGACCGTGCTGCAGTACAGCACCTTCCTAAACAGTAACCCCGGCAGCAATCCGGTCTCGCTGGATGCCAGTGCCGAGGACGACCTGTTTATTGCCGCGCAGACCCGCTCGCCGTTTGCACCGGTAACAGCAGGGGCCTACGATGTGACGCTCAACGGCGGCGGCGACCTGCTGGCGCTGCGTCTGAAAATTGGACCGACACCGGCCCACGCCGGGTGGTTGGAGGTCGGCAGCGACTCAGGCCGCGGCGGGGGTATCAGCGACACCAGCGGCGAATCGAGCCGACCGGCCATGCTGGCCAGCCCCACCTCTGGCCTGGTCGTCGCCTGGTCCGACGGCCGCGGGGACAACTCCCAGATCTTTGTCCTGCGCTGGAACGGGAACGCCTGGGTAGAAATGGGTGCAGGTTCCGCTTCCGGCGGTGGTGTGAGCAACACAAACGGGAACTCTGACTTTCCAGCGCTGGCGGCCGACGCTGCGGGCAATCCGGTGCTCGCCTGGCACGACAACGCAAGTGGTGACAACGAGATTTATGTCCGCCGCTGGGACGGCAATGCCTGGTCTGAGATGGGTAGTGGCTCCGCCTCACGCGGTGGCATCAGTGATAACAGGGGCGAATCGAGCCATCCGGCGCTGGC
Source organism: uncultured Chloroflexia bacterium (assembly GCA_963715935.1). Classification (GTDB taxonomy): domain Bacteria; phylum Chloroflexota; class Anaerolineae; order Promineifilales; family Promineifilaceae; genus Promineifilum. The sequence continues at coordinate 105,319 of CAVQSM010000010.1, read as the reverse complement.
GCTGGTCGGCGACGACCTCTTCGTGGCCTGGGACGACGACAGCAAAGGCAACCTTGAGATATACGGTCTGGCATGGGACGGAGACCGCTGGGTTGACTGGGGTGGTTCGGGGTCAGGGGGCGGCATCAGCCGCAATAACGGCGACTCCATTCTGCCGAGCGTTGCTTCCCTGGACGGCAATCCGGTCGTGGCCTGGGGTGACCTCAGCGGTGGCGACTCCGAAATCTACGCGCGACGCTACAACGGCAAGCGCTGGACGAATGCCGGCAAAGGCTCCGCGGAAGACGGCGGTATTAGCGACAACGACGGCGTGTCGCGTGGCGTGGACCTCGTGGCAGGTCCTAACTCCGTCTTTGCAGCCTGGGGCGACGACAGTGGCGGTGACCTCGAGATATACGTCCTTGAGTTCGACGGCAAGTCGTGGTCGGAAGTTGGCCGAGGTTCCGCCCGAGGCGGCGGCGTCAGTGTCAACAGCGGAAATTCGCAAGCGCCTGCGCTTGCGCTTGGCGCGGGCAACCGGCCCATCGTTACCTGGTACGATGGCAGCACAGGCGACACCGAGATTTTCGGACGGCAGTGGACCGGTGTCCGCTGGGCGGAGATTACCAACGGCACGGGTCGGGGCGGCGGCGTGAGTGACAACGACGGCGGATCGTCGTGGCCGGCAGCCACCGTCACCGACAGCGGCATTCCTTACATCGCCTGGGCCGACAACACCAGCGGCAATTTTGAGATCTTTGTCCGACGCGCGACGACCTCTACCTGCTACCAGCTCCAGCTGCGGCACAGTGGACAGGGAAGCGACCCGGTCGCCTCACCCGAGCAGTCCTTCGGTTGCCAGCCCGGCTGGTACACGCCGGACAGCGTGATTCAGCTGACGGCCGCTCCGGACAGCGGCTGGACGGTGGCTGGCTGGGCCGGCACGACAGATGATGGCAGCGTCGATTCCACCAACACTGTCATCATGCCCGCCCAGAACCATCAGGCGCTCGTCGCCTACACAGCCGAAGCGGAAGGGACGTGCTACCGGCTGACATTGGCCCATCTGGGGGATGGCGCGTCGCCCACGGCCTCGCCCAGCAAAGTCCCCAACTGTCTGTCCGGGAGTTATCCCGCGGGCACGCAGTTGACGCTGACGGCTAATCCGGCCAACGGATGGGTGGTGGCTGAATGGACCGGCACCAACAACGATGCGTCCAACGATCCGATCAACTCGGTCAACATGCCCGCATCCGACCATACCGTCACGGCGATCTATGCCGAGAGCAACGTCGCTTGCTACCTGCTGCGCCTGACGTTCAGCGGACAGGGCGAAGCGCCGCGCACGACCCCGACGAACTCAGATGGGTGTGCGCCCGGCCGGTTCTCTCCCGGCGCAGTCGTCGGTCTGGAGGCGCGCCCGGCTTCGGGCTGGCAGGTGGCGGGTTGGACAGGGACCGACAACGACAACGTGACGACGGTCAACAATCAACTGACGATGCCCGCAGCCATATCGACGACGTTCGTTCAATATGAACCAGCAGCGGGCGGGAGCCACCGGCTCTACTTCCCGGCTGTTGGCGGCAGACCGGGCAACTGATGGGGGTGCCCGGTCAACCGGACGCCGGCGAGCGATGACGCAGCACGAGCGCCCCGATCACGACCGCAACCCCCGCAAACAGGACAGCGGGAAGCGGCCGTCCGGGGCGCGCCGGCTCTGGCGTCGATCCAACGACCAGCTCACAATTGTCATAGTCCGCCTTGCGCTCTCGCCAGTTGGGCACGGGCGCAAACAGTTCACTGCCCGCCATACTCAGTAGATAAGTCCCGGTGCGATCAAGGCGATCGTAGACGGCAATGTAGTACGCGCCGGCCTGACTTGCTGTATGGTCGACAACCGGCCCGGTGCGGTAGGTGACGCGACCATGTGACTCGTAATAGCTCGGCCAGGTATCGGCTGCCATCGTAAAGGCCCCGGAGTCTGGCGGCAGCTCGAGCGAGGCGGGCAGGTCCGACATATCATCGGTCACTCCAGGCCCCATAAAAACCAGACGCGGTGCAAACTCCGGACAAACCTCTGGCACCATTAGCTTAAACGAGAAAGTATGGCCCGCTTCAACATCCAGGCGATAGACGTCCAGGGCGCCCGGCTCCCGGAGTGCGCCGCTGATGGCCAGCGAGACAGCCGGATCATCGATGATGAACGGAGCGGCCGTCTGCGGAGAGCCGTCGTCGTTGAAGACAGGCTGATGGGCGGAGGCGAGTGGCGGCCACGCGATGAGCAGCAGCCCAACAAGAACTATCCACAGGCGACGTGCGTGTCGAGCGCGGGGTGCGGCTGTCGTGGTCAGCTTTCTTTGCATAGGATGATTGTAGCAAACGCAAGGTTGTCCCCGCATGCACAGCTGATTAGAATCGACGCATGGCGCTGAGCGAACGTGAATTCGAAACCCTTGTCGGCGATGCGTTGGATGAACTTCCCCCGTTCTTCCAGCAGATGATGGCCAATGTCGTCATACTTTTCGAGCAGCAGCCATCCCGGCGCGTGCTGAAGGATATGGGCATGCATGAACGCGACATGCTGCTCGGACTGTATGAAGGCATCCCGCTCACCGAGCGGACGCAGGGCTACAACATGGTCCCGCCGGACACAATCACGTTGTTTCAACGGCCGATTGAGAGCGCGTCCGGCGACCCACACGATCCGGGCTTCCCGGCGGCCGTCCGCGAACAGGTGCGACAAACAGTCGTCCACGAGATCGCCCACCACTTCGGTATCAGTGACGATCGCCTGCACGAGCTGGGCGTATACTGAGTGATACTACCTAGCCAGACAGGGATTTGCCCCCAATTAGCCCCTTTCTGACACCTGTTTTTCGTGTATACCTCGCTTTTTGACTTGCGATCCTCAATTTGCTCTGCTATACTTTTCTTCAGTACCGAGAAGTATCCACAATCTATCCTGTGTTGTTAGACACCTTGTAGCGGCGTCCACAGCGCTTCGCAGTCGTTGAGTCTGCGTCTCGCACCTGTTTCCGGTTACCGGTAGATCTCTCGCTGCCGGAGCCGTTTGTCTGCCCTGCTCACCAGCCCCTTGCGGGCTACTGGCTATTGGTGCGCCAAGCAATTCAGGAGATTGTTCGGATGAAGACAGCAGTTACTCGCTATGGCAAGCCCCTCGTGGCCCACCCCGAAGCACCTCAGAAAGCACTGTGTCCAAAATGCGGCGGCGTAGTCACCCTGCGCTTTCGCAAGTTGATGGCCAATCAAGGCACCACCTACTTCTGGCGACATGCCGAAAATCAGCAGGTTTGCCGTCGCCCTTCACCCATGATGCACGTGCAGTTGCGCTACGCGACGTGAAATTTGGGAAAACAGACCGTGACCAGCGCGTAATTTCACGTTTTGTTGTCTGACCTGCCCACCCATTCAATGCTACAATGACGTCGCAATCATTGTAACAACTGAAGGGAGAACGGCAGCATGAGTGTAGGTCAGGCAATTCTTTTCACTCTAATCGGTGGCGTGATCGCGCTGGTCGCGGCCTGGGTGGCCGCGGCAGTGGTTTCTTCAAACCTGCGTCGCACGCTACAACAACAAATGGATAGCCTGCTGGATGACCAGCGGCAGATGCAGCAACGTCTCGTTCAGGAGATGAAAGAGGCGATGGCGCTGCAGCAGCAGCGACAGCAGGCGGCTCTGGAAAGCCAGGTCGCATTGTTGGCGGAAGCTGCGCCAGTTCCAACAGAAGCCGGACCCGCCAACGAGACACCCGTGGCCGTCGAAGGCGTGGCTTCGGCTGAAATGCTCGCCATTCGCGAGCGGTTGTTGGACGAGAAGAGCGCTCGCGGGGCTAATCTGCGGCAGGCTTACCTACGCGGACTGGATCTGGCAGAAGCGGATCTGCGTGAGGCCAACCTCAAGCAAGCCAACCTTCAAGAGGCCGACCTGACTGGCGCCTCGCTGCAAGGGGCGCAGTTGAGTGGCGCTGATCTGAAGCGAGCGAACTTCACCGATGCCAACCTGACCGGAGCCGACCTGACCCACGCCGACCTCAGCCGCGCCAACCTGACCGGCGCTGACCTGACCGGCGCCGATCTGGAAATGGCCGACCTGACCGGGACGATCGTAAGCGAAACAACACAGCTCGATCCCAAGTGGCGGATCGTCTGGGAAGTGGTCAACCAGGGCGCTGCCGGACGCGATCTGAGTCGCTCTGACCTGAGCGACGCCGACCTGTGGTCGGCCGATCTGCGCGTAGCCCGCCTCTGGGAAGCCGACCTGACCGGCGCCAAGCTGTCCCACGCTGATTTGCGCCGCGCCCAACTGTGGAAGGCACGCATCGACGACAACACCCAGATCGCCGAGAAATGGCGGCTGGTCTGGACGATCCTCAATGAAGGCGCCGCCGGACGCGACCTGCGCGGTGTCGATCTGGAAGAAGCCGACCTGACTCGCGCCGACCTGAGTCGCGCCAGCCTGACGAAATCAAACCTCATCCGCGCCGACCTGACCAGTGCGGACCTGAGTGGGGCTAACCTGAGCGCCGCCAACTTGACCCGTGCCGACCTGACAGGAACCGACCTCCGTGAGGCCAATCTGAGCGGCGCCAATCTGAACAGCGCCGACCTGACCCGCACGAACCTGGGCCGGGCCAAGATGAGCTGGACCGACCTCCGCAACGCCCGGCTGTCCGAAACGACCAGCATTGACGCCAAATGGCGGCTGGTGTGGGAGATCGTCAACCAGGGCGCCATGCAGCGCGACCTGAGTCGCTCCGATCTGGCGGGGGCAAACCTGCGCGAAGCCAATCTGAACGGAGCCGACCTGCGCGGGGCCAAGCTGTGGCTGACCGACCTCTATGGGGCCGACCTGCGCAGCGCCAACTTGCGTGGCACAGATATGCGAGAGGCCAACCTGATTGGCGCCGATCTGACCGGCACCAGCCTTCAGGAGACGAATCTGACCGGCGCCCGCTTCGATGCCACAACCCAATGGCCGTTGGGCTTCGACCCCCAGGCTGCCGGGGCCAACGCCAGAAATCCAGTTGCCGTCGCCGCCGATTAGGCGATAATCAAGCCTCCGAGTTTGTGGCGCACCATCTGGTGCGCCTGCTGCATCCAAGGAGGCGCCCATGTGCGGCCGATTTACCCTGATAGCTCCAGCAGAGGTTGTAGCCGAGCATTATGGCCTGTCTGAACTGCCGCTGCTCGCCCCACGCTACAACATTGCCCCGACCCAACCCGTCGCCGCCGTGCGCCTGACCAGAGACGGCACCGCACGTGAGTTCACCCACTTTCAGTGGGGTCTGATTCCCTCCTGGGCCAAGGATCCGTCCATCGGCTCCCGCATGATCAACGCTCGCTCCGAGACGGCCGCCGAAAAGCCGTCCTTCCGGGCCGCGTTCAAGCGTCGCCGCTGCCTCATTCCGACGAGCGGCTTTTACGAATGGCAGAAGGTGAATGGCGGCAAGCAGCCGATGTTTGTCCGCCCGGCAGAAGGCGACCTGCTGTCGTTTGCAGGACTGTGGGAGTATTGGAGCGGGCCGGACGGCAGCGAACTGGAAACGTGTACAATCCTGACAACCGCGCCCAACGAGTTCATGGAACCGATCCACAACCGCATGCCGGTCATTCTGGACCCGGACGACTACAGCATGTGGCTCGATCTGGAGACGCCGGCGGACCAGCTGCTCCATCTCATGCGCCCAGCCGACGCCGGTCTGCTGGACGCCTATCCGGTCAGCACTGTCGTCAACCGGCCCACCAACGATTCGCCGGAATGCATTGTCCCCCTCGCCGCCTGAACCTACTCTCCGTAGATGAATACGTTATGACAACTTATCCCTTTGCACCACGTGTTGACATCGTCGACACCTATCACGGCACGCCGGTCGCGGATCCGTATCGCTGGCTGGAAGACCCGGCTTCGGCAGATACAGCCACGTTCGTCGCCGCGCAGAACGAGTTGAGCCAGTCGCACCTGGCGGCGCTGCCGCAGCGGGCGGCCTTCCACAGTCGCCTGACTGAGCTGTGGAACTTCACGCGCTACGGCGCACCGCTGGAACGAAGCGGCCGCTACTTTTTCAGCCGCAATGACGGCCTGCAAAATCAGGCCGTCCTCTACACGACCCTGGATCTGACGCAGGACGCCGCCGTGCTGCTTGATCCAAATACGCTAAGCAACGACGGCACGGTTGCGCTGACCAACATCGCTCCCAGCGACGACGGCCGCTATCTTGCCTACGGCACGTCCGCGAGCGGCAGCGACTGGCAAATCGTGCGCGTGCGAGACGTTGCCAGCGGCAGCGATCTGCCCGACCTCATCGAGTGGTGCAAATTTACCGAAATCGTGTGGCTGCCCGACAGCAGCGGCTTCTACTATGCTCGCTATCCGTCACCAGCCGAGCTTGAGAGCGGGCCGTTGGCCGGCGAACCACCCAGCACCCACCACCGCGTCTACTACCACGAGCTCGGTACGCCCCAGGCGGCCGACGCGCTTGTCTACGAACGACCCGACGCCCGCGACCTGCGCCTTCGACCCTCACCTGAGCGACGACCATCGCTATCTGGTCCTGAACGTCTGGCAGGGGACCGACTCCCGAACGCGCCTCTACTACAAGGACCTGGAGGCAGACGACGGCTTCATCAGGCTACTGGACGAGCAAGATGCCAGCTATGAGTTTCTTGGCAACGATGGCCCACACTTCTACGTCTCTACCAATAAGGACGCGCCCAACGGCCGCATCGTCGCCATCGACATTCGCCATCCGCAGCCGGACAAGTGGAAGGAGATTGTGCCGGAACAGCAGCACGCGCTCGATTACGTGCGAATGGCGGGCGATCTATTCGTGCTGCTCCGTCTCGTCGACGCCACTCACCGGCTTGAGATTGTCGACCGAGACGGCCAGCCAGCTAGGCACAATCCCCCTGCCCGACCTCGGCCAGGTCGTGGAACTGCATGCCCGTCGCCAATCGCCGGTCGTCTATCTGACGTTTACCTCGTTCCTCTACCCGCCGACCGTCTTGCGCCACGATACCCGTGACGGCGGAACAGGACATCGTCTGGCAGCCGGAGTTACCTCTGGATCTGACCGATTATGAGACGACACAGGTCTTCGCCACCAGCGGGGACGGCACGCGTTTTCCCATCTTTCTCACGGGGCGCAAGGGCGTTCCGAGAGACGGCCGTCGCCCCACCCTGCTCTACGGCTATGGCGGCTTTAACGTCAATGTGCTGCCCGCTTTCTCGCCCGTCCGCCTGCTGTGGCTGGAGCAAGGCGGCCTCTTTGCCAGCGCGACCCTGCGCGGCGGCAGCGAGTACGGCGAAGCGTGGCACGAGAGCGGCATGCTGGCCAACAAGCAAAATGTGTTCGACGACTTCATCGCCGCGGCCGAATGGCTCATCGCCAACAACTACACGTCACCGGACCATCTGGCCATTGAGGGGCGCAGCAACGGTGGCCTGCTGACGGCCGCCTGTCTGCTGCAGCGCCCTGATCTCTACGGCGCCGTGCATAGCGCCGTGCCGGTCATCGACATGCTGCGCTACCAGCGCTTCACCGCCGGGCGCTACTGGACGCCGGAGTATGGCAACGCCGACGAAGACCCGGCACACTTCGACTTCCTGAAGGCGTATTCGCCACTCCACAATGTGCGCCCGGACGTCAGCTACCCGCCGCTGCTAATCACAACGGCCGACACCGACGACCGCGTTGTGCCGATGCACAGCCTGAAGTTTGCGGCCACCCTGCAAGCCGCCGCCGAGTATGAGATGGACCCGGAACGGCCGCTGCTGGTGCGCATCGAAACTCGAGCAGGACACGGGCTGGGCAAGCCGACTTCAAAGCTGATTGACGAAGCGGCCGATGTGTTGGCGTTCCTGTGGGACCGGGTCGGCAGCGCCCCGCCCGCACCATAGGCGTCAGACAGGCTGCCGGTCAGCTGTCAGGACGTACCAGATACGCAAAAAGCCGCCCATTCAGGCGGCTTTTTGCGTGAGCCGGCGGGTCCTGCGACCCGTCGCCGGCGCGAAATGTGACGGCTGCTACTCTGAGGCTGCCTCAGCTGCAGCGGCGTCGACGGCAGCCACGACATCAGCGGGAGTCACGTCCTCGATGAACGCTTCCATCATGATGCGAGCCTGGTTGTCGGTATACTGCACGGGCGGCGTCTTCATGAAGTAGGCGGACGGCGCGTCAATTGGCCCGGCCACACCCCGGTCGAGCGCCAGCTTGGCGCAGCGAATGGCGTCGATGATCACGCCGGCCGAGTTGGGCGAATCCCACACTTCCAGCTTCAGTTCCATCTGCAGCGGCACGTTGCCGAAGGCGCGACCTTCCATGCGAATGTGGCACCACTTGCGGTCTGTCGAGCCACGGCACGTAGTCGCTCGGACCAACATGGACGTTCTCGGCGCCCAGGTCATAGGGCAGCTGGCTGGTGACGGCGTTGGTCTTGGAGATCTTCTTGGACTCCAGACGCTCGCGCTCCAGCATGTTGTAGAAGTCCATGTTGCCGCCGAAGTTGAGCTGGTAGGTGCGGTCAAGGTGGACGCCGCGATCCTTGAACAGATTGGTCAGCACGCGATGGGTGATCGTTGCGCCAACCTGGCTCTTGACATCATCACCAATGATCGGCAGTCCAGCGTCGACGAAGCGCTTGCTCCAGTAGGGCGAACTGGCGATGAAGACCGGGATACCGTTGACGAATGCGCAGCCCGCCTCGAGGGCCTGCTCGACGTACCACTTGGTGGCCATCTCCGAGCCGACCGGCATGAAGTTGACGATCACATCGGTCTTCGTGTCCTTCAGAATCTTGATAATGTCGTCTGTCGGTCCGGGTGCCTTTTCGACCACGGTGGTCAGGTACTTGCCGATGCCGTCGTGGGTCATGCCGCGGCTGACCGGCACGTTCAGCTTGGGAACGTCGGCGAACTTGATCGTGTTGTTGGGGTAAGCCCAGATCGCCTCGCTGAGGTCCTTGCCGACCTTGCCCTCAACCACATCGAAGGCGGCCGTAAACTCAATGTCACTGACATGATAGCCGCCCACTGTCGCGTGCATCAGACCGGGGATTTCCTCGTCTTCGGCCGCATTCTGATAATATTGAACGCCCTGGACAAGCGCGGCGGCACAGTTGCCAACCCCGATAATCGCGACGCGCACTTTCTTCTTACTCTTTGCCATTGTAAACTCCTGTGATAGCTTATGCTGGTCAGACGTCCCCCGCCTGCCACGTGATACTCCAACTAGTATACGGTTGTGCATTAACAAGGTGTAAATGTGAGAAGAAACTTACCCAACAGGGAGCCTCTCACCAAGGGCGGATTATAAGCCCTGACCCGCAAAGTCGCAATGGCCGCAATGCGGGGTTTGCGTCAGACGAATAAGGAGACAACATGCAAATTGGCCTCGTTTTCCCACAGACTGAATTTGGCCACGATCCGGCCGCGCTGACCGACTATGCGCAGACGGCCGAAGCGCTTGGCTACAGCCACATCCTGACCTACGACCATGTGCTTGGCGCAAACCCTGACCGGCCCGGTGGCTGGCGCGGTCCGTACACATACCGCGAGTCGTTCCTTGAACCGTTCGTCATGTTCAGCTACATGGCTGCCATCACCGAGACCTTGCAGTTCGTCACCGGCATCCTGATCCTGCCCCAGCGCGAGACCGCGCTCGTGGCCAAACAGGCGGCCACGCTGGACGCCATCAGCAACGGCCGTTTGCGGTTGGGCATCGGCACCGGCTGGAACAAGGTCGAGTACATCGGCCTGGGCCAGGACTTTCATACGCGGGGCAAACGGCAGGAAGAGCAGATCGAGCTGCTGCGTCAGCTATGGACGCAGGAACTGGTGACCTTTGAAGGACGGTGGCACACCATCCCCGACGCGGGGCTGAATCCGCTGCCCGGTCCAGCGCCCGATTCCCATCTGGCTGGGCGGCCACGCCGACGCCGTGCTGGAGCGGATTGCGCGGATGGGCGATGGCTGGCTGCCGAACTATCGCACCGCTGAGTCCGCAGCCGACGTGCTGGCCAAGCTGGACGGATTCCTGGAGCAGAACGGCCGCAGCCGGGCCGATATCGGCCTGGAAGCGCGACTGCACTGGGGCGCAGGCAATCTGGATGAGCTGGGCGAAACGATGTCGGGCTGGGAAGCGGCGGGGGCGACCCACATCAGCCTCAACACGATGGGGGCCGGGTTCGACACGCCGCAGGCCCATCTGGCGGCCGTTCGCGCCTTTGCCGACGCCCATCTCGCCGGCTGAGATTCGACGCCGAATTTCTGATCGAGCACTCAGGTTTGCGACCGCCTGAAAACACCAATCAAAACAAGCGAGCAACATCGTATGCATATTCTGGTAACCAATGATGACGGCGTCGGCGCGCCGGGCCTGCTGGCCCTGGTCCGCGCCATGGAAACGATCGGCAAGGTCAGCGTGCTGGCCCCGGACCGTAACTGGTCGGGGGCGGGCCACGTCAAGACGCTCCACCGGCCGCTGCGCGTGCGCGAAGGGGCGCTGGCCGACGGCACAACCGCCCTGACGTGCGACGGAGCGCCGTCGGACTGCGTAGCCGTCGCCCTGCTCGGCCGCATCCCCGAAAAGGTCGATCTCGTCGTATCCGGCATCAACCCCTACGGCAATCTGGGCCACGACGTCACCTACTCGGGCACGGTCACCGCGGCGATGGAAGCGGTCATCAACGGTGTGCCCGGCTTCGCCTTCTCGTTGGCCGCCGACGACACCGTTCATGAATGGGATTACCAACCAGCCGCCGCCATCGCCCGGCGCGTTGTCGAGCAGGCGATACGGCAAGGGCTGGAAAAAGAGATGCTGCTGAACGTCAACGTGCCCTGCTTGCCGCTGGATGACATCCAGGGCGTCCGCATCACCCGCCAGGGACTGCGCCTCTATCGCGACGAACTGGAAGAGCGGACCGATCCGCGGGGCCGCCCGTACTACTGGATCGCCGGCGAGTTTCCCACGGGGGTACCCGATGACGGGACCGACTTCGGCGCGCTGGCTGAGGCGTACGTCTCGATTACGCCGCTTCATCTCGACCTGACAGCATACCGTATGGCCCAGAAGCTCAGCGCCTGGGAATGGGCGTGAGTCGCAGGAGGTAACCTACCCAAGATGATCACAGGATCGCGCGTCACCTTACGTGCCGTGGAGCGGGATGATATCCCTTTCATCCACGCTGCCAACAATGACATTGAGGTGGAGTTAGCCGGAGGTGGCGACCCGCCCTACCCGCAGTCACTCGCCCGCGCCTTTGCCGACTTTGACAGCCAGGCAGGGGCTGGTGGTCGGGACGGCGCCAACTTTGCCATTGAAACGGACGGTCAGATGATCGGCGTCTGTTCTTTGTTCAACCGGGACGACACGGCCCAGACGGCCGAACTCGGCATCACGATAGGCGACAAGGCGTATTGGGGTCGGGGATATGGCCGTGAAGCAGTTGAGCTGCTGGTGAACTACGGCTTCCAGATGCTCAACCTGCGCCGCATCTGGCTCAAGGTCCACGGCCGCAATGAGCGGGCCATCCGCGCCTATGCGGCCGTTGGCTTTGTCGAAGAGGGCCGGCAGCGCGACCATGTCTGGAGCAACGGCACCTATGACGACCTGGTCCTGATGGGCCGCATGCGCGGCGATGCCGCATCGTAGATTGGTCTGGCGGTTCACGACCGGGGGCCGAGCGCATCGTCCAGAAAGCGAGCGACCGCGGGATACATGACCAGCTTATTCTTCAGCTTGCCCACGCCATGCCCCTCATCGTCGAAGACGAGCAGCTCGACCGGCTTGCCCTGCTCCTGAAGCTGGGCCACAAGCTGGTGGGCTTCGCTCAGCGGAACACGCGGATCGTTTGCCCCGTGAATGACAAATAGCGGGGCGCGTATCTTGTCCGTGTGGTTGAGCGGCGAAATGCGTTCCAGGAACGCCCGGTCTTCGACCAGGCTGCCATACTCTGATTCGCGGTGGGCGCGCCGGTAGTCGCTGGTGTTCTCCAGGAACGTCACGAAATTGCTGATGCCGACGATGTTGACGGCTGCCGCCCACAACTCCGGATGATACGCTATCGCCGCCAGCACCATGAACCCACCGTAGCTGCCACCATAAACCGCAATTCGCTCTCCGTCTATCTCAGGCTGCGCCTGGAGCCAGCGAGCCGCATAGGCCAGATCGGTGACGCTGTCGAGTCGTTTCTCTACATCGTCCAGATGGCTGTAGGCGCTGCCGTAGCCCGTCGAGCCGCGCACATTGGGCACCAGGACGGCGTAGCCCTGGCTGACCAGATACTGCGCGAGGAAGTTGAACTGGGGCCGCGCCTGGCTTTCCGGCCCGCCGTGGACAATAACTACCACCGGCCACGGTCCGTCGCCTTCCGGCATGTACTGCCAGGCCGGTATGTCGCGCTCGTCGAATGTAGGGTAGTGAATCAGCCGGGGGTGGGCGAGCGCCTCGGACGACAGACCGCCCTGGCTCATCTGCGTGACCGTCCACCACTCGACCGGTGCGTTGATATCCAGCGACCAGACCATAATCTGCGAGGTATGGACCGGACCGGTATGGGGGAATGCCAGCAAAGTCGAGTCGGGCGAGAAGGCCAGCCGTTCTTCCCAGCCACCACCTAGCAAACCCGGAGGCAAGTCCGGGCCGGGCCGGGCCATGCCAGTAGCCAGGTCGACCACCTCCAGCCGGCTGTAACCGTCTTCATTGATCGCGTAAGCTAGATAGCGGCCGTTGGGCGACAGGGCCATCATCTCCACATCCCACGACGGAAAGATGAGCTTCTCCCAATCGGCGGACACCAGATCGACCCGGGCGATGTGCATGTAGTCAGAGTCGCGGTCGGTGATGACGTACAGCGAGCGGCCGTCGCCGCTGTAGGCGATGTCACCATAGCGAGCAGGCTTCTGGTCGCTGCTCAACTCGCGAATACGGCCGCCCTGGCGATCCAGTTCGAACAGTTCGTGGACAGCCGAGCGCCCAACGCGCACAAACGCCAGCCGCTTGCCGTCCGGTGATACAGTCGCATTGTACAGATAGCCGGGAGCGTCCGATTCCCATAGCGGTTCGTCTTCGCCCGTATCGAGGTCGTGGGCGTACAACGTGAACCGGGTGGCGTCATTCCGGTTGGCGGCGAACAGAATGGTGCGACCATCGGTTGCCCAGCCTGACGGAATGTGCATCACTCTGTCGTACGCAGTCGTCAGGCAGCGCTCTTCGCCGGCGTCGGGGTCGAGAAGATAGAGATGGAAGTTCTCATTGCCGCCCTGGTCGCGGGAGTAGAGCAGGCGGCCGTCGCCGGCCATGGGCGACTGCTGCTGCCACATCACCCGGTCACTGCCGAAGGTCAGCTGCTCTGGCCACCGGGGAAGCTCGCCCGGCTCGCCAGCGGGACTGCGCCAGACTTGCTGTACGCCGGTCATATCCGCTAGATACGTGATCGACTGGCCATCGCTACTGAAGCTGGGCAGGTGAGCGGATTGAACGCTGAGATAGCGAATAATGGGATCGGTTGTCATGAGCTAAGCTTAGCGCGTTCAGTCGGGATCTTCAAAGAAGACGAATAACCCGCCGCGTCCCGGGATCGACGCCGCGGCTCGCTCTGTTAATCCAGCCCCGCGCAGCAAGTGCAGTTGCCCCGTATCCCGGCTGTTGGCGTGGTAGAGCACCCGCCCAAAGGCGAACTCGTCACGCAGCCAGCGGCGCAGGGTGCTCAGCAGCAGTCCGTCCAGCCCACTACCCGCCAGCGGGGCCGCCAGCCAGAAACGGGCGAGTGCGTCCATCGCGCGAGGCTCCAGCAGCGCAACCGTGTTGGGCACCAGATAGACACAGCCCAGGCAGCTCTTGCCGTCTGGCGACAGCACCGTATACGTGAATGCCAGACGCTCCTGATGCTCTCTTTCGTGACGGGCCAGGTCGCTCAGGTTGTCATCCAGGGTAAAGTCGTCGGCGGGCCAATCGCTGCCGCTCCACGTCCGCAGCATTGTCCGACTCAGAATCACAGCCGCGTAGTCCAGCGCCCCATGACGCGTCGTCAATGGTTCCAGCCGCAGCTGTTCGGTAAGGACTCCATGCGGGACGGCCGCATCGAGCGGGTAGAAACGTGACCTATCGGCAGTCATGGCAAGCCTGTCTGACTCACGCGTCAACTTCGTCCAGCTTCAACAAGCCGAACGGCAAAGGCTTGTCCGTCACCCAGGCACGCACCGCATCGGCAAACAGGTCGGGACGCTCGCCGCTCCAGCCGTGGCCCACTGCCGGGGCAATACGGGCCGTGGCGTTTGGCAGGGCGTCCAGCAGCGCCACCTGGGATTGGCGAATGAGCGGATGCTCGTTTTCGCCGGTGAGGATGAGAACGGGTATCTCGACCTCCGCCAGCGCAGGGCTGGCGCGGAACTGGGCCGCGTCCCGGCTGGCCGCGATATACGACTGGCGCGACATCTGGCGCACTGAGGCAGCATATTCTTCATACTGATCGGCGGGTACCTTGAGGCCGTTGGCGTTCATTCGAATCAGCCGGTCTGACTTGAGGAGCGGGAGCATGGCGTAGCCCATCAGCATCACCATACGCTCGTTGGGCAGCGGCAAGATGTTGAGGCCGCTGAAAACGACACGGTCGACCACCTCCGGGCTGTCGAGCATCATCTGCATCGTGACATAGCTGCCCAGCGAGAGGGCAACGACATGGGCGCGGCCATCGGGCGTTTCGCGGCGAATCACATCGGCGACGGCCGCCGCGGACTCAGCCATCGACTCCCAGGCCACGCCGTTGCTGTCGCCGTGCCCCGGCAGATCGACCTTGATCGTGTGAAAGTCGTCCAGCTCGGCAGCCACCTGTTCCCATATCCAGCCGCTGGTGCCGATAGCATGCAGAAAGACAATCGGCGCCCCATCCGGGCTGCCTTCCTGGCGAACAAATAGTGAACGTGTCGTCATAGCAGTATGGTCCGCTGTTATCCAAAATTGCGGGTCGAAGGGCTGGGAAGTATAGCAGGCGCGCTGCCGAGGTCAATGTAGTTGAACGAATCGCACACTTGTGCTATTGTGGTCGCCATGTCAGGGGTAGACTCCATCACAGTGGCGCTGGCGACCGACAAAGATGCCGCGACGCTCGCGGCGATCTCGGAGCGAGCGTTCGAAACCGATGTGGCTTATGGATCGCCCTACAGCGACGGTCCCCACGGCTACGCCTCGCCTGCCTGGCAGCGCGACATGATGCATCAGGCGTGCGCCTACTGGAAGGTTATGGATGGCGCGACGGTGGTGGGAGGTGTGATCGTGTTCCACCGGCAGCGCGGCCGTTTCTACCTGGCTCGTCTATTCATTGACCCGAACGTTCACCGCTGCGGCTACGGCCGTCGCGCCATGGAGTTGGTGCTGGCGGCGTACCCGGAGGCGCGGCGCTGGACGCTGGAGACGCCCCACTGGAGCCGGCGCGCCCAGCAGTTCTACGCATCTGTTGGCTTCAGTCCGCTGCGACAGCGAGGCGATCAGATCGTCTACGAACTGGTCGTCGACGATACCGTCCGCGCCTGATCCCCACCAGCCGGCTGCTTCTGATCCGTGCGGCTACTGCTCACTCAACGGAATGTCGCCCGGCGCGCAGGTGCCGTGGAAGTAGTCCCAGCCTTTGCAGACGGACTCGTCCGGGAAGACGCACACGCCGCACAATACGTCGTTCTCGCGCTCGCGCACCTCGTAGGTGTAACCCTGTGACTCGCAGTATATAGCCGCCGGATTGCCCTCGGGATCGATCGCTGCAGCGTTGCCGGTGCGGATGATCTGTCCGGTGCCATTGACCAACGCCTGCCAACAGAAGCCGGTTGTCGTGTCGCCGAGCGCCACGTAGTAGGTGGTCGCTTCACCAATCGGCTCCTCATAGGCGACAGTCATGTCGCAGCCGCCAGCTGAGTAACGGTAGACACCGAATCCCGGCGGCGTAATTACCGGGTCCGTGGAGATGCTCCAGTTGACTCCGACCTGAGGAACGCAGATACTCGCGCCCTCGCGCCAGAAGTCCAGCACAGCGCCGTGCGCTGCCGCGACGGGTCCTGGCACCTGCATCGCCGGTTGCGGCTCGACGGTCGGTTCTACAACCGTGGTCTGCCCGCCGCAAGCTGCCAGCATAGCGACGGTGAGCAGCAGGACCAGCGTCGCCCAACTTCTGGGCAAGGGCCGCTGCGGTTCGAGGACAGTTCTTGCTCTCTTGTTCATGACTCCCCTTAGCTGATGATGATTCGACGTCGAAGGGATGCCAGTCTGCAGAAACTGGTGGTGGCGCTACTCCAGGTGCAGACGGCGTGCCAACTGACCCCCGCCATCGGCTTGAAAGACCAGCATGAGCTGGGCCGTCTCCGAACCCGAGTTTCGGAACCAGTGTTCGAGCGTCGCTTCAAATAGCAAGCTGCATCCCGGTGTCATCTGGTAGGTCCGATCGCCCACACAGTATTCGATTTCGCCGGAGATGCAGTAGGCAAACTCCTCCCCGGCATGGGTCACTGGTTGTTCGGCTGTGCCGGTGTCCGGCTCCAGCGTGATCAGGAACGGCTCCATCTGTTGCTGCCGCAGCCCAATGCCCAGGCTCTCCATCGTGATGCCGTTGGCGGCCGACTGCATGCGATTGTCAGGCTCGACAAAGACCACCTGAAGCCCATCTGCCGACTCGAAGAAGTCGGTGATGGGCACGTCGAGTGCGGTCGCCAGGCGATGGAGCGACGACACAGTGGGCGAATTCTCCCCTCGCTCAATCAGGCTGATAGCGTTGACCGACAGCCCAGATTGCTGCGCCAATGCACGAAGGGATAAACCGCGGCTATCACGAATCGCTCTGATGCGTGGCCCTACCTGCAAGACCGTTCCGTCTCCCATGACAAATACTCCTTTGTCAACAGTAATTGACCCTATTGTACCACAACAGTGTGAATTATGACACTATTATGGACAACTGTGCAGGATTATTGTTTGGTAGGATTGGAGAACAAGCGGAAGGAGGAAGGATGGACGTCGCGCGCAGCGTGGGCCAGCACCGCGTTGAGCAGCTCAACTGCCAGGCGCGACTCAAGCGTAATGCCTGCCCGCACGCCAACGCACGGATCATGACGCCCTTTGCGCAGTTCGAACTCCACTTCGCTGAGATCTTTACGGACCGACTGCTGGGGTCGAGCGATTGAGCTCGTCGGCTTGAAGGCGACCCGGGCCACCAGTGGTTTGCCCGTCGTGATGCCGCCGATCAGACCGCCGTGGCTGTTGCGTTGGTAGCCGTCGCTGCGGATAGGGTCGTTGTTGGCGCTGCCGGTGCGCTCCGCGACGGCGGTTCCGGCTCCAATCTCAACGCCCTGCGCCGCGTGGAGACCTCCGAGCGTGCCCATGAGACGCACCTTGAGACTGTTGTAAAGCGGTTCGCCCGCCAGCGCCGGAACGTTCAGGGCGACAACTTCTACCACCGCGCCAATCGAGTCTCCGGCAATGCGAGTGGCTTTGATCATCTCGCCGGCGGCCGTAGCGAAGGTGCTGTCGAGCGTTGGTATGCCGGTCGCTTCCCAGTTGGCGTTAATGACCGTGGCCAGGGCGGCTGCCGTCTCGGCAGGCAGGCGTTCGGGCAGCGACGCGACGGCCGTCGCCAACGACTCGGCGGCGCGCAGCTCGCCCACCTGGCTGACCGAGGACAGAATAACCGTGCCGAACGTCTCCTCAAGGTAGAGGCGAGCAATGCTGCCCCCGATGACGTCGGAGATCGTCGAGCGATAACTTGAACGGCCGCCGCCACGAAAGTCAACGTAGCCATCCGATTGATAATGCTTGACGAGATCGGTGTGGCCCGGACGCACTTCGCCCTCCGGTCCCTGGAACTGTTCGTAATGACGCGACTTGCCGCTGGTGGACAGGACAAGGGCGCTGATCGGTTCGCCTGTCGTGTGGCCCGCCTCGTAGCTGCTGGTCGCCTGGGGCTTCTCGTGGCCGCCTACGGATAGCTCTGGGCCGGCTGTCAGCGCGTCGATGTCGTTCTGGAAGAGGCCGGAGAGGAAGACTACCCGGTCCGCTTCCTGGCGCGGCGTGCCGTGCTTGGTGCTGCCGGGCCGGCGGCGGTCCAGGAACGCCTGCACCGTGGCCCGCTCCAACCACAATCCCGGCGGACAGCCGAAGACCGTGGTCACAATAGCCGGGCCATGCGACTCGCCTGCCCCGGCCACACCGAAATAGGGTCCGCCCAATATCTCCATACGGCTATTCTACCACGCAAGCCTTTGCAGCGAGCAACGCGGTCACGACTCAGCCGCCCACCCGGCCAGGTACGCTTTGGCTGACCGGTCGAACGCCTGGTCCAGGTCGCCGCCCCGCCGCAGTTGGTCGGTCAACTCCAGCATCACAAACCCATGCAGCAGCGCCAGCACCCCACGCAGCGCGGTCAGCGACTGCGCTTCACCGCTGATCTCAGCCATGGCGGCCTGCAGCGGCAGCACCAGGCGCACAAGCAAATCCTCGTCAGGCCGCAGCTCATCCACGCGGTAGGCAAACGACATCATGTAGAGGCGGGGATGGTCGTGGGCATAGCGTCGATAGGCATGCATCACCGCCATCATCTGTGCTTCGGGCGTTTCGGCCTCCTGTCCAGCCGCTTCCATCACCGCGAAAAGTCCTTCCAAGAAGGCCAGGTTGACCTGCCGCAGCAGGTCAACCTTGTTGGCGACGTAACGATAGAGTGACGGCGTCTTGACACCCAGTTCGCGGGCGACTGCCCCGAGAGAGAACGTCTCCACGCCTTCGCGCTCAATGAGCATCTGCGCCGTTCGCACGAGTTGGGCGTGATCGAGCTGGGATGGATACGGCATAACGAAGTACGTTACTCCAAATTAGACCTCGTGCAAATGATTGTGCCTGGCACTGTCGGGGTATTTCAGGCCGTAGCCAACCAGCCGGTCCATACCAATGTGGGCCAGCCAGATCAGAGCCAACGGGACGATGACGGCCGAACCGACCCACCAGCCGCACCCCAGCAGCAGCAGCGGGACCGTGATCGTGTGGGCCAGATTGTAGATCACGCTGCCCACGCGCGGGCCGAAGAGATAGCCGATGGCGGAGAGATCCGGCGCAAGCAGCAGCAGCGGGAAGAGCCACCATGTGTATCCCTGGGTGAAGTAGACGGCCGTCGTTATTGCCAGGATGGCAGCGCCTTCAATTCTCAGTATCGCTGCGGGCATGCTCATCGAGCGGGTCATTGTCTTGTCCGCTAGTCGTTCTGCTTGTACCATGATCATCTCCTAAGACTAATATCGTTAACCTTCATAACTAATAGTAATAGTTTTCAGGCTTATTGTCAAGTAGTTGGTCTTCGACCTAATTCCGCAAGATGATGGTTAGCTTGAATCAGTGTGGACTTGAGAGTGGATCAATCTTGAACGCCAGATGGCGGGCTGGCAGTAAGCCAGCGAGGGTAACGATGGGTGCTAGGGCAGCGCGGGCGACGCCTGCGTCTACCAGTCGCCCGCGTAACGGGTGGTGAAAGGCTCCGCTGCGTCCACGACCAGCGCTCGCTTGAGCTCCACCAGTTGGCGCAGATGCAGGCCATCGTGGGCTACCCAGGCCGCAAACATGTCGCCCGCTTGAATAGGGCCGAAGAAAGCGTCGTAGCTGGCGCGCCAGTCTGGGTCCTTCAACTCGCTGAGCCAAAGCAGGGAACGATTTCGCTCGGCCGCCAGCTCATCCAGCGTCGTAGCCAGATCACGGTCATTGTAGGCGCGTTCCAGCACCCACCCTACCGGGTCGATGGGTGGCCACGGTTTGTCGGGCTGGTGCAGAATAATATCGAGCCGGACGCGAAAATCCTCGCGCTCTTCGTCCAGCAGATGGGCGACGACTTCCAGCATCGACCATGATTCAGCCTCCGGCCGCCGGGTCGCCTCGTGCTGCGTCACGCCGGCCAGAATGGCCCGCAGGACGCGCATGTTGTTGGACAGTTCCACGTACAGCCGATCGTACTCCACGCTATCCTCCTGCCGGCCGGATGGCCAGGTTGTCACTCAAATGTGGGGCATTGGCCATCGAAGTAGGCCCATGCATCGCACGTTTCACCCGATACGAGGGTACACTCCCCCTGCTCCACACCGTCGGCGTCGAGCGAGCCCGCTGCGTACGTGCCGCCGGTAATGGCGCAGTAGACGGCCGCGTCGGTTGCGTAGCCGGTGATGCGTAGTCCACCGACCGGACAATCGCCACGCAGCATCGCCCACTCTTCACACTGCAAGTTGTCCTCAAACAGACAGACGCCGTATTGGCCGGCGTCGCCTTGCTCGCGAATCTCGAGTGTGCCGCCTTGTTCGATGCAGTTGGTGGAGGCCGGATTGGCCAGCCCTACGCCGCTGTCGGGGCCGCTGACCTCACTCGAAATGCCCAGCGAACAACCCGCCAGCAGAAGCAGTAGGAACAGTAACAACGCAGGTATTCGGGCAGGTGTTTTCGCAAGCATACTCACCTCACTGGCAGCACATCTGGTCCGCCACTAGGATTGGAATATCGACGCCGCCAGCAATACGAACAGCGCAAAGAGCAGCAGATAGACGGGATTGCGCAAGGCGCTGCGCACGTAGGTCGTCCACGAATCGATTTCGGCCGTGTCGTACCCTTGCTCGCGCAGTTTCTCGCGGAGCGAGCCGACACCCGGCTCAGTGAGGGTGCTCCCATCCCGAAAAACGAGCGTGGGCACCGACTCATTGCCGCCATTGATAGCCCGGACCCGCTCGCGGGCGTCCCAATCCTCGCTGATGTTCACATAGCTGAACGGCACCTTGGCCGTGTTCAGCAGGCCGAGGACGGGCGGAACCATCGGGCAGTTCGGCCGTCCGTAGACAATGAGTTGGTCTGATTGTTCAACAACGTCGCTCATAGATGAACCTCCAGTTCCCATTGTAAACGACAACGACCGTAAGCTCCAGTACAACCCGGAGCCCACGGTCCGTTTGGATATGCTGCGCCAGCTGTCGCTGCCGGCCTTGTCTACCTATGCCTCGGCCGGAAACAGCTCCCAGAATTCGGCGTGCTCCACCCGCTCACCGGGCTGCAGCGTAACCAGCGGCCCCAACGTCTCCAGTTCGATATGCCGGTCGTTAGTGTAGACCTCCGTGTTGCAGCCCATGTCGGCGTGCGGGTCATCTGGCTGGGGCCGGAAGCTCTTCCTGAAACGCCAGTCGTCCATGCGATAGTCGATCCAGCCGGCGCGGTTCATGTACCCCAACTTAAACGGCTGCGGCAGAGAACGCTGTCTCAATCTGGATCGCCTCGTCCCCCAGCTTCAGTCGGGGATCCGCAAGGCTGCTGTACTGCCACAGGACCAGATGACGGTTTGCCAGCAACCCTTCCGGGTCGAGTTGTTCGGTGTTCTGGGGCAAGACGGCCGTCCCGCCCACCGGCAGCTGCGTAATCGCCCACGGCGCCAGCTCGATGGCCCAGGCGTTCTTGTTGGTGTAACGGTGATAGAGCTGGATGTGGGCTTTGGTGGGATGAATCTTCACCACCATCTGCTTCTCAATGCCCGTATGCGGCTCATCGTATGTCAGCCTGACGCCATCCTGCACGATAGTGGCCACAAGTCCGCCGTTGTCGGGCACGTAGGTGCGAGCCGATGCTTCCGGCGCGTGCCACATGCGATGGCCGCCTCGCAGTCGATACTCACCATGCACTGACGGCAGCACATAGTCGGGCGTCTCTGCCAGCAGATTCTTCCCGGTCGCCTTCGGGATCAGCCGCACAACACGCGGACCGGCCTTAGTCAGGTAGTCCACCTGAACGTACTCGTTCTCAAGACGGCCAATTGGCTCGCCATAGTAGTCATCCATCCCGCCCTCCTTTTGCTTGCCTCAACCGTCTACAACGCCGCGATGTCGAGACCGAACACTTTGCCGATGAATCCCAGGTTGTTCATCTGGTCGCCGGTCATAAGCAGATAGTGATGGGACGTGGCCTTCTGCACCAGACGGTGACCATCGGGAATGTGGACCACGCCACCGTTGAGGCAGTCGGATCCCGGATATTGAGCGTATCCCTCCAGCGTACCGGCCACAGCCGTCAACGCCTGCATGGACGGATAGAGCTTGGCCAGTGTCACCGGCCCTTCGGCAAAGCGCGCATCAACGGCCGACGCATTCTCGTCGACGATGGCCAGAACCTTTGGCTTCAGCGTCCATTGCGTGGTCATGCTGGGCGGCGTCAGCCCGAAGTAGCCGCAGTGGGCCACCAGGATGTAGTTCTCCTGGTTCTTGTCCTCGTAGCCGCTGACATCCGGGAAGTAGGGAATGCGCTCATGCTTCAGCGCCGGGCCCGCCATCAGAAACGGGTAGATGTTGCTCATCATGATCGGCACGTCGAGCGAGTTGTGGATGATGTACTTGGTCACCATCGACATCGTGTCCGCTTCGCAGCCCCAGATGAGCCGGTTCTCCTCATACAGCATGTTCCAGGCCAGGCAGGGCGTCGTGTCAGAAAAGCGCGATTCGTTGAGGCAGTTGATGCCCATGCTCTTAATTGACGGATCGGCCGCCAGCTCGTCCTTCAAAGCCATGTACACCTTGACGGCGCTCAGCAGATTCGACTGCGGCAGCTCCGCCGGCCAATCCCAGCGGTCCCACTCGTCGGCGGCGGCGCTGTCGGGGATCTCCTTTGCTCGCGCGCCAAACTCCTTGAAGCTCTTCTTTTCGATGGTAACGCCAAACTTCTCGAACATGCGCTGGATTGCTTCGTCCTCCCACCAGTAGAAGCGCTTGAAGATCTCGGCCTGGAAGCCGTCGCCCGGATTGTCCTGAAACACCAGGAACTTGCTCTCGCTCAGCTCCCGCTTGACCTTGAGCGCCCGGCAGACCATCTTCGTCTGCTCCAACGTATAGGGCGCGATATTGGCGACGCCTTCTGAGTCTAGATAGGACGCGATCTCCCAGTCCCACATCAGCAACGTGCCAAACTCCGACGTAACAATGAGGATCGGCACCTCAATGGCGCGGAGCGCGTCCAGTTTGCGATACGCCTCGCCCAGGAGCTGCGGGAATAGCGCCGCATCTGCTGCCGCGGGAAGTGCTGTGCCCAACGGCACCGGCTCCAGGAAATCAGCGTCATCAACAAGCATCTCACGCAGACGGTCGAGCTGGATATCAAAATCCTCATCGCGACCGGGATCAAAGTAGACAGGTACCAGTTGGGCTTTGCTCATGTGTATTGCTCCTCTCGAAATGGCGCGTCATGGCCTGGCCACAACGCAAGTTTGAATGGGCTATTGGCGAATCGTTGAAGCTGCTTCATCGAGCCTGGCGAACAAATCGGGCGTCAGATCAACGTGCAGCACCTGGGCAATCACCTCCGACCATCCGTACAGAAAGTAGACCCAGCCGTCGACGACCGTCAGATCGCGAGTCTCCTCCTGCCGCAGCGCCTGCTGCATGAACTCGCGCTCACCTCGATAGTTGAACTCCCAGGCGATGCCGTGCATGGGAAACAGAACATCGTCGGTGATGGGCGATCCGGGCGTATCCTTGCCCATGCCGGTCGCGTTGACGACCACACTGTAATCGGGCAGGGCCATAATGAGCGCATCATTGGCTGCCGCGCTTTCAGTGCGGACGTAGACGACGTCGATGTCGGTACCGGTCTGGTCGACCATCTCTTTCATATGGTTGAGCCGCTCCTGCGAGCGATCCACGGCAATGAATCGCTCAGGCCGGTCGCCCGCGTCCGGTTCGTTGATGAGCGACAGCAGCAGCGCAACCGCCGATCCCCCAGCGCCCAGACAAAGCAGATGAGCGCCATGCTTAGCGAAGTAACCCGGCGTAAGGATGGCGTCGAGCGCCTTGCCGACTGTGATCGGATCCTTGGCATGGCCTTCGAGACGGCCGTCCTGTTTGGAAATCGAAGACATTTCGCCGGTCAGCGTCGCATACGGATCCAGGTAATCGAACATATCCCCGGCGGCGTTGTACAGATCGATCTTGTGGGTCGTGACAAGCGCACCCAACGAGTTGGGGTCCTGCTTCATCTGGGCCACGGCGCCCCGGTACGCTTCCGGGTCGGCGTGGATTTTGAAGTCCCACCCTTTCAGGACAACGTCGGAGCGCCCCAGCACGTTCATCCACAGCGGAAAGATGTCGTTGATCGACGACTTGCCGGTTGTCACTCCGACGAAGTACATCGTCGGCCGCTCCTGTCTAACGATTGGATATGTTGACATAATCACTCTTGTCACGCCCAGACCATTTCTGACCGTGGCGCTGATTGGTGCTATCTGATTGACTACACGAATATCTACGCTCTCGCCGCCGCCACAGCCGCGGCAAAGCGCCGGGCGATGGCCGTGATCTCGTCAAACTGGCCTTCGCGAGCCAGTTGAGTTGGCGAAAGCTGGCTGCCTGCCCCCACGGCAAACACGCCGGCCTTGAACCAGTCTGCCAGGTTGTCTTCGCTCACGCCGCCGGTAGGCATGATGGGGATATGGGGATATGGCCCTCGAAGCGCCTTGACGTAGCCCGGCCCAACGGCCGATCCCGGAAACAGCTTGACCACATCGGAGCCCAGCGAGTAGGCGCGGAACACCTCCGACGGCGTCAACGCGCCCATCATCATCGGCAGGCCGCTGGCCACCATCGCCGCAGCCAGCGCGTCGTCGGTGTGGGGGCTGACGAGAAAGCGTGCGCCTGCCGCCTTGGCCGATGCCGCCTGCTCCGGTTGGGTCAGCGTGCCCATACCGAGCAGAATCCGATCGCCGTATTCGGCGTCGAGCGCAGCCACGACCTCTTCAGCATTGGGTGTCGTGTACGTAATCTCGATGCCAGTAATACCACCTTCGGCCAGCGCACCGACCATCTTCAACGTCAGCTCTGGCGAGGGGCCACGAATGACTGCCAATACGCCAAGTTCTTGAATGCGGTCCAATACTGTTTGCTTGTCCATTTCAGGTCCTTGTACTGTAGTGGCCCTCAGACCACACGATGTTTCGGTTCGTCCCCGCGCAGCACTGCCAGACAGTCATCCAACGCCAGACGTCCCATCGTGGAAGCAGCGCCGTCTGTGTGGGCGCCCATATGTGGCGTAGCGATCACCTGCGGCAGCGCCAGCAGCGGGTTGTCCGCGCCCGGTGGTTCGTGCGGCGAACGCATCGAGCGCGGCGCCGCGCAAATGGCCCGATTGCAGCGCCTGGAACAGATCCGCTTCCACAACCAGTTCCCCGCGTGACGTGTTGACCAGGCTTGCGCCGGGCTTCATCTGCGCCAGAAAACCCGCGTTGACCATGCCCGTTGTCTGCGCCGTCGCCGGCGCATGCAGCGACACGAAGTCGCTCTCGGCCAGTAGCGTGTCTAACGGGACCAGATCGCAGCCGAACTGCCGCGCCTCGTCAATGGTCAAGACCGGATCACTGGTCAACACGTGGCAGCCAAATGGCGACAGCAACTCGGCCACGTACCGGCCAATCGCACCGAGGCCGATCAACCCGATCGTCTTGCCTTCCAGCGACAGCCCCTTCATGCGGGGCCAGCCGCCGTCGCGCGTCTGCGCCGCCGCCGGCATGATCGGCCGGGCCAGCAGCAGCAGCAGCGCGATCGTCAGCTCAGCTACCGAGCGGGCGTTGGCGGCAGGCGTATTGGTCACGACGATGCCCCGTCCACGAGCTGCCTCCAAATCCACGTTGTTCACGCCCACGCCGTAGCGGGCAACGACCTGTAATCCGCTGGCCCCGGCCAGGGCCGCGGCGTCGATCTCGTCCAGCCCGGCAATATAGCCGTCTACATCTGCCAACAAGTGCGCCAGCTCCGCCGAGCCAAGCGGTTTACCCGTCTCGTTGTAGGTCACCCGACCCACTTGCGCCGCCAGTTCGCTCTTGAGGCCGTCATCATACTGGCCGTACGATGTCGGTGTCACCAGCACGTGACACGCTGATAGTGGTTTCATGTGGGGTCGCCCTTACGCCGTCTCCCAGCGTGGATTATCGATGATGGTTGTCTCGCCATCCCGCTCAACGACCAACCGCCGAAAGCCTCGCTCCTCAATGGTGCCGTAGTCGTGGCCCGCATTGCCGGGATAGGCAAAAAAGGTGATCAGGTCTTCCTCAAGGCTGGTGTTCACGGAGCGGTGGGCCCAGCGTGGCGGGACGTACAGGATCTTGCCGGGCAGCAGACGCGTGACCGATGTCTCGCCTTCCGGCGTTTCCATCACCATGTACCCTTCCCCTTGCAGACAGTAGTAGATTTCGGCCGTCTCCAGCACCGTATGGAAATGGCCCTTCGTCATATAATATTCGTCGCCGACTTTGCCGGGATGGACGATGCTGACGCCGTGCAGGATTTCGCCCTCAACTTTGGGGCGATCCAGCTCGTAAACTTCGTAAAGCAAGACATCTTCTTCGCCGAGCATCGCGTCGACGGCCGCGCGGTCGTTGTACTGACTGGCCATCGCACTCAGGCGGCGCTCAATGTGATTATCATACTGGCTGGGCACGAAGCCCCGCTCCGACAGATCAAAGGTATACGGACTATCCATCATGGTTGATTGCCTCCCTCATCCAGGTCTGTTCCGGCAATGGCCAGCCGGTTGGCGATATTTCTCCCGGTTAACAGTTCAATCTCATCAGTCGCAAGCCCCAGCCCTTCAAGACCGGGCACGATCGTGTCGTGCCAGCCCGCAAGCCCCGGACCACCGCCCTGCTCCGCCCAAAGCTGCGGGTCGGCCATATCAGTAGCCAGGGCGACGCGATGGGCCAGCCCCGCCGCGACCATCTGCTCAATGAGCGGCCACAGGTGCGTCTCCGGCTCGTACTTCGGGCGAAAGAAGGTGTCGTACTCCACCATCACGCCCGCCTCAGCCAGCTCTCGATGCAGCCCGACATCGGGTCGCTTGTCGATATGGCATACCACCAGCCGCTCCGGGTTCAGCCCAAAGTCGACCAGGCAGCCCACCAGCTGTTCGACGGCCGCTCCCCGCTCGGTGTGCATCTCGATGGCGACGCCCGTCCGCTTCGCAGCAGCGACGGCCGCTTCCAGCAGCGCAACCGGCGTCTCCGGCAGAGTGGCCTCGGCCGCAATCTTGATGAACCCGGGCCGGGCTACGGTCGCCGTGGCCCCGGTCACCGTGGTCCGCGTTTCCACCAGGCCGTTCTCAAGCTCATCGACAAACAGAGTCGCGGCCGCTGTCGCGGACAGGTCAAACAAGGGCGCCTCTCGACCGTAGTACCGGCGACGATGGAAGCCTGTCGCGGCCACGATATGGACGCCCGTTGCCTCAGCAAGGCGCACCAACGCCCGCCCGTCACGACCGCAGCCGACACCGGGCTGGCAGTCGACAATCGTGCCGCCCCCCGCCGCGCGGAACTGCTCCAGCTCACGAGCAACGGCCGCTTCATCCGTCAGCACCGGGGCGTCGGGATCGCCACCTGCCACCTCACGGATATAGAGGTGACTGTGCGCGTCCGTCAGCCCCAGCGCCTGTACAGGCACGGGTCCGAGAACGGTCATCACGAGACGGTCTGCGCTATCGACCACAACGCACTCCTGCGCTCTAGGGGACGAGCGTCACCCGCAGATTCTGCCCATCGGCTGCTGCTGCAAACGCGGCTGGCGCTTCACTCAGCGGAAACTGGCTCGTGATGAGCGGCGTCAGGTTCAACCGGCCTGAGTTGACAATTTCGGCCGCCCGCAGACAGTCATAGGTACTGCATGCCGTCGTGCCGGTAATGATCAGCTCCTTGTAATGAACCGTGTTCGAGTTCAACGGAATGGTCGGGTCATCCTTCGGCAGGCCGCCGAACAGGTTGATGCGCCCGCCGATGGCGGCGATGTCGATCGCCTGCATCTGGGCCGCCTTGGACGGCGCGGCGACGATGATCACGTCGGCCCCGCGGCCGTTGCTCTCGGCCATGACGACAGCGGCTACATCCTCGCTCATCGGGTCGACCACCACATCCGCACCCAACTCCAGCGCTTGCCGGCGGCGGCCTTCAGCCGGTTCGCTGACGATGACGCGGGTCGCGCCGCGCAGTCGGGCCAGCATGACATGGAGCACCCCAATCGGTCCCGCGCCCATGACGACCACGACATCGCCCGCCTTGACATTGACCTTGTCCTGGCCGCGCAAGACGCAGGCAAACGGCTCAATGAGGGCCGCCACTGCCGGGTCGACACCCTCGGCCACAGTCATGAGATTGCCCTGCTCAACGGCCGCCGCCGGGACGCGCAGGTATTCGGCAAACGCCCCATCCATCGTAATGCCCACCGCCTGGAAGTTGGCGTCCAGGTTGTTGTTACCGGAGATCGTTTCCCGGCTGTCGCCCTGGCCCATGTTGGGAGCGACGAAAAGCCGCTGGCCAATCTCGTACCCTGCCACGCGCTCCCCGACGGCCGCCACCTCGCCGACGACCTCATGGCCGGGAATGCGGATGGTGCCGGTGGGATAGTGGCGATGACCGCCGTGAAGGATGCGCAGGTCGGTGCCGCAGATGTTGCTGCGCAGTACGCGCAGCAGCAGTTCGTCCGGCCCAATGTCGGGCACGGGCACTTCCTCAACCCGCAAGTCGTTGGGGCCGTAGTAGACGGCCGCCAGCATCGTTTCTTTCATGGTTGATCTGCTCCTATGCCGGGGTCTGCGCCGACAGAATGTCTTTCAGATAAACGGGGCGCTCTTCCAGGAACGACTGCGTGCCGGCCAAGACCATCGCCACCGCCCAACGGCCGTCGTCACCGGTGACGCGCGGTGTTTGCTCGGTCTGGATGCACGTCACGAAATGCTCAAGCTCCTGGATATACCCCCAGCGGAAGCGGTCGGGCCAGCGGCGGAAGATCGGCGTCACCAAACCTTGATCGCGATCGATGCACACAACGACGGCCTCGCCCTGCATCTGGCCGATCTGCATGATGCCTTTCTTGCCGACGATCTCCACGCGGGCATCGTAGCCGTAGTCACACGGACACACTCCGGAAATGCTCCCCAGCCCACCCGACTCAAACTTAATCGTCGCCAGCATATTGTCGTAGTAGTTTTCGCTGGTAACGCCGCGTTCAGCGCCTTTGAAGTTGGCCACTTCCAGATACATGCGCGTCGGATTCGAGGACATGAGCCAGCGCACGCTGTCGAGATCGTGGCTGTTGACCTCGGCCAGATTGCCGTTGCTTGTCTTCAGGTCGGTGGCCCAGGCTGGCGGCAGGCCGGGCCCGTGCGTCAATGATTTGATGAGCATCGGCTCGCCAATCTCGCCGGCCTGGATGCGCTCCCACGCCGCATAGAAGTCGGGGTCGAAGCGGCGCATGAAGCCAATCTGCAGCGCGACTCCGTTGCGGGCGCAGGCCTCTATGACTTCGTCGCACTCGGCCAGCGTCAGCGCCATAGGCTTCTCCAGAAAGACGTGCTTGCCATGTTCGGCGGCCATCACTGCCAGGTCGCGGTGGGTGAAGGTCGGCGTCGTGATCACGACCGCGTCGAACTCCGCCTTGTCCAGTGCTTCCTCCAGCGAGGCGTAGCGGTCGTCGATGCCAAATTCATCTCCTGTCTCGTTCAACATCGCTTCGGCGGGGTCGACCAGCGCCACGACGTCGCCGCCGGGCACATGCCGTCGCAAGATACCGGAGTGGAGTTTGCCCACGCGCCCGGCTCCAATCATACAGATCCGCACTTGATGACTCATATCGTAATGTTGCTCCTGAACGGGTGGCGGACGGCGGGTCGCTGGTGAGAGCATTGTTGTCAGGGCCGAACAACCACAGGGTAATTGATCTAGGTCGTATACATCTCGGTCAACGCCGCTTGCAGCTCAACATAGCGCGCGGCCAATGGCTGGTAAAAGGTGTGTAGTTCCGGGTCGGGCAGGACCGGATCGCCCGAGGGCGTCGCGAAGCGGGCGGCCGTTTCTGCCAGATCGTCATAGATCCCGGCGGCCTTACCGGCAATCATAGCGCTGCCCCACGTGCCCAGCTCAGGCCGGTCCAGACGCTGATAGGGCACGCCAAGCACATTGGCTTTGATCTGGTTCCAGTCCCGGCTGCGTGCTCCGCCGCCCACAGCGCGAGTTTCGGTCAGCTCGAGGCCGGGTATCGCTTCCTGCAAGGATGCTCAGATACCAGGCATACTCGTAGGCGACCGACTCCAGCACCGCGCGGAAAAAGTGGGCCCGGCTGTGCCCCCACGAGAAGCCCAGCCACGCGCCGCGCATCTCCGGCGTCGCCGGACAGATACGGCCGCCCAAGTGGGGCGAGAAGAACAGTCCATCCGCACCCGGCGGCACATCCATCGCCTCGGCAATCATGGCCGCGTAGGCCGCGTCCGGGTCCTTGCCAGCCACCGCCTCAAGTTCAAACTCGTCCCGGAACCAGCGCAGTGCCTGCCCGCCGCCGGCAATGTAGGCCAGCGGATTCCACAGGCCGGGAATCACCGAGCGCATTGTCAGCAGTGCCCCGTGTTCGACATCGGCCACAAACGTGTCGGTGCAGCCGGCCAATACAGATGCCGTCCCGGCCACGTCAAATACCATCCCGGGGCGAACAACGCCCGCTCCCAATGCATTGGCGGCCGTATCGCCACAGCCGGCAGCAATCGGCGTACCGGCGGCGAGGCCGAATTCGCGGGCGGCTTCCTCGGTTACCTCGCCAATGACCCTCCACGGCTCCACGATCTCCGGCAGCCGGTCCATATCAATGTCCAGCGCCTCACAGATTTCGGTCGACCACGTCCCCGCCTGATTGTCACTGAGGCCGGAGAAGTGGATGAAGGTGTAGTCCATGAACGCCTGGTCGGCCGTCAGCCCGGCCATCTTGCCCGCCACGTAAGCGGAGGGCATCAGGAACTTGGCAACGTTGGCGTACTCCTCCGGCCGTTCCCGCTGCCACCACATGATCTTCGGGCCGTGGTCGCAGGTCGGGGCGCAGCCGGTCAGCCGGGTAATCATCTCAGCGTGGTGGTCGTTCAAATAGGCGATGTATGGCTGGCAGCGCATGTCGAGCCACGAATCGAAGCGCGTGGCCGGTTCGTAGGAGTCGGTGATAGAGCCGACACCCGCCATCTGGCTGTCGAAGGCAATGGCCGCAATATCCCGCGGGTCCACTCCGCTGTCGCGCACGCAGTTGCTCACCGTCTCGGCCGCAGTGCGATAGAAGTCGTCGTTCTCCTGCTCTACGACACCGGGGGCGGGATAGTAAAGCGGAACATCGACGGTTGCATCCGCGAGCAGATGACCATCTGTGTCATACAGCCCGGCTTTCGTACTGCTCGTACCCAGGTCCACGCCAATCAAATACTTTTGCGTCATGCTGCCTTACACCAGACGATACCGCCAGCCGGTGGGGCCGGCAGTATCGTCACGTTTGCTATCAACGATGAACTACAATAGTTTGGACAGGTATTCGAAGCTTCGTTCTGCTTCCGGAATCGTGCCACACTCGACGCTCAAGACGATGTCTTTGTCCACAGCCACCGGGCGAATGATGTCGATGACCCGCTGCCAATCAACCACACCTTCACCGCAGGCACAGCCTACCGGTGTGCCGGTCACCTTGCCGCGCTCGGCCTCGCCCTGGGCCATGCTGATATCCTTGGCGTGGACATGGACCAGGCGATCCAGCACTCGTTCAAGCCACTCATACGGGTCGGACCCACCAGCCAGGTAGCTGTTGCCGGTGTCGTAGTTGATGCCGATGGCGGGCGAATCGACCAGCGCGTAAATACTGTCCAGCCCGTCCGGCGTCTTGGAGTACTGCTGGTGTGGCTCCAGGCCGATGACCACCCCATGCCGCTCGCCGACCATCGACGCCTCTTTGAGCGTATACTCCATCAGCGTAAAATCCATCGCTCTGGTCGTCCACTCCGGCTTGGGTCCTTCGTCGGTGTTGACCACCGGCGCACCCAGATCGGCCGCCCAGCGAATCGCCTGCTTCAGATACTCCACGCTGATTTCCGGCTTGCAGAGCGGCGTATGGGCCGACAGGCCCGACGCCTTGATGCCGTGCTTATCCATCAGCTCCTTGGCCCAGAGTGGGTCATCGAACATCGAAACAGAGTGGAAGTAGCGTGCCTCGCTCAGTAACTCACGTCCGATGTGGACCATCGGCTCGATGTATTCGTAGCCGATTTCGGCCGCCTTCTCCACGCCATAGGCAAATGGTTTGTCATGATGGCGCACAAACTCCATGTTGACGCCTAGCTTAATCGCCATAGTTCACTTTCCTCTTCTGTCGAGCCGGTCGGCAAACCGGCATTGGTTATTTCCAGCGCCGGCAGCCTAGCCGTTAGCTGCCATTCGCGCATTCGCGTCGTCGACCAGATCGCGCACCCAGGCCAGGCTGGCTTCGATCATCGGCCCGCCCTGCCCTTCGCACTCAATGCTGACGACACCGTCGTAGCCGATATCGACCAGGATATCGACACACTGACGAATATTGTCGACGTTCACACCCTCACCGATAACCGTGTGGCTGACGGCGATGCCAGTCAGTTCGCCTCGCGAGGCAGCCGCCAGCGACTCGCTCACGTCCTTGATATGGACGTGGCTGACGCGGTCCTTGAACTGCTGCAGGAACGCCACCGGGTCCTGCCCGGCGATAAATGTATTGCCGGTGTCCATGTTCATGCGCAGATGCGGTGTGTCGTAGAAGTCCAGCATCTGGGCCATGAATTCCGGCTTGGTGGTGTAGTAACCGTGCGGTTCGATGTTAACGATCAGGTCATAGCGGGCGGCCGTTTCCAGGATCTCGCCGTAGATGCGTTTCATCATCTCCAGCGCCTGCTCGTCGGTCTGGCCCTCCGGCTTGAACATGTGATCGGTCGTGTCAATATGCTTGCACCCTGCCAGGTAGGCCCAGCGCATCGTATTGATAATATAGGGCACACCGATGTAGGTGGCGTTGGGCAAGGAGATGGGATAAGCGGCGTCGACCTGCGAGAACTTGACGCCATAGCCCGCCATCTTGTCCCGCAGCTCGTACGGGTCTTCCCACAGCGCCACGTGTGGATGATAGCCGAGGCCATGTAGCCAGCTTACGCCGTCGATCGTGCCGCACTCAATATAGGGGACGTCGTTTCGCTGCGCCCACTGCAGACACTGCTCAAAGTTCCAGAATGAACTGTTAAACGCGTCAGTGTGAAAACCAATTTCTAGCATCTCCCCTCACTTTGCTCGCCTTTTCGCGAACCGTTTTGGCCTCAATAGGCAGGCAGCGGCCCAACCGGACCATGCCGGATGCACCGTCCTGCGATGATGCAGCATGCCGGCCCGGCAAGGCGGGCATGCTGCCTATTACGTTCCGTTCCTAATTATTAAGGAATCAACGGAGCGGCCCGGCGGGAACCAACCGGAAAGGTCGGTTCCCGCCGGGTATAGCGCTTATATCAACTTACTCAGCCGGTTCGCCACCCCAAGCTTCGGGGTAGTTGGGCATATCTTCGCAACCGCACATCGCGTAATGCAGCGGCGGCATGGTCACGTTCGCGCCGACCATTTCGTCGAGATTGTCCGCATCAACCGGCGGCTGCGGCAGGATCCACGGATCCGGAATGGACTCGCCATTCAGGACTGACAGACCGGCAATGATCGGCGTCCGCCACTGGAAGGTGGGGAACGTCGGAGCGATACCGGTGATGCCTTCTTCCTGCCACTTGACCAGGAAGTCCTGCTGGTCTTCGCCATTGATGACCGGGTACGGCTGGCCGGCGTCCTCGAATGCTTCGAGGGCGGCGACAGCGGTCGCGCCGGCATCCATCCACACGCCGTCAATCTGGCCATGCTTCTGGATGGCGTCGGTGATGATCGTCTTCACCTTGTCATTGTTGCCGTCACCGAACTGAACCTCGACCACATTGACGCCGTTGTCCTCGAAGTACTGCTTCGCAGCAGCCCAACGAGTTTCCAGCACGTCAACACCGGGGAGAATGCGAATGGCTACGACGTTGCCACCTTCCGGGATATTCTCAGTAATGAACTGGGCGCCCAGTTGACCGAACGCATAACCACCGATCGGGGCGATGTGGCTGACCGTACAATCGGTGAGCACACCGCGGTCGAAGGTGAGGACCGGCAGCACTTCGCACGCCTCTTCCACAGCAGGCGTCAGGGCGGCCGTCGTATTCGGGGATACGATCAGGATGTCACAGTTGCCGCTGGCAACGAGGTCCTGGATGTCAGAGATCTGCTTTTCGTCGTTGCCTTCGGCGTCGACATGGATCCACTCTTCGATCTCAGGATGCAGCGCAACCTCTTCGGTCATGTTGGTGTAGCCAACAACGCGCCAGGGGTTGTTAACACCAGCATTTGAGAAGCAGAACGTATAGGGACCTTCTTTCGCGAATTCCGAAGTATCAACGAAGTTGTCTTCCAGGTACTGGACCCACGGCTGGCCTTCAGGGCCCATCGGGGTAGCAGACATTAGCTCAATCGACCGTTCGAGGTCAGACTGGCTAAAGAACTGCTCGGCCACAGCGGCCGCTTCCATACCCAGGCCGGCGCCAGAGTCGACAACACCTTCTACTTCCTCTCGAACCTCTTGACCTGCCTCCTCAACGGCTTGTCCAGCGTCTTCAACAGCTTCCTGCACAGTGTCAGCGACTTCTTCCGCGGGCGTTGCCGTGCTGCCACAAGCAGCTAGCGCAGCCACAAGCAGAACCGACATCAGAACTAACAGTATACGAACATACGGTTTCATGTAATTCTCCTCCAACATTTGCGTGATTGGATGTGTGGGTAAGTAAACAGGCGTGGGAAACTAGCGAGCACGCCACCCGCTTCTGCAACGAATCGCTCCGAGGCACCACCTCCTTTGATGATCGTTTCGTCAGACTGTAATCGCATAGTTGCGCTCCAGCGGCCGTCTGCGGGCCTAGCGCACTCGTCGGGTGCTGTAAGCCGTGTAGGCCACAGCGCCGATGATTATCAAGCCCTGCACAGCATCGCGCAGCGGCTTGGGCAATCCCATCAGGTTAAGCAAGGTAAAGAGCACTTCCAGCGCCAACGCGCCGGCCATGGCCGCGGGAATGTTGCCCCGGCCACCAAGGATGACTGTCCCGCCCAGGACGGCGGCGGCGATCGACTGCAGTTCCAATCCGGTGCCCGCCTCGATAGAGACGCCGCCCCGACCGCCAATCATAATGCCGGCGAAGGCCGCCGCCGTGCCGCAGATGACGAAGGCGGCGATACGGACAAACTCTACGTTGACGCCCGACAGGCGAGCCGCCCGCGGATTGTCGCCGATGGCGTTGAGCTGCTTGCCGTAGTTGAGCTTATGGAGCACCAGCCACAGCAGGAAACCGACCACCACGAGGATGATCACCGCATATGGGAACTCGCGTATGCTTGGAATGCCCTCAATGCCGCCCCGGCCCAGCGCGCGGAAGTTGTCGGGCAGATAGCCGCGCGGCGCGCCACCCGACCAGTAGAGGCCGATGCCGCGCACGATTAGCAGCATACCCAACGTGGCAATCAGAGACGGCACCTTCAAATACGTCACGATCGAACCGCTGACCAGACCGAAGACAACGCCACTGCCCAGGATGAACAAGATGACCCACCACGTGTTACCGGGGTCGTTGTCGGCCAGGATGGCGGCCGCAATGACCGAGTAGGTGACGATGGAGCCGACCGACAGGTCGAACCCGCCGGAAACCAGCACATAGACTTGTCCGGCTGTCAGAATCATCAGCGGCGCCGCCCGTTCCAGAAACGCCAGGAAGCTGTTGGGCTCAAAAAAGCGCGGGTTCAGGATCCCAACACCAATGAACAGAATGATCACCACGAAGTAGATCGGGTTGACTGACCGCAGCACTCCCCACAAACGGGAGAAGAATGATTCAGACTCAACGGGAGCAGATATTTGTGTCATTGTCAGTGGCTCCTTACGATGGTTCCTGCACCGAGCGGTATGTGTAGAAGCCGACAGCCATGATAATGATGGCGCCGCGCAGAATCTGTTTCATGTAGGCATCGATTCCAATCTGGTTGAACATCGTATCGAGCAAGCTGAAGATGAGAACGCCACCTAGCGTGCCCCAAACGCCCCCCTTGCCGCCGGACAACGCAGTGCCGCCAACGACGACGGCTGCAATCGATTCAAGATCATAGAGACCGTCCGTGCCGACCCAGGGCGCGCCGGAACGCAGCCGGCTAACGATGAACAGGCCGGTCAGAACGGCCGTCAGGCTGCAAATGATGTGGGCAATAATCAGGACACGACCCGTGCGCAAACCAGACAGCCGCGCTACTTCCTCATTGCCGCCGACTGCATATAAGTGTGCCCCGTACTTGGTGCGGCGCAGGATGAACCAGCCCGCCAACACGACGAGGAACAAGACCAACACCGAGATGGGCAGCGGTCCAATCGTGTCATAGGCAAACGCCTGGAAGCTCTCCGGCACCGAGCCGGCGAAGTTCTCGAAGGTCGCGTTGAGCAACCCTTTGAGAACAAGACCAACCCCCAACGTGGCAATCAGCGGGTTTACATTGAGCTGGGTAATGAGCAGGCCGTTTACCAAACCGACCACTGCGCCAACCGCCATCAGAACCAGCACCGTCCACCAGACTCGGCTGGGGTCGCCCGCCATCAGGAATGATGCGCCAACGGCCGTGACACTGATCATGTAGGCGACCGACAGGTCAATCGATGCGCCGATGATGACGAACGTCTGCCCCACTGCCACAATACCCAGCGCGACCGAACGCACCAGGATGTTGGTCAGAATGACCTGGTTGGTAATGAATAGCTGATCATCGACGCCGAAGAAGTAGTCGAGCACGATGGACAAAAGAAAGATGATGACCACGAAGCCCCAAACAGGTGGGATTCGGCTGTTGTTCCACCAGATTCGCATACGGCCAAACAGCGAAGGCTGGGAGGTCGCCGATGGTGTGATTGCTGTCATTCAATGTCTCCTAGTTGGCTGCCTCAGTCGCTTCCAGGTCGCGCAGGACGTTAGCCATATCGGTCGCTCGTTCGGCGCCCTTCGGGTCGGTCTCATCGACGAATCCAGTGGCCATGTGCATGATTTCGGCCTCGGTTGCCGCTGCCGGCAGCTCGCCAATGATAGAGCCGTCCCACATCACGACGATGCGGTCACTCATGCCAATCACCTCCGGCAGTTCAGAAGAAATCATCAGCACGGCTGCTCCCTGGCTGGCCAGCTCACGAATACGCTCGTGGATGCTGGCCTTGGCTTCCACGTCGATGCCGCGCGTTGGCTCGTCGAAGATAAGCACCCTGGCATTGGTCGCCAACCATTTGGAAAGGACGACCTTCTGCTGGTTGCCACCGCTCAGGTACTGCACCTCCTGTTCCAGGCTGGAGGCACGGACGTCCATCCGATCCGAGACTTCCAGCGCCAGGTCCTTGTCGTCGCGAATCCCCAGGTTGATGACGCGGGCCAGAAAGCGCTGGAGCGTCCGAACCGTCAGCAGCACGTTGTCATTGATCGGCTGCATGAGAACCAGCCCTTCGTTCTTGCGGTCCTCGGTGACATAGCCGAATCGCTTGTCGATCGCCTGGCGCGGGTTTCGGAACAAGTGCCGTCTCGCCGTCCATCTCCATCAGACCACTGTCAAACGGTTCCACGCCAA
Source organism: uncultured Chloroflexia bacterium (assembly GCA_963715935.1). Lineage (GTDB taxonomy): Bacteria > Chloroflexota > Anaerolineae > Promineifilales > Promineifilaceae > Promineifilum. The sequence goes on along the minus strand of CAVQSM010000010.1, from coordinate 67,784 downwards.
ATATGGCGCGAGCCAGTGCGGTCCGCCCGGAGCCTTGCAGCCCGGCGACACCGACCACCTGCCCGGCCCTGAGCTCCAGATTGATATCCTTTACCTCGGCGTTGCTTGCCCGCTCAATCCGGACAACCACATCGCCAACGTCTTCCGGCTTGGCCCGTTCGGGGAAGTAACTGGACAACTCGCGCCCAACCATCATCTCCACCACGTTGCCGGGCGTGAGATTACTGATGAGGTCGGTGGCCACGAACTCGCCGTCTTTCAAGACGGTGATTCGTTGAGCCAGGTCGAAGACTTCAATAAGCCGGTGGGACACAAAGATGATGGCGATACCGCGAGCCTGCAGGCGGTGAATGAGGTCGGCCAGAATAGCCACTTCGTTAGAGGAAAGCGCGGCTGTCGGCTCGTCCATGATCAGCACCTGGGCATCGTAGGAAATCGCCTTGGCGATTTCGACAATCTGCTGCTCGGCCACTGAGAGCGTACTGAGCAAGACCGTAGGTTGGATGAGCTCTTCCGCTTCCAGCCGTCTGAGTACGTCGCGGGTGTCCTCCTCCATCCGCTTCTGGTCGATGACACCAAACCGTGTCGGCTCACGACCCAGGAAGATGTTCTCGGCCACGGTGCGGTCTGGCAGGAGGTTGAACTCCTGGTAGATAATGCTGATGCCCGCTTCCTGCGCTTGCTGCGGATGTCCGAAGTCGCGTGGCTGGCCCATGAAGTAAACCTGACCCTCATCGGGTCGGTACGCACCAACCATTACTTTCATCAGCGTCGACTTACCCGCTCCGTTCTCGCCCATGATGGCGTGGACTTCACCCGGATAGAAGGGAACCGACACGTCGTTCAAAGCGAGGACGCCCGGAAACCGCTTGGTGATGTTGCGCACTTCCAGCACCGGCGCTGTGCCTTCCGGTACCGGCTCGAATGCGGTCTGTTCAACCGCTGGCCCGTTGCTTGACTCTCCCATACGCTACTCTCCGCCTGTACTGGTCTGCTCTTTGAATGTTTGGTGAAGGAACGCCAGGCCGTCAGCCGCCACGGCATCCTGGCTGGGCGCAATGTCTCGCCAGATGCAGACCGCCTTGGCAATGGAGGTCACTTCCGGCGTGAACGATTCGATGACCACTGCTCCGTCATAGCCTGTCTCGTCCAGCGCGACGACGACACCGGACCAGTCGACCTGGCCTGTGCCGGGCACGCCCCGGTCGTTTTCGCAGGCATGAAAATGAAAGAGACGATCGCCAGCCAGCCGGATGGCGTCTGCCGATGACTTCTCTTCCAGATGCATGTGGAATGTGTCCAGATGCAGGCCGATGTGCGGGCTGCCCACCTGCTCCACCAACGCCATGCCTTGCGCGGCGATGTTGAGCAGGTCGGTCTCGAAGCGGTTGAGGGTCTCCAGGGCCAATCTCACACCGTGGTCGCCTGCATAGGCCGCCAGCGGCTGCAGCTCCCCGGCGGCCAGTTCCCGTTCGGCGTCACGCGCGGTCCGGTCGGCGGCGGGCGTCTTGCCCACGGCGCCGTACATCGGGCCACCAACCACCGGCGAACCCAGATCGGCCGCGGCGTCAACCAGCTCGCGGATGTAGGCTGCCGTAGCCGCCCGTTCGTTCGCGTCGGCCGATACGAGATTCCGGCCCGGCCCGAACGCGCCGCAGACAATAATGCCCAGACCGTTGTCGGCCGCTCGCTGCTTCAGGGCGAACCGGTCGATCAGGGCCGGATCCTCGTAGGCGATTTCGATCAGATCAAAGCCCATAGCCGCCACGCGGTCAACCAGCTCCAGGTGGTCGTTGGTGCGGAAGGGCGATGTCCAGATGAAGGTATTGGCGCCAAATTTCACGCTGTTGCTCCGGTGCTTGTGTGCCTTACTCTCCAACGGTGACGCGCTGACCCGACTGGGCCGAGCGCACGCCTGCATCCAGCACTTCCATCTCTTTTAGCCCGTCGTAGAAGTTGGGCGCGATGTCGGTGCCGTTGTAGATGGCATCCATGAAGTCGACTACGCCATGATGAAAACCATGCTCATAGCCGATCATGTGTCCGGGAGGCCACCAGTTGGCGATGTAATCATGCTCGCCACCCTCGGTGGCCAGAATGGTGCGGAAACCCTGCGCGTAGGCCGGGTCGTCCCGCTGGAAGAGCTGCAGCTCGTTCATACGCTCCAGGTTAAAGACGATGCTGCCCTTGTCGCCGTAGATTTCGAACGTGTTGTAGTTCTTGCGACCGGGGGCAAAGCGGGACGCCTCGAACGAACCCAGCGCGCCGTTCTCAAACTCGGCCAACATGAAGGACGCATCGTCGACTGTCACCTCGCCCATCTCGGTCGACTCGCCGGAGCCGGCAGAGAATGTTGCCGCCCCCGCGCCGGGCAGCGGCCGTTCCTTGATGAAGGTGGTCATCATAGCCGACACGGACTTGATGTCGCCTACCAGGTAGCGGGCCAGATCAACGCTGTGAGAGTTCAGGTCGCCGTGCGGTCCGGTGCCGGCGGTCTCTGCGCGCAGATGCCACGTTAGCGGGAACGACGGGTCGACGATCCAGTCCTGCAGATAGGCGCCGCGCCAGTGGAAGATGCGGCCAATGAATCCCTCCTCGATCAAGCATCCTGGCCAGTCGCACGGCCGGCGCGCGCCGGTAGTTGTGGTTGACGTAGTGGGTGATGCCTGCGCCCAGCACGGCCTTGTACATAGCCTGCGCCTGCGCCAGATTCAGGGCAAACGGCTTTTCCAGAAAGATGTGCTTCCGGGCAGCCGCCGCGGCCAGAGCCATGTCATGATGTAGATAGGTCGGGGTGGAAATGTCGATGATATCGATGTCATCACGAGCGACGACCGCTTCCCAGTCGGTCGATACCTCTTCCCATCCCCAGCGATGGGCAAACTCCTCGGTGCCGGCTTTGTCTGTGCCCACGGCCACCTTCAAGATAGGCTTGATCTCCATATCGAAGAAATGGGGGGCATTGAGCCAGGCGTTGCTGTGGGCCTTTCCCATGAACTTCGTGCCAATGATGGCGACATTCATCGTACTTTTCATCGTTTCAACACACTCCTGTTTAGAGGCAGCCTAGCGCCGCCACACTGATCTCACTTCACGGAAAAGACATGCTCCAGCGCCAGCCAGATCGCCCCGATTACGCCCGCATCCTGGCCCAGTTCCGAGTACGCCAGATTCAGATGGCGTGTCGAAAGCGGGTTGGCCCGTCGCCAGGTTGCCTGGCGGATGGACGACAACAGCATATGACCGATGTCAGCCACGCCGCCGCCGATGAAGATCGCTCGCGGATTGAAGAAGTTGACCAGCCCGGCCAACACGCCACCCACCATCTGACCGCTCTGACGAATGATCAGGTTGGCCGCCCGGTCGCCGTTCGCCGCCGCATCGCCCACGTCTTGAGCAGTGAGGAAGCCGTTCTCCGCCAACCGCTCGGCGAGGAACGGGCTTTGGCCGGAGCGAGCGGCCTCGGTCGCTTGGGAGGCAATGGCCGGCCCGGCAGCCATCGCCTCCAGACAACCTTGATTGCCGCAGCGGCACGTGGGGCCGTTGTAGTCAACGCAAATGTGGCCCACATCGCCAGCACAGCCATCACTGCCGCGATAGACTGCGCCGTGCCAGATAATGCCACAGCCAATTCCTGTACCAATTTTGACAAAGAGGAAGTTGTCGATGCCCTTACCGGCCCCCGCCTGCTGTTCCCCTTTGGCCATAATGTTGACGTCGTTATCGACGACAACGCGTGCCAACGGGAACTGTTCGTTGATGGTAGATCTGATGGGATACCCTTCCCAGAGGGGCATCAACGGCGGGGCGATAAGCAGGCCGGAGGAAAACTCGACCGGACCCGGCACACCGATGCCCATAGCCACCAGAGCAGTGGCCGGTTGGCCGTGTTTGTCCAGCATCGTTTGCACCAGGGCACACACCCGCTTCAGGAACGGCCCGGGAGGCTGCGTCACGTCGGCCGGCTCGGTCAGGCGGTCGAGAATCTGCCCGCGAAAGTCAGCCAGAGCGATGTCGATGCTGGTCGCGCCGATATCGACGCCGATCACCAACCCCAGATACGGATTTATATCCAACAAAAGCGGCCGCCGGCCGCCGCCAGAACGCCCCTCGCCCACCTCATCCAGGATATGGGCGGACACCATCCGACCAACGATAGTGGTGACGGTCGCGCGGGAGTAGTCGAGCTCTTGTGAGAGGTCGGTGCGAGAGAGAGGCCCTTCGCGCCTGATCGCTGCCACGACAGCTACCTCCACAGGATCGAGCGTTAGGGAAGCTTCGTCAGTCGACAACCTGGTCTCAGATACGGCAGCCATAGCCTTGAGTCCGGAAAAGTGGTGGGCAAGGCTCAACTTGTGCTCCATGCCCACCTTCTTATTTCGCAGTCTGAAGTAAGTTGCCGATAGACTATCATAAGTTGTTATAACGATCAAATCCTTATGTCGACAACTTTGGCCAGGCTTGAGGCGCGTCAGGAAACGTTAGCCGCGATGCGCTTCAGCTCCCACACGCTCTTCTCAATCGCCCAATGTTCCTGATTTTCGTAGTCAGGATGGAGCGAGTCCGTCTCCACGGCAAGGAATCCCGGATAGTTCGCCTCGTAGAGAATCTGGGCCAACGTCTGGTTATCTACCAGGCCATCGCCGACCGGCGTCGAGCTGAAGAAGTACCATTCCGTGGCGTTCAACCCCTTCACCGGCTTCAGGTCCTTGACATGGGTAGCGAGCGTGCGGTCGGCCAGCTTTCTGGCGCCGTCGATGGGATCGTCCAGCAGCCGCAAGAAGTTGCCGGTGTCGAAGTTCAGACCCAAGTAAGGCGAATCGACGCGATCGAGCAGCTCGACGCACTCGTCGGCGGTGTAGTCAATGTGATTCTCCACCGCCAGCTTGACGCCATAGTTCTCAGCGACCTTCACGGCTTCTTTGAACCAGTCGACGAGGATGTCGATTTGCGGGCCGTGCGGCTCAAAGCGGAACATCAGGCTGCTGGCGACAACGCGCATGACCGGCGCGCCAATCCAGCTAGCGTACTCGATCTGCTTCACCATGGAATCGAACTCATCCCGGTTCTTGCCCGCTTCCAGACCGTCTGGATGGCCCCAGGCGTAAACCCGGTCGAAGCCATAGTCGTCGAGTTGGGCCTTCAGGTCCATGAACCAGCCTTTGTCAAAACTGGGGAAAAAGCATGATTCCAGCGAGACGCCATCGACCTGCAAATTCTTGGCCAGGTCGAGGAAATCTTCCATGCTCATCGTGAAGTCGGGCGACGTCTGGTGCGGGTAGACCTCACCAAAGTAGCGATGGAAACAGTAGCTATCTATTCCAACTTTCATCTTCATTCCTGTCTCTCCTTCAAACTTAGAACAATGCAATGTCACTCAGACCGGTCGTCTATGACCGGCTTATCAGGCAGGTTTTTCGGCATCAGAATGCTCAGCCAAGAGGGCCATCTCGCCTGCTGCCAATTCTGTGGTGGCAGCCCGGTCCGGTACGCGGATCAGATCGACTTCGAAGCGGCTGCGATCGCCTCGATGGACAGCGTGGTAATACTCAAGCGGCGTGCCGTCTTCCAGATAGCTGACACTGTTCAGCAAGATCAGCGGCGCGCCCTTCTTAACCTGCAGCAGTGTCGCTTCGTGATCGCTGGCAGGCACGGCTTCCAGGTAGCGCCGCCCGCGAGCGATGACAACGTCATACTCGTCTTGGAGCCAAGCATACAGCGACTGCCGTTCCAGATCCGCCTTAATCAGCGCCGGGAACATCCGGAATGGCAGATACGTGGACACCAGCACGATCGGTTCCTCATCGACGTAGCGCAGCCGGTCAATATGGACGACATCATCGCCGGGATGTATCCGCAAGTAGCGGGCAATCTTTCGACCAGCCGGGATGATCTCTTGCGTCAGCACTTTGGATACCGGTGGATGGCCCTTACTGGACATATCCTCGTAGAAGCCGGTCAACTCCTGGAAGAGACCCTCGCGTAGTTTCGGTTCGGCCACAAAGGTGCCGATCCCCTTCGCGCGCACGATCAGGCCCTGCATCTCCAGATCGCGCAATGCCTGGCGGATGACGGTGCGGCTGACCTCAAAGAGGCGGCAGAGTTCCGGCTCACCGGGCAGCTGCTCACCAGGCGAAATCTGGCCCTGGTCAATGGCGTCACGAATGGCGTCCTTCACCTGGGCATAGAGGGGAATGTAGCTGTTGCGGTCGATCGCGGCGTTGAGGTCCATGATGAACGTGAGAAAGTACCTGCCCGCAGTCTGCCTGTTAGCCTGTCATCCTGTAATTACAGGCAAGAGTAACAGAGTGATAAGGGGTTGTCAATACAAAGTGCACAAAACAGCCGCGTCTGGCTGCGGGGTTGGACGAGGCCAGATTGACGGCCGCCTGCGCTCTGCCTGCTGCGGTCATGAACCGTCAGTATGAGCGGGCCGCCGTCCATTGATTCTGCGTCAGCCGTCTCCTATAATGCTACTGAAGGAGCCAATCGGCCCAGATGATCTGCCGCCCAGCGCCACCCCGGCCACGTGGCTACAGGGTCCGGCCATAAAGCTGAGGGAGCACCATGAGCATACATGACCCCGTGAAGTCACCCACCGCGAATCCGGCAGCCGCCCCACCCGTTGTCCGTGGCCTGCCCATTTTGGGCAGTGCCCTTGACTTTCTCAACCGCCCCATCGAGTTGTTTCTCGACGCTTACAACGAGCTGGGCCCCATCTATCGTGTCAACGCCGTGAACCAGTCGTTCGTGGTGATGGCGGGGCTGGAAGCGAATCGCTTTCTGGCCCAGCAAGGCGAGGAGTATTTCAGCAGCGAGCCGCTCTTTGGCGAGTTTGCCGAACAGATGGGATCACCCAACTTCCTGGTGGCCATGGACGGCGAGCCGCACCGCTACATGCGCAAGGTAATGCAGCGCGGTTACTCCAAAGGCGGGATGGCCCCCCACCTCGACGACTTCGCCCGTATCACGACGGAGCGAGCGCATGGTTGGGGCGTCGGCAGCTCCCTACCGGTACGCGATACGCTGCAGCGGCTTGTCACCGAGCAGCTGGGCCGCGCCCTGACCAATCACTCGTCTGAAGAGCAGTTCGAGAACATCCGCATCTACCTCAACACCTTACTCAATGTGCTGACTATCAAGCGGTGGCCCCGAATCATGCTGCGATCCCCGCGCTATATGCGGGCCAAAGCGTCAGTCATGGATTTCTCGCGTCAAGTACTGGAGGAGCATCGCCACTACAGCGGCGACCGCGAGCCAGACCTGATCGACGATCTACTGGCGGCCGTCGACTGGAATGGCGAACCGCTGGCTGAGGACGATCTGCTAGCTGCCACCATCGGCCCCTACTTCGCGGGCATGGACACCGTCGCCAGCACCATGGGTTTCATGCTCTACGCCATCCTCAACGACCCGGAGATCGAGGCCCGTGTCGTCGCCGACGTAGACGAGCATTTCGCCGATGGCGTCCCATCGTGGCGCGAACTACCCAAAGCCACGGCGCTTTATGGGGCCACCATCGAAACGCTGCGCCGCTATCCGGTGGCGCCGTTCACGCCACGAGGCGTGGTCAAGGCGTTTGAGTTTGCAGGCCATCAGGTCAACGTGGGAGACGACGTGTTGATTGCCAACAGCCTGACCCACTTCTTGCCCGAGTACTTCCCGGAACCGTTCAACTTCGACATCGACCGCTACAGCTCGCCGCGCAACGAACACAGGCAAGGTCTGGGTGTCTTTGCCCCCTATACGCTGGGACCGCACACATGCCTGGGCGCGGGAGCGGCGGAGCTGCAGCTGATGGTCACGGTCGGGGCGTTGCTTCGAGCGGTCAGGTTACAGATTGACCCTGCTGATTACGAGTTGAAGGTCAAGTTGACGCCGATCCCCAGCCCGGACACCCACTTTCACGTCAAGGTTCTGGAAAACCGGTAGCCGTCGACAACCAGACCAGAGCGACCTGAGCAGGCCAGATTGAGGAATCCGTCGTATTATTGGGAAGAGTCGACGCGGCGGATGCCATGTGTCATCGCCAACCTAGAGCGGGAGTAAGCAGATGGAAATTACCAAGATCGGACCAGTCGGAGGCGGCGGTGGTCAAATCTTCGGCGCTTACATGATACCAGAGGGGACGCGCCTGGCGGCCGTCCACATCTTTGCCGACACCTACATTGAAGGGCTGGGGCTGGTCTATCGGGACCGGTTCACCCAGCAGCAAACGCTATCTCCGGTGGGAATCGCCGGGGGAACACGCCACACTCTGCAGTTGGGCACGGAAGAGTATGTCATCGGCATAAGCGGCCGTTGTGGCTGGTTTGTGGACAGCATTCGGCTGCACACCAACCTTCGCGTCTCGGAACTATATGGTGGGGTAGGCGGGGATGAATCGTATGCGCTCAGCGCGCCGGAAGACGAAGAAGTGATTGGCTTCTTCGGCAATGCAGCCTGGTATATTGATGCAGTAGGCATACTGACCCGGCCGTTGGCTGACTAGACTATCGCAACGACCGGGCCAGAGAAACAGTAAACTGTTACGGCATCAGACTATCGTACACGACTACCCGATTGTTGTGAATGTCGCCCACATAAATGAGGTCGCCGCTGACAATTAATCCATTCGGGCGATCCAGTTGGCCGACCCCCCTTCCACTTTCGCCCCATGTATCCAGGAACGTGCCATCAGGAGCAAACGCCTGCACCCGATCATTGAAGGTGTCGCCAACAAAGATCGAACCTGTCGCGCCCAGCGCGACACCAACGGGGTAATACAGCTCACCGACCTCATGTCCTTCGCTGCCGATTTCGCTGATGTACGTACCTTCTTCATCGAAAACCTGAATGCGATGGTTGTTGCTGTCGGCCACATAGACGAGGCCTTCGTCGCTGACAACTATGCCCATCGGGTAGCGCAGTTGACCGGTCGCTGAGCCAAGCGATCCCCACTGCCGCAGGAAGTTACCGGACTGGTCGAATACCTGAATCCGGTGGTTTTCCGTATCGCTCACATAAACATCGCCTTCCGGTCCCACGGCGATTCCGCGAGGGTAATTGAACTCGCCGGGTCCCGTGCCGTACTTGCCCCAACCGCCGAGATAGGTCCCGTCGGCCGCATACTCCTGGATGCGATGGTTCCAGGTGTCCGCCACCACAACCACCGTCGCACCGGCTTCATAGACGGCGATGCCGTTCGGGCGCAGCATTTGCGCCGGGCGACGACCCTTTGATCCAAACGCGTACAGGAAGTTTCTGTCGCTGTCGTAGACCTTGATGACGCTGTTGCGGTGGTCCGCAATATACAAATTGCCGGCCGCATCTTGATCAAGATCGCGCGGTTGGCGAAAACGCGGCTTCTCCTGACCAAAGGAAGTTGGGTACTCCGCCGATTGCGCGGCCAGCAGCGCACTCGGGGCTACAATGCCCAGCAGCAAAACCAAAATACCTACGAGCAAGAGCTTCTGGCTTCCAGAGCGCTCTTTCACGTTCCGATTGTACATGTTGTTCTCCAGTCCAAGGGGCGGTAAGTCGGGGGGTCAGTTGGCGAGGTCAGAGCCCGTCAGGACACACCACTCACACGCATACGGCACACAATAGTTAGACTCTAAATCTGCCCACAAGTATAGTGGGAGAGCATGGAGAAAATCAAGGGGCGAAGAATAGGTCCCTATCATCTAATTTGGCAGTATAGGGCGCAACTTCAATCAAGCGCAGATTCTCCTTGATGTGCTCACCCTGCCAGGCGCTCCGGGCAGTCTAGACATACGTAGCAGCGCGCCTAACATTAAAGGCACGCTGCTGCATCTTTGCGTTCCTATGAAGGTTGCCTCACCAGAACGAGCTACTCGTTGTCCTCGGCCGCAGGTCCGTAGCGGCTCCACTCACTCCACGATCCCACATAGAGCCTGCCCGGTGTCAGCCCGGCGTGGGCCATTGCCAGCAGATTGACACAGGCGCTGACACCTGAGCCGCAGTAGAAAACCGCATCGGATGTTGGTGTGCCACCAAGCATCTCGTCGAACTGCGCCCGAAGCACATCTGGCGCCAACCAGCGGCCGTCCTGCCCCCAGTTCTCGCGATACGGTCGGTTGAGAGCGCCGGATATGTGACCGGCCACAGGATCAATAGGCTCCACATCTCCCCGGTATCGCTCACTGTCGCGCGAATCTACCAGGAGAGAAACGGAAGGTACCTCATCCATCAGGACCAGCTCATGACGCTGCGGTCGTCCGGCAAAGTAGCCAACCGGGTAATCAACAGCGCCGGACTCAACCGGCAGACCCGCATCCAGCCAGGCCGGCCAACCGCCATCCAGGACGGCCACCGCCTGATGGCCCATATACCGCAGCATCCACCACAACCGGGCCGCGTAGTGCCCGCTTGTATCGTCATAGACCACAACCTGTGTCCGGTCGCCAACGCCAAGGCGCGCAAACAATCGGGCCATTGATTGCGGAGAGGGCAAAGGATGCCGTCCCCGGTCGGTCTCCGGGCGGCTGCTCAGGTCGCGATCGAGGTGGGCGTAGCGCGCGCCGGGGATGTGGGCGGCCAGATAAGCCGCTTCGCCTGCCTCAGGTGAGGCCAGGTCAAACCGGCAGTCGACCACCACCCACGACGGATCGTCCAGATGTGAGGCCAGCGTCGCTGCCGGAATAACCGTTTCGTACCAGTGGTCAGGTCTCATAGGCCGAGGGCCACCAAGCCACGATCAGTCGTCACTGGTCTTGGTCAACTCCTCAACAGCGTCCTGCGACACATTGTAGGTGTAGACGTCGCCATCGTGGAACGCCATAACCGACGTCGCCGGGGTGATTTCGTAATCATCGAGGTTGACGATGATCGCGAACTTGCCGCCCTCCAGCTCTTTGGCGATTCGGTTGGCTTCGGCTTCGGAGAGATCGGCCGACTTCTTGAAGAACCGGCCCATGACGCCTCCCAGCAGCGCGCCTCCGGCCAACCCGGCAACGAGACCAATGCCGCCGGTCAGCACACCGGCAATGACGCCAACCACAGCGCCCACGGTCGCACCGCCTCCGGTCCGGTGTCCCATATTCGACTTGAGCTCGCCATCTTCCATGTACAGCAGCCCAACATCACCGAGGGTGATGTCGTCGTGCGCATGGTCCCAATCCTTAAGCGCCTGAATCGCCTGATCAGCCGATTCGCGCGTCTCAAAGATACCGATAATCACATTGTCGTTTTCGTTCATGCTACGCATTCTCCAGGTTTCCAGGGACGATATGGTGCGGCAACCCTACCAGTTACCTTGCCTTCTACTTTACGCGATTCAATGAAATTCGCCTAGCCGCTCCCGGCGCAGCCAGGAGGACGGCGCTGATGATAGACGTTACCAGCCCAACAGGCGACTGAGGGCGAGCGACCATAGGGCAAAGATGCCCCAGCAAAAGATGGCGATCAGAAAGCCGTGACCAACCAGCGTACCCAACGTATACGGTCGATCAGTGTCTCCCCACAGCGCTTCGACATCCATGAAGACCAGTGGCAGCGCAGCGAACATGCCGTAGATTGCCACGTAATAGCCCAGCACAAGGGGCGCCAGAATGAAGTTGCCGGGCGTGGCGAAGATGCCAGGCAGACCGACAGTCATCAGCTCATACCAGCTCACGCTGGCCCCCAACCAAAAGACAGCCGGAAGCGACAGCCAGCGCCGCCGAATGACCCAGAGCACGCACAATGCATACGGAATGTAGAAGCCCTGAGCCATCGTAAAGGAAGCAACAGTGTCCGGGTGGAGGCCGCCAAACCCGGTCTCGCCGGTCCGCAGGCTCAGCTCATAGAGCATGCTGACCATCCAGACGAGAAGCACGTAGACGTAGGGGGCTTTGTCGCTGTCGATCCAGCGCGGCAGCGAGAACAGCCCAAAGCGACGCGCCACGAGGCCGCCCGCCAGCAGCCCCAGCAAGACGAGATTCAGGAAGCCGAGACTGCTTGCCCCGCTTTCCTCGCCAATTTGCAGCGCCGAAAAACCGATGGCCAACGTCACGATAATCGCCATCGCGATCTTCCCCGAACGCGATTCACCCGGGGGCGTGCCGGTGTCTGCCACAAGCTGGCTGTCAGTTGTCATGCTGCGCTGATCCTTTGGCGGCGGTGATTGCCCATACTAGCTTGCGGGGCTGATGGCTGCCGATGATGATCTCTTTGCCGGAAGTCAGCTGGAGCGTCACGCCTTCGCTGCCACTGATGGAGTACGCCCGACGCTGACCAAGCCCGCGGATGCCCCACCCGCCGAAATCAGTCAGCGGCGAGTAGCTCCGGGCTGTCGCCGTCTGAATCTCATTGAGGGGAATGACCTGGGTTATCAGGGGGCGGAACTGGATCGTGACGTCGCGAGTGCTGACCGTCACGCGAAGGTACATCCACCAGAAGAAGAGCGGCATGCCGATTCCAAACAGCAGCCAAAACAAGATCACCATCCAGTCCGGGGCGGGGTTGTCGCCGGCAGGACGGCCCCTGATAATCTGCTCATAGAAGAACCACCATTGCAGCGCGGCAATGCCGAACACAATCGCCATCACCCACCAGACGCGGTGGAACGTTTGCGTCTCCTCAAACAGCGGTTGCTCGGCCGCCTTCGGAACCGTCTGCTCGTTCATGCTCTATCATTCGACGCCATCGCTGACCGGCGGACGGAAAGGTTCCCACGCGGCCGCAATAGCGGACGTGAGCTGTTCCGGCGTCAGCGAGCCAAGGAGAATCTGGCGGCCGTCCTGCATGAACAGTTCGGCCCCTTTTAGCGTTGTTACGGTAAAGGCAAACTGGCTTGTCCCCTCGTTGCCCAGCGTCCGGTTACTGTAGTCGCTGGCGGCGCCTTTGAGCCGCGCCTGTACGTCGCGGACTTCGTCGAGGGCAAATTCGTGCTTGCCTGCCATCCCGGTTTTGACAGTCACCCGGTCGGGATGGACTTCCACCTTCAGACTGGTGAGCATCAAGATGACCGGCGCCACGACACCTATCGTCAGCCAGATCACCCAGATAAGCGCATCGGGCGCGTCAAGCGCACCCAACGGCCGCCCCAGGAGAATCGACCAGATGAACAACCCCCAGCCAAAAAGCAGGATAACGACCGTCACCAACAAGTACGGAGGTGACGTCCGGTAAGGCTGCGACTCTTCGTACAGGACTTTATCACTCATGTCAGGCAGTGGCGCAAGCTACATACCAAATGCGCGACGCGTTCCGGGCAAGATGGCCATGATGAGCGCGGCAACGTTGATGACAATCTGTGGCATCAAGGATTGCCAGGTCGAAGCGCCGAAATAGGCCATGGCCAGAAAGATCAGGTTGACGATGGCGATGATCAGGACGAAGTACCAGCCACGCGGGTCCAGATGCCAGAGCTGGTTGGCCACGCTCAGCCAGATGAGCGCTACCAGTCCGGCTAACAAGGCGCCAATCCAGCTACGATCGTAAAACGACAACCCCCACATCTCGCCCACTGGCAGCAGGCCCAGGAAACGCAGCACGTCAAAGAGATTCGCGAGAGCCGCAAAAACCGCCAGCAGGGTCAGGATGTCAACACCCAGCGTGCGCTCAACCGGTAACAGTTTGCTCAGTCATATCTGCCTCCTTCTACTGGCCGCAATCATAGCCTGAATGCCGGCATTATCCAATTTGCCGTGCCGGGTAAGTCGGGGCTTTTTGTTCAAGCGGCCGTTGGGACAGGATTCCTTTCCGGTCGCTTGGGTCGACGGGACACGAGCGACGAGGAGTGTCGCGGCTACGGTTGTGGCGGCCGACGGAGTGACAACCTGGCAAGTCTACTGTCCTGCACGCCTGCCAAACCAGACCTCGTGAATGTCTTCATAGCGGCCGTCTTCCGCCACACCAAGCAGTGCCCGGTTCATCATCTCTCGAAACTGGCTGTCTTGCTCAAGGGCCATCCCGTACATTTCAGTCCGGAACGGCTCGCCCGCTATCACGAGATCAGAGGACGGATTGCTCGTCAGGAAGTATTGGAGCACCGGATAGTCGAAGACAACCGCATCAACCTCACCTGCTTCCAGCATGGCGTAGGCCTCATCAATGAGCTCAACCCGGCTATGGGGTATGAGCTGGTCGTTCAGCCATTGGCTGGCCGTGCTGCCGCCCACGGTCACAATCGACTTGCCCGGCAGATCTTGCGGGCCGCTAATGAGCGCTTCCAGACTAGCGGTCGTCAGGCTGGCCGCTACACTGGCGGTGAAGTTGGCGATGAGAAATAAGCCGACGAACATCCAGACCAGACCAAGCAGCCTGCCCAGGACGCTCTGCGGCGTTCTGTCACCATAGCCGACGGTGGTCACCGTGACGGCCGCCCACCAGATGCCATCCCAGATTCCTTCCATCGCGTGGCCTTCGAAATCAGGATTCTTCCTGCGTTCGAGCAGCCAGAAGATAAAGCCAATGACGACCAACGCCACCATCAAGCCGGCGACCGGGATAAGAAAACCGGAGGAAAACGTGGCCAGGGCGGCTTCAATAAATGGCTGATCTGATCCAAGGCGTGTAAGGATCCCCAGCCCGGAACGATAGAAGGGCACGGTGAAGTCCACCGTTTCCTCCCGGTCTGCAGTGATGGTGATGGCAGCCACGGCGATATCGGCTGTGCCCAGCTCGACTGCCTGAAGTTGCTCCACCACCGTGTCGACGACGGTGTACTCAAAGTCGAGGCCAAGGTCCCTGGCTACCTCTTCCCAAATATCGATACTGAAACCGACAGGGCGGCCGTTTTCGATGAACACGAACGGCTCAATCTCCTTGGTAACCACCCGAATGGGTTCCTCGGGCAGCTCGGTCTGGGCCGTCGCCGTGCCAAACGGGTTGGCCGCCAGGAAGACCAGTACAGCGGCCGCCAGGACCACCCTCAAGACCGGCTTGCTGGCAAAGGGGCGGAAGAGGTATCGGTGTGTTTTCATCGTTGAACAACCCCCGGAAGCGTGCGCTCCCTGTCTAGGTGAAAATGGTGCTTCCCCCAATCATAGCAAGCAAGGCCACGATAATCTACCGGCCTGACGACATCTCTTGCGCTGCGAGGTAGGGAAACATGACCTGGTCAGCAGCATGGCTTGCAGCCTTACAGCCAGGAGGGTGCTTCGTGGGTCAGGTCGCCGCGCTGATCACCGGTGTTCAACGTACTCGCCGGCTCAAACAGCACGACGTGACACGGCGATGTCTCGGCCACGGGTCGGTGCGCCACGCCGCGCGGAACGATGATAAATTCTCCGGGACCGATCGACTCCGACCGGTCGCGAAACTCCATCCGCAGGCGGCCGTCGACGACCAGAAACAGCTCGTCTTCGTCCTCATGCTGGTGCCAGACAAACTCACCCTTCCAGCTTGACAACCTTGACGTGCTGGCCGTTCAGCTCGCCGACGATATATGGCGTCCACGGTTTATCAAACTGGGCGAACTTCTCTTGCAGATTGACGACGTCCAATTGGACCTCCCAAAAGACCGGAACAGTTCAGGCGGCCCTCAGTCGCGCAGCCTGTCATCAGACACCGCTAGAAGATCTGCGTATTCGGTTGCCACCATCTGCTGGACGGCTGCCGGCAGATTGGCCACGGTGAGTACAAGCTCCCCTTTCGAACTGTGCGTAGAGGCAGTGGCGACAGGCACCGTTTCCATCAGCAGTTCGAGATACTCGACAACCGTTTCCTGAATCTCGCTGGAGTCCGGCAGATGAATCGTCAGACGTGCCGTCAATGAGCGATGCGCGAGTCGCCGCTTCGCGGATCAGCTTGCCGAGTGTGTCGAAACGCAGCAGCGGCCCGTCATCGTGGCCGCCAATCTGATCAAGAAAGGGGAACTCCTCCGGGGCAATCGCCAGCTTGGCCAATGGCCGCACCGGCTGTTCGCTCGCCCATTCGTTGCTCAGCACACCGGGCAGTAGTTCCAGCTGGACGAACGGCTCCCGAGGCAGCAGATAGAGCGCACCATGACGATACGGCCGTCTATCCAGCTCATCCCGATTAATGGAGAAGTTGTAAACAGGCACTTCCACGCCATCGGCGTCGTGGAAAGTGAGCACGCCGTTGCGAATGCTGCCGGAGAGGTTATCCCGGTCAATGATGGCGAAGAACATCGACCATAGCCCATCGTGGGTGCCGTAGACCGCGGCCATGTTGCCGCGTCCCGTCTCGTCGGACAGCTCCATCGACTGCCGCTCCGGTCGCAGCTCAGTCAGGTCGGTACGCCCGGAGCTGTGGAAAATGTAGGCGTCCCGATCCATCAGGAAGCGCACAAACTCCCACAGCGGATATGGCAGATCGTAGGGTACAAACTCGGCTCCGCCGAGTCGCAATGCTTCATCATGCAGGGCCCCGAAAGCGGCTTCCTTGGCCGGTGTCATCTCCAGGTCGGGAGCGACCAGGCGTTCCACAAGGGGAAGCTCGAGCAGGTCGGCCTGCTCAATACGCTGGAACTGAAACGGCCCAAACGACATGCCTGACACAACACCACCGGCATCCCTGGCAAAGGTCGTCTGCAAGCCGGGCAGCGCGCCCCCGGCCATGACAAACGTGTCAGCCTCCACTGGCTCAAGCCGTGCCTCAAGGCCCGTGGGGACACCGACGATGGCGGCCATCAGGCGACCGTCGTCTTCTACGACGTCGACGGCAATCTCCATGCCGTAGAAAAGCCCGACAAAGTCGGTTAGCCCGACTCTGGTCGCTCATTCTTAACGCTTGTCCACAATCAGTGTCTTGAGCGAGTCAAGCTGGCCCAAATGGAACGTCTCATGCCATTGCAAGCCGGCGATGCGCTCCCAAACGGCCTGACGGCCGAACGGCGTATCGACCACACTATTGAGCTGGGCTGCACTCGTGCGCTGCAGCGCATCCGCCAATAAGTCGTTGGAATCGTTCACATCGTCGAGCAGCAACCGGAAGTCGCGCGCCCGAGCGGGGTCGTTCAACATCGGGCTGCCGCTCTCGTAGACGACCTTGACCTCGTCGGGCATGAAAGGTGGCTCGCCGAGTGTCAGCAGCGCGACGTGGCGGCTCGACAGCATGTGGCCCAACACCCAATTGGCGTTGTTGGCCGGGAAAGGCGGCCGCATCAGACTCTCCGCGTTGGTCACGTCATCCATTAAGCGGTGGATGAGCCAACTATTGCTCTCGTAACTCCTGATCAGTTCTTGCGCTCGTTTCACAGTCATAGGTAATCCTAAGCTCCTTTTGTGGTCGGCGTCATGATAGCATAGGTCCACTGCCGGGCAAGTTGCGGCTCGGCGCTGCGGGTTCCACGTGTCTCACACCGGTTACCCCCTGCCTGCACCCACGCGAATATTGACGCGACTGCTGAATAAACCTGACGATGGTGGCCCATCCTCCATAATGACCCAGCCCCGACACGGCCAGTGGCGACAGAGAAATCGGATATGAGCCGGACCTGCGGTTACTCTCATTTCTGGTAGAATCAGGGTGAGAGTCAATCACCTCCGAAGCGCGACGCAACAGCGCCGTTTGCAATCGGTCCTGCGTCGTGACCTTGGTTGGTGTAAACCGTTACCGGGGAGTGCCCATGAGTGAAGACCTTGCGCTAGCCTACTCGCTTTGCGACAACATCACCAGCACACATTCGAAGTCATTCTACTTCAGCACCTCGTTTCTGCCGGCTGAGAAGCGACAGGCAATTCGTGCGTTTTACGCGTTCTGCCGCGTGACCGACGATATGGTCGACGCGACCGAGAGCCCGGACCCGGAGCAGCTCCGGCAGTGGCGATTGGCCGCCCGGCGTGCGCCACAAGACCAGACCCATCCCGTTCTGCTGGCGTGGGCAACCGAGCGCGAACGCTTCCAGGTTCCCCAGCAATATGTCGAGGAGCTGATCGACGGGTGCGAGATGGACCTGACCAAGACGCGCTACGCAACCTGGGAGGAGCTGGAGCGCTATTGCTACTGTGTGGCCAGCACCGTTGGCCTGGCTTCCATGCACATCATCGGCTTGCGCCATGAAGAGACGCCAGACCTGGCCATAGAGCGGGCAATCAAGTTGGGATTGGCCCTGCAGCTAACCAACATCCTGCGCGATGTGAGCGAGGACCTGGCCCGCGGCCGTATCTACCTGCCAGAAGAAGACCTCGACCGATTCGACTACACTGAAGACGATTTGCGTCTGGCCACCAACGATGACCGGTTCAAACACCTGATGCGCTTCGAAATGAATCGGGCCGACAAGCTGTACGACGAAGGGCTAAAAGGGATTGGCTATCTGAACTGGGACGGCCGCCTGGCGGTTGGCGCAGCGGCGATGCTCTATCGGGGCATTCTGGCCAAGATACACATCAACGATTACGACGTGTTCAACCACCGCGCTTACCTGACCCAATCGGAGAAGGTGCGGCAGATGCCAGGGATCGCCTATAAGGTGATGCGCAAGAAGTCGTAGGACAGACGCACCGGACAAGAGCCAGCGCCTGCTCCCCGAACAGCTAAAGACCTGCTTCCGTTGGCATCGTTCGCAAGGGCACTTCCCCTCTCCGCAGCACAGCCAGATTCGACACATGAAAGATCAACCACAGTACGGTCATGACGCCTGCCGTGACGGCCGAGACTGCTACGACCTGGTACGGATCCAATCCGGCACTGTCCAGCAAGTAGCCTGCAACCAACGTTGATATCGTCTGCGTAAGCGTCAGGGCAGCGAACTCAAACGAGAATACCCGGCCCCGATATCGATCCGGCAGCAAAGTCTGGAGGAGCGCTGCGGAGAACACCCATAGGGTTCCCGAACCCAATGTCCGGACGACGGTCGCGGACAGGAGGGAGGGAAGGCCGCTCGTAACACTCAGCCAGCCAATCCCAATGGTCAGAGAGACGAAGCCAATGCTGATGCCCAGCATGAGCCGCCGCGGCAGATCGCCTAGAATTCGACGCATGACCAACGGTCCGACGCCAGTTCCAATGCCCGCAGCCACATAGATCAGGCCCAGTGTGGCCGTGCCGCCATCAGCAAGATTCAGCCATGAGACGCCCTGAATCGGGAACCGGTCATTGGCGTAGATGATCTCAAGTACGTTGATGGCTCCCCAGGCCAGCGAGCCACCCGCCTTGGCCAGCGCAATACCCATGATGAATGGCTCCCGCAGCAAGTAGCGAAACCCGTCAAGGAACTCAAAACGACGCACCGTCCCTACTTGCGGCGGGTCCGGAATGCGCTCCGGCAGGACGATGCGGGCGATGAAAAAGGCCGACAGCAGGAACGTTGCGGCATCAGCGACAAAGGCCGCCTCAGCGCCAAAAACGGCCGCCACCAAACCGCCCACGAGCGCACCGACTGCCAGCATAGTGCTCCACGTCAGGCTGTCGATGGCGTTGGCCGCCACGATTTCTTCGCGCTTCACAACCATCGGCATGACGGCCGATCGAGCGGGTGTGAACAGGGCGCTCAGCGTGAACTGGATGATCGTGAGCAAGTAGAAGAGCCAGATGTCGTCGGCATCGCGCACCACCAGGAACAGGAGGACCGTCGCTCCGCGCAGCACGTCAGAGATGATCATGATGCGCTTGCGGTCGAAGCGGTCGGCCAGAATACCGGCGATGGGGCTGAAGAGAAAGAGCGGTAGGAATCTGGCGACGAACAGATAGCTGAGAGCCGTGCCGCTGTCCGTCAGCCTGCTGATAAGCTCCGCCGCGGCGAGGACGTTGAACCAGTCGCCAAACTGTGAGATGACGCTGCCCAGCCACAAGTTGCGGTAGTTGGCGTTATTGCGGAGAAGAGTGATGTATTCGTTCATGCAGGCGCACGGCCATCTATGCTGCTGTAGCCGGTATTGTAGACCAACCTACAAGACGCGCGGTCGTTATCACGGCGCTTTCTGGGCATCGAGCTGCGCCGCAATCCAGGCATCGGCCGCCATCCACGCATTCTCGGCAGATTCGCCAATGTTGGGGGTCTGAAGAAAGATGTTCTCGCGGCCAATCAGTTCGGTCATACCGGTTTGGTCCAGTTGGTCCTTCACGTGTTGGTCGACGCCGGCCAACATGAGCTTGCTCTGATGGGCCTGCAGGTCTCGCGTGTAGCGAGCAAAGACCTCCATGAAAGTGCTGCCCAGTTCTCCATTCATGCGCAGGATCAGGATGACAACAGCATTTCTGGTATCCTCGGTCACATCAGGCAGCTTATCTTCGAACAAGGCCGCCGTGGCGAAGAACAGGCTACCATATGGCACAAGGGCCGTAACGTCATTGGGTGGCAGCTCCGCTGGTGGATCAACCTCCACCCGATAACGGCCTGCCGGTTTCGTCCATTGCCTGAGAGCAACCTGATTGGACTGCTGGACGAAATGGAGCATTGCCGCCAGAGCCACACCGATCAACACCGCATACTGCAACGGGATGAGCAGCGAGGCAGAAAACGTAATCAGCATCACGACCTGTTGCACTCGACCCGTCTTCCAAACTGCCCTGGCCTGCGGAATACGAAGCGTGCGAAAACCAACAACGATCAGCAATCCCGCAAGCGCGGGCATGGCAATGCGGCCAATCAGTCCGGCAAACAGCAAGATGCAAACAGCCATAACAACGCTGGCGGATAAGTTGGCCAGACGACTGCGGGCGCCTGAATTGGTCACCAACGAGGTAGCGGACATGGAACCGCCGACCGGCATGCCCTGCAGCAGACCAGCGGCGAGGTTTGCAAGGCCCTGGCCTGTAAAATCGCGCGACGCTACCGGGTACTCCCCATCCGGGTTGACGAACGCTTTACTGATAGCAGCGCCCTGCACCAGGGCGACAAATGTCAGCGAGAGCGCCGGCACGAGCAAAGGAATCCAGCCTGACAGGCCCAACGACGGCCACATAGGTCGCGGAAGTGACTCAGGAATCGTGGCGATGTCGCTGACGATGCTCACGCCGTCGGCAGAAAAGAGGGCCACACACAAGGAAGCAACGCCCAAAGCCACAACAAGCCCAAGTGACTTCAAGCGCGTCTTCTCCAAGATCACGATCAGAAGAATGGTCAGTATTCCCACAGCAACGGTCGGTAAATCTATCTGCCCACGTGTCTGGATGAGTTGCCATAGTTTGACCAACTTATTACTGGCAACGGAATCATATCCGGTGAAGTCACCTAACTGCCCCAGAATGATATTAATGGCCACCGCGTTCACAAAGCCAGTCATGACTGCATTCGGGACGAACCGCACCATGGTGCCCAACTTAAGCAGTCCGGCAGCGAGCATGAAGATGCCTGTCAGTATGGCCAATGCCCAGAGGGAGGCGTCGGCATTGGGTCCGCCTCGCAGCTGGGGCACGCTGGCAACGACAAGGGCCATCGCTCCAGTTGACTGAACGCTCATGTACACAGAGCCGGTGAAGAGAGCGCCAGTGAACTTGCCAACCATATAGGCGTAGAGGCTGTAGACTGGATTGACGACGGCCAGGAGCCCGGTTGCCAGCGCGTCGGGAATGCTTTCGATGCCCAGAACGAGACCGGCGGAGAGGTCTTCGGCTATTGTGCTGGGGTTGAAGAACTCTTGCAGGAGGGCGCGGGGATCGAAGCGCGATTCAGTCATAATCCCGCAATTGTATCCCAAGCGTTTGGATGGGCGAACACGGAACCCGACAGCCAGGAAAGGTTATCAGCAGATGAAATCTGATGGGGAACGGGCGATCAGGCGGTATGCCCACTCGATATCGGAAGCTATCCAGATCCAGAACCGGACACCGGCCATTTGGTAAGCGGCCGGTGTCCGGAGACCAGATGACAGCAGAGAACCCGCTAGGCAGCTGCGCCGGCATCCAACGCCGCAAAAGCGGCCTCGTTTTCGGCTTCGACCTGGGCGACAAAAGCCTCAGCGTCCAGCATGGCCGTTTCTTCAAATAGCTCTACGGCATAGAGCGCGTTAACCGCCTCCGTGACGGCCGCGTCCTCGATCAGGCCGCCCACCATGAGTGTGCGCACGGCGTCCGCAGCCACGCCCGCCTTAAATTCTTCTGCCGCTTCGACCGTTGCCAGCGCGTCGAGGAAGGCCGCGCCTTCCGCGGCAACAATTCATACCGCGTCCCGGCCTAATTCACTGTACACTGGTGGGACCAATGACGTCCTGCCTGCACGAAGGAGAACCGAGCATGATTTGGAGCAGATTACGAAGGAAGTCCCTTTTGGGCATCATGGGTCTGGCCCTTCTGGCGGGTTGCCAGAGCGCAGAACCAGAAAGCGCCGCGACCCAATTGCCCACCGTTCCGGAACCAGTGGCAACCATCACCGCAGCGGCTACGAAGACGGCCGATCCTCCTACGCCGTCGCCCACGGACACCCCCATGCCAACGCCTGCACCCACCGCCACACAGGAGCCAACAGCGGCTCCAACGGAGGAACCAATGTTTACCGAGCTGTTGCTCATCAATAATGGCCCTGACAGTCTGAAAGACCCCGGCGGCGTTGCTGTGGACAGCCAGGACAATCTGTATGTCTGGGACGCCGGCAACAGCCGCCTGCTCAAGTATGGCAGTGACGACGAGTTGCTCCAGAGTTGGGAGAACAAGGGCAGCGGGCCCGGTGAGTTCGACTCGATGGGGTTTGGCGGCATTGCCATCGATGCCAACGACAACGTGTTTGTGGTCGACAATGGCAACCACCGCATCCAGAAGTTCGACGGCACGGGCGAATATGTCACTGAATGGGGCGCCGAAGGGCTGGGCAACGGTGAGTTTCAGCGGGCGATTGGAATTGCTGTGGACACCGACGGCAATGTCTACGTCACCGATGACGGCCGTCCAGAGATCCAGGTCTTCGACAATGGAGGTAACTTCTTGCGCAAATTCGGCAGTCGTGGCGGAGGTGACGGGCAGTTCCGTCATCCGACCGGGATTGCCGTGGATGCCACCGGCAACGTCTACGTTGCCGACTATGAGAACAAGCGGGTCCAGAAGCTGGACAGCAACGGCGAGTTCCTGCTGGGCTGGGGTATGACCGTCAACCCTTCAGGAACACCGGAGGGCTTAGGCATTGATGGCAGCGGACGTGTGTACGTGACTGACTACGACCGCGCCCGGGTAGAGGTCTACACGGCTGACGGTGAGTTCATTACCGCTTGGGAAGGTGGTGAATCCAGCCGGTTCAATCGCCCGGTGGCCGTCGCCTTCGACTCGGCAGGCAACGTATACGTCAGCAACCAGAAGGGGAATTCGGTGCAGAAGTTCACCCCGCCGCAGCTGCCATAGAAAAAGACCTCGGAAGTTTGAGGAAACTTCTGAGGTCTGATAAGGAAAAAGAAAAAGGTCCTTTGGCAATGACCTACTCTCCCGGGGGACTACTCCCCAAGTACCATCGGCGCTGACGAGCTTAACTGCCGGGTTCGGGATGGGACCGGGTGTGACCTCGTCGCTCAAATCACCAAAAGACCTTCTTACAAACAAAAGGAATTGGATTATTCAGTTGGAAAACCAGCCGGCGCAGCTGCCCCTGAGGACGGCGGCACCGGGCGGGTTTCGTTCGGAACGAAACCGAATATGATTCAGTTAACAGGATATACAAGGTGAGAATTGCAAATTCTCCGTATCATATGCAAAGTAAGCCCTCGACCATTAGTACGGCTTAGCTAAATACATTACTGCACTTACACTTGCCGCCTATCAAACTAGTCGTCTTCTAGTGGTCTTACTCCATTACGGATGAGGGATCTAGTGTTAGGGCGAGTTTCCCACTTAGATGCTTTCAGCGGTTATCTCTGCCAGACGTAGCTACCCAGCGATGCTCCTGGCGGAACAACTGGCACACTAGAGGTCTGTCCATCCCGGTCCTCTCGTACTAGGGACAGCTCCCTTCAAATCCCTTACCCCCACAGCGGAGAGAGACCGACCTGTCTCACGACGGTCTGAACCCAGCTCACGTACCACTTTAATGGGCGAACAGCCCAACCCTTGGGACCTTATCCAGCCCCAGGATGTGATGAGCCGACATCGAGGTGGCGAACCTGGTCGTCGATATGGACTCTTGGACCAGACTACCCTGTTATCCCCGGAGTAGCTTTTATCCGGTAAGCCACGGCCCTTCCACTCGGAACCGTGGGATCACTAAGCCCTACTTTCGTACCTGCGCGACTCGTATGTCTTGCAGTCAAGCTCCCTTGTGCCTTTACACTCAACGGCTGGTTTCCATTCAGCCTGAGGGAACCTTTGGGCGCCTCTGTTACTCTTTCGGAGGCGACCGCCCCAGTCAAACTACCCACCAGACACTGTTCCCGCGCCGGATTACGGCTGCAGGTTAGAGCCAAAACTTAGACAGGGTGGTATTTCAATGGCGGCTCCACCGAGACTGACGTCCCAGCTTCAAAGCCTCCCACCTATGCTACACAATCTAAGCCCTAACTCAATGTCAAGCTATAGTAAAGCTTCACGGGGTCTTTTTGTCCCGCTGCGGGTCACGTGCATCTTTACACGTACTTCAATGTTCGCCGAGTCCTTCGTTGAGACAGTGCTCCTCTCATTACGCCATTCGTGCGGGTCGGAACTTACCCGACAAGGAATTTCGCTACCTTAGGACCGTTATAGTTACGGCCGCCGTTCACTGGGGCTTCGGGTCGAAGCTTTGACCGAAGTCTAACCTCTCACCTTAACCTTCCAGCACTGGGCAGGCGTCAGCCCCTATACTTCGTCTTACGACTTAGCAGAGACCTGTGTTTTTGTTAAACAGTTGGAAGAGCCATTTCACTGCGGCCTCCGCCAGCTTCGCGTATTGCTAACCAGCAGAGGCCCCCCTTATTGCGAACGTACGGGGGAAATTTGCCGAATTCCTTAACGAAGGTTATCTCGTTCCCCTTGGTATACTCTACCCACCTACCAGTGTCGGTTTGCGGTACGGGCACTCAAACTTCAACGTTTAGAAGTTTTTCTAGGCGGCATGGCTCAATCACTTGTGGCTCTAAGGCACCGCCATAACGTTTCCGGCTCCAGGTGCGGATTTTCCTACACCCATCAACGCCGTACGCGCTTAGCACCTCAATCCATTAAGAGGCTGATCTACCACACCGCGTCCCTCCATCACTCCATTTGAGTGGTTCCGGAATATTAACCGGATGTCCATCACCTACGCCTCTCGGCCTCGGCTAAGGCCCGACTAACCCGACGCGGACTGACCTTCCGTCGGAAACCTTAGGTTTACGGGGAACATGGTTCTCACATGTTTTGCGCTACTCATGCCAGCATTCTCACTTGTGTAGGCCGCAGCAGTTCTTTCGATCTACCTTGTATCTCCTACACAACGCTCTCCTACCATAGCAACTAAAAGTCACTATCCGCAGCTTCGGTGGTGTGTTTGAGCCCCGTTACATTTTCCGCGCAAGGGCGTTTGACCAGTGAGCTGTTACGCACTCTTTAAAGGATGGCTGCTTCTAAGCCAACCTCCTGGCTGTCTAAACACTCTCACATCGTTTCCCACTTAACACACACTTGGGGACCTTAGCTGGCGGTCTGGGTTGTTTCCCTCTCGACTACGAAACTCATCTCACGTAGTCCGACTGCCGCGCTTGGAGCATAGGTATTCGGAGTTTGGTTGAGGTTGGTAAGCTTGCGCCCCCTAGCTCATCCAGTGCTCTACCCCCTATGTTAAACGCGCGACGCTAGCCCTAAAGCTATTTCGGAGAGAACAAGCTATCTCCAAGTTCGTTTGGCATATAACCCCTACCCACAGATCATCCCCTAATTTTGCAACATTAGTGGGTTCGATCCTCCACGAGACATTACTCCCGCTTCAATCTGTCCATGGGTAGCTCACCTGGTTTCGTGTCTAATCCCAGCGACTAAACGCCCTATTAAGACTCGCTTTCGCTACGGCTCCGTCTGTTTCTGACTTAACCTGGCCACTGAAATTAACTCGCTGGCTCATTCTCCAAAAGGCACGCCGTCACACATTGACAACTCGAAAGTTGCCCATAGTGCTTCGACCGTCTGTAGGCACACGGTTTCAGGTTCTATTTCACTCCCCTTGCCGGGGGACTTTTCACCTTTCCCTCACGGTACTTGTTCGCTATCGGTCGATGAATGTATTTAGCCTTGGAAGGTGGGCCTCCCAGATTCCGACAGGATTAGCGTGCCCCGCCGTACTCAGGTGCCTGACAAGAGTCCAATTGATTTCGCATACGGGTCTGTCACCCTCTATGGATCAACGTTCCAGAAGATTCTGCTATCAATCGGATTTTTTACTCTTATACGCCAGGTCCTACAACCCCGAAGTCATAAAGAATTCGGTTTGGGCTTTTCCCCTTTCGCTCGCCACTACTCAGAGAATATTATCTTTTCCTGAGGTTACTTAGATGTTTCAGTTCACCTCGTTCCCGACGTTACCCTATTTTGTTCAGATAACGTCACGAGAGCATTGACCTCTCGTGGGTTTCCCCATTCGGACATCCCCGGATATAGCGTTTGTACACAACTCCCCGGGGCTTATCGCAGTGTACCACGTCCTTCATCGGCATTCATCGCCAAGGCATCCACCGTGCGCCCTTAGTAGCTTACACATATGATACGGAGAATTTGAAATTCTCACTTTTCTGACAGTACGTTCTGTCATTGACTCGTGCAAATTAATTACACGTATATCCCATGTGTCAACTTAATCATATTCAGTTGGTAACGTTCCTCGGCCCGGCGACGAATCGCCTGGTCGAGCCGGCAGCTTGTTGGCCGCTGGACACTGCCCCCTTCCCGTTTCCGGGAATGGACCAGTGGCAAAGGGCCACTGCAAAGCTTATGTTTTAACGTTCTGCGCCCGCGACAGGGACTAAAAAAGCCGGCCTATTGCCAGCTCAAAGAGATGCACGCAATATGCCTATCTGCTATTTGGTTACCCAACCACGGTTATTAATACGCAATCAACAATCCTCAAAGTACACAACGTCCAAAAAAGGTGGAGATGAGGAGGCTCGAACTCCTGGCCTCCGCCTTGCAAAGGCGGCGCTCTCCCAACTGAGCTACATCCCCAAAATGGAGACGTCCATCCCCTGAAAGTCAGGTGGGCCTGGTTGGACTCGAACCAACGACCTCTCCCTTATCAGAGGAACGCTCTAACCGGCTGAGCTACAGGCCCTCATCTGGACATTCTACCACGCCCCAGCCGGCCGGTTGACCATTGCTGGTGGCAGGCCTCTGATTGTTAAGGCCTTAACAGCTGAATAGTGACAGAAATGCATTAGTTCTTGGTAGCATCCGTCGAAACGGATGATTGACCTGGAGTTCACCTTCGTGAGAAGGCGTCGAACTTGTCTCGCGACAACTTCAGTGCTCCATAAAAGGAGGTGATCCAGCCGCAGCTTCCGCTACGGCTACCTTGTTACGACTTCGTCCCAGTTACCGACCCCGCCTTGGGCGGCTGCCTCCCTTGCGGGTTAGCTCACCGACTTCAGGCGTTGCCAACTTCCATGACGTGACGGGCGGTGTGTACAATCCCCGGGAACGTATTCAACGCACTATAGCTGACGTGCGTTTACTAGCAACTCCGACTTCATGCAGGCGAGTTGCAGCCTGCAATCCGAACTGAGACTGGCTTTGGAGGATTGGCTCCGCCTCGCGGCTTCGCTGCCCATTGTACCAGCCATTGTAGCGTGTGTGTAGCCCAGGACATAAAGGCCATGCTGACTTGACGTCATCCTCACCTTCCTCCCGCTTATCACGGGCAGTCTCGTTAGACACGTATAACTAACGACGAGGGTTGCGCTCGTTACAGGACTTAACCTGACATCTCACGACACGAGCTGACGACAGCCATGCAGCACCTGTGCTAGCTCCCCGAAGGGTCGTTCCACTTTCATTTCACTACCACTAGCATGTCAAGCCCTGGTAAGGTTCTTCGTGTAGCCTCGAATTAAACCACACGCTCCGCTGCTTGTGCGGGGACCCGTCAATTCCTTTGAGTTTTAGCCTTGCGGCCGTAGTCCCCAGGCGGTCAACTTAACGCGTTAGCTACAGCACAGAAGGGGTCAATACCTCCTACGCCTAGTTGACATCGTTTACGGCTAGGAATACCGGGGTTTCTAATCCCGTTCTCTCCCCTAGCTTTCGCATCTCAGCGTCAGGTGTGGCCCAGAGAGCCGCCTTCGCCACTGGTGTTCCTCCCGATATCTACGCATTCCACCGCTACACCGGGAATTCCACTCTCCTCTACCACCCTCAAGTCGTCCAGTTTTGAACGGCCTCTCCCAGTTGAGCCAGGAGCTTTCACGTCCAACTTAAACAACCGCCTACATGCGCTTTACGCCCAGTAAATCCGGATAACGCTTGAACCCTACGTATTACCGCGGCTGCTGGCACGTAGTTAGCCGGTCCTTATTCCTGGGGTACCGTCCTTTCTCTTCCCCCAGAAAAGGAGTTTACGACCCGAAAGCCTTCATCCTCCACGCGGTGTTGCTGCTTCAGGCTTGCGCCCATTGAGCAATATTCCTTGCTGCTGCTACCCGTAGGTATCTGGTCCGTGTGTCAGTACCAGTGTGGGGGGTCACGCTCTCACGCCCCCTAGCCGTCTTTGCCTTGGTAAGCCATTACCTTACCAACTAGCTGATGGCACGCAGGCCCCTCCCAGAGCGCCGGAGCTTTAGTCATGGTTTTCCAAAAGCCATGACATCCGGGGTATTAGCCATCGTTTCCAATGGTTGTCCCCCTCTCTGGGGTAGGTCACCAACGCGTTACTCACCCGTCCGCCACTTTCACTCTCAGACGAATCCAAGAGATCACGTTCGACTTGCATGCATTAAGCACACCGCTAGCGTTCATCCTGAGCCAGGATCAAACTCTCCATAAGAGTTTTACTTCTTTAGGAGTGTTCTCCCGTATTTTACTACGAGATTTACTCTAAGTTTTTGTTTGTCCCAAAAACAGGTTGATTTCTGTCACTATTCAGTTGTTAAGGTCTGCCGGCGAAACCGCTTACCTTAAGTTGTCTCGCCTGGTGCGCTGCCAATTGAGAATACAAATCTTGCGGAGGCTTTCACCCCCACACTATCCGCTCTCTGATTGGTATCGCCCCACTAGGGGGAAGGCTTCCTTACCCCGCCAGGAACATAGATTATACATCTATCGCTGCCCCTGTCAAGACCCAATTCCGCGACAAATAGCGACCCATAGGGCCGCCGCTCTATCTGCAGATTGTCTCTTCGGTTGTTTCGGTGTTTCACCGTTTCCGGTGACGACGCCGTGTTGAATTGCTCAACGAGTGGGAAGTATAACCGCGACCATTTCGCTTGTCAACCCCCAATTTCCGTTCTCATCTGGCTCCAATCTATTGGCTAAGGCCAGTTGTTATCGAACTGTCTATAGTATATAGCTGTTCCGTCAGAAGTCCATTATAAGGCATGGTATGGCATGGTTCTCATGTTCTGGGGAGGGGCTTGGGGCTGGAGCAGATAATCTAGTCGTCACTCCACCCATAGCTCGCCCTGCTCTTCCTAACAGTATGGGCAGTCTGCACAGAGGACGATTCAGTTTGCCTACACGCCGATGCCCAGCGTGTATAGTAGGTACATACCCAGCACATAGACCACGAGAATCGCCAGTGAATCCAGCTCGATGAAGCCGATGCGCCGCTCGACCCGCGCCAGAATCCCCACGAGGGCCATGTTCGTCAGCAGCATGGCCAGCAGCCCCACCAGGACAAAGTTGGTGTCGATGGCCCCCAGGAACCGCCCCGACGTTAGGAAGAAGTCGGCCGTCGCCAGACCCAGCATATTGAATACGCTGGAGCCAAGCAGATTGCCGACTGCCATATCTAGGGCATTCAGCCGCACCGCGGCAATGACGGCGATGAGCTCCGGGAGCGAAGTGACCAGACTCAACAGCGCCGTGCCCACGAAGCCGGTTCCCAGGCCGGTAATGGCGGCAATCTCGGTGCTAGCGGCCACCAACTGCGGCACGACCACGACCAGCGCGGCGGCGGCGGCTAGAAAGCCCACCACGCCCCGGCGCAGTGTGGGAAACCGCTCCCCTGGCTGAACCGACGGCGGGGCGGGCGTGGCGCTGTTTTCGCGCTGGAGCAGCCACATCCCGGCGAAATACAACCCGATAATCGCCAGACTGTCCACACCCACCCAGCCAACGGTCAGGTCGATATCGGCAAACAGCGAGATGACAGCCACCAGCATCAACACCGTGGCCAACGCGCTCGTCAGCGCATGGTTAATCGCCACGCGCCGCAGTAACGGCACCTGGTAGAAGAAGAGATCGACGATGGCCAGCAAGACGATATTGATCATATTGCTGCCAAAGAAGTTGCCCGCGGCCAGATTGGGCACGCCCAGTTGGAACGAACTGACCGAGGCGATTAGTTCCGGCAGCGACGTGGCCCCGGCCAGGAAGATGGTGCCGACGAACAGGCCGCCCAGTTTGGTGCGGACGGCGATCACGTCGCCGTACTCCGCCAGCTTGACCGCGGCAGCCACAACGATGGCGGAACTCAGGAGAAACTGTAGCCAGACCATGAACGACAACCCCTGTGTGCGGACGAAAGACTGTCCTCAGCGACCAACCCCGCGACTTTCGTCGAGAAGGCGGGACAGGCGCTCAGCCCGCGTTGACACCCCACGCCTGCACGACCGGTAGGGCAACCAGGATCCCGGTCGAGGGCTCGTCGAGCCGGCCCACCACCTGCTCGGTCGCCGCGGCGGCCGCTTCTGCAATCTCCAGATTCTCAACCACGGCAAAGAGCGTATTGTGGCCCACACGCCCCCCGCCAAATATCTGGCTGAAACCGGCAAAGGCTGGGTCGGCGTGGCTGCGCTGCATCACACGATTGATGCCGGTACTCTCCAAAATGGTCACTCCTCCCACCCCGGCCTCCGCCCACGCGCGCAGCACTGCGTCGAGATGGACTGGATCGTCCAAAACCAAAATGATCATCAACATCGTACTGTCCCTCCGCCTGATTGCCGCCCGCGGCGGGCAGCCCGACGGCCGTCAACCGACTGCATGTCGCTGTGCCGGCACGGCTGCCACTTCATGAAAGCGCCCCGTACGGTGCGACCTTATAGAGAAATCAATTAAACATGGCACATAGGGTGTCATGGTCGTACTTTTCCAACAATGAATACTGAAATGTGTTCCCGGTCAGATAAGCCGCGAACCGCTCAGCCAAGTGGGGTAGGTGCCGTTGGTCATGATTGTGGCTGACCGCCTGCCGGGCAGCCTTCCAGACGTGCTCCTGGGGATTCAACTCTGGTGTCGCTGGTGGAAAGAGCAGGATCTCCAGGCGGGGATTGGTTTGCAGAAGAGCCCGGATGGACGGACCGCTGTGCCACGGGGCGCGGTCCCAGAGCAGGAGCAACGGCTGGTCCGGGTAGCGGTCGAGCAAGGCCGCCAGATGGTCGCGCGAGGCATCGCCGTTCATCGTCTCCGCCTGGGTGACCGTCTCCTCCCCCGTGTGGAGGTTCAATGTCCCGTAGAAGTTGACCTTGGCTCGTCCGGGGTCGCAGCGAACAACCGGCGTTCTACCGCGCGGCGCCCATACGGCGCTGGTGGTGGCCTGCAGGTAGAGTGAGGCTTCGTCTTCGGCCAAGATGAGCGTCTGGGGTGCGGTCTGGGCAATATCCATCAGTTTTTTTCAAGCTGTTCGGCAAAGTCGGCCAGCTTCGCTTCCGAACGCGAGCGGTACTGTTTGCCGGCCCGCTGGAAGCTGAACCCGCAGGCCAGCAGCAAATTCCGGTACGAGCTGTCGCTCTTGTACGTTACATTCTGCCAGAGCAGGAGGGCTTGCTTGAGGTCGGAAATCGTCCAGTACAGCCCCGCAGCCGTGGCCACGTGGCCGGCACCCAGCACATCGACGGGGCGGTATTGGTGCAGTTTGGCCCGCACCTGCGCCACCTGCTCCGCCGTCAGGGTGCGATGATTGCCGCCCTTGCGCTGGTCGTCGAGGGCCGCTATCCCGCCCTGCCGATACTTGCCGCACCAGCGCAGCAGGACGCGTCGCCCAACGCCGGTGATTGTTTCAATCTCGTCGGTCGGGTAACCAGTGCCATACAAACGCACGGCTTGCAGTCTAGTACGTACCGGACCGTTCCGGCAGGTCTCGTAAGCTACTTGCAAAGCGCGCACTTCGAATTCATTGAGTTGGAATTGTCGTCTTGTCACTGCCATAGTGTGACATATATATTACTTTTGTCTATTACCTGATCGACACGACGGCCATCCTGTCGCTACAATATCACCTTACTCCACAACAACAGGTTACACAAGGAGGTAGAACCCGATTCCTATGGACGAACAGCGTGAGCTGAACAAACAGAACGTCATGGCGTTCTATGATCTGATGTTCAACCAGAACCGCCCCGCGGAAGCAATCGAGCGCTACGCCGGAGACGTCTACATCCAGCACAACCCCCATGTAGGTGACGGCAAACAGGCATTCATCGACTACTTCGAGCGCATGGCGGCTGACTACCCTGGGAAACACGTCACGTTCAAACGGGCGATTGCTGAGGACAATTACGTCGTCCTCCACTGCTATCAGACATGGCCGGGCGACAGCGACTACGCCGGCATCGACATCTTCCGGCTGGATAACAGCGGCAAGGTCGTGGAACATTGGGACGTCCTGCAGATCGTTCCCGAGGAAATGGCCCACGACAACACCATGTTCTAGCGGCTCCACGCCGACCCTGAACAAACCCGGTTCGGCCGCCCGGTTGCCCCTCTGGATTGCTTGCAAAGTGCGGCGGCTGTTTCTATACTGTCGTCTGCTGGCTTGCACCCACACTGACAAAATCTCAACAACCTGCGTTGTCGCCCTTTTGTTGGCGCATGTCGCATGGTACCCTACGGTAAGATACCCAGTTTCGTGCAGCCGGGTCCGTTGTCCCAAACCGCTATCTATTATCCAATAGGAGATCCATTCCATGACACCCGATCAACTGTCCAACGGTTCGATAGACGCATTGCGCGCCGGCGGCCGAGCTGTCTACACGCCCGGTGACACCGGTTACGACGAGGCTCGTGCCGCCTGGAATCTTGTGGTCGACCAGCACCCGGCCCTGGTGCTGATGGCTCGGAATGCGGCCGACATTCAGGCCGGCATTAAGTACGCGCGCGCCAACAGGCTGGACGTTGCCCTGCAGGCCACCGGCCACGGTGTCGTCCGGCCGGCCGACGGCGCCCTTCTTATTAATACGTCCGCCATGAACGGCGTGACCATCGACCCCGACGCCGGAACAGCGTGGGTTGAAGCCGGAGCCAAGTGGGGCGACGTGCTGCCCAGGGCTCAGGCGCACGGCCTGGCCCCACTGCTGGGGTCGTCCCCTGAGGTCGGCGCCATTGGCTATACGCTTGGCGGTGGCGCGGGGTGGCTGGTCCGCAAGTACGGCCTGGCCACCGACGCGGTTAACTCCTTTGAAGTCGTGACGGCCGACGGCGAGCTGCGCACTGTTTCGGCCGCTGAATATCCTGACCTGTTCTGGGGCATGCGCGGCGGCGGTGGCAGTCTGGCGGCCGTCACCAGAATGAACATCAACCTGGTCCCGGTGAGCACCGTCCTCGGCGGCTCGCTCATCTATCCGGCCGAAATGGCCGGCCCCATGATGCGCGAGTGGCGTGAATGGGTCCATACAGTGCCGGACGAGATGACCACCTCGGTCAAGATCATGAACTTCCCGGACATGGAAATGGTTCCGGAGCCGATGCGCGGGCAGACATTTGCCATGCTGTCCGTGTGCTACTGCGGCGACACCGACGACGGGGAGGAGCTGCTCAGCCATTGGCATGGATGGCAGGAACCGCTCATGAGCAGCGTCCGCGAGATGCCCTTCACCGACGTAGCTGAAATCAGCCAGGACCCGCCCGATCCGATGCCCAGTTTCGTGACCAATGCGTGGGTCAGCGAGATGACGGACGAAGCAATCGACGCCATGGTCCGCTATGGGACGCTGCAAGAGGCTCAACTGCCCCTGATCTTCCTGGAGGTGCGCCACCTCGGCGGCGCGGCGGCTGCCAACGATGGTGCAGGCAGCGCCTTCGGCCACCGCGATGCGGAGTTCCTGATGGAGCTTGTCGGTTTGGTACCCGCCCCACCCCTGTTTGCGGCCCTGAGCGGATACGCTAATCAACTGAAGGAAGAAATGGCTCCCGCTCTATCCGGCACTGTCTACGTCAACTTCCTGGAAGGAGAGGAAGCAGTGGCCAGGATTCGGGACGGCTTTCCGCCGCAGAAGTTCGACAAATTGGTGGCACTCAAGGCGCGGTACGATCCCGATAACCTGTTCAATCGAACGATGGCCATTCCCGTCAGTTAGGCGGCCAACGCTGCCCGGATCTCATCAGGACCCTCCTGGCTTGGCGCCACAGTGACCGCCAACGTCGGGAGGGTCTTTGTATGCGCGGGCTTCCCCGCCGGCAGCCACTGCGGCAGTAGACGGCCGCCAACGGAGTGAGGTAAGATGGTGGCGTAGCTGCCACGTCACAAAGAGATGGGTGGCGGCCCTGAATTACCAATCAGGTTGAGCAAGGTGGGCGATCGATGGAACGCATCTGTTTGCCTCCACGCTTGCGTGTCTCGCCTCGCTCGTGTTGCCACTCCGACGCCATGGCGTCGGAGGTAGGAGCGAATCATGCTTACCAAACAGTACGTGAAGTCGCGAGATATCTGCAAGGTTACGTTTGTCCTGCCGCTGGATGAACTGCCGGAAGGCGTCGATGTCCATGACGTCCGTGTGGCCGGCGACTTCAATGAGTGGGATACGTCAGCTACCCCGATGAAGCTCAGCAAAAAGAAGAAGGCCTATACGGCGACGGTTGAGCTGGAGCCAGGTAGCGAGTACGAGTTTCGCTATGTTCTCAACGGCGACATCTGGTATAACGATTGGGCGGCCGATGCTTATGCGCCGGGCGGCATCGGCGACGACAACTGCGTCGTGCTGACGCCGCAAGCCGGCTGAACCGTTCGGTTCTATCGGCTAATACAGGCACTCGCCTGCGACCACGGAAAGCTGTGGCCACATTTTGACATGCACACCTTTGTATATTGAGGAGACAATGACTCGACTAGACGACCTGATCGCCCATGGCCAATCGCTGTGGCTAGACTACATTCGCCGTACGTATATCGACTCCGGTGAAATGCAGGAATCAATCGACAGCGGCATCCGCGGCGTGACTTCCAATCCATCCATCTTCGAGAAAGCCATCGCAGGCAGCAGCGACTACGACGATGCTATCCGCGAGATGGCCGGCTCCGACCTCTCAGATGAGGCAGTGTATGAGGCGCTGGCGCTGGAAGACATCGGCCGGGCGGCCGATCTGTTCCGACCACTCTACGACGAAACTGATGGCCGGGACGGCTTCATCAGCCTGGAGGTCAGCCCGGCGCTGGCTCATGATACCAGCGGCACCATTGGCGAGGCGCGGCGGCTCTGGAAGGCGCTCGACCGGCCCAACATCATGATCAAGGTCCCTGCCACAAAAGAAGGACTGCCGGCAATCCTGACCTTGATTAGCGAGGGCATTAACGTCAACATCACCCTTATCTTCTCGGTCGAGAACTATACGGACGTATTCCACGCGTATATGCGCGGCCTGGAAGTGGCGGCCGACAACGGGCTGGACATCAGCCGCATTGCCTCGGTTGCGTCATTCTTCGTCAGCCGTGTCGATTCAGCTGTCGACAAACAGCTGGAAGCGCTGGGAAACACCGAGCTTCAGGGCAAGATCGCCATTGCCAATGCGAAAGTGGCATACGAGCGATTCCAGCAGCTCATCTACGATCCGGACTGGACCGCGCTAGCCCAGAGCGGAGCGCGCGTGCAGCGGCCGCTGTGGGGCAGCACCAGCACCAAGAACCCCGCCTACCCGGATACACTCTACGTCGACCAACTGATTGGCCCGCACACCGTCAACACGGCGCCGCAAGAAACGATCGAGGCGTTCATCGATCACGGCACAGTGGCCACGACTATCACCGAAAATGTGGCCGAGGCCCACGCCCAGCTGGCCGCGCTGGAAGCGCTCGGAATCGATCTGGAAGCTGTGACCGACAAGCTGCAGGCTGACGGCGTCGCCTCTTTTGCGAGTGCCTTCGACAGTTTGTTGGCGAGCGTCGCCACCAAGCGAGCTCAGTTGGCAGGCAGCGGTGCCAGTATGGAGGTACAGCTGGGAGAGCATGCAGACGCCGTGGCTGCTTCGCTGGGGCAGCTCGAAGCGAACAACATCATGGCCCGCATCTGGGAGCACGACCATACCGTCTGGCGACCGGACCCGGAAGAGATCAGCAACCGTCTAGGCTGGCTGGAGGCATCAGAGACGATGGCTGCCAACGTCGCCCGCCTCGATGCGTTTACTGCTTCGGTCGGTGATGCCGGTTATACGCAGGTAGTTCTCCTCGGCATGGGCGGCTCCAGTCTGGCGCCGGAACTGTTTCGCGAGACGTTCAACGCCCATGAAGGACACCCAGAACTGCTCATTTGCGACAGCACCGATCCTGACGCGCTCGCCGCCCTGCGCGACGATCTCGACCTGTCCCGCACTCTGTTTTTAGTGGCCACAAAATCCGGAGGCACGGTAGAGACGCTCTCGTTCTTCAAACTGTTCTATAACGAAGTTGCCGCCGAACTCGGTGCAGAGAACGCGGGCGATCATTTCGTGGCCATCACCGATCCCGGCAGCAAGCTTGAGAAGCTGGCGGCCGACTACCAGTTTCGCGATACGTTCCTCAACGACCCGAACGTGGGCGGCCGTTACTCGGCGCTGACGTACTTCGGCCTGGTGCCTGCGGCGCTGCTGGGCATTGACCTGAACCGACTGCTCGGCCGGGCGGAAGCTGCCGGCATCGCCAGCAAGACGGCGGACAGCGAAGCCGCCCACCTGGGCGCAATTCTGGGCACACTGGCCAACGAAGGGATCGACAAGGTGACGTTTGTCATGGCGCCAGAGCTGGTTAGCCTGGGCGACTGGATTGAGCAGCTCATTGCCGAGAGCACGGGCAAGGAAGGCAAAGGTATCCTGCCGGTGGTGGGCGAGCCTCTGGTCAGCCCCGACGGCTATGGGGATGACCGCTTGTTCGTCCACATTGGCTTTGAGGGTGAAACGGAGAGCGAGGCACTCGACGCCATACGGGCCAGCGGCGCGCCTTTTGTATCCCTGCACCTCGATGATCGGTACGACCTCGGCAGCCAGTTCATGCTGTGGGAGATGGCTACCGTTGTCGCCGGTCACCTACTCGACATCCAGCCGTTCGACCAGCCCAACGTCGAGGCGGCCAAGGTCCTGGCACGCCGCATGGTGGAGACGTACAGTGAAACAGGCGAGCTGCCTGACGGCGCCAGCCAGCCGGCCACAGCCACGGCGCTTCGAGAGTTCGCGGCGCAGTCGAAGGCGGGGGACTATATCGCCTTGCAAGCGTATATCCAGCCGACCGAATCCACCGATGCGGCTCTCCAGGCGCTTCGCCAGAAGCTGCTGGAACAAACCGGGTTGGCCACGACGGTTGGCTACGGTCCGCGCTTCCTGCACTCAACTGGCCAGCTGCACAAGGGCGATGGCGGCAACGGGCTGTTTATTCAGTTTACGGCCGACAACGAGAGGGACGTCGCCATCCCGGATACGGCAGGCCAGCCGGAGTCGTCGATGTCATTTGGCGTTCTCATTGCCGCGCAAGCCCTGGGTGACGCCGAGGCGCTGCGTGAGTCGGGCCGGCGCGTATTGCGCCTTGACCTGGGCAGCGATCCGGCTGCTGCACTGGAAGCCCTGGCCGCCGACTTCAGTCGCTGATCGTACGGGGAGCGGACAAGCACGGCTTTGGGGCAATCCTGCTGTGTGGGCTCGCTCCCCTGCGACCGCCGCCTATTGGCCGTTCAGCGCGTTCGTCAATGGCGCAGCCCGGCAAAGTAGGCCATACTTGCCATCGGTGTGCTTTCGCAGAATAGGCCCACCTAACAGCCATGTTGCCATCCAATCTTGATCAGGCGCTCGATCGCTATGCGTCAGTTGCGGTCCATGTTGGACTCAATGCGCAGCCCGGCCAACGGTTGCTGATTTCAGCGCCTCTGGCGGCCGCGCCGCTGGTTCGTCTCGTGGCCGCCCATGCATACCGGCGCGGCGTCCGGCTCGTGGAAACCATCTGGAACGACCCTAGACTCATCCTGGCCCGCTTCGAAAACGCTCCGCGTGATTCATTCGGCGAGGCCAGCGGCTGGTCGACGGCCGCCGGGCTGGAGTATGCCCGCAACGGGGACGCCGTCCTGTCGATTGTCGGCCGCGACCCTGGCTTGCTGGAAGGGCAGGACCTGCGGCTCGTGGGCAAAATGCAGCAGGCGTCGGCCGCGCGCTCCGCGCCCTACAGTGAAATGGCCAGTCGCAATGCGATGAACTGGTGCGTGATCGCCTATCCGGTTCGGGGCTGGGCGGCCAAGGTCTTTGCCAGTGCGGATCCGGAAGAACAGTTGGGCAAGTTGTGGGACGCATTGTTCGCGGCTTGTCGCCTCAACGAAGAGGAGCCAGTGGCCGCCTGGGAACAGCACGCGACAGAGCTGGCGCAACGCAAGGCAGTGATGGACAACCGCCAATACACTGCCCTGCACTTTCGCAGCCCGCATACAGACCTCAGGGTCGGTCTGCCCGCTGGTCACCGCTGGCTGGGCGGCCGCGGCCGGGCCGCCAACGGCGTCAGCCACATCCTCAACCTGCCTACTGAGGAGATATACAGCCTGCCGGACCGGCTGCGCATCGAAGGGCATGTGCGCGCCACGCGACCGCTGCCATATGGTGGCAGCCTCATCGAGGGGTTCACCCTCACGTTTCAGAACGGCCGCGTCGTTGATGTCCAGGCGGACAAGGGTGAAGCGCTCTTGCGATCGCTGATAGCGGCTGATGAAGGTGCGTCCTATTTGGGCGAAGTGGCGCTGGTGCCGGAAGATTCGCCCATTGCCCGCTCTGGCCTGCTCTTCCACAACACGCTCTTCGATGAAAACGCCTCCTGCCATCTGGCGCTTGGGCAGGGCTACCGGAGCGCGTTGCCCAGGGCCGAGACCTCGGACAATGACGCCTTCCGGGCGGCCGGGGGCAATGTGAGCGCCGTCCATGTCGACTTTATGATCGGATCATCCGACATGGACATCGACGGCTTGCATGACGACGGCCGTCGCGAACCGGTCATGCGCAAGGGCCTGTGGGCGTTTGACGCCCCAGGCTAAGATAACGATAGGAATCGATTCCCGGCAGTGACCCGACCACAGAACGCAGCCTGCCCCGCTGAGCGCGGTCATGGATTGCAGGCAAGCTGGACGGGCCCTGATTGCGAGCCAAGATGTCCCAACGTCGCATACGAAATGTTGTCTACTCCACTGATTCGGCCGTTGCCAAACGCTGCGAGCGCTGTGGCAGCTACCCCTGTCGCTGTCCAAAGCGGAAGAGTTTGCCACCCGACCAACAAACTGCGAGCATCCGCCGCGAGAAGAAGGGCCGCGGCGGCAAGACGGTCACTGTCATCATGGATCTGCAGCTGACGGCTGAGGACATGAAGGCCCTTGGCAAGAAGCTGAAGAAGACGTGCGGCACAGGTGGCGCGGTGAAGGACGAAACGATTGAAATTCAGGGCGACCACCGCGATACGGTCGCTGCTGCGTTACAGAAGTTGGGTTACAAGACGAAGTTCACGGGCGGGTAGGCGCGACGATGTGGCGCGTAGCGTTAATCATACCGGGCCACCGGTAGGGACAGCAGGGGCCGTCATCTGCACACTTTGTCTTTAGCGTGCCCTGCGGAAATGGGCGATACTATCTGACTTGAGACCCCCGCTCTGGGAGCCATCTGAGCAAGGAGACAACATGTTACCACTGGAATTTGAAAGGAACCTGAACCGCTATGCCGATCTCGCCGTCGAGGTAGGCGTAAATATCCAGCCGGGCCAACGCTTGCTGATCTGGTCGTCGATCGAGTTCGCGCCGCTGGTAGAGAAAGTGGCTGTGCGAGCGTACCAGCGTGGCGCTCGCCTGGTTGAGACATTGTGGAACGATCCCCAGCTGCTGCTGGCCCGCTTCGAATACGCGCCGCGCGATTCATTTGATGAAGTCTCGACGTGGTGGGCAAAGGCGGGACTGGAGTACGCCGAGCAAGGCGATGCTGTTCTTTCTATTCGCGGCACTGACCCTGATCTGCTGCGCGACCAGGACAGCGCCCTTATCAGCACCCACCGCAAGGCCGAAGGACGAGTCTCCGAGCCGTACTATCGTCTGGTCAGCGCGGGCGCGATGAATTGGTGCGTCATCGCCCACCCTGTCCACGCCTGGGCTGCGAAAGTGTACCCGGACGTGACGCCTGATGAGCAGGAAGCGCATCTGTGGGAAGCCATCTTCGACATCTGTCGCGTAACCACGCCCGATCCCATTGCTGCCTGGAAAGAGCAGGCCGCGACCTTGCACGCGCGCTGCGACTATCTCAACGAGAAGCGGTACACAGCGCTGCACTTCACCGGACCGGGTACCGACCTCGTCGTCGGGCTGCCGGAGCAACATCGCTGGATGGGTGGCGGCGCGACCTCCGCCAACGGCATCGACCACATCCCTAATCTGCCCACCGAGGAAGTGTTCACCGCGCCTCACCGGGCACGAGTCGATGGCGTGGTCTCGGCGTCGCTGCCGCTCAATTACAACGGCAGCCTCATCGAGGGGTTCACGCTTTCGTTTACAGATGGCCGTGTCACGGACGTTTCTGCCGCCCGAGGCGAAGCGTTGCTGCGCTCAATCATTGAAACGGATGAAGGTGCATCTCGCCTGGGCGAACTGGCCCTGGTGCCGCAAAGCTCTCCCATCGCCCAATCGGGCCGCCTCTTCTATAACACGCTCTATGACGAGAACGCCGCCAGCCACGTGGCGCTCGGACGCGCCTATCGTGCCTGCATCGACGGCAGCAAAGAGCTGACCGAGGCGGAGTTCGCCGACCTGGGTGGCAACAGCAGCGTCGTTCATGTCGACTTCATGATCGGCGCGCCTACGACCGATGTTGACGGCATCCTGGCCGACGGGACGCCGGAACCGCTCATGCGGCAGGGCAACTTCGTAGAGTAAGCCGCAGTCGTCGAAGCTGAGCGCGGGCCAGACTCACGGTTGAGTCTGGCCCGCTGCGATCATCCACAAACCCTCCCCGCCCTCTCCACGTTTCCTCCACAATTGGGTGGTATCTTGAGAACATGAAACAAGGTTACTCAGTTCAAGTGGAGGTACATCATGCAGCATAGACACATGCGCCACGGTCATCCGGGCGGATTCCGAATCTTCGGCAAGCTCATTTTCATCATGCTTATCATTGGCGCTCTGTTCGCCACCCGGTCGAACAGTTACCGTCACGGCTACTGGCAAGGCTTCACAGCGGGCACGCTGCAGCGGGCAGCGCCGGCGACCGGCAGCGACACAGTCGCTCCTGTGCAGCCGCAGACGCCAGACAGGATGCCCGAGTTCGGCCCCCGGGCCGGCGGCCCATCGCTTGGCCTGTTCCTGCTGCTGCCGCTCTGCGCCTTTGGCCTGCTCGGCCTGATGGGCTTCATGTTTATGGGCAGCCGGATGGCACGACGACGCGCCGGATGGCGGCACCACAAACGGCCGCCGTGGCACAGCGACAAAGACGGCAGCGATAGCGACGGCAGCGCTGACGAAGTGGGTCCGGAAAAGGATCCAAACGACTATCTATAGCCCAGCCGCACCAGAAAGCTACCCTCGTCCTGAACGGGGGTAGCTTTCGCGCTGGCCCACCCTTAAGGTACACTAGCCATTATGCAAGCCGTCATCCTCGTCATCGAAGACGAACCAAAGATCGCCAAGCTGGCGCGCGACTACCTGGAGAAGAACGGCTTTCGCGTCCTGACCGCCCACGACGGCCCAACTGGCCTGATGGTCGCCCGGCAGGAAAAGCCGGACCTAGTCCTGCTCGACCTGCTGCTGCCCGGTATGGACGGCCGAGATGTCTGCCGACGGCTGCGGGCCGAATCGGACGTGCCAATCATTATGCTTACGGCGCTGTCCGAGGAGAGCGACCAGATTGTTGGTCTGGAGCTGGGTGCGGACGATTACATCACCAAGCCGTTCTCGCCCAGCGTCATGGTTGCCCGCGTGCGCTCAACGTTGCGCCGGGCGCGCAGCACCGAACCGGCAGCCGCTGTGCTGCGCCACGGCGATCTCGAACTGGACGCCAGCGCCTACACCGTCACCCAGGGCGGTGAGCCGCTGCACCTGACGCCCAACGAGTTCCGGCTTCTGGCCGCGCTGATGGAGCATCCCGGCCAGACATTAAGCCGCGAACAGCTTTTGGACGAAATCCACGGCGAAACAAGCGCCGGCTATGATCGCAGCGTGGACAGCCACATCAAGAATCTGCGGCGCAAATTGGAACAGGACGAAGCAAACGGCCGTGTCATCGAAACGGTCTACGGCATCGGCTACAGGCTGGCAGGCACAGAGAAGCGATGAAACATTGGAAGTCACAACGGTGGCATGAGTGGGACGGCCCACCCCACGATTGGGACCCGCAGATGCTGGCCAGACGAAAGCAAATGGGCCGCCGCTTCGGGCTTTTCTTCCTGCTGTTCGTGCTATCGGCCACGCTCCTGTTTTCGGGCGCTGTGTTTCTCTTGCTCCGCTCCTCCAGCGGCGGCAGCGCGCCGTACCTGACAGCGCTGGTCTCCTTCTGCGCGACACCGCTGGTCATCATGATGGTGCTCGGGCTGATGGGCCGCGCTTTCTTCCGGCGCATCGGTTCGCCGGTGGCCGACATGATGACCGCCGCCGACGCCATTGCCGAAGGCGACCTCACCGTGCGCGTGCGCGAAACCGGCTCCGGGGATGTCGGCCGTCTGGCCAAGCGCTTCAATCTGATGACGGCCGAGCTGGAGCGGTCCGAACAGCAGCGCCGCAATCTGACGGCCGATGTCGCCCACGAGCTCCGCACGCCGCTCCACATCATCCAGGGCAATCTGGAGGGCGTGGCCGATGGCATCTATCAGCCCACGCCGGAGCATATCGCCGCGACCCTGGAGGAGACGAGACTGCTGGCCCGTCTCGTTGACGATCTCCAGACGCTGTCTTTGGCTGAGGCCGGGCAGCTGCCGATGCACCGGCGCCTGGTGCTGCCGGGCGACCTGTTGGCCGACGCTGTCACCCGCTTTGGCGCCCAGGCGGAAGAACAAGGGGTCGCGCTCCAGCTGTCTGACGCACACGGACAACACGGTCTGGGTCAACGTCGATCCGGACCGGCTGGACCAGGTGCTGTCCAACCTGGTAGGCAATGCGCTGCGGCACACAAGCGCCGGTGGCTCCATCACGCTGTCAGCCACGGCCAGCGCCGACCTGGTGCGGCTGGCCGTCAGTGACACCGGACTGGGTATCTCGAAGGAAGAGCTGCCCTATGTCTTCGACCGCTTCTGGCGGGGCGACCGGGCGCGACACAGGACAGCGGGCGGCGGCAGCGGCCTGGGACTGGCCATCACCCGGCAGCTCGTCCTGGCTCATCAGGGCGAGATCGACGTCACCAGTATCCAGGGCGAAGGGACAACGTTTACCGTGACCTTG
The DNA here is from genome assembly GCA_963715935.1 of uncultured Chloroflexia bacterium. Taxonomy (GTDB): domain Bacteria; phylum Chloroflexota; class Anaerolineae; order Promineifilales; family Promineifilaceae; genus Promineifilum. The sequence goes on along the minus strand of CAVQSM010000010.1, from coordinate 24,327 downwards.
CCGCGTGTCACCGCCTCGGAGGTGGATGATGGCGGATGAGCCTCGCCCGGTGTCCGGCGTCACGCTGGAACCGATCACCGGGGACCAGCGACCTCTCCTGGAGGAGATGCTACACGAATACCTGGCCGAACTCAGCCCGATGAGCGGGGACCAGCCGGACGCGAACGGCCGCTACACCTACTTCTATTTGCCTCGGTACTGGATCGAAGGCGGACGTCACCCGTACTTCATTTACACAGAGGGAGCGTTGGCGGGCTTTGCTCTGGTTCGAACGCTGAAGCTGGGACCGGACCCAGTCTACCAGGTGGCGGAGTTCTACGTGCAGCCGCCGTATCGGGGGCAGGGCGTTGGTCGAGCGGCCGCTGTTTCCCTGTTCGACAAGTGGCAGGGCCGCTGGCACGTGGGCCAAATGGAGTCGAACACCGCCGCAAAGTCATTCTGGCGGCGGGTCATCTCTGAATATACGGCTGGTCACTATACGGAATCCTGGGACCCTGGGTCCGAAGGACCGGGGCAATCCTTCAGCACTCCGTAGGAAGAGCGGCAGGCTACTGGTTACCGACGTTGCCGCCGTGCTCCGAGAGACTTTCCCGCACATCGTCGGCCTTGTCACTGTCAGCCTCGACAACGACTGCCGTACCGCCGGGCGGCAATGCCCGGCCCAACGCTTCCATACTGCGATTGGGCATAAGAACGCCGCTGACCGCATTGATTGGCGCCTTCAGTAGCGAACCGCCAAGATCGACGGCCCGCCCCGTGCTGCGAAGAAGCAGGCGTGCGCTAGACACAAGGGCGTCAATGGCGATCGCCGCCCCGCCGAGTACCAAAAAGAAGGTCAGGTCAACACCGTCGCGGGCAATGTCGCCCAGCTTCTTGTCATCCAGTTCGTGGACGTAGACCTCACCGCTCTGGTCACGCAAGAGAATCGCCCCGCGCTCGACGCCGCTCTTTCGGCCGCCCAGGTCACGCAGGGCCATTTCGGCCGCTTCCATATTCTCAAATGTCGCTACGACAGTCTGCTTGTTTTCATTACCCATGACAATCTCCTTCCTGCTGCTTGACTGAGCTGGACGGCGCTCCCCCATATTCGGCTTGAGTCCGTCAACATTATCAATTCGTCTAATACCAGGGAGCTTACCCGGTCTGGTGGTCCCGGTGCAACTGTTTGCTCCTCAATTGCTCCTATCCATAACGCGCCACATCGCCGGCACAACCGGGCCTCTCTACCAATAATGTGACATTAGGCACCCACTCCCATGACAAATGTCATGTCGTCCCCCCGCGCCGGTCGATAAAATAAGGGTAACCTTATAATTCAGCAAAGGGTACCCGCTTATGCGCACACACACCACCGGAAACGAAGCCGTCGAAATGTATCTAAAGAGCATCTCCGAACTGACTGGCGACGGCGAACCGGTGGTTATCGCCCGTGTGGCCGAGCGGCTGGGTGTCTCCCCGGTGTCGGCCAGCGAAATGATGAAGCGACTGATCGAGCAGGGTTACCTGAAGCATGAGCGGTACAAGGGCGTGCTGCTTACCCCCGCCGGTCAGGCAATCGCCAGCAGCGTCATCCGCCGCCAGCGTTTGTGGGAATGCTTCCTCGCCGACCATCTGCACCTCAACTGGTCGGGGTTGTACGAGACAGCATGCCGGCTGGAGCACGCCACATCGAGCGTACTGGCCGAGGCGCTGGCCGCCTATTTGGGCCATCCTGAGCAATGTCCGCATGGCAACCCCATTCCGGCGGCAGACGGGCAGACGGCCGCCATGCCTGGCATCTCGCTGGCATCGCTATCCCCCGGCCAGTCAGGAGAAGTGGTCGGCATCTTGCCCGCCGACACAGCTACCTTCGCCTATCTGGAGCGTTGTGCACTCATGCCGGGCCGGACGTTCACAGTGCTGGACAAGGCGCCGTTCGACGGCCCAATCACGCTGCAGCTGGGCGAGCGCGTTGTTGCTCTGAGCCAGACGATGGCCGGCCTCGTCTTCGTAGACGCCCAGCCCACCGCCCCATCGTTCGCATCTACCGCTGTCCAGGCCGTCCCATAAGACGACCCGGGTTAAGAAACCACATCATGACCGACCACCCCATCACCCTGGACCAACTACCCACCGGAGCGACCGCACGCGTGGCCCGCATTCGAGGCGAACGCGCCGTGCGCCGCCGTCTCATGGACATGGGCATCACCCGCGGCGCGACGATCACGATGGTTAAGGCGTCGCCGTTTGGCGACCCGGTCGACTACCTCATTCGCGGCTACCATTTGTCACTGCGAAAGACGGAAGCTCAAATGATCGAAATCGAACAGGAGGCAGCCGGATGACCATCACCGTCGCTCTGGCCGGCAACCCCAACGTTGGCAAATCGACCATCTTCAACGCGCTGACCGGTTCCCGGCAGCATGTGGGCAACTGGCCCGGCAAGACAGTTGAGAAGAAAGAGGGACGCCTGCGCGTGGGCGACCACGAGATTCTGCTCGTCGACTTGCCCGGCACCTACAGCCTGACGGCCTACTCGGTTGAAGAGATCATCGCCCGGGACTTCATTGTCAACGACCAACCGACGGCTGTTGTCGCCGTGCTCGATGCCTCCAATCTGGAACGCAACCTCTATCTGGTGGCCCAGCTCATCGAACTGGAGCGGCCAGTCATTGTGGCCCTGAACATGACCGATATTGCCCGCAGTCGCGGTCTCGATATCAGCACAACCCGGCTTTCCGACCAGTTGAATGGCCTGCCGGTGGTCGAGCTGGTAGGAAACCGCAGCGTGGGTATCGACCAGTTGAAAGACGCCATTGCCACGGTCAGCGAACAACCACCTCAAGCACTGCTCCATCCGCGCTACACAGGCGAAGTGGCCGCCGAACTAGATGAGCTGGAGGCAGTGATCAGCGCCGACAGCGCGATAGCGCAAATGATTTCGCCGCGCTGGTTGGCGACCAAGCTGTTGGAAGAAGACCCGGCTATCCTCGAAGCTCTGGAACAACGGGGAGCCACGGCGCTGCTGGCGGCGGCTGCCTCGTCGCGGGCACGCATTGAAGCGGCGACCGGCGAAGACGCCGAAACGCTCATCGCCGACCAGCGCTACGGCTTCATCGGTGAGATCATCGACGCCGTGGTCGACCGCCCTTCCCACGCTGTACAGACCGCCTCCGACCGTATCGACGCCATCGTCACCCATCGCATCTGGGGACTGCCGATATTTCTACTGATGATGTGGCTGGTCTTTCAGTTCACAGCCAACGTCAGCGCCCCCTACCTGGATTGGATCGACGTCTTCATCAACGAAACGGTGTACGGCTGGGCGACTGCCGGGCTGGCGGCCGTCGGGTTGGGCGGCACCTGGTTCAGCTCGCTGCTGACCGACGGCATCATTGCCGGTGTCGGCGGTGTGCTCGTCTTTGTGCCGGTGCTGCTGTTCCTTTACCTGGCGCTGGCTGTACTGGAGGATTCCGGCTACATGGCCCGCGCAGCGTTCGTAATGGACCGCGTTATGCGCTGGCTGGGTCTGCACGGCAAGAGCTTTCTGCCCATGATTGTCGGCTTCGGCTGCACGGTCCCGGCCGTCTACGCCACCCGTACGCTGGAGAATGAGAAAGACCGCAAGCTGACCGCCCTGCTGGCCACATTCATGAGCTGCGGCGCGCGGCTGCCGGTTTACGTCGTGTTTGGCGCGGCGTTCTTCGGCGCGGCCTCCGGCAACCTCATTTTCGCCATGTATCTGATCGGCATCGGTGTCGCCCTGGCCACCGGCTTCGCCATGAAGCACACTATCTACCGCGGCCAGCCACCAGCGCCCTTTGTGATGGAGCTGCCGCCCTACCGCGTGCCCCATCCGTCCGATGTCGGCCGCCAGATGTGGGACCGCACGCGCAGCTTCATCATCAAGGCCAGCTCGGTCATCCTGGCCATGTCGGTCATTCTCTGGCTGCTGATGGCCATTCCCGGACGGGCGGGCGCCGGGTCGTTCAACGACGTGCCGCCACAGGACAGCCTGTTCGGCGTGACGGCCGGCGCCGTGGCTCCCGTCTTCGCCCCGGCCGGCTTCGGCACATGGGAAGCGACCGGCTCGTTGATGACCGGCCTGATGGCCAAGGAAGTCATCGTCGGCACGATGAACCAGATCTACGTCGGCGAAGAGACGGTGGCCGAAACATCCGAACCAACCAGAACGCTCCTGCAAGACGTGGGCGCGACGCTCATCGGCTTCGGCCGGGCCACCCTGCTCACGCTGCAAGAGGTCGTCAACATCATCCCGCGCACCATCAACCTGATCCCATTCGTGGAGCTGCCTTACCTGGACCTGTTCCCGGTCGCGGCTGAGGCGACCGGCTCCACCCGCCTGCAAGCAGCGTTGGTGGAGACGTTCACGCTGTCGGCCGGATCGGCTGCAGCCGGGTTGGTGGCGGCCGTCGCCTTCAACATCTTCGTCCTGCTCTACGTCCCTTGCATGACCACAGTGGCCGCCATGCGTGCAGAGTTCGGCAGCCGCTGGATGTGGGTACAGATTATCTACACCCTGGTCATCGCCTGGGTGGCGGCTGTTCTGGTCTTCCAGATCGGCCGTTTGCTGGTGTGAGGAGCGTCATGAGCCAGAGCAAGCTGCGCCAGGTATTGACCATCTTCGAAGCGGCCGATGAGCCGCTGTCACTCAGCCAGATCGCCCACCGGCTGGACGTCTCCGTGCCGCAGTTGGAGGGCATGATCCAGCATTGGGTGCGCAAGGGAAAGATTCGCCAGACGGCCGCCCTGACGGAGTGCGGCAGCTGCAGCCACGGCGACGGCGACTGTCCCTTCGTCATGGAGATGCCACGCCAGTACGAATTGGCGACGGCCGATCCCGCTATCCCGTTGCCTCTCATTTCTCCTTCCTGCGGGCACACCGCCTAGCCGCGCGTTCCCGGAAAGCCACGGTCAGCAATAGTGGGCGAAAGGCCGGCCCGATGTGTTCATAGATGGCAGGTCAGCGAGCGCCCCGCGTGCCGCACGCCTTAACGCAACTCGGAACGCGCAGCAACCAACGCCCCCAATCTGCGTACTGGGTGGTAGAGTGAATGTCATATCCATGAAGCGAGGCGAACAATGACCGAGATGTCCGACAAGGAAAGAGACGCGTATAAGGCAGCCGGACAAGAACCGCCGGCCATGACGGTGGCCGATGCAGAGCGCATTGCCGCAAAAAACAAGAGCTACACGGGAGCGGCCGTTCTCGTCTTCCTGCTCTACTGGTTATTCTGGATCCCTGGCTTCATCGTCAATGTGATCTACTACAACGAAGCCAAGCGGACACAACGAGTGGCCGGGCAGTCGCCCGCTGGTATGGGCTGTCTGACCTTTATGCTCATCTTCGCTGTCGTCAGCATCGTGTTAACCGCGTGCTCCGCATTCTTTGGGCTTTTCTTGATCATCTAGCCGCTTAGCGTCCTGGCAACCAGATAACCAGACCGTAACCAGGCCCGCCATCCGCACCGCCGGATGACGGGCTTGCTGCTTTCCCCTAACCTGCCGCCACCTGTTACAATAAGCCTCGCAACCCGATGAAGGGAGAGTACATGCGAGCGTGAGTCAATTCTTGTACATTGCTATTGGGGCGGCGTTCGGCGCCAACGCCCGCTATCTCGTAGGACTATGGGCGGCTGGGCGGCTGGGTACGGGCTATCCGCATGGCACATGGATCGTCAACATCACAGGCAGCTTTCTACTTGGCTTCGTCCTCGCCCTGACGACCGACCGGATCTCCATGTCGCCCAACATGCGTCTGCTGTTGACCGTCGGCTTTCTGGGCTCCTACACAACCTTCTCGACCTACGCCGTCGAAAGTGTGGGGTTGTGGCGAGACGTGGGCTGGTGGGCGGGTTTTGGCAACATGCTCCTCCACAACGGCATCGGGCTGCTATTCGTCGTCCTGGGCACCGCCGCGGCCCGCTGGCTGGCCGATTGGGGCGGTCAGGGTAACTAGGGAGCAACCGACACCATGGAAAGCAACGTCGAAGCAACCCGCGTCATCATCTATCTGGACGAACACGATCAGCACCGGGGCAAACCGCTCCACACCGCCATATTGGAGCTGCTGCTGCGCGAGGGCGCAGCCGGCGCCACCATTACACGCGGGCTGGCGGGCTTTGGAGCGGACAGCCGCATCCACAGCGCCACAATCGTCGATCTCGCCGCCGACCTGCCGATTCGACTCGAATGGATTGACGGCGACGAAACGGTGCAGCGACTCCTGCCTGTGGTCCGAGCGCTGGCGCCCACGGTGCTCATCACCACCGAACCCGTGACGATTATCCAGACGACCGCTGCCCACGTACCCGATCCGCTCGACGCCGCGGTCTCCACGACCATGCAGCCGAACCCGGTGTCGGTCAACGACTCCACGCCGATCGGCGACGTGATGGATCAGCTGCTTGCCGTCCGGTCGCGGAGCCTGCCGGTGGTGGACAAGGACGGCCGTCTCGTGGGCATCCTCACCGATGGCGATCTGCTGCGCCACGCCGGCCTCTCGGCGCGGCTGGCCAGCACGGCGGAGTGGCACGACCAACTCACCGAGCTGCACGACACGGTCGGAAACCGCCGCCAGTCTGATGACCTCGCCGGTCAGCACGGCCCGTCCGCAACATTCACTGCGCGAAGCCGCGGCAGCTCATGGTCGGCCACGACCTGAAGCGACTGCCCGTCATCGATGAGCGATGATCGTCTCGTCGGGATCATCAGCCGCATCGACATCCTGCGGGCCATAGACCAGCACGAGGCCGTTCGTCCTGGCTCCCGACGACCCACCATCGGACGGGTCTGACCGTCATTGACCTGATGGACCAGACAGTGCCCACGGTCAGCCCTGACGCGCCGCTCGACGCGGTCTTGCAGGCCATCGAGTCAACCGGGCGACGGCGGGTGGTGGTCCTCAGCGCTTCCGGTCGCGTGGTGGGCATTATCACCGATGGCGATCTACTGCGGCAGATTGAACCTGGCCTGCGACCTGGTTTGCTGGCCCGGCTGCGCGCGGCCCTCGGCGGTCCGCGCGACAGCAGCGCTCAGGCGCTTCCCGATCTGGTGGCGGCCGACGTCATGAGCCAGCCGGTCCTCACCATTGGCCCGGAGACACGCTCGGCGAGGCGCTCGACCTGCTGCTGCACCACGATGTCAAGCGGCTGCCGGTTGTCGACGCGAACGGCCACCTGCTCGGTCTGTTGGGTCGAGCGGGCATTTTACGCGGCCTCCTGAGGTCGGACCTGTAGCGCTCGCGCCAGATTGGCAACTTGGCATTTTCCTCAAATAGAGTTTTCGCTATAATCTACTCTACAGAGAAGAGACCGTTTTGTAAACTTAGCATGTTTCTGGAGGAAACGAGTGAAACAACTTGGTCTATTTTCGCATGTCCCTTCTCTGACAAAACCCCTGTTATTGTTGGTCGCCCTGTTCAGCCTGACGGCCGTCAGCGCCACTGACACCCGCTCCATTCACCTTGAGTTGATCGGTGACTATCGCACCGGCGTCTTCGACAACGGCGCGTCGGAGATCGTCGCCTATGACCCCGGCTCGCAACGCCTATTCTCCATCAACGCCGCCGACTCGACAGTCGACGTCCTTGACGTGAGCGACCCGGCCAACCCGACGCTTTTGTTCGCCATCGACGCGAAAGCGTTTGGAGACGGAGCGAACAGCGTCGATGTCTACCAGGGCAACGTGGCGGTCGCCATCCAGGCTGACCCCGCCACCGACCCAGGCAAAGTCGTGTTTTTTGACGTTAACGGCGCCTACATCAATGACGTCACGGTGGGCGCTTTGCCCGACGCCGTCACCTATACCGAGCGCGGCCGTTACCTGGTCGTGGCCAACGAGGGTGAACCAAGCAGCGACTACACCGTCGATCCGGAAGGTAGCGTCAGCATCATCGACATGCGCCGCAACCCGGCCCGACTCACGCAAGCTGACGTGCGCACGGCCGATTTCACCGCATTCAACAACGCCACGCTCGACCCCAGCATCCGCATCTTCGGCCCCGGCGCGACCGTGGCCCAGGACCTGGAGCCGGAGTTCATCACCACCTCTCGCAATCAGCGCTTCGCCTATGTAACGCTGCAAGAGAACAACGCCCTGGCCGTGGTCGACCTCCGGCGTGGCGAGGTGCTGGCCCTGCTCGGACTGGGGTTCAAGGACCACAGCATGAGCGGCAATGCGCTTGACGCCAGTGACCGGGATGGGGCGATCAACATCGCCAACTGGCCGGTCTTCGGCATGTTCCAGCCCGACGGCATCGACAGCTATCGCACACGCGGCGGCGAGTTCCTGGTGACGGCCAACGAAGGCGACGCCCGTGACTACGACGCCTTCGCCGAAGAAGAGCGTGTCAAGGACCTGACGCTGGACCCGACCGCCTTCCCCAACGCGGCCGACCTGCAAGAGGATGAGGCGATCGGCCGCCTGACGGTCACTAACGTCAACGGCGACACGAACGGCGACGGCACGTTTGAAGAACTGTACGCCTTCGGCACCCGCTCCTTCTCCATCTGGGACGCTCGCACCGGTAATCTGGTCTGGGACAGCGGCGACGCGCTGGAGCAGATTACGGCCGCCGCCTACCCCGACGAGTTCAACAGCACCAACGACGAGAACGGCACGTTCGACAACCGCAGCGACAACAAGGGCCCGGAGCCGGAAGGGGTGGTCGTCGGTACCGTGTGGGGTCGCCCGTACGCCTTCATCGGCCTGGAGCGCATCGGCGGGGTCGTCGTCTATGACATCACCCATCCGCGCGCGCCACAGTTCGTCCAGTACATCAACCCGCGCGACTTCGCAGGCGATCCGGAAGCGGACACCGCCGGCGACCTGGCCCCTGAGGGGCTGGCGTTCGTGCCCGCCAACCAGAGCCCGACCGGCAATCCGCTGCTGTTCGTCGGCAACGAGGTCAGCGGCTCGATAAGTGTGTACGAAATCAGCTCCCGCTAGCTAACTGGCGCCACCGCTTTGCCGCGCTCAAGAGCCGGGGACCTGCGTCTCCGGCTCTTTTGGTAGTCGGGGAGTCCTTAGTCACTAGTCGTTAGTCCGTAGTCTGTCGTCGTTAGTCGTTCGTCTGTAGTCGCTAGTCGTTAGTCGTCGGGGCAACTATGCTCGTTATCGCTATCGCAATCGTATTCGCAATCGCTATCGCTATCGATCCCATCTCGGCATATAGTGCTCATGGTGCTTCATGGAGCTTGGGCAATAGGACTGGGGAACGGGCAAGCATGTAGCCCCGGCTTGTCGAGACTCATCTTTCTTGCTACGACCGTCCGCTGCACGCTCTCGACCTGGCGGCCTGCGCGACGGCCGCTGTGTTATAATGGCCCTCGGCCCAACAGACGGAGGACGCCCACTCATGCACCAGCAGACCCACCTATCCCACAGCGACGCCCAGACCATTGTCGACGCCATCCGCCGCGAACTGGAGCGCACCCGGCGGCGCGGCCGTCGCCGTCGTCGACAATCATGGCGAACTGATCGCCTTCCTGCGCACCGACGGCTGCCCGCTGGCCTCGATCAACAACGCTATCCACAAGGCGTTTACGGCCGCCCGCGAGCGCAAACCGTCCGCCGAGGTGGGCGAAGCGGCCCGACTGGAAGGCTTTCCAATCACCAACTTCGGCGACCTCCGCTACACCGGCTGGGGCGGCGGCCTGCCGATCGTTGTCGACGACCAGGTGGCCGGCGCGGTCGGCGTCAGCGGCCTACCGGAAGCCGACGACATCGCCCTGGCCGAACTGGGCCTGGCTGCTCTGGGCCTGTAGCTGCTCCACGTTCAGACGAGCGCCGCATGAAGATTACCGACGCTACCACTTCTGTCGTGAGCGCTACCCCGCCCCATTTTGGCGGCCTGTCCAGACGAGCCGGGTCTGGGCGTGGAGCTGGACGAAGCGGTGGTGCTGGCCAATCCGTATGACGGCCGCGATTTGCATCTGTCAATGGCAGACGATCCGGTCGTCTGAATGTATGACAACAGGAGTCTCCCATGCCCCACCCGCTCGTTGACCAACTCTACTTCACTCGCCACGAATGGCGGCGCGGTCTGGACAATCTGACAGAGGAAGATGTGGCTGCCCATCTCGGCCCCATGAACAGCATCGGCTGGACGGTGGGCCATCTGGCATGGCATGAACAGCGCTGTTGGCTGGTGCTGGCCCAGGACCAGATGCTTCACCCGGAGCTGGTCGAGTTCGCGCCTGGTTCGCCCATGTCCACACCGACGGCCGCATTCGTCTGGCCCCGCTGGGAGGCGGTGACGGCCGCCACGGAACCGTATCTTGACACCCTGACGGCCGAGTCGCTGCTGGCCGAGCTACAGCGTTCCGGCGACTGGGTGCAGAGCGTGGGCTCCGCCATGCAGCGGCTGATCTACCACTACTGGTTCCATATTGGCGAGATTCAGGCGATACGCCAGATGTTGGGGCATGAGGGGCTGGAGTCGTATGTCGGCCCGGTAGAGAAGATGGCGCCGTTTCGCACGGAGTAGCTACCGTCGAGTCGCCGTTGTCGACCACGCAAACTGGTGCTGCCCAGTCAGTCAGCGGCGCATGTGAAGGGGAACGCATCGACACGTGACAGGTCTTGAAGACCTGTCAGGTGTGCCGGCTGCTACCGCGAACTAACTCCCCAACGTCGCCACCATCACCGCCTTGATCGTGTGCATCCGGTTTTCGGCCTGATCCCAGACCAGCGCCCGTTCCGACTCGAACACCTCTTCGGTCACTTCCATCGACTCGATGCCGTACTTCTGGTAGATCTCCTCGCCGATCGTCGTCTCCCGGTTGTGGAAGGCGGGCAGGCAGTGGAGGAACTTGACGTCGGGGTTGCCCGTGCGTTCGACGGCCGCCGCGTTCACCTGATACGGCATCAGCAGTTCGATGCGTTCCTCCCAGACAGCGTCCGGCTCGCCCATCGATACCCAGACATCGGTGTGGAGGTAGTCGACGCCGGCCACGCCTTCGTCCACATCGTCGGTCAGCGTTAGCCGGGCGCCGGTCTCCTCGGCAATCGCGCGGCACGTTTCCACCAACCCATCCTCCGGCCAGTTGTTGCGCGGCGCGCAGAGCCGCACATCCATCCCCAGCTTGACGCCGCCGACCATCAGCGAGTTGCCCATGTTGTTGCGGGCGTCGCCCATGTAGCAGTAGGCGATCTCGCGCAGCGGCTTGTCGCTGTGCTCCTGCATCGTCAGCATGTCGGCCAGAATCTGCGTCGGGTGGAACTCGTTGGTCAGCCCGTTCCAGACCGGCACCCCCGCGTACGCGGCCAGAATCTCCACCGTCTCCTGGGCAAAGCCACGGTACTCAATGCCGTCGTACATGCGGCCGAGCACGCGGGCGGTATCCTTCATCGACTCCTTGGCCCCGATCTGCGTTCCCGACGGACCGAGGTAGGTGCAGTGACCACCCTGATCGAAGGTAGCCACTTCAAAGGCAGTGCGGGTGCGGGTGGATGATTTCTCGAAGATGAGGGCGATGTTCTTGCCCACCAGACGTGGCTGCTCATAGCCGCCGTACTTGGCCGCCTTGAGGTCGGCGCTCAGCTTGAGCAGAAAACGAATCTCGTCCGGCGAGAAGTCGAGCAACTTGACGAAACTGCGATTGCGAAGATTGTAAGCCATACTGCGTCACTCCTTGTGATTGGTGGCGTGTAGTATAGCGGCATGAATCCGGGACGTCATGTCCCTTTCCCTATCCTTTGATCACCGCACAGCGATGGGAAAGGGGCTATCTCGTTCCTGGAGACAGGAAAGAAAAAGACGCCTCACCGAGGCGTCTCTACATCGACAAATTCTCCAGGCGCGGCGGCCTACGCCTCCACCTCATACTTCGCCCGCTTCTGCGACCGGCCGCGGACGTTGTGGTCGAGGATCGTCTTGCGAATGCGCAGCGATTCCGGCGTGACCTCCAGCAGCTCGTCCTCGTGGAGATACTCGATGGCCTCATCCAGCGAGAGCTTGCGGGCCGCGGGCAGGGCGTCGATGATCGACTTGGGCACGGCGCGATGGCCGGTCAGGTTCTTCGTGCGGTTGACGTTGACCACCAGCTCGTCGTCCCGAATGTGCTCGCCCACCACCTGCCCGGCGTAGACGTCTTCACCGGGAGCGACGAAGAAGTCGCCGCGCGACGTCAGATGCTGCAACGCGTAGCCGCTGACCGGGCCGCTTTCCAGCGAGACCATCGAGGCCAGCTCCCGCTGCTCAATGTCTCCGGCGTAGGGCCGGTACGCGTCGAACAGGGTGTGGAAGACGCCCGTACCGCGCGTAGCCGTCAGGAACGGCTGGCGGAAGCCGAGCACGCCGCGGGTCGGCATGACAAATTCGCCGTAGACGGTGCCGTCGTCCTGGTAGGTGATGGTTTGGAGCAAGCCGCGGCGACGGCCGATCATCTCGGTCACCGCACCCCAATAATCTTGCAGCGCTTCGATGTAGACATGCTCGAACGGCTCCAGGCGGCCCTCCACTTCCGACTCGCGGAAGATGACTTCCGGACGGCCGACGGCGAACTCATACCCTTCGCGGCGCATCGTTTCGATCAGGATGGCCAGATGCAGCTCGCCGCGCCCGGAGACGAGAAACTCGCCCGACGCCCCCATGTCGGCCACGCGCAGGGCGACGTTGCTTTCCAGCTCGGTCATCAGCCGCTCGCGAATCTGGCGCGTGGTAACATACTTGCCCTCGCGTCCGGCCAGCGGGCTGTCGTTGACGCGGAAGACCATCCGCACGGTCGGATCTTCGACGGTGATGGGCGGCAAGGGGATCGGGTTCTCCAGGTCGGCCAGCGTATCGCCGATGCCCACCTCCGGAATGCCGGCCACCGCCACGATGTTGCCGGCCTTCACCTCATCCTGCTCCTGTCGCTGCAGGTCACGGAAGGTGTAGAGCTTGGTCACCTTGCTGGGAAACATCTCGCCTTCGGCGGTAATGTGCATAATCGATTGGCCGGCCTTCAGGTCGCCGCTGGTCAGACGGCCGACGGCGATCTTGCCCACGTAGGTGCTGTACTCCAGCGTCGTCACCAGCATCTGCGTCGGACCGTCGGGATCAACCATCGGCGGCGGCAGGTGGTCGAGGATCGTGTCGAAAAGCGGCCGCAGATCGTCCCCCAGCGTTTCCGGGGAGAAGCCCGCCCGCCCTTCCGTGGCCCGGGTGTAGATGACCGGGAACTCAGCCTGCGCGTCGGTCGCGCCCAGGTCGACGAACAGATCAAACGTGGCATTGACAGCATGCTCCGGACGGGCGGCGGGGCGGTCGATCTTGTTGACGACGACGATCACCTTCAGCCCCTTCTCCAGCGCCTGGCGCAGCACGAAGCGGGTCTGGGCCATCGGCCCTTCCACCGCATCGACCAGCAGCAGCACGCCGTCGACCATGTTGATCACCCGTTCCACCTCGCCGCCGAAGTCGGCGTGGCCGGGCGTGTCAACCAGGTTGACGGTCACGCCTTCATATTCGATGCTGGTGTTCTTGGCCAGAATGGTGATGCCCCGTTCGCGCTCCAGGTCGTTGGAGTCGAGGACGCGTTCGTTGACGGTCTGGTTCTGGCGAAAGGCGTTGGTCTGGCGCAGCATGCCGTCGACCAGCGTCGTCTTGCCGTGGTCAACATGGGCGATGATGGCGATGTTGCGAATATCGTTTTGCGGTTGGCGATTCATACTTACCTTCAGGCCTGCGATCTCAGGCGCTAAGCGTCAAAAAACCCGGCGCACGTTGCCGGGCAGTGTTCAGTTTCATTGTGCAAGAGCAAGTTGATTGTAAGCCGGGCGGCGTCAAACGGCAACAGCTCTCATGCTGCGCCGCCCATATGGGCCCAAACGCACCCTAAAAAGGAAGAAGCCCAGGCGTGGCCGGTGCACCGCACCACGATCCGAGCTTCTTCCCTTTCGCTGCGTGAACATAATTAGACACCATATATCGCCCGGTTGTCAAGCAAATACCCACATATAGTGGCATTGCCAAGATGTGGGGGGACCCACCATATATGGGCCAATATATGGAAATGATCCAGTGCGGCACATATCTGGCATAAGGAATTGGTCCTATCTGATCCTGAATTCAGCCAAAACTGCGGTCAATGCGACCTGAAATGACCGTATGTGGGCCGGCAAGTCGCGGCGATTCAGACCGCGGGCCAGAAAGCGTGCGGCCCGGCTAGGGGCTGATGACTGCCGGCAAGTAGAGCAACGTCTGTGCCGGGGATTGGGTCGCGGTCGGGCTGGGCGTTGGCGACGGGGTGACTGGCACAGTCGCGGTGGGCGTTGGTGATGGGGTGCTGGTCGGTGTCCCTCCCGGCGGCTGCGTAGCTGTCGCGGTGGCAGTGGCCGTCGGCATCGGGCTGGCGGTGGCTGTCGCCGTGACCGTGGCCGTGGGCGAGAAAACGCCTCCGTATTCAAACGCCCCAATGTCGCACTCATTGGCGCTGGGTACGCCGTTGCCGTTGCTGTTGCGCACCGCGCCGCGCTGGTCGCGCGACGACACAGGCGGGGCCGCGCACTGGTCGTTGGGAACCCGGTCGATGGCAGCGCTGCCCAGGACAAGTGCATGCGTTTGGGTCGGGCCGTCGTTTGATGGCCAGCGTCGGACTTAGAATGCTGGCCAATGCGCCGGCGGGGACGATATCGGTCGCGCCCGGCACAAGGTTGAGCAGCCCGGCGCTGCCAGACTGTCCGAAGAGGTTGAAGCCATTGACTGTTACCGTTGTTGTGGTTGCCAGCTCCGGACCCGCCGGCGCATTGTTACCGCTGATCAGGTTGCCCAACAGCGTTAGCGCGCTGCTATTGTCGACGCCACCGCCTGAGGCAGCGGCCGAATTGGCAGTGAAAGTCGTCTGCTGCAGCGTCAGCGGACCTGCGTTGGCGATGGCGCCACCGCGGTCGGCCGAATTGCCGCTGAAGGTGCTGTTCGTGGCGGAGGCAGGCCCGCCGTTGTGCCATCCCCCACCCGCTCCGGTGGCCGTGTTGCTGTTCATCGTGCTGTTGGTGACGATGGTTGTGCCTTCATTGGTCAGCGCGCCCCCCGTCGTGGCCGAGTTGCCGGTGAGCGTGACCGTATTGAGATCGAGATTGCCTTGATTGAAGATGGCCCCGCCGCTGGTTGCGCTGTTGACGTAGAAGATCCCGCCGTCGATGTCGGCCACGTCGCCGGGCACGGAGTGATTGACAAACAGACCGCCCCCGGTCGCGCCGGCCTGATTGCCGACCATGACCACGCCCGACATGGTCGCCGCCACCTCGTCCAGATAGATCGCTCCGCCATCATCGACGGCCGTATTGCTGGAGAAAGTTGACTGCTTGACGTCCAGCGTGCCGCCAAACGCATAGAGCGCACCACCGATCGACTTGCCTCTGTTGCCGGAGAGCGTGGAGCTTTCGACCGTGATGGTCGAGTCGAAGCCGCTGACCGCACCGCCGCCGTACGCCTCGTTGTTGAGGAACTGGCTGCCGGTGATCGTGGCGCTGCTGGTGGAGAGGTCGATCGCTCCGCCATATCCTTCTTCGGTGACGTTGCTCTGGAGCGTGCTGTCCGTCACCGTCACTTCTCCGTAAAAGGAAGAGACCGCGCCCCCACCGTAAGTGGCGGAGTTCGACTCCACGACCGAGCGATTGATGGTGATCGCACCCTCATAGCCGTAGGCGACACCGCCGCTTCCATAGGTAGACGTATTGCCGCTAATCTGGCTGTCATTGATAGTGATGGTGCCGTACCGTACGTAGAACGCGCCGCCCTGGTAGCCCTCATTGCCGGTCACGGTGCTGTTGTTGACAATGATCGCGCCTTCAACGGCGGCCAGCCCGCCTCCACCGTACGAACTGTTGCCGCTTACGGTGCTGTCATTGAGTGTGATGGTACCGCCGTTGGTATACGCCGCCCCGCCGTAATAGTATCCATTGCGCCCGCCGGTCAGCGTCGTGTTGTTGATTGTCAGATCGCCGGTGACCAGAACGGTGAAGAGTCGCAGATCGTTGCGCCCTGTGCGCTCGATAGTCGATCCATTGCCTTCAATCGTCAGGTCGCCCAGGATGAGCGGAAGGCCGGAGTAGCCATAGGTGTCGTTGACCGACCGCGTCAGTTCGAACATCCCGTTCGTTGGCAGGACAATCGTGTCTGCTCCAGCCGGGTCGCCAGCCGCGCAATCAACGTGGCGCTGTCCATTGGCCTTGTTATTGGCGTTCTCGATCGCTTCGATGAGCGAGCACAGACCATTCGCCTCAACGGCAACTTCGCCGTCGACGACCGTGATGCTGTTGGCTGTCACCGATGCCTGGCTGAGGGCCAGCAAGAGCGACGCGCCGGTCAGCGTAACGGCCGCCCGTCGGGTCAACCATCGCCGCTGCGGGCGGGACAGGGCCAGCAAGCGCCGTCGCATTGCAACAAGCCGGGCAAGGAAGCTGGGCTGTTGGCGCATGAGCAGCGACGCCAGCCACCCACGCTTGCGGTGTAAATCTTCAGGCCGTGTTGGTTCTGTTGGATGTTGCGGATCTGCTTGGCTCACACTTCCCTCCAGCCCAATTGGATCATTGAAAGTTTACTCCTACGCCCATAAGCTGACAAGGCGCGGGCGGTCCCGCTGGTCTATGCCGCACTGCGGCATACTGCGTGCAACCCGAACGCAGGTTATGCGTAATGGTAGTAGAATGGCGGGCAGCGGCCGACTCGTTTCGGCTACGCTGCGCAGCTGCGAACTGAAGGAGACTTACAAGATGACCAACGACGATATTATCATCGAGACAGACGACATGGTCGTGGCCAAGACGAACACGACCACCGAAGAGATTTCTGTGGCCGGGCGCGACCTGGCCGCAACGCTCAGCCGCCTTGCCCGAGAGGCGACGGTCCGCAAAGTGACCGTCAAGAACGCCGACGGCAAGACGCTGATCGAGCTCCCGTTCCTGCTGGGAACGGCGGGCGTACTGGTGCTGGGACCGTGGACGGCCGCCCTGCTCGGCGCGGCGTGGCTGACCCGGACCTCGATTCTTATCGAATACGAAGAGGCGCCGGAGACCATGAAAGAGGCATTTTTGGAGATGCCCGGCATTTCCGAAGAAGAGCTAGCGGGCGACGACGATCTGGCAGCAGCCTAGTCCTTCGCCGGGAGAACACAACATGACTGACAATTCCATACCCGTAGACGAGATTGAAGAACCGAACGGCAAGGCGAACAACGAGTGGACTGAAGAAGTCTCTGTGGCGGGCGGCCGCCTCGTAGAGACGATTCAGGAACTGCTGCGTGAAGCCGTTGTACGCAGGATTGCGATTCAGGACAAGGACGGCAAAACGTTGCTGGAGATTCCCCTCTATGCAGGCGTGCTGGGCGTCGCTGTGCTGGGCTACTGGTCAGTGCTGGCCCTCATCGCGGCCTGGTTCACTGAGGTGTCGATTCTGATCGTGCGGGAAGGGACACCGGACGAACCGCCGGTATCAGACAAGGAAGCGGCCGCTGACAAGAAAGCGGCCACGGAAGCCGACGCCGTCTCCGTCAATGAGATGGCGGGCAAAGCCGGAACGGCCCTCAGCGATGTGATAGCCCGCGCCAGCAAGGCCGCCAGCGAGCTCGCCGCCCGAGCTGCGGATGCGGTGGAAGGGACGCCAGCAGCAGCCAACGGCAACGGCACCGCCAAGGCAGCGCAGGCACCCGCCAAGGCGAAGCCCGCCCCGGCGAAAGAGAGTGCGCCAGAGCCGCAGCGCTGCCAGGCCACCACCAAAGCAGGCACGCAGTGCAAGCGAAACGCGCTCGAAGGCTCCGAGTTCTGCAGCACTCATCAGCCTGCCTGAGCCAGGAGTCAGCCTATGGACGGCCTGACCAGGACATATCTCCTAGTCAGAGCAGTATTTACGGTCTTTTCACGTAGAAAGGCATAGGTACAATTACACTGTAAGTGGGTGGTTCAGAATCAACTAAACATTGATTGTCCTCCTCAGACAGAACCCCCTTTAGACGCCGCATCCTCACGGGTGCGGCGTTTTACGTTTGCAGGGGAGTTCCGGCGACCGCACTTAAGCCGCTTGGGGGCCGTTTTGGCGACGGTCGAAAGCTCAGGGTGGGAGGGACAGTTTGCGCGCACGATCACCAACCAGTGATCCTGTTGGTGATCTCATGTGTCGACACTTGCCCACGGCTTGCCCCCTGAGGCCCCAACGCTGGCCTGTTCTCCCTCTTGACAACCGCGCCTGTGCGATCTAGAATATGGACAGATTACTTTGTATCGCAAAGTAGATTAGCTCGCAGAGTTATTGGTGGAGGTGAGCCATGTCAGATAAGAAGCTTGATCTTGATTTGCTGGAACAGCAGGCGCGACGCCGTTTCAATGTGGACGGCCTCCTGTACGTCTTTCTGGGACTACTCCTGCTCATCCTGGGGCTGTCGTTCCGGAATCCCGCGACGGCATGGATTGCGGCGTTTGGAGCGTTTCTCATCCTGCCCGCTTCGGCACTACGCAAACGCTATACCTACCCGCGCATCGGCTATGCCAAGTTCGAGATGCAGCCGGGTGTAGGCCGGGGCATCCTCCTCTTTGCCCTCGTGGTGATGGTGGCGTTGTTCATTCTGGCCTTTGCCGGCGGCGGCCGTTTTCAGCCATACCTGCCAATCGCCTTCGGCATTCGTGATGGGGCTGTCGTTCTACTTCGGGGCGTCGACCTACGGATTGAGTCTGCTCGATGGGCTGATTGTGGCCATGTTGCTGGCCAGCGGGTTCGTGGCGGTCTGGTTCAGCGACAACTGGCGGCTGGCTACGTCGATTCAGTTTAGCGTGGTTGGGACGATCATCATGGTCACCGGCGTCGTGATCTTCATCCACTTCGTCCGCACCTACCCGGTCCTCGAAGACGCGTCCCTCGCGGAGCAGCAGTGACCCGGCTACCTGATCCAGTGGAAGGCGCGGGAACCAGCGGCAGCGGTCCGACAGAACTGCCCTCCCCCAACCCGAGCGACATCGACCGGATTATCCACGAGCCGGCCCGGCTGCTGATCATGGCCAATCTGTCAGTCGTGGAGGAAGCCGACTTTAACTTCCTCATGGCCCAAACGGAGCTAACCTGGGGCAACCTGTCGTCCCATCTGTCGAAGCTGGAAGCGGCGGGTTATGTCGCTATCGAGAAGTCATTTGTGGGCAAGCGGCCGTATACGCTGGTCCGGCTGACCGGCGAGGGACGGGCCGCCTTCATGTCCTACCGCGCAACGATGGCTGATCTGTTCAACGGCTTGCCAGACTGATTCACCCAAGGGGGAAGCGCTTGGCTACCCCCGTTTGACAGACGACACCCCATCTACCACCTGCACTCCCTTTACGCCTGCCCCCAATACCTCAGATGCCGATTCCGGCAGGCGGCGTGCAGCATCCCTGATTGACATACCTGTGCAAATGCTTGACAAACTAAATCTGTTCCTGTATAATACCTAACAAATGTTAGATAGGTCAACATTAAACGGAGATAGCAAGTTGGAAGCCAGCTCTGCCCGCGACAGAGTGCTTGTCGCAGCCGAACAGCTTTTTATGGAGCGCGGCTACAAGGGCGTCACGCTGGCCGATGTGGCCGGCGAGGTCGGTATTCGCACCGCGTCGCTCTACTACCACGTTCCCGGCGGCAAGCAGGATCTGTTCGTCGAGGTGGTCGAGCGCAGCCTGGCGCGGCATCGGGCTGGGCTGGAAGCGGCCGTTCGTCAAGCGACAGGTGACTGGACGACCCAACTCCAGGCAGCTGCCGTCTGGCTGTTCTCCCAACCGGCGCTGGATCTCATCCGCATGAACCAGGCCGATATGCCCGCGCTCGACCCGGAACACGCCGGGCGGCTTGGCCGGGCCATCTACGAATCGCTTCAGCAGCCGATTGTCGATCTGCTGGCTGCGGCGCGGGATCGGGGTGAAATCGACCCACCCGACCTGGATTTATTGGCAGCATCTTTTTTTTCGATCGTGCAGACGATCCACAACACGCCCGCCATCTGGCAGGATCGGCCGAAAGACGTCGATGGCGGCAGATATGATCAATGTGCTGGCCACAGGGGTCAGCGTTCAATAGACAACAAGTGAAGTGAGGTAAGATCATGACAACAAGCAGCAGCAACGTGCCGTCAAGAACGACAGCAACAACACGATGTGGGCATCATAACCCTCGTCGTCATCGTCATCGCCACGATCGTCGCCAATTATCCTGGGCTTTCCGGCCAACACCGACACCGGCGACATCGCCAATAACACCTTTGCCGGCACCTAACTACTTCTTTCCGGAGACCTACGTCTTCACCACGATATGGCCAGTGATCTATCTGGGCATCGTGGGCTGGGCCATCTACCAGGCGCTGCCGGCGCAGCGTGACAACCCACGTTTCCGGGCGGCCGCCCCGTGGCTGATGGTCAACCTGATTCTCAATGGCCTCTGGGTGTGGATCTTCGGCATGGAGATGTTCGTCACCACCCTGCCCATCATGTTCGCACTGGTCATCACTGGCGTCATCGCTTATAGCAAGCTGGAGATTGGGCAGACGAAAGTCGGCACGTGGGAGCGCATTCTGCAGATACCGATCAGCATCTACCTGGCGTGGCTGACCGTGGCTACCGTAGCCAACATCGCCTCGGCGCTCATTGCTGTTGAGTGGGGCGGCTTCGGCCTCAGCTACGAGACATGGGGCGTCATCATGCTGCTGGTGGGCGCGGTGCTGGCCCTGTTCCTCTACCGCACCTTCTACCGCGACTGGGTCTTCCTGCTGGTCTACATCTACGCTTATGTAGGCATCATCGTTCGCTACGGCGACGTGCAGCCCATCCTGATCGCGGCGTCGGCTGGTGCGGCCATCCTCCTGCTGGCGTTCATCTGGGACGTGATCCAGCGTCAACGTGAACGGGCGGTCGTCCAAACGGCGTAGCGTAGTCGCGCTAACCAACTGTCAGACCTGACAGGTGATGAACACCTGTCAGGTCTTTTTGGGGGCACACGTTGTCAGCAACTGGTTGACACACCAATGCTGTTGATACGACTGTAGAATCGTAGCCCGTACATACCAATGCCGGCTTACGCCGCACGACGACCGGACTGGCATCTGCACGCTGCGGTAAAGCTTGCCACATACACCACGTTCGCGACAAGTGTCGTGTACTCTTTTTCATACGCCCCTTGACACCACCGACTTTCTAACGTATACATTTCCGAACGGTGTTCAGATTATGACTAGCGATCAAGCAACCCCTCGCGAACGACGCCACGCCCGCACCCGGCAGGCGATCCTCGACGCCGCCCGCCGCATTGTCGGCCGCCAGGGCGCCGACGCGCTCTCCATGCGAGCGATTGCGGACGAAATCGACTATAGTCCCGCCGGTCTGTACGAATACTTCGGCGGCAAGGAAGCGATCGTCGGCGAGCTGTGCGGCATGGGCCATGTCCGCCTGTCAGCCAGCATGGAAGCGGTCGACAAGAGTCTGCCTTTCGAAGCGTATCTCTACGGCATCGGTGAAGCGTACATCGACTTCGCCCGCCGCAACCCCGACCTCTACCTGCTCATGTTCACCACCATATCCGACGCGAGCGTCGAAGGATTGTACGAAGATGGCTCGTCCTACCTCATCCTCGTCGCCGCCATCGAGCGGGGTCTGGCGGAGGGCATCATCGCCGAACGCCCCGCGTTTGACCCGGACGAGATGGCCTACAATGCGTGGGCACTGGTGCACGGACTGTCCATGCTGGCCATCACCTACGGCGAGGTCGCCGACATGCGAATTTGGTCCGCTGGAGGACCAGGCATTGCGATCGATGCTACGCGGATTCATCAACTAGCTCTCTTTTTTGCCGTTTACCGAACAATGTTAGGTTTATGAGTTTTGTTCACAAGTCAAACAGGAGTCAAGACATGCAAGGCAGATCCCCTCTCCCTCACCCGTTCCGATCGTCCCTTCCAGCCCAGCCGTCGGCTGGCCGACGCATGGCGCTCGAACCGCCCGCTGGCGGTCGGCATCGTCTCCGTCGCGGCCGCTTTCCTCTTCGCGCTCGTCGCCCTGGTCGTCAGCCCGGCGCAGATGCTGAACGAACCGGCGTGGCTCAAGCCCGCCAAGTTCGGCATCTCCATCGCGCTCTACTGCTTTACGTTCATCTGGCTGCTGAGTCCATCCGCAACGCGCCCCGGTCGGTAGCAGTCATCTCGTGGGTGACCGCCGTCGCCTTCGTTGTCGAGATGGCTATCATCTTCTACCAGGCGTCGCGCGGCGTACGCAGCCACTTCAACTTTTCCACGGCGATGGACGCCGCTTCTGTACAGCGTCATGGGCGGCTCGATCCATCGCCTGTGGGGCGCCAGCCTGGTCGCGGCGCTCTTGTTGCTCCGCCAGCGAATGGGTGACCCGGTCACTGGGCCACGCTTTGCGGCTGGGACTGGTGCTGGCGGTGCTCGGTTCCGGCATCGGCGGCGCTGATGACCTTGCCCACGCCGGAACAGACGGCCGACATTGCCGCCACCGGCCACGCACCCACCACCATCGGGGCCCACAGCGTTGGCGTCCCGACGGCGGCGAAGGGTCTGCCCATTGTCGGTTGGAGCAGTGTCGGCGGCGACTTGCGCATCCCCCACTTCATCGGCCTCCATGCCATGCAGATTGTGCCGTTGTTCGGCGTCCTGCTGGCCAGCCAGCGTGGTCGCGGCAAACGTCGCAGCACCGGCGAACAGGTCGGGCTGGTCTGGCTGGCCGGGGTTGTCTTATCTTGGAGTGATGGCTCTGACGCTATGGCAGGCGCTCCGCGGCCAACCATTGCTGCAACCGGACATGATGACAATCGCTGCGGGCGTGGCGCTGGTCGGCGCGACCGGGGCCGGCATTGGCGGCTCATCCTGAGCGGTCGTTCGCCGCTGCGCAGTCGATAAGGCGCGACGACACCAGGCGCGACGACACGCTTAAATGTGAAGGCCGCCGCCACCTGTCAGATGTGCGGAGCCGGCTCGATTATCCAACTCCCCGCGCGATGACGCAAGTAGTCCAATGATCGCCCCGCCGATAATCAGCCACGTCGTGTTGACCCGGAAACGCAGCAGCAGGACGGCCGCCGCGATGGCGATCAGGGCCGTGGGAATGTCGATGATCGTTTGCCGGGCCAGATCGACGGTGACGGCCGCCATCAGGCCCAACGACGCGGCCACCACGCCGTCGAGAAAACCGCTCAGCCACGGGTTGCTGCGCAGCCGGGGGATGTACGGGTTGGTGATGGCCACGAAGACGAAGCCGGGCAGGAAGATGCCGACGGTGGCCACGACTGCGCCGGGCAGGCCCGCCACCAGATAGCCGATGAACGTCGCTGTGGTGAAGACCGGGCCGGGCGTGAACTGACCGACTGCCACGGCGTCCAAGCAGCTGCTGGCTGGTGATCCAGCCCAGCGTCTCCACAAACTCCGTCTGCAAAAAGGCGATCAGCACATACCCGCTGCCGTAGAGCACGGAACCGATCTTCAGGAAGGACCAGAACAGCTGGGTCAGCGTCACCGGCTGGCTCGGCTCCTGAATGAAGCGGGCCATCGTCGTCGCGCCGGGCAACAGGAGCAGCAGGCTCATCCCACCTCCGCCTGTCGATCGTCCCACAAGCGACGGCCGTTCTCGACGAGCAAGATGATCAACCCGCCGCCCAGCAGCAGCATCAACTCGTTGACCCCCACGAAATACAGCCCGAAGACCGCCAGCGCCACCACGGCCATCAGCACATTGACCCCGCTCTCCGGTACGACTGCCTTCCGTCCCAGCACCCAGATCGCTTGCAGGATGATGGCGATGACCACCGGCTGGATGCCGTAGAGCAGCGACTGGGCGGCGGGCGTCGTGCCGAACTCGACGTAGAGCGCGGCGAGGATCGTGACGATGACGAAAGCGGGAAAGATGAAGCTGGCCCCGCCCGCAATCAGCCCCTTCCACCCCGCCCGCTCGTAGCCGATGTGCATCGTCATCTCGGTGGAATTAGGGCCAGGGATCAGATTCGTCGCCGCCAGCAGGTCGAGAAACTCCTGGTCGGTCAACCACTGCCGCCGGATGACCACTTCGTCGTGGAACATGGCGATGTGGGCTGCCGGGCCGCCGAAGGCGACGAGGCCCATGCGAAAGAACAGCTTGCTTACTTCTACAACGGTACCGGGGTATGGCGGTGGGGGAGTCGGCACGTCAATCGACTGGTCGCTCATGGCAGGCATTCGCTCCTTGCTCATTCAGTGGGGCCAGACGGTCGATTCCGTCCACATTGGATTGTACGAAGGCTGGAGAAAAGTAAAGTCTGGCTGCAGGCGGTGGGGACGCCTCCGGGCACACAACTACATTGCCGGTGAGCAGGACAGCACCCATTGCCAGATCGGCACTATCAGGTTG
>CAVQSM010000009.1:0-156090 GCA_963715935.1 uncultured Chloroflexia bacterium | reverse complement strand
GAACCTGTTGCAGAACCAGGAGTATCTCGATGAGCTCCTGGAGCCGTCACGAGATCTCGATGCGAAGGCGCTCGCGGCCACGGTGGCGAGCGAGGAAGCGGGTGACACCGCCGACGACTACATCCGGCTCACGCTGTTCTTCGCTTCCGCGTTGTTCTTTGCCGGCATCACCGCGTCGTTCAGGACGCGTCTGCCGAAGCTTCTCCTGATCGCCGCGGCGACCGCAACACTGGCCGTCGCCGGTGCGCTGCTCGTCAGCTATCCCGTCGCCTGAGCCGCGGCCTGCGCGGCGGGGTCATGGCCGAGCACGATCGTGGTGCGGTCGGCGAACCGGTCGAGCGTCGTGGCCAGTACGCGCTCGGCGGTCCCGGCGTCGAGGTGGGCGGTGGGTTCGTCGAGTACCACCACACGATGATCGGCGAGCAGTACTCGGGCGACTGCGAGCCGTTGCGCCTCGCCGCCGCTCATTCCCGATCCGCCTCGTCCGATCCGGGTGTCGAGGCCGTACGGAAGATCGTCGAGCCACGTGCCGAGCCGAACCGCCCCGAGCGCGTCGGTCAACCGGTGGTCGTCGGCGGCAGGGTCGGCGATCCGGAGGTTCTCCCGGACGGTCGTGTCGGCCAGCCACGGCAGCTGCTGTACCCACGTCACCCGCTCGCGGATGTTCGCCCCACCGATGACGGCGACGTCGTCACCGTCGATCCGGTAGGTGCCCGACCGTGGAGCGAAGAAGCCCACGAGCACGGCCGCGAACGTCGACTTGCCGCTCCCGCTCGGACCGGTGATCGTGGTGTGTGACCCGAACGGGAACTCGATCGTCACCGGGCCGAGTGCGTCGCGTGCGCTCGTCGGCCACCGCGCCGTCAGGTCGTCGATCGTGAGATCGGGCGTGTCACCGACGGCTCGGGGATCGGCGGCCGCCGGAAGTGGATCGGGCGTGTCGAGCGCGGCCACCACCCGCACGGCCGACCCTGCCACACTCGGCGCCGTGGCCGCGGTGTCGTTGACGGTTCCGACCAGCTCGACGATCGCCAGCGGCCAGAGCACCAGCACACCGAGTACCGGTCCGGCGATCGACGTGGCCGAGGGGCCGATCACCGCGAGCGTGGCGATCGTGGTGGCGAGGGGGGCGGCCGCCACGACGGCGCCGCCACCCATGCGGACTCGGGTCCGGCGCATCGTCAGCCGGTCGAGTTCGGCACCGGTGACGTCGATTCGTGCCCGTGCGGCCCGCTCGACCCGGTGGGCGATCAGTGCATCCAACGCCTCGGTGTAGGACAGTGCGGCGCCGGCGAGGCGGGCGCGCCGATGTGCAACGAGCGGCCCGATCGTCGTCTCGCGGGCAGCGGTGACCGAGGGGAGCAGGACGCCGATGATCACCAACGCGACGACCAGCACCGCTCCGGCGGCGGGGTCGAGCACCAGGGTGATCAGCGCAGCGGCTGCCGCGGTCGCAGCGACGGAGAGCACGGGACCCAGCACTCGCACGAACAGGTCGAGGAGCCGGTCGACGTCACCGACGACTCGCTGGAGGAGGTCACCACGTTCCCATCCCGGTATGCCCGCCGGTGCGATGTCGGCCAGCCTGTCGACGACCGCCGCGCGGATTTCGCTGAGCGAACGGAGCCCGGCATCGTGGGTCGCCAGCCGTTCGCCGTAGCGGAACACGCCCTTGCCGATGCCGAAGGTCCGTACGGCGAGGATCGCCAGTGACAGCTCGGCGAGATCCGGCTGTTCGCTCGCCTTGACGATGAGCCAGGCGGCGACACCCGCCAGACCGAGGGTGCAGGCCTCGGCCAGAGCGCCGAGCGCGGTGGCGCCCGTGAACCGGCGCCGGGCCGGCCGTGCCATGCGCATGACCCGTCGAGTCGCCGACCAGAGCTCGCGGCGGCCGGGGACGACGCCGTCGCTGCCCGTGTTGCCGCCCGTGCCCGGTTCCGTGTCCGTGTCGGCGCCGGCGGGATCGGGGGGTGTCGGGGCGGTCAGCGTCAGCGCCGTTCGGAGGCGGGGTTCGACCGGGGGAGGCGATCGGCGGTCGTCGAGGGGACCACCGAGGTCGACGACCCGGTCGGCGACCGCGCGGCAGCGGGCGTCGTGCGTGGCGACCAGTATCGCAGCGCCGTTCACGCCGGCGAGTCCTGCCAGTGCACGCCACACCCGATCGGCGGTGGCCGCGTCGAGGTGGGCAGTCGGCTCGTCGGCGAGCACGAAACGGGCACGACCGCACCGGACGGCGACGAGCGCTCCGGCCACCTGGACCCGACGCAGCTGGCCGCCCGAGAGTTCGTCGGTGCGACGATCACCCAACACAGCGAGGTCGACGTCGTCGAGCGCCGCCGCCACCATGTCGTCGGAGGCCGACGTCGACCCGCGGACCTCTTCGGCGATCGAGGTGCCGAGCGCGGTCAACCGTTGCCCGATCACCGCGAGTTGATCGGCCCACGAGTCGGGGTCGAGGTCACGCACGTCGATCCCGCCGACGGTGATCGTGCCGTGCCGGTCGACCAGCCGACCGCGACAGGCGTCGACGAGCGTCGACTTGCCGATGCCCGTCGGGCCGTAGACCGCGACGACCGAGCCCGGCGTCACGTCGAGGTCGATGCCGTCGAGCACCACTCGGCCACGGCGCACGAGGGCCACGTCGCGCAGCATCATGGGCCCGGACGTCGGTGCAACTCGTGTCCCGGTGGGAAGCGTCGGTCGTTCGAGGAGGTCGTGGAGGTCATCGCCGGCGTCGAGGCCCGACTGAGCTGCATGGAAGCTGGCACCGACGCGTCGCAGCGGCAGATAGCACTCCGGCGCGAGGAGCAGGACGATCAGTGCGGTCGTGAGCACCAGGCCACCCGATGCCAGTCGCAGGCCGATCTCGACCGCGATCAGTGCGACCGACAGCGTGGCGATCAGCTCGAGTGCGAACGCGGAGAGGAACGCGATGCGCAACGCCGTCATCGTGGTCGCCCGATACTGCTCCGACACCTCGTGGACCCCGTCGCGTTGCGCCTTGGCCCGCCCGAAGAGCCGCAGGGTGGGCAGGCCCTCGATCACGTCCAGGAAGTGACCGCCGAGACGCTAGCTCAGTGTCGCGCAGTTCCAAGGCGCTCTTGTCCACGCGACCGTGCGGGTTGATCAACTCGGCTGCGCTCTCAAACAGGGTGTTGCAGTTGTCGCACTGGTCGCCGCGGGCGTTGGTATAACCGCAGACAGGACACGTCCCTTCTACATACCGGTCGGGCAGGAAGCGGCCCGTTTCGGGAGAGTACATCTGCGGCGTCACTTTGCGGTAGAGGTACTCATTCTTCAGCAGTTGGCTGAAGATATCCTGCGAGACGCGGAAATGGTTTTCCGTGTCAGTATGGGTGAATAGATCGTAGGTCAGGCCCAATCGTTCGAACGTTTGCAGGAAGCGCAGATGGAACGACTCGAATACCTCCCGCGCGGTCTTGCCCTCCTCGTGCGCCCGAACGGTCACGGGCGTGCCGTGGCTGTCGGAACCGGAGACCATCAGGACATGATTGCCTTGCAGACGATGGTAGCGGGCGTAGATGTCGGCCGGTAAGTAGGAGCCGGTGATATTGCCCTGATGGATATCGGCGTTGGCGTAGGGCCACGCGACAGCGACCAGGATGTATTCGTCAGCCATAAGGTTTATTCTTCGTCTTCTTCCTCAAACTCTTCGAAGTCGTCGGAATCCTCGTCCTCGTCTTCGGTCACTTCGGTCAGTGCTTCGGCCAACAACTCGAAGTCGTCCTCGCTGATGCGGTAGAACGCTTCCGGCTGCTGGGCGACGCGCCGGAAATCAGGGTAGCTCTCCAGCTCCACGGCCTCGACGCTGATGGCCCGTTCCAGGTCTGCGGAGGCGGCATCAATGTCGATGTTGTAGAAGTGGGCCTTCGCATCCTCGATAGTATAGGTGTACTGTTTCGGCTTGGCCTCGAAGATGTCGCCGGTGGTCGTGACGACGGCGAAGTAGGCCTGGGCTTCCATCGCATAGTAGATGAGGCGATCGCCCGGCTTCAGGCGCTTGGCCGCTTCCTCACCCTGGACCATGACAACGCGTTCCTGCCAGCCGGGGAAAGCAAGTTCTTCACCCAATGGGATGCTGATCGCCTTGATGTAATGGTTGGTGTCCTTGCTGGCGGCGCGATTACGGCCGCTGCCGGCGCGCGCTTCTTGCTCGGCCAGGATATTTTCCCAGATGCGCTCCTGGATAGCGACATTGACCTCGGCTTCTGTGCCGTCGCTGTAGCGAACGGTCATCTTGCGGCCGTCAATGGACAGCACGGTGTAGTCGCCGATGCGGTTGCGATAAGTGCCATTGACTTCAAACATGTTCTTTTTCGTCTCTCCTGTAATGAATTCGCCGGATATCGGACGGTTGTTTCGATGCGGCAGACTGGTCGGTCTGAAACAAGAGGGGATTGTAGCGATGGTGGCCCCAGTTTTCAACCGTTAAGCATAAGTCGCTCACTAAAGAAGGCGCTGCATCATACGTTGCGCGCCAATGAGCGCGTTTGGCTCAACAAGGGTATGTTGCGCTGCCGGGGATACCATCATTTTCTCTATTGCGCCAGTTGGTATCGGGGGCGCTCTGCGCTACAATGCTCATCCGTCGACTATTCGACGGGCGAGCTTCCTGAATCCGGCGGCATGCGGCACCGCACTATGGATCAATACTACGACCTCGGCCTGGCTATCATGGCCTGGCTTCAGACAACATTCCCCCAGGCAGAAGGGCTAATGAGCGCAGTCTCGTTCATGGGGAGCGAGGAGTTCTTCCTGCTCATCCTGCCCGTCTTCTACTGGAACATCGATAAGCGTCACGCCAAACAGCTCGGCTATCTGTTCCTGATGTCGGTGCTTGTTCTCTACGCGCTGAAGCACATGGTGCGCGAACCGCGTCCGTACTGGATCGACCCCGACATCGGCCGAAGCGTGTCGGATAGCTACGGTTTCCCCAGCGGCCATGTCACGCTGACGGTGGTGTTGGCCCTCTTCCTTGCTGCGTGGGTGCGGCGGTGGTGGGCCTGGCTGCTGGCTATCGGCTACATCATCCTGATGGGCGTCAGTCGCGTCTACCTCGGCGTCCACTTTCCGCAGGACGTCATCGGCGGCATCGTGCTCGGAGGGCTGATCCTGTTGGCCTTTGCGCTCTGGCAGCAGCAGTTCGCCACCAGCTACAGCAAACGGACGCTGGGCCGGCGGATGCTGGTCGTCGTGCTTATCCCGATCGTTCTGGCGGCCGCCTACATCGTCGCTATGATCGTCATTGGTGCACCTGATCTGACCGTTCCCTGGGCCAGCCACATTCCGCTGGCCGAAATGGAGTCAATGGAAGGGGTAGCTACCGGTCTGGGGGCGCTGCTCGGCTTCGCCATCGGCATTACGCTGGAGGGCAGCCGCATCCGGTTCCAGACGCAGGGCACGTTCTGGCAGCATCTGGGCCGGATCTTCCTCGGCTACGCCGGCACCCTCGTGCTGTGGGCCGGTCTGGACGCTATCTTCCCTGGCGAACCTGCCTGGCTGGCCTTACCACTTCGCGTCCTGCGTTACATGGCCATCCTGCTGTGGGTGACCTACTTTGCTCCCTGGCTTTTCGTCCGTCTCGGCCTGGCCACCGTGGACCCGGAACCAGAGTTCAAGGTTAGCCTCTAGCTCTCGCCGCCACAGACGGGGGCAGCACCGCACTCACAGAACGCTTGACGCCCTACTCATCTTCCATTAATATTAACCTATGGACAGGTTCAGCGATCTCGGCTTGAGTGTCGCGGCAACGTTCTGTTACGTAGGGAGGTAGGGAATCATGTTACTCGGACTTGGATGTGGATGTCTCCTGGCGATGGGTCTGGCCTTTGCGCCAAGACTGTTCCTGATACTGGGCTGGATCTTCAGCGACCGCTGGCAGGCGGTCTGGCAGGGCGACTGGATCATACCCCTCCTGGGCATCATCTTCGCACCGTTTACGACCGTTATGTATATGTTGGCCTGGTCGCCCGGCGGCGTCCAGGGATGGGAGTGGATCTGGGTCATCCTGGGTGCATTACTTGATATCATGCACTGGTCGCAGATCATCAACACGCGGAAAGAAGTCCCCGGTTATCCGGAAACAGCTCCTTAAGACGTTTCGCCTACTTTCATCCTATCACACAAGAGAAGGCGCCGACCGCTGCGGTCGCCGCCTTCTTTGCGTTCAGCGGTTTGCCCCAGCCGGGCAGCGCTTATTGTCTTAGGGAGCCAAAATGCCCAGCGTCGACAGGATGCTTTCGATCGTCAGGGCCGTGCCGCTCAGCAGTATGATTGCTGCGGATACACCGACCGTGACCAGCAGAAGATAGACCAACGGTAGGACCACCGACTGCCAGCCCTTCAGGTCGTGGGCGATTACCGCGCCGATCCAGAGGCCGATCAACTCCAGCACAATCACAATCACAATGATCACGGGCGCGATCACATCGATCAGAGTCAGCGGCAGCAAGATGGTCGGGCTATGGGCAAAGCCGACGGCGCGTACGGTGCGGGCAAAGGTGCCCTTGTTGGACAGCACATACCCGGCGCCAAAGACCACCACCGCACCGATGAGGAAGCCAATCACTCGCATGGGAATCATGATCCAGTTACTCAGCCCTTCCATGCTCAGAGCGTACAGAATAGACCCGACCGACCCGACCAACAGCGCCGGTCCGGTCATGCGCGGGTCTTTGACGACCGCCGTGAACGCGTCCCGGTCCGGAATCAGGCAGCGGAAGACGTGGGTCACCCACACCCCCACCATGGTCAGCCCGGCCCAAAGATTGGCTGGTGTCCAATCGATCGGTTCAGGTTCCGGCTCGACCGGCTTCGGCAGCGGCAGGTCGATTCCACGATGGTTGTTGAGGATGTGGAACACGTCGATTGAGTTTCGCGTCTCGGTGACGTCCATGTCCGGCGGATGGAAGATAAACGCGTCGGTCTGCTCGCCGCCCAATCCGCCATGACTGCCGATCAGCTCTTCGAGTGCTGCCACGGTGCCGTCCTCATAGACCGTGCTGATGACCATCAGGTCGCCTGCGTGGGGGAAATCCATCACCCGCTGCACCTGCCACGCCCGTGTCTCGACGGTGGATGCGCCGTATCCTTCGGCCGGCGCGTATATCAGAAGCGGATCCTCCCCTTCGATCTCGCCTGTGTGCAGGTTGCGTGTGCCGTTCTTGCTCATGGCGATGGGTGTGCCGTCCTCGAGATAGCCACACACTAGGCCAATGCCTTCGTGCTCCACAAGTGCGTCGACGGCGCCGGGGTACGCGGCGTTCAGTTCGGGCAGGGTGATCTTGCGGGGGAACAGGTCGAAGTAGACCTGGGCTAGATTGCCGCTGCCGTAAGCAGTCACATTGGCTGCGCTGGTCGCGGCGGCTATGCGCGCCTGCTCCTCGACTGAGGCGCGATCAATCAGCTTGGTGCTGCGTCCAACAACGCCGCTTCCTTCTTTGCGTCCCGTTGCCTGCTGAGCGTTCTTCAGTTCGGCGCCAGCCGAACTCAGCGCGTCGGCGCCGGTGTCACCGCCAATGGCGGCAGCTACGGTCGTGCCTTCCGGCAGTTGTTGCTCAATGAACTCCTTAAGCGTCACGCCATATCGCTGCAGGAATGTCGGGCCGAACGACTGGCCATGATCCGACAGCAGGATCAGATCGTAATGACCAAGCGCCCGTTCCTCGATGACGTTGAGCATGTAGGCCACAACCTGGTCATATCGGCTTAGCTCGCTGAAGGCGTCTTTCGTCCAGGGGCCGCTGTGGTGAGCGACCTCGTCATAGCCGGGCCACGTCACGTAGACGGAAGGGGCCCCCCTCACAACATCAAACGTGGCAAAACCTGCACCCATGTCGCGCAGAAAAATGGAGGTGGCCGCCCGCACAAACGGGTAGAAGTGGGCCAGCCGGTTCAGCCGTGGATAGACATCATTTCGCCGCTGCTGCCACCCTTCCCAGACTTCCACCACAACCATGCCCAGGTAACGAGCGATTGTCTGGAGCAGGAAGGACGGGTCGAGCATGAGCAGATAAACGTCGTCGGCCCGGCGCTTGGCCTCGTCCTTGTCGGCCGACCTCAAGTCGGCAGCCGTCATCAGTGACTTATAGGCGTCACCGTTCAGCATGTTGGAGACGCTGCCCCCGCCGCGCATCAGACCGGTGCCGTTGGCATAGCGTGCGTTCAGTTCGCCCGCATCGCTGCTGGACACAATGAGCTTGCCCTGGGTCTTGTCATACCAGCGAAACGCCGGGATGTCGTGGTTGTCACCGAACATGATACCCGCCTGACAGGCCGACGTCTGCGACGGAATGCCGCAGTCAACCCGGCTCAGCACGTATCCACGCTCCGTCATCAAGCGGCTGACGGTCGGCAGGTATCCTTGCTCAAGCGCCTTCTGCATGTGGTGGACGCTCAGTCCGTCAATCTCCAGCATGAGCAGTTTGCGCCCCGGCTCGTCTGCGGTGGGGAATGGCGTCTTGGCCGCTTCGTCAATGGCTCGCTGCCGGAAGTACGATTGATCGTTTCCCAGATTCAGCAGACTGGCGAGCAACCCATTGACGATGGCGCCGGCAATGCTGGCCACAATCGCCGCAAAGAAGCTGTCAAGCTCAAAGCCCGGCAGCAGCCATGCGGCCAGCGCCAGTGCGCCTGCATTCAGCAAGAAGCCGACGAGGAACAACAGGAAGAAGCCGAGTGGTCGGGCAATGCGCAGTACAATCGGCCGCAAGAGCAGGTTGATGGCGCCGATCAGGATAGCGGCCGATATGGCCTGCAACCAACTTGGCCCCAACGGCGTGTCAATGAAGTTCATGCCCGGCAAGAACCAGGCGGTGATCAGGAGCGTCAAGGCATTGATGAAGATGGATACAACCAGGCGTACCGTCCAGATTGCGAATCGCTCAATTGAGTCAGTCATATAGTTTCCTACGTGCCGCGATTACGATGTGCCTGAACCAGGCTCGCGGATCATTAAGCCCTTAGTATAAGAAAACGGTGTAACTTTGGCCACCACAATGGCCGGCGCAGAGCCAAAGCAACGACTAGCCGGCTGCAAACCGGGGGTCGCGTTTGACCATGCGCTGCAAGCCCGTGGCCAGGTCGATCCGGGGTCGGAAGCCCAGCAGATCACGGGCAGTTGTGATGTCTGCCGCCAGACGGGGGACACCGCCGGACTTCTCGCCGTTGATAATGAGATTGATGCGACGACCGCTTTGCTGTTCGATTTCGGCCACCAGGTCCAGTAAACTGACCTCAATGCCGGAGCCGATATTGATCACCGCCCGGTTGATGCCGCGCGCAGTAGCGGCTGTTCGCAGGGCCGCCACAACATCATCCACGTAGACGAAGTCGCGCGTCTGCTTGCCGTCGCCGTATATGATGACTGATCCGCCGCCCAGCGCCTGGTGCAGAAAGCGGGGTACTACCGGGGCATGGGACACTGGCAGACTCTGGCCCGGGCCGTAGGCGTTGAACACGCGCAGGGCCACCGTCTCCAGCCCCCACAGGTCGCCAATGGTGTGGATGTACTGCTCGGCCGACCATTTGCTGACCGCATACGGGCTGTCGGGCCGGGGTTGGTCGGTTTCTCGCACCGGTTGACGAGGTTGGTGGCCATAGACGGCCCCCGACGAAGTGAAGACGACACGCCCCACACCCGTGTCGCGCATCGCTTCCATCAGGCTGACCGTCCCGCCCACATTGACCCGGTTGTACTCGCGAGGATAGAGAATCGATTGGGGCACGGACACGCGAGCGGCCAGATGGTAGACGCAGTCGATTTCCTGGAGAAGTGACCAGAGCAGGGGCACGTTGTCCACGTCCCCTTGCGTGAAGGCGATGCCGGTGTCCAGCGCCTCCCGACGGCCGTTGCTCAGGTCGTCGAGAACGTGAACCTGGTGCCCTTCAGCCGCCAGCCGGTTGGCCAGCGCCGCCCCCAGAAAGCCCGCTCCGCCGGTGACAAGATACCGCATCAACGCGCCTCAGCCGGTACAATGCGCGAGGCAGTTGCTGGTTGTTCTGCTCTAGAGGCGATCGAGGATCTCCTTCTTCTTCGCCTCAAACTCGTCGTTGGTAATCAGTCCAGCTTCTGCCAGCTGCTTTAGCTTGCTCAACGACTGGAGCGGGTCTTCGGCCGGTGCGGCTGTCGATCCGGAGGGCGTGCCACTCTGCAGCACAATGCCGCCGGCGCTGGCCCGCTTCTCCTCCATCTCGCGCATCCGCAGCTCCTCGCGCACGTTTTCTTCCATCTCCTGGGAGATGGCGTACAGCCGCCGGGCCTGCTCCTTGGGTAAATTGGGCACGTCGATCTGTATCCCGTCGCGCGCAGTCAGCGTCAATGTGGAACGCATCATGTGTTCTTGCAGGGCGGCCCGGCTGAGATCGCGCCAAATGTAGTCGGTGAACTCCGCCCGGCCCAGCATGCTCGGCTTGTAGAACATAAAGCGCCGGTTGGTCAGAACGACGACATCGGGCGACAGATCGACAGTCATCGGTTTCTGGATGGCGATATAGAGTACCGTTTCACCTGCGGTCAGCAGTTGCTTGACCCGACTATATACTTTCTCCACCTGGACCGGGTCTTGATCTTCCGTAATGAACTTGCTAATCGATTCGGTCATGGCTTCGTTCTCCGTTTCCACTGTGTGAAGTACCAACAGGGTTGATGTGGCATGCCCGCTTATTCCGGTGCCTACGTGCGGTGGCGCATCGGGACAAGGCAAGTGCCGGCTGCCTCAGGTTGAAACGTTGAAGGGATCGGCTGCGCCGGCATAGATCTGATCCAGGATCTGTCGTTCGCGGCGAGTAACAGTTGACAGAAACTCATCCGCACCCTTCATATGTTTGAACGCCGCATAGCCGCGCTCCAGAAAGCCTTGCAGCTCAGACCAGCCAGCGAGCACGGCCGGTGTGTGGGCCAGTCGTAGCGTCAGGCCAATGAATGGTAAATGGATCAAATGGTCGACACCCTCTCCAATCTGCTCAACCAGCTGAATTTGCCGGACGCGATCGTCATAATTGTCGCTGCGACGATATGCCTCGGCGTATTGTTCAGCGGTAATTGACTCTGTCACGCCCAGGTCATCAATCAGCACCCGCGCTAGTTCGTCGTCGAGGCGATCGCTCAACTGGTACAGCTCCACAGCGTCGGCCAGGATCGAGACGGCCCGATCTGGCAGCACCTTGTTCACACCGTCGTAGAACCGTTGGAGGTCGTGGTTTCGTTGGCTGAAGTCGCGCGGGGCGTATAT
This sequence comes from uncultured Chloroflexia bacterium, assembly GCA_963715935.1. Lineage (GTDB taxonomy): Bacteria > Chloroflexota > Anaerolineae > Promineifilales > Promineifilaceae > Promineifilum. The sequence goes on along the minus strand of CAVQSM010000009.1, from coordinate 144,838 downwards.
GTCGCTAAGAAAGAATTCGGCTGCCGGGTTGTAACGGCGGCTTTCCAGAAAGTCCTTGTAGGTTTGGGTCAGTCGCTCTGTCTGCCATGTGCGCAGCATCATGACCTCGTCGCTCAGTTCCTGATCCGTCACCTGAGTGTGGTGGCCGGGCCGAGCCTGGGCCAGGTGCGCCAGCAGACGTGCCGCGTCCTTGGCTGATGGGGTTTCGCTCATCGCATCCTCGTTTGCACTTCGTCAGAATAGGGTGCCTAGAACAGCACGCGAGCCAGCTCGCTCCGGTAGCTTTGGGTCAATTCGTCGTCGTCGCCAAGCAGCTCAAACATGGCCAGCATAACCGCCTTGGGTTCTCCGTCGCGGTACTGCTTGTCCTCGCGCAGCGTATCGAGCAGGCCATCCATTGCCGCTTCCGGGTTGCCCCGGCTGAGCAGCAGGGCAGCGCGATTGTACTGCGCCTCCAGAGGCGGCAGGTCGTCCTCGTCAGCTTCGGCCGTCTGCACGCGGCACAGATAGTGAGCGAGTGGGAGCAGTCGTTCAGACGCAATCAGCTCGCGGCCGTCGGTCTGGGATTCCAGATAGGGGAGGGCCGCGCATCCGTTTGCCTGCCCCAATAAGGCGCGGGCCATATGGAAACCGGCGACCTTGTGGCCGGGATAGGACCGCAGCAAGTCTTTCAGCACGGCCTCCGCATCGGCCCATCGATGCAGCGCCAGATAGGCAGTCGCCTGTCCCAACGCCTCGTCTAGCTCGCTGGGCACCAACCGCGACAGAAAGTCGCGTACTTTGGTTTCGGGTTGCGATCCGGTGAATTCGGCCGCTACTTCACCGTCAATGAACCCCTTCACTGCAGGGATGCTCATCACCTGATATTGCATCGCCGTTGCCGGGTTATCATCGACATTGATCTTGGCCAGGACAAACGATTGCTCGCTGTCCTGAGCCAGCCGCTCCAACACCGGCGTGAGCGTCCGGCACGGCCCACACCATGGCGCCCAGAAGTCGACAACAACTGGAATATAACGAGATTGCTCAAGGACATCCTGCTCGAATGTGGCGTCGGTCACCTCAATAATATCGTTGGCGTCGCTCATGGTTGGCTGCTCCTTTGGAAAAGTATGCGGCGATTAGTATTGTAGCAAGGAAAGGCGGATCTTCCATGCGCTGCTGAGTGAGTGTCGTGTGTTTCCCCTCCGCCAATCGGAGCCAACAGGTCGTATTGCAGAGCAGCACCAGCCCCTTGACACGCAGGTTAAACTTCGATAGACTTCTAATTAGATAGAAATCTAATTAGATAGAGGTCGAAATGACAACATTACAGGCAGACAATATCTCTGAGGCTCAGCTCCTCAAACTACTGCAGTTCTTCCAGGTCTTCGCGGACGAGAGCCGGCTGAAGATGATCGGCTATTTGGCGAATGGCGATTACAGCGTGGGTAAGCTGGCCGAGCTTCTAGGTCTGAAGGAGCCGACCATCTCCCACCACCTGGCGCAGATGAAAGCATTGGGTATTGTCTCCGTGGAGCCGGAGGGCACGAAACGCATCTATAGTCTGAACGGCAAGTCGCTGGAGACGATCAGCAAAGATATCTTCGCCCAGCCGAATCTGGCGAATCTTGTCCCGACCAGCGACTTGAGCAAGGACGAGCGCACCTTACGAACGTGGGTGAAAGACGGCCGCATCGTCGGCATACCAGCCCAAGAGCGCAAGCGACAGGTGCTCATCCAGTGGGTGGCCCAGCAGATCGACCCGGACCGTCGCTGGACGGAGAAGGAGTTCAGCGAGTGGCTGTCGCAGTTCAACGAGGATTACGCCTTCCTGCGGCGCTATCTGGTTGAGGCCGGCTACATGGCTCGCGATAAGGGTATCTATTGGCGCACGCCAGAGAGCGACCCGGTAATCTAGCAGCGCTGCATTGCCATTAAACGAAAACAGGAGGCCGCTGCCGGCCTCCTGTCTTCGTTGGTTCACGTTGCCCATTGAGTAGCCGCGAGTTAATCCTGCTTCAACCAGCGCGTCACTTCCAGTCTCGTGGTCGACGTAGAGATCGCCGCTGACATCAACGACAACGCGCTCAATCTCGCCGCCGTGGAACTCGAACGGAGGTCCGTACTCCGGTGAAACCGGGGAGCCTCCGTCCTTGCCCACGCCCAGGCCATCACCAGCCAGAGCAAAGGTGCCCGGCTGCGTCTGGATCTCGGCCTCGCCTACCTGCTCCATGTCGATAAACAGCTTGAGTGTACCCATCGCGCTGCGCGTTGCCTCATCGCTGCCGGTCTTCTTGAACTCCGCCGTAAAGACATGACGTCCGGTCGTAATCGGCGCACTGGCCCGCACATACTGATGCTTCTCGCCCAGCCAGTTGAACAGATAGGTCAGCATGCCATCCTTGATGTAAAGTGTGTGACCGCCACCCACACCACCTTGAGCGAACAGGACGCCTTCCGCATTCTCCGACTTGACTTTGACAGCCGCCGCAATCGTATAGTCGCGTCCCTTGACAGCCACCGCCACCGATTCCGGCACTTCGGCCGTATCGGGATAGTAGATGTAGCGGCTGCGCGGCTTGCCGGACTCTGGTCGTTCGCGATTCAACTGCTCCATCGCGGTGCGGTCATCGACCGGGAACTCGTTGTAAAGTCCAGCATTGTAGAACCACAGACCAATCAGTTCCTGCAGCTTCTCCGGTTGCTGGTCGGCCACGTTGTTGGCCTGGGCGCGGTCTTCGCGCAGGTTGTAGAGTTCCCACTCATCCAGAGGATAGTTGGCCCAGCCGGACAGCGCTGGATGCAGCGCAGTCGCCAGCCAGCCTTCATGGTAGATAGAACGCATACCGAGCATGGAGTAGAACTGCGTCTGCCGTTCCGGGGCGTCCGGATCGGTGAAAGTTGCCGTGTAACTTTCCCCCTCAATAGGCCCACCATACAGATCCATTGCGCCGTAGCCGACATCATCCCAGCTGATCATCAGCACGTTGGGTGCGCCTTCGGCGCGGACGGCTGGAGATATGGCTCCCAGTCCGGCACGGAATCCCGTGCGTCGAGATTAATCACACCGTTGAACTTCTTGGCCATCGCTATGCTCCTTTTAGTTTTGCGAACGGATCAGAAAAGTGAAAAAGGTGTGGGCAATCCTTTGCCCACACCTTTGTTTTAGCAAACATTCAGACCTGTCGTAGACCACCGGCGATCAAGAGCAGAACGCTCCACCGAGGTCACCCGCACTCACCTGAATGAGGTATCAGGTGCTAGAACAACGCCGAGAAGATAGGGTTCACCACAAACCAGTTCACCAGGAAGACGGCGATCGAGCTGAGGGCAATGGTCAGCAGCGTCTTGCCGGTGCTCAGCTCCAGCCCTTGCTTCACGCCTACATACGTGGCCAGCAACATCCACACAAACCCGATCAAGCGGATCAGCCAGCCGATGCCGGGAATAAAGCCCAACCCGGAGATGATCTGCGGCGCTTTGGCATAACCGGTAATGCGCGCCAGCTCCGCCCAGCCCGTGTCCCCCTTGAAGATATACTCCCCAATCAGCCACGTGACCAGGGCCCATAGCAGCCACCCCACATACGTTCCGACAAACGCGGTCATAAACGCCGGGAGCGGGCCGTTCAGATCTGGAAGGCGGAAGCCGATGTCGGTGATGGCTCCGTCGATGAGGCCAAGCCCCATATTGGCAGCCGTAAAGCCGATGCCAAAGATAGCAGCCGAAATGGCCGCGCTGATTCCCGACAGAAAGGCCACGATGGTCACGATGATAGTGGCCTCCACAGTGGCGTTCGGGTCCTGCCCGATCTTTTCATAAACGTTCGGCCGCAGCAGGAATACGCCTGAGAGCCGTTTCAGCATTCGACTGATCATATGAGATCTACCTCCGATGAAAAATCACACCCAGCATCGGTTGCCGAGCCAACGTGGAGTATACGAGAAGCGGTGCCGTTGTCGCAACGACAACGGCACCGCTTGCTCCGTTTATGGTTCCAGCCACCACGCCTGCTGAAACCGGCATCCAACTAGCCCTATGCCGCGAATAGGGATGTTACTCTGAGATACTCCGCCGGGCGTAAACCAGAATGATGATGCACAAAATGACCACCCAGACCGGGAACAATAACGCAAACCAGGCGCTAAACGACCCGGCGAGCAGAAGCAAGATGCCCACGATATAGCCTACATAGCCGAACCATCCGGGGATCAGCCCCGCACCGCGCCCCATGCTCGATGAGGTAAAGACGAACATCGACGCCATGCGCATCCCAAACATCAAGAGGACGTTGACGCTGAAGTAGGACATCTGTCGCGCAAAGAGCGGATCCGCTGTCGCGTCGGCGAACTGGAGGCTGGCGGGGGTTGTGGTCAAGGCAGCTGTGGCCACGAAGAGCATAGCGATAAAGATTGTCCCTGCTGCCAGCTGAACGTTTGCCAAGATGCGGCTGATGGTGAAACCGGTCGCCTTGGCCATGCGGCGCAGAAAGACCATGAAGTACAGGAAAGAGATGCCGGCGAACGGCATGATGAACATACTGGCCAATGTCAGCGTACGCTGCTGGCTATCCCCATAGTAGGCCAGAATCTCAGCATCGGACGCGCCACCGAGAGGCGTCCGGGTCAGCAAGTAGTAAGACAACGCATACAGGACGGCGAAAACAATCCCGGCGATGACCGTCGGCGTCACCAGTCCGCGCCAGGCACCCGGCGCCAACGCCTCCAGGCGAATGGCCCAATCGTTGAACAGGTCTTTCTCGGCCACCTTGCCCGGCAAGCCGGGGCGTTCGCTGCTTGAATCTGTGCTCATCAGTTCGCTCCTGTTAAATTAAGTACGTTCTAGCCAAACAGTCCAGTAATGCCCTGGTAAGCAAATAGCAGACCAAAAACTAGCGAAACCACCATGACGATCTGGCTGTTGTGAACTTCAAGCCAATCGCCAAACGACCCCAGCAACGATCCTGCGCGCGATGGCAGCAGAAGTCGAATCAGAATGACACCGATCAGGATTGCCTCCGCCAGGGCAATGAACAGCAAGTAGGTGACAGTGCTCGTGGTTTGCCCCAGCATCGCATCGCCAACCCCGCCGATCGCTCCCAGCGTGAACACCCACATTTTGGGTGAGATGAGCATCATCCCGGCGCCCATGGCAAAGGCGACCAGCGGTGTCATCGTTTCCATCATTGTCAGCCACTTGGGCGGAGGGGCATCGGGATCCGGTTCGCTGACAAACGCACGGTAAGCAGTTGTCAGGAGCAAGATGCCCAGCACGAGCAGCAGCGTCGACTTGATCCAGCCTGACCCTTCGCTTACGTCATTGGGATCGGTGCTGCCTCCGGTCAGAATCAGCCCAAAGAGGACGCCCTGCGCCAGCCGCACCAGCGTCATGCCGACCACAAACATGATCGCCTTGAGTGGGCCTTGTTTGTCGCTGGTCAACATCAAGATGACCATGATGATCTGCACCGGCACCAGAGCGCTGCCGATGATAAGAGGAAGTAAATCTACGAGCGTACTGGCCATTGTTTACCTTGTGGCTTGTCTTTGGCGTGTGCAGCAAGAAAAGATGGCAGCAGCGAACTCGCGCTGCTGCCATGTCACACTTAAATACAATTCATCACATGGATGCCGGCTAGAACACCATCTTCATGGTCATCTTGGCCAGACTCGGGCTCGACTTCTTGGCCTCTTTCGACTCCTTGCCAAACATCTTGCCGAGCGCGTTCGCATCTTCTGGCTCTTCCTCGGCCACTGCGTCGATGAACGACGGCATGAACAGGCCCATGACGCCGTTGACGTCGTCTTCAGAAGCGCCGGTCTCCTCAGCGATCGCCTTGTTCATGGCGTGGCCCTTGTCGCCAAAGATGTTGAAGAACTCGTCTTCCGCTTCCTTCTGGTTCTTGGGCTGCTTGCGGTTCTTCTTCTTCGACTCCTTGAAGAGCAGATCGGTGATCTGCGGATCATCTGCGGCAATGAACATCATCATCGGGATGCCGACACCGAGAATGCCGTCGAACATCGCATCCGGCAGCGGTAGGATCTTCTTCATGCTGTTGACAGCAACGGCCGTTGCCGACGTTACCACAAAGCCCTTCGCCGTCTTCTTCATCATTCTGCCCATCAAACTCATATTGCTCTTCTCCTGGTTCTGTTAACTGGTTGTCCACTTACCAGATTATGTCTTATCGGGCTAGATGCCTGGCACGCCGGGAATGCCCTTTCCTTTATCATCATCGTCCTTGTCTTTCTTGCCACCGGGCCCGGGCGTGAGAGGGGCCATGGGGTTGAGCCCGCCCCCGTCCTTGTCATCCTTGTCCTTCTTGCCGCCCGGCAAGTCCGGTGTGACCGCTTTCTTGACCTGCTTGTTGCGAAAGTCGGTCCACAGCCAGATGGCGACCGCTGCGATGGCCACCTGAATGCCCAGCACGCCAATGTCATCCCAGCCGAAGGTGCGATTCTCACCCAGGCCGAACAGTCCAGCGATGATGCCACCCAGCCAGGCCGCGCCCGTGCCGATCAGGAACAGTTCAATGCCCGAAACGCGCTGCTTGCCCGGCAGCAAAAACTTGGCGATAGTCGCCACCACAACGCCCGATATGGATGCACCCAACAAAGTCAACAATAAGATTCCACTCATTCCACCCATGATTCAAACTCCTTCGTTAGATACCACTGAACAGTAGACGCGCCCGGAACGGGACGCAGCTCGCTTGTCTAATCTCCCACATACCGAATATGGACCTTCTCAATGTTGCCGTTATAAGCGAATGGTGTTCGCTCGTGATAGTCCAGCGAGACGGGAGAGCCAAGATCGATGCCGATATCGAACGATTCCGAGGCAGTAAAACCTGCCGGGACCGTCACCTCAATGCGACCTTCAGCAACCTGGGCGCCGTCTACTCGCAGCGTTACGGTGGCCGGTGATTGCGGCCTCTTCTCGTCGAAACGCACCTCTACATCTATCTGCCGCTTCCCGGCGGCAACTGGCTCGTCCGAACGCGCCTTATAACGGTACACACTGATCGTGTTGTACTCCGCGCACAGATAACCCTCATCCATGTAGACTGTGAAGCCACCGCCGATGCCGCCCACGCAAAACAGCACGCCTTCGGCCGCTTCCGGCACGTCCAGATCAATGGTCGCCAGGCTGGAAAAGCCGCTAGCAAACTTGGGTGCCATCGACTCAGGGATCCGGGTCTGACCCGGGAAGAACGTCCACTCCTCCAGCGTGGAGGAGCGAATCTCCTCCGGATGCAGGGTACTGGTGTAGAAAGCCGCTCCAAGTGGGAAAACCTTGTTCTCGGTGGCTTGCATCGTGAAAAGGTCTTTCATCGCCTGCAACTTCTCCGGCATTGCCTCGGCCAGGTCGTTGGCTTGCGAATAATCCTCATTCAGATTGTATAGCTCCCACACATCCTCATCGGGGTTCCAGTTGGCGATATCCGCCCCCGTTCGGTTCCACGGCTGGCGGGGGCCAAAGGCGCAGGCGTACCAGCCATCCTGATAGACGCCCCTGCTGGCATAGATATCGAAATACTGCACCGGTTTCTGACCATCAGCAGTAGCATCACCAAATGTATAGGCCATCGAAACCCCGTCGAGCACATCTTGCTCGAAGCCATCCACGGCGAAGGGAGGATCGATGTTCAACAAGTCATAGATAGTTGCGGCCACATCGGTAACATGATGGAACTGTGGACGTGGTGTGGGATCCGGGCTGATATGTTTGGGCCAGGAAACGACAAGCGGGGTGCGAGTGCCACCGAAATGGGCGGCGACCAGTTTGGTGGACTTGAATGGGGTGTCACCGGCCCAAGCCCAACCATGATGGTACATATTGTCGAGCAGCGGACCGCCCAATGCCGGAAGCCCACCATAGTCACGCTCCAGCACTTCGATCTGCTCATTCACATCAACATCGATCAGATTCTGGGCCAGCAGCTCAGAGATCGTTCCCAGCTGCCCCTCAGCCGATGCGCCGTTGTCGGACCCAATGTAGAAGATGAGGGTGTTGTCCAGCATCCCCTGCGCTTCCAGCTCGTCGATAATCTTGCCATACTGAGTGTCAGTATGCTCGAGAAATCCCGCGTACACCTCCATGAGGCGCGTCTGGAACGCGTGCTGTCCCTCAGGAACGTCTTCCCACCGCTGCATACCCTCCTGGATCGGCGGCAACTCGGTATCTTGCGGAATCCAGCCCATCTCCTTCTGACGCTCGAACGTTTCCTCGCGCAGCACTTCCCATCCTTCATCAAACTTGCCGGCATACTTATCTGCCCATTCGCTGCTCACGTGATGGGGACCGTGGACTGCGCCGGGTGCAAAGTACATGAACAATGGCTTGTCCGGGTTGAGCGCGCGGTTATCGCGGATGTACCGGACCGCCTCATGAGCCAGGTCTTCGGTCAAATGATACGGTTCGCCATGCTTGATGTCCGGCTCGATCGGCGTCGTGTTCCGATAGAGACGTGGCTCGTATTGGGAGGTCTCACCGGCAATGAAGCCGTAGAAGTAGTTGAAACCCAGCCCGGTCGGGTACTGGTCAAAGGGACCCGCTTTGGTAAGGTGCGTGATCGGTGTATTGTGCCATTTGCCGAACGCTGCCGAATCGTATCCGTACTCCGTCAACACGCGCGGCAACGCGGCGGCCGACGGCGGGATTTCACCGATGTAGCCGTCAAAGTCGCTGGCGAACTCCGCAATAATCCCGGCTCCAACCCGTTGATGGTTCCGGCCTGTCAATAGGGCAGCTCTTGTTGGCGAGCACATCGCCGTCGTGTGGAAGGCGTTATAAGCAATACCCCGTTCCAGCAAGCGACTCATTGTCGGGGAATGGACAGGCCCGCCAAACGTCTCCATGTTGGAAAAGCCCGAATCGTCGGTGATCAGGATCAGGATATGGGGCGCATCCTTAGGGATACGTCGCGGTTCTTGCCGCCATCGATGTTCCGATTCTTGCAGTGTTCGTCCCACCTTACTCGCCGATGGCGTCGGCGGAAATGGCAGATTGGGTCCTTGTGGTTTTACAGTCATAATCCTACTCTTTCTTAAGCTGATTGGCGTGCGCCACGCCTGACCTACTGTTCGGCAAATCGATGGCCCTCACTTTCACACTGCTTGTTATCGCGATGTGTCAGCAGCAATCACCGCCTCCGGAAACTGCCAGCTTCCATCCAGAATCTCCTGCCCCGGGCGGTAAAGACGCACCGTATAGTTCCAACCGGGCATGATGTGGAGAAAGTTAGGACGGGCGGGATCACCACCGAAATGAATCGTGTAGTTTCCATCACTGTCCGGCTCGGCCGTCACACTGTTTAGCGAGTAAGCTTCGTACTCGTTTTTCTCGAAGTAGCCGGCAGCGTTGTAGAGGCTGACCGACCAAAACCCTTCAACCGGCACATCGCCAACAGTAAGGACGTACGGTGTCTGCCCGTCATTACTCCCGGGCAAGACATTCAGATAGATGGCATCCTTGTCCCGATTACCACCCCAGCCACCCGCCGTGCCGAGAAGGTGGCGCACCTGGTCGACTTCATCCACATCGCCAAACATACGTCTGCTGTCGGGCACAAACGGCGCCATCCCAAGGATCGCCTGCCGACAGGCAGCCAGCGTCTCCGGGTCCCAGTTTGGCAGCTCAAGGCCGCCGGTCGCTTTCTGGCTAACCCGGATTCCATCCTGCAGCTGATGGGCAACCGCAATGTCAGATAGATCGTTTGGATTGACAAACGTCCGAAACGCTATGTGGACATAGCGGGTGCCTATCAGGTCGCCCGTGAGCGTGTGCTCGCCCGGTTCGTAAGCTACGTACTTGATGTAATGGTCCTGATTGATACAGATCATGGACATGAAACGGTCGCCCGCATCAGGAAACGTAATCGTGATCGGTTCAGTCAAGTCGAAGACAGCATAGGAGTACAGCGTATCCCTGTTGACTCGAATAACCGATTGGGCGTCAATATCTGTAGGCTGCCGGTTGTGCCAGAACTGTCCCACACCACCACACATATCGGTGCGGACTGCGAAGTAGTTATCGGTTTCAGCTCGACGGAAGTTGTCAATGTTGACTTCATCGTACGCACCCGTGCTGGTCCGGCCCCGTACAAAGTCAGATGCATCTGCAAGAAAGGTTCGTCTATCCTGTACTCCCATGGTTACCTCGTTCTTCTTGCCTGCCCGGCATCAAACCTGATACCGGACAGGCAGTTTGTGTGCTTCTGGTCTACTGCGACGCCTTCGCCGCCTGCGCCAGGCCCGCGCCCAACAGCTCGTTCAGCTTCTCTTCGGGGATGCCCCCCAGCACCGAGCCAACCTCGATGTCCACCTTCTTGATCGTCCCGGTGAACGGGAACTCGTGGTGCGCGTAAGGGGCGACCGGCGCGCCGGTATCGATGCCCACGTCCATTGTCTCGCCACTCATGGAGAAGACGAACGGCACCGTCTTTTCGATGCGGCCGTCCGCTACCTTGTCGCCGTTGACCGACAGAGAGGCATGGCCACCCACGCCCAGGCCGCCGCCGTCGTAGTCGAAGTCAACCTTGAGCGTTACAGCGCCCTGGGGCAGCTCCCGGTCAGAGGCGATTTCGTAGATTTCGTGGCCCATCCAGTTGTAGTAGTAGGTCGGCTTGTTGTCCCTCACGAAGAGCGTCCAGCCGGCCATATTGCCGCCCTGGCAGATGACGACACCTTCTGCGCCGCCTTCGGGAATCTCCAGATAGGCAGTCATCTCGAAGGAGCGGTTCTTCATGTTGACAATGGCCAACTCCGGCATATGGACGTTCTCGGGGTAATACGTGAACTTCTTCTGACCGGCGATTAGACTGGGCCGGTGGAACGGCAAGCCCCGCGACGTCGTCTCTCCGCTAAGCGGGTAGACCTGGTACTTCCAGGCTTGTTCATCAAACAGCTCCTGCAGCTCGGCCAACTTCTCCGGATGCTCTGCGGCGAGGTCGTTGCTCTGGCTGAAATCCTCCTCAATATGGTACAGCTCCCACAATTCCTGGGGGCCATAGATAGGGAGATCGGCCGATCGTTCCCAGGGCACCCGCCCATGAAAACAGGCGGCAACCCAGCCGTCATGATAGATGGCCCGGTTGGCCAGAATCTCGAAATACTGCGTGCGATGATTGCCGGGCGCGTTCGGGTCTTCAAACGAATAGAGCATGCTCACGCCCTCGTGCGGCTCCTGGGCCACTCCATTCACCCGGTCCGGCGCCGGAATGTTGGCCGCGTCCAGAATCGTGGGCACGATGTCGGTCACGTGGTGGAACTGCGTCCGCAGCCCGCCGGCGTCCTTGATGCCGTTGGGCCAGGAGACAGCCATCGCATTCCGCGTGCCGCCGAAGTGGGAAGCGACCTGCTTCGTCCATTGGAACGGCGCATCCAGCGCCCAGGCCCACCCCACGTTGTAATGGTTCTCCGCCTCCAGCCCGCCGAACGTATCGATCTTCTCCAACAGAAAATCGGGGTCTTCCGGGAAACCGTTCTGCATCGAAGGGGCGCTCCAGGTCCCGTGGATGGTGCCCTCAGCAGACGCGCCATTGTCGCCAAAGATGTAGATGAAGAGCGTGTTGTCCCACTCATCCATCTCCTTGATCGACTCAACCATACGGCCGATGTGGTAATCCGTATGAGCCAGGAAACCAGCGTACACTTCCATCAACCGCGAGGCCACCGGCTTGTACTTGTCGGGGTAATCCTCCCAGGCCGGGATGGAGTCGGGCCGAGGGGTGTTGGCCGTCCCTTCCGGTATCACGCCCGCTGCCATCTGGCGGGTGTAGATGGCGCTGCGCAGATCGTCCCAGCCGTCGTCGAACTGACCTTCAAACTTGTCGATCCACGCCTGCGGCGCATGATGGGGCGCATGGGTGGCGCCCGGCGCGAAGTAGATCATAAACGGCTTGTCGGGCGCCGAGGTTTTCTGGTTGCGGATCCAGGAAATGGATTTGTCTACTAGATCTTCGGTCAGGTGGTAATCTTCCTTGCCAACATGCGGGTTGACCGGGGTCGTCTGGTCCAGCAGCGACGGCTCCCACTGCGACGCCTCGCCGCCCATGAAGCCATAGAACCGCTCGAAGCCCAGACCGGTCGGCCAATGGTCCATCGGTCCCGCCGGACTGGTTTCCCACATCGGCGTAATATGGTTCTTGCCGAAGAAGGCGGTATTATAGCCGTTGCCCTTCAGCACCTCGCCGACGGTCGCCTTGCTCTTGGGAATGACGCTGTTGTAACCCGGATAGCCGACTGCGATTTCGGAGATTGCCCCAAAGCCCACGCTGTGGTGGTTGCGGCCGGTCAGCAGTGCTGATCGCGTCGGGGAACAGAGCGCCGTGGTGTGGAACTGGTTGTAGCGCAGCCCCTCTTCGCTAATCTGGCGGAAGGTCGGTGTCGGCACCGGCCCCCCGAACACCTCCGACGCCCCGAAACCAACATCGTCCAGCAGAACAATGACCACATTCGGCGCACCTTCCGGCGGCGTCACAATGACTGGCTTGTCCGCCTTCGACTCATCGGTTGTGCGGCCGATCGTGCCCTCAAACTTTTTCTCCGGAATCGGCAGAAAGTCTCGCATGAAATCCATACTGTTCTCCTTCTTGCTTGTGCTTGTAACAGTCTCTTACTGCAAACCGAAGTCGGCGGTATTGGCCAACTGCTCGGCGACGTTATCGAGGTTAAAGGAGCCGGGCCTCTGACTCGGCGGGAATTACAGGAACGTCTTCGCTTTCTCTATCACATACGCTTGTGCCCCGGCACCCAGGAACGTTAGATTGGATGTCGAAAGCACCGGCAGCACGGTTTCCTGAATTAAGCTTACGCACTCAGCGCGCAGCAACCAGTGTCTGACGGTTGAGAAACGGCGTAGATTGTCTTTGAGTTGACTGTGGGTCAGGCGAGCAGACCGCTGCGGCGGGCGATCTCAACCGCCTCGCGGCGATTGGAGGCGCCCAGCTTGCGGTACATGTTCTGGGCGTGGGTCTTGACCGTCTGTGGAGAGAGATAAAGTTCGGTCGCTATTTCCTTGTTCGACTTGCGCAGGGCCATTCGCTCCAGCACATCCAGCTCGCGGTTGGTCAGGTCCGCCACGCTGACCTGGGGTTGCGGCTCAAAGGCGTCCAGAATATCGGCGACATAACCAGCGTAAGCAGTTTCATCGCGCAAGGCTCTGAGCAAAGGGGTGAGGCGCGGACCCAGGTCGACATAGGTGCGCAAGAAGCGGCCCGGCGCGGCCAGGTCCAGACTGGCGCGAAGGGCGCGGAGGGCTTTGGCCTCCTCCCCTTTGGCCGACAGCACCATGGCATGGAGGGCGTGGATAGATATCAGCCTGCGGTGATTGTATAGTCGGGCCGCCTCTTGAGCGGTGACCTGCAGAACCTTCTCTGCCTCCACTAGGTTTTCCGGCGAACCATTCGCCACGAGCCACTCGACAGTCGTACAGGGCGGACATTCTTGAAATGCCAGATTCAGCGGGCCGCTAAATGGCAGGGTCGGGCGAGCCGCGGCGCTATCTTGCCGGACCAGCTGCAAGCGGGTCGTCAGGGAGGCCACGATCGACAGATAGGCCATATACTCCCCGGCTACAGCAAATTCACGAAACTCAGTTAGCGTATCCTCGGCTTCTGCGCTGCGTCCCTGGGCCTGCAGCGTCAGACAAAGTCCCACATATCCGTCGGCTACGTTCTTAACGTTCAGAGCGTAGCGATTCCCAATGATGCGGGTGAAGCTGTCTTGGGCCGCTCTCAAATCATTCCACTCATAGGCAAGATAACCCTGTCCAAAGTCAGCCCATCCAATGGCTAACGTCTGGTCAGCCTGGAGGGCCGATTGCCCATACGCTTTGAGGACTGGTTCCATCGCGACCAATTCGCCAATACCCATCTGTACAGCACAGATAGACTGGAGCAATCGAGGTGTCAAGAAAGCATCATACTCCTGCACCAGTTGCAGTCTTTGCTCGCCAAACGACAAAGCGGCGTCCGGCCGGCCAGTCGCAGCCAAACAGAATATGACCTGCGACATTGACACGGCGGCGTTGAAGGGCGTGCTCCCGCCGTATCCTTCCAGCGCACGAAGCGCGAGGGCAAGCGCTCGCTCCGGATCACCGGACCAATATGTTGCCGAACCACGTAAGGAATCGATATCGGCCAGCAGCAGCCGGCGATTCGATTCGCCCATGGCTTCCCCGGACGCTTCCAGTGCGCTCTCAGCCCGCTTCATCATGTCCAATACCGTCTGATGCCGGAACTGGATCCGTTCAATGATCGCCCGTACCACTAGAATGTCCGGGCGTTCCAGAGCACACTCTGGCAACAGATTGAGCCAGCGCACGACACGCCGCCAATTGTCCTCTCGCAGAGCCGCATCGTAGTGGTCTATCACCATGCGGGCAGCCAGATCGTCGTCTCGTGCAGCCAGGGCGTGCTCAATGGCAGCAGCTACCTGCCCATGCTCGCCCAGCCACATGCTGCCGCGCCTATGGAGCCCGCACACTTCCTCTTCAGGAAGGCGAGTGACCAACACCTTGCGCAGCACATCTCGCATCAGATGATGATAGCGGTACCAGTGACCCATATCGTCCAACTCGACAATGAAGAGATTGGAAGCCACCAACCTGTCCAGCATCTTGCGCAGCAGACGGCCGTTCTTCTGTTGACGAGCCTGCACCAAGTACAGCGTCGCACAATTGGTCATTCAATTGGTCCAGCACCGCAGTTCGCAGCAGGAAGTCGCCCATGTCGGGCGGGATCAACGCTGTCACTTCCTCCATCAGGTAGTCAATGATGGCTCCGTTGCCCAACTCATGCAGCTGGTCAGACAGGGCCTGGGAGGATTTGGCGCGTGCGCTGAGCCCCGCCAACTGCAGGCCAGCCGCCCACCCTTCAGTGCGCTGCTCAAGGAAGCTGACAACTTGCGGGTCAAGCGGTCGCCCGGCCACACGGCCCAACAACTGCGCAGCTTCCTCGGTGGAAAACGCCAGATCGGCCACTCCCAGATCAAGCAGACGATCCTGTGTTCGCAAGCGCGTCAACGGGAGTGGTGGTATGTGGCGCGAAATAATGACGAGATGGATCTGGCGCGGAAGCCGGTGGATAAGGCCGGACATCAGTTCGTGGATAGCCGGGTCCTCGATCAGCTGATAGTCATCGAACACCACAACCAGGGTTTCATGCAGGGCGGCGAAGTCCCGCACCAGCGAGTCTGAGAGAACTTCAATGGGCACCAACTGCGGCGATTGGAGCAACGTCCATGTGTGGGGCGAGGCCGATGGATTGGCGCTCTGCAGGGCGGACAAGATGAGCGCAACAAACGTCGCCACATCATTGTCATGCTCGTCGAGCGATATCCACGAGGACGGGCTGCTGAGCGTCAGCAACCATCGACTAACCAGAGTCGTCTTCCCGTAGCCGGTCGGCGCGGAGATTACTGTAACCGGTTTCTCCAACGCCTCTGTCAAGCGCTGGATCAAGTGGGGGCGCTCAACTACCTGCGCTGACAGCCGTGGCGGAGACAGCTTCGTCCGCAGAATTGAAAGTGGCGCAAAATCTTCTGTCGTGTGCATGAATGGGTAAGGGTGTCCACGCCGCTGCCGTCAGGATCCGAACCAGGCCAGACAGCATCGCCTATTGAGACCACCTTTCCATTCTAGCATATTGCGCTGTTGCATTCATTTTCCGCCCGCCGTACCGGCATTTTGCCTCGTTCCCAGGCGGTATGGATGCAGTGCCAGATTGCGGCTTGCAGGGAGCCAACTTGCTCCAGATACACAAAGAGGCTGGTGCCTGGCGCCAGCCTCTCTAGGTCGTCGTGTACCTGGTCGACCAGCGAGCCGGGCGGATGACCATGCCTGCTGCTGTTCACCGATCTGCGGACGGCCGTCGCCGAATCCGGCCCCATGCGCAATCCTGAGCCCACTGGTCAATTGCAGCGATGTGCGAACCTCTTGTCCGCGCCTACTCTTCAGGTGACGGGGCTGGGTCAGATTGGCCGGCCTGCGCTGTGCCTGGCGGCGGGCCTGGCAAACGCGGGGCCTCGTCGAGCAAGACAGCCTGCGTCGGATAAGGCGAAATAATCCCTTTCTCGTCCAGTGCCTCCTGGAGGGCCGTATTCACTTTGTCAAACATGCGACGGGTATCGGCGTAGGATTCGATCCACCAGCGAACACGGAAAACCATGCCATATTCGCCCATGTCGATGTAGAGCGCGTCAACTGGCTTGTCACTTAGCACCCCCGGCACGTTGGACACGGTGTCAACAATCAATGAACGCAGCATCTCGATATCGGTACCGTACTGAATGATGACGTGCAGTTGAATACGATAGCGTGGGTCGGGGTAGGTGTAGTTGACGATCTGGCCGGAGCCGATGAGCGAATTGGGCACGATGACCATCCGGTTATCGCGGGTGCGAATGCGCGTGGTGCGCAGCCCGATATCGGTCACATCGCCCCAGGTGCCCAGGTTCTGCAGCTCGATACGATCACCAACTCGAAACGGCCGGTCGAACAGGATGATGACCCCAGCGATGAAGTCGGCGATCGTGTCCCGCGCTGCCAGCGAGATGGCCAGGCCGCCTACGCCGAGAGCGGCCGCCAGTGCGGTGATGTTGATGCCAAAGCGGCTCAGAATCCAGGATGCCCCGGCAATGACCAGAACGATGCGTCCCATTCGCGTCAGCAGCGTCAGAACCGGGTCGATCTCCTCCAGTCGCTGCGGATCATCTTGTTGCTGACGATACCAGGAAGCGACCAGGTCGATGGCGAACCACAGCAGCACGACGAGCAGGATGACGCCGATAACGAACAGGATGTCGAGGGCAAAGCGACGCAGCCACGGGCTAAGGATCGACAGGCGGGCGATCGCGGCAGAGAACAGCACAACCAGCAGCAGCCAGCGCAACAGTCTTTCAGAGCGTCTCCGCACTTGCTCGCTATATTCAGGGGATGTGAGGCGGCCCAGCCAGGCGAACGCCAGGCCAAGCAGCCACCGGCCGATGAAGTAGCCGACCACCACCACCAGAATGGATACACCGATGTCGGTCCATTGCGCAACGCTCAGTCCGAGGAAGCTTGCGTCCGCCAGGCTTGTATCGGCCGTCACCTGCTCAACCGCCTCTTCGATGATTGTGGGCTCAGCCGTCGCCGGCGGAGGTCGAGTCGCGACCACATCGGATATGGGCAGGTCAGAGCCGCCGTCGCAACCCGACATGAGCAGCATGAGCAGGCCAATTGCTATGGTGGCGAGAACGCGGCGATAGATCACATCGATCCTATTTGCTGGACCCTCATCGGAGGTATTACTGCCCAAGTGGGCAGGAAACCGAAGAATTGCTCGCTTGCCATTTTCGCGTGCTCTGGTTGATGCCGGGTCGACCGCAAATGAACGAGCGACCCGGAGCCTCGCACCCAGCGTTGACTACTCCGAAGGGGCGTACACACCGTTCAGTGTATCGACTACATCAAACAAGTCGCCCTGGCGGTACCAGTTGACGGCGATGAAGTTGGGCATCTGCCCGCGTTCGACGGCACACTGTTGGGCCCGGTCCAGCAGGAAGTCGTACTCGTTGACCACAGCCCCATCAACCCGATTCGGCGCGCCGCGCTGGATCCAGTGATTGAGCAGGAAGAACGGTTTGCCAGTGTCACCCCGGTTCACGTTACAATTGAAATCTTCGGCGAAGATAAACGTGTAGGGTGTCTCTTCCGTGATGTCCCAGACATTACCGTACCAACTGGGGGGCGGGCCTTCTTCCTCGGCCAGCACAATGAGGCGCTCGTTGCTGTCAATCAACTCCCGCAATGTTGGCCAGGCTGCTTCAGTCGGGTGGTCGTAGATGTATGGTTCCAGCCCAGCAGCGAGGAACGCCTGCTCAGTGTCTTCCGGTGTCACAGCATCCTGGATGACCATGAACAGCACTTCGCGAGGGTTCTCTTCCAGGAACGTCCGCACTTCGCCCAGCATGTCGTCAAAAGGCGAGTAACCCAGGGCGCAGAACTGGTGGCACAACCACAACCCTTCCTGCGCGGGGGGCGTGAAGTTGTCAACAGCCGTATTGATGAACTCAATTGCTCCCGGCGGCAGGGTGGCCATGAACTCTGGCTCCCCTTCGTTGTCGGTAATGTAGTGGCTGTCGACCAGCAGCGCCCGCACGCCGGCGTTCAGCTGGTCGGTGATGGTACCGTCGTGCATGGGCCATACCCAGCCGTACTCCGCAATCGACATTGAGTTATGGCTGGAGGCATAGGCTACTTCATTGATCGGCCGGTCGCACAGCTCAACGTGACCGTTGCAGGGTTGGTTGGCGGCCCGCGCGTCGGTCGTCAGCAGCCCCCACAGTAACGGAACCACCACGAGCAGCCCGAAGAGCACGGCGAGCACGGTCCACTTGTAATCCCAAACCGGTTCAAGAAGATTGCTCAGGAAGCGCAGTAACTCTTTGCTGTAGCCAAAGGCCAGGGCAACCAGTCCGCCGATCAGGAACGGCAGCGCCATCGTCCAGACCGATCCCCAGATACCATTAAGCAGCGATGCGACGACATCGTCGATGATAGCGTCCAGACTGGCCGGGCCAACAGCCGTCGCTGCCAGTGCGGTCGATATGCGCGACGCGGCCACAAAGCGCAGAATGAGCCATACGACCATGACCAGGCCACTGGAGATAACCAGAGTCCAGCCCACGGACTGGAGCATAGCCGCCAGGCTATCGTTGTTCAGCCAAACGATGAGGACAATGCATAGCAGCATGACGATGGCCAGCGGCCACAGTAGCTGGCCAAGCAAGATCATGTAGCTGCGTGCCTGGTTCAGCCCACCCACGACCTGGTCACGGGTCTGGCCCAGTGCCTGGGCGGCGCCGGAGATACCGATGAGGGCCTGGGTCTCGGCCAGACGGTCTTCATTGGCCGCGATTCGTTCTGTCACCAGAAGCGTCAGCCGTTCTGTAGCGGCCAACGAAACGGCTTCAACCAAATCATCGGCAGCAAGCGCCCCTTCAATCTGCATCTTGGTGTCGTCGCTGGTCGTTTCGGCTGCCGGACCGAGCAAGAGCGTGGTCAGCTGCTCGCTGGCAGCCGTTGTCATGCCCGATACGGTCATGCGAAACAGGCGTCCCGGCAGCGGTCCCAAAATACCCCGGGAGATGTTGTCGAGATAGGCGACAATTTCATCTTCAACGATGGGGGCTGTCTTCTCGAGAACGACTGGCGTTGCTCTGTCGATGGATGCGACAGCGACGGTCGTTGCTGCGCGAGCGATATTGTCAGCCAGCGCCTCCGGCGTAACAGCCTGGCCCAGGTCCAGATTCTCTGGCAGTTCATCGGTATCGCCCCGCAGATAGCTCGTCAGCTGCGTGAAGAAGCGATCCGCGCCCGCTTCCATCTGGCTCGGCGGCACAATCAGGTAGAGTCCTCCCACAATCTGGGCGTATAGCTCTTCCGTGATCAGATCGATCTGGACGCCGGTTGCCTCTTTGAACGCTTCCTGCACAGCAGGGTCAGCCAGCAGTTCGGTGTAGATGCGGTCGTAGACGTCATTTTCCGACAGCGCTTGCGTATACAGTTCCGGGGCCAGCAGGTCACGACGAACTACCAGGCCCAGAACAAACAAGATAAAGGCTACCGTGAAGACAAAGCCCAGGACAAATGAAAAGAATTTCCGCCAACCGTCGCTCATTGTTTGATACTCCTGCTACTGTGCCGTGCCAGAGAGGGTGACGTCTCGCTGACAATTGTCGACTATCTAGATTTCCACAAAATAGATGGTAGGCAATGCTATCATGCTGCCCGGATCGCG
This sequence comes from uncultured Chloroflexia bacterium, assembly GCA_963715935.1. Lineage (GTDB taxonomy): Bacteria > Chloroflexota > Anaerolineae > Promineifilales > Promineifilaceae > Promineifilum. The sequence goes on along the minus strand of CAVQSM010000009.1, from coordinate 125,070 downwards.
TCACGTGGTAGATTTGGTGTAGAAAATGAATGGGCTGCCATACCGCGACGTATTGTGTTGTCACACCAGCATGGCGTCCCCCACAGGTGACCGCCTGACCAGTTTGTCCCATAAGGCAAATGTGGCAGCCTGGCAAAGCTAGCTTGTCACTTGCCCGATCCTTGCGCCTATCCATGTTCCGAAGCTCTCGACAGTTACATCCTCAGCAACGGCCTGCTCTTTCAGGTCCAGCTTTAGGGTGGGCATTATTGCGCCCATTACAAAGGCAATCTCATCGGCTGTCAGATCGACAGCTTCGGCTACGGTCGTATTGATGATGCCGGCCGAAGCGCCGAACATCTGCTGATACTCCTCCCGGCTCACGTCTGCAAGCTTCGGATCCTTGTCCAGCATCTTGTAAAACGCCTGCACTTCGGCAGGCACCATCTGGAACGATGCCGCATACATCTTTCTGGCCAGGTCCGGCTGGTCAGCGATCGTCTGCATCTGCATGGGCAGGCCAAGCTGTACGATTCTGGCTACAGTCGATTTCTCAATGCCGAACACGGCGGCTGTCACGTCCGTGGCCGTGTCATCCAACTTCCGCATCATCTCGTGCGTGATCCCGCTCATTTCGTGACTCCTCGGCGGAGCTCCGCGCTGCGCCTATGAGACCAAATTACTGTCACATCGAGTGTATCAGGACGTGGGGTAAGGCACGCGGCAAGAAGCGCGTTTCCGGGAGCAAAAAGGAACCATTCGACCCGGCACAGGCCAAATTCACCAATTGTCGGGGCAATGTGGTCAGCAGCCGGGGAGGATCGCTCCCGGTCTGGTGCGCTTCAAGAGGGCGGGAGAGAGCACCCCAGTCACCGTCGCCTTGCGAATATAGCCCTCCAGGCCGGCACACTCTGGCTTACTGTCGAGTGGTTTCCGCCTGCAGGCGTTCCAGGTCCACTGGATAGAGCAGCGGCTTGTCATCCAAGAAGCGGCGCACCTGGTCTTCGACAAAGCGCTCAATGCGAGCCTGTCGTTCTGGCATGAAGGAAGCCATGTGCGGCGTCAGTAATAGGCGAGGCGTCCGCCAGAGGGGATCGTCAGCCGAACGCGGCTGCGGGTCCACAACGTCCAGCGCCGCGCCGCCCAGCTTGCCCTCATTCAACGCCGCCACCAGCGCCGCTGTATCGACGGTCTGACCTCGTCCCACGTTGACCAGCACCGCGTGAGGCGGTAGCGCAGCCAGCACTGAAGCATCGACCAGATGAGCCGTCTCGCGCGTGGAAGGCAGCGTCACAAAGCAAAGATCGGTCTCCGGCAGCTTGTCGCGCCACGTCTCGCCCAGCAACAGGGCATCGACGGCGGCCGCTTTCTGGTCGGAGTGGGTCGTGGCTACACCCCGGACCAGCACGCCCAGCCCGCGCAGGATTGCGGCAATCTGCAAGCCGATCTCTCCCAGGCCCAGGATGAGAGCGGTGCGCGGCACGGGCAACAAGGCCGGCGGCCGCCGTGACACGCCTTGCGCTTGCGTCAGCGCCACTTCCGGGATGCGCCTGACAACTGAGTAGGCCATCGTCACCGCATGCATGGCGATGATATCAGAGAAAATCGGGCAGCGCGTGACGATGGGGGCGCGGTCGAAAAGTGCGGGACTGGCCATGCTATCCACCCCCGCCACGAGACTCTGAATCCATTGCACACGCCGGGCTACGGGCAAGGCGACGCGCAAGTTGCTGTGCCCCAGAAATACATCGGCATCGACAGCTGCTGCTGCCACGTCCTCGCGTGAATCAGGCAGCACCAGCACCAGCCCATCATCAAGCGCCGCCAGTCGTTCCAGGTGGTCGGGAGTGGGTGTCATTCGGCCGTAGTTCAGCAGGAGTTTCGTCATGGAGCACCGTAATCTGTTGTTGAGTGAAGGGCCGAATCAGGCGGCCCGCACTTGAGTATAGCAGAGACAGCTTGCCGGCTGATGCTGGTGGAAACCTGCTAGAATCCCAGGAGCGACGTGGGTCTGGCCCGTCAACGCAAAGAGGAGCACCCAGCCAGCAGGAGACGCAGCATGAGCGATCACGCCACCCAGCCCAACATTCTCTGGATACTCGGTGAGGACACGGGTCCACAGTTTGGCGCCTACGGTAACCCTGACGTCAGCACGCCGAATCTGGACCGTCTGGCAGCCGAAGGCCGGCTCTACAGCAACGCGTTCTCCACGGCCCCGGTCTGTTCTCCATCCCGTTCGGCGCTTATCACCGGTCTTTACCAGACCAGCATCGGCGCCCAGCACCATCGCAGTCATCGTCATGACGATTATCGCCTACCCGATGGCGTCATGCTCGTTCCGGAGCGTTTGCGGGAAGCGGGCTACTTCTGCGCCAACCCGACCCGTTTTCCTGACGACGATCTCAAGGTCAGCCCAAAGAGTGACTGGAATTTCACCGCGCCGGAACACGTCTGGGATTCGCACGACTGGGGTGATCTGTCGCCCAATCAGCCTTTTTTCGCCATGATCAACATGAGCGAGACCCACCGGCCATACAAGGCCGGCGCCGGCCCGGCCATTGATCCGGACACTATCCAGTCATTGCCTCCGTATGTGGCCGACCATCCACGGTCGCGCCAGGACTGGACCGACTACCTGGAGAACATCCAGCTCCTCGACCAGAACGTCGGTCGCCTGCTCGACAAGCTTAGCCTGGAAGGAATGGCTACCAACACGATCGTCTTCTTCTTTGCCGACCACGGCCCAGAGGACTTTCGCAGCAAGTCCACCGCTTTCGCGGGCGGGACGCGCGTGCCCCTGCTGGTGCGCTGGCCGGGCCGTATTCCCCCCGGAGAGCGCACCGACGAGTTGGTCAGCCTGCTCGATATCTGTGCCGCGACATTAGCATTGGCGGGCGTATCCACTGAAGGTCTGCATGGTCAAAACTTTCTCGACCCGGCCGTGCCAAAGCGAGAGATCGTTATAACAGCACGCGACCGGATTGAAGCGTCGGTAGATCGGGTGCGGACGGTCTTCGACGGCCGCTACCGGTACATCCGCAACTTCATACCGGACCAACCTCATTTCATTGACAGGCCTTACTACGACAGGACCAATCCGATTCGCGCCCTGATGCGACGGCTGTATGCCGAGGGCCGGCTGACCGATGCCCAGGCCAAAGTTTTCACCCCGCGTCGCCCGGCGGAGGAACTGTATGATATGGCGGCCGATCCGCACGAACTGGTCAACATCGCCCACGCCAATGATCCTGACACCAGGGCCTCCCTGGAACGGATGCGGGCGGCACTCGACCTCTGGATAGTGGCCACCGATGACCAGGGTGGCGAGCCGGAAGATCCGGAAGCGATCGATCTGGGCGGCGGGCCGAGCGGGCGCAAAGGACAGAAGGATAAGGCAGCGAGCCGGACACGCGGTGGCGGGCGCGCAGGGGGCGAACGGGCTGCGGCCGTGACGACGTCTGGCGCTGGGACCACTACATCAGCGGCCTCATCACTGCCCGCACCGCAGCCAGCCGGCGAGCCGCTGGTCCTGGCGGGCGCGGGGCAACTGTTTGTCAATGGCCGGACGGTGCCAACGAGCGGCGGACGGCGGGCCGAGGGACAGGAAACCACGGTCATTGAGCAAGCGCTCGTTCACTACTTGCTCCCCTACGACCAGACAAAAACAACGCCGGTGGTGATGCTGCCCGGACATGGGCTAACCTCCTACCTGTATCTGGCCACGCCCGACGGCCGTGAAGGGTGGGCCACCATCTTCGCCCGTCATGGCTACCCCGTCTATGTCATGGACATGCCCAACTATGCCGTCTCAGGCATTGATGCCCGGCCGTTTGACGCCGTGCGCAGCGGGGCGGCCGATCCGGCAGCGCTGCCGGGCCTGTCGGTCTGGTCGAATGAGTCGGCGTGGCGTACGTGGGGGTTCGGGCCGGTACCGGGCGTGCCCTTTGAGGACGCCAAGTACCCGGTCAGCCACGTCGACCAGCTATACGCCTCCTTTACTGCCGTGACGGGCACCGGCAAGGGTGGAGAAGCGGCGGGAGCAGTGCAGGCAACCGGTGGCAAAAGAGGCAAAGCCGCCGGGCGACGGCCGAGCGCCCCGGATGCGTCTGCCGGCAAGCAGACCAGAGGCGGTGGTGGTGGCGATCGCTTCGGGGCCAGCACGGGGGCACGGGCGCTCATCGCGCTGCTGGACCAGATTGGTCCGTCGGTGGTGGTAGCCCACTCGGCTGCCGGGGCCACCGCCGCTGCAACGCTGCGCCAGCGCCCCGATCTGGTCGTGACAACCATCATGATCGAACCAGCAGGCAATCCGAGTGATCCGGACGAGATCAAGCGTTCGTTCGCCGCCACCGCCTATCTGGCCATCTTTGGCGACCATTTTGAGACGCGAGGGATGCAGGGACGGTATGAGTCGTGCGTGGTCACTGCCGAGACGATTACCGGCAACGGCGGTCGAGGCCACGTCCTGCGCCTGCCGGACCAGGGCATCACTGGCAACTCCCATCTGCTTATGCAAGACAGTAACAATCGCGAGATTGCCGAACAGGTGATCGACTGGCTGCATGAGTGATTGCGGGTCCCGAATAAGAAAGAGGAGGCAAGAACTGCATCTTGCCTCCTCTCGCTTCTTGTCTGTGTGGTCGCAGCCTAGTCCGCGCTCATGGACGATGGCTGCCGCCGGGGCAGCGGCCGTCCGTGACAGTTCTTGAACTTCTTGCCGCTCTGGCAGGGACAGGGGTCGTTGCGACCGCGCTGCTTGTCCTGCTCGGCTACCCATTCCATCACGCGCGCTGCCGGCTGGTTGCGCTGCACCAGATTGGCCATGATCTCCATCGTCGGCCGAACGTGGTCGAAGAAGAAGTAGAGACCGTCGCACAGGTAGTTTTGGCCCGGCTCCCCATCGCGCGAGAATTCGAAGCGATCTTTGGGGCAGCCGCCGTTGCAGAGCATCCGCACGTCGCAGTCGCGACACTGTTGGGTCAAGAGGTCGCGCTTGTTGTCGCCAAACTGGCGCATCCGCTGCGAGCCAACCATTTCCAGCATGTGGGTCTCGTTGATATTGCCCAGCAGGAAGTCCGGCTCCACAAAGTGATCGCAAGTATACAGGTCGCCATTGTGTTCCAGCGCCGGGCCATAGCCGCAAGTTGGGGCGTGGATGCACAGCAGGTGCTGGCCAAAGTAGGCGTGGAGCGTCACATCGAATAACTGGACATATTGCTCGCCCACGTCCCCGCGCAGCCATGTCTCGTAGATGTCGACCAGGAAACGGCCGTACTGCTCGCGGCCGACTGTGCGCTCCGTTACCAGGTCGCCGGTCTGAGTGTAAAGCAGTCGTTCCCCACCGGGCCGTTCACTCCAGCCGAGGTTGGCGATGGACAGCGTTTCCAGTGTGGCCCGTTCGACAATCGGGATAAACTGCATCCATTTCGCGCCCAGTTCGTCGCGGAAGAATTCATATACCTCACGCCCTCTGTGCTGGTTGGCAGCGTTGACGGTGCAGAGGATGTTCAGGTCGACGCCGTGCTTGTTCAGATAGGACCAGCCGCGCATGACCTGCTGGAAGGTCCCCTCGCCACCCTTGTTCAGTCTGTAGGTGTCGTGGATGTCTTCCGGGCCATCGACGCTCAGGCCGACGAGAAAGTTGTTCTCCTTCAAGAACTCGCACCATTCGTCGTCGAGCAAGACGCCGTTGGTCTGGAAGGTGTACTCCACCTGCTGATCCGGGCGCAGGTACTTCCTGGCGTACTCCACAGACTTACGGAAGAAATCAACACCCATCAGCGTAGGCTCGCCGCCCTGCCAGGCGATCGTCACGGTCTCCGTCTGGTGCGACTCAACCGTCTGGCGAATGTAGTTCTCCAACGTCTGCTCCGACATGCGACTCTTGGAGTTGGGATAGAGTGCTTCCTTGGAGAGAAAGAAGCAGTAAGTGCAGTCGAGGTTGCAGGTCGAGCCGCTGGGCTTGGAGAGAAGATGAAAGCGCGGTGGGGTGTGTGGGGGGGCGGTGGCAATATCGGCCAACCCGAGTGTATGGGTGGTCATGCGTATGTCATGCTCCTGATATTTTTGCGAATCGATCAAACCCTCCTGAAAGATAGTAGCCGCGAGTGACCTGTTGTCAAGCCAGGTCACTCGCGGCTAACGATCCAATCGAAATCTAGGCGAACAGTCTAACGGCCGCTGGTTGTCGCTTCCGTCATTACGGCGTCTGCCGTGTCAATGCTGAAGCTGCCTGGCTTCTGGCGCGGTGGGAACTCCACGAAGGTGCTCATGAATCTCTGCACAATCGCCTGGGCTGGCGTCAGCATGAACGCATGGTTGAAATGCCATGTCTGGTAGCCCATTGACTCGTGCAAGGCCCGCTCCAGCGGATCCGAGCGGAGATTGAAGACGTACGGTAGACGCAGCTGCACGAACGGCTCCTTCCACACATCAAAGCCGTGGGCGCGTTGTTCCAGGAACATGACCTTCCACTGGTCCACACGAACTGCGGCCAGACTGCCATCGTCGGTGAAGTAGAAGAACTCGCGCCGGGGCCAGTTTTCTTCGTCATTCAGGAAGGGAACGAAGTTGTAACCGTCCAGATGCACTTTGTAGGTCGTGCCGTCGACTTCCTTGCCTTCCTTAAGCTCTTCCTTGATGTTGCCTTCGCCCATGATGCCCATCACGGTCGGCAGTATGTCCTCAAGCGAGACGATGCCATTGCTTACTGTGCCCGGTTCGATGGCGCGGGGTGCACGCATCAGTAACGGGATGCGGTAGCCACCTTCCCACGGCGTGTTCTTCTCTCCGTGGAAGATGGTCGTGCCACCGTCAGGCCAGGTCATTACCTCGGCCCCGTTGTCGGTTGTGTAGACAACGATTGTGTCTTCCGCAATGCCCAACTCGTCCAGCTTGTCGAGCAGCTGGCCGATATGGCCATCATGCTCCACCATGCCATCGGGATAGGTGCCCAGACCTGTGACACCTTCCGACTCTTCCTTGAGGTGAGTCCAGACATGCATCCGTGTGGTGTTGAACCAGGCAAACCATGGCTTCTCGTCAGCGGTGTTTTCTTCGATGAAGCGCATGGTATGTCCCAGCACCTCTTCGTCGATGGTCTCCATACGCTTCTTGGTCAGCGGGCCGGTGTCCTCGATCTTCTGCGTGCCATCCGGCTGGGCCCAGCTGTGGATCACGCCGCGCGGTCCAAAATTCTCCTTGAAGCGCGGGTCCTTCGGATAGTCAGGGTTCTCCGGCTCTTCTTCGGCGTTCAGATGGTACAGGTTGCCGAAGAATTCATCGAAGCCGTGGGCCGTCGGAAAGTGCTCGTCCAGATCACCCAGATGATTCTTGCCGAATTGGCCGGTCGCGTAGCCGTGCGGCTTCAGCAGTTCCGCGATGGTCGGGTCTTCCTTCTGCAACCCTTCCTTCGCGCCCGGCAGACCAACCTTGGTCAGACCAGTGCGGTACGGATTCTGACCGGTCAGGAACGCAGCGCGTCCTGCGGTGCAGCTCTGCTGTCCGTACGCATCGGTGAACATTGCCCCTTCTTTGGCAATGCGGTCGATGTTGGGCGTCTTGTAGCCCATGATGCCATGATTGTATGCGCTGATATTGAACCAGCCGATGTCGTCGCCGAACATCACCAGAATATTGGGTTTCTTGTCTGCCATCTATGTTTCTCCTTAAGCCTCTTAACCTACACGTAGTAGCATGACCCGGCGAAAGCCAGGTCTAACTGTCCGGCAACCAAACATCGCACGTCAAGTCCATGGGACCCACGTCGTGCGAACTCTGGCTGAGCGCAATACCCGCATCAGAAAACAATATAGTGAAGTCCCTCGCCCCAAATCTAGTTGAACCTCGCCAGGTTGCGCGCCCCAAACCGATTATCCAACCATCATGATGGTCGCACCGGTCAGTTGGCAATGCATGTAGTTGTGCCCCACAATTCATGGCGAAGTTTGACCTTGTCGCCTCTATGCAACTCCAGTGCAGAGGGATCCCCTCACTTAGAACAGGTAGTGACTGGTAAGTAGTATAACAACCGACATCACATAATCATTCGCGCATGGGTAGCAATTACGGTCCAATCAACGGGATAGCGGTCAACTGATGGGGCGGGCGCTTATGTGGACTCATCCTCGTCGCCCTCGATCTCGGTGCGTTGGCTCAAAGTCACATCTCGCTGTGGCACGGCAAAGGCCACCCCGGCAGCCGTCAACTGCTCCACAATCTTCGGCAACAAACTGAACTGGACGGGGTCGTAATCTTCGTACTTCACAAACGGTCGTGCCTGCATTTCCAGGCCGTCCTCTCCCATGTTGAGGGACACCACGGCTGGTGGAGGCTCCTTAAGAATGCGCTCATCGCGAGCCATCAGGCCCAGGATGATCTCACGCGCGCGGTCTATGTCGGTCTGGTATGTCAACGTGAACGGCAGATTGATGCGGCTGATGCCCAGACGCGTGTAGTTGATAACGCCATCTTGCTGAATCTGGCCGTTGGGCAGTGTGGCCAGGCTGCGGTCGGTCTGCATAATGACCGTGTTGAACAGCTGCATTTCGCGCACAATGCCGCGCCGGCCCAATGTCTCAATCTCTTCACCCACGGTGAACGGTTGATAGATCATGAACAGAACAGCCGCCGCGAAGTTGGCCAACGATTCTCGCAGAGCGATTGCCAGCACGACAAGAACAGCGCTGGTCACTGAGAGAATTGCCGCCGCCGGAACCCCGATGATTGCCAGGGCGATGATCAGGGCCGCGAGCATCGTCCCATAATAGGCCAGGCGGACGAGGATGCCCTCCATCGATTCGCTCAGTGCCTTATCGATCTGGGGCCGTTCCAGCAACTCTTTGACAAGCGCCCGCGCCCGCCCGGCGATGTAGCGGCCGATCAGAAGAATCAGAGCGGCTACGCCTGCTCGCAAGGCAAATAGTGCGAGGGCTTCGAATAATTGTGTTTCCATCACTCAATAAGTCAAAGTCGACTGCAAGCTTTCCAGGAATCAGCTATAAGCAAATTGCTAACATCGTACCTTCCGGCACAACAGCACGTGGTCGAGATCTGCCCAGGACCGACAGAGCAGCACCCGAAGACAGCTGCCCCTGGATGCCGCTCTCTTCTTCGGCGAGAGAAAGTTGGGGTCATGCAACTGCCTGCTTTGCTACATGCTCTGGAGCGAGAGGCCGGCCGACCTAATGTGCCGGAACTGCGCTAATAACGCCCAGATCTCCCAGGCCATGAACCATCATCTGGACAGCCAAAGCGGCTAACAAGACGCCAAACACAGCCTCTGTGATCGCCATCTTGGATGGATCAATGTACTTGGCGATAACGTCAATGTTACGGAACAAGAGCAAGTCGATTAGCCCGACCAGCAGCACCAGTGCGATGAGCACCACACCGTCAATGATTGAGTCAACGGCTGTGGACGCAATCACGAGCACCGCTATGCCAACGGGGTTGAGCAAATAAGGAACGGCCAGGGGATAGTAGGCCAGATCCATCGGGTCTCCCTCTTCATGGTCATGATGATCCTCTGCCTTGGCACCACTGATGAGCATATTCAATGACATCAGCAGCAAAACGATACCGCCGGCCACAAGGACCGAACCGGTGCTGAAATGGAGCAACGTCATGAGGAACCAGCCCAGGATAGCCAGGACCAGACTCCAGACTATTGCCGTGCGGACCATCCTGTTGGCCATTGATTTCTTTGTTTCGCTAGGGAGGCCGGTTGTGATGTCAATGAACGGCACGAGCGCAATCTTCGGGCCTATGCCAATGAGCAAGAGCATGAAGACATCGAAAATCTCATAGAAGTTCAGGTCGCCGATTGTCACGTTAGTTATCCTTTGTTTGGTTCAGCGTAGAGACTTGTTATTAATCTCATTGAGACAGAAGCGCTTGCTTGTCATTGTAGCCAAACAAGCTCTTCGTGATTTCAAAGCGTTGATGGAACTTCTACACACCTAACCGTTTGGCGCTAGTCGTTGGATCGTAGCAGCGACAGCAAGCGCAAAATCGACACGTACATCCAGATCATCGATAGCATCAGGCCATAGGCGCCGTACCACTCCATATACTTCGGTGCGCCTGCTTCGGCCGACATCTTGATGAAGTTGAAATCGAGCGGCAGATTGAGCGCACCCAACAAGACCGCAAAGGCGGCGAAGACGATGCCGGTGATGGTCGGCTCAAACAGGAAGTTGAGGTTAATGCCGAACAGGGACAGGAACCACGCCCCACCCCAAACCAACAGGAAGCCCAGCATACCCACTGTCACAAACATGGCCAGTTTGCCCGAAGGCTTGATGATGCCGGTTACGAACAGCAGCCAGGTTGCCGCAAAGACCGCCACCGTGGCAATGATTGCCTGAACAACAATACCATCCCAGAACAGCTCGTAGTAGTGGGCCGTCACGCCCAGTACAGTGCCATAGGCCAACGCATAAAGAATGGCGATGAGCCAGATGAATCGTCCGGCAAAAATGGCCATGATGCCCAGGATGAAGGTCGCCAGGTACATGAAGAACATCCAGTCCGGCGAGAGAGGTGTCTGTACGCCCAGGATCGTGACGATTTCTACTTGTGACCAGCCCCAGGCGCCCGCGACGATCGAAAGCAGCAGCAGGAGGCCAGTCTTGAGGTAAGCACCCCGGGCGGTCATGCCGCCTTCTTTCTCTCCGCCGCCTCGTTCGATGGCCCGGTCGAAGGATTCCTGGTTAAGGGCCGGGTTATTGGTGCTCTCTTGCTCGGCGTGGGTATCGGGGTAATTGGGGTTGAGTGTTGTCATATCGTTTTCTATCCTTGCTTTTGGTCTGATGCTCTATTGGATGGCCCACGCCACTTGTTCTTGCTAGATCTCCGCCACTACTCTGTTTCGTGAGCGAATATCCGTTTCCAGTCGTCCTTCATGCTGACCATCAGCCAGCCCCGCGCCTCGGCTTCGTCTAGGCCACGATTCAGGCTGCCGACCAGCGACTCCCGGTCATAGGCGTACTCGCGCTCGCCGTCATCGTGACGGATGTAGATGCCCAGACGCGGCCCGTCGCCCGTTGTCGTGTACTCTAGCATCTCGAAGTCCCCGTCGGAGTTGCCGACCGCAATGGTCGGTCGACGGCCGATAAACTTGTTGATGCCCACCGGCTTGCCCGGCCCATCGTCAATAAAATCGACTGTGGGACTTTGGACCAGGACGCCACGACCATCGCGCACTTCATAGCTCGTCTCAATACTGCTGCCCATGATCTGTTCCGGCGGAATGCCGTAGATCGATTCCGCCCACGGACGCATGAACTCGATGCCTCCCCCAGAGATAATATAGGTGCGGTAGCCGTGCGCCCGCAGATAGGCGAGCAGTTCCAGCTGGGGCTCGTAGACGAGCCTGGTATACGGCTGACCGAAGCGCGCGTCGCGCGTTGTCGCCAACCATGCCTGTACATCAGCGGCGAGGTCTTCGGTTGTGGTCAATGTGTCCGCATACACGGTTATGATCAGCTGCAGAGCAGCGTGGATGCCGTATGATGCCAGCTTGTCAAAATCGTGGGCGAGGGCGGCCTGCACCATGGGTGAATCATTCCACTCCGGATGATCACCTGCCTGCGCCCGCGCCTGGTCCAGAATAAAGATCAACTGACTATAGACAGGCTGCTCTACCCACAATGTGCCGTCATTGTCAAAGACTGCGATACGGTCGTCAGGGGCAACGTAGTCGTCACTTCCTTCTGTTGTCGTGGCTTCCACAAACTGCATGATGCGGTGCTTAGCTGCCGTGTCGTTCCATAGTGATAGCATGACTTGGCTCCTCGATTACTGCTGCGCCCGGCTTGCTGGGCGCAGAAACTGCCGGCCGAACCATGGCCCCCGGCCGGCATACCAACAAATCTTCGTGTGCCTGGTCTAGCATGGTTGGCCCAGGCCGGATACTAGATGACTAATCGGACGCCCTACTCAGCGCCATGACCCGGCTCGACCTCATGGGAACCCACGGCGAACAGTTCCGCTTCGTGCTCGTGTTCCTCACTCTCATGCCTGGCATCCATCTGACCGACGACGTCGGAGACCATCATAACCGCAGCTCCTGCCGCAGCAACAACCAAAGCAATGCCTGCCCCATAGGCCAGGATCTGGATGCCGGCTTCCGTTACCTCGCCTTCATGCAGCAAGGTCGCCTCAGCCACATTGCCCAGGAACAGCACAATCAGCATGACGATCAACACGGCGACCAGGTTGAACTTCAACTGGTCAATGCTGTGGACGGAGAGCCACGGTGGCAGCGACTCGCCGATGCTCGGGTCGACAAAGAGCTGGAACAGCCCAAGGGACGTAATGTAAAGAATCGTGCCCAGCAGGAAGAGATCGATCAGTTCAATCATCTCCACACTGAGGAAACGTGCCCCCTCGGCACTGAACTCAGGTTCGCTAAACGCTTCGACGATTGTCACGACAGTCGTGATGCCGCCGAAGATGAAGACGGCGATCCCTCCCAACAGCAGCGCGACGACAGCGATAAGAACAATGTAGCGGGACCAGCCAAAGATAGTTTTCATGATGTCGTCTTTGTCCTGTTTGGCTAGTTGCCAGACGGCGGCGTGATGTCTTCTGCCGCGGCTTTTGCCGCCGGCTTCTTGCCGGTCAGCGTCCCGGTGACGCTGGCCGTTGTGTCTGACACGGTATTGATCGCTTCCTGGATTTCATCATCATGGCCGCGGCGCAAGAAGCCGAAAATGGCCAGGCCAATGCCCGCCAGAAGCGCCAGCCACCCCAGGATTGTGACGGCCGTCGTAATCTCGTCCGCGCCACCAAACAGTCCCCAGAAGGCCAGGGCACCAACAGCGACGTAGAAGAGCGACTCGACCAGGGCGACACGACGTTGGGCGCCAGAGGCGTTGAAGACAACCAGGAAACCCAGCAGACCGTATACCAAACTGCCCAGACCCAGAATCACCAGACCGCCTCGCAGCGTCAGCAGGTCGAACCACGACAGCAGGATGACGATCAGGCCCGCGAACATGGCGATGCCCGCCCGCGCTCCCATTGTGCCATCGACGGACTCTGGCACGCGCTGCCGGTTCAGGTCCAAGAACTGGAAGAAACCTGATATCAACAGCGCGGCTGAGAGGATCAAGGAGACCCTCGCATTGGCCGTCGTCGGGTCCAGAATGATCAAGAGCCCGACAACGCCGAGGACAATGCCCTCGACCAGGGCCACCCACCACGGCAGCGAAGAACGCCACGGCACTAGCTGCTTGGCGCCATCCACCGTCCGCTTAGATACATCGTCCCAACTGGTCATGTTCCACTCCTTGTGTCCTATGAATCGAAATCAATGATGAGTCGCTCTCAATAGAGAAATGTGGGCTTTCATGATACAGGCACACAATAGCGAGCCTCAATCAGTGAAGCTAGCTCAGATTATAGCAGGATTTGATTGCTGAAAAGGAGATGACAAGGAGCAGGAAGGGAGTATATAAGTGGACCGTGGCTGCCTAACCAGTCTGGAACAAACCTTGTCGGCGGGCGATTTCAACCGCTTCGCGACGATTGCTGGCTCCAAGCTTGCGGTAGAGGTTCTGGGCGTGGCGCTTGACGGTAAGGGGTGACAGGTAGAGTTCTGACGCAATTTCCTTGTTGGACATGCGTCGCTGTAACCCTTCCAGCACATCCAGTTCTCGATTGGTCAGGTCATACCACTCAACCGGATCGGGTTCCGGCGTGCGGTACTCCCCCACCGGCGTGTTCAGGATGGTCAAGAGTTCATTGATATACGCCTGGTGCCGCCCGCGCTCCCGCAGTTGCAGCAGGAGCGGGGTCACTGCTGGGCCGCAGTCGACGATGCTGCGCTTGTAGCTGTCTCCCTGACCGCGATCGATAGCCTCGGCCAGCGTATCCAATGCTTCTGCCTCTCGTCCCAGGCGGGCCAGAACAAGCGCTCGGAGCGTCAACAACTCAACGAGTCGCACTCTCTCGTTCTGAGCCCGAATCAGGGATTCGACATCGTCCAGAATCACCATCGAATCAGCCAGCAAGTCAGCATCCTCTGTATTGGCCAGGCGCTGCCTCACCTGCACCAGCGAAGGATGCAGGAAAATGGAGAGCTGGAGCATCCAATCGGCGGCAGGTGGCGTGCTGGAAACTGACACGTGTGTTTCGCGAGCGTTGTCGTAATCGGCCAGATCGATCAGCCGGGCGACGGCATCAGTGATCGGCATGAAGCCGTAGCTCTGTGCTTCGACCAGATAGTCGATATATGCCTGGTGGTACCGGCGGGCCTCAGCTATGTCACCCTGGGCTAGTTTAGACATGCATATCCCGGTGAAAGCGTCGGAAACGCATTTTCCCTGGAACTCTTGTGGGTGAAGCAGGATGTCTTCCAACCATGCATCGGCCATCGCCAGCTCATTCCATTCATACGCCACATACGCCAGGAACAGATTGGACCAGCCGCTGCTCACGCGGCTGTTTGTTTGTTGAGCGGCCAAACCATATTTTCGCGCCGTTTGTTCAAAGGCTGTCAGGTGACCATTAAACAGATGGACGGCGCTCTGGCCCAGCATCACCCGCATAGTCATGGTGTCGGGCTTGGGTACGCTTTCCAGGCAGGTTTGGGCAAAGCCCAGCGCGTCCGCACTGCGACCCTCTCTTTGTAGAACCACAAGGACGATGAAGGCACCGAGCCCCAGGCTGAACCGGTGTCCCTCCGGCAACTGCTGGTAGATGGCCAGAGCTTCCGGACTGGTAGCTGGTCTGGAGGCGAAGTAATCTGCCTGGAGGCAGAGCAGGCCAATCTCGGCCCGCATGGCGGCAACCTCGTCCGGAGCCGCATCTACGTGGCCACTTTCGAGCATGGTCATTGCCTCTCTGGCCAAGCCCGCGGCCGCCTGGATATGGAACTGAAGATGCTCCACCCACGCCTGCGCCAGGAGAATGCCGGGTCGTCTGCTGACCGACTGCGGCACCAATCGCAGCCAACGGATTAGAAGCGGTTTGTCCTCCGCATCAAGCGCGTCATGATAATGGGTTTCGACCAACCGGGCGGCTTCGATGTCGTCACCGGCCGAAATGGCATGGTAGATCGCTTCAGTAATCAGGCCGTTTGCCTCATACCAGGCAGAGGCCTTGAGGTTGGCGTCACGCAGCCATTCTGGTCCGTGCAACTCCTCTGCCAAATGCAACAAGGTCTCCTGGAGCAGATGATGATACCGGTACCACTCTCCGTGGTCATCCAGCGCTATCAGGAACAACTGGGCTTCCTCAATGCGATTCAGGAGGGACTGTGCCCGGGCACGACTGTCGACGAGGTCCTGGTCACCATCGACCAAAAGAGCCGCACAGAGATCGGCGTTCAGCCCGTCGAGGACAGCTGTACGAAGCATAAAGTGGCGCATGTCGGGCGGTGTGTGCGAGATGACGTCGTCAACCAGATAGTCGATGATCTCTCTTGGCGGGTTGGTTTTTAACTTGGCGAGCAAATCGCTCTTACCGCCCGCTCGCAAGGCCAATCCGCCCAACTGCAGACCGGCTGCCCAGCCTTCGGTCCGGCTCTTGAGCAATGTCACCAGCTCGTCGTCGACCTGCTGCCCGGTCACAATTGAAAGCAGCTCGGCCGTTTCATCGCGACTCGAACGATAGATCGGACGCGTTCAACTCCCCCAACTGCCCATGGAGTCGCAGGCGAACCAGAGGTAGTTCCGGCCTCGTCCGGCCAATTAGGACGAAGTGGATGTTGTAGGGCATGTGGGTTACAAGTCGCTCCATGAACTCAAAGACGGCTTCATCTTCCAGCAGGTGGATATCGTCGAGAACCAACACATAGTCGTCCGTAATCTCCAATAATTCATCAACAAGGGAATCGGCCAGCAGATGGGGCGAAACGCCGTGCAGGGCAGTGAGCAAGGCGGCCGTTTCCTGACCGAACTCCGGATAGGTCATCTGAATGGCGGCAAGCAAGTAGCCAGCTAACGTGACAGGATTGTTGTCATACTTGTCGAGGGATATCCAGCCCCAGCGGCGGTCATTTTCATCCAGCCACTGACTGACAACGGTGGTCTTACCATATCCGGCTGGAGCGACGACCAGGGTGACCAGACGCTCCGAATAGCGATCCAGTTTGGCCATCAGGCGCGGCCGTCTGACCGTCTCGCGCAGAATGCGCGGTCGGGACAGCCTGGTACGCAAAATATGTGAACCAATACGAGCTGTCGGACTACCTGTCATGCGGGACTACTGCCACGGCAAGCGGTGCGGTCTGTCAACCACAGTCCCGGCTCGCCACTCCTTCGACGTTCATTGTAGAAAGTATAGCAGCAATACAAGCCAGTAGGCGGGTCCAGGACCAACATGAATGGATCGCTCTACTCAGTCGCCCGTCGCAGACCGCGCACACCAAATAGCAATGCCACCAACGCCCCGGCCAATCCGACGAGCAGCCATGAATCGAGGCCGGTGTCAGGCAACGTCTGGGGCGGCGGAATGGGTGTTGCCGTCGGCAGGGCTGTGGCAGCGGGCGTCAGCACAGCAGTGGGCGAGACGACAGCCGTCGCAGCCCGGTGTCAGTGTCGGCGCCGGGGTAGGCGTGGCCGGAACGGGCGTGAGTGTGGCTGGAATCTGGGTCGATGTAGAGATCGGCGTGGGTGTGGCCGTGGGGGCTGCGCTAGTGGCAATATCGCTGCCGCCGGTGGCCACAGCTGTTGGCACGGCAGGTGTCTCCACCGGCGGGTAGCCGCCCGGTGGTTCCGCCGTCGCCGGTGGGCCATCATCCGGGCCGGGATAACCGCCTGCTGCAGCGGTCACGTTGGGTACAGGCGCCTGGGTGGCGACGATGACGACGCCTCCCGTGGGTGTGGCCGGTTCATCAGTGGCTTCAGGTGTCGCCGGCTCGTCGGTGACGGTTGGCTCTTCTGTCGCTTCTGGCTCGTCGGTGGCTTCGGCTCGTCGGTAGCGGTGGGCTCTTCTACTGTTTGCGGTTCTTCCGTGGCCTCCGGCTCGTCCGTCGCTTCTGCGGTCGGCGATTCATTGACCGGTGTCTCGGCGGGCGGTTCGGCGGTTGCTGTGGGCGTCAGTGTGACCGGGGCTACCGTCGGTGGCGCCGAGGTTGCTGTTGCCGGCTCAGCAGTCGCTGTCGGCTCGGTAGTCGGCGAAGCTTCCGGAGTCTCTGTGGGCGCTTCGTCGGTCGGCGATGGCAGCGCTGTTGGGGTAGCGGTTTCGGTTGGGGTCGCAGTGGCCGTGGCGGGTTCCGCAGTGGCCGTCGACGGTTGTTCTGTCGGCGGTTCGCTGGTAGGCTGGTCGAGGCTGTTTTCAGCAGCAGCCGTGGCCGTGGCGTCGTCGGGGCTGATGCCGCCTTCCAGGACAATGTTGTCCTCTGACTCAGCCGTGGCGGTCGCTCATCAGGCGTCAGGCCGCCCTCAAGGACGGATGCATCGGTGGCTTCTGCGGTGGCTGTGGCGTCGTCGGGGCTTTGCCCGCCTTCGAGAACGGTCACTGCCGTCGCGACAACGCCGCCAGACGCGTCTTCCGGCTCGCCGCCGGGAACAATGCCCAGACCACCGCCCGGCTCTGTTTCGGCCGTGGCGGTCGCGTCGTCTGGGGCTAACCTCGACTTCGAGCGTGATGTCCCGTTCAGGCAGCGGTGTCGACGCGGGCGATATCGCTGCGCTGGTGGCGTTGGTGGCCTCATTGGTGGCCATCGTCACGGCGTTTTGTGTCTCGATGGCGGCAATGGCCTCATTCTCGACCGGTGGTCGGTTGAGGAGCAAGATCAGGATCGTCAGGATGGCCAGGCCGAGAAGGGTGGAGGTGAGGACCGTCGCCCACTGCAGGAACGTTCGATTTCGCGCTTCTTCTTCAACCGCACCATCGTCAATCTCATCGTCGACGATGAATTCGTCCGGGCTCATGCAGTGGATCTCCTCGGTGTCTAAATGCGTTGGTTGGGCCGGGCCTGACCGTCTTGTCAGAAGCGCTGACTTGACGTAACATACTGCCCCGCCTCAGTATAGCATAGCATGATCGTCCAGGGGTGTAAAGCGAGCATAAATGCGCGTCAAAGTGATCCTCAACCCCTTTGCTGACAATGGACACGCCCGTCATCTGGAAACGTCAATTGCCGATGAATTCCGGCGGCACGGCGAGGCCGACATCTTCCTGACGGACGAACCCGGCCACGGCCGCGAGCTGGCCGCCGCGGCGCCGGACGAAGGCTATGATATAGTCGTGGCAGCGGGTGGCGACGGCACGGTTCATGAAGTCGTCAATGGTCTCGTCCGCAGCGAGCGCAGCGTCCTGCCGATGGGTGTTGTGCCGCTCGGTTCGGGCAATGACCTCGCCTTCGGCCTCAATTTGCCAACCGAGCTGCCGGACGCCGTGGCTCGCGTGTTCAATGGCCAGACGCGCTGGATCGATCTGGGGCACATCTCAGCCGACAGTGGCCGGGCCGAATATTTCGAGAACAACCTGGGTATCGGGTTCGACGCCGTTATCGTCATTCGCACCAAGGCCCACACCCGCATCCAGGGGTTTGCCAAGTACATGACGGCCGTCCTGCAAACGATTGCCACCTATACCGAGGTGCCCTACTTCGAAATGCAGTTCGATGATGAGACAGTCAACCAGAAGGCGATGTTCCTGACGTTGGGTAACGGGCCGCGCCACGGCGGCGGGTTCCTGCTGACCCCCGATGCGATCGTCGACGACGGACTGCTCGACAGCTGTCTGGTCAATCCGGTCAACCGGGCGACGATGATCTATATGTTGGCCCGTGTCGTCAACGGCACCCACGTCACGTCGCGCTATGTGACGATGCGCCAGAGCCGTCACCTGACGATCCGCTCCGATCTACCGCTGCCCATCCACATTGACGGCGAAATGTTCGCCTATCCGGAGGACAATATCCACGCCGTGACCATCCGCAGCGTGCCCCTGGCCTTGCAAGTGATTACCTGAACAGACCCGGACGAGACCCTTATGCGAACCCTGGAACAGGCGTTATCCGAACACGAACTCATCACCCTGCGCGTCATTGGCGAATGGCTCAGTCTGGACCTGACTGGCACCGACCGCAGCGCCGCCGCCCGCATGTTGGCCCAAACGCTGCGGCAGTTCGATCTGCCGCAGGAGTTGGCCTATCTGCAGCCGGAAGAAGCGGCCGCCCTGCGTGATCTGGTGGCCCAGGGTGGCCGCGCTCCGGTGGCCGCCTTCAGCCGCGACCACGGCGAAATCCGCCAGATGGGCCCGGGCAAGCTGGAGCGCGAGGAGCCGTGGCTGGATCCGATCAGCGCCACGGAAGCACTCTGGTATCGCGGTTACATCTACCAGGGTTTCGACACGGCTGACGAAGGCCACCTCGAGTACATCTATCTGCCCCAGGAGCTGTTGGACCAATTTTCGGCAGCGGGCGAGGACGAGGCGACACCAGACGGCCACCTTATTGCCGACTCTTCTCCCGAAGCCGGACCTAAACCAACGCAGCCGCCGCCCCAGATTACAACTGAACGCCTTGATGCTGTCGATGATCTGACGACGCTCTTGGCGCTGGCCCAACGCACCGGGCTGCAATCTGAAAAACTGGCCGGATTCGAGACGTTGCTCGTTGACGCCGATCGCGACCGTCGATCATTGCTGTTGACGCTGGCCGACGAACTGGGGCTGGTCAACCGGGCAGAAAGCGGACTGAAGCCTGCCAGAGCAGCGCTCGACTGGCTCCGGCAAACCCGCGAGGTGCAGTTGCGCGATATGGCCGACACGTGGAGCCGCAGCCTGTGGAACGAACTGTGCCGCACACCCGGTCTGGCTTGCGAAGGCGAGCGATGGGAGAATGACCCGGCGCTCGCCCGCACGGCGCTGCTCTCTGTGCTGCCCCGCACCACCGCGTGGTATGCAGCCGGCGACATCGTCGCCCTCATCAAGACCCACGACCCCGACTTCCAGCGACCGGATGGCAATTACGATACGTGGTACATCCGCGACGCCGAAAGCGGCGACTACCTGAACGGTTTTGGGGCTTGGGATCGAGTTGAGGGTCGACTGCTGGTCTATCTGCTGACCGGGCCGCTGACGTGGCTGGGAATGGTCCAGACGTCGACGACGCTGGACGGTCGCACGGTCTACCGGCTGACCGATCGCGGGCTGTCGTGGTTGCTGGACGAACCGCCCGCTCGCGAGGAGACCACGCTGCCGCTGATGGTCCAGCCCGACGCCACGATCATCGTGCCCCAGAACGCCGGGCGACAGGATCGCTTTCAAGTGGCCCGTATCGCCGACGCGCTGCCGCTTGCGCCGGGGTCGCCGTACCTCTATCGCATTACCCCGGCGTCACTGGCGATGGCGGCGGAGCAAAAGATCACGCCGGAGCGGGTGATGGAGTTTCTGGAGCGGGCGGGCAACCGGCCTGTGCCGCCCAGCGTACGCCGGGGGATCGAGCGTTGGTCAGAGAAGGGCGTCGAAGGACGATTGCGCGAGATGGTCGTCCTCCACGTGCGCGAGGCGGGCATTCTGGAGACGCTGCGCAGCAACGCCAAAACCCGCGATTACATTGCAGAGAATCTGGGTGAGTTGGCGGTTGTCATTCGCCGGGATGAGTGGGAGGCGTTTCGCCAGGCAACCGCCCAACTGGGCCTGCTGCTGGACAGCGACCAGGATAGCGGCACCTGATCTGCCGGCTGAATTGCTAGAGTGGTTCGTCCCCGGTCGGAGCCTGCAGGATAAGCAGCTCCTCTATGTTGGTCCGGGCCGGCACGGAGTCCGGTGGGAACTCCCGGTGCAGCAGGGTGAACCCACGCGCTTCGAACAGGGCGATCATCTCATCCGGCTGGACGACAAAGGGCGGCCCGCCGGCTCGCTTGCCGATGGGGAACGCCAATGCCACGTATAACCCGCCCGGCTGCAGCAACCTCGCTACCACATCAGCATACTCCTCCCGCCGCGCCGGGTCGATGGCGCAGAAGCAGGTGTACTCCAGCACGTAGTTAAAGGTGTCGTCGAGCGTGGCCGGCAAATGAAACAGGTCAGCCTGCATGATGATGATCGGCGCGTCTGGTTCCTGGAGACCTTGCATGGCCCGCACCGCGCCGGCGGCGAAGTCGACGGCCGTTACCTGGAAGCCGTGGCGGGCGAAGAGGCGGGCGTCGTGCCCCCGTCCGGCGCCAAGCACCAGCATCCGCCCCGGCTCAAACTCACCCGACGCGGCCAACCGGGCGTAGACCGGCGTCGGTCCGTCCAGATCCCAGGGCAGTTGGGCGTTGAGGTAGTTGGTTTCCCAGAACTCGGATTCGTTGGGGGTCAGGGTCATTGGGGGGCTTGCGCCTCGGCCAGCACCAACAGGCGCTCGCTCTGCTCATCGAACGGTCGCCGGTCATAGCCGCCAAAAAGCGCCAGCTGCCGCAGCCCAGCCTGAGACAGCAGCAGCGTGATCTCATGCGGATAGAGGTAGTGGTAGCGCATTCGCGCCACCGTGCGTCGAACAGGGCCGCCCTCGACCGGGCTGGCGTCGTAGAGCCATGTCACGTCGACCGCCTGCCCGGTGGGCGCGGAGCGATAGGCGGTCATTTGCACCACCAGTTCATCCCGCTCCCGGTCGTCGAGCACATTTTCCAGGGCCAGCAGTGGATCATCGCCTGCCTCGGCCAGCGTAAACGGGTTCTCGACATCGATCAGCAGACGGCCGCCCGGAGCCAGCATTGTCCTGACTTGCCGCAGCGCGGCGGCTGCTTGCTGGGCGTCCAGATGCAGCCATGTGTTGTAGCCAAAGACGACCAGGCCATAGGGAGCACTGTCGGCGGCCATTGAGGGCATGGTGACATCACCGGCCACCAGTACGACTCGCCGGGCCACCTCATCTGATTCGCGCGCCAGCCACGCCCTGGCTCGCTCCAGCATGACGAGGCTGTTGTCCAGCCCGACGACCGTTTGACCGGCGCGTGCCAGAGGGATGAGCAGGCGGCCGCTGCCGCAGCCCATCTCGAGCACCGGCCCGGTTTGTTCGGTGGCCAGCCCGACCACAAACGTGACGTCTTCGGTCAGCGCGTCGTGGGTCAAGTCGTAGTAGTGGGCGATATGATCGTACATGGTTATTGGTTGAACCGGGGCGGCCGCTTCTCGTTGAACGCCGCCATCGCTTCCAGATGGTCGGCCGAGGTCCACAGGTTGACAAAGACCTGGGCTTCCAGCCGGCCCGTATCTTCTAGCGGCAAATGGGTGGCGGCGTGGACCAGCGCTTTGGTGGCCGCCAGCGCGCGGCGCGGCAGCTGGACCAGGTCGTGGGCCCAGGCCAGCGCTGCCGTCAGCGTGCTCTCGTCTTCGCCGGAAATCCGGTGGACCAAACCCAGCTGGTGGGCTTCGGCCGCATCAAACAGGCGGGCGGTCAGCAATAGTTCCATCGCCCGGCTCTGGCCCAGCAGCTCCACCAAACGGCCTGTTCCGCCCCAGCCGGTTGTCAGCCCGTTGGGAACCTGGCGAAAGGAAAAGCGAGCGTGCGGCGCAGCCAGTCGCAAATCACACGCCGTCAGAATTTCGCAGCCACCGCCCATCGCGTCACCGTTGATGGCAGCAATGACGGGAATAGGCAGGGCGATGACATCGGACAGGGCCTGACTCATCGTCCGGTTGATCCGTTCGCCCGCCTCTGCTTCGGGATGGTCGACCAGTTCTTTCAGGTCGCCGCCGGAGACAAAGGCGCGGTCACCAGCACCGGTGATGATGAGGGCGCGCAGCGAGGCGTCGTGGGCCGCGCTGTGAATCGCTTCGGCAAACGCCTCCTGCGCCGCCCAATTCAGCGCGTTGCGAGCTTCCGGGCGGTTGACGCGTAAAATGCCAACGTGATGGTCGTCGACGGTGTATTCGATAAGGGATGTCATACTGTCTACCATAACAAAAAAGGAAGCCCGGCGCATGCGCCGCACGACCGCCGGTGCTTCGTTTGGGTTCGCAGCCCGGCCGCAAAACAAGTATACTACGTGGCTATCACAACGTGGCCGATCCCGGCGAGCAACCGTCCCACACGACCCGCCCCCACGCACTGCTGCGCACGTCTTCGGACCGATTTTGCCCGGTTCGGATCGGACCTAACTGCGAAATCTGTCGATATTCTGGAGAACCAACATGATTGATCTGACCCTCAATGAAGCAGCCCTGGAACATGCTGTCCAGCGCGCCCGCGAACGTAACATCATCATCCCGACGTTTAAGCAACAACGCCAGCCGGAACTGGTGCCGCAGAGCATCACCCACCAGCTGGATGATGTCGGTCTGTGGGATCTGAACCCGCTGAATCTGTTTCGCATTACCTGGCACAATGAGCCAACGGCCAGCGGTGGCGAGTATGGTGGCGTCAACTACCTGGAGTTCCCGCCGGAACTGACCGGCACCAAGGCGCGCATCGTCATCCTGATTGGCAAATGGTTCCCGACCGGAGCCCACAAAGTCGGTGCGGCGTTTGGCTGTCTCGTGCCGCGACTGGTCACTGGCCAGTTCGACCCGACCACGCAGAAGGCGGTCTGGCCCTCCACCGGCAACTACTGTCGCGGCGGCGCTTATGACTCCAATCTGCTGGCCTGTGAATCGATCGCCATTCTGCCGGAAGGGATGAGCCAGGAGCGGTTCACGTGGCTGGCCCAGGTGGCGGGCGAGGTCATCAAGACCCCCGGCTCCGAGAGCAACGTCAAGGAGATTTTCGACAAGTGCTGGGAGCTGCGCGCCACGGGCGAAGACCTGGTCATCTTCAACCAGTTCGAGGAGTTCGGCAACTACCTGTGGCATTACAACGTCACCGGTCAGGCGATGCACGAAGTGCTCAACGAGGTCATGGGGCCGGATGATAGCTATCGCGGCGTGGCGCTGGCCACCGGCTCGGCAGGCACCATCGCCTGCGGCGACTACCTGAAGGAACAGTTCCCGACCAGCAAGATCGCCGCCAGCGAAGCGCTGCAATGCCCCACGCTGCTGCTCAACGGCTTCGGCGCCCATCGCATCGAAGGCATCGGCGACAAGCACGTGCCCTGGATCCACAACGTCAAGAACACCGATATGGTCGTCGCCATTGATGACGCCGCGTCGATGGGCATTATGCGCCTGTTCAACGAACCAGCCGGTCAGGAGTACTCTGATCGACCAGGGTGTCCCGGCCGATTTCGTCGACCAGCTTCATCTGCTGGGCATCTCCTGCATCGCCAACGTGTTGTCGGCGATCAAGATGGCCAAGTATTACGAACTGGGCGAGAACGACGTCGTGCTTACTGTGGCCACCGACTCGATGGAGATGTACCAGAGTCGCGTAGTGGAAATGCGCGAAGAAGAGGGAGCGTTCACTCCGCTGGATGCTGCCTATGTCTTCGGTCGCCATCTGCAAGGCGCCTCCATCGACTACGTGCAGGAGCTGAGCTACTACGATCGCAAGCGCATCCACAACCTGAAGTATTTCACGTGGGTGGAGCAGCAAGGACGCGACCACGAAGAGCTGGAAGCGCAATGGAATGATCCCACCTACTGGACCAGCATCCACGGCATGGCCGACGAAATCGACGTGCTGATTGAGCAGTTCAACGAACGCGTCGGGCTGCTGGCCGAGCTGGCCGGATAGACGCGAACCACTCTGTTTTCAAAAAGGGCCTCGCTCAGCGGGGCCCTTTTTTGTTCTTGTCGGTGTTCGGTCTGTGGTGCTGGGACGTCTGTGGCAAATTGGCTAGAGGTGAGGCGAGCTGTCGGCTGGCAGTGAGACGATCGTATAGTATGTTTCTTGCGTCGCTGCGCTGGGCGCAATGCCCAGTTCCTGCTGCAGACACACCGTGCAGCGCTGGTAGGTGCGCAGCGCCTGGGCCCGGTTTTCCATCTGGGCGTAGGCGATCATCATGAAGCGGTATGCTTGTTCCCAGCAGTTGTCGCGGGCCAGGATGCGCTGGCACGTTTCGACAACATCCGACCAGGCCTCATCTTCCACCTGTAATGTCGCTACACGCTCGGCCGTGCGCAGATAGTGGGTCAGCAGCCGCTCTCGCTGCTCGCTCCCCCACTCGGCAAATGGAATGGCCTGCAGGTAGTCGCCCTCGTACAGATCGAGCGCCATCTCGTAGCTGGCCAACGCAGCCACCGCGTCGCCCATGAACGCGGCGTCACCCTGCTCGACCAACGCTTCGAACTCGGCGGCGTCCAGCCACACATCTGCCTCTGGTCGCAGGCCATAGCGAGAGCCGTCACGCCAGATATAGGCGGAGGGCGCGTTGCGCGCCCGGTCCGGCTCCAGCACGTTGCAGAGCGTGCTGTACGCCACTTTGAAATCGCGATCTACTTCTTCCGGACCTGCTTCGGGCCACAACATGGCGCCGATTTGTTCGCGGTCCAGCAGGCGGTCGCGATGGGTGATCAACAGCTGAAACAGCAGCCGGGCATTTTGCCGTTTCCAGTCCCCCGACTCAACCGTTGTTCCGCCGCGCCAGACCCGGAACTGGCCCAATGTCTGAACACGCAGCTGGTAACCCGGATGCAGGCGCAAACTGTCCAGACCCAGCCCGGCCAACAGCCGGTCGGCCGTCCGGCCCCAGGGCTGACCGCTGCCCTGCTCGCGCGCGTAGAGCAGCAGCGGGACCAGCGCCCGCTCATCCGGCGGGCCAAGCAGCGTCTTGGCCTTAAACAGATGGTCGTAGCCGTGCTCCTGCACCAACCGCATCAGATCGGCCATGTCGCGCGTCAGGCGGGCGTCGTCGCCGGTGCGCCACCAGAGCAGAGACTGCCACAGCCGCACGGCCGCTTCGCCGTGGGTGTCGCCGCAGTCGTGAAAGGCGGTGTACGCACGGGCCAGCCAGGGGACTGCCGCCTCGTAGTTCCCGGCGAGCACATGGCTCGCGCCCAGCGCTGTGCGGATGTCGGCCTCTACCCACTCGTCCCCGGCACTGCGGGCCAGCTCGATGCCAGTAGCGGCGACCTCCTCGGCCAGGGCAATCTCGCCCCGCAGGCCGTGGACATGGCAGAGACCCCAATACGCTTCGACCTTCAGACGCGGCGCGCCGAGACGTTCGATCATGTCGATCGCTTCGCGGAATGCTGCCTCGGCTGCGTCGTAACCGTGGCGGTCCTTGCGCAGCAACCACGCGTGACCCTGCCGCATGTGGCCGACCGCCGTCACAAAGGGCGACTGGAGGGTTCGCCCACGTTCCACCCCTGCCCGTGCATAACCCGCCGCACCGTCTGCCTCGCCCATCAACGCCAGCACCAGGGAGAGCAGCAGGAACGTCTCCCGGTGGGCGCGAGGGCGCATGACCGGGTTGTCTCGCTCGGCCAGCATCCGTTCTTCCAGCAGCGATCGGGCCTGGTCGAGACGACCGGTGCGTAGCAGCAAGCGTACCGACAGATCGGCCGAGTCCGGACCGGCCTCTCGCAAGGCACGGGCTTGCTGCTGGTAGTCGCGCGCGTCATCTGAACGGCCGCGGTTGATCAGGTTTTCGGCCAGCAGCTCCAGCAAACGCGCCCGGCTCTCGCGGTCTTCTTCGCCGTCCGACAGGCGCAGCGCGTCCTGCAACAGTTGCTCCGCCTGGCTGGGGTTGACTGTGTCCAGATAGACCCGGGCCTGGCCGCGCAGCGCCTGGCCTACGCCGCGCAGATCGCCGGTCATCCGGCTGCGGGCGGCCGCCTGCTCATACCAGCCAAGTGCTTCGCCAAAGCGGCACTGCAGGCGGGCGATGTCGCCCTGGTAGACGAGCAGAGGTGGGTGTGCATGAAGCACGTCGGGCGGCAGGCTGTCGATCCAGCCGGAGAGCAGGTCCAGTTGGCCGGTGCGAATGCGGTCGCGTCCCAACTGCTCCAATAACGTGGCGGCCGCTTCGTAACCGTCGGTCTGCCCCAACCGCGCGGCGGCCAGATAGTGGTAGATCGCTTCGGCCCGCTCGTCGTGCTCGGCGTAGTAGGTGGCCGCTCGCCAATGCACCCCGGCGGCCGTCTCCGGTGGCAGCTGCTGGCGCAACAGGTCGTGGAACAGATGGTGGTAACGCACCGTGCCGTCGCCCAAACCGACGACGAACAGACCGTTCTCCAACAAGTAGCGGAGGATTTCCTGGCTGTTGGTCGCCTGGCGGATGTGGTCGCACACGCCAGCCGACATGTGGCGCAAGAGGGATGTGACACGGAGAAACTGGGCCACATCTTCCGGTTGACGGCTGATCACTTCGCTGGCCAGGTAGGTGAACAGATCGCTGCCGTTGCCAGAGAGCCCGGCCAATGTCGTCGCCAACAGATCGGCCGCTGCGCCTCCCGGCCGGCTGGCTTCGTCTCGCTGTAGACTCTGCCAGACCAGAGGCAGCGGCATGACCCACCCTTCCAGGCGCTCAGAGAGCAGCGTCACCTGCGTGTCGCTCAGGACGACGCCGTAATGGTCGCGGAACAGGCTGGCGGTTTCCTCGTCGGTGAAGGCCAGCTCCGCCTGCGTAATCTCCATCAGGTCACCGCGCACCCGCCAGTGGATCAGGTTGGGCAGCCGCACGGGATAGCGTCCGGCCAGAATGAAGCGCAGCGTGTCAGGCGAGCGGCCGATAAGCCGGTCGATGATGCGCAGCATGACCGGGGCCTGGTCCAAAACGTGGGCGTCGTCGAGTACGAGAGCGATGGGCGACGCGTCCAGCTCGGCCAGCGCATTGCCCAGGGCGTCAACGACCGCGTACCAGACGGCCGCCTGCTCCGCCTCTCCCACCGCCTGGCCACCATCCCCGGTCGAAGAACGCGGTGCTTCGGCCATCTCTTCCAGCAGGGCCAGCGGCGCGGCCGAGAAGCCGTCGAGCGCCTGGTTAAACCCGCTCCATAGGTGCAGCAGAAATCGCAGCGGGTCCGTATCCTCTTG
The DNA here is from genome assembly GCA_963715935.1 of uncultured Chloroflexia bacterium. GTDB lineage: Bacteria > Chloroflexota > Anaerolineae > Promineifilales > Promineifilaceae > Promineifilum. The sequence continues at coordinate 97,289 of CAVQSM010000009.1, read as the reverse complement.
ATCGAGATGATACCAGACGGATGGGAACGAGGCGCTGGAGACGAAGGTGGCCAACGCGGTCGATTTGCCATACCCGGCTCCTGCCTGCACCAGTGTCAGCCGGTAGTCGGCCGCTTCCAACAGCCGGGCGTTGATGCGCGGCCGGGACAGCGTCCGCCGGTGGAGGCGCGGCGCCGCCAGCTTGCTGCGGATGACGAGATGGTGATGGTAGGCGGTCATGGGTGGGTGGGACAACAGCGGCCGGGTGGTCAGTTGACTACCCGGCCGTCAGCCATCTGGGACAGGTTGAGTTACCCGCCTGCCTTGTCCAGGAAGGCGTGGAATGCGGCGTTGAAATCGTTGGGCTTCTCGATGTGGGGGCTGTGGGCGGCGTCTTCGTAGATCAACTCTTCAACGAGGCCGCTGCCGCCGTCATAGCGGTCCAGCACGTCACGCATTTGCGAGACCATCGGCTGCGGCGGGTACGCTTCCTTCGGGCAGCCGGGCACGAGGTCCATCGCCCCTAAAGCACCCATGTCGAACATGGAGTTATCAGCGGTAATCATATCCTGCTCGCCCCTGACCCAGAGTACGGGCACCTTGTAGCGCATTTCGGCGATGGCGCTGGTGTTGTAATATTTGGGCGACGTGGCGTTGATCGGCCCCCAGACGCCGGGAGCGACGTTGGGCCAGTTCTCAGATGTTGTCATATCGCCCGCATAGCGGTCGTCCCCTATCTTTTGCAGCAACGAGGCCTCCAGGAACGCTTCCTCGCGCTCAGCCCGGAAAGGCGCTGCGTAGTAGAAGGCGTTGATGACATTGCGCGGCGAGTTGGGATCGTCGGCGCTGCGGTCGCCGTCGGCAATGCGCTTGACGAACTCCGGGTTGACCACGCCACCGCCCGACCCGGCGGCGTCGGGCCAGCACAACTCACCTTCAACCCCTTTCGTGCCGCCGAAGCCGTATGGGCTGACGGGCGAGATAAGGGTCAGCGACTTGACCAGTTCCGGGTGGTCGAGGTGGAACTGCATGACGACAGCCGCACCGAGCGACCAACCGACAAGGTGGGCTGGTTCGTCGCCCATCGTGTCGGAGAGCGCTTTCAGGTCGTCGGACCAGTCGCGTGCGCCCCTTGTAGCATCGATGCGCAAATCTTCGGTGTCGCCGTAGCCGCGCAGGTCGGGGGCAATGCCCCGGTACCCGTCCGGCAGTTCCAACATTGTCTCCTCCCAATAGGTGGAGGACGAGAAGTTACCGTGGATAAACACGACCGGCGTGCCGTCCTCAGGTCCGCTGAAAAGGACGTGGGTGCGCAGGCGGTCGGTGGGGACAGTTTTTGATGTGATACCAGGTAGAACTGGGACAGGCATGGTTACGTCTCCTTAAGTCGGTTGATCGGTAAGAGTGGTGGACAACTGAGGTGATTATACTGCATTCGTCAGGAGATCGGCAGAGCGGTGGGTGGCCCTTACACCGCGATTAGAGTTGCCGCGATCACTCCCGCCTGGTTTGCTCCTGTGCTATACTGGTGGTGTCGGCATGGAGGCAGGGTGGGCCTGCGCTGCCAGAATATTCAGGAGAAGAAATCATATGTCCAGTTCAACCAAGCGTCGTGAAAACAAGACCCGCACCCATCAGTCGGTCAAGCAGTCGAAGAACAAGCCATCCGGCATCAACTGGCTTCGTGTCCTGGCGATCACCGTCGGCCTGTTGATTGTACTCAGCATGGTCTTGTCTCTGATCATTGTTCCCGGCTCGAACACCGGCTTCTAGACCATTTGCAGCGGTGAGGGTGGCTCCTGTTGGGGCCGGCAGACCCGATTGCGGGCGACTGCCCTGCTGGGCGGTCCCGGCTGTAACACGCCTCTCCCTATCTCAACACTCAAAAAAGCGAGACCGGCCTGCGAGGGCCGGTCTTTTGCGTCTGGTGACTGGCGGCCCGACCTAGGGCCTTGGCGCTGCTACCGCTTTTCGACAATGAACGTCGGCACCGTCGATCCGCCACCGGCCGACACATTCAGCAGCGGGTCGGTCGAGAGGCGAGTCAGACAGCCGTCCACATAGTCACCGTGAAAGACGAACGGCGCGGTGTCGAGCATGCGGTTGTAAATCTGGAGGCGGCCGTCGACCATGCTGGGGTACGGCTCGGCCGGGATGCGCACCCGCTCCTGGACCACGTAAGGTGTTTCCAGCGCCGTTTCCACCGCCTGTTCCCAGCCGCTGGCGTTGGTCTGCCAGCCCAGCACAATGCCCCGCCCACCGTAATCATCGTTGGGCTTCAGCACAAACTGCTCCCGGTACTTCAGCAGGAACGGCACCAGATCCACTGGCAGACCCTGGTAAGTGGTCTTGCGCTCTTCGATGACGCGCGTCCATGGGATATGGGCGCGGATGGTCACCAGTTCGTTGGTGGTGAACAGCTCTTCGTTGCGCTCGTCGCTCAGCACGGCGAGACTGGCCTTTTTGTACAGCAGCTTGCAGCTGAACGGATTGACCATGCAGACGGCGCGGTCGCGCACGGCCTGAACAATCGGCCCATCCAGCCCGCCTTGCTCAATCAGTTCCGTGATGAGAACACGCTTGTAAATCAGGTCGATGCGGTAATCCTCATCATACAAATGACCGTCGCGGTATTCAACATGGCGCGGATCAACGATGCGGCACATCAGCCCCTGTGACTTGAAGTACTGCTCGAACAGCTCGAACTCGCTCTGCGTCGGCACTTCCTGCCAGTCGAGAATGGCGATCTGCGGCCGCCGGTCGCCGCCCCATTCCTGGTACGCATTGAGCAGGACATGCATGACGCTGTGGCGCGTGGGGACGGGCCGGACAGCGTACTGGCGCATGAACTGGCCCATGACGGGCAGGCCATAGAAGACATCGTTGAGCACGTCGTTGTAGGCTGACGCCGCCGGCACTTCAGCGTTGTACTCGGTGAAGCGCAGATCCATCTTGTCTTCGGTAATAAAGAAGGCATCCAGACGGCTGAGCGGTGCGGTGGTGGCGAAGCCTGCATCGACATGGATAAGCTGCTCTTCCCAGTCGAACAGTCCAAACTGCTCCCGGAAATCGGCGTCACCCAGCGCTTTTTCGGCGATTGTCTGGAACGCGCCAAGCAGGGGCCGGATGCTTTGCCGCATGTAGATGTACTGCTCAGGCGTCAGGAAGCGCGGCCGGAGTACGGTGCAAAGCGGCCGATCTCCGAAGTACAGCCCGCGCGAGTGGAGCTGTTCGTCAAGCTGCTCCTGTGTATCCGCCGCAACCTCGTCGGTCAGCAGATCGTGGTAGGTAATGATGGCTTCGTTTAGCGACATGGCGATCCTGGGCAGTGCAGAGTGATAGGCTTACTTGTTGAAGAGACCGCTCCACTTCAGTTCGGTCAGCTGTGGGCGCGGCTCTTTTGCCAGCCTGATCACCATGTCGGCCATCGACTTGACCGCCCACTCGAAGTAGACGGGCGTGAGCGAATTGATGTCCATGTCGGGGGCAGGGTTCATGAAGTCGATGGCGTAGGGGATGCCGTCGCGGACGGCGAACTCGACAGAGTTCATGTCATAACCCAGCGCCTGCACCAGCGTGAGCGCATCGGCCGTGACGCGCGCGCCCAACTCCTCGTCCATGTGGGCGTGGTCAACATGATATTTGCGCTCGCCGGGATCATACTTCATGGGCAGCACTTCTTCCTGGCCGATGCACAAGCAGCGCACGTAGTGGTCCCAGGTGATGAACTCTTGCAAGATCATCGTGGTCAGACCGGATTGGTTGTAGCTGTGCCAGACGTCTTCGACGGTGTGGCAGATGTAGACATCTTTCCAGCCGCCGCCGTGGGCGTCCTTGAGCACGCAGGGCAGGCCGATGTACTCCAGAATCGTGTCCCAGTCGAGCGGGTACTTGAGGTTGCGCAGGCTTTCGTCGTGGACGATGCCGGGCACATACTCCTTGTTGGGCAGGACGACCGTCTTGGGGCTGGCGACGCCGAGCTTGGTGGCCAGCGACGCCTCAAAGAACTTGTCGTCGGCCGTCCACATGAACGGGTTGTTGACGACGGTGGTGCCTTGAAGCACAGCGTTCTTCAAATAGGAGCGATAGTAGGGCACTTCGTGGGAGATGCGGTCGACCACGACCGCGTACTCGCACGGCTCATCCATCAACGTACCGCCCAGCTTGACCATTTCGGCCTGCACGCCCTCATCTCGCCGGTTGACCTCGGCGATGAACGCCGGGGGGAAGGACCACTCTCGACCGACCATTAAGCCAACTTTCAATGTCATTGTTTGCTCCTCCAAGCTCTCTGCCCGAAAATGACGAGACGCCCGCGGGTTGCTCGCTCCGGTCCCTTAATCGTGTCCGCCAATGTACAAGCGCAACATCTGGTGCCACCACGGCCAATCGTGGGCCCAGCCATCCCACAGCCGCAGCGCGTTGCCCACGCCCTTGTTCCAGAGCGCAGTCGATAGCTGGTCGCTGCTGTAGCGCAAACTGTCGTCGCGCCCGACGGCGATAATGATGTCCTGGCGACCTAACGCTTCCAGCCGGCCCCAGTCGTGCTCGTTGGGAATGTAGGATACCGGGTTGTTGAAGTAGATAGTGTCGTTGCTGTACCCATCCGTCCACTGCGAGATGTCGTAAATACCGCTCATGCCAATGGTGCGGCTGAACAGATGAGGATGGCGCAGGGCGATGTTGACTGCGTGGTAAGCGCCAAAGCTGGCTCCCAGAGTCATGAGGAACGGGTTGGGATTCTTCTGCCACGTTAGCGGCAGGACCTCGTTGAGCAAATAGTTTTCATACTCGACCTGTCGCCACGCCCGCGCCCCTGGATGCTTCCAGCGAGCGTACCAGCTTTCTTCGTCAACGCTGTCGAGGCAGATCATCTGGAGCGAGCCGTTTTCCAACTGGTCGCCCACCGTGTTCATCATGCCACGGTCTTCCCACTCATAATAGCGCCCTTTAGATGTGGGGAAAACTACCGCCCGCGCGCCGCTATGGCCAAAGATTAGCAGTTCCATGTCCCGTCCCAACGACGGGCTATACCAACGGTGATATTCACGATTCATACAGTCACAATTCCGCCTGAATTCATCAGCCCGTCTCGCACCGAGCGGCTAGTGGGCGGTATTCTAACACAGAGTGAGCGGGACGCCGCAACGATGGCCCTGTTCGCCCGGGGCGCATCTTCCGGGCGACGCCGGGGTTGTAAAGGGCGAAATGGGACACTCACAGCCAGCCTCCCGTCGTCGGGTTGTCGTCACCGGCATGGGCACCATCAACCCGCTCGGCCACAATGCGGCCGATACCTGGGACGCCGTTCAAAGCGGCCGTCGCGGGATTGGCCCGATCACCCAATTTGATAGCAGTGACCTGACAGTCCAGTTCGCAGGCGAGGTCAAAGATTACGATCCGGTGGCGCAGTTTGGGGGCAAGCAAGCGCGTCGGATGGCGCGCGTTACCCAACTGGCGCTGACGGCCGCTGCCGAAGCGATCACCCAGGCACGACTATCCGAGATGGACAACCACGACCGGACTGGCGTGGTGGTGGGCAGCGCGATGGGTAATCTCGATCCAATTCTCGACGGTCAGGCGACACTGCTGGAGCGCGGGGCCAAGCGGGTCAGTCCATTCTTTGTGCCCATGATGCTGGCCGATACACCGGGAGCGATGATCTCGATCGCCCACGGCTTGCGCGGACCGGCGTTGTCGCTGGCCACTGCCTGCGCGACCGGTAATGATGCCATTGGTCAGGCGACGTTGCTCATTCGCCAGGGTGTGGTCGACGTGATGGTGGCCGGTGGCGCCGATGCGGCTATCTTGCCGCTGGTCATGGCGGGATTTGCCAACATGGGTGCGCTGTCCAGCCGCAACGACATGCCGGAAGCGGCCTGCCGCCCGTTCGATAACGACCGGGACGGCTTCGTCATGAGTGAAGGAGCCGCCGTCCTGGTGCTGGAGGCGTACGATCACGCTGCCGCTCGCGGGGCGATGATTCTGGGCGAGGTGGCGGGTTATGGCGCTTCGGCCGACGCCTTCCACATATCCTCTCCGGCCGACAATGGTGAGGGGGCGGTGCGGGCCATTCAGGCGGCACTGGATGATGCGGGCCTCTCGCCGGACGAGATTGGCTATGTTAATGCCCACGGCACGGGGACCCAGCTGAACGACCGCAGCGAGACGGCCGCCATCAAGACGGTGTGGGGCGAGCACGCTTATGACGTGCCGATCAGCTCCACCAAGTCGGGTCACGGCCATCTGCTGGGCGCGGCGGCCGCGCTGGAGGCAGTCATTTGCTTACAGGCGCTTGCCACAGCGTGGCTTCCGCCGACGCTCAACTACACCACGCCCGACCCGGAGTGCGATCTCGACTATATCCCCAACGTAGGGCGTGCGGCCGATCTCAGCGCGGTCATGTCCAACAGCTTCGGCTTCGGCGGTCACAACGCGGCGCTGGTGCTGGCGCATCCTCTCGACTAGTCATCCTGCGCTCTGACCACCAATCAGATGAGTAGGGTCTCGCCCCGGCTTGTGAGGCGGGCCTGCCCCATATAGAATGGTGGTAACCGTTGTGTGACGGTTCAACCATCTGCCGGATCTTTACTGCATAAGGAATGGGTGCCATGCGACTTGGAAAAGATTTACTCAATAAGCCTGTGATCTCCATCGACGACGGCCGTATGCTGGGCCGGGTACAGGATCTGTACATTGACCCGGAAATGAATATGGTGGCGGGGCTGTATCTCGGCTCCCAGGGCCTCATCAAACGCCGCGCCCAACTGATCGACCGCGAGAATATTGTGGTCTTTGGGGTGGACGCCATTCTGGCCCGAACGGCCGACATCGTCACCGACGACCACGAGTACCCGCCGGCCAAGCTCTGGCAGCGGCGCGACGACATCACCGGTCGGGAGGTCAATACCCCCGGCGGTACGAAGCTGGGCATTGCCGGCGACCTGGTGGTGGATGAGAACGGGACCATCACCGCGGTGGCGCTCTCCCGCACATTTGTCGAGGGCCCGCTGGCGGAAAAACGAGCCATCGACCGGCGCTTCATCCTCGACAGCGGTGGCGAAGACAGCCATATGTCGGCCGATCTGGCGGCGATGGAAGCGGACGGAACTCTCACCGAAGAGACCGACCCGGAAACGGCTGTCAAAGGCACCGCGCCCGTAGAGAAGATCGAGGTGACGGTCGAGGACACAGCGAGTGACGCTGAACCGGAAGCCGAAGCCGACGAAACGACCCGTTGATCGAGCGGCGAGCTACAGAACGATAAACTGCTCCCGCCCCGGCCCCACAGAGACAAAGTCGACCGGCACGCCGGTCTGCTCGGCAATGAAGGCGACGTATGCCCGCGCGGCATCTGGCAAGTCGCCTGGCTGCCGTGCAGCCATGATGTCTTCGCTCCAGCCAGCCAGCGTTTCGTAGATTGGCCGGCAGCGAGCCAGCAGATTCAAGTCGCTCGGAAACGACTCCACACGCTGGCCGTCCAGCTCATACGCCACACAAACGGGAATCTGCTCAAGCCCGCTGAGAATGTCGAGCTTGGTGACCACGAAGCTGGTGAGGCTGTTGACCCGGCGGGCATGGCGCAGAATGACCAGGTCCAGCCAGCCTACGCGGCGCGGCCGTCCGGTCGTCGTGCCATACTCGTCCCACGGCTTGTCGCCGGTGCCACGCAGCCGATTGGCCTGCGGTCCGTCAAGCTCCGTAGGGAACGGCCCGCTGCCCACCCGCGTGGTAAACGCCTTGGCCACACCAATCACCTCGCCGACCACCTTCGGCCCAACGCCCAGCCCGGTTAGCGCTCCGCCCGCCGTGGGTGAAGAGCTGGTCACAAACGGGTAGGTGCCGTGGTCGATATCGAGCAGCGTCCCCTGGGCCCCTTCCGCCAGCACCGTATCGCCGCGCTGGATGATCTCGTCGACAAGCAGGCCGCCATCGATCAGGTAGGGGGCCAGTCGCTCGGCGTAACCGGCGAAGTCGGCCTGCATGGTCGCTGTGTCGATCGGCTCGTGGCCGTATGCATCGACGATGGCCAGGTTTTTGTCGGCCACGTGCGCTTCGATGGCGGTCGCCAACGCATCCGGGTCAGCGAACAACTCTGCCCGCAGGCCGGTGCGCCGCGCTTTGTCGGTGTAGGCAGGGCCGATGCCACGCAAGGTTGTGCCAATTGCCTCTTTGCCTCGCTGCTGTTCATGCGCCTTATCCAACGCAATGTGGGCCGGGGTGATCAGATGGGCCTGCCCGCTGAGTTTGAGCCGCGCGGGCGACACATCGACCCCACGCGCTGCGAGCGCGTCCATTTCCCGCAGCAGGACAGCCGGGTTGACGACGACGCCGCTGCCGATAAGGCACAGCACGCCCGGGTGAATGATGCCCGACGGGATGGTATGCAGCTTGAAGATGTCGTCGGCGATGGTAATGGTGTGGCCCGCGTTGTCCCCCCCGCTGTAGCGGGCGACGACGGCCGCCTGTGACGCCAGCCGGTCCGTGATGTGGCCTTTGCCTTCGTCGCCCCATTGGGCGCCGATAATGATGTTCAGTGGCATCTGGTTGCTCCCGGCCGCGCTGCTGATTTGGGGACGTCCGCTGTTCCCCCCGACGTCGACCTTACGTCCCTATTATCACCCGGACGCACAGGCAAGCAACCGAAAGCGCGTGCGTCGGCACATTGATTGAGCTGACTGGAAGCGAAGATTAGTTGACGTTGACCAGCGTCCCAATGGGCGCCCAGTTGAACAACCAGGCGGCGTCATCCGGGCTGGTGTTGACGCAGCCGTGGCTCATCGGCGTGCCGAAGTTGGTGTGCCAGAAGGTGCCGTGGATGGCGTAATCCTCATAGAAGTACATGACATACGGCACATCGGGCAGGTAGTAGTCATAGCCCAGCAGGTAACCGTTCATCGTTTGCTTTTCGTACTTCAGATACGTCCGGAACTGGCCGACAACCGTAGGGAACTCCCAGGTGCCGCTGGAGATCAGCGTGTTGAAGACCGGCGTGTCCCCTTCAAACGCCGTCAGCGTCTGGGTGGCGATGTCCACGTTGATCCACTTCTCGGCAGCGCCGACATTGGGAGGCCGCGGCGAACCGGGTGGCGGTGGCTCCGGGGTAGGCGATGGTTCGGGGGTGGGCGACGGTGTGGCCGTGGGGGCCAGGGTCGGTGTTGGCTGCGGGGTTGGGGTCCACGTGCCGCGCGGCTCCTGCCCCTCCGCCACTTGTTTGGCGGGTAGTTCCGACTCGATAACGGCCGCAATCTCCTCCACGCTTGCGACGACCGGATCGTCAGAGAGGGCTGCCGCAGCAGTCGGCTCGCCGCCGGCTGCGAATGCCGGCTGTGGCCAGCGGGGCTATCGCCTCGGCCGGTTGGTCACTCACTGGAAGGGGGGCATCAGCCCGGGTTGTGGCGTCGCTGGTCGCCTGGTCGGCGTCGGCCAGCTGCGCCGCCACGCCTTGCACCAACGCATTGCCGGCCGGATGGCGCGTAATGAATAGACCGCTGAGCACAAAGACCGCCAGCACGGCCACCAGCAGCGCACCCCGCGTCATCGACGGTCGCGCCGCTGCCGGCGCAGCAGACGGCCGGTTGATTGGGGCGGAAGGATTGGCTGCACGCACCCGCTCCGCCTGAGCCAGGAACGTCCGTCGTTCGCGTGGCGTGGGGGCAATGCCCGCCAACATCAGCCACGGTCGGGGGTCGCCGCTGTCCTGGCGGGCGGCTGCCTCCAGCAGCACACGCGCCTGGTCGGGGCGGTTCTTTTCAATCGCTTCCTGCGCTTCGCCTATGAGCCGGTCGGTGGAGGATCGTTTCATAATCTAGGTGGCGCCTTTGGCTAGTTGCCCGCCGACGCGAGTGGACGGCCGCTGCGCGCCTGGGCAATGTAGCACAGCAATCCGTCGGCAATGGCCCCGGCGACGACATCAGAGTTGGTCGTCAGCAGTTCCCGATCCAGGTCCATGAATCCCGTCTCCAGGATGATGGCCGGGACACCAGAGGCGATCTTGCGGAATGCGTGGTAGTCGGTCATATGCGGCGTAATGGTATTGGCGTGGTAGGAAAGCTGCGTCGTCTGCCCGTAGGCATCTTCAACGCAAATTGACAGCGTGGTCGAATCCGTGATCGACGATCCGGCAATCTTGAAGCCGGTGGCCAGGTCGTTGATCGGGTCACAGGAGTCGGCATGAATGGAGATCAGGCCCGTAGCCACATAGCCGTCGAGCCGCGGATCAAACTCATCGAGCAGATCGGTCGGCACGTTGGCGGCTTGCAGCGCGGCCACAACTTTCAGGGCGATTGTCTCGTTGACTTCGACCTCGGTCAGACCGTCGGCGCAAACCGCGCCGGAGTCGAATCCGCGGTGGCCAGAGATGATGCCAATTCGCACGGGGCCGGGACTCTGGGCCATCCGCTGCTGGACTGGCTTGAGCGGCACGGGCTTGTAGAAGGAGGCCGAATGGGTAACCGACGCGCCTTCCGCGGCCACCACTTCAGCCACGCCGCTGGCTGGGCTGAAGTAGACAAAAACCGCAATCATCCCCGCTGCTCCAAAGAGGAGAAAGACGAGAATCGACAGATTGCGGCCGATGAACTGCCATAGGGGCGTGTCAGTTACACGCCATGAATCGTCATAAGGCGATTGCATTATGTCTATATTCTACCTTATGTTGTGTAAAATTGGAACACTCTTTCGATTATTTAACTGAAGGAGTCGATTCGCCTGGCCGCCCGGACCGTCCTTCGCGCGGCTACTCCTCGTCACCGGACGAGGCCGCCGGGATGAACGTGCGGAAGACGACCGGCGAGTAGATCAGATTGGCATCGGTCAGCGCCGCTCCCTGACGGCCGCCCTGAGCAAAGATGCGCGTCTCGACCGGGGCCACGCCCGGCTGCGTCCAGCCTGCCATCTCATCCGGCACGTTGAGCACCTGCCACGTCTCGCTGTTGGGGTCGAACAGTTCGCCCTGGACGGCCGCGCCTGTGCCGGCTTCGGTTCCGCCAATGATGTAGAGCTTGTTCAGCAAGACTGCCGCCCCGGCTCCGGACCGCGCCGCAAGTAAGGGTGGGCACGCGCTCCAGGTATCCTCCGACGGTGCATAGATGGCGCAGCTCGTCTGGGGCGCGGTGCCATCCGTGCCGCCGGCGACCACAATCTGGCCGGTCAACGCCGCCCCCGCCGCCAACGCCCGCGGCTCCGGCAGGGAAGCCAGCGGCCGCCAGCTATCAGCCGCCGGGTCGTAGACGTAGACGGTGTCGACGACGCCCTCGTCCCCCTCGCCGCCGATCACGTAAAGGAAGCCGCCATCGGCCACGGCCAGCGCCCCGGCTAGCGGTTGGGGGAGGGCCGCCACCCGCCGCCAGGCATCTTGTGACGGACTATACACTTCGACGGTGCCGCTTGGTTGGCCGCCCGGTAGACGGCCGCCCGGCACATACAGCTCGCCAAACAGCTCCGCCGCCATCGCGTCGGTGACGGCCGTCGGCTTGTTGGCCCGCGCCGCCCACTCGCCCGTTGATGTGTCGAAGACCCATGTGTCGGCGCTGATGCCGTCCGCTGTTTCGCCCCCGAACTGGTAGATGTTGAGACCGGCGGCGGCCGTAGCCTGGCCGACACGCGGCTCCGGGAGCGGCCGGCTGGTCAGCCAGCGCGTGTCGCCAATTGGCTGTGGCTCGAACGGCTCGCTGGCGACGAGAGGCTGGTTATTGTTCTGCCACTGTACCGCCAGGATGACCGCGCCCAGCAATAGGATCAGACCAAGCCCGCCCCACAACAGGTTGCGCCAGCGCGGTGGCTGCTGCTCGATGGACTGTTCGACGGCCGGTTCCACGGCGGTCGTCTGGGCGGCAGCAACCGATTCGACGGGAATGGCCGCTGCCTCAGACGGGGCGACTGCGGCCGTCTCGCGGGGTACGGAGAGCACGCCCTGTTCCATAGCTACCGTAATTGCCTCAGTGCGCGACGACACCCCCAACTTGGAGAAGATGTTGCGCAGATGGGTTTTGACTGTGTAGGGGCTGATCGACAGCTCTTCGGCAATCTCTTTATTGGATGCGCCACGCGGCAGCAGGCCCAATACCTCCAACTCGCGGTCGCTCAGCGCTTCTCCCAGTTCTGGCATGGCTCGTGGCTACCCTCCCGGTCCTGTTTCGGTTATGGGCACCGTGTTGGTCAGGCCTGTCGCGCCGGTAATGGGTAGGGTGCCGGTCAGGGGGACCGGAGTGGCCAGCAGGCAGTTCTCTCGCGCCTGGCGCAGCTTGTCGGCCAGCGCCGGGTTGGGGCTGGGCACTTCGCGGTAGATGGACTCGGCCGGACAGTAGTCGCCGGCGAAGAAGTACTGGTCGCCCCAGTTGACAAGAATCTGGTTCAACTGCTGGCAGGCGTCCTGGAAGAACGGCGCGGCGGCGCACAGATCGCGGAAATAGAAGCTGGCGATCTCCCAGTTCACGCCGTAATAGGCCGCGCCGTCGAGGTACAGCTCGGCCCAATAACGGTAATCGAGTGCTTCCTGGGGCAGGTTGCCCAGATTCTCGGCCTGGGACAGATAGTTGAGGCCCAGCTCCACTTTGTCGGTCTGCATGGCCGCCAGTCCCAGCGCCAGATAGCTGTCGTACAGCATCTGGTCAGTTTCCAGGCGCTCGAAGCTGGGGAACTGCTGCTGGAAAGAGACGATGGCAGGCAGGGCCTCTTCGTATGCCTCGCGCGCTATTTGGCGGCGGAGTTCCTGCAGCCCGGCCAGGGCATCGGCTTCGTCCGGCCCGGCATCGACCGCTTCGGTGGGAGCGCTCGTAGCCGGTTGGGCGGTGGCGGTTGCTGCCGCGGCCGTTGCCTCTGCTGATGCGAGCCGCGCGGTGTCGATCTCGGTCCGCAGCGCCAGTGCATCAGGATGGTCAGGCTGTTGGCCCAACACCCAGTCTAGACGTCGCATGGCCACATCGAAGCTTCCGGCGTCTAGATCGCCCCGGGCCATGGTCACTTGCTGCTCAATCGCTTCTGTGGTCTGGGTGCGGACGAGTTCCGCTTGCTGGGCGCGTCCGCTTTCCCAGGCAAAATAGGCCACCACCAGATAAGTGGCGGCGACGACAGAGACGATGACCATCAGCAATCCGGCAGCACGAACCAGCAGCCGTCTGGGCCGGGGCTCGTTCTCGCCGGTTGGGTCCGCCGCCGGGGGCGGAGTCGAATCGCTCATATTAGCCTGATAGCCTGGCGGCCGTCTTACTCCCGTTGTCCGTTCTGCATCATCTGGCGGTAAACGCTGACTGTATCGGCCGCGACCTGGTCCTGAGTGTACTGAGCCAGAACACGCTCACGGCCGCGCGCTGCCAGGTCCCGCCGCAGCGTCTCATCCTGCATCAATTGTAACAAGGCGTCACGCAGGGCGCCTGCGTCCCCTTCCGGCACAATCAGACCGGCGTCGCCGATGACATGGGGAATTTCGCCACTATCGGAGCCGATAACCGGCACACCACAAGCCATTGCCTCAATGAGCACCCGGCCGAACTGTTCCTTCCAGTTGGGCAGCGTGCGTGATGTCAGCACCAGCACATTCATCTCCCGCAAGTAGCCAGGCATCTGCTCGGAGACAATGCCGCCATCAAAGTGGACCCGCGCCTGTATGCCCAGGTCGAACGCCTGCTGGCGCAGCGCGGCGCGGGCCGGACCATCGCCGGCCACGTGCAGCCGCCACACGCCAGGCAGCTGAGCGGCCGCATCCAATACCAAATCGACCCCTTTCTCCGGCACCAGTCGCCGGTTGGCTGAGCCGATGACAAACGACCGCCCTTCGTCGGTAGCGGCCGCCGGGGAGAACAGCTCCGGGTCGACGCCGAACTGCGGGATGACCTGATATGGCCCGCTGTACCCTTTGCGATGACAGACGGTCACGGCGTCTTCGTTGCCCATGATGGCGTAGTCGGTGCCTGCATAGACCTGCTGCTCCAGCCACCGGAACGGCGGCGGGTAGGTCCGCTCAATGTTCTGCCAGCTGAAGAAGACCGACTTGGCCCCCGCTCGCTTCGTCTCGCGCTGGGCCAGCCAGGTGGCCATGTTGTACGGCTCTTCATCAATATGAACGATGTCAGGCTGGAATTCAAGCAGCCGGTCGGCAAGCGTGGGGAAGTAGTAGAAGTGGTAGTTGCCGTTGAAGCGGATCGGATCGACGAGGAGGTTGTAGCCCTCGACATGGCGGCGCTCCAGCGTGACACGGCCGTCGGCATCGTCCCAGCTTGGCGGCACAATGGCGGTCAGCTCCACGTCGTCGTGGCGGGCGATACCCTCCAGCTTGGTCTGGTAAGCGCTGGAAAGCAAAGCTTTGGATAGCATCAGTACGCGCATAATTGGTCGTGTCAAAATCAGTCTGTGCGCTCAGATTCCCCGATGGAACGACATGGATCGTGGCCGTTTGTGAAAGTTGACGCAACAGCCTATTTTGCTATACTGCCCCTGCTTTGGCAACCTTGCACAAGGGGTCCTCTCATCTAGCCACCGGCCCATCCTTCTGGCGTTCACCAACGCGCCGGGGGTGGGCTTTCTTGCTTGTGGCGCTGCTGCTGGCGGCGTTGCTGCGCCTGGCCAACATCGGCGACTGGCCGCCGGGACTTTACCGGGACGAAGCCGCCAACGGCCTCGACGCGTTGGGCGTCTTGCAGGGCAACCTATCACTCTTCTTTACCGCCAACAACGGCCGCGAGCCGATCTACATTTATCTGGTGGCGCTGGCTGTAGCCGTGCTGGGTCGTTCAGCGCTGGCCGTGCGCCTGCCCGCCGCGCTGACAGGTATCGCCACCACCGTCCCGACCTATCTGCTGGGCAAGTCGTGGTTTGGTCCGACCGCCGGGGTGTTCTCGGCGCTTATCTGGGCCATCACCTTCTGGCCAGTCCACCTCAGTCGCATCGGTCTGCGGGCCATTGTGCTGGCCCCGCTGCTGGCCACTGCGCTCTGGCTGGGCACGCGCGCCTATCGCACCGGTGAGAGCCGCTGGTGGCTGGCAGCCGGGTTGGTCTACGGCCTGAGCTTCTACAGCTATCTGGCCGTGCGCTTCACGCCGGTTTTTCTGCTGGCTGTCGCCCTGTACCTGCTGCTGACTGGCCGTAAAGATCGGCTGTGGGCCGGCGGCCGTTCGCTCTGGTTCCTGGCTGGGGCGGCGCTGGTCGCCGCGCCGCTGGCCTTGCTCGCGCTGCGCGACCCGGCGGTGCTGCTCGGCCGGACGGGGCAGGTGTCGGTGTTCAGCCCCTCGGTCAGCGGTGGCGACCTCGCCGGCACCTTGCTCCGGCAGACGGCTGACGCGCTGGGTATGTTTGTGTGGCGTGGCGACTCGATTGTGCGCCACAATGCTGTCTTCGACTATGAGGCCGCTGCCTTCGCCGGACGGCCCGTCTTCGATCTGTTCCTGGCTGGGCCGTTCTTGCTGGGGGTGGGCTGGTGCGTCTGGCAGTGGCGGCGGCCGGCAGCGGCCACGCTCCTGCTCTGGCAGCTGACGATGCTTGGCCCGACCATTCTGGCAGCCGACACCCCTCACTTTTTGCGGGCAGCCGGCCTGCTGCCGGGCGTGGTCTTGCTGCCCGCCATCGGGCTGGGCCTGCTGTGGCGCTGGGAGCGGCTGCCGCCCTGGCTGCGGCGGACGTTGGTCGTGGGGCTGCTGGCCGGGAGCTTGCTGACGACGGTCCGGACCTATGCTGACTACGGCCAGCAGCCGGACGTGGGCTATCTGTTCGAGGAAGCGGCCGCCCAGTTGGGGACCAATGTCGCTGCCGTGCCGGACGGAACAGCGGTCTACATGGACGGCCGTTTTCCGGAAGGGTGGCCGTCGGTCCCGTTTCTGGCCAATGGCCGCTCCGTCGAGCTGTTCTCGCCCGACGATACGCTGCCGCCAGCCACAGGACCCACGGTCGTCTTTGCCTGGCCCTACGACCCGCTCGACGCGCTGGCCGCGCTGCCGACGACGCCAGGCGTGTTGACGTCCGCTGCCGGACCGTTGGCGCGGGGCGATCTGGAGCCGGCAGCGTACTCGCTTTACACCGCCTACACCTTCACTCCCGGGCTGCCGCCGGTCGCCCGCGCCGACAACTTCGCTAACCTGTACCAGCTCCGCGACGCGCAGATTGCGGAGTCCTCGCCCGGTGAACTGGCGATCACCTTGCAGTGGGACCAGCCTGACTCTGCCCCGCCCGCGTCCGACAGGCCGGACATCTTGCCCAACGCGTTTGTGCATCTGGTTGGGCCGGACGGTGCGGTGATCACGCAGCATGATGCGCCGCTGGCAAGCGGGCTGTGGCCCGCGGCGTGGTGGACGCCTGATCTCCTGGTTACCGACGTCCACACGCTCAGCCTCAACCAGCCACTCGATCCGGCGGGCCAGCGGCTTGTCGTCGGGCTATATTGGCCGGAAAGTAGCGAACGACTCCCTTTGCTGGACAACCGTTATAATACGGTCGATGATCAAACGACCATTTGGCCGCAAGACGGCCCGTAGCCTGCGCGGTTGGGCGGAGGAACGCCGATGATCTGGCTGATGAGTCTGCTGGTGGGGGCTGCATTGCTCGCGCCACCCCGGCAAGATGCGCCCACGCCTCCGCCGCCTGTCCCGGTCTGGGTCTCGCCGACGCCGGACGCGGAGGGAATCATCAGCGTCATCGTCCAGCCGGAGGAGTCGCTGTGGGCCATTGCTGCGCGGGCGGGTCTGTCGCTGCCGGATCTGCTGGCGCTCAACGGATTGAGCGAGTCCGACATCATCCGACCGGGCGACAGTATCATTATCGGCCGGGTGGAAGCGCAGCCGACGGCCGTGCCGGTGGAAGAAGTTCAGCCGACGGCCACGCGCCCGCCACCCACGCCCCGGCCAACCCGGCGGCCGCCCCAGGCCACTATCTGCCTCAGCGCCTTTGCCGATCTGAACCGCAACGGCGTGCAGGACGGCGGCGAAGCGCTGCGGGCCGGCGTGGCGTTCAGCGTCTACAACAGCGAGGCGGTCGTGGCTAACTACATCACCGACGGCGTCAACGAACCGCACTGTCTGCTGCCACTGCCGCCCGGCTCCTACCGGGTGACGCGCTCGGTGATGCCGGACGAAGTGCTGACCACCGATGGCGATTGGGCGCTCCAGTTGGGGGACACCAACACGCTGCGCCAGGCGTTCGGCAGTTACACGTCGGCCGAACTGACCGCGGCCGGCGCGACCGCCGATGATTTGTCCAGTGTCAATCTGACAGCCACGCCCAGCGGGCCGGACGCAACGCGGGCCGCAGCGGTGGCTGGGGCCGCTGCCGCGGCAGACGAGAGCGCGAACGAACCGGGTGGTAATGAAGCGGCAGGCGCTGTCACTCCCGAATCCAGTGCCGGCTTCAACTGGCAGATGGTCGGGGTTGTTGTCCTGTTTGGCGGCGGCTTGCTCCTGTTGCTGGCTGTGCTACTCTTGCTGGCGAAGCAAGCGCGGGAGAAGACGAGCGGCGGGTCCGAGCCGCCGTCGTAACGGCCGTGGTCTCCCCACTGATGAGGAAGTTGTAACGAGTGCCGAGCATGGAAAAACGCCGATTGTCCGCTCTCCTGTTCACGTTCATGGCCCTGTGGCTCGGTCTGGCGACCGTTAGCCTGGCTGCGCCTGTCCAGCAGGGCGGCATCCCCACCGAAGAGGCGGCGGCGACCTTTGCGCCACAGCCACAACCCGTGGAGACGGCGACACCTGCCTTAACCGGCAACAGCACCATCTGCGTCAACGCCTTTCTGGACGAGAACGGCAACGGCGTCCACGATGCCAACGAAGGATTCATCGCTGGCGTTACCCTGACTGTGGCCCAGAACAACGCCATCATCGGGCAGGGCGTCTCCACCGGCACCGCCACCCCGATCTGCTTCGCCGGTCTGCTGCCCGGCACGTATCAGGTGGCCCAGAGCGTGCCGCCCACGCTGGAGATGACGACTCAGGCTAACGCTACCATTCAGGTTGGCCCCGACCAGACCGTGGGGTTGGAATTCGGCAGCCGCCTGCGGACCGTCGATACGCCTGCGCCGCCGGCTGTGCCCACCGAGGATTTGACACCACCGACAGCCACAGCCGTACCGCCGACCGTTACGCCGGCCGGAGGTGGCGAGATGGAGAGCGGCAGCCGGATCGATCCGTTGGTCGTCATCGGCTTGACTGCTATCGCCATCGGCCTTATCTTGCTGGGCGTGCTCATCTACGTCTTGCTCCGTCGCTAATATCATCGTTCTGTTAAGCTGATCAAAAGGAACTATCCACTTATGGGTATTTGGATTCGCCGTATCTTGCTGGGTCTATTGGGACTCCTCATCGCTATTGTTTTGCTCGCCGTCGGCTCGGTCGTGTTCGATAGTCTCTTTGGCGACGACACCGCCGACTTCACCAACATCACTTACACCAACGCCGAGGGCGAAGAGCTGCTTGGCTACCTGGCTCAGCCGGAAGGTCCTGGCCCGCATCCTGCCGTCCTCATGATCCACGAATGGTGGGGTCTGAACGAGGGTCTGACCGTCATGGCGGACGCGCTGGCCGAGGAAGGGTATGTTGTGCTGGCGCCCGACGCTTACCGCGGCGAGGTGACCGATCTCATTCCACGGGCGCTTTTCCTGCGCTTGACGATCCCGGAGGATCAGGTCCACAGCGATCTTGACACGGCCCTGGCCTACCTCCGTTCGCTCGACAACGTGGACGCAGAGAGCGTGGCCTCGATGGGCTTCTGCTTCGGCGGTGGCCATTCGCTCCAGCTCGGCCTGCGCGAGTCGGAGAATCTGGCGCTGACCATCATCTACTACGGCGATGTCATCACCGATGCGGGCTTGCTGCGACCGCTGCAGGAAGCATCCCCTGTGCTGGGCGTCTTTGCTGAAGAGGATCAGCAGATCTTCGTCGACGATGTGCTGGAGTTTGAGGCCGCACTCAACAGCCTGGGTATTCCCAACGACATCACCATCTACGAAGGCGTCGGCCATGCGTTCATTAACGAGGAAAACTTCAACCAGCCCGGCGTTGCGCAGGATGCATGGCAGCAGGCGGTCGACTTCCTGGCCGAAAATCTGCAAGGCCAACCGGTGACAGAATAAGGTGTATCAGGCGCGAGCAGCCAGGAGGCAACCATACCATGACCTCTCATGAACTCGCCGGACAACCGGCTCCCGATGACCTGCTGATTAACGTCCCCCGTCTTGTCTCGGCGTATTACACGCTTAAGCCGGATCCTTCGGAGCCGGGCCAGGACGTTTCGTTCGGCACGTCCGGTCATCGCGGATCGTCGCTAGACACTCGTTTCAACGAAGACCACATCCTGGCAATGGCTCAGGCGATCTGCGAGCTGCGCATTCAGCGCGGCATCGATGGGCCGCTGTTCCTGGGGATGGATACCCACGCGTTGTCGGAACCGGCGCTGCTGACGGCCGTCCAGGTCTTTGCCGCCAACGGCGTCACGGTCTGCATCCAGCGCGGGCCGGACGGCCCCGGCTACACGCCCACGCCGGTCATCTCCCACGCCATTCTTTCGCATAACCGGCGCGGCGAGGGCGGGACGGCTGACGGCGTGGTCATCACGCCATCCCACAACCCGCCTCGTGATGGCGGCTTCAAATACAATCCGCCCGAAGGTGGCCCTGCCGGAACTGACACCACAGGCCTCATCCAGGACCGGGCCAACGAGATTCTGCGCGATGGTCTGCGGGCGGCCAAGCGTCTGTCGGTGCCTGCTGCCCTGGCCGCGGCAACCACAGTGGCCTACGATTATGTGACGCCCTATGTCGACGATCTGGAGCAGGTGATCGACATGTCCGCCATTCGCGACGCCGGGCTGCGGATCGGGGTCGATACGCTGGGCGGAGCAGGCCTCGCCTACTGGACACCCATTGCCGAGCGGTACGGGCTGGATATTACGACTGTCAACGCCGCCGCCGACCCGACCTTCTCCTTTATGACGGTCGATTGGGATGGCAAGATCCGCATGGACTGTTCCTCCCCCGACGCGATGGCCGGGCTAATCGCGCTGAAGGACGAGTTCGATATCGCCTTCGGCAACGACCCGGATTACGATCGCCACGGTATCGTCACCCCCACCCACGGGCTGATGGACCCCAACGCCTATCTGGCCACCGCCGTCTGGTACCTGTTTCAAAACCGGCCCGGCTGGCCCAGCAGCGCGGCCGTCGGCAAGACGCTCGTCTCCAGCTCGATGATCGACCGGGTGACGGCCGACCTGGGTCGGGACCTGGCCGAGGTGCCGGTCGGCTTCAAGTGGTTTGTCGACGGACTGCTTGACGGATCCATGGGCTTCGGCGGTGAGGAGAGCGCCGGGGCGTCGTTCCTGCGGCAAGATGGGACGGTCTGGACGACCGATAAGGACGGCTTCATCATGGATCTGCTGGCCGCGGAAATGACCGCTCGCACCGGCCAGAATCCCGGACAACTCTACGAGCGCCTGACCAGCCGGTTCGGCATGCCCTACTACGAGCGCATCGACGCCCCGGCCAGCCCGGCCCAGCGCGAGGCGCTGAAGAATCTGTCGCCGGATCAGGTCAGCGCCGACACGCTGGCGGGAGAACCGATCGTCGCCACGCTGACCACCGCGCCGTCGAACGACGCGCCGATTGGCGGGCTGAAGGTGGTCACCGATAATGGCTGGTTTGCCGCGCGGCCGTCAGGCACGGAAGCGATCTACAAGATCTACGCCGAGAGCTTCATCAGCCCGGAGCACCTGGCCCAAATCCAGACAGAAGCGCAGTCGATTGTCGCGGCAGCGTTTGCGGCGGCGGGCGTCGTTGAGTAGCGCGGAGAACCGCCAGAAACAAGGCCAAGGTGGTCAATCACCTGCTGCTCATGTCGCCTGCGTAATTGTTGCCTGCAACGCCGCCTGACAGTAACATATCCGCTTACCCGTTTCTAGCTCAGTGCGAGGTGAATAAGAAACCCTATGCCGGCACCTATTAAACCCCTGCCGCCGGAAAAACTGCGTCTGGTCTCGAACCCGGACAGCTTTTCCTTTGAGACAACGGCCGATCTTGAGCCGAACGAAGCGTTCATCGGCCAGCCTCGCGCTGCCAAGGCGCTGGAGTTTGGCATGGGCGTCAAGAAGAGCGGCTACAATATTTTTGCCAGTGGTCCCACGGGCACTGGGCGGAGTCTGACGATCT
The DNA here is from genome assembly GCA_963715935.1 of uncultured Chloroflexia bacterium. Classification (GTDB taxonomy): domain Bacteria; phylum Chloroflexota; class Anaerolineae; order Promineifilales; family Promineifilaceae; genus Promineifilum. Next base: position 76,192 of record CAVQSM010000009.1, on the reverse strand, counting down.
GCAACTTCGTCCGCTCTCGCTGCCAGGGCGACCCGGTTCCCGACGACTGGGTCTACGTCTTCAACTTTGAGGCCGCCTACCGCCCGCAGCCGATTGCGCTGCCGCCCGGTCAGGGCAAAGTATTCCAGGAGGCGATGAAGGGAGTCGTGGCCACGCTCAAGACAAGCGTTCCGGCCGTCATTGACAGCTACACCTACCGCGATGCTGCCCGGCTCATGGACACCGAGCTGGACAAGGCGAGGCTGGCCCTGTTGGGGCCGCTGCAGCGCCGCGCCACTGAGCAGGGCTTCCGCCTCGACGAGTCCGCCTCCGGCCCTGTGGTGGAGTCGATCGACGTTGAAGCGTACGACAAAATGTCGCCGGACGAACAACTGGCCCGGCGCGAACTACAGCTCGCCCTCCACAACGATCTGGAAGCGCTGCTGCGCCAGATGCGGCGGCAGGACCGCGAGGCGTACGAACGTCGCAAGGAGATGGACCGCGAGACGATGAGTGTCACGCTCGACGAGGCGTTCCTGCCTGCCGAAACGGAGTTCGCCGAATACGAGCGGGTTCTGACCTACCTCGCGGCGGCCAAGAAAGACCTCCTGGAGAATATCATCGGCGCGACCACGGCCATCGAAGAAAAAGGGCTGGAAGAAGTGGTAGACCTGCAGCGGTACGAGGTCAACCTGTTTGTCGATAACAGCGAGACGGAAGGCGCGCCGGTCCAGGTTCAGAAAAGCGCCACGCTGGAAAACCTGTTTGGGCGGCTGGAGTACGATGCCCAGGGCAACGTAATGGCCACCCATTTCACCCGCCTGAAGCCCGGCGATCTGCATACCGCCAATGGTGGCTACCTGATCCTGAACGGTCTGGAGCTGATGCGAAATCGCGACATCCTCGACGCGCTGACCCAGACGCTGCGCAGCGAGGAGATCGAGATGCGGCCGCCCCGGTCAGATAGCTCTTCGATGAGCAACACGCTCTGGCCGGAGCCGATTCCGCTCAACCTGAAGATCATCCTCGTCGGCAGCGACCACCTCTACTACGCGCTGACCCATGATGAGGAGTTCGAGAAGCTGTTTAAAGTACGGGCCGACTTCAGCGACTACATGCCGCGGAACGAGACGCACGAGTTAGATTACGCTCGGTTTGTGGCCGGACGGTGCAGCGAAGACAGCTTGCGCCCGTTCGACCCGACGGCCGTCGCCCGAATCATTGAGCATGGCGCCCGCATGGCGGAGAGCCAGAACAGGCTGAGCGCCCACTTCGGCACCATTGCTGACCTGATTCGAGAGGCCGACTACTGGGCCGGGTGCAGCGGCCACAGCACCGTGACCAGCAGCGACGTTCAACGAGCGATCAATGAACGATTCGACCGGCAGGGCTACTACGCTGAGCGGAACCAGGAGCGCATGGTTGAGGGTACCGTCTTCATCGCCACGACAGGCGAAGTTGTGGGCCAGATCAACGGCCTCAGCGTCATGGGAGATGGTGAGTACAGCTTTGGCGGACCTGACCGGATTACGGCCCGCACCTACATCGGCGAGAGCGGGGTCGTCCACATAGAGCGCGAAGTCGATATGGATGGCCCGATTCACAGCAAGGGTGTGCTGACGCTGAACGGCTATCTGGGCGGCACCTACGCTCAACATCAGCCGCTTTCACTGAGCGCCAGCCTGACCTTCGAGCAAAGCTACGGGGGCGTGGATGGGGACAGCGCATCCTCCACGGAACTGTATGCTATCCTCTCCAGCCTCAGCCAGATTCCCATCCGACAGGGCATCGCCGTCACTGGCTCAGTTAATCAACACGGCGAGGTTCAGCCCATCGCCAGTGTCAACGAAAAGATAGAAGGGTATTTCAAGCTGTGCAGCGCTCGCGGTCTAACAGGTGACCAGGGAGTGATCATCCCCGCCAACAACGCGACCGACCTGATGCTGACCGATGCGATCATCAACGCGGTCGCTGACGGGCAGTTCCACATCTGGGCCATCGAGCATGTCGATGAGGGCATCGAGTTGTTGACTGGCGTGCCGGCGGGCGCACCCGACGCCAGCGGCGAGTTCCCTGAAGGCACGGTCCACTACGCCGTCAAGAAGCGGCTCTATGACCTGGCTCTGGAACTGAAAGCGTTTGGCGAACAGCGGGACGACGGCGACGACGAAGACTAGAGCGCACCGTTCTCGAGGAAGTGGGCGGCCCGCAAGAGGGCGATGACGCTCTTGCCGTCTTCCAGCCGCCCATCGAGCGCCCTGGGGAGCAGGTCGGCCAGCAGGTGAGCCTCCAGGCGGATCGATTCATCTTCGTCGGCGGGCAGCGGGTCGGGATAGAGCCCGGTCGCCAGAAAGAGCGCCATGCGCTCGTCGGTCAGGCCGGGGGCAGGCCAGATCTCGCCCAGCGACACAAGTGACTCCGCCGCCAGCCCCGTCTCTTCCCGCAGCTCGCGCTGGGCGCATGCCAACCACGCTTCGCCAGGTTCGCGGGTCCCGGCGGGAACCTCCAGGATCTCGCGGTCAAGTGCCAACCGGTACTGGCGCAGCATGACGATCTCGTACCCCTGGGCCACCGGGCGCAAGGGGACGATGCCCACGGATCCGGGATGCTCCACGATCGCCCGGTCAACCAGACGGCCGTCCGGCAGCGGCACCCGATGGACGCGCACGCGCCACTTATCGTCCCAGACGATGCGGGAGCCAGCTGAGGTCATGCGGGCAGGAACCTGCGTCCTTAATCCTTTACTGTGGTGGAATGCGAATAACCTGACCCGGATAGATGAGGGTCATGTTGGGAATGCCATTGTAGGCCGCGAGTTCGGCGGCGGTAAAGCCGTAGCGCAAACCGATGCGGAACAGATTGTCACCCGGCTGGACCACGTAGGTCTGCTCCTGGCCCGGAACGGCTGTTGGCGGGGCTGTTGTCCCCGGGGCGGGGATGGTCAACACCTGGCCCACGGTCAGATTGTTCGGGTCGGCAATCGTATTGGCGATCTGGATTTCATTCGCCGGCACGCCGTAGATCTGGGAGATGCTGAACAGCGTCTCGCCCGATTGGACAGTGTGGGTGGTGGGCAAGGCGATGCCAGAGGCGGCGGTAGGTTGCGCTTCCACGGCACCAGCCGTCGCTTCGGGTACAGCGGGCAACGGGGTGGCGGTGGGAATTTCGCCCAACGGTGTGGGCGACATCTGTGGCAGGACAAGGTCGCCCGGCTGCGTGGGCAGCGGCGCCAGACCAACGGGTGTGGCTGTGGCCGCTTCAAAATCTTCACTACCCGGCGCGGGCCGCACACAGGCAGATAATACGAAAGCCATCATGATGATCGCTGCCGCCACTATCAGTGACCGATTTGATTGCTTCACGGCATCCTCCTGGAGCGTTGCCCCGCAGAATAAGTCAGGATTAATCACGTATCCAAACGGTCGAGCCGTTTAACATAACGCGATTTAGCAGCAGTCTAGCATAGGAGTGGGCGTCGGGCAAGTGGCCAATTGGGCGTAAGGAGTCTGGCAACCGCACAGGCCCCGCTGATGAGGCCAGATGGCGAATTAGACGCTGATTGACCTACCAATGGCCGCCGCGTTATCGCCAGAGAGACGGATGATCGTATAATTCGGCCACATGGGGTGGCACAAGACAGCATGCACCGGAGCACCGTAGTGCGCGGCGCGGCCGGCCAGGAGGCGATGCGGCGCAAACATATTGGGATCAATGCCCATCTGTTGGCCAGTGGGCCCGGCTACCGCCGGGCCGGCATTCACCATTACATCTATCAGGTGTTGGCCCATCTGCCGCAGCCTGACCGCGGACCGTTCTACCATGTGTACACAGGTCAGACTGCCGATTGGCCGCCGCGAGAGGATATGGTGGTCGCCGGCAGCCGGTGGCCGACCGGCAATCGCGGTGTGCGCATCTTGTGGGAACAGTCGGCCTGGCCATGGCAAGCGCAGCGCGACAGACTGGACCTCATGCACAGTATGGCCTTTGTAACGCCCCCGGTGGTTGTTTGCCCAATGATTGTGACGATTTACGACTTGAGTTTTATCCACTTCCCGGACAGCTTTCCGGGCAGCCAACGGCGTTACCTGGATGCCCAGACGCGGCGCTCGGCGCGGCTGGCGCGGCGGCTCGTAGCCATCTCGGAGGCAGGCCGGCAGGACATCCACGCCCAGTTTGGTGTGCCGCTGGACCGCATCGACGTGGTGCGGCCCGGTGTCGACAGTCGGTATCAGCCGCTGCCGCCGGATACTGTCGCTCGCTTTCGCCACGAGCAGCAGCTTCCGCAACGCTTCATTCTGCATGTCGGCACGCTGCAGCCGCGCAAGAACATTCCGCTTCTGATCAAAGCTCTGGCACAGGTCGAAGACCGGTCGCTCCATCTGGTGCTCATCGGCGGCAAGGGATGGCTCTACGACGCTATCGACGCTGAGATCGTCGCTATGGGCTTGCAGGAACGCGTTCACTTCGCCGGATACGTGGACGACGCCGACCTGCCACGGTGGTACAACGCAGCGGAGGCGGTCGTTGTGCCGTCCCTCTACGAAGGGTTTGGATTGCCGGTCATCGAGGCGTTGGCCTGTGCCACGCCGGTGCTGGCGGCCGACCGGTCGTCGCTGCCCGAAGCGGGTGGGGCGGCCGCTCTGTACTTTGATCCCCACGACCCGGCTGCGCTGGCGCAGCAGATAGACCGGCTGCTGGCTGACCCTCAATTGGCGTCCAGACTGAGTGCCGCGGGTCCGGCTCAGGCGGCTCGCTTCTCGTGGGAGCAAGCGGGAGTCGACCAGGCGGCCGCCTACCAACGGGCCCTCGCAGTGCCACCTTCCACTGGCTAAGCCCATGAAGAACCGCACGATTACCCGCCTGACGATCATCAGCGATCTGGTGCTTATCAACCTGGCCTTCGCCACGGCGTACGTCGTGCGCTATGAGTGGGAATGGTTGCGGCCGGTGACTTTCTACGAGCCGTACAGCGACTATCTGGGCCAACAAATGGTGCTGACCGTGCTGCTGGGCATTACGTTTTGGACGACCGGCGTCTGGCGACGGCGGCGGGGTGAATCGTGGTTGGAGGAGGTCGCCCGCCTGGCGACGGCGACAGCAGCGGGCATTACGTTGATGATGGCTGTGACCTTCTTCTTCCAGCCCGCACCATTCTCCCGGCTGCTGCTGTTTTGGGCGCTGCTGTTCATCGTCCTGTTCATCGCTGTGGCCCGGCTGGTCCGGCGCGGCATCCTCAACATTCTCTACCATCGCGGCATTGGCGTCGACCGCGTGTTGGTGGTCGGCTCGGGCGAGACTGCCCGTAGTATCATTCGCACGCTGATGGCGCGGCCTGACCTCGGTTTCTCGGCCATTGGCTATTTGGACGACGGTACAGGGCAGAATGACATCGGCCTCGGCCGCATCCCCCATCTGGGTTCGCTCGCCGATCTTGACCGCGTTTTGCCGGAACAGCAGCCGGTGAGGTCCGTCTTCGTCGCTTTGCCCGGCGGCATGCACCGCGAAATCCTCAACGTCATGCAGACGTGCCAGCAGCATGAGGTGGGCGTTCGTGTGGTGCCCGACCTGCTCCAGCTCAGCCTGAGCCGGGTGGAGTTCACCAACATGGCGGGTATTCCCTTGCTCGGCGTGCGCGACATCACTACCTTTGGTCACATCAGCCCTGCGGGGGAGCTGATCAAGCGGGCGGCCGATCTGGGAGTCGTCATCCTGTTCGCACTGCCGGCGGCACTGCTTATGGCCGTCATCGGCGCAGCCATCAAGTTCGACTCCCCGGGGCCTATCTTTTACGCGAGCCCGCGTGTCGGCCGCGACGGCAAGCTGTTTCGCATGATGAAGTTCCGGTCAATGATCGAGAACGCGGACGAGCAGAAAGCGGAACTGCAGCAGTTCAACGAGGCGGACGGCCCGATCTTCAAGATCAGGGACGATCCCCGCCTGACGCGAGTCGGCGCGGTGATTCGCCGCTTCAGCCTGGACGAGCTGCCGCAAATCTACAATATCTTTCTAGGCGATATGAGTCTGGTGGGGCCGCGTCCGCCGCTGCCGGAAGAAGTGGAGAGCTACAAGCCGTGGCACATGCAGCGACTGGCGGTGGTTGGCGGGCTAACAGGGTTGTGGCAGGTCAGCGGCCGTTCCGACCTGACCTTCGACGAGCTGTGCCTGCTCGATATCTACTACATTGAGAACTGGTCGTTGGGTCTGGACGCTCGCATCCTGCTGCAAACCATCCCCCACGTCGTATCGGCCAAAGGCGCTTACTAGATCATCGGGAGCCGGGCACTAATCCAGCCCGTCGCCCAGGTCGCCGCCATCAGGAGCGGCCGGCTGGTCCATCCCCACGACCTCGCCGTGGACATTGATGATGACCCGGAAGCCCATCATGCCCATCATGTCGCGGGCCTGAGCCGGGATGCCCTGGGCCATGATCTGGTCCATGTCGATGTTGCGCAAAGATGCGTCGACGGCCGCTTTGGTGAACAGATCGTCCTTGCCCAGCATCTTCAGCGTCTGTTCCACGGCAAGGTCTTTGTTGTCTTCCAGCTGACCGAGGAAGAAGGCGAGTATCTGGCGATCGATCAGTTCGGCGTCGATGTGGCGCAGAAAGCCGTCGTCGTCGACCACGTACTGCCATTCGCCGCCCACAACCGCCGTGCTCACAGGGTTGTCAAACTCATCGAAGATCAGACCAGAAAACAGGGTTTGTTGCGCCATATTGTACCTTCCTCCATGGTGAATCTTACCTGTTTCAGCGCCCATTCTCAACCGCCGTCGTGTCGCCATAAGCAGATACTCATTGCGTGGCGTGCGCCAACTGCTCCCTGAGCACGTTAAGACAGGCATGAGCACCGCCCTCGTCTCATGTGCCCAGCCCTTACCCTGATGCTATAATGGCTAGTTTGTAAGCCGGTTTCGGGTTACGCCTGTCGAAAATCGGGTCTGAGGCGGCGTTTCCTACCATTCCCAACGCAATAACAGGTAGAATGTAGTAAGCAAGACCGCGTTGTCTGGCCGGCGCAACAAGGCAACAACGCACGACAGTACAACCGAAAGCGAGTACGAAGGAACGCTGAAGCGAATTGTTTAGACCACTCGACTGGCTGCTGGGCCTATTTTCCCTCGATATTGGTATTGACCTCGGCACGGCCAACACCCTCGTAGCGGTGCGCGATAAGGGCATCGTTATCAACGAGCCTTCGTGGGTGGCCATCAACAAGCGCACTCGACGGCCGCTGGCCATCGGTGCGGAGGCCCGCGAGATGGTCGGTCGCACGCCCGGCGACATTGTGGCCATCCGTCCCCTGCGCGACGGCGTCATTTCCGAGTTTGAGATCACCGAGGCGATGCTCAAGTATTTCATCGACAAGGCGCACGAACAGATGATCGTGCCCTTCCCGCGGCCGCGCGTCGTTGTCGGCGTGCCCAGTGGTGTCACCGAAGTGGAGAAACGCGCGGTTTACGATGCCACGATTTCGGCCGGTGCGCGCGAAGCGTATCTGATCGAAGAGCCGATGGCGGCCGCCATCGGGTCCGGATTGCCCATCATCGAAACGCGCGGCAGCATGATCGTCGACATCGGCGGCGGCACCACCGAGGTGGCTGTCTTCGCTATGGGTGGCATTGTGGTCAGCCGCTCCATCCGTGTGGCGGGCGACGAGATGGACGAAGACATCATCACCTACATTCGCAACAAGTACAATCTGCTCATCGGCGAGCGGATGGCAGAGAAGGCCAAGATCACCATTGGCTCCGCCTTCCCGCTGCCGGAGGAGAAAACGATCTCCATTCGCGGCCGCAACCTGATCACCGGACTGCCGCAGACAGTCGAGATCAGCAGCATTGAGCTGCGCGAGGCGATGTCGCCGTCGGTCAATGTCATTGTCGACACGGTGTTGGACGCGCTGGACGAAACGCCGCCGGAGCTGGTCGCCGACTTGCTGGAGACCGGCATTGCCCTCGCGGGCGGCGGCGCCCTCATCCAGGGGCTGGCCGACCGGCTGGAAGACACGGCCCGCATGCGCGTCTGGGTAGCCGAGGATGCCATGACCTGCGTGGCGCGCGGCGCCGGTGCTGTGTTGGAAGACCTGGACAATTACGAACGTGTTCTGGTGGGCTTGCACCGGGGCAGCACCCGCCATTAACCAGCCTCGCCCCCCTTCTGACTGCGTATGAACATGGAGCAGACACCGCAACGAATCCGTTGGGTGGTCCTGGCAGTGCTCATCGGCTCAGCCGTTCTCCTAACCATTCTCGACTCGACTGGCACATTGGACAACGCCCTTAGCTTTGTGCGTGACCCGGCGGCCGCTGTCACCGGCTGGACAGCCGCTCGCACCGACACGGTCGTTGACGCGCTCGCCGGCCCGCTCTCCATCCAGGATGCTCAGGCGGAGATTGTCCGTCTGCAGGAAGAGAATGCGCGGCTGGCGCGGCAGGTCGAAGAGCTGAGCGAGATGGAGAACGAGTTCCAGATTCTGCAGCAGCTCTTTAACCAGGCCAGCGAGACCCCAGAGTACCGGCGCATTACGGCCGATGTCATCGGCTATGACACCAACCCGGCTGTCCGCAGCCTCCTGATCAACGAAGGCCGCGACGCGGGCGTGCGCGTCGGTATGCCAGTGGAAGGGCTGCGGGGCCTGGTGGGGCAGGTTTATCGGACGTCCAACAACGCCGCCCAGGTCGCCTTGCTGACGGAAACAGCCAGCGCCATTCCTGTCCGGCTTGGCAACACGCGCGCCACAGGCGTCTTGCGGGGCGCGGGGCGCGGCCAACTGCCCACCATCGACTGGATCGATCTGGAGTACGATGTGGCTGTGGGCGAGCTGGTGTTCACCTCCGGACTGGGCGGCAAATTCCCGGAGAACCTCACCATTGGCCGGGTGGTCAACGTGGAACGCAACGAAGCCGACCTGTTTCAGAGCGCTACCATCCAGCCTGCGGTCGACTTTGATTCGCTGGAAACGGTGTTCGTGATTACCGACTTCCAACAAGTGGACACGACCATCTTCGAGGAAACGCCTTAGCGTCCCGGTCAACGATGACCAACAGTATCTACTTCGCCATTCCCTTCATGGGGCTGCTGGCCATTCTGCAGACGGCCGTTTTGCCGCGCCTGCCCATCCTCGGCGTCGTGCCCCAGCTTTTGTTCTTGCTGGCCATGGCCTGGGGGTTGTCGCGCGGGCTGGAGCAAGGGCTGCTGTGGGGGTTCATCGCCGGGTTGTGGGTAGACCTGTTTTCGCTGTCGCCGCTGGGCCTGACGGCGCTTGGTTACATGCTGGCCATCGGCGTGGCGGTCCTGCTCCAGGCTGTGCTGCCGCCCAACCGGCTCCTCGTCGTGAGCGGGCTGGCCATGCTCGGTACGTTGCTCTACTTGCTTGTCTACTTTGTCGCCCTCCGATTATTCGGGTTCGGCATGTCCCTTCAGGTATTGTTAGAGATGCTTCCAGTCGTCCTGCTGCATGGTATCCTTATCCTGCCGATCTTCGTTGCCGTGCAGGCTGTCCTGCGGGCCATTCAGCCGCGACGGGTCGAGCTCTAAACAGCGACGGCGCAAGGATACGTAATCATGTCCAGTATGGGCTGGATGCCCCCGGAAGAACAGCAAGAAGAGACGTCGCAGGACATACCCGGCCTGCGTAGTCGGCTGTTGTTCATGCGCCTGGTCGTTGGTGTCATCCTGGCTCTGCTTGTCTTTCGCGTCTACGCGCTGCAAGAGGCGAAAGGCGAATCGCTCCAGGCGCTGGCCTCGGAGAACCAGTTCGCCACCGTCACGGCCAATTCGTCGCGCGGCATCATTACCGATCGTAACGGTGAACCACTGGCCATTAACGTACCCAGCTTCAATGTGACGATCACGCCCGCGTTTCTGCCCAACGACGACGACGAACGGCAGGCGATCTTCGAGCGGGTGTCGCTGCTGACCGGTGTTCCGCTCACCAACACCGTCCAGCAGGAAGCACTTGTGGCCGCGGCCAGCCCGGAACTGGTCAGTACCTACAGTCGGCTGGCCGAGATTTATGGCGCCGATGTCGAAGGCACGCTGGACGAAGCGGGTGTCGTGCCCCAGCTGCCCGATAGCATCGAAGCGATTGTCCAGTCCAACAGTTTCGCCCCCTACATTCCGGCCGTCATCACCTCAGGCGTGCCCATTTCGATCGCCTATCGCATTGAGCAGGAAAGCATCTTTCTGCCCGGCGTGCGTGTGCTGCCAGAGCCGCTGCGCGACTATCCCAGCGGCGAGCTGACGGCCCATATCATTGGCTACATGGGCCCGGTACCCAATCAGGGCTGGATCGACACATTGGGCTACGAGCGAGATGATCGCGTCGGTTGGGCCGGTCTGGAATCGTCGATGGAGATCGAGCTGGCCGGAGAAAAGGGCGTGCGCGAAATTGAGCAGGATTGGACTGGTCGTGAAGTGCGGCAGATTGGCGTGGCCAAGGAACCAATCGCCGGGCTGAACATGACTCTGACGTTGGATCTTCAGCTGCAGGAAGTCGCCGCGGACATCCTGGCCCAATACATGGAGGCCAATCGTAACACGCCTCGCACCGACGAAATTACTGGCGAGCGTACTTTCCCGGAAATCGAGCAGGCATCTGTTGTGGCGCTTAACCCGCAAACGGGCGAAGTGCTGGCGATGGTCAACTACCCCACGTTTGACAACAACCGCTTCCAGACAGAAGTACCGGTCGATTACTATCTGGGCCTGGCCCGCAACGAATACACTCCGCTGGTCAACCACGCCATCAGCGGCACCTACCCGCCAGGCTCCACATTCAAGTTAGTGCCTGCGGCGGCGGCGCTGCAAGAGGGAATCGTCTCAGCTGAGCGGTTCCTGAATGCACCGGGAACCATTGTCATTCCCAACCGCTTTGCGCCCAATGACCCCGGCCGCGCCCAGGAGTTCGTCTGCTGGAATCTGGCCGGTCATGGCGCGATGGACATGCGACTGGGCATTGCCAACTCGTGCGATATCTACTTCTACAAGATTGGTGGCGGCTTCGATCAGGACGGCGAGTTCGTCGAAGGGCTGACTGTTGATCGTATTGATCAGTACGGCAGCCAATTCGGCTTCGGTCGCGTCCAGGGTATTGAGCTGCCGCTGGAATCGGCGGGCATCCTCCCCACTCGCGCCTACAAGCGCCAGACACAGGGCGAGCCGTGGTCGACCGGTGACGACTACAATCTGTCCATCGGCCAGGGATTTATGACCGCCACTCCGCTCCAGGTGACGCAGATGGCGGCTGTCGTCGCCAACGGCGGTTTCCTCTACCGTCCGAGCATCATCCACCATATGACCGATGAAGACGGCAATGTCGTCTTCACCAATGAGGACAGCGAAATTGTCGCCCGCGCTCGGCTGGACCTGGACGGCGAAGTGGTCGTCACAGACGCCGAAGGCAACCGTCTGGAAGGTAACGAGTTTGAGGTCGAGTTCGACGCCGACGGCAACTTCGTCTTCCAGCCCGAAGTGATCGACGCGCTGGACGTGGACCGCGAATTCTTGCGAGTCGTGGCCGAGGGGATGGAGTTGGTCAACCGGCACATCAGTGATGACGAGTTCTACACGGGCGGTACGTGGGTCGACTGGGAAGAACTGCGCAACGCGGGCTTCCCCACAGCCGGGAAGACCGGCACGTCCGAATATTGCGATAATATCGCCATCGAACGCGAATGGTGTCGCTTTGAAGACATCGCCCAGCGTCGCATCTTGCCGACCCACTCGTGGTACACCGGCTACGCGCCGTACGATGACCCGCAGATTGCCGTGGGCGTTTTCATCTTTAACGGCGGCGAAGGGTCGGCCTGGGCGACGCCGGTCGCTTGCCACGTCATGGCCGCCTACCTGGGTGCGGGCCAATACGCCCCGCTGAAGACTGGTCCGGTTGAGGCGGAGGAGTTCGCGCCGGAGCTGCCGCGCGTGTGCAACTCGCTGATCTTCAACCCCGAACTGCCCGATATCGTCGCTCGCGCCGCCGCGCCGGACGTTGATCCCAACGATCCATTCGCTGCCGAACAGCTTCCCTAACGCCGGGTTTTCACCCTGCTGACCCCATCCGACTCCCGCTACGAGCAGCACGCCATGAGCGTTCTGTGCAACGCCCGCCGGCGTCAGTCCGCAACTGACGCCCCCTCCTGTTTTGTGCTATCATTCACACGTATGTCCACCATTATTCTTGTGCGCCACGGCGAAAACGATTGGTCCAAAAAGAACAAACTGGCCGGCTGGATTTCCGGCGTCCATTTGAACGAAGAAGGCCATCGTCAGGCACAGGCGGCTGCCAAGCGGCTGGCTCCGCTGCCCGTGAAGGCTGTCTACAGCAGCCCGGTGACGCGCTGCATGGAGACGGCCGCCTACATCGCGGATACGCTGCATCTGGGCGTTGTCCAGCTCGACGAGGTAGGCGAAGTGGCGTACGGGCAGTGGGAAGGCGAGAAGATCAAGAAGCTGGCCCAGAAGCCGTTGTGGTGGGCAGTGCAATACGCCCCCAGCCGGGCCCGCTTTCCCGATGGCGAAGCGCTGCGCGAGGTTCAGTTTCGCGCAGTGCAGGCGCTGGAGACGCTGAGCGCCAAGCACGAAAAGGATATGATCGTCGTCGTGTCCCATGCCGACGTCATCCGTCTTCTGCTGGCCCACTACATGGGCGTCCACATTGACTTGTTCCAGCGGATCATCATTTCGCCGGCCTCTGCCAGCATCATTCATCTCAGCCCTGGCGGTATGGTCCGCGTGGTCCGGATGAACGACGACGGCCCGCTGCGCCCACCGCCTGAGCCAAAGCCAGCCAAGAAGGCCAAGAAGAAGAAGGACAAGAAGCAGAAGAAAGCGTCGAAGAAAAGCGGTAAGAAAGACAAGAAGACACCGAAGGTTGCGGCCGTCGAGGGCGCTGCCTCTGGTGATGAAGAAGAGTAATCCAAGATGGCCCGTCAAATCGATCTCAACCCGGTCACCCATCTCACAGTTGGCACAGTCGGCCCGCCCGGAGCGCGCACCTTCTACCTGCAAGGGGGCCGCGGCACCCAGCACATCTCCCTGGTCATTGAAAAAGAGCAGGCCGTGCTTCTGGCAAATAGCCTGGAATCGTTCCTCGAAGAGTTGGACAAGAAGCACCCGGAAGGAACCCGCGAACAAAGCGAACCAGTCTGGACCGACATGCGCCTGCGTGAACCGGTCGAAGATTTGTTCCGCGTTGGCAACATGGGGCTGGGCTATAACGACGACGACAATCAGATTGTGGTCATTGCCTACGAACTGGTGGACGAAGACGAGGAGCCGAATGTCGTCAGTTTTTGGTCCACACGTCCCCAGGTCCAGGCGCTCATTAAACACGCCTACGAAGTGGTTAAGGCAGGTCGCCCGGTGTGCGGTAACTGCGGACGGCCGATCGATCCTGAGGGCCATTTCTGTCCCAACCGGAACGGGCATCGCCACTAACTCACGATATGATCGCATGATCACCGTATACGGGCGCGGAGCCATCATGAGCGAGGTGCGGCGGGGGGCCGCGGCCACTCACCCGCCCATCCATCAGATCAATGCTTGAGAAAGACAGTGACGCTGTATTGGCCGTTTTGCAAAACGGCACCATTGAGATAGAAGGGTTGCTGCCCTGGAGCTCCAACTACGCCTTCCTCGTTCGTGTGTGCGAAGGGGAAGCAGAAGTGGAAGCCGTCTACAAACCGCAGCGTGGCGAACGGCCGCTCTGGGACTTCCCGCAAGGCACCCTCTGTCTGCGCGAAATGGCGTCATATGTTGTCAGTGAGGCGCTGGGCTGGCATCTTGTCCCGCCCACGGTGCTGCGCGAGAGCGAGCACGGCCTGGGTACGATCCAGCTCTTCATCGACCATGACCCGGAACGTCACTACTTCACCTTTGAAGGTGACCCAACTTTCCGCGCCCAGCTGCAGCGGATGGCTTTGCTCGACATCCTCATTAACAACGCCGATCGCAAGGGCGGTCATGTCCTTGTGGAGGAGGGCGAGAGCGACCCCGGTGACGCGGAACGGCTGTGGGGCATCGACCACGGCATCTGCTTCCACACCGACCCTAAGCTGCGCACGGTTATTTGGGAGTTCGCCGGTACGCCCATTCCGGGCCGGCTGCTGGCCGACTTAACCCGATTGGACGAGGATCTGGCCACGACCGGCAGCGCGACGGCAGACGCACTCGATCGCCTGCTTTCGACGCAAGAGATGGAGGCGCTGTTCGATTCGATTGGACCGGCTCACCAACGCCGAACGGTATCCGTCGCCCGGCGCGGGTCGCCACTACCCCTGGCCCCCGGTATAATGACTGGGCAGTCGACGCATGTTCGACGACAAGCAACGCCCATGAACATTCACGCTTCCATTGACCAGGCCATCGACCTGCTGCAGCATGCGCAGCGCGCTGTGGCGCTGACAGGCGCAGGCATCAGCACGCCTTCCGGCATCCCCGACTACCGCAGCCCCCGGTCTGGCTTGTGGGAAGAAATCGACATGATGGATGTGGCCACCATCTATGCGTTTCGGACCAAGCCGCAGAGGTTTTACGATTGGCTGCGACCATTGCTGGGCACCATTCTCGACGCGGCGCCCAACCCGGCCCATGTCGCCCTGGCAGACCTCGAAGCCGGGGGAGCGCTGTCGGCCGTCATCACCCAGAACATCGACCTGCTTCACAGCCGCGCCGGGTCACGGGTTGTGTACGAAGTACATGGCCACCTGCGCGAAATTATATGCCTGGCCTGCCATCATATTGAGGAAGCCGCTCCGCACATGACGGCGTTCCTGGAAGGTGGCGTCATGCCCCACTGCCGCCGCTGTCATCATATCATGAAGCCGAACGTTGTCCTGTTCGGTGAACTGCTGCCGCGCATGACGATGAAGAATGCCGAGCTGGCAGCCCGACTCAGCGATGTCATGATTGTGGCCGGCACATCGCTTGAAGTGGCCCCTGCCGGGGACTTGCCCAGGCTGGCCAAGGAAACCGGTGCACGACTGATCTTTGTCAACCAAACCGAGACGTGCCTCGATCATCTGGCCGACGTCATTATCCGCGAAGATGTGGCTGATGTGCTGCCGGAACTGGCCGCCCCGTTTGTTCACGGGTAAGCGGAGCCGCCCTGTCCGGCAGGTCAGCGAGGCGCTTGCCCGGTGTTGGACCGGTGGATAGAATCCAGTCAGGAGAACCGCGTAAGAAAAGCGATTGTAATCACGTCAAACCAAGGGCGGGGGAAGCTAACCAAAACCGCCAAATAAACTGAGTTGTTGTCGAGGAGCCGGCCGAGTTCCGGCCCCAGACACAGTACGAGAGAAGTGAGATATGCAGAAAGAACAGATGATAATCATTGGATCGGGTCCCGCGGGATTGGCTGCCGCCATCTACACGGCGCGAGCCACATTGGAGCCGCTGGTGCTCACTGGCCCCCAGATTGGCGGCCAAATTGCGATTACCCATGAGGTTGAGAACTACCCCGGCATCTTCTCCGCAGAGGCTACACCGACCGGCCCGGAAATCGTCGACATCTTGCAGAAGCAGGCCGAGCATTTTGGCGCCCGCTTTGCTTATGAAGAGGTAGTCGAGGTCGACTTCACCAACGGTTCGCCCTACACGGTCAAGACCCACGGCGAGACCTATCTGGCCGACGCCGTGATCGTGACTGCCGGTGCGTCGCCCAAGCATCTAGACGTGCCGGGCGAGGAAGAGTATGTTGGTCGGGGCGTCAGCTACTGTGGCACCTGTGACGGCTTTTTCTTCCGTGGCAAGGACGTGGTGGTTGTCGGCGGCGGCGACAGCTCGATGGAGGAGAGTATCTTCCTGACCAAGTTTGCCGACAATGTGACGATTGTCCACCGTCGCGACGAGCTGCGGGCCGGCGTGTCGCTGCAGCAGCGCGCCTTCGACAACGAGAAAATTAGCTTCGTCTGGGACACGGTTATCGACGAAATTGTCGGCAACGGGACAGTCAACAGCATCGCCATGACCAATGTCAAAACTGGCGAGAAGTCGACGATGCCGACCGACGGCGTCTTCATCTTTATCGGCCACTACCCCAACAGCAAATTCCTGGAAGGGCAGCTGGCGATGGACGAGCATGGCTACGTCATTACCGACGAGTTTATGCGCACCAACATCGCCGGTGTATACGCTGCAGGCGAGATTCAGGATCCGCATTACCGCCAGATTGCTACGTCAGTCGGGCAGGGTGTGGCTGCGGCGATGCAGGCCGAACGCTGGCTGAGCGAGCACGAAAGCGAGAGCCAGCCTGCGGCAGCGATGTAGCAGACGGTCAAGCACCACAACCAAGCTAACAGAAAGCGGCTGCTCCCACGCACGGGAACAGCCGCTTTTTATTTGGGTGTACGGGGGCGCGCTCAGGGGATGAGCGCCGCCGCCGGGCCGTCGCCCACGACCGTCCGGTAGACCGCTACCAGATCTTCAAACGACGTCACGGTGTCCACGTGCCGCAAGAACGTCCGCAGTGACGGGCTGGCGTCTCGAATCTCTCGCAGCATCGGCCCGATGGGGTCGGCCCCGGCTGCGCCACCGGTCGGATCGGTGGCGTAACCGCCATAGAAGGCGAAAAATGCCTGGTTCAACTTGCGAATCATATACCCTTCTGCCACGAACATCGCCCGGCGCTCTTCCATGTACGCTTCCGCCTCATCAATCTTGCCCTCGGCCAATAGGGCATCAACGGTGTTGCGTGTCTCGGCCAGCTCTGCGCCGAAGTTGAACGTGGGTGGCTCTTCCAACGTCATCGGGGCTTGCGGCTCAGTGACGGGGGCGTCGTCCGGCTCTGGCGGCAGAAACTCCGGGTAGTAGCGGGCAACGACGGTCGGGCCGATCTCCTGGCCGACAATCGAGGCGACCGTTTCGTTGATCGTTCTCAGCGCCGGGCCGTCCAGATAGCGCACGCCCAACGGCCGCAGCGACAGGTAATGATGGGCCCACTCATGGGCGGTGGTGTCAGACAGCCAATTGATTTCGCCGCGCTCCCGGATCATCGCCGGGTAGGTGCCCAGACCGCCGATGGGTACGACCAACGCCGACTGGTCGAGTTGGTCATAGACCGACTGCTCCATCGTGTCCTTGTCGCCCGTTGAAATGTTGGGCACGAGCGTGGCGTAATCAACTTGTTCAATGCGATCGCGGGGCGAAATGATCAGCATCTCTGGGAGGGCCGTGATGTGCATGAGCACCGGTGGGAATGTCCAGCCACCGACCGCCAACCCTTCGTCCGCCAGCACTGCGGCCACCTGACTTTGCACAATCGACTCTACGCTGGGCTGGCGAGCGTCCAGGTCGGTTCGCAAAGCGTCCAGCTCGGCCTGCAGTGCACCTGCCGCAGACTCCGGATCGGTTATGTCCGGGTCGATGTAGATCATCTCAATCTCCCCCTCAAGGCGCTGGGCGAGTTGAATGCCGGCCAGGTAGTCGACGACTTGCTGCGTCTGGTCTGCCTCAGATAGCAGGGAGGTTGCATTGGTCGCCCAGCCCTCCGCCTTGGCCAGGAAGGCGTTGACCTCCCAGATAAGGAAGTCGAAGCGGCGTTCCTGACGTACGATGGCGTCAAGCTGGTGCTCACGATCGCCAAAAGCCGGCCAGTCCGGCGCAATGAGCAGCGCGGCCAAAGCCATCACGAACAGAACACGAACGACGAGCCACAGACGACGAATGAACATAGCATGATCCTACCTATCAGTACGTTTGTCGCCACTGCCCGGTTCCCTGCTTCACGGGCCACTAAGCTACTGCTGCAACCCCGTCCGTGTTCTCTGCGTAGGAAGTAGCATCGGCGACGGCCGTATTCGGATAAGTAGAGTGAGAAAGGCTGTCTATTTTGCCGGAGACCTGTACAATCAGGAGTTGTTGCGCAGGTACTTATGATTCGATTAATGCACCCTGGGGACTGTTCTGCCAGTAGGAACAGTCTGGCATCGGCCGTCAGTCCCATGCATTGGAGTTAACCCAAGCCGTGAGTCTACGAAGATCCCGCCGCCGCTCCTCCACGTCTGAAGATGGTTTGCCGCTGAAGCCCGAAAACATCCATCTTTTTCGGCGTCTGCTCAACTATGTGCGGCCATACGGGCTGGTATTTGGCGTCTCGCTGGCGGCCCTCATCGTCAGCATCGCCCTGAGCCTGGTGCTGCCGCTGGCCGTACGTAACCTGGTCGATTTCGTCTTCATCGACGAACAGGTTCTCAATCTGAATCAGTTGGCCATCGGCCTGTTGATCGTTTTTATTCTGCAAGCCGTCTTTAGCTTCGTCCACCAATACTCGCTGGCCTACGTTGGCGAGCATGTCGTCGCCGATATTCGCATTGCCGTCTACACCAAGCTACAAACGCTGTCGCTGAGCTTCTACGCCGAGCGACGCACCGGCGAGATTGTCTCCCGCCTGACCAATGACGTCATCCTGCTGCAGCAGGCGCTGACCACCAATCTGGTGATGTTCTTGCGCCAGATATTGACGCTTGTTGGTGCGGCGGCGCTGCTCTTCTACCTCAACTGGCGGCTGACGCTGCTCATTCTGCTTATCGTCCCGGTCATTACGCTCATTATGGTCTGGCTGGGCAGCAAGATTCGGGCCTACTCTGTCCGGGTCCAGGACTCGCTGGCCGAAGTGGCCAACGTGGCCGAGGAGACAACCTCTGGCGTGCGCATCGTCAAGTCGTTTGCCCGCGAGCCATACGAGATTGGTCGCTTCACTGATCGCGTCATGGACACCTACGACATTTCCATGACCCGTGCCCGGGTTTATACGGTGCTCAGCCCAACCATTGCTTTCATCGCCGCGGTCACGATTACCGGCGTCCTCTATTTCGGCTCTCGACAGGTCATTGCGGGCGCCATGACAGCGGGTGATCTGGTGGCCTATCTTATCTACACGCTGCTGGTCGCGGGGCCAATCGCCTCGCTGGCTGATCTGTACGGCCAGTTCCAGGCAGCGCTGGGTGCATCGGAGCGGCTGTTCGAGCTGCTGGATACCCAACCAACTATTATCGATGCTCCGGATGCAGTTGCTTTGCCGACAGTTAACGGCCGGGTAGCATTTGAGGGCGTCAACTTTCAATATACCGAATCACTATCAGTTTTGCGGAACATCACCTTCACCGCCCAACCCGGTCAGGTCATAGCGCTCGTCGGACCGAGTGGGGCGGGCAAGAGTACGCTGGTCAACCTTATCCCGCGCTTCTACGATGCAGACGCTGGCTCGGTCAGCATCGACGGCTTCGACGTGCGCGACGTGACCCAGTCCAGCTTGCGGGAGCAGGTCGGCATTGTGCCGCAGGAGACGGTCCTGTTTTCCGGCACCGTCTACGACAACATCCGCTATGGCCGTCTTGAAGCCACGCGCGGAGAGATCGAAGACGCCGCCCGCGCCGCCAATGCCCACACGTTCATCATGGAAGATCTATCGGATGGGTACGAGACGCTTGTCGGCGAGTCCGGCATAAAACTCAGCGGTGGCCAGCGGCAGCGTGTGGCTATCGCGCGGGCCATCCTTAAGAACCCGCGCATCCTCATCCTCGATGAGGCGACCTCATCGCTGGACAGCGAGAGCGAGAGCCTGGTGCAGGACGCGCTAGAGCGCCTGATGACCGATCGCACGTCGTTCGTCATCGCCCACCGGTTGAGTACTGTACAGAACGCTGACTGGATTCTGGTCCTCAATCGCGGCGAGATTGTGGAGCAGGGCACCCACGAGATGCTGCTGAGTGACGCGGACGGGCTTTACTTCCGGCTGCACCAAATTCAGTTTACCGACACGCTGCTCCCCGAGGTCTAGAAGCAGGCAACAAAAAACGGCCGCCCGGCAGGGCGACCGCTTCCAATAATCAGTTCAGTTTGTCTTCTGGCTGAGGCTGCTTACTCTGCCGTCAGCGGAATGCCGTCCAGCGGCTCTTCTTGCTCGTCAATCAGATAGGTTTCTACATACTCTTCTGCCGGAGTCATGCGCGACGACAAAACGCCAGCCGCCACCACCAAAATGGAGCTGAGGACAGAAGCAACTAGAAGTACCAGAAAAAGTGTCATAGGTTCCTTTTGCGGCGATGGGCTTGGCTCATCTCCGCACCTGACCAACATCGTAAGAAAGATTGTAAGCTACGTTTGCTACGATCGCCGACCAGGATGAGCCGTATTATACGGGCAACCTCATGACCTGTCTACCCCTCTATAGTCCTGTTTTCGTTTGATTTAAGCCGCCGCTGAGGTCCTGCTCATCTACCGGGACGTTACGGCGCTGCATTTCCGGCCAGTTCTTGGTCGAACAGTGCCACAGCGCGCTCCAACATCTGCATCCAACTGCTGCCCGTGAAGAAGTGCCCCTGGTCCGGATAGGTGTAGAAGGCGGCATCTTTGCCCGCCTCATTGAGCGCCTCGGCCAGCCTGGCCGACCAGTCGGGCGGCGTTTCTGCCAGCCCCTGCCCGTCGGCCGTCCCACTATGTATCTGGAGCGGCGCGTTGACCCACTCAAGCTGATGGATAGGTGCGACCTGCTGCAAGAATGTCGGGTCTGCTGCTGCCGCCAGATACGCTTCGATGAGGACCGTTGGGGTGTCCGGCAGGATGACCTCGGCCGGATTGCAGCCGCTGTCCGCATTGACCATCTGCCCGGGCATACAGCCCGGCCCCCACCGATCAATGAGATCGGCGTCGTCGGCGCTGTTTGGCGCGTAGAGCACAGCCGCGCCGACCCGGTCATCCACCGCGAGCACCTTGGTGGCGATGCCCCCGCCCATGCTGTGGCCCCAGAGTCCGATGCGAGACGGATCGGCCGCCGGCAGCGACGGCAGGGAGCTGATCAGGTTGACCACATCGCTCACCAGGCCCATATGGAACAGACTCAGCCCGGAGTCGGATTCGCCCCAGCTTCGCAGATCGGGTGACAGGACCAGATAGCCCTGGCGGGCAAAGTAATCGGCCGCCTGCCAGGTGTCGGTTCCGGCCAGATAGCTGTCCCTGTTCCAGTAGCCGTGGAGCAGGACCAGCACCGGGAACGGCCCCTCGCCACGCGGCGTGTGCATCATGCCGGTGATAGTCAGACCGTCGCTGGGATAGTCGATGTAGCTGCGAACGTATGCCTCATTCTCTTCCAGGAGTGCCCGCGTTGTGATGGAGCCGCCTATCTCTGGCCGGGCGCGCAGGGCGTCCAGCGTGAACGGGGCCAGCAGGTGGGGTGTTGGCGACGGCGTGGGCAGCGGCGAAGGTGGCTGATCAGTATCGGTGGCTGTCACGCTGGCGGCGGGCTGCGCCGTTGGCTCGACCAGCACCTCCGGCTCCGGCAAGGGTGTGGGTGTTGGCCGAACTGGCTCAGCGGTCGCTGTTTGGGTGGGGCCGCCGCTGTGCGTAACGGTGGGGGTGGGCGAGGCCAGGGCGCAGGCTGCCACCGTCATCATCAGCAGCACGGTTCCCAGCAGAGCTACTGATGATGGCTGAAGCCACTGGCTCACCGTCGCCGCAATGGGCGCAGGAAGCAGGCGCTTACTTGCCCTGCCATTGCGGCGACCGCTTGTTGACAAAGGCATCCATCCCTTCTTTCTGGTCTTCGGTGCTGAAGAGCAAGTAGAACAGTCGCCGTTCGTGATCCAGCCCGGCTTGCAGAGGCATTTCGTAGACGGCATTGACCGCCTCCTTGGCCAGCCGCACAGCAACCGGCGCCCGGGCGGCAATCTCCGTCGCCAGCTTGATCGCTTCCTCCAGATAGAGTTCAGCAGGCACGATCTTGTTCACGAGACCATATCGCTCCGCCTCGGCGGCCGTCAGGAAACGGCCGTTCAACACCATCTCCATCGCCACCGCCTTGCCCACGGCATGGGTCATGCGCTGCGTGCCGCCTGCACCGGGGATGACGCCGAGATTGATCTCCGGCTGGCCGAACTGCGCCGTTTCGCTGGCCACAATCATGTCGCAGGCCATTGCCAGCTCGCAGCCGCCTCCCAACGCATAGCCGGAAACGGCGGCGATGACAGGCTTGCCGACCTTGGCCAACTTGTCCCACAGATCGATGAATGAGTTGTTGAGCATCGAGGTAGGGGTTGCTGCAGCCATCTCCTTGATATCGGCGCCGGCTGCGAACGCACGCTGGCTTCCGGCCACGACCATGCAGCCAATGTCGTCGTCGGCATCGAACGCGGTCAAAGCGTCCATCAGCTCGGTCATCAACTCGCGATTGAGCGCGTTCAGCGCCTTGGGCCGGTTCAACTGGACAACGCCCACGCGCCCTTCGCGGCGGGCCAGGATGTTTTCGTACGTCATCGGTCAGTTCTCCTCTTGGATGGGTTTTGCAGGCAGGCACAGCCTGCCTTGCATCAGATTCGGAAGTCGGCCTCTTCCCTGGGCCAGAGCCGCCAGATAATGATGGCGTAGGCGGCGGCGGCAACCAGATTGATTACTTGCAGTCCTTCAATTGGAATCTCGACCGGGGGCTGCAAGACAAACCAGACGGTGAAACTCTGGAGGCTCTGGATCAGCACGACGCCGAGGATGCTGCCGGTCCGCAGTCGAATTACGCCATAGAGCAAGCCCCAGAGCAGGAAGTAGATGAAGCTTGACCAATGGGGAACGAACGACTCCTGGAAGAGCAGGAAAGCGACCGCACCAAACAGGATGCCGCTCCCGACGGCTGCCGCCAGCGGCCCTCGCCAATCGGCCAGGCTGCGAAAGACCACGCCATAGGCCCACACCTGGGTGGCGAACGCCTCGAACAGCAGCAGATAGAAGTAGGCCCGTCCGGCACCTTCTGAGCGGAAAGCGACCACCTCCACCAGCAGCGTCAACTGCACAACCGCCGGCCCGTCTTCGAGAAGGGTCGTCTCCGGCAGACCGGGCAGCACGCGGGCCACGAGCATGACGACCCAGGCCAGGACGGCAAAGCCGATGCCGGCAAAGAGCGCCCGACCGCCTCGCAGCCCCATCCCCGGCAGCCCGTAGAGGCGCATGCCCACCAGCCAGGCCGAGATGGCCAGCGCCGCGAACAGCGGGGCGGCCGTTGCCGGTCCTGTCGTCTCGCCCTGCACCAGCAGCGTGCCGGTGAGCACGCCAACGATCAGGGCAGCTGCCAGCGGGATCACAATGGCCATCGCCACGCGCGCTGCGCTGTTCTCCGGGCCGACCCGTGTCGCGTCTCCGTTCTGGTTCTTGGTCACAGTCGGATTGTAGCATCCAGTCGCGCTTTGTCATCCCGCCTCGCCCGGCCCTCAGGCGGCTTCTTCCCCGCTGTTCGGCCTTCTGCTAATCTGCTAGACTTCGCGACATGGAGCAGGAGCAACCCGTCACTGTGCCGTGGAGCTGGAACCGGCAGCAATCCATCCAGATTGGTGTCCTGACCTTCGCCCGCCTTTGCCTCAATACGTCGCTGCGCATCGTCTACCCGTTTGCGCCGGCGTTCGCTCGTGGTCTGGGCGTGCCGGTGACGGTCATCTACGGCATCATCTCGGCCCGAAATCTGCTCGGCCTACTCAGCCCCGTTCTGGCGCCGCTGCCGGAGCGCTTCGGCCGCCGGGTTGTCATGACCGCCGGAATCGTCATCTTCGCAGTTGTGGCGCTGCTGGCAGCTTTTCTGCCGCTGCTGTGGACGTTGGCCCTCGTTATTCTGGTCACCGGCCTGGTCAAGGTTGTCTTCGACCCGGCCATGCAAAGCTATCTCGGCGACACCGTGCCCTACCAACAGCGCGGTCGAGCGCTGGCGGTGACTGAATTTGCCTGGAGCGGTGCGTATCTGATCGGCGCTCCGCTCACCGGCTGGCTCATTGCCGGACAGGGCTGGCAGGCGCCGTTTTTCTGGTTAGGGATGGCGGCGCTGCTGGCGGCTGCCGGACTCTGGCGGGCGCTGCCCCACGCCGGTCGCCACCAAAACCGGGCCAACATTACACTGGCCTACACGTGGCGCACGCTCCGCGCTCATCCGGTCATCTGGGCGGCCGCCCTTTACATGATGCTCACGTTGGTGGCGCAGGAGATTCTGTTCATTGTCTACGGCGACTGGATGGAAGGCACGTTCAACCTCAGCCTGACCAGCCTTGGGTTGGCCACGATGCTCATCGGACTGTCTGAGCTGACCGGAGAGGCGACGGCGGGCTGGTCGGTTGACCGATTTGGCAAGCGACCGGTGGTGATGCTGGCCGGCATGCTCAACGCCGGCTTCTATCTTCTCATTCCCCTGGCCGGCTCCAGCCTGACCATTACGTTGGGCACGCTGTTCTTCCTGTTCCTGACATTCGAGGTGGCTGTCGTCGGAGCTATTCCCTTGCTGACCGAACTGGTGCCCTCGGCGCGGGGCGTCGTCATGTCGATGAGTCTGGGCGCGATGGCTGCCGGGCGCGTCATTGGTTCCCTCGTCGGGCCGGTGCTCTGGCAGCGGGCGGGCATTACAGGCAACGCCGTGGTAGCAGCCGTCGTCATGGTCCTGGCCGTCATCGTTCTGGCCCGCTATTTGCATGAAGGTACGGAGATTCAAGCATGACCCAACACATCGACCTAATCATTCATTCAGCCGCGCAGCTTTGCACCATTCCTGCCGGGGAAGGCGGGGGGGCACAGCGCGGTAGCGAACTGGGCCAGCTCGGTCTCATCGAGGATGGTGCGCTGGCGGTGGACGGCCAGACTATCGTCGCCGCCGGTACGACCGTCGCCATCAACAACGACTACACGGCCGCTGTCCACATCGACGCTGCCGGGTCGTGTGTCGTTCCTGGCTTTGTCGATCCCCATACCCATCTGCCGTGGTTCGGCGACCGCGCGGCCGAGTTTGAGCAGCGCGTGGGCGGCGCGACCTACATGGAGATCATGGCCGCGGGGGGTGGCATTATGTCCACCGTTCGCCAGACGCGGGCCGCGACGGTCGACGAGTTGGTGGCCGCCAACCTACCACGGCTCGACCGGATGCTGCTCTACGGCACCACCAGTGCCGAGGCCAAGACCGGTTACGGGCTGGAGACGGCCGCCGAACTGCGCCAGCTCGACGCCATTCTGGCCCTGGGCGACCGCCACGCCGTTGAGCTGACGCCGACCTTCTTGCCCGCCCACGCCATTCCGCCGAACTTTCCCGGCGGCACGGACGGCTATGTCGACTACCTCATTAGCGACAGCCTGCCCGCCGGTGCGGCCTGGATGGCCGACCACGCCACGCCGCTCTTCTGCGACGTATTCTGCGAAGAAGGGGTCTTCGACCTGGACCAGACGCGGCGCATACTGGCAGCGGCCGTTGACCTGGGTTATCGGCTTAAGGTCCATGCTGACGAGTTCGCCGGGCTGGGTGGCACGAAGTTAGCCGTGGAAATGGGCGCTATCTCGGCCGATCATCTGGTGCAGACTCCAGCGGCCGACATTGCCGCGCTGGGCGCCGGCGATACGATCGCGGTGGGGCTGCCGGGGACACCATTCGGTCTTGGCCACAGCGACTACACCCCCGCTGCCGCCATTCTGGAAGCGGGGGGTGCGCTGGCTCTGGCCACCGACCTCAACCCCGGCACAACCTGGTGCGAATCGATGCAGATGGTCATCGCGCTCGCCTGTCGCTACATGGGGCTGACCCAGGCCCAGGCGCTGGTTGCCTCGACCCTCAACGCCGCCCACGCCATCGGACGCGGCGACGCCATCGGCAGCCTGACCCCCGGCAAACAGGCCGACATTCTTATCCTCGAACTCCCCGACTATCGTGCCCTGGGCTATCGCTACGGCACGAATCTGGTCCGGACTGTGGTAAAACAGGGGCGCGTCGTGGCGACGACTTGATCCCGCCACGCAAGGAGCATTACCCGTTATGGACGCCTTTTTCGGCCAGATCGGCCTGACCACTGACCAGGTTGTTCAACTGGTCATTATCATTATTGCTCTCATCGTCGGGCTGTACGTCCTGCGCTTTGTGATCCATGTGGCCATGTCGGTCTTTCGGATGGGCATCTGGATCGCCATCCTCATCGTTCTGCTCTACCTTGTTTACACCTTTTTCGATTAACCGCGCTGCAGCTAGATTGGTCACCTGCCCCCCACACTATATAATTCTGCCCATGCGCTACCCACGCCTGCTTGTCCTGGCCCTTTTGTTGTTGTCTTTGGGCCTCATTGCCTGCCAGAACGATCCGGCCACGGACGGATCGCCACCGGCCATCTCCGAAGCGGACACCACACCGCTGCCGCCGACCGCCGTCCCGCCGACGGTCACACCGACCATTACGCCGACGCCGCTGCCCACGCCAACGCCGCTGCCACCGTTGGCCGCTCTGGTCAACGGCCGTCCCATTCTGTTGGCCGACTACGAAGCGGAGCTAGTTCGCTTCCGACAGGCGCAGACCGAACTCGGCGTCGACCCCGCCACCGCGCCGGACGCGGAGGAGACGGTCCTCAACGCTCTCATCGAGCGCGAGCTCATCCTGGGCGAGGCCGCCACGCAGGGTATTGCCGTAAGCGACGAGGCGGTCGACGCGGAGCTGGCGGAGCTGCGAGAGGCGTCCGGAGAAGCCGGTAACTTTGACGCCTGGCTGGCGGCCAACGGCTGGACGGAGCCGGAGTTCCGCGAGGCGCTGCGCGCCGAGCTGATCACCGCCGAGATGGTCGCTCAGGTGACGGCCGATGTGCCTACCGCGATTGAGCAGGTCCGCGCCAGCTACATTCAGGTCGACGATCCCGCCGTGGCCGACGATGTGCGCAGCCGGGCGGCCGCCGGAGATGACTTCACCTTCCTGGCCCAGCAGTTCTCGCTCGACCGGGTGACCGGCGAGTTTGGCGGCGATCTGGGTTTCTTCTACGAAGGGGCGCTGTTAGTGCCGGAGTTGGAAGCGGCCGCGTTTGCCCTGCAGCCGGGCGAACTGAGCGAGGTCATTGCGGTCGGTAACGAGAGCGGCGGCACGACTTACTACATCCTTCTGGTAACTGAGCGCGATCCGGCCCGCGAGCTGACGGCCGACGGGCGCCTCGGCCGCCTGCAAGCCACCTTTGATGAGTGGCTGAACAGTCTGCTCTCCGCGGCGCAGATCGAGCGCTTTCCGAACTCGTAAGTAAACAGAAAACCAGCTCCGGCCTCCTGTGGACGGAGTGATAGAATAGCTGCGATGGAGCTTTCGCTGTGGGCACGCTTCTTTCTGGTACTGCTGCTGTTGCAGCTTGTCGTCCGGCCTGTGCTGCTGGCGCGGGGTTTTGTTAGGCCGCCGCGACTGCGGGTGACGTTTCGTACGCCGGCCGATTGGGGCGCGACGTTCCGCGATGTGGCTATCACCAGCACCGACGGCACCGAGTTGGCAGGCTGGTATCTGCCGGGCAGCAACGGATCGGTGATCGTTCTGCTCCACGGTCACGGTGGCAACCGGCTGGCGATGACGTTCCACGCCGAATGCCTGACGGCTGCCGGGTATGGCTTGCTGATGGTCGACATGCGGGCACACGGAGACAGCGGCGGGCGACGCTTCGCCTACAGTCAGGCGGCCGTCGACGATGTGATCGCAGCGGTGGCCTTTGCGGCCCGGCAGCCGGAGTGCGACGGTCGTGTAGGCCTGATGGGTGTTTCGGCCGGAGGGACGCTGGCGCTGGTGGCCGCTTCCCAGAGCCGGGCTGTCGGAGCGGTGGCGGCCGATGGCCCTTCACCGGTCAGCCAGGCCGACTTCCCGCCGGCTGCGAGCCTGATTGACCGGGCCTGGCGCTATCCGATGGAGCGGGTCTACCAGAAGCTGGTCGACTGGTTCAGCCAGACGACGCGCTGCCGGCCGCTGGTTGAGGCGCTGCCTGCCATCGCTCCGCGCCCGGTCATGTTGATGGCCTCCGGCAGCGGTTTCGAGCAGCGGCTGGCCCAACAGTTGTTCAGGCTGGCCCAGGACCCGAAAGGTCTGGTCGAGTTTCCCCAGGCCGGGCACGCGGCCGGTTGGCGCAAGGCGCCGGAGTCGTATGCCCAGAACCTGACACGCTTCTTTGACGAAGCGTTGGGCAGGGGAGAGGATGACGCTGCCACACTGCCCGTCTAGGTTGACAATATCTGTGCAATTACTTGACAATATGGCCGGTGACCGGTATACTGATGCTGTAGTTCAGTGAAGCCTATGAGGTGACGGCCCGATTGGCCGGCGCCGAAGGATATGAATTGATGGCCAAGAATAAGAAGTTACAGCCCGGCGATGCCGCTCCATCTGGTGTCTGCCTGACCGTTGACGAAATGCCGGTAGATGTTTCGTCGACCTGGGCGGATGGACCGGTCTTTCTGACCTTCCTCCGCCACTTTGGTTGAATACATTGCCGCGAATGGCTGGCTCAGTTGGAGCTGCATCACGAGCAAATTGAGAACGCAGGATTGAGAGTTGTGGCTGTGGGTCTGGGCGAGCCGAAGCATGCCCGCCAGTTTGGCGAGAAGTTGGCCCCCAGCATTGAGTGCATCACGACCGACGACACCGATTTGTACGACCTGTACGGCATTGGGCGCGGAAATATCCTGAAGATGGTGTCGCCCAGCGCGCTGAAGGCCGGAGCGCGGGCCGCGTCGCGCGGCCACACGCAGGGCAAGTCCACTGGCGACGTAGCGCGGATGACCGGGTCGTTCATTGTGGATGAGGACGGCGTGGTCCGCTACGCTTACTACGGCGAAAACGCGGGCGACCACGTTGACATCGATACCATGCTGGCTGACTGGGCCGCCCAGACCAGCGTAGCAGCCGACTAACCGCCTGTATTTCTGACTCGAACGGGATCGAAAAAGGGGTTGCCCATTGCGGGCAGCCCCTTTCTGTTTGTTTGCTGGGGGCGGGTTAGCTCATCGCGCGCGCTTCGGCGATCCACGTTTCGGGGTCGGCCTGCGCTCCGGTGGCCCGCGTCACTTCGCGCAGGTACTCCGGATCGGCGGCGGCCACGTCGGCGTAGGTCAGGATGCCGACCGCTTGCAGGCGGCGAGCATAGGTGGGGCCGATGCCCTTGATCTCAGTCAGATCCTGGCCCGCTGCTTCAGCCATGTCGGCCACGGCTTCTTCGACGGCTTCTTCGATGCCGCGTCGCCGCATACGGCCGTCGCGTCAGCTTCTGAACCGACTTCGACAGGTAACTCAACCTCGATCTCGATATCGACATCTTCGGTGTCAGCGTGGCCGGGCCGTACGGCGTCGACCATCTTGCCGGCCCGTGACGTCACAGCGCCCGCCGTGGCGGAGACGCGCTGCGTAACCGCGCCCACTGTGTCGCTGACCGATTCCGGCATGTCGAAATCCTGGCGGCGCACCCGGCGCACCATATCGACCGTTACCATCGCTGCCAGTCCGAGGGCGGCCAGGTAAAGCGTTCTTGGTTTCAGATATTTTGACATAGGTGTTCTCTATCCCTTTCTAGGCAATTTGTCGCGCGGTATGGTCAAGGACGCAGGTCACTGAATTGGATCAACCGACCGACCGCCCATGACGCAATGCATTATAGCATAAACGGTTGTCAATTGATAGCCTGGCTGCGGAAGGGACGGCACTTTTTGCTGTTCGAGCGACCGGTGGGACCGGCAGAGTGCGCGACAAGGAATGTCGCGGCTACGGTTGTCAACCCGACTTCGGAAGGACCCAGGCAGAAGGGAGGGCGCGATGGTTGGGGGATCGTGGCGAATCGGGGGCGTGGTCGCTGTGGCAATCGCTCTCGTTTTCGAAATCGCCGGGAGGTATGGGGACAGGTAAGCGGCCGAATCTACTTGCGTCCAGCGGCCCTGTCTTGCGCTGATGAACACTCCACCGGCACTGGTACACCTGGCCCGGGAAGAGCCGGTATTTGGCGCGTGCGCATCGGGTCGACGGGGGTTAACCGGATTCGGGCGTTGACACCAGCTTCCCGCTCGCCGGGCCCGCGACCTCAGCCTGTTCGTAAATCGCGCAGCCGGGATAGGTAAACGAGAAGCCGTACCAGCGGGACATGAGCTGCATCGGGAGTTCGCCGGTGTCGGTCCAGGTGGCGGATAGCGACCCGTCCAGCGCGTCGTGGTCAATGCGGACCGGTCGCCCCAGCCACACATCCTCAATCGCCTCGCCTTTGGGGATGGCGCTGCTGGGATAGAACTTGCCCTCGTTCGTGTCGGTGATCAGCCCCAGCCCCTGCGCCCCTTCCGGCAGGCGGGGATCGATGTCGCTGCTCATGGAACTGCGGAAGTGGGGGGCCAGCATCGTCCCTTCGGCGCCAACCTTTATCCGCCGGCTCAACAGCCCCATGACGGCGCTCTTGGGCGAGCGATAGTTCGACTTCAGCAGGAGCGTCTCCGGGTGGCGGCTGACTTCGGCGGTGACGTTGCTGAGCTGGACGGGCCAGAACTCCAACTGCTGCCCGTCGAGCGGGCCGTCGAAGCATTCGCCGGTGATGTGGTCCCACAAGCTTTCGCTCTCCTCGTCGCGCATCACCGCCAGCCCATTGGCCAGCCCGCAGACGCCGAAATGATGCACCTGACCATCGATGGTTGGTGTCAGACCGACACCGGTATTGCAGGGCGCTCAGAAGGTGACGAGATACGGTTCGCCCGCCAGCTCACCCTGGATGACGTGGTGGTAGAACGCTTCCGACAGCAAGACGGCGCGGCGCTGGTCGCCCCGCTCGAACACCAGGAGTTCCGTGTCGTCGGACAGACCTGCCTCTGCCAGCGACGATTCATGCTTCGCCGACGGCCGAAACGGCTCGAAGCGGAAACCGGTTTTGGATACGTTTATCTGACTGCGGTCAATGCGGCTCATGGTGGCTCCGTCCTGGTCGGTCGCCCACGGCGTTTATTGTAAGTGAATACTATCTAAACATATGATAGCCGATCTTCTATTGGCCGTCAATACGGCCACGCTTTGTCGGTCGGACATGAGATGATCGCCCAGCAGCGTTCGGTATTTGCGTCCAAATTGATTGGCCCATTCGCCGCGCGGCCGCTTCTCTCGCATAATTGCCGTTGACGATGAACGAACGGATGAAAGCATATCGGGGCTGGCTGTTCCCGGCGGCCGTTGTGCTGGTGGCGCTGGTGGCGGCGTGGCCGGCGGTGGCGGAGCCGGGGCTGCTGAACACGCGCGGCGGCGGGGACAGCCCGTTCCTGCTGCAGCGGCTGCACCAACTGGTGGTCGCTGTCGCTGGGCGGCCACTTCCCCGTGCGCTGGATGCCCGACGCCAACTACGGCTACGGCTACCCGTTCTACAACTTCTATGCGCCGCTGAGCATCTACATCACGGCCGTCTTCAACGGGCTGGGCTTCAGCTTTGTGCGGTCGATCCATCTGGCCCATTTGCTGGGGTTCGTCGTGGCCGGGCTGGGGATGTACGCGCTGGGGCGGCGCTGGCTGGGGTCGCGCTGGGCGGGGCTGCTGGCGGCCGTCGCCTACACCGTCGCCCCGTTCCACATGGTCAACGTCTACGTGCGCGGCGATTCGCTGGCCGAGTTCTGGGCGATGGCGTTCTATCCGCTGGTGCTGCTGGCGGCCGATTGGGTGCTCGATAGTGTGGGCGAGGCGCGGCGGGTGGTGGCGGGGCGGGCGGCCGTGTTCGGGTTGGCCTACGCGGCGCTGGTGCTCAGCCACAATATTTCGGCCCTCATCTTCTCGCCGTTCCTGCTGCTGTATGTGGCGCTGCGGGGTTGGGCGGCGTGGCGGGGCGGGTCCGCCCCCCGTAGAGACGTTTCGCTGAACGCCTCTCTTCCCCCGCGCGAGGAGACGGCGGTCGTGGAAGAGGAAGAGGAGACGGCCCACCGGCCCGCCTCTACGTGGTGGGCGTTGGGGGGTGGGGTGGTGCTGGCGTTGGGGTTGGCGGCGTGGTTCTTTGTGCCGGCCCTGGCCGAACAGGGTTTGGCCCAATTAGGGCCGGTCACTGAGGGGTATTTCAGCTACACCAACCATTTTCGCGGCCTGGACCTGGTGCAGCCGGAGCTGTTGTTCGACTACAGCCCCGACGGCGGGCGGGCGTTCAGCATGGGGTTGGTGCAGGCCGGGCTGGCGCTGCTGGGTGCGGCCATTTTGCTCGTCTATTGGCGGCAGGGGCGACTGCCCGACGGCGTCGACGGAAGTCGCCTGGCATTCATCCTGCTGACCGCGCTGGCAGCCACGTTCATGATCACGCCGCTCTCCCGGTTATTGTGGGACTATCTTCCGCTGCTGTCGTTCACCCAGTTCCCGTGGCGTTTTCTGTCTGTGCAGGCGCTGGGTGCAGCGCTGCTGACGGGTGGTATCGCCTGGATTGCCCGGCGCGAGCTGCTGGTTCCGGCGGCGGCGCTTATCTTGCTGGTCGCCGCCTTGGGCGGACTACGGACCGATCACCTTATTCTGACCGACGCAGACGTGACGGCCGAACGGCTGGCCGAGTACGAATGGTTCACCGGCAACATCGGCAGCACCGTCAGCGCGGAGTATCTGCCGCCGGGCGTCAACCCACGGCCGTTCAGCAGCGACTGGCTGGTGAGCGGCGAGCGCTACGGGGCGGGGGCCACGGCGGGGACGCTGCTGTCGGCCGAGCTGCTCATCCGCGAGGCGACGACCCAGCAGTGGACGGTAACGGCCGGGGAGGCGGGCGCCACGCTGCGGCTGCCGGCGCTCTATTGGCCCGGCTGGGAGGCGACGGTGGACGGACAGCCGGCCGTCTTGTCGGCCCATGAAGGCAGCGGGCTGATGCGGCTCGACGTGGGGCCGGGTGAACATACGATCGACCTGCGATTGGGGCGCACGCCGGTGCGGGCGGCGGCCGAATGGGTCTCGCTGCTGGCGCTGCTGGTGTCCGGTGGGCTGCTGCTGTGGGGATGGCGTCCGGTGACCTGGCGACCGTGGCTGGTGGGCGGTGGGCTGGCAATCGGGACGCTCTTGGTGTTGGGATTGCTCTGGCGCGGCGAGGGGTCAGCAGCGCTCTCCGACGGCGACCTGACCTGGGACTTCGCCCAGATGGGCTATCTGCACCACGACCTGGATGGTGTGGCCTTTGACAACGGGGCCCAGTTATTCAACTACGGTTACAGCGCTTCTGAGATTCGGGCCGGGGAAACGCTGACCGTGACTTTGAGCGTCGACCCGGGGCCAGGTGGCGTGGCGACGTTGGCGCTGGGCAGCCCGGCGCTGGCCCGGCCCGTGCCCGATGGCGTGGCCGATCCGCCCGCCGTCGTGACCGCCACCCAGCCATTGGACACCGATACGCTCGTCTTTCCGCTAACCATCTCCCGCGATGCCCCGGCAGGTCTTGTGGTCCCCCGGCTGAAGCTGGGCGACGGCCGCCCGCTGATGCCCTCCGGTCAGACCCGGGGCGATCTGTTCCTGCGGCCGCTGCGTATTCTGCCGCCTGAAAGCACGCCCTCCGGCAGTTCGCCGCTCGTGCGGGATGACGGTCTATTCGCGGGTGACGTTCGCGCCAATGCGCTCATCATGCGCGATGCTGAGACGCTGGACGGGCAGTTTAGCTGGCTGACGATGCGGCCGTTGGGTCAGAATCTTCAGTTTTCGTGGCGTCTGCAAGACCGGGTCGGCGGCGTGCTGGCCCAGTATGATGCCCAGCCCGGCAATGGCTTCTTGCCCACCGTTGGCTGGCCTGCCGGGGAGAGCGTCGACGACTGGCTGGCCCTTCGCCTGCCACGGCAAGGCAGCGACGCGCCACCTTATCGATTGATGATGCTGCTCTACGATCCGGCGAGCGGCCGCCAGCTGTTGGCTCGTCGTGTCGGGGAAATGGCTTACGACCAGGGGCGTGGACCGTCGTTCAGACATCACCCTTGTTCGAGCGGCCCGATAGCATTGCGCCGATCAGCGTGACCTTTAGCGATGCAGAACGGCCGATCATCGAGCTATCCGGCTTCGAGCAGACCCGGACCGACGACCAGCTTGACGTGACGCTTGTTTGGCGGGCGCTGGTCGACCAGCCGGTCGACTACGTGCGTTTCGTCCATTTGCTGGACGCGGCGACCGGCGAGATTCTGGCCCAGATCGACAGCTTTCCGGACGGCAACAGCTACCCGCCGGGCCAATGGCAGCCGGGTGAGGTGGTGGTGGATCAGGTTAAGCTGGATGTGGGCGGGCTGGAGCCGGGCGCTTACCGGGTGGCGACGGGCTTCTATCTGCCGGTTGAGCCGTTCCCGCTTTTGGAAGCGGCCGATGAGGATGGGGCGCTGCCGGATGGGCGAGTGGTGCTACCGTAGCAGCCAAGCAACCAACGCTGTGTGATTGGCCCAGCGGTTTGGACTGGTTTGTTTACGAGTTTGGGCCAAGCGTCAAATCATCGGTTCTCAAGATCCAGCGAGTACTTGTTCGACTGCTTTATGCTTACAGGGTTCAACGAGTCGTACAAGAAGTTGGAGATGTGCGGTTCTGCTCTGGAGGCAATCCACACACTCTCAACCCCCATCTGGCCCAGTCTTCTGAAACACGCTTTGGCCAAGGCTGTGCCAAAGCCCTTTCTTCTGTAATCCGAATGGACGCCCATCGGCTCAATGTAGCCTGTTTCTGGATCATTTTCTTCGATCCAACCCATACAATAGGCGACGCTCCCACCCTCAGGATTCACAATCACCAGATCCAGATCCGCATGATAACCTGGGGAAGACTGAAGTGAACGTAGACGGTTCTCGGTGAAATTGGGATTGTTGAAAGCATTCTGAACCAGCTTGACCCGGCTCTCGTAATTGCCATATTCTGCGAAACTGAGCAGGCTGAAATCCGGATCCAGGTCATAGGAGAAGTCATACTGTGCCAGGGCATACGTTCTGACATTCTCCTCATGACCGTCATCACGGAAGCCAGCAGCTAAAAGATGCTCGATCTTCTGCTGACCAAAGGTGTAGACCTCGGTGCTGATCCTTGTCTTTCCTTGTGCCCAGTTTTCAACTCCCCACTCTAAAATATCAGAGAACAGGGCCCAGTAATCCGGATGTACTACAATGAAGAAATCATCTCCACCATATTCTGAGATGAATAGTCCCACGACCTGGTCTGTCTCGGTCCTCCAGAAGTGGGCATTGGCGTGAAAGAACTCCACCCCCTTTTCGACATGGGAGTTGTACCGCCACCAGTCCATTCGACCTGGCTCCCAGTTATTATCCATTTCAGGATATGCTTCAATCTCTAGTAAGAGTTGCTTAATCAGGTCGTACTCAGCATCGTTGTTCGTGAATGAATAATCAGTGATATTCATCTTTCCTCCAGCGGAGGGGCATCCAGAGCGGGGAAGGATTCCAGGATCGCTTCCAGTTTGTCGACGGATAGGCTGAAATGATATCCTGGTCGATCGGAATGGACTAAAGCGAATGCTGGTAGAGCCGACTGCATATGTTTGCAGAAAGTGAACTGCGTTGGGGTAAGGAGTTGAGAAAACCCTATGAATGATGGCGACAACGCAAGCGATCACGAGTTCGCGGGCACGCTTTCGCTATTCATCTTCCCCCTGCCTACGAGAGCGCTGCCAGCCGTCCCAACAGAAACGCCTTCTCACTCTCGTTCTGACACAACTCCAGCGCCCGGACATATGCCGTGCGCGCTTCGGCGGTGTAGCCAGCGCGCTGCAGGAAGTCGGCCCGGGCGGCCGCGTACCAATGGTAGCCGTCCAGCGCCTCGGCCAGTTCCGGTTGGTCCAGCAAAGCCAGCCCTGCCAGAGGCCCGCGCGCCATACCGACCGCCACCGCTTCATTCAGCGCGACCACAGGCGTTGGTTGCAGCCGGAAAAGCGAGCCGTAGAGCGCAGCGATCTGCGGCCCAATCGGTATCAGCCGGCGTGGCTGCCTGCGCGTGCAGAGCGCTGATGGCGGCCTGTATCTGGTACGGGCCGGGCGCGCGGTAGAGCAGCGCCCGGTCGAGCAGCGCCGTGCCACCGGCAATGGCTGCCCTGTCCCACACGGAACGATCCTGCTGTTCGAGCAGCACCAGATCGCCTGCCGCGTTGACGCGAGCCGGGCGACGGGCATCGTGCAGCAGCATCAGCGCCAGCAAACCCAGCGCTTCCGGCTGCTGTCCCGGTCCGTCGTCGCTGTCCAGCAGCGTCGACCAACACGACTCATCAAGCGAATCGCCTCGGCGCACAGCGTCCTGGCGAACCAGGTCGTCACCCGTTGTCGCTGCGTACCCCTCGTTGAAGATCAGGTAGAGGACGTGGTAGACGGCCATCAGACGTTCGCCCACACGGGAGGCCGGCGGCACCTCGAAGGGAATGCCCGCGTCGCGAATCTTGCGTTTGGCCCGTGTCAGACGCTGGTTCATCGTCGGGCACTGTGACCAGAAAAGCGCGGGCGATCTCCTCGCGTATCCAGACCGCCCAGCGTGCGCAACGTCAGCGCGACCTGTGCGTCAACCGCCAGCGACGGATGGCAGCAGGTGAAGATGAGCTTCAGACGCTCGTCGGGAATCGGGCGCGTCGCCCAGATCTGTACTGGTCGTGATTGGCCAAAGGAGTCTCCCGTTGTCAGCAGCTCGGTCTTGGTCGCCAGATTCTGCCGGCGGCGGATGTCGTCGATGGCCCGGCGGCGAGCGACGGTCACCATCCAGCCCGCCGGGTTGTCCGGCACGCCGTCCCGCGGC
The DNA here is from genome assembly GCA_963715935.1 of uncultured Chloroflexia bacterium. GTDB lineage: Bacteria > Chloroflexota > Anaerolineae > Promineifilales > Promineifilaceae > Promineifilum. Next base: position 39,775 of record CAVQSM010000009.1, on the reverse strand, counting down.
CAGCGCTGCAATGCCGCAATCAACGTCTCCTGCAGCGCATCCTCGGCCAGTTCGAAGTCACCCAGGATGCCGATCAGGATACTGAGGACGCGCCCGTACTCTTCCCGGAACAGTTGCTCAATCGTCTCCTTCAGTTGCGTGCTGAGTTGTTTGGGTCATGGGACGAAGCGGGCGACGTCTGCCGCCCGCCATCAGGCCGTTGCGCTCGGCAAAGCGACTAGAATTCGACTACGGGCCGGACTTCGATCGAGCCGCGCACCGCGTCCGGAATGGCCTTGGCCACTTCAAGTGCCTGGTCGAGGTTCTCCGCGTCGACCATGTAGTAGCCGCCCAGGTGTTCCTTTGTCTCGGCGAACGGGCCATCGGTGATGAGCGTCTCGCCATCGCGAACGCGGACGGTCGTGGCGGTGGTGACGGGATGGAGGGCATCGCCGCTAATCTTGATCCCCTTCTCGGCCATCTGCGGACCGAGCGCGAAGTACGCTGCCATTTCCGCGTCACCCTGTTCCTTCGTCATGCCTTCATACTCGCTCGGGTCCACGTAAATCAAAACCATGTAACGCATTTCAGTCTCCTTTGTCTGACTTGTCTCAGGCTCCAGTTTGGCCTGTTCTAACTCTATGACGAACGGCAACTCGTCATTTCGACAGCCAATCGACACCAATTTGGAAATTGGTCGAAATTGGTCCAGGAACCCGGACCGCTGGCCGTGATGGCCGGATTGAACGGGACGATGATCGCTGGCTAGCCGGTCAGCAAGACTTTGCCCTGGCGTCCGGGGCGGTCGGCGTGGGCGACGGCGGCGGCGTAGTCGGCGAGGTCGTATTCGGCTTCCACCGGCGGCGTCAGATCGCCCGCGGCCATGTACCCCATCAAGGTACTGACCGTTTCCACGACGGCGCCGGGCGACGTGACCTGGAACCAGTGGGATAGCCAGAAGCCGGACAGCGTCAGTCCGCGAAAGAGCATCTCGCCGCTATGGACGGGGATCGGTTCGCCGCTGAGCAAGCCGTAGGCGAGCATGGTGCCGCCGGGCCGCAGGCAGACCAGCGCCAGCGCACCGGTCTCGCCGCCCACCGCCTCGATCGCTCCCTTGACGCCCTGGTCGCCGGTCAGTTCGCGGACGCGGGCGGGGATGTCGTCGTCGGCAGTGCAGAAGACTGCATCGGCCCCCAATGCTTCCAACTCGGCCACCTGTTCGGGGCGACGGACGAAGTTGATCGTCTTGAAGCCGCGCAGCGCCGCCAACTGGAGTACGACGCGACCCAGGGTGGAGCCGGCGGCCGTTTGCAGCACCCACTCACCCGCTTCAATGCCCAGCACCTCTTCAAGCATCACCCACGCCGTGACCGGGTTGACGACGAACTGGGCGGCCGTCTGGTCGCTGACGGCATCGGGCACTGGCAGGAGCCGGGTCACGTCGGCCAGGACGTACTCGCTCCACGTGCCGCCGCCGATGCCCAGCGGAATAACCCGCTGGCCAATCGCCAGACCGCTTGTGCCGGGGCCGAGCGCGTCGATCGTTCCCGTCCCTTCCAGCCCCGGTGTGGCCGGCAGCCGGGGCAGGCGGCCGTACTCACCGGAGATGGTCAGCAAGTCAGACGGGTTGATGGGCCGGTGGGTCAGGCGCAGCGGACCTGGCCCTGCTCTGGGTTCGGGAAGCGGTGTGTCCTCAAGCGTCAGGACATCGGCCGGCGGGCCAAACTGGATGAAGCGCAATGCGCGCATGGACTACCTCCGCGTGAAATACGGGAACAAAACGAAGAGCGCGGACATCAGGTGTCCGCGCTGCTGCCTAACAGAGCGTGCTCTTACTGGGTCAGGAAGCTGACAGCGCCTTCGACGCTGTCCTTCGGGCTGACTTTGTAACGAATGTCTTCGACGTTGCCGTCAGCGTCGATGACGACGTGGCTGCGGATGATCCCTTCGTATGTCTTGCCGTACATCTTCTTCTCGCCCCAGACGCCGTACGCCTCGGCGACGCTGTGATCAGGATCGGAGACCAGGCTGTAGGGCAAGTTCTCCTTCGCCTTCCACTTGGCCAGTGCTTCCGGCTTGTCCGGGCTGAGGCCGATAACCGTCGCGTTGGCGGCGGCGATCGTCTCGTAGTTGTCGCGGAAGCCACACGCCTGGGTGGTGCAGCCCGACGTGTTGGCCTTCGGGTAGAAGAACAGGACAACGCGCTGACCGCGATAGTCGCTGAGCTTTGTGTGATTGCCTTCGTCGTTCAGTAGTTCAAAATCGGGGGCGGTATCGCCTACTTCTAGCATGATAGTCTGACTCCTTACTCGTGTTGTTATTCGTTCAGATTCGGGGCCGGGCCGCTGTAAGTCGGCTGGTGCCCTTCAAATTGGATTCTACTCATTCAGTTTCCCGCATTGGCCTGGCTTCGTTTCTCGCTATGGATCGCTCCTTCCTCGCTGCTGACATAGCTGAACGACTGCGACATTAATTCGCGCAAGACATCGAGATCGACATCGTCCAGCTTGTTGATATAGAGACAAACCTTGCTGGTCTTATGCTTGCCCAGACGGCCGAGCAGGTCATCGTACTTCTCTTCAAAGCCGTCGGTCAGATAGACCGTCATTGCTGCCTTGCGAGGTGCGAAGCCGATCATGAAGGTGTCGCCTTCGCGGCCACTGGCATACTTATAATGGTACGTGCCAAACCCCACCATGCTGCCACTCCACAGCGTTGGTTCCAGACCCGTGACCTCGCTCATCATCTTGAGCATGACCTGGCTGTCCTCGCGCCGTCGCTTGGGTTCAACCCCCGCCAGATAATCCGCCACGCTGCTGTCGCTGGGTTGAGTCTTGTTATCGGCCATCGTTTTCTCCTGTCTGGCTCTGCTCACTGGTACGGTCACGCCTCCTTGGGGTATGTCAATAGTGTACGTCAACATCCTATTCTAGAAAATTTGTGCGGTTTGGGCTACCATCCTGGCCATGCCCAATACCTATGTTGCCGTCGATGTCGAGACCACGGGGCTGGACCCGGTGCGCGACTCCATCATTGAGATCGCTGCCATCACCTATGTAGGCCACGATGTGGTCGAAGAGTTCGTCACCCTCGTTGACCCGCAGCGGGAGATCCCCGGCTTCATCAGCGGGCTGACCGGCATCACCGACGAGATGGTCGTGGGCATGCCGACCATCAGCCAGCTGCGCAGCCGCCTGCGCACGACGTTGGCCGACAACATCATCGTCGGTCACAATGTCGATTTCGACATGGGCTTCCTGCGGGCGGCGATGGTGGGGCAGGGAAATCACCGCATCGACACACTGGCGCTGGCCCCGATTCTCATTCCCGAAGCAGGTCGGTATGGCCTGGAGCCGCTGGCTCGACTTCCTGAATCTGCCCGGCGGCGAAAGCTGGCACCGGGCCGGCAACGACGCCATCCAGACGATTGAGCTATTCCTGGCGCTGCGCGAGCGGGCGGCGGCCCTGACGCTGGCCCAGCTGGAGGAGATTGTCCAGGCCGGGCGCAAGATTGGCTGGCCGGAGACGCTCTTCTTCGAGGAAGTGCTGGCCGAGGAGTCCCGCCACGCGTTCGAACGGGATGAGCTGCGCCAGCGCGGCCAACTGAAACGACTTTACAATGCACCCAAACTGGAAGGCCACGCGCCCGGAACCGGTCGAGCCACCCACGATGCTCGACATCGAACTGCTGACTGACCTGATCATGCCCGACGGCCACTTCAGCCGCTACTTTCCCGGCTTCGAGTACCGGCCGCAGCAGGTGGAGATGATGCAGTCGGTGGCGCAGGCGTTCAATACCGGCCAACACATCATGGTCGAAGCAGGCACGGGCACGGGCAAAAGTCTGGGCTACCTGCTGCCGGCTGCGTTCTGGTCGACGCAGAACGGCCGTCGGGTGGTCGTCAGCACCAACACGATCAATTTGCAGGATCAGTTGGTCGGCAAGGATGTCCCTGCGCTGCAAGAGATGCTCAGTATGGAGCTGCGGGCGGCCGTTCGCAAAGGGCGCAGCAACTATCTGTGTACGCGCCTGTTCCAGCAGATGCGCCACACCGGCCCGACCAACGCTGATGAGATGGCGCTGTACGCCCGCTTGCTGCTCTGGCTGCCGACGACAGTCCATGCCGATGTATCCGAGTTGAGCCTGCGCACACCGGGGGAGCGGATGGCCTGGACGCGGCTCAACGGCGAGAACCCGACCTGCACGGCCGACAAGTGCGCGGCCGAGAACTGCCCGCTGCACGTGGCCCGCCGCCGCGCTGAACTGGCCCACATCATCGTCGTCAACCACGCTTTGCTGCTGGCTGATATGTCCAGCGGCAATCTGATTCTGCCGGAATTCCTCGACCTCATCATAGACGAAGCCCACCATCTGGAGAGCGCTGTCACCGACGGCATGAGCTTCCGGGCCGACAAACGATTCCTGTCGACGGTGCTGGAAGAAGCGTCCCGACCCAGGGCCGGCATGGTCGGCATTGCCCAGCAGCGCATTGCCGAGGCGGCCCCGCTCGATGCCAGCCGCGAAGTGGACCAGTTGGTCGACAAGGTGCGCAACAACGCCCAGGCGGCCGAACAGGAGCTTGAGGATTTCTTTGCCACGCTCGGCTTCTTTCTGGAGAGCTTGCGCAGTGGTAATAGCAAGTTTGCCGACCAGATCCGCCTGACGGAGTCCGTGCGCATCCAGCCCGAATACAACCTGGTCGAGATGAGCTGGGAGAATCTGAGCCGCCTGTTTGGGGCAGTGGCCAAAGGATTCTCGCAGTTGGCCGAGGCGGTGGAAACGATAGCCGTCCAACATGATGTGGAGGGTGAGGATGAACTGCGGGCGGCGTTGATGACGAGCGCCCAGGCGCTCGACGAAGCCCGGATGAACATCGACGGGATGATCTTCAACCCGGACAGCGAGATGATCTACTGGGCCGAGATCTGGCGCGACAACGTGTCGCTCCACGCCGCGCCGCTCGATATCGGCCCGCTGGTGCGGGAGCATATCTTTGAGAGCAAGGAAGCGGTGGTGTTGACCTCGGCCACGCTGCGCACGGCGGGGTATGGCGGCAGCGAGCCGTCCTTCGAGTACATGCGCCAGCGGATCGACGCCGACCACGCCGATGAACTGGCCGTCGGTTCGCCTTTCGACTACAAGCAGTCGACCCTGCTCTATCTGGCGACCGACATGCCGGAGCCGAATCAGCCGGGCTACCAGCGTTTTCTAGAACAGGCGATTGTCGACACGGCGATTGACGATGGGCGGCCGTACGATGGCCCTGTTCACCGCCAACGGCCATCTCGCTCAGACGGCCCAGTCGATTGAAGGGCGGTTGGCTCCCCACGGCATCACCGTGCTGGCCCAGAACCAGGGCATGTCGCGGCAGCAGCTCGTCGAGCAGTTCCGGCAGGAGGGGGCGCGCTCCGTTTTGTTGGGCACCCGCTCGTTCTGGGAGGGTGTCGACATCCCCGGCCCGGCGCTGGAAGCGCTCATCATTGCCAAGCTGCCGTTCGACGTGCCGTCCGACCCGATCTTCGCCGCCCGCTCCGAGGGGTTCGACAATCCGTTCTTTGAGTACTCCGTGCCGGAAGCGATTCTGCGCTTCCGGCAGGGATTCGGCCGCCTCATCCGACGCACAACCGACGAAGGGGTGGTGCTGGTGCTCGACAAGCGCGTGTTGACCAAGCGCTACGGCGAGCTGTTCCTCGAAGCCCTGCCCGAATGTACGGTTGTGCGCCAGCGGACCGACCGCATCGGCGAGATCCTGCAGCGCTGGATCGACCGCGACCGCAGCGTGCGTCTATGAGTGAGTTGTCGCCAGCCTAGCTGCCGGGCAACTCACCGACGACATTGAACGTATCCAGTACCTTGTCCATCGCTTCAAGGTCTGCCTCAGTGACCGCCTGGCCGAGAATTAGCACGGCATGGCTGCCGTCGGCAGGCTCCGCCGCCAACACTATGATCACCGTGCCGATGCCGTCGCAGTCGACGTATAGGTCGTAAGCGCCGGTGTAGATGGCGTCTTCATAGTCGTACCGACCATCCAGCACGCAGGCGTCACTGAAGTCGAAGAAGTCGACCAGTTCGCTCATTGGGCCGCCGCCCAGTTGGTTGGAGGCCCAGATTTGCAGACCAGGTACGGCATAGGTGTCGGTAAAGCCGGCAATGTCGGGCGCGGCGATGATTGAGCCGCCCAGCAGCCCTTCTTCGTCTTCCCATGGTGCGCCATCGACCTGGCCCCACTCGACCGGCACTTCGACGTAGATGGAGTTGAAGTCGTCGCTGATGCCGACGTACTCCTGGTAGGTGCCGGAGGTGTCGCCGCCGCCGCCAACATCACCCGCCTCTTCTTCGACAGCCTGGGCGAACGAGAACGCCTGCTCCAGCGGGTCGCCGTTCAACTGACCTTCCAGTACTTCGGCCGTCGCGAAACGCAGCACCTCAACGGTTATAACGTCGGACGGGTCGCGGCTGCGCAGGATGTCGCAGTAGTCGGCCATGCTGCCGTCGGTGGCCAGAATCAACCCTTCCATGCGGGTCACGATATCGCCCGACTCGATGCCGGCCCGGTCGGCCGGGGAGCCGGACTCGACCGAGGAGACCCAGATGCCGGACAGTGAATCGCCGTCGTTGATCGCCTGGCCGTTGATGCCGATGGAGTCGACATCCTGGCCGTTGCGCAGTTGTTCCACGATGGGGATACGCCAGGTCGCGGGAGATGGAGAAGTACTGGTTGGTGTCGCTGATGCCGGCGTAGTTGACGCCGACCACCTGGCCGTCGGCCGTCACCAGCGGACCGCCGGAGTTGCCAGGGTTGATGGTGGCGTCGACTTCGAGAACATTGTCAACCGATGCCCAGTTGGTCTCGCCGTCAGCCTGCGCCTTGGAGACGATGCCCCGCGTCAGGGTGTACTCCTCGTTGCCGAAGAGCGGGAAGCCTGCCGCGTAGATCTCCATGCCGACGTTGATCGGCTCCTCGTACCAGACCAAAGAGGGGTAGCCGTCGCCGTCAATGTCGATGACGGCCAGGTCGGCGCATTCGGAGACGCCGAGGACCCGAGCGTTGCGCGGGCTATCTTCCCCGGCCACGTACACTTCGAGGAAGGCAGCCCCGGTGACGACGTGGTTGTTGGTCACGGCGATGCCTTCAGGATCGATGATGAAGCCGCTACCCTGGCCCGCCGAGTTGAGCATCTCGCCGAATTCCGGGTCGATAAAGCTGCCCTGAGCCTGGATGCGAATGGTGGCGTCCTGGACGTCTTCCAATGTACCCTCGGCGTCGGGCACCTCGGTCGCGGGTTGGCTGGGCGGTTCTGTCGCTTCGGCCGGTGCGGACTCTACGTCGACCGGGGCGGCCGTCGGTGCAACGTCGTCAGGAGCGGCAGGGCTTGAACCACCGCAAGCCGCAAGTAGTGAAAGGGCAACAATCATGAGGACCAGGCGCAAACGTTTCATATTTTTCTCCATCTCCTTAGAAGACTGGTGTTTCCGGGTCGGGGTCAGGGGAGTGATGAACGTGGATGACCGAGCCGGACGACGATAGGCGTAAACGACATGATTATAGTGGACGATTGGTAGGTCGGTCAATTGCGCCGGCAAGCGAGCTTGGGCGGTCAAGATAATCGCGAAATCAAGGCCCGAAACGGCTCATTCAGCGCCCCTCCTGGGCATGATTTCCCGCTAAGTAGGGGTTGACTTTGCGACCGCCATTATGCTAGACTGCACAGTTGATCTGGTGAAATATAGAGCAATCGTCAGATCGCTGTCTGTTCGCATTTTTCAGTCTGTGTAGTCGTCGACTTATTGGCCGCTGTTCATCAATTGGTCAGCCGGGGAAGCCGGATCCTCGCCCTCAATGGGGCGGGGTAACTCATGGACCGACGAAGGAATCATTGAACAAAATGAGTGAACCAAACGAGCCGTTCGCCGAGGAAGTGGAGGTCCTGAAGGCCCTTTTGACCGAGGGCATCGTCCACCGCTACCTGACCTACGATCAAATTCTCGCTGCTGTGCCGGAGATCGAAAATAACATTAGCTTGTTAGAGATGCTGTTGGAGCAGGCGCAGTCGATGGGCATTGCCATCTACGAGAGCGAAGAGGACGTAGTCGCCGGGGCAACGGATGATAAGGCCGAAGGGGATGAGGATGTCGTGCTGGAAGGCGTCGATGATGTCTTTGGGCAGACGGCGCTGGCCCGCGCCCACGATGCACCTCTGTTCGATCTGAGCAATGTGCCGATCGACGATTCGGTGGGCCTTTACTTCCGCGAAATGGGCCAGCAGCAGTTGCTGTCAGCCGAAGAAGAAGTGCAGCTGGCGATGGAGATTGAAGCCGGTCGCGCGGCCACCGAGCGCCTGGAGTCAGGCGAGGCAACCGACCTGGATGAGCGCGATCGCCTCTACATTGTGCAGGAGATTGGCGACGCCGCCCGCGCCCACCTCATTCGGGCCAATACGCGCCTCGTCGTTAGCATCGCCAAGAAGTACCGTGGCCGCGGCTTACAGTTCCTGGATCTGATTCAGGAAGGCAACGTCGGCCTCATGAAAGCAGTTGAGAAGTACGATTACCGGCGCGGCAACCGGTTCAGCACCTACGCCACGTGGTGGATTCGCCAGGCAGTGACGCGGGCGCTGGCCAACCACGGCCGCACCATTCGCATCCCGGCTCACCTCGGCGGCCGCATCAGCAAGCTGTATCAGGTGGCCCAGGAACTGGAGCAGGAGTACGGCCGCCAGCCGACAGCCGAAGAGATCGCCGAGAATATGGATTTACCTGCCGAGCGCGTGCGTTGGATGTTACGCACCAGCCGCCAGCCAGTCCATCTGGAGCGTCCCGTGGGCGACGAATCCGACGCCGAGTTGGGCGACTTCATCGAAGATATCGAAGCGCCCGCCCCGGCTGAGTCAGTGGCCCAGAATATGCTCACTGAAGAGATCGGCGACATTTTGGATCAGCTGACGCCGCGTGAGGCGCGTATCTTGCGCTTGCGCTACGGCTTGCAGGATGGCGAGTCGCGGACGCTCAAGGAAGTGGGCGAAATGTTCGGCCTCTCTCGTGAGCGCATTCGCCAGCTGGAGAAGGAAGCGCTGCGCAAGCTGCGCCATCCTAACTTCGCCGGTCATCTGCGGCAATATCTGAACTAAGGCGCACACACACCCAGATACACATACGCCCTCCCACACGGAGGGCGTTTTATTTTCGGGTGCAGGTGGCCCAGCAATCCCAGGTTGGTCTGCCGCACTCGTGCCGCACGGGCAGGGGATTACTGGACGATGCCCAGGAACGCCGGCTCACCCTGATGAACATGCCAGCGCGAATCGGCCGCCGCGCTCAGATCGATCACCTCGACGCGACTGAACGCCTCAGCCATCAACGTGGCCACATCCGCGCCGTAGTGGCGCAGATGGCCGTTGCTGTCCGGCTGGGTGAAGTGGCGAGTGGTGGGTAAATGGTAGTCGCCGGGCATTGTGAAGAGCGCCATGCCGCCCGGCTTCAGAACGCGGGCGCACTCCAGCAGCGCCTGCCGGTCGTCGGGTACATGCTCCAGTACATGATTGCACATAATGAAGGCGAACTGGTCGTTGGGGAAGCTGAGCGCCTGGATGTCCTCTCCCGGATAGTCGACATCGGCGCTGAGGAAATCGGTCGTCACAATTGGATTGTTCGTCAGCGAAGGCAGCCGGTCCATGAGAATGCGCTCCGGCGCAAAAACCAGCAGTGGGCCGTCCGGAACGCGCCCCAGCACGTCGGGCAGCACGTGCGACAGTCCGCGATGACGGGAGCGCGAGTCGCACTGCGGGCAGCGCGACTGCGGTGAATAGGCGCGCCAATTGCCAGTGGCCAGGAACGCAGGCCCTTCCCAACCGCAGCAAGGACAGACGGCCGCGCCCGCCACTGGCCTCACGCGAAAGTGCCAGGCGTTGCTGAGGACGCTCTCCGCCCGGTGCAACGACGCCGAGAACTGTCCTTCGCCGGCCAACCGCAAGATGGGACGCAGCTGGGCGCGCAGCTCGGGCCAACCCGGTTCCCCAGGGCCGCGCCAGCCGGGATTGTTATGAGATAGCTGCGCAGGTTCGGTCATCGTTATCCTTAAAGCTTGAGATTCGGCCACTGTCGCCTCCAATTCAGGCATTATAATGGAGACTGGCCCTGAAACGCAGGTGGTTGAGCACCTTTTACGTATAGTTCACTGCGGTTTCACAAGCCATTCATACGCACTTCTGTATGTTATGATACTGTCATGGGGTAGGTCGACCGTGCAGGTCGCGGGTCTTGCCGCCTCATGACAAGGGCGCGGGCCTGTCCGAGGGAAGAACGTCCGCAATGCAAGGGCGGCACGTACCAGAACGTATTGTCGGCAGCCCCGCTGGCTGCTACTAGCAGTGGCCGATGCCATGGAAACGGCCACTGCCGTTTGGAGAAACAACTGGTCATGAAGTCTGAACCGCTCGTTATTGAACCAGCCAAAGGCTGGCAACTCGTCGACTGGCGCGAACTGCGCGAGTATCGCGACCTGTTCTATTTCCTCATCAGCCGCGACGTCAAGGTGCTGTACAAGCAAACGGTGCTGGGCTTTGGCTGGGCCATCATCCGCCCGGTGTTCAGCATGATCGTCTTTACGATCATCTTTGGCGATCTGGCCCAGATGAGCAGCGACGGCGTGCCTTTCGCCATCTTCAACTACGTTGCCCTTGTGCCGTTCCTTTATTTCTCCACCGCCTTGACCGGTGCGGCGCTCAGCCTTGTTAACAACAGCGACATGCTGACCAAGGTATACTTTCCCCGCCTCGCCTATCCGGCGACGCCGATATTCGCCAAGCTGATTGACTTTGCCATCTCATTCGTGATTATCTTTGTGCTCATGGCCTGGTTTCGTATCCCGCTCACGGCCGGCATTCTGTGGGTTCCCTTACTTACCTTTTTGCTGATGTTGACGACAGCAGGGATGGGCTTGTGGTTTGCGGCGATGGCCGTCCGCTACCGGGACGTCAAGCATGCCATGCCGTTCATCACGCAGCTGCTGATGTATGCCGCGCCGGTCGTCTGGTCGACCTCGCTGATCACCGAGCAGTTCGGTGAGATCGGACGGTTACTGTTTGGACTCTATCCCATGGTAGGAATCATCGAAGGATTCCGCTCAGCGATGCTCGACACAGCACCAATGCCCTGGGACCTGCTGGCTGTCGGCACATTCTCTTCAGTGGTCATTTTCATCACCGGTTTGCTCTACTTCAAGCGGATGGAATACCACTTTGCAGATGTGGCATAAAGCCACGGTTGTTCGTCCGTATGGATAAGAATGCATCATGTTTGGAACTGCTAAGGTAACCAGTCGCTCACTGACCCTGCCGTCCGCTGCTCACGTAGCGACGGTTGGTGCTCTGGGTGCTCTAGGTGTGCTGCTTGCTGTGCAGCTGGTGCAGTCACTGGCGTGGCGAATGACCCATGATGCGGCAGTTGTCCAGTTTCTGGCTTATGCGCAGACAGAATGGGGCCTGATACCTTATCGAGACCTGATGGACACAGTGCTGCCCATGTCGCTGTTGATTCAGATCGGTGCGGGGCGGCTGCTTGGCTTTGGCGATGCGGCCTTTCGTATGCTTGATATTGTCTGGCTGCTTTCTCTGCTTGGCGTCTCGTGGGCGTTGTCGCGGCCGTTGGGTCGGGCGGTGGCTGTGGCCGGGCCGCTGCTCTTTGGGTTGGTCTATTTGAGCTATGGCCCGTCCATGAGCTTCCAGCGCGACTTCACCGGGCTGCTGCCGATTGCGGTCAGCTTGTGGCTGGCCACGCTGGGCACAACGACAGCGCGTGGTCTGGCAGGGCGCATGGTCCTTATTGGCGTTCTGTTTGGCGTGGCCATGGGCATTAAGCCACATCTGATTATGGGCCTGCCGGTGATATTCATGCTGGCTCTGACGAACGGCGACGCAAGAATGAATGGGTGGCGTCCGTCCTCATGGCGGTTTGCGATTGGGCAAGCCATCACTGTTGTCCTGGCCCTGACGGCATCTGTGGTTCTCATTCTTTCATGGGTGTTTGTCCAGGGTGCGGGGCCTACTTTCGCGACCATGCTGACCGACTTCTTGCCCTTATACGGCGAGCTGACCGGGCAGTTCAAGATGCTGGCTGCGACGGATCGGCTCATCTATCTCTTTACCTCGTTTCAGTCCCTCGGTGGACAGGCGATCTTGCTGGCTCCGGCCTTGCTCGGAGGGTATCTGGCGCTGTTTGAGAGTAAGCTTCATCCATCGCAGCGGCGGTTGGTCCTGGCTGTGCTGGCGCTGATGATGCTGTATGCCCTCTACCCGGTTCCGGCAGGTAAGTTCTGGGCCTATCACTGGATGCCCTACTTCTACTTCGGCTCGTTGAGCGCGGCGCTGGTGCTGCTGCCGCTGGCCGATGCGGCAGTCCGTCCGGCTGTGCGGACGGCGGCGGTTGTCGTCTGGGCCCTGGTCGCTGCCATGGTTGTCCGGCCCGCGCCGGACTTCTACCGGCAGCTCATGGGGGACGCACCCCGTGCGCCGCGTGACGGGCAGGTAGACGAAATGGCCGCATTTCTGCGCGAGAATCTGCGCGACGGCGAGACGGTTCAACCCCTGGACTTCGTCACGGGTGGTGCGCTGCACGCTATGATGCTGGCTGATGCACCTCCGGCCACGCCATACATCCATATTTCGGCCCTGAACCACCACATATCGTCGCCGACCATCATCGGCTTGCGCGATGACTTGCTGGCGCGACTGGAAAGCGCGCCGCCTCGCTTTGTGGTCGATATCCCGGAGCGGGCGCGGCCGAGTGGGCCGGACACCGACGAACTCATTCCAGAGCTGACGACGTTTCTGGCTGCCCATTATGACGTTGCCCAGATGGGCAGCGGGTATCTGATTTATGAACGAACGAAGTAACGGTCACTACTCACCTCAGGCGGCCATCCAGGTCGAGAACCTTGGCAAACGGTATCGGATTGGCGCGAAGGAAGAGCAGCACGATACGATGATGCAGTCGGCGCTGGCCTGGCTGAGTTCGCCGGCGGCCAACTATCGCCGGCTGCGCAGCCTGAGCCGGTTCGAAGAGGGCGAGTCCGCCGATGTCGTCTGGGCATTGAAAGATGTATCCATGACAGTTAATCAAGGCGAAGTGGTGGGCATTATTGGCCGCAACGGCGCCGGCAAGAGCACGCTGCTGAAGATTCTGTCGCGGATTACGCCCCCTACCACGGGTCGCGTCGTGCTGAACGGCCGCGTCTCGAGTTTGCTGGAGGTCGGCACCGGCTTTCATCCGGAGCTGACTGGCCGTGAGAACGTCTACCTGAACGGCACCATTCTGGGCATGACCAAAGCCGAAGTCGATCGCAAGTTCGACGAAATCGTGGCCTTTGCCGAAGTGGAACCGTTTATCGATACGCCCGTGAAGCGGTACTCCAGCGGCATGCGCGTCCGGCTGGCGTTTGCCGTCAGCGCCCACCTTGAGTCCGAGATCTTGCTCGTCGATGAGGTGTTGGCTGTTGGCGATGCGGCTTTCCAGGAAAAGTGCCTGAACACAATGGATGGCGTGGCTCAGCGCGGACGGACCGTCCTCCTTGTCAGCCACAACATGCAGGTTATTCAACGCCTCTGCCAGCGCGCCTTTCTGATCCAGAATGGCACCCTGGCGGCGTCCGGACCGCCGGCAGGTGTTATCCAAACCTATCTTGAAGACCACTTCGAAGAACCGCTGCCGGAGCCGGTGACGTTTGAGGACAAGCTGCGCCTGAACACGTTTGAGTTTACGCAGGATGGCTACACCGTGGGCGAGTTCGCCGACAACCAGAAGCCGCTTTGCGTCCATCTTTCCTATGACGTGTTGGAACCGATTCGCAACCTGTTGCTCGGCTTCGATGTCTACTCCGGTGACGGGACCATGCTGTACCGCACCTATGATATGTTGAAAGAAGGGTTGGGCTACCGCGAGCAGGGGTCGTACGAGTCGATCTACGAACTGCCCGCCGACGCTTTTCAGCCGGGGGCCTACTACTTCGAACTGGTTATCGGTGTCCACCGGCACGGTTGGCTGACGCGCGGCGACATCCGCACGAAAGTAGACTTTGGCGGCGCACGCGAGTTTGATGTGACATTCCCCGGTGTGGTGCGACCCATTGGCCGGTGGCGCATCGACCGCCATGCGTCGAATGATTGGCGGCTGCCAGACGCAAGCTCAGAATGACCAACGACATGATACCCAATCAGAGTTCGAGGACCGCATCTGTCCGCACAGGCGAGCAGCAGACGGCCGCCCAGAGCCGGGCGCTGGTTGATGCGGTCGTTCTGGTCGGCGCATTGGCGCTCTTTGCCCTGCTTGCGGCGCAGATGACCCCCTTCCTGCCGGATGATTCATTCATCACCTATCGCTATGCCCAGAATCTGGCGGCGGGGGACGGGCTGACGTTTAATCCGGGTCAGCAGCCAGTCGAAGGGTACAGCAACTTTCTGTGGCTGGTTCTGCTGGCCGGTTCCGCGCGGGCCGGATTGGGGCTGGAGAGCGCCAGTGTGTTGTGGGGCGGTCTCTTTGGTTTGATGACAGTGGCTGGTCTGTGGTGGCTGCTGCGCTTTCGTGGCCGGCATGGGTGGTCACTGGCCATTCCGGTCGGACTGATGGCGACTTCTGGCCCTTATGTTCTCTACGCCATCAGTGGTATGGAAACGGCGCTGTTTGGCTTTTTGCTCATGGCGATGGTGCTGGCGACAGCCTACGTCTTTGAACGGCCGTCGCTGGGTCGCGGCGCCGCGCTGGGCTTGCTGGGCGTGCTGTTGGCAATGACCCGGCCGGAAGGATTGGTTGCGCTGCCGGTGCTGGTGGTTTGCTTGCTGGCGCTCGACAGCCAACGAGTGGACGGCACACGTCGACCCATGTTCCGGGCTGTAGGCGCTGCGGTGGTGGTCTTCGTTACCGGCCTTGTCCTTTATCATGGGGCGCGCATCGCTTACTTCGATGCCATGTGGCCGACGCCCTTCCTCTCCAAGGGTGCGGCTGAACTCGCTTTTCTAGATACATGGGCGACTAATCTACGGCAGTTCTTCCTGCGCCAAAGCCACTACTACGCCCCGATGGCCTACTACTACATCGTACTGGCTATCCCCGCGCTTCTGGTGGGCTTCCTATCCATGTCGAAGTGGCGAACGCGCCAGATCGAGTTGGCCGCGCTGGCGTTGGCGGCGGTGTACGCCATTGTCTATTTCAACTTCGTCGACTGGATGCCGGGGCTGCGCTACTACGCGCCGCTGGTCGGGTTGCTGCTTGTGCCCTTGAGCCTGCTTGGCGAAGAGCTGGCTGGAGATGGGCAATTGCGCTGGAAACGCACGCAGCAACCTCGCGTTTGTTCTGGTCGGCAGTATGCTGGGTGTGGCCGGAATCTGGAGCCTGGCAACGGTTCGTATGGATAGCCAGCAATTGCAGGCAGCGACCAACGCCTCGCTGGTTGAACTGGGTGCCTGGCTAGCTGAGACCATGCCGCCCGACACCCTGCTGGCAATGAGTGACGTCGGAGCGGCTCCGTTCTACTCTGGTCTGCCAACCTTTGATATTAACCCCAACTCCTTGCTGGACCGCCGCATTGCAGCGGAAGGATGGTCCGACGACTACTTCTTCGCAGTCGATCCGGATGTGGTGGTGCTGACAGCCTTTTCTCTGACTGACCCTGACTTCCCCGGGGATCATGAACGACTGTATGCCACCGAGCGTTTCCAGACCAGTTACACCCGCATTGGTGTGACGCGCAACGATTGGCACGAGGATCGGTCGTACTGGGTATTCGTGCGTCGTGGAGAAGAACCAACGGCCGCCCAACTGGCATCATTCCCAGCAGGCATTCAGAAGTAGACAGGAGCGGACCTGATCATGTGTGGCATCGTCGCTGAACTACAGTTCCAGTCAGGAAGCGGTCTTCCTGAGACCGCCTTCCGCGCAGCTTGTGGAACAGGCGGCTCGGCGCGGGCCGGATGCCGATGGGTACTGGGCAGACCCTGGCGTGTGCCAGTTGGGCTTCCGACGACTCTCTATTCTGGATCTGTCGGATGCGGCTAACCAGCCGATGGTGGCCAACCGTGGTCGCCACGTTCTTGGTCTATAACGGTGAGTTGTACAACTATCGCGAGCTGCGCGACGGCCTGGAGCAAGCAGGTATCGCCTTCCATACCAGTGGCGACACAGAAGTCGTTTTGCATGCGCTGGCCCATTGGGGTCGGGCCGCCCTGGATCGCTTCAACGGTATGTTCGCCCTGGCATTCTATGACGCCTGCCCGTCAGACCATGCTGCTGGCGCGCGACCATGCGGGCATCAAGCCCCTGTACTATCTGCACACGAGTCAGGGCGTGGTGGCGGCTTCACAGTACGATCAGATTCTGAACCATCCCTGGCGGCAGGGACGTCGAATCTCGCAGGACGGACTCGCTCTCTACCTGCGCCTGGGGTATGTGCCTGCTCCTTACGGCATCCTCGAGCAAACCCACATGGTTGAGCCGGGTCAGTGGCATGAGTTCACGGCCACCGGCGAACACACTCAGGGCCACTACTATCGCTTTCCCGTTTATCAGATGGCGGACCTGCATGGTGAAGAGGCGTTTGAGGCAGTCGATGCGGCCATTGCCGGCGCTGTGCAGCGCCAGATGATATCCGATGTGCCGCTGGGCACATTTCTTTCCGGCGGCATCGATTCGCCGCTCGTGGCCGCCAAGTCGGCGCTGGTCGGGGGCTCGCCGCCGATGGCCTTCACGATTGGCCAGACCGACAGCGAGCTGGATGAGAGCGCCGATGCTCGCCGATACGCGCAGCTGCTTGGGCTGCCCCACGTCGTTGACCAGTATACGTCGGACAAGGCGCTGGAATGGCTGGATGTGGCGGTGACCGCCTGCTCAGAGCCACTGGCCGATATGTCGATCTTTCCTACGCTGCTGGTCAGCTGCCTGGCGCGCAAGGAAGTGACCGTGATGCTCTCCGGCGATGGAGGCGACGAGTTGTTCTGGGGTTACCCTGAGCGCTTCGGTCCTCCGGTGGCCCATTCGATGCGGTTCCAGGAGCCGTACTGGCGGCGACGTGGTCGCTGGTTGGCTGGTCGCGTCACCAGTGGGGCCAATGGCGACTACAGTCTCCGCTGGCCAACGATTGGCGACTGGCACCGGGCCGCTCACACGCGACTGAGTGATCCGTACCTGCGCAACGTGCTGGACGACGCGCCCGCCTGGCCATCAACGTATCATGGATTTAGCTATGCCGGCTATCAGCAGGACGAGACCGCGCAGTGGTTGCGCTGGAACGAGTTTGCCGGCCATCTAACGCGGGTACTGCTCAAGGTGGATCGGGCCAGCATGTACCATTCGCTGGAAGTGCGGGTTCCTTTGCTTGACCGTGAGGTGATTGACGTGGCCCAGCGTGTCGATTGGAGCAGCTGCATGGACCTGGATCGCAACCTGGGTAAGCTGCCTCTTCGCCAGGCACTCGCCCAGCATGTGGGCCAGCCGCCCACTGCCAAGCGCGGCTTTGGCGTGCCGATGGACGAGTGGCTGCGCGGCCCGCTGTTGCCGGTTTTCCAGGAGATGGTGGTCAATCAGGATGATATCCTCGGCGTGCCTGTGCGACGGGCCGGCATGGAAGCGATGGTGGCCGACCATGTGGCCGGAAGAGCCAACTACAGCCGCTGGATGTGGACGATATTGAGCCTGGCGCTCTGGAACGAACGCTATCTGGGAGCGTGATCAGGATTCTGTGACCATGAAACGATCGCTCGCACCGGAACAGATGGTTTGGCTGGGTCTCGCGCTTCTGGCGCTGCTGATCCTGGCTTTACGCTGGGACCGGACGGGCAGCCGGCTGACGGAAGCGCCTCAGGCTGTGTCACTGCTCGACACGGTCATGTCGGCGGGCGTCGGGGAAACGGTGTCGATGGCGGAACTGGCCCGACTCGGTGCGGCCCACGACGCTCCCAACGGCGTGTCGTCGCGGGCGCTGGCCCGGCTGGCTCTGCTGTCCGGGCAGCCGGACGTAGCGGAGCGCTGGCTGCGTGAAGGAGCAACGAGCGAAGACGTGCCGAATCTCACCCTGTTTGAGTTGTGCCGCTTCTACTGGAATCGCGGAAATGTTGAACAGGCTTTGAGCAGCTGCGCCAATTCGCGGTCATCGGCGGCCTACTGGTTGGAGCTGGGCTATGGTGCGGCGGACGCCGGCAATTCCACAGAGGCTATCAACCTTTTTGCCATGGCCGCAGCCACCGATCCGTCTTTGCCTGAAGCATGGCACCAACTGGGGCGAGCCTACTTTGCGAACCAGCGGCTGGATGACGCGATTCAGGCTTTGCAGCAACAACTGGCAATCGATCCGGATGCAACGGTCGATGTCTACCGCACGCTGGGCGAAGCGTATTTGGAGACGAATGACGCGACGGCCGCCCGCCAAGCATTGGAAGCGGGCTTGAAGCTGTTCCCGAATGATAGATTTCTGGCGATCATGCTGGCCGCAGCCCTGGGCGAAACGGGCGATGTGGCGCTGGCGGAGCGGCAGTTTGAGCAGTTGGCAGAGCGCTATCCCGACGACCCGATGATCTGGGCCGGGTGGGGAGAGGTTGCTTTGGCCGGGGGCAACGAGCAGGCCGCGACCCGGTATCTTCAGGAGGCGCTCCGCCTCGCACCGGACAATGTTGGGTATTGGCTTGAGCTGGTGGCGGCAAGTAGTGCTGCCGGCGACGTGCCTGCCACTGCCCAGGCGTACCGCGAACTGATGATGCTGAGGCCGGAAGACGTTACCCTGTGGCTCAATGCCGGGCGGTTCTGGCTGGAGTCCGGGCAATTGGAAGAGGCACGATTCGTTCTTGATCGTGTAGGGCAGCTGGAGCCGGACAACGAAGAAGCGGCTCGACTGCGCCAGATCCTGGCCGAGAGCACGGTGACAATCGAAGATAGTGCTGTCCAACAGCCGTAGATTCATAGAGTGAGTTCATGTTGACTGACCTGTCCACGACAACAACGTCCCATCAGACGACCGCCACCAGAGCGGGCGATCTGCTGCTGCTGTTTGGTCGCGACGCGTCAGACCTGCCCGCTCGCTCGCCGGATGCGGCCTGGGAAGCTGTCTGCCGGACCGAAGAAAGTGCGCTGTGGCAGAGCGCTCCGGGCGACGGCTGGAGTGGCGCACCGCTCACCGTCGTTCGCGGTGGCGCGTGGCAAGCATGGCTGGTGGGTGAGCTATACGCGTCGCCGGACCCGACGGCGTCCGTCTCTGCCGTGCTCTCGGGCGAACAGAGCGCTGCCACACTGAATGGCCACTTTCTCCTGCTGGCCCATAATCAAGAAAGCAGCCGCTGGCACATTTGGACCAATCGGTTCGCGACGTACCATGCCTATCTGGGACAGCATGGCGGGCGTATGGCGGTCGGTACACACTTCCCGTCCGTGGCCGGGGCAAGCGCCGGTAAAGGGTTGGATTGGGAAGGGCTGAACTCGTTCTTTGCCCTGGGCTTCTTTGGCGGCGACCGCACATTTTTGAAGGACGTTCGCCAACTGCGGCCGGCGACCCATCTGGTTCTGGAAGCGGACGGGTCAGTTGTTAACGAGGAACGATACTGGGAGTGGTGGTTCTCGCCCGACAATGCGGCTGCGCTGGACGATCAGGTCGTGGCATTCGGCCAGCTGTTCGGCACAGTGATGGATGAGATGTCCGGTGACGGGCCGGTCGCCGTGCCCATCTCCGGCGGGCTCGACTCGCGCTCGACTGTCGCCGCGCTGAGCAAGGCGCGAGCGGCCGATAGCAATGTCTGGGCCTACTCGTACGGCTACGATCCTTTCTCAATCGAGACAAATATCGCCCGTCAGGTGGCCGCCGCTCGGCATATGCGCTTCGATGCCTTCACGATCCAGCCCTACCTGTTTGACCGGCTGGACAACGTCATCAGCGCTGTTGAGGGATTCCAGGATGTGACCCAGAGTCGTCAGGCATCCGTCAGTGACACTTTGCGTGCCCATGCCGGCAGCGTCATCGCTGCTCACTGGGGTGACGTGATGTTGGGCGATCTTCGGCTGGTCGGTGTCCGGCCCGACGAGATGTCACCCGACACGCTGATCGCCCACGCCATTCAGTTGATGTCGAAACCGGGCCATCTCTGGCTGGTCGACCATCTCAGCGGTCCGAACTTGGGCGGGGATGACCCGTCGCAGCTGCTCCGGCAGGGGGTCGGCGGCGAACTGGACCGGGTGAGCCATCTGGCCGAGCCTGAGTACCGCCTCAAGGCGTACAAGACGGACCAGTGGTCGGCCCGTTGGACGACCGCCAGTCTGCGCATGTTCCAGGCGGCCGTTTTCCCACGCCTGCCATTTTACGATACACGCCTCGCTGATTACTTCGCTACCGTGCCCTCGAGCTGCGTGGCCGGGCGGCGGCTGCAGATTGAGTACTTGAAACGATACGCGCCCGATCTGGCGCGCATTACCTGGCAGCAATCCGGTCGCGATCTGTTCAATGAGCAGCCCGACGTGCTTGACCTGCCCCGGCGAGCATGGCGCAAGGCGTGGCGCGTGGCCTCCGGTCAGAAAGTGATTGAGCGCAATTGGGAAGTACAGTTCTTGAATGAGCGCGGGCGGCGTGGCGTGGAGCAATGGCTGCTGGCTCCCGGATTGGCACTGCATGATCTGGTCGCGCCCACCGAGTTGACCGCCCTGGTGGATGCTTTCTACCGCGATCCGCTGGCTGAGAAGCGCGGCTATACCGTTTCGATGTTGTTGACGTTTTCCGCCTGGCTGGAGCGGGTTGGGAGGGAGTGGCTGTAAGATGCAATCTGCCAACCCGCTTCGCATCTTGATCGCCGGTATGCGCTGGCCACCGGAGACGTTCCTGGCCCGGTTGATTCGCGGCCTGCTGGCCGAAGATTTTCGTGTCACTGTGGCGGCCCATCAGCGGCCTGACGATAGTTGGCTGGAGGATCCGCGCCTGTCTTGGCTGTCGGCCCCCAGCTGGGATTCGCCCGTTCCCAGCCGGCTGCTGTCGTTGGCCACGCAGTTTGGCGGAGCTGCTGTTCGCTCCGGGCGAGAGACGCAGCGTCTTGTCCAGGTTGCCCAGTCGAATGGCAATCGGCGTCAACAGTTGGTGCACCTGAACCGCTGGCTGCCTTACGCGGGACGGCAATGGGACGTGATCTACTTCCCCTGGAACGCCAGTGCAATAACCCATGAGCCTCTATTTCGCTTTGCGCCCGTCGTCATCAGTTGTCGTGGCGCTCAAATCAATGTTGCGCCCCACAAGCCGGGCAACGAAGCGTATGCCGCTCAGCTGGCAGCCACCTTCGAGCAAGCGGCGGCCGTTCACTGCGTGTCGGAGGCCATCGCCCGGGAGGCGAGTCAGTACGGGCTGGACGTTGACAAGGCCCGCATCATTCGTCCGGCGGTGGACCCGCTGACGTTTTGCCCGCCTGACGAGCTGCGCCCCACCCGCCTATCGACGCTAAGGCTGGTGACGACCGGCTCTCTCATCTGGCGCAAGGGGTATGAGACGATGCTTGCGGCCCTGCGGCTGGCTGCCGATGCCGGCGTGCCCGCTACGCTGGAGATCATTGGCGACGGTCCGGAACGCAGTCGGGTGCTCTATACCATCGACGACCTCAACCTGGGCGACCGCGTGACGCTGCATGGACGGCTGACTCCGGCGGCCGTCGTGGCGCAGCTGCAAGACGCCGACGTCTTCTTCTCAGCAGTCTGAGCGAGGGCATTTCGAACGCCGTGCTGGAAGGCATGGCCTGTGGCTTGCCCGCCATTACGACGGACGTGGGTGGGATGGTCGAGGCCGTAAGCGACGGCGTGGAAGGGTTTCTCGTGCCGAGCCGAGAACCTGAAGCGATGGCCGCCGCTATTCGCTCGCTGTGGGAGCAGCCCGCATTGCGTATAGAGATGGGCGGTGCGGCTCGCCGGCGCATCGTGACAGACTTCCAGTTGGACGATCAAATCGCGGCGTTTGCGAATCTGTTCCGGGAGGTGGCCGTATGACCCGTCTGGTTCTGGTTGTGCCCCGGTTCCCGCGCTTGTCGGAGACTTTCATCGTCAGCAAGTTCCTCGGATTGCTCGATGCCGGGTGGGACGTTCACATTGTCTGCCAGCAATTCTCAAGCCGCGAATGGGCCGAGTTTGCTCAGCTGCGCGACCGGCCCGAGCTGCGTCGTCGCGTGCATGTCGCCTGGCGGCAGTCGCCGCGGTTGGCAGCGGGCGGGCTGTGGCCGGTGGCTGCGATGGAGACGGCCGCACGCGCTCCCCAGGCAATGGTCGACTATTGGCAGCAGGGTGGTCACGTGCTGGGCAATCGGCTGCCAAAGCGCTTCTACCTTGATGCGCGCCTGATTGCGCTCGAGCCCGATATTCTTCATTTTGAGTTTGGTTCGCTGTCGGTTGGTCGAACCTATCTCAAGGAGCTGCTAGGCTGCCGGTTGACCGCCAGCTTCCGCGGCTATGATCTCAACTATGCCGGGTTAGACACGCCCGGCTACTACGACGAGTTGTGGGGGGCGGCTGACGCGCTGCACCTGCTGGGCGACGATCTCTGGCAGCGGGCGGTGCGGCGGGGCTGTCCGCCGGAGATGCCCCATGTCCTCATTCCACCGGCCATCGATACCGCCTACTTTGACCCGGCCCATGAGATGGCCCGGCCCGACGATCCCGATGGTCCGCTGCGCGTCTTGAGCGTCGGCCGTCTGGCCTGGAAGAAGGGGCATGAGTACAGCTTGCAGGCGATGGCGCTCTTGCGAGAACGGGGCGTTGCCGCCACGCTGCGGATCATTGGCGACGGATCGTATGCTGAGCCTCTGGCCTTCACACGGTATGAGCTTGGTCTGGAAGACAGCGTGACGTTTCTCGGTGGCCAGCCCAGGGAGATCGTGCGTCGCGAGATGGCGGTGGCCAACGTACTGCTTCATGCCGCCGTCTCTGAGGGCTTCTGCAACGCCGTCATTGAGGCGCAGGCGATGCAGCTTCCGGTCGTCACCTCCGACGCGGACGGCCTGCCCGCCAACGTCAGTGATGGCGAGACCGGCTATGTCGTCTCGCGGCGGGACGCGGCGGCGCTGGCGGACCGGCTGGAAACGCTGGCGGCCGATCCGGAACTGCGCCGCCAGATGGGCGAGGCCGGGCGGGAACGCGTGCTGCGTTGTTTCCGCATTGAGGACCAGATTGCGGCTTTTGACCAGTTTTATCGGGAGCGGATGGTGGATCATGCGCGTTGATCTGGTCTGGTTGAGCCATGCGGCCGCCCCGCTTCCTGAGTGGGAGATGGGCGAGGTCGTCCGCTCTGCGCCCGATCCGCCGGCGGTGGCTCTGCGGGTCGACGCTCTCTCCGGTGAGGCGGATGCGGTGCTGTTCTGGGATGCGGCGCTGGGCGCACCAGACGCCGAACGCGTGCGTGAGGCGCTGGCCATTCCCGGTGATGTCTGGCATGCTGGGCTGCGTTTGGGGCAAGGCGGTTTGCCGCGGACGATGGATTTCGTCAATCCGGTCTGGCGTCTGAACCGCGATCCCGATAGACGACCTGGTCGCGACTTCGTGGCGGCTGTCGCTGCGGGCCTGCCTGGTTCGGACGGCGGTGCTGCGGACGTTGGGTGGGCCGGCCGGCTCATTTGACACGTTGGCCGCGGCGGGGCTTGAGCTCGGCCATCGCTGGATGACGCGTGGTGCGCTCATGCGCCATGTGCCATCCTTGCTGCCCGGCGATTCGCCAGGCGACGGCACGCCCAATCTTGACGTTGGCCGATGAGTTCGCCTTCGTCCGGGCGCGATACGGCCGCCAATGGAGCTTATGGGCGTTGTGGCGGGCAGTTGCCAACGAGTGGGGCCGGAGTGCGTCGCTGGCTGCGTATCGTGAAGCCGCCGCCCGTCCGTCCATCGCTCAGCCGCCACCGCTGCGGCCGTCCGGTCATGGGGAAGATGCGATTGAGCAGTGCAGCCTGGCTGCCGGTGACGGTCCTGATTCCAACGCTCGATCGCTACCCGCAGCTCTTCAATGTGCTTGACCAGCTGCGCCACCAGACCGTCGCGCCGGTCGATGTGGTTGTGGTTGACCAGACCGCCCACGAGCGACGCGACACTGAATGGCCAGAGCGCTTTGCAGATCTACCGTTGACTGTCATTTGGCGCGATACGGCGGGCCAATGTTCGTCCCGCAATGCTGGCCTGGCGGCCGCACAGGGCGAAGCGATTCTGTTTCTCGACGACGACGACGAAATCGAACCCGATCTCATCGCCCGGCATCTGGCGTTTCTGGCAGCCTATGGCGTCGATGCCTCATGTGGCGTGGCCGAGGAAGTGGGCGCGGGGGCGCTGCCGCCCGACTTTCAGTTGGTGCGAGACAGTGATGTCTTTCCGACCAACAACAGCCTGCTGCGCAAGGATGCGCTGCACGGATCCGGCTTGTTCGACCTCGCCTACGAGCGAGGCGAGCGGGCCGACGGGGACCTGGGCATGCGGCTCTATCTGGCGGGTAAACTGCTGGTGTTGAACCCTGACGTGAGTGTGCTCCATTTGCATGCGCCGCGTGGCGGGCTTCGCCAGCACGGCGCGCGGGTAACGACCAACGCTGCCAGCCGGGCCAGCCTGGCCCAGCGGCAGCTTCTGGCCCCGACCGAAGCGTATCTGTGGCAGCGATACTTCACCGACCACCAGGTGGACGAAGCACTGCTCATCCGCTCTGCAGCGGCGGTGCGAGCACGGCAGGGCGGCTTGCGCGGGCTGGCCCGTATGGGGCTGATGGCCGCCGCCTTGCCCGACACGTACCGTCAGAACAAGCAGCGGTTGGCGGACGGCCGCCGTCTGCTGCAAGACCATCCGACCATTCCGTCGTTGCAAGGCGACCCGGTCGAGGAGATACTATGAGTGTGAGGATTCCTGACCAACCAACCGAGGCGACGGCGCTCGGCCAGACCTACAAGCTGACCGGCAATCCGGCCCGTGACCTGGCCGCGTCGCCCAACTTGCGTATCTTCCTTTTTCTGGCGCTGCATGTGCCCCTGGCGTTTGCGGCCGAGACGTTCCCCGCCTTCGCCACCGTGCATGGATTGTTTGCCCTGGTGGTCGGACTCTGGGCGGCCATGACCCGTCGCGCTGGATATGTCATCCTCATGCTGGCCTACATCGCCTCGGCCGAAACCTTGTGGCGTATGTCGCGGGCCACGCTGCTGTGGGAGTACAGCAAGTACGCGATGGTCCTTATTGTTGCCGTAGCGATCGTGTTTGAGTGGTGGGGCAGCAAGTCGCGGGGCGGCCGTTCGAGACAACGCATTCGCAGCCTGCTGCCGGTCTTTTTGTTAATTACGCTGGTGCCCGGCGCCATGATCCCTATTTTGCAGGACGGATTGTTGGGTGCGAGAGACGCGCTCAGCTTCAACCTGTCGGGTTACCTCGCGCTGGTCGCGGTGGCGCTCTATATGTGGGCGCGTCGCCTGACCTATCGGCAGACGATCGCCGTGCTGCTGGGGTTGCTGGCTCCCGCCATCAGTGTCGCTGCGTTGGCCATCTCCAACACGGCCGCCTACTCCGACGCCTTTGTGGCTGCGTCCAACTGGGTGACCAGTGGTAACTATGGGCCGAACCAGGTATCCAACGTCCTGGGACTGGGGGCGCTTGCGGGCGTCATTCTGGTGGTCATGCTGCGCGATTCCCCGGGAATTCGGATTCTGCTTGTGCTGGTCACCTTTGCACTGCTGGGCCAGGCGCTGCTGACCTTCTCGCGCGGTGGTGTCTACAGCTTTGTGATCGGATTCGTGGCTTTCGGTTTTCATCTCATGAGTTCACCACGGGCGCGGGGGCGGTTCCTTGTGCTGGCGGCCGTTGGTCTGGCGCTCTTGCTGGCTGTGGTCTTTCCCTCGCTCAATAATCTAACCAGTGGTGCGCTGGCTTTGCGCTTCGCCGACCTGGATACTACCGGTCGCGTGGAAGCGGCCCAGGCCGACTGGGAGGCGTTTCTAGACAGCCCCATTACGGGCGTCGGCGTCGGGATGGGCGCTGCCTACCGGCAGGAAGTGCTTGGTGTGCCGCTGGCTGCCCACACTGCGTTTACAAGATTGCTCGGAGAGCATGGCATCTTCGGCATCCTGACAATGCTCATCATGTTGATCATGTTTGTGGTTCGCTATCGGGGCAACCAGGTCGGGCTGCCACGGGCCATTGTGTCGGCGCTGGCGCTGACTGCGTTGTCGTTCATGGTTCACAGCGCCATGCGTATGGCCATCATTTCGTTTGCCTTTGCCGTCTCTATGGCGACTTTCCCGGCCGAACCCGTGCGGGCGGCCGTGGCCCAGACCGGACGCCGAGCTGTCATGGCAGCTCGACAGGCCTCTCCGCTTTCGCGACACTAGACGGAGGCGCCTGCTCATGACGTCTGACGCGCTCCGCCCAGACCGGCCCGATGCCGGACGCCTGCTGCTCCTCAGCAGCGAGTTCCCGCCGGGTCCCGGCGGCATCGGCACCCACGCCTACCAGTTGGCCCGCCATCTGACGCGGCGGGGCTGGGCTGTGCATGTGGTCACGCCGCAGGCGTATGCGTCTACTACTGAGCGCGACGCCTTCAACAATAGGCAACCGTTCGCCATCACCACCTTGCCGGAGCGCAGCGGAGGCGGTCTCGTTCTGGCCCGGCGCATGGCTGACATCCGGACGGCGATGGCCGACATACGACCGGATGTGATCGTCGCCACAGGGCTGCGGGCGTTGTGGGCGGCGGCCTTGCTCGCCCCTCTGGCGGGCGTGCCCTGGCTGGCTGTGGGCCACGGCAGCGAGTTTAATGCGCCCTCTGCGACGGCCCGCCGGCTGACCAGCGCAGCCATCAATCGGGCGACGGCCGTTGTCGCGGTCAGCGACTACACGGCCGGTCTGATTCGGTCGCAGGCGAAGCCACGCCGCCTGCTCGTCATCCCCAACGCCGCTGATGGCGAGCGGTTCCGTCCCGGGCTGCATGTGGCCGGCCTCTGTCGCCAGCTCGGCGTGGAGGGGCAGCGGATCTTGTTGACGGTCGGCAATGTATCCGAACGCAAGGCGCAGGATGTCGTCATCCGGGCGCTGCCAGCGATAGCGGCTGTCGCGCCGGACGTCCATTATCTGATTGCCGGGCTGCCCACCATGCAGGCTGAGTATGCGGCGTTGGCCGAATCGCTGGGTGTGGCCGACCGGGTCTGCTTTATGGGTATGGTGGACGATGAGATGGTGCCGCGCCTCTACAATCTGGCCGACCTGTTCGTCCTGGTAAGCCGGTCAACGAGCAGTGGCGACGTGGAAGGATACGGCATCGTCGTTCAGGAAGCAGCTCTTTGCGGCACACCCGCGGTGGTCAGTACCGGCTGTGGCCTGACTGAGGCGATGGTCGAAGGGGTGACAGGGTTGAGTGTACCGCCGGATGATCCGGAAGCGACGGCCGCCGCCATTCTGTCCCTGCTGGAGGATGAACCCCGACGGGCGGCGATGGCTCACGAGGCCGGGACGCTGGCAGCGCAAGCGACATGGGACAGCCGGGTTGCGGCGTACGATGATCTATTGCATCAGATGGTAGGGGAGTGAGGTATGGGTGACCGGTTGTTGATCATTTCGCACACGCCCCACTACCGGCGGGGCGGCGCGATCGTGGGCTGGGGGCCGACGGTGCGTGAGCTGGATTACCTGGCTGAACTGTTTGGCGAGGTAGTCCATCTGGCCCCGCTCTACGACGGCCCGGCCCCGGACAGTGCTCTGGCATACAAGGCTGACACAATTCGGCTGCATGGCGTGCGGCCGACAGGCGGGCAGGGCATCGCGGCCAAGCTGGGTATTCTGACCGCCTACCCTGCCTACGCCTACGCCATTCGAGCGGAGATGGCGGCGTCCGACTACCTTCACGTTCGCTGCCCGGCCAACATCAGCCTGCTGGCGCTTTATCTGCTCGGCAGCGAAAGCCGTCCACCGTATCGTTGGGTGAAGTATGCCGGCAATTGGCAGCCGGAAGGGGGCGAGCCGCGCACCTACGGCTGGCAGCGCCGCTGGCTGCATGAGAACCGGCCGCGCGCGGTCGTCACGGTCAACGGCCGCTGGCCCCACCAGCCTGCCCACGTCCATTCGTTCTACAACCCGTCCCTGACCGAGGGTGAACGGGCCGAGGGCCGGAGCGCAGCGGCCGCCAAACAGTTGACATGGCCGCTGGAGCTTCTTTTTGTCGGGGCGCTCAACGACGGCAAGGGGGTCGGGCGGGTGCTGGAAGTGGCGTTGGCGCTACAGCAGCGTGGGCTGCCCTGCCGTCTACGCCTGCTGGGCGACGGACCCGACCGGCCGCGCTACGAAGCGTGGGTGGCGGAGCACGGTCTCAACGACGTGACCTTCTACGGTTGGGTGCCGCGGGAAGATGTGGCCGCCCATTACGCCGCCGCCCATTTTATCCTTCTCCCGTCACAAACCGAGGGCTGGCCGAAGGTGTTGAGTGAGGCGATGGCGTACGGCGCCGTACCGGTCGCCGCGGCCGTATCGTCCATCCCGCAGATTCTGGCGGACACAGGCGCGGGCGTGGCGGTGGCCCCGCATGATATCGTGGGCCAGGTGGCGGCGATTGAGCAGATGACGGGCGATCCGGGTCGTTGGGAGGCGGCGAGTCGGGCAGGCGTGGCCGCGGCCCGTCTGTTCACCTACCGGCATTATCAGGAGGCGGTCGCCGGGTTGTTTGAGCAGTCCTGGGGTGTGAGGTTGCCGCTGCCAGTTGCGGACGATGTGTCTGAGACTGGAGCGCCCGTGACCGCGGCGACCCACGCTATCACGACGGCGCCGGTCGCACCGGCATTGAATGGTCATGGCCATGCTGGGGCCACCAGCCCGCCGGGAGGCAAGCAGTGAGCGTGACGCTGTCTGGCGACATCCGGCCGCGTCTTGGCTTTGTGGGGCCGATGCTGGCCCGCAATCCGGGCTGGGTGGCGACGCAGGCAGAGGTGTTGGCCGATCACTTCCTGGCGGCTGGCTACGAGGTTGAACGCACGTCAGTCTATCCCGGCAGATTGCGGCGGCTGGCCGACACGGTGGCCACGGTCGCCACATGGCGTGGTAAGGTCGATCTCATTGTCCACGCTGTCTTTAGCGGTGCTGCGTTTGGCATTACCGATGCGGCCAGCGCTACCGGGCAGCTGCTGGGCCTGCCTCAGATATTTGTGCTCCATGGTGGGGCTTTGCCCGAATTTGCCGCTGCACGTCCCGGCTGGGTAGCGCGGGTCCTGGGGCGGGCCGCCGCGATCGTAGCGCCCTCAGCCTTTCTGGCTCGCCAATTTCGAGCTGATGTTCCCGGACGTTCAGGTCATTCCCAACATCATCGATCTGGACCTCTACCCGTACCGGCAGCGCACAACCATTCAGCCGCGCCTTCTGTGGATGCGGACCTTTCATGACGTCTACCATCCGGAGATGGCTATCGACGTGCTGTCGAATGTGCGGCGCACGCACCCTGACGCGATGCTGACGATGGCCGGGCAGGACAAAGGGTTGTTGGAGCCGCTGCGAACGCTTGCCGCCAGCGAAGGGCTGGCCGATGCGGTTCGCTTTCCCGGCTTTCTGGACGCGGCGGGCAAGACGCGGGAATTCTCGACCCACGATGTCTACCTCAATACGAACCGGGTCGACAATATGCCCGTTAGCGTGGTGGAAGCGGCCGCCTATGGGGTGCCGGTCGTGGCCACAGCCGTAGGTGGCGTGCCCACCTTGCTGGAAGACGGGCGCACCGGATTGCTCGTGCCCGACTCCGACGCCGGAGCCATGGCGGATGCCGTGCGGCGGTTGATGACGGAACCCGGTCTGGCGGCTGCGCTCTCTGCCAACGGCCGTCGCCTGGCCGAGGCGTCGGCCTGGACCAGTGTGCAGGGACAGTGGGAAGCGCTCTTTGAGGAGGTGCTGGATGCCAGCCCTGTCGTCGCCTGATTGGTTAAGCCTCTACCACCGTCTGCCCTACTCGCTGCGGACGGTAGTCGCCAGCGCCCGCGGAGCGTACCTGGATCGCTGGCGCTACAGTGATCAGACCGAAGGCTGGGTGGAAGCGTATCTGGCTCATGAGCAGTGGAGCGCCGATGCGTGGGCCGCGTGGCAGGCGGAACGGTTGGCGTTCGTGCTGGAGCGCGCCGCGACGCAGGTGCCCTACTATCGTGACCAGTGGGCGGCTCGACGACGGCAGGGCGACCGGGCGGCCGTCGATACGCTGGCCAACTGGCCCGTTCTCAGTAAGGAGGCCCTGCGCGCCACGCCGGAAGCGTTTGTCGCCGATGAGTGCGACCGCGACGCCATGTTCTACGAGCACACCAGCGGCACGACCGGCAAGCCGCTCCACATCTGGCTCAGCCGCGAGACGGTGCAGCGCTGGTTTGCCCTCTACGAAGCGCGGGCGCGGCGCTGGTATGGGGTGGAACGGGGTGACCGCTGGGCTATCCTGGGTGGCCAACTGGTGGCCCCCGTTGACCAGACTGACCCACCGTTCTGGGTGTGGAACCGGGGGCTGAACCAGCTTTACCTCTCCGCCTATCATTTGTCCCCCGACCATATCCCGGCGTATTTGGAAGCGATGGCCGCCCACGAGGTCACGTATCTGCTGGGCTATCCGTCCGGCCTCTACCGGCTGGCCCAGGTGGTCGTGGAGCAAAGGTTGGACGCGCCGGCTCTGAAAGTCGCCATCGGCAACGCCGAGCCGCTCTATGCTCACCAGCGCGAGACGATCGAGCAGGCGTTCGGCTGCCCGGTGCGCGAAACGTACGGTATGGCCGAGATTGCTGCCGCCGCCAGCGAATGCGAGGTGGGACGCCTGCACAGCTGGCCCGAAGCAGGCCTGATTGAGATTCTGGCCGATAATGCGGACGAACCGGCCCCACGCGGTCAGGCCGGGCGGCTGGTGGCGACGGGCTTGCTGAACGCCGACATGCCGCTCATCCGCTACGAAATTGGCGACCGGGCGACGCTGCCCCCCGATGACACACTGTGCGAGTGTGGTCGAACATTGCCCCTGCTGGCCGGTATCGAAGGGCGCATCGATGATGTGGTCATCACGCCGGACGGCCGCCATATCGGCCGCCTGGACCCGGTCTTCAAAGCTGACCTGCCGGTCGTGGAGGCGCAGATCATTCAGGAAGATTGGGACCGGTTGCGGGTGCTGCTGGTGCCTACCGACGCCTATACGACGGCCGACGGCCTGGCGCTGGAGCGCCGCATCCACGACCGCGTCGGCGAGTCGATGGCCGTCCAGATCGAGCTGGTGGCGGAGATTCCACGGACAAGCAACGGCAAGTTTCGGGCCGTAATCAGTCACGTCAGCGGTGAAAAGCCGGCTGACAGCGAGCCGACGACTGAGGACGCAAATCAGCCGGGCCCCTGATCGCCCGTACTGTGTGGGAAAGGGACGTATGGAACGCAAAGATAGTGGATATGCAGTCGTCGTGTTTGTGTTGGCCGTGGTGGCGGCCCTCGTGTTCTGGGCCGTGCTGCCCGGCGAATTCCAGGAGAACCAGAGCACCGACTACACCTCCTTCTACGAACCGGTCGCCCGCAGCATCCTGTCTGGCGATGGCGTGACGCTGGACGGCGAGATTGGCACGCGCTACCCGCCGGGCTTCCCCCTGCTGTTGGCTGGCGTGTTTGGTGTCAGCGAAGCCACCGGCGTCGCCGACGACACCGGCCTGCTGCTGTTCCGCTTGTTGTGTGTGGGGTTGTCTGCCGTTCTCGTTTTCGCTATGGCCCGGCTTATCTGGTCCGGTCCACTGGCGGTGCTGGCGGCTCTGGCCTGGGCCACGTATCCGTTCGGCCTGTGGTTGGCCAAACAGCCGAACAGCGAAGTGCCCTTCATTCCGCTCTTGTATGCGGGCGTCTTCCTGCTCTGGCTGGCGCTCTTGCGGAAGCCGGGGGCATGGTATTTGTACCTGGGAGCGGGTCTGTTTACCGGTGCGGCGATGCTCATCCGCCCGGCGGGTATTGGCATGGGCCTCGTCATGGCCTTACTCGTCTTCCTGTTTGCCGGGCGAAACGTCAGCTGGGGGACGAAGGGCATGGCGGTGTTGATGATCGTGCTGGGCAACATCCTAATCGTCGCTCCGTGGCAGGCGACGGTCTTCGCCGAAACGGGCGAGACCATCCCGCTGAGCAGCGGCGGGGCGATTACCATTCAGGACGGTCTGACCTTCCTGGCCATTCCCAAGGATTACCGCCAGGAAGTGGCCGTGGCCGACGACGTGGCCGCGATGATGCGCAGCTTCCATGAGCGGCGACCGGAGATGGACTCGCTGGGCGGGTCGCTGGTCGTCATGGCTGATGAGGCAGCCGCCGCGCCGCTGACGTTCGGTAAGCTGATGGCGATCAAGGCGGGGCGCAGTTGGTATGGCATCGACAGCCGCCGCTTCGAGCTGCCGACCATTCTGCTTCAGATCGTCTATTTGGTGTTCATTGCCTGGGGCAGCATCTACGCCTGGCGACAGGGCGGCGACATGCGCCGTATGACTGCCGGCAACGTGATCATCGTCGGCTACTTCTGGGCGATGACGATCATCGTTGTGCCGCTGCTGCGCTACATGACCCCGGTGATGGGCTTGCTCTTGGTGGCGCTGCCGGGCGTGCTGCTCTCGCTGCAGGCGCGTTTCCGGCCCGCAGCCGTCCCGCTGGACCAGACGGCCACGTCTGATTATGAGGCGGCGTAAAGGTTTCACAGGTTTTATACGTCAGACAGGGCTGCGTTGGCATACACTACAGGTATGGATCAACGCCCTTCCGTGACCGTCATCATGCCTGTACGCAACGAACAGGCCTATATTGAGCGCAGCCTGGGCGCTGTGCTGCAGCAGGATTATCCGGCGGACCGCATGGAGATCCTGGTTGTCGACGGGATGTCGGACGACGGCACACGGGCGTATGTGCGGGCTGTTCAGGAAGACGATCCGCGAGTGAAGCTGCTGGACAACCCCGCAGGTATCGTGCCGCCGGGCTTGAATCTGGGCATTGAGCAGGCCAGCGGAGAGATTGTTGTTCGCGTAGACGGCCATTGTGAGATTGCCCCCGACTACGTGTCGCGCTGCGTCCAACATCTGTTGGAAGATGGCGTCGACGGCGTGGGCGGGCCAATTGAGACGGTCGGCGAGACGACGGCCGCCCAGGCTATTGCGCTGGCCATGAGTTCGTGGTTCGGAGTCGGCGGCTCGGCATTCCGCACGGTCAAGGACCGGCCGATGCTCGTGGAAACGGTTGCCTTCCCGGCGTACCGTCAGGAGACACTGCGCGAGAATGGCCCGTTTGATGAAGAGTTGGTCCGCAACCAGGACGATGAATACAACTATCGCCTGCTGAAGCATGGCGGCAAGATCCTGCTGTCGCCCGACATTCGCTCTCGCTACTACAGCCGCAGTGGCCTGCGCAAGCTGTGGCGGCAGTATTACCAGTACGGCTTTTGGAAGGTGCGCGTCATGCAAAAGCATCCGCGCCAGATGCGCTGGCGACAGTTTGTGCCGGCGGCGTTCGTAGGAGCGTTGGCGGTGGGTGTCTTGTTGTCAGTGTTTATGCCGCCCTTGTGGCTGGTGGTGGTAGCCATGCTGGCTGCCTACACAGCCGCCAATTGGGCTGCATCAACAACGTTGGCCCGCCAGAGCCGTTGGACCTATCTGCCTTACCTGCTCCTGGCGCACCCGATTTTGCATGTGAGTTATGGCGCCGGCTTCCTGGTGGGGCTGGTCCATTTTGCCGATCGTTTTTTTGCCGAAGACGGCCGTCTGCAGCTCGCCAAATAGCCCCGGCCGCGAGACCATACCAAACAGCCTGACCTGCAATCCAGCGATCTACCTACCGCTGGTTGCTCGTCGGGAACGTGGGATACGAGAATGAGTAACAAACACGACAATCAGTTCGGGGGACGCTTCTCGCGCCGCCATTTCATCCAGGGATCGGCCGCAGCTGTGACAGGGTTGGCGGCTGGCGCTCTGCACCTGCCTGTGGCCCGGGCCGAGTCCATTGATTTGTACGGGATGCTGCAGGGCGACGACGTGGTTGATGTGACCAACGCCACGTTTGGCGCGGTGGGCGATGGCTCTACCAACGACCGGGCGGCGTTCCAGGCGGCGATCGACGAAGCAATCGCCGAAGGCAAGCCACTGCTTGTGCCACAACCATCACAGTTCTACCGCATCATTTTGGATGCTGAGCACGAGCGTCTGCTGGTCGACGGCGACCTGACCATCATTGGCGCGGGCCGGGCGACGACTCTGATTCGCTTCGGTCTGAGCAGTCCCGACCCGAGCAAATTCTACGCCGGGTTCTACATCACCAACGGCAGCGATATCCAGATGACCGAGCTGCGGTTGGAGGAAGATGCTCAGCCCGCTGAACCGTTGGAGTTTGCAGGCGTCTTCATGCCCTCCGGTCCGGATGACCACACCGTTCTGGTGGAGAGCGTGGACATGGCTGGCTTCTCGTACTGTATCTACTCTCCATCCGGTGGAACCGATGGAACCGGCGAGCTGTTTCTGACGGTGCGGCGCTGCGATCTGGATCCGTATTGGCGCTACGCCATTGCCTTCTGGACCCCAGAAACGGGCCACAAGCGTCTGCACATCTACGACTCCTATCTGCACGACAACCAGGATTCGCATCTCGTCTACTGCCACCCCCATAACAGCATCCACGTAGAGAATACCCGCTTTGATGGCGCAACCTCGTGGGCGTTCCAGATTCAGGGATCGGCCGTTGGCGGCGATCCGGACTATCAGCGCTTTATTGGCTGCTGGTTCGGGCCGCGCAACAGCCGGGGCATCATTACCCAGGATCGGGAGAACACCAAGATTCGGGTTGAAGTCCGCAACTGCATCTTCGAAGGGCGACCGGCAGTGCAGATCCGCTCGGACATTTTGATCGACGGTTGTTACTTCACCACGCCGCTGGACCCGCCCTCCGGGCAGAACTTCATCACGGCCTACAGCAATGCGCCCTGGATTGCCGTCATCAGCAACTGCGTCTTTTCGCCGCGAGCCAATTCGCTGCCCGACATCGACTTGCGGTTGGAGAATATCGAAGCGTCGGTTCTCAACTGTCAGTTTTACAGCCAGGGATCGGGCAACGTCATCGCGATGGGTGGCAGTAACGACAACGTCTACACCATTGCTGATTGTCTCTTTTACACCCGACAGGACAACGATGCCCAGACGGTGGCCATGGACATTGAGAACGGTGGCGTCACCGTCGATCGCTGCCGTTTTGTTGGCCGTGTGACCGGCGACCGGGGCATGGTAACGTTGCGAGCCAGCGAGACCGGGCCCGGACCCAGTGCCCGCCTACAGATCGACAACTGTCTGTTCCAGAGCATCTCAGGCGGTAGTGTCTTCCACGCGATGGAAGAAAACGGCAATTCCTGGAACAATCGCATCTTCGGCACCAACAACCGGTTCAGTAATCTGCTGACCGGCGAACCGATGTTGACACTCTCGCCACCGACCGCAACCGTCAACGGCCGTATCGAACCGGTGAGCGGTCTGCAGCCGTCACCGGTGTCTGCTGCGCCCCTGATCACCATCGTCAGCAACTACGACACCTTCCAGGTCCTCGGTTCCGCCGATGTGAACACGATTCATTGGTGGACCGACGACGGCCGATCTGACCCGCTGTTCAGCGGACTCGTCAACCTCATCGCCAACAACGGCCTGACGCTGGTAGAAGGCGGCAACATCGATCTGGGTGGCGCAGGACAGCGCGTGGTTC
The DNA here is from genome assembly GCA_963715935.1 of uncultured Chloroflexia bacterium. GTDB lineage: Bacteria > Chloroflexota > Anaerolineae > Promineifilales > Promineifilaceae > Promineifilum. The sequence continues at coordinate 4,116 of CAVQSM010000009.1, read as the reverse complement.
AGCCGGGGGAGCAAATTCGTCTTCTCTACGAATCGTTCCGTCGCCTGTGGCGCGAGATGCCGGCGGCCTGATTGACACAGACGGCCGTCGCCGGCGATTGGGGTCAAGCTTCCAGAGCTTGCCGGCGCCGCGTACCAGAGGGAAGCCTGCATGACAGAATCCAATTCAGAACTGGCGCAGATGCGCCAGACGTACGACGACCGCGAGATGCGGCTGGCGGGCCAGGATCGCTACAGCTTCGCCAACAAGGCGTACCTCTACACCATCCAGCAGCGTCAACGTGCCGTCATTGCCATGCTGCAGCGCCATGGCCGGCTGCCGCTGGGTGACCAGCGCATCCTCGAGCTGGGTAGTGGGACGGGTGGTGTGCTGTTGGAGCTGCTCCAGGCTGGGGCCGACGCCCGCAATCTGCACGGTTCCGACTTGCTCGCCGGTCGGGTTCAGGCCGCCCACCGCCAATTACCCCGCGTGGCCCTTAGCTGTGCTGACGGCCAGTACCTCCCATATCCCCCACATTCATTCGATCTTCTCTTACAATTCACGATGTTTTCATCGATTCTCAGTGAGCGCGTCTGCTATACTGTCGCCAAGGAAATGTTACGAGTCGTGAAGCCAGACGGATTAATCCTGTGGTACGACTTCTGGGTAAATCCCATGAACAAGCAAACACGCGGCATAGACAGACGGCAGATTCGCGACCTCTTTCCTGCTTGCCACTTTGACTTCGAACGCATCACCCTGGCCCCACCATTGGCAAGAATGACAGTACCGGTTTCATGGACGGCTTCGCAGCTGTTGGAAAAGCTGCGCTTCCTGAATACCCATTATCTGGTTGCTATACGGCCAGCAGGCTAACTCATGAATGAATCTTTCATCACGACGAAGAGCGATATGAAGGGCTTGGAGCGCGACTCACTGAATGGATTGTGGCGTCATCTGGATGACGCTGCCCGTCGCGGTCTTGATATTACGACCGCGCTGGTGGGCTTCGTGCTGCTTTCTCCTATCTTCCTGCTCATCGCTGTGCTGATTCGTCGCGACTCTCCCGGCCCAACATTTTTCTGGGGCGAGCGGGTAGGGCGCGGCGGCAAGCCGTTCCACATCCTCAAGTTCCGCACGATGTACGAGGATACATCCAGTTACGACGGCCCGCGTGTTACCGGGCAGGGCGATCCGCGGATCACCCCCCTGGGCCAATGGCTGCGCGACACCAAGTTGAACGAACTGCCGCAGTTGTGGAATGTGCTGAAAGGCGAGATGAGCGTCGTCGGCCCGCGTCCGGAGGATAAGGATTTCGTCGACCATTGGACACCCGACGCACGCGAGGTCTTGCTCTCGGTGCGGCCCGGCATTACCAGCCCCGCTTCCGTTCTCTATCGGGACGAGGAGAATATGCTGCGCTCCGGTGATGTGGTCGACCAATATCTGAAGGTCATCCTGCCGAGTAAGATGCGACTGGACCTGCTCTACGTCCATAACCGCTCGCTGCTAACCGACCTGGACGTTATTTTCTGGACGGTCATGGCGCTGCTGCCGCAGCTCAAGTCGAAGCGCGTGCCGGAGCATCTGCTCTTTTGGGGGCCAATGGCCCGCTTCATGAGCCGGTATGCATCGTGGTTCGTGCTGGACAGCCTGTCGGCCTTTGTCGCCATCGCCATCACCGGCCTCATCTGGCGCAGCAACGGACCGTTGGAGCTGGGGCGCGGTCTGGCGGTAGGCGTTGCGCTGTCCATCGCTCTCATATTCAGTGTCGTCAACGCCCTGTTAGGCATCGGCCGCATCGTGTGGTCGCGCGCCGACACCAACGACGCGGTGGCCCTGGGACTGAGCACCAGCCTGACCACCGGCATTCTGCTTCTCATCAACATGCTGTGGAGCGCCCGGCCTGTGCCCATTCCGTATCTGGGGCAGCAGCTGCTTCCGTCCGGATTGATCATCGTCACCGGTATTCTGGCCTTCATTGGCTTTGCCACCATGCGCTACCGGATGCGCATCATTACGGGCCTGTCAGAGCATTGGATTACCCTGCGCAGCCGGTCGAACCACGTTACTGAGCGCGTCGTCATTGTGGGTGCGGGCGAAGCCGGCCTATTGGCTGCCTATTTATTGCAGAAAGCTGAGTTGGGCCAGGCGTTCTCGCTCGTCGGTATGGTGGATGATTCGCCTCGCAAGCAGGGCGCCCGCATTGGCGGTGTGCAAGTGTTGGGCAATACCGATGAGCTGGGCGAACTGGCCAGCCTCCACGGCATTGGGCTGGTGGTTTTCGCCATCGAGAATATTCACCCAGCGCAGAAGGATCGCATATTGCGGCTCTGCCAGCAGTCGGGAGTCCGCACCGTGGTGCTGCCCGACATCCTGCAGAATCTGCGCGACCAGCTGGGAGTCGAGCCCGCGGAACCGATGGACACCATGGCGATGAATGGCCATGACATGAGCGCAACTGCGCCGGATATGGAATCGTGGTTGCTTGAACTGGACAGCCTGATGGCCTCCCAGTCCTGGGACGCCGCCCATGCCCGCATTCAGGAGCTGCGCCAGGATATGGCGCAGGTTGAATAGACGAAGCTGAAGCGAGGGCCGCTCTCAGCGCCCCGCTTCTCGGGATCACCGGCCGGCGTATGCAAGGAACGCCAGCCACAATGAACAGCGTTGGAGAATCTAACTGATGATGAGTGAGTGGACCGGAAAACGCGTCCTGGTAACTGGCGCGGGTGGCTTCATTGGCAGCCACCTGGTTGAACGACTGGTGGGCGAAGGGGCGAATGTACGTGCCTTTGTGCGCTACAATTCGCGCGCCGACACCGGCCTGCTGCGCCAGCTTCCACGCTCGGTCCAGGAGGCGATCGATGTCGTCGCCGGGGACCTGCGCGACGACGATGCGGTGGACAAGGCAATGAAAGGTGTCGATCTCGTCTTCCATCTCGGCGCAATCATCTCCATCCCGTACTCGTATCAGCACCCGGTTGAGACGGCCGCTACCAATGTGATGGGTACGCTCAATATGCTGGTGGCGGCACTCCGCCACGACGTTGACCGCTTTGTCCACACGTCCACCAGTGAGGTTTACGGCACCGCCATGCACGTGCCGATGGACGAGACCCATCCTCTGCAGGGCCAGTCACCTTACTCCGCCAGCAAGATTGGGGCGGACAAGATGGTGGAAAGCTTCTACCGTTCTTACGATTTGCCGGCGGTGACGGTGCGTCCGTTCAACACCTTCGGCCCCCGCCAATCGGCCCGCGCTGTCATTCCGACCATCATCAGCCAGGCGCTGAGTGGCGATTTCATCCGTCTTGGCAGCCTGGACACGCGGCGGGACTTCACCTATGTCAGCGATACGGTCGACGGATTTCTGAAGGCAGCCGTGGCGTCCGACAGTGTACTGGGCGGTGAGTACAACCTGGGCACCGGCGAGGATATCAGCATCGGTGAGCTGGCGGAGATGGTCATCGACCAGATCGGTCGCCCCATCGTCATCGAGACAGACGCAGCCCGCCTTCGGCCGGACAAGTCGGAAGTGATGCGCCTGCTCTCAGACAATGGTCTGGCCCGCGAGCAGTTGGGTTGGCAGCCGGCCTACACATTGAACGAAGGCATCCAGGAAACAATTGACTGGATAGGCCGACCACATCGACTTCTACCGGGTCGGCCAGTACGAGATTTAGCACGCAGCGTAAGTCAGAACCGGATTACAAGGGCCGGTTCTGGAGGGATCGTCATCATGAAAGCAGTTATTCTAGCCGGTGGTAAGGGCACGCGACTGAAGCCCTATACAACGATACTGCCCAAACCACTCATGCCCGTGGGCGATATGCCCATCCTGGAGATTCTGCTGCGGCAGATGAAGCGAGCCGGGGTGGACGAGGCGATCCTGACGGTCGGGCATCTGGCTGAGTTCTTGCGCCTGTTCTTTCAGGACGGGGCGCGTCTGGGGATGTCGGTCAAGTACAGCTACGAAGACGCCCCGCTGGGCACTGCCGGCCCTCTGGCGCTTGTCGATGGACTGGATGAAACGTTCATGGTGGCGAATGGTGACGTGTTGACCACACTGCCGATCGATGACTTGCTGGCCTTCCATAAAGCCAACGGCGGCGCAGCGACAATCGCCATGCACCG
>CAVQSM010000008.1:0-137202 GCA_963715935.1 uncultured Chloroflexia bacterium | reverse complement strand
ACTATCAAATCTTGGAGACCTGACAGGAAACAGAAACGACATACGCGAGAGTTCAAGATAGAGGCAGTACGCTTGTCTGAAGAAAGCAAGGCTCCGTTGGCGGATCTGGCAGTCGAGCTAGGCGTCTACACGAATACACTATACAAGTGGTAGCACGGACTGCTGCTCAGAAGGAGTGGCTATTTACACGCAAAGACGGTAAGCGTACGAACGCCGGCGCGTGCATGCGGCGCTCACACAGTAGGCACCATGCAACCACAAGCGGGTGTCTCGCCTCGTGTGTCGGGCTGGACTGCAAGTCCATCGGGCCCACTGGTACCTGGTGACCACACAGACTCGGCCAAGGCGACCGGCGTCCCCAAACCATCTAACTGAGTCGTCTGCCGCGGTCGCTCCTGATCGGTCCTTGTTGTGTGACATCACTTATGTGCGCACCTTATAGACAAAAGTAATATATATGTCACACTATGGCAGTGACAAGACGACAATTCCAACTCAATGAATTCGAAGTGCGCGCTTTGCAAGTAGCTTACGAGACCTGCCGGAACGGTCCGGTACGTACCAGACTGCAAGCCGTGCGTTTGTATGGCACTGGTTACCCGACCGACGAGATTGAAACAATCACCGGCGTTGGGCGACGCGTCCTGCTGCGCTGGTGCGGCAAGTATCGGCAGGGCGGGATAGCGGCCCTCGACGACCAGCGCAAGGGCGGCAATCATCGCACCCTGACGGCGGAGCAGGTGGCGCAGGTGCGGGCCAAACTGCACCAATACCGCCCCGTCGATGTGCTGGGTGCCGGCCACGTGGCCACGGCTGCGGGGCTGTACTGGACGATTTCCGACCTCAAGCAAGCCCTCCTGCTCTGGCAGAATGTAACGTACAAGAGCGACAGCTCGTACCGGAATCTGCTGCTGGCCTGCGGGTTCAGCTTCCAGCGGGCCGGCAAACAGTACCGCTCGCGTTCGGAAGCGAAGCTGGCCGACTTTGCCGAACAGCTTGAAAAAAACTGATGGATATTGCCCAGACCGCACCCCAGACGCTCATCTTGGCCGAAGACGAAGCCTCACTCTACCTGCAGGCCACCACCAGCGCCGTATGGGCGCCGCGCGGTAGAACGCCGGTTGTTCGCTGCGACCCCGGACGAGCCAAGGTCAACTTCTACGGGACATTGAACCTCCACACGGGGGAGGAGACGGTCACCCAGGCGGAGACGATGAACGGCGATGCCTCGCGCGACCATCTGGCGGCCTTGCTCGACCGCTACCCGGACCAGCCGTTGCTCCTGCTCTGGGACCGCGCCCCGTGGCACAGCGGTCCGTCCATCCGGGCTCTTCTGCAAACCAATCCCCGCCTGGAGATCCTGCTCTTTCCACCAGCGACACCAGAGTTGAATCCCCAGGAGCACGTCTGGAAGGCTGCCCGGCAGGCGGTCAGCCACAATCATGACCAACGGCACCTACCCCACTTGGCTGAGCGGTTCGCGGCTTATCTGACCGGGAACACATTTCAGTATTCATTGTTGGAAAAGTACGACCATGACACCCTATGTGCCATGTTTAATTGATTTCTCTATTAGAAGAATGTCCATATCTCGCCAAGATGCTGGACCTCTACCCATACCGGTGGTGGGCTTAGGGACGCGTTAACACCGGATGTGTTGCAGATAGCGCTGGACTGGCGTCGGCATTATAATACTCGGAGACTGCCAGAGCGCTGGGCCACCCTCCGCCAGGCCCTGAGGCTATGATGATATGTCATCGCCCTACCATCTGACCCCCGGGACCACCACAAAGAGTGATACTTATTGTTGGGGCAGGTCACTTTTGCCTTTGCGACCGTGACTCTAACCAGAAGGAGTTGACATGTTGGAACTATTGCACGAACCCGACCAAGGGTATGCCTATCAACCATATGACACAGCGGACCATATCGGGTACCGGCGGATGGACATCATCATCGATGAGACGCCGACCGACCGTCACTTTGACCCTGAAAGAGTTGAGTATAAAGTTGTTGCCTCAAGCAAGGATGTTGAGCGTCTGAAGGTACGCCACCCGTGGACATTGGGGAAGAATTATGCAGTCTGCGCCGGTCGCGTCCTCGCGAGCGATCGTGCAGGGAAGCGTGTTGAGGTTTTTTCATTTGGCGGCCAACTGGAAATCCTGTCAATGGCCGAGCGCACCATATGCGCGCTGGAATCCGCTGCGCCCATATTCCCGCTCTATACGCCTCATGATCTATCCGTATGGTTCACGGACGAGGTTGAATGCATATTGGCGAGACAACGGGCCGATTGGGACCCGGCACATCCGCATGTCTTTGAGGAACATCTGGCAGCACTGGATCCGTTTACCCTGTACGCCAGTTGCCTGCAAGCAATTCAAGACAAACCACACCATCTTTATACCGATGTTGCCAGCGAGCTGGATCATGACGGCGAGCGCTTCGTTAACCAAGAAATCGGACGCTTGCAGGCACTGGGACAATGGCCTCTAAGCGTGCCAGACCCGGACGAGTTGTTTCACGGCACGGCAACCAACAAGGCAGGGTAAAGCCGGCGGACGTCAGGAGTAATGTCCTGAGTGAAAAGGGCAATGGGCCAACCGAGAATTCGATTGGCCCAACATTTGTTGTCTCCGACGAGAGCACCGGGTAGCACTCACCTGTCTACTCAGGGTGGTGCCGCTTCTTGCCTGCCGGTTAGCGTGACATCTCGGGTCACCTCAAGAACGCATCCTGAAGCCCGCCATCCACACTGATAATCTGCCCGACTGTCTTGCTGAGCTTGCTGCTGGTTAGTAGATAGGCTACTTCTGCCTGATCCGCTGGAGTGACCGGGGTCTTGGTTAATGTTCTTTGCGCATAGAAGCCAGCCAATCTGTCTCGCAACACTTCCGTATCTTCATCCTCACCAAAGGGGATGTCAATGCCGGCAGCAGTGTGAACAACGGATTCGGTCTCACAGAAGGGCAGGTCGATGGGCACATAACAGGGTTTCATACCCTGTAGCATAGTTTCACCGAGCGTTTGCTATCACACACCACACAAAGTGACGAAGACCCATATTGTTGGGCAGGTCACGGCCAGCGAGACGGTTGCTGACTGATCTGCTCGCACCACAACTTGCACACGTCCGCCGAATCTCAACGATTCGAGGACGCGATCAACATCTGTTCCTGGTTATAGACAAGAGGATGGTTGCCCCTCCGACCAGAGCTCTTGCGTAACCTGTTTCCGTTTGACAACACGTCCCCAAGAAATGGTTCACCCAGGTTATCTGTGTATCTGGCAATGGCATCACATCAGTTTGACCCTGGCATGCCTCATGGTTCCAAGCAGCAAGGCGCAGACACTGTTATTCCGAGGCATGATGTGACTTTCGTCACTTGATCTGCCAGCCCATCTATCGATAATGACATTATGGCTCAGTCCACTGTGCTGAGCAGACAACGCTCTGAGTAGCCACATAGTTCAGCCAATCCCAAGGGGAGTCGGGTATGCTGTACAGAACCATCACCAAGGATAACTTCCGGAACATGGTCGATTTCCTCATGGAAGAGAATGAGGTGATCGGGCCCAAGTGGCGCGACCGCGACCAGCACGGAAACAAGGTCTACCGTTTCCTGAAGCTCAACGATTTTGAAGAGCTTCAGATGGACTATACTCGCTCCTACAGCTCTCCAAAGAACTTCTTTCTTCCCTTCAAAGAAGACCTGGCCACCTACCACTTCAACGAAGAAGGCTGGGAGCAGCACATCCAGTACACCGTTCACCCACGGGTAATCGTGGGGATGCGCGCTTGTGACATCAACGCCCTGCGAAAACTGGACGAGGTGATGGTCAAGAGCGTCTACCCCAACCCGTACTACTTCGCGCGCCGCCGCAACACCGTCATCATCGGCCTCGACCATGAACCGCTCGATGATTGCTTCTGTCGTTCCATGAACGCGGATGTCGCCCTGAGCGGTTTCGACATCTTCCTGACCGATATCGGGGACAAATACTTTGCGGCCATCAACTCCGACACCGGCTTCAGAATCGTCACCCATTGTGGCGGCGAGGAAGTCACCAGCGAAGACCAGGCGGAGTTCAAGCGAGTCAAGAGGGAGATTGAGTCCAAGTTTCAGACCCAGGTGAACGTGACCATCGTGCCCGAGTTGATGGACCTGGAGTTTGAGTCGCCAGTCTGGAAAAAGTGGGGCGACAAATGCCTGAGCTGCGGCAGTTGCGCCATGGTCTGCCCGACCTGCTACTGCTACGGAATCGATGAAGACGTGGACCTGACGTTTAGCGAGGCAACGAAACGGCGCACGCTCTACTCATGCAACCTGCTCGACTTCGCCACGGTGGCCGGCGGCCACAACTTCCGCCCCGAACCCCATGTGCGCCTGAAGTACCGCTACTATCATCAGTTCAAGGGGTTTGTGGAAGCGTTCAACCAATCTCTTTGCGTCGGCTGCAATCGCTGTGGGGTGGCCTGCCTGGCCGGCATTAACCCCAAGGATGTGATCGACGATCTGATCCAGACGGAGACCGCATAATGCTCAGGATCCCTCAACACGACATCAACCTGGAGCCTTTCATGTCAAGGCCTCCAGATTTCAACCGCAAGTTTGAGCGCATTCAAACGGAACGCACGTTCAAGTCCCAGGTCATTGCGGCGATCCCGCTGACGGACCAGGAAAAGCTGCTTCACATCCGGATCTGTGATCCGGTGGAGCGGCGGACCTTCTCCTTCCTGCCCGGGCAGTTCGTTATGCTGGAGCTGCCCGGCTGCGGTGAAGTCGCTATCTCGCTGGCTGGATCGAGTTCAAACTGCGAATTTATCGAACTCTGCATTCGCAATGTGGGCCAGGTCACCGGCGTGATCCACCAGCTGCAACCGGGAGCGTACGTAGGGATTCGAGGGCCGTTCGGAACACACTTTCCGATGCAGGAGATGGTTGGCGCGAATCTGTTGCTGGTAGCCGGCGGTCTGGGTATCGCCCCCCTACGTTCGCCCATCTACTGGGCGACCGACCACCGAAATGAGTACCACGACATCACCGTTCTCTACGGGACGAGAAAGCCCTCGCAAATCCTGTTCGACTACCAGTTTGACGAGTGGCAGCGCATCTACGGCCTGAGGATGCTGACCATCGTCGAACAACCTGATGAGAGCTGGGCCGGGCCGGTGGGCGTTATCACCAAGCTGTTTGATGACGTAAGCATTGATCCCGACAACACCTTCGCCATCGTCTGCGGCCCTCCGGTAATGTTCAAGTTTGTTTGCTCGCATCTGAGCAACCTGGGTCTGCCGCACCAGCGAATGTTCGTGTCTTTAGAGCGCCGGATGCACTGTGGCATGGGCAAGTGCTGCCGCTGCAATGTCGGCTCCACATTCACCTGTCTGGACGGACCGGTGTTCGATTACTGGACGGTGATGAATCTGAAGGAAGCAATCTAGGAAATGTCGCTCTGGCGCAGTTCCTAAACGGTAGGTGGTAGGTCATGAAATACCTGGGGATTCCATTGGAAAAGCCAAAGATCGGTGTGTTCGGTCTGACCGGCTGCGAAGGGTGTCAGCTGCAAATCTCCAACAACGAGGAGAATCTTGGCGATCTGCTGAACCTGATCGATGTGCGCAACTTCCGCCTGATCTCTTCAGACAGGGCGGATGATTACGACATCGCCTTTGTCGAGGGCAGCGTCACCCGGGAAGACGAGGTGGAGCGGCTTAAGAAGATTCGCGAGCAGGCCACGCTCCTTGTCGCCATCGGCGCGTGCGCCTGTCTCGGCGGCGTCCACAATCTGCGCTCACGCTTCCCCCTGTCTGAAGCAGCAGAGGTAGTATACGGAGATTATCCCATCGACTCCGGTCCCGTCCGCAGATTGTCCGATGTAGTCCCGGTCGATTTCGAGCTGCCGGGCTGCCCCATCAACAAGGCCGAATTTGAGTGGCTTGTCCGCCACCTGGTGGTGGGCGTCGTCCCCCAACTCTCCCAGTATCCCGTCTGCGTGGAGTGCAAACAGCGGCTCAACACCTGTGTGTTGGACATGGGGATACTGTGCATGGGACCGGTGACGCGCGGCGGCTGCGACGCAATTTGTCCTCGCAATCATTTCGGTTGCTGGGGGTGTCGTGGCGCCGCCGAAGAAGCCAACTTCGAATCCCTGATTCAAATCCTGCGGGAGCGCGGTTTTTCGGAGCGCGAGATTGCTGAACGGGCGAGCTTCTTCAACGCCTTTTCCGGCATCGACGCCGTTCCCGCCCTCAAGACAAATGGTACGGCCTGACGCGCCCGGTCGTCCTGGCCAACAGAAAAGGGTTCAGTATGAGCACACAACTGGCAACGCCGGTCAGAATTGAAGTCGAACACATCGCCCGCGTGGAAGGCCACGGCAATATCCACATTGGAATCGAAAACGGAGTGCTGACCGAGTGTACGTGGGAAGTGGTCGAGACGCCCCGCTTCTTCGAGGCGATGTTCAGAGGTTTGTCGATTGAGATGGCGCCCATGCTCGCTTCGCGCGTCTGTGGTATCTGCTCCATCTCCCACACCCTGGCCAGCACCAGAGCGGTCGAAAGGGCGCTGAACATCGAACCGCCGGCAACCGCACGAAAAGTCAGACTGCTTGCCAAGCATGCCGAGACGCTGCAAAGCCACACGCTGCATCTCTTCTTCCTGGTGGCGCCGGATTTACTGGATGTCGGCAGCGTGATTCCTGTGCTGGGCACCCACCCGGAGATCGTGCAGCTCGCGGCCGAACTCAAGCGCTACGCCAACCGCGCCTCCGATCTGTTTGCCGGGCGCACGACGCATCCGATGACGATTCAGGTCGGCGGTGTGACCCAGGTGCCCCGCAAGAGCCAGTTACGCGAGTTGCTGGCGGAGCTTGAGGCCGCACTCCCGAAGCTGTGGCAGGCGTTGGCGGTTTTCAAGACGCTTCCTCTGCCCGATTTTGAGCGAGAGACGGAGTTTGTCTCGCTGCGCCATGAAGGGCAGTATCCCTTTATCGGCGGCGACCTGTTGTCGACTGATGGAGTTCGCATGGGTGAAGACGAGTACCGGGCCATGACGAATGAGTACATGGTCGACACCTCGACTTCGAAGCTCTGCCGTCTGAGCCGTGACTCTCTGGCTGTCGGCGCCCTGGCCCGCTTCAACAACAATTTTGAGTGGCTCCATCCGCAGGCCAAAGTGGTCGCGGCGGAACTGGGTCTCGACGCCGCCCTCATTCAACCCGTTCCACCACAATCTGGCCCAGCTTGTGGAGTGCTTCCATGTCGCCTATGAATCACAACAGATGATCGCCGACCTCCTTGACTCCGAGCCCTCGGCGTATCGGATCCCCTATGAGGTTGGAGCGGGCAAGGGAGTAGGCGCCATTGAAGCCCCGCGCGGCATCCTCTATCACTCGTTTGAAATCGATGGCGCGGGGACAATCATCCATTCTGACGCGGTCATTCCCACCGGGCAAAACCACGCCAACATCCACCACGATCTACAGGCATTTGTGCCGGAAATGGTGGCTGCCGGGGCTGACGAGACGCTGATCAGCAAGCAGGCACAGATGTTGGTCCGGGCCTATGACCCGTGCATCTCTTGCTCGGTGCATTAGCCAACCTCTGGTGCCGCTGCGGTAACCGGTCGGCCTGGCCCACGGTCTGCGATTCAGGTCGATGACTAGCGAAAGCTGTTGGCTGCCCGTTGGTCGGGCGACACCCCCCGCAGCGGTTCGCCTCGTGGCGGCGGCGACTTACCAGAAGATGTGAGCCATTCTAGCCAACGCCGCAACGCTGCCCGCTGAACGAAGCGAGGATCTGGTGGTCAGGCAGCTGAGCAGCCGTTGACGCCTCTCCGTCACCAACCCATACCCAACAGCCGACTGTACCTCGGCGGCACGACTTGCCAGAAGCGCATTTATGTCGATACTGGGAAACCGATCAGAGCTTGCACGCTTTGAACAGCCTACCGTGTAACAGAAGCTATAATCGCAAGCAATGAAATACCTGACCTCCCTCTTGCTTCACTTCTATCAGGACCATTCGAGCCGGACAAGTATCCGCTCCCTCTTGCGTTTTTTGGTTGTGCTGGCAGCGCTGATCACTGTCTACAGCGTCCTCTTTCATTTCATCATGGCCTACGAAGGGAGGCAGGAGAGCTGGATCACGGGCTTCTACTGGACCCTCACGGTCATGTCCACCCTCGGCTTTGGTGACATTACCTTTCAATCCGATCTGGGGCGCGTGTTCTCCACGATCGTGCTCTTCAGTGGCATCATCTTCTTGCTTGTGCTGTTGCCCTTTACCTTTATTGAGTTCTTCTACGCCCCCTGGACGAAGGCGCAGCAGGAAGCACGCGCGCCGAGGGAACTCCCGGAAGATACCAGGAATCACGTCGTCATCCTTCACCACGACGCGGTAACCGATATGCTTATCAGCAAGCTCATGAAGTACCGGTACGGCTACGTGCTGCTCGTGCCCGACCTGACGGAAGCCTTGCGGCTGCACGATCTGGGCTATAGCGTTGTCCGCGGAGATTTCGATCTACCGGAGACCTACCGGCTTCTGCGGGTCGATCAGGCGGCGCTGCTTGCTGCTACGGCCAACGACCGGATGAACACGAACGTGGCCTTTACGGTGCGCGACGTCAGCGCGACGACGCCCATTATCGCCACCGCTTCCAGCCCGGCGTCGGTGGACATTCTGCAGCTTGCAGGCTGCGATCACGTGCTGGAGCTGGGCAAGCGGCTGGGGGAAGGGCTGGCCCGACGGGCTGCAGGCGGTCCTTCGACAGTCCATGTCATTGGACAGTTTGGCGACCTCCTCATCGCCGAGGCGAGCGTGCGCATGTCGTCGCTCGTCGGCCAGACGCTGCGCGAGAGCAACCTGCGGAGGCGAACGGGCGTGACCGTGCTGGGCTTCTGGGATCGCGGCGTGTTTGAGAACGCAGAGCCTGATGTACCGCTGGAAGAAAATATGGTGCTGGTGCTGGCCGGTACCGCTGAGCAACTGGAGCGCTATGAGGCGGTCGTTAACGAGGGGATGGATGCGGACGATGGGCTGGTGGTGATTATTGGCGGCGGCCGCGTGGGTCGTTCTGCTGGCGCGTATCTGAACCAGGAGGGCATTGATTACTGTATTGTGGAGCAGCAGGCGGAGCGAATCTACCCTGATGAAAACTATGTGCACGGCGATGCGGCCGAGCGGGAGGTGCTGGAGGCGGCGGGCATTGACGAAGCGCAGGCCGTCATCGTGTCTACCCATGACGACGACACGAACATTTACCTGACCATCTACATCCGCCGCCTGCGGCCGAATATACAGATTGTGAGCCGGGCGCGGTTGGCGCGGAACGTGAGCACGCTGTACCGCGCGGGCGCAGACTTCGTGCTTTCTTACGCCTCCATGGGCTCGGATGCCATCATGAACCTGCTCCAACGCAGCAACATCTTGATGGTGTCGGAGGGACTCGATGCGTTTGCAGTACAGACGCCTGAATCTCTCGCCGGGAAGACGCTGGCGGAAACGGACATTCGCCAGCAAACAGGGTGTACGTTGGTCGCCCTGAACCACAATGGAGAGACAGAAATCAATCCTGACCCAGATCGCCCATTGCCCGCCAATGCGGAACTGATCTTGATTGGCACCGTGGAGGCGCAGACCGAGTTTCTTGAGCAGTTCATGCAGTAGCCAGGATCTGAATCAGGTTGGGCCGCCGCTGAGTGTTGTGTCATACCTACCCCTCCTGTTTGAGCAACATCGCTCCCGGATTCTTTGGTGCAAGATTGCCTCGGCGCTCCGCTTTAGCTGGCACCCAGAATAATCTGACACGCTGTTTTCCCTTATGCAGGAACGCAGCGACGCACTGGCAAGGCATCATCGGGAAACAGAAGATGGGAGTCAAGAACTACTTAATCGAAGGCGTTTCGTGCGCCGGCAAAACCACGGTCTGCGATGAGCTTCGCCGACGCGGCTACCACACCGTTCACGGCGACAGAGAACTGGCTTACTTTGGAAATCTGGAAACTGGCGAACCCTCGTATTGACCTGCCCCAACAATATGTCGAAGGGTGTAACTACTTCAGAAGAACCAGTCAGCCGCAGTCCTCTCTCAAGCGCGTCCTTGTCACAGTACGATAGAATCACCGAAACTCCAATTGAGGTTGTCGTTGCATGCTCTGGTCAGCTCTTGCCCACATCTTCTCCCTGCTTCTCGAACTGCTACGAATTGGCCGTCTATCTGATCACGAAAAGGACATCGAGATCCTCGTCTTGCGCTACCAGCTCGGTATTGCCGACCGGAAACTGGGTCTCACCATCAGACCGAAGCCTGTCGAGCGAATGACGCTAGCCGTCTTGGCCACTAGGCTGAAGCGAGAGACCAATCGGACGGCTAATCAACTCCGTACGACGCTCAGACTCTTTTCCCCGCAAACAGTCTTTCGCTGGCACAGTGAACTGGTCAAGCGAAAGTGGACCTACAAGCACCAAGACAAGGGCGGCCGTCCACGTATCAATCGGGAAACTACCGAACTGATCGTACGTCTGGCTCAGGAGAACCCTCGCTGGGGCTACGGCAAGATCGAGGGTGAATTACTCAAGCTGGGCATCAACGTGTCGCGGACGACCATCCGCAATGCCCTCAATCGACGTGGAATCGTTCCCTCGTCAGTGCGGGCCGGTTCTCTGGGCTGGCGGCATCTGATGACCCACTACAAGAGCCAGCTCCTGGCCTGCGACTTCTTCACCGTGGAAACGCTGTTTCTGAAGACCATCTACGTCTTCTTCATCGAGATCGGGTCGCGGCGGGTGCATGTAGCAGGCGTCACTGACCATCCCAATGGTCTCTGGGTAACCCAGCAAGCAAGGAATCTAGGCTGGTTGCTCCAGGATCGTGAACAATATTTCGTCTGTCTGATCCGCGACAACGACAGCAAGTACACGGGTACCTTCGATGCGGTCTTTGCGTCTGAAGGCATCCACGTCATCGCCACACCGTTCAGGGCACTTAATGCCAATGCCTTTGCCGAACGCTGGGTGCGGACACTACGGGTCGAATGCCTGGACAACATCCTCGTCCTAAACGAGACCCACCTACGCCGGGTGTTGGATGAGTATGTCGCCTACTACAATTCGAGACGTCCCCATCAGGGGTTGAAGCAACAAACACCGATACCCAGTTTACCAGTTGAGCCTTCAGGTATTATTCAGCGACGGGCGGACGCCCTATTCCAGAACGATAAAGTCGGACAACTCGCGTACGACTCCGGTGAAGCCCGGCTCTTAAGGTCCCTGGGACTGGATGTGGAGCTAGCTACGGCCGCAGAATCACCCGGGATTGCCTGCGCTGTAGTTTTTGCACCTCACGGGGATAGCCAGAAGGCCAGCTGGCAATAAAAAAGACCTCGAGTATTTCGAGGTCTTTGTGGCTTATATCGAACGACTATAGGCCTTACGGGAGCGACGGGAATGGGGCACTCACGTGTATACCTATGGTGGCCGTTTTTCTTCCTGGCTATTGGCTTCAAATGAATCTGGCTTCGAACCCACTATGTAGTTCGAACATACCATAGCTCGCACGTACCGTTCAACTGTGGCAATGGCCAGCGACCTGTGCAGAAGCTGCAGTATACGGTCTGCTGGGGGATGTTTGTTCGCGAATCCAAGGGGTCACCGCCGCTTTCTCATGGTGAATATGGCAGACGGTCGCCCAAAGGTTTCGTACCTGGCAAGCCGGGATCAGGAATAGCGACAGGTAGGCAGGGTTACAGTGCAGCACCTTAGGCAAAGATAGCCTCTCTCATTCAGCAGTTAGACTCCCGATTCGGCTGCAATACGTCCTGACTCAATGGCCGCCACTAACGCCGCGTGGTCCCGTTCCGTCTGGTCAGCATAAACTTCGGCAAAGTCGGCCAGCGCATTGTCGAGATGATGCCCGGCCCCAACATAACCCCACATTACGGCCGCGTCTCCCGTACGAGCGTGGGCCCGGGCCAGGCAGTATCCACACGCAACCAGGTAGGTACCGAGACCCTTCGCATCCAACCGGCGTAGATCAACTGAGCCCTTCATGTCCTTTAGTTGTCGCCAGTAGTAATCGTTGCCACTCAGACGATCGGTCTGGTAACCCAGGAAAATGTCACTCTCGGTCTGCATCAACCGCTGACCAGTCACCACCCTTGCCGCCTGCTGCTGGAAAGTACGGCCGGCAAGATAGGGGGCCAACACCGACGGAGTCGCTTCCTTCACCTGCAATATCAAGGCATCTTGCTGGTCGCCCCCTTGCAGTAAAACGGCAAAACAGCGCGTACCTACGCTACCTACTCCACCCACGCGCAGGGCAATATCGACGACCTTGTAACGACTCAAAAGATATCGCCGTTCCTCAGGCAGGCTTTTCAGGTAGTCGACCCACATGTCCGTAACTTGTTTCTCCGAGATGCGAGCTCGTGTCTTTGCGCTGACTAGGTCCAGATCCGGCCACTGGCGCGCCGGAATAAGCAATGGTGGTTGGCTGTTGAACTGCCGGCGTCCACTTCTTACGTTCGTCATCTTCTCCAAGGTCCGAGCTTGCGTCCTGGCCCGGGCTTTGGTGATCATTTTGTTGGCACCCGCGATTGACTTGCCCGATGCATACTTCTTGAAGAGCGCCTGCACCTGGCTGGCTTCGACGTGAAAGTACCACGTATCTAGCGTTGATAGACCGGAGAAATGCTGTAGGGCCTGACGATAGGAAACCACAGCCGCACGCACCAGCTTGCGAGTGATCTTTCGCTTGAAACCGTGCTCTCGCCCGGCCACAACGGCACTTGCCGCCAGTCGCTTCAGGTCCCACTCCCACGGACCCGGATACGCCTCGTCGAAGTCATTGAGGTCAAAGACCAGGTCACGCTCCGGTGAGCCGAACACGCCGAAGTTGGACAAGTGGGCATCGCCACACAGAACAACATCCATGCCTGCGTTAGGCGTCCCAGCCAGATCAGAAGCCATCACTACGGCCGAGCCGCGCAGGAAGGCAAAGGGCGAGGCAGACATACGCCCATACTTGATTGGCACAAGAAATCCGAGCCGGCTGGCATCTTGAGCCAGTAACAGCTCCAGGGGATCGGGCCGGTCCTGCGCCCGCTGCCAGGCAGCGTGGCCACGGCGAGGCGTCGTCTTGCGCCGCGCCTTACCTTCCGCAATTCGGGCTTCGACACGCTTGGCGTCGAATTGAAGATCGTCTACGCGCATAGTCAAAACCCTCACTAAGCAATCCTATCGTGTAGCTAGTTAATGTACCAGTGACGAGAAGACGGGAGTGCTCGAGTCTCCAGCCGTTATGCTGCGAAGCTTCCAGTGACTGGTACGTCTTGCATGTCAAACGAATGTGTTTCCATCTATAGATTAGTGGACCAGTTCGTGTGACGCTACTGTAGCCTGGATGGTGGCGGCAGATCGGCAGTAGGCACCTACAAAGCCCCAGAACCACTACCTCCAGAAAACGTTGCACGGCTGATCAAGAACGCTACCACGATTTAGGTAAAGGTGACGATGCTAGGTTGTAGGAGCCTCAGCGTCTTCGCCCGGTTCGACCGCCACCTTGATTCGTCCGAACCAGTCGGCTATCTGCTGCTTTGCCCGGTCTTTGTGCGCCTGGTGATCGGCATCAGTTTCTCCAGAACGAGGTTGTGTCCGAACCAGGGCCGCCAGTCCCCGTGTGGCGTCAAATTGCTCCATAATGGTAAGCACCAAGAGCGTCATCGGAATCGAGAGGATTGCGCCAACTGCACCCAATATCCAACCCCAGACTATCAGTGAAAGCATGACGAATACGGGCGAAATATTGAGCGAGTCGCCCTGCATCTTGGGGGCTATTATGTTGTCGGTCAGCCCATTGATCAAAACGTAACCTATGAACACGATAGCGGCTGTTGGCACGCCAAACTCCATCCACGCCAGAATTGTTGGCGGAATCAGGGCCAGCCAGAACCCGACTGCCGGGATGTAGCCGAGAAGCCAGGAGAGGACGCCCCACAAGACCGCGAAATCGACACCGAGGATAAGTAGGAGAATCGTATTCAGAACGCCTGCCAGAAAGGTAAGCAGGGTCGTGATGTTAATGTACTTCCGGATGTCGAGGGTGAAGTCGTTGATTTTCTTCACCGTAGAGGGTTGGATATCCAGTCCTTTACGAGAGCCAGCGGCTAGAGACACGCTACCTGCAAGTAGAAAGACGAAGATCAGCAACGTTGTAAAGACTACGGTGATTGCGCCAACGAATGAGTCAACCAGCGTTTCCAGCAAGGGAGAAATATCGCCTGTACTGGGAGCTTCCGACAGATCAGCCCCCAGCTGCTGCATCTGTGACCAAACCTGTGATGATTTGCTCGCGATAGAATCGGCGTATTCGGGCACACGCGCTGAGAGCCCAGCCACTCCATAGCCGAACAGGATAAGCACCAACAGCATGCCTCCAACCACGAACAACACGGTGACCGCAATCGCCAACCAGGGCGATAAGCGATGTCTCATCAACCAGTGACTGAGCGGCAAGACAGCTATCGTGATGACAATTGCCAGGAGGATCGGATTGAGAATTGGCGCCGTTGCCTTCAACCCAAACATCACCACAAAGATACTGGCCAGTCCTACTAGAAGAGCAATCGGCAGCAAGATTGATGAACGCATATGGTCTGTAGTCTCCTTTTCACCTGATTCTGATTGTCGTGCAGCTTCGATGGAACTACGCAAATTGCGAGTCAACATCGTCTCAACTACGGCAAGGACAGCTGGTTTACGGTCTGGTCCTAAGGCTCTGGCCCGACCGTTCGTTTGAGTGGCAGGTCGCTGGTATGGCGAATCCGCAGGGTCGCGGTTCTGAGCAGGGGCAAAGCTTCCTCTAATTGGCTCGCCAATTCGGAAGTAGAGGGCGTATCTTGTGACCCGTTTAATTCGATCAACAGATCCCGCTGATTGGCAGTGACTTGGTTCAACTCATAGTCAAGCTTAGCCCTATCTATCCACTCGCTTGTGATCTCCCTCGCCCGCACTTGTATGAAGCCATCTCTGGCAACGCGAAATGTCGTCAACGCCAGGGGCGCTGCAACCAAGATGACACCGAGGGCAATGTAGCGATAGATGCGGCGTTCCGCCTCTGGAGGGAGATCTCTGTTCTCAATTGATGCCTGCCCCAGTCCGAGCAAAGCAAAAACTGCCCCGCCAGCCAGGAGGATAGACAGGAAATTCGTCGTAAATAGCAGCGACGCCCCTAGCGCAGCTTCCCATTCTCCGGCTGATAAGCACAGACCAACCACCGCTAGAGGCGGCACCAGGGCTATGGCAATCGCTACCCCTGGCAGCGAGTCAGCAACATCAAAACGGCTGTAGGCGAAAGCTGCCGCGGCCCCAGCTGCCAGTGCCACCATCAAGTCATTCAGATTGGGGGCGATGCGCGCGCTGATTTGCGAGTTGGCAGTCACAGAAATCACGCCAATGCTCAGCCATCCGGCAACTAAAGAGGTCACAATGACAACCAAAACCCCGCCGGCAACAATCGCCATCGAAGTTCGGGCGCGATGCGGCTGTCCCATGACCAAACCAGCAGTTGTGCCCAGGATTGGCGTCATCAGCGGGGCAATAATCATCGCCCCGATCACAGTAGCCGTAGAATCGCTGAGAACGCCGTAGGTCGCGATGACCGTCGAAAGAAAAAGCAGTACGAAGAAACGCACCAGATACGCTTGCCGACGCTCCCCCTCAAAGAATAGCTTATGCTCAAGTTCCGGTAAACTCTCAGACGTGAAGCTATTGTCCTGCAAGATCGCTCGTAATTTACCCATATCCGACACCTCCCGCCCTGCGACAAGCTAGGTGGACAAACCATCACCACTCAACATAATTCGCATCGCAAGCTTCTGCGGCGCGACAGTTACAGGCCGAACACAACAACCAGCACGCAGGCCGGGACTGCGGAGACTTCTTAGCTGATGAGCGCGTTGGTTGAGAAAGAACCTTGGCTACCCATTGTTCTAAAGACGACGGTAGGGTCTGCTGATGATGTCTGCAGCCGCTATCCGCATCATGTCCAGCGCGCGTGACTCGTTTTCAGGCAACCCAGTTAATGCATCCCTTCTCAAGTGGTGCAGCCTCATCCTTGGCAAAATGAGGCTCCAGCACCATTGAGATTTCTGCGAGGAGCGCCCTGGACTCCAACGAAACGGTAGCCTACCAGCGACACAAGTGCCGTCGTACTGATTCGCATATCAGGCCGTTCGCTGGGGCGCTGGTAACTTTGCCGGCTCGGTGCCATAGACGGCACTTGGGTCTTCTCCCTCAGGCAACTTCCGTTTGCCGTAAGCGATAAAGCCAACAATGACTGTAACGATGGGCGAGAGATAGGCCACGAACGTAAACGGTGCAAAGCTTATTGTGCCCAGACCAAGCGTGGCGGCAAAGAGTGCACCATTCACATTCCACGGAATGATGCCGCTGAATATGGTGCCTGAGTCAGCGATAGCGCTGGACAGTGCTACAGGGCGCAGCTGCTCTTTCTTGTACTCATCTCGGAACATACGTGAAGTAAGCACAATGCTGATATAGGGATCGGCCGCTACAGTATTCAACCCCAGGGAGGTGAGGACGGTCACCAGTCGCAGGCCGCCCGGACCCTTTGCCCGGTTGATCACCGGGGTAATGATTCGATTCAGCATTCCGGTATAGTCAGTGACCGCGCCGAAAGCTGCGGCAACGAGAATAAGCCAGATTGTCGTCAACATACCAGCCGTCCCGCCACCTGAGAACACCTGATCCAACTGCTCCACACCACTATTCAAGTGAAATCCATTGGCGAATGTGTCTATGCCTACCTTGAGCACCGATTCGAAGTAGCTCAAACTCGGGTCGTTTGCCAGTGTGGCAATAAGAGGCTGCTGTGTGAACGCGGCCAGAATGACGGCGACGATGGCAGGAATCGTCAGGCACAAGTAAGCGGAGAACTTCAGAGCGGACAGAACAAAGATCAGCACAACCGGCAGGAAGGCCAAAAGCGAGACATTAAAGTACTGGCTGATAACATTCTGGACATCTGCGGGGTCGGCTGCTGCGGCACCGCCCGATCCTGTGAATCCCAGGACAAGAAACAGCAGAGCACTGATGATCATTACCGGAATAGCCGTACGCATGACCATCTTGGCATGCTCGTCGATCGTCACCCCACCCACGGAGGCAACCGTCAAGATGGCCGTGTCCGATATCTTGGCTGTCTTGTCGCCAAACACTGCACCAGACACGGCTGCGCCCGCAGCGATTGCCGGCGAAACCCCCATCACCGTCGCAAGACCGACAAAGGCCACGCCGACTGCACCGATTGCCGTCAGCGAGCTGCCAAGTAACAGGGCCAACACAGAGGCAATGGCAAAGACAATGACATAGAACAGACGAGGGCTCAGTAGATTGACGCCATAGTAAACGAAAGCAGCTACAGTGCCCGACAAATACAGTGCACCGATGATCGCGCCAATAGCCAGCAAGACATAGATGGTGCCGATTGTACCGCCCACACTGTTCATAATGGCGTCGGTGATGACCGCGCCCCGGAAGCCATAATAGTAGGCAACGCCTACTGCAAACAGGGTTGCCAGCGTCATGCTGACTTGAAGCGGCCCCTCCGCCACTTCACTACCAAAGATGATCACAGACAACACAATTAGAACAATCATTACACCGACGACTAGCAGGGAGGCTAGCATAGAGGGTGCCTGCGGCGCTTCAGGCGTCGTGCTGGTTTCGGAATCTGTCATTTTCTCCTCAAGGTATTCTCAACTTCATTTTCAACAAAAGATAACTCACCGCGGAAACTGAGCAGGGCTAACAAAAAACGACGGTCTGACCGCCAGCTTGAGCAAAGAAAGTGGTCATAGGCTTGACCTTTGCGGGAGAACTGAAGCGGCAACGTATAGCCCCCCCATGATTGCCACAATTTGTGTGAGCACTCCCCATGCAGCAGGCAGTGCCCCGATGATGCCGCTCGTTTGCAGCGTGTTCAAACCAAAATAGGCTGCCGCGCCTGGCACCAGAATCATGATTCCTGGCAGCATGACAACCGAGACAGGAAGATGCAACCGGGAACTAAGCAAACTGGTGTAAAATCCCAAAATCAACGCGCCAAAAAATGAACCTTGCCAGTTCCCCAACTGTCCACCGAGCAATACACCCGCATAAGCTAATCCACCAGCAAGAATCACCCAGCCCAGGTCTGCCAGCCGAACTTTAAAGACAACCGTCAGACCTAACATCAACACAATAATAAAAATGAAGATTACCCACAAAGGCCTGTCGGTTGCTGGCTCGGGTGCGGGCACAGTCCACAGGGCATTCACAATAGAAGATCCCATTACATTGCCCACAACGAGTACGAACGTGATTAGAATGCCATCAACAAGACGCGAGATACCTGAAATAACAACCTTGGAAGCCAGTTCCGCTGTTCCCAGAGTAAGGGCCAAACCAGGAACCAGAACAATAACTGCACAAAGTGAAACAATGAAAGCATTGCTGCCAGGGAACTGCAGCGCTAACAAATTGGCCAATATCGAAGCAGTTAATGCAGCTGTAAAATTGAGTCGATTAGACAACCACTGAGATCGGCCAGCCGCTAATGTGATGGCATAAACAACCAGACTGAGCAGCGCAGCAATAATGACATCATTCCAGTTCGCTGATAAGAGCACAGCAAAACCGGCGCCACATAAGGCATACCCCAAAGCTACAACCGAATTTCTGTAGGGTGGTTGAAGGTTATCGATCTGCTTAAGGCGAGCCACTCCCTCATCAATGGGCACCTTTCCGTCAGCCAGATCATTCACTAAGAGGCCTAACTCAGACAATTTAGAGAGGTCATAAGTGACATCGGGTAGGCGGGTTATGGCACGGCTTGGCGTAGGATCCCCTGTCCGCCAGAAATCAAAAAAGAGAAGTGGTGAAGCGGCCAGCATGATTCCATGGAACCCAAATAATTGCGGCAGTTGAGACATAAAATCCTGCAGTCGAACAAAGGACACGCCATACTCATGCGCTTGAGAGGCTAACTGTGTCACAAACTGGCAGGCAGGCTCAAATTCAGCATCATCGATAGGGTGCTTGGATTCAGTTGGCGGTGAAGCCAACGATTTGAAGCTGGACAGCGCCTGGTGCAATTTCTGTTCTGGCTCAAGAGACTTTTTCATGTTTCACTGAGTTCTATTTGTCGTCCATCACGCTTGTGCCGTACCTTGAGTGTGAAGGGACGACAGTCTGTTATGTCCCCCGCTCGCGCTGCGGTTTACCGCAGTGCGAGCGGGGACGCCTCTTCGACCCAACGCGCCGAAGAATCTCAAGTCCTTGAGATCACCCAGCCAGCAACATAGCCGCGGCGCGCATGAAGCCCGGGGCGTAGTCGGTTCCGGATGTGTTCGCTGCGCTGCCGAAGCCCATGGCGCAGAAGTCCCGCTTTGGGTCGACGTAGATGCCCTGTCCGTTGTTGCCGTGCTTGAACATTGCTCCGTCGTCGAATACGCAGTCCCACTGCACGCCGTTGGCCGGAGGCGCATACCCGAACCACTGGGTCGCCATGGACTCCTCCTCGGAGCCCTTGTAAGCCTGTGGTTTGGCGGTGTTGTGCTTGATGATCATTCGTTTTTGAGTATTGCCATGAGTAGATCCTTCCGTTGTTTATTCGTTTGTTTGCTGTTTGCTTATTCGCCGTTGAGCATTTTGGCTGCGGATCGAAGATAACCAGGCGAGTGATCGATCCCCGAGATACTGTCTTGGTTAGGTGCTAATCCAAAGTACATGCCACAGAAATCTCGAGCAGGATCCACGTAAATCCCCTGCCCCATGTTGCCGTGCTTGAACATGGCTCCGTCAGAGAACATATGATCCCATTGTGCGGTATTGGTCAAAGGTTTCTCACCGAACCAGTCAGTACCGTATTGCTCCTCCGTGGAGTCACGATACGCATCTGGATTTCCAAGTGTCTGGATGCTTTTCAGAAGTCGGTCGGAAACGATTTGCTCCTGTGCCACCACATGCCAACTGGGCGTGTAAATAAGAGCATAGCGTAGCATATCTTCCGGTGTGGTGTTGTGCATGCCGGCGGCGATGGCAACGCCATCAGGAGTCAATCCGGTAATTAACGGGTTTTTCGCGCCAATTTTCGACCAGACCCGTTCGTTCCAGAAGTCCTGCCAACGCTTTCCGCTGACGTATTCGGTCGCCAGAACCAGCGTCTGGGTATTGGCTCCTGAATAGCGGAAATGGTCACCAGCCTTTTCGTTTGGCAAGGGCTGCGCGTTCTTGGACATCTCGCGCCAATCTCCCTTTCCTTCGAAGGCTGCTGTGAACCAATGCGCAATCCAGGAGTCCGGGTTCAACAGGTTCGCTATGGTCTCCTCGATATTAAGACCAGAGGACATATTCATGACGTTTCTCACGGTAGCCTGTTCCCAATGGGTTCCGCGGAGTTCCGGCACATAGGTCGGCATTGGCTTATCAAGATCAATTTTGCCTTCATCGGCCAGCATGGATATTAACAGGCCAACCGTTGTTTTGGAGGCCGACATCCACACATGGAGACCGTTAGGCTGCATCCCCGGATAGGTTTCGAAAACCACCTTTCCTTTATAGGCCATCATCATCGCCTGAACCTGCCGTTTGCCGACCAGGTATTCCTTGAGAGGCGGCGTGGTCGTTCCATCATGGGCCGTAAAGGTCAGATCCATCAATGAAGGATCAAGTGCGCGCTCCAGTTCCGACGGCTCTTCTGCGGGTGCGACATAAGAACACTTGAATATCTCGGTGAAGTTCATGTTGTAGTAAATAGAGTCTTCATTTCCCGATTGCCAATTCGGAAAGCTATACTCTTTAAGTGCTTTCTGAATGAACTCCACCGGTTGTGGGTTTTTCCACTTCGCCATCGGGCTATCAACTTCCATGCTTTCTTTATCTTTGGTACTCATTGCATAATCTCCTTTTTCTATTGAATTTTGGTCTTATTTCTTTTAATTTTCCGTTGATCATTTTGGTCTCGGCATTCCGACTCAGTCGAAGCTTTTCGCAATGGCGCGAACCATCGTTTCTTCTTTTCCATTACCATCGCCAGTGCTGAACCAGTTAATCACTAGATCTCGTGCTATGATGACACGACCACGTTTATAACGCCTTGGTTGGGCGGCGCCATTTCGCGCCGCCTCAACCAAGGTGTTAGGTATGAAAAAGGTTATTTGCCTTATGACTGGAAATAATAAAAGTCATATAAAGCTCGGGCAACTTCCGCAATAGCCCGTTCTCTGTCCGAAGCGGGCGTCTTACTGCTGTTTGTGAACACGGCGATAGCAAATCGTCGACCGTCAGGGAGCGTGATATAGCCAACGTCGTTGGCAACTCCGCCTACGGTTCCGGTCTTGTGCGCTACGGGCGTTCCCTTCGGCAACATTCCCCTGAGTCGGCCAGCGCCGGTGCGCGTGCGCGACATGACGCCTAGCAGGAACTCGCGGCTCTCGGCGCTCATCGCCGTGCCACCGTCGATGGCAAGTAGGAGTTTCAGGTACGCATTGGGTGTTGTGTGGTCGCGGGGATCCGCCTCGAAGTCCGGATTGGGATCAACCTGGGCCGCCACCAGTGCCGGGTTCTTGCTGATAGCCTCAACGACAGCTTCCGGGGTGACCGCTGGCAAGCTGTAGAAATCCATGAGAATCTCGCGGACAGTCCGATCGACCCTGAAGTCGGTGATCCCGAGCCTGCGCAGGTTCTCGGTCACCGCTGCTGGCCCACCTGCCAGCCCCATACAGACGTCGGTCGCCGTGTTGTCACTCTCTGTGATCATTGGATATATCAAGTTCGCTAACGAGAACTGGACACCGGGGTAGGGGAATCTCTCGGCAATCGCAACTTCGCCGGCGTCATACATGTCATACGGGACGTCGACCATTTGGTCGAGACTGAGTTCTCCTTTGTCCACGAGATCCATCACTTTCGCGGCGATCGCTACTTTATAAGCACTCGCCATCGAAAAGGTTTCATCGCCATTTATGCTGACATTCAGCCCTGAACTAAGTTCCTGTGCGGCCACACCAAGGCGGCCAACCAGCCCTTGCGTAATTTTTTCAATCTTCTGAGAAATACTTTCCTCAGCAAATACTGGTTGTGTTGTGTTGTGTTGTTTCATGAGTTTTCTCCTTTGAATAATTGGGTTTATCTAATTTGAGTGCACCCGACTTTTTGTTGGGAAGCGGCAATGTGATGAGATCAGAAGCCTATTTCCAGACCTGACTCATTACACGGTAGTTATTACCACCTATAAATTTGACACAATCTTCTTCGGAATATCCATTCTCAAGCAACTTATCCACCAGAGCGGGGAGGATCTGATAGGAAGCGGGTGTTGGGAATCCTTTTTCGCCTGCTTTGAAGCTATAGCCACCATCCGGGAAAATTGCCTGACCAAATGATGTTTGCATACCGTCAGAAGTAAAGGTGACATCCGGGATAAAATCAGAACCGTAACCGACATGGTCGATCCCAACGAGATTAACCATATAATCGATATGGCGGAAAAGCATATCCGTTGTCACAATATCCGGGTTGGACGTATCAACAAAAGCACCAACCGAGTTGATGGAACACACGCCGCCACTCTGAGCAATCGCCTTAATAACCGAATCCTCTAAACTACGTTGATATTTTGCGATGGCCATGGCGACCGAGTGGGTTGACATGACCGGCTGACTACTACGCTCAATGGCATCCAGTGCTGTACGTTCACCGGTATGACTGACATCCACGATCATGCCGTAACGGTTGTAGGCATCAATCAATGTCTTTCCATACGCCGTAAGCGGTCCGTTCTCTTTCACAAAACATCCGTCACCGACAGGATTGCGCTGGTTGTAAGCCAATAAACAGTACCCATAACCGAGTTGACGCCAAATTGCGACATTATCGACATCACCTTCAAAATGTCCTGTACCCTGATGGGTAAAATATAACCCCAACTTCTTTTCCTTTATCGCATCATCAATATCCTTGGTCGTGCGGACAATCTTATATTTATCAGGGCGTTCGTTGATCTTCTTGAGGTAGAACTGCAAAGCCTTCAACGATACTGAAGCAGCTGGATTTAATGAATCAGCTGAGGGGCATACGCCCATTACTTTAACTCCGACAGCAATACAGCGGTCCATTTGGTCATGAAACTCAGGGGCTTCAGGAGTTGACCATTGCTCTGGCCAAGTGCCGGAAAAGAGTGTGTCTATGGTTATGGAGTCATGTACGATTTTCTGCGCTCTATCAGACGAAGGATATTTGTGTAAACGCTGCGGTATCTTGGAATAATCCTTTCCAGTTGCGTATGGATTATATTGAGTCGCAAGTGGGTTATCTTTCGTCGCGAACGGATTATCTTTCGTTGCGTATGGATTATTTTTCGTTGTTGATTCTGTGTCTTTAGTACTCATGTTTATTCTCCTTTACCGCCGAAAACAAAGAAGGCTACTGCGGCAAGTGCCAATCCCAGTACTGGGAGCAGTATCAAATAGCGGGTTCCAAGTAATAATCGTGTCATGGGTATTTTCCCATATATTATTGATTTTCTTCGGTGAGGGTGATGTTGATTGCGTTGTAATAAACGGCCGTTTTTCCCTCAAAACCAGAATCACTGCCAACAATCACCCAAATATTCCCCGCTTTATCACTGGTTACCTGAAAGGGAACGAATTGATTATCCAAACTCATGAGCGCGTATTCATCGCCCGTTTGTGTTTCCGGATCGATATTAGGATTCGAATACGTGCCCAGATTGATCATATCTTCCCCTTCGCTGGCTTGATTCCCTTTATCAATATCCATCCGCAGCCAATCAATCGAATCGGAAACAATCTTAGGTTCATGGGGGACTGCGCCCGCCTTGATATAAACACTTTCACCAGGCGAACCGCCAATGCCCATCATGCCGGCTGGTGAATTACTGGCCAGTTCCACGTCAAATTGGACCTGGTACGTGGTCTCTGGCTTCAATCCAGTTATTTGCTTTTGGGCATACATGAATAGATCGTCACTGTGATTGTTTCCACTCATGTAGAGTGCGTACCCTTCCAGGCCGGAAGGCAATTCCTTCCAGCCAGAATCTAACGCATAAGAACCTGGTTCGTGATCTGCAGGCAAATCCGCAAATCCCGTAACCCAACCTTCCAGATCTTCATCGAATGTGTAGTTGTACTCAACCACTTGCTCGTATTCCATTGAGCAGCCGGTCAGAAGAGCAAAAAGGACGAATAAACCGGCTACGAGGGCCATTTTTCGGGATCTAATTCTCATGGGCATCTCCGGGAGTTGTTCTTTGCTCGACGTTTTATACAGCGTCCATTTCATCGGCAATGTAGTTCAATTGAACCAGTAGGCGTCTGGCATGCTGCCAGACCCTGCGAATCAAGCCTGAGCATTCTGTCCTCGCCACTAAAAAGAACGAAACAGCAGGCTGGACTCTCGACCGTCTCGCCCGCTGTTTCGGTTCCGCTATTCTATTGGCGATCTGCGATCGCGTGTCTCGTCGCGCTGGTTCCCGATCTCAAGATCAGTTAACTGGTCTCAATAGAGAACACGATCTCGTTCTGCACAGCTTCCATGATGTGTCGACACTTGTTCTCTTGAACCCATGCCTCACACTTCTAGCAAAGGTACGAGTCGTTAGCTGCTTGAAGCGCCGTCAGTGCCCACTTCTCCGGCGACGAGCTGGTCAATTTCGCCAGACAGATCGTCGCCCAGGGTCAACGTCACAACGTTGGCGGTGTAGCCCTTCATGCTGTCAATAACGCCCTCGGTGTCCTTGTCTTCCAACACGAGCATGAGCGCGGAGCTATTCGGTGTCAAGGCAGAGCCCAACTCTTGCAGGTCCCCCTTGGAGATCGGGCGTCCAGCGTATTTGCCCGCCAGACCACCAGCCATAGCGCCACCAATTGTCCAGGCCAGCAGGCCAGCAGGACCGCCCAACAGGCCGAGCAGACTGCCACCACCCGCGCCCAGGGCCGTGCCCCAGACACCATGCCCGGGCTCGTGGATGTGAACCTTGCCGTTCGCATCCTGTTCGGCCACTGCCTGGACCTTGACCTTGTATCCCTTCAGCGTGCCGTCGTGCTTGATCTCCTTCAGATTCTGCGAGGCGGCATCTTTGCCATCGAAAACGAAAGCTACGATATCGTAGACCGCTGACTTGTTTGCATCACTCATGATTGTCTCCTTTAGACTACTTAATTTCTCCAACTACCAACTAATACCGGAATTTCGATATTCCTAGAGGCTACTCCGAGCAGGCGGCCATTATGACGATTGAACAGCCTTACCTGGCCAGAGATACTTCACAAACAACTGTGGAAAGCGAGCGTTGTACAAGGTGTTCAGCACCCCGAACAAGGCCGCCTGATCCGGCAGGCAGCCAGATCGCGGCAAGCGTCATATCTGGCGCTTGCCGCAAAGCGCGTGAACTGCTCGACTATCCAAGCTGAACGGTACAAGAGGAGTCTACTGACTGCCTTACCTAATCTCTATACCTAATTTTAGGTATCTTTTAGGCATATTTTTTATCTGGCTGAAGAGGGTTGTCAGACGGGATTAACTAGATAAGACCCAATTCTCTGGCACGATGCACAGCTTCAAACCGGCGGTTAACCCCTAACTTGGCGTAGACATTTCGGATGTGAGTGCGGACCGTAGCCGTGGAAATGGTCATTCTAAGCGCGAATTCTTCGGGCGAAAGATCAGTCGCCAAAAAACTCAAAATCTGCACCTCGCGTCTGGTTAGCCGGATGTCCAGATCTGGCGAACTGGAATCCACTGCCACTGGAAAAGCAGCCAGAATCCGGGAGATGTAGGAGTCTAGATTCGTGTCGCCTTGCCGGCGCAGTTGAACCAGCAAGTTTGCCATAGGCTGCCCCAGATCGACGAAGTTGCGAATGAATCCACCTGAGGCAG
The DNA here is from genome assembly GCA_963715935.1 of uncultured Chloroflexia bacterium. GTDB lineage: Bacteria > Chloroflexota > Anaerolineae > Promineifilales > Promineifilaceae > Promineifilum. The sequence continues at coordinate 111,236 of CAVQSM010000008.1, read as the reverse complement.
CGAGTTCCAGCGCCTTTTGAAGTCTATCTTCGGCTTCCTCCCGCTTTCCCTGAGCTTCATACACCAACGCCTGCATGGCCAATACATCTATGCAGATTGTCTTGCGGTTCAATGGGTAAAGATACTCTTCTAGTTGTACAAGATCGCTTAGCGCCTTATCAAGATGAGCGGGGGTTCCCTGAATATAAAGGAGCTTCATTGGGGTTAGTTGCGGTATGTAATAGAACCACAGCGCGGGCCGTGCAGCGAAATCGATAGACGTGCTTAGCTGTTGTGCATAAATGACATTTTTCTGGTCAAGTGCTAACTCAACTTGAAACGCCCGGATGATTTCCACCAATGACCAGTTCGCAGCCTCCTCGAAGAGCGTGCTGACCGAATCAAGAGTTCGGTGGGCTTCCTCCTGCCTGTTTTGAACGTAGTAAATGCGAGACAGGATACACGCTGCGTGAGCAAGGTAGGTCGGTGGGCTAATAGCAGGATTCTCTAGCAGCGTCGACAAACTTGCTTCAGCGCGCTTCAAATCGTTCTGCAGATAATGAATTGCTCCAAGAAAATAGCGTGCTAGCATGGCGGTATTCGATAAATACTGATTCGTCGTCAAGCGCAGCGTCTCCTGAAAGGTGCGTTTTGCACCGACTAGATCGGCATTCAACCAGAGAGTAGTCCCTTGGTACAGGTTTATGATTGCACGTGATAAGCGCGGCCAAGTTGGATCGACAAGCACATTTCTCGCAATCTGAACACTTCGATCGATGTCTCCTGACATCTGATAACCTATCATCAGAGATGCTGCGGCAATTCCGCGAATATAATATGACGACTGTGGCAGGCGTTCAGTTGCCATTTGCCCGTATGCTATCATCTCGTCTATGCGCCCTCTATAGAGTGCTGCAATACATTGTACGGCGAGGATTTCTCCTTGGACCGCTATGGTGCTCGGTAGATCCTGGGGGAGGTCAACGGCAAGTTGTTGAGCCCGCTCCAAACAACTTAGAAGTTCCGTATCTCTGCTCCGCACGGCTGCAACAAGTGCCTTGGTAATCAGGAGCATCGGATTACTCGCTACGACTTCTTCGGGAAACAGATTGAGCAAACGCTCCAGATAAAGCCACCGATCCTTATTCATGAGCTGGTTTCGATTCTCGCTGAATACATGAACGGCCGTTTTGGTATCTCCAGCTAGCAACGCGTGATGAATTGCTTCTTCTAGCCAACCATTCTTGGCGAACCACTGGCTGGCTCGTTGATGGTAACAGGCTATTTCCTTCTCGTTTGACTGTCCCTGAAGCCGGCTCTTCAGGTAATTTTGGAAAAGGTGATGGAAGCGAAACCATTCATTCCTGTCATCCAGAGAAATCAGGAACAGGTCGGAGCTCTGCAACCAGCTTATGAATGTCTTCCCCGTTAGCGCTTCTCCTTCTTCGAGGCAAACAGCTTCGCACGAAGAGGCGCAGAAACGATCCATTAGTGCGGTTCTCAGCAGCCATCGCTGCTTGTCCGGGGGAACACTCTTTAATACTTCAACCAGCAAATAGTCATGAAAAGAGTGGCTCTTCTCCTCAAGAGATACTCTGCTGTGCATTTCCAGATTCGCACTCGTAGAAAGGGCAATCAGGTGCAGGGCTGTTGCCCACCCTTCTGACTGGCGAGTCCATTCGCTAGCCAGCTCTTCATCGACTTCTTCGTGTAGAACCAGCTCAAGGAGTTTGGCCGTTTCTGAAACCCTGAAACGCAAGTCATTCATCCGGATCTCAGTGATGCGCTGGTACATCCGCAGTGATGCAATTGGCAGCGGGGGATCCTGACGGCTTAACAGCACCAGGTGCATAGCGCGCGGCGGATGGTTCAACAGGCTGGTTAGAAAATCGAGGATGGCTCTGTCATGAATCGTGTGGAGATCATCCAGCACCAAAATAAACGGGGTCTCAATTCGGTCGAGATCGTTCAGAAAACTGCGCGCTAGCATGGACGGCGGTACGATGTTTGACGTTTTCAGCAATGCTTCAGTTTCTGGCGCGATATTCGGGAAAGCCTTTTTGACCGCTGCCAATAGGTAAGCGGTGAAGATAAGGAGATCATTGTCCCTATCATCAAATGAAACCCACCCACTGGGGCAGTTGCAGTACTCAAGCCACATGCTGGCCAACACACTCTTGCCAGAGCCAGCCGGGGCAGAGATCAGGGTTAACGGCCGAGTCTGCCTGTACTTATTGAGGCGATCAATGAGCCGTGGGCGCAGCACAAAATCAGGCTGTAGAGGAGGACGGTACAGCTTGGTCTGTAGGAGAGAAAGTGTTTCTAACATTGCAGCTATTTCTACTCGGACTCTTCGCAGTACACATGCGCGACACGATCGAGGCTTTTAAGCAGTCTACTTAGGTCAATCTTGTGATCCATTATGAGAGACGGTACTCTCATTATAGTGAGTAGGCAGTAGGTCTCCAAGTGCACCCGTCCCGATGTGCTGCTGACATCATCTTCGTCAGAAAGGTTCGTGTCTTGATCACGAGTGAAAGCAGCCAATACCTATGCAAACGTCCAGATGTGAGAGAGCAAGATGTGCTCCATCCCGCTTTGTCCATGACCTCCGAAAACGCAAGAAATTCGCGTGAACGAAGCTGTTGCTCCCGCTCACAGACTATGAGACAGTCCCAATATAGGCAGGCAAAGAAAAAGACCTCGAGTAGTTCGAGGTCTTTGTGGCTTATATCGCTAGATTATAGGCCCTACGGGAGCGACGGGGATCGAACCCGCGATCTTCGGCTTGACAGGCCGACGTGTTAACCGCTACACCACGCCCCCTCTGTTTGTAACAGACCCTAAGATTATCAAAATTCGCGGTGAGTGTCAATAGCGTTCGGACGAGATTAACGGCTGCAAGTCCCACCCAATTCACCCGACTTCCCGGAGCGGCTGGCCACGATGGGTGCTTGACAAAACAAACAGACGCCTCTACACTATACTTTGTAAGTTAATTTAACTTACTATACTCGACACACATCGTTTCATGAAAAAAGCTACCCGAGAGCAAACACGCGATCACAACGCCCGCCTTGTCCTCAAGACGCTCTACGAGGCCGGCGAGTTGAGCCGTGCAGATTTGGCGCGGGCAACCGGTCTCACGCGGCCGACCGTTTCCAACATCGTCTCCTCCCTGCTGAATGAGGGGCTGGTCGCCGAGACGGGGCTGGGGCCCTCGGTGGGAGGCAAGCCCCCCACGATTCTTGGTGTACGTGACGACGCCCGGCATAAGATTTGTCTCGACCTGAGCGGGGTTGAGTTTCGCGGCGCCGTCATCGACATGCGGGGAGATATTCAGCACCGGGAAGCAGTCGCCGTGTCTGGCGCGCAAGGGGATGCTGCGCTGGCTCTGGTCACTGATCTGGTTGACAGGTTGCTCCGGACAGCCACCGCGCCGGTGTTGGGCATTGGCGTCGGCACTCCTGGGCTAGTGAACCCGCAGCAGGGTATTGTGCTCCGGGCAGTAAACCTGGGTTGGTCGAACCTGGCACTGGCCCAGATCCTCGAAGAGCACAGCGGCCTGGCAGTGTATGTAGCTAACGACAGCCATGCTGCTGCTCTGGCCGAATACACCTTCGGTCCGGTCCACGACGGCAACCATCTGATCGCCATCCGCATTGGCCAGGGTGTTGGCGCAGGCATTGTCCTAAACGGACATCCTTTCTACGGTGACGGCTTTGGCGCTGGTGAAATCGGCCATGTGGTCGTGGATGCAGGTGGGGCGCTGTGCACCTGTGGAAACAGCGGTTGTCTGGAAATGACGAGCAGCATACGAGCCATGCTCCGACAGGCTGCAGCGCTAGGAAATCATGTCGATTCATGGGATGGATTCGCCAATCTGGTCAACAGTGGCGACAGGCCGGCGCTGGGCGTCGTGACCTCAGCGGGGCACTTTCTCGGCGTGGCGATTGCCAATCTGGTAGGGAGCTTCAACATTCACCAGATTGTGTTGGCCGGGCGTGTGGCGGCCCTCGGTGACCCGTTCCTGAAAGCGCTTCGAGAGGAGATGGAGCAGCGTGTGCTGCCGGCGATGGCAGAAGCGACCCACGTCACTTACTCGACATTGGGACCGGATATTGTCCTCCTGGGTGCTTCGGCGCTGGTGCTGCAACGGGAGTTGGGGATCATCTGATGGCACTTCTGGGTTTGGACATTGGGGGCACGAAGACTGCCGCTATCCTGGTGGACGCAGACGGGCGGACGTTGGCCGAGTTGGCCCAGCCAACTGTTGTCACTGGACCGGACAGGATGCTGAACAGTACCGTTGCCCTGGTCGATCGTCTTCTAGATGAGGCAGGCCTGACGCGAGCATCAATCGAGTCGATTGGCGCCGGTGTTCCGGGGCTTATCGATCCCGAAGCGGGTACGGTGCAACTAGCCGTCAATCTCAGCATCACCACCCCCTACCCACTGGCAAGCGCGTTAAGTGCTGAACTTGGCGCTCCGGTCGTGCTGGAGAACGATGTGCGAACGGCTGCACTTGGCGCCTACGAATGGCTGAGCAAGAGTGAGACGGTTCACAGTGTTGCATATCTGAGTATTGGTACAGGTATCGCCGCGGGGGTTGTTGTCAACGGCGCGATTTATCGAGGCGTCCATGGCATGGCCGGCGAGATCGGGCATTTGCCGGTCGAAATGGACGGGCCGCCATGCACTTGCGGCGGGTCAGGGTGTCTGGAAGCAATCGCTTCGGGTCCTGCCATTTCCGCAGCGATCAGCCACTCAGCGACTCAAAACGGCCGGCAACCGATCAGCACGCGTGAGGCATTTCGCCTGGCAGCAGACGGTGATGCCACGGCTCATGCGGTGGTCAGTCGTGCCACCGCCTATCTTGCCCGCGCCATCTATTTGCTCATCATGACTCATGATGTCGAACGAGTCGTCGTAGGTGGTGGCGTTACCATGGCTGGAGACCTGTTCTGGCAGCCACTCTTGCAGAGTCTGGCGATGTTGCGCCATGGTTCGCCTCTGGCTGAGACGATGCTGGCTTCTGAAAAGATCATCTTGCTCCCCCCAGGGTTGAACGCAGGTGTGCGAGGAGCCGTCCTGCTGCCAACTGCGACCTTACGATATGAGTGATGGAGGTGACAATCGGAATTGAACTTTATCCACTATTAGCGCATTCCCGGCCCTGCCCTGCGCAGAGCAAGCTCGAGAGACTGAATTTTCGGAGGAAAGAACATGTTAGCGATTAAGAAGATTGCAATAGTTAGTATGATGCTGATGCTCAGCATCGTGGCCCTGGCAGCATGTGGCGGCCAGGTTCAGGAAGCGGCCGAGAATGTCGCTCCGACCGCAGCGGCTGCTGTTGAAGAAGCCGTGCAGGAAGTTGCCCCGACGGTCGAAGCAGCCGTCGAGGAAGTTGCGCCGACAGTCGAAGCAGCGGTCGAAGAAGTCGTCGAAGAAGCGACCGCTGAGGAAGAGATGGCCGAAGAGAGCATGGACGGCGACAGCTATCTGGCCCGCGCCATGGCCGGCGAGTTTGAGGGCGAAGAAGTCCTGGTACTTGGCGTCATGGTCGACGAAGAAGCGGTCAAAATGGAAGCGGCTATCGCTCCGTTTGTGGAAGCGACAGGTATCGACGTAACCTACTCCGGCACCAAGGATTTCGAAACGTCGATCAATGTCCAGGTCGATGCTGGCGATCCGCCCGACATCGCCAATCTTTCGCAGCCCGGCATGCTGCAGCGTTTTGTTGAGGCGGGCGCTGTCGTCGACGTCAGCGAGTTCCTGAGCGAGGAGCATCTGCAGGACAACTACATCGACAGCTGGCTCGATATGGCCACGATGACTGGCCCAGACGGCGACATCATGTCCGGTGTCTGGCATCGCGCTTCGGCCAAGAGCATGGTCTTCTACCCGAAAGCTCGCTTTGACGAAGCCGGTTACGAAGTACCGGAGACCTGGGACGAGTTGATGGCTCTGACCGATCAGATTGCTGCCGACGGCGACCCTGCCTGGTGCATCGGCATCGAAAGCGGCGCAGCGACCGGCTGGGTAGCTACGGACTGGATTGAGAACATCATGCTGCGTACGACGTCGCTGGAAAACTACGACGCGTGGGTGCGCGGTGATCTGCCGTTCAACTCTCCTGAGGTCACGGCCGCGGTCGAGACCATGTCGGAAATCTGGCTGAACGACGACTACGTGTTCGGTGGTGTACCTTCAATCGTCTCCACGTTCATCGGCGATTCGCCGGTGCCCATGTTCCAGGATCCTCCGGGCTGCTGGCTGCACATGCAGGCATCGTGGATCACCGGTTTCTTCGGTGACGACACCTTGGTGGCGGGCGAAGATTACGACTTCTTCTACTTGCCCCCGATCGACGAATCGTTGGGCCGTCCAGCACTCGTTGCGGGCGACATCATGGTAATGTTCAATGACCGTCCCGAAGTGCGCGCGCTGATGGAGTACTTCTCCACGGCCGCCGGCGTCGAAGAGTGGGTGAAGCGCGGTGGCGCGCTCTCCCCGCATAAGGGCGCCCAACTGGACTGGTACACGAATGAGGTTGACGCCGGGGTGGCCGAACTGCTGGCCAACGCCACGAGCGTCCGCTTCGATGCGTCCGATCTGATGCCCGGTGAAGTTGGATCTGGCTCCTTCTGGCAAGCCATGGTCGACTACATCAGCGGCACGGCCGACCTTGAAACGGCACTGTCGGAGGTTGACGCCTCCTGGCCTCGTTAACCGCTATCACCTACTGATCGGTTAGAAGATGGACCGTGCACTCGACAAAACGGCGTGTACGGTCCATCTTTATCTTTCATTGCTACGAGCAAGCGCAAGAGGATGCGATCATGTCCATGACAGCTGCGGAGCGAATTGGCACCAAGTTGATGTTGGCCTTTGACGATCCGGTGATGCCGGCGTCGGTACGGGAATGGCTGGCTACCCACCACGCAGGTGGCTACACGTTCTTCCGCGGCGCCAACTACCGCGATCCGGTCCAAGCACGAACATTGACCGACGCCTTGCAGCGAGCGGCCCGCGAGAGTGGCCAGCTGCCGTTACTCATTGCGGTTGACCAGGAAGGCGGTCAGCTGACCACGATGGGGGCGGGAACGACCCAGTTCGCTGGCAACATGGCGCTGGGGGCCACGCGCGACACAGCCCTGGCGCGTCGCGTTGGCCAGGCGATCGGCCGCGAAATGGCAGCGCTAGGGGTCAATATCAACTACGCGCCCATCTGCGATCTGAACACCAACCCCAGCAACCCCAGCCTCGGCGTGCGCGCCTTTAGCGACGATCCGCACCTGACGGCCATGATGGCGGCAGCGATGGTCGAAGGATTGCAGGCGGAAGGCGTGGCGGCGACATTGAAGCATTTCCCCGGCAAAGGACAGGCAGAGGTCGACTCCCATTACCAGATGCCGCTCATCAATCACAGCCGCGAACGGCTGGACACCGTCGAACTGCCGCCGTTCCAGGCGGGCATTGATGCCGGAGCCAAGCTGATCATGACCGGCCATTTCGCCATTCCGGCGCTGAGCGGCACAACCGAAATCCCGGCCACCCTCTCACGAGCGGTGATGCACGACTTTGTACGCGACGAGATGGGCTTCAACGGCGTGGTGATTACCGACGCCCTCGACATGGGTGCGATATCCCAGGGCGTCGGGCAGCTAATTGATGTGATCGCCGCGGTACGAGCAGGCGTCGACCTGATGCTACTGACACCGGATGACGAGGTGCAGGAGCGACTGTACACGGGTCTGCTGCTGGCCTACTCGCGCGGTCTCATCACCGACAGCGACCTGGACGCCTCGGCGGGCCGTATTGTGGCACTCAAACAGTGGGCGGCTGCTCAGGAACAGCCGTCGCTCGATGTGGTAGGGTGCCAGGCGCACCTGGAGCTTGAACGCGAACTGGCTGAGCGGTCCATTACGTTGATGCGGGACGAGGCGCGGCTGCTGCCGTTGGCGCTGCCCACCGACGCTCGCATCGCCGTCGTCATGCCCCAGCCGCGCAACCTGACCCCTGCCGACACCTCCGACACAATTGCTCCCGCTCTGGCCTGGGCTGTACGACAGTTCCACCCGGAGGTCGACGAATTCATCACCAGCCACCCACCGACAACTGATGAGATTGCCGACGTGCGCCGAGCGGTGGCCGACTATGACTTGCTCATCGTGGGCACAATCAACGCCTCGATGGACGAGATGCAGGCGGAGATGGCCAATGCCCTGTTGGCGCTGGGGCTGCCGACGGTGACAGTCGCCCTGCGCACGCCTTACGATCTAGCCAGTTACAGCACTTCGCAGACACACCTGTGCACCTACAGCATCCAGCCTGCTTCGATGGTGGCGCTGGCCCAGGCGTTGTTCGGCCACATTACCTGCACGGGTCAGCTGCCGGTCAACGTGGAGATCTAGCTATGTTTCTCGTGCAGGGCGGTACACTGGTCATGCCGGATGGCGACCTTGTGACGGGGGCACTGACGGTCCAGGATGGCCGCATCCTCGACGCCGGGCCGCTTACCGTCGCGCCGCGCCCGGCGGAGACCATCGACGCTACCGGCCTGCTGGTCGCGCCCGGCTTCATCGACCTGCAGGTCAATGGTGGCTTTGGCCACGACTTTACGGCCGACCCGACGACGATATGGCCCGCAGCGGCGGAGCTGCCGCGCTATGGGGTGACGGCGTTCCTGCCGACGATCATCACCTCCCCGCTGGCCACGGTGGCCCAGGCGCAGGCTATCATGGCCGCCGGGCCGGGCGACCGGTTCCGGGGAGCCACGCCGCTTGGGCTGCATCTTGAAGGTCCGTTTCTGAATCCGGGCAAGAAGGGCGCCCACAACCCCGCCCATCTGCAAGGACCGGCGTTGTCTGCCACGGCTACCTGGTCGCCGGAACAGGGCGTCCGGTTGGTAACGCTCGCCCCGGAGCTGCCCGGCGCTGCGGAGCTCATTGCCGAGCTGGCGGCGCGCGGAGTCGTAGTCAGCGCGGGGCATTCGCTGGCCACCTTCGAGGAGGGGCAGGCGGCCGTCGCCGCCGGCGTGCGCTACGGTACACACCTATTCAACGCCATGACGGCCGTCCACCACCGCGACCCCGGTCTGCCGGTGGCCCTGCTCCACGACAAACGCGTGACCATCGGCCTGATTCCCGACGGCCTCCACGTCCATCCGGCCCTTATCCGGCTGGTCTGGGACGCGCTGGGGCCGGAGCGACTCAACGTTGTGACCGACGCGATGGCGGCGTTGGGCATGCCGCCCGGCGCGTACTGGCTGGGTGACCACGAGGTGACGGTGGACGAGCAGTGCGCCCGGCTGGAGAGCGGCACCCTGGCCGGCTGCATCGTGCCGCTGGATGAAGCGCTGCGCAATCTGGTCGCCTACACTGGTTGCACCGCCGCCGAAGCGATTGCCACCGTGACCACGACACCCGCCCGCCTACTGGGTCTGGCGGAGCAGCGCGGGACATTGCAGCCGGGAGCTGCGGCCGACTTCGTCCTGCTGACCCATGAGCTGGACGTGGTGGCCACCTATATCGACGGCGTTTGCGTCCACCGGGCGACCGGCTGAACCACAGGACAGAAGCGAGACCAAATGAGTGAGATTACGACAACCCATCTTTTTCGCGAGATTCATGAGCAACCGGCCGTTTTGCGGCGTTTATTGGACGAACAGCACGGCGCAGTGGAGCAGCTGGCGGCGCTCATCCGCCAGCGCGACATCAACCATGTTGTCATTGCCGCCCGCGGCACCAGCGACAACGCCGGGCGCTATGCCCAGTATGCGCTGGGGGCGATGGACCGGCTGACCGTCGGCCTGACCACGCCGAGCCTGTTTACCATCTACGAGCGGCCTCCTCGTTTTGGTAATGCGCTCGTGCTGGGCATCAGCCAGAGCGGTCGCAGCCCGGACATTGTGGCCGTGTTGGCCGAAGCGCGCCGCCAGGGCGCGCTGACGGCCGTCATGACGAACAAGACCGGCTCCGATCTGGCGGCCCAGGGAGACGTAGTGATCGACCTGAGCGCCGGGGACGAGCTGGCAGTGGCGGCGACCAAGACGTACACCGCCGAGCTGGGCGCGATCGCCCTGCTGGCGGCTGTGCTGTCCGGCGATCCGGTCCGGCTGGCGGAGCTGCACGGCGTGCCCGACGCGGTGGCGGCGACGCTGGCCATGAACGAGCCAATCGCCGCGCTGGCCCCACGCTATCGCTATATGGAACGCAGCATTGTCATTGGCCGGGGCTATAACTATGCGACAGCGTTTGAGACGGCGCTGAAGCTCAAGGAGCTGACCTACAGCATCGTCGAGCCGTACAGCAGCGCCGACTTTCTGCACGGGCCGCTGGCGATGCTGGAGCCGGGCTTCCCGGTGATGGTCGTGGCCCCATCCGGGCTGATGGCCGGCGATTTGCGGCCGTTCGTCCACACGGTGCGCGAGCGACAGGCGGAGGTGATCGTCATCAGCGATGACGAGCCGCTGCTGGCCGAGGCGCGCATCCCCCTGCCGCTGCCTGCGTCGCTGCCGGAGTGGCTCTCGCCCATTACGGCCATCGTGCCGGGGCAGCTGCTGGCCATGCACCTGGCGGCCACCCGCGACTTTGACGTCGATTCGCCCCGCGCCATTCGCAAGGTGACCGAAACGACCTGAGTGCCCCTTGCGACTGCGATTTCCGGGACCGGCCTCAGCGCGTGTGGGGCCGGTCCTTTTTTGTCCCGGCGCGGATATGGTAAACTGCCGGGGTCCGGCGCTGCCGGGCACGCCCGGCCCGCCACCTGAGCGCGTGGCCGCGAGCGACCAGACGGCCCAAAGACGAGGAGCACATGACCGAAGCCGAAGAACCCGACAAACCCAAAAGTAAGAAACCACGTATTAGCATCGACATGCCCAAGGACCTGACGCCTACCTATGCGAACATGGCGTTCATCGGCAACACACCCGCCGAGATGGTCATCGACTTCGCGCTGGTGCTGCCACGCACGCCGCGCGGCACGGTCGTCTCGCGGGTTATCATGAGCCCGATGCACGCCAAGATGCTCCAGTTTGCGCTGGCCCAGAACATCGCTAACTTCGAGCGGCAGTTTGGCGAGATCAAGATTCCGACCAGCCAGCAGAACCAGTTGGCGAAAGACTTTTTCCGCTTCCCGCAGGATGAGAGTGACGATGACAACGAATAACGCTGCTCAATTGGACGAAACATCGGCCGTCATTCGGGCCAATATGGAGCGGGTGCAGGCGGTTCGCGACCAGGCCTACCAACGCTCGCGGGAGCTGATCTCGCTCTGCGCCCGGGCCATCCGGGCCATCCACCGCGAGGAGTGGGAAACGGCTGAAACGCTGTTGGCCGAAGCGCGCCAGAGCAAGGACGAACTGATCGCCGGTGTGGCCGAAGACCCCAACCTCTACTTCGCGGGCTATACGCAAGACGCTGTGAAGGAGTTTGTGGAGGCCAATCTGGTCTACGCCTATATCCGCGAACGGCCGCTGCCCACGCCGGAAACGCTGGGCGCAGAAGGCAACACGTGGCTCAACGGGCTGGCCGAAGCGGCTACCGAACTGCGACGGCGCATCCTGGACATCTCGCGTCATGGCCACACCGATGAGATCGCCCGGCTGCTGGATGATATGGACCATATCTACAGCACGCTGGTGACGTTTGACTTTCCGGACCAGATTACGGGCGGGCTGCGGCGGCGTACCGACACGCTGCGTGCTGTGCTGGAGCGCACCCACGGCGACATGGCGACGGCGTACCGGAGCAGCCGGCTAGAGCAGGCGCTGGAAGCGCTGGACAATCGCATCCAGCGACTGACTGAGGCGGGACTGCTGGACGACACGCAGAGCTAGCGCTGCGGTACGAGCAAGGACGTCGCCGCCTGGGCCGCATCCTCGACGGTGACGCCTGTTTGCCAGGAGAATGGGAGGCCGCCCGGTCGCCAGACGTTGGTCACCGGGGTGTTGACCATGTACGGTCCGGAAACGGCCGGATCGGTAGGGCCGTGGATGACGACGGTAGGGCAACCCGCGGCGGCAGCGATGTAGGTAGGGCCGACGTCGTTGCCGATGTAGAGATTGGCCAGTTCGCACAGCGCCCCCATCTCCCCCAGCCCCATCTGACCCGTCCGGTTGGCCACCGGGACCGACATCATGCCGGCTACTTCCCGGGCCACGGGCACATCCTGTGGGCCGCCTACCAGAACGATACGCGCGCCGTGGACACGGGCCAGGTAGTTGGCCAGACGAGCATACCGCTCGGCGGGCCACTGGCGCACGCGGAGCGATTCATCCACCATGCCCGTACCGGGATGGAGCGCCACCAGCAGCGTGTCGCCCAACCAGTCCAGCGACTCCACCAGCCAGCGGGTCACGTCGGCCCGATCGTAGTCGGACGGGTAGAACTCCATTTCAGCCGATTCGATGAGTGACTGCTCCACGCCGGCGGCGGCCGCCAACGCCAGATAGCGCTCGCCCGGCAGGTGGTCGCCGGGCGCGGGCCTGGCGCGGCTGGTCAGCAGGAGCGCATGGCCGATGCCCCCGAAGCCGATGCGCTGGGGGATGCGGGCGCGGCGGGCGTGGAAGGCGAGGTCGCGCGACGTGTCCGGGATGAAGCAGATGTCGTAGCCGCCCGTCATCAGCCGGGTTGTCCAACCGGCGGCGGCCTCCGCACCGTCACCGTTTGCCGGAACGCTTTGCCCCGTGCTGATGAGGCGGCGCAGGCGGCGGTTGCCGTTGAGGGCGGGCCGGGCGGCGTCGCTGACGACCCAGTCGAAAACCGTGTCCGGATAGGCGCGGCTCAGCGCGGCGAGCAGGGGCGTGGTCGACATGACGGCCGCCAGATTGCCGGGCTGGATGATGACCGCCTTGCGCCCGCGTTTGACGGTGGTGCGTTCGGTGTAGGAGGTGGTCATGGGGCGGGAGTGGGCAGCGCCTACCCTTTCACGACAGCGACCGGCACCAGCCGGGCCACCTTGCTGGCGATGCCCGCGCCGTGAACCACATCAATGACCCGGTCGACATCTTTATAGGCGGAGGGCGCTTCTTCGGCCAGGCCGCGCAAGCTCCCGGCGCGAACGTGGACACCCTGCGCCTCAAGGTCGCGGCGCAACGCGTCGCCGCGCACCTCTTTCTTGGCCCGCGAGCGGCTCATCGTGCGGCCCGCGCCGTGGCAGGTGGAGCCGAACGTCTGGGCCATCGATCCTTCTGTGCCCAACAGCACCCAACTGGCGGTGCCCATCGAGCCAGGCACAAGCACGGGCTGGCCGATGTCGCGATAGACGTCCGGCAGCTCCCGTGCGCCGGGCCCGAAAGCGCGCGTGGCTCCCTTGCGGTGGACGCAGACCTCGACCTGCTCGCCATCTATCTCGTGGGTTTCAATCTTGGCCATGTTGTGGGCGATGTCGTAGATCTGGTAGATGGCCGGGTTGCTGAGTTCGCCCGCCAGGACGTTGTCGAAGCTTTCGCGAACGAGATGGGTTAGCAGCTGCCGGTTGCAGAAGGCGTAGTTGGCCGCCCCTTTCATCGCCGCCAGATATGCCTGCCCTTCCGGGCTGTTCAGCGGCGCGCAGACGAGTTCGCGATCGGGCAGCTTGATGCCGTACTTGTGGATGACCTGCTGGAAGCGGGCCACGTAGTCGGTGCAGACCTGGTGGCCGAAGCCACGCGAGCCGCAATGAATCTGGATGACCAGTTGGCCGACGGAGAGGCCCATGCGCTCGGCGGCCGTCTCGTCGAACAGCTCGTCGACGACATCGACTTCGATGAAATGGTTGCCGGAGCCCAGCGTGCCCAGCTGCGTGGCCCCCCGGTCATAGGCGCGGGCGCTAATCTGGGCCGGGTCTGAGCCGGCAATGCGGCCGCCTTCTTCGGTGCGCTCCAGGTCCGTGGCCGACGCGTACCCGTTCTTGAGCGCCCAGCGGCTGCCATCACGGACAATCGCTTCCAGCTCGGCGCGCGTCAGCTTGAGATGACCACCCTGCCCCACGCCATGCGGGCAGTTGCGCTGCAGTTCGTTGGCCAGGTCATCGAGATAGGGCCGGGCGTCGTCGATGTGGAGATAGGTGCCAAGCAGCCGCACGCCGCAGTTGATGTCGTACCCCACCCCACCGGGCGAGATGACGCCGTCGGGCAGGCGGGTGGCCACCACGCCGCCGATGGGAAAGCCGTACCCCTGGTGAATGTCCGGCATGGCCAACGCAAAAGGGACGACGCCGGGCAAGGTGGCGCTGTTGGCCAGCTGGTCCAGACTCTTGTCATCCAGAGCGCCCGCCAGCAGCTCGGCATCAGCGTAAAAACGAGCAGCGACGCGCATGTCGTGCCGGTAAGATTGGGGTATTTCGTAAATGTAGGGCGCTACGCGCACCAATGTATCACGCTTCATCGGCTCCGTCCTTTGGCCCGGGCGCTCTGAGAGCGCAGCGAGCTAGACATCGAAAACGATCGTCGCTTCCACGCCGCCGGGCACCGGCTGGATGGACAGGTCGTGGTAGGTGACCGCCTTGATATGATTCTGGAGGGCAGCGGCGGGGCCACCGCCGACGACCGCCCGCATGGTATGGCTGGTCACAGTTTGCACGGCAATCTCCGGGAACACCAGACCCTCCGCCTCCGCCCAGTAGGCCAGTTCTCCCAGCCAGGCGACGAGCAGCGATTCGGCGTCGGGCGCTTCCAGCGTCAGCTCGCGCGTCATCGTGCGCGGGACGGCCGCCGGTTCCTCGACCAGCAGCCCGGCCAACCCGACGGCCGCCGCCGCAAACAAGCCGGGCAGATCGGCCGCGCGGACGCGCATGGCCCAGTCGGCGGTGTGGTCGACGAAGGTGACTGTCGGGCAGCAGCGCGCCCGTCTCGTCCCGGGCCGGCTCGTCAGGCACGTTCATAGCGCCATTATACCTGATCGACCGGGAGCCATTGGGTTGATGGCGGCTAATTTTCGAGGAACTGGAAGCTGTCGATGATCCGCTCAAAGTCGCGCTGCAGCAAGCCGTAGCCAAGCTGGGGAGAACAGGCAGCGACGAGATACGTGGCGGCAATCTCATCCTGCACTGCCAGTTGGCGACACTGGTAGCCTGCGTCTTCGTCCAACAGAGTGAAGCGCGCCTGCGGCTGTCCGGGAATGTGCATGTTGGGCAGCGGCTCCACCACCGTACCCGCCGCCTCGTTCAGCCGAACGATCGCCGCTTCCGGTGTGAGGTCACCGAGCGCCTCGCTGCGGCCGATCACGACAAAAGCGACCGGGTCCGGATAGTCGAGCGTCGGCGCGTCCAGCCCCACAGCGACGATTTGCAGGTCATCGACGGCCGCACCCAGCGGGTTAAGGGCGTTGTCGATGTATCCCTGGCGGACGATCAGATTATTGAGCGCGTCCCGCAGATCGCGTGATGGCACATCAAGCCACTGCCAGCCGGCAGGCAGGCTGATCGTGTAGATGAGCTCGCTGTCAGAGACCGCCAGCCAGTCGTTGCCCAGCGATCGGTCCGCGGTGCGCACCAGGATCGGCCGCTGGCTGAGGGCACTCATCACCGCCCACAAGCCACCGATGACCACCAGCGTCAGCACGCCATAGATGATCAGCGCCCGAAAATCGTAGGTCGTGTCGTCTTTGGCCTCGGCAGCCGGGCGAGAGGCGCCGTCCGGCGCAGCGACTGGCTCCGGCGCGGCGACGGCTTGCAGCTTGTAGCCGCAATGCCAGCAGACGGTGTCGCTGTCCAGTACCGGTTTACCGCAGTTGGCGCATTGATCGCTCACGTTGTGTCCTCGAATGGCCGCTGGGCCGGGTGCAATCATAACGGGAGTGGGGCGTTTGTTCCACCTTCTTGCCGCTTGTTTACCATGAGCAAGTCGACCACTGCGAGTCCAGGCTGTCATGCCCGCATCTCCATTGTACAGGGAGCAGATGAGTTCGAACTTAACGCTAATGCAAAGCCGGCGGGAGAGCGGGCGAAGAGATGACGGTCGCCGGCGGAACGGCTGCCGCCCGCCCACTCACCGGCCCAGACCCAAAAAGGGCCGGTCACGCGATAGCGCATCCGGCCCCTATCAGGCGGTCTGCTGCCCGGCGAACGCCAGGCATGGGAGCGATTCTAGTGAACCACGACTTCGACGACCGGACGCTTGCGCGTCTCGTCGTAGAGGTAACGGCTGAGCGCCTGCTCCAGCTGTTTCTCCGTCACTTTCTGGCCGCGCTCGCCCGCTTCCTGGACAGTGCGCACCAGGACGTTTTCCGCCCCGGCCAACAGCACCCCGGACTCCTTTTCGTTCACAAGGCCGCGCGTAATCAATTCCGGATGGACAGCCATGCTGCCGTTGCCGTTGGTCCGTACGACGGCGAAGACGATGCCTGCCTGGGCCAGCCGGTCGCGGTCGCGCACTTCGGCCCAGCCAATGTCGCCCACACCGGCGCCGTCTACAAAGACATAGCCACCGGGCAGCCGGTCCAGCACCTTCATGCTGTACGGCGTGAACTCAATGGGCGTGCCGTTCTCCACGACAGCGATGCGGTCGGCCGGGATACCCAGCTCCTGCCCCATCTCGCCGTGCAGCTTCAGATGGCGCAGCTCGCCATGCACCGGCACGAGGAACTGCGGCTTGACCATGTTGATCAGCAGCTTCATCTCCTCGCGACTGGCGTGGCCAGAAACGTGGACGTCGGCAATCTTGTCATACAGGACGGTCGCACCGCGCCGGTAAAGCTGATTGATCATCCGGTAGATGACTTCCTCGTTGCCGGGAATTGGGTGCGCCGAGAAGATGACCGTGTCGCCCTCTTCAATGCTTAGCTGGCGGTGCTGTCCGCGGGCCAGACGTGCCAGAACGGCCGACGGCTCGCCCTGCGAACCAGTGGCCATGATAACCACCTTGCTAGCCGGCATCGATGACGCCTGGTTCAGATCGATGAACAGGTCGTCGGGCACGTCCAGATAGCCCAGCCGGCGCGCAATCTTGGTGTTCTCGCGCATGGAGCGCCCGGCGATGGCGATCTTGCGACCGTGCTTCAATGCCGTCTCAGCCACAATCTGCACGCGAGAGATGAGCGAGGCGAAGGTGGCGACAATGATACGTCCTTCCGCCTCGTTGAAGACGTCGTCGAACCCCTGAATCAGAATCGATTCCGACTTAGTCCAGCCGTCGCGGTCCGCGTTGGTGCTGTCTGCCAGCAGGGCCAGCACGCCGCGCTGGGAGAACTCGGCCAGCTTGGCAAAGTCGGGAGGCCAGTTGTCGATCGGCGTATGGTCGAACTTGTAGTCGCCCGTGTGGACAATCAACCCGACCGGCGTCGTGATGCCGAAGCCGACACAGTCGGGAATGCTGTGCGCAACGTGGAATGGTTCGACCGTAAACGGCCCGAACTCCAGCGTTTCGCCGGCGCGGAAAGTGACCAATTCCGTGTCATGGAGCAGCTTCTTCTCGCGCAGCTTGTTCTCGATCAGCCCGGCTGTCAGCGGCGTAGCATAGACCGGAGCGTTGACCGCCTCCAGCAAATGGGGCAGCGCGCCAATGTGGTCCTCGTGACCATGGGTAATCAAAATGGCCCGCACGTTCTTGTAACGGTTCTTCTCGAATAAGTAGTTGAAATCGGGGATGATCAGGTCAATCCCCAGCATGTCGTTCTCAGGGAACATAACGCCGGAGTCGATGATGAGAATATCATCTTCATACTCGACGACCGTCATGTTCTTGCCGATCTCGCCCATGCCGCCTAAAGGCACGATTCGTAATGGTGTTGTCATATAACCTCAGTTGTACCGCTATGGTACCTAGATAAAAGTTTCGTTTTCAAATATTATCTGTGACCGGCACCCTGGATGACGGACAGGCGCTTACGCAGTCGCCGATGTCCCCCATGATGGGGCGACCTCCCAGGTCGTCCGGGCCGCATAGAGGGCCGGGCCACAGGATTGGTTCAGTTTGAGAGAGAGAATTGGTGAGAGTCGCTTCAAGGCCACCGATTGGCAATGAAGAGGGGCTAAAGTCGCCGAAGTGTCACAGCAAGCGATCACAGTCCAACAATCATATCCATACTAGATCCACCCTATATTGTAAGGGATTTCCGCGCCTACGTCAAAGGACGCTCAGAATTATCAGGAAGATGAATGAGGGGAGGCGGCCACGATCTGCCCGCCGAGGGCGCTAGACCGTCGTGCCGACCTGAACCACGAACCAGATCAACATGATCAGGACGACCATCACGGCCGTCAGCATGAACGTCAGCGGCCAGAGGCTGCGCTGGGGCATAACCCCGGCGGCTGTGCTGCCGGACGCCGCCACCATCGCCGGGCGTGTTTGCATCGCCAGCATCTCGGCCTGATCATCCTGCTGGCCAAGTCGGGGGCCGACCTGGATGATGGTGACCGAAATGTTGTCCTCCCCGCCCCGCTCGCGGGCCAGGCTGACGAGGTCATCGGCCGCTTCGGCGCGTTCCATGCTGCCGACGATGGCGCTGATCTCCTCATCATCCACGTGGCGCGTCAAACCGTCGGAGCACAGCACCAGCAGGTCGCCGGGCAGCAGGTCGCGTTCGTAGACGTCGATGGGCGGCCGTCTTTCGGAGCCGATGCTGTAGAGAATGACATTCTTGTGGGGATGGGTAAGCGCTTCTTCCGGTGTGATAGCCCCTTCGTCCACGAGGCGGGCGACGAGACTCTGGTCTTTGGTGACCTGCTCGAAGACCCCATCGCGCCACATATAGGCGCGGCTGTCGCCCACGTTGCCGATGATCGCCTTGCCTTCAACGATGGAGACGGCCACCATCGTCGTGGCCATGCGGCGGCGGGCAGGGCTGTCGGCTGCCAGGCGGCGCAGGTCGGTGTTGGCCGCCTGCATGGCGAACAGCACACGTTCCACGCCCTCGAACTGCCCTGCTGCGCGCTGATAATGGGCGATCGCCTGTTCGGTGGCGTAGCGGCTGGCGACTTCTCCGGCGTCGGCCCCGCCCACGCCGTCAGCCAGCACATAGAGCCAGCCGTTGGCAGCCAGTTCGGACTGATCGACGGGTTCGAGCGCGGAGACGAAATCCTCATTGTGGCCGCGCACCAGACCGGTGTCGGTCCGCATGGCGGCCGTGACAGAGGCGGGCTGATCCATCTCGACACTATAGCGATAATCGGGACGAGTAGCAAGCCCCTGGCAGCAACGATTGGCTGACGATTACGCCACGGGACAGGGTATGGGTGGGGACGATGGCCAGCGTCCGGGCCGGGCCGGCAGCTTGCTCACTCCCCGGTGGCGCACAAGACAACCACCGGGGAAGCATGGGGCAGCCGGTCCAGGCTCAGGCCGCGCTGGCGGCCAGCTGAACGCGGTGGGCGTTTTGCAAGACGGTCGTAGTCTGCGCAATCTCCGCCTGCCGCCGCTCGGCAGGCCAGTCGTTGGCGTCGCCAATAATCTCAGCCAGCTCAGCGATAAGCTCCGGCGTCGTATGGCCCATCATTGCCAACAGCGAGCGACGCTGCAGGAAGTCGAGCACATGCACAACCCCTTCGGCGCGGGTGATGGTGGTGACTTCGACGACACTGAAGTCGGGAGCGTGGACCAGAGGCCGGTCGTCACTCGCGGCAATGACCGTCGCAATGTCGGCCGCTCCGGTGCCGTAGCGATCAAACAGGACAGCGATGCGCTCGCGCGGCAGCCCGCTTTCCGTGGCGACCCGGTCGATCCACGCTCCCTGCGTGTTGGCATCGCGCGGGTAGTCGTGGCCGCCGCCAATGGGCATGTCGGCCGTCGAAACCTGCCGCACCCTGCCCAGACGGGCCATTGTCGCGTCCGCCACTTCCTCGGAGAATGCCCGGAAACTCGTCCACTTGCCGCCCACCAGGTTGAAGATGGGGAATGGGAACTGGTCCGGCTCCACAATACGGTTCTCGTGGTCGCGGCTGATCTGACCGGTCGTGGAGGCTTCGCTGGAAGGCAGCGGTCGTACCCCGGTGAAGGTGTAGACGATGTCAGCCCGGCTCACGTCAATGGACGGAAAGACGATATTGACAAACGACAGGAAGTAGTCGATTTCGTCGTCGGTGGTGGTCGCCTCGTCAGGGTCGTCGATGCGGATGTCCGATGTGCCGACGATGACCCGCCCGGCAAGCGGGTAGATCAGCACAATGCGGCCGTCTTCGTTTTCGAAGAAGAACTCATGCCCCTGACATGCTTCATGGAGCGCCGGATTGTCGAGCACCAGGTGGGAGCCTTTGGTGCCACCGATGAAGTTGGTGGGCATGCCCAGCGCTTCGTTGGCAAAGTCGATCCACGGCCCGGCGGCGTTGATGACCACGCTGGGCCGGACAGCTACGATGTCGCCTGTCTCCTCGTCGCGAATGTGGACCATCTCGCCTTCCGCGCCGACGGCTGGGGCGTAGTTGAGCGCGTAGGCGCCATCGTGGGCGGCCAGTCCGTCCGTCATGATCTCGATGGCGATGCGTTCTGCGTCGCGCATAGCGGCGTCGTAGTAGGTGGCGGTGTACTTGATATCCGGGTTGAGTGCCGGGTATTTGGCCAGCGACTCTGAGCGGCCCAGGAACTCATGCTTGGGCACGGCGCCATTGCCCTGTTCCTTCGTGTACCCATCGTACATGATCAGCCCCATCTTGATGATCAGTGCGCCCCGTTCCGACGGCCTGTTCAGCAAGCCAACGAACTTGAGCGGGGCGTTGAGCACGCCGGACATCGTCTTGAAGATGGGAATCGTTGTCGGCAGCGGCCGCACGTAATGAGGCGCGTTGTAGATGAGCCGGTTCCGTTCGTGCACTGCTTCGCGCACCAGGCGGAACTCGCCATTCTCCAGGTAGCGGATGCCGCCATGAACCATGCGCGACGACGCGCTGCTGGAGCCGGAACAGAAATCGGCCCGGTCCACGACGAGCACATCCACGCCCTGTAACGCCAGGTCGCGGAACGTGCCCAGGCCGTTGACGCCGGCGCCGATGATAAGGACATCGATATCGGGGTTGGCCCGGAAACGGGCCAGGGTCTCTGAGCGGGTTAAGGGGGTGGTCTTCATCCTTTGTATTTACACCATCACCGCTAGAATGCCAACCTGTTTTTGCAAATTCGTCAGGTTGGGCGATGGTTCCGCTATAATGGATGGTAGAGGCTTGGCTAACACGTGGCGCTCCCCATTCGCGGGCGCCCCCGTTTCCGGCCAAACGATAAGATGATGACACACCGACTCACACTCCTGTGGCTGCTGCTGGCGGCACTGCTGCTGGCGGCGTGCGGCGGGGTCGGGGAGGCGACGGCCCCGCCGACCCCCGCGCCAACCCCCACGCCTACGCTGCCACCGACCACGCCCTCGCCGGAGGAAGCGTCCGGGACCGGCATCGCCGGCGTTCTGGTCGACCCGATTGGCGCGCTGCCCGACACGCTTGATGAGATCACCAACGCCATTGCCCAGCGCACACCCGTGCCCACCCAGATGCCCGACGCCATTGAGCGCTATGTCAATGACGTGGCGGCCAGTTCCGGGTTGGACGAAACGACCTTTCTCGGCCTGTCCGGCAGCGACTGGCTCAATATCCTGGCTTCGGCGTTGATGGTCATTCTCGGCACGCTGCTGATCAACTTCCTGCTGCTGGCCGTGCTGCGTTGGCTGACGGCCAGAACGCCGATCCATTTCGACAACGAGATGCTGGCCGCGCTGGAGACACCGCTGCGATGGCTGGTGCTGGTCATCATTGCCCGTTTTGCCGTGCTGCGGCTGGATATCTGGACCGGCCAATGGCCTGCCTGGCTGGACGACATCTTCTTCTTCCTGATGCTCGGTGCGGTCACCTTTGTCGTCTTCCGTCTGATCGCTTTCCTGGCCGATTGGTATCTACACAATCGAGTCGCCGCCGACCATCGGAGTCGTGTCGCGCCGCTCCTGACCATCTTCACCCGCCTGGGTTACTTGCTATTTCTGGTGGTAGCTGCGGCGCTGGCCCTGGCCCGCCTGGGGGTCAATGTCACCCTCCTGTCAGCCGTACTGCTGTTTCTCGGTCTGATTATCGGCCTCGGAGCGCGCGACGCGATCAGTGATGCGGTCAGCGGCGCGTTCTTTCTACTGGACCAGCGCTTTCGGGTGGGCGACGAGATCTACATGCCGGAACTGGATACGCGCGGCATCGTGGTTGACGTGGGCATTCGCCAAACGCGGCTGCAAACCTACGACAACAACATCGCCATCGTGCCCAATTCGCTCATTGCCGCCAGCCAGATTATCAACTTCTCCATACCCGATCCGTCTTACCGGCTGAACACGGAAGTCGGTGTCAGCTACGACTCGGAGATCGATTCCGTCCTTGAGCTGTTGGAGCAGGCAGTACGTTCGGTCGGCAGCGTCCTGCCCGACAAACCGGTCGACGTCTACTTCATGACGTTCGGCGACTCGGCGCGATTGATGCAAATATTCTGGTGGGTGGCGGGCAACGACGACCGCTTCCAGTCCATCAGCCGGGTGAACGCGGCGGTTGAACGTGCGCTGGACGCGGCGGGGATCGAGATGCCGTTCAACACGTTGGATGTCAACGTCAAGCCGCCCAGTGACGGCGACCTGGCGTAGCGGTGGTACGTGGCGTGGGGGACGCGACAAGGAATGTCGCGGCTACGGTCTGAAGGAGCCTGAGCTGGACAGCGCCGCCCGCCAGAACCGGTCAACTGCGCTACAATAGAAAGATGCTCGACACCGACCTGAGCGGCGACACCGTACTCTCCCATTTGAAGACCCGCTGGCTGGGCCAGACGTATGAGTTCGTGCCCGAGATAGGCTCGACTAACGACGAGTTGAAACGGCGGGCAGCGGGCGGTGGGCCGGCAGAGCCACCCGACGGGGCAGTGCTGCTGACCGACTACCAATCGGCCGGACGCGGACGGCTCGACCGTCGGTGGGAAGCGCCGCCGGGCAGCTCGCTCCTGTTTTCGACGCTGCTGCGCCTCAATTGGTCGCCGGAGCAAGCCGGGTGGCTGACCATGATTGCCGGGCTGTCCGCGGCGCGAGCCATCGAAACCACAACCGGCATCGCCGCCCGTCTCAAATGGCCCAACGACGTGGTGGTGGAGGCCGGCGGCGAATGGTGCAAGCTGGGCGGCCTGTTGGTCGACACCGTCCTCGGCAGCGGCGGGCAAGTCGAGACGGCCGTGCTGGGCATCGGTCTAAACGTCAACATTCCGCAGGCCGCCCTACCGGAGGCGGCCACGCCGCCCACCAGTCTTTTGGCCATCCGGCAGGAACCGGTCGAACGGCTGCCCTTGCTCGTGGCCTGTCTGAGCGAACTGGAACGGTGGGTGGACACAGCGCGGGGCGGTTCTTCGCCCGCCACCGCGTGGAACGGCATGCTGGTCACGTTGGGCCAGGCCGTGACTGTCAGCGACGCGGGACAGGGCGAACCGCTGCGCGGGATGGCGGAGGCCACCGACAGCTGGGGCCGGCTTTTGGTGCGCGATACGGCGGGGAAGCTGCATACGATTGCCGCCGGAGACGTGACACTGCGCGGCAGCTAGCGGCGCAACCTGAGAAGAGAGGATGTGAGAATGAACAACACGACCGAAGAGAACGTGACCGTCAATGACATGCCGCGCTTCACGACCGGGCAGGCAATTGTCCTGGCTGGGCTGATTATTCTGAATCTGATCGTGCTGACGATGGCGCTGCTGGCTCTGAGCGGTAACCTGTCGCTCTAGCGAACGACAGCAGGCGTCGCTACGGCGCGGGCACGCAGATGATCGACGCTGAATAGACGGTGAAGTTGGCGTCCAGGTTATTGATGCGCTGCAGCTCCTGAACCGTCGTGCCACACTTGGCGGCGATACTGAACGCCGTATCCCCTTCCGCAACCGCATAAGGTAGATTGCCGGGGCAGTACGCCGGGTTGCCGATGGGCAGCTGGATCACGGTGCCCGGCACCATGTTGACCGATGAAATGCCAAAACGCGCCATCAGCGAAATGGACGTGTCCTGGCGCGTCGAGATGCTGTAGAGCGTGTCGCCCGGCTGCACGGTATAGCTGACGAAGATGACCGGTTCCACCGCCGGTGGCCCGGGGGTGACGCTGGGCAAGATGTTGGGCGTTGGCGACGGAGCGACCGTCGGCAGGATGGCGGTGTCGTCGCCGCCGCCAAGCGGCTGCACCTCCTGCGTGTCCTGCTGCGCCGCCCGTACCTTCCGGCACAGTCTGGCTTTGCGGCTCGCCCAGCGGCACCAGATAGACTTCCTGCGCCGGGTCAGCGCGAACCGTGATGGTCGATCCGCTCACCGTAATCACCTTCGTTCCTGGTGGATAATCTGCCCGAACTGAGGGAGAGCGCCATAGCAAATAGGCCGCAACCGACACAACAGTGGCGAAGATAATGACGAATATCAGTTGTGGCAGCAAGGACCGTATTCCGCCTCGGTTGGTGCTCATGTGGCCTCCGGTGGATGACCGCTCTTGGTGAGTATGTTACACTTGCCGCCGGTTGAGAGCAACCCGGCGCTGTCTGTCCCTCTGCTGCCGGGCCGTCCTGTTCCCCACAGGGAGCGAGGAGTCGTCGATGATTTGGCAACGTCCTGAGCTGGAAGCACGCGAGGCAAACACATTGGCGCCGTATGCGCTGTTGAGCGCCCGGTCGCGCGGTCGGGCCCACCCTGAACCGGAATCTGCCACCCGCACCGCATTCACCCGCGACCGCGACCGCATTATCCACACCACTGCTTTCCGGCGGCTGGAGTACAAGACCCAGGTATTTGTCTTTTACGAAGGCGACCATTACCGCACGCGACTGACCCACACGCTGGAAGTGGCCCAGCTGGGTCGGGCGCTGGCGCAGGGGCTGGGGGCCAACGACACGTTGACCGAGGCGATCTGCCTGGCGCACGATTTGGGGCACGCGCCGTTCGGCCATGCCGGCGAGTACGCGCTCAACGACCTGATGGCCGGTCATGGCGGCTTCAACCACAACACCCAGAGCTACCGTATCGTGACGTTTCTGGAGCGCCGCTTCCCGACGTTCAACGGGTTGAACCTGACCTACGAGACACGCCAGGGAATGATCAAGCACGAGACGGCGTACGACAAGAGTGACGCCACCGGCTACGAGCCGGAGCTGCGCGGCTCGCTGGAGGCGCAGATCGCCAACCTGGCCGATGAAATCGCCTACAATGCCCACGACCTGGACGACGGCTTGCGTGCCGGCCTGTTCACGGTCAACGACCTGGCGGAGTTGTCGCTTTGGCAGGCGTTGTGCGACAGCGTGGGCTGGGCCGCGCCTGCGCCGTTCACGGCGATGGAGCGGCGCGGCATTGTCCGCGAACTGATTGGGCGCAGTGTGCTCGACGTACTGACCGAGACAGATGCCGCGCTGACCGGCAGCAACCTGACCTCGCCCGAAGCCATTCAGCAGCACGACCGTGATGTGGTCGCCTACAGCCCATCCTTCGGCGCAGAGGTAGCGGAACTCAAGGCGTTTCTGTACGAGAAGATGTACCGCCACTATCGCATGGTGCGCATGCAGAACAAGGCCGAGACGTTCATCTCCGCCATCTTCGAGGCGTATATCAAGGAGCCGCAGATGCTGCCGGCGGCGACTCAGGCCCGACTGGAGGAGTCACCGCTCCATCGCGTCGTGGCCGATTACGTCGCCGGGATGACCGACCGGTACGCGCTGGACGAATGGCAGAAGTTGTTCGACCCGTACCACCGGGCCTAGCCCGCCTCCGCCCAGACCAACGACAAAAAAAGCCCCGACCAATCGGCCGGGGCTTTTGTGCATTTTCGTAGATATTGTGGCTAATAGTCCAGGACGTCGTCCACGCTGTCGCCGCCGGGGGTGTCGCTGACTTTGGACCAGGCGGACAGCTCAATGGTGAACAGGTCGAAGTAGCTCCTCTCCGGCATCTCCGGACTGCCGCCATAGACGATCTCAGTAATCTCGGCGTTGATAATGAGCGCGGCCGTCTCCAGCACAATCGTCTCGTTCTCGCGGGCCAGCACCGGCTCGCCCTTCGGGGCCAGCTTGGCCTTCAGCGCCTCGTCGAAGAAGGCGTGGTCGCTCATGATGACCTTGGTGATGGTGCGAATGTCGTTCTTGTCGAACAGCCACACCTCAAACGCAGTCACATTCTTGGGCGACCCCGCGCCGATGACTTCCGAGATACCCACGCCACATTCACCGAGGAACTCACCGCTGGAGTTCTCGATGCTGAATGAGTCGTCGTAGGTGTCGTGGCCGCGGGAGTAGTTGGTTCGGAAGCGGGCGATAGGCACGGCGACCGGTTCAGGCGGCGGCTGGACCGGCGTCACCGGGGTCATGGCCGGCCTCGAATCGCCGGCAGCCGGCGCGACGGGCTGCGGGCTGGCGGATGCGGCTAACGGCGCCACATCATCGGGCATCGGGTCCTCGTCCAGCATCTGCTGGCGGCGGCTGTAGACCCAGTAGATCGCCCCTGCCAGACCGAGCAGCAGTGCGCCCAGCAGCAAGAGCGGCAGAATGCTGTTGCCCTCACCCTCAGCTGACTCTGGCGTGGTAGGGGCGATGGCGCCCGTACACCCTGTGCCGTTGACCAGCGTGGCGACGACGATCAGGCGCTGCTGGGCGCCCGAATCGTTGGTCGAGGCGGCCAGCTCGCAGGCGACGGCGTCCCCGCCCCACCCTTCGAGTGCGGCGACAGCTTTCTCCTGATTCTGGTCAAACGCGTAGAGTTCGGCTACGTTGCGAACGTAAATGTCCTGATACTCCGGGAACAGCCCGGAGGGGGTCGTGCCGGTGAATTGGACCGGGAACAACCACCAGCCCAGGACCACGAGGCCAATAATGAGACCAGCAACAAACGATACCGCGGCCGCTGTCCCGGGATACTTCTTGAGAATGTCCATCTGTCACCTACCTGATTGCATGAGTTTGGACAAGATTGTCGCGCCGGCCGAATCGGGCGCACCGCTCGGTGGCGTCTGTTGCCGGCCATTCTGCACTGAGGCGACGTTCCCTCTGTCGGCGATTATCTTACCATAACATGAAATCACACACAAGCTCTCAGAGCGCTCTGGAATCTTTTTACATTGCGATCTGTTCCCCCGCGCGCGGGGCTCACCTGCAGTGGGCCGCAGGGCGTGGCAATGCCGGCCCGGCCCTGATCTGACACCTGTTCACCCTGCATGCCAGACGGCGGGCGGCCTGTTGTCGCGTCCTGTCCCATTGCCCGCGGCATATCACTCATGTTACAGTTCCAGCAGGGCTGTCGACTGGCGAGAGCCCGGATCCGGAGGTGACCCATGACGACGATGCTGATAAAGAACGCCTTGATACTGGTGACGATGGACGAGGAGCGCCGCGAGATCCCCGGTGGCGGCTTGTTGGTGCGCGACAATGTGATTGAGCAGGTCGGCCCGACGGGGGCACTGCCGGAAACGGCCGACACCGTACTCGACCTGAGCGGCCACGTGGTGCTGCCCGGGCTGATCAACACCCACCATCACCTCTACCAGAGCCTGACGCGGGTCATTGCCCAGGACGCCGATTTATTCACGTGGCTGACGACGCTCTACCCCATCTGGGCCAATCTGACCGACGAAGCGATCTACGTCAGCACGCTGACCGGGCTGGCTGAGTTGGCCCTGTCCGGCTGCACAACAAGCAGCGACCACCTCTACATCTTCCCCAACGACTGCACGCTGGACAGCCAGATTCGCGCGGCAGGGGAGATCGGCGTCCGCTTCCACGCCGCACGTGGCTCGATGTCGTTGGGCGAGAGCGACGGCGGCCTGCCGCCCGACCGGGTGACCGAAGACGAGGCGTTCATTCTGCAAGACAGCCGCCGCCTGATCGAGACCTACCACGATGCCGAACGCCACGCGATGATGCGGGTGGTGCTGGCGCCGTGCTCGCCATTCTCTGTCACGCCCGACCTGATGCGCGAATCGGCCGCGCTGGCCCGCGCCTATGGCGTGCGGCTGCATACCCATCTGGCAGAGACGATTGAGGAAGAGGCGTTCTGCCTGGAGACGTTCGGCCACCGGCCCGTCGCCTACGTCGAATCGCTGGGCTGGACGGGTGACGACGTCTGGCACGCCCACTGCGTCCACATGAGCGACGGTGAGATTGGGCTGTTCGGGCGCACCCGGACCGGCGTGGCCCACTGCCCCAGCAGCAACATGCGCCTGGCCAGCGGCATTGCCCGGGTCCCGGCGATGCAGGCGGCGGGCGTGCCGGTCGGGCTGGGCGTCGACGGCTCCGCTTCCAACGACGCGGGCCATTTGCTGGCCGAAGCGCGCCAGGCGATGCTGCTCCAGCGCGTGGCCCCTGACCGCTACCTGAGCGAAGCGCCGGGCGACCGGTATGGCTTTGCAGGCGACGCGGCGGCGATGACCGCACGTGACGCGCTCGAACTGGCCACACGCGGCAGCGCAGCGGTGCTGGGACGGGACGACATCGGCCACCTGGCCCCCGGCATGAGCGCCGACTTCATCGCCATCGATATGAACCGGGTGGCCTACGCCGGCGCGCTCCATGATCCGGTAGCGGCGCTGGCCTTCTGCCAGCCGGGCACGGTCGATCTGTCAGTCATCAATGGCCGGGTGGTTGTGACGGACGGGCAACTGACGACAGTGGACCTGCCGCCGCTGTTGGAGCGACACACCGCGTTGGCGACGGCAATGGTGCGCGGCGAAACGGTCTAGCCGGGTCGGGTGGCGCGACCGGTCGCTCCATGCAAACCAAAACGAGGCGGTGGTCCTTCGGGATCACCGCCTCGCTTCGTGCCGGTCGTCTGAAGGTGGGCCTTAGGGCACAATCTCAAACGAGTCGACCACACCGGGGAAGCCCACATCCGGTCCGCGCCAGAATAATGACACGTTGTAGCCGCCCCCGCTGGGGGTCAGCTTGATGATGTCTTTGGCGTTGCCCTTGACGCCTCCGATGTTGAAGCCGTTGAGGATGGTCAGATAGAGGTCACCCGTGGCTGTATCGATGTGGGCGCCGGTGATGTCTTCCTTGTTCAGCCCCTGGATGGTGGAGCCGTCCAGATACATCGCGAAGCTGCCGGACGTGTTCGCCCCCAGGCTGGTCGCGTTGAAGACGAATAGGTCTTCGTCCTGCGCCACGATATTGCCGCCGCCGGTGGCAGGCGCCTTGGCCCGACCGAGCACGCTGAGCAGGAGCCGTCCGCTGTCATCCAGCGAGAGCGAGTCGATGCGTTCGGCGCTCCGGGTCAGACCGACGTCGGAGCCGTCGAAGTAGAGGCTGTACGAGCCCGCTGTGGTGGGGCCAAGCGAAGTGGGCGTGAAGGCCACTACATCGAACGGCGTTACCTGGCCGATGCCCGGCAGTGAGACGTTGCGGTTGACGGCAAGCAGGATGTCGCCGTTGGGCGCAAAGACGAAACCGACCATATTCTTGTTCAGGCCAACATCGGAGGCATCGAAGTGCAGGCTCCAGCTGTCCGAGCCGATGTTGTAGGCCAGGATGTCGCCGCCGTCAAACGGGATGCCGGCTACTTCGCTGGCCCCCTTGGCGCTCAGGTAGAGCGTGGAGCCGGTCCGTGGTGGAGGTGGGGCGACGTCCTGCACATTAAAGAAGGTACAGGTAACCGTCTCGCCCGCGTCCAGGTCGATGGCGTTCGGATTGCTGCCGTCGCTGCACGTGGCGCTGTCAAGCGACCAGCCGGTCGTCGCGCTTTCGGCCACCGAGTAGCTGCCGGGGCTAAGCGGGCCGGAGTCGCTGCTTTCGCCGCCCGCCAGCGTGAACGCCGCATCATAGCTGGGCGTGAACGTGAAGCGGTCGCCGCTGTTGGTATCCGTATTCTTGACCACGACAATGTTGCCCGGCTCCTGGGCGAAGTTGAAGGTGCAGATCACCGTCTCGCCCGCGCCCAACTCGATGGCGCCGGGGGTACTGCCGTCGTCACAGGTGGCGGAGGTTTCCGTCCAGCCGGCGGGCACGCTGGTCTGCGTGACGCTGTAGACGTCGGGCATCATCGGCCCGGACTGGTTCGACTGGCCGTCGGTCAGGCTGAAGTTGTCGCCGTAGTCGGTGCTGAACGGGAAGCTCGCGCTCGCGCCACCCGGCGTTGTCGCCACCCGCACCTCGATCTCGCCGCGAGACAGAGTGTAGGTGACCTGACAAGTGATCGTCTCGCCCGCGCCCAGGTCGATGTTGTCCAGGCTGCTGCCGTCGCTGCACGATTGGTCCGTCACCGTCCAGCCTGTCTTCGCTTCCGGGGTGATGCTGTAGCTGCCGGTGGCGATGGAGCCGGAACGCGATTCGGCATTGTGGGCCAACTGCACTGCCCCCATGTAGGAGGTGGTGAAGTCAAACTGTTCGCCGGTATCAGGCGGGTCGGCCAGGGCGATGAGCGCAATCTGACCGCGCGGGTCATCCACGCCCACAAACTCGACGGCCCCGATATCGGTGGAGCCGTCACGCACCGTTTGCATATGGTCGTCGACGACTTCGGTCAGCGCGGCGCCGGCATCGCGCACCGGAGAGGACGCCTGCGGGCCATAGGTGGTCGGGTCCGCCGGGGCGTTGGGCGCGGGCACAACGGGGTTGACCAGCAGCGGATCGCCAATGATGCGGCCTGCTTCGCCAGAGAACCATGTCGTTGTCGGCGCCTTGCTGTACAGATTGTTGCTGGCAGAGGCAGTAGTCAGATCCACAGCGCCTTGCAGCCGCAACACCTCGCCTGTTGTCTGGAGCAGCACATTGTTGACAAAGGCGGTGTTGACAATGTCGGCCCCAGAGTTCAGCAGGAAGTTCTGGAAGCCGGAGCCGGGGTCGCCCTGGGCTTCGGCAAAGGTGTTGTTGGCCACCAACGCGTCTTTCAACCCGCCGCCATCCACCTGGGAGTAGACGCCGAAGTTGATGCCGCAGCCAACGACGATGTTGTTGATGATCGTCTGGTTGCTGCTGACGATGGTCAGGCGGCCGCTGAACTGCTCATCGCGCACGATCAGACCGGGACCTGCCTTGGCCGTCTCGTTCGACGCTTTGCGCCAGAAGCGCTTATCGGTGCTGCAGTAGACCAGATTGCGCTGCACCAGCGGGGCGTTGGTGCTGTTCAGATAGATGTTGGCGTGCTTGTTGTCCCAGGCCACGTTGTCTTCCAACGTAATCGTGTCCGTGTTGCGCCCGGCCACCAGACCTTCGCCATAGTTGCCGAAGATCTCGTTGTTGCGGGCCGTGCTGCCTCTCGCTTCGATGAAGGTCAGGCCGTTGCCGCCGGATGAGCTGCCGCTGACATACAGATCGCCGCTGTCGTCCAGCCAGCTGGCCAGGATGGCGTTGCTGAGCGGATTGAAGGGAATGGCCGACGCGTCGAAGTAGGAGCGACCATGTACCGCTGCTGGCGTCGTAAACGAACAGATCCTGATTGGCGCCCAACGTGGAGCCGCCCTGACGGAAGGTGGCGCTGGTGCTGATGACCAGACGGCCGTCCGGCGTGTGGCCGATAGCATCGACGTTGTCGTCGCTGGCCAGGCCAATCGCTGCGGGTGCGTGGGCCACGCTAAACGTGCCGGTCGTCAGCTGGAGGTTGGCGTCAGGCGAGGTGGTCGGCGTGAAGCGCACAATCGTGCCTTCAGTGACGCTGCCCGCGCCCGGTACATCGGCCGCTTTGGACAGGCTGAACAGAATCGGGTAGCAGTCAGCGCAGCCAACAATGGCATCACCGACGTTGAACGCATCAATCGATACGTTCGTGGGCAAACCGAGCGCGTCGCCGTCGAAATACTTCGACCACTTGCCGGTGGCGCTGTTGTAGACGACGATGTCTTCGCCATCATAGGCGATCTGGGCGCCGGTGGCGCTGTTCTCAGGGTCGATGTAGTTGGTCTTGCTGCCACCCGTTGTGGCAAAGACCAGCTCAGGCGACTCGTTGGCGCCGAACTTGACCGAGATTCCGGTCAGCGTTCGGTCGGCGAAGCCGGTAGCCGTGCCGTCCCAGATAGGGCGCATCCCATGTTTCTTCCGGGATGAAGGCCCAGTCGGTGGGGCCGCTGCCGGTGCGATGAGCTTTGTAGATGACCGGGCCGTACTGCGCCTTGCGGACGTTGTCGTAGACGCGGCTGTCCTCGATCAACACGTTCTCGACGTAGTTGACGGTGATGCCGTCGCCGTTGGTGACCGTGTTGCCCTTGGCCAGAATGCCGACCTGCCAGTTGTCGTGGACATCCAGGTTGCGCAAGATGACGTTCTTGGCCGGGAACTCGACCTGGATGCCGCGCCCGCTGGAGTTGATTAGCTCCAATCCCTCAACAACGGTGTCATCTGCTTCGACGCGGATCAGGGGGTCGAACTCGTTGCCCGGATAGCGCTTCTGACCGTCGAGAACCGGCTTGGCCTCGCCCGGATAGCCGATCAGCGTCCGACCGGGGTTGCTGGCTCCCATGCGAATGGTGTCGGTAATCAGGTAGGTGCCTGCTCGCACACAGACCACGTCCCCTGTTCCGGCTGTTGCTGAGGACGCTGTGAATGTCTTCGCCGGGATTGACGACGTGGGTGCAGTCGGCGGCCGCCCAGGCGGTCACCATGGGCAGATGCGCCTGTCCGGCGGCCACCGGGCGCGCACTGACGGCCGATAGCCCGCCCAAAAGCAGGGCGATCAGTAGAGGCAGGATCCATTGTCTACGCATTTTTGGTAACGTCATTCCGCATTTGCTCCTTGTTGTTCCGCCGCCGGCACCGCGCACTGCTCCCAAGACGGCAGCACGCGCACACACGAAAAAAGGCACTTCTTGTGCCGACACCCTAAAGGATAGTGGAAAATGGCGCACTTTTTATGAACTCTGCGTGAATAGTTAGGTAGTGAGCCGCTGCGCCCCCTTACTTTTGTCCTAATTTTGCTCATCATGGCCCTCAATCCCACCACACTAGGGGCACAGCGACCGGGTCGTCCGGCGTGAAGCGGCAGGAGGGGTGTGCTATGCTCTACCGCATGAGCAATACAGCGATTGTGACCAGTGGCGTGGTGGTCGACCATTATGGCCACGTTTTGCTGCAGAGCGACGCCGATGGCCGCGCCCTGACACCGCCGACGACGACACTGCCGGTGGGCCGGCTGCCAACCGACACGCTGGCCGAGGCGATTCGCACCGAGACCGGATTGATCGTGCTCCCCCTGCGCCTGACCGGCCTGTTCTTTGATAAGGGGCCGGCGGGTGACCGGCTGACGCTGGCCCTGCGCTGTTTGCTGCGGGGCGGCTCGCTGGAGCGCGAGGACGGCGACGCAACCGCCGCCTTCTTCCCCACCGCCCCTCTGCCGGAGCCGATGAGTTCGGCCGGCAGTCGTCTGGTCGCCCAGGCGCTCCATCATGCGGGCGGCCCGCCGGCGATGGAGATGACGCCGCTGGACGTGACGTCGCGCTTGCTGCGCCGCCTTGGCGCGAGTGACGATGGGCCTACCGGCGACTGGTCGCTGCGGGTAGTCAGCGTCATTCACGACGGCGACGGCCGTGTGGCCTGGGTGCCGGACGCCAGTGGCGAGCGGTGGCGGCTGCCTGCTGCGCTGAGCGAGCCGGGGGTTGCGCCCTGGGCGACGGCCGAACGGCTGGCGGCGACAGCGCTGGGCAAGGCAGCAGCGGTGGTCGATCTGCCGGCGGTCTATGTGGCCATTGATGCGCCGCTTATGACGCTGCTGTTCAGCCACGCTCCGGTTGCGGCCGCTGCCCGGAGACGCGCTCCGGTGGCAGGCGCCGCAGGCTGATGATCCCGCGCAGCATCCGGCCGATCGCGACCGGGCACTGATCGCGCTCCAGCCCGGCCCAGCGACGGTCTTTGACACGACGGGGGCGATGACTGAGGACAAGGGTGATCGCTAGCGATTACGATATTGAGCGAACTCCGCGACTACGCGACCAGACGATTACCTGATTACCATGTCCGACCTCGACAAGCTTGAAGCCGCCATCAGCCAGACTGCCAAGTATCGCCACCTTGACCGGGACGTGGTGCGGCGCGTGGGGGCGCGGGAGCTGGCCATCCGGCCCAACCTAAAAGCGGCGATTAAGGCCACGAAAACGGCGCTCCACCAGGCGGGCGGGGCGTTCTTTGACGGGCCGGTGGATTATGACGCAGCGCTGGCCCGGCTGCAGGAAGCGGCCGTCGCCGGGCCGGACAGCGAGCCGTTCCGCGAGGCGAGCCGCGCCACGATGGCCGCCCACACCTCAACGCGCGAGCGGCTGCCGATTCTCGACACCTTCTTTGCTGAAACGCTGGGCAGCCTGCCACCGGTGCGGTCAGTCATCGACATCGCCGCCGGGCTAAACCCGCTGGCCCGGCCCTGGATGCCGCTGGACCCCGCAGCCGTTTACATCGCCATCGATATGTACAGCGACATGGTCGCCTTCCTGAACGAAGCGATGCCGTTGAGCGGACCGGGCCGGGCGGCAATGGGGGATGTCATTGCCGACCCGCCCCGGCAGCCCGCCGACGTGGCGCTCATTCTCAAGACGCTGCCCTGCCTGGAAACGGCCGATAAGAACGCCCCGGCGCGGCTGCTGGATGCGGTCGAGGCGCGCTGGCTGCTCGTCTCGTTCCCGGCCCAAAGCCTGACCGGACGACGCAAAGGGCAGGCGGCCCATTACGAAAGCCGGTTCCGCGCCCTGCTCGACGAGCGCGGCTGGCCCGCGCAGCGGTTCGAGTTTGAGACAGAGTTGGCGTTTTTGGTAAAGAAGGGACAGGGACAGGAAGCCGGATAGCGCTTGCGACCGCGAGGGCGCAGGACGTCATCGCCGGCGGGCGATGGGGTTACAGTTGGAAGCCACCCCGGTAGGGGACAATCTTGTAGGTCAGGTCGGTGACGAACTTCTCCAGCTCACTGTTCAGCTCTTCCCAAAGCTCACTTTCCAGCAAGGTGTCGACCGTCTGGGCGTCGGCGCAGACGAAGCCGAGCAGCCGGTTAGGCGCGTCGCCGTACGCCGTGTGCCACGCCTCGCTCATCTGAAACCCCAACGATTGCAGAGACGGCACATATTGGCCCATCACGAACTGATAGTATGCCTGCACTGTGTCGTCGCCGACTTCGTATTCAAGAAGTAGTTTGTAGCCGTTGCCCTTGTCGTCCATACACGTTTGCTCCCAATTTGATTCTAGCCCACGCCGCACCGGATTTCATTACCAGTTCGGGTTTCTCATGTGCCGGCAGGCCGGTGGCTCAGGCGACGTAGGCGCTCAGGATCTGTTCGATGCGCGGGGCGGCGGGGATGGGCGCCGGGACAAACGGCCGTCCCACCAGCCGCTCATACGCCGTGATGTAGCGAGCCGCCACCTGGGCCAGAAAGTCGGGCGGCATGACCGGCGGGTCGCCGTCCCCGCGATACCCCTGGGCGGCGTACCATTGGCGCAGGAACTCCTTGTCGAAGTGGGTGGGCGCGTCGCTGTCGTCTGTCGTAGGACGCGGCGTCCCAGTAGCGGCTGCTGTCAGGCGTGTGAATCTCGTCGATGAGCGTCAGACGGCCGTCGACCAGCCCGAACTCATACTTCGTATCGACGAGAATCAGGCCGCTGGCCCGCGCCGTCGCCTGGCCGAGCGCAAAGAGGGCCAGCGCCGTCGCTTCAATCTCCTCCCACAGCGGCTCCGGCAGCACGCCCTGCTCCACAATCTCCGCCCGCGTCAGCCGCTGGTCGTGGCCGCCGTCGGTCGCTTTCGTCGTGGGGGTAATGATCGGCTGCGGCAGGCGGTCGTTCTTGCGCAGCCCGTCCGGCAGGGCCACGCCATACGGCTGCCGGTCGCCATGCTCGTACGAGATACCACAGCGACGTCGTCGTCACGCCGGTGATGTAGCCGCGCACCACGACCTCCACCGGCAGCGGCTCCGCCTCGCGGGCCACCGTCACGTTGGGGTCGGGCACGGCGATGAGGTGGTTGTCGACGATGGCGGCCGTCTGCTCGAACCACCACGCGCTGAGCTGGTTGAGCACCTGCCCCTTATACGGAATCAGCCCCAGCACGCGGTCGAAGGCCGAGACGCGGTCGGTGGTAATGAGGACGCGCAGGCCGTCGCGGAGGTAGCTGTCGCGCACCTTGCCCCGCATCTTCGGCCCCCAGACCGGATCGAGATCGACTGTTTCCAGCGCCGCCGGCACAGCGTCGAGCAGTTGGTGGTGCGTTAACATGCCTTAACTCCATTGAGAAACAGCGGCAGACCCGACCAGCGCGGCCGTTCCCGGCCCGGTCGCGGGTACTGCCAGGGAAAGACGTGGTTCTCCGGATGGGGCATCAGCCCCATGACGTTGCCTGCCGGGTTGGTCAGCGCGGCGATATCGAGGACGGACCCGTTGGGGTTCGTGGGGTAGTCAACCGGACGGCCGTCGAGCGTGGCGTAGGTCAGCGCGATCAGGTTGTCCGCCTGCAAACGGGCGGCCGTCGCCTCGTCGCGCACCGCCAGCCGCCCTTCGCCGTGGGCCACCGGGCAAAGCATCGGCTCGGTCAGGCCGCGGGTGAAGAGCGACGGACTGGCCGGGTTCGACTCCAGCAGCACCCAGCGACACTCAAAGCGGCCGCCCGCGTTGTAGGTCAGCGTGACGTCGCGGCTGTCGCCCGTGTCGCCGGGCAGCAGTCCCGCCTTGACCAGCGCCTGAAAGCCGTTGCAGATGCCCAGCACCGGCCGTCCTTCGGCCACGAAGCGGGCCAGATCTTCGCCAACGGGGTTGGGTTCGCCCCGCCCGGACTGGCTCCGGCGCATGTCGGCCGCCCAGAGCACGCCCGCCCCCAGGTCGTCACCGTAGGAGAAGCCACCGGGGACGACCAGCATATGGTAATCCAGCAGGCGGCGAGCGCCGCTGCGAAGTTGATTGATATGGACGATCTCCGGCTGCGCCCCGGCCAGCTCGCACGCCAGCGCGGCGTCGTGGTCGCGGTTGCTGCCGTTGGCGTGGAGAATGAGCACCCTGGGCGCGGGGCGGGTCGCGGCGGCGCGGCTGGTGGCGGGCGTCGCCGGTTCGGGCGGCATGGCGCGGTACGTCAACCGTCCGCCCGGTGAACGCCGTCGCCAGCTCGCTGACCGGGATGGCCAGCAGCGGGTCGGCCGTCTCCGGCAGGCGCGGGTGGATGGTCAGCGCGTCGCCGCCGACCACGCCGATGCAGGCGTGGGGGGTGGCCCCCAGCGCGGCGCTGAAGCGATGCCGCGTCTTCCGGGCGCACCTCGACCACGAAGCGAGTCAGCGACTCGGCGAACAGCACCGCGTCGTCGGCGGCATAGGCGTAGTACGGATCGACCGGGACGGCCGACAGCTGGATGTCCGCCCCCACGTCTCCGGCCAAACACATCTCCGCCAGGGCCACGCCCAGCCCGCCTTCGCTCAGGTCGTGGCACGCCCGCACCAGCCCGGCGCGAATGGCCCCGTGCAGCGAGCGGAGGCGCTCCAGCGGATTGCGCACCGGATGGGGAGCGCTGCGGTGCTGCGGTCGGACCGTCGCCCCCAGCAGCGCCGCATGGCTGCCGCCCAGCTCTGGCCGGGTGTCGCCCACGGCGAAGAGGAAGTTGCCCGCGCCTTTCAGGTCCATCGTCACCGTCCGGCTGACGTCGGGAATGTGGCCCAGCGCCGAGATGAGCAGCGTGCCGGGAATGGCCTGCTTCTGCCCGTCGGCGCCGGTGTACTCGTTGTTGAGGCTGTCCTTGCCGGAGACGAACGGCGTCTGGTAGGCCAGCGCGGCGTCGTGGCAGCCCTGGGTGCAGCGCACCAGCGACCCCAGCCGGTCGGGCAGGTTCGGGTTGCCCCAGCAGAAGTTGTCGAGAATGGCCACGCGGTCGGGGTCGGCCCCCACGGCGACGACGTTGCGCAGCGCCTCATCGACGGCCGCCCAGGCCATCAGCGTACGGGTCGATCTCGCCAATCGCCGGGCACAGGCCGTTGCCCAGCGCAGCGGCGGGCAGCGGTGCGTCGCCCTGCTGTGTGGGCTGGGGCACAATCACCGCCGCATCCCCCGGCCCGACCCGCGCCGCGCCCGACCAGCGGCTTGACGGCCGTCCCGCCCTGGACCTCGTGGTCGTAGCGGCGCACCACATCTTCCTTGCTGCGAATGTCGGGATGGGCCAGCAGCGCCAGCAGCATGGTCGCCGCGTCCGGCCGCGTCGCGCCGGTCCGGCTCAGCCTCGTCGACGGGTTCAGGTCGCCAGACCGCCTGCAAATGGCGGCGCGGCAGCCCGTCGTGGAGGAAAGTCCATCGCCAGAGTCGCCCACCACACGCGCCTTCGTAGGTCACGGTCAGACGGCCGCTCGGCTCGAACGTGCCCAGAACGGTGGCCATCACGTCCTGCCCGGCGCAAATCGCTTCCAGCGCCGGCCAGCTTGTCCGGCGGGACGGCCAGCACCATCCGCTCCTGCGCCTCGCTCAGCCAGATCTCCCACGGCTGCAGGCCGGGGTACTTCAGGGGCACATTGGCCAGCTCCACCCGCGCCCCGACCTCCGCCCCCATCTCGCCCACGGCCGAGGAAAAGCCGCCCGCGCCGCAGTCGGTGATGGCGCTGTACAGCCCGGCGTCCCGCGCCCGCAGCACCACTTCCTGCACCTGCTTCTCCTTGATGGGGTTGCCGATCTGGACGGCCGTGCCCGCAATCTCGCCCGTGTCGTCGTCCATCTCCATGCTGGAGAAGGTCGCCCCGCGCAGCCCGTCCCGCCCCGTCTCGCCCGCCGATGGCCACGATCAGGTCGCCGGGACTGCGCCTCAGTCGGGTGGCTGCCACGCGGCAAAATGCCCAGGCAGCCGCAGTAGACCAGCGGATTGGCCGTGTAGCCGGGATGGTAAGTGATCGCCCCGTTGACGGTGGGGATGCCCATCTTGTTGCCGTAATCTTCGATGCCGTGGATGACGCCGCCGGCGATGCGCCGCGGATGCAGCACGCCTTCCGGCAGCTCGGCCGGGTCAATATCCGGCGGGCCGAAGCAGAGGACGTCGGTGTTGGCGATGGGCCGGGCGCTGACGCCCAGCACATCGCGCACCACGCCGCCCACGCCGGTGTTGGCCCCGCCGAACGGCTCCAGCGCCGAGGGATGGTTGTGGGTCTCCACCTTGAACGCCAGGTCGTAGCGCGTCGTCGAAGGCGACGATGCCCGCGTTGTCGACGAACGCCGAACGCACCCACGGCTTGTCAATCTGCTCGGTGGCGGCGCGGATGAGGCTGCGCAGCAGGCCGTCGACCGTCTGCGCTTCCGGCGGCGCGGCGGCGTTGACCCCCGGCGGCGGCCCGTCGTAGTCGATGAGCGCCCGGAACGTCTTGTGGACGCAATGCTCGCTCCACGTCTGGGCCAGCGTCTCCAGCTCCACGTCGGTCGGGTCGCGCCCTTCTGCGCGGAACTGGTCGCGGATGGCGGTCATCTCCGCCAGGTCGAGCGCCAGCCGCCGCTCCAGACTGACAGCCAGCAGGGCGTCGCCGTCCAGCTCGCGCAGTGGAATCGTCTCCACGCGCCCACCGGCGGGCGCGTGGGCCACGAACGGCGACGGGAGCGGCCCGTCGATGGCGAAGCGCTGGATGACCGGGTTGGCGAACAGCCCGACTGCCAGGTGGTGCAGTTCAGCCGAGGACAGCGCGCCGCTCACTTCGTAGCGCTGGCCCGTGGCCGCCTGGCGCAGCCCGCCGATACCCAGATCGTGGGCCGCCCGCACCAGATTCTGCGCTGCCGGGTCGGTCACGCCGGGTAGATAGGCGACATCGATCCAATGGCCGTCGCCGGGGGCGGCGGTGGCCGTCTCGCCGCCCAGCACGGTCGCCTGCCACTGCTCCGTAACCGGGTCGGCCAGTAGCTCCGCCGCCAACCGGGCCACAGCCGCCGCGTCCAGCGTGCCCATCATGTCGTAGATGCGCCCGGCCACGACGCCGCCCAGCCCTGTCACGCCCAGCTCGTGGGCGGCCGTCAGGAGCGGCGACGCTGTGGCCGCTGCCTGAACGGGCATGACGACGACGCGAACTATCGTTTCAGTCGGGTTATCGGACGTTGCTGCGGGCTGCTGATTGCTCATACGCTCCCCTGCTGCCTGATGGTGGTCGTTCAGGTGGATTGTACCTAATTGACGGGCGCGGCAAAGTCCGGGCGGGTCGTTGATGCGGTTGGGGCCACAACGTCTTCTGCTGCCCGTCTTCCGCGCCTGACCGGGGACAACGCCTTCGAGCAGCGTTCGCTGAAGACGGCCGAAACTCCTTGGTACCGGCCACTCCCTATGCTAAACTCCATGGTGGTCCGTTCCTTGCGCCTTCCAGCCTCGCACTCCTCAGGAGACTGCGCCCCACAGTGGCCCGGTCACCTACCAAGCAGCTGAACAGCGCGGGAACTGCCAGCGGGCTGTTTGAGGTGAGCCAACAAGCTAAGTTAAGGAGTCAAACCTAATATGGAAAAGCGTAAAGAGGCAACGACGTTTACCGGGACAATCAACCGGGCTGTGCTGGACGAGTTGAACTGGGAGGATACGGCCGCCTATGAACAGGCCAGCCGGGGCTTCATCGCCGCTGCGGATGACCTGGTGATCCGCAACGACGCCGGCAGCCCGACGTATGACCTCGGCGCCTACCCGTTCCTGGAAGCGGAGACGGCCCCGCCCAGCGTTAACCCCAGTCTGTGGCGGCAGTCCAGACTGCTGGCGCTTTATCATGGACTCTTTCAGGTGACCGAAGGCATCTACCAGATTCGCAGCTTCGACCTGTCCGTCATGAGCATCATTGAAAGCGACGGCGGCTATGTCATCGTCGACCCGCTGACGGTGCCGTCGACCTCGCGGGCGGGCATGGAGCTGGTCTACAAGCACCTGGGGCGGAAGCCGATCGTGGCCGTCATCTACACCCACAGTCACATCGACCATTGGGGCGGGGTCAAGGGCGTCATCGACGAAGTCGACGTGCGTGAGGGGCGGGTCAAAGTGATAGCGCCCGAACACTTTCTGGAACACGCCATCAGCGAAAACGTCATCGCCGGCAATGTCATGGGCCGTCGTTCCAGCTACATGTACGGCAACCTGGTGCCCAAGGACGCCAAAGGCCAGGTAGGGTCCGGCCTGGGCCAAACGACGCCCAATGATGTGCCCACGCTGATCGAGCCAACCGACGACATTACCCACACGGGCCAGAAGATGGTTGTCGACGGCCTGGAGATGGAGTTTCATCTGACCCCCGGCACCGAAGCCCCGGCCGAGATGAACATCCTGTTCCCCGCTTACCGCGCGTTGTGCATGGCCGAGAACTGCACCCACAATATGCACAACATCTACACGTTGCGCGGGGCACAGGTGCGCGACCCCAAAGCGTGGGCTTACTACATTGAGGAAGCGCGGGAGCTGTATGACGGCCGCTATGACGTCATCTTCGCTTCCCACCATTGGCCGACCTGGGGTTCCGAAGAGGGCGCGGCGTTCCTGAAGAAGCAGCGCGACATGTACAAATATCTGCATGACGAGACGCTGCGTCTGGCCAATCAGGGATACACCATGCTGGAGATCCCCGAACTGATTGAGCTGCCGGCGGAGCTGTTCCGGGCCTGGTATAACCGGGGCTACTACGGCACCATCAACCACAACGTCAAAGCCATTTACCAGCGCTACCTGGGCTTCTTTGACGGCAACCCGGCCACGCTGCATCCGCTGCCGCCCGAAGACGCCGGCAAGAAGTACGTCGAGTTCATGGGTGGGGCGGACGCGTTGTTGGCCAAAGCACGAGCATCGTTCGACAAGGGTGAATACCGCTGGGTGGCCCAGGTGGTCAACCATCTGGTCTTTGCTGAGCCGGACAACGAGGCCGCCCGCGAGCTGCAAGCCGAGGCGCTGGAGCAGCTCGGCTACCAGGCCGAGTCCGGGCCGTGGCGCAACTTCTACCTGACCGGCGCCAAGGAACTGCGCGACGGCGTCATCGACCTGGGCGCACCCAAGACGACCAGCCCGGATGTGATCAAAGCCACACCGCTCGACATGTTCTTCGACCTGCTGGCTGTTCGTCTGAACGGCCCCCGGGCGGCCGGCACAACGCTCGTGCTCAACGCCGACTTCACCGACACCGGCGAGCAGTATGTGCTGGCGGTGGAGAACGGCGTCCTCAACTACAGCAAGGGCAAGCAGGCGGACGACGCCGACGCCACGCTGACGCTGACCCGCTCCGCGCTGGATGAGGTCATCCTGGGCGAGGCGAAAGTGGCCGACAAGCTGGCGTCCGGCGAAGCCAAGATTGACGGCAACGCCGAAAAGCTGGCCGAATTCCTGTCACTGCTCGATACGTTTGAATTCTGGTTCAACATCGTAACGCCCTGATCGGCGGCGGAAGCCACTCTCTGGCTTCTACCAGACGGAAGCCGGCCCTCTTCACCTGAGCAAACGGGCCGGCTTCCGGATTACGGACGTAACACGTGACAACTTCGTCTAACGAGAAACGGAATCCGCAGCTGAGCACACCACGCTCCGCAGCATTAGCCGGCATTGCCTTTGCCGTTTCGTTCGCTGCCAGTCTGATCTTTCTGCGTCTCTCAATCCCCGGCGATCTCACTGCTGACATTGAATGGGGCACTCAGTCGCGACAGCGCGTTACGATTGCCCTGATCCTAATGCCCTTTGCGGGTGTATTTTTCCTGTGGTTCGTTGGTGTGATCCGTGACCGGTTTGGCGACCGGGAGGATCGCTTTTTCGCCACCGTGTTCCTGGGCAGCAGTATCCTCTTTCTGGCGATGGTGTTTGTCGCCATGGCGATTGCCGGCGCACTGGTAGCGACAACAGGTCTTGACAATAGCCTAACACTCAGCAGTGATGTTGCCCTTTTTGCACGCGCCCTGATGCTCCAAATCAGTAATGTGTACGCGCTGCGGATGGCCAGCGTGCTCATGTTCTCGCTGGCAACGATCTGGCTACGTACCCATCTCATGCCCCGTTGGTTGGTCATTATCACTTATCTGCTGGCTACTGTCCTGCTGTTTGTCGTCAGCCTCAGTTTGTGGGTCACGCTCGTCTTCCCAGGCTGGGTAATGCTGGTTAGCGTCTATGTTCTGTGGCACAGTCACCGGAAGCAGACACCATGACATTGCGAGACAATGAATGAACAGAGTACCGACCAACATTCAACTTCCTGCCGATCGCGGACAGTTCGTAGCCGACGCCATCGCCGGCCTGACATTTGCCATTGTCAACGTGCCCCAGGCAATGGGCAACGCCGTTCTGGCTACCGTCAATCCGGTGGCGGGGCTGTATACGTTGATGATAGCCACGCCAATCGGCGCACTCTTCACTGGCTCGGTCTTCATGAACGTATCGACAACCGGCGCGCTGTCGGTTGCCGCAGGCGATGCGCTGGTCGGTTTTTCCGGCGACGCCAAGACAGGTGCGCTCATCGCACTCGTGCTCCTGATCGGACTGTTTCAGCTGCTGGCCGGCATACTGCGGCTGGGCAGTCTCATTCGCTTCGTCGCGCAGTCGGTGATGACCGGCTTTATCAGTGGCATTGCCGTACTGATCATCCTTGGGGCCATTCCTGATCTGACAGGCTACACAAGCGGCTTCAACAGTGAACTCCTGAAGCTGGCCGACACTGCGTTGAACATCAGACAGGCCGACCCGCTGACGCTCATCCTGGGCCTGCTAACCATTGGGCTGATCGTCGGTTTTGGCTACACCCCGGTGCGCAAGTTCTCCATGATTCTGGCGCTGGGTGTCGTGACGGTGCTGGGTGTGGTGGCTGTCGCTTTGCTCGATGAGGCAGGGCTGATTCTGGTGGGCGACATTGCCACCATACCCCGGTCGCTCCCGCGCCCCCAGCTGCCCGACCTGCTGACCATTCCGGAGCTAGTTCTACCGGCTCTAGCCATTGCCGTTATTGGATTGGTTCAGGGCGCAGGCGTGAGCCAGAGCTATCCCAACCCGGATGGCAAGTTTCCGGATGTCTCTCGGGATTTTGTCGGGCAGGGCATTGCCAACATTGCGACTGGTTTCTTCTCGGGCATACCCGGCGGCGGTTCCATGTCCGGCACAGCCGTCACAGTCAATGCAGGCGCCTATACGCGTTGGGCCAACATATTGGCCGGTGTTTTCGTCATTCTCATCGTGCTGCTCTTTGCGAACGTGGCCATGTTGATTCCGATGAGTGCATTAGCCGGGCTGCTGGTCGTCGTCGGCTTCCAGAATTTGCAGCCCAAACAGATCGCGCTGGTCTGGCAGACCGGTCTTGTGGCGCGGACGGCCATGGGGCTGACCTTCATAGCCACCATCGCCCTGCCGCTGCAATTCGCCATTATGATTGGCATCGCCATTTCGGTCATGATGCATGTTTTCCGGTCCTCCAATCA
Source organism: uncultured Chloroflexia bacterium (assembly GCA_963715935.1). GTDB lineage: Bacteria > Chloroflexota > Anaerolineae > Promineifilales > Promineifilaceae > Promineifilum. The sequence goes on along the minus strand of CAVQSM010000008.1, from coordinate 67,086 downwards.
GGTGCGTGTGGTTGAGTTCGTGCCAGTTGAAAACGGCTTTCCGCTGGAGCAGCCTGCACCCGCCATCTTGCCGGATAGGGATGTGACGTTGCTATACAGCTATGGGAGCTTGTTCTTTGCCTCTGCAGCCACGTTTGAGGACAGCCTGCCCAATGCGGATGAAACGCAGCAGGCGGCCGTTGTCCTCATTCTTCGCGGACAGCCGGACGTGGGCAGCACGTTTATCAGCGTACTGCGCCGGTATACCACAACGCTCCAGGCAAATGGCGGCCGTCTCATGCTGACCGGGGTCAACGCACGTCTTTGGGAGCAGCTTGACAAGACAGGAACGCTTTCGCTAATCGGTAGGGAGAATGTCTTTATGGAGGAGGCCCAGCTTGGTGTGGCCATGAACCGGGCCATTGAGGCGGCCACCTCCTGGTTGGCAGCGGCAGAAGCGGAGGGAGACGACCGGCTGAGCGGGAGTTAGATTGACCGACCGTAGAGTCGAGGGATTAGCAGCGCAACTATGTAAGGGTTCCCACGCCCATCGGAGTAGCATAATTCATGTCAATCAGACGATCATTTCAACCGCGTCGACCGATTACTCCCCCGAAAGAGAATCTCTATAGCAACGTGGTGGGTCGGTTTCTCGACCCATTGGACGGCCTCATTGCTATCTTCTTCGCCATCCTCTTTGCGCTTCTCTTCACGCTGTCCTACGGAATTTTGATTAATCGCGGCGTCATTGAACCGGTTTTCGCCAGCGGGTACGGTCAAGAGCTGTTCTGGGCCATTCTCGGAGCGGTTACAGCATGGGGCCTCATTGACGCGGTCATCTACATCTTGAGCGGGGTTTTTGCGCGGCGACAGCGCTACCGCTTACTCCAGTACATCCAGACAAGCAGTAACGACGAATACGCTCTCGAGGCCATCGCAGACGAACTGGATTTCATTTTAGAGCCTATCAGCAGCGACAATCAGCGAGAGGCTCTTTATGAGGATATTCTTGCCCACCTTAGCCAGGCCGAACCCCAGGCCACGGGACTGAAGCGCGAAGACATGATTGGCGCGGTGGCCACCGTTATTCTGTCGGTGGTGGCTGTGCTGCCGTCGTTGCTGCCGCTGCTGCTGCTCGAAGACACAGCCCTGGCTCTGCGCGTTTCCAATTTTGTCTCGTTTGTTGTCGTCTTTGTGGCCGGCTATGCGTGGGGCGTCTACGCGGGCAGTAGCCCGTGGAAAACAGGACTCCTCTTATCGTTGGTCTGTTTGAGCATGGTGCTGGTTGCCTTTTTGCTGGGTGGCTGAGCAAGGCGCGAGGGCCAAAGCAGAGAACGACGGCCAGCCCCACCCTCGACGGCCGCCCGCCGATCCGCCATAATTCGCCTATGCCTGACAATCCGATCATCCTCCACATCGTCCCTCGCGCCGAGTGTAGTCGACCTAGAAACCGAGTTTCTTAGCTCCCATCGAGTGGATGCGGCGGTTGATTCGGAGAAACTCGGTTTCTACAACGACCTTTGAAAAACCCTGCGCCCACGTCCCCGCCGCTTGCCTCGCCCCCTGCCTTCCCGCCATAATCGCCCTACTACCATGACCAGCCAGGCCACCGACATTATCCGCCGCCGCCGGGCGCGGGCAGCCCACGCCAACCGCTGCAGCGCCCGCTTGCTGCGGTTCCTTGCCGGGCTGCTCCTCGCGGGTGGGCTGGCGGCCGTTCTCGCCCTCGCCGCCACCACCGCCACCGGCAGCGCTGTTGCCCTGGCCTTTCTGCGCGATCTGCCGGACGCGGCCGCGCTGGCCCAGCTGCCCAGCTACAGCCCGCCACCGCCATCGGACGCATCATCGCCCTCGACCCGCGCCAACCGGTCACCGACGCCGAGCCGCTGCTGCTCGACACCATCCGCGACCCGCGCCCGGCCGGCTACTGGGTGCCTTACGACGACCTGCCGCCGCTGCTGGTCAGCGCCACGCTGGCGGTGGAAGACCCGGCGTACTGGACGGCCGCCCCGCCTCGCCTGGAGCAGGCGGTCGCCGACTGGCTGCGCGACGGCCGCACGGCACAGCCCCTCTCGCCGCTCGTGGCGACGCTGGTGACCGGCGAGCTGCGCGACGGCCGCCCACCCGCCACCGCCCGCGCCGCCGCCCAGGATTGGCTGCTCGGCTGGCAGATCAGCCGCACCTACTCCCGCGAAACGGTGGTCGAGTGGCTGCTCAACAGCCGCTACTACGGCCACCTGGCGTACGGCGTGGAGGCGGCGTCCCGGCTTTACTTCGACAAACCAGCTGCCGCGCTGTCGCTGGGCGAAGCGGCGCTGCTGGCGGGCATCGGCCGCAATCCGACGGCCAACCCGTTCGACGACCCCGCCGCCGCCCGCCTCGCCCAGGCCGACGTGCTGGCGGCGATGATGCAGCAGCAGCGGGCAACCGCCAACGCCACCATCTACGCCCAGCAAACCCCGCTGCAACTGGCCCCGCCGCCCGGCAGCGACAGCCCCGCCCCGCACTTTGCCGCGCTGGTCCGCCGCGAACTGGAAGCGCGGCTGGGGCCGGAGGCGCTGCTGGCGGCCGACTTCACCGTCACGACCACGTTCGACCCGGCGGCGCAGGCCGCGCTGGAGACGCTCGACCCGGCGCTGTCCGGCGCATGGACCGCGGTGACGCTCGACCCGGCGAGCGGCGCTGTACTGGCGGTCGCCGGCGAACCCGGACCCGCCCCCGGCCTCCCAACCACAACCCCGCGGCCGTCCGGCGCGCTGCTGCGGCCGTTCGCCGCCCTCGCCGCGCTCAGCCAGGGCTACTCCGCCGCCAGCGGCCTGCTCGACACAGCCGCCGCCTACGAGACGCTCGACCTGCCCCTGCCGCCGGGCGAGACCGCCTTTGCCGGACCGCTGCGGCTGCGGGAAGCGGCCGCCGGCGGGGCGACCGGCCCGGCCCTCCAGCTCATGCGCTGGGCCGGGCCGTCCGCGCTGGCCCGCACCACCGCCGCACTCGGGCTGCCGGCCGTCTTCCCGGCGTCCGCCGCGCTGGAAACGGCCGACGGTGGCCCGGCGGCGCTGCTGTCGGTCGCCGGGGCGTTCGGCGCGCTGGCCAACGGCGGCGCGCTGGCCGGCGTGGGCGGCGGCGTGGCCGACGAGACCGCCGACGCGCTGCCCCGCCTTACCACGCTGCGCGACGTTGTGGGCAGCGACGGCACGCCTCTCTACCGCAGCGAACCGGCCGAACGCCCGATCCTCACCGCGCCGCTGGCCTGGCTGCTCAACGATATCCTGCGCGACGGGCCGTACCGGGACGAGCGCGTCAACGCCGTGGAGCTGGCCGCCGCCGCCGAAGGCGGACAATGGCGCGTCGCCTACCGCCCGGAACAGCTCGTCGCGCTGTGGACGGCCGTCGACGCCCCGCTGTCGTTCGACCTGGCCCCGCTGCTGGCGGGGGAGACACCCGCCCTGTGGCCGCGCCCGACCGGGCTGGTGGAACGCTCCGTCTGCGAGCTATCCGGGCTGCTGCCGCCCCGCTCCCCCAACGGTCGCGCCCTCTGCCCCACGGTGGATGAGTGGTTCATCCCCGGAGCCGAACCGACGGCCGTCGACGAGTGGCACCAGACGGTGGCGGTCAACCGGGTCAACGGCCGCCTGGCGACGATCTTCACCCCGCCCCGGCTGGTGGAGGAGCGCGAGGTGCTGGCCCTGCCGCCGGACGCGCAGGCGTGGGCGGCCGACAACGGCCTGCCCCTGCCGCCCGCCGAGCTGGATGGCATCGGCCGTCTTTTCACCCGCCGGGGAGACGCCGCCGTCACCAGCCCCGCGCCCTTCGAGACCGTCAGCGGAACGGTGCGGCTGCAGGGAACGGCCGCCGGTGACGAGTTCAGCGCCTACCGCGTAACCGTCTTCCCCGGCCTGCAGCCGACTGCCATGTCGCTGCTGCTCGAAAGCGAAACACCGCTGGTCGACGACGAACTGGCCGCGTGGGATTCAACGGCCGTGCCCGATGGCCTCCATACGCTGCTGCTGTCGGTCATTCGTGAGGATGGCACACTGACGGAGGTAGCCATTCCGGTGACGGTGGCGAATAGGGAAGCGGGCCAATAGGCGGCTGCCTTCGTCGGGCGTTCTAGCGGTGTTGTGCGTCTCCCTCCCCATCGCGGCCGCCGGCCTGGGGACGACCATAGCTTTCCAAGCCGAGTTCCTCTTCCGCCCCCCATGTCTCTGGCGTGTAAGGCCGCAGGCCGGCGCGAGTTAGAAGCAACGCGCCCAGGCCCAGAACGAGTGTGATGGCCAGCAGTCCTTGACCCAGATAAGGAATGGCGAACAGGCCCAGCAGCAGGAGTGTTCCGCCAAAGGCACGCCACGACGGTGACAGCGACCAGCGCAACCTGTCGGCCACCCAGTTACCCAGCTGGTACCCCAACGCTATCTGACCAAACAGCAGCAGCAGTAGCAGCGCGAAGCCGAGGACAAAGACCAGCGGCAGGAGCACGACAGTGAAACCCATCATCACCAGCAGCGAGGGCAGTATCAGCACCAGCAACAACCCGATTGCTCCGCACACCAGCGCGTGATCAATGACTGCTTCACCCAAATTGACCACCGGCCCCGGCCGCCCGCGCACAATCAGCCCTCCCAACCCGGCCATCAACAGCGCCCCCGCCAGCAGACGCAGCCAGTCGGTGGTCGTTCGCTCTGACCCGACATTGGCCAGAGGCAGAGCGGCGTCGGCGTTGCGAACCATGTCCCCGCGAACGACTGTCGCATCATCGATGGTCACCTCTGCACCGATCTCAACCAGGTCGCCATCGACCATCGCTGTCGGGCCCAGTGTCAGCCGCCCACCAACCCCCACAACATTACCCGCCACCTGGCCGTCCATCCGCACCTCGCCGCCAAGCACATAGAGCGAACCATCCAGCTTCGACCCGGGGGTGAATTCGGCCGTTCCTGCGCGGACAAGCAGATCGCCTGTTGGTCCCTGTCCCGCTTCAAACGTATGGGTCCCGTCGAAAAGAAACGAGCCCGTGTAGAGACCATCATCACAGGCGGCGAGCAGCGACAGCATGAAGAGAGCCAGCAAAGCCAGCCGCAGGGAGCGCAGGGACATGGTCACCTCCATTCGATACGGTCCACTCATAGCCTACCACCTGTCTGGCCCTCTGGTTGCGAGGCCAGAGAGCAGCAACCAGGAGGGCCAGGAAGAATAGCTGGGCGAGCGCATTGACCAGTCGTAAATGGCTCTCCAGCGGCATGCCGCTTGTCTGCCACTGGATAGCCAGCGCCGTCGAAAGGAACGTCGCTGCCCATCCGGACAGCGCTACGCCGGTCGCGGTGCGCGTGCTGATCGTCTCCGCCGTGGCCAGGTCGGCCCAGATGGCGAAATTGACGACGGTATACAGCGACACGGCCGTCGCGTACAGGGCCGGCACGCCAAGCGAGGCGGCCGTCGTTTCGGGCAACAGCCAGACACGAAACGTATAGCTCAGATGGATCAGGGCAAAGATGCCGAAAATCCAGAAGAACAGATGCTGCCGGCTGAGGTTGGTATACAGGATACCAGCCACCATTGCGGCAACGACATGGACGACGCCGATCGTCAGTCGTGGGGCCAGCGACGCCGCCTGCCACGTCGCATCGACCAGAATGGGTGTGTCGATGATACGCAGAAAGCCCAGGCTGTCGATGAAGAAGATACCGAACATCAGCGCCACGAAACTCCAGAAGGCGCGGCGCGGTGGCCGACCAGACGGTGGCACAAACCGGCCGCGACCAAACCGGTCCTGGCGGTGATTGCCGGCCAGTTCGTGCACCCACTGCCGCGACAAACGTGCGGCCTGTTCGGGCGGCCGCCACAATGCCGCCCAACACCACGACGCCTGGCGTCATCATAACCAGCATCAGCCGGCTGAGTGGCTCAATGCGCCACGGCCCGGCCATCGTCGCCGCCAGAAAGTAGGCCAGGGCGGTAATTGCGGCAGCCACATACCCCCGGTCGCGAACCGGGACAAGGTCGGTGGTCAGGCTGAACGTCGCGGGCACGCCCATCCCCAGCAACAAGGAACAGGCAACGATCCAGACCGTCAAATGGGCCGGGGTCGTCAGGCGTGGGGCAGCAGCCGTCAGCGCGGTCTGGCCCACAACAACCAGCAAAGCCAGGTTCAGCTTGGCGGTCAGGCTGGTTGAACGGCCGCTGCGCTGGAGCCAGACTCCGGTGGTCAGGGCCACAGCGCAGGTGATGAGCGCCAGCAACGCCATCTGGATGGCGACCGCCGTCCGGCTCATCCCCAGAATGCGCACTCCAAGATCGGGCAACCCCAACTGGATGAAGGTGACGTTGTACAGGTAGCCCAGCGCCATCATTCCGCCGAAGAGGAGATATCCGGCGACAACTGGCCAATTTCGCGCACGCACAAAATACACCAGCTCCATACGATCTAGCATAATGGAGATCGGGCTGGTTGGCTACTCGCAGCAGCAGGCAGAGACCGGGTTTCCAAAACCCTCTCCCCCAGTTTACGCCAACGGCCCTCCTGTTGTACAATGGTTCTTGCGCGGGTGCCTGCCATCTGGCTGCGCCTGCCCCATAAGGAGAATCGACCATGAGCGCACACTGCCATTCCATTTACTGCATCGTGCCCCCCTACATCTTGCAGAACATCATTGAGCACGGCAACCAGGCGCAGCGCCAGCAGGCGCTTCGCAACATCGTCGCTGCCGAAGCCATGCGGCTGCAGCGCGAAGTGACCAGCGACGTCGGCCTGCCGCCCGGCACGCTGGAAGCGCAGACGCCGGGGCTGACCCGCGTCATCTACACCGCCAACAACGGCGGCGAACTGCCCGGGCAGGAGATTCGCCGGGAAGGCCAACCACCGATTGCCGACGTCTCGGCCAACGAGGCGTACGACGGGGCGGGAGCCACCTACACGCTCTATCGCGAGGTGTACGGTCGCGAATCAGTCGACGGTCGCGGGCTGCGGATCGACTCGACCGTCCACTTCCGCACCGGCTATGACAACGCCTTCTGGAATGGCCGCCAGATGGTCTACGGCGACGGCGACGAAGATTTGCCGGTCGACGACCGGCTGTTCAACCGCTTCACCATCGCCATCGACATCATCGGCCACGAGCTGACTCACGGCGTGACCCAGTTCACCGCCAATCTGGTCTACCAGAACCAGCCCGGCGCGTTGAATGAGTCGATGTCGGACGTCTTCGGCTCGCTGGTGAAGCAGCGCGAGAACGGCCAGACGGCCGCCGAAGCAGACTGGATCATCGGCGAGGGACTGTTTACCGAGCGGGTCAACGGCGTGGGCATTCGCTCCATGAGCGAGCCGGGCACGGCGTTCAACGATCCGATCCTGGGCCGCGACCCCCAGCCGGGCCACATGCGCGACTTCGTCACCACGACGGCCGACAACGGCGGCGTCCACATCAACTCCGGCATTCCCAACAAGGCGTTCTACGTCACGTCAATTAACCTGGGCGGCTTTGCCTGGGAGAAGGCGGGCCGCATCTGGTACGCCACGCTGAACGAGAAGATGGGCCAGAACACCCAGTTTGCCGAAGCGGCGATGATGACCTACCAGACTGCCGGCCAACTGTACGGGGCCAACAGCCTGGAGCAGAAAGCGGTCCGCGACGGCTGGGCGGAAGTGGGCATCGACATTGAGGAAGGCGGCGACACGGGCCCGGTCGACCCCGGCGAACGCCCCGGCTGCGCCAGCACCGTCACCAGCCTGGTCCGCTCCGTACTCAATATTGACTGATCATCTGACGTTACCAGCATGTCTGACCGGCGCAGGCCGGCAGGGAGGTCCGAATGCAAATCCGTTTTGAACGCAGCGGTGGGTTTGCGGGGCTCACACTGTCGACTACGATCGATCCCACCGAGCTTCCGCCAGAAGAGGCGCGTGATCTATTGGAGACGCTCGACGACTCCGGCATCCTGGCCCAGCCGAATGAAGAAGAAGGCGGGGGCGGGCTGGAAGACGCGCCCGACAGCGCTCCTGCGCCGCTGGGCTACGTCGACGAAATGACCTACACCGTCACTATAGAAGTGTCTGGCTATGAGCATACGGTCTGCGTGACCGAATCTGAGATGACGCCGGAGATGACGGAGCTGTTTCGCTGTCTGACCCAACTCGCGCGGCGCTCGCCAGACGCATAGGAGGCGACCCATCTCACCGGCAGACAGCGTTTGACTGACGGCCGTCCGGGTTAGTCGTTGGCTCGCTGCGGTCGGGCGGCCGTCTGCTGGACGGCCCAGCGCTCGGCCCAAGCCAGCGTCGCATCGAGCTGCGCATTGTGGCCGGCCATGGCCGCCGGTTCGCTGACCGGCACCACCGTCTGGTCATCCACGCCCAACGCCTCCAGCTCAGCCAGCAGCACGCGAAACGCCTGACCTTGGTCCGGCTCGGCGGGCATCACGGCGCAGGTCAAATCCGCCCCACGCATCGCCGCGACCGCCTGGCGGTTGAGCGTCGCCCCGGCGTGGGCGACGACGTAGTAGCCCGCCGCCCGCAGCTCCGCCAACGCCGCCGGAATGCGCTCCGGGTGCATGTGAGGACAGGATTGGCTGGGTGCGGGTATGACGCCCAGCCCGAGCCGCAGCGGTTGGGCGCAGCCAACAATGTCGTGGCGGGTCAGCGGCACCGGCGCGCGCTCCAGCAGGTCGATACAGTCGGGGTTAGGCAAAATGGACAGCCGCGCCCCCACCGGGCCGCCGTCGATATCGAGGTCGATCAGAAGCACCGGCCAGTTGCTGTGCAGCGCCACCGCTTCGGCCAGGTCAATCGCCCGCCCGGCAGCGCCCTCACCATAGACGGTCACGACCCGTCCGGCGTCGGGCACGGCCTGCCGCTCCCGGCGAAAGACAGCTTCGATGACCGGCACAAGCAGGTCGATTTCGTCCGGCTTGCGCAGGGCCTCGACGGCCCCCAGCCGGAACGCCTGCGTGCGCAGCGTCTGATTGAGCGAGCCTGAGAGGAAGACAACAGGAATGCCGGTGGTGGCGGGCGCGGCCTTCAGACGGCGGCAGACTTCGAAGCCGTCGATGCCGGGCATCATCACGTCCAGCACAATGAGATCGGGGCAGTGGGCCAGCGCGGCCTGCACGCCCGCACGGCCATCGGCCGCGTGCAGGACAACGTAGCCGGCGCGGCGCAGCGACCGTTCCAGCACGAAGCGCAGCGTCGCGTCGTCGTCGATCAGTAAGATGCGTTGGTTGGTCATAAGCAAGGCCTCAATAGGCAGCGGGGCCTCGGTTCAGCAGACAGACAGCGCCGCGAGTGGGTCGCAGCCGGGCAAAGTGCCCACGCTGCTGATCCTAGCCGGGCCAGGTTACAACCAACCTTAAGGGATTGATAACGAAATGTTAAAGCGTCAGACGACGTGGTGATCAGTCGCCCAGCATCTTGAGCGCCACCCGCCGCGTGCCGCCGCCCCGCCCCTGGTCGAACACCAGCGTGAACCACAGCCGGGTCAGCCCATCCAGCAGGACCGACTTTTCGGTTTCACCAATATAGACCGGGCGCAGACCGATGTCGCTGATAAGCTGGTCGATAACTGTCTGGGATGAGCCACTCTCGCCGCAGTAGAACAGGTCAATCACCTGTCCATCCAACTCCGGCTCGGCGAAGTTTTCCCAACCCAGCGTATTGAAGGCGCGGTAGAGACGGGCTTCGGGCGCGTGGCGGCGCAGTGCCTCCAGGCTGTCCATCGGCGCGTCGCCTACCTTGTTGGTGGCGTCGATGACAATCTTCCCCGGCAGCAGAGGCCCCAGCGCCGCAGCCATCCCGTCCATTGACCCGCCGGGCACGGAGAACAGCACCACTTCAGCCTGTTCTGTCGCCGCGGCTGCGGTGGTAGCCCGGGCAGCACCCGCCGTTTCGGCCAGAAGTGCCGCCACCTTGCCGGCTCCCGGGTCGCGAACACCGTAGATGATTGTGTGCCCGCGCTGTGCCCACCGCTTGCCGAGCGTGCTGCCGATGTTGCCTGCGCCGATGATAGCGATATCCATGAGGCTCCTCCATTGTGGTCTGAACGCACCGGTCACAAGAAATGGGCCGGTCGCGGTCACTTAATCAAAGTAACCTGATCCTGTCACAATTTCGGCCGCAGGCAAGAAGGTCGCTTCTTCAATACGTATTCCGGTGCGCTTGAGGAACGCCTGCACCAGATGATAACCCACCGCATAGCCGCCGAACACGGGCATGCCGCCCAGCGGAGCGAAGCCGCTCTGCGCCGCCACCGCGTCGCCAAAGATGTAGCCCCGGATGGTGTCGAAGCCGGTCTGGTCCAGGCCATCGCCAATCAGCCGGCGGGCGGCCGCCAGGTCGTCGCCGTCCACGCCGGTCACATACGGCCCCACAATCTCCTCGCCGTACTGTGCGGCGGCGAACGCTTCGGCCGTCCCTTCCAGCACGATGTAGTCGGCCACGCTCATCTGCGGGCCGAACGGGTGGGCGCTGAGGCGCACCAGATGGTGCAGTTCGTGGGCCACCAGACCGGGCAGCCGCCGCAGATTATCAGCGTTGGGCGACCAGAATTGGGCCACGATTCGTGGCTCGAACCAGTCGGTCGCGCCCGTGTAGCCATCTTGCAGCGGGTCGCTGTGGGCCGGGTCGCCCAGGATCAGCCAGCCGGTCACGTGGTCGAACGGCAGGCGATCTGGCCACGAGGCGAAGCGCGTCAATGCTTCCATCAGCGCCGCTGCGCCACGCTCCCACGCCTTGGCCGCTTCCATCTGCTCCAGAAGCGCGCTCATCGCCTCACTCTGGTCAGGCAGCAGCCAGTGCCACGCCCGTGCCCCAGACAGCCGGTCGTCTGAAGTCGCTCCGTTCGGGCCGGTCATCATCGACATCATTCTCTGCCACGGAGCAACCAACAGCTCGTGGTACAGGGTTTCACGCTCGTCCTCGTCCGGTTCAGCCACAATCTGACGATAGTACGCATTCGTTGGCATCCAGTCGGTTTTCATCGTCCTTAAGCTTTCATTGATCAAAGTTGTTCCCAGGTGACGGAGGGCCGCACGCGCGGCGTGGTGTGCTGCGACCTGCTCCTCCTACCCCAAGTCATCGACGTAAATCAGGATGGCGTCGCGCAGAAACTCCGGCAGCTCCGGGTGCATCGCCGTGAACGTCGCCCGGAAACGCGAGTCGTCGACGTACATCCGGCCCAGCCCCGCCAGCACGTCCGGGCCGGGATCGTAGAAGGTGGCCACGTGGGCGTGCCAGTCAGCCACGGCCGCCTGCACCTCCGCCGCCGCCGGATCCTCGCCGATCAGACCGACGAACGCCCGGTAGGCTGCGTCGCCCTCTTCCTTGAGCCGCGTCTTGTCGGCGGCCGTCATCCCCCGCCAGCGCCGCGCCGACTCCTGGACCAACTTGTTGTCATAGCCGTACTGCTCCACCGCTTCCTCCGCCCACGCCCTCTCCTGCTCACTCTCAAAACCGCCAAACAGCTCATCCACATCCATCTGTTCCTCTCCTTCCAGTTGGGCAATCGTCCTGTCAATTGTCTCCAACAGCGCGTTCATGCGGCGCATCCGGCCCCGCAGCGCCCGCTTGTGGGCCAGCAGCGCCGCGCGCACATCGAACTCCGGCGCATCCAGCAGCGCCCGAATCTCGCCCAGCGGCAGATCCAGCTCGCGGTAGAACAAGATCTGCTGTAACCGCAGGGCGGCCGTCTCGTCGTAGTAGCGATAGCCGTTGTCGCCAACGGCCGTCGGCGGCAGCAGCCCGATTTCGTCGTAATGGTGCAGCGTGCGCGGCGTGATGCCCGCCATCTGCGCCAGCTGTTTCACCGTGTACCGTGTTCCCACTGTTTCCATGCTGCCTATCATAAACTATGACGTTACGTGAATGTCAAGCCCACTTTGACCCGCAGGCGGCGAGACCACTATAATCGCTGCGCCCGCCCCGGCTTTTGCCCCCTTTCTGACTTTGGTCTATGTATTCACGGGGTGGCCCAGAATGGAGAGAACGACATGAACGACACACCCACCGGCGCTCCCGTCCCCGTCGCCCAGATTAATCGCAACTTCGACTTCGCCCTGCTGGAGACGTTTGCCGAGGTGCAGGGGGCGTACCTCGACAAGGGTACATCCCTGCTGGAGACGCTCGCCGGGGTGAATGCCGCGCAAGCCTCGCAAGCCCCGTCCCCCCGCTGCGCCACCCTCGCCGCCCATGTCCATCATCTGACCGTCTACCTGGCGGTGATGGAGCAGTACATGGCCAACACTCTCACCGAACAGGTGGACTGGGAAGCGACGTGGCAGGTGACGGCTGTCAGCGACGCCGAGTGGCAGACGCTGCAGGCCGACGTCCGCGCCGGCTACGACCGGCTGCGCCAGACCGTCGCCGCCACCACCGCCTGGGACGACCGCACGCTGGGCGGGATGACCGCCATCATCGCCCACACGGCGTACCATCTGGGCGAAATCCGCCAGATGCTCTGCCACCTCGACTGAGCCACTATGACCAACCCCGACGACTACGCCGCCAAATCATCCGTCGACGACATCCGCCGCCGCTTCGACAACGACGTGGAGCGGTTCAGCAACCTCGACACCGGTCAGGTCGCCACCATCGATGCGCCGCTGGCGATGGAACTGATCACCCAGGCGGCCGTCAGCGCCACGCCGGCCATCCGGCGGGTGCTGGACGTGGGCTGCGGGGCGGGCAACAACACGCTCAAGCTGCTGGCGGCCGTTCCCGGCGGCTTCGCCTGCGACCTGCTCGACCTGAGCGGGCCGATGCTGGCGCGGGCGGAGGAGCGGGTCAGCGCCGCCACACCGCATCCGGTCCGCACCATCCAGGCCGACTTCCGCACCGCCCCGCTCGACAACGGCGCCTATGACGTCATTCTGGCCGCCGCCGTGCTCCACCATCTGCGCGACGACGCCGATTGGGAGCTGGCGTTCGGCCGTCTGTACGCGCTGCTGCGTCCCGGCGGCAGCGTGTGGATCACCGATCTGGTGACGCAGGAGATCGCCGCTGTAGACGGGATGATGCGCGAGCGGTACGGCGCCTATCTGGAGTCGGTCGGCGGCGCAGATTACCGCAACACCGTGTTCGGCTACATCGCGCAGGAAGATTCGCCGCGTCCGGTGACGTACCAGCTCGATTTGCTGCGCCGGGTGGGGTTCGAGCAGGTCGACATCCTGCACAAGAACGGGCCGTTCGCGGCGTTTGGGGGCCAGAAGCGCGGCAGCAACAGCGAGGTCGCCGGGTCGTGATCGTTATTGGACCGGCGTGGTATGGTCGAGAATGGCGTCCACGACGCTTGAGAGGGGGCGGTGGCGTCGATTAGGATGGCGTTGTCGGGAAGCCCTTCTCTTGTCTCGTGCTGGAATCGCGCAAACGATTCCCCTTCGCTGATCGTTCCTCCCCACTCGTCTTGTGTGGGGTGGCGGGGTGTGGCTCCTCCGTCGACTACCGGCTACTTAAGTACGCGTCAGACACAGGCTACTGTCCAACCACCGGACGGCACAGGCGAGCAACAGCGACCGAACCTCCGACCGGCTGCGCTCACTCCGTATCGCCGGCGAGGTCTGCGCCCGTCGCGCGGTAACTCAAGACAACGACTGTGCCGGCCACCAGGATGAACCCGGTAACCGCATAGTACAGCGTCAGCGCTGACCCGGCGTCCGGCCGAACCTGGTCAGCGTGCAGCAGTGGTAGAAGGATGAACATCAAGGCGGTGATGGGTGCCTGCCAGAACATGGGCCGCGTCCGGGGCCAATCGCCATCCCACAATGCCCAGCCGTAGGCGGCGGCGTGGGAAGTTAGCAACACCCCAATCAACCCCCCGACCAGCGGCGGCAGCATCCAGGGCCAATAGAGATTGACTGTATCGATGGCGAAGAGCAGCCCTGCCCCACTGATCAGGCAGATGACGAGAGAAATCGCGGCGAAGCCCCTGGCGAGCGCCGTCAGGGGGACATGCGCCGGCAGACGGCCGCCGTGTTGTCGCTCTTGGGTCACGAAGACATAGGGTGCTACGAAGAACAGGATCAGGTACATTGTCAGCCAGAACGCGAGATGGTACCAGGGGTGGGCCAGAAATGGTTTCAGGTAGAAAAAGGTCAGGATGGTGGCCATGACCGAAAAGAGGGTAATGACGACCATGATGATGCGCGCGCGCGGCCAGTTGGGCTGCAGGGCGCCTATGCCGACTAGGAGCAACGCATTGCCGTACATCACCCCAATGAGCCGGGCGTTGATCTCCGGATTGATCGTCCAGACGAAGAGCAACTCGGTGTAGGCCGGCAGCAGCATCAGGATGAGGAAAGCAGGGACCGCGTTGACAAGCAGTACGAGAAAGACGAACTTCACCGGCTTGGGGAGCGTATTGGACCACCACGAGCTGAGCATTTGGTTCGCCTCCTGAGCGTGCTGCACACGACTCAACAGATGGCCAAGCTTTGCTCGCTCCGTGCGCAGACAATATGGGCTATCATACTTCAGATGACAGGGGAGGCGAATCCGGCGGGCGGAGAACCACGAGGGATCGGCGGCTATCGGCGTTCCTGGACCGATCCCAGCTGAGCCGGCTACTGATCAGTCGACCGAGCCACGACGTTCGGTACGGTGAAAGGGGAAAGCAAAAAGTCAGCAGCGGGCAAGGATCGTTATCGCTCTCGCAATCGAGCCGCTTTCGCACTCATCCCCCGGCCATCCGGCTGCGGCGCTCCATCATGAGCACATCGCGCCACTCGCCGTGCAGCTTGGCCAGCCGCTCCCGCCGGCCGACCACGCGAAAGCCGCAGCGCCGGTGGATGGCGATGCTGGCTGTGTTTTCCGGAAAGACGGTCGCTTGCAGCGTCCAGATGCCCGCCTGCTCAGACAGCTGGGCCAGATTCCAGAGCAGCGCTTGCCCCACGCCCTGACCGCGGGCCACCTGATCCACGTAAATGCTGTTCTCCGCCACCCCGGCGTAGACGCTGCGGTGGGAGACCGGGCTGAGCGCCGCCCAGCCGACGACGCGGTTGTCCCATTCGGCCACCAGACGGCCGAACGTGTGGTGGGTGCGATCCCACTTTGGCCCAGTCGGGGACGGCCGTTTCGAACGTCGCCTGGCCCGACGCCAGCCCTTGCTCGTAGATGTCGCGCACCGCTTCCCAGTGGCCGCGGTTCATGGTGCGGATAGTCGTTTCGACCGACTTGGTGTCGGCAATCAGCATCACCATAGCGCCCTCGCTAACTGCTGCTCAGACAGTCGCCCAGAATGGCGACCGCTTTGTCGATATCGTCTTGCTGCACAATGAGCGGCGGGGCCAGCCGCAGCACGTGTTCGCCCGCGTTGATGACCAGAAGACCGCGCTCGCGGGCCGCCGCCATCACCGGCGCGGCGGGCATGTCGAGATCGACGCCGATCAGCAGGCCGCGGCCGCGAATGTCGCCGATGTGGTCGCTCTCCAGCGCCGCGAGCTGCGCCTTCAGTGCGTCGCCCATCTCGACCACATGGGCCAGAAAGGCGGGGTCGGAGACGCGGTCGAAGACCACCTGTCCGGCCCGGCACGGCACCGGCCCGGCGGCGAAGGTGCTGCCGTGGTCGCCGGGGACAATCGTCTTCGCAATCGCCTCGCGCACCAGCGTCGCCCCAATCGGCAGCCCGTTGGCCAGCGGCTTGGCCAGCGTCATGATGT
The DNA here is from genome assembly GCA_963715935.1 of uncultured Chloroflexia bacterium. Lineage (GTDB taxonomy): Bacteria > Chloroflexota > Anaerolineae > Promineifilales > Promineifilaceae > Promineifilum. The sequence continues at coordinate 51,471 of CAVQSM010000008.1, read as the reverse complement.
CGGGGGTCACGCCAACCTGCTCGTGGGCCCACAGCGTGCCCGTTCGCCCCAACCCACACTGAATCTCGTCGAAGATGAGCGCCGCGCCGTGCTCGTCGCACAGCGTTCGCAGGCCGCGCAGGAAAGCGGTTGTCGCCGGGTTGACGCCGCCCTCCCCCTGAATCGGCTCGACGATGACGGCCGCTGTCTGCGGGCCAATCACCTGCCGCGCCGCCGCCAGATCGTTGAACGGCGCGAAGCAGACGCCGCCCACCAGCGGCCCGAACGGCTCGCGATACTGCGCCTTGTACGTCACCGACAGCGCCCCCATCGTCCGGCCGTGGAAGCTGCCGCTGAAGGCCACGATCTCATGCTTGGCGGCCGTCCCGTTTTGCCGCGCCCACTTGCGGGCGAACTTGAGCGCCGCCTCGTTCGCTTCCGCGCCGGAGTTACTGAAGAACACCTTGCCCGCGAAAGAGTGGTCCACCAGCCGCTGGGCCAGCTCGACCTGCGGGATGGTGTGGTAAAGGTTGCTGACATGGGTCAGCGTGGCGGCCTGTTCGGCCACCGCCGCCGCCCACTCCGGGTCGCTGTGGCCCAGCGAGGTGACGGCAATGCCAGAGGTGAAGTCGAGGTAAGTACGGCCGTCGGTGTCGGTGAGGGTCATCCCCTCGCCGCGAGCCAGCACCATCTCCGGTCGCCGGTAAGTCTGCATCACATAGCGGGCCTCGGCCTGGATGATGTCGTCGGTGTGTGTGGTCATCTCTTCTCCTGTAAGTTGCTGCGTTCGACGGCCCGGGCTCAGGCCTGGAACAGGGTGCCGCCGCCGGCGCCCAGACCGGCCAGATTGACAATGCGTACCTGGGGCACGCCCCGGCCGACAGCCGCCAGCGCGGTCCGCACTTTGGGCACCATGCCGCCGGAGACAATACCGCTGTCGATGAGTCCGGTCGCCTCATGGGCGGTCAGTGAAGGATAGATCGCTTCGCCATTAAGCACGCCGGGCACGTTGGAGACGAAGTCGAGCACCAGCGCAGGCAGCGCCAGGGCAATGGCCCCCGCCGCTTCGTCGGCGTTGACATTGTAGGTCAGCCCGTCGTGGCCCAGCGAAATGGGGCTGACGACCGGGATGAGGCCCAGTCCGACCAGATTGCGCAGCAGGTCGTCCCGCACGCTGTCGATTTCGCCGACGAAGCCGAGATCGGCCGCCGGGTGCTGCTTCTTGTGACAGCGCAGCAGGCCGCCGTCGACGCCGCTCAGGCCGATTGCGTCCAGCCCTGCGGCCAGCAGCGCCTTGACCACCTGCTTGTTGGTGTGGCCGGAAAGCACCATCTGGGCCACCGTCAGCGACTCGGCGTCGGTGATGCGCAGGCCGTCGACTTTCTCCATCGGCAGCTCCAGCCGCGTCTGCCACATGGCAATATCCTGCCCGCCGCCGTGGACGATAATCGGCAGGTCGCCGGTGTCGGCCGCCAGCTGCTTGATCTGCCGGGCCAGCTCGTCCAGATAGCCCGGCGCATTCATCTCGTTACCGCCGATTTTGATGACTCGCATCATAGTACGCTCCTCACTCCGCCTGTACAACGACTTGCTAAATCGTTTCTCTCACTCAGATGCGATTTGGCAAATCGCATTACAGCAGCCCGGCCGTTTCTTCCAGGCCGAACATCACATTCATATTCTGCACCGCCTGCCCTGCCGCGCCCTTCACCAGATTGTCGATGGCCGAGGTCAGCACAACCGTCTGCCCCGCCACCGTCACGCCGATAGCGCAGCGGTTGGTGTGGACCACATGGGCCAGCGTCGCCGGCTCGCCGGGCGGCAGCAGATCGACGAAGCGCTCCGCGTCATACGCCGCCGCCACCATCCGGCGTACCTGTTGCTCGTCCAGCGGCTCGGCCAGCGTGACGTAGATGGTCGAGAGCATCCCCCGCGGCACAGGCAGCAGGTGGGGCGAAAAGATAAGCGGCGGGGCTGACGGCCGCCAATCGCCCATCGCCTGCTCCATCTCCGGCAGATGGCGATGGGCGCGACCGATCTTGTAGGGTGACAGATTGCCGTCCACCTCGACGAAGTGGGTGGTCTGGGCCGGCTTGCGCCCCGCGCCGGAGACGCCCGACTTGGAGTCGGCGATAATCGGCCCGGCCAGGGTCACATCGCTGCACAACAGCGGCTGCAGCGGCAGCAGCACGCTGGTCGGGTAGCAGCCGGGGTTGGCCACCAGCCGCGCACCGGGCAGCGCCGGACGGGCGAATTCGGTCAGTCCATAGACCGCCTCGTCCAGCAGCTCCGGGGCAGGATGGGCATGAGCGTACCACTGCTCATAGGTGGCGGCGTCGCGCAGCCGGAAGTCGGCGCTCAGGTCGACCACCCGCGCCCCGGCAGCCAGGGCCATGACGGCCGTTTCGGCGGCGGCGGCATGGGGCAAGCAGAGGAAGGCGACGTCGACGTCATCGACAGCCGCGTCGTCGGGGTAGACCAGCGGCAGCGGATCGGCCGCCGGGTAGAGATCGCGCAGCGTGCGTCCGGCGTGGGTGGCGGAGGTGGCGAAGGCGACCGTCACATCCGGATGGCGGCCCAGCAGCCCGGCCAGCTCCCGTCCCGTGTATCCCGACGCTCCATAAATACCTGCTCTCATTCGTCTACTCCCGTTCGTCATGCCAACAAAAAACCGCCAAACCTCGTTAGAAGTCTGGCGGTTCGTATACCGTGTGTCGTTATGAGGGCGACTCAGGCAAGCTCAAGCACCAGACTTGGGGTCTGGCTCGGTCGCGGGCTACGCGGCTCAACTTGCAATGCCCAACATAACATGCCCAACATAATAACAGGAGATTTGTCGATGTCAACGGTAATGCGCAAATTGGATACGATGACACAGGTTAGGCTGCATGTTTTCGTAGCGGCGTTTCGAGGAACGTCTCTCCTCCCCGGCGGCAGGCAGAGAAGAGAGACGGCCCAGCGGCCCGTCTCTACGGGCTGGTGGTCTCCACTACCAGCCTCTTCAGGCCGCGGAAGCCAAACGTTGCTGCCCATTCAGGCGGCTCGGCAGACAGGCGCAGGTCCGGGAACTGCTCGAACAGCGCCAGCAGGGCGATGCTGCCCTGGGCCACCGCCAGCGGCGCACCAAGACAGTAATGGATGCCCCGGCCAAACGCCAGATGACGGTTCGGCCGTCGCCCGATGTCGAACGTCGCCGGATGGTCGAAGGCCGCCGGGTCCCGGTTGGCCGAGCCGAGCAGCAGTGTCACCGCCTCGCCCCGGCGAATCGTCCGGTCGCGCAGGGTGACGTCCGCGTAGGCGATACGGCTCGTGGCCTGAATCGGGCTGTGGAAGCGCAGGATCTCATCGACGGCCGCTTCCGCCAGCGCCGGCTCTGCCCGCAGCCGCGCCGCCTGCGCCGGGTGGCTGAGCAGCAGCTGCGTCCCGGCCGAAATCAGGTTGACGCTCGTCTCGTGCCCGGCAAAGGCCAGCATCACACACAGAGAGATGATCGTCTCCTCGTCCAGCCCGTACCCGCCGCCGGTCGCCAGCAAGCGGCTCAGCAGATCGTCCTGCGGGGCGCGGCGGCGTTCGGCCGCCAGGGCCGCCAGATAGGCGCGAAAGTCCAGCGTCATCTGGTTGCCCGCCGCCATCACGTCCCAACTGCGCTTGTAGTCGAGCACGTCGGCAATCGTCAGCGACCACGCCTTCACCCGGTCAAGGTCGTCGGGCGGCAGACCGATCAGGTCGCCGATGACCCGCAGCGTCAGCGGAAAGGCGTAGGCGTCGACCACATCAAAGCGCCGTCGCCCGGACAGTTCGTCGAGCAGCTGCGCGGCGTGGACGGCAATGGCCGGGCGCAGCGCCGCCACCATCCGCCCGGTGAACGCTTCGCTCAGCGCCGTCTTCTGCTGCGTGTGGCGCGGCGGCTCCAGCGACAGCGTCCACTGACTGTACATCTCCCAGAACGGCTCGCGCTCTTCCGGCGGCACGGGCGGCGGCGTTTCGTCCAACGCCGGGGCAATCTCCCGGCCGAAGCGGCTGTCCCGCAAGACGGCCGCCACCTCATCGTAGCCGAACAGAAACCAGTGCGCCTCGCCTTCGCGGTTGGGGGTGACAGGCCGCCCGCGATGGACCGGGTCGGCCGCCCGGTAGCGGTCGTAGACCGGGTACGGGTCGGCCCGGACGTCCGGCGCGGTGGCGTCGAAAGGGGGCAGGGATGAGGCGGGCATGGGCGGCTGGCTGTGGGAAGTGGGCTTCTAGGTTGACTCTGACCCGGCCCGCCGGATGCGAAAGGTGTTGGTCATAAACCATTGACGGCCATCGGCGGTGACGACCCAGACGCCCGGCGGGTCGGGCCGCACGACGACAGCCGGGAACCAGCGTTTGTCCGGCCCGCTGTCGAAGGCGATTTCGACCCGCTCGCCGGGATGGTACTCATCGTAGATGCGTTTGGGCATAATGCCTGGCTCTGGGCAGTGAGAAACCGGGTTCCGGCTTGACTGCGTTGTGATGAATAAAGGGGCGCTGCGACTCACGCAGCGCCCCTGATTAGTTGCTATTGTCTCCGCGATTAACCGGCTCGCCTCGGCCGGTCCTAGCACTCGCTGTAGCCGCAGTCGTAGCACTTGCGGCAGCCTTCTTCGTTGACCACCGACGCCGCGCCGCACTCTGGGCAGAGATCGACCGCGCCCTGGATGCCCTTGGCGGGCAGAGGCGGTTGGCCGTCCAGAGTAGATGTGCTGTGGCCAATCGTGCCGTTGGCGCCGTTGGTGTGCAACAGGACGCCATCCGCGTCTTCCGCCGTCCGCTCCAGATAGTCGGACAGCACCTGGGCCACGCCATCGGGCAGGGAGAGGACGCGCTGCGCCCCAAAGCCCAACGGCCGCCCGCCGCCAATGCCGGCCAACTGGTTGACAATCTCCTTCAGACGCCCGCGCGGCGGCACGGGCGACGCCAAACGCAGGGCGTAGCTGATGAGCCTGCCAATCGCCTCAGAAACGGCCGCTGTGTCGCTGCCCGCCTTCGCCGTCTGGATGAACACCTCAAACGGCTGGTCGTCGCCGTTCAGGTTGACCGTGACGTAGGTCGCGCCCAGCGGCGTGGAAATACGGCTGGTCTCGCCGTGTAGCACGCGGGAGCGCGGCTTCTTGGTCTCGCGCCAGATCGTCTTCTGTTCTGTCACCGGCGCGGCCGTCTCGGCGGCATCCTTCTGCTTGGCTTCCTTGGTGGCGTGGGTCTCCAGCGTCACCGCCTCGCGGGAGCCGGTCACGTAGACCGTCAGCCCCTTGCAGCCCAGGTCCCAGGCCAGCAGGTAGGCGTTGGCGACGTCGTCCCGAGTCGCGCCGGCGGGGAAGTTGCACGTCTTGGAGATGCTGTTGTCGACGAAGGCCTGGATGGCCGCCTGCATGCGAACATGCTCTTCGGCGGTGATGTCGGATGACACGACAAACGTGTCGCGCACGTCGGCGGGCATATCCTCGATATGCTGGCAGGTGCCGACGCGATTGACTTCCGTGATAATCGCCTCGCGCTCGCCTTCCGGCACGCCCGCCTTCACCAGCGCTTCCTCAAACAGCGGGCTGGTGTACTGCAGCTCCAGATCCTTGCCATTGTCGTTGACGTGGCGCACGTAGGCCAGGGCGAAGACCGGCTCGCAGCCATACCCTTCGATGCCCGCGACGGTAGCGATGGTGCCGGTGGGGGCGACGGTCGTCTGCGCGGCGTTGCGGAGGCCGTGCTTCTTCATGTCGCTGACCAGCCCCTTCCAGTCGAGCTTGGGACGGCCGTACGTCTTGCGGCTCTTGACGGCGGGCTGCGGAATCTGCCACTTGAACGCCTTCGGGTCGTAGATGCTGCCTTCGATGGCGGTGAACGATCCGCGCTCGCGGGCCAGCTCCATGCTGGTGCGCATGCTGTGGTAGCGCACGAACTCGAACACGGTCCCGGCCAACACCTGGCCTTCCTCGCTGCCGTAGCGGACGCCCGTCTTGTAGAACAGGTCGCTCAGGCCCATGATGCCCAGGCCGATGCGCCGCGCCCGGAGGGCCGCCTCGCGCAGCTGCGGCACAGCCGGCACGTAGGCGTTGGCGGTCACGACGTTGTCAAGGAAGTGGGTGGACTCTTCGACGGTCTGCTGGAGCAGCTCCCAGTCGATGCTGCCGTCCTCGTTCACATGCTGGGCCAGATTGATCGACCCCAGACAGCAGTTCTCGTACGGGCCAAGCCACTGCTCGCCGCACGGGTTGGTCGCTTCCAGCTCGTACAGGTGGGGCACAGGGTTACCGCGGTTGGCGGCGTCGAGGAACAAAACGCCCGGCTCGCCGTTCATGTGAGCATACTTGACGATCTCGTCGAAGATGTCGCGCGCCCGCACGGTGCGCCACACCTCGCCGTTACGCGGGTTGATCAGGTCGAAGTCGGTGTCGTTCTTCACCGCCTCGACAAACTTGTCCGTCACGCCAACAGAAATGTTGAAGTTGGTGATGGCGTACTCGTTCGCCTTGCAGGAGATGAACTCGAAAATATCGGGATGGTCGACGCGCAGGACGGCCATGTTCGCACCGCGGCGCGTGCCACCCTGGGCAATCTCGCCGAACGCCTGGTCATAGACACGCAGAAAGCCCACCGGGCCGGTCGCCTTGCCCGCGGAGGAGTGGACATAATCATCTTTCGGGCGCAGCCGGGAGAAGGCGAAGCCGTTGCCGCCGCCGGTCTGCTGGATGAGCGCCGCGTCGCGCAGCGTCTGGAAGATACCCGCGCCGTCCTTGCCCATGTCGTCTTCGATCGGCAGCACAAAACAGGCAGCCAACTGGCCCAGCGGCGTCCCTGCCCCGGTGAAGGTCGGGCTGTTGGGGAAGAAGCGCAGGTCGGTCAGGAGGTTGTAGAATCGTTCCTCAGCCGCGGCCACGTCCCTGTCATGGTCCGCTTCAACGACAGCAATGTGGTGGGCAACGCGGCGGAACATCTCCTCCACGGTCTCGACCGGCTGGCCGTCCGGCCCCTTGCGCAGGTAACGGCGCTTCAGGACCGCCAGGCTGTTATCGGAAAGAGGAATGCTCGTCCTCAGTTCGTTGCCTATGGGTGTTGCTGTCGTCATGGATCAATCCTCCTATTACGGTTTTCTTTCCGATAGTCCTTCAATTGTGTTGCGATTCGGCCTTGTGGAGCCCATACCACCATATATGGGGGATGGCTGTCCCGAAACCCCTTTATCTGGTGAGGGGGAACGAAGTATAGCATGGGCGTTCCAGCGTGCGCAAGACCGAAACCTTAATATTTCGAGATTCGTTGTAATGGCCCGCATCCGGGCTGTAACGGGGTCAAATGGGCCGGCTCAGGGGGTCTGGCCGATGAACGCTTCGCAGAGGGGCCAGGGGTCTTCGCCCGCCAGCAGCGCCGCCAGCGCCGGGCTGTCGGCGTAGACGCCGCGGTGGCGCGGGTCCAGCAGCGCGGCGATGTGGATCATGATGAAATGGGTGTACGCTTCCAGGTCACGCCCTCGCAGACGCTGCTCCGTTTCCGGCAGCATGAACGGCTCGCCGATGCGCATCACCACCGTAGAACGGTGGCCCTGCTTGACGCTGGAAAAGAAGACATCGCTGTTGTTGATGCCCACCGGCAGGATGGGCACCCCGGCCCGGCTGGCCAGGAACGACGCGCCCCCTTTGGCCTCGATCATCTGGCCCGTCTTGCTGCGCTGCCCTTCCGGGGCCAGGGCAAAGATGCCGCCTTTGTCGAGCGCACCCAGCGCCTCGCGCAGCGCCGCCCGGTCAACCTCGCCCCGGTTGATGTAGACCGCGCCCAGCACGCCCAGTATGGGGCCAAACAGCCAATGCTCCTGCCACTTCTCCCCGGCGAAGAAGCGCCAGGGCATGGGCGGGAAGGCGAGCATGAACAGCGCCGAATCAGCCGAACTCATGTGGTTGGCGACCATGATGTAGGGGCCGGTCACCGGAATGTTCTCCCGCCCTTCGATGATTAGATGACACATCGACCACTGAATGGGCCGAAGGATCAGGCGAGCGATGTAATAGCGAAGCATGAGACCCTAACGGTATCACAATTCAGGCCGGTTTGCCTGCGCTGCTTACCAGCTGACAGGGTTTTTCAAAGGTCGCAAGTAGAAACCGAGTTTCTCAGGGCCAGCCACGTATACGCTCGACGAGCGCCCAGAAACTCGGTTTCCAAGCCTGTTCAAGTCCGACTACGGAAAAGCCCTGACCAGCTGATCGGAAATCAAAAGGCGTCACGTTTGCCGCCGTGACGCCTCTTTGGAAAGGAGGAGGAAGAAGAAATCGCAGTATTAAGCCTGCTACTCGATAGACCAGGCGAGCAATCGCTTTCTTACCTGTCTGTCGGAAACACAGAAGTAACCGGCCGATCATGACGTTTGTCGACGGGAATCATGACATCCGCCACCTGACACAGACCTTGTTTCTGTTCTACGCTGTCCTTATAGGGGTAGCGAGCCTTCGGGTATTGAGGCGCCCCGCCTCACGCGGGCGCAAGGGGGTAGAGCGATGATAGTCTTACGGGAGTACCTGCTGCGAGACGACCTGGCGATTCTGTGCCAGATGGTCCACCATGCGGACGCCTATCTGGTCAGCGACGCCACCCGTTGGGATATGGCTGTGGCCAACATGCCGCCCATGACCATCGGCGGGGTGCTGATGCGGCTGCGGCGGCTAAATGTGCTGCGCGAGCAGCTCAACGCCGAGGAGCAGCACCGGCTGGAGACGGCCGGCAGCGCCTTTGACGCCGCCCTGTTCGAGAAGGTGGTGCGCTTCGAGCAGCGTGCCCACGACGAGCTGCACACCCGCCTGCGCGAATGGACCACCTATCTGCGCGACGTGCCCAGCAAGTCGGCGGCGGCCGTCGACAACTACGCCGGGAAAGTGGATGGTCGGGTGGTCATTGACGAACTGGTGGCCAAACTGGGCGAACCGCCCTACCAGCAAGCGCCTCGGCTGGCGGCTGATATCGCGGCTGTTGACAACCGGCTCCGGGCGCTGTGGGTGCCGGGTGGGTTTGTCTGGGATCCCGTCTGGGAGGCAGCCTACGCGCCAAACAGGTTCTGGTATCTGTACGGTGCGCCGCGTGCTTCGTAGCGACCGAGGACAGTCTGTCTAGAAGAAGCCGGGCCAACTGGTCCGCTGTTCGCGCCAGACGTCGGCCTCGTTGTGGTAGCCATTGCGCTCCCAGAAGCCGGGCTTGTCGCTGGCGCTGAACTCCAGGCCGCGCAGCCACTTGCCGCCTTTCCAGAAGTATTTGTCGTCGGCCCGGTCGCCGGGCACCACGCCGGCCACGCCGCGCAGCGGATAGCCGTGGTCGGCCGTCAGCGGCTGGCCGTCGAAGTGGGTGGCCAGGATGAAGCCGTCTTGCAGCACAAACTCAATCGGCGTGTTGGTCGTGTAGCCGTACTCGCAATGCTGGATGACGTAACGCGCCTCCGGTTTGGGCATGATCAGGCCGTGGTCGATCAGCGTTTTGACCGACACCCCTTCCCAGACCGTATCGAACTTCGACCAGCGGGTGACGCAGTGGATGTCGAGCGTCACCTGGGTGCGGGGCAGTTCGTTGAACGCCTCCCAGCTCCACTGCCGCTCTGACTGCACCAGCCCAAACACCTTGAAATCCCACGTCGCCAGGTCCACGGTGGGCACGGGGCCGTAGTGGAGCACCGGAAACTTGATCGTGGCCGATTGGCCGGGCGGCAGGCGCTTGGCCGCCTTCATCTGCTTCTCCAGGTCGCGTCGTTCTCGTTGGTCAAACATACCAGTTCCTTGTGTGTCTCGTCCTCGGCTTGCCGGGTAATGGGGGAAAGACGGCCGCTGCGCCGCGGCTTTCCTCCTTAATTGTGAGCAATCGCGGCCGCAACTTCAACCCCAATTCGCCAACTACTCACCCAGCAGTAGCTGAGACGGGTCAACTGACCTCAAGTCAACTGACTCTGGGTCAGCCACGCCCCACTGTGCGGCGGCAGTTCGACCGCGCCATCCACTATCGCAACAGACGGATGGGTGGCGACCAGCACCGACGCCCCGGCCTCGGGCAGCGGCACGCGCCGGGCGGTCGCGCTGTTGTTGAAAGCCAGGATGACGTCCGGGTCGCCGTCCGAGCGGGCTTCCAGCCGGTAGACGGCTGTCCCGGTCGCGTCGTCCAGATGCAGGCGGCGCAGGTCGCCGGTGCGGACCGCCGGCTGTTCGCGCCGCGCGGCAATCAGCGTGCGGTAGAACGCCAGCAGCTCGCGATCCTGCGCCGCCTCGTCCCAGACCATATCCTGCCGGGCGATGGAGTCGCCGCCAAAGCCGTTGGTGTGCATGCTGCCCGCCTGCCCCATGCCCACTTCGGTGCCATAGTAGATGGTCGGCGGATACGGTAGGGCAAACTGCACCAGCGCCGCCAGCTTCAGCCGATCGACATCGCCGCCCGCCACAAAGAGAAAGCGGTCCATGTCGTGGTTGTCCAGAAACGACACCCGCCCGGGACCGTCGGCCAGAAAACGATGGTAGCTGTCGACGAAGGTGTCGAACTGGGAGACGGGCCACTCCCCCGTGCCGAAGGTGAAGCGCAGCGCCCCAGCCAGCGGAAAGTCGAGCACGTCGGTCAGCCGCCCGCGGTAGCGCCGCAGCGAATCGGCCGTGTCGGTCACCTCGCCAATCGTGACCACATCGGGGTTGGCCGCCTCCAGCGCCTGCCGGAACGCGACCCAGAAATCCATACCGTGCCCGATGGCGTGGTCGAGCCGGTAGCCGTCGATGCCACCCTGCTCCATCCAGTAGACGGCGCTGTCGATGATGTGCTGTCGGGCAGCCGGGTCAACCGTGTTGACCGTCGGCAAGAACTTGACGATGCCCAGGAAGCAGCGATAGGTGTCGGGCCACTCGTCGAAGACGAACCATGACGCAGTCGGCGCGTTGGCATCCGCCTGGGCCGCCAGGAACGCGGGATGGCGGAACGAGCAGTGGCTGGGCACAAAGTCGAGCAGGACACGCATGCCCAGCGCATGGGCGGCGGTCGTCAGCGCCCGCAGGTCGTCTTCCGTGCCCAGACCGGCGTCGATGCCGAAGTAGTCGGTCTGGTCGTAGCGGTGGTAGGTGTCGGCCGGGCCGATGGGTGACAGCCAGAGGCAGGTGACGCCGAGATCAGCCAGATAGGGCAGCGACCGGCGGACGCCGTCCAGCGTGCCGCCATGCAGCTCGGTCGGTTCCAGCCCCGCCGGGAAGCGGCCGTCGTCGTTACCGGGGTGAAAGCGGTCGAGGAAGATCTGGTAGATGACCGCGTCGTCCAGCCACGCCGGATGCCGCCGGTCGTCGTGCTCCACCTGGTAGGCAAAGGTGGTGATGCCGTCCCGGTCGGGGCCGTAGTTGAACCAGAAGCCCTGGCCGTCGTGGGCGTAGAGCGCCGGGCTGTCGTCGCCCTCTTCGCCCGTCCAGCCCCCAATCTTGTAGCGCACGACCGTGCCCGCGGGCTGCGGCGGCAGCGTAGCCTGCCAGATCTTCACCAGCCCCGCGCCCGGCTCGTAGACGGTATTCACGATGGACAGGGGGACGACCGCCGCGTCGCTATCCGGCTCACTGCCGTCGGTGGTGTAGATGACGGAGGCGCGGCGCAGCGGCACGGCCACGCCGCTGGTAGCGGTAATCGTCACGGCGTCGCCCGCCTGCGGTCCCAGCGGATCCATCGTATTGTCGTGGCGGAACTGTGTACCCAGCAGGCGGCGGCGCTTCAGAACTTCGGACAGGGGTAAATCACCCGGTGCGGTGGCCGTCGCTTCGACGGTCGCATCGAGAATGCTCTCGCTCATGGCTTGCTCCTTTCGGTCAGGTTTTAACTGGTGGCAGCGTACTGCTGGGCCAGCGATGTAGTCAGCTTGTCGAGCAGCTGCTCAAGCTGGTCCTGCTCGCGTCGGCTCAGCGCCCCGAATCGCTTATTCAGCGACGCGTCGTGGACCTGTCGGGCGCGGGCCAGTTGGGCCTCGCCTTTGGGCGTGATGACTACCTGGGTTGCCCGCCGGTCTTTCGGGTCCTCCACCCGCTCCGCCAGCCCGAACTGCTCCAGCCTGTCGATGACGCGGGTCATGCGGCTCTTGTCGCACAGCAGCCGGTCGCGCAGCTCGCCCATACGCAGGCCGGCTTCGCCGTCAAGCATCAGCAAGGCGTTGTAGGACAACGGCTCCAGCAGCACCGACTCCAGCGTCATCCGGTCGCCATACTCCAGGTAGACGGTAATCTCGCGCAGTTGTTGGTAAATATCTTTCGTGGACATATTCCCTCTCGCAGTAGATATTCTACAATGAGAGTATAATAGCGCGGAGATGGACCGTTGTCAAGAGCGTAAGGCTGCCACCCGTTGCAAAACATTTGCTAGTCGTTCTTCCTCCACCGACTCACTCACGACATTCCTTATCGCGCACAAGAGACCGGAAAAGAATCCGGTCCTACTGGTCGCTCGAACCTTGAATAGTCCTGGGGCCACGCTATGGTCCGCTGTGACTTCCGACGGCTAGCGCAACGGAGAATATCGGCCGTGGCGAACAGCGGCCCGACCGCCAGCTCCAGCCCCGGCCCGGCGTACAGCTCCGGCGGCACGCTGATGTCGGCCAGGTACAGCTCCCCCACATGGCCGGCGGCCGCCGGGTCGTCCAGCCCCACTTTTGGCAGCGCCAGCGTCATCGTGGCAGCGGCCCGGATGGCCGGATCGTAGACCGCGCCGCCGGCAGCGTCCAGCCCCGACGGCACATCGAGGGCCAGCACCGGCGCAGGCTGCCCGGTGGCCCAGCGAATAAGGCCGGCGGCCGTTCCCCGCGGCGCGCCCCGCAGGCTGTAACCGATCAGGCCGTCGAGCACGAGGTCGGCCGTTGGCAACCCGTCCGGCAGCACCCCTTCGTGGATGGGCACCCCCATCCGGCGCAGGATGGCCAGCTGGTGGGCGGGCACCGGGGTGAACGCCGCTGCCTCCCTGGTGGTGATGACCGTCACCTGCGCTCCGTAATTGTTCAGCCGCCGCGCCGCCACCAGCGCCCCGCCGCCGTTGCCGCCCGTCCCCGTCAGCGCCACGATGCGCCTACCGCGCGGATCGCCGCTCAGAAAGCGCTCGCGAGCCAGATAGGCCAGCCCACGCCCGGCGTTCTCCATCATCTGCATCAGGCTGATGCCATAATCCTCCATCATCGCCCGGTCTACTTCGACCATCTGGCTTGTCGTCAGGCGAGGAATCTCGCGGTCATCAATAGTGGGAATGTCCATCGTCGCTCCCTGGCGTCGTCGCCGGTCGGCCAGGCCGGCTGCGGGCCGTCATGTCGAGCAGGTTGGCCACGAGACCGGTCCAACCCGTCTGGTGGCTCGCGCCCAGGCCCTCGCCAGTGTCTCCGTGAAAATATTCGTGAAATAGGACAAAGTCGCGCCAGTGCGGGTCGGTTTGCAGCATCTCTCGGTCGCCGTTGGCGGGGCGGCGGCCGTTCTCGTCTCGCAGGAACAGCCCGGTCAGACGCTCCGTCAGCACGGCGGCCACCTCAGCCAGCGTTACGTAGACACCGGAGCCGGTAGGGCACTCGACCTTCAAGCCGTTGCCATAGTAGCGATGGTAGGTCGTGAGCGCCTCAATCAGCAGAAAGTTGATCGGGAACCAGATCGGTCCGCGCCAGTTTGAGTTGCCGCCAAAGAGGTCGCTGCGCGACTCCCCGGCTTCGTAATCGATGCTAAACCTCTGGCCGCCGGCCCAAATCTTGTACGGCTCGGCCTGATGATGCTTAGAGAGCGACCGCACGCCATACTGACTGAGGAACTCACCTTCATCCAGCATGTAGCTCAGCACACGCAGCAGCCGCTCGCGTGTAGGGATGGCCACCAGCAGCCGCTCCCCTTCGCCGCGCACCTCGGTACTGGCCATGTTACTGCTCAGCTTCGGCCGGTGGCGCGTGAACCAGCGCTGTCGCCGCTGGAAGTCGGGCATATGCTTGAGCAGCTCCGGCTCCAGCGTTCCCACCGCCAGCAGCGGCATCAGTCCCACCAATGACCGCACCCGCAGCGGAATCATCTCTTCGTCCGCGAGGTGTAGAACATCGTAGAAAAAGCCGTCGTCCTCATCCCAAAGGCTGAATTGCTTACCACTATGGTTGGTCATGGCGTAGGCAATGCCCAGGAAATGTTCGTAGAACTTGGTGGCCATGTCCTGATACACGCCATTCTCCCGAGCCAGCTCCAGCGCAATACGCATCATCGTCAGACAGTAGAAGCCCATCCAGGCAGTGGCATCGGACTGATCCATATGACCGCCCGTCGGCAGCATGGCGCTGCGGTCGAAGACGCTAATATTGTCCAGCCCGAGGAAGCCGCCCTGGAAGATGTTGTGCCCCTCTTCGTCCTTACGGTTCACCCACCAAGTGAAGTTGAGCAACATCTTCTGGAAGACGCGCTCTAGAAAGTCACGGTCGGGTTGGCCGGTCGTGGCGGCGTCCATCTGATAAACGCGCCACGCCGCCCAGGCGTGGACAGGCGGGTTGACGTCTCCAAACGCCCATTCGTAAGCAGGCAGTTGGCCATTGGGATGCAGATACCAAACTCGCGCCAGCGTGATGAGCTGCTGCTTGGCAAATTCAGCGTCCACCAGCGCCAGCGGCAGGCAGTGGAAGGCAAGATCCCAGGCAGCGAACCAGGGATACTCCCACGTATCGGGCATGGTGATGATGTCGAAGGCGTTGAGATGCTCCCAATCATGGTTGCGCCCGACCAGTCGGGAGGCAGGAGGCGGCGGGAAGGCCGGGTCGCCGTCCAGCCATTGCGGCACGTCGATATAGTAAAGCTGCTTCGACCATAACATCCCGGCCAGCGCCTGCCGTTGCACTGCCCGCTCGTCGTCGCTGAGTGCGTCCGGCTGGATAGCGTCGTAGAACGCATCGGCGTCGGCCGCGCGCTGGTCCAGCAGCACAGCAAAGTCGTCGAACGGCGCATCGTGCTCCCCCGCCACCAGCCGCAGCCGGACTGCCCGTTCTTCCCCACCCGGAACCGACAGCTGCCAGACGAAAGCCCCTTTGGTACCCGCCTGTTCCGGGTTGACGGCCGTCTCGTCCCCGTCTACGAGGTAGCGATGAAAAGCGTCTTTCACATAAGGCGTCCGGTTGGCCTCGCCGAAGAGTCGCTCGGCGTTGGTCTCGTTCTCGGTAAACAGCACCGTCTCCGCACCTTCCGCATAGAGCGTGTAGCGACCCAAACGCGGATGGTCAGCAGCGATGGTTGTGTCCTGTCCGTCGCGAGCAGCCGCCCACAGCTCCGGCTTGCGCCTTACGTCATCCCTCGGTCCGTTCTCGTAGCCCCACGACCACGTGTTGCGCAACCACAACGCGGGCACAACGGTGCATTCGGCCGCTTCCGGCCCTCGGTTAGCAGCGGTGATCTTGATCAGTAGATCGTCGGGCGCAGCTTTGGCGTATTCGATAACGATATCGAAGTAGCGATCATCATTGAATACGCCGGTGTCCAGCAGCTCGTACTCTGGATCGTCGTGACCTCGACGCGCGTTTTCTGACACCAGATCATCGTACGGAAAGGCGGCCTGAGGATACTTGTAGACTGCCTTCATATAGCTGTGGGTCGGGGTGTTCTCGACGAAGTAAAGGTACTCCTTCACGTCTTCGCCGTGATTGCCTTCAGGCCCGGTCAGCCCAAACAGGCGCTCTTTCAGAATCGGGTCGGTGCCATTCCAGAAGGCCGGGGCAAAGCAGAGGTACTGTCGCTCGTCACTGAGCCCCGCCAGCCCGTCCTCGCCCCAGCGGTAGGCACGACTGCGGGCATGGTCATGGGGAAAGTAGCGCCACGCATCGCCATCGGCGCTGTAATCTTCGCGGACCGTTCCCCAGGCCCGCTCGCTCAGGTAGGGACCCCACTGCTGCCACGCCGCCTCGTTGCGGCGCAGAGCTGCCAGACGCTGCTGTTCGGCTGTATTGCTCATGAATGGTGCTCCTCCCGGCCCGCTCGCCACCTAGAGATACAACCCGGCCAGGATACGGGCGTTGTAGCTGGTCCACTCGGCGCCGGGAGCGTCCCGGCGGCGGTCGATGTCCAGTTTCAACAGCAGATAGACCAGCTCGCTGCGCGACAGGGAGGCATTGAGCAGGTCGTTGAGCGGCTCCACCATCTGCTCGGCATACCACAGGGGCCAGTCCGGGTCGTAGCCGTCCGTCTCGATATAGGCGGCGTGGTGGGCGTCGCCCGTCTTTTTCATCAGCGCGGCAATATGATCCGCATGCTTGGGATTCATCTGTTGTCTCCTCCGTTTTGCTAGGTCACCGGGCAAGCGCGGCAGGCGTCGCCCTTCGTTGTGACGTGGTATCTACTGTAGTCCTTACGGTGGCAGGATACAACCCGCGACCACTCGGCGAGGTTCCTTCTGGTAGGGCGACGAGCCCGGCCGTGTGCCGTGTGGCACAGGCCGCGCTCAGTGGATAGAATGGCGCAGTCGATTCGTTTGAGTCAACAGCAGGCAACCGTCGGCCGTCAGACGGCCGTTTCGCCGCAAGGAGCGAGGAGAGCATCCATGAATCTGGTCATGTGCCCGAACGGGCATCCCAACAGGCCGGGCGCGACACAATGCACCATCTGCCGCGCTCCGATTGCTGTGGCCGCTCCGGCCGAAGAAGAGGCGGAGGCTGCGTCGCCTGCGACGACCACGTCGTCCACCGAATCCACCGAGAAGCCGGAAGGCGGCGGTGACGGCGACGCGACCGAAGAAGGGTCGTCGCGCACTGGCTGTGGCTGGGTGATCGGTCTGCTGGTCGTGGGGCTGCTGGCCGCCGGAGCGGCGCTCATCGCCCTGTTCTGGCCCGCCTCCACGCAGACCGTTTCCGCGCCCGAACTGGACCCGGCTACGGCTGTGGTGGTGCTCGTCGAGCCAACAGCCACCCTGCCCGCGCCGACGGCCGTTCCCCCAACCGATCCGCCGCCCACCGCACCCGCCCCGACTGACCCACCACCCACGGAACCGCCGCCCCCGACCGCGACCGCGGAACCGGAAGCGACAGCCGAACCAGAGCCGACAGCCACCGACGCGCCGCCTACCGGCAACTTCATCACCAACGGCGACTTCTCGACGCGCTGGGTCACTGACTGGACGCGCCAGGTCTCTGAGACCAATGGCATCCAGGTAGTGGAACAGCGCCCGCTGCCCGACGACCCCAACAGCCAGATGCTGCACCTCTCCAAGACCGGCAGCGGCGTGGTGACGGTCGCCCAGACGGTCGAAGTGCCCAGCCGGGCGACCGAGATCCAGTTTCTTGGCCGGGCGCGGTTGGCCGGCAGCGAAGGCGGACCGGGCGAGCCGGAAGGCCGCGCCGCGCTGCTGCTCATCTACCAGACGGCCGACGGCGAACGGCTGGGCACATCGATCTGGCTGGACGAGGCCGGCGAAGCAAGCGCCCTGTGGGGCAACGCGCCGCTGCCCGCCTTCGGCCCGACCACTGCCCCCCGCTTCGCTGAAGACGACGGCTGGCAGACCATCGATGTGCGCCTGCAGCAGGAGTTCGTCAATCGGCTGCCCCTCGTCAGCCCGGACAACGTGGCGCAGATCACCGTCATGATGGTGTTGATTGGCAGCGACGACTGCGCGCCGGAAGCGTGCGAGACAACCCTTGAGGTGGCTGACCTGCAATTTCTGCCGGTCGGGCTGGAGTAGCCCCACCCTAACTGTGCCCGCAGCGTCAGACTTAGACTGACGTCTCGAGCCACCAGGAGAACAATATGAATAGCGATTCCGTCGTTCAGCTTTTCCCCCAGCCTACAGCCGAACATGCGTTAGAAGGCCTTTATCTGGATCATGATCTGCGCAGCGAGGCCGGCAAAGAGCGAGCTTTTGTCTTCACCAACTACGTCACAAGCCTGGATGGCCGCATTGCCGTGCCGCGCGAGGACGGCCCGGGAACGACAGTCCCGGACGCCATCAAGAATGAGCGTGACTGGCGATTGTTCCAGGAACTGGCAGTGCAGGCCGACGTCATCATTACCAGCGGTCGCTACTTGCGTGACTACGAAGAAGGCAAGGCACAGGAGATTTTGCAGGTCTACAATAACCCCGAATTTGCCGACCTGGGCCGGTGGCGCGAGGAACGTGGTCTGTCGCCGCAACCCGACCTGGCTGTCATCAGCGGCAGCCTCGACTTCCCGATCCCACACGTGCTGGTTGAATCAGACCGGCGGATCACTGTCTTCACGCACGGTCGGGCCGACAAAGAAAAGATCGCCAGTCTCCGTGAGCAGACGGGCACAGTCGTCATTGCTGGTGAGGAAAGGGTCCACGGACGGCAGATGGTAGATAGCCTGACCGAGATGGGTTACCAGACTGTTTTCCAGAGTACGGGACCAAAAGTCAACCATGTGCTGGCTGCCGAAGACCAGCTTGACCGGCTTTACGTCACCTTTGCCAACCGGTTGCTTGGCGGTGCGCCGTCCGTTACGCTGCTGGAAGGCACCACGTTGAAGCCCGCCATCGACATGACCATGCGCCACCTCTACTACGACGCCCACGGCCTGGACGGTCTGGGCCAGTTGTTCGCCGCCTACGACCGGCATCGAGGATGATCACCGCCCTCGATCGTCTTCTTCGCCGCACTGGTGCAGGCGGCGATGGGGTTTGGCATGGCGTTGGTGGCCATGCCGCTGCTGGTTACCGTCTGGGGCATCCAGACCGCGTCGCCCGCCTTCGCCCTGCTGGGTCTGACCGCGACGTTCATCAACGCCGTTCGCCTGCGCGGCAGCGTCACGCGGCGCGATCTCATCTATCTGCTGATTCCGGCGCTGATTGGTGTGCCTATCGGTGTCTGGATTCTCAACGATGTGAACCCGGAGATCGTCACACGGGTCTTGGGGGTGCTGCTTATCGCCTACGCGCTCTACTCGCTGACGGGGCTGCGGCTGCCGCCGGTCACATCACAAGGGTGGGCCCACGTCTTTGGCTTCTCAGCGGGCATCCTGACCGGCGCGTACAACGCCGGCGGCCCGCCCGTCGTTGTCTATGGCTCCGCCTGCGCCTGGTCGCCCGACCGGTTCAAGGCCAACATGCAGACGTTCTTCTTCCTCATGGGGGTGGTGGTCGTCGTGTCCCACGCCATCAGCAGAAACCTGACGCCGGAGGTGTGGCAGATCGCCCTGTTCGCCCTGCCGGGGCTGCTGCTCGGCAACTTCGCCGGGGTGCGCCTGGGCCGCTTTTGCCCGCCCGACCTCTTTCGCAAACTGGTGCTGATTCTGTTGATTGTCCTGGGTGTGCAGCTGCTGATCTAGACCGGAACGCTGACCGGCGAACCGAACCGTTCCAGCATGGCGTTGACTTCCTCGACGGTCGGCATGTTGTGGCCCGTGCCCAGCTTGCGCACCTTGGCCGCGCCGGTGGCATTGGCCAGGTCGCCCAACGGCCCCAGTTCCAGCCCCGCCAGATAGCCGTAGATGACCGATGCCGCCAGACTGTCGCCCGCGCCGGTGGCGTCCTGGGCAATGACCGGCAACCCGGGCGCAATGTGCAGCTCGTCGCCCCGCAGCAGGAAGCAGCCCGCCATGCCGCGCTTGATGACCACCATCTTGCAGCCCCGCGCCAGCAGCGCCTTGGCCGAATTCACCGGATCGTCCTCGCCTGAGAGCCGATGGGCTTCGTCTTCGGTGGCCAGTGTCACCGTGGCCATGCTCGCCGCGACGGCATGCCAGTTGTTGTCGAGGTCGGGATTGCCGGGACCGGGATCGAAGAAGGACGGCACGCCGGCATCACGCGCGGTGCGCAGGCCGTCCAGGACCATCCCCGCGATATCCTTGTTTTCCGCCCAGCCGTCGCAGTAGAGCGCCTCGGCGCTGCGAATCTGCTCTCGCCACGCTTCCTGGAGGGCGATGACATGCAGGTCGCCGGGGAAGCCAAGATAGGCCGGCTCGCCGCGGTCGTCGACCAGCACATTGGCCACCGGCGTCCGGCCGCCGGGGGTAACGGCCACGCTGGAGACGTCGATCCCTTCCTCCACCAACCCTTCCAACACAATTTCACCGAACAGATCTTCGCCCACTTCACCCATAGCCAGCACAGAGAGGCCAAACCGTGAGGACATGATGGCGACATTGCACGCACCACCGGGGCCAAGACCCAGGTAAGAAACGCGCTGCAAATCCTTCGGCTCGATGGCCAGCCGCGGGATATGGATGCTGTAATCTGCCAGTAAGTCACCGAGTACGACGATCATTCCCACTCTCCTGTCTCTCTGGTGGCAGCGCCGGACGCGGCCAGATTAGCTGCGGGCGGCGGGCGGCCGTTCCTCCGCCAGAATGCGCACAAAGTCGGCCACGGTCAAGGGCGTGGATGCCAGCCCAATCGCTTCGGCCAGCCGCACCAACTGCGGCGGTTCCACGTTGGTCGAGGCGAGCAGATCGTCCTGGGCCAGGATCTCCGCCGCCGGACCTTCGCCAATGATCTGGCCCTGGGCCATGACGATCACGCGGTCGAAGTATAGCCCACAAAAATCAATGTCGTGGGTAATGGTGATGACCGTGCGCCCTTCTGCGTGCAGGCCGGCCACAATGCGCCCCACCAGGGCCACGCCCGCCGCGTCCTGGCCCATCGTCGGCTCGTCCAGAATGACGGTCGGCGTCTGCATGGCCAGCACCGAAGCCAGCGTCAGCAGTTTGCGCTGCGACGGCGTCAGGTCGTAGGGATGGGTGTCGGTCTGGTCGCCCAAACCCACCAGCTCCAGCGCCGCCAGCGCCGCCGCCTCGCTTTCCTCTTTGCCCTGGCCCAGATGGCGCGGGCCGAACGCCGCCTCATCCAGCACCTTGCGCTCGACAATCTGGTCGTCGGGGTTCTGGAAGACATAGCCGACACGCGCGGCCGTCTGGGCGACCGTGTGGTCGCGGGTGTTCCAGTCGTCGATCCGGACGTCCCCTTCATCGGGCCGCAGCAGGCCGTTGAAATGCTTGACGAGGGTCGTCTTGCCGGCGCCGTTCTGGCCCACAATGGCTACGCGCTCGCCGTCGTTGATCTGCAGCGTCACCCCGCGCAGCGCATGCGCCCCGCCGGGGTAGGTGAACTGAATGTTGTCGGTGCGAATGGTCATGCGAAGAACGCCACCGCCTGTTCCAGCGTGACCGGCAGCGGCCTATCCGCCGGAACCAGGCCTTCAGCCTGCGCAGCCGCCGCTGCCTGTGTATAGCGCGTCGGCTCCATGCCCCAGCTCATCATGTCACGCGAGGCGAGCACGCTCACCGGTTCGCCGTCGGCCACTATCTGACCGGCGTCCAGCACCAGCACCCGGTCGGCAAACTCGGCAATCCACTCCAGCTTGTGCTCGGCCAGCACGACGGTCGTGGTTGCCCTGTTCCACCAGCCCGCGCAGGACGCTGAACACTTCGCGCGAGCCGACGGGGTCAAGCTGGGAGGTCGGTTCGTCCAGCACCAGCACCTGCGGCTCCATGACCAGCACGGAGGCGATGGCCAGCCGCTGCTGTTGGCCGCCGGACAGCCCATAGGGCGAGCGGTCGGCCAGCTCCGTCAGGTTGGTCACCTCCATGACGGCGTCAATGCGGGCCAGCATCTCATCCGGGGGCACGCCGGTGTTCTCCAGCCCGAAGGCGATCTCGTCCCGCACCGTGAAGCGCGCCCCGGTAATCTGGTTGAACGGGTTGGAAAAGACGAGGCCCACCGTGCCGGACAGCTCGGCGATGCTCAGGTCGACGACATTGACCCCGGCGGCCGTAATGCCGCCGCTCAGCGTGCCGCGATAGAACTCCGGCACGAACCCCGCCAGCGCCAGACAGAACGTAGACTTGCCCGCCCCGTTCGCCCCCACCACAGCGCACATCTGCCCTTCGGGGATGGCGACGTTGAGATCCCGGAGCGCGGGCGATTCCGTGCGCGGGTAGTTGTAGGTGACGTTGGTTACTTCGATCATGCGGGCCTGTGTCGCGGGGGGGCGCTAGGTGATGAACAACTGTACGACGCGCCAGACGATGACCGCCACGACCAGCAGGAGCAGCGCCCAGCGCAGCACCCGCTCGGCCGTTGTGTCGTGCAGCTCCAGCAGGCTGGTCTTGGGACTGTCCTTGCCAAAGCCGCGCACTTCCAGGGCGATGGCCCGCTCCTCGATGTCGATAATGCTGCCCAGGATGAGCGGCTGCACCAACGGGAAGAGCGCCTTGATGCGCACACCCAGCCCGCCTTCTGTCTCCAGGCCGCGCGAGCGCTGCGCGTCGAGGATGGTGTTCGCCTTGGCCTGGAAGCGCGGCACGATTTGCATGGCCGACAGCACCACATAGGAGATGCTGTAGGGCACGCCCCGCTCCGTCAGCGCCAGCATGAGCATGTCAGGTCGGGTGGTGTAGGTCAACAGCAGGAAGCTGGCCATGATGAGGGCGATGCGCCCAGTGCTGCTGAGGGCAAAGAGGATGCCTTCTTCCTTAAAGGAGATCGGCCCCAGCTCCAGCACCGGCGTGCCGCCGGGCCAGATGAGGCCGCGGATGAGCAGTAGCGAGATGGCGTACGGCAGGGCGATCTTCAGCGTGGCCGAAGCGACCGGCCCCAGCACGCCCGACCAGAGCGCCAGGGGCACAATGACCAGCAGCAGCAAGAAGTACGGCGTCCACATGCCCGGCAGCGCAAAGCCCAGCACCATCGTCACCATCGTGATGGTGATGTTGGTCAGCGGGTGCAAGCGGTGCATCCCGCTGTCACGCGGGATGTACATGCCATATTTGGTCGTCAAGAGAAGGTCCGGGCCGCTGCTAGGTCAAGCTTTCGGCGCGGGAGAAGCGATCCAGGAAGCGGTCAGGCAGCGCCTGGATAATCAGCCACACGATGAAGAACGAGACGGTCTTGTCGACGAGGTCGACTGCCAGGCTCTGGCCGAAGGCACACAGCTCGATGCCGCCGCCAGCCGCCAGACACGCGCCGGTGATCAGGTCGGTGCCCGCGCCGGTGAAGCCGCCGAAGACCAGGATCGTGATGGGGGCCGAGAGCAGCGACGCCACCAGCCCAGTGATCAGACCGGCGAGGATCGCCTTCCACCAGGTGCGGAACCAGCCGTAGTAGGCAAAGACGCCGGCCAGCGCACCGATGACGGCCGCCACGCCTGCGTACCAACCATACGCCGGGTTGCCCAGCGCAATCCAAACAATGTTAGACAAAAAGCCAGTCAGTGCACCCACCCACGGGCCAGCCACCGCACCAGCAAAAATGGTGCCGATTGAGTCCAGATATACAAAAGGAACCCGGAGCTGGAATACAATCGTGCCGATCGCGATGTTGATGGCAATGGCCACCGGAATCATCACGAGCGCGATGGTATTGAAATCTTTCTTGATGCGTTCCATCGTGTCTCCTCCTGGCTTCTCGCTCGAGGTGCTTGCCAGCACCGCACGAACAACCAGTTACCGTAAAATCGCCAATGAATGAGTGCGAGGTCACATCAGGCAACCCGCAGGCAAAATTGTACGTGAAATGCATCACTTGTCCAACGCACGGCTATTGCGACGATATTGGCATCGATCAGGACCAAGGTCGTGTAAAAAGTGTTTGATCCGCGCCCGGAAAGTGCTATCATTGTGAATAGGGCGTTAACGCCTTCGAGGTTTTGCCTTGGATCACCAGGTTATGGTTTTTTTGCACTGTGTTACAGAAGGCGGTATTCGTTGACCAACCGGCAACGGCCGTTACACCAATCACATTGCCCTAGCAGCAGGATGCACATCCCCCGCACCTGCTTGTTTTCTCGTATGACAGCCACCCATACAAAGGAGTGTCATATGAAGATCGCGGGATTTAAGGAGGTGATGCACAGGAAAACGCAATGAGTTAACCAGCGTCCGGGGTGAAATTACCTGACCCCGTCGCACCTTCCACTGTATCCCTGGAAACAATAGAAGTCTGAACTATCAGATATTTAGATGGAGGAATGAGTTGTCTAACAAAAGCACTGCCAAACGAACACTAAAGGTGTTCCTTATACTGGCTCTCCTGCTGGCTACGGCGTCAGTCGCCTTTGGCCAGGGAGAGTCCCCCGGCACCCAGCGCGCTGATCGCGCCGATTATCAATCGCGCCATGCCGGGCGAAATTGCGGGCGCGAAGCTCGACTCGCCAATCACCGTTGACAGCAGCATGCTGCTCGGTGGACTGCATAGCTCGCTGGCCAGCGCCACGGGCGCGCAGCGCGTCGTCGTTCGCCTGACCAGCCCGGCGGTAGCCACCGCCGCCGCTGCCGGCGCCGACAGCGCCGGAATGGCTCTGGCTGCTGACGCAGCCGTCACGCAGCAGAGCGGCGTCATCGCCAATGCATACGCCCTGGACCCCAACGCGGAAGTCCTGGCCACCATGCAGCTGGCCCTGAACGCGGTCATCATGCGTATCGACGCTTCTGCGTTGGACGCTCTGGCCAACAACCCGGACGTTGAGTCCGTGAACCCGGTCGTCGACTACCAGAAGGACCTGTCTGAGACCGTCCCCTACATCGGCGCGTCCGATGTCCAGGCGATGGGCTACGACGGCTCCGGTGTCAAAGTCGCGGTTCTGGATAGCGGTATCGACTACACCCACGCCAATCTGGGCGGTTCGGGCAGCGTCGAGGACTACGACAACAACAATCCGGATATTATTGAGCCAGGCACCTTCCCAACCGCCAAGGTTGTCGGTGGCTATGACTTTACCGGTTCCGTGTGGCCTGATGGCCCCGAAGCGCCGGATCCCGATCCGTTGGATGACGGTCCCGAGGCCGGACATGGCACGCATGTGGCCGACATCATCGGTGGTCTGGGTGGCGTAGCCCCCGGCGTCGATCTGTACGCCGTCAAGGTTTGCTCCTCGGTCAGCACGTCCTGCTCCGGCATCGCCCTGCTGCAAGGCATGGAATGGTCGCTGGACCCGAATGGTGATGGCGACCTGAGCGACCGCATGGACATTGTCAATATGTCCCTGGGCGCCAACATGGGCAACCCGGTTGTTGACGACCTCTCCTTTGCGGTCGACAATGCCAGCGCCCTGGGCCTCCTGTCCGTCACCTCCGCCGGCAACGGCTCCGACATCCCCTACATCCTGGGTACGCCTGCTTCGTCGCTGACGTCGCTGTCCGTGGCCCAGACGCAACGTTCCGTCGGCTGTTCAGCCGCTGATGGAAGTGACTGCGCCAGAAGCGATCGCCGGCACCTACGCCGCTGTCTTCCAGCCGTGGTCGGTTCCGCTGTCTGAGTCCGGTCTGGTCGAAGGCCCGCTGCAGTACGGCGACACCGATGGTGACAACCAGAACGGTTGTGCGCCGTATGACTGGCGACATGACCGGTCTGTCGTTCTGGCCGATCGTGGCGCCTGTAACTTCACGCTCAAGATCAAGAACATCGGCGACGCCGGTGGCGTGGCCGGTATCATCGGCCTCGTTGCTCCTGGAGACCCGTTCTCCGGTGGCGACGGTGGCGACCCGGTCACCATCCCCGGCTTCATGATCAGCCAGGCTGACTCCAACACCCTCAAGTCCGGTCTGCCCGACACGTATGTCGTGTTCGACCCGGCCCAGGGCATCCCGTTGGTCCAGCACATGGTTGGCTCGTCCTCGCGTGGACCGAGCTCCGTCTACAACACCTTTGGTGTTGACATCGGCGCCCCCGGCGCGTCTGTCTCCGCCATCGCCGGCAGCGGCACGGGCGAAGGTCCGTTCGGCGGCACCTCTGGCGCTTCGCCAATGGTCGCCGGTGCAGCTGCCCTGGTCATGGATGCGTACCCGGATCGTAACTGGGCCCAGGTGCAAGTCTGTTCTGATGAATACGGCTGAGACCGACATCATGAACGAGCCTGAGTTCTTCGGTGGCGAACTGGCCCCGATCAGCCGCATCGGTGGCGGCGAAGTGCGCGTCGACCAAGCCGTCAACTCCTCGTTGGCTGCCTGGGACCGCACCGCCCTGACCGGTGGTCTGTCGTTCGGCATGCATGATGTGACCGATCAGGAAACCCTGGTCCGTCGTGTCGTCATCGAGAACTACTCCAGCAACGACGTCACACTGCGCAGTGAAGTTGACTTCCGCTTCGATAACGATACGGGCGGCGAAGTTCGCCTCTCCGTGCCGTCATGGTTTGTGGTGCCGTCCAACGGCAGCGTCTCCTTCCCGGTTCATATGTTCATTCGCCAGACGGGCGGCCGCGAGCTGCATCCGTGGGTCATGAACAGTGGCTCCGGTGGCGCAGACGCCAGCCTGCTGACCTTCAATGAGTACGATGGCTACATCCACTTCATCGACGCCAGCGACCCCGACAACGCGATCCACATGCCGTGGCACGTGCTGCCGCGCGGCGCCGGCGATGTTCAGTACGGCGTGCAG
This sequence comes from uncultured Chloroflexia bacterium, assembly GCA_963715935.1. GTDB lineage: Bacteria > Chloroflexota > Anaerolineae > Promineifilales > Promineifilaceae > Promineifilum. The sequence continues at coordinate 25,197 of CAVQSM010000008.1, read as the reverse complement.
CAGAACGGTTTCTCGTGGGTCCGTAACATGGGCCGCACGGCGACCTTCATCGACACCTACTCACTGATTGGCACGAGCCCCGACATGGCCGAAGGCGTCCCCGGCAGCCAGGAGCAGCGTCCGGACTTCCGTTACATCGGTGTCCAGACCTACCCGGTTCCGGCAGGCTTCTGCGGTCCTGAGGATTCGTTCGTCATGTCCTTTGCGGTCAACACGTGGGAACGTCAGACGGTGCCCGGTCCGTTCAGCTTCGAGTTTGAGCTCGACACGACCGGCGACGGCGTGGCCGACTACCTCGTCCTGAACCGTGACTTCACGCTGAACAACGTGACCGACGGCCGCAACCTGACCTGGGTTGTCGACCTGGCCACGGGCGACGCGGGTGCGTTCTTCTTCACGACCTTCTACACCAACAGCGCCAACACCGTGTTGACGTTCTGCGGTGACCAGATTGGTCTGAATGCGAGCGACTTCTTCGTTACCTCGATAGGCGTGGACGCCTTCGCCAACGACTTCTACTATGGCGGTCCTGGCGATGAGATCCTCGGCATGAACATTGTGCCGCTGGGCGAGCGTTACTACACGCTCTTCGAGAATGGCGACGCCGGCTACACTGAGCTGCCGGCCCGTTCCAGCAAGCTTGGTTTCTTCGTCCTCGACTTCGGCGACCAGCTGAACGCGACCGAGACCGGCCTGCTCTGGCTCTATGGCCCCGGCGCCATGGAAGGCTGCAGAAGCCAAGGCCTGGATGCTCCAGAACTAACCCGACTCCGATCGGGATGATGGTAAGGACGGAGGTAAGAAAGCCGAACCGAACGTTGTCTCTTTAGTAGAGCAGCACAGGCTCATCTTTCTTCCTCCTCCTTACTCGGGAAGCGCCGCACTCTGGCAACAGGGTGCGGCGTTTTTCGTTGGGGACAGACCGGCGTCGTTGGTCGAACAAAGCGAATGTCTTCAACCGCCGCCACAAGGCGTATAATACCGACATGACCAACGAACCAACCGACCCGATTACCCCCTTGTGGGAGTACAGCGATCCGGTCGCCAGCGAACAGCGCTTCCGTGACCTGCTCCCCACCGTGACTGACGACGACCTGCGGCTGCAGGTGCTGACCCAGATCGCTCGCGCCCAGGGGTTGCAGCGCCACTTTGCGGCGGCCGCCGCCACGCTGGATGAGGTGGCGTCACAGCTGCCGGAGCGCCCGGCCACCGCCCATGTTCGTTACGAGCTGGAACGCGGCCGCCTGCTGAATAGTTCCGGCAGTCCGGAGGAGGCCATGCCCCACTTCCAGCGGGCACTGGAGCTGGCCGAGCAGACGGGGGAGGATGGACTGGCTGTCGACGCGGCCCACATGATCGCCATCGCCTCACCGCCCGAGGAGACGCTGGCCTGGAATCTGCGGGCGTTGGAGATGGCTCAGGCCAGTGACGATCCCGCCGCCCAGCGCTGGCAAGGGTCGCTGCTCAACAACATCGGCTGGACCTACCATGCCGCGGGCGACTACGAACGCGCTTTCACCTACCTGGAGCAAGCGCGCGAATTCCGCCGCCGGCATGGCCCGGAAGCAGAGTACCGGATCGCTCGCTGGTGCGTGGCGCGTGTGCGGCGCGACCTGGGCCAGACGGCCGAGCGCTGGCCGAGCAGCGCGTGCTCATGGCGGAGTATGAGGCCCTGGGCGAGCCATCGGGCTACGTCTACGAGGAGATCGGAGAGTGCCTCACCGCCCAGGGGGCCATAGTGGCGGCCGCGCCCTACTTCGCTCGCGCCTACGCGCTCTTGTCAGCTGATTCCTGGTTGGTGGCCAATGAAGCACCGCGACTGGAGCGGCTGCGGGTGTTGGGCGAGCGACATTGACGAGGAGGAGTAGAAGACGAGCTTCTGCAGTTGACCCGTTTCCCACTGCTATCCTTCCACTGTGGCTTGCGCCAACGCCTGGCCCAGGTCAGCCACAATGTCGTCAATATGCTCCAACCCGACGGAGACGCGCACCAGACCCGGCGTAATGCCCGCGGCGAGCTGCTCGTCGGCCGTCAGCGTGCTGTGGGTGGTCGAGGCCGGATGGGTGACGATGGTGCGCACGTCGCCCAGATTGGCCACGATGTCGCACATGACCAGCGCATCGAGGAAGCGCTGCCCGCTCTCCAGCCCACCGGCCAGCTCAAAGGTGACAATGCCGCCCCCGGCCGACATCTGGCGCGTGGCCAGTTCGTGCTGCGGGTGGGAGGGCAGGAACGGATAGCGCACGGAGGCGACCTGTGGCTGCGCTTCCAGCCAGCCGGCCAACGCCAGCGCGTTGGCGCTGTGCTGGGCCATGCGCAGCGGCAGCAGTTCCAGCGCCTGGCTGGTCAGCCACGCATTGAACGGCGACATCGTCGGGCCGGTCTGGTGGGCAAAGCGGATCAGCTCATCCATGACGAACCGCTCGCCAACAATTGCCCCGCCGATGGTGCGTCCCTGGCCGTCGAGAAACTTCGTCGTGGAGTGGACCACGAGGTCAGCCCCATGCTCGATCGGCCGCTGCAGCGCGGGCGTGGCGAACGTGTTGTCGACCACCAGCACGACGTCGCGCTCCCGGCAGAGCGCGCTGACGGCCGCGATATCGACCAGCGCCAACCCCGGATTGGACGGCGTCTCGACGATGCAAAGGCGCGTCTCTGGCCGGAACAGCGCCGCCCACGACGCCACGTCATCCGGCTCACCGTAGCTGTGGCTGATGCCCCAGCGCGGCAGCACGCCGGTCAGAATCTGGTGCGTCGCACCAAAGATCGCCCGCGAGGCAACGACATGGTCACCGCTGTTGAGCAGCCCGGCCAGGACCGTGAAGAGGGCGGCCATACCTGACGCCACCGCCAGCCCCGCTTCCGCCCCTTCGAGGGCGCAAAGCCGCTCCGTCAGTTCGTCGGTGTTGGGGTTCTCCCAGCGCGAATAGACGTAGCCCGGCTTTTCGCCGCTGTAGACGGTGCGGGCCTGTTCAGCGTTCTCGAAGTAGAAGCCGGAGGCCATGTAAAGCGGCGTAAGCTGTTCGCGGTTGGCGGTAGCGGTCGCCCGCGTGCGGATGGTTCTGGTTTCCATGTGGTCAGAGTGGCTCATAGCGTCTTCTCCTACGGCCGCGAGACAGTCCCGCGCCGGAATAATGTCGACCAGTTATACCCCCGGCCCCGCGTCAATGCGACTGTGGGAACGGCCTCGCCGGGGTATTGCGCCAGACGGCAAGGGGCACCGGACGATGGGACTGGCATCATCTGCCAGCCCCGTACTTTTTGGGCAGTTGGAATCGGACAGCTAGAACAGCCTGAGGGAGTCGGCCGGCTGGGACGTATCGCCGGTCAATGTGACACCGACTTCGTGAATCAAGTCGTGGAGATGGGCATTGGTCGTCGGGTCGGTCACTCGTTCCAGGGCGGCGATCAGTTCGCCGCGCAGCTCGCGCAGCACAGTCCGCGCGGCGTTGCGGAAGTCGGTCCCCTGCCCCGACGACATCAGCATATCCAGCAGATCGGCCGGGATGCCCATCGCGGCAATCATCTGCAACAACATCGGGTCGAGCGGAGACTCATATGCCGCCAGCAGTTCCTTCATCTTGCTTACGTAATGGCGCTGCGCTGAGCGCATGATCGGGTCGATGACCGGCTGAGGAGTGTGTCAGCTCGGCAAACAGCCCACTCTGGACATCACCCAGATACTCCGCTACCGGGTACGCCTTCTCCGGCTCCAGAATGGCCGCGTCCTCAAACTGCTTGTAGATTACCCCGGCCAACATGCTGTCGAGCACGGCGTTCTGGCTGTCCATCACCGGCTTGATGGCGTTAAACGGTTGGATGCGATTGACGATGTCGGGGCGCAAGAACGGCCCGGCTCGACGCAGATTGTCCAGCAGAAACGCCGCAATCTCGCGCTGGCGCTCGGCGGGCACGCGCTCGAACGCTTCCGACTCCGGGTCCAGCGTCCGTCGCTCGACCACGCCACCCAGCTCCTTCGCCGCGCTGACCAGCCATGTCGTGCGATTGGACAGAATCCCCCGGTACATACTCGACAGCAGGTCGTAGTCGCCCCGCTCTCTCGCAGTCGCCGCGACCAAGAACGTCAACATGCGCTCCAGATTGGCGATGCCCAGCCTGGCCGACTCGATCCGGTCAGCGCCGATGTTCTCTGTCAATACGGTGGGATCGAAGTTGGCGGTCGCGTCCTCGCCGCCGAACTGGAGCTCCGGGTTGTCCTTCACCACCGCCGCCCACTCTGAGAGGGTCTTGACTTCCTCGTCAGGCGTGGCTGCCTCCGGAATCGGCCGGTAGCCCCAGTTGATGGCAAAGTAATCGTATGGGCCGAGCCGAGGCAGCAGTCGCTCCACACCGTCACCCGGCTGGGCGACGTAGTTGAGGCGGCCGTAGGACATGATCGACGCCACCGGTCCGTGTTCGTCGGCGAACGCCGGGTCGCGCAGCTGAGCGGTGGTGTACGCCTGGCTCGCCCGGTGGTTGTGGCGCAAGCCGATGGAGTGCCCCACCTCATGACAGACGATGTAGCGGATCATCTCGCCCAGCCGCTCGTCCGGCAGCGGCAGCTTCTGGGCGCGTTCGTCCACGGCGCTGACCTGAGTAAAGTACCACTGCTGGGCGATTTTGAGCACATCATCCCAGAACAGCACGTGGGCCGATAGAATCTCGCCGGTGCGCGGATCGGCCAGGTGCGGCCCCATGGCGTTGGGAAACGGCTGCGGCACCCAGCGGATGACAGAGTAGCGGGCGTCGGCCGGGTCCCACTCCGGGTCTTCCTCCGCCGTGGGTGCGTCGTGGGCGAAGATGGCGTTGCTAAACCCTGCCGACTCAAACGCCGGCTGCCAATCCTCCACGCCCTGGCGCACGTAGGGTCGCCACTTGGACGGAATCTCCGGCGGCAAGTAGAAGATGATCGGCTTGACCGGGTCGGACACGTCCGCGTCCGGGTTGGTCTTTTCCAGCCGGTAGCGAGAGATGATCTGCCGGTGGACGATGCCCGGGTCGTCTTCCTGGCTGACCACGCCAAACTGCGTCGTGAAGTAGCCGACGCGCGGGTCGGTATAGCGCGGCTTCATCTTCGGGTCCGGCAGCTTCAGCAGGCTGTGAACGACGCCCACTGTGGCCGCGCTGCTGGCGCCCGTTGCCAGTTGGAACGTCAGCAGGGTATGGATTAGCAGGTTCTCCGGGCCAACGGAAACGCGATCGACTCGGCTGCGCAGCGGGTCGGCGGCCCCGGCCTGATAACCGGCTGCTTTCAGCACCGTACTCGCATCAAACTCCATCTGATTGGCAATGAGAAACAGCGTCATGTCGATGACGGCCGAACCGTCTTCGCCCTCGGCCGCAATCGGAAAGCTGTAGAGGATGCTGGGCAAGGCCACCGATTCAATGAACCGCTGTTCGGCCGCCCGCTGCTCATTGTCGGCCAGGCCGAAGGCGGGCCGGAACCGCAGCGTGTCGGTGCGGTCGCGGACGAGGATGCTGTTTTCGTGCCGCTCCCAACGCACATACCGGGTGCCTAGAGCACGAGGATTGTTGGCCACGCCGGCAGGCGAGTCACCAAACTCAGCATACCACAACATGTCAACACCCAGGCTTTCGGGCGCCAGCTCGAAGTACCATCTGGGGCCAACCTTGTGGACGGTGATCAACCCTTCATGGGTGACCGCTTCTTCAGTGATAACTTCGCCATATGGCTTCGGTTCCGCGACTGCCGGCGGCTTGGTGGTAGGTGGCTGGCTGCCGGCGGCAGCCGTTTCGGGCTTAGCTTCAGGTGCAGGCTGGTCGGTCATCAATCGGTTCTCCTTGCGGCGGAATGGGCCGTGAATGCGATGATAGCAAGAAGCGCAGCGAGGCCACCACCGAACCGCGGCAGGCACCCACTTCCGTCAACTCCAGCCCCTATTCATCACCCCCCGGTTCCTACCCATGCTATAATCCCAGCGGAGGCTAACCATGACCACAGACGCCTATATCTTCGACGCCATTCGCACCCCGCGCGGCCGCGGCAAGGACAGCGGCTCGCTCCACAACACCCCACCACTCGACCTGCTCAAGACCCTCTTCGACGCCATGCAGAAGCGCCACGATCTGGACACATCGCAGGTCGACGACGTGCTGCTGGGCTGTGTGACGCCCATCAAGGAACAGGGCGGCAACATCGCCCGTACCGCCCCGCTCTACGCGGGCTGGGATCTCGACCTGCCCGGCGCCCAGCTCAACCGCTTCTGCGCCAGCGGGTTGGAGGCGGTCAACCTGGCGGCGATGAAGGTTCGTTCCGATTGGGAAGATCTCATCGTGGCCGGGGGCATCGAGTCGATGTCGCGCGTGCCGATGGGCAGCGACGGCGGCGCGATGTGGGACGATGAAGCGGTCATTCAGCAGCTCGGCATCGTGCCCCAGGGCATCAGCGCCGACCTGATCGCCTCGCTGGAGTCGTTCTCGCGGACCGATGTCGACGCCTACGCCCTGCTGAGCCAACGCCGGGCGACAGCAGCGCAGGAAGACGGCCGTTTCACCAGCATCATCCCGGTCGTCGATGCAGACGGTCAGACCGTGCTCGACCACGACGAACACGTCCGCCCCGAAACGACACTGGACGGATTGAGCCAGCTGAAGCCCGCCTTCGTCAAGTTGGGGGAGATGGGGTTCGATGCATTAGCACTCAGCAAATACCCGCAGCTTGAGGCTATTGACCACGTGCACACAGCAGGCAACTCGTCCGGCATTGTGGACGGGGCGGCGTTGGTGCTGGTTGGCTCCTGGGCCAAGGGGCAGGAGCTGGGCCTCCAGCCCCGGGCGCGAGTGCGGGCGGCGGCGCTGCTGGGCGACGAGCCGACGATCATGCTCACCGCCCCCGCCCCGGCCTCCAAACGGGCGCTGGCCAAAGCGGGGATGACGATCGACGACATCGACCTGATCGAAATCAACGAAGCGTTCGCCTCGGTGGTGCTGAAGTTCATTCGCGAGATGGGGCTGGAAGACGAATGGCTGGAGAAGGTCAACGTCAACGGCGGGGCCATCGCCCTCGGTCACCCGCTGGGCGCGACCGGGGCCATGCTGCTGGGCACGGCGCTGGACGAGCTGGAACGGCAGGACAAGTCGACGGCGCTTATCACTCTCTGCGCCGGCGGTGGGATGGGCATTGCGACGGTGATTGAGCGGGTCTGAGAAAGCAGCCACTCCCGGCTGAACGCGGAAAAGAAAGCCCGTTCGTCATTGTTCCGGCCCGGTCGGGACGATGAGCTACAATCCACCGCGCAGTTCGGCGGTTACTGCCGCCGGAACCGCCAGGCCGCCACCGCCGCGATGAGGGCCGCATACGCCAGCAGCACGCCCACGCCGGTCAGCACCGACTGGACGCCCAGACCGCGAACGATGATGTCCTTGTAGCCGTCGACCGTCCACGCCACCGGCGTCAGGTACGCCACGCGCTGGAACGTCTCCGGCGTAAACTCCAGCGGCACCCACGCGCCGCCCAACCCGGCCAGCACAAACATAGGAATGAGGGCGAAGACGATCACCTGCTGTTCTGACTTGGCCAACACGCCGATGAGCAGCCCCAGGCTGGCGGAGAAGATAGCCGTGGCCACCGTCACCAGCAGCGTGGCCAGCGGTTGGCTCAAGTATGGCAGTCCCAACACGAGCTGGCCGAATAGGATGAGCACACCCAGCTGCATCATGATCATGGCGAACATGGCCAGGAAGTGACCCAGCAGTATCTGGCCGCGCGTCATGTTGGTGGTCAGCATCCGGTCGAGCGCACGGTTCTTTTTCTCGATGACCAGCAGCCCCGCCGCGCCCATCAACCCGGCGATGGCGAACTGGGCCATCATCCCCGGCGAGGAGTGGGCGTAAACGCTGTAGTTGGCATTATCCTCCGCTGCCTCGGCCGAGAGCGCACTGGCGGCGGTCACCTTGACCGTCACCGGCGGCGCTTCCCAGGCCACCAGACCGCGAGCCAGCGCTGCGTCAAAATGGTTCGCCCGTGAGGCTTCGTCGGGGGCCAACCCGTGGGCGGCGGCCGTTTCAGCCGTATAGCGGGCGCTGTTGACGGTCGACACCAAACGAGTCGTAATTTGGGACAACTCGCTTTGCACGGTGAAGGCGGTCTGCCCCCCGGCTACAAGGTCGATGGGAAGCGGCGTGGCTCCTGTCGTGCGCAGCGCCTCGCCGAATCCAGCCGGGATCAATATCGCCGCGGCCACATCTTCATCGGCCACAAGCTGGGGCAGCTCGGCGGCCGTCGCCTCGCTCTCTTCCAGCCTCACGACGTCGGAGCTGCTCAGCGCGGCCACTATCTCCCCACTCAGCGCACTCTGGTCAGCATCGAAGACAGCAATCGGCAAGCGAGGGTCGGCCGTTGAGTCACCACCAAAAGCGAAGCCGAACAGGATGGTGAAGACGACCGGCATGATGAGCAGAAAGATAAACGTCTCCCGGCTCCGGACAAGTTGCTGTAAATCTTTGAGAGCGAGATCGATAACGCGCATGGTTCAGTCTCCACACCGCAGGGGTTTTGGATACCTCTGAGGTGTTTGCATGATCAAGCAAACCGCTTCCGCAGCCGCCACTGCCCGGCAAAGAAGAACACGGCACTCAGGGCCACGACAACACCCAGCGTCAGCAAGTTGTCGGCCAGCTCGGCCCCGTCCATCGCCTGGCGCATCCCGCGTATGGCCCAGCCCTGCGGCACCAGCAGGCCAATCGTATTCAGCGCGGGCGGTGTGTTGGGCGCGCCGGCGGTGAAGACGCTCATCAGCCCCAACATGCCGGTTAAGGTCAGCAAGCCGCCGAAGATGACCCCCGCCTGCCGCTGGTCTTTGATGAGCGAGACGAGGAACAGCCCGAATGTGGCCGCGATGAGCACCAGCCCGGCGGCCGCCATCGCCACCGGCAGCGGTTCGCCCCAGTTGATATCGAACACCAGATTGCCGAAGATGAGCAGCACCGCTACCTGGACGCTGAGCACCAGCAACGCCGCCAGAAACTTGCCGCTGAAGAGCGACAGTTGGGAGGTCGGCGTGGTGAACAGGCGCTGCAGCGTGCCGTTCTCCTCCTCCGTCAGAATCGAATTGAGCGTGTTGGCCCCGGTGAAGAAGGCGTAGAACACCATCATCCCGGCCAGAATGAGTCCCAGTATCGAGGCCAGTTGATTGGTCTGCCCATTGTCCGCGCCGGGCGGCTGCTGTACGCTGACCAGCGGCCCGCGGCCGAACTGGCCACCTGTCTGCTGATAATGGGCGACCGCATCGTTGACCAGGTCGTCGGTCACGGGCAGTCCCGCCTCAGCCAACTGCCCGATGGTCACGCCGACGCCGATAGTGCCCGCTGAGAAGCTGTCGACAAACTGGCTCACAACGCTTTCGACAATCGCCGGTCCAATGGTCAACGTGGGGTCGGTGTAAAGCTCCAGGGACACGTTTTCGGCGTCGCTGGTCAGGGCATCGGTGAAGCCGGCCGGGATGATGATGGCGGCGCCCGCCTGCTGGTCATCAACGGCCGTTCGTGCCGCGGCCGCATCGTCCATCTGCGTAATCGTCATCAAGTCGCTCAGATCGTCCTGCTGCAGCATCTGACCCAGCAGGCCGCCCATGTTGGCCGCCTGAAGGTCGCCGCTGGCGATGGGCATCTCCCCCTCATCCAAATTGACCAGCAAGACGGCCGTCCGGGGCACGGTGAACTCCGCGTCATCGCCGGCTGCAATCTGACCGAACATCAAGGCAAACATCGCCGTGATCAGAATGGGAATGGCGAACATAAAGATGAGCGCGTTACGGCTGCGCATCGACTGGCGAATATCTTTCAAGGCGATATCGAGTGCTTTCATCATCAGTCCCTCAGCGCCCGGCCTGTCAGGTGAAGGAAAACGCTCTCCAGGTTCGGCTCCTGGATGGCGACGGCCGTCACTCTCGCGCCATGCTGCCCGGCCACGTCGAATAGCTGCGGCAGCGCGGCGGTGGAATCTTCCAGCAGCACCATCACCTGGCCGTTCTCGCGGGCCACGCTGTGCACGCCGGGGACGTGCCGCCACCCTTCCAGCACCTCGTCGTGGGTGTCGTCGAGCGTCAGCGACGCCCGGTCCAGTTCGCCCACGATGTGAACCAGTTCGTCTTGCGTGCCGCTGGCGATGATGACGCCCTTGTCCATGATTGCCAGCTGGTCGGATAGCTCTTGCGCCTCCTCCATATAATGGGTGGTATAGAGGATGGTCGCCCCATCGGCACGCAACGCGGACACGCCATCGAGAATGTGGCGTCGGCTTTGCGGGTCGATGCCGACCGTCGGTTCGTCCATGATAATGAGCGGTGGCTTGTGGAGCAGCGCCGCGCCGATGTTGACCCGCCGCTTCATGCCGCCGGAGTAAGTCTCGATGCGCTCGTTCTGGCGGTCAACCAGACCAATCAGCTCCATGACCTCATCGACGCGCTGGGCCAGCTCTGCGCCGCGCAGGTTGACCATCTTGCCCCAGAACAGCAGATTCTCGCGGGCGGTCAGGTCGTCGTAGAGGGCGATCTCCTGCGGCACGACACCAATCGACGCTTTAACCGCACCCGACTCAGTGAGAATGGAGTGGCCCATGACGAAGGCATCGCCGCCTGTCGGCTTGAGCAGGCCGGAGAGCATGGAGATGGTCGTCGACTTGCCCGCGCCGTTCGGCCCCAGCAGGCTGAAGATTTGGCCGCGTTTGACTTCGAAGGAGATGTTGTTGACGGCGTGGACATCGCCGAATGACTTGTCCAGTCCCTCAACCCGAATCGCTACCTCAGACATGGCTGCCTCCTTGTGAAAGGCGATAAATGAGTGCCGCGCACTACGTCCTATACGCAGGAAATGGATTGCCGGTTGTCCGGCAGCCCTGATTTGTCGGTGATGGGTGTATTATGGGGCGCAATGACTCCGGCGACGCGTGCCAAAAGTCATGTCTTGAGGATATCGGAGTATACAGTCTGGGTCAACCGGCGGGCGGCCGTCTACGCTTTCTCAGCCACGGCGTATGCCATCGTCGATGCCCAGGGCACGCTCTGCCCGGCGAGCTGGCGGCGGTAGCGGGCGGCGACTGCCTCGACTTCTTCGTCGCTCAGCCCGGCGCTGCGCAGATGCTCGGCGTAGGTCGGACGGCCGTCGTCCCCGCGCTCGGCCGCAAACCAGCGGTCCAGCTGCTCCTCGGTCAGCCGGCGTTCGTCGGCCCGCCGCTCCAGATTGACGCGCACGCCCGACAGCCCGACAGCCGCCAGCAGCGCCGCCAGATCGTCGCCATCCCAGCTGACCAGCGGGTCGTTGGGATTGGTGTAGATCGCTTCCTCAGCGACGCGCACCCGCTCGCCCAGCGCTTTGTCGCTGCCCCAGTCGACCAGCTCGGCCAGCCGCTGCGTGTGGCGGGGGACGGGCTGGGCCAGCACCAGACGGCCGCCTGGCAGCAGCCGCGCCACCAGCCCGACCAGCATCTCCGTGTTAGCCGCCAGCCCTTCGCCAAGCGACAGCAGATTGCGACCCAGAATCCGGTCCAAGCGCAGCTCTTCCTCGTCGCGCAGGGCCAGCATGAACTCAAGCTCAGGGGGCGTGCCGATGAGGATGACCGGCTGTTCCACCTCCGGCAGCCGCCCGGCCTGCTGGCGCAGTGCCTCCCCCGCGTCGGGATCGGCCGCCAGCGACCAGACACCACCCTCCGGAACCTGGCGCACCGCCTCCCACGTCAGCAAGCCGCTGCCCGCGTTGGCGTCGAGCACCAGATGGTGGCGCTGCAAAGCGGCCAGAGCGAAGATGTGGTCGCGCACATGGCTCAGTGCCCGACCGCTCCCGGCGATGGTCCGCTGCAGCCACGCATCGCGGGCGCGGTTGGCCGGGCTGGTCGTCAGCACCTCACCGTGCCCCTCGTCCCCCGCTTCCAGCATCGCCGCCAGCTGCGCCTCGCGCCGCCGGTCGACCTCCGCCTTGATCTGCGCTTCGTAGCCGATTTCGCCCGGCTGGTAGAATACCTTGCCCTGCAGCGCGTCAGGCAAGTATTGCTGGGCCACCCAATGGTCGCGGTAGGCGTGGGGATACAGATACCCTTCGCCGTGGCCGAACCCTTCCTTGTCCCGCGTGCCGTCCTTCAAATGGGTGGGCACATCGGCTTCGGCCTCTTTCTCTACCGACCCCAGCGCGTCGAAGAAGGCGAACGTCGTGTTCGACTTGGGTGCAGTGGCCAGGTAGATAGCCGCCAGCGCCAGCGGGAAGCGCCCTTCCGGCATGCCGATGCGCTCGAACGTTTCCCAGCAGCTGTTGACGATACTCATCGCCTGCGGGTCGGCCATGCCCACGTCTTCGCCCGCGAAAATCGCCATGCGCCGGAAGACGAAGCGCGGGTCTTCCCCGGCGTAGATCATCTTGGCCATCCAGTAGAGCGCCGCGTCTGGGTCGGAGCCGCGCAGACTCTTGATGAACGCCGAGATGGTGTCGTAATGGACGTCGCCGTCCTTGTCATAGAGCACCGCCCGACGCTGGATCGACTCCTCGGCCACGTCCAGCGTGATAGTGATGAGGCCGTCGTCGTCGGGCGGCGTCGTCTCCACCGCCAGTTCCAGCGCGTTGAGCACGCCGCGCGCGTCGCCGTTGGCCACGTCGACCAGATGGTCGAGCGCTTCATCCGCCAGCTCAACGTTGAGCGCTCCGTACCCCCGCTCCTCGTCGGCCAACGCCTGCCGGGCGATCATGCGCAGGTCGTCTTCAGTCAGCGGCCGTAACTGGAAGATGCGGCTGCGGCTGACGAGGGCTTTGTTGACCTCGAAGTACGGGTTCTCCGTCGTCGCGCCGACGAGAATGATCGTGCCGTTTTCCACATGGGGCAACAGCGCGTCCTGCTGGGCCTTGTTCCAGCGGTGGACCTCATCCACGAACAGCGTGGTCCGCTGGCCATAGAGGTCGAGCCGCTCCTGGGCGGTGGCAATCGCCTCGCGAATCTCCTTGACGCCCGACAGCACGGCATTGATGGTGATGAAATGGCTGCGTGTGGAGTTGGCAATGACCATCGCCAGCGTCGTCTTGCCGGTGCCGGGCGGGCCGTAGAAGATGAGCGATGAGAGCTGGTCGGCCTGGATGGCCCGCCGCAGCAGGCGGCCCGGCCCGATGATGTGCGTCTGCCCGGCGTACTCATCCAGCGTGCGCGGTCGCATCCGCGCCGCCAGGGGAGCGGCCGTTTTCAGTCGTTCCTGTCCGGCGCGAGAGAAGAGGTCCATCTGCCGATTATAGCGGTTTCCGAACGTTTTCCGATCGGTACTAGTTTATCGTGCAGGCAGAAGTAAGGTTCTTGTCAGGTTTGAAGCAATGGCTCCGGAGGAAATCTACAATGAAAAAGCTAGTTGTAATGCTCACCGCCCTGCTGCTTGTTGGACTGGCTGCCTGTGGCGGCACCCACACGGTGGAAACGCCTGCCGAACCGGACGCCGGAGAAGCGGTAGTCAGAGCGGAGGAACAGGCTGTCGCCGAGGTGCCCACTGTCATCCCGCCGACTGCGTCGGTGACGCCGGTCGTAGCGGTGACTGAGGAACCCACCGCAAGTGCATCCACCCCTGAGGAGCAGCTTCGCGCCTTGGACGAATGGGACCTCGTGTGGATCAGTGATTCCACTGGTTATGGCGCGGATTTTCTCTATTCGAACATGGTGTCAGAAGACGTTGGCATTCCAGTCAACCTTCACAAGTTTGCCATCGGGGGGTTGAGCGCAGGGAGCGTTCTGAGTGGACTCCGTGGCGAGGAAACGGAAGATTATCGCCTCCAGGAGTTGCCAGAAGCCATTGCTGACGCAGAGCTTGTTGTGTTCTACGCTAACCCGACTGATTCAGATTCGCAGACCATTCCGGGCGACTGGATGTGCGTCGAGAAACGTGGCAACTATGTCAATGAGTGTGCGTTGGAGAGCTTTGATGTCTACCGCCAACACCTCGACGCAATCTATGAGGAGATTCTGGCCCTGCGTGGCGACCAGCCATTCATTATTCGGGCCTACGACTCCTATAATTTTCCTGGCAAGTGGGCAGAAGATGGCGTAGGAGCCGAATGCGGTGAGTGCTGGGCCAACTACACACAGGTCATCCACGACGCAGCTGCGGCCCACGGCGTTCCAATAGCTCATGTCTACGACACATTCACCGGCCCCAATCATGACATGGATCCGCGAGACCAGGATCTCATCGGGACTGATGGAGTACATACCAACAAGGCCGGGGCCACGCTGATCGCTACGCTTGTTCGCGATCTGGGGTATGAAATCTCTTCACCCTAGAAAGTATGGCAGATGCAATTTCCCCATGGCTCAATCACAGGAGTACCTATCATGAAACGTCAAATTGTTTTTTTCCTGGCAGTTCTCGCCTTACTAACAGTATCCTGCACCTCGCCCGAAGAGCAACTTCGTGGCCTGGACGAATGGGACCTCGTCTGGATCAGTGATTCGACCGGGTTCGGAGCATACGATGTCTATGCTGAGATGGTTGCAGAAGACAATGGGATTCCGGTTAATGTCCATCGTTATGCCATTGGTGCCCTAAGTGCCGGGCGCGTCCTCGATGCACTGCGCGGGCAGGAACCAAATCACCTTCGCTTGAAGCAGCTGCCTGACGTAATCGCCGACGCAGAGGTGGTCGTCTTCTACGCCAATCCTATAGACTCCGTGTCTGAAGAGCATCCGGGCGACTGGATGTGTGTCGGCTACACAGGCAACTATGTCAACGAATGCGATCCGGAGACCTTCGATCTGTACCGCGCGCATCTCGACGCCATCTATGAGGAAATCCTCGCTTTGCGCGGCAACCAGCCCATAATCATTCGCGCCTACGACTCCTACAACTTTCCGGACAAATGGGAAGCCGACGGGGTGTCGGCCGAATGTGGTGAGTGCTGGGGGAATTACATCCAGACGATCCATGATGCCGCCGCAGCCCATGGTGTACCCGTAGCTCATGTCTACGACGCCTTCACCGGCCCCAATCATGACATGGATCCGCGAGATCAGGATCTCATCGGGACTGATGGAGAACATACCAACAAGGCCGGGGCCACGCTGATCGCCACGCTTGTTCGCGATCTGGGCTATGAAATCTCTTCACCCTAGCGAGCGTGGCAGTGCAATCTCTTAATGGCGCAATCACAGGAGTACCCATTATAGAACATCACTTTGTCCATTGTTCTGGCATTGGTGCCTTGAGTGCCGGGCGTCTCCTGAATGCCTGACGCGGGCAAGAAGAAGATTATCTTCGCCGTGCCGATTTGCAACGGGCGAACGCATGCCAGAAACAGTGCGGGGCGCTATCTATTGCGTACTTTGACCATCGCTTCCACCAGGCGCTGTCACACATGACATTTGTCACTTGCGTCGGACAGCGGCGCGGCTTATCCTGACCAGTGAGTGAGTTTGCGGGGCCGATACCAGGCATTTCTCGTGCCGATTCCTGGACTCGCCTGATTCAATCGACCCCAGGGGAGCAACATCATGTCTCACGCCAACCAGAAGCGGTGGCGGCCGTCATTGGTCGCTGCCATGTTCCTGCTGCTTGCTGGACTATTTGCCTGCGGCGGCGCGCAAACGGTGGAGACGTCCGCCGAACCGGTCGCGAACGAAACGACTGTCATCGCGAAGAAGCAAGTCGCCACCGAAGTGCCGACCAGTATCCCACCGACTGCATCGGAAGCGCCGGTCGAAGCGGTGACTGAGGAACCCACAGCGAGCCCACCCACCCCCGAGGAGCAACTTAGTGCATTGGATGAATGGGACCTCGTGTGGATCAGTGATTCCACTGGCTGGGGGGCAGCCGATATCTATGGCCAGTTTATCGCCGAAGACATGGGCGTTAACGTCATCGTCCACGACTTTGCCAAGCCTGTTCTCAGCGCGGGCGAGGTACTCGGAGGTCTGCGGCGAGAAAGGCTCGCCAGCTACAAAGTCGCCCGGCTGGCTGACGCTGTGGCCGAAGCCGAGATCGTGGTCTTCTATGCCAATCCGATCCATTCGATGTCTGACGAGTATCCAGATGATTCGAACTGCATGCTGGGAAACCTGTATGTCAATAGTTGCCCGCCTGTGGCCTTTGACCTCTATCGGCAGCACCTGGGCGAAATCTACGACCAGATCTTGGAACTGCGCGGCGACCAGCCGATGATCATTCATGCTTACGACTCGTATCAATTTCCCCGGCGCTGGGCGGAAGACGATGTACTGGAAGAATGCCAAGCATGTTGGGGCGTTTACACGCAGGCAATCCACGATGCTGCGGCCGCTCACGGCATACCCATCGCCCACGTATACGACGCCTTCACCGGCCCGGACCATGAGATCGACCCGCGCGACACCGGATTAATCGGTGGTGATGGACAGCACACGACCGAAGCCGGAGCCGAGCTGATCGCCAGCCTCGTGCGCGATTTGGGGTATGAGGTAACATCTCCGTAAGGAGCTGGGCGGCCGCTGCCGCTCGATGCGATACATACCCATGCCGCACATCACCGTCAACAACGTCGACCTGTATTATGAATGGCACGGGGAGGGCGAAGAGGTTCTCGTTCTCAACAACGGCGTCATCGCCAACACCAGCCACGTGGACAGCGTTCCAGGTGCCGGCGTTGGCCCCCCACTACCGCGTGCTGCTGTACGACATGCGCGGACAGGGCCAGTCGCAGAAGTGGGCGACGGGCGACATGCCCTACACCTGGGACGACCACGCCGACGACCTCGCCGCCCTGCTCGACGCGCTGGACGTGGACAGCGCCCACATCGGCGGCATCTCCTACGGCGGCGAGCTGACGTTAGTCTTTGCCCTACGCCACCCGGAGCGCTGCCGCACACTCATTGTGGCCGATGCAGTCAGCCACGTCGAGCCGCAGCTTGAGGCCATTATCGACAGCTGGGCGCGCCTCGCCGCGCTGGGCGACCACGAGCTGTTCTACCGCTCAACGTGGTATTGGAACTTCAGCGAGGCGTTCTTTGCTGAGCAGTACGACTTCCTTCTCAGCCGTGTGGCGGCCGCCAGCGGACTGCACCTGCCATCGGTGGAACAGCTGTGTCGCTGCTTCTTGACCCTCGACATCACCGGCCGGCTGGGCGAGATCCGGCAGCCGGCCTGCATCATCGTCGGCGAGAAGGATTTGCTCAAGCCAGTTCACTATTCGGAGACAATTGCCGCCGCGCTGCCGAAGGCCACGCTTCACGTCCTGCCCGGCGCGGGCCACGCCTCGTTCTGGGAAGCGGCCGACGCGTTCAACCGCACCGTTCTGGACTTTCTGAACCCCGCCGGCTGACCCGCTCTCCCGTTGGTTCTGCGTCCGACCGCAGCTACAATGGGGGCGCGGTGGATTTGCGCCGCCTTCCCCACCAACCCACAGGAGAGCGCCATGCAGTTCAAGACCATTATCGAACCGTTCCGCATCAAGACCGTCGAGCCGATCCGCCAGACCACCCGCGACGAACGGGAGCAGCTCTTGCGGGAGGCAGGCCACAACCTCTTCCTGCTGCGCGCCGACGATGTGCTGATTGACCTGCTGACCGACTCCGGTACAGGCGCGATGTCGTCGGCGCAATGGGCGGGCATGATGCTGGGCGACGAGAGCTACGCCGGGGCGCGTTCCTTCTACAAGTTCGAAGAGGCGGTGCAGCGTATCACCGGCTTCACCCACGTCATCCCCACCCACCAGGGCCGCGCCGCCGAGCGCATCCTGTTTGGTTCGCTCGCCGGGCCGGGCGACATCGTGCCCAACAACACCCACTTCGACACGACGCGGGCCAACGTCGAGTACCGGGACGCGACCGCACTCGACATCCCCGTTCGTGAAGCGCGGGACCCGGCCCTCATCGCCCCGTTCAAGGGCAACATCGATCTGGACGCGCTGGAGCAGACACTGATCGACCATGCCGGCCACGTGCCGCTGGCGATGATAACCGTCACCAACAACTCCGGCGGCGGGCAGCCGGTCAGCATGGCCAACATCCGCGCCGCCAGCGAGATCTGTCGCCGCCATGGCATGCCGTTCTTCCTCGACGCCTGTCGCTTCGCCGAGAACGCCTGGTTCATCAAGCAGCGCGAGGAGGGATACGCGGACAAGACGCCGCTGGAAATCGCCCAAGAGATGTTCAGCTACGCCGACGGCTGCACGATGAGCGCCAAAAAGGACGGCATGGCCAACATCGGCGGCTTTCTGGCTCTCAACGACGACGCCCTGGCCCAGCGCTGCAAGAAGCTGCTGATCCTGACCGAAGGCTTCCCCACCTACGGCGGGCTGGCGGGCTACGACCTGGAAGCGATTGCCGTCGGGCTGGAGGAAGTGCTGCACGAAGATTACCTGCACTACCGCATCCGCTCCGTCGCCTATCTGGGCGACATCCTGACCGCCAACGACGTCCCCATCGTCCAGCCGCCCGGCGGCCACGCCATCTACATCGACGCGCTGGGTATGCTGCCCCACATCCCCCAAAACGAGTTCCCGGCGTGGGCGCTGTCGCTGGTGCTCTACCTGGAAGGCGGCATCCGCTCGGTGGAGATCGGCTCGGTGATGTTTGGCCGCCAGCCGGACGGCAGCGAGAAGCCGGCGGCGATGGAACTGGTGCGTCTGGCCTTCCCGCGCCGTGTTTACACGCAGAGCCATGTCGACTACCTGGCCGAGGTGATCCTCTACGTCAACAGCATGAAGGACCGCATTCGCGGCCTGACCATCGTCGACGCCCCACCCACGCTGCGCCACTTCAGCGCCCGGCTGGCCCCGGCGCACGGGGCATTGCTGGCTCCATAAGCGCCCCGCCAAAGCGGCAGCACAAACAATGACCCGGCCACAGCCGGTCATTTGCTGTTGCTTTACACCGTCTTCACATTTTCTATATATCTCCCAGCTAGACTGTTCATCATCTGATGATATCTGTGGCCAGCTGCGGCTGGCCCTGGAAGGACAGACAATGAACAGATTCAAGCGATCTCATTTATGGTTGGTGGCGATCCTGGCCTTTGTGTTGGCCGGACTCGCAGCATGCACCACCGTGCAGGCAGACGAGACAAACGCAGCAGACGAAGAAGCGCTGCAGACCACGTCCGTCAGGACGGGCGACATTATCATTTCCGCCACCGGCGCGGGCACCATCATCCCCGCCAGCCAGGTGGCCCTTGGCTTTCCCGGCGGCGGTCGCCTGGTCGAACTACTGGTTAGCGTCGGCGACCACGTGGAAGCCGGTGACGTGCTGGCAGTTCTGGACGACAGCGACGCCCAACAGAGCCTGGCCAATGCGCAGCTGCAGCTGGAGCAGATTGTTCTGCAGAATGATGCCGCCGCTACCGAAACGGGCATCAGCTACAACGATATTGCCGTCGAGCAAGCGCTAATCAACCTCGAACAGGCCCAGTCTGACCTCGATGAACTGCTCAACTGGACAGTGGACGACGATGAGATCGCCCTGCTGCAAGCCCAACTGGAAGCGGCGCAGGCCGGCTACAACGCCGCGCTCGGCCAACAGGGCCAGGCCAGCAGCAACATCCAGGTCTCGGCTATCAGCCTGGAGCAGGCAGAGCGCGATCTGGAAGAAGCCCAGGAGGCTTACGACACCGCCTACGACCCCGGAAGAGAATGGGAACTGAGTGACCCTCGCCGGGCCACGGCACTGGAAAACGAGCGCAGCGCCGCCGAACGCAGCCTGCAGCGCGCCCAGGACAACCTGGAGGTAGCCCAATTGCAGTACAGCGGCACGGTCTCCAGCAGTGCCTCCAGCGGCACGGCGAGCAGCCAGGCCAGTGTCGTCAGCGCCCAATTGGCGCTGCAATCGGCCCAGACTGGCCCCACAGAGGACGATATCAGCCTCGCCAGAACGACCGTCCGGCAGGCGGAACTGGGCTACCAGCAAGCATTACTCAACCGTGAAGCAGATTCCTTGAGCCAGCGGCAGGCCGAACTCAATGTCCAGGCAGCCCAGGAAGCGCTGAACGACACGATCATGTTAGCCCCGGTCGCGGGCGTCGTCACCGCCGTAGGAGCCAATTTGGGGGAACTGGTGGGCACGACAGCCATCATCACCCTGGCCGACCTCGACCAGCCCCAGCTGGAACTCTTTCTCGACGAGACTGACCTGGACAAAGTGGCCGTCGGCTATCCGGCTGATGTGGTCTTCGATGCCTTTCCCGACCAGACCGTCGACGGCACGGTCACCCAGGTTGACCCGGCGATTACCACGAGCAACGGTGTGTCGGCCGTCCGCGCCATCGTCCAACTAGACAACAACCGCCCGCAGGTACTGCCAATGGGCCTGAATGCCACCGTCGATATCGTCGGTGGTGAAGCTCTGGGCGCCACCCTCGTGCCCATCGAGGCGCTGCGCGAAATTGCGGACGGCCAGTACGTTGTCTTTGTGCTCCAAAATGGGGAGCCGGTGCTGACGCCGGTGGAAGTTGGGCTGATGAACTTCGCCTTCGCCGAAATCATCTCTGGCGTGCAACCGGGCGAAGTCGTCACCACCGGTATTGTCGAAACACAGTAAGGTCATAGGGTCAATCATGGGACAGCCAATCATCCAGACTACCGACCTGAAGAAGGTCTATACGATGGGCAGCAGCGAGGTGAGAGCGCTCGACGGCGTTGATGTGAACATCCGCGAAGGCGAATTCGTGGCCGTCATGGGACCGTCGGGCAGTGGCAAAAGCACGCTAATGAACATCCTCGGCTGCCTCGACCGCCCCTCCTGCGGGCGCTACACTCTGGCGGGCGAAGATGTGAGCGATCTGAACAAGGTGCAGCTGGCGGCGATTCGCAACCGGCGTATTGGTTTTGTCTTCCAGTCCTTCAACCTCCTGCCGCGCACAACAGCCCTGCAGAACGTCCTCCTGCCACTCGTCTACAAGCGCAGCGACAAACTGACACCGAAAGAGCGGCAGGCGCGGGCCATGACCGCCCTCGAAGCAGTGGGGCTGGCGGAGCGAGCCAATCACGAACCGAATGAGCTGTCTGGCGGGCAGATGCAGCGGGTGGCCATTGCCCGTGCGCTGGTCAACGATCCTATCCTCGTCATGGCTGACGAGCCGACCGGTAATCTCGACACACAGACCAGCGAGGAAATCATGGACGTTCTGCGCGATCTGCACCAGCGAGGCCGGACCATCGTCATGGTCACCCACGAACCTGAGCTCGCAGAAACGGCTGACCGCACCATCACCTTGCGCGACGGCCAGATTGAGAGCGACGGAGTTGAACGATGACCGCGCAGACCGAGAGCCTGTCCCCGACCGCCGAACGACCGCAGGAAGCATCACTCAACGGTCTGGATGGCATCATCAGTCCAGCGGACACCATGCGCATTGCCTGGGAAGGCGTGACGCGGAACAAGATCCGCTCGCTGCTGACCATGCTGGGCGTGATCATCGGCGTAGCGGCGGTCATCATCATGATCTCCATCAGCGCCGGCACAGAGGCCCAGATCGCGGCGCAAATTGAGGGGTTGGGGGCCAACCTGGTCTTTGTGCAGAGTGGCTTTGGCCGCGGCGGTCCCGGCGGCGGTAATAACAGTGGACCCAATCTGGTCTATGATGATCTGGAGGTCGTCAAGAGCGTGGGGGGCGTGGTGGGCACGGCCGTCGATATGCCGTCCGTCCAGGATGTCAAGGCAGGCTCCACGACCCTGACCAGCATCAGCGTGGTCGGCACCTCGCCCGACTTTCCCGGCGTGCGTGATGTCCCCGTCGCCAACGGCCGCTACTTCACTGACACCGACGTCGACCGCACGGCCAAGGTGGCGGTACTGGGCGCCGCCCTGGCTGAAGACCTGTTCGGCGACGCAGACCCGGTGGGCCAATCGATCGTGGTGGGCAATGTACGCCTGACTATTATCGGTGTGGCGGCCGACAAGGGCGTGGTCGGCAACACCGACTTCGACGCCCAGATGTACGTGCCCATTACCCTGGTCTTCGACCGTTTCGTGAACTCGCAGTTTGCTCGCTTCCTTGGAAACAACGTCCGCATCATTTACGCGCAGGTCGCCGAAGACGCCGACCTGGAGAACGTCCTCACCCAGATTCAGCTCAAACTCGCCACTGCCAAGGATGTGTCGCCGGATGAGCTGCCGTTCACCCTGCAGACGCAGCAGGACATCGTCGATACCCAGGCCGCCACGACGGAAGCGTTTCGCAATCTACTGGCCTGGGTGGCAGGTGTCTCACTGCTGGTCGGCGGCATCGGCATCATGAACATCATGCTGGTCAGCGTCACCGAACGTACCCGCGAGATCGGCATTCGCCAATCGGTCGGGGCGACGCCGGGCGACATTCGCTTACAGTTCCTGGTCGAATCGATTCTGCTGAGTCTGGCGGGTGGTCTGATTGGCATAGCTCTCGGCATAGCCGGCTCGTACCTGTTCGGCCAGACCGGCGATATGCCCACTGTGATTGTGCCCAGTTCGCTCGTGCTGGCCTTCGGGTCGGCAGCGGCGGTCGGCATCTTCTTCGGCTTCTTCCCGGCCAACAAGGCAGCCCAGCTCGACCCGATTGAGGCACTGCGGCACGAGTAGAAATCGTCCGGACAGTAAACAACCCAGATGAACGCGTCTCCGCGCTGCTGCGGGACAGTGAAGGAAGATTGAACATGAAACGAATTGGATTACTCTTGTTGAGCCTGTTGCTTATCGCGCTGGCGGCCTGTGGTGGAGCAGAGTCGTCGTCCACGACAGCAGCCTCAGATCCAGGCAGCCCTGCGACTCAGCAGGAAGCGGCTGCCCCCGAACTAGCGGCTCCGGAAGTAGTAGTGTCGGTCGCTGACGAAACCGCCCCTGAGCCTGTGGCAGTTGGGGATGCCGCCGAGCCTGTGGCTGAGTCAATCAGCTCCACTCTAACTGACACCTATGCCGGCGCGCTCTCTGTCCGCACCCAGCTGGCCCTGGGCACGCTCCAACTGGAGGAGACCGACCAGGCGGTAACTGTCGAGCAGGCTGAGGCGCTGCTGCCATTGTGGCAGGTGCTGAACACGCTGGAAACCAGCGGCACGGCGGCCGACGCGGAAGTGGATGCGGTCGTCAAGCAGATCCAGGGTACCATGACAGATCAACAGATCGCCGCCATCGTCGCCATGCAGTTGTCCGACGATAGCCTGGACGGACTGGCTCTGCCGGGTTTGGGCCAGGGGCAGCGAGGCGAAAACGGTGCTGCCGGCGGTGGCTTTGGCGCGGGTCCGGGCGGCGGTCCCGGAGGCGGCCTGGGTGGAGCCGGCGGTGGAACCGGTGGTGGTCCTGGTGGCGGATTAGGTCGCGCGGGTGCGGAACTCGACGCCGCCGCTGTAGCCACGCGACAGGCAGAAATAGCCGAGGGTGGCCCGGCACTGGCGGTCGAACGATTCGGAGCAACGCTGGTGATCCGGCTCCTGCAGACCAAGACGGGTGATGTGCCTGTCTTGACCGGCGGACTGGTCGCCTCCACTCTGGCTGAGTTCGGCTTGAGCGACGAGCAGATTACGACCGGCCTGGAAGCAGGCCAATCCTTTGCCGAGATCGTTACCAGCAACGGAGTCGACCTGGACGCAGTGCGCCAGGCGCTGGTGGAGGAGATTGAGGCGGCTGGTGAGCTGCAGGGCGCAGACGCCGAAGATGCCGCCGACCGTCTTCTGCAAGGTGGCTTCGGTCGCGGACAGAATCAGCAGCCGTAAGCGCTGATGCGAGATATGACGTTTGTCACTTGTTCCCCATCAGGTCTCGATCTATATTGAATAAGGATTACGTTTTTTTTGGGGGCCGGCTGCCGGGTCGGGAAGGGGGGATTTGGAATGAAGCGCTACTTCAACCTGTACGGTGTCGTGCTGCTGGCCGCGGTCACATTGACCGCCTGCCAGGTCATGTCGCGAGCCGGCCCACCAGCCACCCGGCCAGACAGAACAGCGGCGGTTGCCGCCGCCTCGTCCCCCGGCGCCCTGGCGTCGCTGACACCAATGCCCACTGCGACGCCCACACCCACGCCTCCTCCGACAAGCACGCCCATACCAACCCCTACAGCCGCACCAACTGGCCGTACCTGATCCCACGGCGGAACCAACACCAGAACGCTACCTGGTCGACACAACCGGCTGGCGCTTTATCTTTGGCGAGCCATCGGACGGTGTTTGCCCGGAACCCACGGACGAGACTCGCCTTCTGCACAATGCACGCGCCGGCTACTGCCTGCTTTACCCGGACTCCCACATGGTTCTGAGCGGGAACCACGACACAGACGCTACGGCGGTGACGCTTATTGTCGACAGCATCCAGAATACCAGCGATCCATACGCCTTCATCAGGGTTGGTCCCTATAAACGGCCGCACGATTGACGAGCTGGCGGAAGAGGATATCCAGCGTGGCTGGGAGATTGGTGCCGACCTTTTCCCCATCGAGGTCGGCGGCCACCCCGGCTACCTGGCTACCGGGATGCCCGGACAGAATCTTACGCGCTCCGCATGGTTCGCGACGGAGGATTCCCTCTATTCGTTCGGCTTCGGACCAGACGAATATGGCGCTTCCGAAACGAATGAACAGCTCACCCGGTTCATAGAAGCCGTCCTTGATAACTTCACGCCGTTGGCCCCTGCCGAGAGCCAGGCAGCAGTCGATGAATGCATGCAGCCTCGGACCGAAGAGCAGCTGATCATCGAAGAACGGCTCGGTATCTGTCTGCTGCTGCCCGCCGCGTATGCGCAAGAGAGTCTCAACGAGAACGAGATCGTATTCCGTCCCGGTGTGTCAGGCGACGCAGACGGTCCCGTACTGACCATCAAGGTGTCGGACGATGCGCCGCATAGGTCGGCCGACAGGGCGGCGCGAGAACTTGCCGGCCTCTATCCTGACGAGTCTACGCGCACGTCATGTTGCCTGGCTTTGGACGATGAGAGCGCTTATGTGGTTGAGGGCGATCCCTCTATCGAACTCGGACTGGCGTATCTGGTAACCCACCGGGAGCGACTGTATACGATCACCCTCGCGCCCTGGGATCCAACCAAACCGGAACACGCCACAACAGCCGCGGCGCTCGATCACCTGTTGAGGCAGAGCTTCCGCTTTTGCCGTGATCGGTCCGGCTTGGTCGGACGTCATTGCGTGCTTCTGGCCGTGTGGCTGACCCCAGCGCATGGAGCGCTGTTGGCGGCCCAGCGACCCGACCGCCGATTGTTGCCGGTTAGACGCCCACCCTCGTGAGAGGTTGAACATAGTGCATAAGTTGTAGAAATGGATATTTCCTGAACATATACAA
>CAVQSM010000007.1:0-121287 GCA_963715935.1 uncultured Chloroflexia bacterium | reverse complement strand
GTTTCTTCACCACCACCTTCAACAGCTTCTGGGGCCAGTTCGGCTGGATGGCCGCCCCGCTGCCCGGCTGGGCCTACCTCGGCCTGCGACTGCTGACGGTGGCGGCCGTCGTTGGTCTGGTTGTGGCGGCCATCGGCTGGTGGCGCGGGCGGCGCGGGCAGCCCGTCTGGCCCGGCGGGGCAGTGGGCCTCTCCCTCGTCTCGCTGCTCAGCATGACCACGCTGACGGCCGCCCTGCACGCGGGCTACAACCTGACCTTCGTCCAGCACCAGGGCCGCTATCTGTTCCCGGCGCTCATCCCGATCGGGCTGGGCGTGTCGCTGGGGCTGGGCGTCTGGCTGGCGCCGCTGCAGCGCCGCTGGCCCTGGGCGGGCTATCTGGTCCCCGCCGGGCTGGCGCTGTTGCTGGTGCCGCTGGCGCTGTTCTCGCTGTTCCGGGTGATTGTGCCGTATTTGGGGTATCCGTAGACGTGCGTCAGACAACAGATGTGACTTTCGTCACTATACAAGCTGGTCAGAATTGACTACACTGCAAACTGACTGAACTCTCTCGGTCAACTGCGTGGGCTGGCAGGAGCCGCCGCCTACCCTGAACAACACAACGTAGCCTCTGGGGAAGCTGGCCCCTGTCCCGCCAGGGAGCTAGGGGGAATGTCTGGCACAATGATCTGTCAGGCAAGGCAATTGAATAGCTATTTGGATTGACGGCCGTTGCTGGAAGAGCGACGGCCGTTTTTGTGTGCGAGGACGCCCGCCGCACAGTAAGGAGGATAAGCGATTGGCCAGGAACGACGCACCGGACGACAAGTAAACGGAACGGATTCGGGCGGGGTCGCTGCCACAACGGAGCCGGCAGGCCTACCCCATTCGCCAGAGCCGGCTCGAGAAAAGGAGTGAACCATGAACAAGTTAAGGACCCAGACGGTGGCTCGCGCCGCCTTGGCCCTGGTCAGCGTTTTGCTCGTCATCGCATTCCTGGCGGCGGCGCCGGCAATGAACAGGGCTGCGGCCCAGACCGACGACGGATCTGGCCGTGGGACGCAGGAACTCAGCGCAGATGAGGTCGATGCAACTCAGAACTACACGGCCGCTTCAGAAGCCAGCCCGCGGCCGGCGAAAGACTGATTGCCCTGTCTCAAGACGATGTCGGTCAGGGCATTTCACCTCCGGCTAACTTGACCGAGTCGGAGCCGAACAACAACTTCAGGAGGGCCGACCCGATCGCTGTGGGCGACATCATCGCCGGCACCATCGATGGGAAAAGGGACCAGGATTTCTTCGTTGTCTACACCTCCGAGTACCGCGGAGAGTACCTGTTGTTCGACATTGACGCCAGTGTGAACGGTTCGCCGCTGGACGCTGTGCTCTGCCTGTATGACGAAGACCACGATCTCGTTGGCTGCGCCGACGATTCGGACCGCTTGGACCCTTTGCTCTACGAGAGAATGTCCCACATAGTAGCGGGCTATTGGAACATTGACTGGAAGATGGATGAAAAGGTCTACGTGAAGGTTGAGTCATACGACTATCCACACGAAGGCGGTGTCGACCACACCTATACACTGTCCGTCAGCCAGCCATTGCTGGTTAGTGCCGACAAGTCTGGCAGAGTTGGTGGCGTGAAGTTCACCAAGAGCGATATCCTGGCCTGGCAGGCGTTCAATAACGGGACCGAGAAATGGTCCATGCTTCTCGACGCCTCCGACTTGGGAATCAGTGAGGATCTGGAGGCATTAGGCCACGGCAACAATCATCTGGCCTTTGTGCTTGCCAAAGACCAGATGCTGGAAATCTCCGGCAGCCGCCAGACGGTGAAGCCACAGGATATCGTGGGAATCGACCACCATCCAACGACCCTATTCAGTTTCGGCAGCAAGACCGACGGCTCACTTCATTTCTCCGGTAGGGGGCAAAACATTGGATTGACGACTCGGGCGGAGCGGATAGATGCTCTTACGCAAGATTGGGTTGTCAGCACAACTGGCACAGCCATTCACGCCAACGGACTTAGGTTCAAGAATGAAGACTTGTTCAACCGGCCGTATGGCTTTCTGCATTTCGACGGGTCGACGGTACCAGGCATGGCCCGCGAGAACCTCATCGCGGCCGAATACGTAAATGAGGGCCTGGCGGGTGTCATTCAGGGTTCTGGCAAGATCTTTGGCCACCGCGTAAACCAGAAGCAGATCTTCCTGATCAACGAAGACGGTACCTGGGGCGGTATCTACTGGAACGGCCCGGACCATGACTTCAACTACCGTATCGATGCCATAGGCCGATGAGGAGGTGAGCCCTATCGAACAACAACTAATCGCCAACACGCTCAATGACGGAGCCAGAACGGGGCAGGGCCAGACAGCGAAGACGCGAGCCGGCCAGGCGCCGCCCCACCATAGAGCCGGCAAGACTGACTAAGGAGAACAATCATGAACGCAAGACGAATCTCAATATGGACGATCACTGTGTTGTTTGTGCTGAGCTTGACAGCTTCATTGGCTATTGCTCAGGAAGTACCCACCTCTGGAAAAACATCTCTGGCAAGAGCCACAGACGAATTGAGCGGCGAGACCGCATTGCGTAGCAAGGGCCGGACTGAATCGGAACCCAACAATCGCTTCAGCCAGGCGAACCGGCTGAATGTAGGGGACATCGTCTCCGGCGTAATCGACGGATCTGGAGACACCGACTACTTCAGGATTGCAGTGCCAGCTGATCCATGGACATCGTACCGAGTGCTGATCGACATTGATGCCGATATCAATGGATCTGAGTTGGACCCCGTCCTCTGCCTATACGACAGGGATAAGACTGAACTCGCTTGCAACGATGACGCACACGGGTTGGACTCGCTGCTATTCCATGAGCTAAATGCGCACAATGCCACACCAGGACCGCCCTACTATGTGCGAGTGCGAGACTTTGACCACCCGCACGAAGGTGGTCCGGATTACACGTACACGTTATCGGTTTACGAACCATTGCTCATTAGTAGTAGCCGAAATGGCACCGTAGCTGGCATTTCCTTCAAGAGCAGCGACGTCCTGGCCTACTACCAGTATCCGGACGGCAACGAGAAATGGATGATGTTCTTCGACGCGTCGGATATGGGCATAACAGCGAACCTGACTGCCGTTGCAACCACACACGGCCCCGACGATATTTCGTTTGCCCTCGGGCGGCCACAAGAACTGGGTGAAGGTGGAGCCACATGGACGGCGACTCCATACGACATATTGGGCTTTAGCCCAGGTCCAGATGGCCACTACGGGCCGTCCACAGTTGGCTCCGTGGGAACAGGTCCCCGCTACACGGGAGCTGACGTTGGCCTGACTAGAAAGGGTGAACAGATTGATGCCTTAGCCTGGCCCTGGGGCGTTAGCACAGTGGGGAACGCAACCTTCAGTGGCGGCGTCGTCCCCAACCCTGTCACGCAACCATTTATTGGTGACAGGGTGCGTGATGAAGACATTTCGAACTTCCCGTACGGCAGACTGGAGTTTGACGGTTCTGCTGTGCCTGGGCTTCAGCGCGAGGACGTATGCGCTGCTGACGAGAGTGTCAACCGATGGTACCTGACGATCCGGGGCAGCGGGACTGTCGACGGCATGCGGTTTACGCAGAAGGACATCTTCGTGGTGGACTATGAGTCCAATCGGGTAACCGGCCTTTACTGGCACGGGCCAGACCACGGATTCAACTATGACATCGATGCCTTTGATGTAACCGCTAATGGCGATTGACTGACATCCCTTGGTGCTGGATTGGTTATGTACCGGGACCTGTCACTTCACCATTTGGGTCGCCGGACAAGGAGGTGAGCCCTATCGAACAACAACCAATCACCAACACGCTCAATGACGGAGCCAGAACGGGGCGGGGCCAGACAGTGAAGACGCGAGCCGGCCGGGCGCCGCCCCATCGTTGAGCCGGCTCAACAAACAAATGGAGGAAATAACCGTGAGTACAGTACGGAGAGAAACGTTGTTCCGAGTGGGAGCGATGCTCCTGCTCTTTGTCGGCTTGATCGCGACGCTCGGCATGCACGTGCCGGAGACGGCCGCGGCGCCGGATGCTCCATCCATCGTTATTGTGCCCATTGGCGATTCCAATACGGTCGGATTCACGGACGGGAACCCGTCAGAGAAGTTTGCGAGTTATCGCTATTGGCTACATGAAGACCTAACCACTCTGGTGCCTGACAAGATTAGCGGCTTTGTGTTCAAGGGTTCGCAGGCAACCGGTTACGACACCAACCTATACAACAGTGCGAGTTGGAAGAACAAGGTCAATAAGGGTGACGTCAAGTTCATTGGCTGGAATAGCCAGACAACGGAATCGATGAACGATTGCCCCGATAACCCCGATGAGATGATTGGTACCCCCCCGGCGAATTGGTGCGTA
Source organism: uncultured Chloroflexia bacterium (assembly GCA_963715935.1). GTDB lineage: Bacteria > Chloroflexota > Anaerolineae > Promineifilales > Promineifilaceae > Promineifilum. The sequence continues at coordinate 116,887 of CAVQSM010000007.1, read as the reverse complement.
GAAGACGGCCTGGATGCGGCAGGTCTCAATTCAACCGACCACGTCATAGCCCTCGTTCACCTGGGCACCAACGACGTCGCACGTAAGATCAATGGCAGTACCGACACTGAAGGTTGGGGAGACACATCGAGAAAGGCCTTGAAGGGCATTCTTGAGAAGCTTGACGACGAGAATGTTGAGAGCATGACAGTCCTCCTCGCCAAGATATTGCCAGGCGACTCACAGACTGAAAAGCCAAAAATCAACGGTTTAAAAGATGCGCGCGTCAACGATTTTAACGATGGCCTTGAGAATGAGTTCTGCAACCCTGTACAGACTGCCAGCGATCCTCTGCCAAGATGCACAGGCGGAAACATTCCTGATACTGACCCAACATTCAAAGTCTACCTCGTAGATATGAACACGGGATTCGACTACGGCGAGATAGACAAGACCAACGACACTGGAAACGACTTCCAGGATGATGACATCCATCTAATCAACACCGCCAACAAGGGTGAGGACAAGATGGCCCAGCGTTGGTTCGCTGCCATCGAGGCCGTGGTTGGAAACGGGGGGCCCGAGCCACCGACAACCGGCGTTTTGACCATCAAGAAGGTAGTCGTAGGCCAACAGCCTGGTGCGGACTGGGAGTTCGAGATAGACAACCAGACAATCACAATTGCACCGGGTGGTGGTGAGGCGTCGCGCACACTCGATGTGGACACCTATACCATCACAGAAACAGCCGTTGCAAACTACACGACGACCTGGAATTGCGGTGGAGGAGAACAGAACGGCAGAGTCGCCACCGTCATCCTGACGACCGCCGGTGCCACGTGCACCTTCACCAATACGTATGACCCAGTACCGCAGCAAACCGGGACGCTGACCATCAAGAAGGTAGTCATTGGCCAACAGCCAGGTTCGGACTGGGAGTTCAAGGTAGACGGGCAGACGATCCCAATTGGTCCCGGAGGTGGTGAGGCGTCGCGCACGCTCAACGTGGGCGACTACACCATCACAGAAACAGCCGTTCCTAACTACACGACGACGTGGAACTGCGGTGGGGTGGAGGAGAATGGCAGGGTCGCCACCGTCAACCTGACGACGAGTGGCGCGACATGCACCTTCACCAACACCTACACCAATGGCGGTACTGTCCCCGAGCCGGATCCCGATAAGGAGAATATCCCCAAGGCAGACGGCGAGTCGATTGCCTACCGGACCAGCAACACCGAGTCGAACCGCAATAGCAGTTTCAACCAGGCCGACGTGCTGAGCATCACACCGCAGGGTGCCGCCGCTGCGATCCAGGGCGCTATCTCCCCCGCGGGCGATGTCGACTTCTTCAAGCTGGAGATCAACAATCCGGGAACGCTGGAACCGGGTGGTGGGCTGCTGTTCGATGTGGATGCTGACAATGGCGGCTCCGACCTGGATGCCGAGCTCTGCGTCTACGACGGCAACCGGAATCTGATCGGCTGCAACGACGACGCGGACGGCCATGACCCAATGCTCTACGTGCCGAACTGCGGCGCGGCGGATTCCTACTACGTAGAAGTGCGTGGCTACGGCGGGGCTAGCACCGGCGACTACGTCCTCTCCATCGACGCGGAACTGGTAATCGTCAGCCCGGAGCGCGGCGGACGCGTGGACGGCCTGCGCTTTGACGCGGAGGACATCCTGGCCAGAACGAGCATCACCGGTCCCGTCCAATACAAATGGATCAAGTTCTTCGATGCCTCCGACCTCGGCATCTACAAGAACATCATCGCCTTCGACCTGTTGAACAGCTGCCCCGACTACGGCGTGGATCTGGCCGTGACGTTCACCGGCAAGCAGCGGATCACAGACTCGACCGGGCGGACCTGGAAGTCGACCCCTTACGATGTCGTCTCGATCGACGTCTCGCAGTTTGGGCCGGTGTCCAGCGGCGAATTCGATAGCCAACTGGTCCTGGAAGGGAGCGAGGTTGGGCTGACGAGCAGAGGCGAGCGTATTGACGCGATCACCTACATGAACGGGACTCTCCTGGTCAGCATGGTGGGCGGCGCCAACCTGCCGGACGGCAGCGGGGGCACCATCCAGGTGCAGGACGAAGATCTGGCTTACCTGGTCAGCGGCGCTCCGCAGCCGGCCTGGGCGGTCTGGTTCGACGGTTCAACCGTGCCCGGCCTGGCCCCGGAGAACCTCTACGCGGCGAGCTTTGACTCGTACTTCGGCCGGGCAGACGAGGTTCTGTACTATCTGATCCAGGGCAAGGGTCGCGTAAACGGCTACCCGGCTTCACAGCGCACACTCTGCGTATACGAAGGTCCAGGGTATGCCTACTGCCAGGGCTCACAGGTTGCGCCCTTCAATATCGATGCGCTCGACTAACAGCGCTGCGCTCCGGGCCAACGGCCGTCATCCTCAACGATAGGGTGAGCCTGGTTCCGGGAGCTAGATGTGGGCTGGCCGCGCGATAACCCGTTCGGCCAGCCCCATTTACCGATCTGAAGCCATTTCAGAATGGAGGCAAGAAATGAGAACATGGCGAGTCGAAACAGTATCCCGGGTCGGAATTGTGTTGGTTGGTCTGTTGGTGTTAATGGCCACTGTGGCGTGGCCTGGTCGTTCGGCGGCGCAAGGCCCGGCACCGGAGGGGAAGGAAGTGGCGGCGCGCGCCACACAACAAGAGAAAGGTGAGTCGATCGTCTTCACGGCGGACAGCGAAGAGTATGAACCGAATAGTGATGAGTGCGGGCTGCCGGAGAATCCTATTGGTTCGGCCGGTGAGACAACCTACTACTCGACCTGCTGGAAGGAAACGGAGCCTAACGACAGCTTCGACACGGCAGATCACATCGCTTACGTGTATGGCGAACAGGCCATCAGTGGCGAGCTCCATCAATATGATGTTGACTACTTCGAGCTGGACGCTACAGAAGCTGTGCACCTTCTACTGGACGTTGACGGCCAAATTGCCGGTTCTGGCTTAGACTCGGTCATGTGTCTGTATGATCATATGCGCACCCTGATCGCCTGCAACGACCAAGCCGATGGCTTCGATTCGATGCTGTTCCTGAACAACTTCGATGATGATGACCGTTACTATGTCAAGCTAGAGGCCTGGAGTAGCCCTTCTCTCACTGGTGACTACGGAGCCTACACGCTGAGCGTCGACGATCCCAGTCTGGTCAGCCCACAACACAACGGCAGGATCGGTACCGTTGCGTATAGTAGCGCCGATATCCTGGCCCATACGAGTATCGGGTTCAACAGCAGTGACACACCGTATCAGGAGAAGTGGCTGCTGTTCTTCGACGCCTCCGATGTCGGGATCACTAAGAACACGACGGCCTTTGACACGCTGTTCACGCGACCGCCAGACGGACCGGCGCTGGCGCTGACATTCGTGGGCAAGCAGACCATCACGGATGCGAGCGGCTCCACGTGGAAAACCACGCGGCACGACGTTGTCCGCTTCGACGCCGAGCAACTCGGCCCTTGGACCAGGGGCGAGTTTGCGCCGCAGTTGATTTTGGACGGCAGCAGGGTCGGCCTGACTACCAGCGGCGAGAAGATTGACGCCATTACCTATCACCGTGGCGATCTGTTGGTCAGCACGGCTGGCAGTGCTGTGTTGCCGGCTGCTTCTGGCTCCAGTAATGTGCGGGCCCGTGACGAGGACTTGCTCGCAGTAGAGCTGGTCGATGGCATAGCCCAGCCTGCGTGGAGTCTCTGGTTCGACGGGTCAAACGAGATTCCCGGTTTGGCCAAGGAGGACCTGTACGCGGTGAACTATGACTTCACGCACACCGGTTTCACCTGGCTTGAGATGATGATTCGGGATTCCGGCCGGCTGAATGGCTACCCACTCACCCAGAAGGATGCCTATAACTGGTACTTCGACTACTGGGAATACCAAGAGCCAGGCTATACGTATCCATTTGAGGTGGATGCGCTCGACTAAGCGATCTGCGCTCCGGACCAGTCGCGTCTGTCTTCATCGGCAGAGTGTGCTGGTTCCGTGAGATAGTTGTGGGGCTGGCCGCGGGAGAATCCGTTCGGCCAGCCCCCTTCTATTGAGAGCTTGCACCTCAGCAAAACCCGGTAGCCTGCCTGCCGAGCCCTACCCCGCCACCAACCGCCACACCTGCGCCACCACAAACGTGACCGACAAACCCCAGCGCCAGCGGCAGCAGCGTGGCGACGGCCGTCCACTTCTTGCTGCCCGACTCCTTGTAGATGGTGTAGATCGTCGTCGAGCACGGGTTGTGGATCAGGCTGAAGAGCATCAGGTTGACGGCCGTCAGCAGCGTCCAGCCGCCCGCTCCAAGCACGCCCAGCGTGGCGGCGTTGGAGTCCAGCTCGAACATGACGCCCGCCCCGCTGCCCGGCGAGGTGGTTCCCGCCATCAGCACGGTCAGCATGAGGATGGTGGGGATGACGATTTCGTTGGCCGGGATGGCCACGATGTAGGCCACCAGAATGACGCCGTTCAGCCCGATGAGCAGGCCCAGCGGATTGAGAAAGTTGACCATGTACTCGGCGATGCTGCGTGCCGCCGATGGTCACGTTGGCGATCAGCCAGATAACCGCGCCGGCGGGCAGGGCGAACATGATCGCCCGCCACAGCACCACCATCGTCCGGTCAATCACCGACGTGTAGATCGTCTGCCAGACGCGCGGCGGACGGTAGGGCGGCAGCTCCAGGCTGAAGGTGGAGACTTCGCCGCGCAGCATCGTCCGCGACGAGCGCCCAGGAAGTCACAAACGTCAGCAGGACACCGAGCACGGCGATACCCACCACCGCCAGCGCGGAGACGATGCCCGCCAGATAGGCAGGGACGAGCGTGCCGATGAACAAGGTGGCGATCAGGATCTGCGTCGGCCAGCGGCCGTTGCAGAGCGCGAAGTTGTTGGTGATCATGGCGATCAGCCGCTCGCGCGGGCTGTCGATCACCCGCGTGGCCACGACGCCCGCCGCGTTGCAGCCGAAGCCCATCATCATGCTCAACGACTGCTTGCCGTGCGCCCCCGACTTCTTGAAGACGTTATCGAGGTTGAAAGCCACGCGCGGCAGGTAGCCGAAATCCTCCAGCAGCGTGAACAGCGGGAAGAAGATAGCCATCGGCGGCAGCATGACGGCGATCACCCACGCCGTCGCCAGGTACATGCCGTCGATGAGCAGGCCGGACAACCACCAGGGCATGCCGATGGCGGCGGCCGTCTGGTTCAGCCAGGGATAGATCGTATCGATCAGGATGTAGGACAACAGTTGCGACGGGATAGTTGGCCCCCACGATGGTGATCCAGAAGACCACCGCGAACAGCAGGATCATCAGTGGGAAACCCCAGACGCGGCTGGTGACGACCCGGTCGATCGTCCGGTCGAGGTCGAAGCGAGGCTGCTCGCCCGTCACGGGTGACGGCCCGGTCGGCCAGTTGGGCGGCGTTGGTGTAGATATCTTCCATCAACTGCTCGTGGAAGTTGCGGCCGACTTCCCAGCGCAAGTTTTCGGCCGTCTGCACAATGTCGATCGGTGAGGCGGTGGTCGTACTCATCAGGCAGGCTCCAATGGAATCGACATACCAGACTCAGCCTGTTCCGGCACACCCTGGCTAAGCTCGCCCAGCTCACCGCTGCGAACAGCGTTGATAATCGATTCATCGCCGTCGAGCAGCCGGATGGCGACCCAGCGCGCATTGGGCAGGTCGGGGTAGACGGCTTCAATCTGGGTCACCAGCTCATCCACCGCCTGCTGCATGGCGGGCGACTGCGACTTGATCCGGTACGGCTTGCACACCGTTCGGCCGGTGGCCACATCAGCGACGGCCGCCAGAAGCGCATCCAGCCCATCCCCCTGTCGGGCGCTCGTGGGCACAACGGGCACGCCCAGATCGCGGGCCAGGCGCCGGTCGTCGACCTGCAAGCCCGTGCCGCTTCGCCTCGTCCATCAGATTCAGGCAGACCACCGCCCGGTCGGTAATCTCCAGCACCTGCAGCACGAGGTTGAGATTGCGCTCCAGCCGGGTGGCGTCAACCACGATGATGGTCACGTCGGGACGGCCGAACAGAATGAAGTCGCGAGCAATCTCCTCGTCGTAGCTCGTCGACAACAGCGAATAGGTGCCGGGCAAATCGACCAGCTTGTAGCGGTGGTCACCGTAGCTGAAGCCGCCTTCGGCCCGGCCCACCGTCTTGCCCGGCCAGTTGCCAGTGTGCTGTCGCAAGCCGGTCAGCGCGTTGAAGACGGTGCTCTTGCCCACGTTCGGATTGCCCGCCAGGGCGACCACATAATCAAAGTCGGTCATGTCCACGCCGAGGCGCTGCAAGACGCCCGCATTGTGCATGGGGCACGTCTCGCAGGCGGCGCCGCCGGCGGGGAGAGGGGTCGGTCTATCACTCATCAGTCTCGTCACTTTCCGAGGGCAGGGCTTGCACCCGGATCAAATTGGCTTGTTCGGATCGCAGGGCAATAGTGGCCCCGCGCACGCGGTAGGCGGTCGGGTCGCCGCTGGGGCTGCGCAGGTCGGCCGTCACCTGCGTGCCCGGCAGCAGGCCGAGGTCGAGCAGGCGCCGCCGCTCCTGCCCGCGCAGGCCGGGGGCGAGGGCCACCACTTCGGCCGATTCGCCCAGCGCCAGACTGGTCAACGGTCGGGTGTGGGGCGGTGGGGCGGCCTCCAGCACCGGCGCCGGACGGACAAAGACATTGGCCGCCACCACCGGAGCGAGCACGTGCTCGTCCCCATTGGCCCAGAAGCGCACCCGTTCGGCCGAGACGCTAGTCACCCGCACTGGCATACCGGGAGCCAACCCTTCGGCCACCAACTGGGCGTAGACCGCTTCCGGTTCGTCCTCCAGATGCACGATGCGCGCCGGCGTGTCCACGTCGAGCGTGGCCAGCGGCATACCGCCGTGGTCGACCAGTGTTCCGCCCGGGGCGGGGATGGGATCGCCATGCGGGTCGTAAACGGGGAAGCTGAGCCGGGCGGCCAGATCGCGCAGATCGGCGTCGCTCAGGCCGTGTTCCTGTGCCTCGGCCAGCGCATGCCAGTCCGCCTCGCCAAATCCAGTCTCTTCCGCCAGGTACGTTTCCCACAGCCGGTGGGCGCGAATAATGTGGAGCGCAGCCTCGCGGCCCCGCGGCGTCAGCGCCGGAACCGCCGCCTCATAGCGCAGTAATCCCGCGTCTTCCATCTCCTGCAGCAGGGCGGCCGTCTCGTTCTGGCTGGTCTGGATCGCCCCGGCGACGGCCGCCAGCGTGACCGGCTGGCCCTTCATTTCCATCTTGTAGATCTGCTTCAGCGCGTCCTCGTGCCGGACGCGGTCGCTCATGCGCTGCGCCTCCCGCCAGCGGGCAAGAAGCCCACGCCGCGGCCAGAAGAGCAGACCAACGACGGCCGCCAGCCCAAAGGCTCCCAGTAATGCCACCAGTGGATTGATTATCGGCTCCATGATTTCGCCTCGTCTAATTCGTTAATTAGCTGTTGCTATTATATAGCGGCTGGGGTCAATTCGCCAGTGAAGAATGTCATGTCGTGAAAGTCCTAGTGTTGGTCACAAGGTCACTTTTTGACGCCTGATGAACCCTGACAGGCACGTATTTTGGCCTTAAAGCTGATGTTAAGCAGCATGCACAAACAACTTTGCTCTGGCAGCAACGAGCTCGCGGACCGGGCTGGAAACGCCTAGCAAGCAAGACCCCGCGTAGCCAGCAACTCAGCTCGCGAAGCCTACTGGTAGCCTCTGGCATTTCGTAATAGTGACGTCCGTTATATGGTATACTGTACGCAACTGCTTCCGACATTGCGTCCATCTTTACGGTTGATGCTGGAGTGATCCAAGGGGGAAATTGGGGGCGGCCACTCTCTGATTCATCCATCTTGGGATTCAATAAGCTCCGGAACGACGCTGACGGGCTAGTTCATTCACAAGGGGGTGAAAGTGAACGAGCCTTTGGAGTTCTTGGTACAGCTCCTGTCTCAATTTGCTGGTGGACCTGGCCCACCGGAAAACAATCTTGTCCGTTTTGGCCTCGCCGCACTCTTCTGGGGAGTATTGCTGGTTGTAGCCTGGTCCAGACAAAATCAGCAGCAGCGTCCACGAGAGAAGCTGCTTGTTGCCGGTTTTGCCCTAGCCCTCGTCCGCGAGCTGTTCATGTTCGCCCAACAGAGCTGGCGCATTCTCAGCGGGGGAGAACATGATGCGCTCTGTACAGTCACCGCGCCGCTCGAACACAGCCTGACGCTGGCTGCACTCGTCCTGATTGCAGGCTCTTTCCTCCGTTATCTCCTTGACGATGACCGCATCGCTCGCACCTATTTGACCAGTGGATTGGGGGCGGTCGGTTTGCTCAGTGCGATCACCTTTCTCTGGTGGCCCGGTCAGCTGGCGGCCAACTCCAGTCTCCATTTCAGCGCGACCTGGCCTGCCTGGGCGTTGCATTTGCTGGCCGCCATCATGTTGGTTATCGCTCTGGTCATCCTAATCAATAAACAGGGATGGTTGCGCAACGTCATTGTTATTGCCTTGCTTTTCTTTGTTCTGTCCGAATTGCTGACGCTGGCCAATCTGGCTACAGCGCGACAGTACAGTCATATAATCTGCCCCATCGGAAACAGCTTCTACCTGTGGGCAATTCCGCTCTTTGGTTTCGTCTACTTCCGCGAGCAAGCGTTGGAAAAGAAGCGGGCTGAAGAAGCGCTCCAAGCTTACCAGGATCATCTCGAAGACCTCGTCGATGAACGTACGGCCGATTTGGCCCAGGCCCAGGCTCAGCTTGAACGAGCCGCCGCGCTGGAAGAGCGCCAGCGTATTGCAGCCAATCTTCATGATGGTCTTGCGCAAACGCTGAGCTATGTCAGCATGATCTCTTCACATACAGAGGTCTTGTTGGCAGATGGCGATGTCGCTGGCGCGCAAGAAGGCTTTCAGCGCGTTCTATCGGCCCTGGGTCGAGCAATGATTGAGGTGCGTAACTGTGTCGCGAGCCTGCATGAAACGCCATCTCCGCCGCAAGGACTGGCGTCCACTGTCGAGGGGGCTCTGGAGGATCTCAGACCGATAGACGACCCTCGAATCGAGTTTGTTTCGTACTTGCAAAGTCCTATATTGGAGAGACCAGAACGGCTTGAACATGTCCGGCTCGTCGTGACGGAGGCAGTCATGAATGCCCTGCGCCACGCTGATGCCAGTGTCATCACTGTGACACTTGAGAATGATCTGGGTGCGAGTGCGATTACCGTCCTTGACGATGGCTGCGGGTTTGACCCAGAAGAGGCCAGCACGAATCACGAGGAACACTTCGGTCTAAGCATTATGAAAGCTCGCGCTGCCCAGCTGGGTGGAGCGCTGCAGATTTACTCTGCCAGCAAGCAAGGTACACAGGTCATGCTAACCTGGCCAACTGCAGATGGTTTGACGCCAATCGATGCAGAAGAACTGGTTGGTCCGGCGAATCATGACCACGCAGTCAACACTGTGGCCGGCTGACAGTGGCGGAGCAAAAGGGAGTGGAACACATCAGCAAGATACGCATTCTTCTGGTAGACGATCACCAGCTATTTCGTGAAGGAATAGCAACCATACTGAGTGCGCAACCGGATTTCGCAGTTGTTGGCGAGGCTGCGGACGGAACAGAAGCCATTGTCAAGGCTCGGCTGCTGAAGCCCGATCTCATCTTAATGGATGTGAGCATGCCGGGTACAGATGGCGTTGAAGCGACAGCCGCCATCATCCAGGAACATTCTGACGTCATCGTGGTGATGTTGACCGTGCGTGATGACGATGACAGCTTGTTCCGCGCCATCAGCTGCGGCGCCCAGGGCTATTTGCTGAAGACTACGCCATCCACTGTGCTGCTGGACCTGTTGCGCCGGGCCATGAAGGGCGAAGCGGCCGTGACCCCTGCCCTGGCCGGGAGACTGCTCGAGGAGTTCCGTCGCTTGGGGAGGGTGAAAGCCACGTCAAGAGACTCTACCGACGAAGAAACCCTGACCAACCGGGAGAAGGAAGTTCTTACGCTTGTCGCTCAAGGAAAAACAGACCAGGAAGTTGCCGAAGCGCTGACGATTAGCATACACACAGCCAAGAGCCATATGCGCAACATCCTGGCCAAGCTGCATAAGCAACACCGGCAAGAGGCGGCCCGGTACGCGCTACGCAGGAATATGATCCCGCCGCCTCCAAACCAACTGTGATCACTGATCCCAGGTACATACAAGAAGCAGCATAACTAGCTCGCCGGCACAGACGAATTAGTTCAAGTCAGATAAAGAGCGATGTGGATATCGCTCTTTTTTTGTGCCCAGATCATCCGTAGAGTGATTGAGCCTGAGCCGCGCAAGCTCTAGGATAGATAAACCAGTCGTGGTCGGAAATAGGGATTGACCGAGGATGGACCAATGGAACCAGTACAAAGGGAAGCCCTGCCAACCGTTGCAGTCGTAGGCAAGTCTATTCTGCTTGAAGGGATTGCTGCAAAACTGGCTGATAACGACGAACTAGGCGTGGCCTATGCTGGGCTGAGTATGGACGAAGCTGATGACTGGCTCTGGAGCACCTGTCCAGCCATCGTGATATTTGAGATTGATTCGCTCAATGTCAAGCGATTTCTGGACCGGTTCACCTCCCCTCAGCCGCCGATCCTCATCAGACTGGACTTTGCCAACAATCGCATCATTGTTTCCGACGCCCAGGAGTACGTAGCCCCAAGCATCAACGACTTGTGTTCCATAGTGCTAGAGGCCATTCGTAATAGGGGTGTTCAGAGGAGGGCTTGATGGAGGAAACACAAAGCATCGTGCCACCGAATCATCGAGATTGTCGCTCTTTCTTACGCAGTTGCGAGGGAAGCAATGTCTTGAGAGAGTAGTACAACCAGTTTATATAAGCCGGAGATAGAGACCGGCTTAACTAAAAGGGGGAAGCCATGAAAAGCAAAAGGCTGTTGACATTACCGTTATTCATAGTGGTCGTGGTCAGTCTCATCCTGGCGGGCCAGGGAATGGTTCTGGCCGGTCCGGACGGCGGCGGAGGGAGTGGCGGAGGACGTCCAAACCCGGAAGGCGCTGGCAACAACCTGTCCTACCCGGTCATCTGGGCGGAAGACGTGCCTAAAACCTTGCGCGGGTTGGAGGGAGAGACTCCGGAGCTATTGGGAGCTTTCTGGTACTGGTGGGGAACCAACGCAGATGGCACCCCCATGAGCTGCGAACCGAACCCGGCCAATCCGGTTGTGTGCCTGGACAACAGTGTCCCACCGGAAGGCGCGATCAAAGCATATCTGCAACAGGATATCGCCAATAGCTGGCAGGCTGAAGCCGTTCATGCAGAGGGTGTTAGGACCGTTCCGGAATATCTGGACTGGGGTGACAACCTGGAGTCAGTCGACTGGTACACACGCTCTATGGTGCGGACGGAAGTTGTCCTGATCAAGGACGTGGATCCAGCCATGCTTGAATACCAGATGCGTCATCTCTACGGGTGGGGCCAAACAGAGATGTGGGGCCTCTCGACCCTGCCTGAAGGGACAGCAGAACCCGCAGCTGGCACGCGGGCCACGGTTTACTCGCCGTGCGCACGCCTGACCATTCAGAAGCTGCTCGTCTCCAGAGACGATCCGCTGCTGGATGACCTGGTCTGGATGCCTCGTGAAGGGTGGACGGAACCTGAACTGTATCCGCTTGACCTGATCAATGACGAACCGCTGTTTAATTCGGCCGTGCATGAGGCGAAGGATGGTCCCGGCTACTACTCAGCCGAGATCAACGTCAAGGGCAAGATCATCTACGGATACACGTGGAACGTGCGCCGTCTCAATGACGGGGCCGGAGACTACCGGGCCACATTCAGCTTCGACGAGACCTGCCCTGACGACGACACCGCGCTGAACACGTTCTTCACCGACGCAAACGGAGTGGGCGTAACCACTATCCTCGAACCTGTTGAAGAGGAAGAAACCGCCGACTTCTCCTCCAGCCGGGTCAAGCCGGAGGCTGAAGAAGGCGACACCGGAGGCGCTACGCCTGTGATGGACTACGAGAACAACCTGACGTACATCGACATTCGCATCCTGCAGCGTGGAGGCAGCAAGCGCTAGTCGCTTTCCTTGTATGCGTGGCCCGGAGGTCCAATTCCCGGGTCACGCCTGTTCTAGCATGTCGCCCGTTACATTAAGGAGCAAACCATGAAAACAAAGTTGGCGATTCTAGTTAGCTTGAGCCTGCTGGTACTCCTGGGAGTTTCGGCCGTCATGGCCGACGATGGGGGCTATCCGTGGAAAGACCATGCATCTCCTTATGACTTCCTGTTCGGCAACATGATCGACAGTCATCAGCAATCGCGAGTCAACCCGAAGGGGAAACTGCGCGGATTCATTTACATTCACTATACAGGTGAATTCACTGAAGATGGCTATCCGATCGCCCAAAAGGCTCATTGCGACCGGGAGGCATGTGATATTGGCTGGTCGTGTCAAGGGAATCAAGGCGGAAGCCGAACTGGTGTGCCTCAGCCCGCGCACCTGGCTCATCGAGCCCGCTGCGCTGCCGCGGCTCAAAGGCTATCACCCACTTCCACTGGCTGGGCGATCCCTACAGCCCGCACGGCCAGGGCGATCCGGATGCTGGCCTGATCGTTGGTGAGACGTACGAAGGCTACCTGATGCGCCGTCTGGCGCGCAACACATTCTGGTGGACCGGATCGGAGAAGAGCTCTAATCCTGGCCATCTCGTTACTCCCGGACTCGATCCGCATAGCAACATTGTGCTTCCGGGCGAAGAAGTGAAGTGTGAGGTCCATGGGGGCCATGATGATGGTGGCGGTGGGTGCGACGACGGAGACGATCACGATGCGTGTGGCGGAGGTCATGGCATCGTTGACCAGTGATCACAAGCTGGCCCTGGAATAGCGACCTGCGTCCCCGCGACACCCGCAGTTTGCTGTCTGGCGACAGGGTTTCAGCTTACAGCAACCAAACAGCCGGGCCACCTGGGTCCGGCTGTTTGGCTGTGGGCGAGGGCCAGAGGTTTCTCATTGGCCGCGCACCAGCTCGCTGCTCCACCTTTACTCCTCGTGGCAGCTGCGATGAATCAAGCCGACCAGACCAAACAATCAGCCGGAACGCACTACTTATCCTTATACCCCAGCAACCGCAGCCCATTCAGCGACACCAGCACCGTCCCGCCTTCGTGACCGATGACGGCCGCCGGCAGGGCCATATCGCGCAAGAAGATGGCGGCCAGCATGAGGGCGATCATGCCCAGGGCGAAGGTCAGATTGACGATGAGGGTGCGCCGCGTCTTGTGGCTCAGCCGGATGACGTAGGGGATGTTCTTCAGGTCGTCGGCCATCAGGACAATGTCGGCTGTTTCCAGGGCCACGTCGGTGCCTGCCGCGCCCATGGCCATGCCGATTTCGGCCGCGGCCAGCGCGGGGGCGTCGTTGACGCCGTCGCCCACCATCGCCACCGGGCCGTATTTGGCCTGGATGTCGCGAATCGCATCGACCTTGTCGCCGGGCATCAGGTCGGCGTAGACCTCATCGACACCAGCCATCGCCCCGATGCGTTCGCCGACCAGCTGGTTGTCGCCAGTCAACATGACGATCCGCTCAATGCCCGCCTCGCGCAGTTCCTCGATGACCGCCGGGGCATCTTCACGCAGCACGTCGGCAAAGGCGATGATGGCCAGGAAGCGCACTGTGTCGGTGTCCAGCACCTCGGCTACCAGCACGCTCGTCTTGCCCTCGGCCTCCAGTGTTCGCAGCTGCGCCCGGACCTCCACCATGTCGTCGGTCTCGAATTCGGCGAAGTAGCGCTGGTTGCCCACGACCAGAATACGACCGGCGGCGGGACCGTCCTTAATCGTCGCTCGCACACCGAGGCCGGAGGTGGAGGCGAACTCGCCCACGTCAGCCACGGTCAGGCCACGTTCGTTGGCCGCTCGCACCACGGCCTGGGCCAGAGGGTGCTCCGACCGCGCTTCGACGGCCGCCGCCAGCGCCAACAGCTCGTCCTCACAGGAGACATCCGCCTCGGCGCACGGAGCGTCGAGCAGCTGAATGTCAGTCACACGCGGTTCGCCGATGGTCAGCGTACCGGTCTTGTCGAAGGCGATGACCTTAATGGTGGCCGCGTTCTCGACGTAGACGCCGCCCTTGAACAGCACGCCGCGGCGTGCGCCGTTGCCGATGGCCGACAGCACGGTAGCCGGGGTGCTGATGACGATGGCGCACGGGGAAGCGGCGACCATGACCGTCATGGCCGTGTAGAACGAAGCGCTGAGCGCCTCGCCGAACAACAGCGGCGGCACAACGATGACCAGCCCGGTCAGCACCAGCACGCCGATGGCGTAATACTGCTCAAAGCGGTCGATGAAGCGCTGGGTGGGTGCCTGTTCGCTTTGCGCTTCTTCCACCATCGTGATCAGCCGGGCGATGGTAGAATCTTGAGCCAGTTTGGTGACGCCTATCTCCAGGCTGCCATCTTTGTTGATCGTGCCCGCGAACACGGTGTCACCGACTTGCTTCTGCACCGGCATTGACTCGCCAGTGATCGCTGCCTGATCGACGCTGCCCTCACCGCTGCGAATGACGCCGTCGAGGGCGATGCGGTCGCCGGGCTTGACCAGCATCCGGTCGCCAACCACCACCTGCTCGATACCGATGGTCACCAGCCGGTCGCCGCGGTAGATCGTGGCCTCATCCGGTCGCAGCTCCATCAGCGAACGGATAGCGTTGCGCGTGCGGTCGAGCGCGAAATCCTGGAGCGTGTTCGACAGCGAGAAGAGGAACAGCAGCATCGCCCCTTCAAACGGCTGGCCGACAAAGGCCGCGCCCAGCGCCGCCAGGACCATCAGCAGGTCGACGTCGATGGTGCGGGCCCGGAGCGACTCGATGCCGCCCTTGACGCCAAACCAGCCGCCGGCTACGTAGGCGACGCCATACAGCCCCGGCACCAGCCAGCCCGGCAGCAACAGGGCCGACCGCTCCAGCAGCCAGGCGCTCATCATCGTCACAAAGGTGACAACGGTAAATATCGCCTGCAGCTTCTGGGGCGTCAGCCATTGGCGGAGCCGTTCCCAGTCCGAGGCCGGTGCACCCGTTTCTTCTGGCGCGGGCATTACCGACGACGACGGCCGTACCCCCACGCCATATTGCGTCACACGTTCGGTAATGTCGGCCGGGGAGATGAGCCCATCGTCGTAATGGACGGCCATCACGCCGCCGGCAAAGCTGGCTGTGGCCCGCCGCACGCCGGGCATCTGATTCACTTCCCGTTCCAGCGCCAGGGCGCACGATTCGCACGCTCGCCCACCGCGCTTGTCCAGCCGCATCGTGCAGCGCTGCCAGCGGTCTTGCAGCGTCGGCGCGACGACTTCGGCCAGATGAATGATGTGTTCGTCGTCAACGCGCGCCGGGTCATAGCTGAAGGCGAGCGTTTCGTTGGCGGTATCCAGTTCGACCTGGACAATGCCGTCCTCGCCCTCGGCCACTTCGTCGAGCAGCTCCAGACAACTCTGGTCCTCTGCAGCGGCCGTATCAATGCGTTGTTTCAACTCGTCGTTGGTCATAAGTCGTTTAGCAGCCGTCGCTTCAGACGACAGCCGGATCGTCAATTAGTTAGTCTCCAATGGTACGCAAGACAAGCCGCGTCTCCTAGTGACGTTCGGCACCTCTCTCGCGTGACAATGGGCATATGTTCAACTCAGATTATGTAAGGGTTATTTTCAAATTTAACCCGAGTTAAATTCTAGCTGATTCTGGCTCAGGATCAAGCGCCACATACCAACTCTTAGCTACCATTGAGCGATCGCGCTGGCGCCCTTTCATGACGCCCCTGCCCGTTCGTGGTATCTTACGGGCCACACTGACTGAGCCACAGGAGCAAACCCATGAGCACCGACAAACGGCCGATCCAGGCCGAAGATCTCTATCGCTACGAACTGCTGACCGAGCCGAAGATTTCGCCCGACGGCCGTCAGGTCGTCTTCGGCGTCCAGCGCGTGGAGCGGGAGACGGAGAAGAAGCACACCAACCTCTGGCTGGCGGCCGCCGACGGCAGCCGTTTGCGCCAGTTCACCTACGGCAACCAGTCCGACAGCCAGCCGCGCTGGTCACCCGACGGCACGCACATCGCCTTCACCAGCAATCGCGGCAGCGAAGAGCAGTCACAGATCTATGTTATCCCCGTCGACGGCGGCGAGGCGCGCAAGGTGACGGCGTTCAAGGGCACGATCACCGCTTTCGAATGGTCGCCCGACGGCACGCAGTTCGTCTGCCAGTTCCGGCAGAAAGACGCGGCCGAGTTGGAGCGGGAAAAGGACGAGCAGAAGAAGAAGCTCGGCGTCTCCTACCGCCACATCACCAACCTCGACTACAAGTTCGACGGCATGGGCTATCTGCCGGAAGAAAAGTTCCACATCTGGACGGTCGACGCCGCCACGGGTGAAGCGACCCAGCTGACCGAAGGCGACTACAACGAGACCGAACCGCACTGGACGCCCGACGGAAAACGGATTGTCTTCACCTCCAACCGCAGCGAGAAACCCGATCTGGATTGGGACGCGGTCGAGATCTACACCATCCCGGCCGAGGGAGGCGAGATGACGCAGGTGGCGGCCCGGCCCGGCCGCAAGTTTGCCATCGCCCTCTCCCCCGACGGCCGCCACGTGGCCTACATCGGCCGGGTGGAGACAGGCCGCTGGTACCAGAACGCCTCGCTCTACATCACGCCCCTGGACGGCGGGGACGCGCAGGCCACCCGGCAGCTGGACGCGGGCTTCGACCTGCATCTGGCGGGAGCCACCACCGGCGACTTCAGCAATCTACCGATGCTGCCGCCGGTCTGGTCGCCGGACGGCCAGACAGCTCTACGCGCTGTTCACCCGCCACGGCAAGCAGGGGATCGCGGCGTTCGACGCCTTCAGCGACGAGCCGCAGATGACGAAGGTGATCGACGAGCCGGGCGTGCTCAGCAGCTTCAGCTTCGACGACGCGGGCGAGCGGCTGGCCTATGGCTGGACGACGCTGGACGATCCCGGCCAGGTGATGGTCCGCGAGCTGGGCGATCCCGGCAGCGCTCGCCTCATTTCCAACCTCAACATCGAACTGCTGGCCGAGCTGGAGACGGGGCAACTGGAAGAGGTCTGGTTCGAAGCGGCCGACGGCTACAAGCTGCACGGCTGGATCCTCAAGCCGCCCGGCTTCGACCCCGACAAGCAGTACCCGTCCATCCTGCAAATCCACGGCGGGCCGCAAATGCAGTACGGCTATCTCTACTCCCACGAGTTCGCCTATCTGGCCGCCCACGGCTACGTCGTCTACTGGTCCAATCCACGCGGCGGGCAGGGGTACGGCGAGGAACACGCCAAGTCGATCTTCGGCCAGTGGGGGTCGGTCGACTACGACGACGTGATGGCCTGGGCCGACTACATGGCCGCGCAGCCGTACATCGACACCGAGCGCATGGGCGTCACCGGCGGCAGCTACGGCGGCTACATGACGACGCTGATCATCGGCCGCACCGACCGCTTCAAGGCGGCCGTCGCCCAGCGCGTGGTCAGCAACTTCACCAGCTTCTACGGCAGCAGCGACCTGAGCTGGGGGCTGGAGAATCTGGCCGGCACCCCCGCGCCGTGGGACGACATCGACCACGGCTGGAGCCAATCACCGATCAGCCACATCGGCAACGCCACCACGCCCACGCTGGTCATCCACAGCGAAATGGACCAGCGTTGCGACCAGGAGCAGGGCGAGCAGGTGTTCGTGGCCCTGCGGCGGCTAGGGATCGATACGGAGATGCTCCTGCTGCCCGGCGAGTCGCACGGGTTGTCGCGCGGCGGCCGTACGGATAGGCGCATTGCGCGGTTGGAGCATATGGTGGGGTGGTTTGAGCGGTATTTGAAGTAGAGGTAGATACCAGCCATCGCAGTATGGGAGCATCCGACATCCGGCGTTTGCGGGAACTGGGAGAATAGAATTACCAGCTCAAGGCGTCTAACTAAAGCCAGAGCCATCATTGAAGCATGGATCGTGGAATACAATGCCATCCAGCGAGGGAGTATCCAGAATTCTGTGTAAATCCCCTGTCTCTTCCTAGAACTCTATCCTATCGTCAAATCGTATCCCCAGCTGGTTGAGCACTTGAGGCCAGTTCCAGAGCGGCCGGGTCCACTTGCGCTGGATGTCGACCGTCGCCAGATACAGCAGCTTGCGGGCCGCTTCCGGTGTCGGAAACGACGACTTCGTCTTCGTCACGCGCCGGATCTGGCGGTGGTACGCCTCAACGGTGTTGGTGGTATAGATGATGCGCCGAATCTCGGCCGGGTAGTCGAAGAAGGTCGACAGGTCATCCCAATTGTTCTCCCAGGACTTCACCGCAATCGCATACTGGCCGCCCCAGGTTTCGCCGAGGCGGTGTAGATTGGCGGTCGCCTGCTCCAGTGTGGGCGCCCGGTAGATCGTCTTCAGGTCGGCCACAAACGCCTTGCGGTCTTTCCAGGAAACATAGCGCAGACTGTGGCGTATCTGATGGATGACACAACGCTGGACTTGAGTCTGCGGAAAGATGGATTGAATCGCTTCCTTGAAGCCGGGTAAGCCA
Source organism: uncultured Chloroflexia bacterium (assembly GCA_963715935.1). Lineage (GTDB taxonomy): Bacteria > Chloroflexota > Anaerolineae > Promineifilales > Promineifilaceae > Promineifilum. Next base: position 98,312 of record CAVQSM010000007.1, on the reverse strand, counting down.
TCGACGCTGGCGATGAAGATATCGGCCACGCCCCGTGTCTGCAGGTCGGTGACTACGTTCAGCCAGAAGTTAGCTCCCTCCGAGCCGTTCCCTATCCAGTGTCCGAGCACGTCGCGATGCCCGTCTAGATCCACGCCTAGAACGACGTAGACCGCCGTGTTTTCGATTTTCCCCTCTCGCCGCAGCTTGAGATGTAGCGCATCGAGGAAGACGAAGGGGTAGACCGCTTCCAGGGGCCGGCTCTGCCACGCTTCGACCAGCGACCATATCTTGTCGGTGATGGTGCTGATGGATTGAGCCGACAGCTCAACCCCGTACAACTCATGCAACGTGTCCTGGATGTCGCGTGTGCTCATCCCCTTGGCGTAGAGGCCGATGACCTTCTCTTCCAGTTCGTTGGTGTTGCTGGCATAGCGCTGCAGCACCTTGGGCTCGTAGTCGCCGTTGCGGTCCCGCGGCACGCGTACGGCGGTGTCGCCTTCCGATGTACGGACCTTCTTGCTGTAGTAACCATTGCGGCTGTTGCCGCTGTTGCGCCCTTTGGCCTCGTACGGCTCGTAGCCCAGATGGTCGGTCAGTTCCTCCTCCATCATCGACTCGAGCGTGTTGGCAAAGAGCTTGGCGAAGATGCCGTCCTTGCCGAAGAAGTCGTCCATCGACTCGGCTTTGGCCAGCTCAGCCGCGACGACCTCAGCGTCGGGCATGTGGTCTTGCGGGTTGGCCCGCTTGCGGTTCTGTTTCTCGCTCATTGTGTTCTCCCTTTTCAAGCGTCGCATCTTAGCTTGATTTCGGGTTTACACACAATTTCGGACACTCTCCCCGCAGGAAGTGTGTCCGAATCTAAGGGTGCGCTCGAGTTTCTACACCGCCATGCCAGCAATACCAATGAGACTTGCGACCAAGCAGAAGACCATCGGCTCTTCCCCCGATAGGGTAAGCTCGCGCGATATTCAGATCCTCATTTAGGAACTGTACCTCGCCGAACTATCAGCGCAATCGATCAGATTTTCGATTAGGCCTCTTTCTCTACAACTCCGCCTCATCCTCCCGCCGATCGGCCGTCACCGCACTGATCAGCCAGACGACCGTACCGAACACAAACAGCCCCAGCAGCAGCACCAGCCCGCTCGTCGCGGCCGAACTCGGTTCGGGGCGCGGCTCGACGGTGCGGCTGGGCACGTCGACGGCCGCATCTCCCGCCTCCGATTTCACTTCCACCCCGACGGCCGCTTCGGCTTCAGATTCGGCGGCGGCAGCAGCAGCGGCAGCGGCGACGGCCGCTTCATCCACCGCACTCTCGTCCTCTGCGCCAGCCGGTTCGCCCGCTTCGGTTTCGGCCTCATCCACAGCCGCTTCCAGCACCGCATCTTCCGGCAGCACGAAGACGGCCGTCGTATACGGCGGGCACCGTGAACGTGGCGCTGGCCGGGTCGAAGGCCGCCGTCTGCACCAGCGGATCGGCCGAATTGGCCAGCACCGGGTGCAGTTCCAGCGGCAGATCGAGCAGGTCGTCTTCGGTGAAGGCCAGCTCCTCAGGGCGGCCGTTGAAGAGCGTGACGATGAGCGCGGCGTTGGGGTCGAGGTTCTCGCCGTCCAGATCGGACAGGCTCATGACGATCGACGCCGGGAATCTGGTCCGGGCCGGTGTTGTGGAAGCGCCAGCCGGGCCTGCACGTCATCGGCCGTTTGCAGCCGGAACAGCGGCGAGCTGGCCCGGATCTGGGCGATCTCGCGGAAGTGGGCGGCCGCGGCGGCGATGTGCGCCGGCTCCGGCACCAGGTCGGGGTTGGCCAGCAGCGGGCCCATCACCGGCCACATGCTTTCGTTGTCGCTCGCCGGGGGCAGGCCGCGACCCCAGTTGGTCACCTGGCCGCTCCAGTCGATGGCGTTGAACCAGTCGCCGGAGTTGTAGCTGTTGCGGTCGAGCGACTTGGAGCGCAGCATGTCGTCGCCCGCCTGGAAGAAGGGCACGCCCTGGCTGAACATGACGATGCTGATGCCCAGGTTCTGCATCCGCACCCGCTCGTCCATCGTGCGGCTGCAGCGGCGCTTTGTACTGGACCGCGTCGAACAGCGTCTCGTTGTCGTGCGTGGAGACGTAGACGATATTCTCCTGCGGATCGGCCGTGTAGCCGGCGGGCGAGCCGTTGTAGTCGACGTCCGCGCCGGTGACCGTCTCGCCGGTCGCGCCGGTGAACGCGTAGCCGGCCAGATTGCCGGCCAGCCCGACGCGGATCAGGTCGGCGAAGTTGAGCAGGAGCGCCAGTTGCTCGTCCTGCGGCCGTTCCTCCACCTCGTTCGGGTCGGTGTAGAGGCCGGTGGCGAAGCCCTGCTCCTGCTGGCCGCCGAACGGGCTGCCGCCGCGCACGGCGTCGCGCAGCCGGTCGTTGAAGACGCCGATGCCGGTGCCGGCCATATTGGCCTGCGTGGCGTTGACGCCGCGCGATGTTGCCCGCCACCTCGCCGAAGTCCCAGCCCTTCGCCGTAGACGTAGATGGTCGGGTCGATGCTCGTTCGAGCAGTCGCCTGGCACGGCCAGCATGTCGTCCATCATGTGGTGGCCCATCAGGTCGAAGCGGAAGCCGTCGATCTTGTACTGCTCCGCCCACGTCTGCACCGAGTCGACCATCAGCTTGCGCATCATGTTGTGTTCGGTGGCCGTGTTCTGGCAGCAGGTGGAGGTCTCGACGCGGCCGTTGTTGGTCAGCCGGTGGTAGTAGCCGGGCACGATCCGGTCGAGCACCGAGTTGTCGCCTGGCCCGCTGGCGTTGGTGTGGTTGTAGACCACATCCATGACCACGCGCAGGCCCATCTCGTTGAGCGCCTGGACCATCTGGCGGATACTCCAGAATGCGGGCCACGCCGTCGGGGTCGGTGCTGTAGCTGCCTTCCGGCACGGTGTAGTGGAACGGATCGTAGCCCCAGTTGAAGCCGTCCTGGTCGCGGATGGCGCTGATGATCGCCTGCTGTTCGTCGGAGTCGGGCGGCAGCGCGGCCAGCTCGTCCCGGTCCGGCTCCACGCGTTCGGCCGCGTTCTCGTTGATGGTGGCGATGTCGAAGCTGGGCAGCAGGTGCAGGTGGGTCACGCCCGCCTCGGCCAGCGCCGCCAGATGCTGCATGCCGTCGCTCTCGGTGGTGAAGGCGCTGTACGTGCCGCGCAGTTCTTCCGGCACCGTCTCGTCGTAGATGCTGAAGTCGCGCACGTGCAGTTCGTAGATGACGCTGTCTTCCGGCGCGGCGAGCGGCGGCTTGGCCAGCTCGTCCCAGCCCGCCGGCTTCAGGTCGGCATCGTCAAGGTTGACGATCTGGCTGCGTCCGCTGTTCTGCGACAGGCTGAACGAGTACGGATCGGTGACGAGGTTGGTCTCCACCGCGCCGGTGGACGGGGCAAAGACGCGCACTTCGTACTCGTAGAAGGAGCGGTCCCAGCCCGGTTCGCCGGTGATCGACCAGACGCCGGTGTCGGGATCGACGCGCATGATCGTCGTCTCCTCCGGCTCGCTGGCGGGGTCGGCATCTGCGTAGCGGATGAGGCGCACGCGCTGAGCGGTCGGCGCCCAGACACGCAGCGTGGGCACGCCGTCTTCCCACGTCACACCCAGCGGCCCGTCGTAGGTGTACCAATCATCGACCACGCCGGGGATCTGCAGCCCGGTCGCGTCCGTCAGAGCGCCCAGATCGTCGCTGGCAGAAATGGCCGTCTGCCCCTTGAGGGCGATACGGCCGGTGCGCACTTCATCAGCAGGCAGCTTGAAGGCGGCAAAGTTCGCCAGGTGCGGGAACTTGGCCACTACATCTTCCGGCAGGCCATTCGGGTCGTAGGTCAGCGTCAGCGCCTCGCCGCCGCTGATCCCGTCGGCCGCTAGAGACAGCCCGCCGCCGGTGGGACTGTAGTGGAAGCGGTAGGTATGCTCCGGGTTCGGCTCGATGTCCCAGGCGATGGTGTCGCGCGAGACCCAATGCGCCCGCTGTTCCCGGATATTGCCGCTCGGGCCTTCGCCCGCGCCCACACCAATGTTCATAATCTTGCTCCCACTGTCCCAGGCGAAGGTGACCAGCGTCCCGTCGGCGGGCACTTCGAACGGGATGTTGGCCCCGTCCGCGTCGCCGCCCTCGCCATAATTCTCATCCCAGCTCTGGCCGACCGCCACCTTTGCTTCGTAGACGCCCGCCGGGATCGACTCGGTCTGGAAGACCAACACGCCGTCGCCGTCCGGGTCCTGCAGCCAGGAACGCAGACAGTCGGGCGCCCAATCGCCGGGGCAGCCGATCTCGCTCTGGAAGTCGCCGGGCACATTGGCGATAACGCTGTTGACACTATCGGCTACCCAGCCGGTCTGGGTCGAGAACAGGAAGGTCACATCCTGCTCTTCTTCAAGCACCAGGGGGATGTTGGCCCCGCCCGGCTCCGCGCCCACGCCAAAGTTGACGTCCCACGTACCGTCGATGGCCACCTTGTACTCGTACTCGCCGGCGGGGATGGTGAAGGTGTTGGTCCATAAGCCGTCTTCTTCGTCGAAGACCAGCGCTGTCGCTTCGCAGTCCGGCAGCCAGTCGCCTTCGCAGCCCAGCACCGATTGGATCGTGCCGGGAACCACAACGAGGTCCGGCTGCGTGGCCAGCGCGGGCGCGGGCAGCCCTTCCTGTGCCGCCGCCCCACTGCCGCTGGACAACAGCGCCAGATCGCCGCTGCTGATCTCCAGCGTGTTGGCCGCCGGATCATAGAGGAAGACCACCGCCATATCGGCTTCGGCCGTAAACGGGACCGGGTCGCCTTCAGAACCAAAAAGCTCGTCGCCGTTCTGGTTGTGGGCCACCTGCGCCGCGTAGTCGCCGGGCGGGATGTCGGCGGTGATGAAGGTCAGACGGCCGTCGCCGTCCGGGTCGGTCAGCAAGCCCAGCAGACAGGCCGCGTCGTCGTTGGCCGGGCAGCCCAGCGCTTCCTGGAAGTCACCCACGACGGCCGCCAGGACGCTGTTGACACTGTCGCTCACCCAGCGCGTATTGTGGTGATACCAGAAGGTGACAGGACCGTCTTCGGGCACACTGATCGGGATGTTGGCCCCGTAATATTCGGCGTTCAGGCCGTAGTTGTCGTCCCACGTCTCGTTGAGGGCGGCCTTGTATTCGAAGTCACCCGCGGGCAGATCGAAGACGCCCAGCCAGATGTCGTTGGCTTCGTCATAGGTCAGCATCGACTCCGGGCAGCTGGTGTTCCACGTGCCGGCGCAGCCCAACTCTGTCTGGAAGCTGCCGGCAATCGTCACGCTGTCGGGCGGGGGAATATTCTCCGGGTCGTCCCGCTGTTGGGCCAGCACAGGCGAGGCGAACAGGGCCAGCGCCATCAACAACAAACCGATCGTCACTTGCCAGACTCGACCCAATTCGTTCTTCTTCATGGTTGACTCCTCTGCCCGGCCACGACTGGCGACCGGTGGTTGTGACTTTCCCGTTCAGGACGGGTTGACGTTGCGCCAGCCGGGAACGGCCGTCCACGGATCATAGACCTCTTCAGCGGCGGCGGCCCCGCCCGGTCGCGCCGGGCCGGCGCTGCCCTGCAACAGCTCAAAGACGGCCGCGGCGATCCATTCGTCGTCGGTGATCTCTTGCTGTGGCGGCCAATCGGCAAAATGGGTGTCCAGAAAGCGCGTGCTGGTGTCGCCCGTCCAGTACGCCGGGTGGGCCAGAATGTCGCGCAAATAGGCAATGTTGGTCGTCACGCCCAGAATGATCATCTCCGCCAGCGCCCGCTGCATCTTGCGGATCGCCTCATCCCGGTCGCGGCCCCAGGTGATCACCTTGGCCAGCATCGGGTCGTAGTACGGGGAGACAACGGAACCGCTCTCAATGCCATCGTCGACGCGCAATCCAGGGCCAACAGGCCGACGGTAATAGGCGATGTCGCCGGTGGAAGGCAGGAAGCCAGTAGCCGGGTCCTCAGCGTAAATGCGGCACTCGATGGCGTGGCCGCGCTGCTCAATGTCGTCCTGCGCAAACGGCAGCGGCTCGCCCGCCGCCACCCGCAGCTGCCAGGTGGCCAGGTCGAAACCGGCCACAAGCTCACTGACCGGATGCTCGACTTGCAGCCGCGTGTTCATCTCCAGAAAGTAGAAGTTGCCATCCGCATCGGCAATGAACTCGACGGTCCCGGCGTTGGTGTAGCCCGCCGCCTGGCCCAGCCGGACGGCCGACTCGGCAATGGCCCGCCGCACCGCCTCGTCTTCGATGACCGGCGCCGGACTCTCCTCAATGATCTTCTGGTGCCGCCGCTGGATGGAGCATTCCCGCTCGAACAGGTGCAGCAGATTGCCGTGGTGGTCGCCGATGAGTTGAATCTCGACGTGGTGGATCTCGGTGAAATACTTCTCCAGCAGCACATGGTCGTCGCCGAAAGCGGACTGCGACTCGCGCCGGGCCGCTTGCAGGCCATCGGCCATCTCGGCCGCCGACCAGACGACGCGCATCCCTTTACCGCCGCCACCTGCGCTGGCTTTGATGAGCACCGGGTAGCCGATCTCGCCGGCGGCCGCCAGCAGCTCGTCGTCGCTCAGCCCCGCGCCGTCGACGCCGGGCACCACCGGCACGCCCGCCTCCTCCGCCAGCCGCCGCGCCGACGCCTTGCTGCCCATCGAGCGCATCGCCTCCGGCGACGGCCCGACGAAGACAATGTTCTGCCGGGCACACGCTTCGGCAAAGCTGGCGTTTTCGCTCAGGAAGCCGTAGCCGGGATGGATCGCCTGCACGCCCGCGTTATGGGCGATGGTCAGCAGCTTCTCCTGGTTGAGGTAGGTGTCGGCGGCCGTCGTGCCGTGGAGCGGGTACCGTTCATCGGCCGCCCGCACCCAGACCGCGTTCTCGTCGACATCCGAATAGGGGATTACGGTGCGGATGCCCAGCTCCTGGCAGGCCCGCAGCAAACGCAGGGCGATTTCGCCCCGGTTGGCAATCATCACTTTGCGAAAGGGTGGGCGGTTCATAGGCCGCCATTATCGTTTTGTTCCGGGAACGGGTCAATAGAAACGGAGGGGGGTCCAGGGCTTTTCAGTAGTCGGACTTGAACAGGCTTAGAAACCGAGTTTCTGGGCACTCGTCGAGCGCATACGCGGCTGGCCCTGAGAAACTCGGTTTCTATACCTACGACCTTTGAAGACCCTGGAGGGGGGTCAGGGTGCAGGCGCCACCGCTTCCAGGGCAGCCGACAGCGTTTCAGCCGGCTGCGCGCCCACGAACGTTTGCACTGCTTCGCCGTTCGCGTCGAGGATGACAAACGAGGGATGGCCGCGCACCAGATAGCGCTCCTGAAGCTGGATGTGCTCCGGATCGGCCGCATTCAGCCGGACGACCGTCGCCCGGCCCGTAAACTCTTGCTCCAGCCCATTCACGATGGGCGTCATTGCCTGTCAGGGCGGTCAGCCGTCGGTGTAGAAGAAGAGGAGCGCGGGACCGTCCGGGGCAGGCAGCGTCTCGGTTTCGGCCGTCTGGCCCGCGTCGCAGGCGGCGAGGCCCAAAGCGACCAGGAGTAACAGCAGCAAGGCGACCCAACGCCGGAATACAGGCAAGGTGTTCATCAACGAGCCGCCTGTGCCGCCTGGATATCGGGGGGCCAGGTGCTTTTGATGTAGGCCAGGACAGCGGCAATCTCGGCCTCCGTCAGCACGGATTCATAGGCAGGCATATTGCTCACGCCGATGTCGGGGGTCAAGCGCGTGCCGCCCAGCCGGATCGATTCGATCAGGTAAGCGTCGCCGTGGTGCCAGGTGTGGCCCGTCTCATCGTGGGGCGGCGCGCGGAACCCGCCGTCGGCCGCCGGGAGCTTCCAGTCGGCTTCACCTTCCAGATTGGCTCCGTGGCATTCGGCGCAGTTGGCCTGGTAGACCTGTTCGCCGAGCGCGATTTGAGAGATGGTCGCGTCGGTGGCCGGTTCGGCTGTCCCGCCGCAAGCCACTAACAGCGCGATCAACGACAACCAGATGGCAGCGGTCGTCGTTCGTTTTTCCATTCGTCGATTTCTCGCCGTGAATCGATGCATGCGCCGGTTCATGATCTGTGCCAGAACGATGCAGTTCGCTGCTCAATTGAGCTTCGTCCTGCGAGACAGTCGGGATGTGGGATGGTAATGAGACGGATTCGCGCGGGCCTGCCCATCCGTCTGCAATCTGTCACCCCGGGCCAAAAGATAGCAAGGACGCCCACATCCGGCAACCTGCCGCCGGCTGACTCATCAGCCGCCAAGTAAGCCGCGTCTAGTCCAGCAGATTGGCCTGTACCTGCTCAATCGTTTCGGCCGTCACGCCGCCCATCCGCAGCAAATACTCGCGCACCGAACCGTAACGGCCGCGAATATGGGCCAATGTGCCCTGCATCGTCTGCGGTTCTGCCAGCAGAAAAGCCCTGAGCTGTCGTTCGTCGAACCCCAGCGAGAACAGCCGCCGCATGTCGGGGGCCATCCGGGTGGCCAGAATATCGTAGACAGCATTGCTCAATGAGTAGTCGGCGATGATGATCTCATCGTCCACGCCCAGCGCCGCCAGCAGCAGGGCGACCGAGACGCCCGTGCGGTCCTTGCCCGCCGTGCAGTGGATGACGGCTGGCAGGTTGTCGGGATTGGCCAGCCGATGGAACAGGTCGCCAAAGTGACGGCCGTTCTGACCCAGAATGAGCTGCGTATACGCCTCTTGCAGCACTTCCTGCAGGCGATTGCGCTTGCGGAACAGGACCCACGACTGCCGCAGCCGGCTGACCTGCGCCTCCATGGAAAGCGGCCACAGGTTGACACCGGAAGGCAGCCGGTCGGGATGGGCTTCCATCTCCTCCGGCGTGCGCAGGTCGCAGACGGTCTTGAGGTCGAGCTGCTGCAAATAGACCAGGTCCGCATCGGTCAGATCGGCCAGCGAACCGGAGCGGAACACCTGCCCCCAGCGTACGGTGCGGCCGTCGCGGGTGGGGTAGCCGCCCACGTCACGGAAGTTGACGCCGCCAGTCAACGGCAGGACACGTTCGGCGACGACGAGCGATCGGCCGTCTGCCGGGCCGCCGTCGAAGACCAACTCGAAGTAGAATCGAACAGCGGGGTCCAGACCGGAGAGACGCGCCTCTTGGTCGATGGAGGCGTCGACAGCAGCCAGCGGCGTGGCCCGATCGATGGCGTCGGGCGAATGGCCGCCATAGATGGTGACGCGATTCGCCTGAGGCAGCCAGCGCAGACATAGATCGTTGGTCGGCAGCCGCTCTACGGTCGCCTCTACGGCTGGTTGCTGGATGAAAGTCTGGGCAAACTGGGTGGATTGCATGATGATCGCCGGGTCCTTCGCACGTGTCTTGCGCGTGCCACTGTAGAAAGGATACCAGCCCTGTCCGCTTATGCACGGGGATTTGCCCAAGGTATTAATGTTCCTGTACGCTTCATAACAGGCTGATACTCAATCAAGCTGACATGGGAGCAGCGAATGTATGAACGAGCACTCACTCTCGCCGGATCGCCCCGTCATTGGTGTTGTCGGCGGCGTCGGTCCGTATGCCGGACTGGACCTGCAGCACAAGATACTGGAAGAAACGGCCGCCACGACCGACCAGGCGCATCTGCCTGTCCTGTCGGTCTCCTGGCCGAGCGACATCCCCGACCGGACAGCGTACCTGCTGGGCGAGTCGGCCGCCAACCCCGGCGAACCGCTGCTGGCGCAGGCAACGCTCCTGGCGGAAATGGGGGCGACGGTGATCGGCATCCCCTGCAACACCGCCCACGCCGATCCCATCTTCAGCGTGGTGGAGCGCGGGCTGGCGAAGCTGGAACGGCCGCCGCGCTTGCTGCACATGATCCGGGAAGTGGGTGGCCATCTGCGGCAGGCGTATCCGGGCGTCCGGCGTATCGGCCTGCTGGCCACCGACGGTACGATTCAGGTGAGGCTCTATCCGGGCATCCTGGAGCCGCTCAACTTTGACGTGATCGTGCCAGAACCGGCGCTGCAAACGGCGCTGGTCCACCCGGCAATCTATGATCGCTCGTACGGCATTAAGGCGACGGGACGACCGTCGGTGAAGGCGCGGGAGGATTTAGTGACGGCGATCGTCGCTCTACAAGAAAGCGGCGCAGAGGCGGTAGTGCTGGGCTGCACGGAGCTGCCGCTGGCTTTCCCTGAGCAATCGCTGGGTGGCTTACCGCTCGTTGACCCGACGCGAGTGTTGGCGCAGGCGCTGGTCAGTGCGATGTCGACCAAGGCCTGATCAAGCTTACGGATATGGTGTCCCCGGCGTTGGCGTGGCGAGCGGGTCGAAGATGATCGGCGTCGCTGTCGGGGTGGCATCGGGCGGCGGCAATGTCGGCGGCACTTCGATGGTCGGCGTTGGAGTCAGCGACGGCAGCGGCGTGGCCGTAATCGTTGGAGTGGCCGTGGGTGTCGTGGTGGGCGTCGCCGTTGGTGTTTCGGTCGGCGTGGCGGTAGGTGTCGGCGTCGGCTGCGTTACGCGCACGACGACCCGGTCTTCGGCCGTCACGGGGTCGAACTCCGGCGTAAACGGATTGTCGGGGCCAAAGACGATCAACCGTATCGTCACCGGACCGCTGTAGTCGATGGTCGTCGTATCCCAACGGGCCAGTACGCCATCCTGCACTGCCTCCGAGCGCCGATCCTGAATCAATCCCCAACCCCCAGGATTCTCACCCAGCCCAAACTCCACCTGGTAACCGGTGTAGTTCGGTCCGTTGGCCGTGCCCCAGATTTCAATTGTCTCGAGCAGTTCCTCGTTGCCACCCGGCCGGGTAATGTCGGCCTGCGGACGCGGCGTGTTCGCGTCGCACTCCTGGGTGGGCGGCAGCGTCAGCGGCAGGCTGATGCCGCGCTGGGCGGCCCATGCCTGCCCGGCGGCCGTCGTCTCGATCCACTGCTGGGCCAGACGGCGCTCCCGCTCCAGCACTTCAGGACGGCCGTTGACCAGTATCTCGGCGAACGACGCTTCGTACGTCGCTTCGCCACAGCTGGCGTTGGCCAGCAGTCCGGTCCACAGATCGACCTGGGCCACCGTCAGGAAGTCGAAACTGCTGTCGAGCGGCGGCTGGTCCCCGGCAAACAGCTCGGTCGTGGTTTGCCGGCAGCCCGGTCCCGGCTGCGCGCCGGAGTCGGCACAGATCGTGGTCTCGACGACGCCCGGCGGACGCAGGAACTCCAGCGCCGGCAGCGTGGCCAGATATTGGGTCATGAACTGGTTCCAAATGGGGGCCGCCAGCTGCGTGCCCGACTGATTGGGGCCGATCGGTTCGTTGTCGGTGTTGCCCACCCAGACGGCCGCCAGCGCATTGGGCGCGTAGCCAATCGTCCAGGCGTCGCGCACGTCGTTGGCCGTGCTGCCGGAGGTGCCTGTCTTGGCCGCCACCTGATAGCCGGGAATGATGAGCGGGTTGTTGAAGCCGAACTCCGGCTGGCGGGCGTTGTTGTCGCTCAGGATGTTGGTCAGCAGGTAGGCGTGTTCTGGGCGCACAACCTGCGAAGCAATCGGGTCAGCCGGGAGCTGCTCGTAGAGCACCTCGCCCTGCCGGTTCTCAATACGCTGAATGGCGTAGGGGGCGTTGTAGCGGCCCTGGTTGGCCAACGTCCCAAACGCGCCCGCCATCTGCAGTGGCGGCACTTCCCCGCCGCCAAGCGCCAGGGACAGACCGTAGTTGCGCGGCTGACCCAGCTCGGCGCAGCCATCGTCCTGCAGGCTGGTCATGCCAATCTTCTGCACATTGAAGATGAATTCGCAGATACCCACATACTCCAACGCCTTCACAGCCGGAATGTTGTAGGAGTTGCCCAGCGAAGGCCGGATGAGCAGCGGCCCGTGGAACTCGTTATCGTAATTCTTGGGCACGTAGGCCGGGTTCGGGCCGTTGGGGAACTCCGTCTCCACGTCCCAGAGCAGCGTAGCAGGTGTCCAGCCGCGTTCGAAGGAGGACATGTAGACGAGCGGCTTGATCGACGAGCCGGGCTGGCGCGGGGCCAGGGTCATATTGACCTGCCCGCTGATCGCCTCGTCGTTGTAATCAACACTGCCGACCATGGCCATGATTTCGCCGGTCTCCGGTCGAGTGACGACCATCGCTGCGTTGTTGGCCCCGCCCGCGTTGATGGCCGGACGAGCAGCGGCAATCGTCTCCTCCGCCAGCCGTTGGGCGTTGGGGTCCAGTGTGGTACGGATGCTCAGGCCGCCGCGATAGATCGACTGCGCGCCCAACAGTTCTTCAGCCTGCTGCAAGACGGCCAGCGAAAAGTGCGGGTGGCGGATTGTGGCGGCAGGCGGCTCCAGCTGATAAATGCGCGCCGCCATTTCGTCCAGCGCCGCCTGCGCTTCCGGCAGCGTGACGTACCCCTCGGAGACCATCAAGCTCAGCACTTCGCTCTGGCGGCCGACGGCCGTCTCCGGCGCAGTATACGGGTCCCACAGCGCAGGCGCCTGGGGCAGCCCGGCCAACAGCGACGCCTCTGACAGCGTCAACTCCGAGGCAGGCTTGCCGAAGTAGGTCTGCGACGCCGCTTCGATGCCGTAGGCGACATTGCCGTAATAGATCTCGTTGAGGTACAGCTCCAGGATTTCTTCTTTCGTATAGGTGCGGGCAATCTCGGCGGCGAGGATGATTTCGCGGATTTTCCGGCGTAAGGTGACCTCGGTCCGCTCGTCCTCATCCAGCAGGAGCGCCCGCACAAGCTGCTGCGTAATGGTGCTCGCACCGCCCGCCGCGCCCAGATCTCGCTCCTGCACGGCTCCGACGACTGCCCGACCGATGCCGATCGGATCGAAGCCGGGGTTCTCATAGAAGCGGGCGTCTTCGGTGGCGATGGTGGCCTCGACCAGCAGCGGCGAAATCTGCTCCAGCGTAACGTAGGAGCGATTGCCCGCGTTCGGATCGGCCAGAGCGTAGAGCAGCTGCCCTTCGCGGTCGTAGATGCGGGCGGTCTCGAAGTTGCTGGCCCGGTTGCGCAGTTCCGATGCCACCGGCAAATCACGCGCAATAAGACTATACGCAATCGTTGCCCCGGACGCGGCCAGCAAACCCAACACAACGGTGGCAATGAAACCGACGACGATCACACGCAGCAAGCAGGAACCGCCCCCGGACCGTGCCAGGGCTGGCGACGACGGGCGGCGTGCTCGGCGGCCCCATGCGCGGCGTCTCGCGCACCGGCTGCGGCGGGCGGGATGGCTGCGGCTGCGGGGGCGTGGCCGGCTGCGGCTGCGGCCGGGCTGTTGTGCCCATGTAGCCGGGAAATGCAACATCGGGCCGGACCACCGTCGCCTCAGAATCCAGTTCCGGCGGGATGGTCGAGGGTGGCTCAAACTGAACCTCAGGATCGCGCTTGGGCGGCTGGGTCGGCAATGGAGGCGGCGTCGACCCGGCAGGCGGCCGCATCGTCCCCGTTGGCGTTGGGAACTCGTCGGGCGACGGCCGGACGGTTGGTGTCGGATCGTCCGCGCCCAGCGGCGCTTGTGGCGGGCGGGACGGCGGCCGTTGGGCCGAGCCGGGACTGACCAAGGGGGGCAGTTCGCCTGTCTGCGGCGTGTCGTCTTTCGGCGCGTCGGGGTCGGTCGCCCCCATCAGATCGAGGAGTGAAATGGTCTCCGGATCATCAGGGGAGGACGGCCGTTTGGTATACGGCTTGTCCGCCGGCGTGTGTTGCTCGGCGCCCTCATCTTCGGGCGCGTCGTCGTGGGTTTCTTGTTCGTCAGCCATACGACCTGTAAGACGTCCGGCAGAGGCGAAAGGTTCCCCTAGGCGGGGCGGCTCTTGACCAGCATCAGCCAGTTGCCGCGCTGGACCGCTTCGCCCTTCTGGTTGACGACAGCGTACTTCATGGTCACGTTGCCGCCCTTCAGACGGGGGAACGCTTTGGTGGCGACGATCTCCAGTTCCACATGAATCGTGTCGCCGATGTAGACCGGCAGGCTGAACTTGCACTCCAGTTCGCGGAAGGCCAGCACCGTGCCTTCGATGACCCCCGACTGGACGGCCAGCCCGGTGGCGATCGACTGCACCAGCAGGCCGTGGGCCACGCGCTGGCCGAAGGTGTCGGCGGCGGCGTACTCAGCGTTGGTGTGAATCTGGTTGTAGTCGCCCGACAGCCCGGCGAACGTCACGATGTCGGCTTCGGTGATCGTGCGACCGGCCGTCCGCAGCGTCAGGCCAATATCAAACTGTTCGAAGTACAGCCCCTTGGGCTGGTAGGTCAGGTCGCTCATCGTGCTTCTCCGTCTACTCAATATCGGTGGCGGCGGCCAGCTTCTCGGCCTCGTCGGCCAGCGCCAGGGCGTCGATGAACGCGTCCAGATCGCCGTCCATCACCACCGGCAGGTTGTGGCTGCTGAACCCAATGCGATGGTCGGTCACGCGGGACTGCGGGTAGTTGTAGGTGCGGATCTTCTCGCTGCGGTCGCCGCTGCCCACCTGCGACTTGCGGTCGGCGGCAATGGCGGCGCTCTGCTTCTCCTGCTCCGCTTCCTCCAGCCGGGCCTGAATAATGGCCATCGCCAGCCGCTTGTTCTGGGTCAGGCTGCGCTCCGACTGGATCTTGACCATGATGCCCGACGGCTTGTGGATGACGCGGGCGGCCGTCGCGTTCTTCTGCATATGCTGGCCACCGGGGCCGGACGAAAACTCGGCCGTAATGACCAGGTCTTTCTCGTCCAGATTGACTTCCACGTCGTCCAGTTCGGGGATGACGGCCACGGTGGCCGCGCTGGTGTGAATGCGCCCCTGCGACTCGGTCTGGGGCACGCGCTGCACGCGATGGACGCCGCTCTCGTACTTCAGGCGCGAGTAAGCCCCCTTGCCCTTCACGGCCAGCGTCACTTCCTTGTAGCCGCCGACGCCGGTGTTGTTCTCGTCAACGATCTCCGCTTTCCAGCGCCGGGCTTCGGCGTAGCGGGAGTACATGCGCAGCAAGTCGCCGGCAAAGATGCCGGCCTCATCACCGCCCGTCCCGGCCCGGATCTCGATGAAGACGTTGCGGTCGTCACGCGGGTCCTTGGGAATGAGCAGCGTGCGCAGGCGACTTTCCAGTGCCTCCAGCTCCGCTTCCAGACCGGAGACCTCTTCGGCGGCCAGTTCGGCCATGTCGGCGTCGTCCTCGTTGTCGCGCAGCTCGCGCGCCTCGTCCAACTCGTCGCTGAGGCGGCTGTACGTCTGGTATGCCTCGACAATGGGCGTCAGTTCCGTCCGTTCCTGGGCCAGTTCCGTTGTACGAACGTGGTCATTGTACACCTCCGGATCGGCCATCTGCTTTTCAATTTCGTCGTAACGACCGACGACTTTCTCAAGTTGATCAAATGTGCTTGCCATATCGTGTTGTGTGTCCTGCGGTTTCCGGGTGGCAGACGCGCGGCGCGTCTCATCAACACCGCAATCGTTGATTATAGTGCGGACGGCCGTTGGGTGCGAATGGGGTTAATGTAGGCAGCTGAACCGGTAGATGCGGCCAATCTGGCACGCTCGTTCAACGTGGGCAGAGGTCTGCTGTTGGTTGGCGATACATCCCATCTGTCGGCCAGCCTCGGATCTCTGCTTGTAAGTATGCTCTCATCAACCTGCGGCGCCATGTCAATGGTAACCGAGTTTAATACATTGCAATCCATTGTCGCCGGACGCAGTATCGTGCTGAAGTCATTCGGAGTCAAATAGCACGACAAATTGCTACTTCATTGCGCCATTAAGACGCTGCAGCTCCAGCGCTCTTCGTCGACGTTCCTATTACGCTAACGGTCGTGTAGATGTTCTGGCTGGCATAAGAATCATAGCGTTAATGTCGGAGTGATCGCATTCCAGCGTCGTCTAGTCACAATAATGTTACTAGGATACCAGTCTGGAACCCAAGGACGTCATACCAGTTGTGCGACAGAATGGTCCGAAATACTGAGGATTCTGGAATCGAAATGACAAAGTGATTTGAGAAGACTGCCGAGCTGCTCAGGACTCATCTGGGCGCACTGAAGCCAGACCCATTGACTGTGGGTCAGGATTTCAAGCTGAAGTTGACGAGACTTCCGCCATTATCGCTAGACGGGCTATACGACGGGGCTCCAACCCAACTGTTCTGAGAGCACCAGTCTCGCCGTAGTCATCACCGGGTCAGCACAGTGTCCACACAAGGGTGCAGCGGCGAGTATAGGCACCGAAACCGCGTGAGTCGTCTTTCGCAAGAACTAATCGAGCACGGCAAGCCGCCAGTTGGCAAACAAACGTAAGGCTGGCTATGCTATGTGCTCTTGACCATGTCTGATCTGCATGCTCGCATTACTGTTGGACCTCAATCAATCAGCAAGACTATGCACGATCACTCGCTTAGGCTACAACGCCGCCACCAACCCCCGCCACTCCGCCACCGTCAGCGTCTCCGCCCGGCGACGGCCGTCCACCCCCGCCGCTTCCAGCGCTGCTTCCAGATCCTCCGGCGACAGGCCCAGCGACTTGAGGTTGTTCTTCAGCTGCTTGCGCTTCTGGCTGAAGCCGGCGCGGGCGACGCGGAAGAAAGCTTCTTCCTCCGCGGCCGTCTCCTCCTGGCGGGCCGGGTCGATGTCGATCAGGATAACGGCCGAATCGACATCCGGACGGGGCCAGAACGCGCCCGCCTTCACCGTGGCGATCTTCCTGACCGCGCCGTAATACTGCACGCTGACCGCCAGCAGGCTCATCTTCGGCGGCACGGCCGTCAGCCGGTCGGCCACTTCTTTCTGCACGGTCATCACCAGCCGGCGCGGCGTTGGCTGGCTGCTCAGCA
This sequence comes from uncultured Chloroflexia bacterium, assembly GCA_963715935.1. Taxonomy (GTDB): domain Bacteria; phylum Chloroflexota; class Anaerolineae; order Promineifilales; family Promineifilaceae; genus Promineifilum. The sequence goes on along the minus strand of CAVQSM010000007.1, from coordinate 81,570 downwards.
GATGGCGCAGGATCGCGCCGGTGATGTAGTAGGGCACATTGGCCACGACGACGTAGGGCGTCTCGAACCAGTCGGACGGATCCAGATTGAGGATGTCGGCGTGGACGAGATCCACATTGTCCAGCCCGGTCAGCTGCGCCTCCAGCGTCGGCAGCAGGCGCTGGTCCAGCTCGACAGCGACGACATGCCCGGCGGCCGTCGCCAGATGGCGCGTCAGCGCCCCCAGCCCCGGCCCGACCTCCAGCACGACGTCGGCTTCGGTCAGTTCGGCAGCGGCCGTAATGCGCGCCAGCAGTCCATCGTCGAACAGAAAGTTCTGACCGAGGCTTTTCTTGGGTTCAAGACCCGCTTGTTCCAGGAGTTGTTTGGGGTGCATGGCGGTTCCGGCGGCCGTCTGGGGCGGACCGGAAGCCAGTATAGCGGAGATGGGCGCTTTGTTCACCCGCGCGGCATGTCGCGGGCCAGCGTCAAACGAATCCAGGTGGCAACGGCGACGGCCGTTTCCGCCACCGTGGCGTCGCTGGTGTCCAGCTGGCTAATGGACGGCGTGTCATCGTAGGCACGAAGCCAGCGATTGAAGTCAAGCTGGCTCTCAATAAACGCATCGCCACCGCTCTCGCGCCAGGCCGGACGCGCTTGCAGCCGTTCGGTTAGCACCGCCCCATCCGCCACCAGCGCCAGATAGTTCACAGCCGACACGTAGCGCCGCTCTACGCACGGCTCAACGTTGTCGGGCACGGCAAATCCGGCTCCGAACAGCACCGCCGGGCGGCCCGACTGTCCGATGTTCTTGGCCATTCTCAGCCACATCTCGAAGAAGTCGCGGTAGCTGTCGTCGGGACTGTTAAACGACGGTCGCCAGAGGATATCACCCTCGAGCAGCACCGCTTCGTCAATCTGGCCGATCAGAGCGCGGAGAACGGCCGACTTCCCTGCGCCACTCGCCCCGCCGACGAGCAAGAGCGGGAGTTGGCGGAAGGGATGGGCGTGGCCACAGACCGGGCAGATGGCTATTGGCCCGGTCGGGTCGATCGTTTTATCAACGCGGTAAGCACCGCATTGGGCGCAGGTGTTGAACACGATCGCCTACGGCAGAATATAGCGTATCTTGTCGGCCGCCGGCACGGGGGTCAGGTAGTAGACATCGACGAAGCCGCTCCAGTGCTGGTAGTTGTCGTCGCTGTAGCCGAGGTCAATAAAGCGGCCTTTCACGCCGCCGCCGGTGTCGCCCGCGAAAGCCACGCCATAGCCGGGCACGTAGACATTCGAGCGGAACGGAATGACGCGCGGGTCCACAGCTACCACACCGATGCCTGCCTGGCGGCCGCTGGCGGTGATGCCGTAACCCGGCTCTCCCGGCGCTTTGCCCGCGCTGCTGGGCGTATAGGAGGCGACGCGCATGTTGACCACCCGCCAATACTCAATCGGACCGTCCGGCGTATCCATCGTCTGCACCGCTATCTGCGTGCCGTAGTTGATCACATCGTTGACCGGCGGCACGGCCACCCACTCCCCGGCCGGCTCGCGGGCCACCTCGACGCCGTTTTCCCAGACCACCCGCGTCTGACGGCGCAGCACGCCGGGACTGCCCGTGCTGGCTACCGCCTGCGTATCCAGCGGCATTGTCTCGTCCGCCTGATAAACGGTGTCGTAGGGGATCGGCTCATCTACCGACTCAAACGTTTCCGTTACGCGGATGACCTGAATGGTGTCGCCGGGCTGGACGGTGGCATCCTCAGCCGGCTGCACGCGATCCAGCCCTACCAGGGCCACCCCCGCCTCCGCCAGAATACCGGCCACCCGGTCGTAACCGCTGCTCACTTCGCGGGTTTCACCGTCCACCATAATGCGGTAGGGTGCGGCTCGCTCCAGACGGATAACCATGTCGGCCGCCAGCAGGGTGTCGGGCGCGGGATCAATCGTGTCGTAGGGTCCGGTCACCACGCCCAGTTCGACCAGCGTTTCCGCCACGGAGACGGCCGCTGTTCGCACCGCCTGAGACTGACCATCGACCACCAGCGACACCGTCTTGTACGGATCGATGATGACCTGGGCCGGCAGGGGATGGTCGTAGAGCGCCACGGCAGCCACTTCCACATTGTCGGCCAGCACACGCTCGCCCGCGTTAAGCGGCACGCCTGCCTCATCCAGAAACGTGCCCACAGTCTCAGCCTGCGTCCAGAGCGCCTGTTCGCCGGCGGCCGTCAACAGCTGCACCGGCCGGGCGCGGTCGATGGTGATTGGCAGCAGGGTATCCAGTGGTGCAGACGGGTCGGGCAACACGACGTCGCCGGGGTTGAGTGTGATGCCCGCCGCCGTCAGCGCCTGGCCCACAGTGTCGAACTGGCCGGTCAGTTCGACCGGGACGTCATCGTCGATGACGGTGACTACCGGCCCAACGGCAGCGCCGCACGCAGACAGCAGCGCCAACGCCGGCAAGGTGACGAGCAAGAGCAAGAAAAGTCGGAAAGGGATTTCAGCAAGGGGCAGCGAACGCGGTCTGAACATGAGGGTTGCGGCTGGGAAATGTGCCCACGGGACCGATGACTGACCAGGTGATCCTGGGCACCCAGAAGGTTCGCCTTAGTGCTGCTTCCTTCCGGACCTGACACGGTTCGACGGCTTCTGCCGCCAGGGACCCAGTAGTCACCGGTCCGGTGAGCACATCATCCAAGCTGCAACATGTTAACAGATGGGTAAGGGGCGGTCAACGCCGCCCCCTGTCAAAGTGACTATCTATAACGCGGGCCTAATCCCTGCCTGGCTCACCTAGTTCCAGGTGCCGAGCGCTTCCGGGCCGCGATCCAGTTCCCAGGGATAAATGATATAGGCGTCGGTAACGGCCGCATAGTATGTCGGCGAATGGCCGGGATAGAGTGAGTAGGACGGCTTGTAGTGCAGTACACACAGCTCCGGCGTGCCGCCCGCTGCGTCAATCCGGTTGGCGACCGTCAGGCTGTTGCGCCCTTTGGTCCAGACATCATCAACCACCAGAACGCGCCGACCTTCCAGCAGGTCATCATCAGGAAACTGGATAAACTCGGGAATGGCGTATTTGATCTGCTCCGGCGTCTGCAAGCCGGGAAAATCAGCCGGAAAACGGACTGAAGCCGTCAGGATATAGGTGATATCAAGCGCTTCGGCCAGCATCCCACCGGGGACGATACCGCCTCGCGTTATGATGACCATCGAATCAAACCGGCCCCGAATTTGCGGTACCAGGTAGTCGATGAGCTTGTCGACATCAGACCAGGTTAACACTTCGCGACGCATCGCTTACTCCTCAGTTGTGGTAAGTTGTGATCCTACACCTTAGGCGATAGGGTGTCAAACCTACCGCTTCTTGCGCTGCGGGAAGCGGGTCAGCACGGTGGCCGCATCCGGCGACGGCAGGCGGCTGCCAGTGGCGATGCTGTCGGGCACTTGAATCGGCCGCTGCCCGCCTCCCAGCTGATAGACCAGCACCGGTGTCTCCGGCTGGCTCATCGCCAGCGGCAGCACGCCCTGGCCCAGCAGGTAGCCTTCCTCATCAATGGCGCAGCTGGTCACGTGGCCGACGACCTTGCCGCGCCGGTCCAGCAGCGGGTCGCCCGTTTCGGGGCGGCGCACGCCTTTGTCATTCATGCGGAAGCGCACGACCACCCGGTCGCGACCTGCCTCATGAGCCAGGAACGCATCCCGACCGACGAAGAACGGCTTCCAGACCTTGACGTAGCTGCCGAACCCGGCGTCGGCGGGATTAAGGGCAAACGGCCCGGCCAGCTCATGCCCGTACAACGGCAGGCCCGCCTCGGTGCGGGTGCTGTCGCGCGCAGCGAGGCCACACGGCTTGAGATCGAACGCCTCGCCCGCCGCCAACAGCGCGTTCCACAGATCGACACTGCGATCGGGGTGGATAAACAGCTCGTACGCCACCCGCTCGCCGGTGTAGCCGGTGCGAGAGATGATCAGGTCGAAGCCGCCGACCTCCGCCGTCATCACACCTGTCCACGGCAGCCGCTTGATGGCCGCCTTGACGGCCGCATCGTCGCCTGCCAGCGCCAGCATAATGTCGGTCGAGCGTGGCCCTTGCAGGGCGATATCCACCCGACCGTCGGCGCCGTGCTGCGGGTCGCGCAAGTCGCGCACCACCGCCGGGTGCTGGACGCGAACCCAAGGCCGTTCGGCGTCGATCATCACTTGGCCTTCGTTGACCGCGTTCAGCCACGCCCAATCCTTGTCGTTGTTGGAGGCGTTGACGACCAGCATGTACCGTTCGTCTCCGATGCGATAGACCATCAGGTCATCGACCACACTGCCGTCCGGCAGCAGGAAGTAGCTGTAGTGGGACTGGCCCACATCGAGCGCGGTGACGTCGTTGGTCGTGACGACATTGAGCAGTGCCACCGCGTGTGGCCCGCTGACGTCGAAGACGCCCATGTGGCTGACGTCGAACAGGCCAGCCGTTTCGCGCACGGCGGCGTGCTCCTCGCTGACGCTGGTGTACCAGACCGGCATGTCGTAGCCGCCAAAGGGCACCATCCGCGCCCCCAGCGCCACATGCGTCTCGTGGAGCGCGGTCGTTAGCAGCGGCGGGTCGACCGGCTCCTCCCAGGTAAACGAAGGCAAGGGGTCCCCGGCAGCCGGTCGCTGCTCGATCCCAACGTAATGGGGTTTACTGTCGGCAAAGGCGGCCTCGTCGTCGGCATCGATAGCGAGCGCTTCCCTTCCCGCGCGCGCCGCCAGGTCGCCGACCCAGGTAAAGGTACGACCGAGCATGTCGGCCATGTCGGCCAGCCCGACTGGCGCGGTCTCGACAACCACAGAACCCGGCAGCCGCGCGTAGACGTCGCCCAGCTCGACAAAGCCAGTCGACAGCGCGGCCAGCCAGTCAGCCGCCCGTCGCGCTGTCATGCCATCGGTGAAGTGGAGTGCGTAACGGTTAGCCTCCAGACGAACCACATGGGTGGCGATGTCAAAGTCCGGCCCCAGCAGGTGGGCGGGCTGCGATTCGCCTTCGGCCAGCGCAGCCGCGTCGCTGGTCAACGCCAGGTCCAGAAAAGCGGCCGCCTGGTCACCGCGCACAGAGATAGCGTTGCCTACCGGGGTCGGATCGCCCAGGCCGCGCAGGTCGCGCACCAGCTGGCGACCGCGCTGCAGAGCGGTGTAATCGACCTTGGCCCGCAGCAGTTCCTTGCCGCCCAGCCCGGTGTAGGTGAACGGCGTGCAGCCGTTGAGGACCGTCCCAATCGCCTCGGCCAGCTTGTCAACTTCAGCTTCGCCGAAGCCCAGCTGGCTGATCCAGACGGTGCCAATCCGGATGCCGGTCGGGTTGAACGCGCCCTTATCGCCGGGGATGGTGTTCCGGTTGGTAACGATGCCCGCCAGGTCAAGAATGCGGGCGGCCATGTCGCCGGAAAGATGGACGCCGTTGGCGGACACGCTCTTGGTATCTACCAGCAGCAGATGGTTCTCGCTGGAGCCGGCCACAATGCGCAGTCCATGCTGCTCCAGCTGCTGGGCCAGTCGTTGGGCGTTGGCCACAATGCGGTGCTGCAGGTCGCGGAACTGGTCGGTGTTGGCCAGCCGGAGAGCGACAGCCAGCGCGGCAATCGTATTCAGATGGGGTCCGCCCTGCTCGCCCGGGAAAACAGCCCGGTCGATTTTCTTGGCCAGGTCAGCGCGGTGGGTCATCAGCATCGCCCCACGCGGACCACAGAGGCTCTTGTGGGTGGTCGTCGAAACGACGTCGGCAATGCCGATCGGGCTGGGATGGACACCCGCCGCCACCAGGCCAGAGATGTGGGCAATGTCGGCCAGGAAGTACGCCCCCACCTTGTCCGCGATCTCGCGGAAGCGCTGCCAGTCGATGACCATTGGATAGGCGGAGTAGCCCGCCACAATGATCTGCGGCTTCGCCTCCAGAGCAATAGCCTCGATGGCGTCATAGTCCAGCAGCTCCGTCTCTTCGTCCACAAAATAAGGAACGGCGTTGTAGACCTTGCCGGAGCGATTGGCCCGCGAGCCGTGGGTCAGGTGGCCGCCATCGTTCAGGTTCAACCCCATGATGGTGTCGCCCGGCTGCAGCAAGCCAGTATAGACGGCGTTGTTGGCAGGTGCGCCACTCAGCGGCTGGACGTTGATGTACAGATCGTCGGGTGACACGCCATTGGCGGCGAATAGTTCGGCCGCCCGTCGCCGGGCCAGCGCCTCCAGCACATCCGCATACTCCACGCCTTTGTAGTAGCGAGGGTCGCCGTAGCGGCGATAGTGGGCCAATTCTGCCTCGATGTCCAGAATCTCTTCTTGCGTCTGGCGGCGGCTTTCTTCGCGCGGGTAGCCTTCGGCGTAGATGTTGCCGAAGCTGCTGGCCAGCGCGTCGTTGACGGCATCAGGCGCCTGGCTCTCCGAGGCCACGAGAATGATCGTGCTCGCCTGCCGTTCGTCTTCCCGCGCCAGAAGGTCCGATAGCTCCGGATCCAGCTCAGCGGCAGATCCACGAAAGATGAAGTCGTTTTTCATGCGTTTGTCTCCTGACCAGCCCACAGCGAACAGAGAACAGTGCACAACCCGGTCGGGTCAACCCTTGTTCACATTCTCGTTATTGGCCAGTCTTCGCCTGTTAATGGGGAATGATGAAGGCACACATAAGCGGGTCTTCGGGCGTGGCCCAGCTTCTGTTGCAGCGCCGGGTCACGCTCCTCTTCATTTTAGCACAGGTCGGCTGATGGGTGACAATTTCAACGCAGTGCGCAGCGACCGCGACGCTCCTTTCGCTGGATCGCTGCAAAGGGGCGATCCAGCGACGCTTTGTCGCTATAATGCATCCATGCAACAGGCACCCCCACTCACTGCCGCTCCGCTGGCCGAGCTGCGCGTCTGCATTGCCGGGCTGGGCCTCATGGGTGGTTCGCTGGCGCTGGCGCTGCGCGGCCACGTCGCCCATCTGGTGGGCGTGGAACCACAGCCCGCCCCCCGCATCGCCGCCCTGCGCGACGGCATCGTCGATTCTGTGACCGATGACTTTGGCGAAGGGGTGGCCAAGGCCGACCTCGTCGTGCTGGCTGCGCCGGTCCACACCATCATTCACCTGCTGGGCCAGCTGCCCGCCCACCGCCCGGACGGCTGCCTGGTGCTCGATCTGGGCAGCACCAAACAGGCGGTAGTCACTGCCATGGATGAACTACCACCCACCTTTGACGCCATCGGCGGGCATCCCATGTGCGGCAAGGAGACGCCCGGCCTGCCCGCCGCCAGCGCCGATCTGTACCATGACCAGACGTTTGTATTGTGCCGCTCGCAGCGTACGACGGAGCAGATGGAGCGAACGGCGCTGGCACTCATCGACATCATTGGCAGCCGTCCTGTCTGGCTCGACGCCACCACCCACGACGACATCGTCGCTGCTGTCAGCCACGTCCCCTATCTGCTGTCGGCAGCTCTCATGCGCGTGGTCGCCGGGGAGGAGCAATGGGCCATTAGCGCCGGCGGGTTCCGGGACACCAGCCGTCTGTCCGGCTCCAGCCCGCGCATGATGGGCGACATCCTTCAAACCAATCGTGCAGCTGTGCTGGCGGCGCTGCAGGCTGTGGCAGCCGACCTGGCACGCGTAGAAGCGCTGCTGGCGGCAGGCGATGACGACGGCCTGGCCGATTGGTTGGCCGAGGCCCAGGTGCGCCACGCCGCCTACCGCCGTTTCCACGCCTCGCCACCACCCGATTCATCAGGACCAGATACACCCCTCTGATTAGCGGTCCTGAGCAAAATTGCCTGAATAGGGTGCGCTGGCTATAATGCCCCGTGCTAGGACCGCAAGGGCTAAATATTGCATGACGACTGATTCAAAGGGACCTCGTCGCAGTTCCGGCATCCGTTTGCCGTTGTGGGCGCTAGGAATTCTTCTCGTGCTGGGTGTGCTGCTTCTCGCAGCCAGTTCAGTATGGCTGTTCCGGACCGTCCGTGACATTGCCGCCTCACCTAACCTGGTAGAGGCGCCGGAGTTCGATCCTGCGCTCGACCCCAGCGTCGATTCGGTCCAGGCGCCCATTGTCACCGCCGAAGGGGGCACCGAACTCCCGGTCGTGGCCAACCCTGAGCCAATCGCTCCCTGGACGGGCACGGAACGGATCAACATTCTCTTCATGGGCGTGGATCTGCGCTGTGACGAAGAAGGCCCCACCCACAGCGACACGCTCATGGTCGTCAGCCTCGATCCGCTGACGAAGAGCGCGGCCATTCTGTCTCTGCCACGCGACCTGTGGGTGCCCATTCCCGGCTACGGCAGCAACCGCATCAACCAGGCGTACTTCAACGGCCAGGCGTATGACCTGCCCGGCGGCGGCGCCCAGCTGGCAGCCGACACCGTAGAAGGATTCCTGGGCATTCCAATCAACTATTATCTGACCGTTGATTTTCAGGCGTTTGTCGAAGTCGTCGATCTGCTCGGCGGCATCATGATCAACGTCCCCGAAGCGATCAGCGACCCGACCTATCCGGATGCGTGCTATGGCTATGATCCCTTCAACCTGGCCGCCGGTCAGTACCGCATGGATGGCCAAACAGCCCTGAAGTATGCTCGCACCCGCTCCACATTGGGCGGCGATGTAGATCGCGCTGCTCGTCAGCAAGAGGTCGTGCTGGCGCTCCGTAACCAGGCCACCCAACTTGACTCACTCCCACAGCTCCTCATTCGCGCCCCCCAGCTGTGGCAGTCGTTCCAGGACAATGTCAACACCAATCTGAGCCTGGAGCAGATGCTGCAGCTCGGCCAATTGGCACGAGAGCTTTCGCCCGATAACATTCGCAACCTCGTCATCGACTACAACTACGTCGAACCATCCACCACACCAGATGGTCAGCAGGTGCTGATCCCCATCATGAATAGTATTCGCCAGCTGCGGGATGACCTGTTCGCCCCGCCTGCTGCGCCCACACCGCAAATTGAAGCCAATCCCGAACGAATAGAAGACGAACAGGCGCGGGTAGCCATCTACAATGGCACCGCTACCTTCGGCCTGGCTTCAACCACACAGGATATTCTTCGCCAGGAGGGCATCAATGTCACCGAAATCGGCAATGCAGATTCGTCCACCTACAGCGCCACGCAGGTCATCGACTACGGCTCCCATCCCGGCACCGTCCGCTTCCTTGTCCAACGGATGGGCATACCACCCCTGAACGCCAGCACCGGCGTGAATCCGGCGGGCGACTATGACGTCCTCGTGATTCTGGGCCAAGACTGGAACGATTCACTGAACCCCACTCAATAATGCCGAAACGCGACTTACGGTACTTCCTTTTGGGAGTGCTGATAACGGCTGCAACCGCCTGCCAGCCCTTTGCCGAGGACTCTGGTCAGATAACGGTTGAGCCGGAAGTCGTGGTAGCCCCCACCGTGACAGCCACCGTGGGCGTGGTTATTGAGCCGACCATCTCGGCCCCTACTATGCCGCCGCCCGCCTCACCCACTGCACAAACCGGACTGCAACCGCCAGAGCTGGCGGCAGAGCCATGGTCGACCATCGGAGGCGAACGATCCGGACTCGCCCTGCCGGTGCCGCCCGGTTGGGTCAACCTGACAGACCAGATTACCGTACCCGCCCTAGGCAACCGGCTGGGCATCAATCTGCTGTTCGTGGCTGACTCCGAGCGCACAGGGCGCAGCTTGCTGGCGGGGAAATCTTTCGACGACGGGGCCTATGTGGCCGGCCTGCTGGCGGAGTCTTTCCCCGGCGGGTCACCCGTTGACCAGCTGGCAGGATGGCTGCTGGCCAGCGAACCGGCGCTGGAAGTCGTCGGGCAACCGGTCAGCGTTGTCTCGGCCAACGGGCTGCCCGGCGCCTATGTGGATCTGGTTGGCGGGCCGGTGGGGCTGTCCATTCCGGAACTGACCGGATTGCGGACGCGCGTGGCGGCGTTCGAGATGCCTGCGGTCGACGGCCGTCCTTCACCCTGGCTCATGCTCCTGCTCAGCGCCACCAGCGACCGTTGGGACGATCTGATCGACGAGTTCGACGCCATCTTGCAGGCCACAGAGACGACCCCGATTCGACCCGGAACGACCGTCAGCGACCGGGGATTAGCGGTGCGCGGCGAGCTGGAAGGGGACCGCGACCTGGTCTCGGCCGTTCTGGAACCGGGCATCAGCGACGTCTGGACGTTCACCACCAGCGGCAATCGCTACACCAGCCTCTTCCTGCGCTCGGATGAAACCCAACTCGACCTGACCCTGACCCTGTTCGGCCCGGACCGGCAGACAATCGCCCGTGTCGACAACGGCTACGCGGGCGCGGGCGAAGCGATCACCGACCTGCGTCTCGGCCAACCGGGTGTCTATGTCGTGGAGGTCTCCGACTTCTTCGGCGCGACCGGTCGCTACACCCTCTCGCTGGACCAGGCGGACGTGCCGCAGTACAGCGGCGGCGGCGACATCGAGTTCGGCCAGGCGATTCAAGGCGAGCTGCAGCCGCAGGGCCAGCAGTACTGGATCTTCGAGGGCAACGCGGGCCAGCAAGTCAGCATTGTCGCTGAGCCGCAAGCGTCCACCTTCGACGTCATCCTGGAGCTGTACGGGCCAGACGGGCAGCAGCTCGTCGCCCTCGACGAAGGGTTCAGCGGCGACCCGGAAGTGATCAACGGCTTCGACCTGATGGCCAACGGCGAATTCGCCATCCTGATCCGCAGCTTCTCGCCGCAGGGTGGCCCCTACACCCTGTCGCTAGACGAGAGCGCCCCGGATATCGCCAACTTCTACGATGCCGGCGATCTGGCCTATGGCGACACCCGCCAGGAGACACTGCAGCAACAGGAAGCGCATACGTGGTTCTTCCAGGGGCGGGCGGGCGACCTGATCCAGGTACGCCTCGCTCCGCTGTCGTCCAACCTTGATCTTGAGCTGTGGCTGCTGGACAGCGACATCCGCCGCGTAGCGACAGCCGATCAGACGGCCGCCGGCGAACAGGAAGCACTCGATTTCATTCTGACACGCGACGGCCAGTACATTCTATTCATCCGCGACTTCAACAGCGAAGCCGGCCAATACGAGATCGCGCTCAGCGCCGCACCCATCGCTACGCCTGAAAGCGCCGGAACGGTGACATTTGGCGACCGGGTCATGGGAGCCATTCCAACGGGTAGTTCGGTGGCCTGGCTGCTGAGCGCCCAGGCCGGCGATGTGTTCGACCTTGTTGTGGAACCAGCTGAGGCGTCCAGCGACATTGTCCTCATTCTGGAGTCGCCCGACGGCATTGCAATTCTCGAAGTGGACGAAAATTCGGCCGGACAGAACGAACAGTTGGATGACTTCGTCCTGCCCAGCGGCGGCACGTGGCGCATCATCCTGCGCGAGTTCTTCGGCGAACCCGCCCCCTACCAGTTGGCGCTCGACCGCGTCGAATAATCGGGCGATGTCCTCGCTGACCGCCATCATTCTCACCCTTAACGAAGCCGCCCATATCACCGCCTGCATCGAGAGCCTGGCGTGGGCCGACCGCGTAGTGGTGTTCGACTCGCTCAGCAGCGACGCGACCGTGGCGCTGGCTCGCGACGCGGGAGCGGAGATCCACGAGCGGCCGTTCGACAACTACGCCGCCCAGCGCAATGCGGCGCTGGACAGCGTTCCAGCCGACTGGGTCTTCTTTGTCGACGCCGACGAACGGGCGACGCCGGAGCTGGCGGCCGAGATTCGCCGTGTGATTGACGAGCGCCCGGAACGCGGCTGGTTTGTGCCGCGTCACAATTACATCTTTGGCCGGCTGACGCTGGGCGCGGGCTGGTATCCCGACTACCAGCTGCGGCTGCTGCGCCAGGGCTTCGTACGCTACGACCGGCCTGTGCATGAGGTAGCCGAGGTAGACGGGGCCACCGGCTATCTGGAAAACCCGCTCATCCATTACAATTACCATGACCGGACGCAGTTCCACGAAACACAGCAGCGCTATGTCGCCTACGATGCCGGGCTGATGCTGGCCGGAGGCGAACGGCCACGCCCGCACAACTTCGTGCTGCAGCCGCTGCGCCACTTCTGGTGGCGCTTCGGCACGCTGGGTGGCTATCGGGATGGCGGCCACGGGCTGGAACTTAGCGCCTATATGGCTTATTATGAGTGGCGCAAGTACCGGGTGCTCTCCCGTCTATGGCGAGAGCAAGCGGACCGGTCGGGGAGCACCGGGGAGTAGACCGATCCAAATAAAGGAGGCGCCATGCGCATCGAAGTAGACGCAGTTATTGCTCGTGATGGCAAAGCCAACGTAAAACGCATTCATCTTGATGGCCAGTGGCAGACGGTGGAGCAGGGACGCCAGTGGCAGGACGAAGAGGGACGCCACGTGCTGATTATGTTCGACGGCCGAGTGCAAGAACTGCTGCTGCGCTCGCGGACGCTCTGCTGGGAGCTGCACTCGCGTGGCAATAACCGCGCTGTCGCCTGACACGGCCCACCGAATCATTCACCCACAAAAAACAAGGGCGACCTTGCGGGCCGCCCTTGCTAGAAAACGAATACGTGCTGCTGCCTAGTCGGCTGCTTCCGCGGCGGCATTCGCCTCGCGATACTCGCGTGTCAGTTCGCGCTTCAGCACCTTGCCGACCGTCGTCTTGGGCAGTTCGGTCCGAAACTCAATGATGCGCGGGTACTTGTACTTGGCCAACTGATCCTTGCTCCAGGCGATGAGTTCGGCTTCGGTGGTCGGGTCGCCGTCTTTCTTGACAACCCAGGCCATCACCGTCTCGCCACGCTTTGCGTCCGGCACGCCGGCCACGCTGCACTCAACGACAGCCGGGTGGGTGACCAGCACCTCTTCTACTTCGCGCGGGTAGACATTGTAGCCGCCGCAGATGATCAGGTCTTTCTTGCGGTCCTCAATATAGAAGAACCCTTCCTCGTCCATGCGGGCGATGTCGCCGGTGTAGAGCCAGCCATCCCGGAGCGTGTTGGCCGATTCGTTGGGCATGTTCCAGTAACCCTGCATGATGGACGGACCACTCATGATCAGCTCGCCAATTTCGCCCGGCGGCGTCTCCTCGTCGCCCTCAATCGCGTCGACAATGCGACATTCGATGCCGGGCAGCGGCAGGCCGATGGAGCCAGGCGGGTTCTTGCCATTCACCGGGTTGGCATGGGTGGCGACGTGTGCCTCGGTCAGACCATACCCTTCCAACAGCTTGCCGCCTGTCAGCTCCTCGAAGCGTCGCTTGGTCTCCTGAAGGAGTGGAGCCGAGCCGGACAGACAGGCGCGAATGGAGTGGAGTTCGTACTTGCCCGCGGCCACGTCCGGGTTGTTGTTAATGGCCACATACATGGCGGGCACGCCGGGGAAGTAGGCAGGCTTGTAACTGTTGATGCTGCCAAGCAGATCGTCCAGGTTGCGCGGATCGGGGACGATGACCAGACGGCCGCCAATCGACGCCGAGAAGATCATGGCCGTGATCATGCCATAGGAGTGGAAGAACGGAATGGCGCCCAGCAGCGTGTCTTCGCCATACTTCCAGTCGGTGACCCAGGCCCGCACCATATAGGAGTTGGCCACCAGGCTGCGATGCAGGCCAATGGCTCCCTTCGAAAGACCGGTCGTGCCGCCTGTGTATTGCAGCAAAGCCAGATCCTCGCCGGATATATCAACTTTCACCTTGGGGGAGCGAGATCCCAGCGCCACAAAATCCTTAAAGGTCATGTCGCCGGGGGCAATGTCGACCTTGTCGCCCGCCTTGGACTCTTTCAGCAAGCCGTACAGGACGCTCTTGAACGTCGGCAAGTAATCCTTGATGTTGGCGACGACGACCCGCTTGACGCTCGGTATTGCCCGATGGCTTGCACCTTCTTCAGGAGCGGATAGTAGCGGCTCAGGACGAAGACCGTCTCGGCTCCACAATCGTGAAGCTGGTGCTCCAGCTCGCGCTCGGTGTAAAGCGGGTTGGTGGCAATGACGATGCCCCCGGCCTTGAGGATGCCAAAGTAGGACATCACGAATTGCGGGCTGTTGGGCATGTAGATGACGGCCCGGTCTCCCTTGCGGAAGCCGTTGGCAGCCAGGCCCGCGGCCACTGCGTCGCTCAACTCATTCAGCTCCCGGTAGGTGATATTGCGGCCCTGGAAAACGAGCGCAACGTTGTCGGGGATCTGGGCCGCCGCATCGACGAGAAATTGGTGTGCACCGAAGTCGGGAACCTCGATATCCATCGGCACACCGGGGTCATACTGGGCGGTCCACGGCTTGTCGGCGTAGGTCATAGTCATGGGCATCTCCTTCTCGGATTTTGCTGGCAACAGCTAAGGTTGACATCAGACTGCCCCGGTCAGGGCAGGTTGCCGGCCGAAACCATTTCGACGAAGGTACGGGCAATGGCCGGATCGTATCCGGCGCGTCACGTTGAAACTGGCCCAGCACAGCCTATTCAATTTTTATCGGCGTCTCTCAACGAGCAATAACTGAGAACTCTTCTCTAGACATACTATACAATAACCGCCGTCACTTTCATAGTTAGTTATGATACGTCTTTTATGTGATCTTTGTCATGTGGGGACTCGAGCTTGGGGCCTGGGGCTGGGTGGGAAAAGTGGGACCTGTCGTCTTGTTGGCCTGTTGGCTTCTGGGGCGGAGCGAGATGGACGTGGGCCGGGGCGGCGAAATTCGGCTACACTTGCGAATCATGACCGACCATCGACGCCCGCCGCGCCGGTCGCCTTCCAGGGCGAACACGGTGCCTACTCCGAACAAGCGATCCGCCAGCATTTCGGCCCGGACGTGGCCACGCTGCCCACCCGCCGATTTCTCGACATCATCCAGGCGCTACAGAACGGCGACGCGCAGTACGGGATGCTGCCGGTGGAAAACTCGCTGGCCGGGACGGTGCTCTCCGCCTACGATCTGCTGGTCGACTACGATCTCCACATACAGGCCGAGGTGATCCTGCGCGTGCAGCACTGTCTGATGGCTCCGCAGGGTACAGTGCTGGCGGATCTGGCGCGGGTCATCTCTCACCAGCAGGCGCTCAGCCAGTGCGAGCAGACCCTGCGGCGGCTGGAGCTGGAGCCGGTGGCCCATTACGACACCGCCGGGGCGGCCCGCGACCTGGCGGCCGATCCGCAGCCCGGCCTGGGCGCGATTGCCAGCGAACTGGCAGCCGAAACGTACGGCCTGGAGATTCTTTCGCGCCACATGGAGGACGAGGATTTCAACTTCACCCGCTTCTTCGTGCTGGGCACAACGCCGCCATCGCGCGGCGAGCGGTCGAAGACGTCGATCATCCTGACCACCCGCCACGTGCCCGGTGCGCTCTACGAGGCGATGGGCGAGTTGGCCCGGCGCGGGCATCAACCTGACCAAGATCGAGTCCCGCCCCCGCCGCAACCGGCCGTGGCACTACCTGTTCTACATCGACTTCGAAGGCCACGAAGACGACCCGGACGTGCAGCGGCGCTGCTGGGCATTCTGAAGCACGCGTCGTTTCTGAAGGTGCTGGGGTCGTATCCGCCGGCGGAGCAGCCGTAACGCGATTTCGCAGATCGCGTGACCTGGACGTGCAGCAGGTGCTGCCGAGCATCTTGAAACACGCATCGTTTCCACCAGGAAAGAACAGCGAGGCCCAACGATCAGCACACTCCCGCTAGGCCAGCGTTTTCTCAACCAGCTCGAAAATCTCTGCGGCCGTGTCGTCGATAGACTGTGTTGACCGGTTTGCAATCCAGTCCAGCCCCACGCCAAAAATAGCCCAGCTTATGTAAGTTGCCGTCAACTCTGCGTTCTTGACGGATGCACCCTCGCTGAACCAGTGGCAGAGCTGCTCATAAACCACCACCTGCACCTCGGTTTCCGCCACCGGTCGGAGTTGTCGATCTGAAGGCGGGCACTGGCTGTTCAGATAGACGAAGTAGTGGCAGACAGCCGTCGTTCCACTCTTCTGCACCTATTCCGTGTTCCTGGCGGCCTGCGGCACGGTAGCCGCCACGCCGCCTGCCGCTACCGAAGTGGCCGTTGAGCCAACGGCCGTTCCATCGACTGAAGAGGAAGTGGCAGAAATGCCCGCCTATGATGGCGTTGTGACCGAACTGGCCATTCGACGGCTGAATGAGGGTCAGGATGTCGAGGCGTTTGCCGAAGCGCGTGATGCGCTGGTGGCTGTCCTGACGGCACAAGAGGGTGTTGGCGCTGACAGAGAGTTTGCCTCCTTCCTCGACTTCAGTACCTTTGCGCCGCCGGAACCGCCTGTCTACATCGGCATGACCGAATACGACAATATCGGCGTCTTCGCGGGGCTGGCAGAAACGTTGGGCACTGCCCCGGAGGCAGGCGCTTTCACTGCGACCTTTGCGCCGGAGGTGTTCACTGCGCTTCGTCCGCTCGACCCGAATGATCGCTATGAGTTGTCGATGATTGCAGCCGAGCCGGGACAGGCGTTGGAAATCGCCACGCGCGATCTGTCACAGTATGCCGACTTTGATGCGGTCGACTACGCGAGCAAGCGGGATGCGTTTCTGGCCGGACTGGCCGAACAAGACGGCTTTGTGGCCGAGTATCAATGGGTGTCGGTTATTGATCCGAACATCGTGGTCGGAATGACCGTCTATGAGAGCGCCGAGGCGTTTCAGACGATTGCGACATCCGAGTTCGCCGGGTCGCCTGTCTCGACAGAGTTTGCCGACGCTTATCCCGCGATAGCAGGTTACATCTCTTTCGATGCCAGGCAAATGGGGGACGGTTCGTAATCCTCTGGAGCGTTTCCAGGACCTGAGCCAGGCCCAGGCAGAGAAGATAACCGTGGCCGGGAACAGGTTCTGAACTGCAAAGCTGTCGGCCTGCCCCGCAACAGGACGCCGTCGCAACCCGTGACGGCGTCCTGTTGTGGCGCATCGACGCCTCCAGGACCGCTGAGCCAAACAGGAAGCAATACCTATTGCGCTCCATCCACGCCACCATTACACTGTAAGCAAGTCTGGTCCGGCGAGCAGGTTGCCGGTTGGCCCAGACCCAGAACAACCGCCGCCGCCGCCCACATCGCTGCCCCGCTTTTCCCCATACCAGGAGGTATAAGCAGACATGAAAGCTTTCCGTGTTTCCAGAATCGGCCGTCTGATGGCGTTGGCCATCCTGCCCCTGCTCCTGCTGCTGGTCTTCCAGACCGCGCTGGCCGACGACGAGGCGGCAGACGGGTCAATACGACCCGGTTTGCGACGTTTAACGCGTCGCTCAATCGTTTCAATGAGGGCGACCTGGTCTCTGACCTGTCCACGCCCGACAACGCCCAGGCGCAGACAATCGCCGAGATCATCCAGCGCACCCGGCCTGAAGTCCTGCTCATCAACGAGTTCGACTACGACGCCAACGGCGAAGCGGCGATGTTGTTCCGGGACAACTACCTGTCCGTCTCGCAGAACGGCGCCGACCCAATCGACTATCCCTACTATTACGTAGCTCCGTCCAACACCGGCAATCCCGTCAGGCCGTGACTTCGACAACGATGGGCACTATCGGCGGACCGGACGATGCCTTTGGCTTCGGCTTCTTCCCCGGTCAGTACGGCATGGTCGTCTACTCGATGCACCCGATCCAGTACGACCGGATTCGCACCTTCCAGCACTTCTTGTGGAAGGATATGCCCGGAGCGATGCTGCCCATCGACCCCAGCACCGGCGAATCGTGGTACGACGAAGGCGACCTGGAGATCTTCCGCCTGTCCTCCAAGAGCCACTGGGATGTACCGATCTCGGTCCGGGGCAAGACGGTCCATTTCCTGGTCAGCCATCCGACCCCGCCCGTCTTCGATGGGCCGGAGGATCGCAACGGCACGCGTAACTTCGACGAGATCCGTTTCTGGGCCGACTATGTACGCCCGGCACAGGGCCGCTACATTTACGACGACAATGGACAGACGGGCGGCCTGCGGGCCGGGCAGCTGTTCGTCATTGCCGGCGACCAGAACTCCGACCCGTATGATGGTGACAGCATCCCCGGGGCCATCCAGCAGCTGCTGGACAATCCGTTCGTGAACACGAAGGTCACACCGGAAAGCGACGGCGGACCGGAAGCAGCCATTCTGCAAGGCGGCGCGAATGACAGCCATCTGAGCGACCCTGCTTACGACACGGCCGACTTCGCAGACAGTTCGCCCGGCAATCTGCGTGCCGACTACGTCCTGCCGCGCAAGACGCTGCGCATCCGGGACGCCGGCGTCTTCTGGCCCACGACGACTGATCCGCTGTTCTACCTGACGGGCACATTCCCGTTCCCGTCTTCGGACCACCGTCTGGTCTGGGTGGACGTGCAGGTGCCGTCGGCGCGTGGTCGTCGCTAAGACACGACCCTCGTTTCTAACCCAACAAAAAATGCCCGGCCCTGTTCGAAGGGGCCGGGCATTTTTTGTGCAGGGGTCAGGGCGGTACGGCCGTTACTCCACCTTCACCGGCTCCAGGAACAGCACGTCGCTGTCGGGCAGCGGCGGAGCCACCACCACCAACCGCGTCCCCGTCTCCGGCAGATACAGCCCGACTTGCAGCGGGTACTCACCCGGCGGCAAATCATCCGGTAGTTCAATCGCATACGAGTCGACCACAAACTCACCCGGCCGCCAGCGGCTGGTCGGGTAGGCGTCGCTCTGCGGCATCGTGTCCTGCTGCCAGACGCAGCACGTCCCGTCCGGGTTCAAGACCTGCACGAAGACCGTATAGTCGGCCGCCGGCGTCCCCAACGCCTGCCAGACCAGTTCCAGCTCGCGCGTGCTGCCTTCACCCGAAAGCGTGTAGCCCGCCAGCGCAATCACCTCGCCAAACGTAGCGGCCGTCTCCGTCGCCAGCGGTGGCTGGTCAAAGCGCCGCTCCGTCCCGCTCAGCGCCACCGGCCCCAGATCGGCCGTGTAGACCGCCTGCCCTGCCTCGTCACCCGCCTCAGCAACCACGCCAGCTCGTAGCGATAGTCACCCGGCGGCAGATCGTCCGGCCAGATAAACGCCTGCCGGTCGATGACAAACGCGGGCGCGTCCCAGGCCGTCGAACGGATAACTGTCGTAGGCAGGCTGACCGACCAGCAGCGTGCGTGGGTTGGCCGGATTCGTCGACGGCCGACAGGCGCAGCGACAACGACGGCAAGGGCGCATCGGCCGACCACCAGAGCGCCAGGCCGCCCGGCTCCCCGGTGGCGGCCGTCCGGGCCGGACTCTCATAGCCCAGCAGCGTCAGACCATCGACAACCGCATCGTTGAGCGTGCGCGGCGGATCCGGCAGCGGCTCCGGCGGCAGGCCAGCCAGCACCGGGGCCGGCTCCAGCACCACGCTGTCGCCCGCAAAGCGGCCCGCCTCGTCCAGCCGGGACAGGCGCACGCCAGTCGGCGGGTCGAACAGCCCGACGCGCAGGCGGTAGTCGCCCGGCGGCTGACCGTCCGGCAGTGGTAGATCGACCCGCTGGATAACTGTCTCGCCCGGCGTCCACTGCTCGGCCGGATAGGCGTCGGTCTCCACCTGGCTCCAGCGATGGCCCGCAGCGTCTTCCAGATGGACAAAGGTGGCCGGGTTTTGCGGGGCATCGGGCGACAGGCGGCCGTCGATTCGCCAGTAGAGCGTCAGCGGCAGCGTTGTCCCCGCTGCCGCCGGCGCAATATCGTAGCCAAGAAGCGTGATAGCGTTGGCGAATGTCGCGCCCACCACCTGCTCCGGCGTGACAGCAGCCTCGTTGATGGCATACACCTCGAACAGTCCATCCGCATCAACGCCGTCCAGCGCAACCGGCGACAGATACGGCCGCGCCCACTCCGGGACAGGACTGTTGGCCGGGTAGAGCGCCAGTCCGCCGCCGCCCGGCGGCAGCACCAGCGCCTGGCTCTGCGGCAGCCATTTCAGCGTCTCGTACTGGTCGCTGAGGAAGGCCAGCGTCGGGTGACGGTAGTGGGGGGAAGCGACGTAGAGCGGTGGCGGGTCCGGCGACGCCGCCAGCAGCTCATCGATCACCGGCGCGGCGGTCGTCAGATCGCCGTCGGTAATCAGCACCAGCTCGCGCTGTGTCCCCCACTGGTCGAAGTAGCTCCACGCCGTATAGAGGCCGCCACCCAGGAGCGTCAGCAGCACGACAAGCTGCACACCGTAGACGAGCGACGGCAGCGCAAAGCGCCGCTCCAGGTCGCGCAGCAGGCTGATCAGCCCGATGGCGGGCAGGAAGAAGACGAACGGGATGAGGCCGATGGCCCGCAGGTTACTGGGCACAATCTCGTTGGTGGCCAGCGCGGCGGGCAACAGCATGATGAACGGCGCGGCGATCAGCAGCACCAACGCGGAGCGCTGCCAGTCGTAGGGCATGCGCCGCACGCGCAGCAGGGCGATGACCCAGCCAACCACGCCCAACGCGCCCCACAGCACGTTGAACAACGGCCGTTCCGGCAGGTTGAAGCGCAGGTACGGGTCGCCGCGCAGGAAGAACATGCCCAACGATCGGCCGAAGCTCTCCAGCAGAGTCAGACCGCCGCCGCCCGGCCCCACCTGGCCGATGCGCGTCCAGAACGCGTCGGGGTTGCCCATGAAGTACAACAGCAGCGGCGCGACAACCAGCAGCGCCACACCTGCCATGAGCGCCAGCTGGGGCCAGCGCTGCCGGGCCGTGTCACGATCCAGCAGCAAGGGCACGGCCGCCAGCAGCAGCAGGACCGGGAACAGCCGCGACGCCAGGTAGGTGTAGCCGGTCAACCCCAGCAGGACGCCCGCCACCCCAAACCAGACCCAGCGGCCGCCGCGCAGCCCCCGAAATAACGCCGCCACCATCAACGCTTGCAGCAGCGGCTCGCTGATGGCCCGGAAGCCAAGACGGCTGAACAGCACATGCCAGAAGCTGACCGCCAGCAAGGCGGCCGCCAGCAAGGCGATCCGCCGGTCGGCCAGCATCTCCCGGCCCAGCCAGTAGGTGGCGGCGACGGTCAGGATACCAAGATAGGCGGCCGTCAGCCGCAGCGAGAAGACCGACTCCCCCACCGCCCGCATCAGCCCGCCCGCGAGGTAGAAAAAGAGCGGCTCCTTGCCGGTGTAGCTGGGGATGAAGACCGGTCGGTCGCCACGCAGCCCGATATCGCCGGCCAGGACGCCGTTGGCGGCTTCGTCGTAATGGACGCCCGGAGGCAAGGATGGCAGATCGGGCAGGCGCAGCGCGGCGGCCACCAGCAGGCACAGCACCATAAACGCCAGCGCCCGGGTGCGCGTCAGTCGATGCATGGGCGGATTGTAGCCCCCGCCTGTGGGTTCGTCGAAGCGGCTCATTGAACATGCTAGGAAAGGGGCGGTTCGGCCCGATCGGCGCCCAACGTGATCGTTGCGAATCATTGCATGATGACACATCTATCAATACAATTCGCGCATCTTCAACTACACTATGGTGGGTGCTGCCGTCTCGCGGAGCGGGCGGCTTTGCGACAGCCGAGCCATTCCCTTAATCGGACCATTCAAATGACTACATTAATAGACTCATTGCCCAACTGGGCGATCTTTTTGATCATCGTTGCCAGCGCACTGCTGGCGACCGAAGCCGGTTTTCGCGCAGGCATGTATTGGCACCAGCGCCAGGGAGAAACAAAAGGCACCGGCCCCGGCAGCATCGTCGGCGCCGTCGCTCGGGTTGCTGGCCTTCATGCTGGCCATCACGACAGGCGTCGCGCTCAACCGCTTCGACAATCGCCGCGCCCTGGTGTTGGAAGAGGCCAATGCCATTGGCACAACCTACTTGCGGGCCGGCTATCTCGATGAACCGGAAGGCAGTCAGAGTCAGGCACTGCTGCGCGAATATGTAGACACCCGAATCGACGCCCTGGAGGCTGAGAAGTTCAACGCGTCTATAGAGCGCTCGGAAGAGATCCAGGGTGAACTATGGGCGCTGGCCGAGACGCTGGCCATAGCGCACCCGGACTCGCCGCTATTGGCCATCTACGTTGAAGCGCTCAACAGTGTATTTGATGTGCACACCAAGCGCATCATTGCCGTGGAGAGTGCCCGCATGCCCAGTGCGCTGTGGGTTGAGCTTTTCCTCATGGCCTGGGTGGTCATGTTTCTCGTCGGCTTCAACAACAGCTATGATGGGCAACGCCAGCTTCTGGCCATGCTCATCCTCGCCCTGGTCTTTGGCGGGGTCATGCTCATGATTGTGGACCTGGATCGCATCCGGGACGGCTTCTTGACTGTCAATCAGCAGGCCATGTTCAATCTGCAGCAGCAGTTAAACAGTCCTGGTCAATAGCCAGGCCACAGCGCTTCCTTGAAGATTGGAGTGGTTTACCGATGCTCTCCTCCCTTCGCTGCGCTGAGGGTCCGAGCAGCGTCTGGGCAGAACGCTCAGTCGACACCTTAAGAACCCTACGGGTGGCGTTGCCCGGTGGCAAACTGGTCGGTTGGCGATAGAATAGGCCGCACCATGTCCTTGCGCCAAATGCTTCCGTTCCTCTTGCTCAATATTCTTGTCTCCGCAGCTGTCGTCCTGGCCATCCTGTTCTGGTGGGAAGGGCGCGACACCGGCAGTGGGGACAATCAACCCATCGCCACGACGATCGCCCAGGCCATACCGACGGCCCCGCCGGTCGATCCGGCGGCAGCTGTGGCGATAGAGGCTGCGGCCGTTCCCGTGGCCGAAGAAGCGCCGTCCGACGAGCCGCTCGTCCATGTCGTGCAGCCGGGCGAAACCTTGCGCGCCATCAGCGACAACTACGACGTCACGATGGACGACATCGTCGCCGCCAACGGATTGGCCAATCCTGACTTGCTCAGCGTCGGCCAGCAGTTGATCATCCCCATCGGCGGGCTGCCGGAGCCGACCGTGGCCGCGCCGGTGGAAGAGCCGACGGCCGCCCTGCCCACCCCCATACCGACCGTGCCGGGGGAGGCGCCCGGAGAAGCAAGCGACATCGGTGTTTCGGCCGCCGAGGGTACGGGCGACCTGCCGACGGAAGTCATTCAGATTGTCAACAACGGTGTGGATTCCCAGTCGATTGCGGGCTGGACGCTGCGAGATGAAGACGGCAACGTCTACACATTTGGCCAGGTCAGCATCTTCGGCGCGGGCGCAGGCGTCAACCTCCACACACGGGCTGGCGACGATACCGTGACCGATCTCTTCTGGGGGCTGGCGGAACCGGCCTGGCGCTCCGGGGAGCAGGTGACCATCTGGAATGCGGCCAACGAGGTCATGACCACGTTCATCATTCCCTGACGCGACGCACGCGGAGGTAACCCCATGCGCGGACTTACAGACACGAAAGGGGAGCAGTTCGGCTATCTGGAAGGAGCCACGCTCTTCACGCTGGACGATGAGCCAACCGGCCGTCTGGAGGGGGAGTTCATCGTCGACCTGCAAGGCAGCCGGATCTGGCGCGTTGTCGGCGACGGCGTTTACTCACTCGACGGTATGCAAACGATCGGCTTTCTGGGCGAAGAGCGGCACGAGGACCTGTACTAGGTAGCCCAGGGTGCTGCCGACCCAATCAGCCACAAGCAAGGAGAATTTATGCGATTAGGCGCACATATCAGCGTAGCCGGCGGCGCGTACAAGGCGTTTGGCCGGGCGGCCGAGGTCGGCTGCGAGTCGATGCTCATCTTCACAAAGAGCAACCGGCAGTGGAAAGCGAAAGAGATTACCGACAAGGACATCGCCGCCTATGAAAAGGCACAGGCGGAGTACCCGGACATTCACCCGGTCGCCGTCCATGCCAGTTATCTGATCAACATCGCCTCGCCCGACCCGGAGCTGTGGGAGAAGTCGTATCTCGCGCTAAAGGATGAGGTGGAGCGAGCGGCCGCCTATGGCATTCCATTGCTGACCTTCCACCCCGGTTCGCGCATGACCGACGAACCCGGCGCCGGATTGGACCTTATCGCCCGGGCGCTTAACCGGCTGCTCGACGAGACGGCCGCCAGCGCGCCCAATACCACGATCTGCCTGGAAAACATGGCCGGTCAGGGGACCAATGTCGGGGATGACTTCGTCGAACTGGGCTATTTGCTGGATGAGGTCGGCCGCAATGATCGCCTTGGCGTCTGCTTCGACACCTGCCATGCCTTTGCTGCAGGGTACGATATCCGCACGCCCGACGAGTATGCGGCCACGATGACCATCTTCGACGAGGCGGTGGGCCTTGATGAGATTCGCTGTTTCCATCTCAACGACAGCAAGTTCGAGCTGGGCTACAACAAAGACCGCCATGAGCACATCGGCCGGGGAGAGATCGGGCTGAAGGGGTTCGCCAACTTCGTCAATGATCCCCGCTGGGCCAACCATCCGGCGCACCTCGAGACGCCCAAGACCGACAAGGACGACGACGGCAACGAGATCGACATGGACGCCGTCAACCTGGAGACGCTGCGCGGACTGATTACCAGCTAGCCTCTCCGGGCTTTCCCCACAACACAAAAGGAGGCGATAGCGCACGGTGCGCTATCGTCTCCTTGTTCTTCTGGCGGACGCGCGGCGTCTACTCATTCAACCGCAAGTAGACCCGCCCCTGGCCGATGACGGCCGACATGTGCCGCCCGGCTTCTTCGCCAACTCCGCCCTCATAGACGCCAAACAACGGTCGCGAGGAGAGCGCTTCCAGATCGCTGAGGAGTTCGCCGTTCTCCGCCTCCGCCCGCAAGCTGAACGGCTCCTCTTCCAGCAACGTAAATGTCACGCTGCCCGTGCCGACGACGCCGGTAGCATCGACCACCTGCTCGTCGAACGTCACAGTGCCGGTCGCTGTCTCAGCGCGAACCGTTGAGCCGGGGGGCACAGACAGCATAACGGCCGCTTCCGCCCCCGTCTCGTCATCACGTGGGCCGTCATAGGTGATGGTCACAGCCACATCCGGCCCGGATTGGCTGATGGCCATCTGGATCGCATCGACCTCAGCCTGGGCCGCCGCTGCGTCGGGGTTGCTGCTGCGCCGGGTCAGCTCCGCCCGCACGCTCCCTTCTTCCCCGGTCACCACCTCCACCGGTCCGCCAAAACTCGTTAATGTGACAGCGGGGGTCACTGGCACCGTCACCGCTTGCGATTCATCTTCGCTGACGGTGAAGCTCGTCACGCAGGCGGACAGCAAGAAAGCCACGAGCAGGGTCAGCAGACCAGTCAGCGCGGGCCTCGACCAGTTGGTGTGAACGAAACGTCGTTGTTTCATCTGGACATACCTCAATTTCTGCAAGATTGCGCT
Source organism: uncultured Chloroflexia bacterium (assembly GCA_963715935.1). Classification (GTDB taxonomy): domain Bacteria; phylum Chloroflexota; class Anaerolineae; order Promineifilales; family Promineifilaceae; genus Promineifilum. The sequence goes on along the minus strand of CAVQSM010000007.1, from coordinate 56,454 downwards.
TATCATACCGGAAGCATCCGGTTCGATAACGTATCGATCGGTATATTTTCGCACCCATGACTGCGCGACGAGAACACAGCCGTGACCAAAGAAAATGCCCGACTCGCGAGGAGCCGGGCATGAAACGGATCGTCAGAGCGGATCGAACCTACGCCCTATCGTCGAGTGCAGCCACACCGGGCAGCACGCGCCCTTCCAACAGCTCCAGGCTGGCTCCGCCACCGGTGCTGACATGGCTCATCTTGTCGGTCAGCCCCGCCTTGCGGACGGCCGCCGCCGAGTCACCGCCACCAATGATCACCTCTGCGCCGTGGTCGACCAGATTGGCCAGCGTCTGGGCCAACTGGTTGGTGCCGTTGGCAAACTGCTCCACCTCAAACACACCCATCGGGCCGTTCCAGATGACCAGCTGCGCCCCTTGCAGCTCGGCGTTGAAGCGGTCGAGTGTGCCGGGGCCGATGTCCAGGGCCATCTTGTCCGGAGCAATGGCCCAGACAAGCTCCACGTCGGCGTCGGCATCGGCGCTCAACTCGCTGGCAACGACAACATCGACCGGCAAAATGAGCCGGTCACCCGCCATCTCCAGCAGCCGCTTCGCTTCCGGTACGGCGTCTTCTTCCACCAGCGACTTGCCAATATTGTGGCCCTGCGCTTTCAGGAAGGTGTTGGCCATGCCGCCGCCGATCAGAATCTTGTCGGCACTGTCCAGCAAGTTCTCGATAAGTTTGATCTTGTCCGAAATCTTGGCCCCGCCCATGATGGCGACATACGGATGGCTTGGGTTCTCGACCGCGTTGCCCAACGCGTCCAGCTCCTTGCCCATCAGGAAACCGGCCACCGACGGGCCGCCCTTCTCGCGCATGGCCGTGGCCACGCCTTCAGTGCTGGCGTGGGCGCGGTGGGCCGAGCCGAAGGCGTCGTTGACGTAGACATCGGCCAGCGAAGCCAAATCGGCCGACAGCTGCGGGTCGTTGGCCTTCTCGCCCGGATCGAACCGGGTGTTCTCCAGCAGCAGCACATCGCCGGGCTGCAGCGCGGCGGCCGCTTCCCTGACCGCGTCGCTCATTACATCGTCCATCTTCTTCACGGGACGGCCGAGCAGCTCGCTCAGCGTAACGGCCACCGGGTCCATGGCGAACTGCTTGTCGTCAGCCGTCTTGGGGCGGCCCAGATGGGACGTCAGGATCAGCGCCGCGCCGTGGTCGAGCAGATAGTTCAGCGTGGGCAGCGCCGCCTGGATGCGGGTGTCGTCGGTGACGGCGATGTCGTCATTGGGATCTTTGCTGCTCAGCGGGACATTGAAATCGACCCGCACCAGGACGGTCTTACCGTCCACATCAATGTCGGTGATTGTCTTCTTGTTCATGTCAGTTACGACTCCTTGTATACAATATGCGTTGTTTGCAGCTCGCTGTAGCGGTCGTTGAGGTCGTCCAGGGCGAGCGTCGTCTTCAACTGCTTGACGCGCGGCGCGACCACTCCGAGGTTGACGTGATACGGACGGCTGACGGCCGCCTGTGTCTGGTCGCGAAGGGACTGCTCGCTCATGATATATTCAACGGCGGCCGCCCACCCAGCAGGCCGGTCGATGTCGGGCGGAGCGGTTGTCTTGAAATCACGCCACAGCCGCAGGCTGTAGAGCAGAGGCAGCAACCCATAACCGCGCTCCTGCATGCCCGCATGCACCAACGTCTCAACGTCATCCTGGAGACTGTCGGGAAGCGCCGTTAGCTGCAGCAGGCCGCCGTAGAGCGCCACCGGTAGTATCCACGCCTCGGCAGGCATGGCGCCGTCTTCGGTCAACACCTGGGCCCCGGCCAAAATACTCATCGCTCGCGGCGTGTTCAGGGGCAGGTCGGCGTTGGCCGGGTTGATCATGGCCACGCGCCACGCGCCCTCATGTCGGACCATCTGCACCGTAACCACATCGATGGCAGTGTAGCTGTTGCCTTCGGCATCCGGATCGGGCCAAGCGTATTCGACATAGACGACTTGGCCCAGCCGGTCGTCGTCCGCTTCAATGGCCCGGGTCATCCCCAGTTGGGTGCGGCCCAGAACTGTTTTCAACAAGATGTCGAAAACAACGGGACCGTAGAGGTCCAGCGCTTCGGCTGCTTGCTCGCCGGGGAGCAGAAATTGTTCGATTGCCGGGGCGTCTTCGGCCAGTGTGGCGGTAATGAGCTGCTCAATGACCGGCCAAATCTCGTCCCAGACTGTTGCTTCATCAACCATAAGCTGTCAAATGTTCGGGGCGACATGCCGGTGGGCGCACGTTACTCAGTGGACAAACCACTGGTTATTATACGCCGCTTTCGCTGCTTTTCCACTTTGTTGGCAGCGGCTAAACTGTTAGCACCTTCAGCAGATACGCCGGGTTCATGGCTGCCTTGAGTCGTTTGCCCTGAATACCGCGCTTCAGGGTCTTCTCCTGTTTGAGTAGGTTCAAGGCGATGTGGCGCAACATGGTCAGATTGGCCGGCGCATTGTCCTTGCGTACGCGAGAGTCATCTTCTCTCATGACGACATCCAGCACCCAGTGCAGCGAATTCTCGACCCCCCAGTGGCTGCGAGCCGCGTGGAGAATCTGCTGGGCGTCGTTGGCCATGCTGGAGATGTAGTATCTCGTTTCCGTCGTTGTTTTGTCGGCCACCTGGCGCTGGCCGGTAACCATAGCAATGCTCTGTAGTCCCACCCATTGACTATGATTGCGGAGAATTTGTAGGCTGTCTTCGCCTGAAATGGCCCAGCACTCGCGGATTTCAAGGCGACCGTGGCCCTTATTGACGGTTCGGGCGTAGGTAGAGTCGACTTTCTGAAAGTCGTTTTCATGCGCTAAGCTGAAGAACAGTTCAATATCTTCATGGAGATTCGCCTGGTTGTCCTTCACGGCCAGCAGATAGTCCGCTTGTTGGTCGATGATCTGCTCCGCTATGTTCGTTTGGGTGCCCATGGCATCGATGGTGATGATGCAGCCGCTGATATCCAGAAGACGCAACAACTCAGGAATGGCCTTGATTTCGTTGGATTTCTCCTTGATCTTCTGCTGAGCCAGTACCAGATGACTGGCGGTGGCCCAGGCGCTAACCATATGGATAGCCTCCTGACCATTGCTTCGGTCGTGGGACCGGCGAACCGTTTTGCCATCCACGGCCACAACCTGGCCGCCTGTCTCCTGGAACACGGCTTGAACCCATGCCACAAAGCATTGTTGGAACTGCGCCGTGTCTATTCGGGCAAACACCCGCCCAAACGTGTCGTGGGAGGGCACGCCGTGGCTCATATCCAGAAATTGTTCCAGCCATGACCGCCGTTCCTGCCCAAACAGCTCAATATCGGTCCAGGTTTCTGCCCCACAGATAACACCACATATGGCCACGATGATGATATCTACCAATTGATGGTCTACCAGGTGCTCAGCCCGCGGGTCTTCCAGCCGGCAAAGTGCTCGGCGAGCGATGCGGGAAACAGGGCTTCCAGGCAGGCGGCGCGAAGCGGACAAAGCCAGACAGCGGAGGCAACCGGCGGCAGATCAGGCCGCGCCGACCCGACGGCCGTCCAGGAACCCAGCCACATGCTGGGGCAGATCAATGGGTGGCAGGTCAATGTCTCGCAAACTACCGCCAATCATATTCGTCACCATCAGCGGCCCCAGCAGGCCGGCCACGGCGTGGAGCGGGGGCTCCGGGTGCAGCACACCTTCCTGTTGATAGCGAAATATCAGAGCGCCCACCTGACTCATCATGGCTAACGGCGCATCCAGCGCCTCCACCAGATCGGACGTGCGCCCGACCTCCGACATGACGGCGTAGAAGAACCGCCCATCTCGGGCGGCCGTTCCCTGATACGTTTCGACCACGCGCAGCAGATCAGCCGTTACGTCTCCCGTATACGCCGCGGCCGACTCCAAGTCGATCTGCGCCGCCCGATCAACAATCGCCTGCCTGACCAGCTCCGCCTTGTTGCCGTACTTGCGAAAAAGCGTCACTTCACTGATGCCGGCGGCGTCGGCGATCTGCTTCGTGGTTGCTCCGGCATAGCCACGGTCGATGACCGCCTGCATAGCGGCACGGTAGACAGTTTCATCGTTGACGATCTTGGGCATGGTCGCGTTCCTCACTCCATTGGACAGGCGCTAATCTGGCCCCCATTCTACGTATGAAAGTATTGACTTGCAATCATAAATCTGTTATTCTGATGTAAGTATACACTAACATTAGATGCTATCACCCACCTGGTGAAGCCACCAATGAGGTAAGCAGCAATGACATTGGCCAGCCGATTCTTCTCAATGATTCAGGGTCAGGGGTCAACCAGTTCCGGCCCTTCGCTCGACTCGATGTTGGCCCAGTTTGACCGGGAGCTGGAAAACTTCCAGACGCTGGTCCAGCCCGCTCCGGAGTCGCTGCCCCGCACCCCGTTCGACGGCGATACGCCACCGGAGAAACAGTCCGTGCGGCAGATGACGCCGGGCCAGATTGCCAACGTCATCCCTGTCATGGGTCCGCTGATCTATCAGATGCGGCGCAGTTCGAAGTTCTACGACGGGACGTTCCAGCCGACGGCCGACGAAGCCTCGCCCGCGTTTCTGGCCGAGCTGGAAGCACTGGCGCACCGTTCCGGCGCGAAGGACATCCGCTACGTCCGCGTCCCGCCCAACGCCATCTTCCGCGACAAGGGCATTCCGTATCAGTACGCCATCGTTTTCACCGTGGAGATGGATCAGGAGACGATGTCAACCGCGCCCAGCTACGACGCTTTTCGGGAAGTGGCCAAAGGGTACAAGAACCTGGCTGTTATCGGGAACAAGATGGCCACGCTCATGCGCGACAGCGGCTTTGCCGCCTATCCCGGCACAGCACTGGGCGGCATCACCGACTACTGCCATCTGGCTGAACTCGCCGGGCTGGGGGCAATCGGGTACCACGGCCTGCTGATCGCGCCGGACGAGGGCGCACGGCTGCGCATCAACACAATCTACACCAACATCACCAATCTGCCGCTGGCCAACGAGCAGGAAAATCCCCATCTGTGGGTGCGGGAGTTCTGCGCCATGTGCCACAAATGCGTTCGCCAATGCCCGGTCGACGCCATCTTCGACCAGCCCCGCCCACGCGGAGACGGCGGGATGCAGTGCATCGACCATGACGCCTGCCGATCCTACTTCAACGAAAACTTCGGCTGCGCCATCTGTCTGGCGGTCTGTCCATTCAGCGTGGCCGGCTACGACGCTATTCAGGCCAAGTTCAAAGGCAACCCGACCGCGCCACAGTTTCGCATTCCCGTGACGGCCGTTGGCGAACAGCAGGCAGGTTAGGACGATTCCCAGCGCAACTAAGGGAAGCGAGATGACAACTAACCGGACCCTTGACTGCCTCGACGCCGGCCCGGGACGGACCGGCACACCTTGCCAGCGAGAGATTGGCAAGCAGATGGCCTACCGTCTACTGGGCGTTGGCACGGGGTAAGGCGGGAATCGCGCCGCGACGTCCCCGCTAGCCGCGCCAACCCTCACGCTTTCTTCACGCCAATTACACCCACCCTTTCCCTGTCCGGACTGTCCCCCGGCGTACAATCGTATCGTCCCCGCCGGTCAATCCAAACACGGTGGCTTTTGTCTTGCAAGGAACAATCGGCTGCTTCGGCAGGGACAGGGAAATCCGTCTATGAACCATACGCCTCCCTCGCCCGGCGCGAGCGGCCTGAACGGCCGTCGCCTGTGGCTGCTCATTGGCCTGCCGCTGCTGGCCATCGCTGTTGTCCTGGTGCTCGCTGCCGGCTCTGGCGCGTCCCCGACCGACGATGGTCCCCATCTTGTCGCTTCCGGCGGTGGCGAAGTCGACCTCGGCCACGTGCCGCATCTGACCGACAGCGAACGCAGCGCCATCTTCCGCTCTATTGACAGCACCATCAATCGCTTGCAGGCGGACGGCAAGCTGCCGGCCGCACGTTCGGGCGCGGCCGTTTCGCTGGGCTGGCCGCTGCAGGCCGGACCGGGCCAGGACGATCCCGGTTACCACGCCATCACCGGCTACGTCGACCACGACACCGCCTTCCCCGGCCAACTACGGGACTACACCTGCGGCCGTCATACCTACGACACCTACGGGGGCTACAACCATCAGGGGACCGATTACTACATCTGGCCATTCTCCTGGAACAAGATGGCCGAAGATGCCGTGCAGGTGGTGGCCGCCGCGCCGGGCGTCATTGTCGGCCGCAAGGACGGCAACCCTGACCAGAGCTGTTCCTTCAACAACCAGAGCTGGAACGCCGTCTATGTACGCCACGCCGATGGCTCCATCGCTTGGTACGGCCATCTGAAGACGTACTCGCTGACACCCAAGCAGATCGGCGACACGGTGGCGGCGGGCGAGTATCTGGGCATTGTCGGCAGTTCCGGCAACTCCACCGGTCCTCACCTGCACTTTGAACTCCACGACGCGCAGTACAACCTGATCGATCCATACGCCGGGACGTGCAACCCGACGGCCGCGGCGTCCTGGTGGCAGGAGCAGCGCCCGTACCGCGACGCGGCACTGAACAAGATCACCACCGGCTTCGCGCCTGTGTCGTTCGAGAGCTGTCCGCGGCAAGACATCACCAACGAGGCAACCGACTTCGCCCCGGGCGACATCGTCTACTTCACCGCCTACTACCGTGACCAGCTTGGCGACCTGGAGAGCACCTACCGCATCGTGCAGCCGGACGGCTCCGTCTACGTGGAGTGGACCCACCAGCCGCCCAATCCGTACTATCTGACGGCGTACTGGTGGTGGGCGTTCGAGTTCGCGCCGACCGCACCCGGCGGTGAATGGGCGCTGGAAGTGACCTACAACGGCACAACCAGTCGTCATCCGTTTAACATGGCTGCGCCGATTCAAGAGGAAGCGACAGCGACCCCCGGCCCGGACGCAACGGCCACGCCGGACGATCACGCCAGAGGTCACGCCCTCGAGCGGACAGCCGGCGGGCTTCTCGCTCTACCTGCCCGCTGTGCAGGGCCAGCCTTCACCGTAACGCAGGGCGGAGCGCCGCTCCAGGCAGCATAGTTTGTCTGCGGATTCCCATCGTGCAGGTTGGCAACCTGCGTTACAATGACGGCCGTCATGATTACCAGCCGCAGCAATGCCCAGGTTAAACACGTCCGCAAGTTGCAGGCCGATCGACGCTACCGCACCGACCAGGGTGCGTTTGTCGTCGAGGGCGGACGCTGGCTGCAGGAAGTAGTGGACGCCGGGCTGCAGCCGCTGGCCGTCTACATCACCCCCGACTGGCAAACCAACCCGGACAACGTGCCGTTGCTGGACGCGCTGGCGGGCAGCCCGCTGCTGGTCGACGAATCCGTGCTGGCGGCAATGAGCGACACGGCCGCTTCGCCCGGTGTGCTGGCCGTCCTGCCCGTTGAGCCGCGCCCGCTGCCTACCGAACCCGACCTGCTGCTCATCCTCGACGCCATCACCAACCCCGGTAACCTGGGCACGATGCTGCGCACGGCGGCCGCCGCCGGGGTCGACGGCGTCCTGCTGGGGCCGGGCACGGTAGATCCCTACAATCCCAAGGTCGTGCGGGGCAGCATGGGGGCGCTGCTGCGCTTGCCGGTCGTGCAGGCGACATGGGCGGAAATCGGGCAGCGAACAGCGGGGATGGACGTTCGGCTGGCGGCTGCCCAGGACGGGACAGCATACACGGTCGTAGACTGGACGCGCCGGGTGGCGCTGCTCATCGGCAACGAAGCGCAGGGGGCGGGGCGCGAAGCAGAAGCGCTGGCGACCGGGCGGGTGACGATCCCGATGGTCGACAGCACCGAATCACTCAATGCGGCTATTGCGGCGGGGATTCTGCTCTTTGAGGCAGCCCGGCAGCGGGCCAGCTAAGCAGGTTCGCGATTTGGCCAATCGCGTCTTCAGAACTGACTCTAGATCCGAATCCGAAACATCGCCGGTTGGTCTTCTTCCGAACCGTCGGCGTAGGTGAAACGGCGGCGGCACTCTGGGCAGCAGCCGTCGTAATAAGCGTAATGGACGTTGGCATCGGTGATGTAGGCGTTGTTCGTCAATTCCCGAAAATCCTCCGACCAGGCCAGCTCCAACCACTCCCCATCTGAGTTGTCGACGGCCTCTCGTACGGCGTCGCCGCCGAAGTGGGTGCGGCAGTCGGCGAAGAAGTAGCTGCACCGGCCACACGCCGCAAAGCGGGATGCCACACGATCGAATGTCAGCGAGCCGTTGTTCCGGGTACGGCCGGAATGGCCCCGTTGTTTCCGCTTGCTCATCGGCGTGTCGCCGGCCCCATCAGAAGCATCCGATGGGCCGGTAGAGTTATCATCTTGCTCATTATCATCGTTGTTGATCATGTTGCCTCAGGGCATGCCGTTGGGCCATGCTCCATAAGGTAGCGATTCTAACGGGGTGGGCCGTTCTGTCAACTTGCTGCGGCTGCCGGCTCATTCAGCGCTCGCAGTCGCTCCATCTGCCACGCCAGCTCAGCCTCGACGGCCGCTTCAGCCGCACCCATGTCGGCCGCCCGGAAAACTGCTTGCCGGGCGTAATTGGCCGCACCAATAGCATGGGTGGCCACATGGGCGGTAGCGACTGCCTGCCCGGCGGCTCTGGCGGCCGAACGCGCCGGGTTATCCGCGCCTACCTCGCGAGCGGCCGCGTGAGCACCCAGCGACGCCGCCCGGATCGTCGCCATACTGAACTCGCCTGTCTCCACCCAGCGCTCGCACGCCTCAAGCGCCTGGCGCGGTCGGGGGTCGTCGGGACAGGTGTCTTCGAAATGGGGCATGACCCGCTCCGCGCAGGCCATTGCCCAAACAGCCAACGTTTTATGGTCTGTTTGGGCCATAAGCTCTACCATTGCCGGGTCCTTGTAGGCCAGAGAAGATTTGCTCTTGGTCATATGGATCGTCAGCTGCATCCGGTTCTGCGCTTAGTCTAGCATAACCCGGATCGGTATCGTACGCCTGGCCATGATGTTGAGGGAGTCGCATATGGAAATTCGTTCAGTCACCTTGTTCGCCAACGCCAGCCAGCCGCCGGACGGGCTGGCTCCGTTCCTGGCGGCCGCCCGGGAGCGCTTTCCTCTGCCCGTACAGTCTCTCAGGCAGGGCACGACGCCGTTCCCCGACTGGCTGCCACGTGACCAGGCTGCTTCTGCGGCGGCCACCTTCGCTCGGGCGTGGCAGGCGACGGGCGTCGACTACATTAGCCTCGGCCCGGCCCAACTGCGCCACGACGACGCCTGGCTGGCGCTCATTCCGGAGCTGCTCGCCGCCCACGACAGCCTGTTCGCTTCCGCCCAGATCGCCGGGCTTGATGGTCGCATCGACCTAGCCCGCTGCCGGGCGATGGCCCGAACGATCCAGCAGGTAAGCGCCCTGCGGCCCGACGGCTTCGGCAACCTGTTCATGGGAGCGTTGGCCGGCTGCGGGCCGGGCCATCCGTTCCTGCCCGCCAGCTACCACGAACACGGCCCCGCCCACTTCGCCATCGCCGTTGAGTCCGGGGATGTGGCGCTGCGGGCCATTGAGGCGGCGACGACGCTTGACGAAGCACGGGCCAATCTGGTGACGGCCATCGAAACGGCCGCGGCGCAGATCGTCCCGGTCGCCGAGCAGATGGCGGCCGAGTTCGGCCTGCGCTTCAGCGGCCTCGACTTCTCGCTGGCCCCGTACCCGACCGACGACAAGAGCCTGGCCGGGGCGATGGAAGCGCTGGGGCTGGCCCATGTGGGCGCGCCGGGCGGGCTGTTCGCGGCGGCGTTCATCACCGAAGCGATCGACCGGGCGGCGTTCCCGCGCACCGGCTTCTCCGGGCTGATGCTGCCGGTGCTGGAGGATTCGGTGCTGGCTCACCGGGCGGCCGCCGGGGAAGTGACGCTGCGCGACCTGCTGAGCTATGCGGCCGTTTGCGGCGTCGGGCTGGACACCGTGCCGCTGCCGGGCGACATCGACGAAGCGACGCTGGCCGGGATTCTGCTGGACGTGGCCGCGCTGTCCGCCCGCCTGCGAAAGCCATTGGTGGCCCGGCTCATGCCGCTGCCGGGGCTGGCGGCCGGCGACCCGGTGACGTTCGACTTCCCGTACTTTGCCGACAGTCGGGTGATGGGCGTGGCGGGCGGCGGGCCGGGTGGGTTGCTGCACGGTGCCGGGCAATTCGTGATGAATCCGTATCGCCCTCGTTAGCTGGGTGGTAGAATGTGCGAATGGGTGCTCATGCCGGATGTTCGTGGATATCATACCGGGATGCGCGTGGAGTTGGGGATGGCAGACAGGGCTGGGCAAGCCGCACTTGATGGCTCTAGCCTCTATTCCCCTGTTGTGATAGGGTAGCTTTCTGACCGTGATTTGGCACAGCGTGGCGGGCGGCGATTTGGTTTTTGGGCCGTCAGCCGACGACCATAAAGCGACATGCTGGTTGCACTCGATTGCAGAAAGGGGTGGAGTTCCAGCCGCAGGTGATTCGCCGAGTTACGCGACGCGCTAACAAGTCATTTGGTACAGGAGAAAAGGATTGATGGAGATCTCACTGGATTATTCAGAAATGTGTTCGCTGCTGGCGGCGGCCGGTGCCAATGCTCCGGCTGCTGTGGATGCAGATCACTTTCCACCCGTCAGTGATGCGGAAAGACAGCAGCTATCCCAGGCAGGCCAGGTAGAATCAAGCGAGCAGAAAGGCAGGGCGGCTTTGGTGCAAACGTTAGCTACACCGACGGCCGTTATCCACGCCACGCGCATAGAGCAGGGGAAACCGGACGAGCACATCTGGTTCTTTTACGCCCCGGGCCAAATGGTCCGAATGCACAAAACTGGCGCGGAACAATACTACCTGACAGCCCTCGTCGAAGAATCGGCCGTTCTGGACCAGATAATGCAGTTTCTTCCCCTGCAATCAGTTCACGCTGATCTGAACTATCGCATCACGGTGGATGAAGAGGAGTTCGATAACTTGCGTGACCTGGCTACAGCATGGGAAGAAGTGCCTTCATTGGCGACGCTGCAGGCTGATGGGCTGGACTCGATCGGGGCACAAGACCTGTTCGATTCTGCTGTCGCCCCCGAATGGCGGGGCATTGTCGATTTCTCGCGCCTGAGTGGCCAGGACGTGGACGGCAAATACACGGTGCGGGCCTTGCAGGGGCAGGAAGCCGCCTGGCTGATTCATCCATATACCGCAGACGGTCGCCTGATCCTCCTGGAAACAGCGCAAAGTGGCGAACTGCGGCAGGCGCTGGAAGACAGTTGGCGCATGGTTACGGCCAACTGACCACTACTTCGCCAGCAGCCGGGTGACAGGCGTGGAAAGCGGCAGGCCGGGTGGAGGTTGAGCGATCTACGAGTCACGGAACTGATTTGGAGTCATTTCGGATGCCAACTTCCATCGCTCTTGACTACGTAGCTATCATGCCGCCTCGCTGATTCTTGAAGCAACAACTAGCTAGAATGAAGAGTATCGTTCGTTAAGGAGGTTATCGATAGAGAAGATGGTAGTAGGTCTTAAGCAACTTCGATATTGTTTTCATTTTCACTTCTCCACGGAGGATCGACTATGTCCGTTTGGTTTGATGGTTCCAATGAAATCGATTGTACAATTCAACAGGTCAAGGATTCCCTGGAGGATTATGGAGAGCACTATGTCGGGGTCATCAGTCTTATGCCGGGCCTAACAACCGTTGAGCTTGTAGAACAGGGTATTGACTTCGTCACAATCAGGACCAACGAAGGCCTTATGAAACGGTCGAATATTTCTAAACAGATCGAAGGCGACTCTGTAGTTGTGGAATTCGATGAGGAATATGAAGCCGGTTCGAAGGTCACAGCGCACTCGCATTTCCTAGATGAATTCACCGCCAGCGACACCGGCGTCAATCACCATTGCGTTATAAGCGGGGTTGAGGCTTCAGGAGTGTTGGGCTTTTTCTACCAGAGATTCGGCAGTTCCAACATCGGGAATGCGTTTCTAGCTTCATACGAAACCTACCTCAAGCAGGCCAAGTAAGTGCGGCTGATATATTGGAGTTTTTGGATGGTGGATCTTTCTGGAAGCATAATCGAACAAATAGGCTCTGAAGGACTCATGCCATTTCCAAACACGACGATCGACCCGGCCACGTTTCACTTCGCCGATAGCGCCGTGATGGGCGCGGCGGGCGCGGAGCCAGACAGCCTGCTGATAGGAGACCCACGAGTATCGATGTAGATGGACGGCCGTCGGGTGATTGAACGTTAGTTGTTGTGGTGAGCCGCATACTCATCCAGCAGCCGGCGGATCATGCGCTGGTAAGAAACATTGTGCCGGTCCGCCTCACGCTTGAAGAACGCTACGCTGGCCTTGCTGAGCGCGATAGTCACCTTGACCGACTCTTCGCGCAGGGCCAGAGCCTCAGGTGGGGGCAGGAAGTCATCGACAACGCGCACTTCATCAATTGGACCGTCACTGTACTGAATTTCGTTGCTCATAGATGCGTTTGCCTTTGCGTCATATAGTGCGGATGCGATCGTCACCATGACATGATGCTGAGTATGGCCACTTAGCCATACAAATATGTGGCGATCCGTCGTGATTCTCGCCGTATTCAGCTGCAAGTCAAATTGACCGATAGAACGATTGCTATATAATAGAACATACATTCTATTCACTCGACCGGGGGGGCCGAGGAGATAATTCAATGGCTTACGATGAAGATGTCGCCAACCGCGTGCGTGAGGCGCTGGCGAAGCAGGACGGCGTTGACGAGAAGAAGATGTTCGGCGGGCTGGCGTTTATGGTCCGCGGCCACATGTGCTGCGGGGCGATGGGCGACGAGATGATGGTGCGTGTCGGGCCGGACCAGTACGAGGAGTGCCTTGCCCACCCTCACGCCCGCAAGATGGATTTCACCGGCAAGCCGATGCGTGGCATGATCTATGTCAGCCCGGAGGGCATCGCCGGTGACGATGATCTGGCTGCCTGGGTTGGCCGCGGGCTGGCTTTTGTATCGACGCTGCCGCCCAAGTAACAGGAGACTCCCATGACCGACACCCCCACCTTCACCGGCTTCCCCGCGGAGGGGCTGCAATTTCTGCGCGACCTGGAAGCGAACAACAACCGCGACTGGTTCGAAGCCAACAAGGCGACCTACCAGCAAGCGCTGCTGGAGCCGTCGCTGGCATTCGTGGCGGCCGTCGGCCAACGCCTGCAAGCGATCGACCCCACCATCCAATACGACCTGCGCACCAACGGCCAGGGCACGCTCATGCGCATCTACCGCGACGTGCGCTTCAGCGAGGACAAGTCGCCCTACAAGACCAACATCAGCGGCATGTGGACCGACAGTCTGGGCAAGAAGAACGACCACCCGGCGTTCGGCTTCCAGATGTCGGCCGGTGAGATAGGGCTGATGGCGGGGAAGTTCGGTTTTAGCAAGCCGCAGATGGAAGCGTATCGGGCGGCCGTCGCCGACGACGAGAAAGGCCCGGCACTGGAGAGCACGTTGGCCGCTCTAACAGCCGGCGGCGCGTATGAGGCGATGGGCCAGACTTACAAGCGCGTCCCGCGTGGATATGACGCCGACCATCCTCGCGCTGAGTTGCTGCGCTACAGCGGCCTGTGGGTCCACCCCACGACGCCGATCACCCAACTGACCAGTCCGGAGCTTGTCGACATCACCATCGAACACTTCGCTCGCATGGCTCCTATGTATAGCTGGTTAAGGGAGAATGTGGCATGAGTAGAGACGCCCGGTAGAAACCCGGTTTTTCCGCGACATCCATAGTCTAGCGAGACTGCTCTCTAATAACCGGGTTTCTAGACGCTCGTCGCCAGAGTTGCTACCATCGGGCGACTCATGAACGACGACACGCGACAACTCAGACGACTGCTGGCTGATTGGGCCGAGGTCGTGGCGGGCACCAGCCACCCGCAGCCGCCCGTCTACGACGGTCCCGACGTCACCCTCACCCGGCTGACTGAAAAGACGGCCGAAGTCGACGAAGGCGCGGCATTTATCGCCCGCGTCCGCACCACCAGCGACGGCCATCCCTACATCGGCAAGGCGATTGACAACGGGGCGCGGCTGATCGTTGCCCAACGACCGCCGTCCGCAATTGACGTCACCATTCCCGACGATGTGGTCTACCTGCAAGTCGACGACACGGCCGAGACAGAAGCGTGGCTGGCGGCCGCCTGGGAGGGCTTTCCCAGCCGCGAGCTGGTGATGATTGGCATCACCGGCACCGACGGCAAGACGACCACCGCCAACTACCTGTTCAGCATCCTGGAGGCGGCAGGGGTGCGGGCCGGGCTGCTCAGCACCATCAAAGCGGTTGTCGGCGGAACGGAGGAGCCGCTGGAGCTGCACGTGACGACACCGGAAGCGCCGGTGGTGCAGCGCTATCTGCGGCGCATGGTCGACGCCGGGCTGACCCACTGCGTGCTGGAGGCCACGTCACACGGGCTGGCCCAGCACCGGGTGTCGGCCGTCGACCTCGACATCGCCGCCGTCACCAACATCACCCACGAACATCTCGACTACCACGGCAGCTACGAAGCGTACTTCGCCGCCAAGCAGCGGCTGTTCGCCATGCTGCAAGACGACCCGTGGCAGATCCCCAGCGGTAATCCAGCCAAGACGGCCGTCCGGCCCACGGCCGTTCTCAACCACGACGACAGCTCCTTCGGGCCGCTGGCGGCGTCGCTGCGCGGGGAGCGCCCGGTTGCGCAGCTGGCGTACGGGCTTGACCCGACATGCGACTATTGGGCCGCCGATATCGTCTACGGCCCGCAGACGACGCGGTTCGTGCTGCATGAATCGGCCGCGCCGGAGACCACCACCCCCATCGCCACCACCCAGGTCGGTGCGTTCAACGTCTACAACATGCTGGCTGCCTCGGCCACAGCCCGGGCGCTGGGGCTGCCGCACTCAGCGATCGCCGCCGGGCTGGGCAGTGTGACCGGACTGAGCGGCCGCATGGAGCGCGTCGACCGGGGCCAACCGTTCCTGGTCATCGTCGACTTCGCCCACACGCCCAACGCGCTGGAACGGGCCATCGGCGCGGCGCGTCAGATGCTGGACGAGGAGGGCGACGGCCGCATCCTCACCGTCTTCGGCAGCGCAGGCAAGCGGGACGTGGAGAAGCGCCGTCTCATGGCCGAGATCGCCGCCCGCGACGCCGACCTGACCGTGCTGACGGCCGAAGACCCGCGCACCGAGTCGCTGGATGAGATACTGACGATGATGGCGACGGCCGCTGAATCACAGGGCGGCGTGGAAGGCGAGACGTTCTGGCGCGTGGCCGACCGGGGCCAAGCAATCTACCGTACCCTGGCGCTGGCCCGCCCTGGCGACATCGTCCTCATCTGCGGCAAGGGGCACGAGCAGTCGATGTGCTTTGGCGTGACGGAGTATCCCTGGGACGACCGCGACGCGACGCAGACTGCGCTGGATGCGCTGCTGTCTGGACGGCCGATGGTGGATATGGGATTGCCGACGTTTGGGGTAAATGAGATTAATGCCGACCATTAGAATTGGCCCATACAAGTTTCGATTCTATGCATCAGATCGATTCGAGCCACCACACGTCCACATTATCCGAGATGATAGCGTGGCAAAAGTGTGGCTACGTCCAGTCAGTCTGCAATATAATCGTGGATACCACACTGCAGAACTCAATCGAATTCCACGCTTGACCCGCGAGAATCAGGATCAGTTGTTGGAGGCTTGGTATGCTTACTTCTCAAGATAGTGCCCAGGAAATTGTTACGGCAACCGGCGTCCGCTTCGAGGGTGACACGATGTTCGTCAGTCTTAGCGACGGCCGTAGCATCAGCCTTCCTCTGGACAAGATCGAGTGGATGCGCTGGCTCGCCGAAGCATCAGACACCCAGCGGGCTGACTGGTCTCTGGAGCCTGGCGGCTATGCCATTTATTGGGAAGAGCTGGATGACGGAATTGAGGTCAAACACTTACTCGGTCTGCAACCTTTGGCGCCTACTTGAGTCGCTGCGCCTGCTAGATCGTAGCTGGCCTGTCAATGAGTTTAGACAGTCCACTTCATCTCCTCGTAGATACGGTTCCATCAAAACCCACATCCATCCGGCAGCGGCGGCGTCTCTTCCAGATCGGCCGCAAACTCCCGAGCCAGCTCGACCGGCTCCAGCCCGCCGCCCGCCGTCCCCCGAAACGCCTGCCCGCCGTAGCCGCCATTGTTCATGTGGGCGCGGACGATGACGACCGTGTCTTCGTCCACATCGACCGGGCCGCCGGAGCGCACAAACGGCTGCTCCGTCACGTGACTGTGCAGCAAAACACGTCGGTAGAGCAGTTGCCCATCCTCCGTCACGATTTCCCACCAGTCGGCAAACTGTTCGCAGCCGGTGTCGGGGCTGCTGATCTCGACCGAGAACTGATACGCGCCCGGATCTCCGGAGACGCGGACGGCCGTCACATCGGCCACGGGTGCATCAACTGGACCCGGCATGCCCGTCACTGAACGCTCGGGCAGGGCGGTTGCAACGGGCAGCTCGGTGGCTGCAGGCAGTTCAGTCGTTACCGGCAACCCGGTAGCTGCAGGCAGCTCCGTGGCCTGTGGCAGCGCACCTGTTTGGCGGGGCGGTTCAGTCGCGGCACCTGCGCAGCCGGCCAGGAGCAACAGCAAGGCCACATGCACGTCCAAAATCCGTATACGGCTGATCATCATTTTCTTCCCGCCGCCAGGCGACCTGGGCAAAGAGCGGCTCGAAACCCAGCGCCAAATAGAACTCCTGATCCGAGCCGACGTAGGCGACCGTCGCGCCCAGCGCGGCGCAGCGGCGGATGCCTTCCATGACGGCCGCCTTGCCTAATCCCAGGCGACGGTAATCGGGGTCAGTCGCCACCGGTTCGACATAGGCGTAGCGGTTGGTTGGCTCGTACCACATGCCGCAAAACGACACGAACTGCCCGCCCGGCTCGGCAACCACAATCGTGAGGTCGTGGCGGAAGTGGGGGCCGGACTGCATGATCACCCGGCCAGGCAACTCCTCGGCGGGCGGCTCGCCCGGATGGTTGAAGCCGCGCCAGAGAACGCGGTTGATCTTCCCCAGATCGTTTTCGTCCGCCAGACTCAGCAGGCGGAAACCAGCAGGCAAGGCAATCGGCGGAAACGGATCGGGGATGGTGAAGCGGGTCATCGGCCGAGTGTAATCCTCCGGTGTGGGCCGGAAGCCGCGCTCCAGCGTGATCGCCTCGAACGCCGGATCGTTGTTGTTGATGAAGGCAGCCAGCTTCGGCGCCCCGTCGTCGCGCCTATCCATAGATTCGCCTCAGCGTAGTCGAGCATCTCCCGCTTGAGACGGCCGTACGCCAGGTGCAGCTGGAAGAACGCCTCGCCCAGCGCCCATTCATAATGACAAACCGCGACGATCTCACCGCCGTCTTCCCAGATGCCGATCCGGGCCAGTTCCGCTTCGTTGAACGCAGGGTGGAAGTGCATATACTCCCACGCCGGCTGCAGCCAGTTACCGTCCCGGTTCTCCGGCTGGTAATGACGGATAAGGAAATCCCCGACGCGATCGAAATCCTCATCTCGTTGATAGGGGCGCACAGAAACTGTCATCGTTGGCTCCTCCGGCGACGCATAGACGGGCGACAGCACATCTGCCGCCCGGTCGCCCTGGTCAAGAATCAGTATGGGCAAGAAGAACTACCCTGTCAAGAGCGACTAGCGGGTCGCCACCGGTCGCGCTGCCAGCAGGTCGTCGGCCAACTGCCGGATCTCTCCGGCCATGATCAACCGCGCCAGCCAGGGGGCCGGAATGCCTACTTCGCCGTAGAACGCGCCAGCCACCTGCCCGCAGACGGCGGCCGTCGTGTCGGCGTCGTCGCCCAGATTGGTCGCCCGCAGGACAGCGTTCTCGAAGGAGTCGGTGGTGGCAAAGCACCAGAGCGCCGCCTCCAGGCTGTCGACCACATACCCTGTGCCGCGAATCTCTCGTTCCGTTTTGTCCTGGTAGCCACCGGCGGCAATGGCCCGGATGGCCGGTTCCTCGACCAGCCCCGCAGGCGGCGGCGCCAGCATCGCCTCCCGGCTCGCGCCGCCCAGCGCCCGCCACAGCACCAGTCCCAGATAGCGGCAGGCGTCGACGCATTCGGCCGCGCCGTGGGTAGTGGGCGAACTCGCCCCGCTGTAGGCCACCGTCGCCGCCTCGTCGGGCCAGTAGAACAGCGGCACCGGAGCCAGCCGCATGATGGAACCGTTGCCCGCCGCGTGGCGGTCGGTGGAACCGCTCAACGGTTCGCCGGTCGTCCCATAGCGACGCAGGGCATCATTGACCGTAGAGCCGATGTCGAAGCAGTGGCCGTTGCTGCTGAGATACCCTGCGTCCCGCCAGCGTAGATAGCGGTCCATCTGGTCGCGAGCGTCAAAGCCGTCCGAATCCAGCAGGCTTGTCGCCAGGCACAGGGCCATTGAGGTGTCATCGGTCCATTCGCCCGGCTGAAGGCCAAACGGGCCGCCACCCACCATGTCGGTCACTTCGGAAAAGGTGCGGCGCCGGCTGAATTCGACAGTCGTCCCCACCGCGTCGCCGGCGGCCAGCCCTAGCAGGCAGCCCCGCGCGCGATCGCCCACATCGTCAGGTATCGTCAATTTTGTATCCATTCCCCCCATTTAAGCGCATGACGTGAATTGACGCACACGATCGCGCGGCTGTTGACACGAGCGGCTGCCGGTGCGTATAAACAAGCCACCATGAACGATGCGAATGCCCTATCCTCCGGCCAGCGCCGTCTCGGCCGTCTGCTGACAGCGCGGCCCGTCTCCTGGCTCTACAGCACGTTGTTCGCTCCACTCGATCCGGCACTGCTGCGCTGGTCGAAGGGGCGGTTCAGCTTCTCGCCGGGCGTGCCCATGCTGCTGCTGCAGACGACCGGGGCCAAGTCAGGCCTGACGCGGGAAACACCGCTGGCTTACGGTCGCGACGGAGGGCGGATCGTGCTCGTGGCCTCCAACAACGGCGGGCCGAAGAACCCGGCCTGGTACTACAACCTGCGGGCCAACCCGCAGGTGCAGGCGACACTGGCCGGGGAAACCCGGCAGTTCGTCGCACACGAGGCGGCAGGAGACGAGCGCGATAGGCTCTGGGCGGCGGCCGTCGTCCGCAATCCCGCCTACGCCCTCTACCAGGAGCGAACCGACGCCCGAACGATTCCGCTGCTGGTCCTGGAGCCGGTTTGAGGCATCTCGAATTGTTAAGACCGACGACTATGCGATAAATGACCTTCGCTTCCGTTTGGTTGGCATTGACCGCCAGAGACAGGAGAGAACCCGCCCATGAGCACCCCATCCACAGACGACCCGGTCTACCGCGCGGGGCGCTTTTCGGCCGCCCGCCCGGTCGCCTGGCTCTACCTCAACGTCTTCCCCCACATCGACCGGCGGCTGCTGCGTTGGACGAACGGCCGTTTCAGCGTTACCCCCGGCATCCCTACCCTGTTGCTGGAGACGGTGGGCGCACGGTCCGGCCAGCGCCGGGAGACGCCCCTGGTCTACATTCCCGACGGCGAGCGAATCATCCTTATTGCCAGCAACGGCGGCCAGCCGAAGAACCCGGCCTGGTATTACAACATGCGCGCCAACCCGCAGGTGACCATCACCGCTCGCGGCCGCCGGCAAGCGTACCTCGCCCGGGAGCTGGACGGCAAGGAGCGGGAAGCGGCCTGGGAACAGGCGATCGCCCTCAATCCCGGCTATGATGTTTACATGGAGCGCACCGCCGGAAAGCGGCGCATACCGGTCATGGTATTGGAGCCGGTTGAGGCGTAGTAATTGCACTTGTCATCGGAGCGTGAAGTTGATTAAACTCAACGGGCCGCCTGCGTTGGCAGGCAACCGATAAACAATCACACAAATCTCCCGGCAGCGCCGGCGAGAAAGGAGCAGCGAAATGGCAGTACGTCATGCGGAAGCGAGATGGGAAGGCACGCTCAAAGAGGGCGGCGGCAATCTGAAGTTGGAGAGCGGGGTCTACGAAGGCCCGTACACCTGGGCCGGCCGCTTCGCCGACGGCCCCGGCACAAACCCGGAGGAGCTGATCGGTGCGGCCCACGCCGGCTGCTATGCCATGTTCCTCTCGGCCCTACTGACCGGGGCAGGCTACACGCCGACCACTATCGACGCGAAAGCGGCGATCCACCTGGAAGACGGCCCGACCATCACCAAGAGCGTGCTGAACGTGACGGCCGTCGTCCCCGGCGTGGGCGAGGAAGAGTTCCAGCAGTTGGCCGCCGACGCCAAGGCCAAGTGCCCGGTCTCGAAGGCGCTGGCCGGCAGTCTGGAGATCGAACTAAACGCGACGCTGGTTGGCTAACCACGCCCCTGGCTGCATCTGACCAAACAAAAAGCGCCGGCGGCTCATCCGAGCCGCCGGCGCTTTCGTTTGTCTGGCTGACGGACGTTGTCTAGCGATTCGACAGCGTGACCACCAACGGCCGCACCGGCCGCATCGTGCCCGCGAACTCAAAGTCGATCGGGGTCGCTGTCGACCGGCTGCATCCGGTAGCGCCCGGCGGCCATGGCGAAGGCGTAGACCATCTCCATCAGAGCGAAGTTATTGCCCAGGCAGATCCGCTGGCCGGACGCAAACGGCACATAGGCGTACTTGGGCCGCGCCTCCACTGCCTCCGGCAGGAAGCGGTCGGGGTCGAACCGTTCCGGGTCCGGCCAGAACTCCGGATGGCGATGGACGATGTAGGGCACCGGTTGGAGCATCGATCCGGCGGGAATGAAGTAGCCCCCGATTTCATCGTCCTCAATCGGCTGGCGAGCGACAACGGCCGTCGGCGGGTAAAGCCGCAGCACCTCGTCGACCACCATGCGCGTGTAATCGAGCTTGAACAGGTCGTCGACCTCCGGCAGGCGGTCGCCCAGCACGGCGTCCGCTTCGGTTTCCAGCTGGCGCGTCACCGCTTCGGCGCGGCTGAGCAGATACCAGCCCCAGGTCAGGCTGCGGGCGGTCGTCTCGAAGCCGGCGAAGAACAGCGTCACCGCTTCGTCGCGCAGCTGCTCCTCGCTCATGCCCACGCCCGTTTCCTCGTCGGTGGCACTGAGCAGGATGGAGAGCAAATTCTCCTGATCCGGATTGCGGCGGCCCTCAGCGATGCGCTCGGCGATGAAGTTGTTGATCACGTCGAGGTCCTTGTGGAACCGCCGGTGGGACGGCAGGGGAATGGATAGCGGAATGGGCGCGTTGACGCGGGTGGGGATGAAAGCAAACGCCTCTTCCAGCGCATCGCCGACCTCGGTCAGCTCCTCGCCCAGATCAATGCTGAACATCGCCCGACCGATGATGCTCATCGTCAGCCGCCGCATTTCGTAATCCATTTCCATCGGTTCGCCGGTGTTGGCCAGTGGCTGCCAGCGGTCGAGCATCTCCTGGGTCACCTCGACCATCATGGTGGAGAACTGGGTGATCGCCTTGGGCGTGAACGGCGGAGCCATCAGCCGCCGCTGCTGCCGCCAGAGCGTGCCGTCGCTGGTCACCAACCCCTGGCCCACCAACAGCCGGAACGTGTCGTAGCCCACACCCTTGATGTAGTTCTTCTGGTTCTTGACGAAGACGTGGTCGACAAACTCCGGATGGTACAGCGCGAAACTGTCCAGCGGGCCGAGCTTGAGGTAGACGATGTCGCCGTACTCGTGCCACAGATCTTCGTGGCGCAAAATGATGTCGTTGCCGCTGATCTGCAGGGCGTTACCGAGAATGGGGATGCCGGTGGGGCCGGGCGGTCGTTTCTGAGCGGTGGTGGTTGGTGTCGGTGTTGTCATGTGTGATTGGCTCCTGAGTTGGTTAGCAATTTGCCCGGAGCTTGAAAGGCGCAGGCGCAGCGACCGGATTACTTGATGGTATGACATTTGCAGTCAAGGGTGTAGTTATTCTCGAAATTGACTCACGCTGAAACCCAACTATCCCCTATAATGGCTCCATGTCCGAGTTGCTGCTGAATACAAAGCTCTTTGTGCCCCCGCTGCGGCCGTTTCTCGTTCCCCGCCCGCGCCTTATCGAAACGCTCAACCAGGGATTGGCCGGCAAGCTGACCCTCATCTCCGCTGCCGCTGGTTTTGGCAAGACAACGCTGGTCAGCAGTTGGATCGACGCCCTCCAAACGCAGAGTGACCCGCTGCACGCTCGAATCGCCTGGCTGTCGCTGGACGAAAACGACAGCACGCCGGCTCGTTTTCTGGCCTACGTCATTGCCGCTTTGCAAAGCGTCGATCCGGCCATCGGCCACTCCGCGCGGCCGATGCTGCAAGCGTCGCCGCTGCCGGTTCCCGCCCTGCTGACCGCGCTGCTCAACGACCTTGCCGCGCAGCCGGAAAGGGTCCTGCTCGTGCTGGACGATTACCACGTCGTTGAATCGCCGTCGGTTGACGAAGCTCTGGCGTTCCTGCTGGAGCATGCGCCGCCGCAGCTGCATCTCGTGCTGACCACCCGCGAGGATCCGAACCTGCCGCTGGCGCGGCTGCGCGTGCGCGGCTGGCTGACCGAGCTGCGGGCGGCCGATTTGCGATTTTCGGTGGCGGAAGCGGCCGTCTTCCTGCGCGAAGTCATGGGGCTGGAGCTGTCGGAGGAGCAGATCGCTGCCCTGGAAGCGCGCACCGAAGGGTGGATTGCCGGGCTGCAAATGGCCGGACTGTCCATGCGCGGCCAGGCAGACGTGGGCGGGTTCATCGACTCGTTCACCGGCAGCCACCGCTTCGTCCTCGACTACCTGATGGAGGAAGTGCTCCATCAGCAGCCGGCGCACGTGCAGACGTTCTTGCTGAAGACGGCCGTGCTCGATCAGTTGACCGCCCCGTTGTGCGATGCCGTTACCGGCCAGAGCAACAGCCAGGAGATACTGGAATCGCTGGAGCGGGCCAATCTGTTCCTCGTCCCGCTGGACAACGAGCGGCAATGGTACCGCTACCACCATCTCTTTGCCGAGCTGCTGCAGCAGACGGCCGCGGCAGCGGATGAAACACAGCTGCGCGATCTGCACATCCGGGCCAGCCAATGGTACGAGGATAACGGGCTGGAGCTGGAGGCATTCCAGCATGCGGCGGCCGCCGGCGACGTAGCCCGGGCGACCCGCCTAATTGAGGGAGGCGGCGTGCCCCTTTACTTCCGGCGCGAGGTGGAGCCGGTTCGGCTGTGGCTGGCCTCTTTGCCGGAGGCCGAGTTCGAGGCCAATCCGTCGCTGCGCGTAACGTATGCCTCCGTGCTGGTACTGAACGCCCGGATGGAAAGCGACATCGAAGGCATCCTGCAAGCCGCCGAGACAGCGCTGGCCAGCGACGACGCAGACGACAGGACGGCCGACCTATTGGGTCAGATTGCGGCTAACCGGACGATGCTGGGCGTCATCAGGAACCAGACCGGCACGCTGCTCACGGAGTCGCAGCGCGCGCTGGCGCTGCTGCATCCCGACAACCTGCCGATGCGCGCCACCGCCGTCTGGACGCTGGGCTATGGACATCAGGTGGCGGGCAACCGGGCCGCCGCCCTCGACGCCTATGCCGAGACGATCGCCCTCAGCCGGCAGTCGGGCAACCTCATGCTCGAGATAGGGGCTACCACGTCTCTGGGCCAGATTCAGGAAACGCTGGTAGTGTCCCCATAATTCTGTAAATTGAGGTCCCTTTGAAAACGAGCGGGCCATCCGTTACTCTCATGATGGACAAGATCAAAAGGAGTAACACATGGCCCATACGATAAATGATAACGCACTTTCCCAACTCTATGAAATCCTGGTCGAAGCCGGCTTCGACGGTCTGGGCGAGGCGTTGACCGTGCTGCTCAACGAAGTGATGCTGCTGGAGCGCAGTCAACACCTGCAAGCGCAGCCCTACGAACGCAGCGCTGAGCGGCGCGGCTATGCCAACGGCTACAAGCCGAAGCGGGTGCGCACACGAGTGGGCGAACTGACGCTGGCCGTGCCCCAGGTGCGGGAGGGAGATTTCTACCCCACCAGTCTGGAGAAAGGGCTGCGCAGCGAACGGGCGCTGAAGGTAGCCCTGGCCGAGATGTACGTGCAGGGCGTCTCCACCCGCAAGCTGCAGCGCATCACGGAGGAGCTGTGCGGGTTCAGTGTCTCTTCCAGCGATGTCAGCCGGGCGGCGACTCTGCTGGATGAGGAGCTGGCAGCGTGGCGCACCCGGCCGCTGGGAGCCTATCGCTACGTCTTTCTGGACGCCCGCTACGAGCCGGTGCGCCATGGCGGGAGTGTCGTGTCGCTGGCGGTGTTGGTCGCCACCGGCATCCGCGAGGACGACGGCAGACGGGAAGTGCTGGGCTGTTCGGTCTCCCTTTCTGAGCATGAGGTTCATTGGCGCACCTTTCTTCAGGACCTGAAGCGGCGCGGGTTGCACGGCGTCCGCCTTTTCATCAGCGATGCCCACGACGGGCTGAAGAAGGCTCGCAGCGCTGTCTTTCCCACCGTGCCCTGGCAACGCTGCCAGACGCACTTGCAGCGCAATGCCCAGCGGTATGTGCCGCGCCAGCAACTGCGTAAGGAGGTGGCGACGGACATCCGGGCGATATTCAATGCGCCCGAGCGGGCCGATGCGGAGATGCTGGTGCAGCGCTTACTGGACAAATATGCTCAAACAGCACCGGCGTTGGTGACCTGGGCCGAAGAGAACCTGGCCGAAGGGTTGACCGTCTTCGCCTTTCCTGAAGCGCATCGTCGCCGGCTGCGCACCACGAACATGGTGGAGCGATTGAACAAGGAGGTCAAGCGACGGACCCGGGTAGCGACCCTCTTTCCCAATGAGGCGTCCTGCTTACGTCTGGTCACCGCCGTGCTGATGGAAGCGTCGCAAGAGTGGGTGACCGGCAAGGTGTACTTGAATCTGACCGACGACTAACGGGTTAGCGAGAGTAAACGCAATTTACAGAAGAACTGGGACTTGACCGTCATGGTCCATTGCTAATAGAGAAATCAATTAAACATGGCACATAGGGTGTCATGGTCGTACTTTTCCAACAATGAATACTGAAATGTGTTCCCCGGTCAGATAAGCCGCGAACCGCTCAGCCAAGTGGGGTAGGTGCCGTTGGTCGTGATTGTGGCTGACCGCCTGCCGGGCCGCCTTCCAGACGTGCTCCTGGGGATTCAACTCTGGTGTCGCTGGTGGAAAGAGCAGGATCTCCAGGCCGGGGATTGGTTTGCAGAAGAGCCCGGATGGACGGACCGCTGTGCCACGGGGCGCGGTCCCAGAGCAGGAGCAACGGCTGGTCCGGGTAGCGGTCGAGCAAGGCCGCCAGATGGTCGCGCGAGGCATCGCGCCGTTCATCGTCTCCGCCTGGGTGACCGTCTCCTCTCCCGTGTGGAGGTTCAATGTCCCGTAGAAGTTGACCTTGGCTCGTCCGGGGTCGCAGCGAACAACCGGCGTTCTACCGCGCGGCGCCCATACGGCGCTGGTGGTGGCCTGCAGAGTAGCGTCGAGGCTTCGTCTTCGGCCAAGATGAGCGTCTGGGGTGCGGTCTGGGCAATATCCATCAGTTTTTTTCAAGCTGTTCGGCAAAGTCGGCCAGCTTCGCTTCCGAACGCGAGCGGTACTGTTTGCCGGCCCGCTGGAAGCTGAACCCGCAGGCCAGCAGCAGATTCCGGTACGAGCTGTCGCTCTTGTACGTTACATTCTGCCAGAGCAGGAGGGCTTGCTTGAGGTCGGAAATCGTCCAGTACAGCCCCGCAGCCGTGGCCACGTGGCCGGCACCCAGCACATCGACGGGGCGGTATTGGTGCAGTTTGGCCCGCACCTGCGCCACCTGCTCCGCCGTCAGGGTGCGATGATTGCCGCCCTTGCGCTGGTCGTCGAGGGCCGCTATCCCGCCCTGCCGATACTTGCCGCACCAGCGCAGCAGGACGCGTCGCCCAACGCCGGTGATTGTTTCAATCTCGTCGGTCGGGTAACCAGTACCATACAAACGCACGGCTTGCAGTCTGGTACGTACCGGACCGTTCCGGCAGGTCTCGTAAGCTACTTGCAAAGCGCGCACTTCGGATTCATTGAGTTGGAATTGTCGTCTTGTCACTGCCATAGTGTGACATATATATTACTTTTGTCCATAAGAGTGAAGGAATAGTGACTCGAAGGCTTCCAAAATCATGGTTCAACACGAAGTTGATACCAGGACGTTTGAGCGTCTATTCAGGCACAATATGCTCAAGATGCTCTCAAGATGCTATGGATGACTTCGACGTCATCTGGACCGACCGCGCCGAAGCCTTGGCGACCGCACCCTGGGCCACCATGATCGATCCCACCTACATCCTGGTGCCCGCCGAAGCGCCACGCGTCAGTGAGAACTGGTCAAGCGAGGTATTACTCCAGTGGAGGTGCCATTTAAGTACCACGTCCCGTTGGCCGGCGGCATTCGCTGCAAGATATCTGTGGTACGCTAGGCGATTGCCTGACCTTTATCCGAACCGGCGCTCATTATCGTGCTCTGGAGGCGGCCCGTAGACTACAGGCCTACCTCCAAGGGCGTGGGCAAACCCGTACTTATCGCTGCCTGCTAATCAGTCGGTAAATGGTCGCGCTGCCAGCAGGTCGTCGGCCAACTGCCGGATCTCTCCGGCCATGACCAACCGCGCCAGCCAGGGGGCCGGAATGCCCGCTTCGCCGTAGAACGCGCCAGCCACCTGCCCGCAGACGGCGGCCGTCGTGTCGGCGTCGTCGCCCAGATTGGTCGCCCGCA
The DNA here is from genome assembly GCA_963715935.1 of uncultured Chloroflexia bacterium. GTDB lineage: Bacteria > Chloroflexota > Anaerolineae > Promineifilales > Promineifilaceae > Promineifilum. The sequence continues at coordinate 29,752 of CAVQSM010000007.1, read as the reverse complement.
GGACAGCATTCTCGAAGGAGTTGGTGGTGGCAAAGCACCAGAGCGCCGCCTCCAGGCTGTCGACCACATACCCTGTGCCGCGAATCTCTCGTTCCGTTTTGTCCTGGTAGCCACCGGCGGCAATGGCCCGGATGGCCGGTTCCTCGACCAGCCCCGCAGGCGGCGGCGCCAGCATCGCCTCCCGGCTCGCGCCGCCCAGCGCCCGCCACAGCACCAGTCCCAGATAGCGGCAGGCGTCGACGCATTCGGCCGCGCCGTGGGTAGTGGGCGAACTCGCCCCGCTGTAGGCCACCGTCGCCGCCTCGTCCGGCCAGTAGAACAGCGGCACCGGGGCCAGCCGCATGATGGAACCGTTGCCTGCCGCGTGGCGGTCGGTGGAACCGCTCAACGGTTCGCCGGTCGTCTCATAGCGACGCAGGGCATCATTGACCGTAGAGCCGATGTCGAAGCAGTGGCCGTTGCTGCTGAGATACCCTGCGTCCCGCCAGCGTAGATAGCGGTCCATCTGGTCGCGAGCGTCAAAGCCGTCCGACTCCAGCAGGCTTGTCGCCAGGCACAGGGCCATTGAGGTGTCATCGGTCCATTCGCCCGGCTGAAGGCCAAACGGGCCGCCCCCCACCATGTCGGTCACTTCGGGAAAGGTGCCACGCCAGCTGAATTCGACAGTCGTCCCCACCGCGTCCCCGGCGGCCAGCCCTAGCAGGCTGCCCCGCGCCCGATCGCCCACATCGTCAGGTATCGTCAATTTTGTATCCATTCCCCCCATTTAAGCGTATGACGTGAATTGACGCACACGATCGCGCGGCTGTTGACACGAGGGGCTGCCGGTGCGTATAAACAAGCCACCATGAACGATGCGAATGCCCTATCCTCCGGCCAGCGCCGTCTCGGCCGTCTGCTGACAGCGCGGCCCGTCTCCTGGCTCTACAGCACGTTGTTCGCTCCACTCGATCCGGCGCTGCTGCGTTGGTCGAGAGGGCGGTTGAGCTTCTCGCCGGGCGTGCCCATGCTGCTGCTGCAGACGACCGGGGCCAAGTCAGGCCTGACGCGGGAAACACCGCTGGCTTACGGTCGCGACGGAGAGCGGATCGTGCTCGTGGCCTCCAACAACGGCGGGCCGAAGAACCCGGCCTGGTACTACAACCTGCGGGCCAACCCGCAGGTGCAGGCGACACTGGCCGGGGAAACCCGGCAGTTCGTCGCACACGAAGCGGCAGGAGATGAGCGCGATAGGCTCTGGGCGGCGGCCGTCGTCCGCAATCCCGCCTACGCCCTCTACCAGGAGCGAACCGACGCCCGAACGATTCCGCTGCTGGTCCTGGAGCCGGTTCGAGGCAGCTCGAATTGTTAAGACCGACGACTATGCGATAAATGACCTTCGCGTCCGTTTGGTTGGCATTGACCGCCAGAGACAGGAGAGAACCCGCCCATGAGCACCCCATCCACAGACGACCCGGTCTACCGCGCGGGGCGCTTTTCGGCCGCCCGCCCGGTCGCCTGGCTCTACCTCAACGTCTTCCCCCACATCGACCGGCGGCTGCTGCGTTGGACGAACGGCCGTTTCAGCGTCACCCCCGGCATCCCTACCCTGTTGCTGGAGACGGTGGGCGCACGGTCCGGCCAGCGCCGGGAGACGCCCCTGGTCTACATTCCCGACGGCGAGCGAATCATCCTCATTGCCAGCAACGGCGGCCAGCCGAAGAACCCGGCCTGGTATTACAACATGCGCGCCAACCCGCAGGTGACCGTCACCGCTCGCGGCCGCCGGCAAGCGTACCTCGCCCGGGAGCTGGACGGCAAGGAGCGGGAAGCGGCCTGGGAACAGGCGATCGCCCTCAATCCCGGCTATGATGTTTACATGGAGCGCACCGCCGGAAAGCGGCGCATACCGGTCATGGTATTGGAGCCGGTTGAGGCGTAGTAATTGCACTTGTCATCGGAGCGTGAAGTTGATTAAACTCAACGGGCCGCCTGCGTTGGCAGGCAACCGATAAACAATCACACAAATCTCCCGGCAGCGCCGGCGAGAAAGGAGCAGCGAAATGGCAGTACGTCATGCGGAAGCGAGATGGGAAGGCACGCTCAAAGAGGGCGGCGGCAATCTGAAGTTGGAGAGCGGGGTCTACGAAGGCCCGTACACCTGGGCCGGCCGCTTCGCCGACGGCCCCGGCACAAACCCGGAGGAGCTGATCGGTGCGGCCCACGCCGGCTGCTATGCCATGTTCCTCTCGGCCCTACTGACCGGGGCAGGCTACACGCCGACCACTATCGACGCGAAAGCGGCGATCCACCTGGAAGACGGCCCGACCATCACCAAGAGCGTGCTGAACGTGACGGCCGTCGTCCCCGGCGTGGGCGAGGAAGAGTTCCAGCAGTTGGCCGCCGACGCCAAGGCCAAGTGCCCGGTCTCGAAGGCGCTGGCCGGCAGTCTGGAGATCGAACTGAACGCGACGCTGGTTGGCTAACCACGCCCCTGGCTGCATCTGACCAAACAAAAAGCGCCGGCGGCTCATCTGAGCCGCCGGCGCTTTCGTTTGTCTGGCTAACGGACGTTGTCTAGCGATTCGACAGCGTGACCACCAACGGCCGCACCGGCCGCATCGTGCCCGCGAACTCAAAGTCGATGGGGTCGTTGTCGACCGGCTGCATCCGGTAGCGCCCGGCGGCCATGGCGAAGGCGTAGACCATCTCCATCAGAGCGAAGTTGTTGCCCAGGCAGATCCGCTGGCCGGACGCAAACGGCACATAGGCGTACTTGGGCCGCGCCTCCACTGCCTCCGGCAGGAAGCGGTCGGGGTCGAACCGTTCCGGGTCCGGCCAGAACTCCGGATGGCGATGGACGATGTAGGGCACCGGTTGGAGCATCGATCCGGCGGGAATGAAGTAGCCCCCGATTTCGTCGTCCTCAATCGGCTGGCGAGCGACAACGGCCGTCGGCGGGTAAAGCCGCAGCACCTCGTCGACCACCATGCGCGTGTAATCGAGCTTGAACAGGTCGTCGACCTCCGGCAGGCGGTCGCCCAGCACGGCGTCCGCTTCGGTTTCCAGCTGGCGCGTCACCGCTTCGGCGCGGCTGAGCAGATACCAGCCCCAGGTCAGGCTGCGGGCAGTCGTCTCGAAGCCGGCAAAGAACAGCGTCACCGCTTCGTCGCGCAGCTGCTCCTCGCTCATGCCCACGCCCGTTTCCTCGTCGGTGGCATTGAGCAGGATGGAGAGCAAATTCTCCTGATCCGGATTGCGACGCCCTTCGGCGATGCGCTCGGCGATGAAGTTGTTGATCACATCGAGGTCTTTGTGGAAGCGGCGATGGGACGGCAGGGGGATGGAGAGCGGAATGGGCGCGTTGACGCGGGTGGGAATGAAAGCAAACGCCTCTTCCAGCGCATCGCCGACCTCGGTCAGCTCCTCGCCCAGATCAATGCTGAACATCGCCCGACCGATGATGCTCATCGTCAGCCGCCGCATTTCGTAATCCATTTCCATCGGTTCGCCGGTGTTGGCCAACGGTTGCCAGCGATCGAGCATCTCCTGCGTCACTTCGACCATCATGTCGGAGAACTGGGTGATCGCCTTGGGCGTGAAGGGCGGAGCCATCAGCCGGCGCTGCTGCCGCCAGAGCGCGCCATCGCTGGTCACCAGCCCCTGGCCCACCAACAGCCGGAACGTGTCGTAGCCCACACCCTTGATGTAGTTCTTCTGGTTCTTGACGAAGACGTGGTCGACAAACTCCGGATGGTACAGCGCGAAACTGTCCAGCGGGCCGAGCTTGAGGTAGACGATGTCGCCGTACTCGTGCCACAGATCTTCGTGGCGCAAAATGATGTCGTTGCCGCTGATCTGCAGGGCGTTACCGAGAATGGGGATGCCGGTGGGGCCGGGCGGTCGTTTCTGGGCGGTGGTGGTTGGTGTCGGTGTTGTCATGTGTGATTGGCTCCTGAGTTGGTTAGCAATTTGCCCGGAGCTTGAAAGGCGCAGGCGCAGCGACCGGATTACTTGATGGTATGACATTTGCAGTCAAGGGTGTAGTTATTCTCGAAATTGACTCACGCTGAAACCCAACTATCCCCTATAATGGCTCCATGTCCGAGTTGCTGCTGAATACAAAGCTCTTTGTGCCCCCGCTGCGGCCGTTTCTCGTTCCCCGCCCGCGCCTTATCGAAACGCTCAACCAGGGATTGGCCGGCAAGCTGACCCTCATCTCCGCTGCCGCTGGTTTTGGCAAGACAACGCTGGTCAGCAGTTGGATCGACGCCCTCCAAACGGAGAGTGACCCGCTGCACGCTCGAATCGCCTGGCTGTCGCTGGACGAAAACGACAGCACGCCGGCTCGTTTTCTGGCCTACGTCATTGCCGCTCTGCAGAGCGTCGATCCGGCCATCGGCCACTCCGCGCGGCCGATGCTGCAAGCGTCGCCGCTGCCGGTTCCCGCCCTGCTGACCGCGCTGCTCAACGACCTCGCCGCGCAGCCGGAACGGGTCCTGCTCGTGCTGGACGATTACCACGTCGTTGAATCGCCGTCGATTGACGAAGCACTGGCGTTTCTGCTGGAGCATGCGCCGCCGCAGTTGCATCTCGTGCTGACCACCCGCGAGGATCCGAACCTACCGCTGGCGCGGCTGCGCGTGCGCGGCTGGCTGACCGAGCTGCGGGCGGCCGATTTGCGATTTTCGGTGGCGGAAGCGGCCGTCTTCCTGCGCGAAGTCATGGGGCTGGAGCTGTCGGAGGAGCAGATCGCTGCCCTGGAAGCGCGCACCGAAGGGTGGATTGCCGGGCTGCAAATGGCCGGACTGTCCATGCGCGGCCAGGCAGACGTGGGCGGGTTCATCGACTCGTTCACCGGCAGCCACCGCTTCGTCCTCGACTACCTGATGGAGGAAGTGCTCCATCAGCAGCCGGCGCACGTGCAGACGTTCTTGCTGAAGACGGCCGTGCTCGATCAGTTGACCGCCCCGTTGTGCGATGCCGTTACCGGCCAGAGCAACAGCCAGGAGATTCTGGAATCGCTGGAGCGGGCCAATCTGTTCCTCGTCCCGCTGGACAACGAGCGGCAATGGTACCGCTACCACCATCTCTTCGGGGAGCTGCTGCGGCAGACAGCCTCTGCCTCGGAGGAAGTGCGATCGAGGGATCTCCACATCCGGGCCAGCGAGTGGTACGAGGCCAATGGTTTGGAGCTGGAAGCGTTTCAGCACGCGGCGGCCGCCGGCGATGTGGCCCGGGCGACGCGCCTGATTGAGGGTGGTGGTGTGCCCCTCTACTTCCGGCGCGAGGTGGAGCCGGTTCGGGAATGGTTGGCTTCTTTGCCGGAGGCCGAGTTTGAGGCCAACCCGTCGCTGCGCGTGACGTATGCGTCGGTGCTGATGTTAAGCGCCCAGATGGACAGGGACATCGAAGGGATCTTGCAAGCGGCTGAAGACGCGTTAGCCGGTGACATCGAAGACGACAGAACGGCCGATCTGCTGGGTCAGATTGCGGCGAACCGGGCGATGCTGGCCGTTCTCAGAAACCAGACCGGCACGCTTCTTACGCAGTCCCAGCGGGCTCTGGCGCTTCTGCATCCCGACAACCTGCCCATGCGCGCCACCGCCGTCTGGACAATGGGCTATGGCCATCAGGTGGCGGGTAACCGGGCCGCCGCCCTTGACGCCTATGCCGAGACGATCGCCCACTGCCGGCAATCGGGTAACCTCATGCTCGAGATAGGGGCTACAACCTCCGTGGGCCAGATTCAGGAAACACAGAACCAGGCCCATCAGGCGGCCGATACCTTTCAACGCGTCCTGGAACTGGTCGGTGACCCGCCGTGGGGGGCCGCGTGCGAAGCGTGCGTGGGGTTGGGTCGGGTCCATTACCAATGGAACGATCTGGAAGCGGCGGAACGGTATGGGCAGCAAGGGCTGGCTCTGGCGCAGCAGTTGGGCGATGTTGATACGCCGGCCTCCTGCGGTGTGCTGCTGGCCAAGGTGAGGCTGGCGCGAGGGGAAATCACAGCCGCATTGACCACGCTGGACGAAGCGGACGCGTTCGTCCAACAGCACAACTTTGAGCATTGGCCCGGAGAGATAGCGGCCGTTCGCGTGCTGGCGCTGCTGCGACAGGGCGATCTGGCGGCGGCCGCCCGGTTGGCCGAGCAGCACGACCTGCCCCTCAGCCGGGCGCGTATTCTACCTGGCGCAGGGCAAGCCTGAGGCAGCGTTGGACGCGGTGGAGCCGGTGCGGCGGGAGGCAGAAGCCAAAGAGTGGGCCGACAGGCAGCTGCAGGCGCTGTTGCTGCAGGCGTTGGCGTGGCAGGCGGCAGGCGACACGGAACTGGCGGTGCAGACGGTCGGGGAAGCGCTGGCGCTGGCCGCGCCGGGCGACCTGCTGCGGCCGTTCGTCGACGAGGGCGCGCCGATGGCGACGCTGCTGCGAGAGGCGGTGAAGCAGGGCGCGGCCCCGCCGTTCGCGCGGCAGGTGCTGGCGGCGTTCGGCGAGAGCGACGTCTCCCAACCGCAGCCGGCCCAGCTTCTGCCCGATCCGCTCTCCGAGCGGGAACTGGACGTGCTCCGGCTGCTGGCGACCGATCTCACCGGCCCGGAGATTGCGCGCGAGCTGATGGTATCCCTGAACACAGTGCGCACGCACACGAAGAACATCTACTCGAAGCTGGGCGTGAACAGCCGTCGGGCGGCCGTCAGCCGCGCTGAAGAACTCCACCTGCTCTAGGCCCGATTCGAACAATCGTCGTCTCCCGCCCCGGCCGATGATTCGATTGTCTGGCCGGGGCTTTTTGTGCGCCGCCACAGCCCGCTTTCAGCCACCAATCACCACCTGAATCACCAGCTGTGGTGATGACCTGCTCACCACATTCTGCCGTATTCTGCAGGCAGTTCGGACAAGGCAAGGACATGGCCGCAGCGCCCCGTCCAGCGGAGAAGTGGAACAGCGTATGACGACCCAACCCGACGCCACCTGACATCTACGAGATTCGCCTGAGAGGGACATCTCGATGCGCGGTGGGCGAGCTGGTTCGAAGGGCTGACCATCACCCTGACCGGCGACGGCGACACAATCCTTACCGGGCCGGTCACCGACCAGGCCGCCCTGCACGGGCTGCTGAAGAAGGTGCGCGATCTGGGTCTGCCGCTGCGTTCCCTGCGCTCCCTGCCGTCCGACCAATCAACCCGTTAAGCGGCTGCGCGAGGAATCGCCAGCCACCGTGTTCAGTCAAAGGAGTTCATCATGGAAGGTTTGTATCAGGTTTTATCATGGGGCACGCCCCTCGGCATTTCATTGTTCCTTTTCTTTTTGGCCGCCGGCGCCGGCATCTTCTTCTGGGGCATTTCCTGCCTGCAGGCCAGTCGACAAGCAGGAGAAGGCGGAGTAGCCCTCGGCTGCTCCTCTGTCGCTTCGTTCCGTCAACCAACAGGAGAATTCAAAATGAAAACCAACGTTCGTGAACTGTCCCCGTCCGCCCTGGCCCGCATCGCCGGCGTGCTCTATCTGATCATCGCCGTGGCCGCCATTTTTGCCCATATGCTCATTCCGCAGCAGTTCATTGTGCCCGGCGACGCCGCCGCCACGGCCGCCAACATCGCTGCCAACGACGACCCTGTTCCTCATCGGCACGGTGGGCAGCGAGCTGGTCATTCTGCTCACGCGAAGTGGTGCTGACCGTCGTGCTCTACGTGCTGCTGCGGCCGGTCAACCAGACGCTGTCGCTGGTGGCGGCCGTCTCCCGGCTGGCCATGACGACGATCCACGGCCTGAATCTGCTCAACTACTACTTCGTGCTGCAGCTGGTCGACGGCGGCCCGGCGGCGGCCGCGTTCGCGCCGGAACAATCCCAGGCGCTGATGACGATGTTCCTCGACGGGCACAGCACCGGCTTCGTGCTGGGCATCGCCTTCCTGGTCATCCACGTCTTCACGCTGGGTTACCTGATCGTCCGGTCGGGCTACTTCCCGAAGGTGCTGGGCTACCTGTTCATCGCCGCCGGGATTGGCTATCTGGTCGACACCATCGGCCTGCTGCTTGTCCCCGGCTACACAACGACGCCCGGTCTGATCGCCGCGGTCATCGCCGTCGCCGAACTCGCCTTCCCCATCTGGCTGCTGGTGAAGGGCGTGGACATGGACGGCTGGCAAGAGCGTACGATGGTACTGGAAACAGCCTGAATCAAGTTATCTGTCAACCGGCCGGCGTTCGGCCGGCTGGTTGGCACCCTACCTAAAGGAAAGTGTCACTATGAATGGAAAAATGAACGTACTCATCGTCGGAGCCACCGGAGCCACGGGCCGGCTGCTGACAGAAGAACTGCTCAATCGCGGGCACCATGTTAAGGTCGTTGTCCGGTCGGCAGAGAAGCTGCCCGCAGCCATCAGGCATCATGACAACCTGACCGTGCGCGTCGCCAGCCTCCTTGATTTGAGTGACGCCGCAGATGGCCGAGCTGGTGGACGGCTGTGATGCGGTGGCGTCCTGTCTGGGGCACAACATGACCTTCAAAGGCCTGTACGGCCATCCGCGAAAACTGGTCACTGATGCCACGCGTCGCCTGAGCGAGGCCATCAGGGCCAACAGTCCTGAGAAACCAACCAAATTCGTGCTGATGAACACCACCGGCAACCGCAACCGGGATCTCAATGAGCCCATTCCCTTTGCCGAGACGGTTGTGGTAGGTTTGCTGCGCCTGCTTCTGCCGCCGCATGCCGATAATGAACAGGCCGCGGACTATCTCAGAAGCCAGGTGGGCCAGGACGATGAGCTAATCGAGTGGGCTGCGGTTCGACCGGACAATCTGATCGACCGCGACGAAGTGACCCCGTATGAGCTGTATCCATCCCCCATTCGCAGCGCCATTTTCGATGCCGGGCAGACCAGTCGAATCAACGTGGGCCATTTCATGGCTGACCTGATAACGGATGAGGCTTGCTGGGACAGATGGAAAGGCCAGATGCCCGTCATCTATAACGTGGCCGAAGAGGTGGCGCTGTCCCAGGTCGATGAAGACCACGCGTCCTCATCCCTATCAAAATCAAACGCTTAGCGAAATAAGGAAAACAATGTCAAACAAAGAAGAAGAAAACAAAGTAGAAAACTCAAACTCCATGATTGGTCTGGGAATTGCCTTTGGAACTGCCCTGGGCGCAACGGTAGGTCAGGTTGTCTTTAACAATCTGGCTATCGGAATCGGCCTGGGCATCAGTCTGGGGGCGGCCGTTGGCGCCATGCTGGACCGACGCGGTCAAGCGCACAGGGAGGGTCACGATGATTAAACCAGCAACACAGATATCGACCCTCCATTCAACAGTGCCCACGACGGAGAGACGCATGATGAAGCAACTATTCTTAAGCCTGACCCTGATCATGCTGCTGCTGGCCGGCTGCGCCACCGCCGCCCAGGACGAGCCGCAGCCGTTCCCGACCGATGTCGTGACGGAGATACAGTCGGAAATGGACGATCTGACCGCAGGCGGACTCCCGCCCGGCGCGATCGTGTGGATCGACGCACCGGCGTACCGGTACGAGGGGGCCAGTGGTCTCGCCGAACCTCGCCGGACGACAGCCGCGATGCCGCCGGAGGGTGCGTTCCGGATTGGCAGCATCACCAAGATGTTCACCGCCAGCGGTGATCATCCGGCTGGCGGAAGACGGCGTGCTGACCGCTGGACGATCCGCTGGCGCAATGGCTGCCGGAGGTAGCCGATCAGCTGCCGAATGGCGACCAGATCACGCTGCGCCACCTGCTGGCCCACACCTCCGGACTGGCCAACGTGGTCGAACACGAAGCGTACTACGCCGATATCTTCACCGCAATGGTCGTCGATGAGGCGACCGGGAACGTGACCCTGGACTGCGTCGAGCGGGATCCCCACGACACGCTGGCCCGCTACGTCTACGGCCAGGAGGCCCAGTTTGAGCCGGGCGCGCAGTGGCGTTACAGCAACACCAACTACACGCTGCTGGGCATGGTCATCGAAGCGGCGGCCGACATGCCGCTGGCCGAGGCGTATCGCACCCACATCTACGAACCGCTGGGCATGACGTCGACGTTCCTGGATTGCTACGAAGAGCCGCTGATCGATGTGGTCCACGGCTACACGGGAACCGTCGACGCCTTGTCCGATCTCACTGAACTGCATGAATCGGTCGGCTGGTCGGCGGGCGGTCTGGTCTCGACCGCGCCGGACCTGATCACCTTCGCCCGCGGGCTGTTCGGCGGAGCGCTGTTCGACGACCCGGCGTCGCTGGAGGCGATGACGACCCGCACGCCCAACAGCGCCTACGGTCTGGGCATCTCGCTCCAGGAAGAGTTCATGGGGCATGCAGGCTACATTGCCGGCTTTCGGTCGGTGCTCAACTATGCGCCCGAGTTCGACACAGTTGTGGTCATGCTCTACAACCATGATGGGGCTGACCCCGAAGCAAATCTGACCGGTGTGCTGAATCCGGCCCTCTCGCTGCTGCGCGGCGCGGAATAAGCAGCCGGGAGACGTTGACGTTCAGGAGTAGAGGATAGCAAGGAGCAGAGCAGTCATGGAAGATCTTAACAAGCAGCGTGCGGTGTGGGTTCTTCGAATCATCATGCCCATCGTGGCCATCGTCAGTATCGTAATATTCCCGCCCTGGGAGGGAATACTGGCCTGGCTAACGCCCCTGCCGGACACCGTGCAGGAGCAGGTCGACAGCGCGGTCGACCGCGGGCTGGATGGCGTCATCGTCTATGTCGATGAGGCCGGTCAGCCACCCGCCTTCTATGCGGCCGGCTGGAAAGACAAGGCGGCCCAGACGCCGGCCGATCCGGAAGCGTTGTTCAAGATCGCCAGCATCAGCAAACTGTACATCGCCACCGCCACGGCCAAACTGGTTGCCGACGGCCGCCTGTCGCTCGATGACACGCTGGCTGACCTGCTGCCGGAGCTGGCGGGCCGGATTGAGAACGCGGAACAGATCACAATCCGCATGCTGGCGCAGCACCGCAGCGGCATCCCCAACTTCACCGACGACGAGGCGTGGGATTGGTTCGTGTCGCACACCGACAGCAGCCAGACGCTGGCCCTGGTACTGGACGAGCCGGCCGACTTTGCACCGGACACAGCCTACAGCTACTCCAACACCAACTACCTGCTGCTCGGCCGTATTCTCGACAACGCGCTGGGCGAAAGCCACCAGGCATACATTGCCCGCGAGATCCTGGCTCCGCTGGGGCTGACGGAGACGTACGGCGCGCTCGGCGAGGCCCCCTATGACGAGGTCGTCAGCGGCTACTGGCACGAGTACGACGACGATCTCCGGCAGCTGGATTTTCAGATTGCCGGCGGCTCGATGGTGGCCACGGCCCAGGATGTCGCCGTTTTCCTGCGGGCGCTGAACGATGGCTCCTTGCTGACAGACGAGGAACAGGCGATCTACAGCGCCCTATACGACTACGGGCACGAAGGCTGGCTGCCGGGCTACCAGAGCATCGCCCGCTATCACCCTGAGATAGATGCGGTCGTCATTCAGTTTGTTAGCACAACCGGGGACGATATAGAACTGGTAACGAATGTGGTTTACGGCCGTATTGTGCGGATATTGGGGGAGGGATAGATTCGGGATCGCTTGGACTAGAAACCGGGTTTCTTGAAGAAAGATGTGGTCAATCCGGCGCTCTCGCTGCTCCGGTCGACGGAATAAGAAGCGGGCAGAAGTTCATGTTTCCGAGTGAGTCTAGTAAGGAGCAGAAACGTCATGGAAAATACCAACAAGAGTCTGGTGGTGCGCGTTCTGCGAGTCGTGATGCCTATGGTGGGTTTAATCGCCATTGTGGCCTTCTCGCCCTGGGACGGAATATCGGCCTGGGTCACACCATTGCCTGATACGGTCCAGGAACAAGTCGATGATGCCATTGGTCATGGCCTGGATGGCATGATCGTGTATGTGGATGAGGCAGGTGAACCACCCGCATTCTATACAGCCGGCTGGAAAAATCGAGAGGACCAAATACCAGCCGACCCGCAATCATTATTCAAGATTGCCAGTATCGACAAGTTATATACCGCGGTCGCTATCGCCAAACTGGTCAGTGACCAACGCTTGTCGCTGGATGATACGCTGGCTGACCACTTTCCAGAACTTGTGGGAAGAATCGAAAACGCAGAAACCATCACCGTGAGATCGATGGTGCAGCATCGAAGCGGTATTCCTAACTTCACCGACGCTCCCGGTTATTGGGAAAACCCGCCCGATAGCGCTGAAGCAGCCCTTGAACTGGCGCTTGATTTGCCTGCTAACTTTGCGCCGGATGAAGATTATGGGTATTCAAACACGAACTATTTCCTGCTCGGCGAACTCATTGCCAGAGTGGTGGGGTATAGCCATTGGCAATATATCGAAGAGGAAATCTTGATGCCGCTCGAGTTGAACAATACGTACACGTCAATAGATGACGTGGACATGGACGATGTGATGAGCGGCTACTGGGTAGGCTATGAGCCTGATCTGAAGCATGATCCTCACGGCTCAATGGTAGCGACAGCCGAGGATGTGGGCATCTTCCTGCGGGCTTTGAATGATGGCTCATTGTTAAATGATAATGAACAGGCCATCTACTCCTCTATCTATGAGTATGGACATACCGGATTGATACCCGGATACTACAGTATCGCTCGTTACCACAGTGACATTGATACGGTTGTGGTTCAGTTTGTGAACACAGCCGGTGGCACGCCGATAGTTCCGCTTTTCGATACGGGTGGCGGAACCAAGGTGATGGTATCAAATGTCGTTTACGACCGTATTGTCCGGATTCTGCGCGAGGAAATCAGTGTTGATGGGTAAACAGCCGGCCAGGTAAGGTGGTCATCTCTGTCGCAGGGGATTTCTAATCGACACAGTGCACAAGGAAACCATTCAAAATGACAAAAGAGAAATTCCTCACTCGGCGCTGGAACTACATCATCTCGGCCGTACAGGGGGTGCCCACACTCCTCTTCGTCATCTATGGGCTCTCCACCCCGCTGGGGGGCACGCGGGAAGGCATGATCGCCCTTTCGGTCATAGGCGCGCTGTTCTGACTGATCCTCGAGTATCATACGGCCGCGCGGTTCGCGTGGCTCCAGAAACTTGACCCTGAGGAACAACCCAAACTAACCGGCGCCAACAGGATCCTGCTTTGGGTGCACAACCTGTTGTTCTGGTTCTTCTTTGTGCCGTTCCTCACCTCCATGGCGTATGGCACGGGCTTTGCCTTGTATTCGATAATCCTGCTGACTCGCTTCATCGCTAACTCCTACATCAACCTGCGCGACTTTACCCCCTCGCAGTATTACGCTTATCCTTTCCGAATACCGTGAGCCATTGAATGACCGGGTGGATTGAATTGACACTAGGCTTGGGGGCTGTAGAATAGTGTTAAGTGGACCGCATTCTGGAGGACGTGCTGGGCTGCAGTCTGAATGAACCGATCGAAAACGAGATTCTGGCTTCGTTCGGTATGACGAATACCGACACGACGCTCAGCCAGGCGAACTACGACGATGTGGTCAGAGGGTACTGGTATGGCTACGACAATCTCCGGTTTCTGGATGACTGGATGGTCGCCTCAGCAGAGGACATCGGCATCTTCCAGCGCACCCTGAACGACGGCACCTTGCTCAATGAGGAGGAGCAGGCTATCTATTCCTCCCTCTACGAGTACGACCATGACGGCTGGCTACCCGGCTACCACAGCATGGCCCGCTACCACCCTGATATCGATACCGTCGTCATTCAGTTCGCAAGCACCACGGGCGGCGACATCGAACTGCTGGCGAATGTGGTTTACGGCCGTATTTTGCGGATACTGAGGGGGCAGTGAGTTTGATTTTGGAGAAGCCGCGCTGCTGGTCATGGGGGGCGACAGGGCGCAGCTTGAACGGCTCCTCTGGTAGACTCGAAGCGCGGTCGGAAACGTTGATTTTGCGAACCTGGCTCGCCGCTTTAAGGGCGGGCCATGGACGATACGATCGGACAGCGCTTGATCAGTTCTTCCGCATCGCTGTCCGGACGACAGTCTCGAGCATGATGAAACCCTACAGGCCGACTTCGACGACTGGCTGACCACCTGCAACATGAAGCGCCCCATCAAGCCTAAGACCGTAATCGTCATTGAAAGACAAGGGTGATAGTGTAAGCTGGAGCTTGCTGGTGAAAGCCCTTTGGTCTTTGTTGTTCAGAAGGTGAGGACCGTGCTGCCTCCCATTTCAACTGACTATGCTGTATTGCTTTTCTCTTCTGGAAATGGAGCTAGACTTCTTGACGGTAGTGGGGTGCTCAAGACCTGATGCATCAAAACGTTGACGAGACGGAGGAGGGCGACTGTCGAGCCAAAGCGTGTTGCTCCGACGGTGTTCAGCAGTTGCCGCTGGATGAGTTGACTACTCATTTGACCGTGCTGAGCATCGTTAGCTTATTGAATGCTCTTCACTGACGGAGGTTACTAGTGACAATCGCGTTCTTGCCAATTAGGCGGATGCAGGAAAGAGTTGACATTGAGAGTCAGGACTCTGACATTGCTCTCTTTAACAACCTAATGCTATTCGGAGAGATGCTGACGAAGCTAACTGCAGCAGCGCTTGTGGCAGGGATCCGTCAGGATCTTGATCGCCACCGATATCGCAACTTGCATACGCTAGTTCGCGCAGACAGCTTAGGCACTTGGGCTCGCGCCATCGATGACACACTAAAAGGGACAGCAGCGCAACACCTTTGTGATGACATTCGGGAGGAGCGAGAGAGAGCTCACTGCAAAACAGGCGGCAGGAACATGGCAATATGACTCGGTCAATCTCGTTCACCAGTGCGTCATGCTAGTCAAGCCGGACTTCGAGAGGTTACCGAAGAAGGAAGCGGCACGACGATGGTTTGAGCTATTCACTGTTCTGCGCAATAAGACTAAGGGCCATGGCGCGATCCATCTGCAAACCACGAGTGATTTGTGCGTTCCTCTACAACAGTCCATCGAGCTACTAGTGACCAATCTCAGCCTCTTGCAACGACCATGGGTCTATCTTCATCGAAACCTTTCAGGTAGGTATCGAGTGATTGGATTGAATGAAAACGATTCGGCTTTCTCGTCTCTGAAGACAAGCGAAGGCTCCAACGTCACTTACCAGGACGGAGTATATGTCTACTTCGACAAACCTCGAAGGGTTGAACTGATGTTCACAGGTCCCGATGCAAAGGACTTCATGTTTCCGAACGGTCACTTTTCGGATAAGCGCTTCGAGACAATCTCCTACATAACTGGAGAAAACGGATTCCAGGATTCGATACCCTACTTGTACCCTACTTCCCGGCCCCCAAGGAGCGAAACCGAAGGCTTAGGGTTACTGACGGTCCAGGGCAAATCTTTCGCAAACCTGCCACCACCTCTGAAAGGCTATGTCCCTCGTCCGGCTCTAGAAGATGAGCTTTGCCAGATTCTGCGTGATGACCGACATCCGGTGATTACGCTCGTCGGTCGGGGCGGAATTGGCAAGACTTGGCTTACGATCAACGTTCTCAATCGCGTTGCTCAAGAAGGTCCGTTTGAGGCGATAGTTTGGCTAAGTGCCCGAGACATCGATCTTCTCTCTGAAGGTCCAAAGCTAGTTACACCAAAGGTTCTAACGCCAGAAGACGTAGCAGATGAGTACGTTCGGCTCCTAGATCCGGGTGCTGCTATTTCGGGCAGCTTCAGCAGCAAGGCTTACTTGGAAGAGCAGATAGGCCAACCTGGTCTAACAACATTGCTCGTTATGGACAACTTCGAAACACTTAGGACCCCGACCGAAGTGTACATCTGGCTTAACTCATACGTGCGCTTGCCTAACAAGGTCCTAATTACCACTCGAATACGTGACTTCAAGGGTGATTATCCTATCGAAGTGCGAGGAATGACCAAGGAAGAAAGCGACGAATTGATCAGGGCAACTGCTATGCGACTACGCATTGAGGGCATATTGACTGACGATTACCGCGAAAAGTTGTATTCGGAGTCAGGTGGGCATCCGTATGTGATGAAAGTACTCCTCGGTAAGGTAGCGAAGACGGGAAGGCTTGAGAAACCAGCAAGAATTGTGGCTTCACGAGATGATATTTTGAACGCACTGTTTGAGCGCACGTATGCGGACTTGACGCCGGGAGCCAAGAGAGTATTTCTAACTCTATGCGGGTGGCGCACCGCCGTTGCCAAACTAGCAATAGAAGCCACGATAATGCGATCATCTGACGAGCGCCTTGAGGTCGATACGGCAGTCGAGGAGTTGGAAAGAAGTTCCTTTATTGAGTTACTCACTTCCGAGCAAGATGAAGAGCTATTTCTCAGCGTTCCATTGGTTGCTGCCTCGTTCGGCAAGCGGAAAATCACGACCAGCCCAATGAAAAGCGCAATTGAAGCAGATCTCGAGTTGCTGCGCTCCTTTGGGCCTGCACAGCAATCGGACATTGCGCGTGGCGTACCTCCCCAGATAGAGCGGCTCTTCAGTCACATTGCAAAGAGGACTGCCACGGATGACGGGTTACTGGACGAGCAGTTACCGATGCTGGAATTTATTGCGAGAAGGTATCCACCAGCATGGCTGCAAATCGCGAGACTCTACGAGGAAAGCGAGGGCGAAGGTGGTATTGAGATCGCAAAAGAACATGTGAGGCGCTATATCGAGGCCTCAGATGGTCGCGACCTCGATGGGGCAAACGCATGGCACGAACTAGCTCGGCTTTGTAGTCAGACCGGTGATTATGTTGGGGAGGTTAATGCCTTAGTGGAGTTATGTCAGCTACCAGAGGTTGAGTTTTTCCAGATCGCTAATGCCGTGAATCGAACGAACCATCTCTTCAAGGAAAGGCATGATGCCGTCGACTCGGAGGAAAAGCAAATTGTCTCGAGACGGCTGGCAGAAGTGATGGAAGCACGTATCCACGAGGCAGACGCGGATGATTGCGCTGGGCTGGCCTGGCTATATCTAAGACTTAAGGATACAAGAAAGGCAACCGAGATAGTCGAGCGAGGTCTGTCTATAGAGCCTCAGAATTACCACTGCCTTAATGTGAAGCGTCGACTTCAGCAAGGAGCTTGATGCACACTAAACTGTAGCCCGGTAAGTGTTGACTGGGTTTTCGCGCGGGATTATTCGGCATTTAGTCGGGTGGTGGGGGGGCGGAGCGGCCGCTGGCGCAGAATCTTGCGCGATTAGAAGGCCACTTGACACCACCCCACCCCCCATGCTAGACTTCCGCTCAACCGAATAAACAACAACGTTGAATCGGAAGAGTACCCTGTCCAGCGGGTCCCAGAGAGTCGACCACCATGCTGCAAGGTCGACGACAGCGCGACAGGTGAATGGGCCGAGGAGTTGCCGGGGCGAACGTCTTTTGACCAGTAGCCGCGGCCGGAGACGCCACCGTTACCCGGCGCCGGTTTCGCAAGCTGCGGAACCGACAAAGTGAAGCTGGCTCCATGCAACGTACCGTTCGCCCTACGCGCATCACCGGCGCGTTTTTGTTTTCTGGAGCAGCTTAAGCAGGGTGGCACCGCGGGAGATCCAACGCTCTCGTCCCTTGACCAGGGACGTGGGCGTTTTTTGTTGGCATGATTCGCGCGATTGCGCGCACGACATCTTTCAAGCGGAGGTAACGATGAGCGACAAAACGAAGTTTGTGTTGGACGAAAGCAAGCTGCCGAAGGCGTGGTACAACATCAACGCCGACATGCCCGTGCCGCCGGAGCCGGTGCTGCATCCGCGGCACGCTGGAGCCGGTGACGCCCGATTTCCTGAGCGTGCTCTTCCCGATGAGCGCTGATCATGCAGGAGATCAGCACCGAGCGCTACATCGAAATTCCGGAGCCGGTGCGCGACATCTACAAGCTGTGGCGGCCGACGCCGTTGTATCCGCGCCCGTCGGCTGGAGCAGGCGCTCGATACGCCGGCCCACATCTACTACAAGTACGAAGGCGTCAGCCCGGTCGGGTCGCACAAGCCGAATACGGCCGTGCCGCAGGCGTTCTACAACAAGGAAGCGGGCACCAAAGCGCTGACCACCGAAACCGGCGCGGGCCAGTGGGGCTCAGCGCTGGCGATGGCCTGCAACTTCTTTGACATGGACCTCGAAGTGTACATGGTCAAGGTGTCCTACTATCAGAAGCCGTACCGCCGCATGCTGATCGAAGCGTACGGGGCCGAGGTCTACGCCAGCCCGACCGACCGCACCAACTACGGCCGCTCCGTGCTGGCCGAAGACCCCGACTCGCCCGGTTCGCTGGGCATCGCCATCTCCGAGGCGGTCGAAGTGGCGGCCACGTCCGGCGGCGCGAAGAAGTACAGCCTCGGTTCCGTGCTCAACCACGTGCTGCTGCACCAGACGGTCATCGGCGAGGAAGCGTTGCTGCAGATGGAAATGGCGGGCGAATATCCCGACATGGTCATCGGCCTGCACCGGCGGCGGCTCCAACTTCGGCGGCTTCGCCTTCCCGTTCCTGCGCGAGAATCTGACGCAACGGGCAAGACAGACGAAGGTCATTGCCGCCGAACCGGCCGCCTCGCCCAGCCTGACACGCGGCAAATACACCTTCGACTACGGCGACACGGCGAAGATGGCGCCGGTGGTCAAGATGCACACGCTGGGCCACACGCTTCATCCCGCCGGCGATTCACGCCGGCGGTCTGCGCTACCACGGCATGTCGCCGCAGGTCAGCGCGCTGGTGGACGGTGGCTACGTCGAAGCGCGGTCCGTGCAGCAGCTGGAGACCTTTGAGGCGGCCATGACCTTCATGCGCGCCGAAGGCATCATCCCCGCGCCGGAACCGACCCACGCCATCGCCGTCGCCATCGACGAAGCGCTGAAGTGCAAGGAAACGGGCGAAGAGAAGGTGATCGCCTTCAACCTGTGCGGCCACGGTCACTTTGACATGGCCGCCTACGACGCCTACCTGAAGGGCGAACTGGACGACTACGAATACCCGGCGGAAGCGATTGAAGAAGCGATGACGGATCTGCCGGTCGTCGGGTAGCGATAGAGGAAATTGCGCATAGACCAACTGGCGAAGTTATCCGAGCATCGCAGGACGAGGCGGCAGCCGACGGCCTTCTATCTCCGGTCCACCATAACCGTGGCCGCCTCGTCCGTCATGAGGACAAGTGATAGATGTAGACGAAATGTATCACCCCACCCTCGACGCAGTTTCGTGAATCTGGCGGCAGGGCCCCGCCAATTTGATTCCGGTTTACCGGGAGTTTGCCGCCGATCTGGAGACGCCGGTCTCGGTCTATCTCAAGTTGATGGACGAGCGGGGCCGTCGTTTTTGCTGGAATCGGTGGAAGGTGGCGAGCAGGTCGGCCGATACTCGTTTGTCGGCGTGCATCCGCGGGCGATGATGGCGTTGAACGGCCGACACGGTGACCAGCGACTATGGGAAATGGCGACGCGACCAGCCGCGACGCTGGCCGACGGCGAGGATATTCTCCACGTGCTGCAAGGCGGAACTGAGCCGTTTACGTCCAGGCCGAATTCGCCGGCTTGCCCCGCTTCAGCGGTGGCGCGGTCGGCTATCTCGGCTATGATGTGTGCGCTTTTTTGAGAAATTGCCGGAAACGGCCGAAGCTGTCCTCGACATACCCGACGCCATCTTCCTGCTGGCCGACACGCTGGTCGTGTTCGACCATGCGCGCCACCGGCTGACTCATCCTGGCCAACGCCCGAGGTTGATCCGGGCGACGATGTGGAAGCGGCCTATGTGGAAGCGATTCAGCGCATTGAACAGGTGAGTGAGCAGTTGTTGCGGCCGTTGCCGGCCATTCCGCCGCGGCGCTGGGGCGCGGGCAGCCGGGATCGCACGCGGCACTCGCAAGCCAACATGACGCCAGAACGAGTATCAGACGATGGTGGCCGAGGCGAAAGAGCATATCGCGGCGGGCGACATCTTCCAGGTGGTGCTGAGCCAGCGCTTCAGCCGCCAGACCAGCGCCCATCCGTTCGCCATCTACCGCGCGCTGCGGATGCTCAACCCGTCGCCCTACATGTTCTACTTCGACTTTGCGCCGATCGATATGCAGGTGATCGGCGCGTCGCCAGAGATGCACGTGCGGCTGGAGGATGGCGTGGCCAGCGTGCGGCCGATCGCCGGCACGCGCCGGCGCGGCCAGACGCCGGCCGAAGATCAGGCGCTGGCCGACGAGCTGCTGGCCGACCCCAAGGAGCGGGCCGAGCACGTGATGCTGATCGATCTGGGCCGAAACGACATTGGCCGCGTCAGCGAGTACGGCAGCGTCGAACGTGCGCGATTTGATGGTCGTCGAGCGATACAGCCACGTCATGCACATCGTCAGCCACGTCGAAGGGCAGATCAAGCCCGGCCTGGACGCGTTCGACCTGATGCGGGCGACCTTCCCGGCGGGCACAGTCAGCGGTGCGCCCAAGGTGCGGGCGATGGAGATTATCGAGGAGCTGGAAGGCCAGCGGCGCGGTTTGTACGCGGGCGCGGTCGGGCTACTTCAGCTACGACGGCAGCATGGACACCTGTATCGCCATCCGCACCCTGCTGATGCAGGAGGATCAGATTTACGTGCAGGCTGGGCGCAGGCATCGTCGCCGACAGCGACCCGGCCACCGAATATCAGGAATGTGTCAACAAAGCCCAGGCGCTGCTGGTGGCAGTCGAGCGCGCCGAGAATGGGGCGCTGTAGCACAGGCTATGTCGCATTCGTAGCGCGATCGACCCGCAGCCTAGGCGGCAACCGATCGAGACGCCCGGACCGCAGGCTGATGAATGAGGAAGCTATGAGTACAAAAAGTCGTATTTAGCGGCATTCAGCCGACCGGCAACATCCATCTGGGCAACTATCTGGGCGCGATCCGCAACTGGGTCGCCGAACAGGACGAGAAGACGAACTTCTTCTGCGTGGTCGATTTGCACAGCCTGACCGTGCCGCAGGACCCGGTGGAACTGCGCTTCGAAACGCGGTCGCTGGCGGCGATGCTGCTGGCCGCGGGCATCGATCCGGAAAAGAGCACGTTGTTCGTGCAGAGCCACGTAACCGCCCACGCCGAAGGGTGCTGGCTGCTCAACTGCGTCACGCCGCTCGGCTGGCTGCAGCGCATGACGCAGTACAAGGACAAGTCGGCCAAACAGGAGAGCGTCCTGACCGGACTGCTCGATTACCCGGTGCTGCAAGCGGCCGACATCCTGTTCTACGACGCCGATGAAGTGCCGGTGGGTGAAGACCAGAAGCAGCATGTCGAGCTGACGCGCGACATTGCCCAGCGCTTCAACTGCGCTCTACGAAGACGGAGTTCTTCGTCGTGCCCAAGCCGATGATCCGGCACGGTGGCGGCGCGGGTGATGGGTCTGGACGACCCGACGGCCAAGATGTCGAAAAGCCTGGCCGACAAGCGCGGCCACGCCGTTCGCCTGCTCGACGATCCCGAAAGAGATCATGTCGTCTTCAAGCGGGCCGTGACCGACTCCGGCCACGAGATTGTGTTCTCGGACGATCCGGAGAAAGCGGGCGTCAACAACCTGCTGGGCATCTACAAGGCGGTCACGGGCAAGAGCAACGCCGAGGTCGAGGCCGATTTTGCCGATGCGCGTGGCTATGGCGACCTGAAGATGGGCGTGGCCGAAGTCGTCATCGACGCGCTGCGCCCGATTCGGGAACGGTACGACCGGCTGATGGCCGATACAACTGAGCTCGATCACATCCTGGCCCTCGGCGCGGAGCAGGCCCGGCAGATGTCCCAGCCGAAAGTGGACGAGATGAAGGCGATCATGGGGCTGGTGATGCCCGGCTAACCGGCGGGCCGCCCCGGAAGATTGACGTTCGCCTAGAAGGAGAAGCAGACGATCAGACATGGTTTACAATGGAAGCGATTTCGCCCATCCGCCGCGGAGCCTGCTCCGTCACCATCTCCCCCCCGTCTGGCGGGACAGGGCGACCATCACCGACGTCAATCTGACCCCAAGCGAGGCTTTCTGATGAAACGCTCCCGTCTGATCACATGTACCTTTGTTATTGTCCTGCTAGTTGCGCTCGGCGGCTGTCAGCTGCTGGGCAACGCGCCGGAAGGCCCTTCGGCGACACCGATCGCCGAGAGTTTCCCCAGCCCACCGCCCACCCTGGAGGCGACGGCGCTGGCGGCCGTCACCGTTGAGGCGGTATCGACCGCGACCGGCGCCGGCGTGGCCACCGAACCGCCGCCGCCCACGCTGCCACCAGCCACCACTGAGGCGATTGCGACCGAACCACCGCCGCCGACACCGACCGAGGCCGCCCCGGACGCGACTGACGAACCAGCAGTGGAGGCGACGGCATCCTCCCGGTGGACAGTGGCGAGCTGTTCGCCCCCGGCCAGCAGGACACCCAGACGTTCACCACCGGAGAGCAGCAAGCGTACCCGTTCCGCGGCACAGCGCTTCACCCCGATCGTCCTCTTTGTCGACCCGGAGAATACGCTGGACGTGACGCTCGCTGCCTACAGCGGCGACCTGTCCGCGCCCGGGTGCGCTGGACGGCGCCACGCCGCTGTCGGAAGCCAACAACGCCCCGGCCGGGCGGCCGGAAACGCTGGTCGTCAGCCCCGACGCCGACGGTCTCTTCACCTTCGTCGTCAGCGCCGCCGGATACTGGCGGCGCCACATCCTATCTCTACGACCTGACCACGCCTGCCAACGGCATGGCCGTGCAGCAGCAGGACACGCTCGCCGCTGGCGGCGAGCAGAGCTACGACGTCACATCGCTGGGCGCGCGCCCGGTGCTGGCGATGGTTGATCCAGCTGACCAATCCAACGTTGTTCTGGAGATTTATGGAACGGACGGCGCGTTGATCACCAGCGCCGACTTTAGCGGCGCGGGCGGCGTCGAGGTGGCCTATGTGCTGCCGCTGGGCACAACCAGTTACCGCGTCGTTGTCCGCGAAGCAACCGGCGCACCCACCACCTTTAACGTGGCCATCGTCACCCTGGAGTAAATGAACTTATGATCGCTGTTATCGACAATTACGATTCCTTTACCTACAACCTTGTCCAGTACTTCGGCGAACTGGGCGCAGACCTGACCGTCTATCGCAATGACGAAGTGACCGTCGCCGAGCTGGAAGCGCTGCGTCCCGACCACATCGTCATCAGTCCCGGCCCGGGCGACCCGCAGGACGGCGGCATCTCCAACGATGTCATTCGCGCCTTCGGGCCGACCACCCCGGTGCTGGGCGTTTGTCTGGGCCACCAATGCATCGGCGAGGTGTACGGTGGAGTTGTCAGCCGGGCGCCGCGCCTAATGCACGGCAAGACGTCGAGCGTCTACCACAACGGTCAAGGGGTGTTCAATGGCATCCCCAGCCCGTTCAAGGCGACGCGCTACCATTCCCTGATCGTCGAGGAGCCGCTGCCGGAGGTGCTGGAGGTGACGGCCTTCACCCGCGACGGCGAAGTGATGGGCCTCCACCACCGCGAGTTCCCCGTGATGGGTGTCCAGTTCCATCCGGAGAGCATCCTGACGGAACACGGCAAGCGCATCTTGCGGAATTTTCTGGAGATGTCCGCGTAGCCTGCCTGGACGGGGCGAACAGGGGGCGCTGTGCCGGCTGAGAAGCGGTGCTTGGCCGGTGGCGCTACCCAAAGAGTGATCGTCTGCGCTGTTCCATGGTCGCGTATAGAACGGCCATGCCAATCAGGACGACGGCCACGCTCAGCAGATACCAGTTCAGCAGGCCTCCCGGAAAGTCCTCGCGATAAAGGACCGCGGCGACGAGAACGAGACCATGCCAAATGGCGATGGCCTGCAGGCCGACGGTCCATCCACTCCAGCGCGTCTCGCGAGCAATCACCAACCCGCCCACGCCCAGGAGAGCGAACCAGCCAGCCAGGATCCGCGCGGTCAGCGGGCTGAGTGCCCACGGCCACACACGTATAGCCACGGTGGGCACGACGAACGTTGCCACGGCAAACGCCAGCAACCCGATGCCCAGCAATCCCAGTCCCCAGCGTGCTGCTGGCGGGACCAACAGGTCGCCCGGCTCCAGTGTATGGGGATCTGTTACCCGATTGCGCCACCAGACAACGGGCACGAGGATGGGGGTAATCACATAGAGGACCAGCCAGATCAGGAAGGGCAGGTGACCGGGATCAAAACGATCCCAATGGACTGCTGTCGCCAGCAACATGGCGATCGTGAAGGCGGTGACAGCCGGGAAGCCGGGGGCGACGCGATGCCACTGCCGTCCGCGAACCGTCTGGATAAACAGCCACGACCCGCCCAGATAGCCTGCGCCCATGAAGGCGGCCGTCATGGAGGGCTGGATAGCCCAGGCAAAACGGTCGGCCGACGTTTCGGGCGTGAAGAAGAGGATGAGGAACGCGGCCACCAGAAACGGCACAACCACCGCCGCGACCATACGTGTCGACCGAAAGATACGATCATCTTTTATTGGGTTCATGGCGACCTTCGATGAACTAGGGGCAACGCTAGACAGATGTATCCTATCATAGAGCAAGAAGTTGTAATGAGCTTGCTTAGGGCACCCCAAAAGCCACGCCTTTTTCTTGTATAATCGCTGATGGTGTCGCCGTGACCAGCCGGCCACCTATCTGTTGAACAATTCGGGCTTTTGCCCCTTTTTGCATCTTTACGATTGAACGGAGAGTACATGACTACCCTGACCCACGGTTTTGAACTGATTCGCGAGGCAGAACTGGCGGAGATCAACGCCACCGCCCGCATCTACCGCCACCAGAAGACAGGAGCGCAGCTGTTGTCGGTCATCATCGACGACGAGAACAAGGTGTTCGGCATCTCGTTCCGCACCCCACCCACCGACTCCACCGGCGTCCCCCACATTATGGAGCACGCCGTCCTGGCAGGGTCGGAGAAGTATCCACTGAAGGAACCGTTCATTGAACTGGTCAAGGGATCGCTGGCCTCGTTTGTCAACGCCATGACCTTCCCCGACAAGACGATCTACCCGGTGGCCAGCACCAACGTGCAGGACTTCTACAACCTGATCGACGTCTACATGGACGCCGTGCTCCACCCGCTGATTACCCCCCACCATCTGGCCCAGGAAGGGTGGCATTACGAGCTGGAAGGGCCGGACGCGCCACTGACCTACAAGGGCGTGGTGTTCAACGAGATGAAGGGCGCCTACTCCTCGCCCGACAGTTTGCTGAGTACCTATTCCGATCAAACGCTGTTCCCCGACTCCCCGTACGGTCATGACTCCGGCGGCGATCCGACAGCCATTCCCGACCTGACCTACGAGCAGTTCAAGAGCTTCCACGACACGTACTACCATCCGTCCAACGCCCAGATCTACTTCTACGGCGATGACGATCCGGCTGAGCGGCTGCGGCTGATGGACGCCTACCTGTCCGACTTTGAGGCGATTGAGGTGGAGTCGGCCGTCTCGCTGCAAGCGCCGTTTCCTGCACCTCGTCGCCACACCTTCAACTACAGCGTATCCGGCGACAATGACGCGGAGGACAAGGCGTACGTCCAGTTGAACTGGCTGCTGCCCGAGTACAGCGATACTGAGCAGGTGATGGCGTTGGAGATTCTGTCCGACGCGCTGCTCAACACCCCCGCCTCTCCGCTGCGCAAGGCGCTGATAGACTCCGGGCTGGGCGAGGAAGTGACCGGCGGCGGTCTCTCCACATGGACGCGCCAGATGACGTTCTCGGCCGGGCTAAAGGGCGTCTTGTCGGATAACATCCCCCACGCAGAGGCGTTGATCATGGATACGCTGGGCAAGCTGGCTGAAGAGGGTATCGACCCGGCCACGGTCGAATCGGCCGTCAATACGATGGAGTTCCAGCTGCGCGAGAATAACACCGGACGCTATCCGCGCGGCCTGTTCCTGATGATGCGCGCCCTGAGCACCTGGCTCCACGACGGCGACCCGCTGGCTCCGTTGGCGTACGAGGCGCCGCTGGCTTCGCTGAAGGAAAAGCTGGCGGCCGATCCGGAGCTCCTCTCCGCGCTCATCGGCGAACACCTGCTGGATAACCCCCATCGCACCACCGTCGTACTGGAGCCGGACCCGTCGCTCGGCGAGCGGCTGGAGGCGGAGGAGCGAGCGCGGCTCGACGCCGCGCAGTCCACAATGGACGCGGCCGAGCTGCAGGCGATCATGGACGAGGCCGCGCTGTTGAGCGAGCGACAGGGTACACCCGACCCGCCGGAACTGCTGGCCACCCTGCCCATGCTGACGCTGGGCGACCTTGACCGGGAGACCAAGACGATCCCGCTGGCAGTGTCGGATCTGGCGGGCGGCCGTTTGCTGCGCCACGATCTGTTCACCAATGGCATTGTCTACCTCGACGTGGGGATGAACCTCCACGCCTTGCCGGCCGAGCTGCTGCCCTATGTCGATCTATTCGGCCAGGCTCTGTTGGAGATGGGCACGGAAAGCGAAGATTTCGTCCAGATCTCCCAACGCATCGGCCGGACAACCGGTGGCATCTACCCGTCCACGCTGGTGACGCCGGTGAAAGATAGTGACGAGGCGGCCGCCTGGCTCATGCTGCGCGGCAAGGCGACGATAGACCAGGCCCAGGACATGCTCGACATCATGGGCGACGTCCTGCTGTCGGTGAAGCTTGACAACCGGGAGCGCTTCCGCCAGATGGTGCTGGAGAACAAGGCGGGGCAGGAAGGGCGGCTGGCCCCGGCGGGTCATGCGGTGGTCAACAGCCGCCTGCGCGCCCACTTCCACCCGGCCTATTGGGTGGACGAGCAGCTTGGCGGCGTCAGTCAGCTCTTCTTCCTGCGTCGTCTGGCCGAGGAGATGGACAATGATTGGCCCGCCGTGCTGGAGAAGCTGGAGACGGTGCGCCGCCTGCTCGTCAACGGAGGCCAGATGCTTTACAACGTCACCCTCGACGACGAGAACTACACCGCCTTCGGGCCGCAGCTGGAGGCGTTCGCCGGGTCGATCCCCCACCTGTCGGCCAACAAGGCGTCGTGGCGTCACGGCGATCTGCCGGCGGACGAAGGGCTGACCTTCCCGGCGCAGGTCAACTACGTCGGCAAGGGCGCGGACCTGAACGAGCTGGGCTACACCAGCCACGGTTCGATGAACGTCATCACCAATCTGCTGCGCACCGGCTACTTGTGGGAAAAGATCCGCATGCAGGGCGGGGCGTATGGCGCGTTTGCCCTTTACAGCCGTCTGACCGGGGTCTTCTCGTTCCTCTCCTACCGCGACCCGAACCTGACCGGCACGCTGGCCAACTTCGACGGCGCGGCCGATTATCTGCGCCGTGTCCATCTGGACGACGACGAACTAACCCGCAGCATCATTGGGGCGATCGGCAGTATCGACAGCTACCAGCTACCCGACGCGAAAGGATATACGTCGCTGATGTATTACCTGACCGGCGAGTCGGATGAAGACCGGCAGCAGATGCGAGAGGAAGTGCTGGGCACCAGCGAAGCCGACTTCCGGGCGCTGGCCGATGTGCTGGATCGACTGAACGAGACAGGCGAGGTGGTGGTGCTCGGTTCGGCGGAGGCGATGAAGAAAGCGAACGAAGAAGGGCTGGATCTGACGCTGACGAAAGTGCTGTAACGAGGCAGTCTACGCTGACTGCTCATCCAGCAAGAAAGTAAGGGCCAGCGCCATCAGCGGCGCTTGCTCCAACTCTCCGGCGGGGAAGGTGATGGCGAAACGACTGTCATCTTCCTCGCTGCCGCTCACAACCCCAATCGGGTCCGGCAGGCCTGCGTCTTGGGGCGAGCCATAGATCGCCAGATCGCCCGGCACCTCATCGAAGAGACTGATCCGGGGTACGCCGTCCAGCGTCTCCTGCACCATCAGCCACGCCTGCCCTTCTACTTCCAGCAACCAGACTGCCAAACGATCCTCGTCTGCGTTCGCTCGCTTCGAGCGGCTGACCAGCGCGTAGACCGCGTCATCGTAGACGATGGCGAACGAGCGCTTGGCCTCCGGCGTCTCTGCGTTGAGCCAGGGTAAATCGAGTGAGGCGATCGATGTGCCGTCTGGCCGGGCAAAACGGACGTGATGAGTGGGGTCGTCCGGCAACCAGGGGCTGCCCTGGTCGGCCACCAGGAGGAGATGCCCCGCGCTGTCGAAGAGCTGGTAGCGGCGGCCGTCGGCTCCCGAAGCAGGCAGGCGCACCGCAGTGTAGGAGAGCATGACAATGATTGTAGCGGAGGCGGGGCGCGTTGGCGACAGACGGATTGACAAGGAGCGAGGACTCTGCTAGTATATACTTGTGGTATATATCAAGGAGAAAGCAGCATGGAAACAGCAAAGCTATTCAAGAACGGCCGCAGTCAGGCGGTCAGGTTACCGAAGGCATTCCGCTTTGAAGGGAGTGAAGTCTTCATTAAGCGCGTGGGTAACGTAGTCGTTCTAATCCCTGAACATGACTCCTGGCAAGGGCTATTTGACAGCTTGGCTCTGTTTTCTGACGACTTCATGACAGAGCGAGAACAGCCGGAGCCCCAAGTGCGAGAGGAGTTGTTCGACGAATGAACTACATGCTGGATACCAATATCTGCATCTACTTGATCAATAAGCAGCCTTCCACTGTCACAGCCCGGTTTAATCAGCACTCCGTTGGGGAGATCCTTGTCTCATCAATCACCGTAGCCGAACTCGCGTTTGGCGTCCAAAAAAGCCACAGGCGTACACAGAATGAAGCGGCGCTGCAGCAATTCCTATTTCCACTCGTTATTAGGGAGTTCGATGCTGATGCCGCCTTCAGCTACGGTCAGATTCGAGCCGAACTGGAGCGTCGGGGCACGCCAATCGGGTCACTGGATACGCTAATCGCCGGTCACGCGCTGAGTTTGGAAACCACCCTGGTAACCAATAATTTACGCGAGTTTAGTCGGGTGCCCAACCTTCTTGCAGAAGATTGGACCTAACTTATTCCGCTAGCCCAGGCTGCTTTGCACGTCTGCATCACTCCGACGATGCCTCGAACGCCGGCACGGGCCGGGTCTCTGCTTCTGCTTCCGTCTCAGCCACGCCGTTCTCGCGAATGTCCTCGATCAGCCACTCCATTTCCGCAATCTCGCGCCGTTGGGCTTCGATGATCCCGTCGGCCAGTTCGCGGACGCGCACATCTTCAATGCCGGAGCGTTCGCTGGTCAGGATGGCGATCGAGTGATGGGGGATCATCGCCTCCATGTAGTCGACGCCAGTGACCGTGATTTGGCTACGGACTAGCCAGAGGGCCAGAGCCATCAGCAACAGGCCACCGACAATGATCCCGACGTTCGCGGCCTTGTTCTTGTACATGTGCAGCATGTAGGCCAGCATGATGATCATCATCGCCCCGCCCATCAGCAGGGCCATGAACACCCGCGTCTCGCTGAACCGGGCGTGCTCAATGATCAGGTATGAATTGAGGTACGTCAGGAAGAACATCACCACGATTGAGGTGGCAATCATGGCGAAGAATCGCAAATAGGGACGGCCCTGGTCGCTATTGGCTTCGTCCATAGCCTGCTCGGCGGCGCGTGCTTCCTTCGGCGGCCGTTCGACAACGATCATAGTAGGCGTATCCTCGGTTGTGTAGTCCATCCTAGCTCCTTGTCCCGACATGGCCTGGCCACAGGCCGACGCCAGACAGATATCTCAATTTGAAAGGCCGATACGCGCTCAGGCGCATCTGTCACTTCCTACTGTAGCGAGGATGGACGGATGCTCAATCTATCAGGGTAGATGGGGGCGGTCTATTTGGGGTATAGATCGGGGGCCGAAGGCTGGGCGGGGAGCCGCCGAGCCGGCGCTGCGCGTGAAGGGGATCCC
>CAVQSM010000006.1:0-188710 GCA_963715935.1 uncultured Chloroflexia bacterium | reverse complement strand
CGGCGTGTTCGCGGGGACGTCGACGCTGCGCGGTTCGCCGCGTTGGTCGACGCCGTTGACCGGGGCGGCGTCGCAGGTGGCGCTGGGCGCGTGGTCGATGGCCGGGCTGCCGGGGAGAAGGGCCATCGTCTGCGTCGGCCCGCCGTTGTCGGCCAGTGAGCCCAGCGCTGGGTCACCGGTCAGGTTGTTCGTGTTCGTGCCGTTCACGCAACCCAGGCCGTCTTCGATAAGACTGTTTTGGGCGTTAATCGTACCGCCAACGATTGCACAGTCACCGCTGACGCTGTTGGCGAGGATGCTGTTGGTCAGCGTTGTCGTGGGGTCCGACGGGGTGAACTGGTCCATGTAGATGCCGCCGCCGCTGGTGTCGGCCGAGTTGCCGGATATGGTGCTGTTGGTCACGGTCAGCATGCCGTTGCCATTGTAGATGCCGCCGCCGTCGGCGCCGGCTACGTTGCCGAACAGCGTGCCGTTTGTCACAAATGTCGTGCCAAACTGGTCTGCAATACCGCCGCCACTGCCGACGGTGGCCGAGTTGCCGGAGAGGGT
The DNA here is from genome assembly GCA_963715935.1 of uncultured Chloroflexia bacterium. Classification (GTDB taxonomy): domain Bacteria; phylum Chloroflexota; class Anaerolineae; order Promineifilales; family Promineifilaceae; genus Promineifilum. The sequence continues at coordinate 188,161 of CAVQSM010000006.1, read as the reverse complement.
GCTGTTGATCACGGAGAGCGTATCGCGGTTGTAGATGCCACCGCCGCTGCGCGTAGCCGAGTTGCCGGAGAGGGTGCTGTTGGTCACGGTCGTCGTGCCGCCGATGTCATTGAAGATGCCGCCGCCGTCTGTATCGGCCGAGTTACCGGACAGGGTGCTGTCGGTCACGGTCAGCGTGGCGTTGTCGTCATTGAAGATGCCGCCGCCGTTTTCGCGGGCTGAGTTGCCGGAGAGGGTGCTGCTGGTCACAGTCAGTGTGCCATTGATGTTTATGATGCCACCGCCGGAGCGGGCCGAGTTGCTGGAGAGGGTGCTGGTGGTCACGGTCGACGTGCCGCCAGCGTTGTATATACCGCCGCCAAAGTTATTCGTAGCCGAGTTACCGGAGAGGGTGCTGCTGGTCACGGTCAACGTTCCGTTGATGTTCAAGATGCCGCCGCCGATGTTGAGCGCGGAGTTGCCGGAGAAGGTGCTGTTGGTCACGGTCAGCGTGCCAAAGTTGAGGATGCCGCCGCCGAGGTCGGCGGAGTTGCCGGAGAGGGTGCTGTTGGTCACGGTCACCGTGCCGGCGCTGTTGTTTAAGATGCCGCCGCCGTCGGTGGCCGAGTTGCCGGAAAGCGCGCTGTTGGTCACGGTCACCGTGCCGTTGTTGAAGATGCCGCCGCCGCCAGTGCCCGTGGCCGAGTTGTCAGTGAGGGTGCTGTTGGTCACGGTCGTCGTCGTGCCGATACCGCCCCAGATGCCGCCGCCGCTGACGGCCGAGTTGCCGGAGAGGGTGCTGTTGGTCAGGGTCAGTGTGCCACCGAAGTGGGAGATGCCGCCGCCGAATCCGGCCGAGTTGCCGGAGAGGGTGCTGTTGGTCACGGTCAGCGTGCCACTGTTGAAGATGCCGCCGCCGACGTTGCCCACTGTGGCACATGCCCCGGCGCAGCGGCCGTTCCGCACGGTCACGCCGTCCAGGGTCAGGTTGCCGGCGGCGCTTAACTGGAAGACGCGGTAGGTGGCGGTGTTGGCGGCGGCGTTGGCCTGAATAATGGTGTTGGCCGCGCCGTTGCCGGTGATGGTCATTTCGGTGGTGATTGCCGGGAGCTGGCTGCCGGCGAGGGTGATGGTGTAGTCGGCGGCGAAGGTGATGTCGTCGGCGCAGGCGCCAGCGGTGCAGTCGCCGCCGGTCGTGTCGCTGTCGCTGTTGGCGTTGTTGATCGCCTCGCGCAGGGTGCAGAAGGTGTCGCCAGCCGTGGTGTTGTCGGCGTCTGTGTTGACGACGATGCCGGCGGCCGCCGCGGGTCGGACGGCCATAGCAAAGACAAAGAGGACAAGCGCGGCCAGCAGGCCAAGGGCGGGCAGCGCCCGTTTCCACATCGATGATTGCGTCATTGTTCTGCGCCTCCTGTGCGCGTTTGTTACTGGGTCTGCCGCCCGCGCGATGGGGGTCAGCAGACATAAAAACAGGCAGCCGTCAACAACAAATTGACGAACTGCCCCTTACGTTGGGAAGGATAGCGCAAGGGGGTGGGGGTGTCAAGAAGTTGGGGCTGGGGGCTTTTAGTTTTCAGACTGCTGCGGGTTGAAACCCGACAGCTACCGGGGAACTGGGTCAAAACCCACAAGGAACGAGAAGGAAAGCACACCGGCCACCCCTTCTGCAACCCACGTTCAGTGGGTTTCCTTCGATAGCAGGCCGTTTCAACGGCCTGAACCCGAAAACTGAAATACTCTGGCTGGCGGCTGGGGCGGGACAACTGCGCGGCGCTTCAGTTAGGGGGTGGTGGCCTCCGTCTCCGGGATCGCCAGGATGTTACGGTTACTCTGGTTGAAGCCGGGGGGTGGGGAACAAAGTTGCCGGGCGTGCCGCAGCTGCGCCGGGCATTCGCATCGTCAATCCGGGCGGTGATCGCAGCTTTGCGGCGCGGCGGCCAACCGCCCCGGCGGGAGTCGGGTACAATAGCGGCTATGGAATCGATAACATTGATCGCCACGGCCAAGTTCGGGCTGGAGGCGGTGGTCAGACGGGAGCTGGAAGCGTTGGGCTTTGCCGATACGGTGGTCAGCGAAGGGCGGGTGGCGTTTGTCGCCACGCCCGACGCCATTCCCCGCGCCAACCTGTGGCTGCGCTGCGCCGGCCGCGTGCAGCTGCAGCTGGGCGAATTTACGGCCGTCACCTTCGACGAGCTGTTCGAGCAAACGCGGGCGCTGCCGTGGGAGCGGTGGATTCCGGCGGACGGCCGTTTCCCGGTCAATGCGCGGTCTGTCCGCTCCGCGCTGCAAAGCGAGCGCAGCTGTCAGGCGATTGTCAAGAAGGCGGTGGCGGAGCGGCTGGCGGCGGCGCATGGCGTGGACGAGCTGCCGGAGACGGGGGGCGACTACAGCATTCAGGTGACGATTCGCAAGGATCAGGCGCTGCTGACGCTGGACACGTCCGGCGACGGGCTGCACAAGCGGGGGTACCGTGCCCAGGCGGGGGACGCGCCGCTGACGGAAACGCTGGCGGCGGCGCTGGTGCTGCTGTCGTTCTGGGACAAGGAGCGGCTGCTGATCGATCCGATGTGCGGCTCCGGGACGATCCTGATTGAGGCGGCGATGATTGGTCGGAACATGGCCCCCGGTTTGCAGCGCGGCTTTGCGTCGGAGAGCTGGCCGGCGTGGGGGAGGCGGCATGGCAGGCGGCGCGGGCGGAAGCGGAAGCGGCCGTCGACCGGTCGGGCGAGCTGTCGCTGTTTGGCTATGACAAGGACGCCGCCGTCATCGAGACTGCCCGGCAGAACGCCGCGCTGGCGGGGGTGGGGGACGACATTGTGTTCGAGGTGAAGGATGTCCACGACCTGTGGATTGACCGGGAGTACGGCATCCTGATCACCAACCCGCCTTACGGCCGCCGGCTGGCCGACTTCCAGACGGTCAACGAGATCTACATCACGCTGAACAAGATGCTGCGCAAGAAGTCGGGCTGGTCGGTCTATGTGCTGACGGCCGACCGCAAGTTCCCCGACTACTTCAAGCGGGCGCGGCCGGACCGGGTACGCAAGCTCTACAACGGCCCGATTCGGGTCGAATACTACCAGTATCACGGGCGGCGGGAGTAGGCGCGGGCAGGGCTCTCCTTCTTGGTCGCTGAGACCAAAAGCAGAAAAAGTCCCGGCGGCGCCAGTCGTGCCGTCCGGGACTCTTCCTTTATATAGTGAACCGATTGGTGGGCGAGCGGGTCGCCGCGGTGCGGCGAGGATCGGCCGCCCACCTGTCAGGTCTTTCTTTACGGAGCCGCGACCTCGCAGACGTAGCTGGCGGCCGCTCCGAGCAGGGCGGCGCTGTCGCCTTCGTCCAGCACCGAGACGAGTTCGATCTCGACTTCATCCACACCGGCGGGGACGCCTTCCAACGTGACCTCGAAGATGTTGAGCAGCTCCGACTTTTTGGTCGTCGGGCCGGTGAGCGTCACCGTCTGGCTGACGTTACCGGCTGTGACCGTCACGTCCACCGTCCGAGCGTCGCGGTTGACGTCGGTGACGGCGATCTGGACGACGATGTCGGTGGGCGCTTGCGTCTCCGGGATCATCAGGACGTTAGTGTTGCTCTGGTCGAAGCCGGGCGTGCCGGCCACGAAGTTGTCGGGGTAGGTGAAGGTGCTCCAGGCGTTGGCGTACTCGGTGTCACCGGTATCGTAGGTCGGGTAGAAGACGATGGCGCGGGGGATGCGCATCTTCTTGATGCCCTTCTGCAGGAACCAGCGCCCCTTGACAAACGGCTTGGCCAGCAGCTTGCTCTCGTCCAGGTCGGCTCCCCACCAGGAAATCGCACCGGTGTCGCCGAGGTCGGTTTCGGGCTGGACCTGCTGGTAGCTCTTGTCGCCGAAGATGAAGCGCACGAACTTGACGCCGTTGTACTCCTTGCCGGCCATCTGGCCGTAGAGGTCAACGACGTTGCCGCTGTTGGGAATGGTGATCTTGGCGACCATGCGGCTGCGCGTCGGGCTGCCCATGCCCGTGCCGAGCAGGGTGGTCAGCTCCGTTCCAACCGTGCCGTAGAGCGGGTCGATGGGGCAGAAGCTTTCCGGCGGGATCTGGACCTCGTACGCGCCACTGTCGCACAGATTCGGCCCGCCGTCGTTGCCTTCGCCGGGGATGTCGATGCTGCGCGGCTCGCCGCGCTGGTCGTCGCCAAAGACGGGGTCGGCGGCACAAGCGGCCGTCGGCGCGAAGTCGATGGCCGGGCTGCCCGCCACCAGGGCGTGGGTCTCGGTCGGCCCGCCGTTGTCGGCCAGGGTCGTGTCGAGGATGGCCGCCAGTGCGGTGGGCGATGTGCCGTCGCTGGTGGCGGTCAGGTCGCTGCCGCCGGGGGTGAAGTCGTCGAAAGCGTCGGCGTTGCTCTGGCTGCTGTCGCCGAAGACGTTGTAGGCGTCGGCGGTGATGGTCCCGTCTTGCGGTAGATCTCGTTGCCGCTGTCCGCGGCGGTATTACCGGAGATGATGCTGTTGACGATAGTCGCGACGGCGCCTGGGCTATCATTGTACAGGTACAGCCCGCCGCCACTTGTAGTCGCTGTGTTGCCGGTGATGGTGCTGTTGGTGATGGTCAGTGTCCCGCGGTCTTGGTAGATGCCGCCGCCCTCGCTGCCAGCCACATTGCCGCTGATGGTACTGTTGACGATGTTCGTGACGGTGGCCGAGCCAAAGATGTAGAGGCCGCCGCCTTCTTGTCCTGCCCTGTTGCCGGAGACCGTGCTGTTGATGACGGTCAGCGTGCCGGTATCGTTGTACAGTCCGCCGCCCTGGCTTCGGGCCGTGTTGTCGGTGATCGTGCTGTCGGTGATGGTGGTCGTGCCGTCGTTGTTGTACAGCCCGCCGCCGTCGCCGCCGTTGTTGCCGGTAATGAGGCTGTTGGCGATCGTCATCTGACCGTCGTTGAATAGGCCGCCGCCGTCAGAGCTGCTAAGTTGCGGCTGATGGTGCTGTTGGTGATGCTGGCCGTGGCGCCGTCATCATTGGAGATGCCGCCGCCAGTACCACTTATGACGCGGTTATCGTCAATCAGGCTGTTGTCGATGATTAGCTCGCCGTCGTTGTAAATGCCACCACCGCGAAAGCGAGCGACGTTGCCGCTGATGGTGCTGTTGGTGATAGTGACGTCGCTGTCTACGTACTGGTTCGGACCATAGTCAAACCCGCGCGTGATGTAGAGACCTCCGCCAATGGCAGAATAGTTGAGGTTATACGTCGCACTGTTGCCGTTTATCAGGCTGTTGTCAATGGTGACGGTGCTGCCTTCGATGGACAACCCGCCGGCGAAACCGCTGGCCGTGTTGCCGCTGATGGTGCTGTCGTTGATCGCGACGTCGCTGAGCAAGAAGCGCGCGCCGCCGATGGCCGCCAGACTCTCGTTGCCGCTGATGGTCGAGCCGTTGAGGATGTTGACGGTCGACTTGTAGCTGAACAGGCCGCCGGCCCGCAGAGTGGCGTTGTTGTCGTCGATGCTGCTGTTGTCGATGGTCAGCGTGCCTTCGTTGATCCGGACGCCGCCATATTGAGCGGCAGTATTCAGCGTGACGGCCGAGCCGTTTTCGATGGTCACGGTGGTATATTGGGCCGCGAAGCCACCCCCGCTGTAGGCCGTGTTGCCGCTGACGGTGGAGTTTGCAACGGTTAACGTGCCGCCGAACGCAAAGATGCCCCCACCGAACCCTGCTGATTCATTGCCGCTGACAGCAGCATCTGTCAGTGTCAGCGAACCCCAGCTGAGAATGCCGCCGCCGCTGGCGAGGCCGGACGTGTAGCCGCCACTGATTGTCGTGCCGTCAATCGTCAAGTCACCGGTCTGGCTGACTGCCAGGATGCGGAAGTCGGCCGCTGCGCCGTCGCGCTCGATGGTCGCCCCATTCCCCTCGATGGTGATGTCGCTAGTGACGACCGGCAGGCCGTTGTCGGCCCCAGTACGCCGCGCCGCCGTAGGCGCTGTTGAGCGTGTATGTGTTGCCGGCCAGGATGATCGTGTCGGCCCCGACCGGATCGCCGGCGGCGCAGTCGATGTACGGTTGGCCGGTGGTGGTGTCGTTGGCGTTGGCAATCGCTTCGCTGAGCGAGCAGTCGCCATCAGCCACGAAGCCGTTGGCCGTTGTAGTGTTTACCGTGATGTTGGCGGCGTGGGCCGCCGGCGACTGGGCCAGCGCCAGCAGGAGAGCCGCGCCGGTGACGGAGACGGCCGCCCGCTTGAGCAGCCAGCGTCGCTTGCTCCTGGTCATCTGCCGGATGCGTCGCCGCATGGCAACGTAGCGGGCCAGCCAGGCCGGATTCTGTTTGGCGAGCAGGCTGGCGAACCAGGTGGTTGACGAACTGTCATGGGTACGAGCTTTCAGTTGTCATTTGAAACGCTCCGTATTTTCTGATGGCCTGTCATTTCTGGCCGGCGCGGTGGGCGAATCCGTGGTCGCTCTTGCCGCGCTTTGGTCGTATGATTTCCGGTTCGCGGCGTAGTTGGCTGCTACGCCTCACAGACCAAAGACCTGACACGTCGAAGAACGTGTGTCACGTCGGGTTCTGGTCTAGTTGTCGCTGTCTGCGCCGCGTGTCCGGTGGTAGGCAGGGCGCTCGCGGTCGGACCGGTCGAAGGCGGGCCAGCGGTCGGCGATGCTGGTGCGTGCGCTGTCGCTCATGACAGCAGGCCGCGCTTCCAGCCGGCTGAAGGCGCCCCAGGTGAAGGCCTGCGTACCGTCGCCCCAACTGATGGCGCTGTCCAGGTCCGGCCTGTCCCCGTCTTCGCAGACGTAGTTGGCCGCTGCGCCGAGCAGCGCGGCGCTGTCGCCTTCGCCCAGCACGGAGTCCAGGGTAATCTCACTTCGTCCGTCCCGGGCGCCACGCCTTCCAGCGTGAAGGTCAGGATGTTGAGCAGCTCCGACTTCTTGTTCGTCGGGCCGGTGACGGTCACCGTTTCGCTGACACCACCCGCGCTGACGGTCACATCGACGGTGCGGGCGTCCCGGTTGACGTCGGTCAGGGCCACTTCGACCGTCAGGTTGGTGGGCGACTGGGTCTCCGGGATCATCAACACGTTGCTGTTACTCTGTTCGAAGCCGGGGGTGCCGGCGACGAAGTTGTCGGGATAGCCGAAGGTCGACCAGGCGTTGGCGTACTCGTCGGCCGTCGTGGTGGTCGGGTAGAGGACGAAAGCGCGAGGCAGCTTCATCTTCTTCATGCCCTTCTGCAGGAACCAGCGCCCCTTGACGAACGGCTTGGCCAGGAGCTTGCTCTCGTCCAGGTCGGCCCCCCACCAGCTGATCGCCCCGGTATCACCGAGGTCGGTTTCGGGTTGAATCTGCTCGTACGTCTTGTCACCGTAGATGAAGCGGACGAAGCGCACGCCATTGTACTCCTTGCCCGCCATCTGGCCGTACAGGTCGACGACGTTGTTGGCGTTGGGGACGGTGATTTTGGCCACCATGCGGCTGCGGCTGGGGCTGCCCATGCCCGCGCCGAGAATGGTGGTCAGTTCGTTGCCCACCGTGCCGAACTCGGGGTCGACCGGGCAGTAGCTGGCGACCGGCAGCTGCACTTCGTACGCGCCGGCGTCGCACAGGTCGGTGGTGTCGCTGCCTGTGCCGGGGATGTCGATGTTGCGGGGGAAGCTGCGCTGGTCGACGAGCTGGGTGTACGTGATTGTCACAGTAGTCGCTGGGCACGAAGTCGATGGCCGGGCTGCCGCTGACGAGGGCGTGGGTCAGGGTCGGGCCGCCGTTGGCTGCCAGCGTTGTCTCCAGGATATCGGTCAGCGGGATGTTGCCGTAGTCGCTGGTGAGGTTCAGGTCGTTGACGCCGGGCGTGAAGCCTTCGAAGGCGTCGGCGTTGGTCTCGCCGCCGTGGCCCATGATATTGTACGAGTCGGCCAACAGAACGTCGTCGTTGTAGATTTCGCTGCCAACCTCACCGGCGGTATTGCCGGAAATGACGTTGCCGCCGAGGAGCATTGCGCCGTACACATGGGCGATTCCGCCGCCATACACGTTGGCCTCGTTGCCGGTCACCGTGCTGTTGTATAGCAAGGCGTCGGGTTCGCCGGAAGAGGAGCTGATATTGAAGATGCCGCCGCCGCCGCCGTCCGGAAATTGATTACTACCGGCCCGGTTGCCGCTGACCGTGCTGTTGACCATGATCCAGCGCCCGCCGAAATTCAACAACCCGCCACCGTAATACGCCTGGTTGTTGCTGATCGTGCTGCGCACGATGTAGAGCGAGCTGTAATAGGTGTTGTAGACACCACCGCCGATTGCGGCTGTATTACCGCTGATCGTGCTGTCGATGATGACCATTAGGCCGGGGACGTCCGTCTGTGTGTCGTCATCGTACCCATACGTTGCGGCGATGCCGCCGCCATAGGTGAATCCCTGGTCGGGCGGCACGATATTCTGGTCGATGAGCGAACCGGAGATATAGACGTAGCTCCCGTCGCTGTGGATGCCGCCGCCTTCGTAGTAGGCGGTGTTGCCGCTGATTTCGCTGTCGCTGATGGTGACGTCGCTCAGGTAGAGGTCGGCCCCGCCGCCGTAGCCGTAAGCATAGTTGCCACCGATGACCGAGCCGTTTTCGATGGTGACGGTAGCTTTGTAGGCAGCGATGCCACCGCCTACTGCGTCGGCCGTGTTGAGGCGGATGGTACTGTTGCTGATGGTGACGGTGCTGTACTCCGTCTCAATGCCGCCGCCGAACTCTGCATAGTTGACTCTAATGGTGCTGTCGGTGATGGTCAGCGGGCCGTCGTCAGCCTCGACACCGCCGCCACTGTCGCGGGCACGGTTGTCGCGGATGATCGTGCCATTGCGGATGGTCAGGTCGCCGCCGTCTTCGCTGGAAACGCCGCCGCCATCGTCGGAGGCGTAGTTGGTCTCGATCAGGCTGCTGTCGATGATCAGCTCACCTTCTGACTGAATAGCCCCGCCTTCGTCGGCCCTGTTGTAGGTGAAGGTGCTGCCGGTGATGAGGGCGTAGCCGCCGTTGGCGACATAGAGCGCGCCGCCGTCTTCCTGCGAATAGCCGTAGGTCATGGTGGTGTCGTTGAGCTTCAGCGAGCCGCTGCCCGTCACGGCCATCAGACGGAAGTCGGGCGCGGCGTTGTCCCGCTCGATAGTCGCGCCGTTGCCGTCGATGGTGATGTCACTTTCGATGAGCGGCAGACCGTTGTCGCTGTAATAGGCGGTGTTGTCGACGGTCGTCAGTGTGTAGGTGCTGCCGCTGAGCGTGATCGTGTCCGGGCCGGAGCCGGGGGCGCATTCACCGGGGGAGGTGTAGAACTGGCTGTCGAGGTTGGCGTTGAGGATCGCTTCGGGCAAGGAGCATTGGCCATCGTCGGCCACGGCCACCACGCCGTTGTCGACCGTGATGGTCGCCGCGTGGGCGGTTGGGGCCTGAGAGAGCGCCAGCAAGAGCGCCGCGCCGGTGACGGAGACGGCCGCCCGCTTGAGCAGCCAGCGCCGCTTGCCCTGCGTCATATGCTGGATGCGCCGCCGGAAGGCGACGTAGCGGGCGAGCCAGGCGGGGTTCTGTTTGGCGAGGATGCTGGCGAGCCAGGTGGCAGGTGGAGTCGGTGACTCGCTGGTTTCGGAAACGACTGTCTTCATCTTGGCCTCCTGTGGCCTGCGTGATCTGCCCCGGCAGATCACTTGCGTTGAGCAAGTAAATTCAGTGGCGTCCCCAAACACCGCGACTATTGTAGCGCGTGGGTAGTCACTTGCCAATAACCGCAGGGTGTTCAGTAGGGCTTTTCTTTCAAGCCGCTGCGGGTTGAAACCCGACAGCTAGCGGGGAAGTGGGTCAAAACCCACTAAAAGCGAGAAGGAAAGCGCGCCGGCCACCCCGTCTGCAACCCACCTTCAGTGGGTTTCCTTCGATAGCAGGCCGTTTCAACGGCCTGAACCCGAAAACTGAAACACCCTCGGGTGTTCAGTAGTCGAGTTGTCAGACGTAGCGGCGACATTCCTTGTTGCCTTCAGTGAAGCGCCCGGCAAAAAACCGGCTGTTGTGGACAGGGGATTAAAAAACGACCGTCCGCCGGAAAGCTATTTCCAGCGAACGGCCGCTCCCCCTATTGTGACAAAACGGGCAGCAGCCCGAGTCGCGTCTGCGCCCCGGACTGCTGCCGGCTGTCCCTCCCCAGGGACAGGCGTCTTCGGCTGCGGTCGTGGCCCACATCTCGCAGCCCCTGCATGCGATTCGGACCGGTGATACGCGTCCGTATTGTCGACGCACCTCCAAGTTTAGCGAGTCGCAGCGGGTGAATCAATGACCGAACGGGTGTGTTTTGGAGCAGTTTGGCGGGCTGTACCGGCGTGGAGCGGGCTTGGTCGTGTCCGGCAAGCTATGCTAAGCTATGGTCGCAATCTGGCGACCCAGGCGACCACTTATCATGGAGGAATCGATGCGCGTATGCTCGACGGAGTACGTCTACCACAACTTGCTCAACCCCGGAGACGATCTGATCGCTTCCATCCTGGCCGGCGGGCTGCGGCCCCTGTCGGACTTTCCCGAGAGCGAACGGTGGCAGCAGATTGAAACCCACATGCCGGGCTTCTTCGAGGAACTGTATGCCGATATCGCTGAGCCGGTGGTGGGCAAGCCGTATCTCAATTCCGGCGTTTTTGTCTCGCCTATCGACTTCCAGCTGATGCCTGGCTCGCTTCTGTTTAACCGGACGCGGGTGAAAGTGCCTGTCTCGCGGCTGGACCCGGCCACCAGCGTGCTGACCTATGTCATCGATGAGCAGCGTGCTTCGCTGCCGCTGACGGTCGATAATCTCGCGGCGACGGCCGACTTGTGGACAGGCGAGATGGTCAGTCGCTGGTTCGCCGTCGATAACTCGAAAATCTTCTACTACGTACCCCAGATAGCGGCTTATCAGAGCGGAGGGATTCCGGTCGAAGTCGAGCGATTTCCAGCAGTTCGCCTGAGTGCCTGTGGCGCAGGCATCCCCCATAGTGGAACGGATGGCTGTCGGGCAACGTCTGGCGGGCGTAGCTGCCGGCGGCTGCTCCCCACGCCGCGCTTTCCGCTATAATCCCTCACCATGAATATCTCTTGTGAGGCAATACTCTTTGACCTGGACGGCGTGCTGGTGGACTCGATCGCCGTGGTGCAGCGGCACTGGACGCGCTGGGCGGACGCCAATGATATCTCCTACGAGGAACTGAAATCGGTTGCCTTTGGCCTGACAGCGACTGAGGTGGTGGCCCTGCTGGCGCCGCATCTCGACGCCGAAGCGGAAGGACGGCGGATGCAGGCGGCGGAAGCGGCCGACACGGACGGGCTGGTCATCTTCCCCGCCGCCGGGCCGCTGCTGCGCTCGCTGCCCGACGGCCGCTGGGCGGTGGCCACCAGCGGCGACCGGGTCACGGCGACGACGCGCCTGACCTTCGGAGAGCTGCCCATCCCCGCTGTGTTTGTGACGGCCGATGACGTGGGCCAGGGCAAACCGCACCCGGAGCCGTACCTGAAAGCGGCCGCCGAGCTGGGATTCGACGCGGCCGACTGTGTGGTCGTGGAGGATACGCCCGCCGGAGTTAAGGCCGGGCAGGCATCCGGCGCGCGGGTGATTGCCGTGGCCACGACCCACAGCGCGGAAGAGTTGGCGGCGGCCGATCTGGTGGTGGGCGATCTGGGGGCGTTGGCGGTGACTGCGGGCGAAGACGGTGGGCTGGTCATTACGATTTCGGCCTGAGTGCCCGATCAGCGAGCCGGCGGATGAATGGCCCTATTCAATGGCATGAATTGGCGCACAAGAAGCCGCCTGTGCTTAAGTTTGAGGACAGGCGGCTCTTTGTGTCGCGACTGAAAGATACGTTCCCCCAGAAGGTATCTTTGACCTCTATTGTCCAACCCAGCGTCAAAACTGCGTCAAATGCGGTGGTTCAGGGGTCTGAAAGCGTGATTGCAGCTGGTCTGGGGGTGGATCCAGCGTCAAAAGGCGGCATGCGGTGCGCTCACAACAACGAAGGCCGGGGAGCTGTCGCCCACCCGGCCCCGCGCCTGACTGCATTGTGCTGACCTGTCCTAATCAACTGTGCGGACCCTCGGGTTCGCGTGTCGAACCGTAGAGGGAGGAGAGGTTTTCCGCCCGGTTAAGCGCTGCCACAGAGTGCGAAAGCTGAAACGTGCCTGCTCGAACCCGGCTTGTTGGCTGACAGCTGGTTGAGCTGCGTGCTGTGCGAGACCGTCTCGTTTCGGCCCCTTACCATTGTCCGGTGTACATCGTAATTGGTTTGCCCTAAGTTCATCATCCACCTCACTTGCGGCCAGGTATTTCGCTCAGATTACCCGACCTGCGTTAAGGTTCCGTCACAGACACGTATAGGCTTCCGTCAAATCCCAGGAGCAAGCGGGTCCGGGGCGGCCGCCAGCCCTAGAAATCTTTAACAACTCATGGTATACTGTTAGTTCCTCGAGCCACTATAGGCACCCATGATCGCGCTTGTTGGAGGAAGTAATGGGCAGCCTGTCGTTATTGCTATTGGGAGAGTTCGCTGCTACGCTCGACGACCTTGAGATCGAAGGATTCCGTACGCGTTCAGCCCAGGCCTTGTTGATCTACCTGGCGGTCAAGGGCCAGCGTCAGCGACGCGAACATCTCATGACCCTCCTCTGGCCGGATTTGCCACAGGCCTCCGCCCAGCAGAATCTACGCCAAAACCTCTATCTCATGCGCCAGACGATCAACGCTGTGCCCGCCCGCAGCGGGAGGGTATGGTGCCCCTGATCCTGGGCGATCGTGAGTACCTGCAGCTCAACCCGGAGGCGGCCGTCCAGGTAGACGCCAATCGGCTGGACACCATTCTGGATCGCCTTATCCCCAGCACAGGCGAGCTCGAGGAGGCTGTCGCCCTCTATCGCGGCGACTTCCTGGCGGACTTCTATCTACCGCAAAGCAGCGAGTTTGAAGAGTGGGCGCTTGCGTGTCGAGAGCGATACCGCCAGGGTGCCCTGGATGCGTTGACGAAGCTGACGGACATGGCCCTCGAGGCGGGGGAGAGTCCGCTGGCCGAAAGCTACCTGCGTCGCCAACTGGCTATTGAGCCGCTGGCGGAGGCGGCTAATCGCCGGCTGATTGAACTGTTGGCCAGCAGTGACCGTCGCATTGCCGCCATCGGTCACTTCAACACCTATCAGGAACTCCTTCAGCACGAAATGCAGTTGGACCCGGGACCGGAGACGCTTGCGCTGATCAACGTGGTGCGGTCCGGGAGGTGCCTCTGTCTGAACCCGCCAGCCCGCTCGTGCGCGGCTATGAGTTGGCGGAGGAGCTTGGCCGGACCGCCCATGCGGCGGTTTTTCGGGCCTTGCAGTCGGCCGTAGGACGTGATGTGGCCGTGAAGATCATAGCGGCTCGTTATGCAGACAACATTGCCTTCATCCGCCGGTTTGAGGCCGAAGCGCAGATGATTGCCCAGCTGGAACATCCCCACATCGTTCCCCTTTATGACTACTGGCGCGAGCCAGGCGGCGCGTATCTGGTCATGCGCTATCTGCGCGGCGGCGACCTGCGCGCGTTATTGGCCGATGGTCCCTTGCCGGTTGACGTTGTCGTCCAGGTGCTCAATCAGATTGCGGCTGCGCTGCAAGAGGCCCACGACAAAGGCATTGTTCACTGCGACGTAAAGCCGGGCAATATCTTGTTGGATGAGCAGGGCAACGCCTACCTGGCCGACTTTGGAATCGCCCAACTGATCCGCGCTGACGAACGATCGAAGGCGGCGACGCCTTCCTCGGTACACCAGATTACATCTCGCCGGAACAAGTGCGCGGCGAACCGGTCAACGCGCTCAGCGACCAATACAGTCTGGGCATGGTCATGTATGAGCTTCTGACTCGGCCGGCGACCTTATGAAACCGATTCACTGGCGGACCTGCTGCAGAAGCACCTGAGTCAGCCTCTGGCATCCGTCCATGTGCAGCGACCAGACGTACTGCCGGAAGGTCGACCAGGCTCTGAGGCGGGCCACAGCCAAAGATTACGACGACCGCTACCCGGACATCACGACCTTTGCTCGCGATCTTCGCGGGATGTTGGCGCCAGATAGCAGGTCTGAGGGCAGCCACGAATCGCTGCAGTCGCTGCGCAATCCGTACAAAGGGCTGGCCGCGTTCGAGGAGTCGGATGCGGTCTTTTTCTATGGCCGCGAGGCGATGACGGAGCGGCTCCTCAGTAGATTGGCAGAACAGGATGACGGCCGGCGATTCCTGGCGGTGGTTGGCCCAGCGGCAGCGGCAAGTCGTCGCTGGTCAGGGCCGGGCTGCTGCCGGAGCTGCGAGCCGGCGCGCTGCCCGGTTCCGACACGTGGTTCTACGTCCCCATGCAAGTCGGCGCCCGTCCTTTCGCGATGCTGGAGGCCGCGCTGGTCGGTGTCGCGGTCCATCCGCCTTCTGATTTGAGTGCGCGACTGCGCACTGGGCCAGGGGGACTGTGCGAGATCGTTCGCCAGTTGCTGCCCCCCGATTCAGGCGACGAACTGGTGCTGATTATTGATCAGTTCGAGGAGCTGTTTACACTGGTCAACGATCAAGCTGAGATCGAAGCGTTTATGTCCGGCCTGGCTGTGGCTGTTTCAGATCCCGACTGCCGCCTGAGCGTGATCCTGACCCTGCGGGCTGACTTCTTCGACCGACCCCTGCGACATACAACTTTCGGCGCGCTGATGCGGGAGCGGACGGAAGTGGTGGTGCCCCTGTCGCCCGATGAATTGATGCGCGCCATCGTTCAGCCACCGGCGCGCCTGGGCATCGGCGTTGAAGCAGCGCTCGTCAGCCGGCTGGTGGCAGAACTGGCTAACGAACCGGGTGCCCTACCGCTGCTGCAATACACATTGGGCGAGCTGTTTGACAAGCGAGAGCAGGACAACCTGACACTGGCATCGTATGAGGAGCTGGATGGCATCCAGGGAGCACTTAGCTTGCGGGCCGAAGCAGTGTATGAGTCGCTTTCCCCGGAGGAGCAGGAGGCCGCTCGCGCGCTCTTCAGCCGCCTGGTCACGCTAGGTCGCGGTGCCGAAGTGACCAAGCGACGCGCTTTGCTGGAAGAGATGTTGTCGATTGACCAGTCGGGGGACAGACGTGTCTCGCAGGAGTCGATGGTCAAGGTCATTGCGGCGTTTGGCAAGGCCCGGCTGCTGACCTTTGACCACGACCCGGCGACACGCGGCTCCACCGTGGAGTTGGCCCATGAAGCGCTGCTGGAGGCATGGCCTCGCCTATCATTCTGGCTCGACCTGGACCGGGCCATCATTCGCCTGGAGCGATTGCTGGCACAGGTGACCAGCGATTGGCGGGATTCCGGTGAGGACGAGCGCTTCCTATTGCGAGAGGCACGGCTGGATCAGTTGGCCCCGCTGGCAGACTCTGGACTGGCGCTAACCGAAGACGAGCGCCGCTTCCTGGAACTCAGTCTGGCTGCGCGGGACATGCGCCGGGCAGCCGAGGAAGCGCGCCGCAATCATGAGCTACTGGTTGCCCGCTCGTTGGCGCAGGTGGAGGCCGACCGGGCCGAGGAGCAAGCACTCTCAGCTTCACGACTGCGTACGTTGGCCGTTGGGCTGACGATTGCGCTGGCAGTGGCCGGGATTGCGGCGGTGTCGGCCTTCTTCTTCGCCCGCGCCTCGGAACGCAACGCTCAAGTGGCGGCCACGCGGGAGGTCGAAGCGCTCCGCAGCGCCGACGTGGCTGCAACGCGAGAAGTTGAGGCCGTTGACAACGCCCGGTTGGCGACTTCCAGAGAATTCTCCCAGGCTGCATCCGCGCTGCTCCAGGTGGACCCGGAACTGAGCCTCTTGTTGGCTCTGGCAGCGCTGGACCAGGCGCCGACGAAACAGGCTGAGGAAGCGCTGCATCAGGCGCTTCAGGCGGCCCGCACCGTTCGGGCGTTTCCCACAAACGCGGAAGGTCACTTTGGGGCGTTGTTGGCGGTGGCGCCGGACGGCCGTCGCGTGGCCACGCCCGGTTCTGAGGAGGTCACCATCTGGGACATCGACAGCGGTGGGGTCTTACAGATGCTGCCGCTGCGTGCGCCCACATCGGAACATTATGAGCTGCACTTCAACCCTCGCGGTGACCAGCTGACTTTGCTCAGCAGTTCGCCTTCGCAAACGTCGGTGGCCTTGCAGACCTGGGACCTGCTGTCCGGCGAGACAGCCGCTTACGTCAGCCTGCCGCTCGCTGTCGCGGAAACCGACCACCTGACCATCAGTCCGGACGGTCAGATGCTGGCGACTGTCTCCGAGACGGGTCTCGCTGAGCTGTGGGACGTCGCACGCAGCCAGCCTGTGGTTACCTTGCACGACAGTGGCGAGGCGCTTGTCGATCTTGCTTTCACCAGTGACGGCGAGCACCTCATGGTTGCGGGTCGAAGTGGGTTGGTGGAGCAGTGGCATGTGCCGGCTACGCTGCGTTTGGGCACGCCCACGCTGGCTGGGACGATTGACGCGTCTGAGGGCGCGCTCTCTATGGGTGGGTTGGCTCATATCGCCTCGCTCGGTACTGAGCTGCTGGCACTGGGCTTTCTTGGCGGCGTGGAAGTCTGGTCGCTCGACGACTTCGATCGCCCCCGTTTTGTCATGCAAGAGGGGGCCTATCTCACACGCGAGATCGCTGCCAGTCCGGACGGCAGCCAGCTCATGGTGGGCGGTCAGGACGGGCTCGGTCATGTCTGGGATCTCACGAGCGGGGTCCATCAGCTGACGCTGGCCCAGCACCAACTGCCCATCGACGATCTGGCGTTTGTGCCAGGAGGCACGCGGGCCGTCTCGATTGATCGGGAGGGCTTGCTGCGTGTTTGGGACTCGCGCCCGGTAAGTATGGGCGAGAGCCACTCGATCTCGGTGGACCCGGCCATGTTTGACCTGGAATTAAGCCCGGATGGGCGACAGATCGCGCTCGGCTCTGCGTCTGGGCCGGCTGCGATCTGGGACCTGGAGACCGGGCAGCGGCTTCTCACATTGCCCGGCGACTTTGGCGGCGTCTATCGTGTGGATTACAGCAATGATGGCGCACGGTTAGCGGCGGTTGGCTCTGACAACAAAGCCCGCATCTGGGACGTCCATACCGGTGAGTTGCTCATGACGATTGAAGGACACGTAGAGGGCATTGCCGGCGGTCTTTTCCCCGGTGTCCTTGATGTCGCCTTCAGTCCCGATGGTCAGCGGCTGGTGACGGCTGGCGCCGACGGGCTGGCTCACGTTTGGGATGCGGCGACCGGGGAGCGGCTGCTGACGCTGGAGGGTCACAGCGACGCCCTGCACAGCCTGGCCTGGAGTCCGGATGGCCGTACCATCGCTACCACGAGCGACGAGAACGACTCCTCGGTTCGCTTGTGGGACGCGGCGACGGGCGAGCTGCTGCACGTTCTGAACGGGCATGTCGTCCGCGTTTGGGGGCTGGCGTTTAGCCCGGACAGCGAGATGCTGGTGACAGGCGGTGCGCGGGGTATTATCAAGGCCTGGGACGTGGCCACCGGGCGCAATCTTTATACCGTCTACGACGAAGGCGACCACATTGGGACGGTCGCCTTCACCCCTGATGGCGAGCATTTTATTACGACGGGGGAAGTGCCGCTGCGAGTGCGGAACACGGCGGATGGAACGGAGCTGATCACATTGGCGGAGCCGCTGCTGTGGTCGGCTCAGGTGAGCGCGGACGGCCGCTGGTTGTACGCCGGTGACGTGGAAGGCGTGGTACGAGTTTTCGCGCTGGAGATAGAGGACGCGGTCGATTTGGCCGAAGAACGGCTCACTCGTTGGTGGGAGCCGGATGAGTGCGTACGCTACCTGCACAGTGAGACGTGCCCGGAGCCGCCGACCGGACTGGCCAGCAACGAATGATCTGGCGGCGGCCGACGTGGTGAACGATGATCTGGGCGCGTTGGATGTGTCTGTGGAGAAAGACGGCCGTCTGGCGATTCGCCTGCGCTGAACAGAACAGCCCGACCTGACAGATGTTGAAGAACGTCTGTCAGGTAGGGCTGGTGGGGCCGGGGGCGAGACAACCCTGCGGTTGTCTCGCCCCTTTTTACTTGGCGAGGAAGGAGCCGCCAGGAAGCGGTTGCGCTACGGCGTCGGCAGTTCGCAGACGTAGCTGGCGGCCGCTCCGAGGAGGGCGGCGCTGTCGCCTTCGTCGAGGACGGAGACGAGTTCGATTTCGACCTCATCCACGCCGGCCGGGACGCCTTCGAGGGTGACCTCGAACAGGTTGAGCAGCTCCGACTTTTTGGTCGTCGGGCCGGTGAGCGTCACCGTCTGGCTGACGCTGCCCGCCGTGACGATCACATCGACGGTGCGCGGGTCGCGGTTGACGTCGGTGACGGCGATCTGGACGACGATGTCGGTGGTCGCCTGCGTCTCCGGGATGGGCAGGATGTTGGTGTTCGCTCTGGTCGAAGCCCGGTGTGCCGGCGACGAAGTTGTCGGGGTAGGTGAAGGTGCGACCAGCTGTTCGCGATAGTCGGTGTCGCCTGTATCGTTGGTAGCGTAGAAGACGATGGCGCGGGGGATGCGCATCTTCTTCATGCCCTTCTGCAGGAACCAGCGGCCCTTGATGAACGGCTTGGCCTGGAGCTGGAAGTCGCTCGTCAGGTCGGCCCCCCACCAGCTGATCGCGCCCTGAGCGCTGAGGTCGGTTTCGGGCTGGACTTGCTCGAAGCTCTTGTCGCCGAAGATGAAGCGAACGTAGCGGACGCCGTTGTACTCCTTGCCCGCCATCTGACCGTACAGCTCCGTGACGTCATTGGCATTGGGGATGGTCACCTTGGCCACCATGCGGCTGCGGGTGGGGCTGCCCATGCCGGTGCCGAGCAGGGTTGTCAGTTCGCCGCCGACGGTGCCATCAGCCGGGTCGACGGGGCAGGCGCTGGCCGGTGGCTGCGTGTTGGTGAAGGTACAGGTCACGTCATCGCTCGCGGCCAGCGTCACCTCAACAGCGTTCTGGCCGGTGATGATGCCGTCACCGCAGTCAATCGTGTCCACTATCCAGCCATCGGGCACCTGCTCGCTGACCAGGTAGTCGCCGGGGGGCAGGGTGAAGCTGTCGCTCTGGCCGTCGTCGAGGACCGTCGACAGACCGGGGGTGAAGACCTGGATGCGGTGGTTACCCAAATCTACGACATACACGCTGCCGGCGTCGTCGACGGCCAAGCCGCGCGGGGAAATGAACTGGCCGTCTGCCGCTGCCGGGAGTGCCCCATTGCGCCAGATAGCCGCCGCTGCTGTCGAACTTCTGGATGCGGTTGTTATCGGAATCGGAGACATAGACGTTGCCGGCGGCGTCGATGGCCACGCCGGTCGGGAGAATGAACTGGCCGTTGCCGCTGCCGTTGCTGCCCCATTGGGCCAGATAGCCGCCGCTGCTGTCGAACTTCTGGATGCGGTTGTTACCGGTGTCGGCGACATAGACATTGCCGGCGGCGTCGACGGTCACGCCGAACGGGTTGATGAACTGGCCGTCGCCGCTGCCGTTGCTGCCCCATTGAGCCAGATAGCCGCCGCTGCTGTCGAACTTCTGGATGCGGTCGTTGTTGATATCGGCGACGTAGACGTTGCCGGCGGCGTCGACGGCCACGCCGATCGGGGAATCGAACTCGTTGCCGCTGCCGCTGCTGCCGTCGCCCCCGTTGGCCCCCCACTTGGCCAGATAGCCCCCGCTGCTGTCGAACTTCTGGATGCGGTGGTTACCGGATTCGGCGACATAGACGTTGCCGGCGGCGTCCACGGCCACGCCGACCGGCAAATAGAACTCGCCGTCGCCGCTGCCGAAGCTGCCCCATTGACCCAGATAGCTGCCGCTGCTGTCGAACTTCTGGATGCGGTCGTTATTGGTATCGGCGACATAGACATTGCCGGCGGCGTCGACGGCAACGTCGTTCGGGAATATGAACTGGCCGTTGCTGGTGCCTTCGGGTCCCCCACCCAAAGTCAAAGTCGTAGGCGCCGGGGTCGACGGTGAAGGGGAAGCCCTGCCCGCCCGCGGGGTCGGTGGCCTTGGTGATGGTCAGGGTGGCCAACTCGGGCTGGTACTCAAAGGCGCCGGTATCGCATTCGTTGGCCGAGGCGACCCCGTTGCCGTCCACATTGCGCGGTTCGCCGCGCTGGTCGAGGCCGTTGACCGGGGCGGCGGCGCAATCGGCCGTCGGGCCGAAGTCGATCGCCGGGCTGCCTGCAACCAGGGCGTGGGTCTCGGTTGGGCCGCCGTTATTGGCCAGAGTGGTGTCGAGGATGTTGGCCAGGGCCACATTCTGATCGCTGCTGGTGGCGTTATAGTCGCTCGCACCGGGCGTGAAGTTGACGAAGGCGTCGGCGTCGCTCTGGCCGCTGTGGCCGAAGACGTTGAAGTCGTTGGCGTTGATCGTGCCGGAAAGGACATAGATCTCATTTCCAGGCAGGGTCGAGCTGTTGCCGGAGATCAGGCTGCGCGAGAGCGTCAGCGTGCCGCCGGCCGAGTTGTAGATGCCGCCGCCGCGGGTGTCTCCGGCCGTGTTGCCGGAGAGGGTGCTGTTGGTCACGGTCAGCGTGCCGCCAAAGTTGTATATGCCACCGCCATTGCCACGCGTGGCCGAGTTGCCGGAGAGGGTGCTGTTGGTCACGGTCAGCGTGCTGTCGGCTGTTGTAGATGCCGCCGCCGTTGCTGTCGGCCGTGTTGCCGGAGAGGGTGCTGTCCGGTCACGGTTGCCGTGCCGCTGGCCGAGTTGTGGATGCCGCCGCCGTTGCCGTTCGTGTCCGTCGTGTTGCCGGAGAGCGTGCTGTTGGTCACGGTCAGCGTGCTGCCGGACGTGTTGTAGATGCCGCCGCCGTTGTCGTCGGCCGATGTTGCCGGAGAGGGTGCTGTTGGTCACGGTCAGCTGTGCCGCGCAGTCAGTTGTAGATGCCGCCGCCGTCGTCGCCGGCCGCGTTGCCGGAGAGGGTGCTGTTGGTCACGGTCGTGCTGTCGGCTCACGCTGCCGATGCGTGCCGTCAAGTTGTAGATGCCGCCGCCGTCCTCGACGGCCGAGTTGCCGGAGAGGGTGCTGTTGGTCACGGTCATCGTGCCGTCGCCGCAGCAGTTGAATGCCGCCGCCGTCGTCTGGCCGAGTTGCCGGAGAAGGTGCTGTCGGTCACGGTCAGCGTGCCGCCGCTGTTGTAGATGCCGCCGCCGCCGTCGACGGCCGAGTTGCCGGAGAAGGTGCTGTTGGTCACGGTCAGCGTGCCGTCGTTGAAGATGCCGCCGCCGTCGCCGGAAACATTGCCGCCCGTGATGGTGATGTCGTCGAAGGTGGCATCGCTGTCGGTCTCGATCTCAAACGGCCGCACGCCGGCTGATGCCCTGCCCGTCGACCGTGAAGCCCTGCCCGTCGAGCAGCAGGTCGATGCCCGCGATGGGGTTGTCGATGGCGACCGTACTGGCGGTCAGGTCGATATCGGCCGTCAGGTCGATGGTGTACGACCCCGACGCGATCGAGCAGGTTGTAGCAGGTGATCGCTTCGTTGAGCTGGGTCTCGGTGCCCGCCGACATGGGGAAGCCGGTGCAGAAGGCAGGCGGTCCGTCGTATTCGTATGCTCCCGCGTCGCACTCGTTGGCCGAGGCGACCGCCGTTGCCGTCCACATTGCGCGGTTCGCCGCGCTGGTCGACGCCGTTGACCGGCGCGGCGGCGCAGGCGGCCGTCGGGCCGAGGTCGATGGCCGGGCTGCCGGCGACGAGGGCGTGGGTCTCGGTCGGGCCGCCGTTGTCGGCCAGGGTGGTGTCGAGGATGTTGGCCAGCGCCGTCGGGTTGTGCCGTCGCTGGTGGCGTTGAAGTCGGTCGCGCCGGGCGTGAAGCCGTTGAAGGCGTCGGCGTTGCTCTGGCCGCTGTGGCCGAAGACGTTGAAGGCGTTGGCCGTGACCGTGCCGATGCCTCTGGTGATTTCGTCGCCGTTGCTATCGCTGCTGTTGCCGGAGACCAGGCTGCGCACCAGGGTCAGGTTGCCAGTGCCGACGAAGATGCCGCCGCCCTCAGCGCACCGGTCGCCGAGTTGCCGGAGACGGTGCTGTTGGTCACGGTCGCGTGCCGCCGAGTTGTAGATGCCGCCGCCGCGTTGGCCGAGTTGCCGGAGAGGGTGCTGTTGGTCACGGTCAGCGTGCCGCTGTGTTGTAGATGCCGCCGCCGCTGCTGTCGGCCGAGTTGCCGGAGAGGGTGCTGTTGGTCACGGTCAGCGTGCTGTCTGATGCCGTTGCGGGAAGATGCCGCCGCCGCTGTCGCCGGCCGAGTTGCCGGAGAGCGTGCTGTTGGTCACGGTCAGCGTGCCGTCGATGTTGTAGATGCCGCCGCCGTCGCTGCCGGCCGAGTTGCCGGAGAGGGTGCTGTTGGTCACGGTCAGCGTGCCGCGTCGTTGTAGATGCCGCCGCCGCGAAGCCGGCCGAGTTGCCGGAGAGGGTGCTGTTGGTCACGGTCAGCGTGCCGCATCGTTGTAGATGCCGCCGCCGACGTTGTCGGCCGAGTTGCCGGAGAGGGTGCTGTTGGTCACGGTCAGCGTGCCGCTGCGATGTTGTAGATGCCGCCGCCGCTGCCGACGGCCGAGTTGCCGGAGAGGGTGCTGTTGGTCACGGTCAGCGTGCCGCTGTTGAGTAGATGCCGCCGCCGTCGAAGCCGACGTGATCGGTACATGCCCCGGCGCAGCGGCCGTGCCGCACCGTCACGCCGTCCAGCGTCAGATTGCCGGCGGCGTTCAACTCGAAGACGCGGTAGGTGGCCGTGTTGGCGGCGGCGTTGGCCTGGATGATGGTGTTGGCCGCGCCGTTGCCGGTGATGGTCATCTCGGTGGTGACCGCCGGGAGCTGGCTGCCGGCCAGGGTGATGGTGTAGTCGGCGGCGAAGGTGATGGCGTCGGCGCCGCTGCCGGCGGTGCAGTCGCCGCCGGTGGTGTCGCTGTCGCTGTTGGCGTTGTTGATCGCCTCGCGCAGGGTGCAGAAGCTGTCGCCGGCCGTCGTGTTGTCGGCCGCGCTGTTGACGACGATGCCGGCGGCCGCCGCGGGTCGGACGGCCATAGCAAAGACAAAGAGGACAAGCGCGGCCAGCAGGCCAAGGGCGGGCAGCGCCCGTTTCCACATCGATGATTGCTTCATTGTTCTGCGCCTCCTGTGCGCGTTTGTTACTGGGTCTGCCGCCCGCACGATGGGGGTCAGCAGACATAAAAACAGGCAGCCGTCAACAACAAAATGACGAACTGCCCCTTACAGTGGGAAGGATAGCGCAAGGAGGTGGGGGTGTCAAGAAGTTGGGGCTGGGGAGTGGGAGAAAGACCTGACAGCTCGAAGAAGAGCTGTCAGGTCTGGTTGGTTGCGCTACGGCGTCGGCGGTTCGCAGACGTAGCTGGCGGCCGCTCCGAGGAGGGCGGCGCTGTCGCCTTCGTCGAGGACGGAGACGAGTTCGATTTCGACTTCATCGACGCCGGCCGGGACGCCTTCGAGGGTGACCTCGAACAGGTTGAGCAGCTCCGACTTCTTGGTCGGTCGGGCCGGTGAGCGTCACCGTCTCGCTGACGCTGCCCGCCGTGACGATCACATCGACGGTGCGCGGGTCGCGGTTGACGTCGGTGACGGCGATCTGGACCACGATGTCGGTGGTGGCCTGCGTCTCCGGGATGGGCAGGATGTTCGTGTTGCTCTGCGGGAAGCCCGGTGTCCCGGCGACGAAGTTGTCGCCCGCGCCGAAGGTGGACCATGCATTCGCGTAGTCAGCTCCGTGCTGCCCGTGTCGTGGGTAGCGTAGAAGACGATGGCGCGAGGTAGCTTCATCTTCTTCATGCCCTTGTCCAGGAACCAGCGGCCCTTGATGAACGGTTTCGCCTGGAGCTGGAAGTCGGCTCGTCAGGTCGGCCCCCCACCAGCTGATGGCGGCCGTTTCGCCCAGGTCGGTTTCGGGCTGGACCTGCTCGAAGCGTCTTGTCGCCGAAGATGAAGCGGACGTAGCGGACGCCGTTGTACGCCTTGGCGGCCATCTGGCCGTAGAGGTCGGTGACGTCGCTGGCGTTGGGGATGGTCACTTTGGCCACCATCTTGGTGCGGGTGGGGCTGCCCATGCCCGCGCCGTAGAGCGTCGTGAGTTCGCTGCCGACCGTGCCGTCAGCCGGGTCGACGGGGCAGGCGCTGGCCGGGGGGATGGCGGTGCATTCGGTGGCGCCCGCTTCGGAGGTGAAGCCGGGCTCACACGCAAGCTGCTCCGTCGCGCCGAAGCCGGGGACGAAGAAGCCGGGGTCGGCGAGCTTGCAGCTGTCGGCGCCGCTCTGGTCCTGCCAGGAGCCGGGCGAGCATTCGGTCTGCTCGGTGGCGCCGGGGCCGGGGACGAAGTTGCCGGGGTCGGCGAGCGTGCAGGCTGTCTGGCGCCGCCTGGTCCTGGCAGGTTCCGGCGAGACATTCGGTTTGCTCGGTCGCGCCGGGGGCGGGGACGAAGTTGCCGGGATCGGCGTGCTTTGCAGCTGTCTGCGCCGCTCCTGGTCCTGGTAGGTTGCCGGCGAGCACATTCGGTCGGCGAGGTGGCGCCGGCGTGGGCGACGAAGGTGCCGGCCGGGGCGGGGACGCAGGTGTTGCTGCCGGTGTCGTAGGTGCCGGGCTGGCATTGGGTGTTGGTGAAGGTGCAGGTCACGTCGTCGCCCGCGGCCAGGGTCAGGGCGGCGCTAAGCGCGTTGTAAGTGGGGCTGCCGCCATCGCAGCTGATGCTGTCGACGATCCAGCCGCCGGGGGCTAGCTCACTGACCAGGTAGTCGCCGGGGTCGAGGCTGAAGCTGTCGTCCTGCCCGTCGTCGAGCGTGGTGGTCAGGTCGGGGGTGAAGACCTGAATCCGGTTATTGTCGGTATCGGCCACGTAGACTGCACCGGTGGCGTCGACGGCCACGCCCTGCGGGAAGTTGAACTGCCCGTCGCCGTTACCCGAGCTGCCAAACTGGGTGAGATAGGTCCCGCTGCTTTCGAAGAGTTGGATACGGTGGTTGTTGGTATCGGCCACGTAGACCGTGCCAGCGGCGTCAATGGTCACACCCTGCGGGAAGATGAACTGACCGTCACCGTTGCCGTTGCTGCCGAACTGGGCGAGGTAGGTCCCGCTGTTGTCGAAAAGCTGGATGCGGTTGTTGAGGGTGTCGGCCACATAGATCGTGCCAGCGCCGTCGACGGCCACGCCGAACGGTTGATTGAACTGCCCGTTGCCGCTGCCGAAGCCGCCAAATTGGCCGAGATAGGTCCCGCTGCTGTCGAAGATCTGAATACGGTTGTTGAGGGTGTCGGCCACATAGATCATGCCAGCGGCGTCAACGCTTATGCCGCGCGGGCGGTCGAACTGCCCGTTGCCGCTGCCGGAGCCCCCGAACTGGTCGAGGTAGGTGCCGCTGCTGTCGAAGATCTGAATGCGGTCGTTATCGGTGTCGGCCACGTAGATGGTGCCGGCGGCGTCGACGGCCACGCCGATCGGGCTGTTAAACTGCCCGTCGCCTGGGCCGAAGGTGCCGAACTGGTCGAGGTAGGTGCCGCTGCTGTCGAAGACCTGAATGCGGTCGTTGTCGGTGTCAGCGACGTAGACTGTGCCGGCAGTGTCGACGGCCACGCCACGCGGGAGGTCGAACTGCCCGTCGCCGCTGCCGGAGGTGCCCCACTGCCGTTCGTAGCTATAGGAGCCGGGGTTGATGAGGAAGGGGAAGTCAGTGCCGCCCGCGGGGTCGGTGGCCTTGGCGATGGTCAGGGTGGCGCTGGGCGGGGGTTGCAGCTCAAACGCGCCGGCGTCGCACAGGTTGGTTGTGTCGCTTCCGGTGCCGGGGACGTCGACGTTGCGCGGTTCGCCGCGCTGATCGAGGCCACTGACCGGCGCGGCGGCGCAGTCGGCACTGGGGCCAAGGTCGATGGCCGGGCTGCCGGGGACGAGCGCGTGGGTCTCGGTCGGGCCGCCGTTGTCGTCCAGGGTGGTGTCGAGGATGTCGGCCAGGGCGGTCGGGTCGGTGCCGTCGCTGGTGGCGGTGACGTCGCTTGCGCCGGGTGTGAAGCCGGAGATGGCGTCGGCGTTGGTCTGGCCGCTATGGCCGAAGACGTTGTTGGCGTCGACCGTGATCGTGCCGACTATTGTTGAGGACTTCATCTCCTGCCCCCGCGCTGTTGCCGGAGACAAGGCTACGCGTTACGGTCAGCGAAACGCCGAAGTTGTTGTGGATGCCGCCGCCGAAGTTGGCCGAATTGCCGGAGAGGGTGCTGTTGGTCACGGTCAGCGTACCGCCTGTGCTGTTGAAGATGCCGCCGCCGAGGTCGGCCGAATTGCCGGAGAGGGTGCTGTTGGTTACGGTGGCTATGCCGAAGCTGAAGATGCCGCCGCCTTCGGAAGCGGCCGCATTGCCGGAGAGGGTGCTGTTGGTCACGGTCAGGCTGCCGATGTTATAGATACCGCCACCGGGGCCGTCGACGAAGTTGCCGGAGAGCGTGCTGCTGGTCACGGTCAGCGTGGCGTTGGAGTTGAGGATGCCGCCGCCGCCGGTAGCCGAGTTGCCGGAGAATGTGCTGTTGGTGACGGTCCCTGTGCCACCGCCTTGGTAGATACCACCGCCGGAGATGTCGGCCGAGTTGCCGCTGACGGTGCTGTCGACGAGATTCAGCGTACTGCTGCCGCCGGAGCTGTTGATGCCGCCGCCGAAGTCGGCCTCGTTGCCGGAGAGGGTGCTGTTGGTCACGGTCCAGCGTGCCGTCGAAGTTGTGGATGCCGCCGCCGCTCTGAACGGCCGAGTTGTCAGAGAGGGTGCTGTTGGTCACGGTCAGCGGTGCCACCGGCGTTATTGCAGATGCCGCCGCCTAAGTCGGCGGCCGAGTTGCCGGAGAGGGTGCTGTTGGTAACAGTCAGCGTGCCGTCGTTGAAAATGCCGCCGCCGCTGACGCCGGCCAAGTTGCCGGAGAGAGTGCTGTTGGTGACGGCCAGCGTGCCGGCGCTAGCGATGCCGCCGCCGCTGCCGAGTTCACCCGGCCCACATGCCCCGGCGCACCTGCCGTGCCGCACGGTCACGCCGTCCAGCGTCAGGTTGCCACTGCTGCTAACACTCGAGTACGCGATGGTTGACGGGCGTGCAGCCGCCCGGCAGCGTGACCGGGTTGCAG
This sequence comes from uncultured Chloroflexia bacterium, assembly GCA_963715935.1. GTDB lineage: Bacteria > Chloroflexota > Anaerolineae > Promineifilales > Promineifilaceae > Promineifilum. The sequence continues at coordinate 161,080 of CAVQSM010000006.1, read as the reverse complement.
GTCTGGGCTTCGATGATGGTGTTGGCCGCGCCGTTGCCGGTGATGGTCATTTCGGTGGTGACCGCCGGGAGCTGGCTGCCGACCAGGGTGATAGTGTAGTCGGCGGCGAAGGTGATGTCGTCGGCGACGGCTGCCAGCGGCGCAGTCGCCGCCGGTGGTGTCGCTGTCGCTGTTGGCGTTGTTGATCGCCTCGCGCAGGGTGCAGGAGCCGTCACCGGCGACGGTGGTGTCGGCCGCGCTGTTGACGACGATGCCGGCGGCCGCCGCGGGTTGGACGGCCATAGCAAAGACAAAGAGGACAAGCGCGGCCAGCAGGCCAAGGGCGGGCAGCGCCCGTTTCCACATCGATGATTGCGTCATTGTTCTGCGCCTCCTGTGCGCGTTTGTTACTGGGTCTGCCGCCCGCGCGATGGTGGGCAGCAGACATAAAAACAGGCAGCCGTCAACAACAAAATGACGAACTGCCCCTTACGTTGGGAAGGATAGCGCAAGGGGGTGGGGGTGTCAAGAATTGGGGCTGGGGGCTTTTAGTTTTCAGACTGCTGCGGGTTGAAACCCGACAGCTACCGGGGAACTGGGTCAAAACCCACAAGGAACGAGAAGGAAAGCACACCGGCCACCCCTTCTGCAACCCACGTTCAGTGGGTTTCCTTCGATAGCAGGCCGTTTCAACGGCCTGAACCCGAAAACTGAAATACTCTGGCTGGCGGCTGGGGCGGGACAACTGCGCGGCGCTTCAGTTAGGGGGTGGTGGCCTCCGTCTCCGGGATCGCCAGGATGTTACGGTTACTCTGGTTGAAGCCGGGGGGTGGGGAACAAAGTTGCCGGGCGTGCCGCAGCTGCGCCGGGCATTCGCGTCGTCAATCCGGGCGGTGATCGCAGCTTTGCGGCGCGGCGGCCAACCGCCCCGGCGGGAGTCGGGTACAATAGCGGCTATGGAATCGATAACTTTGATCGCCACGGCCAAGTTCGGGCTGGAGGCGGTGGTCAGACGGGAGCTGGAAGCGTTGGGCTTTGCCGATACGGTGGTCAGCGAAGGGCGGGTGGCGTTTGTCGCCACACCCGACGCCATCCCGCGCGCCAACCTGTGGCTGCGCAGCGCCGGTCGCGTGCAGCTGCAGCTGGGCGAATTTACGGCCGTCACCTTCGACGAGCTGTTCGAGCAGACGCGGGCGCTGCCGTGGGAGCGGTGGATTCCAGCGGACGGCCGTTTCCCGGTCAATGCGCGGTCTGTCCGCTCCACGCTGCAAAGCGAGCGCAGCTGTCAGGCGATTGTCAAGAAGGCGGTGGCGGAGCGGCTGGCGGCGGCGCATGGCGTGGACGAGCTGCCGGAGACGGGGGCCGACTACGGCATTCAGGTGACGATTCGCAAGGACCAGGCCCTGCTGACGCTGGACACGTCCGGCGACGGACTGCACAAGCGGGGGTACCGGGCCCAGGCGGGGGACGCGCCGCTGACGGAAACGCTGGCGGCGGCGTTGGTGCTGCTCTCGTTCTGGGACAAGGAGCGGCTGCTCATCGATCCGATGTGCGGCTCTGGAACGATCCTGATTGAGGCGGCGATGATTGGGCGGAACATGGCCCCCGGTTTGCAGCGCGGCTTTGCGTCGGAGCGCTGGCCGGCGGTGGGGGAGGCGGCGTGGCAGGCGGCACGGGCGGAAGCGGAAGCGGCCGTCGACCGGTCGGGCGAACTGTCGCTGTTCGGCTATGACAAGGATGCCGCCGTCATCGAGATTGCCCGGCAGAACGCCGCGCTGGCGGGGGTGGGGGACGACATTGTGTTCGAGGTGAAGGATGTCCACGACCTGTGGATTGACCGGGAGTACGGCATCCTGATCACCAACCCGCCATACGGCCGCCGGCTGGCCGACTTCCAGACGGTCAACGAGATCTACATCACGCTGAACAAGATGCTGCGCAAGAAGTCGGGCTGGTCGGTCTATGTGCTGACGGCCGACCGCAAGTTCCCCGACTACTTCAAGCGGGCGCGGCCGGACCGGGTACGCAAGCTCTACAACGGCCCGATTCGGGTCGAATACTACCAGTATCACGGGCGGCGGGAGTAGGCGCGGGCAGGGCTCTCCTTCTTGGTCGCTGAGACCAAAAGCAGAAAAAGTCCCGGCGGCGCCAGTCGTGCCGTCCGGGACTCTTCCTTTATATAGTGAACCGATTGGTGGGCGAGCGGGTCGCCGCGGTGCGGCGAGGATCGGCCGCCCACCTGTCAGGTCTTTCTTTACGGAGCCGCGACCTCGCAGACGTAGCTGGCGGCCGCTCCGAGCAGGGCGGCGCTGTCGCCTTCGTCCAGCACCGAGACGAGTTCGATCTCGACTTCATCCACACCGGCGGGGACGCCTTCCAACGTGACCTCGAAGATGTTGAGCAGCTCCGACTTTTTGGTCGTCGGGCCGGTGAGCGTCACCGTCTGGCTGACGTTACCGGCTGTGACCGTCACGTCCACCGTCCGAGCGTCGCGGTTGACGTCGGTGACGGCGATCTGGACGACGATGTCGGTGGGCGCTTGCGTCTCCGGGATCATCAGGACGTTAGTGTTGCTCTGGTCGAAGCCGGGCGTGCCGGCCACGAAGTTGTCGGGGTAGGTGAAGGTGCTCCAGGCGTTGGCGTACTCGGTGTCACCGGTATCGTAGGTCGGGTAGAAGACGATGGCGCGGGGGATGCGCATCTTCTTCATGCCCTTCTGCAGGAACCAGCGCCCCTTGACAAACGGCTTGGCCAGCAGCTTGCTCTCGTCCAGGTCGGCTCCCCACCAGGAGATCGCACCGGTGTCGCCCAGGTCGGTTTCGGGCTGGACCTGCTGGTAGCTCTTGTCGCCGAAGATGAAGCGCACGAACTTGACGCCGTTGTACTCCTTGCCGGCCATCTGGCCGTAGAGGTCAACTACGTTGCCGCTGTTGGGAATGGTGATCTTGGCGACCATGCGGCTGCGCGTCGGGCTGCCCATGCCCGTGCCGAGCAGGGTGGTCAGCTCCGTTCCAACCGTGCCGTAGAGCGGGTCGATGGGGCAGAAGCTTTCGGGCGGGATCTGGACCTCGTAGGCCCCGCTGTCGCACAGGTTCGGCCCGCCGTCGTTGCCTTCGCCGGGGATGTCGATGCTGCGCGGTTCGCCGCGCTGGTCAGTCCCGAAGACGGGGTCGGCGGCACAAGCGGCCGTCGGCGCGAAGTCGATGGCCGGGCTGCCCGCCACCAGGGCATGGGTCTCAGTTGGCCCTCCGTTGTCGGCCAGGGTCGTGTCGAGGATGGCCGCCAGTGCGGTTGGGTTCGTGCCGTCGCTGGTGGCGGTCAGGTCGCTGCCGCCGGGGGTGAAGCCGTCGAAAGCGTCGGCGTTGGTTTGGCTGTTGTCGCCGAAGACGTTGTAGGCGTCGGCCGTGATGGTCCCGTTTACGCGGAAGATCTCGTTGCCGTCTTCCACGGCGGTATTACCGGAGATGATGCTGTTGACGATAGTCGCGACGGCGCCTGGGCTATCATTGTACAGGTACAGCCCGCCGCCACTTGTAGTCGCTGTGTTGCCGGTGATGGTGCTGTTGGTGATGGTCAGTGTCCCGCGGTCTTGGTAGATGCCGCCGCCCTCGCTGCCAGCCACATTGCCGCTGATGGTACTGTTGACGATGTTCGTGACGGTGGCCGAGCCAAAGATGTAGAGGCCGCCGCCTTCTTGTCCTGCCCTGTTGCCGGAGACCGTGCTGTTGATGACGGTCAGCGTGCCGGTATCGTTGTACAGTCCGCCGCCCTGGCTTCGGGCCGTGTTGTCGGTGATCGTGCTGTCGGTGATGGTGGTCGTGCCGTCGTTGTTGTACAGCCCGCCGCCGTCGCCGCCGTTGTTGCCGGTAATGAGGCTGTTGGCGATCGTCATCTGACCGTCGTTGAATAGGCCGCCGCCGTCGGCTGGCCAAGTTGCGGCTGATGGTGCTGTCGGTGATGCTGGCCGTGGCGCCGTCATCATTGGAGATGCCGCCGCCAAATCCACTTATGACGCGGTTATCGTCAATCAGGCTGTTGTCGATGATTAGCTCGCCGTCGTTGTAAATGCCACCACCGCGAAAGCGAGCGACGTTGCCGCTGATGGTGCTGTTGGTGATAGTGACGTCGCTGTCTACGTACTGGTTCGGACCATAGTCAAACCCGCGCGTGATGTAGAGACCTCCGCCAATGGCAGGATAGTTGAGGTTATACGTCGCACTGTTGCCGTTTATCAGGCTGTTGTCAATGGTGACGGTGCTGCCTTCGATGGACAACCCGCCGGCGAAACCGCTGGCCGTGTTGCCGCTGATGGTGCTGTCGTTGATCGCGACGTCGCTGAGCAAGAAGCGCGCGCCGCCGATGGCCGCCAGACTCTCGTTGCCGCTGATGGTCGAGCCGTTGAGGATGTTGACGGTCGACTTGTAGCTGAACAGGCCGCCGGCCCGCAGAGTGGCGTTGTTGTCGTCGATGCTGCTGTTGTCGATGGTCAGCGTGCCTTCGTTGATCCGGACGCCGCCATATTGAGCGGCAGTATTCAGCGTGACGGCCGAGCCGTTTTCGATGGTCACGGTGGTATATTGGGCCGCGAAGCCACCCCCGCTGTAGGCCGTGTTGCCGCTGACGGTGGAGTTTGCAACGGTTAACGTGCCGCCGAACGCAAAGATGCCCCCACCGAACCCTGCTGATTCATTGCCGCTGACAGCAGCATCTGTCAGTGTCAGCGAACCCCAGCTGAGAATGCCGCCGCCGCTGGCGAGGCCGGACGTGTAGCCGCCACTGATTGTCGTGCCGTCAATCGTCAAGTCACCGGTCTGGCTGACTGCCAGGATGCGGAAGTCGGCCGCTGCGCCGTCGCGCTCGATGGTCGCCCCATTCCCCTCGATGGTGATGTCGCTAGTGACGACCGGCAGGCCGTTGTCGGCAGAGTAAGCCGCACCGCCGTAGGCGCTGTTGAGCGTGTAGGTGTTGCCGGCCAGGGTGATCGTGTCGGCTCCGGTCGGGTCGCCGGCGGCGCAGTCGATGTACGGTTGGCCGGTGGTGGTGTCGTTGGCGTTGGCAATCGCTTCGCTGAGCGAGCAGTAGCCGTCGGCCACGAAGCCGTTGGCTGTGTTGGTAGAGACGGTGATATTGGCCGCGTGGACGGACGGGGCCTGAGCCAGAGCCAGCAGCAGCGCCGCGCCGGTCAGGGAGACGGCCGCCTTGCGCTGCAGCCACCGTCGCCGGCCACGACCGAGGGCGAACAGGCGCTGCAATTGGAAGGCGAACCGATCTAACCAGGTGCTTTGTCGTTGCAGAAGCAGGCTGGCCAACCAGGCACGGCGGGCAGCGTCGTCGGGACGCCGTTCAGGAGAGTCGATTATATTCATGCTTTGATCCTTTCTGTCGAGAAATGCGAGTTCCCTGCGCGGCAATACCCGCGCCAGCACGCTTACCGTTCATGTAAACTATAGCGCCAAAGATCAGGGGTGCAACAGGAAATCTGTTTCTGGAGGTGGCTGTGGCAAGACGCCGCTGCTGTTCTGCGAATCGTGCCGATCGGGGTAGACCTGACAGGCCTTCTGTTGGCCTGCCAGGTCTTGTTGTGGGTCAGGTTAGCCGCCTGCCTTACGGCGTCGGCGGCTCGCAGACGTAGCTGGCGGCCGCTCCGAGCAGGGCGGCGCTGTCGCCTTCGTCGAGGACGGAGACGAGTTCGATCTCGACCTCGTCCGTGCCCGCCGGAACACCTTCCAGCGTGACTTCGAAGATGTTGAGCAGTTCGCTCTTCTTCGTCGTCGGGCCGGTGAGAGTGGTGGTGACTTCGACGCCACCCGCTCGCACAATCACATCGACGGTGCGCGGGTCGCGGTTGACGTCGGTGACGGCCACCTGGACGACGATGTCGGTCGTGGCTTGCGTCTCCGGGATGGGCAGGACGTTCGCGTTGGTCTGGTCGAAGCCGGACGTGCCGGCCACGAAGTTATCGGGATAGCCGAAGGTCGACCAGGCGTTGGCGTACTCGTCGCTGCCGGTGTCATGGGTTGGGTACATGACGATCGCCCGCGGGATGCGCATCTTCTTCATGCCCTTCTGCAGGAACCAGCGGCCTTTGACGAACGGCCGAGCCTGGCTCTGGAACTGAGTCGTCAGGTCGTCGCCCCACCAGGAGATGGCTCCGGTGTCACCGAGGTCAAAGGTGCCGCCGTTGGTGGGCACCTGCTGGTACGACTTGTCGCCGAAGATGAAGCGGACGTACTTGACGCCGTTGTACTCCTTACCCGCCATCTGCCCATACAGCTCTGTGACGTCGCCGGCGTTGGGAATGGTGATCTTGGCCACCATGCGGCTACGGGTGGGGCTACCCATGCCTGTGCCGAGAAGCGTCGTGAGTTCAGCGCCGACGGTGCCGAACGCAGGGTCGACCGGGCAGGCGTTGTCGCTGGGCGGGCCGGCAGCGCCCACTTCCACCGAACCCATCTCCACCGTGCCGTCGTTGATGCGGGGCGTGAAGCCGCGCTGGTCGGCCGTCAGGGGAGCGGCGTTTTCGTCCACTGCCAGCGGATTGCTGCCGTTGTCGATGGCCAGACTACCAGCGAGCGGCAGGTGGGTTTCGGTCGGGCCACCGTTGTTGCCAAGCGCGCCCAGGTTGGGGTCCTGGCCCACGATGTTGCCGTCGCCGTCCGGGTTGGCGGCTGCCAGGTCGCACGCGCCATCGCCGGTGTCTTCATACAGGCTGAAGTTGGAGTCGAACACCGGGTCGCCACGAACGACACAGTCCCCGCCCGGGGCGCCGTCGCTGATGGCGTTGGCCAGGATGCTGTTGTTGATGATGATGGTGAGATCCGGATCCCCGCGGAAGACCGCGCCGCCCAGGCCGTCGCCGTTGTCGGTGGAGGTGGCGCTGTTGTCGCTCATCGTGACGTTGGTCAGCAAGATGGTGGGCGTTTCGAAGTTTTCTACCAGCAAGCCACCACCGTTGGCATCGTCGGTAGAGGTGACGCTGTTGCTGCTGATGGTGCTGTTGATGATCGTCAGATCGATCTCACTATGGATGCCGCCGCCTGAAGCCGTGCCATCTGTGGCCGTCACCGTGTTGTTGCTGATCGTGCTGTTGGTCACCGTCAGACCAGTTCCGGAAAAGTCGTTGGCAATCCCGCCGCCATTGGCCTCTCCGTCCAGGGCGGTGACGGTGTTGCCGTCAATCGTACTGCCGTCGATGGTCATTTCGCCCTGGTTATAGATGCCGCCGCCGTTGGCGCCGCTGGTATCGACCACCTTGTTGTTGTTGATGACGCTGTTGGCGATGACCATGATGCCGTCGTTGGCGATGCCGCCGCCGTCGCCCGCGCCGTCCCCGTTGTCGAAGCCGGCCTGGTTGTTGCTGATGTCGCTGTCGTTGATGGTCATCGTGCCGTCGTCGCCGTTCTTGACACCGCCGCCGTCGCCGTCGACGAAGTTGCCGGTGACGGTGACGTTGTTGAGCGTGGTGTCGCCGTCATTGGCCAGACCCGCGCCGTCGTCGAAGCCCTGGGTGACGAAGCCGCCGGTCAGGGTGATGTCGTTGATCGTGACGGTGGTCAGCTCGGCCACGCGCAGCACGCGCAGTTCCGGCGTGTCCTGGCCGTCGAGCGTCCGGTTGTTCCCCTCGATGATCAGCGAGATGGTCGGGTCGGGGTTGTTGATGGTCACGCTGGAGGTGGTCAGGTCAATGTTGGCCCCGATGTTGATGGTGTAGACGCCGCTGGTTGTCAGCTGGTTGTAGCAGAAGATGGCGGTGTTCAGCTCGGCTTCGTCCAGCACGGTGATGGGGAACGCCGGGCAGACGACCTTGGCCAGCTCGTATGCGCCCATGTCGACCGTGGTCATCACGATGCGGGGGAAGCCCGCGCCGCGCTGGTCGGTGGTCAGCGGCGCGGCGTTCTCGTCGACGGCCAGCGCGTTGCTGCCGGTATTGACAGCGGGGCTGGCCAGCGTCAGGGCGTGGGTGAGGGTCGGGCCGCCGTTGTTTTGCAGCGGGCCAAGCGCCGGGTCCTGGTTGACGATATTGCCGGAGCCGTTGTTGTCGCAGTCATCAAACGGTGAGTCTTCAAAAAGCGAATTGTTGGCTGTGAAGTTGTCCACGGCATACGCGTACACAGTCGCCCTGGGCTTCACCGTTGGTGGTGGAGTTGGCCAGGATGCTGTTGCTGATGGTGACCACATTTTCCGTGTCAAATTGCGGCTCCCCGTAGAACGCTGCGCCGCCGCCCGCCACGTTGAAGCCGGCCGTTCGCCGTCACACTGTTGTTGCTAATCGTGCTGTTGGTGATCACAGCTTCTCCGAACGGCGTTTGGGCGGCATTAAAGTAGAAGCCGCCGCCGTATACCTCGTCGGGCGCGGTGACCGAGTTGCCGCTGACTGTGCTGTTAATCAGATAGATGAAGTTCTGTCCGTCGTTAAAGTTGTTGGCGTAGTTGATGCCACCGCCTGAAGAGGGCAGAAAGCTCTCGGCGGCGCCGCTGGTCACGCTGTTATTGACGATGGCGCTGCCGATGATGACCGTTTCGGACTCACTGTGGATGCCGCCGCCCGCGTTGCCGAAGTCGCTGGCATTGACGGTATTGTTGCTTATCGTGCTGTCTTCGACACGCAGCACGCCTCGATTGTAGATGCCGCCACCATAGACACCTTCGGTGCCGAGGGCACTGTTATTGTCAATGAGGCTGCGGCGGATGATCATCGTGCCTTCGTTTCTAATGCCGCCGCCGTCGCCAGGTGACTCATTGACGCCCAACTGCCCGGCGGTGTTGTTGCTAATGGTGCTGTCGTTAATGGTCGTGGTGGAACCGGACAGGCTGGCCAGCCCACCGCCGTCGTCATCTCTGGCGGTGTTGGCGGTCAGGGTGACGTTGTTGATCGTCAGTATTCCGCCGTTCAAGATGGCCCCGCCATCACCCGTGTCGTTGAGGTCTCTCGTTACATTGCCGCCAGTCAGGGTGGCGTCGTTGAGCGTGACGGTGGTCTCCGCGGCGATGGTTAGCGGCCGCACACCGACGATGTCCTGGCCGTCGACTGTCCGATTATCGCCCTCGATGACGAGGGATATGGTCGGGTCATCGTTGTCGACGGTTATAGTGGAGGCCGTCAGGTCGATGTCGGCGTCGAGGGTGATGGTGTAGACGCCGGGGGTGGTGGTGTAGTTGTAGCAGAGGATGGCGGTGTTCAGCTCGGTCTCGTCCAGCACTGTGGCCGGGAAGGCGGGGCAGACGACGACTGAGGCACCTTCGTACGCGCCCATGTCGACCGTGCCGTTGAGGATGCGGGGGAAGCCGCTGCCGCGCTGGTCGAATACCAGAGGAGCGCTGTTTTCGTCGACAGCAAGGGCGTTGTCGCCGGCGTCAATGGCCGGGCTGGCGGCTGTGACGCTGCCGGAAAGCGTAAGCAGCGGAATGGTCTGGGTTGGTCCGCCGTAGTTACCCAGCGCGCCCAGGATGGCCATTTCGCCGACTATGTTGCCGTCCGCGTCGGGGTTGGCCGCCGTCAGGCCGCACGCCTCGCCGTCGGTGTCTTCGATCAAAGTGTGGTTGATCGTAACCGTATTAACGTTAAAACAGTCCTCGTCGTCGCTGCCGGCCAGAATGCTGTTGTTGATGGTGATTGAGCCGAAGTTGACGGCGGCCTGGCCGTTATTGACACTGGTGATGTTGGTCAGCAGGGCACTGCCGAAGGTATTGACCAGGACGCCGACGTCGGCGTTGTTGGAAAACGTGCTGTTTGTCAGCGTCACGAAGCCTTGTGCCACGACGATGCCAAACTGGAAGTTATTGGCGAAGAGCGAATCGCGGACGGAGCCACCAGCAGCGTCCGAAACAATGCCAATGAAGTTGCCGGAAAAGGTGCTTTCATTGACGGTCAGGCTGTCGACATCTAAAGCGGCGTAGATGCCGGTAGACATCCGGGTGATCGTCAGCGCGTTTACCGTGACGATGCCCTCTATAATGGTCAGGCCATTCATGCTGTCCAGATCAGTCGCGCTGAGCGTATAGGACGCGCCGTTAATGATGAGGCTGACGTCTGGATCGCTGTTGTCGATCACGGTCAACGAGTTGTCCAGCGTGATATCGTTGTCGAACTCGATCGTGAAGACGCACGAGCCGGTCTCGGCGTTGAAGGCGACGATGGCCGCGTCGAGCGAGGCTTCGTCGGTGACAGTGGTCGTGCCGCCGCAGGCCGCGGCGACGGGCGCGGCTGTCTGGAACAGCACAGCCGACAGCAGGGCTGTCAGTAACATCAGCATCAGCGCAAGACGCGCCTTGGGCAAGTGGGTCCGGTCGTTCATCATTTCTCCACCAATCGATTGAGGCCAAAACCGCAGCGCGTGCGCCGCCGGTTCGCGTGGCCAGCGTTTCATAGTGAGTACCAAGGTAGAACGCACGCCTTACCCTCCAGCAAGCTGCGTGTCTTCCCGTGTCTGACTATATGGTTGTGACAAATGACGGACTTCCAACGGAAGTGTATCAGAAAGGGGGCGCAGTGGTCAATCTTTCGCCGGGAAACGGGCAGGGTCTTTCAGTAGTCGGGTTGCCAACCGTAGCGGCGACATTCCTGTCGCGTTCCCGCCGCCCCAGCCAGACCGGAAAGGAATCTGGTCACGCCGGTCGCTCGAATAGTGCAAAGTCCTGCTGAATGGATGAGTAGAGTAGCGTCCCACTCTACGTTCTGATACACTGCCTTTGTCCTCTATTTCAACTGCAGCAACCCATAGCAAAGGCGGTTCGATCAGTGCAATCAGTGTACGATGTGGTCCACGGTGGCAGCCCTCTTATTGCCACTGCCATTCATGACGGGCATCTATTGCGTCCGGAGGTGGCGGCGCTGATGAAGCTGCCCGATGACGGCCGCCTGCGCGAAGAAGATCCACACACAGCGAGCTGGACGACGATTGCCGAGAATCGCATCATCGGCCTGCACTCCCGCTTCGAGGTCGATCTCAACCGGCCGCGCGACCATGCCGTCTACCGCGTGCCGGAGGATTGCTGGGGGTTGGATGTGTGGCGCGACCCGCCGCCGGATGACCTGGTCGAGCGGTCGCTGGCCGGCTACGATGCGTTCTACACCGCCGCCCACGCCCTCTTTAGCGAGTTGGAGCAGCGGTACGGGCATTTCGTTGTCTTCGACCTCCACACTTACAACCACCGCCGCGACGGACCGGACGCCCCGGCTGCCCCGGCGGCGGGCAACCCGGAGGTCAACGTCGGCACCGGGACGATGAACCGCATGCGTTGGGCGAAAGTGGTCAAGCGGTTCATGGGCGACCTGCATGCGTATGATTATCTGGGCCGGTCGCTGGACGTGCGCGAGAATGTGCGCTTTCGCGGCGGCCAGTTTGCTCGCTGGACCCACGAACAGTTCCCGGACAGCGGCTGCGTGCTGTCCATCGAGTTCAAGAAGTTCTTCATGGACGAATGGACCGGCGAGGCCGATCCGCTCCAGCTAACCGCCATTCGAGAGAGCCTGGCGGCGACTATTCCCGGCGTTCTGGCCGCGCTTGATGAAAGCTAATACAAAGAAGGCGGCGGCGACCACCATTCCCGCGCAGTTGGTCAGGGACGTTGCCGGCCGACTGGCGGATGGCAAGCGCGTGCGGCGTTTGCTGCCACGCGACGGCCGCATCCACGTCGATCGCCCGCTGCCCTTTCTGTGTGTCTACCGCTTTCCTTCGCGCCGCGCAGACCCGGGCACCGACCAGCTCATTACCGGCCAACCCGCCTACATTTTGGCGCCCGGACAGCGGTCGTTTGCGCCCGGTCTGAAGAGCCTGGTCACTGGCGTGGCTCGCACGCAGTCAGGCGCGTTTGGCCGTACGCTTCTGGTCGAAGTCTGGGCCGACACAAGCGACGACGAGAGCGCCGATGACAGCCCCGCCTTGCCGCGACCGGCATTCCGGATCTCCAGCCCCGACCGCAACACATTGGGCAATACGCTGACCACACTGGAAACGGAGCTGGCCGCCATCAGAATCAAGCGCCAGCGAGCCATCGTGGAGGAGACGACCGGCGGCCGTCCGGCCCCGCCGCGCATGCTCCCGCTGCTCGACGAAGCGGACGCGGCGGCGCTGGGGGTGGGGCGCATCGGCATCGCCGTCCGGCCCATCTACCGGCAGGCCGAGACGGGCGAGCTGCTGCCGCTCATTCTGGCGGCGCTGACGCGAGACTTCAACCGGGCATTGCAGCGCGCCTTCTTTACCTTTGCCCGCACCCAGACGCCGTACCAACCCCGCCACTATCATATGCTCGGCCGCCAGGCGACGGTCAAGGCGGTCTGGGTTGTGGACAAGCAGCTGTCGGCCGTTGGTGACAGCTTCGACTTTCTGCTGCAAGTGACCCCGATCAACCCGCACGCGGCCTGGCGTCAGTTCAAGCGGCGGGGATTCGCCCAGACGCCGGTCTTTCGCTACCGTCCGCAGACGGCCGATCCGGCGCTGCTCAAGCGCCAGCTGTGGGGGATCAAGATCGAGCAGGTGGAGGATCCCACGCTGCAGTACCTGTTCCATGAAAAGCGGAAGGAGCTGGACCTTCAGATCTCCATGCTGGGCACGATCGGCCGGCCGGAGTTCCTGCTGCAAAGCCGCCAGCTGTACGGCCAGCCGGATGCGCGTCTGGTGGCGACGGCGGCGCAGCTGCTGGCGGCCATCCCCGCCGGCAGCCGGGAAGCCGCCGACCCGCCCCCGCTCGATGCAGCGGCCTTCGCCCAACAGGCGCGGGCCGAAATTGCGCGGTATCAGGACGAAGACCCCGGCTTCGACGCCCGCGTCGTGGTGCAAAAGGGATTGGCCGGGCTGATGGTCTCGCAAGGCAACTTGCTGGTGGGCCAGACGGTCAATATCGCCGCCAATCGCGTGCAGCCATTGCTGAGCCATGAGGTCGGCGTCCATTCGCTGACCTACTTCAACGGCCGCGCCCAGCGCTTTACGCTGCTCGCTTCCGGGCTGGCGGGCTACGAAGAGCTGCAGGAAGGGCTGGCGGTGTTGTCGGAGTACATGGTCGGCGGGTTGAGCCGGCCACGCGTCCGCCTGCTGGCCGGTCGGGTCATTGCCGCCGACGCGCTGGTCAACGGGGCGACATTCATCGAGACGTTTCGGCTTCTGACCGACACCCACCGCTTCCCGCGGCGCACCGGGTACACCATCACCATGCGCACCTACCGGGCCGGGGGGCTGACCAAAGATGCGGTCTACCTGCGCGGCCTCATCGCTTTGCTGGACTACTTAACCAAAGAACCACTCACGGATCTGTTCTTTGTCGGCAAGATCGCCGGCGAGCACATTCCGATCATCGAAGAGTTACAACGACGTCGCGTGCTGGAGCCACCTCGCTGGCGGCCGCACTTTCTGACGTCGCCTGAATCGGCAGCCAAATTAGAGCTACTGGGTCGCGGCCTGACGGTCCTCGATCTGGTAAAAGGAAACAAGAAGAGGAAATGAGAATAGGATTTGTGGTCAACGACGTTAACACCGAGACAAAAGGGTACACCACCACCCGCCTGGGCATGAATGCGGTCAATCAGGGACATGAAGTGTGGGTGATGGGCGTCGGCGACCTGATCTACGATCCCAGCGATACGATCCACGCGCTGGCCCGTTCGGTCAACCGCACCAACTACAAGACGACCGAGTCATACCTCAACGAGCTAAAGGGGCCGAAAGCGCGGAAGGAACGCATCGTTGTCGACGAACTTGACGTGGTGATGCTGCGCAACGACCCGTCCGACGACGCCAGCAACCGGCCCTGGGCGGTTTCGGCCGGGATCATCTTCGGCCGCATGGCGATGCGCAGCGGAGTCATCGTCCTCAACGACCCGAACGGATTGGCCAAAGCAGTGAACAAGATGTACTTCCAGGGCTTTCCGGAAGAAGTGCGCCCGGCCACGATCATCACGCGCGACCGCAACGAGATGAAGGCGTTTGCCCGGGAGCATGGCGGGCACGTGGTGCTGAAGCCGCTGCAGGGCTCCGGGGGGCAGGGCGTCTTTCTGGTGCGCAACGATGACCTGTCCAACCTGAACCAGATTATCGAGACGCTGTCGCGCGACGGTTACATTATCGGCCAGGAGTATCTGCCCGGCGGCCGCCGAAGGGGACACGCGCCTCTTCCTGATGAACGGCCAGCCGCTGCGTTACAAAGGAAAGTACGCTGCTTTCCGCCGCATCCGGCGTGGCGACGACATGCGCAGCAACATCAGCGCCGGGGGCAAGATTGACAAGGCGATCATCGACGACACGGCGCTGCGCATTGCCGAGATCGTCCGCCCCAAGCTGGTGGCCGACGGGATGTTCCTGGTGGGACTGGATATTGTGGGCGACAAGCTGATGGAGATCAACGTCTTCAGCCCCGGTGGTCTAGGCAGCGCCCAGCAGTTTGAGAAGGTGAACTTCACCAACGCGGTGCTGGAGGCGCTGGAGCGCAAGGTAATGTATGGGGAGTTCTACCGCCGCCGCTTCAACAACACGGAAATGGCGACGCTGTAAAGGGGGCCCGCAGCCCACACACCTCTGAGGTTTTTGTAAACCTCAGAGGTGCGTCGACAAGATAGTCTGTTACTGCGGAAACACGTTGAAGAACGTACAGATCACATCTTCGCCGGGGTCCAGCGTGAAGGCGATACTGTTGTTGTTGCTCGTCTCGCCGGTGTTGCACTCGACGCTGACCTCCCAGAACTGCTTGGGCGTTTCGGTGAACGTCCAGGCCCCGACCGGCAAGCCGCCCTCGCCGGTGCTGCCGCCGGCCGCCGGGAGGGTGAAGTCGCCTGGCCCTTCCGGCGACGTGAGCGTGAACTCCCAGTCGGTGCCCGGGGGCTGATTGAAGTCTGCCACTTCCTTGATGATGGTGATGGAACCGGTCTGCGGCTCGTCGACGTCGCCTCACTCATAGTGCGCCGCCGCACCGAGCAGGGCGGCGCTGTCGACTCCGTCCACGGGCGACGTGCCATCGCCCGCTTCTGTGTATGTGCCTACTGGCTCAGCACGGCGGGCAGAAAGACCCCTGCTGCTGGTATGGGGGTGCACTCGGCCGCGCCTGCCTCGGAGGTTGTGCCGGCAGGGCATTCGATCTGCTCGGTGGCTCCGGGTTCGGGGACATAGAAGCCGGGATCGGCCGGGACGCAAGCATTGCCGCCGTTGTCGTAGAAGCCCGGCTGGCACTGGGTGTTGGTGAAGGTGCAGGTGACGGTGTCGTTCTCGCCCAGGCTGTTGACGGTGATGAAGCCGCCGGCAAAATCGCTGGTGATGACCGAGGAAGTCGAACTGCACTGGATATTGGTCAGCGGCCAGCCGGGGAAGTCGAGTTCGGTGACAGTGTAGCTGCCGCCGGCGGGCAGGTCGTTGAACGTCTTGGTGTCGCCGGACGGGTCTTGCAGCGTGAAGCTGTTGGGTGACTTAATGTCGTCGGTGAAGCTGAAGACGGTATCGTCGGCCGGGGTGGCGTCTTTGACGATCCGGATCGTACCGTTGAGTGGTAGCTGGTACTCGTATGCCCCGGCGTCGCATTCGTTGGCCGAGGGCGTACCGTCAATGTCTACGTTGCGCGGTTCGCCGCGCTGGTCGAGGCCGTTGACCGGGGCGGCGGCGCAGGCGGCCGAGGGCGCGAGGTCGATGGCCGGGCTGCCGGCGACGAGAGCGTGGGTTTCGGTCGGGCCGCCGTTATCGTCCAGGGTGGTGGACAGAATGTTCGCCAGCGCGACATTCTGTTCGTCGCTGGTGGCGGTCAGGTCGCTCGCGCCGGGGGTGAAGCCGAAGAAGGCCTCGGCATTGGTCCGGCTGCTGTCGCCGAAGACGTTGAAGGCGTCGGCGCTGACGGTGCCCGTGCCGAGATAGATTTCATCGGCCGTGGCCGCGCTGTTGCCGGAGATCAGGCTGCGCGTCAGCGTTGCTATGCCGCCGACGGTGTTCAAGATGCCGCCCCCGCTGGCGTCGGCCGAGTTGCCGGAGAGGGTGCTGTTAGTCACCGTCAGCGTGCCGTCACCCTGGCTGATGCCGCCGCCGTCGGTGGCCGAGTTGCCGGAGAGGGTGCTATTGGTCAAGGTCAGCGTGCCACCGAATCCGTTCAAGATCCCGCCGCCCAATCTGGTCGCGCCATTGCCGGAGAGGGTGCTGTTGCTCACGGTGACGGTGCCGACATGGTTCAAGATACCGCCAGCGACGTTTCTGGCCAGGTTGCCGGACAGGGTGCTGTTGGTCACGGTCAGCGTGGCGTCGCTGCCGGTGTTGTAAATGCCGCCGCCATCGGAGTTAGCCGAATTGCCGGAGAGGGTGCTGTTGGTCACGGTCACAGTGCCGCCATCGCTATAAATGCCGCCGCCGAAGTCGGCCGCGTTGCCGGAGAGGGTGCTGTTGGACACGGTCAGCGCGGCATCGCTGCCGGTGTTGTAGATTCCACCGCCCCTGGTGCCGGCCGCGTTGCCGGAGAGGGTGCTGTTGGTCACGGTTAGCGTGCCCGCGTTGAGGATGCCGCCGCCGTCGAAGGCAGCTGTGTTACATGCCCCGTTGCAGCGGCCGAGCCGCACCGCCACACCGCCCAGCGTCAGGTTACCGGCGGGCGCTACCTCAAAGACGCGGTGGGTGTTGGCGGCGGCGTTGGCCTGGATGATGGTGTTGGCCGCGCCGTTGCCGGTGATAGTCATCTCGGTGGTGACTGAGGGGAGCTGGCTGCCGGCGAGGGTGATGATGGTGTTGACGGCGAAGGTGATGGTGTCGGCGCCGCTGCCGGCCGCGCATTCACCGGTGGTCGCGCCGGAGG
Organism: uncultured Chloroflexia bacterium; assembly: GCA_963715935.1. Taxonomy (GTDB): domain Bacteria; phylum Chloroflexota; class Anaerolineae; order Promineifilales; family Promineifilaceae; genus Promineifilum. The sequence goes on along the minus strand of CAVQSM010000006.1, from coordinate 144,352 downwards.
CGGTATCGGTGTTGGCGGCGGTGATCGCTTCGCGCAGGGTGCAGACACCGTCGTCGGCCACGGTGTCGGCCGCGCTGTTGACGATGATGCCGGCGGCCGCTGCGGGCCGTATGGCCATCGCAAAGACAAATAGGACGAGCGCGGCCAGCAGGCCGAGCGCGGGCAGTGCCCGTTTCCACAACGATATGTGCTTCATTGTTTTGCGCCTCCTGTGCGCACCTTTCCTGCTTAAGCCTGTCGCCGGCACGCGAGCGACCAGCACACACAAAAACAGGCAGTCGTCTGCAGCAAATTGACGAACTGCCTCTCGCATTGGGAAGGATAGCGCGAGGGGGTGGAGGTGTCAAGATGATGGGAGCTGGGGCGTGGAAGAAGGACCTGACAGCTCGAAGAAGAGCTGTCAGGTCTGGTTGGTCGCGCTACGGCGCCGGCGGTTCGCAGACGTAGCTGGCGGCCGCGCCGAGCAGGGCGGCTGAATCGCCCTCATCCAGCACCGACACCAACTCAATCTCCACCTCATCCGTACCTGCCGGCACACCTGCGAGGGTGACCTCGAACAGGTTCAGTAGTTCGCTTTTCTTGGTGGTCGGACTGGACAGGGTGACTGACTGGCTGACGCTGCTGGCGGTAACCAATGCCGTGCCGGTGCTGTTTGGGGCGGTAACGTGGGCTGGGCAGACGCCGCGGAATGGGAAACTTGTTTGCTGTCCCCTTCATGCCAGATGCGGTGACCGGCGCGGGCCAGCTGCATTGGCCCCTCACCGGCGCATCGCGGTACAATGGCCGCCGACCAAACTCTGTTCGAGGAGCGTAAGACCGATGACCGATTCCCCCACATTTTCTCCGGAAACGATCCGCACATTTGTCATTGCCGGGCATGGCAACTTGCCGAAGGTAAAGCATATGCTGGCTGATGAGCCGGGGCTGCTGAACGTGGCCCAGGAGTGGCGACCCGGCGACACAGAGACGGCGCTGCAGGCGGCCGCCCACGTCGGCAGCCGGCCTGTGGCGGAGTTCCTGCTGGAGCAGGGCGCGCCGCTGGACATTTGCACCGCCGCTATGCTGGGCCGGCGGGACGATGTGGCCGCGTTCCTGGCCAATGACCCGGCGCAGATTCAGGCGCATGGGGCCCACTTCATCCCGCTGTTGACCCACGCCGTGCTGAGCGGTGACCCGGAGCTGGTGGCATGGCTCTACGATGAGGGCGCGCGCGGCAGCACCGACCTGGCGTTGAGCATGGCGGTGGGGCGGGGGGATGTGACGCTGGCTCGTTGGCTGCTGGAGAACACGGAGCCAGACACTGGCTGGACGAATATGCAGGGCAAGACGGCTCTCGACATCGCCCGTGAGAGCGGGGATGAAGCGATGGTGGCGTTGTTGAGCGGGACGTCGTAGACCTGATAGGTGTACGAGCGCGGCCACACCGATTGACCCATCTCCCACACCTGTCAGGTCGTCTTCCGCTATAATCCTCACATGGACCTCACTTGTTCCGCCATCCTCTTCGACCTCGACGGCGTGCTGGTCGACTCCGCTCCGGTGATTGAGCGTCATTGGCAGCGCTGGGGCGACCAGCATGGCGTGGATCCGTCGCGCATCATGGCGCTGGCCCACGGACGGCCGTCGGTGGAGGTGATGGCGGCGGTGGCCCCGCATCTGGACGCGACCGAAGAAGCGCGGCTGATGGAAGCGACGGCGGCCGTCGACGAGGACGGCCTGACCATCTTCGACGCGGCGCGGTCGCTGTTGGCCGGGCTGCCGGATGGCCGGTGGGCGGTGGTCACCAGCGGCAACAACGTGACGGCGACGACCCGGCTGCGCCTGGGCCGCTTCCCGACGCCGCCGGTGCTGGTGACGGCCGACGACGTGGCCCACGGCAAGCCGCACCCGGAACCGTATTTGCAGGCGGCCGCGCGGCTGGGTGTGGACCCGGCCGATTGTGTGGTCGTGGAAGATGCGCCGGCGGGGATCGAAGCGGGCCGGGCGGCGGGGATGCGCGTCCTGGCCGTCGCCACCACCCACGCCCCCGAGCAGCTGAGCGCCGCCGATGGGGTGTTATTTGCGATTGACGTGCTGACGATTCGTGAGCAGGATGGGCGGCTCCACCTGCACGTGGCCGAACTGCCACAGGAGACGACCGATGAGTGAGATAACGACCCCCGTGACCGTACCCTATCCCAACGACCCGGCCATGCGTGCCCTGGTTCGCTCGCCGCTGCTGCTCTACCGGCTGGGACTGGGACCGTTGGTGGGGCGGCTCTTTATGGTGGTGACGACCACGGGCCGCAAGAGCGGGCTGCCCCGGCGGGCGGTGGTCGAGTACCAGCGCTACGGCGACACCAAGTACGCCATCGCCGCATGGCCGGACTCGGACTGGTATCGCAATCTGGAGGCCGACCCGCGAGCGACCATCCAGACGGCCGACGGCGTAGAGCATGTGGTCGTGCGCCGTCTGACCGACGCGGCCGAACTGGCTGAGGTGTACGACAACACGTACGGTCAGGCCGGGGAGGAACTGCAGCAGATCTGGGAGGCGCTGGGCTTCGAGATGGATCGCGAGCAGTTTCTGGCCAACAAGGATGCGTACCATGTGCTGGCCTTCCAGCCGGTGGCAGGAGAGCAGACGTGATGCCCAACCGCCGCTGGAGGAAGATTTGCGCTGGGTGTGGCCTGTGGCGCTGGCCGGAGTGGTGGGAGCGCTGCTGGGGCTGCTCCTCCTGCGCCGCAAGCGGTAGGGTGTGCTTGGGAGCGTTCAAACCAGAAACCGGGCTTCTTTGGAAAAGCCCGGTTTCTACTGCCCGCCCTCACAGTAAATGACTCGACTCCTCGACCAGCCAACAACCCGACTACCCGACATCATGACCAGTATCATCATCACCCAACATATCCCCGCCCAGACCATCGCCCGCCTGCAAGCCGCTGGCCCCACCGTCGCCTACCACGACCGCCTCGACCCCCTGCCGCCGGACGACTTGCGGACGGCCGTTCTCGACGCCGACGCGGTCATCTGCCTGCTGACCGACCGCATGACGACGGAGGTGATGGGGGCTGCGCCGCGTTTGCGGATCATCGCCAACGTCGCGGTCGGCTACGACAATATCGACGTGGCGGCGGCGCGGGAGCGGGGCATCCTCGTCACCAACACGCCCGACATCCTGACCGAGACGACGGCCGATCTGGCCTGGGCGCTGCTGCTGGCGGTGGCCCGGCGTATTCCGGAGGCCGACGCCTTCATGCGGGCCGGACGGTACACGCGCTTTGAGCTGATGCCGCCGCTGGCCGGGGCGGATGTCCATGGCAAGACGTTGGGCGTCGTCGGGCTGGGGCGCATCGGGACGGCCGTCGCCCGGCGCGGGGCGTTGGGGTTTGGCATGCCGGTGCTCTACACTGCTTCGTCTCCCCGTCCGGAAGCAGACCGGGGGCTGGGTGCGCGGCACGTTTCGTTCGCGACATTGCTGGCTGAGAGCGACTTCATCAGCATCCATGTGCCGCTCAACGACACCACCCGCCACCTGGTCGGCTCGCCCCAGTTTCGAGCGATGAAACGGTCGGCCTTCCTTATTAATACATCCCGCGGTCCTGTTGTCGATGAGGCCGCGCTGGCGCGGGCGTTGGCGGATGGGGAGATTGCCGGCGCGGCGCTGGATGTGTTCGAGGACGAGCCGCGCCTGCACCCCGATCTGGTGACGATGCGCGACCGGCTGGTCGTCGCCCCCCACATCGGCAGCGCCACGGTGGAGACGCGCCAGGCGATGGCCGACCTGGCGGCCGACAATGTGCTGGCCGTGCTGGGCGGGGGCGAACCGCTGACGCCGGTGGGTTGACGCCGCCTGCCCGGCTGCCGCTCCGCGCCGCACTTCCCGATCCCGCCTGCCTTTCGCTGCCTTCCCCCCTGGTCTGACCACAGTCAGTTTCACCACCTTCCACTATCCCCTTGACAAGCGTCACAGTTCAGGTTATCCTATCGACCTAACCTATAGGACATATCCTATAGTATTGGTCTAATAATTTCGAGGAGAGCACAATGTCCTTGCGCCACGCCATGATGGGTTTTCTGTCGTTTCAACCGATGTCGGGTTATGAGCTGAAAAAAGCGTTCGATAACTCGGTGCAGCATTTCTGGCCCGCCGACCAGAGCCAGATCTACCGCACGCTCAAGCAGCTGCGGGCGGACGGGCTGATCGATATGGAGGTCATCCCCCGCGAGGACCAGCTCGACATCAAGCAGTACACGATCACCAAGATGGGGCGGGCGGAGCTGGAGACGTGGCTAGCGACACCGCAGCCGCCGGCCGACGACCGGGACCCGTTTCTGGTCCAGCTCTACTTCGCGTTCATGATCAGCGACGAGCAGGCGCGGCATGTCCTGCAAACCCATATCGACCAGGTGGACGAGACGCTGGCGATGTACGCGTCGGTCTACGAGTCGGCCGCAGACCAATCGGGCGAGGCGGCCCCGGAACGGCCGCGCTTCTACTCGATGCTCACGCTGGAGTACGGGCTGGCGGCCAACACTTGGTACCGGGCCTGGCTCCAAAGTGTGGTCGATCGGATTGACGCAGGCGACATGACGGTGCTTTCTCTTGAACAAATGATGAAACCAATCAACAAGGAGTGATGGGATTATGACGACTGAGGCGAGAAACAAAGTAGTGCGAAACATTGTCATCTACTACGGCGGGGCGCTGCTGCTGGCGATTGCGGGCGGTGTGCTAATGGCGAGCGGGCAGGAGATTGGCGGGCTGCTGTTTGTGCTCAGCCCGCTGGTGATGGTGCTGGTTGTCCGCTTCCTGTTGGGCGACGGCTGGAAGGACGCGGGGTTGCGGCTGAATCTGCGGACGGAGTGGCGTTGGTACGTGCTGGCGCTGCTGCTTTACCCGCTTCTATTTGGCGGGGCGCTGCTCATCAACGTGGGTCTGGGCTTCACGACGCTGACCGTGCCGCTCTCGGAATTGTGGCCGCTGCTTCTGGCCGGGTTCGTCGCGCAGCTTATCCCGCGCATGTTGTTTTCTGTATCGGAGGAGTGGGGCTGGCGCGGGTATCTGGAGCCACGGCTGCAAATGCTGGGCCTGACGGCCGTTCCGCGTCACATCGTTGTCGGTCTGCTCTGGGGCGTCTGGCACTTCCCGCTGATTCTGGGCAGCGACTACACCACCGTACCCCTGCCCATCTTCCTGCCCCTGTTCTCTGCTGGCGACCGTCTTCCTGGCCATCATCTTCGGCCAGATGCGCGCGGCCAGCGGCAGCGTGTGGCCGCCGGTGCTGGCGCATGGGATGGCCAATGCGCTGGGGTTTGCCTTGCTGAGCGGCGGTTTGCTGGTGTTCAACAACGAACTGGCCGGCAACATCATTCCCGGCACGCTGACGATTACGGCGCTGTACGGCCTGGTAGCACTGGTGCTGCTGCGCCGCCGCCGCCCGGCCGAAGCCGCCGCACCTGCTGACGTACCGTTGGCAGAGATGGGGTAGTCAAGATGACATCCGGGCAGGACTGCCAAGAGCCTGCCCGATCTTTTTGAGCCAATGTCGTCAGGCGGGTCAGCTATCGGTCAACTCATCCAGCGTCGCCTTGTCGCGGCGGGGCAGGGCGGGGTTGGCGGCCAGGTAATCGAGCAGCAGAAAGATTGCCGGGCGGCCGTCGGCCGTTTCGCCATAGCGGTTGAGTTCCGAGAGGATGGTCATGGCTACCGTGCGGGCGCTGCCGTTCAGGTTGACATCGACGATCTCGCCAACGCCTGCCTGGGAAAGGAACGCCACGCGCTGTTCGGCCGTTAGCTGGGCCAGGGCATCGGCCAGTATGGGCGTGACCCGGTTGATCGCTTCTCGCGACAGAGCCTCATCCGTCTGACGGCCGCTGAGGAGGTCGACCGCCGCGCGACGGCGCAGGTAGACCGTCAGCCCTATGATCCCGGCCAATGCCAGGAATGCCACAATGCCCAGCGGGCTGGCGGCGAAATCCTGCACCAGCAAGGAAGGAGGCACTTCGACGGTGATGGCGTCCCGGTACGATTCTTCGCCGCGCAGGGTCGGTTCCCCGTCGATCACCTCGAAGCGTTCGATGACCAACGACAACTGGTGGGTGCCGCCGGTCAACGGTCGTACCGACCACTCCCACTTCGTCGGCTCGATGTCGTCGAGAAACTGGATGTTGCTCGTTTGCAGCGGCACAATGTCGAACGCATCGGACGGAATGGCGCTCAGCTGGGCCGACATCCGCCGGGCCGTGCGCACGGTGGCGGTGATGACGTTGCCCGGCGTCTGGTCCACCTCCGCCAGTTCGTCGGCCAGCTGCCTGGTTAACGCTTCCGAGCTGTCTTCATCCGGGCTGACAAGCAGCACGACCTGCACAATTTCGCCGCGCACCATCTGAGTCGGCACGTCGTAGGCCACGGAGCCGAAGTCGGGCGTGGGGCGCGGGGTGGGGGTGCTGCGCGGCAGGGCGGTGGGGGGAACGGCCGTCAGCACTGGCACGATATCGTCGTCGTCGCCCACGTCGGGCTCGTTGTCGATCACGTCCTCACCGACGGCAACGGGCGGCTCTTCGGTGACCAACCCCGGGGTAACCCCCTCGATGGCATCGACGATGATCTCGTCAGCCGGCTCCTCGACGGCTTCTTGGACCGTTTCGACGCGGGTAGGGGGCGGGTCAAGCGGTTCGTCGGACGTCTCCGAGCTGCCGCCGCAAGCGGCCGTCGCTGTCAGCATCAACAACGTCACGAGCAGAAGAAGCGTAAGCCGGCGCGTCCGGCGGTAGAGCGTTGACATCAGGCGCACAGGATCATGAAAAGCAGGTCAGTCCGGTCACTGCCGCCATTAAGATAATGGGGGCTGGGGCGGGGCTGGGGTTGTAGCGCATACAGTCTGCCTTCTCGGTGCGCGATAGTTGGAACGCCTCTTTATCGGCATTATGGCACAATCCGTTCTGCGGGCGGAGGAGCAGATCGATGCGTGCACCACACTCTACGGACGAACGACGCCGGATCCCCGTCGTCCTCATCCGCCCCCGCCAGCCAGCGCGTCAGCGTGAACGCCAGCGCCGCCAGCCCCAGCAGGATGAGCGCCGTGACGAACGCCACGCGCAAATCCTGCTCGAACGCGCCGTAGACCAGCAGCGGCATCGTCTGGGTGCGCCCTTGCAGGCTGCCCGCAAACAGGATGGTGGCCCCGAACTCGCCCAGCGCCCGCGCCCAACTGACGATCAGCCCGCTCAGCAGCGCCCGCGAGCTTTGCGGCAGGATCACCCGCCAGAACGTCGTCCACTGCCCGGCCCCATCGACGGCCGCCGCATCCTCATACTCGCGCGGCAGTGATTCGAAGCGGCTCTGGGCGGCGCGGATGTAGAAGGGGGATGAGACAAAGAGCTGGGCCAGCACGACGGCCGCCAGCGTGAAGGTAATGGTGATGTTCAATTCGGCCAGCGGCGCACCGACCAGCCCGCGCCGCCCAAACGCCGACAACAGCGCCAGCCCGGCTACCACCGGCGGCATGACGATCGGTATCTCAATCAGGACTGTGAGCAGGCGTTTGCCGGGGAAGTTGTGGCGGGCCAGAAAGTAGGCCAGCGGCGTGCCAAAGAGCAGAATCAGCCCCATCGTGATCGCCGTCGTGCCCAGACTGAGCATGAGCGCAGTCAGGATGGAGACGTTGTCGAGCGCCACCGGGCCGTCGAGCGTCAGCGCCCGCCAGACGAGGGCCACAAAGGGCAGCACGAAGAAGAGGGCCATCATGGCCGCCAGCGTGAAGGCCACAATCCCGGCCACCCGGTCGGGCCAGGAGGGGGCGGCGGTTGGATGGTGGGGTGGCCGTCCGCTCTGCTGCGCTGGACTGATCATTGCGCTGCCTCCGGCGGCCCGGCGAAGCCCCAACCGGCCAGAATCGCCTGTCCTTCCGGGCTGAGCGTGAACTCGATAAAACGCCGTGCCCATGCCGGGTGGGGGGCGTCGTTCAGCGGGGCGATCGGGTAGGTAGCCACCACGTTGAGCGCATCGGGAATGGGGACCTGCGCCACCTCACTGGCGATGTCGGGGGTCAGGTCGGTGGTGTAGACGATGCCTGCGTCCGCCTCGCCCAGCGCGATCTTGGCCGCCACCTGCCGGACGTTGCTTTCTTCGGAGACGATGTTGGCGGTGATCGCCGTTTGCTGGGCGAACGGCAGCAGGGCCAGCATCTCATCGGTATACTGGCGCACCGGCACGCCGGGCGCGGCCACAAGCAGCCTGACGCCCGGTCGGGCCAGGTCTTCCAGCGCGGCAATACGCGCGGGGTTGCCGGCGGGGACGATGATGGCCAGGCGGTTGGCGGCGAACAGATCGGTGGCGCCGCCAGTCACCAGTCCGGCGTCGACGACCGCCTCCATTTGGGCCGGGTTGGCAGAGGCGAACAGATCGGCCGTCGCCCCTTCGCGCAGCTGAGCTGCCAACTGGGCGGAGCTGGCGAAGTTGAGGAGAACCGTGACGCCGTCATTCTGGGCTTCGAACGCCGTCGCCAGATCGCTGAATGCGCCAGTCAGGGACGAAGCAGCCAGGATGGTTAGCTCTTGCGGGGCGGCTGAATCCGCTCCCGACGTCCCGCCGCAGCCCGCCAGGACCAACAGCGCGAGAAAGACGGGCAGCAGCATGGCACTCATCCTGCTAGGCATCGGACCAGCCCTCTTCGCACGCCCCCAGCCAGGCCACCATCGCCTCAATTTGCCCCTGTCGGAACTGGTGGACCAATTGGCTGTAGCGCTGGCCCGACGCGCGCTCTTCGTGGACACGCGTTTGCGCCTCGGCCAGCCACTCGTTGCAGACGCTCCGCTGTGCGGCTACCAGCGCCGGGACAATGTCCGGGCCTTGCTGCCGGGCAAAGTACAGCTTGACGAGGAAGTCGAGACGCAGGGAACGGCCGTTGGCCACGGGGCGGCGCAGCCACGCCTGAAAGGTTTGACTGCCTGTCTCGGTGAGATGGTACAGCTTGCGGGGTGGGCGACTGTCCTGCAGCTCGGTCGTCGTCGTGACATAGCCTGCGTCTTCCAGCTTGGTCAGCAGCGCATAGAGATGGCTGCGCTTGATCGTCCAGACAGGGCCCAGACCGGAGGGGTCGGACAGCCGCTGGTGGATGGCGTAGCCGTGCAGAGGCTGGTCGTGCAGGAAGCCGAGAAGGGCGATTTCGCTGGGCATAGTGGTCATTACTCACGGTGTGGTTAGTCACACTATGAATAAGGTAATTGTAATGCAAATTGCGACACTGACCAACGGCCGCTGACGAGTGATGAAACGTTACAGAGTGCCCTCTGACCAACGGCTGCGACGGGTGATGCTCGATGCGGAACCGGACAGAAGTCAGTCGGCAGCGACGGCGGCTGACGGCGGGGTGTCCTGGAGGGCTTATGACGCCGACGGCAACATCAATGGCGGCGGATACACTTACGTCGGCTTTGTCCCTGCCAATGGCACGGCAGGCGTCGATGTTCTCAGTGAACACGACCGGCGAAGTGGCGCGGGCGGAGATCTATCCGATCGTTTCATTCCTTTCGTTGTTCCGAGATGAGACGGCGATCCCCGACGACGGCCTGTCGGTGGAGATCACCGCCCAGGGCTTCGGGCAAGGTGACTTTAGCAGCAGCTTTGGCATGATACTCGAGAACCCCAATACGACTTATGCGCTGGAGGACAGCCGCTATCAGGTGACCGCCTACGACGCCAACGACGTGGTCATTGGCACGGACGACGGGTACATCGAACTGCTGCTGCCGGGCCAGACGCTGGGCATCGGCGGCGATCTGTTCGTGCCCGGCGACGGCACCATCGCCTACGTTGAGTCACAGTTCGCGCCGGGCGACTACGTGCCGGCTGTCGACATCCCGCCCTTCACGACCGGCGACGCGACCTTCGCGAGACTGACCGACGCGCCAGCGTGGAACTGTTTGATGAAACGTTACAGATGACGGGAAAGAAGTCAGTCGGCAGCGAGGGGGGCGGACGGCGGGGTGTCCTGGATGGCTGTGCCGCTCTCCAGACGGCCGACCAGTTCCTGGGCAAAGCGCGTGGCCGGCGCGCCGTCGACGACATCGTGGTCAAACGACAGCGTGAGGTGCAGATAGTCGCGGGGCACAATCTGGCCCTCGACTACCCCCGGTTTCGTGGCAATGCCGCCGACGGTCAGGCCGATGGTGTGGAGCGGCAGGAAGGCGACTCCCCACCCGCCGCCGCGACCGAACATGCCCACCGACGTCACAACGGCCGTCCCCGACGCCTGTTTGAAACGACGCGGTGACAGGCGCAAGGCGCGGTAGAACAGCACGCGCACAAAGCGGGGCAGGCGAGGGGCCAGCTTCGCCAGCCCACCGCTGCTCTGCTGGCTGCTTGCCGGGCGGGTCTGGACAGCCCGAATCTCGTCGCTGATCTGTTGGACGCTCTTGCGGTTGGCGGCCCGGATGATGTGGGGGATGGCCACCCGGCCCGCTTCCGGCTCGATGAGGACAACGATATCCGCGTCGTGGAATAAGACCAGACGGCCGCGCCAGTCGCGGTACGCCTGAATGGCCGGCATGGTCGCCAGCGCCGCGCCGAGCGAAGCGACGATGTAGGCGGTGAAGGAGAGGGTCGTGCCCCGTTCGGCCGACAGCGCCCGCAGCCGTGAGCGGGCGTCGGTCACATCGACTTCAACGAGGCCGTGGATGATGTGGCGCCTGGCGGCGAGATAGCCCGCGTCGACAACGAGTTCGCGGCTGCGAGGGAAGGGATGGAAGGAGACGTCAGTCGAATCATTCATATCAAATTCGCATAGTCAATGATGTGTTAGTAAACTGCCCGACAACCAACACCGCCGTATCCGGACTGGCAAAGCGGCCCACCTCCGGCACATAAAATCGGCCGTTCATTTAGCGCGTTCACGCTCCTAAACCGATCGCAGACGCAGAAAGTGGACCGCGCCGCCAGCGTCGCTGACGGCAATGGCTTCTCCCGGGGCAGCTTCGGTCACGCTGACGGGGCGCTGATCGAGCTGGAAGCGGGCCAGTTGGCGGCCGTCCCCCAGCGACCAGACACGGACCGAGTTGTCGCTTCCGGCGCTGACCAGAAGCTCCTCTGCCGCCAGGGGCAGCAGCCGCGTGACGCTGCCGGCGTGGCCCGCAAAGCTGGCCAGATGGGCCCCGGTGGCCAGCTCCCACAGGGCAATCAGTCCGCTGCCATCGGCGGACAGCGCACGACCATCGCCTGTGGGAATCAGCAGCGGGATCCAGCTTGTGTGGGTCGCGTGCTCCCCCAGCAGCTCGCCGGATGTCGTGTCCCAGATGCGAACCGCTCCATCGTGTCCGGCCGAGAGGAGGCGTTCCCCGGGCGCGTCCAGCAGCAGCGCATCCACCGGTTGTGAGTGACCGGTCAGCGTATGGCGCACCGTGCCCGGCGCGACATCCCAGACGATCAGCTCAGCCCCGGCGGCCGAAGCGGCCGTCTGGCCGTCCGCGCCGAGCACGAGTTTGGTCAGACGGCCGCTGTGCCCCTCCAGCGCCAGCCCTGCCTCCGGCGTGGCCAGCAGCCAGCGATGGGGTTTGCCGTCGTAGTCGATGCCCATCACAACCGTGCCCGCCGGGTCCACCTGGAAGCCGTCATTGGCCCGGATTGGGCCGACCAGATCAGCCGTGAGCGTGCCATCGGCCAGGCTCCACAGCTTCATGATCCCGTCGTTGGCCAGCGAGAGCAGGTCAGTCGTCTCACCCACGAGGCCCAGCCGGAGCACCCCGCTCTCATGGCCGGTCAGGGTCATGGCCCGGTCGCCCGCCTCCAGATCCCAAACGCCAATGGTCATGTCCTCTGCGCCACTGACCAGACGGCCGTCGCCGGTGAGGAGCATGGCCCGAATGACGCCGCTGTGCCTGGCCATCTCCAGCAGCATCTCGCCCGATGCCGGATCCCAGGCGCGGGCCGCCCCGTCGAAGCCCGCCGAGAGCAGCGGCCGTTCCGCCGGCCCGGCCAGCAGCACGGTGATGTTTCCTTCGTGGGCCGCGATGCGGTGGCGCAGCGAGCCATCCGTGCTGTCCCAGACGATCAGCTCAGGCATCAGCCCGGACGACGCCAGAGCGTTGTGTTCCGGGATAACCAACAGCGTGCGCGGGTCGTCATTGTGGCGCGGCAGTGGCTCGGACGGGTTGGACAGCCGCCACAGCTTGATCGACCCGTCCTGCCCCGCGCTCAGCAGCGTGTCGCCGTCGTCACTCACTATAAAGGAAGAGACCGCCCGCGAATGGCCGGGCAGCGTGCGCGCCAGCTCGCCGGTGGTCGTGTCCCAGACGCGAAACAGACCGTCGAAATCGGCCGCCAGCAGCAGCGTGTCGTCGTTGATGAACTCCAGCGGCCCCGCGCCGCGACCGTGACCGGGCAGGGTGTGGAGCGCTTCGCCCGCCCCCGTGTCCCAGATGATGACCTCGTCACTCTTGGCGCTCGACGCCAGACGGTCGCCGGCCGAACTCGCCGCCAGCCGCCACGCCTCGCCGCTGTGGCCTTCCAGCCAGTGGACCGGCTCCGCGTCGCCCAACTGCCAGACGCCCACCAGCTTATCCGACCCAGCCGAGGCGAACTGGCCGGCGTCGTCCAGCCAGACCAGCGCGTTGACCGCCGACCCATGTCCTGCGAACGGCGTCAGCGGCTCGCCGGCTGCCAGGTCCCACGCCAGCAGCGTGCCCGCCAGGTCGCCCACGACCAGCGTCCCGCCGTCGTCGGAGAGCAGGACAGCCGTCGGCCGATCCTCAAGTCCGTCCCAGTCGTGGAGTATCTCGCCCGTTTCGACCGACCAGAGCTTGACATGCCGGTCGTCGCCAACGGTTACAACCTGGGCCGCGCCCGCGACGAGATAGCTGTGGCGAATGGCGGTCTTGTGGGCGGCGATGTCGTGGCTCACTGCACCGTCGTCGAGGTCGAGGATGACGAGACGGCCGTCTTCGCTGCTGGCGATGGCCACGCCGCTCTCCTCGGCAGCCAGCAGGCGCAGAACGGCCGCTGTCCCCAGCGCCGCTTCGTAGGTAAGCGCGCCGGACGCCACATCCCAGCGGCGCACCACACCCGCACCGTCTCCCGCCAGCAGCGACGTGTCGTCGCTCAGCAGGGCGAGCGTGTTGACGCCCGCCGCCGCCGGGCCGAGTTCCTGCAGCAAACGGCCGTCGGTCAGGCTCCAATGGCGAATGACGGGGTCGCGATTGCCACAGGTCAACAGCTCACTTTCGTTCGCCCGGCTCACAGCAGCGACAATAAACTCCGTGTGGGCCTGAATCGACAACAGCAGCGTCCCGCCCGCCGGGGTCAGCATGGGTTGCAGCGGTTCCAGCCAGTCGTACCCGTCCCAGGCCCGAATCTGGGCCGGGAGATCGGGCCACGCCTCGTCCCACGCCACCAGACGGCCGAGCAGTTGGCCCGGCAGCGTCGTTGGGTCAGCATCCAGCACGGCGGCCGAAAGGCGCAGCGCATCGCCGACCATCGCCACCGCGTCGGCGGGCAGATCATTTGGCGGGGTGTCGTACGCTGCCAGCAACGCATAAACGCCCACCTGCGCCAACTCGTCGTTTATCCAGTGGAAGTCAAGCAGCTGGCCTTGTTCGCTCATTGCGCTCTCCCTCGTTTGTTTGTCGGTGGCTTCCAGGCTGAAATCCCCAAATCCCACCCTCACGCGCCGTGCCGGTCAGTACGTCGGTTGTCACAATACCCGGTACGCAATCACCTGTCACAGTAGGAGCCTTGACATTAAGAAAGTGGAGTTGAACCACAGACACGGCTCTTGTGTCACCAATGATGCCGGCTTACCCCGCCGGCGGGGGTTGCACTCGCCCCGGTGCAGCGCGCTACCAACTTCAGCCTAGTCGAGTAGATCTGTGTTCCAGTTAACCGCCTGGATGCGGGTGTCGAGTTCGCGATACGCCTGGGCGAGGTCGTCGGCCTGAGCTTGCAGGGCGGCCACATCGACCAGACTCCTGAAGCGCACTTCCGACTTGCTGTAAAGGTTTTGCTGCACCAGCCCCGCTTCGGCGACGGTCTTGCTGGCGGCATGGCGCAGCTTCAGCACGTCGCGCTGCGCAATGGCGTCGGCGATGGTGAGATCGTCCTCCCCGCCCAGCGGCGTGGCCGCGTTGGTGCGGTTGATGCGCTGGATCAGCACCGTCAACTGGTCGGCCGCCTTGTACAGGTCGCCGAGCAGCGCGTTGGGGTCTTCGGCAGGCACGCTGCCTTCCTGAACCTTCGCGTTCTGCACAGCGCGGTTCTTCAGTTGCTCAATACGGCGCTGGAGATCAGCGCGCTGGATTAATGCTTCGGCTAGTTTCATCCCGCTGCCACCTTCGTTCGCTTTTGCTTCCCGCGCTCCGGAAAGCGAACCGATTATATCAGAATGCCGGTCGGTGCAGAGCGCAGGTCGGGGGTCGGATATGATATACTGGTGGCACGCGTATGGGCCCGGACCGGTCCGGCGGCCAAACAACACATGACACGCGGCAACTGCCGTGCGCCACGTCACACTCATCTGGTCGCCGCTACCTGATGTCCGGCAGAGCAGGGCCGAAGGTGACAGAATGAGCGCGCAAGCGACATCCCAACCGTTTTCTGGTGGCGCGACAGAACGGCCGCGACCCGTCCCCCCGCCTGACATCAGCATCGCCATTGGTCGTGACAACAACGGCAATATTTATGCCGGCAACCGCTTCAACACCTATGTGGGCTCCGTGATGGGCGATATGATCACGCTGGTGGCTGATGGGGACGTCCCGCTGGCAGTTCCGCGAGACCGGCCGGTGGACGGCCGACCCCGGGATTTCGCCGATCTGCTGGGTCGAGAGAACGAGAAGCGCCGGGCGGGCGCGGCGATCAGCGATGGCGACCCGGTTGAGTTTTACGCCGAACCGGGGCAGGGCAAGACGAGTCTGCTGCGCCATCTGGCCTGGCGAATCCGTACCCCGCGCGACGGTGTTTATCACGTTCGCGCCGCCACTCGCCCGCTGGAAGATCTCCAACACAAGCTGTTCACAGGCTTCTTTACCAGCCAGTTTCCGATCAAACAATACCGCGAACGTTGCTGGAGCACCTCCGTGATCTGCAGGCGCTGATCATCATCGACGATGTGCCGTACGGGCGTGATGATGTGGGCGACCCGCTTAACGCCATGCCTCGCTCGCAGTTTGTGCTGGCGTCGGAGGTGCGCCGCCTGTGGGGCGAGGGCCAGTCAGTTGCCCTCCCTGGGTTTGTCGACCGCGGACAGTGTCACCCTGTTCGCACGCACGTTGGGCCGGACCCTGACGACCGAAGAAAGCGAGCTTGTCGCCCAACTGGTTGAGGCAAGAGAGGGTAAACCGTTGGCCATCATTCAGGCGGCCGCCGCGGTCGCTGAGCAAGGTGGGGAGCTGTCGGCCGTTCTTGTCGGCAACCCAAGCATCGCCAAAGAGCCGGTAGTGCTGGAGCGTCTGATCGAGGCGGCCCCAGATCGAGAACAACGAGCGCTGGGCGTGTCGGCAGCGCTGCCCACCGTGCCCACGCTGCCGGAGAACATTTCAGCCCTCTCAGGACTGGCCGACGCCACCGACGCACTGAACGGTCTGATGGTGAAAGGCCTGGCCGAGCAGACGCCGGAAGGACTCTACCGGCTTGTGCGGGGTGTTGGGCCAGAGGCCATTCCTTCCGCGCACGTGCCGAACCTGGATACGCTACTGGAGCGTTACCTCTCGTGGGGCCGCGAGAATGTCGCCAACTCTGAGCGGCTGGGGCGAGAATCGGAGGCCCTGGAGGAGTTGCTCAGGTATGCCACCGAGACCGGCCAGCACGAGCAGGCGCTGGCGCTGGCCCAACTGTTGGACGTGCCCCTGACACTAGATGGGCAGTGGCGAACCTGGGACAGAGTAATGGACCGGGCGTTGAACGCAGCGCGTGCGGGCGGTATGGCCAGGGAGCAGGCGTGGGTTCTCCACCAGCAAGGCACGCGGGCGATGTTGCGGCTGGACGCTGATGCATCGCGTCCCAGGCTGGAGGAAGCGATGCGAATGCGCTCCGCCCTGGGCGAAGAGATGGACGCCAAACTGACCCAGTATCACCTCGATCTGTGGCGCTGGCTCTTTGTGCCAGTAACCCCTGCGCCACCGCCTGACGGCGGCACGTCAGGCGGCATCGGGCGGTGGCTGCGCATCTTCGGGGTGGTCCTGCTGGGCGCGGTCGGTCTGCTGGCCGCTTTCCTAATATTCGGCGCTATTGTGGGCCGCGACAACCTCCCGCCTCAACCCCCGGCAACCGAGGTTATCGAGCGGACAACGTCCAGCGCGCCAACCGATGTGCCTGATGAGCCTGCGGGCGAACTGCGGCCGCAGATTCTCAGCCCGCCCCCGGGCAGCGTGGTCCAGCCCGGCGCAGAGATCTGGTTCGAGGCAGACGTGGATGGGCAGCCGCTTGAGACCTTCGACGGCCGCGTCAGCTGGCTGATCGACGACCGGAACGATCAGCAACGAACCAGCCTTCAGTGGCACGCTTCCGCCCCGGTTGGGCCGGGCGATCATACCGTTATTCGTCCGCTTGAGGCGGCCGATGTGCGGGTTGCCAGGCACCGTGCCGCTCCGCATCGATCAGTTGCCGGAGTTGCGAATCCTGCGTCCAGGGGAGTCGCTGGAATTGCCGGCTGGGCAGCGCGTCCCGCTCCTGGCTGAAGCGGAAGACCCCGAAGACGGCGATTTGTCATCCGAGATCTTCTGGGAATCCAGCAGGGACGGGCAGTTTGGACAGGGGCCCAATGCGCTCTTCGTGCCGCCACCGGGCGAGACCGTTATCACCGCATGGGTGGAGGATTCGGCCGGCAACTATGTCGAGCGCACGCTGGTCCTGGTTGCGGTGGAAGATGAGCCCACGGCCCCACAGCCAACGAATCGGACTCCTACGATTGAGCTGGTGGCGCTGGAGATCCTCGACTCCACGGCCGAGGGTGCGGTCGTGCTGCTGGCAGCTGAGGCCAGGGACCCGGAAGATGGCGACCTGAGCGACCAGATCGTCTGGCGCTCCTCGCTGCTCCGCACACCGCTGGGCCGCGGTCCGGAACTGCAGGTGGAACTGCCGCCTGGCCGGCATCAGCTTACCGCCACTGTCAGCGATAGTACCGGCGAAAGCGCGACGGCGGACAGGTTGCTGGTGGTTGAGCCTCCGGCATCGCCAAACAGCGAGCCGACGCTGAACATCTTACGCCCGCAGAATGGCGCGACCGTGGGGGCTGGAGACCCGGTCGAGCTGGCGGCCAATGCAGCTGATATCGAAGACGGCTCGCTCAACGCTGCCTTTGCCCGGCGGTTGCCGGGCGGTGAACGGCTTGGAGAAGGGGCGCTGACGCGCATCGAGCTGCCACCAGGAGCTTACCGGATTGTGGCGGAGGTAACCGACTCGGCCGGTTCGATTCAGATGGCACCTACCTGATGGGGTTCGGAACGAATGGCTCAGGCGACGGCCAGTTCAGCTTTCCAATGGGTGTTGCTGTTGACAGCGTCGGCAACATCTTTGTCGCCGACAGCTACAACCATCGCATTCAGAAGTTCGACAGCAACGGTGGGTTCTTAGCCAAGTGGGGTGCTCTTGGGAATGGCAACGGGCAGTTCATATATCCAACCGGTATTGGCTTTGACACAGCGAATAATATCTACGTCGCCGAACGTACGAATCATCGCGTGCAGAAGTTCGACAACGACGGCGTGTACATTACCCAATGGAACGTCAGTGGCCCTGATGCCGGACAAGTAGGCGCGCCGTGGGGGCTGGCAGTTGATGGGTACGACAATGTGTACGTTGCGGATCACACTAGCCACCTCATACAGAAGTTCGCCAGTGACGGCACGCTCCTTATTCGGTGGGGTAGTGAGGGGAGCGGCGATGGTCAATTCTCAAGCCCACGAGGCGTTGCGGCTGATAGTCTGGGACAGGTATTTGTGGCCGACACTGGTAACCATCGTATCCAGAAGATTGTTGCAGATCAGGCATTGCTTGCCGACAATGAAGATGTGACATTTGCGTTGGCCGCCGGCGTCTACGAGATTGCTGAGCAGTCGCTCGATGCCTGGCTTTTGACCTCCATCGCCTGCGAAGGTGGAGATCCGCAGGTCAATGACGACGCGGTGAGCGTCACTCTACTCCCAGGCGACAGTATCAGATGCACCTTCACCAACACGGCCAAACCGGGCAGCATTGTCGTTACCAAGTCGATCGTCGGAGAGGCAACGGCTACCTTCACCATCTGTGTGGACAGTATGTGCAAGGAGTTTGCCGGAGACGGCGCCCAGCAGACGTGGACTGATCTGCCTGTGGGCGACTACACCGTCAGCGAGCCGGACGCCGGCCCGGACTGGATTGAGCCGCCCGACCAGCTTGTTTCGGTAGGGCCGGGTGAGACAGTGGAGGTGATCGTTACCAACCAGTATGATCCGCCGCCCACCAGTATGTGCCCGGCTGAGAATCCCGATGTTGGCCCCTTGCGCACAGATCTGCTGGGCATCGGGCAGCGCGGCCGCACAGGCAGGCTGGTTCTTCCGCACGTAGACGATGTGGCCAAGCTGTATGGTCAATTGGCCGCAGTTGATCAGGGGATTATGAAGTATGTGCGCTTCCGCTATCCCGACAAGACCATCATCACCGTGAAGAATCCAACCAGCTACGCGTTCCATTCGATGGCCGTTTCCTGGTGGGGGAGCGAGCTGGAGCCGGACAAGTATATCAAGGGACAGTTCTTCTGGGGCAAGAAGGGAAACAAGGCTCCCCGCGCCTTCGTGCTCTGGCCTACCTACCTGACCAGTGAGCCGTATGCCGATGTGCTGACGCTGTTTGACGAAAGCAAAACCAACCACGTAAGTTGGGATGAATGGGGGACGTGGAAATCGGAGCAGGTACAAGAGGTGGCGATCCCAGCCACGCAAACGGACGGCGCAGCGGTCACCGTACAGATTGCCCTGGTTGACGTAGACCGCGATCTTCGGCCTGTCATTCTGACGGTCGAGGCGGGCGGTGTCTCGCACCAACGAGTAATCACCCAGCCCAACCGCAAGGACGGTTTGAATGTAGAGCAGTTTGTGTTGGAAGGGGTTGCTGCCGGAGCGGACTCAGTGACCATCACGCTGCAATCTCCTGCCATCAGCAGCGACTATCCGTTCGGCGGCGACTCGGCGGCGCATCATCGGCGCGGCTGTCAACTACGTTTGCGCACTGCCGTAGCAGGCACGGAGACAATCTGAACGATTGTGGTTTAGCAATGCGGCATCCTCCATCCAGCGATGGGGGATGCCGCGCCAAACAGACGTTGGCCTGCGCCTCCCGCACTACCACGTTCGCGCCTCGCGCGCGCAACGCGCAGCAGCGGAAGATGAGCCGTTGCTGCAGAATGCGGCGTCCTTGTACGAAAGAATGCTGCTTTATCCGCGTTGGAGGCGTATTTGTGTTATTTGGAAGCGCTTTGGAAGCGCTTTGGAAGCGCTTGGACCATATACTGATTACAGTGCCGATGAAAATCGCTCCCTTTTAGAAAACTCTAGACTGAAACAAAGCGAATAAGTCTACCGCTCCTTCAAGGTGCATTGCTGGTTCATCCCGTCTGCGATAAGCGGCTGGGTGTCCCTTGCGATTTGAAGTCCAGGATGGTTCGGCCGATTTTCGGTGGCATCGTGTTGGCGACCCTGACAGCTGATCCCGTTGATCGCGGCCAAGCTGACAGTTGTTGCTGCGCCCTAATCATGAAAAAGACAAGTCAGGTCTAGTCAGACAAGGATACAAGAAATGAAGAAGAAACCGTTTTTCTCGACGTTAGGTCCCAGCGTCAATCGCCTTTCTAACCGGGAGGTTACCTTGAAGAAGTACATGGGCTTAGCCCTTTTACCAATTGTTATGGCCATATTCCTGGCCCTGCTCTCGGTCCAACCAGCCGCAGCATCGTCCAGTCTGGACGAGATACCGTTTGACTACGAGGGAGCGGCCGCTAACAACGTCGCCCAATGGCAGGCAATGGCTCAGTTCTATGCCGACAACGACATGCTGAACAAGCCGTTCGACTACGAACAAGCGGCCGTTCACCAGGCCGCCCAGTGGCAGGCGATGGCTCAGTTCTATGCCGACAACGATATGCTGAACGAGCCGTTCGATTACGAACAAGCGGCCGTTCACCAGGCCGCCCAGTGGCAGGCGATGGCTCAGTTCTATGCCGACAATGATATGCTGAACGAGCCGTTTGACTACGAACAAGCGGCCGTTCACCAGACCGTCCGTTGGCAGGCGATGGGTCAATTCTACGCTGACCATGACCTGCTCAATGCGACCGCATTGCAGCACTGACCAGGCATCGTCTATGCGATGGACCCGGTTAGCCTGAAGCTCATCAACACCGCAGATAGTCGCGTTACCTACTCGCTGGACACGGTGCATGCGGCCGACCGCAAGTTCTTCTACAGCGGCTAAGTGAACTGGAACGGCATCGACTTGCTGGCGCACTTGGACCCGGCTACGGCCAGCCACTAATTCTTCACGAACAGCGTTTGGTGCGATCGTTGATGATGGCGCCAGACACGAGGCCTCGACGGGACAGCGTGCTGTTCCGTTGAAGCCCGCGGTTAGCAAACACCGCTCTGCTGGTCCCGCCTGCCAGAGCGTACTGTTCCTGTCGTCAGCGTCGTCCAGCCGGCGGCGCTGTTGGTCTACGAGGGGAGCCGCTCCGGGTCCCACACCACCACATCCACCCCCCGCGAAACATGCAGCAGAGGCGGCGGGCCGTCGACCGGCACGCCGCCGGCGGCTGCTACGCGGTTGGTGACGATCTCAGCCTCCCCGGCTTGCAGTGGCCAGGGTGCATGGTGGACCTCGGTGCGGTAGATCGTCCCGTCTGGCCCGGCGGCGTAGAGGCAGTAGCGCTCAGTGAGCCAATGCTCCAGCGTGCCCGGCGAGGCGTGGTAGACCTCGGAGATGGGCCGGTAGCGGCCGTCGAATTCGGCCGGCACTGTGCCCCCGCGCCGCACGCTGCGCAATGCGAAGCCACCGCCTTCGGCCGTCTGGCGCATGGCGGCGAGGTAGTAGGGTACGTGGTGGATTGTGCGCCCGACCCAGACCGCCAGCCGGTTGGTGGCGTCAAGGCTGAGGAACCAGACGCCGGGCTTGCCGTCGCGTTCCACGTAAACGCGCACATTCAGCTCCGGGAAATCGGACAGGCCGGGCACATCCGGAAACGGCCGTCGCGAGACGCCGCTCATCCGAAACGGCACAACACCCAACCAGCACACGCCATCGAACGTCTGCACGTTCAGCCCCGGCGGGACGAGCGACCGGATCAGATCGGTGTTAACGGGCCAGTGGGCGAAGAGCAGATCAACCCACGACTGCCGCCACGCCCAACGGCCGTCGGGCAGCGGCCAGGGACGGTGGTCGACGGTGGCGAAGGCGGGGTGGCTGTTAGTGTCGGGGAGGGGGGTGAGTGTCATGCCCTAATTGTACCCTCAATGTTCGTTGTCAGAGCGACTTAACCAGAAAGGTTCGCGTATTCGGCGTGGGAAGGTCGGGTAGTTAGCCATCGACCTCTTGGGGACCTTGTGGGAGACGGGTGACGCGCTTCGTCCTCGGCCGTCCGTGCCCCGTTTCCCATTGGCCTACCCCCGCAGATTTCGGAGTTGACGACGAATAATGTTTGCCTTAGAATTCCATAGACATCTCATCCAGTTCAATCTGGGAGCCTGAATGGAGAGGTGCCAGGCGAGATGCTGGGAGCACACTTCACTGAAAAATGTAAGGTAGCTTGGCGGTAGCAAGTGGCCACTTGCTACTGTTTGAAGCTCACTTGACGTAATGAGTCAGGTTGCGTTGACCATCCTACCAAACAAAAGGGAGCCGTAAGGAGGCTACACCATGAAGGACAGAAGAACTATTGTTGCCGCGTTTGTGGCGTTAGTTTGCGCTGCTTTGCTGGCGCTTGGCGGAGCCGTTCCGGTGCGTGGGGAAGCGTTGGTTGTGGATGACGGCGTCCGCGCCTCAGACGCAGACCCGTGTGTAAGTTGTGCCTCAGCGAAAGCTGACGGCCGAATTGTCTACGTATATGAGATCGATGCGGGCGAGTTCACCGGCGGACGGCTCTCGGGCGCGACACTGAACGCGCGAGCCATCAATGGGCCGGCCAACGATCACAATCCCGACTATTTTTATGGTCTGGAGGGGATGAGCGAAGTGTTCCAGGTCACTTCAACCGGCGACGCCGGCTCTATCGCCACCGCCAGTGTCGATGAGCAAGTTACGTTTGAAGGAAACGTGGCCACCTATGACAAGCAGGCGGTCGCTTTCAGCAAGGCTTGCCCCTGCTTTTCCGATGACCGATCGTCTGACGCGCTCTACGATATCTATAACGACGTCCGCGGCGTTGGCTGGGCCACAGGTAACCTGTCGCTGGGCCCAGACACGAAGGTCGATGTCTTTGTTTCCGAGGGCGTAGAGTACCCTTCTTACTCCCGTCAACTGGCCTTTGCCGGCACAGGCGCCAGACAAGCGAACGGCGATCGCATTCCTGCTGGGGCGCTGCGCGGAGAGATTAACCTCGACATGACGCTGATCGGAACGGGCTATATCCGCTGGCAGCCCGGCGGCGATCTGGAGTTCAGCGCCCTGGATACCGTGCCCCAAAATGCGCCCTCGGAAGTCTACTTCGATGTTGTAGACCTGGGGGAGCGATCGGAGCTAAAGGTCACAGTCGACGAAGGACTCGTCATCGATGTTGAGCAAACGGGCATCTTCGCCGGGCTGACTCTGCCCACTATCGGCGATCCGGGTCAGTTTGTGATTACTGGCATACCTGACCTGGTGGCCCGTTGGGACTATACAACTGCGGGTGACCCCAGTACATGGGTATTTCAGAGCGACAATGACCACGGTGGCGAAGCCGAAATCGAGCCTACCGAGTGTGATGGCCAATGCTGCCAGCTTGACTATGGCGATGCCCCCGACGCGATTACCGGGACAGCGACAGGCAACTATAACACGGTAGCCTCTGACAACGGTCCCAGCCATGTTATTGTGCCCAACTTGCGACTTGGTGTCATTGATCCGGATGCCGACAGCGGCATCTTGCAAGACTCGACAGCCACGGCCGACGACCTGGATGGCATACCGGACGACGAGGACGGCGTGACTACGCTGCCCGACATTTCCAATCTGTCGACCAGCGTCCCTCTGTCGGTCGATGTGTTCAATAACACCGGGCTTGACGCTACCCTGGCCTGCTGGATCGACTTCAACGCCGACGGCGACTTCCTGGATGCCGGCGAGGGAGCTTCGGCGATAGTCGGCAGCAGCGCCGCCCAGCAGCCTACGGCTCTGACCTTCACTGGCTTTGCCAGTCCCACACCGGGGGACACGGTGTTGCGCTGTCGTATTGCCAATGAGGCACTCGAGGTGAGCAGCGCCACCGGACCGGCGGCCACGGGCGAGGTTGAGGATTATCAATTGCTGATTGAGGAAGAGACGGAGATTGGTACATGGTGCCCAGTCAATGATCCTAGTGTAGCCGGTCTCCAGACCGACCTGCTGGGTACCGGCCAGGGCGACTGGACCAAAGGCTTCCGCACCCGGAAGCTGGCCGTCCCCGACTACCAGAACGTGGCCGAACTGTATGGCCAGTTGGCGGCGGTCGACGTAGGCACCATGCGCTTTGTCCGCTTCCGCTCCCCTGACAAGACCAACATCAAGATTAGTGACCCAACCAGCTACGCCTTCCGTACGTATGCCGTCAACTGGTGGGGTGCCGAATTGGGTACAGCACCGTACATCAAGGGCCAGTTCTTCTGGGGCAGGAAAGCGAACAAGTCGCCTCGTGCCTTTGTGCTGTGGCCCACCTACAATATGGCTGAGCCTTACGCCAATGTCTTTGAAACGTTCGAGGATGGCGCGAACAACCATGTCTACTGGGATACGGCTAATGGCTGGGTCGACGAAGTGACCGAGACGCTGACCCTGCCGCAAACGCAGGCCGAGGGTGCGACCCTGATTGTCAAGGTTGCCATCGTCGACAACAACGACGATGACCGGCCAGTTGTCTTGACGGTCACCGCCGGCGGCGTCACGGATACGTGGTTCGCCAATGGCCCGGATGCGAAAGCGACGCTCAACTTGGTCGAGTTAACTTTGCCGAATCTGCCCGCGGGCACAGACGAGGTGGAAATCACGTTGTACTCGCCGCAGCCGTTCGATAGCGAATATGGCACTGGTGAGGAAGGCGGCGACTCCGCAGCGATGATTGGCGCGACTGCCAGCTACGTGTGCGAGGATACGAGCCAGCCCTAGGCACCAGGTCTGGAACCGACTGACCCTAGTCGCCAGACACCTCAGCCAGTCGAAATGGGAGACGGATGGGAGCATCCGTCTCCTTTTTCATAAGTCACGAAACCCTACGGTGCTGCCTTACTGAGGAATGCAAGTACAGTCTGGCTCACCGGCCCCGCATCCTGCAGCCAGCAGTACGGATGGTCCCAACCGGCCACGCGCACGATCTGCGCCCGCGGCGTCAGCTCGGCCAGACCACCCATCGCTGACCATTCGGCCGG
The DNA here is from genome assembly GCA_963715935.1 of uncultured Chloroflexia bacterium. Taxonomy (GTDB): domain Bacteria; phylum Chloroflexota; class Anaerolineae; order Promineifilales; family Promineifilaceae; genus Promineifilum. The sequence continues at coordinate 119,823 of CAVQSM010000006.1, read as the reverse complement.
GCTTTCTTCTTCGTCCTCTGTTGGCAGCATGAGAACGGGGCAAGTCACGCGGCGGTAATCATCTTCGAAGCGGTAGCCATAGTAGTTAGCCATGTAGTCGGCCAACGCGTGCTGCCCGAAGCTAAGGGCCCAATGGCCGTCGTCGCGTTCGTAGGCGCCATGGCGCTCCATTGCCTCCAGTTCCGGCCCCCACCAGCCCATCGGCTCGAACAGCTCGCGCCGCGCGTCGAGCAGCGCCTCGACCGATGGGTAGTGCGCTTCCGGCTTGGCTCGAATCTTGGCCAGTTGTTCGGTGACGTGGGCGTCGAACGCTTCTCGCGTCCCTTCCCACGTGCCGTAGGGGCCATATTCGCTGGCCAACGCGCCGTCGCAGACGAGCGACAGTACCCGGTCGGGGTGGGTGGCTGCCAGCGCCAGGCCGACCTCCGCGCCGAGCGAACTGCCGACAATGTGGGCCTGCTCGATACCGAGCTGGTCCATGACCCCGACGACATCGCGGGCCATTGTGTCTTTGTCGTACCCATCCGCCGGTCGGTCCGACTGCCCGTGGCCGCGCAAGTCGATGAGCACCGGGCGATACGCCGTCTGGAACGCAGGCAGTGCTGACTGCCACATCATCAGGTTTGCCCCGCTGAAGTGCAGAAAGAGAACCGCAGGGCCATCCCCACCTTCATCCTGAACGCGCAGCGATATCCCGTTTGTCGGTATTTGTTTGTCTTCCATGGCAGCTCCCCAGCTATCTAGCCGGCGCGGCAACCCGGTGTGCAGACCGCGAAATGCGGACGCTTCGGTCGCGCCTACCGTTTATTGTCATCAGATCGGAGCGGGTGTCAAGAGGTGGCCGTCAGGAGACAGGCGCCGCGGCGAGGGGAAGCCGGCGACCGGCACCGCAGCGCCGGTCACCGAAGAGAGTGGCTGCGGATCAGGCAGCCATGACGATCACGTCGCCCGCCTTCAAGCTTGATGCGCGGCCGTTGTAGTTGCTGTCGATAGTGCCTGACCAGCCGTTGAGCCGGGCCACTTCGTCGGCGTCCTTAATCAACCTCTCCGGGCTGTAGGAGGGGTGGTTGCTGCGCAAGATAGCCAGCAGCTGGTCGCCGTCCTTGATGGTGTAGGTGGTCGGCTTGGCCATTCCGGTCGGCGCAGTGACGGCCGTCCAGTGCGTGCCGCTGTCATTCGATTCGGCGTGGAATATCTCGCCCTGGCCGCTGACACACCAGACCCGGTCGGCACTGCCGGCCGAAATCTGCCGGACGTTGCTGCCCTTGTCGTTCTGCTTCCAGCCGCTGCTGTCCTTGCGCCACAGTTCACCGGCCGCGTTGGTCACCCAGACGACGCCGTCATTGCCCACGCCCAACGAGGTGACGTCCTTGGCGTCCTTGTCTTTGGTCCAGCCGCCGTTGTAGGCCGTGCCCTGGAGCTGGAAGATATCGCCGTCTTTGTTGCGGTAGCAAACATGGCCGGCGTCGCCGACCGAAATCTCGACCGCATCCTTGGCCGTCGGGTTCGTTTGCCAGGCGCCGTTCTCGTGCTTGACCACCTGACCCTTGGCATTGGTGACCCACAGTGTCCCGTCCGCGCCGGCGGAAAGCGACGTCACCTGGCTGGCAGACGCGTCTTTCTCCCAGGTGTGGTCGTACCCCGTGCCCTGGTGCTTGAAGACGAAGCCGTCGCTGTTGCGGCACCAGACATTGCCCCGGTTTCCCGCCGCAATCTCCTCGCCCAGGCCCTTCGTGTTGCGCCGCCACTCGTTGTGAACACGCATGTACATATTGCCATCTGAATCCGTGCACCACACCGTGCCATCGGCGGCGGCGGATACGCCCATTACCATTGTCATCTTAATCCTCCAGAAAGTAGACTGTCACATTACTGAATGCCCCAAAATGGGCCGATCGTGTCTAGAGTACCACAAACCGTGCCATCCGGTTCTCAATCCGACTACTCTAAGTATCCACAGAAAACGCTTCCAAAACGCTTCCAAGCTGCAAGATTGCCTGACTTCTGCATCGCATGAGGAATCAAAGGTGCGAAAGTGGCCCGATCAAGGTATGTCGTAAGGCGCCGGGCGTATACTGGACGTAGTGGCCAAACGGCCGGACGATGAGCGCAGGAGCATAGAAATGGCAATGAACACATGGACGATCACGCAGAAACCGGACTACGTCGACGACTTCATCGAGTTGAACAAAAATCTACAGCGCCGCGTTGCCCGAGCGGTGGCCGAGCTGGAAGCGGACCCTGTGACGCTGCGCGGTGATGTGATCAAGCCGCTTACAGGCTGGGACAACCTCTACCGTTATCGGTTCGGGGATCACCGGCTCATCTATGCCATCAATCATTCTCCGCCTATCGTTCAGTTGTTAGCCATAGGCCCGCGCGGTTCTGTCTATGATCGATTCAATTACAACGGCTGGGACGGCCCGGACGCCGCGGCTGAATTCGGCCCGAAGCTGGCGAGCGCAGAAGAGTTCGAGTGGAAAGAGGAATGGCTCCGGCCCCAGGCTGAACGATCCGATCCGCTGCCCAAGCGCATGACACCGGAGCTGCTAGACCGCTGGGGAATTGAGGCGCGGTACCATCTGCTCCTGTCCCGGTGCAGCACCGACGACGACCTCGTCGCCCTCTCGACCGACGATGTGCCGGAAGAAGTGCAAAATGTCGTCTACAATCGGCTCTGGCCAACGCCCGCTTCTGAGCTAGCCGCCCAGCCCGACTTGCGCCTCTTCAATGCCGAAGACCTGCTGCGCTATGCCGACGGGACGCTAACTGGCTTCCTGCTCCATCTGGACGAACAGCAGGAGCCGCTGACCCGTTTTGCGCTGCGCGGGCCGACGCTGGTGAAGGGCGGCCCCGGCTCCGGCAAGTCGACGGTGGCGCTCTACCGGCTGCGGAGCCTGGTGGGCCACTACCTGGCGGAGTACGGCCGTCCGCCGCGCGTGTTGTTCACCACCTACACCAACTCGCTCGTCAATTTCAGCGAATCGCTGCTGGGCCAATTGTTGAGCGATCTGGCGCCCGACGGCCACCAGGGAGAACCGCCGAGCACTTTCCGCATTTCAACCTTGCACAAGACAGCTTTGTGGGCCGCTCGCAGCAGTGGCCAACCATTTACCATCGCCACTGAATGGCAGCGACGCGAGGCGCTTCACGCCGGGTTGGCGGCCGTCCGCCCGAAGGGGTTGGGCGATGCCGCCCTCATCCCGCTCTATAGGGCAGTCGAAGCGCTGCGCGATGACTACCTGCTCGATGAGTTCGACTGGGTCATCGAAGGGCAGGATTGTCGAGACGAGGCGGCCTACCTGGCGGCCGACCGCGCGGGGCGCGGCATGCCCTTCAGCGAGACACGCCGCCGCGCGGTGTGGAAGGTGTATGAGGTCTACCGGGCGGCGCTGCTGGATCGCGACTGCTACAGTTGGGGCCACATCATTCAGGTGGCGCTGGACCAGGTGCGGGCCGGGGCGTTCCGAGAGCGCTGGGACTATGTGGTCGTCGATGAGGCCCAGGATTTGCCGCCGGCGGCTCTGTCCCTGGCGGTGGAGCTGGCCAACGATCCGAGCGGTGTCTTCCTGACGGCCGACGCCAACCAGTCGCTCTACAATCGCGGCTTCCGCTGGACCAACGTCCACGAGGATTTGAATGTGGCCGGGCGAACGCGCATCCTGCGGCGCAACTATCGCAGCACGCGCCAGATTGCCGCCGCGGCGACCGATATTCTGGCCCCGGTGTCGGGCGTGGACAAGGACGTCATGCAGCAAGAGTATGTCCACAGCGGGCCGAAGCCGGTCGTCTACGGCGCGGACGGCACGACCGACCAGTGGCGCTGGATTGGCGACCAGATTTACGAGGCGGCCAGGAAGCTGCGGCTGCCTGTCAATGCGGCCGCGGTGCTGGTCGCGTCGGCGAACGTGGGCGAGCCGCTGGCTGCCGCGCTGAGCGACCGGGGCCTGCCGGCCCGCTTCATGAACAGCCGCGAGTTCGATCTGGATGAGCCGTGCATCAAAGTGACCACGCTGCACGCCGCCAAGGGACTGGAGTTTCCGATTGTGGTCGTGGCCCATGTGGAAGCGGGGCGGCTGCCAATCGACAGCCCGGCCATCGATCCGGAGGAGCTGGCGGCTCATGAGGAGGGTCAGCGACGTCTGTTCTTCGTCGGCTGCACCCGTGCCATGCGTCATCTCTTCGTGACCTACGACCGGGCGATGCCGTCGCCGTTTATGGCTGATCTGAGCGAGACGAACTGGCTGCGAGTTTAGCGCTATATTCTTCGCATAGCCACTCTAGAGGAAACCAGACTAGCTCAACCGGACGCTGTGGGAAGGCAGCGGCGCTGGCTTACGTGCATTGACCCGATACATGGTCGTCGCTTTGTGTCAGGAATGGCCCGCCCCTTTTGCAGGACAGCCGGCGAACCACAAGACAGCCCGCCCAGCCGGCTGCACGACCAACAACTGACCTACCACAGCCCCATCACACCCCGCAGTATACCCAGCTCGCCGGTGTGGTAGGCGTTGTGGGCGGCGATGATGTGGATCTCGCGCACGATGGTGTGCTTTGCCTCGCCGCTGTGGGGGAGGGGAGCGAACAGGTCGGTGCCCGGGTTGGCCACCAGATCGGCCAGAGTCTGCCGGTCGGCCAAAAACTGCTCAATCGACGCCTCCCAACCGGCCACATCAGTCGTCGCGCTCCGGTCGGGCCAGAAATCGTCGGGGAAGGTTGGCCAGCGGTACGTGTCTGCCGTCATGTACGCCAGGATATCGTGCTGCGCCAGCCGCAGATGCTCCACCAGATGCCAGAACGTGTACTCGGTGTGGGGTGGGCGGGTGTTGATCTGGCCGGCCGGGAAGTTGGCGACCGCGTCTTCAAAGTCCATATGGGCCTGCCGGACGGTCAGCAGGTTGATCAGTTCGATTCGCAGGGCAGCGTCAGACATGGGAGGATCCTCTCTGTGTTGGTTGCGGAATTCACTCTGTGAGGATTCTACTATATCTTCAGCGGGAGGAGCGTGCTTCTCGTCGCCACGCGCCAGTTGGCGGAGAAGGTCAAGTTGCTCGGTGGCGAGCGGGGTCCCGGAGAGATGCTGTACTTGCCACAACCCGCTGTCAGCAATGCGTTCGACGGGCGAGCTATTGCCAAGCCATTCGGCCGATGGTCCGCATTCCGGGCAGTGGGCGATCGCTGCAATCAGCCCCCTTTCCAATGCCATTCGCGTCTGCTTGTCTCGAACTTCCACAACCGCGAAGCTGAACTGTGCACGCAGCGTGGTCGAAACCTCTGCCTCGATCTCTGCCAGTCTTTCGCGATCCAGCTTCGAGCCGTACGCTTTCTTGTTGGCACTGGAGGTCAGGTCCCACTCCCATTGCGTCAAGAACGGATCCCTTCTGTCATTCAGGATTGCCCGGCCGATATTCTTGCGAAAGATACTGCGATCCTTGTTCTCGACGACAAAGTGTTCATGCAATCGCTTGGCAAGATTGTTCTCGCCGGTGTGCGTCCCTACACGCACAATGCGTTCTCCGCCGTGGGCGGTTTCGTCCTGTTCAAAGAGCAGGTAGATCCCGTTGGACGGCACCAGACTGGGGTCGAACGGGAATGTGAAGCGGGTCAGCGATCTGGCGAGAGCGTGTATGTCGGGGCAGAGATTCGCACGCTTCACCTTAGCTGATGGCAAAGAGCGCGATCTTGATGACGCGTTCTGGGTTTGTTGGCTAAGCCACTGCAGTTGGTGGCCAATGCGCATCCCCTCCATTGGAACCTCAACATGTGCGAGATAGGGGATGAGATCGCGTCTGTAATTCTGTCCGGCGAGAAAGACAAATAAGTCTGCTTCTGCGTCAGCGACTTCGGCCAGTTGGGGCCGGACCCGACTAGCCCAGGCGCGTTGTTCCGTTCGGCCCATCTTGTTGAGCGTCACATCATATGGATCGACATTCTGATCGAGCGGTACCAAACCATACTTGGCGGAAAGGACGTATATGGCATCAGGCTCCCTTCGGCGAGCGTACTCCAGATTAAGTCGGAATAGAGTGCTGGTGTACAGTTCAGCAGCCGGCGCTGGTTCAGCTTGCTTCTTGCTTGCGCACGCTATGAGGACGACAGTTCTCATGACATTGTTTTCCCCGGTGGAAGTGGCCTCCTCACCTGCTGGCCGTGTTCAGAAACCGGGCCTCTCCGTGTCATCACCCAGGCCGGGCCGCCTGCAAATCCCAGAACGGCCCGCGCAGGCCCAGCCCGGCGAAGATGTCGTGGATCTCGTCCGGTTGTGGCCGGCGGCCGTCGGGCTGCAAGCGTGATCCGTAGAATGCCGTCGCCATGCCCCAGAGCTGGGCCAGTGTCACCACCGGCCCCGGGGTCACATCGCGCGCCGCGCACCAGGCCGCTACGTCGTCTTCCGACCGGAAGAACAGCATATTCCGTCAGGTAAAAACGATATCGTCCCACCAGTGGGCGGCGGGCACGAGACTGTGGAAGACCCAGTCGGACGGTTCCGGCCCGGCCACGCCGACCGGCAGGTAGAGCGCCTCACCCGTCTGGGCACAGGATGAGCGGACGACACCTGTCCGCCGCAGCGCCGCCACCACGCCCAGGGCATCCCAGGCGCAGTTGGCGAAGTAGCGACGGCCGCCGGACTCGACCGCATGCGGCGTGGGCACGCCGGAGAACGGCATCGCCATGCGGATGTTGGCCCGGTCCGGCTCCAGCACCAGCGCGCGCTGGGCGGCCAGTCGCTCGTAGGCAGACAGCACCGGGCCGACCGTGGTGTGGAGCTTCTCAGCGATCTGCTCCACCGGCGGAAGACGATATCGTCCCACCAGGCAGCGGCCGGGACGGCGTATGGAACAGCCAGTCGGAAGGCTCCGGACCACCAACACCAACGGGCAAATAGAGTGCCTCGCCGCACCCGGCACAGGATGAGCGGACCACCCCCGGTCGACGCAGCGCAGCCAGCACCGCCAGCGCATCCCAGGCGCAGTTGGCAAAGAAGCGCACGCCGCCGGACTCTACCACATGCTGCGTGGGCACGCCGGAGAAGGGCGGGGCCATGCGGATGTTCGCGCGGTCTGGCTCCAACACCAGCAGCCGCTGGGCTTCCAAGCGTTCATAGGCGGCCAGAATACGGCCGACGCTAACCTCGAGCTTCTCAGCGATCTGCTCCACCGGCGGCCGCCGGCCATTCTCGGCAAGATAATGATAGACGGCGAGTCTGACTTCCGTGTCGAATGGAGTGGGCTGCATGGGCGCTTCCTTCCTAATATAGGGATGTCGAGCGGCAAATTCGGTTCAGGGTGGGAAACCCGACCCCAGTATACCGCAGGAGATTGCGTCGCGGTAGCGGCGAAGCGCGGACTAATTGGCCCCAGTAGATAGGGAATCTGGCCAAAATCTGCTACTATCATGGTACCCAAGCACCCAACAAACAGATACTGCGGTCCAGCCCCAAGCAACGGGGCGACCGTCTTGCAAGGAAAACACGCTATGTCAGACTGGAATGAGAAGATTATCGAAGAGTTTCGCGCCAACGACGGGATGGTCGGCGGCCGTTTTGCGGACAATCGCCTGCTGCTGCTCCATACCGTGGGGGCCAAGACCGGCCAACCGCGCGTTAATCCGCTGGTGACCATCGAGAACAACGGCCGCCTGGTCGTTGTCGCTTCGGCCGGCGGTGCGGAAGACCACCCGGATTGGTATCACAATCTCCTGGCCAACTCGGAGGTTGAAGTGGAGTATGGCAAGGAACGCTTCGTCGCCAGGGCCAGCGTGCCGGATGAGCCGATCCGGTCGGAACTGTACGCCAAAATGGAAGCAGCGTTCTCCAACTTCACCGAGTATCGGGAGAACACCGAGCGGACAATCCCGGTGGTGACGCTGGCCCGCATGCGCTAGCATCTGTTGCTGATCCGGCACCGGCTGCGTATCATCCGACCGTCTTTCACGAAATGGCGTGGCGGGTCATGGCAGACTCTGTCGTTTTCTCCTGGAAGAACCACCTACAATAGCTCGCAACGTCCGCTCGCGTCATGCGCCTGTCATCACCAGGTACCCAGAGACGCGCGTGTTGGCCGTCATGGATTGGGCCGGCAACTGTCCGGCCTAGGCAGACGCCGGCGTGACATCGCTCGTCTCCACATTCCGACCGGCGTACAGCCCGACCAGTCGAGCCATGATAATCGCCGTGTACAGAACCCCGATCACTGCCTCCAGCGTGGCCGCCGACCGGGCCCAGTACGTCGCCGGCACAATGTCGCCGTAGCCCAGCGTGGTCAGCGTCGCGTAGCTGTAATAGACAAACGTCTGCCAGGGAATGGCCAGACTCTCGTAGGTGTTCTGGCTGTCGGCGAAGGCGTGGGTCACCTGGTCAGGGAACCAGGTGAACGTTTCGATTAACCCATAAACCGGCACAAAGATGGCGCCGAGCAGCAGATAGATGGTGATGGCAGCCAGAAGGACGTCTCTGGTGACTCTGCTGGCGCGGAAGGCAAAACGTATCAGAACGAAGGTCAACATCAGTTGGAAAAAGATGATCAGCAGATAGCCCACCACGTTCGCCCACTGCAGGTCTGGTCGCACGGCGCCCAGCGTGCCGATAACAAGCCAGGCAACAGTGGCAATGATGAGTGAGCGCATGATCGCCTTGTTCTTGCCGACCATGTAGATTCCAGCCAGGAACAGCGCTACGTAGAACAGTTGGTACAGGATTGTCCGCCACAACGCGTCGCCACTGGACAACGGATACAGAAACTGCACCATCAACGTCATGATCAGGACATAGATGATCTTGCCTTCCAGCGGGTCCGGCTGCGGTTGGGAGTGGGGAGGTGAGGTAGTCATGCGCTCAAGCATAAGTCGAGACCGCGATTCAGCCAACCGTCTTTTCAGGTAGGGTCTTGCGCCGGACTCCTTTCCGGTCTTCTGGCGCCGGCAGAGAGGGTGACTTTGGATGTCGCCGCTGCGTCTGGCAACTCGGCTGCCAAATAGCCGTGCCTGTGGCGCTAACCCCGTTGACAAACAACCGGGATCGAACTATTTTCAACCACGTGGATAGGCTTTATGACGCTAAGAGCAGTTCAGGGAACAAAGCAAATGGTATTTGGTAACGAAACAAGCACGATTCCAGACAGATTGGTAACGAATGATTTCTTGATTCGGATGCTATCAGCAACCGATGTCGAGTTGGACTACGCGGCCGTGATGGAGAGCAAAGCGTTTCTGCGCCTGTGGGATCAATCCAGTTGGCCCGCAGATGACTTTACGCTGGCTGGCAACCTGGAAGATCTGCAGCGCCATGAACGCGAGCACATCAATCGCGAATCGTTTACCTATACGGTGATGAATCCCACCGAAACAGAATGCCTCGGTTGTATTTACATCTCCCCGCTCACCGCGCGCTGGTTGGCCAATGCGGAAGCGACGCCAACCGGCGATACGGAGTGGAAAGATTATGAAGCCGTGGTGTCGTTCTGGATTCGGCAATCACGGTTGGCCGAACGGCTCGATCGCACGCTGCTCGACGTCCTGCGCCCGTGGTTGCAGCAAACGTGGACATTCGATGGCTATCTCTTCCTGACGAATGAGCAGGTCGAGCAGCAGGTCGCCATGTTTGAGGGAGCCGGTTTGCAGCTTCAGTTTGTTACGCGGCTGCCAACGCAACCCGGAACGTATCGCGCCTATACGTGATCCCGATCCGGACCTGAAAGGTCTGGCAGGCAAGCAGCACCCAACCTACTCCAGCCGCCGCCCCTGCCAGCTTGTCAGTGGCCCGTATGCCGCTTCGTAGCCGGCGGCCACAATCGGCTCGTAGTTGGAGAAATCGTACAGCCCAAAGCGGCCCGTGTCGGGGTAGATCATCAGGTCGACCAATGCTTCGTCGCTCTTGCTGCGCTGCACGCTGTTGATCTCCAGCGCCCGCATGATCGTGCCTATCAGGGCCGGGGAGCGGACCGGCTTGCTGAACGGGTTGAGCCGGCTCCACAAGATGCGCCAGCCGGAGACGCTGGTGTCGAAGTCGTAGTCGCGCTTTTTCTCGTTGAATGGGGCCACATTGACGCCGATCAGCCGGTCGCTCTCGCACAGCTCCGCCATCAGCGCCACCGGGAAGTTTTGCAGCACGCCGCCGTCGGTCAGCACGTCACCGTCGTCCATCACTGGCGTGAAGACGCCCGGAATGGCGATCGACGCCCGCACCGCCCACCACAATGGGCCGCGGGTGTAGACTACCTCTTCGGCCGTCGTCAGGTTGGTGGCCACGCAGAAGAACGGCCGCCACAAGTCCTCAATGTCCCGGCCGCTGAAGTAGCCGCGAATCAGTCGGGTCACCTTTTCCGACGCCATGAGCGACGTGAAAGGCAGGGTGCGGTCGAAGACGGTCTTCGGGTCGCGGAACAGCACTACCTCGCGCTGCATCTGCTCCCATGACATGGCGCTGTACGCCCCGGCGATAACCGCCCCCATGCTCGTCCCGCCGATATAGTCGAGCGGAATCTCCAGCTCCTCGATCGCCTGCAACGACGCCCATGTGGGCGAAGCCACGCGCCGCGCCGCCGCTGAAGACCAGGCCGATGGCGTGGCCGCTCAGCCGCCGCGCCAGCCGGGCCATGTGACGTTCATCACCCTGCCGGAGCTGGTGGTGGGTGTGGACGTGGCGGGCGTCGAGCCAGGCGGCCGTTCCGCTCGGCTGTTCCGTCTCCGGCGGCCAACAGAGCACGAGTTCCTTACGAATCGGCGTCTCCATCCGGTCCAGCCGCTGCTCCACGGGGCCGGGAGCCGGGCTGGCGGCGGGGTCGGCCAGGATGAGCACCCGGTCGGCATTGTCCACGCAGCGTCGGGTCCATTCGTTCGGTTCGGCGTCGGCGGCGAAGACGATGTAGCTGTGGTCGGCCTGAATCTCGTCCAGCCAGGTGGCGACGAGCGCATCCAGTGACTTATCCGGTGGGCTGTGGGCGGCCCCTTCTTTGCCAAAGTGGGTGTCGAGCCGGTCGCTGTTGAGAGCCAGCGCCGTGCCGTGGGAGCGCAGCGCGGCGGCCAACTCCTGGGCGAACACCCAGCTGTCAATGCCAGGGGCGGGCAGCACGGCGACGCTGAGCGACGGCGGGGCTTTCGGCTTGACGGCCGTCAGGTCGCGCATCTGTCGCTCGACAAGGCGTTGGGTCAGCCGGCCCATCATCCCGGGATATTCGGCCGTCAGCTGCTGGAAGATGTCCGGGGTGATGGCCACCACCGTACTGGCCCGGACGGCGCGCATGGTGTCAACGCGCGGTTCGTTGGCCATCATGGCGTAAACGCCGGCCAGCTCGCCGGGGCCATATTCGCCCCGGTCTTCCTCGTGGCCGCCGGGCAGCGTGGCTGTGCCGCGCAGACGGCCATTGATGACCAGATACATCTCCGTCGCCGCCTCGCCCTGAGTGTAGAGCAGGTCGCCGTTTTGCAGCCGCTGCCACTGGAGCGTCCGCTGCAGGTCGTGGATGGTGGCCGGGTTCAGCTCGCCGAACAGGTCGCTGGTGGCGGCCGCCAGTTGCAGTCGCTGCAGTCGCGGCACGACGGTCGCTTCCAGCGAGGCGGCCGCTTCCGGACGCAGCGCGGTCAGCTGGTCGACCGTTTCATGCGTCAGCCGGATCAGCCCCGCGTCGACGATGGCAAAGACGGTGGCCGTGCGCGGCTGGCCGCTCAGCAGGGCCATCTCGCCCACCAGCGCGCCGGGCGCCAGTTGGTCAATGACCGTCTCGCGGCCGTCCTCGTGCCGCACGCGAATGCCCAGCATGCCAGACTTGAGGACGTACATACAGTCTCCGGGGTCGCCCTGCTCGAACAGCACCTCGCCGCCCGCCAGTTCCACCCATTGCAGCGTGGCGTCCAGGCCGTTGCTGGTCTCCTCGGCCAGCAGCTCCAGCAGCCAGTCGAAGTCAGTCATCGCGCCGTCATTCTCGCGTGCAGGGTGTCGCTCATCGTCAGTCCTCATTCGTCTTGTGGTGGCTGGCGCGGCGCGGCTCTGCCCGCCTCCGCCCGCCTGCGGGCCGGGTGTGATTATAGATCGGATCGACCGTTCGTCCAGCGTCCTAAGCGGACAGTTATTGGCACCTCTGTCAGGCTTTCCCGCATTCGCTGGCAAGAATCGATTGTACGCAGGTTGCAGGTTGCCTCGGCCAACTTATCCAGCGTTTCTGTCGGTTCCGCCCTACCAGCCGCTCAATTCATCACCCCAAAACTACTCCTCCTACTCTTGGCCCCAATGCGTCTTCCTTGTTATGGTTAGGCGGTGGGCCACTCCGCTGGTGTGCTCAGCAGATAAGGGAAAAGGCGTATGCAAGGATTCCGCGTTTCGCGCAAGACGCTCCTGAACGACCTCGTTTCCGGTCTGATCATGGCCGTCATCACCATTCCCGGCTCGTTGGGCAATGGCCTGTTGGCGGGGGTCAACCCGGTCTACGGCATCTACTCGACCGTCGCCGGAACGGCCGTTGCCGCGCTGTTTACCAGCTCGGTCATCATGAACGTCGACTCGACCAGCGCCACCGCCATCGCCACCGGCGAGCAGGTGACCGGGCTGTCGGAGCCGGACCAGCTGGCGATCATTGTCGTGCTCGGCATCTTGATCGGCCTGTTCCAGCTCCTGTTCGGCGTGCTCAAGCTCGGCTTTCTGACCCGCTTCATCTCCAACTCGGTCATGACCGGCTTTCTGACCGGCATCGGCATCCTGACCATTCTGGGGCAGGTGGGCGACCTGACCGGCTACTACAGCGGCGCGGGCAACGCGGTCATGCGCACCGTCGATACCCTGTTCAGCCCGGACTTGATCAGCTGGCCGTCGTTGATCATCGGTTTGCTGACCATGCTGATCATCTTCACCATTGAGCGCACGAAGTACGGTCGTTATGGGTACGCGGTGGCCCTGGTCGTGACCACGCTCATCGTCTTCTTCTGGTCGCCCGAGGGGCTGCTGACCGTCGGCGACAACACGGAGATTCCCCGCTCGGCGGTGACCTTCAACCTGCCCGACCTGTCACTGGTAGTGCGGCTCATTCCCCCGGCGCTGGCCCTGTCGATCATCATTCTGGTGCAGGGCGCAGGGGTCAGCCAGAGCGTGCCGAACCCGGACGGCGAGTTCCCGGATCCCAACGGCGACTTTCGCGGGCAAGGGCTGGCCAACATCGCCACCGGTTTTGCCGGCGGGCTGCCGGTGGGCGGGTCGCTGGGCGGAACGGCCGTCCTCAAGCAGGTCGGCGGTACGTCTCGCTGGGCCAATCTGTTCACGGCGGGCTTCACTGCACTGGCCATGCTGACCATCGGCCCGCTTATCGGCGTCATTCCCCTGCCGACGCTGGCGGGCATCATGGTCATGGTCGGCATCAGCATGATCAATGTCGGCCGTTTACAGACGGTCTATTTCACCGGCCCGGCCCCGATGACCATCATGGGCATCACCCTCGTAGCCACGCTGTTTCTGCCCATCCAATACGCAGTCGGCATCGGCGTCCTGCTCCACATCCTGCTCTATGTCTTCTCGTCGTCGGAAGCGGTGCGCGTCGAGCGCCTGATCCGCCAGCCGGACGGCACCTTCAGCGAAGAAGAGCTGCCTGAAGTCATGGAGAGCGAGCAGGTGTACATGCTGAATCCGATCGGCAGCCTCTTCTTCGCCGGGGCGGCCGAGCTGGAAGAGAACCTGCCGGATGTGGGCGAGGCGACCAACTCCGTCGTCATCATCGGCCTGCGCGACCGGGACGAGGTGGGCAGCACCTTCATCCAGGTCATCAAGCGGTATCACGAAGAGCTGGAAGCGAGCGGCAACAAGCTGAAGCTGGTCGGCATGAACGACCGGGTGATGGAGCAGTTCGAGCGCACCGGCGTGCTGGACCAACTGGGCGACGATGACGTCTACCCGGCGGAGAAAACCCTGGGCGCCGCCCTGATCAGCGCAGAGGAAGACAGTTGGGCGTGGATTGCGGAGCAGACGGCAAGCGAAGCGTAACGAACACGCTCCGTAGAAACGTGTTCGTTACACAACGTTCGCGTGTGATCATCTACGACGCAGCGCCGTTACCGTCCGCGCACCTGCACGGGCAAGAAGATACGCGAGCCGGCGGGGACCTCACGCAGGAATAGGACCGCGTTCGCCTCTTGAGTTCCCGCATCATTTCATGTTATGATGGAATCAGGCGAATCGGCTTTTGTCATTGCTTTCAAGGGGGTGGAACTATGACACTCAAAGCGTTGATGTCGATTAAATCGGTCATCTGTCTGGTCTTCGGTGTCGCCTTCGTGCTGTTCCCGCTTCAACTGCTCGGACTGTACGATATTCCCGTTGCCGATGATGTGGCCGTCATGACACGGCTGCTGGGCGCGGCGTTTATCGTCATTGGGCTGTGGCTGGGATTGGCACGAAACACAGAAGACGCCCTCTCGCAGACTGCCACCGCGACGGCGGTGGCCATTGGCGATGCCGTGGGCGCGGTCACCCTGGTTTATGCGCTACTCAACGGGGTAGGCAACCTATTTGGCTGGGTCACCGTCGCCATCTACGGCCTGCTGGCCATCGGCTTTGGCTGGTTCTTGCTGGCCGAACCTCGCAGTCAGCCGGCTGTATAGGGTAATGCGGGCCTGAGCCTACGAGGCCCAGACCCGCCGCCCATTCACTTCGGGAGACAAAGGTCTGATTCGCCCCAAACTGCCCGAGTGGGTCAGCAGCAGTCCTCTGCTTCTCAGTCCGGGATATGTCCCAGGCGCCCTCTCCTGAGCGCTGGTGTGCGGGCTGACTCCACCACGTTCGCCACACGGGACTCAGTACCCTTCGATACAGGACATCATCCGTGCCGGTACGCTATAATGGTAATATCTAGTAGTCAGCTATCACGATGGCTGATTCAGTCGTTCTTGTAGGAGGCTATATAAATGCGAAGGTTGTTGCTTATTCTTGTGGCCGTGGCCGCTGGCGGGTTTCTTCTTATTCAGCTGGTTCCCTATGGACGGAACCATTCCAACCCACCCGTTACCAACGACCTTGTTTGGACCGACTCCCAGGCGCGCGAGCTGGCGGGGCGAGCATGTTACGATTGTCACAGCAATGAAACGGTGTGGCCCTGGTACAGCAATGTGGCCCCCGTTTCCTGGCTGGTTCAGCATGACGTGGAAGAAGGACGCCAGTATCTCAACTTCTCCGAATGGGGTACGCGCGGCGAAGCTGAAGAAGGGGAAGAGATGGCCGCAGTCATCTACGAAGGTGAAATGCCACCGGCTGCCTTCCTGATTACCCATCCGGAAGCTCGCCTGAGTGACGCCGAAAAACAGACCCTGGCTGAGGCACTGCTGCTGGTCGGTGGTGGCGAACGAGAGGATGGCGAAAGGGAGGACGACGACTAGCCATCTCCGGTTCTTTCTTAACGTAGCTCTGCCAACCGCCCGGACTAACCTGTCCAATCCCTGTCTCCCTGTCGCCGCCGCGCCCTGGTTCACACGTGTGCCAACCAGGGCGCGCGACCGGCGTGTGTGCTGCTACCTGCTACCAGCTGAGCCTACATCCATCATGACTCTTTCGCCGCCCGCCGCGCCTGACGAAACCGTCTACCCAGCCAATTTCCTTTCTATGCCGGTCCAAACGTGACATTTGTCACTTCTCCGCTCACAAACGCATATGCTAAGATGGGTCGATGTAGTGAGCGACGTTCCACGCATCTGCAGACTTCGGGAGCCACCCTCAGCCTGTGGAGCCAAGACAGGAGCCAATATCATGCACATAGACAGGAGAATTCTCCGGCTGGTCGGTCTGTTGATCGTTCTTTTCGCGCTGCCGCTGGCGGCTGCGGCACGGACGGAAGACGAGCCAGCCGCCCCGGACAGATCGGATGAGGCGGTGACGACCATCGTCGTCGACAGCGGGACCGACCCGGACAACAGCAAGAGCAAGGATTGCGACAACGCAACGCCGTGCACGCTGCGCCGGGCCATCAACAGCGCCCGCCTGCTCAGCCCGTCACAGCGGCCCGCGGAGATCGTATTCAACATTCCAGCGACGGCCGGCGAAGGGTTCGACAGTGGACTGGGCGTGTGGACGATAGAACTGATGTCAGGGTCTGATCCGGCCGTCTTCCGCGCGCTCGAGTTCGGGCAGATCACCATTGACGGCACCACGCAGCCGGGTGGCCGATCCGATGGCCCAAAGATCATCATCTACGGACCCGCGACCGGCAACAAGGATGGCTTGCTGGTAGGCGTCAACAATACCGGGTCCCATGACGGAAATGTCCTGCGCGGTCTGGCCTTCCAGAACTTCAAGACGGCCGTCATCGTCAACTCCAACGGCAATCTGATCACCGGCAACTGGTTTGGTCTGACGAGCGACGGCACGGCGCCGTACTTGCGCAACGGCGATGCCCAGGATGGCAGCGGCAGCGCCGGTGTGGCCCTCAGCGCCAACGTGGAGAGCAACGTCATTAGTGAGAATGTTTTTCTGGGATTCGACGGCGTGGCCGCGGCCATCCGCGGCGAGGGTAACGCATTCAGTGAGCAACTGGGTCGGCACCATTGCTTCAGGCAGCGTGCCGGACAAGGAAACCGACCCGGACCTGATTTGCAGTCCTGTCGACTGGCTCGGCGGCGGCGGTATCAGTATGGAAGGGGAGGGTCACCTGGTCAGTAACAATATCTTTGCCGGCCTGCGGCAACAGATATTCTCCGCCTCCACGCAACCCGATGCCATTCGGGTCACTGGACGGGAGCACACTCATTGAAGGCAACCGCATCGGGGTGGACCTGGCCGGGACAGATGTGGGCGTTTGCGGTCGCGGCATCTTCATGTCCGACAGCCCCAAGAACGTGACCATTCTTGAGAACATCATCGCCAACCCTGGCCTGTCCGGTATCTCGCTCAATGGCCCGCTTTACGATGCCAATGAACTGCGGGGCAACGTCATCCGGCAGCGTATGGCCTGGGCGGAAGTCGAAGGCAACCCGGAACCGGAGAACGCGATCCAGATTGGCCCGCTGCTGCCGGATGGTCTGCAGAACTTTGTTCCGGCCCGAATCACCAGCATCACCGGAACGGCCGTCACCGGCACCAGCGGGCCGGGCAGCCCGTGCCCCAACTGCACCATCGAGCTATTTCTGGATGACGATGACGGGATTGTCGAGGCGCTGCAGTCGATGGCGGTGGTGACGGCCGATGGCGACGGCAACTGGCAGGCGACACTGCCCCGGGAGCTGACCGCCGGATGAAACGCTGCGCACGACCAGCACCAGCCGCAAGTTCAATACGATTCCCGGATCTGAGCGCGGGCATGACAACAGGCCTGTCAGGCGCGTATGTGGAATCACAGCCGCCAGTCTACCTGCCGGTGATTGTGCGTCCGTAAGGGCAGGGCACGCAGAAGAAGAAACAGCGGGGGCGATTGAGCAGAATGCCGCGGTTTGCGGCATTCTGTCACCTCGCGCAGCTATTTCTAAGTCAACTCGAGCAGGAGATCAACCAGCTCTTCTGCGGCCGTCCACGGTTATGGTCCCCATTGCGGTTCTGGTGGAGAGGATTCTTACCGAACCGTGAACTGCCCCATCATGCCGTAGTCTTCATGCTCAAGCATATGGCAATGGTACATGTACGGGAACTCTTCAGTTGCTTCATGATCGAAGCGCACGATGATTTCGGTCACTTCATCGGTTACAACAACCGTATCTTTCCAGCCTCGGTCCGCTTCAGGTGGTGGCGCACCATTGAGCGTCAGGATCTGGAACGACGCGCCGTGTAGATGGAATGGGTGCGGCATTCGCTCACCTGTTATGCGCCATATTTCAACTTCGCCCTTATTGACACGCTCGTTGATGTGGCTCATGTCCATGGGACGGCCGTTGGTTGCGAATAAGTCCATGTTTTCCAGGCTGCCTCCTCGCACTTCCATCTCCAGGGAGATCGTTCTGCTGTTGGTCGCATCGGCGCGGTCGAAGTAGGAGATGTCGTTGAGCGTGGTTGGCAGCGTCCCGGAGGCTTGCTTCGTGGGGTCTACCCGAAGCTCAACCACAGATGCTTGCGGCGCATTTGCGGCCCAAAGGCCGGCATCCTCCGGGTCTGCGGGAAGCAGGTCGGCGATCAATGTTGCATTGACCCCGCCAGAGAGATCGATCATGATTTCATTGCGCTCTCCTGGCGCCATATCGATAAACGCCATCTCAACCGGCTGGTTCAGGAAGCCACCTTCCGTGGCGATCTTGAAGAACGTCACATCGTCCCCGAAGTGAAAACGGTAGAATCGTGCGTTTGAGCCATTGAGGAGCCGCAAGCGAACCCATCCCTGGGGGACCATGTGGTAGGCGTCCACAGTGCCATTCACCACCAGCGTCTCTTCTCGCAGCCCGTCCATGATGTCGTCCTCGGTCACAGCGTACTCGTTCATGACCCCGGCTGTGAACGAACGGTCCTGCACGACCAGGGGAATGTCATTGACGCCATACTCGCCTGGCAGATCAAGTGCCTGTGAGTTTTCGTCCTCGATAAGGTACAGCCCCGCAAGACCTGCATGAACGTGATGGGCCGATTTGCCCATCATATGAGGATGATACCAGCTAGTCCCCGCCTCTTGCCTGACCGGTATGGTGATCTCCCAGCTTTCTCCAGGCTGAATGCGTGATTGTGGGCCTCCATCAATCTCGCCATTCACATGCAAACCATGCCCATGCACCGTAGTCGGTTCTCCGATGTCATTGACAAACGTAATGGTCGCATCGGTGTCATCGTAGAGCCGGATCGTTGGGCCAAGATAGTCGCCATTGAACCCCATGGTCTCGCTGGGCACGCCTGGATAGAACTCATGCGTGCCGTTCTGCATAACAAGCGTAATCTCTGGATTGTCTCGACTATCCAGTAACTCGGGAATATGCAGCAGATTCTGTGCGGTCTGTGATGGGCTCGGCACACCACTGCTTGTTCCACACGCCGAAAGCAAAATCGAAATAATAAAGGCAAAATAGATGTAAAGTCTTATAGTCATTGTCCCTCTTGGACTGCTGAAGTAGCTCGTCTTCAAAAACTGTTTCGCGATACGTCGTATCGAGTGGTGGGATACTAGCTACTCAGCCTTAGGGAAATGTTAAGACGATGTAGGATTCTTATGAAGATCTACATGGGCCGCGTCGCCAGCTGCCTGAGCGCGGCACGACAGATCTTCTCGGGGGTCGGGTTCTTCCTGAACAACTGGGTCTTGCGCTGATCAGTCTCACGCGCGAAACGGAGTTTGCCTCGCGTGCGGTTGAGTAGGGTAGGCTAGCGTCTGGCGAGACGGCCGCTTTCCGGCGATGACGGCCGGCGGCGATGGCAGCCGGCAGGCGACAGTTCCGCGCAGCACGCACGCACAACGATGAACGCGGGTGTGTTGGCTAGGCGCGCCCTTCCCGCATCGCCACTTCGTGCTGCATCGGCGGGAAGTGGAGGCCGCGCTGTTCCATCTCTTCCCAGATGTAGAAGCGCAGGTCGCTGCTGATCTCGTCGAACTCGCCGATGTCGTCGATCCACACTTCGAGGGTGAACTCGTTTGTCCGGTCTGCGCCGAACGCCTGGAACTCGACGTAGGGGGCGGGCTTCTCGGCCAGGCCGTCCACGCGCCCGGCGGCCGTCATCATCGCTTCGCGCACCAGCGTCGGGTTCTTGTCGTAGTAGGTGAAGACGGCGATCTCCAGCCGGATGGACCGGTTCTCACCGCGCGAATAGTTGGTGACGACGTTGGTCAGCAGCGACGAGTTGGGGACGATCAGCTCGACGTCTTTGACCGTGCGCACGACGGTGGCCCGAATGCCCACGTCCTGCACCACGCCGAACTCGTCCTCGATGCCGATCACGTCGCCGTGGGCGACGGAGCGCTCGAACAGCAGGATGAAGCCGCTGACGAAGTTGGCGATGACGTCTTGCAGGCCGAACGCCAGACCGACGGACAGACCACCGAGGATGACGGTCAGCCCGGTCAGGTCGAAGCCGGCCACGATAAGGGCCGCGAACAGCCCGGCAACAAGGACAAGGTAGCTGGCCAGCGTTGCCAGGACGGCCGACAGCGAGGCGTCCATCCCCGCGTTGGGCAGGAAGCTGTTCTGCAGCCAACTGCGCGACGTCCGCGAGGCGACAATGCCCAGCACAAAGACCGCCAACGCAGCGATAATCGCGCCCAGCGTAATGCGAGCCGTCTGGATGGTAAAGCCGAGGTCGAGGAACTCATCGAGTAGGCCGCTAGTATGAACGAGGGCGATGATGATGGCGATGGGCCGGATGATGCGGTTGGTGATGCGCTCAGCCGTTTCCAGCGGCATCCACAACGTCATGATGGCGTGGGCCAGCCGGTAGAGCAGCCAGATAAGGAAAAAGCCGCTCAGCCAGAGCAGCAGGGAGCTGGGGCGGCCGATCTGGTCGAGCACCACCACGCCGAGGCGCATGAGCAGCCAGGCCACCATCGGCCGCAGCACACCGCGCCAGGTGGCGAACCCTTCTTCATAAGCGGGCATCGACTGCACCCGGCCATATTGCCCCAGCCGCGCCGTCAGCCTGTCGAAGTAGCGGCCCAGAGAAGCGGTAGATGAGCGGGGTGATGAGCAGCGCCAGCGCGAACAGCAGCGCTTGAATCGCCAGGCCCAGCACGTCACCTTGCGGCGCGAGAAATTGGTCGAGAAGGTCTTCGGCTTGTTGTAGTAGTTGGTCCATAAGATACGGCCTACGCGGATTTAGAGACGATTATAGCCGACCGTGTATGGCTGGCGAGTAAGATAGCCACATAAGCCGCCCGTATCTCGTGCCAGTGTGGTGGGTGGGGCGGCCGTCTGCACTAGGCGGAGTGGGCGAGCCAACGCTCAATTACCGCGACGGCCGTCCCCACGCCATCCTCCGCCCGAATCTGCGCCCCCAGATCGGCCGCTTTCCGGCGCATCGTCTCGTCACCCACCGCTTGCGTAATCGCCGCGGCCAGCTTGTCGGCCGTCAGCTCCTTGCGCGGGAGCGGCTCCGGGCCGACGCCCAACGCCGCCGCGCGCCGCCCCCAGAAGAGCTGGTCGGCCATGAAGGGCGTCACGACGGAGGGCACGCCGGAGCGGAAGCCCGCCGCCGTGGTGCCCACGCCGCCGTGGTGGACGACGGCCGCCATGCGCGGGAAGAGCCAGCTGTGGGGCAGCGACCCGGCCAGATGGACGCTCTCCGGCAGGACATCCGCTCGCATGCCGCCCCAGCCCGCCGCCAGCACGCCGCGCTGTCCCGACTGCGCCAGCGCCTCCAATGCCAACTGCGCCGTCTCCTCCGGGTCGCGGCTGCCCATGCTGCCGAAGCCGATGTAGACTGGCGACTCGCCCGCGTCCAGGAACGCCAGCAGGTCGGCGGGCGGGGTCCACTCGTCCGGCTCGTCGAGGAACCAGTAGCCGGTGATATGGTACCGCTCGCCCCAATCGTCGGGGCGGGGCAGGACGTGGGGGCTGAGGCCGTAAAGCACCGGCTCGGTGCCCCGGTCGATCTGGCGAAACGGTCCGAAGAAGCGCCCTTTCGGCAGACCCAGCCGCTCGCGGAAGATGGCGTCGGGTGCCTTGGAGCTTTGCCAGAACATCTGTCGCGTCAGGTCGAAGCTGAGCTTGTTCAATAGCCCGATGTCGGGCAGTCCGGGCGCGAGCGGGCTGGGAAAGGCGGTGGTGGGGGTGAACGGCACCACGTAGGCGTGGATGACCGGGATAGCGAAATGGTTGGTGGCGGGGGTGAGGGACATGCCCGCCATGCCGGTGATGATCAGGTCGCTGCCCGGCAGCAGCTCCAGCAGCCGGTCGACCTGCGGCCCGGCGGCTTTCTCCAGCTCCGACCGCATCTTGCCCATCATCGACAGTGGATTGCCGCCGTCGATCTGCTCGCGCCATTCGTCGCTCTGGATCAGCGCTTCCAGGCTTGGCCCGGTGGAGGCGAACGCCAGACCCGCTTCGGCCGCCAGCCCGGCAAAGTCGTCGGTGGCCAGCAGGCGGACGTCGTGGCCGGCCAACAGCAGGCCGCGTCCGAGGGCAATGTACGGCTGTACGTCGCCGCGCGAACCGGAGGCAACGAGGGTGATCTGGGTCATGGGTGGTTCCTTTCCGCTGTGTCAATGAGAGTGAGAATGTGGCCCGCCAGATAGTCGGGCAGGTGCTCCCACTCGGCCCGCACCGTTTCATCGCCCATGACGTGGGCCAGCATCAGCCCGGTCACGGTGGCAGAAAGGGTGCGCACGGCCAACCGGGCCTGGGCCGGATCCAGGGCGACGTTGCGCCTCTCCGCCTCAGCCGCCACCAGCGCGTCGGCCGTCTGCAAGGTCGGGGTCAAGATGGTCGCCACATACCGCTCACGCAGCTCAGCGTCGACCATCATCTCCGACATGACGACGCGGAACAGGGCGAACTCGTCCGCTTGCAGCGCGTTGAGCGCCTGGCCCAGCGCCAGCGCCAGCGCGTCACGCAGGTCGAGTGCGCCGGGCAGGGCGGGAGGCGCGTCGTCAAGAACGGCCGTCCGCATGCCGCTCGAAGATAGCGAGCAGCAAATCGGTCTTGCTGTCGAAGTAGTTGTAGATCGTTCCGTCTGCAATGCCGGCACGCTGGGCGACCGCGTGGATGGTGGTGGCGTGGAAGCCGTTCTCGGCAAAGACAGCGACGGCCGCATCGAGGATCTGGTTCTCGCGGGCGGTGATGCGGTGCTGCTGGATGGGGTCGGCGGGTCAAGCGCCGGTGGGCGGTCGCTCAGCCGGTCGCCGGGGCAGGGGGGCGGGCGACGCGGTGGCGGCTTACGCTCGCCCTTGCACGATGGCGATCTCGTCGTCGGTCAGGCCGGCCGGAGAGAGCGTACGTTTGGGTAAGTGCAGAGCATGGGGAATCGAAGCGGGGCCGGACGAGACTTGAAGCCGGTTACGGCGGCGACCCAGAGCTGACAGGGTTGGCCGGCGTGACCCACCTGGAGCGCCCGACGGCCGCTACCCAATCCAGCTCCGCCACTGCCCAGGCAGCGGCTTCTCCAGCGCCCGCAGGCTGATGCTGGCTTTGGCGCAGAAGATGACAGCAGCGCCTCGCGGTAGATCTGGAACTGGTCACAACGGGGTGGGGGTGAAGCCGTGACCCCGGTCGATCTGGTGGGTCTGGATGTCGTCGTCCGAGAGCCCTCCAACGCGGTGACCATCTCAGCGTCCAGTTCCTCGAACCACATCTTCAGGGCGGCCACGCTGCCGCTCGCTGCCGGCGGGCGGGCCTCCAGCAGCCAGTCCATTTCTCCTGTCGCGAAAGATTTCGTGTAGATCTGCTGCGTGCGGCCCATCTCCTCGATCAGGGCGCCCAGCGTCAGGTTGTTGCCGGGCAGCCGGTAGGCCAGATCGTCGTCGCTCAGGATGTCGAGCATCTGGTCGCGCAGATCGTGGTTGCCGGGGTATTCGTCCTTGAGAATTGTGTTCATGTTTCGTCTCCTTGGTTGGGCCGACAGGCTACCAGCTGTTATCGCCCCGGCGGGCCTCCTCGCCGCGGGCCTGCCGCTTCTCATCGTCTGATAGTTGCCAGCGCGTCAGCAGCAGACCCACCGTCAATGCGATGAACGCTAACGTACAACATTCAAACATCGTCCCTCCGGCGCGGTCTGGCGCGGCTTGTCGCTGGTGACCGATGCACACCTGTAGCCCGATTTGGCAGTGTGCAAGAGGGAGACGATTTGGCAAATCGTCGTACCGGGTCGGGCAGGGTCAGACTGTCCACCGGCTACCGCTTCTTCCCGGCGGCCGCTTTCGCTTCGCTCTCAGCCACGCGAAAGAGAACCATCTCCCGGACCAGCTCCAGGGGCAGGGGCTGGTCGTGGGAGAGCTGCACCGACCCTTTGGCCCGCTTGTACGCCGTCAGGCGCTCCTCAAAGGCGGTCATCGCCGAGGGGGTGGGGTAAAAGCCGATGTGCTTGTCATAGGCGGCGAAGTGGACGAGATTCTTACCATGCAGCTTGAAGGTCGGCATGGCGTAGTTGATCGTCTCGGTCGCCTCCGGTGCGGCCTCGCGGATCGTCTGGCGCATCGCTTGCAGGCGTGTCTGGATCTCAGCCGGGAAGGGGGCGATGTAGGCGTCGATAGCCGGGTCGGGAGGGGTAGTCATGGGATGGCCTCTTGATGCTGCAAGATGGCGCTATTATGACCAATTTCCCATGACCCGACCACAGGCGCCTGGGGCCGGCGGTCGGGCAGAGCTGTGCGCCGCCGTCGCTAGGCGACGAGGATGATCGTGTCGCCGGCCTTCAAGCTGATGGCCGCGTCGCCGTAGTTGTTGTCCAGCGTGCCTGTCCAACCGTTCAGCCGGGCCACGTGGTCGGCTTTCTCGACCAGCTCATCGACACTGATGCCCGCGTACTTCTTCCGCAGCACGGCGAGCAACTGGTCGCCGTCCTTGATCGTGTACATCGTCGACCTGGCCATGTCCGACGGCGCGGCCACGGATGTCCAGTAGGTGCGCCAGTCGTTGGCTTCGGCGTGGAACATCTCGCCCTTGCCGTTGACGCACCAGACGTAACCTTTCTTTCCGGCCGAGACCTGGGTGGCGTCGCTGCCTTTGTCGTTAATCTTCCAGTCACGGCCGACTTTCATCACCAGTTCGCCCTTGTCGTTGGTCAACCAGACACTGCCGTCGTTGCCCACAGAGATCGATTCGACGTGATTGGCGACCTCGTCCTGCGACCAGGGGCTGTTGTAGCCTGGTCCCTGAAGCTTGAAAACGTCGCCCGCCTTGTTGCGATACCAGACATGGCCGGCATCACCTACCGCCATCTCGACGACGTCTTTCGACGAGGGGCTGGCCTTCCACGTGCCATTCTCCAGCTTGACCGCCTGACCTTTGCGGTTGGCCACCCAGACCGTGCCGTCCGCGCCGACTGAGACGGACGTCACCTGACTGGCAACGGCGTCCTTCTCCCACGGGTCGCTGCTGGAGGTTCCTTTCAACTTAAACAGTTCGCCCGCATCATTGCGACACCAGACGCTTGTGCGGCCGCCCACTGCGATCTCGCTGGCCGTCCCTGTGCTATTGCGCTGCCAGCCATTGCCGCTGCGCATGTACATATTGCCGTCGGTATCTGTGCACCAAACCGTGCCGTCAGAACCGGCCGAAACTCCGCTTACCATTGCCATTTCTTTTCTCCTCACCTGAGATAAGTACGAAACTGTAGTCGACCGCATGGGGAACAATGTGGCGCTGGACTGGCATGTATGCAGGCATGATGGCCGCGGCGCCACATCGGACTATCAACTATACGGACCAAGCGCTTCCAAAGCGCTTCCAACACAGTCGACTGGCCACCATCCGGCAGATATACTGACGCCATTCTCGGCAAACCACACCGCAAGGAGAGACAGAATGACGACCATCCCAACCTGGCCCTGGCCGGAGGAGCTGGACGCGCTCATCGCCGCGCCCGCGCACCACACACTGCTGCTGGAAAACGAGCACGTGCGCGTGCTGCGGACGCTGATCCCTTCCGGGGAGAAGACGGCCGTCCACACCCACCGTTGGCCGGGGGTGCAGCACATCATCCGCTGGAGCCACTTCCGCCGCACGGACGGGGCAGGGGAGCTGCTGCTCGACTCGCGCACGCTGGCCGTGCCGCCGGAGTCCGGCGCGGTGCAATGGGGCGACGCCCTGCCGCCCCACGCCCTGGAAGTGGTGGGCCACGGGCCGCTGGAGGTGGTGACGGTGGAGGTGAAGGGTGGTGACGCGGGCTGGTCAGGCGGCCGGCCACCCAGCGTGTGAGACGGCCTCGCCCGGCCAAACCACCTGGATTGCCTTATTACGAATGTTATGTTCGCGTAGCAGTCGTTTAGGGTGCCGGCCTGCGGGCTGTTCAGCCTTTGCAGAGGATCAGAATGCAGCGCGATGCACGCTGCCAGTTCTCGTTACAGGAACACCTGAAGTAACACGTCCAGATACTATAGCCAGCCGTTCTTCGCGGCGATGGCGATGGCCGCCGCGCGCGAATCCACGCCGAGCTTATTGTACACGCTGGTCAAATGAGCCTTCACCGTGCGGGGCGAAATGTCCAGGCGCAGGGCGATCTCCTTATTGCGCTCTCCCGTCGCGGCGGCTTGCAGGACTTCCAGCTCGCGTGGCGTCAGTTGGGTGGAATCGGAGGGTGGGGAGGTTTGTTCGGGGGACGATGATGCGGCCTGCAGAGACAGCGCACGCTGCACAACCTCGGGTTTGAAAAGGGATTCGCCATGGGCCGCAGCGCGAATCGTGCTCAGCAGAGCCTCTCGATCGGTGTCCTTCAGCAAATAGCCCCGCGCCCCCAACCGCAAGCCGCGCAGCATCATTTCATCTTCGTTATACGTGGTAAGGATGATGACTGCGACTTGTGGGTGCAGCTCCCTCAGCTGCTCGATAGCGGTTAAGCCATCCATGACCGGCATCCGCAAATCCATGAGGACGACGTGCGGCTGCTGTTCGGCCGTTAACTGCAGCGCTTCTTCACCATTGGTCGCTTCGCCCACCAACTCGATATCACCGGCCGTCTTCAGGATGAGCCGCAGACCCTGGCGCACAATAAGATGATCATCCGTAATCAAGACACGAATAGGGGCATCCTGGACCTCTTGAATGGAATCACTCATCCTGTTTTCTCCAATAGCAATCGTAGAAGGGCCGTTGTGCCGCTTCCAGGCGAACTGGTGATGGATAACTGCCCGCCGGTAAGTCGCGCCCGCTCCTTCATGCCGATAATACCGTAATGTCCGGGCCGAACGGCCGTTTCTACATCAAACCCGGTCCCATTATCTACAACCTCAATCACCAGACTGTCTTCTTCCAACCACAGTCCCACCGAGACCGAGGAAGCTTGTGCGTGTTGGGCCACATTGGCCAACATTTCGGACAAAGCCCGCCGCGCATGGAGGGCCGTCGTGGATGACAGCAGCAGCGAATCAGGCAGGTGGGTCTTCAGTTCAACCGGGATGTTGTTGGCGGCGCTGAACGTCTGAGCCTGTTGATCAACCGCCGCGACAAAATCGGGTGCAAACAACGCTTGGGCGCGCAGGTCGTCAATTGCTTCGCGGGCAGTGCGCAGCGCATCCCGTGCCTGCGTGCTGGCCTCAGCGATAATTAGCTGCGACTCGGAAACCTCCCCCTCGTCCAGGTGATACTTGACGGCCTCCAACTGCAACACCAGCCCGGCCACGCCTTGCGCCAGCGTATCGTGCAGCTCCCGCGCCATGCGGTCTCGTTCCTCCAGAACGGCGATCTGCTCTTTGTCAGCCAGCAGCGTCTGAAGATCAGCAGCCACCCGGCTTAGATTCTCCCCCAGTTCGCCGATTTCATCTTCTTCATCGTCCTGAATCTGCCGGTCAAAGTTGCCCTGTCCCCAGGCGGCTGTGATTTGTGACAGATGTGCCAGCCGTCCGCTGAGCTTCCGTGCCGTGCTCCAGCCGAACAACGTCCCGATCAGTGCCGCCGCCAGAGAGAAGATGGTCAGACCGCCCACCACGACGATCCCCACCAGCAGCAGCACCGTCGATGGTGTCGGTGTGCGGAGGATCGCGATCTCAACACCTAACAGCTGTTCGTTCTCATCCGACAGTGGTTCGACAAAGACCAGATAGAGCGCGTCCGGTGTGGTCTTAACGAAGGGTTGCTCAAGGCTGGTGTCTCCGGCATAGGCGGCCGTGATCAACGGCATGAGGCTGTCGTCGCCGGTCAGGAGGGTAGGGTCAAAGAAACGGCCGTCCGCCGGCAGGGCGGTGTATTGGGGTGTCGAAGCCAAGAGATTCTGTTGGGCATCCAGCACAAAGACAGAGGCAAACTGCTCGATTTCGAACGGAGAACTGGCGGTCGTCAGCGGCTCAAGGCCCAAAACCTCCTCTAGATCGGCTTGCAGAGCGGCTGACTCCACCGGCTGGTTACGCAGATAGGACATCGTCGTCGGCCGAATATCATCCACGAGGACCGGCGCGACAATATCATTGTAGAACTGATTGTCCCGCTGCAGCGGATTGAACCCAAGTACGACCATCAGCAAGATCAGCAGCACCGTTTCGACAATCAGAAACGATAAGGCTGCTACCCAGGTGTAGCTCCAGGTGAGCTTCCATCGTAAGCGGCCCAGGCGGGCGCGCAAGCCAGTCATCATCTCGTCATTGTACTTCGTCCTGCGCTCTGGGCCATTGTCCATCTGGACAGTGCCCAAAAGGGCAGGGTGGACCATGGTCGTCTGGACGATGTGGGGGATGCCGGGTTCGCCTATGATGGTGACATCACGAATTAAACGGTCATTGAAAGGAGTTAAACATGAACACGTCAGATCATCTTCTCAAGCAGCAGTCAGGAACTCAACAAGGAAGTCCAGAAACCGTTCGAGCATTCAGTCCAGTCCATCATCAAGGAGAAAGTACGATGAAGACAAGAACCCTGATCCTATTTGTAGCGCTGTCCTTCGTTTTAACCTGGGGAATTGCCGCGCTCTTAATCCTGTTCCCCGATGCCGTTTCCGCCATCTTTGGCGAGATTGACCTGGGCAACCCGCTGGTCATCCTGGCCGTCTATTCACCGGGTTTGGTCGGCGTGTTCCTGGTGTGGCGTCATTACGGACTCCGGGGCCTGGGCAGTTTCTTCAAGCGACTGAAGCTGTGGCGTGCGCCGGTGGGCTGGTGGCTGTTCCTGATCGTGGGCATTCCCGCCGTCACCTACCTGGGCGCCGCTATCAAGGGCACCATCAGCGATCCGTTTCCGTTTTCGCCCTGGTATCAGGTGCTGCCGGCACTGGTAGTCGCCTTGCTGCTCGGTCCTATCGAGGAGTTCGGATGGCGCGGGGTGGCGCTGCCGTTGCTGCAGCGCCGGCTCGCTCCGTTCTGGGCTGGCCTGATCCTCGGCGTCATCTGGGCCCTCTGGCACGTCCCCTCGTTCCTGTTGAGCGGGTTGCCCCAGGGCACCTGGGTTGCCGGCCCATACTTCCTGGGTATCATCGCCCTCTCCGTCATCCTGACACCGTTCTTCAACGTTTCCAGGGGCAGCCTGCTGATCGCGGTTCTCTACCACTTCCAGATGATGAACCCCATCTTTCCTGACGCTCAACCGTGGGACAACATCCTGTGGATTGCGGTCGCCGTCATCGTCGTCTGGCTGAACCGCAGCACAATGTTCAAGAGAGGGCAGGGAGTCACCGAAGTGCTCATGCCCGGAGAAGAAGACGCTCCTGTCGCAGCGAACTACCCGCAGACTGGTGTGGGAATGGGCAAGGTTTGATAGCTCTCGCGATGGACCAACGAGTGCGAATGAGATCGCCTCTGTTGGAAGCGACATAACAACTCAATACTCTTTCGGAAGTAAAGAGCGCTCCTGTGAGCGCTTTTTACTTGTGATCCTGCCATCAGGCGGCATGATCATCCACGAAGTCATAACGAATGGCACTGCGGAAGTGGCGTGTTTTGTCTCTGAAACATGCCATCGCCTCGGCTTACCCGCCGTTTTTCGTGTAGCCTGCAGTTGCAACAGCAACTCATCCGCACTTCGTTTAGCCTTCGTAAACGATCAGAATGACATTCAACGCCTTCTCCAGCGCCTGCACGCGCTCCAGCTCTTCGTCGGAGAGGGTAGCGAAGTGGGGGCCGGTCTCGAAGGCCATGATATGCTTGCCGGTCTCCGCTTCCAGTTCCTGGATGCTGGCGACTGCGTCTTCATCGAGGCGGGCAATCTTCAGTTGTTGGGCCATGGTGGGTGTCCTCCGTTGGTCATAATTTGAGTGTGCGGCACGGCCGTTAGTTGACGATCAGCCGCAGCTGGGTCAGGACATCTTGCGCGGCGGCGAACAGCAGTGTGGTCGGATCTGTGCGCTTGGCCAGCGCCTGCTCGCTGGCCTCGCAGCGGACCACACCGTCGTAGGTCAGCAGATAGAACGTCACGTCGCCCGGCGCTGGATAAGGGAAGTCGGTGACGGGGACGCAATAGTCCGCCAGTTGTTCAGCCGCTTGCACATAGCGAAGCGCTGCTGAGCGGACGGCTTCGTGGGCGAAGCCGCCGATGATGCCAAACGTTCCCGTCGTGTACAGGCTGGCGGTACCGTCACGCAGCCCGACGATCGTGGCCGTGGTGTCAGCCAGGTTCCAATCTGTCAGAACGCCGTAGACGGTCGGAAAATCAGCATCAGCGGAGAAATCGAATTTGTCTGGCGGCGTGGTCAACAGCACGTAGCGCAGACCAACACCGGGGGCCTGCTGCGGATCAGGGATCGCTCTATCCATAGACATCTCCTTGTATCAGCCGAACCAGGTCAGGCCGACAAAGACCATGAGGCCCGTCTGTTCCGCGGCGCCACCTGTGCGTCACGACTGTGTATTGTCCCAGCCTGTCAGCCCTGTTTCTCGCCCAATTAGAGCGTGCGAGCATAGCATACCACAGATGCGACGGCCGTCACGCTCCGCCAAAGTCGCAGTTGTACTAACGTCAATTAATGTTAGTATAAGGATCGAACTTGTCTGGAAGGCTTGCCCTGTTGCCCTGTTGTAGGTTGTCACAATAGATGAAATTATGTCACATGAAGATGAAACTCGTTGTCACTTGTGAGAGTGTCCGAAATTATGTGCAAACTCAAAATCAAGCTAACATGAAACGCTTAAAAGGTGTTCCGTTTCAGAGCCTATGAGACATGACCTGCTCGCCGAAAACTGGTCCAAAGGATGTGCTAGGATCAGGTCATGACGGAGGTAGGTCAAACGTGCGCACCAATTTTGCGGCTCATGCAACGATATTTGTGTGGTTTACGCCACGATCAGCCGATATGAACTGCATTGTGAAACGAGGTTCTGTAGTGACCTACAATCCGTAGTTCTTGCGCATGCCGGCAACGAAGGCCTCGTCCTGATCGATCGCGTAGCGAGAGCTCAGAGTTGCCTTGGCGCCCGTGCCGGAGATGTAGCGAAGCTGATCGCTATCATCGGTAGCTGCCGTCCAGATAACCTCGGCAACTTCCTCCGGCTCCTGATTGCCAGACGTGTCCATATTCGCCATCGCATCAATAAAGGCTTTTACCAATGGCTGGTATGCTTCGAGCGCTTCGTCGTTGGTGAAAACGAAGGATCGCCCTCCGAAGTCGGTATTTACGCCGCCAGGCTCGACGATTTTGACGCGGCCACCGAAAAGGCGCGCTTCGAAGTGCAGTGCCTCTGAGAGACCTTCAACCGCCCACTTCGAACTATGGTAGAGCGTGCCGAACGGAAACGTCATGCGTCCTCCCACGGAAGAAACATTGATGATCGTACCGCTCTTCTGTTCACGCATACCGGGCAGAACGGCCCTGGTCAACTCAACCAGACCGAAGAAGTTAACCTCAAATTGACGGCGCAGGACTGACATCGGCGTCGCCTCGAGGGGGCCGTACGCGCCGTAACCGGCGTTGTTCACGAGCACGTCTATAGAGCCAAAACTTCCTATGGCATCCGAGACTGCAGAATGGATCGAATCTGATTCGAGCAGGTCAAGTCGTGTCACAAGCACACTGTCGCCTGCAAGATCGGCACCATCTTCTGGTGAGCGCATTGTCGCGACGACATTCCAGCCCTGCGCTGCGAAATGACGGACGGTAGCTTTGCCGATTCCTGAGCTTGCTCCCGTAATAAAGACTGTTTGAGACATAATTGGCTCCTTATTCAACGTCGGTTTCAGATAGGGCTTCGATGACTAATTGTGAGAAAAGGGCAGAGCTATGTTGTTGCTGACCTGTGACTAATCTGCCGTCGCGTATCGCAAACGGCTCTAGCGGGCCAGCAACTTCAAAATTGGTGTTTGGATTTTTCCGCGCCTCCGTCTCGATGGTGTAGTCGTTTAATGTAAATCCTGCAGCGGCGTTGTTCATCTCTTCTTCGCTATCTGAGTAGCCAGTCCAAGTCTTGCCATCGGCTAGCAGCGTGCCGTCACTCAAGCGCGACCAGAGCAAGAGGCTAGTTCCATGGCAAAGCATGCCAACCACCTTGCCTTGTTCGTAAAAATCGGCGATGAACTGATGAAGCTTCTCGTCGTCCTTGAAGGTAATCAGAGGGCCACCACCCCCAGCCACACAGACCGCATCGTAGTCACTAATTTTGACTTCATCGATGGACTTTGTGCTTTCCATCATTTTGCCAAATTCCTTATGATGGCTAAACCCAATGGTAACCAGGTCATTGGGATAGATGGTGTCTGGATTCTCCGGATCTGAGAAGCCGTCGAATTCCACTTTCCCTCCTTTGGGAGAAGCCAAATCCACGGTGTACCCCGCCTGAACAAAATCAAAGAACGGGCGCGTCATCTCTTCTGCAAAAAAGCCAACAGGCACTACGCCTTTAAGTGTTCCAGGATTAGACACAAGATACAGGATCCTCTTCGCGGGATGCTTGTACGGTGCTTGCCTTCTTACTACTTCTGAGTTCATTTTGGCCTCCAGTTGCCAAGTGAATTTGAGAATCGGATTTGACAACCCGATAAGCGTTGGTCGTACTAGGTGAGGGGACCACTCACTTACGTAGGGAAATGATAGCTATTGAAAGGCTAGAAATGAATGGTGATTTGTCCCAGGATGTTGACAAATCGTACAGGGTTATGCGCTATAATGATTGGATATTGGCTATTTCCTCAATTAGGTTCGTACATCGCGACAATTAGAAGTTAACATCTGCGCCCAAGATCAGGCTGGCGTACAACTGACCCCATCAAGCAGGGGGTCAGGAAGATGACAGCAACAGACAGGCAGGTGTACATCGCCATGAAAGAACGACGGCAAGGAAAGACACAGGAGCAGGCGGCGGCCAAGGCCAACCTCAAGAGTCGGCAAACAGTGGCCAAATATGAGAAGCTGGGCCACCTGCCCAGCGAGCAACGACAACCGCGACCATACCGGACGCGACAGGACCCTTTTGCCGAGGATTGGCCGACTGTGGTGGAGATGCTGACCGAGGCACCCGCATTGCAGCCGAAAACGCTTTTCGACTGGCTGTGCGAGCAGGTTCCAGGCAAATATGAGCCAGGACAACTGCGGACACTGCAGCGGAAGGTCGCGCAGTGGAAAGCGGTCCACCTCCAGCAGCTGGCCAGCCTGACGCAGGTCCGTTATCCGGGACAGCTCATGCAAACGGATGCGACCCCCATGAACGAGCTGGGCATCACCATCGGCGGCCAGCCCTTTCCCCACTTGTTCATGCACTCGGTGCTGCCCTACTCCAACTGGGAGTGGGGGCGCGTGGTCCAATCCGAATCGTTGGCAGCACTCCGTTTGGGCGTCCAGAGCACTCTTTTTCGGCTGGGCCATGTGCCGGCCATCCACCAGACCGACAACGCCAGTGCCGCCACGCGCCGGGTTGGCCAGCATGAAGCACTGACTGAAAAGCGGACCTTCACGGACGGTTATCTGGCCCTGCTGAGCCACTTTGGTCTGGAAGCCAGCACGACCCATGTGGCCAGTCCGGACGAGAACGGGGATGTCGAAGCGGCCCATGGCACCCTCAAACGAGCCCTGGACCAGCATCTTCTGCTCCGTGGCAGCCGTGACTATGACACGCTGGAAGCGTACGAGTCATTCTTGTTGGCCATCCTGGACAAGCGCAATGCCCTGCGCCAGACAGCCCTGGATGAGGAACTGGCGCTGATGCGCCCCTTGTGTGTGGCGCCTCTGGATACAGGGCGTCGCTTGCGGGTACGGGTGGCCCAAACCAGCCTTATCCGGGTTGAGGGCAAGCATTATTCGGTGCCGACCGGCCTCATCGGTCGCCGGGTCAATGTCTGGATTGGCGAGTGGGAGCTTGAGGTCTACCTGGGCACGGAGCTGGTCGAGCGGCTGCCCCGGTTGGTCGGCCAGGCGAATAGTCGCGTCAATTACCGCCATGTCATCGACAGCCTGCTGCGCAAACCGGGTGGCTTCCGCCACTACCGGTACCGCGACGACCTGTTTCCCACCCTGACCTTCCGCCGGGCCTGGGAACAACTCAACCGCTGGTATGCGCCGCGCCAGGCGGACATCCAGTACCTCCAGATTCTCAAGCTGGCTGCCAGAACGCTGGAACGTGATGTCGAGGCAGCCCTGAGCTTGGTGCTGGAAACGGGCGAGGTCTGGCGTGTGGAAGATGTGCGCCAGCTGCTAGCGACCGAGCCGGCGCCGTTGCCTCAGCTGGAAACGCCAACCGTAACGTTGAGTGTGTACGACTCGCTCCTGAGTCACGGGGAGGGCAGCTATGTCCACGCATGAAGCGCTGCGCCTCCACTGCAAGACGTTGCGTCTGCCAACGATGCTCAGTGCGCTGGCTGACACGATGACCCTGGCGGAACGGGAGGGCTGGAGCTACGACCAGTTGCTGCTCACCCTGTTTGAGCAAGAAATGGAAGGGCGCCGGCAAAGGCGGATTGAGCGCTATCTCAAGCAATCCCAGCTGCCGGCGGACAAAACGTTGGCTCAGTTTGACCTTCACCGGTTGCCTCGCCGCTTGCAACAACTGTTGCCCAGGCTTTGTGAAGGTGGCTTTGTCGACCGGGCCGAGAACATTCTCTTCTTTGGCTTACCTGGCACGGGGAAAAGCCATGCCGCGGCAGCGGTGGGGTACGAACTGGTGTATCTGGGCTACCGAGTCCTGTTCATCCCCACATTTCACCTGGTGGGCCGCCTCCTCCGGGCCAAGCGGGACTACGAACTGGAGCGGGAGTTGCGCCGGCTTGACCGCTTCGAGGTCGTCATTCTCGACGACATTGGCTATGTCCAGCAGAGTCAGGAGGAGATGGAGGTCCTCTTCACCTTTCTGGCCGAACGATACGAACGGCGCAGCGTCATCATTACATCCAATCTGGTCTTTTCCGAATGGGACCGGATCTTCAAGAACCCGCTGACCACAGCGGCGGCCATTGACCGGGTGGTCCACCACAGCACCATCATTGAGTTTGGCAAGGAGATGACCAGCATGCGGGCCGAGGTGGCGGCTCAACGGCAACGACAATTACAAATCACAGGAAAACAGCAGACTGGGTAACATTTATTGTGCGGCAACGGGTTAATTTCTAATTGTCGTCAATACCAAATCTAATTGACTTGCATTTAAGTATAAATAGGCGAAATGAATACAATTGCTCCCAGGTATATACCTGACCGACTGCACCATCTAGCTGGGCTCGTTGAACGACATGCCCACGTGGATGGGATAAACCGAACATGCATAGAATCGCTGGGCTTGTACAAGGCGACGCAGACTACGGCTCGCTGCCCATCGATTGATGATGCTGGCATTGGCTTGGTGTGTCAGGGAACAAAACAATCGTACTTTGGCAAAAAACGACTTGAGTTTGTGCCAGGACGGGTGATGATTGGCTTTTATCCCATTCCTGTGGAAACGGAAGTGATTCGGGCGAGTGCGGATGCGCCTTTCTTACTGGTAGGTCTGACTATCAACCGGCGTCGGATGGCAAATGTCCTGTCACGACTTGATCAAATTGAGGAGGCACCGCACACAACTTGGTCTGCGGATCCGACCAACATCTTTGCGATTTCGCTCAACAATGATCTTCTTGATCCGTTCATTCGGCTCGTCGAGCTAATCGATAATCCGACTGATGCGGCAATGTTGAGCGACAGCATTATTGATGAAATCTACTACCGAATCGTCTCTCAAGAACGAGGCGGGGAGCTGCGTACCCTACTACAACAGCATGGCGATATACAGAGGATTTCTAAGGCGATCACTTACATCCATCACAATCTAAACCAGCCAGTTTCTGTCGACAAATTGGCTGAAATGGTACACATGAGCCGCACAGCGTTCTATAAGAACTTCAAGGCTGTGATGCATATGTCGCCCCTGCAATATGCCAAGGCGGTTAAGCTCAATGAAGCGCAAAGGCTGATCAGAGCGGGGAAACGCGCCAATGAAGCGGGCTATTTGGTGGGCTACGGCATACCGGCACAATTCAGTCGTGAATATAAACGGTACTTCGGCTACCCGCCATCTGCGACCAGCCATCCAACATCGCTTGCAGCCGATGTGCAACGCGGCTGAAGCAATCGTGCGGTGAAGAATGTCCATATGGTTTCTCTCGCATCGATGTCTCTACTCGTCTTGCCGAGAAGCCGCATAAGGTCCAAACCACCGGACCAATAGAAACGAGTAGTAAATCGCACTCTAAACAGTACTCATCTAACCGGTAGTCACTATTCTAGCGAAGAGGAAACCTGAATGGTAACGATGTCGCGTGCATGGTTGAGTCAGCCATTTTCATGGGTATTCTCGATTAGTCCCATTGGGCATGGACGGGCTCGGGGACGCCCTGAAGAGTGATGCGTAAAGACAGTCCCGTGCAGCATGCACCACATATATGCAACTACTGTACAGGTGACAGCGCACCTATAGAAGTCTGGGCAGAACAAGCTACTAGTTCCCGCGCCCTGACAAGCCCAAAGATCCAACTGAGCTAGCTAACCAGTTGTTTGCCCTCATCGAGGGATTAGCCGCCTAGAGTCGGAACGCCAGCCTTGGCGAGATGCTCAGCGGTGGAGCAACCTTCGCTTCAAGCCGCCTCCGTCCAACGAAGTAGCTGGACGTTGCCATATGTAGGGCAATTCCAACTACGAGTGACATATCGACTGCTCAAAGTAGGGAAATCTCATCCACAAGTGAAACAGCAGTTTCATTGAGTGTGAAATAGGCCCAAAAAGCGACCCTCAGTTTCAGCCATTGTGACATCCGACACACTTCCCCGTTGGGCTGCCACAACTCGTGCCGCTGCCCATTGCAGCAAAAGCAGGCTGCCATGCAAACCCTGAGCTGGCGACTCAGTCTGACGCCGCAACCGGCGCCGCCAGAGACGCTTCGCGCCTTGCCCTTACGCGCGACTGCCAGACCAGACCGGCGCCGGTGACAAAGAGAATCGCAAACGTTGCGAGCCACACCCACGTGCCCGAGGCTGACCACGCTATCTTGTCGACCTGGTTGTCAATGATCACCAGCCCGCCCATCACGATGCCGGACCCAACGACCTGGACCAGTCCCAGGGTCAACAGCTCAATCGAGGCCGCCGCGCCATACAGGAGCACAGCCCCTGTCGCCGGTGTGATGTACAGCACGCTGTAGACCCTGCTGTGAAAGTCGTCGATGGGCCAGGGCCAGAAACTGCTGAATGTGTCTGGCGCAATCAGCAGACCCATCCCATACACCCCGAGCAATATCGTCGGTATCAACAGCACGCTCCGCCACGGTGACGGCAATGGCGACTGGTTGAACGGCTTGAGATCTCGGTACAGCCACATATGGTAGGCTGCGTTGGCGGGAATGATGATGTACAGCGCGAACCAGAGCCAGGTTACCCAGCGCTGAAAGTCAAAACGATCGATATAGACCAGACAGACGATCAGCACTATCGTGGTAAAAATCAAGATCATGGGCAGCACGACGCGAGCCGGCGCCCACCGTCTGATATAGACCACCATGGCCGTCGCCACCATTGAGGAGGAGTAGATGGCCCCCAACAGCAGCGCGTTGAATGGCGACAGGGGCCACGGCCACATGGGGCGCAGCACGCCCGGGGCGAAAAGCAGGCCAAGGCCCGCGACAAAGAGAACGCCCGTCTCGAAGCCGGTTATGAGGAAGAGAAGCGTTGTGATTTCGGGGTTGTCGTTCGTGCTTTGCATCGGAAGTGTCTTTGTGAATGTTCCATCAGTCGTTGATAGCCCGCTCACAGAAGATGGTTTTGTGTCAGAAGTAGGCAGCCTTCCTGCTGCTGCTACGGAGGTAACGCCGCACGAACAGTATACCATGCGATGAAACGCCGGCTGGGCGATGGGATTGGCCCTGTGCGGTTGTCGTGGGACGGTTTCGGAGTCGTTAGGGGATCGTCACGCCCATATGATACGACGCGTCGCCACCATCCCACTGTGCGCTCACCAACAGGATGTAGTCGCCGGGTGGGATGTCTGGCGACCAGATGACGGGATTGGTCACCGGGTCCAGCCGCTGGCTGGCGGCCGAATCCGCCTCGGGGAACGTCTCATAGAGGTCGAGCGCCATGAACGCATATGCCGGCTGGGGTCGAGCGAACGCCAACTCCAGCGGCTCGCCGGGCGCAAGCTCCACGAAGGTTTCGACAACTGGCGGATACACGGTGTCGACACATAGACCGCCCCAGCAGTAGGTTCCCGTAACGGCCACATGGGAACCGCCGTCGGTGGTCAGTGTCAGGTCTGGCGGCTCGCTGCCACGACCCGACCCGCAAGCGGTCAGGAAGATGGCGAACAGAAGTAGAAGCGATAGCAACAGCCGGCGACTTACGCGCAGGTTCATGATCTCTCTCCCTATCTTTGGGATCTGGCACAGATGTAGAGCAGCGGGGCCTGCCCGGCTGTGCAATCCTGATTCGCGTGCGTAGATGTCGCCGGCCCGGCCTGCGGCAGGTGACACTCACTGCTGTTTGCGAGTCGCTGCGGGATATGTCTGGTCGTGCAAACAGTTTAGTCCATAGTCTACAGTGCCTCAGACGCGTTGGGCTTCAGGCACTTGCTCTCAACCGCTATCTGCGTCGATCAGTTCGCTGTCGTCCTCAGCGTAGCGGTTCAGTTCCTCGTCGCTGTAGTCCCACAGGTTTTCGTTGGCCGCCGCCAAATACAGACCGATCCTGATAACCGCCAGCAAGACAAACCCACCAAACAACGTCATTCCAAGAATTACGAGTGGCCTGATCAGCTCATCTAACATGTTCCACCCCCGGAGACTCGACTACCATTCCGGCTGCCAGATACTACCATGATAACATGGCCGCGCGCCGGTGTATATAGCATCGCCCTGCCTGCTTGCCCGGTGGCTGTTATCAGCATGCTCTGGCGACCATGATCCTTCACGCCCAAAGGCACCTGACGCTGTTGTTGAAGGAGTTTCAGCCGAACCGTCCATCCTACATTGCTTCGCGCTCCGCCTAGATCGCCCGCATCCGATTGTTCCGCGCGTTGTGCTCCAGCTCCGCCAGGCCCAACTCCTCCATCAGCGGCGGAATGTAGTTGGCGAAACGGCCGCGCAACCCTTTCTTCAGGCCATACCAGCCGCCGACCGGGTTCTCCGGCGACCGCGCCCAAAACTCTACCGTGCCCTCTTTTGCCTCCGCCTTCTCGTCCTTGCTGCCCAGCGGCATCCAGTCGCCATACGCCTTCAGCATCGCGTGACAATCTTCCAGGCTGCGATAGTCGTAGAGCAGCACCGTCTTGCCCACCGTGCAGACGATGACCTCGCGGCCGTCCTGCTCGTCGATGTACATCTCGTACTCGGACGAAAGCGGCGGTGTCTTCAGGGTCCAGGGGTTGTCTTTCGTTCGCTTTTCCATCAGGTAGTTCTCCTTGTGTTGACTGCTGGTTGTTATGAACGGTGCCGCAGGCAGCCGGACGGCCGCCCCCTATTCGTCGAGATCCTCGTCGTCCAGGTCGCGGCCGTCGTCCCAGAACGCTGACTGAGCGTCGGAGATGTACAGACCGGCGCGAATCAGGCCCTGAATGGCCCACCACGCCAGCCAGCCGACGACGATCAGCGCCACAATCAGGAGCAGGACGGCGATCACAACTTGCAGGACGCCGCCCATCTCATCAGCCACACCGCCGAACGCACCGGGCCGGATGATCGTGCCGAACAGCAGGCTGCTGCCGAGGATAACCAGCACCAGCCACCCATACCAGCGCGGAGCCGCGCGCTTCGATACGACTTTCTTAGCCATAATCCTTACCTCCAGGTTGACGATTCCCGGTATAATTGCATCATACCATAGCCGTCTGGTTGTTGTATATACAGTGATAAACGAATACAGCGTTCAATTTTCCTGTCAGGTTGAACGGCGCAGGCCATCCTGCCCGCTTTTGCATTGACGGCCGTTTCCCATTCACCTATTACCAGAAGATCAAAACAGGACTACACTGGGCAGAAGATGAGAACATTTACACTGTGGACAATCTTGGTCACGATGATGATCACTCTGGCCGGGTGTGGCGGTGGAACAGCGGCGGAACCGCCTGCTCAGGTGGAGGATCCCCGGGCCTACGCCATTGAGTCGCTGCAAACGATGGACCTGAACACCTGGTGGCAGGCGTATCGCAATCCCGATCCCGATCTCCTGGGGCGTATCGTGGATGAGATTGCCGCCGATCAACCGGACGGTCTGCCGACAGATGCCCGACAGTTGGACACGCTCATTCGCCACCGCATCGCGCAGCGTTACCGACTGACCATGGACGATACAGAGGAAGGCAACGCCTTTATTCTGGCCCAGGCCGAGGCCCGTTTCGCCGATCCCCCCATGGCGCTCTGGGACGCGGATCGGAACATTGCGCTGCTGGATTACTACAGTCTGCCCGGCGAGTGGAAGACGACCACCCGTATCAGTGAAGGGCTGGCAGATCCGCCGGCCGTCGGCAAACGGCCGTTTCTGAAGCAGGATGTTCTGGTGGACAGCCTGCAGAAGTTAGTCGCTGCCTACCCCGACGCCCGAACCTATCAGATTCGTTATCAATATCACTATGGCAGTAGTCTCGAAAAGGTTCTCATCCAGTTCACGCCTGGCCTGTCCATTGTTTACAGGGAGGGCGGCGAAAGCATCTTCACGCCTGATGGAGTTCCGTGGGACGATCTACTCAACGGCCGCATTGACCTGGCGGAGCTGGAGTGGGACGCTCCGATGGAGGGGTATGATGCGCCGACCCTTTACAATCCGCCTGATGAGCCGCTGGCGTCCGGGCCGTAGTTGAAAAGAGACCTGACAGGTTTTGCGCGGCTGCATTATTCAATGTGAAATGGCTCGAAAACCTGTCAGGTCTGTGCGCACGGAGATGACCATGATCGACGTTTGCCCGCTGCACCTGTTGGAGAAGGTCGACACCGCCCGTATCGCCCCCGGCTACACCTCCCCTGTCGCCTACACGGTGACCGCCACGGAGACAGCCGATTGCCTCACGTTCGAGCTGCAGCGCTCGACGCTCCCCACACCCTACGTCAAGACGTGGACGTTCGACGACGATGATATGATCCGCTACCGGCGCGTGCTGGAAGACGGTTGGTCGCTGGGTGCCTATGAGGGCGAGATGCTCGTCGGGTTCGTCGTCGTCGAGCCGCGCCGCTGGAACGGCAGCCTCTGGGTGTGGGAGTTCCACGTCGCCCCCACCCACCAGCGGCTGGGAATCGGCCGCCGGCTGATGGACGCTCTCGCCGAACGCGGCGCGACCGCCCGCTTCCGCACCATTGTCTGCGAGGCGCAGAACACCAACGGCACAGGCATCGACGCCTATCGCGCCCTCGGCTTTCGTGTCGAGGCCGTCGATGTGTCGTACTACACGAACAATGACTATCCGGATGGGGAGATGGCGGTATTTATGAAGCGGCGGCTAGCCTGAGGCGGCCGTCAGCCATAAATCGCAGCCGCGACATTCCTTGTCGCGCTCCCTGCCAGAGCTTTCCCCTTGCGCCGGGGCCACAAACGGAGACAATCGACAGGCCCACTCTCCACAGGTCGGCCCACTTCTTGTTACCACGGTCTATATGTCTATATAAAGGAAGAAACCGTATGAACGCAGCAGCCATCCGCCATTTCTACGACTACCACTTCGCGCAGAACCGCACCACGTGGGATGAGTACATCGTGCCCCTGACCGAGGAGCAGTTCACGCAGGAGGTCGCCTACTCCCGCAGTTCGCTGCGCAACCAGTGCGTCCACCTGATGAACGTCGACGAGGCGTGGTTCAGCGGGTTGCGCGGTGTGGAGCCGCCGGAGTGGCTGGAGCCGGCGACCTACGGGGACCGGGCGGCCATCCGCGCCCGCTGGGATGGGGTCGAGCAGATGATGCGCGACTACCTGGCGGGGCTGACCGATGAGATGGCGCTGGAAAAACCGTTCACCGATGACGAAGACAAAGACCTCATCGCCTGGCAGGTGCTGCTGCATGTGGTCAACCACGGCACCGACCACCGGGCACAGATGCTGCGCACGCTCCACGACATGGGCGCGAAGACAGTATCGCAGGATTACATGTTCTTCGTGTATGACAATCCGTAGACCAATCCAGAAAACAGATCATGGTGTTCGAAGCCGGCCCTGAATGCGCCCGCAGCTGCCGAGTAAGAGCTCGACGTCATACTCATCGTGTGCGATAAATAGCCTGCTCGAACTGCTGCTCGGAACAAGAGTAGACACCCACCAGGAAACTCCTGTGCATGCGCCAATCCCACCGCCTTACCCCGGCCCGACTCGCCCTGATCCTACTGGCCCTGGCTCTGGTCCTGACCACGACCGGTTCATTGACGGCCGCCTGTCAAGCGACTTCCGAATCTGACTCGCAGCGACGATAACCCGGATAAGCCACCATTAACTGCCGGCGCCGTCAGCGACCAGCCGGTCTTTGCCCCTCGTCCCGGCATCGATACGCCCGCAACGGCCGCGCCCGACGCGCTGACTATCGCAATCTGGGATGGTTCCCCACAGACCTTTGGCCAGAATGGCGACCCGCAGAAGTGGGCCAACGTCCTGGGCAACGTCAGCGGCCCCAACGCCATCAGCAGCCTCAGCTACACGCTCAACGGCGGCCCGGCCCACGCCCTGCAGATTGGCCCGGACGACCGGCGCAAGGCAGAAGCAGGCGACTTTAATATCGAGCTGGATTACACCGACCTGAACGCCGGGGCCAATACGGTCGCTGTCAGCGCCACCGACGCGTCCGGCGCAACGGCTGAAACGACGGTGACCGTTAATCATTCCGGGAGCGCGCTCTCCTGGTCGCCGGGTACATTCAGCTATGAGTGGAGCACAGTCACCCAGGTAAACGATCTGGCGCAGGTGGTCGACGGCCGTTGGGCCATCGACGGCGACACCATCCGACCGCTGGTCTTCGATTTCGACCGGCTGGTGGCGCTGGGCGATCTTTCCTGGCGCGACTACACGGTGACCGTCCCGGTCACGGTCGAGGCGATTGACGAGGGTGGCTATCCCGCCCCCAGCAACGGCCCCGGCATCGGCCTCATGGTCCGCTGGAACGGCCATTACGACAACGACAACGGCTTCGAGCCGCGCACCGGCTGGCGACGCCTGGGCGCGATGGCCTGGTATCGCTGGCAGCGGCAATCGGGCGTCTACACCTCCGGCTATCAGATTCTGCGCGACGGCGGCCAGGTGGCGGCCGAAAACGGCCAATCGCTGAAGTTCGGCACGACGTACCTGTTCAAGCTGCAGGTCGACTCGGCCACCAGCCCGGCCACCTACCGCTTCAAGGTTTGGGAACAGGGCGCGACCGAACCGACCGGCTGGATGTTCACCATCGACGGCAAGACCAGCGAGCCGGCCAGTGGCGGCGTGCTGTTGGTGGCCCACCATGTGGATGCCCGCTTTGGCCCGGTCACCGTGGAGCTTGACTCCGTCCAGCCCGCGCCGCAATTGACCGTTCCCTCTGTTGCCGGCGGCGGCGTGCAGATTGACCTGCAGAAAGCCAGCTACCGCTTCGGGGAGGACGTGGTTCTTACCGCGCTGCCTGACGCCGGCACGCCCTTTTCCGGCTGGAGCGGCGATATCTACGGCACGGACGAAGCCACGACGAACGACAATCCGCTGGTCGTGTCGATGTTCGGCCACCGGACTATTCAGGCACAATTCGAGTCGTGCTCAAGCAATTCCGCCCCTACGGCTGCCTACACGTTCGCTCCCGCCGAGCCTATCGCCGGTGAGCCGGTCCAGTTCACCGACGAATCGACCGGCTGCCCCAACCGCTGGAAGTGGGATTTCGGCGACGGGACGAGTTGTCACAGACCAGAACCCGGTCCACACCTTTGCCCATCCCGGCGACTATACGGTCAAGCTCATCGCCTTCAACGACAGCGGACGCGACCGCGAGCTGCAGACCATCACCGTGCTGGCACGACACGCCGCCGCCACCTCCCCCGCCTCCCCCGCCACCGGGCGGATCCGGCGAAACGATATACATCAGCCCCCAGAAGGCAGGCAGTGTGGGCGGCGTCAGCTTCGCGCCGGCCGACATCGTTGCCTATGACCCGGCCACAACCGCATGGTCGCTGTTCTTCGACGCGTCTGACGTTGCTGTGACGGCCAACGTCAACGCCTTTGCCCTTCTGGACGATGGCAGTCTGCTGCTGGCGTTCAAAGCCAACCAGTCGATCGGC
This sequence comes from uncultured Chloroflexia bacterium, assembly GCA_963715935.1. Classification (GTDB taxonomy): domain Bacteria; phylum Chloroflexota; class Anaerolineae; order Promineifilales; family Promineifilaceae; genus Promineifilum. The sequence continues at coordinate 75,745 of CAVQSM010000006.1, read as the reverse complement.
GGGTTGGGCACGGTCACGCCGCAGGACGTGGTGCAGTTCGTCCCCGATAGTCTTGGCCCGACGACAGCCGGTCAGTTTGCGTGGCTGTTAGACGGCTCAACTGTCGGGCTGACGACCAGCGGCGAGCGCATCGACGCCCTGGCCATCGACCCGGCAAGCGGCCGTCTGCTGCTCAGCACGATGGGGACAGCGCGGGTGAGCGGCCCGGACGGCACCATCAGGAGCCATGACGAGGATATTCTGGCCTACGACCTGGCGAATGGCGACTGGTCCTTGTTTTTCGACGGCACACTCGTGCCGGGACTGAAGGGTGAAGATATCAACGGGCTGGCAGTCGACAGCGCGACCGGCGATCTCTACGTCGTTATCCTCGGCGGCTTCAATCTGGGCGGCGTCGGCGGCAACGGCCGCGATATCGTCCGTTTTGTCCCGGACGAAGGCAGCTACGTGCCGGTGGAGGTCGTCTGGGATGGCTCGGCCCTGGGCTTCCCGGTCAACGTGGATGCGATCAGTATGACGCCCTGACCGCGGGCCACCAGATTTGGCCCCCTCCCTTACCCTGTATTAAAGTTCCCGACATTCAGCGCTGACATGTCAACTGCCCGCCAAGAGCATGCGGCGGCGCTGCTACCTGACGGGCGGGTGCTGGTCATCGGTGGGCGCGATGAGAATCTCACGATACTGGCCTCAGCCGAACTGTACGACCCGGTGGCAAACAGTTGGAGCGCAGCGGCCGATATGGCGACCACCCGCTTCAACCACACGTCCACAACCTTGAGTAGTGGCAAGGTGCTGGTAGTAGGCGGCACCACCGACACCTGCTACGTTGACAACGGCGTAGAGCGCTGTATCTCCACCAACCAGACCGAGCTGTACGATCCTGCCACCAACAGCTGGTCGAGGGCCGCGCCCATGAGCCTAGGTCGCACGCAACACGCCACTATCGACCTGGGAGATGGCACGCTGCTGATCCCCGGGCGGGCCCGCGCTGCGCTGACAGATGTTTTCCCCTGCGCTATACGAACTATTGCGCTGCCATACCTTGACATTAGTTGTACAATTGCTAGAATAGATAGTATAACCTGTACAAAACTGGTGCAACCCTCGTGGTTGCCTGTATGACAAGGCCGCGGCGCGCGCCTCAACTGGTGCCGCAGTCTACATTAATTAACAAGGAGCAACGACCATGGAAAATCTGTTCAGCTACTCTCCCATGGCTTACGAAATCGTCTCCCAGGTGTTGACCCTGGGGTTTGCGGTGATGTTGGCCGCCCTCTTCTACTTCATCCTGACCATACGCACCGTCGCGCCGCGTTACCGGATTTCCTCCGTGCTGTCGGTGGTGGTCATGGTCTCGGCGTTCCTGATCCTCTACTTCCAGCAGGCGAGCTGGGTGAACGCGTTCGAGTTCAACTCCGCCGCCGGACTGTATGAGCGGGCGCCCGGGGCCGACCAGTTCAGCAACGGTTACCGCTACCTGAACTGGCTCATCGACGTGCCGATGCTGCTGTTCCAGATTCTGTTCATTGTGGAGATCAGCAAGGCGCAGCGCAACCGGTGGCGCAATTGGTTTTTCTTCTCCGGCGCAATGATGATCCTGACCGGCTACATAGGCCAATTCTACGAGACGACCAACACCACCGCCCTGCTCGTCTGGGGCGCCATCAGCACCGTCTTCTTCGCCCAAGTGCTCTACCTGATCTACCGCGTCATCCGCGAGGGCAGCACCGATCTGCCGCCCGAGGCGCAGCGCATCATGGGCGCCATCTGGTGGCTGTTCCTCTTTTCGTGGATGCTCTATCCGGGCGGCTACCTGATGCCGGTCTTGATGGACTCCGAAGCGGGCGTGGTCGGCCGGCAGATCACCTACACAGTGGCCGACATCAGCTCGAAGGTGATCTACGGTATCTTACTGACCCAGGTGGCGCAGATTCGCAGCCGGGCGGAAGGGTACGATTACGAGAGCCTGACCGACCGCGTGTTCGCTTCTGGCGATTAACAGTTCCAACCGCTTACCGCAGCCAACAGGCTGCATCAGCAGAAATGGGCCGGGCCACCCCTCAGGGTAGTCCGGCCTGTTTCGTTTCCTTCTCGCGTTGCTCTCTGAAAGGCGCCGGCGGTCGACACGGCGTACAATGGGTGCCATCACAACATTCGGCAGGAGACGGCACATGGTATTTGGTGACAGCAGCAGCACGATCCCGGAGGGACTGGAAACCGGTTACTTTCTGATCCGGCCGCTCAGGGCGACCGATGTCGAGCTGGATTACGCGGCGGTGATGGAAAGCAGGGTGTTTCTGCGCCAGTGGGATCAATCCAGCTGGCCGGCCGACGACTTCACCCTGGCCGGCAACCTGAAAGATCTGCAGCGGTATGAAGGTGAACATATCCGGGGTGAGTCGTTTACCTTTACAGTGATGAATCCGGACGAGACCGAATGTCTCGGCTGCGTCTAGATCAATCCGCTAACGGCCCGCTGGCTGGCCGGCGCACAGGCCGTATCAGCCGGAGATGCGGCGTGGAACGATTACGAAGCCATTGTGATGTTCTGGATTCGGCAGTCGCGGCTGGCGGAGGGGCTGGACCGCCGCTTGCTCGACGTTCTTCGCCCGTGGTTTCGGGATGACTGGACGTTTGATGGCCATCTCTTTCTGACCAACGAGCAGTTCGCGCAGCAGGTGGCCATGATGGAAGCGGCGGGCATGACCAACCACCCCGGCCTCTATCGCGCCTATGGATGACGGCGCCTATTCGCGGGCGGCGTCGGGCTCCCCAAGCAGCCTGAGCATCACCTCATACAGCTGCTGCTTCTTCGCCGGATCGGCCGCCGGGTCGACGCTGTTATGAGGCATCTCCTGGTCGGCGGCAAACTCGAACGTGGTGATGGGCGTTCCGCCCGCCTGCCAGCGAGCCAGCATGGTCGCAATGGCGCTGTTGCTCGTCGTGTTGTCGACGGCCGTCGTGATAACGATCACCTCTCCGCGAGGAACCGTTCCTGCATCAGCTTGTCCGCCGACGTACAGGCCCAGCATAAGCGAATTGGCCACGGCCCGCGACGCCTCGCCCCGGTACCCCCAGGCCTTCTTCGGCTCCAGCGGATCGAACGGACTGAAGTTCGGCACACGGCTGAAGGCGCTGACCAGGAAGTTGTTGAACGACGGCGGCACCCCTATCAGGCCGAAGAAGGGCGCGAGCAGGACCGCCCTGTCCACCTCGGCCCGTTGCTGGGCCATCCATGCCGCGACCGTTCCGCCGCCCGAAATGCCCACGACGACGATCTCATCCCCCAGCCCCGCCGCCATGTCGATCGTCTCATCCGCATAAGCGCGCAGGTCGCAGCTGGTCAGACGCCTGAGTTCGCTGACTTTGCCACTCGGCAGACCGTGGTAGGGCATCCGGTTGATCAGCACGTTGTGTCCTTTTTCGAACAGCGTTCTGCCCAACTCCTGCCATTGCAGCGGCGAGTTGGTCAGGCCGTGGACCATCACGTAGACCGTTGGGGTTGGCTTGCCGTGGGTCAGCAGGCGGGAGCGGGCCACGTCCTTAACCTTGCCTTGCTCCGCCAGCTCAATGGCTCGAAAGCGGGCGACTGCTTCGTCATAAGTAGGGGCCGGGTCCGGCACGGCCGCCAACCCTTCATCCGACCAGGGCAGCAAGCCCAGGACAAGAAATACGATTAGCAGGATAAGCAGGACAGTGCCCGCGGCGATCAGAGTCATGGTGAGTTTGGAACTGGCCCAGCCTCATCTGTGCGAGGCATCGCCCGACAGACGTCCACAGGACAACATCTCCGTCTGTCCCGGACGCGTCAATCTGGCAATCATAACAGATGGTTCGCCAGACGGGTATTGTGTGGCGGGGTGAGCGTTTCATGGCAATGGGCCCGGATCGCCGCGCAGTTTCCTACAATGCATGTAGAAGTCACTGGCTGGCGCGAACCGCCCGACACCTCAGGACGGCCGCCCGCCCAGCCCCGAACAAGGAGAATCGAATGAAACGCATAACGATTACTGGAATTACTCTGCTTATGTTGCTGGCGCTGGCCATCCCCGCGCTGGCCCAACCTGTCTTTCCCGATGAGATCGCCCTGCCGACCGGCTTCGCGGGCGAGGGTATCGAGATTGGCGTCAACCAGACCTTCTATGCCGGGTCGTTGGCCAATGGCGATATCGTCCAGGGCAACCTGCGCACCGGTGAGGTAGAGCTGCTGGCTGAAGGCACGCCGGGCGTGCCGGCCGTCGGCATGAGCTTCGACCCGCGCAGCCGATACCTGTTCGTTGGAGGTGGCCCGGCCGGAGTCGGTCGCGTCTACGACACGCAGACCGGCGACATGCTGGCCGAGTACGAGATGACCAGCGGGCCCAACAACTTCATCAATGATGTGGTGGTGACCAGAGAGGCGGCCTACTTTACCAATTCGTTCGCCCCTTATTTCTACGTGGTTCCGCTTGGCTCGCGCGGGGAGCTGCCCGACCCGGCGGACGTGCAATCGGTTGAGTTGACGGGCGATTGGTCCCAGCCGTCAGGCTTTGGCGCCAATGGCATCGAGGCTTCCGCCAACGGCAAGACGTTGGTCATTGTCAGCAGCGGCGACGCAGCGGTCTTTGCTGTGAACCCGCAAACCGGTGTGGCGAGCGAGATCGACCTGGACGGCGAATCGCTGCCCAACGGCGACGGCCTGGTGCTGCTGGGCCGGACGCTCTACGTCGTGCAGAATCAGTTGAACCAGATCGGTGTCGTCACCCTTTCGCCGGATCTGTCCAGCGGCACGGTAGGCGAGCCGATCACCAGCCCCGCGTTCGCCGTCCCCACAACGGCCGCCCCGTTCGGCAGCTCGCTCTACGCGGTCAACGCCAAGTTCGGCACATCGCCCGAAGGCACGCCATATGAGGTAGTCAAGGTTTCGCGCTAGCTACTTGAATAGCCTGCCGCATGCAGGCGGTCTGGACCAAGCGCCGGTCGAATGAGCTCGACCGGCGCTTTTCTGTTTGTCTTATTCGCAAAAGGTCAGAAGCGAACAGGCTCGACGCTTAATCAACCGCGAACGCCGCAGCCATCTCTCTTTCGAGGTCGCGGTACTGCTCCTTCTCCACCGACACCTCCACGAACTTGATGGTGCCGCCGGTGAATTTGCCCTGGGTCTCGGGCGTGTACTCCGCGGCGACGGCGTCCGCGCTGTCGCGCCCGACGCACAGGCCGTCACCACACAGGGTGAACTTGCCGACCTGGGCCCGCATGGGGCCCTCGGCGACGACCTTGTCGTTGATATACAGCTTGGTTGTGCCGTGCGACTCGCCGTACTGGCCAGCCTTCTCCCGGGTAAACTCCACGCCAAGCGTATAGTTGCCCGGCGCCAGCTCCTCACTGGAGACGAACTTCTGCTCCGGCGGGATGCCCAGGAAGTTGTACACGTAGTACAGCTTCTTGTCCTTGATGAAGAGCGAGTGCCCGCCAAAGCGGGAACCGTGGGCGAAGAGGACGCCTGAGGTGCTATCGCTGACCTCGACATCGGCCAGGATCTTGTAGGAGCGCCCCCGGACGTTGGCAGCGACGCCTTCAGGGACGGCCGTCGTGTCCGGGTAGTAGACGTACCGCTCCCGGGGCGGCTCGGAGGAAGGCCGCTCGATGCCGGCGAGGACCTCCGTTGCGGTGCGATCGTCGAGGGGAAGCACGAGGTTCTTCTTGGCCTCGTCCATCCACACCTGCTTCAGGTGCTCGAGCTTCTCCGGGTACTTGTCGGCGAGGTCCGTGGATTCGGAGCGATCCGCGTCAACATGGTAAAGCTCCCACCTGTCCTCGTCGAAATGCCCATGGCCAGAGATAGGCGCATGGACGGCGGCGGCTCTCCAGCCGTCCTCCCAAATGCCGCGCGTACCGAGCATCGCGAAGTACTGACGTTTCTTCTGGGTCGGCCCGTCCGGGTCGGCGTCGAAGCTGTACCTCATCGAAACACCCGACAGCGGGTACTGCTCCACGCCGCGATAGGAGTCGGGCATCTTCAATCCACAGACATCGAGGATGGTCGGCACAATGTCGGTGGAGTGGTGGTACTGATGCCGGACCTCCCCGCGTGCCTTGATACCCTTTGGCCACGAGATAATCATCGGGTCACAGGTCCCGCCGGAATACTCCGAGTACCGCTTGAACATCTTGAACGGCGTCGAGAATGCGGCTGCCCAGCCGGTCGGGAAGTGGTTGTACGTATCCGGTGAACCGAGCTTGTCGTACAGCTTCATGTTGTCCGCAAGCGTATCCGGGAACCCGTTGAAGAACTTGTTCTCGTTGACCGAGCCGTTCGGCGAGCCTTCGCCCGATGTGCCGTTATCGGCGGCGTAGAGCACGAGGGTATTGTCCAACTGACCGGACTCCTCCAGATAGTCGATGAGGCGCCCGACCTGGGCATCGGTGTACTCCGAGAAACCTGCGAACACCTCAGCCATGCGTGAGAAAAGTTTCTTCTCGTCGTCGCTCAACGTGTCCCACGGCTTGACGTAATCCGCGGGGACCGCCTGGTCGTCCGGCATCGGGTTGATCGGCGTGAGCTTCGTATCCTCGGGCATGACGCCCTTCTCGATCATGCGCGCGAGCACCCACTCCCGGTACGCTTCGTACCCGTCGTCGAACTTGCCCTTGTACTTGTCGATGTACTCCTGGGGGCAGTGGTGGGGGGCATGGTTCGCACCGGGGCAAAACCACATGTACCACGGCTTCGAGGGGTTGCTGGCCTTCTGATCGCGGATCATGCGGATGGCCTGGTCGGCCAGATCCTTGGACAGATGGTAGCCATCCTCGGGCATGTACGGCTGGTCGATGTAATGGTTGTCTTCGACAAGATCCGGATACCAATTGTTGGTCTCGCCACCCAGGAACCCGTAGTAACGATCGAAGCCCTGCTGCAAGGGCCACGTGGCCCGGTACCCGCCGGGGGCATTGTCCTGCTCGGGCACGTTGTGGTTCTTGCCCAACCAGAACGTGCTCCAACCGGCATCCTGGAGGATGTGGGAGACCGTGGCGCACTGGTCGGGTATCCGGCCGTGCTGGCCGGGGAAGCCGTTGGTACCCTCAGCGATACTGGCGAAGCCGTTGAGGTGGTGGTTACGGCCGGTCAAGCAGGTGGACCGGGTCGGTGAACACAAAGCGGTCGTGTGCCACTGCGTATAAATGAGACCGCGATCAGCCAGCTTCTGTGCTGCCGGCATATTGATCCCGCCCCCGTAGGGTGACCATGCCGCCAACCCCGTATCATCGTACAGAATGAAGAGGACGCTCGGTGCGTCTTTGGGGGCCATCGGGGGCATGTATGGTCCCCAGTCGGCTACTGAGTCGCGAACATCAAGTTCGACTTTCCCCTTAAATACCTGTTCGGTATACCGTTCGGCTAACGTCTTTTTCTCTGTCATCTCAAATCTCCTGTCGGTCACTTTTGTCTTTGGGTGAAGGCAGCAATGCTGAATGTGGAAAACTCTGGAAACACCGATTTATCGAACGCTTAACGATGGTATTATCAGCCTGCTGGTCAACGCGGGTCAAGCAAGTGACGCGGCCAATATCCTTATACAAGGGTTGCTTTCGCGGGCTGAGATAGACGATATGAACATCCCCTATCGCCCCACAACGGCCGCTCCGTTCGGCGGCTCGCCCAGGCAGACCTCAGAGGTTTCCAGAAGACCTCTGAGGTCTAAGCCACCGAGCAACACCCCCCACCCTACAACGTAATAATCCCCCGCTCCAGCGCCGTCGTCACCGCCGACGTGCGGTCGGCGACGCCTAGACTGCAACACTCCTTTGCCAGTCATTGACCACACAATTGGCAGTCGCGCTTCACCCATCAAAAATAGCTTTCGGCCATCTTAAGACTGATTCTAAGGATAGAGTGGTAGCATTGATACTAGGTTTCAGCGTGCATGTGCGGAATAGTGTGACTTAAGATAGGATGGATTCTACGCGCGATCTAAAAGTTCTAATCAACCAGTATCGACTTAGCGAAATAAGAGGTGACAGTGCTGTGATGCGGCGCATCCATCACGATCTAATCAAGCCCCGACCTAAGCTGGAAGCGCAACTTGAGCACTCAGAACAAGCGTTGCTATCGCGTCTACGCGGGCAAAAGGAATCGACAACTCGCAAAACTATTCCTGCGGCGCTGGTCCCAGAGCAGAAACGTAACCATGAAGGTTTAACTTCCGACACGCAGTTGAACGAGCGCCAGCAGCAGATCAAAGCTTTCGTGGAATCAAGAGGGGTGAGACATCTGGTTCATTTTACCCAAGCGATCGATGTGACGAGTATCCTGAAGCATGGGCTAACTTGACGTGCCGCAATGGATTGGATGAAGATAGCATATAACCAAACAGACAAGTTCCGTTTCGACGGCCATAGTGATGCAAGTTGCTTGTCGATCAGCTTTCCAAATCACAGGATGTTCAGTCGGAAGCGTCAGCAGCTTGGCATACTCGGGACCTTGGGCGGTCCTCCAAATCGACCCGGCTGTCTTGTGGGAACTCGACTGCGCATTCTACTATACGAATGCCGCAAATCACTGTTTTCAGACCATTCAGCTTACGCAGCTGAAAACTATTGCGGCGTTGCGTAGTATGTTTGGAAATGCTGGCCGGCTGCAGCGAAACAAAATGCGCGGGATGAAGATGCATTGGACCACCGATCCGCAGGCTGAGGTACTTGTATTTGACAGGGTTGCTCCGCGATACATATCTAGGGTATTCCTTAAAGAACAAGAACTAGATAAGCAGTTTATCGAAATGTGGGGCCCGAATCTATATGGTGTATGTCGAAGTCACTTCAAGCGCCGTTAGCACCAAGACACGTTTCTCCGCGCAGTAGGATCTACAGCTAGGGTTAGTCAGGAGACTGATGACTTTCAATGGCTAGTCGCCCACTTTTCCAACCCCATTTGGCCACACCTTTCGTCGCCAGGTGATGAGCGCCGACTTCCACTGGCACCCCGGCTTCTCTGTGCAGCAGAAGCAGCGCTCCATCCATTCACTACACGAAGTCGCCCGCGAGTCGGAGATTGACCACCCTCTGGAAATCTCCAGCAAGTCCCCTGAGCGACTGGGTGTCCAGCTGAGCGCCTTTAACCTGACAATCGAAGCCGGCGATCTTGGTCGCATCCCGGTCGAAGTTGCGTTTCAGGGGAGCAAGGTCTTTGAGCGCGGCGGCCCCTTTACCGATCTGTATCAGCGGCAGCCGCGAGACGCCAAACGCAACCCACGCCTCCGCGACTCTGGTACCTTGATTGGATTCGAATGGATGGGAAGAAGGTGGGCACTCGACCCGACGACGGCATTCTACGACTGGCTCTACCTGACCGCGCTGCACCAGAATACTGAGCAATACCCGGAGGAGCTTGCAGACTATCCTAGACCTACGACGGGTTCACCGATATCGAGTTCAATCCCAAGAAGTCGTTGAATTGCCAGGCGCGATCTGCTGCGCTTTACGTCGGCTTGCAGAAAGTCGGACCTGCTGGATGAGGCACTCCAGTCGCCCGACGATTTCCTGCGCGTCGCGTTTGGCACGCAGTCCACCGATCCAGGCTACAAACAAAGCTCGCTTTTCGACTGATTCCACCCGCCCTACAACGTAATAATCCCCCGCTCCAGCGCCGTCGTCACCGCCGATGTGCGGTCGGCCACGCCGAGCTTGCTGTAGATGTGGATGAGGTGGGTCTTCACGGTGGCGGTGGAGATGTGGAGCGCCTTGCCGATCTCCTTGTTGCTGTTGCCTTTGGCCACCAACTCCAGCACCTCGATTTCGCGGGCGCTGAGGTTGTCTTCGGCGGGCGCGCCCATGCGGCTCATCAGCCGGGCGGCGACGGTCGGGGCCAGCACCGACTGCCCGGCGGCGGCGGCGCGGATGCCCCGGAACAGCTCATCGCGGGGTGTGTCCTTCAGCAAATAGCCGGTCGCCCCCGCTTCCACCGCGCGCACAATGTCGGCGTCGGAGTCGTAGGTGGTCAGCACCAGAATCCGGGCGGCGGGCTGTTGGGCGCGAATCGCCTGAATCGCCCCCACCCCATCCAGTCCCGGCATGCGTAAATCCATCAGGGTCACGTCCGGGGCCAGCGACTCATGCAGCCGGACGGCCGCGTTCCCGTCTTCGGCCACGCCCACCACGTCGAAGTCCGGCTGCCCTTCCAGCATACCCGCCAACCCTTCGCGCACGACGGGATGGTCGTCGGTAATTAGAATACGTATGATGTCGGTCTCGCTCATTGTCCTTGCTCCGCTTGCTCAACGGCCGCTGCGGCCCCGGCTTCCTGCTGTGCCATCACCCCGCCGGCCAGAGGAATGGTGACGACGACGGTCGTGCCCTCGCCCGGCTCGCTCTCAATCATGACCTCGCCGCCGCACTGCTGGACGCGCTCTTCCATCGCCTGCAGGCCGTAGCCACCGGCAAACGGCGACGGCGCAGCCCCGGCCAACCCCACGCCGTCATCCTGCACGTCGAGAATGAGCGTGTCGCCCATGTAGGAGAGTGTCACCTGGACGGCCGTCGCCTGGGCGTGCTTGCGCACGTTGTTAAGCGCTTCCTGCGTCGCCCGCAGCAGCGTCACCTCGATCTCCGGGTGCAGCGGGACGGGCGTACCGGTCGTCTGGCTGCCCACGCGCAGGCCGCTCTCCGCCTGGAAGCGGGCGGCCGTCCGCTCAATGGCGTCGGGCAACGACTGCTGCTCCAGCAGGTCGGGCCGCAAATCCTGGACGACCCGCCGCGCCTGGTCCAGACTCTCGCGGGCGGTGGCGCGGGCCTGGTCCAGATGGCGCTGCAAGCTCTCCAGATCGTCGGGCAGCGCCTGATCGGCCGCTTCCAGATGGAGCACGATGCTGGTGAACCCCTGGGCCAGCGTGTCGTGGATCTCCCGCGCCAACCGCTGCCGTTCTTCGAGCGTGCCCTCGCGCCGTTCGGCCGCCGCCAGCTCCGCCTGCGTCGCCTCCAGTTCTTCGATCAGCTCGCGCCGCCGGGTGCTCTGGCCGATGATGGCCGACACCCAGAGGCCGAGCAGAATCGTGGCCAGCCCAATGAAGCCGAACAGCCACAACAGCGGATCGGTCAGGCTGAGCGGGTTGGCGCTGTCGGCCACCTGTTCGCTGATGATCCCCACCGTCAGCAGCAGGATGGCAACGGCCGCATAGCGGATGGGCAGATGGCGAAAGACCTGGCTGAACAGGCCGAAAAGCGCCAGGTAGAAGGCGGGAGATATGTTGACCAGCACCATCCACAGCAGGGCGTCGCCGACGATGATCAGGAACCGCACGCCAGCGTACGCTTCCCAGGTGGTCATCTGGCGGTAGATCAGCGCCATGCCCACTGCATGCCACAGCAGAAGAACGGTTGTCAGCAGGGCAGTCAGCCAGAAGGGAGCGGTGGCGCTGTCGTCGAAGTAGGTCAGGGCGACAGAGCCGATGAAGGTGGTGTAGAAGATGAAGTCCCAGAGCCAACTATAGCGCTCCCAAACGTCAGCTTGCTGGTGCGTTTGTGTGTTCATCGTGTCTTGGTGTCGTTAGCTGCCTGCGAGTGTGTCACGGGTAAGGTTGTAGCGTAGAAACCGGGTTTTTTCAAAAAACCCGGTTTCTACGCTTTCTCTGGCTGGTCCGCCTACCGGCGAGCGAAAAGAATGATGAGGCCCATCCCAATGAGGCCGACGGGCCAGATGGCGGCGAGGTTGATGCCCAGGCTGGAGCCGAAGATGTAGGCGAACGGCATGAGGCCAAACAGCAGCATGGTCAGAATGTGGCGGGTCATCAGCTCCCCGTGGCGATACGCATTGACGGCCGCCGCCCCCACCCAGAACGCGGGCAGGAAAGCCATCAGGATCCAGGGGCTGAAGCCCAGCACCGTCACGCCGCTCATGGCCAGCAGGAAAATGCCGCCCATCAGGATAAGGAACACGCCGCCCTGAACTTGCGGATTGTGTCGTGTGGGGAATGGGTTCTTCAAAGATTCGTTGCTCATGGTTGTTTCCTCGTGTGCTAAATGCTTTTCTGGCCAGGCTGGCTGGCCGACCGGATATCTAGGTATAGGATACGGTCTGGGCCACGTTTTGTAACCAATCGGGCGGTGGAAACAGGAGCAACATCCAGTCGATTCGGCCGTCAACCGATCGGTTGACTGCGGCCGCCGCCGCCGGAACAACGACTTCTCCCGTTGTTCCGCGCCGCCAGACGACCACCGCCGCCACAACACCCACCAGCAGCAGCAAGATGGTCAACGACCAGCTCCCAATCCGTCCCGACCAGACCGGGGAAGAGCGTCTCGAATCCTTCCTACCAGTTCTGCGCAGCGTGGAACAGCAGCACCGGGATGAGCGACCCGCCGCTGCCGTTGAACAGCAGCGTGAACACAAAGCTGAGCCCAATCGCCAGCAGGCTGAAGGCGACGATGGAGAGCGGGTCGCGGCCGATGAGCACCGGCAGATGCCACGCGCCCCACAGCACGCCGATGATAAGGCTGGCCCGGAATGGCGTCATCGTCTGCTGCATGCGCGGCAGGGCAAAGCCACGCAGTCCGAGCTCCTCCCCAAACGCGCCGCGCAGGAAGAGGGACACGAAGAAGCCCGCTTGCAGGCTGAACAGCGCGGTGCGAATGGCCGGCCAGGAGAAGTCGGCCGACCCCAGCGCCCCGGCGACGACGGCCGCCACGCCATAGAGCGCCAGCGGCAGCAAACCGAGCGCATACCATTGCCAGCCAATGCGCCACTTGGTCAGCCGCCCCACAGCTCGCGCAGCCCGCCCCGCCCCGCGGTGACGGCAATCATGATGACGCCGGAGATGGAAAAGGCGAAGTCGGCGATGCGGGTCAGGCCGTAGACAACCCAGGGTGAAACGCTCAGCTCGGCCCCGGCGAAGTCGAAGGAGTCACCCATCGCCATCAGCGCCTGGGCGCTGTCGACCCCCGACTGCCGGGCGAGGAGGGCCATAAGACCAAACACCCCCCAGGCGAGGGCGTAGGCGAGGGCGAAGAAGAGGGTGAGGGGCCAGTCAACGGTGCGTGTCGTCTGCTTGCTGGTCATTGTCGTCGTGTCGGTTGAGGTCATGGTAGTTCTCTTTGGGTGGGCGGCCGAGTTGCTGGAGCAACCCGACCGCCCTTATCTGTCTATAAGCTGTAACCGGTTGTCTACTGCGACGGCTGTGTCTGCGAAACCCGACGCGCCTGGTGTGGTGTGCCCCGGATGCTTCCGGGCAGGCTACGCCACATCAGCGCCGTGCCAATTCCAATGATAGCCACACTTGTGACGGTGACCACCAGGCCGAAGCTATCTTCCGTGCCCGGGATGCGGCTGGTAATCTCGGCCGCTGTGGCCGCCACCAGACCGACGTAGGACATGTCCATAAAGATGGCGTGCCACTCCAGCCAACGGCCGCGCGGTCGCCGGAGCAACACCGGCACCATGCCCGCAGTCAGCGTGAGCAGACTGCTAAGCGCGAGCCAATGGAAAGGGCCAAAGTGGCCGTATAAATTGTAAATGAAGAGAGCCGTCGCGTTCAGGCCAATCATGCTGGTCAGGTAGACGTGCCCCAGCGTGCGGTGCGAGCGCGTACCTTTGCGGATGAGCAGGACGGCGGCGCCGGCCAGCAAAGCAACCATCCCAAACACAACGTGAATCCATCCCAAACTGCTCATAATGGCCTCCTTTCGGCCGACTTCAGATTGTTTCAGCACAACAAGACAGGTCGAGGTCGTCGAACACCTTGTCTTCCACCGCTAGGCAGCGCGGACAGGAGAGAGGTAGACGAATCGAAATGGGCTGAAATGTTCAAGAAACGAGGGCCGGAACGCTAGGCCCGCGTCGGCCTCCGGCCCCAGCGTCAGACTGTCGGTCGCCGGGTCGAAGAGCTGGACGACGGGTGTATCGGCGGCCACATAGGTCTGGGCGTCACCATTGAGCGGGAGGGCATCGCTCTTGGGATTGACCACACTGGCCCCCAGCCACCCTTCGGAAGCAGCAGCCATCATTTGGCGCACGCCCAGCAGCCGCAGGAGCAACGACCAGGCCATCTTCGAAGACGGCCGTTCATCTTCCCGCACCGTGCCCTCAGCAAGCAGCGCCCCCGCCTCATCGGTGATGCGGAACTGTTTGCGGCCGTCGGCCCGGTCGATTTCGCCCTCGCACAGCCGGGCGTCGAGGCCCAGCAGTTCGCGGTTGTAGGCCACGACCGTCGCGGTGTTGTTCCACAGTCCGTGACAGAACATGCGCGCCTGCGGATTAACCGACAGCGCTTTGAGCAGTGTCAGCGGGTGGTCGTCGATCGGTGGTTGGGGCTGGTGGGCCACCAGCAGACTGACCTGCAATTCAATATGCGGCCCCAGGCTGGCGGCCGTTCCATCGACCACCCAGACACCGGCCACAGCCCGGCCTGCCGTCGTTTCCAACGGGACAACATCCTCATGCTGCAAGAGCGCTTTGGCCGAAGCCAGGTCGGCCGTTCCACCGATGAGCAGACCGTGGCCGTCGTAGATGTGGTAGGGCGTGGGCACGCTGCCGGTGGAAATACTGTGTTCGCCGTCGAGCGGGTAAGCATCAAAAAGCGGGTGAGTTGGTTGGGTCATGAGATACCTCGCATTCAGGGAAACCGGGCTGGTGGAGCATCCTCGCCTCCCCAACCCGGTTTCCCACTCTATCTCTTGCGGTCGCCTTAGTCCAGCGCCATGCCAGGTCGAACATGGGCACGCTGATGGCGTAGGCGGCGACGTGCATCAGACTGAGCGTGGCCACAGTGGCCATGTCGGGTACGGGTGCGCCCGGTGCGCCGAAACCGAATGCGGCCGAGATGGGCATGAACAGCGAGAACAACAGGCCGATGGTGGACCAGAACGTGCAGGTCCGCGCCGGGCAACGAGCGAACCGCGCTGTCAGAGCGAAGACAATCGTGCCGATGAGCAGGTAGACGATGGTGGCGCCAGATGGATCTGCGTGGGCCGGCCCCGGACCAGGCGGCCACTTCGGGGAAGAACCGTCCGGCGGCGGCGTAGAGGCCCAGATTGACGGCCGATGAGACGAGCATCAGCCAGCGGGCTGACCCAGAGCAGGCGGCTCAGATGGCCTTTCGATTCGACGACGACGAGGGGGGCATTTCATTTGTTGCGGTCATTTCATTTCTCCTAAAACTGTGTGTGTGGATAACTGGTAATAGGATAGCGGGGCGGCCAGCGTTTTGTAATCCATCAGCCGGTGGAAGTTGGGCCGGCAGGGGGTGGATTGTGCAGTCAACCGGATGGTTGATTGGCGGGGCGTAGAAAGGGTAGAAACCGGGTTTTTCAAAAAAACCCGGTTTCTGGTTGCCTTCAAGTTGGTTGCAACTACCTGGTGTGCCTGGCTGCAAGGTATTCGACCATTCAGGCCGGATCGGCTGACTACTCTTCCGCCATCCGCACGCCCACCTCGTTCCGCACATAGAGCGTGCGGATGGGGAACGGAATCTCGATGCCGTTGGCGTCGAATGTGTACTTAATCTGCCGGCCCACCGCGCTGCGAGTGCGCACGACTGTACTGCGGTAGGAGTCGGTCCACCATCTGGCCCGCAGGACGACGCTGGAGTCGCCAAACTCCTTCACCAGCACATCCGGCCCCGGCTCCGCCATCACGCCCTCAACGCCCTTGATCGCTTCAATGAGCAGCGCGCTGACCGTGTCAATATCGGCGTCGTAGGCAATACCGACTTCGTATTCGCTGCGCAGCCGGTCGGTGGAAGTGTTGACCATGACCGGGTTGGTGAACAGAATTGAGTTGGGGATGATGATCTCGCGCTGGTCGTATGTCTCAATCGTCGTCGCCCGCGTGTCGATCTCGGTCACCGTCCCTTCCAGGTTCTCGTTGGGGATGATGATCTGGTCGCCAATCTGGAACGTGTCAGTCAGCAGGATGATCAGCCCCGCCAGAAAATTCTGGAAGATATCGCGAAAGGCGAAGCCAATAGCCACACTGCCAATACCTAGAATCGAGATGAGATTGGCCAGGTCGAATGACGGCACAGCAAAGGCCAGGGCCAGCAACGTCCCCCCGATGATGATTGACCAGCGGGTGAGCAGAATGACAACTGTCGTGGCATTGGCCGAGCGACCCCGGTCGGCCAGCAGCCTGCCCACATACCGCGATATGATACGCGCCAGCCACAGCGTCAGGATAAATATGAAAATCGCAATCAGGATCAAGGGTCCGCGCTCGAACGCCTGGTTCAAGAAGTCATTCAACCGAGCGCCAAGATCTTCCAGTGTTGCTTCCATACAATGTCTCCTTGGTAAATACGCCGTCTGGCACTGCTCCGTCATATGCCGCGTCCATCTATTGTAGCGAGAGGAATCCATTCCGGGCAAAGCGGCGTGTCGACATCTATATCTTTTCTATATCTGGCGCATGGACTACGGCCTATTGGATTGCCCCCCGGTCTGCCCTATGATGAACGTGTAAGTTACCACCCGCCCCGCCGGCCAGACGGATCGTGTGGCAGTTGAGGTTGATAATCTGGCCCGCTTAGTGAAGACGGAGGTATGACAATGACTATTAACGAAGATATCCTGAAAGGCAATTGGAAGCAGTTCAAGGGCGACATCCAGCGACGTTGGGGCGAGTTGACCGACGACGAACTGGACCAGATCGAAGGCAACCGCGAGAAGTTGGTCGGCAAGATCCAGGAACGGTACGGCAAGTCCCACGCCGAAGCCGAGCGTGAAGTCGACGACTGGTTCGATAACAGGTAAGCTCTATGAATCAAAGTGCGGCCGGGATTTGTCTCCATTGACACCCGGCCGCTTCTGCCGGTGGGTCGCCTGACTTCAAATGGCGGCCCGCCGACCCAACACACAACCTGATGACTCTCGCTTTTGTTTTAGGAGCAGGCAGCAGTCGGGGCGCTATGCAGGCCGGGGCGGTGGAAACGCTGTTCAAGGCCGGCATCAGGCCCGATATGGTGCTCGGCAGTTCCATCGGTGCGCTGACTGCCGCCTGGCTGGCCAAGTCGCCTACGGTGGGGGCCATCGACGAGCTGCAAGCGTTGTTCAACCGCACCAATTTTGAAGACATATTCCGCGGCGGCATTCCCCATGCGATGGCCAACCTGATGCTGCGGCGCCAGAGTCTCTTTGACCACGACGGCATGGAGTCGATCCTGACCCACTATTTTGACGGCGATCGGCTGGGAGACCTGGAGCTTGCCTGCTATCTGGCGGCCACCGACATCGACGACGGCACGCTGTATCTATTTGGCGACGACCCCGACGACGAAGTCGTTTCCGCCGTTATGAGCAGCGCGGCCATTATGCCCCTGCAACCGCCCACGCTTTACAAAGGGCGGCACTTCGGCGACGGCGGCATCGTTGCGGCACTGCCCTTGCAAGCGGCCGTCGACCGGGGCGCGACGGCCATCGTCGGCTTCAACATCCTTACCCAGCTTCAGCCGCTCGAGGAACGCCAAACGGCCATAGATATGCTGCTCCACAGCATCGATCTTCTCTTACAGACGCAGGTAGCGCTCACGCGTGAAAATCTGGCGCTGACCTCCGATGTGCCCGTTGTGGTGCTCGACCTGAAGCCCGACCACTACATCTCTATTCTCGATGTGGACTACACCGACACGCTGATCGCCCGGGGGCGGGAGCAGGCGGAAATGGCGCTGCCGGCCATCAAAGAGAAGCTCCGCGAGGCCGGCCACACGATATGACCGTTCCGCCAGCCGGCCGCGGCAATATCGTCCTCAACCCGGTCACCGGCGACGACGAAGCAGTGCGGCAGGCGATTGAAAGCGGTCTGGACAGGCAGGCTGACCTACGACCTCCGTGAAACGACTGGCGATGAATCGCTGCCCGATGCCGCTGCTGAGGCGTCAGACGCCGACTTTCTCAGCCTCTTTCAAGATCTCGATCTGATCTTTCGCTGAGTATACCTGCTCGACGATGAGCAGCCGGTCAATATGAGCGCCGGGCAGCGGGACGATGTTCGGCACGATTGCCAACACTTCACCCTTCAAATCGTTCAGAAACTGCTCCAGCTTGTCCTCGTCGAGCGAGAAACCTTTGACATTGAAACGATGCACGCGGTATTTCATGGCAACTCCCCTTTCCTCTCGCCAGATGCGAAAGTGCAGCCGGTTGGGCCAGCAAACCGGCGTCCTGGAGTTTGGCTCCCCCAGCAGGCGATGAGGCAATGGCCCTAACTACCTGGTCTCAGTATAAGGGAAGGAAGCATGGGGTGTCAACGAAGCGATAATCAGCCCTGGCATGGGGTGGGCACATCAGCATAACGGACGCGGCGCGTGCGGATCAATCGTCCGCCGCAGCCCGACCCATGACCATCCGAACCTGATTCCAGAGCACGGCCCCTGCCCTCACCAACACAGACCAATTTTGACGTATGCGACCAATTGACTATTGCAATTGATTCCGTTTGGATCAATAATAAAAATTGTGCCTGGCTCGGTCTCGCCGAACGTGCACGCCCCGCATCCATTCTGACTAGCGTACAAACAGGAGAGAAACATGTCCAGATCTCGGAAGTATCGTTTGCCGTTGTTGGCGGTCGTCCTGATCATGATTGCCGCGATCCCCGCTCTCGTAGCGGCGGGTCCGGGATTCCTGACGCCGGAGGCCCCGTATATCACCCTGGATCCCGGCGTTCCCGCCGGCTCCTCCGTGACCGCTATCATCAGTAGTGGCGAGTCAGTTGGCGGCGTGCTCTTTGAGGGCATTCCCGACGGGATCGGGCTGGCTCCCGGACCGAGCGCTGGAACGGTTGACGTTTACGTCACCCACGAGCAAAGTACGGTCCCCTTCTTTGGCAGGGCCGATTTCGAGGATGCGTCTGTCACGTCATGGACATTGGACACGGCAACGGCGGAGGTGTTGGGCGGGAACGTGGCTATTCCGGCCTCGGATGGCTACCTGCGCTTCTGCTCGGCCTTCATGGCCGGACCTGCGGAAGGGTTCTCCACCTACACGTTCTTCACCGGTGAGGAGACCAACGACATTGTAGACGTGCCGCTTGGGGCACCGTATGGTCCCGACAAGGCGCTCGACCCCCAGCGTCAGGGCGGCTATGCGGTTATCCTCGACACCGAAACAGGCGAATACCGCGACGTGCCCGGCATGGGCCGTCACAACCACGAGAACACCGTCGTGGTCCCCGGCGGCTGGAATCAGATCGCCATGCTCTCAGGAGATGACACGTTCAATGCCCCGTCTTCGCAGTTGTATCTCTACCTCGCCAACAACGAAAAGCAGCTGTGGAACGACAACGGCAGCCTCTGGGCGTTCCGTGTGACCCACACCAACGACGGTCGCGTCAAGCGGAATAATCCGTTCAACAATGCCAATGATTACCTGGACATCCAGCCCGGTGACGATTGGCAGGGACAGTTCATTCGCGTTCCCAAGCGGATTGCTCGCGGCGTGACGGGAGATGCCCCGCAGGATGCGCTTGAGCAGTGGTCCAACGACCACAATGTCTTCCAATTCATCCGGCTGGAAGACCTGGCTTATGATCGCAACGAACCACGCGTTGTCTACGTCGCTGACACAGGCGCGAGCCGCGTCGTACCCGATCCAACGACCGGTCGCCTGATGCGCGGTCCCAGCGGAACGGTCGGTCAGGCTGATAACGGCCGTATCTACAAGTTCGTCATGAACAAGAAGAACCCGCGTATGGTGGACAGCTTCTCTGTCTTCGCTGATGGCGATGCGCCCGGCTCGTCCGTGTACGTGCCCTTCACCAGCCCCGACAACGTCGAGACCAGCGCCAACAGCCTGATGGTGCAGGAAGACACCGACAACGCCGCGATCTGGTGGTACGAGTTCTCCGGCGGCACATGGAGCGTGGCTGCTACGGTCAACGATCCGGATGGCGAGTCGAGCGGCATTGTCGATGCCTCCGAATGGTTCGGTCCCGGTGCGTGGCTGCTGGATGTCCAGGGACACGGCACTTACGTTGATGAAGAGCTGATCGACGGCGTGCTCTACAAGCGCGAATCTGGCCAGCTCATGCTGATGGTCATCCCCGGTTCGTAAACCGTTCTGATCAAACACCTGAACGCGCTGCCCCTGGCGGGAGCAGCGCGTTCGGAGATCAGACAGGGAGCCGGGTTTCCTCAGGAAGCCCGGCTCTTTGCGATCCGGCGGGATCTTTCGCGGCCGCTGCATGGTCCAGGACCGCTCGCTATTCTACTCCCCGGCCATTCCCGGCAGCCAGACCGTCCGGGCCACGCGCGTGCGCAGCTCGACGGTGTTGTTGGCCGTCTCCAGCTCACCGGCCGTTTCCAGCGCGGCCGTCGAGCGCAGCAGCGCGAACGGGGCGGCCGTCCCGCCGACACGTACGGTTATGTCAACCGTCGCCGTCTCGCCGGGGGCCAACGCGCCCAGATTCCACATCGGCGGCGCATTCCCATCCGGCGCGGGCACGGCGGAGACGAACGACAGCTCCGGCGGCAGTTGCAGCGTCAGCGTGACCGGCTCGGCGGGCAGCGCGCCGGGGTTGGCGGCCGTCAGCCGCAGCGTGGTCCGCTCTGCCCGGCAGCGCGCTCCCGCTCCAGCCCTCAGAGCGACATCCGGATGGGCCGAGCCAAGCGACACGTCATCGAGCATGGCCCAGGCCGCCGGCCGGTTGGCCGCCTGCCGCAGCCGGAAGGTGACGCTGATCGTCTCCCCGGCGTGGGGGACATGTCCAGCCAGTGGTGGGCCATGTCGAAAGCGGCCGCCGGCAGATCGCGCAGCGTCCCGCCCGCCTCGACCTCGAAGGCGTTGTCGTCGCTGCTCTTGTAAAGGAAGGAGAGCACCGGGTTGGTCATGTCGGCAGGGATGTTGACGGATTGGGTGACGGTCGCATCGCCGGGTTGGGCGATGTGGGCGGGGCCGGCGTACCAGATATGCTGCCCCCCACTGCTTTTGTACCTAATTGAAGCGATATGGAGTCTATCTCGGCCATCTAGGACGGCCGCCCACCAAAGACCTTCTAATCCACCTTCCGAATCAATTGTCATTCCTGGTCCTGCGACTGTGCCATCTGGCCTGACAACTTGGTATCGTAGCAAATAGTGGGATAGGCTGGCAGAGGAATAGTAATAGATCACATGAGTCTGACCACGTGTGTCAACGCGAATAAGGCCATCAACAACAGTTTCAGCATCCTGTGGGGGCGAGTCCACGATTACCGGTTCAGCCCAGCCACTCGCCTCGCGATCAATTCGGAGCAGGTCTCCACTCCGGCCAATCACGAACAGGCGGGGTTCTCCATACTCAGACAGGGTAGATGGCTCCAGAAGTCTCGGCAACTCATTTTCTATCACAAGTTCCATCGGCTGCCAGGCCCCGGCGGTGTACTGTCTGTAAAAGATCTTTCTTATGTCATTGGTGAACACACCCGGCTCGCGCCGCCAATACAGATGTATTCTGCCCTTCTCGTCCAACAGTGGCTCATATAATTTACTCTGATACGGTACATAGGAGAGAAGCTCGGCATCTCCCCATTCCCCGTTCGGGAACCGCTCGCGCGCGAGCAGCATTAGGTTATCATTCCTATCTCTCTCAAACCAGATAGCCTGAATCGCGCCTCCGGCCAAGAAGGCCCCATAAGTGGTGCTTGTTGGCCCGTGGCTGGCGGGAAGTATCGCAAAGGCTTCCGGCTCTGACCATCCTGAGGGAGTGCGCAGTAGCAAGTGCCATTGTCCATGAGTTGCCCCTGTCGTGTCGCGTGCATAGACCAAAAGCCCCAAGCGGTTATTCCGACCGATAAAGAGTTTCACCACCACCGGTTGCTCAAGTTCGCTTGCTGGATGTTCGGGGGTAGACCAAAGGCCCGAAGGATCGCGCTGGCGATAGAATAGCTTGCGATCATCAGTCGACACAAAATGAATCTGACCACTTTCATCCTGTACGAGGCTATAGTCGTAAGCGGTTTCGACAAACTCTTGCGGCTCTGACCATGACCCGTCCTTGTTTCTCTCCATGGAATAACCCTGTCTACCCACGGGCACTGCTACGAGACGATCGTTTTCGACGACGAATAGATGGTTTAGCCTTGGAAGGTCCTCTACGGTTGGCGAGCTTTCTGAGTCAAGGTCGTGCCCCGGCTGGCCAAACTGCAACCCCAGGCGTCCTGAGCTACGACCAGTCATTGCTGTGTCGACGGGTAGCGAGCCGCTAACAGACCACGCCGGATCGGGCCAGTCTTGCTCGAATTGACCCCCGGAGAGCAGATTGTCTTGCGGCGGCAGAACGAGGTCCGCGCGTTGGTCCATGCTCGTGACGAAGGTAGTCTGCGGCAAAGTGCCGTAGGGGCTTTTGGCCCACGAAATCGTGGAATCTGTCGTCGTGGCGTCGCTAAGAATTCTGTACTGCCCGTCCCGATTCGTGGACAGCTGTCCAAAGGTAGGACGATTGGAGTGTGAATCTATTTGCGCCAGTGGCGTGCCGACATTGTCGGTGATTTGTCCGGTGACTGCCCAACGATAAGCAACTGTCGTGGCGAGGTCTAGGCTCGACCAGGGTTGAAGGTTGGTGGCTCTGTCCCGCGCACGAACTCGGAATGAAACCGGAACACCCAAACCGAAGGGCCTGGGGCCGAAAATAGCGCTGGTCAGGGTAGTATCGGTTTGCCAATCTACCCATGTACCGCCAGCAATGCGATACTGAACATCGTAAGACAAAATCCCGGAACCCCCAGGATCGATGCCACCCCACGCCACGAATAATGGTCCGCTCGTCCGTGTGTAAGGGAAGAATCGGGACATGCTGGTTCGCGGTGGCCACGACTCAATGGTGGTTTCCGCGTCCGCTGTGGTTGGCCAAGGTTCCACATTATAGTGCAGGTCGACTGCCCTACTGCGAAACGCCAGGCGTTGACCGGCAACGCCTGTCACCTCTATCGTCGCTGACGGCGGATCGGTTCTCCAGTCGAGCCAAGGACCGTCATCAATGCGCATTTGTAGCTCGGTTCGCCCGATGCCTATCCCAATATCTTCGCTGCTCCAATGGACTTCAAATGCTGCTGGCGCGTAGGTTGGAAGCGATTCGATCTGCGACTTTGGTGGGGCCGTATCCAGAGACTGCCACGACGGGTCAAACGGGTAGCCACTGGACGGTATACCGGCCTCGGCGAACGATCCTTCCACTTGCAGCTTTCGCATGGCTGTTGACTGGATGTACCAATTGCCCTGGTAGCTGACGTAGGCGATTCGAGTGTAGGCGACATAGCGGCCGTCCGGGCGACCAGCTTCGCGCCCAGGCATCAGCATTGCCGGTCGGATTCACGAGCACGCTCTCTCCACTTCCGTCGGCGTTCACCACATGCAGGTCCAGCCAGCCGTCCATATCTGCATCAGCGCTGTAAGCTATTCGCTGGCCGTCGGGCGACCACGTTGGCTTGATGCTGACTGGCGTTGTGGTTAGCTGGCGCAAGTTGCGGCCATCTGCGTCCATGACGAACAAGCGGTACGCGCCGGTTCGACCGGATGAAAATACGATCTGCGAGCCGTCTGGTGACCATGCGGGATCCCCATCAAAGGCGGCATTGGCAGTCAGCCGCCGCTGATCCGAGCCATCCGGAAGCATCGTGTAGATCTCCGCCTGTCCGTCCCGATCGGAGACGAAGGCAATTCGACTGCCATCGGGAGACCAGACCGGCCGTGCCTCGGCGCTGTCGTTGTTAGTCAGAACCCGGACGTTGCGGCCGTCGCTATCCATCACCCGGATTTCAGTGTCGCCGCCCTCGTTACTGACGTAGACAATCTCTTCTCCGCCACGTTTCAGGTCCGGTGTCACCTCTGACGCCGAACCGGACGTCAGTTGCCGCAGATGGCCGCCACCATCATCGCTGATGAAGATGTCCCAGCTGTTGCCTACAAGATTGTGGTAGACAACACGGCTGTAGCGAACATTCGCGGCATCGCCGGCGCGAAGAAACGGTTCTGGCAGGACCATCCCGTCGGGGTTAACCGCAGGCAACTCCACCACCGGTCGGTCCGCCTCATCACTGTAGCGCACCGCCGGCCGACCTTCCGGCGCTTCTTGCGCGGCGACGAAGGAACGGTCGCCCGCCAGCAGGACGAGCAGCATACGTCAGGGCTATGAAGAATGAAAAGAACAACGGTCGGGCGTGGGTACGCAGGATCATTAGACAGCCTCCATCGAAATGTACGGTTGGTAAGGCAAGCGCAGGCATGGCGGCCTGCTTGCAAAACGCGAAAGAGATCCAGCTGGTCTGGGCCTACTTCGCCAGCAGCCGGTCCACCTTCGACCGCACCACCAGCCCGGCCATATCGACCAGCCCCATCTTGCCGCCGGCCATCGCCAGGCGGATGTTGGCCTCGGCCAGCGTGGCGGGCACGTACGGCTGGTCGTCGGGCCCTTGCGCATCAGCGACAGCGCTTCGGTGGCGCAGGTGGTCACGCACAGGCCGCAGCCGATGCAGCGGTCGAGGTCGAAGACGGGCAGGCAGTCGTCGTCCAGATCGACCGCCTCCATCTGGCAGCGGGTCAGGCACAGCCCGCAGCCGCTGCACTTCTCGCGCTCGTAGGCAATGACAAAGGGCGAAGCCAGCACCGTTGCCGGTTGGGGGTGTTTCTTGGCCGCCCGCAAGACGCCGCAGCAGTCGCCACAACAGCAACAGATCGACGCCGCCTTCTTCGCGTTCCCCGGTTGCAGCACCAGCCCGGCGCGGTCGGCTTTCTGCAAGATGCGCAGCGCCTCCGCCTTGTCAATCGTCCGACCCATCCCCTGCCGCACGTAGTAGTCGGCCGCGCTGCC
The DNA here is from genome assembly GCA_963715935.1 of uncultured Chloroflexia bacterium. Taxonomy (GTDB): domain Bacteria; phylum Chloroflexota; class Anaerolineae; order Promineifilales; family Promineifilaceae; genus Promineifilum. The sequence continues at coordinate 51,001 of CAVQSM010000006.1, read as the reverse complement.
GAAGACGAGGCACGTCTCCAGCGGCTTGTCGCAGCCGTGGCCCAGCATGCCGCGCTCCTTGCGACAAACGCAGGGGGCGACGGCGAAGCGGGTCTGCCGCTCCACCAACGCTTCGGCCCGTTCGTAGTCGAGCACGTCGTTCAGAACAGTGATGGACTCGGCCACAGGCACGGTGCGAATCTGTGGGCCGCGCTGCCACCACTCCGGACGGCCGAACGTCTCGAAATAGTCGTCCAGATCGGCCGCCAGCTCCGGCGTCATGCGGTGGACCTGCCACTCGAACAGGCCGATCACGTACTGGGCAGCCATGTACTTCGGCGGCTTGCCTTTCGGGTAGAGGGCATAGAGCAGCCCTTTGCTGGCCATTGTCTCCAGCATGACGGCCGTTTGCTCGACCGGCAGCCCGGCGCGGCGGGCCACCACGCGCGGCTCTTCGGGCAGCAGCGTCGTGTGGAGGGCCAGCGCCGCTTCCTCCGGCGCGAACAGGCGGCGCAGGATGCGCAGCTCCACGCCCGACTCGGTGGGCGGGAAGCCGCATGGCAGGCTGTCGAGATGGGTGGCAAGTTGATCGTAGACGGAACCGGACATGGCACGCGCTCCCTGATTGGACGGTGGATCCCTCTCAGGATACGTCAGACCAAGCCAGGTCGGCACGTGATAAATGTCACCGATCGCGCCGCCGAACGTCACGCTCGGCGCGTCCGCCTAACGGCTGTCTGCCAGCGCTTCCGCCAGCTGATCCTCCAGAAAGACGCCCGGCTGCAACGCGGTTATCTTCCAGCCAGGGTCGAGCCGGTCGAGCAGCATCGCCTGGGCCATGCCGCTGTAGTAGAAACGTCCTTCCCCCGGATCGCCTGCCATGCGCGTCATCTGGTCCAGCTCCCGCTCCCAGCGCTGGTCGAACCCGGCGTACCGGTCGAAGTCGTCGACGGCCGCCAGCGCGGCGACCGGTTCATACGCCGCGTCAGTGGCTGCCTCGCGCCAGATGCCCAGCTCCACATAGCGGGCCAACCCCTCCAGCCATTCGCGCTGCCGTTCCAGCTCAATCTGCGCCGGGGTCAGGCCAGTGGTCGTGCGACGATTGGCGCGCAAGGAGAGGAATTCGGTCGCCAGCGCGGCCGCCTCATCATCGTCGCCGGCCCGCAGCGCCTCGGCCAACACGTCGAGCTCCGCCTGCCACGCCGCCTCCACGTCCGGGTCGTCCCACGGGTAACCGTCCTGGGCCGCCAGCGCCGCTTCCGCCGCGGCCAACCGCTCCGGCGCGACCCGGCCCTGGTGGGCGTGGAACGCCTCATGGATGATGAGCGTCTCGTACTGGTCCGTGCCGCTGACCAATTGGTCGATGAACAAGCCATACGGGAAGATGTCGGCCACCAGCGGCGGCAGCTCATCCTTCATCTGCTCAGCCAGGCCAATACGCATCCATTCCAACGTGGTCATGCTCGCCGCCCACTCGTCGCCGACGCGCACCGTGAACGCTTGCGGCGTCTGGCCGTTGGTCGGCAGCGGCTGGCGGTAGAGGGTCAGACCGGCGGCCGTTCCGTCGTCAACCGGCTGCCACCCACTGCCTTGCGGACGGCCGTTGGGCATCGACTGCCAGCCCGCCGCCGGGTCGTCCAGACCGACCAGAAAGACGGTCTCTTCGTTATAGATGACGGCGGGAATCAGCGGGTCGCCAAAGCCGGGCCAGACCGCGTCGCCCAGTTCGCTCTGCAGGTGGAGATATTCGCTCGCCTGCGCCTGCTGCTGGTCGCTGAGCCGGTCCGGGGTGGCCGAGGTGGCTGGCTGTTGCAGGTTAACCAGCAGGGAAACGGCCGCCGCGCCGAACAAGAACATGAGCAAGAAGCCGATCACAATACCGGCCCATTTGAGTATCCGTTTCATGATGCTGCCATTCTACGGTCTGGCAGCGGCGGGCAACAGTATCTTTCGTTACAAGCGGGCTAGGGGTCGATCATCTTGAGCAGCAGCCGCCCATCCAGGTGGGCATACAAGTCGCGGGCCACCTCGTCGGAAGGGGCGACCAGGTGGTCGTTGATCCAGCCGATCCAGTTGGCCGCCAACAGCTTCGCGTTGGAAGCGTACGGTTCCTGGCCACGCGCACCCAGACCGACCAGCTCAAACCAAAGCTGGACCGACGGCATGAAAGCGTCGTCCTCCATCAGCTCGGTCAGCTCCCGCATCAGCACATCCGGCTCGCGCAGCGCCCCGCCCATCGCCCGATCCAACTCGTTGGTAAACGCGCCGGCAATGGTGTTCAGGACCAGATTGATCAACTCATCCTTCGTGCCGAAGTAGTAGATCAACATGCGGTCACTGGTGCCGGCCACACTGGCCAGCTTCCGCAGCCCCACATCGCTCAGACCGTCTTCCATGACGTAGGCGATAATGCGCTCGACGGCCAGGCGCTTCTTGGTGTCCGCTTTGCTCATCGGTTCATTGTAGCATCCGCAGTTGTTTGCAAACAATGTAGCACATGCTACAATCACCATTATGTAGCGAGTGCTACAATAAAACAACAAGGAGATTGATGATGCTTTCTCGCAAACAAGTTACCATTTTCACCGTGGGCGGCGTTGTTGGCTGGGCCGGCTTTGCCCTGCTGATCCGCTTGCTGCCGATGGTGTTCGACACCGGCATCTGGAACGTCATCCTGTTCGTGCTCACCATCCCCGTCGGCTGGCTGCTGGTGTCTTTCACCCAGCGGTTGGGCGGGCTGTCGCCGGACCAGGTTGTGCCGGGCACGATGCTCTTTTTCGCAGTCGCCATGCTGTTCGACGGCGTTGCCCTGACGTGGTTTCCCGACCTGTACGGCGAGACGGCGGTCCAGGTGCGTGCCGGGGCCGGCTACATCATTTGGGGCGCCGCCCTGACGTTCATCGCGGCCCTGTACCGTTGGCACACGGACCGGCTGTAGGCGGGTCGTTGGCGTCGGCGGCCAGCCGCTTTCGTGGGGCAGGACGGAAAGAGAGAACACGGATCATTCGGATCTGATGATTAAGAGGAACAGACAGTTGGCCACCTGCCTTCAGACGCGGTCCAATCGCCGGCGGCTGTTAGCCATCCGACTACCCTTCCGCTTGCAGGCGTGCTAGCTGTTGATGTATCTCCAGCAAGGCCACATCCTGGGCCGCCAGATTGTCCAGGATGGCGCGGATCTCCTGCTCAGCCTTCTCGTTGATCAGGAAATCATTACGTGCCTCCAACCGGTCGCGCGACGACTGCCGATTTTGGCTCATCATGATAATGGGGGCAGTAAACGCAGCTTCCATCGAGAGCGCCAGATTCATCAAAATGAACGGGTAAGGATCCCAATGACGCACCCAGGCGGTCACATTAAGGAGAATCCAGAAGGCAAAGAAGATAAGCTGGAAGATGATAAACGGCCATGAACCAACAACGGACGCCACACGGTCGGCCGACCGCTCGCCGAAGGTAGACTGCTCCTCGACGATGGCATTGACGTCTTCTACCGGCGGGTGATCGTGAACAAAGGGGGCGGGGAAGGTCAAACGTTTCATCGCGCACGCCCCTTGTAGTTCATCCCATTATATCCAGCGCGGGTACAAGTGAAAGCGGCGGGATAACTAATCCAGGTTCTTTCGGTAGTCGGGTTGCCAACCGTCGCCGCGACAATCCCCATCATGTGCTCTGCCGACGCCAGGAGTCCGGAAAGGAGCCCGGTCGCTACAGGAGCTCGAACAGGGAAAGGTCCTATCGGCTTATTCCGGCCCTTCGGATGGTAGCGAGCCGACCTGATGTCACAACCAGGGCCTGACAGGTGTTGACAACACCTGTCAGGCCAACGCCCAATTACTGAAGCGCTTCGAGCGACCAACCGTCGATGAACCAGCCGTTGTTGGCCAGCGCAAAGCGGTTGCGGAAGCCCGCGCCCAGCCGGACCGGCCCGCCTTCCTCCACAGTGAAGTCGTAGGTGACGGTGTTGCGCTGACCGATCTGGGTCGTTTGCCAGCCGGTGCCGCCGTTGCCGTGGACGATGCGCATTTCGGCCGCCAGCGGGTCAGGAGAGCGACTCACCCAGACGCTCCAGCGCCTCCAACTGCTTCGCCACCTCCAGCCGCAGGTCCCACATCTCCGGATTGGTGAGCTGGACGGCTTCCTCATAGGTGATGCCCATCACCTCGGCCGCTTCCCGCCGCGTTTCCCGCCACAGCAGCGGATGGCTGAGCACGCGATTCGGCCAGCGCACGCGCTTCATCGTACGCGATCCGCCACGAGATACACGTGGGCAACGGCCGTCAGGACGACCAGTGACAGATCGCTAGAGCGTGCCAGAGCCTCCGATCTGCCAGCGCCTCAATGAGCCATGTGCAACCGCCGGACGACATGTCGCCTTTCAGCGCGCAAGGGCTCTAGCCAGCCGGGCCAGAAGATAGACATCGCAGCCAGTTGTGGCCCATTTGGCGCGCCTTCTTCTGTCTCTTGTCGAAAGAGCCGAATCGCGTCTAGCGTATTGCCCTCTGCATCATCGATAGGTCACCCATGCCGCGCAGAAAGAACGCCTGTCCATGACTCATTATCTCTGTTGCTGGAACTGCCGGTGGGCGACATTCGTACCATTGCTCCGCCTTGGTCAACTCGCCTCGCACGCGATACAGTTCACCCAGCTCCCATGCATCCCAACCGTAGTAGGCCAACATTCTGGGTCGACCTCGGTAGAGCGCCGTAGACTGGAGACGGTGCTCCAGCGCCCGGTCCAGGTCGCCGAAGCGCACTGCCTCGTAGCTCTCCCGCGAGATGGCGGTGATAGCCAGATAGGCTCGATTGGCGGTGACCATCTCCTCGCCGAAGGCCTGCAGATAGTCAAGGGTCTCGGGCGTATGGCCCAGAGTGAACTGGATGTCAGCCATCAGCCAGTTGACATTGGCCGCAATCAGTCTGCTCGTCAATGGCCCGCAGACGTTCCTGGGCCGCCAGCGCCAGGGGAAGTGCCTCTGCCGGGTTATGGGTTATCCACCGCTCAATGGCCATAAACAAGCAAGTGGCTACCTTCTCGCGCGCATCGCCCAACTCCTCGAAGATGGTAACTGCCTCCTGCAACATGGCCTGGCCGGTTGACCGCTCGTTATCCGGTGCGTAGAGTGACACCAGGCGGCCGGCAGATTGCAGCGCAAACGCTGTTTCCCAACGCATGCCTCGCTCGCGAAACAGCGCCTGCAATGCCTTGAGTCGCTGCAGGCCGGTCTCAAAATCAATGAAATGAGCGTACAGCCAAGCCAACAAGGTGCTCCAGTAACCCATACCGGCCGGATCGGGCGGCATCAACTCCCACGCCTCCCTGCAACCTGCACCGCGTTGCCGAACCCATCCAACCCCAGTCAAGGAACCGCGTAGGGTAATCACTGAAGTAGAAGGCGCAGCGAATGGTCAGCAGAGCGGACAACTCGCGTCTCAGACCGAGTTCGCGAGCTTTCCCCTCGACCATATCCATTTGTTGGGAAAGAAGATGGTAACTGCAGCGAGATTCCATATACCGGAACAGCGCAGGCAGCATGTCCTGAATAATTCGGCCTATATCCCCCTGCTCTACCAGCCAGGCCAGCGCTAGCCGAATGTTGTCCAGGTCATGCTCGAATACATCATAGACCCCTGTCGAGCCGGCCTGACGCATCTGCTGGCCCAACCCGGCATTGAAATCGGCGTAGTAGTCGGCGTGGCGTTGCCGCGCCTCATCGCTCGCCCCAGGAATGGCCGCCAGCTCTTCGGCCGCGTACTGGCGCAGCAGTTCGTGGATCTGGTAGCGGTCGCGACCGGCTGGATGCAACCAGTTCTTGACCACGAGCGCGTGGAGCACGCGCAGCGAGGCGCCGGCCACCGCCTCAGCTGCGGCCCGGTCAAAGCCGCCCCGAAACACAGTCAGGTGACGCAGGATGTGCTGCTCCTCCGACGTTAGCCAGCGCCACGAGGTGTTGAACACCGCCCGCAGGCTGGACTGGCGCGCGGGCAAATCCCGCCATTCCGCTTCTAGAAAGTCGAGGCTCTGCTCAATCTCCTCGGACAATGGACTCCGGATCGAGCATCTCCAACCAGCTGGCCGCCAACTCAATGGCCAGGGGCATGCCTTCCACAAGGCGGCAGATGCGCAGCACCGGCTGGATGTTATCCTCATCAACGACGAATCCGGAAGCGGTGCGGCGGGCCGATTCCTGGAACAACGCTACAGCGCTGCCGACCTCGACGAACTTATCCGACATGTTGACCGGCGAGAGCGCCAGCGTTTCCAGCGCAGGCATGTCCAGCCCGTCGAGAGTCACCAGATGCTCGCCGCGAACGTTCAGCCGCGTGCGCGAGGTGACCAGGAGCGTGACGTCGGGCGCATTCGACAGCAGATCCACCAAGAACGCACTGCTTTGCGTCGTCAGTAGGTGCTCCATATTGTCCAGCAGCAACAGCAGACGCCGGTCGCGCAGATGGTTGATGACTTCCTGCGCCACCTGCTCGTCGTCAGAAAAGGAGAGATCGATGGCGCGAGCCACCGTCGCCGGAATCTGGTCCGGGTCATCCACCGGCGCCAGCGGCACCCAGTAGACGCCGTCGGGAAACAGCAGGTCGCCCCCGGCCAACGTCCGATCCATCTGGCGTCGCGCCGCAGCCAGCGACAGGCGCGTTTTGCCGATGCCGCCCACCCCGGCGATGGTGATCAGGCGCACGCCCGTTTGATCCATCAGGCCGTCCAGCTCCGCCAGCTCCGCGTCGCGCCCGATGAAACGGGTCGAATCCCCGGGCAGGTTGTGGCGCGTGCCGCTCTCGCGCCGGCGTTCCGGCTCAACCCGTCCCTCTGTGGGTCGGGTCACCTCAGGCAGATGTGGGTCGCCTGTGTCTGCCGGCCCCAGCGCCCGGCTGCGAATCGCTTCGACCAGGACCAGCGTCGCCGCTTCCGGCTCAAGCTGCAGCTCATCTCGGAGCAGCTCGCGGAGCTTGTCATACTGGCGCAGCGCGGCCGCCTGCTGCCCGGTCCGGGCGTACAGTGTCATCAACGAACGGTGTGCCGGTTCGTGCAGGGGATCCAGAGACAACCGACGCTGGGCGTAGGCGAGCGCCAGCTGAAGCTCGCCCGCTTGCTCATGGTGGCTTACCAGCCGGTCGAACACCCAGCCAGCGGCCTGGCGCTTCTGTTCGGCCTGGAAGAACTGCCACTCATCGAAGGCGGGGCTGTCGGGCAGGCTAAACCCCGCCAGAAAGTCGCCGGTGTACAGGGTCACGGCCTCGGACAGCGCCTGGAGACAGTCGGGGCAGAGACGGCCGTCCGCGTCGCCGTGGCTCTCCGCCCGCGCCACGAGCACCACAAACTGACTGCTATCCACCCACAGACGCCCCTCGCGCAAGGCCGCCGGGTCAAGGCCAATAGTCGCCCGGTCCGCCAGCAACAGCTCGTCGGGCAGCGTGGATTTCAGGATGGACAGTTCGCGGCGCAGGTTGTTGCGAGCATCGGCCGGCTCAAAGAGCGGCCAGAGCAAATCGAGCAGCGCATCGCGTGTGTGGGGTACGGGTTCGGCGCAGAGGCAAGCCAGCAAGGCCAGCGCCTTGCTTCTGTTGAGGGACAGCGGCTCGTTGTTTCGTTCCAGTCGGGGCGCTCCGAAGAGATAGACCTCCAGGCGCCCGCCACCGTTCGTCATGCCCCCATTGTATCACGGGAAGCGGTCATCTGAGCTTGTCCGCCACCAACCAAAGTTGCGGTTCGAATCTCGTATATCCGGGCAACGCCACGTAAGAGGAATGGAAGGGGAATGAATGGGCGCCGTGAGGAATGGTTGGAGGAACAGATGGGTAATGGCCAGCCCGTATAGTGTAGACATTAATCAAGAACAGCCGCAAGGCTCAGTCAATAAGGAGAGTGAGATGACCAATCAAGTAGTAGACAAGAAAGTATCCCGGATGCCAGTCTATTCGAAGAATGACAGCATCATCGCCCGTATCGTCATCGCCGTTATCCTCATCGCCACATTTATCGTCGCCGTAAACATTGCCAACCGGAACGAGGTCGAGGCGAACGTTTCGAATCCAGTTGCAGGCGTCGAGAGCCAGAGCTTCAGCACCGAGATGTACTGGGACATGGCCCGAGAGCACGCAGCAAGTGGCGCCCAGATAGCATCTGCCGTCCAGGATCGCCGTTTCAGCACCGACGTCTACTGGGACCACGCCAAGGCCTACGCCGCGAGTGTCGTCTCCCTGGACCCGGAAGTCCGGAGCTTCGACAGCCAGGTCTACTATGACATGGCTGCCGAGCACGCCGCGAACCTTGTGGCCCCAGCCCCGGCGCACAGTGGCTCCGCCTACTTCACCGAGCAGTACTGGAACATGGCTAAGCCGGCCGCTGCGCCGCGCAGACTCAGAGCTTCAGCACCCAGGTCTACTATGACATGGCTGCCGAGCACGCCGCGAACCTTGTGGCCCCAGCCCCGGCGCACAGTGGCTCCGCCTATTTCACCGAGCAGTACTGGAACATGGCTAAGCCGGCCGCTCGCCACCGCAGACGCAGAGCTTCAGCACCCAGGTCTACTACGACATGGCTGCCGAGCATGCCGCCAGCGTTGAAGCCGCCGACCCGGTGAATAGCGCGCCCGCCTACTACACCGAGCAGTACTGGAAGATGAGCCAGGACCGGTGAACCCGGTGGTAAATCCCAGGCAACAAAACAGACCCCCGTAGTCTCAATGAACTACGGGGGTCTTTTTGTTTGCCTTCGCCCGGGCTGGCCGTGGGCGGCGCTGACGCTAGGGCAGCGCCGACATTAGGGTGTCAGAGCTTCCAGCGACCAGCCGTCGATGAACCAGCCGTTGTTGGCCAGCGCAAAGCGGTTGCGGAAGCCCGCGCCCAGCCGGACCGGCCCGCCTTCCTCCACAGTGAAGTCGTAGGTCACGGTGTTGCGCTGACCGATCTGGGTCGTTTGCCAGCCGGTGCCGCCGTTGCCGTGGATGATGCGCATTTCGGCCGCCAGCGGGTCGGTGGCGTAGGTCTTTTTCAGGTTGTCATAGCCGGCCACCGCGTCGGGGAAGAAGTTGACCGTCAGACGATAGGCACCCGGCGGCAAGGCCACATCCGTGAACAGGCTGAAGCTGGTCGGGGCCGCGCCCTTGAACGCCTTCAGCGTCTTGTTGCCCTCGAAGATGAAGCTGTTCTGTTCGGCGGGCGGCAGATCCTTGGCCGGGACAACGCGCACTTCGGGACGGTTAAAGACGCCGCCGGAACCGGGTTCCAGCGTGTTCGGCCCTTCGTCGGTCACGATCTGCCAATTGTCGGGGATTTGCAGCTCATTATAAAGGTAGAAGTACCAGTCGCCCTCGAAGCTGGGGTTGGGCAGCAGGTTCGGCCCGGCGACGGCTACGGGCGGCGACGGCTCCTCAGCAGCGGGTGGCGGCGCGTTGTCGTCTGCCGGCGCTGCGGCCAGCGCACCGCCGTCCCAGCCGGGGATGAACAGCTCCTGCCCGACAATGATGGCGTCACCGCCCATGCTGTTGGCAGCCATAATCTCGGCCACTGTCACGCCGGTGGCAGCGGCAATCGACGACAGGGTGTCGCCGGAGGCCACCGTATAGGCGCTGCCCGCGGCTGGATCAGCCGGGGTCGCCGTGGGCGGGAGGTTCGGTCGGGACTGGTTCGGCCGTTGGCTCCGGCGCGGCGGCCGTCGGCTCGACCACGGCGGTGGGGACGATCTCGACGATGCGGGTCACTTCGACCGGCACTTCCACTTCTTCGACCACAGCCACTTCTACGACGCGGGTGACTTCGATGGTGACCGGGATCTCCTGGGTCACGACGCGGGTCACTTCGACCGTTTGCGGCTGCTGGGCACAAGCGGCCAGCAGGAGGGTTCCCGCCACAAGGGCAACAAGACGACGGTAAGTAAGCACTAGGCAGCTCCTTCACATGGGTTATCTGATCGCAGTCAGCGCGATCAAACGGATGGAAGTATGGCACGCTGGAAGACGGCGTGCAAGGGTTGCTCATGTTGAGCCCGGCAAATGCCCGCGGAGCAAGGGGCGCCAGTGGGCGACGGCCCTCACATACCGAGCAACCTCCTTCACCACCCAAACAGCTGCCAGGCAACAAGCTGGAGCAATCTGCAGGAGCAGCGGGAGCATAATGGCGGTTAGCGCCGCCTGCGCCGTCCCGGCACGCCACGGCCACACCGGCAGCTCTTCGATCCGCGCCCGCTGGATGCCCAGACCGTTTATCGTCCCGTTCAGGCGGTCGAGCGTGAGTGTAGTCACCCTCGCTTAACGCCTGGTTGAAGCGGGCAAACTGGCTCTCGAACTCCAGGTCAACAGCCAGCAGCATCCGGTCCCTCTCCGCCTTCATCCGCCGGTGCGCTGTCATGGAGGGGCCACACAAAGACCGCCAGGGCCAGCCCGGTCATGACGGCCGTAAAGCCAATCACCACCGGGTCAACCAGCAGGTCAGGGTTGATCAGCAGCCAGCCGTAGACAGCGACAATTAACCCGACGGCCGTCAGCGCAGTCACTGGCGCGAAAGCTTGAAGCGGCGCAGGGTTGAACAGCGAAATACGCTCCTGTTGCGTCGTCATGCGCTGGATCAGTCGCAGCTGGCGGATCGTGTGGTAGAGAAAGACACCCAACAGAAAGGCCGACCCCTTATCGACGATCTGGTACACGACCGTGAACAGCGGCAGCTCCTCCAGCCCGCCATAGCGCACTGGCGTAACGACGAGCGTCTCCATAAGAACGACCAGAATCAGGAGCGTCAGCCCCGCCACGAGCGACGCGCCAAGCGGCATGTTGGCCATCCGGTACCGGTACTGCGCGTATTCAGGCCCGCTGAGGTCCAGCACCGGGCGCATTGTCCGCAGCGCAACGGCCGCTTTCCGGTCAAGCAGGTGCAGCAACCCCAGCAGGAAAGCGATCAGGAAGCTGTTAAAGACGCTCACCGGCACCAGCTCAAGATAGGCCCGGCCGCCGGCGGCCAACAGAAGCGCGCTTTGGACCAGGGCCAGCGCCAGACCAATTGCGCCATAGACGACCCAGGCAGGCACAGCCAGCGCCTCTACCCGGTTACCGAAGCGGTCGGTCCAGCTCGCCGCGTACCGCCCCTCGTTGCTGACCATACTCAGCGCGCCTCCCGGCGGTCACCGGCAACGACAAGGACCACGTTGCCCCGCTTGCGCCCGGTCTCGACGTAACGATGGGCGTCGGCCGTTTCCGCCAGCGGATAGCACCGGTCAATGACCGGTCGCAGATGGCCGGCCTCGGCCAGATCGCGCACCTCAATCAGCGTCTCGCGCCGTTCCTCCGTGCGCGTCTGCGTGGTCAGAAAGGAGCCGCCCGCGGCCAGCGATCGCTTGCTGTCCGACGGCGACAGCTTGCCGACCGTGTCAAAGATGACATCGTAACGGAGGTCGCTGTCGGTGAATGCTCTCCCGGGTGTAGTCGATGACCGCATCGGCCCCAAGCGACTGCACCAGCTCCACATTGCGCGTGCTGCACACGCCGGTCACGTGCGCTCCCAGTGCATTTGGCCAATTGCACGGCGTAGGTCCCGACGCTGCCGGACGCGCCGTTGATGAGCACCCGGCTGTCCGGCCCAATCTCCGCCCGGCGCAGAATGGTCAGCGCCGTCATCGCCCCCACGGGCAGCGCCGCGGCCTCCTCGAAGGAGAGATTCTGCGGCATCGACGCCAGCACGCTGCTGCCCGACTGCTCCGGCAGACAGACGTACTCGGCATTGGCCCCTGTCTCCAGCCCGGTGGTCGTGCCGAAAACGCAATCGCCCGGCTTGAAACGCGGCCACATTCCGGCCCGTCGCCTCCACAATTCCGGCCAGTTCGTGGCCCGGCGTCCGCTTGCGTGGCGGCATGCCGATGAGACGGCGCACCGGCGACCAGAACAGCGGCGCGAACGTCAGCCGGCGCAGCATGACATCGCCGGCCGTGACCGTAGAGGCGCGGACCCTGACCAGCACCTCGCCATCAGCCGGCGCGGGCTTTGGCAGGTCTCGCAGCACCAGCCCGTCCGCTGAACCATACTTGCTCGTTACAATCGCTTTCATCTTCATTCTCCTTTGCCGGTTCGAGCCGGCCGGTCATGGGCAGCGGTTAGAGGGCGACCGGCCCCGTCCAGGCAGCCGGCCGCCCTGATCTTGTTGTTTCTAGTAAGCCGGGGCCGGCAGCTGGGTCGCCGCCCGGTCTGGCGTACGCCTCTTCGTCCACGCCCTTCCACAGCAGCCAGATCATGAAGATCAGCTCGCCGGGTATGGCCATGACCATGACGATGGTCGTCAGCGTACCGGCATACTCCGGAGCGATAAAGGTACCGAAGCTCTCAATGAAATACCCCACGCCGGACACAGCCAGCAGGATGCCAATGAGCCGCGGAAAGTAACCTGACTGGTAGACCAGATAACCCGTCAGCAGCAGGTGCAGGCCAAAGAAGAGACCCCACACCAGGACGATCGACTCCTTGGCGTCCAGGAACAGGAGGGCCAATGCCTGGAGCTGCTGCGGCTCGAACGCCGCCAGATAGCCGGCGCCGCCAACGAGCAGCAAGGCCATGACCGATGTCAGCAGATTGACCGCCTGGACAACCGCCTCCCCGAAGCGAGACAGCGAAGCCGCCAATGCCAGGGTCTGGTTGACGGGGCTGAGCAGCTTGAACAGGACGGCCGCCAGGATCACCTCGATCAGGAAGACGAGCGACTCAGCGACCATCCCCAGACGGAAAATCGTCTCGGATGCGAGGACGTTGCTGGCCGTCGCTGCCGCGTCGCCGGGAACCACAATGGCCGACGGGCTGTACAAAAAGGCGAAGGGTGACAACAGAAAGATAAGCAGATAGAGGGCGCCCGCAATGCGGGCCGTACGCTTGATTGAACTCATGACAGGTCTCCTTTTAACTATGGACGATGAATGGTTCGCGTTGAAGTGCCGGGATTAAGCCTGGCGAGCGCTGGAATCATCCTCTGCGCCGGGTTCCTGGCGCACGACAGAGAGCAGCACCAGGCCCAGGTCGCGAGCCACTTTCAACAGACCGTGCAGCGCTGCCTGGTCCACAACCTCGCCCGTCAGGACAGTGTCGTTATCGACGAGAGTCATCTCCAGGCCGCTGAACCGCTCCGCCCAGCGCGGCTCCAGATGACCCTGGATGCGGATCTCATAGAGGCTGGGCCGGCTGGTGTCGTCGTGGGGGGTGCCATTGTCTGTCGTCATGTGATTCCTTTGTCGCCGGGTCACTCCCGGAGCGACTTCAACATGGGGACAGCATAGCGGACTGGCGGTACGACCGTCGACCTACTTAAGTATGGGTCGAGTATGGTATATGGTAGGGAGGATGCGTCGGGAAGACGACGCTGGGGATGGGCTAGATGAGACCCAACTCGCGGGCCCGGGCCACAGCCTCGGTGCGCCGCCGGACGTTCAGCTTGCCGTAGATGTTGCCGTTGTGGCCCTTGACAGTGCTGAGTGCCAGATGGAGCCGCTGCGCTATCTCCTGGTTGGAGAGTCCCTCGTCGAGGAGGTGTAGTATCTCCAGCTCGCGGTCGCTGAGCGGTTCGACCAGGCCCACGGGCGCGGCGTGCTGGCGGTCTGCCGCGCGGCGTCGGGCCGGGCCAGCGCCTCGAACCCGGCCAGCAAGCGATCCGCGTACGGGCCTGTCGCGCCGGCGGCACGCGCCTCCGCCAGCAGGTCGCGCAGCGGCTGGCCCTCGTCGAAAAACAGGGCCATGTAGCCTGTCTCTTCCGCCAGAGCCAGGGCGCGCTCAAGGTCCGGCACCCAGGCTGGGTCCCGCCCGGCGTGGCGGGCCAGCGCCTGCAAGATGAGGCACTCGATGACGCTCGGCCAGCGGCCGCCCGCTTCGGCCGCCGCCGCCAGCTGGTCCAGCAGCGCCAGCGCGCGCGTTAGCGCTTCATCATCCCCCTCTACCCGATGGCGGGCCAGGAGGACACGGACAAAGGTCAGGTGCTCATACTCGCGGCGGTAGGCAAGCGGCTCACCGTCAATCGTGCAGGCCCGCGCCCACTCCCGCGCCTCAGCCAACCGCCCGTTAGCCGCCCAGATGCGCGCTTTCATGGCCGCTACCGGGCGCAGGTCGGGCACCGGGCCGCGGACGTAAAGCCGCTCGGCTTCTTCCAGCAGTGCCAGCGCCGCATCGGAATCGCCCTGAGCCCGCTTCATCCGCGCCAGAACCATCGGGCGCGAGCGGTACTGCATCGGGGGCAGCGCGGCGTCGTGGCCAAGCGATTCGCTCAGGTGCAGATGGTGTTCTGCGGCAGCAAACTCGCCCTGCTCAAACAGCAGATCGCTCAGGCCGAGGTGGAGGTCGGCCGTTCCGCGCATCGCTGGCTCACCGGACGAAATGGCTTCCTGCAGGATCTGCTCATACAGCCGGATCGCCTCGCGCAACCGGCCTTCGGCCCGCAAAATCGCCGCCAGGACAAATGTCCCGCTGAGGGCGGCCATAGTCTGCCCTGCGTCCCGCATGCGGTCGAGACCGGCGGCGAAGGTGCGCTCAGCAGCGGCCAGGTCGCCCGCTTCCCACTGGGCCAGACCAAGCAAGGCAGAGGCCACGCCCCGCTCGAACGGCTCATCCTGAGGCAGCAGCTCCAGCGCCTGGCGCGCAAAACGAACGGCCGCCTCTGCGTCGCCCAATGCCTGGGCGCTGTAGGCCCGGGCTGAAGCAATGGTGGCCGGCAGCGCGCGGAACTGCACCTCGTCCCGCACGATCATCTCCTCTGTCAGGGATGGCCCCGCATCGAGCCAGCGCTCAGCGTCATCCAGCCGGTTTCCGGCCGCCTCAAGCTCTCCGTCACTGAGCAGCGCCCAGGCGAACGCCATGAGCAGAACTGGCCGGTTGCGGATTGTCTCCTCCGGCAGGTGCTCCAGCCACCGCCTCAGCCGGGCTCGACTGGTACGTCCGGTTCATATCCTGCCAGGCCCATTCCAGCAGGTCAGCCGCCCGCTCCGCGTCCTGCGCCGCCAGCGAATGGCGCACGGCATCTCCCGGCAGATCTTGCTGTTCGTACCAGACGCTGGCCCGCCGGTGGAGATCCGACACATCCTCCGGCGCTTCGTCCAGGAGATGGGCCTGCAATACATCGGCGAAGAGCTGATGATAACGGTACCAGCTTCGCTGGTCATCAAGCGGGACGACGAACAGGTTGGCGCGCTCCAGCATATCGAGCGTCCGGTTGCCATCTGTCTGGCCGGTCACCGCATTACAGAGCGGCCCGCAAAGGCGATCCAGGATGGCGGTGGCCAACAAGAAGCGCCGAACCGGCGCGGGCTGTCGCGCCAGCACTTCCTCAGCCAGATAATCGATGATGTAGCGGTTATCTCCGGCGAACGTGCGAATGAAGCTGGACACATCATCCCGGCCCTGCATCGTCAGCGCAGCCAGCTGCAGTCCGGCGACCCAGCCTTCGGTGCGCCGTTCGAGGATGGCAATGTCATCCGCGGCGAGGTCCAGCCCCATGACCGACCGGAGAAACCCGGCCGCCTCCGCGTGACTGAATCGCAGGTCGGCCACGCGCAGCTCTGTGATCCAATCACGTGCCCGCCAGCGTGCCAGCGGCAGGTCAGGGTCCTCGCGGCCAAGAATGGCGACGTGCATGGACGGTGGCACGTGTTCGAGCATTAATTGCACCAGGTCGTCTATGTCCGGATTATCGACCTGGTGATAGTCGTCAAAGACCATAACGAACGGTCGATCCCACCTGGTGATCTCATTGAGCAGGGCGGTTAACGTCACCTCGGCCGCCGGGGGCTGTCGTGATTGCAGCGCGGCGAGCTGGTCCTCGCCCACGCCCGGCAAGACGGTTTGCAGCGCGGCTATGAAGTAGGCGAGAAAGCGGGTGGGATCCCCATCGACCTCATCCAGTGTTAGCCACGCTGCCGCGCGGTCGCTGGTCCGCACCCACGTGCCGGCGAGCGTCGTCTTGCCGAACCCGGCCGGCGCAGCTACCAGAGTCAGCCGGCGCCCCTGCCTCAATCCGGCATTCAGCTGGTCGAATAGGTGGGGCCGGGCGACCAAGTTCGGCCGCTGCTGGGGGATGAAGAGCTTCGTTTGCAGTAAAGTCGCAGACACGGCACTCGATTATAGCTCAAACCCGCAGGCGCGGTTATGGGCGGTGGCGCTCTCAAGCGAACAGCCCGACTGCTCAGAAACCGTGCCCTTCACCTGCTGTAGATCAGCCGCATATCCGGCTGCTCGACCGTGTACCAGTGGACCCAGATGTAGGCGTGCTGGAACAGCGCACCGGCCAACGCCGCTCGTGACCCGGCCAGCAGGGCGATGGACCACAAGACCAGAAAGCCGTAGGTGTACATCGCGTTGCTGCTGTAGCGAAAGATGCCTTCGTCCACCAGCGGCATGGCCCGGTATTCAGCGCGGAAGTGGTCGGCCATCAGCGCGCGCCGGACTCCGAAGTAGCGGGCGACCGAGTAGCCGGTGTAGGCGGCCGGGATGAGCAGCAGGCCGCCCAACGTCAGCTGCAGCCAGCGCGGCCCGCCCAACGATCCGGCATCCGCCAGGGCCAACCCGCCCAACGTCACCACCCTCAGCGCAAGCAGCGGCAGGAAGATCGCGCCCCAGACTGCCATGTCATGACGGCCAAAAAGCCGCGTAAACAGCCCATAGCAGAGCTGCGCCCTCGCGCCGAACCAGACGTAGACCTGGTGGGCAACGACGACCACGAGCATGGTGGTGAACCAGGCCGTATCGCTCATTCCCAGCCACGCGCCGTCGCCCAGCGCCGGCTCCGCCAGATAGAGCGCCCCCGCGACCAGCCCAATGAGCAGCAGCAGATGGGCGAATTGCCCCTCGAAGAAGTAGCCGCGGGGGCATTGCCTGGTCACCATCGAAACGTGATTCCCTGCGGTCTCCTACTCCGACGTGCCTCGCATGACGGCGGGCATCATCATGAAGTAGGTCATGTTCACGCGCAGTTGGTACGTATATTCCGGCCCACCTACCGCGCCGTGATCCGCGTCCACCACCATGAGGAAGTAGCCGCCATCGTCCGGCAGCGTGTAGAACAGCCGGGCGTCGGACGAGTCCGGATCGTCGCTGACCGCGAGATCGTTGTAATTGTCGTCCATCAGGGTCAACTTCGCATCCAGACTGGAGCCGAGGCTTTCGCTCTCGACGACAATCGTCACCGGGTCCCCGGCCTTGCCGGAGAAGTGGTAGTAGTCGACGTCACCCGCCACACCGATCGTGGCATTATCCACCGGAACCCCGTATTCGACATCGGTCGCCTGGGCGAACGTGTCATTCAACTCGTTGGGGTCCGTCTCCTCGGCCAGCGATAGGTGGTAGAAGTAGCGCGCTCCCCCGTCGTTGGGGATGCTGGACCGCACCAGCAGGTAGTAGAAGTCGTCGGCCGTCAGCTCGTAGACCAGCTGCGGATCGATCGTGAAGAAGCTCTGATCGTCGCTTTCGGCCAGCTCCACCAGCGTCGACCCTTCCGTGCGGTAGAGGACAAGCTGGGCGTCGAGCGGCGAGCCGCTGTCGGCGGCGTCCACCCACGCCCGGACCAGCTGCCCCGCTTCGCCGTGGAAGCGGATAGTAGTCCACGTCATCCTTGTCACCAATCGCCCCAAAGCGGACCGTGTCGCCATAGGCGATGTCGGTCGCCTCCAGCAGCTGGTCGTTCGGTTCGTTGGCGTCGGCCACGGCCAGCGTAATGGCGTAGGTGTGGTCGCTGCTCCCTGCCAGCCCATGACGAAAATCACGCACGCGCACGTAGTAGGGACCATCATACGTCAGCGTGTAAGTCAGGTAGGAGTCGACGGAGTACATCTCCTCGTCGTCATTCTCGGCCACCGGTGGCATTTCATCGTCATAGGGGGCGATTTCAGAGAAGAGGGCGACGGTCGAATCGAGCGGCGAACCGTTCGCCTCCGCGTCGATATCGATGATGATCTCGTCGCCCTCATGCCCTTCAAACGTGTAGTAATCCTCATCACCGGGTGAGCCGATGACCGCATCGTCAATCAAACCACCGTAAGCCAGCGGCGTGGCGTGGAAGAAATGGTCGTTCAGTTCATGCGGGTCGCTCTCCTTGAACAGACCAAGCCGGTAGGTGGAGCGCAGGCCATCCGGGTCAGCGTAGTAGTTGGGGCTCACCTCGAGATAGTATGTGCCGTTGAGCGGCAGGACATAGAGCAGGCGGGGATCCCGTTTGCCCAGGACATAGTCATTGTTCTGGGCCAGTTCCTCCACGTCGCCATTGATCCGCACCTGCAAGGATAGTCTGGCATCCAGAGGCATACTGCTTTCATACGACGTGACCTCCGCCCGGACCACATCGCCCGCCTTGCCCGTGAAGGCATAGTAGTCAAGATCATCGGCCGCGCCAATCAGACCATCAGTGACAATGTCCCCATAGGCAATGCGTGTGGCGGTGTCGATCTCGTCATTCGGTTCGTTGCCGTCCTTGACGGTCAGCGACAGATTGTAGTCGTACCGGTCATCCCCTTCCACACCATGCTCAAACTCGTGCACCATCAAGATAGTAGGCGCCGGTCTCCGGCAGCGTGAAGGTCAGATTGGGATCGAGATAGTAAGCATCGTCGTCCATCTCGGCCAGCAGCTCCTGTGCGTCGTTGTACAGGTACAGCACCGGATCCATCATCGACCCGATTGTCTCCGCGTCGATGTCGACGGTGATCTCGTCGCCCGCGCTGCCGTCAAAGACGTAGTAGATCTTCGTCACCGGGCAGCCCGATCGTGGCCCCGCTGATCTTCGCACCGTACTCGACTGGTTGTGGCGTCCGAGACAGGAATCGTTCAACTCGTTGGCTGTCAACCTCCGAAGCGATATACCAGTTCATAGTTGTAACCCGTCGCCGCCCTGAGTCCGGATCGGCCGACCGCACCTCAAGATAGTAGATGCCCTGGTAGAGCCGATCAACCATGATCGCTGGCATCCAGACCCACCGTAATCATCGTTCTGTAGCAACCTCGTACCAGCTGACCCTGATACTCGCTGTACAGTGTCAGCGATGGGGTCGAGCAGACTGTCGATGCCAGTCACATGGACTTCGGCCCGCAGCCCGTAGATCGTGTCCCACACCGGGAACGCTGAAGAGATCAACGTCGCCCGGCTGCTGGATGGCGGCCAGCTATCCGTCTGGGTCCAATGTCGATGCTCGGCTCCATCAAGGAAGTGGCTTCTCCTTGCGTGTCGTTCGGCTCGAACCAGTCTGGCACGTTCACCGTAATCTTGAAGCCGCCGGTTGTGGTTGGGGTATCTACCGTCACGCGTGAAGTCGCTGTACGGATCATCGAACGTCTCCCCGACCACGCCACATCGCGCCCTCATCGTAGGACACCAGCAGATCATCGGTATCGACAATGGTGGGCCAAGTAGCTGCTGACATTCGTGGATGATGACCGCGCTCCCCGGGCAGCTTCTTGTCGTAGCCGACCTGCTGACGCGCTTCGATCGTGAAGGCGGGCTCGTTGAGGTTGCGGGCGTCGATGACGGTGACCAGGAGCGGGTTTTCTGCCTGGGGCCGGCTCGTTCGCTCCAGCCTGACGTGTGGTACTCGCCGGGACACTGCACGACGACCGACTGCGTCATCGGGAATCCAGTCCAGCTCGCGAAGATTGATAGGCCAGCGTATTCTGCGGCAATGCAGCCGTGGATCGGCATCCACGATACGGGCTGCCGGCGTCGCAGTTGTAGCGATCCATGCTCATGACGTCCCAGGCGTTCTTGTACGCTTCGCCGGTGGACGTGAACGAATGGTTCAGGCCAAGCGCGTGACCCATCTCGTGGGCCAGTAATCGACAGGTCGCAGTACGCGCCGAGAATCCAGGTTCGCCCCCAGGACATCTCCACGCCGTCCAGCGTATCGTGAACCGTCCGCCATAAGAGAAGCCGAGCAGCCCCCAGTTGAAGACCATGTTGATGCCGGCGTAGTCGGGAAAGTAGACGTCCGGATCGGCCGCCGCCACACAGTCCCGGTACAGCTCATTCCGTATGGGTGTAGCCGCCCGCCCGGTAGTAGTCGCGGGTATGCGGCAGGATGTACCAGCCGAACGCGTCACTGCCGTCGAGTCCATCTGACCATACGAAGATGTCCTGCCAATAATGATTCAACCCCGGCTTCGTGTCGCGAACATGTCACGGCAGAAAGTCAACCGAGACCGGTTCGTACAGGTTCAGTCCGAGTACCGACAGGCGAGGTGACCCAGGGCTGGTTGCCGGTCTAGCCGGTTGGCGCGTGGCGAACCGGACTTCGACGCAGGCGCGGCGCAGCAATCAGGTCCGGACGGGACAGGAGACGGCCGTCGGCGGCGACAGTCATGGTGAGGCGCTCGCCGTCCAGCGCTACCATCTCCACATCGGTGATGCCCGACACGTCAGCAAGCACGACCTTATGCGATACACCCTGATCGTCAGTCAAGTAGTAATGGAAGATCGGCCCGCCCGGCGTGCCCGGCAGCGGGTCGCCCCAGATAACCGCCAGATCGCCCGTGAGCGAGCGCGGTGCGGACGGAGGCTGCCCCTGACTCTGCGCCAGAACGGCAACAGGAACAACGATCAGGATCAAGAAACACAATCCCCAGCCGAGACGTCGAACCGTATTCATGTTGTGGCTCCTAACCCACTGGTCATCTAGCCGGTGACAGGCCAGTGATGGGTCATAGCGCGGGCTCCCCGCGACCATGGATGGTCAAGCACGACGGCTTGAATGCCCCCTATTGTTTGTCGCGGGCTGTAAGCGTGGCAAGTGTCCTTTGTCACGTTTCGCGGCGCGGAATGTCACAAGTGGGCGCAGCGGACGGGAGACAAGGCATGTCGCGGCTGCGGTCGTCAACCCGCCGGCTGGACGGACTGCTCTGGTTCGGGTTACACTGGCGTCGGGCAGCCACCGGACACATTTCGAGGAGCTATGGCACGTCGACCACGAGGCATCACACTCATCCTGATCATCGTCACAACGGTGTTCGTTCTTGTCGCCGGATTGGCGGGGGGCCGGGCGGCCGCCGGGCCCGAGGCCGGGGAGTACGCGATCCACATCCCGCTGGTTCGGGGCGGGCCGCCCCTACCCGATGGCCCGCTGGCCCTCGAACTGCGGCCGTTCGCGGTCGGGCTGCGCGACGTGACCAGCATCAAGCACGCAGGCGACGAGCGGCTGTTTGTCGCCCAGCGCGACGGCCGTATCTTCATCGTCCAGCCAGACGGGACAGTGCTGCCGGAGCCGTTCCTTGATATTCGCGACGACATGGAGACCAACTTCTGGGAGCAGGGGCTGCTGGGGCTGGCCTTTGCGCCCGACTTCGCCGACAGCGGCGTCTTCTACGTCAGCTACGCCGCCAACCCGGACGGGCCGACGGTCGCGCCGCTGGTGCTGGCCCGCTTCACGGCCGACCCGGCGAGCAACGGCCCGGTGGACCCGGCGACGCGTGAGATTCTGCTGACCATCCCCCACCCGATGGACCTCCACTACGGCGGTGACCTCCAGTTTGGGGCGGACGGCTACCTCTACATGGCTTCCGGCGACGGCGAGCTGGTGTCCGGGCCGACCGAGCACCCCAACGCGCTGCGGGGCTGGAATCTGCTGGGCAAGATTCTGCGGCTGGACGTCGACCCGGTCCACGGTGACAGCTACGCCATTCCGCCCGACAACCCGTTCGTGGGCAACCCGGATTATCTGAATGAGATCTGGCTCTATGGGCTGCGCAATCCGTGGCGCATCAGCTTCGACCGGCTGACCGGCGACCTCTACGTTGCCGACGTGGGTCTGACCCGGTGGGAGGAGGTCAACCGGATTGCGCCGGGTGTGGCGGGCATCAGTCTGGGGTGGCCGTGCTTTCAGGGCAACGCGCCGGGACCATCGCCCGACGGCTGCGGCTCCGCAAGCGACCACACCTTCCCCATCTACGCCTACGCCCACGCGCAGGCCGATATGCCATGTTCAATTATCGGCGGCTACGTCTATCGTGGCCGGGAGATGCCGGCGTTCGTCGGCCGTTACCTGTTCGCCGACCTGTGCGCCGGAACGATCTGGGCGCTGT
Organism: uncultured Chloroflexia bacterium; assembly: GCA_963715935.1. Lineage (GTDB taxonomy): Bacteria > Chloroflexota > Anaerolineae > Promineifilales > Promineifilaceae > Promineifilum. The sequence continues at coordinate 29,003 of CAVQSM010000006.1, read as the reverse complement.
GGGACGGAGAAGACGGCGAGGTGGAGGTGGTCGAAGTCGGCCGTTTCCCCGGCGGCCTGTGGACGACGTTCGGCGAAGACATCAACGGCGAATTGTACCTCGGCGAGTTTGCGGGATCGGAGCGGGTCTTTCGGCTGGTGGCGGGGGAGTAGGGGCGGGTTAATCCAGCAGTGCACGTCGCACCCGTTGACGCGCTCGGCTATGGTATAATCGCGACATGGATAAAGAAAGGTTGATCGTTTCTGACCCCGACGTGATGTTAGGCTAAGCCAGTTGTGGCTGGAACGCGCATGTACGGTCGAAAGCATCCTTGAGCGGCTCGGCGCTGGCGAAAGCGTGGAGCAGCTTCTGGAGGCCCATCCGCGTTTGACTGCGCGAGGGCGTCCAGGCGGCGCGATTTGCGACCCGGCATCGATCGACTGAGTCCAACGATATGAGATTTGTGGCCGACGAGGGTGTCGAGGCACCTATTGTAAGTCGTCTGCGCGAGGAAAGGCATGACGTCTGGTACGTGGCGGAGTTGACACCCGGCATGAGCGATGAAGACGTCCTTGCCTCTGGCCGAAGCGCAGAATGCACTTCGTAGCTCACCAATCGACAAGCCGACTTCGGCGGATCTCGTCGTTCAGCAACGTCATGGTACATGCGGGCGTCAGCCTTGCTTCGCCTTGCCGGTCTCACCCTCGGAGCAGAAAGCCGATCTCGTCTCCTAACGTAGTAGCCAGACACAACAGCCGGCTTGAATCGGCATTCACGGTCGTGACTGAACATACGCATTCGTGTCCGTCCGCGTTCGCTAGAGCCTGAATCGCCCCTTCCTTTTCCCCGGCGTCCTCTGGACCACGTTCGGCGAAGCACATCAACGGCGCAGCTGTACCTGGCGAGTTCGCGGGATCGGAGCGGGTCTTTCGGTTGGTGGTCGGGGGAGTAGGGCGACCGCAGCCCCGGCATCGCCGCAATGCCGTCTTCTCCCCATCCTCAAGGCACCGGCGGCGGCCCTGCATCGGGCGGGATGGGCACGCCGTCGGGGACGCGGCGCAGATCGTCGCAGCTGATGAAACGCACGTCTCGCCAGAGATAGCCCTCCGCCTCAAACGTCTCAATGGAGTCGATCCAGCGCTTCTCCCCATCCTCCAGCAGATAGATGGGGTTGCTCGCACGGCACTTGAGCAGGATCGGGGCGGGGTCGTTGTACATGATTCGCTGCACCTCGTTCGGCAGCGTGGCCATGGCCGACCGGTCCAGTCCGAACAGCCACGGCACGGCGAGGATCACGACGGCCGTCCAGACCACGTAGGCAACCGTGCCCACGCTGTACGCCCGGTGCAGCGCGGCCACCCAGTCGCCCGCGCCGGCCCGCGCCTGATAGACCAGCAGCACGACCAGCAGCCCGATATTGACCACGTTCCAGCCGATGAAAGCCAGCCGGTTCGGCGTCAGCCGGTCGATGCCCGTGCGGTAGAGGATCGCCGCCAGGGCGTAGAGACTGACCAGCAGGGCCAGCGCGGCCACGGCGATGATGCCCCGCCGCAGCCAGGGGGCCAGCGAGGGCGACAGGTCGGCCAGGCGGCGCGGCGTCGCGCCCACCAGCAAGGCGATCACCGCGAAGAGCATGATGTTGTAGATGATCAGCACATCCCGGTTGTCGAACGGCTCGCGGAAGTTGAACGGGATGAACAGCAGATAGACGACCAGCACCAGCAGCGTCAGCGGCAGCAAGATGCGCATGAGCATGGTCACCAGCTTGCTCAGCCCCTCATCGAACGACTGCCGGGCCGGAGCGCGGCGCGGGTTGTAGATGACGGCCGTCGCCACCACCGGAATCAGCCCCGCCCCACCCGCCAGAAAGAGCCGCTGCACCAGCTCCGGCACCACGACATTCAGCGCCTGAAAGAGGCTGATGGTAATGGCCGTGAACAGCCCGCCGGCAATGAGCAGCAGTCCGCCCATGATTCCCACTTCTAGCGACTTGATCAGGAAGGCGAAGCGGTTCTCCGCGTCACGATGCCGCCAGAGCAAATAGACCCCCACCCCGGCCCACGCCAGCAGCGGCAGATGGAGCGCCATCAACGTCAGGTACTGCTCCTGAAACGGCCGCGTGCCCGTCTGCGGGAATGCCAGCAGCACATACCCGGCAGCGCCCAGCATGATGGCGGCGATGACCGCGCTCAGCCCCCAGCGCCGGCTGCCCGCGGCTGTCAGATAGCCCAGCACAAACACCCCGGCGATGGGCCCGGCCACCAGCAGGAGCGCGGGCAGGAAGTCGGTGGCCAGCAACGGCCCTACGGGGGCAATCGAAATCATGAAGCGCTGGTCGTCGGACAGCAGCCAGAAGAGCAGCCCGTTGGCCAGCGCCAGGGGAATGACCCAGCCCCAGGCGATGAACGACGCCTTCGCCTCGGCCGCCACCTGCCGCAGCCGGTAATACCACGCCGCGTAGAGCAGATTATTCGGTGCGTACGTGTGGCCGATCTCAATGGCCTGCTGAAAGTCACCGGTCGTGCCCTCCTGCAGCGCCGTCTGGTACAGCTGCTCCAGCTGTTCGGGATCGTCGGCCAGATCGCTAATGATATCCTGGTAACTCATGGCTTCACCCTCCTCAGGCATGCCCGTTGGCGAGGTCGGATCGTCATCTCCGGCGCGGCCGCTCGCGAGCCGGGCGGTGGATGCCCCGTCGCGCCGCAGCCCGCGCTGATGAACCCCATTCTACCCGATCCGCAGGCCGCCGGGCTGACGAATGTCCCACGTTTTGGCGATTGGCGGCCGATGGGGCGGCGTTGTTTGCCACCCCCACCCCACACAGCTAGAATTGCAATGGGTTCCTCGCGCCAGAGTCCGGGAGCCCGGTTTGCAGAGCATCCACGACCACACCACTTCGCGCAAACCATCCTGTCCGTAGTTGGGGCAGCGCCAGGAATGCGATCCGGGCCAAACCCAGCTTGTTGCGCTGGTGCGTGTCAGCCTCATAGGCATCCGGTCAGCCGGTTAACCGCATGCGCCCCACCGTACAGAGGTTCACAACATGCCATCACAAATAGACTCTCGTTTCGGCCGTCCTGTCCTGCTGATGGCGGCTGCCATCTTAATCCTGCTGTCGGCGGTGTTGTCTGTGTCATCCTCCCGGGCCGCGAGCGCCGCCTCCGGCACGGTGCACCTACCTGTTGTCCTGAACCCGGGCGAGCCCGAACCGGCGACACGCCCCAGCGGCAATCTGGCGGACCTGATCGAGCGCAATGTCGAGGATGGCGTGTGGACGCTGGAGGAAGGGCTGATCCACGTTCTCGGCTACATGGCCGACGAGAAGACGGCCGACGAGCTGCCCAACTTGGACACCGTCGCACGCCTCGAGGCCACCAGCGTCATGCGCATGGCCGACGAGTATCGTCAGAACGGAGCAGACCCGCAGGCCCGCGCCGAAATCGAGCGTCTCTTCTTTCTTCAGCTCCCGCCCCAGGCCAACGTCGACTTCTACTCCGTGGAGATGGAACCGCCCGCGCCGTATGGGCTGCCGGGAGCGGCGGTGCGCGATGCCTCAGCCATCAGCCCTGCCTGCGCGGCCGCCTGGCAAAGCGGCCTGCCGCTTGAAGAGACATTGCAGGCCGACTGCTTCTGGCGCTACAAGTTCTTCGTCGGCGCGACCCGCGTCACCATTTACACGCCTATGAACTGGCGGGACGATACCGCCTTGCTGGCACAGTGGAACGCCGTGCGCGAAGCCGTGGAACTGAGTATTCTGGAGTTCCAGAAGTACGATCCCATGCCGGGCATCGGCGTGATGTTCACGCCTATCGTTGATCCCGACCAGAGACCCGGCTATATAACGAAAGCCACCACTTTCGGTCTCCATTCCGATGTGGCCGACGCAATGGGTTGGGACGGCGTTTGCCCGCTCGCTCTATGGCGGTCAGTGACCGAGCCCGGCGCCTCGCTCGACGAACTGCGCCAGGTCGTAGCCCACGAACTGTTCCACTGCTACCAGGACAAGCATGTCGACCAGGAGTTCATCAAAGCAGCACACAATTGGTGGACTGAAGGCTCGGCCGACTACTTCAGCAACGTGGTCTACCCGACAATCGACTATGAACATCGGACACACGCGGAGTTCAATGAAGAGTCAGCGAACAACAGCCTGCTCTATATGAGTTACGCCTAATAACGTGTTCTTCCAGTTTCTCGCCAACCATCCCTCATATGGAAATGTACGGCATCATCGGTCTGCTGAAGAAGCTCGCCGGTGGTCGCACGCTGAGAGCCAGGTCACGATCTGCACGCCGAACCGGGCATGGGCGACCTGTTCCATGATTTTGGGCAAGCCTGGTTGGACGGTACGATCGTCGACAGCAGTGGTCGAGCGGATCAGAAGCGAGCGAGCTGCCGATAGTCTACACCGCCTCCGAAGCACCTTAGCTTCGGAAGACAGGGCGACTCGTCACGAATTTGGTTCCGGGGTCTTAAGCCTGACTCGTCGCAAGCTACGGTTTGCCGAGGCCTTGCAGTTTGACCAGCAGCTGCGCGTAGCCACTTCCACCTTTCGATGAAGCCGACCGGCCGCTGCTCCGGCCCTGAACAGCGACCTCAGCGTGCAAGAGCCTGGACTGGCTGCCGATCGAGAATCCGTTGCTTAGTTCCTGCGACAGGCGACGACGACCGGACCGTGCTGCAACCTCCGCCGACCCTGCGAGCACAGCAGCGATCCGGATACTTCGAGCATCGAAATAGTCGAAGCTCAAGAGCGCAATTGTATCTGCTACCTGAATGTGCGTGTCACCGACGCTGATGACCGGTACTATGTGTCGGGCGGAGTGTACCTGCACGCTGCTGCTGGCGCACCGCTGTTGATCACGTCCGACACGCTCAACCCGTCGGTGCAGGTCGGAGTAGCGCCATATACCGAGGGACAGGTGGGTGATTTTGCGCTGGAGGGATTCGGCATCATTGAAGACGGGCAGACGCGCTTTGTGATTGTCTCGGAGGGCGGCGACGGCGGCACGATGACCATAACCGAGAGCGCCGGCAACTTCATCGGCGGCACCTTCAGCGGCACGGCCAGCAAGGTCAACGCTCAGTTTCAGCCCGTAGGTAAGGTGGCTATCACGGGCGATTTCCGCGTGCCGAAGAGCGGCAGCGATGAGATGTTGAGTTGTGATTGATGGCAAAGCATCAGGCGCTTCCGTCAGTCGAGGCGCGGCGCGGTTGCGCCGACCAGTCTCCCAGCGCGGCCGCTCGCCGGGCCGGGCGGTGGATGCCCCGTCGCGCCGCAGCCCGCGCTGATGAGCCCCTATTCTACCCGAAGCGCAGGCCGCCGGGCTGACGAATGTCCCACGTTTTGGCGATTGGCGGCCGATGGGGCGGCGTTGTTTGCCACCCCCACGCCACACGGCTAGAATTGCGCCAACCCGCCGGCACGCGAGACCGGCGGCCGTTCACAGTCCCGCAGCCAGGGGGCCGATGACGACAACAAGCGCCGCAGAACCAACCTACGAGCCGTCCGACGAACCGTTCGTCCGGCAAATCCTGTCGGCCGCCCGCCGCTACTGGCCGGAAGCGCTGGTGGGGGCCACGCTGCTGTTCACCGGCGCGACGCTGCTCGACCCGGTAACGGCCGCCGGAGCCTTCCCGCCCCAAATCCAGAGCCTCGTCGGGATTTTCGGCGGTGAGGCGCTGGGCATTGCCTTTGGCTTGCTCAACCGGCTGCGCCAGGGGGAAAAGCTGAGCGACGATGAGATCGTAGCCGAGATCCACCGCGCCATTCCCCAGGAATCACTCGACAAGCTGGCCGCCCAGAACACCGACATCCTGCGCCAGCTCGGCCGCATGACAGTCGTTCAACAGCAGATGGAGGCGATACAGGCGGCCGACTACGAGCTGGCGCTGGCCCTGCGAACAGCGTTTGCGGACCAAGGCGATCACCCTGGTATCAATCCAGGGCACGGTGGAGCGGATCGAGTACAAGGTCGACGCCCTCCGCCCCACCCCCGCCATCCCCCTGCCAACGGCCGACCGCCGCCCCTCACTTCACCGGGCGCGAGGCGGAGCTGGCCGAGCTGCGCCAGAAGGTGGCCCCCGGCCGCATCGTCACCCTGACCGGCATGGGCGGGATGGGCAAGACCTCCATCGCCGCCGCCTTCGTCGATGAGCTGATCGACGGCGACCAGCCGCCGGCTGCCTTCCCCGGCGGCGTCATCGTCCACAGCTTCTACGACGACACCGACATTGAGCGGGCGGCCGAACATATGGCCAAATCGTGCAGCGGCGACTGCGGCAGTCCCGCTGCCCGACCCGCTGGGGGCGATGGCCGTCGCGCTCGGCGGCCGCACGGCGCTGCTCGTCCTCGACGGCGCGGAGCGGGCCGACAACCTGCCCCGGCTGCTCGACCGCTGCAGCGCGCTGACGGCCGTCCTCATCACCAGCCGCGACGCCGACGACGTCTACGAAGAGGAGATCGCCGTCAGCGAATTCAACCGGGAGGAGGCAGTCAGCCTGCTGCAGGAGTGGGGCGGGGCGCGGGCCGCCAACCCTGAAGAGGCCGGCGCCATCTGCGACCTGGTGGGCGACCTGCCGCTGGCGGTGGCGCTGGCGGGCAAGTACATCCGGCGCAAGAAGCGGACGGCCGCCGCCTACCTGCAATGGCTGCGCGACGAAGGGCTGGGCGCGCTCGACCACGGCCACCGGCGGCGCGACAGCGTGCCGCTGCTGCTGGACAGGAGCCTCGACGAAGTGGCCCTGCTGGCCCCGGAAGCCCGCGACATCGTGGCCGTGCTGGGTGTGCTGGCCCTGGCCCCGGTGTCGGAGGCGGCGCTGGTCGCCGCGCTGGACGACGGCTCCGTTACGATCTGCGCCGCCCGCTGGATGAGCTGGTCAGCTACGGGCTGCTGCGCGTACCGGAGGACGGCGAGCTGGGCGGACACGTACCAGTTGGCCCACGCCCTGCTCCACCAGTACGCCGGGGAACGGATGGACGTCGCCCCGGCGGCGCTGGAACGGCTGGCGAGCTACTATAATCGCTTCGCCCGCACCCACCGCGAAGAAGGCCTGCCCGGCTACACGCTGCCTCGACACCGCCCGCCCCCACATCATGGCCCTGCTGCCCCGCCTGGAAGCGGCCGAACTGTGGTCGGCGCTCAATCAACTGGTCTGGGCCATAGAGGACTATCTCGATGTGCGCGGCTACAGCGCCGATCGGGTGAGGGCGCTGCATTATCGGCGTGGCCGCGGCGCGCGCCTTCGGCGCGCGCCGGGACGAGGGCAGCCACCTGGGCAATCTGGGCATCGCCTACTACGACCTCGGCCAGGTCGAGCACGGCCATCGACCACTCACCAGCAGGCCCTGGTCATCTCCCGTGAAATCGGCGACCGCCGCGGCGAGGGCAACCACCTGGGCAATCTGGGCATCGCCTACTCAGCCTGGGCCAGGTCGAGAGGCCATCGACCACTACACAGCAGGCTCTGGTCATCGCCCAGGAGATCGGCGACCGCCGGGGCGAAGGCAACCACCTGGGCAATCTGGGCATCGCCTACTACTCTCTGGGGGAGGTGCGGAAGGCCATCGACCACTACACACAGGCCCTGGTCATCGCCCAGGAGATCGGCGACCGTCGGGGCGAAGGCACCCACCTGGGCAATCTGGGCAACGCCTATCGCTCTCTGGGGCAAGTGCGAGCAGGGCCATCGACTACTACACCCAGGCCCTGGTCATCGCCCAGGAGATCGGCGACCGTCAGGGCGAAGGCAACCACCTGGGCAATCTGGGCAACGCCTATCGCTCTCTGGGGCGAGTACGAGCAGGGCCATCGACTACTACCAGCAGGCTCTGGTCATCGCCCAGGAGATCGGTGACCGTCAGGGCGAAGGCAGCCACCTGGGCAACCTGGGCAACGCCTACGCCCCTCGGGCAGTTCGAGCAGGCCATCGACTACTACCACCAGGCCCTGGCTATCGCCCGGAGATCGGCGACCGCCAGGGCGAAGGCAATCACCTGGGCAATCTGGGCAACGCCTATCGCTACTCTGGGCCAGTCGAGCACGGCCATCGACTACCACCACAGGCCCTGGCCATCTGCCGGGAGATCGGCGACCGTCGGGCGAAGGCAACCACCTGGGCAATCTGGGCAACGCCTATGGCTCTCTGGGGGAGTACGCCAAGGCCATCGACTATCTACACCCGGGCTCTGGTCATCGCGCCGGATATCGGCGACCGTCGGGGCGAAGGTACCGCCTGGGCAATCTGGGCATAGCCTATCGCTCTCTGGGGGAGTACAGCAGGGCCATCGACTACTACATCCAGGCCTACTACACCCAGGCTCTGGTTATCGCGCAGGAGATCGGTGACCGTCAGGGCGAAGGCAACCACTCGGCAACCTGGGCAACGCCTATGGCTCTCTGGGGGAGTACGCGCAAGGCCATCGACTACTACACCCAGGCTCTGGCCATCGCCCAGGAGATCGGTGACCGTCAGGGCGAAGGCAACCACCTGGGCAATCTGGGTAACGCCTATGGCTCTCTGGGGAGTACGGCAGGGCCATCGACTACTACACCCAGGACTCTGGCCATCTGCCCAGGAGATTCGGCGACCGTCAGGGCGAAGGCAATCGTCTCGGCAATCTGGGCAACGCCTACTACAGCCTCGGCCAGGTCGAGGAAGCTATCGCTCATATGAAGCAGGCCTTGAAGATATTCGAGGAGATCAAGTCGCCAATGGCCGACCAAGCTAGAAGAATTCTGGGCGAATGGCGCGGCGACAGCGAGGGATAGTAGAACGCGCAGTCAACGCTAGTGCCCCACCTCCAACCGCCACACCACCACAATCCACCCAATCACCAACCCCTCCACGCCGACGACCCACACCCCCGGGACGGCCGACCCGCCACCGACGGCCACCCGGATCTCCGTACTGTCCGGCGACAGCGGCAGGCGGCTGACCGTCTGGTAGCGCGCCAGATAGCCCGCCGTCGCGTCGTGGTAGACGTGGGCCAGCCCGACCACCGAGTAGATCTCCCCGGCAATCGACGGGTTCTCCGGCACGCCCAGCGCCTGGACCCACCACCCTTCCCCCGCGCCCACCGGCAGCGACTCCGGCGCCCAGGCCAGCGCCGGGACCAGCCCGGTGGTCGTCACCGTCGCCCGCACATCCACCCCGCCGATGAGCGAGGCCAGCGGTTCGGCCGCGTCCCCCATCGCGCGCCGGTGCTGCCACCAGCGGATCAGCTCCGCCAGCGTATCCCGCTCCACGGCCGAAAAGCGGTTGCTGCGGGCGTCGAATTCGGCCGTTTCGCTCGCCGCGCTGCCGGGCAGCTGGATGCGCTTGCCCATCAGCCTGCCTCCCACACCACCCGCTCGCTCGCGCCCAGCCGGCCCGTGAGAATGCGGTTGAGCGCGTTCAGATAGGCCAGCTCCAGCCGCCGCACATTGCTGGCCAACTGCGACATGAGCAAACTGCTGCTGCTCGTCGGGCTGGCCTGCTCCTGCTGCTGCAAGCGCCGCGCCGCCGCAAACAGCCCGTACGCCAGCAGCACATGATGGTGGGCGGCGGGCACGCTGACGGCCGTCGTCGGCGACAGACTCGCGTCATGCGGCCGCAGCAGCCGCACAGCCAGCACCGTCCCGGCGGGCCAGTCGCGCCCCAGCACCAGAGCCGGCGGCGTGGCCGCGTCGTCGCTCCAGGCCACATCGTAGACCGCCCCGCCCCGGAAACGGCCGTTCGCCTCGCCCAACCGCCGCAAGCGGATGGGTGAGGCCTCGTCCGGCCCACCCACTACGCTCATCACGACGGCCGTATCCAGCGGCAGCCCATACCGCCGCTCGCCCTCAACGGCCGTCAGCCGCACCTCCGCCTGGCGCGGCAGGTGGACCGAATACTCCCCCACCGCCTCATTGATCAGCGCCAACAACTCGTCGTCGCTCCACGTCGAAGCGGCCGCGTCCCCCAGCATCGTCCGCAGCCGCGCCACCAACTCGCTGGCCGGCACGATTGCGCCCGCCGCTGCCCGTGTCCCTGTCCCGCTGCCTGTCGCCATCGTCATCACCTCCTGAACGTACCGTCGCCGGGCCGCCCAAGCGCCTTGCTCGCCGGGTGGTCCATCCTGCTGCTGTCCCGATTGACTATGCGAATCGGACTCGTTTCGCCAACCTGTTGACCACCCGGCCGGCGAAACGGCCGCCCGGCTATCCCGGCCCCGCCCTGTCTACGCCACCACCACGCTGTCCGGATTGGCAAAGTCCCACCCCGACTTCTGCCGCCACAGATAGATCGTCCCGCTGTCCAGGTAGAACGTCACCTGCCCGGCCTGGTCGGTGCGGCCGCTGGCCACGATGTTGCTGCCCGCCGTGTCGGTCGTGGCCCAGATGTCGGCGTCGGCGATCGGGTCGCCCGTCTCGCTGTCGGTCAGCGTGTAGGTCAGCTCCACCGCCCCCGCGCCCGGACTGCTGCCGCCCACCGCGCTCACCTTCGCGTCCAGCCGGTTGCCCAGCAGCCAGCCCGCCGTCCCCGCCGCGTAGCTGCCCGGAACGGCCGTCGCCCACGGGTCGGCCCCGCTGCCGCCGCTGCTGCTCAGCGCCGCCCCCGCGCTGCCCGCCAGCAGATGGCCGCTCAACGCCTCGTCCCACACCGCATCCGCCAGCTCCGCCCCGGCCGAAACCGCCAGCGCGTCCCCGTCAATCGCCCCCGCCGCCACCGCCACCGCTTCGGCGGGCAGATTGGCCGTGCCCGCAATGAGGGCGTCGTAGACGGCCGCGGGCCAGACCACGCCATCCCGCCAGACCGGCAGCGCCCCGGCGGGCGACGCCATCACCCGAATCTGCCCGACGGCCGCCGTGTCGGTCGCGTCCAGCGCCACGCGGTAGTAGCCGTTGAGGTCGTGGACAATCGACGCGCTGCTGTTCCGCGCCGCCGCCGCCCCGCCGTTCTTGCTGACCAGCACGGCCAGGCTCAGCCCCGTTTCGGCCGTCACGCCGTCGCTCTCGTCCACAAACGGCCCCAGCGAAATCGTCGTCGCCGTTCCCTGTCGTAAAATCATCGTCCCCTCCTCCCGCTCAGGCCGCCCCGCCGGTCGCCAGCCGCCGGTAATGGGCCGCCAACACCGCCACCGCCGGGCCGCTCGCCGGGGGTGTATACGTCACATTCAGGACGGCCGCCGGATTGCTGCCGTCGGCCGCCGCCCAGCGCAGCGCCGAATCGCCGCTGTTGCCCGCCACGAACAGGACCAACGCATTGCCGCTCGCCCACCCCGCCCCGCCGACAATCTCGCCCACGATGGCGCTCAGGTCCGGCGTCGTCTGCGCCCCCGTGCCCAGGTTGTTAGCCGCCCATGTCACCGTCGCCGTCGTTTTGGCCCGGTCGGTCAGGTCGTCGCTGCTCGTCGAAAAAGCGGCCGCATTCCCCGCCGCCTCGCCGCTGATCGTCACATCGGGATCATCATACGACCCCGACGGCAGATACAGCTCCAGCGTGGCGGCCGTCACCGTGCTGCCTGCCGGAATCGTCACGCCCGTAAAGCGCATCCCCGACAGATGGCTCGTGGCGTTGGCGTTCAGATTCGTCCCTGTCAAATCCATCGCCCCGCCGCTCTCCTGCGCGTCGTCCCCGCTGCCCGCCACTCCGGCCATAAATGTCGCCATACCGCTTCACCTTGCTGTCGCCCTTATATAAGGAAGAGAGCGTCGCTTCCTGCGGCGCTCGCCGTCCTCACTTACGCGCCGTCCTGCGCCCGCCATCCAGTGGGGCCACGACTTTACGGCCGTCTTTCAGCACCACAATCACCTCGCCGCCCACCAGATCAAGCGTCGCCTTCCACACCTCCCGCCAGGCCAGCTTATGGGCCGCCAGCAGGTCGTTGATCGCCCGGTTTGCATTCATCGTCGCTTCCTCCTTCTCGCCCAAATCCGTGGACGTATATATAAGGAAGAGAGCAGGGGAATGCCCCTGCTCTCGCTGCTGCTTGTTGTCCCCTAGGCCACGTTGCGCTTGCCGATGCCGCGCGGGCCGTTGACGCCCAGGGCGAACTCGTCCCGCACCTTCACCGGCAGCACGTCATTGCTGAACATCAGCCCCGACGTCTCCGACACCACCGCGAACAGCTCCGGCGCGGGATGGGCACGGCCGCCCGGCGCCTGGCTGTAGCTCATCTGAATGACCGGATAGACAGCCGGATCAACCAGATAGGCCCAGTCGTTGGCGTCGGTCCACTCCGGCACGACCAACGGCACCGGGCGCGGGTCGGCAAAGCCCCGGTCCTGCGCTTCCGGCGTGTAGCTGGTCGGCATCCCCTCGCCGTACCCCAGCAGACTGAGCGCCGTGTCATACTGCTCCGCCGGCACCAGCAGGTAGCGCGGGAAGATGCCCAACGGCTTGCTGCTGCCCAGCTCCACCTGCTGGAAACATTCCGCCCGCGCCGCTCGCCACGCCGCCGCGTCCGTCCCCAGCGCTGTGGTCTGGATGTTGCCGTGGTCGGCGTGGAACAACGCCTTCGAATCCTGGCTCAACGTCGGCCCGACGCCGCTGTTGGCGGTGAACAGCGCCGCCACCGCCGCCGAACGTGTCCGCACAGCGGCCGTCGCCAGCGCCCGCGGAATCGCCTGGAGCTGCATGATGTCGCTGTTCTTGATCATCTCGCGGGTGATGCCCACGTAGCCGCCCCGCTTCACGAAGTCGGCCGTTTCCTGCGCGTCGGCCACGTCCAGCTCCGTGTAGGCCGCGCCCTCAGCCACGGCGGGCAGATCGCCCACGCCGCCCATCGTCAGCCACTTCATGGCGTGGAGACGGCCGTCGTTGGGAGCCACCGCCGCCACCCGCTCATACCAGCGATAATGGCCCAGCGCCTGGAACTGCTGCACGATGACCCGGTTCATCGCGTCGACCGCCAGATTGGGCAGCGTGCTCGTCGTCGCCCCGGCAAACTGCACCCGCCCGCCGTCGAACACACCCCGGAAGTAGACGTCGCCGGTCAGGGCCACGTACAAATCGGCGAACGAGCGCAAGTTGGGCGGCGGAGCAGGCGCGTCGTCGGCCCCGAAGAAGAAACCGACCAGCTCCCGCGCCTCGTCCAGCGGATCACCCACCGTCAGCGAGCGCGGCGGCCGTCCGCCCAACTGCACCACGTCGCCCGCCCGCACCGCCGCCAGCTCCGTCCGCGCTGCGTCGATGGCCGCGTCCACCTCCTCCGGCGACCTGTAATCGGCCGTCCGCAGCCGCTCCTGCACCGGAGCCGGCAGCCCCGACGCCTTGATGATCGCCCGCGCCGCCGCTCGCTGCGCCGCCAGCGCCCAGTCGGTGAAAACGGCCGCATTTTCGCGCAGCTCGTGTTCGTCGGTGGCCGGCAGGTCGCCTCGAAACCGGGATTCTTGAAGCAACCCGGATTCTGTTGGCCTATCAATCCCATCTATCGCGGAAAGCCCCAAAGCGCCCGTCGCCAACGTCACGCGACCCGGTGCAAAACGGCCGTCAGCCGCTTTACCCTCACCTATCTCATCGTTCATTCTTGCCATCTCCTCCGATTGACTATGCGAATCACTTCCCATCATCTGCCTGTCCTCCTGTTTGTCCGTCTTCTCAACTGCGTCCACGCCGGCTACCTGCTCCATCTGCTTGCCTCCTGTATGCGTGTCTACGATATTGACTATGCGAATTTGGTTTGGTTGTTTTGGCTTGGCCCGGTGGGAGATGCGATTTGGCAAATCGCACGACGGGACCGGGCGCTCTTGACGGCGAGTGAAGCTGCAATTTGGCATCGCATTACGGGGCCGGGCGCGTTTATCCATAAGCCATCTCCTCGCCCACAATCCGGCTGCCCACGCTGGCGGGGAACATCACCAGATCGGCCGACTCTATCCGACCCAGCGCGGTGATCGTCAGCCCATCCCGCGCCAGCTCCGGGTAGAACACCAGGCTCACGCCCACGTCCGGACGGCCGTCCGCCGCCGCCGCCAGCCACTGGTCCAGCAGCGCCACCACCGGAGCCGTCAACGTCGTGGTGAACATTTGTAGCGTCCCCACCGCCGCCCCAGCCCCCGCGTCCCAGCCCACATCCCGCCACACCCCGACCAGATCGCGCACCGAGCGCTGCCCCGGCTGGTGGTCGACAAAGCAAGCCAGCCCGCGAAACGCCCCGGCTGCCACCGCCCGCTGCACCGCCTCCGCCGCAACCACATACCGGCCCGGCCCGCCGTCGAGCGTCCGCACCCGCCCCGCCGTCACCAATCGTCCTGTATACTGCCGAATCGCCATGCCACTCCTTTGCCGCCCCTGAACCACCGTTTGCCCAATTGCGCCTTATATAAGGAAGAGCGTGCCGCTTTCACTCGAGAGAAGCGGCCGTCGCGCCCGCAGACGCCTCGCCGTCCGCTCCGCCAATCTCCGCCAGAATCCGCTCCGCCAGCACCGGCGACAACCGCTCCCCGGCGAACTTGAACACCAGCGGCAGCAGCTCTCCCGCCAGCGTGGGCGAGTAGCCCGGCAGCCCGTCGAGCAGCCGCCCAAACGCGGCCGTCAGTCGTTCGGCCGCCAGCGCCAGACTCTCGTTGTCCTCCCGGCTGATGTCGGGCACATCCACCCGCAGCGCCGCGCGGTCGGGCGATTCAGCCACCATCCCCAGCTCATACGCCCGGCCATAGGCCACATGGCACAGATCGATCACCCACTGCTGCAAATGGCGCTGCCGCCGTCGCAGCCGTCGCACCGCCGGGTCCTGCATCGCCTGGGCCACTGCCCGGTTCACATTCCCGCCGTCGCCATGCCAGTGGGGCGGCTGGCCCGACCCGGCGGCAATCGCCTGCCGCAGCGCCCGCAAATCGTGCTGCGCGTCCAGCCCGTGCAGCGACGGCGTCTGCATCGACCACCGCTCCCCCTCGTCGTGGATGACAATGCTGCCCGGCTCCGGCGGGGTGGCGTACTGCGCCGCCTTCTCCCCCACCCGGCCCGGCGCCACCTGCACAAACCACAGGAACGTCCGCGCCGCCCAGTTCAGCCGCACCCGCTCCTCCAACATCTGGCTGTAGCGCCGCACCCAGGGCAGAATCGTGGCCAGCTCCGACTCCCCCAGCAGCGCCCCCACCGGCCGGTTGATACTCACATGGACCATCACCGCCTCGGCCGTCGCCGCGTCCGGGTGGTCGGGGGAGAGGTAGCGGGTGGTTCCTGCCAGACCTGACAGGTCTTGCGAGGCCATTCGCGTTCCGGTGCCACTTCCCAGACCTGTCAGGTCTTCGCTCCCGCGCACCACATACGCCACCTCCCGCTCCCAATCATTCTCGGCCGTCTCGATCTCCGATCACGGCCGTTTTCGGCACCGCCCGCACATAGCTCATCCCGTCGGCCGCATTGCGAAACAGCACCAGGAACAGGTCCCCCGCCCGGCTCAGTTCATCCATCAACTCCGGCAGACGCATCTCCAGCCGGTTCTGCGGGTGCGACCAGAACGCGTCGACAAAACGGCCGATCGCCCCCGGCGCCACCGGCGTCAGCCCGTCGCCCACCGTGTAGTCGGTGATAATGTCGATCGCCCGCTTCGCATACGGGTTCTCCCGCCACGCCGCCAGCGCCTCGTCATACTGCCGCTGCCACGCGCCCGGCTCCCGGTCGGCCGTTCCCAGCGCAGGCAGCCCCGTCCAGCCGGCGGCCGTCTCCCGCAAATCGGCCGTCGCCTCGCTCGCCAGCGCCGCCCGTCGTCCTCGCCACCGCTGCCACCAGTTGCTCATCTGTCACTCCTTACGCGCCTTCGCCATTCGCCGCTCGCCGCCGCCGGTTGAAACCGGACGGCTACCGGGTAAGTGCGTCGAAACGCACTGAAGACCGACCGCACCAGCGCAACGCCCGCTCCCAACCCGCTTCAGTGGGTTTCCTTCGCCAGCCGGTCGTTTCAACGACCGGCCGTTTCCCGCAAATCGGCCGTCGCCTCGCCCGCCAGCGCCGCCCGCCGTCCTCGCCATCGCTGCCACCAGTTGCTCATGTGTCCTCCCATTTCAGACTTTTGCCTGACAAACGATCAATGACCGCTATAATTAATCCCAAACTTGGAGACCATCTATGTCCACAATCCTACGCCTCACGCGCTACATCGTTATCGTCCCCATCGTCGGCCTCATTCTCGCCGCCGCCGCCTTCTTCCTGTTCGGCGGCATCAGCCTCATCGTGCTGCTCGTCGAGAGCTTGATCGAAGTAGTGTCCTCGCCGGCGGCGGCCGAGGCCGCCCATGAAGGCACCCCCCTGCTGGTCGAAGTCGTCGAATACGTCCACACCTTCCTCGTCGGCACCGTCCTGCTCATCACCGCCATCGGCTTCTACCAGCTCTTCATCGAAAACGTCGATGTGCCCGAATGGCTCAACGTCGAAGGTACCGACGAATTGGAAACCGCCCTCATCGGTGTGACCGTCGTCGTCCTGGCCGTCCACTTCATGACCATCGTCTTCACCGGCGAAGACCTCGACCTGCTCGACCAGGGGCTGGGCACCGGCGCCGTCATCCTCTCCCTGGCCGTCTTCCTCGGCCTCCGGTCCTGGGGCGAAAAACAGAAGCGCCTCGCCGAAACGGTCCGCGACATTGACACCCAACACATCGACACGGAGTCGGACTGATAGCCGCCTGAGGCGCAAACGGCCGCTCTACCGCCGCCCCAACTTCCACGCCGCATCCTCTACGGCAATCATCCCGATCAGCCATAGCAGGATCACATCAATCGCCTGCCACACCGCGTCCGGAAAGCCCGGCCACAGCACAAACACGGCCGTCTGCACCACCGCCACCAGCGCCAGCCACACCTTCCGGCTGCGCAGCAGCGCCCCCAACGGATCACCTGTCATCGTTCGCTCCTTTCGGCCTGCTCGTTTCCGAACGGCCGCTCGCCCGCCCAACGTATGATCCCATTGTAGACCCCCGGGGAAGGCTAAAAATCCACACCCCTCCACGTCCATGCCCGACTGACCGTACGCCCCCCACAACGCGCACATGAGCGACGGGCAATTAGCCCGCCCCACGCCCTGCCATCCACCAGCCCCCCATCTCGTATAGAATACGGTAGTGATTGACTATCCTGACATCAACAAACCACTGAAGAGAACCAACCATGATCGCCCGCACCCTGTTCCTTCTCCTTGCCGTCCTCACCCTCGCCGCCTGCCGGCGCCCGGGCGGCACAGAGCCTGCCGCCGGCCCCGACCTGACAGAGACGGCCGTCCGACGGCCGTCCCCGTCCCCACCGTCCGGCCGTCATCTTGCCCACCCAGGCCGCCGTCGAGGATGCCACTGACGAACTGTCCGCCGCCGACGACCCCAACCCGGCCCACATTCTCGGCAATCTCACCTACACCGGCGCGTTCTGGCCCGCGCCACTCACCCTGATCGACGGCACGGGCACGTACGATGACGGCAGCGACGGCCGGCCGTTCGTCATGCTCCTGGACCACCTGACGCCCACCGCCGACCTCGACGGCGACGGGACCACCGACGCCATCGCCGTCCTGGTCGACAACTCCAGCGGCTCCGGCACCTTCACCTTGCTCGCGGCCGTTTTCGACGTCTTCGGCGCCCCCCGCCCCACCGAACCCGTCATGATTGGCGACCGCACCAGCCTCAGGGCGCTCACCATCAGCGACACGACCGGCGACGACGCCCCAACCGTCCTCGCCGACATGATCACCCAGGGAGCCGACGACCCCTTGTGCTGCGCCTCCTGGAACGGCCGCATGACCCTCGGTCTGGAAGACGGCCGTCTGGTCGAACAAGATTTCACGCTGATCTCCCAGATCTCGCTGGCCGATCTCGACGCCACCGCATGGCGGCTGGTGGACCTGGACGGCGGCGAAGACCCCGTGCCCGACGACGTCACCGTAACGGCCGTCTTCAGCGGTAACGAACTCAGCGGCTCGGCCGGCTGCAACGCCTACACCGCCACACTCGACACCCCCGACGCCCGCCCCAACGCCCTCGCGGTCACCGTCTATCAGCACCACCGATATGCTGTGCGAGGACGCGACCATGGACGTCGAGGCCGCCTATCTGAGCCACCTCGCCCTGGTCGAATCATGGTCGTTCGACAGCGGCCGTCTGGTCCTGACCACCGTCAGCGATGACCGGGTCTACCGCCACCTGCTCTTCGAGTCCGCCCAGCCCTAGCGCGACATCTGCGCAGCGCAACCTGCCTGGTCGAGCCAGAAAAGGGGCGAGACGGCCACAAACGGCCGTCTCGCCCCTCACGTTCGACGGGCATAAACCAGCTCACCCTCCTGCCGACTGGCAGCCGCTACAACCGCCAGTTCGTACCAACGGAATGCGTTGCGTCAGAGATGGCTGGGTCGATCACCGTCCAGAAAGAAAGCTAGCAAACCGAGCGCCACATACGCCAGTCCTTTGAGTCTTGACTCCGTAGCCTCGCGTCGCAGCACCTCAGGGTCGCGCTTGCCTCTTCCTCCGCAGACAGCGCAGGGAAGATACCGTTCTTTGGGATCCCCTTCACTGTCATACTCGTCCGTATAGTGCAGGAAGATACGTCCCGTCCCCCCGCACTCAGTGCACGGAATGAAGCCGAACGTCAGCATCGCGCCGCATTGATGACAGCGTGAGTCAGTCCCGGTGTTGTGGTACCCGCAGTATTTACAGATGATCTTGGACATGGCACACCCCCTTCGCTAACAGTATATCATATCCCAGGCTGTCACAGCGCTGTGTTGTCCCCGGTCAGGGCTCCGCGTGATCGCCGGACACCAGGATGCCATCTGGCGCTGCCCCGACCCGGTATTCTACGCTGCCAGACCTGCCTCGTGCCCGCTGCGCACACGGTTTACACCGCCCTTCAACTATGCTATGATGTAGTTATGAAATGTGTTGAGGGGAGCCAACCTCAAAGCGTTTCAACTGTAGACCACCGAAAAGAATAGAATAATTCGTGATACTTCTTCTGCACGAGGGTGAGCAACCTGTTGTCTGATTGGACCTGATAGAACGTTCCAGTCGAGTCACAACAAGTCGGCAAGGTTCCAGAACTGGGGCAGATAGCAACCTGATCCTATGAGCAGGTAGCTTCGCACCCAGAAAGCCACTAACCGGTCGCTTGCCTTGGCCGCGCTACCGACCATCTCCTGGTCAGGGGCGAAGGGAGGGACACAACTTATGGCTGAAACTGCGTAGCGAGAACGTAAGTCGTTCAGGCTGTCGCTATGCCAGTGCCGGTCTGGATGGCCTATCATGCTGATGCACAACAAAGGAGTGCGTATCATGAACACCACCTATCGCCGTTCCCTGTGGGGCGTCCTTCTGGCGCTTCTGCTCCTCGCCGTCGTTGCGCTGCCATCCCTCGCTGCGATCGACGACCCGGAACCAGAGATGGCCACACTGCGCGCCCTCAAGTACAACGATCTGAACGCGAATGGCGAACGAAACGATAACGAACCATACCTCGAGGGTTGGACGATCAACGTCTATGACGAATCCGGCCTGCTCGTGGATAGCAAAATGACCGATGTGAACGGTACGGCCGAGTGGCAGGTGCCGGCCGGCATCTACACCGTCTGCGAACTGCTTCAAAGCGACTGGGTCAACACCCAGGCCGGACACCTCCTGCCCGGAACGGCCGTCAACGGCGAGGCCTGTTCCCAGGAGCAACTGCTCGAGCCCGGTGCCGACTGGACCTTCCTGTTCGGCAATTATGAACTGGCCCGTCTGCGCGTCCTCAAGTACAACGACCTGAATATGGACGGCCAGCGCCAGAACTTCGGAGATACTCCGGAGGGCGGTCTGGCTGACTGGGTCTTCAATGTCTACGATGCGCAGGGCGCTCTAGTCGACAGCAAGAGCACCGGCCCCAACGGCTACTACACCTGGAAAGTTGCGCCCGGCGCTTACACCGTCTGTGAGGTTCTCCAGCAACACTGGGTCAACACCCAGGCCGGCGACCTGACTCCCGGCGTGCCCGGGACAGCGGACGAGATCTGCTCGCAAGAACAGGTGCTGCTGCCCGGTGAGCTGGTCCAGTTCGACTTCGGCAACTATGAGGCAGCCAGCCTGCGCGTCCTCAAGTACAACGACCTGAACATGGACGGCCAGCGCCAGAACTTCGGGGACAACCCGGAAGTCGGTCTGGCCGACTGGACCTTCAACGTCTACGACGCACAGGGCGCTCTGGTCGACAGCCAGACAACCGGCCCCAACGGCTACTACACGTGGCAAGTCCCGGCCGGTCTTTACACCGTCTGCGAAATCCTTGAGCAACACTGGGTCAACACCCAGGCCGGCGACCTGCTCCCCGGCGTAGCCGGACTGACCGATGAGGTCTGCGCTCAGGAACAGGAACTGCTGCCCGGCGAACTGTATGAGTTTGCCTTCGGCAACTATGAGCTGCCCCGCCTGCGCGTCCTCAAGTACAACGACCTGAACATGGACGGCCAACGCCAGAACTTCGGGGACAACCCGGAAGTCGGTCTGGCCGACTGGACCTTCAACGTCTACGACGACCAGGGCGTGCTGGTCGACAGCCAGACGACCGGACCCAACGGCTACTACACCTGGCGCGTCCCGGTCGGCGCCTATACGGCCTGCGAACTGCTCCAACAACACTGGGTCAACACTCAGGCCGGTGACCTGACTCCCGGCACCCCGCAGGACACCATCGAAGTCTGCTCGCAAGAACAGACGCTGCTGCCCGGCGAGTTGTACGAATTTGCTTTCGGCAACTACGAGTTACCGCAGCTGCGCGTCCTCAAGTACAACGACCTGAATATGGATGGCCAACGCCAGAACTTCGGCGATAACCCCGAAGTCGGTCTGGCCGGCTGGACGTTCAACGTCTACGATGAGCAGGGTGCTCCGGTCGACAGCCAGCTGACCGGCCCCAACGGCTACTACACCTGGCGCGTCCCGGTAGGCAAATACACCGCCTGTGAACTGCAGCAGGATCTCTGGGTCAACACCCAGGCCGGCGACCTGCTCCCCGGCGTGGCCGGAGGCACAGACGAAATCTGCGCCCAGGAACAGGAACTGCTGCCTGGCGAGCTGATTGAGTTGGCTTTTGGCAACTACCAGCAGACCCGTCTGCGGGTCTTCAAGTACAACGACCTGAACATGGACGGCGTGCGCCAGAACTACGGGGACAACCCGGAAGGTGTTCTGCCCGGCTGGACGTTCAACGTCTATGACAGCGAGGGCGTGCTTGTCGACAGCCAGCAAAATGGCCCCAACGGCTACTACACCTGGCGCGTCCCCAGCGGTGCCTATACGGTCTGCGAACTGCAACAGGAAGGCTGGGTCAACACCCAGGCCGGCGACCTGACCCCCGGCGTGGCCGGAACCGCCAACGAGGTCTGCGCTCAGGAACAGGTGCTGTTGCCGGGCGAGCTGTACAAGTTCGCCTTCGGCAACTACGAGCTGCCGCCGGCCAGCTTCTGCCCGGTCGAAGATCCGGCCGTGGGCTACGCCATCACCAACTTGCTTGGTGTGGGCATGGGTAGTGACAGGAGAGCCGTCCGCTCACGCAATCTGATCGTTCCTGACTATGAGGACGTGACGGCGTTGTACGGGCAGCTGGCAGCCACAGAAGTCGGCCGTATCCGCTTCGTCCGCTTCCGCTACCCCGACAAGAGCTACGTCAAGATCAAGGACCCGACCAGCCCGGCCTACCAGGATTTCGTCATCAAATGGTGGGGAGCCGATCTGGACCCGGCCCATAAGATCAAGGGCCAGTTCCGCTGGATCCGTGACGGCCGTCGCTCACCTCGTGCCTTTGTCCTCTGGCCGACCTACGAGACATCGGAGCAATACGCCAATGTCTTCACGGTCTTCGATGACAGCACAAAGTATCACGTCTTCTGGGATGACTCGCCGGGCGCCACCTATCTCTGGCACCCGGAGCAAACGTTCACGCTGGCCCTGCCTGAAACGCAGGAAGACGGCGCCGACATCCTCGTCAAGATTGCCCTCGTCGACAACAATCGCGACAATCGGCCCATCATCCTCACTGTTTCTGCCGGTGGCGTGATCGTGGAGCGGATCATCTACGGCCCCAACGCCAGGGAGACGCTCAACCTGGAGGAGTTCCTGCTGGAGAATGTGCCCGCAGGCACCAACGAGGTGGTTATCCACATGCTTTCGCCGGACCCGAGCATTGAGTATCCCAAAGGAGGCGACTCGTCCGCCATCATTGGCGCAGCCGCCAGCTACTCATGTCTGGAGAACGGCATCGTGACCCCGGAACCGACAGCGGTCATCAAAGGCCACTGACGGATTCGTAAGCCATCCCGCATGCTGATCCTACCTGAGGCGGTCGGCATGCGGGGCACAGCCTGCCGGACGCGGCGCTTCGTCGCCCGTTCGGCAGGCCAGTTGCCGTCCCTCCGCCCATCTCCTCGAAGCCGCTCCCGCGCCATCCTGACCCGCGACTCCTCTGACCACCAACCTCCAGCCCCCACTAATTGACACCCCCGCCCCGTTGCGGTATCCTACTCCTTGTGAGGGGCAGTTCGTCAAATTGTTGTTGACGGCTGCCTTTTTTCGTTGGCCGCGGGCTTTCTTTCGCAAGTGGGCCTGCACAAACAGTTGAGACGCGCACAGGAGGCGCATTACAATGACACACGACCACCATGCGAAGCCGAACCCTGTTCGTTCTCGCCGTCCTGGCCGCTCTGGCCCTGGCCCTGACCGCCCTCGGGTCCGTCCTGGCCCTGACCTGGAACACCGAAACTGTCGACAGCGGCAGCGTCGGCCGTTTCCCGTCCCTGGCCCTCGACCCCACCACCAACCTGCCGCGCATCAGCTACTACGACGCGGGCAATACGGCGCTCAAGTACGCCGCCTTCAACGGCGCAACCTGGGACATTGAAACGCCCGACAACAGCCAGGCCCAGGGCGAATACACCTCCCTGGCCCTCGACCCCACCACCGGCTACCCGCGCATCAGCTACTACGACGCCTCCAACGACGCCCTCGAATACGCCTCCTACAACGGCGCGACGTGGGACATCGAGACCGTCGACAGCAGCGCCAATGTCGGGCAGTGGACCTCACTCGCGCTCGACCCCACCAGCGGCTATCCGCGCATCAGCTACTACGACGTCGACAACACCGCCCTCAAGTACGCTTCCTTCAACGGCGCGACCTGGGACATCGAAACCGTCGACAACAGCGCCGACGTCGGCGAGTACACCTCCCTGGCGCTCGACCCCACCAGCGGCGACCCGCGCATCAGCTACTATGATGCCAGCAACACGGCCCTCAAGTACGCCTCCTTCAACGGCGCGACCTGGGACATCGAGACGGTCGACGGCAACAGCGCCGACGTCGGCAAGCACACCTCCCTGGCGCTCGACCCCACCAGCGGCGACCCGCGCATCAGCTACTTCGCCACCACCGGCTCCTCCCTGGAGTACGCTTCCTTCAACGGCGCCACCTGGGACATCGAAACGGTCGACAACGCCGCCAACCTGGGCCAGGACACCTCGCTCGCGCTCGACCCGGCCACCGGCGACCCGCGCATCAGCTACCGCGACCTGTCCAACACCGCCCTCAAGTACGCCGCCTTCAACGGCGCCACCTGGGACGTGGAAGAAGCCGACAACAGCAACGCCGTCGGCCAGTTCACCTCGCTGGCCCTCGACGCCTGCGGCAACCCGCGCATCGCCCACTTCGACTCCACCGCACCCCAGGGCCTCCTCTACACCGCCTCCGATGAGGAATGCGCCACCCTGACCATCACCAAAGCCACCGACCCCGCCGGCGCCACCGACTTCCCCTTCCTCATCACCCCCGGCTCCTACAGCTACGACCGGCAGTGGGGTGGATTGGGCACCAATGCGGGGGAGTTTGACAACCCCATTGGCGTGGCGGTTGACGCCGCCGGCAAGGTCTACGTGGGCGACACTGACAACGACCGCGTTCAGATCTTCGACAGCAGCGGCACCTACCTCGACCAGTTCGGGGGCAGTGGCGGCGGCATCGGGCAGTTCAACAGCCCGATCGGCGTGGCCATCGACGCGACCGGCACGATCTACGTCGCCGACACCGATAACGACCGCGTTCAGATCTTCGACAGCAGCGGCACCTACCTCGACCAGTTCGGGGGCTCCGGCAGCGGCAACGGGCAGTTCAACCGCCCGCGCAGTGTGGCCGTCAACGCCACTGGCACAATCTACGTGGCCGACACCCTCAACGACCGCATTCAGATCTTCGACAGCAGCGGGACCTATCTCGGCCAATTTGGCGGCTCCGGCAGCGGCAACGGGCAGTTCGACCGACCGTTCGGCGTGGCCGTCGACGCCACTGGCACTGTCTACGTGGCCGACACCCTCAACTACCGCATCCAGCTTTTCGACAGCAGCGGCACCTACCTCGACCAGTTCGGCAGCAACGGCAGCGGCGACGGGCAGTTCATCTTCCCGCAAGGCGTGGCCGTCGACGCCGCCGGCAATGTCTACGTGGCCGACACCAACAACGACCGTATTCAAATCTTCGATGGCAGCGGGACCTACCTCACCCAGTTCGGCAGCAATGGCAGCGGCGACGCGCAGTTCATCTTCCCGCAAGGCGTAGCTGTCGACGCCACCGGCACAGTCTACGTGGCCGACACCAACAATAACCGCATCCAGGTCTTCACCCCTGACCTCTCTGCCACCCTCGACGACGGCCAGAGCGAGAGCTTCAGCCTCGCCCCCGGCAGCTATACCGTCAGCGAACTCGTCCCCGCGGGCTGGGAAGTGACCAGCATCGACTGCGGCGACGGCATCGTTACCGGCCAGTCTTTCGTCGACGTCACCCTCACCGGCGGCGACAACGTCACCTGCACCTTTGACAACCTGCTGGTCAACGTCTGTCCGGTGGGCGACCCCGGCGTCGGCCAAGGAACCGTAGGTTCCCAGCTCACCACCCTGCTCGGTCGCGGCATGGGCAGCCCCACCCGCCAGAAGCTCGTCGGCAAGATCGTCGTTCCCAACACGGGCGACCTGACCGACCTCTACGGGCAGATGGCTGCCAAGGAGTACACGGCCGTCAAGTTCGTCCGCTTCATCTACCCGGACAAGAGCTACATCCAGGTCGACCCTGAAACCGACCTGGGTGAAAAAGCGGCCATCTCCTGGTGGGGGGCCGATCTGGACGAAAGCCAACTCCAGAGCCAGCCGTTCGTCAAGGGCCGCTTCTTCCTTAATAAGGGCATGCGCAAGATGAAGACGCCTCGCGCCTTCGTCGTCTACGCCACCTACGACACCGGCGGGCCAGACGTGGCCAACGCCTGGTCGACCTTCACCGCCACCGACAACTTCGTCGCCGGCACGCCGGGCTTCGACCAGACCAACACCAACATCCTCGCCATCCCCGAAACACAGGGTGAAACCGACATCGTCGTCCAGATCGCCGTCACCGACGTCAACCGCGACCCGCGCACCGTCGATGTCATCGTCACGGCGGGCGGCGTCAGCGTACTGATCACCCTCACCGGCCCGACCAACAAGAAGATCGGAACTGCTCAACCTGTTCGAGGTGACGCTGGAAGGCGTCCCGGCGGGCGTGGATGAGGTCGAAATCGAACTCGTCTCCGTCCTCGACACCGGCGACAGCGCCGCCCTCCTCGGAGCGGCCGCCAGCTACGTCTGCGAACCGCCGGCCCCGTAGACGCGATCCGGCAATCGCGCTCCCCGTCCTAAGTAGCGGGCGGGACAACCCAAGCGTGTCTGTCCCGCCCCATCTCCACTTTTTGACACCCCCACCCCCTTAGGTATCCTACCCATGGAAGAGGGGCAGTTCGTCAATTTGGGTTGACGGCTGCCTGTTTTTATGTCGGCTGGTCGCGTCGCGTAGTCGGCGACAGGCTCTCGACAGACGCCGCGCACCGGAGGAGCAGAACAATGACGCATCATCGTTCTCGAAACGTGCACTGCCCGTCCTCGGCCTGCTGGCCGCGTCCTTGTCCTCTTGTCTGTTCAGCCTGGCCGTCCAGCCCGCGGCCGCCGCGGCATCGTCGTCAACACGCGCCGATACCGACCCGGCGGCGACACTTCTGCACCCTGCGCGAGGCGATCACCAACGCCAACAGCGACACCGCCACCGGTGGCGACTGCACGGCCGGCAGCCGGCGCCGACACCATCACCTTCGACGCCGACTACACCATCACCCTGGCCGGCAGCCAACTGCCCGGCGGTCACCACCGAGATGACCATCACCGGCAACGGCGCGGCCAACACCATCATCGAGGCCAACGCCGCCGCCAACACGGCCACCTACCGCGTCTTTGAGGTGAGCGTCACACCGGCAACCTGACGCTGGACGGCGTGACCGTGCGGCACGGCCGCTGCTGCCGGGGCGTGTACCACATCGTGCAGCTCGGCGGCGGCATCTACAACGTCAACGGCACGCTGACCGTGACCAACAGCACCCTCTCAGGCAACTCGGCTCGGAGCCCGCGGCGGCGGCATCTTCAACACGCAGCGGCACGCTGGACATCGTCAACAGCACCTTCTCCGGCAACTCGGCCTTAACCTCGGCGGCGGCATCCTTAACGCCGGCACGCTGGACGTGACCAACAGCACCCTCTCCGGCAACTGCGGCCGTCACTTGGCGGCGGCATCTACAACGACGGCGGCACGCCACGCTGACCGTGACCAGCAGCACACTCTCCGATAACTCGGCCCGGTCGACGGCGGTGGCCATCAGAACACGTCGGCAGCACGGTGACCGTGACCAACAGCACCTTCTCCGGCAACGCGGCCGACGGAAACGGCGGCGGCATCTACAACTTCGGCGGCACCGCCACAGCTGACCGTGACCAACAGCACCCTCTCCGGCAACTCGGCCAACAGCAACGGCGGTGGCATCTTCAACTTCGGCGGACACGGTGACTGTGACCAACAGCACCCTCTCCGGCAACTCGGCCGGCGACAACGGCGGCGGCATCTACAACACCGCCACGCTGACCGTGACCAACAGCACCCTCTCCGGCAACGAGGCCTTCGTCGGCGGCGGCATCCTTAACGCCGGCGGCACGCTGGACCGTGACCAACAGTACCCTCTCCGGCAACGCGGCCTTCGTTGGCGGCGGCATCTACAACGACGGCGGCACCGCCGCTGTGACCGTGACCAACAGCACCCTCTCCGACAACGTCGGCCATTCCTTGGCGGCGGCATCTACAACTCGTCCGCGGCACGGCGACCGTCACCGGCAGCACCCTTGCCCGGCAACATGGCGGCACTCGAACGGCGGTGGCATCTACAACAACGACGGCACGCTGACCGTGACCAACAGCACCGTCTCCGGCAACGCGGCCGGCGACAGCGGCGGCGGCATCTACAACGCCGCCACGCTGACCGTGACCAACAGCACCGTCTCCGGCAACACGCCTTCCTTGGCGGCGGCATCCTTCAACGCCGAGACACTGGACGTGACCAACAGTACCCTCTCCGGCAACGCGGCCTTCGTTCGGCGGCGGCCTCTACAACGACGGCGGCACCGCCACTGTGACCGTGACCAACAGCACGCTCTCCGGCAACGCGGCCTTCAACGGCGGCGGCATCTACAACGACGGCGGCACCGCCACAGTGACCGTGACCAACAGCACCTTCTCCGGCAACGCGGCCGACGGCAACGGCGGTGGCATCTTCAACTTCGGTGGCACGCACGTGACCGTGACCAACAGCACCCTCTCCGGCAACTCGGCCGACGGCAACGGCGGCGGCATCTTCAACTTTGGCGACACCGGCACGCTGACCGTGACCAACAGCACCCTCTCCGGCAACACGGCCGGAGACGACGCGGCGGCGGCATCTACACTTGGCGTGGCACGGTCGACCCTGACGCGCAGCCTGATCTCCGGCAACAGCGCGACCCTGTCGGGCAATGAGATCTATGTCCGTTCCGGCACGATCACCGCCAACGCCTTCAACGTCTTCGGCCACAGCGGCCAGACCAACGCCGACGCCTTCTTCGGCTTCACGCCCGGCGCGAGCGACTTCAACGCCACCAGCAGCGACCAGAATGTGGCCCTGGCCAACATCCTCGACACCACCCTGGCCAACAACGGCGGCCCGACCGAGACCCACGCCCTCGTCGCCGGCAGCCCGGCCATCGACTTCGGCCCGACGGCCGACTGCGCCGCCGCCCCGGTCAACGGCCTCGACCAGCGCGGCGAACCGCGCAGCGTTGACGTCCCCGGCGAAGGCAACGACGGCGGGGCCAACCTGTGCGACACCGGCGCGTACGAAGTGCAGCTGCCACCGCCGCCAGCGCCTGCCCCGTCGACCCGGCTGACGGCACGGTCGGCACCGAACTCGACCACCCTCTACGGCACCGGCATGGGCAGCCCCACCCGCAGCAAGATGGTGGCCAAAGTCACCATCCCCAACGCCAATGACGTCACCGAGCTCTACGGCCAGATGGCCGCCAAGGAGTACAACGGCGTCCGCTACGTCCGCTTCATCTTCGGCGACAAGACGCTTCGAGCAAGTCCAGCCCGACACCGACCTGGGCGACGACGGCCGCCATCTCCTGGTGGGGGGCCGACCTGACCACCCAGTTCCAGAGCCAGACCGGCCGTTCGTCAAGGGCCGCTGGTTCCTGCAGAAGGGGATGAAGAAGATGCGTATCCCGCGCGCCATCGTCTTCTACGCTACCAACGACACCGGCGACCCCGAGTACGCCAACAGCTGGTCGACCTTCACCTACCCCGACAACTTCGTGGCCGGCACACCGGGCTTCGACCAGACCAACACCAACATCCTGTCGATCCCGGAGACGCAAGCGACGACCGACATCGTCGTCCAGGTCGCCGTCACCGACGTCAACCGCGACCCGCGCACCGTCGATGTCATCGTCCGCGCCGGCGGCGTCGAGGTGACCACCACCCTCACCGGCCCGACCAACAAGAAGAGCGAACTGCTCAACCTGTTCGAGGTGACGCTGGCAGGCGTCCCGGCGGGCACGGACGAGGTCGAAATCGAACTCGTCTCCGTCCTCGACACCGGCGACAGCGCCGCCCTCCTCGGTGCGGCCGCCAGCTACGTCTGCGAACCGCCGACCCCGTAACGCGATCCGGCAAATCGCGCTCC
>CAVQSM010000005.1:0-121134 GCA_963715935.1 uncultured Chloroflexia bacterium | reverse complement strand
AGGCGATATGAGCCAACCCACCCATAGAGAGCGCGCCCTCAAGCGCGTCAATCGTCCCAGCCAGCGTGGGCGTGCCCAAACGCAGCGTCGCCAGGGCACATGCCACTGCTCCACCAACCCACTTCGACCCATGAGGTGCTCGCCGTCACTGGTGAAAGCAAGATCGACAAGCGCCTCGCCACTGTCGTGCAAGGTAACCACAGGCTGGCTGCGTGCGACGTCCCACAGCTCAGCGAGACCCGTCTCGGAGACAGTCGCCAGCATCTGACCGTCCGGACTGATGGTCAGGTGGTCGGTTTCCGCGACAGCGAGCGGCAGGCTGACGTAAGCGGCTGTCTCGCCGGACAGCAGGTCCCAGGTCTGCAAGGCCACCGACGTTTGCGAAGGCGAACTGCTGAGCAAAGTCAGCTGGTCACCGCGAGGGTTGAAGTGCAGCTCATAATGTTCCGATGTGGGCGCACGCAGCGGCAGCATCTGTAAGACCCCACCGCTGTCGATGTCCCAGATGGTGACCTCCTCAGAACCGGGCGTGGCCACGCGACGGCCGTCCGGCGCCACCGCCAACAACGCCCCAAAGTGACCTTCCGCGTTTGTGGGAAACGCCCGAACGGTGCGGGCCGCCTGAAGCGCCTGATGCAGCGCTTCCTCAGCCTGTTTCGTCGGCGCCTGGTCCAGCGCTGCCAGAGCCAACAAGAGGCTCAGTTCCGGGTCCACCTGGAGCAGCGCGGATGCAGCCTGGGAGAATTCTCTGGAAGTCGCCAACCGGGCGTTGCCAACGGCCTCAACTTCTCGCGTTGCAGCCAGGTCGGCGCTGCGGAGCGCTTCGACCTCCCGCGTGGCCGCCACTTGAGCGTTGCGTTCCGAGGCGCGGGCGAAGAAGAAGGCCGACACCGCCGCAATCCCGGCCACTGCCAGCGCAATCGTCAGCCCAACGGCCAACGTACGCAGTCGTGAAGCTGAGAGTGCTTGCTCCTCGGCCCGGTCGGCCTCCACCTGCGCCAACGAGCGGGCAACCAGTAGCTCATGATTGCGGCGCGCTTCCTCGGCTGCCCGGCGCATGTCCCGCGCAGCCAGACTGAGTTCCAGGAAGCGGCGCTCGTCTTCGGTTAGCGCCAGTCCAGAGTCTGCCAGCGGGGCCAACTGATCCAGCCGTGCCTCTCGCAATAGGAAGCGCTCGTCCTCACCGGAATCCCGCCAATCGCTGGTCACCTGTGCCAGCAATCGCTCCAGGCGAATGATGGCCCGGTCCAGGTCGAGCCAGAATGATAGGCGAGGCCATGCCTCCAGCAGCGCTTCATGGGCCAACTCCACGGTGGAGCCGCGTGTCGCCGGGTCGTGGTCAAAGGTCAGCAGCCGGGCCTTGCCAAACGCCGCAATGACCTTGACCATCGACTCCTGCGAGACACGTCTGTCCCCCGACTGGTCAATCGACAACATCTCTTCCAGCAAAGCGCGTCGCTTGGTCACTTCGGCACCGCGACCTAGCGTGACCAGGCGGCTGAAGAGCCGCGCGAGCGGCCTCCTGCTCCTCCGGGGAAAGCGACTCATACACTGCTTCGGCCCGCAAGCTAAGTGCTCCCTGGATGCCATCCAGCTCCTCATACGATGCCAGTGTCAGGTTGTCCTGCTCTCGCTTGTCAAACAGCTCGCCCAATGTGTATTGCAGCAGCGGTAGGGCACCCGGTTCGTTAGCCAGTTCTGCCACCAGCCGGCTGACGAGCGCTGCTTCAACGCCAATGCCCAGGCGCGCCGGTGGCTGAACGATGGCGCGCATCAATTCATCGGGCGACAGGGGCACCACCACTTCCGTCCGCTCCCGCATCAGCGCGCCGAAAGTTGTATGTCGCAGGGGTCGGTCGAAGAAGTCAGCCCGCAGGGTCAGGATCACGCTCAGGCGGCAGTCGGGATCTGAAACAGCCGCAGCCAGGCCGGACATAAACGCTTCGATCTCAGCTTGATCGTTGACCAGTGTAAACAGCTCCTCGAACTGATCAATAATCAGCACCAGTTCGTCGCCTGAATCGGGGGGCAGCAACTGGCGAACGATCTCGCACAGTCCCCCTGGCCCAGTGCGCAGTCGCGCACTCAAATCAGAAGGCGGATGGACCGCGACACCGACCAGCGCGGCCTCCAGCATCGCGAAAGGACGGGCGCCGACTTGCATGGGGACGTAGAACCACGTGTCGGAACCGGGCAGCGCGCCGGCTCGCAGCTCCGGCAGCAGCCCGGCCCTGACCAGCGACGACTTGCCGCTGCCGCTCGGGCCAACCACCGCCAGGAATCGCCGGCCGTCATCCTGTTCTGCCAATCTACTGAGGAGCCGCTCCGTCATCGCCTCGCGGCCATAGAAAAAGACCGCATCCGACTCCTCGAACGCGGCCAGCCCTTTGTACGGATTGCGCAGCGACTGCAGCGATTCGTGGCTGCCCTCAGACCTGCTATCTGGCGCCAACATCCCGCGAAGATCGCGAGCAAAGGTCGTGATGTCCGGGTAGCGGTCGTCGTAATCTTTGGCTGTGGCCCGCCTCAGAGCCTGGTCGACCTCCGGCGGTACGTCTGGTCGCTGCACATGGACGGATGCCAGAGGCTGACTCAGGTGCTTCTGCAGCAGGTCCGCCAGTGAATCGGTTTCATAAGGTCGCCGGCCAGTCAGAAGCTCATACATGACCATGCCCAGACTGTACTGGTCGCTGAGCGCGTTGACCGGTTCGCCGCGCACCTGTTCCGGCGAGATGTAATCTGGTGTACCGAGGAAGGCGTCGCCGCCTTCAGATCGTTCGTCAGCGCGGATCAGTTGGGCGATTCCAAAGTCGGCCAGGTAGGCGTTGCCCTGCTCATCCAACAAGATATTGCCCGGCTTTACGTCGCAGTGAACAATGCCTTTGTCGTGGGCCTCTTGCAGCGCAGCCGCAATCTGATTGAGCACCTGGACGACAACGTCAACCGGCAAGGGACCATCGGCCAATAACGCGCGCAGGTCGCCGCCGCGCAGATAGCGCATGACCAGATACGCGCCGCCTGGCTCGCGCCAGTAGTCATAAAGCGGAACGATGTGAGGATGTTCCAGCTGGGCAATCATCTGCGCTTCGGCCTCAAACCGGCGGATGAAGGCAATGTTGTCTGCGTAACGAGCCGCTATGATCTTCACGGCCACATCACGTCCTACGGCCGACTGCAAGGCCCGAAAAACCGCCGCATGGGCGGTCCGGCCAAGCTCCTCCGCCAACTCATAGCCGCGCACGAGCGGGCTGGCGGGTTCAGACAGAGGCACCTCCCCGGACCGCACCACGTTGATCAGCGCAAGCGTCTCCGGTCCCGGGTCCAACTGCATTTCGTGCTGAAGGAGTTCCTGATAGGTGTTGAAGTGACCGATGGCGGCAATGCGACGGTCACTGCTGGCCAACAGTTCAATCAGCCGGCGATTAGCCGCCTCCGCCAGCGGCTCAATAGCCAGTTGGCGACGCAGGTAGCTTTCGGCCAGCGAACTCTCCCCCGCCTCGAGGGCCATGTCCGTCAGCTTCGTCAGCGCATCCAGGGCACCCTGGCGGTATCGCTCTCGACACGCAAGCGTCCACTCTTCAAACTCGCTGCTTTGCGGTAGATAGAAGTCCGCCAGGAAGTCGCCGCGATAGAGGGCGACAGCCTCCTCGAGCTCGCCTGTGCTGGGGATAAGGCGATCCAGAATGGTGTCCAGCCGATTGGCGTCTACCTGGACGGCCGCCTCCGGGTTGAGCTGCAGGTACTCACGATCGCCCAGGATCAGGGGCACCATACCCTCCCCGCTGCGGGCGGGCACAGCGTTGATCGTCTGGCGCATGAGATAGAGGTTTTGGCGTAGATTCTGCTGGGCGGAGGCCTGTGGCAAATCCGGCCAGAGGAGGGTCATGAGATGTTCGCGTCGCTGACGCTGGCCCTGGACCGCCAGGTAGATCAACAAGGCCTGGGCTGAACGCGTACGGAATCCTTCGATCTCAAGGTCGTCGAGCGTAGCAGCGAACTCTCCCAATAGCAATAACGACAGGCTGCCCATTACTTCCTCCAACAAGCGCGATCATGGGTGCCTATAGTGGCTCGAGGAACTAACAGTATACCATGAGTTGTTAAAGATTTCTAGGGCTGGCGGCCGCCCCGGACCCGCTTGCTCCTGGGATTTGACGGAAGCCTATACGTGTCTGTGACGGAACCTTAACGCAGGTCGGGTAATCTGAGCGAAATACCTGGCCGCAAGTGAGGTGGATGATGAACTTAGGGCAAACCAATTACGATGTACACCGGACAATGGTAAGGGGCCGAAACGAGACGGTCTCGCACAGCACGCAGCTCAACCAGCTGTCAGCCAACAAGCCGGGTTCGAAGCAGGCACGTTTCAGCTTTCGCACTCTGTGGCAGCGCTTAACCGGGCGGAAAACCTCTTCTCCCTCTACGGTTCGACACGCGAACCCGAGGGTCCGCACAGTTGATTAGGACAGGTCAGCACAATGCAGTCAGGCGCGGGGCCGGGTGGGCGACAGCTCCCCGGCCTTCGTTGTTGTGAGCGCACCGCATGCCGCCTTTTGACGCTGGATCCACCCCCAGACCAGCTGCAATCACGCTTTCAGACCCCTGAACCACCGCATTTGACGCAGTTTTGACGCTGGGTTGGACAATAGAGGTCAAAGATACCTTCTGGGGGAACGTATCTTTCAGTCGCGACACAAAGAGCCGCCTGTCCTCAAACTTAAGCACAGGCGGCTTCTTGTGCGCCAATTCATGCCATTGAACAGGGCCATTCATCCGCCGGCTCGCTGATCGGGCACTCAGGCTGAAATCGTAATGACCAGCCCACCGTCTTCGCCCGCAGTCACCGCCAACGCCCCCAGATCGCCCACCACCAGATCGGCCGCCGCCAACTCTTCCGCGCTGTGGGTCGTGGCCACGGCAATCACCCGCGCGCCGGATGCCTGCCCGGCCTTAACTCCGGCGGGCGTATCCTCCACGACCACACAGTCGGCCGCGTCGAATCCCAGCTCGGCGGCCGCTTTCAGGTACGGCTCCGGGTGCGGTTTGCCCTGGCCCACGTCATCGGCCGTCACAAACACAGCGGGGATGGGCAGCTCTCCGAAGGTCAGGCGCGTCGTCGCCGTGGCCCGGTCGCCGCTGGTGGCCACCGCCCAACGGCCGTCCGGCAGCGAGCGCAGCAGCGGCCCCGCGGCGGGAAAGATGATCAGCCCGTCCGTGTCGGCCGCTTCCGCCGCCTGCATCCGCCGTCCTTCCGCTTCGGCGTCGAGATGCGGCGCCAGCAGGGCCACCACCTCCGTCGATGTCAGGCCAAAGGCAACCGATTTCAGTTCCTCGTAGGAGATATCATTGGCGTCCGCCCAGCGCGTCCAGTGCCGCTGCACCACGGCGATCGAGTCCACCAGCACGCCGTCCAGGTCAAAGAGTATTGCCTTACAAGAGATATTCATGGTGAGGGATTATAGCGGAAAGCGCGGCGTGGGGAGCAGCCGCCGGCAGCTACGCCCGCCAGACGTTGCCCGACAGCCATCCGTTCCACTATGGGGGATGCCTGCGCCACAGGCACTCAGGCGAACTGCTGGATATCGCCCGGCTCGACCGGGATGCCGTCCGCGCTGGTAGGCCGCTATCTGGGGTACGTAGTAGAAGATTTTCGAGTTATCGACGGCGAACCAGCGACTGACCATCTCGCCTGTCCACAAGTCGGCCGTCGCCGCGAGATTGTCGGCCGTCAGCGGCAGCGAAACACGCTGCTCATCGATGACATAGGTCAGCACGCTGGTGGCCGGGTCCAGCCGCGAGACAGGCACCTTCACCCGCGTCCGGTTAAACAGAAGCGAACCAGGCATCAGCTGGAAGTCGATAGGCGAGACAAAAACGCCGGAATTGAGATATGGCTTGCCCACTACCGGCTCAGCGATATCGGCATACAGTTCCTCGAAGAAGCCCGGCATGTGGGTTTCAATCTGCTGCCACCGTTCGCTCTCCGGAAAGTCCGACAGGGGCCGCAGCCCGCCGGCCAGGATGGAAGCGATCAGATCGTCTCCGGGGTTGAGCAAGTTGTGATAGACGTACTCCGTCGAGCATACGCGCATCTATTCCTCCATAATAGTTGGTCGTCTGGGTCACCGGATTGCGACCATAGCTTAGCATAGAGTGCCGGACCGAATCAAGTCCGCTCCACGCCGGTACAGCCCGCCAAACTGCTCCAAAACACACCCGTTCGGTCATTGATTCACCCGCTGCGACTCGCTAAACTTGGAGGTGCGTCGACAATACGGACGCGATCACCGGTCTGAATCGCATGCAGGGGCTGCGAGATGTGGGCCACGACCGCAGCCGAAGACGACTGTCCCTGGGGAGAGACAGTCGGCAGCAGTCCGGGGCGCAGACGCGACTCGGGCTGCTGCCCGTTTTGTCACCATAGGGGGAGCGGCCGTTCGCTGGAGATAGCTTTCTGGCGGGCGGCCGTTTTTTGATCCCCTGTCCACAAACAGCTGGTTTTTGGCCGGGCGCTTCACCGAAGGCAACAAGGAATGTCGCCGCTACGTCTGACAATGCGACTACTGAACGCCCGAGGGTGTTTCAGTTTTCGGGTTCAGGCCATTGAAACGGCCTGCTATCGAAGGAACCCCACTGAAGGTGGGTTGCAGACGGGGTGGCCGGCGCGCTTTCCTTCTCGCTTCTAGTGGGTTTTGACCCACTTCCCCGCTAGATGTCGGGTTTCAACCCGCAGCGGCTTACAAGAAAAGCCCTACTGAACACCCTGCGGTTATTGGCAAGTGACTACCCACGCGCTACAATAGTCGCGGTGTTTGGGGACGCCACTGAATTTACTTGCTCAACGCAAGTGATCTGCCGGGGCAGATCACTCAGGCCACAGGAGGCCAAGATGAAGACAGTCGTTTCCGAAACCAGCGAGTCACCGACGCCACCTGCCACCTGGCTCGCCAGCATCCTCGCCAAACAGAACCCCGCCTGGCTCGCCCGCTACATCGCCATCCGGCGGCGCATCCAGCAGATGGCGCAAGGCCAGCGGCGCTGGCTGTTGCGCAAGGCGGCCGTCAGCGTCACCGGCGCGGCGCTCCTGCTGGCGCTCTCCCAGGCCCCAACCGCCCACGCGGCGACCATCACGGTCGACAACGGCGTGGTGGCCATTGCCGACGACGGCGACTGCTCGCTCCCCGAAGCAATCATCAACGCCAACAACGACAGCCAGCTCTACGCCAGCGCCGGCGAATGCGCTCCCGGCTCTGGCGCGGACACCATCACGCTCAGCGGCGGCACCTACACGCTGACGACCGTCGACAACACCGCCTACTACAGCGACAACGGCCTGCCGCTCATCGACAGCGACATCACCATCGACGGCAACGGGGCGACGATTGAGCGCGATGGCGCGGCCCCCGATTTCCGCATCATGGCCGTCACCCCCAGCGGCAACCTGACGCTCAACGACACCACCCTGAGCGGCGGCTACTCCGAAGAAGACGGCGGGGCGCTCTACAACTATGAGGGCACGGTCCTCATCCAGAACAGTACGCTGAGCGGCAACGGGGCTTACGACGACGGCGGCGCGGTCGAGAATGACGGCGGCGTCATGATCATCGACAACAGCCTCATCGACGACAACGAGGCCGGCGAGTACGGCGGCGGCGTGGCCAACGAAGACGGCGGCGAGCTGACCATTCGCAACGGCACGGTCATCAGCAACAATTACGCCTACGACAGCGGCGGCGGCGTCCAGCAGGACGAAAGTGCCGGCCCGCTAACGATTACCGACAGCACCATCAGCGGTAACGAAGCAGACAATAGGGGTGGCGGAGTCTACGTCTATGGCGACGGCAGCACCGTGACCATCGACAACAGCACGATAGCCGCTAATGAAGCCTTCCTTGGCGGCGGCATTGCCAGCCCCTACGGCGATCTGGTCATCCGCAACAACTCGATCATCAGCGGCAACTCCGCCTATGTTTACGGTGGCATCGCTACCTACAAGTCGGATGTCACCATCGAGAGCGGCGTCGAAATCTCCGGCAATGATGCAGTTTACGGCGGCGGGGCCAACTTCTACCTGAGCGACGTCACCATCAGCGACAGCACCATCAGTGGCAATATCGCCGTCGTGGGCGGCGGAGGCATCCTGGCCGAAGGCAGCACGGTCACCATCGAGCGCAGCCTGATCAGCGAAAACGAGGTCCAGCAGGCGTACGGGCCATACTTTGGCGGCGGCATTGTCAATGGCATCGCCTATGATGCGAACACCGGCCAATATGTCGGCGGCGACATGACGATCATCGACAGCACCATCAGCGGCAACAGCGCATTCCTCGGTGGCGGCATTGCCAATGGGAACGTCTCTGGCGGTGGTCCGGAAATTAACTACCAGAACAGATTGACTGTCTACAACAGCACGATTGCCGACAACGAGGCCTACTACGGCGGCGGTTTGCTTAACTATGGCGGCATCTGGAACATGTTCAACAGCACCGTCAGCGGCAACCAGGCTATTGGCGGCGGCGGCATCTTTAACGCGGCTTTTGACAGCGAACCTTCCCGCATGTATCTGAGCACCGTGACCGGGAATGAGGCCCAAGCTTACGGCGGCGGCATCGCGCATGTTGCCGATAACGAGCTTCTCATCGCGGGTAGCATCGTGTCCGGCAATACGGGCAACGGGAACGAGCTGGTAGATGCCACGGGCGGCGGCCTGATCACCGAACTGTCCGTGCTTGGAGACGACAGCCAGACCAGCGCCGACGCGTTTGACGGCTTCACCCCGGACGCCAGCGACATTGTGGCCACCAGCGACGGCACGGATCCAACGGCCCTGACCGACATCCTGGACACCACGCTGCAGAACAACGGCGGCCCGACCGTGACCCACGCCCTGGTCAGCGGCAGCCCGGCCATCGACGGCGTCCCTTCGGCGTATTGCGTTGCGCCATCTCCGTTCCGGCGTCGACCAGCGCGGCTACACGCGCAATGTGGACCCCGGCACAGCAACCCGTCCCCCGACGAATGCGACATCGGCGCGTATGAGATCCGGCCTGCCCCCGGTCGCCAACTACTGCCCGGTCGACCCCGAGTTCGGCACGGTGGGCAATGAACTGACCACCATTCTCGGCGCGGGCATGGGCAGCCCCAGCCGCAGCCGCATGGTGGCCAAGATCACCGTCCCCAACGCCAACAACGTCGTCGACCTGTACGGCCAGATGGCGGGCAAGGAGTACAATGGCGTGCGCTTCGTCCGCTTCATCTACGGTGACAAAACGTACGAGCAGATTCAGCCCGAAACCGACCTCGGTGATACCGGGGCGATCAGCTGGTGGGGGGCCGACCTGGACGAGAGCAAGCTCCTGGCCAAGCCGTTTGTCAAGGGGCGCTGGTTCCTGCAGAAGGGCATGAAGAAGATGAAGCTGCCTCGCGCTTTCGTCCTCTACCCGACCACCACGACGGCCGACGAGTACGCCAACGCCTGGTCGACCTTCGGCTATCCCGACAACTTCGTCGCCGGCACCCCCGGCTTCGAACAGAGTAACAGCAACGTGTTGATGATCCCGGAGACCCAGTCGCCCACCAACCTGACGGTCGAAGTGGCCCTGACCGACGTCAACCGGGACGCCCGCACCGTCGATGTGACCGTCAGCGCGGGTGGTGTCAGCGAAACGGTGACCGTCACCGGCCCGACGAACAAGAAGTCGGAGCTGCTCAACATCCTGACCTTCACGCTGGAAGGCGTGGCGCCCGGGACGGACGAAGTGACGATTACCCTGGACTCCGTGCTGGGCGAAGGCGACAGCGCCGCGCTGCTCGGCGCAGCGGCCAACTACGTCTGCGAAGACGGGGACAGGCCGGGCCTGGACAGCGCCATCGGTTGGGGCGACGGTACGCAGGCCTTCACCTGGGGCGCCTTCAGCCGGCTGGAAGCGCGGCCTGCTGTCATGAGCGACAGCGCACACACCAGCATCGCCGACCGCTGGCCCGCCTTCAACTGGGCAGAGCGCTCCGACACAGCGCGCCCCCGTTTCGACCGCTCCTCGCGCAGCGCCGATAACTAGACGGTGACCCACGACCTGGCAGGTCTGTTGTAGACCTGCCAGGTCACGGACTAAGGGCGGCGCGGGCGACGTCGCCAGTTGCCAAACGCAGGGCGGCCCGCTCTCGTTCGACTGTCTGTTCGGGCCCACTCTGTTCTGGGAAGCGGCCGCCCACGACTTCGGGCGAGAGAACGTCGACGCCCTCCACCTGTTCACGCCTTAATGACTCTCCCCGCTGCCCGCTGCCAGACATCAGAACCGGGCCGGGGTCGCCCATTTGCCGGCGCTGCCGGCTCTGTCCCGCGCCACGTTACGGACGGTTGCTTTCTACCAGCCATCGATCAACCACGCACGATTTAGTACAATCAAAAAAGTCACGCGCAAACCGCAGGCCCGTCTACCCAGCCGCAGAAACCGTCGCGACCATCAGAGCATCCCGCTACGACGCTGTCGCTTCGAGCCAATAAGAAGGGAGTCGATCATGACCGACAAAAAGCAAGCCGACCTCATCTTCCACGGCGGACCCATCGTCACGATGGATGACCACCGCCCGGAAGTCGAGGCGATTGCCGTGGCCAACGGCCGCATTATCGCCACCGGCCAACTCGACTACGTCATGCGGACCCGCACCGACAGGACGGCCGTCGTCGACTTGCAGGGCAGAACGTTGATGCCGTCGTTCATCGACCCGCACGGCCACTTCATGAACGCGCTCCAGATCGTGACATGGGCCAACGTCTCCAGCCCGCCCGTCGGCCCCATCACCCGCATCGCCGACATCGTGCCCGTCTTACAGGCGCATGTGGCCAGGCTGGGCATCAAGAAAGGCGAGTGGATCATCGGCTATGGCTATGACGCTACCGCACTTGAGGACGGGCGCGAGCTGACTCGCGATGACCTTGACCCGGCCTTCCCCGATAACCCGGTCATGCTCATCCACGTTTCCAACCACGGCGCGGTGCTGAACTCAGCCTGCTTCGCGGCGGTGGGCATGGACGAGACCACCCCCACCCCACCCGGCGGCGTCATCGTGCGCCGCGAAGGCAGTAATGAACCAGCCGGGCTGATCATGGAGACGGCGTTCCTGCCGGTCTTCAGCGCCATGCCCCAGCCGACCGAGCAGGAGATGCTCGACACGTTTTACGATGCGCAGCAGATCTACGCCGGCGTCGGGGTGACCACCGTCCAGGAAGGGGCCACCCACGCCACGGATCTGGCCCTGTTGCGCAAAGGGGCCGAGCAGGGCCGCCTCTATCTCGACATCGTCAGCTTGCCGTTCTTCCTGGAACTGCCGGCGCTGGTGCGCGAGTACGCGCCCAGCTTCAGCGGCGGCCCGTCGGAGCTGCCACCCGATTCGGCTGACGCCTTTGGCGTCTACGATAACCGCCTTAAGCTGCAGGGCATCAAGTTCGTATTGGACGGCTCGCCGCAGGGCAAGACGGCGTTCTGGAGCGAGCCGCTGCTGACCCCCGGCCCCGGCGGCGAGGAGAACTGGCGCGGCGAGCCGCTCTTTCCGCCGGAGCTGATTACCGAGGGCGTCAAGGAAGTGGTCGACAAGGGCATTCAGATCTTCGCCCACTGCAACGGCGACGCGGCCATGGACATGATGATCGACGCCGCGCGCGAGGCCGGCCTGCGGGCGGCCGACGACCGGCGCACGGTGATCATCCATTCGCAATGCATGCGGCCCGACCAGTTGGCCGACTACGCCGAACTCGGCTTCGCGCCCAGCTTCTTCACCATGCACACCTTCTTCTGGGGCGGCGAGCATATCGCCAACCTCGGCCTGGAACGGGCCAGCTTCATCAGCCCCATGCAGTCGGCTATCAACCACGGCCTGGTCTGCTCCAACCACACTGACTTCTCAGTCTGCCCGATGGACCCGATGCGCGTGGTCTGGTCAGCAGTGACGCGCCAGATGCGCGACGGCCGTGTCCTGGGGCCGGATGAGCGCATCGACCGCTGGGAGGCGCTGAAGGCGATCACGATCAACGCCGCCTGGCAGATATTTGAGGAAGACGAGAAGGGGACGATCGCCACGGGCAAGCTGGCCGACCTCGTCATTCTCGACGCCAACCCGCTGACCGTGCCGGTCGACGACATCCTGACCATCAGCGCGGTCGAGACCCTGAAGGAAGGCAAGCAGGTCTATACAAAGAAAGCGACCGAGGCCTAAGGGGCCCGGGGCAGCGCCGCTCTGCTCTTCCACCCCAGCCCCCACTCATGAGCCTTAAGCAAATCCCCACCACCATCATCGGCGGCTATCTGGGCGCGGGCAAAACCACCCTGCTCAACCATCTGCTGCGCCACAACGACGGGCAGCGGCTGGCGGTGCTGGTCAACGACTTCGGCGACATCAACATCG
The DNA here is from genome assembly GCA_963715935.1 of uncultured Chloroflexia bacterium. Taxonomy (GTDB): domain Bacteria; phylum Chloroflexota; class Anaerolineae; order Promineifilales; family Promineifilaceae; genus Promineifilum. Next base: position 108,732 of record CAVQSM010000005.1, on the reverse strand, counting down.
ACGCCGACCTGATCACCAGCCACGACGGCGAGACGATGCAGTTGGCCAACGGCTGTATCTGCTGCTCCATGGCCGATGGCTTCCTCCAGGCGCTGGGCCAACTGCGGACGCGGGCCGATGGGATCGACCACATCGTCATCGAAGCCAGCGGCGTGGCCAACCCGACCAAGCTGGCCCAGTACAGCGCCGCCCTGCAATACGCCGTTGACGGCATCATCGTCGTGGTCGACGCCGAGCACGTCCGCGAGCGCGCCGCCAACAAATACGTCGGCGAGACGGTCATCCGCCAGCTGCAAGGGGCCGACCTGCTGGTGCTGAACAAAGCCGACCTGGTCTCCGCGGAAGAGCTGGCGGCCGTCCGCGCCTGGCTGGGAGAGCAAGCGCCGGATACGCCGGTCATCGAAAGCCGCCATGGGGTCGTTCCGCCGGAGCTGCTGTTTGGGCTGAACCCGGCAGCAGACGCAGACCCGGCCCGTCTTGGAGACCTGACAGGTCTCACCGACCACAACACACTATACGAAACAACCAGCTTCACCAGCGACGAGCCGCTCGATGAGGACGCCTTTCGCCGCTGGGCGGACGCCCTACCCCCGGAGATCATCCGCGCCAAAGGGATCGTCTACTTCCGCGACGCCCCGGACGCGCCGCACGTCTACCAACGCGTCGGCCGTCGCTGGCGTGTGTCGGCGGCGAACGCAGACCTCAGAGGTCTTCAAAGACCTCTGAGGTCTATGGCCACCCCCCAAACCCGTCTCGTCCTCATCGGCCTGCCCGGCAGCATCGACGCCGACCGGCTGCGCGCAACCCTTACTGCTTCCTGAGCCCCGCTCCCTCTTTCCCGGCGCGTTTCGTAGAATCCCCGGTACGCACAATCGCCGGCGGCTCACGCGCCGCCGGGCACAACCGCTCGCCCGCCTCTGTCGCCGGCGGCAAAGCACAAGGAGCTATGAAACCAACCGGACAAACCCTGCCCGACCTGCCCCTTGAGGCATGGGAGCAGAGCAAGATCACTCTGAATCTGTACATGCAGATCGTGGGCAAGATTCGCCTGGCGACCATGCCCCGCAAGAATCATTGGTGGTATCTGACCCTCTACGTCAGCCCTACCGGCTTCACCACCGGCCCCATGCCCACCAACGACGGCTTCGACACCTTCGAGATCACCTTCAACCTGCTCGACCACCAGCTGGAAATCGTCACCAGCCAGGGCGAACGAGCGACGATCAAACTGGAAGATGGCCTGAGCGTGGCCGACTTCTACGCTCGGCTGTTCGCCACGCTCGACGGCCTGGGCATCCACGTCACCATCATCGACCATTCGTTTGACCTGCCCGAAATCGAGGACGAGCCGTTCACACAGATGACGCAGTACGCCACCTACCAACCAGCGTATGTCGAGCGTTTCTGGCGGGTGATGATGTGGGTGGATAGCGTGCTCAAGGAGTGGAGCGGCCGTTCCTACAGCAAGACCAACCCCGTCCATCTCTACTGGCACCATCTGGACCTGGTCGTCACGCGCTTCTCCGGGAAGAAGGGGCCCGCGCTGCCACCCGACATGCGTCTATCGGACAAAGACGCCTACTCCCACGAAGTCATCAGCGCGGGCTTCTGGGCGGGCGATCCGGTCGTGCGTGCGCCGGCGTTCTATGTCTACGCCTACCCATCGCCGGACGGACTGGACCAGGAGCCGCTGCAGCCCGCCGCCGCCCGCTGGGTGGACAACAACGGCAGCCCCAGCGCCACGCTGATGTACGACGATCTGCGGCAGGAAGCTGACCCCCGCGCCGCCCTGCTGGCCTTCCTGGAGAGCGCTTACCAGGGCGCGGCGAAGCTGGCCGGCTGGCCCGTCGCCGAGCTGACCGTCCCCCCGCTGGACGAACTGTAGCGCGAGACGTTGAGACGTTCGTGTCTCGCTTGTAAAGGAAGAAACCGCCGGCCCAATCGAGTAAGCTGGCGGTTTCCAGCTCAATTGCAGCAGCGGTCGCCACGGCCTGCTGCCGCACTGCCGGACCCGGATGCCCTTGATCATCCCGGTCCACGCAGGTGGACCATAATTAGCCCCTTTGACCTCGTGACATCAAGCCGTATCGCGCTAAAATCAAGGTGACATTTACGCTGCGAGTGTGCCTATGCCAATCACCGTACTTCAACTACCGTGGATCATCGAACTGGTGGCGACCTTCGCCTGGGCGACCAGCGGCGCCATCGTCGCCCGCGTGCGGGGCTTCGACTTTATGGGCGTCTTGTTCATCGCCATCATCAGCGCCACCGGCGGCGGCCTGCTGCGCGATGGTCTGTTCCTGCAGCGCACCCCGGTTATGCTGACAACCCCACTCTACCTGGTCGTGCCGTTCATCGTCATGGTTGGCGTCAGCCTGTTTGGCGGTGCGCTGGAGAGTAACAACTGGTGGCCCAAACTGGTCAACATCATCGACGCATTCGGCACGCCCGCCTTCGCCCTGCTCGGCTTCCAACTGGCGCTGCTCGACGGCATCAGCCTGGCGGGCGCGGTCTTCGTGGGGCTCATCAACGGCGTTGCGGGCGGCATCCTGCGCGACGTGCTGGTCGGCGACACGCCCCAGATCTTTCGCCCCGGCCAATACTCCGGCTCCATTGTTCTCATTTGCATCTTTATCTACTACACGCTTATCACCTATGCTGCCGTGGACAGCGACACAGCAGTCTGGATCGCCCTCATTGTCGCCGCGGCCACGCGCATGCTCGTTATCCGCCTGAACTGGCAATCTCAAGCTGTCAACGAATGGCATATGGAACGCACGCTCGCCCGCATGCCAGCCACCATGTCCCAACAGTATCGTCGCGTGGCGCTCCTCAGAAGCCGCGATGACAAGAATCAGGACCCACCATGAACGAAGACCAATCCCGCTCCTTCCGCGAACTCATCGGCCCTATCATACGCTATGGCCTGATTGCACTGGCCGTGGTCGCCGTGCTGGCCGTCCTGGTGCGTCTGCTCGGCTGGCAGCCGCCATCGGAGTTCACCATTGCCACCGGCCGGCAAGGCGGCGCCTACTACGCCTTCGCCAAACAGTACCAGGAGGAGTTCGCCAAGCAAGGGGTCACGCTCAACATTCGCGAGACCGCCGGCTCGCTGGAAACGCTCGATCTCCTCAGAACCGGTGAGGTCGACGCCGGGTTCGTTCAGAATACGGCGTGCCGGTCACGGGGACACAGAAGGATTAAGCACCCTGGCAGCGATCTACTATGAAGCCGATCTGGATCTTCTATAACACGGACATGAATACGCTGATTCGTTCGAAGACGTTGAAGGATTGACCATCAGCGTATCGGTGAGGAGGGCAGCGCAACGCAGGTTATCGCCCTTACTCTGCTCGGCGCTCAACGGCATCAACAATGATAATGCCACGATTGTCTCTCAATCGACCAGCGAGGCGGCGGAGGCGCTGCGCAATGGCGAGATCGATATCATGATCTTTGTCGCCGGCACCGCTTCAACGTTGGTAACAGACCTGCTGCGTGAGCCCAACATCGATCTGCTCAATCTCCGTCGCATCGACGCCTACACCAGCCGCTTCAAGAACATTGCCGCTGTGACGCTGCCGGAGGGAGCGCTCGATCTGCCCAGCAACATTCCAGCCGAAGACAAGACACCTCGTTGCCGCCCAGGCCACCCTGGTCGCCGGACCTGCGCTGCATCCGGACCTGGCCCGGCTGCTCCTGATCATCGCCACGAATGTGCACCGCAACGGCGGCATCCTGGAGGACATCAACGAGTTTCCCTCGGCCACCTTCGTCGGCATCCCCATGAACGCCGACGCCCAACGCTTCCTGGAAAACGGGCCGACCGGGCTGGAGCAGTACCTGCCGTTGTGGCTGGCCTCCCGCCTGGAGCGTTTCCTGTTCCTGCTGCTGCCCGTCGCCCTGATCCTGTTTCCGCTGTTCCGTGGTCTGCCCGCGCTGGTCGCCTGGTTCAACAACTACCGCATCAAGCGACGCTATCAATATCTGCGCTCGGTCGAGATGCAGTATGAGGATTACTCGCCCGAACAGCTGCAGCAGGCAATTGATGGTCTGATAGCGGCACAAGACAACCTGCGTGAGCGCGTGAAGGTGCCCACGACGATGCTCGACCAGCTCTACAGCCTGCGCCGCCACACCGACCTGACCCTGAACAAACTGCAAGAGGAGCAGGCCAGGATGGTCGCAGCCCAGGAGGCGGCCGAGGGCGAGGAAACAGGCTAGGCCACCGGCCAGCGCACTGCCCCTACTCTCCTTCGCCCAGCCGCAGGACCGCCAACGGTGCAACCGTTTCCGTACTGTTCGCCAACGGCCGTCGCACCAGATCCGGCCAGCTGTAGAAGCCGGTCACGAGGTTGTACGCCCCGGGCGGCGTATCGGGTGGAATGGTTAGCGTAACCGTATCGCGCAGAATGTCGCCAGCCAGCCAGCTGCTGGTCGGCACCGCACCGCCGCACGGCTCGCTGTCCGCTTGCGCCCAGAGCGGCCCGCCGGTCGCCGGGTTGTCCGGCCCCAGCAGATGGACAAACGCGGTCAGGTCCGGCAGCGGCTCGCCCCCGGTCGTGTAGAACAGCTCCACTGTCACCGTATCGCCCGGGCGCGGGACAGCAGGATTCAGCCTGTAGCCCAACAGACGCGGCCCCCCTTCCCAGGCGACGGCCGTCTCCGTGTCAAACGCCACCGCCGGCTCCACGCCGGCGGCAACCCGAAGCCGCTGGAACATCGGCCGGTCGCTGTTCGGCCGCAAGGGGCCGTCGTCCACCACACTATCTGGATACATCTCCCGCAGCTGTGCCAGACTGGCGTCCTCGAAACCGGGGACGATCAGCCACGTCGCGGGCGGCGTGGGGGCGGACGGGTCGGGGTAGAGCAGGCAGAAACGGCCGTTGTAGCCCGCCACGTCCGGCCGCAGTCCGGAATGGAGCTGGATGACTGGCTGCTCAGGCGGGTACGGGGACAGATAGACCTGTTCCTCCGCGGGCAGCGCGGCGATGGCCCGGCCAATCTCGCGGTGGTCGGTCTGGAAATGGTTGGGCAGGTCAGGATCGGCCGCCCAAACGACGAAGTAATCCCGGTAGGACAGCCCGGCGCTGACGACCAACCCGACACCGAGGGCGGTCGCGTAGAGCCATGACAGCGCCCGTCGTTCCGGCTTGCCGCGCAGCCACGCCAGCGGGACCAGCAGCCCCAGGGCGACCAGCACCATCGCCGCCGGGAACGCCCCCAGCGCCCGCTTGGCCGTCGCCGCCAGATCGGCCACCATCGCCGGGGCCGTCATCACCGCCAACCACCCCAGCAGAAACAGATAGGTCGGCTTTCGCCAGCGCCACAGCGCCACCCCAATACCCAGCAGCAGGAAGACGAACAGAAACGGGTTGAGCGACGGCCGTCCGGGAATGGTGAACTGCGGGTCCATATCGCCGCGCACGCCGAACATGGCCAGCGCCGCCCCCGCCTGCCCGCTCAGCGTCTCCAGCTGCGGGGCGAGCGGCTGGGCCGTGTCGAGCAGGACGGCCTGGTCGATGCGCTCGGTCAGCGCGCCGGGGTTGGCCCGCGCATAGAGGCCCAGCGGCATGTAGACCAGCAGCGCAAGGCCGGTAACAAGCAGCACACGGGCGCTGTCTTCCCGCGTCCACGCGCGCCGGGCCAGCGCGTCGAGCGCAAAACCCACGCCAACCAGCAGCGGCAGCAGCCGCGCCGCCTGGTAGGTGTAGAATCCCGCGCCCAGCAGCAAGCCCGCCACGGCAAAATCCACCCAGCCCCGCCTCCGGAAGCCGCGCCACAGAAAGAAGAACAACAGCGACGCGACCAGGGGCACCAAGATGACCCGCAGCCCCAGCCGGCTCCATGTCAGATGCCAGTAGGAGACGGCCGACAGCAGGGCCACCAGCAGCGGCAGCCCGGCCATCACGCCCTGCCGCTCGCGGATCAGTTCGCGGGCGACGAGGTAGTTGGCGGGGATGGTTAGCGTGCCGATCAGGGCGCTCGTCAGGCGAATGCCCAGCGTCCCCGGCCCGGTGACGCCGTAAGTCAGGGCCACCAGATAGCTGAACAGCGCTTCTCGCCCGAAGTTGGTTTCCAGGAAGATGGGCCGCGCCCCGCCCAGGATTCGCAGCGCGTCGACGCCGTACTGGGCCACGTCGTAGCCGTCGCCCGGCGGCAGGCTGTCCAGCCGGAAGAGTCGCAGAAACGCGCCGAGCAGGGTGATGGCCAGCAGCAGCCAGAGTTCGTAAGGGAGGCGGTCAGAGGTCATGGCAGGTCTCGACCCTGATTATGCCCGGATCTGCGTGGGTTGCTAGCCATGCCGGACTTTTCTCAAACTGAACGTTGGATAGTTCATGGTCGATGGAAGAATGGCATCCAGATTGAGTAAATGATAAAACCCCGTTAAGGAGAACTTTGCATGGCGTATTGGAGAACCTGCTACCATTTTGTTTGGGCGACGAAGGACCGGCGGCCACTCATCACACCTGAGATCGAGCCTATCTTGCTTCATTATCTGGACCGCAAGGCCAGGGAGTTTTCGGCAACGGTTTTTGCGCTGGATGGGTGGACCGATCATGTCCACATGGTCGCCAGCCTTCCGCCGCGCTATTCCGTTGCTGAATTTGTGAAAGGGCTTAAGGGGGCAAGCTCCCATTACCTGAATCATCGTCCGGGGGTGGTCGGTGATTTCTATTGGCAGGAGGGGTATGGCGTCTTTACTCTGGGCGAACGGCAGCGACCGGCGGCCGTGGCGTATGTGGAGAATCAGAAGATGCATCATCGACACGGCACGGTGAATCGTTGGATGGAGCAGACTGCCGATATGCCTGAAACTGACAGCACCGAGCAGGCGCAGGCTGACTCAACGAAGCGAATCCTGCGTGAATCCGAAGCGCGTTATGATGCGGGGTTGCCAGAGGATTGGCCATTTTGAGATTCGCGTTTGCTGGATGCTGCCCGGTGAGGGTGGGGTAGCCGGGGAAATGGTTCCTCGCGCGGTTGCGGGTCGGTGGTTGTCGGTGGTCGGCGGGGGTGGTCGGCGGTAGCCGCCGGTGGTTGAAACCACCGGCTAGCGACGGAAATCCACTGATGTGGATTGGGGAAGCGCGGTCGCGCTGCGGACCTCTTCAACGCATCTTGATGCGTTTCCCTCGTTAGCCGGGGAATTCATTCCTCGCGCGGTTGTGCGGGTCGGTGGTCGCTGTGGTGGTCGTCGGCGGCGGTCGCCGACGGTTGAAACCACCGGCTAGCGACGGAAAACCACTGATGTGGATTAGGGAAGCGCGGTCACGCTGCGGACCTGTTCAACGCATCAAGATGCGTCTCCTTTGTTAGCCGGGGAATACATTCCCCGCGCGGTTGCAGGTCGGTCGTCACCGACGATGGTCGCCGACGGTTGAAACCACCGGCTAGCGACGGAAATCCACAGATGTGGATTAGGGAAGCGCGGTCGCGCTGCGAACCTCTTCAACGCATCTTGATGCGTTTCCGTCGCTAGCCGGGGAATTCATTCCCCGCGCGGTTGCAGGTCGGTCGTCACCGTGGTGGTCGTCGACGATGGTCGCCGACGGTTGAAACCACCGGCTAGCGACGGAAATCCACTGATGTGGATTGGGGAAGCGCGGTCGCGCTGCGGACCTCTTCAACGCATCTTGATGCGTTTCCTTCGTTAGCCGGGGAATTCATTCCCCGCGCGGTTGTGCGGGTCGGTGGTCGCTGTGGTGGTCGTCGGCGTTAGCCGCCGCGGAATTCATTCTCCGCTACCACCTCAATCAACGCCTTACCCGCCACCCGCCCCGCCGCCAGCAGCCGCATCGCGTCGGCCGTCTGACTCCAGCGGATAACGCGCCCCGATGACCGGCGTAATCTCGCCCGCCAGCACCCGCTCCGCCAGCCACAGCAGGTCGTCGTGGCTGCGGCGGCCCATCAGCAGACCAAGGCGCTGCTCGCTGCGGGACGAGGTTTGGCTGGCCATGAAGGCCGACAGCATCGTGCGGGTGCTGCCGCCGATCATCACAAACGCCCCATCCGGTCGCAGCACGCGCCGGTAATCCCGCATCGAGCGGTCGGCCACCGTGTCGAGAATGAGATCGTAGCGGGCCTTGTTGCGGGTGAAGTCCCAACGCGTGTAGTCGAGTACATGATCGGCGCCAATCGACTGCACCATCTCCAGCTTGTCGCCGTGGTCGACGGCGGTCACATCGGCCCCGTACCAGTGGGCAATCTGCACGGCGAACGTCCCCGCCCCGCCGCCCGCACCGTTGATGAGCACCTGCATACCCGCCTTGATACGGCCGTCGTCGCGCAGCCCTTGCAGCGCCAGCGCCCCCGCCTGGGGAACGGCCGCCGCGTCGTCCATGCTCAACCCGTCCGGCATGGCGACGACCGCATCTTCCGGCACACAGGCAAACTCCGCCAGCCCGCCAAAGTTGACATCTGACAGGTCGCCAAACACCCGGTCGCCGGGTTGGAAGCCGGTGACGTCGGGGCCAACGGCCGTCACCGTTCCGGCAATGTCAGAGCCGAGGACGCGGGCCATCGGGGCGCGCAGACCACCCAGCCGCACAAAGAAAGGCTTCCCGGCCAACATCTCCGTGTCAGTCGCGTTCAGCGACGCCCGCTCAATCTTGATCAGGAGTTCGTTACCGGCGGGGACAGGCGTGGGCACGTCCTCGTAGCGCAGTACATCAGGTGTGCCGTATCGGTCGGCGGTGATTGCTTTCATACTCATGGGTCGGGCGCCGGATTGGGAGTCGCCCTGGGGACCATTGTACCCTAACCCGCCATCCGAGGTTGGAACTGCACACGCCAACGGCCCTGGCCAGAGAGCGGATACCTCTCCCTCAGCCGCCTGCAGCCGCGCTACAGCCACAGACCTTGCTGCTGCAGCGTCTCGATCAACATCTCGCTCACTTCGCGGTGGAGCGCCTTGGAGTATTTGAACTCGGACGTGTAGTAGTCGGTGACGCGGGTGATGCCCGCCTCCTGCAGCTTGGTGCGGATGCGCTCCACCGCGTTGTAGCGGGCCCAGGCGTTCTTTTCGCGCGCGGCGTGCTGCCGGCGAATCTCGTCGTCGTCCAGCCGCCGGTACCGTTCCTCGTGGACGATCAACTCCAGCGGCAGCCGGTCGCGCAGTTCCGGGATGTGGGTCGGGTAGCCGACGACCAGACTGGTCACCGGAAAGACGCCCGGCGGCAGTTCCAGAAACTCGATGAGCTGGTCGGCCGCCCACCACGTCGTACCCATGTAGCAAATGCCCAGCCCGACCGATTCGGCCGCCAGGCTGATGGTCTGCGCCGCAATGACCGCATCGACCGCCCCGGTCAGGAAGCCCAACAGGTCATCGAAACTCTGGCGCGAGTCGTTGACCCGGATCCACTCGCGCATGCGAAAGACATCGGCGCAGAAGGTCAGCACGACCGGCGCTTCCAGGATCATCGTCTGCCAGCGGTGCAGTTCGTAGAGCGTTTGCTTTGCCGCCTCCTCGCGGGAGACGATGACCGACCACGTCTGCATATTGCCGGAGCTGGAGCTGCGCAGCCCGGCGTAGAGCAGATCGTGCAGCAGTGCGTCGTCGAGAGGCTGGTCGGTGAAGGAACGAATAGAGCGGTGTGAGTTGGCGAGGTCAAACATGCCGGGGATTATAGCGGGGGTCGGCCGCAAGGGCGATGAGGACGACCGTCCGGGACCTGCTGCCGGAAACCGGGCTTCCTGATGAAGCCCGGTTTCCGGGGACTACGTTTCCACGAGCGGCTCCCCCACCGGGGTGCCGCCCGTGCCCACCATGCGGAGTGGGACCTATCCTTGATCAGGCAGGATGAACGGGAAGATATCCTGCAGATTTGTAGCGCAGGTGAAATCAGGCTGTTGTTCCGGGTACATGATGAACGCCGTGGAAACAGCGGGGCCGCAGTTGAACTGCGTGCTGGCCCCGTGCGGCGCGTAGGCGAACGTCACCGAAAAGGCATTCGACAGCCCTTCAGCCGCCGCCTCGCCCCACTCCACCGGCGTTTCGGCATCAACTGATCCGTTGGAGACGAGAATCGGCAAGTCGGAGACGACGGCGTCGGTCAGATCCGTGTCCTCCGGTGTCAGCCCCCAGCCCTCACACTCCGTCTTGTTGTTGACGGCGACGTCGATCTTGTTGACCAGTGCCGGGGCCTCATAGCTTCGATACGCCTCGAAGATGCGCTCCAGGTCGAACGAGCCATACCGGTCGTTGCAGGTGATGACGATGTTGGTAATGCTGTCTACGGCGGTCAGCGTCGGCAAGATCGCCTCGATCTGGTCAAACGTCTGCGTCACGTCGTCGTCGCTCATGAGCGGCACAATGGCGGCCAACTCTTCGCTGATGCTGCCGGCGATGCCCAACAGAGCCTCTCGTGTCCGTTCACCGCTCAGGGCCGCTTCGACGCCGGCAGGGAAGAACAGCGCCGAGAGATAGTCCAGTTTAGAGATGCCCGATCGCAGCTCCGACATGAAGAACTCTGACAGCGGTTGGTCACTCGCCAACGCTTCGGCCGCTCGCGTGGTTTGCCGGTTGAGCGCTTCGATTTCGTCGGCCAGCGCACGCGCCTCAGCCGCCAGCGACGTCGTTTCCGTGGCGACGACGCTCAGCGGGTTGGCGGGTGACGTTTCCGCGGCCGCGGCCGGCTGCGGTGGCAGCGTCCCGTCACGCAGGCCAACGTAGGTATCGCTGACGCCACTCTCCAGTTCGTCGATCATCAACGGCAAGTAGGCGGCGCCGATGCCGATCACCGTGCTGCCGTTCTCGGCCGTTTTGAACGTGAGCCCATCGCCCAGGACCCGGCGCAGGTCATTCTACCTCAATCGTTTCGTCCCCAATCGTTAGCGGCGTTTCGGCCGTTTGCTGGATGAGATCAACCGCCCGCTGGCGAATGTTAGGGAAAGCTGCGTTACACTCGACTTCGGCCTCACAATCCTCAAAGACGCGCAGAATGTTCTCCGGCGTAATCAACGCCTGCCCGCCGCGTGTGTCGACGTTGGGCGGCACATTGCCGTCGATGAGGCCGCTGCGCAGGGCCGGGAGAGCGGCGTCTGCATTTTCGTGGTAGGTGCGGAACAGCTCCAGGGCCACGTTGGTGCCATAGGAAAGGCCGTAGATGTTGTACGCTTCGTAGTCGAGCGTATCCAGCAGAGCGATCAGGTCTTGCACGCTGTTGGCCGTGCTGTACTGTGACAGGTCGATGCCCTGCTCCGCAAAGTACGGGGCACAGTTCACAGCGGTCCGGTAGCCGCTGCTGCTCCTGGCATTGTTCACCAACGCGTCGATGTCGCTGTCCACGCCCTGGTAGGCGTCGGGAATCTGCTCCGGCGTCTCAATCGGTTGTTCCTGCACCTCGGTCGGACAGATCAGCGGCGAGCTGAACGCCGTGCCGCGTTGATCGTAGATGATAATGTCCCGGTATTGGCGCAGGTCGGCAAAGGTACTTTGCAGCAGCGGCAGGCCCGCCAGGGCCGAACTCCCCGGCCCACCCTCCAGATAGACGACGGGATCAGGAAACGGCGACGGGCTGGGGGATTTCAGGATCACGTAGCTGATCGTCACTTCCTCTGCACCCGGACTTTCCCAGTTCTCCGGCACGGTCAGCTCCCAACACTCAATCGTCTGGTTGACGATCTCGTCTTCAGGCAGACTGAGCGAACAGTCGGTCTGTGTCTGGCTCACTTCTGCCTGGGCCAACCGCTCTCCAGCGATGCCGGAAGCCAGTGTCGGCAGGGCGATAAGGAACAGCGCGACGGACGCGATCAACAACAGTTTTGCCTTCATAGTAGTTCTCCAAGAGATAGATTGACCGTACCCACAAGCCTCGGGACGGCGCCTTGCACTCAGCGAGGCCGTGGGCGGCTAGAGCCGTGGGCGGCTAGAGCCGTGGGCGGCTAGAGCCGTGGGCGGCTAAGGCCGCTCATCCTCACGCCACTCAGCTGATAAGGCATGCGGCAGGCTGCCCTGCTGTGGGAGCAACCTGCCGCCTGATTGGTCAAAGAACGGTCGCTAGACCAATTGTCCCAACAAGAGACCGCCCAGCCAGTAGAACGCGCCGATAGCGACGGCCGCCACAAGCGCACCGCCGAACCCGTTGACCGTCAGTCCGGGCAGCAGCCTGCCCCCTACCAGCAGCACGACGGCCGTCGCCAGTAGATGGATGATGCCACCAATCAGCCCGTCGCCATCCTGCACGCCGATCTAGGCTCAGCAGCCAGGAGAGCGCACCGCCGAGGACGGCGATGACCAGGGCCGCCAGGACGGCGCTGCCCAGGCCATCAACCTGCAGCCCCAGCCCCAGACGGCTGACAAGCCAGATGATCAGCCCGGACGCCAGACCGATGATAACCATGCCGATTAACACGCCCAATAGCGTACTCATTTCACCGATTCTCCGTTTGGCAGCACGACGAGCTGAACGCTGCGTGTTGCCGGCTGCCTACTCCGACTGAGCGACTTCGAACACCAGCGAGCCGCCGTCCACGGGCAGGTCAATGATCAAACCGCCGTTATCAAAACGCCACGAGACCGCATCGTTGAGATATTGCACAAACTGTCCCGCGGGAGAGTCAGCATCGCACTTGAGCGTGGAGGCGTCGATGTCAAAGTCAATGCCTTGCGATGGATCCACCGTAAACGTACCACCAGTGTTGCCACACTCAGCACTAATCGTAAGTACGCTCTGGTCCTTGCTCAAACTCATTATCAGGCCATCGGCCGCATCCACGTCAGTGGAGCCACCCGGACCGTCAAAGCGTACCCACCTCCAATTTGATGGAGCAAAAGCGCCGGCAGGCAGCAGGGTTCCAGACGTGAACGGCAAGGCACCAGAGCCTGTCAGAATCTGATAGACATTCAGCAATGCGTTCGCAGCGTAGGAGGCAGAGTTTGACAGACCAACAACCACCATATCCTTCGCCGGGTCCACATACCAAAGCGACTGGAAGCCGAGCGTCTGGCCACCGTGACCCCACACGGTTCCATCGCCGGCGAAGTCGATCAGGCCCAGCCCGTAAGGGCCACCCACACCAAACTGCGCCGGTGGATAAAACGTGAGCATCTCGTTCAGGGTGTCCGCATTCTGGAACAGCTCGCCGGCCGCCAACGCCTGGCCATACGTCGCCAGGTCCGCAGCCGTCATGGCCGCCGCCCCCGCCGCCCAGCCTTGAGACGCGTTCCAGTTCGTGGTATTGACACGTTCGCCATCTCCGAGCCAGAAGTATCCTTGCGTGGTGATCTGACCGGGCTCTGGTACCCCTTCAAGGAAGACGGCGGTTTCCATGCCCAGCGGATCAAAGATACGACTCTGCATCAGCTCGCCGATTGCCTGGCCCGTGATCTGTTCGATGATCATGCCCAGCAAGACGTAGCCCGTGTTGCTGTAAAACCACTGCCCTTCCTCGCCGGGGGCGAAGTAGGGCGTGCCGTTGTCGGCCGCAAACTGAACCATTTCCTCGGGCGTGTACGCGGCGACCAGGGCGTCCGGGTCGCCGGCCCCATCACCAATGAGGTCATCGGCGTAGTCCCAGAGGCCGGCCGTGTGCTGGGCCATCTGGCGAATGGTGATCTGGTCCCCGTTGGGGAGGGCGGCCGCCTGCTCCGGCAGCCATTGGCTGAGGGGATCGTCCAGCGAGATCAGCCCTTGCTCCACCAGCTGCATGAGCAAGACAACGGTCATCGACTTGGTATTGCTGCCAATCTCCAGGATATCGTCCGGCAGCATCGGCGTGCCGTCTTCGAGGCTGCTAACGCCGGCGGCGTTCAGGTAGGCGCCGTCGGGCGTCTGGACGTACAGGACCAGACCGGGCGCCGCGCCTGTCGGGTCGCCGCCCTCGGTGTAGACTTGCGATTGCAGGTACGTATCCAGCTGGGTGACGATCTCAGTGGGCAGACCGGCTTGCGTTTCGTCCATAGTAGCCTCCTCCGCCGTTGGCTCCGCAACCGGCGCCGCAGTCGGTTCCTCGGCTGTTTCCACCGGAGCGGCCGTCGGCTGCACGGGGACGGCGGTCGGATCATCGGCGGTCTGGCCACCACAAGCGGCCAGAAGTGTGACGAGTAAGATGGCCACAATGGCCAGGGGTTTAAATGATGCAAACTGTTTCACAGTGATTAACTCCGTATTGATTGGTAAATGCCCGCTCAGGATTCGTTTAATGGCTCACCAGGCAGCGAGAACTGCTCCCGGCGTTGTTCCAGACAGGACAGGTCGGGCGCTGCCTGCGGATTGCGAATAAAGTCGATGCCGATCTCGGCCGCGCAGTTGACTCTCCCCAGGTTTCTTGTCCGGCCTGGGGAATCATCAGCAGCGGCGCGTTGCTTGGCTGCCTGGGCTGCGTCCATTCGACTCTCATTTGGGGCTGCCAATGCACACAAAAACAGAACCAGCGCGATTGTGTGGATCAGGCTGGTTCTACAGCGCTCTTGCCGAGGAACCTGCCGAACAGGTTTGCCCGCAAAGCGGCGACATCTCGTTTCTTCTGTAGCCGGGCACCGTGACAATAGTGGAGACTGAATGCGGCACCCGACTACTAATCTGGATTATGCCCAATATTCCCCTCGTTGTGCATCGCATGAAGATGTGATTGTTTGGCAGCGGCAACAATGCGACCCTTGCCCTATTCCAGACGAAAAAGACCTGCCAGGCGGCTGCCCGGCAGGTCTTTCCACTCAGGGCGCAAGGCCCTTTTCTTCAGACTATGATGAACTCTAGGGCAGCTCAACCTCACACTGGTAGTTGGCTGCCGCGCCCAGGAGCGCAGCCGAATCGCCGCTGCCCAGGACCGACTCCATCAGGATCTCCACCTCATCAGTGCCTGCCGGAACGTTCTCCAGCGTCACCGTGAAGATGTTCGAGCAGTTCCGACTTCTTCGTTGTCGGCCCGGTGAGCGTCACCGTCTCCGACACACCGCCGGCGCTGACCGTCACATCGACTGTGCGCGGGTCGCGGTTGACGTCGGTCACCGCCAGCTCCACCGTCACGTCTGCGGCTACCTGAAGCTCAGGAATGGCCATGATGTTGGTGTTGCTCTGGTCGAAGCCCGGCGTCCCGGCTACGAAGTTGTCGGTTGATCCGAACGTGCTCCACGCGTTGGCGTACTCGTCCGTCGTCTGGTAGGTCGGGTAGAGGACGTAGGCGCGCGGCACCTTCATCTTCCGCATCCCCTTGTTCAGGAACCAGCGTCCTTTCACGAACGGACGATTCTGGTTCTGGAACTCGGCGGTCAGGTCGGCACCCCACCAGCTGATGGCTGCCTTCTCGCCGAGGTCGAACGTGCCGGCGTTGGTAGGCACCTGCAGATAGCTCTTGTCGCCGAAGATGAAGCGCACGTAGCGCACGGCTGTGTACTCCTTGGCCGCCATCTGGCCGTACAGCTCCACCACGTCGCCCGCATTGGGGACGGTGATCTTGGCCATCATCTTCTGCCGTGTCGGGCTGCCCATCCCAGTACCGATCAGGTCGGTCAGCTCGCTGCCGACACCGGGGTCATCCACCGGACAGGCGTTGGTCAGCGAGTTGACGAACAGGCAGAACGCTGCCTGTCCCGGCCCGTCCAGCGTGACGTCCACGCTCCGCGTCAGCAGGTCGCCCGTCACGATGACCGGGTCCTGCTCCGGCTTCAGAATGGCGCATTCCAGCCCCGAAAGCACATAGTCCGGACCCGGATCCGCCTCCTCGAATGAGAAGGTGCCGGGCTGCTGGATTTCAAAGATCTCGATTTCCCCGTCGTCGAGCGTAAAGTTGCCCAGGCTGCTGGTGAAGTCAAAGCCAACGCCACCTGCCGGTTCCGTCAGCTTGCCGATGACAATGACGTCTTCTGCCGTGTTGGTGTAGGTGCAGGTGACGGTTTCGCCGGGATCCAGATTGATCGTCGCCTCGCGCGCGCCAAGATCAACCGTCGACGGCGTCGCGCTGTTGGCATCGTCGCACACCAGACCGGAGAGGAAGGTGCCCACACCCGGATCGTCTTCCGTCACCGTGTACTGGCCGGGTACGACATCGAGGAACGTCTTCGTCTGCCCGTCGTCGAGGCTGAAGTTGTTCGGCGACTCGATATCGTCGGTGAAGCCGAAGTTCACGCCATTTGCCGGCGCCGTCTGCTTGACGATGTTGATCGTGCCAGTCGGCACTTCAACCTCAAACGCGCCGATGTCGTCGGCCGACCCCTGGGGTCGCGATAGACCGCGCTGGTCGATGGTCAGGTCAGTATCGCCGGCATTGAAGGCCGGACTGCCCGGCAGCAGGGCGTGGGTCCAGCTTACGCCGCCGTTGTCACGCAGCGGGCCGAGCAGCGGGTCCTGGCCAACGATGTTGTCGTTGACGCCATTGGTGAACCCGCAGTTGTCTTGTGTTTGCACCAGGTTATGCCCCTCATCTGTGAGGGGGGCGTTGAGAACGTAACAATCCTCTGAGCCTGTGTTACCGGCGAGGATCGTGTTGCGAATGACGATGGTAGCAAGGAATTCGCTTTCTAGCCCGGCGCCGCGGTTTGCTGAGTTGGCGGTGACAGTCACACTATCAAGATTCAGCGTACCCTGCAGATTGATGATCCCACCGCCGGCATTAGCGCTGTTGCCGGAGATGGTGCTGTTATTGATGATTGTGCTGGCTGCAGCTCCGTCATTATAGATACCGCCGCCGTTGGATATTGAGTTACCCGGTTGTGTGACGGAGTTGGCGAAAATGGCGCTGTTGTTGATGACCAGCGTGCCGGTATTGTAAATCCCGCCGCCGCCGATCGGGGCCATATTGCCGGCGACCGTGACTCCGTTCAAAGTCAAATTGCCTGCATTCCTGATGCCGCCGCCGCTGGAAGTCGGGCTGCCGTTAGACAGCCACAGATCCTTGATCGTCACCGTCGTGTTGGCGGCGATTTCAAACGGCCGTACGCCGGGGAAGAGATCGCCATTCCAATCCACCCGTGATCCCTGGCCTTCGATTACCAGGCTTGCCCCCTGGGTACTGTTGTTGATGACCGTCGTGCTCAAATTGGCGGGCCAGCCGCCGTCCAGAATCGTAATCGTATAGATGCCGGGAGTGGTCTTGACATTGAAGCAGTCGACCGCTACGTTCAGTTCAGTTATGCGGCTCACCCCCCAGGAGTTGTCGCCACAGGCGGTGCTTTCAAAGGCGCCGATATCATCGGCCACGTCCTGGGGTCGCGCAACGCCGCGTTGGTCGGTAGACAGGGCGGTATCGCCAGCGTCGATGGCCTGGCTGTCCAGCCGGAAGGCGTGGGTCTGTGTCGGGCCACCGTTGTCAGCCAGCGGCAACAGTTGGGGATCCGCCACGATATTGTTGTTCGCACCATCTACAATGCCACACGGCTTGCTCGTGCTATCTTGCAGGACAAGGTTGTACCCCAGATCGTTGAACGTGGCGCCACCAGGAATGGTTTCGAAGTGACAATCATCAGTCCCGTTGGTGGCCAGAATTGTATTCTTGATCGTGAGCACGTGTGGCGCGCTCGTCTTAAAATAGAGTCCTCCGCCGGTGAACGCGTAATTGTCAGCGATGGTCACGCTTTCCAGCGTCGTATCGCTATCACTGGTGATGCCGCCGCCCAATCCGGACAGGCCGTCGGATTCATTGCCCGAAATGGTGCTGTTGCGGATCGTCAGCAGGCCGCCTTCGTTATAGATGCCGGCGCCGTTGCCGGGGTTAGTGGAGGTGCCGGAAGTATTGTTGGTAATGGTGCTGTCATTGATCTCCACCATGCCACCCCGGATGGCAAGACCCCCGCCCCGGGTTTCGGCCTGATTACCGACGACATAGGTGCGATTGAGGGTCAGATTCCCTTCGCTGAGGATGCCACCGCCTCTAAAGTCGGCACCGCCGCCAGTCATGTTGCCGCCAGTGATAGTCAGGTCGTTCATTGTCACCGTGGTGCCGCTCTCGACCAAGAACGGACGCACATCGATGTTGCCTTGCCCGTCCACGACTTTACCGGCACCTTCGATGATCAGCTCGATGCCGCTGATGGCGTTGTCAATCGTGAAGGTGGTGGAATTGGGTGACATAGCGACAACTGCACTCAACTCGATGGTGAAGACACAGGGAGTCGTCGTCTCCGCATTGAAAGCCGCCAGGGCGCTGTCAAGCTCGGCTTCATTGCTCACAAATGTTGTGCCGCCGCAAGCAGCCTGCGCTGTGGAAGGCGCAAAGGCGACCACGCCCAGCACAAAGGTGACCACAGCGAGGGCGAGTATCGTAGACCTGGATAGTCTCAATTTCAGATTCATGTCATGCATGTCCATATCTCTCTTTTCGTCTATCTATTCTTCCAGCTCGACAACACCGTGAGCGCCAGTTGCCCACCACCTGTTGCCAGGGCAGTTATTCCATCCATTGGCGACGCGTTGACAGTTGTTCGTGTATTTCAAAAATTAATAGGGGCTGTCAGGTAATTCGTACCCGACAGCCCTCATCAATATCCCCCGAAAATGAGTTACCTTACTACCGTATGTCGCACTGGTAGTTGGCCGCCGCGCCCAGAAGCGCAGCCGAATCGCCGCTGCCCAGGACCGACTCCAACGTGATCTCTACCTCGTCAGTGCCTGCCGGTACATTCTCCAGCGTCACCGTGAAGATGTTGAGCAGTTCCGACTTGCGGTTGGTCGGGCCGGTTAGCGTCACCGTCTCCGACACGCCGCCGGCGCTGACCATCACATCGACTGTCCGCGGGTCGCGGTTGACGTCGGTCACCGCCAGCTCCACCGTCACATCGGTCGCCACCTGAAGTTCAGGGATGGCCAGCGTGTTGGTGTTGGTCTGGTCGAAGCCCGGCGTCCCGGCTACGAAGTTGGTAGGCGCGCCGAAGGTGCTCCAGGCGTTGGCGTACTCGTCGGCCGTCTGGTAGGTCGGGTAGAGGACGTAGGCGCGCGGCGCCTTCATCTTGCGCATGCCCTTGTTCAGGAACCAGCGCCCCTTCACGAACGGCTTGGCCTGGCTCTGGAACTCGCTGGTCAGGTCTTCACCCCACCAGCTGATGGCTGCCTTTGCGCCCAGATCCGTCTCCGGCTGCACCTGGACGTAGGTCTTGTCGCCGAAGATGAAGCGCACGTAGCGCACGGCTGTGTACTCCTTGGCCGCCATCTGAGCGTACAGCTCCACCACGTCACCCGCATTGGGCACCGTGATCTTGGCCATCATCCGCTGCCGCGTCGGGCTGCCCATGCCGGTGCCGATCAGATCGGTCAGCTCGTTGCCCACGTTCGGGTCGACCGGGCAGGCGTTGGTCAGCGAGTTACCAAAGAAGCAGAACGCTGCCTGTCCCGGCCCATCCAGCGTCACGTCGACGCTGCGGGTGCCGAGATCACCGAACACGAAGATCGGGTCTTGCTCCGGCTTCAGAATGGCGCACTCAACGAATGACAGCGCGTAATCCGGACCCGGATCTTCCTCCGTGAAGGTGAAGGTCCCGGGTTGAGCGACTTCAAAGATCTCAATCTCGCCGTCGTTCAGAGTGAAGTTACCCAACGGACTGGTGAAGTCGAAACCGGCGCCGCCAGCCGGGTCGGTCAGCTTGGCGATGACGATGAAGTCCTCGGCCGTGTTGGTGTAGGTGCAGGTGACTGTCTCGCCGGGATCCAGGTTGATCATCGGCTTCGCGCGCGCCAAGATCGACCTCGAAGGCGTCGCGCTGTTGGCATCGTCACACACCAGACCGGAGAGGAAGGTGCCCACACCCGGATCGTCTTCCGTCACCGTGTACTGGCCGGGTACGACGTCGAGGAACGTCTTCGTCTGCCCGTCGTCGAGGCTGAAGCTGTTTGGCGACTCGATATCGTCGGTAAAGCCGAAGTCCACGCCATTTGCCGGCGCCGTCTGCTTGACGATGTTGATCGTGCCGAGTTTCTCGTTGGTGAAGGTACAGGTGATGTCGTCGCCCGGCGATGCAGTAAGGCTGGCCCTGGGGGAGTTCGAAGCCCAATCGTCGTCGGTTACCCCCACACACTCGATGTCGGTTAGCTTCCAACCGGGCGGTACGATCTCTTCGATTTGCAGGAAACCGGCCGGCAGGTCGGTGAGTGTCGTTTGCGCCGCGCCGCCCTGTGTCGTCAGGCTGAAGTCCGCGAAGTCAATGTCGCTGTTGACGGTCTTCTCAAACTCAAACGTATCGTCGCCGCCTACCGCCTCTTTGACGATGGTCAGGTCAAAAACCGCCTCGTTGGTGTAGGTACAGGTGACGTCCTCGCCGCCAGAAAGGGCGATTTGAACGTCAGCACCAACGATGCGGATGTCAGCACCGCCGGTGCAAACAACCTCGTCGAAGACCCAGCCCGCGGTCGGTTGTTCACTTACATCGTACAGAAAAGGCGGCAGGTCATCGAAGACAATGAAATTGTCATCAATGCCATTGTCCTTCAAAGTGAACGCGCTGTTTGGCCCACCGATATTCGTCAGGAAATCGAACTCTTGCTCGCTCTCCGGGTTGGCCTCTTTGACGATGGTGATGCTGCCCGTCTGTAGAATCGGCGTGCCGGTGTCTGGATTCAGGATGTCCGCGCAGACGGTGTGGTTGTCGGTCTCAAACTCGCCCTGGGACCCCTGGTCTTGCTCGAACAGGAGCGACTCGATCTTGGCATTGGGATTGGTGGCGAAGATATTGACGAAGGCAAACAGCTCAGTGTCAAGCTGACCGCCAGAATTGTGCGCCGGTTGGATTGCCGTAGTGCCCGTTCTGGCCATCGCCCGGCACCCCTAGCACGGCGCCTGAATCCAGGATCGACTGCGTGGTAAAAACCTGGCTGCTGCCATCGGCCATGTTGACGGTGACCTTGTTGTTCCCGTCACCGGCGCTCCACCAGAAGCCGAAGTAGCCCGCGGGCTGGTCCAGCGTCAGCAAATAGCTGGAGGGTGTGGAGATGAAGTTCCTCGTTGCCCCTGTCTCAGGAAACCGCGCGCCACCTGTAGCGGCCTGGGCGAATATCCGGATGGAGGGGGCAGCGTTGTTGGGGTCCGTGTAGTCACCGATTGACCCATCAAGCGACGCGTAGTCGCCAACCGGAATATCGTTGAAGGTCTCGAGGCCAAGGCCGCTGGGGCAGGTCACGTTTGACTCCTGCACTAAGGGCGGCTCAATGGTGAAGACCAGATCGCCGACGGCCGCCTGCGACGGCCGCACCGCCACCGCAAAGAGCAGCAGCGTCAACACACTGAACAGCCCCAGTCCCAGCAGGAGAGTGCCTGAATTGTCTTATCTTGTTCATCTTTTTGATTCCTCCGAATGGGCCAAATCGCCCTGTTCCAATTCGCTGGCGGCTACCCCAATAGCCCCTTGTTCGTGCTCCTACCTCCGGCGACACCCCAATGTCGCCAGGCAACACGCGGCCAACGTCAGTCGTTGCCCCATGCACCCAGACACCACTAATGGTAACGTCATCGCCACAGTCTGGTATCGCATGAAGATGTGATTTTTCGCGACCAGTCCATGGGCACGGTCATTAATATGGCTTCGCTGTCGCCGCTGGTATAGACGGGATAGTCGCCTACATCGCGGTCATCCGGACCATCCGCCCCCGATGCTTCTTGCCACGCCATTGATCCCATAAATGATCAGGGCGTTGGCGACGCCAACGGCCGCCAGCACAACGAACCACAACACGATCGCCGGGGCAGTTCGCTCGACGCCCGGCTCCCCGCCGCCGAGCAAGACCGAACCGACGATGGCCAGCGTGGCGAACAAGGCGCCGGCGACCGCGCCTTCCGCAGCGACCCGCCACAACCGGCCGTCCGGCTTCGCATCCATCCACGCCAGATAGGTCGGCACGCGCCAGTAGACCAGCGCCGCCGCCAGCAGCACCAGCGGCACAAGCGCCCAAAACCCCACCGGCGGCGGATGATCGGCGCCTGCCCAGAGAATCACCATCCAGATCACGAAGAAGAGGACAGCGTTGATCAGGGCGACCGATTGGACAGGGCTCATCGGTGGTGCCGCCGGCGCGCCACAATTGTTAATCCATCAAGGTGGCCAGGAACGTCGCCTCCCCATTCTCGCGGAGACCGGCCAGCAGCAGGCCCGACATCGCCTCGCCGTCGCCGATGGTGTAGACGCGAAAGTCCGCCACGTCCGGGTCGTCATAGGCGGCCGACAGAGCGCGCGAGCGCCTCTTCCGGGTCCTCCATCGTCTCGAGCACCAACGGCACCGAAATGGAGGGCATCGATCCTCGATGCCCTTCAGCTCCTTGGCCACATCGCGCTTGGCCCCTTCCTTGCGCGCGTAGACTTCCTTCCAGGGGGTCATCCACGCCTCTTCGCCCCACCGCTCCCAGAGCTTGCCCACAAAATGCTGGTACTGGGCCTTGGCCGCTTCCTCCAGCTCGGCGTCCTGGGCCAACGTCTCGAAGAAAACGGCCGCGCCGAAGCCTTCCTCGCTGGGCGGCCCGTAGGCCGCTTCGAGATCCATCACATAGTCGGGGCGCTCTGCTCTTGCTTTCGATTTCTTACTTTCGGTCATTTTGAAACCTCACTTCCTGACTTGTTCCAGGTTTATCCCAATGCCTGGCGATATTGCCGGCGCATAATCAGCATCACAATTCCAAAGGAAGACACGGTAATCACACTTAAGAGGAACCACGCGGTCCCACCCACAGGTTTCCCGGCCAGCATGAGATTTTGGAACCCCTCAATGCCGCTGGTCATGGGAATGCTTAAGGCAATAATCCAGGCGGGCCAGGCAAACCCGGTGATAGGCAGGAAGAACCCGGTGAAGAAAATGGACAGCAGCAGCAAGAGCATGGTCAGCTGGATAGCCTGGCTGTCCGTTCGGGAAACGGCCGAGATGACAAAGCCAACACCAACCGACGCCAACGCCAGCAGAAACAGCAGCGCCAGGAACTGGATGAGGTTGGTGGGCAAAGGCACCTGGAGCAGCGCCATCAGACCGGTCAGGATGACACCGGCGATGACCACAAACAGCACGTAGGCCAGCGTCTTGCCTAACAGGAGCTGGACGAACTTGAGCGGCGCAACGCGGAACATCTCAAAGGCGCCCATCTCCCGCTCCCGAACCAGACCCAACGAGGCCAGGGTGACTGCCATCTGCTGGATGAGCAAGGCCAGGACCGAGGGGGCGAAGAAGACAACCAGGCTGTAAGCCCCGCCCCGCAGGTTGGTGTATGTTTCGCGCACCGGCGACACGATAGTCTCCGCGGGAACGTCAATAAACGTGTCAATGGTTGCTTCCAATGACTCTATCTCTGCGACCGTGCTGTCCAACCGCTCCAACTGGGCAGACAGCTCGCCATCGCGCAGGACACTCTCCAACTCTTCGAGATCGTCGACCACCAGACGCAGATCACGATAGAGCGCGCTCAGTTCCGGGGACAGGTTGGCCTGGGCCAGTGCCTCAGGCGGCAGAAAAGCCAGCAGCTCGGTCAGCACGCCGGATAGCTCGCTGGTCGTGGCCAGGGCCCTGTCAATCTGGGCCGGGTCCAGCGACTGGCTCAGTTCCTGATAGCTGCGCAAAGCCTCGGCCAGCGACATATTGACTTCACCAGCCCTGTCCTGCGCCTGGCCCGCTTCGCTGGCCAGCAGCTGCTGGTTGATAAAGTTTACCTCGCCATAGGCCAGCGATCGGATCCACGCCTCCGCATTCGGGTCAATGGTCCGCGATATCCAGCGTATTTCCGGTCGGGCACCATCTGCGGAGACACCGGCGGTAACAGTGGGGATGATTTGCACCACATCCGTCTCGCCCGCTTCCAACATCCGCAGCGCTTCTTCTTCGTCCGAGACAATGCCGGTCAGCGAGAAGTTAGCCTCAATAAACTGGACCGCTTGCTCCTGCTGGACACCGGGAATACCCTCCTCCGGCCAGACAAGCACCGTGCGGACGAACGGATTGGCGCTGCGGAAGGTTGCCCCGAACGCGCCCAGAACCAGCAGCGGGCCGCCGATCAGACTGAGCATCAGGCGAGGCTGGCGGCGCACATCGTGAAATTCTTTCAGGAAGAAGCCCAAAACTTTGGTGATAAATTCGCTCATGCGTGAACCGTCCTGTCCTCTTGCGCGGCTTCGGAAGCCCGGATAAGGCGCACAAAAACTTCATCGAATGGTGGTAGGTAATGCTCGGCCACCTGCGGCGTCAATGAACGCTGTTCCCGCAACAGGGCCAACAGCTCCGGCAGCTCCGCACCGGCATCGTCCACATGGACGTACATGCCGCCCGGCTTCGCGATCCGCGCGCTCCACTTTGCGAACATGGGGCAAATCCTCCACCCAGCGCATGGTCTCCACCAGAAGCTCAGGCTCGATCTGAATGTAGATCACTTCACCACCCATCGCCTGTCGCTGCAGCCCAAGCGGTGTGTCAATCGTGACCAACCGCCCCTGGCGCATCACGGCAACCCGGTCGCAGTAGGCAGCTTCGCCCACATATTGCGTCGTGATGAGCAGCGTCTTGCCCCGGTCGCGCAGCGCCCGGAAGTTCTCCCAGATGGTGGCCCGCAGAATCGGATCGATGCCTGCGGTTGGCTCGTCGGCAATGAGCAGGTCCGGGTCGTGCAGCAAGGCGCCCGCCAGCATCAGACGACGCTGCATACCGCCTGACAGATTTCTGGCCAGTCGTTTGCGCGCGTCCGTCAGATTGACGAACTCCAGAAGCGGCGTCATGCGTTCCTTGCGCAAAGAGCGCGGCATGCCGTACATGCTGCCCAGGAAGTGCAGATTCTCTTCGGCGCTCAGATTGGGGTAAAGGATGAACTGCTGCGGAATGTAGCCAATCCGCTCGCGATCGTCCTCGCTGAACCGCTGCGGGTCGACACCGAAGACACCCACAGACCCGGCCGTCGGTTCATAGACACCGTTGATGAGCCGGATGGTGGTCGTCTTGCCACAGCCGCTGGGACCGATCAGCCCCAGGATAGCGCCGCGCGGCAGCTCGATATTGATGTCAAAGATTCCCGCACCGCCCCCAAAGTCCAGCGCCGCGTCTTCGAGTAAGACGGCTGGCGCCTCAGATGGCGCGGCAGCCGGCGGGGCCGGCCGGGTCGTGGTTTGTGTTGTCATAGTTTCGCCAGATAGGACGAAGGCGTGTGACTGTTCTCGCCGGCGAACACCGGACTTGACAGCCACACGCGCATCCTTCCTTTAGGCTATTGAGCCGGCTCAGCGAGCCAGACCAACAGCTAGTTGGTGAAGTAATCTACCAACCAGTTGTAGACATTTTCGCGGCTGCGGACACTGCCGGGAAGCTCGTTGGCGATGACGCTTTCGACCTTCTTGACATCCTCTACCGTAGCGAAGCCGAACGTGTTGCACACCTTCTGGATCATCAGGCGCACTTCGTATCCTTCCTTGCGGTTGAACATGATAGCGTCCGCCCGGATCTTCTTCGGATCGTCTCCGCCGCGAGCGTGCCACGAGTACGCGTCTGCGTCCAGCATGTCCTTGGTGACTTTGATGGCCACCAGGTAGGGCGGCAGCTCTCTGGCCTGCTCCACCCAGTACGCGACACTATCAGCGGACGGCATGTGGCCGACGAGATGATCTTCCTCGTTGACGGTCAGCAGCAGCCCGGCCAGGTCGTCGGCGTCGTACTCCGCCAGCTCGTCGACCGTCTCGATGCCTGCCGCGTTGAGCAGGGCCAGATACTTGGGGCCCAGACCGCGCACGCGGGACAGATCAATGCTGTGGGCCCAATCCTGGACCATCACATGGTCGACGTCGGCGGCCTTGGCCAGTTCCTTGCGGCCTTCAACCGTCGCCGCTTTGGTCTGCAGCTCTTCCGCCTCGTCGACGCCAGACTCATGCAGCTTAACAGCCGAGGCGGCCGTCAGGGCAGGAGCTACCACCATCATCTCGGCCACGCGTTCCTGGGTGCTGATCGGGTGGGCGCCCAACTCTTCGGCTACGGACGTCTGAACGTCCTCAACTGCCTGACGCGTCTCTTCCATCTCCACCATCACATCTTCCGGAATGACGAAATGCTCCACATCGCCGCCCAGCGAGGCGATTTCGACTTTGGTCGGCTGGACCTCGTCGTCGTCGGCCATGACAGCCAGGGCTGCGCCGCCACCTGCCAGGTGATCGTGGATACGCTGGCGGTCAGCGTCGTCCATACCAATCTTCTTGTGGAACAACGCGCCTGCACCCGTCCCGGCGAGCGCCCCGATGATGGCGCCTGGAATCAGGCCCAGGCCGCCGGTCAACACGCCGGTCGCCACCATGATGCCAGTGGCCAGGCCACCGGTCGCGCCCAGGATGGTGCCCCACTTCGCCCCGGTGCCGGCCGCGCGCGCACCCACCTTGTGGGTTTTCAGCTTGCCGTCTTCGAGGGAGATGATGCCCATGCCACCCAGCTTGATGTGCTTCTCTTCCTTGTCCCAATGCTTGAGCTGCTGGGCTGCGCTGTCGGCCGCGTCTACCGATGGGTAGTAGGCCACAATCAGATTACGATTCTTGTTTGCCATGCTTTCTGCTCCCCGTGCCGCTTGGGCACAGTACTTGTCCCTTATGCTAAGGGTATTCGATAAAAGGGTGGTCCGCCCGGTCAGAACGGACCACCATATAGATAGTCGATCAGTCAGACAGAACGGTGAGGCTCCCAACCGGAACCTGTGTATCCAGATAACGCAGCGCAGCCCAGGCCACCGTGCCGTCATCCAGCATGACCGCCTGCACCCAATCGCCAGCATTCGAGTTGACGGGGTTGCGGAATCCGGTCAGCTCGACGGCTGTACATGCGGGCAGCGTGCGCACGATGGGGAACGCCGTCGACGGCCCATCCCGGAAGTTCAGATTGGCCACATTGACATAAGCAATCGACCCGGCGAACGGGCCGCATTGCCCGGCGTTACCGGAGCCGGAGCCGGGCGGGGCAACCTCTGGCGGAACTGCGCCGCCACCGTGT
Source organism: uncultured Chloroflexia bacterium (assembly GCA_963715935.1). Classification (GTDB taxonomy): domain Bacteria; phylum Chloroflexota; class Anaerolineae; order Promineifilales; family Promineifilaceae; genus Promineifilum. The sequence continues at coordinate 81,886 of CAVQSM010000005.1, read as the reverse complement.
TCGGCAAGATGAACGTCGATGCTGGCGTTGCCGGTCTGCTCGAAGTACTCAACCCGCACCTGCAGCGGCCCGCCGGTGTAGTTGTAGCCGACGGATTTCGTCGTCGGCGCCTGAACCCCCCAGTTGTCAATCACCAGCTGGTTGTTGATATACAGCCGCGCGCCGTCATCGCTGGTCAGGATGATGCTGTAAGTACCCGGATTGCCGCTCAGCGTCTTGGTCCAGCGAGCGGAGAAGTAGTCATTGCCGATGGTTCCCGGCGCCGGGGAGCCTGTGCCCCAGTTGTGGTTCAAGTAGCGGTCATCTCGCACCAACGCCGGCGCACCGGACAGCGAGGTGTTGTTGTAGTACTCGGCCTTCCAGTTCGGGAAGAACTGTCCGCCACCGCCGCCGCGTTTCGCCGGCCGGCTGAATCAGCTGCCACGATACTCTGGCGACAGCCGCGCCACCTGCGTCGAAGTAGTCTACCTTCAGGTCATGCTCGCCACCGTTGACGTAGAGGTCGCGCGTCATGGTGTGCTCCTGGCTGTCGGTCCAGGAGTCGATGATGATGTTATTGTCGAAGTAGACCCGCATGCCGTCGTCCATCGTGGCCGTGAAGCGGTATGTGCCCGGCTGGAAGTTGACGCGACGTGTCCACTGGGCCGAGAAGTTGTCATTGTTCACGCCCGCCGCAGGCGAACCCTGGCCCCAATCAAAGTCGATCGTATTGTCGTTCCGAACGGCCACCGGATCGCCGCTCTGGGCCTTGTTGTTCCAGAAGCGTGCCCGCCATTGGGCGTCCTCCGCGTGGGCTGCCCCACCCGTGACCGCTAACAGACAAACGGCTGCCAGCGCGGTCAGTATGAAAGTCAACTTCTTGTTCATTGTCATCGTTCCTTTTCTCTTACCTATTTGGTGTTGCTTGCCAGGCCTCCCAACGCGGCTCTTCCTATTGACTTTCCGCGTCCGCAGCCGAGCACCATAGCTGTCGACCAGACTGTCCATGCTCCTCGTGGACCACAAAGGCAGCGGGTTAAGAAGGTTGGGAAGGCGCCCAATGCACATCGCAATGGTCGTCGGTAAAATTGTTTGTGCCACAGTGGCAACAACATTAGAGGTTAACCAACTGAGAACGGTTTATCTATCGCATGAAGATGTGAATTTTGTGTTATCATGATTTCCAGACAGTTCACATGACCATGTTATTAAGCACCCAACTGCGCCCGCCCACCTACTCCCCGGCGGTGATCGACCGGCAGCGACTTTACGATCGACTGGACGGATGGGACTCACACCGTTCCACCGTCATCTATGCCCCTGCCGGATACGGCAAGTCGACGCTTGTCAGCCGTTACATCGAGCACGCCGGGATTGAGGAGCAAGCCGCATGGTTGTCCTTGACCGAAGATGAAAACGATGCGAGCAACTTCGTTCGCTATGTTGCCGCCGCGCTCGACACACTGATGCCCGGGGCCCTTGCCTTTGTCGAGCCAATTCTGCAGGGCCGGTCTACTACGCCACAGCAAGCCATGCAGCGCCTGATGATCTGGGTCGACCAGGAGCCGAACCACCTGTCTGACGAAACCAACCAGCATCTTCTCTTCGTCCTCGATGATCTGCAGCGCGTCCAGTCGGCCGAGGTAGCGGACCTGATTGACCGCATGCTCGAATATGGCCCGGCCAATCTTCATCTACTTATCCTTTCCAGAAGACGCACCGGCCCCTCGCTGGCCAGACTGTTTGCGCAGGGACGAGTACTCGCTCTGGACAAGGACGACCTGCGCTTCACGGAAGGGGAGGTTCGGGCCTACCTGGAACGTCATGGCTACCACGATGCGACGCCATCCGACGTAAGCAGGCTGACAGAACGGACAGAGGGATGGGCATCCGCCCTGCACCTGGCCATACTCTCGGCCCCGCAGCCCGGAAGTGTCCCCGACTTGCTGGAGATACTTCGCGGTGTTGAACCGTGGACGACCGACTACCTGACAAGCGAAGTGCTGTCCCGCCTGTCGCCGAAGCTGCGCCGGTTCTTGCTCCAGACATCCATACTCGATCAGTTCAACGCCGAGCTGTGTGGCGCGGTCGTCGATGAAGGCCATGCGTATGCCAGGTTGATGGAAGTCGTTCAGCTCGACCTCTTCGCCATCGATCTGGGGAGCGGATGGTATCGCTACCATCACTTGTTCCAGGCGCTGCTCCAGCACCATCTGCGGCTCGAACTCGATGAAGACGCCGTTGCTGAACTGCATCATCGTGCCGCGGACTGGTTGGCTGCCCAGGGACAGGACCGGGCGGCCGTGCGCCACTTGCTCGCAGCAGGAGCCGAGCAACAGGCGGCCGACCTGCTGGAGCAGCGGGTGCCCCAAAAAATGCTAAAAGAGCCGCGCCAGACCCTGCTGCTGCTGGAACGGCTGCCCACCCACGTGCTGGAACAGCGACCCCGGCTCCTTTTGGATCGCTGCATGAATCTGCTGTTGCTCGATGACACCCAATTTGTAGCCTGCGTCGCAAGAACCGCGGAAATACTGAGAGAGCAGCAGACAGCGCTCGAGGATGATCCGGCGCTTCTTGGCCAGTTTCTTCTGCTCGATGCCACCGCGGCCTGGCGAAATGGTAACCTGGAACGGGCCAACTCATTGGTCCGCGAGGCAGTGACTTATGAGCCGGCACTTGATGCCTTCACAGCAGCCACGCTGCAGTTCCTCCAGGCCATCCTGCATCGGGCCGCCAACCAGCATCAAAAAGCGTTCAGCGCGCTGGAACATTCGCTGCAATCGTACCGGGATTCAGAATTCTATGTCGGTGTCGTAAGCGTTGAACGCGAGATGGCTCGCTGGTCGATGGAGTTAGGCAATGGGGATATGGCCACTGCTCGCTTCAAACATCTATTGGCCATAAGCACCAGTAATCGACCAGAAATAGTGATGGAACATGCGTTGGCCAGCCTCTTTGCAGCCGAAAACAGCTACTGGCAGAACGATCGCAAGCAGGCAGTGAACTATGTTGATGCAGGTTTGTCACAGGCCCATGCGCTAGGAGATGACGAACTGGTTTACCTGGGCACGGCGATGCGCAAGGTACACGCGGGTGAAGGCGCAGATGAAGGACCAACATTCGCCACCTACATGGCGTACCACGAGCACTTTTCAAGATGGACCTTCCCTGAAGTGGTCCTCGACCTCGACGTCCGGCGCCTTATCAGCGCTGATCGCTGCTACGATGCCTGGGCCCTCGTAGAAGGGCATAGGCCGACCACGGCCAACCCGCTTCATACGTTTCGCTTCGACATCACCTATCTGCGGGCAGCGATAGCGTATGACCCCGACTTACCTGAGATAGCAAAGAGAATGCAGACAGCAACAGCGTACCACAACGACAGAGGACTACGGCTGTTTCTGTTGCATCTGCTCGCCCTGGAAGGGTGGCGACAGCTCAAGCTGGGCGGGCCGGAAGCAGCGGTACCTATCCTCAAGCAGGCCGTTGACCTGGCGAACGAGACTGGTTACGTTCGGGTTATTCTCGACATCCCCGACCTCATGGACCTGGCGACCGGGCTGGAGTTCAACCGCAGCGACGCCCTTCCCCCACCGGAAGCCGGCGTCATCGGCAGCGACCTGACCGAACGGGAACGCCAGGTGCTGCGCCTGCTCGCGGCCGATATGACCTACGAACAGATTGGCAGGGAGATGATGATCAGCGTCAACACCGTCCGCACCCACATTCGCAATCTCTACGCGAAGCTGTCCGCCAGCCGGCGCGGTCAGGCAATTGACATTGCCCAACGGAACGGGCTTCTGGCCTAGGCGGCCGCTGCCTCCAACAAAACCGCCTCCGTCACCCCCCAGCGCCCGCCCCCTGCACCTTTTCCCGCCTGCTTTCCTGGTCGTCTTCCTTATATATGCAAAGGCAATCCCGCCCCACCACCATAACCCGATCACCACACCACGTAGCGGCGGGACAACCGGCGGGACACCTGCCGATCTGGCAATCAGGTCGCCGCCGGTTGTCTCGCTGTCTTGGCTCGGGTCAGACTGTCTCCGTCAGGGGGCGAACCGCCGGCTCGGACGTCGACTGCGGCACGCGCCAGCGCCAGGCAACAATCACAATTGCCAGCATGGCCAACAGCTCGAAGCCGAGGAAGACGTAATCATCGGCGTCGTTGATCATGGTGCTGACCAACAGCAAGGGAATGCCGAGAGCGCCCATGACCAGGTTGGCCCAGCGGCTGAATTTGGCCGGCAGGACGGGGGTAAGCGCCACCATCCCGATCAGCAGCTGCAGCACGAAGGCCGACGCCACCAGGAGTATCTCAGGCGGCGAGTTGTTCATCATCTCGGCCAGCATGCCGGGCCGACCCAGTTCGTGTATGTCGCGGAACAGCATGTTCAGCAGCACATAGATCCACAGCGCCGTCAGCGCTCCTTTCGTCCCCAGCGCGGTCATTTTCTCGTTTACGGTCATGTCCTCTCTCCTTTTGATTCACATTCAGTTCAGTTCTTGGGCAGGAGGCGCATAAGCAGAATCCGGGCCGTTTTCGGCAATCCGGCTGCCTCTGGTCGCGCTGTCCTCAGTGGCAGCACGACCGCCTCTTCAGTTGTTCGTTCTACGTAGTAGGGTCTACGCCCACGGCCGGGCGGGCGAGAGCGTGATGGGTTTCAAGTTCAGAATAGGCCTACTTCCTCGTGTCAGACGCGCCGTTCATCGTGACGATGACTTTGCCCGTCGCGTGGCCCGCGTCGATGTAGTGCATCGCGTCGGCCGCTTCCTCCAGCGGGTAGCAGCGGTCGATCACCGGCTGCACCTTCCCGGCCACCATCCACTCGTTCATCAGCTTCAGGTCATCCGGGTTCGGTTTGGCACTGACGTTGGTCAGCGTCCTGCCGCTGGTGCGCGACTTGATCGCCCCCATGAGCACCGCCTCGAAGATCTGCTTGTTGGTGCCGCCGGCCATGACGTACCGGCCGCCCGGGGCCAGCGACCCGGCGTACTCCGACAGCGAGCGATTGCCGTTGACGCCCAGAATGAGGTCATACTGCTCGCCGTTCCGCGTGAAGTCTTCCTTCTTATAATCGATCACGTGGTCGGCCCCCAGCTTGCGGGCCAGCTCGACCTTGCTGGTGGAGCAAACAGCCGTCACCTCTGCGCCCATCAGCTTGGCAATCTGCACGGCAAACGTGCCCACGCCGCCCGACGCGCCGTGGATGAGCACCTTCATGCCCGGCTTGAGCTTGCCCGCGTCGCGCAGCCCTTGCAGCGCCGTCAGCGCCGCCATCGGCACCGCCGCCGCCTGCTCAAAGGTGAAGCCCTCCGGCATGGGGGCCAGGGCCGACTCCGGCACGGCCGCATACTCCGCCAGCCCGCCGCCGCCGGTGGCCGACAGGTCGCCGTAGACGGCATCGCCCACGCGAAACTCAGTCACTTCCGGGCCTACCGCCTCGACCACGCCGGCGATGTCCGCTCCGCGAATGGGGTTGTTGGGCTTGCTGAAGCCCATGCTCAGCCGCACGATGAACGGCTCGGCCCGCATCAGATGCCAGTCGTAGGCGTTGAGCGACGTGGCCTCAATCTTCACCAGCACCTCGGTCGGACCGGGCGCCGGCTTGTCCATCTCCACCAGCTTCAATACGTCGGCTGTGCCATACTCTGTCTGGATAATTGCTTTCATGATTCATACTCCCAGTTTAACCGTCTACTTTCAATGTTGAGATTCAGGCGACGGGGGCGACGCTAATGACCAGCTTGCCCGCCGCGTGCCCGTCGATCAGATAGGCCATCGCTTCCGCGGCTTGCTCCAAGCGGTAGATTCGCTCGACGGCGGGCCGGACGACGCCCTCATCAGCCATATCGTTCAGCGTCACCAGGTCCTCGACGCTGGCGTGGGCGGTGAAGCTCTTGAACTGTTGACCGCCTTCCTTCGACTTCAACCCGCCGAGGGCGATGACCGAAATCATCTGCGAGTAGGAACCGCCGGCCATCACAAACGTGCCGGTGGGTGTCAGCGCTCGCTGGTAGTCGCCCACAGAGCGATCGCCGTTGGCCCCGAAGATGATGTCGTAGGTCTGTCCGTTGCGGGTGAAATCTTCTTTGGTGTAATCGATGACGTGGTCGGCGCCCAGCTCGCGGGCCTGGTCCATCTTGCGGGTGGAGCAGACGGCCGTTACTTCCGCGCCAAGCGCCTTGGCTACCTGCACGGTGAAGGTGCCCACACCGCCGGACGCGCCGTTGACCAGCACCTTCATGCCCGGCTGCAAGCCTCCCACGTCGCGCAGCCCTTGCAGCGCTGTCAAACCGGCGATGGGCACGGCGGCGGTCTCTTCAAAGCTGAGGCTGTCCGGTTTGGGAGCCAACAGCTTTTCGGTTGTGATGGTGTACTCCGCCAGCCCACCCAGCCCGCTGGGAGCCAGGTCGCCGTAGACTGCGTCCCCAGGCTGGACATCGGTGACCCCAGGGCCAATCGCTTCGACAATCCCCGCCACGTCTGCGCCCAGAATGGTGCTCTTGGGCTTGGTCAGCCCGTTCATAAAGCGGATGAGAAATGGGTCTGCCTTCAAAAAGTGCCAGTCGAGCGCGTTGAGGCTGCTGGCGACCACTTTCACCAGCACCTCGTTGGCGCCAGGCGTGGGCTTCTCGATCTCGCGCAGCTCCATCACCTCTGGGCCGCCGTACCGATCGCTTACTACTGCTTTCATTCGATAGCTCCTATGTGGCGGGTGCGGGTCAGAACAACCCGCACCCGATTACGTTTTTCGTCGTCTTAGCTTTCCGGATTGAAGGAGACCGACGGCAAGTCGGGCCGCCCGCGGAAGACGATCTTGACCAGGTCGCTGAACGTATCGGCCAGCGTGATGAAGCCGAAGAAGACGGCGACAGATCAGCGGGGCGTTCTCCGCGAACGGCAGGTTGAGTCAGCGCCGGGATGCGCTCGAACAGCCAGCCGAACAACGGCACCAGAATGACGAAGTAACCCGCCACCGCGCCGACCAGTTCGATGCCCATCTCGACCAGCTTCATGCGGCACTGTCCAACGGCCGCGCCGCAGGGCGAAGACGTACAGGACGATCGTCAGCACCAGCGTGCCCAGGAAGACGATCAGCCAATCCGTCGGCACTGGTATAATGTCCATTCCGGATGTCGAGTCTATGTTGAACCACACCGTCAGGCCGCCCACGCGCAGGAAGTAGAAGAAGATGAACGCCGCAAAGGTGTTGAAGGCGATGCGTGCCTACCACATCCCCCTTGTCGATGGCCGCCGGGTCGTTGACGCGGGGCAGCTCCAGCGGGTCAAACGCCGAGCGGTGCTCATCAAGGTCGACGTCACCGTACTGCATCAGGGCGAAGATGATGACCACGATGCCGCTGAAGACAAACAGCGCCTGCAGCACCGTGAAGAAGGTGCTCAGGAACAGGCCAAAGATGCTGCCCGGGTCGCCGCCGACGAAGGCCACGATAACCCGCACCAGCACCACGATGATCGGCACCCACATCCAGCCCCGCTGCAACACGTACATCATGGTCGGATAGAGGTCCGGGCCGATGAGATACTGCTCGCGGCCATAGCTGGCGGCCATCTCGCGCGGGTCGCCGAACTCCTTCAGCAGCTCGACCACGTCGTCCTGAGTCGGCGCGCCCTTGTAGCGGTCGTCCAACTGGTCCTGGATGAGCGAGCGCAGTTCGTTCTGCACTTCCTCTCGCTCGCTTTCGGGCAAGTAGCTGCCCACTTTGACTACGTAACGTTCCACTAAATCGGTCATGATATCCCTCCGTTGCGAAGCAGCTTGCCCATGACGTCGACGGTCTCATACCAGTCGCCGGTCAGGGTGTTGACAACTTTGCGTCCTTGCTTGCTAATCTTGTAATACTTGCGGGGCCGGGCTTCGCCGACTTCCCATTCACTCTCCAACAGACCTTGCTTTTCCAGCCGCCGCAGCAGCGGGTAGAGCGTGCCTTCTTCGACGTCCAGTCCCTGTTCGGCCAGCCGCTGGACGAGGCTGTACCCGTATTGGGGTTCTTCCATCTGGCTCAACACCGCCAGGACGACAACCCCACGCCGGAGTTCAAGCCGTAATTTGTCAATGCTGTCGTCAATCTCGCTCATTTACTGTGTGTCCTTTGGTACTGTGTAACGCTTGCTACTGTGTACCGTACAGTATTGTACAATCGGCAGTATACTATATGACATACAGTATTGTCAACCCCCAAGTATTAATTGGTGGCAAGTATGCCAAAAGCGGGGCTGGCAGGTCGCCATTTGGAGGGGCGTGCACGCGCTCGGGCAGGCCGCTGTGGCGCAGGCGGTGGCCCCGAACTGCGGCCCGACCGTTGCCCCCTTCTCATCCCCGCGTCATCACTTTGTAACAGCCGTCCCCTTATACTGGCTGCAAATCGACCTGCCGGGGCGCGTCGCTCCGGCTCAGACACAAAGGAGATAACGTGATATGAAAGAGACACAGGTAACCAATCGCACGCCGCTGCTCATCCTGGCGGGCGCTTTGCTGCTCGCGCTGCTGGCCGGGGGGCTGGCAATGGCGGGGCGGGCGCTGGCTCAAAGCGACACGCCGCAGCCACAGGAGCCGATCGAGGTAACCCACGATACCGTGGAACGCATCAGCGCTGAAGGCACGTTCATCATCAGCGCGGAGACCGAAGGCGGCTGGGGCTTCCCGTTCGAGGTGGCGCTGCGCAAGCTGGCGGCCGAAGGGGCCATTGCTGTGAGCACGGTTGACAGCATCATGGACGATCTGTCCGGGATGACCGATGCCGTCGATTACCAGTCGTCGACCACGGCCGACGGATTGACCGAAGTGCTGATCGACATCACCATCGACTCCAGCGATGACACGCTGCGCCCGGCGCAGGAGCAGGCGCTCGACAACGCTGTGGCTGCCGGGCTGCTGACGGCCGAACAGGCTGCCGGCGTCCTGGCAGAGGTGGACGCCGCGCCCGCCGACCCGTTTGGGCCGGGTGGCGAAGTGACCATCGTCGAGGCGTCGTTGGAATCGCCGCCATGACCGAGATGATCCAGGGACGGCTGGACGCGGCGGTTGCCGCCGGAACGATCACCGCCGACGAAGCGGCCGCTTTCCAGTCCGTGCTGGACCGGCTGCTGGCGAACGAGTAGGTCGGTCTATCGGGCCGGGTCGTCCCTTCCTCCTCGACGACCCGGCCTGATAGAGCGCCGACCTGCTCAGACCGGGGCCGGCAGCGCTTCGACGACCCCGACGTCATGCGGGGCAAGCCTCGAAGCGTTGCCGGCTCTCAAGGTGAGCAGAGTGGCCACTCGCACCAACGGGCTTTACAATGGCGTCATGAACCAGCGCGGCGACATTCTGATTATCGAAGACGACCGCAAGACGGCCGATTTGCTGCGCCTGTACCTGGAGCGCGACGGGTACACAACGCGCGTCGCCCATGACGGCCCTCGCGGGTTGGCGCTGGCCCAAACCACCCACCCCGCCGCTATCGTGCTCGACCTGATGCTGCCGGAGATGGACGGTCTGGATGTCTGCCACGCGCTGCGGGCGAGCGGCGACGACCCTGGTGTACCGATTCTGATGCTGACGGCCCGCTCCACCGAGGACGACCTTATCTTCGGCCTGGAGGTCGGGGCCGATGATTACCTGACCAAACCGTTCAGCCCCCGCGAACTGGTGGCCCGGGTGCGGGCGTTGGTGCGGCGCGGCGGGAACGGCGATGCGCCACCCGATCTGATAACGGTCGACGACCTGCGCATCGACCTGCTGGCCCACGAGGTGCGGCACGGCGACGCGGTGCTGCCGCTCACCCCGGCTGAGTTCCGGCTGTTGGCCACGCTGGCGGCCGAACCGGGCCGGGCGTTCTCGCGTCAGACGCTGCTCGACCGCGTCTTTGGGCTGACCTACGACGGCCTGCCGCGCACCATCGACGTCCACGTTCTGCGGCTGCGCAAGAAACTGCGCCACGACCCGGACGGCCCGGAGCTGATCGAAACGGTCTATGGCTACGGCTACCGGCTGCGGGGAGCGCCGGAGGAGGCCAGCGATGCACCTTAGCTTTCGTGTGCGCCTGTTTATCGGCTTCCTGATGGTGGCCCTGTCGGCCGTCGCGCTGGTGGCGCTGCTGACCGGGCGCGGCGTCGCCAGCGGCTTCGGGCAGTTCCTGTCCCAAAGTGAGCAGGTTGAGAGCCAGGCCATCGTCGAAGTGCTGGAGTACCAACTGGCGCAGGATGGGGTGGAAGGGATCGGCCCGTTTGCCAACGAGATTGGCAGCGCCTTCGGCCGTTCCATTACCCTTACGGACGAAAATGGCGACGTCATCTTCCCCCCGTCCGGAGGCAGCGTGGAGACCGATCTCATTGAGGAACAGCTGTTTCTGGACGACGCCGCGCCGCCCATTGGCCTGACCGTTGTCGATGGCGCTGTCCAGTTCGACGCGGAGACAGAAACCCGATCGAGCAGCCAGACCACAACCACAATCATCGACGGCGTGCTGACGAGAACGATCACTTCCCCTGCTCCGGCCGAAACGTTCCTGAACGAAACCAACAACCTGCTGCTGACGGCCGTTCTGGTTGGCCTGCTGCTGGCGGGCGTGGCCAGCCTGTGGCTTTCCCGCTCATTCATGCAGCCAGTGGCGGCGCTGACCGATGCGGCCGAGCATCTGGCCGAAGGCGATCTGTCGCAGCGCGTCGTCCAGACCGGGCCGGACGAACTGGGGCGGCTGGCATCCAGCTTCAACGCGATGGCCGCCGGGCTGGAGCAGCAGGAGCGACTGCGCCGCACGATGGTGGGCGACATTGCCCACGAACTGCGTACGCCGCTGGGCAATGTGCGCGGCTATCTGGAAGCGATTCAGGACGGCGTCGTGGCCCCGGACCCGGCGACCATCGACTCGCTGCTGGAGGAGACGGTGCTGCTGGGGCGGCTGGTCGACGACCTGCAAACGCTGTCGCTGGCCGAGGCGGGGCAGCTGCAGATGACGCTGGAGCCGGTGGCGGCGGGGCCGCTGCTGGAAGCGGCCGCTCGCGCCCAGCGTCCGCAGGCGGAGGCGAAGGAGATTGCGCTGACGGTCACGGTCCCTCCGGCCCTGCCCGACATGCTGGCCGACGGCGAGCGGCTGGCGCAAGTGGTGGGCAATCTGCTGGCCAACGCGCTGGCCCACACGCCGCCCGGCGGCACGGTCACGCTCGAAGCGGCCGCTCAGGACGGGGGCGTGCGTCCTCACCGTCAGCGACAGCGGCCCCGGCATCGACGTCGAGCACCTGCCCTACGTCTTCGACCGCTTCTACCGGGCCGACCCGTCGCGGGCGCGGGCCAGCGGTGGTGCGGGCCTGGGTCTGGCCATTGCCAAGGCGTATGTAGAGCGGATGGACGGCCGTCTGGGGGTCGAGAGTGAAGTCGGCGAAGGGACGACGTTCAGGGTGTGGCTGCCGGGCGTGGGGGCTGGGGCTTAGCGAACCGCGTAGAAGACGGCACTGGCCTGCCGGACCACGACGGCCGAAACCGGCCGGCGGTTGCTATTCGTCTCTCAACCAGTTACACTGACCCTACTTAACCTGCCCTGAAACCAACAATTCACTCTTCATCAACGTCCCCCCAGGAGGATCCGATGTCTCACCGTTCCCGGAAACTCATGATGCTCGCCATCACACTGTTCGCTTTCCTGTTTGCCGTCACTGCTGCCGGCAGCGCATCGGCCGGGCAGAGCCGCAGCCCCAACGCGCCGGCCGAAACACCGCAGCGCGTCATCAACTCGTCCCTGACGCAGTGGACGATGGACGACACCTTCTTGTACTGGTCCGACCAGTGCGAGTTTATTCCGCGCGGCGGCGACGCGACAACGGCCGACTCGGTGCTGATGCGGCGGGCCGTCGGCGGTGGGGTCGAGCGGACGCTGGACAGCCAGCCGTCCTGCCTGACATTCGAGCCGCTGGCCTCCGACGAAAGTGGCGTCTACTACGCCGATAGCGAGCAAGGCGGCCGTATCCTGCGCCACGCCCCCGACGACCCCGACACCCCGTTGACGATCACCAGCGGCATCGGCTCCGGCGTGAGCCAGATTGAGCTGACGGGCGACTTTGTCTACTGGAAACGGTCCGGCGACAAGATCAGCCGGGTGCCAAAGACAGGCGGAACGGCCGTGATCATTGCCGATCTGCCGACCAGCGTGGTCGACTTTGTTGTCGAGGGGAGCCAGATCTACGCTGCCGGCTTTGCCGACGGCGTCTACTGGGTAAACAACGTCAACTGCCCCGGGCCGCCGTGCGAGGCCAGGAAGATTGCCACCACCAAAGCCAGCCACATTCTGGTCGGCTCCACCCCCATCGTCGGAACGTTCTACGTCGTGGAACGGGACACGCAGCAGCTGCGGCGGCTGGGCTGTGACGTGGTCAACGGCGGCTGCACCACCCAGATACTCCACGACACGCCGGCCGGCTTCAGCGTGGGCGGCCTGGTGGAAACGTGCATTCCGACGTTTGGCAACTTTTGCAGTGGTGATACCCACATCTTTCTGACGGAAGTGAAGGACATCGGCAGCGGCAGCCGGGTGATCCGCGTGGCCCTGTCCGGCGGCGCAGACGAGATCGGTATCGGTGATCGCTTTCTCGACGGCATCGCCATCGACCGCGGTTATGTCTACTACGCCGAAAAAGCAGCAGGCAAGGCGGGCATCTATCGCCTGCCGTTCCGAGCAGCGTCCATCACCCGCGACCTGGAAGCGGCCGCCTGGGAAGTGACGCAGGCCATTCAGAATCTGGATAACGACATCGGACTGGTGGCCGGGAAGAAAACGTTTGTCGTCGCCCACGGCACGCAGGCGCTGGGGCCGCGGGCCATGAGCGTGGAGGCGGAACTGGTCGGCAAGCGGGGCGGCGTAGAGCTGGATGACTCGCCCTTGCGCTCGCGCGCGCTCCCGGCCGAGCTGCAAACGGGCCAGGCGCTCACGCGGTTTTCGCTGGACCAGGGCTGGCTGTTCGAGCTGCCCACCGCCTGGGTGCGGGAAGGCACGCTGGAGCTGGAGCTGGTGGTCGACCCGCGCGAAGCGTACTCTGACAGCGACCGCAGCAACAACAGCCTGACCGACACCTTCTCCTTTGTCGATGACTCCGACGCCTGTTTGCTCTTTTCGCCCGTGCGCACCCACGCTGGCGTGCCTGACATCAGCGATCCCAACGTCGGCGCGACGATCAACCGCTTCACAAGCTTGTGGCCGGTAGCCCGCACGACCCAGCTCTGGATGGGCGAGCCGATCGAAGAGCTGGAGGTCTGCTTTGCCGGCATCGTGCCCTATCCTTGCATGGGGCCGTATGAGCTGGACCAGGGCCTGTCAATTAGCAACTTCCCGCCCGACCGCGACCGGGTAATCGGCAAACTGATCATGCGCCAGGCGCTGCTGCGAACCATCGCGGTGGCGTACTGCAGCGACAGCCTGTCGTCGCAGCAGCATTCGGTGGGCATGGTCGATCCGGAGAGCGACACAACCGACAGCGAAGGGACCACCTTTGGCTACGCCAACCTGTTCTTCAACGCCTCCTGGGTGAAGTTCCCGGCCCACGACGACACACCCAGCAGCCCGCGTTCCGGCTGGCCGTTCGAGGGTGGCGTCATGGCCCAGGAGATCACCCACAATCTCGGCCGCAACCATGTAGACTGCGGCGACCCCGACAACATCGACAACGGCTATCCCTACGACCCGTGCAAGCTCGACGACGGAGCGCTCGACGCGCCCGACACCTACTACGGCTTTGACTCCGTGTCGCATGAGATTGTGCGACCGGACGAGGCCAAGGACTTCATGTCCTACTCCACGCCGTTCTGGGTCAGTGACTACACCTACCGCGCCGTGCGGAGCGACATCCGCAGCCGCATCACCCGGCAGGCAGCCCGCAACGAGCTGGCGGCCGCCGGTGAGATCATCTACATCAGCGGTTACTACGAACCCAACGTTGAGCGGGGCGCCCTCGACTACGCCTACCGGCTGGACGCGGCCAATTTGGAGCCGGCCCAGCTGGCCCCATTCAGCGCGCCCGACCTGCTCAGCGGCTTCCCCGTCTACCAGCCCGCCCACGGCGGCGTGGAGGAGATCGCCGCCCAACTGCTGCTGAAGGACGCCGGCGGCGCGATTCTGGCCAGCCGGGCCGTGGAGCTGATTCCCACCGACAACCATAAGTTCGACGCCGACAGCCACTTCTTCGCCGCCGCCTTCCCCGCTCCGGCGGGCCAGGTCGCGGCAGTTCAGCTGGTCGTCGGCAATCAGGTTGTGGCCGAGACGACACCCGGCCCCAACGCGCCCCAGGTGCAGCTGTTGGAGCCAGCAGCCGGGGCCACCCTCGACCAAACGATCCGCGTGCGCTGGACAGCCAGCGACACCGACGGCGACACCCTGCTCCACACCATCAGCTACAGCCCCGACAACGGGCAGACGTGGATAACCCTGGTCACCAACTACCCGTCTCCCAATCCGCTGGGGGATGAGGTGGTGCTGACGCTGCAAAACCCGCAGCTTGTGCCCGGCAGCAACGGGCAGGCGCTGGTTAAGGTGGCCACCAGCGACGGCTACAACACGACGGAAGTGGTGTCGTCGCCGTTCAGCGTGGCCGGCCGTGCACCGGTGGTCATGATCACCAGCCCGGCCCCGGAGCAAGTCTATGAGCCGGGCGCACCGCTGCTCTTCAGCGGGGCCGCCTATGACGCCGAAGACGGCTCGCTGTCCGGCGACGCGCTGGCCTGGAACATCGACCGCGACACGCCGGTGGGCAGCGGGGAAACGCTGGTCGTCGAGGGGATTGGCCCCATGCGCGGCTTTGTCGTGCTGACGGCGACCGACAGCGACGGCCAAACCGGCGACGCGACGGCCGAATTCGAGATTCTGCCCGTGCCGGTGCCGGAGTCGGCGCTGGCCCCGGCGTTGGACGGCCGCTGCGACGACCTGGCCTACGCGGGCGTGACGGCGCTCGGCCTCGCGCCCTACCCCGGCGGCGGACAGGCGTTTGCCCGGCTGACCCGAACGGCAACCGACCTCTACGTCTGCTTCAGCGGGCTGGAGCGCGGGGCGGCGGAGCTGACCGGTCTGGCGGGTCTCTACCTGGACGGCGACTTCAGCCGCAACGGTGAACCCCGGGACAACGACCAGGGCTTCGTGATTGGCGAAGACGGCACGCCCCAGCGGCTGATCCCCGGTTTTGGAGCATCGTTGTGGCAGAAGGGCGAGCTGGCGGGCTTCGCGGCCAAGATGACGTCGGACAACGACACCATCTGGCAGGCGGAGCTGCGCATCCCGGAAGCACTGGTCATCAACTGGGAAGGGCGGGTCGCTCTGGCCCCCATCCACGCCTTGGTGGAGCCGGGCGGCGAGACGTTTGGCTGGCCGTTTGACGCCAGCGAGGTGAGTATCGGCACGTGGGCGCAGGCGCTGCTCGGCAGCCAGCCGCGCCTCGACAGCGTGGACCCGCAGCAGGCGACGCCGGGCGACAGCCAACTGGCCCTGACCCTGGACGGCCGTTTCTTCGAGCCGGACGCGGTAGCGAGCTGGGACGGCGTACCGCTGCCGACGACGGTGGTCAGCCCGACGCGCCTTACAACTGTCGTGCCGGGCAGCTTGCTGGACAGCGCGGGGCTGTTCCCGGTGCGCGTCACCAACCCGTCCCTGGGCGACTTCCCCTCCAACGCCCGGCAGGTGATCGTGGCCAACCCCACGCCGGTCATCAGCAGCCTGTCACCGGCGACGGTGCAGGCGGGGTCCGGCGGGCTGTCGCTGACCGTCAACGGCAGCGGCTTTGTGCCTGGGGCCCAGGTCCAGCTCAATGGTGACGCGCGCGCGACGGCCGTCATCTCATCCGGCCAACTGCAGGTGTCATTGAGCGGCGGCGACGTGCTGAACGGCGGCGTCATCATGGTCACCGTGAGCAATCCGGCCCCGGTAGCGGCCGTTTCCAACAGGGTCCCGTTCACCATCGTGCCCCAGCCGGGCGCAGTCTCGTTCACGGCGTATCTGCCTGTGGGCATCGACCGGTAGGGTCAGCTCGGCGGATCAGGGCCGGCCGGCAAGCGCGACAGTTTCATGTGCCGGAACCGCAGCTTGTCCGATCACCCACCGCAACCTGACCCTCGCCAGCGGCGCAGCCTTTGCCGGTCTGACCCACCCGGAGTCAGATCGGCCGCTGCCGGCCCTGTCGCAGCCACTCTTAAGTCAGACCGCAGCAGAAATATGGTATACTGAAAGCGGGAGCGGTTATCGAGCCATTTAAGGTGATGCCTCGGGCACACGCCTTCCTCATAGCGGTCTTCGTGCCAACATCGCGTGGAAGCCCACCGCCAGGTTTGGTCGCGTGCGCCGGGCACCATGTGGGGTGATCCGGCCCTATCCGGATCAGGAGCTAACCATGAACCGCAAACTGTTTGTGTTAATGCTCGCCATGTTGGCGGGTCTTTTGGCTTTGGCTGGGGGCACACCATCGCCCGTGCAGGCCGCCTATCCCGGCACTCCGGGCAAGATTGTCTTCACGCGCGGTGGAGAAGGCCTGTATCTGATGGATTCGGACGGAAGCAATCTGGTTCCGCTGGGCCTGGACTGCAATGATCCGGTTTGGTCGCCCGACGGAATGCGGATCGCGTGTTCGCGGCAGACAGAAGGCACGAACTCAGAAATCTATGTCATTGATGTGGAAACGGCTCAATGGCAGCAGTTGACCGACAACCCCGGCGAAGTTCTCTGGCCCACCTGGTCACCGGACGGAACGCAGATTGCGTTCAGCTACTGTCCAACAGCCGGGGACTGCCACCTGCGAGTCATGAATGCGAATGGCAGCGATCAGACGCAGCTGACCACCGGAGATGATCGGGAGCCGGCCTGGTCCCCGGATGGATCGAAGATTGCGTTTGTCGAGCCTGCGCACCGGCAGTTGGGAACTGTATGTCATGAATGCCGACGGCTCGGACATAACCCAGCTGACTTTCGACACCCGGCGAGAAATGAGTCCAGCGTGGTCACCGGATGGCCAGACGCTGGCCTACCGGGCGGTCTTCGACAACCACTGGGAGATCGCGGTCCGCACGCTGGACGGGCCGGAGAGCCGGCTTACCTTTCTGGGCGACCAAATGGAAGTCGGTGAGGCGGCCTGGTCACCAAACGGGAAAACGCTTGTCATCGAACTGGACAAGGACCTCTACCTGATGAGTGCCAACGGCGCCGGTTTGATGCCCCTGACCGATTCGCCCACATGGGATCGTGGCCCGAACTGGCAGCCGCTGCGCACCACGCTGGAGGTGACCGCATACATCGACGGGCGCAGCCAGCTCGTCATCCAGCAGGGCGCGATCTACTGGCACCACTTCGACTTCGCCGCGCCGGGCCGCCACTTCGACGCGCCCGGCGGCAATGTGCCTACTTACTTCAACGGCGATCCGTGGTTCCCGGTGTGGCCCGGCGACCCGCCAGACCACAACCCCGCTGACCCGATTGACAACGAAGTGAGATGTGGCGATTGCACGACGCTGGACCAGTACGAGCAAGCGCCGCCCCTGGCCACAGACGACCAGATTGTCGCCCTCAACGCGGTCGACGCGCGCGGGGACATGTCCATTGTGCAGCAGCCGGCCCCGGACAATGCGTACACGCTCATCGTGGAGTTTGACGACAACTCGCAGTCCGGTCCCGAATGGTACACTGTCGTCCTGGCCTACGACAGGGCGCCTCTAACACCCACCAACGACAGTTATGTGACCCAGAGAAGGCCCACCAAGTCGTTTGGCTCCAGGCACCGGCTGCTGGTCCAAAATGCGGCTCGCGACACCGACACATACATCAAGTTCAATGCCGCCCGCGCCGGCGGAACCGTCGTCCAGGCCACGCTGCGGCTCTACGTGGTCAACCCCGGACCCGACGGAGGCCGGCTCTACGCGGTGTCACCCTACTACAAGGGGACGAATGATCTGTGGCTGGAGAACGAGCTGACCTGGCGCAACGCGCCGGACATCGACGGCCTGCCGCTGGCCTCGCTCCGCAGAGTCAGCAGGCAAGAGTGGGTGGAGGTCGACGTGACGCAGACGGTCATCGACGCCCTGGAGAATCAGAATGGGCGCGTCAGTCTGGCCCTGCACAACAGGTCGCGCAACCGGGTTACCTTCAGCAGCAAGGAAGGCGAACACCCGCCGGAGCTGTTGCTCACAACCCGGTAGATCGGCTGCTTGCCGCCGGCACGCGGCATCCTTCGCAGGCACGGCCCAGCCCGTCCATCACCTGATGGATCGGGCCGGGCTTGTGCCCCTGGCGGCCGCCTCTTGCGGTGCGTCGCGCCTCCTGTATTGACCCACCCATTATTCATGGCTAAACTCCCAACCGTCCGAGTAACGTTCTAACCACAAACTATTCGCGGCGTAGGCCCGCAGGGCCGTACGTGTGTCGACCCATCACAAGGAGATTGACCTATGCCGAAGCTTCCTTTTCGCTCAACGATCCTTTTCGCCATCCTGCTTATCGCCCTGCTGTTCGCGCTCACGACGACAGCCGCCCTCGCAGCGCAGGCTGAGCCCGCTGTACCCACCACAACCGACGCCATCACGCTCGCCCCGCCTGTCGAATCGTTCCGAAACTGGCAGCGCCAGGGCGAAAACAACCAGTTCGACCTGAATCGCTGCCAGATCGTCGCCAGCGGCGACGTCAACGGCGACGGCCGCCCTGACCTCGATCTGCCCCTACAACTACGGCGGCAACCAGACGCGGAGCTTCGTCCAGCGGACCGACGGCCTCGGCCTGAGCGGCTGGTCGGCGCAGCGGCCGACCTTGCAGACGGGGTTTGACCTCGGTCGCTGCCGCGGTCTTGGCTACGGCGATCTATCCGGCAACGGGTTGGTCGATCTTGTCTGTGTTTACGACTACGGCGGTAACGTGACCCGCACCTTTATCCAGGTGAACGGCGGTAACGACGGTGTCGGGTTTGGCGCCTGGAACGACCAGCAATCCCAGTTCGACCCGAACCGCTGCACGCCGGTCCTCGTCGCCGATGCCAACGGGGACGGCTTCGACGACCTGATCTGCCCCTACAATTACGGCGGCAACCTGACCCGCACCTTTGTCCAGTTCTCCGACGGCGACAGCCTGACCCCCTGGCAGGCGCAGCGCCCCACGTCCCAGACCCAGTTCGATATCGGCCGCTGCACGGCTGTGATGGCCGGTGATGTCAACAACGACGGCGAAGCTGACCTGATCTGCCCCTACAACTACGGCGGCAACCAGACGCTGACGTTCGTGCAGCTCTCCGCCGGCGCAGGTGGGGTCGGATTCAGCCCCTGGAGCGGCTCGGCGACCGCAGAGCGGCTTCAACATGGGACGCTGCAGCTTGCTGACCGTAGGCGACATCAACGGTGACCAGCTGGACGATCTGGTTTGCGTCTACGACTATTTCGGCAACGAGACCCGCACCTTTGCCCAGCTTTCCAGCGGGACCGACCTGACGCGCTGGAGCGCCTACACCGAGCAGCTGCAGACTCAGTTTGATCCGGGCCGCTGTACCTATTCGGAGGGCGACCTGAACGCCGACGGCCGTCTGGACCTGTTCTGCAACTACGACTACGGCAGCGCGAACACGGCGACGTGGGTGCAGATGGCGCGGGATAACGAGTACGGACATGGCAGCGGGCGACGCCGAACACCGGGCCGGGCCAGTTTGCGATGGGCCAGTGTGTTAAGGGCATCGTGGCGGGTGACTTCAACGGCGACGGTCACACGGATATCGCCTGCCCCTACGACTACGGCGACAACTTCACCCGCACGTTCATCCAGTTTGCCGACCTGTATCGGGTGAACCTGCCGTCGGTGATCCGGTAGCAGAGCGGCGATCGCCGATCAACACGGCCTGGCAAGCCGGATGGCGCAGAATGGTCGCGGGCAACGAGGCATCACCTCGAGTTCGCGACCATCCTGATGAGAGTGCGCCTCGTTTGCGGCCCATCCTCTCTTTCGCCAACTCACTCATTCACAAACGACGACCGACCCTATATTGTAGGTGACTATGCAACGCGGCCGCCCGGTGCGGCTGCGAGCACGGTCAAGGCGCAATGGGCATGGTCAGCAAAGAACGTATCAAATCGGGGGGCTACTGGTTTTCCCTGCTGCTGGTGTTGGGCCGGGGTATCCTGGCGGTGGCGATGGGGGCCTTTCTCTTCTTCCAGCCTGGTCGAAGCGGCACCCTGCTCGGCTCGTTTATCGGGGCGTACTGGATGGCGGCGGGGATGATCAGCCTGGGCGCAGGCCGAAACCGGGCCAAAGGCCGCCGGCTGACCCTCCTCGTCGGCGTCATCGGCATTGCAGCCGGTCTGACTGTGCAGACGCGCCTGATTTGGGACGACCTCGTCACGGTCGAACTCTTCAGCGACCTGCTCGGTGTGGTGGCCGTGCTTACCGGGCTGCTCCACATCACCGGCCACATCCCGGTCTGGCGTGAAAAACCTGGCCAGCGCAGTGGATCGGGCTATCTCCTGGGCGCATTCGAGATTGGCCTCGGCCTCATCCTCATCTTCTCGTACCTCGAAAGTCCGCTCGTCCGTCTCGCCCTCATCGTCTGGGCCATTGGCGGTGGCCTACTGCTGGTCCTGCAAGGCGTCGCCATGTTTCGCGAACGGCTCTACGACCTCGACCCGGACCAGACGACCGAGCCGGAATAGGGTCGCCGGCACGGGCTGGCCACAGCCGGTCACCCCTCACTGGTCTGCCTGCACGTACGCCACCACCTGCGCGTAGCTCATCGCCGCGCCTTCGTCCCAGGCGGCGGCAAATGCGTCTTCATCCAGCAAGGCGCGAATGTCCCTGATGTACAGGTCGATTTCTTCCTGGTCGCTGGGCTGGTACGGAGCGCCGATTTCGGCCATGATGGCAGCCGATGCCCCAAGTAGGCGCGCCCCCATCTCCGGCTGTCCCAGCTGTCCCAGCGGCGCGGCCAGCACCGCCAGGTCAATGAGAAACCAGGCTCGCATCCCGGACGCATACCGGTCGCGCAGCAGAACGACTGCCAGGTCGCGCGCTTCCTCAAATTCGCCGAGGCGGTAGGCGACGAACGACAGGTTGGCCCGCACCAATGATTGGCGGTTGAGTTCGCCGGTCTCCTCGCTGAGCGCCAGCGCAATCTCGTAGACCCGGCGGGCCTCCTCGTAGTCACCGTCCAGCCGCAGCACCTCGCCCAGCAGGTTGTAGCCGTTGGCCAGGCCCGGCTTGTCGTCCAACTCGGTAAAGATGTCGATGATCGCCTGGCACTGCCGGATCGCTTCCCGGCGCACGGCCGGGTCGTCGGACTCCACAGCGGTCGAAATGGCCAGCTCCGTCAGCAGCCAGCCCTCCAGCGCCCGGTCGCC
Source organism: uncultured Chloroflexia bacterium (assembly GCA_963715935.1). Taxonomy (GTDB): domain Bacteria; phylum Chloroflexota; class Anaerolineae; order Promineifilales; family Promineifilaceae; genus Promineifilum. Next base: position 60,581 of record CAVQSM010000005.1, on the reverse strand, counting down.
CAGTTCCCGTGCCAGCGCCAACCCTGCTCGGCCAGTGCCGCGCTTTCGGCCAGCCTGCCGTTGGACCAGTCGATGACGGCGGCCGATCGAAGAAAGCGGACGTGACGATCAGGCGACAGCTCATCCAGTCGCTCGACCAGCAGCGTGACCCACTCATACCCCTCCGTCAGGCTGCCGAAATACTCGAGATAGTAATCGATGGACGAGACCAGCCCGGCGGCGGCGTCCAGCTGCCCGGTCGCCATCGCCCACTCAAACGCGGCGCGGATGTTGCCCAGCTCGGCGTCGGTCCGCGCCAGCAGGCGCATCTGTCCGTGGCGCCGGTAGCCGCCCTCCATCGCCTCGCCGAGTGAGAGAAAGTAGTGCAGGTGACGATCGCGCACTTCCTCCAGTTCGCCCGCTGCGTCCAGCTTCTCCAGCGCGTACTCCTGGATCGTTTCCAGCATGTAGAAGCGCGGCTGGCCGTCCGGCCCTTCCTCCTGGTACAGGAGGCTCTTGCTGAGCAGGGATTCCAGCCCGTCAACCACATCCAGACCGGGATCAGGCCCGCAGACCGCCTCCACCGCGTCGATGCTGCGGCCGTCCACAAAGACACCCAACCGGGCGAACAGCCGCTGCTCGGCCTCGCTCAGCAGCTCGTAGCTCCAGGCAATCGTCTGGCGCAGCGTGCGCTGGCGGGGCGGCAGGTCGCGAGCGCTGGTGGTCAGGACAGAGAGGCTGCTGTCCAGCCGTTCCAGCAGCTGCTGCGGACTGAACACCCGGATGCGGGCGGCAGCCAGTTCAATGGCCAGCGGCAGCCCGTCCAGGCGCAGGCAGATGCCGGCGACGGCCGCCGCGTTCTCGTCGGTCAGCCGGAACCCGGCTCTGGGCCGCCCGCGCTCGCTGCACCAGAAGGTCGACTGACTCGTAAGCGGCCAGCTCGGCGGGCGAATCAGCTGGCGGCGGTGGCCGGCACGGTCAGCGGCGGCACCAGATACTCGTGCTCCCCGGTCAGCCGCAGCGCCTCGCGGCTGGTCGCCAGAATGGTGAGCGCCGGTGCGGCCGTCAGCAGATCGGTTACCAGCGGCGCGGCAGCCAGGACGTGTTCGTAGTTGTCCAGCACGAGCAGCACCTGCTTGTTCCGTAGATAGCGCCGGAGCGTGCCGGTCAGGTCGTGGCCGGGTTGCTCGATCAGACCCAGCCTTGTGGCAATCGTCTTGTGCACCAGCGCGGGATCGACCGTGCCGGCCAGCGACACGAAGTGCACACCGTGAGGATAGCGCTCAGCTGCGGTAGCGGCCACATGCAGCGCCAGGCGGGTCTTGCCCACGCCGCCCGGCCCGGTCAACGTCACCAGCCGGGCCTGTTCCAGCAGGGCGGCTATCCCGGCCATCTCCTGGCGGCGGCCGACGAAGGAGGATAGCTCCGCGGGCAGGTCGGCGCGCTCTCCGTCCGGCACAACGGCCGTCATCTCGCGCTCGTCATGCAGCAGTTCGCGTGTCCTGGCATGGGCGGCCGCCTCCGTGCGAGTGCTGACCCCCAGCTTCCTGAACAGCTGCTTGTTGTACCACTTGACCGTTTCCGGGCTGAGATAAAGCTTCTCGGCAATCTGGCGGTTGGTCAATCCCTCGGCCACACAGCGCAGAATATCCACCTCGCGGGCGGTTAACGACTCCGTCATGCCATGCTCATCATCAATCGTCATCTGTCGCCTCCGGCATCCCCCGGGCGCCGTCACTCGCCGCCGATTATAGCCACTTCCCCCCATAAGGGCTGTGCCGCGGCCGATTCCCCCCGCGGTTCACCCCAGATGGGTGGTGCGGCTCACCCTGCCTCGCCGGTAGAGTATAGGCAGACAGGCAGACCGAACAGGCGAGGGCCAAAAGGATAGAACAGCAATGGACAGCAACTACGAATGGCAGCGACACCAGACCCGGAACCGGGTCAACAGCCGCCGGCACGAGGGCGAACTGGCCCGCCAGGCGAAGGCCGCCAACGGCAGCCCGGCCAGTCGGGGCTTGCTGGCCAGGTTGTTCGCCCGCCTGACGGGCCGCCCGCGCCCCGGCCAACCGAAGCCGGAGCAACAACCAGCCGTGGTCGACTGAGACCACCTGGCCGAAAGGCGGACTGTTCTCTCGGTCCTCCTTTTCTCCGGAGCCTGCCCCTTTCAATGCAGTGGGGGGCAGGCTCGTCCATTTATCCGAAGCTGCTCGGAGTGTCGCCAAGCATGATGATTTGGTCAGCACCTGCGACAGCCGCCACACCGTCGTTCACAAGAGTCACTATGCGAATGGCCGTCCACCAGCTTAATCTGCCGTCGGCTCTTCGCAAACGGCAGAAACGACAACACGGATGACACGTTCGGCGGTCTGCCTCCAGCGTCATCCGTGTTCTCCGGCAATCAGATTGTGTCGTCGGGTTGGCGGTCAGCCCAACTCAGGCCGCCCCACCTGCCCTATCCGTCGCCGCACCTTCGCAGTGCGCCGTTGCCGGACAGCCATTACATCGATTCGACCGCTTCCGGGGCCGGGGCTGCCGAGGGTGCAGCCGGCTGCGGGGCCGACCGACCCAGCAGGATGAAAGCCAGCAGACCGGAGGCAATCGTCAGGATGGCGGACACATTCATGAGGGTCAGACTGCCCAGCGTATCGGCCATTGCGCCGCCAATCCCCGCGCCGATAAACATGACCAGCGCCGACACCGCGCCGAACAGGCCGAAGACACGGCCCAGGTAGGCGTCTTCGGTTCCTTTCTGCATCATGGTCTGGGCGCTTATCATGGCGATTAGACCCATGATACCGACAAAGATTAGGAGGGGCAGCACCACTGTCAGCGTCGGGAAGAAGACGGCCACGACCAGGGCCACGCCAGTGGCCGTCAGCCCAACCGCCAGCAGTCGTCCCGGCATCAGCTTCGCCCCCAGCTGGGCCGCGAGCAGGCCGCCAATGATGCCGCCGATGCCGCGGGCGGTCATCATCCAGCCGAACTCCACCGCGGTCAGCCCCATGTCCTTCTGGACAAAGACGACGAGGACCGCGCTCAGGATGGCGTCGCCAAAGAGCATCAGGCCCAGCACAACAAACAGCGCGATCAGCAGGCGGCTGTGGCCAACAATCGCCAGCCCCGCCTTCCACTCCGTCCACAAGCTGCGGAACGCCCCCCCGACATCAGCCGACTCTGCGGGCACGACCTCCGCACGCCGGGCGCTTTCGGGAAGCTGCACCAGCAGAATGAGCAAGGCCGCCACCACGTAGGTGACCACATCAACGACAACCACGCTGTAAAAGCCAACCAGCCCCAGCAGCAGCCCGCCCAGCGCCGGGCCACCCAGCCGCGCCAGATTGTCGTTGAGCGCATTGAGCGAGTTGGCCGACAGCAGTTGGTCTTCGCCGACCAGCTTCGGCAGCAAGGCATTTTCCGCGGGGCGGAAGAACCGCTCCAGGGACGACTCAATGATCGCCACGAGGTAGATGAGCCACAACCAGTCGGCCGACTGGACGAACAGCAGCGTAGCGACCATAGCGCCCTGCAAGATTGTGGTGATCACCATCGTCCGCTTGCGGTCCCAGCGATCGACATAGACACCGGCGATCGAGCCGACGATAATGCCCGGCGCGACGTACGCCATGAGCAGCCCGCCCGTGGCCAGCGCTGAGCCCGTAAGAGCATAAATGTGGAACGGCAGCGCCGCCAGCAGCACCCAGTTGCCGATCATGGAAATGAGCCCGCCCAGCCACAAGAGTGAAAAATTACGCTGCTTCAATACTGCAATCATGATGATGACCTCCCATCTGTTGAATCTACAAACAGGATAGCGGAGGCCCCGGGGGGTGATTCACCACCGAAAGGGGTGAGATGGGTGTGGCGGGGGGGGTGAGATGGGGTCGGCGCGGGGCGACCGCAGCTACAGCAGGCCCAGCGCTTGCGCCTGTTTCACGGCCTGCGTGCGGCTGCCCACGCCCAGCTTGCCGTAGAGGTTCTTGATGTGGCTGCGGACCGTGTTCTTGCTAATGACCAGCCGCTCTTCGATCTCGCGGTTGCTCAGCCCGGCGGCGATGAGGCGCAGCACTTCGTACTCGCGGTCGGTCAGCGGCTCTGGCAGCGCAGCGGGGGCGACCGCCGGCGCATGCCCGGTCTCGCGGGCAAAGGCCAGCAGCAGGCGGCGCACAAAGCGAGGCTGGAGATTCCGCGCCTCGGCCGCTTCCAGCAGCGCCTGGATACCCGGCCCGGCATCGAGGAACGTGCGGATCAAACTGCCCCGTTCGGCCGCCGCCAGCGCCGCCGCTACTGTGTCCAGCGCGCGCTCGTCCTCGCCCAGCAGGGCGTATCCCTGGGCCAGCTGCAAGCGCAGCCGGATCGCATGGGTCACGTGGCCGGCCGATTCTGCCAGCGCCAGCAGATGCTCCCCGTACGCCAGCCAGTCAGCCACACCTTCTGTTGTGCCCAATGCCCGGCTCTCTGCCAGCCGCGTCGCCAGCAGCGCCAGACGCGATCGGACGTCAGCTCTGGGTAGGCCGTTCATCCGCGCTGTGCCCGCTGGCATTGGCCCAGCGCACAGCCGCATCCAGACGATTCAGGCGCAGGTGATAGAGGACTTCGACGGCCGCCAGCTGCTCGATGATGTTGTCAAGCCCACTGTCCTGGACGACCTGGCGCACGCGCGTCAAATGCGCGTCGGTGGCCACCGCGTCGCCCCGCACGGCTGCCAGATCCGCCAGCCCCAGCTCAGCCGCAAACATCGTGTCGCTCAGACCAGTGAGCGCATAACTCTGCAGCGCTTCTTCATAGAGCGCTTCGGCCGCATCCAGGTCGTTCCATTCGTAATTGACTGAAGCGAGGTCGGTCTGGATGACACCTGCTGTTGGACTGATCGTGCCGTCGGGCGCCGACGTCAGGGCCAGCGTGTCGCGCCAGATGCGTTCGGCCGCGTACGTGTCGCCCCGAGCGAACGCCACCAGCCCCGCCAGCCGCAGCGCTTCCAGATTCATGACGGCCGCCGGGCCGCCGGGCCGCAGCAGTTCCTGAGTTGCCTTGATTTCAGTTTCGGCGTCGTTCCAGCGACCCAACTCAAGGTTATTGACCGCCAGCTGCAGCTGGGCCATCGCCCGCAGCACGGGGTCTGCATCCGCCTCCTCCATGCCCGCCAGCGACTCCCGAAGCAGGGCCACCGCCGCTTCCGGCTTCCCTGAGTTGCGGACAAGGATGGACTCGAACAGCAGATAGCCCGGCCACAACGATTCCAGACCTTCCATCTGGGCCATGTAGCGGCGTAGATCGTCAATCCGCCCAAGCAGCAGGTTGGCTCCCGCAGCCAGGAGCAGTGTGCGCGGTTCGGCGCGGCGCACCGCTTCCGGCAGTGCCTCCACCCACGCGGCCAACTGATAGGCTCCGTCCTGCTGCCAGAGTGCGTGGCTGGGCGTGGCGGCGATCAGCGCGGCAGCCAGCTCCATGTCGCCGGAGGCCAGCGCATGGTGAACCGCTTCCTCTCGAAAGCCGTGCTCGTCAAACCAGCGGGCGCCGCGGCGGTTGAGAGCGGCGATGGTGGCATCGTCCGCTTCGCGGCGCAGCCGGTCTCGCAGCAGCTCGCCAAACAGATGGTGGTAGCGATACCAGCGCCGCTCGTTGTCCAACGGCACGAGAAAGAGATCGCTGCGCTCCAGGTCGTCGAGCAGCGCCCGGCTGTTGTCTCGCTGCAGCACAGCGTCACCCAGGTCGGCGCTGAAGCGGTCGAAAAGGGACGTTTGCAGCAGGAAGGCATGGGTGTCGGCCGTCTGATGGTTGAGCACTTCAGTCAACAGATAGTCAGCCACGAACCGGTCGCTGCCGCTGAGCGAGTAGGTGGCCGTCTGGCCATCTTCGCGGCGCAGCGAAAGGGCCGCCAACTGCAAGCCCGCCGCCCAGCCCTCGGTGCGCTCCTCCAACTCGGCGACGGCCGTCTCATCCAGCGTCAGCCCCATTGTCTCGTGCAAGAACAGTCCCGCCTCAGCCGCGTTGAAGCGCAGGTCGTCGGAGGTGATGCTGGTCACCTGGTCCCGCACCCGCCAGCGCGGCACGGGCAGCGGCGGCACATCTCGAGCGGTCAGCACAAACTGGACATGCGGCGGCGCGTAGTCGATTAATGCGGCCACAAGCTGCTGGATATCAGCGTTCTCGATCACATGGTAGTCGTCGAGAACCACGAGCAGGCGCTCGTCGATCGAATGCAGGGCGTTCGTCAGCGCCTGGGAGATCGCCTGCACATCCGGCGTCCCGGGCGTGATGGTCGTCGCCCCCACGCTCTCGGCCAGACCGGGCGCGAAGCCGTGAACCGCGCCGCGCACGGCGGCGACCAGGTAGCGGATGAAGCGCAGCGGCTCATTGTCGTGGCTGTCGAGCGAGAGCCACCCGACGGCCGTTTCCGGCGGCAGCGTCGCCAGCCAGCTGGTGACCAGGGTCGTCTTGCCGTAGCCGGCGGGAGCCACCACCAGGGCCAGCCGTCGCTGCCGGGCCAGCTCCCTCGTCCAGGCGGGCCAGCATCCGGGGGCGGGCCACCAGGTTGGGTCGCGGTGGCGGCGCGTGGAGCTTCGTCTGGAGCAGCCCGGTGGTCATGGGCGCATTATAGCACTGTTGGGGGATAGGGTCTGGGGCTGGAGCGTGGCGCTGGGGTTGGGAGCCGGCCGTCGGGGGCAGCTACCCTTTGGTGGCGACGAGGAAGTAGCTACCGATCCTGCCGGGCCGCAGCTCGGCCTCGGTCTGCTGCAACCCCGCCCCGGCGACCAGGGCGTCGATATCGGCGCTGCTCAGGGCGTTCAGATGGGGGACGATGCCGACCTTGCTCAGGCCGCGCATGAACAGGCCGATCAGCGACCGCTTCTGGCCCAGGCACGGTGTCTCGGTGATGAGACGGCCGCCCGGCGACAACAGGGCGCTCAGCTGGGCCAGCGTCCCGGCGGCGTCCGGCAGCAGGTGGAGCACATTGAGGGCCAGCACGACATCGAACGAACCGGCCTCGTACCCCGCCTGGTCGAGCGGCCCGGCGGAGAAGTGGGCGTTCGCCACCCCCTGCGCCGCCGCTTTCTGTTGGGCGATGGCGATCATCTTGCCGGACAGGTCGCGCCCCTCGACGGCCGCCACGCTCCCGGCCACGGCCAGCGTGTAGGTCCCGGTGGCGCAGCCGAAGTCGAGCAGCCGGTCGCCCGGCCGCAGATGGCGCTGGATGTCGCCCAGCATCGTCGGGTCCGCCTGCCCGTCGTCGTCGGCGCCGTCATAACTGGCCGCGCGGCCGTCCCAGAATTTAGTTGCTTTGGTGCTCATTTGGTCTAGCAGTCAGGTAGTCTTGTGGTCACTATCGTCGTTACTCTGCCTTCGGAACCGATGATCGGACCGAGGGACAGCATCAGGGTACACCAAAGCAACCGATCGGGCGACCGCCAAGGCAGACCATGTAGCGCGCCATTCCTTGTCGCGGTCACAGCTCCGGTCGGGGCGCGCGCCGTAGGAACGCGAGAGTGCGACAAACTACGGGCCCAGGTAGCTCCAGGGCCACGCTTCCCACGAGTCGCATAGGCCTGCCTTGACCGGATTGTCGAGGACATACGCCACAACCCGCTCGTATTCGGCCCGGTCACGAATGTAGTGGTCGTAGCTCTCATATTGCCAGAAGGTGCCGTTCCGATCGAGGTGCCTGTTAGCGCCTATGGCCGTCTGACGCTTGAGCGTGTACATAATGCGTTGGAGCGCGATCGGTGTTCCATCTTCGGCTGCACGCGGCGTCAGCACCAGATGAATGTGGTTGGGCATGATGGTGTAGCACGCCAGATCGTAGAGACGGCCGTCGTGTTTGTGAATGGTCGAAGCGACGAGCTGGGCAACCCGCGGCTGCAGCAGCCAGGTCGGTCCCCAACGGCCAGCAAGCGCTGCTCGACCTGCCCGAAGGCAGCTGGCCGCAGGGGGTCGTCAGGCCGTAGCGCGGGAGGCTGGGGACCGGGTCCAGGTGCTGGGCGCAGCGGTCGCTGCCTGGCCCCGGCCCCCAATCCCGCGTCCCCAGCCCCAACGCCCTACCGCACCGCCCAGCCGAAGCGGAACGGCACCAGGGTGTTGGAAGCCGGAGCGGACGATAGCTCCTGAATGCCCGCACCGGTCAGGCCGATGACGAACCGGCCGTAGAAGACAAGCGCCCGGCCGCGGAAGTAGTTGGAGTTCGTGTCGTCGTACCGCAGGTCCACGCCGGTGGCCATGTCCCAGATGCCGTCGCCGTTGTAGTCCCCCGCCGTCACCGACCGGCCCATCCAGTCGCCTTCGCGTTCTGCGCTTGCGGGATACGACCAGCCCTGCGCCGTCGCATCGTCGAGACCGTCGTCGCTTCCATAGAGAATGACCACCCAGCCGGCATTTTCAAGCGACCCGATATCCTCTTTCGGCGCGCCGATGATCAGGTCCATGTGGCGGTCGCCATCCAGGTCGCCGGTCGCCAGCGAATAGCCAAAGTAGTCATCCGCCTCGTTGGCCCCGGCCACGCCGTTGTCAAATCCCTCTGAGCGCGACCCGGACAGTTCATCGCCGCGTTCGCCGTAGAAAACGACAACGCGGCCTGAGGCGCTCTCGCCGGACAGGTCTTCAAACGGAATGCCCACGGCCAGATCGTCCACGCCATTGTCGTCGAAATCGCCGGCAGCGACGGAGACGCCGAACTTGTCGAAATCCTCCGAGCTGCCACTGACCCCGAAGGTGGACTGTGACAGGAGCGTCGTGTTCACGCTCGTCAGCCCGTTGGACGAACCGTACAGCACATACACCACCCCGGCATCTTCACCGAATCCTACGTCCTGCGACGGAACGGTGATGGCCAGATCGTCATAGCGGGAGTTGGGGCCGAAGTCGCCCGCCGCCAGCGCCCAGCCGAACTCATCATTGACTTCATTCTCGGCGTCGATGCCCGGCGACGCCTGGTTCCACTCCTGGGCGCCGTCGGCCGTCAGCCCGCTGGGCGACCCGTACAGGACGATGACATAGCCCGCTCGGGACACGCTGCCGATCGCCTCGTTGGGTATGCCGATGGCCAGGTCGGAGTGGTTGTCGCCGTCGAAGTCGCCGGTCGCTAACGCCCGGCCGAATAAGTCGCCGTTCTCGGGACCGCCCGGAACGCCCGGGGTCGCCTGATGCCACTCGGTCCAGTTGTCCGGGTCAATCCCCTGCGGCGAACCGGGAAAGACGTAGATCGCCCCGGCATCGTCCTGACCGCTGACCAGATAGCCGATGGCGCTCACGACCAGGTCGCTGTAGCCATCATTGTTGAAGTCACCGGCAGCCAGCGAGAGGCCAAAGAACGATTCGTCTTCGGGCACGGGCGGGAGCACAATTTGCCCCTCGTTCGCCAGACCGCCGCGACTGCCGTAGAAGATTTCGACCATCCCGGCCCGATTGGTGCCGAACACATCGCTGTAGGGCGCACCAACGGCCAGGTCGGCGCAGCCGTCGCCGTTGAAGTCGGCCTGGAGCTTGCCCGCTGCGCCCCGTTGAGGCGTGGCGTCCGGGCCGTCTTCCGTGCCCAGCGCGCCGGGCAAATAGGCGTTATAAGTCAGGAGACAGCGATCGACGGCCGCCGCCGGTCGGGCCGCGGGGGCGATGAGAACGGCCGCCAGCAGGCAGGCCAACAGAATGGTGATCCGCTTTGACATGAGAATGCTCCTTCAACCGGCTCGATAAAGGGGAATCGAGTCCGACGCTAGGTTGGGTGTGCTGTGGTCGAGTATAGTGAACCCGGCAAGGTCGGGCAAGCTGGCGGCTGCTCCCAGGGTTTTTCAAAGGTCGTACGTAGAAACCGAGTTTCTCAGGGCCAGCCGCGTATGCGCTCGACGAGCGCCCAGAAACTCGGTTTCTAGGCCTGTTCAAGTCCGACTACTGAAAAGCCCTGCCGCTGCTCCGGGCCAGTTCGCACCGGCGCGCCGGGATCGGGTAAACTAGGTCGATAATTCCGCGACCCTGAGCCGGGCGGCCGCCCGAACAGCCTGCTGCGGAACCCCGGCCCGGTCAGAGCTGCGGCGGGTCGTGGAAGCGCAAGAAAGCAATATTCGATCAGGCCGGCGTGTTGATTGACGCGCCGCCCGCCACGCCGGAGCGCTGATTTCCGGCGAAAAGGAGACGGGCCATGCAAGCCGTCATCTGCACGAAGTATGGACCGCCGGAGGTCTTGCAGCTTCAGGAGCTGCCCAAACCCAGCCCGAAGGACAACGAGATCCTGATCCGGATCCACGCCACCACCGTCCATGCGGGCGACGTGCGCATCCGCAGCTTCAATGTGCCCGGCTCGGTGTGGCAGCAGTTGGCCGCCCGGCTCTACCTGGGCTGGTCGCGCCCCAAGAAGCCGGTGCTGGGCATGGAACTGGCCGGTCGGGTCGAGGCGGTGGGCAGCGACGTGACGCGCTTCAAGGCTGGTGATGACGTCTTCGGCTCCACGCTCTGGGCGGGTTTCGGCGCGTACGCCGAGTACAAATGCCTGCCGGAAGACACGAGGGTGGCCCTCATGCCGGCCAATCTGTCGTATGAGGAGGCCGCGCCCATCCCCAACGGCGGGCTGACGGCGCTCTGCGTGCTGCGGCTGGCGGCCATCGAGCCGGGCCAATCGGTGCTGATCTACGGCGCGTCCGGCAGCGTCGGCACCTTCGCCGTCCAGATCGCCCGCGAGATGGGAGCGACCGTCACCGGCGTGTGCAGCACCGGCAATCTGGAGATGGTGCGCGGGCTGGGTGCAGAGCACGTGATCGACTACACCCAGGAGGACGCCACGTCGGGCGAGACCGTCTACGATGTGGTGTTCGACGCGGTCGGCAAGCTGCCGCCGGCGCAGGCCCAGCGTGCCGTTCGCGAAGACGGCGTCTACCTGAACGCCAACACCTCCTCCGACCAGTGCGACATTCTGCCCGACGACCTCGACACGCTCCGGGCGTGGGCCGAAGCGGGCACCCTCCGCGCCGCCATCGACCGCCGCTACCCGCTAACCGAGATCGTAGAGGCCCATCGTTATGTCGAGTTGGGGCACAAGAAAGGGAATGTTGTGGTGAGCGTGGGGGATGGCGGTTAGGGGCTGGGGCGGAAAGAAGATGGCGGGGCGATCCTGCGTCGCCCCGCGATCTGTCAGGGGTCAGTCTATGCCCCCGAACGACGTTTCGTAAGCGGCCATACAGTGCCAGCCAACCGGGACGCCGGCTGCGGGGTCGCCGTTGGCATTCCAGGTGGTGATCTCAAACTTGATGTCGCCCAGGCCGTTGGTTTGCACCAGGGATGAGCGGCACGTGGCGAAGATGGGGGCGTGGGTGCGGGGAGTGACCACAAACACGAACGGCCGCACGATGTTAACCTGTTGGCGCTGCTTGCCGATGTCTGACGCGCAGTGGAAGTCGCTCAGCAAATGCGCCGCGACGCCGTCGGCACCGGTGCGGACCAGGCCGCCAATCGTCAGAATGCCCGTTTCCGCGCATCCTTTGGTGGAGGCTCCGGTGGTACCGATCTCGCGCGACGTCATGTGACCGTCCTTCGTCTTGTAGTAGACGCTCACCCGATCACGCAGGGCAACATCATTCACCAGATCGTCATTCAGTTCGTAGCCGACAATCGCCTCGAAATGCTTCCGCAGGTCCGTCTCGTTACTCATTATGAAATTTCCTTTGGGGGCCGCTGGGGCTCCATATGTAGAGAATGGTTCGACGCTGCCTGCGGCCACATGGCGGCGGGCATCATTCTACTAAACGAATGTCTCCCGGTTTTTCCGGCACCATCGATCAGGTTGGAACATCCTGCCCTCTCCGCCTGCGTCTCGGCTTTGGCAGAGGATCATACGCCTTCACCTGACACAGCTCCCTCACTGGCACGAGCCGTCGACGGCCTATAATCCATTGGTACGTCTCGGCGGCCGAACCTCTGTCGCCAACCAGGCCGTGCACCGACTGGATCAGCGAGAAAAGAGAATGAACAACAGACGAAGCATGAACGCTGCTGGAGTTAGGACGGGCGGCAACCGGAGCTCATTCTTGGGCCAGCGGTCGCTGGGCGTTGTCTTATGGGTGGGGCTGCTCGTTCTGCTGGCAGGCTGCGCGAGCAACCGCGCGCAGGAAGCAGTCAGCGACGATGTTGCGGCCGGGGCCGCGGCCGCCTATTGCAACGAAAGCGGTGGCGCGGTGGAAACACGCTACCCATTCTACGGCACCAACAACGATAACCCGCTGCGTCTGTCCGGGTCGAAGGGCGTGTGCACGTTCACCGCCGAGGATGAGTCGCGCATCACCATCGGACTGGACACCATCTACACCGACCAGCCGACGCTGGCTGCGCTGGCGTACCGCGCCCAGACACCGATTGAGGGCGGCGGCGAACCGTCGGCCAATCCGTCGAGCCTCTACTGTACCCAGGTGGGCGGCACCGACACCTTTGGCGGCGTGAACGCGGCCGGCGGCGGCTGGGCGATGGAGGACGGCAGCGACGTACTCTCCCTGTGTATCTTCCCCGATCTGTCAGTCATCGGCTCCTGGGGTCTGACCTATCACGCCAACAACACGATACGCGGCGCGGACCTGGACGGGTTGCTCCGCTATACAGAGTAACGGCCGTCTCGCCTGGCCCAATACCCGGTCGCCGGCCTTCCTCTACTAGCGAATACATAGCGAAGACAATAGCGATAGCGACTGCGGCCGCAAATGGGAACGGCCGCCCGAACGGTCCCCGGCCCGACGCTTACGCCCCTTCGCTCACGGTGATCACGATATTGCCGGTCTTGCCGCCCGACTCCGCAAAGCGGTGGGCGTCGGCCAGCTGCTCCAGCGGAAAGCGCCGGCCGATGACCGGGGCCAGCTTGCCCGCCTCGACCAGCTCCAGCAGATAGGCCATGTCGGCCGGGTCGCGGCCCGCCGCCTCGGTGAACACCCGTTTGCCCGCCCGGCGGGCCGCTCCACCGCTGCGACGCATCGCCAGACTGGGGTTGGCCGCCAGCAGCGCCCCGCCCGGCGAAAGCGCCGCCAGCGCGTCGTCCAGCGCCACCGAGCCGATCACATCGAGCAAGGCGTCGTAGGTCTGGCCGTTCTGCCGGAAATCTTCCTGCGTGTAATCGATGACGTGGTCGGCCCCGATGGAGCGCAGCATCTCCAGCTTGGGGCCGCTGTCGACGGCCGTTACCTCCGCGCCCATCAGCTTGGCCAACTGCACGCCGTACGTGCCGATGCTGCCGCCCGCGCCGTTGATGAGCAGGTGCTGCCCCGGCCCCACCTGCCCCAGCCGCATGAAGTGGAGCGCCTCCAGCCCGCCGGTCGGCAGAACGGCCGCTTCCTCGAAGCTGACGCCCTCCGGCTTGTGGGCCACGAGACTGTCCCCCGGCTTCTCCGGCAGCACGGCGTACTCGGCCGCGCCGCCGAAGCGGAAGCCGGTGGCCGCCAGGACGGCGTCGCCGGGCCGGAAGCCGGTCACGTCCGAACCGACCGCCTCCACCACGCCCGACAGCTCCTGGCCCAGCACCTTGATGCGCGACGGCCGCGTGAAGCCGATGTAGACCCGCAGCGGCAGGCTGAGGTAGGCCGGGAACGACATCCCCCGCGCCTCGCAATCGCCCGCGGTCACGCTGGTCGCCCGGACGCGAATCAGCAGCTCGCCGTCTTTCGGTTCCGGTTTCGCCACGTCTTGCAGCTTCAAGACGTCCGGCGGGCCGTACGCTGTCCAGATCATTGCTTTCATGGGTAGTTCCTCTTGTGATGGTCGCTTGTCGTCAGGTCATCCGTAGTCGGGTCGGCGGATTGTCGAGTCGTCGGGTTATTGGGTCGATGCCTTCTTATAGTACAGCGCCCGCCGCAGAGTGCAAGGGGCGATTGGGGAAAGGGTTGGCGAACGGCTGGCCACGCCGGAGACCTGCAGGTCTGCTGCCCGCGCCGCCGCTTCTTCGCCGGTCTTGCGCTGCAGGGTTATACTTGGCCAGGTTTCGTGCGTAGTTGGCCGGTGGGTGCTGGCCCGGCGGCCGTTTTGGCCCAATGAGCATAAAGGAAGATCTCGACCTCAAACTCCGGCTCGCGAGCTGGCAAATATTGGAACGAATTACGCCGCGGCGGCAGGCGCAATATGTTCTGGGCGTCTCCATACTCCTCGGCGTGGCCAAGATCATCGATCCCTCCATTGAACTGCCGCCACAGCTGGCCGCTTTTGCTGCCGGGGTCGGCGGGCTTGGCAGCCTTGTTCGCGACATAGCCGAGCGGCAAGAAACGACGAGCAGCGACGACATTCCGGCAGACGCTGGACGAAATCCTGCCGGAGACGGCCCTGTACCAACTGATGAAGGACCACAGCGTACGGCGCTGGGCGCAGAAGTGACTGGCGACCAGTGGCAGGCGGTTGTATCGACTCGTCGAGGAACAGCGGCGAAGAACGGCGCAAGCCGACTGGCCGTCGCCATCCAGACCGGCCCTGGATATGCGAAGTTGGCATCGACGTCAGGGAGATTCCGCGGTCCCGCTGGATTGACCGGCAGTGACGGAAGTGGCACCAGGGATGACCTGCGCGGAACAGACGGAATGGGACGCTCGCGAAACATCATGACGTTACGAACATCATTGACTCCGATGGCGGCGCGGTGTCCTTGGTGACGTCAATACGCCAGAATTGTTGGCCGCGACAAGATGACCAACAGTGCCTGACGCAAGCCCCGCCGCCCGATTACGTCCCCCCACCCCTCCCCGACCTCGACGAAGACGGCCGCCCACCCACCCAAACCGTCCAGCCGCTGCCACCCGGCTCCCGCCTGCCCTACCAGCCGAACCCGTTCTTCACCGGGCGCGAAACCGAACTCGGCGACCTGGCCCTGGCCCTGCTCTACGGCGACGCGCAAGAGGGCGAGCACGGGGGCGTCGCCCCGACGATGGTGATTTCCACCGGCATCGGCGGCGTGGGCAAGACGCAGCTGGCGGCCGAATTTGCCCATCGCTGGGGGCGGTACTTCAGCGGCGTGCATTGGGTCAGCCTGGCCAACCCGGACGACGGTGGCCGAGGAAGTGGCGGCGTGCGGGCTGGCGATGCGGCTGGACCCGGTGTTCAGCGAGTTGCCCACCGACGACAAGGTGGCGGCCGTCAAGCGATGAATGGGCCAAACCGGAGCGGCGGCTGCTGCTGTTCGACAACTGCGAAGACCCGGACCTGCTGCGGCAGTGGCGGCCGTCCAGCGGCGGGTGTGTGGTGGTGGTCACCAGCCGCCGGGAGCAGCTGGCCGCCGTCGCTGGGCGTGCGCACGCGCCATCTCGACCCGTTCGACGTGCCGGAGAGCGTCAGCCCTGCTGCGCAAGCATCTGCAAGAAGGGGACGGCCGCCCGCCGCGCACCGATCTGCCCGACGAGCAGCTGGCGGCCATTGCCCGCGAGCTGGGGGAGCTGCCGCTGGCCCTGCGGCTGGCGGGCGGCTACCTGCGCCGCTACCGGCGGGTGAGCGCGGCCGACTACCTGGCGGCGCTGCAGCAGCCCGACCTGCTGAGCCCACGCCTCGCTGCTGGGCGAGTGGGCCGAGGTTTCCACCACCGGCCACGACCTGAATGTGGCCCGGACGTTCGCCGTCAGCTTCGAGCAGCTGCGGCCCGACGAGGACGCCACCGACGCGGCCGCCCGCGACCTGCTGGCCCGCGCCGCCTGCTTCGCCCCCGGCGAGCCGCTGCCGGACGACCTGCTGCTGGCCACGCTGGAGACGGAGCCGCCGACGCTGGCCGACGACGGGCTGGAGCGGCTGCTGGCCCTCGGCCTGCTGGAGCGCACCGGCCCGGAGAGCGTCCGGCTGCACCGGCTGCTGGCGCGGTATGTGGCTGGGGAGCTGGCGGCCGTTGTGGGTGAGGAGGATCGGATGGCGGCGGCGCAGGCGGCGGCGGAAGAAGCTGTGCAGGCTGATCTTGGATGAAACCTTGCGAACGAGCCATCCCGCTTGGCTTGACCGGGCGGACAACGCATCTAGTCACGTGGTCGAACAGCCGTTGCAGCGTAGAGACGAGCGCAGCCGCGACGCTGGCCAACGACCTGGCGCTATGCCTTGAGATGAGCGGCGACTACGAGGCGGCGCGGCCGCTGCTATGAGCGAGCGCTGGCCATCCGGAGGCGGCGCTGGGGCCGGACCATCCGATTGTGGCGACCACTCTCAACAACCTGGCGGCGCTGCACGAGGCGCAGGGCGACTACGGGGCGGCGCGGCCGCTGTATGAGCGGGCGCTGGCCATCCGGGAGGCGGCGCTGGGGCCGGAGCATCCGGATGTGGCGCACGAGTCTCAACAACCTGGCGGGGCTGCTGCGAGGCGCAGGGCGACGTACGGGGCGGCGCGGCCGTTGTACGAGCGGGCGCTGGCCATCCAGGAGGCGGCGCTGGGGCCGGAGCATCCGGCTGTGGCCACCAGTCTCAACAACCTGGCGGTGCTGCACCGGGCGCAGGGCGACTACGGGGCGGCGCGGCCGCTGTACGAGCGGGCGCTGGCCATCCGGGAGGCGGCGCTGGGGCCGGAGCATCCGGATGTGGCGACACAGTCTCAACAACCTGGCGGCGCTGCACCAGGCGCAGGGGGACTACGCGGCGGCGCGGCCGCTGTACGAGCGGGCGCTGGCCATCCGGGAGGCGGCGCTGGGGCCGGAGCATCCGGATGTGGCCACCAGTCTCAACAACCTGGCGGGGCTGCACTACGCGCAGGGGGACGTACGGGGCGGCGCGGCCGCTGTATGAGCGGGCGCTGGCCATCCGGGAGGCGGCGCTGGGGCCGGAGCATCCGGATGTGGCCGCCAGTCTCAACAACCTGGCGGGGCTGCATCGGGCGCAGGGGGACTACGGGGCGGCGCGGCCGCTGTATGAGCGGGCGCTGGCCA
This sequence comes from uncultured Chloroflexia bacterium, assembly GCA_963715935.1. Taxonomy (GTDB): domain Bacteria; phylum Chloroflexota; class Anaerolineae; order Promineifilales; family Promineifilaceae; genus Promineifilum. Next base: position 43,770 of record CAVQSM010000005.1, on the reverse strand, counting down.
TCCGGGAGGCGGCGCTGGGGCCGGAGCATCCGGATGTGGCGACCAGTCTCAACAACCTGGCGGCGCTGCACCAGGCGCAGGGCGACTACGGGGCGGCGCGGCCGCTGTACGAGCGGGCGCTGGCCATCCGGGAGGCGGCGCTGGGGCCGGAGCATCCGGATGTGGCGCACCAGTCTCAACAACCTGGCGGCGCTGCACCAGGCGCAGGGGGAGTACGGGGCGGCGCGGCCGCTGTACGAGCGGGCGCTGGCCATCACCGAGGCGGCGCTGGGGCCGGAGCACCCGATCGACGGCAATTCCTTAGTCAATCTAGGTGTGCTTGCTGGTGCAGCAGGGCGAGCGGGAGGCCGGGCTGGCGATGTTGCAGAAGGCGGTGGCGGTCTTCACCAGCGTCGCTGGGGCCGGAGCACCCAAATACGAAGTGGGCGCAGGGGCATTTGCGAGCCGCTGAGGGCGACGGGTAGGGGTGGCGGCTGATCCTGCCCGGCTCCATTCGTTTCGTTCCATTTCATCCGTTGTCCCATGAATGGTATAATTATCCCAGCCCACACCGACAAGGTAGGCGATCATTATGCTGGAAATGGACCAAATCCTCCACTCCCTCCAATACGTCGTTGACGAAAACGGCCGTCGCCGCGCCGTGCAACTCGATCTGACCGCCTGGGAACAGATCGTCGCCTGGCTGGAAGAGCTCGACGACGAAGCCGAAATGCGCGAGGCGTTGGCGGCCGACGACGAGTTGATCGACTGGGAAGACGCCAAAGAGCTGCTCCGTTCCGATGGCGTCGACCTATAGCATTCGCATCCAGCGCCCGGCGCTTAAGGAGCTACGTTCGCTTCCTCACAGCGAAGCTGCGGCCGTTGGCCGTCGAATCGACGATCTGGCTGTGGAGCCACGCCCCCACGACGTCAAGAAGTTGCGCGGCGATCTGGGCTATCGAATTCGCGTCGGCGCTTACCGCGTCTTGTATACCATCGACGACGCTGCTCAATCCGTCACCATCTACCGCATCAGGCACCGGCGAGATGCGTACCGTTGATGGCGGTGATTCGGCCGCGCTGTCCTGCCCTTGAACGGCGCCCCGGCAGATCGTTGACGCCCATTCTGATATGTTATATGATATCTCCAACGACATCATTGGCTATCATGGAGGCGCTATGGCCCGCTATCCCCTCAATCTCCCCCAACAACTGAAACAGGAAGCCGAAGCGAGGGCGAAGGAACAGGGCGTGTCGCTCAACCAGTTCATCCTCTGGGCGACGGCTGAAAAGGTCGGCGCGCTCAGCGGGCAGCTCGACGACCCCGCCTTCCCGCAGATCACCTACCGGCGCGGCGCGGCGGGCATCCCCACCCCCGTCCTGCGCGGCAGCGGCGTGCGCGTCCAGAGCGTCGTCGTGGCCCGCGAGCAGTGGGCACTGCCCCCGGAGGAAATCGCCGCCGAGTATGGGCTGACCGTCCGGCAGGTGGAGGAAGCGCTGGCCTTCGCCGCCGCCCACCGGGCGGAGATCGACCGGCTGCTGGCCGACGAAGCGCGTCTGGCCAATGGCTAAGCCGCGTCTCCACCTCGACGCCGACGTCTCCTTCCGGTCGCTGGAAGCAGCGCTGCGCGAGCGGGGCCACGACGTCACCCGAACGCCCTGCGACTGGATGCCTGCCGACGCCACCGACGAACAACAACTGTTGCAAGCCACCGCACGCGGCCGTCTCATCCTGACTTTCAACATCGCCGATTTCGTCCAGTTGGCCCGCACCTATCCGGCGCATGGCGGGATCGTGCTGGCCCACCAGCGCGACTGGATGCTGGCGGCGCTCATCGCGGCGGCCGACAACCTCCTCAGCCAGACCGATGCCGCCGGCTGGCCGGGCCAGGTGCGCTGGCTAAATGAGTGGCGCAGCGGAGATCGGTGAGCGGCCCGCACAGCGCGACGTCAGACAAGTAAAATGGCACAGGCAAACCCCATGACCAACCACCCCCCACCCACCCAACCGCCCGACCTGCCCGAAGTCGAGGTGTGGATGATCCACCGCGACCTGGCCCGCGCGCCGGTCCATGTGCTGCCGCCGGGGTACACGTTCCGCTTCTTCCGCGAGGGAGATATCGCCACCTGGGTGCGGGTGCAGCAGGCGGCCATTCCGGAGTTCACCGTGACGGCCGATACTGTTCCGCGACTCCATGCCCGGCGACACCGCGCTCTGGTCGCAGCGGGTGCTGTTTCTTGTGGGGCCGGACGGGGCCGACATCGGCTCCATCACCGGCTGGGAAACGGAGGAACCGGCAGGCGTGCCGGTGGGCCAGATCCATTGGGTGGCCATCGACCCGGCGGCGCAGGGGCGCGGGCTGGGCAAGCCGCTGTTGAGCGCGGCCATCGCCCTGCTGCGGGAGCGCGGCTTCAACCGGGCCATGCTGGAAACCAGCACCCACCGCCTCCCCGCCCTCAACCTCTACCTGCAGTTCGGCTTCGAGCCGCTGCTGCGCGGGGACGCCGACCGGGACGGCTGGCGGGCGGTCGCGCCGCGGCTGCGCTATCCGATTGCCGTCTGACCGAGCGGCCGCCGCGCCGACCGATCCGTCCGGCGGCCGATTATCTGATTCGAGAATAAACTGATGGATTCAAGCTGGGATGAGTACGCCGCAGAATGGGACAGCAATGCCGACGTCGTCCGCTATGCGGGGCTGGCCTTCGACTCGTTGGTGCGCGTGGTCGATCTGACAGGACGCACCGTGCTGGATTTCGGCAGCGGCACCGGCCTGCTGACCGAGCGCATGGCGCCCTACGCCGCTCGCATTGTGGCGCTCGATCCGTCGCCGGCGATGGTGGACGTCCTGCGCCGGAAGCAGCTCGCCCACGTCGACACCGTCGCCGCCGAGCTGTCGGAAGCGACGATCGCCGCCACTCCGCTGCTCCACACCCCGTTCGATCTGATCGTGGCCTCGTCCGTGTGCGCCTTCTTGCCGGACTACCCCCACACGTTGCAGCTTTTCAAGTCGTTGCTGAAACCGGGAGGCGTTTTCGTCCAGTGGGACTGGCAGCGAACCGAGGCCGAGCCGGATTTCGGGTTTACGGCGGAGATGATGGCCGGGGCGCTGCGTGACGCCGGGCTGACAGATGTCGCCGTGACCAACGCTTTCTCGCTGGAACACGACGCGGGTGCGATGGCCGTGCTGATGGGCGTGGCCCGCAAGGAATCGACCGACCGATGACCACCTCCACCCCCTACCGCGGCTCCCAACATTGGCTGCAGCATCTTGTCAACGACCGGACAGCCGTTCTCGACACCGCTCTCGACCAGCGCACTGCCCGCTCTTGCCGGACGGCCGCTTAAGTGGGTCTCACCGCTGCGTGCCACCAACTACGCGGAGTATTGGGACACCGCCTTTTTGCGCGCGCTGGGGCTGGAGGAATATGCCCCGGCGCTGCGCGACTTCTGGCCGCGGGGCGGGCCGCATTGGGACGGGCTGGCGCAGACGGCCGACGGCGCGGTCGTGCTGGTGGAGGCTAAGGCCAACGTCCGGGAGATGGTGACGTTCTGCCGGGCGTCGTCGCCGCGCTCACTGGCGCAGATTTCGGCCGCGCTTGACGCGACGCAGAGTTGGTTGGCCGCCAGCCCGCAGCATGATTGGCTCAACACCTACTACCAGATCGCGAACCGACTGGCTCACCTCTATTTCCTGAAGGAGCTGGCAGGCGTCGAGGCTTATCTCGTCTTCCTTTATATGATCGACGACCCGACCCACATCGCCACCAGCCGGGCCGAATGGGATGGGGCGCTGGCGGAGGCGTGGACATCGCTGGGCGTGAAACCGGCGCGGCTGCACGGTCTGATGGCGGATCTATTTGTGGAAGCGGGAACGGCCGCTTAAGGCTTGCCGCATGCCCGGCTGCCCCACCCCACACCGCTCAGACCACTATGTCCGGGTCCGCAGCTGCGGCCGGCTCCAATCGCTCGCGTGACAGATACCAGCAGAGCAGATACAACGCCGCAGGCACGGCAAAGGTCAGCATCAGCAGGGCCGTATTGCCCATCGCGTGGAACCAGATGCCCCGGTCGAGGCGGAACACGACATCCTGGGCGACCACCGACCACCAGGGCGATGAGCGCCCCGGCCGCCTCCCAGCGCCAGGCCAGCAGCAGCGCGACGGCCGCCACGCCGACCAACCCCACCTCCACCCACTCGATCAGCGGCACCGGCCCAGACACGTTCTCGTCGGGCATGACGATGATCAGAAGCACAACGCCGGCGATGATCAGGCTCCAGACGCGGGCGATCCACCGCAGGACGGTGATCAGACGCTTGTCACTCGTTGCAGGTTTCATGATTCGAACTCCCCACAGCCGGCGGATGAAGGCCCCACCCTGTCCCCCGGCCACATCTACAGTATAGCATAACGCCCAGCCATACGGGCTGCGGTTCGCGTGACACAGGAGCGGCCGTCCGGGCGGTCGACTTTTGCAGCCCAGCCGCTGCACGCTCATACTCCTCCCCCCTTTTTTGGCTCATGACAAGTGAGCCGGCTGTCTTTCCGCAGCAATCAAATAGGAGTGATCATAGGTCGAGTTCCCTCAAGGGGGGCGGGCGACCCGGCGGCAGTCGACTGTGGCCCAACCAAATAGGTCAGGGCCGGCTGCCTCGGCGGGTTGGGGGTCAGGCAGGGGAAGACGCCGGCTGCACCCCACCACCCCACCCTACCCACTCACTCGGTTTTCAGACCCATTGCAATGCAACCCTTGACTTGCAACCACCCGCGCGGTATCCTTCCCCCATGCAAACCATCGCCATCGCCAACCAGAAAGGCGGCACGGGCAAGTCGGCCACCACCCACGCGCTCGGCGCTGTGCTGGCGGCCAATTACGGCCGTCGTGTGCTGCTCGTCGATATGGACCCGCAGTCCAGCCTGACCGAGGCCAGCGCCGGGATCGACGCGGCGGGCGTCAGCCTGGCCGAAGTGATCGGCGGGGCCACCCCCGGCACGCTCCAGCTGCAGGACATCATCATTGAGCTGGACGACAATCTCTATCTGGCTCCGGCCGATCTGGCGCTGGCGGCCACGGAACTGGGGCTGTCGTCGCGCATGGGGCGCGAGAATGTGCTCAAGAAGGCGCTCGCCCCGCTGCGCGATTACGTCGATGTCGTCCTGATCGACTGCCCGCCCAGCCTGTCGCTGCTGACGGTCAACGCGCTGACGGCCGCCGACGCCGTGCTCATCCCCACCCAGCCCCAGGCGGTCGATCTGCGCGGGCTGAGCCTGTTCCTGCAAACGCTGGACAGTATTCGCGGCGAGCTGAACCCCGATCTGGTGACGCTGGGCGTGCTGCCCACGTTCTATGACGCACGCCTTATCCACCACCGGGAGGCGATGGAGGCAATGGAACGGGTCGGACTGCCTGTTCTGCCAGTGCGCATCGGCCGCAGCGTGCGCGTGGCGGAAGCGGCCGCCAACGGCGAGACTGTGGTGACCTACGAACCGAATAACCCGCAGGCGGAAGCCTACCGGGCGCTCAGTGAGGTGATTGACCAATGGCTAACCGACGCAACTCCCTAGACGACATCTTCAAGCGCACCGAACCGGGCGGCCGTCCGGCTCCGCAGCAGACGCAACAAGGCGGCTCATCCGGCAGCAGCGTCCCCGCCGAGGGCCGCACCCTGTCAGTCGGCGTCGGCCTGAAGGAGAGCGAAGTGGCCGAGCTGGACCAGATTGTCGACGACCTCGAAATCACCCGCAACGCCCTCATGCGCTACGCCATTCGTTACTTCCTGATGCAGTACAACGCCGGGTCGATCAATCTGGCCAAAGATATCGAGTCGCCGGAGTCGAAGAAGAAGCTGAAGATGCCGTAGGAGGGGGACTGGGGGACTGGGAACCTGGCTCGCTGTCGCTGTCGAAATCGCTATCGCTATCACTCCCCGATTTTGCCAGGCAGCTTGCCTGAACGCCCCGCCCACCTTCCCCCCGCCGGCGGGCCCGATTCTACTCCCCGCGCCGCCCACGCAGCTCCCGCAGATTATTCACCACCGAAAACAGGAAGATGAACAGCACCGCCCCGGGAATCACCCAGCGCCAGTTCTCCACCGTCACCGCCACCAGGGCAATGACCGCCAGCACAATCGACGACGTCAGCAGATAGCGGGTCAGCTTGCCGCGCAGCCCGGCCTCAATCATGCCGAAGATCAGCACGGTCAGGGCGATCCACAACGGCCACTGCGGCGGCCGCCAGATCAACAGCGCCAGCACAACGCCCACCAGCAGCGCCCCGCTGACGGCCGCCCACATATCCATCAGGCGCGCACCCGGCGGCTGTGGCGGCTGTGGCACGGCGCGATGGCGCAGATGGGCCTGCGGATCGCCCCGGTCGCCCGCCTTCAGCCGGGCCAGATAGTCACCCAGCACCCGGCGCTGCTCCAGGACGACCGCCCGCCGACTGGTCAGCGCAGCCACCTCCTGCTCCGAAGCCGTGACCGCCTCCAGCCCGGCTGCCGCCTGCTTCTGCAAATCCGGCGAATCCGCCAGGGCGCGGGCCACCAACCCCTGTTCGCGCAGCCGCTCGCGTCCGGCGTCAATCTGCGCCGTGAGATCGGCCACTTCCGCCTCCAGCGATTCGATGGTCGCTTCCGTCTCCGGGATCAGCACCGCCGGCGCCGGTTCCTTATCCAGCCCCGCCCAGCCGAGGGGGTCATACCACGACTGGCGCACCGAGCCGTCCCGGTTGAACTTCGGCCCCGCCGGGGCCTGCTCCCCGCCAAACGGGTCGCGCGTGTCCAGCCCCCACAAACCGCGATAGGCCGCCACCCAGGGCACGTCGTCGGACACCAGCTCCGGCGACCACGCCTGCGGCTGACCCGGGCCAATCGCCAGCCCGTCGCCTCGCGCGTAGTCGACAAACGCCAGCGAGAACACGCTCGCCCCGCCCCCGGCATCGCTCTGGACGCCCGGCTGGCTGACGGCCTCGGACAGGGAGTCGGTGGCCGGCTGCAGTGCGCGGCGAATCGGCGTCACCGCCTGTGGCTCGACGTGCATCAGGTATTCGCCCGGCACCACGTAGGCGGCGTGGGAACCGGCCCCGGCGTGGACCACCACATGACGGCCGTCGACAATCGTCAACTCCGGGTCGTCCCAGCGGCGGCGCAAGTCGTCGCCGGAGAAATCATGGGCCGCAAACGCCACCCACTGCGGCTGCAGCTCGCCGTCCTCTTCCGTTAGATACACAAAAATCTGCTCCCAGTCCGACTCGTGGTCGTTGACGCCGTGGAAGCTGCTGCGCCAATCGTTCATGGCGTAGAAGAACAGGTAGTGGAGCACCGTGTAGTCGCCATCGCGCAGCACCCGACCGTAGTAGACGAAACGTGGATCGGCGGCCATCATCTGCTTGTACTGCTGCTGGGCCTGGCCGGTGGTGCCGCCGGGGACCCGCCCGCGCACTAATAAGGAAAAGTCGAACAACGCTTCCGCCAGACGGCCCACAATGCCCACCCGCGCCAGCCGCCCGGCCGAGTCGAATGAAGGATGGTCGGGGCTGCGCTGCCACTGCTGGAACGCTGTCGGGCTGAGCGGCTCGCTGGTGAAGCGCAGATAGAGCGAACCGCCGCCTGCCTCCCGGTCGTGGGCAATCAGGCTGGTCGGGGTGACCGCGCCGCGCGGCAGAAGCAGCGTGTCCGCGCCCTCGGCGTTGCGCCGCCACAGGCTGCAGTGGTCCAGGTAGCCGTCGACCGCGCAGGGAAAGAACATCTCGCCCTGTGTGTAGCGAACGACCGGTTCAAAGCGGCGCAAGAGGTCCAGATCGGTCATGGGCTGTCCACCGGGGCCGCCTCCGACGCTTCGGGCGGCGCATCGCCGGGCAGCGTGGCCGCAAACAGGCGGCGGACGTCGGTCTGGGCCAGGTAGAAGACAATCAGGATGTTGAGTAGCAGACCTAACGACTCGAGGATGTTGCGGTCGCTCTCAAAATAGCCCCACAAATCAATGACCAACAACACCCCGGCGGTGATAATGGTCAGCCGCCAGGCCCACGGCCGCAAACGCCACATCCCGACGGCCAGGGCCAGGTTCAACACGCCCATAAACAGCGCCACTATCCCGGCCTCAATCAGCTCGGCGACCGCCATCGTCTCGTCGCCACTCCAGGCAGCCAGAGTCACGATCACGAAAGTCAATGCATAAAGCGTGCCGCGGAGTAGCAGCAAAGCGTTGATCGCCTTAAGCGCGAACGGCCGCTTCGGGGGGCCGGTGGGTGCTGTTGAACTCGTCTCGCTCATCATGGGTACGAATATCGACCCCTACTTTCGCAAAAACGGCCGTTTCGGGCAACCGATGCGAAGAAATCTATTAGCCTGAACGCTCACCGACCCGGCCACCGGACCGCTTGACAGCCCACAAAGGATCGGCCGCCTCGTTCCCCCCTGCCCCAGTCAGGGTCGAACTTGCAATCATGCATTTGCATTGCAATCCCTGCATAGCGTGATTGAGCTGACGGCGCAGCGGAGAGGGCCACGCCACGCCAACAAACGGGCGCAGCAGAGGCTACGCGGTGGTGGTTTGCCCGGCGTTGCTGCCCGCTCCGGCCGATGTGATGGGCCGGCGATTCACCTCCCTGCTGATCGGTCACGATCAGCCCACTCCCAGGGGAGGTTACGTCCTGGCGATGACAACCGTGCCGGCAACCGTTTACCCTGGTTAGTGGGCAAGACGCTGCCATTGCAATAATGTTTATGCATTGCAATTATAGCATAGCCTTCAGCCCATGACGCCCCTTTCTCGCGCGAGACGGGCCGTGTGACTGGCGGCCCTGCGAGACGGCCGTCGGGCCCAAGCTGTGGCCGCCGCCGGCGCCCGGTCATCCGCCTGCCCCGCCCCCTCGACTGCGCCGCCAAAGGCGATCCGGAACGGAAACGACACGCTGATCGAACCCGCTATTGGCCACCAGCGCGCGCAGAAGCGGTCTATTTGCGTTTTTTGGGTCAAACAGCACTCTCGACAAGGATGCAGACCGCTTGCCGTCGCTGTGGCGCGATATCACGCGAGGCGATGGGCATCGCCCCTCCCCCACCCCACCGGCGCCCGGCAGCAGCCGATTGCTAACCCCCTCGCCGCCCTCGCGCGTGGGCGCTGCCGGATGCTGAGTCTGCTGTGGGTTGTGCATTGCATAGTTGCTATATAACTATTGCAATGCATTGTACTTATTGCAACCTACTGCGGGGGCGCTTTTGCAGGTCTGGCAGGGACGGTGACGGCCGTCGCAGAGGGTGGGGGATCGGCCGCTGCGAGAAGGGGACGGCGGACGCGCCGGAGCAGGGGAGGGGGACGTGGCTTGTGTCGCACTCGGCGCCGGAGGGTCAGCGGGCAGGGCGGCCTGAAAAATTGCCTTCGCGCGAGGGTGCAATCAGGGTATCAGCAATCAGTGTTATGCATTGCAATAACAGCATTGCATTATTGGTGCTGGAACGACGATGAGGTGCGGCAGAGCGGGGGAGGGGGGCGGTCGGTTGGAAGGCTTGCCGTCTATCTTCGCCACCGCCAGCGTCGCCTCAAGACACCAGAACGGCCTGCGGCGAAAGTCGTTGGTTTTGCCACCGCCTCGCGGACAGATCGTAGGGGAAAAGTAGTGACAGCTTGGTGGCACTTCGTTTATCCTACTGATGCGAGGCTCTCCCCGGAGCCTTAGTATCACAAACTGGGATGACTGCTTGGTCGAAGGAGTGCAATCATGTACACCACCTGGTTGAAACGCTTTCCTATTTTCCTCTTGGTTCTGATTGGTTTGATGGCTGGTCCAACACTGTTGGGCGGCCGCTCGGTCGCACATGCGGCCGACGCGCAATGGACAGCTCGTTATTGGAACAATCGCAATCTATCCGGTGATCGCGTGCTGCGGCGCGATGAACCGAACATCGACCACGACTGGGGTCAGGGCAGCCCTGACGAGACGGTCGTGAACAAGGACAACTTCTCGGCGCGCTGGACGCGCTCGGTCGGCTTCCCGGCGGGCACCTACCGCTTCACGGCCACGATGGATGACGGTATGCGGGTCTGGGTTGACGACCGCCTGATCATCGACTCGTGGATCGACAGCCAGGTGCGCAGCCTCTCGGCCGATGTGGGGCTGACGGGCGGCGACCACAATGTGAAGGTTGAATATTATGACGCGGGTGGGGCGGCCGTCGCCAAGCTGAACTGGGCCGTCGTCGGCGGCCCGCCTCCCGCCGGCGGTGGTGGCGGTGGCGGCACGCTGCTGCCGACGCCACCCGTGGCCAACTTCCAGGGCAGCTACTTCAACGGCACCAGCCTGTCCGGGTCGCCACTGCTGGTGCGCACCGATCCGGCCATCAACTTCAACTGGGGCACTGGCTCGCCCGCGTCGAACGTTCCCAACGACCGCTTTTCGGTGCGTTGGACCGGCGCAATCAACCTGGACCCGGGCCGCTACCGCTTCCAGACGCTGACCGATGACGGCGTGCGGCTGTGGGTGAACGGCCGTCAGATTATCGATGAATGGCACGACGCGCGCGGCCAGACGTACGCGGGCGAAATCGACCTGCCCGGCGGCTCCACGGCCATCCAGATGGAGTATTACGAAAATATCGGTGACGCCCGCGCCTTCCTGACGTGGGGCCGCGCCGATGGAACCGGTGGCCCGACCGGCTCGTGGCTCGGCCAGTACTACAACAACCGCGATCTCTCCGGGCAACCGGCGATGACCCGCTCGGATGCGGCCATCAACTTCAACTGGGGCACTGGTTCGCCTGGCCCCGGCGTCAACGCCGACAACTTCTCGGCGCGCTGGACGCAAAGCCTGCCGTTGGCCGCGGGGCGCTATCGTTTCACGGCTACGGTTGATGATGGCGTGCGCGTCTGGGTCAATGGTCAGCGGATTATCGACTCCTGGCAGGACGGCCGTTTGCGGACCGTTTCCGGTGAAGTGAATGTGCCGGGCGGCAGCGTGCCGGTGGAGGTTCAGTATTACGAACATCTGGATCAGGCGCAGATCAATGTGACCTGGCAGCAGCTATCGAGCACTGGTGGCGGCGGGCAGCCGGCTCCCGGCGGGCAGGTCGGCACAGCGACCGTGCTGGTGCCACGCCTGAACGTCCGCACCGGCCCCGGCACGCGCTTCCCGGTCACGACTGTGTTGACTGAGGGACAGACAGCGCCGATGACCGGCTACCGCGACGCGACCGGCACATGGACCATGATCAATCTGAACAACACCACTGCCTGGGTCAGTGCCCTGCCGGGCTATCTGTCGACGACCGTGCCAGTGAGCAGCCTGCCGGTCTGGAGCAGCACGATCACCGGCGGCCAACCGATCCCCACCGGACCGCTGGCCACAGTCGGCTCGTCGGTCTACGCGCTGAACATGCGCACCGGGCCGGGCGTCGAGTTCGAGATCATTCGCGCCCTGCGTAATGGAACCGTGGTGCAGCTCATCGGCCGGAATGCATCAGGCAGCTGGCTGCAAGTGCGGACCGCCGACGGCACCATTGGCTGGCTCAGCACCCGATACATGGTGACCACCACGTCGATCCCCACGCTGCCGATTACAGGGTAGGGGGCGTCGTCCTGTCGCCGAGTTGTCTGGTGGTCAGGTGCTGCCCTCGACGGGTCGCCGGTCCATCAGACAGGCGCGACAGGCGGCAAGGGGATCACCATATAGCGTAAATGTAGACATCGGTGGCACCGTCGCAGCCTAGTAGAAGCCGGGTTTGAAGAAACCCGGCTTTTTTCGTGACTGAAGGACGCCATGATCCGTGCTTGACAGATCACTCTCCCGGCTCTATAATTAGGCACGTCTAAATAATAATATAGACACATAGAAGCTGACGCCTGGAGGAAGCAACAATATGGCTAAGATCGCCTACGTCGGACTGCCCGCCCACGGGCACAGCAACCCGGCCCTCGCCGTGCTTAAGGAGCTGGTGGACCGGGGGCATGAGGTCATTGTCTACAACGCGGCCGCTTTTCGGGAGAAGTTTGCGCCTACCGGGGCCACGTTCCGGCCACTGCCGGAGCCAATGCCCACCGAACGGGAGGTGGCCGAGGCGCTCCATGACTTCATCAACGCCCCACTCGTATGAAAATTGACTCCGACCTGGTACGAAAACTGCGCAGCACGAAAAGCTGGACGCAGGAGCAGTTGGGCGAAGCGAGCGACCTGGACCCGCGCACCATTCAGCGCATCGAAAGCACGGGCAAGGCCTCGCCCGACTCTATCAACCGTCTGGCGCTGGCGCTGGAGGTCGATCCGGCCGATCTGGTTGTGATCGAGAACAACACGCCGATGACCCCGCTGGACGCGATCAAGTCCGGCTTCGCCAACTTCGCCGACTTCTCCGGCGCGACGACGCGGTATGAGTACTGGTGGTTCTTCCTGTTCGCGCTGCTCGTTTGCGCGGCGGCGACGGCCCTTGATGAGCGGTTGGGCACGGTGGCCGGCATCATCTTCCTCGTGCCGCTGTTGGCCGTGGGAAGTAGGCGGCTTAACGACGCCTGTCAGAGTGGCTGGTGGCAGCTGTTCTGGCTGGTCCCGTTCGGCTTCGTGGTGGTGCTGGTCATGATGGCGATGGAAAGCGCCGAAGCGCCGGCCGCCCCCGGCAAAGCATCCCCGGACGCCGCCTGACGGCCGCCGCACCGTCGCGCAGCAGACCTACCGGCCCGCCGCTACGCGCCGACCAGACGCCGGAAGTAGAGGGTGATCGCGCCGGTGCCTTCCAGACTGGAGCCGCGAGCGGTGGTGGTCAGCTCCCAGCCGTCCAGCCCCAGCGTGGCGATGGTGTGGGCGACGTACTCGGCTTCGTCGGCGTCCTGCCAGGCAGACGGCCGTTCGCTGCGATGGGCGTTGTCCAGCGGCACCGTTTCCTGGCCCTGCTTGGTGAAGTAGACCAGCGTCGGATAGTTGGGCTTGAGTTCTCGTTCACTCTTGTTCGCGCCAAACAGGGCGCAGTATTCCCATTGCTGCATGGTATAGCTCTCCTTTCGTTTCGTTCAACTGCTCGTGTCAGCTTAGTATAGCAAATGTAGGCCCTGGCTACTGCGACCAGACCACCATGAGCAATCGATTGAGCAAGAAGAGGGCGAGCAGGGCCAGTGCCAGCGGCGTTTGTCCAACTACCCACAGCGCGACAGCTCCCAATGTAAACAGCCCCAGTTCCACGGCAAAACGCCACGGTTCGGTCAGTAAATGGGACGCCTTGGGAGCGACAAACAGGCCCCAGATAACGGCCGCTATGAGCGGTAGCCCGATACCCACAAGAAGACGCGCTGGCCAGCCTGCATCGAGCTGAAAGCCCGCGTAACCCAACGCCCCCAGGAGAGACAGTTCCAACGCAAAGCGCAATCCTAGATTGATCGACTGTACGATAGCCATGATTTCCTTCCCAGCACAGTGAGTGAATTAGGTCTCCAGACCGCTTAGATAGACATCAAGGATATGGTCGAAGCTATCCTCCCTGTCGAGGACCATCTTAAAGCCGCCCGCCATTTCGAGGCTGACAAATCCGTGGAGAATGGTTCGCAGTCCGCGAATAGCGTGGATGGCGTCATCTCCCTGCAACCCTAGCGAAGCGACGTGCAGCAGGATGAACTGTAACAGCTCTTGGGAGACGTCCAGCAGCTCGGTTTCCTCAGGGTCTGGAGCGCGATGGACCAGCGGATACAGTCCGGGGTGGGTCAGAGCGAAGCGGCGGTAAGTGTGGGCCAGGGCCAGGATCGACTCCCGCCCGACAAGGCCCTGCGTAGCCCGGCGAAGATCGGTCAGGAGCAGACGCAATCCGTAGACTGCCAGACCGTAGTGCAGATCATCCAGGCCACTGATGTGATTGTAGAGCGACGGCGTGCGGATGCCCAGCGCTTCGGCCAGACTGGTCTGGCTGACGCCATTGACACCGCCCGCCGCATCGGCCAGAACAGCAGCCTGTTCAATGACGCTCGCTCGATTAAGTCGTCTGCGGCTGGGCATGAACTTTCGACTCCGCTTCCAGAATGGCTTTCTCCATCTCCGCTGCTGGTGAGTCCAGCACCGGGCCATGACCAACTGCCAGCCGGGTAGGCGCAAGGCTTTGCAGCGCCACAGCAGTAGCAAGGGAGGTGGGCAGATGCCAGGTGGCCATAGCCGGGAAGGGGAAAAGCCAGCGCATAACGCCAGAGACAGCGGTCCCGGCGGCCGTTTGCAGCGCGTCGCCGGCAATGAGCGTGCCGTCGCGCTCGTCGTAGAACGCAATCTGGTCCGGCGTATGGCCGGGGGCAGCCACGACACGCAGCGATCCCAACCGGTCGCCCGGTTGCAGCAGACGGGTCGCCGTAGTCTGGCACTCGATGAAGCCACCACGTAGCTCGACCTGTGGCTCGTCTGCGCGCAGGGCCCTGTCACCGCGCAGGAATTTGGCCGTGCGTTCCGAAAACGCTACCTCTGCGTCAGGCAACGACGCCGCGACCTCATCCAGCGACGCGGCGTGATCGTTGTGGGCGTGGGTCAGGGCGATACGGGTAATCGGCTGGCCGATGGTCTGCGCGGCCTGCAGAATGTCGTCGCCGCTGCCGCCCAGATTCGTGTCGATCAGAGTCAGACCGCCGTCTTCACGCACGAGATAACAGTTGAAGCCCCGCAGGCGGGTTAGCTGCCACAAGTTCTGTCCATGTTGGCTAAGTTTCACAATCAGGTACGCTCCTAACGGAAGTTTACTAATTTGATTAGTTTATAAACTAATCAACATTAGTTTGTCAATACCCAAATTACCGGCAGCGGCGCGAATACGACCGTTACTCAGGGAACGAAGCCGTCCCAGTTTGGTTGCGGTGCGCTTTCGCGACCACCGCGGTCAGCCTGGGGCGGTCTGACTGCGGACTGGGGGCCGGCCGCCCGCACCCACCAAGCCCCCGACCGGGGCGCAACAGACGCCGCTGTCGTGCGTATAGGCGAACAAGGCAACCTGGCTGCGAAACACAAGGAGCGTCTATGACCTTTGCCAATCGACTGCTGACTGTTCTGGCGACAAGCACCGTGTTAATGTTCTTTTCCGAGTTCTTCTTTGCCAACGAGGGGCCGGTCAATACCGTGGGCGGCCTGCTGCAAACGGATCCGCCGGCGGCCGTTCTCATGCTCGGCGAAACGATCCTCTGGTACGCTCTCCCCGCCTACATCTTCCTGATCGCCATCGGCCTCTTCCGGGCGAGGACCGTCTGGGCGGTCTTTTTGGCCGGGTCGCTGTTCGGCTATGTGGTCGAAGGGGTGATCGCCCTGCAAATGTATGAGGCGCTGCCGGTCACCATCTCGTGGACGCCGCTGGGCTGGCACGCGCTGGTCGATGTGCTGCTGGGCTGGGTGCTGGTGCGGCGTCTGCTGCAGCGCGACAACTATCTGCTGACGGCCGTCATGGCGCTGGCGCTGGGCCTGACGTGGGGTGTCTGGGCCACGTGGACGGCCGTCGAGACACCGCTGATGACGCCGGCGTCGTTTGTGCCGCTGGTGGCGGTGACCGGCGTGATGTGGAGTGGCGCGACGCTGGTGCTCGACCGCTGGGGCGGGCGCAGCTTCACCCCCACACGCTGGGAAGTTGGCATTGTGGCCGGGTTGACGGCCGTCTTCTTCGTCATCCAGGTGGCCACCGTCTTCCCGCTGGCGCTGGTGGTCTTCCCCGCCGTGGTGGGCCTATCGCTCTGGCTGCTCTATCGTAACCGGCAGCGCGAGACCCGGCCCGACATCCTGGCCAGCTTCCCCGTCCGGCCGCGCTGGCTCAACTACATCTTGCTGCTGCTCATGCCCCTGACGGCCGCCGGGGCGTATACGGCCGTCTACGAGGCGGGTGCAGTCCTACCCCTGGCCGACCTGGTCGTGCCGCTGCTGATGATCGCGGGCTTTGTGGTGTACGGAATGGCGGCCGTCCGCCAATTCTGGCCGCCCCGCCCGGAGCCGCGCGAGGCGCTGGAAACGGCCGATGTGGGTGGAATGTGAGGGCCCCTACTCCCGCCCGCCCCACTTCACATGCTCATCAAAGAAGGCCAGCGAGCGGCGCATGGCGACGAAGAAGTTGTTGTCGATGTCGTGGTTGTCGAAGTCGTAGAGGTACAGCTCGGAGGGCATACCGGCGGCTTCCATCTGCTGCTGGAGGATGATGGAGGCAGTGGGCGGGACGATGTCGTCGCCCAGCCCGTGGTGGAGCTGGAGCGGGCCGGAGATGTCGGCCAGGTAGGCGTTGGACGAGATCGAATCCCAGAACGCCGGGTTCTCCTCCGGCGTGCCGTAGACGCTGAAGAATGAGCCACGCCAGCGGCCGAAGCCGCGCGTGGGTTCGGGCGTGGGCGCGACGCCGCCTGCCTCGACCGTGGCGGCGATGGCCGTAGCCCGCGCTTCGGTGCGAGCGAACAGGTCGGGGTAGGGGGCCACAACGCCGCCCCAGATGACCCCCGCGTCAATCTCGTCGGAGATGACCATCGACCGCAGCGTGATGTAGCCGCCCATCGAATGGCCCCACATGCCGATGCGTTCGGGGTCGGCGCTGGGCAGGGTCTTGGCGGCCGCCAGCCCGTTGAGCACGTCGGCGGTGTAGCCGGGGCTGCTGTACGCGCCGCCCGGTTCCCCCTCGCTCTCGCCGTGGCCGCGGTAGTCGGAGCGGAAGGTCATGTAGCCGTTGCGGGCGAAGTAATCCTGGTAGAGCACATACCGCTCGGTCGTGCGGTACTCATCGGGCGGGATGTAGCCGTGGTTGAAGATGATGAGCGGGAAGCCGGTGGCCGGTTTCGGCTCCAGCGGCTTGGTCAGCAGGCCGTAGATGGTGTTGCCGTCCGACTCGTAGGAGGCGATGTACCGCTCGTAGTTGTCCCCTTGCTCCAGCACCTGCTCGACGACCATCTGGCTGCCGGGATAGCTCTCGCGCCGCATGACCTCGATCATCAGCGGATGTTCGGGGGTCGGGGTCGCGGTGGGCGTGGCGGACGGTGTCGGCGTCTGGGTGGCGGTCGCTGTCGGGGGCGGCGTGGGTGTGGTCGATGGGGTGGGGGTCGTGGTCGTTGTCGGCGTGGCACTGGGCGGGAGGGTGGCGGCGGCCGTCGGGGGCGCGTCGACTACCTCAGCCACAGCCGGGCCATCGGCCGAGCCGCCGCATGCCGCCAGAAGCGACAGGAGCAGCAGCAGTAGGAGCGTGGGCAGGGGGTAGCGTTTCATGGTGTCGTTGGATCGGCTTGTGCAGCAGGAAGTATAGCAAGAAGGGGCGGACGGCCGTTAGGGAATGTTGGGAGTTCTTATCGTCGGGCCATCTGCTGGGCCGCCGCAGAGCCGCTGCTCGCGTGGGATGGGGAGGGTCTCGCTTGGGATCGATGGCGATGGCGACGCTTCGACGACGAGCCGGACGGGGGTCCCGACTACCGGACGACGTGACGACCCGACTTCCTCCCCCAGCCCCTAAAACGGCAGATCGCCTTCAATCGCTTCGCGCCACTCGTTGAGCCAATCCATCGCGTCCTGGAACCTGGCGGCAGGGAGCTGCTTGTAGCCGGTGATGCCGAACTTGCGGTACAGCTCGCCGTAGACCGCGCCGAACTCGTTGCGGCCGCTTTTCTTGCCCAGATTCAATGGCGACGGTCTTGACGCCCTGGCTGATCTGGCTGGCCTGGTCCGGCGTGACGAAGCGCCCCGTATCGCCCAGCGTCGCTTCAAGTGTCTCGAGCCGTTGGGCGTGTTCGCCAAGCGCCTGGTCGTGCCCGGCCAGTTGTCCGGCCTGCTCCTCCAGCTGGCCCCGCATCAGCAGCTGGTTATTGGCCAGCTGCAAGATGGCACGCGCCATTTGGACCGCTTGTGCTTCTGGCGTATCCTGTGAGAGGAGGGCATCGAAATCCGGTTCCATGGTCAGGCGTTTTTCCTGAAACGCCTGCCATAAGACCTTGGCCGCCTCGCGCTGGAAATGCTCCAGTTTCGGCCTGATCTCTTCCTTGACCATGCTGACCCGCACGCCAGACAACCACAGGGGAACCAGATCGACCCGCACGGCGCGGAGCTGCCGGCTCTGGGTATGCTCGGTCCCCTTCTGGACCTGAGTAGACAAAATGTCTACCCAGGTCACGCCCTCAGAGAGAATGGTGTGACGCTGCATCCGGCGCACCTGGCCCTGCGTGTCCAGTCCCAGCGCGTCACACATATGGCTGATGGCAACGTAGATTTGCCCATCGGAAAGCTGAATGGCCAACAGCTCGTCGTCGTAGAAGTTCACGACCTGTTGTTCGATAATTGTCAACTCTTTCGTCATACTGAATCCTGTTCCAGCCCACCCTCCTGCAAGGGGAGTAGCTGCTACCAAAATTTCATTTCCCAGGCGTTAAGTCCAAACAAGAAACCGCTGACATAGACAAGCGGCGGGCAAATCATGCTCTGCGTTCCACCAGATGTGGACGCAACGTCCACACCTCGAGCTTCCACCGAAAGAACAGGGTCGCGATTGATGCGCCGCCGCTGGCCATTCCAGTCGACACCGAGCAAATCACATATCGGCCGAACAGGGACGTACACGCCCCCATCATCGGTTCGAACGGCAATAATCACGTCACCGTAGAACGCTACGGTCTTCTGCTCAACGACGGCAAGAGAGTTTCCATGATGCGACAATTCTAGCGGAGTTGCGGCAGTTTGTCGCGCCTGCACCTGGCCGGGCTACGAACGAACCCGTGGCGTCGCTTGCCCTCAGCCGCGCCGCGCCGCCTACCGCCCGACCACTGGCAGCACCACCCGCCGGCTCTCCGCCCACGCCGTCGCCGTGAAGTCGAGATCGACCCGATCCGGCGGCAGGCTGACGGCCGTCTGGGGCGGGTCGAAAGTGTAGCCGGCCAGGGCGGGGCGGACGGTGTGGTCGCCGGGGGGCGCGTCGATGATGTAGTAAGCGCCGTCGCTGTCTGTGGTGGTGTGGGCGGGACCGGCCCAGACCGTCACGCCGGAGAGGGGCGTGCCGCCGGCCAGCCCAACCCGGCCGGCGACGGTGCGCGGGCCGGTGTAGCGCAGGAAGCGCAGGCCGTCTACATCGGTGAGAAACGCGATTTGCCTGGCGGTGACGTTGAGATCGTAGAGGGAATTGGAACCTCCCACAACTAGACGCGCCACTTCTACAGGCTGCCCCGGGTTGGCTACGTTGACCAGATGCAGCGTCGACCGGCGGGGATAGGCGCCATACGACACCGTGTAGACGTAGATGCCGTCGCGGGCCTGCACGTTACTGTGCTCAGGCCGACCCGTCGTGCCCAGAACCAGAGGATTCGCCGGGTCGCTGACGTCGACGACAGAGAGGCCATCATCTTCATCCCCGACATAAAGCCTCGACCCGTCAGGCAACGCGCTCACAATCCGCCCTCCGCTCGCAAACTGACCGGCCTGCACCGGCTCTTCCGGGTCGCTGATGTCGACCATCTCCAGTTCGCCGCTTGCCGTGATGAGGTAAGCCAGACCACCGCCAACCGCCATTGTCCACAGCCCGCCAGGCCGCTCATAGACCGAGAGTAGACGCGGGGCGAGCGGGTCGGACAGGTCGAAGATTTGTAGCCCGTCGTGGTAGGCGGCCGCGTAGAGTATGTCGTCGGCCACCGCCAGGTCGGTGATCTCATCCGACATCGCATAGGTGGTCAGGTGAGCAGGGCGGGCCGGGTCGGACACATCGAACAGCTCAACAAACGGTATGCCAGTCACCCCGAACAGGAGATCGCCGTGGAGGACCAGCTCCGAGACGTACTGTTCTGCGGTCGTCTCTCCAAGCAAGCGAGGGCGGGCCGGGTCGGACACATCCATGACCAGCAGCGCCCGATCCGACTGGCTCACGTAGGCCAGTTTGCGGTCCACGACCAGACCTTCAGGACCGGCAAGCAACGCGTAACCGCCCAGATGGTGAGGCGCAGCGGGGTCACCTACGTCAATAGCCTGCACTCCGCCGCTGCCGCGTGCCGCGTATAATGTTTCTCCGGAAAGAGCCAGAGACCAGCCAATGATGTCATGGAGAAGGCCTACTTCCTGCGGTTCGGCCGGGTCGTCGATGTTGTAGATTCGCAGCTCGCCCACCATCTTGCCCGTTGCATAGAGCAAGCCGTCATCGACCAGCACGGTGTCCGTCTGGTGCGGCGCAGCAGGGGACCAGACGGGGACCGGATGGGCGGGGTCACTGATATCAAAAACGCGCAACCCGTCACGCGTGGCGGCCAGATAGGCGTACTGACCGGCAACGGCAATGCCGGTGGCCCAGTCCATCTCCGTGTAAGCGCCAAGTCGCCGTGGCCGCAAGGGGTCCGCGATATCGACAATCTGCAGCCCGCCTCCACCGGCGGCAATATAGGCCAGCGAACCGGCGAGCGCGATATCGCGGGTGGTCCCGTCGATGGCCAGAGCGGCCACTTCCGCCGGCTGCCTGGGGTCGCTGACGTCGAAAACGCGCAGGTCGTGGGCGGCGCTGACGACATAGACGATGTCCCCCGACACGGCCAGGGCTGTCGAGGCGCTGGGGGTGGGGGCAACGCCGATTTCGACGGGGTGGGCCGGGTTACTGATGTCCATCACGCGCAAGCTGCCTTGCTCTCCCTCCAGATTGCCGGCGCAGGCCAAGAAGGCCAGGTTGCCGGACAGGGCGACGTCAAAGAGGGTACCGTCGGTTGGGGCGCTCTTGCCGATGACAACCGGCGCGCCGGGCGTACTGATGTCGAGGATAGTCAACCGGGAGCCTTCGCCCACGTAGGCGACCTGTTCGCGTGTGGCGAGGCCGTAGGCGGAACTGCCCAGATGACCCAGTTCTTCAAAGTCAGGTGCGGGCAGCTGAACCGGCTCTGACAGCAAGGCAGCAGGGTCAACAGGGCCGGGTTCGACAAGAAGCGGATCGGCTGGCGTGGCGGCCGCCGGCAAGCGACCGGCCAGCAGCAAGGACAAGACCAGCGCCAGCAGGACGAAGCCGGCAGCGCGACTGCGGGAATGGTTAGACACAACCCACCTCCGTGTTGGAAACAGGCCGGGAAATGGCTCCGGTCGCGAATGCGATGACGGTAGTATAGACGGGATGGGAGACGGCCGTCAATCGAGGCGTGGGCAGTGGTACATCGGGGTGGGGGAGGACGGGTCAGGTCGTTGTTGGGTCGGGTTGTCTTGTGGATTGGGTGCCGGCCGGCCAGTCGCCTGCGGTCGGGCGACGCGCTACAATGGGGCGGCTGGTGGCTGCGTTCGGCCGGAGCGACAGCTACACCAGGGGGGTACGGATCGGCAGTGGCCGGTCTGCCACAGATCAGACGGAGGTGAGACGATGTTGACCGAGAAACAGGTGGACCATTTTCGCGAGTTGCTGGATGCGGAGTTGGCCCACGCGGAAGAACGGCTGCGGGAGACGACGGCCGAACTGGCCGCCGACCATTTCGACGAGGCGGATGATTGGTCCGACAGCGGCTTGCAGGCGGAACAGGCGAACCGGCTGATGCGGCAGAAGGAGCTGCTGGAGGAGGATCTGGAGCGTATTCGCCACGCGCTGACCCGCATCGCCGACGGCACCTACGGCCTGAGCGAGGTCTCGGGCGAGCCGATCCCGATCGAGCGGCTGGAGGCGCTGCCGACGGCGACAACGCTCGTAGGCGAGGAGAAGCCGCTGGATTGGTAGACGACAGCGTTGACGGCGAGCTGTCACAACTCAAACCCAACTACGGAGGAACCATTATGGATAATGCGAAGCAATCGGTCAGCGACGTACAGAAGGAAATAGCGACGGCCGACCTCACAGAAAGCCAGGCGGCGACAGCCAGCGAACTCAACGATCACATCGAGAAGTTCCACGCCGACCCGGAAACCCACCACCAGACGCTGCGCGAGCGGATGAGTCTGGCGCTGGTGGAGTTCGACGCCGATCATCATTCGCTGGCGGAGAAGATGCGCGTGGCGATTTACGATCTGGGCAACGCGGGAGTGTAGGCGGAGCCAGCCATCAGTCCGGACGGCTCTCCGTGAGCTTTTTCGCCGGCAAACTGACCTTGCTGGGACAGGCGGTCCTGGCGGCGGTGCCATTGCGGCCACTTTTCAACAGCCGCGTCATCTCTCCCGGTGCAGATAGCGACGATACTCCTCCGGCGTTAGTTCGCGCGTCAGCCGGGACCGGGCCGAGGTCACCAGATCGGCCGTCTCCAGCAGGAAGACGCGCAGGGTGCCGTCGCCGCCGGACGTAACCACCTGCCGCCCGTCCGCGCCGAAGGCCACGCTCAGGACGTTGCTGCCGTTGCCGTACAGGGTAGCCAGTTCCTGCCCGCTCTCCACGTCCCAGACCTTGGCCAGCTGGTCGAAGGCAGAGGTAGCCAGCCGCGTACCATCCGCATTGAAGGCCATGCCGAAAGCGATGCCGGCGTGGCCAATCAGGTCGCGCTGCTTCTCCCCGGTGACCACATCCCAGATGGTGACAACACCGTCCGAGTAGCCAATCGCGAGCCGGCGGCCGTCCGGGCTAAGCGCCAGGCCATACGCATCCAGCTCTGCGCCGGGGAAGACGCGCACCACCTCGCCGGTGGCAGCATCCCACTCATAGGCCACAGCCAGTTCGCCGCCGTCCGCCTCCGAGCCGGTAGGGACAAGCCCGCAGGTGGTGAACACATGACGGCCGTCCGGACTGAAAGCGGTCCGGCTGGCCCAGCAAGGGGCGTTGAGGGCGCTGATAAGCGTGCCGCCGGTCACATCCCACACCTTGCGGACCACGTCCCAACTGGCGCTGGTTAGTCGCGCCCCATCCGGGCTGAAGGCCAGCCCCCAGATTTCGTCGTCGTGGGCATCGAACGAGGAAAGCTGCTTGCCGGAATCCATATCCATGATGGCAATGCGCCCGTCGCTGCTGCCAATCGCCGCCCGCTCACCGGACGGGTCGAGAGCGACACTGGTTAAACGTGCCGGATCAGGCAGCTGCAGCGTCAGGGCAAGCACGCCGGAAGCTGCGTCCCAGACCTTGGCGGCCCCGTCACCGCCAACCGACACCAGGCGCGTGCTGTCCGGGCTGACCGCGACGCCGTTGGCCGTCCCCTCATGGGCGGCGACCGTCAGATATTCATGGCCGGGCGCAGTATCCCAGACGCGCACTGTGCCGTCGTAGCCGCCAGTGGCAATCTGGCGATTGTCGGGTGACGTGGCCACGCTGATGACGGTGCTGCCGTGTCCAACCAGATTGAGCAGGAGCTGCCCGCCGGAGGCGTCCCAGACCGCGGTAGACCCGTCCTGATGCGTGCCGGCGATGCGCTCTCCGTCCGGCAGAAACGCCACATCATACATCCCGGAGCGCGTGGGCAGGCTGAGGAGCAGCCGCTCACCAGGGATGTCCCAGACCGTCAATTTGCCGTTCTCACCGGCTGTCGCCAGGCGCTGACCGTCCGGGCTGAAGGCGACCGCATGAACCTTGCCGTCGTGGGGGAAGGTGGCCAGCGGCTGGCGCGTGGCCGCGTCCCACAGGATGACGACGCCGTCGTTGTCGCCCGTCGCCAGCTGCCGCCCGTCCGGGCTGAAGGCGATCGCCTCGGTGACGGCTTCATGACCGGGCAGCGTGTAGGCCACAGTCCCGCTTTCCAGGTCGAACACGGTCGGCAGGCCATCGAAATTGGCCACAGCCAGCAGCGTCCCCTGGGGGTTGAAGTCGATGCGGTCCACGTCGCCCATCACCTGGCCCGGCCAGTTGAAGAGCTGCCGGCCCGTGGCGGTCTCCCAGACAATCACCTTGCCGCTCCAGACGGTGGCCAGGTGCTCCCCGTCCGGGCTGTAATCGACGCTGCTGCCAATATCACCCACGACGTCCTGCATTTCGCGCACCATCTGGCCGGTGGACAGATCCCAGATGCGCACGAAGCCGGCATCGCCCAGACCGATACTGGCCAGGAAGCGGCCGTCCGGGCTGTAGGCGACACCGGGCACGCCCAGCTTGTTGTGGGCCGGAATCACTTGCAGGATGTGAAACTCAGGCAGCGCCTGGTGGAGGGCATTGCGGGCTTCCAGCGTTTCAGCTGTGGCCAGTCCCTCGAGCGCCAGCAGGACGCTCCGTTCCGGATCGGCCGACAGGCTGCTGACCGCAGCGGCCGCCAGCTCGCGCGACGTGGCCAGTCGGGCTTGCTCCTCGCGGGCGCGGGCGTTGCGGGCGGCCGTCTGGCCCAGCCCGGCAGCGACGAAGAACAGAGCCACCACCGCCGCCAGCGCCAGACCCAGCGAAACCGCCCGGCGGCGCAGGGTGGCCGCGGCCTGGGTTTGCTCCTCCGCTCGCCGCGTCTCGGCTTCGGCCCGTTGGCGCTGGGCCTCGGCCAGCGCCTGGGCTGCCTGGAGTTCCCGCTGTTGCCGGGCCTCTTCGCCGGTCGTGCTGGCCACCAGAAACGCCCGTTCCAGCTCGTTGAGGTCGTCGGGCCGGGCGGCCGACCACTCGTTGGCCTGGGCCAGGCGCGCACCGCGAAAGTGCAGGCTGTCATCTCGGCCCGATCGTTCCCAATCCTGGGCGGCGTCGGTCAGTTGGCGATGGAAACGCAGCCAGTCGCGGCTTTCGTCCAGCCAGCCGATCAGCCGCGGCCATTCACGAATAAGGGCCTCATGGGTTACCTCGACCGTATCCTGCGCGGTGGTGATCAGCCTCGCGTCTGTCAGGCGGGCGAGCACCATCTGCACCTGGGGCGCATCTTCAGGATGCGGGAGCAGTTCAGCCAGGTGGGCCCGGCGACGGGTATAGCGCTCCGGCAGATGATCATCTCCAACACTGTCTTCCAATTCAACCAGGCGCAGGAAAATGCTGCGTGCAATAGCCTGTTCCGAGTCCGACGATTGCCAGTAGGCCGTTTCAGCCGTGCGCGTCAGGGCGCCGGCCACGCCGCCGGTTGCCTGGTAGCCCGCCAGAGTCAGCGCGCGCCCTTCACGACGCTGCCAGGTCTCCAGCAGGGCATGGGACAGCAACGGGAGCGCGCCGGGCGCGTCGCCGACCTCGCGCAGCAGCAGGTCAACCAGCCCCGCGTCGAAGCTCCAGCTCCCGCGCTCGGCGGGCAGTTCGATAGCTCGCCGCAGCTGCTCCTCGCTCATCGCTCCGAGGTAGAGCTGCCGTTCGGTCAACGCCTGGCGCAGGTTCTGATACGGAGCGCATTGAGCATAGAAGTCGGCGCGCAGGACCACCACCAGCACGACCGGACCGGGCGCCTGCGACGCATGGAGCAGGTTGTCGATGAATGCCCGCCGGGCTGTTTCGTCGCGACAGAGCGTGAACAGCTCCTCGAACTGGTCAACGACCAGCAGCAGGTGGCTCGCATCACCCTCTCCGGCCAGCCGGAGCGCGGCCAGGTGCAGCGTCCGGGGATCGGCCGCCAGGTCGTCGATCAACGATGTAGTTGACATAACAGATTGGCACTGGCTGGTCAGGGCGATGGCCAGCGACTCCAGCGGGCAGGCAGTGGGGGTCAGGATGTGGATGGTAGCGGACGCAGTCGCCCGTCCCTGGATGGCTTATGCGGCGCAGCGCGGGCACAAGGCCGGCGCGGACCGTCGACGACTTGCCGCTGCCGGACGCGCCGGTGACGGTCACGACGCGGAAACGGCCGTCGTCGCCGTCCAGACAGGCCTGCACCTGGGCGGCGAGTTCCGCCGTCACCTCCTCGCGACCAAAGAAGCGCTCGCTATCCTGCTCATCGAAGTAGCTCAAGCCCTGGAATGGCGGCGCGCCTGGCGCGGGCGGTTCAGGCGGAGGCGCTGTCCCGACGAGCAGGGCGGTCGGCTCCAGCGTCTCATCCCGAATCTGCTCGTACAGCGCGGTTGTCTCCTGGGCCGGCAAGACACCCAGTTCATCTTCCAGCGTGCGACAGCAGAGTTCGTAGTGGGCCAGCGCCAGGCTGCGGCGGCCCGACAGCGCCAGGCAGCGCATCAACTGCCGGTGGGCCACTTCGTCCCACGCTTCGAACTGCAGCTGCCGTCTGGCGTGGCTGATGGCGCGATCATAGTCGGCCAGCGACGCGTAATGGGCTGCCAGACGACTGTGCACCTCGCGGGCCTGCTGCCCGAACTGCTCGCGGCGAAGCAGCAGCCACGCTTCGAACGGCGGGCTGTCCGCCAGCGAAAAACCGTCCAGGAAGTCGCCCTGGTAGATGTCGGCAATGGCTTCCAGCTCCTCAATCGACCGGGCGGCGGCGCCCTGGAGAACGGCCGTATCCAGCACGTGGTCACTGGCCACGTTGAACTGGACGTCGCTGCGCGTGATCAGCAGGTAGGGCGGTTCGGCGTCGCGGTCGCCGATGGCCCCGCGCAGGTTGGCCAACGCAGAACGGAGATTGGCCAGGGCCGAGCGGTCGGGATAGTCCGGCCAGAGCAGGCCGGCGAGCGAGTCACGGGCATGGGGCCGGTCTGACTCAACGGCCAGATAGGCCAGCAACGCGCGAACCTTGTTGGACTCGAAAGCCGCAGCAGGATTACCGTCCAGGGTGACCCGGAACGGCCCAAGAAAGGACAGGATTAAACGTGCCATGACTCCCCCAAGTCTCCGGTCTTTACCGGCTGTGCCACGCACTGAAACCGCACGCTGACAAGATAGTTGTCCGCTAGCCACATTGTAAAGGTTGCGCGGGCACATTTCAATCATCCCTTGCGATCTCCTTGCGTTCTCGCCCCGCTGTCCTTGCGCCCGACCTGTATGCTGGCGTCATATCAATTGGCTCCGGGCACCGCTTTGAAGCACACCGCACTGGTCAGAAAAGGCAGCAGCAACAAACCTCGTCCCGGATATGCATCAGACAGGGAGGATCGTTATGAGGAAGTTGACGGAATTTATCGTGGGCAGTCCATGGGCCGGAGCAACCATCCCGCGTTCATCCGGCCTAACATTTGGAGATTGACCGAGTCACAGTAAAGGATAGAGAGACGTTGAGTGGGTGGGCCGGGCACACCCCATCGGAGCGCCGGGCTACACCAGAGTTGAGGGAGCGATGAAACACAAGATTGTTTGGATCATGATACTAATGGCCAGTCTGAGTCTGATGCTGGCCGCGTGCCAGAGCGCAGGCGCAGAGACAGCGGCCGCACCACCGGCCACCGCGGTAGACGTTGAGGCGGAAGCCCCGGCGGAGTTGGGGCCGGATGCGGCCGTCGTGCTGGCGATGGTCGAACGCGTCAACGGCGAAGATTATGCCGGTGCGATGGAGTACGTCGCCGATGATATCAAGGTCTATCTCCTGGGCATGCCGCCGACCGGCTTTGAGTTCTATGACGGCAAGGCGCAGTTCCAGCAGTTCCTGGAGGCGTGCTGCACAGGCCAGCACTTCATGTGGGAGGTAACGCCGCAGGAGGTGGAGGACGGCATCGTCCGGGCCAGCGCAAAGACGTGGATGGACTTCACGCGTGAGTTGGGCGTTGCCCCGAATCTGTTCAATGAGGCGTTTGCCATGCGGGACGGCAAGATCGCAATGTATTCGTCCCAGATGACGGATGAAAGCCTGGTCAAGTTCAAGCCCAGGCTGCAAGAGGTCATGCCGTTCGAGCCGCCGCCGCTTTCGACGGATACGCCGGTGGCGGAGATGACCATCACGTTCGAAAACGGAACGTGCCGCTATGACGGTCCGACCGCCCTTCTTGCCGGCGATGTGGCCGTCACTGCTGATGTGAAGGAACAGGGCGACGGCGAGTACGCGCTGATGTTCTTCACGCTGGACGAAGGGAAGGATTTCATCGACCTGATGGCACAGACCGGCTTCACGTCGTGGTCCAGGAACGTGTGCCTCGAGATACTGGAGGCCGGCAGCAGCGAAACCTTTACCTGCCCGCTGAGTGAAGGGCGGGTTTATGTGACCTGTGAATCGCCGGAGTTCACGGTCGGTCAGGTCGGGCCGCTTGACGTGCTGCCCTGAGTGTTGACGGCAGGCGAGTTGGAGCGCACGACAGGCACCTCTGGTCTGCCGTGCGACCACAAAAAACCGGCCATCGCGAGCAGATAGCTTGCGATGGCCGGTTTGATTTGCCGGCTTGATCCGACGCCGGGAACATGCCCTGAACGGTTAGTCGGCCGGCTGCGCCTCTGGCGCGGGCTTGAAGTTGCCCTTGCCGCGCTGGCCGTTGATCGCCTGGGTGTTCATGGCGTACTGGAGCACACTGTAGGCGACGGCGTCGGAGTTGACGTCGAGCGCGAACAGATTGATGTTGTCGTAGGTGTCGCAGGCCTGATGATAGCACGGGTCGTACTGTTCTCCGGCGATCGCCACCGACCACAACCTGCGCGGCATCTTCCTGACCGGGCCGGACGACCACCTGACCGGGGTGGTCAACAAGATCGATTTGCTGAACTGGGTCAGTATGCAGATGGACCAGCTGCCGGCCGGCGAACCGCTGACCAAGGGGCAGATGCGGCGGCTGCTGGGCGCGCGTCATGTCAGCGACCTGGCGGCGAAGGGCAGCACGGAAGCGGCCGTTCGCCTGGATGAGACGGTGGCCGACGCGCTGTACAAGATGACCTCTCACAAGCTGGCCGACATTCCGGTGGTCGACGCCGACGGCCGCATTGTCAACGATTTGCGCCTGAGCGAGATTCTGGCCTATATGCTGGCGATGGTAGCAGGGGTCGAACGGCACGCCGGCCACGCCGCCCCACAGCGCGACCTGGGCGGCCGTCTTGATGCCCGTCGAGCCAGTGAAGACGCCGCCCGCCGGGATGCCCTTGGCCACAAAGGGCGCGTAGTCGGAGCGTCCGGTGAAATCGACACCCCGCACCGGCTGGCCGATTCCGGCGTAGTAGTCGATGAATAGCTGCTCGATGGCCGCCGAGCCGTCCGGCCCCGGCCCGCCGCCCACGCCGTCGGAGTCGTCACCATCCAGCACGAAAAGCCCGTAGTTGGGCGACCCAATCATGTCGAAGTTGAGGTAAAGGGCAATGCGGGCCAGCTCCTCGTCGGGGAGCTGGTTGACATAAGCGATGGAACCGGCCAGCAGCGCTTCTTCCGCTCCCCACCAGGCGAAGCGCACCTTGTTCACCGGGTCGACGCGGGCCATCTGCTGGGCCACTTCCAGCAGGGCGGCCACGCCTGAGCCGTTGTCCTGAATGCCGGGGCTGACGGCGACCGAGTCGAGATGCGCCCCGGCCATGACGACGCGGTCGGGGTCGCCGCCGCTCGTTTCGGCCAGTACGTTGTGGACGATGATGTCGCGGATGGGATCGATGGTCAGGCGGGCGGTGGCGTCCGGGGCGGAGAGAGCGACGCCGGTGTCAAAGCGCGCCCCGGCAACGGGAATGGAAACGGCCGCACCGAGCGAGCCAAACAGCAGTCCTTCGCGCTCCGGGGTGTCGCCCTGGTTGAAGAAGATGATGGCCGCTGCCCCGGCGGCGAGGGCGTGGGTCGCTTTGGTGGCGTAGTCACAGCCGCCGCGCTGGATGAGGGCGATGTGGCCGGCGGGGAAGGCGGCGAAGTCGGCCGTCTCGCAGCCGCTGCTGGTGGCGCGGGGCGGGGCCAGGTTGATGTCAACGGCCGTGACCGGGGCGGTGACGTCGCCGGTCCCCGTGCCGCCGAAGCGGGAAGCGAGGAGCGGGCCGGCAACCGGGGTGAGTTGTTGGCAGCAAGGGCGGCGGGACGAAGCGAAAGGGAAACGGGTCGAGCACAACGGTGTAGCCGGCGGCCGTCAGGGTCTCGGCAACGTAGGCGACGCTGGCTTCGTAGCCGGATGTGCCGGTGAGGCGGTTGCCGTTGTGGGCGTCGGCAATGGCCTGCAGCGCGGCCTGATGGGCGCGCACGCCGTCGAGGGTAACGCATTCGAGCAGCTCGTCGGTCGTGTCGTTGGGACGGCCGTCGCAGGGATCGGCCGGCGCACTGCCACCGAGCAGGATGGGCAGGTAGATGCTGGCGGCGAGGAAAACGGCCGCGAGGGTGAGGGTGCGAAGCGGAGTTGTCATGCGGTGAGTGTAGCAGGTGCGGGACGCGGCGCACGGGAGAAAACGGCCACCTGCCGGCGGCAGGTGACTGATCGCAAGAGTAAGCCTATGCTGAATCACGACCAAAACCGACGACGGTTCAGTCAGTTTCATGATATACTGATTAATTATCCATGCTGCGCCGGCATGGCAGCCTGGCTGTCTAGTGACGCCGCAACACACGTACACATATCAAAGGAGCCATTACCATGGGCAGAAGAAGAGACCGACGCGAAGACCGACGTGGCGGAGACACAGCAGCCACTCCTGCGGCAGCACCAGCTGCAGCGAGCGGCCCCACGACTTATCAGTTGCGCCAGAACATGCTCTCTATTGGCGACGATTACTGGATTGAGACAGGGCACGGCCAGAAGATCTACAAGATCGACGGGAAGGCCCTGCGCGCGCGCAGCACGCTGCTGTTTGAGGACGCCCACGGCAAAGAGCTGTACAAGATTCAGCAGAAGATGCTCCACGCGCGCGAGACGATGGACATCGAAGACGGCGGGCGTGGTCGGGCGGTGGCCAGCATCAAGAATGCCATGATCACTCCGGTTCGCGACCGCTGGACGGTTAACATTCCGGGCGGCGAGGATTTCAGCATCCAGGGCAACGTACTGGACCATGAGTACAAGATTGAGCGCGGCCGCCAGCATATTGCCGAGGTATCGAAGAAGTGGTTCCGCGTGCGCGACTCGTATGGCGTGGAGATTCAGCCGGGCAACGATGACGCCCTGATCCTGATGATGGTCATTGCCGTCGATATGATGGCCAGCAGCGGCCGCTAAGGGCAGGCAGTGGGCCGCCGGGCCGCGTCGCGCGCTGCTTGACGGCCGTTTCTGAGCTTCCGCCAGTGTCGTCAAACGAGACGCTGGTTTATTAGAAGATACCGAAACCGGGTTTCCGTACGAAACCCGGTTTCTTTATTTTGTGTGGCGGCGGTTGTGTTGGGACGGCCGTCCGGGGTGGGGCGTCAGTGATGAAGTATGTGACGTCACTGCCTGTGGCGGCTTAACCCGACAGCCGCCTGGCCGGGCAGCGGTGACCCCGATGAGAGCTTCGCCGGGAGTCGGTGGCGTGTCGTATACTGGACGCCAGATTGTGGAGGACGGGAAAGGAGCCACCTAATGTTGTCGAAG
Source organism: uncultured Chloroflexia bacterium (assembly GCA_963715935.1). Lineage (GTDB taxonomy): Bacteria > Chloroflexota > Anaerolineae > Promineifilales > Promineifilaceae > Promineifilum. The sequence goes on along the minus strand of CAVQSM010000005.1, from coordinate 12,776 downwards.
CGATGGATGAGTTTAATGGTCCTGCTGGTCGTCTTGCTGGCGGCCTGCGGTAGGGCAGAAAGCCAGGTTGAGCGTGCGCCGGACGCGACGGCCGCTGCGCCGATCGCCACGAGCGAACCGGCTGCGGGCGGGATGGGCCGGGGCATGGGCATGGGCCAGATGGGGGCGATGCGGATGTCCCACCATGCGCCCATTCCGGAGCCGTATGCCGGCGTGACCAACCCCGTGCCGGCCTCGGATGAGTCGCTGGAGCGCGGCGCGGAGATTTTTGTGAGCAGCTGTGCGGTCTGCCACGGCGACGGCGGGATGGGGGACGGCCCGGCTGTTGCCGGTCTGGACCCGGCCCCGGCGGCCATTGCCCACACCAGCCAGATGTTGGGTGATGACCATCTGTTCTGGCGCGTCAGCGAGGGCGGGCAGGGTGATCCGCTGACGTCCTCCATGCCGGCGTGGAAAGAGATCCTGGACGAACAGGCCCGCTGGGATGTGATCAACTACATCCAGGCGTTGGGCCGGGGAACGATGCAGCCGCGCGCCATGATGGGCGGGGCGATGTTCGATCCGGCGGTTGAACAGCAGAACCGGCAGGCGATGGTGGATGAGGCGGTGGCGGCGGAGCTGATCGACGAGGCGCAGGCGGCGACGTTTCTGACAGTCCACACGGCGCTGGACAGCCTGATGGTGGACACGGGACTGCGGATGCAGGGCAACAACATGCCGGCGCTGCTGGCGGTGCTGGTGGAGCGGGGCGAGGTGGCGCAGCCGGAAGCGGACTCGTTTGCGGCCGTCCACGACCTGCTCATCGAAGCGGGCCTGATGCGTTGAGGCGCGTTTGCAGGCCCGGCGGGGGGTGTTATGATGGGCACGCGACCGGTTCGTCCGTCAGGGGCGGCCCCGGTTCCGAGCAACCCAACCATAAGGAAACGGTCCCATGCAAACTGTGAAGATTGCCGAGGTGTGCGAGACGTCCCGGATGCAGGCGATGATCGTGGACGGCGATATGCTGCTGGACGATGCGGTGCGGCAGTTTGCCACCAACCACGATCTGCGCGGCATCTTCCTGACAGGGCCGGACGGCCGTCTGACCGGGGTGGTGAACAAGATCGACCTGCTCAACTGGGTCAGTATGCAGCTGGACCAGCAGCCGGCGGGCGAGCCGCTGAACAAGGGGCAGCTGCGGCGGCTGCTGATGGCCAAGCATGTCAGCGATCTGGCGGCCAAGGGCAGCGCGGAGGCGGCCGTTCGGCTGGACCAGACGCTGGCCGACGCGCTGCAGCAGATGACGTTCCACAAGCTGGCCGATATCCCCGTGGTCAACGAAGACGGCCGTATCGTCAACGACCTGCGCCTGAGTGAGATCCTGGCGTTTATGCTGGATCAGCGGGAGTAGGGGCGGCGAGGGCCAGGGGGCGCCCGCCAACCAGCCAACCCTGTGGTGATGATGGCAGGCGACGGCCGTTCCGAATTGACCTTTCGGTGCAAAACCGGGCCACTATACATATCGGGTCCGGTCCCGTATAATGGGAGACAGTCTGCTCCACGTGCCGGGGCGGGTCCACTTGATTACCCACTACAAGGAGAATAGCAGATGTCGATTGAGCAGAACAAGGCTTTGGTGCGGCGGTTGGTTGAAGATCTAATGGGCGGTGGCGATGTGTCGCTGGTGGCGGAGATACTCTCCCCTGACTTTGTGGAGCATGAGGAGCTGCCGCCGGGTACGCCGTCTGGCTATGAGGGCTTCGCGCAGTATGTCACGATGTTACACGCCGCGTTCCCCGACTTCACGTTGACGGTCGAGGATATGGTGGCCGAGGGCGACAAGGTGACGGTGCGGCATACCGGGACCGGCACCCACGAGGGCGAGTTCATGGGGATGCCGGCGACCGGGAAGTCGATCACGATTCCGGGCATCGACATCCTGCGCGTCAAGGACGGCAAGGTCGTGGAGCATTGGGGCCTGACCGACATGAGCGCGATGATGTAGCAGGTGGGGCTTACGCCGGGGGCGTGGGCATTCGCCTATACAAATCGGGTCCGACATCGTATACTCAGAGAAGGCCTTCGCCACCGGAAGGGGCGGGGGCTTTTCTTTTGTCCAGTAGACGACCCATACACAAGGAGAATAGCAGATGTCGATTGAGCAGAACAAGGCTGTGGTGCGCCGGTTGGTTGAAGATCTGATGGGCGGCGGCGATGTGTCGCTGGTGGAGGAAATCATCTCCCCCGACTTTGTGGAACATGAGGAGCTGCCGCCGGGTATGCCGTCTGGCTATGAGGGCTTCGGGCAGTCGATCACGATGTTCAACGACGCCTTTCCCGACGCCCAGGGGACGATCGGGGAGATGGTGGCGGAAGGGGACACGGTGGCCGTGCGGTGGACCTGGAGCGGCACGCACAAGGGCGAGTTCATGGGAATGCCGGCGAGCGGCAATTCGTTCTCGATTCCGGTCATCGACTTCCTGCGCGTCAAGGACGGCAAGGTGGTGGAGCATTGGGGCGCGACGGACATGGGCGCGATGATGGCGCAGCTGGGGCTTCAGCCGCCGATGTAGGCTGGCGATGACGTGGGTGTTTCAGACCTGTCCGGTCGGTGGCGCAGCGGTGCGCGACGACCGGGCAGGTCTGTTTTTGTTTGGGCGGCCGTTCTGGAACGAACGCGAACGGCCGCCGGACCGGCAACCGGCTAGACAGCCTTGATCAGGTTCATCGTGTAGGCCGGCAGCCCGCCGATCTGCTCCCGGACGACAAAGCCGGTGTCGCGCGCCAGCTGGTGGATCGTCTCCGGCGACTGGTAGTCGGGGTCGGGCAGCATCTCGGTGATGGAGAGGACGCCCTCCGGCTTCAGCGCCCGGTTGATCTCGCGCAGCGCGGCCCGCTTGTCGGGAATCTCGCCCAGGACGGTGACCAGGAAGGCCCGGTCGAAGGCGTCCGGTTCGGTCTTGTTCTCGCCCGCTCCCGCGTGGATCAGGCGCACGTTGGTGAGATGCCGGGCATCTACTTTCTCCTGCACCCGGTCGAGCATCGCTTGCTGCACGTCGAGGGCGACGACTTCACCTTCCGCGCCCACGCGCTCGGCCGCGGGCACGGCGACGCGCCCCGGGCCGCTGCCGACATCGAGCACGCGCATACCCGGCTCGACGCCGGCCCGGTCGAGCAGCAGCTCGGCGCCGGCATAGCGCTCCACATACGGATTTTCGACGAGGAAGCTGAGGCTGGACGGGCAGGGGAGTTGGCCGCTGCGGCGTCGCCAGTAGAGGAAAGCGGCCGTCGCCGCGGTCACTCCGCCGATGATAAGCCACGTGCGTTTCTTGCTGGCCATGGTGACCTCCTTGTTGGTCGGAATGGCAGCGGGCCGGACGGACAGGGGACAACGCCGGCCCGCATTGGGTCTTAGAAGACTATACGTGGCGAGGTGAGGGGGAGGTTGCGGGTGAGTGTGGGGTAGCGACCTTAGCTCTTTGAGCGCCGGACACCGGATGCGAACATCATACGTCGACGCCATCGGAGCGAACGCGCTTCGTCGTCGATGTCCTCCAGCCAGTCGCGTACCGATTGCTCAACGCCTCAACATATGGTAGGACTCCGACAACTGCCAGCATCAGGTCGTCTCTATTCCATCTTCGTCATCAGGCAATCACCGTAAGCATCGCTGCGAGGTCAAAGACTTTGATTGCAATCTCTCGGGCGTCAAAGTGTCAAGTTTCTCGCCATGTCTTGTGCATAATGTATTCAGATCCGACGCTGATCAAGTATTCCTAAGTCATCCAGGCCCAAGCATACTCTCAACCTTCTAGGCGAAAGTGCGACCCGCAGTCATCGTTCATGCGCGTGTAAATCAGCTTTACGAATTCTCGCTCCGTCGAGGTGATTGTGCCGAATAACGTATCCTACTCGAGACTATCGCTGACGTCCATCGTCGGGCTTGAAGTTGTGTTATCACATCAATGGTGTTGCAGGCGGGGAGTAAGACATACCGCTAGTGACGATTCGACATGGTTGAGCGGCATGTCGACATGTCAACTTGATCTCACGTGGGCGTCCCGATGAACTTACGCATCACTGATGGTAGTTGCCAGGTTGAGCGAGTTGACGCCTCTTGACATGTCGACGCCGCCTGATCGCCTACTTCCTCAGTTTGCATCTGCACTCAGTCCGTGTTGCGCATTCTCGATTTCAGATAGACCAGCGAGCGAAGTAATACAGACTATTGGCCTCACCATTCGAGTACTCTTGATCCATCGGCAAATGCAAGTAGCCACATACCTAGATCGCGTCCAGTCCAGCACTGCCTGGTTGGCACCGCGCGTAATGTTGCAGGACACTGCCACCAAGCTATGCCATCGCTCATGCGGATTCATCGAGGTAATCGAGTCATCTGCCGCCGTACGTTCCTTCGACACTGAGCGCAGCTTTCGCAAACTGGACTTTGCCGTTCGCCTACCGTCGCTCCAACTCTATGCTCGCGTCGATCGGTGACCAAAGTGCTTCGCGACTGCGGCACAAGAACGATTCCGACGGTCTTAGGGTTCCAGTCCTGAGTTCGCTCTGACCCTCCTGAAAGGCAAACGTCTGCTGACCAAAAGCAGGAGCTTGCAAGTAATCCTCCCAATTGCCTCACTCAATTCGTCCTTCCCCCATCGACTATCTACCCTCGTCTCATTCCCAGTTAGAAGGTGACCTCTACCGCCCCGGCAAATACGGCAGATCACTCCGCGCCATCGGCAGGTAGATCGAGTAGTCCAGATTCGGCGGCCGTGTGGCGGTGGCCGTTGGCGGTTGGGCTTGGCCCTGGCGTGCTGGTGGCCTCTGGTGTTGCGCGTCGGGGTCGGCGTCTCGACGGGTGGTGTCGTCGTTCCGGTGGGTGTCATGCTTGGTGTTGGCGACGGCGTGTTGGTCGGCTGGGGCGTGGAGGTTGCGGTAGGTGGCGTCGCGGCTGTCGGCGTGACGTTGGCGGATGGGATCGAACTCAAACGCGCCGGTGTCACATTCCTTGGCCGAGGAGACTGCCATCGCCGTCAATGTTGCGAGATACTCCACGCTGGTCGAACTTGCTTGCAGCAATCGCCGCAGACACGCGATCAATTGCAGGACTGCCCGGCACAAGCGCATGGGTATTCGTCGGCCCACCATTGTCGGCGAGATCATCCAGAACTAGTGTTCATGCTTGTGCTCGGGTAACATAACCACGTACCCCTAGAGTCGAGTTCCGAACTATCGCCGGAAACGTCATTGGCACCGAATACATTAGTGCCCCAACTAATGAGCTCTGCGGGAAGACGTTCTGGTGAGTATTCGTCTATCTAAGTGTCAGATTGGGCCCGTTATTGGCACTGTTGCCCGAAATCAGTCGATCGAGTCATTCCAGTGAGGCTTGAAGCCCTACTGTGCATATTCCTCCGCCGGACGTTTGCCTTATTCTGGTCACCGTGCTTGCACTCAGCGTGACAGGTCCTATTGTGTCTGCATGAGCATAGCCGCTGCCCGTATAGTCCGGCATATCACGATACCGCCCCCTTCTTCAGCTACGTTACCAGAAATGGTACTGTTGACTCGACGTCACACAGGAAACACCATACATGAGCTCACGCCACCTCCGCGCGTGGCACGTTTTGTATGAATGAGCGACTGTGAAATGTGCCACCACCGAGCGCTAAACAGTCTATTGCCACCACCGTATTCGGTCGTAGCATTGTTGCTAGACGTACTGTCGAACAATATCGAAGCACTCGCGGCTCAGATGGCGCCCCGGACCTTACCGACGTTTCCTGTTATCGAGGCTATCGCTTATGGTGACATTGCCGCCGTAACGGTAGATACGCGAGTATACCGCTCCTCCCCATTTTACGGCCGTGTTTCCGCTGACGGTGCTATGACTAATGTACGATACCTGCTCCAAGTAATACGTCGCAGATGCCACCACCAGACTCACTTGCACTGTTGCCTGACAACAGTACTGTCTTCTAAGATTAAGGACTCCGTTGTAGCTAATGTCGACAGCACCGCCGATTGGCAGCTGTATTGCCGGTCAACGGACTTGCCTCCATGACAGTACGGTAGCCTTGAGGTATCGCATCACTCCATCCATCAGCACTGTTTCTGCTGATCTGCTTTGACTGATCGTCAGCCACGATTTCTCGGCGTAAGTCCGAACGTTCATCCGAGTAGATATTGGAGATGGCTCCACCCCATCCGCCCTGTTGTTGGACAGCTCGCTGCCTCAGATTGTCAGAAACTTCTCATTGCGAATGGCTCCGACCCCTGGAAGCTACATGGCCAGTAAGTCAAGGAATCTGTGATCTCGAGAATGCCCTGATTCAGTATCGCTCCACCCAACCTCATCACCAGCATTCCCATTGCGCAGCGTCACATCATCCAGGACAAGCGACCCGTCCGGCCCAACCGCAAACAGCCGAAACTCAGGCGCATTGTCTGCTCGGCGGATCGTCGATCCACGACCCTGAATGGTGATCTCCGTGCCAATCCACGGCAGCCCGTTGCTCCCGTCGTCACTGCTGTTGTGGGCCTGATTGAGAACGAACTCCCCGTTGTTTGGCAGGCGAATGGTGTCTGCGCCTGAAGGATTTCCGGGGGCACAGTCGTCGTGGGGCTGGCCGGATACATCGTTGTTGGCGTTGCGAATCGCCTCAATCAACGAACACTTCCCGTTGTCGGCAATCGCCACCTCGCCGTTGGCGACCGTGATCACGTCTGGCATGGCGGGGGCTGTGCTCAGCGCCAGCAGCAGGGCCGCGCCGGCCACGGTGACGGCCGCTCGGCGCATGATCCAGCGCCGTTTCTGGGCGGAGAGATTGAGCAGCCGCTGTCGGTAGCGTCGCAGGCGCAGCAAGAGGCCGGCGTCGGCGCGCAGCAGGATGGGGGCCAGCCAGTTGGCAGCCGCAGCTGGCGGAGATTCATCGGCCTGACCGTCAGATGGCGTGGCGTTCGGTTGTGACATCGCATTCCCTCTTTTGCAGATACTGGCAAACTGCTCGCTGGATACGGCCATGATAGTATGATAGCCGATCGGCCGCCAATTGGTGGCAACAATCGTCATGGATTGCGCCTGACGTTCGTCACTTCTTGGCGGTGAAGTGTCCGGCATGGGCGGGGTAGGCGGTTGGCGTGCGCTATCGACCGGGCAGGGCAGGGCGGACGGCCGTCAATGGCAGCAGCGGTGTGATGTGACGAAAGATACTGTCGCGGCAGCGGTCACATGACGTATCCTGTACGGGCAAGCTGGCGCATTGTTCAGGATGCGCTGGCCCAATCACACGCTGATTCCGTTGAGCCAGGGTCCATTCGATGCCCGGGTGTGGGGTGGACCGCCAGGGAGGTATCATGTCCAGCAGTCAATCGACCACGGGGAAATTGCCTGGCGTTCGCGGTGCGGCCGTCTTCTACCTGTTGGCGTTTGCCATCAGTTGGGCGATTTGGGGAGCCCAGATCGTGCTGCCACAGTTGGCCGAATGGGATCTCATCCTGATCATAGTGGGTGCTTACGGCCCATTGATCGCCGCTCTTGTTCTGTCTCGCATTGCGGGCGGGCCACGCGGTGCCTGGCACTGGTTCCGCAGCGTATCCGGCGTGCGCCGGCAGTGGCGCTGGATTCTTCTGGCGGGCCTCGTTCTGCCGTTACTCATCGCTCTGGCCCACCTGGTGCTCTACCGCGTTCTGGTTGGCCCGTTTACGCTGTCGGTTGATCCGCCCTGGTATTGGGCCGTTTCCACCTCGCCGCTGGCTATCCTGCTCTTGTTCTGGATGAGCAGCGCCGTTGAGGAGTTCGGCTGGCAGGGGTTTGCCATGCCGCGGCTGACTGCAGACATGCACCCCCTGATTGCCTGTCTGATCCACGGTATCCTGTGGGGTACGTGGCATCTTCCCCTGTATTACATCGCCGGTTGGAGCGGCGGCAGTCAGGAGATCTGGCTGCTCTACGCCATCACGATCACACTGGCCCCGACGATGTTCTGGCTGACACAGAGTGCGGCTGGCAGCGTCATCCCGGCGGTGGTGTTCCACGCAGCGACCAACCACTACACCTCACTCTTCATGGAGCAGGGCGAGTTCCCGGTCTTCGTCGAGCCGTTGGTCACCTATTTTGACGAAATCAAGGTGGCGATCTATCTGGTCGTGGCCCTGGTTCTTGTTGTTTACACGCGGGGTTGGTTGGGCATGAAGCCACGAGCAACCGAGGAAGGAACGCGCCTCATTGAGGCGACGTAGACAGCCCTGTGGCCCCGTCTCTTGTCTCCGGGATGCCGTGCTGCCGGTTGATTGTTGAACACCCCTGCGCTGATCAGTTCCGCGCCGCCGGGCGGCCGATCTATAATGAGGCTATAGACGGCCGTTCCCCAGTGCGGGTGTCCGGGGGTGGGCGGCCATTGGACGGACACCCGCGAGGAGCCACCATGACCCATACCGTTTCCGCACCTTCGCCGAAGAAGGTCCCGCTGGGTGTACCGGCGCTGTGGCTTGGCCTGTGGCTGCTCGGCCGCCGCGACATGGATCTACGACGACGCGGGCCAGTCGTTCGGCATGCAGCCTGTCGTCTTCTTCCTGATGCTCGCCTCACCGCTGGGTGTCGCTTTCCTTTACGGCTGGCGGCAGGCTAGCCTGCGCGCAGGGACGCTGGCCGGGATGGCCGTTGGGGCGCTGTTTGGCGTGGCCAACATGCTGGGCCAGCTGCTGTGGGGTGGTCTGCTGACCGTGCTCGGCCGCGCCGCGCCCAGCCCCCCGTCACCCTGGATCGACACCGTGATGGAGGCAGCCGGCTTTGTCCTCCTGTTCGCCTTTGTCGGGCTGCTGCTCGGCCCGATTGGCGGGTTCGTGGGGGCGTGGGTGGCGCAGCGCCGCTCATAGGTGGACCGGTTCGCCAAGTTCCCGCAAGGTGTCTAAAAATTCACTTGACAGCCCTTTATAATTGGATCAGAGGCCCGCGCGAGGTGCGCTAGGTCAATCGGCGGCGGGGGTCGCGGCGGGGGTGGGGGCAGACCTGACAGGTCTACGAACCCACCTTCGCCAACGCAGCGCTGCGCCAGACCTGTCAGGTCTCAGAGAGGCGCAACGAGGTCGCCTTAGTAAAGTGGCTGTTATTACGGAGGTGTTGTAGTAACACATCAAAACTCGTCCGGTGGATCGATCTCACCGGGATCTGGGCCGATTTTGGGCTGAAGTGGATCAGATCACCCCGGATCAGGGGGGTGAGATCAACATAAAGCGATCCATTCGGCCCGCAAACGGCCGTTTCAGGCGAACAGATGATCGTTTTTGGATCTTGACAACACGTTATGTCAGTGTATAGTATAGGTGCAACTACGCTAGTTACGACTACACTATTTGAAACTATTATGTTTAGGGCTGAATTTGTTGGGCGAAGTCGGGAACTGGAAGTGCTGGATAATCTCTGGCGCTCCACACGAGCTACACTGCTCATTCTATACGGCCGTCGCCGAGTTGGCAAGACCCGTCTGCTCACCCATTGGTTGCAGCAGCATCCGGGGCAGGGGTTGTACTGGGTAGCCGAGCCGACGTCGTCGCTGACGCAGCTGCGCTCGTTCTCTCAGTCTATCATGGCGTTTATGGATCCGGAGGCAGATGTGCCGCCGGACTTTTCGTTTTCCTCGTGGGAGCTGGCGCTGCGGCAGCTGGCCCGCCACGCCCAGGAAAAGCGCGTCGCCCTCATTATTGACGAGGTGACCTACCTCATCGACGTGGACCCGGACTTCGTGGGCAATCTCCAGAAGATTTGGGACCACTGGCTGAGCGACGCCAATCTGACGCTGGCCCTGTCGGGGTCGCAGATGGGCATCATGCGCCGCAATCTGCTGAACTACGACGCGCCGCTGTATGGGCGGGCGGCCGCCCAGATGCAGCTGCCGCCGCTGCCGTTCGGCGTGACCTCCGACTACTTCCCCGGCTACGACGCCGCCGAGCGGGTGGCGCTCTACGCCATGTGGGGCGGGGTTCCGGCCTATTGGGAGCGGTTGGACGCGGAGCAGACGGTGATGCGGAATCTGCGGATCAACATTTTGCCGTCCCACTCGTGGATGATCGACGAGGCGCGCATTTTGCTCTCCGACTTCATCACCGACATGCACAACTACGTCGGCATCCTGCGGGCCATCGCCGACAACCAGCAGACAATGGGGCAGATCAGCAAGCGCACCGGGCTGAGCAGCGGCAAGGCGTCGTTCTATTTGAGCGTCTTGCGCGACACCGGCTTTGTGACGCGCGAAGTGCCGGTCAGCCATCGCAACCGGGAAGATTCCCGCAGCGGCCGGTATGTGGTCACCGACCCGTACCTGCGCTTTTTCTATCGCTTTATCTCGGCCAATCAGTCGAAGCTGGCGCTGGGTCAAATCCAGCCGCTGCTCGAAGAGATTGCGGCCGATACGCCGGCGTTCATCGAGGCCAATACGTGGCCGGAGATGTGCCGGGAGTGGCTGCTGCTGGCGGCCGGGCGGGGGGAGATTCCCGTGCCGGTGGACGTGGCCGGCAGCGAGTGGGCGGCGAGCTTCACGATTGATGTGGTTGGCGCGAGCGATGACTCCCGCTCCCTGGTGCTGGGCGACTGCTTCTGGCAGGACGAACCGGTGGGGGCGGAGGCGATTGACGCGCTGGCCAAGAAGACGTCGCAGGCGCTGCCGAAGGGCGAGACCGACGAGGAAGACGGCCCGTGGGAGATCTACTACACGCTCTTCTCGAAGTCCGGTTGGACAGAGACGGCCCACGCTCGGGCCGAGTCGATCATCCAGCAGGCGGCCGTTCGCAGCCGCAAAGGCTGGCAGCCGGCCGGCATCCGTCTGATCGACCTGGATACGGTCGACGCGGACCTGGCCCGGTGGTCGGTGTAGGGGCTGGGGCAGTAGGGCGATTTGCAAATCGCACCGCCAGTCCCTAGCTTCAACTAGGCTAGATTCAACTGGACTATAGCGGGCAGGATTAACAGACGTTTAGCTTATAGATAGAGGGTGATTGGCGGAAAGCGGATCGAGAGCGATTGTGATTGCGAGAGCGATGGCGACGGGACAACCACCGCGACGATCCGACCACCAGACTGTGGACCAAGAAGTACCAGACTGAAGAGCGACTTCTCTTCTCCTCAGTCCCTAATCCCCACTTAACAGCAGCGAATCCAGGGCAAGTGGCCCTGATAAGCAATGAGACCCAGGGTCGTTACCTCTGGGCCTCACGGACATTGGTGTAAGCCGTTTCAGACAACGCGGCGGTGTCGTTACCACCGGATCGCGAAGCGCCCCTTTGATGGGGAGGGGGGATTTGCGCCTCCCAACGGCTTTTAGTTATGTAATAGGAGTATACCCGTAGCTGATCCTGGCGTCAATGGGCCATGCGTTCTGTTCGTGTAGTTGCTCATTTTCACCGGCTCGGCTTCGAGTGCACCCATGCTGCGGGAGGATACGCCGCGCCTTTCTCCGGAAATGGCGGCGGCACAAGAGAAGCTGCTGGCGATGCGGCAGGCACTGGGGAGTGCGCCGGCCTCGCCGGACCTCGCAGGTGGGCGAAACGGTTTTCGCTCGGACCCGGCGAGGTCTCAGGCGATCAACTGGCCACAGCGCAACGCGCAGGCCGAGCTGGCACGCCGCCGGGCACAGGAGGGGATCGCCACCGAACGGCCGTCGCTGCCCACCACCGGCAGCCCACCGGCCCTCTCACTACACGAGATCAGCGATCATCCGTTCGACGACCAGACGGCCGATTCCCCACCTTCTGAACAGCCCGACAACCTTTCCCTCTCCACAGTCCCCATTCCCCGAGTCTTTGCCTCCCACCCTTCCTTATTAATGGCGTTGCTGCGCCAGAAGCGGGAAGCGGCGGGGCGGGTGTGGTTGCTGCTGCGGCTGGCCGACAGCGAAGGGCGCGGCTGGCTGTCGACCGACGAGGCGCGTGCGGGGCTGACTGAGGATGGGTCAGCGCTGCGGGTGTGCGGCTGGCGGCGGCTGCGGCAGCTGTTGGCCGAGGGGGACGGCCTCTTCTGGACCCGTGACGACGACGGCCGTCTCTGGCTGCGCAGCGCGGCGAAGGTGGCGGCCGGGCTGGGGGTGGGGCGGCTGCGCGGCGCGCCGGTGGAGCTGCCGGTGGCGGCGCTGACCGGCGGCATCCAGCAGACCCGCGCCCATTTCTACGCGGCGTTCCACAGCGGCCGCGAGTCGTCGCCCATCAGCCGGGCGGCGCTGCGCGAGATTTCCGGCGTGCCGGGCCGGACGCAGCTGGCCTATGAGGACGTGGCCCGCGTCCGCGTGCGGCCGAATCTGGCCGTGGCGGAACGCTATAGTAAGGAAGGCCACCAGCAGCGCGCCTGGGAGCGCGGCCGCTCGGTCTTCCGCTTTGTCGACCACAAGGGCACGCTGGGCAAGCCGGGGAAGGATTACCTGGCCTGGCGTCTGCCGAACAGTTACGAAGGACCCCACGCCCGCCGTTCGCGCGGCGGCCAAAAGCGACTCAACCGCCAACTCGGCGACCTGGTACAGAAAGGGATACCGGGCAACGACGAGAAGCAGGCGGTGGAGCGCGTCTTTTGGCCGAGCGGGAGCAAGGCGGCGCGGGCGTTCAACCGGGAGCCGGAGCGGGACGCGTTCTGGCCGGTGGCAGGCGGCGAGAGCGTGACACGCCGTGCGGCGCGGGAGCGGGTGTGGTCGGTGATCGGGGCGCGAAGACCTGACAGGTTTTCGCCGAAGTGAGCGCAGCGTGTTGTTGCCCCGTAAACCTGTCAGGTCTGGAAGGGCCGGAAAGAAGTTGCGGGGATTGAGAGGGATTTA
>CAVQSM010000004.1:0-89663 GCA_963715935.1 uncultured Chloroflexia bacterium | reverse complement strand
CGATCTGGCGATGGGGCACATGCGAGCGCTGGATAAGCTGGCCGAAGCTCCGGGGCTGGTTACGTACAAGCTCCCGGGCACGGGCACGGGCTACAGCGTGCTGGATATTGTCCGGATGTTTGAACGGATAACCGGCGTTACGATTCCAGTTGAGATTGTAGGACCACGGCCCGGCGATATCGCATCGTGTTACGCCGACATCTCGCTGGCTGAGCGCGAGTTGGGTTGGACGGCCGAACGCGACCTGGAGCAAATGCTTGTCGATGCCTGGCGATGGCAGTCGCAAAATCCGACGGGCTATCGCCAGTAGACGCTGGGTTGTCGGCGCATACATGGGCAGCCTGTATAGTGTACGTGCTGCGAACCAGGTCCCAATGGATATCCACGAAGCACTGGAGTCAGGCAAACTGCTCCTGGTCGTGCGGACCCAGCCGGAGATGGTGACCGCGACGATGGCGATAATGAAGACAGCTAACGGACACGACATCGTGGATGTCGATGTGCCCGCTGCCGAGGTAGATGAGGCTCTGCGCTGAGCGGCCACCTCTGGTCACAGCCATGGCCCTCCTAGATGGGCCTGCGGCACCGGATCACAGAAAAAGGACGAGCGGTTGCTCGTCCTTTTTTTTGCGTTATTAGGTGACGGCGCAGCACCACGCTGCCGCGCCTTTCTGACTGAACCTTACATGCCTCGCAATATGCGGCGCAGTTCACGAGCATGGCCGGCCTCGTCAGCCGCCATCTCCTCCAGCCGAACCTTCAGCTCAACTTCGCCGAGAGCATCCGCCTGCTCGGCGCGCTTCTTGTACGCCTCGACATCGTTCAGTTCCAGCTCAAGATCTAGCTTGACCATTCCCTTCAGGTTGCCGGGCTTCTCAAACTCGAGAGGCGATGTGGTAGGCTCTCCGCCCAAATCCACGATCACGTCCATGAGGAACGATGCGTGATTGAGTTCGTCCGGAATCTCTTCTTCGAACAGCTCGCGAAGCTCCGAACCCTGCGGCCCGAACGCCTTCGCAGCCTGCCAATTGTAACGAATGATCGCTCCCAACTCTCCAGATAGGTCTTCGTTCAAACCATCGATCAAGGTCTGTTTGTTTGTGTCCATGTCTTACTCCTTAATGCTTGCGGTCCTCCCGCGCTGCCGGATGACAAAGCTCAGTCTGTCTCGTCAGCAACGTTGAGGACAATATCTATGCTTGCATTATAGAAGGAGACTACGTACGCCGACATAGGTCACGATATAAGACCAGGGTAGGAGGAGAGATATAAAAGGGCGCAAAGCGCCGCGACAGGGTAGGGCAGCCTAGAGGAAGCTAGATGCTCTCGGAGCCGGAATCGTCGTCCTGCTGGATGAATGGCAGGTGTGCCGCAGCATCTTCCCGGCTGGAAACATCCAGCTTCTTCAACAGGTTGTGGACATGATTCTTCACCGTGCCGACTTCGATGAACAGCTTATCGCCAATCTCCTGGTTGGTATACCCTTCCCCAATCAGCTCCAGCACCTCTAACTCGCGAGGTGTGAGATCGGCATAGGCATCGGGTTCCAGGTATGGATGGGCAGAAATGCGGGACAGCTCGGCAATCTGGTCCATGAAAGCGGCTGCGATCGTCGGCGAGACAATCGCCTTGTCGTTATGAGCGGCCCGGATGTTGTCGAACAAGTTGTCGACTGTGACATCCTGGAGCACATAGCCGGAAGCCCCGGCCATCACATATTGCAAGATCGCGCTCTTCGACTCCGGCAAGCCCACTACGAGCACCTTGGTCTGGGGATAATCGCGCGTGATGGTTCTGGTCAGCTCCAGCGCACCATTTTCGGGCAGCATGGCCGACACCAGCGCAACATTGCACGGCGTCGCCGCAAGCCCAGCGAGCGCCTCGTCGAGCGTAGTCGCCTGGGCAACCACTTCCGTGTTGGGTTTCTCATCCAGCACAGACGCATACAAACTACATACAAGTCGAGCGGGATGGACAACAAGAATTTCAACCATATTGCAATTACATCCAGGGGAGTGCCCGATTCTGCCTTACGAGCGCGGTGCTTCCCTGCTGACGGCGGTTCCTGCCCACTCTGTGAAGCCCTGTGGTTACCGTAGAATTATATGGTCTGCCTAACGGAATGTCCAACTGTTGGACAGCGGGCAGCGCACTATGTATGCCCATCTATATCCCTGGGCTATGTCTGTGTCTATTGAGCGCGACCGCTTCTCTCCTTATGCTAGGTGTCAGGTCGAGTCGATTATCGTCTGACGTCCATCCAGGCCGCTGTGAAGGACTGCGAAACGCCAGCTAACTTGGACGGACAAGAGAGTATAGATCAGTGACAAGCCCAACACACCAGAGCGCTCCCGGAGCCCCAGTGCCAGACACGTTACACGACAAAGTGGTCTTGATCGTTGGTGGCACCGAGGCTGGCGGTGCCTCGCTGGTCGTATCGCTGGCCAAACGAGGCGCCGACGTCGCCATTGTCTACTTTGATGATGAGCACCAGCGGGCGCGTCAGATCCAGAAGAAGGTCGAATCAAACGGGAGGCGCTGCCTGACGGTCGCAGCCGAACCGGACAGTGAATGGTTCACAGGTCGAGTGATTGGCCGTGTCGTAAAAGATCTTGGTCACCTGGACATATTTATAGATTATGCTGCCCTGCCCCAGAATGATCCTGGATGCGGACAGCGAGGTTCTGCAGCTGGGCAAACTGGCCAATCCATTTTCCAATTTTGAGATGATGGCAGCCGTTCTCAAGCAGATGATCGGCGGCGCAAACGATTCCCCGGACAGACAACAACGACCATCAGATGCACAGCGGTAAACCGTTTGTACAACGCATGGCGAAATAAAGTTTCTGGTGGTCACCTGGATGGCCAACTCGTAAGGAGAAATGAAGATGGAAAACACGTTAACTTATACGGCGCGCGGCGCTGATGACCCGGACAACATGGCTACGTTCACGCTCCACAACGGCAGCATATCCATCCAGTTGGGCAATGCCCTGCTGGAACAGGTAGAGGAGGTGTATGAAACCTTCCGCGTTGGCGACGACCGCACGCTTTCAACCTGGATTAAGCCACTCGCCACCGGCTCGCTCCAGCAGCTCCTGGAACCGATACCACTGGAAGATTTCGACGCTGAATTCAAGGACGACACATTGCAGACGACCGCGTGGTTGCGGGCGGGCGGCTTGCGGCTGGCGCCAGTTATGATGAAGTGGGAGCAGGTGGACAACCCGGCGGGAGCGGCCGCCTTCCTGGAAGCGCTGGATGATCGCAAGAGCGGCCTGGACGACAGTCACCGTCTACCCAACCCATTTGACTACTGGGCAGGATGGGCCATCCTGACTATCGTAACGCTGACGCTGCCGTTCGTCATTGTCAAGCTGCTGAAGAATCGTGTCAGCGACTAAGAGCCTGGGGCGGCCCGACTCCAGCCAGTGATAGGAGCTAACCGTGCAGACTCGCCCGCACTCTGCACACGTGGAGGGTCCAGGGAGATCCATATCCCCGGTCTGTATCCAGACATATTGAATCAGCCTTAGCGGGACGTTACGCTAGGTAAGCTAGGCATATTGGTAAGATATGGTCCGCTGCGGTGACCGAGATACCGCAAACATTGATTAACTGGAAGACATTCAGAAAAGGAGACAAATGCTGACTGAGACAATGACTGAGCAACACACGACGGAAAGAAACAATTCGCCCGACGGGTCGATTCTCGAAAGAGGCCGCTCCGGCACCAACGGCGCCCATAGAAACGGCGTCACAACCAACGGCAATGGTGCAAGCGGTCCAGGCCGACTTTGAGGCTCTGCTCAACGCGTATGAGCCTTCGCTACCCGCACGCGGCGAGATTGTGGAAGGCACGATTCTGAAGCTCAAGGGCAATGTTGCTCTTGTCGACATTGGCGCCAAGCGAGACGCCGTTGTGCCGCCGCAAGAGATGGATGCGGTGGAGGCGTCCTATCTGGATGCCCTGGACGTGGGCGATGCCGTGCCTGTCTACATTACCGACACAGCCGTCGGCAGTCAGGAGTTGATGGTCTCGCTTGCCAGGGGGTTGGAAGAGAAGGATTGGATACGCGCCGCAACCTGTTTGGCCGAAGACGAGCTGCTGACGCAAGACGTGTCCGGATACAACAAGGGCGGTCTACTTGTTACGTTCGGCCGGCTCAAGGCGTTTGTCCCCAATTCCCATATCCCCGCACTTCGTACCGCCCGCAGCCGGCAGGAAGCGACACAGGTGAAGTCGCAAATGATCGATTCGTCACTTCCGGTCAAAGTGCTCGAAATTGACCGCGAGCGCAAGCGGCTGGTCATGTCCGCCAAGCTGGCCCGTGAGGAGAAGCGAGAAGAACAGCTGGAGCAACTACAGATTGGGGACATCATCAAAGGGCGCGTGGTGCGACTGACCGATTATGGTGCTTTCGTCGACCTTGGATCCGTTAGCGGCCTACTCCACATCTCTGAACTGTCCTGGGAGCATGTTGATGTCCCGGCAGATGAGCTGGAAGTGGGCGAGGAGATCGAGGTCATCATCCTCGATGTGGACCGCGACCGCCAGCGCATTAGCCTGAGCCGCAAGCAATTGCTACCGGACCCGTTTGATCAGTTTACAGAACGGTATAGCGAAGGGGATATAGCGACGGGCCAGGTAACGGACCTGGTCGACTTCGGTGCTTTCGTCCGCCTGCCGACCGGCGTCGAGGGTCTCATCCATACGAGCGAAATGGATTTGGGGGGTGACCAGACACCCGTAGATATCCTGGAACCCAACCAGGACGTGACGGTGCGGATCGCCAGCATCGAATCAGCGCGACAGCGCATTGGTCTGAGCTTGCGACAGGTTCCGGCGAATGCACCTGAAGCAGCGGTCAGACCGGAGATGGCCGCCGGGATGTAAAATCCGGTTCCCTAACACGATTGCAAGAACGCCTCGACGTTGAGGCGTTCTTGCTACCTTACTCGGGACACGGCGTGGAGGCCGCCCGTCTCCGGAAACCTGTCCAACCGAAGAGACCCACGTAAAGGAGTTAATCTAATGCCATACGACAGACTATCAGATCTTCCCGACCAGGTAAGAGATAATCTACCCAAACATGCCCAGGAGATCTACAGGGCTGCATTCAATAGCGCCTGGGACCAGTATGACGAGCCATCTGAAAGGCGAGGGGACGCCTCTCGCGAAGAGACGGCTCACCGGGTAGCGTGGTCGGCCGTCAAGAATGAATATGAAAAAAGAGAGGGCGGTGGCTGGGTCAGGAAGGACGATTAACTGCCCGGTACCCGACGACATGCTTCCAGCCAGTTTATCAGGCGTCTTGCCCAGTCGCCTCTAGCCCAGTGCCGCCCGACTGACCAGCGACACCTTCCAGTATCGTAGTCAGACCCCGATTACTGTTTCCAACCTGGTAAACACCAGGAGTTTGCGTAGCCGGGAAGAGCTTGGCATGCTTTCCCAATCCACAATCACAGGACTGGTATCTCTTCGTCAGGCAAATCAGACGACGGTCGCCTGAATCTACTTGTTACATTAAGCCAGCCAGGCAGCCACCACACCAACAATCTCTTACATAAGCAGAGGGCGCAAACATAGGAACACATTGCCGACAGAGCTGATTATGTCCCTTCTCATATCCGATATCTATGTCGAGACATATGGGGGACCGCCCCGTCATCCATTAGAGTAGTAGTGTGATTCGTTCGGTAGCCGGGTAATGGTCCGGCAAGCTTGGGCGTTCACATCTAATCAGACAACTTGCTGGTGACACTGTCTCGAAGGCAGAACGTAGCCAGCACTGGAAAGGAGACAACATCACCATGACAACTCTGAACAAGACGATGTTTGCCATCAATCGAGAAAAGTATCTTGGAAACGTTCAACGCGATATGGAACGCTGGCGAAAGGGCTATGATCAGATCGTATCAGGAACCCTGCCCGTTTCCAATCAGGACAGAGCGGAGATCCGCCGGGCCTGGCTGGAGTTGGAGGCCACCTCTCGTGATCTGGAGACAGCCGACGAAGCGACGTGGGAAGCAATGCAGCAACGCACCCAGCGCTCGGCGCAGGCGTTTCGCGATACCTGGCTCATCGTTGTTAAGGCGGATTGACGTCGAAGAGCAGGACGAGATTGGTTGGCTGCGCGGATTCACCGACGACCTGAGCACGAAGAGTTCCGATGGCTGGCTGGAAGGCATGGGCGAACAGACAGACGCTTCAGAGGGCTGGACCGAAGGTATGGCCAAAGAGTCAACGGTTTCGGAAGGGTGGACAGAAGGGTATGAGAAGGCCCACTGATCAGCTACGCTGGTTAGGTGTGGGCCGTACGGTCCACATTCAGCCATTCATCTGGTAGTAGACCAAGCACACCATACTCGAAGCGCCCCGCTCTGTTGAGCGGGGCGCTTGCCGTTGTCTATCCTCGAGCCAGACGCTATCAGCCGCGGTTTGCGGGCCTAGTAAGACGGCGGATCACTGGCCGGGAATGATTCCCAGCCTGCCTCGTCCACAGTCATCTGTCGTGTCGATCGTTTCGGCCACGTCGGTAAGATCATTGAGCGTGGGCAGGCAGCAAGAGTAGCTTGCCAGTGGTCTGCCGGGCTTCGATGCTACGGTGTGCCTCAGCGGCCTCGCTCAGCGGGAAGGTGCGGTCTATGCGAACTCGCAGATCTCCGTCAGCAATCCAGCCAAAGAGATCCGTGGCCCGCCACAGCAGCTCCTCCCGGTTGGCCACATAGTGGCCGAGACTGGGCCGCGTCAGAAATAGCGAACCCTTCTGGTTCAAGATCTGGGGATCAATCGGCTCCACCGCCCCACTCGCCTGACCAAACAAGACCATCATGCCGCGCGGACGCAGGCAATCCAGCCCACCCATAAAAGTACTCTTGCCGACACCATCATAGACAACATGGACGCCTTCGCCCTTTGTCAACTCCTGCACCGCAGGAACGAACTCCGTCTGAGTGTAGAGAATCACTTCGTCAGCGCCATGCTGACGCGCCAGGGTGGCCTTCTCCGATGTGGAAGTCGTACCAATGACACGTGCGCCGCGCAATTTGGCCAGCTCGAACCAGCAGCAACCCCATCCCTCCGGCAGCGGCATGGATCAGAACTACGTCACCCTCTCCGACAGGATAGGTGCTATGCGTCAAATAGTGGGCGGTCATACCTTGCAGCATAATGGCGGTCGCTGTTTCGACGGGCATACCGGTGGGTAACCGCACCGCTTTCCACTCCGGAACGGTGGCATATTCCGCGTACGAACCCGGGTTCATGGCGTAGGCCACGTAATCCCCAAGTTGCAGCTCGGTGACGCCTTCCCCAAGCATGTCAACCACACCACCGCCTTCCACCCCGAGCGTGAAGGGCAAAGCCTGATCATACATCCCGCGCCGATGGTACGTGTCGATGTAGTTGACGCCAGCCGCCTTCAGCTTGACGCGCACTTCGCCCTGACTCGGCACAGGCGCTGCGACTTCTTCGTACGACAAGCGTTCGACTCCGCCATGGTCATGGATTCGAATGGCATACATGGGACAGCCTCCTGAAGGGTAAGCCCTATGAGCGGCACGTGTGGAAAATCCACCCATCCTTAAGGGCTACGGTACGCTGCCGGGGTGGCTACCGGCAACTATCAAATCTTTCACCCATTATCGATCATCTCGCCAGTTTCACAATAGATCGAGCTACAACCAAACGGTACAATCAAGGTACAGGTAAGGATGGGCGACGGCTTTCCCTGTAAAGCGCAGAACCCTAGCCAGCATGACTCAAGCGCGCGAGTCGCGCAGACGTCGTGGATGCTCTGGCAAGAACACAGTAAACTGCGCGCCACTAACCAGGAGCGCACTTTTGGGCAAGACGGCTAACCGCGGCGCACAGGCAATGAAGTCGGCTCTGCTGGCCAGCGAGTCCGCCTGTCTGGAACCTCCGGATAGGAACGAGGCACTCTGGGTCTCTAGACTCCAAGCCAATCGATGATATCGTGGCCCCAATTCTTGGGGCTGGCTAGAATGGTGCGCGGGCGATCCACAGTATGACTCATTCGATCAGGAGGAGCGGCCGTGAGCTACAAGTTACTCAAAGGCAAGGAGATTACCCAGGACCTTCGGGAAGCGACAGAGCGCCAGGCCATCAGCCTTCGCGAGCAAGGGTGGATTCCCCGTCTGGCCTCGCTGGAGATCGGAGAGAATCCTGCTGCTGCGCTCTATATTCGCAATCAGGGCCGCGTCGCTGAGACGTTAGGCATTGAGTTCGAGAACCGCAAGTATCCACAAGAGATCACCCAGCGCGAGATGTTGGCGGCTATCCAGGCAATGAATGTCGATCCTCATGTGACCGGTATCATTGTCCAGCGCCCGGTGCCTGTGCACCTGGACCTAAAGCAGCTCCAGCTTGCCATCGCGCCCAGCAAGGATGTTGAAGGGATGAACCCCACCAACATCGGCAAGGTAGTGTACGATGATTTTGTGCTGGGACCTTGCACGTCGCAGGCATCAGTGAAACTACTACAAGCGACCGGACTGGAGATGAAGGGGCTGGAAGTGGTCATCGTCGGCCACTCAGAGATTGTGGGCAAACCAATTGCGCTTCATTTACTGGCTCAACTGGCAACGGTCACGGTCTGTCACCACGGCACGCGCAACCTCCTTAATCACACACGTCGTGCAGAGGCGTTGTTTGTTGCCGTCGGCAAGGCAGGTCTCATTACCGGCGATATGATCAAACCCGGGGCGGCCGTCATCGATATCGGCATTAACCAGGTCGAGGTAATGGGCGACAACGGCGAGAGTCACCTGGAGACAGTTGGAGATGTCGACTTCGAGTCGGCTCATGAGGTGGCCGGCTGGATCACTCCTGTGCCCGGCGGCGTCGGTCCGGCGACACTTTCTATTCTGATGCGCAACGTCGTCGCCGCTACCGCCATCCAGAAGGCGACCTACGAGCAGGCGATGCTGGAGAGCTAGCACTGTCCCACGGTCGGCCACCGAGCGGCACTGCTCAACAGATCCAGTCTATCTCTCTCCACAGGCAACAGAATGGGCTACAGGACAACCGGATCGTCACACTGCGCAGGCAACACGACAGGGGTATTGGTGTTGACGCCTGTCAGATCGATCCGCACCTCGAACTCCCCCTTGAAGCGCAGCGGATCGAACGCCCCCCGGTATGCACCATGGAACGCTACCGGATATTTGGCAACTGCGTCAACAAAGAGATCAGCGTCGTCGGCTGACCAAAGTCCCTCACCGAAGGCACGTAGCTGCGGGTCGCTGCTGCGGCGGGCAGCCTGAATGAAAGCGTCACCATCGATGACGTAATGCTTCACGCGACGGCCGCGCAGCGTGACTTCGCCCATAAGCTGGCCCCGAGCCACATCGCTGCTGGTCAATAGCATCAGCAGGCTCTCCGGGCTCATCTCGTCGAGGACAGCAATTGCCTTGGGCGCGTTCGGCTTTATGCACATGGCGAACATGCCGCTAATGACAATATAGGCGCTGCCCGGCACTTTATAAAGATCGACTGACGCCGGTGTAAACAGGCCAATGAGTGACCCGCCAATCTGCGCTGCAATCTCGCCCAGGAGACTGCCGGAGACGGTTACCTTGCTCGACGCGCCGTTGACAACCATGACACCTCGAAGATCTCCCTGGGTTCGCTCGTCACCCGCAAGACCGTTGACAGCCAGGGCAACAATTGCCTCGAAAGAGTCAAGTTGCTCAATACCGGTAAGCGGAATCGGTTGGGATGCAGACGCTGGGTTCATGTTGTCCTCCTGTTAGTGAAGGGCCGCCTGGTCGCTTGCCGGTCGGCCAATCGTGATGTTACACAATTCAGACCGCAAATCACAGGACAACCGACGTACCGGCTGCAGCGCTGGTCACGAACAAGTATGGGGTCAGACCCGTTGCCTGGGCGTAGGCGTGGGCTACGTCATGGGCAATCGCTTCTGCCTTATCCGCCTCGACCAGGGCCACAGCGCAACCGCCAAAACCTCCTCCGGTCATGCGTGCGCCGTAGCAACCAGACTGAGCCTGAGCAAGGCGAGCCATAATGTCAAGTTCGTCGTTGGTCACCTCGAAGTCTTCACGCAGACTGGCGTGACTGGCATTCATTAGGGCACCCAACGCGGCCGCGTCGCCGGCACGCATAGCGACCATCGCATCGAGCACGCGCTGATTCTCAGTGATGACATGGCGGGCGCGACGGCGCGTCTCTTCGTCCAGTTCACCAACCCGCGCCGCAAAGGTTTCCAGTGAGACATCCCGCAGGTGGGTAACGCCGAAGTGGGCGGCCGCTTTTTCACAGCTGGTCCGCCGATCGTTGTACCCGGATTCCGTGTGACTGTGGCGGGTCATCGTATCCATGACGATGACGGCGGTTCCCGACGGTAGCGGCGCCGTCTGGGTGGAGAGATCGCGGCAGTCAATGAACAGCGTGTACCCCTCCTTCCATTGGCCGAAATCATCTGGTCCATGATCCCGTATTGGCCCCGACCCACTCGTTCTCCGTTTTCTGGCCCAGTCGGGCCATCTCCACACCATCGAACGGGAAGCCGGACACGGCCGCAAAAGCTGCTCCCGGTCGCCATCTCCAGCGCGGCCGACGACGACAGACCGGAACCAACCGGCACATCGCTGCTGAGAATGCCTTCCCAGCCAGTCAACTGATGGCCGGCCTGCTGGAGCATGGCTGCCATACCCTTGACGTACTCCGACCAGCCTGCCGCGCTCATGAGCAAGGTCATCCAGCGCGAAGTCGGCCGGCTCGATCCTGTTGCAGCGAATGGACCAGCACGCGGCCGTCTGTCTCGCGGCCGCAGCGCCACCCAGACAGCGCGGTCCATGGCCATCGGCAGGACAAAGCCGTCGTTGTAATCCGTATGTTCGCCAATGATGTTGACCCGGCCAGGTGCCCGAACGACGACATCTGGCCGTTCACCAAAGATCTCCTCGAACGCGTTGCTCACCTGCTGCTGCATATTCATTGTGCTGTCACCCCCCGATGACTATGGTCATTGACAATTGGCGGACTGTTTCCTCATGTTGTGCTGAAAAACCGGCCGTCTTAGCCGTGATGACAAGTACATCACGCGAGGCAACATCATGACGTCGAACCGTCCACTGGAACGGAGACATCCTCCTCAGTAAAGTTGAGCAGGATCCGGTATGGACCACGTCGCAGCGCCAACACGCCGGGTGGCAGGACCGGCCCCTGGACAATGGCGGCCTCCGCCAGCAAATGGTGCAGCAGACGGCTCGCCTGGATCGGCGTTGGATACCATCCAAGAGTAGTGACGCGCCCGTCACCGATCTGGTTGACGGCCAGGGCCACCTCGCCCGATCTCATAGCGGCCGAGCGGCTGAGCTGCCTCTGCGACCATCGTCTCGTACCAGACCGTGGCGGGGCCATCCAGAGCCGCTACGTCCGTCGTCAATTGCACACCGACGTCATCGGGCAGCGACTGCCACGTCGTCACGCGAATACCCGTCAGGTCACGTAGGAGACCGGGCAGCGGCTCGATCGGTGACGAGATTCGTCGGCGTTTTGAAGCCGGAGCGAACACCCAGCAGCAGATGCCCCCCGCTCTCGACATAGGTAGTCAGTCGCTCCACCAGTGTCGGTTCAGGCAGATGAATCGTTGGAGCCACGACCAGCCGGTAGTCCGACAAGTCGGCGGAGTACGGCGCCAGATTGACCGTGACACCCATTCTCAACAAGGCGGCGTAGTAGACGAAGAGATGGCGCAGGTAGTTGAACCCACGACGTTGGGGCTGGAGTTCGATCGCCCACAGGTCGTCAAAGTCGACCAGCAGGGCCACCTCAGCGTCCAATGGTTCGGCGGCGATGGTCGCCATCAAGCCGCGCTCGTCCCGCATTGAGACGACGTCCCGCAATCCCTGGGCCGGTTCGCCGTCATGGCGAAGCATTCCGGAGTGGTATTGCTCCTGGGCGAAGCGAGTCGGCCGCCAGCGAAAGTAAACGCAGGTATCCGCCCCTTCAGCCAGCGCATGCCATGTCCACAGCCGCGTGGTCCCCGGGCGGATGCCCGGGTTGATGTCGCCCCAGTTGATCAGGCCGCATTGCTGCTCCATGATCCAGAACGGCGCGTCTTTCAACCCGCGCGTCAGAGCGTGGGCCATGCTGACGATGACGGCATCGCCTGCATCATAGGCGTAGACGGGATCGTCGCGACTGGTGTCCTGGCCGGGCGGGTAGAGCAACGGCCGCCAGCGGCCCGGGTTGCCGGTTGGGTAGTTGTCCCAGGTGACGAAATCGAGCGGCTGGGCCAGATCAAACTGGTCGAGGTCGCGGTACAGCCCCATGAAGTTGGTGGTAATGAACCCCGTTGTATGCGCCCGCAAGATATCGACCTGGCTCTGCTGGTAAGCGACGTGACTATCAGAGGAGAACCGGTAGAAGTCTAATTGCTGGCTGGGATTCGGCTTGTCAATGGTCTGGTCGGGGACCTGGATCTGGTCCCATTCGGAGTAGGTTTGTGACCAGAAGGTCGCGCCCCACGCTGCGTTCAGAGCGTCCAGCGTGACGTACCGGTCTTGCAGCCAGACCCGGAAGCCAGTCTCACAGGTCGGACAGTAGCAGCGCGCCGTCTTGCCGCCGCCGAACTCGTTGTCGATCTGCCATCCGATTATGCGCTCATCACTGCCGTATCGCTCTGCCATGGCGCGGACGATCTGGTCGCTGTGGGCCTGATAGGCCAAGCTGTTGACACAAGCCTGGCGGCGGGAGCCGTGTTTGCGACGGCGGCCGTTCGGGTCGACGCGCAGAATCTCCGGGTGTGCCTGTGTCAGCCAGGCCGGAGGCGTGGCAGTCGGCGTGCCCAGCACCACGTCCAGACCGGCCCCCGCCAGCACCTCTACGGCCCGGTCCAGCCACTCCCACTCATAGCGGCCCGGTGACGGTTCCATCAACGCCCAGGCAAACTCAGCGATGCGCACGATAGTCAGACCGCTGTCGACCATCATGGCCGCATCCTGCGCCCAGCGGCTCTCCGGCCAATGCTCTGGATAGTAACAAACACCAAAATTCATAGCGTTACTCTCGGTTAAGAATGAATAACTCTAGAGCCGGCTGCCAGAGCTTTGATTGTGTGATGCGCCCCAGGCTTGCACCAGCTGCACCGCTTCCTGCCAGCGTTCATAGCCGTCATCGCGCTGGGCCTGGTCAAGGCACGGCTCGAAGATGGTGCGCTCGCCCGGTGCGGCAGGCAGCGCGGCTTCCTCCCGCCAGACGCCGCTCCCCAGGCCCGCGAGGGTGGCGGCCGCGTAGGCAGTCGTCTCAGTGAACGTCGGCCGCAAGACCGGTCTGCCGGTCAGATCGGCCTGGATCTGGCAGGCAAGGTCGCTGGCCGTCACTCCGCCGCCAACGAGCAGTTCGTCGACGACGGTGCCGGTGTCATGGGCGATCGTATCCAGGATGGCCCGAATCTGGTAGCCAATCGAGTCGAGGAACGCCCGCACGACATGCTCGCGTCCAGTGCCCAACGTCAGACCGAGAAGCGTGCCTCTGGCACGGGGATCGTTGTAGGGTGCATTGAGACCGGTGAAGGCGGGGACAAACATAGCGCCGCCACTGTTGGGAACGGAGGCCGCCAGTTGGTCTAGCTCGTGATACTCGTCAAAGAGGCGCATCTCCTGCATCCAGCGAATGGCCGCGCCCACAACGGTGGTCGGCGCTTCCAGGCAGTAGGTCTGCCCCTGGCCAGTGTCCCACGCATAGAAGACATCAATCACTTCCTGGGCGGGGGCCTCGTGGCCGGTGAAGACCTTGACGAAGGTGGCGGTGCCCTGGGTGCATTCGGCTGCCCCCGGCACCCGGCAGTTGTGACCGAAGAGCGCCCCCTGTTGGTCGCCGATCATGGCCGTGACCGGCACATCCGCCTCCCTGCCTCGCCGGTCTGTGATGCGGAGGCTACCAAATTCGTGAACCGTGGCCGCAGCATCCGGCAGCGCGGCTCGGGGTACATCCAACCAATCGAGCCAGGGCTGCCAGTACTCACCGCGCCGAAAATCATAAAGGCCCATTGCCTGCACCAACGACGCATCCATCCGGTGGGCGGCGGGCTGGCCGATGGCCTTCAGCAGCCACGCGGCCGACAAACCGAAGCGCAGGGAACCGTCCCGGGCGGCCGCCTGGATAACCGGGTCATAACGCATGCGCCAGGCGAGGTGGAGGGCGGTCATATACGGGCCGGGCGCGTACCCCAAACGATGCCGCGCTTCGCCAGCCAACGGCCACATTTTGAACGCCTCCAGCAGGGAGAGCGTCCGCAAATCCTGCCAGGTAATGGCGTTGGCCAGAGCGCGACCGGTTTCGCCATCCCAGGCAAAGTCCGTGTTGCGCTGGCTGGCGATGCCGATGGCGGCTACAGCGTCGGGTCCACACCCGGCAGCGTCGAGTGCATCGGCTACCACGGCGGCGACCCCGTTGGCCACGGCGTCCGGATCCTGTTCGACCCGGTCCGGTTCCGGATGCAGGCGCGCCACCGGCTGATACGCATAGCCGCAGACCTGCCCTTCCCGGTCAATTACGAGGGCGCGGCTGCCACTTGTACCCTGATCGATGCCCACTAGATATGGTTTGACCATGAATTATCCTAACGAGTTCCTTCCGGGAGTAAGTCGCCCAAGGTGTGCAGGATATAGGTAGGGCGGATGTCGGACGCCGCCAGAGCTGCCTCGTCCGTGGCGCCCGTAAGCGTCAGCGCCCCGGCCATGCCTGCATTCAGCCCCATCAAGACATCCGTCTCCAGACGATCGCCAATCATCACACATCGCTCGGGCGGCAGTTGCAGCAGCCCCAGTATCGCTTCGGCCATGTAGTGGGACGGTTTGCCAACGACCGCCTCAACCCGACTGTTGGTTGACGCTTCGATGGCGGCAATCATGGCCGCGGCGTCGGGCTGGCCACCGCCGGGCACGGGGCAGTAGCGATCGGCGTTGGTGGCGAAAAAGCGCGCCCCAGCTTGGATGGCATCGAAGGCAACTTGCAGTTTGTGGTAGGAGAACGTCCGGTCGAAGCTGGCGATGACCGCCTGAACCTGCTCAGGCTCTTCTGTCAGCGTGAAGCCTGCCGCCCCAAGCTCCTGTTCCAGCGACGCCTCGCCGACCACAAACAAATTCGCGCCGGGCATGCGCCGGGACAGGAAGTCGACCATGACCAGGGATGAGTTGACCACGTCGTCAGGAGGTGTAGGCAGTCCCAGGTCGGTCAGCCGCGCCGCATACGCCTCGCGTGTTTGGGTGGGATTATTGGATAGAAATACGGTCCGCTTTCCCAACTCACGCAGCCGGATAATCGTGTCTTCCACAGAAGGCAGCAGCGCCTCACCCAGGTAGCAGGTGCCATCCAGATCGAAGATATAGGCGTCGTAAAGACGATCAGGACGTGGCCATGCGCCAGCGACGGGGGAGCGATTGTCGTCAATCATTATTGTGCCATTCCTCAGCAGGGCGTTTCGCTGTGCCCCGGATTGGTGGTGCGGGCGTGATATGCAGGGTGTGCTCGCCGGACGTAGTGGTGAACCACATCAGCAACCGGTCGCCCCTGTTGTAGATCAGATCCCCCTCGCTGGCCTCGGCCACAATCTCCGCGGGGAAATGGATATCGGGCAGAAAGATCTCCGTCGGGTTGGTTTCAGGGTCGGCCAGTAGGCCCAACTCATAGACGCATTCGTCTGTATCAAAGCGCTGCGCCAGCGGTTCGCCCGCGCAGCGCTGCACAGTCGGGCGGGAGAAGCCGGCCACGGCGCGGCCGCCGCTGTCGATGTCAGCAGGGTTGTCTTGCTGATCGCGGCTGAAGATCGAAAAGTCCTCGCCGTTCCAGCCGTCGCCCCAGCGATTGCTGTTATCGGCCGTATAGTTCCACAGTGTCGAGTGAAGCAGGTGAGAATCGATCGCGTCATAGTAGGCGGACAACGCCTGCCGCTGGGCCGAGTAATCGCCTGTGATGAAGGATGAGCCGCCGTCCAGATCGAACGGAACGCCAAACTCTCCGATCAGCACCGGCCCATCCAATCCATCGCGGCGAGCGCGCTCCACATGTAGCCGCAGCTGGTCATGGTAGGCCTGCCGAACGGCTGTCTTGCCTTCGACCAACTCGCCTGTCTCTGGATTCAGGGCCAGCGCCGGATCATACTGCTTGCGACGTGTCGTCAGCGAATCGTACCAATGCCCCGCGTAAACAACCGGGGGGGCAATGTCAGCGGCAAGGGCATCATCGATGTGGGGTCGAGCCTCGACAAAGACGATCGCGCCAGGATGGCCGCGCCGCACGGCAGCCGCAAAGCGCGACAGAAACGGCTGCAGGCCGTCGCGAGCATAATCTACGGACGCGAAGTAATCATCGCGCAGCAGCACAGGTTCGTCTCTGGCATCAACATCCCAGACACCATGTTGGCGCCAGACGTCAGCCTGCGGCGTGCGCCAGGCGGAAATCGCCCCGGCATTGAGCGTAACGCTGCCCGCCTTCATCAGCGCAGCGCCCGCCCGCTCTTGCTGCGGCACGGTCCGGGTGAACCCGGCAGGCACAATCATCGTTTCAAAGCCGGTCATCAGGGGACCGCTGTTGGTCAACGGCCGAATATCGCTCAGACGCGGCAAGCCGATGTAGCCGCCGTCCGGCTCATTCATCGTGTCGTAGCCGATAACGTTGGACAGACCGGAGAGACGCCGGGCCACCTCTTCCATGACGCCAAAGTAGTGGCGCTGCAAGAAGGGCTGGATGTTTTCGTTCCCGACACGACAGTCGGGGGCCAGCTGCTCCCCGGCGAAGAAAAGCGTGAACATCGTGCTGCTGGCCAGACGCCGCCGGTTGGCGGACCAGACCATCGTGCCGTACGCCGGGTAGCGACCTTGCATGGTAACGGCCGCTTCGCTCGCGTCGAGCCGGGTCACATCGAATCCGGCCAGTTCCAGTGTCCAGCCTGGCGCGCCGTCGCCCCCGCTCATCCGGCTCCAGACATCCTGATGCGGGTCGATGAAGACATAGAGATCATAGTCGGCGGCGCAGCGTACGACCTCATAGAGATAGTCGAGGTAAGCCTC
Organism: uncultured Chloroflexia bacterium; assembly: GCA_963715935.1. Taxonomy (GTDB): domain Bacteria; phylum Chloroflexota; class Anaerolineae; order Promineifilales; family Promineifilaceae; genus Promineifilum. The sequence goes on along the minus strand of CAVQSM010000004.1, from coordinate 72,602 downwards.
ATCGTACTCACCCGGACCGGCGTGTTCAATCGCCTCCCAGGTGACGAGGAAACGCAGGGCGTTGAAGCCCCAGTGGCGCAGCCGGGCGTAATGCTCGTCAGCTTCAGCAAGGGGGAACGGCCGCCCGACAAACGAGACAGTCCGGTGGTTGCTGAAGTCGGTCGGAAGATGGGTGGCGCCTTCAGGAACAGCAGGCAACTTACTGCTGCCGCCCAGATTGACGCCCCGCAGCAACAATGCCCGGCCCTGCTCGTCGCGAAACCATCTGCCCCGGATATTCATGTGACCCCGCCGCCCAACCTATCCTTTGACGCCGCTGCTGGTGGCGCTTTCTACAAAGAACCGCTGGCCCAGAATGTAGATGATGAGCGGCGGCAGAATGGCGATGGCGGCTCCGGCCAGAATCAGGTTCGGGCTGTCGGATGCTCGTCCACGCAGTACGTTGAGCGACAGCGTCAGCACGTGGTTATCCGTGTTGCCTGTGTTGATGACCACCAACGGCCAGAAAAAGCTGTTCCACGCATACAGGAAGGTGAACGTCGTCAGTGTCGCCAGCGCGGGTGTGCTGGCCGGGATGAAGATGCGCCACAGAATCTGCAAGCGCGACGCCCCATCGATTAGCGCCGCCTCTTCGATCTCGCGCGGGATGCTGATAAAGAACTGGCGCATCAGGAACGTACCATAGGCGCTGAAGATCCAGGGCACGATCAGCGCCACCATACTGTCCACCCAGCCAATGCTGACCATCAACTGGTACATCGGCGTGACCAGCACAACAAACGGAATCATGATAGTGCCCAGATACATAACGAACAGAACATCCCGGCCGGGAAAGCGCATGCGGGCGAAGGCGTACCCGCCGAGGACGGAGGTCGTCAGCGTGCCCAGCACCACCGCGAGCGTCACCATGACGGTGTTCGACAGGCTGCGGTCCATGTTTTGCAGCTCAATAACGTCGCGGTAGTTTTCCGGATGCCAGGTGAACCGTTCAACCGGATCGCTGAGGCGCGCGTTGCGCAGCACCTCTAATTCCGGGTTTTCTACGTCGACGAAACGGCCGAACGCCGTCTGGCCCACCTGGGCCATCTGGACAATCTCGCCGTTTACCTCGACTTCATAGAGCGGGATACTCTTCCCCGTCGATCATGACCATCTCCTGCTTGACGAAGCCACCCACCGGGTCGACTTCCGTCGGGCGACGCTGGACCGTCTCCTCCGGCGCATGTCACCGGCGCAAAGACGCCGACGCGGATCGAGCTTTCGACAAGAGCCATTTCGCGCGTCTCGCCCTCCACGTCAATGTTGTAGAGTGGCAGTGGCTCTTCGCCTTCCAGCCCGATTCGCCGACGGTTCAATCGTGATCGGCTCGCGCGGCAGAAGGCGCGGGCGGATAGCGGAACGTATCCTTGGGCGACTTGAACGACGTCGCCAGCATGAATATGAACGGGAAGAGCATGACAAACGCAAAGAAGATCAGAATGCAAGTAGATCGCTCCGTTCTTGATGGCGGTTGGTTAGGCGATATGATTTCATAGGTCTTCTCCAGCCCCCTTAGTCCGTCGTAGCTCGATCCGGCGCGTCGCTGGCGCTGGAACTGGAAGAGCGTCGCGCCGAAGATGAGCAGGAACAGCACCCAGGCGATGGCCGAGGCGTACCCTTGTTCGAAGCGCTGGAAGCCCTTCTGGTACAGATATAGCACAATCGACAGGGTCGAGTTGTTCGGTCCGGCAGGGTTGGTCGGGATGAGGATGAAGATCTCCTCGAATACCTGCATGGCACGGATCACCGTCGTCGTCAGGACAAAGAAAGTGGTCGGCGCCAGCATCGGCAAGGTTATGCTCCAGAACTTGCGCCATGAGCCGGCTCCGTCAACGGTCGCCGCCTCATACAGCTCGCCCGGAATCTGCTGCAGACCGGCCAGGAACAGCACCGTGTTGAAGCCAATCATCTGCCAGCGGCCATGATGATGACCGACAGGAGAGCAAAGCGGCTGTCGGACAGCCAGCGGATCTGCGGGTCGGTAACGTCCAACCCCAGGCTGTTGAGGAAGTTGACCCCGCTGGTGATGAAGTAGTTGATGTAGCCGATCTGCGAGTTGTACAGCCATTGCCAGACCAGGGCGATGCCGACGACAGCGGCGATGCTGGGCACGAAGTAGGCGGACCGAAAAAACTTCATACCGCGCAGTTTGGAGTTCAGCAGATTGGCCAGGAACAGCGCCGGGAGGACGGCCAGCGGAACGACAATGAGCACATATTGCAGTGTGTTGCCCAGCGCTATCCAGAACAGCTTGTCTTCCGCGCCGATGACGAAGCTGTTGCCGAAGATCGTTAACCGGCTCAGCTCGTCGTAGACGGTGATGTCGAGCACTTCGCGGGCCAACTGATCGGGCGATGAGCAGCGAAGCTGCCGTCAGGTTGAACAGCTTGGCGTAGTTATCCAGGCCAATCCAGTCGCGTGTGCCAAAAGCGTCCCAGTTGGTGAAGCTGAAGTAGAGCGACAGGAGCAGTGGTCCGGCGAAGAAGAGCAGAAAGCCGATGAGATTGGGCGACAGGAACAGATAGCCGTTGAGCATCTCGGCATCGGCGTTGGTCGCACCGTACGCCTCGGCCATGGGTTGTCGCCACATCGCCCAGAGCATGACGCTCAGGATGGTGACGAGAATGGTCAGGACAAGGGGCCAGGGATCGCTGTACTTGGTCGCCAGCGCGGCAATGCCGGAGAAGAGACCGATAGAATAGAGAAAGCCCGCCAGGCCGAGGAGGACCACAATTCGTCCGCCCTGCCGCAGCCAGCGACCCCGCTCTGGATTGTTCTCGTAGCGCTCGGCCAGAGAACTGCTAACGAACCAGCCGAGGAAGATAACGACCAGAAAGGGCAGACCGTTGATAAAGGTGTCGGCCAATGAGTCCAGGCCAATGAACACGCCCCAGGAAGCCAGCAAGAGAACAAAGGTGGCCACAAAGAGCAGATAGTTGACGCCCAGGGAAAGCAGGCGGCCGCGCCGGTCGCGGCGCAGGACAAGCACAGCGGCGAAGCTGCTGGAGATAGCAACGAGCACGGCGACCACCGTCAGGATAATGCGGACCCAATCTGGCCATCTCGGCGTTGGCGCCCGACCAGAGAAAAGCGACGCTTCCAAGACTGGCCAGGCTGAGCACAATGTGCCAGCCGGTCAGCACCATGACCCAGAAGTCGGTATTGGTCCGTTGGGGACGCTCCTCCATGTCGACTGTGGTCACATCCATTGCGTTCCTCCATCCGGCTGGGCAAGCCGCTAGAAAGTCGTTTGGTGGGAGTGGAGTGTCGACCCGCCGAGACAGGTCGTGCCTGGCCAGGACAGCACGCCCGGGCCAGAGCGGGGGCCGGCCAGACAACCGGCCCCCGCCTTCATCTACTGCAAGCGCTTACTGGTTAAAGGCTTTGTTGGCCTCATCACAGATGGTCGCCGCGTATTCGTCGATGGTCATCTCACCATTCAGGACCGAGGCAACAGCCGGGCCCATGATGGCGTCGAACTCCGGCCAACTGCCGGCCCACAGCGGGCCTTCGGTCGCCGGGTTCTCACCCAAACCGCTGATGAACGCCTGGTTGTTGTCCGGCGGCGAGAAGGTCAGGAACGCATCGATCGCTTCCTGGCTCACGCGGCTGGGAACGTTGGCGCCCAGTTCGGAGATCGTGGCCTGCGTCTCGGCGCTGGTCAGTTCCTGCACCAGCTGCCACGCCTCTTCCGGATGTTCGGTGTTGGCATTGACGACGTAAGCGCCCCAGAACAGCCAGTTGCTCGGGCCGGCCGGGCCGTCCGGCAGCTTGACCACATCCCAGTTGAAGTCAGCGCTGGAACGTGCGCCGGGGGTTGCCCAGCGGCCGTTCTGGAACATACCGACATTGCCTGCCAGGAACGGCGGCTCGCTGTCTTCGCCATACGGCACAGCGACGTCAAACTCCTGGTAGATGCGCTGCTCGAACTCAAGACCCGCCAGCGATTCCGCCGTGTCCAGGGCGCAGGCGGTGCGGTCTTCGTTGAAGAAGCCGCCACCCGCGGCGTTGATCCAGTAACCGTACGGACCCCACCATGCGTTCTGGCCGTAGCCCTTGATCTCATCGCCCAGAGCGTCGATCGCCGTGGCGACTTCCACGAAGGCGTCCCAGTCCCATTCGCCATTGGCCGCCAGCTCGCGCGGATCCGGCGCGCCGGATTCGGCCAGCAGGTCGAGGTTCATGTACAGCGCGAACGTGGAAACGTCACGCGGCAAGCCCCAGAGCACGCCATCGTTGGCGGATGTCTCTGGATTGAACGTCAGGTGGAACATCGGGCCGGGGTAGAACTGATCGTCGGCATAGCCGTCGGTCCCGTCGGCCAGGTCGCGCATATTGAGCAGCAGATCGCGCTGCACAAAGTCCGCGATGTCCGTTCCGGGAATCCAGAAGACGTCCGGTGCGGTGCCCGCTGCCAGTTCGGTCTTCAGGACGTCCTGGTAGCTGGACGTTTCGCTGCCGCCCGGTTCGTAGGTCAGCTCGACATCGGGGATGTCGATGCCGTCGCTAACGGACTGGTAGACGTCAATCTCGGCCTGATTGTCAGGCCGGGTGCGCCAGCGCAGGGAGACTGTCTCGCCTGTGGCATCATCAGCCGGCGGCGGCACGACAGCCGCAGCGCCTTCAGGGAACGCCTTGTTGGCTTCGTCACAGATCGTCGCCGCGTATTCGTCGATGGTCATCTCACCATTCAGGACCGAGGCAACAGCCGGGCCCATGATGGCGTCGAACTCCGGCCAGCTGCCGGCCCACAGCGGGCCTTCGGTCGCCGGGTTCTCGCCCAGACCGCTGATGAACGCCTGGTTGTTGTCCGGCGGCGAGAAGGTCAGGAATGCATCGATCGCTTCCTGGCTCACGCGGCTGGGAACGTTGGCGCCCAGTTCGGAGATCGTGGCCTGTACCTCGGCGCTGGTCAGTTCCTGCACCAGCTGCCACGCTTCTTCCGGATGTTCGGTATTGGCATTGACGACGTAAGCGCCCCAGAAGAGCCAGTTGCTCGGGCCGGCCGGACCGTCCGGCAGCTTGACGACATCCCAGTTGAAGTCAGCGCTGGAACGTGCGCCGGGGGTGGCCCAACGGCCGTTCTGGAACATGCCGACATTGCCCGCCAGGAACGGCGGCTCGCTGTCTTCGCCATACGGCACAGCGACGTCAAACTCCTGGTAGATGCGCTGCTCGAACTCCAAGACCGGCCAGCGATTCGGGCGTATCCAGCGCACAGGCGGTGCGGTCTTCGTTGAAGAAACCACCGCCGGCGGCGTTGATCCAGTAGCCGTACGGACCCCACCAGGCGTTCTGGCCGTAGCCCTTGATGTCGTCGCCCAGGGCGTCGATGGCCGTGGCCACTTCAATGAAGGCGTCCCAGTCCCATTCGCCGTTGGCGGCCAGCTCGCGCGGATCCGGCGCACCGGACTCGGCCAGCAGGTCGAGGTTCAGGTACAGGGCGAAGGTAGATACGTCACGCGGCAAGCCCCAGAGCACGCCTTCATTGGCCATGGCCTCAGGATTGTAGGTCAGGTGGAACATCGGGCCGGGGTAGAACTGATCGTCGGCATAGCCGTCGGTCCCGTCGGCCAGGTCGCGCATGTTGAGCAGCAGATCGCGCTGCACAAAGTCCGCGATGTCAGTTCCAGGAATCCAGAAGACGTCCGGCGCGGTGCCCGCCGCCAGCTCGGTCTTCAGGACGTCCTGGTAGCTGGACGTTTCGCTGCCGCCCGGCTCATAGGTCAGCTCGACACCGGGGATGTCGATGCTGTCGCTCACCGATTGGTAGACGTCGATTTCGGCCTGGTTGTCGGGCCGCGTCCGCCAGCGAAGGTTGATCATCTCGTCGCCCATCGCTTCGTCACCCATCGCTTCTTCGACCACCTCTTCGACCATCGCCTCAGCGGTCGGAGCGACCTCTTCAACGGCCGCCGCAATGGTCGGGGCCGCTTCTTGCACCTGGCCACCGCAGCCCACCAGCACCAGAGCCAGCGTACCTACGACACCCAGAATGAACCATAGTTTGGATTGTTTCATCGTTTCTTCTCTCCTAGTTCGGGAAGCTAAGTTTCGTTATCTGCATTCTGAAAGCTTTCATCTCAAAGCCTGGTCGTTGATTCGTAGTGGGCATCGCACAAGCGACCATCACCTCCTCGTTTCGTGGGATTCCGCTGCTGTGGCGGCGAGCGCCGGAGCAGCAGTCGAGCGCCGGACGATCATGTCGCCGGCTAGCAGCAAATGTTCAGGCGGTGAAGACGGTTGTTCCAACGCACTGATGAGCAGGCGAACCGCCTGCCGTCCAATATCGGCAAAATCCTGGCGCACCGTAGTTAATGGCGGCGCGAAGTAGGCGGCCAGGGGAATATCGTCAACGCCAATCACAGAAAGCTCATCAGGGACAGTCAACCCGGCGTCACGGGCGGCGCGCAGGATTCCGACAGCCATCTGATCGTTCTGGGCGAATATCGCCGAGGGCCGATTTTCCATTTGCGCGAACTGTTCATAGGCCCGGTAGCCGGAACTAGCCGACCAATCCCCTTCCTGAATCAGACCGGTTTCGATTTCCAGCCCGGCCTCTTGTAAGGAGGTCACGTAGCCGAGCGACCGGTCCTGGGTGCAATCTTCAGCCGGTGGGCCAGTGACCATCCCTACCCGGCGGTGGCCCGCGGCGAGCAGATGTTGAGTCGCCAGGTGGCCGACCGCCACGTCGTCGAGGGCGACTGAGTTGGTGGATTCTTCGCGGGGTCGCGCACCGGCGAAAACGGTCGGAAAGCCGTCTGGCAAGTGACGATGGCGGCCGTCGGCGTACGGGTTGATGACCAGCATCCCGTCGGCGCGACGACCAGCGACCAGCTGATCGACCAGTTCTGAGAAGGTGGCGGCATCCGATGCGGAAGCAGACATGAGGAAGAAACCATGTTCCCGGGCCTCCCGTTCGGCGCCGTCGATAATGCTGGCGAAGGTATAATCGGTCAGATTGGGTGAGAAGCAGGCCAGGTTGCCGCTGCGTCCGCGGGCCATCGAGCGGGCAATTTCGTTGGGCTGGTAGCCAAGCTGGTCGATAGCTGCCTCGACCTTCTGGCGCGTGGCGGGGCGCACAGCGTCGCTGTTGTTAATGACCCGCGACACGGTCTGGTGCGAAACACCAGCCACAGCGGCTACATCACGGATCGTCACTTGCGTACGTGCCATACAGGTTCGTGGTTCGACTTTCGGCCGATGGTCCATCCCCAGCAAGGCGATGGACCGGCGCAGCCCCAGGATTAGTGGAAGGACCCGGGCAACGCTTTTCTCCTCGACTTGTTCACCGCCAGCGCAAACTGCTATAATGTGACCGCTAACATGTGAACGGTCACATTCTAAACTCCGGGTAAGGGTTTGTCAAGTGGCTGGCGGGAGATATGCTAGGCGGTCAGCAAAACAATTACCGGGAGCAATGACCACTCAGTTACGATTCGGGGTGTGATAAGGAGAACCCAGAGATGACTAAAGTAACGATCATTGGCGCAGGCAGCGCCGTCTTTGCGACGCAGTTGATGAACGATATCTTGCTGACGCCGGGCCTGGAGCACGGGCAGTTTGCTCTGGTTGATATCGACGCCGAGCGACTGGAGCTGGCACGCGGTATGGCCGAACATCTGATCGGGCTCAGCGGGCGCGACTGGACAGTTGTCGCCAGCACGGAGCGCCGGGATGTGTTGGCGGACAGCGACCATATCATCAGTGCCATCGAGGTCGCCGGCCTGGCGAACGTGCGCCATGATTACGACATCCCGCTCAAATACGGTGTGGACCAATGCATTGGCGACACCATCGGGCCGGGCGGGCTGTTTAAGGCGCTGCGAACACTGCCGGCCTGGCTCGACATCCTGAGCGACGTGGAGACGATGGCGTCTGGTGCGCTGGTCATGAACTACACCAACCCGATGTCGCTCATGGTGCTGGCGGGAGCGCGACATACGTCGCTGCCCATCGTCGGTCTGTGTCACTCTGTCCAGGGCACCTCCCGCCAATTGGCCGGTTATCTGGATATCCCGTACGAGGAACTTGACTGGAATGTGGCCGGCATTAACCACCACGCATGGTTCTCCAGGCTGGAGCGTGACGGGGAGGACCTGTACCCCCTGCTTCGGAAACGGGCAGAGCTGCCGGAGATCTACGAACAAGACCCGGTGCGCTTCGAGATCATGCGCCACTTCGGCGCGTTTGTCACTGAGTCCAGCGGCCACAACTCCGAGTATCTCCCCTACTTCCGCTCGCGACCGGACTTGGTGACACAGTACGCCAGACCAGGCTACCTGGGCGAAAGCGGCTTCTACGCCAACAATTGGCCAACGTGGCGTCAGGAGAATGACGACAAGATTCGCAGCTATCTGGCGGGGACCGCCACCTACGAAATGGTCCGCAGCAGCGAATATGCATCGACCATCATGGAGGCGATGATAAACGATACACCGGCAGTCATCTACGGCAACGTGATGAACGACGGTCTCATCGACAATCTGCCGCACGACGGCGTGGTCGAGGTGGCCTGCCTGGTCAACCGCAACGGCATCCAACCCGCCCACTTCGGCAAGCTGCCCACGCAGCTGGCGGCGCTCGACGCCCAGCACATGGCCTACCATGACTTGGTGGCGACGGCCGTGCTGGAGCAAGATCGGGAGGCAGCCGTCCACGCGCTGATGCTCGACCCGCTGACGTCGGCCGTCTGTTCGCTGTCCGAGATTCGGGCGATGTTCGACGAAATGGCGACCGCGCAGGCTCCCTACCTGCCGGCGTTTGTCGTCAACTAGCCCACCGGTCAGGCCTGCTGTACGATAGCCTGCGCCCGCCACAAGCGGGCCAGACGGACGTCCGATGACCTCCCTACCGACCGATTCACCTCCAACGTGGCCACTACGAGCAGCCGGTCCGGAGCTGCTGACCGGCGAGATCCACATTTGGCGTGTGGATCTCGCACGCTCTCCGGCGCAGGAAAGCCACCTTGTGCGCTTGCTCGACGACGAAGAACGCGACCGGACCAGCCGCTTCAGGTTCGCGGCCGACCGGCGGCGCTACATTGCCAGCCACGGCGCGCTGCGCCTTCTGCTGGGACAGCTCACTGGTGATGCCCCCGAAACGATCGAGTTCGTTGCCGGTCCCTACGGCAAGCCGGCTCTGAGCGGTCGCCATGCCCGTAGCTCGATCCAGTTCAACTTGACGCATTCGCATGAGATGGCCCTCATCGCCGTTGGTTGTGACCACCCGCTGGGCGTCGATATCGAGCAGCTGCGGCCGATCCCGGAAGCGTCGGGCATCGCCTCACGATTCTTCTCTCCGGCCGAGCAGGCGCAGTTCGCTCCGCTTGTAGGGACGGATCTGGAGCAGACCGGCTTCTTTGCCTGCTGGACGCGCAAGGAAGCGATCATCAAATGTATCGGTGAGGGATTCCAGCATCCGACCCAGAGCTTCTCGGTTGCGTTCTTGCCGGATGAGCCGGCCGCGGTGCTGGGAGATGAATCGACCGGGGCGCCCCTGCTCAGCTGGTTTGTGCAGGCGCTGCAGCCCGGCGAGGGATACGCTGGAGCGGTGGCGGCGACGGAGCCGGCAGCCGTCCACTGCTGGTCCTGGACGTGGTAGGTGAGTTGAAAGCGGCTTACGCGCTGCCCCAACGTTTTCCCACTTCTCGAGCCAACACTTTCATCACGAACTGGGGATTGTAGACGAGATAGCGATGCCAGAGCCGCCTCGGTTCCTGCAGCAAACGGTACGACCACTCCAGTCCGTTTCGCTGCATCCAGGCGGGAGCCTGGGGCACGCGCCCGATGATGAAGTTAAAGGCGGCCCCGACGGCAATCATCACCGGCGCGTTCAACTTGTCGCGATGTTCCGCCATCCACAGATCTTGCTTCGGCGTGCCCAGCGCCACCCAGATAATGTCAGGGTCAGCCCGGTTGATTTCCTCGATGAGACGCTCTTCTTCTTGTTGGCTCAGGTCACGAAAAGGAGGCGAATACGTGCCTGCAATCTGGATGCCCGGGAAGCGGCGTTTGAGTTCGTCTGCCACCAACAGCGGCACACCGTCCGCGCCACCAAGTAAGTAGTGGGAGTGGCCACTCTCGACGGAGCGCTTGCATGCGGCCAACATCAGGTTCGGCCCATAGACCCGCTTGACCTGCCACGCCACTTCCCGGTCCGCCAGCCAGACCAGCGGCATGCCATCGGGCGTCGCCATCCCCGCCCCGTTGACCGCATCGAACATCACCGGATCTTTCTGGCACTCCATGATGGTGTGGACGGTGCAGACCGAGACATACTCGCGACGCCCATTGGCGATCCAGGCGTCGATCTGGTCGAGGGCAAACGCCTGATCGATCGCGCTTATCTGGACGCCAAGTATGTCAACTTTGGCATGGCTCAAGCCATGAGGTGCGTTAGTTCGTTCATGCTCCATTGTCAGATCCTGCGAGCGCCGCCTCGTAGATTTTACTTAGAATACGATAGTTGATCGATGCCGTATATCGATTCTCATAGGCCGCCCGTGCCGCCTCGCGCATACCGGCCACCTGTGCCGGATTATCGACAAACCAGGCGGCCTGTTTTGCCAGATCAGCGGCGTCGCCAACCGCAAAATGGCGTCCAGTGACACCATGTTCCACCAGACTGCCCGTGCTGCCAAGATCGCTGGCCAACACCGGCAGCCCGACAGCGAACGCTTCCACAATGGTCATGGGAAAGTTCTCGTAACATTCGCTGGGAACGAGTGAGAAACGTGGCGTCCTGCATCACGCGCAGGACCTCTTCGTTGGACAAGCGGCCGAGGTATTCGACTGCGGGCACGGTTTCGATGCCGCTTCGACTTCTTTGCTCAGCGGCCCATCGCCCACAACCTTCAGCGGCAGCGTGCTGCCGGAGCGGCGCCACGCTTCCAGAACGGTGCCAATCCCTTTTTCGGGCGAGAGACGGCCGACATAGAGCGCATACCCGCCCTGCCCTTCGCCCTGGGCGGGATCGCCGTCGAGGAAGTTGGGCTTCACGGTGATGCGGCTGCCGGGCAGCCCACCTTCGATGAACTTCTGACGGCTGAAGTCAGACAGGGCGATGTAGGTGCCTACCACGTTGTCCCACGTTCCAATGGCCCGATGGGTGGACAGCATCGCCGCGACCATCGCACTCCCCGACACGCTGCTGCGGTAACAAGCGTGCTGAATACCGGGCAGCGGCAGACGACCGACACAATCTTCGCACACCGCGCCGTCGCGAAAGAGCAGGCCGTTGACGCAAAGTAGCCTATAGTTATGTAAAGTTTGTACAACAGGCACGCCCGCTGCCCGCGCCGCGTAGTAGATAGACGGCGAGATGAGCGGGAAGAAGTTATGAACATGGACAAGGTCGATGTCGCCGGCAGCCAGACGTTCGCTGATGGTGCGGTGGGTTTCGGCCGACCAGACGGTGCGGGCGGCGGTGGCCGCTTTGCCCAGCGCCGCGACCCGCTCGTTGTCCTCGACGTAGGTCTCGACAACGTGCCCGTGCTCGCGCAGCAGGCGAGCTTCCGCCTCAAATACCTGTCGCTCGCCGCCGGCGATCAGATAGCGATTGTGGGCCAGCAAGATGCGTGGAAGCCCGGCGTTATGTCCCGACAAGTTGTTCATAAAGTGGAATCAGGTGAGTGTCGACAATGTATTGCCAGTCGCGTTCGACCACCCTATTGGTTGCATTCTCGACCATCTGCAGACGGGCGGCTACGTTATCTGGTTGCAGCAGGGCCACGGCGCGGCTGAGCCCGACCGCTATCTCGGCCTCTGAGTCGCCAAACAGGATACCCTCCACGCCATCCTCAATCAGGCCGTCGATGGCGGGAATGATGTTGCTGGTCGGGATGAGACCCGCCATCATATATTCAATCAGTTTGGTCGGCGGCTGGAACTGATGCGGCGTATCGCGCGGCATAAATGAGACACCAATGTCGGCCGCCGCGAAGTAGGCAGGCATCTCCCAGTACGGCACGCGACCGGTAAACAGGACACGGGAGGCGATGCCCAGCGCCTCCGCCTGCCGTCGCAGCGGTTCAATGGAAGGGTCAGCAGCAGCCGAATGGCCCGCCTCTCCACCAACCACCAACAACCGCGCTTCTGGCGATTGGGCCTGCGTGCGCGCAAAACCACCGAGGATCTTGTCCAGGCGGCGCGTCGGGCTGAGCGTTCCTGCATAGAGGATCACGGGTGCTTCGTCCGGGATGCCCAGTCGGTTTCTCGCAACGGCGCGGTTTTCGCTCCGGTCCGGCGGGTTGAGCCTGGCGGCGCTGGCGCCCAACGGCACGAGACGCACGGGCCGCACCGACGGCCGCAGCATGTGGCTGATCTTTTCGGTCAGGGCGAGAATCTGATCGTAGGTTTGGGTTTCGAGCCAGGTGATCCGGTCCCGAATCCAGAAATCGGAGCCAATCGTCAAATCCTTCGTCTCCACATGAATGGTGCGCACGTCGACAATCCATTTGCGACCGGTCTGCCTGGCCATCAGAGGCATCGCCCCGCAGCCGCGAAAGTGAAACACATGCACGATATCGGGCTCCAGAGTGTCAATGGCGTCGCGGCTGAATTCGATGAAGCGTCGCCTGCCTGCCTGGTCCGCTGCCAGGTGCGTCGTATAAGGCGGGTGATCGGCTCCTGCCGGGCCAGACTCAATGCCCACGTAGTGCGCATCCACCCCACGCGCTCGCAGCGCCGTGACATATTCGTAGATGTCCGGGAAGTATCCGTAGGCACGGGGGAATGGAAAGACAATGCGCATCGGTGACTGTTATTGTGGCCTCCCGATCCCGCGGCAATCCTGGGCAGCCAGTCGCCACTGAAGCCACCGGCCGAGTTGCGGTCCAGGCGCCACTCGCTAGACAAGCTCCTTGCGGGTCTCCGGGGACATGAGGACGGCGTACTGCACTTTCATGATCATCAGTCCAATGAGAATCGCCTGCGGCACCTCCCAATAGTTTTCCTGGGCGCCAAGAAACAGCACCAGCAGCAACCCGGTGCCAAACGCCGTGGCCAGGATGCGCTGCGGATAGCTGCGCACAACCAACCTGACCTTGAGCAGAAGATAGGCCACAAAAGCGAACGCCGCCAGCAAAGCCAGAATCCCCCACTCGACATAGACACTCAGCCACGACAGGAACGGCTGGTTGGTAGATCCGCCGCCCGACCCGGCGGCAACTCGCTCAGCATAGTTGACCCACAGATCCAGCGTGTACGTCTCCAACGCGTCGGACATTCCCTGGGGAACCAACGGCAGCGGGCGGGCGTAGACCGGCCCGCCAAAGTACAGGCCGGTGCCAATCAACCCGGCACGGCTGGAGAATTGGCCCGGACCCAACCCGACAAGCGGCAGCAGCGGGTACTCCTCTGGCATATCGACGATCGCCCGGGTGATGGCCACCGTCCGGAATGATTGACCACTGAGCAGCTGCCGGGCAAATGATGAGGCCGTGCCGAAGTTGCCCTCCAGAGCCAGGAAGGAAAGCGCAGATGCAATGACCAGACCGACCAGCGCGATGTAGGTCATGCGACGGCGAAAGTTGACTGGCCAATAGACGAAGATGGCGATGACGCCAGCGACCGCCAGCATCAGGATAACGTGCAGCACCGAGGCCAGGATCAGCGCCACTGTACCCAGCGCCATCGCCACGTACCCTTTGCGACGCAAGATCAGGTCGGGCAGGATGGCGAGCAGCAGGAAAGTGACGTTAATGGCAAACATCGGGTTCGAGAGCGACAACTCGGACTGGAGCGCAATGTGGATCGTGCCTTCCACAAAGTCGCCGTTGGACGCATCAAAAGAGCCGGTGCGCGTGAAGCCATATACCGCCTGCACGATACCCACCAGCGCCTGCACAATGAGCATCCAGCGCGCCCAGACCAACATGCGATTCATCAGGCCCAGGCTGGCGATGAAGCGACTGGGGATGGTGACGACAATAAACGAACTGTAGGTCAGGACAGCGAACAGAGCGCTGTGGACGACGAACCCGGGCGTAAGCACGAAGTAGAAGGCGATAATGATCCCCCAGGCCAGAAACCACAGGATGACATTGCGCAGCACGGTGTGGCTGCGGGAGAGCAGAAGAAAGACGCCGACCGCCGCAAAAGGCGCCAGATACGCCAGCAGATTGGACGGCGACCAGCAGAGGAGCATGGCGACGACGAAGGACCAAAGGTACGCCTTCTCGTAGCGCTCCCTGGGCAGTGCCCGGTCCACTATCGGGGGACCGGGCACTGCGTCAGTCGCGGATGATTTGTAGTCGGATGTCGTCAAACCAGACATTTCCTAAACCACTGAACAGAGCCGGGTAGAAGTCGAAGCTGCCCTGGCTGTCTTGCGGAACCGTAAACTCCCTATCAAACACCGTCCATTCGGATTGACCACCAACCAGCGCGGCATGGTTCCCCTGAGCCGCGCCGTCGCCATCTTGCCAGCCAACATAGAGCAGTCTGGCCCTTAATGTGTCGTCGCCGTCTGTCTTGAAGCGGCCGCTGAAGCGTACCCGATCTCCTGGGGATAACGCCAGCCGCTGGAACAGACCGAAGTGGTTACGGTCGTCACGACCTTCCAGCCGCGCCACATAGCTCTCAGAGCCGGCGACTTGCTCGGTCGCCAGACGCGCTCCACTGCCGCCCAGAAAGAAATGAAGCCCCTGCCAGCCGGTTTGCGACCCGAAGGCAAAGCCTGGATTCACAATCAGATTGTCTTCACTCAATCGCCAGTAATCCACGCAATACGCCTGATTGGCTGCGCTCAGATCACGCTGCCGCGAGAACGCACGTTGGCAGGCGGTTCCAGCCAGGAACAGCTTGCTCAGCCTGGTCTGAGGGCGCAGCGAGCGCGGCTGCTGCCCGGAACTGGGTCAGGGCCAGGTCCAGATTGCCGCTGTCTCGGGCAATCAGCCCGTAGTCGCTCAGCGCTGCCGCTCCGCTCCCGGCGGCCGTCGTCCAGATGCGAATCGCTTCGTCCGTCTGGCCTTGCAGTGCGTAGGTCAGCCCCCGGCCAAACGCCGCCGACTGGTTGTCATCATGGAGGGCCGACGCCCGGGCAAACAGCGTCTGCTGCCCACTCAGCTCGCTGGCGTCGCCGGCGGGCTGGGTTAGTCGCTCGTTAAGCATGATCCAGCCCACGTTGCTGAGCGCAGCGCTGGTGACGACCCGACCCTGAAGAATGAGCGCAGCAATACCCAGCAGCATCAGCAGCAGGAGCGAAAACGATGCGGGCCAACGCTTCAGACGCCACCTCGCAGCCAATCGTATGTATGCCCCACCAGCCGCTTCAGCGGACTGTTGCGAAACCGCCTGGCAACTTCCTTTGTCTCCTGAACAAGGTCCGGCGTGGTCACGGAGGTCAGTCCATGCTTGGAGAAGACCGCGATGATGCGCGGGAAGTAGGTCGGCTCAATGCCGTGGGCGCACAGTCGCTCGAACAAGTCGTAATCCATCGACGTTTTGAACCGGGTATCAAACCCGCCCAACGCCACCTGCACGTCCCGCTTGAGGAAGACAGATTGATGCGCCACACGGTTGCGGAGCATGAGGCTCCAGCAAGATGGCGGGTAGCGGCGCTGCTCAAACGTAATATCCCCGTCTCGCGCCGCCACCACATCGCCGGCGATCCAGTCGGGTGACCCATTGGCCTCAATGAAGGCGACGACGTCGGCCAGAACCGTCTTGTCGGCCAGATAATCATCTGCATTGAGATAGAGGAGATAGTCGCCAGTCGCCAGTCGCATCCCCTTGTTGAACGCATCGGAAATACCGTTGTCCGGCTCAGATATCCAGCGCACGGCGGGATAGCGCTTGACGATTGCCATCGTGCCGTCTTGCGACGCCCCGTCGACGACCACATGTTCAATCTGCCCATCGACCCCTTCTTGCGAAGCGACGCTCTGCAATGTGGCGTCAATCGTCTCAGCCGCATTGCGACAGACCGTAATGACGGTGATGAGAGGGGAAGCTCCAGAAGCAGAGTCTGGCAGGCCGGATGTGGGAGGCGTGTCGATAGTGGTCATAGCTCGATGAATTCGTGGGCCAGTGGCTGCCTACCAGTCGGCCGCGTCGTAGAAGTGACGGCTGATGGCATCGGTGCCTGCCTGAACGCGATCGACTTCTTCACTGGTCAGCCTGTCCCTCCAGCGATCCAGATTATACAGACTGTCGCGCCTGATCGAAACCGTAGGATCGGCTGCATCACGTGCCTCCGACTGCGAGAACTGCACAATGTCATCCCGGATCGTTGGCGAGTAGTCGAGGTCGAGATAGTCGTAAATCTGGCCGAACGTTTCTCCCGGGGCGACCGAGATGTCCTCATGGCGCACAAAGTGCCACGCCGGGTGGCAGCTTTGATAGGTGAGGATGGTGGCATGGATCAGGTTCCATAGCAGAATCGCTTGATCGACAATATCCTGCTCCGTGGCGGCGAACAGCCGGATCTCGCTTTCAAACTCGGAGAGATGGTCGCGCATCAGAAGTGGTTGGTCCAGAAAGTGTTGGAACGGGTGAGACCAGTTCGCCTGCTTAATACTTCCAGCAAACGCAGCCGGATGCCGTATCAGCATGATCACGCTCATGTCGAACGTCCGCGCCAGCCAGTCCGCCGAAAACACGGCGAGCGGGTCCTTCATGAGCGGTCGCTGTCCGGGGCGCTTCCCCGCGTTGAACCGCGCCCACGCTGCGAGCGAGCGGCCGACATGCCCGGGGCGTTTGCTGGCCCGCAGCTTGGTTGCCAATGGGTAGGTTGGAGCCAGCCGGTCTCTCAGATACGGCTCGTACAAAGCCGCGTTGCTGTCGCACACGTAAGTGAACCAATAATCAAACTTGCCGCCAAAGTGGCCGGGATGCGGCTCAATGTTGAACGGCTCGTGGATGTAGATCACAGCCGGTGAGCGAGCAATCATCTGCCCCACCCACGTCGAGCCGGAGCGATGGGAGCCAGTGACCAGGATCGGACGCCTGTTTTCGTCGTTCATCCAGGGATGTCACACATACCCAAGACGCGCCATCGTGTCTCTGGCATCGCGCATGAAAAGCTCCAGAATCTCCGGCGGCATCTCATCTTTGTAACTGCCCACAACGCCCCTGCGGTTGAACAGCTTGTCCTCGGGCCAGGCGGTGTCGTCGCGATAGTAGCGACCGCTCTTTTCCTTGCTGTGCATCTTCTCGAACGTGGCGTTCTCAGCGACCTGCTCCAGCCAGCCGTGGTCGCGCTCGACACCGGCGAACGCGCACAGACGCTCCAGTTCTGCTACGGTGTCCCGCTTCAGATCCTCATACTTGACGATGATCATCTCTGCCCCATACGGGTTCGACAGCCACGATTCGACATGCTCATGCCACCGGCCCATGATCCCCTCTCCCGTGGCCACCATGCCGGCGAAGTCCGGCTCCTCGCCCATTTTGGCGGTCTTGTAATGGAAGTAGGAGACGAGTGCGTCGCGGCCGTCGCGAACCAGATAGACCACTCGACGATAATCTTGCTGGGGAAAGCGGTGGGACTTGAAGAACATGGGCGTCCAGAAGCGCTTGTAGTAACGCTTGTAATGGACGTCCGGCACCATCTCCTGAATGAGCGTATCCGGTCCATAGAGCGGATTGACGCCAAACATGACGCCGGAGACGAGATTCTGAAACCAGGTATTGCCAGACTTGGGGTAGCCGACGATGAAGATGTCATTCTCATCGTGTTCGGTAATAGGCGTCAGCCCTGTGCGGGATCCGATCAGGGGATGAAGCCCATGATCTTTTGCCAGTTCCGCGGCCGGTCGGACCGCTCGGTAAATATGTTTGCGCATATCGTTTACTCGTGGTGGTAGCCCTGTCAGGCTGGGACGGTCATTCTAGGCCGACATTCGCGTCTTGGCTAGCCGGGCGTCTCCTTGCGGCTGCGCCTGCCCAGGCGGTCGCGAATGGTTTCCATGAACAGCGCGTCATCGGGCGTGCGGTCGATGTAGAGATAGGCAAGAAAGCCGACTGCTACCAGAGCGAACAGGGCGAGCCGGACCAGCAGATCCTGGCGCACGCCGGCCAGGGCACAGACGACGAGAATGGCCATCGACAGGATTGAGAACAGCAGGTGCCCGCGCTGGAATGGATGGAACTGGTAGATCTGGTAGATTTCTACGGTCTGGACCACATTGAGCACGATGGCCACAACCAGCACACCAACCGCCACGCCAATCCAACCCAGCCATATGGCGAGACCAAACTGGATCAGAGGGCTGAGCACAAAGAACGCCACCGCGTTGGCCGCGTCTACCCGTTGGTGATTGGTCATCTGCAAGAAGGCGCCGGTCGGCCCAGGGATCGTGCTTATGTAAACTCCAATCGCCAGAATGATAAATGGCACCAGCGCCTCCGCATAGCTGGGCCCCAGAATCGCCAACATTTCAGGCGCGATCAGGATTGATGCGGCCACAATGGCGAAGGTCAGGCGCGAATCCCAGCGGGTGACGAAGATGTAGAGGGATTGCGCTCGCTCCGGCGAAACGCGATTGTGCGCATCGGCCACAATGGGCAGGAATGTCTTGACGACGGAAGCGTGGGCCAGATTCAGGATAACGACCAGACTGGCAGCTAGGCTGTAGATGCCGACCGAGCGCGTGTCCGCCACCACGCCAAGTACCAGCCGGTCCATGCGCGGCGCCAGTGTGTACATCAGCGTGGACAGGATGAGCGGGTAGGAGTAGATCCACAATGGCTTGAACGACCAGTCGATCCCCTTTCCGAAGTACCCTTTGAAAAGCCAGTACGCAAAGCCTGTGGCTAGAATGGCCGAGAGCAACCACTGGACGAGCGTCGCCCCGACGGCCGCCCACAGCAGATTAGCCACCACCAGCAGCCCCACAGCCCAGGCCACCATCTTGAAGATCGGGCCCGCTATCTGGACGATAGCGTCGAACAGCATCACCTTGGAGCCGCGAGTGGCCGCCAGCGCGTTGTTGGTCAGCACAATCAGGGGGACAGACAGGGCCATCACCCGCAGCACCGGCGTCAGGCGCGGATCAGAGAACACGACCTCGGCGATAGGTTCTGCCAGCAGGATCGTCACCAGCGCCACCAGGACGCTGGCGGCTGTCGACATCACCAGGGAGGAGCTGATCACGCCAGCGACCTGCGCGTCGTCCTTGTTGCCGATGTGGACAGGAAGGAAGCGGACCAACGTCCGGCCCAAACCGAGGCTGGCGACGGCGGAGAGCGGCAAAATCAGTGATGTAGCCAGTGACAGGAGGCCGTAATCATCCGGGCCAAGACGCCGGGCAATCCACAGAGTGACGACCATACTCAATGCCTGGGCAACCAGCGTGGCCACAACGACTGTGGCCCCGCCGGTGGCCAGCTGGCGGCTTTCGTCGGCCAGCCGTTCGCCGTCGGCAGTCCCGTCGTCGCTGCTAGCGGCGTCCGTGACGGGCGGCAGACGTTCGGCTTCCTTTGGTGTCGTCGGCTCAGCCACAATAAACCTGTGAGATGGCCTGCGACCGCAGCGTGCGGATGCTAGCGCTCGCCATCCACCAGCGACGCTTCAGCAGCATGGGGGGCGACGGGCCCATCAGCACGGGCTGCCGGCTCGTTGCTGAGCTGCCACCAGGTATTCACGATGATGGCAAACGTCACGAGTAGAGCCACACCAGCAAAAGCAGCCAGTGCATTGAACAGTTGGCGCGGTCCGGTCGGCGATGTGGGGACAGCAGACAGGCTGGCGATTGTCGCATTGGTGTTCGTGTCCGCCGAAGTGATGCGCTTTTCCTCGACGGTGCGAGCGAGCGTGGTCTGCGTCTCAATGGCCAGCTCGATATCCCGGCGCAGCTGTGCCTGAGTCGCGTTGGCCTCTTCTCTTTCCCGCTGGACAACCAACAATTGCGGCTCGATCTCGGCCAGGGCAGTTTCAGCCTGTTCGGCCTGAATCTCCAGCGCGGATCGCAGCTCGGTAACCTGCTGCACAAGATTGGCGTCCCGTTCGTCCGCCACCTCGGCTGAGTTAACCTGGAGCTGCCAGGGCAACGACGTATTGTCCGCCGAGGTGGAACCGCCAAAGGCGCGCAGCTTGAGGATCAGGGCGGTGAACTGATCGTCCGCTGTCAGGGGGCGATTGGCTCCGTTCTCTGCAGCCACTGTCAGGACGCTGTCAATATCGCGCAGCAGCGTGTCGATGTCTTTCTGCTTGCCAAGCAGGTCAGCGTGGGTTCGCTGCAGCGCGGCAAATTCGTTCTCCAGGAGCGCGGCCCGGTTTCCCGCCTGGAAGTCGATTAGCGCCTGTGACAGCGTGTCCACCTCACCCTCTGCCTCAGCAAGCTGCTGCTCGAAGAAACGCAGCTGCTCCAGGCCGATGTCGCCCTCAGAGCGGTTGGCCCAGGCGACAAGCTCCTGTGCCAACCCGTTCGCCAGATCGGCCGCCAGCTGGGGATCGGAGTTTCTGGCTGCCAAACGAATGAGGCTGGGATCGCTGCCTGGAGAGGCACTCAACAACGAACGGATATGCTGCAGAGTCAGGGACGAAACACCCGGCACTTGCTCGCGCAGATTGGCAAGCACGGTATCACTGAGCGCAATCTCTGTGTACACTCTGGGTGCCTGTTCCTCCGCTTCGGTCACAATACGCGGGTCAAAGGCCACGCGCTGGCGCAGATCACTGACGGCCACGAGCGCAGTCGCTTCGTAGCTGGGCGACACGAGCCACCCTGTGGCAAAGTAGGCCAGGACGCCAGCCAACAATCCCAGTCCCAGAATCCAGTACCAGTTCTTCAGCAAGTTGGTGATGTACGGTCGGAAATCGATATCCGACTCACTGTAGTCCGACATAGACAGTCTGCCCCTTATTGGCCCAATTGGTCCAGCGCAGCAATCGACATACGCTCATGGATAATAACCCGCTTCGACAGAATAGCGGCAACAAACTCATATTCGGTCCCCAATAGGGCGAGCCGGGGTAGCTACCTACGAGTTGACGAGCATGGCGGCACGCAAGGCGTCGTTGAGTTGCGCGGCAAGACTGGTCACGAACGGCGGTGAGAGCATGCCGACATGCGAGCCTTCCACCGTGCGTACACTGACGCCGCCTGCAGCCAGCGACCCCCAGCCCCGCATGGGATCGACCGGACCAAAGAGTGCCTGGCGCACGCCCAGCAGTTCGGCACGCAGCAGCGTCACTTCGCCCCCATACGGCCTGGGCATGTAGGTATCCCCCGCCTGCTCATTAATCCGGGTAAGCTGCTGGTGTCGCCGGCTCGTCGCGGTAGACGGATCGAGCGGCTCGGCGAAGTTGCCATTCGTGGCCGGCGTCAGGGGGCCGTCCCTCTCAGCCACGCTGCCTGTGCCGAGTCGTTCATGCAGCCGCTCGCGAAGCCGCAATCCCCCGAACGCCTCATAGCCGCGTACCCAGTGCGGGGCGCTCTGCCGAACCGCCTGCACGCGCAGCGGATCAACGAGCGCACGCTTGCGATGAAAGACGCGGGGCGGGAAGCCGTCGATTACCGCCAGCAAGCCAGTCTGCTCCCCCAGTTCTTCCAGTTGGCGAGCAACTTCATACGCCAGTACACCGCCAAAGCAGAAGCCCGCCAGATAGTACGGCCCAGCCGGCTGGACGCGGCGCATCGCCTCGACATAGCGGGTGGCCATCGCTTCTATGGAGCGGTCTGGCTCTGCCTCCGACTGCAACCCGACCGCCTGCAGCCCATAGGCGGGAAGGTCAGGATCGAGCAGCGGGACAACATGCTTCAGCCAGATAAGGCCGCCCTGCACGCCGTGGGTGAAGAAGACCGGCGGACGCGTGCCGGCTTCGCGAATGGGGACAATGACCGGATCGGCGCTGAACTCGCTCTCGTCCTGGCCAACTGCAGCTGCCATCTGGGCCACTGTCGGGTCGCCGAACAGCAGACTGATTGGCAGCGATACGTCCAGGCGCTCTTCGACAGCCGTGAACAACTGCAGCGCTTTGATGGAGTCGCCGCCCAATTCCGAGAATCGGTCGGCCACTCCAACCCGCGGCACGCCCAGCAGCTCCGCCCAGATGATCGCCAGCTCTTGCTCTGTTCTCGTTCGAGAAGGAACATAGGAGCGGCCGTTGGGTTGGTCAGTTTCGATGGGCGCTGGCGAAGCATCTTGTGGTACGTCAATATGCACATACTGGCGAATATCGCCGAGACGCTGACTCTCCCTGGCGCACATCGCGGCCACGACCTGGGACAGCGCTTTGGCCAGCTGCTCAATCAACACGGGCGACACAGCCGGGCGCTCATAAGTAAATGTCAAACGCGCCTGCTCCCGATCTGGCACAGCGCCGAGGCTGATGGGGTAGCCGGTCTGCATCCCGCCGCCCGCGTACTGAATGGTCAGACCCTCCGGGGCAGCCAGTTCGACCGGAGCTTGCAGCACAAGCAGCGTATCGAACAGTGCTCCTCTGGACCGGGAGCCGCTCCACGATTCGATCTGGGCCAACGACGCGTACTCGTAAGGCTGCAGCGCCAACTGCTTATCTTGCAGTGTCTCCAGCCACGTAATAAGCAGTGGATCACCAGCAAGCGTCACTCGCAGCGGCACATTGTTGATGAAGCAGCCCACGGTTCGCCCCACGTCAGGTAGCTCTGCCGGGCGTCCGGAGACGGTCAGGCCAAAGAGCGCGTCGTCGCTGTCTGTCGCGGCAGCCAGGACCAGCGCCCACGCACCGGAGAGCAGCGTGCTCGGCGTCAGGTTATGTTCCAACGAAAACTGACGGGCTTCGGCCCACGCTTGGCCGTCGATGACGAAGCGATGGACATCGAGAGCGGCCGCCTCTTCGCCGCCGCTGCGTCCGACGAGGGGCTGAGATTCGACATCGCGCAGGCTCTCCCGCCAGAACGCTTTCGCTTCCTCGACATCCTGTTCGGCCAGCCAGGCGATGTAGTCCCGGTAACGCGGCGCCGGCTTCAGGGTCGGGGCGTGTCCGGCTGCGTCCGCCTCGTAGGCGACTTTCAGTTCATCGAACAGAATGCCGATGCACCAGCGATCAATAATGAGATGGTGGGAGCTCCACACGAGGACGTACGTGGAATCAGTCTGGCGGATCAGGACCAGTCGCATCAGAGGCGCTTTCATCGGGTCGAAGCCGGCGGCGCGGTCGGCCGCCAATAAGTCGGCCAGAGCCGCCTCCTGTTCGACTGGCGGAAGCCCTCGCCAGTCGTGGCTCGTCCAGGGCAATGTGGCGTGTTCGCGGACCACCTGCAGCGGGTCCTTGCCATCCTGCCAGATGAACAGGGTGCGCAGCGCGGGGTGCCGGTCAACCATCAACTGCCAGGCGCGCTGGTAGGCGTCTGCGTCCAGCGGCCCGTCAATCTCGTAGACGATCTGATTGAACAGCACGTCGTGGGTGTCTTTCGCTGCCCGAGTGTGGAACAGCATCAACTGCTGCATGGGCGAAAGGGCATAGATGTCGGCGACGTTTTTCATAGTGCTCAGGCTGCGCCCTACTCCAGGTCTGCTAGCAGATCCGACAGTCCGTCCAAGTCGTCTTGCTGCAGATTGGCCAGCGGGAAGTCTGATGGCGTGTGTTGGTCTTCTTCGGTCGAGAGGCAGTGATCGATAAGCCGGGCCAGCATCGTGATGTACCTATCGGCGACGGTGGCAATGGTCCCTTCCTGGAAGTGGTCGGGCGCAAATTGCCAGCGCAGGGTCAGAAGTCCGTCCCGCACCTGCGCATTGATATCGATAAGATGAGCGCGTGCGTTATCGGGGCCGTAGAGTTGGCCCATGCTGTCGTACCGCCGCCACAAAGGCGCGGTTGACTCGTTCGTTGGCTGGGCAACGCCCAGATAGTTAAACAGAATGGGCGGCTGGGGTTGGTCTGCCAGGGCCCGCTGCATTTCAGCATCGCCCAGATAGCGCAGCATACCGTAGCCAATGCCGTTCTGCGGCACAGCCCGCACCTGCTCTTTGACTGCGCGAATGGCTGTGCCCGGATCAGCGCCAGCGGGGACGGTCAGCGCCAGTGGAAAGAGCGTTGTGAACCAACCTACTGTGCGTGACACATCTACCTGCGGGTCGATATCTTCCCGTCCGTGGCGCTCTTCGTTGATCAGCGTCGTTGGGTGGTCTGTCCACTCACCGATTGTTTGGGCCAACGCTGCCAACAAGATGTCGTCGATGCGCGTATGGTAGGCGTGGTGGACGTCGCGCAGCAGCTGGGCCGTGCGTTCGCTGTCGAGGGAGACTGTGACCAGCCCAGACGACCCAATGGTGTTGCTGTCGCCGCCCGGCCCATCCGTGGGCAGCGGTGCAGCCTGGGAAGCGGCCGACAGCCAATACGACGCCTCACGTCGGGCGACATCGGGCGTCAGGCGAATCAACGCTTCAGCCCAGGCGCCATAACCGGTGGGGGCAGACGGCAAAGACACAGATTGGCCCGCCACACTCTGCTTGTAAGCCGTCACAAGATCGGCAGCAAGGATGCCCCATGAGACAGCATCGACCACCAGATGGTGGATGGTCAGCAGCAGGCGCGGCTGGCGTTCGGGGCCAAGGTCAAACCAGGCGGCGCGCAGCAGCGGCCCATCCGCCAGATTCAGCCCGGCATGGAGCCGGTTGGCCGCGGCCAGCAGCTCCTTGTCCTGCTCGGCGGCCGTTTGCCCAACCAACAGGATGCGACGGATGTCGACCGCGTCCACCTCGGCGGCGATTTCCTGCTGCCAGCCGTCATCGTCCGGTCGATAGCGGGCGCGCAGCATCGGATGGTGGGCTGCCACGCCGTTGAGAGCCGTTTGCAGCGCGTCAAGGTCGATTCCGGCGGCTGTTTCGAACCATGCCGCCTGGTTCCAGTGCAGCTGGCTGCGCCAGATCGCGGTTGAAGAACCAGCGTTGAATCGGAGTCAGAGGCACGATGCCGCTGGTAGCGATGGTGGCGGGTCGGAATGCATCGGCTTGCTCGGCAACGGCCGCCAGCCGGGCAATCGTTTGCTCGCGGAACAACTGGCGCGGCGTGATGGCCAAGCCTTCCTGCCGGGCACGAGCAATGACCTGGATACTCATCAGCGAGTCGCCGCCCAGCTCAAAGAAACCGTCCTCAATGCTAACCTGTGGCAGGCCGAGGATGTCCGACCAGATGGCCGCCAGGGTCGTCTCGGCGGCGGTGCGCGGCGGCACGAACGACCGTCCCGCGTCCTGCTCAATCTGCGGCTCCGGCAGACAGGCCATATCGATCTTGCCGTTGGGCGTGTGCGGCATCGCATCCAGCTTCATCACCAGACGCGGCACCATGTAATCCGGCAAGGCTGAGGCCAGGTACGCACGCAGCTGCCGGTCGATCTCCCCGGCACTGTGCTGGAGCTGTTCGCCAGACACGTACGCCACCAGACTCCTGTCAGTGGTCCCGCCCGCCCCCGGCTGCTCCCAGACTGTGACGGCCGCTTCCTGCACGCCCGGAAATGCCTGGCAGCCGGGCCTCGATTCCGCCCAGCTCTATGCGAAAGCCGCGAATCTTGACCTGGTTGTCCACCCGGCCCAGAAAGACAATCTCCCCATCGGCCCGCCATCTGGCCAGGTCGCCGGTACGGTAGAGTGCGCCCGCGTTCGACCCGCCGATTTGCGGGACGGTCACGAAGCGCTGCCCGGTCAACTCCGGGTTACCCCAATAGCCGGGCGTCACCCCCGCCCCACCGACATACAGCTCACCTGCCACACCGATGGGCACAGGCTGGCGGTGGCTGTCGAGGATGTAGAGCTGGCTGTTGGCAATCGGACGGCCGATAGGCACAGGGCCTTCCACTCGCTCCGGCGGAACCAGATAGACGCTGCACCAGACCGTCGCCTCTGTCGGTCCGTACTCGTTGAAGAGACGGCCGTCCGGCAGCAACCGGTAGTGGACTTCACCGAGATCGGGCGGGCACGCCTCGCCGGCCACGATAACGACCTGCAAGCTGTCCAGGCTGCCAGGAGGAGCGTAGGTGAGCAACAGGCGGTAGAGCGACGGAAGCGCCAGCGTATGGGTCACCTTTTCTGCTTCGACCAGTGCGGCCAGCCGCTGCACATCCTTTTCTTCGTCCGGTTCCGGGAGCACGAGCGCGCCACCGCTAATTAATGTCCAGAAGATGCCCGCTACAGAACTGTCGAAAGCGAATGAGGAGAGCAGCAGGTAGCGCGAGACAGGCGCGTCGTAGGTGACTTCGCGAGCCAGCGTGGAGGCAAGCAGATTGCGGTGGGTCACCATCACCCCTTTCGGCGTGCCGGTGGAGCCGGACGTGTAGATGATGTAGGCGATATCATCGAGCGAGACTGCCGGCTGCGGCGGTTCGGCGGCATCGTCGGAGTAGCTTTCGTCGAGCAGCAGGATCGCCGCGTCCGACTCTGGCAGATTGCCGGCAAGCCGGCTCTGGGCAACGACAAGCGGTGCGCCGGAATCATGGAGCGTGAAGCGGATGCGCTCCTCTGGGTAGGACGGTTCCAACGGCACATACGCCCCGCCCGCCTTGAGAATACCGAGAATACCAACCACCATGTCGGCCGACCGCTCAACATAGAGGCCGACCGGTGTCCCCGGAACCACACCCCGATCGATGAGGCGCCGAGCCAGCTGATTGGCGCGGTGGTCTAGTTGACGGTAGGTCAGCCGCTCTGATCCGGTGATCACCGCTTGAGCGTCGGGGGTCGCGGCGGCCCACTCGCCAATGATCTGGTGGATGCAGCGCTCGTCTCGCAGAGGCATGGCCGTGTCGTTCCATGCACGCAGCATGCGGTCTGATTCGGCCGCGCTCAGCAGGGGCAAATCGGCCACTGGCGTATCCGGGGCCGCCACGATGCCCGCCAGCAGTGTCTCCCAATGGCCCAACATGCGCTGGGCTGTGGCCTCGTCGAACAGATCGCCATTGTATTCAAGCGCCGCCAGCAGCTCGCCTTCCGCTTCGCCTGCGAACAAAGTCAGGTCGAACTTGGACACGCCGCGATCCACACGAACCGGTTCTGCTGTCACGCCCGGCAGCGACCGCCCTTCGCTGTCTGAAAAGAAGACGAACATGGTCTGGAACAGCGGGTTGTAGCTCAGGTCGCGCTCCGGACGCATGGCCTGAACCAGAAGATCGAAAGGGAGGTCCTGATTGGCCAGCGCGTCGAGAGCGGTCTGCTTCACCTGTGTCAGAAGTTGGCGGAAGGTCATGTCAGCGGAGACGCTCGGCACGCATGACCACCGTATTGATGAACATACCCACAACGCCGGTCGTTTCCTCGCGCTGCCGATTGGCAATAGGTGTGCCGACAAGGACGTCGCGCTGGTGGCTGTAGCGATACAGCAGCGCCTGGAAGGCGGCCAACAGCGTAGTGTATGCAGTGGTCGACTCCTGCTGGCTCAACAATTTGACCCCTTCCAGCACGGACGCGGGAAGCGTGCGCCGGACGGTGCCGCCGCGGAGCGACTGCTCAGCCGGGCGTGGCCGATCGGCCGGCAGCGGCATGACCGGAAGATCGCCAGCCAACTGCGTCTGCCAGTAGCGCATCTGCCCGTCCCACTTGCCGGTCGACATCTGGTCGCGCTGCCACTGGGCATAGTCGGTATAGGCAATCGGTGGTTCGGGCGGCAGGGCCGAATCGCCCTGCGCCATATAGGCGGCCAACTCGCGCCAGATCAGGTCGTTAGACCATTCATCGGTAATGATGTGGTGGAGAACAATTTGCAGAATGTGGTCGTCAGCGCCCAGCCGGATGAGCGTGGCCCGCAGCAAAGGCGGTTGGTCGAGCGCAAACGGCTGGTTGCCTTCCATTACAACCAACTGCCGCGCCGCCTCTTCGCGTTCGGCCGCCGGCAAATCGGCGAGGTCGGTGAAGGTCAGCACCGGCTCGACGTGGGCAACCACCTGCTGCAGCGGTTCGCTGTCCGGGGCGATGAACGCCGTCCGCAAGGAGCCATGCCGGTCGACAACCTTCTGCAGCGCCTCCTGCAGACGGGCAGCATCCAGCGGGCCGCGCAGCCGCCACGCTTCGCTCATGTTGTAAGCCCGGTTGTCGGGGTAAAGTTGGCGCAAGAACCAGACACGCTGCTGCGTGTAGGACAGCGGCTGAGGACCGGTTTGCTCGGCGGGAACAATGCGGTCGACAACCGCTGCGTTCTCCGCCTGCCCGCGCAAGCGGCGCTGGAGAAGCGCACGTTTAGCGGCAGACAGCTCAGCCTTTCTTGCGGTGAGATCGTCCTGGGTCACTGGACCTCACTCACCTAGCTCGGCCAGGAGAGCGGCCGCTTCTTCGTCGCTCATCGATTCCAGTTGATCGATGAGCAGCGCTTCCAGCACGGCGCTCTGTCCGGCGATGGTTGGGTGTTCAAAGAAGCTGCTGATGGGAAAATCAACGCCGAACGATTCGCTAATCTTGACCACAACCTGCACCGCCGCAATCGACGCCCCGCCCAGGTCAAAGAAGTCATCGTAAAGGCCGATGCGGCTCACGTTAAGCGAGCCCGACCAGAACTCCGCCAGCGCGACTTCCAGCTCAGCCTGTGGTTCCACGTAGGCCGCATCCATCTCCGGCCGTTTCTCGGTCGGGGAGGGCAGCGCGTGGCGATCCACCTTGCCATTGGACGTCAGAGGCAATGACTCCAGGCGGACGAAGTAAGAGGGGATCATGTAGGCGGGCAGCTGCTCCGACAGATAGGCCCGCAGCTCGGCCACGGTCAGGGAAACATCGTCGGAGACATAGTAGGCAGCCAGCCGGCTCGCCGACTGCTCGGCTCGCCACGTCTTCACGGTATAGCCAACCTCGTCCAGCATCTGGCGCACCATGACCGGGCGGATGTCATCGTCCAGCTCCTGCATCACCTCGTCGCGCGTCTTGTGACCCAATCGCACATCCCAGCTGTAGGGCAAGGCGTAGTTGTGGTAACCCTGCTCCGTCTTGTGGACGAAAATGCCCGCTTCGTTGATGAGGCAGTTGGTAGAACGGCCTGTGTCACGCGGCCGGATCCAGGGCACGCGAGTGGACAGAAAGCCGTAGATGTCGTCGAGTTCGACGTCCGTATAGCGGAAGTAGTCGACGAACTGAATTTCGTTGAACACCCGGTCGTCGGTGAACATCGACACATCGAGCAGATGTCTGACCGCGTCATCCACACGATGGTACACTTTGCGCGCCTCGAGGATGGCCCGGTCCATCTGGGCCACGTCAAAGATGCGGTTGCGGAACAGCTCGTCCAGGCGCGTCTCAAAGAGTTGGCCCCGCGATAGACCGGTGAATATGTAGCGGATGCCTTTTTCGCGGGCCAGCTTCATGCTCAGGGTGTAGATGACCTTGTAGCAGCCCTGGCAGACGTTGCTGTGGCGCTCCAGACTGTCGTTGAAGATCGCGTTCATATGCGGCGTTGTGGCAATAACCAGGTCAACACCCAGATGGTCGGTGACGCGGCGCACGTTGTCCAGCGCGTCTTCGGAGATGTAGCCGTTGTCCAGGCTGAAGGCCAGCACCTTCAGGCCCATCTCGACCAACTGACTCAGGACGTAGGTGCTGTCCTTGCCGCCGCTGTAGAGCATCATACAGTCATAGTCACCGGTGCGCCCTGCTTTGGCGTCGGCCACAATCTGCATGAGATCGTCTTCGGTCTTGAAGTAGTGGAATACATCGCTGCGAAAAGTGTCGAAGTCCGTGCACAGGTTGCAGACGCCGTCGCTGTTGAAGGTGACGTCCGGATAGGTGGAGGACAGGCCGCAGCGTGTGCAGTAGGTGACCTCGTTCTCGTCCATACGGCGCTCGAACTGGACCACGCTGACCACCGCATCCTTGATGGCGGGATGGGCTCGAAGACGAGCTTCGACTTCGCCCAGCTCAATGCGCGCGCCGCCGATCTTGACCTGATGGTCACGACGACCGAGGAAGACCATCTGCCCCGCCTCACTCCAGCGGGCCACGTCACCCGTGCGGTAGAGGCGTGCGCCGGGGCGGAACGGATCAGGGGCGAACCGTTCGGCCGTTAGCTCGGGTCGGTTGTGATAGCCGCGGGCCACGCCGTCGCTGCTGATCACCATTTCGCCCACCACACCGGGCGGCACGGGCTGGTCGTACTGATCGAGCAGATAGATGCGGGCATTGGCGGCGGGCGTGCCGATGGGCACGGAGACGGCCGTATCGCGAGCCGCATCGAATCGGTGGAGCATACAGCGCGACGGTCGCCTCGGTCGGCCCATACTCGTTATACTGCTCGACCTGTCCGCCAAACAGCCCGTCGATGTCCTGCGCCAGTTCGGTCTTGAAATCTTCGCCGCCAACAATGAGCTTGCGAATGCGCGAGTTGCTGAGATTCAGCTCACGCAGCAGGCCGAGATGGGCGGGCGTCAACTTGACGATGTCAACCTGGTCATCGCCCACCACTGACAGGATCTCCAACCCCGGCGTCTCCGGAGATTCGCCGTAGACGACGATCCGACCGCCGGAGAGCAAGGGGACAAAGATGGAGGTGACGGTCAGGTCGAACGCCAGAGATGAGTAGAGCGGGAAGTCGAGCGGCGCCATCCTCCTGATAGACGCGCCGCGCCCACCAGGCGTAGTTGAGCAGCCCACGATGAGTGATCATGGCCCCTTTCGGTTGGCCCGTCGAGCCGGAGGTGTAGATCATGTAGGCCAGATCGTCGGGCGCGGCGGCCGCCTCCGGGTTGGTCTCTGCGCAGCCCGTCAGGTCAAGCCCAGCCGGATCGATGACCGTCGCCGGCACCAGCGGCGCAATCGCTTCGACGTCGCGGGTCAGCACAACGTCCGGCCCGGCGTCGGCCACCATGAAGGCGATGCGCTCTTCCGGATAGGTAGGGTCGATGGGGACATACGCCCCACCCGCCTTCAGGACACCCCAGATGGCGACCAGCGCGTCTATGCTGCGCGGCATGCAGATGGCGACCGTCGCTCCGGGGCCGACGTTGTAGGTCGAGGTCAGGTAGTGGGCCAGCTGGTTGGCGCGCTCGTTGAACTGCTCATAGGTGAGCGTCGCATCGCCATCGACCACTGCCACCTGCCCCGGTGACCGGGCGGCCTGTTCCTCGAACAAAGCGACGACCGTCCGGTCAGCAGGGTATGCGGCGTCGGTATCGTTGAACGCGACGAGCAGGCGGTCGCGGTCCGTCTCATTGATGAGCGAGAAGTCACCCAGGGAGCGGGTCGGATTGTCGATGAACGTATCCAGCACGCGCACAAAATGTTCCACCAACCAGCTTCGCTCGCTGGGGCCGAACAGCTCGGTCTTAAGATCGAACAGCAAGACGAAGTCGCCTGAATTGTCGTAGTCGATGATTTGCAGCCGCAGGTTGTGGGCCGCGTCGATGTGATTGGTGTGGGTTGGCTCTTTGGTGACGGGCAGTCCGGCAAACTCGCCGTAGCTGGACTGGATGAAGTTGAGCACCATATCAAAGGCGCTGTTGGCCTCGGCACTGCTCATGCCGGGCTGGACATGGGCCAGCCCTTCTAACGTCTCAGCCATGACTTGCTCGCCCAGCGAGACGAACGTTTCGCCCTCACCCACATCCACCTGAATGGCCCCCAACTCAATGAACAGACCGATAATGTCCATCGCTTCGGTGGTCGGCCGTCCGTGGAACGGGGTGCCGACGCGCATCGTCTGCTGACCGTTCAGCCGGTGGACGGTGGCAAAGAGCAGCGTGGCGAAGATGGTGAACAGCGACATATCTTCGCTGGGCGAGACGAAGCCTGCTTGCCGGGCGATGGCCCGCAAGCTGTCCGACCGCCGCTTGCCAAGGCGATAGGTCATGCGCTCGGTGTGGAAAGAAGCCTCTGGTGCGGTCTGACCGTAGAACTCGGTCGGCGGAAGAGGTTTCCCGTACTTCTCGCGCCAGTAGGTCAGGGCGTCTTGGTGGGCGGCCGTTTGGCGCAGGCCGTGTTCATAGTCGACAAACGCGCGATATTGCGGCGGCTCAGCAATGTCACCCAAGCGGTCATCGAGCGCCAGCTGATAGTAGGCAGCCACCCGCTCAAACGCCAGCTCGGCCGAAATCGCATCGGTCATGATGTGGTGCTGGCCCAGATACCAGACGGTGCGGTCATCGGCCAGCTTCAGCAAGACGCAGTCGAAGAGCGGCTCGTCCAGCGACAGAATGCGCATCTTGCGCTCCGCCTCAAACGCCCTGTAGGCCGCATCCGGATCGGCCTCCCGCGCGAGGTCAATATACTCGACCCCTGCCTCTACCGTTTCCAACACCTCCTGGCGTGGCACGCCATTAATCGTCCGAAAGACGGTGCGCAAGGCGTCATGATGGTCCACGAAAGCCTGGAACGCCCGCCCAAACGCTGCCGGTTCCAGCGCGCCGTGGATAGTGAAAGCGTGGACAACATTGTACAGCGGCACATCCGGGTTCATCTGCTGGCCAAGCCACATCAGGAACTGGTTCTGAGTCAGATTCGATTGCTCCAGCAAGGCATCGGCCTGCTGCGGTGCCGCCACCGCGCCGTTGGTGGGAGCAGCCGCCGCTGGCTCGCTGCCTACCGCTCGCTCACCCTGCTTGCTGGTCGAGTCGACGGTCTTACTCAAACCTGACACGGTCGGCTCAGCGAAGAAGTCACGCAGCGTCACTTTGACATCGAACGTGTCCTGGACCCGGTAAATGAGGCGCGCCGCCAGCAGCGAATTGCCACCCAGGTCGAAGAAGCTTTGAGTCACACTGACGCGCTCCAGATTGAGCACCTCGGCGAACAAAGCGGCCATCCGGGCCTCACGCTGCGTGCGCGGTTCCACATAGCTGTTCTCGAACTCATCCCCCCGGCGGTCAGGCGCAGGCAGCGCCAGGCGGTCGATCTTGCCGTTGGGCGACACCGGGAACCGCTCCAGGACCACAAACCGGGCGGGCGTCATGTAGGCGGGTAACGTACGACCGAGGAAGTGACGCATCTCGCCGGCATCAGGCGCCTTCCGACCCGGCCTGGGAATCAGATAGGCCACCAGCCGGATATCGCCGGGCGTATCCTCACGGGCCAAGACCAGGTTCTGGGCAATCGCCGGATGGCGGTGGATAGCTGCTTCAATATCACCCAGCTCAATCCGGCGACCGTGGAGCTTCACTTGCGAGTCGTTGCGGCCGACAAAAACGATCTGGCCATCGGGCAGGAACCGGGCGAGATCGCCGGTGCGATACATGCGCGGCTGCTCCTCACCCTCGTGGCTGACAAACGGCTCCGGCAGGAACCGTTCGCTGGTTAGCTCAGGCCGGTTGTGATAGCCGCGCCCTACGCCGTCGCCGGCAATGTACAACTCGCCAATCTCGCCCACTGCCACTGGCTCCAGCGCTTCGTCGAGAAGATAGATGCGGATGTTGTCGTGCGGGCGGCCGATTGAGACGACCTCCGCGTCCGGTGGAATGATGCCCATCGTGCAAAAGACGGCCGCCTCTGCCGGGCCGTAGGTATGCCACAGAACCGCCGACCGCTGTTGGAGTTCGCGGGCCAGGTCCAGCGTAAGGTTCTCGCCACCCGACAGGACTTTCAAGCCATCGGTGCCTCGCCAACCGGTCTCCAAATAGATACGCCAGCCGGTCGGCGTGCTTCGCATGAACGTGACGCCGTTGTCCTCAATGATCCGCTGCAGCCTGGCCCCATCGATCATTGATTCCTGCGGGGCAACGACCAGCGTCGCACCGGTGGTTAGCGGTAGGAAGATCTCCCACACGGACGGATCGAAGGAGATGGTGGTTGTGGCCAGAATGACATCGTCTGCTGTAATACCGACGCGACGGGCCATCGAGTGCATCAGATTGACGGCGGCGCGATGCTCATTCTGTGCGCCTTTCGGCCTGCCGGTGGAGCCGGAGGTGTAGACGACATAGGCCAGGTTTCGCGACGTCATCTCCACCGACAACGGGTCGGTTGGCTCAGCAGCGATCTGCGACCAATCCCGGTCCATGCAGACGGTGGCAGTCCGCTCGGTGTCCAGATTCGACAGCAATGCCTCTTGCGTCAGCACCACAGCGGGGGACGCATCTTCCATCATCATCTGGATGCGTGCGGGTGGCAGCTCCGGGTCAATCGGCACATACGCGCCCCCGGCCTTCAGGATGCCGAGAATGCCGACAATCATCTCAGACGACCGATCCATGTAGATGCCGGCCAATGATTCCACGCTAACCCCGCGACCCATCAGGTAGCGAGCAAGCTGATTGCTCCGCTGCTCCAGCTCACGATAGGTCAACTGCTCGGTCTCGTAGACTACCGCAATCTTGTCCGGCGTCCGGCCCGCTTGCGCAGAAATGAGGTCGTGGAGCGTCAGGTGGCGGGGATAGTCGAACGCCGTGTCATTCCAGTCGTATAGAATCTTCTGGCGCTCAGTCGGGGACAGCGAATCAGCGCGTGTATCATGCATTGGTTTGGTGACGTCTGTTTTGTCCATCAGGCGGCGGAGCTAGGGCAGTACACAGCCTGCTTCCGGGGGAACGGTTTGCGCGTAGAAGCATTGGTAGATCGCCTCCGCCACAAACTCATGTCCGGCAGGGGTCAGATGCCCAAGGCCATTGTCAAAGTAGAGCGCCTGTACGTCAGATGGCGTCAGGCCTTGCGCCTGCATATAGGTCATGAGACCCAGGAACGGGATACCGTCGCGAACAGCCCCTTCCATGAGGCGGCGCTCAGGCAGCATCAGGTCATCATCGCCAACCTGTGTATTCCATGCGGACTGGGCAAAGAAAGCGGGCGTGAAGGCCGGGTTGGTGACGAGCTTGACAGCAACGCCCTCCTGCCCCAGGTCTTCTTTTGCCTGGCCCATCTGTGCCGAGGCGATGCGCAACATGTCACCCGCCGTCGCTTCGTTGAATACGGCTTCGATGGGCCGAGGGATCTGATAGTTAGTCAGCCCGTCGTACGCACCGAGCGGAATCTCTTCCTCGCCCAGCACGCTTTTGAGCGCAGCGTCTATCAGGCGCGGCGTCAGGAAGTTGGTACGCAGCATCAGGACCGGCTGGAACCCTTTGTAAGCACGGTAGATGTAATGCTCCGCTTCGTGGAAGTCCAGGTATTCTGAACTGTAGTCGACGGCGATCTTGCCCTCGTCATCGAAGAAGTAGTACGGATAGCCGAGCCCGGCTTTGTCGACGGTCTGGAAGTCGTTGCCCACATCAAAGAAGATGATGGCTTCGTCCGGCTCCAGATCCCGGTTCATCACTTCCACCATCCATTCGCTGAGGTAGATGCCGGGGCCAAGATCGGGGTAGCCAAGGGGCAGCACCTCGCTGACCTGTTCTGTCTCGCTGGACGCGAGCCGCTGCCCGACGAGGTAGCCGAAGTTTTCGTCCCGGGCCACCTGCAACCCCTCGACAAAGCTGTCACCGAGGATGGCGATCCGGTGCGAGTCCGGAAGCATTTCGAAGTCCGGGGCATAACGGCCGTAATTGTTCGTCAGTCCGCTGCCAAATCCTTCTTCGACCTGATAGATGCGATTGTAAGGTGAGTAATGGTCGATCGAGCGGGTGCTGGAAAGATTCGTCTGGAACACGCCAAAGAAAGCGAGCAGCTGCACAATCAGCTCGATTGCCAGCACAATACCCAGCCCCGCCAGCACAATCTTGCGCCACCGCTGCGGCCGATCGGGTGCGCCCCACTGGTAGAAGAGAATCGCCCCAGCAAACAGCAAGGAGAGCGCAATGACCACGATCTGGAAGGCTGGCAGAGTAATGATCGCGCCTTCAATTGTCTCTCCGGCCCGGACGATGATGACATTGCCGGCGACGATCAGAGCCAGCGCGCCGACTGCCAGCCACGGCCGTTTCTGGAGAAAGTCAAGCACGCCCGTGATCAGACGACTATCGTTCGGCCGAAACAAGAGGGCCGCCCACCCCAGCATGAACAGCGTGTAGGCGACCATCAAAATGAAGTAGCGAACCGAGTAGCGGTCGAAAATGACCGGCTCCTCGCCCACGTAGTCGATGAGATCGACGAAACCGACGATCAGCAACAACAGGACTATGACCAGGAATAACAAGTAACCTGGCTTCTCAATCCGTTCTTCCAGTGTATCAAGCCGGCTGGCAGTCATAGGCGTCTATTTTGGGTACGAACCCCTAGATGTTGATGATGAGAAACACGCCGGCTAGGGCCACTGCGAGGCCACCCAGGCGCATGATGAGCTGGCCCCGCTCGAGACGACTGGCCAGAATCCCGATCAACGCGCCGACCACATGGAGACCGGCCGTAGCGACAAGGAATCCGACGATGTAGGCGACCAGCAGGCCGACCGTGTTGGTGATCTCAGGAATCTCCGTGCCATGGGCGTTGCCATGAAACAGAGCGAAGAACGCCACCACAATGAGAGCCACCCACTCCGGGATGCTGTTTCCAAACAGAATGGCAATGCCCAGAATGAGGACTGAAAAGGTGATGCCATACTCAACGAAAGGCATAGCGACGCCGGCAATTCCCAACAACGCGCCCACAGCCATCGTGCCGACGAAGGTGGCCGGAACGGTCCACAGGGCACGACCGCCAATCTGGGCGCTCAGGATGCCCACGGCCAGCATGGCCAGCAGGTGGTCCAGGCCCAGGAGGGGGTGCAGAAAGCCGGACAAGATGCCGCCTCCACCGTACTCATGCATGGGTATAAGAGAAAGCAACGGAACCAGTTCGCCAATTTCCATAATCGTCATCTCCTTGTTGACCTAATTGTCATCATCTCCAGACAGAATGGTAACAGCTCGACATACTCCCACCAACCCATCAGCCTGGCGACCATCAAGTCTGGTGTGGTCGTCGGTCGTGCAGCAACATTCAATAGCTAGCACATCCTCGTCTGCCCAAGTCTAACCATTCTACAATCATGCCAGTGGCACGCCAAACAAGCACTCGTTGTCCCAGATGTTACTGAATTACTAACGATTGTCTACAGGAGTTAGCCCATTCAGGCAAAGCGCCGGCCGGTCTCCGACAGACCTGAACAGGAAGCTGAACGGATATGGGCTGCATTACTCGGGCGGCTCCGCGCGTCGCAGGGGCCCGGTCATCGCCGTTCCAAGCGTAGCTCGAAACTCCCGTGCGAGACGGTCAATAGTTTCCGGCGTAAACAGATCGTCGCTGTAGACGATGCTGCCGCCAATTTCGTCCCCTTGCTCGCTCAGCGTGACAGACAGGTCGAACTTTGCCGTGCCGTTGTCGAGTGGGACCGGTTCAATCTCAATATCCGGCAATGCCCATCCTGTCGACTCGTTTCGAACAAACTGGAACATCACGTCGAAGAGCGGCTGGCGGTGGTGCGCTCTCGGCAGCCTCAACGCCCTGACCAGGAGATCAAAAGGCACTTCCTGATGCGTAAACGCGTTCGAAGCCTGGCGCTGGACTCGCGACAAAAAGACACG
Source organism: uncultured Chloroflexia bacterium (assembly GCA_963715935.1). GTDB lineage: Bacteria > Chloroflexota > Anaerolineae > Promineifilales > Promineifilaceae > Promineifilum. Next base: position 35,305 of record CAVQSM010000004.1, on the reverse strand, counting down.
AAAGGTGGGATCGCCCGATAGGTCGGCCCTCATGGGCAGCGTGTTGACAAAGAAGCCAACAACCGGTTCAAGCTCCAACCGATTGCGTCCGGCAACGGGCGTGCCAATTGCGAAATCGCGTTGGCCCGTCACCTGGTAAAGAAGGATCTGCAGGTTGGCCAGCAGTATTGTGTAGGGCGTCATCCCGTTTCGTTTCGCAAACGCATTGAGCTGCTCACTGAGAACGGATCCCAAACGGAACCGGACCCGGGAACCGCGACGTGTCGGTTGGGCCGGTCGAGGGTGATCAGTAGGCAGGGTCAGTGGCGCAAGGTCCGCGACGACGTCGCGCCAGTAGTCGAGCGAGGCGGCTAATTTCTTCTCGGTCAGCGTTCGACGCTGCCACGCTGCAAAGTCGGCGTACTGGACTGGCAGTTCCGGCAGCGCCACCTCTTCACCCAACACATAGCCGGCATAGAGCGATTCGAACTCGCGCCAGAAGACACCTTCGGACCAGCCGTCGGTGGCGATGTGATGGATGACCACGACGAGCAGATAGTCAGCGCGGTTGAGCCGGATGAGGCAGCTACGAAGCACTGGCCCAGCGGCAAGGTCGAACGGCCTGCTGTTCTCCGCTTCCGCCAATGCCAGTGCCGTGTGCTCTCGCTCGCCATCTGGCAGGTCGCCGAGGTCCCTTATCTCAAATGCAAGCTGAGTATGATCAAAAATAATCTGTACCGGGATGCCGTCGCGGGTCCCATATACCGTCCGCAATACTTCGTGTCTGTCCACCAACCGCCGCAGCGCTTGCTCGACGCCTGCTGCTTCCAGCGGACCTCGGAGACGATAGGCACGCCCGACATTGTAGAACGGCAAACCGGGTTCCAACTGATCGATCAGCCAGAGACGCTGCTGAGCAAACGACAGCGGAGCCTCTGAAAATGAAGCGCGAGGTGGAATAGCATCGCGGGTTGCGCGCGACAATTCCAGCTTGTCCAACAAACGACGCTCGAGAATGGCCCGCTGCTCTGGCGAAAGATCAGCGATTTTGCGTTCAGTCTTACTCATATGGCTTGCAGTCGGTCCTCACAACTTAGTACTGCTCCGCGCCCGGTTCGTTTTTGATGTCCCTCATCATCGCGGATAGCTCGTCTTCGGACACGCGCGACAGAAGAAAGCTGTGGATCATGTCCACCATACTCGAGACCGTTGATGCGCCAAGCAGGTCGCTATACGGCAGGTCAACTCGTAACTTGTTGACCACCCGATTGACAAGCTGCGCCGCTCGCAGCGAATCGCCACCCAGGGCGATGAAGTCGTCGTCCATGCCGACACCTTCCAGTCCAAGGACCTCGCCCCAAATGGTCGCGATCTGATTCTCAAGCGGGGTAGCTGGAGCACGGAACGCCGTCTGCAAATGTGGTCTTGTGGGCGAGGGTGCCGGCAGCCTACTGCGATCCACCTTGCCTGTGTCGTTACGAGGCAGTTTAGGCAAGAAGATGATGCGCTGGGGCACCATGTGGGCTGGTAATTGCGTAGCTATAACCGCTTGCAGCTGATCGGAATAAACATCAGCGTCAGCCTCAGTGGCGATATAAGACAGTAGGAAACCCTCGTCTCCCTCAAGATGCTTGACAACAACCGCCTCGCTCACCCCTGGCTGCCGCAGCAACATCCCTTCAATCTCGTTCGTCGGAACCTGATAACCCCGTATCTTGACCTGAAAATCCATGCGCCCCAGGTGACGCAGCATACCGTCTTCACCGATTTGGCCGAGGTCCCCCGTCAGGTAGACAGGCAGGTCGCCATAGCGCGGCTCTCGCCGGAACTTCTTGGCGGTTAACTCAGACTGACCCCAATACCCCCGGGCCAGGTAGCTGCTCTGGATAGCGATTTCGCCGGAGGCACCGTGGGGCAGTTCCTGTCCAAGCTCATCGAGCACCAAGACACGAACACCCGGCCCCGCGTAGCCGACTGGCATGACTTCTTCCTGTAGCGGCATGTCTCGATCGATGAGCCAATCAGTTACCCGCCCCGCCTCGGTAACTCCCAGACTCACGGAAGCCAATGCCATTGGAAAGATTTGTCTGATTCCCTCTATGTCTCGTCGGTAAATGGTATCCCCACCCAGGCTTGCCCAGCGGACGGAGGGGAACCGGCGCGAGCCTGCTGAGGCAATGATCTGGCGCAGGCGCGGACGACCGTTGATAGCAGTAATCTCTGAAGCTGCTAACCAATCCATGGCCTCTTCAACGCTGTAACGCTGCAAGTCGATTCTGACTGTGCAAGCCCCATAGCACAATCCGCCGAAAAGAATGAAAAAGACGCCGGCCCAAGCAAGCGAGCCTAGGCGGGCGACGCGGTCATTGGGGCCGAAGGCGGCCATTTCGCCTGCGCCCGCCGACATCCCCAACGCCGAGTGGTGAGTCTGCACGATACCTTTTGGCCTACCTGTGGTGCCAGATGAGTAGTTGAGAATGGCAATGTCGTCCGGCGAAATGGAAACGCCGGGGCTGTCAGTCCCAAAACGCTGGATGTCCACAAGCTTGAGCACATGTCGTTCAGAACCAGCCAAGTGGCGGGCCAGATCAAGATGATACTCATCGCAGATGATCAATGTGCTGTCGGTGTCGGCGAGGATCTCGGCCGATCGGCTCTCAGGAAATACGTCGTCGAACCCGACAAATGCTTTGCCGCTCTTCAGGGTTCCCAGAGCGGCAATCGTTCCAGCTGTGTCTTCGCTGACGAACAGCGCCACCATGTCACTCGTCGAACCCGGCCCTGAGAGAATGGCATTGGCCATCTGATTGGTGGCGCTGTCAAGCTCCTGGTAGGTCATCGTTCCCTGAGCGTCTAGGGCGGCCGGTCGATCCGGAACTCGAGCGACCATCTCTTCAAATCGACCGGGGATCGTCAGACCGGGCGTCAGCCAGTCGAAAGGCTCAATTGGACCGCTTGCCTGCCGCATTTGCGCGGCGAGCACGTCCTGACGTGCCAGAGCCGCCCGTATAGTTTCTGAGACGCCCGGATGATGGCTCGTCAATCTCATTTGGTCCCTATGCTCCTTCACTGGCGTGCCGAACTGGATCAGTCAACGTTTGGTCCTGCGTCCGGCTCGAACCTTTCAGTGAGCACCTCAACGATCTGGATTGCCATAGCAGTCACTGTCGCGTGCGTCAGCAGTACGGCAACTGGAATAGACAATTCAAACTCAGCCAGCACGCGATTGGCAACCTGGGCGGCCCGTATGGAATCACCTCCGAGGGACAGGAACGTATCGTCCACACCGACGGGCCTGACCCCAAGCACATCCTGCCAAATCGCGACCAGCCGGGATTCGAAGGGAGTCGCGGGCGCACGATACGGAGCTCGGAGCACTGGTCGTGTGTTTCCCGGAGCCGGCAGCCGGTTGCGATCTACCTTCATCGTCGGCGTTAATGGTAAGGCCGGCAGCCGCACAAACTGGTGCGGCACTGAGTACGAGGGCAGGCTGGCGCTCAGAACTGCTTGCAGGTCCTCGGTCGCTGGCGCACGCGCTTCATCGACCACGAGGTACGCGATCAATGACTCATGTCCGTCAGCCCCATAGGACTTGACGACACAAGCTTGATTGACGCCGGGTATCGCCCCCAACAATCCTTCAACGTCATTGGTAAATACCTGGTAGCCGCGTATCTTGACCTGGAAATCTTTGCGCCCTTTGTGGCGCAATGCGCCGTCAGGTCCAATCATGCCCATATCTCCAGTGAAGTACACGGGATCTGGGTCACCCTCCTCATCTCGTAGGAACCGCTCGGACGTCAGGTCGGGGCGTCTCCAATAGCCTGGAACCAGATAGGAACACTGAACGGTGATCTCCCCGATTTGGCCACGTTCCACCTCATGACCCTCATCGTCCACCAGGCGCAGCGTCATGCCCGGTCCCGGCAAGCCGACAGGGATAATCACCTCCTCCAGTGGCTCGTATGCGTCAATCAACCACTCTGCAACTCTGGCCGCTTCCGATGTCCCTAAACCCACGCTGACCAGTGCGTTCGGAAAAAGGCGGCGGCTTCGCCGGCCACGACGCAATGTGCTATCTGACCCGCTTGGCCAGGGCACTGGTCAGGCGGTCCAGCGCCTCAGACCGGTCGTCGGGATCCAGGTGAACATCCAGAATACTGAAACGCTCCGTATCCTCCCTGGCGACCACCAGCGCCGTCTCCAGTTCGTCTTCCGTGCGAACGTCGAACCCCTGCCCTGCGCCGAGTACGTCTGGTATACGACTGAAGTTCCAGGGCTGGATGTCATTGAAGCGGCCGTCGAGCATCGGCCGTTCGGTACCGTAACCAGCATTATTGAGCACGACGACAATCGGTGTCAGGCCAAACCGGGCGACCGTCGACAGTTCCATTCCGGTCATCTGGAACGCGCCATCCCCAACAAGGACGAGTGGCCGCAAATTGGGCCGGGCCAGTTGCACGCCGATGCTGGCCGGAACCGCATAGCCCAGCGATGTGTAGTAGGCGGGCGACGTAAACTCCGAAGCGCAGTGGATCGTCATGTCAATGGCGGCAAACATGGCGTCACCGGGATCGGCAATGACGGCCGTGTCGTCATCCAGGAACTGATTCAGGCGCTGAAACAAGTAGGACACAGTGAGCGGTTTGTCCGGGGCAGGATCGCAGGCCGGAGCAGGCGGCGGGTTGGGAATGTCACCCAGCTGATGGACCCCGGCGACCGCTGCGGACAGACCGGCGATAAATTCATCCATCTCAACACCTTCATAGGTGTGATAGTGGATAGACATTTTTTCGCTCGAGGCCGAGATCGATTTCTTCTGGTCGAGCTGGGCCGTGTAGATGCCCAGGTTGACGTCGCTCATGAAGACACCCAGCAAGATCAGGCAGTCGCTCGACTCGATGGCGTCGATGACTTCCGCCCGACCCATCGCCCCTTCGTAGACTCCGAGGTATTGGGGATGATCTTCGCGCACGACCGACTTGCTCAGGATAGTCGCGGCGACTGGTAGATTGCTCGACTCCACGAACTGCATCAACTGCTCCTGAAGGCCAAAGCGCTGGAGTTCGGCGCCGGCCAGGATAACCGGCTTCTGCGCCTTGAGAACGAGCGAGGCTGCTTCAGCCACCGCCTCGCGTAAGGAGTCCGGGTTGCTGACGCGTTTCACCTCCTGGTGCGGCCGTCCGGGACGGATAGGCGCGTTGGTCATGTCGCGGGGCAGTTCAATATAGACCGGACGTTTGTGACGCAGCGCGGCGCTGAACAGGCGGTCGATTTCGCGGCAGGCGGTCTCGGTGTCTTCCAGCACAGCAGAGGCCACGGTCAGTTCTTCAAAGACCTTGAGCTGGGTGTCGAAGTTGCGCACCTTATGGTGGAGAAGGGGCTGGCTGACGCGCTCGTTCATGCCGGGAGCGCCGCTGATGACGACGACTGGCGACTTCTCAGCATACGCCTGTGCCGTCGTATTGGCTACCTTCAACCCGCCGACGGAGTAGGTGATGCAAACAGCACCGAGACCATTAAAACGCGCGTACGCATCGGCGGCGAAGCCCGCCCCTTGTTCGTCGGAGGTATTGATCACCTCCAGTTCGCTCTCTTCCAACGCTTTGTAGAAGCCAAGCACGTAGTCACCCGGCACGCCAAAGATGTGCCGCACGCCATTGTCAAGAAGCTTCTGGATAAGATAACTGCTTACCGTATGCTGATCGTTCAAAAAATCTCCCTGCTGCGTGTTTGTGCCGTCGCCCAGGTTGTGACTTGGCAACGACCTGATGTTATGGACAAGATATCGCTAATCCGTGAGGCGGAGCGACCTGTGAACTGATCTTACCTGCCGTCTTGCTTATTGACCACGACAAGAATCTGTATCCCGTGAGTCGACTGGGAATAGTCGCCAACAGCGACCGGTAGTCGGGCCGCACTTCTGACCAACCCTTGATCGACGGCGCACGGTTTGTGCCTTCGATTCCGCACGCTTTGGTGCCGCTCCACTTCTCACTGCTCTTCCTCTTGCGGATCAGGCACACCGGTGTTGACACATTGACTCCTATGCGGGAAAAGCGTTGGTGACCAGTTTCCGATATCATTACCCCATCGGGGAGATGAGTGGTTGCCCGAGACGTATTCGGCGTCTTCGGGATGAGACCTAAACCATAATCTGATCGCAGGTGCTTGGTATTGCAGCCCTCAAACCGGGCAACGAAGGCACCTGCGGCTCAGTAGTAGCTGAGGACATTATGTCGAAACCAGATAGCGCTAGCACCGAAGACGCCAACGTCGTGGAAGACAAGCCCAGTGGCACGCCGTGGATTCAGACCATTTTTCGCTGGCTGCTGGGAGCGGCTCTCCTCTATACAGGCATCGGACATCTGACATGGTTGCGTACGGAGTTCCTGGCCCAGGTCCCGCCGTGGGTGCCGCTGGACGCAGACCTGGTCGTGGTCTTGTCCGGAATCGCTGAGATTCTCCTGGGCGCGGCGCTGATTGTACTGCCAAAGCAGCGCGTCATCGTAGGCTGGCTAACGGCCGCCTTCTTCGTGCTCATCTTCCCCGGCAACATCTCACAGTACGTCAACCAGATTGATGGATTTGGTCTGGACAGCGACCTGGCCCGAGGGATCCGTCTGCTGTTCCAGCCGCTGCTGGTGGTATGGGCTTTGTGGTCAACCGGCGCCTGGCGAGCGTGGCGCGAGAGCAGAACGTAATGCGTTCGATACCTCAACCTGGATCATGTGCACCCTGTTGCCGTGGGTATCCATCGACTGGTCTGCAAATGCTTCTGTTTGAATTGACCATTCAGATTGAGGAATGACCACGACCAGCCCCACCCTCCGGGCCAGGAGCGAGATTCACGGTCAGACATTGCTTCAGTGTTCTACGGTTACCCTCAACATCTCAATATGCCCATCACGTTCGAATATGTGCCGGGCTGTGTCCTTATCCAGGCAATCACCGTTGACGGTCATATGGCTGCCATCTATGTACCTCACCTCGATCTGCGCGCTTTCCCCTAGAACATAGACGACCGGTGTCTGGCAAAGGCAAAAGGCCAGGGAACCTGGGGGCAGCGACAGAGTTCGCTGATTTCCCAGTGTGTCGAGATACGTGAAATCACCGCCATCCTGCAGGAATTCTTCCTGATGTAGTAATGAAGGGACGAAACACAGCACACCACGCCTGATAGAAACACCGAGTTCGCCCATTCGGGTCAGTATTTCTTCCTTTACCTGCCCTGTCATCCCCGGCTGCCGTGCACCGCCACCAATCGGCGTGTGCGAGTACGGATCAGTGGGAAATGCTCCATAGTCGGCAGGAGATTTGTTAAAACCCAGACCTCCACGAATGTCTTCGTACGCTTGCCTGAGCGCATCCAGAATAGCGGGGTCTGCGTCTTCACTCTCTGCCCACTGATAGCACTCTTGCACCGCGAGGAGCAGCTTGGATACCATGTGCCAGTAAACACTACCTAGCCCTTCATAAGCAAAGAAAGTGCCCGAGCGTCCAGTGAAGGCACTGTGATTGAAAGTGGTCTCAAACAAGTCAAGCATGAATTCACGTTCAGACTCGACCAGTTGGGCGTAGGCTGAATCCTCAGCGAGATCGTCCAGCACGCGAACCACATCGTCTGCATTGTGGAAGCTGCCGTTGAAGTGATAGACACCGTCAGCATCACGGGCAAGGAGGCGAACGTCGCCAGCTTGGACCAGTGCGGCAGCGAGCTCAGAGTTGCCAATCGTATCTTCCGGAATATTGTTCTTCTGCAGGAAACCCGGCAACGTGCGGTTCGGATAGAGCATATAGGTGTGCAGATCGTCTCGATACAAATCGCTGTAGCGCAGACTTTGCAAGAGGCGTACGGCTTCTTCTGAAGCCAGCAGCCCGGACGAAAGAACCGCTACCTGTCCCTCCAGCATGAGGTATAGATTTTCGACCGCCGCTTCGCCATCATGAATCTGCAGTATGTTGTAGCTGTGGATCAGCCCGTCCGGTCTCAGGTTGGCGCGTAATGTGTGCTCGATGAATTCTTGGGCCAGCGCAAGGAAACCCACCAGAACCTCCGCGGAGAGTTGAGTCGATGTGGCAGGTGGACCGTCGGTATAGATATCTGCCCGATATGCCGTAGCTGCCGTTCCGAGTTCATCCATGAAGGTTCGGCGCATCTGGTCGCTAAATTCCGTTGGCAAGCGATCCTCGAATGCACGGAACGTGGCCAGCACTTCATTGAAGAGCGTCATAACCGATGTATTCACCGTGAATGAATCCGCCTTCGCCGCTTCCAATTGTGCCTTCCAGAAAGTGATGAAGCGAAGCAAGTAGGATGCAGTCACCACAGACAAGCCCTTGCCGACAAGCGCGTTGTTGGCGTCGTTCCATTCAGGGCGCTGCGTATTCATCCAGATACCACCCTCCGGCACCAGATTTGTCAGTTTGGCCAACAGAAGCACCAACAACTTCTCAGTCATTGTGACGTGGACCACCGAACCTGTCGCGTCGCGAATCAGTCGGCCATCAGTGCCCATCCTGGCTACAGCCGCCTCTATGGCGTGTTCGCTCTCCCAGTCGAAGTCGATGGTGTCATCCCAGTCATCCAACATTTCCCTGTAGGTGCGAAGGCGGTACGGCACATTGGCATAGGAGAAGATAGCCTGGTTCCAAAGTTTCTCCAGAGCGCCTGAATGCACTTGCTCGGCAATTTCAAGCAGCTTCTGCAGGTAGATAATTTGATGGTCGCTCCAGTAACCAATATTAGCCCAGGGGTTATTGGGCACAGGTATTTCCCACTCAATACCATCACGCGTCACACGGTACGGATTGTAGCCATCAGCGGTGGTCGCATTCAGGAACTTGGCAATCATCCCTTCCACATAGGACGGGAACGCATACGCCAACGGCTCCCAGTTCTGGAAGATGTCTCGCCAATTGCCCTGGTAATCCAGCCGGGGAGAACCATCGGGCCGCTTCAGGTTGATGGAAAAGGCATTCCATGGACGGCTGGGATCACCATGACGCCGGCTGAAGCTCAACGGCAGGTATTCGTAGCAGAGACGAATCAGATCGGGCACATCGGTCTGGAGCGCGCGTGTATAAAGCTCCTGGATAGACAGCTGTTCGGGAAGTTCTGCAAACCAGTCTGGATGAGCCGTTATCAACGAATGATTACGCGCCTCAACAAAATCAATGAGGTCGTCCCGTTCAATCCGGTACCCGCTGGCGAAGATGCCGCCGCGCATGATATTGAAGAGTACGTTGGCAAAGTGATGGGCGGTTGTCGTGTTCTCGCCTGTCAACTGCAGACCATCCGCGGCACCGACATAACGAACCAAACTGGACGTTCCCAGCTCAATGTCCTCGTCCAGCTGCTCGCCGAGCGTATCCTTCTCATCGGTAAGAAGCCTGGTCAGTTGATTGATGGCCACCCTATCCAGGTTCACATCGGCAACGAGGCGCCACTCCTCAGTCTGCCCAGATGGCAGGTCGAACGTGGCATGCACAAAATAGGCGCCGGGCTTGCCAACCACATCTCGCTCTGGAGTCAGAGAGCCACCGGACCGAAATGCATCCAACTGGTCGCTGCTGAGCAGGTACTCTGCCCTGTCAAGCCCCACCTGCCAGGCAACTGTGGCTTTGAGTGACTCGCTGGGTTCCGCACGGTCGCTCAGCGTGGCACTGAGCGCGTAAATGCCCAGACCAGTCTCCGGCTCAAGTTCATTGCGCTTGTAGGCATTCATCAGACTGCTGAGTGAAGTCTGCACCTCGTTCGTCGCGCCGTATGGCAGGATATTCTGCAATCCATCCAGTAACTCCACCTGGCAGTCGGATTCGCCATCATTTGAAAGCCAGCAGTGTTTGATAAAACCGAAACGGTCACCCGTAAACCACCCCACACGCAGCGCAAGCTGCAGGTCGTGATTCACTTCCTCGAAGACCAGCTTATTGCCATACACGTTCTTGTAAAGATTGCGGTCGAGACGGTACGCCCCCGCATATCGATTGGAGAACGGCTCCCAAAGATAAGTTCGTCCCTGACGGGTCATGCGAATTATCGTCTTACTGCCGGTTTGTTCGCTGTGGGCCGTAATCTTGTCCTCAGTCTCATAGGGAAACAGAGCGGAATCCGCATTGATACGGCCAGCCGTCAATCCCCCCGTGCTGGCAATAAACAGCCAATGATCGGCGCTGCTTACAAGGCTCATGAAAAAAGGATTCATCCGATCATAATCGGAAATGCGATAGAAGCATTCGCCCAACATGTCGACGTAGCTCCCTTCGGCAGGGTTGGCTTTCTTGTATATCGGGCTTTCACCGACGAAAAGTTCAGTTTTGTTGATAGTCATTAGGATGAGATCCTTTTCTGAGAAACATGGCTTGAGGTGCAGGGAGCCTGGAAGAAACGTCTCCCGCCAAGCTCCCTGCACCTATATCATTATCTACTTGACTGCTATCAGCATCATCACCGCCAGCTCAGGCCATGGCCATAGTTGAACAAAGGTCTGTCAGCGATATCTGGACTTGAGCTCTGTCTTTCCAGAGACATTGAGCGCGGCCATCGATAGGGCAACTTGCCAACCGGTGGGAAATCCCCAAACAGAACGTCGGTGAGTCCCTGCCCTTCCGTGCCCGGCAACCACGCAGCTACCCACGCTTCCGCCAGGGGCAGCTGGCTGGTGATGATGAGCGGGCGACCCGAGAAGATAACCACCACCAATCGATGACAGCGAGCCCTGACGCGCTGGATTAGAGCGACATCCTTGTCTGTCAACAACAGGTCTGCCTGGTCACCGACACCTTCCGCGTACGGCAGTTCGTGAACACAGACAATGCCCACATCTACCGTTTCGATGGTGTCGGGAAAGCGGCCGTCTTCGTCGTACTCTATGGTCGTTTCGGCTGAAACCGTTTGCCGGACTGCTTCAAGTAGTGTCGTGCCTGCGGTAATGTCACCTGTGCCACCCAGCCACTCGATAGTCCAACCACCGCATTGCAGGCCAACACTGTTAGCAGCAGCGCCGGCGATGATGACATGGGCCGTTCCCTTTGCAATCGGGAGCGTGCTGTCATCGTTCTTCAGAACAACGAGCGATTTTCTCACGGCTTCCCGACCCAGTTGCCGGTGTTCGGTTGAGCCTACAACATCTAGCTGAGGTTCGTCGCGCTGCTCTCGCTCAAACAGGCCAAGCTCGTATTTCACCGTCAGTATCCGACGCACTGCATCATCAACGCGTTCGATAGGCACGTCACCCGTCTCAACCGCTTCCGTCAGGGCGGCGATGAACCGCTGGAACTCGAATGGCACCATGATCATGTCCAGACCGGCATTGATGGAGGACACGACGCACTCGCGGTAGTCGGGCGATAGCTGATTGATGGCCTGCCAGTCCGAGACCAAAAAGCCTCGAAACCCAAGCTGACCTTTCAGAACCTCTGTTAACAGGTAATGATGGGCGTGCATCTTCGCCCCGTTCCAGCTGCTGAAGGAGACCATGATGCTGAGGGCGCCGGCGTCAATTGTCGCCAGATAGGGGGGCAGGTGAACCTGAAACAGGGTGGCTTCATCAATCTCCGCGTTGCCCTGGTCGATCATGTAGCGCTCGTCGACAGCCTGCCAGTAGTTGTCGAGCCAGTCATATCTCGGCGTCGATCCCCAGGTCGTTCCGCCATCGGCGATGAAATGCTTGGGGCAAGCCAGCACGGTTCCTGACGAACCAAATTCGCTGCCACCTTGCATCCCGGTCAAGTAGGCCGTACTGAGTTCTGTGACCAGGTGCGTATTGTCGCTGTACCCTTCGTATGTCCTTCCCCAACGTATGTCCTGAGGCACCGCCACGCACGGGGCAAAGTCCCAAAAGACGCCGGTCGCACTCAGTTCCTGGGCTGTGGCTCGGCCGACACGCTCTACCAGATCGGCATCTCTGGTGGCGCCCAGGCCAATGTTGTGCGGAAAGATCGTCGCCCCGACCATGTTGCTGTGGCCGTGAACGGCATCAACGCCATAGATGAGGGGGATAGCCAGACGTGTCTGCAAGGCTGCGCTCTGGAATCCCGCAACCATATCTGCCCAATGAGCCTGGCGTGTTCGGCGCAGGATTCGCCCCACCCCCACTAAGGACAGAGCCAAACATCCATTCAGCGACCTCGTCCGGTTGCACAGCCCGTTTGTCAACCTGGGTCATTTGCCCGATTTTTTCCGCCAGGGACATGCGCTCCAACAACGCTTCGACCTGGGCGGTTACAGCACGTGAAGTCGTGTATTGAGGTTGAGGTTCTTGTCTCAAGCGTCATGAGCAATCCTTTGCGCTACTCACAGTCGAGCAAACCGCCGGGTTCGTTACTCTGGCTGTCGAGGCCGTAGCCAATTGGAAACAGTGGACCTGCACAACCCTGTGCGGGCGGGTTGTCAATATCGAGCGGCACCTGATCCATACTGCGTGGCCATGAAACGGGCAGCTTGCCAGTGAACGGATGGTCACCGAACAGGACATCGCTGATTCCCTGGCCTTCGGTGCCGGGCAGCCAGGCCGCCACCCACGCGCCTGCCACTTCTAGCTGATCCGTGATTATCAATGGCCTGCCGGACAAAATAACCACGATCAAACTCTCGCTATGCGCTCTCGCATTCTCGATAACGCTGATGTCTTTTGTTGAGAGACCGAGATCCCTTTTGTCGCCAGCGCCTTCCGCATACGGAAACTCGCCGACCACCGCAATCGCTATGTCGGCCGTTCCTTCAAACGACCCGTCTGGATCGTACTGAACCTCGCTATCCGGCGAGACGGCGGCGCGAATCCCTTCCAGAATGGTCGTTCCTGGCTGGACGTCGCCCGTCAGACCCTGCCACTCAATCGTCCACCCACCACTCTGCAGACCCATGTTGTCGGCTCCCATGCCGGCGACGTATATCAGCGGCGTCTCTTTGGCGACTGGCAGAGCGTTGTTGTCATTCTTGAGCAGCACAACTGACTGGCGAACGGCTTCCCGGGCCAGTTGCCGGTGGGCGTCTGACCCAACCGACGTAGCCAGTTCCTGTCCGACATATGGCTGCTCAAACAGACCTAGTTCGAACTTCACATGCAAGATACGACCGACAGCATCATCTATCCGTTCCTCGCTTATGTCGCCGTTCTCCACCGCCCGCAACATCGTGTTGATGAACGTCATGTAATCGAACGGGACCATATTCATGTCCACACCGGCGTTGATGCCAGTGACAACGGCGTCATAGTAGTTGAAGTCGATCTGGTTTAGGGCGGCCCAATCGGAAACAACAAAGCCGGAGAATCCGAGTTCGTCTTTTAGCACGCCGGTGAGCCAATCCTCCCGCGCATGCATCTTCATACCGTCCCAACTGTTGTAGGAGGCCATCACACTGCGAGCGCCTTGCTCGACAGCAAGCTGGTAGGGTGGCAGGAATAGCTGTCGTACAGTGGCTTCATCAAGACGCATATCGCCCTGATCAAGCAGGTAGGCACCCTCGGTCGAGGTACCGAACGCTGTGCCGCCGTCCCCCAGAAAATGCTTGGGAGTAGCCAGGGTGTAAAGTGTCTGTCCCGGCGCGGCAGCAAAGCCTTCCGGCAAGGACTGCATGCCTTCCATATAGGCCACACCAAGATCCCCAACCAAACCTGGCTCCTGACCAAACGCTTCGTAGGTGCGGCCCCAGCGAATGTCCAGCGGGATGGCCACAACGGGCGCGAAATTCCAGGGAATACCGGTCGCCAGAATCTCGTCGGCAGTGGCCCGGCCAATCTGGCGCACCAACTCCGCGTCTCCCGTGGCCCCTAAACCAATCTGGTGAGGAAAGATGGTCGCCCCATAGAGATTGCCGTGACCATGAACCGCATCGACGCCATAAAGCAAAGGGATCCCCAGTCGTGTGGCCAGCGCTTCGGCCTGAAAAGCGTCGGTCATCTCGCGCCACTCGCTAACCGTGTTGGTATCGGGTGAACCGCCGCCACCGCTCAGAATGGATCCGATGGCATACTCCGTAATGTCTCCCGCCGCGATGCTGTTCTTCTCCACCTGGGTCATCTGCCCGATCTTCTCTTCGAGTGTCATTCGGCTAAGCAGATCGTCTACGCGAACCGAGACCGGTTGCGAGGGATCCAGATAGCTTGGAACAGCCTCGGCCTCTTCTGCCGGCGTTGGCACCACCGTAGAACGACAAGACGTCAACGCCAGAACCAGCATCAGAAGCCCTAGAATAACCAGGGTCACGTGCGTTGTCCGCTGCCGGCGCTCTGTCATTACATGAGTCAATTTCCCACCTGTTCTCTCAGGGGTCCGCCAGAAGGCTAATGGCCTGGTATTGAGATGCTTCCTCATGTCACGAATCCTGCAAGAGCGCCACGGCCCCTTCAAAAAGCGGGTCGCCGCCCTCGCTATGAATTTGAAGCGTTAACGTGTCACCCATCATTGTTTCAGGGATCTCGGTGGAGCAGCTATTGCCATTCGCCGGATCAACAACAACGGTCGCTTCATAAACATCATTCCCGTCCACTTCCATGGTTACGGTCACAGTTTGCTCCGGGAACAGGCCGAAGAATTGGCATCTAACAGCGGATGGACCGTCCGGCGCAAGGTTGACGAGAAAGTTCCTGTTGGCATGTGTCACATTGTCCAACCCAACAGTCGGACTATAGATTTCATCGATCTCCAGATAGTCGCCGGCGGGCAGCTCAGCTCTCTCCCAGAATTCACGGGTCACTCCGGCCCACAGCTCAATGTACGGCCTTGATTCATCGGCCGTTGTCTGCGGATCAACCACCGTGCTGTGGGGATATCCCCATGTCCAAATCTTCATACCCGGTGTGACCGTGTTGTCAGCAATACGAAAGATTCCCTCACCGTTATCGTGATTAATCACGCCCCAGAAGTTCTGACTGCCCATATCAGGAAACGCGTAGGCAATGCCCATATCGGGCCAGTTTTCGAATCGCCTCAGGGTGGAGAACTCATAGATACCCGTTAGCCCTGCCCTCTCCTCTTGAGCGGCAATGGCTTCCCAGTACCCGGGTATCTTGATGGTGTTGACCGGGGCGATGATCTCTGCTCCAGCGGTGGTTTTCGGATCAAGGGGATCGGAGCCTGGAGCCAGGGTTGTATTGGTCCAGTACTCGTAGGCCACATCATCATCACCCGGGTTGGACAAAGTCACTGTCGTGTCTAGAGCCGCTCGCCCAGCTTGCAAGGAGATTGTGTAGGTCAACTCAAGGCCGGTTTCACCCACGTCATACTGGGCAGGTGCATTGGGGTTGTCTATGTCGTCCTTAACGGACATAGCGACAACAACTTCCTGATCGGATTCGCTCACGACCTCGAACTCCCACGGTTCGAGCCACATTTTGCCGTGTTCCGGCTCTGGAAAGGTAGGGAAGATGCCCCCGTAAACCATCAGCCAGTCATAGTAAAAGATGTCAGTGCCAATCTGATAGGGAACACCCACCGGATTCTGGTACAGCTCCTCATGCCCGGTGGGTTTGTAGATAATGGACAGAATTCGGCCGCCCATTTCGGGGACGAGTGTGACCTGCAGGTACTCGTTCTCCAGGATCCAACTCTGGTAGCTTCGCTGAACTTTGGTCACTCCGTCGTAGGAACCGTCCACAATACTGTTGACCTCGGTCAGTTCATACTGGTACGTTTCCCAATTGACAGACGATTCGCGCAACGTGACTTCTTCACCGACTGTCGTGTTGCCGGGAAGCGCCGCGAGACCATCATCTGGCTCTATCGGGGATGCAGCAGTTTCCTCCGTACCGGCTGTGCACGCCGCCAAGAGGATCAGCCATAGGATTAGCAGCAAGCTGCCAGCTGCGCTGAATCCCCTAAAAGTTCGTTGCGAAATCATGACAGGTGGCGCCAAAGCCTTGCGCGTTTAGTCTGCGCTCACGACGCTAGTCCAGATTACCTGTAACCCGAATCCAGTCTATAGCGACTCTGACTTCCTCTTTCTTTAGCTGCTCAACCGTACCTGCCGGCAAGCCGTAGTAGGGGGCAGTCACGCCATTCGTCTTGAACGGATAGGTCCCGCCCAGCGCGCAGTTCAGGATGAGGAACTTCCTGTTATCGAATACCCACTGACCGAAGAAGTCGGTCATCGTGCGGTTGACACGATAGATGAGACGGCCGTCGACCCTGAACAGCAGACGGTCGGGCAACCAGTCTACGCTGTAGACATGCCAGCTGGTTGCCCCGTCGCCCTCCGGGAAGTACCATTTGTTGACCAGGCCCGCCTCCCCGAAGTAACCGGGGCCATGTACGGCGGCGCTTACCCAGTCTTTCTCGCCGACGTATTCCATGACATCGATTTCACCCGAGTCGGGCCATTTGTCATAGCCAAGAATCCAGAACGCAGGCCAGAGACCTGCACAGGGCGGAAGCAAGATACGAGCCGCGGCGGTTCCATATTGGAAGTCGAACTTGTCCCTGGTATCGATTCGCCCGGAGATAAAGTCGAACTGTTGACCCTCCGGAGTCGTGTGGCTCGGTCTATAAAGCGGCTGCAAAACGAGGGCGCTCTGACTCGCTCCGGGAACCTCCTCCGCGGGGGCAACATAGATTGTTTCCCCGGAATCGACATACGCCTGCTGTTCATCGTTGTAGACCGGACCGGTCGTGCGAACATTCCACCTGGACCGATCCAGCTTCGGGGCACTGAAATCTTCATAGAAGAGGACACGATTATTGGCGGTGTGCGGATCGGATTTCGCTTCAGGCATTTAGATAATCCTATGTCTTAGAATGTGTGGCGGCCGGGCGATACTGCTTCATGGAGCGCGTTGATACACCCTGACGTAATCAACATACATATTGGTCGGAAACTCGGTGTCCAGACTGATGTTCCCGGCGAACGATCCGCCGACGGCAAGATTGAGCAAGAGGAAGAAGGGTTGGTCGAACACCCACTCCCGATCACCCACTACATCCGGGGTCAGGGTATAGTAGGGCTCTTCGTCATAGAACCAGGTAATCCCTGTCTCATCCCATTCGATAGCATAAGTATGGAACTCATCAGCGATCGGATAGTCTTGCCGGTTCCACCGACCCAGCCCTCCTGCTCCTGAGTAGCCTGGACCGTGAACTGTGCCCATGATCAGGTCTGGCTCGCGTCCCACGTACTCCATGATGTCTACCTCGCCAGCCTGGGGCCAGTTGCTATCAACAGGATCGTCAGGATTACGGGAGAAGTCGCTTCCGAGCATCCAGAACGCAGGCCAAAGCCCCGCACCTTCGGGAACCTTGATCCTGGCTTCGATTCGACCGTACTGGAACTCTTGAAGATCCTGGGTAATGACTTTCCCGGATGTGTAGTAGTTGTCTTCGTACTTCTCTTGCCGGGCCTCAATGACCAGCAAGCCGTTTTCGACGCGAATGTTTTCCGGGCGGTCGGTGTAATGCTGTGCTTCGCCGTTGCCCCAGCCCCAGCCGCCAAGGTCATACGCCCAGTTGGCGAGATTGATCGATTCGCCATCGAACTCATCGCTCCAGACCAACTCCCACCCGGAGTCAGCCTCCGCAGGTATTGGGACTGGTGTAGCAATGGGCGTCGATGTAGGTATCACTGTTGGCGCCGGCGTCTCAGTTGGGGCCGGCGGAACAGTAGCCGCAGGGGCAACCGTGGGCGCGGCTGTTGGGGCGACCTGTGCCGCAGATTGGCAGCCCATCAAGAAAACAACGATCAGGGAGAGGTATACGAGTGTCTTCATCTTTCTTGTCATATTTGCTTCCTGAACAAATTTAGGTTTCTCAGATTCATCAGACATCTACTTCATTCCATTGCGAAGATGCCAGTTCGGCAAAATCTTCTAAATGCCCTGGCCTCGCGGGCTCAGCTGGGCGGTTATCCCACCGTCAACGTAGATGATCTGTCCCGTGATGTAAGCTGCTTCAGGCGAAGCTAGGAAGGCCACGACGGAACTCAGTTCATCTACTGTGCCGAGACGCCCCAGCGGGATGCGCGGGGCCATGGCCTGGATGCTTGGGTGATCATCAGGTGGTGTCCGGTATGTTCGCGTGGCCCCTGGGGCAATCGCGTTGACCCGGATGTTGTACTCAGACAGGTCGATCGCCATCGCCCGCGTCATAGCGTTGATGGCCCCCTTGGTGACGTCATAAGGAAAACCCCGCCAGTGGGCTCTGATCGCACCCACGGATGAGATGTGGACGATGTTGCCCCCGCCGCGCTCGCGCATGATCGTTCGCAGCATGCAGCGAGCAAAGATAGGGCCCGCGAATGTTGGCGTTGAGCTGCAACTCCAAGAGCTCTTCATTTTCATCCAGTAAACGGCTTCGCTCGAGGCTGGCCGCGTTGTTGACCAGGAGATCTACCCCTCCGAATTCGGCTTCCGTCTGTTCGAAGAGTTGTCTGGTTACGCTGGACTGCCCAAGATCGCCATGAAAAGGCATCGCTTCCACGCCCAGATGTCGCAGGGAATCTACGGTTGTCGTCAAGGATTCCTTGTCGATGTCCGCCACAACAACCCGCATCTCCTCCCGAGCGAGCCGCATGACGATGCCCTGGCCAATGCCTTTTGCCCCGCCAGTTACAACGGCAACCTGTCCTTTCAGTTCCTGGTAGCGAGGTATTAATGTGTGAAAAGACGCTGCGATGTCCATCTCTTGTTGCCTTGAGCCTAGGAACCGGGAGTGCCTGTTTTGGGCATTTTGTTGATAATCTGAGCGATCATGGGCGAGCGGGCGTCCCATCGGGAAGGCGTGTCTGTGTCCACTGCTCAACGATGTCCTGGCATGGATATTTGGCTGCCAGCTGCTCGTCGATATCGATTCCCAGGCCTGGCTGGTCGTTGGGATAGAGATAGCCGTTATGAACTTCCGGTAATCCCGGAAACATCTCGTAGTCAATCTCTGATGGCTGGTACCATTCCTGCACACCAAAGTTGGGTGCCCAGAGGTCAAGATGTAGATTCGCCGCGTGCCCGACAGGTGACGTATCTCCTGGGCCGTGCCAAGCTGTGCGAATACCATACATGTTGGCCAGGGTGGCCACGCTGCGAGCGGGTGTAATGCCGCCCATCTGGCTAACGTGCATACGCACAAAATCGATTAGCCGCTCGGTGATCAGCCGCTGCCACTCATGCGGATTGTTGAACAGCTCGCCCATGGCCTGGGGGGTGGCCGTCTGGCTGCGAATGAGTCGGAACCACTCAATATCCTCTGGCGCAAGCGCATCTTCCAGGAAGAAGAGCTTGTAAGGCTCCACATCCTTGGCGAATTGCACGGCATCAATGGGGCGTAGCCGCTCATGAATGTCATGCAGCAACTCGATCTTGTCCCCCAGCTGGACACGGACATGCTCTATCATCTTGAGCATATTCCGGCTGTAGGCCCGAGGATCATAGTAGTTTCCGTCGGGCGCATTGACTGGCTTCACCTGATCGATGACCTGGCCCCCATAGCCACCCATCTGAATGCGAATGTACCGGTAGCCCTGCTCCATCAGGCGCCGGGCATTGTCCTCGACCTCATGGGGATCACGGCCGTCTGCGTGGGCGTAGACCGCAGCCGCCTCACGAGTCTTTCCGCCAAACAGCTGGTAGACAGGCATGCCGGCCCGTTTGCCCTTGATGTCCCACAAAGCCTGATCGACACCGGAGATGGCATTGTTCAGGACAGGACCGTTACGCCAGTACCCATGGACCATCGACATCTGCCAGATCTCCTCAATGCGATCGACATCGCGTCCGATGAGGAAAGGCTTGAGATGCTCTTCAATGGCCGAGGCGACGGCATGAATTCGTTGAGTGAAAGTCGCGCAACCTAGACCGTACAGTCCTGGTTCAGATGTAACGATCTTCACAATGACCAGACGCGAATGACCGGGCTGGGTCAGAATGGTCTTGATATCTTGGATGGTGACTGATGATGTCATTCGTGCCGCCTACTGTCGTTGTCGCACCCTTGAAGGCAAGGCTAAGTTGATGGAACGCCAGGCTCAGAAAGGACAACTGCTTCCGGCGCCCTAAGGCTAACGGCTCTCTTAATCAAGAGTTTGCCAGGACCAGGCTTGTGCCGATTCATGGCAAACTCTTGCTAGTTCGCTCTAGCCCTTCACAGAACCCGCCGTCAAACCGGCGATGATGTACTTCTGCAGGAACAGGAACAGGATGAGCATGGGGACTGTCAACATCAATACGGCTGCTGCCAGTTTTGGCCAGTCACTGCCATAGACGCCCTGAAAGACAATCAAGCCACGTGTGACCGGGAAGAACTCCTCATCGATCAGGTAGATGGTCGGCAGAATCAGCTCATTCCAGATGCCGATGGCGTGAAGCACAACCACTGTGGCAATGGCCGGTCTGGCAAGCGGAATGACGAACTGGATGACAAATCGGAAGTATCCGCAGCCATCCATTGCTGCTGATTCATCCAACTCCGTGGGTATCGTTCGCATGTAGCCCACCAGAATGATGATACCGATGGGATTAACCAGGAAGAACAGCATATACCCGATCGGATTGTTGTAGAGGTTCAGGCCCAGAATCAGCTGGAACTGAGGGATCAGCGCGGGTGGCAGGAATAGCGCAATGACAAACAGGGTAAAGATCAACTTGTGACTACGCACCAGGCCACGAGCGATAGGGAAGGCAACAAAGACGGCCGTAAACACGTACACCGTTGTTGACACCACAGTGTAGATCACTGAATTAAGGAGCAGCCGTGGAAAGTTTGCTTGATTCCAGGCTTCAACGAAGTTACTGAAATTCAAGCTTGTGGGCAGAGATGTGGCGTTCTTGAAGAACTCTGGCAGGGTCTTCATGGATGTATTGAACAGCATGAAGAGCGGGCCAATATACATGATTGCAAGGAGAATCAAGACCACGTAGGAGACGATGCGCCACCAGTTCACGCCCTCGCCAGAAGACTGCGCGAGCGCGCCCCGTGACCTGCGCTTCCCACTGCCAGACTCCAGAGTTGCGGTCGCCAACTCAGCCGCAGGCAAGAGTGGACCACTAAGGTTTTCCTCACTTTCGTCGAACGGATCCTTGTTGTCATGAGCTGAATCGATACTCATAGTTATATCTCCAGATTGACTCTATCGGGCACTATCAGACGGGTAGGTCATTCGGTAGGCAGACCCAGCACGGGTCGCACATTCCCCGGTATTCGGACCAGACAGCCTCGCCCATCTATAAACTCCTGCAAAACTATCTAGCTGGTCCCAAGGATATTCTGCTCTCTTCGCTGCAGTAAATACTGGGTAGTAAGTCCCAGCACCAACACAATGACGAAGAGAACCATCGACGCCGCGGCTGCGTACCCCTGTCGGAAGCTGGCGGTAACCGCGCCCGTCTGGCCAAAGCCCTCGGCATAAATAACGTAGCCGAGCACCTGGGTGCCAGGTTTGTAGCCGAGAAGAACCAGGAACAGTTGCCATGCCTGGAGAGAGCCGATGATGTTTAACAGCAGATTGGTGTTGACCACCGGGGTAATCATGGGCCAGGTAACGTTCCAGAACGTGTCCCACGAGTTGGCTCCATCAACTTTAGCCACCTCATAAAGCTCCTCCGGAACCGTCTGCAGACCGGCCAGGAAGATGACCATGGTAATACCCGTGTTCGCCCAGATTTGGACGATGATCACCCAGAAAAACGCCTCCGCTGGTTGCCCACCTAGAAATTCTGACTGCACCCCCAGAAAATCAAACACCGTCGCAACGGGACCCCCCAATGGATAAAGGAACAGAGACCACATCAGGCCCTGGATAGTGACACCCAGAATGACAGGCATGAAAAAGAGCACGCGGAAATAGCTGGTCCCTTTCAGGCCCTGATTCAGCAACAAGGCGATTATCAGGCCGAGGGAGAATTGAATGGTGGTGACAAAGAAACAGAAGATGAAGGTGCGCCAGATCGCCGCTAGATTATCGCGAGAGGCCAGACCGCGAAACAAGAACTCATCGTAGTTCTCAAGTCCGATAAAGTTGATAGGGATACCGGGGATTCCGGTTGCGTCCGTCAGAGAGAAGACACTCGTCGCCAGGGAAGGCCCCAGGGCGATCAGGAAGTAGAGAAAAAGCCCGGGTATCAGCAATAGAAATGGGATCCACTTTCCTCGACCTGTTCCAAATAGATACTGTGACATACTGCCACCCTCCTCGATGCATAATAAGCAGACAGGCTTCTCATCGCAATGCGATGAGAAGCCTGTCGCTCGTAACTCCTAGTTACTCACTCAAAGTATCAAGGCCCGCCTGCAAGTCTGCTTGCGCCTGGTCTGCCAGGGCCGCCGCGTCGTCCCATTCATTGAACGGTTGGAACCAGGAGGCACCCTGAGCACCGTTGGCCCATTGGCCAGCGCCCTTCGGAGGCACCCAGTACTGCTCAATACCAACCAGGAAGTTATCCAGGTACGGAGCTACTTCCTCGCCAATTGTCGTCTCCAGGGTTGCCCCTGGCTGGGTGGGAATAAACCCGACCGCATTGACGAAAGACTGGTAGTTTTCTGGTTCGGAGAATTCCGACACGAAAAGCAATGCTGCCTCTTCATTGGGCGTATTGGCGTTGATCATCCAGCCCATGTCGTACTTGCCGAAGAGGTACTCGTTGTCTGCAGCATTGTCGCTGCCCGGGAACGGAATGTAGCCCCAATCGAACTCTGGCTCGGCAGATTCGATTGCTTCGGCAGCCCAGTTGCCAATGGGATACATGGCGACGTCTCCAGCAGCGAAACGTCCTGGCGCGGCATCACCGGAGATACCACTTGTTCCGGGCTCAAGCATGTCCTGAGCATAGATCTTATACTTCTCCCATAGTTCCATCGCCTCGGCATCGTTCCATTGCATGTCTCCGGTCCAGAGGCCCTCGACCAGACCAGCCTGGTCAGGATACAGCGAGCCGAGCAGACCA
Organism: uncultured Chloroflexia bacterium; assembly: GCA_963715935.1. Lineage (GTDB taxonomy): Bacteria > Chloroflexota > Anaerolineae > Promineifilales > Promineifilaceae > Promineifilum. The sequence continues at coordinate 12,464 of CAVQSM010000004.1, read as the reverse complement.
TAGGCGCCCACAAAAATGGGCCAGCCATCGGCTCCACCAGCGGTCATACAGGAAACGTCGTTAGACGTGAACGTCTCGCAGGCAGCAACCAATTCATCCCATGTTGTGGGGATGGCCACGCCATACTGCTCGAACAGATCTTTGTTGTAGAACATACCGCTGTAAGTAACGCGACCCAGATTGACCTGGTAGACCTTGTCATTGAACGTTCCGGCATCACGAATCGTGGCTTCGTCGTAGTTGTCCACAAACGGCTGCCCTGTCAGGTCCATCAGTAAGCCGGCGTCAATAAACTGCTGCCAGTTCGGTGGGTCAACCTCTGACATGTATGGCTGGGCGCCGTTGGCGAAACCAAAGCCAGCGAGTACATCGACGTCATTCGCCGTCAGACGGGTCTGCTGGGCCGTTGGCAGGTCATTGGCATTCACGATCGAGTAGTTGACCGTGATATTCGGGTGGGCAGTCTCAAACTCATCGATGAACGACTCCATGTATTCCACCATGGGCGGATTCTGCCAGGTGAGAATACGCAGTTCGACGGGTTCCATCTCTTCCTCAGCCGGCGCTGCCTCTTCAGGCGCGGCTACCTCTTCTGCAGCCTCTTCAACAGGCGCGGATTCCTCAACAGGCGCGGCCGCTTCGCCACCACCACAGGCGACGAGCAACGCCCCCATCATCACAAACAACGAAATCAGTAACCAATGTGACTTCTTCATTCTCTTCTATCTCCTCTAGATTAGATACAGAACACGGCACAGGTCTATGCGACTTTGCCCTCACGAAGGTAAAATAGGAACAGGATTTATCACTTACCGTTGAGATTCAGAGTCATCTACACCTCCATGGAATGCTCGACCTTGTCAGCGCACACGGCACTATCCGAGTGTCACAACACCCGTCCTGCCACCATCAAGCATCTCGCAGCATGCTGGCCAGTGGCCAGATTGCAGTCGCAAGTGGATCGGACGTATTCTCCTGAACTCGATGGAGTAAAGTGGGGATGTTGTCTGTGATAGCGAATGATTAACATGTCGACCATTTAACCAGATAGCGCTAGTGACCAACGGAAAGGAAGGCCACGCTTAAATATGAAAAAGCTTGCAGAAATACAGACGCAAATGACTGAATCTGTGAAAGCGCTTTCACAACTGAGGACACTTTACCATACTTGATTGGGCACGTCAAACAAAAAGTCACTGTATTTGGGGTGACATATGTCACCTTTGGTGCTAGCAGCTTGTTAATTGAGGCTGCTGCAGGTAGAATATTGAAAGCGTTTTCAAACGTCGTTGGGGATTGTGGAACTCATGGAAGTCAAGAACTCGGTTACAATTTCTGATATTGCCGAACGGGCTGAGGTCTCCATCAGCACCGTCTCTCGTGTCCTTCGCGGAACTGCGCCGGTCGCCCAGACAAAGCGTGAAGCCGTTCTGGCGGCTGTCGCCGAACTCAACTATGAGCCAAACCTGTTCGCCAGAGGGCTTGCCAGTGGCGAATCGATGGCCATTGGTGTGCTAACACAGAATTTTGGCAGCCCCTTCTACGACGCAATCCTGCAGGGTGTCGTTGGAGGGCTCGACGGAAGCGGCTACTTTCCGATCTTTGCCGACGGCCAATGGCATCCAGAGACTGAAAAGGAAGCCCTTCAAACGTTCATTCAGCGCAGGACTGATGGATTGGTTGTGCTTGGCGGATTTTTGGATGCCGCTGAATTGAATCGAGTTAGCGAGAAGATTCCCACCATCGTTGTGGCTCGTCAGATACCGGGCTTTGAAGAGAATTGCCTCTACATTGACAATGAGCATGCGTCCTACATGGCAACCAAACACCTTATCGAGCTGGGCCATCGCCGTATCGCTCATATCACTGGTCGCGCTGACCACCCGGACGCAGCAGCACGGAAGAAGGGCTATATGCTGGCCCTCGAAGAAGCAGGGATAGAACCCCACCAGGAACTGATCATTGAGGGTAACTTCCGAAGACAATCAGGCGTGGTGGCTGTCAACATGCTCTTCTCGCAAGGCGTCTCGTTCAGTGCCATCTTTGCCGCCAACGATCAGATGGCGTACGGCACACGACTGGCCCTCTTCAGACGTGGCATCCGTGTCCCTGAGGATCTGTCTTTGGTGGGATTTGATGACGAGCCTGCCGCGGCCTTTATGATTCCCCCGCTGACGACGGTTCGTCAGCCGGGTCTGGAACTTGGTGCGCAAGCCGCTGCCATGGTGTTGGCCAAATTGAGGGGAGAGACCATCTCGCTGCCAGCGTTAGAGGCGGAGCTCGTCTTGCGGGAGTCCACGTCAGTGCAGCGCTACTGATACGCCGGGTTTTCTGGCAGCGACTACTGGTGGGTAGGACTAACTCCCCGGATTAGCTGGTCTGTTTCTTGACCTTATCGCCCGCGTCACTCCAAACGCAGAGCATCCTACCAGGTCTGGGCAAGGGTGTCTTCTTTTTCGGACACACACTCGAGTAAAGTCACATGACGAACGTTGAGCCCCAAGAGTCCACGCTCAGGAACGAAACATTAGTTGTCTACATTGGCACGTATACCCGAGGTGAAAGCGAGGGCATCTATCGCTGCCAACTAGACTTGAAGCGTGGCGCCCTGGAACAGCTCGCGGTAGCCGGCAAAGTTGCCAACCCATCCTATCTCGCAATCGATGCGGAGCGGCATCGTCTATTTGCGGTCAATGAACTTTCAGAGTTCATGGGTCAACCGGGAGGTGGTATCAGTGCCTTTGCTATACAGCCAGCAACCGGCGACCTGACCTTGATCAACCATGCGCCAAGTCATGGCGACGCGCCTTGCTATTTGACTCTGGACCAGGCTGGTCGCCATCTCTTCGCAGTCAACTACATGGGGGGGAACCTTGTTGTCATCGAGGTAGGAAAAGATGGTGCGCTGGGACTGCCCACAACCATCATCGCCCACGCTGGAAGCAGCCGGCACGCGACAAGGCAGGACGCCCCTCACCCACATTCAATCGTTCTTGACCCAGCCAACACACATGCTTTTGTGCCGGACTTAGGTCTGGACAAGGTGATGCAATATCGATTGGATGACGAATCGGGCCTGTTAACAGCCAATCAGGAGGCATCGGTAGCCACAAATCCGGGTGCCGGTCCACGCCATCTAGTTTTTGGCCCAGAGGGTCAGACCGCCTACGTTGTTGGAGAGCTGGACTCGTCCATCACCGCCTACGCTTACGATGATGTTGCGGGACGTCTGGACGCCTTTCAGACAGTCTCCATGGTCCCTGAAGGATACGCCGGGCCCAATCTGGCAGCTGATATTCACCTCACACCTGACGGCCGATTTCTGTACGCCTCTAATCGTGGGCACGACAGCATTGCCGCTTTCGTCGTTGACCAGATGACAGGAGCGCTCAAGGGTCTTGGCTTCACACCAACGCAAGGAAAGAGTCCGCGGGGCTTTGCTATTGACCCAACAGGAAGGTACTTACTTGTTGCCAACGAGCACAGTGACGAGATCTTGACCTTCCGAATAGACAAAGACGAAGGGACTCTGTCCCCAACAGGATACAGCTTGAGTGTCCCGAGCCCGGTTTGCCTGAAACTGATGCCGCTGGATGAAGATCTCGGGGGCATGAAGTCTGAAGACAATCAACCAACGCTTGCCGGGTAACGCAGCAGCCAATCAGGCAGCGGACACATGCTCGTACTGATCATGGAGACGAGCCGACAGGACCCTGATCACGCCCAGAGCAAGGCCCGGTTTCTCAGCCAACAGATCCCAGAAGTCCTCAAAATCAATGCGCAGGGCAGTCATATCGCTTTCGGCCCGGCAATTGGCAGAGCGTGGACTGCGGGACAAGATGGCCATCTCACCAACCACTTCTTCTGGACCAAGCCAGTCTACTTTTCCGACACCATCCATGTCTATGGCAGCAGTCCCATCCACCAGAATGTAGAGACATTCGCCAATTTCGCCCTGGCGTATGAATCGCTCTCCGGCAGCAAAAAACGTTTCCTGACAGACCTGAGCAATGAGGACCAGATCCTCGCTAGCAACATCGCGAAACAGGTCGACACTGCGAAGGAATAAGACGCGTTCAACGGTGGATAAAGGCATAATCTTTGCTCCTTGCTGCAGCAAGTTCTCACTTTCCATAAGGCAGCGCCGGGCGTAGCTGCTTACAGAGGGGAAGCTGGTGTTGGCGGACTGGGCACGCAAGATGTCCAGATACTCGCTTTCTGGAAAATACCGGTAGGCAGCTGCAATTGATGTTTCTCGCAGCAACCCATCCTCACACTGAAGGTAGTCAGCAATCAGATCCCCCAGATGCGGCCATTTGGTATGGCTCAAGGTATAAAGGGTCAGGGCGATAATCCAGTTGTCGCCGCTGGCAACGAGTTGGCTGGTTCGTTCTTCCGGCGAATAACGCTCCAGACCCATTTCTGTCGTCGCGACATGTAGGAGCCGGTCTTCTGGCCCCTCCAACAAAGGCAAGAGGAGATGCTTGATCGGGCGGTCCAGCGTGGTATCCAGCAGCTCAGTGGCATTGGCCCGTCTTCGCGTATCTGCAGCGACGACGGAGAACTGGATTTCAGCCATACTGATGGATGGGTAGTGTAACCCCAAGAGAAAGAAGACGCGATCCAAAGAAAAGCCTTGCTGGCTCTTCAGGGCGTCGGCCAGGAGCGTCCCCTCAAGATACTGCTCGAGGTCCAAACGGGTAACGGCCATATCATAGGCGAGCCGCAGCTCCTCCTGCAGTCTGGATATGAGCACGTCTTCGGCGACAGGGATGGGCACGCCACGCGCTTGCAAGCGCACCAACGCTTTATAGATCCGCGCCCGGGTGTGGTTGTCTGGTTCGTCGAGGTGCTGCAGGAGGATGTATACAGATGGCTCAGCTGCTATTCGCCCCAGGACGATTGGTATCTGGCGGCGCACCTGTATATCGACCGCGGTGTCGGCGAGAAACTGGCCAAAAACTGTATAGCTGTCTGGTCCGAAGGCCAGTAAGGCCTGGGTAGCAGCTGTTCGTGTAGCTGGCGGTCCCAGAAGACCAATCACTGCGGGTAATAGATCGGGATGGCCGAGCTTGCCCGCAGCATGTAAGGCGTGGGTCTGCACCTCCACGTTCTCATCCTCCAGAAGCAGCAACAGGGGCTGGAAGAAGGTCTTGATTTCTAGGAGCCCAAGGGTGTCGGCGCCGGCACGACGCATGGCCGGATCGGCATGATCGAGCATGCCTTTCAAGGCCAGCGCTCCTTGCAGGATGCCATTCAAACCGCCATAACGGATGATGCCGGTTACTGCGGCGGCGCGGACGACGGGGTTGTCATCTTCCAGGCACGGACTGATGTCTGAGATTGCGTCCGCCTCACGAATGGCGCAGACCGTGGTGATGGCGGCGGCACGAACGTCTCCCTCTGGATCGGTGAATAGCTGCTGAATTCGTTCAACATGGGGCGCATACAGCGGCTGGGCCATGCGGTCGAGAGCCTCGATACGTACGGCCGTGGCGGGATGGTCCAGCAAAGGGACAAGCGCTGATGACCAGTCGATTTGTGGCGCCTCTTTCACCAGCGACAAGGCCTGGAGTACCTGGGCTTCATCCGATTGGCGCAGCGCATCCAGAAGGATCTCTTTCGTCGTTTCGTCGCTGATGTTAATCGCTTCAAGAGCGGGATCAAAGCGGCGGCGGAGGATGCTGGTAGCCAGCGCCTCCTTGTACTGATGACGCCCACGCCTGATCAGGATCAACCAGACAACGATAAGGGCCAGAACAAGAAACGACCACGGCAGCGGTGAGATGCCGCGCAGATTGCCTACCACAAGGAACAAGAGACCAACAGTGCCAATGGCCAGCGGTTTGAGGATGCCGTTGATGACACCCTTGGCCCTGGCTCGAGTGTCCCGATCAAGCGGCAGATCGAGCAGGCTCAGAGCCGTATCATTGAGGTTGTAGCGAAACACGGTGTCGCTTAAACGCGCCGTCGTCACTGCCCAAAGACCGGCGCCAGTGGCCAGGATCAGAGTAGACCCGAAAGCGAAACTCAGAGGGAGGACAAGCAGGCCCAGCGTGATGCCAAATCTACCCAACAGACGCCCAGCGACGAACAGTTGAAAGGCGAATCCGATCACACCGGCCCAGAAGTAGTAGGAGCCGAGGAAGGCGGTCATGCCCGCCTCGTTGCCCAGGAAGTTGGACTGCAGCGTGAGATCGAATTGATACTCGATGATATTGCTGACCATCGTGGTCACGACGATGATGGCAGCGATGGAAAAGAGCAGCGGGATGGCCCGGATTTCGCGAAATCCGTCCATCACCGAAGACGCCTGGCGCTCCTGTGGGCGCGATGTCGTTGACGATAGTTCCACATCCTCCGGATGCCCGCGCCCAAGGAACCAGATGCAGAGCGCATAGCCAATTTGAGCGGCTAACAGCACCAGAAGCAGATTCGCCGCTCCAAGCGACACGGCGGCAACCGACACCACGGCGCCGGCCAGAATACCGCCCAGGCTGCCCATGGACGCGATTGGGCTATACATCCGCTTGGCTTCACGACTGTTGAGCAAATCTGCGGCAAAGGTCCAGAACTGGATAATGGTCAGAGTGGCCGCTATCTCCAGGAAGACGAACAAGCCGCCCAGGATCAACAGACTGTCGCCAAGTGGGGTGGCCAACAAGATCCGAAACAGCAAGACGCCGGTGGCCATGACGGCCGTCGTGCCTACGATCAGATAGTCGCGCCGGAAGCGGGTGCTGTACCGGGTGTAGACCATCGAGACGAGAACAATCCCGACGGTGACGGCGATATACCGCACTGAAATGAGCTCCGGCGGCAAGTTGCTAAGAAACAGAGAGCGGCTAACGGTGCGACCGATGACATAGTAGCCACCAATGGACAGGAACAGAGCAAAGGACAGGAGGCCAAAGGTGAGGCCTTCTCCCTTCTCAAGCTGAAACACTTTGCTTAGAGCGTTTCGTATTGCTGTCATTGGCGAGACTCACTGTTGCTGGACGGCAAGATGGAAACCATCGAGTTATCCAAAAGATATGAGCATACAACTCTCACTTGCTGCAATCAGGTAAGCATAGGAAGACATCGAGCCAGTGGGGCTTTTGTGCAGTTCCGGTCGGGACTGACATGGCCATCAATCCTGATGTGCGGGAACTTGGCAGCCTCGCCTGAACCCTCTCTGTGCTTGGTGGAAGGAAGATCCCCCTCCGGCTAACGTGCAGTCACTGGCAGATGGTCAAGCCGCCGCAAAAAGCTGGTTGATGCCTGGACCCTATGAGGTAGTGTAACATATCGTTGCACCAGTCTCCCAATGATGAATCGAGCTTTAGCTAGAACCAGGATAGCTCACACCGACACCACTTGCCCCTCCGGACCACAGACCTGCCGGGTCTGGAGCTGGGCCGGGTCGAAGAACGCGGCAAACCAGCTTTGCCAGCGGGCGGCGGCGGCGCGGTCGACGGAATAGTATACCCAGCGGCCGTCCACCCGGTCGCGGCGGGTGTTCACCAGTCCGGCCTCGCTCAGCACCTTAAGGTGATGTGACAGCAGATTGGCCGGCAACGCTAGCCGGGTCACCAGTTCACCGTTGCACGTATCGCCCTTCATCAATTCGGCGAAGATGCGCAAGCGATTGGTGTCGCTCAAGGCTTTCAGGACAGCTTCGACTTCGGCCGTCGCGGGGGAGATGGTTTCGTTTGTACTCATATCCTCTCGGTGGCGTGACAGATGGCGGAGAGCATAAAGGTGTCAGTCGGATCCGTCAAGTCTACTCAGCCCGTCTCCGGCGGCAGAAACTGGTCAACGGCATCCAACGCGTGGACGGCGTAGATCGACCCCGGTCCGCCACCCATGAGAACACCGACGCCGATGGTCTCGATGAGCTCCGGTCGGGTCGCACCGGCCTTCACCGCGTCATGGGTGTGATAGGCGATGCAGCCGTCGCAGCCGATAGCGATGCTAACGGCCAGAGCCATCATCTCCTTGACCTTGGCCGGCAGCGCGCCGTCATCCACAGCCTTGCGGTGCAGCCGGGCGAAGCCACTCATTGGGGCGCTCAACTCGCGGCCCAGGTCACCCAGCCGTTCTTCCAGCCGGGCGTGGTAGGCGACATAGTCGGTCATGGTGGATCAGGCCACGGACAGAGCGTCGGCCACCCAGGTCATTACCTCGCTTTCTTTCGGGATGCGGCCGGCGGCGACGAGTTTGTCGTTGATGACCAGTCCGGGCGTGTATAGCAACCCATACTGGGCGAACTCGGCGCGGTCCGTCACCTTCTCGAACGCCGCTTCGGCCCCCACGGCAGCCACGGCCGCGCGGCTGACTTCCTCGACCTTGTGGCAGTTATCGCAGCCCGGTCCCAGCACTTTTATCGTCAACATGTTGTGTCTCCCCTGTCAGTAATCTGATTAGTCCACCGTTCCTGCTATCCGGGAATCGGCGCACCCTCTTCAATGATCGTCACTTCCGGTTCAATATGAATGGTCGACTTCACCGAGTTGGCCACGAGGCTATACTTTTCGGCCGAACGCAGCGCCTTGTCGATGCGCGCCCGCACAACCTCCGGTTTCTCGTCACCAGCGCGGACGCGGATATGCGGTTGCAGTACCACGTCGGTGAAGATCTCCGTGCGGTCCAGCTCGATGAGCTTGGTTCCTTCGGCCCGGCATTCGTAGCTGATGAGGTCCAGCTTATAGCGCTCGGTGGCCCAAATGAACATCATCATGATGCAGGTATTGATCGCGGCCACGAAGGCGTCCTCCGGTGTGAAAACGTCGGTGTGGCCCTGGGCATCGGGTGGGGCGGAGAAGGCCATTTCGGGCCCATTGCCCATGACGATATGACCCCAGTGCTCGCCCTCCCAGGATACCGTGGTGTTGTAAACGGCCGTCTTGCTCATGCGGTCTCCAAATCGCCGCAAAATACGGTGTATTCGCGGGCCAATGCTTCCAGGTAGGCGGGTGCTTCCTCGGCCGGAACCGAATTATAGAGCGCCACCTGGGTCAGTAATTCTTGCGCTACTTCCAGCGACGGCAACTTGCCCGCGTCGCGAAATTGCGCCATCAGCGGTGGCAGGGCGATCAGCGTCACCCGGTTGCCGTCGATGGCGACGGACTGAACCGGAATACCCGTGCCGCAGGCGCAGCCCGCTGCTGAGCCGGCTGGCTGCGACGCGCCGTTCTGCGGCGCTTCCTCGATGAAGTGACCCTCGCGGCGACTCCATTTCTTGTCCAACAGGTCATCCACAAGCTCGGCCACCGTCCCGGCCGTTTCGTCGACAGCGATGCGCCCGGCTTCGTCCAGCCGGCGCATGCCCTGCGGCTGGGCCAGGCCGCGCTCGGCGACCAGGTCGGTCACAACGACGCTGGCGGCGGGCGTTCCGGAGTATTGCTCTGTGGCCCGCGCCGCGCAGCGCAGCTCACAGCCGTCAACGGCGATGGTCGGGTAAAAGCGAGCGAAAGCGCGGTCGCCCTCACCACCGGCCAGGAACAGTGGCAGACAGATGGTCACCGTATCGTCAGGCCGAAGTTCTTCCAGCACCTTCAGCGCAGCCAGTCGCGTGACGGTGCCCTCAGCCATTTCCTCGCCCGAACAGGCGATAATGCCGACTTTCTTCTGCGGTAGCTCAGGCATGGTCCACCTCCCCAGAGGCATCTTCTTCCTTCATGTTGTCAATTTCAGTCGCGATTTCATTGGCCAGCGCGTTGGCCAGCTGAAGGCCACCCTCGTTGAGTTCGGCGATGCCGGCCGGCTTGAATGCCCTGTGGCGGCGATAGGCGTCCAGCACGGCGTATTCTTTGGCCACTGTGCCGCCGCTGTCGCGCACCATCTTGCTGGCGCAGGCTAACTTGCAGCCGTCGATGGTGATAGCCTGGCTGCCGTTTACAGCCGCCCGCGCACCCTCATCACCCAAGACCAGCATGGAAAGCGCCACAAGCTGCGACTCATCCGGCCGCAAGTCCTCGACGATAACATAAGCCGCCTCACGACTGACAGTCCCATACGTCTTGCCGATGCCGCTGCACGGCACGATAACGATCTTTCCCTCGTCGCTCATTTCTTGCCCATCTCCTCCAGCGCCCTGGTTTGACTGTGCTGGTAGTAGGCCTCTGGCGGCATCAAGGCCGCCTGCTCTTTGGTCCAGTCGGCCGGCTCGATCAGGACCAGCCAACCCTCGCCGTACGGATCCTGATTGATGATCTCGGCCTCAAGCTCCAGCTTCTCGTTGACCTCGACGACGGTGCCTGAAACAGGTGCAGGCAGCTCTACATCAACCTTGATCGTCTCGATGTCGGCCAACCGATCCGAGGTGGTGATGACCGTCCCCGGCTCAACCACCTCGGCAAACGCTATATCGCCGCTGTTCTGTTGGAAAAAGTCAGTGACGCCAACCCGCAGGCGACCGTCGCGCGCCTGAACCCACAGGCCGTCCGGGTGATAGAGCCGGTCGGTTGGAATGGTAAAACTAAACTTGTCAACGGTGAACTGTAGTAGCTCCGACATAAACATCGCCCCCAATAGACTCACAAAACGTGTCCGCATATTAATTCAATATGCATTGAATTGTAGTCCTGCAAGGGGGACAATAACAGTGACGAATGTCATGAATAACCCATGACTGAACTGATCTAAGATTGGGAGGCACGCTGAATAGGTGGGTAACCCAAATCTTGGAGACCTGACACGGAACGGAAACGACATACGCGAGAGTTCAAGATAGAGGCAGTACGCTTGTCTGAAGAAAGAAAGGCCCCGTTGGCGGATCTGGCAGTCGAGCTAGGCGTCTACACGAATACACTATACAAGTGGTAGCACGGACTGCTGCTCAGAAGGAGTGGCTATTTACAAGCAAAGACGGTAAGCGTACGAGTGCCGGCGCGTGCATGGATAGTGTAATTTTCTTTCTGTAAATTGGTGGCAAGAGGTAGGCCACGAATGTAACCTTCGGTTATCGCCAAACAACTGAAGGAGAAACATCATGACCTACCAGACAGATTGTACCTTACCAGATTCATTGTTAGAACAGATCGCCGAGCAAGGGCTGGAGATCCTGCCGGAGCTGATCCGCATCGTCATCAACACGGCGATGCAGGCCGAGCGGGAGCAGTACCTGGGCGCAGCAGCCTACGAGCGAGCGGAGACGCGTCGGGGTCACGCCAACGGCTACAAGCCGAAGACGGTAACGACGCGTGTGGGGTCGGTCACCTTCGATGTGCCGCAGGTGCGCGAAGGCGGCTTCTACCCTGAAGCGCTGGAGCGTGGGCTGCGGACGGAGCGGGCGCTGATGACCACGCTGGCCGAGATGTACGTTCAGGGAGTCTCGACCCGCAAGGTAGCGGCCATCACCGAGCAGTTGTGCGGCACAGCCATCTCCTCAGCTCAGGTTAGCCGGGCCGCGGCGCTGTTGGATGAAGAGCTAAGCGCCTGGCGCAGCCGGCCGTTGGGGCGTTGTCCGTTTCTCTTCCTGGATGCCCGGTATGAGAAGGTGCGCCAGAGCGGGCAGGTACGCGATGCGGCTGTCTTGCTGGCCGTGGGGGTCAATGACCAGGGCAAACGGGAGGTGCTGGGCGTTTCGGTCTCGCTGGGCGAACACGAAGTCCACTGGCGAACTTTCCTGAAAGATTTGCAAAGTCGTGGGCTGCGCGGTGTGGAACTCGTCGTCAGTGATGACCATCTGGGCCTCAAAGCAGCGCGGCAGGCGGTCTTTGGCGGTCTGCCCTGGCAGCGCTGCCAGTTCCACCTTCAGCAAAACGCCCAGGCGTACGTCCCGCGCCACGCGCTCAAAGCGGAGGTGGCGGCTGATATCCGGGCGGTCTTCAATGCGTCCGACCGATTGGCGGCGGAAGCACTTCTGGCCCAGATGGTGGCCAAGTACGCTGCTATCGCCCCGAAGCTGGCAGAGTGGATGGAGACCAATATCCCCGAAGGCCTGACCGTGTTCGCCTGGAAGGCCAAGCAAAGACGCCTGCTGCGCACGGTCAATGGTCTGGAACGGCTCAACCGCGAGATTCGCCGGCGAACGCGCGTAGCGGTGATGTTTCCGAACGAACCGTCTTGTCTGCGTTTGGTGACAGCGATTGTGATGGAAGTCAGCGAGGAGTGGCAGACCGGTCGAACCTACATCCTGCCCGATGAGATGGACCGGCAACAATAATCTGATAACCGAGGTTATACGCTTTTACAGAAAGCTTGTTGCATTACCCGCTGTCGAGGAGTGGCTATTTCACGCAAAGACGGTGCGTACGAGCCCCGTGCATGCGGCGCTCACACAGTAGGCAACATGCAACCACAAGCGGGTGTCTCGCCTCGTGTATCGGGCTGGACTGCAAGTCCATCGGGCACACTGGTACCTGGTGACCACACAGACTCGGCCAAGGCGACCGGCGTCCCCAAACCATCTAACTGAGTCGTCTGCCGCGGTCGCTCCTGATCGGACCTTGTTGTGTGACATCACTTATGTGCGCACC
>CAVQSM010000003.1:0-92511 GCA_963715935.1 uncultured Chloroflexia bacterium | reverse complement strand
GGCGATACGGGCCATGACGGAGAGAGACATACCCCTCGCTCTGGCGTCACCTTGAGCTTCCAGCAATGCGTCTGCTTCTCTGGCGATCTCATACGCTTTCGGATCGCTCAGAAAAAAGAGCGGTAGCGACTGTAGAGAAAGTGCCATCGCCAATGGCGCCTCCAGCCGGTGAGCGCGAGCCGTCTCAATCGCCCACTGAAGCGTCTCTACCGCGGCCGGGTGACGACCCTGAGCCAACTCAAGGTTGCCCAACCAGATCTTTGAGCCCACAAGTCGCTCAGTGCGAAGCTCAGCGGCCTCCCCGGTGGGCATGGGCAACCCGATGACCGCGTCGTGCGCATAACTCAACCACTGGATCGATTCCATGGATCCCTCGAACAAGAAGTATTGGGGCAGGCGCAGGGCCATATCCAGAGCGGTCTCAGGATCGACTTCCAAAGCCCATTCGATGGCTGAACGGACATTATCAATCTCGGGCTTCAGCTGTTGTACCCAGGCGATTGCCTTATGAGAACCGGTTGCAGCAAACAGATCGGGCACTGCTCTGGTTCGTCCAAACTCGCCTAATGCCAGCACCAGCTTGGCGAAATAGCCCAGATGCCTTTCCCGCGCAGCTGCTCCTTCACCCGATTCAAACAAGCGGTCGCGTGCGTACTGGCGGATTGTTTCCAGGAAGTGAAAGCGCGCCTCGCCTTCGTTGTCGTCGACCACGACCAGAGATTTGTTTACCAGATTGGCCATCAGGTCGAATATGTCGCCGTCCAGCCCGGACAGGTCGACCACTACCTCTGCCGCTTCCAGCGACCAGCCGCCGGAAAAGACACCCAGCTGCCGGAACATCGCCTGCTCTGCCTCATCCAGATAGTCGTAGCTCCAGTCGATGAGCGCCCGCAGCGTTTGCTGGCGGGGCAGGGCGGTTCGGCTGCCACCGGTAAGCAGCCGGAAGCGATCATCCAAACGCTCAGCCAACTGTGCCGGCGGCAGCAGTTTGATTCGCGCGGCAGCCAGTTCGATAGCCAGCGGGATGCCGTCCAGCCGGCGGACAATGCGACCGACGGCCGCCGCGTTGTCCTCTGTGAGCGTGAAGGCGGGCCGCGCCGCCTGCGCCCGCTCCACAAACAGCTGCACGCCTTCAAACGCTTCCAGTTCCGCCTGCGTCGTCTTGTCATTGCCGGGGACGGTCAACGTCGCCAGGTGATATGTTGTCTCGCCCGGCGTGCCTAACCCTTCGCGACTGCTGGCCAGAATAGTCAGGTCCGGTGCGGCGGCGAGCAAGTCGGCCGCTAATTCCGCGCACGCCTGCACCAGATGTTCGCAGTTGTCGAGGATGAGCAGCAGCTTCTTGCTGCGCAGATAGTCGCCCATCACCTGTTCCAGCAACATCATGGGGTTGTCCCGCAGCCCCCAGAGGCCCGCGACGGCCGTTCGGACCGAGGCCGGATCGGTCAGCGGGGCCAGCTCGGTGAACCACACGCCGTGGGGGTACTCGTCCAAAACCTGCGAGCCGACTTCCAGCGAAAGCCGGGTCTTGCCCGTCCCGCCCGGCCCGGTCAGCGTGAGCAAGCGGGTCGATTGGAGCAGCGCCACGACCTCCTCCAGTTCGCGCTGTCGCCCGATGAAGCTGGTGACCGACGCTGGCAGATTGTCCCGGCGCATTCGGTCGGCGCGCAGCGGTGGGAAGTCGGCTGCCAGACCCGGAACAGACAGTTGATGGATCCGCTCCGGACGATTCAGGCCGCGCAGCGTGACTTCTTCGATCTCGGCCAGGGAGTAGTCAGGCGGCAGGTGACCGTCCAGCAACCTGGCTGTCGCTTCGGACATAAGAATCTGCCCGCCATGGCCGATGCTCATCACCCGCGCAGCCCGGTTGACGACCGATCCGTAGTAGTCACCGGCGCGCAGCTCGGCCTGACCTGTGTGCAGACCGGCCCGGACGCGCAAGGCGTCAGGCTGAATGTCCGGCCACGTCTCGTCTTCCATCGCCTGCTGGATCGCAACGACTGCTCGCGCGGCATCTTCAGCCGTGCCGAAGACGGCGTGGATCCCGTCGCCGGTCGTTTTGACCAGCACACCATGATGGCCGCCGACGGCCGCCTGCATGAGTTGATCGTGCCGGGCAAGGACGCTCTTCATCGCCTGGGGGTGCTGCTCCCACAGGCGCGAACTGTCCTCAATGTCGGTGAAGAGGAAGGTGACCGTACCGGTTGGGAATTGTTGGTTTGGCTTCGTCACGGCGCGGGAACAGTATAGCACATGGGATGGTTGCCCATAGCACAAAAAAAGGCCTACCGGACTGCAAGGTTCCGGTAGGCTGCTGGCTGAAATGGGTTAGACGATGGCCTCCCTAGCCCACACCGCCCGACAAGCTGCCGACAGCGAACGCTTCCGGGGGATCGAGGACAGTGATATCGGTGACGATATCGACCGGCGTCTTCCAGTCCACCTTGACGACGAACTGTACATGATCCGGTTTGGGCGAAACGCTTTCGACGATGATCGGTGCACTGCCGACGAACCGGTTGACCTGCACCGAGCCGTTGGGCTGGGGCTGCCAGTTGGTGGCTTCGCTGGCCGAGATGTGGACAACCGAGATGCCCTTAATGACGCCGGGCCAGGCGTAGTCGAGTGTGGTGCGGCCGCTGACCTGCTGCCAGAGAACGCGGACCGAATGAATGGCCATGTGGAACTATCTCCTTATGCTGGATGGGTAAGGTTGACAGGAGGTTTAGCAACCCCCATCTGGTTCGGCCTGACAACAACGCGAGCCGGCTGCCGACAGTTGATGGCTGCCCAGCCGGTCATCCCCTTGACCGCCAACCTGATAGTGCCGATCTGGCAATGGGTGCTGTCCTGCTCACCGGCAATGTAGTTGTGTGCCCGGAGGCGTCCCCACCGCCTGCAGCCAGACTTTACTTTCTCTCCAGCCTTCGTACAATCCAATGTGGACGGAATCGACCGTCTGGCCCCACTGAATGAGCAAGGAGCGAATGCCTGCCATGAGCGACCAGTCGATTGACGTGCCGACTCCCCCACCGCCATACCCCGGTACCGTTGCAGAAGTAAGCAAGCTGTTCTTTCGCATGGGCCTCGTCGCCTTCGGCGGCCCGGCAGCCCACATCGCCATGTTCCACGACGAAGTGGTCATCCGGCGTCAATGGTTGACCGACCAGGAGTTTCTCGACCTGCTGGCGGCGACGAATCTGATCCCCGGCCCCAACTCCACCGAGATGACGATGCACATCGGCTATGAGCGGGCGGGGTGGAAGGGGCTGATCGCGGGCGGGGCCAGCTTCATCTTTCCCGCCTTCGTTATCGTCACCATTCTGGCTGCGCTCTATGTCGAGTACGGTACGACTCCCGCCGCCCAGTCGCTGCTCTACGGCATTCAGCCAGTGGTGATCGCCATCATCTTGCAAGCGGTGTGGGTGCTGGGGCGCAAGGCGCTGGCGCCGGAGGAGGGCGTCCAATGGCTGCTGATCGCCGTTGCCCTGGCCACATTCGGGTTGTACTTTGCCAACATCAACGAGCTGCTGCTGCTTGTGGGCGGCGGGTTGATCGTGCTGCTCTATGAGAACGGCCGCCGGCTCTGGGAGAATCGCGATCAGGCTGGAGGGATGAACCTGTTGCTGCTGCTGCCTGGCGCGGAAACGCTCGCGCGCCTTATTCAGGAGCCGAGCCAGCCGGTGACTTTGACGCAGCTGTTCCTGTCGTTCCTGAAGATTGGCTCTATCCTCTATGGCAGCGGCTATGTTCTGGTCGCCTTCCTGCAAACGGAGTTTGTGGAGACACTGGGCTGGATTACCAGCCAACAGCTGCTCGATGCGGTGGCGGTCGGCCAGTTCACACCCGGTCCGGTCTTCACTACGGCGACCTTCATCGGCTACCTGGTGGCCGGACTGCCCGGCGCGATCGTGGCCACGGTGGGCATCTTCCTGCCCGGCTTCGTCTTCGTGGCCATCACCAACCCGTACATCCCCCGGCTGCGCAACAATCCGTGGCTCAGCGGTCTGCTCGACGGGGTCGTGGCCGCGTCGCTGGGCCTGATGGCGGCTGTCACCGTGGACCTGGCCCGACAAACGATCATCGACCTTCCTACGGCGCTGATAGCGGCGTCGGCGGCCGTCTTGCTGCTGCGCTTCCGGATCAACACAACGTGGCTGATTATTGGCGGGGCGATCATCGGATTACTCGTGGCCATCGGGCGCGGCGAGATACAACTCTGATCCAACACAATCTGACAGGTGGACGGGCACCCTGACCATTCAAGCCTATTTCCACCCGACCACCTGTCAGTCATGCTGTCTATCTAGCGCGAGCGGAGAAGCGAACGGCCGCTCAGGATAGCTGCCAGCGCTGCGCCGGTCGCTACCAGCAGGATTACCCCGGCGGCCGCCGTCCACGCATCCGGCTGCAGCAGCGGCTGGCCGCGCAGCGCTTGCTGCAGGGTCAGCGCCAGCACGCCCAGGTAGGACAAGCCGGCCAGCCACACCAGTCCGACCTGCTCGCCCATGCTGCGGCGACGACCCTGCCGGCGCTGACGAGTCAGGAAGATGCCCACGAGCGGTACAATTTGCATCGCGTGGAGGCCTATGAAATGGGGGACGCGCAGGTCGCCGCCCTCGGTGCTCCAGCCCACGATGGGCAGACCTTCACCGCCGTCGGCCACGCCCACGCTGTGGGCGCCGATCTGGGGCAGTGCCTGGCCGGTTGCGGCCATTTCGGCCGCCTGCTCGCTGGTGGGCATAGTCATCAGCGCACCGATGCCAGAACCAAGCACTGCCAGCACGAGGCCCAGGCGCAGGGCGTGGGCCATGACCGGGTCGTCCATCCGCTGGCGCAGCAGCAAGACGGCCGCCACCATGCTGGCGATCCACAGGGCGAGGATGAAGTTGCCCATCAGGCCGAACATTGCGGCGTCGAAGGCGGTGGAAACGTTGAAATGGCTGCGGACGCCGCGTGACGCTTGCAGGAAGATGACTACGATTTCGACGACGAAGGCGACGGCGGTCACCCAGGAGACGATGCGTACAGTCCGTGGCGCGTTGCGCACAAAGCTCAGCAGCCAGATGAACGTAAAGCAGTAGAGCGCAATGGAGATGCCGAACTTGGCGGGTTTGAGCCAGGCCGGTTCGTTGAGCACCTGCGCCGGGCTGACGACCAGGGCGACGAGGGCGACGAGGAAAGCGGCCGTCGAGAAAACGGCCACGACCGTCAGGGGCCGGTTCGAGCGCCACGCGTCGCCGAGCCACGCGCTGGGCTGGAAGGGGCGGGCGGATACGGATGAGGGAGAGGTGATCTGCTGCATGATTGACTCCTATTGGCTTTGTGAACAAAACTCATAAACCTAACACTGTTCGGTACACGGCAAAAAAAGAGAGCTAGTTGATGAACCCGCGTAACATCGACCGCAGTGCCTGGTCCTCAAAGTGAGCGAATTCCATGTCGGCGACCTCACCGTAGGTGATGGCCAGCATGGAGAGTCCATGGACCAGCGCCCACGCATTGTAGGCCATCGCGTCCTGGTCAAACCCGGCGCGTTCGGGAATGATGCCTTCTTCCTGCCCCCGCTGGATCGCCGCGACGAGAATCAGGTAAGACGAGCCATCCTCATACAGACCTTCGACACTTGCTTCTGACACGGTGGTGAACATGAGCAGGTAGAGGTCCGGGTTACGGCGGGCAAAGTCGATGTACGCTTCACCGATGCCGTACAGATACGCTTCGAACGGCAGGCTCTTGTCAACCGCTTCCATGCTGGCCGACAGCCGCACATGCCCCATGCCGCACAGCTCGCCCACGATTGCTTCCTTGCCGGAAAAGTATTCGTACAGTCCGGCTGGGCTGTAGTCGATCTCGTCAGCAATGGCTCGCATGGAGAGCGCGTCGGCGCCCTGACGGCCGACGATGCGGCGGGCGGCGTCGAGGATGGCCTGCCGGGTGCGGGCGTGGCGTCGTTCGCGGGGGGTTGCTTGATCGCTAGTCATAATCTGAACACCGTTCGGAAAGCAGTATAAGTTAGAAAGTTGATGGTGTCAAGTGGGAAAACAAAAAGACCTGACAGGTGTTCTCCACCTGTCAGGCCTAACTGTTCGTTAAGTGGGCGACTGAGCTACGCCGTTTGGACAACGGCCCGTTCGCGCTGGCGCTGGATCATATCCCAGATGAACGCCAACAGCAGGACGGCCGCACCGGCCGACGCCGCGATCAGGATGGGCTGCACGTCGCCGTAGCGAACGATGATGCCTACATAAGCGTAGATGTAGACCAGCAGGAAGACCCAGTCGCGGTAGAAGGTGCGGTAGAGGAACAGGGCCAGCACCGCGCCCACCAGCAGCATGATGACGCCCCATGTCTCGTAGCTGAGGCCGAAGCCGCCCCACTCAGCGGCAATGAGTGCCGAGGCGATGTTGGCGACGGTAGCCACTGTCAGCCACGCCAGGTAGATGCTGATCGGTATCTGCAGAATGCGCTCCCACGTGCCGACTTTCGTCTGCCCGATCTCCAGCTTGCTATAAGCGATGACGCCGGTGAACACCAGGGCGAACATAATGGGCAGGGTGGTGACAAACATCTCCATGCCGAAGATCCACACCCAGAGGCCATTGAGGATCAGGTTGACCATCAACCACGGGGCGGCCGCCCGGAAACGTGGGTTGTCACGCTGCGCTGGCAGCGCCTGGAAAATGGCCCAGCCTACGATGCCCAAATAGATCACTGGCCAGATCGTGGTAAATACGTAGGTCTCCGGGAAAAAGTAGTTTACTCCTGCAAACGTATCGTTGGCGATGTTGCCGGTGTCGGTATTGGCCTGAAAGCCGAGGTAGTTGGCGGCGATCGTGGCCAGGACGATGACGACGAGAGTTATGAAAGCCCACATCGTGTTGTTGCTGTCGTTCTTGACAGTCACATTGCTGCTGCTAGTTGTCATGATTTACCTCACTTCACTTGTTTTCTATTGAACGCTGACCCCTGTGGCCAGCACGTTGATCATATCTGCCGCCATCGACGCTTTCGGCCGATCCTGCCAGATGGCGGGCGTGTTGTGGATCGTCTGCACGATTGAAAAAAAAGATGCTGCCAATAAATCCAGGTCGGGTGGGTCGATTTCACCCCGATCCCGCGCCGCAGCCAGCAGATCGACAATCGGCTGCTGAAGCGATTCGTAGATGGCCCTGCCAAGCCGCCCGGCGTGTTCCGGGTCGAGCGCGGGCATGTCGGCCTGGTTCATGCGGATGAGATCCAGAGCCGGTTGGGAGAAGAGCCAGACGGCGGCCGCCTTGAGTTGGGTGGTCCAGTCGCCACTCGCCTGACGGACGGCCGTTTCCAGCCCAGCCTGATGACGCGCCAGGCTGCGCTCGACCACCTCGACAAACAGATCCTGCTTTCCGCCGGGGACGTGGTAGTAGAGCGAGGCAGTGCGAATACCGACGTCGCGGGCCACATCGGCCAGCGTCACACCCTTGTAGCCCCGCTCCATGAAGAGATTTTCGGCCGCCAGAAGTACCCTGTCGCGGGCGGAGCCGGCTTCCGGCTTGCTATCCCCATTCAATGTTGACCTATCTAACATTTGTTAGGTATTCTACAGGAGATGAGTTAGTTTGTCAAGCGTTTGCACAGGTATGTCGTTCAGGAGTCCTGCGGCCGCCTCCTGTATCTGGCGTCACAGGCCCTGTCGCGGGCGGCGTGCCTCGCCATCTCAAGCGGCTGATAGGGGTGTCATCTGGCAAAAAGGGGGAAGCAGGATAGTTCCCCCTTTGGATGAATCAGCCCGGCAGACCGTTGAATAGATCAGCCATCGTCGCCCGGTAGGACAGAAAGGCGGCCTGTCCCTCGTCGGTAAGCCGGACCAGCGTATACGGCCGTTTGCCGACAAATGATTTCTCGATGGCCACATAACCCGCCGCCTCCAACTTGGACAGGTGGGACGACAGGTTGCCCCAGGTCAGCTCAGTCTGGGCCATGAGGAAGTTGAAGTCGGCTTCCTCCACGACTGACAGATTGGCCATGATCAGCAACCGTGCGGGCTCGTGGATGACCCGGTCAATGTCGCTCGGATTGGGGGAAGGCAGTCCTATCGGGCCGTTGCCGCTGGTTCCCGCGCCTTCCACTGGATCAGGTTGCCGGGTCATTGCTGCTCCGCGAGGGCCGCGTCGTCGAGAACCGGGTAGGTACGGACGAAGTGGATGAAGATCACGACGCCGATGACCAGGATGACCGCCCCAACCACGCTAAACTGAATCGACGTAGCCAGTCGCCAGCTGTCGCTGAACCAGACCGCCACGAACCCGCTGGCCAGCATCATGGCCACAATCAGCCCATCCAGCCGGCTCAGGCCATAAGTCGATGCGCCGAAGTAGAACGCCAACCCCATCACCATGCCAAAGGCGATCGGCAGGTACGGCTGAAAACGGCCGCCGCCGGCAAAGGCCAGAATGAACAGCGCCACCATCACCACGAGAGCAAAGAGGAGGATGCCCCGGCCCACACCCGGCTGCATCTCGAACTTGGCATAGCCGATGCGGGGGTAGGTATAGCGTTTGCGTAGTGCCGAAGCGGGCAGGATGAGAAACGCTCCAAACGCCGCAATCCATGCCGTCGCGGGATTCCGGAACGATAGCCCCAAGATGAGCAGGAGTAGTCCCAGAAAGACGTACATGAGGCCGTCTACATTGAAACGGCGTCGCGCCTGCTGTTCCAGCAAATCAAGATCAACTTTCTTATCTGACATGGCTCACCTCCACCAATAACTCTGTAATCGAATATACTTTGCGATACAAAGTAATCTGCCCACATAATAGATCGCAAAGGCCCTCTTGTCAAGAGGGAGTTCAGGCTGACGTTGGGGACCTGAGGGGGCAAGCTGGGAGCAGGTGGCGGCACATGGGATCACCAACAGGGTCACTGGTTGGTGATCATACGCGCAGACTGACCTCCCAACCTATGCTTTCGAATCTCGCCAGGACGGCCTCCAAGCGGTTTAAGCGCGGTCGCTGGAACTCTCCTGCAAACGTAAAACGCCGCACCCGTGAGGATGCGGCGTCTAAAGGGGGGTTCTGTCTGAGGAGGACAATCAATGTTTGTTTGATTCTGAACCACCCACTTACAGTGTAATTCTACCTGTGTCTTTCTACGTGAAAAGACCGTAAATTAATCTCTGACTAGGAGATATGTCCTGGTCAGGCAGTCCATTAGTCTGTCTTTTTGGCTCAGGCAGGCTGATGAGTGCTGCAAAAGTCGGAGCCTTCGAGCGCGTTTCGCTTGCACTGCGTGCCTGCTTTGGTGGTGGCCTGGCAGCGCTGTGGCTCTGGTGCACTCTCTTTCGCCGGGGCGGGCTTCGCCTTGGCGGGTGCCTGCGCTGCCTTGGCGGTGCCGTTGCCGTTGGCTGCTGCTGGCGTCCCTTCCACCGCATCCGCAGCTCGGGCGGCGAGCTCGCTGGCGGCCTTGCTGGCGCGGGCTATCACATCGCTGAGGGCCGTTCCGGCTTTGCCCGCCATCTCATTGACAGAGACGGCGTCGGCTTCCGTGGCCGCTTTCTTGTCAGCGGCCGCTTCCTTGTCTGATACCGGCGGTTCGTCCGGTGTCCCTTCCCGCACGATCAGAATCGACACCTCAGTGAACCAGGCCGCGATGAGGGCCAGCACTGACCAGTAGCCCAGCACAGCGACGCCCAGCACGCCTGCATAGAGGGGAATCTCCAGCAACGTTTTGCCGTCCTTGTCCTGAATCGCAATCCTGCGTACAACGGCTTCACGCAGCAGTTCCTGAATCGTCTCTACGAGGCGGCCGCCCGCCACAGAGACTTCTTCAGTCCACTCGTTGTTCGCCTTGCCGTTCGGTTCTTCAATCTCGTCTACGGGTATGGAATTGTCAGTCATGTTGTGTTCTCCCGGCAAAGGCCTAGGCTGCTGCCAGATCGTCGTCGCCCGCTAGCTCTTCTTCAGAAATGCCGGGCATCTCCAAAAATGCCTCTTTCATGGTCTCCGGCGCCTCTTCGTATTCGATAAGAATCGAGGTCCGGGTCAGCCACGCCGCGCCGAGCAGGGCGGCCGTCCACGGTCCCAGCACCAGTACGCCCGCCGTTCCCAGCAGGAACGGGAGCTCTATCAGCGTCTTGCCGTCGGCGTTCTTGACGGTCACTTTGCGGACCGTCGCCTCTCGGGCAAGGCGGCTGAGCGTTGCGGCCAGGTCGCGCCCGGCCACAGAAATCTCTTCGGTGGTCGTGTGCGTCTTGGCCACGACCATGTCGTCTGTCTCGATGATAATATCGTCGTTGGTCATCTTGTAAGTCTCCTTCAGTTCTCAGCTGCGCAGCGTAGCCGAAACGAGTCGGCCGCTGCCCGCCATTCTACTACCATTACGCATAACTTGCGTTCGGGTTGCACGCAGTATGCCGCAGTGCGGCACAGACCAGCGGGACCGCCCGCGCCTTGTCAGCTTATGAGCGTAGGAGTAAACTTTCAATGATCCAATTGGGCTGGAGGGAAGTGTGAGCCAAGCAGATCCGCAACATCCAACAGAACCAACACGGCCTGAAGATTTACACCGCAAGCGTGGGTGGCTGGTGTCGCTGCTCATGCGCCAACAGCCCAGCTTCCTTGCCCGGCTTGTTGCAATGCGACGGCGCTTGCTGGCCCTGTCCCGCCCGCAGCGGCGATGGTTGACCCGACGGGCGGCCATTACGCTGACCGGCGCGTCGCTCTTGCTGGCCCTCAGCCAGGCATCGGTGACAGCCAACAGCATCACGGTCGTCGACGGCGAAGTTGCCGTTGAGGCGAATGGTCTGTGCTCGCTCATCGAAGCGATCGAGAACGCCAATAACAAGGCCAATGGACAGCGCCACGTTGATTGCGCGGCTGGCGACCCGGCTGGAGCAGACACGATTGTCCTGCCAACGAACGGGATGTTCGAACTGACGCGGTCGGTCAACGACACCTATGGCTACTCCGGCCTTCCGCTCATCCTGGGCGACCTGACGATTGAAGGCAATGGATCGACTATCGCGCGCACAGGGCGCAACGATCTGCGACTCTTCACCGTTCTGGTCACCGGCGATCTGACAATCAACAACACGACGCTGACCGGCGGGCGCAATGGATACTATTACGGCGGGGCGGCATATACCAACGGCGGTACCATCACACTCAATGACAGCACCGTAAGCGGCAACAGCTCGTACGGTGGAGGCGGGCTGGCCGCCGTTGAAGGCGCGATCATTGTCAACAACAGCACCGTGACCGGCAATGAGGGCTACCAGGGCGGCGCGTTCTACGTACGGTACGGCACCATCACCATCAATGACAGCCAGATTAGCGGCAATACGTCCACCTATGGAAGCGGCGGCGTCGCCTACGGCTATGAGGGTGCGATCACCATCAATCGCTCGGTCGTGGAGTCGAACTCCGCCACTTACGGTGGGGGCGCGGTCTCGTCCTTTTACGGAGAAGTGACGGTGACGGACAGCACGCTCCAGAGCAACGTCACCGAAGAGGGATATGGCGGAGCGATCGACCTCTCCACCAGCAGCGCTACGATCACCGGCAGCCAGCTCCTCAACAACGAGGCGTACGGCGGCGGTGCGGTCAGCGGCTTCGACTCGACCATCACGGTCGAAAGCTCCACGCTCTCCGGCAACAGAGGCAAGTCGATCGGTGGTGCGCTCTATGCGTTTGGAGGCACGTTGGACGTCAAGCAGTCAACTTTCTCCAGCAATACGGCCGTCGATGATGGCGGAGCGATCTATCTGGACGAGGTGGTGGCGACCATGTCGGGCGTGGTCATGGTCGGCAATCAGGCCGGCGCGACCGGGGGCGGTCTGTTTGTCAATCACTCCGTGCTCGGCGACGTGGCCGCCATCGACGGCGGGATCTTCTACGTCAACAGCGCAACCAGCGGCGGGGCCATCTTCAATCAAGGCAATCTCGATCTCAATACAGTCACGCTCACCGGTAACTCGGCCACGACGGGGGGCGCGCTGACCAGTGAAGGCACAACCATCGTTACCAACAGCACGATGAACAGCAACACGGCCACCGGAGCGGGTGGGGGATGGCACAACGGCGGGCCTGCCTCCGCCACGAACAGCACCTTCAGCGGCAATTCGGCCGAACGCGGTGGCGCCATCGCCAACGCAGGTCCGCTGACGCTGCAGCAGACGACTTTCACTGCCAATTCGGCCGCTGCCTCAGGCGGTGGCGTCGACAATAGCAGCGCGCTAACGCTGTTGGGCAACCTGATCAGCGGTAACAATGCGCCGGCGGGTCCGGAGCTGGCAACCACAACAACGGTAACAGTCAATGGCTTCAACCTCTTCGGACAGTCTGGCAGCGCCGGGCTGCTCAACCTTGTGCCGGGTGCGACCGATATCGTCCCCGCCGGCGCATTGGCCAGCATTCTAAGTCCGACGCTGGCATCAAACGACGGCCCGACTCAAACGCATGGGCTTGTCCTGCGGCAGCGCTGCCATCGACCAGGTTCCCAACGACCAGTGCGCGGCCCCCCCTGTGTCGTCGCGCGACCAGCGTGGCGTAGTTCGGAACAGCGACGGCAACGGCGTACCCAGCGCCAATGAGTGCGACATTGGGGCGTTTGAATACGGAGGCGTTCTCTCGCCCACGGCCACGGTCACGGCGACAGCCACCGCCAGCCCGATGCCGACGGCCATTGCCACCGCGACAGCTACGCAGCCGGCGGGAGGGACACCGACCAGCACCCCATCACCAACGCCCACCGCGACCGTGCCAGTCACTCCGTCGCCAACGCCCAGCCCGACCGCGACCCAATCCCCGGCACAGACGTTGCTCTACTTGCCGGCAGTCATCAGCCCCTAGCCGGGCCGCACGCTTTCTGGCCCGCGGTCTCAATCGCGACTAGCCGGCCCAGATGCGGTCATTTCCGCATGGATAGGCTGCAGTTTCTGCTGGTTATGCGATCAGATAGGACCTATTCCTTGTGCCAGATGTGTGCCGTAGCGGATCACTTCCACATACTGACCCACATATGGTGGGTCCTCCACAACGTTGCCAGCGCGACTGCTGAAAGGCCCTGGTGAGCGTATTGGCGTGCCTCGTAGTTCCGGGAACCGAGCAGCCGGGCGATCGCGTCCACCCCCCTTCACTTCCCACGCCTGATCCTTTATAATGTAGTCAGAAGTAGATTCCGTTGGGTATGGCGAGTCGGGACGAGCACCCGACCGGTGCGGCGTCCCGGTCGCAAGGAGCCAGCCATGTCTGACACCTCTCCGTACGCGTGGATCATTCCCCCTCTATTCGGTGCGCTTGTCGGTCTACTGTTTGGCGCAGCCCTGACGGCCGCTGTCGGACAGCCGGTCGTTCTGCCCTATACGGCCGCCGGTCTGATCGCCGGGCTGGCCAGCACGGTCTATTTGCGGCTGCGCGGGTCGTAGGACCAGGGAGGCTATCATGTCGACAAATCATGCCGGTCGTTCGTTGGGGCCGAGTATGGTGCTCGGCGCGCTGGGCGGGCTAGTCGCCGGCCTGCTGCTCGGTTGGCTGACCGGGGACCTGGGCCTGGTGGCGCTCGGCGTCATGCTGGGCACGGGTATCGGCCTGACCGCTGGTCTGCTTCTGGATGGCCGCGACGACTGAAGCAGCAGGACTGACCTGCCCTTCATACGATCTACATATGCCGCCCACACGGTCTTCAGAAACGGCCGCTATCCTGTCAGCAGATAGATGACGCGGACGTGGACAAATCGCGTCCCCGATACCCAATCAAGGAGTAAGAGATGCTGACAGGTTTAATGACACTGATAGTTATGTTCTCGGCGACCTTCGCCGGTATGGTTGTGCCCGCCGAGACTCAGGTACAGACAGATATGGCCGATATCCCTGGGCTGTCGGCCGACGAGATCGCCGGCTTGCAGTATATGGTCGAGGAAGAGAAGCTGGCCCACGATGTGTACATGACGCTCGGTGACGTGTGGGGTGTGCCCATCTTCACCACCATTGCCGGCAGCGAAGCCACACATCAACAAGCCGTGCGCCAGCTGTTGAACCGCTACGCGATTGCCGATCCGTCCGCGGCTACACCGCTCGGCGTCTTTGCCAATCCGACGTTACAGGCACTGTACGACGAGCTGGTGTCCGAAGGAAGTGTGTCGCTGACGGCCGCTCTGCGAGTTGGCGCACTCATTGAAGAGGTCGATATTCTGGACCTGAAGGCCAACCTGGCCACGAGCACCCATCAGGAGATTACCATCTTGTACGAGCGGCTGCTGAACGGCTCCAGCAATCATCTGCGTGCCTATGCGAAGCAGATTGAGCGTGCTTCGGGCGAGGCGTACGCGCCACGCTACCTGGACCCGGCCACATTCGAGGAGATTCTGGGTGGCGTGAACGGCCGCGGGCGCGGTGGCCCCAGCTGGGGCAATGGCGGGCAGCGCGGCGGCCGATTCGGGCGCGGCAGTTAGCGCGAAATCACGCAGTACAGGGCGCAGCACAACTGCGGCCCTCCTATCCTGTACGAAGGGCTTGGTCACCCGGGACGGTGACCGGGTCCTTCCTCTTTGTCTGATTGTTGGCGACATGCGCCAGCACCGGTTCGAAACCTTCTTGCAACCCGGGGGTTGTATTAGACGTAGATGATAGTGACAGGCAGATCGACGTATGTTACACTGCCTGTGAAGGCGACTGTTTTTGACATACAACCATTATTGTTGACAGGAGATATATTATGATTAGTACCCTCGTTTCTATCGTTATCGCGCTTGTGCTCGCGGCCATTGTTCTGATGATTGTCGATCGCCTCAACCTCGGCCTTTCGGTCGATGGCTTCGGCTCCGCCATCATCGCCGCCGCCGTGATTTCCATCGTCGCCGGTCTGCTCGACTGGCTGCTGGTCAGCGTATTGGGCATTACGTTCGGCGCCGGCTGGCTGGGTGCGCTCATTGCGCTCGTCGTGGCGGCTGTCGTCTTGCTCATCGCGGGCGGCATCCTTCCTGGCCTTAAGGTCAACGGCTTTGGCGGCGCTTTGATTGCGGCCATCGCTATCGCGGTTGTCTACTGGCTCGCTAGCTGGGTGGCCGGACTGTTCGGACTCTAAGCAGCCGGTCGTAATCGGCCTGAACGTAATCTGACCCGGTTTGCTGCGCACTGTCGCCCTCGGCGGCTTTCCGACAAAGAATACGTAACTTAGAAGCCACCATTCCTTACTGGACTGGTGGCTTTTTTGATCAGTGGAAGGCAGCTCGATCTCATTGCCCCCACCCCCTTTCTCCGCTATAGTGGCAAATCGTTTGATTAACTGACCCATCCACATGCTGATCTGGCTGATGGGTTTGAGCTATCTTCACGGCAGAGACCACCGTGACAGCAGCCCCCAAAACTAGGGAGCATCCTATGACAAAACTGACCACACGCTTCGCCCTGCCGGAGGGCGCGACGGTCGAGACCATCCAGGAACACCTGGAGGCATTTAGCGCCGCCGGCCCACCTGAGTCGCGGCCGTTTGAGCGCATCTACTACGACACATTCGACTGGCGCCTGTTCAATGGCGGGCTGATGTTGGAGGAACGCGAAGGGGTCTGGCACGCGTATGGCCTGAAGACAGGCGAGCGGGCCGGCCACATGGACGCTGCCGGTATATGTTTTGCGTGGGAGATGCCCCGGGGAGATCTGCGCGATCGGCTGGAGCCGCTGATCGAGATGCGGGCCCTGCTGCCCCTGGTGCGTGTGCGCGGCAGCATTCACCAGATTCCGGTTCTTAACAAAGACGACAAGACGGTGGTCCGCATCGCCATCGAAGAGGCCACGGCCTACCCTCCGACGACGGCCGATGCCGCGCCGCTGCCGACCGTTCTCAGCCTTCAGCCGGTGCGCGGCTACCAGCGCGAATTGGCGGCGCTGCGTGATTATCTGGTAGAAGCAGTAGGGATGACGCCGGTGACTGCGTCGCCGATGAGGATGGCCGTGACGGCCGCCGGGCGCGAGCCGGGCGACTACAGTTCCGGTTATTCGCTTGAGCTGGACCCGTCGATGCGCGCAGACGCTGCCACCAAGCTGATTCTGGGAACGGCTTTTTCGTCCTTGCAGCGCAACGAGGCGGGTGTGTTGGCCGACCTGGACAGCGAATTTCTCCACGACTTTCGGGTGGCTGTGCGCCGCACCCGATCGGCGCTGGCCCAAATCAAGGACGTACTGCCGCAGAAAGCCGTCGACGCGTTCCGGGACGAGTTTGCCTGGTTGGGCCAGATCACCGGTCCGACGCGCGACCTCGACGTTTACCTGCTGGAGATGGACGAATTTGCGGCCGCCCTGCCACCCTATATGCACGATCGTCTCATCCCGCTGCGCCGCTATCCTGGGCGAACAACGGGAGATTGAACTGGCGAAGCTGGTGACGGCCATGCGCTCGGCGCGGTACCGGAAGCTAATGACGGCATGGCAAGCGTTCCTCGATGCGCCGTTGGAGGAGCAGCCCGACGCGCCCAACGCGCTGCGCCCCGCCGGGGAACTGGCCCAGGAGCGTATCTGGCGGATGGTCCGCCGCACGCGGGATGAATCGCTGGCTATCGACGGCGACACCCCGGCCGAAACGATCCACGACCTGCGCAAGACGGCCAAGAAGCTGCGCTATCTGATTGAGTTCTTCCACTCCATTTACCCACGCAAGAAGCTGAATCGGGCAGTGACCGAGC
Organism: uncultured Chloroflexia bacterium; assembly: GCA_963715935.1. Lineage (GTDB taxonomy): Bacteria > Chloroflexota > Anaerolineae > Promineifilales > Promineifilaceae > Promineifilum. The sequence goes on along the minus strand of CAVQSM010000003.1, from coordinate 75,857 downwards.
TAAAACAGTTGCAGAACGTGTTGGGCGAGTTCCAGGACCGTCAGGTACAGATTGAGACACTGGAGCGATTTGCCCGTGACATGAATCGTGCCGGTGACTACCCTCCGGAAACAGTGCTGGCGATGGGCGCGCTGACCGGCCATCTGTATACGTTGGAAGTGGAGGCCCGCGATTCGCTTCCGGAGCACATCGACCGCTTCACCAATCCGAAGACGATGAAGCTGTTTCGCGATCTGTTCAAACCTGATCCGGATGAGGCCGATCAGAAGGAGTCCGGCTCATGACCATCTTTGCCGTGTACAACATCAAGGGCGGCGTGGGCAAGACCACCTCGGCTGTCAACCTGGCTTATCTCTCGGCGGCGGGCGGCGCGGAGACGCTGATGTGGGATCTGGACCCCCAGGGTGCGGCGACCTACTGCTTCCGCATTCGACCGCGCGTAAAAGGCGGCCGCAAGGGGCTGGTGGCCGGCAAACGGCCGGTTGATGACCATATCAAGGGCACCGACCACGACGGCCTGGATCTGCTGCCGGCCGACTTCTCCTATCGCAAGATGGATCTGTCGCTCAACGAGACGAAGAAGCCGACGCGGCAGTACCGCCACATCCTGGCTCCGCTGCTGGACGAGTACGACAATCTGTTCCTCGATTGCCCACCCGGCATCACCCTCTCGGCCGAGAACGTTTTTGATGCAGCCGACGTGCTGCTGGTACCGGTCATCCCCGCCGCACTTTCGCTGCGGATGCTGGAGCAGGTGACCGATTTCCTGAAGAAGCGCAAGCTGAAGCGCCTTCAGGTGCTGCCGTTCTATACGATGGTCGACCGGCGCAAAAAGCTGCATCAGGAGTTGATCGCCGATCCTCCGCCGGAGTTTCTCTCCACCTATGTCCCTTACGCGGCGGCGGTGGAGCGGATGCCGCTTGAGCGACGGCCGCTGGCCGAGTACGCCGGGCGCTCGCCGGCAACGGCCGCCTACGAAGCGATCTGGCGCGAGGTAGAAGAGCGTGTTCGCTAGCCGGCTGCCACAACGATAAACGCGTGGGCCGTGATGACACAAAGCGTGCTACTGGTTCAAGTACAGGGGGATGGCGAAGCGCTGGACGGGGCGACCGTCCGGCGGAAAGAACGTGTAGGCCACATCCCGAAGCGGGTCATAGAGGCCCACGTCGAGTGTGTACCATCCGGGCGTGACCGCACGCGGGATAGGCACGACAATGTGCTCAATGTAGAGGTCGCCCACCACCCACTCGCTGCCCCAGCTGCCATGCTCGCCGATATTGCTGAGAATGTGACCGTCGCCATCGACGAGGTGGTAGTTCGGACCGGCAAACCAGCCGGCGCGATCGGGATGCAAATCGTCGACTCGCCAATAAGCAATCAACTCGATCAAGCCTTCGACATGTAAATCGCCCCGCAGACGATAACCGGCCAGCGTCAGACCCGCCTCGCTTGGCCAGCCAACCGCTACATGGGGCTGCTCGGCAAAGGCGGTCGCCGCTGCCGGCTTCGTCGGGCGCAGCATGAACGGCCGTCCGGCCGCCACCTCCACCACTTCTGATGCCGCTGCATCGAAAAACGGCCACAGATGCCGGGGCAGAGCAGGAACGCCCTCCAGCATGTAGAGGACGCTGTCAGCGGCCGACACGACGACGTAGTCCGGGAACTGCGCGCCTTCAATGGGGGCGACGTAATGGCCGGTCAGGCTGCTGAGCAGCGCCTTGTCGCCCGCCGCCACCACACGTCGCGGGCCGGCTGCGGGCGCGGCTGACTGGTCCAGCAGGGGACCGGCTGCTTGGGCCATGCGCGTGGCGGCGCTCAGCGACCAGCCGTCGTAGGCGGGCCAGATCGGCTCGGCGGCGACTCGCTGGTTGGCCAGATTGAGGCTGCCAACGGAGGCCACCGCCGCCAACAGGAGGACTGCCGTCACGGCCACCGCGTAGCTGCGGCAGGTGTAGAGCGAATCGAGCGCCCATGCCGCCAGAATCGTGCCGGCGGGGACGGTCAGCAGCAGGTAGTGGGGGTGGATGTCGCCCGCTCCGGCCAGAAGGGCCGCCAGCAGCACCGGCAGGGCGAACCAGACGAGCAGGACTATGCCTACACGCCGCGAGCGGCCGCCCGCCCGGACCGCTCGCAATGCCAGAAACGTACCGGCGAAGAGGGCCGCGCCCAGCAGCAGCGCCACAATCGCCTCCATGCCGCTCCATAGCGGAGAGGCGACGCCCGGAGAAAGCGCGTTGGCAGAGGCGAACTCCATACCGTTGACAAGGCGTACAGCATGCAGCAGGGCATCAATCGACGGGGTCAGGTTCAACGCATCGACAAATGTGTCGAGCTTGAGCAGATTGCTGCCCGCTCGCCCAACCATCCCCACCAGGTAAACAGCGAAGCCCGACAATAGGAGTGCCGCGCTGGCCAGCAAGGCGCGCTGTGGCACGCGCCGCCAGTAGAGCAGCATCAGCACGGCGATGGCGGGCAGCACACCCCATGCCAGGACGTAGCTCTGGGTCATGAGCACGACCGCCACGCCACCGGCCAGGAAACGCCAGCCTACCCGGCGCTGACCGAGCTGGGCCGGCCCGGCCCAGGCGGTCCATAGGCCCCAGGCGGCAACCGCCATATAGAAAGGGAGGAGCGCCTGGACCCAACTGGCCCGGCTGAACCAGATAAGCCACGGGTTGACCGCAAACAGGAAGGCGGCCAGCAACCCTGCGCGGTAGTCGAGCATGTCGCGGGCGGCAGCAAAGACGAACCAGATGGCCAGACTGTTGAGCAGGACGACGAAGAGGACAACAACCCAGGGCGAGCGCTCCACGAGGAGCGGCACCACCTGGAGATAGGCCATTAGCGCGGGATTGTCGAGGAAGATCGACGACGGTTGTCCGGTCAGGGGCCAGATGCCCGCGTCCAGCAGTCCCAGGGCTTGATAAGCGGGGTAGCTGTGGTCGTAGCCCAGGCGCATGAGGCCAATGTCGCCCAAACGCAGGGCAAAACCGATAAGGACAATGAGAGCGACAGGGAGTGTCGGGTGGGTATGGAGAGAGCTGCGGTGGACCTGTCGCGCCGGTGAATCGTGCGCATGTGTGGTCATGGTGCGAACCTTACTTCTTCGAAAGCGAATCCAGCCATGCTAAGTGTACCGGGTCGATGACGGATCTGCCGCCGCCCATCGCCGTCTCTAAGGTAGGCCAAAGAATCTGGTTGCCGCGTTCAAGCCGTCACGGCACAATGGGGGCGGAGGCAGCCGCACGATGAACCAACCGACACCCGACACGCTTGACCCGGTCAGAGCGCTCCACTTCATCGACCGCCATTACAGTCTGGATGAAGTCCGAACGCTGTGCTTTGAGCTGGGCGTGGATTATGACAACCTGCCGGGCGAAGGGAAGAAGGGCAAGGCGCGCGAACTGATCCTGTCGGAGTCGCGCCGGCGCGGTCTGGACCGGCTGGCAGCGCTGCTGTGGCACGATCATCCGGCGTCGTTTGAGCGCGAGATGCCGTCAAGCATGGAGCCGCCCAGCCGGGTGCCGCCTCGCGCTGCCCCCACCCTCGACAGCAGGCAGGTGACAGCCGTGCAGGCGGCCGTTCGAGCCGTCGCGGTGGCGCTGGCCAGCCGCAACGAACGGCCGCATTGGAACCGGGTCTATGCCGGGCTGCGCCGCACGTTTGGCGTCGCCAGCTACCGGGACATTCCGGCGGCCCGCTTTGATGACGCGATCTGGTTCCTGGAGGATTGGCTGGCGGAGGTGGAGTAGACGACGTAGGTCTGCTCTCCAGACCGGGCTGCCGCCAGGGTGGGCCGGTCGGGCTATGGCGCTTGCAGCCACTCCAGATCGGCCAGATGGATCGAGCCTTGTGGCGTTTCGTCAAAGACCAACGCCACACTGGTAAGCGCGGACAGGTCGACGGCCAGAGCGGCTTCGTCAAGCGGCAGGCGCACATCCACCGGCAGCACCGGCGTGAACCGATAGCCATCCCCTTCAAAGCTGCTGATGGCCGGGAAAGACAGCGGCTGCGGCAGCGGGAGTCGGACCAGTGGCACCAGTGGCATCGGTCAACAGCACGCCGAACGAGACAGGCGCAGCAGCCGCACTGCGCGGGTCAGTGGGGTCGATGGCCACGCGCAGGCGCAGCCAGGCGGCCGTCGACGCATCGGCTGCCTCGGGCGGCAGCGCCACCTCATACGCCGCACCGGGACTATCCCATGAGAGCTTGACCTGACCGGGATTACCGGGCTGCAGCATATCAGGCACGCAGCGTTCGTTGGGCGAGCAGACGGCCGCCACCACGGGACCGACCACGCTGCCGGGCGGCGTCTCGCCGGAGCCTGCCGGCGGAGTCAGCAGGCGCGTGCGCTGCGCGCCGGGCGGGGCCAGCGCTGATTGCACGAGACGGCCGTAGAGGGAGGTCGGGGCCGGGCCGTCGATCTCCAGAAAGGCGCGCGGCTGGTCGGTAGAGCGGCCGAAACCGGCGTCAATGAGATCGGGCGCAAGCTCGGCCAGAAACGCCTGCTGCTCCTCGGCCGTCAGACGAAAGTCAGCACAGCCTGGGTTGCGGGCAAAGAAGCCGTCGTCGATACCCTGTGCCACCAGCTCCTGATTGTAGAAGTTGTGGTTGGCCCCTTCGAGCATGATCGAAGCGAGGGGCATCGTCCGGTCGTCGAGACGGCCGATTTCGTAGTAGCTTTGGGCAGGCAGATCAGGCCGGTCGCCGTCGCAGGCGGAGAGCAGAACGGCCGTCGTGATCCCGGCGGTGTCGCCGGCGGTGGAGAAGTGCATGGCCGCCAGCAGCAGCAGCGCTCCCACCGGCAGCAGCCCGTCATGCGCGATCCGGTTGGCCGTCACGCCGGCGGTGGAGTGGGCGACGAGCGCCGTCTGGGTCAGATCCACCTTATCCGTCAGGTCGACCCGCTCGCCAAACACCGGTTCACCCTCGTTCGCCGCCGCGAGGCGAGCCAGATGCGTTTCGACGATGGCGATGAGGCGAGCATCGACGACCGGCTGAATATCGTCCAGGGTGCCGTCGGGCATACCCCACGTGGTAGAGTAGGCTCCGTTGATGCTGGGCGCGACGGCCAGATAGCCGCGAGCCGCCAACGCGTCAAGCAGGTAGCTGAAGCCGATGTCGTAGCGTGGCTCGGCGCCCGGTGCGCATGGCCACGTCTCGTCAAGCTGGGCCGGGTCGCTGTAGCAGCGGGTGTGGCGCCCATGAAGCACGATGGCCACGGGAAAGGGGCCATCCCCTTCAGGAATGGAGATCGTGCCCAACAAGGGAATGGGCATCTCACGGTCGGCGGCACGTCACGGGTTCGGGCTGGGTGATGGTTGCCTCGCCAAGATCGTAGGCAAGACTGTTACTCCCGGCAATCCCCTCCGTCGGGAACGGCGTCGCGAGCGGCGTGCCGGTCGCGGGCAACGGTTCGGTAGATGGCAGGGCTGTGGGCTGTGGTGCAGTGGAGAAGGCTGACTGGCTGCATGCGGCTAACATCAGCAGAGTTAGCAGCAAGGCAGGCAGGACGGAAGTACCGGGTGTGATTCCGATCATCGGCAGGGCTCCTTAGATTACGGGCGGGGATTGTACGCGACTTTGACCCGGTTGCCATCCAACCGATTGCCTTCCAGGGTGATGGTATACTTGTCGGCGAGGCAGCCTATGACATCCGAAACACGAACCATAATTGTAAATAATCCCCCGGTTATCGCCGGCCTGAGCTTTCGCCACTTTCGTGGCGAGCCAGACTATCCACTCATGGTTGAGGTCCTGTCGCGCGCGGCAGCCGCCGACGGCGTCGATCGCGCCGACACGGTGGATAGCATCCGCAACAGTCTACGAGCACCTGACCAACTGCGACCCGTATCAGGACGTCATCATGGTCGAGATCAACGGCGAGTTGGTGGGCTATGGGCGGGCGCTGTGGTGGGAAGAGTTGGATGGACTGCGGCGATACGGGTCGGCCGGATTTGTCGTCCCCGAAGCACGTCGGATGGGGATTGGGCGCGCCATCCTGGCCTGGCTGGAGGACGTACATCGCCAGTACGCAGCCAGCCATCCGCCGGCGTGCGAAAAGGAGCATGTGGTCTGGGGCGAACTGGCATCGGAGGGGTTGGTGGCGCTGGTGACAGAAGCGGGCTACGACCCGATTCGCCACTTCTTCGAGATGGTACGGCCGACCCTCGACGACATCGAGATGTTCCCGCTGCCGGACGGGGTCGAGGTGCGCCCGGTGACGCCTGATCAGTACCGGGCGATCTGGGACGCGGACGTCGGAAGCGTTTCGCGACCATTGGGGCTTCAGCGAGCCGACAGAAACGGCGTACCAGGAGTGGCTGAACGACAAGATGATCTTCCAGCCAGAGCTTGTGGCAGATCGCCTGGGACATCGAGACGGACGAAGTAGCCGGGCAGGTGCGAACGTACATCTATGACGTTGAGAACGAGAAGTTCAATCGGAAGCGGGGCTACACCGAGTTCATCAGCGTGCGGCGACCGTGGCGGCGGCAGGGTCTGGCGCGGGCGCTCATCGCCCTCAGCCTGCAGAAACAGAAAGAGATGGGCATGGAGGAGTCCGCGCTGGGTGTCGATGCTTCCAGCCCGACGGGCGCCACCCGCGTCTACGAAGCGTGCGGCTTCCGGACGGTGAAGACAGAGCGCGATGTACGGCAAGCCGTTGGTAGCTGGCCGGCTGACGGCCGCCCCACCCCGCTTCCCATTCAAAAACGGGGCGCTCGTGGCGAGCGCCCCGTTTCTACTCACGCGGCAGTCGGACCACCCGACCGCCGGATCTACTTGGACTACAAGCTACCGCACCGACTACCCAATCGACACCGGCAGGAAGATCTCCCGGATGGCTGCCTGGAAGCTCTGCCAGTAGCCGCTGAGGAGCGAGTAGCTGGCGCTGCTGGCCGGGCCGGCCACCGGCTGCCCGGAGGTCGATTGCATGGTGAACGAGGCGCTGCTCATCGTCGTGCCACCGCTTGCCACCACCTGCCAGTCAAGCGAGGTGGCGGCGGGAGCGGCTGGTTCGGCGGGCAAGGCCAGCGCGGCCACGACGGCCACGACCAGCAAAGCCAGCACCAGCACAACGCTGATGGTCAGGATGCGTTTCCATCTGTTCATGTGCAGCCTCCTATTGGCCGACCATGACCCAGACCTGGCCGTTGGCGTCGACGCTGCTGAGAGCGCGGGCGACGCCGGCAGGTCCGGCGGTCACGCCGCCGTCGGTCACGGTGACCATCTCGCCCGCCGAGATGGTGGCCCCGCTGCTGGCATTGGCCTGCACCAGGCCCTGCACGACGACGCTGAGGAAATCGCCGGGCCCGGCTGTCGCGCGCCGCTGGCGTCAAAGCCGCCGGTCGTGACACCGTTGTGCTTCCCGACCGGATTGCGCGTCATAGCCCCATTGGCCACGCCGATAACCGCGTCGGACGCAGTGATCGCCTTGCGGACCTGCATGATGGGGATGTTGAGGTCTTCGTCGACCACGACGCCGTCAACCGCTACGAAGTCGCCGGCCTGTATGGGAGTATCGCCCACGTTCTGGGCACTGTAAGCAGTCGCACAGCCGCTACAGCGTTCCGCCGCCGATAATCTGATGCCGTTCGCGCTGTCAAATACAGCCGCGAAGTACTCTATGCCCGGGGCCTCGGAGCCTTTAGCATAAAGACCCCGGTAAGCTTCCGAGATGACTATCGCGCCATAGGCGCCGGAGTTCGGGTCCGGTGCGGCGTCGTTGTTGCCTCCTGCGGCAATGGCCTGGAGCGCAGCCACCTTGTCCCGATCATCGCCAGTCGGAGCGGCCTGATTGATGGCCAACAGTGCGTTGCCGGATGTGGCCGCTGCGCCGTTGTTCCAGGCGGTCAGCACCGCGCCGGTGTTCTCCTGGCCGGAGAACGGTCCGATCCAGCAGTTCCGGCCCTTGCACGACCGCGCCGGAGGAGAGGCTGAAAGCGAACGGCGCGCCCTCAAGCCGCTGGCGGGGTGTCAGCGTTTCGCCTTCGACCGTGATGTCCAGCCACGTGGGCACGGAGAAAATATCAGCCGGTATATCGATCGGTCATCCCCAATGAGGTGGTAAACAGACCGTCCTGGATGGCCACGGTCTGGGTGTCGGTGTAGACGGCCGTGCCTGCCGTCTCGGTCTGGTAGATGCGATACATCACTTCGTAGTCGCCATCGGCAACCGGCTGGCCGGCATCATCCAGCAAGCGCCCTTGATGGCTGAACTGTGGCGTCAAGGGCGGACACCGCAGGCAGCCAACAAGACGGCGGCGATGGGGATCAGTAGAATCAGCAATCGATTGGTGAATAGCTTCTTTCTCACTTGAGTTCCTCCGTGTGATGGGACGTGTTCATTTGCTCTGCTGATCAAACTTGAAACGTGGCTGCGCCTCTACATACCAACCTCCTCGATTGGACTTGCTGGATTCATGGTTCGTTGCTGCGATGCAGTGAAACGACCTGCCGGATGTGTCAGGATGACAATGATGGTAGCTGTATGGTTGACGACGATACCGGCAATGGGGCGCTCAGGGTTGAACCCCCACCGGGCGTTGAAGCCCGTGCAAGTGCAAACAGTATAGATCGCGCCGGGACGCTGTGTCAATCAGTGGTATGGGAGGTCAGTACTAGTTAGGGAGGAACTTTGCAAAACGAGCGGGCATAGAAACGGCCGAACCAATCTCTGAACCCGCATTCTAGTTTGGCTGGTTTTGGTGGTGTTGCGGGCATTTCCCGGCTGTACGGAGCAGGTTCTGGAGCGCTCTATGCCGGGCAGCAGTGCCTCAATAGGCGACTACACGAAAAACTAGATCATATGATCGGTTATTTAATTATTAGCTACTCACAAGAAAAAGATTTTGGGGTTATTCGCGGAACAGCATCTCACGTACGTCGCTCAGACGCAGCTCGGAGCCGTCCAGCGGATTCTGCTCCAGAAACTGGGCCAGCAGCGCCAAACCGAGGCTGTAGACCTGGCTGCGATTGGCGCCAAACGCCGCGCCGAGCGTGCCCTGCGCCCGACCCAGTTCGATGACTTGCTGGGGGAAAGACGGATGGAGGTCCACTTCTCAGCTGGTTCGGCGGGTGGCACGGGCAAGTCCCACAGCAGGTACATCGAGTCGAGGTCGGTGATGCCTTCGGGAATCTCGCGCGTGCGTCCGGCCACTGCCAGGCGCAGCGCTTCCATACGGGCGGTCAGGATGGAGACGGCCAGATCGGGGACATCGGCCCGGGCCAGATTGTCGGGCAGGAACGCGGCGAGCTGAGTGGTCTGCTTCTTCTGCTCCGCGTGGAGCGCGACGTAGACGTTCTGGCGCGAGACCATGCGCGGCGGCCGTCCGCGCTTCGGCTTGTCGCGCAGCAGCTCTTTCAGCGTACTGACGCGGTCCTGGTCATCATCCAGGTGGGAGGGAAACAGGTCGTCGTTCATTCAGCCTGGCGATAGCCGCTTTGGCCTTCCAAGAAGTTGTTTACAAAGGCTTCGTCCACAACTGTACCGCCTGTGGCCAGCAATTCAAGGCAAAGATGGAGACAGAGCAGACAGATGCGCCGCGGATAGCCGCGCGTTTCGCGCCAGATGGGCATGATCGCCTCATCGGTAAACAGCGCCGGCTGGCGGCGATCGCGACCGGCGGCCAACAGACGGTACTCGATCAGGGACCGGGTGTCGTCGGGTGCCAGCGGGTCCAGTGACGACCGGGTGGCGACGCGGTCGTTGAAGTCGGGCGAGTCGCGCAGGTTGATGTCCAGCTCTGGACGGCCGAGCAAGATGAGCTGGTACGCCTTGTTGCCGCGCGGGTCGCGGAAGTTGAGCAGGCGGCGCAGCTCTGAATACTGCTCCGGCCCCAACTCATGCGCTTCATCAACAATGATAAGCGGCAGAACATCGTTGACGGTTGTTTCGGTCAGGAAGTCTCGCAGCTCGTTAAGCTGGTCTTCGGTGGCGCGGCGGGTGCGCACGCCAAACTCGGCGGCGATGCGACGCAAAAGAAGCAGGCCGCTGCGCTTGGGCGGCTCATCCACCCGGGCAGCGACAAAGTCGGGCCGCCGGTCATAGCGGCTGTGGAACCACGAGGCGAGGGTTGTCTTGCCCGTGCCTACTTCGCCCACGACCACCGATGCCCCCTGCCCTGCCTCTACCATATAGCTGACCTTGGACAACGCGCGGCGCGTCTCGGTCGAGAGGTACATGAAGCGCGGGTCTGCTTCGATGGTAAACGGCGCGACGACAACGCCGAGCCGCTCCCAATCTGGCTTATACCGGCCCAGTTCACTATCTAGAATCGTTTCGCCCATATTCCCACCCTTACCTATCCGGATAGTTCCGGTTGAATCGGGATGTGGAAAGTATACCGGATGCCCGGCGATTTGCACAGCCCTATAGTCACGAGAATTGCGCTCATTATGGCACTACATTGGGCTGATGTCAAATCTATAGCATATAGATTGCTTGACACGCCATTGTTCTTCTGCTAGACTGCTAATTGATCGCGTCCGTAGCAGTATTGTAGCGAACAACGAGATGTATCGGTAATATGGCGCGATTCGCTGTGGACGATCCTGGAAGTGTAACAACTTCCAGGATCGCCATCGTGACAATTTTTGACCTGTTGCTCGTTAGCTGGTGGATTTACACTAAACAACGTGGCAGCACACCGAGGATGTGGGGAGCCTTAAGCCATCGACCCTGATAGCGTCAGTGCGTCCCGTGCTACTCCCCGCACCCGGTAGGCAAAGAAAGAGGCCAGGCGCTTTCGCGTCTGGCCTACAGTAATCCGGCTAGTTCTCTGCTCCGTTGCGCCAACAACGGATCGACAGAAGTCGTTGCAGCGTCTCCAAAGGAGGCGGGGCTTTGCGCCCGGAATCGGCCGAACTGATCCAGACAAGATCATAGCATAAGGCGACGGGCGGTGTCAATCACCCCTAAGCCCCCTTTTACCCGCCGGCACACTCTGGCGGTCGTCCGACTGCTGTCGGTGTAGTTTGGGCTGCCTGCTGCTTGATCGGTCTGGCCGAGAGGCCATTGAGTTGTATCGGAAGCAAGACGCGCCGCCAGCCTCTCAAGAAGATGCGCTGGCAGCGGCCCAGGACAAGCTGATGGCCCTGCGCCGGGAGTATGCCCGGCAGCAAGGCAATGATCGGACAGAAAGCCGGTCATCAGCGGCGATCCCGCCGAGCACACCCAACGGCCGTTCGACAGACGGCCGTTTTGCTTCCCAGCCCCGCTCGCCATTGTCTTTGTCAGAAACGGTGGCGGCGCTGCCCGATCATCTGGGCTGGGGCAACGAACGGCTTACCCAGCAGATCCGGCGGGCGCTGGCCCGCGAACAGCGCAGCTGCGCTTCGCGACCAGCAGCCAACGCCCACACCCTCAGCCGATCCGCCCGAAGATTCAGACCCATCGAATCGGCCGCCACAAACGGCCGATTTTCCTTTCGGGCTCAAAACAGCCCCGGACGAACAGAGCAGAGCGCACGCCGCCAACGAAGACGCAGACGCCACCGTCAAGCTCTTTCCCGACATCGCCCTGGCGATGCTGCGGGGCAAGCAGGCGGCCGCCGGGCGACTCTGGCTGCTGCTGCGCCATCTGGACCGCAGCGGGTCTGGCTGGGTCACTGTCGAGCGGGCAGCCAGCGAGCTAACAACGGATGGCGCGGCGCTGCGCATCTGCGGTCGTCGCCAGTTAAGCAACTTGCTGGCAGCGGGCGAAGGACTGTATTGGGAGCGAACACGGGACACCGGCCAGCCCAGCCGCATCTGGCTGCAATCAGCCGCGCGGGTGGCCGCCGGGTTGGGCGTCGAACGACTCGGCGTCTCGCCGGTGGCCGTTCCCGTCCAGGCGCTGACGGGGGGCATGGGCGCGGTGCGCGCCCACCTGTTCGCCTCGTTTCACAGCGGCCGCCAGGGTACGGACCGCGTTACCGGACGCTCGCGCGCTCGCGGCCCCATCGCCCGGGCAACCATGGAGCGCCTCAGTGCCGCCAGCCCCAACTCGCAGCGCGCCTACGAACAGCGGGCCGGCATCCAGCGCCGGGCCACGTTCGCAGTCGGCCCACCGGCTGCATCTGCAGACGCCCATGAGGTTGCCTGGCGACGCGGCCGGGCACTTTTCAATCTGACTGACCGGGAGGGTCGTTACGGCCGTCCCGGACGCACTTATCTGGCCTGGCAGCTGCCCAACGAGTATGCCGGCCCCCACGCCCGTCTGGCGCGTGGTCGTATGAAGCGAATCAATCGTGCGCTCGCCGGCCTGTTGGTTAACGGGATGACGGGGAACAGCGAGCGCCAGGCCCTTCGGCCGGTTGGCAGACGCTTCTGCGGCAACGCAAAGACGGCCGCGGTGGCCGATCGTAAGCGGCCGTCGGGTCAAGATCTTTACTGGCGCGCCGGAGAAGGCGCGTGGCATTGGTGGCCGGAAGTCGCCAACGGGCATGACGCGGGCAACAAGACCTTGCGCCTGCCTCAACAGCGGGCCCTGATCCAAGCCGCGGTCCCACCGCCCCGATCAGTAGATCCCCTCCCCTGACCCATGATTACACCCATCCACCAGGCCAAACCAGCCGGCGACTTATGGAAAAAACTTGCACCCTTGATCGGGATAACGTTATGATCCGGTTATCATGAATGCCAATCTCTCCCCCCACGTCCCTATCCGCACCCTTGACACCTACTTCTTCGGCATGCCCCAGGTGACTGCCGTCTACTTGTTGATGGCTCCCGAGGGGCCAATTCTCATCGAAACCGGTCCGGCCACAACGATACCCATGCTAACCGATGCACTCAGCGAGCAAGGGTTGAAGCCGACCGACGTCAAACACGTTCTAGTAACACATATTCACCTGGACCATGCGGGCGCAGCCGGCTGGTTTGCCCAGCAAGGCGCCCATATCTATGTCCACCACGTCGGCGCCCCCCACCTCATCGACCCGTCCAAACTGTTAACGAGCGCGGGGCGCATTTATGGCGAGCGGATGGATGAACTGTGGGGCACCACGCTGCCCGCGCCGGCCGAACGGGTAACGGCCGTTTATGACGGCGACGTGATCCAGGCCGCCGGTCTGAGCTTGAAGGCTGTCGACACCCCCGGCCACGCCTATCACCACCACACCTGGCGGTTGGAAACTGACCAGGGCGTTTTCGGTTTCACCGGCGATGCCGCCGGCATCCATCTACCCCACATCGAAATGATCGACGTCCCTGCCCCACCGCCAGAATTCCATCTGGAGACGTGGCTGAAGACACTGGAATGCCTGGAAGCGGAGCAGTTCGATGCCATCTATCCCACCCATTTTGGCCGTATTGACAGGGTAGACCACCATCTGGCAGCCTATCGCGAACTGCTGATCGATGCGGTCTCTTTTGTCACCGAGCGCTGGCGGGCGGACGTCGAACGCGACCAGATTGTCAAAGAGTATCTGTCGTGGGAGCGGGAACGGGCAGAGGCCAACGATCTCTCCCCGACGGCCGCTGAGCAGATTAGCCTGGCCAATCCGCAGTTCATGTCGGTCGACGGCATTCTGCGATACCTGAAGAAGAAGCATCCAGCAGCATAGCCACGAGTTGGATCGCCCGGCCCTGCGGTGTGAGCGCCGGGCGATGTTGCTCCACACAGGAGTTCTCGGATGAAATTACGTTTCCTCGGCGCGGCCGGCACAGTGACCGGCTCGTGCTATCTCGTCGACACCACCGATGCCCAGGTGCTGGTCGACTGCGGTCTGTTCCAGGGCAACCGGCAGTTGGAAGAGATGAATCAGCCCCATATGCAGGTGGATGTCGGCGGGCTGGATGCTGTGGTTCTGACCCATGCCCATCTGGACCACACCGGGCGCCTGCCGCTGCTCTACAAGTTGGGCTATCGCGGGCCGATCTACGCGACTGAAGCGACAATTGAACTGGCCGAAATCATTACCCTGGACTCGGCTCGCATCCAGGAGTCCGACGCACGGCGCGAGAACCGCTACCGGGCGCAGGACGGCCGCGAACCGGTCGAACCGCTGTACACCGTTGCCGACGCCGAAGGCATGCTCAAGCTGATGCGGCCAATGCCATACCACAAGCGCATTCCGGTGGCCAAAGGCGTGTACGCCCATATGGTCGAGGCGGGTCATCTGCTCGGCTCCACCAGCTTGCAGCTCATCATTCGGGAAAACGGCCGTCGGGGGGTGCTGGTCTTCTCCGGGGATGTCGGTCCGGAAGGCAAGCCCCTGGTGCGCGATGCCGAAATGGTTGAGCAAGCCGACATCGTCATTATGGAATCGACCTACGGCAGCCGCGACCACAAGACCCTGCTGGAAACGGCCGATGAGCTGGACGAGGTGCTGCAGGCGTCGGTGGCCCAGGGCGGCAAGATTCTGGTGCCCGCCTTCGCCGTCGGCCGGTCGCAGGAGATGATCTACATCATGGCCGCTTCGTTTGATGAGGGCATCATTCCGGTCATTCCTGTCTACCTCGACAGCCCGATGGCCATCAAGGCGTCGGCCGTCTACATGGAACATCCGGAGCTGCTGGACCGCGAGGCCCGCGAGCTGCTGGAGCGCCGCCGGCTGCGCCAGGACGCCAGCTTCGTCATTCCCGACGCCGACGGCCGAAGAGTCGATCGCCATTCGCTCTGTGGAAGGGTCGGCGATGGTCATCTCTACGTCGGGCATGTGCACGGGCGGCCGAATTCTCCACCACCTCCGCAACCACCTGGGCGACCCGACCACGTCGGTCCTATTCATCGGCTATCAGGGCGAAGGGACGTTGGGGCGGCAGCTGGTCGATGGCGCGGATGAGGTCAATATCTGGGGCGATACGTTCCCGGTGCGAGCGACGGTCCACACGCTGAACGGGTTCAGCGGGCACGTCGGCCAGAGCGGCCTGCTGGAATGGTTCGACGAGCTGGCCCCGCTGCGGCCCAAGCTGGTGCTGACCCACGGTGAAGAGTACGCCCGGCGCGAACTGGCGCGCCTTATCGAGGAACGCCACGGGATTCGGGCGGTCATGCCGCTCGCATGGGGAAGTGATCGAATTTGGTGTGGCGGCGGACTGACGGTCTGTCCCGGCTGCCAGGGACGACATTTGGACCAATTATGGGTCTCCGGGTGCCTTTTCGTTGACAACTGAGTGGCCCACAATCCATACTATTCTTGGTTGCGGTGATGCTCCTCGAAGCTTTCCGCTGCCTCTGGTCGAACGACAAGATAATCAATGGAGGTTTCAGGAATGAAGACAATGCAAAGGACGCTTGTTGTCCTGCTTGGCGCGGTAGTGCTGCTTGCGGGTGTGCTGATGGTCAGCACAGGCTCGGTGACTGCCCAGCAGCAGGGATGGCGAGCTGAATACTACTCGAATCCGAATCTACAGGGCAATCCTGTGGTCGTCCGCACGGAGCCGGAGATCAACAACTATTGGGGCCATTCTGCGCCGTTTACGGCGCTTCCGGCCGATGGTTTCTCCGTCCGCTGGACACAGACGTTCAACAACGTGGCGCCCGGCAACTATCGCTTTGTGGCCACGATGGATGATGGAATGCGCATCTTCCTGAACGGACGGCAGATCATGAATGCGTGGTATCCGAGCGCCGTCCATACCGTGTCGCAAGACGTTGCCGTTCCAACAGGTGGCCGCCAGACGGTCACGGTTGAGTACTTTGAAGATGCCGGCGAAGCGACGGCCGTCCTTAACATCTACCAGCTGTCGTCCGGCGGACAGGGTGGGTATCCCGGACCTGGCGGCTCCGGTGGTTCGACGGCGGCTCAGGCGGCTCCGGTGGCGGCTTCGGCGGCGGCACGGGCGGTGGCCAGACCGGCGGCGGCGACGGCGGCGACCTCAGCGGCGCATTTCCCAACTGGAAAGGCGAGTATTTCAACAATGTGGAGCAGCGTGGTGCGCCGATCGTCGTGCAGGACGACCGGTACATCAACTTCAACTGGGGATCCGATTCGCCGTTCCCCGGTCTGATTCCGCCCAACGACTTCTCCGTCCGCTGGACGCGGTCTGAGTTCATTCCGTCCGGCCATTACAAGGTGACGCTGCAGAGCGACGACGGCGCCCGTCTGTGGCTGAATGATCGGGTGATCATCAACAACTACGTGAATCCGACTCTGGAGCCGATTACGGTCGAGGTCTGGAGCCCGGGCGCGACGGCCGACCTGCGGGTCGACTTCTTTGATCGGTCCCAGATTGCCGCGGTCTCGCTTGGCTTTCTGAAGGTTCCCAACAGCCCCGGTTCATCCACTGGCGGCTTCGTCGTACCCGGCGTGCCGAACATTCCGCCGGCGGGCGGCAGCGGCGGCTCGGGTGGCTCTGGCGGCGGCGCAGCACGGTGGCTCCGGTGGCGGGTTTGGCGGCGGTACAAGCCAGACCATCCCGCAGTGTCCCGGCGTCCCCTATCCGTCCGGCTTCAACGCGGTTGTCATCTCTGCTTCCAATCTGAACGTGCGCCGCGCGCCGTCGACGGTTAGCGAGACGATGGGCCAGGTGCCGTCCTGCTCAACCATCCAGCTAACCGGCGTCCGCGACGCATCGGGCCAGTGGGTGCAGATGGTCTACACCCGGGTCAGCTGGGCTGGGTGACGACCCAGTATCTGATCATCGGCGAGCCGCTGAGCAGCTTCTCGGTGACGGGCGGCTAGCCAGGTCCATTTGTCCGGGCTTCTCCGGCGAGATAATCGCCAGAGAGTTCCGGCTAACGATTGGTCTGAGGGGCAGGTAGCGCTACCTGCCCCTTTTTGTTGGGTGGTGGGGACGTCCATTCGCCTGGCCCGTGCCGCCGGCAAGCTGCACTGGTGGCCACGGTTGGTTGTAGGACTAGTTTTGCACCAGTGTGGAGCCTTGCCGTTGACATCAGTCGCTGCGCATCCTATTCTCCTCGCTAATCCTGTGCAGCTGCACAGAGGCTTTCGCGTGGGTGGTGTTTTCGGCCAGGCCACGCAAAATACTCAGGTGGAGGTTTCATCAATGAAGACGATCAGACAGGTAGCAGTAGCGATCTTGAGCGGCGTCGTGCTGCTCTCCGGGCTGCTGATGTTCGGCAGCAGTTCCGTTGCCGCGCAGGATCAGACCTGGCGCGGCGAGTATTACAGCAATCCCAACCTGAGTGGGAATCCAGTCGTCGTTCGCGGTGATCAGAGTATCGATTTCTACTGGGGGCTGGGGGCGCCGTTCCCCGCGCTGCCGAGTGACAACTTCTCGGTGCGCTGGAGCCGGACCTTCAACGTCCCGGCAGGCACCTATCGCTTCGCGGCGACAATGGACGACGGTATGCGTGTCTTTCTTGACGGTGTGCCCATTATCGACGCGTGGTATGTCAGCGCCCAGCATACCGTCTCGCAGGACGTCAGTGTAGGTGCGGGCGAGCACGAGGTCATCGTTGAGTATTTTGAAGGCGGCGGCGAGTCTGTGGCCGTGCTCAATATTGTGCAGCTTGCTTCCGGCGGCAGCGGGGGCGGCTTTGGCGGCGGCAGCAGCAGCGGTGGATCCGGGTGGCTCGGGCGGCGGCTTCGGTGGCGGCACGGGCGGTGGTCAGGTAGGTGGCGGCGATGGCGGCGACCCGACCGGCGCCTTCCCCAACTGGAAGGGCGAGTACTTCAAGACCATCGATCTGACGGGTGCACCGGCGCTGGTCCGCGATGACCGCTACATCAACTTCAACTGGGGCGAGAATCGGGTCATCGACGGCATGCCCAAGGATTACTGGTCGGCGCGCTGGACGCGGAGCGGCTACTATCCTCAGGGCACCTATCGCTTCACGGTGGACAGTGATGACGGCAGCCGCATCTTTGTCAACAACCGGCTCATCATGGACAACTGGGACAGCCCGTCGCTGACGCCCGTCTCGGTCGACTACTATCATCCCGGTGGCCAGGCCAACATTCGTGTTGACTACTACGACCGGCTGGTGAATGCTCGCATGATCATGAACGTGGCCCAGATTAGTTCCGGTGGCTCCGGTTCGGGTGGCTCTGGTGGCGGCTTTGGTGGCGGCAGCAGCAGCGGTCGGCTCCGGTGGATCCGGCGGCGGGTTTGGCGGCGGTACAAGCCAGACCATCCCGCAGTGCCCCGGCGTACCTTACCCGACCGGCCTCAGTGCCGTGGTCATCTCTTCGTCCAACCTGAATGTGCGCCGTGCGCCGACAACCGTCAGTGAGACGATTGGTCAGGTGCCTTCCTGCTCAACGATCCAGCTGACCGGCGTACGCGATGCGTCCAGTCAGTGGGTACAGATGGTTTATCTGGGCCAGTCGGGCTGGGTAGCCGCCCAGTACGTTGTGCCCGGAACCCCGGTGAGCAGCTTCTCGGTGTCGAACAACTAAACTTGTCCGGTGGCGCGGCAGACGGCACGGATGATCCGTCTCGGCTGTCGTTCGCCTCATGAACAGGGAATAACAGCGGGGCGGGTCTTCGGGCCTGCCCCTTTTTGTCTGTTGTCTTGCCGCGAGGTTGCGGCTTACCGGCACGGTTGACAGCCGCCGCCCATCATGTATGATTTAGGTCATATACCTCCGTGGGAGCGACCTCGGAGTCGACACAAGACCCTTAACAAGGAGAAAACGATGACAAAGAAGATCACGCGCCTGATGGCGCTTGTGGCTGTACTGGCTGGCGTCATGATGCTGCTGGCAGTCCCGGCGCAGGCCCAGGATGCGGCCTGGCGTACACAATTCTGGAACAATACAGAGCTTTCTGGCCCTCCGGTTGCTACCCGCGAGGACCGCTCCATTGACTTCGATTGGGGGCATGGTTCGCCGGCTGCTGGTGTCAACAACGACAACTTCTCAGCTCGCTGGACCCGCACGGTCAACTTCGCCCCAGGCACCTATCGCTTTACAGCCACGATGGACGACGGCATGCGCTTCTTCCTCGACGGCCGTCTGCTGATCGATTCCTGGGTGGACAGCCAGGAACGGACGCTGACGACTGACGTCAACCTGACCGGCGGTAACCACGACCTGCGCATCGACTATTTTGACCGAGGTGGCGTGGCTATCGCCCGTTTTGCGTGGCAGCAGATTGGTGGCTCCGGTGGCGGCACTGGCGGTGGCACCGGCGGCGGTGGAGCGCAGTTCCCCAACTGGCGCGCCGAATACTTCAATAACACGACGCTCTCCGGCCCGCCGGCTCTGGTGCGCGACGATCAGTTCCTGAACCAGAATTGGGGTTTGGGTTCCCCGGCCCCGGGCATCATCGGCAATGACTTCTTCAGCGCGCGCTGGACGAGGACGTTGAACGCTAATCCCGGCCAATACAATATCCGCCTGACGAGCGATGACGGTTCGCGACTGTTCATCAATAACGTGCTCGTGATCGATAACTGGAATGTTCAGGCGATCACGACACGCACGGCCAATTACTTCTATCCGGGTGGTCCGGTAGAGGTTCGCGTTGAATACTTCGAGCAGCTTGAGAATGCGCTCATCAACGTCGAGCTGGCCCTGATTCCGGGCACCGGCGGCGGTGGCGCCATCCGCCCGCCACAGGTTGACTCCAATGGTTGTACGCCTGTGACCGGCCTGTGGGCTTATGTCAACACTGGCCGCCTGAACTTCCGGTCCGGTCCGAACACGACCTTCCCCATCGTGCAAACACTGAGCAAGTGCGATCTGGTGTACATGACGGGCACTACGAACGCGTCCCGCACCTGGGTCCAGGCGCAGCTGCCGGGCGGCGGCATTGGCTGGGGCAGCGCTCGCTTACATGGTTCTTGGTACACCCGTTACGCAGCTGACCCCTCGGTAAGCTAGGCTGTCTGTCACCTCGGCGATAGCGTCTTCATGGCCCGCCGGTTCATCCTCATGAGCCGGCGGGCTTTTCGCTTCCTAGAGGCCGCCGCCCGCGCCGGTCAGCAAGCGGACCAGAACGATTACGGCCCCGAGCAGCGGCAGGAAGGCGAAGTAAAGCCGGATACGCGGGCCGCTGACATAGCTGGTGGAGACGGCCCCAATCTGCGCCCCGACGGCCGCCCCGGTTTGCATGACGAGGGCGATGAGGATGTCGACGTTCCCTTTCAGGGCATGGGTCAGTGTGCCGTAGCCGGCCGAGATGATGACCTCAAACAGGTCAGTGCCAATGGCGATATGGGTGGGCACGCCGATGAGGTAGACGAGCATCGGCAGCCGCAAGAAGCCGCCCCCCACCCCGAGGAATCCGGCCAACAAGCCACTCAGCAAGCCAACGGCAAGGATTATCCAGAGCGAAATCGATCCCACGTGGGAGTCGGGCAGCTTGACCATCGGCCACAGGTTGATGGATTGCAGCTTGCGTGCTACCCCACCGACGGCCTGCGCGTCGTGGTTGGCGGCGACGCCACCATGGGTCTGGCGCAGCGTGCGAATACTTTCCCAGAAGGTGAAAGCGCTGATCAGCAGCAGAATGACGACGTAGGCTGTGCCGACGATCAGGTCGATCTGACCGCGCGCCTCCAGATACTCGATCAGCTGCGCCCCGATCTCAATGCCGACGATCGTGCCGGCGACCATAATCAGGCCCAGCTTGGCGTCGACATGGCCCAGCCGCTGGTGACGGCGTGCCGCCACAATCGACTTGCCGGTCATGTGGGCCAGGTCGGTGCCGACGACGAAGTTCCAGGGCATGCCACCCCAGAACAGCAGCGGCCCGGCGATGAAACCGCCACCAACGCCAAAGAAGCCGCCCAGGATGCCGACCATGAAGCCGATCAGGATCAGCACCCAAAGGTCGAACTCGACCCCGGATATGGGAAAGTACATGGGCTAGTCCAGTCGTTGCAGACCGAGACGGTCCATCAGAAAACCGGTCAGTGAATCAAGGAAGACGCTCTGTGCGACGATGAAGACCAGGGCGACGACTGCGTAGGCGGTCAGGTTGCTATCGAAGAGATCGACCAGCCAGTCCGACAGATAGCGAATGACAAGGCAGAGATAGCCCGCCACCATGATGCTGTAGATGAGCATCTCAATGGCAAAATTGCGGACTTTTCGCCGGGTTGTGGGATTCATGATGTTGCACCTGTTTACAAACGCAACGGCTCCGAGTTAGGCCAACATCATACCATATTTCGCGCGTGATCCGGGGGTGAATTCGCAGCCTGGACCACGAATCTGGGTTACGGCAAGAAGATACTGCGGAAGACGTAACCCTGTTCTTTCAACTGGGGCAAGGCGAGGTCGAGCGCCTCAATCGTCTGCGTCCGGTCGCCGCCGCCGTCGTGCATCAGGGCGATGGCCCCGGGATAGACACTGCTGACCAGATAGTCGGCGATGATGTCGGCCCCCGGCTGCCGCCAGTCCTGGGTGTCGATGGTCCACAGAACCACAGCCATCCCCTGATTGGCGGCGTACTGGCGCGTATTGGCGTCGGTCGCCCCGTAAGGCGGCCGTACATAGCGCACGTTCAGGTCCAGACTGAACAGGTCGCCCGCGGCGGCGAAAATGGCGTCGCTGGTGCGGCTGACCTCGCTGACGAACTGCTCCTGCGTCATCCCCTCGAGCGAGGCATGGTCCCAGGTGTGGTTGGCGATGTAGTGGCCGCGCGTGGTGGCGTCGCGCACCAGCTCCGGCCAGGTGGACACGTTCTGGCCGAGATTGAAGAAGGTCGCGGTCGCGCCGTGTTGGTCCAGTACGTCGAGCAGCTGGGGCGTGTAGTCGGGCAGCGGCCCGTCGTCGAAGGTCAGGTAAAGGATGGGCGAGCCGTCTTCGGCGTTGGCCGGCAGCAAGCTCAAGTCCGGTATGCCCGTGATTGGCTCAGCCGGCGGCGGAAGCGGCGTCGGCGTGGGAAGCGGCGGCTGCGGGCTTTCCAGCGCCAGCCACGTTTCGGCCGTCAGCACGCCGTCGGGCCACAGCCCCTGTGTCTCCTGGAACGCCACCACCGCCTGCCGCACCTGCTCGGTGTACAGGTCAGTGCCGGGGTCGATGTAGCCGAGGAAGTCGACGGTTGCCAGCCGCTGATTGAGCTCAGCCACCAGCGGGTCCCGCTCGCCCGCACCCAGATTGAATCCGGTATTGTCCAGATGGATCAGCTCTTCGCCCATCTTGATGTCGGTGATGATGGGGAAGCCGTCCTCAAAGCGCAGGGCCACAAACGTTTCCTCCTGGGTGGACTGGCCGCGAAACTCGGTGACGTTGACGACGACCTGGTCGCCGGCCACATCCCACGTTCCCACCGCCTCGATGACCAGCTCGTCGCTGCCGGCCAACTGCTCATCGACGAACGCCGTGCCGTCAGAGTTGAGGCTGAGGTAGTAGGTGGCTGCTTCTTCTGTCTCGCCCGGGCGGAAGCGATACGTGCCGGAAAGCGCCTCGCGAGAAACCTCCTCGCCGGCGGGGGCTGCGGTAGACGCCGGCTGGGGGGCGACCGTCGCCTCGGGTGTGGCTGTCGCTTCAGCAATCTCAGGTGGTGGCAGAGGCGATGGCTCAGCTGTAGAACTGGTGGTGGACGAACAGGCTGCCAGGAGGACACCCAGCACAGTTAACAGGAGAAGGATTGTTTGTTTCATTGGCTTACTCCGGCTGGCGGCGGCTCGTTTGGTGGTCGCCCAGTCTGGACAGACCAGCGCCCGCAGCCTAAATCGCATAGGAGTCTAGCACACCATCGCGATTTTCTGAATGGCGCCCGGCGACGCTAAGCAGGGATGTCTATGGCGGTCGTCATGCGGCGGTTGAGGATGGCCACACCAGCAATGATCAACCCCATGCCCGCCAACATGATGGCCGTGATCGTCTCGTCCAGCAACAGAACGCCGCCTACCGTCGCTACAACGGGGATGATGTAGCCGACCAGCGACACTGTCGTTGCCCCAAATTGTTGTGTCACCCATAGCGCCAGCAGCAGGCCGCCGAACGTGCCGGCGGCGGCGGCATAGATGACGCCTGCGTAGCCTACGGCCGTCACCGCCGACAGGTCGAAACCGACCAGCAGCAGCGAGATTGGCGCGACTATCAGAGCGGCCGTCAGGATGCGCACGCTGGTTACGTCAAA
The DNA here is from genome assembly GCA_963715935.1 of uncultured Chloroflexia bacterium. Classification (GTDB taxonomy): domain Bacteria; phylum Chloroflexota; class Anaerolineae; order Promineifilales; family Promineifilaceae; genus Promineifilum. Next base: position 52,928 of record CAVQSM010000003.1, on the reverse strand, counting down.
CGTGTCCAGAGTCTGGCAGTTGCGGCGGGCGTAGATGATCATCAAGCTGTCACTGATGATGGCGGTGAAGATGAGCAGATAGCCGAGCGGGTTGGCCGCTTCGCCGGTCGCCAGCCCCGACTCCCCGCGCACCGCCAGCAGCGCCGCCCCGCTGAGCGCCAGCAGCACGCCGGCGATCTTGCGCCCGGTCAGCCGTTCGTCCGGCAGCAGGAAATGGGCGAACAGGACGGTAAAGGCGGGGGTTGTGGTCATGAACATGGCCGTGACGCCGGCGGACAGATAGACCAGCGAGGTCACATAGCCGGTCATTGGGATGGCCGTGCCGAAGATGCCGATGACAATCGCATGGCGCAGCAGCGTCCGGTCGGTGGGCCAATGGCGCTTGCTGGAAACGGCGTAGACGGCCGCAAACGCCAGACTACCCAGCGCCAGCCGCAGCCAGATGTAAGTAGAGGATTCGAACTGACCCACGCTGAAGCGCGACACGATCAGCGTGCTGCCGAACATGAGGCCCATGAGCAGGACGTAGGGTAAGGCTTGGGTTGGCATGATGAGGCTGTGAGGCTTGGCTCCAGTGGCTGATCGTAGCGTACCGGCTTTTGTTGGTCAATGCTACCTTTGGCGCCAACAAGGGTTTCTCAAGGGTCGCCAGTAGAAACCGCGTTGCTCAGGTCCAGCCGCGTATACGCTCGCGAGCGCCCAGAAACTCGGTTTCCAGGCCTTTTCAAGTCCGACTACTGAAAAGCCCTGTGGCGTCAACCTGTTCAAACCTACCCGCCCAACCCGAATGCGCCCGGGTCCGCCCCAACAAAAAAGCGGCCGCTGAGTTTTCTCAGCGGCCGCCTTGGTTCGGTTGTTGATGTAGAAAGGTGCTTACGAGTAAGCCAGACTCTCCCGCACGCTGACCTTCGCCGCGCCACGAGCGGGCAGCGCACTGGCGATCATCGACAGAACGACGATGATGACCAGCCACGCGATGGCTCCGGTCGGCGTGAAGCGGTAGACCAGTTGCTGGTCCAGCGCGAAGGACAGGGCAAAGGTCGAGAACAGGTAGGCCAGCGGGATGGAGAGCGGCAGGGCAATGGCCCAGCTGATCAACCCCAGGAGGACGCCTTCGCCCATGAACAGGCGGGTAACCTGCCAGTTGCTCGCGCCGATGGCCCGCATGACGCCGATTTCGCGGCGGCGCTCCAAAACGCTCAGCGACAGCACGCCGCTCAGTCCTACGCCGCCGACCAGGGCGATAACCACCGCCATGACGGCCAGCAGGTTAAGGATGATGGCGAAGCCGTCGGTCGACTGGGTGCTGACTTCGGCAATCGTGTTCTGGCCAAAGACACCGCGCGGAGCCACACCGGTGCCACGCTGCTCCAGCGTCTGCTGCAGCATGGAGGCGACCAGCAGTTGGCCCTCGGGCGAGCGGTCTACGGTCTGCACAGCCAGGGCATTGCCAAGGCCGGCGTAGCGCCATTCGCGCTGTACAGTCTCCAGCGGCACATGGACGGAGCTGTTCGTGGCCGGGTCGAAGTTCAGCCCGACGATCTCGACGTTCATGGTTCGTCCGCGCACATCTTCCAGCGTGACGATGTCGCCCACCGCCCAGCCTTTCTGGCTGGCGATGTTGCGGCTGACTACGGCGGCGTTGCCGTCTTCCGGCAGCAGCCAGCGCCCTTCCTCAATAATCGGATCGTAGAATGTCGTGTCGGGAGGTTGGCCGAAGACGGTCAGGCGCACATCGGTGACGGCCTTGTCGACCTGGCTCTCCGGGCGGGCGCTCGCGCCCAGCACCAGCCAGCTCTCGGCGGCCGTCGCGCCAGGCATCTCAAGGGCCACGTCAGTCAGCCCCTGTGTCCGTTCGTTATCTTCGAGCGACAGCGACACCTGGTAGTTGTGAACCTCGGCCAGCTTCTCGTTGAAGGTGAAGTTGGTGGCGTCGTTGAGACCCATGACCATCATGAAGATGGCCCCGGAGACGACGAGCGCTACCACGATGATGAGCACCCGCTTCTGGTTGCGGAACGTATTGCCGATGGTCAACAACACCGAGTAGGGTACGTTGCTGACTTTGGTCACCATCCGGTCGACCAGGCCCACGGCGTTGGACAGGCCGAAAGTGCTGATCGCCTCGCGGACGGTGATCTTCATCCCCTGGCGCAGCGGAATGAGCGCCGCCAGCAAGGGGGCCAGCAGACTGATGAGCACCTGGGCGACGATGGCCGTCTGGTCGACGCGCACCGAGAACGCTTCCTGGTTCAGGAACTGACCAAAGAACGCTTGCAGGCCCAGCGCCGCACCGGCGCCGATGGGAATGCTGATGATCGCTGCCAGAACGCCGAAGCTCAGGACGAGCGCCAGGTAACTGTACGCCACCTGTCGCGAGTCGGCCCCAATCGCTTTCATGACGCCAATCTGGCCCACCTGCTGGTTGACGATGGCGCTGATGCTGTTGTAGACGAGGAAGACACCCAGCACAACAACCACCACACCGAGCACACCCAGCAACAGGAAGAGCGCGTTGAGAATCTGCTCTGCCGGCGGCACATCCGGCGGCGTAATGCGGTCGCCGAACGGGAACAGAATGCCGACCGAATCGACGTTGATTTCGTCAAAGTAGTCGCGAATAGCCAGGTCGGTCGCCTCGGCTCGCTGCGGATCCCAGATTTCGTCGCGTGTCTGGATCAGGTTGTAGGTGCTGCGACCCGTGATGCGCTCAAACGTACGGCCGTCGACATAGAATGTCTCACCAAAGACAGGCGTGGGGCCGACCGGGTCGAGCATGCCGGTAACAGGCAGCGTGCGAATCGTCTCGCCGAAGCGCAGTTCGACGGTATCCCCTTCGAATACGCCCGGCGCTCCGACCGATATCTTGCCCACGCCAACGGTGTCGCGCACAGGCCAGTCACCGCTCAGCAGCCCATCGAGAGCCATCTGTTGTTCGGTGTAGCTGTCGCGGCCGTTGAGGGCTCCCGTCTGCCACTCCTCCGTGCCTGCCACCCGCCACTCAACGGGTGAGGTGTACAGCCCTTCGGCTTGCCAGACGCCGTCGATGCGCTTGAGGCGCTCGATATCGTCGTCGTTCAGCGGCGGGTTGACGCTGACCTTGATGTGGGCCGGCTCAGCCTGCTGCCAGCCTTCAAGCACAGACTGTGCGATAAGATTACGGCCGCCAATGACCAGGCCAATGCCGATCGCGCCCAGGGCGATGACCAGCACCACCTGAAGGGTTCGCGATTTATCTTGCCAGAGGTCGTACCATGTTTTTTGTAGAAGCGTGTTCATTCAGTCGCCTGTTCCGGTAGTCGTCAGTCAGCTAGGTATCAGTCAGAAACGTGTTGATTAATCGGTGCCGGCGTAGGCGAGAGCGGCGACTGGCGTCATGCTGGGGAGGTCAGCGTTGACCGGCACACCATTGCCGAAGCGGACCGGCGTGCTGGCCGGCATCTCCTGGAGGTGGTCGGCGGCAATCTCGCCGTTGACGATCTCAATTTGACGGGGGATGCGATGGGCCAGCTCGTTGTCATGGGTGACCATTAACAACGTCTTCCCCTGCTCCTCCACCAGCTTGATGAAGATGTCGAAAACTGCCCCGGCCGTCTTGGCGTCCAGGTTGCCGGTCGGTTCGTCCGCCACCAGCAGCGGCGGGTCGGTGGCCAGCGACCGGGCAATGGCGGCCCGCTGCTGCTGACCGCCGGAGACCATCGAGGGCAGCTTCTGGGCCTGGTCGGCCAGCCCGACGAGGTCAAGCAGATGCATCGCCCGTTCCATACGTTCCTTGCGGCCGTACTTCTTGGCGAACTCCATCGGCAGAACGACGTTCTGGGCCAGACTCAGCGAAGGCAGCATCTGGAAAAACTGGAAGATGATGCCCACTTCCTGTCCGCGCCACTTGGCCAGCTCGTTTTCGCTCATGCTGTGAACGGGCCGGCCAGTGACGATGACTTCCCCAGAGGTGGGCCGGTCGATGCCGGTGACCATATTGAGCAGCGTCGACTTACCGTTGCCAGACGGGCCGACGATGGAAACAAACTCACCTTCGTAAATGTCGGTCGAAATCCCGTGGAGGACGGTTACTTCCCCGTCTCCCACCGGAAAGGACTTGACAATGTCTTTAAGTTGAATGATTGGTTGGCCGTTGTTGTGGCCATTTGCAGAAGCCATACTGGTCTCCTCATCGTGATCGCCGCTCTCGGCGCATGGGTTCCTTTGTTTACGTAGGCCAGTATGCCACAGGTAGGACAGTCTGTCAAGTATTTGTCATATATTTGTCCAGATTATGAATTACAGCTAACAGGCAGTGTCCAGATTGCCCGGTCATTGGCACTGGCGCACTGTCACGGCCCTCGCTGCGCTCTAACTCTTGAGGCGATCAACCAACAAAAAACGCTCCCGGACGTCCGGGAGCGTTTCGCACTTATTCTTGTTAAGCAGGTAGGTAGTTACAGGCCCGGTACGCCCAACTTGGCGGACAGTACCTGACAGAGAGAGACAGCCATGCCCCGCCCGTTGATATCCCACAGCAGCACCTGGCGCGCACCGCTGCGCAGCATGGCAAACACGCGATAGCGTGGGAGGCGTTCCGGCGAGTAATCTGTGTCTTGTGGCTCAACTGCCAGACGCATGATGTTATCGACGCGCACGTTGGCGCTCGGGCGCAGCGGCAGCGGGCGATAGCGCACACGCAGGATACCCTGCTCTACCGTAAACTCGGCGCGGCTGACGAGATACTCTACCGCATAGTAGAAGACGCCTGTCGCGGCAATCGCCACAACAAGTCGCAGGTACAGCGGTACATCGCCCCAGAGGACTGTGTTGAGCGAAAAAAGAAGCAAGACATAAAGAACGATAGCAGTGATCGAGAGGGCGACCCCCAGCGGGGAAGAAATCCGGCGATGATAAAAAACGGCGGTGGCACCCTGGCGGCGCTCAATTGAGATCCGTTCCGGAAGTGTCGTGATTTGATCAGTACTATTCATTCCCTGCCTTCCTTGGTAATTTGCAGGACCGCGTGGCATGATCATTGTCCACCACGCTACTAGACAGATAACCGAACTATCTATAGATATTGTAGGCGATCAGGGCCGTAGTTACCAGAGCAAACTCAGAATCCACCAATTCGCGCTCATCTGCGCCCCAGGATCATCTGTCGGCGCCGCCAGCAGCGCACATCCCGGTTCCGGTTGACAGGAAACAGCCGTATCGGTTACGCTAAACAGTATAGTCCTTCTTGAGGGCTGAGTGGCCCGGTCGCTCAACGTGGCAGAGCCAGGACACTTGATGCGCGACGATCTGTTGAACCCACCGTGCCGGGAGGGTGCAATGAATGGTGAGCCAACTGATCTCCTCATATTCTGGTTCGTTGTCGCCCTGCGCTTCTTTGTCCCGCTGCTGATCCCACGCTACCCGCTGCCTGCCATTCTGGCCAGTTTGGTTCTCGATGCCGCCGACCAAACCATCTTCCAGACATACACGCGGCTAGAGCTTGCCGGCTATCAGGGATACGACAAGGCGCTCGACATCTACTACCTCAGTATCGCCTACATCTCAACCATGCGAAACTGGACCAATCAGTTTGCGTTCCAGTTGAGCCGTTTCCTGTTCTACTTCCGGCTGGTTGGCGTCGTCCTGTTCGAGCTGACGGGTGCGCGACCGTTATTACTTTTCTTTCCCAACACGTTTGAGTACTTCTTCATCTTCTACGAGTTGGTGCGGCTCCGTTGGGACCCGGCGCGGCTGGGGCGTGCGTTCTGGTTGGCGGCCGCCGCTGTCATCTGGGCGTTCATCAAGATTCCGCAGGAGTACTGGATCCACATCGCTCAACTGGACGTGACCGACACCATCAGCTTTCTCATCTACAACGCCCTTCCTGGAACGCCGGTCTACTTCATCCTTGAGAACTCGACCTTCTTGCTGGCGGTGCTGCTGGCTGGTCTGATTGTCCTGCTGTGGTGGCTGCGCCGTCGTCTCCCCGTGGCCGATCACCCTTGGGCCGTGGCTGCCGCGCCCTATCAGGGAGCCTTCAGCAAGCAGCAGACGGATCAGGCTTCGGCCACATGGTCGCGCCGGGTGATCGACCAGGACCTGCTTGAGAAGATTGTCCTGCTGACGTTTCTGAGCGTCATTTTTGCCCAGATTATGCCGGGCATTCGGTCTACCACAGTCCAGCTAATTGTGGCCGTTACAGTCTTCGTTGCCGTGAATACGGTGGTCAGTCACTGGCTGGCCCGACGTGGCGTCAGCTGGTCCACGACCGTGATCCAGTTTGCGGTTATGCTGGTCATCAACAGCGTCATGGTGCTGGTCTACTCGCTCATCATGCTGGGTATTCACGGCTCCATCAGCGTAGCCAACGCGCTCTTCTTCGTTTTGCTGTTGACCCTGATCATGACGCTCTTCGACCGTTTTCAGATGGTCTACCTGGCCCGCTTTCCCAGAGGTGAACGCCGGATTCAGACAGCCTATTAGGCCGGCTGCCGCCTGTTGAAGGACCGGAGCCGGTCACTCTTCGCGGCAAGGGGTCAATCTATGTTGACCCCTTGTGTTTTCCAATACCTGAGTGGCGGTCAAGCCGCCACTCTATGGATTGACCCGCGTCCCGCGGGGCACAATGACAGTGACTACGCCCGGCTCGTCCGTTTCGGCCGTTACCAGACGCAATCCGGGCGGCACGATGACCATAATGGCGGGCATGGCGTCCTCGTCGACCGGCTGTGGGCGGGGCAGCGGTTTTGGCGGGCGCGGCGTCTCCGGGTCCGGCGTCTCCGGGTCCGGCGGCGGCTCTGGCATCGCCACGGCGTCCAGCGTAATGCCGTCGATGAAGAAATCCTTGGACCGCGGCCACTTGCTCTTGACGCGAATGGCCACCTTCACCCGACCGTCCTCCGGCACCGTGAACGTCGTCTCGTGGTGATGCCACTGGCGGTCGCCCATGCGGAAGCCGTCCACCCACGCCCCCTCATCGTTGACCCACACGCCGGACTCCGCGCCAAACCGATCTGTCTCGCCGTGCAGGTCGACCAGGATGGGTACCGTCAGCGTGGCCACACTGCCCGGCTGCAACCCCGTCACCTCCTGCGACAGCTCGGCCCCAAACGGAGCGCCTGAGTGAAATATCTTGTAGGTTGCGTTCCCGGCCAGGATAAGCGCCTCGTCTGCCCCCAGTCGTTCGTGCGGCGGCAGTTGGTCGCTCAGTTTGTGGACGCACTCCGGCACGCCTTGCGCCTTATCTTCAGACTCGAACAATCGGCCGCCCGGCGGTATCCAGCGCAGCGTCCACCCTCGTGGTCGTTGATTAATCAGATGGCCCGGCGCCGGGGGCAAGTCATCCCAACCATCGCTAAATGCACCATTCTTCAGCATACCATCCTCCACTCTGGGAACCATATGAGGCCCGCAGCCGGGCATCTTGCTCATGAATCGGACTTATGCCATTATAACAGCCGCCGCAACTGGACCGTAAGGTACTTAATTATGCCCAGCTCATAATTAAATGCGAAAAACGGACAAATCGCGCGCTTGCACGATCTGCGTATAGTGAGCAGAGCCTAGACATCGGTCGCCTGCTGTTTTGCGGGCACAATCATGACACGTCACCTGGAGCTTCCCCCATGAAAATAGCCATTGGATCTGACGAAAGAACCCATGTAACTGACGAGGTGGTTGCGGAGCTTGGTCGGCGCGGTCATGAACTGGTGCTGATTGGGCCGCTCGCCGACGCCGGCGCCTACTGGCCTGCTGTGGCGCGTGAGGTGGCGGAGCTGGTGTCATGCGGCGCGGTCGACGAAGGCATCCTGTTCTGCTGGACCGGCACCGGTGTGTCGATGGCGGCCAACAAAGTGCCGGGCATTCGCGCTGCTTTGTGCGACGATGCGCAAACGGCCGAAGGCGCGCGCCTCTGGAACAACGCCAACATCCTGTGCCTCTCGCTCCGGCGCACCACCGACATCATGGCCCGCGAAATCCTCGACGCGTGGTTCGCCACGACCTACCTGCCGAACGATGTCGACGACACGTGCCTCTCCCAGCTCGACGCTATTGAAGCGGCCTACACCGCTTAGTCGCTTCTTTCCTTTCGCTCAAAGACCAACAGACCGGCCCCGCAAGCGGTCTGTTTTCGCCCTGCTCCCGCGCTGGTGCTACTCTTGACGTAGACAGAATACGGACCCGATTAGTAGCCTAGGGCATGACGAATCGGTTGCTGTTCCAGCAGGAGAAACGATGAACGAAACCAAAGAAACCTACCACTCGCTCAAACCCGTCAACTACGAGTTATTCATCCTGGGCATATCAGCTACGTTGTTGATCAACCTGGTTCTGACCTGGATGCTGGCCACTGATGAAATCGTCGACAGCGTTATTCGCGCTTTCAGTCTGGGTATGTCGATGATCCTGCTGGGCGACTTCATCTACAGGATCCGCACTGCCCCGTCAGCGCGAGGCTTCTTCTTTCCCGGGGGTGGCTGGATGGATCTGCTGGGATGCATCCCCATGACGCCCTTTGCCCTGTTTCGCCTGTACCGCATGGTGTGGACGGTCCGCCAGTTCAACGGCCTGGGGGAGCGGGAGCTGCGTGACGAGATAAGCACGTTTCGAGCAGGCGGCGCGTTCTACCTCATCATTTTTCTGGGCATTGTGCTGCTTGAGTTCGCCTCTGCATCCATTGTGGGCGTCGAGGGCACGGACCCAGCCGCCAATATTACGACGGCGGGTGACGCTATTTGGTGGGCCTACGTGACAATCACGACTGTTGGGTATGGCGACTACTACCCGGTCACATCGGCGGGCCGCGTTATTGGCGTGCTGGTCATGACGATTGGTGTCGCCTTGTTCACCGGGCTAACCGGCTTTCTGGCCAACAGCTTCTTCAGCGACCGGGAACGGGCGGCAGCGCGACTGGAGAGTCGCCTGGAGCACGAAAAATCCACCCAGCTGGCGGCAGTTGTCCAGGTTCAGGAGTTTCGCCGTTTACTTCATGAGCAACAGCAGGCCAACGCTAAGCTGCAAGCCAAGCTGGCCGATATTGAGGCGTTCCTCGAGGCGCATGGTGATCCCTCTGATTCAGACAGCCAGACCGCCTGACGGCCGCCGGGTTGGCGCACCATCGTTCGTCAATCGGTCAAACGGAGTCCGGCGGTCACCAGCATAGCCAGGCAAGCTCGAGCAGCCGCAAGCACACGAAAAACATGGCGATCAGTAAGACGGCGACGAACGATGGTGGCGTCCATTCCAGTATTGCGCAGGATGGCTCACGACCGCACCAGTGGAGAAGAAAAACCACCTCTCGCTCAAGTCGAGCGTGAGGTGGTTTTGCAATGCCGCAGGCTGCCAGTTAGCGATGAATCGGCAGCTAACGGCCGTCTCGCGGAACGGAGGCGTCGGTCGCCGGCGGGCCTGCTGAGTCCGGTTCCGCCGCGAGCCGGTTGGCCCGGAAACTGACGTCATCAATGAACAGATTGCTGACCGCAGAGCTATCAGTGACGACGTGGAAGCTGAGATCAACCGTTAATCCGGCATACGCTGATAGATCCACACTACGAGGTGCCCAACGTCCATAGCTATAGTAGTAGCAGAGATCGAGTGTCTCGACCGCAGAGCCATTCACGCGCACGATTCCATAATCGAAGCCGCACTCATCAGACGATCCAATCTGATAGTAGTAGGTAAGAAACGGCTCCTCTGCGGGAATGGTCACGCGTTGGGAGATGGTCGACTGTTCCTGGTTTGCCCCGCCCAGCCACGAAGCCCACTCGCCCGAATGGGCCGCGATAAGGTTCGTTCCAAAGCGGTCGACAATGAGCTCGAACCCCAGGGCAGACGTTTCTTGCCATGCCACCCGGCCCGCCTCAAAGTCACCGTTTTCCAGCGGCAGACCGCCTGGCGGCACTGTTGGGGTAATCGTGGGTGTGGGCGATGGTGTTGCGGTTGGGGGGGTGGTGGGCGTGGGCGTGGGCGTGGGGCCAACACTGGTGAAAACGAGGTCGTCAAGGAACCACGTGCTGCCATAACTGCCGTCCGTTTCTACCCAGAACATCAGATCGACTGGCAGCCCCGCATAGGCACTCAGATCAGCCGTTCCCTGCACCCAGCCATACGTTGCGGTTTGCCGGCACAGGTCCCGCGCCAGCACATTGTTCGTGCCATTGACCTTCACGCCCGCGAAGTCGTAGCCGCAGTAGTCATTTGAATCGATCACGTAGAAGTAAGACAGGAAAGGCGCGTTGGCTGGCACAATGACGCGCTGCTCGAGTTCGGATCTCTCGTTATCCGGCCCGCCCAGCCGGGCGGCCCATGAGCCCCCGTGTGGTTGAAGGCCGGCAAAGGCCAGATTATCTAGAATCAGATCGATACCGGTTGACGAGCGCATGGTCCAGACCACCGGCCCCTGCTCGAAATCGCCATTCTCCAGCGGCAGCCCCTCGGGCGGCGGCGTGGGGGTTATGGTCGGCGTGGCCGTTGGCGTGATCCAGGGTGGCACCGGTGCGGCCTGGAGAGGCAGGTACGAGTTGTCGGTAACTGTGATGTCCGGCCCCGTTTCGCTGTTGATCCAGTCGATGAACTGCGATACACGGGTGTAGACACCCGGATAGCCGGGCGCGGCGCAACCGTACCCGTGGCTTACGATGCCCGCCAGCTCCCAGCGACTTTGCGCGCCGTCGTAGACTTGCAGTGGCCCGCCGCTGTCTCCCTGACAGGAGTCACGACCACCTTGCTCCAGCGCGGCGCACAACATGTTGTCCGTGATGCCGCCATAGGCTGCGTTACAGGCAGCATTGGAGATGATTGGCACGGTCACTTCTTGCAGGGCGTCCGGGAATGACTCGCCACCCGGGTCCGGTTGGCCCAGTGTATTTCCCCAGCCGGTGACGGTGCTTTCAACGCCAGTCAATGGTCCTACGTTAGCCGCCACCAGCCCTACCGGCGCGACGGGCAGTACGTCACCCGCCGGTGGACGGAACGTTACCGGGCTGTCCAGCCGCAGAAGGGCGATGTCATTGTCGGCCGTGAACGTATCCCAGTCGGGGTGGATGCTGATCTCGGCCACGCTGCGCCGTTGATAGTCTGCATCGGGAAACCGCAGATTGTGGATGCCGGCCAAAATCTCCAGGTCGGAGGCAACTTCATACTCAACACAATGGGCCGCCGTGACCACCCAGTCCGGCCGAATGAGTGAGCCGCCACAGAACTGACCATTGTACGGGTCGGCCCCCGCTCGAATCAGGGCCACCTGCCACGGCCACTCACCGGGGACGGCTTCCTGCCCGCCGACGATGCGCGGCTCGGGCTTCTTCTCTCCGGACCCGGCCAGAACGCCGGCCGTCGCAAAGACGGCTCCGACCAGGACCAGAAGCCCAAGGAGGCCCGTTACTAGCCAGCCTCGACGTAGCGGGTTCGCTGATCTGGAATCAGTTCCCTGCGAATCTCGCATGTGAGTGGACATCTTCGATTTCCCCTTCAAATGTGGATGCGTCACTGTACCCAGGCGGGTTCACTCATCTGACGCAGACGGCACTACCTATGACAAACAGTGGACTTTCGATATTATGCCTGTGAACCGTAGCGTATGTCAATCGCCAGTATGCGCCAACGGGGATAGCTGGCTTTTTGGGCGATCTGTCATCAGCTGATTGCGCTGGCCTCAACTGCCTTAGCAAACACGTCTTTGAAAGACCACAGACCGGTCACAGAAGCGTCTGCTGCAAGCGCGGTGGGGAAGTGGCCAGGAATCCAGAATCTTGAAAACGAGCCGGCCCCGGTCTGCGCTCAAGCAGACCGGGGCCGGGTATCATGTGGCTGTTCGCTAGGGGTGAAGGTTGGTTAACGGCCGCTGCGCGGCAGCGCGAAGCTGGGGTCGGCCCGCCCCGTCGAGACGCCGTTGACGGCCGTTAGGCTGGCCTGGAAACCAACGTCATCGATAAACAGATTGCTGTTCACACTTTCGTCGGTTTCTGCCCATAAGGACAGTGTGACCGACTGGCCGGCAAAACTGCTCAGATCTACTAAGCCTTGCACCCAGCTATTGGTTGACGTTGCCGCACACAGGTCCTGGACGGCGACGTTAGACTGGTTGATTGCCACACCGCTAAAATCAAAGTTGCATGCATCGCCCGAACTGATCCAGTAGTAGAAAGAAAGTATGGGCGAGTTCGTCGGAATCGTCACCTGCTGCGAGATGATCGACAGCTCATTGTCGGCCCCACCCAGCCAGGCGGCCCAGTTGCCGCTGTGTGGGGATACAGTGCCCTGCGCGAGCTCATCCACAATCAGGTCAAAGCCACTCGATGAGAATTCGGTCCAGCCTCCAGAACCTTGTTCGAAGTCGCCATTTGCCAGAAACGAGCCACACGCCGCAGACACTAGTGAGCGGCCAACGGTAGGCATGGTCTCTGGTGTGGATGCACGTCGCAGACTGTCGGGAGGAGACAATTGTGCTGGCAAATAAACGCAGTTAGTCACGTTGACAGGCGGGGTGATCTCCCCCTCAATCCAACTGATGTACCGCGATACGCGAGCATAAACGCCGGGAAAACCGGGCGCGGCGCAGCCAGTGCCGAAGCTAACCACGCCGGCTTGCTCCCATCGTCCGGCAGCATCGTTGAAGTAGACCAGCGGACCGCCGCTGTCGCCCTGGCAAGAGTCGATGCCGCCCTGCGGAACCCCCGCGCAGAGCATATTGTCGGTGATATCACCATAGGACTGGTTGCAATCGGCGTTGGAAATGACCGGTACTGACACTTCGTGCAGCCGATCAGGGTACGAGGTGCCGCCCGGGTTCGGCTGACCAAGCGTATTGCCCCAGCCCGTTACGGTGGCATTTTCGCCTACCAGCGCCCCGACCGTTGGCGATGGCAGCTGGATGCCGGTGATCGGCAGCATGCCGCCGCTCGCGCCCCGGAACGGAATCGGACTGGACAGGCGCAGCAAGGCCATATCGTTGTCGTTGGTATTGGGATTCCAGCCGGGATGGACAATGATTTCGGCCACCGACCGTCGCTCAAAGCCCGCTTCCGGGACGCGCAAATCGAAGATGCCCGCGGCGACGTCGACACGTCCTTCGTCCTCGTGGTCAACGCAGTGGGCGGCCGTCAGGACCCAGCCCGGTTCGATCATTGATCCGCCACAAAACTGTCCCTCATATGGGTTTCTTCCCGGGGTGATGAGCGCCACCTGCCATGGCCATTCGCCGGGGTCGGCTTCCTGCCCGCCGACAATACGTGGCTCAGGATCCGCGCCCGTTGCGCCAGCAGTGGCGAAGGCGAAGGCAACGACCAACATAACACCCAGCAAGCCAAGAACAAGCCCTAACAGGCTGGCTGGGGGAAGGGAACTGGTGCGGATTGGGTACGATTCTCTGGGCTTGATTGACATAATAGACCTCCTAAAGGCATAACAAGTGGTGGTGCTGGGCGTTCACGCGGCGTGGGAGCAGTGATGGTCAGGTGAACGACTGTGCTTACCCATTATCCCTAACCCTTGGGGTGCGTCAACAAGGGACAAGGGCCGACCGCAGCCCCGCAAATCAGTCCGCACTGCCTATTGACCAAATAAAACATCTGTTCTATCATTGAGGCGATGGAAACGCTTGTCAAATTGCAGGATGTAGCTGTCCATATGGGTCTGGAGCCGGCTGAGGAAGTAGGGCTGGCAGGGCGTGGTGCCGCGCATGTGGCTCCTTGCGGACAGGTAGTCGGGCCACCCACCGGCGGGCAGGTGATGGACCCCTCGCTGGGCGCGCGGGCCACACGCGAGCGACGGGCGGCCGACAAGCAAGCCTCATTAGGCATCTCTCGCGTGGCGCTGCCCAACGGCAAGACGATGCCCCTGCTCAAGACAATGCTGACGTCGGCCTGCGAGCGCAACTGCAACTACTGTCCCTTCCGCGCGGGGCGGTCGTTCAAGCGCACCACCTTCAGTCCGGACGAGATGGCAGCCGCCTTCATGCAGATGGTGCGGGCGGGCGTCGTCGATGGGCTGTTCCTGAGTTCGGGCATCATCGGCGGTGGGGTGCGCACCCAGGACAAGCTGCTGGACACAGTCTCGATCTTGCGCGACAAGCACGCGTATCGTGGCTACATTCATCTGAAGGTCATGCCGGGTGCCGACCGGGAGCAGGTGCGTCGATCCATGCAGCTCGCCGACCGTTTGTCGATCAATCTCGAAGGACCGAATCAGGCTCGTTTGCTCAGGCTGGCCCCCAAGAAGCTGTTTCATGAGGAACTGCTTGCGCCGCTGCGCTGGATGGAGGAAATCCGCCAGGAAGAGTCACCAGAGCACGCCTGGAAGGGGCGTTGGGCGTCCTCGACCACCCAGTTTGTGGTGGGCGCCGCGGGCGAAAGTGACGTCGAGCTGCTGAGCATCAGCCACTTTCTGATCAACAAGCTGTCGCTCCAGCGTGCCTACTATTCGGCCTTCTCGCCGATCGCCGACACGCCTCTGGAAGATCATCCGGCAGAGAATCCTTGGCGGGAGCACCGGCTGTACCAGGCGTCGTACCTGTTCCGCGACTATGGGTTCGATCTGGAAGAGCTGCCGTTTGGGCCGGACGGCCGTTTGCCGCTGGACAAAGACCCCAAGCTGGCCTGGGCGGAAACGGAGCTGCGTGATGCGCCCATCGAGTTGAACAAGGCGGACCGCGAGCTGCTGCTGCGCGTGCCCGGTATTGGGCTGCGCAGCGCCGCGTCCATCCTCAATGCCCGCCGCCGGGGGACCCTGCGCTCCGAAACCGACCTGCGTCATATCGGCGTGCCAACCAAACGCCTGCGACCCTACGTGCTGCTGGACGGCAAACGGCCGTCTTTCCAGCTGCCTCTTTTCGCCCTCGGTTCTGGCTGATCCGCTCCGCTGTGCCCAATCCTGGTCAATCTGGCGAGCGGTTGGCGCGGCCTTTGGTACCAATTTCCCCTTCAATTCGTGATCCCTGGTTCAATTGGCAAGCAACCTGTGTTATCATGGGCGAGCGTCGCCTATATCCAGCAAGCATCTTCTTCTCCGGGCGACTCCCGTTTCAGGACAATCGAGCAGTGAATCCGTGCAGTTCACACGTGACCTCGCGCGACCACGACCCACAAGGATGGACAAGATGACCCGCTCCCGATCTGACGCCCTCAACGACAGCGACGCCGCTTACGCATCGTGGTTGACCAGCACCCTGCTGCGCCGCAACCCACAGCTTCTGGCTCGCTATGTTGCCTTTCGCCAGCAGCTGAGCCAGTTGAACCGTTCGCAGCGGCGCTGGCTGGTGCGCCGGGCCAACCGGCTGGGCGGCAAGGCGGCCGTTACGCTGGCGGGGGCCGCGCTGCTGCTGGCGCTCAGCCGCGCTCCCGTTGAGGCGAACAGCCTGAACGTGCCCAGCGGCGAGGTCGGTATTGCCAACAACGGCCAATGCTCCCTGATCGAGGCGATAATCAACGCCAATGACACCACGACCGGCCTCGTTCATGATGACTGCGCTGCCGGCAACCCGGCAGGGGCCGACATCATCCATCTGGCTAACAATGGCACGTTTACCCTGTTCAACGCAATCGGCGCGCCCTATGACACGCCGGGATATGGCAGCGACCTGGGACTGCCGCCGATCACCAGCGACGTGACCATCGATGGCAACAACGCCATCATCCGTCGCAGTAATGGTGGCCCGGACATGCGGCTGTTTACCGTTACCTCGTCCGGTGATTTGACGCTCCAGGATCTGACCCTGCGCCGTGGCCAATCGCAGGCCAATGGCGGCGCGATCTACAGCTACTATGCCGGACTGACACTCGACAACGTGACCGTCGATGACAGCACCGCCCAGGGCAAAGGGGGCGGCCTGCACGCCTATGGTGGCACGGTGACCATCACCGACAGTACATTCGACAATAACACCGCCACCGTGCGCGGCGGTGGTGTGGCCCAGGACAGCGGCACGATGACCGTCAGCGGCAGCACCATCTCCGGCAACACAGCCCAGAACAGTTGGGGCGGCGGCATCTACACCCACACTGGCAGCCTCGACCTGATCGACAGCGTGGTCAGCGGCAATGCAGCCCAGTCAGGTGGCGGCGTCATCAGTGAAGGCAGCACCGTCAACATCAGCGGCAGCACGATCAGCGGCAACACGGCGGCAAGCGTTGGCGGCGGGCTACAGAACTACGTGGCCAGCTTCACCGTGGTGGACAGCGTGGTCAGCGGCAATACGGCCGACTCAGGCGGTGGCGTGCACACCTACGGCGGCATGCTGACCCTCAACGGGTCAACGTTCAACAACAATACGGCCCTTGACCGGGGCGGCGCTGCTTACACCTACCTCGGCAACGCGGTCATCACCAACAGCACACTCAGCGGTAATACGGCCGTTCAGAAGGGCGGCGGGTTGTTCATGCAGTCGGGAACGGTCGAGCTGAACAATGCCACGGTGACCCTCAATTCAGCCGGGAACACCGGCGGCGGCCTCTACGTCCAGGGTGGCAGCCTCGACCTGAACCGCAATATCATCTCCGGAAACAGCGCACCCGCGGCCCGGGAAGTGGGCAAAGACAATGGCACCGTAACAGCTAACAATCGCAATCTGTTCGGCCTGTTCAACAAGTCGGGTGTTGCCGGCATCGTGCCCGGAGCCACCGACATTGTTCCCTGGCAGGTGTTGCCCGGCATCCTGAACACGACCTTGCAGGACAATGGCGGCCCGACCCCCACCCACCGCCTGTCGCTGGCCAGTCCGGCGCTCGACACCAGCCCCAACGTGGCCTGCACGGCGACGGAAACGGCCGGCATCGACCAGCGTCTACTGCCTCGCAATGTAAACGGCCGTAACGGAGCCGGCGCGTTCGACTGCGACAGCGGCGCCTACGAGCGCCAATCGCTGAGCCTGATCTTCACCACCAATCTGACGCTGAAACTGCTGCAGAGTGAACGCTCCGACATCGTGCGATTCGACGGAGAGCGCTGGTCGGTCTTCTTCGACGCCAGCGCCAACGGGCTGAGCAAGCGCCAGCGACCGGCAGCATTCCACGTGGCCGATCCTGAGCGCGCCGCTGTGCTGCTGAGTCTGAGCGGCAATCGCTCAACTTTGCCCGGCGTCGGCCCGGTCACCAATCACGATGTGGTGCGGGCTGAGAACGGCCGTTTCTCGCTGGTGCTGGACGGCTCCGCCATCGGACTGAACGGCCGCCGCGAGTCGATCGATGCCGTGCATATGCTTGATATAAACGCAATCAATCGCTCTGACTGCGCGGCCTACTTCCTGCTCTCTACCACCAGCAGCGGACGGGTCGAGGATGCCAACGGTGGGATGCAAATTGCCGGAGAAGACGTACTCGGCTTCTGCGCCACTGGTCTGGGCATCAACACCGCCGGCACCTGGGAGAAGGTGATCGACGGCTCCGACGCCGGACTGCCGCGCAACGCGGTGGTCGGTGTGTCGGCCAGTCCCGACGGCCGTTTCGTCTACCTTGTGACTAAAGGGCGCACTCGCGTTGGCGACGTCAGCGCTGGCCCGTCGATGATCATCGAGTATGACCGCAACCTGAACGTGTTCAACGGCCCACTGGTCGACTTCCAGGGGTATGATGCTCGGGGCAAGGCGACCGGCATCCATATCGCTGAGCAGGGCAATCGCTGAGCGGCGTCGCGCCACATGTGTCAACCGCGGTTGACACATCCTGTCAGGGGTTGGTCGGCCAGAGACGGCCGTGGCTAGAATAGGGCGCTATGCCTGAGATTCCGTTCGACACCTGGTCACAGATTGCCCAGCTGGCCATTCCCGGAGGCCGCTTGCTGACTGCTCGCCCGCTGGCCGGCGGGGTGTCGGCGCATGTTACAGCCCTTGACATGACCCAGCCTGATGGACAGCCGTTGACCGTCGTCGTGCGGCGGCATGGCGACGTAGATTTTGCGCTGAAGCCAAACGTTGCCGCCATCGAGTTTCGCCTCCTAGAGCGCCTGGTTGCTGGGGGCCTGCCCGTGCCACGGCCTCTGTTGTTGGAGCAATCAAGCGAGCTGTTGGGGCGGCCGTTCCTGGTCATGAGCCTGATGCCGGGCCAGCCCTACAGTGGCGCTCAGCCGCCTGACTCGATGCTGCGTCAGGAAGCCGCGCTGCTGGCCCGCATCCACGCCATCCCGGCCGGCGATGCAGCTGTGGCTGCGCTCTCAGCAATGACGGATACCGTAATCGGCCGTCTGGCTGCGCGTCCCGCCGAGACTGACCTGGCTGCCTACGAAGCCATCCTGCGTAACACGCTTGAAGCTGCCTGGCCCGTGCCCTTGCGCAATCAACCGGTGCTGCTCCACGGAGACTACTGGCCCGGCAATCTACTCTGGGATAACGGCCGTTTAACCGCTGTCGTCGACTGGGAGGACGCCCAGCAGGGCGACCCGCTTGGCGACCTGGCCCAAGCGCGGCTGGAGATCCTGTGGGCCTATGGAAATTCGGCCCTGGAGGCGTTTACCGCCCACTACCTGACCCAGAACCCTCTGGACACCACAGCACTGCCTTACTGGGATATCTGGGCCGCTCTGCGCCCAATCCAGGTGTTCACTGCCTGGGCAGAGAGTGAAACGGCCGCCCGGCAGCTGCAAGACCGCCACGACTGGTTCGTTCGGCAGGCGTTGGCGGCGCTGGGCATTACGGATAGATAGTTAACGAGGTGCATCCTGTGGCCATTTACGATCAAACTGAGTACACGATTCGCTGCGAATGGGCGGCCCAGGGTCTGGCCCAATTGGCGCCGATCAGCACGGTGGTGATCATCATCGATGTGCTGTCGTTCAGTACGTGTGTCGATATCGTGGTGGGAAAGCAGGGTGTCGTCTACCCGTTTCACGGCTCGGAAGAGGCGGCGAAACGGCTTGGAGAAGGAGTTGGCGCGGCCGTTGCCGGGCGTCGGAACAGCGGTGCTGCTTTCTCGCTCTCGCCGGCCAGCCTGATGGCTGCGCCCGAAGGCACGCGCCTTGTGCTGCCCTCGCCCAACGGATCGCGCCTGAGTGCTGCGAGCGGCAGCGCGCTAACCGTCGCCGGCTGTCTGCGCAATGCACGCGCCGTCGCCGCCTATGCCCAGCAGAAGATGGACGAATTGGGTGGGGGAGTCGCCCTCATTCCTGCCGGAGAACGCTGGTGGCCCGATGACATCTTGCGGCCGAGTTATGAAGATTGGCTGGGAGCCGGAGCCGTTGCCAGCTACCTGACCGGCAGCCGGTCGCCGGAAGCAGAAGCGGCCGTCGCCGCCTTCCGCCAGGCTGAAAGTCGCTTGCCCGACAATCTGGCTGCTTGCAGTTCGGGCAAAGAACTCGTGGCGGGTGGACATTTGGCCGATGTGGCCCTCGCGGCGGAGTTGAACGTGAGCCCGACGGCGCCGCTGCTGATTGATGGGGCGTATCAGGCGGCCGTCTAATCCGTCTTCAAGCCAGGCCGACAACTGCTTCCTGCAGGCTGCTTGCCTTTGGCCCGGGGTGGTGGCATGATCAGGACAGAAACGCGGTCGCCAACAGGGAAGCGGCCGCTCGTCCCACAGCCAAGGAGATAAGCCGATGTCCTATCTGGCCCACTCGCCCACAAAATCCTGGACGCTGGAAGATGTCGTGGCCCGGCTTGCCCAGCACGACGCGGTCCACTGCGTGATGCAGATCGGCTCGCTGAGTCGCAAAGAACTGTCACCCGACAGTGATTATGATCTGGTCGTGGTGCTGGAGTCTGGTGTAACAGCGTGGCAGGTCGGCATCACCTGGATCGACGATCGCTTTGCCGACATCATTCTGGTTGACCGGGGCGAGATTCAGCGCGTGGTGCAACTGGCCGAGCCGGTGGCCCATACCAATGATCTGGCGCCCATCATCCGCTGGCTGCGAGAAGGGGAAATCCTCTATGCCGTGTCGGATGTGTACGAGCGTGCCCAGGACCTGATCCTGAGCCGCAGCTGGCTCATCCCGCCGGAGGAAGAGGAGCGGTTCCGCACCTGGTTTTCTATCAACTACGACATCGCCCAGACGCGCCGGGCGATGCAAGCCACTGACCCGCAGTACCGGCGCGTGGCTGCTGTGCGCATGGCTGTCTACGGCCAGCGGGATGTCTGGTTCGGCTACTTCACCTTACGCCGCCTGCCCTGGACGGGCGACAAGGCGGCCATTGCCTGGCTGCAGGAAAACGATCCCGCCTTTCTGGCCGCATACGAATCGTTCATCAATTCACCAGCGGACAGCGAAGAAAAGCAAATCTGGTACGAGCGAGCCGCCGCGCTGGCGACTGAACCGCTGGGCGGGCTGCTGCCGCCGGAAGCGACTGCGATGAACGTGGCCGCCAGCCTGACGCTTTGGGAGCAGCTCATCGGCGACAACGACTGATCCTGCCCCTCCCGCGCTCTACTTAAGAGTGAGCAACACATAATTAATTAGGCGAGACAGATTATGTCATGCCAGCACATTCAGACGTGGGAGGTTTCCAATTGCCTTTCAGGTCTCTTGGTATGACCATCCTTATGGCCGCCTGCGGTGAATCTCTCCGCAGCGAGAAGTGTCAACCCGGTTGACACATGTGGAAAAGTTTCACGTGAAACATCCGTGAAATTGCCGTGAACGGCATGAAGTTCTATACGGCAAACGCGAATCCATCTACAATAGGGGGTGACCAGACTTGCGTCGACCGTATCAGTCAGGGAGCCTATGCTACAAGCCATTCTGTCCCTTTTGCTCGTCTTCATTGCTGCCCTTGGCGTTTTGTCGGCCGCCGCGCCGCCGCCTCGCCAGCGCCTGCAGCAACCCAACATCGTGGTTATCTTCACCGACGATCAGGAGATAACTTCGCTGCCCAATATGCCCTACCTCATGAGCCAGCCTGAAGGGTCGTGGATCCACTTCAACAACGCCTTTGTAAACGACGCCATCTGCACACCGTCTCGCGCCTCAATGCTGACCGGCCAATACAGTGTCAATCACGGCATCGTGCTCAACGGGCAGGGCGGAGAGCTGGACGACAGCAATACCGTCGCCACCTGGCTTGATGATGCCGGCTACACGACCGCGCTCTTCGGTAAATACAGCAACGGCTACCCCTGGAACAACGGCAGCAGCTGGAAGCCCGCCGGCTGGGACGAGTTCAACGGCACGCTGGGCAATACCGTCCAGATCACGGAAACGGCCGTCGACTTCTTGGAATCGGTCGATGGGCCGTTCTTTCTCAATGTCAACTACCGCGCTCCCCATTACTCAGTCTCCCCGTCGGCAGCCTACAAGAATGCCGATGTGCTCATCCCCCCTCGATCGCCCTCCATGCCGGAGGAGGACACCAGCGATAAGCCCGCCTGGGTGCAAGCGCTTCGCATGAGCGAAAGCACATTGAACGCCATCGACGGCCGTCGCACGGTTTCCTATCGCACCTTGCTGGACGTGGACGATGGCGTCGAAGCGGTGATGGAGACGCTCAAGGCCCAGGGTCAGCTCGACGACACGGTCATTATCTATCTCAGCGACCACGGCTTTTCCTTCGGCGCCCACAACTGGGAGCGCAAGCATTGTCCATACGAGGAGTGCCACCGCATCCCGTTCATGATTCGGTATCCCGGGCTGCCGGGCAGTCGCGACGACAGCCGCTATGTGTCCATCGTCGACGTGGTGCCCACAATCGCCGAGCTGGCAGGGGTGACGCCCGGCCTGCCGCAAGACGGCCGTTCGCTCGTTCCGCTGCTGGATCAACCCGGCCCATCCGTGGGACGATGTCGTCTTGTTCGAGAAGTTCTACGACCGCAATCTGACCTTTGCCTACTTTGGAGCACGCACGCCGGGCTGGAAGTACATCGAGTACGACACGGGCGAGCGGGAGCTGTACGATCTGACGGCCGATCCGTACGAGCTGGAGAACCGTGCCGGGCTGCCCGCCTATGCCGCCAAACAGGCGGAGATGGCCGGCGTACTGGCGGCGCTGTTGGCAGGAGAACGGCCGCTGGACCTGCATCTGACGCCAACGCCCACCCCCACCACGTCCCCAACGCCTTCGCCGACTGCCACTGCCACGCCTACGTCGCCGCCCCCGCCAACAGCGACGCCAGGACCGCTCGACTATCGCGCCTGGCTGCCGTTGCTCGGTCGCTGAGTCAACTGCGAAGAGAGTGTAAAGCAGTTAACAGGTGGGGTATGCGGACAGGTCTATAATGAAGGTGAGGGAGCCATAGTCGCCCTCATTGACAACCAGTGAACCAGGCTACCGACCCCGATCAGGCTGGTTCGTTATGTCAACCCAATTCGGGTAGTTGGGCAGCCCGACCCTCAGTCGGGCGGGAGCTTAGCATGAAGCAACAATCTGCAGTGCGTACGCTGGCTTTGCTGGCGATTTTGGCGTTGGTGATGGCCATGTCGAGCGTGGCCGCCGCTTCTCCGCTGGTGGATGACGCCAGCCCTACGGCGGTGACGGCCGCCACTCGGTTTTGACAATGAGCCGAACGACACCCCGGCCCAGGCCGTGCCGATTACCTTTGGCGACCACGTTTTTGGAAGGGTGGATACAACGGATGTCGTCGACTTCTATCGTTTCGATGGAGCCGCCGGGAACAAGGTGGCCTTTGCCACAATCAACTATGGCAGCATGAATCTTGCTCTGACGGATGCGGCGATGAACCCGGTGCCGCTGGTTGAGCCGACCCCGTGGGCGGCGCTGCCCGCGTCGGGAACGTACTACCTCGCCGTCACGGACCCCTATCCGTCACAATGGGGGAATAACTATACATTTGAACTGGTGCTGCTGACCGGCGATGAGCCGAACGACACGATCGATATGGCTACGACAGTGCCCTTTGGCCCCACGCTGGCTGTCTCCTACGACTACCCGTGTGACGTCGACTGGCTTCGCTTTGAAGGCCGTGCCGGCGACGTACTGGCCGAGATGAACACCAACGTCGTCTATGAGAACACGTTCCTTTACTCAGCGGACGGTGTGCGGATGCGAGGTGTGAATGTGCTGCCCGCCGACGGGACGTACTACCTGCGAACAGAGGGATACTTCTCCGACAAGTGGGGCTCCGATTGCTATGAGGGTGCCTATGATGTCGACTTCGGCCAGGCACTGTGGGTCAGTGCCAAGGCCGACGGGCTTGGCGGCGACGCCAGCATCAAGAAGGGCGACATTGTCACCCGCAAGAACGCGCCCAACACCTGGCAAATCATGTTCGATGCGTCCGACGTGGGCATCACCCGCAATGTGGTGGCGTTCGAATACATGCCTGACGGCTCGCTCCTGATGAGCTTCGATCGCCCGCAGAACATAGCCGGCCTGGGCAAAGTGCAGCCACAGGACATCGTTCGCTTCGTGCCGACCTCGCTGGGCGACAACACGGCCGGCACGTTCGAATGGTTCCTGGATGGTTCTGATGTCGGCCTGACGACCAACGGCGAGAAGATCGACGTGATCATCATGCAGCGCGACATCGACAACCCGCTGCGCATCTCCACCACCGGCTCCGGTTCGGTGCCTCGTGTCAGCGGCGGCACGCTCAAGTTCCGTGATGAGGACCTGATCAACTTTGTGGGCGACCCTCGACTGGACAGGCACCAACGCCGAACGCCTGGCGTCTCGGCGCTAGACGGCTCGACCGTTCCCGGCATGGCCGCCGAAGACCTGAACGCCGGCACGCGCGTGGAACTCTATCCGCAGCGGGACTTCGCATGTGCTCTACGGCATACAGACTGCGTTCAAGATCAACGGCACGCCCGGCAAACCGCAGGACGTGATCTATGAGGAGAGCTGGCTGCCTGCCGTGCGCGGCTTCACCGACAAACCGTTCGACGCGCTGGGCGTCGGCCCGGTCTGGACGCCGTAGTCGAATAGATGTTGGAACATGGGAGGCGCATATCTGGACAGGGCGCCTCCATCTGGCGACCGCCTAGCGCGATTGCCAGCTGACTATCAGGACGTCCTGGTCAATGGGAGCGATTTAGCCGTCACCCAACCCGTTATGTTCCATGGATCCAGGTGAGGGAGCCAGTCACCCTCGTTACTTTGTCAACCGAATAGGCGTTTTGCCAACTTAAGACCCGACGCCATGCAGTGTGCAGGCGTCGGGCGGGAGCTTTCCATGAACCAGAAATCAGTTAGACATATGGTCGCGTTGCTGGCGACTCTTCTTTTCGTGCTGCTTGGCGCAACGGCCGTCGTGGCTAGCAATGCTCTGACTCCGGATGGTGATCCGTTTCCAATCGGGCCACTAGTTGGTGAGAAGGGTAGTGGGGTCGTGGCTGTGAATGCCAATGGTCAGGCTGTCGTTGCCTGGACGCAGGGGCTTCTGGCTCCGGTGTACCCCGACACCAGTGATGTCTATGCCCAGCGTCTGGACAGTGCCGGCGGTCCAATTGGCGGGCCGATCAAGCTGAACACGGCACTGGACAAGGGTGAGCAAATCAATGGCGTTGCCATTGGAGAAGCGGGACAGTTTGTCGCCGTCTGGTATGTCTACTTCGAAGCCAGGGGCCGCTGCTACGACGCATCAGGCGCGCCCCTCGGAGAGGAGTTTGCTCTCGATGGCACGGGGCGCGGTGAACAAGATGCGGCCGTGGCCATGGGTCCGGATGGCAGTTTTGTCGCTGTGTGGAGCGAGCAATACTATGATGGTGATTTCGACTACCAGATTCGGGCGCGGCGCTTTTCAGCGGATTGTCAGCCGCTGGGCGATGCGTTTCTGGTCAACAATCTGGACACAGGAGAAGAGTACACACCGGCTGTAGCTATGGATGGTGCAGGCAACTTCCTAATCACCTGGGTTGGGTATGACAATCATTGGAATGGTGTATTCGCTCGCCGTTTCGACCCGCAAGGCCAACCGCTGGGCGGTCAATTCCGTGTCAACAAGCCGCAGCGTTTCAATCAGTTCAGGCCGACAGTTGGTTTGGACTCGGAAGGCAACGCTGTCGTTGCCTACATTTCCGAAGTGGCGAAAACGAGTGACGGCTTCGACTATGATGTCCTGGTGCGCCGTTTCGACAGCCACGATGTCCCCGTAGGCGACGTGTTCACACCTGCCACGGAGACAGCCGGCACTCAATCTCTCCCGCAAGTGGCGGTGACAGGGCCGGGTGACTTCGCCATCATGTGGGCCGCGCCTGAAGAGGATGGCGACTTGCTGATCCGTGGCTTTGACTCCACAGCCAACCCGAACGGTCCTGAGATGGTGGTTAGCAATAACCCGAGTAACCAATTTCTGGGTGGATTGACCACCGATGGAAGCGACCGCTTCCTGGCATCCTGGACGACCGGTGTGAGTCTGGAGGCGTCACAGATCTACGGCCGCTACTACACTCTGGGTGGGCCGCCCAACACCGGTGCTGCGTTCACGCCCACCAACGATACCTTTATCAATCTTCGGCGCGCCCGCAGCAGCTATGGGGCCAAGCCAGTTATGAAGGTACGTGACGCAGCCACTGACTTTCACACCTACGTCAAGTTCAACGTACAGGACCTCGCCGGTCCGGTACAGTCGGCCACACTGCGGCTCTACGTGACAACTGGGGCCGGACGGTGGCGACGTCTACGCCGTGTCAGCAGCTTCTACGACGAGACATCCGACCTCTGGCTGGAGGAGCATCTGACGCCGAGGAACGCGCCTCCGATGAGGGGATGCCGGTGGCAAGCCTCGGCGCGGTGTCGAGGGCATGGGTTGAAGTGGACGTAACGAACGCGACTGCACAGATGATCGCTGCCGAAAATGCCGGCGGGTCAGCTTCGGCATCAAGAACAGTCACCGCAACCTGGTCGCCTTCAGCAGCAAGGAAGGAGCTCACGCCCCAGAGTTGATCATTAGCACGGCTCCTTAAGCAACGGCCGTTCACACACCCACGCCTTCGAGGTCTTATAAGACCTCGGAGGTGTCCATTTCATCCACTATATGCGCGAGATCTCACTCCATGAGACCTCGCCATCGTGCTTGCCGCTACTCCATTGAGTGCCTCAGAACAACGTCATCCTACTGACTATCCGACCACCTGCCTAATCTTGTTGACACCTCAACAAGGTGCGATACAATTCACGTTACAAGGAGCGTACCGTGCAGCGGTGTCGCTCCTGCTTGCTTTCTGGCCGAAAACGGGCGATTGCCGTCGCCTGATTCGCGGTCCAATGTTGACGTGTTAGTTTACATAAGGAGAGCCATGTCCACGTTCACTCCCACCCTTCGCCGCGGCATGATGCTGGCGGCCCTATTCCTTCTGGCCTTGCTCGTCGTGCCCGCGCTGCCCGCCGGCGCGGCCGCCCAGGACAACAACGTCTTCTGGAACGAACTCGGCCACAACAGCCGGGACCCGCTTTATCGCAGCCCCGGCGGCGCTGTGCCCACCGGCACGGCCGTCACCCTGCGCCTGCGCGCGGCCGACAACGACCTGACGGCCGCCAAAGTCCGTATTTGGGACGACCGCAACGACCAGCAGTCCATTCCTGCCGATGACCCGCGTCGCTTCCGGCGTGACGTTTCCCAACGATGGGAACGTCTACGAATTCTGGGAGGTGACGCTGCCCGTGCCGCCCGACCCGACCATCTTCTACTATCGTTTCATTGCTGAGGACGGCAGTTCGACAGCGTACTATGAAGACGACGACGCTCGTACAGGCGGGTGGGGGCAGACGTTCGGCAGCTCGCCCGACAACAGCTGGCAGTTGACGTTCTACGACCCGGCCTTCCAGACGCCCGACTGGGTGAAGAACGCCGTCATCTATCAGATCTTCGCCGACCGTTTCCGCGACGGTGACAGCAGCAACAATCCGACGGCCGGAGAGTTCTTCTACGGCGCGTTCGACACCATCGTGCGCAGCAACACAACTGACTGGAACGCCCGCATCTGCGACCCGCGCGGCGCGACAGGCAGCACGGACGTTTGCGCTGATGCCTACAGCCAGAACTTCTACGGCGGCGACTTGCAGGGTGTCATCGACAAGCTCGACTATCTCGACGACCTCGGCGTGACCGCCCTCTATTTGAACCCGATCTTCGAGTCGCCCTCCAACCACAAGTACGACACGAAAGATTTCCTGCTGATCGACGACAACTTCGGCGATCTGGCGCTGTTCCAGACGTTGGTCGGCCGAAGCCCACAGCCGGGGCATCAACATCATCCTCGACGGCGTGTTCAACCACAGCTCGTCCGACAGTGTTTACTTCGATCGCTACAGTCGTTGGGACGCAGCCGGCGACCCGACCACCATTGGCGACAACGATGGCAGCGGTGCTTGCGAGAGCACGGGCAGCAGCTTCGTCGACTGGTACACCTTCTTCCCTTATGTCGGACCGGACACCGCGCCTTGTTCCGACAACCGCGACTACCCCAAATGGTTCGGCATCTTCGATTCACTGCCGGTCTTCCAGCATGACTATCCGGCCGTGCGCGACTACTTTATCGACGACGGTACCAACGCTGTCGGGCCGTACTGGATGCAGTGGGCCGACGGCTGGCGGCTGGACGTAGCCCCGGAGATCGACCACGGCCAGATCAACGACCCCAGCGACGACTACTGGGAGGATTTCCGCGCGGCCGTCCACGCCGTGAACCCCGACGCCTACATCGTCGGCGAGGAGTGGGGCAACCCGACCTCGTGGACGGTGGGCGACGAGTGGGACGCCACGATGAACTACCAGTTCGCGGCGGCCGTTCTCAGCTTCTGGCGCGACACGACCTTCACCGACAACGACTTCAACAGCGGCAGCTCGGCGGGCCAGTTGATCCCGCTGGATGCCAACGGCGTGGCTGAGCGCTTGCTGAACCTGCAAGAGCGGTACGCCCCGGAAGCGTTCGCGGCCATGATGAACCTGTTCAACAGCCACGACACCAACCGCGTGCTCTTCCTGCTGGACCAGAACACCGGCAGCAACACAACGGCCGACTACAACAACCCGGCCTACGACTGGAGCGACTCGATCACCCGCTACAAGGGGGCGCTCATCATGCAGATGACGCTGCCCGGCGCGCCGACCATCTACTACGGCGACGAGGTAGCGACGGTCAATCCACCCGCCTGGGACGGCAGCCAGTGGCAGGACGATCCCTACAACCGCGTGCCGTACCCGTGGACCGACGAGACAGGCACGCCGTACTACAACCACATGCCCGACAGCACGCTGGCGAGCTATGTGAGCGACCTGACCGCCATCCGCAACGCCCACCCGGCACTGCGCACCGGCTCGTTTGACGTGTTCGACAGCGGCAACGGCAGCGTCTTCGCCTACGGCCGCACCGAAGGCGACGAGGTGCTGGTCGTGCTGGTCAACAAGAGCAGCGCGGCCCAGAACGTGACCGTCAATCTGGCTGGCTATGCCCCGGCGAACGCCACGCTCGACGACCTGCTGAACGGCGGGACGGAAACGATCGCCGCCAATGGCGAACTGACCGTCAGCGTGCCGGCCATGAGCGGCCAGATCCTGGCGGTTCAGGGTGCAGTGACTGCCCCGGGCACCGCAAGTGACCTGAGCGCCACCGGGCTGGCGAACCAGATCGACCTGAACTGGAGCGCGGCCGTGGGCGGCGCGGACAGCTACGACATCTACCGCAGCCAGTTGAGCGGTGGTGGGTATGTCAAGATCGACAACACCGCCTCCACCAGCTACAGCGACACGAGCGTTAGCAATGGCGTCGAGTACTTCTATGTGGTCGTGGCCAAGGACGACACAACGCTCATCGCAGGCGAGATGTCCAACGAAGACAGCGCCATCCCGGCCTACAGCATCGGCTGGGCCAATCTGCAGTGGCCGCCGTCGCTCAACCGACATCGGCCAGCGCCACACTTGCTGACCGACAACATCTACGGCCAGATCTGGATCGACGGCGTGACCAGCCAGCCCGGCGCCACGCCCGGCCTGATGGCCCAGGTCGGCTACGGTGACAGCAACAATGTCAACGACGGTCAGCTGGCTGTGGTTCAACATGAGCTTCAACGTGCGATTCCGGCAACAACGATGAGTACCAGGGCAACCTGCCGCGCAACGAGGTGGGCACGTTCTGCTATACGACCCGCTACTCGACCACCGGCGGCGCAACCTGGTTCTATGCCGTCAACGGGCCGGACGAGGCAACCGACGTGCCCCGGCCCGTTCGGCGTCCTGACCGTCACCCCCGGCGGCGACACCACCGCCCCGGACGCTCCGACCACGCTGGTCGTCAGCGGCGTGACCTCGGCCTCCATCTCGCTGGGCTGGGACGCCCACCCGGACACCGACGGCGACCTGTTCGGCTTCCGCGTCTATCGCGGGCCGGTCGGCGGGCCGTATGCCAAGATTGCCGACGTCAACGACCCGGCGGCCGTCAGCTACATCGACACCAGCGTCACCGGCGGCGCGACGTACGAGTACTACGTCACCGCGGTCGACACAGCGTCAACGAATCGGCCGGCTCCAACATCGTGGAGGCAACGGCTGAAAACCTGTTGGTCGATGTGACCTTCCAGGTGACCGTCCCCGCGTTTACACCCGATGACTATCCCGTCCACATCGTTGGCCCGTTCAACGGCTGGAACCCCAGCGACGCGGCGTATGCGCTGACGGAGACGTCGCCCAACGTGTGGGAGATTACCATCCCCATCCTGGACGGAACGAACTTCGAGCACAAGTTCACCCGCAACAGCTGGGACCGGGTGGAGAAGCAGACCAACGGTTACGACGAAAAGGATAACCGCTTCATCACCGTCGACTCCGGCACGACGGGCGAGCAAACGGTGCCGGCGACCGTCGAGAACTGGCGCGACTTCATCGTCGTCAGCCACACCCCGGCGGACGGCGAGACTGGCGTCGCTCCTTCGACGACGGTCACCGCGTCGTGGAACAAGTGGAACCCGACGCCGCCAACCGGCACGTTCAGCGTCACCGGCCCGTCCGGGCCCGTGGCCGGTTCCTTCAGCTGGAGCGACACCAACTGGACCCACACCTTCACGCCGGACAATCCGCTGGAGCCGGGCCAGTATGACGTCGCCATCAGCGGCATCACCCACAACGGCGATAACCAGTACGCGGCCACGAGCTTCAGCTTCACTGTGCCCGTCCCGCCGCAGGACATCTACGTCTCGGCCGAAAAGGCAGGCACGACCAGCAACGGCGTGGCCTACCTGCCGGGCGATATCCTGCTCCACGACGGGACCGACTGGTCGCTGTTCTTCGACGGCCAGGCGGCCGACCTGAAGAAGAACGCCAACGTCGACGCGTTCGATGTCTCCGAGGACGCATCTACCGTCTACCTGACACTGAGCAAGAGGCAATCTGTCCACGGCATCGTGCCCCGCGTGCTGCCGTCGGACATCCTGCTGTGGGACGGCAGCGCCTTCAGCTTCTTCCTGGAAGGGTCGGACATCGGCCTGACCACCGGCGGCGAAGCGATCGACGGGCTGGCGGTGCTGGATGGCTCTGTCTCGCCCATCGGCACGGGCTGCGAAGCGTACGTGCTGGTCAGCCTGAAATCCAACGCCCGCGTGCCCGGCATCCCCGGCACCGTGCGGGGCGAGGATGTGCTCGGCCTGTGTGCCACCAGCACCGGCGTCTTTGGCGGCGGCGAGTGGCACATGGTGGTCGACGGCTCTGCCGTAGGCATGCCGAGAAACGCCGTCTACAGTCTCTCCGCCAGCGCCGACGGGACAACGCTCTACTTCACAACGAAGAAGCAGTTCAACGTGCCCCCGGCCACCGGCACTCACTCGATGGTGTACACCTACGACACGACCAGCGGCGACTTCGGAGCGGCCGTCTTCGACGCCAACGCGCTTGGCCTGAACGGAAAGGTCGACGGGCTGGACTACAACCCGCCGGTCGCGCCGTAGGCAGCGCAACCGTTTGTTAACTGACACCTGACAGGTCGCCCGGCGACGCGCCGCCCCCGGCGCACCGCCCGCGACCTGTCGGGTGTTTCCCTATCTGACAGGTCTGCCCGGCCCTGTCCCCTCGCCCCACAAGCCGCGCCTGCGTTGCCATTTTCCTCCTCGACTGCCTGTATCCTGAAACCGAACCAACACCTGCGATCAATGTCATGTGATCGGGGTGACATATGTCATGATCTGCCGTTCAGACCCGAAAGATAGGGGTTTTCCCCCTATACGCCGCACGCCATCTCCGCTAAGGTAAGGTCAGTGTGACCAGACGCTTCGCTGGAGGGCGGGAGCAGGAAGCAGTGAGCCACCAGCCAGGCGTCGCGACGTAGCGAACACGCCGGCCCGACCGGCAAGGGAGGCTGCCAGTCGATCAAGTAGCCCACATCGCCGATATCACCAGACAACGGCCGCCGGCCCCAGTTCCGACGCTGATTGTCGTTTCCTCAGGTTTGTTACCAATCTAGTTTTGTTGTCTTGGCCGGTCGCGACCCCTCGCGTGGCGGAGCCAACCATGTGCACTGATTAAGGAGGACTTACCATGCACAAATCGCGTTCTCGTTTCCTTGTTCTGGCGCTGGCTGTGATGGCGCTGATGATGTTTGTGGGGTCGTGGCGGCGGCCGAAGAAGTCGTCACGCCGTCGAATCCACAGGGGTGGGTGAGTGATGGTAATTCTGACGGAGGCTCCCGTGCCTTACCACTCGGCCCCTCGTACTGGGTAGGATCGCTCGGTTAACCGGGGATCGCACTCGCCGGATCACGGTGTTGATCCCACCACCGGAGCAAGACTGGGCGATCTGAGCGCTGTCACCGACTTCGCTTTCGATTGAGCTGTCGCTGTAGACAGCGTGACGGATCTGCGTGCGAACTCCAAGCCTGCCATCGCTCGCATGTCTATGATTGGAAAGCAGAGATAGATGCTCACCTCGTACTGCCTGGCCCGCCGGACAGGGCCTTCGACTACTCGGTACGCCAGCACCAACTCCAGTGGCGGTCACCAGCAAGATCAGAATCTTCCATGTAGGTGTTGTCCAGAATCAGCTGCCCCGTAGTTGGGCCGGTTCGCTTGTATATGCATCAAACAATATGGACTTTGTGAGATGACCAGGTAGTGTCCCCATAATTCTGTAAATTGAGGTCTCCTCGAATAGCGAGCCGGGCCCGCCAGTTACTCAGCTGTCGACTACTACGGTCAACAAGTTCGCTACACATTGGCCCGAGACGACAGATGATCACCGGCACGCTCCCAACTCCTTGTAGATGCCGTCGAAGCTGGCTTCGACGGCCCCCGCGTTCGTCCAGCCGGCTGCTGTCTGCGTACGTCAAAGCAACGCCGAGCTTGTGACAACAGTCATGTTCCCAGCATTACGTAATTAGAGTCCCTTTGAAAACAGCGGGCCATCCGTTACTCTCATGATGGACAAGATCAAAAGGAGTAACGCATGGCCCAATTAGATAAATGATAGCGCACTTTCCCAACTCTATGAAATTCCGCGGTCGAAGCCGCTTCGACGGTCTGGGCGAGGCGTTGACCGTGCTGCTCAACGAAGTGATGCTGCTGGAGCGCAGTCAACACCTGCAAGCGCAGCCCTACGAACGCAGCGCTGAGCGGCGCGGGTATGCCAACGGCTACAAGCCGAAGTGGGTGCGCACCCGTAGGCGAACTGACGCTGGCGGTGCCCAGGTGCGGGAGGAATTTCTCCACCAGTGAGAAAGGGCTGCGCAGCGAACGGGCGTTGAAGCTGGCGCTGGCCGAGATGTAGGTGCAGGGCGTATCGACACGGAAGCTGCAGCGGATCACGGAGGAGCTGTGCGGGATCAGTGTCTCTTCCAGCGATGTCAGCCGGGCCGGCTCTGCTGGATGAGGAGCTGGCAGCGTGGCGCACCCGGCCGCTGGGAGCCGGTTCTGCGCCGCCTGAGCTGGCCTACCGCTACGTCCTTCTGGACGCCCGCTACGAGCCGTGCGCCATGGCGGGAGTGTCGTGTCGCTGGCGGTGTTGGTCGCCACCGGCATCCGCGAGGACGACGGCAGACGGGAAGTGCTGGGCTGTTCGGTCTCCCTTTCTGAAGCATGAGGTTCATTGGCGCACCTTTCTTCAGGACCTGAAGCGGCGCGGGTTGCACGGCGTCCGCCTTTTCATCAGCGATGCCCACGACGGGCTGAAGAAGGCTCGCAGCGCTGTCTTTCCCACCGTGCCCTGGCAACGCTGCCAGACGCACTTGCAGCGCAATGCCCAGCGGTATGTGCCGCGCCAGCAACTGCGTAAGGAGGTGGCGACGAACATCCGGCGATATTCGATGCGCCCGAGCGGGCCGATGCGGCATGGCCATCATCGACATCGCCATCAATGACGTCATCGATCTCTACGGCTACCAGTTTGAACTGACCTACGATGATTCGCTGGTGGACGCCACGGCGCTTTTGTCCAGGGCTTCTTCGACGCCAACGGCAGCGGCATCACGCTGCCCGGCTGGGATGCCGGCCTGCGCGGCCGGCGTCTGCCGCTTCGCCCGGACGAGACGAATCCGGATGGCCCCGTTTCCGGCAGCGGTGTCGTCGCTCGTGTCACGTTGACGGCCGACCTGCCGCGACCGCCGGCGCGTTCGACGTCCGTCGTGCAGAACGTCGGCCTGACCGACCGGGACAGCTTCGCCATCCCGGCGAGTGGCGGCTCGCTGCCCATGACCGTCTGCGGCGATGACGTCGGCGCGTGTCCGACCGATCCGGCCGCCGGAACCGTCGGCAACCAGCGCACCACCATTCTGGGCACGGGCATGGGCAGCCCGACCCGCTCGCGCAGCGTGGCCAAGATCACCGTGCCCGACGCCGCGCAGGTGGTCGAGCTGTACGGCCAGATGGCGGCCAAGGCCCACAACGGCGTGCGCTACGTGCGTTTCTTCTACCGGCAACGGCCCGTATCTTCAGGTGCAGCCTGCCACCGACACCGGCGCAGAAGTGCGCCATCAGCTGGTGGGGGGCCGACCTGGACGAGACGAAGCTCGCTGCGCCAAGCCGTTCGTGAAGGGGCGCTGGTTCTTCCTGAAAGGCGCCAAACGCGACAACCTGCCGCGCGCCTTCGTGCTCTATCCCACCTACGCCACCGCGTGAGCTACGCCAACGCCTGGAGCACCTACACCTGCGCCGGGCAACTTCGTGGCCAATACCCCCGCCTTCAACCCGGTTGCCATCAACTACCTGGCCATTCCGGAGACGCAGGCCACGACCGATATCGTCGTCCAGCTTGCGGTCACCGATGTCGACCGCGACGGCGCGGACGATCGACCTCACCGTCAGCGCCGGGCCCGTCAGCCAAACCGCTGACGCTGCTCTGGCCACGACCTCGGCGTCGATCGGAGCTGCTCAACCTGGATCGAGCGTGACGCTGCCCGACGTGCCCGCCGGCGCGGATGTGGTCGAGATCGCGCTCGAAAGCCCGGCTGTCAACGGCGATTCGGCCGCCCTGCTTGGCGCGGCCGCCCATTACCGCTGCGAACCGTAGCGATGCCTCTGGGGGCAAGACCTGTCAGGTGTCCCTTCACCTGACAGGTCTCCTGTCCTTCGTTCAACCCGCCACCACCTCTGGCTGCGTCTCCATCGCCCGCTCCCGCATATACAGGAAAAGCGGCAGCGCCAGCGACAGGCCGACGGCCAGATTGGCCACCACATAGAGCCACAGATTGTCCATTCCGCGCTTCCGTCCCTCGCTGAACAGGAAGACCCAGAAAACGAACGAAGAAATGAACAGATCTACAGTGAACATGGCGGCTGCCGGGTTGGCCGTTGCCTGCTGGGCGAACAGACCGACGTCAAACCCGTGCTGGTTGAAGAACTGGAACAAGAAGTAGTAGGGTACAACCGTACCGGCGATGGCCCCAATCAGATAAAGTGTCTTTCGCATAATGAATTGTCTCCTTCATGTGCCGGCCAACCGGCGGTTCGTCATTGATGGATCTCAGTGTAGAATGGCCGGGTAATGAAATCAATTACCTGAGAGGTAATATCGGGAGGACGACCGGATGACGACTGCATCCCCGACGACACAAACAACCATCGGTGACAGCTTGCGCCTCTGGCGGCGTACCCGCTCGCTCAGCCAGATGGAGCTGGCGCTCGACGCGGAGATCTCGCCGCGCCATCTGAGCTTCATCGAGACCGGGCGGTCGCGGCCCAGCCGGGAGGTGGTGCTGCAGCTGGCGGCCGCTCTACAACTGCCGCTGCGTCACCAGAACTCGCTGCTCATGGCAGCCGGCTACGCACCCGCCTACACCGCGTCGTCTCTCGACGAGGCTCGCATGGCGCCGGTGCGATACGCGCTGGAGCGCCACCTGGCCCAGCATGAGCCGTATCCGGCGGTGGTGGTCAACCCGACTTACGACATCCTGATGGCCAACAACGGGATGAAGCGCGCCGTCGCCTGGATCGCCGGGCCGGAGGCGCTCGACCGCTACCCGAATATGATGCGGCTGACGTTTGCCGAAGACGGCTTGCGGCCGTATCTGACCTGCTGGCCCCTGATGCGCGACTTCATGCTGGCCCGGCTGCGCGAGGAGCAGCTCATGTCGCCTGATGCCGGGGTGGGGGAGTTGATCGACGAACTGACCGCGCTGACACCTGCGCCGGACGACATGCTGGTCGCGCCCGATATGAACCTGCCGGTCGTCAGCCTGGAGCTGGTGAAAGACGGCCGCACGCTGCGTTTCTTCTCCACCATCACCTCCTTCGGCACGCCGCTGGACGCGACGGTGCAGGAGCTGCGGCTGGAGAGCATGTTCCCCAGTGACGAGGCGACGCAGGCGGTGTTTGCGGGTGGGATGGAGACCTCCGAGGTTTTTCGAAAGCCTCTGAGGTCTGACTCGCCTAACAATGCAAATAATCTTCCAGATGGTTGATCATCACCTGCTGCTCGGTGATGATCGACTTGACGATGTCGCCGATTGAGACCACGCCGACCAGCTGCGTCGTCGCTGTCGAGCACCGGCAGATGGCGGATGTGCTTGTCGGTCATGATCGCCATGCACTTGTCGGCCGTCTGGCCCGGATGCACACAGATGACGTTGCGGGTCATGATCTCGCCCACGGCCGTATCCCGCGACGCCTTGCCCAGCAGCACCACCTTGCGGGCATAGTCCCGCTCGGAGAAGATGCCGGCCAACCGCCGTCGCCTTCTACCACCAGCAGCGCCCCGATGTTGTGATCGGCCATCACACGCAGTGCGTCGAGCACGGTCAAGTCGGGCGCAACGGTGATGACGTCGCCCCCCTTCGTCTGTAGGATCTGGCTGACTGTGGCCATAAGCGTATCTCCTTTTTCCTGCGGGGCGGGAAACGGTATTCGTCTTGTTTTGCGGGTGTCGGTTTGTCTTGCGTGAAAGCGGACCTCTAATGCCTGCACTAAAGATGCATTGTAATGGTGCTGTGCCAAAATGTAAACAGAACGACTATATTTCGACTCCAGCAGGGGTTTTCACGGGGCAGAGATACGTGGTTTCCCCTATTGTCTGGCAGGAGAATCGTGTTAGTCTAAGATGGTCTGAATGGACATTTTGGAGAGACCAGCGAGCAAGACGGAACGGCTGGCCTACGGGATTGGGGTCCCGGTCGAGTGTTTCCGTAGTTGCCATTTCCAGTAACACGGTGTGGTACTGTGCTGGAAATGGTCCGACGTTGATTTGGCTGCCCTACCAGGCAGTAAGTTGTACATCTGTCGAGGAGACAATGACTCATTCTACGAAGACCCCCTTTATCCGGCGCGGCGTTCTGTTGGGCGCTGCTCTCCTATTGTTGCTCGTGGCCCTGGTGCCGCTGGCGGCGGCCGATTCGTACACGACTGATTTTGAGTCGTTTACGATAGGAGATGTCAATGGTCAGCAAGGTTGGAGCAAGACCGGCCCCTTTGATGTTGACATTATAGACCAGGCGTCTCTCGGCCTGACGCTGCCTGGCTTCGGCTCTCGCAGTCTGCGCATTTCCAGCGCAACCACGTCCGGATCGTTCGGTGATCATACGATCTCCGCTTCGACGACCGATGAGGCGGGCGAAACAGACGCGACGAATGCAGGTAAGTCCGGTGGTTCGCGCCAGCCGTTCTTTGACGCGAGTTTTGATATTGCGTCAGCCGTTCCTGGTGCCGAGCAACCCGGCTTGTTCATGCAAGTTAGCCCTGACCGGGGCGACGGCGCGCGCATGAGCTATGTGGGCTTCGAAGACACGCCCACCGGTCTGGACATTATCTTCTATGATTATGTCTCGGTTACGGCCGGAACCTGTGATGGCACGTTCCCACTGACGACGATTGCCTCCGGTCTGGACAGAACCAAAAGCTACAACATTCGCATCACGATGGAGTTCGTCGACGGTCTGGCCAATGACATCGTCAAAGTCTACCTGGATGGCGTCCTGGCCCATGTCGGCACGAGCTGGGAAGACTACTTCCGCGACTGTGAGCCGACCGTACCGAACAGCTCGCGCACGGTTGACTCACTTATCTTCCTGACGCGTGCAACCGCGGCTCCGGGCACTTCCGGCTTTGGCTTCCTGGTGGACAATGTGAATATCACCACCGGGCCTGTGCCACCCAACTGCACCACCACCTGTTACGCCGACCCGGTAAACGGCGATGACGCCAACGACGGCATCACCTCCGGCACGGCCAAGAAAACCTTGCAAGCGGCCGTCGACGATGTGGACACGGGCGGCACGGTCATTGGCCTAGCCGGCACGTTCACCGAAACGGTCACCGTTCCCCGCAGTATGACCATCAGCGGCGCGGGCAAGACGATGAGCAACATCGCCGCCCCATCGACGCTGCCTGTGGCCGCCGATCCCGATTCAGCCATCGTCATCATCGACGGTCCGGCCACCAGCGTGGAACTATCGGGCTTTAACGTCCACGGCCCCGGCCCCAGCGCTTGCGGTTCTATCGGCGCGGGCATTTACGTGCGCAACGACGCCTACGCCAATATCCACGACAACGCCGTCACCGATATCCGCGACACCGGCCTGAGCGGTTGCCAGAACGGCATCGGCGTGCGCGTCGGTAACGCTTCAACGCCGACCAGCGGCACGGCCGACATCGTCGATAACCTGATAACCGGCTACCAGAAGGGTGGTATTGTTATCAGCGGTGCAGGTTCCGATGCGACCATATCCGGCAATACCGTTGCCGGAGACGGCCCAGTCACCTACATTGCCGAGAATGGCATCCAGGTGTCCTCGGCCGCAACCGCCACGATCAACAGCAATACGGTGTCGGGCCACTCCTATACGCCGCTCACCTTTGCCTCAGCCGGTTTGCTGCTCTACGAAGCCGGGGTGGTCGATACCGACGGCAATATCATTGACGAGAACCAGGTCGGCCTGTGGATCGTCGACAGCAGCGGCGACCATCTCAACAATATCATTACCGCCACCTCCGCCGGCACCGGCTCTCCGGGCTTCTGGGGTGCAATCGTCGATGCGCCGCCTCCGGGGCGTGTTCCCTCACCGATGGAAGACGCGGTCGCTGCGGGCGGTGTTGAGGATGTGACGACCCTTGCGCCTTCGGCCGTACAGACCAACCTGATCATGGGCAACAGTTTCGTCAGCGACGGTTCGCTTGGTGGAGTCGGCATTGAGACGGACGCCGGTTTTGGCAACCTTGACATCGACCTCACCGTTACCAAGAATATCATCCACAACTGGGAGTACGGTGTCTTTGCTTTCGAGTGTACGGGCCCCTGCGCCCCCAGCACGTTTGTCAAGGTAGATATCAACCGCAACAGCATTGTGGGCAACACGGAGTTCGGGGTGTTCAGCTTCACTGCCACGCCCATAGTAGATGCCACCTGCAACTGGTGGGGTTTGGCGAGCGGCCCTGGTCCCGTAGGACCTGGCAGTGGTGACAACGTTAGTGATGATGTTGAATATGAGTACTGGCTACTATCCGACAATCTGGATGGTTACTGTGGCCCGCCGCCGGAAAACGCTTGCCCGGTCGATCCGGCTGTTGGCACGGTCGGCAATGAGCTGACAACCCTGATAGGCACCGGCATGGGCAGCCCGACGCGGACGCGCATGGTGGCCAAGGTTGTCATCCCCAACGCCGGCAATCTGGTTGAGCTTTACGGCCAGATGGCCGCCAAGGAGTACAACGGCGTCAAGTACGTTCGTTTCATCTACGGCAACAAGACGTATGACCAGATCCAGCCGGAAACCGACCTCGGTGACACGGGCGCCATCTCGTGGTGGGGAGCCGACCTAGACACAAGCCTCGTGCAGGCCAAGCCGTTCGTGAAGGGCCGCTGGTTCCTGCACAAGGGCATGAAGAAGATGAAGCTGCCCCGGGCGATTGTGATGTACCCGACGCACAGTACTGTCGACCAGTACGCCAACGCGTGGAGCACCTTTGGCGCGCCCACCAACTTCGTGGCCGGTACGCCCGGCTTTGACCAGACGAACA
This sequence comes from uncultured Chloroflexia bacterium, assembly GCA_963715935.1. Lineage (GTDB taxonomy): Bacteria > Chloroflexota > Anaerolineae > Promineifilales > Promineifilaceae > Promineifilum. The sequence continues at coordinate 13,714 of CAVQSM010000003.1, read as the reverse complement.
CCAACGTGCTGGCCATCCCGGAGACGCAGGACGTGACCGATATCGTGATCCAGGTGGCCGTCACTGACGTCAACCGGGACGCGCGGTCGGTGGATGTCATCATCACGGCCGGTTCCGTGGCGAAACCGTCACGCTGACCAGCCCGACGAACAAGAAGTCGGAGCTGCTCAACATCTTCGAGGTCACGCTGGAAGGCGTCGAGGCGGGTGTCGATGAGGTCACAATCGAGATGGTCTCGGTGCTGGACGAAGGCGACTCGGCCGCCCTGCTGGGCGCTGCGGCCCACTACACTTGCGAACCATCAACGGCAATCCGTAAACCTTCGCCTGTTTCAGACTGAGCGAATCAAAGCGCGGACAGGTCGACCGACCTGTCCGCGTTTTGTTGTGTCTGCGCGAATGAATCAGTCTGCACATTGACGGGAACAGGGTAGACTACAGTCCATGCCGCCACTCATGCTCCGCCTCCAACCGGTCGCCCAGCCGGATCACCTTCGCCCTGCTCTCGACCGTCATTGTCGTCACCTTTTCGGAGAAGATGTACTGGTATGTCACCGGCTATGAGATCTTCTTCCTCTGGCTGGCCTACTTCCTGCCCACCTTCGTCTTCCTGACGGTGGTCGACTTCTTTCGCGTCCAGCGCCTCGCTCCGCTCTTTCTGGCGGCGGCCGTCTTTGGCTTTCTCGTCGAAGGGATGCTCGCGCCCGTCCTTTACGAAGGTGGCCCATTTGCCTGGTTCAGCGTCTCGTACACGCCTCTGGCTTGGCACGCGCCGCTGAGCATCATCTTCGGCTGGTTCTTGCTGCGGCGCTGGCTGGTCAACCGGCAGATCGGCCGTCTGGTGGCAGGCAGTGTGGCGGTCGGCTTGTTCTGGGGGCTGTGGTCGCTGGCGTGGTGGCTGCCGGAGAATGCCAACGACCCGGCGCTGTTGGCCGACGGCGCACGGTTGGGCCAGTGGCCGCTGGGGGAGTTCGCGCTCCATGCCTTCGTCTTCTCCGGGCTGGTCGTGCTGGCCCACTGGCTGCTGGGGCGGGGCGGCTGGCAGCGCCGCTTCGAGCCGACCTGGGTAGAGCTTGTCATCGTCGTCTTGCTGCTTGCGGGCTTCTTTGCGGAGACGGTTCTGCCGCTTTACGGCGAGTGGACGACGCTCAAGCTGGGCGGCGTGCTGACAGCCGCGCTGCTGCCCCTCTGGCTTGCGCGCGAACATGTCCCTGCCGAATCGTACCTGCAGCCGCTCGACGGGCCGGTGCGGCTGCCCGATGCCCTGCTTATCCTGTCGATGCCGGCAACGGCCGTCGCCGTCTATGCGACTGCGGCCTGGCTGGAACCTTCGCCAGACCTGCTGTACATCGTCACGACATGGGGTCCGGTCCTGGGCACGGCGTATGCGGGCATGGCGGTCTTCATCCTGGCCATCTACCTCACCCTTCGGATGCGCGACGCCTAATCCCCAACCGTTCTGGCGCGCAGCACAGATAAACATCGGGCTATGGTGGGCCAAACGCAGTCAGGGCCTTAGACTGACCTGCTTGCCTTTGTGTTATGTAAAGTGATTTGCCGAATCGCTCCACGCCTTAGCCAACACCCCGCCTGACACCTGCCCGCTTTATGACAACCTGTTCGCGCACACTCGATGTCACCGCTGGTTGCATTTCCGGCTGACCGCAGATACCATCACTTCGCATCCAAGATCAACTGACAGACAATCAAAAGAGGGGCGAATTGTGGACGTAGCCATTGAGACCACCCGCTGGAAACTGGACGAATTACTGGCCGAACCGGTAGAAGAGTCGTTGGAAGCAGCGCTGGCTGAGTTGGAAACGCGGGTGTCCGCGTTTGAGGCGGGCCGGGAGCAGCTCTCCGACGATATCGACAACGACGTCTTTCTGGAGATGGTACGCCAGCAAGAAGTGATTGCCGACTTGGCCGGGCGCCTGTCCGCCTACGGGTCGCTCTGGTTCACCGAAGACACGCAGAACCGCGCCGCGCTCAACTTGCAGGGCCGGCTGGCTGAGACGCTGACCGCCATGCAGAACCGCATGCTCTTCTTCAGCCTATGGTTCAAGGAGCTGTCGGACGAGACGGCCGAACGGCTCATTGCGGCCTGTTCCGACTATCGCTACTACCTGGAGCGGGAACGCGCTTTCCGGCCCCACACCCTGAGCGAGTCCGAAGAGCAGATCATCAACCTCAAGGATGACAATGGCATCGAGGCGATGATGGGGTTGTGGGACATGATCACCAACCGATTTTCCTTCCAGATGGAGCTGGACGGTGAGATGCGGACGCTGACCCGCGACGAGATGGTGGGTTACTATCGCCACCCGGATCCGGCTGTGCGCGCCGCCACCTACCAGGAGTTGTTCCGCGTCTACGAAGAGAACAGCACCTTGCTGGCCCAGATCTACAACCATCGCGTCCGCGACTGGCGCAACGAGACCCGGCTCCGCGACTTTGAGCAGCCGATTTCCTACCGCAATCTGGCCAACGACCTGCCCGACACGGTGGTCGACACGTTGCTTGGCGTTTGCCGCCAGAACAGCACCGTCTTCCAGCGCTACTTCAAGCTGAAGGCGGGCTGGCTGGGTGTGGACAAGCTGCGGCGCTACGATATTTATGCACCGTTGGATTCGGCCGACAAGAAGTTCCCCTATGGCGACGCGGTCGAGACTGTTCTCGACAGCTTCGACAGTTTTTCGCCGGAAGTGGCCCGGCTGGCGCAGCGGGTCTTTGACGAGCAGCACATTGACTCGCAGGTGCGGCCCGGCAAGCGGGGCGGGGCATTCTGCTACGCCGCCACGCCGTCGCTAACGCCCTGGGTGATGGTCAACTACAGCGGCAAAGCCCGCGACGTCGCTACGCTGGCCCATGAGCTGGGTCACGCCATTCATGGGATGCTGGCCTCTGTCCACTCCCCGCTCAACTTCCACGCCACGCTGCCGCTGGCGGAGACGGCCTCGACCTTCTCGGAAATGGTGCTGACCAACCGGTTGCTCTCCCAGGAAAGCGATCCCGCCGTCAAGCGCGATATATTGGCCGCCGCCATCGACGACGCCTACGCCACCGTCCAGCGCCAATCATACTTCACGATGTTCGAGCGGGAAGCCCACCGGCTGATTGCTGAGGGGGCCACGGTCGACGAGGTCAGCGAGGCGTATATGGACAATCTGCGTGACCAGTTTGGCGACGCACTGGACCTGTCCGACGACTTCCGGCTGGAGTGGGTTTCAATCCCCCACTTTTACCACGTGCCGTTCTACACCTACGCCTACAGCTTTGGCCAACTGCTGGTGCTGGCTCTCTATCGCCGCTATCAGGAAGAAGGCCAGGCGTTTATTCCCGGTTATGTTAAGCTGCTGTCTTACGGCGGCTCAGAAGCGCCAGTAGCGGCGCTGGAGGAAGCCGGCGTTGATGTCGCCTCGCCTGCTTTCTGGCAAGGCGGTTACGATGTGCTCAGCGATATGATTACGGAACTGGAGTCCTTGTAAGCAAACCGGGTCGGATTCGCTTCGACCCCACATCACAACGGATGGCTGGTAGTGACCGCTGCCTCGCCCGCATAGCTCAGACAAGGAGGGGTTCTCTTGAGCACAGACTCAGTTTCGTTCGGGGCGGAGCCGCCGTCGCCTTATCGCGTCTTTCGCCATCGTGACTTCCGCTTGATGTGGTTGGGGCAGTTTGTCTCAACCGCAGGCACGGCTCTGACCTCACTTGCCGCTTCTATCCTGGTCTACCAGCTCACCAATTCGGCATTCAGCGTCGGGCTTATGCTCATCGCCACTGCGGCCCCCAGCCTGCTTGTGGGGCTGTTCGCCGGGGTCGTGGTAGACCGCTACGATCGCAAGCGCATTATGGTCGTGACGGAGCTTCTGCGGGCGGGGCTGGTCGTTCTCATCCCGTTCCTGGTGCCCTACGGCATCGTCTGGCTCTATGTCATCGTCGCCCTGACCAGCGCGATAGCCCAGTTCTACGACCCGGCCCACGAAAGCGTCCTGCCGGAGATTGCGCCGGAAGATGAACTGGCGGCCGCCAACTCCCTGATGGCGATCAGCTCGTTTGGCTCCACCGCCATCGGGTTCGCCGCCTCCGGGCTGATCGCGTCGGCGGCCAATGTCGATTGGGCGTTCTACATCAACAGCGTCACCTTCCTCATCTCGGCCGCCGCCATTGCCCTTATCTCAATCGAACCCCTGGATGTCGACGATGACACGAGCGTGAAGCTGGTGGTGCGCAACCTCAAGGCTGGGGTTGGCTTCCTGTTTGAAACGCCGATCCTGCGCTCCCTGTTCATGGTCTACGTCCCGGTGCTCATCGCTTTTGGCCTGTCCAACGCCTTGCTGCTGCCGTTCTCCGACCGCGCGCTGGGGGCGACTGAGTTCGAGTACGGCTTGCAGGAAGGGCTGACGTCGGTCGGCTTTGTGATCGGCAGCTTGCTGATGGCCAGCATCTTTGACCGGATGCGTGAAGGTCCCTGGATGGCTATTGGCTGGATTGGCATGGGCATTCTGGGGCTGATCTATTCGCAAGCAACGTCCATTCCCTTCGCCATCCTGCTGGTTGGCATCTCCGGCTTCCTGAACGCGCCACCGGCCATTGCCGGCAGATTGATCATTCAGCGGAACACCCCGCGCGAAATGCGCGGGCGAGTGAACAGCGCCTTCTTCGTAGCTCGCGATGTGCTGTTCATCATCGGCATGGCGGCCGTGGCGCTGGCCGACTTCATGGACATTCGTCTGCTCTACGCCATCAGCTCGGCAATGGTCTTGGTCTCCGGCATCTGGGTGCTCTTCCTGCCCGGGCTGCGTCAGGACAGGGCAGGGTGGCAGCGGTCGATTGCTCTGCTGCGTGGCGCGCCCGCCGCGCCCGGGCTGTCCAGCGGCCGCGCGGCCACAATGGCTGATGTAGACGACCTCGTGCTGTTGGTGCCCGAACTGGTTTGCCTCTCTCCTACAGAGCGTAGAGGTTCTTGGCTCCCATGCGGTGGTTATCGAAGTGCCCTCCGGCACGGGCATCGTCCATCAGGGCGACACCACCGATAAAGCCTATTTCATCACCTATGGCCGGACCATTGTCGGTATGCCGGATGAGAACGGCGACTTCAACGTGTTCAATCCCTTGCTGCCCGGCGACTTCTTTGGCGAGATCGCCGCGCTGACCGGGACACCGCGGACGGCCGACGTCGTGGCCGACGAGAACTCGATCGTCATGCAGGTGCCCGCCGCGACGTTGCGCACCCTGATGGCCAACCCGCAGTTTAATGCGCTGGTGCTGGAGACGATGACCAGTCGCCTCAATCTACTATCCACCAATGTGCTGCCGCGCTTTGCCCGTCTGGATCAGGACTCCTTGCGCGACTTGCGTTCCAACGAACCAGAGGTCGCCGGGTGACGATGACCGCGCAGCACGACCCCGGCAGCCGACCGGCCGACGATGGGATGGTCACATTTCTCGAATCGGTGGCGCTGTTCGACTGCCTCTCGCCGGATAGCAGGGCCCGACTCGCCGGAGCCTGCCGACCTATAGAAGTAGACCGTGGCAGATACCTCTTTTTCGAGGGCGATCAGGCTCATTCGGTCTATGTCGTGCGTCACGGCTGGATGGTCATCCTTCTGGCCGCGCTGGACGGCCGCGAGCTGGTGCTGTCTGAGATGCGACGTGGCGATGTCTTTGGCGAGAATGCTGTGCTGACCAGCCTACCGCGCTCAGCAACGGCCGTTGCCCGTGAGGATTCGGTCCTGCTTGTGCTGCCTGGTCAGGAGTTCCTGAACATTCTGGACGATGAGCCCTGTTTGGCGCGGCGTCTGCTGGAACAGGCAGCGGCTCGGCTGGCGGCGGGCAACCAGCGAGAGGCGGCCCTCGCCTTCCTGCCCGCGGAGGCGAGGCTGGCTCGCGTTCTCCACCAGCTTGACGATCTCGACCAGGCCACGCGCGACAAAGGGTACGTCACCGTGTCACAAGAAGAGCTGGCGCAGCGCACAGGGCTCACGCGCCAGACCGTAGCCCGCCTGCTGGGAGAGTGGCGTCGCCACGATTGGCTGTTGACCGGACGTGGCCGGATCATGCTACTGAACCGCACGCTGATCTATGCCCAGGAGGATCAGGTGCTGGATTAGCGGACAGATTGTGGGATTCGTTTGCGCTATGTCGCCTGTGTGACATACAGCAAGCCCAATACGATCTATGCTCTTCTATGTCAGGGGCAAACCCGGACAGAAGATAGAGGAAACAGCCGACCGATAAGTCTATTAAGGAGACAATCATGACCTTGACAAGCAAGAGCGTACTGAAGAAACTGTCAGCCCTGCGCGCGACACTGCCGGATGATGAACAAGCTCAGTTGGACGAATTTCTGATGCCGGACCTGAATGAGGTAGCGGCTCACAATATGACGAGCGCCCGGGCGATGGCCCTGAGCGCCGACATCGCCGAAGCGAATGCCCATGCGATGCGCCTATACGCCGCCGCCGCGGCCAAGGCGATGGACAGTGACGAGGCCAACGCCCACGCCATGCGGCTGTTCGCCAACACGGCGGCCAGGGCCATGGACGGCGATGAGGCTGCGGCCCACGCCATGCGGCTCTTCGCCGCTGACGCAGCCGCCGCTGCCAGCGAGGAAGACGCCAACGCCCATGCGATGCGTTTGTTCGCCAACACGGCTGCCCGGGTGGCGGACGAGAGCGAAGCCAATGCCCATGCGATGCGCCTCTACGCCGCCGCCGCGGCCAAGGCGATGGACAATGACGAGGCTGTGGCCCATGCCATGCGGCTCTATGCTCTGAGCGCCGCTCGCGCCATGGACGCCGATGACGCCAACGCTCATGCCATGCGCCTATTTGCCAACACGGCAGCCAAGGCGATGGACGGGGACGAAGCGGCTGCCCATATCATGCGCCGCGCCGTTAGCGAAGCGAACACAATGGGTGAGGACGAGGCCAATGCCCACGTGATGAAGCTCTTCCTGGTCAACAGCGAAGCCAACGCCATGGGTGGCGACGAAGCAGTGGCTCATCGCTGGAACTGGGCTGTGGAAGCAAACACGATGGGCAGCGACGAAGCAGTGGCCCATCGCTGGAACTGGGCGGCAGAAGCAAACACCATGGGCCAGGATGAAGCGGTCGCCCACGCGATGCCCGAAGGGGCCAAGCTGCGCCAGCGCATCGTCTTTGACCCTGACCAGGATATCTACCTGATTGACTGACCGCTTTCCGGAGCGAGGCGAACAGGTCAGCCTGTATACAAGACTGATTTCTAACAAGAACCTGCCGGGCATCAACGTTGCCCGGCAGGTTTAGTGGCGTAACAGGAGTGCATATGGCAGATGATAGCCAACCCACCAACCGAGAGTTCGCGACCGAGTTGGCACAGCTTGTGCAGGCGGTGGAACTGAGCGGCCGCGCGATCTTGCCCACATCCAATGATGAGCTGCTCACTTCGATTGTGGTGGCGGCCGCCCGTATCTTCGGCGCAGCAGGTGCAGCTATCTTGCTAGTGGAAGATGACGATGAGTCGCTGGTCTTTCGCGTAGCCATTGGAGACGACTCTCAGGACCTTCTCGGCGTGCGTATCCCCATCGACAAGGGCATCGCCGGCTACGTGGCCATGACTGGCCAGGCGATTGCCGTCAGCAATACCCAGCAGGATGCCCGCTTCAACAAGGAGTTTGCCGAAAGCGTCGGTTACGTGCCCGACTCGATCCTGGCTACGCCGCTCTTGTCCGGCGATCGGGTGGTGGGCGTCATGGAGGTGCTGGACAAGATTGACGCCGCTTCTTTTGGCATGCAAGATATGGAGATCATGGGTCTGTTTGCGCAGCAAGCGGCACTGGCCATTGAGCAGTCACAGCAGCTCGATCAGATTGGTGAAGCGCTGGTCGCGGGTTTGAAGCAGCTGGCGGCTGAGCAGGCGCTGCCTGACTCCAGCGACTTGATGATGGCCTTGGAGCAGAGTCCACAATCGGTCGTTGACAACACGGATCTGTTGTTGATGGCGGGCCTCTTCAACGATCTGAGCAAGCTGGGAGCCAACGAGCGCCGGGCTGCGCTCAAAGTACTGGCTGCTTTTGGCGAGATTGGCCAGACACGCCGCCGCTACGGCTAAAGCAGGTCACATGATGTGCTATGAGTAATCAACAACTACGACCTGCCTGGTCGGAGCAGTTCACGCCCGAAGCGATTCGTGAGATCATCTCAAGAGGTCCGCTGGCAAGCATTACGCCTGAGTGGGCCTGGGGCGGCAGCACGGGGGCCGGCGTCAAGGTGGCGGTGGTCGACACGGGCATCGAGGCTGATCATCCAGCGCTCGGTGACGCAGTGCAGGGCGGGGTGGTCATCGAACTGGACGAGCTTTCGGAGACGGGCTACAAGGCGGTGGAGGATATGCCGCCGCGTGATTTGGCCGGACACGGCACGGCATGCGCGGGCATCATCCACAGCCTCGCCCCCGAAGCGGAGCTGTACAGCGTGCGCGTCCTGGGCCGCAACATGAGCGGCCGCGCCTACGTCTTTGCCGGCGGGCTCGACTGGGCCATTGAGCACGACATGGATGTGGTCAATTTGAGCCTGAGTACGTCGAAGGACAATTACTTCGCGCTGTTCCATGATTTGACCGACCAGGCGGTGTTCAAGAACATCGCTGTTGTTTCGGCGGTCAACAACATTCCGGAGCCGAGTTATCCATCCACCTTCTCCTCCGTCTTCTCGGTGGCTGCGCATGACAATCCGGATCCGTTCATGTACTACTACAATCCAAAGCCGCCGGTAGAGTTTGGTGCGCCGGGTATTGACGTCAAGGTGGCCTGGAACAACAAGCAGTACGCTTCCAACACCGGCAACAGCTTCGCTGCGCCCCACATCGCGGGTATCGTAGCTCTGATTCGCAGCAAGCATCCCGGCCTGACTCCATTTCAGATCAAGACGGTCCTACTTGCCTGCGCAGCGAACTCGCGCGCGGAAGCCGGCGACACCGCTCCTTTGACATAGAAAAGCGACCGGGTATTCGCCCGGTCGCTTTTCTATCAAACTATCGGCTCTCAGGCTCTGGGACCTGAGACCTCTTTTGTGACTAAGGCGCCGTCACTACCGGGGTCAGGACCTGGTAGACCTCGTAGGTAATCGTCAGCGTAGGTCCCTGGCCTTCGGTCGTCTGGCGGCTGTCATACCGCTTGGCGGTTGTCTCGCCGCTCTCGTCACCGAGGAGGACCCAACCGTTGTTGGCTGTGTCACCCGACGCCCAGCCGGCCACATCGGCCAACAGCTCCGGCGAGCTCCAGTCATAGCTGCCTGATCCGGCGACGGTTGTCGTGGCAGAGGCGACCGCGGCGAAGTCACCGCCCGGTGTCGTCCACATGTCGGTGTCGAAGAAGGTGTGCAGCCAGGTGGCGTCGCCGGCTTCGGCCGTTGCGCCGGCGCCTTCCTCGCCCTGCGCATCAGACGCGCCTTCTCCCCAGTCTGCCTGAACCGCATGTACTGCAACCGGCGATTCGCCCGCTACGACGGACTTGGACACGTTCAGCGACAGGGTCGCGGATATGACGTTGGCGACCGGCGGGATGGAACCCATGTCGAACGCCACCAGAGCCCGACGCAGACCCTTGTCCTTCGTGTTGCCTGCGAAGAGGTATTCACCCTGGCCATTGCTAACAGTGCCTGTCTCGCTCTCGTACAGGGTATTGTCTTTGGCTGCTTCCACGGTGATGGTGCGCATCACAGGCTTCGGTGTTTCGTTGGTGGGCGCCGGGATACGCACGACCTGGCCCATGCTGCCGCTGACCCCGAAGTTCGAGACGTAGATAGCCTGGTCCGGGCCGACCGTCAGTCCAGTCGGCGTAATCAGCCCCGCACTAGCCAGCACTGTGCGCGTGCCGTCGGTGGCCACATGGATGACGGCCCCGGTCGGGTCGCCGCTCAATTGGCCATTGGTGAACATCTCCAGCACGTACAGACTGCCATCGGCGGCGAAGTCGAAGCCGAGAATACTGCTAAAGCCGCCTTCATACACTTCGGCATCGCCGGCGTCGGGCACGCGCCAGACGTTGGCCCCGCCTACCGGGAACGGGAATCCCGTCAGTTGGCCGACATAGGTCGCGCCGTCCGGCCCGACGCGCACGGCTGTGGGAACCGCCTGCATCGGCATCATGCTGCCGCTGCCGGGTGGAAACTCTACCATTCTCGCCGGGAAGATGGCTTCCGTGGTGATTGAGCCAATGTCGGAGACTGCGAGCAGCGAGTTGCCGCCGGCATCGGTGATAGCCAGCTCAGTGCCATCAGTCACCATTCCAAACGGATTGGAGTCGACATTGTCGCCGTCCGGATCTTCAGATGCTTCATACGCCGCGAGATTGACCCACGGCGTGTAGCTGTCGGTGACCGGATCGGCCGTCATCAGCCAGCCAAACTCGGCGCCAGACGCGCCTAGGGGCCCGGTCGGTTCCTGCCAGCTCGGCGGCCCGCCCAGTCCCGTGATCACGTACATTTCACCGCCCGCGTCAAAGGCGACGGCGTGAGGGCCGGTGGCAGCATCGCCGGTTGTCGGCGCGCCCAGGGATGGCAGACCGGTGATCACCTGTTCCTGGGCCACGGTCGCCCGGCTTTCGTCCATCGTCACCTTTGTGACAGCGCCGGAGTTGCCGAAGCAGAGCGGGCCTTCCGCGCCTTCAATGCAGACGCCTTCGCCACCGCTGCCGGCTTCGACGACATACAGGTCACCGTATTCGTCGAACGTGATGCCGCGAGGATTGGCCAGCCCATCGGCGACGACAGTGAACTCGCTGCTTGCGGCCGTTTCGGCGGCTGGCGCCGCCTGAACCGAGACTAACGCCAGCATAATAAACAGCAGAACGGACAGGATGGCGACCAGCTTAAACGGCCGCACATTAGATTGCGCGTGGGTCATATTACTTTCTCCTTGTGTTGGGTGGACAAGTGGAATGGCGGAACGTCTCCGCCGATTAATTGTAGTATAAGGGCATGGCGCTCACAAATCAATCCCCAATTGGTCCCGTGGCAGATTACGGGCGGTTATCGGCTACGACCTGGAGCAGTTGGTCGGCTGTGTCAGGTGAGTATGGCCCGGTGGTTCGCCAGAGAATGTCACCGGCGTTGGTCACCAGCAAGACGTGGACGTCATTCCGCGAGGTAATGTCGAGCGAGCGCATGAACGCCGCCAAATCGAGGTAGAGCGTCACCGTTCGTTGGCGCGACACCGGGTCGGGAATGCCCGCCCGCATGCCTTCGTTCACAAACGTCCGGCCCAACGTGCCCATGTCCTCGATGGTCGGCAGTTCGTAGTAGATTGTGCCGGGGTAGGTCGCCTCCAGCTCGCGCGCAAAAGGCACCCATGTATCTACGACGCGCTGCTGCTGCTGCAGGAAGGGGATAAACAGTAAGTTAAGGTCGCCGCCAAAATCTCGCGGGAACTCCACCAGCTCCCGGTCCAGGTTGTTGCCGGTCACGGTGGGGAAGCGGTCTGGCTCTTCGCCGGGCCGGAAGTCGCTGCGGCTGACAATGAGGCCGCCGGTCAGCAGGAGCCCACCCAGAACAGCCAGCCCAATCGTCGCCCCCGCAACACCGATATTTCTGCGTCCTTTTTGCATACCTCTAGTCTAGCAGGTGGCGATGAGCGGCAGATGAGGAGTCGACGGGAGAGGAGGGGCGCTGGATGGAGAGCTCTCCGGTCGTGCGCCACTCTGGGCTCTGACGCGGCTGGTCGTTCGCGTCTAGGCCTGCTGCACGCGGAGTGGTGGCGGGCCGCTGAGCCGGTCGACTGCCTTCGCCAAGGTGGCCGGGAACTCTGGCCGCAGCTGCGAATAGACGGCCATATCCAGATGACGGCCACGATGGTGCCACGCCTCTCGGGCCACACCCTCCAGCCGGTAGCCGCACTTCTCCGCCACGCGCACCGATCCCTTATTCTCCGGCACGATCTTCAGTTCCAGGCGATGGACGCGCTTGCTGGCAAAGAGCGTGTAGGTGAACAGCGTCAACGCTTCGGTCATCACACCGCGGTCGCTTTGAGCGACGTCGAACAGACGGTAGCCGATCTCGTAACAGTCCCAATAGGGCGTGGCCCGAAAGAAGACGAGCACGCCGATAATCGCGTCGGCGTCGTTGGCGCAGATGAGCGCGCGGCCGCGGTCGTCTGACCAGAAGCCGTCCTGCTGGAATCCACGCTTGAACTCCGTTTCCGAAACGACGCCGATGGGGAAGTAATCGCCGCGAGATTCGAGATTGTTTTGCTGCTCATAGAGCCAGTCCAGATCGCGTTCGCGCACCGTGCGAAGATACAACGTGGGGCCTTTGACAATCATTCTCTATCTCCTTTGCATGGAGCTGGCTATGCCTTGCCGGACAGGACGCGCTTGATTTCTGCTTTTGCGGCGGCCGTCAGCAACGGGACAGTGTGGCTGTCCATGAGAGCGACGGCTCGTTCGCGCAGGTGGCTGTTGATGTCGCGGCTGCCATCTTCCTGCCACGGCTCCAGCCGCTGCCGGTCGAAGACGCCCGGTACCCAGAGCGACCGCCACTGGCTTAGCGAATGGTCGTGGCTCAGAAACTCACCGCCTGGCCCGACCTCAGCAATTGGTTCCAAGGCCAGCGCGTCGTCAGGTTGATGTCGGGTAAGGGTGGGCGAGATCGTCGTCGTTGTTTCCTGCTCATAGGCGCTCCTGGGATAGTGGAGGCTAAACGAGCCTTGAGTATACCGGGCTTCACTGCGCTTACCGAATTCTAGCCCGCCGCGCGAAAGCGGCGTAAACTGACAGCGCAAGCGATGGAGGAATGTCGCAGCTTCCCGTCAGCCTATTGAGCCGACCGCGTCCAGCCAAAAGAAGGAGAGTGACCAATGAGTGAAACCATTATCGAATTGAACGGTCAACGCTATAAACAGCTTCCGTCGGGCTGGATTGACGCCGACACCTATTTGACACCACCGCTTGTCATCATTCAGGAGTTGAACCGCCGCCACATCAAGCCAGCGAAACCGTCAAAGTCGACAGAGGCTCGCCGACAATCCGCTGGACCCGCACGCAACCATCCTGGACATAGCTTCAAGGGTCTGCAACTCTCAGACTTCCAAACCAATACCGACGGCACCACGTGGCGGCGCGACACATCGCTGGGAGGACTGCTCTCGCAAACGTTTCGTGACAGGACCGGGCGCGACTTTGTGCAACATGCGGTCTCTCGTCGGCAACAGGTTCTTCTTGGCCAACCGCCGCGCTTTGACCGTCACAACACCGACAGGTTCAACCTCCGACCGGCCAAATTCTTCTTCAGTCTGGACGATGTCCACGCGTACTACGGTTTCTATGTTGAGAAGCCCGACTATCCCAATTCTGGTTCGTGGGAGTGGGAATCTTTCAGGGACGCTATCGGTAAGTCATCCGTTCGCGAGACAGTTGACCAGGCAGCGTCGGCGCATGACCTGCAGTGGCGGGTTGTGGAGTCTTCCAGCGATGGCAAGCGGGTGCGCTCCAGTTGGCAATCTCCAGCAGGACCCGATGCCTGGGGACCGCTGTCCGAGGCCATCACAAAGGCGATGGTTGACACGTCCAGCTGGATTGACCTTCACCTCGAAACGACGATGTCACCCGAGGCTGCCATCGCCGCCGGAGTCACTATTGTTAAGCCGGTAACGGCCGTCTATCTATCATTGCTCCCTCTGTATGATGCATGTGGCCAATAGCCAGAATGGCTTGCTAACTATCATATCTGGATTCG
>CAVQSM010000002.1:0-251793 GCA_963715935.1 uncultured Chloroflexia bacterium | reverse complement strand
CGACGCAGGGTCAGACAGCAACAGCAGATCACGGGCCTGACAAGCAGCAACCAAGAGCTGAGCACGTGCCGCATTGCGACTATGAATCCAGATTGCGCTGCCATTAATCTGGCACAATTCATAGATGGTCACTCACTACGCTTCCAAAAAACTAGCAGTGGTCAATCCTGCCTCGACTGCTATACTGGATGGTGAGTACAAGTTCAGTTTAGGGGTAGTGATGGTCGCACAATGGTATACGTTGCATGTTAAGCCTCATCGGGAGCGTGCTGTTTACAAGCTTCTGCGCTCTCCTGCCTGCTTGCCAAATCTCGCCATTCTGGAAGATCCGGAGCAGACGTATGAACTGTTCTTCCCATCATTTCGTGTCAAGCCAGTCAATCCGCGATCGGCAAAGGTTCGGCCATTCTTTCCGGGCTATCTGTTTGTTTGCTTCGACCTGGATGCTGTTGGAATCCACGCCTTCGATCGGATTCCCGGCACCCACGGCCTCGTAGCCTTCGGCGGAGAACCAGCTCCCGTCCCGCCTAACCTGATCGACTCGCTGAAGAAGCGGATGGCAGAACTGGCCGTGACGGGCGCGGAAGCGGCGAAGAATTTTAAGCGTGGCGAGCGGCTGCGCATTACGGATGGTCCCTTCGCAGGCTATGAGGCCCTCTTCGACGAGCACCTGCCAGGAACAGAACGTGTCCAGGTGCTGCTCGCGTTCCTAAACAAGACTCATGTCAAGTTGGAACTGGATGTCGATCATGTAAACGAGATAGACAAGCGCGCATAGGGGATTGTCGACTGTTACTGATGTGTGGTGACATCGTGTGTACGGTCATGATCGGGTAGTCATCGGCTCATACCAATGTGCAACTGATGCCGCTATTCTCGCATAGCGGCAAGCATTAGGCCTTGGTTACACGGTTTTCCAAGGTCAGCCGAAATCGGTTAACGCCGGGGTGAAGGTTCTATAGCTCTCGATACCACGCCCGCATGAATGCCTTTTGTTCTTTGCCGTGCAACTGCAATATCTGAGAGACAAGCTCTTCATCAACTACTGCATAACTCCCTGGATGTACTGTGGCTGTGATGAAACAATGTATCAGATTAGCTTGACAACTCCTGCATTTACCGATTGAGAACTCACATCCGTCTGCCTTACTGGCATCAGCTACAAACTCAAACACAAGGTTGTTGCAACATGTGTCCATCATTCCATCCTTTCAAGTCCCCGCTTGAGCATTTCTACAAAATCCGCAGTACACGAACGCTTCAAATTCAAAACTATCCAATCAGCACGGAAATCAGCGCTCGCTGCTCTGTGCGCAATTCCCACGCAGCACACCTTTGGGACAGAAGAGTTCCAGAATTAAGAGAGGGTTCACCCCTCCAACGATAAACCATCGGGCGCCTTCTGTCCATTCAGCCGGCGCCTGAGTTCCAGCTTCTTCTCCTTCGTCTTCTGTCGTTTGCTCTTCACCTCCTTGGTCCGACCGTGATAGACATCGGCCGGTGTCAGGTTGTCCAGCGATTCATGGTACCGGTGTTGGTTGTAGTAGGGCACGAAGTCCGCGATGGCCTGCTCCAGTTCCCAGGGATAGTAGTAGGTATCCAGCTTGACCACATTCTTCATCGAACGGTGATAGCGCTCAATCTTGCCCTGGGTCATCGGATGGTAGGGCGCGCTGCGGATTGGGTCATCTGGTAGCGTTTCAGATACCGGGCCAGTGCCTGAGACACGAAGCAGGGGCCATTGTCGGACAGCAGTCGCGGCCGGTGCTTGACCTTGACCTGAGTCACATCTGCCTCATCCAGGGCCAGATCCAGCGTCTCTTCAACATCCGTGGCGGCCATCGTCGTCAACAGACGCCAGGCCAGGATGTAGCGGGAGTAGTCATCCAGCACCGTGCACAGATAGTACCAGCCCCAGCCGATGACCTTGAACTAGGTGAAGTCGGTCTGCCACAGCTCGTTCACCCGCCGGGTCGGGTGCTTGAACCGGTCGCTGGCGGTGACCATCTGGAAGGCCGGGCTGGTGACCAGGTCAAAGCCCTTCAGGATGCGGTAGACACTCGATTCAGAGATGAAGTAGCCTTCACTGTCGGTGATGTGCCAGGCCAGCTGGCGCGGCGACTGCTCTGGCTGCTCCAGCGCCACCTCCACCACCTGCTCTCGCTCCGCTCGGGAATCCGATTCCAGAACTGGCGGGGTCTGGCTCTGGATGCCAGTCCCTCATAGCCGGTGGCTTGATACCGCTGATACCAAGCGGTAGAAGGTGCTGCGGGGCACCTCCAGCTCAGCCAGTGTCTGGGCGATCGACAGCTCCGACTGCTCCACCAGCCGGATGATCTCCATCTTCTCGGCCTGCGTGTAGCGCATCAGTCATCCCACTCGCTCTCCAAGCCAAGTACACTCTTTTTGAGCACCCGGTTCTTGAGCGCCAGCTCAGCCACCAGCTGCTTGAGCTGTTCGTTCTCCCGGCGCAGGTCCTTGACCTCTTCACTGTTGGCCTGCCGCTTGGTGTCGCCCACCAGCCGCTGCTTGCCGGCCTCCAGGAACTCCTTGCTCCAGCTGTAGTAGAGACTCTCGCTGATGCCCTCGCGACGGCACAGCTCGGCGATGCTCTCCTCGCCCGGCAGTCCCTCCAGGACGATGCGGATCTTCTCTTCGCCTGAGTATTTCTTACGAGTCCGACGTCGGATATTGCGGACGGTATCTTCGGCAGATCAGGCTTTCTTTCTGGGCATGTCGTCCTCCATGGTAGACATTGTACCGGAGGGCGAAAGTCTCTCTTAGTTCTTGACCCTGATCTGTCCCCCGTGGGCTCTGAAAGGGAACAATACGCAACCCCGATAGAAAACATCTATCAAGCTCAATCGAACAATGTAATGCGGGCGATGACAATCATCACTTATCCGATTGCGCTGCATCCCGTATGGTTAAGAAGAATTGCAATTAAGCGAATTTGCAAAAGACTAGAGCGTGTGCAGCACGATCCAGTGCTGAAAGGTGTGAACCGCAACATGGGTGCTGATCAGATGGCCCTTGCGGAAAGACAGGCGGCGATATGCAGCGTCTTCGCCAACGCAAGGCGAATCCTGATCTGGTGGACATTGGCCGAGCAGGAGCAGACGGTCAGCCAAATTGCTACGGCTGTGGACATTTCTCTGCAAAACGCCAGCCAGCATTTGAAGTTGATGCGCGACTGCGGGCTGCTGCAATCGCAGCGGGACGGTCACACGGTCCGGTATCGCATTGCTGAAGATGCTGCGGCCCTGAAGTGCTGTGGCCTGATCGACGGACTGGCCCATTCGCCACACGCCGGACATGAATACGGAGAGCTAAAGACAACGCCAAATGGAGGCAAAACATGACAACTGCAACGCCAGATCTGAATGAAATTGAAGCTGCCAAGGTTATCGACGCGCGGGCCAGCGCCTGCCCCGGCCCGTTGCTGGAGGCCAAGAAAGGAATCGGCACGGTTGGCATAGGCGAGGTACTGGAAATCTGGTCCGGTAGCCCTCAGACCGTTGACAACATCCCCAAGTGGTGCCAGAAGGTGGGCCACGAATACCTCG
The DNA here is from genome assembly GCA_963715935.1 of uncultured Chloroflexia bacterium. GTDB lineage: Bacteria > Chloroflexota > Anaerolineae > Promineifilales > Promineifilaceae > Promineifilum. The sequence goes on along the minus strand of CAVQSM010000002.1, from coordinate 248,227 downwards.
GGCACCTGACGGCCGACGGCGGCTATGACCGCCTCTTCGTGAAGCGGATGAAATAACGTCCAGCCGTCCCGTAACCAGTTCTTTGGAGGCAAGCATCCCAATGCATGGGGAAAAGACCACATCCACGGAGCCGAAGATCCTTGTTCTGGCGACGTTGTCCGGTGGCTATGCCGGGGCAGACTCGGTCGGCCAGGGACATTTTGACTACGCGCCCAACGTCTACATCCTGCCGGTCGTCTGCCCGGCCATGTTTCCGGAGACTTTCTATCTGGACACGTTCGAGAAGGGGGTCGACGCGATCCTGGTGATGTACAGCGGTACCGATTGTCCTTACAAGGGGGGTGCCGAGCGCACGGCCGAAATCATCAACAATGTCTATCCTGTGATGAAAGACCGTGGTCTTGACCCGCGGCGCCTCCGCCTGACAGCTATCTGCACCGTGTGCGTGCGACCGTTTCTGAACGAAGTCAACCAGATGAACGACCTGCTGGCCGATATCGGCCCGGTGCGAGAAGAACTTGCCCACACGGCAGCGGCGGTACCAGCTTGAGGACAGCACTATGAGGCACGAGAATCTGAATGTAGATGCATTGGTGGTCGGCGGCGGAATTGCCGGCATGCAGGCTGCGCTTGACCTGGCCGATCAGGGCTATCAAGTCGCGTTAGTGGAGAAGGAAGCCAGCATCGGGGGCAAGATGATCGCCCTAAGCAAGGTGTTCCCCACGCTTGACTGCTGCAGCTGCATTACCACGCCCAAAATGTCGGCTGTGGCCCACCACGAAAACATCCAACTACTGACTTACTGCGAGGTGCAGCGGAATCGAGGAGAACGAGGTGGCTTCGCCGCCACTGTGCTGCAGAAGCCGCGTTACGTAGACATCGATACCTGCACTGGCTGTCGCCTCTGCGAATATGCCTGTCCGATTGACACCCCAAGTCCGTTCGACATGAATATGGGTGCGCACCGGTCGATCCGGGTGCCGTTCTCCACGGCCGTCCCCCAAAAGGCAGTTCTGGACATAGAGCACTGCCTCCTCTGCGGCAAGTGCCAGAAAGTGTGTCCCGTGGAGGGCTGCATCGACTTCAACCAGACAGCGCAGGAGTTCGAAGATACAGGTCGGCGCTGTCGTGCTGGCGACGGGCTTTGAGCTAACACCCAGCGACGCCAAAAAGGAGTACGGGGCAGGCGAACTGGCCAATGTCATCGACGCGCTGAAAGTGGAGCGGCTACTCGCCCCGACCGGCCCTTATGGTCACGTGCTGCGGCCGTCTGACGGCAAGGAGCCTGAGTCTATCGCTTACGTTCAGTGTGCCGGGTCGCGGGATGAAACTCTCGGTGTCACCTACTGTTCGCGTATTTGCTGCATGTACGCCATCAAACAGGCGATGCTGCTTTCCGGCGCACTGCCCCTGGCCGACATCACCATCTACTACATGGACATCCGTACCTTTGGCAAGGGATACGAGCAGTTCTACCAAAATGCCCGGGCGATGGGTATCGAGTTTGTAAAGGGCAAGGTGGCCCGAATCAGCGAGGATGAGGCGCAGAACCCGTTCGTACGCGTCGAGTTGATCGACGATGGCTCGCGCGTGGTTGAGCGGCCGCACGACCTGGTCGTGCTGTCCGTCGGTATGATTCCCGGCTACAACCCGCAGGCCGTCTTCCAGGTGCCGGTTTCCACGGCCGATGGCTTCGTAGAGATACCGGCTTCCAACATCGCGCCTTGCGTCACCGGCATTCCCGGCATCTTCGCCACGGGCACGGCCGTTGGGCCGATGGACATTGTCGATAGCATTGTCATGGCCGGTGCGGCTGCTGCGGAAACGGCCGCCTATTTGGAGAGCAAGGTTTCCGCGGTCATCGCGGAGAGGGAGTTGGCCTATGCCTGACAAAGAACCATTGCCGGTGGAAGAGGTCGAAACAACGGCCGAGTCGCCGAACGCAGAGGAAGAGATTCGTGTTGGTGTCTACACCTGTCGCTGCGGCGGCAACATTGGCGACGTCGTCCGCACCGAGGCAGTCGCCAGAGCACTCGGCAGAGTGCCCAATGTGGTAGTCTCCCGTACCGACATGTCCATGTGTTCCGACGCCGGGCAGGCCTTGATCGAGCAGGACATCAAAGAGATGGGCGTCAACCGTGTGGTCATTGGCGCCTGCGCCCCGTCGCTCCATGAGCAGACGTTTCGGGGCACCTAGCCCGGGCCGGATTGAACCCGTACTTCTACCACCATGTCGGCATCCGCGAACAGGATAGCTGGGTTCACCACGACAAACCCGATGCGGCCACAGCCAAAGCCACCGCCTGATGACGGCCGGCATTGCCAAAGCCCTGCGGCTGGACCCGCTGGAACCGATTCGCCTGGAAGCCAACCAACACGCGCTGGTAATCGGCGGTGGCGTGGCGGGCCTTCGCGCCTCACTGGACATTGCCCGGCGCGGCATCAAGGTAACGCTTATTGAGAAGACGCCGTTCCTGGGTGGCCACATGGCCCAACTGGAGAGCGTGTTCCCTACCGGACAGCCCGCCCGCGAGCTATTGGGTGAGCTGATCGAGCAGGTGGTTTCCCACCCCAACGTCACCATCTACACGCAGACCGAATTGGTGGGCATGAAGGGTTACGTCGGCGACTTCCAGGCAACACTCCGGCAGCAGTCGCGTGGCCTGGCCGACGATGTGGCCGAGGCGGCCATGGCGGCCTGCACAATAGAAGTGCCCAACGAGTTCGACTACGGCCTCACGCAGCGCAAGGTAATCTATCGCGCTTACGAAGGGTGCTTCCCCCCGACGCCGGCCGTGGACTGGGAGCATTACACGCGACGGCGAGTATCCGCTCCAATGGCAAACCCATGCCGTTAGAGAACGAACCGGTCACCTTTGAGGTGGCGGTTGGGGCGGTGGTTGTCGCCACCGGTTTCAAGCCGTACGAACCGTTCACGGGTGAGTATGGCTACGGTGACTTTCCTGAGGTCATAACGCTGCCTAAATTTGTGCGCCTGCTGGCCCTGCAAAAGCACGGCCAAGCGCTGGAGTGGAACGGCCACCCCGTGCGCAACGTGGCCTTCATTCATTGTGTCGGTAGCCGCCAGGTGGAGGGCATCAACGAGCCTCAGCCCGATGGCCAAGTCAACGACTACTGCTCGCGGGTGTGCTGCACGGCAACGCTGCAGGCCAGCTGACGAGCTGCGGGAGCGCTATCCCGCTGTCAATATCTTCGATATTTACGAGGACATCCGCACCTATGGCCGGGGGCATGAGGAATACTACACCCAGGCGTCCAGTGACATGGTGTCGCGTTCCTGCGCTTTCATGATGACGAACTGCCACAGGTGACAGCCGCGCCGGCGGGCGAGGATCATCCGCTCCTGGTGTCGCGTCCGCGACTACCTGACCTGGGGTGAGGAGATGGAGGTGCCCGTCGATCTGGTTGTCCTGGCGGTGGGCATGATGCCCAACCCGGTAGAAGACCTTATTCAGATCTTGAAGATTGCGCCCGGAAATGACCGCTTTCTGCTGGAAGTGCATCCCAAGCTTCGCCCAGTGGAAACGGCTGTACCCGGGCATCGTACTGGCCGGGACCGCGCAAGGTCCGATGAACATCCAGGAGAGTTGCGCCGCTGCCTCGGCCGCGGCGGCCAAGGTCGCCGGCTTACTGAGCCAGGGCGAGGTGGCACTGGACCCGTTCGTGGCCCGTGTAGACCCTGACCTGTGCGACGGCAGCGGCCGGTGTATCGAGGTTTGCCAGTACGAGGATGCCATCTCGCTGGAGACAGTGCATGTCAATGGCCACAGCGTTCAGAAAGCCGTGGTCACACCAGCGAACTGTGCCGGCTGCGGCGTCTGTGTCGGGGCCTGCCCCAACCGGGCCGTGGACCTGCTGGGTTGGAGGCTGAGCCAGTACGAAGCGATGATCGACGCCATTGTGGCCGAGGCAATGCCGGTGCCGGAATTCGCCTGAGGGTGTGCGGTCCACACGGTAGCAAAGGAAGCAAGACGATGAACAAAGCCGACGCCAAGAAGCAAGCCATCGAGCTCAAGCGGTTGCGTGAGGAACACAAGGAGAGCGTGGCCCGCACACAAGCGTTGCTAAAGGAGCAGCAGGCAAAGCGCCGCCTGATATGCCAGCCGACGCGGGAGCAGCCGAGAACGGTTCCCGAACTGGCCGAGATTACCGGGCTGCCGGCGGCCGAAGTGCTCTGGCACCTGACTGCCATGAAGAAGTATGGCCTAGTCGTTGAGACGGGCATGTGCGGCGAATACTACCTGTACCAGCGGGTGGAGGATAAGAAGAAATGAGCCATCGTGTTGACCCGGATTTGCTGCTGGACCTCAAACGTTACGGTGAAGAAGGCGCCGTCAATATCGAGGCCTGCTTCAACTGCGGCACGTGCACGGCCATGTGCCCGCTGGCCAGCGACGACCACCCGTTCCCGCGGAAGTCACTGCGACTGGTGCAGCTGGGACTGACCGATCGTCTGGAGCAGAGTCTGGACCCCTGGCTGTGCTACTACTGTGGTGACTGTACCGTGACATGTCCGCGCGGAGCGGAGCCAGCCGAGGCGCAGATGGCGCTGCGGCGCTGGCTGACAGCACGCTACGACTGGACCGGCCTGGCCCGCAAGTTCTATACCTCCATCGTTTGGGAAGTAGGAGCTATTTTGCTGGTCGCCGTGGCCATTATCCTGGCCTTCGTCTTCTTCCACGGTCCAGTCGTAACCGACCGCGTGGAACTTAATACCTTCGCTCCAGTCCATATCATCCACATCCTGGACTGGATCATGGTTGTGGGGCTGCTATTCTTCCTGCTGTCCAATGCCTGGCGCATGTATCGTCTGACAATGCGGCATGGGGAGCCCGTCAATATTCCTTTGAAAGCCTATCTCAGCGAGTTGTGGAACCTGCCATATCATTTCGCCACACAGCGCCGCTGGTCAGCGTGTGAGGAGGAACGGCCGTCGTGGATTTCCCACATGCTGCTGGTGAGCGGCTACGTGTTGATGCTGGTCATCATCGTGTTCTTCCTGCAATGGTTCCAGACGGACAACATCTATCCCATCTGGCATCCGCAGCGCTGGCTAGGTTACTATGCCACGATCGTGCTCTTGTACGGGTCAGGCCGCGCCATCTGGGGCCGCATTCAGAAAACGCGCCAGATCCATCGTTTCTCTCATCCCAGCGACTGGATTTTCCCCATCCTGCTATTCACTGTGACGTTGACCGGCATTCTGGTCCATACATTCCGCTATGTCGGGTGGCCGCTGTCGACCTACAGCACGTATGTCATCCACCTGGCCTTGCTGGTGCCGATGCTGGTGCTGGAGGTGCCGTTTGGCAAGTGGTCGCACCTGGCGTACCGGCCGCTGGCCATCTACCTGGACGAGGTCAGGCAACGAGCGCAAGAGTTGCAAGCCACGCCGGACCTGGTTCCGACCGGGACTGATTAACGGGTCACTCTGTACAGATGATTTCGATGCGTAATAGGGAGTTACTATGTCTACGAAAGAAGTTTTGATCAATGGGTTGAATGATGATCTTGCCGCCGAATTTGGCACGGTCATTCGCTACACCTACCAGGCCGGCCAGGCGGTTGGCCTTCTGGGCCTGGAACTGCGCGAGCTACTTGTCGACGAAGTTGAGGATGAACTGGGGCACGCCGCGTTCCTCACCGACGTCATCGTCGACCTCGGTGGCCAGCCGACCACGTCGCCCAGACCGTTTGACAAGCCGGAATCGATGAAAGAGATGCTGGAGTTGGATCTGCGACTGGAACTGCAGGATGTTGAGGAGTACATGAAGCATGCGGAGCTGGCCGGAGAACTGGGTGAAGTTGAACTGAAATTGAAGCTGGAAGAAATGGCGGCTGATGAAGCCGGTCATGCACGCGAGCTGCGGCGCATTCTGAAAGGCCTTTAGGCGGTCCGCACGTTCTTATAACAATGGAGCAAATTAGGAGAACTGACAATGAGTGAGAATGGCAATAGCAAGATGGTCGTGGTCTGCAATCATGCCGATGCGCCCCATGTCATGCCGACGCTAATCATGAGCGCGTCGGGGGCGGCAATTGGCGATGAGGTAACCGTGTTCTTCTGCCCTGGAGGAGCTAACGCACTGGTGAAAGGTGAACTGGAGAAGATTCGTGACATGCACCTGAAGGGCTTGCCGGATCCGGTCCAGTTGTATGACGATATCATCAGCGAAGGCGGCAAGGTCATCCTCTGTGAGCTTGCGCTTGAGAACAAGGCTATTAAGCCGGAAGACGTCCGCGAAGGGGTGGTAATCGAGAATGCCCCGACATTCCTGCTGGACGCGCAGGGCGCGGGCCTTTCGTTCGTCTTCTAACGTTTGCATGACGATCGATGCGGAAGCCTGATCGGGGGAGCGCGATGCCATTCAGGTGAACGGTAACTCTTGGGGCGGTCGGAAAAACATCCTGGGTGTGATGGTCATGCCCACTGCCAAGCTCCGGCCGCCCCGCTCCTTGCGACATCACCGGGAATCGGGAGGCACTGACGTGAAGATTGCCGCCGTCACAGACGATGGACAGAAGATCAGCCCGCACTTCGGCCGGGCAGAGCAATACGTAGTTTGTACCGTGGAAGACGGCGTGATTGTCGCTCGTGAGCTCCGAGCCAAGGCCGGGCACAATGAGTTTGCGCGCGAGGGAACGCCACATCACGAGCACCATGACGACGACCACGGTCATGGCCACGGTCGCCATAACGCCGAAAAGCACCGGCGCATGTTCGCAACGATTGCCGATTGCGCGGTGGTGCTATCCCGAGGCATGGGGCAAGGAGCCTATTCAGGGCTGGCCGAGATGGGCGTCGAGCCGATACTCACGGACATTGCCGATATTGACGTCGCCATACAAGCAGTTCTGGATGGCAGCATTGTTAACCACAAAGAGCGCCTGCACTAGCTATGCTGCTGATGCGACGAGGACACCTGTTCGGCCAGGTGCAGCAAGTCGGCGTTGGCTGGGTCATGGACGAAGTTCCAGAAGACCTCTTGCGCCCGATTAGGTTCGTCAAGTACACGTCGCGCCATATAGATGGTGCGGTGCAACTCCAGGCCGTTGACAGGCACCACGGCAACGCGTCCTAGCTTCAACGCCCAGTCGGCCGCGAGGGCCGAGACAAACGACACCCCATATCCTGCCTCTACCGTTTTCACAATCGCCTCGGCGTTACCCAGTTCGAGCAGCACGTTCAGATCATCGAACTTGATATCGTGCTTCGCCAACTCCGTACGCATCACGCGGCGCGTGCCGGACGTCGGTTCGCGAATGATCATACGTTCAGAAAGCAGATCAGACGGTTCAATAGCCCGGCGATTTGTCCAATGGTGATTGGCCGGGACAATCAGGTCGATGGTGTCTTTGAAGAACTCCTGACATTCAAGACCTTGAACGCAATGGTCATAGCTGCTGACTACAGCCAGGTTGGCGTCTCCCTCCAGCAATCGGGAAGCCACGTATTCCGTGCTGCAGGTAAGAATACTCACCTGGATGCCGGGAAATCGCTGGCAAAAGCGGGCCGAAAGCTGGGGTAACACAAATTTGCCGGCTGTTGTGCTGCAAGCTATTCGCAAGGAGCCGACGATCTCATGTTCCAGAGACGTGATCAGCTCCTGTACTTCGTTGGTCTGATGGATGAGCTTGTGCGCGAATGGCAGCAGCAAGCGGCCGGCTTCGGTCAGCTTTAACACATGGCCGGATCGAGTAAACAAGGCGACATTCAGGCTTTTTTCAAGCGCCTTGATGTGGTGACTGACGGTCGGCTGGGAGAGATGCAACTGTCTGGCAGCCTCCGAAAAACTCAGGCTCTCGGCCGCGTAGACGAAGGCTTTAAGGCGCGTCAAGTCAATCATTGTGTCTCGGCTTGGGTCCGACCGCGAGCTTTCCAACAAGGCGATACTACCCCGACCATACAGTATTTGCGAGGTTTACTATGCATTCTACTGTTGTCTCTGGGGAGAGCAAAGGGGACGTCCTCATCAGTCCTTTCGTAGCCCTGGCCATTGAACTACTCCATGAATTCGGCGAGGAACTGAAGGCTAAAGAGTTCGTGAGGTGCATAAACGACAGCGCAGGCAATTTGGATTGATTCTGCGACCGTAGCTAGCTTCGCAACCGGTCCCCAGGTACCGTAAAAGCCGTGTTTCACAGGAGTCGTGCGCGACCTGTCCAACTGCAATATGTTGGAATATGGAGGTCGGCCAAAGACATCTGGACCCTCCGATATTGCAGGAAGCCCAGATGTCTCATCAGGGTTCTCTGTGGGGAGACTTAAGCGCAATCGCTACCGTCCGGTCACAACCGTCACTTGGCCAAGTACGCGGCAGTACTCATTGATGATGCAGCCAAGCACCTTGCGTCGTTGAATCCTGCCTGATGTCTCGACTAGTAAGCTGGGAACCGGTGTCTGTTGGCCTAGGCTCAGGTGTGGACGTCTCGCATTGTAATCGGCGACATACTCATCCATGACCCGGCGCATGGGGCTCCTTCAGGACGAGGACGTTGTTCAGGCACTCGACTTGGAGCGATTGTTGCCAGCACGCATTGCCTACCCATCTAATTGATTTCGCTGCTTGCGTTCTGATAGGATATCGGCATACGGATGAACTCCGAAGGCTTGCAGTCCTGCTACATATCTGGGAAGAAACTTCACCACCATAGGTATACACGTGAGTGCCCCATTCCCGTCGCTCCCGTTCGTACATCATAACGGGTCAACCTGCTGGCAGGTTGACCCGTTTGTCTTGTGAACTAACACCAGATGGTAGTTTGACTGGGTAGTCATCCCCTAAATCAGTCTCTTCGTCACTCTGTGTGGTATGAAACAGCAGACTCTTGGTGAATCTATGCTGCAGGGTATGAAACCCGGTATTGTGCTCATTTACGTATCCTTGGGCGAAACCAAATCAGTCGTTCAAACCGCCGGCGGGATTGACATATACGCTTGTCTGGCACGTTGCCTGGCATCTGCCCGAGTGTGGACGCCTCTCGAGCCGATTCCACGGTTACTACCAACGCACTCTGATGGATTTGCCAGTTTCCCATGGCATCTGCTCAAGAACCTGAGCATAGTTGTGAAAAAGGCGCTCCACGAACTATATCCCGCACTCAAGAAGCAGGTCGTGACTGACAAGGCGTCCGCCCAGTCAGGAACTAGTTCCCGTCGGGATGCCTTTCCGCGGACACAGACCGACGAGCTGGCTCGTCTGGAGCAAAGGCTGAAGCACTGGAAACAGTATGAACTCATTCGCTACTTCAGCGCTAACGGTCTCAGCTAGCGACGCATTGCCCACGTGTTGAATTTCAGTCGAGGGACTGTCATCCGCCATGCTAAGGCTGAGGCGTTTCCTAAACGAGAGTGGTCGAAAATAAGCCGTGACGACGCCTTCACAGCGCTTCTGGCTCTAGTGGAGGCCGAGGCACTAGACTACGAAAGCAAAGTCGAGGTACTGCGTGGTGCCATGGAAGTCGGCCTGGTAAAGAACGACAAGGAGATCGCCGGACATCGTTGAGGCGGTTCTCGCTTCTGCCAAATACATCTCATCACTATTTGCGCGAACGGATGTTGAGCAAGGACCCGTTCTGGCTTGGGTCCTCTCGCGGCTGAAGTAGCGTTGATCCTTTCCCGCGAAGCCTCAAGTGTCAGATAAAGTTTGGGAATAGGCTAGTCCAGCGATACCGTGACATAAGTCTCCAGATGATTAGGCCATTCCAGCGCCAATTGAATTTTGATTCCAGAACGATGTGGCATAAGCTCTTTTCGACTTGCGCCATTCCAAACCTAAATGGCACCCTACACCTGAGTTGCGGATAAGCGTCAATGCTAGACTGCACTCAGTGCCCATGCCGTGCCGCCGAGGAGACTCAGTCCCGGCGAGCAATGCTGATATAGTAGAGTAGCTGCAGGATCGACGTGATGGCGGCCGCCAGATAGGTCAGCGCGGCTGCACGCAAGACGGCTTTCGCGCCGGCTTTATCCTCAGCCGTCACAAGCAAGCCGGCCTCATCCAACAGTTGCACCGCGCGCCGGCTGGCATCCAACTCCACCGGAAGCGTCAGAATCGAAAACAGGACCAGGAACGAAAAGAAGAGAATTCCCAACCAGATTAGCCCGGCAATGTTGAAGATGAAGCCCATCAAAATGGACAGATACGACAGAGTAGGACTGTACTGGATGGCCGGGAGCAGGAACGACCGAGCCTTGATGAGCGCCGATCCAGTCTGGTACTGCTGCACGTGGCCCAACTCGTGGGCAGAAACGGCCAGCGCCGAGATCGTCTCGCGTCCGTAGACAGGTTCTGACAGGCGGACCACGTTCTTGACCGGGTCAAAGTGATCGGTCAGGTCCCCTTTCGTGGGCTCGACGGGAATAGCGCTCAACGACGTGCGTAGGAACAACGCATCGGTCGTCTCCTTGCCTGTAATGCGGGCGCCATTGGGCACCTTTGACCATTTGCCAAACGTTCGACGCAGGTACATCTGCACGCCAAACGAGATGATCAGCGTCGGTATCAGAACGAAATAGAGGTAGTTAGGATCAATGCCAAAGAACATGGTAGATAGCCTCGCAAACTAATGGAGAATGCGCAATCTCGACTCTGCCCGATGTTAGCTCCAGCCCGAAACCAGGTCATCGGTGGTGAACATGTAAGTGCGGCTTGTCCGATATTGAACCACAAACCCGACCACCGCCAGGGCCAACCAGGCTAACAGCCATAACCATGAGTCGCCCAGAATAGGAGCGATGGCACTGCCGGATGCGCGGAGCTGGTCAATCGTGACGCGCCCTAGCAGCAGCAGCGGCGCAAGAAGCAGGATACTTGCCCCACCAATCGCAGTGACCGCCATGACCAGAATACGATCGCCTTCAAATCGCAGCAGCGCCCAGACAGCTAGAGCGGCGATGGCCAGTACGGCGAGCGCAATAACCAGCCCGGACGTGATGCCCAGCGCTTGCAGGATGCCATTGACAACGGCCGCCGCAAAGACCGACGTGACCAGCGCGACCCCCACTTGAAAGAATGAGTACGACGCGAAAGCGAAGATGACGCCAAGGATTAACCCGGCAACGATCGACGACGTGGACAGGAGAAAGCCGGTCCCCAGCATATAGTTAACCAGTTGGGCGCCAAGCCAGAACCCGGCCACAAAGCCCCATATCGGAAGCAGAACCAGAAATGTGCGGATTCCCAGGAAGCAGAACGCGACTCCCAGGATGACGGCCATGACCGCCGCTACAAACACAGTCAACATGAAGTCATCTCCTTGCTGTTACATGACTCAAATCTACAGATTGGCAGTCACTGCTGTCAATGCCCACCAAACGGCCGTTGGCTTCATAGCTTCCCGGCAGCCGCCAACTCGCGCAGCTCATTAATCTCGCGGCGCAGCGAATCGGCAGCTTCTCTGGCGACGGCCGCAAATGTTTCCTGACCCGACGCATAGAGCACGCTCCGGCTGGCGTTGATGACCGGCCCTGCGACAAGATCGGGGCCATGAGCCACCGCCGCCTCCAGGTCCCCGCCCTGCGCACCAATGCCAGGGATCAGGAAGTTGGCGGCTGGCGCCTGCCTGCGGGCCAACGCCATCTCGTCGGGATAGGTTGCGCCGACGACGAAACCACAATGGCCGCTGCTGTCGCCACTCGACCACTCTGTTCCAGCGGCCAGAACCTGCTGCCCCAGGCTGTCGGCGTCGTTCAGATGCCCTTGAAACTGTGGGCCTGCACGGTTGGAGGTGCGTGCCAGCACGTAAACTGCCTTGTCCGGTCGGCCGGAAAGCAGCGGCAAAATCGCGTCAGAGCCGACATAGGGATTCACAGTGATCGCGTCCACGTCCCACATATCAAACAGTCCGCGGCCCCAGGCCGCCTGTGTGTTGCCAATGTCGCCAATCTTGGCGTCCAGAATCACCGGAATCTCGTCCGGAATGTAGGCGATTGTCCGCTCCAGGGCAATGACACCCGCCGCGCCCCATTGAAGGTAGAAGCCTAGATTGGGTTTGTAGGCGCAGACCAGGTCGGCCGTCTGGTCGATAATCGCCTTGTTGAATGGCAGGACGGGCTCATCGTGCTTCCAGGTTATGGTTGGCGGCAGCTTGTCCGGCTGCGGGTCCAGGCCCACGCACAGCCACGAGTCGTTCTTTTCCTGCGCCCGTCGCAGCTTCTCCAGGTAGTTCATCTGCTCTCCCATCGTGATGGCTACTGATTGTCGCGCCGGTAGAAAGTCCGCTCGATCAGGTGGCGCACTGGACGGCCGTTCTGAATCTCAGTCAATTGACGTTCAGCGATAACGATCACGGCTCCCGTAAGCAAGCCCGCTCCCGTATTTCGCAATCTTCTGGCCCGGCTTGGCTCGCTGGCCGTCTGCGCCGGCTGTTCGATGATCATTTCCTTGTCGCGCTCCTGCCGGAGGCGGCGGCGCAGGTAGACGAGAGCCAATTCGGCCGTCAGGGCTGCCGCGCTGATGGCCAGCGAGCGCGTAATCTGACGGGTGTCAATGTCCGGCAGCAGTCGCCCAGATTCATCGATTAACGCCGGTCGCTTTGCTTCCAGCTCATGAAAGCGCAGGCCGGCGCCACACTGGCCACAGTAGCGATTGGCAGCCGGATTGGCCGCACCGCAGGATGGACATTGCTTCTCTCCGCTCATCTACTCTCCTCGTCAATGTAGTCGACGGCCACGACCGCCGATGCCACCTCTCGGACTACCGCCAGCACGGCCTGGTGCGCGGGATGTACCTGGTATGCATTCAGGCCGTCGACATCATCGAACCGGGCAATGAGGGCCAGATCGTAGGAACGATCCTGGTGCAGCGTGTCGACGCCCGCTTCCATTCGACGCAGCGTGGGCACCTGACCCTCAAGCGCCAGCAGCGATTCAACCAGGTCGGCTGCCTGCTCTGCGCTGGGCTGCTTCAGTTTGATCATCACCACATGGGTCAACATGAGTAACCTCGTCGCTATCTCAATTCAGAATGGCGGCTATTGTGGGCCAGAATGCCGAATTTCGCCAACATAATTGTAAGGTCCTACGTCGTTGTCCTTCCCTACCTCGCAAAGCAAAAAGCGCGACCCCACATGATGTGGAATCGCGCTTGACGTTTGCAGTCGCGTTTCAGAATTGTCGCTAGCTAACAAGCGAGCGGTACTGGGATACAACCGGGTCCGACTCGCCCAGCAGTGCGAAAATGCCATCCATCACTTGCTTCACCCTCGTTTTGTTCGTGTCCGTTTCCTGGTTGAACGCAATCAGTAGATGGTACAACGCTTCTGACGGCTCCCTCCGCTGCATCGCGCTGGCTGCCTGGCTGTATGTGCCGGACTGGGTCGAGGAGACACCGAGCGGATCACCGCCCCGGCTGGCGCGGCACAGGAAGCTCGCCAGCGTCAGAAGATGCTGCGCTTCGGTTTGGTGCGATCCAGCAGGAAACTTCTGCAGCAGCGGCTCAGCCTGGCAACCCTGCCCCTTGTTCAGGAGCTTTCGCGCCTCAGCCACGCGTTCATCATCCGACAGCTTGGACGCATCAGGAGCGGCCGATTGCTTCGCCTGTCCGTTGGACGGCCCGGCTGCCTTGACCTGCTGCAAGAACTGCCGCACATTCGGCTCCGGCTGCACGCCAACAAACTCGTTGACAACCTGTCCGTTGCGGAACGCCTTGACCGCAGGGATGCCCCGAATGTCGTACTGGCCGGCAATTGCCTGATTCTCGTCGGTGTTCAGCTTGGCCAGCATGAAGCCGCTGTTGGGCTCGTTGGCCAGCCGTTCAAGGACCGGACCCAACATGCGGCACGGCCCGCACCACGGCGCCCAGAAGTCGACCACGACCGGCATCTCGTACGAGCGTTGAATAACGTCCTGCTGAAAGGACGACTGTGTTACATCAATGACATGATCCATAAGTTAGAACCTCCCCAAACCTGCTAATATCAACCAACGAGTATAGATGACTCTTCGTAAGATTCCCGTCGGATTCAGGGGCCGCTTGCAGCGAGGATCGCCCGCCTGTTGCCATAATATGCAATTCTAACAGGCCGCTAATCTTCTTCTGATATCGATCGCTGATAATGATGTCACTTGCCGAAGGCATTTTCGTTTGCCACGCCTCGGCAATTGCACAAGAATAAGACCTGCCGGTCGCCATGTCCGGCAGATGAATGACAAGGGATGGTTGAATGGAATACAAAGACTACTACCAGATTCTGGGAGTCAAGAAAAACGCCAGCCAGGACCAAATAAAGAAGGCGTACCGCAAGTTGGCGCGGAAGTACCACCCTGACGTCAATCCGGATGACAAGACGGCCGAAAGCAAGTTCAAGGATTTGGGCGAAGCATACGAAGTGCTCTCAGACGAGGACAAGCGGTCGAAGTACGATCGGCTTGGCGCTGAGTGGCAGCAGTACGAACGAGCCGGCCAGGCTGACGACTTCAACTGGCAGCAATGGGGAGCGGGTGCGTCACCCGGCGGTGGCTCACAGTACCGCACCATGTCGCAAGAAGAGTTTGACCAGATGTTCGGCGGTGGCGGCAGAAGTGCCGGTGCCGGTGGCGCAGGCGGCTTCTCCGACTTCTTCGAGGCGATCTTTGGCAGTGGCGGCGGACGCCGCGGCGGCTACCAGAGCGCCTACAGCGAAGACCTGTTCGGCGGCGGGGCGAACATTCGCCAATCGCTGGACATGGAACACCCGATCCAGATTACGCTGGAAGAGGCGTTCAACGGCACGACCCGCCTCCTCGAGTACGGCGACGGCCGCCGCGTCGAGGCCAAGATACCGCGCGGCGTGCGCACCGGCTCCAAAGTCCGGCTCAGCGGCCAGGGCGGCTCCACCAACGGGCAGGCCGGCGACCTCTATCTGACGGTCGAGGTCATGCCCCATCCCGTCTACGAGCGGGACGGTGACGACCTGCGCATGACGGTGCCTGTTGACATGTTCACCGCCCTCCTGGGCGGCAAGGCCGACGTCCGCGCTATCGACAAGACGGTCAAGCTGAACATTCCGGAAGGGACTAAGAACGGCAAGGTGTTCCGTCTCAGCGGTCTGGGCATGCCCAACCTACGGCAGCCCGACAAGCGGGGCGACCTGTACGCAACGGCGTCGGTGGCCATGCCGGATTCGATTTCCGACTCAGAAAAAGAACTCGTCCGCCAGTGGCGTGACCTGAGAAACAATGAAGGCAATTAGCCTGTAGAGGTGATTTATGCGATTAGACAAACTAACGGAAAAAGGGCGTGACGCGCTGCTGGAAGCGCAGAACCTGGCCCAGGAGTACCATCACCCGGCCATCGAGCCGGAACACCTGCTGATGGCCTTGCTGCAGCAGGAAGGCGGCGTTGTGCCGTCGGTCATCCGCCGCATTGGCGGTGACGAGTCGATGCTTGTCCAAAGCGTCGAGCAGGCACTGAGCAAGATGCCCCGCGCCACTGGCTCATCGGTCCAGGTGGGCATGAGCCGCGAGCTGAACGACCTGCTGGAAGAGGCCGACAGCATCGCTGAGAATATGAAGGACGACTATATCTCGACCGAACATATGCTCATGGCGATGGCCCAGCCCAAGGCAGGGAAGGTTCGTGAACTGCTGGGCCGCCACGGCATCGATTACAATGCCATCATGCAGGCGTTGGCCAGCGTTCGCGGCTCGCAGCGCGTGACCAGTCAGAACCCGGAAGCGCAGTACGAAGCGCTGGCCAAATATGGTCGTGACCTGACAGCTGAAGCGCGCAAGGGTAAGCTCGATCCGGTCATTGGGCGCGACGAAGAGATCCGACGCATCATCCAGATTCTTAGCCGGCGGACGAAGAACAACCCTGTGCTCATAGGCGAACCGGGCGTCGGCAAGACGGCCATCGTCGAAGGGCTGGCGCAGCGCATCGTCAACGGCGATGTGCCGACCGGCCTTAAAGACAAGCGCCTGATCGCCCTCGACCTCGGCGCACTCATCGCCGGAGCGAAATATCGGGGCGAATTCGAAGAGCGGCTGAAGGCCGTCCTGAAAGAAATCCAGGACGCTGAAGGCGAAATCATTCTCTTCATCGACGAGATGCACACGCTGGTGGGTGCAGGCGCGGCCGAGGGCGCAATGGACGCCAGCAATATGCTCAAACCATTGCTGGCCCGAGGTGAGCTGCATACGATCGGCGCTACGACGATCGACGAGTATCGCAAGCACATTGAGAAAGATGCGGCACTGGAGCGACGCTTCCAGCCCGTCTTTGTGGAAGAGCCTACGGTTGAAGATAGCATCTCCATCTTGCGCGGACTGAAAGAGCGCTACGAAGTCCATCATGGTGTGCGCATCACCGACCCCGCCACCATTGCGGCGGCCACCCTCAGCAATCGGTACATCACCGATCGCTTCCTGCCCGACAAGGCTATCGATCTGATCGACGAGGCGGCCAGCCGCCTGCGCATGCAAAT
The DNA here is from genome assembly GCA_963715935.1 of uncultured Chloroflexia bacterium. Lineage (GTDB taxonomy): Bacteria > Chloroflexota > Anaerolineae > Promineifilales > Promineifilaceae > Promineifilum. The sequence goes on along the minus strand of CAVQSM010000002.1, from coordinate 231,799 downwards.
TGATAGCAAACCCGCGGAGCTGGATGAAGTGGATCGCGAAGTGATGCAGCTGGAAATTGAGCGCGAGGCACTTAAGAAAGAAAAGGATAAGGCCAGCCAGGATCGGTTGGCCAAGCTGGAAGAAGACCTCGCCAATATGAAAGAGCGCAGCATGGAGCTGGCCACGCGTTGGGAAGCCGAGAAAGACGCCATCCAGGATGTCCAGTCCGTCAAGGAAGAGATGGACCAGGTGCGCGTGCAGATCGAGCAGGCTCAGCGCAGCTATGATTACCAGGCGGCGTCGGAGCTGCAGTTTGGCCGCATGCGCCAGCTAGAAGCAGACCTCGCTGCTGCTGAAGCGCAGCTCAAGGCCGTCCAGGGCGAAGGTGCCATGCTCAAGGAAGAGGTCGACGCTGAAGACATCGCCCAAATCGTGGGCAAGTGGACCGGCATTCCGGTATCTCGCCTGATGGAAGGTGAGGTCGAGAAACTCGTCAACCTGGAAGACCGCCTGCACCGGCGCGTCGTGGGTCAGGACGAAGCAGTCAGCGCGGTGTCGGCGGCGGTCCGTCGCAGCCGCTCCGGCCTGCAAGACCCGAACCGGCCCATCGGCTCCTTCATCTTCCTCGGCCCCACCGGCGTCGGCAAGACCGAACTGGCTCGCGCGCTGGCAGAAGTCCTCTTCGACGATGATCAGAACATCGTCCGCATCGACATGAGCGAGTACCAGGAGCGACACTCAGTGGCCCGTCTACTGGGAGCGCCTCCGGGATACGTGGGTTATGAGGAAGGCGGCCAGCTGACGGAAGCCGTACGCCGCCATCCGTACAGTGTGGTGCTGTTCGACGAGATCGAAAAGGCTCATCCTGAGGTGTTCAACACGCTGCTGCAAGTGCTCGATGACGGCCGTCTGACCGACGGCCAGGGTCGCACAGTTGACTTCCGCAATACGGTCAACATCATGACCAGCAACATCGGCAGCCAGTACATCATGGACACCGAAGACGAAACGGAGATGCGCTCCCGCGTAATGGACGCGCTGCGCCAGCACTTCCGTCCGGAGTTCCTCAACCGTGTGGATGAGATCGTCATCTTCCACCGGCTGGAGCAGGAACACCTGCGCGAAATCGCCGAGATTCAGTTGGCGATTGTGCAGCGACGGCTGGCGGAACGGGACATTTCGCTTGCTCTGACTGAAGGAGCAACCGACTTGCTCATCGAGGAAGGTACGGACCCGGTCTACGGCGCTCGCCCGCTCAAGCGCGTGTTGCAGCGTCGAGTCATCGACCCGATGGCGCTGATGGTCTTGCAGGGCGAGATCCGTGAAGGCGACCATGTAGTCGTTGAGGCGGATGGCGACGAACTGACGTTCAACGTTGTGGAAACGGCTGAATTCGAAGAACCGCAAATGGCATAGGCCTTCCGTCTACCTCAGCCCGATAACCAGGGGGCAAGCTCAAGCAGGGCTTGCCCCTTTTGCATTGGCAAATCGGCTTCCCACCTGATGGCGGCAACTGTACTGCCGCCATAATTGCTTGTATCCCGCCTCGCCTCACGTTACTATCCTGGGTGGGCTGACCTCAGTCGAGGACAGCATCCCGTACCTTTATGAGAACATTACAAGCAAGGGAGCACCTAGATGAGTGAGCAATCCGGACTCGCCAAACGAACGCTGGGCAAGAGCGGCATCGACGTCACCGAGATCGGCCTGGGCCTTTGGGCGGCGGGTGGAAACGAATGGGGGCCGGTCGACGACCGCGAATCCCTCGACATGATCGACGCTGCGCTCGACGCAGGCATCAACTTCTACGACACGGCCGATGTGTACGGCCCTTACCACAGCGAAGAACTGCTGGGCAAGGCGATGCAGGGCCGTCGCGATCAGTTCATTGTGGCTAGCAAGATCGGCTGGCTTGGGTTCGACGGCGAACAGAACAAGACCGCCTATCCTACCGTCGACGCGCTGATTACGGGCGTCGAGAGTAACCTGCAGCGCTTGCAGACAGATTACATCGACATCCTGCAAAGTCACATCAACTTCCGCGACCCAACGATGGAGGTGTTCCTCGAAGGGTTCCAGCGATTGCAGGAGCAAGGCAAGATTCGCGCCTATGGCACAAGCACCAGCGACCTGGATTATCTTATGGCGTTCAACCATGACGGCCGGTGTGCCACGCTCCAGATCGACTATAGCATCCTGAACCGGACGCCAGAAGAAGCGATCTTTCCCTACTGCCAGGCAAACAACATCGGCGTCATCGTTCGGGGGGCTCTCGCGATGGGTATTCTTACTGGCAAAATGAATGAAGACACCACGTTCCCCGAGGGTGATTTCCGCCGCAACTGGCAGGAGAAGCCAGACGAGCGAGCGATCTTTGTCGAAGACCTGGCCAAGACAGAACAGCTCAAGCCGTTGGCCAGGAACAAGACGATGGCCCAGCTAGCACTACAGTTCACACTGGCCCATCCAGCCGTGACCACCGTCATTCCTGGAGCAAAGACCGCTGGCCAGCTGGCTGACAATGTCAATGCCGCCACTGCGCCCCGTCTGAGCCGCGACGAGTGGGCCATCATTAACCACGTGACACCGCCCGGTGGCGGTCGCAAGATATGGCCGGCCTGACCTACGATTTGGTTGCGACAGAGCAGCGAGCGCTCTATGATCATCGTTGGCGTCGCGGCATACTGGTCGTGTCGCCGGACGCACTTACATATCTGGTCGCCTCCGGGCGGTACCAGCCACACTTAGCACAGGAGAGTCTTCCATGTACGAACCGCAGCCGGAACAACGCTTCACTTTTGGGCTTTGGACGGTAGGCAACATCGGGCGCGACCCGTTCGGTGAACCCGTTCGCAAGCCGATGACCCCCGCCGAGATTGTTTACTTGCTCGGCGAAGTAGGCGCCTATGGCGTCAACCTGCACGACAACGATCTGATTCCCATCGACGCCACCGCCGCCGAACGGGAAAAGATCCTGCGCGACTTGAAGAAAGCGTTGCAGGATACCGGGCTGGCCGTGCCGATGGCTACCACCAATCTCTTCACCGATCCCGCCTTCAAGGACGGCGCCTTTACGGCCAATGACCCGGCCGTCCGTGCCTACGCGCTGCAGAAGACGATGCAAGGCATTGACCTCGGCGTGGAACTGGGCGCCAAGCTCTACGTTTTCTGGGGAGGCCGCGAAGGAGTCGAGACTGACGCCGCCAAGGACCCCGTTACCGCGATTAAGCGTAATCGTGAGGCAATGGACTTCCTGTGCAACTACGTGCTGGACCAGGGCTATGACATGAAGTTCGCTCTTGAGGCCAAACCGAACGAGCCCCGCGGCGACATGTACAACGCCACAGTCGGTCACATGCTCGCCTTCATTGAAACGCTGGAACACGCCGACATGGTTGGCGTCAACCCCGAAGTCGCCCATGAACATATGGCGGGCCTCAATTTCCTCCACAACGTAGCCCAGGCGTGGGAGGTCGGCAAGCTGTTTCACATCGACCTCAATGATCAGTCGTTTGGTCGCTATGATCAGGACTTCCGCTTCGGTTCGGTCAACATCAAGGCTGCCTTCTTCCTGGTGAAGTTTCTTGAAGATGTCGGCTACAACGGCAGTCGTCACTTCGACGCCCACGCCTATCGCACCGAGGATTACGAAGGCGTCAAGGATTTCGCCCGAGGCTGCATGCGCACCTATATGATTCTGAAGGAGCGCGCCGAACGCTGGAATGCCGATAGCGAGATCCAGGCCCTGTTGGCCGAAGTCAACGCCGACGACGGCCGTTACAGCGACTTAAGTGGCGCCTACACCGCCGCCAAAGCTGAAGGCTTAAAGAACGCCAACATCGACCGCATTGCTCTGGGCGAGCGCGGCCTGGGCTATGAACGCCTCGACCAGTTGACAATCGAGGTACTGCTCGGCGCACGCTAGGAATCGAGTTCATCAGGAGCACCATGCCCTCGACATCATACTTGCTCGGCTTGGACGTTTCGACAACGGCCGCCAAGGCCTTGCTCATCGACACTGCAGGGACAGTTGTCGCCACCGTCAGTTCGCCGCTCAGCGTCTCCACCCTGCACCCCCTGTGGTCGGAGCAGGACCCGGCAGATTGGTGGAGCGGCATGGCCGCTTCCATTGGCCAAGTTTTGAGCGAGACGGGTGTCAGAGGCGACGCGATTGAGGCGATCGGCCTGACCGGCCAGATGCATGGGCTGGTGCTCCTTGATGAACACGGTGAGGTACTGCGACCGGCCATTTTGTGGAATGACCAGCGAACCGCTGCCCAGTGTGACGAAATCCGCCGCCTGGTCGGCCGTCAGCGACTCATCGAGATCTGCGGCAATGACGCCCTGACCGGCTTCACCGCCCCCAAGATTCTCTGGGTTCGTGACAACGAGCCTGATATCTACACTAAAGTTCGTCATGTCTTGCTGCCCAAGGATTACATCCGCTACCAGTTGACTGGCGAATACGCAATGGACCGGGCTGGTGGCAGCGGAACAATTCTGTTTGACCTGGCCTCTCGCGACTGGTCAGATGAACTGCTGCAAGCGCTCCAGATTCCCGCAGCCTGGATGCCGCCAACATTTGAAGGCCCGGCGATCACGGGTCAGGTAACCGCTGCGGCAGCCGCAGCGACCGGGTTGGCGGCGGGCACGCCGGTGGTGGGTGGCGGCGGCGATCAGGCCGCACAGGCTACAGGCGTGGGCGCTGTTCGGCCCGGTGTGGTCGCCCTGACGTTGGGCACGTCCGGGGTCGTCTTCGCCAGCACCGACCGACCGCTCGTGGAGCCAAACGGTCGTCTCCATGCCTTCTGCCACGCCGTCCCCGATCGTTGGCACTTCATGGGCGTCATGCTCAGTGCAGCCGGCAGCCTGCAATGGTATCGAGACTCCATTGCGCCGGAGTTGAGCTTCAGTGAGTTGACCGACGAAGCCGCCACGGTCGGTCCCGGCAGCGACGGCCTGCTGTTTCTGCCGTATCTGACCGGCGAACGCACCCCCCACCCCGATCCTCTGGCCCGGGGGGCGTGGGTTGGCCTGACGTCCCGCCATCAGCGGGCCCACCTCACTCGCTCCGTCCTGGAAGGGGTGGCGTTTGGCCTGCGCGACAGCTTCACGCTCATCAAGCAAGCAGGGCTGGGCAAAATCGACCAGGTCCGCATCTCTGGCGGCGGGGCACAGAGCGACCTCTGGCGTCAGATATTGGCGGATACGATGGATGTCGAACTCGTCACCGTCAATACGTCTGAGGGCGCTGCCTTTGGGGCCGCTCTGCTGGCCGGTGTCGGCCGCGGCATCTGGCCAACAGTCGATGAAGCGTGCGAGGCGGTGGTGACGATTGCAGGGGTCACTGTGCCCGACTCCGAAACACAGCCAGTTTACGACCGCGCTTATGCACTATACCGCGATGTTTACCCGGCGCTGCGCCCAACAATGCACCATCTACACGAAATTGACCGGGGCTAGTCAATCATAATGGGCGACGGTAGCAATGCCTTTCGATGTCCATAAGCCATCGCCAGGAGGGAGATAATAGATGCCATTCTCGCAAGATCCAGATCAAGTGCAGCAGGCGGCTGACGCTATTGAGGTATGGTTTGACAACCTGGCCCAGGAAGGACTCTCCGGCTTCATACTTCAGTTGCTGGTGGCCGTCCTCATCCTCATTGCCGGTCGCCTGATCGTCGGATGGATAGCCCGAATCGTAAGACGAGCGCTTAGCCGCACAAATCAAGACCCGACGCTGCTCAACTTCGTCTATCGCGCCGTGACCGCGGCCGGCATGGGCATTGTTTTCATCATTATCCTGTCGTATCTGGGCATCCCTACCACATCGATTATTGCTGTCCTTGGCGCATTCTCATTGGCCATTGGTCTCGCACTCCAGGACTCGATGTCCAATCTCGCTTCAGGGCTCCTGATCATTACGCTTCGACCGTACAAAGCGGGCGAGTTTGTGGAAATCGGAGCCGAACGCCTGACCGGCACAGTCATGGAAATTCTATTCTTCCATACCCAGCTCCGGCGGGTCGATAACAGCGTTATCCTTGTTCCCAACCGCGATGTGATGGGCAACTCGATTCTCAACTTCACTGACATGGAGTGGCGACGGATCGATCTGACGTTTGGCATCGACTACGGTGACGACATTCTCAAGGCCAAGCAGATCATGGAAGAGATTGTAGCCGCCGAGCCACGCATTTCCGAGGATCCCCCACCCCGGATCGCTGTGGGCAACCTCGGTGACAGCAGCGTGGACATGATCATGCAGCCTTTCGTTCGCCCGGTAGACTACATCGATACGAAATACAGCCTGATCGAGCAGGTCAAATTGCGCTTCGACGAGGCCGGCATTACCATTCCGTTCCCTCAGCGAACCTTGCATCTGACCAGTGACGACGGGGAAGCGGCGGTCCAAAACGCTACCAGCGTGAAATCTGAGTGAAATCGTAAGGAAGTTTGCAAGATAGGAGCGCTATCTTACGAGTGCTCCTTACTCCTTCCCACCCCGATGGGAACTGTTCATTCTGCTGGTGGCGTCATTCCCCAAGATGGCGTCACCTCCCCTTTTTCTCCACGACTTGTAACCACACCGTAGGTGATGTTTGTCACGTGCGCCATCCTGCTCTGGCAGAGTATAATGGCTTCGTCAAGGCCGCCTATTCCCCTTGGTCGAAGTATCGCATGCCTCTCCGGAACAGGTCCGGAGCGAACAGGTCTGGTTGGAGGAAATCTATGAAGAAGGAACTTGTTCAGGATTGGATGACAGCTGAAGTCGTGACCATAACGGCCGACATGTCGCTGCCCCAGGCAAACCAGATAATGACAAAAGAAGAGATCCGGCGACTACCCGTTGTCGACGCTGAAGGGCGGCTGACCGGCATAGTCAGCCGAGGCGATGTTCGCAGCGCCCAGCCATCGCCTGCCAGCTCGCTCAGCATTTGGGAGATGAACTACCTTCTTTCGACGCTGAAGGTGGGCAAGGTCATGACCAAGGACCCTGTGTCGATCGGGCCGGACTCAACAATTGGTGAAGCCGCACGGACAATGCTGGAGCACCGTGTTAGCGGCTTGCCGGTGGTGGATACAGACAACAAGGTGCTCGGCATCATCACCGAGTCCGACATTTTCAGCATGGTTGTCCTCCACGAGTGGAGCAAGGAAGGCAGCGACTAGCCGTCTGCCGGAAGGAAGGAAAAGTGAGAGACGGCGCTGATGTTCAGGCGTCGTGGTCTGTGTCCGGTCCTGGTGGGGCTGCCAGCGGCAAGCCAGCCTGTTCCCAGGCAATGATCCCGCCGGCCACATTGGTCACTTTCCGACCTTCTCGCATGAGTTGTCGCGCCGCAAAGGGGCTGCGATGGCTGCTGCGACAGATAGTGAGAATCGGCCGATCCGCCGGCAGTTCGTCCATTCTTTGGGCGAACTCAGTCAGAGGGATGAGTACCGCCCCAGGTACGCTTCCGCTCTTCGTCTCAACAGGTTGGCGAACGTCTACAATGACCGGGGGTGATTCTGTCTGCAGCAAGGCGTACGCCTCCCCTGGACTGATGCTCTTCACGCCTCCGCCAAATAGTTTCTCGTACCAACCCATAGCCCGTGCCTCCGCTTCAATGTGCTCCTGACTCTCTCGATAGCTTAGCCGATCGCCCGGAGGCGGCAACCAATTGGCATGCCGGGCAGCAAAGAAGCTGGTTGCGACCAGACCACGTTGTGCCACAATGGTGACGGCATGAACATGGAGTCAAAGGTCCCTTCGCTAAATCGATTAGTGAGCGTTGGCCCCAACGTTCAGATTCGTCCTCGCACACGATTGCCTTTTGTCGGGCTGGTGCTCCTGCTGGCGGCCGTCTTGCTCGTTCCAGACAAGGTATGGACAGCTCTGCTCATCGCCCTTGCCGGTCTCATGAGCATCAGCTACGTCTGGACACATCTTCTGGCGGCGGGCGTCGCCGGCAGCCGGCAGTTGCGGTACGGCTGGGTTGCGGTGGGCGATCGCTTCCAGGAACAGTTCGTACTGACCAACAGTTCGCCCGCGCCTGCCTTCTGGGTGGAGGTGAACGATCACTCTACCGTTCCAGGTTATCAGGTCGCCGTAGCGCGCAGCCTGAGCAGCTACGATCGCGTCCAGTGGGATCAGGCGGCTGTTTGTATGCAGCGCGGCCTGTACCGTCTTGGTCCCTGGAAGCTCAAAACGGGCGATCCATTCGGTCTATTTGAGGCAGAACGCAGCTATGACGAGACAGAAGAAATCATCATCCATCCGCCAATCGTCGCCAACATTCCTATTCCGCTGCCACCGGGACAAAACGAGGGCCGTTCGCGGCGCGCCCGGAAGGCTTGGCAGGCCCAGGTCAACTCCAGCGGCGTTCGCACCTACCACCCCTATGACCCTTTGCAGCGGATTCATTGGCCCACAACCGCGAGACGAGACCAGCTCATGGTCAAGGAGTTCGATCAGGATGCCGCCGGAGATATCTGGCTGGTCGTCGACTGCGATGCCACTGTCCACGTAGGCGAAGGCGGCGACAGCACGATGGAGAAAGCAGTCCTCCTGGCGGCCGCCCTGACAGCACGCTCTGAGATTGAACTGCGACAGGTGGGGTTCGCCGCGTACGGCAGCGGACCACAAATCGTGCGCCCAGGGCGTGGGCGCGGCCAACAGTGGCGTATTCTGCGCGCGCTGGCGCTGGTGCAGGCGGATGGCCAGACTCATCTCGGACGGGCCCTGGATGAGCTGGCGACTGTGGCCGGGCGTGGCTCGGCCGCGCTGATCATCACGCCGTCGGCCAGTCCTCATTGGCTGCCGAAACTGATGACACTCGCTCGCCACGGTATCGAGGCTCATGTCCTCTTGCTCGACCGGAGCAGCTTCGGCGTCGAGGAACGCAACGCCGGACTGCGACAGGTCATTGAACAGCTTGGCTTCAACTGCCGGCTGGTTACCAGCGACGATATTGGTCGACCCGAGCCCGCTGGTCCGGCACGCGGCCATTGGGACTTCCGTGTCACCGGCACCGGCAAGGCCGTGGCAATACGCCGGCCGGGAACGTAGCAGGGTCCGATGGAAACGCTGCTGATCACTGCTTTCGAGCGACTGCGTCCACGCTACGGCTGGACGCCATTCGTCCTGCTGGCGTTGCTGCTGGCTACGTTGCTGGGCGCCACAGTGGAGGTCGGCTGGGTGCCCCAGGCACCGGTGGTACTGCCGCTCGCCGCTGCCGGATTCTTCCTAGCCGCTCTGTTGGCCCACTCGAACCTTTCATCCATCCCCGCATGGCTTGTCCTGACGTTCACCGGGTCTGCCCTGTCGGTTGCGGCGCTAGCTGATCTGCGACCGCCGCGTCAGCTCTGGTCAGAAGGCGGAACAGCGATCGTTGAGTTTGCGAGCCAACGCATCGTGCTGCTCGGAGACCGGGTCGCGTCGTGGGTGGGAGCGGTGACCGCCGGGGAGAGCAGTACGGAGACAATGGCCTTCGCCTTTGGACTGGCGCTTGCCGCCTGGATGGTCGCCGCGTTCCTGGCCTGGAGCGTCTTTCGCCTCAATCGTCCGCTGGCAGGGATCACTGTAGCCGGGATCGCAATGGCCCTCACCGGGTATTTCGGTCAAGCGCCCCTGTACTGGTCGGTGAGCTTCATCGGCTTGGCCGTGACGGTGGCGGCGGCGCTGCAATACGGCATGATGGAAGCGACCTGGGAGCGGCGCGGCGTCGACTATTCCAGCGAGATCAAGAGCGAACTGCTGATTGCCGCGGCGTTCACCGGGATGCTCCTCATGTCGCTCGCCTTTGCCATTCCGTCCGTCAACATCCGTTCAATTGCCCAGGCCTTTCGCGGCCAACCGGCCGTATCGAACGCGGAAGCGGCTCTGGAACGCGCCTTCGCCGGCGTGGAGCAGCCACGGTTGGACGACAGCGCCAGCCAGGCCGCTGCGGCTCGCCCTGCCGGGGTGCTGCCCCGCGCGTTCTTGCTGGGCGCGGGGCCCGAACTGCTGGACACCGTGGTCATGACAGCCACCGTGATTATCGAACCAAACAGCAACCGGGATGCTTCGGCAGACGCTATCCTGACCGGCTCGCATTGGCGTGGAGCGAGCTATGACATCTATACCGGCCGGGGCTGGCAACGTTCAGGAGAGCGTGAGGTCGTCGTGCCCCCGAACGAGCTAGTCCAGCAGTCGTCCTCAGAGTCCGATTCAGTCGCGGTCACGCAGTCAATCGCCTGGGCGGGCAGCCCGCTCCTGACTCGCTACGCGATCGGTTCGCCAGCCAGCTTCGACCACGCGACCATTACCTATTGGCGCGGGGAGGATGAACTCAGCCGCGTCAGTGCGGGCAGCGCGAACGCTGGGCGACTACCAGGCGACGTCACGCGTCACACTGCTTGACGAGCCAGGGCTGCGTAAGGCCACCATGGAGAACGTGCCCGCCGCCCTCCTCGCGCGGCACACCAGCCTGCCCTCCGACCTGCCGCAGCGTGTCCATGATCTCGCGCGCGAGGTGGCTCTCAGTGATCCGAACGCCACGCCCTATGATCAGGCGCGAGCCATCGAAACCTTTCTCAGGCAATATCCCTACTCGCTCGATGTGCCGCTGCCGCCGCCCGACGTTGATATGACCGACTACTTCCTGTTCGACCTTCAGCGCGGTTTCTGCGACTACTATGCCACGGCGATGGTTGTCCTGGCCCGCAGTGTTGGCCTGCCTGCTCGATTGGGCACTGGCTTCCTGCAATCCCCTGTCACTGAGAACGGCGAGCAGTTTATTCGCCAGAACGGGGCCCACTCCTGGGCCGAGATCTACTTTCCAGGCTATGGCTGGGTAGAGTTCGAGCCAACCGCCCCCACCGTTGCGCCGGAGTCGCCAAGCTATGCAGGCAGCGACTATCCGTTCGATAACGGCGTCGGATCTGCCACGCCATTGATGACGCCCACATCCGTCGCCCTGCCGGATCGCGCCCCACAGCGCGATATTCCCTGGCCCCTCATCCTTGTTACCACACTCCTGGGCGGTATCATCATCGTGCTGCTGGGACTGCGCTTCTGGCGACGGCGCAGGGCCACAACAGCAGGCCTGGACGCCGTGGAGTCAGCGTATGCCATGCTGCTGGCGCAGGCCGCCGATCTGGGAGTCCTGACCCTGCCGGGCGAAACACCACTTGAATTAGCGGCAAGCCTCAACCAGGCATCGGACCAGCTGTGGGCCGCCATCGGGGCGCCCCACGCCGCACCCGGGCAGCAAATCAACCGGGTAGCCGCCCTCTACGCGGAGCACCAGTATGCCGGCGGTCGACAGCAACCGGCGGGGCCGGCGAGTGAGGAGGCCCGACAATTGACCGACGCCCTTCGCAAAGCGTTCCGACAACTGCGGTGGGAACGCCTCCGCACCTCGCTCCGCTGGTCGCGCTAGTCTGCGCTACAATATGAAGTCCAGGTGACTAATCACCGCCATGATCGGCGTGCTGGAGTAATTCGAAGTAGTATTAAGTTATCTAGACATCGCCGCAGCCTAGGAACTATCTACCTGGCTGGCTAACCCAGCCAGACAGTCGGTCGAGATAGTTCAGTGCGACATCGCAGATCGGAGTTCTGATTCAATGAGTAAAGACGATTACGAGATTCCAGAGGTCTTCCGTCGTGCAATGGAAGATGCAGGCTGGCAGCCAAGCGGTGGCGAACCCGGCCAGCAAGGGCCCCGTCGCCCGCTTCCACCGCCAGAACAGCCTTCACGCTTTAATAGCTGGCTGATCCTTATCGTTGTCCTGCTCCTGGGCCTGTTCAGCATCGGCAGCCTGGCCACCTTCTACACAGACTTCTTGTGGTTTGAGCATCTTGGGTATCAGGAGATATTCTCCCGGCAGTTGACAACACGCCTCATCATTTTCGTTATCGCCTTCACCATTGCCGCTCTCATCCTGCTGGGCAACTGGATCATCGCCCGTCGCTCGGCCATCGCCGACACGCCCCCGGGCACACCACAGATACTGCGTTCATCGCTGGCGCGCTGGACAGTCATCATCGCCGGTGTCGTGATGGCGCTGCTCTTTGCCGGCGCAGCCGCCGGACAGTGGGATCCTTTCCTGCGCTACATCTATCGAGTTCCGTTCGACATTGCCGATCCGATCTTCAATCGCGACATCGGCTTCTACATGTTCGAACTACCGATCTATGAGTTTGTCCAGGGCTGGCTGCTTTCCGTCCTGTTCGTCACGCTGCTCGGCCTGGTGCCGATTTACGCCATCAACAATTTGTCCGACATTCAGCGCGGAGCATGGCGGCCTTTTAGCTCGCCCGCCTTGCGTCGCCACCTGCTGCTCGTTGGCGCGATCTTCCTCATTGTGTGGGGTGTCGGCTACTTCTTTGATATCTACCGTCTGCTCTATTCGCCGCGCGGCGTGGCCTTCGGGGCCAGCTACACGGACATGACAGCCAGCCTGTGGCTCTTGCGCGCCCAGTTGGTGCTGGTCTTGCTGACAGCGGCCGTCATGCTGCTCAACATCTTCCGCCCCAGCCTGCGCCTTCTCGCCCTAACCGGCGGCGCGTGGGTTATCACCACCTTGTTGCTTAGCAGCTTGCTTCCCGCATTCCTGCAGCGGTACGTCGTCGAGCCCAATGAGCTAACGCTGGAAGAGCCATACATTGTCAACAACATCGAGTTCACGCGGCAAGCGTTTAAGCTGGATGAGATCCAGACGGAGGTCTTCGGCGAAGTAGCCGATCTGTCGGTGGACAACTTGCTGGAGAATGAAGAGAGCCTTCGCAACATCCGCCTGTGGGATTACCGACCCTTGCAGCAGACCTACCAGCAGCTCCAGGCGTTGCGACCCTACTATGAGTTTGGCGAAGTTGACATCGACCGGTATACGATCGATGGCGAGCAGCGCCAGGTCATGCTCTCGGCTCGCGAGTTAGCCAAGGATCGCCTGCCGGCTCCCTCCTGGGTCAACCGCAATCTTGAGTTCACCCACGGCTACGGTATTGTGATGAATCCGGTCAACGAGGTGACGCCGGAAGGCCAGCCAGACTTCTTCATCAAAGACCTGCCGCCCCAGAGCAACATTGAGCTGGAAGTGACACAGCCTGAAATCTACTTCGGTGAGCTGACCAACGATGCAGTCTACGTCAGCAGCGGCCGTGAGGAGTTCAGCTATCCCAGCGGCGACGAGAACGTCTATACGACCTACCAGGGCACCGGGGGCGTCTTGCTCGACTCGTTCCTCAAGCGCGTCGCCTTCGCCATCCGGCAGAGCGATGCCAACGTCCTGTTGACGAGCGACATCAACGACCAGACCCGTATTCAGTTCAAGCGGCAGATTCAGGAGCGAATTCGCACACTGACTCCTTTCCTCGAACTGGACGGCGACCCGTACATCGTGGTTCATGAAGGTCGGCTCGTCTGGCTGCAGGACGCTTACACGTACAGCAACGACTATCCGTACTCGACCCCGATCAATGTAACGGTGCGGCCGAGCGTCATGTCGACGACCCCGGCTGCGGCTAACCTGCCGCAACCGATGCGCAGCGTCAACTACATTCGCAACGCGGCCAAGATCACTATCGACGCGTACAATGGCGACGTCAATTACTACATTGCCGACGCCGATGATCCGATCATACAGACCTACACTGCTGTCTATCCCAACGTCTTTCAGCCGCTCGAGGCAATGCCTGAGGGGCTGCAGGACCACCTGCGTTACCCGGTTGACCTGTTCTGGGTGCAGGCACGTCAGTATCTGACCTACCACATGCAGGATGTGCGTGTTTTCTACAACAAGGAAGACCTGTGGCAGATTCCCAACGAGATTTTTGACACCGTGGAACAGACGATTGAGCCATATTTCGTGACGCTCGCCCTGCCCGGGGCCGACGATCTGGAGTACTTGCTCATCATGCCGTTCACGCCTGCTACGCGAAACAACATGATCGGTTGGATGGCCGCGCGCAATGACGGGGACAGCTACGGCGAACTCATCGTCTATGAGCTGCCCAAGCAAGAGCTGATCTTTGGGCCGATGCAGATCGAAGGTCGCATCGACCAGGACCCGGCAATCTCGCAGCAGTTCTCGCTTTGGGACCAGCGTGGCAGTCGCGTCATTCGTGGCAACCTGCTTGTGTTGCCTATGAACGACAGCTTCCTCTACATTGAGCCTATCTACCTGCTCTCTGACACCAATGCCCTGCCGGAACTGCGGCGAGTTATCGCCGCCAGCAACAAGGGCATTGCTATGGAGGAGACGCTGGGCGAAGCAATTGCCGCCCTGGCCCTGACAACCGTCGTGGACAGCGCACTCGAAACGACGGATGACGGCGTGGAAGTCACAGCGCCAGACGACGGCACCGCAGCGGTGCCGCAGCCGACGCCGGTGCCATCGGCTATTGACGCGACCGTTGAGGAGCTGGTCATCTCGGCCAACGAGCGCTTTGAGGCGGCCCAGGAAGCGCAACGCAATGGTGACTGGACCGCCTATGGCCAGGAACTTGAGGCCCTGCAGCGCGACCTGGAGCAGCTCATGCAGCTCTCGGAGCAATCACAGCAGACGTCGCCGTAACCAGACCATCAATTGGGTCCGGCTGGTACCTCAATAGACAATAACATAACGCCCGGAGTGTAACTTAGGATACACCCGGGCGTTTCGCGTCGGCCTATGATGTGTGGATGAGAGAGCGTCCGTCAGGCTCCAGCAACAATCAGGCAGGCAAACACTCGTGATTATGGCGATGGTGCTCGCCCACCTGGTAGGCGACTACATTCTGCAATGGGACAGTCTGGCGGCGGCCAAGAGCTACTCCCTTCGTGGCGTCCTGCTGCACGGAGCCATCATCACTGGCACGACCTGGGCGTTCACCATTCCGTTTGACGCGACCTGGCTGGCTGGTGTCGCGTTCATCAGCGGAACCCACATTCTCATCGACGCCTCCCAGCTCTACCTTAAGCCCCCGATTTCCCCTGTCCTAAGATTTATTGTCGACCAGGCACTCCACTTCTTGATGATACTGATCGCCCTTGTCGCCGGAGGCTATCTGGTATGGGGCGACATCATCGAAGGGACGCTGGCCAGCGCCGCTGAAATGCCCTACCTGTCGGCTATCACGCTCTACGCCTTTATCACAATGCCCGCCTGGGTCATGCTGAAGTTCTTCACCTACGCGGTTGTCAAGCACCAGCCGCCCAACTTCAGCGCCGGGCCAAACAAGTTCGTCGGAATTACCGAGCGCCTGCTGATGTCAACGATGATCGCTCTGGGTCAATTCTTCCTCATTCCGCTGGCATCACTCCCCCGGCTGATCAGTCTCCGCAGCGGGGGGGCCACCGCACAGTTCGACACTGTCTACTACGCTGAACTAATATCAAGTATTGGCCTGGCCCTTGTGGCAGGCGTCGCGCTTCGCGTCCTACTGGTCTGAGACCAGCTGGCGCGCCGCTTCAGCCACCGCCTCGGCAGTCACACCCAGCTCTCTGTACACGCGCTCCTGCGGGGCCGACGCCCCATAGCGGTCGATCCCGACGCTTACTCCGTCCAACCCACAAACTGCCGCCAGCCACCCGTAACGCCTGCCTCAACGGAGACGCGCGCCCGTACCTTGTTCGGCAGCACCTCGGCCTGATACGCTGCATCTTGCTGCAAGAACCGTTCCCATGATGGCATCGACACAACCCGGGCCTTGATCCCTTCCGCAGCGAGGAGCTCCCTAGCTTCCACCGCCAGCTGCATCTCGGATCCGCTGCCCATCAGAATGACATCCGGCTCCGCGACCTCACCGGCCCCATTGACGGCCTCACGCAGAATATAGGCGCCGCGCTCCGCCCCATCCATCGAGCTTTCCAGGTCCGGCAAGTTCTGCCGCGACAAGATCAGGGCAGTCGGCTGGTCGGTGCTTTCGACAGCCGCTTTCCACGCAGCGGCCGTCTCCGCACCGTCGGCGGGTCGATATACGGTCAAATTGGGGATCAGCCGCAGCGCCATCACGTGTTCCACCGGCTGATGGGTCGGGCCGTCCTCGCCGACGCCAATACTGTCGTGGGTAAACACGTAGATGACTGGCAGATGCATCAGTGCCGCCAGACGGATCGCCGGACGCATATAGTCGGAAAAGACCAGGAACGTCCCGCCAAACGGACGGATACCGCCATGCAGCGACAGCCCGTTGAGGATCGCTCCCATGGCGTGCTCGCGAACACCAAACCGAATGTAGCGGCCGTCGAAGTCGCCCGTATTGATATCTTCAGAGCCAGACGGCCGCGTTTTGTTCGACGGGGTCAGATCGGCTGATCCGCCGATCAGATTGGGCACCTGCTTAAACAGCTCGGCCAGCACGACGCCGGACGCATTGCGAGACGCCATCGCCTTGCCCGGCTCAAAGAGCGCCGCCGGGTCCAGCGAGACAGTGACATCAGCACTCAGCCCGGCCTGATAGGCCTCCGCCAGCTCCGGATAGGCCAGTCTGATACCGCGTCCACATCGCCTGCCACTCAGCCTGGCGCGTCGCGCCGCGCTCGCCCGCCTCCGCCATGAACGCGTAGGTTTCATCGGTGACATAGAACTGTTCATCGACTGGCAGGCCTAGCTGCTCCTTGCTGAGGCGCACTTCTTCCTCGCCCAGGGGTTCGCCATGAGCTTTGGCGGTCCCGCCCCGGTTCGGGCTGCCAAAGCCGATGGTCGTGCGGGTGGCGATGATGGTAGGTCGCCCTGTCTCCAGCCGGGCGGCTTCGAGCGCCGACGCCACCTGGGACATATCATGACCATCCGCTTGCAGCGTCTGCCACCCATAGGCGCTGAAACGCATCATCACATCTTCGGTGAAGGCGATATCGGTTGAGCCGTCGATACTGATGTTGTTGTCGTCGTACATCACAATCAGCTTGCCCAGACCAAGATGGCCCGCCAGCGAAGCCGCCTCGTGGGAGATGCCTTCCATCAGGTCGCCGTCACTGGCAATCACGTAGGTGTGGTGGTCGACCAACGGGAAGTCAGGTCGGTTGAACTGTTCCGCCAACCACGCTTCGGCCAGGGCCAA
The DNA here is from genome assembly GCA_963715935.1 of uncultured Chloroflexia bacterium. Taxonomy (GTDB): domain Bacteria; phylum Chloroflexota; class Anaerolineae; order Promineifilales; family Promineifilaceae; genus Promineifilum. The sequence goes on along the minus strand of CAVQSM010000002.1, from coordinate 214,811 downwards.
CCCGACTGCATTGCCAAATCCCTGCCCAAGCGGCCCGGTCGTCGTCTCGACACCCGGTGTCACGAAGTATTCCGGATGGCCGGGCGTCCGGCTGCCCCACTGCCGGAACTGCTGCAGCTCTTCCAATGGCAAGTCGTAGCCGGCCAGATGCAGCAGACCGTACAGGAGCATGGAGCCATGTCCGGCCGACAGGACAAAGCGATCTCGATTGGGCCATTTGGGATCAGCGGGATTGTAAGTCAGATAGTCGGTCCATAAGACGGTGGCCGCGTCGGCCATCCCCATCGGCAGACCCGGATGGCCACTGTTGGCTTTCTGGACACCGTCCATGGCCAGTCCGCGAAGGATGTTGGCAGCACGCTGTTGGCGGCTGATATGGTTATCACTCATCGGAAACTCCTTGTAGTGTAGTCGAACGGCTTGTGGATTCGCCGCTTCCGCGCTGAAGTATACCGGCTATTGGCAGCGGGGCGAGACCTACCGGCTTCCGGTCAAGTAGCGCTGGAAAGATTGAATAGCCAGCAGGCTACTGTGCCCCATCGAGAAGAGCGACGAAGCTGCGGCAGCACCGCCTCTGCGGCCTGCTCACCTGCGCTAATCAGCTCGTCAGCTCGATGGAAACCGACAAGCAGGCCGACATCGCTGGGCAGCACAGGACGCAGCAACAGGTCTGGCGGGTAGAGTCCCAGTTTGTATTCTGTAAGGGCCGCAATCATGATCATCAAAGTGCTGTAGACATCGTGCAAGCCACCGCGCACAAAGTCGAGACGCAGACCGGTCTCGGTGGGCGGTTGGCCCGGCCAATTCTCGGCAAAGCTGGGCAACACATCGACGGCCACGACGGGCTCTTCACCCAACGAGCGGGCGACGTCGACCGGTAGATTATTAAGCACGCCGCCATCAACCAGACGGAAGTCACCCAACTCGACCGGCGTGAAGACGCCCGGAACTGAGATCGTCGCTCGCACTGCGTCAATAACCAGCCCACCCTGAATCACGATGTCCCGGCCCGTTTCCAGATCAACTGATGTGACCGCAAAGGGAATGTGCAGATCGGCGAAGGTCAGCTGTTCGCCGAGGAGGTCAGCCATGAAGTTGTAGACACGACGGCCGCGCACGCTCAATCCGCCTGCGCCGAGGCCAACGTCAACCAGACGCAGCTGTTCGGACAGTTTGCTCAGCCGTCCAATTTCCTGACTGACTTCGTGCAGTGGGATTCCGGCGGCGTACAATGACCCTACCAGGCCGCCCATGCTGGTCCCGGCAATAAATGCCACCGGGATCTGTTCCCGCTCCAGCACCTTGAGCAGGCCCACGTGGGCCAGACCGCGAGCGCCCCCTCCGCCGAGGGCCAGACCGATTGCCGGTTTCTTGTCCATGCCAAATCGTAAGCGAGCAGTCCGCACCGTCTACTCAACACCCCGCTTGAAGACGCAGAAGTAGACCTTCCGCCATCCGCCGCCCATCTCGGGATAGGAGTTGCCCAGGTCGCCGTTCTTGCCGATGCGTTCAACCGGCTCCACACTGACCAGCTCCCAACCGTCTACGCCCATCTCATTGAGCCACGCCTCCAGCAATAGCAAATCGTACTTGGGCAGCTCCTTCCAACTCACCTCTGGATAGTTGCGTTGAATGTAGTAGATGGCTGCTTCGCTGTCTCGATCCGGCTCAAATGCCTGTGCCCGATATTCCCACCGCATGATACGATTCCTCTCGCCGCCTAGAACGTCACATCAAGGGACGTCAGGCCGCGCAATGTCAGGTTGTTCTTGTATTGAATGTCGTCCGTTGCCAGTTGAAGGTCAGGAAGCTCCCTGGCTAGCGTCGCAAATGCGATCTCTGCCTTCCAGACGCGCCAGCGGCGCGCCCAGACAGTAATGGATGCCGCCGCCAAACGCCAGATGCTTGTTGGGCGTCCGGCTGAGGTCCAGCCGGTCAGGATGCTCAAACTGCTGTGGGTCGTGATTGGCTGCGCCCAGAATAAAGCCCACGGCCATTCCTGGCTCCAGCTCTACGTCACCAAGCTGCACCGGCTCCAGCGCGACACGTGACGTGAACTGCACCGGGCTGTCATAGCGCAGCAGCTCCTCAACGGCTGTTGGCACAATGTCCGGTTCATCCTTCAGCCGCTGCCACTGGTCCGGGTGACGGAGCAGCGACAGCGTCCCGTTGCCAATGAGGTTGACCGTTGTCTCATGCCCGGCAATCAGCAGCAGGGCGCAGGTGGCGAACAACTCTTCCCGCGTCAGCCGGTCGCCGGCCTCCTCGACGGCGACGAGATCAGACACCAGGTCGTCCTGCGGGTGCTTCCGTCGCTCGTCAAGCAGCTCACCCAGATACGCCGTGAGGGCGAGGGTCGAATCGGCCGCCCGGTCGTAGATCGCCTCCTCATCCGTCATGTCGATACTGCGGGCGATATCATCTGACCAAACATGGAAGTCGTCGTGGTCGGCCGCCGGCACACCCAGCATCTCGCAGATGATCGTCATCGGCAATGGATAGGCAAAGTCGCGGATTAGCTCCATCTGGCCGTCATCGCGCACCCGGTCAATAAGGGTCTCGGTCGTTCCCTGAATCGTATCTCGCAGTCGCGTTACAGTACGCGGTGTAAACGCCTTGTGAACAAGCGAGCGCAGACGGGTATGGTCGGGCGGATTCATGAGCAGCAGCCAGTTCTCCTGCATTTCCCAGAGTGGCTGCTGGCGCTCGGTCATCTCGCCGATGAACTGGTGACCAAGCCGGTTGTCGCGCAGCATTGCCTGACAGTCAGCGTAGCTGGAGAGGAACCACAGGCCCCACGGCTCCCAGAAGAAGCGCGGCGCGTGGGCCTGCATCATCTCATACATCGGATACGGATCAGCCCGCATTTCGGGTGAAAGTGGATCAAACATCATCGCTGCGAACCTCTGCCCTGAACAAGGGCCTTCCACTTGATGGTATCATCCAGGCATTGCCTGTCGAGTGCCTCCCGGCGGGTGATGACCGCCGGGCCGCAGACCGGGTACGGCCGCTACGGATGCGCCTAACGAGGCACAACCCAATGAAAATCGGACGCATAGCCAGTCAACCACCCGGATAGATCAAACATCCCCTGTCCATCCAATGGCACATACGTAACCTGAGCGGGCTCAATCGGGTCAACCTGAGCCACCGCCAGAACACCTGAGAGATCCCCGGTCCAGTCTGCCCGATACGCCTCATCGGGCCACGCTTCGAGGGCAAACAGGATAGGTGAGCCACTTTCGACCGTCTTCCAAACACCTTGCTCCAGCGGATCACCCTGGATGATCATGTACACCGTGCCATCGGCCGGTTGATATACTGGCGTCAGGATGACGTAGCCAGGCTGAGGGGCACCCCCTTTCGGCTCGCTGGTGAACTCCAGCGTGGTGGTCGCGCCCGGGACCAGCGTCAAATCAGACTCGGAAGTGGGCACAAAGGTGGACAGCTGCGGCCCGACCGCTCCGTCGGCCGTCGGCTCAATGACCAGGGCCGTTCCGTCAGCCGCCCACGACGTGCCTGGCGCGGTCACGTAGCCATTCGAACCGGGCAGCTGCGCCATCTCCCCTGTCGCGCCGTCGATGACAAAGACAGCGCCGCCTTCCATGAAGCCTCCGTTGGCCATCAGATACCTGCCACTTGGGTCCCAGCCGAGTCCGAACAGAACGACGACCGGATCAACCTGAGGGTCGCCAGTCAGACCGACCAGCTCACGTCCGGTCAGGTCGAGTGAATACGGAAACTCGTGCAGCCCGCGGGCGCTCGAAACCAGAAACCGCGTGCTGTCCTGGCCGGGAAACAACTGCAGCGGAGACCGGTCGTCCGGGCGGCTGAACGGGATTTCTGGTCCGACGTAGAGTGTGTCAGGGGCGGCCGTCTGGAAAGACACAAGCCGGTAGCCGCTGTCAGCACGGGACGCATACACACCCCAGCCGCCGTCAGGGGAGATCAACATCTGCTCAACGAAGTCATAGGTCGGCACATGGGGCGTCATGCCACTCTCCAGCAGAAGCGACGTACGGTTCTCCGTGTCGATCAAGGACACTTCACTGGTGGCCCCGTCGTCACGGGTCTGTCGGGCCAGCACGAAACGGCCGTCCTGATTGGTAGCCAGGTCTACAGTTCTTGCGTCGTTATCCACCACCAGCTCGACACGGCTGTCGGTAGCCCGCCAGATTGCCAGATTCCCGTTGCTGATGAACAACAGATGGTTCTCAATCGATCGGAACGTAGCCGATGCTCTCAATCGGTGTCGCCGGCACAAACATCTCGCGGCCGACCGTCAGCGGTCCGGGATTGGCTCGCTGCAGGATGGCCGGGGTCGTCTCATAGGTCAGGGCGATCGAATCCCACGTTTCACCCTCGGCAACGACGTGGAGGAAGATGCACGGTGGCCCAATAATCGGACCGGTCGTCCCGACGTTCGGTACTGTCAGGAACGTGCCTGGCGTCAGATAGTTCGGATTGGCGATATTGTTGGCGCTGCGGATGGCCGTGGCCGACGTGCCGTAGCAGCGCGCTATCTGCAGCAGCCACTCACCGACCGACACCGTGTGCTGCACCGTTGAGCCCGGCGCCTCGGTCCAGGGCTCTTCCGACGGCAGAGCGACCAATCCCGCTTCGGGAAGCGGTTGGACACTGCCGGCTGCGCTGCGAATCTCTGGCTCGACAGGGACCGGTGCCTCCACTGTCGTCGGGCGTGTCGGGGCTGTCCCCGTCCCCACTATCGCCGGGATCAGTGAGAGGCGGCGTCTCAGGTGCCGGCTCCGATGGTTCGACACCATCGCCATCCTCAGGAGCGGGATAGGCGGCAACCGGTGCGGCCACATCCGGTGCGGGATAGGGCTGAGCGCTGTCTGCCTCACCAGTTGGAGCAGGCACAATCGGCGGTGTCACCGTACCGTCCGCTGGGGCGTCTTCCTGACACGCGACCGCAAACAGGATCACTGCAAGTAATGAGAGCACAAGGGGCAAGCTAGACCGCTTCATCGTTGACTCCTTCACCTGACACGATACATACCGCACAACTGTGGTGGCTCGTGGTCACTTTGCAACTTGACGTAATACACTAAACGACTCTATCATACTCGAAGCAAGCTCGTAAGATCAACCTGCGCCAACGAAGTATCCCTGGTGTCGAGGTTGGGCCCGAAGCGATCTTGCCGCAGGCTGGAATTCGGCCGCAAGGTCAACGCAGTCATTTGAGCGGGCAGCCAAACCGTCTGATTCTAGCAGGACTGATTTATCGTCATTCTTTGTGGAAAGATGTTGGGAGGTTAATTTCTATGTCGTTTGAACTATTGTGCATCTCCATTATCGCCATCTTGTTTGGCACGATACTTGCCTTTGGCGGGTACAGGTTCTTCTTGTTTCTGCTCCCTCTGTGGGGCTTCTTCTTTGGGTTTGGGCTTGGAGCGCAGGCGGTCCAGGCGCTGCTTGGACAGGGATTCTTCGGCACCGTAACGAGCTGGGTAGTCGGCTTCGTTCTCGCGCTGGTCTTTGCCCTGTTCTCGTACCTTTTCTACTACTTCGGTGTGGCCATTATCGCCGCGTCGCTTGGGTATGGCCTGGGTTACTCCATCATGGCCCTGTTCGGTCTGGACGGTGGGCTGATTCCGTTCCTGGTTGGCGTTGCGCTGGCCGTGTTGTTCGCCTTCCTGACCCTCAGGTATAACCTGGCCAAGTACGTCATCATCATCGGCAGCGCCCTCGCCGGCGCAGCCATTGCGGTGGGTACGCTCTCCAGCGGCGTCGGTGGCATCGAACTGGCCCGCTTGTCAGAGAATCCGCTGGGCACCCTGTTTGGCGACTCGATCCTGTGGCTGCTGCTGTTCCTCGGTGTGGCCATCGGAGGAATGATCATTCAGTTCCAGGCCAATCGCAACTGGTACGCTGAACCGTATCCGAACCGCATCTAGCCTGATAGGTCTGGTCATCAGAAGACATCGGGCCTCTGACAAACGCACTTGCCTTGTCGGAGGCCCGCCACACCTCACACTCGTCTCTCGCCCATCCATCTCCCTGGCCTATCCCCCGGCCATAGAGTTGCTCATCGCCCACCACCCTGCTTGAGTTTGCGGCAGTGCTTCAGTGCACGTTGGCCGGGCTGCCATTGAGTTGCTAAGCGATTCGGGGTAGACTTACGTTTGGGACACCAGTCACCACGCCGCCAGGCGCCTTTGGATCGCGCCATTGTCAGGGCGCAGGTGGCCGGTTGCGGAGCCAAACAATTGGAGGACATTATGTCAACTTTTCACACGTCGGATATGGCCGGTGCTGTGCGCCTGCCCGAAGATTACCCCACCGGGATCGACCTCTTGCATACGCCGCTCTATAACCGAGGCACCGGCTTTACGGCCGCGGAACGTGATGCGTTCGGTCTGCGCGGACTGCTGCCACCGCGTGAGTTTTCCATCGAAACACAGGCCGAGCGAATCATGACCAATCTTCGCCGGAAGACGGATGACCTCGACAAATACGTCTATCTAATCGATCTCGAGGACCGCAACGAGACGCTGTTTTACCGCGTTCTGGTCGACAATCTGGAAGAGCTGATGCCAATCGTCTATACGCCTACGGTCGGACAGGGGTGCCAACAGTATGGCAATCTATTTCGCCGGCCGCGCGGGCTCTACATATCCATTGAAGATCGCGGGCGCGTGGCGGAGCTGCTCGGCAACTGGCCGAACAAAGACGTGCGCGTCATCGTCGTCACGGACGGCGAGCGTATTCTTGGCCTAGGCGACCTGGGGGCAAATGGCATGGGCATCCCCGTAGGCAAGCTTTCGCTCTACACTGCCTGCGCGGGCATTTCGCCGACCCTGACTCTGCCAATAATCCTGGACGTGGGCACCGAGAACGCAGCGCTGCGCCGGACGCCTTTCTACATCGGTTTGGACCAACCCAGGGTTAGGGGAGAGGCGTATGATGCGTTAATTGAAGAGTTCATGGTCGCCGCAGCCGCTCACTTTCCGGACGCCTTGATCCAGTTTGAGGACTTTGCCAACCAGAATGCGTTCCGGCTGCTCAGCAGATACCGCTCAACCCACCGGGTGTTCAACGACGACATTCAAGGAACGGCTGCCGTCACCCTGGCCGGTCTCATGGCCGCCCAGCGTCTCATCGCCACAGATGGCGGGCCAGACGGTGATCTGCGCGATCAGCGTATCCTGTTTCTTGGTGCGGGAGAGGCCGGGGTCGGTATCGCCGACCTTGTCGTATCTGCAATGGTCGACCTCGGCCTGTCGGAAGAGGACGCCAGAAACCGCTGCTGGTTTGTCGATTCAGCCGGCTTGGTTGTAACCGGGCGTGACAAGCTGGCTGCCCACAAGCTGCCCTACGCCCACGAGCATTCACCGCTTGACGATCTCCTGGCATGTGTAGAGACAGTTCAGCCGACGGCGCTCATCGGTGTGTCAGGTCAGCCACAGACCTTCACCGAGCCCGTGCTTGCGGCCATGGCTGCTATCAACGAGCGGCCAATCATATTCGCCCTATCTAACCCGACTTCGAAGTCAGAATGCACCGCTGAGCAAGCGTACACAGCGACTTCTGGCCGGGCGATATTCGCCAGTGGCAGCCCGTTCCCGCCGGTGACTCTGGGCGGTCACCAGTTTAATCCGGGTCAGGGCAACAACGCCTACGTGTTCCCTGGTGTTGGATTGGGCGTCGTCGCCAGCGGCGCCAGGCACGTAACCGATGAGATGTTTGCTGCGGCGGCGCGAACGCTAGCCAGCCAGGTCACACCAGAAGACCTGGCTGCCGGGCGCATTTATCCGACTATCGACCGGATTCGCTCGGTTTCGGCCGCCATCGCCACCGCCGTGGCCGACCTTACCTTCGAACGCGGGTTGGCCACCGTCGCCAGGCCTGCAAATACGGCTGCTTACGTCGAATCGCTTATGTTTGAGCCAAACTATTCGAAACTGGTGTGAAACTGAACCCGAGACTTCCAACACAGGCCGATTCCTTGTAGAATGACAGATGGTTTTGGCGCCTCGCGCCCAACAAGCCACACGGAGGAAACGGCCTATGTATGACAGTATCGCCTATGAAGACTTCAATCGGGCGTTTCGGCGGTCGTTCTGGCGCAAACTGAAAGCGCTAATGACCGGCAAGAGTAACGAGCTGCTGCCTTACGATCGCGTTCGCGAAGATTTGCCCTTTCGCGGTCAGCGCGACATCGGCTTGCAAACAGTCCCTGTTGACCGGATCGTGGGCAGCGTCGGCCGTTACCGAGACTTCGATCGCGCCTTCCTTCCGATACAACGCCAAACCACTGAGCGCTGGGTCAGCATCAGCAAGGCCCACTACCAGGAAGTTATCCTGCCGCCAGTCGATCTGTACAAGATTGGCGAAGTCTATTTCGTTCGCGACGGGAACCATCGTGTATCGGTAGCGCGCGAACGCGATCAGCAGTTCATCGACGCCTATGTCACTGAGATTGACATCCCATTCAGGCTGACCGTCGATATGGACTTCGACGAAGTGCAGCTCCAGAAGGCGCACGGACAGTTCCGGCAGCAGACCGGACTTGACCAACTGTTCCCCGACTCAGACCTGCTGCTCAGCAACCCGGCTGAATACTCACGGCTGCACGAACATATCAACGCGCATCGCTACTATCTGGGCGAGGAGCGCCAAGCGGATGTTGCTTACAAAGAGGCAGTGGGATCATGGTACGAAACCGTCTATCTGCCACTGGTCAACACCCTGGAGGAGCACGGCTTGGGCGAAGAGTTCGAGGAGTTCACGCTGGCGGACCTCTACCTGCGCGTCAGCGAGTACCAATGGCTTCTGAGTGAGGCAGTTGGCGATCGGATGGAAGTCGACGACGCCCGCCTCGAAGCGCTCGATGAGCTGGCCGAAATTTACCAGATTCGGGACGTGCGCCAGATCATCCGTAAGCTGCGCCATGCCACGTGGATCGACAAAGCCATCCGCGACCGCGAAGAAGTTGCCTTCCTCCAGAAGACCCGTCTGTACGACCTCAGACCCGAGGCCGATGTCGTGGTTAGTTTGCCCGGCAAGTATGACAAGATAGTGCGGCACATTGATGTCCATCGCTACTACATGGGCCTGGAACGTCAGGGAGACGTCCCTTACGACGAAGCCGTAGCCTCCTGGTATGACAACGTCTACTCGCCCATCATCGATCTCATTCGAGAACAGGATGTATTGGATCAGTTCCCCGGCCGCACCGAGGCAGACGCCTACGTCTGGACAATCGACCATCGGGAGGCCATGGAGGCCGCCGGTGAAGACCCGGATGCTGAGGGTGTGACGCCTCCAACGGCGTGATCAGGGAGTCTGCTGCGCCAGCGCTGCCTGTGCTTCGAACGCAGTTGGAGAGGTCGGGCTGAGCGTAATCGCTTGTTGAAACGCGACCCCAGCGGCAGCGTCGTCACCGCGAGCCTGATGCGCATAGCCCAGATACAGAAAGGTCTCTTCAACCGAACGGCCGCCTTGAGTAGCCATCGTCGCCTCGGCCAGCTCGATCGCATCGCGCGCGCGGCCAACGGCCAGATACGCCTCGTACGGTGTGAACTGGTACCACAGCATGCGGGCTGGCAATCCATACAATCGCGCCTGGTCGAACGAAGCGGCCGCCTGGTTCCAGGTCGTCCCGTCGCTGTTGAGCCGAGCCATCCCAACCAGGCTGCTGCCCAGATTGAACCACGCGAACGCATCGTCGGGATTCGCACGCACATCGGACCTGGCCGCATCAATCGCGTCGCCCCACATGACGGTCGGGTTGTCCAGACCGGGTCCCAGAATATCGGCTACTTCCGGATGCATCGCCGGGTCGTACACCACGACGAGGACATTGTTAAACTGATGCCACTGGCGAGCCAGCGCGTCGTATGGTTCGTACCCATCTTCATCCCACGGCCCCAGAAAGGTGTCACGGGCCAGGAAATGGTTGGCGTCGTCATCATAGCCATAGAGCGTGAGATAGTGGCCCATCCAGCCAGTCGTGCCGTCGTCTTCCAGACCCTTCTCCACGATGACCGGCAGCCCGGCAGCGAGCAGGGCCCGCAGCTGTTCAACCGAACCACCATGAAAGACGGCCGCCGCCAGCGCGGTCTGACCGGTCACATAGGCGGCCAGTTCATGCGGCGAGACATTCCGATCCTCGTAGGTAGGCCGCACAACCGCCGCCACATCCAGTTGGTTGTGGGCCAGGCCATGATACGCAAGCACCATACTCAGATTGGCCGGCCCGCAGTTGTTGAACTTCTGCGGGACAATGTCCACACCCGCCAGGCTGACCTGTGCCGGTAACGGTCGCGGCGTGGGGCTGGGTGTAGCGGTGAGCGGGACGGTGGTTGCGGTCTCCACGGCCGGGGGCGTCACAGTGCTGCCGACCCCGTTGGCTGCCGGCGCGGTCGCGGCTGCGGAGGGGATGGTGTTGACACTGGTTGGTGTTGGCAGCGGCGGCGCAGCTGCCAGTGGTGCGTCCAGCAGCGGAGCCACATCGACGATGCGTGCGGGTTGTTGGGGCGCAGGCAGAGCGGCAGGCAACGGCTCGCTGATCATGGCCAGCACCGGTGCCGGCAGGTACTGTCTGACCCGCCCCGGTACCAATCCCGCCAGGTCGGGCCAGAACTGCCAGGCAGCAAAGGCCACAACGCCGACAATGATTACCAAAGCCAATCCAAGGCGCGTTCCAATCCGCATCATGCTGTTAGTATAGCAGACCCATCACGAGCTTTGACAGCGTCATACCCCAGTGTCATAATGACCGTTGGCCTGCGGTTGGCAACGTGGGCCGGACACACAAGGGACAGGTAAGCAGGGAGCATTATCATGAACGTAGGCTTTATCGGATTGGGAATTATGGGCAGCGGCATGGCCCAAAATCTGCTTGGAGCAGGGTTGGATGTGACGGTTTGGAACCGGACAGCCGACCGGATGACGCCGCTGGTTGAGGCCGGCGCAAAACCGGCCGCCAGCGCCGCTGAAGTCGCCGCCAACAGCGACATCGTGGTCATCTGCGTCAGCAATACAGCCGACGTCGAAGCAGTCATACTGGGTGACAACGGCGTACTCGAAGGCGCGCAGCCCGGCACACTGGTCATCGACTGCAGCACGATCAGTCCGCAGGCTACTCAGGCGCTGGCGGAAACATTGGCCAGCCATGAGCTACATATGCTCGATGCCCCGGTCAGCGGCGGCAGTGAAGGTGCAGCCAATGGCACGCTGAGCATCATGATCGGCGGCGATGCCGACCAGGTCGAACGCGCCCAACCGGTATTCGAGGCGATGGGCAAGACTATCACCCATGTAGGCGGGCACGGCGCGGGCCAGACGGCCAAACTGGTCAATCAGGTCCTTGTCGTCAGCACCATGCAAGGGATGGCCGAAGCACTTATGTTGGCATCCGCTGGCGGGCTGGACCTGGAGCGAACGCTGGCGGCCGTCAGCGGCGGCGCCGCCGGAAGCTGGACGCTCAGCAACCGCGGACCACAGGTCATTGCCCGCGACTGGCGACCCGGCTTCACGATCGATTTGCAGATGAAGGATCTGCGCCTTGTGCTGGATGCGGCCGATGATCTCGGCGTGCCCCTCCCCTCCACCGCAATCGTCTTCCAGCTCATGCGCACATTGCAGGAGCAAGGATTGGGTGGAGAGGGCAACCATGCGCTGGTGAAAGCGCTGGAACACATGGCCGGGTTCGAAGTGGGCGATTTGCCCAACGGCGAGGGGTAAATACGTGGCAAGCGAACGTTCGATAGCTGAGATAGAGTGGGACACCCTGCTGGATAGGCCTTACCATCCTTCGCCTGATGCGTGGGAAGATCAGGTGTTGTACTTCCTTATGCTCGACCGCTTCTCGGATGGACGCGAGCAAGGCTTCGTTGACAACGATGGAAACGTAGTCACTGGCGGCGAGACGCCTCCATTCAGCCCTGGGGACACAGACTCAGCAGTCACGACGCCGGAGGATACGGCTCGCTATCGACGCGCTGGTGTCGGCTGGGTCGGCGGGACCCTGCGCGGTCTGGCCAGCAAACTTGGCTACCTCAAGCGCCTCGGCGTGACAGCCGTCTGGATCAGCCCGGTCTTCAAACAAGTGGCCTTCGACACGACCTACCACGGCTACGGTATCCAGAACTTTCTCGATGTTGATCCACACTTTGGCACGCGAGAGGAACTCCGCGATCTCGTTCGCCAGGCCCACGACATGGGCATCTATGTCGTTCTTGACATCATCCTCAATCACACTGGCGACGTATTCGCCTATGATCCGGATCGCTACCGCACCCGGGACCCACGAAGCGGGCAGTGGTACATGGATCCGCGCTGGGACGGGAACCGGTATGACGTCAGAGGATTCCGCGACGCCAGTGGGGAGCCTGTCATCCCGTTTGGTCCGGTGGACACAGACACGCATCCTGAAGCGTGGCCCGATGGTGCAGTCTGGCCCGTTGAGCTGCAGGAGGCCGAAGCGTTCACCCGCCAGGGGTACATCAGCAATTGGGATCATGATCCCGAATATCGCGCCGCCGACTTCATGTCGCTGAAGGACATCCATCTCGGATACGGCAGCGTCGATGAGTACGAGCCGTCCCCCGCCCTGCGTACACTGATTGACGTCTATCGCTTCTGGATTGGCTACACCGACGTCGATGGCTTTCGGATCGATACGGTCAAGCATATGGACCCGGGGGCGACGCGCTACTTCGCCCAGTCCATCCATGAGTTCACCCAGCGCATCGGCAAGAATCGATTCTATTTGATCGGCGAGATCACAGGCGGCCGTACCAAAGCGTTCGCCACACTGGAGATCACCGGACTCGATGCTGCACTTGGCATCAACGAGATCCCTGACAAGCTAGAATACCTCGTCAAGGGGTACCGGCACGCCCACGAGTACTTTGACCTGTTCCGCAACTCTTTGCTGGTCAACAAGGAGTCGAACCTGTGGTTCCGCAACAAGGTTGTCACGATGTATGACGACCATGATCAGGTACGCAAAGGGGGCTACAAGGCCCGCTTCTGTGCCGGTTCGCCGCATAACGCCAATCTTGCCCTCAACGTCTTGGCGCTGAACGCGACGACCATGGGCATTCCGTGCATCTACTACGGCTCGGAGCAAGCGCTGGACGGAGAGGGCGACAGCGACCGCTTCCTGCGTGAGGCGATGTTTGGCGGCCAGTTCGGCCCTTTCCGCACCCGCGACCGGCACGTCTTCGACGAATCGTCCTGGGTCTACAGGGAGTTCGCAAAAATCCTCAAGCTGCGCCAGGCGCACATTACGCTCCGTCGCGGCCGTCAATTTCTACGCGAAATCTCACCAGACGGCCAGTTCTTTGGCGAGCCGCAAATGATTGGCGGGGAGATACGTTCGGTTGTACCCTGGTCGCGCATCTTCGATGGTAAGGAAATGCTGCTGGCGATCAACACGGATGCAGTCGCACCGCGTTCGGCCTGGGTCCTGGTGGACAGCCGGCTCCACCCGCCGGGCGGCGAGTTTCGCTGTCTCTATTCGCGCGACGAAACCCAGATCGATCAGACTCTGCCTGTTGAGGAGATGGCAAACGGCGGCAGTGCCGTATACATGACAGTGCCGCCGGCTGGTTTCGTTATCTTCGAGTAGGCTGGCAAGCCTTACGCTACAGCAGCGTTTTGGAGATGGGCCCAATGTGGTCCATGAATTCAGACCGCGTCTTCGGGCTATCTGCAAACGTGCCCAGCAAGGCGCTCGTGCGCATCCTGGCGTTCGCCTTCTTCGCGCCGCGCATCGCCATGCACATATGCAGCCCGTCAATCACAACGGCCACCCCTTGCGGCTCAATCAGATCGTTTATCAAATGGGCGATCTCGTTGGTCATCCGTTCCTGAATTTGCAGGCGGCGGGCATACGCTTCGACGATTCGGGGAATCTTGGACAGGCCGACCACTTTCTTGCTCGGGATGTAGGCCACATGGGCTTTCCCGAAGAAAGGCAGCATGTGATGTTCGCACAAGCTGTAGAAGTCGATGTCGGATACGACCACCATTTCGCTGTACGTCACGTCGAACATGGCGTTGTTCAGTAGAGCGGTGGGATCAACCTTGTAGCCGATCAGCAGTTCATCATAGGAGCGCGCCACTCGAGATGGTGTCGCCAATAGGCCTTCACGCTCCGGATCTTCGCCAACGGCCCGCAAGATGTGAGTTACGGATTCGGCCACAATCTCCTTGTCTTCGGCCGAAAGGACGGGACCATCTTTGAAATCGCTACTGTTTGGGTCTTCGGTTGTCTGGTCGAGATACTCTTTACCTAGCATGATTACAGATTATAGCAGGTTGTCACGCCGAATGGGGCGACGCAAAAGTTTGGGTCCGCTCACGGCCACCAGGCAACAAAAAAAGACGGTGACCCATCACAGGTCACCGCCTTTCGGACTAGTTAGTTAGTTAAGCGGGTTTTACCAGCGATTGCTGCTGCCGCCGCCACTGCGATTGTAACCGCCACCGCGATTGCCGCCGCCGCCGCCGTAGCTATTCGAACGGGGCTCGCGGGGCTTGGCTTCGTTGACCTTCAACTCGCGTCCGCCGAAGCTGACGCCGTTCAGGCCTTCGATTGCAGCGTTGGCCGCAGAGTCTTCCATCGTGACGAAGCAGAACCCACGGAAACGACCCGTATCGCGGTCCATGATCATATCGATCTGCTCGACCGTGCCATACTCGGCAAATTTCTCTTCAACTTCTTGCTGCACCGTTTCATACGGGAGGTTACCAACATACAACTTCTTCGACATTTTACTGCTTGCTCCTAATGTGAGTGTTCGCCATGGACATGGCCATGGTCAGTCTCGTCGGAAGTCGCCGGGCGCAAGCCCACGACCTCGACATCAAAAAACAGGGTTTCACCAGCCAGTGGGTGATTTAGATCTAACAGGACACCATCTTCCTTCAATTCTGCAACGTAGGCTTCGATTTGTTGGCCGGTGCTGTTATCTACCATTCGTAAGCCCATGCCTTCTTCCAGCTCCATGTCCGGGGGGAACATTTCCTGTGAAACCAGCTCAAATGAGTCCGGGTTCACTTCGCCGTAAGCCTGCTTGGGGTCTACTTTGACGCTCTTGGATTCGCCGACTTTCATGCCGGTCAGCTCCGATTCAAGTCCGGGGATGATATTGCCCGCACCGTGGAGGTAGACCAAAGGCTCGTCGGAGCCTGCCGCGTCAATCTCTTCGCCATCATCTAGACGTAACGAGTACGCTAGACTGACCACTTGACCGTCGGAGACGATCTGGTCTGCTACTATTTCGGAATGCTTACTCAAACAAACTCTCCTAACTCAGTGTGAAATACAAGATGCGCCCTAAGCCTACAAGGAAGCGAGTTATCGGTAAAAAAAAGAGCCCCCCGGTCTAGTCAGTACGGGTGGCCTCAACTCGTTCCTACACCAACTCACACTAGTCAGGTTGCACTATAGAGTAAAGTGACATAAATGTCAATAGAGTTATGCCATAGCTCATCTAGCGCTCCAGAACCTGAACTGGAAAACTGAACTGCATTTTTCGTCAGGCATGATACAATCTCGCTGTCCATCCGACAAGATCTAGACGGCCTGCGCCCGCCGAGGAGCGAAAAGTGACCTCAGATACTGACCTCACTCTGCACGACGGACAACTGGAAGACCGCCCTTCGCCAGACCTAAAATCCTTCGACGCCAATCCAGACTGGTTCAACAAGAAAGGCAAGCTCAAGAAGAAGTACTACGAACGGGAACTGCTCCGCCTCCAGGAAGAGCTTGTCAAGCTTCAGTATTGGGTAAGGACGACGGGGCTGCGAGCAGTCATCATCTTTGAGGGGCGAGACGCTGCCGGCAAAGGCGGCGTCATCAAGCGCATCATTGAGCGCACAAACCCGCGCGTAATTCGCGTTGTCGCCCTGGGCATCCCTACAGAGCGCGAGAAGTCGCAATGGTACTTCCAGCGCTGGGTTGCCCACCTCCCCGCCGCCGGAGAGATCGTTCTGTTTGACCGAAGTTGGTATACGCGAGCCATTACCGAAAAGGTCCACGGCTTCTGCACCGAGGATGAGTATCGCGAGTTCCTGGCCTCCTGCCCCCAGTTCGAACGGATGCTGATTCGATCCGGAATCATTGTGCTCAAGTACTGGTTCTCCGTGAGCGACGAGGAGCAGGAACGCCGTTTCCAGCAGCGGGCCGCTGACCCGAAGCGCCGCTGGAAGCTCAGCCCCATCGACATCACATCTCGTGATATGTGGGTGGAATACTCCCAGGCCAAGGACCGGATGTTTGACCACACGGACACAAAGCAATCTCCCTGGTTCGTCGTCAACGCGGATGAGAAGAAGCGGGCCCGGCTCAACGCCATACGCCACATCCTGACGATGATACCGTATGAGGATCAACTTCCGCCGCCTATGACCCTGCCGCCTCGCAAGCCGGCCAGCGGCTACGTGCGACCGCCCATCGACGAGCAAACCTTTGTGCCTGACGTTTACTAGCCACCTGACACACTGAACGAAGGTCGCTTTCCACCCTATCCTAAACACGTTATGAGCAGCCATTGAGCGTGCTGCGCTTGTGCCGGGCGGTTTCTATAATCCCGGATATGAAGCGCACGCTCATCATCATTGCCGTCGTCCTCGTAGGACTTCTGGTTGTTGGCGGCCTAGTGGGCCGCACCTTTCTGTCCCAGTTCAATCCCGCACAGGTCAGGGAATCCAACGGCGGAACGCCGCTTGTCTTGCCCGACGGTTTCTCGTCAGACGTGTTCGCCTCCGGTCTGGACCGCCCTCGCTTCATCGCCTTCGGCCCAGACGGCACGTTGTTCGTAGCCGAGCGCGGCGCCAATCGCATTGTGACCATCAGCGATGGTGACGGTGATGGCGTCGGCGACGAAACGGTTGTCTTCGCAGACGACCTGAACCGGCCGCACAGCGTCGTATTCCACGAGGGATCGTGGTATGTGGGCGTGCCCTCCGGTGTCATTCGCCTGGAAGACAGTGACGGTGACGGCGCGGCCGACATTCGCGAGACAATCGTCGACGACCTGCCCACTTCCGGGGCACACACGACCCGGACCGTGGAGTTCCTACCCGACGGCCGCATGGTCATCTCGGTGGGCTCAAGCTGCAATGTGTGCGAAGAAGACGACCCGCGCCGCGCCGCCATCGTCATCTATGACAACGCCAATGGCGACAACGGCCGTCTGTTTGCCGAAGGACTGCGCAACGCTGTCGGCCTGGCCATCCAACCGGACACGGGCGAGCTGTGGGCGTCCAACAACGGCCGCGACCTGATGGGCGACGACGTGCCACCAGAAACGATCTATCTGATCGAAGACGGTCTGGACTACGGCTGGCCCCGCTGTCACAGCGGCACAGTACCGGATCCTGAGTATGGAGGCGAGTAACGCCTGCGATGGCGTCGCCCAGCCGCAGGTGAGTATGCAAGCCCACACCGCCCCGCTGGGGCTCACCTTCTACGATGGCGATGCGTTTCCAGAAGCGTATCGGGACGATCTGTTCGTCGCCACTCACGGCTCCTGGAACCGCAGCACGCCGGTAGGCTACAGTGTCGAGCGCGTGCCTATGGACGGCAATCGTCCGGCTGGCCCGGCCGAGCCATTTGCGACAGGCTGGCTCGATCTGGAGACGGAAACAGCCAGCGGCCGCCCGGTAGACGTGGTCACGGGTCCGGATGGCGCCCTGTACGTCAGCGACGACGGAGCGGGCTTCATCTACCGGATTAGCTACGACGGTCCGTAGCGGCTAGCCGGCCACCTGATCGCGATCTCGTAGACGCTGCTGATTAGCCTGCAGCCACTGCTCAACCGGCGGGATGTGCCGTCCGGCCAGGATGGCAATGCAGATTGCGGCTGTTAGCACAGCCAGCACATACAACCCAAATCCGACGGCCAGCCCGACCGCAGCGGCCGTCCACAGCGCCGCGGAAGTAGTTAGCTCGCTGACATGCCGTTTGCCGCGCAAGATGACGCCTGCCCCTAGAAAGCTGATGCCGGTCACCACAGCGGCGGCGATGCGCGACTGATCGGCATTGTCTACAGCCAGGTACGACATCATGGCGAACAAGCATGCCCCCAGCGTGACGATGGCAAACGTACCCAGACCAGCGTCTCTTCCTCGCAGTTCGCGGTCCAGACCGATCAGACTGCCCAGCAGGACGGCCAGAAGCAGTCGACCTCCCATTAGAATCTGAAGTTCCCAACTCATCGGCGACCTCCTTGAGACAGTAAGCGAGTCAGCCGGCAGCGCCCGCTTGACGTGGCGTGTTCCTGCCAACATCATAGCAGGAAACCGGAACTCAACTCAAGATGACGGCCGCCGCTCCCGTGATACAATTGGCAGGTCATTTCGGTGGGCAGACACATCCCACCGGCCAGCTTGAATAGGAGAATGAACATGGTTAGTGCAGTTGTATTGCTCAAGGTGGAACGCGGACAGATCAACGAGGTTGCCGACGCACTGGTCGCTTACGACGGCGTGTCCGAAGTCTATTCCGTTGGCGGTCGCTACGATCTGGTGGCCATCCTGCGCACGAGTAATAACGATGCCCTGGCCGAGCTGGTCACCGAGAAGATGCTCCATATTGATGGAATCGCCGATTCAGAAACCCTCATTGCTTTTCGCGCCTTCTCCCGCCACGATCTGGAAAGTATGTTTTCAGTCGGTCTGGATGAGTAGCCGTCTGGAAAGCATCCTTGCCCTGAGCCCGCCGGTTTTAGGTGCGCTTAAGAGTTCGGTTACAACTCCATAAAGACTGTCGTTCCCCCTTTCGTTTAGACTATAGTCAGAAACAGGCGTAATAGGAACGCTGGGCCATTCTGCCCGGTGCTGTCTTGTATTGGTCGTCAACTGACCTCAATCTGAAAGAAGGCAAATCAACTATGGAGCAACCCTCTCCTCAAACAGGCCGGCGTTTTCCGGTCATCCTTGTCATCCTTGTTATTATCGGCGCGTTTCTCGGGGGCATTGCTGTCGACAGACTCTTGCTGTCCGGGCAAACGACCGCAGGCGCAGCGGCCCCAGTCGAGAGCAATGCGCTCATTGATGAGGCGCTGTCGGTTATCCGCGCCAATTATGTGGACCAGACGGCCACCGGCGACGACCAGATGCTCTACGGAGCGTTGACCGGGATGGTTGATGCGCTCGGAGATACCGGGCACAGCCGTTTTCTGGATCCGAACATGGTCCGGGCCCAGCGAGACTCGACGGCTGGCCAGTTCGAGGGTATCGGCGCCTACGTCGAAATGCGCGACGGCTTCGTCACCATTGTCTCTCCCATTGACGGCTCGCCCGCCCAGGCAGCCGGTGTTCAACCCGGCGACATCGTCATCGAAGTGGACGGCGAAGACGTGACTGGCCAATCGCTGCAGGAAGTGATCTCCAAGATATTGGGCGAAGCGGGCACCGATGTGGAGATTACCTTTGTCGACGGCGAGACAGGTGAAGAGCGGACGCTCATCATCACCCGCGCTCGCATCGATCTGGAGAACGTGACATGGGGCATGCTGCCCGACTCGACGCTGGCCCAGCTCCGTATCTCCAGCTTCAGCCGCGACGTGGGCGAAGACCTGCGCGAGGCTGTGGAAGCGGCCGAAGCGGCGGGCGCCACCGGGCTGGTGCTTGACTTGCGCAACAATCCCGGCGGCCTGCTGCAGGAAGCGGTGGAAGTAGCCAGTATCTTCTTGCCTGATGACGCCGACGTCTTGCTGCGGCAGGACGGTCAGGGCAACATCGACAATGAACCAGTGCAGCGCAGCAACGTCAGAACAGACTTGCCGCTGGTCGTGCTCATCAACGAGGGCAGCGCCAGCGCCAGCGAGATTGTCTCCGGAGCGCTTCAGGACGCGGGCCGCGCCACACTGGTTGGCGAGCAATCGTTTGGCACAGGCACGGTGTTGAATCAGTTTGGCCTGTCCGATGGCTCGGCCATCTTGCTGGCTACCGAGCAGTGGCTGACGCCCGCGGGACGTGTCATCTGGCGTGAAGGCATTATGCCCGACATCGTGGCCGAACTGGAGTCAGGCGCGCAACTGTTCACCCCGTCGGCTGTGCGCGAACTGACAGCTGAACTGCTGGACGAAAGCGGAGACAACCAGATTCTGCTGGCTATTTCAGTGCTCAACGGCGATGCGCCGCTGCCGGAGATGCCGGAAGCGGACGCAAGTCAGAACTAGCGCGGAGACAAGGGCCAGCTTTAAGCCAGACTTAAGTTAACTCGTATGTGACCTTAAAGTCGCTGGCCCGCCCGTGAGTTAATATGTAGGTGTTGGTAGATGGCACGGCGAAAACGATAGCACAGCAACATTGCTGCTAACATCAAGCTTTCATTATCGCCTACATCATGAAACGGCTACCGATTTGGCCGTGCCACTAACTTCAGAGTCAGCAGGATACCTCCTGACGATTCCTCCTTGTGCGACAGGCCCGGCATGCAAGTGCCGGGCTTGTTGTTTCTCACACGCACATCCCTGACAGCAGCACCTACCGCAGCCCGACCAACCCCGGCTCCAGCCAGTTCGGCAGGATGTCCATGAGCGCATTCATGATCGTCTTGGCGCGACCGGCAAAGAGCTCGGGGTCGCCGTACGCCTCGCCCCCTTCCGGGCTAACCGTGTCGCTGACGGCCCGCAGGATGAGGCAGCGGACCTCGTTGCGGGCGCAGACGTAGGCAATCGCTCCCGATTCCCAATCGGCCGCAATCGCCCCGTAGCTGGCCCGCAATGTATGAACGTCAGTTGCCACAATGTCCCGATCGGCCGAAACGAGCATGGTCTGGCGGACGGGAGAAGGCAGCGGGTTGGGCAGCCAGTCCAGGCCAAGCTCAGTGGCGTAGTGGGCCAGCGCTTCATCCGCATCGCCCATCTGCTCCAGGATGTCGTAGACCAATGTGTAGTCGACCAGGAGCACCGTGCCCGCATCGACGTCGGGCGCGAATCCACCGCACGTACCAAGATTGACAACCAGCGCCGGCTGAAACCGATCGATCGCGTACTGGGTCGAGGCCGCTGCTGCAATCTTGCCCCAGCCGCCCTGGAGGAAGACGAGCTGCCGTTCCCGGTCACCAGAGCGGGTCTTAATCATGGCCATCTCGCCATACGGTGTCCCTGAAAAGGATACATCGCCCAGTCGCTCTCGCACAGCTTGCCACTCGACGTCGGCCGAAATCAGGATGACTGCATCTGTCTGGTTGCTCATGGCTTCAGTGTAGGACAACAGCACCACAGCGACCAATGGTTAATCTTCGACCACAATGTCTACAGCTAGATTTCCTCGATAGGATGGTCGGCTATAATTGCGCCCTATTGCCGCCCAAAACCGACCTCCCAAGGGGGATATGCTACGATGATTTTAACCCGTCGCTTCAGTCTACCCGTCCTGTTTATCGTATTGGTCTTGTCGCTGCTTGTCTCGTGTCAGGACGCGCCCGTGGCTACGTCAACGCCCGTCGTTGCCACCAGTGCAGCCGCCGTCGAGCTAGTCCGCCGACCCGACGGCCGAGGCAACGGCCGTTTCAGCAACCGCCACTCTGCCCCCGATAGCAACACCCGAACCGACACCGACAGTGGAGCCCGCTGCTGAACCAACCTCGCCTCCGACCGCCCAGCCTGAGGATGAGGCTGTGCTGCCTGAGGCGATTCCCTACAATCTGGGCGATAGCACTGTTGTCCAGGCGCAGTTCCCAGAAGATAGCAACTTCCGCAATATGCCTGTCCAGCTGAATGGCGTCATCGCGGTGCCGAAAGCGAACGGCCGGCCCGCTCCTGTTGTGCTTATCCTGCACGGCAACCACCCCGGTTGTCCATTTGTGGAAGCGAGAGGCATAGACGTGTGGCCGTGCGACTCGGACGATGAGCAGAACAACTTTGTTGGATTCTCCTATCTGGTGAGCGAGCTGGCCGACCGTGGCTATGTGGCCCTCTCCATCAACATGAACCCCCAGTACACACTGGGCTATGGCGAGGAGACCGGCTCGGCTCGCGCGCGACAACTGGTCGAGCAGCATCTGGCGGCGCTCGCTGAAGCGGCCGCCGGCGGGGAGAATGATTTTGGCGTTGAGCTTGCGGGAGCCGCAGACCTGGGCCGGCTTACCTTGATCGGCCACTCCCAGGGTGGCGAGGTGGCCAATTGGCTGACCCGGGAGCAGGGATGGGACCAGCCAGAGAGCTACGCAGCCAACGGCTTTGGCCCGGTCAAAGGTATCCTGCTGGTCGCCCCCTCCCGCAACTTCGCCGACTCAGCAGGTTCGAACGTCCCCATAGCCGCCATCCTGCCTTCCTGTGACGGAGACGTAAGTCAGCTCGAAGGCCAATCCTACATCGAGGTCGTGCGTCTTGACCCCACTTACGGCGAGTACGCAACTGCGGCCTTCCTCAATCGGGGTACCCACAACGCCTTCAACACCATCTTGCGTCCCGATTTCCCGTTGCTGATCTCCCCGATTGAGTGCGAGTTACCCTTGGACCCCGACACTCAGCGTGACTTTCTCGTCAATTACGCTGCCGATTTCCTGACGGCGCTGGAAGGTCAACCCGACGAACAGTTGGAGTCAATGGCCACGCTGGGTCTGGATATGACCGGGGCAATCCCAGATAATCTCTACGGTCTCCCGGTGCTCCTGACCACATTCGCCGAAGACCGTGTTACGTTGTTCACGCCTTTCAGCGATGAGGAGCTGACCACGAACTTGCTGGGTGGCGCCGTCACCGCAGAGGGACTTGACCTGACCTACTGCCCCGAAGGGTATTTTGGCGGGGAGACCGAACCCGAGCTCAACAACTGTCGTCGCCGAGACATCAACCAGCCAGGCAATCCGCAAATGGCTGCCCTGAGCTGGGAGTCTCCAGAAGCTTCGTGGCGCTTCGAAATCCCGGAAGATGCCGGTGACTTCAGCGCCTATACGGCTCTCAGCCTTCGCGCCGCGGCCGATCCGATTTCGCCGCTGAACCGGTCGGGCACCGGCCAGTCGTTTGCGATTCGACTGACCGACCAGAGCGGCCAGTCGGCCGTCCACGTCGTCGACGCGGGCGAACCCGCGTTGCAGCTTTCGCCGGACGAGGCGCAGGAGTTGGGCGACGTGACCATATTCCCGGGCCACAGCTATCTGGCCACTGTACGCGTGCCGCTCACATCGTTTGCCGATGTGGATTTCTCCAGCATCCGCGCAGTTGCCCTCTTGTTCGACCAGATCGACACGGGCACGCTGTTCCTGGGTGATATCGAGTTCGTACGGCCGCTGCAGATCGTGGGCGCCTCTTCGACCCTGCTTGAGATCGCGGATACAGCCACCGAACCATGAAGGGCTGTTGGGCAGCTTAGAGGACAGTCAACCTGCACGGCGGTGCTTGTCGATACGGGTGGCAGCGCCGATTCGCCGGCCATTGCCCTGACCAATGGTCACTGTGTCCAGCCGTGGACAGCCAATGAGGTCTATTTCAACCTGCCCGCGGATTCGACAACTGTGACGTTCCACTCGTTTGTCGACGCGCCGGAACAAGGCGTCCGGATCGAGGTTGAGCAGGTGCTTTACAGCACGATGAAGGGGCTTGACCTGGCTGTCCTTGAACTAGCGACGACCAATGGCGAGCTGCAAGCAGAGGGCATTGAACCATTGCCTATCGACCCGCTGCCGCCGGCTCTACCGGCGCAGGTCACCGTAGTGGGCATTCCGGTGAGCGGCGTGCCTGCTCATCTGGCTTATCTGCGGGCCGAAACCTGTGCCGCGACCGGCTGGGCTGACCTGTTTGAGGCTCAGTGGCACTTCACCGGCAGCATCCGCACCAGCTGTCAGGATATCTACGGGGGCAGCAGCGGCTCTCCCGTCTTCGCGGCGGACGGCACGGCGTTGATCGGCCTCGTAAACACCACCACCGTCGGCGGCACCACGGCCTGCGGAATCGGGATGCCCTGCGAAGTTTTATATGAAGGCACATCCGCTCTGGAGAACAGGACCTATGTCGTGCCACTAGCCGACCTGACTGGCTGCTTCGACGACGTCGGGCGCTTTGATCACACAACCGAGAGCTGCCCGCTTGATGACGGCCGTCAACTCTTGATTGCCAACTACCCGACCCAACCGGTCCAGCCGTTCCAACCCGACGTGGACGGCATCTTGAGACCGACCGCATGGAACGCCCAGTTGACAGGCGACCGGCTCTTCTACCGCACGAAGACGGGTCCGGCAGGCGTAATCAACTGTGGGGAAGAGGCCGGGTACAGCGAGCCAGCTGCGATGGCCAACAGCCAGTTGGTGACCGGGCCTGTCGGCCCGGAAGACGGCAGTTACTTGCTGTGTGTGGTGGCTGGAGACACGGAGACGGTTGACGACTCATGGCAACCGGTCGGGCAGGCAACGGTGGCGCGGATCGAAATCGACTCCTTGCCCCCGACGTTGAAGCCAACGCTTTCAGTTTTCGACCGTGGTGGCACCCTGTCGGTCGAACCGATCTTCGTCGTGCCGGAGCTGGCTGACTTCCTGATCAGGGTCGGTCCGCCCGGCGACAGCTGCGACGGTCCAGACGGGTATGGGCGCTACCGGCGTGTGCCCTTAGAGATCGCAGCAGACCGTCTGCCCGCCACGGTTTGTGTCATAGCCTCCGACGTGGCTGGCAACCAGAGCCAACCACATAGCTACCCGCTGGCGGTTGGCGGAAGCGACTAGGTCAGCAGCGCTCGCTCCAGCCAGTCGATTGCCCGGCCATCTCTGATCATGGCCGGCGTCACACGGATAATCGTCCAGCCATAGAGTGCGGCCTCGTTGTACTTCTCGCAGTCGCTCTCGAATCGTTTAGGATGCGCGTGTCCCTTGCTGCGCCCTGTCTCAGTTTGCATCCAGATGCCCCCTTCCACCTCGCAGGCCACCAGATTTCCGTCCAGCCGCCAGCAGAAGTCGAACCGCCACTTGCGGTTAGCGTGAAACGTAAACTCCTGCAGCGGGTCCGGCAGGCCTGCAAGTTGGATCTCTTGCAGCAAGACGGCCGCCCAGTTCGTTCGGGCAGAGGCGGCCGGTGTGCGTGCGCGTCGGGGCCGGCGATTCTTCATGCCGGAGTTTAGCACATGTGTTCTATCTTAGCGAAATAGCTAACCTTGCAAGACTGGCCGGTGAAATTGGCTGCACAAAGTGTCCGGACGACCGGTTAGTCAGCCGCCTGCCCCGCCGCAGCTGCTTCTTTGGCAAACTGGGAGTGACGGCCAAAGAACAGGTACTCGACGGCAACAGCAGTAATATAGAACCCAGTCACACCGGCGAAGATGAAGGCGAAGCCGGACGGCCCGTAATTGACCTGGATGCTGCCGCTGACCTGCGGCATGACAAACCAGCCCACCTGGAAAACCAGCCCACTCAGGCTGACCGCCAGCGCCTGGGCCTGGACAGGCACATGCTCCAGAATGAACGTCTGGTAGACCGGATTGCTCAGATTCATGAGCGCCAGCCTGAACATGAACGCGACGCCGGCGACAACGAAGTACACACCCGGAGCAATGATTCCCGCGGGCACCAGCCACGCGCCCACGCCAAGCAGAATAAGGAATGGAATCGACATCGCCTGCGTGGCCATGACTGTGTTGATCTTGCCCAGCCGGTCAGCCATTGGCGGGCCGATAAACTGGCCGACCGCCATCGCCAACCCGCCCAGGGCGAAGACAACTCCGATTGTCGGGTCGGGCTGCTCATACACCTTGCGGAAGTAGACATTCATGAATGGCTGCATCAGTCCTGCGCCGAGACCGATGATGAGGGACGGCAGCAGGAAGCGGCTGAGCTGCCCGCCATAGCGCCGCACTTGCGTCCAGGGGAGTTCGGTCATCCCGTCCTGGATCTTTATCACAGTCGGGATGAACAGCAGCGGCACGATGGAGAACAGGCTGAGCGCGGCAATGCTGCCTAGCGAAAGCTGGTAGGAAATGGTGTCGGTCGGCGAAGCGCCTACGAGCCGCGCCATAGCGCTGGGAAGCGACCCGGCCATCAAGTTACCGAAGAAGCTGGCCACCGTCGACAGGCCTGCCTGAAAGCTGAACACCCATTGTCGCTCGCGGCTGGCGGTGTTGGCCATCAGGAACGGCGCACTGGCCACAGCGCCGAGGCTCATTGACACGCCGGCCAGCATGCGGAAGAAGATCAGGGTCGCTTGCGCCGGAAACAGGACGATGCCCAGATAGGCCACACCGCCGATCAGCCCCGCGGCAACCATCACCCACTTCTGCGGAAAGCGCTGGGCCAGATAAGCGGCGGGCAGCGCCATGGCGATCGTGGCGAACGAGGCGGCCGATTGCAGCGTGCCGAGAAACCCTTCATTGTACTGCGGCCCCAGGCTCAGGACGTAGAAATTGAAGGTGAACAGAAAGACGCCGAACGTCAGACCGCTGCCGATGCCAAACAGCAGCACCAACCACGCATTACGCGAGAAGGCGCGTATCATCGACGTGTAGTTAGTCAGACCCGTGACCAGGCGTTGGCGAAACATGGAGCTCCCGGAACCAATGGCCAAAAGGGGCCGCTGGTTAGATATACATCTAACTAAATAGTATACCATGGGCCGCTGTGGTAAGCCATATATCGCCCCGGATTGCCACCGTTCGTACCCCAGCCCAGCAAGGATGAGCCTCACCTCAACCGACAAAAAAGGCCGGCAGTCCCAGGTGGGATTGCCGGCCAGCAGATAGGATAAAGGGTGGGACGCTCTACTCGACAGGAAGCCCGGCAGCTTCCCAGGCAACGATGCCGCCGTCCATATTGTGGATGTTCTCAAAGCCCTGTTGGCGCAGATAATCAGCCACCTGACCGCTGCGATTGCCTGTCCGGCAAGTTACGATCACTTCCTTGTCGGTCGGAATATCGTCAAGCCGGGCCGGAATGTCACCCATCGGGATGAGCGTTATGCCCGGTATATGGCCCTCGTCATACTCCCACTGTTCGCGAACGTCCAGCAGGTAGACATCCGGGTTATCGCGCACTGCCGCTACCGTCTCCACGTCTACCGTGGCAGGCAAGGTGCTCAGATCGATCTCTTCCAGCGCCGGGGCAGTCGTGGAACTGTCAGCGCCTCCGCACGCTGCCAACACGAGCATCATCGCTGTCAACAGCACTGCACCAATTGTCATTCTTTTCATGTGGCCTCCCGATTGTTCGATTGTCTTGTTTCGGATCGTCCAGCATGTGGCTCGAATCCGTCATCTCTAAGGTTACACTGCCCGGCCCATCGGTTCAAGTACGAGAAAACGAGCCATCGTGCTTATTATGCTATACTCACTCATAGTGCTGTCGTCCAAATTGGCGGGCCACCTAACCCGCCGCGATCTACCTTCGCACCTCTAGCTATATCCTCAACGCTTCATCTTTCCTGGCCATGCAAGCCTTAATTGACCTACTTGTCGCCCAACCACTCCTGCTCCTGTTTGTCGTCTCGGGGCTGGGCTATGCGATCGGTCAAATCAAGATCGCAGGCGTCAGTCTGGGTGTGGCGGCCGTCTTGTTCGTTGGGCTGGCGTTCGGCGCGCTGAGTCCGGAGATGGAGATCCCGGTCATTATTGTCGAGCTGGGCCTCATCGTCTTTGTCTACACCATCGGATTGGCCAGTGGCCCCGGATTCTTCGCCTCATTCAGGCGCAAGGGGCTGCGCGACAACCTGTTCGTATTCGTCATGCTCATCTTTGCCGCCGGCCTGACGGTGGCGGCGGCCCTGTTGTTCGAGCTGAAAGCGACCGTCGCCGCCGGCATGTACGCCGGTAGTCTGACCAACACGCCGGCGTTGGCCAGCCTGCTGGAGACCGTACGCAGTACGGCTCCCGCCGCGCAGGCCGAACTGTTGGCCACAGAACCGGTTATCGGCTACTCAGTCGCCTATCCGATGGGCGTCATTGGTATGCTGATTGCTGTCTATGTCGTTCAACGCGTCTTCCGGATTGACTATCCAGCGGAGGCGCAGACGCTGCGGCAGTATGGCGTGGTCGAGATGGATTTGACTACGCGAACTGTGCGTGTCGATGCGGACAGCATGACTGGCATACCCCTGCGGGACCTGACGCTCAGCCCGAACCATGATGTGATGATCTCCCGTGTAAAGCGCGGCGAGACGCTCAGCCTGGCCACTGGAGACACAGTCCTGGAGCGCGGCGATCTGGTCGCGCTTGTTGGCCCTGCCGATGAACTCGCTGCTGTAATCACTCGCATGGGTACTGTGACCGATGAACAGCTTGAGCTGGACCGGCGGTCTTTCGATTTCCGGCGCATCTTCGTCTCCAACCCGGATGTGGTCGGGCTGACCCTCGCCGATTTGCACCTGACTGACGAGTACGGAGCGATCGTGTCGCGCGTTCGACGCGGGGACATTGACCTGATGGCGGCGGGAGATACAGTGCTGGAACTCGGCGATCGGGTACGCGTCGTCGCCCGACGCCACGATATGTCACGCCTGACCGAGCTCTTCGGCGATTCCTACAAGGCCCTGAGCGAAGTCAACTTGCTTTCGCTGAACCTTGGCCTCGCCCTCGGCGTCCTGGTTGGGCTGATCCCTATCCCGCTGCCCGGCGGCGTCACCATCAGTCTCGGCCTCGCCGGTGGTCCGCTCATTGTTGGCCTCGTGCTAGGGGCGCGGCGCCGGACCGGTCCGCTGGTCTGGACGCTGCCATACAGCGCCAACCTCACGCTGCGCCAGGTGGGGCTGATTCTCCTGCTGGCCGGCATCGGCGTGCGCTCGGGCTATACCTTCTTCACGAACTTCTCGGCGTCCGGCGGCATTCAGGTCTTCATTGCCGGGGCGATCATCACGATGGTCACGGCCTTTCTGACCCTTTTGATCGGCTACAAACTGTTCAAGATTCCGTTTGGGTTGCTGACCGGCATTCTGTCGGGCCTGGGAACACAGCCCGCGACCCTGGGCTTTGCCCTGCAGCAAGCAGACAACGAACTGCCCAACCTCGGCTATGCGCTGGCGTTTCCTGTGGCCACGATTACCAAGATCGTGGTGGCGCAGTTGATTCTGATCTTCCTCAGCAGCTGATTTGCCCCTCCCAACCAATCTTCTGCGTTGTGCAATCCACGGTAGTCAGCCCCTTGACATCGTTCGCAATCTCTCTATAATTTAGACGTGACTAATTTAGTCACATCTAATATGTCGTTTAGAGCACAAGAAGCCGACCGTGTCTGATCTAAGCCCAGCCGCCCAACAATATGTCAGGGCAATTTACGATCTGCAGCACTCGCATGCCGCCGCGAGCGTAATGATGCCCCCTGCCCAGCGGGTCACCACATCTCAGCTTGCGGACAGTATGGGCCTGCGAGCAGCGTCGATCACCGCCATGCTGCAGAAGTTGGCGGCAGCGGACCCACCGCTCGTTGAGTACACCAAGCACCAGGGCGCACTGCTGACCCGAGACGGCCGTCGCGCCGCCCTGTCACTGATCCGCCGCCATCGCCTGCTGGAAACGTATCTCTATGCCCGGCTCAACTATGGCTGGGACGAAGTTCACGACGAAGCGCAGCGCCTTGAACCGGTCGTCAACGACGCGCTCGCCGAACGGCTGGCTGAGGCGTTGGGTCAGCCTACGCGCGACCCGCACGGCCACGCCATTCCCGGTCCCGACCTGTCGGTTGAGACGGCCGATCTCCTGTCGCTTGCGGCGCTTCCCGAAGGTGTCCGGGCCACCGTTGCTCATGTATCCGATACAGACCCCGACCTGCTCCGGCTTCTGGCCGCACATGGCCTACATCCGGATGCCAACCTGACCATTCTGAGCCACAGTGAAGAAGGACAACCTATCAAGCTGAAGGTGGCTGGCACCGGGGCAGTTGTTGACCTGCCCGCTCACCACGCCAACCAGATCTTTGTAACGCCCGCCGCACACGCACGCAGCCGCACGAGGCTGGCAGAACCGATTCCTGATTGACTACACGCAAAAACCCTGAGGAAATAGAATGAATGCACGTTCCAAACTCTTTGCTATTTTCGCCCTACTTTTGCTGACCCTGGCAGCTTGCGGTGGAAGCGAAACAACGACAGACGATGCCAGCGATGGCACACTTTCTGTGGTGACCACCACCGGCCAGATCGGCGACAGCGCGCGCAGGGTCGGCGGCGAGCACGTCACCGTCACCAGCCTGATGGGGCCGGGCACCGACCCTCACCTCTACGTGGCCAGCGCGTCTGATGTCGACCGCCTGCGTGACGCTGACATCGTCTTCTACAATGGGCTCTTTCTCGAGGCGCAGATGGAGGAGATTCTGGAGCAGCTCGGCGAGCGACAGACCGTCATTCCAGTCACCGGCATGATCGACCGGGCCAGGTTGGCCCCGTCTTCGCAGTACGAGGATGAGTATGACCCCCACGTCTGGTTTGACGTCAGCCTGTGGATCGAATCGGTCTACGAAGTGCGTGATACGCTCATCGAAGTCGATCCGGAAAATGCGGCCGATTACGAAGCCAACGCCGCCGTCTACATTGCCGAGCTGGAGGCGCTTGACGCATATGTGCGGGAGCAGGCGGCGCTCGTGCCTGAGGACAAGCGCGTCCTCATCACGGCGCATGATGCATTCGGCTACTTTGGCAACGCCTACGGCTTCGACGTCATGGGCCTGCAAGGGATCAGTACGGCCGCCGAAGCCAGCACGGCCGACGTCCAGGGGCTATCGGAGTTCATCGCCGCCAACGAGATTCCAGCAGTCTTTGTCGAGACCTCCGTCCCCGTGCGCAACATCGAAGCTGTGCAAGCGGCCGTTCGCAGCCGCGGGTTCGACGTCCAGATTGGTGGTGAGCTATATTCCGACGCAATGGGCCCGGCAGGCAGCGAGGGTGACACCTACATCGGCATGGTCCGCCACAACATCGACACCATCGTCAATGCCCTGACCGATGGCAGCCAATAGCGAGCAGTGACAGGACAAGGACTCTCATCTATGACCGATCAACCGACCGCTACGCACGAAACTAACAAGTCCTCCGCCGACTTTCCCGTCGACGTCACCGACCTGACGGTAGCCTATCAGGAGAAGCCGGTGCTCTGGGACATTGACATGCAGGTCCCCGGCGGCGTGCTCATGGCCATCGTCGGCCCCAACGGCGCGGGCAAGACAACCCTTCTAAAGAGCATACTGGGGCTGATCAAGCCGGTAGCGGGCAGTGTGTCGATTTATG
The DNA here is from genome assembly GCA_963715935.1 of uncultured Chloroflexia bacterium. Lineage (GTDB taxonomy): Bacteria > Chloroflexota > Anaerolineae > Promineifilales > Promineifilaceae > Promineifilum. The sequence continues at coordinate 183,690 of CAVQSM010000002.1, read as the reverse complement.
GCCAGCCATACGCGGAACAGCGGCGGCTGGTGGGCTACGTCCCCCAACGCGGCAGCGTTGACTGGGATTTCCCGACCAGCGTGCTCGATGTGGTCATGATGGGCCGTTACGGCAGTTTGGGCTGGATTCGCCGTCCCGGCGCGACCGAACGCGAGCTGGCGCTGGGTGCGCTCGACAAAGTCGGAATGGCGGAATACGCCGACCGCCAGATCAGCCAGCTCTCGGGCGGCCAGCAGCAGCGCACATTTCTGGCCCGCGCCCTGGTACAGGACGCGCAAATCTACTTCATGGACGAGCCGTTCCAGGGCGTTGACGCGACCACTGAGCGGGCCATCGTCAGTCTCCTGAAGGAGCTGCGGGCGTCCGGCAAGACTGTCGTCGTCGTCCACCACGATCTGCAAACAGTGCCCGAGTATTTTGACTGGGTGATGCTGCTCAACGTTCGCAACATTGCCTCTGGCCCGGTCGCCGACGTCTTCACCGAGGAGAATTTGCGCCGGACTTATGGCGGCCGAATCGCCTTTCTCCAGGAGAGGCGGGACCCAGCCGTCGCGACGGTACCCACGACACAGCCGAGCGAGGGAGACTGATGGATCTGGGTCAGCTGTTGAGCAGCCTGTTCTTTGACTACACGATAAGAACGGTGGCGATGGGCGCGGCCGTTTTGGGCATTGTCGCGGGCGCATTGGGCACCTTCGCTTTGCTGCGGCGGCAGAGCTTGCTTGGTGACGCGATGTCCCATGCTGCGCTGCCCGGCGTTGTCCTCGCATTTATGCTGACAGCCAGCAAGGCGCCCGTCGTCCTGGTTCTCGGCGCGGCCATCGCCGGTATCATCGGGACGTTCGCGCTGCTTGGCATCACGCGCTATAGCCGCATCAAAGAGGACGCAGCCCTCGGCATTGTCCTGTCAGTCTTTTTCGGCTTTGGACTGATGTTGCTGACGTTTCTACAGCGCAATCCGGCGGCGGCCCAGGCTGGGCTCAACAGCTTCCTTTTTGGGCAAGCGGCTACCCTGCTGACGCGGGATGTGGTCACCATGGTCGTCTTTGGCGGCGGGGCGCTTCTGCTGCTCGCCATCTTCTGGAAAGAGTTCAAGCTGCTCAGTTTCGACTCGGAGTTCGGGGCCAGTCTTGGCTTCCCGATGACCATCCTGGACATTCTGCTGACTACCTTGCTCGTCATTGGCATCGTCATTGGACTACAGGCGGTCGGCGTGGTGCTCATGAGCGCCCTGGTCGTCGCGCCAGCGGCAGCGGCGCGGCAGTGGACCGACAGGCTCAGCACCATGCTCGTCATCGCCTCAGCCTTCGGCGCCATCGCCGGCGTCACGGGGGCGCTGATCAGCAGCCTCGGCAGCGGCCTGTCAACCGGGCCGGTTGTGGTACTGGTAGCCAGCATCCTGGTCCTGCTCTCCCTGTTGTTCGGCGCCAGTCGCGGTCTGGTCTGGAGTTGGACGCGGCGCGAACGCAACAAGCGTTCCCTGCGCGTACAGACCGTTCTTACAGGGCTATACGAACTGACCTCCCATCACGATTCGCCCTACCACGCGCACAACATTGAGGTACTCCGCGCCATGACCTACAAATCCGGTGGTGTACAGAACAGCCTGCGTGTCCTGTCTGAAACCGGCCTTGTTCAGGAGGTTTCGCCGGATATGTGGGCCCTGACAGAAGCAGGCGTCGAGCAGGCAAAGGAATGGTCTCCCACATGAGCACCTCCGGCGAGATTCAACTAATTGCCGTCGTTGTGGCCGTGGCCTGCGCTTTGCCCGGCGTATTCCTGGTGCTGCGGCGGATGGCCATGATGAGCGACGCCATCAGCCACACGGTGCTGCTGGGCATCGTCATCGGCTTCTTTGTGGCCGGCACGCTCGACTCCCCCCTGCTGATTCTGTTCGCGGCAGGCATGGGCGTCATCACCGTCAGCCTAGTCGAACTGCTGATGCGTACTCGCCTGGTTAAGCAAGACGCGGCGATCGGTCTGGTTTTTCCTGCGCTGTTCAGCATTGCGGTCATCCTCATCTCACGTTTCGCACGGGGCGTCCATCTGGATGTAGACGCTGTCCTGCTGGGGGAACTGGCCTTCGCTCCGCTGGATCGCACGACATTTCTCGGCCTGGATCTTCCTGCCAGCCTGGTCACGATGGGCATCATCCTGCTGATCAACATTGTCTTTATCGGCCTGTTCTACAAAGAGCTGAAGCTGACCACGTTTGACGCCGGGCTGGCAGCCACGCTCGGCTTCTCGCCTGCGCTGGTCCATTACGGACTGATGGTCATCGTATCGATCACGGCCGTCGGTGCGTTCGACGCGGTAGGCTCGATTCTCGTCGTGGCGCTGATGATCGCGCCACCCGCGGCCGCCTACATCCTGACCGACCGGCTAGATCGCATGTTGCTGTACAGTGCGCTGATCGCGTCCGCGGGGGCTATCAGTGGCTTCTGGTTGGCCCGCGCCTTCGACGCCAATATTGCCGGTTCGATGGCGACAACGATGGGCATCCTCTTTGCCGCCGCGTTCTTCTTCTCACCGGAGCGCGGTCTTGTGGCCCAGGCGCTGCGTCGACGTCGCCAGAAGTGGGAGTTCGCTCGTACCGCGCTGGTCATCCACCTGCTCCACCACGAAGACACGCCGGAGATGGCCATCGAGTGCCGGGTTGACCATTTGTTGTATCATATGCATTGGGAGCCTGATTTCGCGGCCGACGTTGTGCAGCGTGCGGAAGAGGATGGCTTTATCTTGCGCAGTAACGGTGACATGCGCCTGACCTCAACCGGTCGCGAGCGGGCCCAGGTAGCGATGGTATCCTGACCTGGCTGGGGGTGAACCAACTATGAGCGCCCGAACGACAATTCGAACGACCCGGAACCTGGTGCTCCTGTCCGGGGTGGCCGCACTGCTGATCGCCAACCGGCGCTGGAATGAGCGCTTCGTCAAGGTAGACACGTCGATCGTGCCGATCGATGATGGCCGTGGGCGCATCCACCGCGGCAGGCGCATCCTCGTCCAATCCATTCTCAATGCGCCGCCTGAGCTGGTGTGGGCTCTGGCCCAACGTCCGGCGATGTTGGCCGAGGTCTCCTATCCGCTGCTCAGCTTTTTCACGCGCGATGGACGGCCGTTTCCATCGGTCTGGCAAGTGGGCGCGTCGACCGAACTGAACATATATGGCCTCGGCATGGTGCCGCTAGGACGACACACCATCACCATCGATCGCATTGACCCGGCTGCGGGGGAGATCCAGACCCACGAATCAGGCCAACTTGCGCCGGTGTTGAATCATCTAATTCGGATCGAGCCATTTGGCGACGGCCAGACACTTTACACCGATCAGATCGACATCAGCGCCGGGCTTCTCAACCCGCTGGTGACGCAGTTCGCGCTGACTTTCTATCGCTATCGTCAGAGCCAGTGGCAGGATCGGGCCAACTCTCTCTAATCTTCAACGGTCTGGTCACTGGTTCCGCGAGGCGATCACGGCATCCACGCGCGTCCAAACGCGCTCGTCATGTCGATATAGTTCCAACGCATTCAGCGCTGCTTGTTTGTCCGTGCGGTCGCCCTCAGCAAGAACGTCCAGAAGCATGTCAACGCCGGCATCCGAGCGCAGCAACGCCACAGCCAGCAGCATCGTCCGCCGAACGGAAGGCTCCGCGGCCTGTTCCCACCCGTTCGCCAGCAGCGGAAGCGCCGCAGCCAGGTGCGACTCCCCCAACGCCAGAGCCGCCGACTCAGCCACAGGATCATCATCGCTGAGCAGGAAACTGCCAACCAGCGGCACCGCCTGGTCTGGAGCCATCATCAGCAGCGCGTTGAAGCAGGCCAGCACCACCGCAGGCTCTTCGTCACCCAGGAGTGTCTTGTACCACAGCAGCGGCAGCCCGCCCGGCTGGGAGACGTAAGGAATGGCCTGAACCGCACCGAGCCGGGCATCCAGCTCCGTGTCAGCCAGCAGCTGGGCCAGTTCGCGCATGATGTCAGGATAGCCCAGCCGGGCCAATCCCACAGCACAAGTAGCCCGCAAGGCAGCAGCCGTATCCTCGCGACCGCCATAGACGGGTTCGAGCTGGCGATGGGCCAGTCCCGCCAGATAGACGGCCTCATCGAGCGTGCCGGTCTGCGCCCCAGCCTCCGCCAGAGCCTGCTTCGCGACACAGGTCGGATCGCGGCGCAGCGGGTCAATCATGTACTGCCTGAACGCCTCATTCATTTCCGGGCCAAACCCCATCAACTGCCATTCCGCCACGATTTCAGCTGCGCGGGCCACCACGAAATTGGAACGGCTGCCGAGTGCTGCCCGCAAGGTGGCTACCGCCGCCTCGGTCGTGGGGTCCGGCTCAATGGCCGCCAGCTCGGCTAACTGCGATTCGGTTGATTTCCTGCCCGCCATGATGGTTCGCTCCCGTTTTGCGGTTGAACTATGGTACGCTTGCCGTACTGTAGCCGGGTCGCCACATGGTGACAACCGGACGTCTTGAAACAGCGAGGAAACTTATGTGCCGCAATATCAAACAGCTGAGATTTTCAGACCGACCCGCCACATCCGAAGAGTGCGCCCTCGCTGCCCGGCAGTACGTACGGAAGGTAAGCGGATTCCGCCAGCCATCCCGCGCCAACGAAGCAACCTACGAAGCAGCCGTCGCCGAGATCGCCGCCATAACCGAACGGCTGCTGAGCGAGCTGGTCGTTGCGGGCCGGCCCGCACTCACCCATGAACAGCCGGCTGAGTAGCCCCATAACGCAGACCTGAACGTTAAAGGATTCATGCAGGGCATGCGCCGCTGATGCCGCTATGCTACTATCCCCCTCCGACGTTCCCATTTGACACCGTCAACCATCATTAAATCGCGACAGGCCCGGAAGGAACACGATGGATGGGCGTCACACTACGATATGATCCACCACTTTCCCCATGATTTTCGCTTCGGCGCGGCGACCTCGGCCTACCAGATTGAAGGCGGTTGGGATGCCGATGGCGCCGGCCCCTCGATCTGGGACACCTTCGTGCGCCAGCCCGGTAAGATTGACGGGGGCCATCACGGCAACGTGGCGTGCAACACGTACGAGCAGCCCGAAACTGACATCGACATCATGCGGTCGCTGGGCCTGGACGCCTATCGCTTCTCCATCTCATGGCCACGCGTCTTGCCTGACGGACATGGAGCTGTCAATGAGGCGGGCCTGGACTACTATGACCGGCTCGTAGACGGACTGCTCGCCGCGTCGATCGAGCCGTATGTCACGCTCTTTCATTGGGATATGCCCCAGGCGCTGCAAGACGAGATGGGCGGCTTCGCCGACCGGCGCTGTGCGTTCCACTTCGCGGATTACGCCGAGTTGGTAGCGCGCCGCCTGGGCGATCGCGTCAAGCAGTGGATTACGCTCAACGAACCCTGGGTCCATGCCACACTGGGCCACTTGCGCGGTCTCCATGCCCCCGGGCAGATCAATCCCTGGTCATTCATGCGCGTGGCCCACAACCAGCTGCTGGCCCACGGCCTGGCCACCCAGCGGCTGCGGGCGGTTGTCCCGGACGCCGCGATCGGAATCAGTCTCAACCTCGCGCCGGTCTATCCGCAGGACAACCACGACAAAGACCGCCAGGCGGCCGACATGGCTGACCAGTTCCTGAATCGATTCTATCTCGACCCGCTGCTCAAAGGACAGTACCCGGAACCGCTCTGGACCAGGCTCCGGCCGCTCCACCCGCGCGTCGAGCCGCTTGACATGGAACTGGTCTCCCAGCCCCTCGACTTCCTCGGCGTCAACTACTACTCTCGGGCCTTCGTACAACATGCGTGGTACGTACCTTTCCTCAATGCCCGACCGGCACGGATACGCCAACCGATGGAGGCCACCCACGGTGACAGTGGCGTCCAGTACGGCCATGCGGGCTGGGAGGTCTACCCGGCAGGTTTGTTCGAGCTGTTGTTCCGTCTCAAACAAGAGTACGACAATATTCCGGTCTACATTACCGAAAACGGAGCCGCCTACGAAGACATTGTGGAAGGCGGGCGCGTCGTCGATCCACTGCGGCAGCAGTACCTTGAGCAGCATCTGGGAAACGTCGCGGCTGCCATTGGAGCCGGCTGTGACGTGCGCGGCTATTTCGTGTGGTCCTTGCTGGACAATTTTGAATGGTCCTACGGCTATGGTAAGCGGTTTGGCATTGTTTATGTCAACTTCGACATCTCAGGAGCGGATCATCAAAGAGAGCGGCTACTGGTATCGTGACTTCATCAAGCAGGCGAAGACGGCCGATTCGCTCTATGGTCACGTGCCGCAGGCAGTGACGTAGCGGAACCTTACGCCACGTCCGGACGTCTTGTCAGTAGTATGAACAACAGATCTTCCCGTACACTTCGTCGCTCTATCCTGTCTGCGCTGCTGCTGGTCCTGTTGGCGGTAGCGGCTTGCAGCCCTGCAGTGCCCACTCAGACCCAAACGGAAACCAATGCAGAAGTAGTAGCGGATGGCGGCGTCCTGACCGAGGTGACGCCGGCGGCCGAACCAACGACCGCGGCATTGGCCCCCGCACCGACGGCCATCCCCCCAACCACCACCGCTGAGCCGGTGGTTGCCGAGCCAACCGCAACCCCCGAGCCAGAAGCATATCCCGAACCTCTCGGCGAGAGCCTACCGTCGGACGGTTATCCGATGCCTGAGATGGCTGAGAGCCTTGAGGCCTACCCGGGCGTGACCATCGTCGAAGCACCGGAAGGGCTGGACCTTGATCCAGCCACATTGGGCGCGTCGCTGCCAACACTGCTGGAGCAATTCGCAAATGGGGAGAGCTCGATTGACGTCGAGGTGACAGAGGATGATCCCCTGCTGACGCTCATTCTGGCCGACGCAGCCAGACGAGCCGAGATCGAGCCGGGTGAGCTGTCGCTGGTCAGAATCGAATCGGTGACGTGGCCGGATACGGCGCTTGGGTGCCCGAACCCGGAAAGAGGCTACGCACAGGTCCAGATTGAAGGCTACATTTTGACGCTTACTAACGGAGCCTCAACTTTCACCTATCACACGGATGGGGGCTTGCAGCTCGTGCTGTGTCAGGACGGAGCGCCTGTGCCAGTCAGCGGCCTACCCCAGGAGTAACCTCCTATCGCAGTGGCGTATTCAGGAGAGCATCCTGGAAAGCGGCAATCGATGCAGCGACGCCTTCACTCCGCCCAAAAACGGAGCTGCCTGCCACCAGAACTGTAGCTCCGGCCTGCACCACAGCCGCCGCATTGGCCGGCTTCACGCCGCCGTCCACCTCAATCTCAGCCGAAGAGTCGGCCGCATCGAGCACCTGTCGCAGTCTCCGAATCTTGTCGTAGCTGGTCTCGATAAATGATTGACCGCCAAAACCGGGATTGACCGACATAATCAGCACCAGGTCGACAAATGGAATCAGCTCCTCGACGGCCGTCAGCGGTGTCGCCGGGTTGAGGGCGATGCCGGGCTGCGCACCCAACTCGCGAATTGCGGTGACGGCACGGTGGGCGTGGTCGGTCGCTTCGACGTGAACAGTCACCCGGTCGGCACCCGCAGCCACGAAGCTCTCCAGATGGCGCTCCGGGCGGGTGATCATCAGATGGACATCGAGAACAGCTTCGTACTCGTCGGCCAGGGACCGCAGCGCCTTGACGACAATGGGCCCCATCGTAATGTTGGGCACAAAGACACCGTCCATGACATCGACATGGATCCAGCGAGCACCCGCTTGCAGGGCAGTTTCGACCTCTGCGCCGAGACGGGCAAAGTCAGCCGACAGGATGGAAGGAGCCAGGTATACGTCGTTGGTCACAATCTACCGCCTCATTCTGACTGGTAAGCCACTGCACTGATGGCGGAGAGCTTGTCCCACTGGTGGTGGGCGTCGATCATGCGCCAGGTGCCCGATCGCGATCGGGTCACCAGGGATTGTGTCACTGCCCCTTTGCTCGTGTAGCGCACACCACGCAAGAAGTCACCTTGCGTGATACCGGTTGCAGCGAAGAACGTGTCCTCGCCATCGACCAGGTCGTTCAGCAGCAGCTTGCGGCTTATATCCATACCAGCTGCGAGCACCCGCTCCCTTTCGTAATCCGATTGGGGCGCGAGCCGGCCCTGAATCTCGCCGCCAAGACCGTGCATAGCGCAGGCGGTCAGCACCCCTTCCGGCGTTCCGCCAATTCCCAGCACAACGTCCACGCCCGTATCAGGCAAGCCGGTCATCAGCGCGGGGGCCACGTCGCCGTCAGTAATGAGCCGAACCCGGGCGCCAGCCGTACGAATGGCCTCGATCTTGTCGGCGTTGCGCTCACGCTCCAGGATGACGCACGTCACTTCTTCAACGCGCAACCCTTTCGACCGGGCCACAATCTGTAACGTTTCCGCGACGGGTGCGTCGATATCAACCTTGCCGGCGGCTTCCGGTCCCACGGCCAATTTGTCCATGTAGAAAGCGGGGCCAGGATGCCACATTGCTGTGCGCGGCGCGATAGCCACTACGGCGATTGAGTTCGGCAGTCCTTTGGCCAGCAAATTGGTGCCTTCCACCGGATCAACGGCCACATCGACCGGCGGGCCGAACCCGTTGCCGACGCGCTCGCCGTTGTAGAGCATGGGTGCGTGGTCCTTTTCGCCTTCCCCAATCACGACCGTGCCATCCATGCGCACCGTGCCCAGGAGCAAGCGCAGGGCGTTGACGGCCGCCTGGTCGCCGGGCTCCTTCTGCCCCAGCCCCACCCAGCGGGCAGCCGCCAGGGCGGCCGCTTCAGTTGCTCGTGTCAGTTCTAGGGCCAGATTCCGATCGGGTGACTCTGCCATGGGGACTTCCTCTTGGGTAGCTCACTTTGTGGGAACCCCGACAGTATAGCACGCGGGACCGTAGGCGTAAAAAAGCGTCTTGCTCCGTCGGGGCGAACAAGACGCTGAATCATCCAGGCCCGAAGCTCCGGGTCATCGATCAGGTCGTAACTCGGGCGGCCTTCGCTTGCTGCATGATGTCGGCCAGCTGGTCGAGATGGTCATCGTCATGGATCAGCCCAAATACAAAGCGGGCAATTGGGTTGATGAGGCCCCGCCGTCCTTCCAGAATTGTGTCCAGATATGGTTCGTCGGGCCAGACGTCCAGCGTAGCCAGACGCATATGGCGGCTTTCCTCAAGGCGATGGCGAACCTGGGCGACGGTGGTGACGGTCTCCCACGGAACTTCCGACCGCGACCGGCCTTCGCGCAACACACCTCGAGCCATTTCGGCGGCGATGAACGCGGTCTCCTCCGACGATGCTGTAGCGTGAACAATCACGTGACCCAGTGTCCAGGCCAGGTCCACGTCATCTTCGGACGCGGCGTAGGTATCTTTGGCGTCCGGGTCGACGGGCACGAACACGACATCGGCATCGGTGGCATCCTGGACCAGTGCCAGCTGCCGGTCGACCATTTCGTTGGTCAGATCTCGCAGATCTTCCACCGTGAGGCCCGCAACCAGCTCGGCGGGCGTTTGTTCCTTATTCTTGAACTTGGAGAAATCTAGCATGTTTCGCTCCCTGTGTTAAATGTCCGATCGTTCGTATGTCTTGGTCGATTGCACGTCACCAGGCCCTGCCTTTGGTGGCTGTCAGTCCTGATGCGCTCACGTACCCAGAGCTTACTCCAAGCGCATCTTCAACTCAAGCTCTGCTCATCGCAGAAACCAAACAGCGCACAACCAGCAAAGGATGTGCGCTGTCTCTTCATGCTGCCTCCGCCGACCGGCGCAGAGGTGACAGACTACTTTGACGCAAGCGGGCGGCCCACCCAGCGGAAGTCACCTTCCTCCAGCGCTTTCCGCAGTGCAGGCTTCATCGCCCAGCCCCACTCATTGCCTGGTGGAGCTTGTTCGCGATAGTCGAACAACAAGCTGACGCCCGGTGGCTCAGGCAGCGTTTCAATGCCGGACGTAGCGTTGATGCGCCGTCCCAGCGCCCCCAACACACCGCTCAACTCCTCCGTCGAGCGGCCCATGCGGGCTGCCAGCGTGGCGAAGTCAAGACCACGCTCATCAGCTTCCAGCAGCGCGTTGTACAGCGCCCGCTGGCCGGGCGGAACCCGGTGTCGCTTGATGATTCGCCCGATCAGCTCCGCTTCAGTTACCGGCTCGGCCGATTCATCGACCAGGCCAGCCAACTGCTGTCTCGTCCCCCGCACCAGTTCCGGAAACAGAACGGCCGCTTCGCGAGGGGTCAGCTCAATCGTGTACCCATCAGGCGTCGTAATCTTCATCTCATCCTCCCGCACCATCGTTAACAGTCGTTATCTATCTTAGAGATAGGCACTGGCAGCAGGTCCACGCCGGTCGTCGCGACGATTGCGCTGCCACCCACCTCGGCCACCCCGCCACTCGCTGCGGGTGACAACACCCTGATCGGCATGGCGTCCGGGGCCACGACGACCACCATGGCCGCGGTGACCGCGAGCCGGTCCCCTCTGCTTGCCCGTCACTTCAGCTTGACGCATGAAGTAACGACGTGCCATGCTCCGACCCTGCCGGCGTCCGGTCTCCAGGCCTTCATTCCAGCCCATCCGGTAACCGCGTCGCAGTCCGCGCCGGTGCGCCTGGCGCATCATCGCCATTCGACGCCGCCGGATGCGCATCTGGCGCATCTCGGCAGGGTTATGGCGCTGACCACGGCGTTTTCCTCGTGCCGGCCCGCTTCTGCGACCTTCTTCCATGCCTCGGCCACGACCTTCGCCGAGTCTTTCTTCCATACCACGACCACGGCCTCTGCCGCGACCTTCTCCCCGGCCTCGGCCACGACTTTCGCCGCGACCCTCTCCTATACCACGACCACCACCATTGCCGCGACCCTTACCGCCACGATGGCCCTTGCGGCCGTCCCGCTGCGCGCCGGCAATCTGCCGGCCCATCTGCTTGGCCATCTGTGGAAAAACGGCCAGCGCTTCTTCTGCAGTCATCTCAATCGTAAAATCTTTAGTTGTAACTATCATGTAGTTCCTCTGGTGACCAATCCGTCACCGCCAACTCTCGTACCACCAGCGTGCTGTCGCTTGCCGCGTATCAGCTCGCCGACCCCGAGACCAGCCGCAACCAGCCCCATGCCAGTCGCCCACTGCGCCCTTACCATCACCGCCGGCGTCGCCTGGGCGACTGCCGGATCGGTCATGGGATTGGGTCTTGCCGTTTTAAGTGGCTACTCCAGCACATCCGCCTGCTCGCTGAGGAAGTTCAGCAGGCAAGCAATGGTGCCGTAGCTGTAGCTAAGGTATATTATAGCATATCTCATTACCCTGTAAAGCGCTCATTTAACGCGCTCTAATACCTAGTTAATATACTCTCAATATATATTGAGTATACCTCCATATAGCTTGCAGTCAATATGAGGACCGTAAGATTCAGCCCAAGCCAATTGAGTTTGCATAATCGGCGTCTGGTCCGTACGATTGTAGAGATTATGACAATCAGCGACAGCACACGGGCTTCACGGTCTGCGCGACCGCCACGCGCCGCCCAGTCTCGTCCCTTCCTGAAGTGGGCCGGCGGAAAGCAACAGCTGCTGCGCCAACTCGTTCCGCTGCTGCCTGCCTCATTTGCGAGGCTATGCGGAACCATTCGTCGGCAGCGGCGCGCTCTTCTTTCACCTTCGCGGCGCAGGCAAGCTGCATGGCCGCGTCACGCTGTCGGACAGCAACCCCGATCTCATCAATGCCTACCGCGTTATCCGCGACGATATCGAGGGCTTGATCGAGTTGCTTGCCGGGCACAGAAGACACCATAGTCGCGAGCACTACTACGACACGCGTGCGCTCGACCGCAGCGGGCATCGGCTGGATACCGTGGAACAGGCAGCGCGGACGATCTACCTCAACCGCACCTGCTACAACGGTCTGTACCGCGTCAACCGCAGCGGTCAGTTCAATGTGCCGATGGGCAGCTATCGCAACCCGGCCATCTTGCAGGAGAAGGTGCTGCGCGCCGCCCACAGCGCGTTGCAAGGGGTATCCCTGGAAGCAAGGGACTATCGCCTGCTCAGGAGCGAATTCAGGCCCGGTGATTTTGTCTACTTCGACCCACCCTACCAACCGTCCAGCGACACGGCGAACTTCACGAGCTACACGGCCGACGCCTTTGATGAAGAGGACCAGCGGCGCCTGGCACATTTGTTTGGCGATCTCAGCAACCGGGGCGTCCTCTGTATGCTCAGTAACTCCCACACCCCGCTGATTCGCGAACTGTATCATGGGTATCGCATCGAGACGGTTCGCGCCCGACGAATGATCAACTCCAAAGGGAACGGTCGTGGTGAAGTGAACGAAGTGGTCGTTCTCAACTATTAGGAGCGATGGAGGAACATATGGATGAGACGCGTGGCCTGACCATCCGCCAGCAGAGGCCCGAAGATGCCGAAGCGTTACACCACCTGTACAGCCACCCTCAGGTCATCTGGGGTACGCTGCAGCTTCCCTACCCTTCGCTCCAACTCTGGCAAGCCAGAATCGCAGACCCGCAGCCGGGGCAAACGATGCTGGTGGCGATGCATAGAGAAGACCTGGTTGGTCACCTTGGGTTACACACTCACCCCAACAGACCGCGCCGCCGTCACACCGGAGAACTGGGCCTGGCTGTTCGGCACGACTGGCAGAGACGCGGCGTAGGAACGGCGCTGATGGCCGCGGCTCTCGACCTCGCAGACAACTGGATTAACCTGCGCCGGCTGGAGCTTACCGTCTTCACGGACAATGTGGCAGCCATCCAGCTCTACGAGAAGTTCGGGTTCGAGGTGGAAGGCACGCTGAGAGAGTACGCCTTCCGCGACGGCCGCTATGTCGATGTCTACGCGATGGCCCGTCTCCGCCCTCCGCTGCCCCACGCTGAGGCGTGAGAAGTCAGCGCACCGAAAGTCGCCTGCCTTGCGCCTACGGCTCAGTGACAGGCGTGGGCGGCGGAATGTGGCCGCCGGTCGCTTCGTGGGCCGCCCGCTGCTCATCCGTCCACAAGGTGTGGAGATAGTCGAGCACAGCCTGCTCCTGCTCCGGGGCGAGGAAGTCGCCCAGAGGCGTCATTTTGCCTTCGCTTTCGGCCCCGCCATCGATGATCGCCGTCATAATCTGCTCGTCGGTTAGTAGGTACGTTTCGCCATCAGCGTTGATGGCCGGCGCGTCCAGGGCGTTGATAAATCCTTCGCCCGCCTGGCCGTGACAGGGCGCGCACCACTGTACAAAGGTGCGCTCACCCAGCGTAGCCGGGTCGCCCAAATCAACCTCTCCGTTGTTTGGCTGGCCACATGCAGCCAACAACAATCCTGCAATAACCAGAGAAATCCCTTTCAGAATCCTATCCTGCATAGATCTCCGAGTTGCTTACCGGCAGCTGTTCGGCCGCCGAGCGACGCAGCGCCAGCCACATACCAGCCATGATCAGGGTGATCAGGGTGAATGCGGCAAACGCCATAACGGCGATGGTGATGAAACCCAGGTAGTTGACGTAGGTAATGTTGCAGGGGACGTCCACGGCGCACGATGCCGATGGAGGAAAAACACCCCGCTCCAACAGCACATGGTAGCCGGCTACGAACATACCCAAAATGGAAAAGGGCAGCACATAGGTCGGCAAGTACTCGTCGTGTTTCAGGCTCCCGATCAGGGTGATGATCGTCAATGGGTACATCAATATGCGTTGGTACCAGCAGAGGCGACAGGGGATGAAACCTGCGACTTCACTGTAGTACAGGCTTCCGGCAGTCGCCACAAGGGCGACCACAAACGCCATCCAACCGCCGTAATCTTCCAGAAAGTCTCTCATGAGTCCTCTACCTCGCTCTCAGTATCAAGCCGCAATAGTATAGCCGATGCATCTTGCGTGTCGACCTGCGGTTAGACTAGATTAGCTGGTGCTAACTTTACGGGCTGGAATGACGCTCAGTCTGACGGTGACGTGGACCCATAGAGGTCGCTCACCTGGCGAAGGCGCCAGGGAGCCGACAGCAAATCCGTCGAATCAATATATTGGTCGACGCCGCCGAGGTACAGTGGGCAGTGCCTTTACAGACGGATCGTCGATCGCCTCAAGCAGCGCCTGCTCAAACCGTTCCCCGTGGATCACCAGGAACGGCCGCTCGTAGAACTGACTCGCCTCCATCGGCAATGGCTGCGTAACGCCAAGCCCGTTGTGGGCAGCAGCGACAATGTGCCAGCAGTTGACCATCGCAGATTCGCGTTCTGGCCAGCTCGCCGCTGCCAGCACTGCCAGCAGCCACGGCTCCAGTCGTTCTGCTAACGCCAGTCGGCGAAACGCCGTACCGAACCATTTGCGATATGGCGCGTACGTTCGCTCCATCAGGAAAGTCAGGTTCATGAGATCGTCTACCAAACGGGCCGCGACAAGTCGCGAGCCAATCTCATCGCCCATTTGGGCGCAGCGGCCCATGAAAGCCTCCTCCTGGGCCACGCGCCGCCACTGCGCGGCGAGCAGGTAGAGCCAGATGTCCTGAGGGTAGTAGTGAAGCGTTTGGCGCAGCGGTCCGAGCTCGTTCAACCCATCGTGGAACACCTCGCCCGCCGTGACAGAACGCAAGCTTTGCTGTGGCATCAGCAGCCAGTCGACAGGCGTCAGCTTACCGCCCACGTCCCGACCGAGCTGCCGCCGAAAGAAGTCGCCCGGCTCGTGGATCTCGACCCGATGGAGCACGCCGGTCACCGTCGCCTGCGGCATCTCCGGCATGCCAAACCAGGCCATATCGATTGGATAACCTGCGATCGTTGGCGGCAGTTCTTCTCGCAAGGCAGCATCGACTGCTGTGGCCAACTGCGGGTAATCCTCCGGTCCGAGGAACAATCGCAGCCGCGGTCCCCAACCATGATCCGTTGACTGCTCCGTATCAAATCCGAGGACGTCGGAGCCATCTCCAATCAGTGCCGCAGAATAGAGTAGATTCGGAAAGCGACGGTCAAGAATCGGCCGCACAGCCTCTTCGTACAGCCGCCGGCTCAACGCCAGGCCCGTGAGAAAGGATCGGTCAGTCACGCGAGCAATGGTACAATGCCGTCTGGCGTGGGGCCACCTTGCCCTGACACCTGAGGCACAGCAATGAATGAGACGAACCTGGATACGACGACAGCGGAGAAGCTGTTGGCCGAAGGGGCTGCGCTCAACCCCGGCTTTGGCTGGGTAGAGCATTCGCGCGTGGTAGGCGAAGCGGCTGCCCGAATTGCCGCGGCTGCGCCCGGCCTGGACGAGAATCGCGCTCGTGTCTTCGGCCTGCTCCACGACATCGGTCGCCGGGTCGGCACGACTCACAACCGGCACATGATCGACGGCTACCACTACCTGATGGCGCAGGGACTTGAGGCGGAGGCCCGCATCGCGCTCACCCACTCGTTCCCCGTCCGCGACATCACCTACTGTGTGGGGCAATGGGACACAACCGCCGGCGAATATACGTTCTTGAGTGATTATCTGGCGGCCGTCAGCTACGACGACTACGATCGGCTGCTCCAGCTGTGCGATGCGCTGGCGCTGCCCGACGGGTTCTGTTTGCTCGAAAAACGCATGGTAGATGTGGCCATGCGCCACGGCGTCAACGAGACGACCGCTGCCCGCTGGAAAGCGTTGTTCGATCTCAAGGCGTATTTCGATGCCCAAACGGGCGATTCGATCTATAATCTGCTTCCCGGTATTATTGAGACAACCTTCGAGATAGGAGCAACGCGTCAGTCGAATAGGCGGTCCTCCTAGGCGGCCTTTCCTCCAGTCTGGTGGACGGTTCACAATCAGGTTGCCACTATCAGTACCTTTCGCAGACAATTTGTCCTATAATACGAGTTGGCGATTGGGAAGCCGCCGGTTGCGCCTCGCTGGCACGACCAATCTCAACTCCACGCCGCTTCGCGACATTTGCAAACAACTTGTTACTAGGAGACTGTATGAGCCTGTCAATCGGAAAACTGCGCCGCCTGCAACAATGCAGCACGCCGGATAGCATGTTTGTGATCATGGCCCTTGACCACCGCGAGCACCTGCGGGCCGGCCTGAATCCCAACAATCCGGACAGCATCACCTACAACGAGATGGTGCTATTCAAGCAGGAGATCACGCGGGCACTCTCTCCAACCAGTTCCGCTATTCTGCTTGATCCCGAATTTGGCGCAGCCCAGAGTATTGCCGGCGGCAGTCTGACAGGCGCGACGGGCCTGATGGTCAGCCTGGAAGCGAAAGGATACGCGGCCAATCCGGGCGCGAGCCAAACCGAACTGCTCGAGGATTGGGGTGTCGAACAGTCGGCACGCATGGGTGCTTCTGCTGTCAAGCTCATGCTCTACTACCACCCGGACGCCAAGAACGCCACGGATCAGGAGAAGCTGGTCAGTCGTCTCGCAGATGAATGCCGCCAATACGACATGCCGTTCTTCCTGCAGCCTGTCTCCTATTCACTCGACGCATCCTCCCCCAGGCTCTCTTCCGCAGAGAAGCGCAAGGTGGTCCTCGAGGGGGCCAGACGGCTCTCTCCACTGGGCATCGATGTGCTCAAGGTAGAGTTTCCCCTCGACATTGAGGAAGAGCGCAACCCCATTGCATGGGAGTCGTCCTGCCGCGCGTTGGCCAACGCCGCCGAAGTGCCCTGGGTGCTCATGAGCGGAGGCACGCCGTTCGACGTATTCCTCCGCCAGACCGAGTTCGCCTGCAAGGCGGGCTGCAGTGGCGTCATGGCCGGACGAGCCGTCTGGCAAGAGGCCGTCACCCTGCGTGGCGACAAGCAGTCGCAGTTCCTCTACAAGACGGCCATCGAGCGGCTGGTCGACCTGGGCGACGTTATTTCTGAATACGGTCTGCCCTGGACCGAGCATTACGAGTCGGCCGTTGAGGACATTGGGCCCGATTGGTACGCCACCTACTAGGCTGTCGCAAGCCGAAGACCCATCAGGGCGCAGCCGCACAACCAGCCGCCCTATCGCTTCTGTAACCTTAAATCAAACGTCAATTGGAGTGCGGTCCCGCCGCGCAGCTTGACGTAACGACGAGTAGCCTCTATCATTTGGCTGAGGCTCGTTTCGTGCGGATGGGCCTTGCGCCGGACAAAGCGCGACCCGGCGGTCAAGCGACGAGACGAGATCGTCGTTTGTATTGTTAGCCTGGACGTATTGCCAACCTGTCAACCACATAGCGGGCGCGGTAGCTTCCCGACGTTTTGTCGCGTAGATTGGGATCTGCCAGCCAGGGAAGCAATCTATGAACAGCGAACACCAGGATCAAGAGGCGACCGAACGATACATTGCCAGGACTGACGATCGGCTCAAGCGCAGCGCCAACTTTGCCAAAGGCATCATTGACTTCGAGGAAGTAGAACGGCGCGAAGCACGACGCCTCCTTCTCCACCCCAACGACGCTCTCGCCCAGGAACGGGTCATCGGGGCCAGCGATCTGGTCGACATCAACTTTCTGGATATAGGCCGGCGAGCCGCGCGCCCTGTCGGACGAGTGCAGGTGCGCGACACCAGCGGCCGTATCATCGAATTCGGCACCGGCTTCATGGTTTCGCCCGGTTTGCTGATCAGCAACAACCATGTTCTCCCCTCCCCTGACAGCTGCCGCCGCAGTCTGGTCGATTTCAATTATGAGGACGACGAGAACTACACGCCGCGCACGCCTCTGACCTTTGGGCTGGACCCAATGCGCTTCTTCTACACCAGCGTCGCGCTCGACTTCACGCTCGTGGGCGTACGACCGGTTGCCACAGACCAGGAAACGCTGCTCTCTGCCATCGGCTTCCTGCCTCTCATTGACCAGCCCGGCAAGATCGTGCTCAACGAATATGTGGCCATCATCCAGCACCCCGGCGGATCGACGAAGAAGCTGGCGCTGCGAAACAACAAAGTCATCGACCTGTTCGACGACTACATTCATTACACCACCGACACCGTGCCCGGCTCCTCCGGCGCGCCGGTTTTCAACGACTACTGGCAGGTAGTGGGCATCCACCACGCCGGTGTCAAACGCAAGGACCCCGCCGGTCGCATCATGGCCGTCGACGGCTCGCAGTGGGAGCCGGAGATGGGTCTGGACCGGATCGCCTACATTGCCAACGAAGGCGTGCTGGTTGCCAGCATCCTTGAGCATCTGCGCCAGATCATCGATATGTCCCCGGAGAAACGGGTGCTGCTCGATGAACTATTCATGGCCGCCGAGACCTCGAATCGACAGTCGGGTGGCTCCGTCGATACCGTTGATGCTGAGGAACCGGATGTGGACGACTACCTGGCTGCATTTGGCTATGAGCCTGAGTTCCTCGGCCCGCGAGTCGACCTGCCTGAGCTTTCCGCCACCCATCTGGAAGATGTCGCGCCGCGTCTCGATGGTCAGGGACATGTGCTCGACTACACGCACTTCTCGGTCGTCATGTCCAGGTCGCGCCGGATGGCGTACTTCACTGCGGTCAATATCGACGGCCGTCGCCGCAAGGATATCAAGCGCACGCGTGACCGCTGGTACTACGATGCTCGCATCGCCCGCGAACACCAGGCGGGACCCGATCTCTACAGCAACAACGACCTGGATCGGGGCCATCTGGTTCGCCGCCAGGACCCGGTCTGGGGACGCGCCGCTGAGCAGGCCAACGAGGACAGCTTTCACTTCACCAACGCCGCCCCGCAGCACAAGCACCTCAACCAGCGCACGTGGCGCGAGTTGGAAGATTACATCATCAAGAGCGCCGACGTGAACGAACTGCGTGTATCGGTCTTCACCGGACCGGTCTTCCGCATCGACGACATGCCCTATCGCAACGAGTACCAGCTTCCGGCCGAGTTCTGGAAGGTAGTGGTCATAGCCCGCGAGGACGGCACGTTGTCCGCCACCGGCTACCTGCAGACGCAGAAGAACTTACTCGATAACCTTGAGTTTGCCTTTGGAGCGTACAAGACCTACCAGGTAGCGATAACGCGCATTGAGCAGTTGACCGGCCTGGACTTCGGCCGTTTGCGGGATGTGGATCCGCTGGCCACGCTAGAAGGGTTCGGCACCGGGAGCCGCCTGGTAAGTGGCCCAGCCGATCTGATGCTTTAGGGCATCCGGCGTCGCGCCCGACTTATCGCACCGCATTACGCCGTGGCAACCCGGGCGAGAGCATGGCCGGGTTTTTCGGCATGTTCAACGTCTACCTATTGCTCGCGGCCCGATCAGGTGTCAACTTGGCCCGCCAACAGAAAGGACCGCAATGGTCGAGGGCAAGCCAATGTGCAGCATACCCTGCGCCCCGTGCGATTTGTGGCAGCGGTCGCCAGTCACCCATCGGTAACAGAGTCAGCAGCAAATTGCCTATGGTCCAGTAGGATGGCGACCATATGGAGCGTCCCGCGAGCGCAGTTGATGTTGCTGACAGGTTTGTCTCTGGAATCATCCAGGATGGAGTCCGGGCCAGGCAAACTTGCCAGTCAGGCAGAGATAGCCCAGAATAGCCCCTGTACAAATTCCTGTTTTGTAAGTAAAATTGCTTAATAGGTAGTGGTCCATAATACAGATCATGGGTAATTGGCCTCAATTCAACGCCGCAAAGGCACATATCACGGACAGATTGAGCACGGAGCTTTCGCCCGATCTGGTCTATCATTGCGACCGGCACACGTTGCTGGATGTGCTGCCTGCCGCCGAACGCTTGGGCCGTATGGCCGAGTTGGACGACAGTTCACTCCTGTGCCTGATGACCGCCGCACTCTTCCACGACACCGGTTTCCTGAAGCAATACCATGATCACGAGACGGCCAGCGAGGCCATTGCTCTCAGCACGCTGCCCCGCTTCGACTATACGCCGGAACAGATCGACAAGGTCGTCACGATCATCGATGCGACGCGGATGCCGCAGCAACCACGCTGTCAGTTGCAGCAGCTAATGTGTGATGCCGACCTCGACCTGCTTGGACGAGATGATTTCTGGGAGCTGAATCGCCAGCTACTGGAGGAAACCCGCTGCTTCGGTACCTTCTCCCTTTCTGACGAAGCGTGGTTCTCAAGCCAGATTCGCTTTCTTGAGGATCATCAATTCTTCACCCGGGAAGCACACACCCTGCGCGATGCCGGCAAAGCCTTGAACATCTCGCGCATGCAGCGTGCCCTGGATGCCGTCCGGCGCACAGACAACGGCGTCTACCCGCAATGGGCGATGAGCCGCTAGACCATTCCTCATCTTACTCAGATTGTTCAGCTTAATAGAATAGCCTGGATGCTTTCCACGACAAGGGGCCGGACACGTCTCCGTCCATGCCCCCTGCCGCGAAGGAAAAGGAGTCTGAAGCCCTGCTTGTCTGAGTGACCGCTCTGACAGGCAAGTGTTGCCTCGACTCCTACAGTAGCAGAATCCACACCGCGCCGTACGCGCTAGGTGACAATTTGCCTGTAAACTCAATGACACTCCATAAGGTGAAGTTTGACACCCAATAAGGTGACATTCGGCAATGGTCAACGGGACCGCCTCCAGCTAATATGGCACTGTGGCGCATAATGTGAAATCTACCCAAAGCCGGGAGGACAACCATCGCCGCAGCCCACAACCCACGATCCCCCGGCCTCGACTTACCGATAGACTCAACACCGGTCTGGCGGCCTCGGCGGCGGCCGAGCAGCTGGTGTTTGGCGGCCGTCTGACGCTGGTCTGCGGTCCGGCAGGCTTTGGCAAGACGACCTTGGTTCGTGACTGGCTCGCGCATCTGCCACTTTCCGACGCGGCAACCGTGCCCCGCATCGCCTGGCGGGCGCTAGAACCGTATGATGACGATCCCGGCCGGTTTAGCTCCGCACTGGACCGGACGCTGGCGTCAGCCGTGCCGGAGTGGGCGGCGTGGCGAACGCACAGCCAGCCTGACCATCCGACGGCGCTGGTCAGCGACATTCTTGAGTTTGCCGCAGGCCATCCTGTACCGGTCCTGCTGGTATTGGACGACTACCACGTCATTGGCGACCCGGTCATTCATCTCGCCGTCACAACCCTGTTAGAGAAACTGCCAGCCACCTGGCACGTCACGATTGTCACGCGGGAGGATCCGTCTATGCCGCTGGGCCGCATGCGTGCCCAACGCGAGCTGGTAGAAGTTCGCGCGCGCGACTTACGTTTCTCCCGCGATGAAACGGCCGCTTTCCTGAATGACCTTATGCAGTGTGAGCTGGAGCCAGGCGAAATCGAGCTGCTCGAATCGCGCACCGAGGGCTGGATTGCGGGCCTGCAATTGGCGGCCCACTCGCTGCGGAACCAGAGCGATCGCGCTGCCTTCCTCGCCGCCTTTGCCGGAGACGACCGGTACGTGGCTGACTATCTGCTGGAGGAGGTGCTGCTCAACCAACCGCCTGACACGCAGAGCTTTCTGCAGCAGACAGCGATACTCAGCCGACTGCACCCGGACCTATGCGACGCGGTCACGCTGCGCAATGACAGCCAGCAGTTGTTATGGCATCTGGAGCAAGCCAATCTGTTTGTGCTGGCGCTGGACAACAAGCGCTCGTGGTATCGGTATCATGGCCTGTTTGCCGACCTGCTGCTCCATCGTCTCCAACAGAGTGACGCGGACCTGGCTGTGCTCCATGATCGGGCCAGCCGTTGGTACGAAGCAGAGGGCATGCCCGACGCGGCCATTGACCACGCCCTGGCGGCCGGTGATGTTGAACGGGCAGCCGTTCTGATCTCGGACGTTGCCCCGCGTCACTTCCAAACCAACCAGTTGATCACCCTCACGCGATGGCTGTCCCGACTGCCAGATGATCTCTTTATCCAGCATACGCGGCTTGGGCTGGCAGCCGCCTGGGCGTTCCTGGCCACGGGTGATCCTGACCGGGCGGCCGATCTGGTTGCGGCGGTGCAATCGGGTCTGGGCCAGTCGACGACGACGCTCTGCACCACAACGGTAGACGATCTGACCCCGGACCTGGCGCTCGCTCTGGTGGAGACGGCCGCTATCCAGGCTCGACTGGCGGTCGACAATCTGGACCTGGAACGCGTGCAGTCGTTGTGCCAATGTGCGCTGCCCCATCTCGTTGCCCTACGCGACATCGAGTGGCCTGAAGCGGAAGCGCCGCGCCACTTCATCTCGACCACCACGCCCGCCCACTACAACTCCGCCGAGGCAATCCACCCCGTGCTGCTCTTTGATCATGGGCTGGCCCTCAAGTTTGCCAACGAGACCGCTGCAGCCAGCCGGGTGCTCTCTGCGGCGGCAGACATGAGCAGCGTGGCCGGCAATCAGCACCTTGTGGCCCTCTCGCTGGGCCATCTGGCTCACATTGAGCGGCTGCACGCCCGTCTCGACCTGGCCAACCAGACATGCGAGCGCGGACTGGAGTTGGTCGGCGGCGCGAGCGGCGCACCCACTCCAATGGCCGGCTTGCTTCTTGCCAATCAGGGCAACGTCGCCTACGAACGGAACCATCTGGCGCAGGCTGAAGCGGTGTGGAATCGAGCGCTGGACATGGCCCGACCGTGGCAAAGTTGGGAAACCGATATGCCTGCTCGGCTCGGGCTGGCTCGTCTCTGGCGCTCGCGTGGCGACCACATGGCCGGCGTATCTGAATTGGACCGTCTGGAACAACTAACCCATGACAAGACCAACGTCCTGACACCCATTGTGGCCGCGTTTCGCGCCTGGTTCCTGGCCGAAGCCGGGGAAACCAACGCCGGCTTGCGCTGGGTCGAGGAGACGAGCACAAACGAGGCAACGGTCGTTCCCTACATCTCCGAGCTGCAGCAGATGGCCCGCGCGCGCATCTTGTTGGCTGTCAACAGGCCAGACAGCGCCATACCAACCTTGCAGGCGCTGA
Organism: uncultured Chloroflexia bacterium; assembly: GCA_963715935.1. Classification (GTDB taxonomy): domain Bacteria; phylum Chloroflexota; class Anaerolineae; order Promineifilales; family Promineifilaceae; genus Promineifilum. Next base: position 160,925 of record CAVQSM010000002.1, on the reverse strand, counting down.
TTGACGACACCAGCGTCGGCGGCCGTCACCTGCGCCTGATCGACGCGCTGGTGTTGATGGCGGTCGCCCGCCATCGTCAAGGCAATGATACCGCGGCCATGCGCCATTTTGAACGGGCGGTTGACCTGGCCCAGCCGGAGCAAATCATTCGACCGTTTCTCGATGCGGGAGTCGATATGCTTCAGCTATTGGCATTGGCGGTCCAGTCGGGTCATGGCGGACAATTTGCCCGCCGCCTTAACGCGATCGCCCACGACGAGACAATCGCCGTGGAAGGCTCGCTCCCAGAAGCCCTCAGCAACGAGCTGGGCCTTGTCGAACCGCTCTCGGAGCGCGAACTGGAAGTGCTCCATCTCATCGAGTGCGGGCTAACCAACAGGGAGATTGGCGAACGCCTATTCCTGACCGAAGGGACAGTCAAAAACCATGCCCATAGTCTCTACGGAAAGCTGCAAGTCAATGGCCGTACAAAAGCCATTGCCAAGGCCCGCGCTCTGGGGCTCATCCAGAGTAGTTAGAGCGATACTATATCTCGCACTATACCTTGCGATAGGTCAAGCGATGTCCCTGTCCTGCTATGCTATATGCATGAACAGTCCCGCTTAGCGATCTTTCGGCGAGGTTTCCCATGAGCAACTCCCTGGATTCTCCCACACCCTTTCGCGTTGACGAACCCGGAACCTATCGCATCATTGTCCAGGGCCGGCTTGACGACAGTTGGTCAGACTGGTTCGGGGGCATGGAGCTTTCGTCCGAGGCAAACGACGACGGCCAGACCGTCACCAGCCTGTCTGGGCCAATCATCGACCAGGCTCAACTGCATGGTGTTCTCAGTAGGCTGCGCGACCTGGGATTGACCTTACTGCTCGTCGAGCTTGTCACCCATTAGCCCGGCAGCGCTACGCCTGAGCAGACGTGCCGAGCAGCGAGTAGATGGCCACGAAGTGGCAGATACTGCCTCCCAGCACAAACAGGTGCCAGATGGCGTGGTTATAGGGAATGCGGTCCAGCGCGTAGAACAGGACGCCAGCGGTGTAGACAACCCCACCTACCACCAGCAGCACCACGCCATAGGTCGGGATGGCGCCTGCCAACTGAGGGAACATGATGATGCCAAGCCACCCCATGGCAATGTAGGCGAGCGTGGACAGAACGACCCAGCGATTGATGAACCAGATCTTGAACAGCACGCCTGCCAATGCCATCCCCCAGATGAGCCCCAGCATGACCCAACCCGCCGTTCCTCGCAGCGCGATGAGCGCGAAGGGTGTATAGCATCCTGCGATGAATATGTAGATAGCCGCGTGGTCGATGCGCCGGAAGACGGGCCGCAGCCGTGTGTGCTGGACAGCGTGGTAGACGCTCGAGGCCAGGAACAGCAGAATCAGCGTGACACCATAAATGGAGTAGCCCGCCACATGCCAGCCCGTTCCTCGGTTGAGTGCCAATACAACGAGCACCACCAACGCGACCAAACCAAAGACAGCGCCTGCCCCGTGGGTCAGACTATTGATCAACTCTTCGCCGTGTGTGTAAAACTCGTTCACCCGCTTGTGTCGGCGGGGCCAGAATCCAGCCATACTGCCTCCTGTTGGCGCCCAGCGGCCCGGACGGAGCCTATCTGTAGAGTAATTGACCCGCCGCTCCATCGCAAGCGTTCTTTTGTCAACGCTCACAACAGATCACTGCGCTCTCTACCACTCGTTACGAGATAGTTGACAAGCAGTTGCAACCAGTCTAGAATATGACTGGTCGGTCATATGACTGACCAGTCACAAAGGAGTGGCGATGCCGACGGAGACATTTTTCAACCTGCCGGAAGAAAAGCGAGCGCGCATTCTGACGCTGGCTATCGACGAATTTGCCGAGAACGACTACGCGTCCGCCTCGATTTCCCGGTTGGTAGCCAGTGCCGGTATTGCCAAGGGCAGCTTCTACCAATACTTCGCCGACAAGCAAGACCTGTATCTCTATCTACTCCAAATGGCGATGGATGAGAAGAAGGCCTTCTTTGCCGGGGTGACAATGCCGGATGCAGATACATCGATCTTCGAACTGATGCGCTGGCTGTTTCGCTACGGGCTGGACTTCGAGTTCTCGAATCCGAAGCTGTCGCAGATTGGCTACCGGGCGGTATACGGCGACGCCCCCTTGCCCGCGGAGACGGCCGAACTGCTACAGGGCAGCATGACCTCGTTCTACCAGCCACTGGTTGTGAGAGGCATGGCGCAGGGTGACATCGATCCGGCGCTGGACGCGGACCTGGTAGCGTTCATGCTGAACGCCATAACCACCCAGCTTGGCGATTACCTGCTCCAGCGCCTGAAGGTGTCTCCCGAATCGCTGGTGACTGACGGTGTCCGCGGCTTTGACCAGCCAGGCTATCTGGCACTGGTCGACGAGTTAATGATGGTGCTTGAGCGCGGTCTCAAGCCGGCGGCCAGTTCGGCCACCACTGAGACGCGCAAAGTGGAAAACTGATGATTACTGTAGACGATCTTTTCTATACCTACGAAGGCGCAGTCAATCCGGCGGTCCGGGGGCTATCGTTTGCGGTGGATCCGGGCGAAGTATTTGGATTCCTGGGCCCCAGCGGCGCGGGCAAGTCGACGACCCAGAATATCCTGATCGGCCTGCTGCCCGAATACCAGGGCCAGGTCTCCATGATGGGACAGGACCTGAGCAGCTGGGGACAGGAGAAGTATGAGCAGATCGGCGTTACGTTCGAGCTGCCCAACCATTACCAGAAGCTGACCGGCAAAGAGAACCTCGACTACTTTCGCTCCCTCTACAGCGGAGAAACGGAAGAACCGATGGCTCTGCTCGAGCGAGTCGGGTTGGCCGAAGACGCGAACAAGCGTGTCGGCAACTACTCCAAGGGCATGAAGATGCGGCTTAACTTTGTTCGCGGCCTGCTGAACAAGCCGCGCCTCATCTTCATGGATGAACCAACGAGCGGCCTCGACCCGGTCAACGCGGCGATCATCAAGGATATCGTCCGAGATTTGCAGGCCAACGGCGTAACGATCTTCCTCACCACCCACGACATGAATGTGGCCGACGAGCTGTGCGATCGCGTCGCCTTCATCGTCGACGGCGAGATCAAGCTGATCGATACGCCTCAAGCACTCAAGATTCGTTACGGTGAGCGCAACGTGCAGGTGGCCTACCAGCAGAACGGCAGCGTCGACCATCAGGTCTTTCCTCTGGAAGGACTGGCCGACAATACCGCCTTTCTGGACACGCTGCGGGCCGGTCATATCGAGACAATCCATACCCAGGAGACCACGCTGGAGAAGATCTTTATTCAGGTCACTGGTAAGGAGCTCGCATGACCCGCCTGACCGCCACCACACAACTGGACATGAAGGTCCAGCTTCGCGAGAAGCTGTACCACATCAGTATCGGCATGGCGATCATCCTGGGGCTTGCCATTCGCTTTGTCTTTCCCCCGGAGACCATTCCGACGATCATTCCGCTGTTCTACTTGTTCGCCATCGGCGGCACGGCTTACATCTTCGTTGCCGGTCTGGTCATGTTCGAGAAAGGGGAGCGCACGTTGGCCGCCCAGATCGTCTCGCCCCTGACCGTCGACGAATACCTGTGGGCCAAAGCGCTGTCGCTGCTCGTTGTCGTTCTCATCGAGAGCACAATTGTGCTCCTCATCGGCGCTGGTTTCGGTGGTTACAATCCGCTGCTGCTCTATGCAGGGCTAGTCCTGATGTCGCTGGGACTGACATTCGGCGGCTTCGTGCAGGCATCGCGCTATGAGTCGGTTACCGACTTTCTGGTGCCCGCTGTCATCGTCCTGCTCATCCTGCAGCTGCCGTGGCTGCACCTGACCGGTCTGATGCCCAGCCCGCTGTGGTACATTGTCCCGACAATGGCCCCCACCCTGTTGATGCAGGCGGCATTCGAACCCATTGCCACCTGGGAGCTGATCTACGGCTTCGGCTATTCCATCGTGTGGATTGTGGGCCTCTTCCTCTGGGCGCGCCGGTCCTACTATCGCAATATCGTCCTGAAAGGAGCGTAACCATGCAATTCACATCCGCTGTGCGAACGTTGGGACGCAACGACCGCAAGCTGGTCCAACGGGACTCGTTCCTGCTCTTTATGGTCGCCTATATCTTACTCATCGCCGTGGGTATCCGCTTCGCCGTACCCTGGCTGACCAGCCTGCTGGCTGAGCAGACAGGCTTTGACCTGACGCCCTACTATCCCGTCATCGCCGGGTGGCTGATGGCCATTCTCGGCCCGCAAATCGCGGGGACGGTCTTCGGCTTTCTTCTCCTGGAGGAGAAAGACGACAACACGCTGGAAGCGTTGATGGTGACCCCGCTGTCGCTCAACACATTCCTGCTCTATCGCGTGCTGGTCGCCACTGTCCTGGGTATCGCTATGGCGATCATCACCCTGCTCATCATGGGGCTGGTTGACGTCCCGGTGTGGCAGCTGATACCCATTGCGGCCGTCGCCGGACTCTTTGCGCCCATCCTGATGCTGTTCTACGCTGCGATGGCAGAGAATAAGGTGGAGGGATTTGCCCTGCTAAAAATCACGGGCGTCGTCGGACTCATTCCGATAGTCGCCTGGTTTATCCCCGAGCCGTGGCAATATCTGGCGGGCCTGTTCCCGCCCTATTGGGCAGCGAAGGCACTCTGGATCGCAGAAGCTGGTGGCTCAACCTGGCCGGTCGCCCTGGTGATTGGCGTACTCACGTCGGCCGCTGCACTCTGGCTGCTAATGCGCCGCTTCAACGAATCGGCGTACGATTAATCACATCTCGAAAAAGAAAGAGGAAAGAAAGAAATGATAGTCACAGTAATTGGCATTCTGGCCATCGCCTGGGGCGCGGCCACACTTCTGGTCGGTCTGCTGAAGCCCCAGGCCGTCTGGCAAATGGGCAAGATTCAAGGGTTCGTCAGCCTGCTCTCGGAAACAGGCACAACGATCTTCTTTGTCGCCATCGGTTTGGCAGCCATTGGCCTGGGCCTGTGGCTGCTGCTCTAGCGGAGGGGCGGGCGCTTATGCTCAGGCGGCGCTTGTCGGTTTGTAGTCAGGATCGTGCTGATCGATGAGGATCGGATTGCCATCCGGATCAATGATGATCACATAGTCCGGGCCGCTGTTCGACTCATCAGCCTCGTGCATAAGCGGCACGCCCTCAGCTTTCAGATGGCGCTGAACCGAACGCACGTCGGTAGGATTGAAGGTCAAGGTATTGTGCTCGAACATGCCCTGAAATAGGCCGATCACCGTCGATCCATACATCATGATCATCCAGTTCTCGTCCTGATGATCGTCGTATACTTCAAACCCAAGCTTCTCATAGAACGCGCGGGACGCGGCTATATCCTTGACGGCCAAACTGACGGAAAACCTTCCTAACTCCATAGCAATCTCCTCGGTTGTTGATGCGGCTGTCTAAACACTGAGACGACGTAACCGCCGTCTAGCTTACGCTAGCATACCCCAGACCGGTCTAAACGAAAAAAGGCCCAGGGATCGGAATCCGCTGGGCCTCTGCTACTCTCACCTCGATTAGCGAGGCGGCCAGGTCGCTAGCTGAGTTCCAGGGCGCCCTTCAGCTGGTCCAGCGCCGCCTGTTCCTTGTCGCTGATGCGCTCACCGCCGATGCCCATGAAGCCGCCTTCCTTGGCCGCTTCGGCCGTCGCCAGCGCGACGGAGTAGAGCCACTGATTGTAGCCCGCTGCTTCCTCGGCCGTCGAATGCGCGGCCACTGTAGCAGATGCCGTCGCTACAGAGGCCATGAGCGCCTTCTGCGCAGCCGCAGGATCCTTCTCGGCGCCTTCCGGCATATCGGGCGGCTCAATCTTCTCTTTACTCTGGGCCTTCGCGGTCATGTCAGCGACGATACTGTTGACCAGATCGGCAGCGCCGGCTGGGCGCTCGCCCTTGATGACCGCATCCATCATCGCCTTGGTCTCGCCAACGATGCTGGTCAGTCCAGGACTGGCCAGTACCAGATACATGCCTGCAGCCATTGGCGCCGCACTGATCTGTGCCCACTCTTCCGCACTGTAACTATCTTTAACTGCCATTGGTTTCCCTCCGTAAAGGTCTATTTCTTGTCTGTCAACCGTGAGAGAAGCGGGTTCCCTCATGGCCTATTCTAGTAAGTTGATGGAACGGGGACAACAGGCCGAAGTTCCCACCTACCGGTATGGCCCAAAACTGCACCACGCCGGCCTGTCATCGGGACGGGCCGGCGTGGTGCAGCAGTCTCATCTCCGAGCAGCGTACGCTCTAGCCGCAGCCACCCCCACCTGGACCGCGTTTCAACTCCATGATGATCTTACTGTCGAACAGGAGCGACCGGACCGCACTTTCTCCCGGAGCGGCGAACGCATACCCGGCGCCCAGCGCAGCGGGAAACGCAAATCGCAGCTGATCGTCTCCCGCGCTTGCCTGGTAGGCCGTGGCGGAAAACTCCGTATCGGCAAACGTCTCGATCCAGTTATTGATGCCGCCTTCAAGCATATACAGGTTGGGAATGCTCTCGGCACGCAGGTACTTCCACGCTTCCGTGGCGGCCGCTTCGTCGTTGCTCGTCAGGACGACGACCGTGTTGGCAGGCTGCTCATGGAGCATGTCCACCATCTCCGGCAGCTCAGCCATACTGACATTCTGTGACTCCTGAATGTGGAAGCGGTTGAAATCTGCCTCGCTGCGAACGTCCAGGATGATTGTCTGCAACGTATCGTCGTGGATGGTCGTCAACAGTTCGCCGGGATGAATCTGAATCTCTCGATTGGCGATTCGGGCCGCCTCGGTCTCCTCAATCATCGACCACTTCTGCGGGTTGCTCGGCTGCCCCAGAATCAGGACGCCGACCGCACCTGCCAGCAGAGCGCCCCCTGCCGCAAAACGCCACTTGCGGCTCCTTGCTCAGGTCCTTCTTGCCGAAGATGCGCTCCATCTGCTCCGCGCCCGCAAACATCACCAACGCCATGATGACGATGCCCACGACAACCACGCCCGTCGACACACCGAGCCACTCCGGTATGGTGAAGCGACCGAGGTAGGACGAGTACCAGAACTCTTCAAAGTACTGGACGGTCTCGCCGAACATGAAGATGCCGAAGAGCACGCCAAGGATGAAGATCAGGCCATCCCACTTCAGCACAGCCGCCGCCACCAGCCCGGTGCCCGGACAGAAGCCGCCGAGGATGAAGCCGAAGCCCATGATCAGCCCGCCAATAATGCCGGGCCAGAGGTAGGTCGGGTTGACGAAGAGGAGGCTGTAATCCAGCCAGCCGATAGCGGTCGTAAAGAAGACCAGCACCATCGCGGTAACGATCGCCCCAAACATGACCTTCAAAACGGTCATGTCCGTCAAATAGAACTGCGCGGCGAGCTTGGTCGAGTTGGCAAAGCCGGAAATCTCAAGCACAAATCCGAACGCAAAGCCGATGGCCAGATAAACAATGTACTGGCTCCAATGACCCATCAACGATTCAAGTGGTAAGGGAAATGGTGTCATTTCAGCCCTCCTAATTCCACAGTCGGCGGACGAAGTAAGCCAGCGCGTAGCCGCCGGCAAAGACGGCGAACATGAATGCCCAGCTGCCAACAGACAGGACCGCCCCTCCAGAGAGCGCCTGTCCTGATGTGCAGCCTCGGGCCATTCGCGCTCCGAAACCCATCAGCGAGCCGCCGATGAAGGCGAAGACCCACCGCACCTTGACCGGCGTGTGCGGTCCGCGTTCGGTTTCTGCCTTGGTGCGGTGGTTGAGCAGACCGGAAACTGCGCCACCGGCGAACAGGCCAATCGTCACAAACACCACCCAACTATCAAGCGGGTTCGCTTCACCGCCAGCCATCGCCGTCAGATACGCTGTCCGGTCGACATGGGCCGGGGCAATGGCGTCCTGAAACAGAACCAGAATCCGGTTCATGCCGCCCGAAGCGCCCAGGCCGTTACCGGTCAGGAAGAACGTGGCGAACAGAACAAGACCCAACAGGATGCCACCCAGGTAGGGATGGACGTACGGTCGTGCCTTGTCTTCCACCTTCGCCCCGGTTGCGGCCGGAGCTTGTTGCTCAACTTGGGGTGTAGAAATCGATGTCATCTTATACCTCGTTACTCGTCAAGTTAGCGACGTCTCAGTCGCCGGCAGCCGGAACACTCTCCGGCGATTGGTCGTGGGACGCTTCGTCCACTTCAACGTCTTCCCAGCCCAGGACCATCGCTTCCATGCCTGCCAGCGGGGTCGGACCAGTCGTGGTCAGGTAGACATGAAGAATGATGAAGGCGGTAAAGGACCAGGCAATCAACGTATGGAACGGCCCCAGTCCTGGCAGTCCACCCAGCGAGGCAGCCGCTTCGGGCCAGCGCTGGGCGCCCCACATCAGCGCACCGGTGATGATTTGCAGCGGCAGCAGGATGTTCAGGACCATCACGTACGTAATCTGCTGGAGCGGGTTCAGCTTGCGGTCACGGCTCTTGGTCGTGGGATGAGGTTCGCCTTTGAAGATACCGCGCACGTAGTAGGTCGCTTGCTCAAACGCCTGGTCAAAGAAGCCGCGCGGGCGAGGAATAAACTGCCGGATCTCGCCGCTGGCCAGGTGATAGAAGAGCGACAGGCCCGCGTTGATGACCAGCAGCAGGGCCAGGATGTTGTGGACCTGGACCACGTAGCTGAAGCTGAACATGCCAAACATATCCGGCTTGTGAATGATCAGACCGGTAAAGAGCAGCAGTAAGATGGCGGCCGTCTGCAGCCAATGCCACAGGCGCTCGTACACATCGTACATGTAGACGCGCTCCATCTCCGCCGGGGCGTGGGCCGCCTGTCGCCGCGCCGCGATGAACCGCAGCCCGCCGTGGATGACGATGCCGATCAATACGCCCAGCACCATCGCCACACCCAGCCAGTCGACCCACGACACGGAGTTGTGCCCAAGGACATAGAGGCCCGCCTCGCTCGTGTCTGGCTCAAAGCGCAGCGCACCGGCGTCGTCGATCTCCACACTGCCCGGCCAGCTAACCGGACCGCCTTCCGCCGGAATGGGCGTTACCCCACCCGGCGTGCGGTTAGATAGAGCCATCGGGGCTGCCAGTCGAGAGTCCTCGGCGTGACAATCGGTGCAGTCGCGTGTCACCCAATCACCCTGCGCCACATTGTGGTTGATGCCGTACGGCTGTACTTCTGCCTCAATGCGGGCATTGGCCAGACCACGTGCTTCCAGCCGTCCGGCAATGAGCGCTTCCTGGGCGTCGGTGCTGATCTGCAGCTCGTCGGTGGTCAGCGAGCCGTCACCGTCCGCGTCGAAGGCGGCCAGAACATCGGCCCGGTAGCTGTCACCGTCCAGAAAGACAGCCTGCAGATCGCGGAGCGGTACCGGACGAACCGGATCGCCGTAGACCCAATACCAGGCGCTGACGAGATTGAAGGGCGCGAGCGTCGTCGTGCCGTCGCCATTATCGCGGGGCAGAATAACCGGTTGGAAGCCGGTAATCAGGTTGGCCGGGTCGAGCGAGTCGCCTTCCAGACCGCGGAAGCTCTGCACGGGCTCGCCGGCGGCCGTCAGCACGGTCCAATCGACTGACTCCAGCGCCGGCGCGTACAGCTCCGGCACATGGCAGGTTTCGCAGCTCATGGCGGCCGTATGGCGTTCCTTGTAGGGCAGCCAATTGTGGGTCGCCTCAATGGTGTGGCACGACTCGCAGCGCCGCAGCGTATTGTCCAACCCCGGCGCCAATGTGCCCTGGGCGCTCTGCCCCTTGGCAAACTGATGCAGCGGGCGGTACAGGTATTCGCTGAAGTCGATGCGGCGCGGATCGAATGTCAGATGGTCGGGTCGATCTTCGTCTGACTCCTGATAGTAGATGGGGTTGTTCAGCGAGTAGTGGCAGTCGGCGCATGCCAGGACCCGCTCCATGTGGACGTCCCACGAACGGCCCAGCTCGCTCTTGTCGGCCAGATTCAGACCGCTCTCGTCGATCCGCTGCGGCGACATGATCTGGCCGGTGGTCAGCGTGGTGTAGTCGCCCGCGGTCAGAACGTCCAGCGTCAGCGGCGTATCGTTGTCGGTATGGGTCACGCCGTGGCAGCTGCCGCAGTTGGCCGTCGCCGGGTCCTGAACCAGGATAAATGGTTGGCGCAAGTGACCTGCCGCGTCGAACGCCTCGGGATTGTACGCCCAGCCGTCCCCTTCACTCTCGACGATGCCGGTACCCAGCAGCGTCACCGTAGCTGCCTCGCCAAACCGGCCCGCTTCCAACGCTGCTATGCGAGCGTCGTTATTGGCGCCGGGCATATGGCACAGGAAGCAGTTCATCTCGGCCACTCCCGACTCAGACCAATCCCACGGCAGAGATTCTCCAGTCCCCGGGTCGATGATGCTGGCCTCAACATTCGAGGCATCGCCCGGCGTGCCCAGCAGCGATTGGCCCTTTCGGCCAACCACTGCTGGGCCGCCGCCCGCGTGGCGATTGCCAAACTGCTGAACCCATTCGGCGGTCGTCAGGTCGACTGGCTCGTCCCCCTGAGGTGAAAGGTAGCGATAGGTTAGCGGGTTCCACTTGCCGAACAGGCCTGGACTTGTGTCCCAGCTGCGGCCTCCGGGCACGTCGCCGGCTGTTGTCATGGCGGACAAACCGGCGTCGGCATGGAAGCTGTGCTGGGCGATGAATGTCGTATCATGACAGCTACCACAGGTAGCCATTGTCGAAATCGGGTTGCCGCTCTCCACCACACTGACACCAGCCGCATCCAACATGGGAAATGTGGGATGGATCGGCGATGCAGCTGGCATCGGTGGGTCGGATTCGCCTTCCTGGGCCAGGGCGAACCGGCCGATAAGAAGGAGACCAAACGTCAGAGACAGAAGTGCGGGCAAGAACCAGCGTGGTAGATGTCGCGTGACCATGTGATAGGTGCCTCGTGGCTTGCGGTCAGTCGCCAGTCGCGGCGGCTTCCGGTGTCATTCCTAGCTGTTGCTCGCGGCCGCCCCAGGTCAACGGGTCGCCGAAGTAACCGAGAGCTTCCCAGTCCATGCGGCCGTCTTCGCCGTGACAATCGTAGCATTGCAGCGAATTGTCTTTCGGCTGAACCATATGCGTTTGCGTCCAGTACATCTCCGTCGGCGCGAAATCGTACTCGCCACTGTAGGCCAGGCCGCTGTTCTCTTCGTTCAACCGGAACGCCTGGTCCCAGTCGAAGTCGGTCCAGTAGCCACCCTCGCCCACCGTCTTGGGCACCAGCAAGTACTCATTGATGACATCAAACGGCTGGCGGGCGGTGTGGACCTTGAAAGGCCAAATCTGGGCGGTTGTGTCGCTGATGCTGCCCAGCGGCTGGTTGATGACCGTCACCTGCTCCGGGTCAATGGTGTCGCCCAGCAGATACCGATCGGCGTTGCCGTTGAACCAGCCATACGTCGGTTCCAGGTCATGCTCGTAGACGAAGTTGCCCTTGATCTTCAGATAGACATGGGGGTCCTCCGGCAAATCCTGCCCGGCTGTTGACCAATCCCAATCGACCTTGGTGGCTGTCCGGAGGGCGCCCTCCGGAATGTGACACGTCTGGCAGGCGACCGTCTCGACGTGCTCGTTGATGCGCTCATCCTCATGCAGAGCCGTGTCGTGGCAGTTGGTGCACGATAAGCGTGTCGTTGTCCATCGGGCTGACGGAGATCATGTGGCCCTTGATCTGGTGATCCTCGCCGCCATGACAGTCGACGCACTCAAAGTCGTAGCGGCCCATGTGGACGTCGACAGTTTCGTCAGGATAGTAAAGGCTTTCGTCCAGGTCGCCGTGCTTGACCGCGTTGCCGCCGCCGCCGTTGAAGTGGCAGCTGCCGCAGTTCTGGCGAGTCGGGCGGCCCACACTTTGCGCCGCGGCAACCAGATCAACGCCTTCTGCGGCTTCGCCCGCTCCGGCCTTGGCATAGATGTTGGGGTCAGCATGGCAAACCAGGCAGTCAACGTTTTGCTCCTGGGTGAAGTCGAACTCTGCGTCATCCCAGCCGTACCCCGCATGACACCGGGTGCAGCCTGTCCAGTTGCCCTGGATGCCGATACAGAAGTTGTTCAGCTGATTCTTTTTGCCGACGGTCACCGTTTCTTCGCGCCCCGGCAGAAGAATTGGTTCGCTCTCCCAGGTCCAATGCGACGTCTGCATGATCTCGGAGGCGGCCGTCTCGTGGCATTCAGCACAGGCGACTGTCACATCGGAGCCAGTTTCATATGGACCCACCATTAGGTCGGCATGGCTGGTGTGGACAGGGGTCGGCTCAACGTTGAGCCACGGGTCACTGGTTGTGGCGGCGGTCGTGCTGGCACTGGCAAACAGGGCGATTGGCACGACAATGATCAGAGCGGTAACGATCAGGCCGATAATCCAAATGTAGCGGTACTCTCTCATGGTACACCTGACTAGGCTTGGTTCAAAACGTTGGTTTGGCGAACAAGTGAGTCGCGCAAGATCTGGCGCATGGTATCAAGGACGGTAATGACACGCGGTTCGGAGAGGCTGTAGATAACTGACGCTCCGTCGCGCTCTGAGGATACGAGCGAGCGCTCGCGCAGCACCTGCAAGTGGCGCGACACGGTAGGCTGGGGCAGCTCAAGATCGACCGCCAATGAGGTGACGTTGCGCGGACGTTCGTACAGTGCGTAGAGGATCATCAACCGCTTGGGATCGCCCAGTGCCTGACAAACGCTCGCATGCAGTAGATTTAGTTCATCGAATGACGGTTGATCCATAAGTGCCCCTTATGTATTCGGATATGCGAATACATAAGGGGTATTATCATCCTGGCACGCAGCAATCGTTAGTGACGTTTGTCACAATCCAAACATGACAGATGTCATACTCGGTGGGTAGTTTCACAGGGCGCAGCCGCAGCACCGTCCTTGATGCCTGCCCTTATCAGCCCCTACCCCGTCCGCGAACGCCACCACTGCCCTACCATTAGCAACAAGCCAACTGCCGACACCGCCAGCCACAACTCCCGCCGCAAGCGTGCCTGCTCACGACGCAGCTGCTGCATCTCCCAGGACAAATCGCTGGCTGTGATCCGGACATCATTCGGCGATCGCGTGACCTGGGGTGTGGGGGACTGCGCTGCGACGGCCTTGACATCAGCCCAGGATTTCCCGGTGGGCGCGTCGGGGCTCTGCTGGAGGCTGGCTGCCAAACTGCGCGTCTTCGCAGACGGTTCGGCATCGAACTCCTCCGCCAGCACCTGCCGGCAGCGCCGGTAGGCCAACCCCGCCAATCCGACTTCGCCCAGCTGGCGGTGAGCCAGCATCAGGTAGCGATACGCTGTCTCAGGCAGGTCGTCGAGGGCGATCCACTGTTCCGACCAGGAAACCACAGCGGGCCAACTGCCGGTCGCGGCGAGACGCTCCAGCAGAGCTTCCATCCTGAGCGCCAGAATCGCTCTGATGCGCTCTCGCTCCAGCATGATCCAGTCATCGTAATAGCCTGGGAGCAGCTCGCCCTTTACCACGCAAAGCCGCGCCTCAATCGCTTCCGTAGAGGCATCATCCGCAATTGGAGCTATCAGCACGTCCACGTCAAGCCACAACGGACAGCGCAGGTCCAGGCCGATGTGATGCTCCGTGATGATGAGAGGCTCGCAGACGCAGCCGCCCCCCGCCAATTCGGTTCGCAGTCGCCACAAGGCGTGGCGCAAGTTGCTGCGCGCGTTGACCTGGCTGGAGTCAGGCCAGAGCAGTTCCGCGAGATGTTCCCGCGAGTGGGGAGTCTGATTCAACAGGATGTAGGCAAACAGCAGTCGGGCGGGACGCGAGGCGATGACAAGCGGTTGTTTATCTACGGTCAGGGAATATTGACCCAGCAGCCTAACCTCCAGCATGATGGCATCCCCCTGCTGTGAGGGTCGTCCCAGGATTGGTTCAACGGCTACATGGCGAAGCGAGGGCCAACCCTGCCCCCACAGGATCAAACCTGTTTTCATTATACCATATGCCGTGTGCGCGCGGTTCAGCATGCCTCTCATAACGGATCCACGACGCACACACGCCCGGGCACACGGACGATAAACAGGTTCATGCTAGGATGAGCTTAACTGGAACAGGATTTTGCAGGACGAACGGGCAACAGCAAGCCATCATCCTGCCTATGGGTCTTCTCAACGTCGTTGGCTGGAACATCGCAAGGAGGTGTTCAATGCAGCACGTACCGTCGGTTCAAAGTGACCATACCTACAACAAGGGGCGTTTCCCTTTGTTTGCCATCGCTTCGCTTGTTCTTGTTGCTGTTGCTCTGGTATTCATCACGTCTGTACCCGCGGCATTTGCGCCTGTGGCAACGTCAGCGGAGACGTATGAGAATCCGGAGCTGTGGGCCTTCGATCGGTACGAGTTCGGGGCTCTACCCGTCTCGTCCCAGGTGGGCGTCGTGAGTGAGGCGCCAGCCATTCAGTTGGCAGTGTCGAGCAGCCAGCCGGCGCTGGCGGCGAACCCGGAACTGAGCGCGTTCAACCATTGGCAGAACGCAGCCGCTCCAAACGCGGAAGCTCATTTCCTGGCCACCAACCCGGAGGTGGGCCTATTCCATCGTTGGCAGGCGCTCAAGTAGAAGGCCCGTCTACTGCGTCCCAGAGCGCAACCTTTCTTCCTCTCTGGGGATAGCGTGCTGGCTACGGGATTAGCCAGCACGCTTTTCGTTTGGCACCACTGATCCGACAAACCAAGTTGGCGGGCCCAGTAGGACGATTTAGTAAATCGTCTCTCCCCCGCTATTTAGCAAGTCGCGGTACCCCTCTCAAACCACCAGGTAGCTTTCACTTTGGTAGAACGGGAAACCCAAGTAAAATCAAGGTGGAGCCATCTATGTCGAACATCAAATCCACATCCCGTTCCGGAAGTCCGTGGCCAATCATCGTCGGTGACTGGCTTGTTCTTGTCTTGTTCGTCTTCATCGGCCAGCAAGATCACCAGATGACAGGTGTTGCCGCCCTACCCAGCTTGCTGATTACCAGCATTTCGCTGGCCATCCCGTGGACCATTGCCTGCCTGCTGCTGGGCGGGTACTGGCCGGAGCGTTTCGCCAGCTGGCAGCTGTGGCTTGCCCGCGTCCTGACGATCTGGCTCATTGCGGCCCCCATCGGGCTGGTCATCCGAGCCTTGCTGCGTGGACAGGACACGATCATCGTCGTCTTCATGCTGGTGCTGATGAGCGTCGGTGGCCTTTTCCTGCTGGGCTGGCGTGGGCTCATCTGGTGGTGGCGTACCCGGCGGGTCACCCAGCAACAGGAAGCGCAGGCCTGATCCCCGCAGCCGGGGGCCGGATCGCTGACCGCCAATCATCGACAGAACTGCTAGCGCTGCTAGACTTCGCGAACTGACCGCTTGGCCAGTCTGACTAACCAATTCACACTGATGAGGAGTTTACTGTGAGAATCATTCATGTGGGCGTGGGCGGTTTTGGCGCCCATTGGGCCAACATCCTGGCCAACCATGAGGACGCTGACGTCGTCGCCCTGGTTGACATCAATAAAGAAGCAATCGAAGCGGTGCAAGCCCTGCACGGCTACGAAGACGCTATCTGTTTCGACTCGCTGACCGGCGCACTGGAAGCCGTGGACGCGGACATGGTGCTTTGTGTGACGCCGCCCTCGAAGCATCTGGAGCAGGCTACTGAGGCGATGGAGGCGGGGCTCGATGTGCTGGTCGAGAAGCCCCTGGCGGGCAATCTGGCGGACTGTCTGGCCATCGTGGAAGCGGCCGAACGCACAGGTCGGACGGTCGCCGTGTGCCAGAACTATCGCTATAAGCCTGAGATGCAAACCGTGGCGGGGCTCGTCCATGCGGGCGAGATCGGTGAAGTCGGGCAAATCCGCCTGGACTTCTACAAGGGTCATTACTTTGACGAAAGCAATTTCCGGCGCACCATGCCCAGCCCCATCATTGTCGATATGGCCATCCACCATTTCGACCTGCTGCGCTATATTACGGGCCAGGAGCCGGTCACAATTGAGGGCCGGTCGTGGAATCCGAGCTGGTCAGACAACGCAGGCGACACCTCTGTCGCCCTGCACATGATGCTGGACAACGACGCCCACTTCGCCTACAACGCCAGTTGGTGCGCCCAGGGCGACTTTGCTGACTGGAACGGTAACTGGCTCATCGAGGGCGACAAAGGCTCAATCGAGTACAGTCAGGGCGTGATCTCCCTGCGCCGCGCCACTGAGCAGTACCTCACTGAGAAGCCGCAGACCATCCGGATCAAGAACCCAAAGCAGAACAGCCAGGTGGCGATCCTGTCTGACTTCATGTCGGCCGTTGAGGCTGGCACGAAGCCAATGACGGCCGTAACAGACAACCTGCGCAGCATTTCTGCTGTTTTCGCCGCGTTGGAGGCGACCGAACGCCAGGAGCGGATGCCCGGCCTCGCGCCCGAAGCCGCCGCCCTGCTGGCGACGTCGACCCGTTGAGGTACATGATGTCAATTAGAGTGACGATATTCAATGAGTTCATCCATGAACGGAGCAACGAAGCCGTACGAGCCGTCTATCCGGACGGCATCCACACCACGCTGGCGACCGCCCTGGCTGCGCACGGATTCTCCACGGCAACAGCGACACTTGAGGAGCCGGAGCATGGCCTGACCAGCCGGCGTTCTGGACGCAACAGACGTCCTGCTCTGGTGGGGCCACGCCGCCCACGATCGCGTCGAGGATGCGGTGGTCGACCGCGTGCAGCAGCGTGTGCTCGACGGCATGGGGCTTATCGTTCTCCACTCCGGTCACCACGCCAAAATCTTTCGCCGCCTGATGGGCACCACCTGCAACCTGACGTGGCGCGAGGCGGGCGAGAAGGAACGGTTGTGGGTCGTCGATCCCACTCATCCCATCACCGCCGGATTGGAGCGGACGATTGAGGTACCGGCGGCCGAAATGTACGGTGAGTTCTTCGACATTCCCGCGCCAGACGAATTGATCTTCATCAGTTGGTTTGCCGGGGGCGAGGTGTTCCGCAGCGGTGCCACCTGGCGGCGAGGGCGAGGGCGCATCTTCTACTTCCGGCCCGGCCATGAAACGTACCCGATCTACCACCAGCCGGAGATCCAGCACGTGATCGCCAATGGGGTGCGTTGGGCGGCGTTTGACGGCAACCGGGCGATCCACACCATCGCGTCGCCCGTCAATGAACCAGTGCCGCCGGAAGCGTCAGGCTCAAAGACCGGCAGCCGTTAGCTGCGCGTCGAGGGCTTCATAGCTGAAATGCTTGCGCGCGATGTCGTAGTTGCGGGATGTCGCCTGGCGCGCAGTGCTGCGGGTCGCTTAAGTAGCGACCGACGGCCTCGACAGCTTCATCGGTGACAGCCCCATTAATCTCGACAAACTGAAACCCTTTGGGGGCGATGTCTGCAATGTAAACGTCGTACCGGTTGACGAGCGCCGGCAGGCCAAAGTAGACCGTCTCCAACAGCGCATTGCCAAAGCCTTCGACGAGGCTTGGGTACATGACGAAGTCGGCCACAGCGTACGTGTCCCACAGTGAATAGATGGGACGGCCGTCATCCATCTGACCACGCTTGTCGTCCACCCGGTCAGCGACATAGCGCAGATCGACGCCAAGGTCGGCTGCTTGCGCCTGGACCTGCGCCAGGTAGTCGAGCCCTTCATCTCCGGCGCGGTGGGTGATGACGAGCCTGGCGCGTGGATCGTTGAGCTGGGCCACCGCCTCAATGGCCAGTTCGATCCCCTTCCGCGGCACAACCCGGGTCGGCTGCAAGATCAACAGGTCGTCCGGCGCCAGACCGATCGCTTCCCGGAACGACCGGGCGTAGTCGTCGGCAGGCGGTGGGGGATGGGCAAAGTCGAACACGTTCGGGATGAGGATGCTGTCCAGCCCACGACGCTGACGCAGCTCTGCCTGTGCCAGCGAGTTGATTGTGGCCTGGGTCAGACCGGGCAACGCAGGGGGGAAGTAGGTGTCAAGGAACCGACCCACCTGATTGGGCACAAAGCGGGTGCGTTCCCAATAGAAGTCGTGGTTGTGGGCCAGGCCGCGGAGGTCACGCTTGGCCATGGTCGTGGCCAGCGCCTGGGCCAACGGAAGCTGCATGGGAATGGCAAACGCATTCTGGACAATCAGATAGTCGATCTGAAACTGATCGAGGAAGGCGTTGATTGGCTCCTGGAGTTCCGCCGCACGGCGGGCAATATCGTCCAGCAGCGAGGGATCGGGTTGGTCGCTGAACGCTCGCGCCCCCAACGCTTCGGCCATCGGGTCTTCGAAGTGCAGGCCAGGTGCCTCCAATCCCGGCAAGCCCGGTTCCAACTCGCCTGCAAGGTAGGCGATTTCGTGGCCGTGCCGCTGGAGCACCTCTGCCAGCTTGGCAGTCTCCAGAGACACACCGTCGTTACCTGCCAGTCTGGTTGAAACGAACCCGATGTTCAAGCGGCCGCTTCCTCACTGGTGAGCCACACCACGCCATAAGGTCCAAGCTTCAGATGCAGATCGTCTTGGTGGACGATCGGCTGGTTGGCAACCAGATCAACAAGCGAACCTTCCGGCAGATGCCGGCGAGGCACAACCAGATCAATCGGATGATCAGACACGTTGTGCAAGCAAAGCACGTGACGCCTGCCATCTGCCGTCAAGCGGGTTACGGCAAACACCGACGGGTGAAGCGCGAGGACATGCTGCTCGCCCGCCGGATCAAATGCGGCCGACGATCGCCGGGCAAGGAGCATCTGCCGGTAGCCGCGAAACACACGATGCCGCAGACTTCCGGGATCCGCCAGCTCTTGTTCCAACAGGTGCCAGTGACAGCTTCTCGCGATTGACCGTGCGCGCCCGCCCCGTTTCCGCCACCCCTTCAGGCCAGCCGCGGGAGCCGAACAGGCTGTGAAAGTAGATACCCGGCACGCCCCGCAAGGACAGCATAATCGCCTGGGCAGCAAGGAACCGCTGCGCCACCAACTCGACCGGCTCCAAAGCCGCCTCCGGATCGCCCAACGCATCCAGGTAGTTGATGTTCAACTCGTAGACCGCATTGCTGCCATCCGGCTGTCTCCGGTAGGAAACGTGTCCGCCCAATGCCATAACGCGGGCAGCCAGGGCCGCTATCTCGGCCTCGCTCAATATGTCACGCACCGGCGTGACACCAATGCCATCATGGGAGGCCAGAAAGTTGAAGAAGGCGACGTCCGGCGATGGCACCGCCAGCTGCGTGGCCCAGGCGGTCAGCGCGGTTGCATCGCCCGTATGAAACGTGTGCAGCGTCAGCGGCGGCAGCGTGAAGTTGTAGACCATCTGGGCTTCGTTCGTGCCATCGCCAAAGTAGGCGATGTTGTCCCGGTGGGGCACATTCGTCTCGGTGATCAGGGCCACGTGAGGAGCAATGTCGTCCAGAACGGCCCGGAACAACTGGACGATCCAGTGCGCCTGCGGCAGATGGATACACGACGTGCCCAGCTCCTTCCAGATGAAGGCGACGGCATCCAGTCGAATGAGCGACGCGCCACAGGCAACGTAGCTTAGCAGGACATCGATCATCGCCAGCAACACATCCGGATTGGCGAAGTTCAGGTCGATCTGATCCTCACTGAAGGTCGTCCACACGGAGCGCGGCCCGGCGACCGTCTCTACCTCGCTGAGCAGCGGCAGCGCCCGCGGCCGAAAGACCTCGTTCAGCTCCGCTTCGGCATCTCCGTCCACCTCGATGAAGTAGTCATCATACGGTGCCTCAGCCTGGAGGTACGCCCGGAACCAGTCGCTCTCGGCCGAGATGTGATTGATGACCAGATCGAACATCAGGCCAAAGGATTGTCCGATACGACTGACGTCCGACCACGCGCCCAGGGCCGGATCGACCGCCTTGTAATCAATGACCGAGAAGCCGTCATCGGATGAGTAGGGGAAGAAGGGCAGCAAATGGACGTCATCCACGACGCCGGGCAAATGCGTCCCCAGGAATGTGCCCAGGGTATGCAGCGGCGGCTCCTCGCCATCGCGGACCATATCGCCGTAGGTGATCAGCACCGCCGACCGCTGGTCGAACGCGTGGGGCGGTTGCGGAGCAATTCGACTCTGATAGCTGTCAATGAGTGCCTGCAGCTGGGCAGAGGCCATCGTGCCCTGTTCTTCGCCATACAGCGAAACCAGGAGCGCGCTCATGCGTTCGGTCACGGGTAACTTACCCTCCCAATGTTTGGCAATACGTGGTCAAGCGGCCGAGCCTACCCTTTGACACCGCCGGCGGTCAGCCCCTCCGTCAGATAGCGCTGCATCGCCAGAAACAGCACCATGACCGGGATCGTCATGATAGTGGATGCAGCCATGACAACGTTCGGCCGCGGGCTGGGGTCGTTGAAGATCGTATTGATCGCAATCGGCATCGTGAATATGGCCCGGTCATTCAGAAAGACAAAGGCGTAGAGAAACTCGTTCCAGGCAATCATGAATGTGTAGATGGCGACGGAGATCAGGGCGGGAACAGCCAGGGGCAAGGTGACGCGCCAGATAACCTGCATCCTGGTGCAGCCGTCGATCAGCGCTGCCTGCTCAATCTCGTCCGGAATGGTCCGAAAATAGTTGGTTAGCACATAGAGAGCGACGGGCAGCGTCTGGGCCAGATAGGTGAACACCAGCACACTCAGGTTGTCCTGAACGTCGAAACCAAATATGCCGCCGAGGCGTGCCAACATGGCGAATAGGGGAATGATGATCAGCACGCCCGGAAAGAGATAGATGGCCAGGATACCGTTGAGCATCACATTCTTGCCGCGGAACGACATTCGCGCAATCGCATACGCCCCCAGTGTGGACAACACAACAGCAATCATCGCCGTCGGTATGGAGATGATCAGACTGTTGCGAATGGCCCGCCCAAAGTTCTGAAAGTTGGGATCGCTGGGATCGAACAGTTCCCGGTAAGCGTCGAAGCGCAGCTGCGACGGGATGTAGGTTGGCTCGCGTCCGCCAATCTCAGCGGCCGACTTGAACGACGAACTCACCATCCAGTAGAACGGGAACAGAATCATGGCCAGGAACATGAACATTGTCAGCAGAAAGAAGAACCGCTTCCAGTTGAGCCATCCCGACAGACGATCCATGAAACTCTGATTACGATAGGTGGCGGAAGTGCTACTCATCAGACTTCCTCCGTGTTGCGCATGACGATTCGGATATAGAAGATAAGGAAGATGATCAGCATGCCCAACAAGATCATGCCCGTTGCGGCGCCCTTGCCGAAGTCGCCCGTCTGAAAGCTGAATTCGACCGTCAGGATAGGCAGCACTTTGGTGCCGAAGCCGCCTCCCGTCAGCAAGAAGATGTCGTCGAACTTATTGACCGTCCAGATGAAGCGGAGCAGGAAGATGGCCCCCAACACGTAACGCAGCTCCGGCAGCGTGACGTTCCAGAACTTCTGCCATGTACTGGCCCCATCCACATCGGCCGCCTCATACAGAGTGTCGTCGATCGCCTGCAGCCGCGCCAGAATCATGAGCATGGCAAACGGGAAGTACCGCCAGCCCGTGAAGGTGATCACCAACAGCATCGACAGGCCGCGCTCCGCCAGGTAGGCGATGGGCAGATCGATCAACCCGAGGTTCATCAGCACGTCGTTGAGGACGCCTGAGGGTCGCGGGTCGAGAATCCAGCGCCAGACAAAGGCCACACCAACGATAGGGGCGATGTACGGAAACAGGAACGTGGCGCGTGAAACACCCCGCCCGCGGAACGGTCGGTTCAGCAAGAGGGCCGCTCCCAACCCCAACAGCATCGTCCACACGGTCGACGCAAATGAGTAGACGATCGAGTTAATGGCCGCCCCCCAATTCCACTTCGTCAGGGCCAACCATCCTTTCTCGAACAGGTTGGCTTCGTCCCACCCGGCAGGGAGCGGACCGGGCTTGAAGGCAAAGTCGTTGACCACGGCCCGGAAGTTATCCAGGCCTACAAACTCGGTATTGAAGACATCGTTAAGATCTTCAATTCCGACGTCGTGAAAGGCGATCCACACGCTGTAGATAGCTGGAAAGACGATTAGGCCAAACACGATGATCGCGGTTGGCAGGATGAGTGCCCATGCCAGCCGTGACTCACGTGCGCCGAGCGAATTCCAGCGTGCCCCTAACGACCGTGACTTGGTCGCCGGCACATCCGTTGAAGTCGTTGCCATGAGGATCGCCCCTTGAAGTTACGATAGGGAAGCGCGACAGAGTAATCTGTGGCGCTCCCCTATCAGAAACCTACTTCTTACTGATCAGCCTGGCGCTCAGCCAACAGATTCTCAACTTCGGTTTGCAGGAACTCAGCTGCCGTTTCCGGCGTCATGATTCCTTCCAACGCGATGTTGCTGATAACTGTCGGGAGGAGCAAGCGGCCTTCGATGTCGCCGACCACGGCGCGTTCTGTGGCGTCGTAGTCCGGACGGAACAGCCAGCGCTGCATCGTCTCGTACCCGTTGGCGATCTGCTCCAGGGTGGCGGGCTCGTAGTTGGCGAAGTACTCGCTGCTGTTCTTCCAGCCTTCGACGGCGCTTTCAAGCACGGGCACCTTGCCGAACGGGGCCAAGGCCAACACGTCCTGATAGCCTTCCGTAAGGAAGAACTCCACGACATCCTGGGCTATCGGATCGGCACCTTCCATCAGAGCCAGGGTCACTAGCTGGCCGTAGGAAGCGGACCCGTTGGGGCCAACCATTTCGGGTGCAAAGCCCGTGTTAGCCGGTAGGTTCTCAACAGCAATCTCTACATTGCCGCCGCCTTCCAGGCCAGAGCCATCAACCAGGTCATCCATGATGTAGGTGCTGTAGAACATCATACCGGATTGATCGAGCTGGTACGCTTCACGCGAGCCGCGCCAGAACTGCGGGCCTGGCAGCGCGCACTCCTGAAGGCTGGTGTAGAAGTCAAGCGCCTCGATCATCTCAGGCGTGTTCATGGTCACGTTGCCGTCGGCGTCGAAGGGCCAGGCATTGTTGGAGATAGCCACCTGCTCAAACACCTGATGCCCATAGTTCTGGCCCGGGTCGGTGCCGAGGCCGAGCGCGTAAAGCAGATTGCCGGTTCCCGGCAGTGTTTCGCACGCCGCCCGGATGTCATCCCAGGTGATGGGCGCGTTCAGGCCGGCTTCATTGAAGACGTCCTCACGGTACCAGATAGCCTGGATCCAGCCATCATACGGCACAGCCGCAAACTGACCGGTAGTCGGATCGGTGACCATTGCCAGCGGGCCGGCACGGAAGTCGTCGACACCAATGCTGCTGATGACCGCTTCAGCCGCGTCCTCATCGAGGATACCGTCGGCGGCAAAGGTAGCCACACGCTCGACACCCATGCGGACGATGTCGGGCAGACGGTTAGCCGCCCGCGCCGTGGCGATACGCTGCGTGACGCCGGCTTCTTCAATAGGCACGATGCGAACCTCAACGTCCGGGTTGGCTGCCATATAGCGGGCCGCTACGGCCTCGTATACGTCGACCCGGTCAGCCTCGTTGTCTGTCGTCCAGAACTCGACAACGGTACGCTCCATCGGCGCGCCATCGACCTCAACGATACGGGTTACTTCAACTTCAGTCTCCACCGGGACTTCGACTTCCTCGGTGATCGTCTCGGTAACGACGCGTGTGACTTCAACTTGTTCCGTCTCCGTGACAACGCGGGTGACCTCAACTTGTTCAACCTGGGGGGCACAGGCAGCCAGCATAACGCCCAGCGCCAGCACAGCCACCATGTATATCCATACTTTTCTCATCTTCGTAGAACCTCCATTCTGGGATTGGATTGATAGATTTGGGAGTACCTGGGGTTGTTAATCGATATCCTTCACCTCCTTGGCTTCGGTTTGACGGCGGAAGCCGCTTGATTCACGAATGATGAGCGATGGCGACAACAAGACGCGACGCTCGACCAGAGATCGACCGTTGATGACGTCAATCAGCATGGCGCACAAACGCTGGGCAATATCGTAGATCGGTTGGCTGACAGTCGTCAGTGCGGGCGAGACGTAGCTGGATAGGGGAATATCATCGAATCCACCGACAACAATGTCCTCGCCCGCCGTCAGCCCGGCGCTGCGGATGGCGTCGAGCGCACCAATAGCCATGAGATCGTTGCCAAAAATGACAGCCGTCGGCCTGCTGCCGCTGGCCAGCAACTGAGCCATCGCCTTACCGCCCCCTTGCTGGGTCATGTCTCCCTCGACTACCCAAGCTTCCGGAATTGGCAGATCAAAGGCGGCCATCGCCTGTCGAAATCCTTCGGCCCGGTAATGGCCAAACATCAGAGTTTGGGGTGGGCCGACAAACGCGATGCGCTCATGTCCCTGCTCGACAAAGTGATTGACCAGAGACCGAACGCCCGCCTCACTATCTTCGTCAATACAGGCAAAGTCGCATGTGCTGCTCGTTCGCCCAAAAGCCACAAATGGAAGATCACTGTCACAGAGCATCGTGATGCGCTCGTCCTCGACCCGCGTACGCACAACAAAGAGGCCGTCCACCCAGCCTCCGGCAGCCGCACGACGGTAGGCCGCTCGCTCGGCGTCGCTGCCCGGTGGATGGACTGAGACGAGCAGGTCATACCCCTGAGTGGCCGCCTCGTTACCAATTCCGGCAATAAACTCGCTGAAGAAAGGATCCGAGAAGCGTGGGGTCAACGTGGGCAAGATGAAGCCCAACGTGTCGGTACGCCGTTTCTGCAGGCGCTGGGCAGTAAGATTGGGCTGGTAGCCAAGGCGCTGGGCGGCTGCTACGATGCGCTGTCGAGTTTCCTCGGCCACATCGTCGTATCCGGCAAGTCCGCGAGAGACGGTGGTGACGGAAACACCAACCTCTGTAGCAATGTCGCGCAAGGTTGCAGGCATGGCTTCTCCGGCTCAGATTGACAAGGCAGGTCCGAAACAGCTCAAGCTCTCCCAAAACGTTTCGGATACCCTTACAGAATAGTCCGAAACGTTTTGGATGTCAAGAGATCGGCGATTTCGTTGGACAGGTTGTCCAATCAGAGGTACGAGGCGGTGGATGCAGCCTGGACGCCGCGCCGGTCGAAGCGGACGATCCCCCCACTCTTGGGGCGTGGAAACGGGATGTGACGATAGTCCAGATTCTGGCCCGGCGTCAGCTCCCAGCAATAGCCGCGAAGCAGCAGGGCCAACATGACCCGCATCTCCGCCAGCGCGAAGTTGGTGCCCAGACAGATGCGCGGGCCGCCGCCGAACGGGATGTAGCTATGTGGGCGGCGCTTCTGTTCGGCCCGGTCGGCCGACCAGCGATCCGGATCGTACGTCAGCGGGTCGGTCCATACGGCGGCGTCTTCGTGTGTGCCCGCAATCTCCAGCCGCACGGTCCACCCTTTGGGAATACGATAACCTTGATAGGCCGCATCCCGCAGCATGACGCGAAACGTGCCGATAACCGGGGTGGCGGCGCGCATGCCCTCGTTCAGCACCGCATTCAAGAACGGCAGTCGCTTGAGCTGCTCCAGATCGAGGGCCCCCGGTAATCGGGTCGCATCCACCTCCGCCACGGCCCGCTCCCAGGCCTTCGGGTGCTGCGCCAGCTGGATCATGAGATTGGTCATCACGGTTACGGTGGTGTCATGGCCGGCGAACAGCTCGTTGTGCACTTCGTCGATTACCCGCTGCAGCGGTAATGGCTGGTCGTTTTCGTCCCGAATCAGTAGCAGCGAGCCCAGCATGTCGGGCGGCTGCTCGGGCAGCGCCGCGCGTCGCTTCACAATCGTGGCGATCTCGGCCCGAAGTTCGGTGTTGGCTCGCAAGGCACGGCCGAACGTGCTAAACGGCAAGTTGATGGGCACAGCCGCCAACCCGGCTGTCCAGCGGCGAAACAGCGCGCTGAGTCGAGGGACGTCGACGTCCGGATCATCGCCCAGCAGAAGGGCCACAATCATCTCGAAAACCAACTCTTGCATCGAAGGAATCAGCACAACTGGCTCGGATCCGGAAGCCCATCGTTCGAAGTGGGAGGCTGAAATTCGCTGAAACGTCGGCGTGAAAGCGGCCATCGCGCTGTGGTGGAAGTGGGGCATCAACAATCTGCGCTGGCGCGTATGCTCTGGCCCAGTCAGCATCGCGGTAGATTGCCCGCCCAGCAGACGCCGCGTGGTCCCATTCCACTTGTTCTCCAGGTAATCACCCTCGCCCTGGAAGATCCATTGATTACCGCCTTCGTCCAGCAGGAAAACAGTGTCACTGCCCAGCAGATTCGTCTTGAAGATTGGTCCATACCGTTCGCGCCGCTCAGCCACAAACTGATGTGGATCCCGGCCGAACTGCATGGTCTCGCCCAGATAGCGCAAACCCAGATCACCGGGCGGCAGAGGAAGTGACGCGACATCGATCGCTTCAGGTGGCAGATCGTGGGCAGGACAGCCGTCCGGTGGGCGAGAATGGTCCACAGTGGTTCAGGTCTCCGTAAGCTGAGCCGTATTCTAGCCCTGCCGTCTGCCTGGGCCAAGTCGTGCGGCGTTCTACGCCGCCTCGTCCTGTGCTAGCAGTCGCCGGCGCGAGACCATCTCAGGCACGGGGACCATCTCCGGACTGTTGTCCATTTCAGGCTCAGGCACGCGCTCCAACCGGCGATTGTACAGATCAACCAACGGCTGGGCAGACAGACCATGAGCAAACACGCTGAGCATAACGGTCCAGGACAACACGGCTGCGAGCGGCTCGATTGACAACCCGGCCTCTTCCAGCGTCGCGATGCCCAGCAAACCGAAGACGACCGAAGCAAGACCACGCGGACCAAACCAACCCATGAGAACTTTGGAGTCGCGGCGAAACTGGGTTCCGGCCAGAGCAATGGCAACCGGAATCATTCGAATGACTGTCAGGCTCAGCACTGCGTACAGCACATGGTTCCACGACCATTGACCCGGCTCGCCAAAGATCACCGGCCCGACAAAGATGACCCCAAACAACGTCCAGACCAGCAACGAGAGCAGCGTACCCACATCCTCCGTAAACTCCGTGTCCTCCACCAGCTCGTTGCGCGACGCAGCCCCAAACACAATACCACCCACGAATGCGGCCACGAAGCCATTGCCGCCAACTGCGACGGAGAGTGCATAGCACAACAACGCCAGGACCATGATAGCCAGGCGATCCGCCAGCCCGGCCGACAACCCGCGACGGCCAGCCTGGCGCAAAAACTGTCCGCCGACAAAGCCCATCAAGGCCCCAACCGCGACCGCAGTAAGCAGCGACACGACCGCCTCCGACATCGACGCGCCGATCATAATTGCCTCTTCTGAGGCAAGCCAGGCAACCGCCAACGTCACAATCGGCGCCGCGATGCCGTCATTCAGACCGCTCTCGACATTCAACGTTCGCCTGACGCGCAGGGGAACACGCTTGTTCGTGAAGATGGGCAAGCCCAACGCCGCGTCCGTCGGGGCCAGCATGGCGGCAATGAGCAGCGCCATCGCCGGCAGCGTACCGGGAAAGAGGAAGTAGGCGGCTATCGCGCCAAACAGCAAGGTAAGCGGAAGACCAATGAGCAAGAGGCGTGCCGGCGGCTGCCAGTCAGCGGCGACTTTGCCCAAATTGAGCATGGACGCATCGGCGAACAGGAGAAGGGCCAACGTCACCTCGGCCAGGGTAGTCACACTCTCCGCATCCGGTATCACGCCCACGATATCGATTTGCAAGACACCAATAATCGTCCCCAGCGTCAGAAAAACCATCGGCATGGTGATAGAGCGTTGCGCCAGCCGGCTCGCAATTCCGAAGTAAATGAACGCAACGATGAGAAAGACAACAAGAGCGATGAGACACTCTCCTCGGTGGGTGATAGATCAGTCTGCTTCCAGCTGGACACCCAATCCATCGGCAATGCGATTGACGAAGGCAAAGTAACCGGTGATAGCGCAAATGTCGTGGATCATACGATCGTCAAATCCGGCCTGGCGCAGCGCCTCGACGTCGGCGGCCGTCATCGCGGCGGGTGTCCGCGTCAGCTTCATGGCGTAGTCAAGCATCGCCCGATCGGCCGGGGTTAAATCGGCCACGGTGTAGTCGGCAATGAGATCGCGAAGCAGCGCCTCGCGCGTCGCCTCGTCTATGCCGGCCCGGCCCAGCAGCGCACGGAGACCCTCTCCGTGATGGTGTAGTCAGTAGTGGCATTTATTCTCGCTTGAGACAACGACGGCGATCATCTCGCGCTGGATCCGCGTCAGGGGGCCAGCCCGGCGCATCAACTCAATATACAGGTCATAATGATGGCGCATCGTCTGAGGATGAATGCTGTGAATCTGGATAATGTTGTCATCATCCGGAACACGCCGCTTTTCAGGCAGCGCCTCCGGGGGCACCATCTCAATATACGTCATACTGCCTCCGCTGCTACTGCTATGCCTCATCCATGAAGCGACGGAACTCAGTGACGGCCCGCGGCCCATTGCGCTCCAGTCCGGCGAAGAAGCCTGCCTGGTCCGACGAGCGAAAGTCGACGCGCTCCACACGAAACGGCACCAGACGTTCGCGGGCGCGCCGCCGTTCGAGCACGTCCAGGAAGTAGACGATGGCATTCTCGACACTGTGCGAATCCGTCCAGTCCGACTTGTAGAGCGGCGTACCGGAGCGAGCAAAGATCCAGGTCATATTGGGCATCGACCCATAAGTCCGGTGGCACGCGCCGTCCAGCGCGTCCAACACGATAGGCCGCGTCACCCCATATTCGTCACGCAAGGCCCGGGCATGGGTCGTCTTCTGCTCCATCGACCGCAGCGGTGGGTAATGCTCTCCCGGGTGCGCTTCGTTGGTGTATAGAAAAACTGACCCAACATCCCGGTCAGCGTACCGGTCAGCAATGTCATTCATGGATGGCGCCGCCATCCCACAATATGGTCAGGTGAAGCTGCCGAATTCGACAATGGTGTAGGCGTGGGATGACCAGATGTCGCTCAGGCTGGTCTGGCTGCCGTCCAATCGCCACAGTGGGAAATCAGGCGCCAGGACGCCCAGGGGCGGACTGTTTTCGAAGTTAAGCCAGTGGTCGACTTTTTCATGCACAAACTCGTCGTAATTGTAAGCGTCAATCAGATTGGTTCCTTCCACAATCATGCTCCTCGTGTCCAGTATTGCGGGACGACCGGGCAGAATAGACGTGCCGATTCAGTGTAATCACTCGGCGGCCAATTGTCCAGAACAAACAACCTTCAGGGCCACATGCCCTGTTTGCCCACTCTTTATTGCTAGCGTGCCCGTCCATATTCAGGCACAATATGCCCAATTATGGCTTCAACAAACCAGGTTCCACCAGCAGAAATCACCCTTAGCCGGACGCTCGGGCTGTTCGATATCACCATGATTGGTGTCGGCGCCATGATTGGCGCGGGCATTTTCGTGTTGACCGGTATTGCCGCCGGCGAGGCCGGCCCGGCGCTTGTGCTGGCCTTCATGCTCAACGGCATCGTGACCACGTTCACCGCCCTTTCCTACGCGGAACTTGGTTCGGCGTTTCCGGAAGCGGGCGGCGGCTATCTATGGGTCAAGGATGGCATGGGCGGCACGCAAGGATTCCTGGCCGGATGGATGAGCTGGTTTGCCCACGCAGTCGCCTGCTCGCTGTACGGCCTCGGTTTCGGCCGTTTCGCCGTCGAACTGCTGTCGCTCGTTTGGCCCGGGGTCATCGAGTATACCCAGCCGTTGACCCTGGCCTTCATGGTTGTCATTGTCATCCTCTTTGGATTCATCAACTATCGAGGGGCGAGTGAAGCCGGGCTGGTCGGTAACATCGTCACAGTGGCCAAAGTCGTCATCCTCGGCGGCTTCATCATTTTTGGCCTGTACGCCATGTGGCAGAACCCGAACCTGAACGTCTTCACCGACAACTTCATGCCCAACGGGCTGGGCGGCGTCTTTGTCGCTATGGGGCTCACCTTTATCGCCTTTGAAGGGTATGAGATCATTGCCCAGAGCGGTGAAGAGGTGAAGGACCCCATGCGCAACATCCCGCGCGCCATCTTCATCTCCATCATCGTCGTCGTCATTATCTATGTCCTGGTCGCCTTTGTGGCCATCGGCGCGACGGTCGTCCCCGCCTCAGCCGGCGATATTCCAGTCTGGGAGTACCTCGCGGAGGCTCGCGAAGTGGCTATCGTGCGTTCAGCCGAGCAGATCATGGGTCGGTGGGGTGGGTTCCTGATCCTGCTGAGTGGTTTGGCATCGACGATGTCGGCCCTCAACGCGACCATCTACTCGTCGTCGCGCGTTTCCTTCGCCATGGGCCGCGACCACAATCTGCCGGACGTATTCGGCCGTATTCATCCCAGAATGTTGACCCCGTACTGGGCAATTGCTATTTCGGTCATCCTGATCATTGCGATGGGTCTGACACTTCCGGTCGAGGAAGTGGCCAAAGCGGCCGACGTAATGTTCCTGCTGATGTTCGCGCAGGTGAATATCACGCTCATGACGCTGCGAAGGCGAAAACCGGATATGGAGCGTGGCTTCCGCGTCCCATTCTTTCCGTGGCCGCCGCTCATCGGCATCGTCACCAACACCGCCCTGGCCCTCTTCCTGGCTGTCGAGACGGGGCGGGTCGGCCTCATTACGATCCTGTGGCTGATAGCCGGTGCGCTGCTCTACTGGGGCTACTTCAGAAACCGCGAGATTGAAGAGAAGCCAAAAGATATTTTGCACGAAGAGGCGCTGGTTTCGGTCAAGTATTCAGTGCTCGTGCCCGTAGCCGATGAGAGTTCACGCTGACGAGCTGGGCTATCTGGGCAGCGCCCTGGCCAAAGAGCACGGCGGCGAAATCCTCGCCCTGAATGTGGTCAAGGTGCCATCCACCCTGCAGCTCTCCGACGGCCGCTACATCCTCAAGGAACGTCGCCCCATTCTTGAGAAGGCGATTGCCGAAGCGCGTCGGCTGGATGTGCCGGTCCATACCATGCTGCGGCTGGGCCGCTCCGTGCCGGAGGCGATCAGCAAGACGGTGAACGAGAACAGCAGCGACCTGATCCTCTTCGGCTGGCCCGGCGAGTCCGGCTCCAATGACCGCATGTTCGGCTCGGTCATCGACCCGATTATTGCCAACCCACCCGCCGATCTCATCATCGCCCGCTCACGGCCGATAGAAACCTACAGTCGCATCCTTGTGCCAGTCGCCGGCGGTCCCAACAGCCGCCTGGCTGTGACCACAGCCGTGGCCATCGCCCGCAACACACCGGAGGAAACGACAGTCGTACTGGCCCATATTGTGCTCCCGGGTTCGGACGAAGCAAGTGCACAGGCCCGTGCCCGCAGCGCTTTCCACCGCGCCAGTGACGGAGTCCAGTACGAACCGCTCGAGCAGCTAATCATTCAGGCAGACAGTCCTGTGGCGGGCATCCACCAGGCCTCGCAAGATTGTGACATGATTGTCATCGGGGCGACCAAGGAAGCGCTCTTCCGCAATCAGCTGTTGGGCGAAGTGGCGCAGCAAGTGGCCGACCAGGCCGACTGCACCGTGCTCATCGTCAAACGGCGCAGCTCTGCTGTGGCATCAGTCTTGCGCGATACGGTGTTGACGCCCGTGACAACGACTTCCGCAGAAACCAAAGAGTAATTGGCGACATCGAAGTTGCCAATATCCTGCAAACAAGAAGCGTCACACCTTGATTGGTATGACGCTTTTCTTGTTACTTGGGCGTGCCCGCCCTCAGCGGACTACGGCGCTCTAGCGCCCGGTAAACCAGATCGACACGGAACTGGAGACACCAGTCTCCGGATTGAACGCTTCGATACTGCCGTTGCTATTAGGTTGACCATAGACGCCGTTGAACTGGACCGACCAGAAACCCGATCCGCCTATGCCCACCGTGTCACCCTGCAAGACCGTCGCCTGCTGGGCGAGGATGTTGCCGCTGCCATCTCGCAGCCGCACGATGACGTTGCCCTCAGGCAAGCCCTGGCCCGTACCGTAGGTGCCGTAGGGCGCGTCCAGGTAGGTACCCGGGGCCGGGCTGGTAATGGCAATCGCCGGCGGTAGCGCGGACGGCGGTGCCTGGCCCAGGCCGGGAATGATCAGCTGCTGTCCAGCCGCGATCTTGGGATTTGGTCCCAATTGATTGGCCTCAGCGATGACCCGCCAGTCGACCCCAAACCTCTGGCCAACAGAGTACAGAGTGTCGCCATACGCGACCGTATAGACATTGCCATACACAGTCCCGTTAGCATGCAGACTTGGACCCCGATCGTAGACACCGCTCGCTGGTGGTGTCGTGCTGGAGCAGCGATCCGGTACATAGATCAGCGTCCCCGGCTCCAGAACATCGGGATCTGTGCCGATGATGCCGGCATTCAGTTCGTACACCTCTTGCCATGTCGTGCAGTACTTCGCCGCTATCTTCGATAGCGAGTCACCGGGCTGCACGCGATAAGGGACGTAGGAAGTCGTCGCCGCCGCAGAAACGGCCGATTGGGCCTGCGTGGATGAGACAGCCACTACCAGCAGCAGTAAACCAGCAACCAGTGCCAATCCGAGAGCCAGTGCAGTACTCGGCCAGGAAGAACGGTTCAGTTTATTGATGGTGTTCATAATACTCCCTCCCCTTACTCAGCCGAAAGCACGGCAGGCGTGGCAGTGCTGTCCGGTGTCACGGTCAGCGTACCGATGGCAATGGTATTCGGCTCGGTCGTACCAACGAAGATGTCGTAGTTGCCTTCAACTGCGTCGCTGATGGTAACGACGGGATTCAAATTATCTTCCGCCGCATTGCCGTTACAAATGACGTCGCCGTCAGGCGTAATGACACCAATCGCGGTGTCGGTCTCCGACTCGAAGAACACCGTAAAGCTGCCACTGCCGCTCCAATCAATGCTGTAGGTCGGAACGAGGCTGATGAAGCCGAAGCACTCCCCACCCTGGCCATCAACCGCAGCAGCGGGATGATCGCCGCCACCTGCAGCCGGCGTCTCGGTAGTCTCAAAGCCCGCCTCCAATGCTACATTGCCAAAGACGGCCGCCTGATTAAGCGCCAGAGGTGCGCTGTTCACTTCTTCAGTTATGGGCGAAGGTCGGGGTTCATTCCGGTCCAGGAGCATCCTCAGGTCCATAGCAGCCAACTGCTCAGCCACAGGCAGCTCGCTGATGCCCACGAATCCGAGCGCCAACTCCTCAGAGCTAAACGAACCGATATGGACGTTGTACGCACCTTCCTCCGGACTCTCAATCGTCACCAGCGCATCGAGTGTATCCAGGCTGGCGTCGTCACTACAGACGAAGTCGCCGGACGGGGTCTGGATAACCAGTACAGGGTCTGAGTCCGTGTAGGTAAAGAAGTCAAGCATCTCTGTCTCGCCACTCCAGTTGACGATGACATCAGGCGTCGTCGAGACGAAGCCGGAGCAATCCTCGTTCAATGTGGAAGCGTCGGTATCTCCGGAACCAACGACCCGCAGCAGATAGGGGTCCAGAATGAACCCGGTTGACAGGTTGACGGTCGCCTGGGTCGCATCGACCGGTAGCTCAGCCAGCTGCGCCGGTTCAGCTTCCTGGCTGAGTGGCGCACTGGTCGGCTCGGCCAGCAAGTTCCCCTGTGTGATCAGGGCCATGCCCGCCAACACGACCAGCAGCACACCGATGGCGGCGATGACCGACAGCTGGCGCTTTTGTAAGCTCATAGTGAATCTCCTTACTAAGTTTGGTAGCCGGCATTGAGTACAATCTGGAGCAACCATCTTGCCTCAAGCAACCGACCTATGGTGAATCGACCTAATGAGTATTGTCTCTCGGCAGTTCGCTCGTTGACCTCCAAAGGAGATGTTGGGTTGGACGTACAGGTCGCCCCTCTGGAAGCGCAAGCAGACAAGTATTCCGTATGCGCCGGCAAGCTGTATTCCTTCTGAACTGTGACCATAAGACGCCCGTCCGTTCCTGAAGTAGTTATGTGCTCACAAAGACGGCGTCGCCCGCCCCCGCGCCGCCGGGCGCTTTGCCCTTGAACTGGCTCATGTATAGCGTGTAGTAAAGGCCGCCCATTGCCATTAGCTCATCGTGGGTTCCTTGTTCTTCGATCACGCCACCATTCAAGACCAGGATCTTGTGCGAATCGCGGATTGTACTGAGCCGGTGAGCGATGACGAAGCTGGTCTTGCCGGCCATGAGTCGATTCAGCCCCTCCTGAATCAGTTTTTCTGTCCGCGTGTCGATATTGCTCGTCGCCTCATCCAGCACCAACAGCTTGGGGTTGGCCACCATCGCCCGGGCAATGGTGATCATCTGACGCTGTCCCTGGCTCAGGTTTGAGCCGCGCTCGGTCATCATCGTGTCATACCCTTGCGGCAGATTCATGATGAAATCGTGGGCGTTGGCTTCCTTGGCGGCGGCGATGCACTCTTCGTCGGTAGCCCCTTCGCGAGCGTACTTCAGATTGTTCATTACCGTGTCGCTGAAGAGAAACGCTTCCTGCAATACGACGCCGATCTGTTGACGAAGACTGTGCTGAGTGAGCAGGCTGATGTCCTGCCCGTCGATTTCTATGAGCCCGCTGTCAATGTCATAGTAGCGGGTCAGGATATTGATAATAGTTGACTTGCCTGCCCCGGTAGGGCCGCAAATGCCGATCTTCTGTCCGGGCTGGGCATCGAACGTATTGTGCCTGAGGATCTTTCGTCCCGGCACATAGCTGAAATCCACATCATCAAACTCAACCAGCCCCCCCTTGAATTCGAATTGCGCAGCCCCGGGCACGTCAACAACTGATGGTTCCTCATCCATGATGGCAAAGACGCGGCGACCGCCGCTGACTGCATTCAAGGTGGTCGCCGTCAGGTTGGCGATATCCGATAAAGGAGAGGCCAGCAATGAAACATAGCTGGTAAAGGCAATGACGACGCCGATGTCAGTTTCACCACTCAGGGCCATCAGTGACCCGATGACCAGGACCAGAACCGTCATGAAGATTGACAACATCTGAGTGACCGGGTAGTTCAGAAGAGCTGTGAAGAAAGCTTGAGTACCGGTTTCGTAGACAAACCCTGCCAGCTCGTCATTCGTCTCTTCGGCCCAAGCGGAACGCCTACTGCTGCTGATCACTTTATGGCCAGTGATGGTTTCTTCGTGGAAACCACTCAAGTCACCTACTTCATCTTGGAGACGGGTGAATGCCGGCGTGGAGATGCGCTGGATCACAGTCGTCACAAACAGCATCACCGGCACCATCATCAGCGCAACAAGCGCCAGGCGCCACTCAACCAGGAGCATCACTGCAATAATCAGCAAAATCTGGAAGACTGCCCGGATGATTTGCGATAGCGCGCTCTCGAAAAAGACAGCGACGGTTTCTGTGTCGTTGGTAACACGGCTCAACAGCTGCCCTAAAGGCTGCCGGTCGAAAAAGCTCAGCGACAGCGTCTGCATATGATTGAACAGATCCTGCTGCAGATTAGCCAGTCCATGCGTCGCCAGGTTCGAGAAGATGTACTCAGCAATGACTGAGAGCACGAGATAGGACGTCACGGCTGCCAGGGTGGCAATTACCAGCGTAAGCAGAGCCTCTGTTGTCGGCGCTGGACTGCTCAACAGCGTAATGGCCCGCCCTGTGAAGAAGGGAATGAGGATGAGGGCCACTGTGCCCAGCAGGCGCAGGAACAACGCAAAGAGAAAGCGTCCTCGCTGATCACCGCCTGCCATATACCCAACGAGACGACGCAGAATGGCGATCGTGTCATCGCGTTGGTCAGGGGCAGGAGCCGATCGGGTCCGGCCTTCAAGCTTTTCTCGCAGCGTAGGATAGGTGTTTGTTGCGTCGGCGGTTGTCATGCTTCCTCCACACCTTGCGTCACATCCCCCCCAAGCTGGGAGTCGTAGATTTCGCGGTATAGGGGGCTGCTTTCCATCAGCTCCTCATGTGTGCCTTCGGCCACGATCTGACCGTTCTCCATCAGATAGATGTTGTCCAGTTCGATCACAGCGCTAATCCGCTGGGCGATGTAAATGGTTGTCACATGGTCAGTAAAGACCGGAATGGCGCTCTGGACACGACTTTCAGTCGCAACGTCAAGAGCGCTGGTGCTGTCGTCGAGGATAAGGATGCGTGGTTCTGCAGTCAGAGTCCGCGACATGGATAATCGCTGTCGCTGCCCGCCGGAGAAGTTATAGCCGCGCCTGGCCACAGGCGCCTCCCACTTCTCAGGCAAATTAGTGACAAAGCCATAAGCGTCGGCCGCTTTAGCCGCTTCCTGCATCAGTGAATCCGGTGCGTCGGGCTTACCAAACTTCAGATTGAATCGCACTTCACCCTGGAACAGAACCGCTTCCTGAAGCGCAATGCCCACTATCTCACGCAGGTTATCCTGCGGGAACGAGCGGACATCATGCCCATCGATTGTAACCTTGCCTTCGGTGGCGTCGTAGAAGCGCGGGATAAGGTTGACCAGTGCGGTCTTGCCTGCCCCCGTCGCGCCCAATATTCCTACTTGCTGTCCCGGCTCAATCGTCAGATTTATGTTCCGCAAGACAGGAGGATCCAGCTCTCCATCCGGCCGGGGGAAGGCGAAGGTGACATTATCAAAGACAACCCGCCCTGATATCTCGGCCGGTGTCCTCGCCAGGGCGACTGACTGATCCTGAATCGCCGGCTCGTCTGCAAACACCTCAATTATCCGCTGAGCAGACGCATCTCCACGGAGGATGAACGGCACGACAATCGCCATCAGTGCCAGAGGAATGACGACCAGACTGACATACTGCATGAAGGCGACCAGTTCACCAACTGAGAAACCGGTGCCGTCAATAATCTGCTGACCGCCGCTCCACACGGCCAGGGCAACTCCAAACTGTGCTGACGCAGTCAGAATTGGGTTGAGCGCAGCAACACGAAACGCCGCTCGAAAGGCGGGATCGCGCATCGCCTCACTTCGCGTTCGGAATCGCTCCATTTCAAATTCCTCACGCACAAACGCTTTGACCACCCGCATACCCGACAGATTTTCCTGAAGCGTGTTGTTCAGCTCGTCCAGCCGCGTCTGACGCTCATCATACGCCCGAAAGATAGGCGGGATCAGGATGAACAAGACAACGGCTACCAGCACCGTGATAAGCAGCAAGATCCACAGCAGCTCAGGCATCCGTATGATGACCAACCCAAAAGCTACCACCAACATGAATGGCGCGTAGAGCAGCAGCAGGACCGTATACTGGACCGAGTTGGCGACGTTGAGCACGTCAGCATTCAGTCTGACCAGCAGATTACCGGTCCTGAACCGGTCAAAGTTGGCGAACGAGAACTCCTGGATCTTGGCGTACAGCTCAGAACGCAGGTAGTAGGCGGCTCCTTGGGAAAAGAAGACGGCAAGGGCGGCCGTTGCGCCAAGCGCCCCTGCTCCGACCACGGCCAGTACAATCATATAGATACCAGTGTTTATGATAACCAGCGGGTCGTTGGCCAGCAGACCGTTGTTAATCAGGTTCTGGTTCAGCGTGGCCACGCCGAGCGTACAGAGAGCAGATACTAAGAGAAGAACTTGAGAAAGGATGAGCCGACCTCGGTAATCCTTGTAGATACCGAATACCGTACGCGTCGCCTGAAGCATGAAAATTATCTCCCGGGTCGAAGTAGAAAGCTTGACCGCCCAATCGGCTGCCGCGAGAGGGACAGGTTGGCGGTCTTTGAGGCGATCCTAGCTGGTTCCACCTCACCTGGCAACAGACAAGACAGGCAGCGTCTCGCCGCCGCATTCGGCAGCGGACAGGCCCAATTGATCGCACATTCCAGCCCACCGACTTGCGCTGCGTGTTGCTACTTGGCCCTCAGGTGTCTTCAAGCAAGCAGTGGAGTTGTCCTATGGTGCAGCAGACTCGAACTTCAGCGTGCCGTTTTCGTATTGCAGCGTGATCGCCAACGTAGCATCTGACATATCGTAGGCGGCCGCATTTCCGAGGCCGCCCAGCAGCACCATGTCTATCATCATCGGGGGACACGCGGCAGCAGGCTCGTCCAGCGTCACAGCCAGACCAGAGGCGGCATCGGTCGCATATGTACCCGTCGATTCCAGGCAGCCGGCGACGACGTCGACTGAACCGTCTTCACCAAAGGACACGGTGTAGCGGGATGGATCGGCAACGCCGGTCGTCACGCCTGCCTGTTCCAGGGCCGTCCACTGCCACGCCGTGCCGCCCAGCGCGGTCCCGGCCACGACTGTCGACTCGTTCGACTCAGGCTCAGAGACGGCCGCCAGCTCATCCACCGCGCCGAACCGCAATGACGCCACCAGCGCATCCAGCGCGCTGACCGCTGGTGTGAAGGCGTCATCGCCCAACTCGCTCAACTTCGCGGCTTGTTCGCTCAGGTATCCATACGGATCCTCTGCCAGCGCAGCGGCCGTCGCCTCATCCGCCGCCGCCGGGCTGGCGGGCAGCGTCTCGCTGCGAATGGGGTAGAAGAAGCTGATCAGGTATTGGCCGTCATTAGAGAAGCCGAGAAAGACGTAGGTCATCCCATCATTGGACACGGCGACTGGCTGCTGGACAAAGCGCCCAACAAAGCGCAAGCCGGTTACATTTTCCAGCGCCAGATACTCACCCTGGGCGGCGAGGTCGTTGAACGCCGTGCCGACGTGCTCGACAGGCAATCCCGGCACGCCTCCATCCTGGAACGGCCGCGCTCCGGCTTCGATGGTCATGATCAGGGCGGTCAATGCCCCATCGACCCCCAGATCGCCTGCCTCCGCCCAGAGCGCGCGGTACGCCTCGACGGGAATGACATAGAGGACAGGAGCGGCAGCGGCCGTCTCGCCCTCATTCTCTGGTGTGAATTCGATTCGCCAATGGGCCGGCAACCCTGTGGGACCGACCATATCGTCGACGCGGTACGGTACAGCATCGACAGCCAGAACAGTGGGCATGTACGGAAGGGCGCCAGGATCGAGCGTGATCTCGTCTGCTGGGATGGCATTGGCAGCCATGACCGGTTCCTCATCGCCACTGTCGCCGCCTGTGAACACGGCGTCGGCAGAGGACGCGGGTAGTTCCTCTGCCCCAGGTGCATCAGCTACAGGCGCGTCGGTCTCCGGCGCGGGATAGCCGGATGCGCTGCCGGCCGGTTCTGGAACCGTGTCGACCGACGAGGTGACGGCGGTTGCCGCAGTTGGTCCGGTCGTCTCGGGGGCCGGCGGCGCCTCCTGATTGCACGCAGCCAGAATCAGGAAGAGCAGCAGGGCTGGTAGCAGATATCGCTGTTTCATAACTATCTCCTCGGAGCGGGCACGCCTGGCCCGCCAATTGGTTCATGGATAGTACCCCAGCCGCGTCCCAATTTGCCCCAGATGAATGTAAAAAGATCCCTCGCAGCCGCTGCCGCAAGGGATCTTTGTTGGGACCGGTCAGGCGCGCAGCGCCAGAGCCGGACTTACTGCGTTGATATCAGATTGATGACACCCGCCGCACCATCCGGTGTGGTGTAGAACAGTTGGCCAGCCGTCACGAGACTCTGGCCACCG
Source organism: uncultured Chloroflexia bacterium (assembly GCA_963715935.1). GTDB lineage: Bacteria > Chloroflexota > Anaerolineae > Promineifilales > Promineifilaceae > Promineifilum. The sequence continues at coordinate 121,519 of CAVQSM010000002.1, read as the reverse complement.
ACCGGCTCCTGCACCCATTGGAAGCCGGAAAGCGCGCCAAGCGCCGCCAGATAGCTCGACTCCTGTTCCATGATGCCCGCCGGCTCGGAGCACGCCATCAAGGTCGTGGCGATTGGCCCGACCGTGAAGAAGTTCTCCACAGGTGTCACTGCCCCCGTATAGGTGTTGCAGCCGGCAGAGCCGGAGGCATCGGTGCTGGTGAACAGCGCCGTGATCTGCGTGCCCGGCAGGAGCGGCGCTTCCGCGCCCACCGGTCCGAAGCTGGTCACCGAGAACTCGATGTTCTGCGCAGAGGCGGTCGGGCTATCACCTGCACCGGCGCCGGGCGCGGCTGCCGTACCCGGCAGGAAGCGCATCGTGCCGCCGTCGGCCATCTGATCAATGTACAGCTGCCCCGCTTCAGTGAAGTAGATGGCGGCGTTGCTCAGGCTTTGCAGGAACAGTTGATCCTGTGAGTCAGGCGGGCAGGCTGCCAGCGTGGACGGGCCAAGCGCGATGGTCAGCGCCCCTTCCGGCGTTGCGCTGTAGGAGGCCCCAACGACGTTGCAGTCAGCCGTGATGTTGGCCGTGCCATCAGCGTTGAACAAGATCGTGTATCGCGTCGGATCGGCGATGTCGGTTTGTGCCACAGGCGTTGTGAGGCTGGCCCACTGCCAATTCACACCAACCAGACCCAGACTATCGGGAGCTGCCACAACAGGCACGCTGCCAGCGTTCTGAACGTCAACAAACTGTGCAGATACCCAGACCTGACCACCTGGCAGCTCGGGGGCATCGATGACCCACCATTGGCCGTCCTCGCTCTGTCCCACGATGGTCCCGGTGTCACCAAAGACGGCCGTGCCGACCTCCGGATACTCGGTCCCAGGACCGCTGCGCAGGAACACACCATCCGGCGCATTCACAGTCGCGGTCGGGTCGCCTTGCGCCGGCTCTGGTAAATCGACAGTCTCCTGCGCCGCGAAGCGCATCGTGCCACCATCGGCAAAGAGGTCGATATACAGATCGCCTTCCTGGAAGAAAGCAATTGCGGCGCTGCTCAGTTGGCTGATGAACAACTGGTCTTGCGAGTCGGGCGGGCAGGCTGCCAGCGTGGACGGACCGGGGGTAATCGAAATAGCGCTGCCGTCAAACGTGTAGTTCGCCAGCACGTTGTTGCAGTCCGCCTTAATGGCAGCCGTGCCGTCCGCGTTAAACGTGATGGTGTACCGTGTGGGCTCAGCAATATCGATCTGTTCCACCGGGGTCGTCGTGCCCAGCCACTGCCAGGTAGCACCGACAAGGTCCGTGCCTGCGGGGAGCGGGAACGAGACCGACTGCGCCAGCGCATCGAGCGACGCCAGATCAGGCGTCCAGGCGCTGGAAGGCAGCGCATTCAGCGTGTCTTTGGTCGTTTGCAGGTAGGCCGCATTGGTCTCAGGATCACTCGCCTGGGCTGCCACATCTTCGGGCACATCGTCTGGCGTGTTCGGCAAGCTGTCCGTCGCGACGGGCCAGATCAGCGAGACATAGAACAGACCATCGTCGCTCGTCAATCCCTGGTAGTAGTACGCCGTGCCCAGGTTGGTCCAGGCGCCAATAGCCTGGCGGTTCGGCGCTTCGCTGACGTAGCGGACCCCTTCGCCGACTGCGAAATTCAGGTCCGCGAACTGAGCCCAGCGATCCATAAACGAGCTGGGGGGCGGCAGGAGGGGCATTGGGCTTTCCGGCATTGCCTCTCGCGTCTCAGCTTCGCTAATCAGCGTCTGCAAGCGCGCAACCTGGGACTCCACCGCTGTGCTGCCCTGGGCCGCATACAGGTCGAGATAGGCTTGCGTGGGGAAGATGAACATGCGACGACCGTTGTTGGCCAGCACGTCGTCGGGCGTTTCGCCGTCAAACGTGACAAGGATATGGGCCGGGTATCCAACTGCGCCGGGTCCCGGGCTCAACGGGATGGCGGGCCGCACCTCCCACACGTAGGAGTCAGCCAGGCCCTGCAAGTCGATAGTCAAGGCATCTTCCGGGATAGCTTCCAGCGCTTCCGCCCCTGGCTGCGGCGCGACGCGGTAGATATCCTCCGGACCGCCATCCGCCATGCCAATGACCAGAACCTGCCCATCCTCCTCGATGCGATAGCTATCTGCGGCGCCAAACATCTGCGACATTTGGGGCGCAAGAGAGTCCGGTTCACAAGCGACCATGGTCATCGGTCCGAGAAGCATCGACAGGCTGCCGTCTGCTCCCGTGCTGTACTCACCCTGACCAACGTTGCAGTCGATTTGGCTGATGAACGTGCCATCTGCGGCGAATGCCAGCAGGTACTGTGCCGGGTCGGTGACGGTGATATTGTCCGCAGCGGACGGATCAACGCGCTGTTCCCACTGCCATGTCTTGTCCACGAGGGCAGGATCTGCGACATGCGCCGCCGATACATCAGCCGCGCCTTCAGGCGCAGAACGGCGGAATGTATCCACCGGTCCGCCGGCTGCCCAGGAAAAGATGAGGGTCTGTCCCTCATCCTCAAAGCGATAATCCTGCGCCGGGCCAAACATCTGCATCATCTGGTCGGCAAGCGACTCGGGACCACAAGCCGCCATCGTCATCGGCCCCAGCTCCATAAAGATCGATCCGCCCGCTAGGGTCGCGTACCCGCCGGCGGCAACATTGCAATCTAGCTGGGTGTTGAACGTTCCATCCGCGTTGAACAGCAGCGTGTACAGGGCGGGGTCGGTGACCTCGATGGTCACTTCTCCGTCCGGCTGGGCCCGCTGGAGCCACTCCCAGGTCACGTCGATCAACGCTGCGTCAGGAATATGCTCGACGCTGTCCAGGTAGGAGCCGCTTTCTTCTGGCTCGACGGTCGGGGGCATTTCAGTGGGTGGAGCTTCGGTCGGAACAGGCGCCGTCGTAGGCGTCTGTTGTTCGACCGGTTCGGTTGTCTCCTGGCCACCGCATGCTGCCAGTACGAGTACCAGCACCAAACTAAGCCAGGCAAGTGATTTCGTCTTGTTCATTCCTTCATTCTCCTCAATTAACTTAACTCACGTTCTCACGGAGCACGCACGGTAGCGTGTCGTAGATCGCAGACGCAATGGTAGGTGGAAAGGATGCCTGACAGGACGGTGCCTCACGAATCACTCATGAGGCAGCCCATGACGGCCGTAACAAGCAGCGAGTGAGTAGCCGCCGCTCGATAGGTCACATCGTCTGCATAGGGCAAAGACGATCCGATTAATAAGTCAGCTGAGGGTCAGGAGGATAGACAGATGTCCAGCAAAGACCAGAATGGGCGCTTCGTTGCGAGTCGCTGTTGGCTTGCCGCTCGGCATCGTCCTGACTGACGGGAACGTCAGCCAGGAACGAACGGTCGGAAGCAGCGCACCGTCGTGCACCCTGATAGATTCAACGCCAACAAGCGCTGCTGCCTAGGTCTAGCCGGCGGCCGCTTCTTCCAGCTGGTCGGTATAGCCACGAATCAGCGCGGCGCTGTCATGGAGAGCGGCTTCCTCGTCCGGACTGAGGGGCAAGTGGAACGTCTCCAGAACGCCGTCACCGCCTATCAGGCGGGGCAGCGAAACCGTGACATCCTTGACCCCGGCGATCTCCGGCGTCGGGGTACAGACGGTCATGATCGCCCGCCGGTCGGAGAGAATATTGCGCGTGATGCGAGCCAACGCACTGCCAACGCCATAGTAGGTCGCGCCCTTGCCTTCGATGATCGTGTACGCCGCGCCGCGCACTGCCTTGTCAATCGACTGGCGGTGTTCTTCTTTCAGTTCCAGCCCGCGCAGTCCGAGGAAATCTTCCAGCGGCATGTTGCCGATGTTGGTCAGCGACCAGGTCAGAACCTCGGAGTCGCCATGTTCGCCGATCACATAGCCGTGGACGTGATTGGTGTCGACGCCCAATGCCTGGCCCAACAGCGCCCGAAACCGTGCCGTGTCCAGCGTTGTGCCGGAGCCGATGACCCTGTGAGACGGCACCCGGTATTCGGCCGCAATCCACGTCGTCACATGGGTCATGATATCGACCGGATTGGTGGCAATCACCAGGATGGCGTCCGGAGCGTTTTCGTATATCTGGGGAATGACCGACCGGAAGACGGCAGCATTCCGTTCCAGCAGCTGCAAGCGCGTCTCGCCCGGTCGCTGGTTGACGCCGGCAGACATGATGACCACCCGCGCTCCGCGCAGGTCTTCGTAGTCACCGGCGCGAACGCGTAGATTATGGGCAAACGGGACCGCGTGGAGAATATCGGCCGCTTCCGCCTCCGCCTTCTGCCGGTTCAGGTCAACGAGCACGACTTCACGGCCGACGCCATTCATCACCATGGCATAAGCAGCAGTGGAGCCAACAAACCCACATCCAACAATTCCAATTTTCATTCTGCATCCCTCTTCGATTGATCAGATACGCCTGGGTTAGCCTACTTTGTCGCGAGGATAGGAATCTTGTAGACTTTCTTACAGGGAGTCTAACGAATGAAAATGCGTCCCGCAACGACCTGCTCGCACTGCTCATGCATCGCTTGCTTCTGAAATTGCAGCCCTTTCTGCTGGGTATCATCGCCGTCCTGCTGCTCATTATCGGCTACCTGGTTGCCGAACAAGCGGTAACCCGACCGGTCCCAACGGCTGTCGCGCGTGTGCCGCTGCCCACGCTGGCGGCCGTCATCCCGACGCCACCGGTGACGCCTCCGGGCGCGCTGGGCGGTGCCCCGGACGGCGCTGCTTCGCAGCCACTGTCGGTCGGCAATGTCATGGCGCAGGACGAGAGTGCGAACCAGCCGGTCGACGCGCCGCCAACCGCGACGGTCATCCAGCCAACGGCGACAATCACGCCGACGGCAACGCTGCCGCCGCCCACCGAAACGCCACCCCCGCCGACCGCCGCCGCCGAGCCGCCCACCCCAGCGCCGCCGGAGCCCGCCGCGCGTGTGGCCGTCAACGGCATTCCGTTTGAATCGATTGTTGTCATGCCGCCCACCGTGCGACAGAACGCGCAAGCGATCTTCGCCGCGGGCCAGGCAGTTGGACGGAATCCCAACTCGTACAGCAAGGTGGGTGACAGTACGACCGAACCACCCCATTTCATGGCCCGCTTCGACACCGGTCCGTACGATCTGGGCGACTACGTCCATCTACAAGGGGCCATCAATCACTTTCTCGGCTCCCACGCCCGCGACAGTTTGGCAGGGCGAATCGGCATGCACGCATGGACGGCCGTCGACCCGACCTGGGCCGACAAAAGCGTCTGCGGCCCCAACGAGTCGCCGGTCGCCTGCGAAATTCGCGTGTTCAACCCCAGCATTCTGCTCATCCGGCTGGGAACCAATGATGTGGGCGTCCCCGCCCTTTTCGACAGCAGCATCCGCCAGATCGTCGCCACGGCTATCGCCGCGGGCGTTATCCCGGTCATTGGCACGAAGGCAGACCGGCACGAAGGCAGTAACGAGAACAACGACATCCTGCGCCGCATCGCCGCCGACTACAACATCCCGCTCTGGGACTTTGACCAGGTGGCCAATACGCTGCCCGGACGCGGACTGGATGTGGATGCCGCGCACATGAACACGTTCTTCGCCCACGATTACCGCGACCCAACCGCCTTTCAGCGCGGCCATTCCACCCACAACCTGACTGCGCTCATGATGCTCGATGCGCTCTGGCGCGAAATCATGGGTGGCGGTTGAGCGTGTAGGTCAGCAGGCGTATAACGCGCTAGAATTCCGACATGCAACGTTATTGGCCTTTCATCGCCCTGGCACTTGCTGGAACTGCTCTGCTGGTAGCAGGCTCATTCATGTTACTCACCAGCAGCCAAACGCCTGAACCGTCGGCAATTGTCGAGATCGCCCCAGTGGGCGAAGCCACTGCCGCACCGCTGCCGTCCCCGGTCGTCGTCCAGAGCGGCGTGGAGCCGGTCGAACCGGAGGCAGAGATAACCATCCCGACCCCGACGAGTGAGACCGCCTCGGCGCCTGGCAGTGAGCCAGACGTGATCCCAACCGCCACGCCGGTCCTGCCACCGACCAATACGCCTGAGCCAACATCCACACCGACACCGACCGGACCGCAGGACATCAATGGCGTGCCGCTGACCCAAATCGCACCCATGTCGCCACTCATCGCCCGGACCGTGCGCGACGTATTTGAGACAGGCCAGACATTGGGCCGCAACCCAAACGCCTTCTCCAAGCTCGGCGACAGCACGATTCTAAACCCGCACTTCATGGGTCCCTTCGATGATGGAGAATACAATCTGGACGGCTTCAGCGAGATGCAGCCAACGCTGGACTGGTACGCAGGCTCATTCGCCCGCCACGGCGTGGCCGCCCGGCATGGGCTCCATTCGTGGACGGTCTTCGACCCGCTGTGGGCGGACAAGGAGTGGTGTGAGCCGAACGAGGATATTTTGATGTGCGAGATTCGGTTGAATAACCCCAGCGTGCTATTCGTGCGCCTCGGCTCCAACGACGCGGGCGCCCCCAGCGGATTTCGCTACAACGTGCGCGAAGTGATCGAGACGTCGATGGCCCAGGGTGTCATTCCCATCCTGGGGACCAAGGCGGATCGTTTCGAAGGGGACAACACCAACAACGACATCATCCGCGAACTGGCAGCCGAGTACAATGTGCCACTTTGGGACTTTGACCTCGTGGCCGGTACAATCGAGGGTCGTGGCCTGGACAGTGACAACGTCCATCTGATTATTGACGAGCTGCCACACGACTACACGCAACCAGAGGCGTTCCAGCGCGGCCATGCCATGCAAGACCTGACCGCCCTGCTTGCTCTAGACAGGGTACGGCAAATCATCCAGCAACCGTAGAATGGACCAGCAGTAGGCCTGGTTGAGCCATTGGGCCACGTGTAAAGATTGAGGAGAAGGAGACGAGTTTACCGATGAAACAGATGCTTCTGGGGCTAAGTCTGCTGGTGCTGATGGCGCTGGCTGCTGCCTGTGGTGGCAATGCTGGCGCGGGCGATCCGGCCCAGACTGTCGAGCGCTACCTGCAGGCAAAAGTAGAGTCCGACGCCGACACCCTGAGCGGTTTGCTTTGTTCCGAGATGGAAGCCGTGCTGGAGCGCGAAGTTCGCACATTTGACAGTGTGAGCGGCGTCCGTCTCGACGGCATGAGCTGCACGCAGGACGGCGACTCCACAACAGTTCGCTGCACAGGCCGCATACTGGCCACCTACGGCGCGGAGGAAACCGAGTTTCCGCTGGTCGCCTACCGGGTGGTGCAGGAAGACGGCGAGTGGAAATGGTGCGGCGAGGCCAACTAGCCTCACCCGCAATGGCTCTGGCCCCCTCGCCACCACGCTGCAATGAACCGGCTGCTAAACCGTGAAAACCTTCTGGCTTTGCTGCTCTGCTTGCTTGTCACAGCCTTGATCATTGCCATGACCGACAGTTCTCCCCAATGGATTTATCAAGGATTCTAAAAAGCTGGCGGCTGGCGGCAGGGGCGGCTGTCTGCCTGATGCTGGCTGCCTGCGTGGGTGCTCCGGGCACGACGGCCGTTGTGCCGGTTGCCCCCACGGCCGCCATTGCTGCGCTGCAGCCGTATACGCCGCCACCGCCAACGATGACGCCGCTCGTTCCTTCGCCCACGATGCCGCCCCCACCCAGCCCGACCACCGAGACTGTCCCAGCCACGCCGACCCCGCTGCCCACCGCCACCTGGACGCCTGCCCCGCCCACGCCGGAACCATCGCCAACGGCCACGCCTTTGCCCGTGTTGCCCGAGCCGGCAGCGATCAGCGACGGCCTGACAATCAATGGGCTACCGCTCGACGCAATCGTGTCCATTGGGCCAGAGACGGCCGCCAATGTGCGGGCCATCTACGAACGCGGCCAGGCGCTGGGTCGCGACCCAAGAGCGTTCGCCAAAGTCGGCGACAGCCTCGTACTGACCGGTCACTATCTGACTCGCTTTGACAATGGGCCTTATGATCTTGGCCCATACGCTTCCCTCCAGCCCATCGTCAATTGGTACATCGGCTCCTTCGCCAGGTATGGCGTCTCGTCGAAAGTAGGACTACACGCACTGAACGCTACCACACCGGGGCTGGCCAGCGGTGAATGGTGCTCGGCTGAGGAAACCATGCTTGAGTGCGAGTTCCGGCTCCACAACCCCAGCGTCGTCTTGGTTCGCGTGGGCACTAACGACACCATCGCCGCGAGCGCGTTTGAAACGGCCTTGCGCCACATCGTCAGCGATGCCTCGGAAAGCGGCGTCATTCCGGTTCTGGGCACCAAGGCAGACCGCTTCGAAGGCGATGACCGCAACAATGAGATCATTCGGCGGGTGGCGGCAGAGATGCAGGTGCCCTTGTGGGATTACGACCTGGCCGCAGGTACGCTGGACGGCCGCGGGCTGAGTGGGGACAATGTGCATCTGACCGTGTATAAGCACAACGACTACACCGATCCCGATACCTTGCTATACGGCTACCCGATCAGCGATCTGACGGCACTCGTGGCGCTGGACGCCGTACAAGCGGCGCTCAGAGGGGAGTAATCGTGACCTCCAGATGGTGGACAGCCGGGGCGTTTATCCTGGTGACACTCCTACTTGCCGGGTGCGCGCTATCCTCCACGCCCGCCAACACGCAATCGTTGTCGGCCATTGCCGGTGGCAGCACGGCCACGCTGTCGGTGGATGCCGCCCCAACCGCGACCAGCACGTCAACACCCACCGCTACGGCAACAGCCACGGCGACCGCAACCCACACTCCGACGCCCACAGCGACGCCAACGAACACACCTGCGCCCACTGCCACACACACACCAACCAGCACAGCAACGCCAACCGTCACGCCATCGCCGACCCCAGATCCTGCAACGTTCATCAATGGCGTGGCGGTGGATGAGTTCCTGATCATGTCACCGGAGACCGAAGCGCATGTGCGCGAGATTCTGGAACGGGGCCAAGAGCTGGACCGCAATCCATACGCCTTCTCCAAGATGGGCGACAGCCAGTCGCTGATCGCCTACTTCTTCGTGTGGTTCGACCAGAACCGGTACGACCTCGGCATCTATGAACATTTACAGCCCGCGATCGACTTCTACCGGGGCAGCTTCCAGCGCTACGGCATGGCGGTGCGGAACGGACTCCACGCCTGGGCAGCCCACCGCGCCGGCAACGCCGACCCCCTGCTCTGCGAGGAAGACGAGAGCATGCTGTCATGTGAGATACGCATTCACAACCCGAGCGTGCTGCTGATCCGCGTAGGCACAAACGACACGGCCGAGAGCGATGCGTTCGAGCGGGCGCTGCGCTACACCGTGGAGTATGCCGCGGCCGAAGGCATTGTGCCGGTGCTGGCCACCAAGGCCGACCGGTTTGAAGGTCCGGACAACCGCAACAATCGGACTATCCGCAGGGTTGCTGCGGATCTCAATGTGCCACTGTGGGACTTTGATAAGCTGGCGGCTACCCTGCCCGGTCGGGGACTGGGCGAGGATGATGTGCATTTGACGGCTGCTTTCAGCAACGATTACACCGATCCGGACACGTTCGAGCGCGGCTTCCCGGTCAACGACCTTTCGGGCCTGTTCGTGCTGGACCGGATCAGGCAGCTGGCCGAAGAGGTGGTTGAGTGAGCCTCGGCCTGACCGCCATTCTGGTCTTTGGTATCGCCGCCGTTCTGTACGGGGCCTTCATGCCGGGCCGGCTGCGCGGTTGGGCTTTGATGATTGGCAGCATCATCGCCATCTATTGGCTGCAGGGCGCGCTGACGCCGCGCTTCGCCGATTTCATTCTTCCTACGGCCACGATTGGTCTGACAGTCGCCGGCTGGTGGCTGACCCGGCCGCCCGGCCGCGCTTTCCTGGCCCCCGCGCCGTCGGCCGCCGCATCACAAGACGCCGAACCCTCCGACGACCGGCTTGCGGTCCAGCATGTTCCCGTCCGCGATGATTGGCTAACGCTGGGCGTGATCATCACCCTGGTCATCGGGCTGTCTCTCTTTCGCTTCGTCGACCCGGCGTGGCGACTGACCGCTTCACGCCCGCCCGATCCGCTGGCCGTGATGCTAACACTGCTTCAGGTCGGTCTCCTGTTCGCCGCCGGCGCGATCATCTTGCGGCGGCTGCCCCAGCGGGCAGTCCTGACTGGCTCGATCATCGCCATCGTCGTTCTGTTCGTCATCATGAAGTGGGCGCCCGCTACCGTGGCTGTCTCCGAGTGGTGGCGCGGTCTGACCGGACAGAACGTCACCCTCGCCGCACCCACGGATCTGGCCTGGCTGGGCTTCTCCTATGTCGCCTTCCGGCTAATCCACACCATGCGCGACCGGCAGACCGGTCTCCTACCCGATCTGTCTCTGCGCAGTTATATGACCTACGTCGTCTTCGCGCCCGCATTCGTGGCCGGTCCCATCGACCGCGCCGAACGGTTCGACGGCGACATGAAAGGGTTGGGAAGCCTGAAGGGGTTGGCGGCCGATCGGTGGGGTCTGGGTCTGTGGCGTGTTGGCGAAGGGTTGTTCAAGAAGTTTGTCATCGCGGATCTGTTGGCCAGCGGCTTCGCCCTGACACCCACGCTGGCGACGCAGACCAACGGGGCGGCCGCCATGTGGGCGCTGCTGTACGGCTACGGGCTGCGGCTCTACTTCGACTTTGGCGGGTATACCGACATCGCCATTGGGCTGGGTATCCTGTTTGGCATCCGCCTGCCGGAAAACTTCAACCGGCCTTACCTGCGCACCAATATCACCACGTTCTGGCAGAGCTGGCATATGTCTCTCAGCAACTGGGCCCGGTTCTATATTTTTACGCCGCTCTCCCGCACCCTGCTGCGGCGCAAGCCGCGCCCATCGCCTACCCTGATCGTACTGGTCGCTCAGACAGCGACGATGCTGGTTATCGGGTTGTGGCACGGCATCACCTGGAACTTCTTCATTTGGGGATTGTGGCAAGCGGCCGCTCTCTTCGCCCACAAGCAGTGGAGCGATCGCACACGCGTCTGGTATCGCAATCTGCAGCAGCATCCCTGGCAGCGCCGGGCCTGGTCAGTCACCGGCTGGTTCCTGACGTTCAACTATATCATGCTCGGCTGGGTCTGGTTCCTCATGCCCACACCGGAGCTGGCTCTGGACACGTTCCGGACCCTATTCGGCCTCGGATGACGCTGACGGAGATCGCACAATGAAATCAGATCAGTACAATCTGCAGGCAATCTTTGACCAGTGGTCAACCCGTTACGATCGCGATGTAACTGAAGAAGGAGCATTTCCCTTCGACGGCTATGGTCTCGTGCTGGCTCGCGTTTTGGAGCTGGCGGAAATCACGCCGGGCCAACGCGTACTTGAACTCGCGCCGGGTACCGGCAACCTGACGGCGCAGCTCCTTGACGCAGGAGCAGCCGTTTGGGGCATCGACTTCTCGGCTGACATGCTGGCCATCGCTCGCGAGAAAGCGCCCGGCGCAACTTTGACCCAGGGCAACGTGCTCGACCCGCTGCCGGCTGCGTTCAACCGGCGCTATGACTGCGTCGTGGGCACTTACATTCTGCACGAGTTCCCGCTGCCAGAGAAGGTGGCTCTTGTGGAGCGTCTGGTCGGGCACCACCTTGCGCCGGGCGGCCGTCTCGTGCTTGGCGACATCGGCTTCCCGGACGAATCCGCCAGGTCAAAGCAACGACAGCGCGCCGGCTCCCGCTGGGAAGATGAGTTCTATTGGCTGGCTGACGAGACGGCGCGGACGTTTCCTCCGCTGGGCCTGGACGTCCGGTACGAGCAGCTATCGAGCTGCGGTTGTGTCATTTCGATGACCCTGCTCCCGCTCGACTGACCCAACCGGCCGAAGTGCCGACGACGCCACGAAAAGCATGGTCCAACTTCGTTCATATGACGTATGGACCATACTCGTCTGCAATCACCGTTTGAATCCACGCCCCCAGGCGTAACCACTCGCCGCGGCTTCGGCAGCCCGCCAGAGCCGTTGGCGCTCGTCGACTGGCCCGCGCCGGCCCTGGCCTGGCTGGAGCGGCATCTCGCCCTGGCCACGGACAGTGAGCGTCGCCGAGTACAGAAGGTGGCGTCGGTGTTGGTCGGGGCTGGTGGCGGTCTGATGGCCCTTGTTCTTGGCGTCATCTACGCCACCAGCGGTGTCGAAGACGTCGCGGGCCTTTACCTCATCACAACGCTCTGGACCTGTCTCTCGATAGGCGCCATGCTCCTCTGGCCACGATCCTTTTATGGCCTGGTGATGGTCACGTCTATCTATGTGACGCTGCATCCGTGGGCAGTCACGGTCTTGACCGGAGGCTATGGGTCGGGATTGCTGCCCATGATGTGGGCGCTTCTTGGCCCGGTCGCCGCGCTCCTGCTGCTCGACGAGCGGCCCGCATTGCTCGACGCAGGGTTGTTTGTAGTGGCGGCCATCGTCGCGGCCCTGCTGGATCCGCTGGCCGCATTGCATCCGCTGCCGTTGTCAGCGCATACGCGGGCCATACTCGGATTCATCAGTGCCACGGTCCCCACTCTGATGGTGATTGTGAGCAGTGTCTTTCTTCTGGCGCAGCTGGAAAGGGCGTTCGCATTGGCCGACTCATTGCTCCGGAACATGCTCCCCAGCCCGATTGCCCAGCGGCTGAAACACTCGCCCGGAATCATCGCCGAGGGGTGCGACGACGTCACCGTCCTGTTTGCCGATATCGTCGACTTCACAAGGCGGTCCGATGGCGTCGACCCATGTCAGATTGTCACCCTGCTGAACAGCCTGTTCGCCGATTTCGACGCGCTCTGCGGACGACACAGCCTGGAGAAGATCAAAACGATTGGCGACGCTTACATGGTGGTGGGCGGACTGGATGGGGGCGATGACCATTGCCAGCGTGTCGTCGCCTTCGCGCTCGATCTTCTGGAGAGCAGTCGTAATCACATTGCCTGGGATGGCCAGCCCATTGCCATGCGAATCGGCGTCCACCGCGGACCGGTCGTGGCAGGCGTCATCGGTGATCGCAAGTACAGCTTCGATGTGTGGGGCGATACGGTCAACGTTGCCAGCCGGATGGAGTATTGCGGACTGCCGGATACCATCCAGGTCACAGCGGCCGTCCGGTCGAGTCTGGACGGCCGCTACCAGTGGGAGGCACGCGAGCCATTCTACGTCAAGGGCAAGGGGCTGATGACGACGTACCTGCTGCGGCCTGATTTGGGGATGCCGGCCTAACGGAGATGCGGATCCATCGCATCGCGCAGCCCATCGCCTATGATGAACAGGCAGAGCACCGTCACGGCTATCATGATGCCGGGAGCAAGCACCAGATGGCGCGCTTCCGGCAGCAAGATGAACTGCTGGGCTTTGGTCAACATCGTGCCCCAGGTCGACGTTGGCGGCTGCACCCCAAAGCCGAGAAAGCTGAGGGCCGACTCAGCCAGGATCAGGGTGCCGACACTGCGGGCAGTGGCGATGATGACAACCGGAAAGACGTTAGGCATAACATGGCGAATGACGATCGAGGTGTCGCTGGCGCCAAGAGCGCGGGCGGCTTCGATAAATTCGCGTTCCTTCAGTGAATAAGTCGAGCTGCGTACAAGACGACTGATGAAGGTCCAGCCCAACAGGGCGAACAGAATCGTCAACGCGAACGGCGACAGCTCGAAGAACGACCCAACCACCAGCAGCAAGAAGAGGCCGGGAATGGCGTCCAGCGTGTTGATGGCGTAGATGACGCCGTCATCGACAATTGAGCCGTAGTAGGCAGCTGCCACGCCAATGGTCATACCGAGCACGATCGTGAACAGCGTACCCATCGCGCCAATCGATAGCGAAATACGGCCGCCGTATAGCAGGCGCGAAAGTTGATCTCGCCCGAGCGCATCCGTCCCCAGCCAATGCTCGGCCGAAGGCGGCTCCAGAGTGGCCAGTAGATCGGTCTGGTTGGGGTCCACATCCAGGATGTAGGTACTGATGGCCCCCGCGGCCACAGAGAGAAGAGCGATGATCAGCAGAACGCCCATGGCAATCATGGTCAGACGGTCGCGGCGCAGCCGCCGGCCCGTAATCTGCCAGAACGTCAGCGGCTCATCCTGAAACGGATCGTCAATGATGACTGGAACGGAGACTGGTCCGCTGTCAGTCGGATAGGTGCCGTTTGCTTCCATAAGGGATTCGCTTCTCCTAACCAAAACGAATGCGAGGGTCAACGACTGCCAGCATGATATCGGCCAGCAGGCTGCCCAGAATGACGAGGACGGCGCTGACAAGAACCGTGCCCATCACGACCGGATAGTCCCGGGCACTGACAGCATCTACTGCCAGACGGCCGAGGCCCGGCCATGAGAAGATGCGCTCGATGACAACCGCCCCGCCAATGAGCGCGGTGATGGCCGGTCCGATAATGGTGACAATCGGAATCAGGCTGTTGCGGGCCACATGGCGCAAGTTGACGGCCCTGTCCGACAAGCCCTTGGCTCTGGCAGTGCGGACATAGTCCTGATTGATCACTTCGAGCGACTCAGCTCGCATGTAGCGCGAGATGACCGCCACCCACGTCGCAGCAAGGACGAGGCAGGGCAAGAGCAAGTAGCGCAGCCGGTCGAAAATAGTCGGGTCAGGATCGTTGAGCGGCGCTCGACCGCCGACAGGCAGCCAGCCCAGCTCCACGCTGAAGATCATGATCAGGATAAGGCCCAGCCAGAAGCTGGGGATGGCGTCGAACAGCACCGAGAAGAAGCGGCTCGTATTGTCATATAACGACCCGCGACGAATGGCCGACGAGAGTCCGACTGCCATACCCACGGTCAGTCCGACGAGCAGCGCAGAGCCGGTCAGCTCCAGCGTCGCCGGAACGCGCTCGGCAATCAGTTTGAGCACAGGCTGGCGCTCGCTGAATGACGTGCCGAGGTCGCCGCGCACAAGGCCGCGCTGGGCGCAGTCGCCCTGCAAGTCGCCGAAGACCCAGATCAGGTACTGTTCCGGGATCGACCGGTCGAGGCAAAACTCATGCCGCAGCCGTTCGCGGTCCTCGGCCGTATTGGACGGATTGAACGTCATCAGCGTCACCGGGTCGCCCGGAGCCAGCTGCATCAGGAGAAAGGAGATCAGCGTCACGCCGATGATCGTTGGAATCGCCTGGAGCAAACGGCGTAGAATGTAGCTTGTCATAGGTGTTTCCAGTTTGACAAAGGTGGCGCGGCCGTCGTCGGTCGCGCCACCTCAGACGCTAGCCGGGCGGGCGACGCCTCACCGGACATCGCCCACTCGACGGATAGGTTTAAGCACTCCAGCGCTTACCGCGACAGGTACCACTGCTCGATGTTGTACCAGCGGTTCCAAACGTTCGGGTCGTAGTTCTGGACGTGGTCCTGCCAGACACCGTTTTCAAGGTCTACATTGAGAAAGACGTAGGGCAGATCGTTGTAGATCTCAACCTGGTTTTCCATGTAGAACGGAGCGCGGTCGTCTTCCAGGCAGCCGGGTATGGATTTGCCGTCGGCCAGATTTTGTTCAACGGTCTCGTTGTAGTAGGAGACGAAGTTGAATCCGGCCCCGACCTCGTCGTTCTTGAACGAGAACTGGCTGGAGTCATCCGGTTCCGGCGGACCGCCGCCAAAGCCGATGATGACGGCGTCGTACGTCTGGCCCAGCAGACTGTCGACAACCGTACCAAACTCGAGGTAATCGAGCGTGACGTCGAAGCCAATGCCATCGAGCACATCCTTCATAACGATGCCGATGTTTTCGCGGGTTTCGTTTCCTGCGTTGGTCATCAGACTGAAGGCCAGCGGCTGGCCGTCTTTTTCGCGGACGCCGTCCCCGTCGCTGTCCACCCAACCCGCCTCTTCGAGGATGGTCTGGGCGCGTTCAAGGTCTTGATAGTAAGGCTCAAGGTCGTTGTTGTAGGCCCATTCGATGGCCGGCCAAACGTTGGACACGATGGGGGCAGCCTGACCGAAAGCCACCTTGTTGTTGATGCCGGTGTAGTCGGTGGCCCAGGCAATCGCCTGGCGCACGGCAAGGTCACTGAACACCGGATGCGGGTCCTGCTCCAACGGCGGCTCGCCTTCGGTATAGCGGCCGTCGCCGTCCAGATCGTCCCAACCATTCTGCGGGTTCTCCGGATTGGCCAGGTTGAAGCCGACGAAATTGTAGCCGTTGTCGAAGAACTTGGTCATCTGCAGCGGCGAGCCACTGGCAATCTGGCCGTCTACGACGGAGACGTACTGTTTGCCGACGCCACGGCTGGCGATGTCGGACTCTCCGGCCAGGATGGCCGCGAATTCCGATGCCTGATCCGCATAGACACGGTAGGTCCAGGTGTCGATGTTGGGCTTGCCGAGGTAGAAGTCGGGGTTGGCGACAAGGGTGATGTGATCATCGGGCACCCACTCCTGGAACAGGAACGGTCCGGAAACAACCGTCGGCGCCTGATTCTCAGGGCTCTCGGAGATGTTCTCTGGATCGTTGTCGTAGACGTGGGCGGGCAGCATGCCGGTGCCGGCCATGTTACCGAGGAAGGTGCAGTCGACTGAGCGCAATGTTACTTCCAGCGTATGGTCGTCGATCGCTCGCCAGCCTTCGACCTGATCGAAGTTTGAGCGACGCGGCGAAGCCACAGACTCGGTATTGATCGCTTCGAACGTGAAGACGACATCCTGCGCGGTCAGCGGCGTGCCATCGGACCATCGGATGTCATCGTGCAAATCGAAGGTCAGCACCAGACCGTCGTCCGACGCTGTCCAGCTCTCGGCAATTGCGCCGATGATGCGGCCGCTTGCCGGGTCCAGGTTGGTCAGCGGCAGGAACATGTTGCCGATGACATCACTCGACGATTGGTCGGACGTGATAATCGGGTTCATCGTGCTGGCGTCGGCAAAGGTGGACTCGACAATACTGCCGCCTTGCGGAATGGGCACGGCCGTCGGCTCAAGGACTACCTCACGCGTAACCTCGACCAGCTCCGGCTCGGCCTCGACCTCGACAACACGGGTTTCCACGACCTGGACTTCATTCACGACCTCTCGGGTCACTTCTACGGTCTGGACCTCGGTTTGGGGTTGGCAGGCGATGAGGACGCCAGCCAGCATAACGAATAACAGTGTAAGGGACAGATGTTTGAGGCGCATGGCTTCTTCTTTCCTCCTCAATAGTGGTGGCAACCGTGTGGTCGCGCTGGATTAATGTGTCACCATCATGACATTATAGTGTCTTTTAGGTGACGGATCAGTGACATTAAACCACAGGTGAGGCCGATTTGTCAATGGGAAGCGGCAAATTGAGCCTAACTCGCAGGCGGGCCGGCGAGTTAGGCGGACTGGGATCAAAAAAGGGCCGGCCTTCTGCAGGAGAAGACCGACCCTAAATGGTGGCGTCCAGGCCGGACACCATGTCCTGCACGTTCTTATCAGCGGGCCAGATAACCACCATCGACCGGGATATAGGCCCCGGTGACAAACGATGCGGCATCAGAACTTAGCCACGTGACCAAACCGGCCACTTCGTCCGACTCCCCCAACCGGCCAATTGGGTGGAGGCTGACCAGCATCTGCATCGTCTCTTCGTCCCCCTCCATATCCGCCAACAGCGGCGTGCGGATGAATCCAGGGCCGATGGCGTTGACGCGCACACCCTGCGCCGAGTATTCGAGCGCTGCGTTCTTCGTCAGCCCGACTACGCCATGCTTGGCCGCCACATAAGCGGGCGCGGTAGCGAAGCCAACCTGGCCGAGGATGGAAGCCATGTTAACGATAGCCCCACCGCCGCTCTCCAGCATCGCCGGGATCTCATACTTCATGCAGTAAAAGACGCCGGAAAGATTGACCCCGATCACCTGCTGCCAGCCTTCGATGGTGTAGTCAGCCGTCATATTCGGATCGCCGCCAATGCCCGCATTGTTGCAGGCATAGTCCAGGCGACCATATGCCTCAACCGTCTCCTCCACCATAGCCTGACACGCTTCTGGCTGGGAGACGTCGGCCTTGATGAACCGTGCCTCTCCGCCGGCGTCGCTGATCAGCCGCACCGTTTCCTGCCCGCCTTTTTCATCGACATCGGACACCACGACACGCACACCGTGACGCGCGTAGTCGAGAGCGCTGGCTCGGCCAATGCCGGACGCCGCGCCGGTCACAACGGCGACTTTGCCTTTCATATCATCATTCACGTGGGATTCTCCTCAGGGGGCCTGCTACGTTCGCACGTAGTCGCGGCCCATCAACGTAGTCTGGCGAAGCGCCTGCACGTTGCAACAAACCGCGCCACGTGCAGACAGAAATGGAGCCGCCACGATGAGCACATGTGTCGCTCATCGTGGCGGATATTGCTACTATGAGACTAATTACTTCATGCGACCGAGGTACGGTTACGGTCCACAGTTTCGTTAACCACCGTTCTCGCTCTGTCGTCTTGGACGGACAGGGACAATGGGATTTGAGCCGCTCGTATCATCCAAACCCAGCACGTTGATAATGTCTGCGCCGGACGGAATGATGTACTTCGTCGTACCGCTGGCCAGGACGATCTCGATCACGTCCAGCTTCTTCAGCTCCTTGGCGCGGTCGGTGAAGTTCTGCTCGGCCGCCACCGAAACCATCTTCAATCGACTTGGCTTCAGCCTCGGCCTGCCAGCAAGACGGCCTGCGCCTCACCCTCGGCCTTGAGGATGGCTGCCTCACGAAAGCCCTGCGCTTCCAGAATGTTGGCCCGCTTCTCGCGCTCAGCCTTCATCTGCTTGCTCATGGCGTTGGTGATGTCGGCCGGCGGGTCGATCTTCTGCAGCTCGACCTTCGTGACCTTGACACCCCACGGGTTCGTGGCCTCATCCAGCACCTCGCGCAGCGAGGTGTTGATCACGTCGCGCGCCGTCAGCGTCTCATCCAACTGCTTGTCACCAATCAGGTTACGCAGATTGGTCTGCGCCAGCGTCGTCGCCGCGAGTGTGAAGTTCTCAATCTCGAACTCGGCCTTCACGGGATCGACGATCTTGTAGTAGATGACCGCATCTACGGTGACGACCACGTTGTCGGCGGTAATGACACTCTGCGGCAATACGTTGATGACCGCCTCGCGCATATCAACGCGAGTCAGTGAGTCAATGAACGGCACCAGGAAAACCACGACCGGCATCGGCCGTATGCGAATAGCGACCCGAAGTCGAATGACCAGACCCTTTTCATACTGCTTGACGATACGTACGCTGAAGGCCAGCGCGGCCACAGCGATGAGTAAGATTAAGCCAAGGGACAGAAATACAAATACTGACATCGAACAATTCCTTTCACTACTTGGCGAGCTTGCGGACGTGAACCGTCACGCCTTCAATGCCCTCAACAGTGACTACATCATCCTCATAGAGAATTTCGCTTGCGGCTGCACGCCACTGCTCGTCATCAAGACGGACAATGCCTGCGGAATCGGGCGAAATCTGCTTGACGACGGTGCCTGTCGCACCAACGACGCGATCGGTGTTGGTCTGGGTAGACGTAACCGAGATACGGCTGCGAATCTTGCGCCGGCCAACAAAAATGTACAAGACGCTAAGGCCGGAAGCCATGAGTAGCATGAGCGGAATGCTGCCTACCAGGAGTCCGAAGAATCCGGAAGCAACCAGAATCGAACCGATCAACACCAGGTCAAAGCCAGCCTCAATGCCGAGCAACAGCTCCAGCAGGACCAGCAACAGGCCAATCACAACGAATATTTGGGGTAAATAAGTAATGAACCAGTCCATAAAGCACCAGAACCTTTATACTAATCGCGGCCCCACGCACATACTACTGCTGCGTATGGCACTCTGATCCAGTTCGCCAATTCTAACCACTATACGCAAATTGGTGCGTTCTGGTTGCAGTCACCGGGGCAAAGGTCCACGACAAGGGGCCGCCGCTCGAGTCAATTGTCAAAATGCAGATAAGCGGCAGTCTGAGCACCCGCCCACCATCTGCTCTACTATGTCATTGGCTCTCATATTGGGGAGGCTCGCCCCACCAACGTCACCTGCCCACTGTTGGACTGATAGTTCGCAGGTTGAGCCTTAGAACATAATAGCTATCCAGATTATAGCCGATTGTAACGCTCCGGTAAATAGGATCGGCCCCGCTCCCAGACGGTCTAACGCGGATCTAACACAGGGCGCGCAGGGGTGATCTAAACGGCGGCCTCGGCCAGTTGCTGCTGGAACCAGATTCGCAGCCCTTCCGGATCGTCCACACCAAACGAGCGCAATCCCCAGGGGACATCCTTCAAGTCGCGTGCGATGGGTATGCCGGCCTCGGCCAATGTGTCACGCCACGCGGTAGCGTCGTCGACATATAGATTCAACGCCATGTTGGCCGGGAGCGTGTCGGGCTTGGCCACATGGCCCAGGTGGATGACCTCAATGTGAGCCTGCTCGACATCGCCAGGCAAGGCAAGGATGGCTCCCTGGTTGCCCGGCTCGTCCCACGACTCAATCACATTCAGGCCGATATGGTCTCGGTAGAACGCAAGCATCGTTTCGAACTGAGTCGTGTGACGCGTCAGAACGAGTCTGTTGAAGCGGGGCGGATTGGCCACGGCATCCTCCTGGCCGAGTGGGGCAGAGCGCCACGGACGGTTCACCCGCTTCGGCGCTTGCCCCACCCTTCATCGATTCAGTTACTCAACCGAAATGTCTGTATACGATTCAACTTGATTGCCGTCCAGATCTTCGACGATGAAGCCAATGGTGTAGTCACCAATCGGCCCGTCGAGCACTTCCCAAACAATTGGCTCGTCGCCAAAGACGATCGTGCCGCCGAACTCATTGCTGATGGCGACTACGCGACCGTTGGCGTCAAGATCCATCCACTTCTCGTACACAGTGAACTGATCGCCGTCCGAAGGCACAATCTCACGCGGCGACGACGTCATGTCTTCGCCCTGGTAAGCCACGACCTGCTGGAGTTCGCCATTGCTGAGATGGAGTGTCGCCGGTCGCTGCTCACCATCAGCATAGGTGTAAAGTCCGTCGACCGTATAGACCGCCTCATCAGGCGACACGCCGTAGCTTTGCGGCTGCAGCAGCACCTGTACCTGGTTCTCGCCGTCGTTGATAGCAAAGACGATCGGCTCCCAGACAAACTCAAGCGTGAACGCCCCTTCTCCCCACTCCGGGTAGAAGACGCCGTTCACTTCGTTCGTCTCACCGCTGTCGATGAAGTCGGTGTCAGCCATGTAGATCGAGTTGGCGTTGCGATCATAGAAGCCCGCAAACAGGTAGATGTAGCCGATGTTGTCGCCGTCGACGTCCACGCTCATCGTCACCGGCTGTCCGGGCGCAGCCACGTCGCCGGAGAGACGGACCTCCGAAACGGCAATCTCGCCCTGTCCCGGAGCCGTGATCGGGCTGCTCGGCACGGCCAGCGTGTTGGTCTGATTGCGGAACGGCTGGCCCGTGTAATGGAAGTTGAGGAAATCATCCCACAACGACACTTCGCTAAACCGGCGCGAAACCGGAATGTAGGACTCAGGGCCGGATATGGGCGAGCTGTACAGATCAGAGTTGGGGAAGTAGATAGAAACGCCGGTCGCGCCAGGCTTCTGTGGCCCATTCTTGGTGGCAACCACGGCGCTGTCGATGGCCTGGAACAGGTTTTCGGCAGCCGCATCAACCGCCGGATCGCGGACTTCGTCGCGGAGAATGGCGGCAAAGTTCACCAGGTCAATGTAGGACGGTTGGGTATTGCGGCCCCAGATGCTGGTGAACGACTGGGCATAGGTCCGTGCCTGGGCCACGGGACGCTGGTTGGTCTCCTGCAGCGCCATAGCGAACTCGTTCAAGGCTTCGATGACAGCCGGGGCTTGCGAAAGATCGGCCGCCGACAATGTCGTGGAGCGCTGGAGCTGGCTGGCCAACTGGCTCTGTGACGGCGCGCTGAGCGGACCGCGCCCTACGAAGTCCGACCGCGCCTGGGAGTCGGTCACGCGCTGGTCTTCGTCGATGTAGGTGACGACAATACTGCGGCCCAGGTCCGCTCCGGACATGCCGGGATTGGCTACTAGCTCGCTGAGAAAGGCCGTATACGCCCAGCCTACTGCCGGCTCCACCTCTTGCGAAGCGACCGCATAGCGGGCGTGCGGGGCTAATGCCGTATAGACCTCCAGATGGCCCATCAGGCAGGCGTCCATACCAATCAGCTCGAATGCCTCGATCCCGGTCTGATCTCGCACAAACTGAAGCGTCGCGTCAATGTCGTGCAGATAAAGCGCGTCACCGATCGCCCGTCCAATGGGAATGCCCTGTCCGCCGGAACCGCCGCGGGGAGCGCCGTCGGTCCAGCCGCCGGGCCAGCCCATGCCGTGGTCAGACATGATCAACACGTACCGGTCGGCAGGGTAGTTTTCGACTGCCCACAGCACGAAGTCGGCCAACTCATTGGGGTCGGACATATCGACTTCACCGATCGACTGACCCTGGGACCGAATCCGGTTCAGATCATCGTCCTGGGTCACGTAATACCGGCGCGTATCGTCCCAGTCGCCGTCGGCGGAGAAGCCGCCACGATAGCGATCGAGCTGGGCGACGATATTTACCTGGTCGGAAGACCCCACCCGTTCGGCCTCGTTGAAGTCGATGAAGATGTCTTGCTCCAGGACCTTGTCGTCGGCATCCTGATAGAGCATGATGGTCCAGGTTTGATCAGGTGTGTAGCCACGGGTACTGGATGCCGACACCAGCCCGCCTTCATAGCTCGGGGCGGGAATGGTCGGCGATGCTTCTCGTTCCTCCACTGGCTCCGGGTTGAGCAGGCCCCCGAGCGGTTCTTGCTGCTGGGTGATATTGCCTTGTGGTTGGAAGGCCGTTTCCGGCTCGTCGTTGCCCAAGAGACCGAACAACAAACTCAGCCCAATCAGAGCGATCACGCCAATCCCACCAAAGAGCGCGTAGGCGAGGCAGCTGCCCTGTGGCAGGCTGAAACCGCCACCGCTTCCACCACCGCCAACTGGGGGGCGAGGGGTTTGGTAGCCGCCGCCTACCGGGGGCCGAGGCGGCGGTGCGCCTGATGGTGGCTTGCTCGGCGGTGGCGTCGTTGGTCTGTCGTCGCGGGTGGGCGCCTCTGCCCGGCCCTTTGACTGAGAAGAACTACCTGGACGTCGTCGCTGTCCTTGCACCGTGCGGTTTGGCTTCTTGGGATCATTGGTAGACATCAGGATGGTGGGCTGGTTCATTGCTCCCCAGCCTGCGGGTTGGAGCGCCACCTCTGGCCGAAGATGGCGGATTAGCTTCTGTAGCAACACGTCGATCATGTTTTCCCCTTAACTTCCTGCAGCTCAACTGCTGTTTATCTGCATTACGCGGCAAGTTTAGTAGAACTGGCGACAAAGGGCCACCTACAACCTGAAGGTTCAGCTTCGTCCAACTTGAGCATTCGTTCGGTCGCTTTCTTCATCTACGACGACGCTCGGGAGTTGACGATTGCCGCTATCGGACTATGATCGGGTTCAGTCTTGAGCCAAGCGGCGTGAGGAATACCGATGAGCGTAACTGCCCCTATCATGAAATGTACCGATATCGATATGGCTGAATCATTCTACCGCGACTTTCTGGGTTTCAGCATCGACTGGCAGTGGCGCAACGACCCGGGCACTTCCAATCCCGGCTACACGTCCGTCAGCCGCGATGGCATCACACTGCACCTCTCATCCTTCGGCGGTGATGGCGAATTCGGGTCGGCCGTCTACATCTACGTCGACGATGTGGACGCGCTCTACGCCGACTTCAAGGCGCGTGGTTTAGCCTACTTCGTCCAAATCCCGATAGATCAGGCGCATGGAACTCGCGACATGGCCGTGCTTGATCCCTGGCACAACCAGCTCCGCTTCGGCACGACGCTGAGCGAGGCGTAGGCGGTCGATGAGCAAGATCGACGAGAGTACGGATGCGCCGCCTGCGTCCACAGGTGTCAACAATTGGGCCGCCATCGGCCGAATCGCCCTGAAGGCACTCCTCCTCTTTATCCTGCTCAACGCCCTGTTCGCTGCCTGTCGCCCGTTGGACACGCTGGGGCGGGCATCGCTCTACAACACGGTCTGGCCCGGACGCGAACGCCTCCCCTACGGTGAACGACCGCAGGAAGACAACAATCTGACACTCAACAACATTCCGGCCATGCTGGCCGCCCATGCAGTTGACCAACCGAAAGCGGCGGATGAGTATCGTGTCCTCCTGATTGGTGATTCAGGCACCTGGGGTTGGTTCCTGCCTACCGGTGACACCTTGGCAGGACAACTCAACGCGCGCAGCATGAGTACAGCCGACGGCCGTCGCGTCGTTTTCTACAACCTCGGCTATCCGGTCATGTCACTGACCAAGGACGTGCTCCTGCTGGAAGCGGCGATGGCCAGCGACCCCGATCTCATCCTCTGGCCGATCACGATGCAGTCGATGGCGTCAGGACGCCAACTGGACCATCCCTTGCTGCAAAACAACGCGGCACGCGTGCGTAAGCTGATCACCTCTTTCGATCTGGCTCTGGACCCCCAGGACGACCGGCTTGTCGATCCCTCGCTGCTGGACATGACGCTGACGGGAAGCCGTCGCGATCTGGCTGACCTACTGAGGCTGCAGATCCTCGGCCTGCCCTGGGCGGCTACAGGCATAGACCAGGCGATCCCAACCGACATCCCCCTGCGCGCCACCGACCTGGACGCTGACGAGAGCTGGCTGGATATCCCGACTGAGCGGCCGTTGGGCAACACGGACCTGACATTCGACCTGCTGGAAGCCGGCCTGTCGTTGGCCGGCGACGTCCCGGTACTGCTCATCAATGAGCCCATATACATCAGCGAGGGAGCTAACAGCGACATCCGCTACAACAGCTTCTACCCACGATGGGCGTATGATCAGTACCGCGTACTGCTTGCGGAGCGAGCAGCGGCTGCGGGCTGGGCGCTGGTGGATTTGTGGGACGCTTTACCACCGGATCAATTCACTGACACGCCGGTACACCTGTCGCGGCAGGGAACTTCTATCTATGCAGACCTGGTAGGAGCACAGCTGTTGCCGTACCTGCAGCAGCGCTGACCCCGGTGACTCTTGTGATCAGGCGGGACGCCTCGGACGCGTGGCCACGCTCTGGTCTTGCCGCAACCTCCAGCCTAGGCCCAACTCTAAAAGCCCGACAATAGCATACAGGACTTGCAGCCATGAGAACCCGACGATGAGGAACTGGATGGCTATCCACACCACAAGGAAAAGGCCCAGACCCATCGCCAGCTCCGGCGCGTAGCGGTGGCCGCGAAACGTGGCCACTGCTCCCACCAGGCTGCCGACACCGTTCACGAGCAACAATACCAGTCCCGGAATCAGGAACGTCGAGAATGGTCCAGTGGACAGCATGGACGGATCCATTCCTATCGTGTTACCCGCGGGATTCAGCACGAACATCATCCCGACCGGAATCGCACCCAACGCGACGAAGATCTGTAGTGCCCCAAGTACCCGTGACACACGCTTCTGTTGTGTTTTCATCATGTCTCTCCTATCAATTAGGCGCAGTATAACGACAGTAAGCGCAGTATAACGACAGGCGACAGGAGAGGATGTATCGTTGGATACGCGTCTAGATACAGACGCCACGACAGTGGCAAGGTCACTTCACAGCTGCGAAAAAGCGTGGGGCAGATCAGTCTATCGTGTCTTGAGGGGAATCGGCTGGCAGAGCGACTTCTTCTTGTTGGCAGCACGCCCACACTTGAGGCAAACGTGCGTGGGTTCGTTTACCAGGATGATGTACTCATTGACATCGCCCTTGAGGGACTTCTTGAGCTTGCATAGTTCTTTGCCCATCAAGAGTAATCATAAGCAATCCTGGCGGGCTGTCTACTGCTTGCCGTTAAGGTCCAGTTTGACAGCCGTTTACTCGCGACTTAACCGGCGTTAAAGCGGCTGGCCGGGCAGGCCACCACCGGCCTGCTCCAGAATCGCTCTCAAATCAGCTCGCTCAGACAGGATCTGCTCCAGCTCTTCCGGCGAGCTGACCTGCGTCCCTTCGGCGGCGAGCGTCTCCATAATCGTGTCCATCGCCTGGCGCAGGGAGGGCATCGCCTCAGCCAGAACTTCTTCTTGAGCCGCCATCAGCCGCGCCCGCAGCTGTGGCCGGTCGTCGAGCGCGCGGTCCAGGTCGGCGGCCGTCTGCACGCGCACCCCGTCGCTGGCCAGCATAGTCAGCACCTCTTCGAGTGCCTGGGCCATCGCCGGGGGAATGTCGTCGGACGGTGCATTGGCGCGGGCGGCCTGCAACCGGGCAACCGCTTCCGGCTCATCCCGCAGCAGCGCACCCAGCGCAGAGCGCGGCACACCGGGCAGTCCATCACTCAGCCACGCTTCCTGCCACTCATCAGCCATTTCGGCCCGCAGCATGCTCACAAGCGCCTGGGCCTGTTCCCGATTGTCGGACGCATCGGTTTGTCGAGCGGGCGAAAAGATGAGGGCCGGATCGGCGTCGGGACGGTGGATCAGCAGCGCGGCGTCCAGCGTGGCTTGATGCGCGCAGTGGGGGCAGACGAGCGCGTGCAGTGTCTCCGCCTGGAGCTGTTCCAGCAAGTCCGGTCGCTCGGCGGTGTCGACGATCAGCCAGACGTCGGCCTCATAGGATTGAGCGCAGTTCGGGCAAGTCAATAAGGCGTGGTCGGCGTGCGAGTTCGGCAAGAGCATACTCCTTCAGCTAGATCGGTCAAGACGCCCGGTCAGTTTACCCGTCCCGCCAGGAATCGACCATATCCCCAGGGCCAAACATCAGTCGGATTGCCAACCGTAGCCGCGACATTCCTTGTCGCATTCTCATCCGCCCCTACGGCTGCTCGAATATCGAAGAGCCCTACCATAACCCACCCAACGTTGCCTCTCGCGTCCGTTTGGGCAATCATTGTTGTGGCTGGCAGCGACACCAGCCCAAGAAACAGCGAGGACCACGAACCAATGGACGAAGCAACCGTACGAACCGCCATACGCACCTATATCACCCGCGAGCTTATTCGGGACGAAAGCTACGAGCTGGGCGACGACGAGCCAATCATCAGCGGCGGGCTGATGGACTCCTTCTCTTTGGCTGAACTGGGCGTCTTTGTGGAAGACGAATTCGACGTCTACATCCCCGATCCGGACCTGACCGTAGCCAGGATGGACACGCTCAATCAGATGGTGGCCCGCGTCATGGCGGGCTAGGCCCGACCTACTGCCAAGACCATGCTCACGCTGGCCAACCGAACCGACTTCACCACGCTGCTCGACGCCGTCACCCTGACCGAGGCGGACGAGCGCCCGGCCATCATCTACACGGCCACCGGCGAACCGCCCGTCGTCGTCAGCCGGGCTGCATTCCTGGCGAGAGTCCGCCACTACGCCGGCGCGTTGGCCGAGCTTGGGCTTGGCAGAGACGACCTCGTCATCATCGCCCATACCCAGAGTCTGGAGAGTGTCTATCTGTTCTGGGCTTGCCTGCTGCGCGGCGCCGTGCCGTCGATGTTTCCGACGCTGACCGAGAAACTCGATCCCGGCGTCTATATGGCTAATCTGGGCGAGCTAATCCGCCTATCGGCCGTCGCAGCCGTGCTAACGACCGACGAGTTTGCCCGCGAGATTGGGCCGAAGGTAGCCTGCCCCGTCTACGGTTCGGCCGCGTTGAGCGACCTGCGGCCCACCGCAACCATCCACTCGCCGGCCTCGCCCGCCCCGGACTCTGTCGCCTTCCTGCAGCACAGCAGCGGCACAACCGGCTTGCAGAAAGGGGTGGCCCTCAGCCATATGGCCGTGCTGAACCAGATCGCCGCCTACAGTGACGCGATTGCACTGACGACCGATGACGTCGTCGTCAGCTGGCTCCCGCTCTACCACGACATGGGGTTGATCGCCGGGTTCATGATGCCGCTGTTTCAGGGCGTGCCGCTGGTGCTGATGTCGCCGTTCGACTGGGTACAGCATCCGGCGCTGCTGCTGCGGGCCATCGACGAGTTCAAGGGCACGCTCTCTTGGCTGCCGAACTTCGCCTACAACCACATGGCCCGTCGCATTCGTAAGCGGGACAGCGAACACCTATCGCTGGCCTCTATGCGCCTGTTTGTCAACTGCTCTGAGCCGGTGCGTCATGACAGTCACGCGCTCTTCCTGGAGCGATTTGCGGCCAACGGCGTTCGGGCCGAGGCGCTGGGCGTCAGCTACGCGATGGCCGAGAACACCTTTGCCGTCACCCAGACCGTACCCGGTCGCCCGGCAACGGTCGATGTCATCGACCAGCGCGAGCTGGATACAACCGGCCACGCCCGTCCCACCAGCCCTGATTCGCCTACCGCCCAGCAACGCGTGACTTGCGGGCCGCCAATCCCTAATACGGCCGTTCGCATTGTGGGTCCGGATGGCGAAACGCTGCCTGAGCGGATGGCTGGCGAGGTCGCCATTCGCAGCGACTGCATGCTTAGCGGCTATTACCGCCGCCCGGAACTACAACCGCTGCAGGACGGCTGGCTGATGACCGGCGATATCGGCTACCTGGCGGGCGGCGAACTGTACGTCGCCGGGCGCTCCAAAGACCTGATCATCAACGCGGGCAAGAACATCTTCCCGCAAGATATTGAGGCGGTCGTCAATGGAGTGAACGGCGTCCATACCGGGCGAGCCGTCGTCTTTGGCGTCCCCGACGAGCGGGAAGGCACGGAGCTTGTGGCCGTGGTGGCCGAGGTACGGACAGATGACGTGGACGAACGACACGACATCGGCAAGGCGATTCGCCTCGCCGTTGCCTCTCAGATGGAGGTCACGGCCAGCTATGTCCACCTGGTCGGCCCCAGGTGGCTGCTCAAGACATCGAGCGGAAAGATCGCGCGGGCGGCCAATCGAGACAAGTGGCTGGCCGAAACCGGTCGCCGCTAGACAGGCGTCTTCTTCAGTCGCTGAGTCCGAATCGGATGGTGGACCCAGACGTTCGGTTCCACATACTGCCCCAGGTCGGCCGTCCGGTCGATTTGAATCGGAGCCAATGCGCCGTCAATCACATAATCTCCGCTGTCCGGAAACGCCATGCCGGTCCACGCTTCCCACTCCGCTACGGTGCCACGAATGACCATCGACGGATGGGCCACGTGCAGGATCTCCGCGCCCTGTCGCCAATGGACACGAAGCCACGGATCGAACGGCGCACCGTCGGTGCGCTGCCAATGAACGTACCGTTCCATCGGCGTAATCGGATAGCGCGGCTTCAGCGACGGCCGCACGGCGACAATAACCGCTTTCAAATCAGCCGCTTCGGCCCGTTCGCGTACGGCCCGCACCATGACCGGGCTGAGTCCCTGGCCAGTCGACTCCGGCCGGATAGAGATCTCGACGGCCATCAACGTATCGGGCGTCTCCCCGCGCTTGTGACTTTCCACGGCTCCTACCAGCCCATCGGCCCAGCCAATGGGCAGCCCGTCCAGCGTGCCATCCCACACGCACGGCAGCGTTTGGGCCACGGCAATCGGCTCGCCCGCCTCGTCGATGAGATAGAGCTGCCATTCTGGAAAGTCGTCAATCAAATGATGCCAGTAGCGATTGGCATAGTGGTCTTCCATCATGTACGGTGGCCAGATGCGCTGCTTCTGCGCGTAGAAGGTGCGCTCCAGCGTGGGGTCATCGCGCAGCGAAACGATCCGCTGCCCTGTTTCAGCTGTCATGGTCAATGCTCCTTGTTGGGCTATCAGCAAGTCAGGATGAGGTCGTGGGCGGCGCACTACTCCCGGCGGCCCGGTCTCGCTCGCGTTGAAGCTCGTATCGCTCTTGCTCCAGCTTCAGGCGCTCGCGCTCCAGCTCCAGCCGTTCCCGCTCCAGTTCCAGCATATGGGTCTGAGAGGTGCGGTCCTCTTCTCGCCCACGCCAGTATTGGGTGGCTACCAGGCCGAACAGCCCGGATACGGCCGTAATGACCGCCGCCAAGGCCAACGCCAGCTCACGCAGATCGTCGGCCGAAACCAGCTCGATTTCGGGGAACTCCGGATTAAGCTCGTTTCCGTTCTCCGGGTTGAGGTCGGGGTTCTCCGGCGTGACGACCGGCGGAACAGTCGGCTCGACGCTTCCGCTGGTGTCGCCGTAGAACAAAGATAGAAAGACGGCCGCAGCCAGCAGGCTGAAGGCGACGATGATCACCAGGATCATAGCCAGCGGGTCACGTTCATTGGTCGGTTTGCTGTTGCTGCTCATAGTTACACTCTAGACGACCGGAAGCGCCGCAGAGTTCCCTGTTCGAAGGTGCCTCACGCGGCGCCGGCATCCGGCAGCCGGGCGAACAGATCGATCAAGTTGCCATCAGGATCGACGACGACTGCATAGCGTTGGCCCCAGAAGGCGTCCCACGGGGCCTTGTGGCTGCCGTAGCCAGCGCCCACGACGGTGTCGTGGAGCGCGTCTACTTCGGCCGGGCTGTCGCAAAGAAACGCGAGGCCCATACGGTGACCGGTTGGCTCCGGCCATTCGTCGTTGAAACTCAAGACGATTTCGCGCGTGTCCCAAGCCAGACGCATGCCGCCAGTCACCAGTTCAACATGCCCTTCCGAGTCGGCCTCAGCAGGTATGTCCAGGCCCAGCAAGCGATAGAACGCCAGCGCTCGGCCCATATCCTCAACCACGATACCCACCAGATCCAGTTTCGCCATCGTGCCTCCTCCGGGGTTTCGTCGCCCCGGCATCCACAGTGTAGCAAATCCCGCCACGGCGCACAATTGGCGCGATTTCCGGGGGTCTGGTAATATTATGTCATTCCAAGCCACAAGCAGATCGGACAATAATCCTAGCGCACTATCCAATATGGACGACCAATCAACCCGGACAACCTTGATTCAGTCCCTCATTGCAGGGCGCGAAACGTGGGACGAACTGCTCAGCCACATCCCACCTGAACGATGGCTTGAACCGGTGGTCAATAATTGGACCGTCAAGGACCTGGTCGCCCATGTCACCTGGTACGAGCGAGAGATGATTCCTGTACTCCAGGAACACGTGGTCTCCGGCTCCGAATGGTGGACGCTGCCTCACGAAGAACGCAACCGGCTTATCCGCGAAGAAAGCGAAGAAAAGTCGGTCGATGAGGTTCGCCAGGAGGCGGCCGACGTGTTTGTGGAGTTGATGGACGAGATACAGATGCTGAGCGAAGGCGACCTGACCACACCCGGGCGCGTTCGCAACCTCCCGTACGATTGGACCCTGTTGCAAGTCTTGCAGGACAATACCGTTGGCCATTACGAAGAGCATATGCCCGCTTTGCGTGAATGGCTGGACGCCACCTGAGTCCGACCGACCGTGACGCAGTAAATCGCCCCCATTCCGGTCGTCTCCCCGACAAGAAAGCAGCGCCTGCCCCTGTCAGACTGTGGTATGCTCGGCAACGAGTCCATGACATGAACCTGACCACGCGCGATCCTGAAGGGCTGCCCATTCGCCTGACGCTTCTGCTAACCAGTACGCTCACGGCGATGGCCGCCGCCGCCGTTTCGCCCTCCCTGCCCGCCATGCAAGCGACCTTCGCCGACGTGCCGCGGGCCGATTTGTGGGTGCGCCTGGTGCTGACTCTCCCGGCCCTTTTCATCGTCCTGGGCGCGCCCATCGTCGGGCTGATAGTCGACCGCGCCGGACGGAAGCGGATCCTCATCGCTGCCGTTGTCCTGTACGGCCTGGCAGGTACATCGGGCTACTATCTCCAGTCGCTTGGCCCCATTCTGGTTGGCCGCGCCTTGCTTGGCCTTTGCGTGGCGGCCATCATGACGGTGGTCACAACACTGATTGCCGATTACTATGCCGGGACGGCACGCGTCAAGATGTTGGGCTACCAGGCGGCGTTCATGGGACTCGGCAGCATGGTGTTTCTAATCCTGGCAGGCGTCCTGGCCGACATCGACTGGCACTTTGCCTTCCTCGTCTACAGCTTTGCCTGGTTCTTGCTGCCTGCGGTCATCTTTTTGCTCCCGGAACCGGAGCGGCGGCGCGCGCCAATAATCGACGGGCAAGCCGCGCCCGCGGTCAATCCCCTGCCCATCCGCTTCATGACGTTACTTTACGGCTTGATGTTCTTCATCCAGGTCGTGTTTTACGTCATCCCGGTCCAACTCCCCTTCCACTTGCAGGCCATAAGCGGCAGCAGTGCAACCCAGAGCGGGCTGGCCATTGCGCTGCTAGCTATCGCCTACGCCACAGGCTCGATCTTGTCGGCACGTGTGGCCGGTCGCGTTGGACGGTCGCTAACGGTCGTGCTGGCCTTTGCCGTGGCCGGCGGCGGCTATCTGGTCGTCTGGTTGGCCAGCAGCTTCACCACGGCGCTGCCGGGATTGGCTGCGGCTGGATTGGGGCTTGGTTTCGTCATCCCCAATCTGACGGCCTGGCTGGCGGGCGCTGTACCCAATACCGTTCGGGGCCGGGCGTTGGGCGGCGTGACAACCGCAACTTTTCTGGGCCAGTTCATGTCGCCAATCTTACTCCAGCCCGCGGCATCCAATCTGGGCATTTCAACCACGTTCGCCTTGCTGGGCCTGACGCTGGCTGGACTGGCGCTGGTCGTCTATGTGACACGGCCGTTTGACCTCTCGCCGGTCGCTGTATAACCGAGCTGACCCGGGCAACAGACTGTGTGCGTCGCTCCCTCGTGCTATACTGGCAACCATGTAGTTGATACGATATCGGTCGGGTGCAGTTGGCGACCAGTCTGTCTGGTAGTTAGCCGGCGCGACCGTCAGCCTGCCTGAAGGAGATACGAGATGAGTGAGACTATTGATTTCCAGCTGCTTGTTGGCACCTTTGACGAGGAAGATTCAGCCACAGAAGCCGTGACGCGATTGCTCGCCGCATTCGACGGCCGCCGCAAGGACCTGCCCGCGGTTGCCTCCGTTGCCAAGAGCGCCGGTGGCGAGTTGACCATTCGTGAAACAGACGATATCGGCCGCAAGAAGGGCGCCATCGCCGGTGGCGTAGCCGGCGGTCTTCTGGGTCTGCTGGGTGGTAAGAGGAAGGCGGTTGTGGGCGCCGGTCTGGGCGCACTGCTGGGCGGCCTGGCAGCGGAGAAGATGGACACCGGCATTCCAGACCCACAGCTGGAGGCAATCGGCCAGTCGTTGAAGGCGGCGACCTCGGCCGTGGTCGCGATTGTGGCCACCTCCGCGCTGGGCGATGCGAAGGCAACCGTCGCCGGCATGGGCGGCAGCGTCGTGGTCGATCCGTTCCGCCGCGACACCGATTTCGTCCGGCAGCTCAAGAGCGGCGACTATGAAAGCGCGTTGGCCAGCCTGGCAGTCCATACGGAAAGCCTGGTGGCCAATGCCGGCGATATCGCCGGCAGCACGGCCGAGGATCTGACCGGCAAAGCGAGCGACCTGCTCAACAAGAACCAGGGGTAGACAGCCGTCTGAAACAGCCGCGAGAGGTGGCTGTTTACCTGTCGTATTCACCCCCAGTGTGTTACCATCCGCATCTGGTGGGACAACTGGCACGACGCCACGTGCCGGGCAAGGAATCTACCCGCAGTACATCAACAGACAGAGGTGGAGCTAGAAAATGATATCGGATGATTCATCCTCACGACTGGGACCAGCAATCATCGTCGGAGCGGCCGTCATGGTGCTCATCTGGGGCATCCAGAACTTGTCGGGCATCATCAACCCGATTCTGTTGGCGCTGGTCATCACTATCGCCATGCTGCCGGTTCCACGCTGGTTCATCAAGCGTGGCCTGCCGTCCTGGCTGGCGCTCCTGCTCACGATCCTGATCGTGGTGGGAGCCATCCTCATTCTGGCGTGGCTGGTTCTGGTTTCATTGGGCTCTCTGAATATCGACTTTACAGGGTTGAATCCGTTTGCGGACAGCGCCGAGGTAGTGCCGCAAACCCCTCAGGCGATAGCGGCAGAGGTAGCCAGCGAACTGGTCCGACGGTTCAACATTACACAGTTCGCCAATCTGTTTGGGGGAATCATCGTCGGTGCCGGCAGTGCGCTCGCCCAGATGGGGCTAACGTTCTTCGTTTTCTTCTTCATGCTCTACACCGCGCTGTCCATCCCCAATCTGTCCAAGCTGGGAATCAATTCCGACTCATCGGTTGTCAACCAGGTTCTGAGCCTGACCGACGATGTGCGCCAGTACGTCGTCGTGATGACCGGGCTAAACTTCCTTGTCGGCCTGGCCAACACCATTCTGCTCTATTTCCTGGGCATTCCCTACGCTATCCTGTGGGGATTATTGGCATGGTTCCTGGGCTACATTCCCGCGGTGGGATTCTGGCTGGCCCTCATTCCGCCAGTCATCATCGCCTACTCCGAGTATGGCTTGGCAACCGCAGGGATTGTCTTCCTGGGCTATGTGCTGATCAACGGCACAGTGGCCAACCTCGTTCAGCCCCGCGTGATGGGAACAAGTCTTCGCATCTCGCCGCTGATTGTCTTTATTTCGGTCTTTGTCTGGGCTTCGCTGCTGGGCACGATCGGCGCCATTCTGGCCATCCCGCTGACCATGCTGATCATCGCTATTCTGGGCAGCTTTGAGCAGACTAAATGGATTTCCAGCCTGATGCGCTATGTGCCCGGCGCCGAAGAGAAGCCCGACCAGGAAGCGGTCAGCAAGCTGCGCTCCACATGGGACAATGTTCGCAATTCGGTGACAGGCCAGAGCTAGCGCCCTGCTGTCTCTATTTGCGGGCTTTTAGCAGTCCAACGGCCAGGGCAGCCACGCCAGCCGCCAGCCCTGCCCCAACAGCCGCCTTGCGCGTGACCTGCTTGGCTCGGGGGTCGTTGGTCAGATACGCCATGACCGGTTCGATGCGCTGCTGCGGCGTCACCCCGTAAGCGCCGCCCAGGATCGCTTTGGTTAACCGGTACTGGCCCGGATAACGCACCCAGGTCGACGGATCAAACTCAGCCGGCGGTTGACCAACCGCGTACGACTTGCTATGGGTGAACTGTGTCACCTCTTCTTCGCCGTGAGTTCGCGCATTACCCGACAGCTTCATTCCGCCAAACGGCAGCATGGCCACGGTGTAGTGGGACATCGTATCGTTGATGTTCACCACGCCAACCTCCAGCTGCTCCGCCACTCGGCGGGCGTGCTTGAGGTCGTTGCTCCAGACAACGGCGCTCAGCCCCATGTTGCTGTCGTTGGCCAGCTCAATCGCTTCGGTGTCATTGGCCACGCGCATGATGGGCATGGTCGGTCCAAACGTCTCGTCCTGCATAATCTGCATGCTGTGATCGACGTTGACCAGGACAGTCGGCTCAATGAACATATCGGTCTGGTGGCCGCCCGTTAGCACAAGGGCACCCTTCTGGACGGCGTCGTGGAGATGGGTGTTGACAATGTCGCACTGCCGCTCGAACGTCAGCGGTCCCATATGGTACGGGTTGTCCACATCGGGACGGTAGCCAACGGTGAATTTGGCCGTTTCGTCCAGCACCGCCTCCACAAATTCATTGTAGATGTTCTGGTGGACGTAGACGCGCTCAACGGAAATGCACGCCTGTCCGGTCGTGTAGAACGCGCCCCAGACACCCCACTTAGCGGCCGCTTTGATGTCGGCGTCCTCCAACACGATCATGGCGTCTTTGCCGCCTAGCTCGTACAGGAACGGCGTCATATCTTCCGCCGCCATCTTGGCCACGACTTCGCCTGTCCTGGTGGACCCGGTCAGGAACAGGATATCGGGCCGGGAACGCACCAGCGCCGCGCCTGTGCGGGCGTCGCCGTGGACAAAACGCACAAATGGGGCCAGCTCCGGCACGCGTTCGAATAGACGTTCCAGCAAGACACCCGTCGCCGCGGCCACTTCCGATGGCTTGACCAGGACCGTGTTACCCGCCAGCAGCGCCGCCACGATGGGCGGCAGCATCAGGTCGATGGGATAGTTCCAAGGTCCGATGATGCCCACCACACCGAACGGCACGCGCTCCGTGTAGAAGTTACGGAAGAAGTACAGGCCGCGTGGCACGCGCCGCCGCCCCAACCAGCGCTCAGCGTGGCGGGCGTACTGGTGTATCTTCTCCACCGTCATCAGCACTTCGTGCATCGCGTCGAGGCGGCTCTTGCCGTGGTCCTGGTTGACGACCGCCGATATCTCGTCGGCCGCATCGATGACGACACGCTGGAACTGTTTGACGATGCGCACGCGCTCCTTGACCGGCTTGCTCGCCCAGGTTGCCGAGGCCAGCGCCATGTCCCGGCGCGCCTTCTCCACTTCCGCTTCCGTGGTGACGCGAACCTCGCCAAACTTCTGTCCAGTGCCCGGATTGATGAAATCGATGCAGTCCGATATGGGATTCATAGGGATTGTTCCTCAGCGCTACTTCTTCTTCCAGAACGTAAACAGGGCCAACAAGAGCGGAACGACAGCCAGCAGCAGCATCAACGGCGTCACGGCCCGAGACCGGTTGCTCTTGCCATTGGAAGTGCGCACGGGACGGCCGTCTACGTAGATCAGTTCCCGGATTGGGCAGCGGCTCCACGGCAGGCGCCTTGCCCTTTGGCGGCACCATGTCCATGGCCCGTTCGGTCATGGCGGCAATGGTCAGGCTCGGATTCACGCCCAGATTGGCCGGGACGACGGAGCCGTCGGCAATGTACAAGCCGGGATAGTTGAACGCCTGATGGCTGGTGTCGACAACGCCTGTTTGCTCGTCGGCTCCCATCGGACAGCCCCCGAGGATGTGGGCGGTGTTGGGAATGTTGAGGACATCGTTGATCCCCATCCAGGCCACACCATCAACCTTCTCGGCGAAGCGGTTGGCTACATTCTCACCTTCGACCACACAGGCCGGAATCGGTTCGGTCGGGTCGCGCTCCGTGACCAGCCCCTTGCGGAAGGCGGTCCACATTGACCGGCTGCGACGGAGGCTCATCTTGTTCTCCACCGTCTGCATGATGAGCAGCACCGTGTCGCGCTCGGCCCAACCGGACTTGAAGCGCGTGTGGTAGAAGTCGGACGGTCGTTTGAACAGCAGCTTGATCGACTCCAGAATCGTCGTCTTTGGGTCGTCCCGGTAAGCGGCAAGCGGCCAGATCAGACTGCGCATAAATGACGAACCGGGTGGGTAGCGGCACGGTTCCACGCTCGTCTGGTCATCCACCCAGAAGTGGGAGCTGATGGCCACGCCTTGCGAAAAGTCCTCGTCGTCGCCACGGGCTGTCACGCCCATAAGCGCCTCGCTGTTACTGCGCACTTTCTCGCCCAGCATGGGTGAGAGACGCGGCAGTGTCTTTTCCTCGTCGCGGCAGCGCAAAAGCAGGTCAACCGT
The DNA here is from genome assembly GCA_963715935.1 of uncultured Chloroflexia bacterium. Lineage (GTDB taxonomy): Bacteria > Chloroflexota > Anaerolineae > Promineifilales > Promineifilaceae > Promineifilum. The sequence continues at coordinate 84,337 of CAVQSM010000002.1, read as the reverse complement.
GCCCAGCACGCCGGCAGCCACGATGACGTTGCGAGCGCGCACTGTGTCACGACGGCGCTTGATCACGTCGGTAATCTTTTCGAAAACAACCTCATAGCGGGCCGCGCCCGGAGGACCACCATACAGCGGATCGATCCGCACGGCATTCGACTCCGGTCGCACCTCTGCGCCGTACTGCTCGGCCAGATAGAGATAGTTCTTGTCGAGCGTGTTCTTGGCGTTGTGGCGACAGCCAACCATACAGCCGCCGCAGTGGATGCAGCCGGTGCGCGTCGGGCCTTCGCCGTCGAAGAATGGATCATTGACAGTAACGCCGGGCTGTCCAAAGTAGATGCCCACCGGAGTCGGCTCAAACGTGTGACCCTGGCCGTTCTCTTCGGCGATCTCCTTCAGCCGCAAGTCGGCCGGCCAGAGACGCGGGTTGGTGTCGGTGCCCAGCATGCGGTTGGCTTCATGGTAGAAGGGCATCAGCTCTTCCTCCCAGTCAGCCAGGTGGGCCCAGTCGTCGGACTCGAAGAACGCTTTGGGCGGGATGCGGTGGGTGCTGGCATAAACCAGACTACCGCCACCCACGCCACTGCCGTTCAACAGCCAGATATCCTTGAAGAAGTTTAGTCCCTGGATACCGTAGCAGCGCAGCGAAGGCAGCCACAGATACTTGAAGACGTTCCAATTGGTCTTGGGAAAGTCGGCGCTGGCGAAGCGCTTGCCTCGTTCGAGCACAAGCACCCGGTACCCTTTCTGAGTCAGCCGCCACGCGGACACACTGCCGCCGAAGCCAGACCCAATAATCACGTAATCATAAACGCCATCGTCAGCACCGTTTGCGGACAGGGAGGTCGTGGGAAAGCCATCCATACGGTTTAGGTTCTCCTGCAGAAGGCGGGTGAAGCGGCTTCAACCCGACTCAATATAGCGCACTGCGTCATAGACAGTATAACACAGAAATCGAAAAGCATAACACGGTGCGTCAATTCATCAGGAAGGTCCAACCAAGGGTAATTCAACACGCTCTGCCGGACGTAGCCGCGACACTGCTTGTCGCGCTTCTGCCCATCCAAGATACGGGAAAGGAGTCCGGTCCCTGCGGTTGGTCGGACGTTGAAACCGGGCTAGAATGGCCATAGAATCTGCCATCACAGTCGAGACTAGTCGGAGGAACAGACATGACGGACATGGAGCAGAAGACAGGCTGGATGACGCTCAGCGGGAGCGTGGTGTATCGACAACGGATTGCCTTGCGGCCCGGCGGGCTGCTGACCGTCAGCTTGCAGGATGTGTCACGAGCCGACGCTCCGGCAGAGACGGTCGCGACAGCTACTTCAGTGACGGGAGGCTCTGGTGTGCCCATTCCCTACACGCTGACGTACGACGCCTCGCTTATCCAGGCCAACCACAGCTACGCCGTGCGGGCCACAATTCATGACGGCGACAAGCTGTCCTGGACCAGCACTACGGTCACGAGCGTACTGACCCGCGACAATCCGCAGGATGATGTGGTGATTGTGGTTCAGCAGGTAGGCTAGCGAGGACCACAGCGTCACCGCCGCTTCTCGAAAGGAAGCAAAAAAGCCGGGCTGCTCCTCGTCGACGAAGGAGCAGCCCGGCTTTCGTGTTACGTCAGAACGATTCGACTACTGCATGCCGAAGGCAGCTTTTGTGCTGGGCAGCAGGCCGATGATGAGGCCGATGCCGCCGAGCAGAAGGGCGGGCAGCACGGACTGGAACGTTCCACTGCCGATCCAGCCCAGTAAGGCCATGATCAGGGTCAGAACGGCCATAACGACCACGAAGAGCCAGCCCTGCGGATTCAGGTTGTACAGCTGCATGGCCACCCAGAACCAGATGAGGCCGACAACGCCCGAGAGAATGGCGCCGAGCCATGATGCGGTGGGCAGCGCAAACGTGAGATCACCGAGCGTGGCAATCGGCAGCCAGCCCATGTAGCGGGCCGCGTCCAGCAGCGCATTGATGCCGGCGAACACCGCAATTGCAATCAGGATCCAGACCCAGAAAGTGCGCTCGCGCGCTGTTTTAGTAGTAGACATGTTTAACTCCTTACTCAAATGATAATATCGTTTCAGGCTTTCGGTTCGTGGCGGGGTCTCAAGGCAGGCTGCGATCGACTGAACTCACACGTTCACGCAGTTGCTCTGAACGACCCTACAGCGAACTCTGATCGCCGCTACTATACGAGATGAGCTTAGCATGAGTGAGCGTTTGGTGTCAAGGACCAGGAAAGGAGCAGACGCGACGCAAGCCTCATGCGACGTCGGGTGTCTAGCCAACCCGAGGCCCGACCCCTCACCCGACTTTTTCGCCCCAGTGTTCCGGCAAACCGCGCTATCCGCCGGCTGTTTCGGCAGGTAAGTTGACCTTCCCGCGGTCATAGTCAATGCCCCTGCTGAACACGTCCCGTCCGAATTGTGGTGGACAAGATTGCCGCATTCGGCTAATATCATGGGTGGACCCCAGCAGATTTATAGACAGATACTGAGCGAAACCCATACAGGGGCGGCGTGCCAATGTGCGTGTGCAGATTGGCACGAGATGGGGGCGCAAAATTAACATATTGGAGACAAGAAATGGCAGACGAAGCAACAAACGAAGTATATCGGATGATAGCAATTCAGTTCGCCGGCGAGGATCGGGCCGATCAGGTCAAGGATCTCGTCAAGAAGTACCAGGGTGAGGGCGGCTACAAGGTCAAGGCCTGGGCTGTCGTCGAGATTGATGGCAAGGGCAAGGCCCATGTCAAGCAGACCGGCCATGGTTACAAGGGCGCAGCCGCCGGCGCCGCCGTTGGTGGTGGTTCAGCGCTGCTGCTCACCCTGTTGGGTGGACCGGTCGGCTTCCTGCTGTGGTTGATTGGTGGCGCGCTGGTCGGCGGCGTTGCCGGCCATTACCTGGGCCGTTCGTTCGACCAGACCGAGCTGAAGGCGATGGCCGCTTCGCTGGAGCCGAATACGTCTGCGCTGGTTGTCATTGCTGAGGACAAACTGGCTGAGACGATTGCCGACGCCGCCGGTGCGGATGGCATGAAGGTCACCAGCGTTACCGTCGGCAGCCAGCTGTCCGGCGAGATGGCCACTGTGGATGCGGTTGCCATCGGTGACAGCATCGATCAGACCGCTGAGTAGTTCAGTCGCTTAGCTTCACGACGATTCGTCGTCGTAAAAGGCCGGTCCGCAGCTCGAGAGCCGCGGACCGGCCTTTCGCTTTCTGCCTGAATGCGGAGGCGAGACAGGCAGAGGCGCGCACTAGTCGAAGAGCGCCCGAATCTCGGGGCGGAGCAGATAGACCAAGATGGCCACCGGAATCAGCAAACCGAGTACGCCGCAGCACAGCGCAAAGAAGCCACCGCTAAACAAGCCAATCACGCCCTGTACCACCGTCAGGCCGACAGCGACCAGCGACAGCGTCCACGCCCACGAACTCATGCGCAGCAGACCGATGCCCACTGCCAGTTGGACAGCCCCAACGGCGAGGCCAATCAGCCCGCTCCAGAAGCTGCTGCTGCCAACGGCCGCCGAGCCTGTGGCGTTGAAGATCGCGCCAGTTAGCCAGGCGAACCCGCCAAAGCCAAACTGGATGAGACCCCAGATAAACGACAGGACGCCTAACAACAGGAAACCCAACGCAATAAGCGTAATACCAGTCGGACGAACTTTCATCATAACTCCTTGGTGTGGCCCCCGGCGCAACCTCGGCCAATGCCGAGTTACGACAGGTCAGCCTATAGTATAATTGATGCGCAGTGTAATCGTTCAGGCAGAGAAACACAAGCCGATTCACCCTCGCCGCCTGCGGCTATCTGAGGAGATCATGCACCGGCCAACCGGGTCGGAGCCGAACAAACTGGATGACGTCATTGACAGTCGACAAAGGAGACACTGAAACCATGAAACAGCAGCTCAGAAATCTAATCGTACTTGCCGGCCTCGTGTTAACCCTGGCCGCATGCAATCTGACAGCGGAGCAGCAACAGCAGGCTGCCGCCACTGTCTCTTCTCTCGGTCCGGTGCGCGTAGCCGAGTTGGCAGCGACGCTTGAAGCCGCCTCACCCGAGCAGATTGCCGCGCTTGAGGCCCTGGCGGCGGACGCCGGCATGCCGGAACTGAACGACGCCCAGATCGCGGCCATCCAGGGCACCGTGGTTGCCTCCCAGGCGACCGCGACGGCCGTCGGCGTCGCCGCCAGCGCCGGCGAGCGCGTGAATGCGACCGAAGTACCGGCGCTGGCTCCGCAGATCGACTACTTCTTCGCGGCCGTGCCTTCCGCGTCGGGCATCGAGGCGGGCATCAGCTACGTCCTCAACTACACCACTCAGAACGCCAATCGCGTCGAGATCTTCGGTAATGTGATGGAGAATCCGGCTGAAGGCAGCTTCCCCATCTATGGCGAGCCGGCGTCCAATCAGTGGGTCCTTTGGGCGGCCAACGACACCGCCTGGGTCGAGCAATCGCTGGCGGTCCTGCCCGATTCTGACACCGGCTCCGTCCTGCAAAGCGTCAGCGTCGACAGCAATTCGATCACCATGACGCTGCGCGACCCGCAGCTTCAGGATGGCGACGTGGTCAATATTGACCTCAACGGCACGCGGGTTCTGGACCGCTATCCCATGACCGGACGGCATGTTTCCTTCCCGCTTGCATTGGTCAGCGGGGCCAATCAGGTCGTCGTCACGGCCCAGAACCAGGGCTTGTCCGGTCCGATGGTTGGCGAAATCTCGCTTAGCAACGTAACAACCGGCCCGGCTGTGCAGCTGACCAGCGGCATGGGCAGTGGCCAGACCGAATCGTTCACCATCACCGCGCCTTAGCGTGGGTTGGAAGGGAGGCTGGCTGGTCAACAAGGGGGTTGGCCCGCCGGCCTCCGGTCGCGGCGACAACCGGCGACCTTCGAGTTTCACGCATCTTTCGCAGCGTCAATCAAGCGGTTGACATATACTGAAGGTTGCCATGTTTAAACGAGCGACTTCCCTGCTATTCTTGGGGTTTGTTCTGGGAGGTTTGTTGCTCAGCACGCTGTTGGCAGCAACCTATATCCGGCCAAGCCTTGCCCAGAGCACCCTTCCTTCTGTCACCATCGCGGACGAGATTCCAGCCGCGCCCGGCGCACAGGTAGAGGTGCCCGTTGTTTTCGACACCGGAAACAAAGAGATTCACACATTCTTCTTCACCATCGTCTATGACTCCGGCCTGCTGTCCCTGGATGACACGGACAGCAATATGGACGGCATCCCCGACAGCCTGACGTTTTCGCTGCCGGCTGGCTTTGAGGCCACCATCGATCTCACCGAGAACGAGTTCAGCGGCATTCTGATGGTGACGATCATCAATGACAATTCGCCGCTCCCGGGTGTGCCCAGCGGACCGATTATGACGATGACGTTTGATACGGCCGACCCGCCGAATGATGCCATCGGGCAGGTCGACTTTGCGCTGGATCCGCCGCCGCTGCTGGCTGACAAGCAGGGCAATACTGTTTCAGCGTTGTTCCTGGGCGGCTCTGTACTCATCAGCGACACGCCCACGCCAACACCCACCTCGACCAACACCGTGACGCCCCTGCCCACTTCGACTAGCACGGTGACGCCGACCGGCACAGCCACGCTGATCCCAACCACGACGGCCACGGCAACGGCTAGCATCACGCCAACGGCAACGATTACACCAACGGTAACCATTACGCCGACCGCGACGATCACGCCAACCGCCACGCTGACACCTACGATTACCCCGACCGCTTCGGCCACGCCTGAGGTAACGGCAACCCTGCCGCCCGCCTTCTTGCCCGCCATTGTATTTGGGGCATCGCCCACGCCATCGCCTACCGCGACGGCCACGGCCACGCTGCCGGCGACCGCCACGGCGACCGCGTCACCGACCGCTGTACCGCCTACGGCGACGGCGACCGCGCTACCTACCACCACACCACAACCGCCAACTGCCACGCCAACACCTGGGCCGTTCTGCGGCAACTTGATTCTGAATGGCGGCATGGAAAACAACAGCGGCTGGCAGATCAATGTCAACGCTTTCCCGGCCAGCTATGTCGATACGATCGCCCACACCGGTGCGCGCTCCATGCGCATCGGCATTGTCAACCTCTGGGATAATCGACTCAGCTACTCGTCCATCCAGCAGACGGTGACTATTCCGGTCACGGCGGCCAACGCCACGCTCGGTTACTGGCTCTATCCCACGACGACGGGCACCCGGGCCGGCAAGATGACACCGCCGCCGTACGTGCCGACTTCTGAGCGCGATGAGGTGCAGCTGTCCAACGATGTGCAAATGATGCTGGTATTCGACCAGCAGGGCCAACAGCACACATTGATGTTCCAGCGGGAGGCGTTCGGCAGGTGGGTCTACTATGAGATGAACCTCAACTCCTTCATCGGTCAGACGGTCATCCTCTACTGGGGCGTCTTCAACAACGGTACGGGCGGCTTCACCGGCATGTACCTGGATGATGCGACACTGACATACTGCACCGACTAGAGCAAGCCTCCACACTGTTCACTGAAGGGCGAGACGCTGGCGTGTCTCGCCCTTTTTCGTGCCATCTTCACCGCGCCAACCGGTTGCGATTTCCGGGGCGATGCGCTACCATATGAGTGTTGTATTACTGCAACAGATTGTAGCATTGCAACATTTGATAGGTTGCCATCAGCGCAGTCCGGGTCTGTCGCCCGTCCGAAGCCAGCCATTATGAGTGATTCAGCGCTAGTTCCGGTCCAACAGAAGCAAGTTATCTTCAACGACGATGAGATAACGGCTGTTCTGGTGCGCGTGGACGATGCTGATGAGATCTACGTTTCCATCCGGCAGCTGTGCGAGCGCCTTGGCGTCTCGTATCAGGGCCAGATGCGCCGCATCAACGACGATCCCGTTCTGTCGCAAAAGGTGCAAGGGGTCAACATTACGTTTACCCCTTCGGCCGGGCGCGGCGGCGGCCCGCAGACCACCAACTGCCTGCCAGTCGATTATCTGAACGGCTGGCTGTTTGGCATCAACGCCAACCGGGTCCGCCCGGAAGTGCGCGACCGCCTCATCCTCTACCAGGAGAAGGTGTACAAGGTGCTGGCGGCGGCCTACCGGGAAGGCCAGCTATCGACCAATGTCGACTTTGAGGCGCTGCTGGCGCAGGACACGCCCGAAGCGCAGGCTTACAAGATGGCTCAGGCGGTTATGAACCTGGCACGGAACCAGCTCATGCTGCGCGGCCAGGTAGAAGACCACGAGCAGCGGCTGGAAGCGCTGGAGGCGCAGTTGGGCGATACCGCCCGCAACGTGACCCCCGACCAGGCCAGCCAGATCAGCCAGGCCGTCAAGACAGTGGCGCTGGCGTTGGGCAAGAAGTCAGGGCGTAACGAGTTTGGAGCGGTATACGGCGAGCTGTACCGCAAGTTCGGCATCACCAGCTACAAAGCCCTCCCGGCCATGCGGTTTGAGGAAGCGCTGACCTATCTGACTGATTGGCACGAACATGTGATCGGAGACCTGCCGTTCTGAGACGAAGCAAGGAGGCAAGCAGCGAAGCAGAGGGGTCGCACTGAGAAGGCCTATAGCGCCAAACGGCCGCGCAGAGTGAGTGGGACATGGTGACGGACTGTACCGGATGCAGCACCACGATGTATTGGAAGGCCCCACTTCTGGCCCGGCCACGAGCTATCCTTTCTCAGTGTTACCCCTCTGGTCCGCTGCGCAGGCGGTCCGGATCCTACGGCGATTCGCCGCAGGGCCCATTCTGCGGATAATACAAGCAGTCCATGACGCGTATCATAGCCATAGCGATGCAGAAGGGAGGCGTGGGCAAAACCACGACCACCGTCAACCTGGCGGCCGCTCTTACCGAAGAGGGGCGACGGGTCCTGGCTGTCGATCTGGACCCGCAGGGTAACCTGACCCAGCACGCGGGCTTCGACCCCGACCACATCTCTCCCACCATCTATGACGCGCTCAAGGCTGAAGTGGACGGAGAGACCGGCGACGTGGCTCCTGCCATCTACCAGACCAGCGAAGGATTTGACCTGCTCCCCGCCCAGCCGGAGCTGAGCCTCGTGGAAGTGGGCCTCATCAACACGCTGAGCCGGGAGCGCGTGCTCGACAGCCTGCTCGTCGACGTGGCTGCTGATTACGACTACATCCTGATCGATTGCAACCCATCGCTTGGCTTGCTGGTAATCAACGCCCTGACGTCCGCCGACAGTGTCATCATTCCGGTGCAGACGGAGTATCTGGCAGCGCGTGGCGCGTTCATGATTCTGTCCAGCATCGAGACCGTGCGGCGCAAACGATTGAACGCCAACCTTGCTATCGAGGGCATCTTGCTGACGATGGCGGACACGCGAGCAACGATCACCCAGGATGTGCAGAACGCCGTGCGCCAGCAGTATGGCGACGACATCCACATCTTCGACGCAGTGGTCCGCCGCTCCGTGCGCTTTGCGGAAAGCGCCGCCGCCGGGCAAAGTATCCTGGCCTATGACACCCGCAGCCCCGGCGCCGAGGCGTACCGTTCTGTGGCCCAGGAAGTCCTCCAGAACGAATGAACGGCCGCTCCAAGACGACATTAGCGCGCAGGGACGGTGGTCGCCTGCCTGACTACGGGACCGCATAATGAGCCGGAAGAAACCAAAGGTGAACCTCTCCCAGCAGATCCAGCCTCGCTCGGGCGACCTGGAGCAGCTGTTTGCCAGCGACGAAGACAGCGAGCAGGCCGCCGGATTGCAGCTGCTGGCCATTCGCCTGGATGTCATCGAACCTGACCCCTCACAGCCACGCAGCACCTTCTCCGACAGCGGCCTGACTGAGCTGGCCGAAAGCATCCGCCAGGACGGCGTCATCCAGCCGATTGAAGTAACCCAGATCGGCCGCGACCGGTACCTGATTGTCCACGGCGAACGGCGCTGGCGGGCGGCCCGACAGGCCGGGCTGAGCACCATTCCCGCCGTCGTGCGCCGCCGCGACTACGACGAAGTGACCCGCTTCGTGCGCCAGGTCGTGGAGAACATTCAGCGCGAAGACCTCAACGACGTCGACCGGGCGGCCGCTCTCCTGCGGCTGCGCGAGCTTCTCCAGGAAGAACTCGACGCCGGCGGCCCCGTCTCCAGCGGCGAGCCCTGGGCGGGCAAGGTGACGTGGGCCAAAGTCGGGGCGCGCCTCGGCTACTCCCGCCAGCGCATCCACCAGCTGATCAAGCTGCTTGACCTGCCGGACGAGATCAAGGAAGCGGTGCGCAGCGGCGATCTGAGCGAGCGAGATACGCGCGTCTACCAACAGTTGACACAGGCCCAGCAGCGCGCCCTCCACCGGGCACGGATGGCCGGCGATCTGGACCGCAGCGAAGTCCGTGATGTCTCGCGTCTGCTGCGAGAGGCGCCCGCGTTGACTGTCAGCCAGGCGATTCGTCTGATGCGGCGCGAGACCCTCTCCGAGGAAACGACCGACGACGCCACCCTCCCCGCCCGCCGACCCTACGAACCGGGCGACGACCTCCCGGAGCAGGACGATCTGGCGCGACAGGGCGTTGTGCCGGCGCGTGCCGGGCGGCCGTCCAGCATTGAGCGCCTCGACTGGGTGCGGGGCCACCTCGCTCGCATCGACCGCCGCGGGCTGACCCCGGCGGAACGCAAAGAAATGGTCCGCCTGCTCTATCTGATCGAGCAGGACGTCCAGTCGCTGCTCCTGACCCTCGAATCCACCAGCGACGACTTCTAGACCGGATCGCGGCTGCAGGAACGCCATTCGAGCGCCGCGTGGCTGGCTGCTTCCCTGATTGACTACACGAACTCGCCCAACCGACCTGATCCGGACAGCAAAAAGGCCGGACGACTGATTAGTCGTCCGGCCTTTGTTATCTCTAGGCTCTGTACAGTTTACGGAGTGCGCACAACCGGCACAAACGCTTCAAACCCGGTCACATCACCGACCTCGTAGGCGCCGGCATCACACTCGTTGGCAGACGCTTGCCCGTCGCCATCCTGGTTCCGTTCAGCGCCGCGCTGGTCAATGTTGTTGGTCGGCTCGGCCACGCACGACGCGCTGGGCGCGAAGTCGACCGCCGGGCTGTTGTCCGGCAGCAGCAGCGTCTGCGTCGGGCCGCCATTGTTGGCCAGTGTGCTCGCGAGGATGTTGGCCTGGGTGGTCGTCGGCACGAGATCGTCGTCACCCGCACCCATCCCCGCCAACCCCGGATTACCATTGAAGCCGAAGACGTTGAACGCGTTGGTAGTGACCAGTCCGCCCTGATTCTGAGCTTCGCGTCCGGTTGCGGCGCTGTTGCCCACAAACAGGGAGCGGACCAACTCGGTATCGCCGCTGACCCCATTGTGCAACCCGCCGCCGTTGCTGGCCGTGTTGCCGCTGACGGTCGAGTTCGTCACAGTGACATTGTTCAGGGCATCGATGCCCCCACCACGGCTAGCCTGGTTATTGGCAATGGTGCTATTAACGATGTTGAGGAAGCCCGCCGCTCCGGTACCTGCGCCGCCGCCGTTGGTCGCCGTATTGCTCGCCACCAGGCTGCGCGTCAGATTGAACACAGCGCTGGCGCCGGACGCAAACACGCCACCGCCGTCACCCGTCGCCATGTTGCCGGTAATCGAGCTCGTCTCCGCGAAGACGGTGCCGTCGACTGTGGCCACGCCACCGCCGTTGGCCGACGCCGTTGTTGGTCGTGACGGTGGATTGCTCCAGTGTCAGCGCACCCCCGGCCATCGCCCCGCCGCCAGAGACGGCCGAATTGCCGCTAATCACGGTGCCGGTTACCTCAGCTTCGCCGCCCAGGGCGACGGACACGCCGCCACCGTTGCCCGACGCTTCGTTCGCTGACAACTCGCTGTTGGCGACCGATACGTCACCAGCAGCCAGGACCCGCAGACCGCCGCCCGCGCCAGTGGCCACATTCTCGGATACCAACCCGCCGCTGATAGTGGCGACACCAGCCGAAGCGACGCCGCCTCCGTTGGCTGCCTCGTTCTCCAAGACGTTGCTGGCGCTGATACTTGCCCTGCCATCTTCGCCGACGTACACGCCGCCGCCATCGCCATTTGCCTTGTTAGCGGAAACGGTCACGCCAGACAAGGAGAGGTTGCTGGCAGCGCCGGAAACGGCCGCTCCACCCCCCTCTGCGCCGGCCGTGTTGGCGCTGATCTCGCCGCCATTGACGCTGGCCGAAGCGCTGGTAACGTGCAGACCGCCACCATCACGACCGGCTCTGTTGCCGGTAATGGCTGTGCCCGTCACGGTCGTGGTGCCGCTGGTGTCCTCTATATGGACCGCGCCGCCGTCACTGCTGGCGTCATTGCCCGACATCGTCCCGTTTTCAATGAGGATCGATCCATCGGCCGTGCTGGCCAACGCACCGCCATTGGCGGCCGAATTGCCCGTCATGGTCACACGACGCAGGACAACCTCGCTGGGAAAGTCCGGGCTGGGATCCGGGTTCGGATTCTCAGCCTCAGCCTCTACCAGGACGCCCCCGCCGTCGCCTCGTTTGGCGGAGTTACCGCTAATCGTCGTATCGACCACAGTGACCCGCGACTGCTGACTGTACAGTCCGCCTCCAGCCTGCTCGGCCGTGTTATTGGTTAGCGGTGTGCTGGTGATGGTCGCGATAGACGTATAGAAACCCAACCCGCCTGTGTTCCCATCAGTCGCCACGTTGCCGGTCACTTCAGAACCAGAAATCGTTGCGGTGGACCCAAGGATCGAGAGCCCGCCGGCAGCGTAGGCCGAATTCCCGCTGATTTCGCTTCCCGTAATCGTTATTTCGGAATCAGTGATATATCCCGCGCCACCATACCCATCGCCGGCCTGGTTGCCACTGATGACCGTATCCTCGATAACCAGCTTGCTGGAGATGATACTCAACGCCCCGCCGTCATAAGACGACTCGTTGTTCTGGATGGTGCTGTTGCGGATTTCCAGCGAGTCCTGGAGGACCAGAGCCTCGCTCAGGTAGCCGAACTGGTGAATGGCCCCACCTGAACCTTCGTTGGCCGTGTTGCCAGAGATGGTACTACCCTCGATCGTGGCCGAGGCGTAGTTGAGATAGATGGCCGCGCCGTAGTAGGCAGAATTGTCGGTGATCGTACTGTCATTCACGGTCACCGTGCTGTAATACGTCGCCCCAATAGCCCCGCCGTTCTCCGCTTCATTGCCGGTCAACGTGCTGTTGTTGATCGTCAGACTGGCCTGGTAAACATAGACCGCCCCGCCGTAGCCATACGGCTCCTTGCCGCCCGACAGCGTGGCGTTGTTGATCGTCAGGTCGCCTGAATTGATCACGGCCATGAGCCGGAAATCCTTGGCCCCCGCCCGCTTAATCGTCGAGCCGTTGCCCTGGATGGTGACCGTGCTGGTGACCGGTGGCAGACCGGTATAGCCGTAGTAGTAGTCGGCGTAGTTGGGAACTTCGAACATCGACCCGTTCGGCAACACGATGGTGTCTGCGCCGCCGGGGTTGCCGGCTGCACAATCTGTGTGGGTCTGTCCGGTGGTGGTGTTGTTGGCGTTGTCGATCGCCTCACGCAGCGAGCACGCGCCGTCGTCGGCTACGATGACCTCGCCCGGAGCGACGTTGATCGTCAGAGCGTGGACCGGAGTGCCGCTCATAGCCAACAGCAAAGCCGCGCCCGTTACAGTGACGGCCGCCTTCTTCAACAGCCAGCGTCGCTGCCTGGCCGACATCTGTTTCAGCTTGCGATAATAGACCGCAAACCGGGCTGCCAGCTCCGGGCTGCGGGTCAATAGATTAGCTACAGTCAAATAGGGCGCTCGCAGTTCTGTCTCTTCCCCGTCACGCGCCATATCCGGGGATCCCAAGTTGCTCCTGTCCATTCCATCCTCCGTTCATGTGGCAGCCCGACCCGATGAGAATAGCGGGCTGCATGGTGGACAACGCGCTCCTTGCGCCGTCCGTGGTTGGGCGGTGGTGTCGTATCGTTGAGGGAGATGATAGCGACCGGCACGTCGGCCGCATGCGGAGACACCACACAGGCAAAGTATAACACAGCGCAACCATGTTCCGGTAAGTGAATCCGCCATTCCCTCGTGCGGGTTCAGCGGTTCGCTGCCCGGCTAGGCGGGCGGTTCGTCCGCGTTGGCTGTCATACCCTCACGCAGGGTCGTGGGCACATCACGCAGCGCCTCGTCCGGCACCACATAGGAGTGGGAAAGGCGCTTGTCGTTAAACTCCAGCATTTCCGGGTAGCGGATGTTGGGAAGCACCTGGACAGCAAAGATCTCCTGCACCCCTTCCTCAAACCGCAGAAAGCCGAGCGTCTGCCCATTGCGAATATCGACGACCCACACGCCACACACCCGCTCTTCCAGCCGGTCGACCAGGGGGATGCCGCTGAAGGTGGCGCTTTCGCGCACCTGAGAAAGGCCGATGAACGCCAGCGGCCCGTAGAAGTCGATGCCGCGGGTGAAGCCGGGCAGCCGTGTGACGGTCTGCCAGTTCTGCTGCTTCAGGCTAACGGTGGCCAGACTGCCCTCGCCGGACTCCAGCAGCCAGAGACGGCCGTTGTGCCAGCGCGGCGAATGCGGCATGGACAGGCCGCGCAGCAAAATCTCGTTGCTGGTGACGTCCATCAGGATGCCGCCATTGGCTTTGTTCTCGCGCCAGCCCCCCTGAGTATCCGTCTCGCCCAGCGCGGTGACGTACTTCGGTTGACCACCGACCATCGCTAGCCCGTTGAGGTGGCAGCGGTCCTCCGGCGTCAGGGCGCTGACGAAATGCGGTCGCCAGCGCGGGTTGAAGCTGTGGTCCGGGTCCAGCGTGCACAGGCAGCAGAAACGCGTATTGACCAGCCATAGAACATCGTCGCTGGCCCACGCCATCTCGTGGATGTCAATATCGCCCGTCACATGAATCTGGCGCGGCAGGTAGGCGGCGTCGTGGCGGCCCTCCGGCTCCAGCTTGGGGGCGACCGCGGGCATGTTGCGGTAATACCAGACGGTGTTGGTGCCACCAATGGTCAGCCGGGCGTAGTCGCTGGCGATGCCCATCGGTTTGTGGAAGTTGCGGAAGTGGGTATTGACCGTGCCGGTCTCCTCATCCAGCCGGACGAGAATGACTTTGCCTGCCTGATACGTCGACACCGCCAGACTGACACCTGTTTGGCGTAGGATATCGGCCAGCGACGAGGTATAAACGCTGCGAAGCGGATCAACCTTTGGCGCGTCAGCCGTTTCCGCATCGGCTGCGGCATCCGGGGTTGAGGTCGGTTCTTCAGAAAGTTCGGGTGGTGTCGAGTCGGTCATTTGCCAACTATACCGGCGCACGCGGCAGTTGTCATTTATTCGCCCAACAGGGAGAGACAACCGGCCGATACTGGTCTGCCATCCCTTTCCCCCGCGCCGGTTGTCCCACCCCACGAGGCGCACTCGGGGCCATCAAATTGGGGACGGACAGACAGTCGGGGACCAGCCGGACCCCCGGGCAGGAGAACCGCGCTATCTCCTCCTTTTCGGCGACACCAACTGCATCGGCTGTCGCGACTATTGAATCGGTCGGCCATCCTTGTCGCGCCCGGCATCGATGTCACTGTGGATGAGAGATGCGCCCGCAGGGTTGTATCTCGCTGCCCAGCCTAGTATGATGTGGGGCGCTATGAACAAATTCAAAATAACTACCCTGGTCGTCATCGTCATACTGTTGGCGGCCTGTCGGCGCGCCCCGGAAGCGCTACCAACGCCTGTTCCGCAAGCCGCCCCGACCGTTGTGCCCACGCCGACGCTTGCGGTGCCGCAGGACACGTCCGTGCCTGATGTGCCGGCCGCGCCGGAAACGGCCGTTGTCGGCGCCGCCCTGCCCGGCGGGACGTTCAGCGGCACGTTCGAGGGCTATCTGGATGGCGACAACGGCAGCAGAGCGCCGGTACAGTTGGTGCTGGTCCAGGCCGGCGACACGGTAAACGGAACCATCTCCATTGCCGATGGGCTGTTCCTCGACGGCGGCAACTGCGGTGCGACGGCCGTTCCGACCGGCGCACAAGCTGCGTCAGGTATGGTCGACCCCGCCAACCCGTCACACCTTGACGCAGACGCAACCGTCATGGTCCAGGGCTTGTCGATCACCATCGCACTTGACGCCGACATGTCGCCCGACGGTCAGACGTTGACGGCGCAGGCGACGATTGATCTGCCGCTGCTGTGTGGCCGCGACCCGGCCATTGGCGGCGTCTTCACCCGCGCGAACTAGTTTCCCGCGTGGACCCACAAGTCAGGCGCGTTCGACGCGCCCAGGAGGTTACAATGATTTCCGTATACAGCAGCCAGTCCGACACCCTGTTAGGGTCGGTGTCCGAAAGTGACTTGAAGTTCCTCATTGACAACCTGGAGGAGGAGTCGCTGGAAGATCAGGACTATTACATTGATTTGCCGACGGTCGACTTTCTGGAGGCCAACGGAGCCAGCGAAGGCCTGATTACCTTCCTGCGCACGGCCATTGGTGAAGAAGATAGCGTGACCATCCTCTGGCGTCGCACCTGAGCCATCGACCTCTCACCGGCTGAATAACAGAGAGAAGTGAGCAAAACGGCCGCCCCATCTCATCAGATGGGGCGGCCGTTTTCTGTTCCTGGCGGCCGGGTTCTGGGCCCGGTCAGGTCATAGGGCTACTGGTTGAACCCTTCGTAATTCTTGCTGTCCTGGTTGCTGGCGCCCGGTCCGAAGCCGCTCTCGTTGGCGATGGCGACAATCGGCTGGTTCGACTCGATGACCACGCTGCCGTAGGTCTTGTCCAGCATTCCAGGATCGCCGGAAACGACCGTCATCGTCGCTGGAGCGATGCCATCGCTTACGCCAAAGAACGTTGTGCTTCCTGCCGGAGCGATCAGGGCGCCGGGCTTGAAGCTAACCTGACCGCTCTTGTTCGTCGGAATATAGGTCACGGTGATGTCGGCATTGCCGGTGCCCACGTTCTGAATCTGGATACCGCTCATATTGCCGACCCAATACTCTTTGTAGAGAGGCAGCAGCACCTTGTTGGTGGCCTTAGAGGCCGGGAAGCAGGCGTAGGTGGTCGTGCGGCTCAGGCCGTTGTCGCTGCCTTCATCGTTCACCACGGCCACAATGTTGCCGCCGCTCGTCACGGTCGCTGAACCGACCGAGTTGGCCGGGATGCCGAGGAACGGTGCATAGAAGGTAGCGCTGTTGCCCGGCGCAACCTGCTGCGAATCCGTGACCTGCGGGCCACCATCGCGCGGCGTGTAGGTCAGCGTAATCGTCTGGGTCGCGTTGCTGACATTCTGGACCTGCGCCCCGGTCGTCAGACCGCCGGCAGTATGGTCGTTGCGAAACAGGGGGCAGTAGACTGGTCGTGTCGTAGTCGGCGGGCGTAAACGCTTTCGACGCTTGCAGGTTTTCGGCCGTGCTGACCGCGTGCTGATGCTCAAGCGACGTACCGGCAACCGGGCCGCTGGCAGCCACAGAAAGACTACCCACCTGACCGTTACCGCCGGGAACACCGACATCTGCCGGGTTGACGACAACCATCGCCGCGGGGGCGACGTTGTTGTACTGCTTGGTGAACGTGCTGCCCTGCACCCGGAATGTCGCCGTGATGTTAACCGGCGTCTGCTGAGCATTCTGGACGTAAAACGTTGTCGTACGGCCGAAATGATTGTGCTTCACCAGCGGGAAGAATATCTCGTTGGCAGTTTCATCGAGCGTCGTCCCGGCGTAAATGCCGCCCGCCTTGCCTGAAGGAGCGTTGTTCACATGGACAATGCCGCGCGTTGGTTCGTTCGACTGGATGACGGCTGAACCGCTGAAGTCGGCGGGCGTGGGACAGTCGTTGTCGAACAGGAAGTTGACCGATCCTCCCGACACAGCGTTCTTGACGCCGCAGTCATAGGCGACGCCGTTCTGGTCATAGGCGACCAGCAGCACGTCAGTCGGCGCACTTCCTACGTTCTGGAACTGGAACCCGGTTGTCCAGCCATTGCCCGGCAGTTGGGACTGGGCCCCCACAATGGCCACGGCTCCAGTCAACAGAACAGCCATCAAGACTGCGTACATTATCCTACGGTTCATAATATCTAATGCTCCTAGCGTTGGACGGGCACCATACCATCTTGTGTCATGGTTTGAAGATAGTGTAGCTGTATTCGATCCCCTTTACAACTCGCTATCACCCGCCGTCACGGTCCGTTAACGGCCTCACTAACTGATGGATTTCGCGGCACAATACGTGCAGACGACGCCGCAAGGTCGTGCCGGACATCCAGCAGTCGGATAGCAAGACGCAGCCGCGACGTTCCTTGTCGCACTCCGGCGATTGTCCCAGCGCCCCTGGTTGGCTATGATTCCAGCATGACTGCTGGAAAAGATGAAGCTATCCGCATACGCCCGTACGAAACCAGCGACTGGGAGGCCATCTGCCGTATCCACGACCTCGCCCGCCCGCAGGAGGTTGAAGGCGTCATGCCGACAGGGACGTCCGCGCCTCTGGTAAAGGCAGCCGTCGACGAAGACCTGTTCGACAGCCAGATATTCGTTGCCTGCCGGGACAGCGAGCGCGGGCCCGTCACCGGCTTCGTGGCCATCGAAGATACGTTGCTGACGTGGCTCTATGTCGATCCAGAATGGCAAGGACAGGGCGTTGGCAAGGCGCTGACGGCTCATGCCCTGCACTTGCTGGGGCCCGAAGGATGGGTGATGGTCCTGGCCAGTAACACGCGAGCGGTCGACTTCTACGCGTCGCTTGGGTTCCGGCTGGCGGCCGTCTTCCCCGGCGACTGCGAAGGGTATCCGTGCCTGGTCAACCGCATGTGCCTGCCTGACAGTCCGCATGTAGATCGTCCCCCGCAGCCACACCTGAGTTCCCTGCTCCTGGCAGGCTATAGTGAGGACGCGCCCGGGGAGGCTGTGCGTGGCGAGGATGGTGTCTGGCGTTGGCAGTCAGCCGGCTAATCTTCCAGCCAGCTAGCCAGCGACAACATGGCCCCATCTGGGCTATGCCGAATGGGGCCACGCTCTGGTCATTTCCGCTGACCTGTCCTACTGCGCGACAGGCAACGGCTTGCACTGCGTTGGGATCAACGGGTGCTCCGCGTAATGAGAATCCACACGCTGACGACGGCGGCGACAACATGAAACAGAATCAAGACCAGGAATGCTGAACTAACCGCCGGAAAGGGAAACGGCATCGCCGTGGGATTCATCGCTGACAGAATGTTGGGAATGATCGACACGATCAAGGCGATAGCGGCCACAATGATGTAGGTCCTGCTCGGCGTCGAGGAACGCCGGCTGAGGAACCAGAAGACCAGTGCGCCGAGCGACGTTCCCACCACCGTTAACAGCAGAATGGGAACCAGTGACAGCGGCAAGAACCCTTCGGGGATGTCGTAAAACGCATTGACGATGAAGAACAGAATGGCGTTGGCGACGGCCGCGCCAACCACCGACAATATGGAAGCAGACAGCAGCTTACTGTGGTCCACTGCTCGAGGTGTGGGATTGCTCATTGATGTTGACATAACTTTCTCCTTGTATGATTAGATAAGATAACGACGAAACGACTGTTGATGGATCGACACAGGCAACCACGGCCTAGGCGACCGCCGGCTCCGGCTCCCACACAGTACGATAGTCACGAATGTATTGACGCATCGGAATGGGCGAGCGCCCCAGTAGATCGACCACATCGGGCGCAATGGTATCGGCCATACCCAATCTAGTGGTTAGATAGATGCCTTCCATGACGGTGATATGCCCCCAGGCATAGCCGCGCTGACGCATTCTGCGCGCGAAAGCGAGGATTGAGGGATTGCTGTATGTAATAGGCCGGCCAAGTTCCTCGGTCATGATGCCAGCGACCTCCGCGTACGTCAACGCTTCCTCACCGGTCAGGACATAAGCCGTATTCTCATGTCCAGATTCCGTCAGCACCACGGCAGCTACAGCCCCAATGTCCCGTACATCTACAAATGCGGTGGCTCCCCCGCCCGCCGGGATAAAGATGTCGCTGTGCTCCACCAGATCGGCCCGGTGGGTGGTGTCGAGATTCTGCATGAAGAAGCCGCAGCGCAGCAGCGTATACGGCACCCCGGACTCAATGAGAAACTTCTCGACCTTGGCATGGGGCACAACCTTGTTGCGCTCCGCGCCAACCAACGACAGGAAGACGATCTGCTCTACGCCGTGGGCGGCAGCATAGTCAATGGCCGGCTTAATGTACGTTTCGATGTCAGAGATTTGCGGCGGGCGCATCAAGAACACTTTGTTGACGCCTTCAAAAGCGGCCGCATAGGTCGATTGGTCGCCAAAATCGAACCTCACCTTCTGGACCCCTCCGCCCGGGACACGACTGGCGTCCGCCTCATCAAATATGGTCGCACGTACCGGCGTCCCCAGCGCTTCCAACGCCTGCACCACCTCGCGCCCGACATTCCCACTGGCTCCTGTTACCAACACAAGGTCATTCATGTTACTTGCTATTCGCTCCTACTTTTCTTCGAGGACTCTATCGATCTGAGCAGAGAAGCAGTGTCTCAAGCTCATCGGCGACATCGAGCAGCGGTTGTACTGAGCGGCTGGTGCGGCTGAGAATGATCGCCCCTTCCAGCGCTGAGATGATGAGGGCAGCAAGCCGCATTGCCCGGTGCTGCCCGTAGTTCGGTTCGAGTTTGGCGACGAACAACTCCTGCCAATCGACGTATGCTGAATTGCATGCCTCGCGCAGGCGGTCGTTGGTCGAGGCAACCTCAAGTGCTACAGTCGTAATGGGACCCCCCTGGCGAAAACCGGATGCTTCGACAAATGTGGCCAGCCGCCGAATAAACAACGTCACCGCTGTCACCGCATCGACGCTCTCGTCTATTGTCATGGCGATGCGATCGGCTATCAGTGCGCTGGAGCGTTCCAGCGCTTCGACGGCCAACTCTTCCTTGCCGTCAGGGAAGTAGTAGTAGAGCGATCCCTTGGGCGCCCCACTCTCAAGCAGAATCTGGTTCAGGCCAGTCGCATGGTACCCTTGCAGTTCCATGAGCTGGCAGGTGCTCTCGATAATCTCGTCTCGTTTAGCTGACACAGTATCTCCTCTATTGCGGAGAATTATATAGAGTGGTCTATATAATATCAAGCCACAAGGCGAGCGTTCACATTCTTCTGTCCTCATGCAGAAGAGGCAGTGGTGTGTGCCTGAGTAAGGTCGCTTCTAGCGGGCGATGACGGCGATGATCTGACTCCCCTCGCGCCGCCAGGTAAATTCAAAGCCCATATGGGCGGCAATCGGTACGAAGACGGCCAACGCCTGGTCCGCATCCACATCGGCGAGCTCGAATATGTCGGAGCCGAGGAATCCGGGCCATCCTTCAAGAATAATCTCTGCCTGGTTAGAATCGCCGACCAGTGACACGAGTCTGGTCCCGGCTGAGACCATGTTGAGCGCGATCGCTTCGGCGGCTTCATCAGCTGCCAGATAATCGGGCCAGAGACCGGTGAACTGCTGGCCGACGAATTCAAAGTACGGCCGAACCGGCAGACCAAGCTGCTGCAAGTACGCTATCGCGCCCAACGACAGACCACGCGCGTTGGTCTGCGCCAGAAGAGAGACTTGCTCCGGGACAAAGCTGACTGTAGCGGCACTATGCATCTGTTCCTCCTTACAATAGATGACGGGCCAGGGGAAATCACCCAGCCATGGTTGAAGCGATCGACCAGCGAGCGCTCCAATCCACTAGGACATGCGCGACTGCGGCTCTCCCGGTGCTTCTTCATGCGAGACAATATTGAGCACCGTGCTGACGAGAAAGAGGCCCGTGTAAGCAAACCAGAGCCGCCGATCGATCGTCGCCAGCGGCCACCAGTAGAAACAGATTGCACCCAGATAGAGCGCAAGGTAAGGAACAAACACAGGCCATACGATCGGCGACCGCCAGTTGATGTGATAGACGTACTCGACCAGGTAGCCAAAGAGGGCGAAGAAGCCGAACAGCACGCCACCCAGCCACAGATACCAGGGCTCCCCTGCCGATGCCTGGACCATGCTGAGTAGAACCGCCGGGACACCAAGCGCGTAGACCAATGGACCATAGCGGACAGCCGTCGCCAGCGAATAGCGCCGCACGGCAAAGTGGATGATCAAGACGACCTGCAAGAAGAAGGCGAACAGAACGTAGGCTGTTTCTACGGCAGACAGACCGGGCATGGGGCTCACCTCCCCGGTTGCCCCACGCGCCACGCTGGAGGGCGGATGCAACCGACAAAACCAGTACACGGTCAAGACCAGTATAGCGGAATATGACACAGTGCGTCAATAGCCGCGGCAGGGGCTCTCGCCAGGGCGTGTCCCGCCCCACTGGCCAGCAAGCCAGCACAGCAAAACGCCGCGAAGGGGGTTCGCGGCGCCATGCCAAGGAGGAAATTGGAATTGGAAGAGGAGAAATGTGTGTGCTGCCTGACTATAGAGTAGTCGACGGGCCACGCCGCCGCTGTAAATGGATTACAGGAAAAGTGTGTCCTACTTTACAGTGGCGTGAATCGCCGGCGAAAAGCCCGCGAACAGACCATGAACGGCTGCACCGTTCGCCTTCTGCCGGCCAGCAGCGCCTCGCCGGCAGCGCCAGCCAGTGGGCTTCGTAGTAGGCATCTCTGCCAGGGACCTCCCGTTTCGGCGTGTGGCTTCGGAATACGGGCGCGCGAGTCCGACTCCTGGCGGTAGGGATATGAGCATTGCTGCGTGTAGAGTGAGTGAAAAGTTGCTTATCTTCTGGCCACATCGGGGCCCATCGGTTAGCATAGCCCCTCGTACGGTCAGGCTGGCACTGGAATCGGGACCAGTGGCCACCCTGTTGCGGCCCGACGACCCACCATGAGTAAGCGACTACTCCTTCTCCTGCTACCGGCGTTGCTTTTGATCGCAGCTGGCCTTGTCTGGGCGGCCGTCCCTGAGGGCGACGACCCGTTGGAGCCTGCCGTCACGATAACCCGGACGCCGATTCTGACGGAGTTCGGCTACTTACCGGTGACGTTTGGCGATGAGGTAGGCCCGACCGTCACCGCAACCACCCCGCCGCCGACCATGACCCCGTTCATGCTCCCCACCGGAACGCCGGGGCCGGGCACGCCGACCGTCACTGCCACATCGACTGTCGCCGGCGACGGCCACACCGACCGCAACAGCAACCGTTCCTTCGCCGAGCGTAACGCCTACGGCAACTGTGACCGTATCACCCCCCACCCCCACACCGGCGTCACGAGATGTGTTTGTCACCGACAATTACACAGTTCGTGACACGGGCGACCGCATGCAGGTCGTGGGGGAAATCTTCAACAACTCGAAGCTGATGCTGCGCTCCCTGTCGATTACCGGAGCACTATACGACAGTGCTGGCCGGCTGCTCGAGAGCAACTACGCACCCGTGCAACTCGACCAGCTACCCCGTGGGGAGCGGACGTGCTTTGTGCTTACCTTCGAAAACGCCGCCGGTTGGAACCGTCTGGAGTTTGGCGCACCGTCCTTTAAGACCGACGTCGACAGCGAGCCGAACTTGCGGGTGCGCAAGGTGGAGACCGAGTACGATCCCGTCATGGGCTGGTTCACAGTCAGGGGGCAGGTTCGTAACAAGGAAGATGAACCGGCCGAACTGGTGCAGCTTGTGGGCACCGTCTACGACGGAGCCGGCAAGGTTACGGGCTGCGGCTTTGCTTTCGTGGGCACGACCAATCTAGAAGGACAGCAGAAGGGCCAGTTCGAAATGGTCTTCACAGGCCGTGACTTCCAGGACGTGGCCGACTACAAGATGCAGGTCGAAGGCCGCGGTAACTAACACCCGGCAGTCCACTCTACCAGTCGTGAACCCTTTGCGTGTGCCCGTCAGCGAGCGCTCCTCCCCCAAATCAGGAATCAATCACAAACAAAAAGAGCGAGCCGCCTGACAGCAGCTCGCCCTCTGAGATGGTTTCCCGACTTGCGATGTGTATCTCACACTACGAGCCGGGAAAACGAATGAGTTGTCAGATTAATTGACCGGCTGCTCCTCGGGGCGTGCACCCAGCGTCAGGCTGAGAGTCACCGAGCTGCCATCACGCAGCACGCTCAGTTCAACCGTCTGGCCGACGCGCGTCTGCTGCACCACGTAGCCAAGCAGGTCGTCGAACTCGACGATGGGACGGCCGTCAATCGCCGTCACGACATCGCCACCCAGGCCCGTTGCCGCATCGCCACCCAACAGGCCAGCTGCGTCCGCCGGGCCGCCAGATACGACTGTGCTGATGATGACGCCACGCTGCGCCCGATCCAGACCCAGCGCCTCAGCGGCCTCCGGGTTCAGGGTGCCGCCGGCGATGCCCAACCACGGGTAGGTCACAACGCCGTTCTCGCGCAGCTGGGCCACGACGACCGAGACCACGTTGGACGGCACCGAGAAGCCCACGCCAGAGTTGGCACGCACGGGCGACTCAATGGCCGTATTGACGCCCACAACCTCACCAGACAGGGTCAGCAGCGGGCCGCCAGAGTTGCCGGGGTTGATGGCTGCATCAGTCTGGATGACGTCGGGGACCTGGTAGTTGGCGCCGAGCGCCATGCCGGAACCAGGCAGAGCACGGCTCAGCCCGGAGACGATGCCGGTCGTCATCGTATTATCCAGCCCGAACGGGCTGCCAATCGCTATGACGGTCTGGCCGACCAGCAGCGAATCTGAATCGCCCAACGGGACCACCGTTAGTTCGCCGGGAGCCGCATCGACCTTCAGCAGGGCGATATCGGCTGCGGGGTCGGTGCCCACGACTTCAGCATCCTTGATATCGCCACTGGCGAAACGGACGAAGATAGGACCGCCCTGTTCAATGACATGATTGTTGGTGACGATATACCCTTCGGCGTCGATGACGAAGCCGGAGCCGCCGCCCTGGGTCAGATTGACGCTGACGACAGCCGGGTTGACCCGCTGATACAGATCGACAAGGACCTGCTCTTGCGCGGCCAGCTCAACGGCTGCCGCGGCGATGTCGGGCGCAGAGACGACTGGCGCGGCGGGCGCGGCCTGCGCCTGCATGTCGATAGCCTGCTCAGCGGCCACAGGTGCGGCCGGCTGCTCAACGATCAAGTCGGTGACGAGATCCTCGACACTCTGGACAATACCTGCTGCATTCTGACTGGTGGGCAAGACAACCGCCTCAGGCGTGGCCAGACCACAACCGGTCAATAACAATGCGCCAATTGCGCCGGTCAGCACGAATCCACTGAGCCGTTTACTAATTCCGTTTAACATGAAACCTCCAACTATCCGAATCCGTGCGGAACCCGGAATGTCGATAATACTGTTGATAAAAGGCGATTTTGAGGTCGCTATAACCTATACCTATACGCAATTGGTCGTGCTAGGTTGCATAGAATAATGGTAGTCTGCCTGGCTGCCGGGCGGGGATGGTGTCGAGTGTGTGCCGGCGGACCATAACAAGTTCTTGAACGATTGCGTTTTCGGTCTGGTCACTTCTAGCTTTGAGTATCGGACGAAAAGGTAAAAATAGTGTAACAATGAGGTTAAGGGCGAATAAGCGAAATATTGACAATTATTAGACAAAGGTAAGCGAGGTCGATTAAAAGCTGGACAAATACTGTGCATTGTATAGACTCTCTATCAGGCGAGCGATTGGACTCGCCCAAACCTTTAAGGAGTAGATGAAGACAATGAAACGCTTTGTTCCCCTAACTTTGATGCTTATTTTCGCCGTTGTTCTAGCCGCCTGCGGTGGCACAGCCGCCACGCCGACGGCCGCGCCAGAGCCGACCGAGGCACCTGTCGTTGAAGCAACTGAAGAAATGGCGCCCTCGATTGCTGAAATCGCCGCCGGCGATGAAAGCTTCAGCACGCTGGTCGCCGCCCTGAGCGCCGCCGGCCTGGTCGACACGCTGGCTGGTGAAGGTAGCTTCACCGTATTCGCCCCGACCAATGACGCATTCGCCGCGCTGCCGGAAGGCACTGTTGACGCCCTGCTGGAAGATCCCGCAGGCGACCTGACCCAGATCCTTCTTTACCATGTTGTTGACGGCGTTGCTATGGCCGCCGATGTGGTAGGCCTGGATTCCGTGACGACGCTGCAAGGCGAGCCGGTCTCCATTGAGGTTGTCGACGGCAACGTGATTCTGAACGGTACGGTCATGGTGACCGCCACGGATATCGAGGCCAGCAACGGCGTCATCCACGTCATCGACGGCGTCTTGCTGCCGGGTGCCGAGGAAGCGATGGAAGAAGAAATGGCTCCCTCGATTGCTGAAATCGCCGCCGGTGATGAGAACTTCAGCACGCTGGTCGCCGCCCTGAGCGCCGCCGGTCTGGTCGACACGCTGGCTGGTGAAGGTAGCTTCACCGTATTCGCCCCGACCAACGACGCGTTCGCCGCGCTGCCGGAAGGCACTGTCGATGCCCTGCTGGAAGATCCCTCAGGCGACCTGACCCAGATCCTCCTTTACCACGTCGTTGACGGCGTCGCTATGGCCGAAGACGTCGTTACCCTGGATTCCGTGACGACGCTGAATGGCGAGACTGTAACGATTGAGGTTGTCGACGGTAACGTCATCCTGAACGGTTCGGTCATGGTGACCGCCACCGACATCGTAGCCAGCAATGGTGTCATCCATGTGATTGACGCCGTCCTGCTGCCGGGCGCCGAAGCCGCCATGGAAGAAGAAATGGCTCCCTCGATTGCTGAAATCGCCGCCGGTGATGAGAACTTCAGCACGCTGGTCGCCGCTCTGAGCGCTGCCGGCCTGGTCGACACGTTGGCTGGTGAAGGCACCTTCACCGTCTTCGCCCCGACCAACGACGCGTTCGCCGCGCTGCCCGAGGGCACTGTGGAAGCGCTGCTTGAGGACCCGGAAGGTCAGCTGACAGACATCCTGCTTTACCATGTGGTGGGCGACACCGCTGCGATGGCTGAGGACGTGGTCAATCTCGACTCCGTCGTCACCCTGAATGGCACGCCGGTAACCATCTCTGTTGTCGACGGCAACGTCATGCTCAATGACACGGTCATGGTGACCGCCACCGACATCGCCGCCAGCAATGGCGTCATCCACGTCATCGACGGCGTCCTGATTCCCCCGGTAGCCGAGACCGGCTCCATCGCCGACGTCGTCGCCGGCAATGAGGATTTCAGCACGCTGCTGACGGCCGTCCAGGCCGCTGGTCTGGTCGAGACGCTGGCGGGCGAGGGTCCGTTCACGGTCTTCGCTCCGACCAATGAGGCATTCGCCGCTCTGGGCGACACGCTCAACGAAGTGCTCGCGGACCCGGAAGGCGCGCTGACCAACATCCTGCTCTACCACGTAATCGGCAGCACGGCGCTGGCTGAGGACGTCGTCGGCCTGGATGCGGTTACGACCCTGCAGGGCAGCGACATCACCATCGAAGTGACCGATGACGGTGTGCTCCTGAATGGCAGTGTCCTGGTTACGCAGACTGACATCATGACCAACAACGGCGTCATCCACGTCATCAACGGCGTGCTTCTGCCGCCCGCCAACTAATCGCAGGCGTGGGCCACACGGTCCCACCCCTGAGGCAGTAAGATCGATAGGGCCGGTTGTTCATAGTGGACAACCGGCCTTTTTGCATCCTCCCGACCGCCCGCGTTCCCCACACCTGAGTTGGAAGGCAGCGCACCCATTGCTAGACTCTACAGCATGAAGAGTTCCTTTCTGCCCCAGGTTCGCTATCTCGTTGCCGTCGCCAGCGGCAAGGGCGGTGTCGGCAAGACCACCGTGACCGTCCGACTGGCTATGGCCTTGCAGCGAGCCGGGCGGCGCGTGGGCATCTTTGACGCCGACATCTACGGCCCCAACGTGCCCATGATGCTGGGCGTCCACCGCCGGCAGCGCAGCGACGGCTTTGTACCCGTCGTGCGGCGCGCCGGCTCCGCGCCCTACATCGAGCCGCTCCAGCGGCACGGTCTGGCCATCATGTCCGTCGGCCTCCTGCTGGCCGAAGATCAGCTGATCAACCCGCCGGCCTCCACCGCGGGCCAACTGGTCATCCAGACGATGCGTGACGTGAAATGGGGGCCATTGGACGTTCTGCTCATCGACCTACCCCCGTCCGCCGGGCAGCCGCAGGAGGATCTGCTGCGCGTTGCCAGGTTGGATGGCGCGCTGCTCGTCACGACACCACAGGACATGAGCCTCCTGGACGCCGGGCGCTCGCTCCAGATGTTTCGCGGGGCAGGCACGCCCGTACTGGGCCTGGTTGAAAACATGAGCGGGTTTCTGTGTCCCACCTGCGGCGAAGAGCATGCCGTATTCGCCCGCTCGGCGCAGTGGAACGCACCGGCACTGCAGGACGTACCGGTGATCGGTCGTATTCCTCTAGCTCCCACACTAAGCACACCGGTAACCGGCGCCGAGCCAGAAACGGCCGTAGATGGTCAAGCGTTTGACGATCTGGCGTCGATTGTTTGGCAGAGTCTCGATGATGCGGCCGAAGGATAAGTCCCAGACAAGACAAGACCCCGAGAGGGGGAACCTCCGGGGCCTTAGCCCAAACCGGCTGTCGGGTCACTGCACAATATAATTGCGGCTTACGAAATGTGCAGTATCCAGAACTCCACTTTCAGTATAGATGATCTCAGCGGCGGGCGATACCGCGTAAACCCCTAACTTTCCAATAGGGGAAAACCCCTATACGGCGCGGCCTGGGCCTGGATATAAGGAGCTACTGGTTGTAAAGCCATCTTTCGCCGAACAGATAGTATCGCGATGTGCTAAATCGCGGGGCGCAGACGATTTGGCACATCGTCCTTCAGGTCGGGCACATATGGTTGGTTGAAGATCTAAGACAGATACGGCTTGTTGCCAGGGTCTTTTCCGGCATCCAGCAGTTCATAGATCATGCACGCCTTGGCCAGGAGGACCGACTTGCGGAGCGAGGGGGCAAGCCGGTCGACCTCACTTAGCTGGAGACGGCTGTAGACGGTGGTCACGTAATTCTCAACCGTGCGCTGGGCCAGGCCGAGCGCTTCCGCGATTCCCAGATTGTTGTGGGATGCGGCAATTCGCTTGGCGACATCCCACTCGCGTTCGGATAGGTTGGGGATCAGCGACACGGCTCGCTCGACCCAGGGACGCTCCTCTGGGCTGAGCAAGGTACTCATTTCCCTGGCCATCTGTGTCGGGTTGCTCACCACATCTTCTTCAAGAACAACCTGCCCCGCCTGGCTGGCGACGAGCGCTTCGTACAGACGTTCCGGTCTTGTTCCCTTAAGCAGATAAGCGATGCCGCGCATACCGTCCCGCACCATCGACCAGATCTCGGCTCCACGGTCCTCATGGGCGGAGAAAACCACAATGCCCATCGCCGGGTCCAACTGCTTGAGACCACGCACCAGGTTCAAGCCAAGGCTATTCGCGGTCTGGGCCCGCTGGCTGGGCGCGGCGGGAATGACGATGTCGACGACGGCTGCGCGTGGTTTGTAGGTCTGTGCACTGCGGTAGGCGGTCGCTTCATCGGCCGCCTCAAAGGTCTCCAGCCCACGGCTGCGCAAAAACATGACCACGCCTTCGCGGTTGAACATGTTGTCGTCAACGACAAGAATCGGTCCCTCAACCAAGCTGTTTTGCTCCCACATTCCCACGCTGCGCTGATCATCCCATTGCCCAGCAATGGGTCGGACTGTACGACTACGGCGAGATGGAGAGTACTCTAGCATAGCTGGCTCCGCATTGGATCGGGGAAAACTCCCTAATCCGCGCTCGTTTTCAGGTCACTCCATTGCTGGATGGGGCTGAGGGCACCACACCGCGCACCTCAGTACCCTGACCGGGCTCCGACTGAAACGAGAACCGTCCATCGCATGATTCCAGCCGCGCCCGCATTGACTGTAGACCAAAGCTGCCATCTGTGACGGCCGACGTCCTTTCCTCTTCGGTTGAGCCGCGCCCATCGTCCGTGACTGTGAAGACAACATGACCATCATTACAGTTGACATCAACAACCACGTGCCCGGCTTCCGAATGCGTCTCCACATTATCCAGGGCTTGCTGGATGACGCGGTATAGGGCATGGCGAGTCTCGACCGTAGTGTAGGCGTCCAGATTGGGGTCCGTTTTCAGCTCAATGGGCACACCGGTTCGATTCTGAAACTGACTGACCAGCGTGATCAACGGCATCGTCAGTCCGCCCTCGAGCTGGCTGGGCGCCAGGTTCTGGCGAATCAGACGCACAGAACGAGCCGCGTCCTCGACATCATCGATAGACCGGTTCAGTAGTTCGACCGCTCGGTCCGGGTCGTCGTCGTACGTGTCTCGGCTAACCGCCAGGTAGAACGGTAAACGCCCCAGAAACTGCTGAATGGTGTCGTGCAGCTCTTGCGCCAGCCGGGTTCGTTCCTGTTCCTGTAAGTCGGCCATGCGCCCGGGCACCCGTCGCAGCTCGTAATTGCTCTTGGCCGCCACCAGGAACAGCGTCGCCTGCTGCCCCACAATCTCGGCGATTTCCAGATCCCGATCGTCGAAGACCTCTTCGTCCCACCGTTGGCCAAGCCCCAGCACGCCCAGGAGCTGCTCGTCGGCCACCAACGGAACCGCGATTTCCACATTTGACCGCCCGACAAGCGGGACCAACCAGGCCGGCAGCTCTTCGGACGCCGGCAGGTGGATCGCCCTGGACAGGTCTGTCTCACTGGCGGCAGGCAGGGGAAGAAGGGGTGGATGGAAAGCAGTGCCGGACTGGGCAACAGGTCGCAGGCCGTCCTTCGCCGGCATCCACAAGACGGCGCAGTCCAACTGCAGTTCCGACACCAGCGCGTCAGTGATCGTCTGTGGCAGCTGGGTCAGGTCAGTCCGACCCATCACCCGCTCGCCGAAATTACGCGAGGCGACATAGCTGGTGCGTTCTCGATGCATGAGACGGCCGAAAACCCCGTCCCAAGATGTTTGTGACACCCAGAACAGCCCGGCCACGGTGGCCGCCAGAAAGAGGGCAAAGAAGGGCGGCCGCAAGCCGTTCTCCGGCCAGTCGGCAAAACCGATCGTCCACAACCACGCACCGACCGCCGCCAGCAGGGCGCTGCCGGAGATGACAAAGACAAACAGAAACAGACGAGACGGCGCCTGAAATGCCTGGTAACGCAAGAGAACAAAGGCAAAGGCCAGCGCAATGCCGAGCAACAAGTAACGCAGGTCCAGACCAGCCCAATTGTAGACGGCATCAACCGGGAGCATTCCCAGGTTCTCAGCAATCGTCGTGATCAGGAGCGGCAACGAAACAAGCCAGCCAAGACCGACAATGAGCAGGATATTGCGATCGCGGCGGTTAGCGTTTCGCCGCACCAGGAGCCATACTAAACGGGACAACGCCAGAATCAACCCAACCCCAAGCATCAACACCGCTGTCAATTGAGCGACGCCCTCGATTGCTACTTTGCTCGGCCATGATGACGGCAGCTCAAACGGCGCTCGCGAGTATAGATAGAGGGCAACAATGACCAAACCGATGACCAGAAGCGCATATGGTATCCAGCGTCGATAGTGGCGCGACGGATGAGGATACAAACTAGCGAAGTGAATGACAGTGACGCCCAGGAATGCTGTGCCGACAATCAGGGCTGTCTCCGAAGCGTTGGTCAAGAAGTCCGGATCATAGTACAAAGAGTGGACATAGTTGGACCGGCTGATGGCCACAGTACAGGCCACGATCGCGAAGGCTCGATTAGGCGCGGCAGTCGGTCGGGCCAGGTACACCACGATGGCCAGCAACCAGTACGCAAGAGATGAGATCCAGTCGGGCAGGCGCAGATCGATGATGTCCGCAACCTCGAACGTCAGTACGGGCAACACGACTTCGATGGGAGCCGCCGCGCCCTCACGCTCCACCAGGAGGGTCACGCTGGTTTCCCCGGCGGAAGCCGCTTCCTGAAAGACATCGCGCGCGTCAGGGTAGAACGGCCGTCCGTTGGCATCAATCAGCGTGTCGTCCAGCCTGAGACCCTCGCCCAACAAGCCGGCCCACCAGATCGGGGTATTGGCATCCACCTCAGCGGTTGGCAGTCGAGCTCGATTGTAGCTGACGAAGCCGCCAAACGGCTGACCCAACTCGCTCCAGATGCTCAGGAGTCCCAGCGCGGCAATGGCCGGGACAGCAATGATGAGCCAGGCCAGCCAGTCGCGACGCCAATCCAGCCGTCGGAGATTTTCCATCTTAGAGTGTCTGCTTCAAGGCGTCGTGCTCCATCAGCTCATACAGCATGCACGCCTTGGCCAGGAGCATCGACTTCCGGAGCGAAGGCGCCTTCTCTTCCACGTCACTGAGTCCGAGCTTTGAGTACAGGTTGCCGACGTGATGTTCGACCGTGCGCGGCGAGATGCCAAAGCTGTCGGCAATTCCGGTCGTATTGTGGGAAGCAGCCAGACGCTGGGCCACGTCATACTCGCGGGGCGAAAGTGTCCCGATTTGCGACACTGCCCACTCGACCCACGGCCGTTCTTCCGGGGATAAATGGGCGCGCAGTTCGATCACCTGCTGGCGCGGATCGGTCATCGCGTCCGGGTCCAGAATAACATGGCCAGCGCGCGTTTCCTCCAGATGATGGAGCAGCCGGCCCGGGCGAGTGCCCTTGAGGACATAGGCAATGCCCCGCGTGCCGTCGCGGACCAACGACCAGATTTCGCTGCCCCGGTCTTCATAAGCCGAGAAGACAACGATACCCATTTCGGGCAGCTCGGTCTTCAGGCGTCGCACCAGGCTCAGCCCAAAGCTCTGGCTGGTCTGGGTGGGCACGCCTTCACGAGGAGGGATAACAATGTCGATAATACCCAGGGCCGGCGAGTGCTTGATGGCGGCTTCGTAGCCGGCCTGCTCGTCGCCCGCCTCCACCGTGCGGAAGCCCTGACTCTGGAGGTAAAGCACCAGCCCTTCCCGATTGAATTCATTGTCATCAACAACGAGCACCAGTTGCGGGTCCAATCCATTTGTCGTCAACTCGTTTTACCTCCTGCCGTGTTTGTCATGCCTGCCCACTACAACGGGTTCAAAGTCTACCACTGACTGCACCGGCCGAACAGGCAGACCAATGGCAATGTCGGTGGCCAATGAGGTCATCGACCTATCGGGCGCATACCAAGCATTGGATCCAGTCACTGCCCATCTTCCGCCGGTTCGGCAACAGGCACCCAACCGCACACCGTTGTGCCCTGCCCGGGGATCGACACAAGCTCCATTTCGCCGCCGCACGATTCAAGGCGGGCCCGCATGGAGAGCAGACCAAAGCTGCCCGCCGCCTGTGCCCTCCCGCGCTGGTCGCTGGTAAAGCCACGCCCGTCATCGCGCACCGAAAAGTGAACGCGTCCGTCTTCCCGGGTTACGTCGACCGCCACTTCGCTGGCCTGGGCATGCGCCTCTACGTTGTCGAGCGCCTGCTGAATAACACGGTACATGGCGTGGCGCGTTGCGAGCGTTGTCTGGGCGTCAATGTCCGGGGAAACGCCGAGCAGCAGAGGCGTCCCGGTTCGCCTCTGAAACTGGGTGGCCATGGCTGACAACGGCAAGCTCAGGCCGCTCTGGAGCTGGCTGGGCGCCAGATTGTGGCGAATCAGTCGCAGAGAATGGGCAGCCTCTTCCACGTCGCCAATCGAGCGATCGAGCAGCTCAATGGCGCGCTCGGGCGAAGTCGCCAGCGAGTCCCGGCTGACCGCCAGATAGAAGGGCAGACGTCCCAGAAACTGCTGAATGGTGTCGTGGAGTTCCTGGGCCAACCGGGTTCGTTCCTGTTCCTGGACGTCGGCCATGCGTCCGGGCATCTGCCGCAGCTCGGCCGTCGTCTCCGCGGCGACCACAAACAGCGTGGCTTGCTGGGCGATCAGTTCGGCAAGCTCCAGGTCGCGGTCGTCGAAGATCTCCTCGTCCCAGCGGCCGCCCAGCGCAATGAGGCCGATGAGCTGGTCGTCCGATTGAAGAGGGGCGACGACTTCAAAATGGGAAGCCTGGAGCGGGCGGCACCAGCCGGGCACGGGTTTGCCGCCAACAAGGGAAAATGGGGCACTCTGGCCGTTGAGCAAGCTCTGCGCCCTCATCTTCTGTGGCCAACCCGATTGA
Source organism: uncultured Chloroflexia bacterium (assembly GCA_963715935.1). Classification (GTDB taxonomy): domain Bacteria; phylum Chloroflexota; class Anaerolineae; order Promineifilales; family Promineifilaceae; genus Promineifilum. The sequence continues at coordinate 51,282 of CAVQSM010000002.1, read as the reverse complement.
ATCTGTCCGACCTGACCGGCTAGCTGGAGGTAGTCCGTCGATGACCGGTCGCGCAGCCAGACACCCACCTGTTCCAGCGCCAGTTCCTCCGCCAGCGTATCGGCAATGGTCTGCGGCAGCATCTTGAGGTCGCCGTTGCCCATGATGCGCCGGCCAAATTCGCGCGTGACGAAGTAGCTCTGGCGCTCCCAGTCAAACAGCCGCCCCAGCGCGCCCCGCCAGTTGGCGAGCAAGCTCCAGACCACACCTGATGTCAGGGCTACGGCAAAGAAGAGCAGCGACGGCGGCGAGGCCATTGACTCCGGCCAATCGGGCTGGAACAACGTCCATACCCAGGCCGCAATCCCGGCCAGCAGCCCACTGCCCGCCAGCAACAGCACAGCCAGAAAGAGGCGAGACGGACTCTGCATCGACTGGTAGCGGATGATGACATAGCCAAATGCAACGGCCACAGCAACCAGCAGATAGCGCAAGTCCAGTCCGCCGAGGAACACCCGATCGTCCATGCCAATGCTCAAGTTCCTTCCGTCAATTGCGGTCAGGATCAGCATGGGCATAGCGATGATCATGCCAGAAAAAAGAATGAGTGAGATACGCCGCATCCGGCGATCCGACCGTGACTGAATAGCTATCATGGTCAGCCTCGTCAGTAGAGCAATGAGGCCCACGACGTAGCCAAAGATCATCAAGCGATAGGCAATGTCACCAAAGAGTTGGTTATAGGAAATTGGCTCGGCAGGCAACCAAGGCATTTCCGCAAGCACCGCCACAATCATAGTGATAGTAGCGTAGATTACCGCGAACATCTTCACGTACTTCCGCCGGCTCTCCTCGAGAGGCTTCGGAAAATTGACCGCGAACCAAAGCAGGGCCATCCCCACAAGCGAAGCCGTCGTACTGAAGACCATCTGGAGCAAATTGCTGTAGCCTGGATAGCCAAGATAGATTGAGTGGCTGATGATTAGTCTGTACGTGGCCACAATGGCGGCAACCAGCGCGAACGATCGATTTGTGACCGAATCTGGTTGCGCCTGATAGACAGCGACCGCCAACATGAGAAAGGCGATCCCATTGATCCATTCTGGGAACTTTATCTCGAGGAGGTGCGTGAACGTGAAAGCTACAACGGGAACTTGCCGAATCGCAACTTCTCCGGAGGACGTGGCCTGACCGATAGCAACCGTGTTTCGACCGGCTTCGGCCGCCGCCGCCATCGCCGCCCGCACGTTCGGGCCATAGTCCAGACCGTCTATCGTCAGCAGCGTGCCATTGAGCTCCAGTTCCCCTTCGATAATTCCCGGCCACCAGATAGGCGTCGGAATGTCAACAAGGCCGTCTGAGCGATTAATCCAGCTGAAGCTGAGATAACCGCCGAAGGGATGTCCTAAATCGCGCACCAGGTTGGCGAACGCCATTAGAGCCACTATAGGCACTGCAAGCAGCAGCCAGCCAAGCCAGTCGCGGGTCCAATGTCGTTCTACCAAATCGCCTCCTTCGGTGACGAGACGCGATCCAATTACGTGTGTGTGCGACAGAGCGGCGAAACCAGACCGGCAGGCTGGCTGCGCCGTTACTCTGATTGTCGCGTAGTATAGCATGAACCGGCGCACGAAAAAACGCGAGCCGCACAAGGCGACTCGCGTTCGGGAAAGGTGATGCGTGTCGGACGCCTTAGCCGGTCGTGGCCGGCTGAACGGGCATGCGACGGTTGACCAGCAGGGCGATGGCTACGCCGAGCAGCGCACCGGCCACAGCCGCCAGGACAGCAGCCAGCGGGCTGACCATGAAGCCAAGACCGAACCCGGTGCCGACGCCCGCCGCCGCCAGACCGGCCATCAGCCCCTGTCGCTGATGCCACACCTGGAAGGCCGGCGTGGCCGCTTCCGCGCCGCCGCCCGCCGCCTCGATGCGGCGCTGCCAGACAAGCAGGGCGATCAACGTCGCCGGACGCAGCACGTTGGCGATGTTCTGCAAGGTGTTGCCGGGGGCCAGATTGCCGGTGGCGATGATGTCCTGGAAGTGGACAATGGTCGCTCCAAGACTAATTGTCGTTACAGCAATCGCTGTAGCCAACCGGAAGCCGCGTCCCTGACCAATGGCCACAATGCCCAGCAATCCCATGGCGAGATTAGCGTAGCCCATCTCCAGTTGGAACGGACTGCCCGTCTCCCAGCCGATCGACTCGGCAACAAGGTCGGAGAGGAAAACATGGCCGAAAAAGCCACCCAGCCCGGCCGCGCCGACCGCAATGGCCAGCCAGTAGATGAGATAGGTCTCGCTGCGCCGGAACGGTGTCCGGACATTCTTATCCATCAGGACAATCGCTGTTGCCAGCAGAGCGGGTATTACCATATATGAGATCATGCGCGCGATAGTTTCCATGAGGAGCCTCCAATCTGTTTACTCGGCGGACGAGGGCCTTTCAATCCGCCATCCGTTCCGTTTCCGTTTGATGGGTGTACTATAGGCGAGATACGACCGACTGTAATCAACCATCAGGTCGATTCATGCTGTGCCGTTTGGTCGATCTTGGATCGTGGCGACCTTATCTGTCGAGGGTGAGTCTGCCAATTTGGCCCCAAGGGTAGACCATTTGTTCTATATGTGGTATACTGTCCCCGTCTACACAGCCAACATCGCCAACAGTTTATCGTCCCCATAACCCGCTTACCGTAGGAGGTAGTTTCATGCACGTAGTAGAAAAGTATCCTGATGGCGTTTTCAACTGGATCGACTTGTCGACACCCGACCCTGCCGGCGCGAAGGCATTCTATAGTGGCTTGTTTGGCTGGGACGCCGAAGACCGTCCCATCGATGGCGGTGGCGTCTACACGATGATGTTCATCGATGGCCACAGCGTGGCCGGCATGGGCGAACAACAGCCAGAGATGAAAGCCCAGGGCATGCCCGCCTTTTGGACGTCTTATGTCAAGTTTGACGACGTTGACAGCGTCGCGGCCAAAGTGGAGGACGCGGGCGGCACGTTGATGATGCCGCCGATGGATGTGATGGACCAGGGGCGCATGGCCATGTTCCAGGACCCGACCGGTGCGGTGGTCGGAGTCTGGCAGCCGGGCCTCCACCCGGGAGCCGGCACAGTCAACTCGCCCAACACGCTGGTCTGGACCGAGCTGCAGACAACAGACAAAGCAGCGGCCCAGGCATTCTACGGCAAGGTGTTTGACTGGACATTCGCCGAAGACGAGACCGGCTATGTCGGCTGTTCGGCCGACAACCGAATGCAAGCCGGCATGATGGAGATCCAGGAGTCGTGGGGGCCCACGCCACCGAATTGGGCCGTCTACTTCCTGGTTGAAGACGTCGGCGCGGCGGCCTCTCGCGCCGCGGAGCTGGGCGGTACGGTGCTGGTGCCCATGTCGCGAATGGGCGAGATGGGTGACTTCGCCGTCATTGCCGACCCACAAGGCGGCGCCTTCACGGTCGCCCGCTTCGATGTGCCGGTGGACGAACCACCAAGCGCCTGAGCGTAACCCACAGCCAGGCTGACGCAGCGGCCGTCTTGGTGCGCCCGTTCGCTCCGCACCTGGAGATCGGATGATTCTCAATTGTCACGAGGCCGGACTCACATCAGGTGTGTCCGGCCTTCTGCTGCGTGGTTGTTGCGCCGGCACGGAACGCACTATTCCGGCCTTGCATAGCGTCCGGCGACTCATGCTCCAGTCTCATCGATTGACGGCATGGAACTCCTTCTGATAGCGTACGTATAGTAAGAGGGTTGGCAGGGCGAGCGAGCCTGCGCCAACCTTGCATCGGAAAACAAGGAACCAACTGTCAATAGGAGGCACAAGAGAAATGAAACAATCACGTTTGCTAATAGTGGTATTGGGTCTGTTCTTGCTAATGGGCACGGCGGCGTGTGACATGATTCAGATTAACGATGGCGTGGTCACCGTTAACGTCGGTATCTCGGAAAGCACCGTCAACTCGATCATCGACCGGACGCTGGCCAACGGCCAGGATACAGGTAACGACTTTCTGTTTAGCCAGATCACGGGCGTCGACCTGATTGAACCGGACACAGTCCGCGTGTTCGGCAACTTTGACGAGAACGGCAGCCCGGTCGTGGGCAGCTACGACCTGACCGTCGCGACCGCCGACGGACGCTTGCAGATGCAGGTGGCACGCGTTGACGTGCCGGGTGTGGGGATCGATGATCCTCGCGTTCAGGCGGCTAACAGCGCTCTGGCACGAGCGTTCGAGCAGCAGGCCCAGAGCGAGTCTGACGGCCGCTTCACATCGGTCCAGGTGGCTGACGGCGAACTGCGCTTCACCATCGAGGCACCTCTCAACAATTAGCCAGAGCTCGCATCGAACCGATAATCCCAGGCAAGCAAAAAGGGACGCCGTAATGCGTCCCTTTTCTCTTGCCGACACGCCCTTGCCTTAAGTCGTAGGCAGTGACGTGTCGTAGGGCGATCATCGCAGACCGCCGCGCGCCCCTCCGTCAGAAACAGCTTACCATGTCCTAGAGTTGCCAACTGTTAACCAGGCAACAGCTGACATGTGGGCCACAACACCCTTGGGGATGTACCGAAAGATACTGGAGCATCGCTTTGGGGTCGGTTACACTGGCAAAGGTATGATGAGTAAGAGCGGGGCGACTGTCGTTGCCCCAGATAGCGAGGGAGCATCTTATGACCGCGAAGGTATACAAGCGATCGTTGTTTCAGCGAATTCTGGGTCGGCCCATGACCACCGGTCCCGCCGATTCCGGCAGCTGGAGCTATGCCAATGGCAGCCTGGAGATTGATCTTGGCCGCGTGCCGGAGCTTGCCGAACCGTGGGGGGCCGTCGCGTTGGAAGACGAGAGGCTGCCCATCCCCGTGCTGATCTTTCGGGATGGCGACGGAGTGGCGCATGCCGTCTGCAATGTTTGCGCCCACGGTGGTCGCCGGCTGGACCCGGTGCCGGGCCAGGACGTGTTGACCTGCTGCAGCCTGGGCCGGTCGACCTATGACCTCGACGGCACGCTTATCAGCGGCGCGGCGGAGGAGAACATCCTGCCGTTCACCGTGATCGAAACTGGTCCGACGCTGCTGGTGACAATCAAATAGGCAGCCAGCGGGGCCACACAATTGCATACCAGCTGCCTGACCATACAGACAGAGCGCACCAGCCAGATGACCTAGTGCTGGCGTCCCTGCACGTACCAGATCAACAGCAAGAGCGCAATGCCCAGAACCGTCGGTACAAGCACAAATATGAGAGCGGTGATTTGTTCTGAACTCATAGGCCAATGATAGCAGTCAGCGGGCCACCAGCGGCATCTAACTGGCCTAGATTCCATCACTCCATCGTCTCTTCCAGGCGTCGCTGCATTTCGGCTTCAGTCAACGGCTCGATCTCCGCGCCGACAATCCACAAGTGGCCGAATGGGTCTCGAATACGTCCGCTTCGGTGGCCGTAGAACTGGTCCGCAACGGGTATGATCGTCTCCGCGCCCGCGCTGATGGCCCGCTCGACCACCACATCAGCGTCGTCCACGTAGAGCGTCATCACAACCGTTGTCGCCCCGAGCGCAGCCGGCGTGGCGTTGCCCAGGTCCGCAGCACCGCTGCCCAAGGAGAAGAGCGAATCGCCTATCGTCATCTCTGCGTGGACAAGGGAGCCGTCCGGCATGGAGAGGCGCAGCGTTTCAATTGCGCCAAAGGCGCGTGCATAGAATGCCAGCGCTGCGGCAACATCCGTGACCGAAAGCGCGGGAACAATCGTCGGGTAGGCATTTGGTTTCTGGGTTCCATGAGTGGTCATTTCTGTTCTCCATGCGGGCCGGACTGAGGCGGTCCTACCGGGCAAAGGGGTTCGGCGGGTCTGCGGCCATCGCTGCTATTCAGCTTACCGAATGTCAGCGTCCGGGGCAACCGGGTGCACGACCGGAGCGCCGAGAGTGACCTGGCTTATGGTATAATAGAGTCCTGATTCGCGGCCGGTCATGGCTGCAATTGCCAGCATTGTGCCGGCCCAGATATCGTGTGCTGTGGCTTTGGACGGACGCGGGCCACGCACCCGGAGGAGCATGCCACTATGTCGGACATGAGCTTCTTTCGGGAGATTGGGCAGAGCCGTGTCGATGGGCTGGCCGAGCCGGTCTTCGCCCCCACTTTCACCTACGACGCCACCACCACCATAGCCGCCTACATCACGCCGCTGGCCCAACTGGAATCGGCTTTGCCGACTCGCCGCTTGCAGCCGCTGCGCGTGACGCCTGCGCATGGGGTAACCGCCATCTGCACCTTCGACCAGCGTGAGGCGGACCTCGGCGCCCATCGCCTTGTGGCGATCGGCATTCCGGTCACCCTGGACGAAAGTAGGCCCGTCTTGCGCGGGCTGCTGCGCCAGACGGCCGCCGGTCCGACCATCTACGTGACCCACCTGCTGGTCGATTCGCCACGGGCGGCGGTGTTCTATCGGGAAGTGGCCGGGCTGCCCGCCGCGGCGGCCACCATCGTGCTTGAGCGCGCAGACAATGCGCGCCACTGTCGGGTGACGGCGGACGGCCGTCGCGTTCTGGAGATGGGGCATCTCGTTCCCGCCGCGCAGCCCGCCATTCGCTGGAGGTTGAAGCTGCTCGGCTTGCGGGGGAACCACCTGCTGCGATCGGAGATGGTGATCAATGTGCGCCAGCTGGGCCGCAGCCACGACCAGAATGAGGCCTGCCTGGAGCTTGGCGATCATCCAGTGGCTGCCCAAATGCGGGCGTGGCAGCTGGGACGGCTGCTCGATCTGCGCTACATGCCGGCCCAACAGTCCATCCTGAGCGCACCGCTGGAAAGCATACCGCTCGGCTGATACGGCTGTTCATGCTTTCTACACGGCCAATTTGCGGCCGGTTTACGGCGCGGACGATCAGCCGCCGGTATGCTTAACGATGGGTGGCACCGGCTTATTGCTGAAAACGTCCTCCTCAGATGTTGCTGCCCGTCGGAAACGTCGTGCCTTTGGGTGCGGCGTTTCTTTGTTTCGGGATATGTGCAGTGAGGACAATGTCAATTGTCTTCGTCCGCCTTGTCCAGCCAACGCATCAGATGGGCCTCCAACACCTTCTCGGTGTAGTGGAGAAACGGCTTGCGAGTCCGCACAACCCAGCGCCACGTGTCGAAATACTCCAGGCCGTGATACCAGAACAGGGCCGCCGGGTCGACGCCGATTCGCTCGCAGTAGCGCTGCTCAATGCCGCGACCACGCAGCTCCGGCCGGACAAAGAACGGAAGCAGAAACTCGTAGACCGGATCGCTGAATCCCGCCTGCGCGAAGTCGATCACGCCGGCCAACTGCTGGTCGCTCACCAGGATATTGTCCAGCCACAGGTCGCCATTGCTGAACCGGAGCCTGGGGAGCGCGGGCATGGTGCTGAGAAGCGTCTTGTAAACATCCTCGGCGAGACCATCATCATCGTCTTCCAACTCGCGGTAGGCGCTCTCCAGGATGTCGGCCGGGCTTTCGCGGTCCAGCTCATGGGCCAGCGGCCCCAGGTCGGTGGCCGTAATCGCTTGCAAGGCGATGGCGGTGTCGATATACAGCGCTTCGGCCCACGCGGCTCCGGCAAGCATCGGCTCCAGCAGGGAATCGCCGAACACGAAGTCGCTGAAGAACGCAGGCTGCCCCAACGCCTCACCGTCCGTGTCGAGACCATAGACAGCCGGGGTTCGCGGCGGCAGCGAGGCCAGACGATCCAGCACGCTGAACTCAGAGGCCAGCTCGTCGGCATCCCCCAGACGCAAGACGAACGATCGCGGGCGGCCGTTAGCCATCACATCGATCCGCCAGGGGGCGTCACGGCTGCTCTTGGGCAAGGTGGAGACGGCCGTTAACTCGACCGGCTCGTGCAGATGCCGGACGAGGTACGCAACCAGGGCCGCGGTAGAGCTCGCTGAGGTGAACATGGCAATGACCAGCGTTGGTTCGCCGCCATTATACGACCGGCAGCGCCGCGCAGACGACCAATTCACAGGGCGATTACCCTGCGTGGCCCGTTCCGGCTAAACGGTCGAGTGACTAGGCCGGCAGGTGAGTGGTCCAGCGAACCGGCAGTGACTCAAGCGCCCGGAACGTGGGCAACGGCCGCCAGCGCAGCTCGGACACGGGGACAGCCGGCTCGATATCCGGCAGACGACGCAGGAGCGTGTTGAGCGCAATTTCTGTCTCCAGCCGCGCCAGTGGCGCACCGAGGCAGTAGTGGCTGCCCTGACCGAAACCCAAATGCTGGTTGGGCGTGCGGGTGATATCGAGCGTATCGGGCTCCGCGAAAACGGACTCATCCCGGTCTGCCCCACCAAGCACGGGAATCACCAGCGACCCCTCCGGCAGCAAGACGCCGTCGAGATCAAGGTCGGCCCGAACGTAACGTACAAAGGCACGTTCAACCGATCCATCGTAGCGCAGAAACTCCTCCACAGCGCGGGGCATGAGAGCTGGCTCTGCCTGTAGCAGCGCCTTCTGCTCCGGATGGTTCCACAGCGCCAGCATTGCGTTGGCAATGAGATTGACGGTCGTCTCATGACCAGCCACGATGAGCAGCATGAGCATGCCGAACAGCTCGCCCTCGGTGAGCTGGTTACCGGACTCCTCTGCCGCCACCAACGCGCTCAGCAAATCGTCCGTCGGGTTGACGGTACGCTCGGCAATGAGCTCGCGCAGGTAGTCGAGAAAAGCATGGAGTTGCTCCAAACCGGCCTGGTCCAACGCTGGAGACAGGACCGCATTGGTCCAGCCGCGGAAGCGGTCCCGGTCCTCTACAGGCACGCCAATCAGCTCCAGGATAACCACCGTAGGCAGTTGATAGGCAAACTCGCCGATCAGGTCCATCGCCCCCCGCTCTGCCACATTGTCGACCAGTTCGTCGGCGATCGCCTGAATGTTCGGCCTCATCGCCTTAATGCGCCTCGGTGTGAAGGCCTGGCTCACCAGCGTCCTGAGCCGCCGGTGATCGGCTCCGTCCTTTTGCAGCATATGATTGCTGACCAGATTGTCGATGTCCGGGTCCGGCACAGCAGGAGCCAGCCCATAGGCTCGCAGGTCTCGGGCGAAGTGGTGGTCATCGGTAAGAATGCGTGACACGGTGTGATAGGTTGTGGCGAAGTAAAGCATGGTCTCACCATCCATTCCTGGCTGCCTGTGCACAGGCGCCGTCGCCCGCATTTCGGCGTAGGTTGGATACGGATCGGCCTTGAAAGTCTCGTCGTAGAGTTCGAAGTGTCGCTGCATATGGCTCATGGTCGGTCACTCCCTTGCGTTGCTAAGATGTGGCTGATTCTGATGGACGCCACGACCAGTATGATAGATCAAACCTGCGCCGGCCGCCGTCAACGACCTGGCGGGCAACATGTAAACTGTAATACAACCGCAGACCGCACGATTAGGCGCCCGCTTGCTACGACCGCTATAATCTCTCCCGTCAAGCGGCAACTGAAACCATTCAGGAGGAAAACCCATGATTACCGAGATTGCGACCCTGTCCGTGCTGCCCGGCCAGGAAGCTGCCTTTGAAGATGCCTTCGACACAGCCCAACGGTATCTGAGCGCCCGTGACGGCTACTTGTGGCACGACCTGCAGCGCTCGCTGGAACGGCCGAACCAATACGTCCTGCTGGTCGGGTGGGAGAGCGTCGAGGCCCACACCGACGGGTTTCGCGGGTCGGAAGAGTACGCCAACTGGAAAGCGCTGCTGCACCACTTCTACGATCCGTTCCCCGAAGTTGGCCACTACAGCCACGTGGCCGGGACGGCTCGCTCCTGATTATAGATTGCATATCATCTGGCGCTGGGAGAGCGTGCCCGGCGTAAAGCCGAGCGCGGAGAAGAACGGCTCCGCCTCTTCCGGGCAAATCGCCGGAACACGCCAACCGGTATCCGGATAGCGGCCCGCCAACGCCCGCATGATCGCCGTCGCCGCACCCTGCCGGCGCGCTTCGGGTCGCACAATCAGCGAACGCAAGCCAATGACCGGCTGCGCCGGATTGGAGATGACCGCGATCGCTTCACCCAACCGCCACGCTTCGTGAGGTGGGGCGACCTGCGACAAGCTTTCCCCCGATAGCTGCCAGGGTAGGTCGGGCCACCCGTAGCAGCTCGTCCAAGTCCCCGCCTCGCGAATGTCGACTTCAGCCAGTTTGATTGCGGTCTCACCGGCGACGTCCTCCCCGGCAAAGCTGAGCAGCCGGCGGCGCGTCCGGAACCCGCTCTTCTCGTAGAGGGCGATGGCCGGGTCGTTGCCTTCGATAACCTCCAGCACCATCGTGCGCTCGCCTCTGGCACGCGCTTCGTCAAGCAGTAGGGCCATCGACGCCCGCCCCACCCCGCGCCCGCGGCCGTCCGGGATGATAGACATGCCCGCCAGCCGGCTGGTCCAACCGCGTCGGGCGATCATCGCCACACCCACCGGTTCGTCCGCGTCGACAAGGATACGGCATGCCGTCACGTCCAGCCCATCATGGGTCACCATATGGAGCAGCCCCGCCAGATCAACCTGGATAGGCACGACATAGTCGCTGAAGCCCCGCGTCAGCAAAGCGGCCGTCTGTGTCAGGCCGTAGTCGAGGATGGGTTGCAAGTGAACGGTCATAAGGGCCCCTTCTTTGCAGTGAACTGCCACGCAATTTCACGGTCCATCGTAGCCGAAGCTCCGCCAGACGGCCACTGTACAGGGAGTCTGCCTATATCTGGCTTGATGTCCAGGGACGTGACGCACCGGGAAGGGATCCGCCTTCTTGATGCTGCCCTGCCCGGTTGCACCGCCTTCCCATCCGCTTGGCAGGCCGCAGCGCGGCGCGTATCATACGACTCGACGAGCATCCTGTCGCACTGCCCTGACCCTGACGGAGTAAATCCATGAACAACAGCCGAGTTTTCGACCGCGCCGCAGACTTCTATGACAAGACGCGACTGCTGCCCGATGAGGTGGCGACGACCGGGCTGGACGTGCTCATGCAGGTGATCGGCCCGTCGGCGCGGCTCCTCGAAGCGGGCATCGGCACCGGTCGAATTGGGATCCCCCTCTGGCAGCGCGGCGTGGATCTGACCGGCGTCGACCTGTCGCTGCCGATGATGGCCCGGCTGCAAGAGAAATATCCGCCCGCCCGGCTGGCCCAAGCCGACGTTCACCGGCTGCCATTCGGCCAAAGCACATTCGATGCGGTGTTGACCGTTCACGTGCTGCACCTGGTCGGCGAGTGGCGGGGCGTGCTGCAAGATTTCCAGCGCGTACTTCGCCCCGGTGGTCTATTTGTCAACGCCTTTCGCACAACCAGAGGCGTCAACCATCGCAATCAGATGCGCGACGCCTGGCGCGGGTGGCTGCGCGAAAACGCGCCGTCCGGGCCGGCTCCGTTCGTCGGTGCTGTAGACGAGCAGACGATCAGCGCGGCCCTGACAGAGATGGGCGCTGAGGTTTCAATCATCCCCGCAGCGACCTATCGCGACTCGTACCGGATCGATGAGGAAATCGACCGTTACGCCAGCCGCAACTTTTCCAGTACGTGGGAGCTGAGCGACAACGACCTCACAGCCAGCGTTGACGCTCTGCGCCAGTGGGCCACGGCCGAATACGGCCGGCTCGACCAAACTCTGGACGATGTGATTATCTTTCAGCTGCAAGTCGGTCGCTTCAGCAGCTAGCGTCCTCAAGTCACTGCCAAACTCGTGGCTGCTCCAGTGGATTGTGACTATGGTCTCAGTATGCCGAACAATCGGGGGCGGCAACCTGTTGTGGCCCGGCTTGAGCAGGGTATGACCTTTGCTGGCTGGCCTCTGCGCAGGCCTGACCAGTTACTGCGTCAGCTGGCGGTCATGCAAGACGGCCCAGCTTTGCCCGCCCGGTAGTGGCTCTTTGGTTGCCGCTATCCGGTAGGTTACCCGGGTCCATGTCGTGGCCACGTAGCGACCACCGACGTAGACACCGCCACCACTGGCGCCCAACATGACAGGGCCTTCAAGCACAACGCACTCCACGCCATCCTCCGTTTCCACTGCCTCAATCGATTTCCACGACACAAACGAGTGCGTGCCGTCCCAATCGATTTGCGCTGCTTCGTTCGCGCCGTCTAGCGCGGCAGACGGCCGTTCCGCGAAGCGGGCCGGATGGTTAGCGAGGTCGCCCAGCGGACAACTGTCGTCGTCTGACGCAAGTGCCAGGACGAGCGATTCCTCGCCGGCTGAGGCAATGGTCACCTCGGTCGACCGACCGATGTAATTGCCAGCGGCATCATAGAAGTAGAAGTCAGTAATCACATCCGGCGGAGACAGCGGGGGAAGCAGGACATCAAAGTGATTGTGCGTCAGCAAGCGGCACTCCGGCAAGATGGTACCATGTCCGACGCGACGCAAATCATCGAAGCCGTCCTGCTCCGCCTGCGGAATCCACCAGACGACCTTAAATCGAACGGTAGCCTGCAGGATTGCTTGCTCCAGCGCGCGACAGGTCGCGCCATCTTCCGGCAGCGGGTTGGAGCAGTGTGTCATGCTGTAGGGTCGCAGCGCACTAACTCGTTGTTGTGGCGCACGGAACCATGGGCGATTGGGCAGGATCGCCCAGACCAGGAGTGCCAACACCGCCAGCAGGGAACCCGGTCTGACCGTGTAAGGGTGAGGAGCAACTGAATGATCGGCATTGTAAAGTCCCATCTGAATATCCCCCTGGCGACGGCGACATGGAGAAAGTGCCACTCTTGTGCCGTCGCCCTGTTGAGGGGATCAACGAAGGATGCGCCGGATTTTCGACCGGGCCGGGGAGAAGACAAACGAAAAGGCCGCCACTGGCTGAGCAGTGACGGCCTGGATAGACTGGCTAAAGGGCGGGGTTACTGCGCCGCGCCTCCGTTGCTGAAGATCATGCGCCGCTCGCCACCGGCGTTCTCAAGCGCAAGGTTGCCCGTGCCGTCCGGCCCACCGGCGACAATCTGGCCCAGGGTGTCCAAGAACAGCGTGTCCAGCGACTCCTCTCCACAAAACGCCATCGTCGTCGGACCCAGCGTGATCTGAACGCCACCTTGCTCAGTCGTATAGCTGCCACCATACTGGTTGCAGTCAGCCGAGCCGTTCAACGTGCCATCCTCATTGAAGATAACGGTGTACATGCTGGGGTTGGGTACCGTGGTGGTTTCGCCACCCGCTACCGTGAGCGACTCCCACTGCCAGACGACACCCGTCAGCGAGAACTCATCGGTTGCCCCGTCGGTCTGTCCACCTGTCGTGCAAGCAGGCAGGGCCAACAGCGCCAACAGCGCCAGGAACAGCCAGACCCGGCCTTTCTTCATCTTCTTCCGTGCTAGATTCATAGGTCGTTTTCTCCTTACTTGATTCTGCGAGTAAACGCGCCGATTCACGACGCGATCGCTATTTTACTTCAACAGCGAGCAAAGATTAAAACTCACTCATCCAGCGGCTTGCGCCACAACTGCACCATCTTGTCGACCACAAAACCGCAATCCTCGTAGACCCGCGTCGCGCCGGTCAGGCTTTCCATGTCCACGCCTAGCGCCGACTCCGTCATGCCGGCGTCGCGCTGGGCGCGGAGGCCGCGCACGATGAGCGCCCGCGCCAAGCCGCGCCGGCGATATGGCCGTCGGGTGCTGATACTCTCTGTATAGCCCCGCAGTCGCCCTGCCGCCTCATTCTCCGCATGGTCGATAAACGGCCTCACTTGCCCGGCGACTTCCTCGGTGTCAATGTCCCACGCAATCTGCCACAGCTCCGGTTGGAAGATACGCTCGTCGGCCAGGAACTGTTCATAGCCGGTCTCCGTCGGCTCGACAAATCCCCAATGGTCACGAAACGCCTCGACGTCGGCTTCCCAAATCTGCCAGACCTGTTCAGGCTGCACCGGTCGCACTTCCAGGCCAGCCGGCATGGGAAAGTCGGGGATATCGTCGAGCGTTGGCCGCACCATCTCTGCGAAGTAGCGCTCGACGTCGTAGCCTTGCCCCCGGAGGATAGGGATAATGTCATCGTCTTGCATGCTGTGGGTCTCCAGCACTTTGGCCCGATCACGTGGCTGGGAGTCAGCGTTGGCCCGGGCCCGCTGCTCCAGCCAGGCCAGCATCGACAGGCGCAGGCCGCTACCCCACAGGTCCGGCAAGACAAAGAGGCTCACTCTGTGGACCAGCGGCCCCCCGGCCTCATCCAGCCAGCGCACGCGGCCACTCCCCACGATGCGGCCGTCAAGCTCCGCGATGAGACTGTCGGCTGCATAGTCACTGTTTTCCAGATGGGCCAGGCTAACAGCCACGTCTTCCGTCGTGACTATCCAATCGGCGCCCTGCGCCCGGTGCTGCGCGGTTACCAGCTCAGCCAGCGCCGGATAGTCGCTCTCGTCCCGCAGATGGCGGAAGCTCAGGCCGGGTACAGACGGAGCGTCGCCCACCTCCAGCCGATCGAGTCATCGACGGCTGACATCTTACCCATCCAGCGGTTTACGCCAGAGCAGCTCCATCTTGTCAACCACGAAGCCACAATCCTCGTAGACACGTGTCGCGCCGGTTGGGCTGTCCATGTCCACCCCCAGAGCCGATTCCGTCATGCCCGCGTCTCGCTGGGCGCGCAGACTGCGAACGATGAGTGCCCGCGCCAGGCCGCGCCGGCGATACGGCCGTCGGGTGCTGATTTCCTCTGTGAAACCGCGCTTGCGGCCGAACGCCTCGTTCTCGTTGTGGTCAATGAACGTACGCACCTGCCCGGCCACCTCATTCGTCTCCACGTCCCAGGCGATCTGCCACAGCTCCGGCTGGAACGTGCGCTCATCATTCAGGAAGCGCTCGTAATGAGTCTCGGTCGGTTCGGCGAAGCTCCAATGGTCGCGGAACGCCTCCACGTCGGCCTTCCAGATGGCGCGGTACTGGTCAGGCGTCACCGGCCGCACCTCCAGCCCGTCCGGCATGGGGAAGTCGGGGATGTCATCCAATGACGGCCGGATCATCTCGGCGAAGTAACGTTCGATATGGTAGCCGCGCCGTTCGAGCATGGCCCGAATTGGCGTCGGCGCGTCGATGCCGTAAGTCTCCACTACCTTGGCCCGCGCCGGATCGTGGCCGGTAGCCAGGTCGGCCGCCCGCGCCTCCAGCCAACCCAGGACAGCGCCCGGGATCTCCGTCTCCCAATAGGCCGGCACCACATGGTAATTAACGCTGTAGACCAGCGGCCCGTCCACTTCGTCCCGCCATCGGGCCCGACCGTAGGCAACCATCTGGCCATCCACTTCGGCAATAATCGAATCCTTAACCAGATCGCTGTTCACCAGATGCGACAGGCTGACCGCGACATCCTCTGCCGTTTCCGCCCACGTGGCCCCCTCCCCCTGCCAATGGGCGCTGGTAACGGCCGCAATGGGCGCGTAATCCGCTTCGTTGCGGATGTGGCGGAAGCTCAGGCCGGGGATGTCGGGGGCGCCGGCAACGATCAATGTCTCAGTTGAGTGAATGTTCATGATAGAATCCTTGGCGAATCGAAGCGTCTACGGCTCGCACGGGTAATCGAACAGCAGGGCAGTTGGCAGCCAGCGAAAGGGTAACACATCGACGAGACGGATCGCAACCCCTGCCCGCCCGAGCTGCTGGAGAGGACAAGGGCATTTTATGGAAATCGGCAACACAGTGTCACTATCAGAGCGAGCCGAGTGGCGAGCTTGGCTGGCGACCTATTACCAGACCGCGACCGAAGTCTGGCTTGTTTCGCCGAAGAAAGCGACTAGACTCCCAGCTCTACCCTATAACGACGCCGTCGAAGAAGCGCTTTGTTTTGGCTGGATAGACAGCATCCGCAAAGCGTATGGAGGCGACGCCACGGCCCAGCGCTTCTCACCGCGCAAGCGTGACAGCGGCTATTCGCAAACGAACGTCGAACGTCTGCGACGCCTTGCGGATCAGGGCCTGCTGATGCCTGAGGTGTCCGCCAGGGTCAAGGGTATCCTGGCCCAACCGTACCTTTTTCCAGATGACATCATGGCCGTACTTGAAGCCAACCCAACTGTCTGGGAGCATTTTCAGCAGTTCTCAAAACCGTACCAACGCATCCGTATCGCCTACATCGACCATGCGCGAAAGCGACCGGACGAGTTTCAGAAGCGCTTGGACAACTTCATCTACAAGACGGAGCAAGGTAAGCAGTTTGGCTACGGGATCGAATCGTACTATTGAGCCATCGTCGTCTTGACAGACGCCCCCCGCTGCCCTACCTTAAAGCCAGATCCCGCTCGACCGACCGATAGCCAACAGGAGAGGCGTATGACGACATCAACCGAGGTTCCAGCCAGCGAGCCCGTTGCACGGGACGACCAGATACTGCCGCTTACACGGGCCGTTGCCTGGATCATTATTCCGTTTCTCATCGCCGCCTTCATCATCCTCTATGTGGACGGAACGCGGACGGCCGACTGGTTCGCCTGGGACATTCCGTCACGGCTGACCACAGCGCTGATGGGCGCAGGCTACATCGGCGGGGCTTACTTCTTCCTCCGCGTTGGTCTGGCGGACAGGCGACGGCATGTTCATATGGGGGCTGGCTACCAGCCGGAGAGCAATGTCGTGTTGGGCGGGCCGGCCACGAAGTGGCACCACGTCCAGGCGGGCTTCCTGCCGGTGACAACGTTTACAGTCGCTATGCTGCTGGCAACCCTCATCCATTGGGACAAGTTCATCACGACCAGTTGGCCATTCTGGGTTTGGCTGGTGCTTTATGTGGTCACGCCTATCCTGATTCCGCTCCTTTGGTGGCGCAACAAGCCCCGCGACCCGCGCACCTTCGACGCGGGCGACCGGCGCGTGCCCCTCTGGCTGCGGATGATCATGATGGCTGCGGGCGTGTCCCTGATCGCGGTCTGCGCCGCGGCGTTTCTCTGGCCGGATATGTTCATCAGCGTCTGGCCCTGGACCCTATCGCCGCTAACGGCGCGAGTGATGGCCGGCTTTCATGCCCTGCTGGGCGTCGGTGCGCTGGTGCTGGGGCTGGAACGGCGCTGGAGCGGTTGGATCATCCCCATGCAGGCGATCACCATCTGGTATGTGCTGGTGGGGATCGCCCTGGTCTGGCACAGCGAGGAACTGGGGGCAGCGGGGCTGGTCAATTGGTATACAGCGTTCGTATTGAGTGGGTTGGCCGGGCTGGCGGCCGTCTGGCTTATTGTGCGAGCGCGGCCACCGGTGAATGCAGGGGAGTTGCCAATACCCGAGACCTCTGAGGGTCAAGACTGATTATGTCGTGGCCGGAGCGCAGTATTGCTGACATGATGTACCGACGCTCTTGGCACGAAGAGAAGTCTATAGTTATGGTTGGTGCGAAGCGAGCGATATGCTCTCATCCGGCAGCCCGATTTGATAGGGTCAGCTTTATGCCCAGCTATGCGTCTTTACCATTGGAACGACTCATGGCCGCGCCAACGGCAGCGCCGATGGCGACACCTATCGCCACGCCAACGGCTATGTTGTCCATCGCCACGCCGAGAGCGGCGCCAAGGCCGGCGCCAAGCGCAATGCCCACGCCAATCTTTGATTCCTCTTGCGTTCTATCTTTCGCTTCTTCTTCTGGTTGATTCTTCGAGTCGTCGTTCATTTGATCCTTGTGCGTCATTCAGGCCATCGATAATAACTTGCCGGCCTCTCTGGTCTACCGGCGCCAACTGGCCAAAACGACACCAGCTACCAGCCCCGCTGCCGCGCCGGCCATCATGCCATACACGATGCCCATTCCTACATCATCAATCACCGCGCCCACCACCGTGCCGAAGGCGACGCCAATCCCGGTGCCAAGCGCCAGTCCCGCTCCGATAAAGAGCGCCAGTGCTTCCTCACGCTCATTCTCAGGCAGCTGATCGTCTGTTCCGTTGCTCATCGCCGGCCTCCTTGTATTGTCCGTCAATCAATGGAAAGGGATGGTTCGCCTGTCACCCGGCGACCTGCCCTATCTGACTATACGACAACTCACCCACTTCGTTGCAACCGCACTCCGAAGACCATCAGCCCGTCTCCAGTACCAACTCAGGCCCGATGTGATCGACATGGGTCACTCCGCACTTCCCCATCGCCAGCTCGACCTGGCTCGGCAGAGCCCCCAGAACGTCAGCCACGTCAGCTGGCCCGTCCGTCTCGCTCCTGTGGGGCTTTGTGCTTGTGGCGCTAATCCTGACCCATATCTCTTGTCTTATTGCGCGCTGCGAAGGAGCCTCAGTCCGGCAATAACACAGTCAGGTAAGTCAAGGCAGCGTCAGACATCAAGTCCTCTTGCAGACGCGTCGTGTTGTCGAAGAACGCCAGAGAAGCCTCGCTGTCTACGTGATGCCGGGCTAGAAGCTTGAGGGCGGCCTGGTCATCCCAGATTGACTCAGCGTGCACAATGCGGGACTCAAATTGCGCACCGACGCTCTCAGGCTCGCGCAGAAGACGGTGGAAGTATTGCGACGAGACCTCACGGTAACGCGCCTGGTGGCCCAACAGGAGTACGACAGAGAGCTTCTCCCACTCGCTCTCGCCCATGAGTTCGCGCCACTCGCTCACCTGTTCATGAAGCGTGTCCAACTCCAGCGCGGCGGCGATATCAACGTGATCCATAAACAGCGGTGTGATCTGTTTGGCGAATGCAACCAGGGCCGGCTCGTCCAGGTGGCGGCTCTCCAGAAGGCCGGCAATATAACCGGCTGTTATGCGCAGCAGCTCAAAGGTTACCGCAGCCCGATCCGCATAATATGCCAGCAGCGTCGGGTGCGTTTTGAGCTGTTTCGCGAAACCAACGAGTAGTTCTGACAGATGCAGCTGGTTCTCCAGCGCCAGCACGGTCTCGTCGGTCAAGGTGCCGGGGCCGTTTGCTGCCAGCGTCACATAGGTGCCGAATGGCAAATGACTTACGGCTTTCATGTTGTGGTACATCTCCGGCAGGATGTTCGCTTCGTAACGCTTGCCGTCGAACAGCAGCACGGCCAACTCCCCTTTGATCATGATTACCGGATGCCCATGCATGCCCAGCTTGGCCTGCCCTTGCTGGACGATGTGACTATAGCTGTCATGGAATGCCTGATTGGCGGCCTCCAGCATTTCGGAGCTGGCCCACGTGGAAGCGGAGATGAGTCGGTTTGGATCTCGGCGTCTGTCATATTGTTAATCCTTTGGCTTCAAACTATGTCGGGAGACCGTGTGACTTGGCTCCTCTTGTCAACAACTGCATACAGTCCTTTGCCATGCCAGTATGCGTTCGCTTTTTCAAGCAGTTCATGTTGGCGTGAAAGTGGGTTTCACGTCATTGGGGACAACCTTTCTGTGGGCCGCCGTCTGCTTCGCTGCGGTGCGTCGCCCCAAAGACGGCTGTCAGACCGGCGGCATCACAAGCTCCGGCCCAATGGCTTCGACCGACGTTACGCCACACAAGCCCATCGCCAGCTCGACTTCGCTGCGCAGAATCTCCAGCACATGGGCCACACCCGCCTGCCCATCCACCGCCAGCCCCCAGAGCACGGGACGGCCTACGGCCACTGCCTGCGCCCCCAGCGCCAGCGCCTTGACCACATCTGTGCCGCGCCGGATGCCACCGTCGAGCAGCACCGGAATACGGCCGTCCACCGCCGCCACGATCTCCGGCAGTACGTCGATCGTCGCCGGGGCCGTGTCCAGTTGGCGGCCGCCGTGGTTGGAGACGACCACCCCGGCTGCTCCATGCTCTATCGCCAGTCGCGCATCATCAGGATGGACGATCCCTTTCAGCAGTACGGGCAAGTCGGTCAGACCGCATAGCCAGTCAACATCCGGCCAGGACAATGTCTGGTCAAACAGTGACGTCACATACGCCGCCAGCCCGGAGCCGCCCTGGTCCTGAGGAAACTGCTCTTTCCCGGCGGGCAACAGATTCTTGACCATGAGATCCGCAGGCAGCTGGAACCGGTTGCGCACGTCGGCTTCGCGGCGGCCCCAAATCTGGGCGTCGACGGTCAATACAATCGCCTTGCAGCCTGCGTCTTCGGCCCGGCGCACCAGATCGGCTGTTGCCTGGCGATCCTTGTAGACATAAAGTTGGAACCAGACCGGCCCGCCGGCGGCGTCCATAATGTCTTCGATTGATGTCGTCGAGAGCGAGCTGACGATCATCAGTGTCCCGGCTTCGCCAGCGGCCCGAACCGTGGCCAGCTCGCCGTCGGGATGGGCCATCTTGTGGAAAGCGGTCGGCGCAACGATGACCGGTGTGGCCAGCTCGTGGCCAAAGAGCGTGGTCGCCGTTGAACGATGACTTATGTCCCTCAGCACACGATACTGCAACCGGAGGCGATCATAAGCACGCTGGTTTTCAGCCAGCGTAATCTCGTCGAGCGCGCCGCTGGCGTAGTAGTCATAGGCCATTTGAGGCAGCGCTTCTTCGGCGAGCAGTTCATAGTCGTAGATGTTAATCGGTTCCACAGCTATCTCCCTATATGTAGGATGAGGTTCGGGTCACTAACATGGCCAGTATACGGGTGGCAGCGGGCAGGCGTCAATATGACCGCACATTCCTGACTGTTCCGCTATAATGGGTGCAGTAGGCGACATCATGGGGCCGGCCATCAATATCGACAACCTTTCTCTTTCGCGCGGCGACCGTGTGGTGCTCGACGGCGTAACGCTGCGGGCAGATGCGGGTCGAATCACCTGTCTGCTTGGCCCCAGCGGCAGCGGCAAGAGCAGCCTGCTTCGCTGCGTCAACCGGCTTTCGGAGCCACCCCCGCAAACGATTTTCGTAGCCGGCGAAGACGTAGTCGCCCTCGATGTCCTTGCCCTGCGCCGGCGGGTCGGCATGGTGTTTCAGCAGGTGGCGCTCTTCCCCGGCACGGTGGCCGAGAACATCGCGTATGGCCAGACGTTGCACGGTCAGACGGTGGGGGATCGAGGAGATCGCCAGGCTGATGGAGCTGGCTGACCTCTCGCCCGAGTTGGCGAGCAGAGACAGCAGCAAGCTCTCCGGCGGGCAGGCGCAGCGAGTGGCCATCGCCCGCGCCCTGGCGACTGAGCCAGAAGCGCTGCTGCTCGACGAGCCAACAAGCGCCCTCGACCCCAACGCCACGCGCCGCATTGAGGAAACGATGTGCCGCCTGCGCGATTCGCTGGGGCTGACCCTGCTCTGGGTCACCCACAACGCCGAGCAAGCCGGGCGACTGGCCGACCATCTCTACCTGCTGGTCGACGGCCGCATCGCCGATGAAGGTCATCCCGACCACCTGCTGGGCCCCGACAGCCAACACATGACCGCCCTCTTCGCCGCGGGCGATCTTGAGGAGTAACCCCCATGTTTGAAAGTTTCCCGCTGGACCAGATCGGCCGCGTGGCCGCGTCGCTTGTGCTGGTTATCCTGGCGATGGCCATCTCCCGCTGGCAGCGGCTCGACCTGGAGAAGTCGATGCTTGTAGCTGTGGTGCGGGCTTTCATCCAGTTGACTCTCATCGGCTACGCCCTGACATTCTTGTTTGAGATAGACAGCCCGCTGCTGATCTTACTCGTGCTGGGCTTGATGACCTCGGTCGCGGGCTATACGTCGGGCCAGCGAGCGGGCACCCTGCCGCAGGGAACGGCCGTGGCCCTGGGCTCCATCGGTCTGGGCGCCTCGCTGACGTTGGGACTCCTGGTCGGCGTTGGGCGTGTTCGACTTCACCGCGCAGCAGATCATCCCCATTGCGGGCATGGTCATCGGCAACTCGATGAACGTCTGCTCGCTGGTGATGCGCCGGGTGCAAGAAGAAGTGGACGGCCGCCGGCTGGAGATTGAGACCGCTCTGGCGCTGGGGGCGACGCGGCGGCAAGCAGCCGATCCCTACCTGAAGCTGGCCCTGAGTGCCGGGATGCTGCCCATCATCGACTCGACCAAGACGGTCGGCCTGATCCAGCTCCCCGGCGCGATGACCGGCATGATTCTGGCCGGTGCACCCCCGCTGGAAGCAGTGCAGCTGCAGATGATCGTCATGTTCATGCTCATCGGCGCAGCGGCGCTGACGGGGTTGACGGCCGCTTTTCTGACTTACCGGCAGTTACTGAATAGTCAGCATCAAGTCATCTCCGCCGCCGGTTAAGTGAGGAGTGACTGATGTCAGTCCGCAATGGTTCCAACTGCCAAGGCATGATACACTGCTTCAAGTTATCCTTAAAGGAGGATCAATATGAGACGCAGAGGACCAGGGGGCAATCCCCGCCAGAATCGCCGCCAACGGCGACGGAGACGTAGAAGAAGAGTGGTGCTGGTAGGCGGCACAGTCGCGCTAGGTGCGGCGGCCGTCCATAAGTTCAGCAAGAAAGACGTCGAGAAGATCGAAGCCGCGGCGGGACAACCAGCCGAAGAGCTGACCGACGAACAACTGGCTCAGATTACGAAACAACTGGGCATTACCGGCGAGCCGCTTACGGCTGAAGAGCAGAAGACGGTGGACGCAGCTGAAGAAGAAGCCGAGTAGGCACCGTCCGAAACCCGCACGTCAGTAATACGGAAGAGCCGGGATTCTCAAGGAACCCCGGCTCCTTTGTAATGGGCCGAGCGCTCAGTCCGTCTTCCACACCATCGTCGTCGACCCGCCAAACCCCAGCACGCCGCGCAGATACTCGAACGACTCCGTACCAGCCGGTCTGAACCCTTCCCGCTCGTAGAGGCGGCGGGCGGCCGCATTTGTGTCGATGACATCGAGCCGGATCTGCTCGTATCCATCATCGCGGGCGTACTGCTTCAATGCGCCCAGAAGCATCGTGCCGATGCCGCGCCCGCGTTGGTCGCCGCGTACGGCGATGCCGTCCATGAACAGCTCCCCTTCCTTTGGCTCCCGCTCGTAGAGCGAAAGCACGACCACCGCCCGCGCCCCGCCCAGAAAGCCCAACAGCCGCAGCAGCCCGCCTGCCGTCATGCCCCCGGTCAGCGACCCTTCGCTGTTGTGGAAGCCCGCCAACCCGACCAGCTCATCACCCGCCAGGGCCACGACGGCAAACGACAGGTCGAAGGCGGCTGACAGGAGGCGTTGTCGGCGCGTTGTATCGGGCACTGCCAGAGCCAGCTTGGGGCCGAACGCCTCGTCGTAGAGAACGGCCGCTTCCTCGCGCAGATGAACCGGCACGCCGAACTGGATGCGAATAGGACTGCTGTCTTCTTCTGAATGCATAGTGCATCTCCGGGCTGCCACACTGCCAGGAAGGTGGCTTGCTGCGCTGCAACCCGCCTGCTAAGGACGATTCGTCAACCACGCTTCCAACTCATCCAGCGAAGCGAACGCATTCAGCGAAGCCCCGTGTTCTGTCAGATACGATTGTAACCGAGCATCAAAGCGGTCGCATGCCGCCCGCAGCCCAACGCAGTCGCCTGCCTCTACATAGGGAAGTAGCGCCGGAAAGCCCAATTCCACCAGGTCTTGCTCGTAGTCGGCCAGGCTGTTGAACGAGCCATAGCCGACGCCACTGGTCGCCCAGGCCATGTGGATCATCAGCTCGTGATACAACGACATCAGGCCAAGTCCGGTCGCGTTTTCCTGTTCGGCGGCCAGCATGATCTTCTGCAAGTCGGCTTTCAGTTCGGGGTAAGCATTATCAAACACCGCCGGGAAGTTTGCCGGCTGCGCCTGTACCTCGCGCTGCTCCGCCAGCAACCACGCGCGCGAACTTTGCAGCAATGCACTGGCTGCTTGCAGCAGGTCGGCAGGCGCGGCGGCGTCGGTCAGGCGAGCCAAATTGGCGGCGAACGCCTCCGGCTGCCGGGGCAGCGCTGTGACCTGCTCCATTTTGCGGGTGTCGACGGCTCTCTGGTTCGCCACCGCCACACTGTGGGTGACGATATCGAGCACGGCGCGGGCATGGTACAGGGCGGCCAGTTGATTGCCCTGCTCAGCTTGCTCCTGCAGCAGATAGAACGGGTAGCCGGCTCGCTCAAAGATGGCCAGGGCCTTGTCGAGCATAACCCGGCGGGATTCCGGGGCCAACAGCTCCGTCATGCGGTCGACCAGCCCCTGCCAACGGGCAGCGGTCGCTTCGTTTCTGGCGTAGATGATCTCCCCTTCAAGAATGACCGAACCGCGCATGTCGTCGAACTCAGCCCAGCTTTCCAGCCGAGGCCACGGCAAGGCGAACAGGTCCAACAAGGTATCATCGATGAGCACAGTGATGCTGTACCACCGGTCATCCTCCGCCGGGATGAAGGCGACGTCGAGATCGGAGTAGCGGTGGGTGGTGCCTTTGGTCATGGAGCCGAAACGGAAGATGAGGTCAACTTCCTGGCCCAGTTCATCTAGAAGGGCGATGGTCGCGAGTTCGATGGCTCGCTCGGGATCGGCAATCATGTTGTCTCCTCGGGCTGCGGGCCGCCTACGCCTATGTCGAACACAGCTAGAACGGCCAGATCAGCGGCACCAGCAGCAGCACGACGACAAGGAAGATAGCCATCAGCGGCGCACCGACTTTCACGTAATCATTGAACTTGTACCCAGCAGGCGCCTGGACCATCAGGTTGGTGGTCGTGCCGATGGGGGTCATGAACGCGTTCGACGCCGCCACCGCCACACCCATCAGTAGGGGATAGGGCGAGATGCCCAGCGTAACGGCCGCTTGTAACACGATGGGCGCAACGAGAACGGCCGTCGCCGTGTTGCTGATGATCTGGCTGAAGCCGGTCGTCAACAAGAAGACACCAGCCAGCAGCGCCAGCGGCCCGATGGCCCCCAGCGACTGTACCAGTCCATTGGCAATCAAGGTCGCACCGCCTGTCACATCGAGCGCGGTCGACAGCGGCAGCATGGCGGCAATCAGGACGACGCTCTGCCAGTTGATGGCCCGATACGCCTGGGTCATCGTCAAACAGCCCGCCAGGACCATGAGAACAGCCGTAATCAGGGCCGCCATGACCACGGGCACAACGCCGGTGACCATCATGACCACCATAGCCAGCAGGGCAAAGACAGCGAACAGCGAGCGCGGCGTCAATTCCACAATCTGCTTGGACAGCGCTTCCGGGCTGCCGACGACAACAAAGTTTCGCGCCTCGTTCTGCAGCAGTTCGATGTCAGACCATCGGCCGCGCACAAGCAGTGCATCGCCAAACTGGAGTTTCGTTTCGGGTCCGGTCAACCGGCGCTCTCCACGCCAGATACCCACGACTTGCACCCGATACTTGTCGGCGAAACGCACGTCGGCCACCGTACGGCCGATATATTGCGAACGGACGGCCAGCAGCACCTCAGCAATACCAACCTCCGACGAAAGCAGCGCCTCAGTCATGCCCGCGCCGTCTTCACCGACGGGGTGCATGCCCAGGGAGTTGGCAACTGCCAGACGCTCGATATCCTCCGGCAGCCCCTTCACCAATAAACGATCCTGGCTCAGAATCAGCGTATCCGGACCGGGCACCACATCCCCACTGGCCGGCTGGAGCATCTGAAACTGGTCGCGGACCTGATCCCCCAGACGGCGCAGCAGAGGCGCTTCACCAGCCGGCGGCGCGTCTTCCGGCTGGTTGCGCTTCACGCTCAGCACGGTGACGTTGTAGTCGTGGCCGAGCGCCGCTTGCTGCAGCGTCATGCCGGCCAATGGCGACCGCGCCCGTACGCGCAGCGCATACATGGCTTCCTCCAGACCGAATGTATCGGCGACGTCCCGCACCGACTGGCTCAGCTCAATCGGGCGCTGGTCGGTGTCTCGCTTGGGCAGCAGGCGACGTCCGACGGTCATCATGTAGACCACCGTGACGACCAGAAGCGGCAGGCCAATGAGGGCGAATTCGAAGTAGCCGAATGAAGCGTACCCCTCTGCCACCAATGCATCGGCCACGACAATGTTCGATGGCGTGCCGGTCAGCGTCAGCAGCCCGCCGGTATTGGTGGCATAGGCCAGTCCCATCAGAAATTGGGACGGGACGCCGCCCACCTTCCACGCAGCCGCTACAACGGCCGGGAGCAGCGTGGCTACGGTGCCCGTGTTGCTGACAAACGCCGACAGACCGGCGGCGCCGAGCATCATGACGATCAGCAGTCGGGTAGCGCTGCCGCGGGCCAGCCGCAGGAGCTGTTCGCCAATCCACGCCGTCACACCCGTGCGCGACAGCCCCTCGCCGACAATGAACAGCGCGGCAATCAGGATGACAGTCGAGTTGCTGAAGCCCGCCAGTGACTGCTCAAGGGTGAGGATGCCGGTCAGAAATAGCGCCAGCAGGGCCAGCAAGGCGACGACATCGGACCGGAGGCGACCCGAAATGAACAGGACGATAGTAAGGCCCAGAATGATAAAGGTGATGATCATGATGTAGCGAATGGGCGGCTGAGGGCTCCGTCCCGTTCTGGCAAGGAATGATCGCACAACCTTCGCGGCTTGGCAATGGCTCCCGCGTCACGCCGGTTGGCTATGCGCAGGATGGGTTGCAATCATCCCGACAGTCGCCTATCCTGTAAGCGTCGGCTTCGGCCCCGACACGCCATCCGCTGCTGGATCTACAAGGAGGTTCATGTATGAAGACGAAGAAGCTCACTCAATGGAGCGTCATGATGCTCCTTGCCGGGTTGTTGCTCGGGCTGACCGCCCTTGTCGCCGCCCACGATCCGACATCCATCGACGAAGAACTGGTCATCTGGGCCGCCAGCTTGCCCGAAGATGCCTACCACCCCGGAACCTATGCCGCCGGCCTGTACACCGATCCCACCCAGGCGTTGGGCGAAGCCGACGAACTGGCGGGTGGTGTGCGCGTGGTGTCGCTCGGCAACGCCCTGGCCGATATGGCCGACCCGCCCCTGCTGCCAATGCAGTGCGAAGCGTATTTGCTCCTCGCCTACGACCAGTCCTTTACGAACGGCCCGGATTATGACCTGGTGGTGTTCGAAGCGGCCGCCGGCGGGGTTGAAGAGGCAACCTGGGTCTATGTCGGGCGAGACGACGACCTGTGGCTCTATGCCGGCGAAGCGGGCGGTGGGGATGGCGGCGCGGTCGATATTGCCGGCGCTGTCCAGCAGGGCGAACTGTTCAACCGGGTCGCGCTGTGTGACAAACCGGACGGCATCACCAGTGGCTCGCCCGTGGGCGGGCCGGACATCGACGCGGTGGCGGCGCTGCATCCGGTCATAGCACCTGACTATGTGGTACGAGCAAACGGGCAAGGCGTATATGTTAATGAAGTGCCTGTTCCGTCTGGCGCAGTCAGTGAAGCATTGAAGCCGGCAGATGAAATCACTCTGGAAGCAGGGTCATCGGCTGAAATCCTTTGTGATGACGGGTTACTTCAGGCACTGGTCGTGGGATTAATTCTCCATGCTATCTCTGGTCAACTTCACGGGGATGGGAATATTCTCGTCAATGCAATCGACAAACTTCCAAATTGCATCAACTTTTACAGGCCGTCTATCTCGCCTGCGGTTGACCTGCTGTTGGTTGAAGGGGAATTCTTGATCACGAAACCTGACTCCTCCTTCATCGTCCTCATGTCAGCACCGCTGGCCGAAGTTTCGGCCCTCGGTCCGGTAACCTTCGGATTGGCCCACGAGATAGCTACAAACGAGTCCACGATCCTCTCATACAACCGCCAGCTCACGGTTTCACCTGCCGACACAGCATCGCAGCCATTCATTCTCGGCCCCGCCCAGCGCGTGACGCTGACGGCCGCCGGCGTTGGGCCGGTTGAGGATCTGGATCAGGTGGCGCTGCCGGTGGTGGTGGGGGCGGGCGAGTAGAAACCTACCGGTGCTCTACCCACTATTGACTATGCGAACGTTTGACTATTATTCCTCGCCTCCACTGTCCACCGGAATCTATTGCCGGGATATGGGTGCAAGGTATGATCGGCTCATGACGAGACGCATTTACCCATTTGTTCTGTTCGGCATTATGTTGCTGGCCGGTTGCGGCGGCGATTCGGGGCAACCCGACCAGCCCGCCGCGCCCGCATCTCGTCCGCATCACCCAGGGCAGCGACGGCCGTCTGGAGCCGCTGCTGCGCGACCTGTCGGCCAGCCTGACTGCGCCGGAGGCGGGCATTGCCGCGGCCATCATTCAGGACGGCGAGGTCACGATCGGCTTCACCGGCAATGAGGCGTTCAACGCCGACACGCTGTTCGAGTTTGGCTCCATCACCAAGGTGTTTACGGCCATTCTCCTGGCGCAGCTGGCCAATGACGGCGTTGTCGATCTGAATGACCCGATCAACGCCCATCTGCCGCCGGCGCTGCAAGACGCCAAGTGGGAGCCGGTGACGCTGCGCGATCTGGCCACCCATACGGCCGGCCTGCCCCGGCTGCCCGACAACATGAACCCGTTCGTCATGGTGCTGACCGGTCAGATGGACGACCCGTACGCTCGCTTCGACCAGGAGCGGCTTGAAGAAGCGCTGCAGCAGGCCGAGGTCCAGTCCAACGTCGCCATCTCCGACTACTCCAACTTTGGCTACGCGCTGTTGGGAGATATTGTCGGTCGGGCAGGCGGCAGTGACTACACGACATTGGCCGAACAACGACTCTTTGCGCCGCTCGGTATGTCCGCCACCCGCATCGATGAGTGGGCCAGCGACAACCAGGCCCCGCCCCTCAATGCCGGGGGCGAGCCAACGTCCGACTGGACGCTCAACGCCTTCCGCGGCGCGGGCGCGGCGCGGGGCAGCCTGAACGACGCCATCGCGTTCGCCCAGGCTTCACTCGCCGCGTGCGGGCAAACCGGCGCGTTGTCGCAGGCCAACTGTCTGGCCCAGCAATCGACCGGCGTCGGCATCCCGGGCGGCTCGGTAATGGGATTGGGGTGGACTCGCACGACGCAGGAAGGCCAGACCGCCATCTGGCACAACGGCGGCACCGGTGGCTACCGCACGTTCCTGGGCATCAACCCGGAAACCGGGACCGGCATCGTGCTGCTGAGCAATCTGGGGGATTTCAGCGGCCTGGACGCGCCAGCGTTGGCTCTGCTCACGCAAGGCACCCCGTAGTGTGACCGTAACCTTTTGCCGAACAGACTGTTACGCGATTTGCTAAATCGCGGGATGGAGTGGGAGACGATTTGGCAAATCGTCATACAGGTTTGGCGCAATCAATGTTTGCCGAACGGCCAGCCGTCGCCCGCCGCGCAGCCGCGGACAGGCGCTGCGCCTAGTCCACCTTAGACACGGACAGCCGCCGCAGCATATCCCGCCGCTTGGAACGATGGGCGGCCATGCGTTCCAGCACGCCGCTCAGAAAGCGGACGGTCTCGACGATGTATGGCCCCTTGTTCAACATGACGCACTCCGCCTGCCCGCTCATCACCACGTCGGTCACCTCGGCGCGGGACGGTGCGCCGCGCTTGGCCAGCGACTCCAGCACCTGCGTCGCCCAGATGACCGGGATGTGGGCCGCCTCGCAGAACCATAGGATCTCCTCCTGCACTTCGGCCATTCGCTCGAAGCCCAGTTCGGCCGCCAGGTCGCCGCGAGCGACCATGACGCCGTCGGGCGGCGTCCGCATGGAGGACAGCAGCAGGCGCGGCAAGTTCTCAAACGCCTGGCGCGTCTCAATCTTCAGCACCACGCCAATATTCAAGGCGCCCAACCGCCGCAGCTGTTCTTCAAGCGCGTTCACGTCGGCCGGAAAGCGCACAAAGGAGAGACCCACCACATCTGCATGCTTGACCATGAAGTCGAGGTCGACCAGATCCTTGGCCGTCAGGGATGGCATGGTCAGCCTCGTGTCGGGAAAGTTGATGCCCTTTTCGGCCCGGAGCTTGGCGCCCTTCAATCCGGTGTGGGTGACGGTCAGTGAAATGCGGTCACCGTCGTTTTCCAACACCCGACCGTGGATCTTTCCATCATCGAACAGTACCCGATCGCCGGTGTCAACGGCCGAAAACGCTTCACGCAACGTACAGGCAATGTGGGCGTGCTGGACGACATGACCGTCGCTGTCAACCTGCGCCGGCTGCCCCGGCAGCATGTCGCGCGTCAGCACCAGCGTATCGCCAACCTGGAGCGTAATGGGCAGGACAAGGTCGGGCAGTTCGCCAAGCACGCTCTCCGCCATCACCTCGCCGTCCCGCACCAGCCGCACCGGCATACCCGTCTCGGCGTAATGGGTACGGTCCGTCTCGGCCAAACAGGAGCGACTTGACTGGCTGACGATATTCAGCCGGCGGTGCCGCCCGCGCGCGTCCACCAGCTCGATAACGTCGCCAACGGCCGCTTCCTCCAGCAAGCCATCGGCAAGTGGAATGGTGACGTCGGCGTCCAGCGGAGCCGGTTCCAGATAGTCCTCTGGCGTCAGCCAGACACGACACATCTCCGTCACTTCGCCCCGATGATTGCGCACCGGTTTGTACTTGGCAATCTGGCCCGCCGGCTTGATCGGCCCGGTGCGCAGCTTCGGCCCGGCGAGGTCGGCGTAGACCTTGCACGGGCGACCCAGCTTGCGTTCCGCTTCATGCAGATGGGCGATCATGGCCGACCACTGCTCCGGGCCGTCGTGGGCGCAGTTGATGCGCATGACGTCCATTCCTGCCGCCAGCAGCTCCTGGATAAGCTTCTTGTCAGTGGCCGCCTCGCTGGGCATGGTGACCATGATGCGCACCCGCCGCTTGCCGGACGGCCGTCCCAGCAGCTGCTCTGTGTGCATGTCGAGCATCATCGGCCCGGTATTGCATGTCACCGGCACCAGTTCTTCGGGCGCATCGTACGGGATGCCCGCCAGCGCGTGCAAATTGACCAGCAGGTTGTCAAGCGTGCTGAGAACGGCCGTTTCTGCATTGCCCAGCGAGGTCAGGCCAAGATCAATCAGTTCTTTCTGAACACCGCGTATATCGTTCTGGCGCATGGCCAGGTAGTGGAGCAGATTGCGGGCGCTGGGCTGATAGTCAGTGGCCACCAGCTGCAAGTCAATACGGTGGGTTTCTTCCAGGTCAAGCGCGCGGCGACGCAGTGTTTCAATGGCGGGTATAAGTTGCTGTGCTTTCTGCTGCGTTTTTAGCGGTGTGCTGTTCATAAATCCTCTCGTTCCAATCTCATGGGGCAATCAGCCCTATGGATGCCATCGAACTCCCTGGACCTCGCACGCACCGATGGTCAACCCCATCGCGCACGGCACTGAGGGACGATGCAGATGAACCATTAGTATACCAGATTGGAGGTGCAAGGAGAGTCGGTTGGCGCCTTTCTCCGGCACAGCGAGGCCCTCCCGTACGCCTGGCACTCTGGTTCCATACAGACCCGTGCCAGTTGCGCTGCGCGCAGCTTCAACGGCCCGCGCGAGTGGACTCTGGTACCCGGTCGCCTGCGGTGAAGAAGGCTCGAATCCAGCCTGATTTCACTTGTGAACGGTCGCCAGAAACGGTACACTACGAGTCTGGGTGGGGCCGACACCATTGACTGAGTCAATATGGCCTTGCCTGGCGTCCCACTTACCAATCCATTCCTGGAGGCAGAGACGTCGTTGACCGGACCCCCGGTCAATCCCGTCGTTTCATCTTGTTCAACTGGAGCTTACAAAGGTTGGAGGACCCCATGTTCAGCAAACGATCCGTGAGAGCAGTTTTAGTGGCAATGTTCGCTGTGGCCCTGTTAATGGCCAACGGCGTCCAGATGGCGCGGGGTGCTGGCCCTGGTCTGACTGAGCCATTTGATGACGCAACCCAGTTCACGACCAGTACCTCATTCTTTTCCGACGAAGACTTAAGCAGCGGTTTCGACTACTTCGGTCTGGCCGGCGGCGTCTAACGATTGGGGCGGCGGCTCGACACCCAGCGGACTAAAGCCGTACACCGGCTTCAGCGGCGGATTCCTGACAGGTATGGATCTGGACGCCGAAGGCGCGTCGCTACCCATCACCGTTGAATGGACCAACATCGACGTCAGCGGTCTGGCCTCGCTGGAGTTCAGCGGCGACTTCGCCGAGTTCTTCGACTCCCCCGGCGATATAGACGCTGCGAACGATACCATTCTGGTGGAAGCCAATCTCGACGGTGCGGGCTATCAGAAGGTGATCCAATTTGAAGGTGCAGACTTCGATTCAACAACGTTCAACGGCAATTTCCGGGAAGACACAGACTTTAATGGCACTGGGGATGGCGCA
This sequence comes from uncultured Chloroflexia bacterium, assembly GCA_963715935.1. Lineage (GTDB taxonomy): Bacteria > Chloroflexota > Anaerolineae > Promineifilales > Promineifilaceae > Promineifilum. The sequence continues at coordinate 19,307 of CAVQSM010000002.1, read as the reverse complement.
GTCTTGGGCAACGCAGCACAGACATTTGTCAAGTCCATACCCGGCACCGGCGCATCGCTTGACCTACGCCTGACCGTGTTTGTCGATTCCGGCGACGAGGATTTCGCCGTCTGACAACTTCATCATCCGCGAGGCGGGCAGTCCCACTGGCCCGGCCGAAATCCTGCTGACCGAAATCGTCGTTACCCCGACGGGAGGCGAGTTCGTCGAGATATACAACGGCACCGGCAGCGCGGTCGATCTCAGTCGACTACTACCTGACCGATGCAACGTTCACCGGCGTCCCGAGCGCCTGCTACGACAACATCGCTCACCGGAAGCAACGCTGGTGGCGGTGGGCTTCGTGCGGCTTCCACGCCCGCTTCCCGGATGGCCGACGCTTGGCGCGAGCGAGTATCAGACCGTAGCCCTCAATGGGTCGGCTAACTTCCTGGCTGAGTACGGCGTTGCGCCCACCTACGAGTTGTACGATGACAGCATCGACATTGGCGAAACGGTCATGCGCGACGCGCTGCCTGGCTCCATCAACGGACAGGGCGGCCTCACCAATGGCGCACGAACGGTGGCAAACTTTACCATTGGGATGGCGACATCCGACCTGGTCACCGCCTATGGACTATGCCATCTGGGGTGACCAGGACGAGGCAGTTGACAAAACGGCATCAGCATTGACGGTCTGGACGCCAACGCCGACCTGAGCTCCTATCTGAATGATACGCCTATCGGAGCCGCGATCTTGTCGGTGGACGGAGCCACGCTGCTGGCTCCTCCTACCAGCGGGACGACCTGACGCAGCGGCGAGATCGCCGCCGGCGAAATGGCGTCAACGCAGGACGGGCAAGGTCTCGGTGACGGCCGACGTCGTCAGCGAGTTCATCGAGTTGTTCGAGGGGGGCAGGCACAGCGCTCGACGGTCTGTGGTTGTTCTCCATAACGGCTCCGACGACAGTCCGAGGCGCCTCCCGCAGCCTTTGACCTGGCATGGCTATTCCGACCGACGCCGATGGCTAGATCCGTGATTGGCAGCGTGGCTGGTGCGGACATTGACGTCCCAGTTGTACAACTTCGGTTGGCTGCAAAACGGAGCCGACGCCGTGGCGGTCTTTGCCGGCGACGCGACCGACTTCCCCAACGACACACCAGTCACGACAAACAACCTGATCGACGCCATCGTCTACGACACGAGTGACAGTGATGATGCTGGACTACTGCCACTGCTCAACAGCGGGACAGCCTCCAGATCACGTGAATGACGAGAACGGCATGGTGCCACCGAATCCAACCAGCGCTGCCCCAACGGTGAGGGTGGCGCGCGCAACACCGATACCTATACGCAGGCTGCTCCCACGCCCGGCGCGGCCAACACCTGCATCCCCCCGCCCCCGCCTCTAACATGCGACAGCATTGAGACCTTCACGCTGATCCACGCTATCCAGGGCAGCGGCGCGACGACACCGATACCAGGCCAGGACGTCATCGTTGAAGGCATCGTCGTCGGCGACTTCCAGAACAACGGATCGACCGACAATGGCGACCTGAACGGCTTCTTCGTGCAGGAAGAAGACGCGCAAACCGATGGTGACGCTAACACATCGGAAGGCATCTTCGTCTTCGCGGCCGACACCGACGTCGCTGTAGGCGACAAGGTGCGCGTGGCCGGCACTGTGACCGAGTATGAGTCAACCAGCTCCAGTACTGGCACGTCCTTGATGACCCAGCTCACCAACCCGACCGTTGTCGTTTGCGCCAGCGGGGAGACGCTTCCTTCCAGCACGGTTGTCACGCTGCCCGTAACAAGCGTGACCGACTTTGAGCGGTACGAAGGCATGCTGGTCACCTTCCCCCAGAATCTGGTCATCAGCGAATACTTCAACTACGACCGCTTCGGCGAGATCGTGCTCAGCACTGAGCGGCAGATCCAGCCGACAGCCGTCGAGGAACCGGGCGCAGCCGCCGTGGAGCTGGCTAACCAGCAAGCGCTAGCCCGCATCACGCTGGACGACGGCCGATCCTCGCAAAACCCTGACCCGGCCCTTCACCCCAACGGCGCGGTCTTCGACCTGAACAACAAGTTCCGTGGTGGCGACCTGGTCCAGAATGCGACCGGCGTGATGGACGATACCTTTGGTTTGTACCGGATTCAGCCAGTGCAGGGCGCGAGCTACACGGCCGTCAACAGCCGGGACGCTGCGCCTGACGATGTGGGCGGTAACCTGAAGGTTGCCAGCTTCAACGTACTCAACTACTTCAATGGCGACGGCGCAGGCGGGGGCTTCCCGACCTCACGCGGTGCCGACGACCTGAATGAGTTCGACCGGCAGCGGACGAAGATCATCGCCGCCATTACCGCCATCGATGCCGATATCATCGGTCTGATGGAGATCGAGAACGACGGTTACGGCGCACAGAGCGCCATCGCCGACCTCGTCAACGGCCTGAACGCGGCTACCTTTGCAGGAGCCTACGCGTACGTCGATCCTGGTGTGGCGCAGATTGGCACGGATGAGATCGCCGTGGGCATGATCTACAAGCCCGGCAGCGTGACGCTGCTCGGCGCGAGTGCCATCCTGGACTCGTCGGTCGATGCCCGGTTCATCGATGACAAGAACCGGCCCGTCCTGGCCCAGTCATTCCAGGACACCGGCACCGGTGGCATCGTCACCGTGGCCGTCAACCATCTGAAGTCGAAAGGCTCAGACTGTGACAGCCTGGGCGATCCCGATCTGGGCGACGGTTCAGGCAACTGTAACCTGACCCGGCTGGCGGCGGCCGAAGCGCTGGTCGACTGGCTGGCGACCGACCCGACTGGCTCCGGCGACGACCGGACCCTGATCATCGGCGACCTGAACTCCTACGACAAGGAAGACCCGATCGACGCCATCCTGGCCGGCTCCGACGACACGCTCGGAACCAGCGACGACTACACCGACCTGATCTTCCAGTTCGGCGGCGAGTTCGCCTACGGTTACGTCTTCGACGGCAAGGTCGGCTATCTCGACTACGCGTTGGCCAACGACAGCCTGCTGCCGTTTGTCACCGGCACGACCGAGTGGCACATCAACGCCGACGAGCCGGACATCCTCGACTACGACACGACGTTCAAGAAACCGGCCCAGGATGCGCTCTACGAGACAAACGCGTTCCGTTCGTCTGACCACGACCCGGTCATCATCGGGCTGGACCTGACGCCGCCAACCGTCGGCGCAGTCTGCCCGGTCGACCCGAACGTGGGCTTCGAACTCACCGATATCCTGGGCGACGGCATGGGCAGTGCCCAGCGGTCGCAGCGGGTGTCGAAGGTGCGCGTGTGGGACGAGGACAACGTCGTCGATCTGTATGGTCAGATGGCGGCCAAGGCGTTCGGCGGCGTGCGCTGGGTCCGCTTCCAATACAGCGACAACAGCTATGTGCAGGTCAACGACGCGACCGACCTGGGCGACACCGGCGCCATCTCCTGGTGGGGGGCCGACCTGGATGAGTCCACGCTGGCTTACCGGCCGTTCGTCAAGGGCCGCTGGTTCCTGGAGAAAGGCAGCAAGAAGGTGAAGGTGCCTCGCGCGTTCGTCGTTTACCCGACTTACGCCACGACGGAAGCGTATGCCAACGTCTGGAGCACGTTTACCGCGCCCGGCAACTATGTCGACAGCGCGCCTGGCTTCAGCCAGTCGATGGCCCAAACGCTCGCCATCCCGACCACGCAAGCGACGGCCGAAGTCGTCGTCCGCCTTGCGCTGGCCGACCTGGACAGCACCTCCAGCAGCGTGGACGTCACCGTCCGTGCCGGTGGAGTTGAGGTCATGAAAACGATCAGCAAGCCCATCAACAAGAAGATGGAGTCGCTCAACATCGTCACGATCACGCTGCCTAACGTGCCCGCCGGGGCGACTGAGGTTGAGATCATCGTGGAGACGGCCGTCGGTACAGGCGACTCGGCCGCGCTGCTGGGCGCAGCTGCCAGCTACGCCTGCGGTTCTCCGACCCCGTAAGGGTTCCGGCCGAACCCTCAGCCTGACATAGAAAGAGCCGGGACGCAGCACACGCTACGTCCCGGCTCCTTTTTGATCAAATCGGATACGTCCTGCCTACTCGATCCGGCGCACCGGCGGCAGCGGCCAACTGCCATCCGGTGCAACAGTAGCTGCAAGACCCGACCGCGTTGTCTCGCCCTGCTACTTTGCAGGCGGCAGGGGAAAACCGAAAATAGACGCGTTGTGCTATGGACAAAACTCTGACAATTTATTAGGATCAGGTAAGGGACGGCGCTCAGGGAGTCGGCGTCTGTCTCACATTCACAATCTGCTCTTTGGAGGCAAAATATGGCAAACAAGAATCGCGAACTGATCGTGGCGTACTTTGACACGGCTGATGCCGCTGACGCCGCAGCTGTCAAGCTGAAGTCCTGGGACAAGGACCGCAAGGACATCAAGCTTGGCGGCATGGGTATCATTACAATGGAAGATGGCAAGCTCAAGACCGACAAGGTGGGCGCACGCGCTGCCGGCACCGGCGCGAAGTGGGGCACCATCCTCGGTGCGGCGGGCGGCCTGGCGGCTGGCCTGCTGACCGGCGGCATTGGTCTCATCCCCGGCGCCATTGCTGGTCTGGGTTTGGGCGCCGGTGGCGGTGCACTTTTCCACAAGCGCGTCGGCCTGACCGACGAGGACCGCGAGAAGCTGATGGATCATTTCAAGAACGGCGGCGCAGCATTGGCTGTTATGGCCGACGACTTCGAAGTGGCTCCGACCTCCGACGAAATCACCGCGCTGGGTGGCGACGTCAAGAGCTTCAGCATCCCGGATGATATCCAGGACGAGATCGACGAGGCGCAGGAAACCATCGCCGAGGCCGAGACCAAGGTTGCCGAAGCGATGTCGGACAAGTCCGAAGAAGAGCAGATTGAAGCCGTTCGCATGGTCAGCGCCACGCGTGACATGTCAATCGGGGCTTTGGCTGGCCTGTCGGCGGCCGGCATCAGCACCATCGACACGCTGCAAGAAAAGGCTGCCACAGCTGAAGGCCGTGCCGAACTTGCGGAGGCCGCCGGCATCGACAAAGCGGCCGCCCGTGACATCGCCTACGACCTGGATCTGGGCCGCGTTCGTGGCGTAGGTCGCCAATCGCGCGCCCTGCTGCAGGCCGCCGGCATCACCTCCGTCGGTGAGCTGGCCGAATGGGACGCCGATGAACTGGCCGGTTTGCTGGTCACCGTCAACGAAGAAGAGCATATCGTCAAGAATATGCCCTCTGTGGACACCATCAGCTACTGGATTGAGCAGTCGCGCGAGCTGCCCCCCTATCTCCGGGCCATTAAAGTGGTCAAGGATATGATGAACGTCGACGCCTACAGCTGGTCCGCGTCCGAGGGTGACGACCCGACCAAGCGTCGTGCCGATGCGATCATGTTCAACCGTAAAGAAGGCTACGAAGTGCAGCTGATGGTCCAGAAGATCTGCAGCGCCTTCGGCTTCGAGACCGTTGAGGATGTCAAGCGCGTCGAAGAGGTTATCGCCACTGAGCTGCCCGGCAACGTGCGCAGCCAGAAGAACGTTTACGCCTGGTTGGTCGACTACTTCGACACCCACTAGACTGATCGAGACCACTATGCCGGATTGATCCGGTTACAGATGCCGGGGAACCCAGGTCACGAAAGTGGCACGAGGCTCCCCGGCATTTTTCATTCCTGACTGTAGGTAGAAACACAGGCGGAGCGCAAATCATGAAATCAAAGAGCCCTTTTACTGCTGTCGTCGCTAACAATGAAGATCCGTTGGGGTTAGGACGTGTTCTGTTGAAGCTACCGGAGGCGGAAGACGGGCCGCCGCTATGGGCGCCCATGTTGGTGCCCCAGGCGGGCAGCGGCCAGGGCGTCTGGTTTCGGCCCGACATCGGGGACGAGGTCGTGGTCGACTTCCTGAACGGCAATCCGCAGCGGCCCGTGGTGTTGGGCGCGCTCTGGAGTCCGGACAACCCGCCTCCGCCCGCCGCAACCGAAGAGCACATGATCCGCAGCCGCAGTGGCCATACCATCGCTCTGAACGACGACCGCAACCGGCAGCAAATCGCCGTCACCTCTGCGAACGGCCGCCAGATTCTGATCGACGACAGTACGCAGCAAGGGCGCATCGAGATCCGCAACGCCACCGGCACGCTGCGCATCCTGGTCGACGACACGACGGGGACGGTTACCATTGAGGCCACCAGCGGTGACATCGTGCTCGATGCCGGGGGCGACATCAACTTGAAGGCAACCAACATCAGTCTGGACGCTGCGGCTCAGATTAACATAACAGGGGCGTCCGCCGTGGACGTCAGCACAAGTGCGGTGGCCACGGTCAAGGGAGCCGTCGCGAGAGTTGATGGCAGCCTTATCCAACTGGACGGTGCTCAGGTGCTGGTCAATGGCAACCCGCTGCCCTGAGCATACAGGGTGTCGATGACTCAGGCCGCCGGCTGCCTATAGCTCACCGGTCTGGACTCGCCACAATCCAGCATAAATCCCGTCCGTCGGTTCCAGCCAGATCATTGTGGGTGCCTTCCTCGGCCAGAACGCCGTCTTCCAGCACGAAAATGCGGTCCGCGTTGCGGACTGTCGACAGGCGGTGGGCGATGACGATCATCGTCCGGCCCTGCGAAATGCGCTCCATCGAGCGCTGGATGGCCGCCTCGGTCTCGTTGTCGACCGATGAGGTCGCCTCGTCCAGAATGAGCACCGGCGGGTCTTTCAGCACCGCCCGGGCGATGGAGATACGCTGACGCTGGCCGCCGGAGAGCTTCTGTCCGCGCTCGCCCACCACCGTGTCGTAGCCGTCGGGCAGGCCCATGATGAACTCGTGGGCTTCCGCCACTTTGGCCGCCTCGACAATCTCGTCCATCGTGGCGTCGAACGTGCCGTAGGCGATGTTCTCGCGCACGCTGCCGTGGAACAGAAAGACATCCTGGCTGACCAGCCCGATCGCCCCGCGCAGCTCGTCGAACGTTAGATCGCGAATGTCGCGGCCATCCAGACAGACCTGCCCCGACTCCACATCGTAGAAGCGCAGCAGCAGCTTGATGATCGTCGTCTTGCCGGCGCCGGTCGGGCCGACAATGGCGGCCGTCTCGCCCGCCGGAATGTGGAACGACAGGTCCGTGAGCACGTGCGGCCGGTCGTCGGTGTAGCCATCGTAGTCGCGCCACTTGTAGCGGAAGTCGACGTTCTCAAACGAGACTTCTCCGCGCACGACGGGCAGTGTCGACCGTCCTTCGATCACTCCGCATTCGGTGTCCAGCACGCTGAAGATGCGGTTGGTGGAGGCCATCGCCCGCTGGTAAAGGTCGAGCGTCTCGCCCAGCCGGGTCAGCGGCCAGAGCAGTCGCTGGGTCATGAAGACCAGCACGCTGTAGACGCCGACGTTGAGCTGGCCGTTGATGGTCAGCAGACCGCCGAAGATGAGGATGGCGATGAAACCGGCCATGATGAACATGCGAATGAACGGCACGAACGCTGAGCTGAGGCGGATGGCGTTGGCGTTGCGCTGGCGATACTCGTCGCTTTCGCCCGCAATGCGGTCGACTTCGTACGCCTCGGCCGTGTAGCTCTTGACGGTGGCGATGCCGCCCAGGTTGTTGGACAGCACGCTGTTGAGCACGCCCACCTGATCGCGAACGGCCGCATAGCGCGGGGCCAGTCGCTGCTGGAACTTGAGCGAGCCATAGATGATGAACGGCATGGGCAGGATCGTCATCCAGGCCACGGTCGGGGCCAGCACAATAAACGCACCCAGCACAACCACGATGGTGGTGATGAGCTGGATGATCTCGTTGGCCCCCACGTCGAGGAAGCGCTCCAACTGGTTGATGTCGTCGTTGAGCACCGCCATCAGCCCGCCGGTGGACTGGTCCTCAAAGTAGGCCATGTCCAGCTCCTGCACGTGGGCATAGGTGTCGATCCGCAGATCGTGCTGGATGTCCTGCGCCAGATTGCGCCAGCCAATGTTCTTGAGGTACTCGAACAGCGATTCCAGTCCCCAGGCAACGGCCGTCAGCAAACCGACGACGACAAGCTGCGTACGCACGTCGACAATGCCCAGATCCGCCAGAAACGAATCCTGCTGTGAGACAACCACATCGACGGCGACGCCGATGAGGACGGGCGGAGCGAGGTCGAACAGCTTGTTGAGGACTGAGTAAAGCGAGGCCGTCCATATACGGCCCCGATAGTCGTCGGCGTATTGGCCTAGGCGTCGGAGCGGGTGCTGGGAACTATTCATTCTGTTAATCATAGCAAATTGATTCAGGATGGTCGCGCGGGCGGCTGTCCTTAAGCGTCGTGGCAGAGTGACTGGCTGGATCGAACTGGAAGAAGGGGAGCTATTCGCTGCATCGGCGAAGGATCAGCATCGTAATGTCGTCGAACTCGGTGCTGCCGTGACTCCACGTTTCGATGCTGGCAATCGCCGCATCCTGGATGTCCACTGCCGAACGAGAGGGATCTGATTGCAACAAAGCCATCAAACGAGATTCGCCGAACTCAACATGCTCGTGGTCTGGCGCCTCGGTAACGCCGTCGGTATAGGCGCATAGCAAGTCACCCTGTCGAAACCATAGCTCGCGCTGTGACCATTTCATGTCGGGGAACATGCCCAGAGGGATGCCCGTGTTGCCCAGAAACAGGGTCTCATTGCCCAGGAAGAAGGCCGGATTGTGCCCGGCGTTGGCGTAACAGAAACGGCCGCTATCTGGCTCCAGGACACCGTAGAAGACGGTGACAAACTGGTCGGAATTGGTATCTGCCAGGATACGGTCATTCGTGACCTCAAGAGCCAGCTCAGGCTGATCAGGATACTCCAATGCATACGTTCTCAGAAGCGTTCGGGTGAGGGCCATGTAGAGCGCCGCGCCGGTCCCCTTGTCTGCCACATCGGCCACCACAATGCCAAGGCGGCCGCCCGGCAAGGGGATGAAGTCGTAGAAGTCGCCCGCCGTCTGGCGAGCAGGCACAAGGGTCGCTGCAATATCCCACCCGGGCAGCTCCGGCACGACATCCGGGAGGAAACTGGCCTGAATACGCCCGGCCATCTCCAGTTCGTGCGTCAGACGCAGCCGAGCAACGTTGTTAGCGTAGCTTTCTGCCCTCGATAGCGCCGCGGCAATCTGGCCGGCCAACTCCTGCATCGATTGGGTAATGTCATCAGTCGGCCGCTGATCGGAGTATTCCAGGTAGATGCCACCCAGCAGGGGCTGCTCCTGCTCATTCTCCGCAACCCGACCAAGTATCTTCATACTGATGCCCGACCAATCCTGGTTGAATGGATCGAGGACCTCTGCCACCGGGAAGTGTAGCTCGCTGGTCGTCGCCTCAATCAAGGCCTGCCAGTCAGCCGGTTTCGCCAGCGCGTCGCCGGGCGGATGCTGCGTGTCGAACACAACGCTTGTCGGTGACAGGTCGCCGTCACTGCTAGCAAAAAGTCGGACCTCAGTGCGATAATAGGGGAACAGGAGAGGCAAATTCTCAGCGACAATACTCCCCAGAGTTGACCCATCTGCGGGAGCAGCCAGAAGATCGGCGCCCTGACGCTCTAGTTGAGCAAGCTCGCGCGCCCGAAACTGGGCGCGCAGGGTGGCCCGACTTAGATGATGAGCGAGCCAGTTGGCCAGTAGGACACCCAATGATGTCGCTACAAACAACCAGGCACCCCCCAGTCCATACGTCAGGGCGAGAGGAATGGAAAATGGATAAGTGAGCAGCATGAACACAAGCGCACTGCCCCAAAGTCGCCGGATGAACTGGCGTTGATCAGCGGGGTCAAACAGCCGGTTGATGGCCAACATGGTCGGGAGTAACCAGAACAGTGTGGCGGCGATTTTGACGAGCGTCGCGGCTGCTGCCAGCAACCAATCCTGCGCGCTTGCTGCCGCAAGCGGGTACCCACCGCCCATGACCTGATACACCCATGTTGCGCACAAGAGGCTGAGTGTTGACGGACCGACTTCCTGGACCATCGTGGCCAGCGGCCCCCAGATCACACCGCGACCACTCCCGCCGCCGGCCAACTGCTTCCACCTGACTGTGGTTAGAAGTGTACCGAGCCAGAGAAGCCAAATGGCCGATGGCCCCAGCATCAGTACGGCTGTCCACTCGACCATTCCGGCCAGCGAACTCGTAATCGGCAATTGGCTGTTCTTGCCAAATTCGAGGACGATCACGAACTCTTGCCGCTTCATCAACACGAGCACAACCAGAATGAAGGCAAGCAGCGGCCATTGGGCGCGAAGGACGCCGATATCGGTAGCGCCCACCAGCCAAACAAGGGCCAACGCTACCAGAGGTAGATTGACCAGGACGATTGCCAGAGTCGCTCCCCCTTGCTGGCGAACGGTGTCGGGCGCGTCGCTCAGTTCCGGCCAGAGGCGAGTGCTCAAAGCTTCAAAGCGGGAAGCAACTGTGGTCGATTGTGAAGCCATAGAAATTACATGACATTGACCGCTATCGTGCAATCTCGAATGCTATTTCGGATTCCGTGTCCGACCTTGCCGTGCCAGTTGCGAACGTGGGTTAGCAGTCACCAATTGGTCGCGCCGCCGGCCTTGGCGCGTGTGGCTGCAGGATGTCGCGAGTCATGGCAGGGACCAACACACTAGGGATGCCGCGTCATCTGTCAGGAGCGTTGCCCAGCCAGGCTAATCGTGCTCCCAGCGGATCATCACTTCCTCCGCATCCCCGAGCGCGAATTGCAGCACTTCGATCAGGCGTTTGTCACCGTGGGCAGCGTCCACGTCAGCGACGACCTGCGGCGTAACCACATAGGTCTTACCGTCCGTTTTCTGCGGGGATGCTTCCAGCATGAACTGTATCTCCCCTTCGCGCAGTTCCCCAATGGCGACGTTGGTCTCAGCATTGTAGATTGTAATCATGGGTTCTCCGAATCCAGATATGAAGTTAGCAAGCCATTCTGGCTATTGGCCACATGCATCATACAGAGGGAGCAATGATAGATAGACGGCCGTTACCGGCTTAACAATAGTGACTCCGGCGGCGATCGCAGCCTCGGGTGACATCGTCGTTTCGAGGTGGAGGTCAATCCAGCTGGACGTGTCTACCATCGCCTTTGTGATGGCCTCGGACAGCGGTCCCCAGGCATCGGGTCCTGCTGGAGATTGCCAACTGGAGCGCACCCGCTTGCCATCGCTGGAAGACTCCACAACCCGCCACTGGAGGTCATGCGCCGACGCTGCCTGGTCAACTGTCTCGCGAACGGATGATTTACCAATAGCGTCCCTGAAAGATTCCCACTCCCACGAACCAGCAATTGGGATAGTCGGGCTTCTCAACATAGAAACCGTAGTACGCGTGGACATCGTCCAGACTGAAGAAGAATTTGGCCGGTCGGAGGTTGAACCTGTCGGTGTTGTGACGGTCAAAGCGCGGCGGTTGGCCAAGAAGAACCTGTTGCCGACGAGAGACCGCATGTTGCACAAAGTCGCGCCCGGTCCTGTCACGAAACGTTTGCGAGAGCAGTCCTCCCAGCGATGTGTCGCGCCGCCACGTGGTGCCGTCGGTATTGGTTTGGAAGTCTGAGAGTTGCAGACCCTTGAAGCTATGTCCAGGATGGTTGCGTGCGGGTCCAGCGGATTGTCGGCGAGCCTCTGTCGACTTTGACGGTTGCGCTGGCTTGATGTGGCGGCGGTTCAACTCCTGAATGATGACAAGCGGTGGTGTCAAATAGGTGTCGGCGTCAATCCAGCCCGACGGAAGCTGTTTATAGCGTTGACCGTTCAATTCGATAATGGTTTCACTCATTGGTCACTCTCCTTCTTTTGGCTGGACGCGGTCGGCTCAATAGGCTGACGGGAAGCTGCGACATTCCTCCATCGCTTGCGCTGTCAGTTTACGCCGCTTTCGCGCGGCGGGCTAGAATTCGGTAAGCGCAGTGAAGCCCGGTATACTCAAGGCTCGTTTAGCCTCCACTATCCCAGGAGCGCCTATGAGCAGGAAACAACGACGACGATTCTCGCCCACCCTTACCCGACATCAACCTGACGACGCGCTGGCCTTGGAGCCAATTGCTGAGGTCGGGCCAGGCGGTGAGTTTCTGAGCCACGACCATTCGCTAAGCCAGTGGCGGTCGCTCTGGGTACCGGGCGTCTTCGACCGGCAGCGGCTGGAGCCGTGGCAGGAAGATGGCAGCCGCGACATCAACAGCCACCTGCGCGAACGAGCCGTCGCTCTCATGGACAGCCACACTGTCCCGTTGCTGACGGCCGCCGCAGAAGCAGAAATCAAGCGCGTCCTGTCCGGCAAGGCATAGCCAGCTCCATGCAAAGGAGATAGAGAATGATTGTCAAAGGCCCCACGTTGTATCTTCGCACGGTGCGCGAACGCGATCTGGACTGGCTCTATGAGCAGCAGAGCAATCTCGAATCTCGCGGCGATTACTTCCCCATCGGCGTCGTTTCGGAAACGGAGTTCAAGCGTGGATTCCAGCAGGACGGCTTCTGGTCAGACGACCGCGGCCGCGCGCTCATTCTGCGCCAACGACGCCGACGCGATTATCGGCGTGCTCGTCTTCTTTCGGGCCACGCCCTATTGGGACTGTTACGAGATCGGCTACCGTCTGTTCGACGTCGCTCAAAGCGACCGCGGTGTGATGACCGAAGCGTTGACGCTGTTCACCTACACGCTCTTTGCCAGCAAGCGCGTCCATCGCCTGGAACTGAAGATCGTGCCGGAGAATAAGGGATCGGTGCGCGTGGCGGAGAAGTGCGGCTACCGGCTGGAGGGTGTGGCCCGAGAGGCGTGGCACCATCGTGGCCGTCATCTGGATATGGCCGTCTATTCGCAGCTGCGGCCAGAGTTCCCGGCCACCTTGGCGAAGGCAGTCGACCGGCTCAGCGGCCCGCCACCACCCCGCGTGCAGCAGGCCTAGACGCGAACGACCAGCCGCGTCAGAGCCCAGAGTGGCGCACGACCGGAGAGCTCTCCATCCAGCGCCCCTCCTCTCCCGTCGACTCCTCATCTGCCGCTCATCGCCACCTGCTAGACTAGAGGTATGCAAAAAGGACGCAGAAATATCGGTGTTGCGGGGGCGACGATTGGGCTGGCTGTTCTGGGTGGGCTCCTGCTGACCGGCGGCCTCATTGTCAGCCGCAGCGACTTCCGGCCCGGCGAAGAGCCAGACCGCTTCCCCACCGTGACCGGCAACAACCTGGACCGGGAGCTGGTGGAGTTCCCGCGAGATTTTGGCGGCGACCTTAACTTACTGTTTATCCCCTTCCTGCAGCAGCAGCAGCGCGTCGTAGATACATGGGTGCCTTTTGCGCGCGAGCTGGAGGCGACCTACCCCGGCACAATCTACTACGAACTGCCGACCATCGAGGACATGGGCACGTTGGGCCGGACATTTGTGAACGAAGGCATGCGAGCGGGCATTCCCGACCCTGTCTCCCGACAGCGCACCATCACGCTCTACCTCGACCTGGCCGCGTTCATGCAGTCGCTCGACATCACCTCACGGAATGACGTCCACGTGCTGCTCGTCACCGACGACGGCCGTATCCTCTGGCGCACGACGGGGCCATACGACCCGGTGAAAGCGGACGCACTGCTGGAGGTGGTGCAGTCAGCGGCCGGCAACGAGTAGGCCGGGCCGGCCAACGTGGCCCACGGCGGCGAGATTACGGCTGAAAGCGAGGCCGGCGCGGGGACGACGCTGACGGTTGAGCGGCCGTCCGCCAGGCAGCTGACCAGCCGATGGTAACCTGATCCCCAGGCGGCAGGTCTGCTGCCCAATGTCGCATCAGGCGGGTAGCATGATGGACCTGTCCGCGCCGTAAACGCACTTCTGATCGTCCGTCGACACGCGTCTACGCCTCCAACTCGTCGATGTTGTCAGGCGACGGCAATCCGGCAGAGTGATAGATTCCACAGACAGTCAATTGAATGAAGCTGTTGGCCATGTACTCCACAGACTGTCTCTGGGGTTCATGCAGCCATTGTTGAACCAGACCGATACATCCGCTACTGAAAAAGCGCAGAAGCAAATCGATTTCGACGAGCGGAGCAGTCCGACTATCACGCAGATGTTCATACCACCGCAAAGCAAGCTGTTCGAGTGGGTTTTGGATTGCGGCGACAACAGGGGGCGTGCCAATGCGGTTGAGAACCACATCATAGAATTCTGAGTTGCGCTCAAAATGCTCGAACACGTAGGTCAGCAAGTGGGTCATGAGCATGGGTGTGAAGTCTGTGGCTGGTATTGATGGCAAACCAATACTCTCGCCCAACTCCTCTACCAGCTGCTCCGTACTTTTGACCAAGAGATCTTCCTTGTCTCTGTAGTGCAAGTAGAATGTAGCCTTATTCAAGGTTGCGCGGTCGGTAATTTCTTTGACCGTGATGCTCTCGAATCCTTTTTCTGTGATGAGGGCAATGAGCGCATTGCGTAGCAATTGGCGTGTGCGGATTACTCGGGGATCCAGTTTCGATCGCATTATCGACACGTTTGCTCCTTTGGTCGCATAGTAGACTCGTCAGGGCAGTTGCTTGTTGACAGTACATGGTTAAGCGACTACAGTCATTTTATCAACTATAGTCGTTTTAGCGATATATGTCGATAAAGCTGAGTCGACGACTGGAGGCATCTATGCAACCTGCTGTAGACTACCCGATGCTGACACAACACAGAGGCTGGCCCATTGTCGGTATTCTGCCGGAGTTGTTGACAAACGCTCCACTTCAAACCCTGAGTAATATCATGGAACGATATGGTGGTTTCGTGGAGGTGCAAGTCGGGACCAAGCGTGTCTATCTCGCTAGTGACCTGACTGTGTTCCATCATATACTGCGTGACAATTACAGGAACTATCCCAAACCTGACCTGCTATATGGCGTCCTCAAGAGGGTCGCAAAGAACGGCCTGGTTACCAGTGAAGGCGATTTCTGGCTGCGACAGAGGCGGATGATACAGCCACATTTTCACCGCAAGCAACTGGCCAATCTGGTTGGAACCATGACCGAAAGCATCGCTACCATCCTTGATGGCTGGCAGCGTCATGCGGCAACAGGTGAAAAGTTTGACCTGGGTGAGCAGATGTCGCATATCACAATGAACGTCATCACACGTTCCATGTTTGGACAGGGGATCACCGGCGAACAACTGGAAGCGGTTGCCAGGCTTGTGCCTGATATCCTGAGCTATCTGAACACGCGCGCATTCACGCCATTTGTTCCTGACTGGGTGCCGCTGCCGGTAGATTACAAGTTTGAACGAAACTACGCTGAACTAAAGGAACTGGTACAGTCGCTCATTGACAGTCGCCGCCAGCAACTTGGATCAGACCTGATCAGCATGTTGCTGAATAGCGTAGACGATGAAAACGGCCGAGCAAATGAACGATGACCAGTTGTTTGACGAGGCGATGACGATTTTCGCGGCCGGTTTTGAGACGACCGCAACAACGCTCACCTGGCTCTGGCACATTCTGGAGCAGCATCCTGAGGTTACGGACAGAATTCGCGACGAAGTCGATTCGGTACTGGGTCAGCGTACGCCAACTGTAACGGATATACCCAACCTGACCTATATCAAGATGGTCATATCCGAGTGTTTGCGTATGTACCCACCGATACCGCTTCTGCCACGCACCAGCATCGATGAAGACTACATTGGTATGAACAGGCTACCCGCCAATGCGACGATTCTGCTCTTCTACTACGGCTTGCATCACAACCCACAGATCTGGGATGCCCCCGATGAGTTCCGCCCCGATCGTTTTGACCCTGACACGGTAAGTAAGCAAACCAAATCTGCTTGGCTCCCGTTTAGCGCCGGACCGCGCAAGTGTCTTGGCGATGAGTTTGCGATGATGGAAGCCATTTTGGCAACCGCAATGGTCATGCAACGATTCGAGGTTACAGTCACACAGAAGAATATTGTGCCACGTCTTGGGGCAACATTGCGCCCCTCCAAGCCACTGCTTGGTACTGTGACGCAGAGACAAGAATCCTGGTGAAATAGGTACTCCGGCCGGTAACCACCGGCCGGCCCCGAGAGCAGAAACCCTAGAAGCCCGAGAAACTGGGTTTCCCGGAGAAACTCAGTTTCCAGGCGGCCGGGTGCTGCGACTGGCCGCGCGACCACAAGGCCAGTGTGGCCCCCGGACGCCACTCCGGTCTTCTGTGGCGGACGGAAAAGACGGCATTGGTATGCCGCTGCTACGCTATGCCGGAGCGACCGGGTGGCGGCTGCACCAACGTGGCCCCCGGACGCGTTCCGGTCTTCAAGAACGGGAGAGAAGACGGCATTGGCCTGCCGCTGCTACGCCATGCCGGGGGCTGCGGCGTGGTCCGCATTGCGCCCAACCGGGCCACGGCCTGGAAGCTCTGATCGTAGTCCATTCGCAGGTTGACTTGACCCGGCACGATCCATATACTGATAATGTTGGGTCTCAAGCGACCCACAATCCACGTTGTTGCTCTACACAAGGAGATAAACAGATGTCCCACGATTGATCCTATTCCAGGCCCACTGCGGTCGCCTTGACAACCGCCCTGATCATGCTGATGATCTTCGCGCTCGGCGGGGCGCAGGCGGCGCCCACCTTCGAAGAACAGACTGCTACCATGACGGTCGTCGCCGACGGGCTGGCCAACCCGCGCGGCATCACTTTCGACGCCAACGGCGACCTGTATGTCGCTGAGGCCGGCAGCGGTGGCGACGGCGTCTGCGTGGAAGGCCCCGAAGGCACAATCTGCTTCGGCAACTCTGGCGCGGTGACCAAGGTCACGATGGACGAAAGCCGGTCGGCCGTGGCCCAGTCACAGGTCGTCACCGGACTGCCCTCGCTGGGCGCGCCCACCACCGGCGACGGGGCCACCGGCCCCCACGCCGTCGCTTTCAACAGTGAAGGCGACATGTATCTGGTCACCGGTTTAGGCGGACCGCCAAGCTGGCAGGACCCGGCCGGGCCGCTCGGCACGTCGGCGCAGAACTTGGCTGGCTGAAGTCGGCCGATCCCGTCGCCGACAGTTACACGCCCTGGGTCAACCTGGCCCAGTACGAGGCCGACGAGAACCCGGCGGTGACAATGTAGACACCAATCCATTCGGGATGATTCATGATGGGTCAGAATGGGTTGTCGTCGATGCCGGCGGCAACTCGCTGCTCACGGTCGCTGGCAGCGGCGACGTTTCCGCCGAGGAAACGTTCCCCGCCGTCATGGTCGAGTTCCCACCGGAAGCGGCAACATGCAACCGATGCAGGCCGTCCCCACCAGCGTGCGCATTGGGCCGGACGGCGCCTACTATGTCGGCCAGTTGACTGGCTTCCCCTTCCCTGTCGGCGGGGCGAGCGTCTGGCGCGTCCCGGCGGGTGGCGATGCCGAAGTGTATGAGAGCGGCTTGAGCGGCGTTTCTCGGCATCGATTTTGCGGCCGATGGCAGCCTGTACGTGCTGGACATGTTCACCAACGGCCAGCTGAGCGGCGACCCAGCCGGGAAAGTCACTCATGTCACCACTGACGGCACGCGAACCGTGCTGGCCAGTGACGGGCTGATTACGCCGACCGGCCTGACCGTCGGCCCGGACGGCGCGGTGTACGTCTCCAACTTCGGCGTCAGCGGCAGCATGGGCCAGGTCGTTCGCATTGCTACGCCAGAGAGCGAGGCGCCCCAGCCGGTGGTGCGCACCGTCACGCTGGAAGCAGCGCAGGACAACACGCTGTACGAAAGCGAGCTGGGCACTATCAGCAATGGCCAGGGCGAGTATCTGTTCGCGGGCAACACCAAGGACAAGGGGCTGCGCCGGGCGCTGGTGCAGTTCGATCTGAGTGAGATATCGCCGGTGGGCACTATCACCGAGGCGACGCTGTCGCTGTCGGTGTCCAGGTCGGTCGTGGCCGGCGACTCATCGGTCACGGTCCATGCCGTCCAGGCAGCGTGGGGTAAGGGCACATCGGATGCGCAAGGTCAGGAAGGCGCGGGGGCGACGGCCGAATCAGGCGACGCCACCTGGCTGCATACGTTCTTCGACACCGATCTGTGGGCGACACCGGGCGGTGACTTCGCGCCAGTTGCTTCTGCTGCCGCGATCTCGGCGGCTCCGGTAGCTACGACTGAACTCCCCGGAGCTAACGGCCGACGTGGCCGGCTGGGCGTCGGGCAACACGGCCAACTACGGCTGGGCCGTGCTGAGCGAAGAGAGTGCCGAGACGACAGCCAAACGGTACGATAGCCGCGAGGCGACCGAAGGCCAGGGACCGACGCTGACGATTACGTATGAGGTCTACCAGGCGTTGACGCCGGTGGTGGTAGCGCCGTAACTTTCTGAAGCGCGCTTACTTCTGCCCAGAGCATCGTATTGGCGGCGACCGGATAAAAGACCGGTCGCCGCTTTGTCGATTATCAGTATGCGAGGAAAGAGCCGGCCCGGACGATCTAAAGCGACTCCAACTCCGATATCATGTCGCTCAGCACGTCATACCCGCCCTGCCAGAAAGCAGGCGAAGCAATATCGACGCCGGCTTCTTCCAGCGCAGTTACCGGCGCTTCCGAACCGCCATAGCTCAACAACTTAACATAACCAGGAATGAACGACTGGCCCTCTTCCTGATAGCGACGATAGAGTGCCAGAACCAACAGTTGGCCGAAGCTGTAGGCATAGGTGTAAAACGGCACGTGATAGAAGTGGGGATGGAGACCCACTCCAGCCGAAAGTCGTCGGACAGCTCCAGCGCGTCGCCAAACTGGTCGCGCAAATTGTCCATGTACGCCTCGCTGACTTCATCGACTGTCGCTCCCCCGGCAATCAGCCGGTGGGCCTCCCGCTCGAACATCGTGAAGTACGACTGGCGCTGGACGGTGGCGTAGGCGTCGTCGATGGCGGCGGCCAATATATCGCGCTTGACGGCGGGATCGCTTTCCTGGGAGAGCAACCGGTTGGTCAGCACCATTTCCGAGAAGGTCGAGGCCGTCTCCGCCAGCGGCAGCGTGGCGTGGAAGTTGAGCGGGGAGTGGACAGAGGCCAGCATCCCATGAATGGCGTGACCCAGCTCATGGGCCAGCGTAGCGACGTCGCGGGCTTTGCCGCTGTAGTCGACCATCACCCACGGCGTTAGCGACGGCGTGGCGGCGTAGCAGAATGCCCCGCCCCGCTTGCCGGGCCGCACCTGCGAGTCAATTGCTGCTCGTCAAAGACCCGCTGCGCCAGCCGGGCCACTTCCGGCGAAAAACTGTCGAAGCTGTCGAGAACAGTCTCGACCGCGTCGCCATAGGGGAACTTCTTGTCGGCCGAATCCAACGGTGCATAAATATCGTAGCGCCGCAGCTTGTC
>CAVQSM010000001.1:0-376200 GCA_963715935.1 uncultured Chloroflexia bacterium | reverse complement strand
CAAAATTGCCCCCAATTCACCCCCGAAATCTAGGCCCGGAACAGGACAGGTGTGCTATACTGAACCCCATGCCTGCCCCGAACCTTGCCATGCCCGTAGACGACATCCAGCACGAACCATTTGTCCATCTCCACGTCCACAGCGAGTTCTCGCTGCTGGACGGATTGAGCCGGATCGACCATCTGGCGGCGCGGGCGAAGGCGCTCAACCAGCCCGCCCTGGCCCTGACCGACCACGGTGTGATGTTCGGCACCATTCCGTTCTACAAGGCATGCAAAAAGGCGGGCATCAAGCCGATTATCGGCATGGAGTCGTATGTGGCGGCGCGTACGATGCACGACCGCGATTCCCAGCTCGACCGGGAGCGCGCCCATTTGCTGCTGCTGGCCCAGAACCAGACCGGCTACCTGAACCTGCTTAAATTAGCCAGCGCTGCCCAACTGGAAGGGTACTACTACAAGCCGCGCATCGACCTCGACTTCCTGGCTGCCCACAGCGACGGTCTCATCGCCACCACCGGCTGCATGGCGGCCGAGATTCCGCGGGCGATCAACAACGGCCAGATGAGTCTGGCCCACAGCAAGATGGGCCAATACCTCGACATCTTCGGGGCCGATCGCTTCTTCATCGAGCTGCAAGCCCACTCCATCCCGGAGCTGGACGCCATTAACAAGGTGCTGGTGGAAGAGATGCAGGGCCGCTACAACCTGCGCTTTCTGGCCACCAACGATGTCCATTACACGTCGCCCGAAGAGGCCACCCCCCACGACGTACTGCTCTGCATTCAGACCGGCTCCAAGGTGGGCGACGAGAAGCGGATGCGCTTCAGCGACCAGGGCTACTACCTGAAATCCTACGCCGAAATGGCGGCGCTGTTCGGGGACGTGCCCGGCGCGCTGAGCAACAGCCTGCTCATCGCTGAGATGTGCGACGTCAACCTGGACACCGACGGCTACCATCTGCCGCTGTTCGACGTGCCCGACGGCCACGACGCCGGCTCCTACCTGCGCGAACTGTGCGAGAAGGGGTTGGTCTGGCGCTATGGCGCGGAGCGGGCCGCCAACGACGCGACCGTCCGCCAACGGTTGGAGCACGAGCTGAACATCATCCACGGCATGGGGTTCGACACCTACTTCCTCATCGTCTGGGATTTGTGCGAATTCGCCCGCGAGGCCGACATCTGGTGGAATGTGCGCGGCTCCGGAGCCGGGTCGCTGGTCGCCTACAGCCTGGGCATCACCGACATCGACCCGCTGGCCAACGGCCTGATCTTCGAGCGCTTCCTCAACCCTGGTCGCGTCTCCATGCCCGACATCGACCTCGACTACCCCGACGACCGGCGCGACGAGATGGTGGAGTACACCGTCCGCAAGTACGGCCAGGACAAGGTGGCCCAGATTATCACCTTCGGGACGATGGGCGCGCGGGCGGCCATTCGCGACGTGGGTCGGGCGCTGGACGTACCCCTGGACGAAGTCGATTCGGTGGCCCGCCTCATTCCCAATATTCCTGGCAAGCCGGCCAAGATCGAGAACGTGCTGGACAAGACGAACGAATTCTATTCGTCCGAACTCGCCGACCGCGTTCGCAGCAGCGTCCAGGTGCGCAATCTGGTAGAGACCGCCCAACAGCTGGAAGGCGTCTCCCGCCACGCCAGCAGCCATGCGGCAGGCGTCATCATCTCCGATCGGCCGCTGGTGGAGTACGTCCCGCTGCACAAGCCGACCGGCGGCGACGCGGGGCTGGGCGGCATCGCCTCCGTCACCCAATGGCCGATGGAGGTGGTGGAGGATATCGGTCTGCTGAAGGTCGATTTCCTCGGCCTGCGCACGCTGACCATCATGCGCCGCGCAGCCCAGCTCATCGAGGAGCGTCACGGCGTGCGCTATACGATGGAGAATATCCCGTACGACGTGGGCCACGTCGGGCCAGACCCCGACAAGAAACCGGAAGCGCTGTTCGACATGCTGGGGCGTGGCGATGTGCTGGGCGTCTTCCAGGTGGAAGGCACCGGCATGCGCAAACTGATGATGGAGATGCGACCGCAGCGCTTCGAGCACATCATTGCCGCCATTTCGCTCTATCGACCCGGTCCCATGGAGAATATCCCAACCTACATCGAGCGCATGCACGCCGAAATTTTCGAAGGCAAAGACGTGGTTGAATATGCTACGCCCGCGCTAGAGCCGATCCTCAAGGAGACATTTGGCGTCATCGTCTACCAGGAACAGATCATTCGCATTGTGGCAGAACTGGCGGGCTATGAACCGGGCGAAGCGGACATGCTCCGCAAGGCTGTCTCCAAGAAGAAAGCTGACCTGATGGAGGAACATCGTCTTAAGTTCACCGAAGGGGCAATGGAACGGGGTCACTCACGCGCAGTCTGCGAAACGATCTGGGGCGACATTGAGTTCTTCGCCCGCTACGGCTTCAACAAAGCGCATGCGGCCGATTACGCCGTCATCTGCTGCCAGACCGCGTTCATGAAGGCCCATTACCCGGTCGAGTACCTGACCGCGCTGCTGACGGTCGACCACAACAACACTGAGAAGCTGACCAAGTACATCAACGACGCCCGCCGTCTGGGCTTCGAAGTCGCCGCGCCCTCCATCAATCAGGCGATGCTCGACTTTACCATCGAAGATGCGGCCGATGGCCAGACCATTCGCTTCGGTCTGGCGGGCATCAAGAACGCGGGAGAAGGAGCGGTTCAGCTCGTCGTCGACGAGCGAGTCGCCAATGGTCCGTTCTCGGATCTGTCCGACCTGTGCGAGCGGGTCGACCTGCGCAAGGTGGGCAAGCGAGCGCTGGAGTCGATGGTCAAGGTCGGCGTCTTTGACGAATGGGGCGAACGGCCGCAGCTGCTGGACGCGCTCGACCGGATGGTCGGCCACAGCGGCAGCACCCACGCCGCGGCCGAAGCGGGGCAGATGTCGCTCTTTGGGTCGATTCCAGCGGCCGAAAACAGCATCGACGTCAGCCTGCTGCGGCCAATGGATGACGTGCCGGTTATCAAGAAACGCGACCTATTGTCATGGGAAAAGGAGCTGATCGGCTTCTACCTGACCGAGCATCCGCTGGAGCGGCGGCTGGCCGACTTGCAGAGCGTCACCAATGCCACATCGGCCGACGTGGACGCCAACTGGGCAGGCAAGCCGATTGCGCTGGCGGGCGTGGTTAGCGGCATTCGCACATTGACCACCAAGAAAGGCGATCCGATGGCGTTCGTCACGCTGGAGGATCTGGCGGGGACGATCGATATTATCTTCTTCCCGCGCACATGGAAGCAGACGCGGGACCAGGTGCAGATGGACCAGGTGCTGGTCGTGCGGGGCACGGTCAAGGTCGACAACCAGACGCCCTCAGTCATTGCCGACGGCGTGCAGACCAACCTGACCGTGGCTCAGGATGCCGGGCAAGTGCGAATGGCGCAGGCGACGGCCGCCGGTGGGCCGCCCGAACCCGCCTGGGACGCGCCTCCCCGCCACAGCACCCCGCCCCCAGCCCGGACGAGCAAGCCTGCCAATGGCTCAACCAACGGCGCCCACAACCCTTCCAATGGATCCACCTACGCCCCACCGCCGCCCCCGCCCGCATTTGACGAGGAACCGGACGCTTTCCTGGCGGCGAGCGTGGCGGACGAAGCGCTGGCCGGCCCGCCCGAGGACGATGACGAACCAGTTAACAGCAGCTTCGAAATGGAGCCGGACGATGTCCCGACTCAGCCCGCAGCTGTCGCCGCTGAGGCGCCGGGCGTCGCGCCAGCCTTTCAGCCCGACCCGGCAGCCGGCTACGGGGACAGCATGATGGATGAACTGCCACGAAAGCTCATCGTGGTGGAGATCAAGCCCGCCGGTAACTGGAAGCAGACCTGCCGCGAGTCGCTCAAGCTGGCGGCGCGGTTCGACGGCAAAGCCGGGCTGAGCCTGCATCTGGCCGGGCAAAACATGGTGATGGACTTCCCCAACGCTCGCACCGAGCCGTGCGTCGAACTGATCGAAGCGCTGGAACGGCTGCCGGGTGTGTCGAAGGTGTACGAGCGGTAGCTCCCCGGCCACAACTAGTCCACTACCCCCACGTCTCGCGCAGGAGCCGCACCCAGTTCAGGCCCATGATGCCTTCGATGTCGGCCGTTTCGTACCCCTTTTCGGCCAGCGCTCCGGCGATGAGCGGCAGGTCGGCGATGCTATCGAGCGGGGTCGGGATTTCGTCGGCCCCCAAACCGCCATCCAGGTCGCTGCCGATTCCCACATGGTCGGCATCGCCAATGACCTGGCAGATGTGGTCGATGTGGGCGATGAGCTGTTCGAGGGTGACCAGCTCCTTGGGGTCGCCCTTGCGCCAGCCGGGCCGGATGAAGGTGTTGAATAGGACCGCCCCAATCACGCCGTCCCGCTCGGCGATGAGCCGGATCTGCTCGTCGTTGAGCTGTCGTTCGCCGGGAACGAGGGCCCGGGCGTTGGCGTGGGTAGCCACCAGCCGCCCTTCGTAGCTGTCGAGCGCCTGGTAGACGCCGACCTCACTCATGTGGGTCATGTCGAGGATCATATTCAGCCCGGCCATCTGCTCCAACAGCGCGTAGCCCAGTTTGGTCAACCCTTGCGAGCTGTCCCGCCACGCTCCGGCGCAGTAGCGCGTGTCGTCCCACGCCGGGCCGATGAGCCGCACGCCCGCGTCGTACCACATCTCTGTTTCCTCCGGCACGCGGATATGGTCGGCCCCTTCCATCAGCAGCGTCAATCCGATGAGCGGCGAGGACGGATCGTCGCCGTCTTCGGCTGGCGCGCCATGGCTGGCGACGACCTCGTCCAGTGAGGGGCCGTCAGTAACCAGGCGCAAGTCGCCTTCCTCGTCGATCAGGCGACGGTACGCGTCAACTTGCATCATGCCCAACTTGTGCGCTTCTTCAGGCGTCTTGTAGTAGTAGGGGACGACGATGCCCTCATCATCAAACGGGATGTCTTGCGGCAGGTTATAGATGGTGGCAAAGACCAGCCCGACGCCTGCGTCGCGCATCGCCGGGAAGCTCACCGTGGGGATGCCGCTCTTGGAATCAGGCGGTTCGGCCGCGCGCAGCTCCGCAAGCGGCAAACGGACGTCCCGGTGCTTGTTGATGATGTTATAGCCCATATCGAGATGGGCGTCGGTGATGAACATGGTCGCTCCTTGTTGAGGATTGCTGGTTAGCTGACGGCTTTGGTGGCCCGCGCCTCGCGGATATTGGTCGAGGAGATGTCGTTACGAAACAGATTGGCCGGGATGGCGGCAAACAGGTCCTGATACCCTTCCGGCAGCGCCAACTGGGCCAACGTGCGAAACTCGCCCGCGTCGTTCCCCCGCCCAGCCACCAGGAAGCGGCAGCCGTTGGCGCGGATCTCGCCCAGTGCCGCCAAAGTATTGTCCTCGCTGTCGCCGTAATAGCGCGAATGGATGACCCGCGCCGCCGTATCAAAGCCGATGACGAAGGTGCAGCCGGAGAAGATACGTGACTTCTCCACGAACGTCGGTGAATTGCTGGCAAATACCGGAGCCAGCCCGGCAAACTGGCTCATTCGTGTCAGCAGGACGGGCGTAGGCAAGCGCGGTTTGTCGGCGTTTACGGCCGCAATCTCAAACGCGACTGGCTGGCCCATCAGATCGGCCGCCGTCTGCGCCAGCCCCAGATGGCCGCTGTGAAGCGGGTTAAACGAACCGGATAGCAGCGCCTGTGGATGGGCGTCGGTGGTACGGATGCGGCCGTCGGCGTGGATGCCGAAGTAGGGCAGTGCCTCCTCTGCCAGCGCCTCCGCCACCACTTCGAACAGTTCTTCAGCGCTGGACAGCGAGTCACCCTCTCCCAATCCCAGGTCGAGCTGTGTCTCCACTCCACACGCCGTCGCCAGAGCATTAATGAGCAGGCGGCTGACAACCGTTTCCTCACCGTCCCGATCGCGGGCGCCTTTGTTCAGATGGACCGCGTAACTCGTTAAGCGCTCCGGGGTCCAGGCGGCGACGTGGGCGCGGTGTTCCCCGCGCTTGGGCCGGTCGGTAACGATGGTGGCGCTGCAGGCCACGCCTGCCAGCGGCTGGTCGCCCTCAGCCAGATGGACGGCGCGGGCCAACGCCCTACCCGCCAAAAGACAGGCCGTCTCCTCGGAAACGTATTGCTCCGGCTCCTGGCCCAGAAACTCGGTGAAGGACCGACTGCTGTAGGGCACCAACGCCTCCAGCAGCGTGCGCGACGCACCGGGCACGCCCAGCAAGTCGGCCACGGCTTGCGAGCCGGCCCCGGCGGTGACCACAGCCGCCATCGTGGGGCTGTCATGGATTTCCTGTATTAAGGCACGTTCGTCGGTTTGCATACGCTTCATTTTAATCACTCCCTCCGGTCGCGGCGAACTTCCCGCCTTTCTGCCGGGTGTGACGGTTATTACTTGACATAACGCGAAACTGTTTCAAACAGTCCTGACCGTCAGACGTTGCCGGGAGCGGGGAGGCGGCGTTACAATGCGCAGCATAGTGGCGGCGGACGGTCGAAGCACCCCATCAAAACGTCGCACAAACCGCCTATGGAAACTGTTGCCCTCTTGCTCGTCATCGCCGCGATCACCGTCGCCTTTGTCTGGCTCCACAGAGAGCTGGCTGACGATGACCGCTCCGCCGAGGAAGCGGCCGAACAGCCGTCTCAGCCGCCTCAACCGACGACTATCCGAAATGAGGTGCTAGCGGAGGAAACGGCCACTGCGAAGCCGGTCCCGCGCTACGTGCTGCCTGCGGCTGCGGGGACCGACGACCTGCCGCCTGTTGCGCTCCCGGCAGCGGCAGCTACCCTGGCTAAGTCCCCGACCGAGACGGAAGCAGAAGCGACGGACGCGCCTCCCCTGACCCCACCAGAGGGGCCGCCGTCTGCCGCGCTGATGCGCGGCATGGCCGTGACGCTCATCACTGGCGGGTTGGCCCTGCTGGTCATGGCCCAGATCACCAGCCGTGCCCTGCCCCCGGATACCCGGATAAGCGTCTTTCTGCTGACGCTGCTGGGCGGACTGGCGTTCTTGTTGGGCGGCCGCACAGCGGTTTCGGGCGATTTACCCACGTGGCTGGCCCGACCATTGGGGCGAGCGGCCGCTTTCCTGCGCGTCACACCGGCCCAGATAACATTGCTGGCCCTAGCGCTGGCGTTCGCCTGGTTGGCCCGGCTGGCGGCGGGCAATGGGCTGCTGGCGTTCCAGCCTGTCATCTCCATGCTGGCCTGGGTCATCGCCATCGCCTTCGCTGTCGCGGGCAGCGTGGCCCCCTCGACCCGCAGCGCCACAGCACCGCGCGCCTTCGACAGGAAAGATGTGTTCATTATGTCAATCTTGTTTATTGGGGCCCTGCTGCTGCGTGCCGTGGCCACAGCCCAATTCCCCAATACCTTTTCGGGAGACGAGGGATCGGCGGCGCTGTTCGCCAGCGAGATTCTCGATGGCTTGGTCACCAACGCGTTCACCACGGGCTGGTTCTCCTTCCCCTCGCTTTACTTCACCATCCAAAGCGCCGCTATCGGCCTGGGCGGCCAGACGGTGGAAGCGGTGCGCATCACGTCGGCCATTGGCGGAGCGCTGAGCGTTGTGGCTCTGTACGCCCTGGCCCGGGTGATGTTCGACCGGACAACAGCCATCCTGGCGGCTGCCTACCTGATGGCTGCCCATTACCACATCCACATGAGCCGTATTGCGCTCAACAACGTCTGGGACGGGCTGTTCGGGACGCTGGCTATTTTTGGACTGTGGTGGGGCTGGCAGAGTGGGCGACGCGGGGCATTCATCCTTTGCGGGCTGGCGCTCGGATTGGGCCAATACTTCTATGTGGCCATCCGCGTCCTGCCGCTGCTGTTCCTGATCTGGGCCGCCGTCGCCTTCTGGCGACAGCGGGCGCAGTTCCGCGAACGGCTGCCCGGCCTGGTGGTCGCCGCCTACATCGCCCTGATCGTCTTCCTGCCGTTGGGCCTCTACTTCGCCGGCGCGCCAGATGAGTTCCAGGCGCCGCTCAACCGGGTGACCATCTTTGGCGACTGGTTGGAGCGGGAGTTAGCCAACACCGACCGGACGACGGCTGACATTGTGCTGGACCAGGCAGTGGCGGGCGTGATGGGGTTCACCCACGAGCCGCTGCGCCTGCTCTACAACCCCGGCTCGCCGCTGCTGCTGGCGGGGGCGGCCACGTTGTTTCTTCTGGGTGTGCTCCTGAGCCTGTTCACCTTCGACCTGCGGACGCTCCTGCTGCTGCTGCCGCTGGCGTCGGCCATCGTGGCCAACGCCATCAGCCAGGACTCCCCCGCCTCGCAGCGCTATGTGATGGCCATGCCGCTGGTGGCGATCTTTATCGCCCTGCCGCTGGCCCAGCTGGTGGAGTGGCTGGGCGGTCTGTGGCCCCGCTATCGCCCGGCGGTTCTGGCTGCGGTCGTCGGGGTGATGGCGCTGGTGATGGCCATTGATCTCAACTACTACTTCAACGACATCTACGACACCTACGTGCTTGGCGGCGAGAACACGCTGGTGGCCACCGAAATCGGGACGTACCTGCAGGCCCAGGACCCACCCGATCAGGACGTCTACTTCTTCGGCTTCCCGCGGATGGGGTACCGCAGTCTCTCAACGATCCCCTATCTCGCGCCGCAGATGGACGGCGAGGACATTGTTGATCCGCTGGACGGCCTGCCCGACTGGCAGATTGAGGGGCCATCGCTGTTCATCTTTCTGCCGGAGCGCCTGGGCGAGCTGGAAACGGTGCGTTTTGCGTTCCCCGATGGCCGCTATGAGGAGTTTCTAGGCGACGACGGCCGCCTGCTGTTCGCGGTTTATAGCCGATAGTCGCCTACTCGTCGTCCGGCGCGCCCGGCTCGTCCTCCAACTCATCCGCTCCTGTTTCGCCGAACCCATCAGGCCGCTGCAGCTGCGTCCCGAACATATCGCTGCGCCGGGACGTCCAGGCGGCCGCCTGGCTGTCATTGCCAATGTGGTCAAGAAAGCCCTGCACGCGGCTGTCGAGCAGGTCGAGCTGGTGGAGCACAACCGCTTCGATCGTCTTGGGCACGACCGGCGACCCCCATTCGTGGGTCCCATGGTGGGAGGCGATGAGATGGACCAACTGTCGGCGCATCTCCTCCGGGAAGTCCAGCGCGGCTGCCGCCTGCTCCGCCATCACGATCGCCCTGACAATGTGGCCTACGAGACGGCCGTCTTCGGTGTATTCGAAGCTGTCGGCCAGGGCGAACTCCTCGATCTTGCCCAGATCATGCAGCAGCGCACCGGAAACCAGCAAATCCTCGTTGATGTACGGATAATGCGTCGCCATCGTGCGCGCCAGGGCTGCCATGCTGAGGGAGTGCTCCAGCAAGCCGCCGATGTAGGCGTGGTGCATACCTCGGGCGGCAGGGGCGCTGGCGAAGCGGTCGGCGTTGGGCGGCTCCAGCAGCATCCGGTGGACCAGGTCACGCCAGGGCGCGTTGAGCGCGGCGATCTGGCTCTCCAACTCGGCCACCATCTCGGCCTTTGGTCGTTCGCTGGCGGGCAAGAAGTCGGCCAGGTCGACGTCCGACGCCTCCGCCATGTCGGTCATGGCGATTTGCAGCGCGTCACGGTAGCTGTTGACCTTGCCGGTCACCAGCACAACAAGCCCCGGTCGCAGCCAGGCATCGATTCCGGGCGGCACATCCCAGAAGACGCCGCCGAGCTGGCCGGTGCGGTCCTTGAGAGTGGCCAGGACAAACGGGCGGCCGTCGCGGGTTTTGCGCCGGGCCACGTCGTGGACGAGAAACGGTTCCTGAGCGATCTCTTGTCCCGGCTGGAGCATCTGGATGAATTGGGTCTTCACAAGCGTCGTCCTGTTTTGGCTTTTGGCCCAGTTGGCCTACAATGATCGTCTCAATGGGGAGCCGGGCGCGGCCCGTTCGCCCATGGCCATTATACCCGCTACGGCGCAGGCGGCGATGTGCGCCGGGGAGAGATCCAATGAAGAGGATAATTGTCGGTATTTCGGGCGCCAGCGGCGTCATCTATGGGGTGCGACTGTTGGAGATCCTCCAGGCCGTGCCGGACGTGGAGACTCATCTGGTGATGAGCGCTGCCGGCGGCACGACCCTGGCTCTGGAGACCGACTACACGGTTGAGGAGGTCCGGGCGATGGCGACGGTCGATTACCGTTTCAAGGATATCGCCGCCACGATTTCCTCCGGCTCATTCAAGACAGACGGCATGATCGTCATTCCCTGCTCGATGAAGACGCTGTCCGGGATCGCCTACTCATTCACCGACAACCTGCTGCTGCGGGCGGCCGATGTCGTCCTGAAGGACCGGCGGCGGCTGGTGATTGTTCCCCGTGAAACACCGCTCCACCTCGGTCATTTGCGAGCGATGACCCAATTGTCCGAAATGGGCGCCATTCTCGCTCCACCGATGCCCGCCTTCTACCACCGTCCGCAAACGATCGACGACATCATCAACCAGACGGTCAATCGCGTCCTCGATCTGGTAGACATTACCCTGCCGGCTGATCTGTTCACCCGCTGGCAAGGGGGCCGGGCCGCCAGTGAGTGACCCCCGCGCCAACGCGCTGGCTTATCTGGCCAACCATCAGGTTATAACCCTGGCCACCAGCGGGCCGGACGGGCTGTGGGCGGCGGCCGTCTTCTACGCCAGCGACGGGTTCGAGCTGTTCTTTCTCTCTGCCGGCCACACCCGCCACGCCCGCAATATCGCCGCCTCCCCGGCTGTCGCTGCCACCATCCAGGAGGATTACAGCGATTGGCCTGCTATCCAGGGCATTCAGCTCTCCGGGACAGCCCACCTGCTGGCGGGTCTGGACCAGGATAGGGCGATCGCGTTGTACCGCGACAAGTTCCCGTTTATTGCCCAGCCGATCCCGGCGCTGGTCACCGCGCTAACGCGCGTCAACTGGTACCGGCTCGCGCCGGACACCCTCTACTTTGTGGATAATACGAAGGGGTTTGGCCACCGCGACGCGATAGCCCTGTCGCAACGTTAGGCGGCGTCGAGCGGATTGCTGTCCAACCACGCCTGCACGCGCTCCATGTAAGGCACATAGGTGGCACTGTCATAGATGGCCAGAGCCGCTTGTTCCATATCAAACGGGTCCGACAGCCGCTGGATCGCCTGCAAATAGACCGCGTCGCAGCGAATAATCGCTTCCTGGAACACCTTGGGACCCTCCAGGGCCAGCAAGACGGGCGCGGTAGCCAGCGTCTTACCCTTCAGCGTGCGAATCACGCCGCCGCGCCGGGCCAGCACCAGCATGGCGTTGGCCGCATTACGCGAGATCGACTCCTGTCCGTTCTCCCGCTCCGCCCCGGCCAAACCGCCTACAACATCCCGCCACATCATCTCCGGGCTGGCGTCCAGCAGTTCGATCAGGTCGCGCATGACGGTCAACCGCTCGCGAGGGGGCACAACGCGCAGCTTCTGCCGCTTGAGTGCCGTCCGGTAGCGCGGGTACAGCTCCGGCTTCTCCACAGTCGCCCCCGCCTGGCGCACGTAGGTCGTCGTGCCGTCTCTTTCAACAACGACCAGATGGGGATAGTTGCCCAGGAATTTCGAGAAGGAGGTGTCGGAGTATTGGAAACGGCCGAACTGCCCATTGCTCAGCTCGATCATCTTCTCTTTGAGCACGCTGGCCCGCACGCGCTCGTCCCCCTGCACCAACCTACCCAGCGACTCGGCCAGCACCGCTTCCACATCCTGCTCGGCCAACGGCTGTGCGGGGAGCAAATCTTCGTAATAGATGTACTCATCGCACAACGAGGTCAGGCTGCCGCTTGTGGTGTGGTGCAAACCAATGCCGATGACGTGCTTGCCCCGGCGACGCAGCGTATGAACCAGCGGCACAAAGTCCCGGTCGCCGGTAGCGAGCACATAGGTGCTGTACTCCTGCCCGTCGACCAACGTATCCATGGCGTCGACGACCATGTACATATCGATCAGGTTTTTACCGTAGTTATTGAGGGTGACCGCCGACTGCATGGTGAAGCCCGCCGCCGCCAGCTCCTTCATCAGCTTGTGGTCCTGGCGCAGATTGCCGGTGTAAGCCCGGCGCACCACCACCCGCCCGCCAGTGCGTTCCTTGATCTGGTCGATCAGCAGCTGGGCGTCAAAATGGAGATTGGCGTCTCTGGCGCCGATGACCAGGTTGTCGAGGTCAAGAAACAGAGCGATATCGTTGCTGGCCATGGCGAAGATCCCAATGACGGTTACTGGATTTCGAGGGTTGACCGTCTACACCATTCTACCGGATTCACCCGGCGCGGCAATGGACAGGTATATCTTCCTTAAAAATTCCTCGCTGCCGGTCACTGTTTCACGGGAAACACGAACACCATACATTATGTCAACTATACAGTCGCTTGCCCGCCCGCCGGAACATGCTACCATGATCCATCTATGACCGATCTACCGCCCGTCTGTGATTACGAAGGCTCCGACTATCGCACCCGTTTCTGGCAGGGTCAGGGACGCGACTACGAAGACCGGGTCGAGCGCATCGCTCTGCGCCGTCTGCTTCCGCCTGCGGGCGACACCCTGCTCGATATTGGCGCCGGGTTCGGCCGTCTGGCCGACGAGTACGACGGCTACCAGCGCGTCGTGCTGTTCGACTACTCCCGCTCACTCCTGCGAGAAGCGCAGGAACAGTTGGGGGACGACCCGCGCTTCATTTATGTGGCGGGTAACTGGTACGCCATGCCTTTTGTGGGCGGGTTGTTTGATACGCTGGTCCAGGTGCGCACGCTCCACCACGCCGCCGACGCGCCCACGCTCTTCGGCGAACTGGCCCGCATCAGCCGTCCCGACGGCGCGTACGTCCTCGAATTTGCCAGCAAGCGCAACCTGAAAGCCATCCTGCGCTACGCTGCCCGACGCCAGGCGTGGTCGCCCTTCAGCCCGGAACCGGTGGAGTTTGTCGAACTCAACTACGACTTTCACCCGGATTGGATCAACAAACAATTGCAGTGGGCCGGGTTCACACCGGGAAAACCGCTGACCGTCTCCCACTTCCGCTTCACCCCCATCAAACGCATCGTGCCGACCGATTGGCTGGTCTCGCTCGATGGCCTGATCCAGTCGACCGGCAGTATGTGGCAGTTGACACCCAGTGTCTTCGTGCGCAGCCGCCACACCGGCCCCGCCGAGACGGCCGCCCCGGACGCCTTCTTCGCCTGTCCCACCTGCCATACGCCGCTCGACCCACTGACCGGAGACGGTCTGCTCGTCTGTTCCAACGACGCCTGCGGCCACCGCTGGCGCGTGGAGGATCATCTCTATGACTTCAAAGAACCTGTCTGACGATCCCGAACCCTCACGTTATGGGTGGCTCATCTGGCCTCTGGCGCTCATCGGCGGCGTGACCGCCGCCGCGCTCACCGCCCGCCGCTACGTGCGCCGCTCCCTGCCGCGCACCACCGGGGATCTCACCCTGCCTGGTCTGCGCCAGCCGGTGGAGATCGTCCGCGATCAGTGGGGCATTCCCCACATCTACGCCGTCACCGAAGACGACCTGTTCTTCGCGCAGGGGTATACGATGGCCCAGGATCGCCTGTTCCAGATGGACCTCTACCGGCGGCTGGGCATGGGGCGCACGGCCGAAATCGTTGGCCCGCGCGGCCTGCCTTACGATCGCTTTGCCCACGCTTTCGGCTGGCCCCGCGCCGCCGCCGCCTCGCTGCGCAACACCGATGACGACGCGCTGGCTGCCATGACTGCCTACAGCGCGGGCGTGAACACCTTCATGCGTACCAACCCGCTGCCGCCTGAGTTCAGCGCGTTGGCCTACCGGCCCGATCCGTGGGCGGCCATCGACACGGCCGCCTGGGGCATCGTCCTCGCCTGGGGTCTGTCGGTTAACTGGGAAACGGAGATGCTGCGAGCGTGGCTCATTAACGAACTGGGGGTGGAAAAGACGGCGGACCTGACCCTCACCTTCGACGACGACTATCCCACGACCGTACCCGATACGGCCGTCGGCAACGCCGTGGCCTCGGCGCTCAGCGACGCCTACCGCACCACGATGGACCATCTGCCGCTCGGCGTGCCCCTCATCGGGCAGGGCCTGGGCAGCAATAACTGGGTCGTCTCCGGGAAGTTGACGGACAGCGGCCGCCCGCATGTGGTCAACGACCCTCATCTGCCGCCCATCTTCCCCACGATCTGGTACGGCTGCCACCTGTCAGCCGGGCGTTACCATGTAGCGGGATTTGCCCTGCCCGGCGTGCCCGGCGTGGTCATCGGCCACAACGACCACGTCGCCTGGGGGCTGACCAATGGCTTCCCCGACATCCAGGACGTATTCATCGAGCGGCTGGACCCGGAGGATGAGACGCGCTATGAATTCGAGGGGCAGTGGCGGCCGCTTGAGATCACGCAGGAAACAATCAAAGTGCGCGGCGGAGACGACGAGACGCAAACCATTCGCGCCACCCACCACGGCCCGCTTATCTCCGACGCGCTCGACAACTGTGCCGCCCATCTGGCGCTCAACTGGTCGAACTTCCACAGCCAGAATTCGGTCAGCTCGGTGCTGGCCATCAACCGCGCGGCCAACGTCGCCCAGTTTCGCGATGGACTGCGCCACTGGGCGTTTCCCGGTCAGAACATTGTCTATGCCGACACCCATGGCGATATCGGCTATATGATGCCCGGCCTTGTGCCGCGCCGTCGCCAGGGACATGGCCTGACGCCGGTCCCCGGCTGGACCGGTGAGTACGAGTGGGACGGCTGGATCCCGTTCGAAAAACTGCCCCATGTGACCAACCCGCCGGAAGGGTTCATCGCCACAGCCAATAACCAGGCCACCGGCGACAATTACCCGGAGTTTCTCGGCGGCGACTGGCTGGCCGACTACCGGGTGCGCCGCATTCGCAACCTGCTGACGGCGAAACAGCCGCTGTCGCTGGCCGACCACCAGACGATTCAAAACGACACCGTTTCGCTGCTGGCCCAACGTCTGCTGAAGAACGCCCTGCCTGCGCTGGCCCAGACATCAGGCGCCCTACCCGAGCGTGACTGGGCGGTGAAACAACTGCAAGCGTGGAACGGCGACATGAGGCCGGACAGTGTGGCGGCCACCCTATACTTCGGACTACTGGTCCACTTCACGCGGGAGGCCGTGGCCCAGGCGATCGGCCGGGACAATATGGAGCATCTCCTGGCCAAAGGCGGGGACGTCGGCTTTCCACTTATGCCGTTCTACGAAATCGCCTACGAGCTGGCCGCACGCTGGCTGGAGGGCGACCGCCCGGACTGGGTAGGCGATGTCGCGCCGCTGCTGGGACCGTCGCTCGACCTGACGCTGGCGGACCTGCGCGAGCTGCTCGGCGACGATCCGGCTGCGTGGAGCTGGGGCAACGTGCATCAGATCGCCTTTGATCATCAGCTGGCCAGCTTGCCGGGAATCGGCCGCTACTGGAAACCGGAACGCGTGGCTGCCGGCGGCGACGGCACGACGGTCAACCAGAACGACGTCTCCCCCCACTTTCCACCCGATCCCGTGACCGTCGTGCCCAGCTGCCGGATCATCATGGATGTCGGGGCGTGGGATAACTGTCTGGCGGCGCTGCCGGGCGGCCAGGCGGGCCACCCCAGCAGCGACCACTACCAGGACCTGGTCGAAAGCTGGCAGCAGGGGCGCATGTTCCCCCTGTTGTTCTCGCGCGATCGCGTGGACGCAATGGCCGAAGGGACCCTGACGATGCAGCCTGCTGTTTACGGCGGCTTGCCGGAGAATGGACGATGATTACAATACAGTCCGGAAAACGGGCTTATTTATGAAAAAGGAAACCTTTCTCAGGGTGACCCGCCGTATTTCACGCGGGTTGCTCAACACAGTCGGCAACATCGACATTATCGGCAATATCGACTATCCAGAAGGCACATTTATCGTCACCGGTAATCATGTCGGCCGTCTGGAAGTCTTTCTCGTCCTGATGCTCACCGACCGCAACGACATCGTCTTGCTGTTGGCAGACAAGTACGAAGAGTACGCCTTCTGGCGCTTTGTCGCTCGCCAACTGGACGCCATCTGGGTCGACCGGGAAGACGCCGACTTCCACGCCATGCGCACCGTATTGAAGCGATTGAAGGAAGGCGAAGTGCTGGCCATCGCCCCAGAGGGCACGCGCAGCCCAACCGAAGCGTTGATTGAAGGGAAGTCGGGAGCAGCCTATCTGGCGGTCAAATCCGACGCAATGATTCTCCCCGTAGGCATCGTGGGCACGGAAGATCGGGTCGTTAAGGGCAATCTCAAGCGCTTCAAGAAGCTGGACATCACCGCACGCGTGGGGAAACCATACAAGCTGCCGCCTATGGACCGCAAGGACCGCGACGGCTATCTGCAAACCCAGACCGACGAAATCATGTGCCAGATCGCCGCGCTGCTCCCGCCCGACCACCGCGGCGTCTACAGCAATCATCCCCGCCTGTTCGAAATCCTCCGGGAACAGGGCAGCCCATTCCCGGAAGACGGTTCCTACTACACCGGCCAACCAATCACGCCGGCGGTAGACGCCGGGCCGCGCGCCGCGACGGCCGACTAACGCTGCAGGGCTAGGCGGGGATCTTGGCCGCGGAATCGGGCATGAGGTCGGTCCGGAGCCGGCAGGGCGGCCTGCGTATAGCCCAGCAGCACGAGGCTGATAGCGGCGAGCATCAGCAGGAGTGTGTAGAACAGGGCCACATCCCAAAGATCGAAGACCATTAGGACCAGGAAAGTGAGCGCGGGTGCTAACCCCGCCACCAGAGGCAGCGCGTTACCCACCGGCATCGGTTTCTGGCGTACGGCAACGACGCCGAACAGCCCCAGGAACAGGGCCGCCGCCATCATCGTCCAGATAAAGAGACCCCCAGGCCAGTTCCGACCCGAAGAGTCCTGTAGTCACGGCCAGCGTCGAAACTGTGCCGCTGGCGACCGAGAGCCACAGGAACGTCTTGCCCGGCTGGCCGACCTGCTCCCCATAGCGCATACTCAGCCCCAGGACGCCCAGGGTTAGCAGGCCCAGACCGGCAATGCCCGGCAGCAGCGACGCTGCGCTGGACACATTTTGGAGCTGGGTGTACCGGCCGGCCTCAATGGGCGGGCCAAGCAGATCATAAAGGAACGAGCGGACCGTGTTTTCGTCGGCCACGCCGGAGAACGCCAGCGCCATCAGCAGCGTTCCGGCGATCATCCCCCACCCACTCAATCGAATAAATGTCTCACGTGTCATGGTTATTCCTCTCTGTGTGTGTTCTTCTACGGCTGTCTTTGTCAAATCAAACAACGTATGGGCCCATAGGGGCGGCAACCCGGTGGCTCCTTCCTGCTGATAGGTCGCCAGGCTGTGATCCCGGAAGAGCTGCGCCATGAGGGGACCGTAGTCGTCCCGAAACGGCTTTGGATACAGGCCCACCAACCAACGGTAGATGGTTACCGAGACCGCCACGAGATAGGGATCCGATTTGGTTCCTGACATGCGTCCCTCCTACAGAGCCAGTCGGACGTGGGCCAGGGCCAGCATTGACGCCAGCCGTTCTGCTTCGGCCTCGGCCACACGCTGGCCCAACCCGGTTAGCTGGTAGTAGCGCCGGCGCTGGTCGTCCATCTCCGGGTCGGGCCGCTCGTCACACTCTTCGATCAAGCCGCTGGCCAGCATGCGCTTGATCGAGCCATAGAGCGTGCCCGGCCCCATCTTCACGCTGCCGGCGGAGTTATCCTCCACGTCCTGCATGATGGCGTAGCCATGCTTTTCGCCTTCGGCCAGCGCCAGCAAGATGTGGAAGACGGCCGGCGTCAGTGGCAAAAACTCCTGAGGTGATTGGTGATGGTGCAGTCATTGGCAATGTCCTTTACTAACGTTGTATCGAAACCCGTTATATCGCTTACAGATATATCGCACACGGATATAATAGCGTCGATCACCGTGCCTGTCAAGAGGCAATCCATCCGGGCGGGACGGCAGAATTGCCTATCGCCAGACTTTGGGTTTAACTTCACCCATGCGCATCGCCATGATTGGCCCATTCGGGCTGCACCCCAAGTCGACCATGCGCAGCCGGGCGCTCGGTTTTGCCCGGCCGCTGGCAGCACGCGGCCACAGCGTGCAGCTCATCATGCCACCCTTTCACACGCCGGAGGAAGCGGACCGGACGTGGGAAGAAGACGGCGTCACACTGCGCTACGTCCAGCTCGACGGCGGCACGGTGGGCACGACCCGCACGATGATCCGCGAAACCCTCGGCTGGTCGCCCGACGTTGTCCACTGCTTCAAGCCTAAAGCGTACAGCGGCCTCGTGGCGTGGTGGCTGTGGCAGTTCCACCGCGAGCGGCTGCCGCTGGTGATGGACACCGACGACTGGGAAGGCTGGGGGGGTTGGAACGACCACGCGCCCTACTCGGCCGTCCAGAAACGGGTCTTCGCCTGGCAGGAGACGTACGGTCTGACCCACGCCCACGTCGTGACGGCCGCCAGCCAGACGCTGACCGACCGTACGATCGCCCTGGGCATGCCGCTGCCGCAGGTGCGCTACTTGCCCAACGGACCGGGCATCGCCACGGAGCCGGTCCCCTCGGAGGCCCGAGCGGCCGTTCGCGAGCATCTCGGCCTGGGCCAACGGCCGACGGTGCTGGTCTACAGCCGCCTCTTCGAGTTCGACACGGCCCGGCTGGTGGCCACGCTCCAGGCCGTCCACCACGACATTCCTGACCTGGCTGTCCTGTTCGTCGGCGCGGGGCTGTACGAAGACGACGCCAGCCGCTTTCGGGCGCAGCTGGCCGGGGCGGGCCTGGAGGATGTGGTGGTCGATGTGGGCTGGACAACGCTGGCCGATCTCCCCGCGACATTGGCGGCGGGTGACGTGGGACTTTACCCCATGAACGACACGCTGCTCAACTGGGCCAAATGCCCGGTAAAACTGGCCGATATGCTGGCCATCGGTGTGCCTGTCGTGGGTGAGCGGATCGGGCAGGTCGGGGAGTACGTCATCAACCGCCGCACCGGGCTGCTCGTTGACTCGGGCGACAGCGCAGGCATGGCAGACGGATTGATCGCCCTCCTCCGCGACAAACCACGCCGGACGGCATACGGAACGGCCGCCCGCGAGGATATGGCGGTGCGCTTCAATTGGGACAATCTGTCGGGCGAACTGGAGCACGTGTACCGCGAGCTGCGCCGAATGGCGACGGCCCGACGCTAGCCCGACCAGCCGCCAACCGACTACCAGCCACCAGAACACAGGGCTGCCAGCCTGGACGATCGTCGGTCACTTCCCTATACTGGCTCCATGAACCAACCATCCTTAATCGCCCACGCCGACTGGGGCACCAACCCGCGCAAGCGCTGGCAAGCGGTCGCCAGCCGAACGGCCGACGGCCGCTATCACGTCACCGCCGCAGAACCGGTCGGCGACACCGCCACATGGCTGGATCGGCTGCGCCAGAGAGCCGATCCGGGTGGGTCTATCCTGCTCGGCCTCGACCTGCCGCTGGGCGTGCCGCTCGCCTGGGCACAGCGGGCCGGTGTTGCTGACTTTGCAGCCCTGCTGCCTCAATTGGGTCGAGACGACTGGGTCGACCTATACCGGCCCGCCGTACGTCCCGACGAAATCAGCCTGCACAGACCGTTCTATCCCTACCGTCCAGGCGGCACCCGCCATCAGCATCTGCTCGACGGTCTAGGTCTGAACAACAAGGACGAACTATACCGTGTCTGTGATCGGGGTCACGCCGGGCGAGGCCGTGCCGCGCCGCTGTTCTGGACACTGGGAGCAAAGGCGGTGGGCAAAGCGGCCATCACCGCCTGGCGCGATGTGCTTGGCCCGGCTCTGCGGGAGCGAAAAGACGTCGTGCTGTGGCCGTTTGCTGGGACCCTGGACGAGCTGCTGCAGGACGGTCTGATCGTTGTCGCCGAGACCTATCCGGCCGAATTCTACAGCCACTTCGCGCTCAGTTTCCCGCCCGGCCCGGACGGCAAGCGAGGCAAGCGAGTCCAGGCCAGCCGGGCCGCGACCGCCCCCGCTCTACTCGACTGGGTGGCCGCCAATCCGGTGTCGCTCGATGCGGGCCTGCGTGATCTGCTGCTAGATGGCTTCGGGCCTGAGAAAGCGGGCGAAGACCCGTTCGACGCGACCGTCGGGCTGCTGGGAATGCTCAATGTGGTGCTTGGCGGGCGGCCGTCGCTGGAACCGGCTGATGACGACATCCGCCAGATCGAAGGCTGGATTCTCGGCCAGCTGCCGTGACCAGCATCAGGTGGGGCCGGCCCGCAATGAGCCTGTCTGCTAGATCGGTTCCGGGCTTGTGCGTGCCCGAACGAACTCAATGAGCATCGGAACCAGGGAAAGCACGATGATGGCCGGGATGACGAGGGCCAGATTCTCACTCACAATGGGAATGTTGCCGAAGAAGTAGCCCAGGAGAACGAAGCTCGTTACCCAGGCCAACCCACCAACCACATTGTAGGCGAGGAACCGCCCGTACTCCATCGTGCCTACCCCGGCGACAAACGGAGCAAACGTGCGCACAATCGGCACGAACCGGGCCAGGATGATCGCTTTGCCGCCGTGTTTGGCGAAGAACTCCTGCGTCTTCTGCAAGTGTGACTGCTTCAGGAAGCGGATGTTGCCGCTGAAAGCCCTTGGTCCCACGTATTTGCCGATGGCGTAGTTAACCGTATCGCCCAGCACCGCCGCCGCAAAGCACACCACCAGCACCACCGGCAATTTCAACGCACCCACCGCGGCCAACGTGCCCGCCGCGAAGAGCAGCGAATCGCCCGGCAGGAAGGGCAGAATGACCAGTCCCGTCTCCGCGAAACAGAATGGCAAAGAGTACCAAGTAGGTGAGTGTGCCAAACTGGGTAACGAAACTCTGCAGATAACTATCCAGATGGATGACAACGTCGAGCAGGGATTTCAGCAGATCCATGATGATTCCTATTCCGCGAGCAATCCCGAAATTATAGGCGCATCCCGATTTCGGTCGGCAGATCTTACCCGGTGCTCATCGTCCGGTGGAAGGGAGTCAGCTTCCGTCCGTCAGGCCGAGTCATCTGCGTCTGCTGGCAGCCAAGCCCGGATCGCCGCAGCCATTGCTGGATTGACGTCGAAGTAGGCCTCCAGCCAGCGCAGAATAGCCGCGGCCGACTGCGGCGAGCGCTCGTACCCCTGCGCAAACGACGGCAGATAGGCAGCGGCCGTCCCGTAGCGCTGCTCGAAGCGGCGGTCCAGCCCGAACGGATCGGCGTAGCCGGGGGCGGGCTCGCTGTAACGGGCAGCCAGCTCGATGACCCGCTCCACAGCGAACTGTTGGATGAGGCGAGCGGCCGCCAGCTTCTCGCCCCGGTGGTAGCGACCCAGGCCGACGTAGAGGTTGGTCAGCGCCTCGCCCAGCAGCCACGCTTCCGTGCGGGCGTCGGGCGAGGGCAGCGGCTTCTGCGGGCGGGCAATCGTCTCTGCCACTTCTGGCTGTTTCCAGACGACACGCCCTTCGGCAAAGGGGATGTCCGGCAGATCCCGGTCGGACAGGACAGCGAATTCGCAAAAGATGCCGTCGGCAAACAGCAACTTGATCGCGTCATGATTATTGCGGAAATGGTAGGCTACCGGCGCCACCCGCTGCAGCCAGGCCAAATCATCCAGAAACGACGCCTGCGCACCGTCCTTAACGATCACAAAGAAATCAAGATCAGAGTAGTCGTCCAGCCGGTCCAGCTCCAGCCCCACCGAGCCCAGGCCGATCAGGGCCAGCGCGTCCGGTTCGGCCGCCAACGAACGGCCGATGGCGTCAAGGCGCTGCAGCAAGCGTGAGGGCGTAGGCAAGTCGGTCATGGATGTTCCTCCGGCAGAATGATAGCCGGACTCCTGCGCCCGCGCATTCCCGCCACCGCTTCCGGGCCGAAACGAGGTGCTCTGAGCGTTCGTTCCCCATTCGTTATCGAATCGTGAACTGACCTACTCCCCGGCCGTGGCGATTTGCTAGAATCAGGGTGAAATTATCTTGAAAAGGAGTGTGACTCATGCCGAAGTGGACCCTCAATGATATGCCTGACCAGACCGGCCGCGTCGCGATTGTGACCGGGGCCAACAGCGGCCTCGGCTACGAGAGCGCCCAGGCGCTGCTGCGGGCGGGCGCGACGGTGGTAATGGCCTGTCGCAACCAGACGAAAGCGGGCGCGGCCTACGCTACGCTCGAAACGTGTGCGCCCGAAGTATCGATCGACAACATCCCGCTCGATCTGAGCAGCCTCGACTCCATCCGCGCCTTTGTCGATGCGTTCACCGCCAAGTACGACCGGCTCGATCTGCTGCTCAACAACGCCGGGCTGATGGCCCCGCCGCGCAGCGAAACGGCCGACGGCTTCGAGACGCAGATGGGCGTCAACCATCTGGGCCACTTCGCCCTGACCGGCCTGCTGCTGCCCACGCTGCTGGCCACCCCCGGCAGCCGCGTCGTCACCGTCAGCAGCATGGCTCATCTGATGGGGTCGATCGATTTCGACGATCTGCAGAGCAAGCAATCGTACTCCCGCTACGCCGTCTATGGCAACAGCAAGCTGGCCAATGTCCTGTTCGCCCGCGAACTGCAGCGCCGCCTGGCGGCCGCCGGCGCGGACACGATCAGCCTTGTCGCCCATCCCGGTCTGGCCAGCACCAATCTGCAAACGGCGACGGCCGAAGCGAGTGGGTCCAAGATGGAAGGGGGCGTCTACGATGTCATGATGAACGTCATGGCCCAAAGCTCGGAGATGGGATCGCTGCCGCAGCTATACGCCGCCACCGCACCTGACGTCCAGGGCGGGGAGTTCTACGGACCCGATGGCTTCTACATTCGCGGCTACCCGACCAAGATCAAAGGCTCCGCCGCCTCCAACGATATGAACACGGCCGCCCGCCTGTGGGACGTCTCCGAAGAGCTGACCGGCGTCACCTACCCGTTCCGCGTCCCCGCGTAGAGACGCGGCCGGTGGGCCGTCTCTCTTCTCGCCCACCTGCAGGTCGCAGATTCAAGAGAGACGTTCAGCGAAACGTCTCTACCCATCCAACAGCCCGGCATACGCCGGGCTTTCGTTCAACCGGGCCACCAGCCGCGACAACTGCTGATTGCGCTCCAGAAACAGCACCATCTCCCGCAGCTTGGCCGCCTTCGTGTTCCCGGCCAGATTGTCGTAGTCGAGGCCCAGCTCGAAGATCAGCGCCTGCGCCCCCTCGGCATCCAGCCGCTGGTCGAGCCGCTCGTGGAGAGCGACGCTGTCGACCGTATCGCCCACCCGCCACGGA
Source organism: uncultured Chloroflexia bacterium (assembly GCA_963715935.1). GTDB lineage: Bacteria > Chloroflexota > Anaerolineae > Promineifilales > Promineifilaceae > Promineifilum. Next base: position 352,927 of record CAVQSM010000001.1, on the reverse strand, counting down.
TTGAAGACGGCCGCTCGCCGCTTGCGGCCCAGTTCAGCGATCGCCTCATCCAGCGCGGCCGCTTCGTCTGCAAACGCCGCCTCCTCGACCGGTCGGAAGCGGAACGACGGCCAGATAAACTCGAACCCCGCCCAGCCGATCACAAAGCGGTCGCCGTCGGCGTGGCCGTAGAGCGGGGCGATGTCCCACGAATGGTCGACGGCAGGTGGTGGGCGGGCAGCGCCAGGTGAAAGAGGTTGTTGCCGGGGTCGATCTGGAAGATCTCGGCCCGGTAGCGGCAGACGCCGTCGTCGTCACAGCGGATGTCGGGTTCCCAGGCGATCGGTTCGTGTCGCTCCGGCGGCGGGTCCCAGGAGACGCGCAGCGTCCCTTCAGCCAGGTCGCGCCAGCCGGCGGGCGGCGCGCTGCGGTGCGGGCGACAGTAGTAGACCCACACCTCCTCGCCAAACTCCACATGCTCCATCGTCTGCCGGAAGTCGTCGCCGTCGCGGGAGAGCGCGGCGGCCACGACGCCAATAAACTTACCCATGCTGCGCTACCTCCTCGGCCCGGCGGCCGTCTGCGGGGGCGGGAGTGCCCTTAGGGGTATGATAGCATAAGTGGGGGAACGACTTCTACGACTTGCGGGTTACCAAATCAAGGAGATGCTCGCTTCGCTCCTGGCGCATCTGGCGGATGAGATCTTCGACGGGTGGCATAGTGCGGCCGCCCAGGTCGGCCCACCACGAGCCGCCGCGCTTCAAGCACCTGCTTTTTCCAGTCAGGCATGGCGTCCGAATCGCCGCGTAGCCGCTCGTACTGCTCAATCGACATCAGGACGGCCGCCGGTTGTCCGTAGCGAGTGATGATCACTAGGGCGTCCTGTTCTGTTACCTGCTGCAGGATTTGGCTGAAGCGGCGTCGCAGAACTGTTGCGCTGATTGTCGTTGGCATCTAAAACTCGTTTCCAATGAACTTACCGTTGCTGCGCGGACTTCTCGCCCTGGCGGCCGTCTGCGGGGGCGGGAGTGCCCTTATTGGTATGATAGCATACTTGGGGGGACGGCACTTCCAAAGGATTAGCCTGTCGAAGCACTTGACGCCACTCGGAACCCAACATCAGCCGCCCTTAAGTACGCATCATATTTTAGGCGATTGCGTGCCATACTTCTGACTTGGACATGCCATCAACCCAGCTCCCTCCCCGCATCACCGGAATATTGGGCTCGCTTTGGCCCCAGAGGTAACTATCTGTCCACTCCCATACATTGCCTGCCATATCGGCACAACCATAAGGGCTGTCACCTTTAGGAGAGTACTGCCCAACAGGTGTCGTGTCATTGATGTTAGCTTCACAATGAATTGCAGTAGCCATCGATCCACGAATTACCCCATGGCCATCTGCGACTACCTCCACCAGCAGCCTTTTCCCACTCCGCTTCGGTGGGCAAACGCATTCTCGCCCAAGTAGAGAATTCAACTGCATCGAACCAGTTCACCAACACAACAGGGTGTTCCGCTCTACCTTGCGGAAATACGCGCTTGTCACGATCCCAGTTGTACGGCTTCTGCCCATTCTGCACCGCGGTACGGTACCGGATGCGCATGATTGGCATCTATGAATCGCTTGTACTGACGATTGGTAACTGGATAGCGACCAATCCAGTATTCAGCGTACTCCAATGCAGCGTCAACTAGATAGCGATACTGATATCGCGCATCAATACGCACTCGAACCAACTCGATTCCTGTCTCCGGATCAATGACGCTGTTGTGGTCTTGATTGCGACAGAGAAAGATTGATCACTGGGTCGTATTCATTCGCAAACTGATCTTCACTACTCTGAAACTCTTCGCTCCAGCGCAACGGCCGTTCCCGTTCCAACGCGGCAAGCAACTCCGACATTCGACGCCGCGTCTCGCAGAAATTGATTAGTTGCATCACCTTGCGAGACTTTGACATACCCACTGTAAAATTCTGCTCCACATCAGGAAAGAAGTCGAAGCAGAAGGCGTCAAGATCATCATCGCCGAAGGCCTGAAGAATAAAGTTGCGTAACTGGGCCCTGGTGGGTGTCATAGAGCCAGTAAGCGGCTCAACACTTGATAGACGAACGCGCGGCCGAGATCAGCCGCCGCTTCGGCTCGTGGATATAAAAGGAGTGGTACGGGCCGGGGCGGTAGGTCTGCTCCTGCAAGCTCGCGGTGCAACTCGACGAGATACCGTTCCTGATCAAACTCAAACGCGGCCACCGCGGGCGTGCGCCGCTTGCCGCGCCGCGCCTTGTCGTACGCCCACATGATATTGTCCCACTCGGCCACTTGCGGATAGAGATTCTTGTACGTTTTCACATGAGGATCCTCCATTTTCCTGCTTTCGCATCCCCTGGGGGGCAAGCCCCCCAGACCCCCGCTTCAGAAAACAGAAACCAGAACTCAGGAACCAGAAACGACGGGGGCGGCAACGCGAAAACCGAAATTGTTGTAGCGGTAGTCGGGGAGGAGGTGGTTGCGGTAGGCCACGCGCGCGAACCCCTGATTGTGGCTCCAGGAGCCGCCGCGCAGAACGCGGCCATTCTGGTCGCTATCATACCAGCTGTCCGTCCACTCCCATACATTCCCGACCATGTCTTGACAGCCGAATGGACTGTCACCCGGGGTGAATATCGGCCAACAGGCGTCGTGGTGCCCACGTTGTTGTTGAAATTGCAATGGTCGGCCGTTGGCGCTTCATTACCCCAGGGCCAAGTCCGATCATCCTTGTCTCCGCGTGCCGCCTTCTCCCACTCCTGTTCGGTCGGCAGCTGCAGTCCTGCCCATTCGCAGAACGCCGTCGCATCTATGCCAGCTAACCTGTACCACCGGATGATCTGCCTTTGCTCGTCAATCGTAGCGTCAGGCCCACCGGGTGCCGCCATTCTGCCCCTTTGACCCAGTCCCATTTGTCGCCTGTCCACGCATATCCTTGACCTTTGTCTTCGGCAGTCGCTGGTAGCCTGTCGCTCTGACGAATCTGGAAAACTGATCATTCGTCACTGGCGTCAGCCCGATCCAGAACTCCGGCAGCTCGATCTTCCGCTGGGGCTTCTCATTGTCTCGAGCGTCTTTGTCCTCATCAGTCGAACCAAACAGGAACGACCCGGCGGGAATGCGAACCAGTTCGATGCCGGTCCTGGGGTGGGTGTAGCGGTTGGCCGGCGGTTTGGGGCGTGGCGGGGTTGGCGGTCGCACAGGGGCAGCCTTCTTGCCGTCCAGGCGGTCCAGCAGCGCCAGCAGTCCGGCCTCGTAGCTACGGCGGAAGGGAAGGTACTGGTAGCCGCCCCACAGCAGCGGCAGGTCGCACGCCTTGTGGTCGAGCGGAATGAAACGCATCAGGTCGCGGTGCTCCAGGCTGATGGCCGCGTTCGTCTCCGTCTGCACCCAGCGCGAAGCAACGGCGTCGGGGGTCAGGACGACGACAAAGACGCCGCTCTCCTCCAGCCCGCGGTTGATCGCCTCCACCCACTTTTCGCCCGGCTGGATGCTGTCCGGGGCGATCCAGACCGCCCAACCGTCCTCGCGCAGAGTCACCGGCCAGCTGCTGGGCAAACTCGGCGTCTTCCTTCGCGTGGCTGAGGAAGATCTGGCGCGGGTTGCGGCGGGCGGGTGTGGCGGTGGTCGGGGCCGGGCGGGGCGGCTCGGTCATGGCGGCCGCGCCGAACCGCTCCTGCCAGCGCGACGGCCGTTCCCGTTCCAGCGTGGCCAGCAGATCGTCCCGACGGCCGCGGCTGTCGCAGTAGCTGATCAACGCCAGCGCCTTGCGGTTCTTGGTCAGGCCGTCGGTGAAGTTCTGCTCGACCTCCGGGAAGTAGTCGAAGCAGAGGGTGACCAACTCTTCATCGCTGAAGACCTGCATGATGAACTGGCGGAGCTGGGCGTTGCTGGGTCTCATAACCGGCTGCGCCTAGTATAGCGGGCCGGTCGGAAGGTGGCGAGTAGTGAGTGAAGCGAGAAACCGAGTTTTTGGCAAAAACTCGGTTTCTACGGACGGAGCTTGCGCATCAACTCTTGATCCTCTATACTACTCATATCTACTAATTCATAATTGCGAGGGATTACCCACATGATCAGCGATCCATACATTGTGCAGGAAAATGGACAGGTGACGCTGCCGAAGGAACTGCGGCAGGAGTACCGTCTCGCCAAAGGGGACACGGTGGTCTTCGAGCGGACGGCCGACGGCTGGATCATCAAGAAGCAGACGCCCGACCCGCTGCAGCTGCTGGACGAACTGGGCGCGGCGCTGGAGGCGCAAGGCATTTCGCTGGACGATCTGATCGCTTCCGGGCGGGACATTCGCGCCGAACTGGTCCGCGAGAAGTACGGTCTGGACGCTGACGATGCCGCCGCGGATCTTTCTTGATGCGTCGGCCCTGTTTGCGGCCGCTTATTCGTCGATAAAGGGATTGATGATTGTCAGGTCATCGACGATGCGCCCATGCTGCATGTCTTCCGTATAGAGATAATGGCAGCCCAGATTGAGGGCCGCTGTTACGATCAAGCTGTCGTAGAAAGAATAGCCCGTCTGTTGCTGGACCGACAATGCGTGATCGTAGAAGCTAACCGTCGGGAAGTGTTGGCAGAGAGGCAACAGGACGCGCTGAAGATAGTCGCGGCTATCCGGAACTGTCATCGGTCGCACGAACTTTCGTTGCATGACGTTCAGAAATTCCTGAACCACCTGGGTGCTGATCAAACCGCGTCCACTAAGCAGAGCAAGCTCAACCAGACTGTCGGCTTGCGCTGATTTTTCGCGCTCACTGCTGTCAACAGCGTAGATCAGAATGTTCGTGTCCAGGAAAAACAAGCCGGAGCCATTAGCGCCGCTCATTCATTTCCTCGCGACTGAACTTGCGCCCAGCTTCTACGTACGACAAACGATCCATGAGCGCACGATATTCAGCAACGGCATTCTCACGAGCGATGTACTGCTCTAACCACTCACGAAAGAGCGCATTGATCGTCGTGTTCTCGGCGGCCGCGCGGCGGCGAGCCTCACGGATTAAGGCCTCGTCGGCGGAGAGTGTGATATTCTTGATCATACGAGAATAGTGTACACTGGAATCGTGCTTTAATCAAGAAGGGACACCGTTCAATTATCCCGAAGCTCCAACGACCGGTACGCCGGGCGCGGCACGCCGTCCTGCCGCAAAATGCTGTAGCCCGACTCGCTAAACGCCGGGCCGATGCCGGGGGCGAAGTTGAGGTTCCACAAGAAGAGCGGGCCGGTCCACTCCCAGCCGGTGGCCAGTTCGTACGCGCCGAGGATGTACTCGGCCTGCTCCCACTCGGTGACGTTGGCCATGAACTCGGCCCCGGCGGGCGGCGCGGCGGGGTCGCCCTGGTCGGTCAGCATCCCGTCGAACGTCCCCCAGCCGAACTCGGTCGCCCACAACGGCCGATCCCCCGCGCCGAACTCCTCCAGCAGCGCCCGGTACTGCTCCATCGTGTCGCGGAAGAAGAAGCTGGGGTGCTCGTTGTGGCTGGGGGCGACCGACTCGGCGTCGCTGTAGCTGGCGTCCGGCGGGTTGGCCCAGCCGTAGGGGTGGACGCCCACGCCGTCGACCACCTCAGCCACGCCCGCTTCCAACATCCCGCGCAGGTAGACCCGGTCGTCGACGGCCGCCACGCCGTCGTTGATGCCGGTGGTCGCCGGGGCGGCGCTGATGATCTGGGCCGCCGGATCGACGGCACGAATGCCCGCCGCGCCGCGCCGGGTCAGCTCGACCAGCAGCGCCGGGTCGAGCGGCGCGCCGTTCCATTCGCGGCGCAAGTTCGGCTCGTTCCACAACTCATACGCCGCCACCCGGCCCGTGTAGCGTGTGGCCAGATAGCGGGTGAACGTTTCGAACTGGGCGTAGTCGCTGGGCGGGCCGTCTTCGTCAGTCGTCGGACGGCTCCACTCCGGCGCTTTGCTGACGCCGATGAGCAGCTTGACGCCGTTGTTGGCGGCCGCCTCCACCAGCCGGTCCAGCTCGCCGAACCGCTCGGCGTCGTACTCGCCCGGCCGCGGCTCGTACAGCTTCCACGACACCTGCACCTTCACCCAGCCCGCGTCCAGCGCCTCCAGATGGCGCACAATGTCGCGCATATCCTGGCGGTGGAGATAGATCTGCACGCCGACGGCGTCCCGGTCGATGGGCGGGCCGTCGTAGCGGGGGAACGGCGGTTCGGGGGTGGGCGACGGGGTCGCTGTGGTGGGCGGTGGCGGCGATGGCGGCAGCACGGTCGCTGTCGCTGCGGTCGTGGGCGAGGGCACAACGGCCGCTTCCTGCTCCGGCGCGGGTGGCGTCGCGTCCTGCCCGCCGGCCAGCGGGACGAAGACCTGAGCGGCCGTGGGTGTCACTTCGGGGACGGCCGTCGCCTCCGCTGCAACAGCTTCCACCGCTGTGGTCGTTGGCTGGCTGGCCGTCGTGGTCGCGCCAGGCAGCGCCTCGCCGTCGGGGGACGGCCGGCAGGCAGCGATAAGCATGACGAACAGCAGCAGCGTAGACAGGCGTTTCATGGGCCAGATTATAGGGGGAAGCGCCATTGTGACGGCCTCGTCTGCCGAACCTCTTAGATGGGTCGGTCGACAGGCACGAAAAGAAGCGTTTGTCGACGCCTCTTTTTGCGGGCCGTGGAGCCGGGCTGGAGGAAAGGAGTTCGAAGTGGAAGGATTCGAAGAACGGGAAGAGGAGCGCCGGATTGCGGCCGTCATGGAGACCTTACTCGACGCCTGATGCCGTTCGACCCAATACAAAGAAACCCGGCTCGCCGCCAAGCCGGGTCTCTGCGATCCTTAACAAGAACAGGTCAACGCGATGTAGACTACACTTTCACCACCTTACTGCCCCCCGCCGGGACCAGACTGCCGTCCACGTCGCGAGGAGCGACCAGCGCTTCCAGCCGCATCGCCGCCAACCCGCTCACCAGCGGCGTGGCGAACGACGTGCCCACCCAGTAGGCGAAGCCCGGTCCACCGGGCAGCTTCGAGGCCACGCTAACGACACCGAACGGGCAGTTGGCATCGCCCGTGGCACAGGTCGTATGCCCCGGCACGCAGCCGCTCTGCGACGCCGGATCATCGCGACCGTCACCGCCGGGCGCGTAAAGGTCTCCCGTGTTCGAGTAGCACGACCGCTGTCCCTGGCGGTTGCTGGCGCCAACACCGATGACATTGTCGTAGGCGGCGGGCAGCCCTGTGGTCAGCGGAACGCGCTTGTCGGCCGAACCATTCCCGGCAGCCGAGACGATAACACCGCCCCGATCGATGATCATCTGCATGATCAGCTCCAGCGAGATGACCGGGAACGGCGTCTGCGGATAGTTGAACAAGGCGGCCACTTCACAGATGATGTCGCGCACATCCGCCGGGAGATCGTCTCCTTCGTTGTCGGGTCGGGCCACAAGGCTCAGGTTGTAGATCGTTCCGGTAAGGAGCTGCTCGGCTTCGGTCAGATGCAGGTGGCCGTCGCTGCAATCGAGCACCTCTTCGGTGAACCAGACCATCGCCCGCAGCAAGCTGTGCAAATCACCCTGACCGTGGCTGTTGAGCACTTCCACCAGATGCAGCTCCGCTTCCGGCGCCACACCGTAGGTCAACCCGGCGGCGAACAGGCCGTGGTCGCTGATGTCGATGTCGAGATCAGTCGGTCCCGGCACAGTGACGGGCACGGCGACCGGTCGCCAGGTGTGAAGCTCCAGCGGGTTGGCCCCCTCACGGCCGGCGGGCGGGAAGCTCAGCCAGCCATCGAACCGGTAGCAGCCTGTCTGCTCGAACGGGCTGCTGTCGAACAGACCGACACGCACATTCTCACCCGTCTGATCACCAACCGGCTGCAGGCCGCCGGCGGTGCTAATGCGGCCGAGGCCGTGTTGGCCGGTGAACGCCCACTGTCGCCAGTAGAGATCGGTCGCGGCAGCGGCCGTCAGCCCGCCACCACCCTCCACACCCTCGACGCCCCAGGGCACACCTTCGACCCCCCACGGCGCACCGGTGATACCGAACCCGGTGACGTAGTTGAGGTCGATCAGCACCGGCCCATTCGTCCCGTCGTCATTGACGACTTCCTGGAGCCTGGCCAGGGTTGACGCCAGAGTTTCCCCGTCCGGCACTTCATACAGGTTGATCGTCAGCGTGGTCAGATCGTCCGGTGCAAAGACGTTGGCAACCCCGCCCATCTCTTCGCCAAAGGGATGGCTGCCGGCCAACCCTTCAAGCGGCAGCGTAGAAAGTGGATCCAGTCCACCCAGGGCTAGTTCGACCAACGTGCCCACATCCGCAGTCGCTCCGGTCAGGATAAACTGTCCCGGCACAAAACTGTGCTGGCCCGCCAGCCTGATCGCCGGTCCGTCCATCACCCTCGGCTCAAGACAGGACTCACACTCGGCGTCAACAGTCGGCAGCACCAACCCGCGATCATATGGATTCGATTCACTGATATCGGCTTCAAAAATGGGCATCGTTATCCTCCCTGAAAACTCGTGTCACACCGCTTAGCAAACCGCGAGTGACTGACTGGAACAGTAAATCATAGCTCAGTTGGCAAGGGAGCCGCGCTCCCTACCAGATAGAACGGCGCCCAGAAATAGGGGTGAGACGTCTCGAGCGTCTACATCATGGATGAAGGCAGTCTGCACGTCTTGCAGCGCGGCGTCCTTGCGGCGGCCGTCGCGCAGCTGGCGGTAGAACGCGGTCATGAACGCGGCCGTCGTCTGGTCTTCCACCGGCCAATGGGTCAGCAGCACTGCCCCCGCTCCCGCCGCCAGGAACGCCCGCATCAGTCCCAGCAGTTCATCGCCGGCGGCGACCACATGACGTCCGGTCTGGCAGGCGCTCAGCGTCACCAGCGACGCGTGCAGCCGCAGCCCGAAGATGTCGAGCGTTGTCAGCCAGCCATCGTCGACCAGCAGCCCGGAGAAGAGCGGGTTGTCTGCCCGGAATTCGCCGTGGGTGGCCAGGTGGATGAGATCAGACTGGCCCATCAGCTCGCTCAGCCGCTCGCGGGTCAGCGCCTCTTCCAGCAGCGGCGTCGTGGCCCACAGCGCCGCAACCTCTTCCGCTTCGGTCAGGGCGGACGGCAGTCGCCCGCGATAGCTGTGCCCCGCCACCAGGGCTGTCGTGCCCGACGTGGCCCCGTCGTGACTGTAGCGCACGAAGCTCGTCCCGGGCAGATAGCGAACTGAAAACCGCTCGACCAGATACCGTTCGCCATCAAACAGCGCATGGAACGGCAGATAATGCAGCGGGCCGTGAGGAACGACAATCAGCCGCCGGTAGCCGTCAAGTCGCGCCGCAAACGGCCCGATGAGATGGTCATACAGGCGGCCCAGGAGGGCCTGCGCCTGCGTTGTAAGCAGCGGTCGCCGCCCCGGATCGGACCCGACCACGGCCCGCATATTGAGTCCCAGGAACTTCTGCAAGCTCTGGATCGCGTCGATATCGCCCGGCAGCTCAACCACGTCAACCGCCGCATGGGTGACGAGGAAGGCAAACAGACGGCCGCGGGCCACGAAATATTCGACCAGCAGCGTATCATCGTCCAGGTATGGTCCCGCAGGCTCGACCTGAATGCGCCATAGATCGGCGTCGCGAGCGTAGTCGGCATTGCGCACGAGCAGCGTGTGCCACGTCTGCGTAATCTGCTGCTCCAGCGCCTGGATCTGCTGCGGCGCCGACGCGCCTCTTGTCCTCCGTGGCCGGCCCAAAGCGCGCGCCGCTTTCGCCCGACTCCCAGACGCGATAGAGGCGGTCGCGCTCGGTCCGCAGCCGCTCCAGCGAGGCGACCAGCGGCTCGTCGGCCGCCGACCGGGCCGTCACGCGCAGCTGCAGCCGGTAGGACACAAGGTCAAGCAGCGCGCGTGACTTGGCCCGCTCCGCATACATCAGCCCTTGTTCCACGGCCCCACTCTCCAGTGAGAGCAGCACACCATCTTCGTAAATGGTCAGCTTGTCTTCCAGGAAGCCGGCCCGATACTCGACCATCAGTCCGCCCTGCAGCCGCTCCAGCTGGCCAATGGCCGCATCCGTCTCAGCCACGGCCGTCGCCAGGTCGCCCCGCTCGCGGGCCAGACCGGCCTGGAGTGTGTGGGCCAGATGCAGGATGCCCGGCAGGTCGAGGTCCAGTCCCAGCTCCTGGGCCTGGACGACCAGCGATTCAGCCTCATCGGGGCGACCAGCGCCCTGGGCCCCCGCCGCCGCCACCAGCCAGGCGCGGGCGGCGTCGACACTCAGGTCATGACGCTGAAAGACCGCCGCCGCCGCCAGCGCCACACGCTCACCTCGCTCGTAGTCGCCCACCGCGTTGAGCAGACCGGCGCGGCGCACGTCAGTAAAGGCCACCCACACATCGTTCTTTTCGGCAGCGAACAACTTCCGCGCTTCCGACAGCGACGCATCGGCCTGATCCAATTGGCCCAGCGCCGCATGAGCGGCCGCTTCGTTCAGGCGACATTGGGCGCTTTCCAATACCGTGCCCCGATCGGTGAACAGGCGACGCGCCTCAGTGGCTTTCTCCAACACGTCGTCAAAGCGCCGCATCTCCAGCAAGCAGTTGCTGATGAACAGCTCGACGAGCATGGCGTCGCGCAGGCGGCCGTCTTCCCAGAAGATAGATTTCGCTTCGTCCAGCCGGCGCAACGCCTCATTGTAATGGCCTTGCGCCAGCGCGATCAGGCCCAGGTTCTGGCGAGCACGGGCGACGACGGCCGTCTGTTCCAGCGCCTCGGCCCGCGTCTCCGACAGCCGGGTGGCTTCCAACGCCTCCTCAAAGCGACCCAGCTTCCGCAGGACCACACCGCGATTACCGGCATTGTTGCTCAGGAACGGGAGGCTGGTGTCGTCGCCCGCCCGGCGATACGCCTCGCGAGCCGTATCGAGCATGGCCAGCGATTCGACATCATTGCTCATCCGGCTGTAGATGCCGGCCAGATTGTTGCTGACGGAGGCGGCCTGCAGCCAGAGGTCATTGGCCTGCAGTACGGCCACCGCCCACTGCCCGGCGGAGATCGCTTCGTCATAGCGACCCAACGAGGCCAGCGCCCAGATGCGCGTGCCTTGCGTCTGCGCTTCACCGACCTCATCATCGACACGGCGATAGAGCACCAGGGCACGGTCGTAGATGGCCAGCGCATCCTTGAACTCGCCCAGCCCAATCATCCGCGCCTGTGCCTCGGTGCGGTGGGCCAACGCCCGCAGCCGGTCGTCCCCGGCTGCCTCGGCCAGCTGCATCAGAAAAGCGGCCGTCTGCAGCGCCTCGTCTATATCAGCCCGCTGCTGCTCAATGACGCGATCCTTTAGCGCTTCGGCAAGGGCGTCGATCTGCTCGGGGGACGCGTTGGCCAACCACGCGTGCAGCGCGTCCGTCCTGTCGCTCGCCGGCAGGCTGAGAAAGTCGTCAATCTGCTTCAGCTTATCCATCGAATTGGTTTGAAAGTGGGTCGCAGCTACTCAATGACGAGACCGGGCACGCGGTACTCGACCGTCTCGCCCTGCAGCACCAAATCGTAAGCGCCGGGCGACAAACCGGCCAGCAGGAAGTTGCCGGCCTCGTCGACGACCGCCGCCACCAGCGGCTCCGTCGCGTCGCCAGCGACCGGCCAAATGGCGGCTGTTAGCGCGTCGCTCTCGGCGCCCATAATCAGACCGACCACAGCCCGCAGGGAACTGCGCGTGTCGTCGGTCTCAATCTCCAACATGATCTGGGCTTCGCCAGCATCCACCAGAATAGGCGGCTGCTCCTCGCCGCGCACGGCAAAGGCAGGCTGCAAGCCGCTGCCCGCCGTCCCGCCTGCTCCAGCAATCACCTGGCCGATGACCAGCTTGACCCGGTCGGTCAGCGAGTAATCGACATCGGCGGCCACGTCGGTCATGAACGTCGCCAACTGGGCCATCTCGGCCGTGCAATGGGGGCAAAGCGCAAGATGGGCCTCAATCGCCTGGCGTTGGCTCCGGTCACTCTGGCCAAGATAGTACTCGCCCAGCGTGGTCGCGTCCGGACAATCAGTGCGGTAAAGGGCGCCGGTCAATCTGGATTCAATGGTCATAATGTCTCTTTCCTCGAACGTCTCGCTTTCCTCTTGGCCAGATAAACGAAAGTCGGGCCAGAATTACTCTGCCTCGAAATAGGCAGCCAGAGCGGGACTGTTGCGCAAGCGGCCCATCGCCGCCTCGCTAACCCGGTACACATCCTTCACATCGCTAAACATGCTGTTAAAGCGCCGGGCAATCTGGGCTGGTTTCATTCCCAGCACGAACTTGGCATAGATGACGCGCACCTCGCGGTCGTCGGCCAATTCGCGCCGGATCAGCGCCCATAACGCTTCCTGCTCCTGCGTCGTCGCCACCTGCGTCTCAACTTCTGCCTCGTCGTCAGGCAGGCGGCGGGCCATCAGATCGTCCAGCTCCGTCTTCAGCGTGGCCTGCTCCTTCTGACGCGAATAATCGACCATGACGCTGTGGCAGCACATTTGCAGGTAGCGCAGGAGCGACTTCAGATTCGGGAATTTGGTCCACTTCTCCGGCGTCAGAGCTGCCCACATCCGCTCGAACGCCCGGTTGGCGAAGTAGGACGCTTCTTCTTCCATCATCGGGAACATCGGATTGCGCCGCACCCAGCTCAGCACCTGGCGCTCGTACTGGCTGTAGATGGCGGCCCACGCCGCCTCATCCCGGTCGACGGCCGCCCGCCTGAATATCTCAAAGCAATAATGCGGATCGTACGGCCGTCGCTGCTGGAAGTTGTCGGTCTCTTCGGCACATAGATGTCGCAAATCCACCAGCTTGAGGGAGGGCGAGGAGTCTCGTTCATTGTGCTGTAGTGTGCCGGCCTGCGTGGTAGCGAAGCGCGAGCGACGCTCAGTCGTCGCCAGGACAGGTGCGGCGCTCCTCGCAAACAGTATACAACGCTGGTTGCGCCGCTGTCTACCGAATGTATTCGTTCAGCACATATGAGACGGTCGCTTGGGAGGAGCCTATCCTGAGTAGTGATGGCGAGCGTACTCAGCCGGGGACGTCAGGTCAAGCGAACGATGTGGATCGGCCATACTGTATAACGTTTCCCAATCGCGCAGGGCGCTATTGAGACTCCGCAGATCCAGCTCGCCCATGTAGAGGCCATGGAACTCTTCGGTGTGGGTCCTCTGGACCTGTTCGACATGGCCATTGAGCCTAGATAGACGGGACGGCAGGACAAACAGCTGGATAGCTCTCTCCCCCCGTCGACTTGCACAGCCCGTACGGGGAGGGCGTGCGCACCAGCAGGGTATCCAAGACGCAGTCGACGTGCCGGACGAACTGCGCCGGGCGATTGCCGAGAGCGCCGAAGCAACGGCAGCCTGGGAGGCGCTGACGCCGGGCAAGCAGGGCGGGCTGGCCTACCAGGTCAGCTCGGCCTGGACCGCGCCCACGCGCAAGTAACAAATAGAAGATGTGGTTTACGCAATCCAGCGTACTGTCGTCAATGACATGACGCACCGCTCTGATGTAAAACCAATTGCCAATTCAAAGCCGCGAAAACTCTACATACACTGCATAACCCTGCATACACCACGTTGCAACGATGAAATCTATGGCGCGTATGCAGGGTATGCAAAGCATGAAGAGTTTTTTCGTGATGCAATTGCATTTGGCCCAGAGGGTTCTGTTCTTGTTCTAGGAAGTCTGAAACTGACTTCTTGACAAATATACAAACTACATATATACTACCTACAGTTTACGCACAAAGGTTCAGTATGAGTTATTCACTTGGGTTTACACAAACGCTGTTTCTCGTCCTTTATGTGGCGGATAAAATCGACCAAGGCTTTTTTGAGTTCATCCCGACACAGCAGATTTCAGAACAACTCAACATACCGCCGTCATCCGCCGGTTCGATCCTGCGACGGTTGAACCGGTCTGGCATCATCGAAACGCGCGAGGGTGCCGCCGGCGGCGTCAGGTTGATGAACACGCCTGAGAGCATCACATTGCTGGATCTGTTCAACGCGATCGAGCAGGAACGTCCGCTATTCCAGACGAACTTCCGGACGAACGTCAGTGGCTCAAAACCGACGCGCGCCCAGTCCGCGATCTCCGATGTGCTATCTGACGCGGAGAACGCGATGAAGGATCAACTGGCAACCGTCACCGTCCGTGATCTGATGAAAGAGATCAACACCTGAGAAGACTCATTCTCTTTTTTTGCGAATAACTATATATACACCATATACAGTTTATTTTGAATATCTTTTAGTTGTTGGGAGGTAACCATAGCCAACTGATCAACCAGCCTGTAACCGAACGGGGTCCACCCAGACTTGCGTACCAGTTAATCTTTAATCTCAAAAGGAATAAACCAAAGGACAACAAAATGAACCACAGCACGAAATCACACAATCGCATCTGGTTTCTCGCATTAATCGCACTGATTGCTCTGCTACCGGCCATCATCCTGGCGCAGGGTTGCAGTTCAGAAGCCAAGTCTGGTGACATGATGGGGGACGTCATCACCATTGAACGCATGGCACTCTTTCCAGAAGGGATCGAGTACGATGCTGGACAGGACCGTTTCCTGGTTAGCTCGCTGGGCGAGGGAACGATCTTCGAAGTCTCTGGCGATGGCGAACCGACGCCATTCATCGAAGATCCGGATGTGGCGTCAAGCGTCGGTATTCAGATCGATGCCGAGCGCAATCGCCTTCTGGTCGTGAGTTCCAACACGTTCCTGTTCATGGATCCCACTCTGCCCTTTAATGCGGAGCTAGCTGCGTATGACCTGGAGACGGGCGAACGCCTCTTCTTCACCGATCTGGCAGCGTTGTCTGAGGATGCACCCAACGTCGCCAATGATGTCGCCGTGGACGCCGATGGCAACGCCTACATCACCGACAGCCTCTCACCCGTGATCTACAAGGTCGACGTGGATGGTGAAGCCTCGATCTTCTGGGAAGATGAGCTGTTCGACGGTGAAGGGGCCCCGCGTCTGAATGGCATCACCTATCACGAGGACGGTTACCTGCTGGCGCCGGTCGATGGCGGTCTGTACAAGATCCCGGTGGATGACCCGGCAGCTATGACCGAGGTGATACTCGACGCGCCGATCCCCGCAGCGGACGGCATTATCCTGCATCCCGATGGTCGCTTGATCGCCGTGCAGGGACAGTTGGCCACCGTGACCGCACTCGAATCAAACGACGAGTGGGCGACTGCCTCAACCGTGGGAATAGCGCAGACCGACCCCATGGGTACAGCCACTACCGCCGCCATTCGTGACGACGAGGTCTACGTAGTGTATTCCCACATCGCCTCCATCTTGCAGGGTGCCGAACCTCCCGCTGTCTTTGAGATAGTCCGGTTGCGTTTCGACACGGAGTAAGGTGCTCATAACCCTCAGAGCGCATCGCCCCATCGGTGCGCTCTGTACTAGTCTTATGCACGATAACACAGACAAAGGATCAATCGACATGGACGCTCGTTTCTTTCGCAATGTTCAGGACGCTCCCTGGTATGCCCACTTCCTGACGCCGGTGCTCGACAGCATCGAGGATCTGCCGGATGCGGCGATGGTTCTAGACATCGGCACCGGGGCCGGTAAGCTCATCGAGATGGGCCTGTCACGCTATGCCTATCGTTGGGTCGGCGCGGACACAGACGCCGATATGCTGGCGGAGGCTCGCCGGAGGCCCTCGCTCTACGAGATGGAACTCCATCACCTGCAACCGGCCATGCCCCTACCGTTTGCGGACGCCAGCTTTGACGCGGTAACCCTGTGCTCAGTGTTGTTTCTACTGCCCAATCCGGGAGACCTACTGCGCGAATCCTGGCGAGTTCTGCGTCCGCAAGGCCGTCTCGTCGCACTCACACCCAGCGGCACAGCCAATGTCGGCCCGGCGATCCTGCGTAAGATCGGGATCAAGCGCAACAACTGGACGTTCTTCCTGTGGCGGCGTATGACGGCGGGCAACGGCCATGCATGGATGAAAAACAGTCCGCTGGCAGACTTCGCTCGGAGACAGAACGCGACATATACGGGCATACCGGTCTTCGACGGTCTGGCGTGGCTGGAAGCGATGGAACGCCTTCCACAGAATCAATCTGTGCACGCACGCTGACTACAACCACAAAATCGAAAGGATATTATATAATGAGCGCATCGACAGATACCTAACGAAAGAGACATGACGGAAAACGCCAACGCTGATTGGATCAACCCAGCGCTATATCCTTACCAACCGCGCACGTTTCAGGTCGCAGCAGGAAACATGCGCTATCTAGACGAAGGTAAGGGCCAGCCGATCGTGATGGTTCACGGCAACCCGACGTGGTCGTTTGTATATCGCAAGCTGGTGGACGGCCTGCGTGGTCACTACCGCTGTATCGTGCCCGATCACATCGGCTTCGGCCAGTCGGATAAGCCGTATGATTGGTCGTACATGCCTCAGGCGCACGCCGCCAACCTCGACAGCCTGCTGGAATCGCTCGATTTACAGGATGTGACGCTGGTCGTGCAGGATTGGGGCGGTCCCATCGGCCTGTCTTACGCTGTCGCCCATCCAGAACGGATCAAGGCGCTGGTTATCCTCAACACATGGATGTGGCCGGTCAATGACGATTGGTACTACCGGATGTTCAGTTCCATGGTCGGCGGACCGCTTGGGAGCCTTCTGTGTCGCCGATATAACTTCTTCGTCCGCTCCGTGATGGTCCGTGCTTACGGTGATCGCAAGAAGCTAACCGATGAGATCCACCGGCATTACCGTGATCCGCTGCCAACGCCGGAGAGCCGCAAGGGAACGTGGGTATTCCCGAAGCAGATCATCGGTTCCAGTGCGTGGCTGAGCGACCTCTGGGCACAGCGTGACAAGCTGACGGACAAGGCCGTGATGATCGCCTGGGGTATGAAAGACATCGCCTTCCGGGAGAAAGAGCTTAAGCGCTGGCAGTCGGTCTTCCCGTCCGCGCAGGTTACGCGCTTTGACGGTGCCGGACACTATGTTCAGGACGAAGCCGGTGAGGAGATCGCCGGGTTGATGCGTGCATTTCTTGCGAAGCTTTACTAGACCAGATCTAAGTGGATCAACGGAACATATCTTTGACACTCACAAAGACTGACAACAGCCACCTGTTATCAGGACCATCGATCACCCTGGTGACAGCAGTAGTGATAGATCGCGCAGTACTTCAGTTGTTCGAGCTCTGGCACAAGGCGCAACGGTCACCTTATCATCAGCGACAGCCCTCTTATGACGACACGGGACATACGCAACACGAACATCCTGCTGGTGTTGTATGATGCTTTCTCTGACGATTACGTGCGTCATGTGATGTTTTTGCGCCCGATCAAATGGCCAAGATATTGGTCAAAATGGCGAGGGCTACGCAAAGCAACCGGCAGAAAGCTCAGAGTTTCTATGCTTGACGGTGAAAGAGAAAAGAGGTGCGAACGACGCGACGCATACACAAAACGGGGGCAACACTATCGTTGCCCCCGTTTGCTCAAGGAGATGTGAAATGGAGAACAGACCGCGTTCTACGCGTGCGCGACCTCAAACTGTTCCTCTTCGGTCGAGCCCTTCAACGCCACCGTCGAAGACTCGCCGTGGGAGATGACCACCTGCACTTCATCGAAGTAGCCCGCACCCACAAAGCTCTGATGCTTGATCGCCCGGAAGCCGTGCTCCTGTTCCAGATCGAACTCGTGCTGCTGGAATTCGGAGTAGGCGGCCATACCCCGGTCGCGGTAGCCCAGCGCCAGATCGAACATGCTGCTGTTCAGCGTGTGGAAGCCGGCCAGCGTCACAAACTGGAACGCATAGCCCATCTTGCCCAGCTCTTCCTGGAAGACGGCGATGGTGTTCTCGTCCAGATTGCGCCGCCAGTTGAATGATGGCGAGCAGTTGTAGGCCAACAGCTTGCCGGGGAACCGGGCGTGGATCGCCTCGGCGAACTGCCGCGCTTCGTCCAGGTCGGGGTGGCTGGTCTCGCACCAGATGACGTCGGCATACGGCGCGTAGGCCAGGCCGCGGCTGATGGCGCATTCCAGGCCACCATCCATCCGGTAGAACCCTTCCACCGTACGCTCGCCGGTCAGGAACGGCTTATCGTTGTCGTCAACGTCGCTGGTAATCAGCTGGGCCCCGTTGGCGTCGGTGCGAGCGATAATGACCGACGGCACGCCCATGACATCGGCCGCCAGCCGGGCCGCGACCAGCTTCTGGATGAACTCGCGCGTCGGCACCAGCACCTTGCCGCCCATGTGGCCGCACTTCTTGGCCGAGGAGAGCTGGTCCTCGAAGTGGACACCCGCCGCTCCTGCCTCAATCATCGCCTTCATCAACTCAAACGCGTTCAGCGAGCCGCCGAAGCCGGACTCGGCGTCGGCCACGATGGGGGCGAACCAGTAGACCTCGTTGCTGTCGTCGATGTGGTAGATCTGGTCGGCGCGGAGCAAGGCGTTGTTGATCCGCTTCACCAGGTTGGGAGCGCTGTCGGCCGGATAGAGGCTCTGATCGGGGTACGTCTGGCCAGCGGAATTGTTATCGCCCGCCACCTGCCAGCCGCTCAGATAGATCGCCTTCAATCCCGCCTGCACCTGCTGCACCGCCTGGTTGCCAGTGACGGCCCCCAACGCAGCGACGTAATCTTCCTGATGCATCAGCCGCCACAGCCTTTCAGCGCCCATGCGGGCCAGCGTGTGCTCGATCGTCACTGAGCCGCGCAGGCGCAGCACATCCTCAACGGTATACGGGCGGCGGATTCCTTGCCAGCGCTTGTTGATTTCCCACTCTTCCTTCATCTTCTCTACATTGTACGGTTTGAACATAATCGTTTCCTCCAGATCTCTCCTCTCTCAAAGATTGTCCGGCGCGGCAACGCCGCGTCACCTAATTCAGATAGTCGTACGCCGTCAGGGTCAGAAAATCGGTATACGTATCGGCCGTGCTGATCTCCTGGAACAACTGGGCCGCCAGTTCATAGTTGTTGGCCTCGAAATAGTCGTCGCCCACCTTCTGGCGCAGCTCGGCCAACACATCCTTCGTCACCGAGCCAAACATCTCGGTCGTAATGGGACGACCGTCTTCCAGGCAGGCGTTGGGGTTGTGGAGCCACTGCCACACCTGGGAGCGGGATATCTCCGCCGTGGCCGCGTCTTCCATCAGGTTGTAGATGGGCACGCACCCGTTGCCGCTGAGCCATGCCGCCATGTATTGCAGGCCGACGTCGATGTTGGTGCGCAGCCCCGCTTCGGTGATCGTCCCTTCCGGAATCTGCAGCAGGTCGGCGGCGGTCACCTCCACATCCTCCCGCTTGCGGAAGATCTGGTTGGGAGTGGGCATGTACTCGTCGAACACCTCTTTGGCCAGCCCGACCAGCCCCGGATGGGCCACCCAGGTGCCGTCGTGGCCGTCCTGGGCCTCGCGCACCTTGTCGGCCCGCACCTTGGCCAGCGCCGCTTCGTTCGCCTCCGGGTCGTTCTTGATCGGGATCTGGGCCGCCATGCCGCCCATGGCGTGGATCTCCCGCCGGTGGCACGTCTTGATGACCAGCAGCGAGTAGGAACGCATGAAATGGGTGGTCATCGTCACCTGGGCCCGATCGGGCAGATAGAACTCAGGGTGGTTCTGGAACTTGCGGATGGCGCTGAAGATGTAATCCCAGCGACCGCAGTTCAGCCCGGCCGAATGGTCGCGCAGCTCCCAGAGAATCTCGTCCATCTCGAAGGTCGCCAGAATATTTTCGATGAGGACCGTGGCCCGGATCGTCCCGTTGGGGATGCCCAACTGCTCCTGGGCCATGACAAAGACGTCGTTCCAGAGGCGGGCCTCCAGATGGCTCTCCAGCTTGGGCAGATAGAAGTACGGCCCGGTGCCGTTGTCAAGCAGGGCGCGGACGTTGTGGAAGAAGTAGAGCCCGAAGTCGAAGAGCGACGCCGACATCGGTAGACCGTCGACCAGCACGTGCTTCTCCACCAGAGTGCCAGCCGCGCGGCCGAACGAGTAGCGTCGCTGTTTCGTCGTTCAGCTCGTAGAACTTGCCGTTGGGGTTGGTGAAGGTGATCGTGCCGCGAATGGCGTCGCGCAGATTGATCTGGCCTTCGATCGTCGCTTCCCAGGTCGGGGAGTGGGAGTCCTCGAAGTCGGCCATGAAGACGTTGGCCCCGCTGTTAAGCGCGTTGATGATCATCTTGCGGTCGACCGGGCCGGTGATCTCCACGCGACGGTCCTGCAAGTCATCGGGGATCGGGGCGACCGTCCAGTCCGCCTCGCGAATCTCGGCCGTCTCGGGCAGGAAGTCGGGCATGACGCCGGCGTCGATGATGGCCTGGCGCTCATCGCGCCGCGCCAGAAGGGTGCGCCGGGTCGCGTCAAAGGCACGCTGCAAACCGGCCACAAAGGCCAAAGCGTCGGGGGTTAGAATCTCGGCAAACTCAGGGGGCACATCGCCCAGGATCTCAATGCCGTCTACACGCATACCAACTCTCCTTGTTAAACGCGACACCAACTTCACCATCAGCGAATATTCGCTATCAGTGAAGACAGTATAGTCGGCCCATCGGATTTGTCAAGAACTTGCTGGCGACTATTGGCAATTAGCGAATATTCGCTACACTTGGAGGGGTGCGGTCGCCAGTTATATAACGCGTTGCGTCATTATACCCGGCGCGGCCGTCAGCCGTAAAGTGACACATGTCATGGTTTCGACTGTGACATCCGCCCATTCACCCGGAGGCAATCATGGGAGTCGACCTCGTCAACGTTATCTTTGGCATGAAAGTGCGCCAGGCCCGGCTCGAAGCCGGTCTGACGTTGACCGATCTCGCCCGCCAGAGCGAGATGTCGGCCTCCTACCTGACCGAAATTGAAAAGGGGCGCAAATACCCGCGCACCGACAAGATCGTCAAGATGGCGGCCGTGCTCGACAAGGAGTACGACGACCTCGTTTCGATCAAGCTGGCCCCCTCGCTGCGCTATCTGGAAACGACGCTCGCCTCGACCACGCTGCGCCGCTTTCCTTTTGAAGAGTTCGGGCTGGAGCCGGCTGACGTCTTGTCGCTCATGACCCGCGAACCGGAGCGGGCCAGCGCCCTGCTCCACGCCGTGTTGGAGATAGCCCGCCGCTACGATCTGCAAGAGGAAGATTTCATCCGCGCCGCTCTGCGCTCCTACCGGGAGATCCACGAAAACTACTTCCCCGATCTGGAAGACGCCGCGCTCGACTTCACGGCCGACTTTGGCGAGCAGTATGGCCTGACCACAGACAGCCCGCCCACGCTCTCGGCGCTGGAAGCGATCCTGCGCGAGGAGTTTGGCTACCGCATCGACGACCAGGCGCTGTCGGAGACAGAGGAACTGCACCATTACCGGGCGGTCGTCGTCCCCGGCCCGCAGCCTGTCCTTTATTTGAACAGTCGTCTCTACGCCCGCCAGGTCAAGTTCATCCTGGCGCGCGAGCTGGGCTACCATTATCTCGGCATCAAGGAACGATCGTTCATCTCCTCCCCGGACGAGATCCACTCCTTCCAGCAGCTGCTCAACGACATGCGGGCCGCCTACTTCGGCGGGGCGCTGCTCATGCCCCGGGCGCGGGTCATCCAGGACCTGGAAACGCTGTTCGCCATGCCCGCGTGGGACCCCGACCCATTCACGGCGCTGCTGACCACCTACGACGTCACGCCGGAGATGCTGCTCTATCGGTTCAGCGAGCTGATTCCAGAGTTCTTCGGGCTGAAACTCCACTTTCTGCGCTTCCACCACGACACCGCCAACGACGAGTACAACCTGATTCGGCAGCTAAACATGAACCAGCTGCTTGTCCCCAGCGGGATCGGGCTGGACGAACATTACTGCCGGCGCTGGTTGTCGATTCGGCTGCTGCCGGGGCGGTCTGGCCCGGACGGGGACCCCACCGACCCGCTGCCGGTCGGTGTCCAGTTGTCAGAGTTCCTGGAGAGCGGCGACAAGTTCCTGTGCATCGGCTTCGGCCGGCGCATGGTGCTCTCCCCCTCTGTCTCCAGCAGTGTCATCGTCGGCTTCCGCGTCGACGCCGATCTGAAGAACACGATCGCCTTCCTCGACGACCCGGCCATCCCGCGGGTCATCATCAACGAAACGTGCGAACGATGCCCGCTGACGGCCGACCAATGCGCCGAACGGGCCGCCCCGCCCCACAAATTGGCCTCCTCCCAGGACCAGATCGCCCGTAAACTGGCCCTCAGCCAACTCCACGCTCGAACCGTCTCCCAGGGATAACCCCACCCCTTTTCTGTGGATAACCGGGGTCTTCCTGTGGATAAGGGGATCAGGCTGGGGAGAACTCATACTCCTTCTTATGTGAACTCTTGTGGTCATTTGGCGGGATCGCCCTCGACCCTCCCCATATCTGGGGGTCGGGGGCGACATAAGACGCGGATCGGCCGATAGCCTGTCTTTTTGCGTTTTCCCGCGCTCTCCCGCCGCCATCCACAGGCGGCCGTCTTGCGAGAAAAGTAGTCCGTGTCAGATAAGCGCAACGTGGCCACCCGGCCCCCCATATCTGGCCTGCGCCGGATCTTATCCACGAATCCACAGGCTCTACTACTTACTACTAAATAAGATATATAAGGAGATCAATATCGTGGATAGATCTTCTCTTACCCAGCATCTCCGCTAACAAGTCGGTCTGCGCTAGTGTGACCCTTCCAGAAGAGCACGCTTCCCAGGGTGAGGCCGACTGCAAGAGCAAGCACACATCCTGCCATCAAGATCGCTAGCATGCTCATCCCTGGGATGAACTGCCAACCCCAGACTGACTCGTCCTCGAGTCAGGGCAAAGTGGGCTTCTCGAACGAGGTGAGAGCCAGCAGCGACATCGGAGGAGCTAGCGCAGGAATCGATTTACCCCGGCGGGGGACTCATGCGTGCGTAGTCTGTTCGGCACTGCGGGGAAATGGACAGTTGACTTGCCCTTCTCTGCGTTCCTGACCTTCCGCTACGGCTCCACCACCGGCAGCATCTCCACCGGGATGCTGGCCTGGATGAGCTGGGCCTGCAGCCAGCCGGTCGTGCCACCAGGGAGAGCGATCTGCACCCATTGGCTGTCGGCCGTTCGGCCCAGCAGCACAATCACCTGGCCGGGGTCGACGGCCGTCAGCGGATCCCCGGTCGAGAGCGGCGAGGCGTAGACGTAGTAGTAGGGGACGACCGACGGGCCGTTGCCGGTTGGCGGCAGCGTGATGCCCCCTTCGACGGTGGCTGCGGGTGTGGACGTCGCCACGAGGGTTGCGGTGGGCGGCAAGGTTGTGGCTGTCGCAGTGGGAAGCAGTGTCGCGGTTGCCGCCGGCGTCGCCGTGGCCGGAAGCGTGGCCGTTGGTTCGCTTGTCGCGGTTAGCACAGTCGTGGCCGTGGGCTCGACGGTAGCTGTAGGTTCGTTGGTGGCGGTAGGCGCGGGCGTTATCGTCACCGGCTGCGGCGTTTCGTTGACTGCCGGCAGTGTGCTGATGGGCAGCGGCATGCTGACGACGGCCGCATCCACCCACCCTTCGGTGCCGTCCGGCAGCCGCACCCGCAGCCACAAGCCATCCTCGCTGCGGCCGACGACCATAAGCTGCTGGCCCGCAATCAGTTCGCTCTGGCTCTGGAACGCATAGTCGGGGCCGATGTAGAGCTGGTAATGGTCGCGCAGGCCGAATACGTCACTGTTGACGAACGGGGCGGCGATGGGCAGGTCGCGAATGGGCACGCTGGGCAGCAGCGGCGACGTTACCGGAATCCAGCCCGTCAGCCCGTTGCCCAACGCCACATAGTACCACGACGCCGAGACATCGCGGCCGAGCAGCGGGAACTGATCGCCCGGCTGCGCCAGGAACAGCGGCCGGTAGACGAATGCCGGGCCGCGCAAGACGTAGAGCAGCTCGCCGGTCACCAGCCCAAAGGCGTCACTCACTCCCACATCGACCACCGGCAGGAAGCTGACCGGAAAGCTGACGTTCAGGTAGCGGGCGTTGACCCAGCCGCGGTAGCCGTTGGGCAGCTCGATCTGGGCCCACGTCGCGCCCCGGTTGCGGCCGACCATCAGCACGCGCTGGTCCTCGACCAGATAGGCGACGGCTGTGTAGCTGACATGCGGCCCGCTGCGCAGATTGAGGGAGCTGACGTTGACGACGGCGTTGGGGTTGTAGAGGCTGACCGGCTCCGTCTGGGCGCGCAAGGGAGCAGCCGCCAACAAAATAAGCAGCAGCACAGCCAACAGACCGGCGAACAAAGCCGGGCGCGGAACGTCAGAGGCGGTCGGCACGGTTTTCATGATGTGGGGGCGCTCGCGGACTGGATACCGGGAGTGCCTGACTATCCATCTAGCAGTATAGGGTCTCGACGGGACGAGCGGCAAGAGGGCGGCCCCCATTTGATCCTCATTTTCACGGGCTGGCCGCCCGTCTTGTGTTTGGAAGCGCTTTGGAAGCGTTCGGTGTTGATAATGGGAGAGAGATCGGATTACAGCCCATCCAGAGACAAGTCCACGCCGCGAGGAGGCGCAAGATGAAAATTGCAGTCAGTTCAGGCAGAGCAGCAGATCTTTCCACTGGCAAAGAGATCGGTCCGCAGATGTATGGTGTCGCCATGCTGATGGACGACGGCCGTATCTACGCCAGCCCCTATCTCAGCGCCCCGATGGAGCCTGCCGCGCCGGAACCCGCCAACGTGGTCGACATAGCCATTGGCAAGGCCGGGCTGTTCAGCCTGGACAAGGGCGGTCGCATCTATAAGTGGGCCGCCCGCGACGGCAAGCCACGCGCATGGCGCCGGGACGAAGTCGCCAAAGACGTTGTCGGTCTGACGTGTGATTCGGGCGGCAACCTTTGGTGCGTCAACAAGAAGGGCGAGATGTTTATGGCGGAGGCCGAGTTTGCCGGGTTAGGCGCGGCCGACACTCAGTACGAACCGGGCCCGTGGACCCCGATGAATGACCCATCGACGGCCGCCTTCTGGGGCGGCAGCACATGGTCCTACACCGTCAAGTCCGGGGATGGTCTCTACGAAATCATTCGCAGCCAGTACAAAGTCACCGACCAGCCTTCGCTCAAGCGTATCTCAGACGAGATTGTGCGGCTGAACAAGCTGGCCAACGAGAACCAGATCAGCAAAGGGCAGGTGTTGGCGATGCCACCAAAAGACTTTGCCTGAGCCAGACGGCGCAGACAAGGTGGCCGCTCGACGGGATGGCGGTCAGGGGGCGGCCGTCCAGTCGACCCGCAGAATCTGCGGCGCGACCAGAGTGACCGGATGGCCCTGCCAGACGAACGAGTCGCCGGGCGTCATCCCCGCCGCTTGCCGCTCCCACTGACAGATGAGGTTCTCGTCGATGGCCGACGGGAGCAGGTCGGCCAGCCAGCCGCCCACTTCGCACCATTGCGCGGCGTGGACGTAGTCGGGCCGGGCGTCGTTGAGATACTGCTCGAAGTTGGGCACGCCGTTGGTCGGGTTCACATAGCTCAGGATGTCGGCTGATGTGCGGCCGTCCAGACTGAGCACCTCCACGGTCTCATCGACGAAGTAGCGCAGCTGCACTTCGGTGACGGCGATCGAAAACGGCTCGTCGCCCGCGCCCAAATCGGAGCGCAGTTCGGCCGTATTGGCCGCCCGCTCGACCGGCGCAGCCATAAGGGCGGGCAGATTGACGGAGTAATATTGCCGGTTGGCGGGACCGTAGATGACGTTGAGCACGCTGTCGGAGATGAAGCGGCCCGGCCCCAGCCGGCGATAGGCGTCGTAGACACTGGTCGTGGCCATGAATGCCACCGCCAGCGCCACCATCCCGATGGCCACCGTCTGCCGGTCGCGAGCGGCTAGCCAGTCGACGGCTGTCACCCAACCCGCCACACCGGCCAAAAAGAGAAAGGGGAAGAGCGGCAGGAAGTAGCGGCCGAACGCCTCTGCCCCGACGACAAAGGTGAAGAAGAGAACGCCGGCGACGACCAGAGCGACGGCCGCCCAGCGCGGATAGCTCGCCCGGTAATGGGCCAGCCAGCCGCCGCCCGCCCGCCAGAGTTCGCCCGCTTCGACCCACAGCGTCAGCAGGAACCCCGCCGCCAGGGGCGCGAACGCCGACGCCAGCGAGACGAGGGTCTTGGGATGCAGATAAAGCGAATCAGGGAGGATCATCAGCGACCCGAGACGGCCGTTGTAGAGTCGGGCCAGCGACGAATCGGTCACCAGTTGACCGGTCAGGTTGTATTGGTAGAGATACCACGGGGCCAACACCAGCAGAGCCACGCCGCCGATGAGAGCGAATTGGCCAACCAGCGCCACCAACCGGGGGCTGAAATTGCCTTCGTCCACCGCCGGCCAGAGCGCCAGGGCAAACAGCCCCAGCAGACCCAGCGCCAGCAGCCCACCGTCCGGGCGGGTCAGCAGCGCCCAACCGAGCACCAGTCCCAACAGGGCGCAGCGCTTCGGCGTCAGCGGGGCGTCGTCATCGCGCAGATAGGCGCTGGTCATCACGTACAGCAGGAGCAGCTGGAGGGCCGAGAGGACGTTCTCCAGCCCGCCGAGCGAATTGGCGACGATGGTCGTATGCAGCAGCCAGAGGCCCACGACGACAGCCACGCCCCAGGGCGGCAGTTTCCATTCGTTCCGGGCGGCGTGCCAGAGCAAATAGGCGGCCGACAGCCAGATAACGACAACCGTCAGCGACAGCAGCAGCGGCGCCGAGTCACCCATCACCCGATAGAACAACGCCAGCAGCATCGTCCAGAACGGGCTGGTGCTGGCCACCACCATCTCGCCGGTCGGGTTGTACTGGAACGGCCGCCCGGCAACGAAGTTCTCCGCCACCGCCAGATGGACTTGGGCGTCGCCCGCCAGATGGACCAGATAGGGCGCGGCCGCCAGCGTGACCAGCGCCACGCCCAACAGCGCCCAGGTGGAACGGCTCATGAGGCGGCCGTCTCCTCGCCCGCGGGACTGCTGAACGGTCCGCCACAGCGAACCACTTCGGCGCGAATCGCATCGGCCATGAGCTCGACGGCCGCGTCGTCCTGCGGCAGGTCGCCATAGCCCACGTCCACACGGCCGTCTGTGCAGGGCACCGATAGCGCCACCGTGTACGCTGGGCCGGGCTCCCGAATCTGATAGTCGCGCTCGGCCTGGATGCCCTCTTCCTTTAGAACCGCATACAGCCGGTCGACGTACGGCCCACCTTCTATATAGAGGTCGTTGATTTCGGTGGCGTCCTGGAAGCGGTCCCAGGTGGTGTGGATGAAAGTGATGCGTCGCCAGCGCAGGCTGATGATCGGCTGCAGCCGTTTTTGCAGCGGGCCAAGTTGTACTTTGTAGTAGAGATCAGCGGCGCGCGGGTGGTCGGGTTCGTCGGGCAGCAGGTCGCGGCGCTGGAGCAGCTCATGCCCGGTGCGCGTGGCGTAGTAATGGATCGCCCATTTCTCTTCGCCAAAGCGACGCCCAAAGTAGAACGCGACGTATTCAGCGTGCAGCCCCTTCGGTGCGTGGCGTTGGGGAATGCGATACCAGCCCTGGCTGCGGACGATCTCAAAGTCTGACGGGCGGGGCACATAGGCCACCAGGACGCGGTCTTCAGGATACATAGGCGCTGTATTGTAGCGCAAAGCCGATTGTCTCACCCTAGCGTCATGACGGCGGCAGGGGCTCTACCGTTAAGAGAACCACCCGACGATCAAGTCAGTTGATGCTCTTTTTCGAGCCGATTCGACGTATATGCGGCAAAACCTATGCAAACCTGATCACAATCGATCATAGTTCATGCCATTGGCATGACATTTATCACTAGCGATGTTTTTGTCATCCCCCTATACTACACATGTCTTGCCGATAGAGAGCGGCTCTACTGGCGCACGGGAGAGACGGAGGACGTACTGATGAAATATGGCCGACATGCCTGGTTATTGCCTTTAGCGCTCATTGCGCTGCTTTTGGCTGCGTGCGGCGGCCGCCCAGGCCCCACCGGCCCGCAGGGCGAACCCGGTGCCCAGGGACCTCCTGGCCCCGCGGGACGTGATGGCGCGCCGGGACCACAAGGTCCGGCTGGTATCAATGGCGTCAGCTTCACGCCCCCGGCTTATGTCGGGTCCGAGGCGTGCGCCGAATGCCATGTGGAAACGAACGAACTCTTTGCCCAGAGTGGCCATGCCTGGATGCTGACACCTGTTGTTGACGGGGAAGCTCCCGACTTCCCGTTCAGCGATGTCCCCAATCCGCCCGAAGGATTCACCTGGGACGACGTAAGCTTCGTGGTTGGCGGCTATCAGCACAAGGCCCGCTTCCTTGACCAGGATGGATTTGTCATCACGGGCGAGGCAGCGCAGTACAACCTGGAGAACGAGCAGCTCGATATTGGCGATGAGTGGGTGGCTTTCCGCGCTGGGGAGGAACAACAAGTCTACGACTGTGGAACCTGCCACACGACTGGCTACAGTGCCCAGGGCACGATGGCTGGTTTGCCCGGCATCACCGGTTCATTCGCTTTTCCCGGCGTGCAATGTGAAGCGTGTCACGGTCCGGGCAGCCTGCATGTGAACAACCCTCAGGCGTTCAGCCCGGCCATCGACCGCGATGCGGCCGCCTGCCTGGACTGTCATGTGATGGGCACGGCCGACGAACTGACTGTGGCCGACGGCTTCATCCAGCACCATGACCAGTACGGCGATCTGTTCCCCAGCAAGCATGCTATTCTCGACTGCGGCGACTGCCACGATCCGCACTCCGGCGTCGTGCAGCTTGAGCAGGCCGGTCTCGCGGCCACCACGACCCAGTGCGAGGAGTGCCACTTCCAACAGGCACAGGTCATCAATGTGGAACGACACCAACGATTTAGCATTGAGTGTGTGGAGTGCCACATGCCGCGTCTCATCCAGAGCGCGAACGGCATTCCTGAACAGTATACGGGCGATGTGCGCACCCACAATGTGGTCATCAACGCCGCCCAGATTGAGCAATTTAACGAAGATGGGGAAATCTTGCCCCAGATCGGTCTGGACTTTGCCTGCCGCGACTGCCACAATGCGGATGGCTTCGGACCGGTATTGAGTGACGAAGAACTTATCGCCGGAGCAACGGGCTACCATACCCCGCAGCCGGCGCCTGAAGCAGAACCGGCGGCCGAGGAAGGCGAAGCGGCCCCGACTGAAACGCCGTAACCATTCGGCCCGAGCGATCAACGACCTGGCGACTAGAGGAGTTGGATTTGCAACGCACACAGAAACGTAGAAAACAGCTAACAGACATGGCCTTCGTGGGCATGGCTCTGTTCATGCTGTTTGCTATCGTGACCGTGCAGGCGCATGGGGCAGAGATGCCGGCTGTGGAAACAGCCGAGACGGCCGCCCTGCCGCTGGTGGGCTTGCCCGCCGCGCAGACGGAACCCGTCACGCACCCGCCGAGCGACGCCGCTTGTATCAGTTGCCATACCGATACCACCGCGGAACTGACCTTTGAATCCGGCGAGACACTTTCTGTGCAGGTAGACCCGGCCGTCGTGGCTGCGTCTGTGCATGGAATCGGGGCGGACCCGGCCGTGGGCTGCACGGGCTGTCATGCGCCGGTCGAGTACCAGTTCCCGCACCCGCCTGTGCTGGCCGAGACGATGCGCGCCTACGAGATCGTGCGCGCCTCCACCTGTGAACAGTGCCACCAGGACCCGCATCTGACATCCCATCCGGGCCTCGAATCGGACAGCCCGGTCGTCTGCACAGACTGTCACGGATCGCATGATGTCGAGATGGCGGAGGCGTGGCAAGAAGCTGAAAAGACCTCGGTCTGCGCCGACTGTCACGTTGAATCCGGCGTGGAACTGGTTGATACGGCCCTCCTGACCCAATTTGTTCAGGCCGGTCTTTTCGCACAACAACAAGTCAATAACGAGTACTGCCTGGGCTGCCATAGTGTGCCCGGCCAAACGATGTCATTCCCGAACGGCGACGTCGTTTCTATCACCATCGATCAGGTCGCGTTGCATGATTCAGTGCACGGCGCAAACAACAGTTGGGACGAACTGGCCTGCACCGACTGCCACGTGGACTACCTCTATCCTCATGAAGAAGTGACGGCTGCGACGGCACGGCAGTACGAGCTGGAGAAAAACCAGTCGTGCGCCACCTGCCACGAAACGCAGCACCAGGGCGCGATGACGAGCGTTCATCAAGAAGCGCTGGATGAGGGTAACGAGGATTCCGCGACCTGCACCGATTGTCACGGTGCTCACGATACACCCGTCCCCAATGAGCCTCGCTCCCGAATTTCCAATACCTGCGAACAATGCCATAGCACGATCCATGCTGAGTATGCCCAAAGCGTACACGGTGCGGCTCTGCTTGATGAAGATAACCCCGACGTTCCGACCTGCATCGACTGTCACGGCGTCCACAACATCGAAGACCCGACTACGGCCCTGTTCCGTAATCGCTCGCCCGAGCTGTGCGCGTCGTGCCACGCCGATGAAGAACTGATGGCGCAGTACGACATCAGCACCAACGTCTTCAATACCTACGTCGATGACTTCCACGGCACAACCGTTGTGCTGTTCGAGAACAACGATCCCAGCGTCGAAACCAACAAAGCAGTCTGCTTCGACTGCCACGGTGTCCACGAAATCAGAAGCCCGGACGACCCGGAAGCGAACCTGAAGGAAAACCTGTTGGTGACCTGCCAGCAGTGCCATCCGGACGCGACTGATGATTTCTCCGACTCGTGGCTGGGCCATCATGAGCCGTCTTTGACGAACAACCCGCTTATGTGGTTGGTGCAGCTGTTCTACGCCATTGTGATTCCTGTCACCGTCGGTGCGCTGGGATTCCTGGTGGCTACCGACGTCTACCGGAAGGTGCGGGGCCGCTAAGGCGATTCGCCATCCCCGTGCACAAAGGACACAACGCTACGCATGGCTGAGCAAACGATCGACATCCACGAGCAAGAGAAGTTCCCCCGATTCCGTCTGATGGCGCGAATCGAGCATATGGTGCTGCTGGTCAGCTTCACCATCCTGGGACTGACGGGCCTGCCACAAATGTTCCCGTTCAGCCCGGTGTCACAATGGATTATTGAACTGCTGGGTGGCATCACCGTCGTGCGCTACATCCACCGCTGGGCAGCCATCGTGCTGGTCGCCGGCACGTTCTATCATCTCTTTACTTCCGCCTACCGGCTCTATGTGCGCCGGGAGCGGATGCGGGCACTGCCCGACAAGAAAGACCTGACTGACGCGGTCCAGACGGTGCAATACAACCTGGGCTTTATCGACGAGCCGCCCAAGATGCGCAAATTCAACTTTGGCGAGAAGTTCGAATATTGGGCCGTGGTCTGGGGAACGGCTGTCATGATCGTGACCGGCTTCATCTTGTGGAACCCCATTGCGGCGACGCAAGTGCTGCCCGGTTCGTTCATTCCGGTGGCTCTGGCGGCCCACGGCTGGGAAGCTGTCCTGGCGTCCGCCTCCATCATTATCTGGCATCTCTACAATGTGCTGGTGAAGCACCGCAACCCCAGCATGTTTACCGGTACGCTGCCGCGAGAGCAGATGGAAGAAGAGCACGCGCTGGAGCTGGAACGGCTGGAGGCCGGTGGAGAGGCGTGGCAGTCCGTGGCTCCGGACAGACTGAAGAAGCGTCGTCGCAATTACTTTGCCGTCGCCGCCGTCATGTCTGTGATGGTTGTCGCGCTCTTGTACTGGATGTTTACGTTCGAGGACACGGCCATCACGACTGTGCCCCGAGCGACTATTGAAGTGTTCGTCCCTCTGGTGACGCCTGCGCCCTAGGGCTGGGTGT
Source organism: uncultured Chloroflexia bacterium (assembly GCA_963715935.1). GTDB lineage: Bacteria > Chloroflexota > Anaerolineae > Promineifilales > Promineifilaceae > Promineifilum. The sequence continues at coordinate 321,179 of CAVQSM010000001.1, read as the reverse complement.
CCCAGATTTAATGTTCGGCGCTGCGCAAATAGCCCGTCCCGGCTAAGCGCGACGCCATATACTATCTATTTGAGGATAGGAGGTATGTACAGATGAGACCTGATAGACGGATACTAGGCGTCTTGTTGGTCACTTTCTTGCTAGCGGGAGTGCTACTGGCTGCATGCAGCGAGGCAGCGCCCGCCGAGCAGGTCGAAGTGACCCGCGTCGTCGAAGTTCCAACCGAGGTCGAAGTGCAGGTGCCTGGCCCCGAGGTCGAGGTCACCCGGGTAGTAGAGGTGCAGATCGAAGCGCCTTCACTGGTCCCCGAAGTGCCCTTTCGCTGAAGAATGGGCCACGTCTCCGCACAACGACGCCATGGCGGAAGCCTTTGTCCATTGGGATGAAGACGATCCGGCCGAGATTCCGACATCGTGCGCCAAGTGCCACAGCACGCCCGGTTATCAAGATTTTCTGGGCGCGGACGGCAGCGAGGCCGGCGTAGTCAACGCCGCTGCCCCGATTGGCACGACTGTCGAATGTGCGGCATGCCACAACGACGTCACCATCGACAAGACCAGCGTGGTCTTCCCCTCCGGGCTCGAGATCACGGACCTGGGCGATGAAGTCGCGTTGTATGGAATGTCACCAGGGCCGTAGTTCCACCATCTCGGTGAACCAGCAAATTGCCGATGCTGGTCTGACCGAAGATGTGGACACGGTCAGTGAAGATATTGGTTTCTCCAATATCCATTATTATGCCGCTGCGGCAACGCAGTACGGCACGTTGGCCAAGGGCGGCTATGAATATGATGGCCTCTCTTACGATGCTCGTTTCGACCATGTGTCGGAGATGAATACCTGCATCGAGTGCCACGACCCGCATACGCTTGAACTAAACATTGAGCAATGTGTATCGTGTCATGAAGGCGCCGACACTGAAGAAGGCTTGCTGGACATCCGTATGCCCGGATCGCTGGTCGACTACGACGGCGACGGCGACATGGAAGAAGGCATCTACTACGAGATCGAAGGCCTGCGCGAGAAGTTGTTCGAGGGAATGACGGCTTATAGCACCGAGGTTACCGGCACACCGATCGGCTATAACGCAGCCTCATACCCGTACTTCTTCATCGACACGAATGCCGATGGCGAGATCAGCGACGACGAAGCGGCTTTCCCCAACGCTTACAACGCGTGGACGGCCCGTCTGGCCAAGGCGGCCTACAACTACCAGGTATCCCTGAAGGATCCCGGTCGTTACGCCCATGGCGGCAAGTACATGATCCAGCTGCTGTACGACAGCACCGTGGACCTGAACGAAGCCATCGCCACGCCGGTCGACATGAGCGCGGCCAACCGCATCGACCACGGTCACTTTGCCGGTTCCGAAGAAGCGTTCCGTCACTGGGACGGTGAGGAAGACGGCGGTGTCGTGCCCGGTCGCTGCGTCAAGTGCCATTCGGCCACCGGCCTGCCGCAGTTCATCACTGAAGGTGTCGACACCAGCCAGCCGGCCAGCAATGGCCTGACCTGCGAAACCTGCCACAACGACGTGCAAGAGTTCACGATCTACGAAGTTGAAGACGTGACGTTCCCCAGCGGAGCCACCGTCTCCTTCGACGATCCGTCGAGCAACCTGTGCATCCAGTGTCATCAGGGTCGTGAGTCCGGCGTCAGCGTTGCCAATCTGATTGGCGACAAGGCACCGGATACGGTAGATGACTCCCTGCGTTTCCTGAACATCCACTACTACGCCGCCGGCGCGACGCTGTTCGGCAGCGAAGTCAATGGTGGCTTCCAGTATCCGGGCCTGGAGTACTCCAGCCGGAACGAGCATGTCAACGCCTTCAACACCTGCGTCGAGTGTCACTCTGTGCACGCGCTGGAAGTTGAAGTCGCCGAATGTGCGGACTGCCATGAGAACGTGGAGACCAAGGAAGACCTGGCCGACATTCGCGTCAGCGAAGTTGACTACGACGGCGACGGCGATGTCGAAGAAGGTCTGGCGGGCGAGGTCGAAACAATGCGTGAAGCGTTGTATGCGGCTATTGTCGACTACTCCACGAATGTCGTTGGTACGACTATCCAGTTCAACCCGGGTCGCTACCCCTACTGGTTCACTGACGTTAACGGTAACGGCATGATGGACGAGGAAGATGAGCGCTACAGCACCTGGACGCCGCGTCTGGTATCGGCGACCTATAACTATCAGGATTCCACCAAGGATCCGGGCGCCTATGCCCACAACGGCAGTTATGTTCTGCAGTTACTGTACGATTCGCTCAGCGATATCGGCGGCGACACGACAGGCATGACGCGTGCGGCTGTGGTGGTGCCGGAAGAGTAATCTGTTTAGAGATTAGGCTGGGGTCGCGTTCGTGGCTCCAGCAAAAAGGTCGGGCGCCCGTCAGGACGCCCGACCTTTTTTGTGTCTCGGGGAAGAAGAGACAGACGACGCGCCAATCAGGTCGCAACCATCTCTGCCTTTGCTTCGCAATCCGGGCAGTTCAACCAGGCGTAAATGTTCTGGCTGAAACGAGAGAGTCCGTAGAGACCCAGAATCGGGATTCCCAGACGAATGACAAATAACAACATCACGACGGCTGTCCCTTCAAACTGATTCATTGCGTCCATGGCCTGCCTCCTGGCTGGTCTAATAAGCTCATTTCATTGGCCCCCGGTGGGAGCATTTCCTGTCACTCTCAGAATACAGATACGGAGCCGTCGTGTCTATTGGGCGAACAGTCCATTCTTCTGTGGGGTGTGGGCCGTCTTCTCAGCCTTTCCATGCGCTGCTGGACGGGTGTCCGCGCCGATCGCCGGTCCTGTTTTCGCGCTTGAATGGGGTCAATCCCCCATACGAGGTGGTCCGGACGGGGCAAACACCCCACAATGCGACCTACGTGGCCGAGGCCGGCCACATCCGGCACCCAGGCGGACCGGGGAAACACCCCACCAGCCGCCGCGCCAGCCCGCCTTTTCCTCACCTGGAAATCAGGCGATCACCCGATTTACCCACCCCCTCCGCTCTTGTTACACTGCGACTAACTCTGATAAGGAGTTGCTCAACCAATGGAAAGTCGCTCACGTCGCCAGACTGGAGCGGTGGAGGATTGAATGATGATGACGAGAACGAAGCAGACATGGCGATTCATAGGTGTGGCGGTCAGCGTACTCATGCTGGCCTTCAGTGCTGTGGCTGCCCACGCCCAGGACCCGACGCCCGAGCCGAACGCGGAGACGTGCATCGGCTGCCATGAAGGGCTGCGCGTCCACTGGGCCGAAAGCCCCCACGGCCAGGCAACATCTAACCCGGTCTTTGTCCAGCGCTGGCAGGAAGAGGGCGCGCCAACAGAGTGCCTGCAATGCCACACCACCGGTTATGATCCATTGACCGGCGAGTATAAAGAAGAAGGCGTCAACTGCCTGACCTGCCATTCGCCTGTTGTGGCCAACCATCCAGACACGATCATGCCCACCGACGTCACCGCCCGAAACTGCGGCGATTGTCATGTGGAGACGTTCAACGAGTGGGAAGTCAGCCAGCACGGCGAGGATGACCTGACCTGCAACGAGTGCCACAACCCGCACACGACTGAGCTGCGGGCGGGCCATTCGCAGGAGCTGTGCCAGAGCTGCCACCATCAGGAGAGCCACTACTTCGCCCAGACCGGCCACGCCAGTGAGGGGTTGCTCTGCACCGACTGCCATCTGCGCGTCGAGACAGAGACCCCGTTGGGCGACGGACACGGCCAGCGCCACCACACGTTCGCCGTCGATCTGCAAACGTGTAACCAGTGCCACGAAGAACAGATGCACACGGCCGCGAGTGATATTCAGAACGCCGTGATGCCCGGCAGCGCGGACGTGGCCTGCTATCCGGCCGAGCTGACCATGCAGGTCGCCTCGACCGCGCCGGTAACTGCCAGCGATCTGACTGTCTCGCCAGAGCCGGCCGGCCCCAGCCCCTGGGTCTACATTTTGCCGGCGGGCATCGGCCTCGTATTTGGCGCGCTGCTGGCCCCGTCCATTGAAAGCACGCTGAAGAAGCGCCGCGAAGAAACAGGAGAGGAGTGACATGGCCGAAAACATCGGACGTCGCGAATTTGTGAAGCTGGGTCTGGCCGGGCTGGCCACCACCGCTGTGGGCCTCGGCATGGCCCGGGCGGGACAAACTATCCCGCTGAGCAAGGTAGTCGCCAGCCCCGGCGATGGGCACGACGAAGCAAGCAGTACGGGTCCCCGCTGGGCCATGGTCATCGACCAGTCCAAATGTGTTGGGTGCGAGCACTGCCTGGATGCCTGCCGCGCCTACAACGACATCGCTCCGGATAACGAGTGGTGCCGGATGGAGACGCAGGTCAGTGAGGAAGGTGACGCCATCTTCCGCCCGGTGGCCTGCCAGCATTGCCAGGACGCTCCGTGCGTCGAGATTTGCCCGGTGGGAGCGAGCTATCGCCGCGACGACGGCATCATTATGATGGACTACGATCGCTGCATCGGCTGCCGCTACTGCCAACTGGCCTGCCCCTTCGGCGCTCGTACCTTCAACTGGGAATCGTTCACGGGCGACAACCCGAACGTGCCCACCTACGGTCAGCCCGAAGTGGCCCGCCGGCCGCGCGGTGTGGTGGAGAAGTGCGCCTTCTGCTACCACCGGATCGACCGCGGTTTGGCGATGGGCCTGACGCCCGGCAAGGACGCTGCGGCGACTCCCGCTTGTGTCGTGGCCTGCACCCACGGTGCGCGGCTCTTTGGCGACCTGAATGACCCGAACTCGTCCGTCAGCCAGGCGCTGGCGAATCACCCGTCTTACCGGCTGCGCGAAGATTTGGGTCTTGAGACCCGTGTCTACTACCTGCCGGCCGAGGGCCAGGAGGAAGAGGTATCATGACCCCACCGATTACCCGTGAGCAGTTTGCCGGCTACGCGAACCATTACGTTCGCCAACCGCTGACCTACTGGTTCTTGTTTCTGGGTACGTTGATTGCCCTGGGGCTGGGGGCGGCGCTGATCGTCCTTACGCAAGGCCTGGGTGTTACGAACCTGAGCGATCTGGTGCCCTGGGGGTTGTGGATCTCCATTGACCTCTCAGCCATCGCCCTGAGCGGCGGCGCGTTCGCCGTCTCGGCCATCGTCTACCTGATGCGCCGCAAGGAGCTGGAGCCGGTGGCCAAGACGGCCGTCTTCGTCGGCCTCATCGGCTACTCCATCGCCATGATGATGCTGCTGATGGACATCGGCCGCCCCGACCGTTTCTGGCACGGCTTCGTCTTCTGGAACATCCACTCCCCGCTGTGGGAAGTGACCATGTGCGTCGGTCTGTACACGACGGTGCTGGCGCTGGAAGTGGCGCCCATCATCGGCCATTGGGGGCCGGTCGAGACGCGCGTGCCGCGCATCTCCCACTATCTGACCCGCGTCCACCGGATCGCGCCGGTGCTGGCCATCATTGGCCTGACGCTTTCCACGCTGCACCAATCGTCGTTGGGTCTGACCTACGGCAAACTCGCCGCACGCCCCGTCTGGTTCCAGCCGTGGACGATGGCCGTTCTCTTCTATGTGTCGGCCATCGTGGGCGGGCTGGCGCTGGTGACCTTTGTTACGCTGGTCGCCGGCAAGTTTTCGTCACACGCAAAGGTGAATCCGCAGGTGGTTAGCAAGCTGGCCTATGTCGTTGGCTGGGGGGCGGTGACGCTGCTCGTCCTGCGCTGGGCCCAGCTCATGTCGACCCCGGCGTTCTATACCCCCGCCTGGTCCGAGGCGCTTGATATTCTGACCCGCGGACGGCTGGCCTTCAACTTCTGGGGGCTGGAGATTATCCTGGGGCTGGTTGTGCCCGCCATTCTCCTGCTGACGCCTCGTTTCCGGGGCGACCGGCGGGTGCAGATGGTCGCTCTGGCGCTGGTCGCCATCGGCGTCGTCGCTTACCGGTGGGACACCAATCTGGTCGGTCAACTGGTCGTCTTCGGCCAGGTAGCCGGCACCGAAGTGCCCCACTTCACCACCTATTCGCCATCACTGATTGAGATCCTGGCAGGAGCCGGGGTGATCGCCTACGGCCTGCTGGCTATCACCATCGGTGTCAGACATCTCAATGTGATCGACCATGGTCACGTGTCCGAGGCGCCAGCCGACGTCACGCCGTCCGCCGCCATGGCAACCTCCTCCTCCCGTTGAGCAACTAAGGAAAAAGGCGGACAACAAGACGCCGCGCTGGTCGCAAGATCAGGGCGGCGTTCTTGTGTGCGTGGGCATGACTGCTTCTTGCTAGCGACCAATCTGCAAACTGGGCTTGACTTGGCCCCTGGGGCCGGGCGTATCATGATGGAATGAATGCCCCACAGGATGACCCGCAGTTTCTGACGATTGGTGAATTCGGCCGCCGGACCCAGCTCTCACGCAAAGCGCTGCGGTTGTACGACGAGCGAGGCCTGCTCGTCCCGGCTCGTATTGACCCCGACAACGGCTACCGCTACTACACCCGCAGCCAGATCGGCCGGGCGCGGTGGATACGGCTGCTGCGGTTGATGCAGATGCCGCTGGACAAGCTGGGCCTTGTCCTGGATGCCTGGGAGATGGATCCCTCCACGGCGTTCCACCACATCCGGGTGCATTTAGCAGGCGCCGAGAAAGAACTGGAGGCAGCACGCCTCGCCGCGCGGTTACTCGAAAATGAACTCTATCCCGATAAGGAGACCAGAATGTCGATACCAATTGAGCAGAATGAACTGGACACCCAGATGGTTGTGTCCATCCGCCGCACCATCACCGTACCCGCCTTTCATCAGTGGATTGACCCGGCGTTGCAGCAGTTGTTTGGTCATATTAAGGCGTCCGGGGCGGAGATAGCCGGCGATCCGCTAGCACTCTACTACGGACCGGTGAACGAAGAGGAAGATGGCCCGGTGGAGATCGCTGTGCCGTTCAGTGGCACGGTGCTGCCGAAAGGGGAGATTAAGGTGCGCGAGCTACCGGCTCACAGGGCGGTCAGCGCTCGAACGCATGGTGAATACAACGAGTACCCAAAGGTGCTTGAAATCTGGAATGCGGTAGCTCGCTACGTGGATGAGCAAGGCCTGGAGCCGAACTGGGCGGGGGACATGACGACATACGAGGTCTGGCATGAGGATCGGTCGATGACGATTGGCTGGCCGGTGATGGCCTTCGTCGCGGCGTAAACGAGGTCAGGCTGGCGCGCTATCGGGCGCGCCAGCCTGCTGCTCAGTCCCCCACAGCCAACGCCGGCATCTCCGCATCATCATTCAAATAGAGCGGGCAGTCCGCACAGGCGGCGGGCAGCTTGCCGTCGACCCGAAGCCGGGCCAGCCAGCAGGGGATGGCCGGATTCTTGAAGGCCACACAGTCGCCGCGCGTCGATTCGTCGCAGCTGCGGAAGATCCAGCAGTGAATGGCGGGTCGCGCCTACGCCTGGCTGACGGGTAAGACGGGCAGGGGAACCGAGGACGGAGCCTCCTGGGCAGCGTCTTGCGCATTCCAACGGTCGACCAGCCGGTTCATCAGATAGCCGATGGCGAACATCAATACCAACGGCGCCACACACCGTAGTGCGAACAGCGCCACCATGACCGCTGTAGCCTGGAACCCGTTCATCATGACCATCCTTGCCGGGCAATGCAAAGCCGATCCCGGCATACTTTCTGTCTACTGTATCTACTATCAGGATACAGCCGGGGAGGGTCGAAGTCTATCGGGTGTTGAAAGTATCTGCTTGTGGGTTGAACACCCCATTGGGGTGCTTTGGCTACTCGTCGAGGTCGATCAACCCCTTGCGGATGGCGTATTTGACAAGGTCAATACGGTTGTGGAGATTCAGCTTGCGCATGATGTTCTCGCGGTGACGGTCGACGGTCTTGGCGCTGATAACCAGCTTCTCAGCGATCTCCGCGTTGGTCAGTCCCTCGGCCACCAGGATGAGCACTTCCCGCTCGCGCGGCGTCAGGTCGTCGGCAATCAACGGCTCGTCGCCTGACTCCACCCGGTGCAGGTAGTCCTGCACCAGCCGCCCAGCCAGCGACGGGTAAAGGAACACCTGGCCCTGGCTGACGGCGCGAATGGCGGTCACCAGTTCGTCCGGCGCGGCCCGCTTGGGCACGTAGCCCGCCGCCCCGGCCCGCAGCATCTCGAAGAAGTACTGGTCGTCTTCGTACATAGTCAGCGCCAGAACGGCCGATCCTGGCGCCAATTCCTTTATCTTGCGCGTCGCTTCGATACCGTTCATGTCCGGCATTTCTACATCCATCAGCACCACGTCCGGCGCCAGGGTGCGCGTTTTGGCCACCGCCTCAATACCGGTCTCCGCCTCGCCGATGATCGTGATATCTTCTTCGGCCTGCAGCAGCATACGCAAACCGGAGCGGACAACGGCGTGGTCGTCGGCCAGCAAGACACGAATTTCATCAGGCATGAGAACTCTCCTCAAGGTTGGCTGCGGTGAGTGGATAGGGGTCTGGAATCGTCAGCTCAATTGTTGTGCCCTGGCCGGGATCAGAGCGGATGATGGCCGAACCGCCGGCCAGCGCGGCCCGCTCCTTGATACCCAACAATCCCCAGGCAGAGCGCGGCACGCTGGGATCGCTCGTCGCCTCAGATATCTCAAAGCCCTTGCCATCGTCGACGACGACGAGCGTCACTTGCTCGGGCGCGAAGGTCAGGCATAGTTCGACGCGGGATGCGCCGGCGTGTTTGCTGACATTGTTCAACGCCTCCTGCGCAATGCGAAAGACTGTCGTTTCCACGTCCGGCTTCAGGCGCCGGCTGTGGCCCTCGATGTGCAACGTAGCTTCAGTACCGGTGCGCGGACCGAATCGCTGGATCTGGCCGCGCAGCGCTGCCACCAGGCCGAGGTTGTCCAGGATCGATGGCCGCAGCCCGGCCAGGACCTCGTGCAGCTCCTGCTGGGCGTGGTCATTCAGTTGGCGCATTTGCGTCAGCTGATGCTGGACCATATCCGGATTCTTGTACACCATGTCCGTGGCGACTGCCAGCCCCAGTCCCAGCGCCGTCAATGTCTGACCGGTGCCATCGTGGAGTTCGCGCGCCACGCGCTGGCGCTCGGCCTCCTGGGCGGTGACAGCCCGATGGAGCAGTTCGCCGCGCAGCTTGCCGTGTTCTTCAACCTGGGCGTAAAGCGTGGCATTTTCCAGCGCGATTGACAGCTCATGGGCGATTGTCCGGAAGAGCGTCACATCTCTGCGACTGAAAAGCGGCGAATCATACAGCGTGCACAGCACGAGGCTGCCTGTTACCTCGCCCTGCACCACCAGCGGCATGGCAATGGTGTGGCCGCCCTGGTTGCCGGACGTGTAGGCTGGAGTCAACAGCTCCTGGACGTTATCTGTGCGGACAAGCGGAACCATTTCCTGGCCAATGACCCACACGGATTCGCCGGTATTTGCGGTGTAGGTGGCCGCCTTGATGCCCAGCTCCTTGCGCTCCAGCACTGCGGCATCGGGGTCGTTGCACTCCACAATTGACACAATTTCCAGAGGATCATCCGCCTCGCGCCGCAGCATGAGCATGCCCGCGTTGACCTGGGGCAGCGCCTGAACAAGGATCGGCGCCGCTTCATCAAGCAGCGCCACCCGGTCGAGCGTGCCCGCCATCCGGCTGGAAAGCGTGAAGAGAAGCGAAAGATCCTTGACCGCCATCTCCAACTCCCGGTTGAGTTGTTCAGTTTCTTTGCGAGCCTGCTCCTCGATCTGCAGCGCTTGCTGCTGGGCCAGGCGGCGCTGCTCCCGCGCGTCCTCCAGCTGGCGACGGCTTTCCACCTCGAACGCGTTCAGCGCCCGGATAATGGCGTAGGCCATAATCAGAGCCAGCGCAGTGCGCAGAAGCTGGACCGGGAAGCCGTACCATTCGATGAACGTCTGGCTGTTAATTACCGTGGAAGGAAAGAGAAAACTGGGGCGGGTAAAGAGCTGTCCGACCACGCCGTACAGGAACAGAGCCGCCGCCGCCCACAGCAGCGCCCGGCCAAACTCCGGCATCTGCCGCTCGCGAAAATTGCGCTGCTCAAGCCAGATCGCCCACGCCGCCAGCACCGCGCCGGGGATGCCCAGCATGTAGCGGCTGAGCACATCGGCCGCGTTGAGCATGTCGTCGTAACCGGGCTGATAGACCCACCACGTGATCCACACACTCATGGCCCAGAGCGCCAGGAACGCGCCCGCCGCCAGGACCGCGAACCGCTGCTCGTTCCCGTCGCTGCGTCGGGCCACATAGAGCAGGCGCACGCCGAAAAGGACCAGCAGCAGGAAGGAGATGACCAGATGGACCAGGCTTATTTCCGGCCGGAGCAGCCAACCCGGCAAGACGGTCGCGCCGCTCGCGTCCAGCAGTTTAAACATTTCGAACCATTCGTGCAGACCGTGGATGATGCCAAACGCCGCCAGGGGCAAAAGGGCGTAGGCAAGCCGAAACTCGGAGGTGCGGAAGCGCGTGGAAACCAGCCATATCGCCAGGCCCATACTGAAATAGGCCAGGCCATAGATGAAGTAAATAACGACAATGTTGCGAGCGAACAGTTCGGTCATGGCTCCAACTGTCGGCCGTCCCACTCAGGGCGGCTGTTGTCTCACAGTCCGGCGCGGCGCTGTCGTCGCGTCAGGCCGTTGCCTGCGATTGGGCGAGCACTTCGGCCGGTGTCTCCCCCACCATCAGCGGCGTTCCCGCCTCCAGCACGGCCGTCTTCACATAGCCGAGCGCCAGCGGTCCATCCGGTCCGACGGCCGCCGATGTGACGCTGCCTCGCCGCCTTGCCGCCGGCGGTAATCGCCTCGCCCGCCGTTACCGGCGCTTCCGGTCGCAAGATCACCAACTGCTTGGCCAGCTTACCCCGGCTCTCCATGCGGGCGATGATCTCCTGGCCGACGTAACAGCCCTTGTGGAACGACACATCCGCCCAGAGGCCGGTCTCCAGCGGAATGTAATCGGCCGTTAGCTCGTGGCCGAAGCGGGGCTGCCCGCTCTCAATGCGCAGGAAGTCGAACGCCGCGTCGTCGATACCTGTGATGCCCGCTCCTTCCAGCGCGGCCCGCAGCACGGCTTCGTCTTCCTGGCGGCTCATGACGAAGTAGCCGTCTCCGGCCACCGGGTCGGTGCGGTGGATGTAGGCGGTCGTGCCGTCGACTGTCGCCTGCTGCCAATGGTGGATGGGCAGATCCGTCTCCGGAAAGCCCGCCGCCGCCAGCAGCGTCCCGGCTTGCGGCCCGTAGACACCAAAGATGGCCGTGTCCGCGCTGACGTCCTCCATGTGAAAGTCGTCGTTGAAGAAAACGAAGCGCATCAGATAGCGGGCGAACGGATCGCTGTTGTTTTCGCTGGTCAGGGCGTAGACGGTGTCGGACGAGACGTAGACGATGATGCGGTCGATGATGCGGCCGATCTCGGTCGTGAAGACGGACGCCGCACCCTCGCCCGAGGACAGGCTGTTCAGGTCCTGGGTAGACATGCGGTGGAGCAGATCCAGCCGGGTCTCGCCAGTGATCTTGAGCATGCCCAGATCACTGCGGTCAACAAAGACGGCCGCTTCGTGCGCCGCGCCGTATGCTTCAGGTGTTATCTGGCTCGTTGTGGCCATTAGGTGAGTCCTTCAGGATTTCGATGCCGGACAGAGGAATGGCCGGCGGGTCGTCGGGCGGGCCCCCTTGCGGTTCCTCGTTCCAGCGTTCGGCAAAGGTGCGGAGGGCCGGGATGTAGCGTGCTTCGTTCTGGAAGGTGGCCGCGCCGATGAGGGCGCGCAACGGCCGCCCGCCCAGCGCCTTGTACTGGTCGGGGCTGGAGAGCGCCTTGTCAGAGAACTCCTCAATCCACGTTTCCAGCTGCACGCGGGCGTGCTGGAAGTCGTCGAAGATGACATCGAGGTTGCGCCCCTGGTTTTCGGCGTAGCGGGCCGCGCTGTACGCATCGGGATCGGCCAGCGCCGCCAGAAGCCGCTCCGGTCGCTTGCCCTGCTTGAGACGCATCATCCCGGTGACCAGTTCGGCGTCCCAGGCAGTCAGTACGCTGAGCAGCCCGGCCACGGTCCAGTCGTCGTCGATGGCCGGTTCCAGGAGCGCCTCATCCGGCAGATACTCAAGCGCCATCAGCAACTGCTCGCGCGTCATATCCAGCTGGTCCAGTAATGTTTCTCTGGTCGTCATGAACTGGGTTCGGGTAGGCCGATCGCAACGTTGAAACTAGCGCTTCGATAGGCTTGCATTCTAGCATACGGCCCCACCCTCGGCAATCGGGGCAGGGAGCCGCCGTCCTAAGCGACCCTTAAGGATCCGGTCTGTTGGACAACAATTGGCTAAACGGGTGATCTTCATCACCCCATTCAGGTGATCTATGACGCTAGGCAGGACTACAAAGCACTCTATAATGGGCTGCAACGGTGTGCAAAGACGTCCCCCATTACCCTTCTCGCAGGCCGGGCAGCGGAGGACGTGCACCTTATCGTAATTCAGTTAGAATGCTACTGCTAGCGGCTGTTTACAGCTATAATTTGAGAAAGATTCCGAACGAGTTATCCTGGTTGGTAACAAGTGTAGAACAGTCCTGCGGTAGCGAGTATTAACATGAACGCATCAAGCACAGACGCAATGCCCGAAGACAAACACAACAAGTCTGGAAAGGGTGAACCACACGAGGTTCGCTGGACAATTGTGGCCAAGATGTCCGGCATCACGGCGGCCGAAATCGTTGTGGGTCGGTTACATTCGGAAGGTATTCCGGCGCGAGCCTGGCAAGAAGGCGCCGGCGAGGCGTTGGGCCTGATGGTCGGCATTCTCGGCACCGCTAACGTTGGCGTGCCGGAAGAGTACGCTGACCGCGCCCTGGACATTCTGGAGTCCGAAGAGGACGTGATTGATTACGATGATGAGTAAGACGCCTGAGAGGCGTCGCTATTGCCGAGCGATTAACGGCCGCGAGGAATAATCCTCAACCGGCTGGGTAGACTTACGTAGAAGAGGAGACACATATGGCCGATGTATCATGGACCAATCAAGATGAATCGTTGAGCCTGGAAAAGCCCCGCACCAACCGGATCGCTTTTATCATTGGCGGTGTATTGTTGATCGGCGCCGTGGTGGCGCTGGTAGTCAACGCCATGAGCGGCAGCACGCAGCTCTACAAGACTGTCGATGAGTTCTATGCCGAGGAGAGCCGACTGGTGGGCCGCGATTTGCGGGTTGCCGGCTGGGTCCTGGGCGACACCATCCAGTTCACTCAGGTGGACGCGCAAAACTCCGTACTCGAGTTTGACATTGTCGACGACGTGAACAACCCTGGCCAACGGCTGCACGTGGTGGCGTTTAATGAGCCGATGCCCGACCTTCTGCAGCATGAGGCCCAGGCGCTCATCGAGGGCAGCGCGGCCACTGGTGGCGAATTCACGGTCAACCCCGGTGGGTTGATGCTCAAATGCCCTACCCGCTACGAAGAAGCTGAAGCCCATCCAACAGGCTAACTTCGGCCCCCAGACCAACCATTGAATTACGACGGGCCTTCATATAAGGCCCGTCACGTTATACGAAGGGGACTATGATTGCTGAACTTGGAACCATTACCCTGCTCGTAGCCATGGGCGTGTCGGTGTATGCTGCCGTCGCCTCCATCGTCGGCATCCGCCGGCACGACGAGCGTTGGGTCCGCAGCGGCCGCAATGCCATCATTGCTGTCTTTCCCCTGCTCTTGCTGGCCGCTGGCTTGCTTGTTTTCTCCCTTATCCGCAGTGACTTTTCCATTGAATATGTCTGGCAGGTGAGCAGCCTCGATATGCCCACCTATCTGAAGGTGACAGCGCTCTGGGGTGGCCAGGCCGGCTCGCTCCTCTTCTGGAACCTGCTGCTCTCCGGCTTCACCGCCGCCGCCATGCTCATCAAGTGGCGCGACCAGAAAGATTTGATGCCCTACGTCATCATTGTGCTGGCGATGATCCAGATCTTCTTCCTGATCGTCACCACCTTCCTTGAGAATCCATTTGTGCGTATGGACGTCATCCCGCCGGACGGCAACGGGCTGAACCCGCTGCTGCGCCATCCGGGCATGATCATCCACCCGCCGATGCTCTATCTGGGCTTCGTCGGCTTCGCCATCCCCTATGCCTTCGCCATGGGCGCGCTGATGTCCGGGCAGGTTGGCGATAACTGGATTCGCACCACTCGCCGCTGGACGCTGGTGGCGTGGCTGTTCCTGAGCCTGGGCCTGATCCTGGGCGGCCGCTGGGCCTACGATGTGCTGGGCTGGGGCGGTTACTGGGCCTGGGACCCGGTGGAGAACGCCTCGCTGATGCCCTGGCTGGCCGGAACGGCGTTCCTGCACTCGGTCATGATCCAGGAAAAGATGCGCATGTTCAAAGGCTGGAACATGTTCCTGGTCGTGCTGACCTTCTGTCTGGTCATCCTGGGTACGTTCGTCGTGCGCAGTGGCGTCGTCAGTTCGGTCCACTCCTTCGCCCAGTCGGCGATTGGCCCGTTCTTCTTCGGCTTCATCACCATCATGTTGATCTTCTCCGCCTATTGGATGACGAAGCGGCGCGACCTGATGAAGTCGGAGAACCAGCTGCATTCGTACCTGTCGCGAGAAGCGGCATTCCTTTACAACAACTTCCTGATCATGGCCATTCTGGCGGTGGTCTTCCTGTTCACCTACTATCCGATCTTCTCGGAGTTGGTGACAGGCGAGCGCGGTTTTGTCGGTCCGCCAGTCTATGAGCAGGCGCTGGCGCCGCTGTTTGCGCTGCTGCTGCTGCTGATGGGCGTGGCCCCGCTGACGATGTGGTATCGCACCAGCATCGAGCGGTTGGGCAAGCAAATCGTCTTCCCGGTGGCCGTGGCCACGGCGATCACGACTGCGCTGTTCATCTTCGGCATCCGGCTGTGGCCCGCTCTGCTAGGCTACTGGATCGTCTCCTTCTCTGTCGTGCTGACGGTGATGGAGTTCTGGAAAGGCACCCGCGCCCGGATGGGCAAGGGCGAGAACGTCTTCACGGCGCTCAACACCCTGATGGCCCGCAACCGCCGCCGCTATGGTGGCTACTGGATCCACATGGGCGTTCTGGTGATGGCCTTCGGCATCATCTCGATGGGCCTCTACCAGCAGGAGACACAGCTGCGTTTGTTCAACGGCGAAAGCGCCACGCTGGGTAACTTCGAAATGGTGTTCACCGGCATCGAGCGCTATCCCGGCCCCGATGACCTCATCATCACCGAAGCCAGCGTCGACGTGTACGAGAACGGCGAATTCGTGGGTACGCTGAAGCCGCAGAACGATCTCTACACGCGCACCAACCAGCCGATGACGATCCCGGCCGCCCGATCGACCATCAGCGAAGACTTCTACGTCATTCTGATTAACTGGGAACCGACATCGGCCGATGTGGCTACCTTCCGCATGTACGTCAACCCGTTGATCAACTGGGTGTGGGCCGGTGGGTTCATCTTCATTTTTGGCACGTTGATCGCTGCCTGGCCCGAAGGCGAAAAGAAGCGCAAACGCGCCTCCAGCCCGGCCCGCGTGGCGACGGCTGCAGGAGACTAAGACACCTATGACTCGCACGCGTTTGCCCGCGCGCTGGTGGCTGTTCATGGCTCTGCCGTTCCTGGCCCTCTTGTTGGCCGGGCCGGCGCTGGCCCAGGGCGTCATCACCGACGACGAAGTCAACGACGTGGCTGAAGAACTATACTGTCCGGTGTGCGAAAATACGCCGCTGGACGTCTGCCCGACCCAGGCATGCGCCGACTGGCGCGAACTGATCCGCACCCAACTGAGCGATGGAGCGAGTCAACAAGACGTGCTCGACTACTTCTCGCGCCAGTATGGAGACGGTGTGCTGGCCAATCCGCCCCGTCGCGGCGTCAGCCTCATTGTTTTGTGGATTCTGCCTGTTCTGGGCATTGCTTTAGGTTTGTTGCTGTTCGCCCGCTTTGTGCGCAATCTGCGGGGCGGCAGCGCGCCGGTGGTCGAGATGGCCGGTGGCGCAGGCCCGACGCCTGTGGCCCCCGCCAGCCCGCCACCCGCACCACGCGACGAGCTGCCCCCCAGCGCTCCCACACCGGCCGACCTGGATGATTACGTCGCCCGTGTGGAGCGGGAACTGGACAAGTAGCCAACGCTTGAACATGAGGCAATACGCGCTATGACTGAAATAACACCATCGACAACGCCGGAGAGCGCCGACCTGAATCAGGTCGAGACGCCGGCTGCGGAAGAGAAGAAAGGACTTCACTGGACCCACATTGCCATGTGGGCGGCCATTTTTGGCCTGCTCGCCCTGCTGGGCTGGGGGCTGATGACCGCCAATGAAACTCGCCCGGAAGCGGGCCAGCCCGCCCCGGACTTCACCGTCGAGTTCTTCAACGGTTACGAATGGGAAGGCCGCCCCGTCAGCAATCTGGACGAGATGCGCGGCCAACCCATCGTGCTGAACTTCTGGGCATCGTGGTGCGTCGAATGTCGCTATGAGTCCGACGCCTTCGAAGCCGCCTGGCAGAGGCACAAGGACGACGGCCTGGTTTTCCTCGGCGTGGCCTATGCGGATGTGGAACCGAACTCAATCGACTATATGAACGAGTTCAACCTGACCTACCCGCATGCGCCCGACCTGGGCACCGACATTTCGCAGGAATATGAGATCACCGGCGTGCCGGAGACGTTCTTCATCGACCGGGACGGGACGATTCGCTATGTCCATATCGGTCCGATGAACGAATCGACACTCGAAGCGGCCATTGCCGAGATCATGGAGTAAGCGCTCCTTTGACTTAATGGAGCACGCGCTCCGTTTGGAGAATTCATTGTGATGACCAGTCTTACCCTGGGTTCCATGTTATTGGGCGGCGCACTCGTCGTCGTGGTCGTACTCTACCTGGTGCGGCCGCTTATGGACCCGGACACGGCGGCCGACTTCACCGACATGGAGGAGATCGAACTCCTCCAGTCCCGCAAATACGCTTTGTTGAAGAAGATTCAGGAGCTGGACGACGATCTGGAAGCCAATAAGGTGGCCCCGGAACTATACGCCCATGACCGGCCGCGGCTGGTCAAACAGACCGCGCTGGTCATGCAGCAGCTGGACACGCTGGAAGCGCACGAAGCGGCCGCCGCTGGTGTGCCGCTGTCCGCCGACATCAGCGACCAGGCTGCCATAGACGCGCAGATTGAGGCGGCCGTCCGCCAGCGTCGCAGCCCGGCCCAGGTCGACGACGACATCGAGGCAGCCATTCGCCGGCGCCGCGCCGCCGCCACAACGGCTGCGGCCGTTGCCGTGCCTGCGACCCCGTCCACGCCGGCTGACTCTGCTGCCAAGGCGCGCTACTGTCCGCAGTGCGGCCGTCCGGTGGAAGCAGACGATCGATTCTGTCCCGCGTGCGGCCATAATCTGACCGGCACGCCGTCCCAGGCATCTGTGGCGACGTCTGGCTGAGCACCCCCAAAATACGCATGAAAACTAACCTGCCTACGCTGCCGGTCGTTACCAAGCGGCTGCTGCCCATTTCCTTGTTCATTATCGGGGCGCTGGCCCTGCTACTTCTCGTCCAACCCGGCGCGGCCCAGGAGCCGACGCTGCCTCAGGAGATGCCCGACGGCTTTCCCGGTCTGGGCCTCTATGAACAGCGCTGCGCCAACTGTCATGGGCCGCAGGGCGCGGGCGACGGCGAAATCGCCGGGCAGCTCCCTGCGCCGCCCAAGGCGTTCACCGACCCAACCTACCGGCTGGGCACGCGGCCCAACGTCATGTTCGACCAGATTACCAACGGCGAAGCGGCGGTGGCCATGCCGCCCTTTGGCCCGGCCAGCAGTAACCCGATTGACGACCAGGGACGCTGGGATCTGGTGGCGGCCGTCTACAGCCTGAGCACGCCGCCCGAAGCGGTGGCCCAGGGTGAAGAGGTCTACCAGGCATCATGCGCCGGCTGCCATGGCGATGCCGGCCTGGGTGATGGCCCGGAGATGCCCGCCGATGCCCCCGCCACCGACCTGACGTCGCTGACCTACTGGTTCAACCGCAGTAACCAGGATGTGTTCGAGGATGTGGTTCCCGCCTCATTCCCGGCCCACGATTATGAGCTGGCCGACGACGACGCCTGGGCAGTGGTCGACTACGCCCGCACCTTCAGCTATGTCTATGCGGATCCGGTGGCATTGACCGCCCCGGTCCCCAGCGGCCTCATCTTTGGCCAGGTGCTCAACGGCACGCTGGGTGAACCGCTGACCGGCGCTGTTGTTAATTTACGCGCTTTCACCCCCGACTTCACCCAGACGATGGAGATGACAACGACGGTCGACTCCGCGGGGATCTTTACCTTTGAGGTAGAAGACATACCCCCGGACTGGGTCTTTATTGCCGGGACGCGCTTCGACGACCTGAACTACAGCAGTCCGGCCGACCAGCTGTCCAGCGCCCGGACCCAGCTTGACCTGCCAATTACCGTCTACGACCGCACCACCGACCCCTCGGCCATCAACATCGGCCAGGTGCACGTCGTGCTGGAGTTCCCGGCCGAAGACCAGGTGCGCGTCAACGAACTGTACATCTTCAACAACGATCAGGATGCTGTGTTCGTGGGCGAAAGCGGCGATCCACTGGACGGCACCATTCAGCTTTCAGTGCCCACCGGGGCCGAGGCGCTGGAGTTCCAGCGCTCGTTCGGCTCGATGGACTCGTTCATGCCTGCCAACGACTTTATCCAGACCGACACCGGTTGGGCCGACACGCTGCCGCTGCGCCCGGGCAATAATGCCCTGACGCTGTTGGTGCGCTATGTTCTGCCTTATGAAGACGGCATGACCGTCGCCCATCCGCTCAACTACGACGCCGACACGAGCACGATCATCCTCTCCGATGTAGGTGTAGAGGTCGTCGGCGATGAGTGGACCAGCGCCGGGCCGCAGGAGATGGGGCCGGGACAGATCTTCCTCAACTACTCACGACCGCCTGTTGCTGCGGGCGAACCGCTGGCGATTGAGCTGGACGGCCGCCCCCGACAGGTTGCAGCCGCAGGTGGGGCAACGACCGTGCCTGTCCGCAACGAGAACCTGGAGTTGATTATCGGCGGCGCGGCATTGCTGCTGGTGGCTGGAGCAGGTATTGTGCTCTGGCGCACGTGGCAAGCGCGGCAAACAGACCCGGACGAGGCGTATGTTTCGGCCGTGGAGGCCCAGGTTGCCGCGCCTGTGACGCCGGCCACCCCGCCACCGATCAATGATGATGCCGACGCCCTGCTGGTGGCTATTGCCGAGCTGGACGACGCGTTTGAGGCTGGCCAGATCGATGCCGCTGCCTATGAGCAGCAGCGCGATGAGCTGAAGCGCAGGCTGACCGCTATCTGGAGCAGCTAGACGCCGGTGGAGAAGTTCGTTGTCCTCTACTATCGCGTCGATGATGACGCGACGCTGGAGGATTTCTACGCCAACACCCACCGGCATCTGCTGGAGCAGCTGCCCGGTCTGGTAAAGCTGGAGGTCAGCCGTGTCACCGGGCAGCCGGACGGCAACTCCCGCTTCCACCTGATGGTGGAGGCGTACTTCACCAACGAGAACAGTCGCCAGGCCGCGCTGCTGTCAGAGCCGGGCATCGAGATGATGAACGCCCTGAAACTCTGGGCCGACCACAAGCTGATCGTCTGGTACTACGCGCAATCGTTCAGCGAGGGCAAGCAACAGCCCCCCGCCGAGGCGTGAAATGCGCTATACTGAATTCAGAGAGTTGATTCAGACAGCCTTGCAAGACGCGCCGGACGGTCTGACCTGGGTCCAGTTGAAGCAGCAGCTTGACCTGCCTCTACAAGCAGCCTTGCCAGACGTGGGTCTACGAGCTGGAAGCTGATATCGGCTTACAGCGAGACCGGCGACGAGGCCGCGCTCTGGTGTGGCAGATCGGTCCGACCGGAGACGAAGCAGCCAACGGCCCCTAGTAATCAACCCGGGGTAAGGAGGAATCGCAGATGAGCCAACCAGTTGCCGCACCTGTATCCCTCCGCGAGGCGGCCGTCGATGACCTGCCAATTCTCTTCGAACAGCAGCGCGACCCCGAAGCGAACGAAATGGCCGCGTTCACCGTAGCCAACCCCGACGACCGCGAGGCGTACCTGGCCCGCTGGACGAGGCTGTTGGATGAGGCGGGCATCCACATCATGACTATCCTCTACGGCGACGAGATTGCGGGCAGCGTCCTCAGCTATGAAGAAGACGACCGTACGGAGGTCAGCTACTGGCTGGGGCGCGACTTCTGGGGCCGGGGGATCGCCACCCATGCCCTGGCCCAATTCCTGCTGCAGCAGCGGAGCCGTCCGCTCTTCGCCCGGGTGGCCCAGGACAACTTCGGCTCCATTCGCGTGCTGGAAAAGTGCGGCTTTGTCGTAATCGACCGCGAGACGAGCTTCGCCAACGCCCGTGGCGAGGAGATCGTAGAACTGATCATGCGCCTGGATGACGATCGCGACACCCTGTGATCGTCTGCCGCGCTCGCCTACCTAAAATCAATGAGCAGGCCACCCCGGCCCATAGGAGATGTCTGATGCTATCTGGTTTCACCGGCAAGATTCTTCACGTAGACCTGACCACTCGCAGCCTGACGATTGAGACGCCCGACGAGGCGTTCTACCGGGCTTACCCCGGCGGCAGTTTGATGGGGCTGTACTATCTCTGGCACCACACGCCACCGGGCACGGACGCGCTAAGCCCGGACAATACGCTGACGTTCGCCTGCAGCGCGCCCACCGGTCTGCCGCTGAGCGGGCAGAGCCGCTGCACTGCCACCTTCAAGTCGCCCACCACCGGCGGCGTGGGCGACAGCCAGGCGGGCGGCTTCTGGCCTGCCGAGCTGAAGTTTGCCGGGTTCGATGCCGTGGTCGTGCGCGGCGCGGCCGATTCCCCCGTCTACCTCTGGATCCACGACGGCGAAGCGGAACTGCGCGACGCCGAGCATCTGTGGGGCAAGCTGACGCTGGAGGTGGACGAAGCGCTGAAGGCTGAGCTGGACGACCCGAAGATCGAGATCGCCCAGATTGGCCCGGCGGGGGAGAAGCTGTCCAACTTTGCGGCCGTCATGAACATGAGCAACCGCGCCTGGGGCCGCACCGGTATCGGCGCGGTGATGGGCAGCAAGAAGCTGAAGGCGATTGTCGTGCGCGGCACGCAGAAGGTGCAGGCGGCCGATCGCAAGGCCGTCCTGGCGCTGGCCAAGCAGGGAGCGCGGGAATACCCTGATAGCGGCGTTGTTTCTACGGGCACGTACGGCACTGCCAGCTCGGTGATGGGCCAACAGGGAGCGGGCGGGCTGCCAACCAACAACTGGGACAGCGGGGTCATGCCCAGCCTGGAAGCGGCCGAAGCGATCAGCGGCGAGCGGCTCTACGACGAACTGCTGCGCGGCGCGGACGAGGGCAAGCAGGACAAACTCGGTCGCGACACTTGCTACGCCTGCATTGTGCGCTGCAAGCGGGTGGTCGAGGCTGAGTGGCGCGAGAATCGTATTCAACCCGAATACGGCGGCCCGGAGTACGAGACGATCGCCACCTTCGGCTCCTACTGCGGCGTGGACGATCTCCATGCCATCGCCTACGCCAACCAGCTCTGCAACCAGTATGGCGTCGACACCATCTCCTGCGGCGCGACCCTGTCCTGGGCGATGGAGTGCTATGAGAAGGGCGTGCTGACGCTGGAAGAAACCGACGGCATCCCGCTGGAGTACGGCAACGCCGAAGCGATGATCGCCATGCTGGAGAAGACGCTCAAGCGCGAAGGGTTTGGCGATGTGCTGGCCGATGGCTCGGAGAAAGCGGCCGATCGGCTGGGCAAAGGGCACGAGTTCGTCCTGACCGTCAAGGGGCAGGAGATTCCCGCCCACATGCCCCACGTCAAGCGCAGCCTGGGCCTCATCTACGCCGTCAACCCGTTCGGGGCCGACCACCAGTCTTCGGAGCATGACGTCATGTACCATCCGAAGCTATACGCCGGGACAGAAGAGAACCCCGGCTACCGCCGTTTCCTTGACCAGATTGGGCTGGACAAGCCGCAGCCGATCAAGGCGCTGAACGCGGAGAAGGTCGAGTTCGCGCTCAAGACGCAGTACAACTACAGCGCCACCGACGTGCTGGGCTACTGCCAGTTTGTCTATGGCCCCGGCTGGCAGCTCTACGGCCCGTCGGACATGGCCGGGCTGCTGGCGGCCGCCACCGGCTGGGACGTCAGTGTCGACGATGTGCAGCTCATCGGCCAGCGCCGGCTGAACCTGATGCGCGCCTACAACGCCCGCGAAGGGCTGACCCGCGACCAGGACACGCTGCCGGAGAAGCTGTTCACCAAAGCGCTGGAAGGCGGCCGTACCGATGGCATGACGCTGGACCGCGAAGAGTGGGAGGCGGGCAAGGTGATGTACTACGAGCAAGCCGGCTGGGACGCCGCCACCGGCAACCCGACGCGGGCCACGCTGGACGCGGTGGGGCTGGGGTGGGTGGCAGAGGAATTGGCTATCTGATTGGAGGAAGTGGTTTGTAAGCAGGTTGACGGTTGATTGACTCCTATACTTCATTGGCGTATAATGATTATAGTTGAGACATCGGTATTTACCCGACAAGTCAAATCCTTGCTCTCGGACGATAGCTATCGAGATCTGCAAAACGTTCTTATTACGCGACCTGAAGCGGGGGTTGTTATTCGCGGTGGCGGAGGAGTTCGTAAGTTGCGCTGGCGTTACAGTGGGCGCGGCAAAAGCGGGGAATACGGGTCATCTACTATTGGGCTGTAGAGCAAGAGCGAATCTTAATGCTATTCGCCTATCCAAAGAATGTCCGTGGCGATCTGTCCCAATCTCAGTTGAGAGCATTGCGCGAGGTTGTGGAGGCTGAATTCAAATGAGTACTGAACACATGAGTGATGAGATGTTTACCGAGCTTCTGGAAAGCGTGCGCGAAGGCGGCGCGATTCTGCGCGGTGAGCGGGCAGCTTCCCGGCAGTTTGAGTTTGAAGCACCCGATGTTCGAGCCATTCGCACGCAGTTCCAACTATCCCAAAGCGAATTTGCGAGCTTGCTCGGCATTAGCGTGAAAACGCTACAGAATTGGGAACAGGGTCGGCGCACGCCGCAGGGAGCGGCTCGTGTGCTGTTGCAGGTAGCTGCTCAGCATCCAGGTGCCGTGTGGGATGTGGTAGAGCAAGGACTCCCTTCAACGGAAGTTGGTAGATGAGGTTAGTTGCACTCTTGACCTTACCTCTTAAGCAATCCGAAGACTGTTCCAAGACGAACAGACTATCTACATAGAATGATTCAGTCCCAAACTTACCTCTTCATCAACAACCAGTGGCAGCCCGCCGCCAACGGCCGTACCTTCACCACGCTTGACCCGGCGACAGAAGCGCCCATTGCCGAAGTAGCACGGGGAGGAGCGGCCGATATCGACGCGGCCGTCCACGCTGCGCGCCGGGCGCTCTCCGGCCCGTGGCGGCAGCTGAAGCCGAAGGAGCGGGCGCGGCTGCTCTACGAAATGGCTCGCGCCATTGAGCGACGGGTGGATGAATTCGCGGAGCTGGAGACGCGCGACAGCGGCAAGCCGCTGCCCCTCTCGCGCAAGGAAGTGCTCTCCACCGCCCGCTTCTTTGAGTATTACGCCGGAGCGGCCGATAAGCTCCACGGCGAGCAGATCCCGCTTGGCCCCGACCTGATTGACTTCACCATCCGCGAGCCGCTGGGCGTCACCGGCCACATCGTGCCCTGGAACATGCCGCTGAATATGGTCGGGCGCAGCGTGGCGCCGGCGCTGGCGGCGGGCAATACGGCCGTCGTCAAACCGGCCGAGCAGACACCGTTGACCGCGCTGCTGTTGGCCGAGCTGTTCGTCGAGCTGGGCTTCCCGCCCGGCGTCTACAATGTTGTGCCCGGCTTCGGCGAAGAGGCGGGCGCGGCGCTGGCGGCCCATCCCGACATCGACAGCCTGACCTTCACCGGCTCGGTGACTACGGGTAAGTTGGTCATGAAAGCGGCCGCCGATCACATCACGCCTGTCGTGTTGGAGCTGGGCGGCAAGTCGCCCCACATCGTCTTTGCCGACGCTGATCTCGATCTGGCCGTCAGCGAAGCGGCCAAGGGCATCTACGCTAACTGCGGCCAGATCTGCTCCGCCGGCTCGCGGTTGGTCATCGACCGGCGCATCCGCGAGCCGTTCCTTGAGAAGCTAGTGGCCCATTCGGAAGGCGTCCGCGTCGGGCCGGGGCTGGAGTCGCCAGACATGGGGCCGCTCGTTTCGGCCGAACAGTTTGAGCGGGTGCAGGCGTACGTCGGCGCGGGGCAGCGGGAAGGAGCGACGGTGCTGACTGGCGGCGGCCGTCCGCCCGCCTTCGAGCGCGGCTACTTCTTCGCCCCCACCGTGCTGGACAACGTCACCCTGGGCGCGACCGTAGCCCAGGAAGAGATCTTCGGCCCAGTGCTGGCGGTGCAGACGTTTGACGACGAGTCGGAAGCGCTGGCGCTGGCCAACGGCACGGCCTACGGATTGGTGGCGGGCATCTTCACTAACGACATCAACCGGGCGCTGCGATTGGCGCAGGGTATCCAGGCGGGCCAGATCTACATCAACGAATACTTCGCCGGCGGAGAAGAGACGCCCTTCGGCGGCACGAAGCAAAGCGGATTCGGCCGCGAGAAGGGGCTGGAAGCGCTGCGGAATTACACGCAGGTAAAGAATATTGCTATTCGGATTCGATAGGCGCTTTACAGATCATGGTTAAACCGAGCGCGATCATTATCTCCTACCTGGAGATCGTGCACAGAGGAAGGCGTCAATCTCCAGCGAGGGATGAACTTCCGCCTGGGTAACTCCTACAGCGTCATTCATAATGAGCACACGTCCCAACGCACCGTATGACGACTCGGTGTCTGCAGACGGCCGAGTGCTTGAGGTATGAAGGTCACGACATTCCCCGGCGACAGGGCGGCCCCGATCCCAAGTCTGTCGACCAGCCGCAATACAACGCATCCGGAACACCTCACTCAGAATGGCTTGTTCTTTGCTGCGGCTCAGGCCCATCAAAGCGGCGGCCGCACTGATTTGGTCAAAGTTTACGAGAAGATCCGGGCGGGCATCTGGACCTTCAACGGATATTTATCTGGCTGCAGTCGACGCCTGGCAAGCAATCCAGCGACGGCCGTCAGGTATTCAAGTTCAAGTTGGAGCTGGTCGACGAGGCTCGGCGACGATCTTGATCAAGCGCCCGGCTCGACCTCGAACATACGCGCATGATCCCGTCAGCGGTTAAGTTGGCAGTGTGGCAGCGCGATGAGGGGCGCTGCGTCTGCAGCATGTGGATTCACGAAGACAACCTCCATTTTGACCACATCATTCCCTATTCGAAAGGCGGCTCATCGCTCGTGGCCGAAAACATCCAGCTGCTCTGCGCCAGGCACGATCTGGCCGAAGCGAGACAAAATTCAATAGTATCTTTTTGCTTGGCAAGCGCGCAAAGACTACCTTACATTCGTCCGACGACGCCCACTTCCTCATCGCTGACGACCGGGCCAACCACACACTGACCGACTCCGGCTGCATCGTCTCCTGAATGACCCGCACCAGTTCGGCCGTCAGCGCGTCCAGATCCGTCTCGTCGCGCACGGTGGCGGCGAACTGCGCCAGCACCTGCTCGGCGTCGTACTTCTGGCGGAAGAAGCGCCGGTCGATGGCCGCCTGCACCCGGCGGCGCAGCGGCAGGAAGAGCGCGGCGATGAGCAGCGTGGAGAGGACGATGGCGATGGTCGACTCGCCGGTGACCGGAGCGAGAATGCGCTGCAAGACGACCACGCTGCCGAAGTAGACCAGCACCAGCAGCGCGGTCAGAATGGCGTAGGAGGTCGTGCGGCGAATGATGACGTCGATGTCGAACAGCCGGTAGCGCATGACGGCAACGCCCAATGCCACGCCCATCAGCATCCAGCTCAGCGCGCCCATTACGTCCAGGACCGGCTGGATCGGGGCGGGCACGTCGATGAACAGCCCCAGGAAGGAGGACAGGAACCAGAGTGTCAACCCCACGACCATGCCACCCAGCCCCCAACGCAGCTGGGCGCGGCTGACGGCGTCTCGCGTGGTAATGGCATTGTAGATCAAAATGGCGACGGCGATCAGAGCGCTGGCGGCCGTCCAACCCCAGGTGACAACATACAGCTCCAGAATGAAAGCAACCAGCGCTACCAACCCGACGGCATAGGGCAGTAGCGCCAGCCATGAGTGTCGCTGCAGCAGGGGAGAGGGCTTGGGAAACACCAGGGCAAAGCGGATCATGGCCGGCGGCAACAGGATCGAAAACAACGCGCCAATCAGAAGGAGGATCCCGATCGAGGCAAGCGGATCGACGGTGTCGGCAATGGTGGTGGGTAACAAATCCACCACCAGAAAGGAGGCGTAGACAACGGCCGCCAGCACCCACAGCGCCCGTGCCGAGAGATTGTTGGGGTTGCGCCAGAAAGCCAGCAAGCCGACCGCCAGGAATATGGTCAACCCGGCATAACCTGCCAGATCGACGGCTGTCCTGCCCGCGCCACGCCAATAGGTGATCAGGTTCCAATGGGTCAACGGTACGTCGATCGCCAGTTCCTGATCGCCGCGCATCACCACATAGCGTATGGTCGTCCCTGCCTGCCACTCGTTTCGCAGCGACCAGGGAGCGCTCAGCGAAGCGTCGGTCAGCGAATAGCCCTCGACCCCAATCAGATGGTCGCCGGACTCCAGCCGTGACGGGAGGCCCATGATGTTTGACCTGTAAATGTAGCCGACGCTGTCGATCTCCTCTGGTTCGCCGGACAGCCATCCGTCGGTAGGCAGGGTGAAGCGGTAGACCAGGCTGCCCAGACTGAACAAGAGCAGCGCGACTGTCAGAATCAAGGTCAGCCATGCGCCGCGATCAAAGCTTCGTTCGACGGGTGTCTCGTTCATTGCTTGTCCGGCTCCCGCAGCCACACACTGACCGACTCCGGCTGCATCGTCTCCTGTATGACCCGTACCAGTTCGGCCGTTAGCTCGTCCAGATCCGTTTCGTCGCGCACGGTGGCGGCGAACTGCTCCAGCACCTGCTCGGCGTCGTACTTCTGGCGGAAGAAGCGCTTGTCGATGGCGTCCTGCACCCGGCGGCGCAGCGGCAGGAAGAGCGCGGCGATGAGCAGGGTGGAGAGGACGATGGCGATGGTCGACTCGCCGGTGACCGGAGCGAGAATGCGCTGCAAGACGACGACGCTGCCGAAGTAGACCAGCAGCAGCAGCGCGGTCAGAATGGCGTAGGAGGTCGTGCGGCGGATGATGACGTCGATGTCGAACAGCCGGTAGCGCAGGATGCCGATGGCCAGGGCGATCGGCAGCGCCAGCGCGGTAAGGTAGGACCAGGATTGCAGCTGCGGGATCACATCAAGGCTGACCGTCAAGCCTACCCCAATCCCAAAGCCAAAGGCCATCCAACGCACCTGGGCCAGCGTGGCCGGATCCTTCGCCGTGCGCAGGTTGTAGATGATCGCGCCGAAGGTAATCACGACCGTCATAATGACGTAGGAGAAGAACGTGACACCGCCGACGGCTAACTGCCAGTCGGTCTGGGTTGTGGCCGGATAGCGCGGTGTCGCCAGAGCCATCATCACAAACGGCACAGCATAAACCAGCGCCGGCAAGGCGCGGGGGAACCGCCGCATTGGGAGCAGACGAACCGGAAAGACCAGCACCAGCAAAATGAGGGAGGCGTAATAGGCCCAGGCGTAGCCAGTCTGGTAAAACGCTGTCAAGAAGATGGCGGTCGGCGGCAAGGCGTAGACAAAGGGGTTACCAACGATTTCCAGAATGGCGTTGCCGGCCAGATAGGTGAAGGCGATCAGCATGTAGCGTGCGGCCGACGATTGCGAGCGCAGGAGGAAGACAGCCACGGCAATAGCGAGGGTCACAAGAGTGGCCACGCTCTTCAGCGGATTCTGGAGCCAGATTGCCCCATAGGCTCTCAACCCGATCTGCACCAGGGGAATGTCCGCTTGCAGTGTTTGGCCGTCGCGTTCGATGGTGTAGCGGACGGTTTCCCCAGAAATCAGCGGCTGCGGCAACAGCGGCAGTTGGCCTTTGACGATTGTCTGGTCATCAATGGACACGACAACGTCCCCAGCTCGCAGGGGGGTAGGGTCCCCGGTCAGACTGTAGTTAAGGATAAAGGGACCGTCGAAGAAACCCTCTGCTGTGTAGCTGGCCCAGCCGTCGGTGGGCGTCCCGGCGAACACCACGCTCAGGGCTAGCGGCCACAGCAACAACACAGCGGCCGCCGCCAGGGTCAGCCATGCGCCCCGATCGAACCTGCGTTGTTGTTCTGCGTCAGCCTTGTCCAACGAACTCATATGCCACTACCCTTGCTTCATGACGCTTGCCCTGGCAGGGCCGCGCCTTGAAGTAAGGGTAGTGTAGCTGGTTATCGTCTCCTATTCGTTACGAAAACAGCCAATGGCGCGGGTTTACGCCGGTTTGTCGCTGTCGGGGAAGAAGATCTCCTCAATTGACAGCCCAAAGACGGCCGAAATCTTGAAGGCCAGGGGCAGGCTGGGGTCGTATTTGCCGCGCTCGATGGCGTTGACGGTCTGTCGGGAAACGTCAAGCTTCTCCGCCAGGGCTTCTTGTGACCAACTTCGTTCGGCGCGCAGTACTTTGAGTCGGTTGTTCATCTGGCTCGCTCTCCGATGCTACCCATAGCGCCGCCCCACGATCGCATTGGTAATACCCCAGATGATGATCATCAGCGGCGCGACATAGAAAACGGGGATATGCGGGGCCAGATCAAACAACTCCAGCAGGCCATAGCTGAACGTCAGCGCTCCCGTGAGCAGCGCCGTGATCAGAACGGACTCCAGGTACACTTGCTGCTGCATCTCGTCTTTCGAGCGCGCGTTGCCGACCATGCCGATCATGGCATAAGCGAAAGGCACGACCGGCAGCAGCGCTACCACGATGGCCACACCGGTGTTGTCGATGTACTCACCGCCGAGCAGGAATGCCGCCAGCATGATCGTGACCGTATACCCGATCATGCCCAGTATGAAACTGCGGATGTGCGGTGCGTTCCACTCTTTCATGTTTGCTCCTTGTGCTGAGCCTTGCCGCCGCCGATGGCCAGGCCGGACGCCAGCCCCACTGGCACCGCCCAGGCCCAGACCTCGGCGCTGCCTGTTACCACATTAACGACCAACGCGACCAGCGCGCCGAAGATCGCCCCCGCCGCCATGCCCGTCCCCGCATTCCAGTTCAGTCCCGACTTACCTTGTTTGTCCATGTTGATCTCCCGTATTTGTTATGCATGCTTGACTAAATGTCAAGCTAACTTGACAAGAAGTGTAAATGAACAGTGACACTTTGTCAAGTGTGCTTTACAAAGCGGTTGGAAATCGGTTCGGTTGGTGGAGGTGGTCATGCACCACAAGGCAGGCACGACCGGCAGCGAGGCAATCAGTCGAACGTCAGCGCGACCGTGCCCGGACCCGCCATCAGCAGCGTGTCCCCGTCCAGTACCGCGCCGTTGTCGCTCTCCACGCCGGTCGGCGTAAACGGCAGCTCCCAACGATAGCCGCCCGGCGGCTCTGCGCCTTCCAGGCGCAGCGTCAGCGTGCCCACCCAGCGGTCGTCTTCCGTCCGCAGATCGCCGCCCGTTTCCAGCGAGAGCGGGCCGTAGGGAGTCGGCAGATTCTCCACGCGCACGCCACGCTCCCCTTCCAGCCACCAGTCGGGCGCGGTCTGGAACAGCGTCAGGCTGTCGTCGTCCGGGCCGAGTGCCTGTTCCAGCACGATCATATTGCGGATGAGGATGGTGAACGAGCTGGCCATCCACGCGTGAGGCATATCGCCGCCGCTGAAGGCGAAGCTGTTCGGGTCGACCTGCTCGGCCCAGGCGTAGACGCCGGGCAGCGTCTGGTGATTCAGCGTCCAGCCGAGAATCTGGTGCACCAGATCGCCCCGGTTCAGCCGCAGATAGGCGTTGGCCAGCTCAATCCCGCCGTAGGTCCAGAACTGGCCTTCCCGGTGCAGGTAGCCGCCGTCGTAGGGGGTGATCCAGCGCTCGGCGTAGGTGTCGAAGGCGCGGCGGATGAACGGGTCGTTGGGCGAGATGATGGGAGACGGATGCAGCAGCGGCGTCGCCCCGCGAGCCATACCGGAGTTGTCGAGGGTTTCCACGCTGGCCGGAATGTACGGCACAGGCTCGCCCATCAACCCGGCCACGCTCTCGTCGACGGCCGCCCGCAGCGCCTCCGCTTCCGTCCGCCAGCGGCCGCCGTCCTCCGTGCCCACCAGATCGGCCGCCTCGGCCGCCTGCAGTAGTCCGTTGACGGCCCAGAAGTTGTCCCAGTAATAATGCTGTTCGCCGTCGGCCAAATCTTCGGCGCTCAGGCTGCGGGGCAGCAGGCCGCGCGTCGGTCCGTCGTCGTCCGCTGTCCGGGCACGCAAGGTGATGAGATAGTCGGCCGCCAGCGCCATCCGCGGGTAAATCGCTTCCAGATAGGCGGTATCGCCGGTGTAGCGGTAGAGCTGCATGGCCAGATAGATCGCCTGCCCCTGGGCGTCCCACTCGTCGTTGTCCCACGGGATCGCCTCGCCCTGAATGGGCGGCACGCGGCCGTCCGGCTCCTGGCCGCTGAAGATGGCGTCGACGTAGGTGCGGACTGTCTCCTCATGGCCGCGCATCAGCAGGGCCAGCCCCATGTAGGCCGCGTCGCGGGTCCAGACGGCGTCGTGGGCCAGCGGGCCGGGGTGGGGGCCGTCGGGGTCGCTGGCCAGCAGCAGGTAGCCGAGACTGGCGTCGAGCGCCGCCTGCACTGCGCCGTCGGGCACGCTGATGCTCGCCCGGCTCGCCCGCTCCGCCCAGGCGGCCTGCGCTTCGGCCAGACGGCCGTCGAACGCCGCCGTTGGGTCGGGCATCGGCCGTTCCGGGGCGGCGGGCAGCGCGAACGCCAGCGTCGTCGCGCCCTCGTCCAGCCGGTAGACCAGCCCGGCCCACGTCTCCCCGGTTACGAATTCGTCCGGCGAGGTGGCGGCCGCCAGGTAAGGGGCGTTGTTGAGCCAGAGTTGGTTGTCGCCCGCCAACACCGGGTTGCAGAACGATGCCAGCGTGCGATTGACCCGGAACGGCCGCGCGGCGACGATCAGTTCGTCGAACCGGGCGTCCGCCTCGCGCTCCAGCGCCAACTGCCAGCGGATCGCCCCGTCCGTTTCATCGTAGAAGGCCACACTCCGACTGTCGACGCCCCCCTGCGCCTCGCCGCCGATCTGCACCAGCGGGGCGTTGTCGATCAGCGAGAACGTCCCCTCAGCGAATGGGTTAATCGTCTCGCCGGTGGCGCTGTCCCGCAGCCAGACCTGGGCGGCGGGGGCGGTGGCGTACGGGCTGAGCGAGCCGTCGTTGGCGATGAGCGCTTTCGGCCGCTTCCGCCACGCCGCCGATCATCGTCCACGCGCCGCCATCGGGGGCGGGCGGTAGCGCCGGGTCTTGCGCTTCCAGATAGGCGATGAGCCGCATCTCGTCCAGCGACGCCTCGACTGACCCCGCCAGCCGGGGAGTCGCCTTCAGTCCGCCGAAGCCACCCTCGTCGGCCACGCGGATGACCACCAGCGCCTCCCCGTCAACGTCGTCGAGCGTCAGGACCGCCGACGGATTGTCGCTGCCGAGCGTGAGCGTCTCCACGCCGTCGACCCAGACGGTGGCGCTGTCGTCGGCGTCGGCCAGAAAGAGGAACGCTTCGTCGCCCTCCCATCTGATCGCCCGCGCGTACCAGGCGATGCCGTCGTACTCCAGGCCGGTCTGCTCCCAGGCCAGTCCGGCGCGGCGGCTTTCCCAGGCGCTCCGGTCGTGGTCGGCCGCATACCATTCGGCCGCCAGCCCCGCGTCGTCGGGGTCGGTGGTGAACTGCCAGCCATCGGCGAGCACCTCGACCGGTTCCGGCACGGGGCAGTCGACGACGGGTGGTGGTTCCGGCGTCGTGGCGCAGGCCGCCAGCGCGAGTGCCAATAGGCTGAGCCAGAGAAGGGAGATAACGTGTCGCATATCGCTTGGTGTCGGCTACCCGGTCACGCGGTACTGGTTCTGCACAAAGCCATTGGCCCATGAGCGAGAGGACAGAAGCTGGAGCGGAACGTCTCGTTCGGTGGGGCCGAACAGCGGAATGCCTTCGCCGAGCAGGATGGGAATGAGGGTGATCGTCATCTCGTCGACAAGCCCTGCGCGCAAGAACGACTGGATGACCTTGCCTCCGTCGAGATAGGCGCGTTCGTAGCCCGCCTGGGTCAGCTTGGCTGCCAGTTCATGCGGGGCCGAGCGCTCGATGGTGACCGTCTCCCGCAAGGCGTCGGGCACGCTCTGCATCGTCTGGCTGAGCACCATGACCGGCTTGTCCCCGTACGGCCAGTCGAACTCGAGCACCTTTTCGAATGTGCCTCGTCCCATCACCAGCAGATCGACGCTGTTGAAGAACGCGCCAAAGCCGGCATCGTCGCCGTCGCCAATCGGCTCCGCTTCGTTCAGCCACGTGACATCCCCATCCGGTCGAGCGATGAAGCCGTCGACGCTGGTGGCGATGTAGACTGAGAATTTCACCGTGTTGGCCATAACGTATTCCCTCAACCATGTATCTTGCTTGGGCGAGCGGCCTGCCCACCGTATAATCCTGCCCTTTGGTCTGCGAATCGGCAACCCTGGGCCGGGACGATCCGGTTCCCGGCGAGCAAGGATAACAGGAAACGAGACATATGGCGTGGGACTCACTGAACGCAGTCATCTTCGACATGGACGGCCTGATGGTCGACACGGAGCCGCTCTCTCGCGCTGCCTGGGAGCGGATCGTAGCCCCGTTTGGCGGGACCATCGACAATGACCTGTACCAGCGCATGCTCGGCCGCCGCACTGTCGAGAGCGCCGGCATGGTGCTCGACCAGTGGCCCATTCCGCTGACAGCCGATGAGTTGGTGGCCCGCAAATCGGCCGCCTACCTCGACATCCTCAACGACGGTATACCTGCCATGACTGGCCTCTACACGCTTATCGACTCGCTGGAGGCACACGGGCTGCCCTGGGGCGTGGCCACCTCCACGCCGCGCGAGGTGGCGCTGTTCATTATCGGCGAACTGGGCTTGCTCGACCGCTGCGGAGCGATCGCTGCCGGAGACGAAGTGGCCCACGGCAAGCCTGCCCCCGACATCTACCTGCTGGCGGCCGAACGGCTGGACGTCGACCCAACCCGCTGTCTGGCGTTGGAGGATACCTCAACCGGCTGTCGGGCGGCGGCCACGGCGGGGATGATGGTCATCGCCGTGCCGGGCGAGTGGAGCGCGGCGGCCGACTTTGACTGTGCGGCGCACCTGGCCGGATCACTGGTCGACGTTCCGACGCTGATCGCCAATGGGCTGCCGCGCTGATGAGGCAACTCGTGGGCGTTGTTATGTGGCGTTAAGGATCGGGCCCAGATCTCCCTGAATTCATTGGATCACGGTTGCTAACACAAGTCGCCCATGCTATACTATGGGCCGACAGTTGGAGAAGAGCGGCGAGGAAAAGTGGGCACCCCCACTTTTTTTGTTTCATAGGTGAAACAAAGAGCTCGCTATTAGATGAAAACTGAATAGGTGAACGGGATCAAATGAAAAGCGAATTTATCCTGGCTTTCAATGAAATATGTGAGTCGCGAGGGCTTCCCAAAGAGGACGTCTTCGAGGCGCTTAAGACAGCGCTGGTCTCAGCTTACCGGCGCGATATGAATATCAGCAGCAACCAGGACGTGACGGCTGAGATCGACCCTCGTACGGGCGAGCCGACGATCCTATCCGAGAAAGAGGTTGTCGAGGATGTCATGGACGACCGCACCGAGGTGCTGTTGTCAGTTGCCCGCGCCGAGGGCCACACCGATGTGGAACTGGGTGATGTGGTCATGGTTGACTCGACCACGCCGAGCTTCGGCCGTATTGCCGCGCAGACTGCCAAGCAGGTCTTGCTCCAGCGTGTCCGCGAGGCGGAACGCGAGCACCTGTTTGAGGATTTCTCCGGCCGCGAAGGCGAGCTGGTCAACGGCACGGTGCAGAGCATCAGCGGTCAGCACGTGACGATTGGCCTGGGCCGCACTGAAGCGATCATGCCCAAGAGCCAGCAGGTGCCCGGCGAACGCGCCCGCGCCCACGACAAGATTCGCGTCTATGTCCTGGAAGTGCGCCGCACCAGCCGCGGCCCGCAAATCGTCGTCAGCCGCAACCACCGCAACCTGCTCCGCCGTTTGCTGGAGCTGGAAGTGCCGGAGATTTATAACGGCCAGGTGGAGATCAAGAGCATTGCCCGCGAGGCAGGCCAGCGCTCCAAGGTCGCCGTCCAGGCGCTGCAGCCCGGTGTGGACCCGGTCGGCGCGTGTGTCGGCATGCGCGGTGTGCGCATCCAGAGTATCGTCCGCGAGCTGAATGACGAAAAGATCGACGTCATCGAATGGGACCCCGACCAGCGCATCTTCATTGCCAAGGCGCTCAGCCCGGCCCGCGTCTCCCATGTCTTCCTCGAAGAAGATTCGGAAGAGGGCAAGACGGCCGTCGTCATCGTCCCCGACGATCAGCTGTCGCTGGCCATCGGCCGCGAAGGGCAGAACGCCCGGCTGGCCGCCAAGCTGACCGGCTGGCGCATCGACATTAAGAGCCTGACCGAAGCAGCGACCGAGTCGCTCAACAGTCTGGACGACCCGGCCGCCGACCCGAATATTGTGCTCGACACCGTCTTCCTGGATCAGGTGCGCTTGATTCTGGATAAGAAGGAAACGGGCCGCCCGGTGACCGCCGAAGATTACATGGCCCTGGACAAGCTGGTGGCCGGCGTCGAGGGCCGCATTGTGGCCCAGCGCGCCAAGGAGTATGAGGACATTCGCCGGCAGCGGATGGAGCAGCGCAAGAACGTGCCCGACGCCGCCTGGAGTATGCCGCTCGACGACCTGGACCTGCCCGGCCGCATCCATAACCTGCTGCTCGACGCCAGCGTCGAGACGGTTGGCGACCTGATGTTCGTGCTGGAGATGGGCGACGAGACGTTCCTGAGCCTGCGCGGTCTGGGTGACCAATCGCTCGAGACGGTGCGGGAAACGCTGGAAGCGTTCGCGCCGCAGTTGGAAGCAGCCACGGCCGAGCTGGAACGACAGGCAGCCGAGGAAGCGGCCGCGCTCGAAGCCGCCACACCAATCGTTCAGGAAGTTGAAGTCGAAGAAGACACGATCGTCTTTGGCGAAGACACCTTAATGATCGGCATCGACGCCGATGAGGTCGCCCTGTCTGATGATGTGGACGAGGCGCAGGCGATGGCCGAGGCGGCGACGGAAGCCGTCGTGGAAGAACGCGGCTATAATGAAGTGGTCGATGAGAGCGAGACCGTTGTTGCGGTAGTGCCCGAAGCGACCGTCGAGACGGAGCTGGAACTGGAAGACAACGCCCTGGCCCAGGCCGAAGCCGAAGCGGAAGAAGTGCCCGCCGGCGAGGTAGAACCAGAACCGGAACCACCGTATCGCCGCTCGATGATCTGTCCAAGTCGTTGATCGAGCCGGAAGCGCCCGCTCCCAAGGCGAAGCAGCCGGAAGTGGTTATTGTCACGCCGTCGTCTTCTGACGACGATGATGATGATGACGATGCCAAGCGCAAGAAGCGCAAGGGCCGCGCTCTGGTGTACGATGAAGACCTGGATCAGGTGGTCATCAAGCGCAAGCGCAAGAAGGGCCGCAGCCGTCCGGAATGGGAAGATATTGATATCGACGATGTGATTGATGACGTCATCGAGACTACCGTCGATGAGGCCGAGGACGCAAGCTCGGAGTAAGTAGAACCGTGGCGAAGCAGCAACCACGCCGCAAACATGTGCCGCAGCGCACCTGTGTGGTCTGTCGCCAGGCGACGGACAAGCGCCGGCTGACGCGCCTCGTGCGCACGCCGGACAGCGGTGTGGTTGTCGACCCCACGGGAAAGCTGAATGGCCGGGGCGCTTATTTGTGTGATCAGGCTGCCTGCTGGGATAAAGCGCTGCGCCATCCCGGCATCTTGAACCAGGCGCTCAACAGCGACCTGTCGGCCGGGGAGTTGGCGGCGATTGCCGTCCACCGCCCGGCGGCCGAAGCAGCGATTACGGTATCAGATAGTTAGTGGTAGAAGGTTAGTCACAAGGAGTTTCTGCACCAGTCGAAACGTTCGTGCAAGGAAACAGTAGTTATATGGCAGAAACAAAAGAGTTCATTGAAGTCCCTGACTTCATAACCGTGCGGGAGTTGGCCACGCTGATGCAAGTCAGCCCGATTGATGTCATCAAGGAGTTGATGACCAACGGCATTATGGCCAATATCAACCAGCAAATTGATTACGATACGGCCGCCATCGTTGCCGAAGAGATGGGCTATGAGGCTGCGCCACTGGCGTCAGCCGAGGCGGAGGTCGAAGAGATCCCGCTTGAAGAGCAAGTCAGCTGGCGGCGCGTGCTGGCCGAGGAAGAGGCCGAAGACCTGGTCGCTCGCCCGCCGGTTGTCACCATGTTGGGCCACGTCGACCACGGCAAGACCTCCCTCCTCGACATTCTGCGCCACAGCAATGTGGTCGATGGCGAAGCGGGCGGCATCACCCAGCATATTGGCGCCTACCAGGTGGAGCAGGATGGCCGTCTGATTACCTTCCTGGACACCCCCGGTCATGAGGCGTTCACCGCCATGCGTTCTCGCGGCGCCCAGGCGACCGACATCGCTATTCTGGTGGTGGCCGCCGATGATGGCGTCATGCCCCAGACCCGCGAGGCGATCGACCATGCCCGTGCGGCCCATGTGCCGATCATCGTGGCCCTGAATAAGATCGACCTCCAGACCAGCCAGCCCGACCGCGTCAAGCAGCAGCTTTCCGACGCCGGTCTGGTGCCTGACGATTGGGACGGCGACACAATGGTGATCCCCGTCTCTGCCAAGGAAGAGCTGGGCATTGAGGACCTGTTGGAAGCGATTCTGCTGGTGGCTGAAGAGGCCGACCCGCAGGCCAATCCCCAGGCCGAAGCGTCCGGCACGGTGCTGGAAGCGAAGATTGAGCGCGGCAAGGGGCCGATGACCACTGTGCTGGTCCAAAATGGCACCCTGCGTGTAGGCGATACGATCCTGGTCGGCGAGCTATACGGCCGCATTAAGGCGATGTACGATTACCTGGGCAAGCGCATCAAGACCGCCGGCCCCTCGACACCTGTGTCGGTCGCCGGTCTGAACGGCATTGCCGAAGCCGGTGACCAGTTCACCGTTGTTGAAAGCGAGAAAGAAGCCCGCAAGATCGTCAACGATATGGACGGCGTCGTCAGTGACGACGATCGCGGCCGTTCGGCCACGCTGGACGAATTCTTCGCCCGCTTGCAGCAAGGCGAGACCAAGACGCTGTACCTGATTGTCAAGGCCGACGTGCAAGGCTCGCTGGAGCCGTTGGTCACGTCGCTGGACAAGCTGGACAACGATGAAGTCGAAGTGGAGATCCTCCGGGCGGCCACCGGCAACATCACCGAGAGTGATGTCATGCTGGCGTCGGCCTCCGGAGCCATCATCCTCGGCTTCAACGTCGAGGCGGATCCGATCGCCCGGAACGCCGCCAACAGTGAAGGCGTTCAGATCCAGACCTACAGCATCATCTACAAGCTGATTGAGGATGTGGAGCTGGCGCTCAACGGTATGCTGGCCCCGGTCTACGAGGACGTTGTCATCGGTCGGGCCGAGGTGCGCGAGGTGTTCCGCATCCGGCAGATCGGCGCCATTGCCGGCTGCTATATGCGCACCGGTGAGGCACGGCGGAACTCCAAGGCCCGCCTCATTCGCAACAGCAAGCTGCTCCACACCGGCAACGTCGGCAGCCTGAAGCATTTGCAAGACAATGTGCGCGAGGTGAAAGCCGGCTTCGAGTTTGGTGTGTCGCTGGATGGCTGGTCGGACTACGCCCCGGGTGACATCATCGAGTTCTTCATCACCCAGCGCGCGTCGAGGTAACGCCATGTCCAAAGCGAAGCAGGAACGAATAGCCGATCAGATTCAGATGATTCTGAGCGAGCTGCTCGTGCGACAGGTGCGCGATCCGCGCGTCCAGGGTGTGACCATTACCAGCGTAGACATCGACCGGGAGCTGCAATATGCCAACGTCTATGTCAACGCGCTGGGCGGCGATGACAGCAAGGAAGATGTGATGGCCGGGCTGGAGAGCGCGGCGGGCTATCTGCGCCGTGAAGTGGCCCAGCGGCTGCAGCTGCGCGCCGCACCGACCCTCCGCTACCAGTGGGACCCGCGTCTGGCCTACATTGAAGAGGTCAACGCGCTGCTGGCTGATCTGGATATTCCGCCGGAAGAGCCAGAAGAAGACGCCCCATCTTCTGATGAGGTGTCGTCCGGTGACGAGGCTGCCGGCTAGCCTCGACCTCCGAACTGACGAAACCATTGTGATTCATTTCGCCCTCGAGAAAGCCGATAGCGTCCTGGTCGTGGCCCATGTGGACCCGGACGGCGACGCCATCGGCTCTCTGACGGCGATGGGCCAGGCGCTGGAGCAGCTCGGCAAGCGCATTACGCTGGCTTGCGACGACGCTGTCCCGCGGCGCTTTCGCGACCTACCGCTGGCGAAATCGGTAACCCAGACTCCCTCCTACACCCAACCGTATGATCTTCTCGTCGCCGTTGATTGTGGCGACGAACTGCGCATGGGCGAGGTCTTCGCCATGCTGCCGGAGCCGAAGCCGAGCGTGGCCAACTTCGACCACCATATCACCAACACCCAGTTTGGCGATTTCAATCTGGTCGATCCCAATGCCAGTTCAACGGCCGAACTGCTCTACCGCTTCTTCGTCGAGTTGGGACTGACCATCACCCCCGGCATGGCCGAGAGTTTGCTGACCGGGATCGTGACCGACACATTGGGTTTCCGGACGTCGAATGTAACGGCCGAAACGATGCGCGTTGCCGGAGAGTTGATGGATGCCGGGGCTGACCTGCCGGAAATCTACTTGCAGGCGCTCATCTTGCGACCCCACTCGACCGCGCTCCTGTGGCAGCTCGGTCTTGATGACATGCATCTGGAAGACGGCCTGGCCTGGACGATCATTAGCCACGCTGATATTCGCGCCGTCGGGTTGGAAGGCAACCCCAGCAGTTCCGGACTCGTCAACTTCCTGGCTGATATCGACGTGGCCAAGATGGGGCTGGTCGTCAGCGAGATGGAAGACGGCACCATTCGGGCCAGTCTGCGCTGTCGCGCCCCCTATGATGTCGCCGAGGTAGCGGCTCAATTTGGCGGCGGCGGTCATGTGCTGGCGGCAGGCTGCACGCTGGATGGCCCGCTGGCTGACGCGGAAGCCAAGCTGGTTGCCGCTTGCCACGAGGCGATTGATCGCCAGGAACGCGCGATCGCCGGTTCAGTGCCCACCACCTGAGACAACCCCTGTGACCAAAGCCGGTGTTCTGACCATCGACAAGCCGCGAGGCTTGACCTCCCATGATGTCGTGGGTCGAGTGCGACGGGTCAGCGGCATCCGGCGCGTGGGCCATGCCGGAACGCTCGATCCTCTGGCAACCGGCGTGCTCGTCGTTTGTGTTGGCTGGGCGACGCGCTTTGTCGAATACGTCGTCGGTCAGCCGAAGGCCTATGAGGCGACGGTGCGGCTGGGCCAGACCACCGACAGCTATGACGCCGACGGCGCGATCGTTGCCGAGCGACCGGTGGAGGTCGAGGCAGACGAGATCGATGCGGCACTGGTCGACTTTCGGGGCGAGATTCGACAGCAGGCGCCGATTTACTCCGCCATTAAGCAAGACGGACAACCGCTCTATAAACGCGCCCGGCGCGGTGAGGCCGTGGAAGCGCCAGTGCGGGATGTGATTATCTACGCCCTGACGGTTGTGGGGTATGAATCGCCCCTGCTCGATTTGCGCATAGTCTGCTCATCGGGCACCTACATCCGCTCGCTGGCCCACGACCTGGGCCAGACGCTGGGCTGCGGCGGACACATCGTCGCCTTGCGCCGCACGGCCGTCGGCGAGTTCACCGCCCACGACGCCGTACCGCTCGACACATTAACGCCAGACAACTGGCTTTCCTATTTGCAGCCCCCCGATGTCGCTGTGGCCCATCTGCCCGCCATCCAGTTGGAGGCGGAAGACGCCGCCGATTTGCGGCACGGCCGTCCGGTGGCGGCCGTTTCCGGAGCGCCCGAGGGCACGCTGCTGCGCGTCTACAACGATGAGGGCCACTTGCTGGGCGTGGCCGAGGCCGAAGGTGGCTTGCTGCGCGTCCGCAAGAATGTGCCGGACGATGCGTACGGAGCCAAGACAGGTCTATGAGAAAGTGTGCGCCATCAGCTACCGGGGTTCTGTGAGGGAATCCGGTTTCTACGACGGCTGACCAGATGCCCTCTCTCTACTCGCCGTTTCTAATCTCCGCCCTTTTGCTACAATTGACCGTGCTGGCGCCCCCGACCATTCGCGCCGGTGAAGCAACTATCGTATGACCCAATCGTTTGTCCGTGTCACTCATCTAACCGAAGTCGATCACCGGCAGCCGACATTGCTGGCCATCGGCTCCTTTGACGGCGTCCACCGGGGCCATCAGGCGCTGCTGGCCACGCTGGTCGAATCGGCCCGCGCCCGGCAGATGCGCGCCGCCGCGCTGACCTTCTTCCCGCACCCGCGCCGCGTTATGCAGACGATGCCGCCGCGCTTCTACATCAACACCCTCGATGACCGCGTGCAGCTGCTTGGCGAGCAAGGGCTGGATCTGATCATCACCCATCCGTTCGACGACGAAGTGCGCCACATCCGGGCGGCCGACTTCATCGATCAGCTCATCGAGACGCTCGACATGCGCGAAATCTGGGGCGGCAACTTCGCCCTGGGCTACAACCGCGAAGGGGACGTGCCGTTCTTGCGGGCGCTGGGCGAGGAGCGGGGATTCACGTGCCGGGTGATCGAGAATATGGTCGAGTTCGACGGCGA
The DNA here is from genome assembly GCA_963715935.1 of uncultured Chloroflexia bacterium. Taxonomy (GTDB): domain Bacteria; phylum Chloroflexota; class Anaerolineae; order Promineifilales; family Promineifilaceae; genus Promineifilum. Next base: position 280,210 of record CAVQSM010000001.1, on the reverse strand, counting down.
GCTGGTCAGCAGCCGCCGCGTGCGCCGGGGCCTGGAAGCGGGCGACATGGCCGACGTCAACGGTTGTTTGGGCCGCGAATTCACCGTCCGGGGTAACATCGTCAAGGGGGACCAGCGCGGCCGCACCATCGGATTTCCCACGGCCAACCTGGCTGTCTGGGACGAGCTGCTGCTGCCAGCCAATGGCGTCTACGCCACCATAGCCCATCTCGGGGACGAGTGGTATCTGGCGGCGACCAACGTCGGCGTGCGGCCGACGGTCAATGGCGCGTCGCTGACCGTTGAGGCCTACTTACTCGACTTCGACCGCGACATCTACGGCGAAGAGATGCGCCTGTCATTTGTGGAGCGCATTCGCCCGGAGATGAAGTTCGACGGCCTCACCGCGCTGACGGCCCAGATTGCGGCCGATGTGGCGGCGGTGCGTGAACTGGGCGGCTGAGGCGTCCTCTCGAAGCCAGCGACCATCAGGCGCACTGGCCATGGGGTCGAACCAAAGCGACAGAGTTCCAGCCATTGTTTTGCGTCTGACCACGGCAGGTCTGAAAGACGGGATGCGTCTCCTCCTTCTGTGGCAAGTATCGTCGTGTGGGATTAAGTGAATCAACTGTCTACTACCTTTTATTGGCTGGGTGGCTCCCCTTGTTCAGGGAAAAGCTCTCTCGCTGCGATTCTCGCCGAACGGCATGACCTGGCGGTCTACAACTGCGACGACCATTTCGATCGACACCAGTCTCAGGCCAGGCCAGAGGACCAGCCCGCTCTCCATCAGCTGAGCACTATGAGCTGGGACGACATCTGGATGCGCCCCGTGGCGGAGCAGGTCCGCCACGTCATCGAGATATACCGGGAAGCGTTTCCGATGATCTTGGCCGATTTGCAGGCGATGGCTGGAGAGCGACCCGTACTGGTCGAAGGAGCCGCCCTGCTCCCGGATCTGGTCGCCCCGCATCTGACGGGGGAACAAACGGTCGTTTATCTCATCCCCACGCCCCCATTCCAATATGAGACATACGCCCGGCGCGAATGGATCGACGCCATTCTGGCGCAGTGCGAAGACCCCCAGCAGGCGTTCGCCAACTGGATGGCACGGGATGTGCAGTTTGGGCAGTGGGTGGCAGAAACGGCCGCTGCCTGCAAGTTTCCTGTCATCCATGTAGACGGCAGCCAAACTATCGCTCAGACCGCCGACTACATTGCCAGGATGACGATCCAGCGCAGCGGTCGCATCCTCCCCAGTTCCCCCGACGCGCCACCTCCCAACCCGTCCATTAGATCCACGTAAGAGATTCGCTCCAGGTCGCGTCTTTAAGAGCGGCCCCCACTATGCAGCCTGTGTACAACGGGAGTGCGGTGATGGCCCATCCGCCATCCCCCATAGAACCGGAGGCTCACGCTTCGGGGCAAAAGGTGAGTGACGATGAGCGACGAGATAACGAAACTGATAACCGAGACGCCGAGCAGCGACCCTCCGCCACCGAGTTGGCTGCGCAAGCATGGCACTAAACTGTTGGCACTCCTGTTCTGGGTCGCGGTGGTGGGTGGCTACTATGTGTACGCCCGCCAGAACGGGCTTTCTCTGGATGACGCGGTCACTTCCATCGCCGACTTCCTCACCAACAGCATCTATGGGCCGCTTCTGTACATGCTCCTCTACGCCCTGCGGCCGCTCTTCTTCTTCCCCGCCACGATTCTGACCTTGCTGGGCGGATTTCTGTTTGGGCCCATCGGCATCATCTACACCATCATCGGCAGCAATGCGTCGGCGATGGTGGCCTACGGCGTCGGCCGTTACTTTGGCGAGGGCGTACTGGAGAACAAGGAGAACGCCGGGGTCATCCAGCGCTACGCACAGCGCATGCGCGACAACAGCTTCGAGACAGTCCTGCTCATGCGCCTGGTCTTCCTGCCCTATGACCTGGTGAACTACGCTGCGGGCTTTCTGCGCATCGACTGGAAGGCGTTCCTGGCGGCCACTGCCATCGGCTCGCTGCCGGGCACGGTGTCGTTTGTCCTGCTGGGTGCTTCCTTCGGCACGCTGGATGAACTGCTGGCCGGCAACATCGAGCTCAACCCCGTGACCCTGATCGCCTCCGTTGTGATCATCGGCATCAGCCTGATTCTCTCGCAAGTTATCAAGCGGCGCGAAGCCAAAGTCCAACCGGACGCGCCGCAAACGACAATAGAGGAGTAGTATGGTAACGCAACAGAAGATTGCTCCGGCCGACCAATACAACGACATCCTGGTCGGCAACGCCTTTCCCCCGGACTGGACCAACCCCACCCCCGACGGCCGCTACAATCTGCTGGTCATCGGTGGTGGATCGGCCGGGCTCGTGGCGGCTGTGGGCGCGGCGGGGGTGGGGGCCAGGGTCGCCCTCGTGGAAAAGCACTTGCTGGGCGGTGACTGCCTGATCGCCGGGTGCGTCCCGTCCAAGACGCTCATCCGCTCGGCCAAAGCGATCGGCGATATTCGCCGTTCGGTGGGCGACGAGCTGGGCATCCGGCTCGACGGCGAAGTCACGATTGACTTTGCGGCCGTCATGGAGCGCGTGCGGCGCGTGCGGGCAGAGATCAGCCATCATGATTCGGCCGAGCGGTTCCGCAACATGGGCATCGATGTCTTTCTGGGCACAGGCCAGTTCAGCTCGCCCACGACCTTCACCGTCGGAGGCCAGACGATTGAGTTCAGCAAAGCGGTCATCGCCACCGGCGCCGGCCCGGCCCACATCCCGCTGCCCGGCCTGGCCGAAGCGGGCTACATCACCAACACCACGCTTTTCGAGCTGACCGAACAACCGCGACGGCTGGCGATCATCGGGGCGGGGCCAATTGGCGCGGAGATGGCCCAGGCATTTGCCCGCTTCGGGACCGAGGTCACGCTGTTTGACATGCTGCCGACGATAGCCGGGTTGCAAGATCCGGATATGTTAGAGATCATCACCAACGCCTTCATGCGCGAAGACGTTGACCTGCGGCTGGAGAGCAGGGTGCAGCAGGTGGCGCAGGTCGACGGCGCCAAACAGGTCACGTTCGAGCATCTGGGCCAGATCGGCACGATCGAGGTGGATGAGATCCTCCTGGCAGCTGGGCGACGACCGCATATCGACGGGCTGGGCCTGGAAGCGGCCGGGGTGGAATATAATAAGCAGGGTGTGGTCGTCAACGACCAGATGCAGACCAGCAACAGCCGCATCTACGGCGCGGGCGACGTGGCCATTCCGGCCCAGTTCACCCACACGGCCGACGCGACCGCCCGCATTGTCATCCAGAACGCGCTGTTCCTGGGGCGCAAGAAGTACAGCGACCTGGTCATTCCCTGGGCGGTCTACACCGACCCGGAGATCGCCCATGTGGGGCTGATGCCCCATGAGGCCGAGGCGCAAGGGATCGCTCTGGACACGTTCTCCTTTGACGTGGCCGAAACCGACCGCGGCCGGACCGACGGCGAAGATGGGCTGGTCAAGATCTACGTCCGCCAGGGCAGCGACAAGATCGTGGGCGCGACCATTGTCGCCCGTCATGCCGGAGAGTTGATCAGCGAGGTCACCGCGACGATGGTGGCCGGCGGGGGATTGTCCACGCTGTACCAGACGATCCATCCGTATCCCACGCAGGCCGAGGCGATTAAGAAAGCGGCCGATGCCTGGAACCGGACCCGGCTGACCCCGACAGTCGCCGGCCTGTTTGACCGCTGGCTAGGCTGGCAGCGCTAACGTTCACGACCATAAGGAGTCCGATGCAAAAAACGCTCGCTTTGCTCTTGTTCATGCTCTTGTTCCTGGCGGCTTGCAGCCCCGACGCCGGTCAGACTGGCGAGACGCCGGCCGTTGAGTTACCGGCCGTCGCGGCCGAGGCGGAAGCGCCCGCCGGCGTCGCCCCGCCCCCCGGCTACGAAGACCAAAGCTGGGCCGGCATTGTGGCCGAAGCCCGCGGCCAGTCGGTTGACTTTTACATGTGGGGCGGCAGTGACCTGATCAACACCTGGGTGACGCAGGTCGTAGCCCCGGTCGTGGCCGAGCAGTACGGCATCACCCTCAACATGGTGCCCATCAGCGACGCGACGGAGTATGTCAACAAGGTGCTGGGCGAGAAACAGGCGGGCCGCGACACAGGCGGCACCGTCGATCTGGTGTGGGTGAACGGCGAAAACTTCCGCACCATGCGCCAGGGCGATCTACTCTACGGCAACTGGTCGGAATATCTGCCCAGCTCGGCGGCCGTCAACTGGGACGATCCCAGTGTGGCCAATGATTTCGGCTTTCCGGTGGACGGGTATGAGTCGCCCTATGGCAAGGCGCAGTTTGTCATGATCTATGACAGCGCCCGGGTGGCAGAGCCGCCGCGGGACATCCCGGCGCTGATCGACTGGATCCGGGCCAACCCGGGGCAGTTCACCTACGCCGCCCCGCCTGACTTCACCGGCAGCGCCTTCGTCCGCCACCTCTGTTACCATGCAGCCGGCGGGTATGAGACGTTGCTGGGCGAGTTTGACCAGACGGTGTTCGACGAGAGCGCCCCGGCCTGCTGGCAGATGCTGAACGAGTTGGAGCCGTACCTGTGGCGCGAGGGGCAAACTTACCCGGAGAATCGGGCGCGGATGCAAGACCTGTTCGCCAACGGGGAAGTGAGCTTCGACATGGCCTACAACCCGGCCGAGGCCAGCAGCCTGGTGGAGAACGGCCGCTATCCGGAGACGACCCGCACCTTCGTTTTCGACAGCGGCACCATCGCCAACACCCATTATGTGGCCATCCCTTACAACTCCGATCACAAGGCGGCGGCGATGGTGGTGGCCAACTATCTGCTCTCGCCGGAAGCGCAGCTGAGCAAGGCCCAGCCCGCCAACTGGGGCGATCTGCCGGCGCTCGATCCGACGCGGCTGTCGCCCGACTGGCAGGCCCAGTTCGACGCCCTGCCGCGCGGCGTGGCCACCCTCTCCACGGAGGAGCTGGCCGCCAACCAGCTTGCCGGAGCTGCAAGCGCCCTGGATCACCGCCTTTGAGCAAGGCTGGGAGCGGGCCGTGTTGCAGCAGTAGGTGAACAAACGGGCCAGGCGTGTGCGCCGTGGGCCGTTCTTGCTAAGCTCGACTCACTCATGAAGGCAAGACTCTCCATTCCGCTGATGTTGGCCCCGGCGCTGGCGGTGATCGTGCTGCTGTTCGGCAGCGGGCTGGGGCTGGCCCTGCTGCAGAGCCTCGGCTATGTGCCGGCCATCGGCCGCACGACGCTGAGCCTGGAGGCGTACCGGCAGGTGATGGGCGACCCGGCGTTCGGCCGTTCGCTGCTGCTGACGCTCTGGGTCGCCGCGGCCAGCACGGCGGCGTCGATCGTCCTGGGGCTGGTGGCCGCGCTGGCGCTGCGCCGCGTCTTCCGCGCCCAGCGCCAGGCGACCTTCGTCTTCCAGTCCAACCTGCCCATTCCCCATCTGGTGGGGGCGATCGGCATCCTCTTCCTGTTTCGCCCAGAGCGGCTTTCTGGCCCGGCTGGCGTCACGCGGCGGGCCTGATCCAGACCCCGGCCGACTTCCCGGCGCTGGTCTACGACCCGCTGGGCCCTGGGCATTATGCTGGAGTACATCTGGAAGAGCAGCGTCTTCATCGGCATCATCCTGCTGGCCGCGCTGCAGTCGGTCGGCGAGGATTACGAGGCGGTGGGGCGCAACCTGGGCGCGAACGCGCTGGCAGCGCTTCCGCTACATCACGCTGCCCCACATCCGGCCCAGCCTGCTGTCGTCGTCGATCCTGGTCTTCGCCTTCACCTTCGGCGCGTTTGAGGTGCCGCTGCTGCTGGGGACGCGCTTCCCGTCCACGCTGCCGGTGCATGGCCTACCGGCTGCTACACCGACGTGGACCTCAACGCCCGCCCGGAAGCGATGGCCCTGAGCATCATTATTGCCGTGATCATGACCGGGCTGATTCTGGCTCATACGTCTCGACCCTGACAAGGAGCGTGGCATGAACAACCCTGCCTACGACGTCGCCATCATCGGTTCAGGCATCAGCGGGTCGGCGCTGGCGGCCATTCTGGCCCGGCACGGCCAGCGCGTGGTCGTGCTTGAAGCGAAGATCTCACCCGCGCTTTGCCATCGGTGAGTCGCTGATTCTGGAGACGTCGGAGATGATGCGGGCGCTGGCCCACTACTTACGATGTGCCGGAGCTGGCCTACTTCAGCACGGAGAACTTCCTGCCGCTTTGCGCGGCACCACGCCACGGCGTCAAGCGCCATTTCGGCTTTCTGCACCACGAACCGGGCCGGCCCCACGATCATCGAGCACACGCTGCAGGCGATAATCCCCAAGCGAGCCGCACGGCCACGAGCTGCACCTCTACCGGCAGGACACCGACTACTTCCTGATGACGACGGCCGTCGGCTACGGCGCCACCGTGCTGCAGAACACGGCCGTCCAGGACATCACCCTCGCGCGACGATGGTGTGACGATCCACACCGACCGCGACCAGACGCTGGACGCGGCCGATACGTGGTCGACGCCGGCGGGTTCCGCTCCATCCTGGCCCAGCAGTTTGAGCTGCGCGACTTTGACCTACAGACCCATTCCCGCGGCATGTTCACCCACATGATCAACGTGCCCTGCTACCACCAGACCGGTGGCTCCCAGGAGCAGTATGGGCTGCCTTTCCGCATGTCCGAAGGGACGCTGCACCACATCTTCGACGGCGGCTGGCTGTGGGTCATCCCGTTCGACAACCACGCGGAGTCGACCAACCCGCTGTGCAGCGTCGGGCTGCTGCTGGACCCGCGCCATTCATCCGCCGCAGGACGAGCTGACGCCCGAGGAGGAGTTCTTCGACTTTCGTCGCCCAGTATCCGGACATGGCCGCGCAGTTTAAGGCACGGCGACATGGCCCCGCGCGCTGTGCGCACTGGGTGCGCGCCGGACGGCTGCAATACTCGTCCACCCAGGTGGTGGGCGACCGCTGGGCGCTGCTGGGCCACGCCGCGGGGTTCATCGACCCGCTCTACTCCAAAGGGCTGTACAGCTCGCTGACGGCCGTCTTCCTGCTGGCCACCTGCTGATCGAGGCCAAAGAGACGGGCGACTATTCGGCGGCGGCCTTTGCCGATCGTGGAGACGGTCACGCGAGCTTCGTCTGCTCGGCCGACCGGCTGGTGGCCAACAGCTACCGCGTCCTTCAGCGACTACCGGCTGTGGCACGTCTACGCCGTGCATGTGGCTGCTGGGCGCGTACACCGAACTGCTGAAGCTGAACATGATGCGCGCCCACGCCCGGGCCGATCGCCGGACGCTATTACGACCAGCTGGTGACGCTGAAGCTGGTCGGCGGCGGCTATGCCGGCTTTGATGCGGTGGCCGATCAGGTCGGACCGGATTATGGAGCGGTGGACCTGGGTGACGACGCGGCCATCGGCGCGGCGGCGGCCCGACATTCGACCGCATCTTCCGCGAACTGGACTGGATTCCGGACCCGTTCCATCGCCCTGCTGCGACGGCAAGACGTACCTGCCCAAGAACAAGATCCGGCTGAGCCTGCTTAAACCGGGCGACAGGGTTCATGGGCCAGGGCGCTTACCGCGAGCACTTCTTTGGCACGATGAGTACTGGCCGACGTGCTGGCTTACGGCGTCCGGGAGCGGCTGCGCTTTGCCCGGCCCGCCCTCGGCCGTGCCCACAAGAAGCGCTATGAGGCCCGCGTCTAGCTCATGCGCACGTACTCCCATCTGCTGATGACCGCCTGGCTGGGCCACGGACTGAAGCGCCGGGGCGTGCCGGTCGAGACCTCGGCTCTGCTGGCCGGCTCTGTCATGCCGGATGTGCCGCTGATCATGCATCAGCGCCGGCTATGTGGTCGACCGTCGGCTGCTGCGCCCCCATCTGCCGGACAAGACCCGCTGCAGCCCCACCTACAACGACCTCTACTTCAACAACCCGTGGTGGATCGCCAGCCACAACATTCTGCACGCCCCGCTGCCGCTGCTGGTGCTGGGGCTGGTGGGCTGGCTGTTTCGGCGGCGGGCCTGGGGCACATGGCTGTTCTGGTTTGTGGCGGGCTGCGGGCTGCATGCAGCCATTGACATCGTCACCCACGCCGACGACGGACCGGTGCTGCTGTTCCCGTTCGACTGGCACACGCGCTTTCAGTCGCCCGTCAGCTACTGGGATCCCGAGCACGGCGGGAAGCGGTTTGCGCCGCTTCGAGCTGCTGCTGGACCTGGCGCTGGTGGTCGCGGGCTTGTTGAGCCTTCCGCCGGAAGCGCACGCGAGGAAACGGCTGATGAGGCTGTCACCGCGAGCCGCCTCCGCCGGCCATGCGCTTCTGATCGCCGTGATCCTCATCGGCGTGGTGGGGCCGCTCGTGCCGCTCGTCATCGGCTCATTCGCCCACCGCTGGCTGTTCCCCGACGTGCTGCCCGCTGAATGGGGCTTGCGGGCGTGGCGGTATGTCCTCTCGGACAGCTCGCAGGTGACCACGGCCTTGTTCAACAGCACGGTGGTCGCGCTGGCAGTGACGGCGCTGTCGCTCCTCATCGGGCTGCCCGCCGGGCGGGCGCTGGGCCTCCATGACTTTCGGGGCAAGACGGTCGTCCTGTTTCTTATCCTCGCGCCGAGCATTATGCCGGTTATCGCCGTCGCGATGGGCATTCATGTCACCTTCCTACGCCTGGGGCTGGCCGATACGATGCCAGGAGTGATCCTCGTCCACCTGATCCCCGTCCTGCCCTACATGGTGCTCATCCTGGCCGGGGTGTTCACCAATTACGATGTGGAGTACGAAGAGCAGGCCCGGACGTTGGGTGCGCGGCCGGCGCAGGTCTTTCTCCACGTTACCTTGCCGGCGATCTGGCCGGGCGTGGTAGTTGGCTGCCTGTTCGCGTTCATCATCTCCTGGAGCCAGTATTTGCTGACTCTGCTCATCGGCGGCGGGCAGGTGATCACCATGCCGGTCCTGCTGTTCGCCTTTGCCAACAGCGGCGACAATGCCATTACGGCCGCTCTGAGCGTGCTGTTCATCATTCCGGCGCTCCTGCTGTTTATCATTTCGGCCCGCTATCTGACCGGGCGCAACGCCGCCGTCGGCGGATTGGGACACGCATGACCCAGGTGACGCTCCAGCGCCTCAACCAGGTCTACGATCGCCAGCACCACGCAGTGGCCGACCTGGACCTTGATATTCCCTGCGGCAAGATTACGGCTTTGCTCGGCCCGTCCGGCTGTGGCAAGACGACGGTGCTGAAGATCATCGCCGGGCTGCTGGCCCCCACCAGCGGCGACGTTCAGTTCGACGGCCGCTCCGTGCTGGCCATTCCCGCGGAGCGCCGCGGGGCGGTGATGGTCTTCCAGAACCACCTGCTGTTCCCGACGATGTCGGTCTATGACAACGTGGCGTTCGGGCTGAAGATGCGCGGCGAAGCGCGGCCGGTTATTGAGGAGCGGGTGGCGGCCATGCTGGAGCTGGTGCGCCTGTCCGACTATGGCGCCCGCCGCCCGCACCAGCTTTCCGGGGGGCAGCGGCAGCGGGTGGCGTTGGCCCGGGCGCTGGTGGTGGAGCCGCAGGTGTTGTTGCTGGACGAACCGCTGTCCAATCTGGACGCCCATTTGCGCAACGAGATGCGCGACCTGATCTACGGCTTGCAGCGGCAGCTGGGCATCACGACGATCGTTGTCACCCACGACCAGGAAGAGGCGGTCATCCTGGCCGACCAGATCGCGCTGATTTTTGAGGGGCGGCTGCATCAGGTGGGCGCGCCCCACGTCTTCTATCAGCGGCCGCATTCGATGACGGTGGCCCGCTTTTTCGGCGGGGCCAACTTCATCCCCGCCATCAAGCGCGGCCCGTGTGTGGAGACGACTGTAGGCGTGTTCGACCACAGTGGCAGCGATCTGGCCGACGGGCCGGTAATCGCCACAATCCGGCCGGAGAGTATCCGGCTGGCCCGGGGTGGCGTCCGGAGCGGCAACACCGCGACCGGCGGTGTTATCAGCTGCGTCTATGCCGGGACCCACACCCGCCTGCGGGTGCAGTTGGACGACCCGGACATTCCGCCGCTGGAGATTAGCGCCGACGCCCACGACCTGGGCGAAGGCGACCGGGCGACGCTGCTCTTGCCCGCCGGGGCGATCTGGCTTCTGCCGCGCGAGGGGGCGACCGCTCATCATGTTTGACGAACGCATGCGACGGGTGAAAGAAAGCGTGCTCGACCCGCTGGCCGGGCCGCTGGTGGCTGCTCCGCCGTGGGTGTTGTCGGTCGTGGGGCTGCTGTTGGGCCTGGCGGCGGCCGTCGCCCTGTGGCAGCAGGCGTACATCATCGGCTTCGTGCTGTGGTTCTTCAACCGTGTCTTCGACGGGCTGGACGGCACCGTGGCTCGGCTGCGCGGCACGCAAAGCGACTTCGGCGGCTATCTGGATATCGTCATCGACTTCGTCGTCTATGCCGCCATCCCGGTTGGTCTGGCGCTGGGGCGGCCGTCGGAGCCGGTCGTCCTGAGTCTCATCTTTCTGCTGTGCACGTTCTACATCAACGCCGCCTCGTGGATGTATCTGGCGGCCATTTTGGAGAAGCGCAAGCTCAGCCACGGGGACAAGCTGACCACTGTCGTCATGCCCACCGGTCTTGTTGGCGGGACGGAGACGATCGTTTTCTACTCCCTGTTCATTCTGCTGCCGCAGTACCTGGTCTGGCTGTTCCTGCTGATGGGTGGTCTGATCCTGATCACCATCGGCCAGCGAATGGTCTGGGCCAGACGGCACTTATCATAAGGAGCCACCGGTTATGCCGTTAATTCGCCCCGGGCAGCGCGCCCCCGACATCTCCCTGGAACAACTCGACGGTCCGGCGATGCCGCTGTCGGCTTACTGGGGACGCGGTCGCCACACGCTGCTCATCTTTTTGCGCCACCTGGCTTGACTGCCCTGCCGGGACCATGTGACCCAGGTTGTGTCACACCGCGCAGAGTTTGAAGCCGCCGGAACCAATGTGGTGACGGTCTCCTTCGGCACGCCCTATTGGGCCGGTGTCTGGCTGCAAGAGACCGGCTCCCCGTTCCCTCTGCTGCTGGACCCCGATCGCGCCGCCTACCGCGCCTATGGCCTGGCCTCGTCGCGGCTGAGCACCTGGAGTCCGGCCAGCCTGTGGTATTACGGCAAGGCCGCCCTGCAAGGCCGCGAGACGTACGGCAAGCGCGGCGACCCGCACCAGCTGGGTGGCGATTTCGTCGTTGACCAGAGCGGCATCGTCCGCCTGGCCCACCCCAGCCGCGATCCCACTGATCGGCCGTCGCTTGAGACGCTGCTGGATGTCGTAGGGGCGTGATGGCTGGGGCTGTGCGTGAGCATAGGATCCGGATGCCAACCGTGTCCTGAACCCGACGGGTCTACGAAAGACCTGACAGATTTTCGCGTCTATCAGGCTAGTATGCAGAGTAGGCTCAAATCTGTCAGGTCTGCGCCGACAAGTTGTTCGTACACTTGAACCCGAACAATCCCTTGTGTAGATAGAACAGACATTCTATAATGGCTGCGCTGCCCGGCAGCCGAATGACACGATCCAGAATACGCGATCAGGTATATTCATTTCAGGTGCACCCATGGCGAAAAAAGCGTCCGGCCCGACCTACTCTCTTTCCGCCCTGAGAACATTAGCGCTCCACACCCAGCGCCTGACGACGGCCAACGACGCGACACCTGCGCCGGCGGCCGACACGATGGCCGATCTGGTGACGGCGCTTGGCTATGTGCAGGTCGACACACTCCATGTCGTCAATCGCGCCCACTACCTGACGATGTGGGCGCGGCTGGGATCGTATGACATCGCTGACTTCGACGCGCTCATCTACAGTCCTGGCCAGCGCCGCCTGTACGAGGGCTGGGGTCACGCGGCCAGCATCATTTCGCTGGACTACTATCGCTATCATCGCTGGCGAACTGACCCGACATTCAGTTACAACCCCACCTTCCAATCATGGCTGAGCAAGGACGGCAACCGCGAGCTGGCCAATGAAGCGCTGGCCCGGATTCGAGAGGAAGGCGGGATGCGCGTGCAGCAGTTTGCCTACGATGGCCCGCAGCGCGGCCAGTGGTACGATTGGAAGCCGCCCAAGATGGCGTTGGAACTGCTGTTTGCCGAGGGCGATCTGATGGTGGCCGACCGCGTGAACTTCCACCGGGTGTATGACGTTCGTGAGCGCGTGCTGCCCGATTGGGTGGATGATACGACGCCGGTGCCGGACGAGGCAGCGCGCCGCTTCTGTCTGGAGCAGGCGGCTAGAGCGTTGGGCGTGTTCGAGCTGCGCAACCTGACCTTCTACGCCTACATGCGGGCCACGCCCGTCCGGGCATTGGTCAAGTCGCTGGTGACCGACGGCACGCTGGTGGAGATATGGGGCGAGTCGACCAACGGCGTCAAGAACTGGCTGATCCACCGGGACAACCTGGCGCTGTTGGAGCAGATCGCTGAGGGGGAGATACAGGCGCGGCGCACCACCTTCCTGGCCCCGTTCGATTCGCTCTTCTATGCCCAGAAGCGGGACGAGATGTTGTGGGGCTTCAAGCAGGTGCTGGAGTGCTACAAGCCGGCCAAGGATCGGGTCTACGGCTACTTCAGCCTGCCCATTCTGCACGGGGAGCGGCTGGTCGGCCGGTTCGACCCGAAGCTGGACCGAGCGACAGGTGTGATGCACCTGAACGCACTCTATCTGGAGCCGGGCATTGAGCCAGGTGACGAACTGGTGGCGGCCGTCGCTGCGGCCATGGGCGACTTCCTTACGTGGCACGGCGCGACGGAACTGGTCATCGAAGAGAGCGATCCAGTGGCGTTCGGCGAGAAGCTGGCGCGCGAAGTCTAGAGGTAGGTAGAGGTTCCTGCCTCTCGCAGCTAGCCGTAGACGACGTTTAGCGGGCTGCTTGCTGTCAAGCTTCTGGGCCCTCGCCGGCCAGCCATTTGCACCCTGTTTGCACCATCTTGGTACTTTTGCAACTGAACACGAACAGTATCCTATAGTTGGCTTAACGTCGGTGCGACGGCGCAACACCTGGCCGTTGTGGTTCCTCCAACAAAATCGGAGTGAACCGGCGTGAGCCTCGATTGATTCAGGAAAGACGACATGAATAGCGAGGGAAATGGATACCCATGAAAGTTGTTATCGTTGGCGGTGTGGCCGGGGGAGCGTCGTGTGCGGCACGGCTGCGGCGTCTGGATGAACAAGCGGAAATTATCATGGTCGAACGGGGCCCGTACGTGTCCTACGCCAACTGCGGGTTGCCCTACTATGTCGGCGGCGTGATCACCCGCGAGTCGAAGCTGTTGGTGGCCGACGCGCGGTCGTTCCGCGGGCTGTTCGATATCGACGTGCGGACCTTATGTGAGGCCGTTTCCATCTCGCCGGAGACCAAGACTATAGAGCTGCGGAGTATAGAGACCGGCGAGGTGACCACCGAATCCTACGACAAGCTTGTCCTCTCCCCCGGCGCGGCGCCAATCAGCCCGCCCTTACCAGGTATCGACCTGCCGGGTATTTTCAAGGTACGCACTGTACCCGACGTGCGCGCCATCCGCGAGTGGATTGAGGGACATACTCCCGTGCCATCTGGCATGGATTCCTATACCGGCTTCCAGACGGTTATGCCGGCGCGGCGCGCGGTTGTGGTCGGCGGTGGGTTCATCGGGCTGGAGATGGCGGAGAATCTTGTTCACCTGGGGCTCGATGTGACCGTTCTGCAGCGCGACAGCCAGGTCATGTCGCCGATGGACCTGGAAATGGCCCGCTATGTCGATCGCTATTTAGAGAAGAACGGCGTTCATCTCCAGCTCAACGTAAACGTTAGCGAGTTCCGCCAAACGGAGCAGGGTTCGCTGGAGGTTCTGACTGAAGCCGGCGAGATGTATCCGGCCGATCTGGTGGTCCTCGGCATTGGCGTCCGGCCGGAGAACTGGCTGGCCAAGAACGCCGGTCTGGCCATTGGCGAGCGCGGTGGCATCCTGGTCGATGACCAGATGCACACCAGCGACCCGGATATCTATGCCGTTGGCGATGCCGTCGAGGTGAAGGACTATCTCAGCGGCGAATCGTCGCTTGTGGCGCTGGCCGGGCCGGCCAACCGCCAGGGGCGCATCGCCGCCGACGTCATTGCCGGGCGAGACAGCCGGTTTCGCGGCACGCAGGGCACGGCGATCATCGGGTTGTTTGGCGCGGCGGCGGCCTGGACCGGCCTGAGCGAGAAGACGCTCCGCCGGCTGGGTGACACCGACTACGACAAGATCTATCTCTATCCCAACTCCCACGCCGGCTACTATCCGGGGGCCAAATATCTGGCCATGAAGATCATCTTCCGCAAGTCCGACGGCCGTCTTCTGGGCGCCCAGGCGGTCGGGCAGGATGGTGTGGACAAGCGCATCGATGCGATCGCCATGGCGATTCAGTTGGGTGGCACCGTCTACGATCTGGAAGAGACCGAACTGTGCTATGCACCCCAGTTCGGCAGCGCCAAGTCACCGGTCAACTTCGCCGGGATGGTAGCCGCCGATGTCCTGAGCGGTGACATGCCCCAACGCCATTGGGACGCCCTCGACGACGCTTTCCTGCTGGATGTACGCAGCCCCGACGAGCTGACCATTGAACCGCTGCCCGATGCTGTCAACATTCCGCTGCCGGAACTGCGCGCGCGCCTGGACGAACTGCCCCGCGACCGTGCAATCCATGTGGTCTGTCGCTCCGGCCAGCGCGCCTACTATGCGACGCGTATCTTGCTGCAAAACGGCTTCGATGCCCACAACCTTGCCGGAGGGATGATGTCGCGCGCGAATCTGGTGGAGGACTGAAAAAAACGATAGCTGATAGGCTCAAATAGAATCAACGGGTAAACTGGTGAATGGAAGAAGGCATGGCTGGCTGACTGAGCGTTTTTCCTGACTATTGCGTCGAATTGTCCTCAAAATTTATTGAACTAGCTTAGAGGTGATAGATATGCTACCTCTTGAAAAGCCATGGTACAGGAGTCTGCTTCTCCTGGCCTTGATACTTGGTGCAGCCGGAGGCGTGTTGGCCCTGGCGTTTAACTTTGTAACAGGTCTCGGGATAGATTTCTTCTTTGGCACCAGCGCCACCGGTTGGTGGTCCGGCAACTGGTGGTGGATCCCCCTAACAGCTCTCGGCGGGTTCACGGTATCCGTCCTGCGAAAGGTCTGGAACGTTCCCGAACAGGTGCCCAGTCCCATTGCGCTTACCCACGATGCCTGGGTCGAGCCATCTGTGGTCATTCCGTGGGTCATCATATCGGTCGTTTCGCTCATTGCCGGCGCGGCAATGGGGCCGTTCTTTGGCCTGACAGTCATGGGGGGTGGCCTTGGCTCCTGGTTGGTTACCCGGCTGGGGCACGATGACGAAGAGGCTGAGCACGAGTATACCTTGACTGGCATGGCCGGAGCTATGGGCGCCGCCTTCACCTCTCCGCTCTTTGCCACAATACTGACTTCTGAGCTCTCGCCAACGCCAAAACGAAACTATGTGGCCGCCTTTATACCTGCGCTGTTCGCGGCGACTGTCGGCTTTGTCATCTATTTTGGTGTGACCGGCACGACCATGCTGGAAGTCTATCAGCTGCCCGACTACCAGTTCGAATATGTCCACCTGCTGATTGGGGCTTTGCTTGGTATTTTTGCGGCGCTCATCCTGATACTTTTTGCCCTCATCAGAAAACTGACCTCGGCCGCCTTCTCGTTGATCCCCAATCCACATGTGTCAGGCGCTGTCGCTGGAGCGCTTGTCGGGTTAATCGCGTTTGCATTTCCTCTGGCGGCGAACTCCGGCAACAGCCAACTGGTTGTCATTCTTGAGAACTCGGCCATGTACGGCATCGCCTTTCTGATTGCTGTCATAATCGCCAAGATGTTTGCCCTGGCCCTCAGTCAGGCAAGTGGATTTCTGGGCGGATTCGTCTTCCCGCTCATATTCATTGGCGGCACCGCCGGGGTCGTAGTGAACAGCATCTTTCCCACTATTCCCATTGCCCTTAGTGTGGGGGCTTTGTTGGCCGCCGTTGCGGGAGCCATTTTGAATGCACCCGTTTCCCTGATCTTGATTGCAGCCGGTACGGTAGGTATCGCGCCTGCGGCATTGGTTCCCATTTGCATCGCCGTTGTGACGTCGCATACGACCCTGGCCATTGTGCGCTACTACATCGTCGGAGAGGAGAAGCTCAAGGTGCAGCAGCCGGACTGATTGGTAGTTTGGCCGGGACGCTTACGAATATTAGGCTCCCCTGTTGCGTTGTGTTTAGAAGTGCCCGGCCACGGCGGAGACATGGGCCAGCGCACGATTCTGCTATGCTGCCTGCCCCAAGTTGGCTGAGTTCCTGCCTGAAGCTACAATATGATAGCTAGGGAACGATGGCTCAACAAGATAATTCATCCAGGGTAATCTCAACCAAGCTGTTTTATCCCTCGGTATCCGAGGATCTTGTTCCGCGTCTGCGTTTGCAAGATCGAGTGGATATGATTGCCCAACATCCGTTGACGTTGGTGTCAGCGCCAGCCGGTTATGGCAAGACCACCGCAATCGCGGCCTGGGCCGATGCCAGCCACTTACCTGTTGCCTGGCTTTCCCTTGATCACAACGATAACGACCTCACTGTTTTCCAGGTCTACTTCCTGGCTGCGCTGCGTCGGCGTATTCCTGAGTTTGGGTTAAGTCTGGAGAAGACGCTGGAAGAAGCCGGGTCCACTCAGGTTAAGGCATTTGTCGACTTCGTCTGGGCCGAACTGGGTGATACGGAAGATGAAATCGTTCTAGTGCTGGATGACTTCCATGTCATCAGCAACCCGGAAGTGCTCGATCTAGTTCGAGAGCTGATGGTGTATCCTCATCCCGCGTTCCACCTGGTGCTCATCTCGCGCCACGACCCGCTGCTGCCCCTGAGTAAGTGGCGAGCCAACAATCAGTTGCTCGAGTTTCGATCGAGTGATCTGCGCTTCAGTCGGGAAGAAACGGCGATGTTTCTCGATTCTGCACTGCCCAATCTGTTGAATGACGCCAACGTCTCGACACTGTATGCGGGGACAGAAGGCTGGCCCGCCGGGTTGAGATTGGCGGCCCTGTCCCTTCTCCACGCCGCGAATATCGACGACTATCTACTCGAACTTGGGTCCAGCAGCCACCACATCAGTGATTATTTGGCTGACCAGGTGTTACGTGGTCTCCCACCCGACAGACAAACGTTTCTGATTCGAACGTCAATTCTCGATCGAATGTCAGGGCCATTGGTCGAAGCGGTGATCGCGGACCCCGGAGGTAAACTCGATGGAGCGGCCGTTCTGGACGAGCTCTATCGGGAGAACTTATTCCTGGTTCCTTTGAGCGCCCAACACGAGTGGTATCGCTATCATCATCTATTCCGCGACTTGCTCCGGACCCGCCTGGTCAAACAGGTTTCCCCGGAGGAGATTGCCCGCCTGCACATGAGAGCCTATCAGTGGTATGCCGCTCGCGGATATACGGAAGAAGCGATATATCATGCGATTGCCGGTGGGGAGGTGGAAGAGGCGGTGCAGCTTGTGGCGGCCAAACGGCACGTGTTGCTTAATGAGGAACGCTTCTGGCTGCTGAATCACCTGGCCGACCTGTTCCCGGAACAGGTCATCAACGAATCGCCTGACCTGCTGTTGGCCAAGGCATGGTATGCTCTGGCCGGACGTGTGGATGTTGCGGAAGTTGTCCGGTTGACGGCCGAGGTGGATGCGCTCGTTGACCGGCTGGATCTGGACCCTGAGAGGGCCGCCATGCTGTTGGCCGAAAGCGGCATTATGAAGGGCGTCCCCCACTATTTTGCGCTGGACGCCGAAACGTCGTTGGCATATTTCTTGCGTGGCCTGGAGGTGTTGCCAGAAGCCTATTATCTGGCGCGCAGCTACGGCTGGTTGTATGCCGCAGTCTCTTATCAGGCATTGGGTGATCTGGTTAAGGCCTTCGAGACTGCCCGGGCAGGGCAGCGAGAAGACCTGAACCATTCGGCCGTCCCTCGAGCTCGCAACTTTGCCATTGATGGATTTCTGCACTGGATGGCGGCAGATCTGGCCAGTATGGAGAAAGACGCGCTGCAGACCATCCAGCTCGCCTCTGCCAGCAATCAACGCAATACTTTGGGATGGGGCACCTATTTTGCGGCTTGCGTCTACTATAATCAGAATGATCTGGACGCGGCGTTGGCCTATGCCCGAAAAGCTCATGAAGATCGGTTCGTCAACCTGGGCCTGTTCAACATCTACACCGAGCTGATCCTGGCTCGAGTTCTCTTGCTCAAAGGCAACACAGACGAGGCCGAGGCGATCCTGGCGTCGGCCCGGGCCTACGCTCTGGAGAACCGGAGTGCCCAGCTGCTGTTCCTGGTGGATGCGTTTGAGATTGACACGGAGATCATGCAGGGCGAATTGGGTCGAGCTGCGCTCTGGGCGGAACAGACCCTGCCTTTCGTACAACCGGCCGCTTTGCCTATGTTTTTCGAACCGCAGCTAACTGTGCCGAAAGTGCTGTTGGCGCTCAATGACCCGGCTAACGCGGAAGAGCTGGCCGGCGTTCTGCAACGCTTGCGCGAGTACACGGAGCATAGCCATAACACCCGCTACCTGATCGAAGTCCTGGCCCTGGAAGCGCTATTTTACGACTCTCAGGGTGACGAAGCAGTGGCTCTGGCGAAGCTGGAGCAGTCACTTGCCCTGGCTGAACCTGGCTGTTTCCTTCGCCTCTACGTGGATCTGGGTCCGGGGATGAAAGACTTGCTGAGCCAGCTGTCTGGACATCCTGATCTGGCTGAATACATCGCGTCGATCATCGAGGCGTTCCCGCCGTCCAGATTGGGACGCAACGACCAATTGATTGAACCTCTCACGGAGCGCGAGCTTGAGATCCTGGATTTACTGGCCAAGCGGCTCAGCAATAAAGAGATTGCCCAGGAATTGGGCATCTCCCCGGTGACGGTCAAGCGACACACGATCAACATCTATCAGAAGCTGAATGTCGGCAGCCGCCGCGAGGCTGTCGTAGTGGCTGAAGCTCAGGGCCTCCTGAGATAGCCGGTCGCCTTCGCGGTTAAGCAAAAACCCTCCGCACCCCACACGCCCCAACTTTCTCCGGCTTTCTCCCGACCAACCACCACCTGCGGCTGCACCCTCGTTGCACCATTTTGGTCCTTATAGAAAGGATGCTTGTCCCCTACTATGGTGGTAGGCAAGGATCTCCAGACATGGAGCGCTGTGTTGCCACTCCAGTTATCGGGTATGGAGCAGCCCGGAGGGCGCCTACTTATGATCAATCTTCCCACGCCCTACATGGACGAGCCTGGCATCTATCGAATTCAATTTCGTGGTGCGTTGAGCAAAGATTGGCTTGAGACGATGTTGGGAGACGATCTGATAGCTTGCGACATAGGTGGACCAGAGCAATCGAACACGGTCGTTCTGATTCAGGCCATCGATCAGGCGTTTCTTCTGGGCGTGATCAATGCCCTCTACAACATGGGGCACCCCGTTGTTGCGCTCGAGCAAGTCGTTCGCCAGGAGGAGTTCGACGAGATAGAGCAGGCGGACACAGATGAGTGACGGCCGTGCGCCTTATCCAGATCGAGAGCTGTACCGGGGGCTGCTGCAGTCATTGAGCGCAACGGCATCAGCCGGCGCGAAAGAGACGAGGAGCAAGTGAACCGAATGCAAGGGAGCGTATGATGAATAAAATTCTAACCGCCATTATCGTTTTGATCTTGGCCGCTGTTCTGTTGGTTTCGTGTACGCCGGCAGACGAGTCTACGACTGAGGTTGGATCGCCAACCGAGACGCCTGCTGCCGCCACGTCCGACTCTATCCAGGGAATCGTCTGGAACTGGCAGACGTGGAACGACACAACCACCGACAGTTCGACGCGAGTACCCGACCCCGACAACTACACCATCATCTTCAATGCCGACGGCACCACGGAAGGACAGGCCGACTGCAATACGTTCAGCGGCACCTACTCGCAGGAGAGTGGCTTCACCATTACGGTGCAGACCGATGTGATGGCCGCCTGTGACGTGGGCTCGATGGATCAGGCGTACTTCCGCCTTCTGGGTGATGTTGCCGCCGGTGGCCCGGACGGGTCTGGTGGCCTGATGCTGCAGACAGCCGGTGGGGCGGAGCAGATGCTGTACAGCAACGGCGGTGCGGCACCATAGGCGATCCGGCGGCCGTCGCCAGGCATACCTGCCATGTCATCGTCAACGAGTTTTCAGATAGCGTCTCAGGTCGAAAACGACCAGTCAGTCAATCGAGGTCTTACGATGAGTACAGTTCAGTGGGTGAGTATGGTCATGATTGTGGCGATGGCCATGATGCTGCTGATCGGCCTGGCGCAGACGCGTGCCGACCAGGTAGCTCCGGTCCCCGTCCGGGTGGATGGGCAGGCTTCTGATGAAGCTGACCGCTAGGTAACGAGGTTGCTGTTGATTCAGTCAATGGCTTGCTGTGAAGATCAGACAAGTTTTCTTAAAGGAGAATACCATTATGCCACATAGACAAAGAGCAGATAGACGAGACGACCGCCAGGCCGACCGCGGCCCCGGCCAACCAGCCGCCACCCCGCAAGCCGGCGGCGGCCCGGTCCGCTACCAGGTGCGCCAGGGCATGTTCACCATCGGCGACGATTTCTGGATCGAAACAGAGAGCGGACAGAAGGTATTTAAAGTGGACGGCAAAGCGATGCGCGTCCGTTCCACGCTGCTTTTCGAGGATGCCCAGGGGCATGAACTGTACGCAATCCAGGAAAAGATGGCCCGCGCCCGGGACACGATGAATATTGACGACGCTTCGGGCAAGACCGCTTTGAAGGTCCACAATGCCATGTTGACGCCGGCGCGCGACCGCTGGCAGATCGATGTGCCGGGCGGCAAGGACTTGTCCGCGACCGGCAACATTATGCAGCACGAGTACAAGATTGAGCGTGGGCACGACAAGATTGCTGAAGTCTCAAAGAAATGGTTCCGCGCACGCGATATGTATGGCGTCGAAGTCGACAATCCGCAGGATGCGGCCGTTGCTCTGTTGATCGCGATCGTCATCGATATGATGGGTCATGACTGATGGCCGATAGTGGCCGCCCAACAAGACAAGGAGAAAATTAACTATGGCAACAGACAATCAAAGGTCAGACGACAGTACCACTGAACTGGAATGAGGTGTACTTCACCAACTGCCCGTATGGTATCCGCTAATAACGTCGACCAAGAGATCGGATGGTGTCGCGAGGAATACAAGAAGACTCGGCGTCGACGTATGCCTACTTCCGCCACGCACCGGAGAACAACTGGTACCCGCACTACATCCACAATCTCGACAATCTGATCCGTTTCGGCGGCCTGTATCCCCGCGATCGCCGTCAACGCCGACATCCGCCGCACCCGTGCTGCTCGGGGCGACGTGTGTCTACGAGGGTGGCTGCATGCTGGTGCGCGCTCGCGACAAGATTTTCCGCGTGCAGGACCTGAAAGGCAAGAAGATCGGCCTCACCGAAGAGCCTCAACATCATTAAAAACGATTGGTGGCGCATCCAGGAGCACATGGGCATCGAATTATCCTAATGCTGAACGACATGACCACGGATGACATTGAGATTGTGGAGTTCCCCTACCCGGATGATTGGTACGATAATCCCGCAGATGCTCGTGCCGCCGATGAAGAATCCGTCGGAGCTATGGCTGCAGCGTGACCACAAGCACGACCTGGCCTTCCGCCCACTGGAAACAGTCACTACTCGACGGCACCGTCGATGCCATCTACACTCAGACTGGTACAATTCCAACACCTTCAGGAGGCCGACTGGCGAAATCAAGGCCATCGAGAACCTGGCCAATTTCCCCGACTGGACTATTCAGGGGGCCAATATCCCGGCCACCTGCACCTCAGTGACGTTAGCCTGTCAAGAGCATCCTGAACTTGTCGTCGCTTTATGAAGGGTCTCATTAAGGTGGGCCGTTGGGCCAACCAGCACAAGCATGCCGCAGCCGCCATTCTTGACAAGCAGACCTACTACCTGGATGTCGAGGATACCTACTGGAACATCCTGAAAGTAGACATGGTGCCTAACCTGTCGCCTTACAACCTCCGCTGCCCTCGAGATCAACAAAGACTTCATGCTGAGCCACGGTTACATCGAGAATGACTTCGATGTCCAAGAGTGGGCTGCACCGGAATTCCTTGAGAAGGCGGCAACGGAGTTGCTTGAGGAAGAGTGGCAGAAGCGCAGCATGGCCAAGCTGCCCCAACCGACTACGCTGGAAGAGGCAATGTCGGCTCGGCTTGGATAGAAAATAGCGTCTTGGTTCGATCGGTTGGGCGGCACTGCCGCCCAACCGATTCAGACAGTAGGAACTCTCAATTGACAAGCAATATGAGTTAGGAGATAGGCCAATGCCGAATGAAACTAAATCTGCTACATCGCCCACCTTCGAGATACCCGAATCAAACAAGACGTCGTTGGGGCTATATGTGACGCCCAAATCGGCTTACGCCATGTGGCAAGAAGATCCCGATGAGGTTCATATCCTCGATGTTCGCACCTTTGAAGAGTACACCTTCGTCGGGCACCTGGAAATGGCGAAAAACGTTCCCCTTCTCTTTCCTAAATATGACCCCAAGGGTCCATCGCTGCCGGGTAGGCCGCCAGGATGCTATGGGGAGATCAATCCCGACTTTATCACGTCTGTTAAGGAACTGTACGCTCCCACCGACACCATCCTGGTCTACTGCGCTACCGGCGGCCGAGGCGCTATGGCAGTTAACCTGATGGTCGAAGCTGGATTTGCCAATGTATACAACATTGTCACTGGCCTGGAAGGAGACCGGGTAGACGATCCAGGCAGTGTTTACCATGGCAAGCATATGCGAAACGGCTGGAAGAACGACGGGCTGCCCTGGGGATACGGTTTCCATCCAGATCTGATGTATATCGCTCCGGATCAATCGGAATAGGTTTGCGACTGGTCGTCTGCTGAATACGCCGGTGCCAATTGCAGACTGCTGGCATTGGACTCCCGGCTGATACTGAATTGAGGTGAACATGAACACAGTAGAAATAACTACCCCATCCTCAACGCACCAGGTGCCTGAAGAGAAGTTGACCAGCCTGGGGAAGTACGTCACTGCTCGCGAAGCCTACGACATGTGGAAGGCTGATCCGGAGCAAATCAAGATCCTCGACGTTCGTACTTTCGAAGAGTACGTGCTTATCGGCCATGCGGAGATGGCAGCGAACGTTCCTCTGGCCTTTCCCTCCTACAAGTGGGATGCCGATAAGGGGAACTATACGGTGGTAGTTAATGCCGATTTCATCGCTCACGTGAGCGAGCGATTCCAGCTGGACGATACAGTCCTGGTCATGTGCCGGTCTGGCGGGCGCAGCGCCAAGGCAGTAAATGCGCTGGCCAAAGCTGGCTATCCAAACGTACACAACATCATTGACGGGTTTGAAGGGGACAAGGTCGATGATCCCGAAAGCATCTATTTCGGGAAGCGCATGAGGAATGGCTGGAAGAATTCCGCCCCTTGGGGCTACGGTCTCGATCCCGAGCTTGTCTGGATCCCCACCGGCGACGAACTGGCAACGCTGCGCGCAACCCTGGACATTTGATCCTGGGTTATCTCCCAGTTGAATACGTATGAGCCGTGTAAATCATGATTGAACTTGCAGGCAATTATCGATTCTCGGGTAACTGTGGGGAATCCCGACAAATGGAAGGACCCTGCGAAAGTTGCTGCAAGTTGAGTCCTGGATTGAATGATCTATCTGCGATTTGGCAAGGAGAGTGACTAATGACTACGAACAGTGTTTCTGACCCGGGAGTTGAAGAAAAGAAAGGTGGCTTCAAGTTTCCCACAGCCTATACCGTCCTGGCTTTCTTACTGGTGGTCGTTGCCGTCCTGACATGGCTTGTCCCGCCGGGGCAGTATGATCGCAATGCAGAGGGCGAGCCCATTCCGGGAACTTATCAGCCTGTAGACCCCAACCAGCAGGGCTTCTTCGATGTCCTGATCGCGCCGATCAACGGTATGTACGGCATCCAGGACGCCGAAGGGCAGATCAGCACCTACAATGTTGGCGGGCTCTACGGCGCCATTGATGTGGCCTTCTTTGTCATAGTGATCGGCGGCTTCCTCGGCATCACGATGAAGACAGGCGCCGTCGATGCGGGCATTGGCTATGTCGTGAGCAAGCTGGGCAAGAAGTCCTCGCTGCTCATTGTGGCCCTGATGGCCGTCTTTGCCGCAGGCGGCACCAGCTATGGCATGGCTGAAGAAAGTCTGGCTTTCTACTTTCTGATCATATCAACGCTGATTGCGCTTGGATTCGACGCGCTGGTTGGCGTGGCCATTGTCCTGCTGGGCGCCGGCATCGGTGTGCTGGGGTCCACTGTCAATCCGTTTGCCACCGGCATCGCCTCAGGCATTGCCGGCATCCCGCTGGGCGATGGCATTGTCTACCGCGTGATTATTCTTGTAGTGGGCACGCTCCTGGGTATGTGGTGGGTGCTGCGCTATGCCAAGAAGGTCCACGCCGACCCGTCGGCCTCGTATGTGGCCGATCGCGCCGAGGCCAACCGCTCGCTCTTCCTGGGCGACACGTCCCAGACCGAGATTGTGGAATTCACCACGCGTCGCAAGATAGCTCTGGCGCTGTTTGTGCTGGCATTCCTCATAATGATCTACAGCGTTATTCCCTGGGACGTCATGGGGCTGCCAATCCCGTCACTGGGCTGGTGGTTTACGGAGCTGACGGCGCTGTTCTTGTTCTTCGCCATTCTCATCGGGTTGGTCGGTGGTATGGGTGAAGAAAACATCGTGAACAACTTCATCGACGGCTCCCGCGATCTACTCGGTGTGGCTCTGGTCATCGCCCTGGCGCGGGGCATCTCGGTGCTGATGAACAACGGCCTGATCATCGATACGATTCTCGATTGGCTGGCCAACTTGATCGCCGGGCTGGCGCCCGTGCCGTTCATCAACGGCGTGTTCCTGGCCTACCTGCCGCTGGCTTTCCTGATTCCGTCGTCGTCGGGACTGGCTACCGTGACCATGCCCATTATGGCGCCTCTGGGATCGTTTGTGGGCGTGCCGGAGCATCTGATCGTCACGGCCTATCAGTCGGCCTCCGGGCTGCTGAACTTGCTGACGCCCACTTTCGCTGTAGTGACCGGCGCGCTGGCAATCGGCCGTATCCCGCTCAACACCTGGTGGAAGTTCGCCGTACCGTTGGCCATCATGCTGCTGGTCGTTGTTATGGCTACTCTGACTATCGGTGTGCTGGTAGGGGCGTAAATTGCCACGATCAACTTGATATAAGGAGAATGCGATCATGATCAAGATTCTGGAATCGTCAACGCCAACCTGCCTGGTCGCACGTTTCAGTGGCAATGTGACCGGTGAGGAGTATGAGCTGTTCACAGAAGCGGCCAAGGAACGCCTTCAGGTCAACGATCAGATTGGGCTTGTGCTCGATCTGAGTGAGTTCGACCTTCACGCTGACCTGAAAGCCAGCTGGGACGATTTCAAGTTCGGCGTTGAAGATTACAGGCACTTTTCCCGGACTGCGCTTGTCGGTGACCAGAAATGGATTGGCCGGCTCACGCGTTGGTTTGGCCCGCTAACCCACGCGGAAGAAAAACAGTTTGCAGCTGGTCAATTGGAAGAGGCCCTCGCCTGGGCCAAGAATGCTCAATAAGGAGAATTAGTCATGGCTTTCAATATACGTAATCGGAGTTTTGTTAAGGAACTGGACTTTACGCCGGAAGAGCTGAAGTTCTTGCTCAAGCTGTCGGCCGACCTCAAGGCCGCCAAGTACGGGGGGTTCGAACGCCCGACGCTGACGGGCAAGAACATCGCCCTCATCTTCGAAAAGACCTCGACCCGCACGCGCTGCGCGTTTGAAGTGGCGGCCTACGACCAGGGCGCCCACGTCACCTATCTGGGACCGTCGGGATCGCAGATTGGCCACAAGGAGTCGATGAAGGACACGGCCCGCGTTCTGGGGCGCATGTACGACGGCATCGAGTATCGTGGTTTCGGCCAGGAGCTGGTCGAGATTCTGGCCGAGAATGCCGGGGTGCCGGTCTGGAACGGCCTGACGGATCAGTTCCACCCGACCCAGATGATCTGCGACGTCCTGACGATGATGGAGCACAGCGATAAACACCTGGGTGATATCGCCTACTGCTACATGGGCGATGCCCGCAACAACATGGGCAATTCGCTGATGGTCATCGGCTGCAAGCTGGGCATGGACGTCCGGCTGTGTGCGCCCAAGGAACTCTGGCCGGAAGAGAGCCTGGTTGAGACGTGCCGGGCCATTGCCGCCGAAACGGGCGCCCGCCTTACTATCACCGACAGTGTGGACGAGGGTGTCAAGGGCGTCGACTACCTCTATACCGATGTGTGGGTGTCCATGGGCGAGCCCAAAGAAGTCTGGGACGAGCGCATCAAGCTCCTCAAGCCATACCAGGTCAACATGGAAGCAGTCAAGAAGACTGGCAACCCGAACGTCAAGTTCATGCACTGCTTGCCCGCCTTCCACAACCGCGAGACCAAGGTTGGCGAAGAGATGTACCAGCACACCGGTATGGACAGCCTGGAAGTGACCGAAGAGTTGTTCGAGTCTGAACGCTCTATCGTCTTTGCCCAGGCCGAGAACCGCATGCATACGATCAAGGCCATCATGGTGGCGACGCTGGGTGATTGAGGTAGCGGAATGCGACGTGACGGTGACCGGCGATGGACTTCGGGTCTTGGAGCCAGTTGCCGTCACCGCGCCGCACTCATTGCGTTAACCAAGTAGGAGACGGCCATGTTATCCACTCTGCTCTACATCGTTCTGGGAATCCTGGCAGCGACCACGCTATACGTTGTGGTGCGCACAGTCCTGTACGCCCGGCGACAGGCTGCCGTGGACCCGCTTCCCGGCGTACCTGTGAACGCGAGCGCCGTGGCCGAACATTTGGCGGCGGCCGTTCGTTGCCAGACCGTGCCGCTGGACGACAAGGGTACGCCGGACCCGGAGGCGTTCCAGCAGTTGCACCGGATGCTCCAAGACACTTACCCGTTGGTGCACCAGAAGCTGAAGCGGGAGACCATCAACGACTACAGCTTGCTCTACTCCTGGGAGGGGACAAGCCCCGGCCTTGAGCCAGTCATGGTGATGGCTCATCAGGACGTGGTCTCGGCCGATCCGGCTACGCTTGAGCAATGGACGCACCCACCATTTGAAGGATGCATTGTCGACGGATTTGTCTGGGGGCGGGGGACGCTGGACATCAAGAATCAGTTGATCGGCATCATGGAAGCGGCCGAGATCTTGCTGGTGCAGGGCTTTCAGCCAGAGCGCACGATTCTGTTCGGTCTGGGGCATGACGAAGAGACAGGCGGGACCAACGGGTGCAAAGTGATGGGCGAGTTGCTGAAAGAACGCGGCGTCAGACTGGCCGGCATCGTCGACGAGGGTGGCGGCATCAGCGACGGCCTTGTACCCGGTGTGCGCGGGCCGATCGCCCTTGTCGCCGTCAGCGAGAAAGGCTACCTCACGGTCGAGATCAACGTCCAGGGTCAGCCGGGCCACTCCTCGACTCCCCCACCGCAGACGGCAATCGGCATCCTGGCGCGGGCGCTGGCTCGCCTGGAAGCCCATCCGATGCCTACCCACGTGCGCCGGTTGCGGCCCATGTATCACGGCATTGGCCGGGCAGCGCCCATCTACTTGCAGGTCGCCTTTGCCAATGTCTGGCTGTTCAATCCTTTCTTGCGGCGCTGGCTGACAGCCAATCCCGAAATGAACGCCAGCATTCGCACGACGACGGCCCTGACGATCGTTCAGGGCGGCATAGAAGACAATACGGTCCCTTCTGAGGCAAGGGCAACCGTCAACTTCCGACTGCTGCCCGGCGACACAATCGCCGAAGTCCTGGAGCATGCCCGGAAGGTCATCGACGATGATCGCGTGCAAATCGTGCCGGTCGAAGGCAAGTACAACGAGGCTTTGCCTGTCTCGCCCAGCAGTGGCCTGGCCTACGACGGACTGAAGCGAGTTGTTGGCGAACTGTTCGACAATCCGCCCGTCGCCCCATTCATCATGCTGGGTGGTACGGACTGCCAGCATCTGGTACCGGTCTGCAATGATATCTATCGCTTCACTTCACTGGTGATGGACGAGAGTTTCCGCGGCCTGGAACATGGCATCGACGAGCGCATTCCCATTGATGGGATGGCCCGGATGGTCCAGTTCTATGCCCGGCTGATGCAAGCATGGGGGACCGGCTCAATGGTCCCGAATCAAGGAGAAATCGCATGAGAGTCGTTGTTGCTTTGGGTGGAAATGCGCTCTTGCAGCGGGGCGAGCCGATGACGGCCGATGTCCAGCGGCAGAACACGCGAACGGCTGCGCAGGCGCTGGCGCCCGTGGTCATGGAACACCAACTGGTCCTCTCGCATGGCAACGGTCCCCAGGTCGGCTTGCTCGCCTTGCAGGCGGACGCTTACAAAGAGGTGGAAGCCTATCCTCTGGACGTATTGGGCGCGCAGACGCAGGGCATGATTGGCTATATGATCGAACAGGAACTGGGCAACCTGTGTCCGTTCGAGGTCCCATTCGCCACCATCTTGACCATGGTCGAGGTCGATCCTGACGATCCCGCCTTCCAGAATCCGACGAAGTTCGTCGGCCCCGTCTACGAGAAAGAAGTGGCCGAACGGTTGGCGGCCGAAAAGGGCTGGTCGATTAAGCAGGACGGCGACAAGTGGCGCCGTGTTGTGCCCTCTCCGCTGCCAAAGCGCATTTTTGAGGAACGGCCGATCAAGCTCTTGCTAGAGCATGGAACGGTCGTGATCTGCGCCGGCGGCGGTGGCATACCCACCATGTATGACCCCGGCAACGAGCGCATGCTCGTGGGCGTGGAAGCAGTCATTGACAAGGATCGCGCTACTGCCCTGCTGGCTCACGATATCGACGCCGACCTGTACATTATGGCCACGGATGTGGATGGCGTTTATCTCGATTGGGGCACGTCGGATCAGAGACGCATCGAGACGATCACGGCCGATGAACTGGCACAGTATGATTTTGCCGCTGGCTCGATGGGCCCCAAGGTTGAGGCGGCCATCGACTTCGTGCGCAAGACCGGCAAACGGGCGGCCATCGGCAGCCTGGCTGATATCGAGCAGATTGTGGCCGGCACAGCCGGCACCAATATCGTTGGAAACAAGGGGTAGGACCGGGATCGCCTGGCCATCCAGACCCAGATCGATTAGATGATCACTGAGTGATTGACAAGACCATTAGTGGAGAAGACGATGAATACTCAAACGGGTGTTAATTCTGAAGTTGGAAAGCTACGCAAAGTTATGGTTCACCGCCCGGGGCTCGACCTGCAGCGGCTGACCCCCAATAATCACGACGAGCTGTTGTTTGATGATGTGCTCTGGGTGGAACGCGCCCAATGGGAGCACGATCAATTCGTCCAGCTCATGCGGGATCGCGGCATTGAAGTGTACATCCATGTCGAGATGCTGGCGGAAGCGTTGGGTGCGTCTGAGGAAGGCCGCCGCAACCTGATCGAGATGGTAGCCTCCGAGTACACTGTCGGCTGGTCGCTGGTTGATGAGGTGCGTGACTTCATGTGGCAGATGAAGCCGGACATATTGGCCAGGCATGTCGTCGGCGGTCTGACGCTGGGCGAGCTTGAGCAAATGGGGTTCGATCTGGCGAAGTACCGGCAAATCTCCCTGGGCGCCGCCGCTGTGGATGATGACGGCTACTTCATCATCCCGCCTGTGCCCAACTCGCTGTTCCAGCGTGATCCGTCGTGCTGGATCTACAACGGTGTGACGGTTAACCCCATGTACTGGCCGGCGCGCCGTCGCGAAGCCCTGAACATGCTGACGATCTATCGTTACCATCCCATGTTCCAGGAGGCCGACTTCAATTTCTGGTATCCTAAGCAGGGTGTCGAAGGGTTTGATATCCAGGACTTCGGCCGCGCCTCGTTGGAAGGCGGTGACGTCCAGCCGATTGGCAATGGAACCGTCGCTATCGGTATGAGCGAGCGGACGTCGGGCCGGATGATTGAGCTGGTGGCGAAAGAGCTGTTTGCCAAAGGTGCAGTCGACCGCGTGATTGTGGCCATCATGACCAAGGATCGCGCCCATATGCATCTGGACACAGTGTTCACACTGCTCGATCGCGACGTCGCCACCGCATACCCGGCAGTTGTCAACAACATCCGCTGCGTCAGCCTGCGCCCCGGCAAGAAGGAAGGTGACTTCCATGTGACCGTCGAGAAGAATTTCATCTCGGCCGTTGCCGACGCACTCAAGGTAGACAAGCTGACGGTTGTGGAAACCGGCGGTGATGAGTACCAGATGGAGCGCGAGCAGTGGGACGACGCCAACAATACGGTGGCGCTGGAACCGGGCGTCATCGTCGCCTACGAGCGCAACACTTATACAATAGCCAAGATGCGCCAGGCCGGTATCGAAGTGCTGGAGATCGCCGGCTTTGAACTGGGTAAGGGGCGCGGTGGCGGTCACTGCATGACCTGCCCCGTTCTGCGCGACGGTATCTAGGAGCGACTGGACGTCTGTGGCGAAAGGGAGGAGACCGGTCTATGGCTACAACAGTTCCTTAGGCAATGGTGGAGGTGGCGGTCACTGGTTGGCCCGCCCTGGACGACGCCAGGCAAGGCAGTGTCCAACGTGCTATGGGTCCGGGTATCGTCCCGACGCCCGGCAGTAGGCAGTAGATCGGAAGCAGGTTGATAAATGAGTGTACAAGACGTAACTGGAGATAGAACAATGTCCAAGAAGAAGAACAAGAAGAAACAGAAGAGCCAGGCCAAGACGGAAGACGTATTGGTAGAGGTAAATGTCGCGCCGCCCAATCTGGACGAACCGCTTGTGTCTACGGAGCCCAAGCCGAAAATGAAGCGCAAAGAATTTGAAGCGGAATTAAGACCTCTGCAGACTGAGCTGGTCAAGCTTCAGGAGTGGGTCAAGGTCAGCGGGGCCAAGATATGCGTCATCTTTGAGGGCCGCGACACGGCCGGCAAGGGAGGCGTCATCAAGCGCATCACCGAGCGCACAAGCCCTCGCGTCTTCCGCACGGTTGCCCTGACGGCGCCGACTGAGCGCGAGAAGTCGCAGATGTACTTCCAGCGCTACATGCCACATCTGCCGGCGGCGGGCGAAGTCGTGCTCTTCGATCGTAGCTGGTACAACCGCGCCGGGGTCGAACGGGTGATGGGCTTCGCCACGCCGGAACAGGTGGAGCGGTTCCTGAAGTTGACGCCCTTCGTTGAGAAGTCGATTGTCGATTCCGGCATTATTCTCATCAAGTACTGGCTCGACGTCAGTATGGAGAATCAGGCCAAGCGATTCAAGGAACGCAACGAAGACTACCGTAAGATTTGGAAACTCAGCCCCATGGACCTGGAAGCGCAGCGCCGCTGGTATGACTACTCCCGCGCCCGCGATGACATGTTCCTGGCCACGGACACGAACGACGCTCCCTGGTATGTTGTCGACTCCAACGACCAGCGCCGGGGCCGGCTGAACTGTATCAGCCACTTCCTCAGTGTTGTTCCCTATGAAGAAGTGCCGCGCGAGCCAATCAAGTTTCCTCGGCGGCAGGCAAAGGGCGACTATGTTGAGCCGGACTACGCCTATCGGCGCATTCCGAGCATCTATTAGCTTCAAGGTGATGAACAATGTCTAACGCAACATCCACAGACACAACCTGGTATGTGCTGACCGCCGAAGAGGTCGCGACCAAGCTCGAGGTCGATCCGGCCAAGGGCTTGAGCGCGGCCGAAGCGCAGCAGCGACTGCAGCAATATGGGCCCAACGTCCTGGCTGCAGGGAAGAAGGAAACGGGCCTGCAGGCATTCCTGCGCCAGTACCGAGATCTCATGCAGATCATCTTGCTGGTGGCGGCTGCAGTGAGCTTTATCTTCACGCGCGAATGGGGCACGACAATCGTGCTCGTCGGCCTGACGATCTTTAACGCGGTCCTCGGTTTACGCGGCGAGTCTAAGGCCGAGGCCAGCCTGGCCGCCCTGGCCAAGACGATGAAAGATATCGCTCGCGTGCGCCGCGACGGCCAGGCGATCGAGATTGAGGCGGACGGATTGGTGCCGGGCGATGTGGTGCTCATGGAGGCCGGCAATCGCGTTCCCGCCGACGGCCGCCTGTTTGTAGCCGCTACATTGGAAATTGAGGAGGCCGCGCTAACGGGCGAGAGCGTTGCCTCGCCCAAAGACACCGCGGTCATTGAAAAGGACGAAGTTCCTCTGGGGGACCAGGCGAACATGGCCTTTATGAACACGTCTGTGACACGAGGTCGCGGTGAGTTCATGGTCACGGCCACCGGTATGGCTACGCAGATGGGCAACATCGCCGATTTGCTCAACAAGACCGAGACCGACAAGACGCCGCTGCAGAAGCAGTTGGACCATCTGACCAAGATCATTGCCGGTATCGCCGGCATCGCCTTCTTGTTGATGCTCATCTTGGGCTACATTAACGGCCAACCTTTCAATGAGATCTTCATTGCCGGTGTCGCCCTGGCCATCTCGGCCATTCCGACCGGTATGCCGGCGGTCGTGACGACCATGTATTCGATGGGCACGCGCAAGCTGGCCGACATGAACGCCATCGTGAAGCGCCTGCCGTCCGTGGAAACGCTCGGCTCGGTCTCGGCCATTTGCTCGGACAAGACCGGCACTTTGACGCTGAACAAGATGACGGCTCGTGAATTCACCATCCCCGGTCAGAACCGTTTCACCGTCACAGGCGAAGGGTATGGGATCGAAGGATCCATGGCCCTGGCTGAAGGTGTAGCCGGGCTGGAACCGTGGCAGAAATCGACCCTGGCCTACAGCACGGAAGGCAAGTTGTTGAGCGCCGGCGGGACCGCTGTTGACCTCAATCAAATCCTGCTGCCTATGGCGCTGTGCGCCGACGCCCGTCTGGACGGGACCACGCTTATCGGTGACCCGACTGAAGGGGCGCTCATCGTTCTGGCGGAGAAGGGCGGCATTAGTGTGGAAGGTGCGCGCGAGATGTATCCGCGTGTGGCCGAAGTGCCCTTCGACTCTGACTACAAGTTTATGGCGACGTTCCACAATATGGTGGATGAACAGGGCAAGGATGTGGTGCGTGCCTTCGTGAAGGGTGCGCCGGATGTGCTGATTGCTCGCTCCAGCTCCTACTGGATGCCCGGCGAAGCGACGCGCCAGGTAACTGATGAGAATCTGCAGTTGGCGCTGGCCGAGAATGAGCGGATTGCCGCAGCCGGCGAGCGTGTCATGGTTGTGGCCCGGCGCGACTTCGATCCGAAGACGTTCGATCCCACAGCCAGCTTGATCGATGAAATGCACGATCTGACCTTGCTGGCCATGGTTGGCATTGTGGACCCGCCGCGAAGCGAGGCAAAGGACGCCATCGCCAAGTGCCATAGCGCGGGGATCCAGGTGCGGATGATCACGGGTGATCACGCTGTTACGGCCGCTGCCATTGGCCATGAGCTGGGCATTGAAGGCGAGGCGCTCACGGGCGCTGAGTTCGCTGCCATTAGCGACGATGAGCTGAAAAAGCGACTGCCCAATATCGGTGTGGTGGCTCGGGTGGCGCCGGAGGATAAGATCCGACTGGTGCGGTTGCTGCAGGAGCAAGAGAACATCGTCGCCATGACCGGCGACGGCGTGAACGATGCGCCGGCCCTGAAGAAAGCCGATATTGGCGTCGCGATGGGCATCACCGGTACCGAGGTCTCCAAGGGCGCGGCGGTGATGATCCTGACCGACGACAACTTCGCCACCATCGTGAAAGCGGTTGAGTATGGCCGGGCAATCTATGATAACCTGTCCCACTTCATCCGCTTCCAGATGACGGCTCTGGTGGCCTTCATCGCCACGTTCCTGGGCGCGGCGATCTTCTTTATCCTCGGTGGCATACCGTTCGCGCCGCTGCAGATTCTGTGGATTAACTTCGCTGTTCAGGTGCCCATCGCCATTGCCCTGGGCTTTGACAAGCCGGCCAATGATTTGATGGAACGCAAACCACGACCGCTGAACCAACCCATTCTGTCGCGGTCACAGTGGTTGCGCATCATCTTCATCGGTCTCCTGATGGCGGGCTTTACGCTCTTCCTGGAAGCACGCTACGAACCCAGCAGTGTGACGTTGGCGGCAACAATGGGCTTTGTTGTCTTTTCGCTGCTCAACATCTCGGTTGCGCTCAGCTCGCGCAGTGAAACGGCCAGTGCTTTCAATCGCGACATCTTCCATGATCGCAGCCAGTTGATGCTCTATGGGTTGGCGCTCTTGCTGGTCCTGTTGCCGACGGTGCTGGGATTCCTGCAGAACGTCCTGAACTTCGATTCGCTGACACTGGAGCAGTGGCTAATCTGCTTTGGGTTTGCCTTTGTGCTGCTGTTGGTTGATGAGGTAATCAAAATCTTCCTGCGTCGCCGCAAGGAATCGGCCGCACCGGCTGCAGCCACGCCGCTGCCGGCATCTGGTGACTGATTCGGGTGGAAGGTCGGTTGGCGTCTGGCATTCCGCCAGGCGCCATACGCTCTGAAGTTGGGTAATTGGATTGCTGGAGAAAGTCAGAAGGCACTTGACAATGTACAAGTTCAAGAACGACCCGGTCGTCGGGCAATCAGCGGAAGGTCACCTCGGGCGTCCGACAGGGGATGAGTTGATTCCTGAAGACGTCTTGCGGCGCAATGAGGCACTCATCGAACAGATTTCTAAAGACCTGGATGGGATGGTGCCACGTTGCGAGATTGAAAGGATGCTTGACGAGGTGGCCCTGGATTACAAAGATGCCCGGATACAGACCTTTGTCCCAATCTTTTTGCGTCGGGAAGTAACCCTACGTTTCAGAAAGGAGATGGCCCAAAGCTACAAGTCATCATCGTTTGCCCCAGGGAAGGAGGGCGATAGCTCATCTACCGATTTCGTCGAAGACGAGACTGCTGGCGAAGGGTAGGCTTTTCCGATATTGGTCGATGGCTGCGGCCACCATTGCGAGTGAGGTAACTGACTGATTGATGCAGCGATGCAGCTCAGGTGCTGGTTCGCCGACGCATGTGCTTGCCCGCTCGAGCTTGTAGCCGTTGATGCGGGACGCAAAGTTTCTTTTGATCTGGTAATCGCCCAGACAATCTGTGGCTATCCGGATCGCCGGCGTGGGCGCGGATCGAAAGCGTTTGCGACAACGCCCAGGCCACTGTTTCGCCGGCGAGCGATCTATGCCTCCGCGCTCTTTTCCTCCGCTCCCATCTCCGGCCACATCAGGTAAGCGCCCACCAGGAAACAGACCGCGCCGATAAGCGTGAATACCGTTGCCCATGTGGCGAGGTTGTCGAAGATCGGCTGCGGCCGCACAAAGGCCAGAACGGCCGATATCATGAACGCCACGCAGCCCACGAAGTTGATCATCACGATCCACCACGACAGCTTATGCTGTTGCCAGCACCACAGCCGGTGGCAGAACTCAACCACGGCTGCTGTTCCGGAAGTGAGGAACAAGATCGATCCGACGAAGTCCGGCACCCAGACGAGCAGATCGTATCCCAGCCATCTGACGTTGATAAAGGCGGCGAAAGTAGACATGTTGAAGGCCAGCGTGCCCAGGAACTGCGGGAAGGTGGCCCAGAAATCAATCCGTCCGGGCTGCCACGCCAGTGGACGACGTTTCGCCGGGCCGGTCGCTCTGCCTGTGCTGTCGACCGCATCCGGCGCATTGATCGACTGATTGTACTGACTGTAACCCGCCATCGTGAAAAAGATCGACCCGATGAAGAAAACCGCGCCAATCAGCGTGATCGTTCTTCGTAGCCCGCCAGCGTCAGCACGCTCCCGCTGACGAAATGCCACGAGCCGATCATGAACAGGACGGCAATCCACCAGTTCAACGACCGGGGTCGCCAGAGAAACAGCGTCGGCTTCTGCCGAATCAGATTCTCGTCAGCTGCCTCCGGGCCGAGCCGTTTGCGGTGCAAACGGGATGAGCGAATATCCAGTGTCCCGTCCGATCGCTGGTAGGTCGTTCGTGTCACAAACGGACCAACCGTCTCCGATTCGATGAACTCCCATTCCGGTGGGTAATTGATGTAGCTGGGGGCGGTGTGGGGTGTCATGTCCGGGTCCGTCCGGGGGCAAGCAGCGGCAGGCGCGGCGGATCAGCAGCAGCCGCCGCGCCTGCAATACGTTGACTCATGCTCTCTAGTGGCTGAATCCACCTGCTTCCTCGCTGGAGAGCGGCACACTAACTGGGTGGTTGGCGAAATGGTCCACGGCGTCGTTGTAATCCTTTAGCAGCAGCGTGGCCATGTCCTGACTGAAACCGTGCTTCACCAGAATGCGCTGAATGGCCAGGTCCTCG
This sequence comes from uncultured Chloroflexia bacterium, assembly GCA_963715935.1. GTDB lineage: Bacteria > Chloroflexota > Anaerolineae > Promineifilales > Promineifilaceae > Promineifilum. Next base: position 243,786 of record CAVQSM010000001.1, on the reverse strand, counting down.
CGGTTGGCCGGCAGCGTGTAGGCAGGCACCAGCCAGCCTCGCGTGCGTAGCCGGTCGGCCAGGTCGAACAGCGTGAAGCCGTGGTCGATCCCTTCTTTCAGCTTCCAGGCCAGCGCCGGCAGCCCGCCGCGACCGTCATAGATGATCTCAAACGGCCCCATTTTGCCGATCTCGTCTGCCAGATGCTGCGCCGTCCGGTAGCAGGACTCGTGGATGCGGCGATATCCTTCCCGTCCCAGCCGCAGGAAGTTGTAATACTGAACAGCAATCTGACCACCGGGCCGGGAGAAGTTGAGCGCGAATGTGGGCATGTTGCCACCCAGGTAGTTGACGTTGAAGATCAGCTCTTCCGGCAGCTCCTCGGCATCGCGCCAGATGATCCAGCCGACGCCCAACGGTGACAAACCGAACTTGTGCCCGGATGCATTGACCGACTTGACGCGCGGCAAGCGGAAGTCCCACTCCAGGTCGGGGAAGACGAAGGGGGCCAGGAAGCCGCCGCTCGCGCCATCTACATGGATAGGAATGTCCAGCCCGGTGTCGGCCTGCAGCTGGTCCAGCGCGTCGCTGACTTCCTTGACCGGCTCGAAGTCACAGGTAAACGTGACGCCCAGCGTGGGCACAACACCAATGGTGTTCTCGTCGACCCGCTTCAACACCTCTTCGGCGTTCATGATCAGGCGGTCGCCTTCCATTGGAATCTCGCGGTGTTCCACGTCCCAATAGCGGGTGAACTTGTGCCAGCAGACCTGGACCGGGCCGGTGACCAGATTTGGTTTGTCATACGGCTTGCCTGCCGCTTTCTGGCGCGCTCGCCAATTCCACAGCAGCGCCATCCCCCCCAACATCGCGGCTTCGCTGGAGCCGGTGGTCGAGGTGCCCAACGTATTGGCGGCGTCGGGCGAATTCCACAAATCGGCCAGCATATGGACGCAGCGCGCCTCCAATTCGGCCGTCTGCGGATACTCATCCTTATCGATCATGTTCTTATTGATCGTCAACTCCATCAGCGCGTGAACTTCTGGCTCCAGCCACGTCTGGCAGAACGTGGCCAGATTCTGGCGCGAGTTGCCGTCGAGCATCAACTCATCAGCCACCATCGTAAAGGCCGTGCGCGAGTAGATTTCATTCGCCGGGAATTTATACTTCGGCAGGGCGACGGAAGCGTCCACAGATGCAAAAATATCTTCTGTTACTCTATCGCGTACGGTATCTTTTTCGTGCAGCATATTCGTTCTCCTGGCTCGGAAGAGCCGATTGGTGACACACTCTCTGGTGGTGTTGAATCACTCGGAGGTGGTCAGTATGGTTAACCAATTCCCGAAAACAGCCCCGTCTGGCTCGTGTGAGCGTCTCGGCGCGGGACCTGGGTATCCTTAGGTTTCGTTCGTTCATTAAGCATAACCCGAATGGACGTGGGTAGCGACTATTTCCGAACAGCCTGACCCCTGCGAAACGAAGCGAGGAGCGTCACGTATCGACTGCTCTGCCGGTTGGGCGTATGTTACGCAGAGTAACGGGCCCCGCGCTCATTCGCAGCCGGCTTACCTAATCTATGCTACTAATCTAGATCAAAGGGCGACCGGGCACAATATCCGAAAAGGTGCACTATCGGGTCATATTGCCATCTGCGCTTCTGGCGAAATCTGCGATGCTAATGCACGAGATGGTACGGAAGCTGTCACCCAAGAGTCGTAAGGTGAAGGTTCTTGCCGTTCAGGTCGAACATGTCAGTGATGCGCCGGGCCGCTTGCACTGTCCTGTTTACGACTGCTTACGATCACTGCGTCACCGGCAGGTAGAGAAAGTCCAGATCCATCACCGGCCCAGGTCCGTCATCGGTAATCACGACCTGCTGTCCAGCCGACAGGGTGAAGGGGTCTTCGCCCGGTGCGGTCGGATCAACCTCCACGCTGCCGCCGATCACGCGCACGACCGACTGGTCGCTGTCAGGATAATGCGGTAGCGACGAAATGGGTTCAGCCCGTCGCTGTTGATGCTCGCTGTGGGCGTTTCGCAGTTTATACCGCCACGCCGCGTCCGGGGAGACAAAGCGCGCGCCGCCTTCGTCGAGCGTGAAGACGGAGACGGGATTCGGCCGCAGCCGCACGGCCGGGCGTCTCGGTGCAGAACGCGTAGAGGGTCTCAAAGCGCTCTTCCTGATAGCCAACCTGCAACTCGCGCAGCGACACCAGCCCCTCCAGATCGTTAATAGTCGGGAAGAGGAACGGGTGGATGTACAGGGCCGGGGGCGTCGTCGATAGCTCTCCGCCGCAGTTGGCCTTCACGACCAGGTAGGAGCTGCACTCGGTCAGTTCCGCATTCTCCTCGCACTGGAACTGGAAGATGGTCGGTGGCGCAAAGCCCAGGTCCTCGAACTCAACCAGTGGCGTGAAGACCGAAGCAGTCCCGATTGCCGGCGCCGGATCGAGATCGACAAACCAGCCCGGCCCCTGCGCCTGGGCCACCAGGCCGATGCGGCTCGTGTAGGTGGCGGCGATGGCGTCGATGTCGGGTCCCGGCGCTGCCCCAATCGTCGTATCGCCATCGGGCACATCACACAGCGCGATCTGGCTGAACGTTTCATCCGGGCCGGCCACATTGCTGATGTCCATCGGATCGCGACCGCCCGGCGACACACCCACAAATCGCCACCCTGTGTCCTCGCCGCCAATATAGACCCAGATCGGTTCGGGCACACCGCCCCCGGCCAGTTCGTAAACGATCAGGTCATCTCCTTCACCGTCCATCAGCAGATGCCGGCCGAAATCGACAATGAGCACAGCCTCGCAACTGTTGGGATCGGCCGGCGGCCCGGACGGAGTCTGGGCGTTGCCCAGGGCCACAATGCCCGCATCCACTTCACCAAGAGCACTGGCCGGATCGCTGAAGTTGGCGCCGATGGTGCCCGCGCCGGGTTTGAAGGTTACGACGGAGGATGCCCAGGCATCTGTCTCAGATGGAGATGCTTCCTCGGCGGCGACAGGTGGCAGACGCGAAGCGGCCAACAAGACGCACATGATCAGTCCCAGAACAAGAGCGGTTGACACAGAATAACGCTGCATACGCAATACCTCCGGGGCCAGTATAGCATAGCGCTTATTGTGCAAGGAAGCTGCTCGGCCAGGTCCCGCGATTGCCCGTGGAGCCTATGGTCGCATGACCCCTCAAGCAGTTGGGGACGGCTGCTCTTCTCGCTTGCCTTCTGGCAGCTTGAAATAGCCGAACGTTATGGCTTGATCAGAACTGTATGACGGCCGTCAGGCGTCAAACATTTGCAGCGGCATGTAGGCGGAAACGATGAAGTTGGGGAGGTCTACTATCTCGCTGATCTTCAAGTCAGCGGCGGCACTGCACAGCACATATGCTTGGCTGCGCGTCAGCCCCTTGGTATCGACGAGCCAGTCGATCATGTAGCGCACGGCGTTTTGGGCGTTCTCCATCAGATCCGGGCCGTGCGCCGTGGTGACGAAGTACGTCTGGTCGGTCAGCTTGTCGAGCGGTCTGGTGGTTTGGAATTGCAGCTCCGGGATTGTCCGGCCTTTGTGCACCTGGAAGCGGAGCGTCACCGTCATTGGTGATTCGATGCCCGTGCCGCAGACCTCACCATCTCCCTGAGCACTGTGGCAGTCGCCGCAGGCAAAGAGAGCGCCGTCGACCAGGACCGGAAGCCATACCCTGGCCCCGCGCCCGAGATGGCGTATGTCGACGTTGCCGCCGTTGACGCGAGGCGGTATGGTGTCGAGCCGCCCCGGTTCGGCGGGAGCAACGCCCATCACGCCACAGAAGGGCTGAAAGGGAACGACAATGTCCTTGACCCCAAAATGACATGCCTCGCCTTCGATTCGCCAGTGATGTAAGTAGGGGAAGTCGAAATCGTCCGCCAGCAATCCAAAGCCCGGTAAGTGACCGCTCCACCCCCAGCCTTTGTGCTGGAAGTCGAGTACCTCCGCTTCCAGGGTGTCACCCGGCTCCGCACCTTTGACATAGACGCTGCCGATCAAGGCGTGGGCCAGGGTGTGATCGTAACGGGTCAGGAGATCGTCGGCGATCCAATCCGGTGTGATCTGCCCGGTCGGTTCAGGGCAATCGAACACCACCACATCTCCCGGATCGATTTCCAGTCGCGGGTTGACTGAGTTGTCCCAGAACGGTTGAGTGACGCTGCTGTCCAAATAATGCTCTGCCATCTTATTCGTTTCTCCATCACGCACGAACTCATATCAACAAACTGAAATGCGGTGGGCACATGGGGCTACAATGGTAACAAGCTCACGATACGCCGCAACTGGCTCGTGCATCCACCATCTGGGCCGGCTTACCGCCCGCGTGTGTGCAGCGTCACATTCCGCACCATCAGAATCACGACGAAACCAGCTTGTCTGCCGGCCACCGAACATGGGCAGTCGTGCCTTGCTGGAGACCATCGCTTTCGAGCCAGATCGTCCCCCCATAGAACTCAACAATCAGCTTGCTCAACGACAGACCCAGCCCGACTCCTGGCACATCCCGGGAACGGGACTTGTCGCCGCGATAAAAACGTTCAAACAGATGGTCCAGATCATCGGGCGCAATTCCCTGCCCGTTGTCGCGGATAGTGTGGACGATCGCGTCTGGATCCTCGCTGATGTGCCAGACAATTCTGCCGCCGGCGGGCGTATATTTGAGCGCATTGGTCAGGAGATTGCGGAAGACGATCGACATATGACCCTGTCCGGCACGGACCCATCTCGCGGATTCAGGCGCTTCAAGCACCACCGCGATATCGCGATCGGCCGACTCTTCTGCAACCTCAGCGATGAGTTGGCGTGCGAGTCGTACGCTATCAACTTCTTCTCGACCCATCTGCAACCGCCCTGCATCCAGCCGGGACAAGAGCATCAGGTCCTGCACCAGGTTGCCGAGTCGCACTGCTTCATCGTCGATTTCCACAATGTATTGGTGGGCCAGGTCGCCTTCGACTGTTCCATGACGCAGCGCTTCGCTGCGCAGACGTATCGTGGTGAGCGGGGTGCGCAGTTCGTGAGAGGCGTTGCTGGCAAAAGCACGCTGCTCCTCGAGCATCGACTCCACTTGCGTGTTCATCTGATTGAAGGCGCGGGCCACTGCCTCAAATTCGTCCAGCTGATCTTCGGGAACGTGTTGGGTGAAATCACCCTGAGCGATCTGGAGGGAGGCCTGTCGCAGTTCGTCAAGTGGACGCGTCAGCGTATTAGCCAGCCAATACGCCGCAATGACCGCGACAACTGTCAGGAGGAGGACCGCACCGGCCAATGTCAACCAGCGCTGTCTGATCAGAGTTTGTGTAACGGAGAGGGGCGCGGCGATCTGGACGACACCAATCGCACGACCATCTTCAAGGATCGGTGCGGCAGCGTACGCGTTGGCATTGCGGATGCTCGTACTCCTGTTACCACGCAAGGCCGCCTCGATCTCCGGGCCCATCGCAAATTCGTGATTGCCCGTGCTGCTCGCCAGGAAACGTCCCTGTTCATCGAGTACCAGTACATCCACCTGTGTCTCGTTGGCAAAGTTCTGCAAAATGGTCTGCACACCGGCTTCGCTCGATTCACCTTCAAAGAAATGTTCGACAGGTTCCTTTAGGGCTCTGGCCACCAGCTGCGCCTGATTTTCCAGACCGCTGGTGAAATCCTCTAATGTCCCTGAAGAGATCTGCTGGCCGGCTAGCAGAACCAGAATGGTGAATCCAAACAGAATAAGGCCGGCATATGCCAACAGCAGGCGGGCACGCAGCGATGAAAACTGGCGCTTCATGCAGCCTCTTTCGCAAACCGGTAGCCGACACCGCGCACCGTCTGAATGAGTTTAGGCTCGCTTGGATTCGACTCGATTTTCTCCCTCAGCCAGCGTATGTGAACGTCAAGCGTCCGGGTATCCCCCAGCCAATCGGTGCCCCAGACGCGGTCAAAGAACTCAGCTCTGGTGATTACGTCGCCGGGGCGGCTGAGTAAGAGGACCAGCAAATCGTACTCCTTCTGACGCAGTGTTAGCTCCTGCTCGCCTTTGTACACACGATACGTGTTTAGCTCGACTCGAAGATCGCCAACTGCCAACCTGTCATTGGCCGGTTCCTGCTGCCGATCCAGTTCAACGCGGCGCAGCAGGGCGCGAATCCTGGCTACGAGTTCGCGCGTGCTAAAAGGTTTGGTCAAGTAATCATCGGCACCGAGTTCCAGGCCAAGAATTCGGTCGACCTCCTCCCCCAGGGCGGTCAGCATCAAAATGGGCACTGTGCTCTCTTGCCTGAGCGCCCGGCACACTTCCCACCCATCCATTTCTGGCATAAGCACATCAAGCACGACAACGTCCGGCGTGTGACCACGAGCCATGTCCAGGCCCTGGCGGCCGTTTGATGCGACCTGCACGTCGTAGCCTGCCTGGGTCAAGGCTCGGGCCAGGGGCATTGTGATCATCTGGTCGTCATCGATTAGCAGCACGTTGGTCATCACAGACATTGTTACGCATGTGACGACCGGGATCAATGCCCCAGGCGAGATTTAGGCTGGATTTAACATTGTTTAGGTCTGTCTTAACCCAGAGCAAGGGGAATTGCCCTATGATGTGTCAAGTTACACACCAAATCACGTTTATTCGAGGAGTAACCAGATGGAACACAAAAGAACAATTGCTGTGGGAGCTTTTGCCGGGATATTGATCATAACGCTTTTCGCACTAGGTTTTGGGAACCTGGGAGCCGACAACAGCTCGGTCTCAGCTGGATTGGCGACAACCACCCAAACGATCGACACGACCGCTCCCAACACCACCGATCCTGACGCCTTGCAACAATACAACGCCGAACTTGAACAAGCGCTGCGCACCATGCAGGAACGCGAAACGACTTACCGGACTCAACTCGATCTTGCGAACCAGACAATCGTTCAGATGCAAGATCAGATGAACAGTCCGCAGGCGAGCCAGTTCTTTAGAGGTGACGATGACCATGATGACCATGAGGAAAGAGAGCACGAAGAGTACGGAGAGTACGATGACTAAACAGAGCCAACGACCCAAGAGAAAGACCGGCTCACTCAAAATGCTCCTGTTGACCAGCAGCCTGGTCATGACACTGGCTGGGACACAGCTGTTGAACATCCGGGAGGCGCTGCAGCCCTCGTCTGTGATTGCCGAGCGTAATGCGGCTGTCGTTCAGCCGGCCAGCTTAGGCACACAGGTGGTTGCCCTCTCTCCTGGGGGTGAGGGACAAGTGATCGTCCTGGAGCAGATCCCGCAAGTAGTCCAGCCCCAGTTCAGACCTGTTGCCCGTTCTCGTTCGTCCAGCTAAGCCATGAACCTGCAACCTTACCCTCTGTCGTGGCAGACACATACCTTCAGGGCCATGGGCAGCCACATCGCTATCTGGCTGGACATCGCTGACGCCCCGACGGCCGCCAGCTGTCTTCAGGCAGGTCGAAGCCCGATTTGCCAGCAACGAAGAAGCACTAAGCCGCTTCCGGCCTGAGAGTGAGCTGTCCCGGTTGAACGCAAGCAGTGGCGAATGGGTCGTCGTCTCAGACTTGTTGTGGCGCGAGATGACGCTGGCGGTCGAGATGGCGGCCATGACAAGTGGTGGCTTTGATCCCACGTTGCTCAAGGCGTTGACGCGGGCCGGATACGACCAGAGCTTCGAGTATGATGTCGAGCAGTCGATCGGATGACGCTGCCCTGAATGTCACATCGGATCTGGGGCAGTGGGCGGCCGTCGAGTTTGATGAGGATCGCCAGGCTGTGCGAGTTCCGTCAGGCGTTTATCTCGACCTGGGCGGAATAGCGAAGGGCGATACGGCGCAGCAAGTCGTCGATTTGCTGCGAGATGCCGGTCCCTGCCTGGTAGATGCGGGTGGCGATCTGGTCGCCGGGGCAGCGCCGGAAGATCTTCCCGGCTGGCCCGTTGCCATCAGCGCTCCGCGGAGAGACAGCGTGACTGAACAGGACGATCTCGTGACCTTATGGCTGGCTGAAGGCGCGCTGGCGACCTCTGGCGTAGATTATAGGAGGTGGACGCAGAACGGACAGCCCATGCATCACCTCATCGATCCACGCAGCGGTAGACCGGCTGAAACGGATGGGTTGACGGCTAGCGTTTTGGCCAGCACCGCGGCCGTGGCGGAAGCCTGGGCGACTTCTGCCCTCATTGCCGGGCCAGGAAGAGGTATGGACACGCTCGCCGGCCATGACGTAGCCGGCCTGATGGTCACTCGCACTGGCCAGGCACTGCTTACGCCCAGAATGCATCAACACCTGCTTGGCATCAGCCCTATACCAAATCAATCATTATCATAGGCACGCATGACACACTCTAGAGAGAGAAAGACCCCTGACAATGCCTGGAATCAGGCCCTGGCTTTCCTGGCCAGTTTGACGATTGGACTAGCCGGTGGGCTGGGCCTGCTCTTTGGCGGCTGGCTGCTGATGAATTCGGCCGCCGGCAACACGATCGGCGACGCGTTGGCCATTACCTCCCAAACGCCCTGGTACTTCTCCCGTTCGGCAGGCATAACGGCCTATGCTTTGCTGGCTGGCTCCACGATCTGGGGCTTGCTGCTCAGCACCAAGGTGTTCAAGGAGAGCGTTCCAGCCGCGCTCGCCCTGGCCCTGCATAACATCCTTTCCTGGTTGGCTGTGCTGCTGACCGGCATGCACGCGCTAGCCCTCCTGTGGGATAGCTACTACAGCTACACATTGGCCGATATTGCCATTCCCTTTGCCGGACCGTACCGGGCCGGTTGGGTGGGACTGGGTATTATCGGCTTCTACTTGATGTTCATTACCTCGATCAGCTTCAACTTCCGCAAGCAGATTGGCCAGAAGAACTGGAAGCGGCTGCACTATACAACGTTCGCTCTGTTCCTGATGGCCACCATGCACGGCATCGCTGCGGGTACAGACAGCGGCACAACAGCGATTCAGGCGTTGTACTGGGGGAGCGGCATGATCGTGCTGTTGTTGACGTTGCTGCGTTTGAGGAAGGATGAGCCCACGGGTTCACGACAGAGTGGATGATGAACCGTGTAAGACGGCCGCTGCCGTGCGTCGAGAACACGGCTGGGCCTGGGGGGCGCAGTACAACACTCCAGAAAGAAATCCATTGTCGCGATGCGTGACAGGGCCACGCTCTGCCATGTGTAGGCCGCCCATCATAAGTTGACACCCTGCCCTGAGCAATCGGGTGACATTTGTCTGTAGAAACTGCGTCATTCATCACTTGATCTGCCCGACCGCCTGTTGATAATGGCATTATGGCCTGCTCTTTTTTGTTTCCCTGACTGTTGTTGATCGGCAACAATGGTGGGGCGAATGATGCTGTGGTTCCGCGCTGACGTAGCGTCGCCAGCAGGTCCTTCGGGTTGGGGAAACCCGGCTTGTGATGGCCGTTGGCTAGAGGCGGGGCCGCGAGTCAGGCCAGGCTGGGGGTGAGAGCCAACTCGCCAAAGGAGCAGAAACTGTCCGTTTGTTGTCTGTCGAGGGTGGTTGTCTATTAGCCTGTCGAATACGATCCAGAGCACCTACGACTACCCCGGCGAACGCAGCACAGTGACCGCCTGAGCGACGGTACGCAGATTACTGAGGCTTAGTTAAAGTACTTCCAGGAGTTGTCGCTGTTGGCAGGGGCGAAAGCCATGTCTCTAGCCAGGCTCCGCATCATAAGAGGGGGACGAGGAGGTCGGTAATGACGCCTCGCTGCAATAGAGTTTGTATTGGTCTTGTCCTGCTGTTGGCCACCGCCATCCTCAGCGGCTGCAACGCAGGTTTGGAGCCGGTCCGACCGGAGTCGATTGCGACCGGAGAGTATTCCTACGCTGGCGAACTGGCCACACACCGCATTGAAGCGCTCATGAAGCAGCACCACATACCCGGCGCAGCGGCAGCGCTCATTGTCGACCAGGAGATTGTCTGGCACGAGAGTTTCGGTTTGGCCAATGTAGAATCAGATACGCCTGTAGCTGAGGACACCATCTTCAAGTTGTGGTCGTTGGCCAAGCCGGTTACGGCCATGGAAATCATGCGCCTGGCTGAAGCAGGGCTTGTCGACCTGGATGCGCCCCTCGACGAGTACGTGCCCGATTTCACAATCCATAGCCGTTTTCCGGTCAGCGAACCGATCAGTTTACGCCATATCCTGACCCATCGTTCCGGCCTACCGCGCAACCCTTGCCTGCAACCTGATTGGCACTTTGGCGTTGACGCCCTTGAGCGGGCCGCCGCTTCCCTTGAAGAATGCTTTCTGGCTTACCCTACGGGCCAGCGTTACAAGTACAGCAACGTTGCCTATGACTTGTTGGGCTACGTCATCCAGGATAAGCGAGAGCAACCTTTCCCGGTTTATATGCATGACTGGTTTCTCGAGCCGATTGGAATGGGTAATAGCAGCTTCTGGTCTTCTGGTCTCTTTGGCGTTGGTCAGTTGGACCCTGCTAGAGTGGCTACAGGCTACGAGTACTTCGAAGGGCAATACTATCCCTATGAGCAGTATGATAATGCTCTGATTCCTTCAGGCAATCTCCATGCGACCATCGGTGATCTGGCTAGCTTTGTGGGCTTCATCTTTCGCAATGGAGAAATCGGTGGAGAGCAGTTCATCAATGGGGAAACGCTGGAGGCGATGTTCATCGACCAGTACAGTCGAGCAGAGGATCCGCAGCCTATGGGCCTCGGCTGGAAGATCGGGCCACTCATAGGGTCAGAAGCCGTCATCTGGCATGATGGTGGCGCCTTTGAAGGGACCGGATCGTTGGTGGCCATGCTGACCGAGAAGAAGATGGGTGTGATCCTGCTTGCCAACTCAACCGCTTTTGAGGGCGCTACCACGATGCCCTTGGCCCTCGAACTGCTGCAAACCATGGTGCAGGCCGAGGGTGGAGCGCCGCCGGTAGAAGTGCCTGTGGAGTCAGAGGTCTCTTTGGACAGTGCCACTCTGGAGAGATATGAAGGCAGCTACGCCATAATGGGGCAGATCATGGATATCGAGCTGCATGACGACCGTCTGAAGGGCAGTATGGCTGGACTGTCGTTCGATCTTGTACCCATCGCCCAGGACCGCTTCAGGCTCGACCACTGGCTGGTCCGTCTGGGTCTGGCTGAGTTCTTACGCCTCCCGATGGATATCAGTGACATGGAGATCCTCTTTCATCCGGGGACAGAACGCGCTGTAGATACAGCGATCATTAATTTTGGCAACATTTCATATGAGTATGGACCCCGCTATCCCGATCTGGCCGACATCCCGCAGCTGTGGCAAAGCATGGCCCGGGAGTATGAGCGCTACGACCGTCTCGCCTCTGGTCAGATTGGCCAAGAGAAGCGGGGAGAAGTGGTGATCACGATTGATGATGGCCATCTGTCGATGTCGGGAGTGATCGGTCCGATTCTTCCCCTCGACGACCGTACAACCCTCATCCTCAGCAGCCCGTATGCCGGCGAGACAATTGAGCGTGACCCACAGACGGGAATCCTCAGGCACCAGGGAAACGTGTATCAGCCGAAGACATCTGGTGAGTAGCTGTTGAGTAGAGACAAACCCGATTGGCGAACCGTCGCCCACCATCATCGACGATAACGAGCCCCACTTCTCATTTGTGCAGCGCATTCAGCCGCCAGTAGAGTCTAGGGGGTGATGGCGTTGCCGGCGCAGTTTGTCTGCCGGAAGTTCTCCACCCTGATCCAATACGACTCATTGTTTCGCTCCAGAGTCTGCCGTAATGAATCTGCAATCCACATGAGCAAGATCGGCCTGGTCGCTGCGGACTTGTCATAGTCCTCGCGCCCTGGGGGCCTGGCTATTGAAGCACACTCATTTAAGTCAAGTCGGTTGTGGCTTCTCGACACGATCTACGTTGCGCTGAAAGACCGACATCTGTTACTGTTAGAGCAACATGTACCCACTTGCTGGCCCCACAAATCCACGCCCTGATGACAACACCATCGTCTGGCGGCCGTCTGCCGCCGACATCGAACGCGCCCACCTGACGCAGTTCATGCGGCTCCACGACATCGGCAGCTTCGAGGAGCTGATGGACCGCTCGACGGCCGACGTGGCCTGGTTCACCGACGCGGTGCTGCGCTACCTCGACGTGCGCTTTACCGAACCGTATACGCAGGTCGTCGACCTCTCGCGGGGCATCCAGTGGCCGCAGTGGTGCGTCGGCGGGCGGATGAACATCGTCGATAGCTGCGTGGACAAGTGGGCGGCCGATCCGGCGACGCGCGACCGTCCGGCGCTGGTCTGGGAGGGCGAAGAAGGGGAGGTGCGCCGCCTCAGCTACGGCGAACTGGCGGCCGAGGTCAACCGCTGCGCCAACGCCTTGCGCGGTCTGGGGCTGGGCAAGGGGGACGCCATCGGCCTCTACATGCCCATGACGCCGGAGATCTGCATCGCCCTGTTCGCCATCGCCAAGATCGGCGGCGTCATCCTGCCGCTTTTTTCCGGCTACGGCGCGGGCGCGGTCGTCACCCGGCTGGCCGATGCGAACGCCAGAGCGCTCTTTACGGCCGATGGCTTCCCGCGCCGGGGCAAGATCGTGCCGCTGAAGCCAACGGCCGACGAAGCGGCCGCGGCCGTGCCCTCGCTGGAACACATGATCGTCCTGCGGCGGGCGGGTAACCCGGTCGAGATGCAGCCGGGCCGCGACCAATGGTGGCACGAGCTGATGGCCGGGCAGCCGGACGAAGCCGCCACCGAGCCGACGGCCGCCGAAGACCGGCTGATGATCATCTACACCTCCGGCACCACCGGGCGGCCGAAAGGGGCGGTCCACACCCACTGCGGCTTCCCGGTCAAGGCCGCGCAGGATATGGCCTTCGGCACCGATGTCCACCCCGGCGACACCATCTACTGGCTGACCGACATGGGCTGGATGATGGGGCCGTGGCTGGTGTTCGGGGCCACGCTGCTGGGGGCGACGTTCTTCATCTACGACGGCGCGCCCGACTTCCCCGACATCGACCGGCTGTGGGCGTTGGTCGCCCGCCACAAGCTGACCCAGATGGGCGTCTCGCCGACGCTGATCCGCGCGCTGGCCCCGCACGGGGCGGAGCCGGTGCGCCGCCATGACCTGTCGGCCGTCCGCGCTTTTGCCTCCACCGGCGAGCCGTGGAACCCAGACCCGTGGTGGTGGCTGTTCGATGTGGTGGGGGAACGAAGACGGCCGATCATCAACTACTCCGGTGGCACGGAAATCAGCGGCGGCATCCTGATGGGCAATCCGCTGCGGCCGCTGAAGCCCACGGCGTTTTCGGCCGCCTGCCCTGGCATGGCCGCCGATGTGGTCGATGCGGCGGGCAACTCGGTGCGCAACGAGGTGGGCGAGCTGGTCATTCGCGCCCCGTGGATCGGCATGACCCGCGGCTTCTGGGGCGACGACCAGCGCTACCTCGATACCTACTGGTCGCAGTTCGACGATGTCTGGGTGCATGGCGACTGGGCGCTGCGGGACGATGACGATATGTGGTCCATCCTTGGCCGCTCCGACGACACGATCAAGGTGGCGGGCAAGCGGCTGGGCCCGGCGGAGGTGGAGTCGGTGCTGGTCAACCATCCGGCCGTGGCCGAGGCGGCGGCCGTTGGCGTGCCCGACCCGCTGAAGGGCAGTGTCGTCGTTTGCTTCTGCGTGCTGGGCGCGGGCTACGATCCGACCGAGGCGCTGGCGGCCGACCTGAGCGACAAGGTGGCGGCCGAACTGGGCAAGCCGCTGCGGCCGAAAGCGGTCCTGTTCGTCTCCGACCTGCCCAAGACGCGCAACGCCAAGGTCATGCGCCGGGTGGTGCGCAGCGCCTACCTGGGCGAAGATCCAGGAGACACGTCCAGCCTGGTCAATCCAGAAATCATCGCGGAGATTCGCCGCGCGACATGAGCCGGGTCGGGTATGACGAGGCGCGGTTGTGGCAGCGCGGGCTGCGGGCGTTCGGGGCCACCCCGCCGGGCACGTGGCTCTTCTCGCGCCTGCTGCGCCGGCTGGACGCGCCGCTGCTGCAAGCCAGCGACGGCCGCTACAGCGTCACCAGTCTGGCCAGCGGCCTGCCGATCATCTCGCTAACCACCACCGGCGCCAAAAGCGGCCAGCCGCGCACCGTGCCCCTGATCGCCATCCCCGACGATGGCCGTCTCATCCTCATCGCCAGCAACTGGGGAAGCGGCAAGCTACCGGCGTGGTACTACAACGCGACTGCCAACCTGGGCGTGACGGTGACGCTGGCCGGAGAGTCGACGGCGTGGCGTGCGGAGGAACTGAGCGGCAGGGAGCGGGAGGTCGCGTGGGAGAAGGCGGCCGCGGCGTATCCGGGCTACCGTCAATACGCGGCCAGGAATCCCGATCAAACTATTCCCGTGTTGGCATTAACGCCGCACGAAACGGACAATAGTGACATTGGCTTATGACTAACCAGACTTCTGACCACATCGTCTGGATCCACGGCGACAACCTGAACCCCTACGGCCCAGCCCTCGCCGCCTACCCGGACGCGCCCGCGCTCTGGGTGTGGGACGACGCGCTGCTGGCTGAGTGGCGCATCAGCTTGAAGCGGGTGCTGTTCATTTACGAATGTCTGCTGGAGCTGCCGGTCACGATTCGGCGGGGCGAGGTGACGGCCGAACTAATTTGCTTCGCGGCCGAACACGAGGCGATCACCGTGGCGACGGCCGCCAGCCCCAGCCCCCGCTTTGACCTGATCTGCGACGAACTGCGGGCGGCCGGTCTGCGGGTGGAGATGCTGGCGGAGGAGCCGTTCGTCGACTATGACGGGCCCATTGATCTGCGCCGCTTTTCGCGGTACTGGCGGGTGGCGCGGCGGTACGTGGGTGGGAAATAGGCGTATGGGCCAGCGCCCTTCTTGCGACTTCGATGCAGGCCGGATTCGTCTCTGCTTTTGGAGACACAAGAAACCAATGCCTAGTCGCCAGTGATCTCTGCCAATTCGATCTTCGGTGCGAGCATATCCACCAGCCTCGGAGCGCTCCGGGCCAGACCAAAGGCTGAGTACGCCTTGAGGACAGCGGCCAGGTTGCGATTGCGTTCCGCATTGTCCACTTCGTTCCACAGCATGCTCATGGCAATTCGTGCCAGGCGGCGGCCCCGATTAAAAAGACCGAGATTGAAGTACTCAATCGCATTGTGGATCGCTATCTGGCCTACCGCACGGCGACTGCCCAGCTGCAGTGCCAGTCCCTCGATTGTCTCCTTGACCTGCTCGAAGGTTGGATCGTCGCTTTCCATCAGTCGCAATTCATAAGTTGCGACTACGACCGCAGGGTAGACACCAATCTGCAGCCCGCCCTCTAATCCAAGCCGAAACTGCTCGCGCGCGGACGACTCCTGCTCGAGGGCCTGATATGCCAGGCCCATGAAGCAGCGGGTTACCGGCACGGTATACAGGTCCGGGCCATAGGTCGAGAGGATTTCGTGAAAGTGATGCAGAGCGTGCGCAAACTCTTCTCTGCCAAACGCGGCTATTCCATATCCGATATGGGAAGCGATGCCTGCGAGTACGTCAAGACGTCCGTTTGAGATCTGGCGAATACTGGTGGCAAGCTCGTCATCAAAGTTTCGGTGGATGAACACATATCTTGCCGAATGAAGTACCAGGCGAGCATATGTACCCGCCATATCGTCCTCGGCCACGCCCAACTCTTCCAGAGTCTTCAAGGAGCGACGGGCCAGGTTGATAGCAGTTTGGATATCGAACAAGCGTAGCAGCATAATGGCAGTGGCTTCATCAAGCCGGGCTTGCATACGTTCGCTGACGTACGAAAGGCGATGGCGCGTCTCGTCAAACAACTCGATACCCTGACTCCAGGTGCCGCGCGACTCGAAGTAATGGAGAATTTCCAGGCACGACTCCAGCAGGTCAGTACGCTCTTGCTCGACAGCCAACCACCATGCCCGCTCAAAATGCGCCCACTCTGCACTGATTCGCTGATAATGAATCGCTTCAAACGTTTCGCGCAGCAACCCGCATTCCCTGGCTACCCAATCGAGCGTTATCTCTGCAAAGCGCTCCTCCTGCATGGCCCGCGTCAGCCCCGTTTCCATCGCTTGTTCGGCGAGGAATTGTCGCACCAATGGATGAATTTGCAGCCGGTTGCCATCAACACGACGCACGAAAGAGCTTTGCACGAGACGTTGGAGAAGCGACGGTCCGCGGTCGGCCAGCGCCATCGCCATCTCAGGCAAGAAGGTGCCGCGCAGGATAGCCAAACGCATGGCGGCTTCTTGCTCGTCGGCACTGAGCATCTGCCAGGAGTAGTCGAACAGATGCCAGAGACTCTTCTGGCGCGGTGCGCGGTCAATGGTATTGACGGTTGACCGCAACAGGTCACTGTCCAACCGGTGGAGAACGGCCGTAGGCGAGAGGACATTCATCCAGCTGGCGGTCAGCTCGAGCGCCAGGGGCAGCCCTTCCACCCGGGCGCACAACTGGTTGATGGCTTCAATTTCGGCCGACGACGGGGCAAAGTCGGGCACATGGCGACGGGCGGTCTGAATAAAGAGCCGGTAGGCTGGTGAGGCGACGCCCTCTTCCCACGACAGACCGTCGAGGATATAGAGGTGCTCCGCTTGCAGCGTCAACGCCTGGCGACTGGTGACCAGCAAGGTTAATCGGGGCGTCTGCTCGAGGAGACGGCGGACCACATGGGCCAGGGGCAGCAGATGTTCGAAATCGTCCAGCACCAGCAGCAGCTCTTTGTTCCGCAAATAGTTCTCCACCAGATCCTGAGTGGAGCCTGTCGGATCGCCCGGGACGTTCAGCGCACCACGGATGGTTGACCAGAAGCCCGCTTCGTCGCCGGCACTGTCCAGCGGAACGAAGTAGACGCCATGCTCAAAGCGCTCCACCAGTTGGCGAGTTGTCTCCAGGGCCAGTCGCGTCTTGCCTGACCCGCCGAGGCCGCCCACCGTTACGAGACGGACATCGGGTTGCGCCAACAGCGCGGCCAGTTCACGGCGCGCTGCCTGGCGACCGACGAATGGCGTCGTTGCTGCCGGCAGGTTGTGACGGGGCAGACTGTCCGCTCGACGTTCAGGCGTCATAAGTTGCCGGGGGAGCGCCACCCCTTTTTGCTGTAGTTGATTGAGCTTGGGTTGGTTTGCCGCATGCAGCAGTCGATCCGTTTCCTGGCGAGTCAATCTGAGCGCCACGGCCACACGGAGGAGCGGTTCAGCGCGGCGAGGTTGGAGGGTGCGGCCTGACAGCCAGTTTTCCAATGTGCGCCGTGATACGCCTGACTGCCGGGCCAGACTGCGGACACTCGTGTCCGTCTCGACCAGGAGGCGGTCGAGTTCCTCTGCCAGATTGCCGGGGGGCACAGGCGCCATCATGGGCGATATCTCCAAATTGCGTAAATCGACTGCCAAACTGGATGGATAGCTAAGCCATTTTACCCACAAGTGGTGGCAAGTTGCCACCATTTCGAGCGCGAACCTGTGCTTAAATGAAGCGAGGTGTTGGGAGGACATCCAGTCGAGAAGGACGCGGCGGCAGCTCTGTCGACCATGCCAGATGATGTCGCCGCGTCGCGGATCGAGTCTTGTGCCAGACAACTATCCCCAAGGCGTCCGTGCCTGCCACATCTACATCGTGTCCAGTTCGCTTTCGCTCCACAGCGATCGCGTCGTGGTTCTCTTAATCGTTTCGTGCCATAAGGAGGTATAAAGTGAAACGAGTTTCTCTGTTGCTTGTTGTGTTCTTTTTGCTTGTCGGGGCGACGCTGGCTTTCAGCTACGCCAACGCCGATCCCGGCGCGTTTGATCCTACCTACGGCGAGGATGGTGTGACCATCGTTGACTTCAACGGAGGCGGTGGCCAGCCTACCGCCATGGTCCTGCAATCGGATGGCAAGCTCACGATCGCCAATTGGGTTGACGGGTACCCCGGCGACTTTGGGCTGGCGCGCTTGCTGTCCAACGGCAATCTGGATCCGTCATTTGGCGAGGGTGGGATCGTCACATCCCGCTTTACCGATGATCCAGATCTCCCGATATCGCCCTGGACCATCGTCGAACGATCGAATGGCGGTTATGTGGTCGGCGGTGAGATATGCGACGCAGATTACATCACGTGCGAGTTTGCTACAGCTGCCTACCTGCCCGATGGTTCGCCTGACCCGTCGTGGGGGATAGACGGTGTCGTTTTCTCCAATCTGGATGACGTCAACAGTCTCTTCTCGTGGCCGCCTCGCGGCATTGAGCAGCCAGACGGCAAGGTCGTCATCGGGGGGATCGTCTACCAGACGGACGGCGATGTGGACATGCTCTTGCGCCGGCACAACATGGACGGCTCGCTGGACACGACCTTCGGTAACAACGGTATGGTGGTCTACGACTTTGACGGCGAGGGAAACTATGTCGAGAACGTGCTGCCGCTGCCGGGCAACAAGATACTGACCGTTGGTGGCTTCGGTGAGGTCATCGATCCGTTCAATTATACGATTGACAAAGGCTTCCTGGCGGTCTTCAACGAGGATGGCTCGCTGGACACGAGCTTTGGCGGGGATGGACTGGTCACCTGGACGCATGGCGACGAGGGGGCAGCTCCTGAAGATCTGGCCATTGGCTCAGATGGGTCGATCTACGCCGCCGGCATTGTCACCACGCCCGACGGTCCGTGGGATTGTGCGGTCTGGGCGTTCGATGAGGATGGCGTCCTCGATTCTGGTTTTGGCGACCTAGGTGTGTCGATTATTGATTCCGGGTTCGACGACTGGTGCACGAGTATCGACAGGCTGCCGGACGGTAGAATTGCGCTCGGCGGCTCGGCCTATCCGGTCGATTCGAGGTCGCGTTCAGATGAGCACATTGCCAGTCGCTTGGCCGCACTGGGCGAGACCGCCGACTCCTTTGCACTCAGATTGAACCCTGATGGGTCAATGGATGAATCGTTTGGCGACGAAGGCATCTATATCTTTGACCTGGATGGCGAAGAGAACCAGACATTCTTGCTGCGAGCACAAAAGGATGGCAAGCTGCTGCTTACCGGTCAGATCGTGGATCCGGACACGGGATTCATGGAAATGACGACCGTGCGGCTCCAGGGCGATGGGAACTTCCTTGCCAATCCCGGTATGCTCGACCCTACCTACGGCGAGGATGGTGTGACGCTTACTGATTTCGGGGGAGCGGACGATCTTGCCAATGCCAATGCCTTGATGCCGGACGGTAAATGGGTTGTTGGGGGCTGGGTCAATTCCTATCCAGGCGATTTCGGCCTGGCTCGCTACCGGATGGATGGCACACTCGATCCTGCTTTCGGCGACGGCGGCAAGGTCGTGACCGCCTTCACCACTGATCCCGATGCGGTCGATGCCGCCTGGCAGGTCGTCGCGCGACCCAACGGCGGCGTTTTCGCCATCGGCGATGTCTGCGATGCTGACTACATCGTGTGCGATATCGCGATTGCTGCCTACCTGGAAGATGGGTCGCTGGACGATTCGTTTGGCAACGGGGGGTTGGTGACAACGGATCCCGGCACGTTTACCGCGTACGCCTGGCCAACGCGTGCTGTGTTGCAGCCGGACGGTAAGCTGGTTGTCGGAGGTGTGGTCATCCAGGATGACGATGCCGTGGACCTCCTTTTCATCCGCTATAACCCGGATGGCTCGCTGGACACTGCCTTTGGCACGGATGCTATCACCATCGAGGACCTGGGCGGAGTGGACAGCTTTCTGCAAGATGTGGTCGCCGTGCCCGGGGGCAAGATCGTCGGCGTGGGTGTGTTCGGCGGGTTCGTCGATCCCCTGACAACAGAGGAGGATGCCGGCTTCCTCACGCGGCTGAACAGCGACGGCACGCTGGATCTGTCCTTTGGCGGAGGCGATGGGTTTGTCACCTGGGACAACGGCGGCGACCCGACCAGTGGACGCTATGTGCTCGTGACGCCAGACAACCATCTCCTGGCCCTTGGCTTTCGAAACGTGGGACCTGACGCGGACTGTACGTTGCGACGTTATGACATGGACGGCAATCTGGACACCACTTTCGGTGACAACGGACAGGTGGTTATCGATACGGGTCAGGACGATGGCTGTCTGAAGATGGCCCTTACCCCTGATAACAAGGTGGCCATCATTGGCCCGACCTCGCCTGTCGAAGAGCCGGAGGCGGCAGCAGATGACACGATAGCACTCGGCCTGCGTGGCCGAGCGTCAGGCAACCTGTCTCTGGCTGGGCAATCCCCGGTCACCCGGTCTACCCAGGAGGAAGCGTTGGGTAACTTCCTCGCGCTCTACAATCTGGACGGCACGCCGGACACGACCTTCGGCGAAAACGGATTGTTGCGCTATGACATCTATGATGGTGTGGGCATTGGGTACAACATCGCTATCCAGAATGACGGTAAATACCTGATTGCTGGTGATGTCCCGGTGGGCGACTTCCTCGACTTCGGCGTCCTGCGCTTCCTCGGCGACGGCCCGGCGGCGCAGACGTATCTGCCGGCGGTGCAGCGGTAGATAGATTGCTTGAAGCGTGCTTGTGGGCGATTCTTTCATATCGCCCATCAGCACGTTCAGACTTCACTACGCCCTTTGCTTGTTAGCTTTTGGGTCGCGTGGTGGGGCAGTGCTTTCGCCTCGGTCGCTCTGCGGCCGAGGCGTTCTTGCTGGTGGGCGAAGTGACCAGCTTGATTGCGGAGAGCCGGGACATCCTAATGCTGCAACACTTCCACCGTCCCCATCAGATGGCTCACCCGGCCGCTCAACATGCGGATGAGGAGCGTGTGCAGCGCGGCGGTGGGGCTAACGCTTCGTAACAGGGCCGCTGCCGCCCAATCACCCGGCCCCTTCCAGTGAAATCGCCCCGGTATCCAGTGTCATCAGCCCCTTGCGCGCGATTCGCCACAGCGACAGAATGATGGGGATCATGGACAGTGCCCACAGCAGGTAGGCCGCGCCGTGGAGCAGGCCCTGGTACTCAGTCAGGAAGATGCCCGCCCACAAGAAGACGCCGCCCAGGTTAACGGTGAGCAGGCTGAACCAGCTGCCGCCCAGCTCGGCGGGTTCGTTGGGCTGGAACAGGCGATAGAAGAAGTAGGGGATGAAAGCGTAGCCGAACTGCAGCACCCAGCCGTAGATCAGTGCCTGGGGCGCGCTTCGTTCGATGCCCGCGCCGGGAAAGCCGGGCACGCCCAGAATGATCAGGGGAGCGACCAGCACCGGGGCCAGAATCCAGAAGTAGGCGGTGACAATGTGCCAGAGACCCGGCTGCAACCACGCCTGTCTGTCGCCCCACAGCGGCTTGATGACGTTCAGCAGCAGCCAGATGGTGCCGCTCAGGAACAGCAGGATGCCGGGCACCGAGAACAGATTGGAGCCGACCCACGGGCCGAGGACCAGCCCCAAAGCGCCGACGGTTAGCAGCCAGAAGATGGGCGTGATGGAGCGGGGCCAGGCCAACGGCCGTCCGGCCCACGTCGGATACATGTCGACCAGCAAACCGGCAAAGACCAGGGTCATGAAGCCCCAGTTGTTGGCGTGGATATGCACTTCAACCGGCACGCTGATTCTGCAGCCAGCCGCTCCAACCCAGCCACAAGCCGGTGCCGACGACAATGCCCACCAGGAAGTAACTCAGCCCGGCGATATAGAATTTGCGTCCGGCGCGAGGGTTGACGTGGCCAGCCTCCGGCACGAGGGCACCGGACTCGACCGATCGTAGATTCCGCAGCTGCAGAATCAGCAAGACCGTCGCGATGAAGATGAGGGTGCCGCCGGCGAATATGAGGGGCTGGTTGATGATGGGAATGCCCACAAGCAGCGTCACCAGCCCGGCGTTCAAAGCCAGCCAGATATCCCAACGAAACGCGGGGCGCGGCCGTCCGGCGTGGATGGCCACAAGGGCGGGCAGCAGTCCGAAGATCATTTCAGTTAGTGCGCCGAGGGTGATGAAATGGACTCGCAGCCAGCGCAGCCCGCTGAACCACGGCAGCAGCTCAAAGCTTGTCAACGCCGCATCGGCGGCAATCAAACCAGCCATCACCATGAACAAAGCTGTCATCAAAAAATAGAGATTCACGTCATCGACTCCTTGTTGGGCGAGGTATTATGAAATGCGGGTGGCCAGAAAGGCCAGGCGGGTTTCTGCTTCCAGGCCGCGCACCGTTCCCGCCGGCATGACGACGGTGGCGCCGGCATGGACGGCCCATCGTTCGCCATCCACCGTCATCCAGCCGCTGCCTTCCAGGAAATGGTACATGGCGGCTGCCTCCGGGTGAGCGGGAATCTTCTGCCCCTGCTCCAGCCCGACGATAATGAACTTCGCTTTGTCATCCGCCAGCAGAACCTGCGGCTGCGGGCCTTCGGGCGAGTAGACGACGCTGTCGCGCCAGTCGGGGAATAGTGTTGCTTGTGTCAAAGTGTCTCCTTGGCTGGTCTTCTTGTTGCAAAGTAAGGGAAAGGTCCCGCTGCGCGCCGCCGGCGTTTGTCGGGTCTACGCCTCCGGCTGATGAACAGGCAGGCCGGCGACCTCTGCCACCGTTGCGTGTAACCAAATATCCTCGCAGTCGATCCGGGCTATGAGAGAGAGGGGAATGAGGCGGTACACGGTCGTTGGGGGCAAATAGCCCATGAGTACATGCGTGATTCCCTTAAGGTGGCAGTTCAGAACGAGGGCTGCCACCACACCTGTTTTCGCCCCGTCCTCTGCCCGAACCACCATCCCCCGCTCTAGCTCGCTTTCGTGATTGGACTCGTCCAACTTCACGACACCACGGACCAACAGTTTGTGGTCAGGGCGGGGGTCCAACGCATTGGCAGTCATGGTTGCTCCGGGCTTTAAGTTAAGGGTGCGGCGTCTCCGGGCACACAGCACGGTGCTATGACGCACTGTTTCCGAGGGAGTTACATGCTCGCTATCTGCCGTTGATAGCCACCCACCAGCACCGGGATGATGACAGCAGCCGCCACAAAATGCAGGGAGGCCGTAACGGTGCTCGCCAGAAACGTGCGGTTGGGGTCGGGGAGGAGATAGTCGGGGATAATGCTCAAGCCCAGGAAAACGATGGCGATGATGAGGAACGTCTTGATCGGCTGCGACCTGTGCCCTACCAGCCACGCCAGAAGAGCCGTAGCCCCGATAGCGGGCACAATGGTGAAGATGGCTGAGCGCACGTAGCTGTCCAGCGGTCTGAATAGGGCGATGTCCGGCCATATTGCCAGGGCTATGGCCTGCACAATCAAGACGGCAATGACGCTGCCGGCGGTCGCAATCGCACCCAGCCGTACCCATTGGCCCCTGTCAAGCTGCTTGACTGTCTCTGTGCTGGTTGTCGTCATTCTGCTGCTCCTTTGGCACATTGGCCGTTCGACAAAGCAAATCGCTCATCTGACAGACACACTGTAGCAGATGAGCGATTCGACTTCGCCGACTTTTGTCGGATTGTGCAGGTAGGTCTTGCTACGCAGCGATTTCTGACATGGCCTTCCGGTCAAGAATGCGAATTTGATTCTTCTCTATCGCAATGAGGCCTTCGTTTTCCAGGCCGCGCAGCGCGCGCTGAATCACGTCGGGGACTGTGCCCAACCGAGCAGCCAGTTCAGCCTGCGTGTACCAGCGGGGCCGCACCACCACATCGTCCACGGCGTCTTCCAGCAGCAGCCGCGTCAATCGCCCGGTCACTGGCCGCAGCGACAAATCGGTGACCAACGACACCAGATAGAGCATTCTTTCCGCCATATTGCTGATGATGTGCTGGGCAAACGTGGGATCTTCTTCCAGCAGGTGCTGCAGCGCCGTCCGGGGGATGAGCCAGATGCCGGCTGGCTCAAGGGCAATGGCCGTGGCCGGATTCGCCTGATTGGAAAACACGCCGATCTCGTTAAACGTGTCACCCGGCTCCAGAAAACGCAAGATTTGCTCGCGACCGGCAGGGGACGTCTTCACCACCTTGAGCCAGCCGTGCTGCAGTACATGGAGACCGGGCTGGGCATCACCTTCCAGCGCCACCAGTTCACCAGCGTCATAGTCGCGCCAGCGAGCGTGCTGCGCCAGCGTTTGCAGGGCAGGTTCGTCCAGCTCCGCGAACAGGGAGATGGCTCTCAGTTGGTCTATGAACTGGGTCAATGGCGGGCGGTCTAGCAAGATGCCGTCTATTATAACGGCCGCTGTGAGTCACGGCGACCAGACCCTTATCCGGCTTGACAATCGAAACATTTGGTCTACAGTTTTTGGTAGATAGTAGCGCTCCGGATGAACGAGATGGTTGAGATGATACAGGTCACGGTTCGCAGCCAGGGACAGACCCACGAGTTGCCTGTCCAACCCGGAACCAACTTGCGCCGGGCGCTGTTGGCCGCCGGATTGTCCCCTTACGCCTCGCTGACCAGCCGAGCCAACTGCGGCGGGCGCGGCCTGTGCGCCACGTGCGGCGTCTTTCTCTCGCCTGCGCCGGAGCCGGTCCATTGGCACGACCAGCTGGCCGAGCGGTTCGGCTACCCGCGCCTCTCCTGCCAGATCGCCGTTGACTATCCCATGACCGTTGAACTACTGGACGACAAGCGGGTCTGGGGCGAGCGACGATGACGGCCACCACCCCCGACAGCGCGGCCCCGGCCACGGCCGCCGAGAAGCAGGAGTTCAGCCTCGACAAGTCGTACGATTACGACCGGTCCGGCCCTGTCCGCTGGATCGCCTCCCATCTGGCCCGCTATCCGTGGCTGCCGCTGCTGGCGCTGGGCGCGACGATCATCAACAACTTCGCCGCCAGCTACATCCAGGTCGTCATCGGCGAGGGGTTCGACCTGATCTCCACGCCGGGCTGGGCCAACACGGCGCTGCTGTTTGTGGCGGCGCTGGCGTTTGGCGCTGCCGTCACTCAGGGCCTTATGGGTCTGACGCGCAACATCTCGTTCGAGTTCATGGCCCAGCGCATCGAGCGCGACGCGCGGGACGAGCTGTACGTCAGCCTGCTGGGCAAGAGCCAGACCTTCCACGGCCAGCAGCGCATCGGCGACATCATGGCCCGGGCCACCAACGACGTGCGCACGCTCAACATCATGTTCAGCCCCGGCCTGATGCTGATCATGGATTCGATGGTGGGTATCGTCGTCCCAATGGTCCTTATCGCCCTGATTGACGTGCAGCTGCTGCTGGTGCCCGTCATCTTCCTCGTCCTGTTCGTCATCACCGTCTGCGACTACAACCGGCAGCTCAACCCGGTCAGCATCAGTCTGCGCGAGCAGTTCGGCGCGATGAACGCCGGGCTGGCCGAGACGATCGCCGGCATCGAGGTGGTCAAGGGCAACGCCCAGGAACAGCAGGAGCAGGACGAGTTCGTGGGCAATGCCGCTCGTCTACCGCGACTACTTCGTGCAGCAGGGCATCATCCAGGCCCGCTATCTGCCCATGCTGGTCTTCAGCATCTGCTGGGGCGCGGCGTTCCTGCACGCGGTGCTGCTCTGGCGGGCGGGCGGCCTGACGCTGGGCCAGGTCGTCACCTATATGGGGCTGTTCGGCGTCCTGCGCTTCCCGACCTTCATCTCGATCTTCTCCTTCAACCTGGTCCAGCTGGGCGTCGCCAGCGCCCGCCGCATCCTGGAGCTGATCAACACCGAGACGGAGCTGGACGAGAACGAGGGCGGCATCAGCCAACCCATCGAGGGCAAGGTGGACTTTCGAGAACGTCAGCTTCGGCTACGAGAACCCGGTCCCCGGCAGCGAGCTGCATTACATTCTGCGCGACATCAGCTTCGTGGCCGAGCCGGGCGAAACGGTCGCCATCGTCGGGCAGACCGGCTCCGGCAAGACGACGCTGACCCGGCTGATCAACCGCATCTTCGACGCCGATGGCGGCCGGGTGCTGGTCGACGGTATCGACGTGCGCGACTGGAACCTGGAGTCGCTGCGCTCGCAGATCTCCACCATCGAGCAGGACGTCTTCCTGTTCTCGCGCACGTGGCGGAGAACATCGCCTTCGGCGTGCCGGATGCGACGCAGGAGCAGATCGAGCAGGCGGCCCGCGAGGCCCAGGCCCACGACTTCATCATGAGCTTCGAGGATGGCTACGAGACCGAGGTGGGCGAGCGGGGCGTGACGCTCTCCGGTGGGCAGCGGCAGCGGCATCGCCATCGCCCGCGCCTTCCTCACCGACCCGCGCATCCTCATCCTCGACGACAGCACCAGCGCCATCGACAGCGCCACCGAGGACCAGATCCAGCGGGCGATGCGCCGCATCAGCGCCCAGCGCACCACCTTCCTCATCACCCACCGGCTCAGCCAGATTCGCTGGGCCGACCGCATCCTGGTGCTGCAGCATGGCGAGCTGGTGGACCAGGGCACGCACGACGAGCTGCTGAGCCGAAGCGCCGACTACCAGCGCATCTTCGCGAGGTACGGCTAATGGGCTTCATCCTCGACGGGCTCGAGACGCGAAAGCTACGATCGGCAGTACTGCGACCGGGAGCTGCTGGCGCGCATCCTCGACTACTTCAAGCCGTACACCAGGCAGATGGTGCTGGTGGCGGTGATGATCACGCTCAACTCGGTCTGGCGGCACTGGCGGGCCGATCCTGATCGCCACAGCCATCGACATTCTCTCCACCAACCCGGACCCGCCGACGTGGGGCATTGTCCTCGTCGCGGCGGGCATCAGTCTGGTCGGCGCGTCGGCGTGGGTCTTCAACTACATCCGCCAGCGATTTTCCGCCCGCGTCATCGGCAATGTCGTGCTCCAACTGCGCGAAGACGTCTTCGCCGCCACCGTCCGCCACGATATGTCGTTCTACGATGAGCATCCCTCCGGCAAGATTGTCAGCCGGGTGACGTCCGACACGCAGGACTTTGCCGAGACGGTCAACCTGACGCTCAACCTGATCAGCCAGGTGCTGCTGGTGCTCATTCTGTTGGTCTATCTGCTGACCATCGACGTGTGGCTGACATTTCTGATGGTCATCATGGCTCCGATGGCTGCACTGATGGCCCTCAGCTTCCGCAAGATTGCCCGGCGCGTGACCCAGAACGCCCGCCGAGTGACGGCCATCATCAACGCCCAGATTCAGGAGTCGATCAGCGGCATCGTGGTGGCCAAGAGGTTTCGTCAGGAACGGGCCATCTACGATACCTTTGACGCCAACAACAGGCAGGGGTATCGGGTCGGCTTGCAGCGCGGCATGATGCTGTCGTCGATCTTCCCGTTCATGGGCATGGCCGCGGGCATTGGCACGGCGATCCTGATCTACGCCGGTGGACTGGCCACGCGCGGCCCGCTCGGCATCTCTCCCGGCGACTGGTACCTGTTCATGCAGACGGTCGGCTTCTTCTGGTTCCCGATGACGAACATCGCCTCCTTCTGGAGCCAGTTCCAGGACGGGCTGTCGGCCGCCGAGCGCGTCTTCGCCCTCATCGACGGCGAGCCGAAAGTGGAGCAGATCGCCGCCGAACCGGTCGGCCCGCGTCCTGATGCGCAGACAATCGATGCGCGCATCGATCCCAACGCGCCGCCCACGTTTGGCGAGATCGAGTTCCGCCACCTGCGCTTCAGCTACACCGACCGGGAAGTGGTGCTGCCTGACTTTTCGCTGCACATCCGGCCTGGCGAAACGGTGGCGCTGGTCGGCCACACCGGCGCGGGCAAGAGCAGCATCGCCAAGCTGGTCACCCGCTTCTACGAGTTCCAGGACGGCGATCTGTTGATCGACGGTCGTGACATCCGCCGGCTGGACCTGGGTCAGTACCGGCAGCAGATTGGGCTCGGTGCCGCAGGAGCCGTTCCTCTTCTCCGGCACGGTGGCGCGACAACATCCGCTACGGCCGCCCCGATGCGACCGACGAGGAAGTGCGCCGGGCGGCCGAGGCGATCAGCCACGGCGACTGGCTCGACGACCTGCCCGCAGGGCTGGACACCGACGTGGGCGAGCGGGGCGGCAGCCTCTCCATGGGCCAGCGGCAGCTGGTGGCGCTGGCGCGCGTGCTGCTGAAGGACCCGGCCATCTTCATCCTGGACGAAGCGACCGCCAGCGTCGACCCCTTCACCGAAGCGCAGATCCAGGAAGGGCTGGAAGACCTGATGCGCGAACGCACCGCCATCGTCATCGCCCACCGCCTGTCCACCGTGAAGTCGGCCGACCGGATCATCGTCATGAAAGACGGCGCGATCATCGAAGAAGGCGACCACGACGAGTCTGCATGGCCGCCGGCGGTCACTACGCGGAGCTGTACAACACCTACTTCCGGCACCAGTCGCTGGACTATATTGATGAGTGGGGCGCGGACGACTGATTGACGGGCCTTTAAAGAATCAGCCGGCAGCATGCTGGCCACAACACGTAGCCTTGCGTGGGTGTTGGGAGGGGTGTGGTTGGGTGCAAGACCAGGATCGCAAGCCCACCCATCGGAGCCGATGAATTCGGTGGGGCAACTCTTCGTGACGCCTCTCACTCGCAGACAGAAACTCGACCATTGTTGCGATTATGTTGCAATTGCAACTCAATTGCAATAAGATCCTGGCATGTCCCATAACTCCTCTGACTTCGCTGCTCGTATTCGCGACCAGGGCGGCCGTCTGACGCCGCAGCGCCAGCTTGTCCTGGACACGCTGTGTGCGTTGGGCGGGCATGTTTCGGTCGCCGACCTGAGCGACCGGGTTCAGGCGGTCGCCCCCGCCATCGATCGCTCCACCGTTTATCGGACGCTGGCGCTCCTGCAGGATCTGGAACTCGTCAGCGCGGCTACGGTCGACGGCGTGAGCGTGTACGAAATCGCAACGGCCCGGACACAGCCACATGCTCACCTTATCTGTGAGCAATGCGGGCATGTTGAACATGTCCAGTCGGACCTTGTCAGTGACCTGATGCAGCAACTCGTTGCCCACCACGACTTCGTCATGAGCAATACGGGCCTGAGCGTACAGGGTCTCTGTCGCGGCTGCGCTGCCGGTCAGCAGGACGTCCAGACATCGCCCTAAGAGGTGTTTTCATGGCTATACCAGCCACTATTCTCCTTCACATACCCGATGGATTCCTCAATCTATTCGTCGCGCTTGTTTGTTGGGCGCTGGCCCTGATGGTACTTGGATTAGCGCTGGCGAATACCAGACAGGCGTTTGACGAACGGCTCGTACCGCTGGCAGGCATCATGGCCGCTTTCATTTTTGCGGCCCAGATGATTAACTTTCCGGTGGCGGGTGGCACATCAGGCCATCTTGTGGGTGCGGCGTTGGCATTTATCGTCCTGGGACCGTGGTTGGGTGTGCTGGCCATGACGGCCGTCATTGCCGTCCAGGCGTTGCTTTTCCAGGACGGCGGGCTGGTGGTCATGGGCGCGAACCTGCTCGTTATGGCGGTAGTGCCTGGTTTCGTGGCCTACTTTGTTTACGGTCTCTCGCGCAGTCGCAGTGACGGCACCCGGCTGGTCACCGCCGGAGTGGCTGCCTGGCTATCCGTCATGGCTGCTGCTTTGTTGACCGCCCTGCTGCTGGCGTTCAGCGGCACGAGCGCACTGCGTGTGGTCCTGCCGGCCATGCTTGGCGTTCATGCCCTGATTGGGTTGGGTGAGGCGCTGATCACCGTGGCTGCGCTCGCCTTCATCCGTGCGGTGCGTCCGGGTCTGCTCGGAGAAGGCGGCGGCGCGGGCGCGGGCGGCTGGGCTGTGGCGGGCCTCAGCATCGCCCTGATCGTGGTCCTGTTCGCGCCGTTCGCGTCTGGTTATCCAGACGGATTGGAATGGGTCGCAGAAAGCACGGGCTTTCTGGGCGAGGCCGAAAACGCTCCCTACGAACTTCTACCAGATTACACCATCCCCTTGCTGGGTGAGACCAACCTCTCCACTATTCTAGCCGGTGTCATTGGTGTATTCATTGTGGCCGGGCTGACGGTCCTGTTGTTGCGCTGGCTGCGACGGCGGCCAGACCAGCAAGGGGCGCTCTAGTGCACGTCAACACCTTCGATCGCTATGAAGCCCGGACAAGCGCCGTCCACGACCTTGACCCGCGAGTGAAAGTTGTGGGAACCATTGCCCTCATCCTTTCAATAACGCTGCTGCCGGATGGCGTCTGGTGGGTGTACGGTCTGGCCTTCCTCTTAATTCTGGGTGCGGCGCTGGCAGCCCGGCTCTCGCCCGGACTGATCATTCGGCGTTCGCTGGTCGGCCTGCCGTTTCTGATGGCGGCCGTCACGCTGCTTTTCACTGTGCCGGGCGTGCCGGTTTGGAGTGGCCCGTTCGGTCTGTCGATCAGTAATGCCGGACTGGAGCGGTTTGGCAGCATCGTCGTACGCAGTCTGCTGTCCATTCAGGCGGCCGTCCTGCTGACAGCGGCCACACGTTTCCCCGATATCCTCCATGCTCTGCGCCACCTGCATGTGCCGTCTGTCCTTGTCGCTATCATTGCCTTCATGTACCGGTACCTGTTTGTATTGGCAGACGAAACGTCCCGGCTGCTGCGGGCGCGCTCGGCTCGCAGCGCCCTGTCACCGGAGCTGGACGGCGGTGGCAGCCTATTATGGCGTGCAACTATAGCAGGGCATATGGCCGGGCAGCTCTTTGTCCGCAGCCTGGATCGGAGCGACCGCGTCTACAACGCGATGCTCTCCCGGGGCTATCGGGGCGAGATGCTAACCATGCAGCCTCATGTCATGACTGGCCGTGACTGGATGTTTCTGGCGCTGGCGCTGCTTACTGCCCTTGGTTTGCAGTTGCTGGCCCGCCTCTGAGGGAGCTTCGTGCCTGTTGTCCACTCACAATCCTCGCTCAATGGCCCGCAGCCTGCGGCGGAAACGCCGGTGGTGGCCGTTGATCGCCTGAGCTACTCCTACCCGGATGGCTTCGCCGCTCTGAAGGACGTTAGCCTTCATCTGAGAGAAGGCGAGAAGGCGGCACTGGTCGGCCCGAATGGAGCCGGTAAGAGTACGCTGATGCTGCATCTGAACGGCATTCTGGGCGACGCGAACGCGCCTGTACGGATAGCGGGTCTGTCGCTCAGTAAAGAACATCTGCCCCGTATTCGCGCCCTGGTGGGCCTTGTCTTCCAAAACCCGGATGACCAACTTTTCTCACCGACAGTGATGGAAGATGTTGCCTTTGGGCCGCTTCATCTCGGGCTGCCGGAATCGGAAGTGCGCGAGCGGGCTGCCTGGGCGCTGGAACAAGTCGGTATGGAGGGGTTCGAAGACCGCCTTTCCCATCATCTCAGCTTGGGCCAGAAGAAGCGAGTAGCCATAGCCACCGTCCTGTCGATGCAACCCCAACTGTTGGTGCTTGATGAGCCGACCGCTGGACTGGACCCGCGCGGACGCCGGCAGCTGATCAATCTTCTGGCTGCGCTGCCGCAGACGATGCTCGTCGCCACCCACGATATGTGGCTCGTGGCCGATCTATTCTCGCGGATGATTGTTATGGATGAAGGCCAGATCGTGGCCGACGGTCTCTCCATCACACTGCTGCAGGACGAGCAAATGCTGGATCGTCACGGTTTGGAACCCCCACAAGTGATGCCTTACAAGCCGGAGTTGTTCCGCTGACAGCGTGTCGCCTACCCACAACGGAGCCACTACTGCTTGTCAGTCACCTCATGCACGACGTCCTCGAAAGCAGCCATCTTGCGGGGCTCAATGGGCTGCCCGAAGCGGTCGGCGTACAGCTTGGTGAATTCAGCCCCAAAGAGAACAATCTGCGCCGAATAGTAGACCCAGACCAGAAGGGCAATCACCGATCCGGCCGTTCCGTACAGCGAGATCGCATCGCTGCGCTCCAGAAACAGGATCAACAGCTGCCGGCCGATCACGAACAGCAGCGTCGCGATGGCGAAGACGGCGTAGTAGGCCAGTCCAGCCGCGTAGATGATCGACCGATCGCCAAAGTACGCCTTGAGCGAATCCCGGAACAAGTAGAGGGCCGACATGGCACAATCATAACCCGATGAGGCGCATCGCGGCACCTGATCCAGCGTTCCTCCCTTGAGTCATCCCCCGACCGGAGTATAATCCTCCGACCGCCCACAGCCGGGCGGGCAAGGATGTATCCCCATGACCACCGACCGACTGGCCCAGCAAATGGCCTTTATTATCGAGATCGACCAGCTCAAGACCGTGCTGCGGCGGACGTTGATCGCCGACGGCAGCCGGCTTGAGAATTCGGCCGAACACAGCTGGCATCTGGCGATGGCCGCGCTGGTGCTGGCCGAGCACAGCGACGAGCCGGTCGATCTGCCTCGCGTACTTAAGATGCTGCTGGTCCACGACATCGTGGAGATCGACGCCGGCGACACGTTCTACTACGACGAAGCCGGACGGCAGGACAAAGACGAACGGGAACAGCGAGCGGCCGATCGACTCTTCGGCCTGCTGCCCGACGACCAGAAGGCCGAACTGCGAGCGTACTGGGACGAGTTCGAGGCGCGACAGACGGCCGAAGCCCGCTTCGCCAACGCGCTAGACCGGCTCATGCCGCTCATCCACAACACCCTCAACGACGGCCACACCTGGCGCAAGAACCGCATCAGCCTGGAGCAGGTGTGGGTGAACACCGACATCGTCGAGCGCGCTTCAACGGACATGGCTGCCTACATGCGCGAGCTGCTGCTCAGTGCCCAGGCGGACGGCCAGTTCGACCACCCGGAAGGAACAAGCTAATGCCTTTGAAAACAGCCATAGCCACCGTCATCAACGGCGGCGACCTAACCTTTGACGAAGCGGCGGCGGCGATGGACGCCATCATGGGTGGCGAAGCGACCCCGGCCCAGATCGGCGGCTATCTGACCGCGCTGCGGATGAAGGGCGAAACGGCCGACGAAATCGCCGGCAGCGCCTATTCGATGCGCAAGCATGTCATCGGCGTCGACGTCGTGGTGGGCGGCGACGATATGCTCGTCGATACCTGCGGCACGGGCGGCGACGGCAAGCACACGTTCAACATCTCCACGACGGCCGCCTTCGTCGTGGCGGCGGGCGGACTGAAAGTGGCCAAGCACGGCAACCGGGCCGCCAGCAGCCGCTCCGGTTCGGCCGACGTGCTGCTGGCCCTGGGCGGCAATCTCGACCTGACGCCGGAGCAGGTGGCCGCATGCATCGACGACGTGGGCATCGGCTTCCTCTACGCCGTCAACCACCACCCGGCCATGCGCTTCGCCATCGGCCCGCGCCGCGAGCTGGCCCAGCGCACCATCTTCAACGTCCTCGGCCCGCTGACCAATCCCGCCGGGGCCACCCACCAGCTCATCGGCGTCTACGACCCGTCCCTCACCGAGCCGATGGCCACCGTGCTGGGCACGCTGGGCAGCGAAGCGGCCTACGTCGTCCACGGCGCGGACGGGCTGGACGAACTCTCCACCACCGGCCCCAACCAGGTCAGCGCCTTGCGCGACGGGCAGGTGACCACCTACGAGCTGGACCCGGAAACGCTGGGGTCTGCCGCGAGCGACGATTGACGATCTGGCGGGCGGCACGCCGGAGGAGAACGCGGCCATCACGCGCGGCGTGCTGGACGGCAGCGACAGCGGCCCGCGCCGCGACATCGTGCTGCTCAACGCGGCCGCGGTGCTGGGGCTGGCGGCCGATGATTGGGTGGCGGGGCTGGCGGCCGCTCGCCAGGCAATCGACAGCGGCGCAGCCGAGCGCACGCTGGACGGCTGGATTGCCAGGACGCAGAGCTTCGCGGCGGGCTAGATTTCTGACAGCGCCCAGCCTGTGCTATGATCGGCTTGCGGTTGCTTCCACTATACTCGCTCTGAGATGCCCAGAGTGGTGTGCGTCAATGGGCTGATGGTCCGGCATTCCCCAAGCCGGGCGGTTGGATGGCAACTGAGTGATGGTTCAACAACAAAGGAGATGTCTGATGTCAGCGAGAGGATTGTGGTCTGTCGTGCTCCTGGCCTTCCTGCTGGTCGTGGCCAGCGCTCCGGTTCCATTTGCCGCCGGCGCTGGCGAGTTGGTTGTTGATACATTGGGTGATGCGGGTGATGGGTCGTGCGATCCGGGCAGCTGCACGCTGCGCGATGCGATCATCGAAGCCAACGGCAACCCCGACGAGAACACCATCATCTTTGCCCTTGATGGAACCATCATCCTTCAGGATTCGCTGGTCGTGGGCAATGATCTGACGATCGATGCGACCGGGCGTGATGTAACGATCAGTGGTAACAACCTTCACCGGGTGATTCATCTGGTTGCCGGCGACACCATCCCGGTTCTGGAGATCCGGTCGCTGGCGATTATCGAGGGGTCTGCCCAGAATGGTGGAGGTATTCTGAATGATGGCGGAGAATTGATTCTTCTCGATAGCCTTTTCTCGAGTAATTACACAGATATTATGGGCGCCGGAGTCTACAACAATGGCGGAGCCGTGACTATTGAGCGGAGCACCTTTAGTGACAACTCTACGGAAGGCTCAGGGGGAGGTTTATACAACGCGGGCGGCGCATTGACAGTTGTCGACAGCACCTTCGCCAAAAATTCCAGCGATGTTGGCGTGGGTGGGGGACTCTACCAGGTTGACGGCACAACGGTAGTGACCAACAGCACTTTCTCCGGTAACGTCGCGTTAGTATGGTGGGGGACTCCATCTGCATGGTGGCAGTATGACGGTGGTCAACAGTACGATCACGCTCAATTTTAGCCTTGAAGCAGCCGGGATAAGGAAGAGTGATAACCTGGATAGCACGTTGACCCTGACAAACACGATTGTCACCGCAAATTCGAGCGAGAATTGCGGTGGGACAATCGTCAACGGTGGCAACAACATCGACAGCGGCACGACCTGCGGCTGGGGCTCCAGCGACGGCTCGCTGAGCGACACGAATCCGCAGCTCGGCCCACTGGCAGACAACGGCGGCCCGACACAGACCCATGCCCTGCTGCCCGGCAGCCCGGCCATCGATGGCGTGGCGTTCAACGCGCCCAACGACTGCCCGGCGGCCGACCAGCGCGGCGTACCCCGTCCGCAAGGCGCAGCCTGCGACATGGGGGCGGTGGAGTATGTCAATCCGCAGCCAGGCCCCAATCTTGTCGTCAACACTCTGGCCGATAAGGATGATGGCGCCTGCGAACCCCTCATACCCGGTCTGGCCGACTGCACCCTTCGAGAGGCGATTGTGTTTGCCAACAGCAATCCCGACGCGAACACCATCACCTTTGCCCTTGACGGAATGATCATCCTAGAGGATTCGCTTACCGTGGGCAATGACCTGACAATCGATGCGACCGGGCGTGACATAACGATCAGTGGCAAAGACCTTCACCGGGTGATTCGCCTGGTTGCCGGCGACACCATCCCGGTTCTGGAGATCCGGTCGCTGACGATTAGCAACGGGGATGCTGTCTCTGGCGCTGGTATCTATAATGATGGCGGAGAATTGATTGTTCTCGACAGCCTTCTCTTAAGTAATTGGTCGGAATCTGGTGGCGGGGTCTACAACCGTGGCGGTGCCGTGACTATTGAGCGCACTACCTTTACTGACAACGGGGCGGACCTGGGAGGGGCAGGTCTATTCAACGATAACGGCACAGTGACGATTGTCGACAGCACCTTCGACAAGAACACGGTGTTCTAGGCTCTGGACTTTACCAATCCGGCGGCACATCGGTGGTGACCAACAGCACTTTCTCCGAAAACGACGGGGAGCGTGGTGGTAGTGGTGCGGGACTCTATCTGTTTGATGGTAATATGACGGTGGTCAACAGCACGATCACGCGCAATTTTGACAACACCGCTAGAGGGGTCGGGGTATGGAACAATAGCCCGGATGGCACGTTGACCCTGACAAACACGATTGTCGCCGACAACGTGGGAGGCGGGAATTGCGGTGGGTCAGTCGTCAACGGTGGTAATAACATCGAGAATGGCACATCGTGCGGCTGGGGGTCCGAGAACGGCTCGCTCAGCAATACGGACCCACTGCTCGGCCCACTGGCAGACAACGGCGGTCCGACGCAGACCCACGCCCTGCTGCCCGGCAGCCCGGCCATCGACGGCGTGGCGTTCAACGCGCCCAACGACTGCCCGGCGGCCGACCAGCGCGGCGTCACCCGGCCCCAGGGCAGCGCGTGTGACAGCGGAGCGTTTGAACTCGAACAGTCACCGCCACCCGAGGCGTTTCTTTTGAATCTGCCGGTCGTACTGGCGAATGCGGGGCAATAAGTATGAGCGTACCGAACCAGGCCAAACGACGGGGCGAGATTCTGGACGAGATCATGCGTCACCAGCGCGAACAGCTGCCCAAGACGATGCAGGATGTGCCCCTGGCTGATCTGCGGGCGCTGGTGATGCTGGCCCCGCCGCCGCGTGACTTATTCGCCGCGCTGAAGATGCCCGGTGTGTCGCTCATTGCCGAGTGCAAGAAAGCGTCGCCCAGCAAAGAGTTGATGGTCCGTAACTGAGTGATGGTTCAATAACAAAGGAGATATCTTATGTCAGCGAGAGGATTGTGGTCTGTCGTGCTCCTGGCCTTCCTGCTGGTCGTGGCCAGCGCTCCGGTTCCGTTTGCCGCCGGCGCCGGCGAGTTGGTCGTCGATACATTGGGCGATGCGGGTGATGGGTCGTGCGATCCGGGCAGCTGCACGCTGCGCGATGCGCTCATCGAAGCCAACGGCAACCCCGACGCGAACACCATCACCTTTGCCCTTGACGGAACCATCATCCTTGAGGATACGCTGACCGTGGGCAATGACCTGACGATCGATGCCACCGGGCGTGATATAACGATCAGTGGCAATGGCCAGCACCGGGTGATTCATCTGGTTGCCGGCGACACCATCCCGGTTCTGGAGATCCGGTCGCTGGCGATCATTGAAGGCGCAGCTCAAGTTGGCGCTGGCATTTTGAATAATGGTGGAGAATTGATTATTCTCGATAGCCTTTTCTCCGGAAATGTATCGACATCATTTGGTGGCGGAGTCTACACCCTTGGTGGTGCCGTGACTATTGAGCGCAGCACCTTTGCTGACAACGGTGCGCTCAGGGAGGGGCAGGTCTATTCAACGATAACGGCATAGTGACGATTGTCGACAGCACCTTCGCCAAGAACTCCAGCCCTGTAGGCGCTGGACTCTACCAGAATGTCGGTACATCGGTAGTGACCAACAGCACTTTCTCCGGTAATATCGCGCCTGGTGGTGGAGGGGGACTCTTTCTGTTTGGTGGCAGTATGACGGTGGTCAACAGCACGATCACGCTCAATTCTGCCAGTGACGCTGCCGGGGTATTGAAGGTTGATAGCCCGGATAGCGCACGTTGACCCTGACAAATAGGGTTGTCGCCGACAACGTGGGAGGCGAGAATTGCGGGGGGGCAATCGTCAACGGTGGCAATAACATCGAGGATGGCACATCGTGTGGCTGGGGCTCACAGAACGGCTCGCTGAGCGACACGAATCCGCAGCTCGGCCCACTGGCAGACAACGGTGGCCCGACACAGACCCACGCCCTGCTGCCCGGCAGCCCGGCCATCGACGGCGTGGCCTTCAACGCGCCCAACGACTGCCCGGCGGTCGACCAGCGCGGCGTACCCCGTCCGCAAGGCGCAGCCTGCGACATGGGGGCGGTGGAGTATGTCAATCCGCAGCCAGGCCCCAATCTTGTCGTCAATACCCTGGCCGATGAGGATGATGGCGCCTGCGAAACCCTCATACCCGGTCTGGCCGACTGCACCCTTCGAGAGGCGATTGTGTTTGCCAACAGCAATCCGGACGCGAACACCATCACCTTTGCCCTTGACGGCAAGATCACCTTGCAGGAGTCGCTGACCGTCGGCAATGACTGTGACCATCGACGCGCACGGGCCGTGATGTCACGATCAGTGGCAACGACCAACACCGGGTGATGCATCTGGTCGCCGGCGACAACATCCCGGTGCTGGAGATCCGATCGCTGGCCATTGTGCGACGGGGTCTGCCGTTGGCGGAGCGGTATCCATAACGACGGCGGAGAATTGATTGTTCTCGATGCCTTTTCTCGAGCGGATTACTCAGACTTCTCGATGACGCGGCGAGTATACAACAATGGCGGTGCCGTCACTGTCGAGCGCACCACCTTTACGTGACAATCCAGCCGGAGCTGAGGGGGCAGGTCTGTACAATGAGAGCGGCACTTGACGGTTGTCGACAGCACCTTCGCCAAGAACTCCAGCGATGTTGGCGTAGGCTCGTGGACTTTACCAATCCGGCGGCACAGTACGGTGGTGACCAACAGCACGTTCTCCGGGAACGACGGCGCTGTTGGTGTGCGCGGACTCTATCTGGTTCGCTGGTACATATGACGGTGCTTAACAGCACGATCACGCTGCAATTTTGCCACGGTGACGGAGTCGGGGTATGGTAAGAGCCCTGATGGCACGTTGACTCTGACAAACACGATTGTCGCCGACAACGTGTGACGCGGAACTGCGGTGGGGCAATCGTCAACGGTGGTAATAACATCGAGAATGGCAGATCGTGCGGCTGGGGGTCCGAGAACGGCTCGCTCAGCAATACGGACCCGCTGCTCGGCCCGCTGGCCGACAACGGCGGCTCGACGCGACCCACGCCCTGCTGCCCGGCAGCCCGGCCATCGATGGCGTGGGATTCAACGCGCCCAACGACTGCCCGGCGGCCGACCAGCGCGGCGTCACCCGGCCCCAGGGCAGCGCGTGTGACATTGGCGCGTTTGAACTCGAACAGTCACCGCCACACGAGGCGTTTCTTTTGAATCTGCCGGTCGTCCTGGCGAATGCGGGGCAATAACGATGAGCGTACCAAACCAGGCCAAGCGACGGGGCGAGATTCTGGACGAGATCATGCGCCACCAGCGCGAACAGCTGCCGCGCACGATGCAGGATGTGCCCCTGGCCGACCTGCGGGCGCTGGTGATGCTGGCCCCGCCGCCGCGCGACTTTTTCGCCGCGCTGAAGATGTCCGGTGTGTCGCTGATTGCCGAGTGCAAGAAAGCGTCGCCCAGCAAAGGGTTGATGGTGCGCGACTACGACGCCGCCCGGCTGGCCCGCACCTATGAGAAAGCGGGGGCGCGGGCGATCTCAGTGCTGACCGACAGCCGTCACTTCCAGGGGTCGCTGGCCGATCTGCGAGATGTGCGGGAGGCGGTCAAGATTCCGGTGCTGCGCAAGGATTTCATCTTCGACCCGTACCAGGTCTATGAAGCGCGGGCCGCCGGGGCGGACGCCGTGCTGCTCATTGCGGCCGTTCTGGGTAACAGCGACATGAAAGAGCTGCTGGCCCTGACCGGCAAGCTGGGGATGACGGCGCTGGTGGAGGTGCACACCGCCGAAGAGGTCGAACGTGTGCTGCCGCTGGGACCGCGGGTCATCGGCGTCAACAACCGCAACTTGCAGACGTTCGAAGTTGACTTCGCCAATACCGCGCGGCTGCGCAGCCTTATTCCGGCGGAGGTTGCTGTGGTGGGGGAGAGCGGCCTGAAGACGGCCGCCGATGTGCATGTCATGGCCGACAGCGGCGTCGACGCCATGCTGGTCGGCGAAACGCTGGTGAAAAGCGCCGACCCGCAGCAGACGGCCAAGATGCTCGTCGCCGCGGGCCGCCGCCCGGCTCAGTAATCTATTCCAGGTATTCGGCCAACTGCGCTTCCGCCTCGGCAGGCAGGTTGGTATGGTAGATTGTCCCCTCGAAGGGAGCCAGTGAGGCGATGACCATGTCGCGGGAGTCGGCGCGAGAGAGCAGGAAGAGCGCCGAGCTGTCGGGGGCCATATCGGCCTCGACTTGTTCAATGAACTTCTTGTCGATGCCCATGTGGCCGAACTTGGCCGCCAGCCCGCCGCCAATCAAGCCCACTGCCAGCCCGCCGATCGGGCCGCCCAGCAGGAAGCCGGCCAACAACCCGCCGCCACCGCCCAGCTTCCCCGCCGCCATGGCCCCACGCGAGACCTCATTGTTGACGTGGGTCTTGCCGTCCGCGTCCTTGACGACGACGGCCGTATCATCAATATGCTTGTAGGCGCCTTGTTCCATGTCGTGCATCGAAGCGAGCGCCGCCGCAGCGCCTGAGGTCGAGTCGAAGATCACGCTGATCAGGTCTTTTTGTTCTTTGGCCATGGGTTACTCCAGAATGGGTTGGACTGCAGTTGGATGAGTGGGACCGGCGTCTGCTTCGACGGCACCAGTTTCATGATTGTAACGGTCTTTATCGGTTAATGTCAATGTTTGGCCCGGCTCCAGGATGGGCGTGCGAACGCCCGGTGCCAGTTGGTCGGCATAAGCCACAAACTCGCGCGGTGGCCGGTAAAGATAGTGGGGTAAGACCTGATGCAGCCCGGCAGGGAAGTAGGTTCCCCAATGGATGGGCACGGCCACTTTTGGCTGCAGCAGTTGTAATGCCTCCGCCGCGCGATACGGGTCGAGATGGCCGGGTCCCAGTGTCGGGCCATAACCCCAGACGGGCAGCAGCGCCACGTCGACTTTTTCGCCGATGGCAGCCATATCATCGAACAGATCGGTGTCCCCGGCGAAGTAAACCTGGTGGCTGGCCAGGATACGGTAGCCCAGCGCCACCGTGTCGGGGCGCATGGGAAATGGCCGGCCGCCGTGGTCGGCCCATGTCGCCTCGATCGTCACCCCGTTCAGATGCACCGCCTCTCCAGCGCTCAGTTCAGTCACATTGTGGAACCCTTTCCTGGCAAAGAACGCCGCCGCGCCGCGCGGAGCGATGATCGGTATCCCATGACCCAGACGACGAAGCGACGGCAGGTGGACATGGTCACCATGCAGGTGAGAAATAAGGATGGCGTCAACCCGACCGCCCTTGACGTTGGGGCGCGGCGTAATGCGAAACAGATGGGTGACCCGGCGCATTAGCAGGGGATCGGTCAGAATACGAAGCCCGTCAAGTTCCAGGCACAGCGTGGCGTGACCAATATAGGTGATGCGATTCACAACGTTCTGATTATATGACCGTCGCTCATCGCGCGGCAATGGATGCTCATGCAGACAAAACAAAAGCCCGGCAAACGGGTTGCCGGACTTCTTCGACTAGAGCACCACCGACTATCTCAGATAGTCCCCCTTTCGTAAGCCACCTACATCTTACCATGAAGCTGGGACATTTTGAACAGGGTCGGGGCCAAATCACCTATGAATTCCACGTAATTGTATGAGTAATTATACTTAACGCCCTGGCGCATCCTGCGGCAAGGAGCAAAAAGGGCTTCTATTTTGACGTTTTGACCCGCGTCCCATACAATTTCCCGCAATCTCCGAGCAGCTTTGCCCTACAATATTGAACCTTGAAGACCGCGCCCCACAGCGCCAAGGAGAACACGGGAAGATGTCTAAAGCCAAAGTCGCTATCGTTACCGATAGCACCTGTAACCTGACGCCGGAAATGGCGGCCGAGTACAATATTCATGTGATCCCCCAGAACATCAACTGGTCCGGACAAACCCTGCGTGACGGTGTCGACATTACGACAGAGACGTTCTATGAGCGCCTGGACCCCAAGCAAGAGATCCCGACCACGTCCCAACCTTCGCCGGGCGAGTTTCTGGAGTACTTCCAGAAAGTAGCTGAAACGGCAGACAGCATCACCGGTATTTTTCTGTCGGAGTATCTAAGCGGCACCTACCAGTCGGCTTACGCCGGGGCCGGGATGATGGGTGATTACCCGATTGAGGTCGTCGACACCCGGTCGGTTTCGCTGGGGCTGGGACTGTTGACGCTGGCTGCCGCCCGCGCCAGAGATGAAGGCCAGAGCTACACCGAGATCGCCGAACTCGTGCGCACGCTGTCTCCCCACATGCGGGTGATGTTTGTGGTCGATACGCTCGACTATCTGCACAAGGGCGGTCGCATTGGCGGCGCACAGCGGCTGGTGGGGTCGGTGCTGTCGATCAAACCACTGCTGGAAATTAAGGACGGGCGCATCGAGCCGCTGGCTTCGGTGCGGACCAAGAACAAGGCCGTCCAGCATATGTTCGGCATTGCCCAGGAAGAAATGGCGGGCCGGTCGTCGGGCGTCCATGCCGGGGTTATCCATTCCGCCAATCTGGCGGGCGGCGAGGCGCTGGTGGCCCAGATCGAGCAGGAGCTGCATCCGGACGAACTGATCATGAGCGAACTCAGCCCGGTGATTGGCGTCCATACCGGCCCCGGTCTGCTGGGCATGGGCTACTATATCGAGCCCTAAACCTCGTTGTCGTCGTCTTCGGGATGGAGCGGGGCCAGGCCGTTGCGCAGCGCGTAGATGACCAGCTGCGTCCGGTTGCTCAGTCCCAGCTTGCGGATCGCGTTGCTAATGTGGGTGCCCACCGTGCGCTCGCTGATGTTTAGTTCCTGGGCGATAGAAGCGTTGGAGCCGCCGGCGGCCAGCAGAAAAATGACATCAAGTTCGCGCCCGGTCAGATTCTTGTGATCGGGCGCGCTCTTTTCCTGCTCTTCCAACTGGTGCAAGCGCCGCATCAGGGTTTGGGCCACGATAGCGTTGGATGGGACGGCTCCGCTGTGGATCTGTCGAATGGCAGTCACCAGGTGGTCAACACTATCATCCTTCAGCATGTACCCTTGCGCCCCGGCCTGAACCGATTCCACAATAAGGGCGTCGTCAGTGAAGCTGGATAGCATCAGAATGCGAGCATCCGGATTCTCCGCCACAATGCGCTTTGTGGCCTCGACGCCATCCAGCCTGGGCATCTTGACGTCCATCAGGATGACGTCCGGCATGGTCTGGGCGGCCAGTTCAGCAGCTTCGTAGCCGTCGGCCGCCTGGGCCACGATCTCAATACCCGGCTTGACAGCGAGCATCGCCACCAACCCTTCGCGAACGATGGCATGGTCGTCGGCAATTAGCAGTCGGATGGGTTGTGCGGTGGTCATGATGTGCTCCGTACTTCCTGTACGATACGTCGAGTCAACCGCCTGTCGGCACAGATTGGTTGAGGGGCGCCCAGAGATGAATGTCCGTGCCGCCGGAAGGCCGCCTATTGATTTGCATCCACCCGCCAACTGCCGACATACGCCGCTGCATGTTGAGCAGCCCCTGGCCCGGATGGTGCTCCACCCGGTCCAGATCCAATCCCAGGCCGTTGTCGACCACGCGCAGCTCCACATGATCCGACCCGCTCCGCAGCCATACGTTCACTTCCGTGGCGTGGGCGTGGCGGAGGGCATTACTCAACGCTTCCTGCCCCACCCGGTAGAGCGTCTCCTCGATGGCGGCGGGCAGCGCTCCCACTGGTCCTTCCAGCTCAAGATGAGCTTTCAACCCGGCCCGCCGTTCGACCGCTTCCAGCCGCTGCTCCAGCGCCTCCGCCAACC
Source organism: uncultured Chloroflexia bacterium (assembly GCA_963715935.1). GTDB lineage: Bacteria > Chloroflexota > Anaerolineae > Promineifilales > Promineifilaceae > Promineifilum. Next base: position 200,604 of record CAVQSM010000001.1, on the reverse strand, counting down.
CCAGACGAGCAAGTGACTCGGACCGTAAATCGTAGAGCAGCAGCCGCATCTCGCCCATCGCCTGATGGGCTACTTCCCGGGTAGAGGCAAGGTTCGCCAGCAAGGCGTCGTAATTGCCGGTCAGCGCCGTCTCACGGGCCGCTTCGGAGAAGAGCAAGATGCTGTAGAGCGCCTGCGTGACCGAATCGTGCAGCTCCATAGCCAGTCGTTCCCGTTCTTCCAGCACGGCCGTTTGCCGCGTGCGCAGTCGCAGCTGGACGTTTTCCACGGCGATGGCGATGCGGTCGCTAATGGCTGAGAGGAGCGGCATGGTGGCAGGCTGAACCAGCTGTGACTCGCAGTCGAGCAGGCTGACAACACCGATGACTCGCCCGTTGGAGCGCATGGGCGCACCCACATAGTTCTCTATGTTGCCGTCCATCCCCATAGCCCGCAGTTCTTCGGCTGTGCCCTGCCACGCATCATTGGCATTCAGCACCTTCTCGAAGACCGGATGATCGGCGGTCACTTCCTGGCAAACAGTCCAGCATAGATTGGACGAATCGGCCGGGGTGGCGGCCGCCAGCCGGAAGATGTTGTCCTCATCGCGCAAATGAATCGCTCCAGCTGCGGCCCCAAAGGCAGGTATGACCATGGTCAGAGAGCGGCCCATCACGGTCTCCAGGTCCAGTGCGCTGCCGGTGACGTCCGACATGGCGTAGAGCGCTTCCAATTCGGCCGTTCGCTCGCGTACTTCACGGGCCAGCCGCTCTGCGTACTGCTGCTCTTCTTCAAACAGCCGGGCGTTCTCAATAGCAATGGCGGCCTGGTTGGCAAAGACCATCGCCAACGACACGTCGTCCGGGCTGAACAAGCCGGGTTGGTTGCGGTCGAGAGTCAGAATGCCGATGACGCGATTCTCCACCACAAGCGGCGTCCCCAGCCAACTGCGAATGTATTCGCCGCCGGGGATTGTGGCCCAGTCCGGATCCTGGCGGGTGTCGTCGAGCACGATGGGCTGCCGGTTAGCCAGCATCATGGCGAAGTGGGCCGGCGGCTTCTCGTGCAGCTTGTTCACGGCGGACCAGTCTGAGCGCAGGCCTCGGTAGGCGACCAGCTCAAACCGGTCGCTCGGGCGGCGCAGGAAGACGCCCGAGCTGACGGACGGCAAGACGCGGCCCAACTGATCGAGAATGCGCCGGAGCACAACATCCAGGTCGAGGCCGGCGGTGATGCTGGCTGCCACCTCGCGCAGCGTCTCCTGCTGGCGGCGCAATGTTTGCTCTTTCACCAGCAGGTTGTCCTGTCGCACCGCAATGGCAAACCAGTCGGCCACTTCCCGTACGAGTTCGATATCCTCAGCCGTGAAATCGTATTGTTCGAGAGTCGTCAGAGTCAGCGCGCCAATATATTCATCCCGAACTTGCAGCGGGATCACCACCAACGAGGTACACAGGTCAGCCAGATTGCGAAAGATGGGCATCTCCCTCGCCGCCGCGGGCACATTTGGCACAATAATGCTCCGATCGTTTAGCAGCTGGGCATGGACCTCTCTATAGTTGGCGAGCGGCTCGCGAAAGGGGTTTTCGAATCCTGGCCAACTGGTTATCAGACCGTAGAGGCTGTCGAACGCCTCGTCGTAGAGCAGGACGTATACTTCGTGAATGGGCAGGGCGTCGAACAGGTAAGCCAGCGCGGTATCGGCCGTGGCCCGCAATGATCGCTCGGACAGGATGTCGCGTCCGATTTGTCGCAGGAGGGTAAGTCGCTCGTGGGCGGCGACATCATCGATGGCAGGGCTGCTCGAGGGAGCAATGATCGTGCTGTCTTCGTCGCGAATCTGGTTGCGCCTTGTATGAGCTGCCCCCGATTCTACGTGGTTGCTGCTGGCCAAATGTTTCTCCAACACGGGGATAATTACCTACTACTCCAGAATTATAGCATAGGCGAGACTGATCCGGGTCCGTGTTTTCCCCTGGGTTGGGGCGGTCCAATCTGTCCTCGAAGCGGAGCCGCTACAGGGGTGGTCAGCCTGTGACGGGGCCGTTGGCAGTCACCGGCAGCGCCTCCAGCCCGCGAAATAGGACGCCCGACCGCCACGACAGCGCCTCTGCGGGTGTGGCCAGCGCTATACCCGACAGCCGCTCCCACAGGACGCGCAGGCCGATGATTCCCTCCCGCCGGGCCAGCGGCGCGCCCAGGCAGTAATGGGTGCCTAGCCCGAAGGCAAGGTGCTTGTTGTCCGAGCGGTCGATGTCGAACGTGTCCGGCTGGGCAAAGTGGGCGGGGTCACGATTGGCGGCCGCCAGCACTACCCGCACCCGGTCGCCACGACGCAGCCGTTGTCCGCGCAGCGTGACGTCCTGCCGCACCCAGCGCCCGGTCGACGTTTCGACCGGGCCGTCATAGCGCAGAATCTCTTCGACAGCCGCCGGCCACAGTGCCGGCTCGGCTAGCAGGCGGGCCGCTTGCTTTGGATGGCGCAGCAGCGCCAGCGCCCCGTTGCCAATCAGGTTGACCGTCGTCTCGTGACCTGTGACGATCAGCAGCGCCACCATGCTGAACAGCTCCGCTTCGTTGAGGCGGTCGCCCGCTTCTTCGGCCAGCACCAGATCGCTGATGAGATCATCCTGCGGCGCGACCTGCCGTTTGGCAAAGAGGCCACGCAAGTAGTCGAGGAAGTGGCGCACCTGCTGCTTGCGGGAGCTGAAGGTCAGACCACGGCTGCCGGGAGCGATGATCGCCTGCGACCAGTGCGCTACGCTTGTCCGATCGGCCGCCGGAATGCCGAGCATGTCGCTGATGACCACCACCGGCAGTGGCAGAGCGTACGCCGTCATCAGATCTATTTCGCCGGTCGGGGTGAACGCGTCGATCAGCGCGTGGGCGGCCGTCTCGATGCGATCTTCCAGAGCGGCGATGCGTCGCGGCGTGAACGTCTGGTTGACCAGCGCCCGCAGCCGGGTGTGGTCGGGCGGGTCGGAGAAGAGCATATTGTCATTGATCAGCTGGTAGATCAGGCCGCGTCGTGGCTGCGCCGGCGCACCGTCCGCTGGGGCGGTCTGGGCGTTCTTGGTGAAGTGGATGTCGTCCCGCAATACGGCCATCACGTCGTCATAGCGCGTGATGTACCAGATGGTTGTGCCGTCCGGCGCGGCGTGGGGGTAGACCGGATCGTCCTGGCGCATGACGGCGTAGGTCGGGAACGGATTCGCCTTGAAGCGGGGGCTGAATAGATCGTAGGGCTGGCTTGACATGGCGCGTGGTGGGTGCTATTGTTGGTAACTGATACTTTGTATCACTTTAGGAATCGATATCCCGAACAGTTGGACCCAATACCGACCGATTATAGTGGAGTTGTGAACATGACAAAGTTGTGGCTTTGGGCCGGGCGACGATCTGTCTTGATCGTCGCTCTGGCGGCAATCTTGCTGGCGGCTTGTGCCGGACCAGCGACAGAGGAGACGGCGGGCAGCGAGACAGCCGACGCGCTGGATGGGCTGGCGGTGCTGGCTGTGCCGGAGCTGCCGGTGGCGGCGCTCGACGGCCGTCCGCTGCGCGTCGTCGCCACCACCAGCATCATTGGCGACGTGGCCAGCCGGATTGGTGGTCAGGCGATCGACCTGACCACGTTGATGGGACCGGGCGTCGACCCGCACAGTTACCAGCCCGCGGCGGCCGACCTGACGGCCGCTGCCCAGGCCGATCTGATTCTGATCAACGGCTGGGATCTGGAAGAAGGGTTGGTCGATGATCTGGCCAACATCGGCGGCGGTGTGCCGCTGGTGCCCGTAAACGCGGGTCTGACGCCGCGCGAATTTGGCGAGGAGGCCGGCCATGATGAGGACGGCGAAGGCGAGGGCGATCACGACGAGACCGACGCCGACCACGAAGAAGGCGAGGACGACCACGGCCACGGCGCGGCTGATCCGCACACGTGGCTCGATGTGGCGACGGTTCGCCTTTGGAGCCAGACGCTGGCCAGCGTTTTTAGTGCGCTCGATCCGGACAATGCGGACGCCTACCGGGCCAACGCCGCCGCTTATGACAGCGAGTTGGCGGCCCTCGACGCCGAGCTTCGGCAGCAGGTGGCGGCCATTCCCGCCGACAAGCGCGTCCTTGTCACCAACCATGATGCGTTTGGCTATCTGGCGGCCGCCTACGGTTTCGAGGTGCTGGGCACGATTTTGCCCGCCAGCAGCACGACGGCCGAACCGACTGCCAGCGATCTGGCCAACCTCATTCGACTGATGGAGCAGGAAGGCGTCTGTGCTGTCTTCACTGAAACGACGGTCAGCGACCGGCTCGGTCAGACGGTCGCCGCCGAACTGGATAACTGCGACACGGTGCAGCTTTTGCCGCTGTACAGCGGGGCGCTGGGGCCGGCAGGGGGCGAGGCGAGCAGCTACATCGACCTCATGCGAGCCAACATGGCCACGCTGGTCGCCGGATTAGGCGAAGGATAACGAGATGGCGATACAACGATTGGTGAAGCCGGGTGTCCACCACGAGCAGGCCCAGCCCTCGCTCGACATCGACCATGTGTATGTGGCCTATGACGGCCGTCTGGGCGAGGCGAGCGGCGTCGCTTACGCGCTGGAGGATATCACCCTGCGCGTCGATCAGGCGGAGCGCATCGCTGTCGTCGGGCCGAACGGGGCGGGCAAGAGCACCCTCTTCCGGCTTATCGCCGGGACGCTGGCGCCGGACGAAGGCGAGGTCCACATCTTTGGCCACGACCCGGACGGCCACATCTGCATCGCCTACGTGCCGCAGCGCAGCCAGATCGATTGGAGCTTCCCGGTGACGGTCGAGGACGTGGTCATGATGGGCCGCGTCGGACAGATCGGGCTGTTCCGGCGGCCCAGCAAGCAGGATTGGGCGATCGTGCGGCAGAGTCTGGAGCGAGTGGGGGCGGTCGACCTGGCCCACAAGCAGATTGGCGAGCTGTCCGGCGGCCAGCAGCAGCGCGTCTTCCTGGCTCGGGCGCTGGCCCAGGAAGCGGAACTGCTCCTGCTGGACGAACCGCTCAACGGGCTGGACGTCCGGTCCCAAGAGGCGATCCTGGGCATCCTCGATCAGCTTCAGGCTGACGGGGTGACGGTGCTGCTGGCCACCCACGACCTGGATCTGGCGGCCGCCCGCTTCGACCGTATCATGCTGCTCAACCGGCGCATTGTCGCGCTCGGCCCGCCGGATGATGTCTTGCAGCCGCAGAACCTGGTGACCGCGTTCGGTGGCCAGCTCCATCTCATCGACCATGAAGGGCGAGACGCTGGCGCTGACCGACTCCTGCTGCGATGGCGACGACCACGACCACGCGGCACACGGGTGAGTCACGATGATTAATTGGCTGACCGAACCGTTACAATTTGAGTTTATTCAGCGTGCCCTGGCCGCGTCGGTCATTGTCGGCATCGTCTGCTCCATCCTCGGTACATATATTGTGCTGCGCGGCATGGCCTTCCTCGGCGACGCGATGGCCCACACCATCCTGCCCGGCGTCGTCGTGGCGTTCCTGCTAGGCTGGCCGCTGGCGGTGGGGGCGCTGATCATGGGCGTCCTGACCGCGCTGGGCATCGGCTTCCTGACGCAGCGCACAGCGTTGAAGGAGGACACGGCCATCGGCGTTATCTTTGCCGGGCTTCTTCGCTCTCGGCGTGGCCATGCTGTCGGTCCGGGGCGACTACACCATCGACCTGGCCCACTTCCTGTTCGGCAACCTGCTCGGCGTTTCCACCATCGATCTGTTCGTAGCCGCCGCGCTGGGGCTGTTTGTGCTGGTGACCATCTACTTCTTCTACAAGGAGTTTCTGGTCATCTCCTTCGACCCGGTGTTGGCCGAGACGCTGCGGCTGCCGACGACGTTTCTGCGCTATCTGCTGCTGGTGCTGCTGGCGATCACCATCGTCGTAGCGCTGCAGGTGGTGGGCGTGGCCCTGATGCTGGCCATGCTGGTCACGCCGGCGGCGGCCGCTTCCTTCGTCACCCGGCGGCTGCCGACGATGATGGTCGTTGCGGCGAGCATTGGGGCGTTCTCCGGCGTGGCGGGTGTCTACGCCTCCTACTACCTCAACATCGCCTCCGGCCCGGCGGTGGTGCTTGTGGCCACGCTGATCTTCGTCATCGTCTTCGCCGCCGCCTCGTGGCGCAAACGGCAGCGGCCGCCGGCCACGGTGACCGCATGACCGCGCCCATCGACAGCTTGCGCCAGACGTTGAGCCAGCACGGCTTCCGGCTAACCCCGGCCCGCGAGGCCATTCTGCGGGCGCTTGTGGCCAGCGGCGGTCACGTGACGGCCGACACGCTGGTTGAGCTTGTCCACGAAAGCTCCCCGCGCACGGGCCGGATGACCGTCTACCGCACGCTCGACCTGCTGTGTGATCTCGGCGTGCTGCGCCCCGTCTACCAGGGCACCGGCGCGGCCCATTATGTGCTGATGGAAGACGGCCACCACCACCATCTGATCTGCTCCCAATGCGAGCAGGTGGTGGAGTTCGACGACTGCGTGGTGGAAACGTTACAAGAGGCGATTGGTCGTCGCTTTGACTTCCAGGTGCAGGGGCATCTGCTGGAGTTGTATGGCCTATGTCCTGACTGCCAAGATAGGTCGGAGTCGCTGTAGTCCCTCTGCGCCGTGTGCTCCATCGTCCCGCTCGCCGTTGGCCACGTCGCAGGCGCAGCAGTCTGTCCGGAGAGCCTCGCCACCCAGATCAACAACAGCCGGCCCGCGCCGGCTGTTGTAACGTTATTTGTTGAATGGGTCTTCGGCCAGCCGGGCCGTTTGGCCAACCGCGCACTGGCAGAACGGCTGTCTGATCCTAATCGATCAACGCATCCAATTGGTCGACCAGATCTTCCAGCATCCCAAACGCCGCTTCCACCGGCTCCGGCGAGGAGAGGTCCACACCCGCATCGGCCAGCGCTTCCAGCGGGTAGCGAGAACCGCCCGCGCTGAGGAAGCCCAGATAATCTTCGGCCGCCCCTGACTCGCCAGACAAGACGCGGCGGGCCAGCGCGTTGGCGCCGGAGATGCCGGTGGCGTACTGGAAGACGTAGTAATCGGCGTACAGATGGCTGAACGTCGCCCAGCGGATGCCGTCCCGCTGCCGGTCGAGCACCATTGTGTCGGCGTAGCGGCGTCACGAACAGGTCAGCCAGGTAGTCGATCATGCTGTCGGCCGTCAATCCCTGGCCCGCCTCGACGCGCTTGTGCATCTCCCACTCAAACATCGCCAGCGTGGGCATCTCCAGGAAGTAGCGGTGGAAGTTGGCCATCGCTTCTTCGATGACGGCGATCTTGATATTCGCGGTCGATATCCTGCTTGAGCAGGTAGGCCCGCATCATCGCCTGGTTGAAGTTGGAGGCGACTTCGGCGGCGAAGAGGGAGTAGTCGGCGTAGACCGGCGGCTGGTTCTCCCAGCTCAGATAGGAGTGCATCGAATGGCCCAGCTCGTGGGCCAGCGTGCCCAGGCTGGAGGCGTCGTCGACGTAGCTCATGACGATGAACGGGTACGTGCCCTGCGTGCCCCAGGAGAACGCCCCCGACGTCTTGCCCTTGTTGGGGTACTTGTCCACCCAGCGCTCATCCAGGCAGCCGCGCCGCAGCGTGCTGGTGTAATGGTCGCCCAACGGCTCCAGCGCGGCGGCAATCCACTCCACCGACTGCTCATACGGGATCTTCTGTCGCTCGGTCGTCAGGGGAGCCCAGATGTCGTAGGTGTGGAGTTCGTCCACGCCCAGCGCCCGGCGGCGGACGCGCCAGTACTTGTCCCAGACCACGCAGTGACGCTGGAACGTTTCCAGCAGATTGGTGAACACCTCTTCCGGGATGTTGTCCTCATGCAGGGCCATCGCCACCGTGGTCGGATAGCGACGGGCGCGCATCTCGAAGACGTTCTGCTTGATCGAGGTGGCCAGGTTGCTGGCGATCGTGTTCTTGTAGGCCAGGTACTGGTCGTGGTAGCTCTCCCACGCCGTGCGCCGGGTCTCCCGGTCGGGGCTGGCCAGCAGGTCGTCGATCGTCCCTTGCGAGACGGTCAGTTCGCCGTCGCGGTCCGGTCGGGCTGGAAGTCGAAGTCGCTGTCGGCCAGCTTGGAGAAGGTGCTGCTCGGCCCCTGGAACGGATCGGCCAGCATACCGAGGATCTCTTCCACCTCCGGCGAGCGGACGTGCTCCTGGCGGCGGAACAGGTTCTCGAAGTAGTGGGCGTACGTTTGCAGGCGCGGTTCTTCTGCCTGCCATGCGTCGAGCTGCACCTGGCCGATCGCCAGCAGCTCCGGCTCGATGAACGACAGTGTGCCGCCGACCTGGCCGAAGAGGCTGCCCGCCTGCCCGACTCGCTCGGTGGAGGTCTGGTTGGCGGTGTCGACCGACTCGGTTAGAAAGGCGTAGACGGCGACTTTCATCACCCGGGTCATGTAATCCTGCACGCCGTCGAGGATGTCGACCAGTTCGGTCGGTCCGTCGGACAGGTGCCCCTGCCAGGCGGCGATTTCGGGCAGCTCAGCGCGGACGGCCGCCATTGCCTCCGACCACGCTTCGGGCGTGGCGAAGACGCTGGTGTTGTTCCAGGTGTGTTCGACGGGGATTTCTTCACGTGGGGGAAGGGTTGCGGTAGCCATAATTCTCCTGCGGAAATAGGTTCGGTTATCAGACTGGAACGGTATCACAGGGCGAGCTTGCTGACCAGCTACTTGCCTGCTCGCAGATTGACCACGTACCCCCTTGCGTCGGCGCCATGCGTCTGGCATTATGATAGCGTACTCGCGAGCTACCCAGACACCAAGGAGTCAATTCATGGCCAAACAACCCTCAAAAGGCAGTGGAAAGCCCATCCCGAAAGTGGCGGTCAATCGGGACGTTTCCCCGGAGCAAGGCGAAGCGCTTCTCGCCTCGCTGCAGTCCCGGTTTGAGAAGAACATGGACCGTCACACTGGCATCGAATGGTCTGACGTCCGGGAGCAGAGTGGCCGCACGTCCGGAAAAGCTGGCGTCGCTCAACGCCATGGAAACGACCGGCGGCGAGCCGGACGTCATTGGGTATGATGCGGAGACGGGTGAATACCTGTTCTGCGACTGTTCAGCACAAACACCTGACGGGCGCCGAAGCATCTGCTACGACGGCGCAGGCGAGCAGGAACGGATCAAGAAGGGCGTGAATCCGGGCGGCAATGCGGTCGATCTGGCCGCGGCGATGGGCCTGGAGCTGCTGGATGAGTCGCAGTACCGGGCGCTTCAGGAGCTGGGCGAATTCGACACGACCACCTCCAGCTGGCTGCAGACGCCGGCTGAGATTCGCGAGTTGGGCGGCGCTATCTTTGGCGATTGGCGCTATGGGCAGGTGTTTATCTACCACAACGGCGCGCAGAGCTTCTATTCGGGCAGGGGGTTTCGGGGGCTGCTGCGGGTTTGAGTACTGTACGACCTAATGGTCCGGAGGAAGACAAACGAGCGCAGCAACGCCTCAGGTTGCAGCACCAACGTTTGTGTTCTAACGAGGAACTATTCTTTGGCCAGTCCAGACGATCAGCCGCCCAACAGGACGGCCACGATCGTAACTTTCCCACGCACAGGACGGCAGTAGCAAGCCCGTCTTCCAGGGATTGGTGCCCGAGTACTTTCCCCAGCTGTAGCCGGTGACAAAGAGAACACCCATTGAGATGACGTTTGAGAGGCGAATAGCCTGCGTGACGTCGTCGAGCAGAAGCAACGGCAAGAGCGACGGCAGCACGGCTCCAGCAGATAAGATGACCATCGTTAGCGCCCCGATCACATCCTCGCGCTTCAGGCCGACAGCTTGCGGTTCTGCTTGCTCCAGATGGCGCAGGATGTCCTGGTACAGGGCGCCTCGCTGGTCGTCGGTAGTAATGGGCTCCAGGACAGAGTCCAGCTCGTCGGCAATGGCGGCAATGGCAGACTCGTCACTGCTGCTGCTCTGAATATATTGGAGCAATCGGTATCGTTCGCGTCGGGCAAAGACTTCCCCCAACGCATACAAAACGCCGTCAATAATGCCCCACGCCGTCACAGCTCCCAGGATGGTGACGAACAGCTCGGGACCATATCCGTCCGAAGTCGATAGATCGATGATACCGCGGTTGATCAGGATGCCGTATGACAATGTAAAGAGCAGGGCAAAGAGGATGCTGAAAAAGATGGTGAAGAGGGCGTCAAGGGGATCGAGCAACTCTCCCCAGAACCCTGCTTAAGATCCCTTCACTTGGTGGGGTAGCGGGTCTGCGACGTTCCGAAGACCGTCTAGTAGCCATACTCAGTATGCCTCTAAGCTCCTCCGGGAGATTCACCGCACTGACGCGGCAGCGCCTTGGTGCAACTCCGAACCGTGCGGGTGGGAAGATCTCCCACGCGTCCATACAGTCTATCCTATCCTCCAGCTGACTGCCCAATTGGTGGAGATGTTGAAGGCGGCGTGCGATTGCGCCAGCAACCGTGACCGCCGCCTATCTACAACGACAACTTCGGCCCCCGCAGCAGCCGCAGCCCATTGGCCGTCACCAGCAGCGACGTGCCCACGTCGGCCAGTACGGCCAGCCACATGCTGCCTGTGCCCTCCAGAACCAGCACGAAGACCGCAAACTTGATGATCAGGCTCAATGCGATGTTGAACCAGACCGTGCGCATCGCCGTGCGGGCCAGGCGGATAGCGTAGGGTAGCTGGCGCAAATCGTCACCCAGCAGGACGACATCGGCCGTCTCCAGCGCCTGCGCTGTCCGGCCCAACGCCACGCCAATCGACGCGGTGGCAAAGGCCGGGGTGTCGTTGATGCCGTCGCCCACCATCCCCACCGGGCCGGATTCGGCCGTCAGGGTTTCGATGGCGGTCACCTTGTCAGCGGGCAGGCAGTTGGCGCGCACTTCGTCGATGCCCACTTCGGCAGCGATCCGCTCGGCTGTGGCCGGATTGTCGCCCGTCAGCATGACCAGCGGATCAATACCCAACGAACGCAGTTCAGCGACGGCTTCGGGGCTGCCTTCGCGCACAGTGTCGGCCACGGCGATATAGCCGCGATAGCCGTCTTCGTCGCCGACCAGCATCGTGGTGTAGCCCAGCGCATCAGCGGCGGCAATGTCGGCGCAGTAGGCGACATGGTCGACCGCGTCGTCAAAATAAGTGTGGCTGCCAATCGTCACCTGGCGGCCCTCGACCATGCCGGTCACGCCGCGCCCGGCGACGGCCATCACCTGATCGCCGGCTGGGTAGCGATCGTCCAGACCGCGCCCGGCGGCCTCATCCATCACCGCCTGGGCCAGCGGATGCTCGCTGCGGCGCTCGACGGCCGTGGCCAGCGCGAGCAGATCATCGCACGCTTCGCAGTTGTCGGTGTCCGGCGCATGGCAGTCGGCCGCATTGACCGCCACCACCGCCGGACGGCCGCGGGTCAGCGTGCCTGTCTTGTCCAGCGCCAGCGAGTGCACCCGGCTGAGCGTCTCCAGATACGCGCCGCCCTTGAAGACGACGCCCTGCCGCGCCCCGTTGCTCATGGCGCTGATCAGCGTCACGGGCGTGGAGATGACCAGCGCGCAGGGGCAGGCGACGACCAGCAGGGCCAGCGCCCGGTAGAGCCAGCCGTGGACGTCGGGGGCCGGGTTCCAGAACGGCTCGCCGAAGAAGAGCGGCGGAATGGTGGCCACCAGAATAGCGACGACGATGACGGCCGGCGTGTAGAATTTAGCGAAGCGGTCGACCAGCCGCTGGGCCGGGGCGCGCCGCTCCTGCGCTTCGGTCACCATCTGGATCAGCCGGGCGATGGTCGTGTCTGCCGCCAGTTTGGTGACCTCAATCTGCAGCGTGCCGGGACCGTTGACGCTGCTGGCCAGCACTTCCGCGCCGGGTTCCTTGTCGACGAGGCGGCTTTCGCCGGTGATGGGCGCCTGGTTGACGGCCGATACGCCGTCGATAACGATACCGTCCATCGGGATGCGGTCGCCTGGCTTGACGATGATCCGGTCGCCAATGGCCAGCGCTTCAACCGGCACCAGCGCCTCGCCTGTGGCCGACAGACGCAGCGCCTGCGACGGCACCTGCGTGGCCAGACTGGTCAGACTGTCTCGCGCGCGAACGGCAGCGTACCCTTCCAGCGCCTCGCCCAGCGCAAACAGGACCATCACCAGCCCCGCCTCAGCGTACGCGCCGATGATCACCGCGCCGACGGCGGCGATGCGTCATGAGCAGGTTGATGGTGATTTCGTGGTTGATGCGCAAACTGCGCCACGCGCTGCGGGCAATGGGCGCACCCGCCAACACCAGGGCCAGCACCGACATCGGCGTCGAAGACGGGCGAGCTGAACACCATGCCGCCCAGCAGTTCCTCGAAGATCAGGCCGGGGATGATGAGCACCGCGCCGATGAGCGCCAGCCGCGTCTCCCGGCGGCTCCAGAGATAGCTCCAGAGCGAGGTCGGCGGCGGCGACGGCGGGGGCGTCGTCTGTCGTCCGCGACCACGTCATAGCCCAGTTCGCGGACGCGGGACACAATGCGGTCGGCCGTCACGGGGCCGTTGACGCGCAGGGTGGCGGTGGTGAAGTTGAGGGCGGCCGTTTCGACGTCGGGCAGGTTCTGGACGCCCGTCTCCACGCTTTTGGCGCAGTTGGCGCAGTCCATGCCGGTAATCTGGAAGCGGTATTCGGTCGCGGTGGTGCTCATACCGTCATTCTACACCTTCAACCGCGGTTGAATGTCAAGCGGTTTGCTGCTCAAGCGCCAGAAAGAGGCGGGCCAGGATGTAGGCGTTGTCGCCGCGGGCGATGAGCAGCTGCCCTTCGTCGTCGTCGGTGACGCTGGGCGGCTCCTGGGCGTGGCGGCCGCACGCCGCTTCCCGCGCCGCCACCTGTTCGCACCGCCGCGGCCACAGCCGGGTCGTCGCTGACGACGAGAATGTGGTAGGCGTCACCCTCCTCCCAGATGTGGACGTGCTGCCCGCGCAGCGTGTCGAGCGCCACCTGCACGTCGGGCGCGTCGAGGGCACATTCGGCCGTACTGGAGAGCCAGTCGCCCACCGTCTGACCGGTCAGGCCGCCGGCCGGGTTGGCGCAGATGCGGTCGACGAGGCTGCTGAAGGCGTTCTGGGCCGCGCCGGGCACGTCCGCCTGCAAATCGGCGCGCAAATCCTGCAGGAACAGTTCCAGCTCATGCTGCTGCACCTGCCACTGGGTGATCTGTCGTTCGAGGGCGTGGTAGCGCCCTTCGGCCACGTCCAGCACGTCGTCGGCGTTCATGTCGCCGGACCGCCACGCCGCCAGCAGCGTCTTGATCTCGGCCAGCGAAAAGCCCAGCCGCTGGGCGCGCTGGATAAGCTGGACGGTGCGCACGCTGTCGGGGGCGTAGAGACGGTAGCCCGCCTCGGAGCGCTCGGCCGGCTCCAGCAAGTCCCTGGGCTTCGTAGTAGCGCAGCGCCGACGTCCGCAGCCCGACCTGGGCGGCCAGTTCACCGATGGTCATCATAGCGGAGAGTGTAGGTCGAGGGGCTGGTGGTGTCAATCCGCCGCCGCCGCAATCGCCAGCGTATTGTTCGGCAGGCAGTAGTATCCCAGGTACTCTAGCGCCTGCGCCCGGTCGTCGTCGCTCACGGCGGCCGACAGGATGCGCTCGCCTTCCACGGTCAGGTCGGTGAGGCCGCGTTCGTAGCGGTAATAGGTCAGTGCCAGCGGATCCGGCGGCCACTCCCCGTAGCCACGGTAGAACAACCGCACTTCCCGCGCCGCGTCATCCGGCAAAAATCCCTGCCCACCGCCGATAAACATCAGGTCGCGTTCCCTCGGCGCGAGCATGGGATAGTCCCAGTCGACGATGTACAGGGTGCCTTCCGGGTCGATGAGCAAGTTGCCGGGATGAATGTCCGTGTGGCACAGCACGAACTCGCGCTCCCCGGCAGCCATGAGTTGGGCCAATGTTTCGGCTCGATTGACGGCCGCCAGAATCTCGTCCATTCGCGGCCGGAGCAGCGCCGCCAGTTCCCGGATCAACGCGTCGTCGGGCAGCGTGCCCGCCAGCCGATTCATCATCCGGCGACAGCGCTCGCGCCATTCCGGCGCATATGTCTCACGGTCGATGCGGGCGGCCATCGTGGCCGGAACCGGCATAGTATGAAGACGGCGCATGGCCCCGCCAAAGCGCGCCCATTGCGACTCAGACAGTTCCACATCATAGCCTTCCGTACCCGTCACAAACGGATAGACGATCACGCTGAAGTCGTCCAGAGTGGCATATAGCGTGCCTGATGTGGTGACCATCGGCGGGATTATCTCGCTGATGCCGCTGTCGCTCAGATAGGAGGGCAATTCAACGGTGGTCGGATCGAATGCGCCTCGTCGCAGCTTGCAGAAGTAGGACGCGCCATCTGCGGCCTCCACTCGATAAACAGCGGTGCCCAGGTCGCCGCCCAGCGGCAGAAAGACAAGGCGGGCGGCCGTCAGCCCAAAGGCTTCCAGCAGGCCGGCGCTCAATGTCGCATCAGGTAAGTCGGGTTTGGTAAGCATCAGGTCTCGCAGCTCCCTCTCTTGTGGCCAGATCACCAGTGGCCAGAGGTCTGCACGTTTGGAAGTCTAGCACTGCCTCGCCTGAGGGCCAATCCGGTCTTGGTGGGGGAGAAGACGGTAGTGACGTGCCGGGCTGCGGGCAGAGCAGTTCGGGCAGTTCGACTTTCTTGACAACCGTCGCCACCTCATGCTAGAATATCCATGTATTTAGCAATTTAGCTAAATAGCGAATTGGAACAATTGACACGAACAAACATCATGGCCCGCTCCGTTTACAAAGCCCTCGCCGACCCGACCCGGCGCAAGATCTTGCAGCTCTTGCGCGAGCGGGATATGTCGGCCGGGGAGATCGCCGAGCACTTTGACGTCAGCAAGCCGACCCTGTCGCGCCACTTCAACGTCTTACAGGCGGCCGATCTCATTCAGGGCGACCGGGACGGCAACCGGATTATCTACCGGCTGAACATCTCGGTGCTGGAGCAGACGCTGATGGCGATGTCGGAGATGTTTGGCATTGCGTTGGGAGAGAACGATGAACAATCAGTCGAATAGTGTGCGGGGGCTGCTGATCTTTAGCGCCATTGTGGTGGGGCTGATGTTCGCTATTGCGGCCTGGGCCTGGGTGCAGATTCCGGCCGGGACGCAGGTGCCGATCCACTGGAACGCCAGCTTCGAGCCGGATGGTTATGGGAGCAAGGCTGTTGGCCTGCTGCTCATGCCGGCCATCACCGGGTTGATAGCGCTGCTGTTGGCGGCCATTCCCCGGCTGGACCCGAAGGGGGAGAACATCCGCCGCTCCATGCCCGCCTATCGGGCGCTGTGGATCGCGCTGATGATCTTCTTCTTCCTAATGTACGTGGCCATGGTCGCCAGTATCTTTGGGCGGGCGCCCAATGCGTTCCAGCTCATTCCTGTGGGCATCGGCGTGCTGTTTATCATTTTGGGCAATTACATGGGCAAGATCCGGCCCAACTATATGTTTGGCGTACGGACACCCTGGACGCTCAGCAGCGACCTGGCGTGGAACAAGACCCACCGGCTGGCCGGCTGGCTGTTTGTTCTGCTGGGCTTGCTGACGATTCTGAGCACCTTCGCCGCCAATGAGACGTTGTGGCTGTGGGTGATGCTGGGTGGTGTTCTTGTGATGCTGGTGGTCGTGACGGTTTACTCGTACAAAGTTTGGAAAGATGATCCGGGCCATTTACCGGCCGGATTCAACAACAACGATTCGTTGAAGGATGGATAAGATGTTACGCAAGTTTGGTGTTCTCGCATTATTCATGCTCGTGCTGGCCGCTTGCCGGTCCGGCGAGAGCGACACCCCGGCAACGGGCGATGAAGCAGCCGGGCCGGATCCGGCCGCGCTGGCTGCGCTGCCCGGTCTGTGGGAAGGGGCCATCGATATCGCCGGCCAACAACTGGGCATAATGGTCACCTTCGCCGATGGGGCTGACGGTCTGACGGCGACGATCGATATCCCTGCCCAGGGCGCGGCCGGTCTGCCGCTGGACGCCGTTGCGCTGAGCGGCGACCAAATTCACTTTGAGATTGGCGGCGTGGGCGCGGTCTTCGACGGGACGGTGACGGGCGACGCGATCAGCGGCGACTTTGAGCAGCGCGGCGCGACCGGCAGCTTCACGATAGAGCGCAGCGGCGACGCGCCACCTCCTGTCGTGTCGGTGACCGAGCAGGAAGGCGTGCCCTACACCAGCGAGGAGATCAGCTACGCGGTGGGCGACACGACCCTTACCGCGGGGTACACCGTACCGGAAGGGGACGGCCCGTTCCCGGCAGTGGTCTTTATCGCCGGCAGCGGCCCGACCGACCGGGACTGGAATTCGCCCTTGCTGCCGGGCACCAACGGCAGCGCCGCCCTGTTGGCCGACGCGCTGACCCGGGCGGGATATGCCACGCTGCGTTTTGACAAAAGCGTCACCGGCCCCAACGCGGCCAACAATCTGTCTGCGCTCTCCGGCAAGCTGAGCATGGAGAGTCACCGGGATGAAGTGGCCGGGGCCGTGCAGTTCCTGACCGAGCAATCGGAGGTGGACACCGACCGTATCTACGCTCTGGCGAACAGCGAAGGCACGCTGCACGCGCTCAACTACCAGCTCTCGAATCCGGCTGTGCCGTTTGCCGGACTGGTGCAGACGGGCGCGCCGGGGCGGGCGCTGTCTGAGGTGATCAACCAGCAGATCAGCGCCGTGCTGGTCAATGAGCCGAACAGCGACGAGCTGCAGGCGCTCTGGGAGACGGCCGTCGCGGACTTCGTGGCGGGCAATCCGGTCGAACTGGATGAGTCGCTGCCGGAGGCGGTGCGCCAGACGTGGGCCAGCCTGGTTGCGCCAGCCAACCTGCCGTTCAGCCGCGAGCTGCTGGGCTTCGACCCGGCGGAGAAGCTGGCCCAGGTGACCGCGCCGGTACTGGTGCTCATTGGCCAGAAGGACATTCAGATTGACGCCGCGGCCGACGGCCAGGCGCTGGAGGCGGCCGCCGGGGACAACGTGACGTTCGTCTACCCGGCCAACGCCAACCACGTGCTGAAGCTGGAAGAGAAGGCGGTGGACGAGCTTGGCCCCGGCGATGCGGTCGCCTACAACGCGCCCGACCGGGTGCTCGACCCGGAGTCGCTGGAGGCGATCCTGGCCTTCCTGAATGGGCTGTCCGGCATGCAGTAATGATGGCGGCCTGACCTTGTTGTCGATGTGCAGGCGCGACCCGTATGCCTCGCATGTTGCCCACCCCGTTGGAAATGACCGATGGGGTGGGCGCTTTTGTTTGGGGGTGCGTGAGCGCTGTCAGGCGTCGGAGTTGCCGAACGGCCGCATAGGTGGCACCATTACCGCAACGAACAGTTCCTTGAACAGGAGGCGGAGGTCGTACTGTGCAATTGAATCACGCAAATAGGCCGGACCGGGCGTTGGGGTGTCTGGCGGCCGTCATGGTCTGCCTGATCGGGTTGGCGTTGTTGGGTGCCGGGGGAATCAGCCGCACGGCCGTCGCTGAGTCTGGCATGACCGCTGTCGGTGATGCCTCACTTCCTCGCGTCACCAGCCACACGCTCTTCCTCCCTGCCGTCGTCCAGAACACCAATCTGCTGGTCAACGGCGGCTTTGAGGAGCCGTGGACCGACCTGCCGCCGGCGGGCAGTCTGACCAACCAGCAGCCCGCGGGCTGGACGCTGGTCTGGCTGGAGCCGGGGACGCCGCTGTGGGACGCGCCCGGCGACATCGCCCGCGGCGTGCCGGAGTGCCTCCACAAGCCGCAGCACACGCTGCCGCCGGACGAATGGCTGGGGGCGGAAGACGCGCTCATCCTCGACGGCCGTACCACCTACAAGATGTTCCACAGCGGCACCTCGTTCGGCAGCCAGCTGACGCAGACGGTGACGCTTGGCCCGGGCAGCTATCGCCTGACGGTGCCGGTGCAGCTCCACTGGCAGGAGAACCTCGACCCCGACGACCCGACCTGGGACACGCTGACGGCCGAATCCGGGGCGTGGATCGTGGCGGACGGCCAGACGCTCGGCGGCGGCTGGCGCAACGCCCGCGAGATGGGCGACCGGGAATGGACGTCGCACGTGGTCGAGTTCGAGCTGACGGAAACGGCCGACGTGGAAGTGCTGCTCAGGTTTAAGAGCAAGTACGCGAATAAGGATTTCTTTGTGGATGCGGTGTCGTTGGTGCGGGTGGAGTAGAGACGATGACCAAATGAAGAAGACCGCAGCGGGTTTCAACTACATGCGGAAACTGGTGTTACTCAAGTACGGTGAAGTGCATGTGAGCGATAAGTTGCCCCACCATTCGCACTTGACGCGCGGTGCTGGAGCATCGTACACAGGGCGTTCCTGACGCCCGCAAACGCAAGCGAACGTATAAATGTTGCAGAGAAGGATCCTGGCTGCTTTGTTTGTCTTGGCTTTGTTTGCCGTGTCCTGCAATGGAGATGGCCAACTTGATATTGATAGCGTCTCCATCGACACGATAGATCTGCCCTATTCCTGGCAGGCAAATATGGTCGAAGCCACGCCGTATGATGCCAGCTAGCCACCGGGACCGACGGGCCTGCCGGAGCACATCCAGATTAACTTCGGTGGGGGTGATCCGGCCGATGTTCAGTTTGGCGACCCGATCTTCTATATTATTCCGACTGACGCCTATAAACAGCTGTGGGATGAGGCCGGCAACACCTCGGTCAGTGACAGTCTGGATAGACTCGCTGAAATCCTTGCTGACCGGCCTGAGACGATAGGACGAGCAACCGGCTCGGATATTGCCGTTTGGAAGGTGCGACTAGATGGTGCAAATAGGGAATCCGCCTGCTACCGGCCTTCCTCAGCATAAACAGCACATAGGTACAAAGTCATACATTCTGTTGTTGTCGCTGCTTTCGGTGCTTCGGTAGAGGGTGAGGTCGGTTATCTATGTCTGACAAACCGCACAAAAATGCGTGCTCCGTCCCCCCAGCACCATCCGCTCCACCGGCGCGCCGCAGACGTAGCAGGCGTACCCCGTGCGGCGGAAGACCATCACTTCGTTCTGCATGTCGCCCTTCTCGCCGTCGGGCTTGACGTAGCTGCTGATGCTGGCCCCTTCGCGGTCGATGCCCAGCTGCAGGACGTGGCGGATCGCTTCGTGGAGCTTGACGATCTCCGCGTCCGTTAGCGTGTCGCTGCGGCGGGTGGGCAGCAGCCCGGCCCGGAACAGCGACTCGTCGGCGTAGATGTTGCCCACCCCGGCGATGAACGTCTGGTCCAGCAGCAGCGGCTTCAGCACCCGCTTGCGCCCCGCCAGCCGCTCCCGCAAGACGTCGACGGTGAAGGCGTCCTCCAGCGGCTCCGGCCCCAGCGGGCCGATGATGTCGTCGGGGTCGCGCACCAGATAGACGCGGCCGAATTTTCGCATATCCCTGAATCGGAGCGTCCGGCCGTCGTCCAGCGGAAACGCCGTGTGCACCCACGGGTCGGTGGGCGCTGCGTCATCGACCACCGCCAGATGGCCGGTCATCTTCAGGTGGATGATCAGCGTCTCCCCCTCGCTCAGCGTAAACAGCAGGTACTTGCCCCGGCGATCAATCGACTCCACCCGGCGGCCGTTGATGCGTGCTTCCAGCTCCGGCAGCGGCGGGGTGATGATCTGCTTGGGCCAGTCTGACCAGACACCGGTGATGGTGCGGCCGATCAGCGGCTCGCGCAAAGCGCGGACGACAGTTTCCACTTCAGGTAGTTCAGGCATGGGCGTATTATACGAAATTCGCGGGCGCGGCGGGTGGGGGACGGCCGTCGCGGGGGCGGGCGGGGGTTACTCCGGCAGGTACAGGCCTGTGCCCAGGGGCATCGACGGCGGTTCGATGTCGCGCGGGGCGCAGCGGACCGTCTTCACGTTTACCAGCGCCTGCATCCGGTGCAGCACGCGCACCAGTTGGCGCGGGCTGGTCAGCTCCAGCTCCAGCTCAATGCCCAGCTCGTCGTGGCGGGCGCCGCGGCGCGTACAAATCTGGGGGATGTTGATCCCCTCGCCGTTCATCAGCTGGGTGATCTCATAGAGCAGGCCGGGCCGGTCGAAAACATCGACATAGACCGTGAACAGCCGTGCTTCCCGCTCCTCGCCTTCGCCCCAGTTCAGCTTCAGCTTGCGGCGCGGGCCGAGCATCTGGATGCGCTGGGCGGAGAGCGTGTGGCACCCCTCGCGGTGGACCGTCACGCCGCCGTCCTTGCGCACATAGCCGACGATGCGGTCGCGCGGGCGTGGGGCGCAGGTGGAGCAGAGCCGCAGCTCCCGGCTGCCTGCGTTGGTGATGACGTACTTCGAGCCGTCGTCGGTGTAGACCACATTGTCGATCCGCTTCGATGTGCCCTGGCTCCAGGTGTCCGACATGATGCGCGTGGCCACCACGGTCGGCAGCAGCTCCGCCCGGCCCAGCGCGTGGTAGAGGTCCCACGGGCTGTCCCGGTTGAACGACTTGACGATCTGCTCATGCGGATAGTCCGGCAGCCCCAGCAGCTCCAGCTCGGCGTCGAGCATCTTTTGCCCCTCGGTCACGGCGACCTGTTCCGGCAGCTTGCGAAACCATTGGCGGGCGCGGGAGCGGGCCGTGTTGGTGGCAATGTAGCCCAAATCCTCGTCCAGCCAGGCACGTTCCGGGCCGCCGCGCGAGTTGCGAATGATGCGCACGGAGTCGCCGCTGCGCAGCGGCCGATTCAGCGGGAACGGCACGTCGTTGACATACGCTTCCTGGGTCTCGTTGCCCAGAGCGGTGTGGATGGCGTAGGCAAAGTCAATGGGCGTCGCTCCGCGGGGCAGCTCGCGCAGTTCGGCCTGGGGCGTGTAGACGTAAATCTGCTCGCCCAGCGCGTCCTCCACGACACCGCGCACGCTCTCGGTGACGTTGTAGGGATCGGCGTTGATGTTGTCGTTGATGTTGTCGAAGAACAGGTTTAGCGGGGAAGCGATGTCGCGGGACCATTGCGGCGTGCCCGCGTAGAGCCAGCGGGCCAGCACGCCGACCTGGGCCACCTTGTCCATTGCCTCGGTGCGCAGTCGGATCTTGATCGTTTGGCCGCTGTCGTGGACAACGGTCGTGTGCAGCGACTGGTAGAGGTTGTCGCGCCGGACAGAAATGTAGTCGTCGAACCGGTCGGGAACCGCCTGCCACAGCTTGTGGACGTTGCCGAGCGCCGTATAACAGGCGATGTCGTCGTCCACCAGAATGACGATGCGCATGACCCGGTCCATGTCGCGGTATGACTTGCCGCTGGTGACCAGGTCGCGGTAGACGGTGTAGACGTTCTCCGGCGCCAGCCGGATGCTGCGGACGTTGATGCCCGCCTCCGTCAGCGCCGCCATCGCCTGGTCGCGCACGACCTCGAACAGCTCCTGCTGCTCTTCCTGCATCGCCTGCAGTTCGGCCATCAGCGTGTGGTAATCATCAGGATGGAGTACTTCCAGCGAAAGCGCCTCCAGCTCCGACTTCACTTCCCACATGCCCAGCCGGTTGGCCAGCGGCGCAAAGACGGCCAGCGTCTCCTTCGCCTTCTCCACCTGCTTGTGCGGCGGCATCGCCTTGATGGTGCGCATGTTGTGCAGCCGGTCGAACAGCTTGATGATGACCGTGCGCACGTCCTGGGTCATGGCCCGGAACAACTTGCGCAGCGTTGCGTTCTGCAGTTCCTCTGGCGTCAGCACGCGCCCTTCGGCCCGGACGCCGCGCGTCACCTCTTTCAGCTTGGTGACGGCGTTGACCAGCCCGCCGACTTCCGACCCAAACTGGGCGTTGATCTGCTCGATGGAGATGCGCGTGTCCTCGGCGATGTCGTGGAGCAGCGCCGCTTCCAGCGCGGCCGAATCCATCCGGTAGCCCGCCAGATAGGAAGCGACTTCGACCGGGTGGTTAAAAAAAAGCTCGCCAGACTTGCGGCGTTGGGTGCCGTGTTCCTGGCGAGAGAAATCGTACGCTTCCTTGAGCTTGGCTCGGTCTTTCGTAGTAAGGTAATCGGTTATCTCAAATAACCGTTGGCCCCCGTTCAGAGAGTCATCCATGATGGTTCGCCGGCGTTCGCCAATCATCGTGCTCGCCCCTTATGCTGCGAGACGTCCGAAGCCTGAGATTAATCACATAGTATAGCATGAAACGGCCTGTCATGCCGCACCAAGTCATAGTAGTTTAGCCGCTGTTTGCTCGCCCGGTAAAGCAAAACCCCGGAAGGTAAATGATCTACCTTCCGGGGCGGGGTTACTTGCGAGATGGGCCGGCAGCCAGCCTGGTCCTTCTAGGGGGTATCCGAGTCGTCCTCAGGCGAACCGAGGCCGGCGGGTATGTAGAGTAGATACCGGGGCGGCTCAGTGATGGCCAGCGAGAGGCCTACTTCGGTCACTGGTTCATCCGCATCGTTACTGCTCACGCACAGCGACCCGGCGTAATCGGCCACAGGCAGGCCTGTCGCACCAAAAGTAACGACAACCGAGCTAGCGCCGCCGGGCGCCGTTGTGCCGGCAGGCGGATCAGACTCCACCCACGCCAGACCTGCGGGCGTCGCGCATGTCGGTGTCGCCTCCGTGATCGTCCAGGTGAGCGGCAGGTCGCCCGTGTTGCTGATGGTCAGCGTGGTGGTGATGACCTCATCTTCCATAATCGATTCTGTCAGCTGCAGCGGACTGACCTCGATTTCCGGCAGGGTAGGCAAGCCGAGCGTGACCGTCGCGACGGCCGTTGCCATCGCCCCGTCGGCGGGCGTCACATTGTACGCCGTCCACGTTGCCGTATTCACAATGGTCTGCGTGATCTGCAAGGTGTCCGTGACGAAAAAGGTCTCGGTTGGCGACAGCACCACAGTTCTCCCGGTAACACGTCTGGCCGAAGTACGAGTCAACCAGACTCGTGCTTGGGTCAACGTGACGTCTCCGGTGTTGGTAACGTGGTAACAGTAGGTAACCTCCGTGCCATCACGACCGTCAACTCGCTGCCGGTGGCGCACTCGTTGGGATCCAGGCCGACGGTCTTGGACAGGAGATAGCCGGCTCCAGTATCGTAACCTTGCCGTGTCGGTGGCGCTAATGACATCCAGTGGCCCGGCGTTGAACGCCGTCCAGGTGGCTGTGTTGACGGTCGTCTGCGTAATGGCTGCTGTTTGCGTAAGAAAGACAGAGGCCGCCGGCTCCAGTTTGTACGGGAAGTCAGACAAGAGCGTGCCCAGTTCGCTGTCGGTCAGATCATGGATGTTCAGTTCCACGTTGCCCGTATTCATCACCTCATAGCAATACGTCACCAGTGTTCCGGAAATGACTGCCATTTCGTCCGTTGCTGCGCACGCGTTGGGATCCAGTCCGACCGTCTTGGTCAGGGTCAGGGCCGGGGTGATGGGGTCGGTTACCCACGCGCCGCCGGCGAACAGTTCCGCTGTCGTCCACGGGCTGGTGATGGGGGCCGTATAGGTCATTGTGTCAAAGTCGAAGACGTAGAAGAACCCCGGCTCATCGGTGACCAGATAGGCGCGGTTGTCGCTGCCGACAGCCAGCCCGTCAATGTCGGTCTGGCCCGCAGGATAGGGTGCAATGAGGCTGACCGTCCCGTCCGGATCCAGCTGCACCAGCCCCTGCAAGTCGGTGTCATCGTTGGTCCCGTATAACACGCCAGTGAACGGATGGGCGTCGAATCCGCCGATATCGGCCGCATCCGCGCCAATACTGTAAGTGAAGGCCAGCGTCGCTTCGAGTGTGGTCGTGTCGATGGTGTAGACTGCTTCGGGCAGAGCGGGACCATTAGCAATGTTGCGCGTGCCGTAAAGCGTGCCGTTGTAAAAGGCCAGACCGACAAAGTTTATCGACGTTGTCGTCGTTTCACCGGCGAACATTGTACCCAGTGAGGTAGGCGTGCCGCCGATGGGCCAGGCTACCAACTCGGTCCCGTCTGACATGTAGACGGTCTCGGTCTGCCGGTCATACGCCGCGCCCCAAACCTCGACGCCGTCGAACAGCGGTGTGGCGGCGCTCGTCTCAGGGTCGATTGCCTGAGCGAAGATTGTCGTGACATTCACGCCGGCAAAGAGGGGGGCGGTGATCGTGGTCGTGGTCACCAGCGAACTGTTGCGACTTGTGGCGGGGGCGGCTGTTTCGGCGGCGGCCGCTTCTGCCTGTTCCCGCGCCGTTTCCTCGTCCTGCGCGTCTAGCAGATCGGCCGCGCTGCCGACGGCCATCACCGTCGCAGCCAGCATTGCCATGCCCAGGACCATGACGAACAAAAGCGATCCCAATCGTAGTTTCATAGAGATGTCCCTCCGGTCGGCCTCTTGCTGGTTGTAAGGAGCGATAGTCGGCCTGTGTAACGGTCAGTCCCAACTTATTGTAGCATGCGCGTCAATCGGGCCGGAAGCGGCCGCCGGGCAGCCGGCAGACGAGCGGACCGCGCCTGGCGGCGGATCAGCCAGCGTGGCAGAAGGCGGCCTACGCCTCGGCCGCGCGCTCTTTCTTGAAATCCTTAAAGCGGTAGCCAACGCCCCGCTCCGTCAGGATATATTCCGGGTTGGCCGGGTCTTTCTCGATCTTCTTGCGCAGGTAGTTGATGTAGAGCCGCAGGTAGTGGGTTTCGTCGCGGTACTCGTAGCCCCAGACTTTGGCCAGCAAGGATTCATGGGGCACCACCCAGCCGGCGTTCTGGATGAGATGGTTGAGCAGACGGTACTCAGTCGGTCGCAGGTCGATGCGCTCGCCGTCGACAATCACCTGGTGGCGGTTGAAGTCGACCGACAGATGGTCGTCGATCTCCAGCACG
This sequence comes from uncultured Chloroflexia bacterium, assembly GCA_963715935.1. Classification (GTDB taxonomy): domain Bacteria; phylum Chloroflexota; class Anaerolineae; order Promineifilales; family Promineifilaceae; genus Promineifilum. The sequence continues at coordinate 175,859 of CAVQSM010000001.1, read as the reverse complement.
GTACGGGGCGGCGGGGCAGGCCAATTGGCGCGGCGCAGCACAGCCGCTACCCGGCTGGTCAGCACTTGCGGGCTGAACGGCTTGGTGACGTAATCATCCGCCCCCAGCGACAGGCCGCGGGTGATGTCTTCCTCGTCGTCGCGCACGGTGAGCTGGATGACCGGCACTGTCGAAATCTCACGCAGCATCTCCAGCGTCTGGAAGCCGTCCATCTCCGGCATCATGACATCCATGATGACGAGGTCGGGGTTATACTGGCGGATCTGGTCCAGCGCCTGAATGCCATTCTCGGCTTCAATGACCTGATACCCTTCCATTTCCAGGTTCATGCGAATGAAGCGCCGCATGCGGGGTTCGTCGTCGACGATGAGGATAAGCTGGGGGCCGGGTGGCTGCAATGATTCAGGAACTTGTTCAAGCATAACGATTCTTACTCTCGCACAAAGCCGATGACCGACTCCACGTCGCCGGCTGGTGTCAGCTGGATGTAGCTGATGCGGTGCCAGGCGATCAAGACGGTTTCCGGATTGTTGTCCAGGAACGGCGCGGCTCGGCTGTCCCGGCGGCGCGGATTGTAGACGGTGACGAAGTGGGCGGCCGTATCGGGCGGCCCGTCGAGTTCACCGGTGATAGACCCATCTTCCAATAAATGTAGCACAGCGGAAATACGCATACGACGTTTCTTATGATCTAGTTTAGTCTGCCAGGGTCAGATGTACCAGTAGTTGCCCGAAGCGGACAGTCGCTTCGCGCGGCAGCGGGTACGCATAGCCCGCCGCCAGCGGTTGTTCGCCCAGCCAGGTGCCGTTGCTGCTGTGCTGGTCGACCATGAATACCCCTTCATCGAAGACCTGCACTGTCGCGTGCTGGCGCGAGACACCCTGGTCGAAGCCGTCGTAGTCGCTCAGGTCCAGCTCCGGGACGGCAGCGGCGTCGGGGTCGGCCCGGCCAATGCGGATGGTGCCGCTCAGCGGCAGGACCAGCCGCTGGTCCAGATGGGGGATGTAGACATGGAGCGTCGCCACCGTGTCGGCCGGGGCCAGCCTGCCGATCGCCTGGGGCGCCACAAGCGGTGGCCGGTCGGGGATGGGCGTCCTGGGTGCGCTGGGCTGCACCGCACCGGCAGGTGCGCTCGCCGGGGAGCGGTGGGCGGCCACGTGCCGCTCGGCGGCGGGCTGCAGCGCCTCGCCACAAGAGCGACAGAACAGCGCCCCGGCCATGTATTGGCTGTTGCAGGTGGGGCAGTGCATCATTCCGGTTGGTCTCCCATCAGCGAGCGGGTGCCGTAGCGCAGCAGCTTGCGCCCTTCCGGCGACATCTTGCCGATGTGGGCCAGCCGCTGCGCTTCCTGCTGTGCTTGCTGGGCCAGCTTCAGATCGCCCGACTCCAGATAGCGCGTGGTCAGCAGGCGCATGCGCTCGGCGGCCGTCTCCAACTGGCCGGATTCCGCTTCGTTCCAGGCCCGTTCCTGCATGGCGTACAGATTGAAGTGGCGCACCGCTTCCAGGACGGCCGTTGCCGGCTCGTCCGCCTGCCGGTCGATCCCTTTCATCACCAACAGTTGAGCGGTCTGGTTGATAGTGGGCAGTTGGGCGATGTTGTCCGTTGTGTGGCCGCCGGCAGGTTTGTAATAGACAGTGATTGGCAAATTGATGCGGCTGGGTGCGGGCTGCGGGGCGACCTCAAATTCGAGGATGAAGGACAGGGACGACCGGCCCTCCATGTCGCCCAGCGGCACGGTGTCCCGCTTCAGCGAGACGGGCTGGGCGTAGGGGGCGAGCTTGAAGGCGTCGCGCAAGGTGAGCTGGGCGGGCCAGGCCTGCTGCAGCCGCACCTGCTGGGCGTGGATGTCGCTCAGCCCGATCAACCGGCTCTCCAGCAACCCAATCAGATCGGCCGGTTCCTGAATATGGCCGGACTGTCCGCCGGACGGGGCGACCAGAGCATCGAGGAAATGGTCGTTCCAGTCGCTGCCGATGCCGAAGGCGCTCATGCCGATGCCGTCGTCGGCCGCGGCTTCGGCCAGCTGCAAACATTCCACGACGTCGCCGTAGGTGTGGCCGTCGGTCAAAAGGATCAGGTGGTTGGTCGCGCCGTCCAGGGGGCGGCTGCGAATTTGTTCCAGCCCGGCACGCAATCCATGATAGATTTCCGTGCCGCCGGACGCGGCAATGCCATTCAGCCGCTCACGCCAGTCGGTGGGCAGCCCCGGAATCTCCGGCGCACCGGTTGGGGCGCGGCCAGACAGGTTGGAGGCGGGCAGCACGACTTGCGCCCGGTCGCTGAATGTCACCAGCGAGAGCACGTCGTCCGGGCCGAGCTTATCGATGATCAACTCCACCGACGCGCGGACGCGGTCCAGCCGCTCGCCGCGCATCGATGTACTGCGGTCGACGACAAGGGCCAGATTCAGCGGTTGGCGGCGCGTGGCCAGCTCCTGGTTGGGGCGAATGGTAAGCAGGGCGTAGAGGAGCTGGGGATCGTCGCTGACCGCCAGCCGGTCACTGCTGAGCAGCAGCTCGACGTTGAGGGCAGGTGTGTCGGTATCGGCCAGCAGGGAGTCGTACAGCTCACGCCGCTGCGGGTTGGTCAGCACGTCGCGGGCGTACTGCAGCCGCTCCCATGCTTCGCCGCCGGTGGCCCGCGCCTCCGCTTCGGCCGCTGCGAACGCCGCGTCGACTTCTGCCGGCGAAGCGCCGCGAGCAATGCCCAGCAACGCATAAAGGTCCTGCTTGTCCTGGCTCATGATCCTACTTCACGACTGGTGGTCGAGCGCATGACCCGGACCGGGCCGGCTCAGTCAAAATCGACCACGACCGCGGTAATGTTGTCCGGCCCTCCGGCGGCCATCGCCGCCCGATACAATGCGTCAGCAATCTGTTGCGGCGGTCCGTCGCTGCCCAGAATCCGCTGCAAGTTTGTCTCGTTCACCACCCCGCTCAGCCCATCGGAACAGATCAGCAGCCGTCCGCCGGATGGTTGCTCCAGCGCCAGCGTTTCGACTGACAGAGTCATCTCCTGGCCAAGTGCCTGGAGCAGTACATTGCGATACTCGTACTCCTGCGCTTCGTCGGCAGTCAACTGGCCGCGATCCTGCAGCTGGCGCACCAGGGAATGGTCGGTGGTCAGCTGGCGCAGTTCGCCGCCGGACAGCAGATAAGCGCGGCTGTCGCCTACATGCGCGATGTAGAGGCGATCTTCCAGCGCCAGCACGGCAGTCAGCGTCGACCCGCCGTTCTCCGCCGGGTCGGGCCGGTAAACCGCTTCGTGTGCGGCAAAGACAGCGTCCTCCAGCAGCGTCAGTACATCTGCCTCGTCCGGCAGCGGCCGCCCGGCGAGCTGCGGGGCGATCAACCGTTCGGTCACATGGGAGCCAAATGTGCGCGTGGCGTCTTTGCTGGCCACGTGCCCTTCGACATGGCCGCCCATGCCGTCGGCGACGACGTACAGCCCCGGCGACCGGCGGCTGAAATGGCCGCCCAGCGCTGTGGTCAGCACCAGGCAGGCGTCTTCATTACGGGTGCGCACCGCGCCGGTTTCACAACGATAGGCAGCTTGCAGCGGGTTACGGTCGTTCATACTTGTTAGACAGGCAGGGCGTAAAGACGATTGTCGGTGACTCCGATATAGATAATGCCGTTGACGATAGCGGGTGATCCCACAACCGGGCTGCCGGTATCGAACCGCCAGCGCAGCTCGCCGCGCCGCAAACCGACGCCGTACAGACTGCCGTCGGTAGAGCCGAAGTAGACGGTGTTGTTCCAGATGGCGGGTGAGGAGACGATCTGGCCGTCGGTGTGGAACGACCAGAGCTGACGACCGTTGTCCAGGTCGATGGCATAGAGCGATCCGTCGGCTGACCCGATGTAGACTGCCTCGTCCAGCAGGGCGGGCGAAGAGATGACCGGGCCTTTCGTTTGGAAGCGCCAGATCGGCCAGCCGGAACTGGCATCGACGGCGTAGACCTGCCCGTCCAGTGAGCCGACGTACAGGATGTCGTCGACCACTCGGGGCGAGGATGTCACGGCCCGTTCGGCCTTAATCTGCCACTTCGCCTTGCCGCTGCCTAACTCCAGGCCGATGATGTGGCCGCTTTCGGTGCCGAAGTGGACCAGCTCTTCCGTCACATAAGGGGAGGAGCGGACGGGGCTGTACACGTTGGTCTTCCATGACAATTGGCCGCGCATGGTGTTGACCACGTAGAAGTAGCCGTCGTCGGCGCCAAAGAAGGCGTGGTCGAAGCGCACGGCGGGTGAGGAGTAGATCGGCCCCTCGGCCCGAAACTCCCAGTTCAGTTTGCCCTTCCGCGCCTGCAATGAGTAGAGCGTGTGGTCGGATGAGCCGATGAGTACGGCGTCATCATGGACGGCGGGGGAGCCGGCGAGACCGCCGCCGGTGGGATACTTCCACAAGAACTCGCCCCGGTCGGCCGTTACGGCATAAAGGTTGTTGTCGTAGGCGCTGGCGAAGACGATGCCTTTGGACACCGCCGGACGAGAACGCACTTCGTCTTCGCAGGCGAACTCCCACAGTGGTTTGACCGGGCTGACGCCGAGCTTCAGGCCGGGCGCGCCGCTTTCTTCAAGCTCGCCTGTCTCCAGGTTGCGACGCGTCTCTTGCTTCAGGCCCAGACGCTGCTCGGCATCGGCGTCGCCCACCTCTGCCTGCGACAGCTCCAGCAGCGCTTCTTGCAGCGCCATCGCGTCGGGGAAGCGGTCCTTGGGGTCATAGGCCAGGCATTGCATGATCAGGCTTTCGAAGGCGACGGAGATCTGCGGGTTGGTGGCGCGAATCGGCCGTTCGTCGAAAGTGAACGGGGTCTCCTGGCGCGGGTCGATGCGGGTCAGCAGATGATGGAAGGTCGCCCCGAGCGCGTAAATGTCCACTGCGGGTGTCGCCTCGCCGCGATACTGCTCCGGCGGTGTGTAGCCGGCGGTGCCGATCATCGTGCCCCGGTCCTCGTTGGCTTCGAACAGCTTGGCGATGCCAAAGTCGATCAGGCGGATGCGGTTGTAGGCGTCGAGCATGATGTTCGACGGCTTCAGGTCGCGGAAGATGATGGGCTGTGGTTTCTGGCTGTGCAGATAGGAGAGCGCGTCACAAATTTGCAGCGCCCATTCCAGCGCCTTCTGCTCGTCCAGCATCTCATCGGTGTCATCCATCCACTCTTGCAGATTTTGTCCGGGCACAAACTCCAGGACAAGATAGCTGCGGTTCTCTTCAGTGAAGTAGTCGAAGATGTCGGGGATGGCCGGATGGCTGAGCATGGCCAGCATGCTCGCCTCGCGCTCGAACGACTTGATGGTGAGCTGGCGCAGGTCGGGGTCGGCTGTGCCAATGACCATCTCTTTGATGGCGCACAGGCGCGTCACGGACGGGAAGCGCAGGTCGCGGGCCTGGTAGACGGAGCTGAAACCGCCCGCGCCGAGGTTGCCCAGCACCATGTAGCGCTCTTGCAGGACGTCCCCGGAATGGAGGTCGGGCATTGGCCGCGACGAGGCATCGTCCTGGCCGCCGTTGTTACCGGAGGGGCTGATTTGTTTGGTGCTTAATCCCATAGATGATTCGTGCGCCGGCGACGGGTCTGTGACCACGGCCCGGCAGCATCTTGATTATGGGCCACGCCGCCTCAATGATCAACTAAATGAGCGTGAAAGACGACGCCAGTACCGCTCGGCTCCGGCCACGCGGCCGTTAGCGGCCAGCTCCGGCGCGGCATTCTCCAACACGCGCTGCGCTTCGTCCCGCACCTGCCGGTCGAGGTCGTCTTCTCCGGCGAAGAAGGTGCTGATTTGCGACTTGTAGGCCAGGATGGCGGCGATCTTCTGCTCCAGTGCGGCCTGACTCAGCGGCGTAACAACGGGCTGCCAGTTGGCCCAATCGGCGGGCATCAGCACAGCCTCCAGCGCTCCCGGTTCGGCCACATAGGGATACTCTTCGTAATACCACGCGCCCGGCCCGAACGCCTGCTCGCCCGCTTGCCGGGTCAGGACGTGGTCAACATGGTTGCCGACGCCGAGGGGGAGATAGACGAAGCGCGCCGGGGGCAAGGCGGCCATGCGCCCGGCCAGGTCATCGACCAGCGCGGCGTCCCCGGCGGCGACCGGCCCGAAGAGCGAGGCCGTTTCTGAGTAAAGGAAGTCGCCGCTGTCAGGGTCCCGGCGATAGAGGCAGTCGTAGACGTCCCAATGGACCGTCTTGGCGCCCATGATGCGGTTGGCCAGCTCGTCTTCGGCGCGCCGTGCGGCCACCATATCAGGCGGCGCGTCGCTCTCGCGGGCGCTTTCGGCCCACCGCTCATGATGGAGACGAATGTTTTCCGACATCAGCTCCGGGGGCGGGCTGCCCGCGGTGACGGTCGCCACCACAATCGATTCCCCGGCGGCCGCCTGCAATACAATGCGGCCCCCGCACGACAGCGTCACGTCGTCCAGATGGGGAGCGATGTAGAGATGGTCGATGGTGTTGAGTGGTTCAGGCATGCCGTTGCTCGCGGCGCGAGGCAGGGCGTCGGACGGATGTCTGCCCGGTCGCGCCAGACACAGTATAATACCATATCTATGTCAAAGCGCCTGACCCATCTGGACGAAAGCGGAACCGCCAAAATGGTCGATGTCGGCCACAAGCCTGATACCGAGCGCATCGCCGTGGCCCGTGGCCGGGTGCTGATGCAGCCGGAGACGGTGCGGCTGATTCGCGAAGGCAATCTAAAGAAGGGCGACGTGCTGACGCTGGCCCAGGTGGCGGGCATCATGGCGGCCAAGCGGACCAGCGACCTGATCCCGTTGTGCCACCCCCTCTTGCTGAACAAAGTCGACGTGACCTGCACGCTGAACGAGGCAGAGAGCGCAGTCGATATCGAGGCGTTGGTGCGCGTGGGCGGCAAGACGGGTGTGGAGATGGAAGCGCTGACGGCAGTCACGGTGGCCGGGCTGACCATCTATGACATGGCCAAGGCTGTCGATCGCGGCATGCGCCTGACCGACGTGCGGCTGATTAGCAAGTCCGGCGGGCAGAGCGGCGATTGGCAGGCTGATGAGTAGGCAGGCCCGCGCGGGCGAATCGTCCACGCTGTTTTTGGGTTATAACCCCCAGAGTTAATTTATGGAATTGACCATCCGGCTATTTGCCACGCTGAAAGATCGCGCCGGGAGCGACCACATTACCGTTCAGGTGGATGGTGAGGAGACGACGGTCGAGCAGTTGCAGGCAGCCGTCGCCACGACCCATCCGGTGCTGGCCCCCGCGCTCGACTCGGCGCTGGTGGCGGTGAACCGGGCGTTCGCGCTGCCCACGACGACGATCAGGGCCGGGGACGAAGTGGCCCTGTTCCCGCCGGTCAGCGGCGGGGCGTGGCCCCACCCGACCTACTTCGCCGTGTCTCCGGACCCGGTTGACATGGAAGCGATCCATCAACAGTTGGCCGAGCCGGACGTCGGAGCGATTATCACCTTCACCGGCTTTGTGCGCGGACAGACGCAGCGGGACGGGCTGCCGCCGGAGACGGTCCATCTGGAATACGAGGCGTACCAGGCGATGGCCGAAGAGCGGCTGGGCCAGATTGCGCTGGAGATTTGGGAGCGGTGGCCGCTGGTAAAGGGCGTGGCCATTGTGCAGCGCACCGGTCGCCTGGAGGTGGGCGACACGACGACGTTCGTCGCCTGCGCGGCAGGCCACCGCGATCAGGGCGCCTTTGAGGCCGCCCGCTACGGCATCGACCGGCTCAAGGAGATTGTGCCGGTGTGGAAGAAAGAGATCGGCGCGGACAAGAGCGTCTGGGTCGAAGGCGACTACCGGCCAACTGCGGCCGACAATCGGCCTGATACGGTCGACTAATAAAGCAGCGGAGCACAGGTAATGAATAATGTTGAATCGACACGACACCGGGTAGTCATCACCGGTATGGGGGCGATTACCCCATTGGGCCACAACGTGGCCGACACATGGCAGGCGGTGATGAACAGCGAATCTGGCCTTGGGCCGCTGACGTTGGTGGATACGCCGGGCCATACGGTTGGCGGCGTCTGCGAAGTCAAGAACTTTGACCCTACTGAATTTATGGATCGCAAGGACGCTCGCCGGCGGGACCGGTATCAGCAGTTGGCGACGGGCGCGGCGGTTGAGGCGATGGCCCAGGCGAACCTGACGATCACTGACGAGAACCGGGAGCGGATGGGCGTGATGCTGGGGACCGGCGTGGGCGGCATGCGCACGATGGTCGACCAGGAAGACGTCCTCCGATCCAGCGGGCTGCGCCGGCTCAGTCCGTTCAGCATCACCATGATTATGCCCAACGGCGCGGCGGGCATGATTGCCATTGAGTACGGTCTGCAAGGTCCGGCGACCACCGTAGCTACAGCGTGCGCCGCCGGGACCGACGCCATTGGCCACGCAGCCAAGGCGATCCGCTACGGCGAGACCGACGTCATGGTGGCGGGCGGTGTCGAGTCGATTCTGGTGTCGGTGGCCATTGGCGGGTTCGAACGCGCCGGGGCGACCTCCTCCAAAACCTCGGAAACGCCGCAGCCGTTCGACCTGAACCGGGACGGGCTGGTCATTGGTGAGGGCGCGGGCATTGTCGTGTTGGAAAGCCTGGAGCATGCTCAAGCGCGTGGGGCGACCATCTATGGCGAGATCGCCGGGTATGGACAGACGACCGACGCGTTCCACATTACCGCTCCGCCGGAAGACGGCTCCGGCGCGGCGCGGGCTATCCGTCTGGCGCTGGCCGACGCCGGATTGCAGGCTGAGGATGTTGATTATGTCAGCGCCCACGGCACGGCGACCCAGCTGAACGACGCGGCGGAAACGGCCGCCATCAAGTCGGCGCTGGGCGACCATGCCTACAAGGTCGCCGTCAGCTCCACCAAGTCGATGACCGGCCATATTATGGGCGCGACCGGAGCGATTGAAACGATCTTTTGTGCGTTGGCCATGCGCGACCAGATGCTGCCGCCGACCATCAACTACTACACACCCGACCCGGCCTGCGATCTTGACTATGTGCCCAACGAGGCGCGACCGGCCCAGATTGACGTTTGCCTGAACAACGCCTTTGGCTTTGGCGGGCACAATGCTGTGCTGGCCATCCGCGCCGCCAACGGGCTGAATGGAAATGCGTAGCATCATGGCCGACTCGACCATCGACCATTACCGCGAGAATCTGCATGAACTGGAAGAGCGACTCGACGTCACCTTCGACGATCGGTCGCTGCTCGATCGGGCGCTGACCCACCGCTCCTATCTGAACGAGCATCCGGACGCGGCGCTGGATGACAACGAGCGGCTGGAGTTTCTGGGTGACGCGGTGCTCGATTTTCTTGTGGCGTCGTCGCTCTACCATCGCTTCCCGGAGATGGACGAGGGCGAGCTGACGTCGCTGCGGGCGGCGCTGGTGCGTTCCGAGACGCTGGCCATGTTCGCCCGGGAGCTCGATCTGGGAACGCATTTGCGGCTGGGCTGTGGCGAGGAGGAGAGCGGTGGCCGGACGCGCACACCGCTGCTCTGCGCCACCTTTGAGGCGGTGATTGGGGCGCTCTATCTGGACCAGGGGCTGGACGAAGCGCAGCGGCTTGTTGATCGACTCGTCCCGCCCGCACTCAACCACATCCGGGCCGAGTCGCTGCACAAGGACGCCAAGAGCGAGTTCCAGGTCTGGGCGCAGGCCCAGTACAACATTACGCCGCGCTACCAGGTGGTGGACAGCGAAGGGCCGGACCACGCCAAGGTGTTCACGGTGCAAGCGATGGTGGGGCAGGAGGTCTGGGGCGAAGGGCGCGGCCGCAGCAAGCAAGTAGCAGCCCAGGCAGCGGCCGCTGAAGCGCTGCTGAAAGCGGATGGGGTCGATCCCGTCCACTGACCCCACGCGATTCGGTCCCATGCGCCTGCTCATCACCGGCGGCAGCAGTTACCTCGGCCGTCATCTGGTCCCTCTGGCGGCGCAAGAACCGTCATTCCCGTATTTCGCATATACTTACTTTAGCGCTGATCCGCTCGGCCTGCTCCCGGCCGTTCGCCTCGATGTGCGGGACGAAGCGGCGGTGGTGGCTTGCTTCGAGCAGGCCCGGCCCGACGTGGTCATCCACACCGTCGGTTCCAACCGGCCGGCCGATATGGCTGCGGTAATCACGCGGGGAACGGAGCATGTTTGCCGGGCGGCCGCTGCCTGTGGTGCGCGGCTGGTTCATGTTTCGACGGACGCGATCTTCGACGGCCGATCTGCTCCTTACGCTGAAAACGCTGTGCCTGCGCCTGTCAACGCCTATGGAGCAGCCAAGCTTGAAGCTGAGTGGTTCATTCAGGACACCTATGCGAATTCGGCTATCGTTCGTACCTCCCTCATCTACGGCATGACGATCATCGACAACGGCACGGCATGGATGGCTGAAGCGCTGCGGGCCGGGCAGCCGGTGACGCTTTTCACCAACCAGATTCGCAATCCCGTCTGGGCCGAGACGCTCAGCCGGGCATTGCTGGAGTTGGCCGTGTCGGAGTTTACCGGCGTCATCAACGTGGCCGGGCGACAGGTCATGAGCCGGGCTGAGTTCGCGACGCGGATGCTGGATTGGTGGCAAGTGGAGGAACGGGCGACGCTGCGCCTGGGCGAAGCGGACGGCGACCGCTGGCCGCTTGACTGCACGCTTGACCTGTCGCTGGCGGAGGGATTGCTGTCCACGCCGCTACTCGGCGTCGATGAGGTGGTGGGCAGTTAGGCGTCGATGAGAACGGTTCCGCCCATGCCATCGGGCTGCGGGTCGCCCAGCCGGACGGCCGTCACCGTGTTAAGCAGCTCCGGCGGTCCTTCCGCCGCGACGCGAATGTAGTTGTCAGTGTAGCCCGCCCAGCGCAGGCCACCCGGCCCCGCACCCGTGGCCGTCTCCCACAGCACAGGCCGCGTTTGCCCCGCAAACTGCTCATGGAACGACTGGCTCAATGAGTCGCCCAGCGCAATCAGCGCCCGCGCCCGCTCCTTCCGCACAGGCCCCGGTAACTGACCGGGGAAGCGGGCGGCGGCCGTTCCGGGTCGCTGACTGTAGGTGAAGACGTGGAGCCGGGAGAAGGCGAGTTCTTCCACATAGGCGAGGGTTGCGGCGGCATCGTCGTCGCTCTCGCCGGGGAAGCCGGCGATCAGGTCGGTGCTCAGGTTGAGGTCGGGGATGGCGGCGCGGGCGGCTGTGGCCAGCTCGCGAAAGGCGGCCCGACTGGTGCGGCGGGCCATGCGCCGCAAGACAGCGTCGCTGCCCGACTGCAGCGGCATGTGCAGATGGGGCAGCAGGCGCGAGTCGTCCCACAGGTCGAAGAACGCCGGGTCGATATCCCACGGCTCCAGCGAGGATAGGCGCAGGCGAGGGATGTCGGTGTGGCGCAGGATGGCCCGCACCAGGTCACTGAGCGCCACGTCGCTTTCCAGGTCGCGACCATAGCTGCCCAGGTGGACCCCGGTCAGCACGACTTCCTGATAGCCCGCAGCACCAAAGCCTTGAATCTCGGCCACGATGTCGCCCAGATGGCGGCTGCGCCCTTCGCCGCGAGCCACGGTCGTGACGCAGAAGGTGCAGCGGTTATCGCAGCCATCCTGGACCTTAATGAAGCCGCGCGTGCGGCCCATCGCGCCGGGCACGACCGCACGCTGCACCGGCTCCAGATCGAAGATGGGATCATCATTGGTGGCAGTTGGGTCCAGCAGCGTCACCAGCCGATCCTTGTCCCGGTTGTCCACCACGCGAGCCACGCCGGGCAGCACCGCCAGCTCGTCGGGGGCGATGGTGGCGTAGCAGCCGGTCAGCACCACGTCAGTGTCGCTGCTCTGGCGATGTATGCGTCGGGTCAGGCTGCGTGCGTCGCGGGCCGCTTCGGCCGTCACGGCACACGTGTTGACGACGACCGTGTCGGCCGTTTGCGGATCGGCGACGATCTCATGCCCGTTGGCCGCCAGCTGCCGGCCGAGCGTCTCAATCTCGCTCTGGTTCAGACGGCAGCCGATGCTGTGGAGGTAGAGTTTCATGGATAGGATGAGCTAAATGATGAGCTGTTCTGAGAGCGGGCTAGTCAGAGGATCGTTACTCTTTGGGTTGCCTGCGCCCTTATTCACCTGCTTGCTGCAAGGCAGACATCATGAGCGACGGATGGATATAGAATCCCTCGGTTACCAAACGATTCAGATGCGGCTGCACTGCCGGGAGTAACCCGGCCTCTTTTGACCTGATCAGCAGACCGATGGTCCCAATGATGTTCAGCCCCAACTCAAGGGCCAAAAGTCGTGCCGGTCGATCATCAAGCCCCACAACTGCTGCGTCCACCCCGGCGGCGCTGGCGAGCACAGACCTTTCGCCTGGACCAAGCTGGTTGGCCGGCAAGCGTGCTATCTGTTCTTGAGGTGGTTCGACAATATGTATCCAGGGAATGGCTGCCGGATCAATCGTGTCCGCTCGTTTGATCCGACCGGCGTTCAGTTCCTGACAGACAGCAGACGTTGCATAGACTGGCTCGTAGAGGACGTTGAGCAATTGAACCTGCGAGATTCGCCCGAGATAGAGCCAGACGGACGTGTCACATACAATAGATTCAGCCACGATCGAGTTCGGCAGCTAACTCATCGGGTGAATACTGAAAGACAGAAATGCCGTACTCTCCACAAAGCTCCAGAAATTCGACCCGCGTGAGCCCGGCCATTTCAGACGCAAGACCGCTGGACAGTTTGCCGAGCTGGTAGAGCATTAGAGCCGCATACAGCTTTACATCACGGCCCATCTCGCCGGAAGTCCTGTTCAGCGCCTGCTGGATGGTTTCTGGTAATTCAACACTGATTGCAGTCATCTTGTCATCTCCAGCGCCTGCCGCCGGAGGGCGACAAGCAACTCTGCTGCTGCTGATATTATATCATGTCAGATGGCGCTTCAACGGCGCGATGCTATCGCTACTTGTCGCCTCCTCATCAGCCACGAGCTCATGCCCGCAAGCCGCCAACTGCCGGAAGAGCGTCTCGATCTCGCTCTGGTTCAGGCGGCAGCCGATGCTGTGGAGGTCGAGTTTCATGATCTGCATCCCTAGTGTAGGCCACAACGACTCTGTTTTCCAAAAATGGTGTTCGTGCGGACCGGGTGGATGCTGGCGTCTCGGATGAACCGCCCCAGGCCCAGGAAACTGCCGTCGCGCCATGACGGCCGTCGATGGTTGAGTTACTGGTATACTGGCTGTGGAGGCACACACTTCTTCCACAAGCACTCTCCACCAGATTTCGGCGGCAAGTTAGACCAGGAGCACCAACGATGAGCGACACATACTTTCTGAAGCAGCTTCGGCATAACAACTGGGCCAATGGGCAGATTATACAAGCGTGCGCCGCTCTGACGGACGAGCAGCTCGATGCGTCGCCCCAGTCGGTCACCAGCGGTACGATTCGCCAGACCCTGACCCATCTTGTGGCGGCCCAGGAGCGGTATGTCGCCCACCTGACGCTGCCATTGGAGGCGAGACCCCATGCTGTGCTGTCATTCGACCAACTGGCGGAATCTTCCCAACGCAGTGGCGAGGCGTTGATTGCTTTGGTCGAGCAAGCCGATGGGGACACTGTCCCGCCGATGTTGGAGCTGCCCGATGGGTATAGTGCTGAGCCGTGGGTGATTCTGGTGCAGGTCATTGATCACGCGGCCGAGCACCGGGAGCAGATCAAGAGCATGATCAGTGCGCTCGGAATCACGCCGCCCGACACCAGCGGATGGGACTTTGGAGAGGCAGCAAAAGCGTTCATTCGTGGGGAGAACTGAGTGCGCGGCGTGGTTCGTGACCGGCGCCAGGCTGTACCCGGTGGCGACCGGGTTTGCCTGCTTATCAATCGCAAAACCGCCCCTGACCCGTTATAATGAAGCACGTGGGCCATCTAAGCCAGACCAATGCCGATCTCATTCCCCTGGCCAGGCAAGGCAATCCCCGGGCCATCGCCCGCCTGATGACGGAGATTGAAAACAACCCGGCGGCCGCCCAGGCGATTGTTCGCGCCATCTATGGCGAGACGGGCCGGGCGCATATTGTGGGCATTACTGGCCCGCCCGGTTCCGGCAAGAGCAGCCTGGTCAACGAGCTGGCCAAGGCGCTGCGGGCAGAGGAGCGGCGTGTGGCGATCGTTGCCGTGGATCCCAGCAGCCCGTTCAGCGGTGGCGCACTCTTGGGCGACCGGGTGCGGATGCTCGATCATTCCGGCGACCGCGGCGTCTTTGTGCGCAGCATGGCGTCGCGCGGCAGTCTGGGCGGGCTGGCCAGAGCGACGGCCGCTGTGGTCAAGCTGCTCGACTTTGCCGGGTTCGACACCATCCTGGTCGAGACGGTCGGCGCGGGCCAGGCCGAGGTCGACATTGCCAGCGCCGCCCACACGACCGTGGTGCTCGAAGCGCCGGGCATGGGCGACGATGTGCAGTCGATCAAAGCGGGTATTCTGGAGATCGCCGACATTCTCGTTGTCAACAAAGCCGACCGGCCGGGCGCGGGGCGGACCGTTAAATCATTGGAAATGATGTTGCACCTGGGATTGGCGGTGGCCGGCGACAGCAGCGGCCATCACGAGGCGGCTGCGGGCGACGGCGTTGGGCAAGCCGGGACGGTCACTGCCCCAGCGGCCTGGTCGGTGCCGGTACTGCAAACGGTGGCCACGTCGGGTGATGGGGTGGTCGAGTTGGCTGCTGCGATTGACGCCCACCGGGCCTATTTGCGGGCGGGCGGCGGTTGGGTGGCGCGCGAAGCGGCCCGCAGCCGCCGCGAGGTGGAGCAGGGATTACAGACTAGATTGATGGACAGTTTGGCGCAGCGGGTGCCCGGCGACGAGCAGGAGCGGTTGATTGCCTGCTGTCGTCGCCCGCGAGTTGGACCCGTATTCAGCGGCCGCTGTGCTGTTCGAGGCGACAACAAACGAAGCAACATCCGGCAACGAAGCGTAACGAGCCGCACACGCGGCCCGCACCAGACAGCACGGAGAGATCATGTACGGCGACATCAAACTCTACGCAGGATCGGGCTGCCCCGAACTGGCCCAGCGCATTTCCGATTACATCGGCGTCCCGCTGAGCAAATGGGACATTGTCACCTTTCCCAACGAAAATCTGTTTGTCCGGCTGCACACCAGTGTGCGCGGTCAGGATGTCTACCTGATCCAGACCCACGACACGCCGGTCCACACGAACATCATGGAGATGTTGATTGCCATCGACTGCTTTAAGCGCGATTCGGCCGGGCGGGTGACGGTCGTCATCCCATACATGTCATACTCGCAGAGCGACAAGAAGGACCAGCCGCGCGTGCCGATTACGGCTCGCCTGCTGGCCGACATGATCGAAGTGGCCGGGGCCGACCGCTGGATCACCATTGACCTCCACGCCGGACAAATCCAGGGCTTCTACAAGATTCCCGGCGATTCACTGACGGCGTCCCATATTATCGTCCAATACTTTGCCGAGAAGCAGTTGGATGCGGTGGTGGTGACCACTGATCTGGGCTTCGCCAAGGGGGGTCGCAACTACGCTGAAGACCTCAATATGCCGCTGGCCTTCGTCGAGAAGCGGCGCATTGGCGACCTGATGGGTCGCGAGGCGCTGACGCTCATCGGCAGTGTCGAGGGCAAAGACGCGCTCATTGTCGATGACCTGGTCGACACGGCGGGCACGCTGCTGCAAGCGATCAACGTCGTCAAGGAGCATGGTGCACGCGACGTCTATGTGGCCTTCACCCATCCGGTGCTTTCGCCACCAGCCATCGAGCGGCTGCGTAAGCTTGACATCAAAGAGATCGTCATGACTGATACATTGCCGATTGCGCCGGAAGATATGCTGCCGAATATGACCATTCTCACGGTTGCCGATATGCTGGGTGAGGTTATCCTGCGGTCGCATGAAGGACGCAGCGTCGGTGAGCTGTTTAACGAATAGATTAAGATGGCGCCGGGCAAGCGCGTCACGCGGTATATTATAGGGTGCTATGTTTAAGAAAATAGTCAACAGCATCGTCGGAGATCCGAACAAAAAGATTATCAACAGCCTGCAGCCTACAGTCGACGCCGTGTCGGCGCTTGAGCCGTCGCTGCAGAAGTTGACCGATGAGCAGCTGCGCGAAAAGACATTTGAGCTGAAGGACCGTTTGACCGAGGGCGAGACGCTCGACGACATTCTGGTCGACGCCTACGCGCTGGTTCGCGAATCGGCCGTCCGTTCGATTGGCATGCGCCACTACGACGTCCAGATTATGGGCGGCATCTTGCTCCACCGGGGCGAGGTGGTGGAGATGCGTACAGGTGAAGGCAAGACGCTGGTCGCCTCCCTGCCGCTCTACCTGAACGCGCTCGCCGGGCGCGGCGTCCATCTGGTGACGGTCAACGACTATCTGGTTCGTCGTGATGGCGGCTGGATGGGCAAGGTGTTCAATTTGCTGGGTCTGTCGCTCGGCTCCATCGGCCCGCAGCAGTACTCGGCGTTGTTCGACCCGGAGTACGTCCATCCCGGCTCTGAGCTGGAAGATGAGCGCCTGGTCCACTGGCGGCCGTCGACGCGCCGCCAGGCGTATGAGGCCGACATCACCTACGGCACGAGCAGCGAGTTCGGCTTTGACTATTTGCGCGACAACATGGCCAACAGCCGTGAGCAACTGGTGCAGCGCGACCTGTACTACGCCGTCATCGACGAGGTCGATAATGTGCTCATTGACGAAGCGCGGACGCCGCTTATCATCAGCGGCCCGGCCGCCCGCTCCGGCAGCGATTACCAGCGCTTCTCCGACTATGTGCGGCGGCTGAAGCCGAACACGGCGGACGAGGAAGAGGAGCCGAACGGCCATTACGACATCGACGAGAAGAGCCGCTCCATCAGCCTGACGGAGCCGGGCATCGCCGAAGTCGAAAAGCGCATTCCCGAGATCGAAGAGATGGCGGGCGATAGTCTGTACGATCCGCGCTTCTATCACCTGACCTACTATCTCGACAACGCCATGCGCGCCCAATATCTGTTCAAGCGCGATGTGGATTATGTGGTCCAGGACGGCGAAGTGATCATCGTCGACGACTTCACAGGCCGCCTGATGCCCGGTCGCCGCTACTCCGACGGCCTGCACGAGGCGATTGAGGCGAAGGAAAACGTCGACGTCAAGCGCGAGACGGTCACCGTCGCTACCATCACCTTGCAGAACTACTTCCGACTGTACGAGAAGCTGGCTGGTATGACCGGTACAGCGCTGACCGATGCCGAAGAGTTCGACGAGATTTACAAGCTGGGCGTCACGCCGCTGCCGACCAATGTCGACTATGTCGTCGACAGCGGGCAGCGCGGTCTGGAGACGCGCAAGGAGAAGGTGGACGGCGGCGAAGCGACCGTCTATGTCGACCCGCAGACCGGCGAGCCGGTCTTCTTCAAGCGCACCGATTTTGCCGACCAGATCTACGGCACGGAGGAGGCCAAGAACCGGGCCATCATCGAAGAGATTCGCACGGTTCGCGAATCGGGACGCCCGACGCTGGTTGGCACGACGTCGGTGGAGCATTCGGAAGAGATTCATCGCATTCTGGACAAGATGAAGATCCCCCACACCGTGTTGAACGCCAAGATCCACCAGTCTGAGGCGTTGGTTGTGGCCCAGGCGGGTCGACGCCAGGCGGTGACGATTTCCACCAATATGGCTGGTCGTGGCACCGACATTGTGCTGGGCGGCAACGCCGAAGGGCTGGCGTCCGAAGCGCTCGAAGACGAGATGTTCGACCGCACCTTGCTGATCCAGCTGGCCACGCGGCTTCTGACCGACGGCGAGGCGGAGGCCCGCGAGACCGCCCGGCGCAACCCGCGCCTGACGGAAGATCTCGTCGATGCGCTCGTCGAGCGCAAGCAGTATTACGACGAGGCGCTGGTCGAGATTGAGCAGCTGCAGGTGAGCGGCTATCTGGCCCGGACGCTGCAGGAGCCGTACAACATCGACTACAACGACCTGACGGCCGTTCTGCGCATGGTGCGCGCCGGCGAGCTGGCGGAGGCCCGCAGCTTCCTGGAGCATAACGGCAAGGACGCAGCCCTGGTCGATGACATCATCCGGATGCAGGGCGAGTTTGTGCGCTACCAGACCGTACACGCGGACGAGAAGATGGCCGGGCAGTTCCTGGCCGATCAGGTCTTCGAGCAGCATTACAACGCCCGCGCCGCGCTCATTCGCGCCGTGCTGGGCAAGCGACCTGAAGAAGCGCAGCATCTGGTGGAGACGATTCCCGGCCTGTCGCCGGAGCATATTGCCCGCATTGAGGAGCTGCGTGTTGAGGCGAAGCGCGAACGGGACGAGATCTGGCAGTTGGGCGGGCTGCATGTCATTGGTTCCGAACGGCACGAGTCGCGGCGCATTGACAACCAGCTGCGTGGTCGCGCCGCCCGCCAGGGCGATCCCGGTTCTTCCCGCTTCTTCCTCTCGCTGGAAGATGAGCTGATGCGGCGCTTCGGCGGCGAGCGGCTCAAGTCGTTCATGTCGCGCACCAATGTGCCGGAAGATTTGCCCATCGAAAGCGGCGTGCTCGACCGGCTCATTGAAAGCTCGCAGGAGCGGCTGGAAGGGTACAACTTTGACCAGCGCAAGAACGTGGTCGAGTACGACGACGTGATGAGCGCCCAGCGTAAGGCGATTTATCAGGAGCGTAAGGCGATTCTGATGGGCGAGGAGTTTGACCTCGACGAAAAGGTCGATGAGGCGTTCGATGAGGCGATTGACGTCCTGATCGACAATTACGTCGTCGACTATCGCGGCTTTATGCAGGGAGAGATCGATCGGGTGGTGGGCGACCACAGCACCGACGCTACGGACGAGGTCAACCTGACGGGCGTCCTGCGCCAGCTGAGCGGTATGCTGCCCAACCTCAACGAGATTGACCGCGAAGATCTGGAAGGGCTGACCCCGGACAAGCTGTCGCAGCGACTGATGACGTTGGTGGCGGCGAACGAGGAGGACGGCACGAACCTGCTGCAGCTGCTGCAGGCGATGAGCCGCTTCCTGCCCGTGCTGCCCACCGCGCCGAATCTGGCCCAGCTTGCCGTCCAGCGGTCGGGCCAGGTGCAGTCCCGCGAGAAAGCCCGCGCCCAGATGGTGCAGCAGGTGGAGGAGTTC
This sequence comes from uncultured Chloroflexia bacterium, assembly GCA_963715935.1. Taxonomy (GTDB): domain Bacteria; phylum Chloroflexota; class Anaerolineae; order Promineifilales; family Promineifilaceae; genus Promineifilum. The sequence continues at coordinate 156,749 of CAVQSM010000001.1, read as the reverse complement.
TACGAGAGCTTCCTGGCCAGCTACATCGACAAGGAAAGCCGGGAGACGATCTGGGGCAACACACTGGAAGAGTTGAACCAGGCGTTTGCCCAGTTCAATCTGGACGGTCTGTCGCTGAAGAATGCCACCGTGCGCCAACTGCGCTTCAAGGTGAAGGTCGAGTCGGCGCTGCGCGATTTGCTGCTGGAGAGCCTGTCCGAGTTGGACGCTGATCAGTTGACCGACGCGCTGCAGGAGTATGTCAATCTGCAGCAGGATCGCTGGCAGAAGGCGATTGGCGAGGAAGAGTACGGCAACTTTATGCGGCTGCTCCTGCTCTCGGCCATCGACCGGGAGTGGCGCGACTATCTGACGGCGATGGACGACCTGCGCCGGGAGATCGGCCTGCAGGCTTTCGGCCAGCGCGACCCGAAGGTGGAGTATAAGAAGCGCTCGTTCGAGATGTTCCGCGACATGCGGCGCAACATCGACCGCGACATTGCTGCCCGTTTCTTCCGCGACATCGCCGGCCATCGCCGCTTCATCGAGCAACAGCAGCAGCAGGAAATGGCCATTCAGTCGCGCGGGCAGGAAGCCGCCGGCTATACGGTGGTGCAGCGCGAGCAGGGCAAGGGCACCGAGGTCCGCAAGGACACGCCCGACGTCGGCCGTAACGACCCGTGCCCCTGCGGCAGTGGCAAGAAGTTCAAGCATTGCCACGGCCGTCCGGGAGCCACAGCCGACGTGACGAGCGGCAACGGCCAGTCGGCCAAACCGCGCAAGCCGAAACCGAAGCGAACGCGATAGATCGCCCCCATTTTGACGATAGCACGAGGCGCTGGATCGGATGATCCGGCGCCTCTTTTCTTTTCAGGTGGCACGGCGCCGGTGACGCGCCTACAATGTGGATGGTCGCAGCCACCCCACGCATCGCGTGTGTGGCCAGGCGTTCTTGATTCACACACGTATGCCAGGAGGAACAACATGAGATTGTCAGTTAACACAGTCAGCGTCAGCAATATTGAAACCGGCCGTCCTTCCGGGCCGCCGCTCCACCACACGGCCATGCTGATGGACGACGGCCGTATCTACTACGGCTTCGGCAGCCCCGCCGCCCCCACGCCCACCCTCGTTCGCGCGGGCGGCGAACCGGCCAACGCCATCGCCATCGCCATCATTCCGATGTCCATCTTCGTGCTGGACAAGCGGGGTGACATATTCCGGCGCGACTTCACACCGGGCGCGCCGGCCACGTGGGTAAAGGATACCGTCGCCAAGGATGTGGTCGGTATGGACAGCGACGTGGCGGGGACGGTCTGGGTGATCAACAAGAAGGGCGAGGTCTACCACACGGGCACCGGTCTTGGCAGCCCCGCCGGCTGGACGCGGGCGGCTGGCTTCTCGACGTCGAGCTTCTGGAGTTAGGGGCCGGCAGCGTATTCGCTGACGGCCGTCACGTGAAAGGTGAGCGCGACACACGGGGTGTCGCGCTCTTTTGTTGAGTAACCGAATTTCAGGCCGGATATTGATCTGCTGCCCAAGGCGTGCTGAGCCTTCAGCCCGGTACAAAAGCGTCTCGTTCTTCCCATAGCAGGTCACCCTGACAGGTGAAACTTGCGGCGCATATCTATCGTATAGGTAATACGGGGAAGTGTAGGCCCCTTCACAACGACCGAGTGTCCGTCGTGAGGTGGCAAGGAGCGACACCATGGAGCCCCAGATTGCTGCAGTAGTCGGATTTGCTTTTGTGCTCTTGATCGCCATTGTAGCGTTCATGTCCTACCGTGATCGGGGAAACAAGAAGCGCATCGCAACCGAGATCCGGCGCGCCGGCGGCGAGCCGCTCGACATCTCGTTTCAGTTCGTCGGCTATGACCGGGACAATCAGTACTACAATGTGCAGTTCACCGACGCCACCGGACGTAAGCATAAGACACGCTGCACAGCGAATGTGTGGCAAAACAACCTCTTCTGGCAGCAGACACCGGCTGAGCTAACGGCCGATACGTCTGATGAAGTTGAGCGCTGGATCCGGATGGGCGACGAGAATGGCAGCTCGAAAGAGCAGATCATTGCCGACCTGGCGGCCGAAAACGAGCGGCTGCGCGAACAGCTGCAACAGGCCGAATCGTTGAACGCCGACCTCATCGGCCACAAATAGCGCAGCATCTGCGTTTCTGAATTAGGAGCGCCGGCGTGTAATGGCCGGCGCTGAGTGTACTTGCCAGGGGCGGTGGCGGGGTTATGGCTGCGCGGGAAGCTGCTGCAAGACCCACTCGTTGCCGTCGGGGTCGCTGAAGCCGGTCCAGCGCACGCCGCCCATCTCTTCCACCTCACCGACGCCCACGCCATTGTCGACCAGCGCGGCGCGAACGGCCGCGATGCGGACCTCCATGCCCGTGTCTTCGCTGGAGGCGGCGAATGACGTTTCCAGATCGCCGTAATGGCGCGAGGCGCAGACGTTGACGACGCTGTTGCCCGCTTGCGCCGGTGCGATCCCACATGCAACAAGGCAGCTGAGCAGACCTGGGAGACAAGCAGTAACTATCTCAAGGGCTGATACATTGAAAGCTCCGGACGAATCCGGTAAGATGTGGTCGGGAAAGTGGGAGCCTCTCCACAATCGTCGCACGATCTCTACCAATACGAATATGGTGTAGCAGGAACGGGTTAGCCACCGTTTCGATAAGTATCATCAGATCGTACGAAACCCGGCACAATCAACTTGACCTTACCAAAGGGAGCCTCAAGATTTTGATGAATGAAAACAGCTATCAGATCGCACACAAGTCCGATTCAGACTTCGGAACCAGAGAAGCGTATCTGGAACATGAACTGACGATCATGGAGCCCAGAAGATGGAGTCTCAACCTGCCGGGTCGAGATTTCAGGTTCGAGATGGAGGACATCACGCCAGCCATTGCCGGCACAATTGGCAAGGTTGTGATGACAACGGCTATCGTGACCGTCTTCGCCACAGGCTATGGTCTGTCCTCGGAATTTATCGTGGAGAACGTCCGCTTCGAAATGCTCATAGCGGCCGTTTTCTTCGTCATCCTCTTTTCCGGCTTGCTCAATCCCCAGGCCAATCTGGCTGGTTGTCATGGTCCCATGATTCCGCTTATCCCGCTCATTGTCATATCGGGTGGACATCCATTGGCCCTGGGCATTATGGTTGGCGCATTTGGCCTGCTGTTGGGGTTGACGAAAGGGGGGTCTACCCTGGTCAATCTGACCGGAGATGGTGTGCGCGGGGGACTGCTCATCTATCTGGGCATGGCCGGGCTGATAGGGCAGATGGGCGCGCTGGGGGTCTGGTCGGAGGAGGTGGGCAACGCAGCTATCTTTCCTGTCGTGATCGTCATCACCATGCTTACCTATGCGTATCTGATCCGGATAAACAAGCGTTGGCTGGCCATTCCCTTGTGCTCCCTGATGGCCCTGCTCGTGGCCCTGGTCATGGGCGCTCCATTCCAGTTTACGACTGCACCCGGTGTTCCCAACATGAATCCTTTTTACTGGTGGGGAGCCGAAACCGGGTGGATGCTGGGCTGGCCAAACCTCTCGCATTTCATTGCCGTGCTGCCGTTTGCCATCCTGGCCGTTTCGATGTGGCCGCCCGATTTTCTGGGGCACCGCGTGTTTCAGGAACAGAATTACCCGGATGGTTCAGAAAAGGCGCTGATGGATGTGGATGATACGATGACTGTCAGTTCACTGCGGCAGGTTCTTGGCAGCGTGCTCGGCGGTGGAAATCTGGCCTCTTCCTGGGGGACCTACATCATCCCGGCCGCCATTGCCAAGCGCCCCATACCGGCAGGGGCGATAGTGACCGGCATTCTGTGTATCCTGGTCGCTCTGATCGGCTATCCGATGGATATCGCCGCCTGGGCGCCGGTTCTGCGTGTGGCGTTAATTGTGGGCGTGTTCGTGCCGCTGCTGGAAGTGGGCGCCCAACTGGTAAGGACAGCAACCCAGGCCCAGAGTGCGGGCCTTTGTATCATGGGTTCGGTGTTGGTGAACCCTGTCTTTGGCTGGTCTTTCGCCCTGTTGCTGACCAATACAGGTCTTGTCGGCGACAATGAACGGTCCGCAACTCTGCCAAAATCGAAACGACTGCTCATTCCCATTGTGACGTTTACTGTCTGTACGGTGGTGCTGGCGGCTGCCGGTCTGATCCCGGGCATTCCGGGCATGCTGAATGGGGGTGGCTAGCTTCGGCGTTCTTGAATTGGCACCCTGTGGCCCGGGGTGAGTTGTCTACGGCCGCGGCGGAAGCTGCTGCAAGACCCACTCGTTGCCGTCGGGGTCGCTGAAGCCGGTCCAGCGCACGCCGCCCATCTCCTGGACCTCGCCGACGTCGACCCCGTTCTCGACCAGCGCGGCGCGAACGGCCGCGATGTCATCGACGACGAGATGGATGCCCTTGATTGCCCCGGGCGGCATGGCGGTAAAGCCGCCGTTGGCGGAGCCCACGTCGAGCATGATGGAGCAGGCTCGAGCCGGGCGGCGTCAGCTGCACCACCCGCGGCGCGTCGTCGCGGGTGATGTCGTAGTCGACGTGGAAGCCGAGCTGGTCGGCGTAGAAGGATTTGGCGGCGTCGATGTCGGTGATGGGGAGGAGGATGAGTTCGATGCGCATGGTCATCTCCTGTGAATGTAATGTGCCAGCTAACGCAGGACACCCGCAGCCAGCCGCTTCTGAACGCCGATGATGTCGGTGCCGCGCTTGAATTCTCTCTCAATCGGCCGATCCTGCCCGGAGACCCACAGCTTCAGTTCCGCGTCACGGTCAAACGTGCCGGCCGTTTCTACGGAGAAGTGAGTGATCTTATTGTAAGGAATCGAGTGATACTCGACCTTCGAACCGGTCCGGCCCTGCTTGTCGACCAGAATCAGGCGCTTGTCGGTGAAGACGTAGAGATCGCGAACCGTCTTGAACGCCTGCTCGATGGTCTCCCCATCAATCAGGACCGGCTCAAACTCGCCGGCTAGCTTCTTGCTATCAATCTCGGTTGCATTGCCAAAGATACCGCTTAGCATGGTTTACTCCTTTCACTATTATCAAGCCATAGCTTAGTGCAGTTTGCCTTCAATGACCTGAGCTTGCGCCTCTTGCACAACTCGTCGGCAAATAGTCGACAACGCTCCTGAAACGCGGAAGAGAATCCGACCAATGAAAGCGACCGTATCATCAGGGTCATTCCACCCGCCAATCCGACTTGTGTCTCGATCTTCATCTGCGTTGGGATAAATAAGGACGCCGTGATCGACCTTCAGGGTATGGCCATAAGTCGTCATCTGGTAGACGTCCTGGTTGCCCGGCAAACCACGAAAGTCCTTGTACTTCGTATCCAAAACCATGACGGGTTGGCCATCGTATCGAAGGACAATATCGGGAATGCCTTTCAGACTGTGATCTATGTCCAGCCAGAGGTTCTCCTGACTTGTCACGGCGTAGCGAGGTCGGCTGGCCAGCGCTTCTGCCAGATAGCGGGCCACAAACCGCTCAAACACATCATGCATCGGCAGTATAAAGGTGGCAAAAGGCGTCTGCCCCGTATGATGTTCCAGCGACAGATGTTGCAGAAGCAATCGCGCCAGATTGATGGGCGAGCGATAGCGCTCATTAAGCCGATTGTAGAGAACGCGGTCGCAGTCGGCCGCATTAACGGCCGCGGAACTAACCTCCGAGAATGCCGACCACGTACGCCGGACCTGCAGGCTCAGATTGGGTGTCTGCAAACGGATACGCGATAACAGGCCAAGCGCGGCTTTCAGAATGCGGTTCTCCAGCAAGTCGGCGGTAAACTCATTTGTTCGTACATGGAAGCGGCTGGCGTGGACGATGTTCCGGCGTATGTGCGTGCCGAGCAGCAGAGCGGCCGCGCAGAAACCGTCGATCCTCCTCTTCATCCAAATATCCACGGTGGATGCCCTGGCGTACCAGATCGTCGACCTGTCTGACGAAGATCTGCACGATGAACTCGAACAGCTCCTCGCTCTCGCCAATCGGGGCGATCTGCTCACGGAAGGTGGGGAGATCGTAGGCGTAGGTCAGCATGTAGAACAGATTGTCGATCGGGCACCTTGGGATCGATGTGGACCCGCAGCCCATCGAGAACAAGCGTGCCGACATGGCCACCAGCAGTCTAGATCGAACCCATCGCCCGACCACGGTTTGCTCGACGTGAAGTAGGTGCCGAAGTGCTCCTTCAACGCAAGAGCCTGCTCCGGCGATAGCGGTTCGTTCTCTGCGTCTTTCGTTCTCTTGGAGACGAATGATCGTTGGCTCAGCTCGGCATTGTGGTTCTCACGAATCTCGCTTACCAACTCTCCGTCCCAGGCCCACTTGCGTCGCCTGCTCCGGCTGGTCAAAGTAGTACTCCTCCAGATACGGCACGATACTGCGCCGCCAGATGCGTTCCAGCTTGTTCTTCGTCCAGAGTCGGATTGCATGAAGTGGCTGGGCCCGATGGCAAAGTGCCGATCGTCAATCGCGTCCTCGGCCAGTCGCCGATAGAGGCGACCCAGATACGGCACGTGCACCTGATTGGCTTTCAAGCCAACGATCAAACAAATCCGGGATCGGCCGCAAACTCGAAGAAGTGGAAGCGCCGCCGCAGGGCGAAGTCGACCAGCGCGATGGAGCGATCGGCCGTGTTCATCGTGCCGATGATGCGCACGTTGGGCGGGATGGAGAACCGTTTGCCAGAGTACGGCAGCGTCACCTGCTGATCGCGATACTCGAGCAGCAGCATCAGCTCGCCAAAGATGCGCGGGATGTTGCCGCGGTTGATCTCGTCGATGATGAAGACGCAGGGCCCGTCGATGCGCTCGCGCCTCCTGGCAGAACTTCTGGAAGACGCCGGCACGCGTTGGATAGTCGACGATGGTTCGGTCACCCAGCTTCTTTGCTCTCCGGCCGAATGCCTTCGATGAAATCCTCGTAGCTATAGGACGGATGGAACTGGATGATCGTCATCCGCTCCGGCGGCGGGTCGGCCAGTCCGGTCAGCAGCTTGCCGAGTTCGCGCGCCACGTAGGTCTTGCCCGTTCCCGGTGGCCCGGAGAAGATGACCTGCTTGCGATCTTCCAGCATGTCGCGCAGGTCGTCGATGGTGCCTTCGGTCAGGTAGGTTTGGGCGCGGAAGTCAGCCAGATCATACGGTTCGACCTCGAGGTCTCGAGGATCAGATCGTCTTCCTCAGGAAACTCCTCCGCCAGATAGCGGTCGATGAGCGGCTGCGGATCGTCGGCAACCGCCCAGAGATAGATGGGAAAGACCTGCCGATGGGCAGCAAGCACTTCATCGACAACCCGTGAACCAAGTGAAATTGTCTCCTCATCTGACAAGATACGAAGGATTCCAAAGTTATGATCTCCAAGCCATTTCTCGAAATCGTCAGACCGATTCGATAGTTACTGAACTAATAACACCTTCCGACTCAGCCCGATAGAATGCAAAGTCATTCAAGAAGGCGAAGTTCTTGAACCAGGTCATAGAATCCGTCAGGATCGTTCTGCACTCGTTCAATAAACTGACGCCGAATCTTGTCTGCAATGTCGCCGATATAGAATCCAAAACGGAAATGGTCCTTTTGCAGGTTGGCGAACAGTTGCGCATCCGTAAGCTTTGAGAGCTCTTCGCGATAGAAAGCTCCCCAGTACCACGTGTAGTACTTGCTATCAGCTGTTGCACTCCAGTTCTTGTTAATCCTTGCCAGCACATGCCGCGCGTCCGGTGTAATCTCCAAGGCTTCAGGGCCAAGATAGCGGTCGAATACTGGTTTCAAGTGTGGTCCGACATCGGCAAACAGATGACGCATCGGTTCCCGAACACTAGCTCCGAGGCGTTCCTTGTTGGCATGCATCCACGCCTTGTTATTGTTCTCGGCCAATTCGGTCAGGAATGCGAAGGTGTCGGCCGTGAAGCCTTTGAACTCGTTGGCGATGGATGGGCCATCGACGATGATTGGATCAGGGGTGCTGGATGTAGCTGCAGCAAGACCCTCATCAAACAGCTTCGCCCGCTTCTCCTTGTCAAACAAAGCGGCAAAAACCTCAGCATGATGGTGCCGATGGAAAAGCGAGCGGCCGTTCCATTTCAAATGGGACGCAACTTCGGGCATGCTAGCATCATAGATTCGTTCGAGTTCGGCAGGCCATTCGCGGGCAACGGCGATGGGAACATCAAAACCTGCCAAGAGCTTGTCATCTGTGAAGTAGCGAGGCTCTCCAAAATCGAAATTCTCCATTGTAGTCTGGGCGAGAAGAGTAGCGGCGAATACATCTTTCTTCTCACCAAAACCAGCAACAGAACTGTTGCCGAGGTTCAAGGATAATGTCGTTTGATTTCGAGGCATCGTGAGAGCGAAGTTCTCGGCGTCCGGCCCGCCACCCATCTTCCTTACCGACAGTTGCCAGAAAATCAAAAGCCCATTCAGCTTCGTCTCGATCCCTAAAGATGCGAGAAAATGGCTCAGCCATCTGTTCTTACCGGTCTGATAACGTTCCGCACCGACTATCTGCGCCGCTGCCGCAGGTCGCACACTACGGGCGCTCGTCCAGTCAACGCCAATCGGAACCAGAACCGCCGCCGAACAAATCAACTCTCTCTGCTTGTAAGTTCTGTCTCCAGGCCACTCCTATTCAGGACTTTATTGAAGAAAGCCACATATCGTGCACGACGTCGCAAATGTTGGCCTGGTTCTTCACGATCTTCGTCATAGCGCCAGAAGGCCATTCAATGTCCAAGCTTTTGTAACCCGCTCTCTTCGCTGATAATATGGTCATCGGTAGGGTAAACGCCGTAGCGACCTCTTGGCGGTTCGAGCTACGTCCACAAGCATTATGGGGGTTGCAGTGGCCTTGGACAGTCCGCTAATCATGTCGGTGGCCGTGTCGTATCGTTCGGCAAGTGGTTGGACTCGTCCAGCAAGATGGTCAGCGCCTCGCGGAGTTTGTCCATATCCTGGGTCATACGAGAGCCGTAACGATGGATATACGTCCAATGCTTGTTATTCTCGAAAACGAGGAATGACGTAAACTCTTCAGCCGTCAGCTCTGGCAAATGCTCGGTCGAAAAGATGGGCTGAAATCTGTTGAGCACCGCTTCTTGTGCACCCACATCAGAGATAGAGTGGCTTGGATCAGCCAATAACTGAGTGTGGACTTTCGCGCAGGCGCTCCACAGCGTTGGCGAAAAAATCAGCTTGGGGAATGTCGGGATGGTCGGTCATATGTTCCTTGATTCAGCGGTATCAGGTTAATTCTTTACCTGGCAATGCTAACACAGGCCGTGTTCAAAAACGGCAACAGCAGCCTGTTCCAGATTGTCTGACATTCCTTAAGATTTCCCTTGCGCCAGACCGTGTTGATCCCCCAACCAATGCCCCACCACAACGGCCGTATCCACCGGCGCTTCAATCGGGACCATATGCCCCACGCCATCCATCTCCACAAACGTCGCGGTCGGGCTGGAGCAGCTGCCACTGCGCCCAGGCGTCGGGGGAGAGGGTGTCGGACTCGCGTGGCGCGGATGGCCAGCGTGGGCACCGTTAGCTGCGGCAGCTCGTCCCAGACCATCTGCGGCGGGTCGGTGTAGAAGCGGGCCTCCCAGTTGCGCGGGTAGCTGAGCACCACCTCGCCCGTCTCCGGCTCCTCGTGCAGCCCGTGGTTGAGATAGTCCCACAGCGCCTCGTCGGAGAAGCGCTCGAAGACCGGCTTGGCGCGGAAGCGGTCGAACGCCTCCTGGCGGCTGGCCCAGCGGTCGCGGCGGCGCAGCGCCCCCTGTACCATCGGCCGCGCCTGCAGCTGCTCCGGCGTGGCGTCGGCGGTCAGCGCCAGCACCTCCGGCGACAGGAAGACCGGGTCGATGAGCACGATGGCGCTGAATCGCTCCGGCTGCTGGCGCGCCGCCAGCATCGTGGCCACCGCCCCCAGCGAATGGCCCACGCCGATCACCTGCTCCAGTCCCTGCTGGTCGAAGAAGCGCAGCAGGTCACCGGCGGCGATTTCCCAGTCGACCGCGTCGTCGTCGGGTTCGTTCGCCTCATGGTCGGGGGCCAGGTACCAGATAGGCCGGTGGTGGGCAGCCAGCACGCGGTAGTCGCGGGCCAGCGGCTCCAGAAACTGCCGGTAGCAGCCCGGCGTGTAGGCGTTGGCGTGGGAGAAGTGGAGCGGTGGTCCGTCGCCGCCGAAGTCGTCGTAGGGGATGGGGAGCTGTTTCGTTGGTCATTCGCCAATCCAGTGCACCCAGCTCAGGCCGGTCTGCTGCGCGCTGTGGGCCAGGTGCTGGTCGGCCGTCCAGAAGGCGGCGTTCTCCCGGCTGGCCAGGGCGAGGTAGTGGGCGTCGTACGCTTTGGATTGGTTGATGCGCGGGGCAAAATCCAACGCAAGGCGGCATAGCTCCCGATCGGGTGCAATGGTTTGCACGCCGAGTCTCAGAATCGTATCCAGCGCGGCTGCCGCTTCGGCATCGGTTAGAACCCGCAGCACAATGCTGCGGCGGAGCGCGGTCGTGGCTTCGTAGATAAAGAGGGCCGGCGCGATTAACGATTCGCGGCTGCGCTTCCAGGTGCGAAATTGGTCGGTCGCCGCGGCTGCATAATCGTTTGGCACGGCCACAGCGATGGCCACATTGGCATCGACGACCAGCGTCATCGCTCGCCTCTCAGGAACTCATCCCACTCGGCTTCTTCCTCAGCCCGAATCTCGCCGATCAGGTCGCCCTGGTAGATACCATAGCGGGCCTCGACCTTTTCTCGAATTTCGACGAGCCGTTCTAGGGCATCCAGCTCCTGCTGATACTGGGAGCCCCCGTTGCGCTCAACAAGGTACTCAGCCACCGCCTCGCGGACAATGGCGGACATGCTGCGCCCCTCGACGGCCGCCAGCTTGCTCAGCTTCTCGTGTTGTTCTTGCTCCAGCAGGATCTGGGCGCGGTACAGGTCACTCATGACAGCCTCCGTAGCATAAACGATTTACCCTGTCCATTATACACATACACATGTGTATACACAACATCTGACATACTTTATATTGCTGTGCAGACGATCGATGGCCGTCGGCGACGGCTGAGGCCGACAGCTACAGCTGTACGCCCTTCAACCCGTGCGCGCCGAGCGTGATCGACAGCTCGCCGCCGTGGTGGAGGTCGTGCTCAATGAGGTGCCAGATGACCCACGCGCGCGAGAACTCCCACTTGCCGTAGTCGTCCTCGGCGGTGAACGTCTTCGCCCACTGGTCGGCTGTCCAACCGGCGATGATCGTTTGCATGATCGCCCAGGTTGTTTCCAGACCGGTGACCAGCTCGGCGGCCGTCCGCGATCGTGGGTCGTCCGCCTGCCAGTCGAGGATCTCCTTGAATGTGCTGTCCTGCTCCTCGAGATCGAAGTAGAACCAGCCCGCCCGTGTCTTGACGATGTGGGTGGCAATCGCGCCCACGCTGCGCATCTCGTCGGAGGAGGTCAGGCGCAACTGCTCGCCGGTCAGTGGCGCGAGCGCCTTGATGAGTTCCGTCTGGTACGTGTGCCAGCCGTCGTAGATGGCGGGGATGAGCGGGTGTTGGTCGGGCATGAAGGTCTCCTGTGAGTAGTCGGGCAGGTGTCATCTTGCGTTCGTTTGGCGGCCGTCTAGAAAATTGTCCAATATAATGACGTCAACGATCTCTGACAGCCGGGCGAGAGCGAGATCATTAGTCAGGAAAGCGGTTGCGCCGTGATTAAGCGTCGTAGCTATCTGCAGGGCGTCCATTGCTCCAACGCCAAACTCGCCTCTCAACTGCGCGGCCCGTCTGGTAATGTCGCGATCGACATCGACAATGTCCAGATTGGGGAAATGGACCAGCATCGCTTCGTACTGCTGGGCTACTTCCGGTCGTCCCAGTTGGAACGGCCGTACAGTCAACTCCATAAGTACGATGACCGAAACGACCCCGGTTCTCTGTCCATACTCGATTCCGAACAAGAGATGGTGCGTCAGGTTCAAATAGCGAGGGTGGTCCTCAAGATGGTAGATCCAGATGCTGGTATCCAGACCAACGCGTGTGTGCCTGGCTAATCGTCGCTCGAGTCGTTCTCGTTCTGTGGATTGGCTGGCCATGAAGCCCGTTCCTCGCGCAGGTAACTCGCTGTGTCAATACCTTCCCACACCTCGCTGTGCAAGCCGGCCATGTGGTTGGTAAAACTTTCAGGCTGGGGCAACAGGATCAGCATGCCGTCCTGAACGTCAACCAGGAGTCGGTCCCCGGCGTTAATGCCCAGTGCCTGGCGCGCGTGGCTGGGGAGAGATATCTGGTAACGCTGACTGACTTTGACCGTTGGTGGTGCGTTCATGAAGAACCCTTGCTAAGCAAAAAAGGCAATATGCTTAGCATTATATGCTGGCGAGTACAAAATCGCAATAGATTCCATAGCACGATGTCATATAGTCTCACCCACCAACATCCTCAACAACTGTCGCGTCACCGCCTTCGTGTCCGGGCCGATCTCGCCGGGTGGGCCGACGCAGGCGGGACAGCCGGAGCGGCATTGGCAATCGCCCACCAGCTCCAGGGCGGCCGCCAGCAGCTCGTCGTGGAGCGCGTACAACCGCTCGCTGAAGCCCACGCCCGCCGCCACCCCTTCGTAGATGACCAGCGTCGGCGCGCGCGTCACCGGGCTCATCTGTTCGGCCGTCACGCTGATGTCGGTCGGGTCGCACATCAGGAAGAGCGGGGCCAGATTGCCCAGCACATAGCCCAGCCCGGCCAGCGCCGAGCGGGTCTGTTGGCCCGCCTCCGCCCGCCGGTGGCAGCTGGCGCACAGCGTCACCAGATTGTCCAGCTCGTTGGCAATGCGGTAGTTCTCGTTCTGCCCGGCCACGTAGCCGTATTCGCGAAACGGCCGGATGTGGTGGATGTGGAGGACGAACTCATCTCCGTCCGCGCCGCACGTGCGGCAGCGATAGCCGTCCCGCTCCAGCGCCTGCTTGCGCTGCGCCTGCCAGTTGGGGCCGTAATCGTTGGGACGCAGCAAGATGCCCAGCTCCTCCAGCCGGTCGGTCAGGGCTTCGGAAAAGACCAGCCAGTAGCCGGTTGTGTCCAGCCGCATCTCCGGCAGCTCAATCGGGCCGTAGCCGAGGGTTTCGTGGGTGTAGCGGCGAATCTTGCGGTAGCCGGTCGCTTTGGTAATAACGGTCACGTCGCCGTGGGCGCTCAGCAGGCCGTCCTTTGTCCGCTCAGCCAGCGGCTCCAGCGCTCGGATGGTGCTTCCGATACTGGCGCGGGTGTAGTAGTCGACCTCCACCGGGCGCACCTGAGCAATACGGCCGTCCCAGTCCAGCGCCTCCACAAGGTACGACCGCGCCTGGTGCATGTAGATCGCACCCTCGTGAACCAGCGTCGGCGCGCTGCCCAGGTCGACTTCCCCGATGACCACAGGGGTTTCTCCGCCGATATCGTGGATGACCACCGTATCGTCGCCGCTGGTGCGCAGCGAGACGGCCGACGAGGGCGTGCCTTCGCCCAGCCAGTGGAACTGATCGCGCGTTTCGTACAGCTGGCCTTCGGCCGTCAGTGCCTCCAGCAGCGGCCCGGCCTCGCCAAAGCCGCCGAAGCTCTCCCCGGCGGCGAACGGCAGCTCATACGCCGCGCAGAGCAGATGGCCGCTGAGGATGGGCAGATTGTCGGGGTTGGTTAGCGCGTGCTCCGGCGAACGGCCGAAAAGGAAGCGCGGGTGCAGGCACAGGTACTGGTCGAGGGCGTTGTTACCGGCAATGAGCATAGCCACCGAGCGGTCGTTGCGCCGCCCGGCCCGGCCCGCCTGCTGCCACGTCGAGGCGACCGTGCCCGGATAGCCGGTCAGGACGGCCGCGTCGAGCTGGCCGATGTCGATGCCCAGCTCCAGCGCATTGGTGGCCACCACGCCACGCACCGCCCCGTCGCGTAAACCGCCCTCGATCTCGCGCCGTTCCAGCGGCAGATAGCCGCCGCGATAGCCGGCAATGCTCTGCGGATCGCCACCCGCGTAAGCGACTTCATCGCGCAAATAGCCCAACAGAAGCTCCACCGTCTGCCGGGCACGGGCGAAGACAATCGTCTGCACATCCTGGCCCAGAAAGGTGACGGCCGCATCCTTCGCTGCCAGTATCGAACTGGAGCGCAGCCCCAACTCCTCGTCGATGATCGGCGGGTTGTAGAGGATGAAATCCTTTGCTCCTTGCGGCGCGCCGTTCTGCGTTTCATCCACGAGGGTGAACGGCCGCTCCACCAGCCGCTCGGCGTGCTCCTGTGGGTTGGCGATAGTGGCCGAGCAGCAGATGAACTGCGGATCGCTGCCGTAGAAGCGGCACAACCGCTGCAGACGGCGGAGCACGTTGGCCACGTGACTGCCGAAGACGCCGCGATAGACGTGGATCTCGTCGACGACGACATATTTCAGCTCGCTGAACAACGTGCGCCATGTCGGATGGTACGGCAGGATGCCGGCGTGGAGCATGTCGGGGTTGCTGATGAGAATGCCGTTGGATTGGCGGATTTGCGTCCGACGGCCGCGCGGCGTGTCGCCGTCGTAGCTGTGGACCTGCACCGGCAAACGCCCGGCGTTGAGCAGCGCGGCCGTTTCCGCCGTCTGGTCGTGGGCCAGGGCCTTGGTCGGGAAGAGGTACAGCGCGCGGGCTTCCGGTTCCTGCAGCAAGCGCTGGACGACCGGCAGCGTGTAGCCCAGCGACTTGCCGGAGGCGGTGGCGGTGGAAAGCACGACATTCTCGCCGCGCAAGGCGGCTTCGACGGCGGCCGTCTGGTGGGTGTAGAGTCGGTCGATGCCCCGTTCATTCAGTGCGTGGACGAGACGGGGATCGAGCCCATCGGGCATGTCACCATAGCGTGGCAAACGCCCCGGCAGCCGCTCCCAGGCGACGACATCGCGCATGAAGTCGCGGTTGGTGCGCAGGTGATCGAGGGTGGCGGGGAGGGTGCTCACGAGGCAATTGTAGTGCAAGAGCCCCGGGCTATCGAACAGCGTTCAACCCGGCCTCACGATCTTCACGTATATGCACAGAGCAGCCAGCGGAACCGATTCATTACTTTGTCGTAACCGGCAGCCCTTCCTTTCGCCCACTCATCCATCGAACCGTCGTAGACGGCCACGTTCGGGTTGCCGGCCATTAGGTGGGCCATGGCGTTGGTGGTCGCGGCGATACCGCCGCCGCAGTAGGTGATGATGCGCTCGTTCTGCGCTTCATCCGCCAGCCGCGCCGCCAGCGCCTCCTGCGGCAGGAACGACGCCATATCGGGCGACAGGTCGGTGATCGGCGTCAGCGACGAGCCGGTGATGTGGCCCTGATCGTAGCTCTCCTGCGTCAGGGAGTTGGTCACGCACGTCGCCCCATCAGCCAGCGCTGCCTGGACCTCTTCCTTGCTGGCCATCATGTCCGGTCGCAGCTGGCCCGTAAACGTCGCCGGTGCGTACTGTCGATTGCCTGTCTCCAGCGTCCCGCCCGCCGCTTGCCACGCCGCCAGCCCGCCGTTGAGGACGCGCACGTTGTCGTGGCCGGCATAACGCAGCAGCCACCACGCCCGGGTGGCGCTGGCGATGACGCCGGAGGTGTAGAAGACGACGTCGGAGTCGCCGTCGATGCCGATGCGACCGGTTTGCTCCATCAGCGCGGCTTCCGGCAGAACCATGTACATATACGGGTTGGTCGGGTCGGAAAAGGCGTCGTGGTCGAAGAACGCCGCACCGGGGATGTGGGCCTGCTCGTACTCCTCGCGGGCGGTCAGTTCGCTCTCTTTGCGAAAGAAAAGGATGGTAGCGTCATACAGCCGCAGGTTGGGATTGTCCAGTTTCGTCAGCAGTTCGTCGGCCTCAATCAGGGCGTCTTTTCGGTTCATGTTCGTCTGTTCTCCTTGTTGTTGGGTCGTTAGCCGGGGCTACAAAGAGAGTAGCATGGCCCTGGAATCAAGGCCATGCTACCCAATTATGTGTGGCAACGGGCTGCGTTGCGACCTGGCGCACCTATCCGGTCAGATGGAGGCTACAGATTGGTCGCCAGCGTCGTCGTTTCTTGCGTGACGGCGTCGGAACGGCCGCGCAGCAGGGCGACTCCGAGCCACAGGAACCAGACGATCTGGCCCAGTCCGAAGACGATGCCGCCGATTTCGCCCAGGGCGGGGACAGTCGAGGCGACGCCGGCCATGCCGATGGCCACGCCCAGATAGTTGAGCACCCGACCGAACGTGCCGGAGCGGAGGGCCGCCCAGCTGACGAGGATGATCCAGACGCCGCCGACGATTTCGTTGCCGCCGCCGATAGCGGTGTGGATGGATTCGATGCCCAGCCAGACGGTGCCGGCCTGCGCCGGGTCGGTGGCGTACAGCCGGATGACCGTCTCCATGCCGGTGTTGTAGATCATGCCGCTAGCGATGACCAGACCACCCCAGACGATACCCAGAGCGGCCGCTACTTGCGCCAGACCCGGTGCCCCTTGCTTCAAGCGATCGTAGAGTGCCAGCGACAGGACGACCATGACCAGCCCCCAGATGATGTAAACGACGAGGTAAAGGGCGGACAACACGGCCTGGTTGTCGGCGATAAACGCCACGCGCTGGACCGGGTCGGCGATGCCGGACATATCGACCAGCAGAAAGAAGCCGAGAAAGCCAACGATATAGGCTGCTGCCAGGTACAGGGCGGCAAAGCCGCCGGACTTCTGCAAGTTACTCATGATAATTCTCCTTTTAGAACGATTTGGAACTTACCTAGCTCGATTGCGATAAGGGCGGTTGTGGATTGACCGATATGAGGGTCAGTCCGAGATTGTTGATCTTCTTCAACACGCCGTAGAGTGCAGCCTGGTCTCGAATGGGGCCGCTCAGGATTGTCTGGCCAGCTTCCGTTCGTCTGACGGTCAGTCCGTCGAACCATGCCTGCCAGCCGTCGTCGAGTTCGTCCATGAGGACGATGTCGTAGCCGGTGGGCTTGTCTGCGCTCTCGTTAACCATGCCCCCAGAATACGGCAGACAGCACGACAAATACCCACAGGAAACTGTAGTTGGTGGGGCAAAAAACTGTAGTTACGGGGAGAGGAACTGTGGTCAGGGGATGAGATTCAGTTCCTGGGCGCGGGCAATGGCCAGGGCGCGTTTGTTGACGCCCAACTTGCCGTAGATGTTCTTGGTGTGGTAGAGGACGGTGTTGAGGCTGATCACCAGTTCGTCGGCAATCTCCTGGTTCTTCAGCCCGGCGATGATGAGGGCCAGCACTTCCAGCTCCCTCTCGCTGAGTGGATCGACTAACGGCTGGTCGAGCGCCGCACCTGCCGGTTCATCCAGGTTGAAAGCGGCCAGCAGCGCGTTGGCATAATTTGCGTGGCTGCCCCGCCCGGTGGCGAGACGCAGCAGTCGCGCCATGGGCAACCCTTCGTCGACAAACAATCGGACATACGCTTCCGGCTCGGCCAGGGTCATGGCGCGCTCCAGCGCATCCAGCGCAGCGACCGTCTCGCCCAGTGTCTCCCAGGCCATCGCCTGCAAAAGCAGGATCTCGATAACGATCCCCAGGCGACCGGCCGTTTCGGCCGCGGCCAACAAACGGCTTAGCAGGTCCACCGCCTCAAGCGCGGCACCTTCCGCGCCCTGCCGGGCCTGTTCAATCAGAAGCCGCGCCAGGGTCATATGATCGAACTCGCGCAGATAACTGAGCTCGCTCTGGGCCGACACCCCGTTTTCCCGCGCCCAAGCGGCTGCTTTGCCCAGCTCGCCCTGGCGGATCCAGACGCGGGCTCTCAGCGCCGGGACGGGACGCCACTCGGGCAGCGGGTTCTGGACAGCCTGGCGCTGTGCCTCGTCCAGCAGCGACAGCGCACCGGCCGAATCGCCTGCTGCCTGGTGCAGCAGCGCTTGCGAAATAGCCAGGCGGCGCGGCCAATCGGTCAGCGCTTCCTGGCGCCCCAGCGCTTCGGCCGTTTGCAGCGAGCGTTCGGCCGCGGCCAGCTCATTTCGCTCTTGCTTGATCCCGGCCAGGCCACGGTAGAGATCGGAGGTGCCCGGTGGGAATGGCTCGCCGTTGGCCGTGGCCAACTGGAGCGTCTCCAGTTGTATCTGTTCAGCTTCGTGCAGTTGACCAAGGGCCAACTGCACTTCCCCGAGCACATACGACAGGCTGATCGCATCCTGGAGATAGCCCCCGGCCAGCATGTTCCGTCGTAGTTCGATGAATGCGCTGTTGGCCGCCACCACATCACCGCCGGCCCACTGTGTCAAGCCGAGCAGCGACAGGGCCGCCCGCCGCCAGCGGTGAGTTTCGTCGCCCTCGGAGAGTGTCAGCACCTGCTGTGCATGAGCTATGGTCGCCGCCGCATCACCCAGCGCCAGCGAGCGGTAAGCGCGTGCCGCCGCCACTGATGCCGGCAAGATGCGATGCTCCTCCTCGTCGACAACCACCATCTCTTCGGCCTGCGCCTGCGCGTCCGCAGCCAGCCAATGTTCGACCCGCTGAAGATAAGCCTCTACGCCCTCCATCTGGCCCGTGTCCAGCAGCGCCCAGGCGTAGCCCATATTGAGGACCGGCCGGTTGCGGAAGATCTCATCCGGCAGCGATTGGGCCCAGGCCAGCCAGACGCCGGACTGGAAGCCGTTGTCCATCTGCGGCCGCGACAGCTCGATCAGGTCGGCTGCTCGCTCGAAATCCCGCGCGGCCAGGGTGTGGCGAACGGCGTCGGGCAGCGCGTCCTGTTCGGCGTACCAATCGCCGGCGCGGCGGTGGAGCGCGGCCACGCGTCCCGACTGCGCGGTCGTGGCCCGGGCACGTAGCACATCGGCAAACAGGTGATGGTAGCGGTACCAGAGCCGTTGGTCATCGAGCGGGACAACAAACAGATTGTCTCGCTCCAGTGTCTCGAGCATTGCCTGACCGTCGTCTCGTTCTGTAACGGCGTCGCAGAGCGGACCGGAAAGGCGATCGAGGACTGCCGTCGAGAGCAGAAAAGTGCGTACCGCTTCTGGTTGACCCTCCAGCACTTCTTCCAGCAGATAGTCGAGCACAAAACGGTTGCTGCCCGTGAAGCTGCGTACGAATGCATCCAACTCGCCGCCGGATCGATTTTGCATGGAGAGCGCCGCCATCTGCAGCCCGGCAATCCAGCCTTCCGTGCGCTCTTCCAGCGCCGCAACCTGGTGTGGTGAAATTGCCAGATGCATCGTCTGCTGCAAAAAGGCGGACACTTCCTCTCCAGTAAAGCGTAAGTCGTCGGCCCGGAGTTCAATCAGTTGTCCCCGCGCCCGCAGCCGGGAGATGGCGAAGCCTGGGTCGCTGCGGCTGGTAAGCACCAGCGTCATTTGAGGCGGCATCAGGTCGAGCAGCTCGGCCAGGGCGTCGTCGATGTCGGTCGAATTGATGGTGTGGTAATCGTCGAGCACGAGGCAAAACGGGGTTGTGACATCGATCACATCCTGCACCAGCTCTCTGGCTAATGTCCTGGCTGGTGTGGCGGGCGCCGTGTCCAGCAGTCGGATGAGACGCCGCTGCGCGCCGGGCAGCGCCTCGATGGCCGCCGCCACATAGCGAAAGAACGGCTGCGGATCGCTGTCTTCTTCGTTCAGCGATAACCAGGCGACTTGTGCGGCGCCGGTCGTCTGCATCTCCCGCAGCCATGTGGTGACCAGTGTGGTTTTCCCATAGCCGGCTGGAGCGGAGACAAGAACCAGCTTCACCGGCTGCGGGGTGGCCAGCCGGGCGAGCAGCCGGTTGCGCTGCACCTGATCAGGGCGACCAGGCGGCATATAAAGCTTGGTCTGGAGCAGTGAATCGAACACAATGCTCCATTATAGGCGAAAACGGGCGCAGCCCTAACAGCGTCAGCAGCCCAATATGCCTTCTGTCGAGTCGTAGGGCTGCGTGTTCAGGCCGTTGGAGTATACTCTTCGCCATACCGGCGAACCGACACTGTATTGGGGACGCAACCTATGATGACTTACCAACCAGTGACCGAATCGATCATCGACCAGCTAACGGCCGTTGTCGGCCCGGACAATCTGTCCACAGCCGAAGCCGAACGCCAGCTGCGGGCGAAAGATATGTCCCACCACGCTGCCCATTTGAGCGAAGTCGTCGTCTGGCCAGAGACGAGCCAGCAAGTGGCCAGGGTGCTGCACATTGCCCACGAGGCCCGCATTCCGGTTACACCCTGGGGCGTGGGATCGTCGCTGGAGGGTAACCCAATTCCGCTGCATGGCGGCATCCTGCTCACCTTTGAGCGAATGACGCGCATTATTCAGGTGCACGAGGATGATTTCCAGGTGACGGTGCAGCCGGGGCTGGGATACAAAGACCTTAACGCGCAGTTGGCCTCCCACGGTCTCTTCTTCCCTCCCGACCCCGGGGCCAACGCTTCGATCGGCGGTATGCTGGCCAACAACGCGGCGGGCAGCCGCACGGTGAAATACGGCGCGACGAAGGACAATGTGCTGGCGATGGAAGTGGCGCTGGCCGACGGCCGTCTTATCCACGTTGGTTCGCGCTCGATCAAGCAGTCGGCGGGCTATGACCTGCTGCATTTGTTCGTCGGCAGCGAAGGGACGCTGGGCGTCATCACCGAAGCGACGCTCAAGCTGACGCCGGTGCCGACGATCATGAGCGGCGTGCAGGCGTCGTTTCCAACGGTGGCGGCGGCCATTGAGACGGTGGTGGCTGTGCGCGGCAGCGGGCTGGATGTGGCTGCGTTGGAATTTATCGATGGCGCGACGGCTGCGCTTGTCTCCCGCGAAGAGGACGTCGACTGGGGGGACCAGCCGCTGCTGTTCATGGAGATCCACGCTGCCCACAGCGTCGCGGCCGAGCTGGATCTGGCGCTGGTGGAGGAGTTGTGCCAGGCGAATGGCGTCACCTCACTTCCACGCCACGACCGATCCGGCCGAGCGCAAGAAGATGTGGCACGCTCGCCATCATCTATACGAGATCAAGATTCGCACCTCGCCCGGCTACCAGATGCAGTTGATGGATATTGCTGTGCCCATCAGCGCCTACCCGGAGCTGGTCGCCTATGCCGAGGAGATGATGAAGGGTCAGGCGATCAGCGGTTTCATGATCGGCCACGCCGGCGATGGCAATCTGCACGTTGAACTGCCATACCAGGATAGTGCCGGATTCGAGCGGGCCCTGCTGGCAAACGACGCCATCGTCCACAAGGCGATTGCGCTCGGGGGCACATGCACCGGCGAACATGGTGTGGGCATTGGCAAGGCGAGGTTCATGGCGGACGAGCACGGCGAAGCGCTCGACGTGATGCGCAGCCTGAAGCAGACGCTAGACCCGCACGATATCCTGAACCCCGGCAAGGTCTTGCCGCCCGCCACGTAGAGACGGGAGCGCGGTGAGGCGTCGTACCATTGCGCGAGACCCACATGAACAACGGCCGTCGCGCTCCAGCTCTGCTCGCCATTCTTGGTAGAATCAGGCCCGATGCCTGATGCTGTCAACACTGACACCCTGGAGCGTCTGATCGCGCTGGAACACGAGGTCTTCTACAACGAACCGCCCCGCGATGGCGAGCAGCCGTTCGCCTACCAGCCCGGTCACCTGCCCATTTTGCTCTCCGCACCACACGGGGCCGAACATCTACGCAATGGCCGCTTCAAGGACGAAGATGAGTACACGGCGTCCATCGCCCGATTGGTAGCTGAGAACACCGGGGCGCATGTGCTTTACAGCTACGCTCAATCCAACAGTGATCCAAACTGGGATCGGCATGCGCCGTACAAGGAACAGCTCGGCGAGATTGTGGCGGATTCGGACATCCGATTTGTGCTCGACATCCACGGTATGTCCAACCGGCACAAGTTTGGGTTGGCGCTGGGCACAATTCGCGGACGTAGTTGCCCGGACCACGAAGCGCTGATCGTCCGCACGCTGGAAGCCAACCAGTTTCGTCCAGCAACAATCGTGGAGGCGAAGGCGTTTGATCGCCTGCAATGGGACCGCTTCGTGGTCAATCCGCCTCGATTTACGGGCGGCGTCTCCAGCTATACGGTCACTCGCTACGTCTCGCAGGAATTGCGTGTAGCGGGCGCACAGTTGGAGCTTTGCTCCAATCTGCGGGTCGTAGAGCGGCGGTCGCCTTCCAAACGGCCGCAGCGCTTCGCCGGCGATCCCGCGGCCATCGTCCATATCATTGAAACGCTAGAACATCTCGTCCACACACTGGTCGACGCCGGTCCGGGACGCACTTAACTCTTTAACATGTGCGGCGTTTTGTTGGGTAAACGGGGGTTGCTAACACGAGCTGTCAAGTAGAAACTGGGTTTTTCAAAAAACCCGGTTTCTAAAGAAAACGTATGCGAACGACGAAGAAATCCGATCTGCCTTCCAAGCCGTGTGCCTTCTGTGGCCGTCCCTTTGTGTGGCGCAAGAAGTGGGCCCGCGACTGGGAAAACGTCCGCTACTGCAGCGAGCGCTGCCGCCGCGCCGCCCGCAAAAACGTCGTATGAACACCCCGCTACCCGGTGACGATATGCGGCGCGACTTCGCAGACCGCGACGAGCTGATCGCCTATCTGCGCGAACAGTTCCCGGACGCGGCGGCCGTCGACGAGCACACGACCGATGTGCGCGGAGGGCGTGCCGCGGCCGACGCGCAGCTTAACCAGGCGCAGATGGGCCGCGTCTACAAAACCAGCCGCAACGATCTGGATGGCGCAGTCACCCGACTATCGCCTTATCTGCGCCACGGTGTGCTCGCTTTGGCCGAAGTGCGCGACGCCGCCCTGGCCAGCGCAGCGAACTCGAAAGATGCGGAGAAGTTCATCAATGAGCTCGGCTGGCGCGACTACTATCAGAGGGTCTACGCCGAGATCGGCGACGGCGTCTGGGAAGATCGCGAACTGTCCAAGACTGGCCTGGCCCCGGACGACTATGCGACCGATCTGCCGGATGACATTCGCGACGGCACGACCGGGCTGGCCTGCATTGACGATTTCAGCCGGGAGTTGGCGGAGAGCGGCTATCTCCACAACCACGCCCGTATGTGGACGGCCGCCTACGTCGTCCATTGGCGGCGCGTGCGCTGGCAGGCCGGGCGCGGCGTGGTTTCTGGAGCATCTGCTGGACGGCGACCCGGCCAGCAACAACCTGTCGTGGCAATGGGTGGCCAGTACCTTCAGCCACAAGCCGTACATCTTCAACCGGGAGAACCTGGAGCGGTTCTCCGGCGGTCGGTACTGTCACGACTGCCCGCTGGCCCGCGGCGGTTGCCCATTCGAAGGCAGCTACGATGACCTGAATGACCGGCTCTTTCCTGACAGACAATCGTAGCCGGATACGTTATAATCACAGGCCATTACGCGACACGCGAGCGCACCAATCCTCTGACTGGAGAATCCATGCCGATACGCCGACGATTCCTGTTCATTCTAATGCTGCTTTCAATGGCTCTTGCCGCCTGCACAACCGCCACCAATCCGGACAATGCCGACCTGACGTCCATCCGCCTGCCGATGGGCTTCGTGGCCGACCCGCAATACGCGCCGTTCTACGTGGCCGACAGCCGGGGTTACTACGCCGACGAAGGGCTGGACATCGAGTTCGACTACAGCTTCGAGACCGACGGCATTGCCCTGGTCGGGGCCGGTGAGCTGCCGCTGGCCATCGTCAGCGGCGACCAGGTCATCCTGGCCCGCGCCCAGGAACTGCCGGTCGTCTACGTGCTGGAATGGTTCCAGCGCTACCCGATCGCCATCGTCAGCAAGACGGCCGCCGGCATCGAGACCACGACCGACCTCACCGGGCGCAACGTCGGGCTGCCCGGATTCTTCGGCGCGTCCTACGTGGGGCTGGTCGGCTTGCTGTCGGCTAACGGGATGACGCTGGAGGATATTGACGCCAACGATATCGGCTTCAACCAGGTCGAGTCGTTGGTGACCGACCAGTCGGAAGCGGTGGTCGGCTACATCAACAACGAACCGATCCAGCTGACCGGACGCGGTGAGGCGGTCAACGTCATCTCCGTCGCCGACAGCATCGACATGGTGGCCAACGGCATTATCAGCAACGAGCAGACGATTGCCGAGAACCCGGATCTGGTGCAGGCGTTTGTCCGGGCCACGCTGCGCGGGCTGGCCGACACCATCGCCGACCCGGCGGCCGCCTACGAAATCAGCAAGCTGTACGTCGAAGGGCTGGATGACAGTCGCATCCCGGTGCTGGAAGCGTCGATCCCACTCTGGACGGCCGACATCCTGGGCATCACCGACCCGGCATCGTGGGCGCAGACGCAGGAGATCCTGATGCAAATGAACTTCCTCGATGCGCCGCTGCCTGATCTGGAAGCAGCTTTCACCAACCGCTTCATCGAGGCGGCCCAACCCTGATGACGCTTAACCAGCCAGCCACCGGTGACTTCCTGGTCATCGACGACGTTAGCGCCAGCTTTGCCGGGTCCGGCGAACCGGTGCTGGAGCATGTTTCGCTGACGGCCCCAGCCGGGGCGTTTGTGGCGCTGGTCGGCACATCAGGCGTGGGCAAGTCGACGCTGCTGCGGATCATTGGTGGGCTGCTGGAGCCGTCGGCGGGCACGGTGTTGCTCCACGGCACGCCACCGGCCGCATCAGCGGCCGATATCGGCATCGTCTTCCAGCGCGACAACCTCATGCCGTGGCGCACCGTCACCGACAACATCGCCTTGCCGCTGGAGATTGCCGCCGGCCAGGACGAGAGTGACCTGAGCGATGCCGAGGCGACCGAACGGATCGATTATCTGATCAACCTGGTGGGGCTGGCCGGCAACGAGCAAAGCTATCCCGCCCAACTGTCCGGCGGTATGGCCCAGCGTGTGGCTATTGCCCGTGCCCTGGTCCACAAGCCTGACCTGCTGCTGCTCGATGAGCCGTTTGGGGCGCTGGATGCCCTGACCCGCGAGCGGATGGCCCAGGAGCTGCTACGCATCTGGCAAGCGATGCCGGTGACGGTGCTAATGGTCACCCACAGCATCAGCGAGGCAGTGCTGCTGGCTGATGACGTGCTGGTGATGAACGGCCGCCCGGCCACCATTACCGACGAGATCCCCATCGACCTGCCCCGACCCCGCGAACTGTCGCTGCTGGGCGATCCTGCTTTCCAGCGCGACGTGGCAGCTATTCGCAGCGCCATTCGCACCCAGGACCAGCCGGCCGCGGCCTGAACAAAACGGCCGGCCTCTGGAGAGAGGCCGGCCGTAGAAATCAGGTTTGGGTGTGCGTGTTTATCTACGCGTCCGCTGGCGACACGTCTTCCGGTGTTTCCGCTCGCCGTGTCCGGCGACGGCGCACCAGGTAAACGACCAGCGCGATCGGCAGCCCAACGAGCAGCGCAATCGGCAGCACAGTGATCACCAGCCAGATGGCGATATTGGCCAAACTCTGCAACCCTTGCAGCAGCGCATCGATCGCGTTCTGAACGACGACGGCGGGCCGCCACCCCCCGGCGCTGACCGGCTGCACCAACTCGTCCGGCGTCACGCTGACGGCGATGGTGGAGAAAGCGGCCGACTGGTCCAGGTATTGCATCCGGCCCTTGATCTGCTCAATCTCGCCTTCCAGCCGGCTCAGTTCCTGGCTGACGGCCAGCGCCTCTTCGACGTTCTCCGCCTCGTCCAGGAAACCACGTACGCGTTCGGCCGTCGCTTCCAGATTGCCCAGCCGCGCTTCCAGATCGACATACTCTTCGGTGACGTCCTGGCCGGATGTGCGCAGCTCCGTCACTTCCGTTGAGAGGCCGCTGATGGCGTCCAGAGCGCTTTGGAAGCCTGCCGCCGGTACACGAATCGTCATGTAGCCGGTCTTGGCCGTTTCGGTCGATTGGAAGACGTTGCTGTCCACCACCCAGCCGCCGCTGTTCTCAGCCATCTCGGCGATGCGGGCCAGCGTCTCTTCGGTGTCCAGCACCACAATGCGCATATCGGCCGTGCGGATGATGAGCCGGGTGACGTTGTCTTGCAAGACAGCAGGTGCGGCCATAGGAGCTTCCATCGCCGCTTCTTCCATGACAAAGTCCATGTTGTTGCGGGACGCGGCTATACCGCCTTCGGCCGCTTCCATCTCGTAGTAGATCGCTTCGTCGGCCGCCTGCGACATCGTCGCCTCGCCAAAGCCGCCCTGCTGGGCGCAGGCAGCTAACAGGAGAGCGACCATCGCCAGCGCTGCCAGCAAGCCACCCCAGCGCTTCCCCACATTATTCCTCGTCAACTTCTCCTCAATCTGCTTCATCTTGTGCCTCCTTATTGGCGTCTACTCGTAAGACGCCGCTACTGCGTCAGAAGTTCCACAGGTACAGTCAAATCGGGCTGTCCCGAGTAAATGTCTGTTCACAACGATTGATGCTACCATTGTATACTGGTACAATGGTGAAAATCATCACAATCGATTGCCGTCTTGTTGATTTACCGCTTGTTGAGGTAGCCCTATGAAAGCAGTCCACCCCTTCACCCGATTGATTGTGCTCTTCCTCCTGCTGGTGGCTGGCGGCCGCAGCACCGCTCTTCACGCCCAGCAACCCGTTGTCAACGCTATCCTCTTCTACTCGCCCACCTGCGGCCATTGTCACTACGTCATCAGCGAGGTGCTGCCGCCGCTCTTTGAGCAGCACGGCGACCAGCTGCAGATGATCGGCATTGACATCTCCGAACCGGCCGGCCAGGCGCTCTACCAGACCGCCATTGAGGAACTCAACATCTCCGAGCAGCGGCGCGGCGTGCCCACCTTGCTGGTGGCCGACCGCGTCCTCGTCGGTTCCGGCGAGATACCGGACGAATTTCCGGGGCTGATCACCGATCTGCTGGCGGCGGGCGGCGCGCCGTGGCCGGCCGTCTCCGGGCTGAGCGAGGTGTTGGCCGCCAACGGCATCGTCGTTGACACGGCGGCCGCTCCCGCCCCAACGGCCGCCATCGCCGAAGCGGCCGCACCGGAAGCGGAACCCGCCGCACTGCCGGTCGTGCCCGTCGCCCCGCTGGACACCGAGGCGCTGGCCGCCGCCACGACAATGTCGGTCGGCGAGCGGTTCATGCTCGACCCGGTGGCCAACTCCATTGCCGTAGTGGTTTTGGCCGGGCTGCTGGCGGCCGTTGTCTTCGCCGCGTTCCGCCTTGGGCAGACGTGGAGCGCGGGCGGCTCTTTCCCGCTGCCCGTTCTCGACGGATGGCAAAGCTGGGCTGTGGCGGCGTTGGCCATACTCGGAATTGGCGTGGCCGGTTACCTGGCTTTCGTGGAAACGACCGAGACGCTGGCCGTCTGCGGACCAGTGGGCGACTGCAACACCGTGCAGCAAAGCGCCTACGCCCGGCTGTTCGGTGTGCTGCCCGTCGGCGTGGCCGGGCTGTTCGGCTATCTGGCCATTCTGCTGGCCTGGGCGGGCTTGCAATGGGGCCACGGCTCGCTCCAACGTGTCGCCGGAATCGCCCTGGTGCTGATGGCGTTTGGCGGGACGCTGTTCTCCATCTACCTGACCTTCCTGGAGCCGTTTGTCATCGGGGCCAGCTGCGCCTGGTGCCTGACCTCGGCCGCCGCGATGGGGTTGATCCTGTTCATTGTGGCTCGCTCTCTACCGCTGTCAGTGCCCAGGAAACGACAGGCCCGGTCCGCGCGCGCCTGATCGCTGCGTAGCCGCATGGCCACGACGCGATAAGCGTCGGCGTGCGAGCAGCCACGCCACCACCGGAGGAGTATGTTTCCAGTCGACCCGGCGCTGCTGGATAGCGCCCGCCCTGTTCTGGCCGCCCGGCCCAATCTGCTATGGCTCATTGGCGGCGCCTGCTCCGGCAAATCGACGGTCGCCCGTGCTCTATCACAGCAAACCGGTGTGTCCGTCTACGACGTCGATGCCCACACGTTCGGTCTCTACGACTACGACTGCCAGTCGCCATCCGGCGACCACAGCCTGGTATACGGCCGAGCAACCCATCTCAGCTTCATGCTCTCGCTCTCCTGGGCTGAATTCGATGGACTCTATCGTGCCGCCAACGCCGAGACATTCGATCTGCTGGCGGCCGATCTGGCAGCAACCGATCCGCAGCAACCCTGGATCATTGATGGTGGTGTCACTCACCCATCCCTTCTTGCCCAACTCCTTCCGGCCCACCAGATTGTCTGTCTGGCTGCGGATGATGAGGCGCGGGCTGGCTGCTGGGATGCGGCTGGCGACCGGGCAGCCATGCGCGACGAGATCATCGCCTTGCCGGACGGACCGGCCCTCTGGCAGCAGTTCCTGCAGTTCGATCAGCTGATGGACAGGCAGATTGTGGCTGAAAGCAAGGCCGCCAGGATTCCGGTTATTGTCCGCGATTCGGCGACCAGCGTGGAGGAAACAGTACGAAGAGTTCAGGCCCGTCCCAACGTGCGCCCGTGAACTTGCCCTCCGACAAAACGCGGCAGGCGCCTCATCTGTCTGGCACACCGCGTAGAGACGGGCCGGTGGGCTGTCTCGTACCCGCAGCAGGTCGTCTGATTTGCCAGACGGCCGCAGAGAGACGTTCAGCGAAACGTCTCTACGGGGTGCGTGTTGCCGTATAATATGCCTGTGTCAGGTTATCCAATGCATCGTGCGACCGCCCACCTCCAGCACCTCTGCGTCACCATCCCTCGCCGGCCGACCGGCAGCGACGGCAACCGGAGAGCGACCGACTACGTGGCTGAGCAGCTAGCGGCCGCCGGCTTTGCCGTAGAAACACCGGCATTTGACTGCCTCGACTGGCACGATGACGGGGCGACGCTGGTCATTGGCGACACAGCAGTCAACGTCCAGCCCAGCCCGTATTCGCCCGACTGCGAGGTGACAGCGCCGCTGGTCGTTGCCTCTACCCTTGATGAGCTGGCCGCTGCCGACGCCACAGGCAAGCTGCTGCTCCTGCGCGGCGAACTTACCCGAAGCCAGCTTACGCCGAAGAACTACCCGTTCTATCAGGTTGAGGAACACCAGCAGCTTCTTGCCCTGCTGGAAGCCAAGGCGCCCGCGGCCATCCTGACCGCCACCGGGCGCGACCCGCAGCTGGCGGGCAGTCTCTACCCATTTCCGCTCATCGAAGACGGCGACTTTCCCATTCCATCCGTCTACCTGACTGATGTAGACGGCGAGCGACTGGCGGGGCGAGCTGGCCAGGTCGCCATGCTCATCAGCCGCAGCGAGCGCCGCCCGGTTACGAGCTACAACGTCATCGGCCGTCGCGGTGAACCGGACGCCCCGCGCCTGGTCTTTACCGCCCACATCGACGCCAAGCCGACCACGCCCGGCGCACTCGACAATGCGACCGGCGTGATCACGCTGCTGCTTCTGGCAGAACAGCTGGCACGTTACGATGGCTCGCCGGCTGTCGAGATTGCTATCCTCAACGGCGAAGACCATTACAGTGCCGCCGGCGAACAGCTCTATCTGGCCCGGAACGCCGGTACGCTCGACACCATCCACCTGGCGGTCAATCTCGACGGTGTGGGCTACCGTGAAGGCGTCACCGCCTGGTCGCTTTATGAGGTCAGCCCGGTGATGGCCTCCACCGTTGCCGCTACCTTCGCCGCCTTTCCGGGCCTGGTCGAAGGGCCACCGTGGTATCAGGGCGACCACATGCTGTTCGTCATGGGCGGCTGTCCGGCGCTAGCGCTGACGTCTGACCAGATTTTCGACCTCTTATCCACTACCATCCACACGACCGCAGACACGCCTGACCTCGTCGACCCGGCCCGGCTGGTGGAAACGGCCGCCGCCCTGCATGCCCTCGTCCTCAACCTGCAAGAGGCCGCGTGACCACCCCCGACGACATCCTGCTCGGCCACAGCCCGACCGTCATCGCCACGGCCGAGGCGCTCCGCGTCTTGCTCCTCGACACCGTGCCCACCCTGCGCGAAAAACCGTACCCCGGCTGGCACGGAATCGGCTACCGGCATCCGACGGCGGGCTATGTGTGCGGCATCTATCCGCGGGAAGCGTCGGTGCGGCTGCAGTTCCAGTTTGGCAGTCTGTTGGCCGACCCGGACGGCGTCTTCAGCGACATGGGCACGAAGACGCGCACGATTGAGATCGCCTCGCCGGCGGAGATTCCGGTCGATGCCGTGCGGCGGCTCCTGCTGGAAGCGATCGCCCTGTGATATAGTCGGGACATGACCGCTCCCACCCCCGACGATATCCTGCGCGACCACAGCCCGGCGGTCGTGGCCACGGCTGAAGCGCTCCGCGCCTTGCTGCACGACACCGCGCCTGATCTACGCGAAAAAGCCTACCCCGGTTGGCATGGGATAGGCTTTCGGCACCCGCAGGCGGGTTATGTCTGCGGTATCTTTCCGCAGGAAGCATCGGTGCGGCTGCTGTTTGAGCACGGTCATTTGCTGGCCGACCCGGACGGCATCTTTACCGGCGGCGGCACGCAATCGCGCTATATCGAACTGGCCAGCGCAGCCGAGATCCCGGCCGATGATGTACGGCGGCTACTGCTGGAAGCGATCGCTCTCTGAGCGACCCCTCCGGCGTCCCCCGCAAAGGATAAAGCTCTATGCCATATGCGACTGACATGGCCCACCTGTATGCCGGGATACTCCGTGAGTATCCCGGCGAAGCGACCGTCGCCGCCGTTCTGGCCCGCCAGGCAGCCACGCTGACCCAGGCCCATCAGGAGGGCGATCCTGCTGCCTCCATCCTGATCAGTAACTGGTTCCCGCCTCTGGCAGCGGCGACTACGAACGAGATCATGCAAGCGGCATTCTCGCTCGACGACGCCCGGCTGACCGTGGCTCGTGAGCACGGCTTTGCCGATTGGGCCGCGGTGGAGGCCGCGGGCGACCGGCGCTTCGACCCGGCATTTGAGCAAGCGGCCGATGCGGTCGTCGGCGGCGATATGACGACACTGGCCACCTTGCTGCGGGCGCGGCCCGATCTGGCCCAGGCCACCTCTCCCTACGGTCACCGGGCAACGTTGCTCCACTACGTGGCCGCCAACGGCGTTGAGACATGGCGACAGCAATCGCCTGCCAATGCGGCCGAAATCGCCCGTCTTCTGATCAACGCCGGAGCCGATCCTGCTGCCAAAGCCCGTGTCTACGGTGGCCAGTTCGACACGATGGCGCTGCTGCTGACCAGCAGCCACCCGGCCGAAGCCGGCGTGACCGAAGCGGTGGCGGCCGTTCTGCAGAGCGCGGCCGGATAAACGCCTAGTTCGCGTCCGCCACGTCATCTGCCGCACTGCCCCACACATCGTTGAGCAGCAGCCGCACTTCGTCGGGCAGACCCCAGACGATGTAGTTCTTCTCGTCATACGCCTCCACCAGTCCTTCGTCCATCAGCTGCGACAGCGCGGCCATCACCGTGCCTCGGTGCAGCTCGCAGCGGCGGCTGATCCGCCCGGCCGAGGCGGTGCCGGGGAACAACCCCATCGTCATCACCACCTTCAACTGCGTGCCCGACAGCTGGCGCACCAACGTCTCCAGCGCCAGTTTTTCTTTCTCCGGCATAACAACCTCCCCTGAGTCTGAAAATATCAACTGCATCCCTTCCGGCAGCATATCCGGCGGCAGCCCGAACAGGCGCAGTGTCCATTGATAGAGCGGCGAATGGGCGAAGTATTGGGCCGCGTCCTCCCGCTGGCGCAAATCGTCGCCAAAGTAGTCGGCCACCGCCTGCCGCAAGATCGCCAGACAAAGCCGCTGCTCCGGCGTCGCCCCCGGCGCGATTCCCTGGTCCATGATCTGGCGCAAGTAAAGACGCCGTTCTTCGCTATCGTGCTCCATCGTCCGTTCCCCTGTCGAGTCGACTGCCAACCGATCCATTGCTCATGACGGCCGCGCCTGCAGATCAACATCTCAGGGGCGCGGTCGTCAAATTGATTGTAAAGATCGTAGAACATATGTGCTATTCATTTTTTAGACACCTGCCCTGATTTCCGTCAATTCGTCGGAAAACCGGCCGCGCTCAGCCGGCTTCAAGCGGGGCCAGCCAGTCGGCCAGCAGATTGACCACATGCCCCTCGCGCTGGACCGTGCCCCCCACCAGCAGCAGGCGCTCCCCCCGGATCACGCGCCGGAACTGCTCGTACACCTTCGGCCGCACGATGACGTTGCTCATGCCGTCCTCGTCCTCCAGCGTCAGGAAGTGGAACCCTTTGGCCGTGGGTGGCGACTGGTGGACGACCAGCAGCCCCGCCAGCCGCACCGACCGCCCGTCGGCGCAGTCGAGCAATCCCCGGCTGCCAACGATCCCGCGGCTGTGCAGATGGGCCCGGTAGAACGTCATCACATGATCGCCCGGCGAGAGGCCCATCATCGTCTGCTCGGCCAGCATCGCCTCGGCCGGGGAAAGCTGCGGCAGCGGGACGCGCTCCGGCGGGAAGACGAGATCGAGCGTGTCCTCCCGGTAAGAGAGCGTCCCCAACTCCCACAGCAGGTCGCGCCGGGGCGTGCTCCAACTGTCCATCGTCCCGGCCAGGATGAGATGCTCCACCACCTGCCGCCCCAATCGCGTCCGGCGACAGAAGTCCGCCAGATCGTCGAATAAACGCTCATTTCGCTCGGCGATGATCCGGTCGATTGGCGCTTCGCCCAACCCTTTCACATACGACAGCCCCAGGCGAATGCCGCCCTCCTCCGGCCAGCAGAGCGCCCGGCTGTGGTGGATGTCGGCCGGGAAGATGGGCATGCCCAGCCGCCGCACTTCGTTCACCAGCACCGCCGGGTTCCAGAAGCCCATCGGCTGGTTGTTGAGCAGCGCCGCATAGAACGCCGCCGGGTGGTATCGCTTCAGCCAGGCCGAGCGGTAGACCAGCACGGAGAAGGCTGCCGCGTGGCTGCGGGCGAACGAGTAGCCGCCAAACGCCAGCAGCTGCTCGAAGACTTGTTCGGCGATCTCGCGGGCCACCCCTTGCCCGGCTGCCCCCTCCAGGAAGCTCTCGCGCAGCCGCTCGATTTCGTCCGTCGCCCGCTTGGCCCCCAGCGCCCGCCGCAGCAGTTCGCCCTGGCCGCCGGTGAAGCCCGCCAGATCGCGCGCCACCTGCAGCACCTGCTCCTGGAACAGGATGACGCCCAGCGTGTCCTTCAGCGCCGCC
The DNA here is from genome assembly GCA_963715935.1 of uncultured Chloroflexia bacterium. Classification (GTDB taxonomy): domain Bacteria; phylum Chloroflexota; class Anaerolineae; order Promineifilales; family Promineifilaceae; genus Promineifilum. The sequence continues at coordinate 123,750 of CAVQSM010000001.1, read as the reverse complement.
TCCAGAGCCGGGTGCGCGTAGGTGACCGGCTCGCTTCCCTGGCGGCGGCGCAGGAACGGATGGACCATGTTGCCCTGGATCGGTCCCGGTCGAATGAGGGAAATGGAGACGATCAGATCGGCAAAGCACCGAGGCTGCAGTCGGGGCAGCACCTGCGCCTGGGCCCGCGACTCCACCTGGAACACCCCGACCGTATCGGCGGCCGAAATCATCTCATAGACCGCCGGATCGGTGAACGGCAGCGCGTCGAGGTCGATCTCCTCGCCGGTCGTCTCCGCCACGAGCGTGACCGTGTCCTTGATGGCCGACAGCATCCGCAGGCCGAGGATGTCGATCTTCACCAGCCCGGCTTCCTCCAGGCCGTCCTTGTCCCACTGGACGACGACCCGGTCGGGCATGGTGGCCGGCTCGGTGGGCACGCGCCCCATGAGTGGCACGCCGGTGATGATCATGCCGCCGGAGTGGATGCCGAGGTGGCGCGGAAAGTCCGCGATCTCGTCGCAAAGTTCGTATAGTATTCTTTGCATCGGTGAGGTGGCGTTGTCGGGCGACGGTTTGTCCAGATTTTCGGCCGCCGTGTTGATCGCCGCCGCCGACAGGCCCAGCGCCTTGCCAATGTCGCGAACGGCGCTGCGCGAGCGAAACGTGACGAACGTACAGGCCATCGCCGTGTGCGCCTCGCCGTAACGCCGGTAGATGTACTGGATCACTTCCTCCCGCCGCCCGGCATCGAAGTCGATGTCGATATCGGGCACCGCCCGCCGTTCGTCGGACAAAAAGCGCTCGAAGACGAGGTCGTGGGCCAGCGGATCGATGGGACTGATGAACAGCAGATAGGCCACCAGCGACCCGGCGGCCGATCCCCGCCCCTGGCACGGGATGCCTGCCTCGCGGGCAAAGCGGACGATGTCCCAGACGATGAGGAAGTAGTTACCCAGCCCCGCCCGCTCGATCACCGCCAGTTCGTGGGCCAGTTGCTCGTAGACGGCCGCCGGCGGATCGACGCCGTAGCGGACCGGAATCGCCTCGCGGCAGAGCCGGTGCAGATAGGCGCTGCTGCTCATTCCGTGGGGCGTGGCAAAGTGAGGCAGGTCTTGTAGGCCGTACTGCAGCTCGAAGCGACACCGTTCGGCAATCGCTTCCGTGTTGGCCACCGCCGCCGGTAGATCGCCGAACAACGCCGCCATCTCCGACGGGGATTTCAGGTAATATTCGGAGTTCAGGCGGCGCAGCGATGTGGCCTCATCCAGCGTGACATTATGGCGGATGCAGACCAGCACGTCCTGCAGGCGGTGGGCTGCCTGTTCGGCATAATGGACGTTGTTGGTGGCCGCGCAGCCCAGCCCCAGATAGGCTGCCAGCGCCGTCTGGCGAGCAAGGAGCAGCTCATCGTCGGGCAGATAGTGACGCTGCAGCTCAATGAAAAAGTGGCTGCGCCCGAATAGATCCAGGTAGCGCCGGGCGATACGTACGACGTTTTCGCGGGATTCACCGGCCAACAGCGCCCGCGACAACTCCCCCCGGCGGCAACCGGAGAGCGCGATCAGCCCTTCCGTGCAGCCGACCAACTCCGCGAACGGCAGCCGGGCTTCCCCCTTGGGCGCGCCGTGCCGCCCCCGGCTGACCAGATAGCACAGGTTGTGCCAGCCCGCCTGATTCTCCACCAGCAGCGTCAGATGGGCCTCCTGCTCCGGTAAATCGTTGCACAGCAGCGTCAGCTCCGCGCCGAGGATCGGCTGAATGCCTCGCTCGCGCGCCGCCCGGATGAAGCGGCTGGCCCCGTAGACTGCGTCGTGGTCGGTCAGCGCCAGCGCTGAGAGGCCCAGGTCGGCCGCCCGCTCAACCAGCGCTTCCGGGTGGCTGGCCCCGTCCAGCAGGCTGAAGTTGGAGTGGCAATGCAGTTCGGCGTACATGGTCAATGGGTGGCGGAAAGCCGGTCGGTTCCCGGTCGATCACCGTAAAATGGCGAGCACACAGGCAGTTTTGTACGACGATCGCGGATGAAGTGGCTGGCCCCATAGACCGCGTTGTGGCCGATCGATGCCGGTGCTGTCCGGCCCGGGCCGGCTGCCTGCTCGCCGGCGTATCAGGGCGGCTGACCTCTGCCAACAGGCTGAAGGTGGAGTTGCGGTGGCAATGGCGTTCGGCGTACATGGTCAATGACTCGTCGCAGGCGGCGCAGTTGCCGGTTGATCACCGTAAAATCCCGGCCACGCTGCCTGTTTTGTACGACGATCGCCGGTGAGTACGTCCCGGCGCATCAGTCGAACAACCGCTGCAAGAACCAGTCGTCCCCCGGCAAATCGCGGTAGATAATCACCAACAGGCCGCTCGTCGTCGTCAATTTGTAGTACGAACGCCATGTCGCTTCCCGCCACCAGTCGAGATGGACCCGCCACTCGCGGGTGATATGCTCAACCTCATGGGCCTGCCCGCGCCAGGTGATTCGCCGCGGCAGCTCGCCCCGGTCGGTCCGCACCTGGATCGGTTCACCCTCAGGCCAGAGCCGAGTCATGGGTCAGAGGGAGCAGCTGGAACCGGCGTTCCGGCAGGGGATGGTCGGTCTCGGTCAGCACGGGTCGCCAGAACAGGTCGGCGCTGTGGCGGGCGATGAGCGCCCGCAGGACTGGCCACACCTCGCGGTCGGCCCGGGCGGCGCCGGCGTCGAACAGGCTCAGCTGCCGGGCGGCCGCCGGGGCCAGCTCGCGGCTGCCCAGTGTCAGGCGGGTCAGCCCGGCCAGTGGCGGCCCGTCGCCGGCATCGTGGCCCGGCCCGGTTCCCGTTTGATCGCCGGACAAGCCGCTCTGCCAACCGGCGATCAACCCGGCCAGCAGGTCGAGCCATGCCTCGGTCAAATGCAGCGCTTCGGCGGATGCCCGGCGCAGGGCCAGCGTGGATTGGTCGCGGCGGCCGTCTTCCAGCTCCCACGCCAGATAGATCTGCCGCGCTTCCTGCCCGGCGGTTTGTAAGCGCGCCGCCAGCTGCCCGGCCAAACGCCGCACAACCGCCTCCAGCACCAGCCGGTCGACCACGGCCGGCTCGAAGGTATGGTCAAGCTGTTCGTGGCGGCGATCACCGGCCGAGCCGGTCGCCACCGGGTTGAGTGGGTTGGCGGCTTGCCCGGCTGCTAGCCGGTGGAACGGCGTAATGGCCGGGCCGAACTGGGTCAGCAGCGCCGCCCGCGGCAGCGCCGCCAGCGCGCCCAGCGTGCCGATGCCCAGCAGCTGCAGCCGCCGCAGCATCTCGCCCTCCAGCGGCAGAAAGTCGATGGAGCGAGTCGCCAGAAAATCGGCGTCGTCGCCCGGCTCCACCAGACGAGCGTGGTCGGGGCGGCTGATCGTTGCCGCTACCTGGGCGGCAAACCGGCCCTGGGCCAGCCCGATGGCCGGAGAGAAGCGTGTTTCCCCGCGCAGGAAGCGGCCCATCTCCTGAGCCAGCGCCAGCGATTCGCGCGGCGGCAGCCCGTCGAAGTCGAGGTAGTAGCGGGCGGGCAGATAACGGCCGTCGACTGTGAACTGGACGCTCGTCTCGCCGAACGGATGCCACAACTCCTGCGGCTCCACGTCCGGCGCGAAGTCGAGCAGCACGTCGACGATCTCTCCCGACGCCTGGGCGTAGCGAGGCCGGGTGGCGGGCAAAAAGCGGGCCTGCGGCGACAGCACATGGGCCAGCCGCAGGGTCATGCCCGCCTTCACGCCGACGCGGGCCACTTCCTGTGAAAAGGCGTAGATGGGCTTCGCTTCCCACGGCTGGCCGCCAATGGCCAGCGGCGTGGCCGCCAGCGGCGCCAGGGCGCGGCGTTCCACCGCGGCAGCGAAGTAGGGTACAGAGACACAGGCGATCACGGCAAAACTCCTTACATCAACTTTTACTGAGCGCAGATCGGCGGCCCCAACCGCCAAGTGACGGTTCTTACCGTCACCTATGTCGCCAACTCAAACGATACATGGGCGATCTCTCCTTCGGCCGCCTGACGGTTCTTGACCACCAACACCTGCGCCTCGTAGCCGACGACGTCGCGGCGATGGTAGATCCACTGCTCGCGCTGGATCAGCAGTCGGGTCGAGGCGTAATGGGGCAGCCCGGTCTGGGACCGGTACGCTTCCGGCGACGGCGCGCTGCCCGGCGGCAGACCGGTGACGAACAGCAGCGCGCTGCCCGCCCGGTGGAGCGGCGCGATCACCCGGCCCAACGTTGTTGCCAGGTGGGCGTCCGTCTCCGGCGTGGTCCACAGCCGCAGCGGACAGTCGACCACCACCAGCCCGAAGCCGCCGTCGATGGCGAAGTCGGGCAGCATCGCCAGCGCCTGCCGGGGCGAATACGGCCGCACCAGCACCAGCCGTCCCAGGTCAATGCCGCAGCGCGCCGCGTACGCCGGGTCGAACGTCTTCTCGACATCGAGGTAGGCGGCCATCCGGCCCGGCGTCTCGTCGTCGCCCGCCTGCGACCGGGCCACCACCTTCATCGCCAGCGTGGCCATGCCCGACGTCGGCACGCCGGCGATCTCGCTGATCCGCCCGCGCGGCAGGCCGCCGATGCCCAGCGCCGCGTCCAGCTCCGGGAAGCCGGTGGGGATGCCGGCCGGCGGCGCGGGCAGGGCACGGCTGATGACGCGCAGGCCAAACCGTTGTTGGAGATCGGTGACGGTCTTCTCCAGCCGCCGCTTTCTTTCGGTTGTCACAAACGTCCCTCAATGCAGTCAAGGCCTTATCATAGAACAAAAGTTCTGCTAAAGAAACCGCTTTGTCGCATAGCCCGGCGTGAAGGAGGCGTGAAAAGTTAAAGGGAGGGTGTAACGGCCGTTATCCGGTCTGCCCGGCCTGCCGCCCCGGTTGCCGGCTAAATGGCGCGCTGGGATCGTGGTTTGTGCGATGTTTTGCCGGAGAAACTGTCCATTGCCCGCACCGTAGAGACGTTTCGCTGAACGTCTCTCTTGGATCGTCAGCGGGCACGATCTGCCGGCGGGCGCGGGAAAAGAGACGGCCCACCGGCCGCGTCTCTACGCGATGGAGGGCCTCTATAAGCGGCCGATTGTGCGGTTTTACCGGCACAACCAGCTTGACACGGCCGCTTTCTACGGCGCCGGCTCGCCGTCGACCGCTCCGACCACCAGCGTCGTGTCGCCAAAGACATTGCTCAGCTCCAGCCGCTCATCGTCCAGCCAGTGGGCATAGGCAAAACCGGGATCATCCTCGCGCAGCACCAGCGGCTCCAACTCCGGCAGATCCAGCCGGGTCAACGTCGACGCACCTTCGGGACAGTAGTCACTCGTCAGTACAAAGACCAACGCACGGCCGTCGGGCGACCAGGTGATTGTGTTCTGGACCCGGTTGCTTCCGGTGATGGGCACGCGTCCCAGCTCATCGCCATTTATCGCATAGACTACCAACGCCTCGCCGGGCGACCAGAGCGCCAACATCGTCCCGTCCGGCGAGAGCGCCCCATAGCCCAGATACGCCGTCGTCCTGTCGGCCGTGTCCAGCCGGTTATACGGCGGCGCGAAATAGCCGCAGCCGTCGGGCACGCCTTCGCGCGCCGTGCCGTAGTAGAAGTAGCGGCCGTCTTCCGACCAGAAGTAACCCTGCAGCCCGCCAGCGCCCAGACCGCCGCAGGATTGGGGCTGGTCGGCAAAGACCGTACTCTCGCCCGCGGCGGCCGTCAGCCGGAAGAACTCGTACGCTTCCTCATAGCTCTGCTCGAACTGGGTGCATTCGTAGCGAAAGATTTCCGCCAGGAAGCGGCCGTCGGGCGACGGATAGCGGCCCAGGCTGCTCGGCGTGGCAACCGCCTCGAACGTAGCGGCGATATCGGGTGTCGCTGACGGGGCCAGCGTGGGCGGAGGGATGGGCGTTCTTGTCGGCCGGATCGTCGCGGAAGGTATCGAAGTAGGCGCGATGGTGGGTATGGGTGTCTGGGTTGGAGTGTGCGTCGCCGTGGGAAAGGACGTCACTGTGGGCGGCAGGACGACGGCCGTCAGGGATGGCGTTGGTCCCAGCCCCGTGATAACTGCTGTCGGGTCCACCCCGTCAGCCGCCGGGCTACAAGCAGCCAAAATGAAAGCCAGCCAGAGAAAGAGAACTATGCGAAGTATCATCACCCCAACTCCTCCGCCGATCCGCTGTGGGCGACCGCTTACCTTGTCGCGTCATGCAACTGCAGCAGGTCCCAGCGGTTGCCGTACAGATCAGTAAACACCGCCACCGTGCCATACGTTTCTTCGCGCGGCGTTTCCTCGAAGCTCACGCCCCGCTCGCGCATACGCTCGTAGTCGCTCTGGAAATCGTCGGTGTGGAGAAAGAGAAAGACGCGTCCGCCCGTCTGGTGTGCCGACGGCCGCTGCTTGCGCCGGCGTGGCCGCCCGAGCCAGTAGCAGCGCCGTGCCCGCGCCGCCCGGTGGCCGCACCAACACCCAGCGCTTGCCGCTTCCATCGTCCAGCGGTGTGTCTTCAATCAGGTCAAAGCCGAGAACGGTCGTGTAGTAGGCAATTGCCTCATCGTAATCAGTGACTATGACAGCGACCTATACCGATCGATTGGAGTCATGGCGATTCGTTGCAGCGAGAATGGTGTCGCACGCCTACCGTCGCCGCCCACCCGACGGCCGTCCCTTTGCGCCCTTGCGACCGCGATAGCTGGGCACCTCCAGCACAAAGAAGGTACAGCGGCTGCCGTCTAGCAGGCGCGAGGCGAGGCGCGGGTCGATATCTTCGATGGCCGTTGCCGTGGTGATGACCGTCGCCAGCCGGGCGTTGTAGCGGTAGTTGAACAGCTGGTACAGCTTCTCCTGCGCCCACGCCGTGGCGCTCTCCGTGCCCAGATCGTCCAGCACCAGCAGCGGGGCCAGCTTCACTTCGTCGAACCGCTTGTCCAGCCGCACGTTGCTCTTGGGGCCGAAGCTGGCCCGCAGATAGTCGAGGAAGTCGGGCACGACCACAAACAGCACCGGCTCGCCCGTGTCGGCCACGTAGTTGGCGATGGCTGCCGCCAGATGGGTCTTGCCGTTGCCGTAGCCCACGCTGTTGAACACCAGCCAGTCACGCGGCTCATCGGCAAAGGTGACGGCCGTTTCCAGCGCCCGCCGCAGATTGTCCGCCTGCGACTTGGGCAGCTCTTGCTCGCGCATGTCGAATGTCTCGAACGTCTTGTCGGCGTGGAGGTTCAGCGTCGACAGGTCCGACTGCTCCTGGCCCACGCCCGCCCGCCGGAAGTCGGGGGCGGCAATGTGGATGATGCTGGACAGGCTGGGGTCGACCATGCGGGAGCGCATGCGAATCTCGATCGCCTCCAGCTCCAAATTGGTGGTCAGCACCGTTGGCAGTTGGGCGTTGTAGCGATAGTTGAAAATCTGGTACAGCTTCTCCTGCGCCCATTCGCTGTTGCTTTGCGTGCCCAGGTCGTCGAGAATGAGCAGTGGCGTCGAGCGGACTTGCTCAAACCGCTCGTCGTAACTGATCGTCGAATCCGGGCTAAATGTGGCCCGCAGATGGTCGAGCAGATCCGGCGTGTTGACGAACAGGACCGACTTGCCCAGCGCCAATTGGTAGTTGGCAATGGCCGCCGCCAGATGGGTCTTGCCGCAGCCGTAGCCGCCTTTAAGGATGAGCCAGCCTTCCGGGTTGCGCGCGAACTCGTAGGCGCGTTCGTAAGCCATGGTCAGGTTGCGCTGCTTGACCGGCGTCAGCCCGTGCCCGTCCGGCAGAAAGCTGTCGAACGTCTTTTCCTGCAGCGAGCCAAGCTGACTCAGCCGCATCAGGCTGTCCTGGCGGGCCATCTCGCGCTCCATCGCGGTGCAGCTGCACGGCACGGCCCGGCCGAAACCCGGCTGTCCCGGGGCCACATCCGGCACGACAAAGCCCAGCCCTTCGCAATGCGGGCAGTCGGGCTTGCCGCTGCCGATTGGCTCCGGCGGCTCAGCGTTTGATGATGTCTTTATACTCATCGGGGACTTGTTTTTTGAGTTGCCGTTGAGAATCTCGTTGACCGGTCGCATCCTGTCTCCCTTCGCGCCGCCATCCGTCCAGAATGGCCTCGATATATTTCCAGCGGCGCACGTTGTTGCTGACGGCGATCTTGATCGCTTCCTCGATCCAGCTGGCCGGATATAGCTGTTCCGCTTCCCGCAGCTGATCGACGATAAGCGGCGTTAACGCGCCGATGTTTTGCTCGTACAACACAAAGATATTGGGCCGCTCCACCAGCAGCGTAATCGGCTCCTCGTCGTCCGGCGACGGCCGCCATTCGCCTTTGGTGATGCCGTCGACGGCCGCCCGGCCTTTCTCCGTGTTCAGGAAGTAGAGGTCCTGATGGCCACCCACCCCTTCGATGGTGATGTGGAGGAAGGTTCCTCTGGCCACAGCCCGCTCAATGCCGTCGGCGATGGCGTCGATAGCTGTCTGTTCCAGCGGCCCCATGCCGCGCATCAGAACCGGGTCTTCCAGAAAATCTGCCCGGCGCAGATAGCGTACCCGCCCCTCGCGCTGGGCCAGCGCCCAGAAAGCGTACATCGTCACCTTTAGCTCATTGAGATTGTCAATGGCCGGCAGCAGATCGCTGAAGAACAGATTTGGCACCGGTGTCAGCCGCTGCTTGCCGTCGGGAAAGCCTGCGAACCCTTTCATGATGCTCCTCTGTCTCAATCGGGTGACGGCGCAGCGTCACTTCCTATAGCTCAATCTCCTGACGATGGAGGTTGCGGAACGAGGCCAGCTTGCCGTGCCAGAACAGGTCGATGGTGCCGGTAGGGCCGTTCCGGTGTTTGGCCACGCTCAGTTCGGCAATGTTCGGCCGCTCTGACGTTTCCGGGTTGTAATATTCGTCCCGGTAGATAAACATGACCACGTCAGCGTCCTGCTCAATCGAGCCGGAGTCACGCAGGTCGGAGAGCAGCGGCCGTTTGTTCTGGCGCTGCTCCACAGCGCGGCTCAACTGGGCGGCTGCTACCACCGGCACATCCAGCTCCCGGGCCAGACCCTTCAGATGGCGCGAAATCTCGCTCACTTCCTGCACCCGGCTGCCGGTGGGATTCTCCGCCTGCATCAGCTGGAGATAGTCGATCATGATCATATCCAGCCCGTGCTCAGAGTGCAGCCGGCGGCACTTTGTCCGCAGCTGCATCGGCGTGATGGCCGGGGTGTCGTCGATGAAGATCTTCGTCTCCGACAGACGGCCGATCGCCTGCATGAAGATGTCCCATTCGTTGTCGTGCAGTTCGCCGCGCCGCAAACGCTGCGAGTCGATGCGCGTTTCGGCGGCGACCATACGCTGCACCAGCTGCTCGCCCGACATTTCCATGTTGAACATGGCGACGCGCTTCTGGAAGCGGCGGGCGGCCGTCAGCGCCATGCCATTTTGCAGTGCCGTTTTGCCCATGCCGGGCCGGGCGGCAATGATGACGAGATCGGATTTGTTCAGCCCGCCCAGCATCCGGTCGAGATCGACAAAGCCGGTCGGAATGCCGATGAACTCATCGCCGCGGTCGCGCAGCTGCTCAATCCGCTCCAGATAGGCCGTGGCAATCTGGTTAACCGGCACCAGGTCGCGCGTCGTACGTTTCTCGCTGATGCTGAACAGCGCCGACTCAGACCGATCGATAACCACGTCGATATCTTCGGCTTCGTTGTAGGCCAGCTTGGCGATGGTCCCGGCGGTGGCGATGAGCTTGCGGCGCAGCGCCGTACCCTCGACCACACGGCCGTATGCCTCGGCGTTGATCGATGTCGGCACGACATTGAGCAAGTCATAGACATAGGTCTCGCCGCCGATCTCATCCAGCTGCTCGCGGCGGCGCAGTTCATCGACCAGGGTAACAATGTCCAGCGGTATTTGCTTGCCCGTTAGCGCGAGCATCGCCTCGAATACCCAGCGATTGGCCACCCGGTAGAAGGCGTCGGGTCGCAGGAAAGTGGACACGTCAAACATCGCGTCCGGGTTGATCAGCAGCGAACCTAGAACAGCCTCCTCGGCGTCCAGATTATGCGGCGGGAGTCTTTCTTCGATTGTGTCCATCATGTTTCGTGCACAGAACAGAAAATAAAACGTGAAACGCCCGGGGACGTTTCACGCTGGCACCTATAACCAGGCCGGAGCGCGCAGGCGCCCGGCTTACTTGTCTTCTTCGTCGAAGTCGTCGAAATCGAGCGTGTCCAGAAAGTCGGTGAAGACGTCTAGGCTCTCCGGGTCGGCTTCCATATCGCCGCCAGCCGCTTCTTGCAGGTCGCTCTCCGGCTCCACGCCGGCAGCGTCCATGACGCTTTCGTCGATAAAGATCGGCACCTTGGCCCGCACGGCGAGGGCAATGGCGTCGGATGGCCGGCAATCAATTTCGCGCGGCTCCTCTTCGCCCTCAACCGTCACATAGAGTCTGGCGTGGAAGACGCTCTCGTTCAGCTCTTTGATGAGCACATGGGAGATCGTTCCACCCAGCTCGCCAATGACGTTCTTGAGCAGATCCTGGGTTAATGGCCGGGCGACCTTCACATCTTGTAGCTCGATGGTGATGGCGTCGGCCTCGCACGGTCCAATCCAGATGGGCAGTTGGCGGTCGGCGTCTATTTCGCGCAGCAAAACGATGCGGTGTTGGGAAACAAGGCTGATACGGATGCTGTCGATGACAACCTCAATCATGTAAGACCTCTCGGGTTCACGCACTACCCCACACAGAAAAGAGTTGTGCCGGGCTTGATATGCTGGCGATTGTAGCACATAAAACGGAGATCATCACAAGCGCTGCCGCTGCTCGGCAGGTTGTGGGAAGCGTCTCCGCGGTGTGATTTCTAGTGGGACAGGATGACCCATTCCTGGCCGCGCAGCAGCATTTGCAGGCTGGTCAGGTTGTTGCGGGGAGCTTGGGTAGCCATCGCGCGGGCTGTCTCCCCGGCCAGATCAACTTCATGCAGCTCGTACCCATATTCGGCCGCTGCCTGCACGATCTTCAGGTAGTTGAGTGACATCGGGTCGATGAACATACCGCCGTTGTCGATGATGCGGGAGACGCTGTCCAGCAGCACGTTAGCCCGGCTGTAGTCGCCGGCGCGCAGCGCGGTATCGGCCGCTTCCAGCATCACTTCCAGCGTAATGTTGTTTTCGGTGCGCGGACGGCGGGTCAGGTCAGCCGGGTTGCCCTGCTCTCGCACGGCCGTCGGATGGGGCAGCCACGCGGTCAGGAAGTAGGCCGTCGGGTCATACGCCTGCTGATAGTCGCGCATGACGTTGTAGTAGCGGACTGTGGTCGCCAGATCATCGATGACCGCCTGGCTTGGGTTCAGACTCCGCAAATAGGTGAGCCACTCATTTTCCATCTCTGCGAGGCCGATGCCGTAATAGGTGCGGAGATTCAGGTCCAGCGCCTCGGCCAGCGTGGCCGCATCGCCGGCTGTCACATCGTTGTAGAACTCGCTGAAGGTCAGCCAGCCGCCGCGATCAATGAGGTAGCTGACAAAGCCTGCCGCCTGCAGATAGCCGATCTCATGCTGGACCGGGTAGAAGTCGTTGGCCAACTGCGCCAGCGGTACATATTTGTTCAACGCCAGCAGGGCGGCCGAACGTTGGACAATATCTTCCGGCTTGTAATGGCCGCCGCTGGCCCAGACGGCCAGACCCTCGGCCAGAATAGAGATCCGCTGCGGCGCAATTTGCTGGTCCAGCACGTGCACGGCCTCATGGACGAGCAGTTCGTGCAAGCCGCCGCCGGCGTAACGCCGGTCGACGTAGGACACAACCATATCGCTGCCCGCGAACCCACCCTGGCCCAGCACGCGGTCGATGAAATAGACCTGCAGCGGTTTGTTGGGCTGGACGCCAATACGGTTGACGGCTTGCTGGACGGCCGTCTCCAGAGAAGCGGTCAACTGCTCCAAATCCCGCTCGGCCGCGGTCCCGCTGACGACATGGACGACGCAGCAGGCGGTGTTGACTGTCACCCACTCGGCGGCCGCTTCGCGCGTGGGCTGTCTGCCCGCCGCCAGGACCGAAGCCGTCAGCACGACTTCGTTGTTGTTCGGGTTCTCGTCGCCCATCTGAATCGTGTTTTCCGGATCGATGAGGACGCGAATTTCGTGGTCGCCGGTCAGCCCTGATGTATCCCAGGCCCACTCAAAGACGCCTTCCGCCTGGCCGTTCCAGTTGCGCCGGTCCAGTGTGCCGCTGACAACGGCCGCGCCATCGACAAGGATCGTGGCCGACACGGTAGTCACGGGAATGCTCTCCGGGACATGGGGCAGCAGTTGGAACGTCACCTTGTCACCGTCGTAAATGATTGGCACGGGATGCATGAAGACGTTGTCCGGCCCAATGGCCAGATCAGTCGGCGGTGCGGTGGGCGGTTGGATGATGGTCGGCGACGGCTGAGGCTCGATTTCGGTCGGTGATGGTTCAACGAGAACTGGCTCGACAGTCGGTGGCAGTGTGGGCAGCGGCGCCGATGTGGCCGGTTCTTCCTGAAGGGGTGGTTGCTGCTCCGCATCGGTGGCGGGAGCGGGAATGTCACTGGTTGGCACAATGGCCGTGGGCACAGCGACATCTGCCAGGGCTTGATCAGCCGGCACAGAACTGCCCGGTCCGCACGCAGTCACAGCGAGCAGAAAGCTCGCCAATAGAAATGTCAGCAGTCGGCGTTGCATCAATTTGCGCAAATCCTGTAACTACCCGGGGGAACTTGACACCTTATCAAATCAAGACGTTCAGGTCCACTCCCCGTTTCCGGCGGTTACTACAGTTGCTATTCTAACGTGACGTTAGAACCAGGTGGGCCTGCATGTAGAACACATTCACACAGCCTTAAGCAACCGGAAAGAGGACGCATCACAGGCAGTCCATACCAATCTGGCCCGAATGATCATATAATAACGGTATTCTACACCTTTGTATAGTCTGAGATCGTTAATAGACCGTCCCCCTTGCCGGCAATAAGCTTCATGCGCCTGATGTGTCGTGTTGCCCGGTAGACAGCAAACTGCGTCAGCCACTTGCCAGCCAGGGAACGTCTGAATGCGCCTCATCCGGGGCGCCCCATAAACCAAACCGAGGAGTGCTTTCGTTATGCCCTATCAGAATATTCAAGTCCCCGCCGATGGCGAAAAGATCACCTTCACCGACGGCAAGCTGCATGTACCCGACCATCCCATCGTGGCCGTCATCGAAGGCGACGGCATCGGTGTCGATATCACCCCGGCGTCGCTGAAGGTCTGGGACGCGGCCGTCGAAAAGGCGTATGGTGGCGACCGCAAGATCGCCTGGATGGAGATCTACGCCGGCGAAAAGGCGGCCGAACTGTACGACGGCAACTACATGCCCGAAGAGACGTTCGACGCCATGCGCGAATTCGTCGTCGGCATCAAAGGCCCGCTGACCACCCCCATCGGCGGCGGCTTCCGCAGCCTGAACGTGACGCTGCGCCAGGTGCTCGACCTCTACGCCTGCGTGCGCCCGGTGCGCTACATTGACGGCACCCCCAGCCCGATGCGCCATCCGGAGCAGATGGACATCGTCATCTTCCGCGAGAACACCGAAGACGTCTACTCCGGCGTCGAGTGGGAAGCCGAACTCCGAAGGGGCCGAAGCGATTATCGCCTTCATGCGCGACGAACTGGGCAAGGACGTCCGCGACGGGTCGGCCATCGGCATCAAGCCGGTCAGCGAATTCGGCACCCAGCGGCTGGTGCGCCAGGCGATGCAATACGCCATCGACCACGACCGCCGACCGTCACCCTGGTCCACAAGGGCAACATCATGAAGTTCACCGAAGGCGCCTTCAAGAACTGGGGCTATGAGCTGGCGGCCGAAGAGTTCGGCGACCAGACCATCTCCGAAGACGAACTGTGGGACAAGTACGACGGCAAGGCCCCGGACGGCAAGGTGGTCATCAACGACCGCATCGCCGACAACATGCTCCAGCAGCTCATCACCCGCACGGGCGACTATGACGTCATCGCCACGCTGAACCTGAACGGCGACTACATGAGCGACGCAGCGGCGGCCCAGGTCGGCGGTCTGGGCATGGCCCCCGGCGGCAACATCGGCGACGGCCTGGCCCTGTTCGAAGCCACCCACGGCACCGCGCCCAAGTACGCGGGCAAGGACATGGTCAACCCCAGCAGCCTCATCCTCAGCGGCGTCATGATGCTCGACTACATGGGCTGGAAAGAAGCGGCCGATCTCGTCGTCGAGGCGATGACCAAGACGATCCAGGACAAGACCGTCACCTACGACCTGCACCGCCAGATCGAAGGCGCGACGAAGCTGTCGACGTCCGAGTACGCGGACGCGATCATTGCCAATATGTAAGTGTAAGCTGTAACGCGATTTACCTAAATCGCGTCCCCAGTTTGACCAGACCTCTGAGGTGCCAAAGCACCTCAGAGGTCTTTCGCTTCAGGCGAAAACTCCTGTAAAATGACGGAATGACCGAACTAAACGCAACCCCCACCGACAGGACAACCGCCTCTCCCGGCGGCCTGAACAGTTCGACGGCGCTGTGGCTGGGCATCCTGTTCAGCTTCGGCTTCACCGCGCTTATCTGGCTGCTCGGCCCGTCGCTGCCGCAGATCGACTTCCTGCCCGACACCGGCTATGCGTGGTACTACTGGCAGCTGCCGGAGGCCACGTTCTGGAGCCGGGCCACGTCGTGGGGGTTGTATCTGAGCCATCAGATCGCTATCTGGGGCACTATCTACATCGCCCAGCGTAACAAGCTCACCTACACGAAGGGGCTGCACCCGATTAATGTTGCCGCTCTCGGCATCAACGCCTTCTTCATCACCGCCCACCTCGTCCAGAGCCACATCTGGTACGATGGGTTGGCCCAGGACGTCTCCATCTTCAGTTCGCAGGGTTCGGTCATCATCATGCTGATCCTGATTCTGCTGCTGGAAAACCAGCGGCGCGGGCTGTTCTTCGGGCGCAAGGTCAGCGCCCTTAAGGCGACGGGCCAGATAGTCCGCCGCTACCACGGCTACATCTTCGCCTGGGCCGTCATCTACACCTTCTGGTATCACCCGATGGAAGCGACCAGCGGCCATCTGATCGGCTTCGTCTACACCTTCCTGCTCATGCTCCAGGGCAGCCTCATGTTCACCCGCAGCCACCTCAACAAATGGTGGACGTTGTCGCTGGAACTGATCGTCGTCGCCCACGGCACGTTGGTCGCCGTCATGCAGGCCAACGGCCTGTGGCCGATGTTCTTCTTTGGCTTCGCCGCCATCTTCGTCGTGACGCAGATGTGGGGGCTGGGTCTCAACAAGTATTGGACGTGGGGGTTCCTCCTGGCCTACATTGCCGGGGTGATCCTCGTGTACAGTTCACGCGGCTGGGACCAGCTCAACGAAATCGTGCGCATCCCGGCCATCGAATACGGTCTCGTCTTCGTCGCCGCGCTGCTCATCTGGCTCATTGCCCGGCTGGTGGCGTTCATCGCGGACAGGATGGGACGGCCGCCGGCGGAGCAAGCGGCGTAGCCGATACACTCTTCCTGATTCCGGGGTGAACCGACTCCTGGGTGCTAAGGCATGAATGCCTTTTCTGGAGCTATGCAACCACCACCCCTCCTGACCATCGCCGGCTCCGACTCCGGCGGCGCGGCCGGCTTGCAGGCCGACCTCAAGACGTGGACGGCGCTCGGCGTCTACGGCATGAGCGCCGTCACCGTCGTCACGGCGCAGAACAGCGAGCGCGTGGCGCAGGCCCACTTCCTGCCGCCGGACCTAGTCGCGGCGCAAATTGACGCCGTCCTGTCCGACTACGGCGCGGCGGCCGTCAAGACCGGCTTCCTCGGCCGTGTTGATATCATCCACGCTATCGCCGAACGGCTGGCTCGACTGGCGCGAGCGTCTGAAGCCGCAGCCTTTCCTTCTCATCGACCCCGTCCTCGTCAACCACCGCGCCGAGCCGATGTTCGGCCCCGATGTCACCACCGCCTACCGCGACCACCTGCTGCCGCTGGCCGACCTCGTCACGCCCAACCGGCATGAAGCGGCACTGCTGGCCGGGCGGCCGCTCCCACCGCCCGACGACCCTGACGCGCTGGCCGCGTTCCTGGCCAGCCTTGGCGCGCGACCTGTCCTGCTGAAAGGTCTGCGCGACGGCGATACGCTGACCGACTGGCTCTGGGACGGCGACACACTGACGCCATTCCCACGAACGGCCGTCGCCACCCCCAACACACACGGCAGCGGCGACACGCTCTCGGCCGCCATCTGCGCGTTTGTGGCCCTGGGGCGGCCGCTGCCGGAGGCGATCCGGCAGGCCCAGGCGTTCACGGCGGCGGCCATCCGGCGCGGCGCGTCGTGGCAGTTGGGAGCGGGGCATGGGCCGCTGGGCCACATGGAAACCGGGCTGCCCGACGACGGCCGCTAGGCGCTTGCTCGGCTGCGGACACAAGCGCTCTTCCGCTTTATGTTGACACCCTCGATGCTCTTTGCTATCCTCACAGCACGTTACTTTCAAAACGTTTTGAACGCAGGGAACTATGCACGACTCACTGGTTGATGTAAACGAGAGTACGGTAGCAGGCTTGGGGCGACTGGCCGGTTTTTTTGGCTTCAACGAGTTGATGGGCCGTCTCTATGGCACCCTTCTGATGAGCCCGGAGCCGATGTCGCTTGATGACCTGGTCGACACGCTGCAAATCAGCAAGGGGTCGGTCAGTACGAATATGCGCTCGCTTGAGCGCTGGGGGATGGCCAAGGAAGTGTGGGTGCGCGGCGAGCGCCGCAAATTCTACAAGGCTGAGTCCGACCTGTGGCAGGTCATCCGCAACGTGCTAGGCAGCCGCGAACAGCGCGAGATCCAGCTGGCGCTGGAAGTACTGAGCCGCAGCATTGAGAATCTCCAGTCGGCCGAAAGTGAGCTGACCCCCGAAGAGCAAGAACTGGCCCGTTACTACCTCGACCGGGTCAGCGACCTGCAAGGCTTCTTCCTGTTCGCCCAACTGGCGCTGCAGGCGGTGTTGGGCAAAGAACAGACCATCGACTTCGATGCGATCACCCGCATCGATATCGAATAGAGCGGCCGTCCGGCGACGGCCGCTCCCCAAAGGCGACAGGCGACGCTAGCTCGCCTGCACCCGCGCCTTCTCCACCTCAACATCAAAATCGGCCGGTGGATATTGCAGGTTCATGTCCCGCATTGTCTCCACGACAAGATTGGATAGCAGCCAGTTGCGATGCCACTTGTGATTGGCTGGCACGACATACCACGGCGCGACGTCGGTGGAGCATTTCACCAGTGCATCGTTGTACGCTTCCTGGTATTCGTCCCATAGCATCCGTTCGTCGACGTCCCCCGGGTTGTACTTCCAATACTTGTCCGGTCGGTCGAGCCGTTCCAGCAGCCGCTTTTTCTGCTCATCCTTGGAGATGTGGATCATGCACTTGATCATGGTGATCCCTTTCTCTGCCAATCCGGCTTCCCATTCGTTGATCTCGTCATAGCGCTCCCCCCACACTTCTGGCGGGACGAGATTATGAACACGCACCACCAGCACATCTTCATAGTGGGAGCGGTCGAACAGGCGCGTGCGGCCTGCCCTCGGCAGCTGCAGCTCGATGCGCCACAGGTAATGATGCGCTCTCTCTTCCTCGGTTGGCGGGCCGAAGCTGACCACGTTAAAGCCAAGCGGGTCCATCAGCTGATCGATCGCCTTGCTGGAGCCACCCTTGCCCGCCGTGTCCATACCCTGCAAGACGATGAGCAATGAGCGGCTGCCTATGCCCGCCCTGTATTCCGCCCATAACATCTCGTGGAGCGTCTCGGCTTCCGGTTCCAGCGCCATCGTGGCCGCTTTGGCGTCTTCCTTGTTGTCCGGGCCAATCAGGACTGCGTCGGCATCGACCTGTGAGAGATGGAAGCCCGGCCCCACGCGCAGCGCGTCCCGCACGCTGACTGGTTTCGGCTGCTTCTCGTCCTTCTGCTTGTCGTGCTTCTTATCCTTCTTTCTTGTCCTTCTTCTTGTCTTTCTTCGATTTGCTCATGCAGGTTCTCCTATTACGTGGTGTCACTTGTCAATCCGCACGTGGACCGAATCGTGCAAGTTGCGTTCTGTCGTTCCTCTCAATCAGCGAGAAACTTGCTGATGCCTACGTCGATCCCCTTGCCGGGCAGCGCCATTAGCGTCGACGTGCCGTGGGCCAACAGCTGGTCGTCCGCGTCGTAGACAGTCGCCTCGGCGTAGCTGATTGTGCGCCCGGCGCGAATGCAGTGGCCTTTGGCGATCACGCGCCCGCCTGTGACAGAGCGCAAATAGTTCAGCTTCAGATCAACGTTAACAAGCCCGGTGTCCTCCGGCAGCGGCAGGTACGCCGACCAGAACGTGGCCGTGTCGATTAGCGTGGCGATGACCCCGCCATGCACCAATCCCATCGGCTGCACATGACGGCTGTCCGCCTCCACCGCTACGACAGCCGAATCGTACTCGATCGAGACTACCTCCAGCGGCAAGTGCTGCGGGAACGGGCTGGCGTTGATGATAGCGATCAGACGTTCCACGTAAGCGGGATTAACGACTGGTATCAGAACAGCTCCTTGTTGCCGGCTACCCACTCATACAGACGGCCGATCCCTTCTTTCGGGCTAATGGTGGGACGCCATCCAAGTCGTTCTTCCGCCCGGCGAATGTCGGCCACAAAGACGCGCTGGTCGCCGGGCCGCCAGTCGCCGTAGGTCACCGGTACGGTCTCGCCTTTGAGAGCTGTCAACATAGGCCCGAACCCGGCCCAGATCGCCAGCGTGTTCTCCGGCCCGCCGCCCAGATTAAGCACCTCGCCTTGCATCTCGTCGATCTGCTCGATACCCAGCGCGTAGGCCCGCACCAGATCGTCGATATGGAGCACATCACGCACCTGCTTGCCGTCACCGTAGATCGAAATCGGCCGTTCCTTCACCGCAGCGATAACGAAGTGGGCCACCCAGCCCTGGTCCTCTACACCAAACTGCCGCTGGCCATAGATGCACGACTGGCGCAGCACCAGCGTCTTCAGCCCATAGATGCGGGCATAATCGCGCGTGTACTGGTCGCCCGCGCCTTTGGAGCAGCCGTAGGGCGAATGAAAGTCCAGCGGGTAGCTCTCCGGGATGCCGAAAGGATAGTCGGCGTAGGCGTACTGGCCGTCCCGTTCGACAATCGCCACCTCTTCCATGCCGCCGTAAACCTTGTTGGTGCTGGCGTAGAGCACGGCCGCTTCCGGCGCGTGGTGGCGCACCGCCTCCAGCACATTGAACGTTCCCTCGGCGTTGATGCTGAAATCCTCGCGCGGGTCGACGACCGACTGGGTCACCGCCACCTGCCCGGCCAGATGCAAAACAACGTCTACGTTGTCCACGTCATCAGCGCCGGGCATGGCCGCCGTCAGCCCATCATAGTCACGGATGTCACCGCGGACGAAGCGCAGACGGTCGTCCCCGTGGTTGGCCTGCAGCCATTCCAGATTGGCGGCCGTTCCCTTGCGGCTCAGATTGTCGAACACCGTCACGCGATGCCCCTGGCGCAGAAAATAGTCGGCGGCGTTGCAGCCGATGAAGCCTGCGCCGCCGGTAATAAAGATCGTTTGCTCAGTCATAAATTCGCTGCCTGGATGGCGTTGGTTGTTCTGTGTTATACAGTGTGAGGCGCAGCGGGGCGCACTGCCAGCCGGTCGTAGAGCGACTCCGCCTGATCGGCTCAGCCAGCGGCCATAGGCGATTGGATCGGCGGCGTCAGGGTCGGTCGCGCGGCTGCTCAACGTGACACCCATCAACAGCGCATCCTCGCCCGTGTCCCAATAGTAGCCGGGGCGACGGCCGATCACGTCAAAGCGCACACTTTCGTAGAGACGCTGGGCGGCCGTATTGCGGCGGCGCACCTCCAGCCGGATATGCTCCGGCTCGTGGGCCAGCGCCAGCAGCAGCAGATTGAGCAGCAGCAAGCGACCCAGCCCGCGCCCGCGCTGCCCCGGGGTCACAGCCAATGTGTTAATGTGGACCTCGTCCCGCAGATACCAGTAGCCGGCGTAGCCGATGACCTGTTCGCCGGTCAGGAGAACCTGATAGTAGGCCATGCGGTCGTTGCTCAACTCGTTGCTGTAGAACGTTGCCGGGCGCACGGTGGGGAAGGAGTCGCGTTCGATCGCCTGCACAGCGGCCACATCGCGCGACATCATGGCGCGTAACTGGTAGGGCGACGGAGGGTGGAGCATGGCAGCGGACGCCGGGTCGTCAGGCGGGTTCGCGCAGGTAGACCGGAGCCAGCGCGGCTGCGTCGGTCACGTCGTGGCTCTTCCACCGCTGGTAGCCGATTTCGGCCAACACCGCGCCGCGCCGCACCGACGCCGCCGGCGATACCACGCGCACGCCCGCCGTGCGCCGGATCTGCCGCGACGCTTCCGCGGATACTTCGCCTGCCACCACCATCGGCGGGTCGACGGCCGCGAGCAGCGTGTCCCAGTTCAGCAGCTCCGGTTCGGCGGCGGGCTGCCATCCCTTGCGGGCCTGCCAGTCGTAGCGACCGCTCCACAGCCGGTTGCGTCCGGCCTGGGCCACGACGACGAGATTGCCTTCCAGAAAGCCCAGCCCGGCGGCGACGACGTCGAGCGTGCCCACGCCGATGAGCGGCAGCTTGTGGCCGAGGGCGATCCCCTTGGCGGCCGCCAGCCCGATGCGCAGCCCGGTATAGGAGCCGGGGCCAATCGTCACCGCCACGGCTTCGAGGTCGGCGGCCGTTATGTTCGCCTGTTCCCACAGACGAGCGATGGCCGGAGCCAGTTCAATCGTCTGCGTCTGGTGGCTGTGCCAGCCCATTTCGGCCAGGACGGTCGTGCCGTCGTGGACAGCCAGTGCGGTCCAGCTTGTTGCGGTGTCAATTCCCAGGATCATACGCGGTCTCAGACGCCAAAGGCGCTTTGCTTGAACTCGGTTAATATCGCTTCGGCGCGCGGCCCTTGCGCCGTGTAGCGCATGTGGCGGCGGGTCGGCGATTCATACGTCAGGGCGATCCAGATGCGGTCTTCGGGCAGAAGCCACTCCATGCGTTCCGGCCACTCGATCATGATCGCGCCGTCGCTGTCGAAAATGTCATCCAGCCCGGCGGTCACCACGTCCCCCTCGCTCTCCAGCCGGTAGCCGTCGATGTGGTAGAGGATGTGGCCGTCGCGCATGCGGGGATACTGGTTGACGATGACGTAGGTGGGGCTGGTCACCCGGTTCGAGGCGCCCCAGCCGCGCCCCAGTCCGCGGGCCAGCATCGTCTTGCCCGCGCCCAACTCCCCGGACAGGCAGACCACCGCCCGCGGCACCAGCAGTTCGCCCAGCCGCACCCCCAGCCGCTCGGTCTGGGCGGCGCTGCTGCTGATGAAGTCGAGTGTCCGTTCGTCGAGGATGGCCATGCGCGTTTACGGTTTTTTGGGTCAATCGGGACAGATTATGATGAGTTATTATACATGAACTCTTCGTGATATGATAATGTCCGATTGAACCCACGTTCCGGTCGGCGCCACCCGGCCTGCCGGGGCGGAGCACAGCAGCATGCGCATTCTCGTCATCTCCGACATCCACGCCAATCTCGTCGCCCTCGAAGCGGTGCTCAATGCGGCCGCCGGCGAGTGGGACCAGCTCTGGTTCCTGGGCGATCTGGTCGGCTACGGCCCGCAGCCCGACGAGTGCATCACCCTGATCCGCGACCACGGGGCGCTCTGTCTGGCGGGCAACCACGACTGGGCGGTGCTGGAGAAGCTGGACATGGACGACTTCAACGCCGAAGCGCGGGCCAGTGTGGAGTGGACCCGCGGCCGTCTGTCCCCCGACAACCGCGCCTTTCTCGATTCGCTGCTGCCCCGCCGCGAAGAAGCGGACATCACGCTGGCCCACGGCAGCCCGCGCCATCCGGTCTGGGAGTACATCCTCGACACGGAGACGGCGCTGGAGAACTTCGCCCACTTTGAGACGCAGCTTTGTCTGGTGGGCCACTCGCATGTGCCGCTTGTCTTTCATCTCGATCTGGAGACGAAGGAGCTGGGCGGCTTTGTCGGGCTGGACGGCGATCAGGTGGCGCTCGACTGCCGGCTTCCGCATCCTCAACCCTGGCAGCGTGGGCCAGCCCCGCGATGGCGACCCCCGCGCCGCCTATGCCCTGCTGGACACGGAGGCGAATACGTGGACATGGCATCGCGTCGCCTATGACATCGCCGAGACGCAGCGCCGCATGCGCGAGTTCGGCCTGTCGCCGCGGTTGATTGAGCGGTTGGAAGTGGGGATGTGAGATAAGACAGAAGGCTGTCATCATCAGCATATGACGTGGCTCCTGATGCGCCGGAACGGGCTCACACCCAAAGGAACAAATCAATATGAATCAACCTGAACTTCTGAGCTGGCTCCGGCAGGAGCAACAGCAGTGGGAGGCGCTTCTCGAACGGATTGGACCGGCCCGCATGGAGCAACCCGGCGTCAATGGTGACTGGTCGATGAAGGATATCGTCGTCCACCTTACCGGCTGGCAGCGCAAACTCAACGCCGAGCTGGAAGCAGCCCGGCGCGGTGATCCGAAACCGCCGCCACCCTGGCCCGCCCAGCTGCAAACAGAAGATGAGATTAACGGCTGGATCTACGCGTCCAGCGAAGGGCGTCCGGCGAGCGAGGTCGTAGACGAATCCCATCTGGTCTTGCAGCAGATCATCGCCTTCATCGAGCAGCTGCCTGATGATGTCCGTCTCGAGCAGGTTCACCACGAAGGACGGGATTATCATCTGCTGTGGTTGGGCGACCGACGCTTCCAGGCCGGCGAATTCTTTGACCATTACCACGATGACCACGAGGCTGACGTGCAGGCGTGGTTGGCCGGAGAAACAAACCGCGACCGCTGACGTCCGAACTCTTGCCGCTGATTATCCGGCATACTCGCGCCGCCGCAGGAGATTAGTGGTTGGCTGAGTTCGCTTCTATCATTGCCTTACGAGACGTATGATCAATCTACAAGCCGTTGAACTCCGAATGATGGTCCGCGCCGAAGTCGACGAACTGGTCCGCTGGGCCGAGCTGGAGGGGTGGAACCCCGGCCTGCACGACGCCGATATCTTCTGGGCCACCGATCCGGAAGCGTTCATCGCCGCCGATCTCGGCGACGAGCTGATTGGCGGCGGGGCCATCACCTCCTACGGTGGCGAGTTCGGCTTCATGGGCTTCTTCATCGTCCGGCCCGAATACCGGCTGCAGGGCATTGGCAATGTCATCTGGCACTATCGCCGCGACCGGCTCATCAACCGGCTCCAGCCTGGGGTAACGATTGGTCTGGACGGCGTCTTTGAGATGCAGGACTATTACGCCCGCGGCGGATTCGTCTTTTCCCACCGCAACATCCGCTATCGCCATGTATTCGATGACGCAGCCGCAGTTGATCCCACCCACGCCGGCAACATCGTCCCGCTGGCCGATGTCCCCTTCGACCAACTCATGGCCTACGACCGCACCTGCTTCCCGGCTCCGCGCCCCACCTTCCTGCAGGCGTGGATCAGCCAGCCCGATGCGCTGGCCCTGGGGACTATGGTGGATGGGCAGCTGGCGGGCTACGGCGTCATTCGCCAGTGCGGCGACGGCTGCAAAGTTGGCCCCCTGTTTGCCGACAACGAAGCCGTGGCCGAAGCGCTCTACCTGCAGCTGGCCGAGTTTGCCGCTGGCGATCCCGTCTTTCTGGACGCCCCGGAGAACAATCCGGCGGCGATGGCCCTGGTCGCCCGGCACGACATGGAAGAAGTCTTCGGCACGGCCCGCATGTACCTCGGCGATCCCCCCGTGCTGGCCGATGAGCGCATCTTCGGCGTAACGACGTTCGAACTGGGTTGACTGTGGCCGAGCGCGATCTGGTCGGCTACGGCGGCCGTCCGCCCCATCCCCGCTGGCCCAACGACGCCCGTCTGGCCGTCCAGTTCGTGCTGAACGTTGAAGAAGGGGCGGAGCGCTCCATCCTCAATGGCGACGACGGCTCCGAAAGCTACCTCCACGAGCTGCCCGGACGGCCGTCGCGCACCGGCGAACGGGACCCCAGCATCGAAAGCATGTACGCGTACGGCTCGCGCGCCGGTGCGTGGCGCATTCTGGATCTGTTCGCGGCCCGCGATCTGCCGCTCACCGCCTTTGCCGCCGGCCAGGCGCTGGAACGCAACCCCGACCTCGGACGCGCCCTTGCCGCCCAGGGGCATGAGCTGGCCGGGCATGGCTATCGCTGGATCGACTATCATGGTGTCCCGGAAGCGGAAGAGCGACGCCACATTCAACTCACGCTGCGACATCATCGAGCAGATCAGCGGCCGGCGACCGGTCGGTTGGTATACCGGGCGCGTCAGCCTGAACACCCACCGCCTTGTCCGCGAGCAGGAAGGGATGCTTTATACGTCCGACGCCTACGACGATGACCTGCCCTACTGGCTGCCGGGTTCGCCGCCACTTCTGGTGATCCCCTACACCCTCGTCAACAACGACGCCCGCTATCTGCTGCCAACAGGCTTCGCGTCCGGTCAGGACTTCTTCAATACGCTGAAGGACGCTTTCGATCTGCTGTGGGAAGAAGGCGACCACCATCCCAGGATGATGAGCGTCGGTCTACACGGGCGCATCAGCGGCCACCCGGCGCGGGCGCTGGCGTTGGCGCGGTTTCTCGACTACGTGCTGGACCACGACGCGGTGTGGGTCTGTCGCCGGGACGAGATTGCGGCGCATTGGGCGCGGGAGCATCCCTGCGGCTAATTGAACCGACCGATTGTCGCTTCAGGCTTGTTCAATCAACTGTCGTCGGCCACATCCTCCACTGCCGATGAATCCGGACCCGGCGCGACTGCCTCTGCCAACTCCTCAAACGCCATCATCTTCCGCGGCACAATCGGCTGGCCAAAGCGATCGGCGTAGAGTTTGGTGAACTCCGCTCCGAACAGCACGATCTGGGCTGAGTAGTAGACCCAGATGAGCAGGACGACGAGCGAGCCAAGCGCGCCGTACAGAGAGATGGCATCACTGCGATCGATGTAGAGGAACAGAAGCTGCCGGCCGATCAGGAACAGCAGCGTGGTCACCAGGCCGCCGACAGCCATGTCGCGCCAGCGGGAACGCGCATCGGGCAGCCACTTGAAGATCACCGTAAAGACGGCCAGCGAGAGCAGAGGGATGAACAGCCAGTTCGCGTGCGGCTGCAGCCCGGCGACTTGGGGCAGGAAGCGCGCCAGACGGTCGATGAGCGTGACCAGGAGCGTGTCGAACAGGACACTGGAGCTGAGCAAGACGCCCAGGAAGACGACCACCACGAACGGGGCCAGTTTGTGACGAAAGAGGATAAGCCGGTCGGTAAGGCTCTGGGGCGGCGTTTTGCGGATGCCCCAGATATCGTTGAGCGCTTCATCGAGCTGCGAGAAGATGCCCGCGCCGCTGAACATGAGGCCCAAAACAGCTAGCACTGTTCCCCCGGCGGCGAACGTCCGCAGGCTTACCGTTGTTGCCAGTTCGCCCAGCAGCCCGGCGAGCTGGGGGCCGACCAGAAGTTCGGCCTGCGCCATCACCTGCTCCATCGCTTCGTCGCGACCGATTGCGGCTCCCGCGATGGTGATTACAAAGACGAGCAGGGGCGGAATGGCAAATACCGCGTAGTACGCAAGCCCAGCCGCGTAGATGATCGACCGGTCACCGAAGTACGCCTTGAGTGAATCGCGAAACAGATGGATGATCGCCATGAAGCGATCATACCCTAAAGCAGGACAGGGCGGCACACCGCACCGGACGCCACCCACACTCCCCGCTACCTACCACTCGCCGGGGTCGTTGCTGTTCTCGTGCAGCGCCTAACCCAGCACGAGATAACCGGCCAGGGCCAGGGCAAAGGCTCCGATGAAAGCGGCAATCATGATGCCCAGCGTTTTGGAGTAGCCGGCCGGCGTGATGCCCCCTGCGGCGTCCAGCGATCTGAGAATGGGATACAGTCGCCAGAAGAAGGACGCGATAGAAATGATGAGGGCGACCACCGCCCACAGTTGGGTCGATTCCCCGGCAGTGAACAGTATCACCAGCAGCAGCGCCACGAAGATCAGCTTCGTTCCGGCCACCTAGTACACCAGATAGCGGATGAACTGGTGCATTACGGGATCAGCCTTCGAGCGTTCCCAGGCATTGAACACGCCAACCCCATTCCCGCGCTGGGTGCCGGGAGCGAAGTAGAGGATCAGGATGTTCAGGCTTTCCAGAATGATAAAGAGGATGATGGCAATGGAGAGGATGTTCATGAATGTGCTCTAGCTACCCCCTGTCTGGCATGGCCGCCAGCAGGTTCAGGGTCGCCTCGATGATTTGTCGCTGTTGTTCCTCGACCCCCAGCGTGGCGTGATGCTCATCAGGCTCGATCACGTAGCTCCCGAACTGATGATGATCGCCCCCGTCGATACGGACGTAGGCGGTATCGGCGGGCAGCAGGTCGCGGCGGGCCAGGACAGAGTCGTCGTTGGCCCGAGGGTCCAGGCTGCCGTAGATGACGGTCACAGGCAGATCAGAGGTGGATAGATCGGCCGTTCCCGCGGGGTAGGAAGCCCAGATGGTCAGACCGTCTACCGCGTCTGGATGCGAGCGCGCATATTGAGCAGCCATTGTGCCCCCCACAGAGTGTCCACCAATCGCCCACTGCTCGACCTCAGGATGCGCAGCCATAATCTCGTCCGCGACGTTGGGATCGAACACAGCCATATTGATGGGCATCTCAGGCACGACGACCAGATAGCCCGCCGCGGCAATCGCTTTCATCAGGGGCGCGTAGCCTTGGGGGTCAATACGGCCGCCGGGATAGAAGATAAACCCTGTGTCTGGTGTGGTCTGCGCCGGGCTGAAAGTCAGCCACGGGGTCTGGGTGACGTTGAGCTGCGCGTCGCTCTCAAGCGCAGCGATCGCTTCGGGCAGCGGGGGTCTGGCAAACGTGGCATATTGGATCCCGACAAACAGCGATCCCACGATAACAACCGCCAGGATAAAGAGAACCCAACGCCTCGTGGCTATTCGTCTATTTGGAGTGTCGCTTGTTGTCATGAAGGCATGTTCCCCTTGCTGTCAAATCTATTATCTTTCAGGAAGGAAAAGAAACCGAATAAACCGATAACGCGACTTGAGCCGCCTGTACTCCGGCAATCCATGCCGTGTGAGGCTCTGCTCACATTGTGACCAATCCCTACCGCAACCAACCTCAAAAACTGGAAGCAGGTCTTCCGCGAACAACGCCTCCAATTGGTCAGTGGCCACCGGCATCCCGTGCGTGTTGCCGAGCGTCAGCCACTTCACATCGCGGTCGCCAGGGATGGTGCCCGGACTCACTCGCCATTGAGCCAAACATAACAAACTGCTATCATGACGACATACAATGACTTTCGAGAAGCATGGACCAATCAACTCGTCTGCTGTGGAGAACGCAAACATGAATAGCAAACCACTTCCCAACTCCCCCTCCGAACCAACCGACGCGAACATCGAGCAAGCGGGCGACTGGCGGGACGAGATGCTTTCCCACATACGCGATCTCATCCAGGCGGCGGATCCCGATGTGGTCGAAGAGCGAAAATGGAAAAAGCCGTCGAATGGAATGGTCGGCGTCCCGGTCTGGTCCCACGACGGGATCATTTGCACCGGCGAGACCTACAAGGATAAGGTGAAGCTCACATTCGCCAAGGGCGCCGCTCTTGAGGATCCCGCTGGTCTCTTTAACTCGAGCCTTAATGGAAACACGCGGCGGGCCATCGACCTCTTTGAGGGTGACGAAATCAATGAGCAAGCGTTTAAAGATCTTATCCGCGCCGCGGCGTCCCTGAATGTGTCCCCCACAAAATAAACGGCCGCGCCGCAGCGCAAGGACCCGCGGTGGCCTGGGGGCAGCGCTCCTCGCCAGAGGATAACCCTGAGATCTTCATGGGCTCCGGTGACGGACCGGGGCAATGTTACACTCCGGCTATGCCGGCCAGTTGAGTGCTCCACTGGTCAGTGCCGACCGTAACGGCAACAGCGAATCGTTCATGCCCTGCATCTAGCAGGAAGGCAACTCCTACTCAACCGTGATCCGAATCGTATGCGGTTCGCCTACGTAGTTGCTGTCCTTGATCACGATTAGCCGCAGATAGTAGTCACCCGACGGCAAATCTTCGGCGAACAGCGTCTCCAGCTGGCCGTTGACCACAGGCGTCTCGTGGGTGTTGCCCAGCGTCAGCCACTGCACGTCGCTGCTGTTGGGGAGATGGGATTGGAATCCGCGTGGCCTATTTGGTTGACTGACGCCCGGCCAGCCACCTTTGGAACGAACGTTGGCTTTCGCCACTGCTTCGTCCAGCCAGAATGCTCTCAACACTGAGGTGTTCGTCCAGATCAGGCCAACCGATCCCCGTGCCCTGGGCCAATAGCTCGTAGTTATCTCTTTCTGCCTGAGTGCCGTGTACGAGGCGTGGGTACCATTCCAGAGGCGCAGACACCGTTCGTCCATCGGCTAGTTGAATGCTCAGTTGGTCATCATTAACATGGACGGCAACTGCTATGGGTTCCCGCTCAAGCACTAAAGTAGTCATTCCAAGCCTCCAAGAGTTCGTCTTGTCTTTCTTCTACCAATCGACGCACCCGCCGAAGCTCGTGCGCGGAAAAACCCCAATTTGCTGCCAGTCGAACTGGTTCAAGCCAGAATTTGGCTCCATCGCGATCGCGCAGTACGTGAATATGTGGTGGTTCCGGATAGTCAGCGCTATAGAACCGTAAGGCATAGGGCCCTACTACCAACACGGTTGGCATAAGTGTGGACTTCTCCGCGAGTCATTGTCTGACTATTCTATCACGATCCGAATCGTGTGCGGCTCGCCCACATAGTTGCTGTCTTTGACCACAATCAGGCGCAGGAAGTAGTCGCCGGGCGGCAGGTCGGTGGCGAACAGCGTCTCCAGCTGGCCGTTAACCACCGGTGTGGCGTGCGTCTCCCCCAGCGTCAGCCACTGCACGCCGCCGCCGTGGAATGCCCAGCTCGATCTTGTAGAACTGCACGTCGCCGGGGTTGAAGTTGGCGGTGCCGACGATGGGCAGGACACCGCTGACCGTGTCGCCGTCGGCCGGGGAGGTGATGCGCCAGACGGCCGTCTGGTTTGCCCCAGTGCTCAGCGCCAGCAAATCCTCGGTGCACGGCTCCGTCGGCAGGATGGCCAGATTGTTGGCCTGCGCCCATTCGTGGGCGGGCTTAAGGCTTTCCGCGTTGCGCGGCGGTTCCAGGAACATTTGCAGCAGCGCCTCCGGCGGCAGCGCCTGGGCCGGTGTGCCTTCGTTCAGCTGGCAGAACAGCTGCGGCGGTGGCGCGTCCTCGTCCGGCTCCGGCACGATCTCAAACGCGACCTCCACCGGCGGCGGGGTGATGGGCACAGCAGGCACGCGCCAGACGGCCGGATCGCTCTTGTCCCAGATGACGGTTGGTTCGTCGGGGATGGCCGTCGGCGGCAGCAGCGGCGCATCTTCGCTGAACAGCTCGCTGCCCGCCGGCTCGCACGCCTCTGAGCCAATGACCGCGCTGGTCAGGGCGCAGAGCGGCTTCTCCACGATGCCCGGCGGCCGCACGAACTCCTGCGGTGGCTGCGCGCCGTTCTCACCCAACCGGGCCACCAGATCGAAGTTGCTGTAGACCGCCTGCATGTAGCTGTTCCAGAGCGGGGCCGCGCCGGTCAGGCCGCTGATGTCAATCATCTCGCTGTTGTCGGTGTTGCCCGTCCAGACGCCGACGGCCAGACTGGGCGTATAGCCCATCGTCCAGTTGTCGCGGAAGTCGTTGGTCGTGCCGGTCTTGGCCGCAGCGGGGAAAGGCAGCTCCAGCGGATTGCCGGTGCCCATCGCCGGGAGCCGCGCCTGGTCGTCGTCGAGAATGTCGCTGATCAGATACGCCACCTGCTCATCGACCACACGCAGCGGCGTAGGCGGCTGCGCTTCGAACAGCACCTCGCCGTCCGTCTTCTCCACGCGCAGAACCGACACCGGCGTCGACCAGATTGCCGCTGATTGGCAAGGTGGCGTAGACGCTCGTCAGCTCCAGCGGCGTCACTTCGCCGCCGCCCAACGTCAGCGACAGGCCGTAGGTGCTGCTGTCTCCCTGCCACGAGTCGAGGCCGAGGCTGCGGCCATACTCAAGCAGTTGGGCCACGCCCACATCCTGCGCCAGCAGAACAGCGGGCACGTTGTAACTGTTGGCCAGCGCGTCGCGCAGCCGCACCGGGCCGTGGTAGACGCCGTCGTAGTTGACCGGCGTGTACGTCTGGCCGGTCGCCTGCTCGTAGTCGACCTCCACATCCCACAGAATGTCGGCCGCCGTCCACGGCGGCAGACCCGTCTCATCCGGGGTCATGGCCAACGCATAAGTGACCGGTTTGATGGCGCTGCCCGGCTGCTGCGGACTCAGGGTGACGTTGACGCGGCCGTCGATACTGTCGTCGTTGTAGTCGACGCTGCCCAGCATGGCCAGAATCTCGCCGCTGCCCGGCTTCATCGCCACCAGCGCGGCGTTGGTCAGATTGTGAACGGGCGGGATGAGGCTGACGTGCTGGCGGGCCAGCTCTTCGGCCAGTCGCTGGAAGTCAAGGTCGAGCGTCGTCGTCACGCGCAGGCCGCCGTTGGCGACCACATCTGCGCCGAACTGCTCTTCTAATTGCTGCCGCACGTAGACTGAAAAATGGGGCGCGATGAGACTCACTTCCTGCGGGGCGTAAGTCAGCGGCTCCAGATAGGCGGCTTCGGCTTGCGCCTGGTCAATGTACCCTTCGCTGACCATCAGATTGAGCACCAGCCATTGCCGCTCTTTGGCCGCGTCCGGGTTGGTGAACGGGTCCAGCTCCACCGGGCTTTGCGGCAGCCCGGCCAGCAGGCTCAGTTCGCCCAGCGTCAACGTCGGCGGCAGGCTTGCCGAAGTAAGTGCGCGAGGCCGCTTCGATGCCATAGGCCAGATTGCCGTAATAGATTTCGTTGAGATACATCTCCAGGATTTCGTCCTTGGAGAAGTCGCGGTTCATCATCCACGCCAGCACGATCTCCTTCAGCTTGCGGTTGTAGGAGACGCTGGTGCGCTCCTCGTAGTCGAAGGCGATGTGGCGGACGATCTGCTGCGTGATGGTGCTGCCGCCGACGGGACGGCCGTCCGGGTTGCGCACGTTGGCCACCAGCGCGGCCATCAGCGACGGTGCATCGAGGCCGATGTTCTCGTAGAAAGTGTCGTCCTCTACGGCGATGGTCGCCTGGAGCAGCTGCGGCGGCATCTGGTCGATGGCGATCGGCGTGCGCTTGCCTTCGCCGAAGATTTCCCACAGCAGGTTGCCGTTGCGGTCGAGGATCTGCGTCGTCTCGAACGTCTCCCGGTCGCGGGCGGTCTCCAGCCGGGCAATGCCCGCGTCCACTTCGCGCGACCAGTTGGCGTAGACCAGGCCTCCGGCGGCGGCCGTCCCGGCGATGGCCCCGAAAAAGACCAGCAGGACAAGGCCGAGCAAAACGCTGCCCGCGCAGCCACAGCCGCGCCGCTTCGATCTGCTGCGGCACGCTGGCCGGAATATGTTGGATAGGCGGTTGGTTATTAGGTGATGTACTCATCTGCTATCTGGACGTCTGTAGGCGACGATTTGTTCCCGACTTTGTGACTGGTACGAGTGTAAACGGGAGCGGCCGTCGCTGCACTGCGGATGGGGAACGTTCAGACGACGTTAAGCAGGCGGGGGCAGGCGAACGGGGGAATGCTTACCCGAAAAATGGAAGATCGGCCAGCAGGAAGATAAAGACCATGCTGCTCAAAAGGAGAATGGTTATGATTACTGCACGCATACAGCCTACCATGTTTAAGAATCCACTAGGCGTATTGACTGTGGCCGGCCCCTTGCCAGGATTGAAAAATCGCTTCCATGCCCCGCGGAACCACAGATAGAAGCGGCCAAACAGACCAAAGACCAACGCAATACCCAACCCCCAAATGACCCCCCAACAGAACGGAGGTTCCGTCGTGAGCCGGAGAAAGAAATGCTTATAGAGCAAATCAAGAAATGGGTTGAGGAGATGCACAATGATCACGGCATCATTCCTGGTGATTAAGTCGACAATGCGATTAGCTGAAACGTTGACTACTCGCGGGCATGTCAACTCCAATCGACGATAGAAAATCCGGCTACCACTTTAGCATGATTCGCTCCGAGAAATAGAAACACGCGCAATCATTTTCCGCATTTTGACCCTTGATTTAGCCAGTACTTTCGAGCATAATGAAACATACGTTCTATTTTCTTGTTAGATGAAGGAGTTGCGAGATGTTGCGCTTTGCGGAGTTCATGACCAGTTTCTATTGGCTCTTGTTACCTGAGTTTGTTCTTGGTAATTTGCGTAGGGGACGATGGCGAACAGCCTATGATCGTCACGGCCCAGTTGGGCTGGCCGGCGAATTTGCCGGCAACCTGTTTGGTGTGAATGCCGTGCCCCTCTATGTCCCGATAGATGGCGCGTGGAACGGTGATGGCATCAAGCGCCTATTGCAGAGCCACGGCATTGACATGTGGGGCTGGGGGTTCGCCTTCAACGAGATGTTCTTCCACGTCCATCGCGATGACGCCTGGGACGCGCAGCAGATTCTCCTGGCGGCTGGTGTGGAGCTGCGCGGGTAGGCAACAAAAAAGGGGCCTCTCGCGAGACCCCTTGGAAAGTACTCTGAAAAGCGATAGGACCTAGCCGCGGCGCAGCAGCACCACACCTAGAATGGCCACCAGGACGAGCACACCGGCGACACCCAGGACAATCAGCCCCAGGTTGTCGGCCAGGCCGCCCGACTCAGACGGTGTTTCGGCCATCGCCGCGTCGGCCGTATCGCTGACTGCCATGTCCACGGCCGCTACTGCCTGCTCGCCCTCACGCAGGCCGAACGACACCGTATATGATTCGCCATTGGCCACCGACACGGCCCAGCTGCTCTCTGTCGTCGGCACGAAACCAGCCGGCGGGTAGATCTGCATCTGGTACGTGTCCGCGTCGACCAGCTCGAAGCAGTACGGCTCGCTCACGCCATCAGTGATATAGGTGCTGACAGTGTTGCCCGCTCTGGCAATGGCGATAGCGGCGTTGGGCACCAGATTCTCGCTGCCGTCGCGCAGGCCGTCGGCGTTGGCGTCGTTGAACGCCGCTACACAGACCGACCCGGCCAGCGACGCAGACGGCTGCACAGCCTCGGCGGGCTGTAAATCAGTCGCCGCGGCGTCGATCGGCTGCGTCTCTTCTTCGACTGGCGCATCACCAGCAGCCGCTTCGCCTTCCGCAGGCACTGACTCTTCGCTGACGGCTGCTTCGCCTTCCGCAGGCACGTCGGCCTCAGCAATCACTTCGCCCTCTGCCGGCGCTTCTTCAGCGCCTGCAGCACCGGCCGCTAAAATCAAGAGCTCGTCGCCCGGGTTGATGAATACCGGGCTGTTGTTCAGCTCCTGGAGATAGGGCAGGGTGTCTTCCGGTGTGCGGCCGACTACCGAAGCGTATTGGATGGCAATCCCCCACAGCGATTCACCTGGCTGTACCACATGGACGATGGAGCCGTCTTCGCGCGGTTCCGGCGGGGCCAGCGTCGGCAGCGGCTGCGCCGGCGCAGCCGCGACAGGCGCACCACCGCCAGCAGTAGCAGGCGGCGCGGCCACCGGCGCTGTTTCGTTCAGAGCGTACAGGCCGGGCAGGTCATAGAAGAAGCCGTTATTCGGATACGGATAGGTCGAAGCCATCTCGATCCAGATCGTCATGTTTGGCTCGGTGGCTACGAAATCGTAGATGAAAGTCGGGAAAGCCTGGTAGAACGGGTCAATCGTTTCGGCCGTCCACCAGCCGCTGTAGGCGATAGCGTTCTCGTCGCGCCAGTTGGCCCCCACCGGGCTGGCGCCCAGCCGCACGCGACCGGTGTCCTTGCGTGTGGGAATGACCTTGCGACCGCCATCGATCTCTTCGAAAATGTCCACGAAGATAGGGGTAACGAGGCGATACTTGCGCCCGACCTCAAGCCCACTTACATCCTGGCTCATGGCCGCCCACATCGGCGCCCAGCTCTTGAACACCTTCATGGTGAAGATGCCGTCGCGCCAGAAAATCTCTTCGCCCTCGGGGATGCCGCCGGTGGCGTTCCAGACGACTGTCTCTGGCCGGGCCGTGGGCCACTCGCCGCCGAAAATCAGCTCATTGTTCGACCAGTGCATCCGCCAGCCGTTCGGCACGGTAATTTCGGCGATGCCGTCCTGGTTGAAATGGCCTTCCTCAAACCCGGCATTCTGCAGCAAGTTGGGTCCGACCTGTTCTTGTGCTGCCGCGGGACGCCCGACTGCGAGCAATCCGACAAACAGCATCAGGGTCAACGCCCCGAGCAATAGATAATTCTTCCGCATGGCTCTTCCTTCCTTCCTCACATAAATGCCCGTGTTCATCAGGCACAATCTACATTGTCAATCACAGGCAAAGACAAGGCGCAACTTCCATTGCGCCTGTCGAACGCACATTGTAGCAACGGATTATGAGCTATACCACATTTGAGGCCTTACCATGAGCAAAGGCTTAATTGGATGATGGGCGGATAAGCGGCAACACAAAGCGGCCGATTGCCCATGAGAGGCAGCCGGCCGCTTTGTGAATCGTTGTCCTGTGCGTAAGGTTTTCTACGCCATCGCCGCTTTGGCTTGCTGTACGATCTGGTCCAGCTTGTCCAGGCTGGACTCCCACCCCTCGACCATCTGCACGGTATTGGCAATATCCAGCGGGACGGAGTGTTCCAGGGTTAGCTTCGTCTTACCGTCTGGCAGCGCTTCAAAGAGGAGGGTCACCAGCGACTCTTCCGGGAAATCGGGCCCCATGCCAAACACCTGAGGCGACACCTTGTTGCCGTCTTTGTCGGCGAAGTAGTCGGTCATCACCAGCCGCGATGGCGGTTCCATTTCCCGGACTACGCCCCCGCTCCAGAACTCGTCGCCCTCAGGCGAGAGCCAGCAGTAGAGCATTCGGCCGCCGACGCGCATGTCGACCTGGACGTGCGGGGCCGTGAATCCTTCCGGACCATGCCACTGCCGGATCAACTCCGGGTCCGTCCATGCCTTATAAACAAGCTCGCGCGGGGCGTCGAAAATGCGGGTGATCACAACGTTGTCTGTCATCGGTCATAACTCCTTATGGGTTCTGGTTCAGGTTGATGGGTGGCCTTGTCGAAGCTGTCCGACGGCTAGCCTGCAGCTTCCAACGCCTGTTGCACAGCTGCGGCCATTTTGTCGAGACTGCCGTTCCAACCAGCCAGCGCGCCTGTCTCCTGGGCCATGTCAGCCGGGATCGAGTGCTCAAGCGTCAGTTTCGTCTTGCCATCCGGCAGCGCTTCCAGGTTGACCGTGATCAACGTCTCTGCCTGGTAGTCGGGCGGCATGCCATACTGCTCCGGCGGGATCAGATTGCCGGCTTCGTCTGCCACGTACTGGGTCATAACCAGCCGCGACGGCGCAGCAACTTCCCGGATCGTGCCGGCGTTCCACATCTCGCGGCCGTCAGGTGAACGCATGCAGAGCAAAACGCGGCCGCCTTCGCGCAGATCGATCTCTGCATGAGGGGCCGTAAACGAGGTTGGCCCCCACCACTGCTTCACTAACTCCGGGGTCGTCCAGGCCTTAAAGACCAGCTCGCGAGGCGCGTCGAAGACACGCGTGATTACCATGTTATTCGCCATCATTGATCTCCTATTGGTTGACTTGCTCAGTCGTCTTCGGGTTTGCCTTTCGCTTGCTCAGCTTCCAGCAGGGCATCGAGGGCGTCGAATCGCTGGTTCCACAGCCGTCGCATCTGCTGCGACCAGCTTTCCATCTCCTGGATAGCGGCCGGATTGATGCGATAGATGCGCCATTGGGCCTGCTTCTCCACCTGGACCACATTGGCCTCGCGGAGCACCTTCAAGTGCTGGGAGATGGCCGGGGCAGTGATGGGGAACTCCTTGCCGATATCAGAAGCGGACAACTGACCGTGGCTGGCCAGCAGCTCCACAATCGATCGTCGCGTGGGTTCAGCCAAGGCGGCGAAAACGTCCATGCGCTGCATTATAAAGCAATCGCTTAATTAAGTCAATACTGAAATAAAGATGGTTTCAGACTGGATGAAGCGAGCCAGCACAATTAACCTCAGGCAGCGATCGCCCCGTTTGCCCACCCGGCCAGGACCTGTCAGATCGGCACGGTCGATTTGTTCGCAGACCTACCGCTCTCCGTTGAATTGCTCCAGGCAGGTTCTGCCACTATACTCCACTTACTTAGCAACCCTGCGGCCAGCATCGCGGCCACACACCTCGGAGAAACATGACAACTGAAGCACAGTTTGAGACCCTCGATCCGGAAGGGTGGGATGACATGCGGGCCCTGGCCCATCGTATGGTCGACGACGCCATCGACTACCTGGCCGGCGTGGCCGAACGGCCGGTTTGGCAGCCGGTTCCGGTCGATCTGGAGCCGAATTTCCGCGAGCCTGCTCCCCGCGAACCGAGCGATCCGGAAACGGTATACGAGGAGTTTCGTGAAACGATCCTGCCCTACCCGATGGGCAATATTCATCCGCGTTTCTGGGCCTGGTATATGGGCAGCGGTACGGTGATGGGCGCGCTCGCCGACTTCATGGCTGCCATCATGAACTCCAACCTGGGTGGCGGCAACCACGTGGCCAATCGAGTCGAGGCACAAGTAGTCGATTGGGTCAAGGCGATGGTTGGCTTTCCTCCCGAGGCCAGTGGCCTGTTGGTCAGTGGTGGGTCGATGGCCAACTTTGTGGGGCTGGCGGTGGCTCGTCAGTCGAAGGCTGGCTATGACGTGCGCCAAATGGGCGTGGCGGCCGCTGCTTCGCCAATGATCATCTACACCTCGTCCGAAGCGCACAGCAGCATACAAAGGGCGGTCGAACTGCTCGGCCTTGGGAATGCCAACCTGAGGAAGATCCCCGTCGACACGGCATACCGCCTGGATGTCGATGCTCTGAAGGCCGCCATCCAGGCGGATCGGGCCGCCGGCCTGCAGCCGATTTGCGTCGCGGCAACATCCGGCACGATCAACACCGGGGCCATCGACGACCTGAACGCCGTCGCTGACGTCTGCGTCAGTGAGAATCTGTGGTTTCATGTGGACGGTGCCATCGGGGCTGTGGCCGTTCTCTCACCGACGGTGGCCAAGCAGCTGGCGGGTATTGAACGGGCAGACTCTTTGGGACTTGACCTACACAAGTGGCTTCATATCCCGTTTGAGGCCGGGTGTGTTCTCGTCCGCAGTCGTGCCACCCACCGCGACACGTTCGCCCTTATCCCGGAGTATCTGGCGCATAGCGAGCGCGGCATGGCGTCCGGCGGCGATTGGTTCAGCGAGTACGGGCTGCAGCTGTCCCGTCAGTTCCGAGCGCTCAAGGTATGGATGTCCATTAAAGAACATGGCCTGGATCGGTTGGGCCGGATGATCGACCGCAATGTGTCTCAGGCCCATTACACAGCTGAACTGGTAAGGCAATCGCCTGAGTTGGAGCTGATGGCCCCGGTAGGGCTCGATATCGTCTGTTTTCGTTTCAACCCTGGTGACAAGACGGATGCGGACCTCAACACGCTGAACCAGGAGGTTCTGGCCGAGCTGCAGGAGCAAGGCATTGCCGCGCCTTCGTACACGACGCTGGACGGCTGCTATTGTCTGCGCGTCGCCATTGCCAACCACCGCAGCACGCAGGACGACTTCGACGTACTGGTCCGAGAGACTGTCCGTCTTGGTCACGAGATAGCGGCTCGTTTCTAGGTAGGATGGTCGGGCGACTCCAGCCCGGCTCGCCAATTGCCTGCGCCCATCCACGCGCGATGCGTGGATGCCAGGCGTGCGCTGACCGGGCTGGTATGCCGGATGGGCGGCCCGCGGAGACGCTTCCACGCCGCGGTAGCAGGCGTCTCGATCTGGTTGTCCATTCTGGAGCCTTGCTCACCAGCCGCAGATGCTCGCCCGCCTGCGATCTATCCAGATGGGCTCTGTTGTCTATGGTGGCATCAGCGGTTTGCCGAGCCCGACCATCGTGCGTGTCGATACGCCGTAGTTCAACAGCATACCCACTGGATGACGCGGTTTCAGCCGTTGTCATTGAGTAGCTAGACAGAAGGGCGTCCCAAACAGGACGCCCTTTTGCTTGGTTGGAAACAGTCTCCGCACGCTGGAACGCTGAGCGCTGTCTAACTTTTGTCCATATTTTTCTTGTATTGTGCCAAATTTCACGGTATACTCCGTTCCATTGGAAACGAGGCAAAAAGATGATTGACGAGCAAGTAGTAGAACAACCCCTAGCCACGACCGAGTCCGTGCTTTCGCCTGCCGCCGAGCCGGTGGTCGTGCTCCAAAATCTCAGCAAGATCTACGAAGAAGGCGGCCGTCGCCGGGCGGTGCTCGACGAAGTCAACCTGACCTTCCAGCGCGGCGAATTTGTGGCCCTGCTTGGCCACAGCGGCAGCGGCAAGAGCACCCTGCTCAACCTGATCAGCGGCATCGACAAGCCGACCAGCGGCGACGTCATCATTCGAGACGCGACCATTACCCAACTCAAGGAAAGGGACCGCACCCTCTACCGTCGTGACCACATCGGCTTTGTCTTTCAATTCTTTAACCTGATTCCGACGCTGTCCGTGCTGGAGAACGTCACCCTGCCCCGCGAACTGGCGGGCGACAGCCGCGAGGCAACTGAAGTGGCCGGCATGCGGCTGCTGGAGCGTGTCGGGCTGGCCGACCGGCGCGACACCTTCCCCGACAAGCTCTCCGGCGGCGAGCAGCAGCGCGTGGCCATTGCCCGCGCCCTGGTCCACGACCCGATGCTGGTGCTGGCCGACGAGCCAACCGGCAACCTCGACGACCGCACCGGCGAGCGCGTCCTGGCCCTGCTGCTGGAGCTGACCCGCGATAGCGGCCGTACCATCATCATGGCCACCCACAATCCGGACGTGGCCCGCCGTGCCGATCGCATCATCGAAGTCCACGATGGCAAGCTGATGGAGGTCGATTCGCTGGAACGGCCGCCCGCGGGCGACTAGGCCCATCATGACCACCCCCACTACCAGCTATAACCCGCCCACCACCAACGGCCCGCTCTGGCGGCTGGCCTGGCGTCGCCTGCGCCGGCGGCCGCTGCAATACATTCTGTTCGTGCTGGGCATCGCCATTGGCGTAGCCATGATGGTCTCCATTGACCTGGCCAACGGCTCGGCCCAGCGGGCGTTTGCGTTGGCCACCGACGCCGTGACCGGCAAGACCACCCACCGCATCGTCGGCGGCCCGACCGGGATCGACGAAGCGGTCTACCGGCAGGTGCGAAACGAAGCGGGCTACTCGCCTGCCGCGCCGGTGGTAGAGGGGTATGTGGAAGCGTCGTCGCTTAGCAGCCAGCCGATCCGCCTGATCGGAGTTGACCCGTTCGCTGAGCCGCCATTCCGCAGCTACTTTGGCCCCGCGGGCGGCGAGGGCGCCAACGACCTCTCCGGCCTGACCGCCTTCCTGACGCAGCCCAACGCGATCATTGTGCCACAGCGGATGGCTGACGCCGCCGGACTGGCTCTCGGCGACACAGTCGTCATCGACGCCAATGGCGAACGCGTCAACGCGTCGATCGTCGGCCTGCTCCAACCGCAAGACACCGTCACTGAGCGGGCCCTGACCGGGCTGGTATTCACCGATATCGCCACGGCCCAGGAGATGCTGGATATGCCCGGGCGACTGAGTCACATCGATCTCATTGCCGAAAATGATGCCGACCTGGCCCCGGTCGAGGCGCTTCTGCCGGCGGGCGTATCGCTGGAAACGGCCGCCGCCCGGCAGAATGTCGTCCAGCAAATGACGTCGGCATTCGAACTGAATCTGACGGCGCTGAGCCTGCTGGCGCTGGTCGTCGGCATGTTCCTCATCTACAACACCGTCACCTTCAGCGTCGTCCAGCGACGGCCGCTCTTTGGCATTCTGCGCTGTCTGGGCGTGACCGGGCGGCAGCTGTTCACGCTTATCCTGGGCGAAGCGATTGTGCTCAGTCTCATCGGTTCGCTGCTGGGGCTGGTGCTCGGTGTCTTGCTGGGCCGGGGCGTGGTGCGGCTCATTACGCAGACAATCAACGACTTCTATTTCGTGGTCAACGTGGAGAGCGTGACTGTGCCGGCGATGACGCTGGTGAAAGGGATGCTCATCGGCGTGGGCGCGGCCGTTTTGGCGTCGCTGCTGCCCGCGCTGGAGGCGGCCCGCACCACGCCGCAGAGCACGCTGCGCCGCTCCACGTTGGAGAGCCGCGTCCTGACGCTGCTGCCGTGGCTGGTCGTGGCCTGGGCTGTCGTCACGGTCGCCGGTGTTGCGCTGCTCTGGTGGCAGGGCGGCGGCTTGTTCTCGGCGTTCGCCGGGTTGTTTGCCGTGCTCATCGCCACCGCGCTGCTGGCTCCACCGGTGACGGCGCTGCTCATGCGTCTGCTGACGCCGGTTAGCTCGCGGCTGTTGGGTGTCTTCGGCCGCATGGCCCCCCGCGACATCGTGCGCTCGCTGAGCCGCACCTCCATCGCCATTGCGGCGCTGATGATGGCCGTATCCGTCATTGTCGGCGTGTCGATCATGATCGGCTCCTTCCGCGGCACTGTCGTGGAGTGGCTCGACCAGACGCTGCAGGCCGACATCTACGTCTCGCCGCCGGGAGTGACTGCCAGCCGGGTCGTGGGCATCGTCGACCCGACTGTTATCGATGCGCTGCGCGACTGGCCCGGCGTGGAGCGGGTGGTCACATCGCAGCAGGTTCAGACGGAGCTGCCGCAGTTCGAGCGCCTTGTGCAGCTCGTGGCTGTCGACGGCGACGTCAGCGGCGGCGAACGGCCGTACGCCTGGGTGCGCGACGACCTTGGCGACCCTTGGGCGGCATTGGAAGCGGGCGAGGGGATCATCATCTCCGAGGTGCTGGTGCTGAAAGAGAATCTCAGCCTCCCGCCAGAGCCGGTTACGCTGGAAACGGCCACCGGCCCGCGCGATTTCGAGGTGCTGGCCGTATTCTACGACTATGCCTCCGATCAGGGCAGCGTCTTCATTGACAACGATCTCTACATCGATCTCTGGCAGGATGACAACATTACGGCCGTTGGTCTGTTCACCGCACCCGGCGTGGCGATCGACCCCATGATTGCCGAGATGCAGACGATGTTTGGCGGCGAGAATCTGCTTATCCGTTCCAACGAAGGACTGCGCAGCAGCTCGCTGGAGGTATTCGACCGCACCTTTGCGATCGCCTCGGCCCTGCAGCTTCTGGCCGTCATCGTCGCCTTCATCGGCGTGCTGAGCGCGTTGATGAGCTTGCAGCTGGAGCGTGGCCGCGAGCTGGGCACGCTGCGGGCGACGGGCATGACCCGGCTGCAGATGTGGTATTTGACGCTGCTGGAAACGGGGCTGATGGGCACCATTGCCGGGCTGCTGGCCATGCCGGTCGGCTTTGTGCTGGCCTGGATTCTCGTCTATGTGATCAACGTCCGCTCCTTTGGCTGGACGCTGCAAATGCAGCTGGAACCGTCCTACTTCCTGCAGGCGTTTGTCGTCGCGGTTGTGGCGGCGCTGCTGGCAGGCATCTACCCGTCGTTCCGGCTGGGCAATATCGAAATCGCTACGGCGATTCGGGAAGAGTAACCGATGAAACGTTCAAGCTGGCTTATATTTGGTCTGATAGTCCTGGCGGCTGCCGCGGTCTTGGTCGCCCAGCCACTGCTGGCTGGCGAGACAACCACGCCGCTGGAAGCGTCGCTCAATTCGCTGCCGGTGGCCGATTCGCCGGAAGGGTTCAGCCGGGCCACCGAACCGGACAGCATCGTCTTCCCCGACGACCTCGGCCCCCACGACGATTACCAGACCGAGTGGTGGTATTACACGGGCAATCTGGAGTCGGCCGACGGGCGGCCGTTTGGCTACCAGTTCACCATCTTCCGCCGCGCCCTGACCCCGCCGGACGAGACGACTCTGCCAGCAGATTCCGACTGGCGCACCAACCAGGTCTATCTGGCCCACTTCACCATCAGCGACATTGCCAACGACGCCTTCTATCCGTCTGAGCGGTTCAGTCGAGGTGGCGCTGGGCTGGCCGGGGCGCAGGCCGAACCGTATCGCGTCTGGCTGGAAGATTGGGTCATCGAGGAGATTGCGCCGGGCCAGGTGCGGCTGTTTGCGGAAACGGCCGATACGATGCTCGATATCGTGCTGACCGAGACGCTGCCGCCCGTGCTGCACGGCGACGGCGGCCTGAGCGCCAAGGGGCCGGAGTCGGGCAACGCGTCCTACTACTACTCCATCATCCAGCAGCAGGCGGCGGGCCAGGTGCGTATCGGCGACGAGACGGTCGACGTGACCGGGCTGAGCTGGAAGGACCACGAATGGTCGACCAGCGCTC
The DNA here is from genome assembly GCA_963715935.1 of uncultured Chloroflexia bacterium. Lineage (GTDB taxonomy): Bacteria > Chloroflexota > Anaerolineae > Promineifilales > Promineifilaceae > Promineifilum. The sequence goes on along the minus strand of CAVQSM010000001.1, from coordinate 81,363 downwards.
TGCCGCCGGGGGCCATCGGCTGGGACTGGTTCTCGCTGCAGCTGGACAACGGCGGCGCGCTGATGCTGTTCGAGATTCGCCGCGACGACGGCACGCTGCAGCCCACTTCGGCCGGCAGCTACATCACCCCCGACGGCGAGGTCATCCATCTGGATCTGGGCGACTGGACGCTGGAGGTCGGCGACACCTGGACCAGCCCCGAAAGCGGCGGCGAGTACCCGGCCGAATGGCGCATCACGATCCCGTCGGTGGGCCTGGAGCTGGAAGGACGGCCGCAGATGGCCGCGCAGGAACTGAACGTCTCCACCACCTACTGGGAAGGTGCGGTCGAGTTTAGCGGCACGCTGGCCGGGGAGCCGCTTTCCGGTCAGGGGTACGTCGAGATGACGGGGTATGCGGGGTCGATGGAAGGGCGATTGTAGGCGCGGCTTCTCTTTAACTTTCGCTACTCAACCGCGAATTCGAATACGGCGTTCGTCTACCATCCATAGCTTCCCGTCCAGATCGATCGCTTCCAATGAAGGAACCAGCTTCTCAATGATCCCCAAAGTGGTTCGTTTGTCCTGGCTGGCAAGACGCAAAACGACGATCCCGGGGTAATCACCCGGACGATACGTGCGAATGTCGGCAAAGTCCAAATCAAAAGTGATAAGTACCTTTCGTTCACGTTGGCAAACCAGGGCAAGGTGGCTGTCCGTTGCACCAGAAAGCGCTTCATCATAGACGGTTGAAGCTGAGTGGCCGGCAAGAAGCAGCAGATCAGCCACTTCGATCGGCAGATTTTCATCAAGCTTGAAATGCACGATCGCTCTTATAGGGGCAGCGCGACAACGCGTTCACGCGCCAACTCGGCGGCATACGCAATGGAGGCCTGGACTGCTTCAGCCGTCAGTGCGGGGTAGCTGCTGATGATTTCGTCTACTGAAAGTCCAGCAGCAAGATTATCCAGAACAACAGACACCAGGATTCGCGTGCCGCTGATGCATGCTTGCCCGTGGCAAACTTCGGGGTCAACTGTGATGTATTCACGCCAAATCATGAGTGTACTCCTTGCAAGAGCATTTGAGAGAACTCTACGTGGTTCAGGCGATCATGTCAATGGTCCTGTCAAGTAGGCACGCGCTCTTGATACAACAACCAGCGGGGAGCCGCTTCCCGGGCAGGGACCGTCGAGATGACGGGGTATGCGGGGTCGATGGAAGGGCGATTGTAGGATCGACCTCTGACGACACCCGCGAAATTCGCCGGCCTATATCCAATCTTGTGTCTTTAGATAGTGCCTGTCAGCCTGACAGGCGCTTATCCTATATATGGACCCGCCATAAGCGGCTGGAACGTCCCTGTGCCTACGCGGCAGGATGCGTTCATCCGTCCGGGTATGGAGATCGAGCCGTTTAACGCCCGGCAATCACCCAAGACATCCGCTTATGGCCGGTGCAAAGCATGACAACTGGCGACAAAGTCAGCAACCCTGTGCTGAAGGAGACACAACGATGAATCGGAAGATGGCTGGACTAATCGGAGCAGTTCTACTTGGTATGACCCTGCTGAGCGCGTGCCTGAGTCTGAGCAATGGGATTCCGCTGGAGACGGTGCGAGGGTCCGGAAACGTCGTCACGGAGGCGAGGGACGTCAGCGGATTCTCGACCGTCATTCTCCAGGGGTTCGGCGATGTCAATATCGATGTCACCGGCAGCGAGTCACTGAGCATTACGGCCGATGAGAACTTCATGTCCTATCTGGTAACTGAGGTTCGGGGCGACACGTTATACATACACACAGAACCGGAAGTAGCGTTTACCAACATAACCGCGTTGGACTTTGATATCACCGCAGCCGACCTGGAGGCTGTTGAGCTGCAGGGTGCGGGCGATATCGATGTTCGCAATCTGGATACCGACACCTGGCGTGTCCGTCTGCCGGGGGCCGGGCAGATCACAGCCGCGGGCCGGGCAGCAGAGCAGTCGATCGAACTGCTGGGCGCGGGCAGCTACGAAGCCGAGAACCTGGAAAGTGAAGTGGCAACTGTCACCAGCAGCGGCGCCGGGTCGGCCGTCGTCTGGGCGACTGATGAGCTGGATGTGACCATCAACGGCATCGGCACGGTGCAGTACATCGGTAATCCCGTTGTGACACAGGAGATCAACGGGTTGGGAACCGTTCAGCAGAGGTAGAAGCAGCCGTCTACATGTTGAGAGGACCCGCTTGATCGGGTCAAGTTCGACACAACTGTAGCTTTCTCTCTCCCAAACGGATTCAGCGCAGCCAGGGATGATATAATGCGTCCACTATGAGCGCGAACACCCATCTCGACCGCTGGCATCAGATTGTGGCCAATCGCGACTGGCGCGATCTTCAGGAGATGCTTGCTGAAGACGTTGTCTTTCGCTCGCCATTTGTCTGGCGGCCTTACGTGGGTCGAGAAGCGGCCTGGATTATTCTGACGAACGTGGCGGAGGTCTTCGAGGCGTTCCAGTATCATCGGGAACTCGTAGACGGCTCCGACTGGGCGCTGGAATTCAGCGCTCGTGTGGGCGACCTCTCGCTGAAAGGCATCGACCTCATCCGCCTGGACGAAGAAGGGCGGATCGTCGAATTTGAAGTGTTTGTGCGTCCGGCCAATGGGCTGCAGGCGCTCGGCGCGGCGATGGCTCAGCGGTTGAGCGGGTAGCTCCAGAGTGAGGTAGGCCTTGCTCTATTCCATCGCTGCGTGCCCTCGCCATGTGGCAGAGCTGTCCTGAATGTGCGGCTGTAGAACAGATCGCCGATATGGTGACATGGCTACATTGGCGTACCGTCGGTCGGCTGCAACAGGCGTACCGCACTGTTGCGATAAGTTTGCTGTGAACCATTAAGCAAATCAAAGTATCTGAGCAGACAAGAATCAGGGAGTGCATAGGATGCGAGTAGCCACATGGAATATGGGGTATTGGGGTCATTCCAAAAGGCATGACGATGCCTGGCGCTGGCTATTGGACGACCTGAAACCAGACGTAGCCTTGCTTCAAGAATGTGTCGTTCCAGACTGGGTTCGTGATCGCGCTCACGTACAGTTTGAGAAGGCGTACCCAGCCTCCAATCGTCAAAAATGGGGCACTGCGATCGTGTCGACAAATGCTGAACTGGAGCCGACGACACTCAGTTCGGCCGCGGACTGGCTGGACACCCTGGGTCCTGAAGCCTCCACGATCTGCTCTGCCACACGAATGTCGAGCTGGCTTGTTGGAGGCCGCTTGCAATCGGAAGAACATGGCGATCTCCTTTTCTTTTCGCATCACAATCCCGCGTTCCCCATCGATCGCAAGTTGCTTGGATGGAGTCGATGTCAGCAATATCAAGCTCACCCTGAATCGAGACGTCTGGCTCCTGGATGTCGTATTCCACTTTCTTCGCGAGGAGCTTGGTAGCCCGTTGATCATTGGGGGCGATTTCAACACATCACTGCTCCTCGACGAGCCTAAACCACGGCGGCAACGCCGAATTCTTCGACGACTGGAACAGGCCGGCTTCGTAAGCCTGCATCGTCTGTTTCATGATGCTGATGAGCAGACATTCTTTGGCAGAAACATACTTCCCCATCAACTCGACTACCTGTACTCCGACGTCACCGTCGCTGACAGAACGACAGCTTGTTATGTTCTTCGGACTCCCGTTGATGCCGGATTTAGTGATCATGCTGCCCTAATAGCAGAAATTGATGGATGACCATCTCCTGACTCAAGACAGAATTGATCGATGACTTGGTCAGAAGTAACGTGCTTCGATTGAGCAATGACATGATCCGGTACTATTTGGTACCATTGACGGCAGATCTGGAATCTGCATCGTTCTGATCAAGGAGCTTGCGACAACCACCATGCTAACCGAAATCATCCGCCGCACGCGGCGCAACCACGGCCTTGAACACGCCACCATCCACGTCCTGAGCGAGAAGCACAAGAACTTCACCGCGCAGGGCAACTCGACGCCGCGGGGCTTTCACCTCAACATCTACGGCGATCTGAGCGAGGCCGACATTGCCGAGGCGGTGGCGGAAGCCCACGAGCGGCTGCGCGGCGGGGAGCACAACCTCGCCGTCCATCCCAACTGCGGCACGGTGCTGGTGACGACCGCCACGCTGACCACGCTGGCGGCGACGGGGATGATGGCCCTGGAGCAGCGGCGCGAACCGGAAGGTCAGGCCCGCTCCACCACCGCCTTCAACGCGCTGCCCGGGGCGATGATCGCCGTGCTGGCGGCGCTGATTGTCTCGCGGCCGTTGGGCGTGCAGCTCCAGGCCCGCTACACCGTCGACGGCCAGATGCGCGACCTGCAGGTCAACAGCGTGCAGCGCGTGCCGCCGTCGCTGGTCGGCCGTCTGTTCCATCTGCTGCTGGCGGGCGGCAGCAAGCGGCTGCCGCAGTCGTCCTACATGATTACCACCAGCGGCGGCGCAGGCGTCTAGACCGGCCATGTTCTACCTCTTCCACGGTAACAACCGCCACGCCCAGCGCGAAAAGCTGGAGAGCTTGCTGGACAAGATCGGCGACCGGGAGATGCTGTCGCTCAACACGGCCCGCTTCGACGGCCGCGTCACGCTGACGGAGCTGCAGCAAGCGTGCTCGGCCATGCCGTTCCTGGCTCCGGTGCGAGTCGTCATCGTCGACGGCCTGTTCAGCAGTTCGCCCGACAAGGGAATGGTCGACAAACTGCTCGACTATCTGCCGGATTTGCCGGATACGGCGCGGCTCGTCTTCATGGAACCGAAGGGGCTGCCAGAGAACAGCCGCATCGTCAAGCTGGCCCGCAAGGCGGAGAACGGCTACGAGTACAAGGTCACCCTGCCGGAAGGGGCGCAGCTGGAGCGCTGGGTGCAGAAGTCGGTGGCCGACCAGGGCGGCGAGATTACGCCGCGAGCGGCCAACGTGCTGGCCGCCAACGTCGGCAGCGAGCTGGAAATCCTCGACAACGAAATCACGAAGCTGGTGCTCTACAAAGACGGCGAAGGGGCGATTGACGTCGATGATGTCATGCTGCTGTCACCTTATGCAGCCGAAGCAAGCATCTTCGATCTGGTCGACGCGCTCGGCGGCCGCCAGGCGGAGCGGGCGTCGGAGCTGCTGCACGCCAAGCTGAGTGACGGCGCCGACCCGTTCTACCTGTTCGCCATGTTCGTGCGCCAGTTCCGGCTGCTGATTCAGGTGCGGGAGATGCTGGACGAAGGCGAACGGCCGCCAGCCATTGCGGCCCAACTGCGCGTGCCGCAGTTCGTTGCCAGCAAGCTGGCCCAGCAGGCGCAGGGGTTCACCATGAGCCAGTTGGAGCAGATTTACGGCCGCCTGCTGGAGATCGACGTTGAGGTAAAAACAGGTCAGGCCGACATGCTCACAGCGCTGTCGCTGCTGCTGGCCGGCCTGACCGTTGAGCTCTAGCAGTCGGTGCTCAGATGATTAGCGGATGCCGTACGTGACCTGGACGGACGACTGATAGCTGAGCTGTCCGGGCGAAACGCCGGGCACACTCGACTCCGCCATCGCCATATCAAACCCACCACCCATGGGACCCGGATAATACGGATCGACCACTTCGGTGACGACCATGACATCGCCCAGTTCGACGCCGCTCAGCTCGGCCAGCGATTCGGCCCGGCTGCGGGCGTCGGCGATCGCTTCGGCGCGAGCCTCCGCCTCCAGCGCGGCCGGATCCTCCACGGCGAAGTTCACGCCGTAGACGGCGTTGGCCCCAGCGTCGATAACGGCCGCCAGCACATCACCCACGCTGTTGATGTCGCGGATGGTGACGTTTACCTGGTTACTGACCCGGTAGCCGGCGATCCCTTCCGGCCCGCGGTCGCCGTAGATCTGCTCGGCGTAGAGTGAGTAGTTGTTCGTCTGGATGTCAGCCGGGGCGATACCCAGCGTTGACAGCGACTCCATGACCGCGTCCAGCGTAGCCTGATTCTGCGACGTCGCTTCTTCCACCGTGGGCGCGAAGATCTCCACGCCCACGACCACCTGGGCCTTGTCCGGCGAACCATAGGCCTGGCCGCGGCCGACCACGGTGATGCTGCCGGATTCGGCCGCCTGCTGCGTAGTGTTCGGCTGCTGGGCAGCCGCGCTGCCCGCCTGCAGCGGCTGGCAAGCTGCGCCCAACACCAGAATCGCCAGCAGGAGACCCACTACACCAACCATTACCCGATTTCTGTCTTGTGTTTGCATGGCAAACCTCCTACTCCAAAAGATGTTCTGTCCTGGATTCAACGCGGCGCCTTCGCCGTCGCTGTACTGATAGAACGAAGTCGTTCCCCATTTGGTTCCCGACCGAGTATAATTCCCGCCACGATGCAGCCAGACAATGTCATCCTCACCGGGTTTATGGGCACGGGCAAAAGTACCGCCGGCCGTTTGCTGGCCGAGCGGTTGGGCTTGCGTTTTGTCGATACCGACGATCTCATCGTCGAACGCGACGGCCGTTCCATCCAGGAGATCTTCAACTCCGAAGGGGAGACCGGCTTCCGGGCCTGGGAAGAGCGTATCAGCCGCGAGCTGGCCCGCGAGCGAGGGCTGGTCATCGCCACGGGCGGCCGCCTGATGCTGGAGCCGGAGAACGCGGCGCTGCTGGGGGCGACCGGTCCGGTCTTCTGTCTGGCGGCCGATCCGGACGACATCTACGACCGGCTGGCGGCCGATGCGACAGAGCGGCCGCTGCTGGCCGGCGCGGGTGTGGCGGAGCGCATCGGGTCGATTCTGCGCCAGCGCGCCGCCGGCTATGCGCGCTTCCGGCACGTCAACACCAGCGACCAGACGCCTGAGGCCGTGGCTGCGGCAATCGTGGCACTCATCGACAACGGTCTGCGCGAGCGGCTGACCGTCACGCATCCGACCGGCAGCTACGACATCTGGATCGGCCGCGGGCTGCTGTCCGAGGCGGCCGATCTGGCGGGGATCGACGGCCCTCTGTTTGTGCTGACCGACAGCGAAGTCGGTCCCCTCTACGCCAGCCGGCTGGGCGCGAACCGCCCGGTGTTGACGATGCCCGCCGGGGAGCAGCACAAGACGTTGGAGACAGTGCGCGACTTCTACGACGGGTTGCTGGCGGCAGGACTGGATCGCAAAGGGACGGCCGTCGGGCTGGGCGGCGGCGTGGTGGGCGATGTGGCCGGTTACACCGCGGCTACCATTCTGCGCGGCGTGGCCTACGTGGGCTGCCCCACGTCGCTGCTAGCGATGGTCGATGCCAGCGTGGGCGGCAAGACGGGTGTCGATCTGCCGCAGGGCAAGAACCTGGTCGGCGCGTTCAAGCAGCCGCTGGCGGTGATTGCTGACGTGGCCACGCTGTCGTCGCTGCCGCCGGCAGAGTTCACCTCCGGCATGGCCGAGATTGCCAAACACGGCCTGATCGCCTCGCCCGTGCTGTGGCAGCGGTTGCTGATGGAAGATTGGACGGTCGAGTCGGCGCGCTACGCTACCGACCGGCTGCTGGGCCAGAGCTTGCAAGCGCTGGTGACACAGGCTATTCAGGTCAAGCTGGACGTGGTCGAGGAAGACCCGTTTGAGCATGGCCGTCGGGCGGTGCTTAATTTGGGCCACACCTTTGCCCATGCCATCGAGCAGGTGTCGGGCTACGCCATTCGCCACGGAGACGCGGTAGCCATCGGGCTGGTGGCGGCGGCCAATCTGTCGGCGCGGCTGGGCCAGTGCGACCCCACGCTGCCCGACATGGTGGAGATGGTGCTGACGCGGATCGGACTGCCCACCCACATCCCGCCGTATCTGGAGGCGGAGGCGCTTTATGCGGCGATGGGCAGCGACAAGAAGAAAGAGGACGGCCACCTGCGCTTCATTTTATTGCATGAGATTGGCGATGTCTTCATCAGCCGCGACGTGCCGGAAGCGGCCGTGTTGGCCACATTGCGAGATGTTACCGCGTAGGCGACGCCGCCGGGGAGAGAGCTATGACGATCCATTTGCTGGTCTGCCACGGGCCGAATCTGAATCTGTTGGGAGAACGGGAACCGGAGGTGTACGGGCATGAGACGCTCGATGACATCAACGACGCGCTGCGCGAAGCGGCCGCGAAAGCCGGAGCCTCCCTGCGCTTCCTCCAGTCGAACCATGAAGGAGTGCTGATCGACGCAGTCCATGACGCCCGCACGTGGGCGCAAGGCATCCTGATCAACCCCGGCGCGTTCACCCACACCAGCTACGCGCTGCGAGACGCGCTGGCAGCTGTGCCCATTCCGGCGGTCGAGGTGCATCTTTCCAACATCTACGCCCGTGAACCGTTCCGGCACACGTCGCTGCTGGCTCCCGTCTGCCTGGGGCAGATTGGCGGCTTCGGCTGGCGAGGTTACTTGCTGGGGCTGGAGGCGCTGCTCTTTCATGTGCGCGAACAGGATGTCCGCTAGACACAAACCTGAGCAAAGCTGACTATGTTAAAAAGACCGGACAGAAATGTCCGGTCTTTTTAGTGGGCTTCCCGTTTCTTATTGTGATGTTAGGATGTTGCTAAGTTCGGTCATCGTGCAACCCGACAAAATAAGGGCTTTGAGGCATTTGTCGCTTTTGACAGCGTCGGCTGGGCTTCGGTGTCGGCTTCGAAGGTGCAGTGTTGCCCAATAAATCAGGTAGCAGAGTACGCGGCTGTGTAGCTGCTTCGATGTTGTCGTTATGTGTCTGTAAAGGGTACCGATGACCAACTTCACGGGAGTATAAATCATTCTAGCACATGGCTGGAGAGTTCCAAAGCATGATGCGGGAACTACACCCAATCTACTCCCTCGTAAGCCGGCTCAGTTAGACAGCACCCATTCGGCGAAAAGCGGTCCGAGATCGCAGTCGCAGTGCGACTCGGCCAACGCCTGGAACGACGCCCCGTCGGCGATGCCCAGCCGGTACATGGCGTAATAGTCACGCAGGAAGGCGTCGAACGTCTCCTGGCCCATCTCCTCCGCCAACGTGCGCACAAAGATGGGGCCGCGCCCGTAGACGATGGCTCCGTACTCCGGGCCGCTGTAGGCGGCGACAGGCTGGCCGATCGGTATATCGACGTTGTCAATCCGCTCCCAGCGGCTCTCCAGCGAGCGATAGAACCCTTCGCCGCCCGCCTCGCCGTATTGGTCCAGATAGTAGCGGTAGGTGGCGTACTGGGTCAGCGCTTCGTCCAGCCACGGCTCATCGAGCTGGTCGTTGCCGATCAGACCGTAGAACCATTGGTGGGCCACCTCGTGGGCGGTGGTCGACTCCAGCAGCACGGCCGCCGGGAAGCGGTCGCTCTCGTTGTCGGGATCGTACATGCGCACGGTGTTGACCACGATGCCCGGATACTCGATGCCCAGCGCGGCCGTCGAGGTGGTCACGAGGTCCAGCTCGCTGTACGGGTAAGGGACCGAACAGCTCGCTGAAGATGGCAGCGAGTCGACGGCCGTCTCCAGCGCCGATTGCGCCCCCGACTCCAGCCCGACCGGCGCGTAGCTGTTGACGGTGACATCGCCCACCTGCTGGCTGACGACATCGTATTGGTCGCTGACGGCCAGGAAGAAGTCGCGCATCGGCCCGGCGGCATAAGTGGTGGTCGTGCGGCCGTTCTCGGTGCGCTCGTCCACGGCCACGCCACCGGCGGCCACCGTCGCGTAGTCGGGGGCACTGACCTGGACGAGATAGTAGGCGGCGTCGCTGTAGCTGACGTCGCCGTTGATGTCGGGCGTCTCAATGTTCCAGCCTTCATCATCGTAGACGGCGATCTGCGGGAAGAAGTGGGCCAGCGCCAGCACGCCGTCAACATTGGCCAGCACGCCGTAATTGCGGGCGATGCGGTCGGCCGGTTCGGTGGTGAAGACCATGTCGACCACGACCTGCTCGCCGGGGGCCAGCGGCGCGGCGAGTGGCACGCGCATAACGCTGTCGTTGACGCCTTCCAACTCTGGCGTCGCCATCTGCCCGTCTACGGTCAAATTGGCGATCTCGATGGAGCCGTCCAGCAGATTCGGGTACAGATGGAAGTAGATTTCATCGAGGGCTACATCTTCCTCATTGGTGTAGCGGACGGCCAGACGGCCGCCGGCGGTCGCCAGTTGGTCGTCGATGTCGAGGATCATGTGGTAGACCGGCGCGTTGGGCAGCTCGTCGAGCAGCGCTTGCTGGTCGGGGGTCAGCCCGGCGGCGAAGACGGCCCGGTCGTCCCAGGAGACGCCGCTGAATGGGGAGACGGCCGTCGTCGATGCGTCCGGCACAGGGGTGGGGTCGTCGATGGGAGCGGCCGCTGCCGTGGCTTCTTCCGTCGCCGCTGGCTCTGTGGCCGGGGCCGCTGTTGTCGCGGTGGTGGCGGCGGTGGCGGGTGTGGTCGCTGCGGCCGTGGGCGACGCCGTCGTATCCGGCGCGTCCGGCGCGGGGCGGCAGGCGACCGCAAGGACGAGGGCGACCAGCATGGCCAGGATGGGGATGATCTGCTTTTTCATGTGTTCACTTCCGGGCGAATAATTGTGGCTACCCGTGTGCCAATTCCTGTCTATAATAGAATAATAGTCGAAACTAGGCGCGGAGCTTGCGCCTTCTAACAGACAGTTAGTAACAGCGATGACTATTAACAAGGAGAACCTATGCGGCGATTCTATGCTCTATTTGTGACGCTCTTTGCTCTGCTGCTGTCGGCGCTGCCTGCGCTGGCGGCCGAAGGCGACCCGCTGGCCGAGTCCGTTCTGCTGCCCGGCTGGTTTGCTTTTCTGATGGTCGTCATTGCCCTGGTGCTCATGGCCGCGCTCTTCACGATGAGCCAGCGCGCCAAGAAGTAGACACCGGGGCACGGGATGAATATCAACTTCTTTGCCACGCTGCGCCAGGTAACGGGCCAGAAGTCGGTTGAGTTTGATCTGCCGGAAGGCATCACCGCCGGCGAAGTGTTGGAAGCGGTGGTTACGCGGTACCCGGACATGCGCCGTGAGCTGCTGGACGAGAACGGCCAGCTTCACCCGCACTGTCATATGTTTATCAATGGGCGGGGGGTCTCGTTCATGGCCGACAAGATGGATACGGTCATCAAACCAGATGACAAGATCAACATCTTTCCGGCTGTGGGTGGAGGCTAACCCATGACCGAGGTTTTTGTCCACGGCATTCCGCTGTGGCTGCTGCGGGAGTATCTGGAAGAGTTGGGTGGCACGGCGACCAGCGACACCGAGATTGAGGGTGCGGGCTGGCACGCCGTTCTGACCAAGTTGCCCCCCCAAGAAATAGGCTCGCTCCGCGTGGGGCGTGTGGAGCTTCGCCTGGAGGGCGACGAAGAGGCACTGGCCCAGCTGCGGCCGGGCCTCGACAGAAAAACATTACGCGCCGGAGGGTAGCGTCTTGACACATGTCCAACCGGTCTGGGCCGAAGTGGACGAACAGGGACGGCTGGTTCTGGATCCGGCCATTGCGGAGCAGTATGGTCTGGTGCCGGGGGCCCGCGCCCGACTGGACCTCGATGACAACAGCGTGCGCCTGCACCGCCCGGTGACCGATCTGGCCAAGCTGTATATCGAGCCGACCAACTTCTGCAACATCGACTGTCTCACCTGTATGCGCAACAACTGGGATACCGACATCGGCTTCATGACGGAGGCGACGTTCGCGCGTATTCTGGATGGGCTGCACCAGGCGCCGTCGCCGCCGGCGGTGATGTTCAGCGGCATTGGCGAGCCGCTGGCCCACCGCCGCATCGTCGATATGATCGCGGCCGTCAAGGCGCTCGGCTGCCGGGCGGAGATGATCACCAACGGCACGCTGCTCAGCGAAAAGCGGGCCAGGGAAATCATCGACGCCGGGCTGGATGTGCTCTGGGTCTCGCTCGACGGCGTGCGGCCGGAGAGCTACGCCGACATCCGGCTGGGGGCCGAGCTGCCGCGCGTGCTGGAGAATCTGCGCCGCTTCCGGCGACTGCGACGGCCGTCCCACCGCCCCGTGCCCCAGATCGGCATCGCCTTCGTGGCCATGAAGCGCAACATCGGCGACCTGCCGGAGCTGCTGCAGCTGGGCAAGAGTCTGGGGGCGATGCACTTCCACGTCAGCAATCTGCTGCCCCATTCGGAAGCGATGAACGAGGAGATCCTCTACGCCCAGGCGCTGAAGAACATCACCTATCTGCCGTCGATCTGGTTCCGGCGGCTGACGCTGCCCAAGATGGACCTCGACGAGACGACGGCCGAACCGTTCCTGAAGGCCCTGACCAGTGGCTACAATGTGGCGCTGGCGGGCAACAACATGGGGGTCAGCAACGACGTCTGCACCTTCATCGAAGGCGGCTCCATGGTCGTCGGGTGGAACGGCGACGTCAGCCCCTGCCCGCCGCTGCTCCACACCCACACCGGCTATCTGAACGGCTACGAGCGGGTCTCCTACCGCCACATCGTCGGCAATGTCGCCGAGCGCGAGCTGCTGTGATATGTGGCTGGACCCGGAGTACGTCGCCTACCGGGAGCGGGTCCACAGTTTCGCCTTCGCCCCGTGCGCGCCCGTGCGGCGGCTGCGAGGCGTCCCGCGACAATCTGACCGACTGCTTCGACAGCCCGACGCCGGCCTGCGGCGGGTGCCTGTGGGCGCAGGGGGTGATTGCTTGTCCGTAGGGGGGTTAGCCCGCCGTCGGAAAGCGCGTCCGGACGTACTCGCCCACGTCTTCAGGCTTGAGCTTGATGCTGCCCGGCCCACGCCGCACGTAAAAGTCGCCTTCCGGGCTTTTCTCCATTCCCTTCCAGCGCAGGAAGACCGGCTTTGGGCTGCGCCGGCAGCTGACCAGACAAACGGTCTTGCCCTCGACCACTTCCGTTTTGGGATCGAGCAGGGTGGCTGCCGGGTCGCCCATTGCGTTGCTGACCACCTGCATCAAGTGGAGCATGAACTTGTCATCGTTGTCCAGCTGATCGTACAGCGATGCCCAGCACCGTCCCATCGTCGGCCACGCCAATCAGCAAGTCACCACCATCCGTGTTGAGGAATGCGGCAATCGTCTTGAGTGACGCGTGGGTGATGTGCTTGTCGTCCTTCTGGTCGTTCTTCAGATCCCAGCGCAAACTGGACTTGAACTCCAGCGTCTTCGATTCCTGTTGCCGCACCAGATCGGCCGCCCGGCGGTGAGTGCGCATGTACTGGTCGAACAGCAGGTTGATCAGATGTTCGCCGAACGCGTCGTCATCCGTCAGGCGCTTGTATAGTTCGAAATTGCTGTCCACCAGATCCTGGAAACTTGTCGACCGTCTTCTGGCGGAAGGTCATGAACAGCTTGTCGCGGGGATTGACCTCGGCGCTGCGGCCAGTCCGGGATCGGCCGTCAGCGCTTCCATCACCTGGCTGACGGCCGCTTCGTTGACGATCTGGTCGCCGAAGCGCTCGTTCAGTTCGGCGATGATCTACGAGAGCGGCTCCATGCAGTTCCAGTGGTGCGGTATGCGGCGCCCTGCTCCGCCTGCGGGTCGACCGTGCCCTGGCCCCGGTCCAGGTTGATGCCGCCCTTCATCGTCTCGCGCAGGGCGTAGCTGTCCAGATCGATATTCTGCTGCACCTCGCGCGGCAGCTCCTCGCGGTCGATGATAACCAGCGAGCGCAGATGACGGGCGAAGACGTAGAGCTTCTCCAGATCGGTGTCCTGGAACGGCAGCACCTGCGACAGGAAGGCGTAGAGGCGAATGTAGTCGGTCAGTTCGCCGCGAAACTGGCGTTGTTCGTCGATGTGCGAGTTGCCCGACGCGCTCCACCACCGGGTCGCAGCGTGGCGTAGAGGCGCGGCTGGTCCTGCTTCTTGCCCAGGAAGAAGACCTGCGCGAACGCATCCAGATCGTCATCGTCGTAGACGTGGAAGTTCGCGCAGGCGATTCTCCAGATCATAGAGCAGGTCGGGGTCGGTCGCCTCGGAGAGCAGCGTCGTCTCGTAGTACGGATCGAACGCCTTCTTGATGGCGTCGGCTTCGTTGGCGAAGTCGAGCACGGCCGTTCCGTCCTTGTCCGGGTGCGTGCGGTTGAGGCGGGAGAGCGTCTGCACCGCGCCCACGCCGCCCAGCTTCTTGTCGACGTACATCGTGTGCAGCAGCGGCTGGTCGAAGCCGGTCTGGAACTTGTTGGCGACGATCAGGATGCGGTAGTCCGGCGCGCTCGAACGTCTTGGCCGTCTGCGCTTCCGGGATGCCGCCGTTCATGCCCGCTTCGGTGTACGACTTTGGCGCCGTCCTCGCACCGTGCCGGAGAAGGCGACCAGCGCCTTGTACGGCCAGTCGTGTTCCGCCAGGTAGCGGTCGACCGCCAGCTTGTAGCGCACGGCGTGCAGGCGCGAGCGGGTGACGATCATCGCCTTGGCCTTGCCCTTGATCTGCTCCTTGACCGTTGTGTCGAAATGGTCGAGCATGATCTGCACCTTGGCCTCAATGGCCTGCGGCGACAGCTCGACGAACGACTTGAGCAGGTAGGTGGCCTTGGCCTTGTCGTAGCGCGGGATCGTCCTCGATCTTCTTCAGCAGCTGCCAGTACGCCTTGTAGGTGGTGTAGTTGTGCCAGCACGTCGAGGATGAAGCCCTTCTTCGATCGCCTGGCGCATGCTGTAGAGGTGGAACGGCTCGAACTTGCCGTCCGGGCTGAGGCACGCCGAACAGCTCCAGCGTCTTCGGCTTGGGCGTGGCGGTGAAGGCGAAGAGCGACAGGTTGGGCTGGCGGCCGCGCCTGGCGATCTCCGCCAGGATGGCGTCTTCCAGCTCTTCTTCCGGCGACTGCGCCCGCCGCTTCCGGCCGCTTCCGCTTCTTCCAGGCTGCCCGCCGCCAGCACCGCCTTCATGCTCTTGGTGCTTTCGCCCGACTGCGAGGAGTGGGCCTCGTCGACGATGACGGCGAAGCGCTGCCCCGGCAGCTGGCTGATCTGGCTCGGCGATGACCGGGAACTTCTGCAGCGTGGTGACGATGATCGTCTTGCCCTCTTCCAGCGCCTGCTTGAGCTGCTTCGAGGTGGTGTCGATATTCTCCACCACGCCCAGCGTCTGCTCGAACTGGCGCACGGTGCGCTGCAACTGCCGGTCGAGGACGCGCCGGTCGGTGATGACGACGATGGAGTCGAAGACGCGGCGGTCGTCGCTGTCGTGGAGCGTCGAAAGCTGGTGGGCCAGCCAGGCGATGGTGAAGCTCTTGCCGCTGCCGGCCGAATGCTGGATCAGATAGCGCTGCCCCGCGCCGTGCTGCGCGGGCGTCGGCCACCAGGCGCCGCACCGCGTCGAGCTGCTGGTAGCGGGGGAAGATGAGGAAGCGTTCGCCGGTCTTCTTGCCGTCCTCGTCCTCGTCCTCCACTTCGTGGATGAACTGGCGGACCAGATCGAGGACGCTGTCGCGGGCCCAGATGTCGCCCCACAGATAGTCGGTGGGGTAGCCGTCCTGCGTGGGCGGACAGCGGCGGGTTGCCCGCGCCGCCGAACGTGCCCTGGTTGAACGGCAGGAAGCGCGTCTTCTCGCCGCGCAGATGGGTGGTGACGTAGACGAGGTCGGGGTCGACGGCGAAATGGGCCAGGCAGCGGCCGTACGCCAGCAGCGGCTCGCGCGGGTCGCGGTCGCGGCGGTACTGCTTGATGGCGTGCTCGCACCGTCTGCCCGTTGAGCGGGTTCTTCAGCTCGACGGTGAAGAGGGGGATGCCGTTGAGGAAGAGCGACCAGGTCGAGCGAGTTCTCGTTCTGCTCGCTGTAGCGCAGCTGGCGGACGACGGCGAACAGGTTGCCGTGGTAGAGCCGGGCCAGTTCCTCGTTGAGGCCGCTGCTGGGGCGGAAGTAGGCCAGGTCGAAGCGCACGCCGCGCTCCTTGATGCCGCTCCGCAGCACGTCCAGCGCGCCGCGCCGCTGGATCTCGCGCGACAGCTTGCTCAGGAAGCGGGCGCGGGTCTCGTCCTTGTGGTGCTGCTGCAGCCGCCGCCACGCTTCCGGCTGCGTGGCCGATGATGAAGTCGTAGACGTCATCCGGCAGCAGGCCCAGGGCGCGGTCGTAGTCGGCGTGGCTGCGCTTGTGGTAGCCGCCGGGCGCGCTGCCCACCTCCCAAACCGGCCCCGGCTCGCGGGCCACGCCGCCGCCGGGCGGCGCGTCACCCAGCAAGAGGGCTTCGCTGTGGTCTTCGAAGGAGCGTTCGGAGATGGTTACTGCCATTGTCAAGATTAACCCTGTTCACTTTGCGAGCTCACAGCAATCAGAGCACCGGCAACGAACACGCCTACTGCCTGATAGACAAGCGACTTCCCGAATTCATCGAGGGTTGGCTCTTTGCGTAACTGCGGAAGATTGTAGAGAACGCTCGCGATGCTCAACCCAATGATAACGAGGGCAATTATCGCATCAATTGTTGGCGCGGGCTGGAATAAATACTCGCCTGAGAACTGGCTGACCAGCCCAGGCAGCCAGGAGTTGGTGCCATAGACATTGCTGACAAGGAGCAAGATACCAAGCGTGGTACCAATGGCGATGGCTCCCAAAATGACTCCCCGACGATGGTTCCCAGCGTATGTCGTACTCTTGAACTGATCAAGGAAAAGCTGACCAATTGTAGCGATTGCGATAAGGATTGCGACAGCAGCGATGAGAAGGATCGCAACACGGTAGACAATGGTGAGGATGCGAACAATGAAGGAGAGAATTAGGTCAACGTAAGGAACGATAATACTCCAGAACCTGATTAGTAAATAGAGTATTCCGCCCCCGATCACAGCCCAGACAGAAAAGCGAAGGGCTGCACGGAGCGCGGCAGCCAACTGCAATCGAAGCTTGTAGATGATGAACGCCAGCAGGAAGAGAATCGCGATTACACCGACCCACCAGAAGTTCCCTAGCCACGGCCTAAAAAGCTGATAGAAAAAATCGATAATGCCATTAAACAGATTCACAAGAAAGGAGACAAGCGGCGCAATGATCCTTTCCAGCCATCCAAAAACTATAGACAGGACCCGGACCAAAAACTGATAGATTCTGATGAGGATAAAGCCGCCCCACGCGATCACGTGAAAGATGCCCGTTGCGACAACTAGTGTAAAGAGTGCCCAAGGAAGGAAACTCAACTGCCTGTGCCGAAAAGATAGGATGAGGATTGCACTCAGATAGGCCAGTATCGCCCACAAGACCCATGTGAGAAGTTCCTGGAAGTCTGGGAACACAGCAGCGATCCACGCATTCACCCTTGATCCCCATAACCCAAGGCTGATAACAATCGACGAACCGAAATATTCACCCAATCTGACTGTACCCCTTGGGAGCGTGATTACCAGATAGGCGATTCCAATAAGGAAGCTGATAACGGCCCCAAGGAGCGTGCTTCGCGGTGCCTTAGCCATTGCACAAATCCTCCCTTCCTAATGGCGTTCAATCAAGCGCGAGATTCTGGCTACGCCGCCGATGATAATGAAAGACAGCAAAGTCGGCCACAGAAAATAGATGATATTCTGGGGTATTCACCACGGCGCGATGCAATAGGGTGCAGTCTTTCTTGGACGTAACTAACTCCTGAAAACAATGACCGGCGCCGCGAACTGGTATCCCTCACTCATCCCTGACATCAATCTTCCCCGTCACGGCCGCCGCAATCAGCGCGGTGCGGTATTCTTGGAGGCATGCGATTGCCTCACTGATCTTCTGATGGGTTTCCCAATAGGGTGAATTCTGCTGAAGAATGAAGTCGACTATTTCATCCTGCTCATCGATCGGTGGCGCAATGGCTAATACTGTCTTGAGCCATGAGGCCTTTATCCCGATAGCTGTGGATCCCGTTGCCTTTGACCAGAGTTCCCCTTGCCCTCCAATTGAGAGGAGATGGTGCATCAAATATCGGTGATCGATTTTATCCCGTCGAGGTTTGATAAGCATAACTCTCTGAGCGAGTGCGATATTTGTGTTGTCAACCAAAGCAGCATGCCCAAGTGGCGCTTCAGTTGTAAGTAGAACGTCCCCTTTGTCGGGCATTCCGCGTACCATCCAAGTCTTGTAGTCCTCTTCGCGAATGTACTCTTGTGACGTGGCTCAGGTCCAACAGTCCTTCACCAATATTACGTGCTGTAACAAGAGGAATGCCGCTCTCTGCTTTCTCAGGCGTCTTCCCACGGTAGTCAACAAACTTCTTGGTAACATAACGAAGTCTGACCACCTCCCAATGCGCCGGAATCTCCCCCAGCCACTCGACCCCGCTGTCCTTCATCTCCACATCCGGGTCGAGGCCGCGGGTGACGGCCGCCGTGATGAGCGCCGCCCGCTTCTCCTGCAACAGGGCGATCAACTGCTCCTTCCTGGCGATGAGCGTGTCGATTTCGGCCGTTTTGTGGTCAAGGAAGGCGGCGATGGCGCGTTGTTCCTGCACATCTGGCAAGGGAAGTGCCAAGTTTGCGTACTTCTGACCATTCACGTTTCCAATAGTGGAACTAATTGTTGCAGAGGATAGCCATTGCTCGAAAGAACCCGATTTCGTGAAGTAGAAAGCAAATTGTGGGGCCAAGCTTTCATTAGGAACGAATCGAACTAGATAACCCGCATACGCGCAAGGACCGTGTCGTTCACCATCGTAGACGAAACTTCGGCCAAGAGTCCCACTTCTTGAAAGTAGTAGGTCGCCGTCCTTTAGTAGGTATTCCCTTGCGTCTTCCGAGCGTACATAGACTGCGCCGTCCTCAAGTAACTGACCGTCGTCAGTGATGTCGGTCGTCCTCAGAAACCTCACTCCATCGAATACGTAATCTTGAGACGGTATGTTCGCTCCATAGAGAGCTGATTTGGAGCACGAGTGCTTCAGTCGCCGCACCTCCCAATGCGTCGGAATCTCCCCCAGCCACTCGACGCCGGGATTCTTGTAGGCCGGATAGGGTTGGTAGCCGCCGAGACCGTCCGCGCTCATCGGGCAAGCTCCTCGGTGACACGCTCCGGGTTCCACACCTGATGGCCCAAACAGCCGGTAGAGGTCCTGGCGCGCGTCCAGGTCTTCCCGGTTAAATGTGGGATGGGGGCGGAACGGCAGTCCGCTGCGCTCGATGAACTGCCGGAAGCCGGGATTGTGGTCGTACGCCTGCTCGTGCAGACTTTGGGCCAACAGGTTCTGGGTCGTAATGGGGCCGCTTGTCCGAATATGGCAGATCGCCGTAGCTGGCGTTGAAGCTCTTCGGCAGGAGCAGCAGTCCCCCGATCCGGTTGCGATAGCTCAGCGAAGTCACCGGGATGGCGGAAACTCGTCGGTGTGCCGTTCGGGATGATCGGCCCAGATGTGCTCCACCTCGTAGCGCTTTCTTGCCGCCGCTGATGGCTACTCCACGTAGCGTGACGTGCTGGCCGGAACCGTGTCTCCACGTAGTCGGTCATGCGGGCCAGCAGATACGATGGATGGGCGTAGCCGTTCTGCCGTGACGTCGCAGCGGTCGTTGCTTGCGAAAGTCTCTTCCTCGGTCGCGAGCCGGTTCACGCAGCAGTATGGCCGCCAGTGCTCAGCGGCGAGTCCGCGGATGTCGCGCATCACGAGGAACATGGCGTACTGCATCGTCGAGTAGGCGATGCTGCGGAAGTTCCAGAGCCGCCACGCGAGCAGGATGTCCAGATAGGCGCCGACCAAGCCGCAGCTTGCGGTCGATGCGTCCTCATCGGTCGTCCGACGCTGAGCGGCGCCAGAAGCAGCATGTACTGCAGGGTGAAGCCGTGCTGGGCGTTGTAGAGCACATGCTCGAGGCCGGGCATGAGCCGTCGTGACGCCTGATGCAGCCGCAGGTACTGGCGGCGTGTAGAAGTCGAAGTCGCGATCGATGAAGCGGAAGAAGTCGGCGCTGCGTTCCAGCACCCGACGGCGCTGCGTTCTCGTCGCACCCAGCGGTGGAACTCGGTGCCGATCCGGTCGAAGTCCTCGGGCTTGCGCCCCTCTTGCGCTCGCGGATCTTCGTCGCGTACTGGCTGCGCAGCCATGCCTTGAAGAAGTCGGCTTCGACTTCCTTTCCGCGCCTCGTTCAGCGCCGGATGCGTCGCGCCAGAGGTGTTCGCGTCGGTGCGCTTGTCCTCTCGTCGATGTTGGCGAGCAGGTAGCCCTTGAGCATGTCGGTCGGGCTCAGCGAGAGCCCGCGGTCGTTCATCGTCTCGAAGATCGTGTAGGCGTCGTCGTCCGAGTAGGCGGTGATCTCGACGAGGTGGACGTTCTCGATCAGCCAGTCGACGAAGTACGGCAGCGCCTGCCTCCGTTGAGCTCCTCCGGGAACCTCCTCCATGTCGCCGTAGCGCGCCAGGATGTTCTGCAACCGACTCGGCTGGCCGTGGCGTCGAACTCCTTCTCCCGTCGAAGAGCGCCTCCATGCGAGCGGCGCGCTCCTCGACGTCGAGGTTGAAGACGCTTGCCGTACTTCTCCGAGAAGATGAGTGTCACGGCGCACGATCGCCCTTCTGCTCGGCGTCTTCGAGGTTGGTGGAGGTAGATCAGGAGCAGCGTCAGGGTCGTGAGGCGCTGCTGGCCCGTCGATGATGAAGCTTGGTGTCCGTTCTTGCGGCTGGATGATCGAGCCGAGGAAGTAGTGGCCGTAGTCCGCCACCTGCCGCTCGCTCGTGGCCCGGCTCGGTAGCTCTCCAGGAACTTGGCCGGCAGGTCCTCGATCAGCTCCGGACCTGCTTTTGCTCGCCACTTGTACTCGCGCTGGTAGTAGTCGATCGAGTACTTGACCCCGCTCAAGCAGCTCGCGAATGGTCTTGGCGTGTCCCTCGGCCTGGCTCATTCTCGGACCTCATCTAGATTGTTTCCCGTCACCTCCGCCAGCATGCCGCATGATCTCCGTCTCGATCGCCTCGAATGTCCGCCTCGATCTCCTCCAGCGGGCGGGGCGGCGTGTACTGGTAGAAGTAGCGGTTGAAGTTGATCTCGTAGCCGACGTTGCCCACCTCGCCGTCCTTGTGGTCGCGCTTGCTCTTCGTCGATCCAGGCGTCGGGCACGTGGGGCAGCACCTCGCGCTCGAAGTAGTCCTCGATGTCCTCGCCCAGCGGCACGTTCTCCGTGTCGCGCAGGCTGGTGTCGGGCTCGGGGTTGCCCTTCTTGTCGCGGCAGATCTCGGCCGTCTCGTCCCGCTCGCCGAGAGCGCTGAGGATCGCCTTCTTGAGCGGCGCGCTGAGCTTGCAGGCCCGCCTGCCTGCGGCCGGCCTGTCGAGCAGCTTGCACGAACGCCTGCGCGGTCTGGTATAGAGCGTATCCGGCAGCGCGGCCAGCAGCGTCGCGGATGCTGTCCTGCTGGGCGCGGCCCGCTGCTTCCTCCAGCCGCTTTGGCCTCGGCTTGTTCTTCTTGCGCGATCTGGCCAGGTTCTGGAAGGCGCGTCTCCTCCTCCAGCCGGGCGATGCGCTCCGGGCGAGGCCTGGAAGTTGAGGCGCAGCGGGCGCTCGACGGTGATCTTGCGGTAGCCGAAGTGGGTCGTCGGGAAGATCTTGACATGCTCCCCTTCCTCGAAGGCGTCGCAGCAGGGCCAGGATCTCGTCCGCCCGCTCGCGCGGGAATCTCGCGCCGCTTGTCGCCCAGGCTCTTGCGCATCGGCATCCAGAACGACGGTGGCGTCGATCAGCTGCACCTTGCCCTGCGCGCTCCGGCGCTTTGCGGTTGGTGAGCACCCAGACGTAGGTGGCGATGCCGGTGTTGTAGAAGAGCTGCTCCGGCAGGGCGACGATCGCCTCCAGCCAGTCGTTCTCCAGGATCCAGCGGCGGATCTCGCTCTCGCCGCTGCCGGCGTCGCCGGTGAAGAGCGGCGAGCCGTTCATGATGATCGCCACCCGCGAGCCGCCCTGTCGTCGGGATCCTGCATGTGGGCGAGCATGTGCTGCAGGAAGAGCAGCTGGCCGTCGCTGATGCGCGGCAGGCCCGGCGCCAAAGCGGCCCGGCGCCCCGCGCTCGTGCTCGGCCTTGCACCGCCTCCTGCGTCCCGCTTCCAATCCTTGCCGTAGGGCGGATTGGCGATCAGGTAGTCGAAGTGCCGCCCGGCGTGGCGGTCGTCGGAGAGCGTGCTGCCAAAGAGGATGTTCTCGGCGTCGCGGCCGTCGGCGCGACTTCATGATACAGGTCGGACTTGCAGATGGCGAAGGTCTCCGGGTTGACCTCCTGGCCGAAGAGATGGATGTCGGCGTCGGGGTTGATCGGCGGTGCACATGCCGTTGTCGCGCATGCCCTGCGATGTGGTCCTTGGCGATGGTCAGCATGCCGCCGGAGCCGCAGCAGGGGTCGTAGACGGTGCGCACCATGCCCGGCTCGGCGATGCGCTCCTCGTCGCCGGCCAGCAGCAGGTCGACCATCAGGTGGACGACGTCGCGCGGCGTGAAGTGCTCGCCGGGGTTCTCGTTGAGCGCCTCGTTGAACTTGCGGATCAGCTCCTCGAAGATGGTGCCCATCGCGGGTTGTCGACCTGGTCGGGGTGCAGATCGACGGTCTTGAAGCGCTCCATGACCAGGAAGAGCAGCCCGGCCTCGTCGAGCTTGGTGATCGTGTTGTCGAAGTCGAACTTCTCGAGCACCTCGCGCATGTTGGGGCTGAAGCCGGTGATGTAGTTGCGCAGGTTGGCGGCCAGGTTGGGCGCGTCGGCCAGCAGCGTCTCGAAGTCGTAGCGCGAGGTGTTGTAGAAGGCGTAGCCGGAGGCGTTGCGCAGCTGGGGGTCGAGGTTGTCGAGCTTGCCGTCGAGTATTTGGCGTTGGTCTCCAGCACCTGCTCCTTGGTCGGGGCGAGGACGCAGTCGATGCGGCGCAGGACGGTGAGGGGCAGGATCACGTCCTGGTACTTGCCGCGCTTGAAGGTGTCGCGGATGAGGTCGGCGATGCCCCAGAGGAAGCTGACGATCTGGCTGTGGTTCATAGGTTTGTGTTGCTGCGGTATGGGCGTTGCATCATAAGGTAGAGTTATTATACGCCGCTATCCCTTACCGCCAACTAAAGCCGGTGCGACCCGGCAGCCCCCAGCCTACCACACGGCCGTCGCCAAAACGGCAACATCACCAGCCGCCGCGCCCATTCACCCACAAAAAAGCGCCGCTCCCGAACGAGAGCGGCGCTTTACGGCGCTACCGGCGGTCTGCTATACTTATTAGTTGGGAAAACAAGAGCCTTTCTTGTTTCAGTGGGAATCGACCTGACATAGGAGTCTGACAATGGGCTACAAGATAGCGGATTTGAAGAATGTGCCTGCCGCGCTGGCCAAGAGCCTGGAGGCGATGGGTATGGGTGATACGGACCAGCTGCTGCTGGCGCTGGTGGATCCGGACACGCTGAAGGCGACGGCCAGCCAGCTGGGTATTGGCGAAAATGTGCTGGCCGGTCTGGTGAACCGGGCCGACCTGCTCCGCGTGCCGGGTATCGGCCCGGCCTACACCGACCTGCTCAACGCCGCGGGCGTCCACTCTGTGGCCGATCTGCGCGCCGCCGGCCCCGGGCTGGCCGATCAGCTCACCAAGGCGGGCGAGACGCTGGGTGTGCGCGGGCTGCCCAAGAGCGTCGAAGTGTCGAGCTGGGTCACCTCGGCCAAGTCGATGGAAGATGCGGCCGACTGGGCCGTGACGACGAAGAGCGCCATGCTGCGCGACAAGTTCGCCGACGATGAGTGGACCAAGATCAAGCTGGCCCCGCTGGCGGCGGCGTCGCTGGTCGTCGCCGCTTCCCCGTCCAGCAGCAAGGAGACCGCGTCCGAACTGTGGGCGGCGGCCGTGGCTGTGAACGCGGCGCGGGCCGCCTCCCGGCCGGAGGCGCTGGTGAATGTGGCCTTTACCGAGGATTTGTCGGCCGACGAATTCGAGAAGTTCCGGGCCGAAACACCGCCGGCGGCCATGCTGAGCACCATCAAAGCGGCCACCGATCTGGTGCGTCGCAGCGCCGATGCCGATCAGCTGGCGGCCTATCAGCAGATGATCGTCAGTGTGGCTCAACAGGCGGCCGAAGCAGAAAAAGAGGGTGGTTTCCTGGGGATGGGGAAGAAGCTGGTCAGCGAGGAAGAGCAGGCGGCGCTCGACGAGATTTACGAAGCGGTTTCGTAGTTTGAACAGACCTGACAGGCCTTCAGAGACCTGTCAGGTCTGCTATCCAATCGAAGTCGCCTAAGCGATAATATCCAACTCCCGCAGCTTCTCTTCCGGCACAACGCCGTCCTTCCAGCCGCGCAGCCGGTAGTAGTCAGTCAGCATCAGGTCCAGTTCGCAGGTGTGGCCCTCCGACCCCTGCATCGTCGACGGCTCTTCGGTGAAGCGCTTCGGCAGGTAGTCGCTGCCTTCGCCAAAGCCGGCCAGATTGTTGTAGTAGCGCTCCAGGTTGTAGATGCGCTCGCCGGCAATCAGGCCATCTTCCACCGTGAACTCAATGCCGCAGAACGCCGCGTACTGCTCCACGTACTCGTCCATGCCCATCGCAAACGCGCTGAACTTGCACAGGTCGAGGCTGTCGGAGAAGGCGTGGACATCCTGGAACACCTTGGTCAGCTCGCCCTTGTCGGTCCAGTCCAGCGGGTCGCTGTAGACCGACTTGAACGGCATCAGGTTCAGCTCGGCCGCGGGGGTGTAGGCCCGCAGATGGCAGGCGCCGCGGTTGCTGGTGGCGTAGGCGATGCCCATGCCCTTCAGGCCGCGCGGGTCGTAGGCCGGAATCGCCTGGCCCTTCACCGTGTTGGCCACGTCGGACTTGCCCAGGCTGGCGCCGAAGCGGGCGGGCCCTTCGGCCAGCGCGTCGCCCACGCCTTCGCGATGGGCGATCATCGTCGTCAGTTCCACCATGCGGTTGAAGTCACCCCACTCCAGGTTGCCGTGGCCGTTGGTGTACTGCTTCTCGGAGGCGTACATGTAGGCGGAGAAGGTGTTGCCCAGCTCAATCGTGTCCATGCCGTAATCGTTGCACTGGTCGATGAGCTTGACGACGGTGTCGATGTCGTGGTGGCCGGAGTTGGCGCCCAGCGCCCAGGCCGACTCATACTCCACGCTCTCCATCCGCAGCCCCTTGTACATGCCGTCCTTCAGCTCGACCTCTTTCTTGCAGGCGACCGGGCAGGCGTGGCAGGTGGGGTGGCTGACGAGAATGGTGTCGTAGACATGCTCGCCGCTCAGGTTCTCGCACTCGTCGCCGTAGCTGGTGACGGTGCCGTTGTAGGCCGGGAGCGCGCCCATCGTGTTGGTGATGTTCATCAGCACGTTGGTGCCGTAGAGCGACAGGCCGCCCTTGTTGGGGCTGGTGATGTTGGCCTCGTCCATGATGACGCCCAGCGCGCGAGAGTGGGCTTTCTTCCACGCTTCCTGGTTCTTCGGGCGCGGCATCTTCTTCTTGGCCTTGACGACGACCGCCTTCAGGTTCTTGGCGCCGCCCACGCAGCCCGTGCCGCCGCGGCCGCTGGCCCGGTCGTCTTCGTTCACCCAGGACGCAAAGCGCACCTGGTTCTCGCCTGCCTGGCCGATGGTGATGACGGTCAGGTCCTTCTCGCCGAACTTGTCCTGGAAATGCTTGACGGTGTCGTGGACGCCTTTCCCCCACACTTCAGAAGCGTCGCGCAGCTCCAGCGTGTCTTCATCAATGTACAGGTAGACAGGCTTCTCGGATTTGCCCTTGAATATAAGCCCGTCGTAGCCGGACCAGCGCAGCCGCGCCGCCGACCAGCCGCCATGATGACTGTCGGTAACCGTGCCCGTCAGCGGAGACTTGGTAACGATGGCCATGCGGCCGCTCATGTTGGCGGCCGTGCCCGTCAGCGGGCCGTTCATGAAGCACAGGATATTTTCTGGTGAGTCGGCGTCGACGGTCGGGCCGTTCTCGAAGACGTACTTGACGCCCAGACCGCGCGCGCCGATATACTTCCGCGCCCACTCCTCCGGAATCTCGCGAACATCGATGTCACCGGCGGTGAGATCAACATGCACCATCTGATTGGCAAATCCACCCATTTCCATAAGATTATCTCCTCTCCCATGACGGGACGTTTAGTGGCTCCGCAGAGCCGTTGATCATGGTGGGGATGGGAAGCGACCGTGGCCTCGACAGGCTACCGGCAATGGAGTCGCGTCCGCTCGCCCGCTAATGCAACCTGTGCCGTTGTTCCGGGGATGGGGCCGGACGACCCCTTTCCCCGACAGTCGTCGAGCCGCCGTTGAATACAACAAGGTCGCCCCGTACGGCAGCGACCTCATCAGTAATCTGAATCAATTGGGGTGTGAACGTGTATGACTGAGGGAGGGCCTGCGCTGACCCGCACGGAGTTGTCCGACCCACTGTGGGCCAGCCTGCCAGATCGTTGCTGTGTTTGATGTTTACGCTGCAGCAACTCCGCATTGCTCCTCCATCAAACGAATCTTAACCTCAGTTAACAATGGACAGTATAAATTCAACAGACAACTTGTGCAACTAACAGATGTCACGTCTTCAGGCAGATTGTCATGGCCGGTTGTAAAGTTAAGCTGGCCGGCATATACTGTGAAGCGGTCGGCTCAGGCCAGATCGAGTGCGGTGGCGTTTTCTCTGCGCCACGATGCTCCTCGGCCCGTCCCCGGCTCGTTGGGAACGAATCGTCTGTCAACCCGGGCTGCGGACAAGGCATTCATGCGAATTGCGCTCTTTTCCGATATTCATGGCAACCTGACAGCGCTGGAGGCAGTGCTGGCCGACATCGAACGGCAGCAGGCCGACAGCCTGGTCTGTCTGGGTGACCTGGCCACCATTGGCCCGGAACCGATGGCTGTGCTGGATCGCCTGCAAGCGCTGGATTGCGAGTTTGTCATGGGTAATCATGACGCGGCCCTGCTGGAGATGGACAAGCTGGCCGAGTACCGCATCGCTGCCTCGGTCGCCGACAGCGTCGTCTGGTGCGAACAGCAGCTCCGCCCCCATGATTACGACTTCCTGCGTTCGCTCCCCAAAACGATCGAAGTGCCCCTGGGGTTGGGGATGTCGATGTTCTGCTACCACGGCTCGCCGCAGTCCAATGTCGATCTGGTGCTGGCCACGACGCCGGCTGAGGAGCTGGACTGGCTGTTCGACGGCAACCCGGCTGCCATCATGGCCGGCGGCCACACCCATATCCAGATGCTGCGCCAGCACAACGGCCGTTGGGTGATCAACCCCGGCAGCGTCGGCAACGCCTTCGTCTCCGCCGCCGTCACCGATCTGGAGCCGGCGCTCCTGCCCTGGGCCGAATACGCCCTGGTCGAACTGGTCGAAGACGGGATCAGCGTCGATCTACGCCGCGTCCGCTTCGACATTCCGGAACTGGTGAAGCAGCTGCGTCGCTCGGACCTGCCCATCAAGCAGCTGGTGGCTGCAGCAATACGCCCCGGACGG
Source organism: uncultured Chloroflexia bacterium (assembly GCA_963715935.1). Classification (GTDB taxonomy): domain Bacteria; phylum Chloroflexota; class Anaerolineae; order Promineifilales; family Promineifilaceae; genus Promineifilum. The sequence continues at coordinate 54,133 of CAVQSM010000001.1, read as the reverse complement.
CTAAGCGGTTGCCGAGGCCGGCACGCGCCCGCGCTGCCACGGCCACATGTGTACTGTCAGATCGCGCCGGCCAAAGAAGAACACTGCCAGCCCAAAGGCGACCAGGGCCACGCCCAGCAGGATGAGTGTATTGACCGGGTCCTGCCCGTTCAGCAGCCCGTCGGCCGTTGCGTCGTAGTAGTTGAACAGAAACAATCCCTTAATCGGCTCCAGCGAATCGATCATGCCGGTCAGGTTATTGCCCAGATAGCTGGCGATGACAATCAAAGCCGCCAGCCCGGAAGCGATCCGGCGCGTGGGGCAGAACGCGGCCAGAAAGAGACTGATCATGGCGATGGCAAAGACCAGCGGCCATGATGCCATCAGACTGGTGAAGACACCCCACGGCGTGACCACCGTTTCTACCTGGCTGCCAATTACGATCATCGTCAGCGCAGTCGCGCCGGAGACCAGGACCAGGATCAGGAACAGGGCAATGCCCAGGGCGATCGCCTTCACCGTGACGATCTGCCAGCGGGGGATTGGCAGCGCCACGATCAGCTCCAGGCGGCCGTCTTCTTCTTCCCCTGCCAGCGCGCCCGTGCCACTGCCTACAGCGTAGACAGACAAGATGACCGGCACCAGATTGAGGACGGTCGAGGCCAGAAACTCCTCGAAGGAGCCCATGCTGATGCCCATCGCCTGATAGATGGCCAGGTCCAATATCTCCTGGAAGTTGGCCATCTGGTCGGCGAAGGAGGGGAACAGGCCGATATAGACAATTGGGAAGAAGGAGAGGCCCAAGCCCCACAGCAAAATGGCGGTGCGACGAGAACGCAGTTCGTGCCAGAGTAGATTAAGCATGGTTGTTGCCCTTTTGTTGGCCGTAGTAGGCCAGGAAGATTTCTTCCAGAGAGACGGGAATCGTTTCAATGTCGAGGATGCCGTAGCCGGCGGCGGTCGTCATCACGTCGCTCAGGCCGTCGCGCACCTCCAGCGTCACCTGATCGTCATCGCGGTCCAGCACGGTGACTCCATCGCCGATGAAGGCGTCGGCCGGCGGCGCGGCAGCGAAGCGAAAGCGAATGCGGCGGAACGCCTGGGTCGTCAGCGTGTCGACCCGCTCGACGGCGACCAGCCGTCCTTCGCGGATGATGCCCACCCGGTCGCACACCGCCTGCACCTCCGGCAGGATGTGGGAGGAGAAGAAGACGGTGGCCCCGGCGTCGTTGGCCTCCCGTACCATCTCCATGACCGTCTGCTGCACCAGCGGGTCGAGGCCGCTGGTTGGCTCGTCGAGGATGAGCAGCTCCGGCTTGTTCATGAACGCGGTGACGATGCCGACCTTCTGCTTGTTGCCGCGGGACAGTTCCTTGATCTTGCGGCTGGTGTCCAGGTCGAGGCGATCAGCAAGCGTCTGCCAGTACCGTTTGTCGCTGCCTCCGTTGTGGAGCGAGGCATACATCTCGAAGAAGGCGCTGACGCGCATGTCGTCGTAGAGGCTCAGTTCGCCGGGCAGATAGCCGACGCGCTCGCGAACCGTGACTCCCTCCGCCTGGCAGTCCAGGCCGAAGATGTGGGCGCTGCCGGTGGTGGGGCGGATGATATCCAGCAGCACCCGCTCGGTGGTCGTCTTGCCGGCCCCGTTCGGCCCCAGAAAGCCGAACACCTCCCCTTTGTTCACCGCCAGGTCGACATCGACGATGCCCCGGTGGCGGCCGTAATAGACCGTCAGACCGCTTGTTTCAATCACATGCTCGCTCATAACAGTTCCTACCTTCCGAAAACTACAAAATGCCGAATAACGACTCAACTGCTCGACGATCAGACTATCCGACGACGAGACTAACCGGCTAATCCACCCACGCTCGCAACGTCTCCTCGTCCATGATGGGCAGCGAGCCGGGTGGCGCGCCCAGCAGTCGCTCAATGCCCGTCTGCACCGCCATGATACGCCGCATCACCCGGGACACCTGATCATCGGTCGGATCCAGAGAAGAGAAGATGAGCTCACTGATGCCGTCGCTCAGAGAAAAGATGAGAGCCATAACCATCTCGGCCGTTTCCAGCGGCTGCCCGGTGTCGAAGACCGCTTCTTCCACGCCCTGGGCGATGATCAGCGCCAGCTCGCGGGCGATCATCTTCGAGGATGCAGTTATCAGCGTGTGGCGCAGCAGGAAGTTCTCTTCCATGAACAGCATCCGGTTGACAGCCAGCATCTGCTCCTTGCGCTCCAGCTTCCAGCCAGACGCCGTTTTGATCACCTGCTGCCACTTGGGAATGGCGGACAGCGACTCGTCGACAACTATCTCATGGAGCATGACCTGCGAATCGGCGACCATCTCTTCGACAAGCGCCCGCAGCACGGCCGTCTTCGAGTCAAAGTAGTAGTAGAACGTGCCCTGGGCCACGCCGACGTCGCGGACGATGTCGCTGACCGACGTGTTGTTGTACCCTCTGGTGTAGAACAGGCGTTGGGCGGCGGCGATCAGTTCGCTGCGCCGTTCTTCGGGCGCTTTGACGCTTCGGGTGGTCATGATAGTCACTATTGACTGACTGTCAGTCAATGCGAATATCATAAAGGGATCAGTTGTCCGTGTCAAGTAAGTTGGGCAGGAAGCGGCGCGTCTGTATAAGTACAGCTACGCGCGATCTAACTGAGATCCGCGCCCCGAACCGAACAGCCCGTCGCGAATGAGGGTGGGGTGTATACATAGACAAAATATAGACAAATAGTGAGCAATCGTCTATACTAGTCTTGACGTAAGGTGCTAAAATCGAAAGCAGAATGACGAAACTCATTAGAGTAGGGAAGTGCAGGCAATCATGAGCAGAAAACAGCGACAACAGGTAGTGATCATTGGCGGCGGGTTTGGCGGCTTGAAAGCGGCCGAATCGATGGCCTTCGCGCCAGTGGATGTCACCGTCATCGACCGCGGTGGCGATCACCTCTTCCAGCCGCTGCTCTATCAGGTGGCGACAGGTAACCTGGCGGCCGAAGATGTCACTGCTCCGCTCGCGGGTGTGCTCGACCGGCAGCGCAATACCCGAGTCGTCACCGGTGAGGTGGTCGACATCGACGTCGCCGCCCGGACGATTCGCTTGAAGGACGGCCAGACAGTTCCCTACGATACCCTGATCGTGGCTACCGGCGCGGGCAACCACTATTATGGCCGCGACGACGAATGGGCGGCGCTGGCTCCCAGTCTGAAAACAATGGAGGATGCCAGAGAGATGCGGGCGCGCATCTGGCGGGCGTTCCAGGCCGCCGACGCCGAGTCTGACCTGGCCATCCGGCGCGGCCTGCAAACGTTCGTCATCGTTGGCGGCGGGCCGACCGGCGTGGAGCTGGCCGGGGCGCTGGGCGAGTTGGCCCATCGCACCCTGCGTGGCGAGTTCCACAACTGCGATACGGCCGAATCGGAAATCATTCTGCTGGAGGGGCTGGATCGTGTCCTCTCCGGCTACCCGGCCGAGTTGTCGGCGGCGGCTAAACAGTCACTCGAAGCGCTGGGCGTCACCGTCAAGACCGGCACACTCGTGACCGACATCACCGATGACTATGTCGTCGTGCGCGATGTGGCCACAGACGAGCAGACACTCATCCCGACGGCCACCGTGCTGTGGGCGGCGGGGGTCAAGGCATCGCCGCTGGCCGACGTGGTCGCGGCGCAGACCGGCGCAAAGCAGGATCGTACTGGCCGTCTGATCGTGCAGTCCGACCTGACGCTGCCCGATCACCCCAACCTTTTTGTCATCGGCGACCTGGCCCACTTCACCGGGCCGGATGGCAAGCCGCTGCCCGGTGTGGCCCAGGTAGCGATGCAGCAGGGCGACTATGTGGCCGACTTGCTGCGGCGGCGGCGCTTTGGGCGCAAGGTCCGACCGTTTAGCTATCGCGACCGGGGCAACCTGGCGGTGATCGGCCGCAATGCCGCCGTGGCCGACATCGGCCCGCTGGAGTTTGCGGGCCTGCCGGCCTGGATGCTGTGGGCGTTTGTCCATGTCTATTTCCTGGTGGAGTTCGACGACAAGCTGAAGGTGATGAGCCGCTGGGCGTGGAGCTACTTCACGCGCCGCCCAGGGGTGACGCTGGGCCTGGATTCTGAGCAGCGCGAGGCGGCCGAAGCCATGATGATGGCGGCCGTTCCTCAGGAACAAACTGTCTGACCAGGCCCGTCAGTCATCGGCTTGACGAACCGTGTTTGAACCCGGTAGAGTTCACCTATCGAACCTGATTAATGCGGCTTGCTTCTGTTCCCCGGAACGGAACCGGCCATAAAAGGAACAAGATTACACATGACCCACCACATCGTGATCGTGGGTGGTGGTTTTGCCGGCCTCTATGCGGCCAAAGCATTGCGCCGTGAACCGGTCAAGGTCACGCTCATTGACAAGCGCAACTTCCATCTCTTTCAACCGCTCCTCTACCAGGTAGCAACCGGCGAGCTATCGCCGTCTGATATTGCATCGCCGCTGCGCAGCGTCTTGAAGCGGGCCGAGAATGTGCGCGTCATTGCGGGCGAAGTCGTCGACATCGACCCGCACCGGCAGCAGGTCGTCCTCCGTGATGAGGCGATCGACTACGACACGCTCATCGTGGCCACCGGCGCCCACCACCATTACTTCGGCAAGGACGACGAGTGGGCGGCTCTGGCTCCCGGCCTCAAGACGGCCGAAGACGCCAGTGAGATGCGACGCCGGGTCTACCTCGCCTACGAGACCGCTGAGCGTGAAGCGACGTCTGCAGGCCGCAAGCCGTGGACGACGTTCGTCATCGTCGGCGCCGGGCCGACCGGTGTGGAGTTGGCCGGGGCGCTTTCGGAGCTGGCCCACCACGCGCTGCAGGGCGAGTTTCGTTCCTTCGACCCCGGCGAGACAGAGATTATCCTCGTTGAAGGACTCGACCGCGTGCTCACAGCCTTTCCGGAAACGCTGTCGGCCGACGCGCAGAAAGCGCTGAAGAAGCTGGGCGTGACGGTACGGCTCGGCTCGCTGGTGACCGATATCGCCGAAGATCACGTCATGATTCGTGACAACGCCAGCGGCGATGTCGAGCGCGTGGAGACCCACACGGTCCTCTGGGCCGCCGGGGTCAAGGCGTCGGCGTTGGGCGCAGCCGTGGCCGAAGCGACCGGCGTGGCCACCGACCGCATGGGGCGCGTCATCGTGGAACCGGACATGAGTGTGGCGGGCTACCCCAACCTGTTTGTGTTGGGCGATATGGCCCATTTCGCCCACACGCCCAACGGCGAGCCGCTGCCTGGCGTGGCCCAGGTGGCGATGCAGCAGGGTGACTATGTGGCCCGGCTGATCCGCAGGCGGCGGGAAGGGAAGCTGCTCGACCAGTTTGTCTACAAGGACAAGGGCAACATGGCCGTCATCGGCCGTAATCTGGCCGTGGCGGAGATAGGCTGGTACCAATCCGTCGGCTTCGTTTCCTGGCTGGTCTGGGCCTTCATCCACATTACGTTTCTGATCGAGTTCGGCAACCGCCTGAAGGTAATGCTCCAGTGGGCGTGGACCTACTTCACGGGCAAGCGGGGCGGCCGGATCATCATGGGTGATCCGTTCTACCCGGTGTTGGCGGAGCAGCCGGCGCCGGCGGGGAGTGAAGGCACAGCGCTGGTCCCGGAACCGTCCGAAGCAGTTGAGCCAGTGCTGGAGCCGGCGCCCTGAGAGGCCGGCGCGACCGGCGACTTCCCCATCATTGTCGAGCGCGTCTAGCTGCTGGTCTCACCCGCCAGGTCTGGTGTGAGTCGTAAGGTCACAATTTGATAAGGCTTGATCGTCAGGCTGACTGAGTGGCTCTCGGCTCTCAGCTCGGCCTGATTCTCTTCCAGCAGGTTGCAGCGATGGACGGCCGCCAGGGGGAAGGCCGTGCGCACCGTCACCACGCCCCGGCTGCGTTCGTTCTCGTACAAGCGAACGATCACCCCCTCACCATCCTCGGCCTGCTTGATGGTCTCGATGATGACGTTGGGCGCATCCACTTCCAGCAACGACGCCGCTGCCCCGTCTCCGCTGCCTTCCCCAACCGGGTGCAGCCAAACCGGATCGTTCAGGGCGTATGCGGCGGCGGCGGTGCCGGAGCGCCAATCTCCCTGGTGCAGGTACAGCGCATAGGTGAAGCGATGATCACCCTGGTCGGTGTTCGGATCAGGATAGGTTGGGCTGCGCAGGAGGGTTAGCCGAATGACATGGCCATGAATGTCATGACCGTACTTGCCGTCGTTGAGCAAGCTGACCCCATAATCCCCTTCGCTGAGATCGACCCACTTGTGGGCGTACGATTCAAACCGCGCCCAGTCCCACGTTGTGTTGCGGTGGGTGGGGCGTTCCACGTTGCCCCACTGCACGTCGTAGGTGGCCACCGGGCTGAGCAGATCGACCGGGAAGGCGACCTTCAATAACGTGTGTTGTTCTTGCCAGTTGATCTGGGTGTCGAACGTCAGCGACCGGCTGTCGGCCAAGAGATAGACGCGCTGCACAATCGTGCTGGCTCCCAAAGTGCGCTCAATCTCCAGCCCGGCGCGCAGCGGCCCGTCCTCAATGATGGTGATCCGGCTGGCGGGGTTGGCTTCCCACTGCCTGTCATCGTAATAGATGTCGATATCCCACGCATCCCAGAACATGGGCCGGTCTTCGAACGCCTGGAACACGTTGCCTCGCTCCCCCTCCGCCAGCACCTGGCGTCCAGCCTGCTTGTCCCACAACGAGACGAGGTCGCCGCTCGAAGCAAAGACGGCCCGCACCTGATCGTTCTCAAGCACGGCCGTGTCCCCGTCGCTGGTGGCGGCCACGGCGCCGGGCGCTGGGGCCGGTTCGCCTTCGCCTTCGCCGATGGCGGTCAGGCTGTAGGGAGCGAGCGACGGCAGGGCGACCAGCGTGCCGCCGCGGACGGGCTGTGTGGCCAATGAGCGGCCGCCGGCCAGATCGACCGGCTGCCACGCCACCGCTGCGTTCGGGACCAGGATGATAGGTGACACCTCAAACGAGGTGGGGTTGATGGCGACGGAGTGAACTTCGGGGTGGGCCATACGGTGGCTGAGCGCGGTCGCTGCCTCGTCGCGAACCTGTTCGCCGATGGCGCGAATGACCGCGTAGTCGGCGGCAGAGTCCACATAGACGTCGGGGACGGATGAGCCGGGCAAAATGTCATGGAACTGGTTGAGGCAGAGCAACTGCCAGGCGCGGGTTAGCTCGGCGTGGGGGTAGTCAAAGTCGGTGTGCAGGGCTGCCCACGCGGCCAGAAACTCAGCATCGTGCAGCAGAAACTCGCTCTGGCGATTGTTGCGCTTTGCCTGCGCCTGACTCGTATACGTTCCGCGATGAAGCTCCAGATACAGTTCGCCATTCCAGATGGGCAAGCTGTCGCCCGACTCCGTTTCCAGTTGGCGAAAGAAGTCGATAACCTTGCCGTGGCGCACCTGCGGGGTGGCCGGGAACGCGGCCATCTCGCGGATGTTTTCCAGCATGGTACGAGTTGGCCCGCCGCCCCCATCTCCGTAGCCGAACGCGGTCAGAAACACGCGCTGGTTTTCCTTATGGAGCGAGTTTTGCCAGGTGGACAGCATCTCCAGGGGCGTCGCCGCTCCGTTGTAGGTGGTGGGGCGCGGCGGCTCGCCCGCGAACGAACCGGCATCCTGGGTGCTGCTGAAATGCGTGAGCACTTTGGTGCCGTCCAACCCCTGCCACCAGAAGCTGTCGTACGGCATCCGGTTGTACTGATTCCAACTGATCTTGATCGTGAAGAAGTAGTCGAGGCCCGCTTCCTTGATCAACTGCGGCAGATTCCAGGCGTAGCCGAAGACATCCGGCAGCCAGAGCACCGGGGATTCGGCGTCCGGGCCGAACTGCTCGCGGAAGAAGGTGCGGCCGAGCAAGAACTGCCGGGCCAGCGCCTCGCCGCCGGAGAGCGTACAGTCCGCCTCCACCCACATACCACCCAGCGGTTCCCACCGCCCCTCAGCCACCCGTTCCTTGATGACGGACAGGAGATCGGGCTGGTCCTGGCGGATCATGTCATACAGTTGGGGCTGGCTCTGGCTGAACTGGTAGGTGGGAAACTGCTCCATCAGGCGCATAACTGTGTGGAAGGTTCGCCTTGCTTTGTGCCGGGCCTGGGCCACGGGCCATAACCAGGCGATGTCCAGGTGGGCATGGCCGGCGGCCACAATCTCCACGTCGAGCGGCTCACCGGCCCTGGCGATGCCGCTGCGTAGCGCGTCGTGGGCAGCCGGCACGCTGTCGTAGAACGCCTCACCCAGCAGGTCGCGGGTGTCCAGTTGGCGGAAGGCATCGTCGAGTGCCTGATAGAGGCGGCCTCTGGCGGGCTCGTTAGCGTCCAGTTGATCGGCAATGCCCAGGGCGACACGGGCGGTGGCCACAAACTCTCTGGTCGATTGGTCGATCTGCACCACCGCGCACGGGTGCATGAACAGCCGGGTCTCCAGTTCGCCCCGGAACCACCCTTCCAGTCCGGTCCAGCCGTGGAGCGCAAGCAGGTGGGGTTGGCCGTCGCGCCACGCCGGCGGAAGCAGGATCTCCTGGTGGTGGCGGTCGCATGTCGCGTACGCTTCGCCATCGACATAGGCCAGCGCTTCGGGATGACTGAAGTCACCCGACTGGTTCAACGGCAAATAGAGCGCCACAGGCCCAGCGCTGCTCCACTCAGGTGGCACCGCGAAGGTGGTGCGCATGACGAAGGTGGTCATCCAGTCGCCCCAGTAGCTATGAGGGGCTATCTCCTCCCATGCGCTGTGATCCACCTCGACGCCGACAGGCGGCTCCGACCGGGCATCATCCAGGGCCACGTAGCGAAACGGCGGCAGTGGTTGTCGTCGGCGGTAGATTTGTGGCTCGATGAGGGCCAGGCGCTGGGCAATTTTCTGGGGCGTCCAACGGAAGGTGTGGTTCATGTGCTTTCCTGGTGGCGATGATGTTCAGGGCTGTCAGACACCCCGGGACAGAGGTGTCGCTGTGCGCTGCGGCTATTCAGTTGGCCGGCTGGTCTCGTAGAACCGGTCTACAGCCGCTGCGCTGAAGCGCCCGTTTGTTGCTCTATTTTAGCCGGATCGGCCACCAGCCCGCCACCGCGCACCGTAGCGCCCAGGACGATGCCCGCGCTGATGAGGACGGCGTTCTTGATGATGTACTGTCCTTCCAGCGTGGGCACGAAGGGAATGCGCGTGAAGACGGCGTCGGGGAACAGCACAATGGGGGCCAGCGTGCCGATCATCTGCAGGAACAGGAGCAGCAGCGTGATGCGCATGAACTTGCCGAAGATCAGCCCCAGCCCGATCAGGCACTCCCACACCGCCACGATGTAGATCGAAACCTCTGGTCCAATCAGACCAAAGGTCATGAGCTCGATGGTGCTGGTAACCAGATCCTCAGCCGGGCTAAGACCGGGGAAAAACTTCAGGAACCCGAACCAGAAGAAGACGATGCCGAGGCTGACCCTGAGCAAGGGCACGCCCCAACGGGCCATCCAGTTGGTGATGGCCGTATCAATACGATCGAACTGGTACTGCAAGTCAGACATAATGCCTCCTTCGCCTGGTAAAAACATGAGGACAAACGTAAATGCGTACGATGATTCTACTATGAAACCACTACAGGACAGGTAGGAATGAACCCACCTGTCCTGCAGCGTTAAGGAGAAGCTGAAGTCTGACAACTGCGGAGGAACAGTTGTCAAAGACCGCTATTGTACAATTAATGTACAACGTAAGGGGGATTATAAGACATCGGGCGCAAAGATCAAGCTGTTGTACAAAGTGTGTATAACTTTGTGCCGCCAGTTTGCCCGTCGTCGCCGGGCTAGTTGTACATCTGTTTGACACTTGCGCCGCCGTTTGTTACAAAACGGGCCCATGGACAGGATCAACACCGATACATCGCTGCTCAACATCAAAGCTGTGGCCCAGGAGACGGGCCTGAAACCGGTGACGATACGCGCCTGGGAACGGCGCTACGGCCTGCCGGAACCCGAGCGGACGGCCGCGGGGCGGCGGCGCTATTCGCGCCGGGATGTCGCCCTGCTGCACTGGCTGGTAGCGCGCCAGGCGGAGGGCGTGGCCATCAGCCAGGCGGTTGACCTCTGGCGGACACTGGAGGGCCAGGGTACGGACCCGTTGGCTGCGTCGATGGCGCCGGCGGCGACTGTTCCCGACCTGGCGGCCGTCGCCCCCCGCTTGCCGCAGTTGGATGAACTGCGCCAGCGCTGGGTCGACGCGTGCCTTGTCTTCGACCAGACAGCGGCCGAACAGGCGCTGACTCAGGCGTTTGCCCGCTTCCCCGCCGAGATGGTCGCCCACACGATATTGCGGCAAGGGCTGGCCGACATTGGCGCGGGCTGGTATCGCGGGGCGATCACGATTCAGCAGGAGCATTTCGGTTCGGCGCTGACACTGCGCCGCCTCGACCTGTTGATTGCGGCCGCCCCGCCGCCTACCCGACCGCAGCGCATCCTCATCGGCTGTGCACCGGGGGACTCCCACACGTTCGCGCCGCTGCTGCTGACCTATGCGCTCCGGGTGCGCGGCTGGGATGTCGTCTATCTGGGGCCGAACGTACCCACACAGGCGCTGGCGGAGACCGTCGCCCAGGTGGCTCCGGCCCTGGTGGTTCTCTCCGCCCAGCAGCTCCACACGGCGGCGGCGCTTCAGGCGTCGGCGGAGGCGGTCGCCGGGCAGGCTGTTCCGCTGACCTACGGCGGGACTGTCTTTAACAGCAACCCGCTGCTCCAGGCCCGCATCCCTGGTCAATTCATCGGCAGCGATCTGGAAGTTGCGCCGGATGTGGTGGGGCGGCTGGTCGAGCAGCAGCCGGAGACGGTGGCCGTCCTGCCACCTGACGCGGCCCATCGCCAGACGTTGGAACTGTACACCCAGCGACGCTCGCTCATTGAGGCCCATGTCTGGGGCCGCTTCGTGGGCGACAACCAGCCGACAACCCATCTAGCAGCGATTAACAACGACGTGGCCCAGACGATCACCGCCGCCCTGCGCCTGGGCGACATCCGGCTGCTGCCTGCTGACGCAGCGTGGTATGCCCATCTGCTGATGGGCTACCGTCTGCCGCCCGGTTGGTTATCGTTCTATCTGGACAGCTACCTGGAAGCAATCCGCATCCACATGGAGTCGACCGGAGCGCTGCTGGTGGAGTGGACAGCCGCGTTACAGGCCGGCAGCTAGCGCCACCAGCGACGGAGCCACGCCGCACGCCATCTCACGCCTCATCTGCCTGCTCGCGCAGAAACTGCTGCCAGACCGGATAGTCGGCTACATCCCAGACGCGGGCGCGAAGGGCGGCCGCTTCTTCGGCCGTCCAGCCCAGATGCTTCTGCGCGTACAGGCTGTAGAAGCCGGTGACGCGGTAGTTGGCAATGCAGTGGATGAGCGTGCGGCCGTCTTCCGGCAGCGCAGCCATCGCCGCCTCAAACGCCGCGAAATCGGCTGGCTGTGGATCGTCCCAAACCACAGGAATGTGGACGTAGGTCAGGCCCAGTTCGTCCAACAGCGCCGCCTCGTCGGCCAGAGCGCTGGACGAGTCGCTCGTGGCCAGATTGATGACGTGGGTGAAGCCGTCTGTCGCCAGGGCGCGAAACTGGTCGGCCGTCGGTTGGCCGCTGGTGGACAGGTTGGGGTTAAGTTCGAGGTAGTTGTAGATGTAGTTGAAGGTCATAGTGTCTTGAACCAATCGTGGTCAATTGTGATGCGCTCTTCTTGGACGATCTTTGTTTCTACTCCCAGCTCTAACTCCTTGAGCTTTTCGACCAATAAAGTGCCGTCGATGAGATCGATTGGTGAGGCTCCGTCTCGCGTCGCTTCGCGTTCAGCGTCTCGAGTGAAAGTGCCAGTGGTGATGATCAACCCTTTGTCGGCGCGACCCATCATCGCACCGCGGAAGTCGCGAATATGGCCCGCACCTACGGAGCCGCTATACCGCTTGCATTGAAAATACACATGGAAGCCAAGTAGTCCTCCAAGACGCAGGATGCCCTTACCGTCTAGACCTCCATCACCGCTCTTGCCGAGCACCTCTACCTGAATAAAGCCTGACTCACGAAGAAGACGTTGTGCAAGTCGCTCGAAGGCGGACGGATCCATTTCCTGAAGCGTCGTTAGGAGTTCGTCGCGCCATGCTGGCTCGGGTTCATCTTCAACAGGGTCAGTCTCTATCCTCGTCGAACGCGATTCATGGAACTCTTCGCGCACCAACCGTTTGACCGTCTCGGGATCCACGCGCTCGACCGCGCGACCCTCTGGCGTGAGCGCCCAAACGCCACGTGTTGAATTATCAAGCACGCCATATTTCTTAAGGTACGTACGTGTCCAGGCTAGTCGATACGAGACTTCAGTCTTGCCACCGCGTTCAGGATCGTGCAGGATTTCAAGCTGCTCATCGCTAAGGTTCATTATCTCAGCGACCTTATCATCTATCTCCTCAATTGTGCCTGAATCACCCAGTTCTTTCAGAGCTTGGATTAGCGGGTTCATCATCCTGTCGTATGTGGGAACTTTCGCCATGTAGATACCCTCGGAATCGACTGTCGTTCGGAGAAACGCGAAACGCTTTCAAGCAGAGAGTATCATCAACATCGCCATAGACCGCAAGTATAGATCTGCAGGGTTTTTCAAAGGTCGCAAGTAGAAACCGAGTTTCTCAGGTCCAGCTGCGTATACGCTCGCGAGCGCCCAGAAACTCGGTTTCTAGGCCTGTTCAAGACCGACTACTCAAAAGCCCTGTATAGATCTGACGTCATCTTCTTGATGATCGTTTACGCCAGCGCGCTCTCTTCGCCGGAGTCGCGCACGAAGATGCACGAGGTGTTGAAATCAGCGGTTAGTTTCTGGAAGAAGCGCAGGTCCGGTTCATGGGCCAGGCCCAGGATGTTGAGATCAGCCATTGGTGCCTTCTCAACGGCCGACGCGAAGGGGCAGACAAACAACTCAATGGCTGTGGTCGACGACGGCAAGCGGGTCAGCACAATCAGTTCTTCCAAATACGCCTGTGCCTGCTCCCGTTCTGCCTCGCTTTCTACAGCCATACAGAGGTTGATGTGTGCGTTCCAGTTGCGGCCGAGCTGGTACGCGACCAACAGGGCCAGATCGAGATTGCTTAGATTGAGGTCGATCTCCCAGGCCGGCCCCTGATTGGAGACCCAGACATTGATGATTTGCTCGCGCCCCATGCCGTTGATGGGATGGTTGTACAGGAGCAGGATGCCCATGCTGTAGGCGGCCGTTTTGTCGACCAGCGCCTGCAAGAACTCCAAATTGCTGTCCTCTCTAAGACGCAGCAGCAAGATGTTGGGACGGAAGAACGTTTTGCGCAGGACCTGGGTGGTAGCGCGGACGCCGTTGACGAAGTCAGTTTCCTCCAGGAACGTGGCGTTGGCGTAGATGCCGTCGTCGATAAACGCTTTGGTCATCGTCTCCAACTCTTTCAGCTGGGCTTCGCCTTCCTTGTCGGCGTAAATGCCGAGCGTGTGGACACCGCCCTGGGGCCAGGTCAGCGCCCACAGGAAGCGGTAGACCCCGCCGAGGGTTCGCGCCTGGCGCACGGGAGCCAGCACCACCGGTTTCCACGTGCGCTGCGGGGCAGAAGGCATCTGGCTGGCGTTGACAGCCGCCCATTCCGCCAGCGAGAAAAAGAGACCGCTGCGGATATCGTTACGTTCATCGACGAGCGAGCGGCGCGAGAGCACGATATAGAGGGCAAAGACCAGAATCGCCGCCACCAACCCGAACAGGGGCGCGACAAGAGCCATGGCCACCACACAGCCAATCAGACCGATCAGTGGCACCAGACGAGTGACACTGAGAGTCGGACGAAAGCTGACCATCTTCAACTGCTGTTCGAGCAAGACGACCAGGTTGAGCATGGCGTAGGTGATCAGGAAGAACATCGTGATCACCTGGGCCACTGAGTTGATGCCTCCGGCAGACAACGCCCACAGCAAGGCCAGCCCCGCGAGCAGCCCGGTGGCCAGCGCTGCGTTGCGCGGTTCGCCGTTGCCGGACTCTTTGACGAGTAGTTCGCTGCGGGGCATAACCTGCTTACTCGCCAGCGCCTGCAAGACGCGAGGGGCAGCTACCAACGATCCCAATGCTGAAGAGAATGTGGCCCCCAGCATGCCTACATAGACCGCCCACCCCCACAACGCCTTGTCGACCATGATGGTCGAATTGGTCAGGAGTTCGGCGGGCGTGGCGACGGAGACCAACCAGAAAACCAGGGCTACATAAATGACAAAGCCCACCAGAATGGCTCCCATTGTGCCCAGGGGGATGTTGCGGCGCGGATCGCGCAGTGACCCGCTCATGCTGATGCCGGTCATGATGCCGGTGACAGCCGGGAAGAAAACGGCAAAGGTGGTCCAGAAACTGGCTTCGCTGAATGGTCCCCACAGGACAGGTGGGGAGACCAGCAGCCCTTCTCTCGCCAGGACCACGCCGCCCAGCGCAATGGACACCAGTGACAGAGCGATGCCAATCAGAATCAGGAACTGGATACGCGAGGCGAAACGAGTGCTGATGTAGGCGATGAGAAAGACAAGGACAAACGTGGCCAGCGAGATCATCCACAGGGTCACGCCCCATTCCTCTGGCAGCAGACTCATAAGCGCCTCGCCAAAGGCCAGGACGTAAAGGGCGACGGAGATTCCCTGGGCCAGGAAGAGGGGGACGCCGACACTTCCGCCGATCTCGATGCCCAGCGAATGGGAAATAATGGCGAACGCTCCGCCGGCTTCCACGCGTGAATTTGTAGCTACGGAGGAGACTGACAACCCGGTGCAGAAGGTGATGACATGGGCCAAAAAGACAATGAGCAGCGCCCCGAGCAGCCCCGCGTTGCCACTGACCCACCCCAGGCGCAAATACATGATCGCGCCCAGAATCGTGAGAATCGTCGGCACGAAGACGCCGGCCATGGTGCCGAACTTGTTGTCCTCGGCCGATCCATCGCCCCCTAAGCGAAACCGAGTGCGCCACCCTGCAGTTTCGACCAGATCGCTCATGTTGTTATCTCGCTTTGTTCAGGTAGAAGGCCAGCTATCGAAGGCTACGCTCGTATGGTAACATACCGGTAGCCATTACGAAAGGAAGATCGGAGCGCAACCCGCAAGAGACGGTGTCTCTCAGCCACGGCCCGCCAAACGGGAGTACAATTGCGGGCAGCCCATGAACCAGACTTATAGCGCCAGCACACGCCAAGCCACGTCACGCCGAGACCTTCTGATCGCGCTGCTGCTTTTCACCGGGGTCAGCCTGCTCTACTTCGCCACTATCTCCGGCATCACCAGCAGCAACGACGGCAGCCATTACGCACTGCTGCGGACGATGGTCGACAACCGCACCTTCGCGCTGGAGAACTTCGACGACTACGCGGAAGGCAACGACATCGCCCTGACGCCTGACGGCACGCTATACAGCGACCGGCCACCGGGAACGGCCGTCGCGGCCATTCCGTTCTACCTGCTGGGTGGGCCGCTGCCGGATCCGTTCGTCCCCATCCCGTCCCGCCACGATGCCGAAAATCCGCGCTTGCCGTACGTCCTGATGCTGCCGGTCTTTGCTGGAGCCGGGACGGTGGTGCTGTTGTATGCGCTGCTGCGACGGCTGCGAATCGGGCAAGGGGCGGCGCTGACGGCTGTCCTCTTCTTTGCTTTCGGCACCGCCCACTGGAAGTACAGCACGGTCCTGTTCTCCCACGCCCTGTCCGGCTTTCTGGTGGTAGCGTCCGTCTTTCTGGTGCTGCGCCTGACCGACCGCTGGGACCACCCGAACTGGTTCAGCTACTTTCTGTTGGGGTTTGTGTCCGGCTGCGCGGTGATGGTGGAGTACTCCAATGCGTTGGTGGTGCTCATCACCGGGCTGTTCTGGATCGTGGTCATGTGGCCGCTGGCAATGCGGCAGCCGCTGCGGACGACGCTGCCCTGGGTGCTGGGCGGGCTGCTCCCGGCGGCGTTCCTGGCCTTCTACAACGCGACCAGCTTCGGCAGCGTCACCACATTATCCTACGCCTACGCGGTCAACTACCCGTGGGCGGGCAACTTCCTCTCCACGTTCGATTGGCCGCTGCTGCCGGGCTTGGCGGCGCTGCTGGTCTGGGGCGAAGGGGGCGGCTGGTGCGGCGGGCCGCCCTGCATGAACCAGGGGCTGCTACTGCTGTCACCTGTGCTGCTGCTGGCGCTGCCGGGATTATGGGGCTACTTCCGCCGCGACCGGGCGGCGTTCTTCCTGACCACCGGGCTGTTTGTGGTCTACCTTCTGCTCTTTGCCCAGCATCACACCTCCCACGGCTTCACCCATGACGGCCGCTATTTGGTGCCGTTCCTCGGTTTTCTGGTGCTGCCCCTGGGCTTTACCCTCGACTGGCTGCTCGACTCGGCGCGACAGCCGTTGGTCCGGGCGACGGGTCTGTTCGTGGCGTTCGGCCTGTTCTTTCTGTCCGCGCGAACGATGTTCCTCCACATCGGCCACTCCTTCAACTATACGCTCGACCTGGGCGCGCTGGATCCGCTCGTGGCCAGCCCGCAGAACTGGTCGATCTTGCTCGGCAGCGTGTTCGTGAATACGGGGAATCTGCTGCTGTTGGTCTTGCCGCTGCTGCTGGTGGCAGGGCTGGCGGTGGCGGTGGTCTGGGTGGCGCGGCGTCTGACGTAGGATACCTTGTCGTCGAGCCGAACGGTGGCTCGACTCTACGAGGAATCCGGTTCTGAAGCGGCCGCCTCTCGCAGTCGCTCCGCAAATTCACTTAGCATCATCGCTGTGGCCCCCCAAACTTTGTGACCGTCAAGCTGGAAGAACGGCACCGTCACATCCATGCCCCGCAGCTGCCACTGCTCTTCGGTGCGCATGTTGTGGTCGAGCAGGTGGTCGAGCGGCGCTTCGATGACGGCCGCCACTTCGCGAGGGTCGGGCACAAAGGCCGGGCGGCCGTCGCCGGTGATACACGCCGACAAAGGGCTGTACTTCGAAGTCTGACGGCGAGATGTAGATCGGGGTTAGCTGGCCCAGTAGATGCACCTGGTCCGGGGGAACTGCGATCTCCTCCAGCGTTTCGCGCAGCGCGGTTTGCTCCAGCGTCTCGCCCGGTTCCTGCTTGCCTCCCGGCAGGGACACCTGGCCAGGGTGGGATTTCATCTCGTCCGGTCGCCGCGTCAGCACCAGATGGAGCGCGTCCTCATGGAAGTAGAGCAGCAGCAGGACCGCGCCCTGGCGCGGGGCGCCGTCCCGTTCGGGCTGGCGGAAGCGTTGGCGGGCAAGGGGCATCATATGCTGCTGGGCCGCATAGCCGTCAAAATCCGGCATGATGAGCGCCGCCTTTACGAGATCGAGCGTACAGCGGGGCATAGGCTTATGGCTCGGTGGTTGCTGCTTCGGGGATGTGGAAGCTGTAGCCGGCGCCGCGTTCCGAAATGATGTAGCGTGGGCGCGACTTATCTTTCTTGTCTTCAATCTTGCGCCGCAGCCGGTGGAGATGGACGTGCAGGCGATCCTCAAAGACCGGCTCCATCGGCCACAGACGACGCAGAATGTACTCGGTCGGCACAGTCTGGCCTGACTTGCGCATCAGAATGTAGAGCAGCTTGGTTTCGGTCGGTGTCAGGGCCACTTCCTTGCCCTCGACCAGAGCGCTCCGTTTGGGAAAGTCGATGGCCAGCCGGTCATCGATTCGCGTTTGGGGCACCAGGTCGCGGTCAAACTGGCCGATGCGCGCCAGAACCCGCCGCACACGCGCCACCAGTTCGCCCGCGTTGAACGGCTTGACGATGTAATCCTCGGCGTGCTTTTCCAGCCCTTCCAGCACCGTCTCTTCCTGGCCGACGGCCGTCAGCATAATGATCGGCATGTCGCTGTACTGGTGAATGCGGTGGGCGAACTCGAAGCCGCTGATGCCGGGCATGTGCAGATCGACAACGGCCAGATCGGGCAGACCTTCGTCGTTAATGAGCTGCATTGCTTCATCGCCGGAGAGGGCGGTCATTGACCGCATCCCGGCGTCGCGCAGCGCAAACTCCACCAGGCGTAAGGTGTAGGTATTGTCGTCGATCGCCAAGATGCGCGATTGTCGTTTGTTGCTGTCACTCATAGATTGTCTCGCGGGCGACGACCTTCCCTCGGCCGTGTCGCCTGTCCCATCTGCCATTTTGCCAGATTTCCGGCGGCGTGCAAGCGGCCCGGCCCTTGCTATGCCAACATCAGGAGCGCCCCGAATCGTCCGGTGCGGCCGTTCTCTGCGCGGTGGGAGAAGAAGAGATCGGTCCGGCAGGCCGTGCACAAATCGGCCAGCTCGATCCGATCCGCTGCAACGCCCGCCGCCGCCAGCTGCCGCCGGTTGGCTTCCGGCAAATCAAAGTGTGGCCGTCGTTCGCCAGATAGGGTGTTGACTGCGGTCGCCGGAGTGGCGACTTCGGTCACTGGGTAGGGCAGGAGCGTGGCCGGGTTGTCAAACGCCGCGCCAACTGCATCGATTACATCCTGACCGACCTCATAGCAGCACGGGCCGATCGATGGGCCGACGGCCGCCAGTAGATCGCCGGGATCGCTGCCGAATTCGGCCGCCATCGCCGCCACCATTGCCCCCGGTACATCGGCCACCGTCCCGCGCCAGCCGGCGTGGCCCAGCCCGATCGCCCGGCGGACCGGATCGTAGAGCAGGATAGGGGCGCAGTCGGCGTAGTTCATCGTCAGGGCGCAGCCCGGCTCGTTGGTAATCAGCGCGTCGCTGTGGGGCAGCCACGTGCCGTTGTCCGCCTGGGTCACCTGGGCGACGGCCGTCCCGTGCACCAGATGGGCGTGGACCACCGTGTCCGTGTCCCGCCCGAACAGTCCGTAGGCGCGGCGGCGGTTGGCGTAAACGTCGCTCTTGTTGTCGGGCACCGAGACGCTCAGGTTCAGCGAGCGAAATGGCGCAGCACTTACCCCGCCCTGACGCGAAAAGACGGCGTGGTTCAGCCCGCCGCCGGGGCGGCTGAGCGCGTCAAACTGAAAGTAATGGAGGGCGTCCTGGTGGTGGTGGTGCATGAGGTGGTAGTCGGGTCGTCTGGCCGTCGCTGTCCCAAAGGATGACGCACAGCTTCTGGTCGTCTTGCCATCACCGCTCGTCTTCCGGCGGCTGACGGGGAGAGTGTATGCAGGAACCGATAGCTTGACCAGTGACGGGGCGGCGAAGCACCCCGGCTATAATCGTTTGCTCAGCGCGATACAGGCGGTTTGTTTGTCAGAAGAGGTCGCTTTTGTTAACATAAGCCGACTGCGCGGGGTGTTTTTCCGTGTTATAATGCCCCTGCCCAGGAACATTTGAGCTATGGCAACGAAGAAGAGCGCAAGCAAGTCGACCAGCAGCAAGAAGAAGGTCAGCGCCAGTTCATCGACTCGAAGCAATGCCCGCAAGAAGTCGACGAGCACCCGCACCCGGCGCAAGACCACGCCTGCCAAGTCGAAGGCCAAGAGCCAACCCCGCTTCAGCAGCGCCCAGAAGGCGCTCATTGTCGGGGTGTCGTTCCTGTTTGCGACGGCCGTTCTGGCGCTCAGCCTCCTGGCCCCCGACCAGGGAAGTTTCACCGCCTGGCTTTCGTCCCTGCTGGCTCGCGGCTTCGGCATCGGCCGCTTCATCATCCCCGGCATTACGGGCTTCATCGGCGTCTACCTGGTTATGCGCGGCATGGACCAGCAGCCGAGCGTGCCCATTTACCGCCTGATCGGTTTTGCTGTCCTGTTCAGCGTCTTTCTGGCGTTCGCCTCGCTCATCGCCGTTGGCGAAGCCAGTGATGTCTACCAGACGGCCGCCAACGGGCAGGGCGGTGGCTACACCGGCGCCCTCATGGCTGATGTGCTCGACCAGCTGCTGGGCAATTGGGGCGCCATTCTCACGCTGGCTGTCCTGGGCATACTGGGCGCGGTGCTCATCTCCGGCATCAACCGCAAGGATGTGGGCAGTTGGCTGGAGCGGCTGAACCAGCCCGCCCCGGCCACGGAAGACGCGCTCCCCGTGGGCGACAGGGTGATTCGCATCAACCCCGGTCGCGCCCCGGCGGAAGCAAAACAGGAACCCGCACCAGCGCAGATGCCATTGATTGTCGAAGAGGAGCCGGCGGCCGAACCAGCTGCCAAACCGGCCGCCCCGCCCCGTCGCACCCGACGGCCTGCCCGCCCGACCACCCCTCCCGCCGAGCCGGCCGCTGCGCCGATCTATGTGGGCAGCAGCGAGGGCAACAGCACGACGGCCGTCGCCCATACGCCGCTGGAATCTGATAGCTACTCCTGGACATTGCCTTCCATCGACGCCATCCTCGAATCCGGCACCGACCTCGATATGAACAACGCCTCCATCCGCGAGCAGGTGGAGATTATCGAGCAAACGCTGGAGAGCTTCGGCGCGCCCGCTACGGTGGTGGAGATTAACCAGGGGCCGACGATCACCCAGTTTGGCGTGGAGCCGAATTATCTGGTGGCACGCAACGGCAAGCGCACAAAGGTCAAGGTGGGCAAGATCGCCAGTCTGGCCGACGACCTGGCGCTGGCGCTGGCGGCCCGCTCCATCCGCATCCAGGCCCCTGTCCCCGGCAAGGGGTACGTAGGCATCGAAGTGCCCAACACGGCCAAAGCCCTCGTCTCCCTGCGCGACGTGATGGAGTCGCCGGAGTACGGCAAGATGAAGTCGCCGCTGCGCACCGGCCTGGGACAGAACGTGGCCGGCACGCCCATCGGCGCGGACCTGGCGGCCATGCCCCACCTGCTGATCGCGGGTACGACCGGCTCCGGTAAGTCGGTCTGCGTCAACGCCATCATCGCCAGCCTCCTGCTGCAAAACACGCCCGATGACCTGAAGCTGGTCATGGTTGATCCCAAGCGCGTGGAGCTAACCGGCTATAACGGCATCCCCCATCTGGCCGCGCCGGTCGTGGTGGAGATGGACCGGGTAATCGGCACGCTGCAATGGGCCCAGCGGGAGATGGACCATCGCTACAAGCTGTTTGCCGAGGTTGGCGCGCGCAACATCACCGACTACAACAAGAAGACCGCCCGCAAGAAGGACAAGCAGAAGATGCCCTATGTGGTCATCATTGTCGACGAGCTGGCCGACCTGATGATGCTGGCCCCGGAGGACACGGAGCGCGGCATTACCCGGCTGGCTCAGATGGCCCGCGCCACGGGCATTCACATGGTCATCGCCACGCAGCGGCCGTCGGTTGATGTCGTCACCGGCCTGATCAAGGCCAACTTCCCGGCCCGTATCGCCTTCGCTGTCGCTTCCAGCACCGACAGCCGGGTCATCCTCGATTCCACTGGCGCGGAACGTCTGCTGGGCCAGGGCGATATGCTCTTCCAGAGTCCGGATGCGGCCGCTCCGGTTCGCCTGCAAGGGTGCTTCGTCAGCGACAGTGAGCTGCAGAACCTGATCCATTATTGGCAGACAGCCCGCCGTTCGCAGATCATCAGCGCCAGCGACAGTGTGACGCCTAAACCAGCCGAAGCAGTCGCCGACCTGCCATCCGGTCAGCCAGTGCGAGAGACGTCCTCCGACGTCGCGCCGCCGGTCGTACAGATGGACCGCCCGGCGACCGCCACGCCGGACGATGCGCCCCAGCCCGCCATTGACACGGCCGAACCCGCCGCGACTAAGCCTGCAACCCGGCCCTCGCCCCCGCCGCCGCGCGACCCGGACGCCATCACCCATGAACCCGCCGCTGCGCTGGAGGAACCGGCAGATGTAGCGCCTGAGGCGCCGGCCAAGAAAGTCGAGGACACCAAACCGGCTGCGAAACCCAAGCCGGCTGCCAAACCGAAACCGACGCCCAAGCCTGAGCCATCGCCGGAGCCACCAGCCGTTTCGTCCGGTGGGGCGCTCCAGCAGCCGTTGTGGGAAGCGTTGCAGGAAATGGATGAGGAAGCGGCCAACCCAACGGTGGAGATCGATGACGATCTGATGCCGGAAGCGGTGGCCCTGGTGCGTAAGCTGAACAAGGCGTCGACGTCGCTGCTGCAGCGTCGTTTCCGCATCGGCTATACGCGAGCCGCACGGATGATCGACGCGATGGAAGAGCTGGGCATTATCGGCCCGCCGACCGGCACCAGCAAAGCGCGGGAAGTGTACCCGCCTGGCGATGACGACCTGTTCAACGGCAGTGAAGCGGCCGCTTAGCTCCCTGCGCTCCTGCTTGCATCCCACTCCCCCTTCTGCTTAGAATCACGATGACAAGGCGACGCTCGCCGCTCTACAGGCCAGCGTTGCGTGAGGCACCCTATGGCTTATTTGGAAGGACAAGAACGCGCCGACTATGTGCAGAGCATGTTCGCTCGCATCTCCGGTCGCTATGACACGATGAACCGTCTGATGACGTTCGGCCAGGACATGACCTGGCGCGAGGTCGTCATTGAGGAGGCGCAGCTGCCTCCTGGCGGCCGTCTGCTCGACATCGCCACCGGCACCGGCGACATCGCCCAGGAAGGGCTGGACCGGATTCCCGGACTGCAGGCGGTCGGCGGAGATTTCACCATTGAGATGATGCAGGCGGGCAAGCGGCTGCCCGGCCGCGACCAGATCCGCTGGGTGACGGCCGACACGCTCTCCTTGCCATTTGCCGACAACATGTACGACGCAGTCGCCTCGGGCTTTCTGATGCGCAACGTCATCGATGTGGAAGGGGCGTTCCGGGAGCAGATGCGCGTGACGCGGCCCGGCGGTCAGATCGTCGTGCTGGAGTCCAGCCCGCCGAAGGACAATATGCTGCGGCCGTTCATCCACATCCATCTGAACCATGTCATCCCCACGCTGGGCAAGCTGGTTACCGGGGAAGCCGATGCCTACCGCTACCTGCCCGACAGCACGCAGCAGTTCCGGCAGCCGGACGATCTGGCCCAGACGATGCGCGACATGGGGCTGATCGACGTTCGCTACCGCCTGTTCATGTTCGGCACGATTGCCATTCATGCAGGTCGGAAGCCGGCATAGCCCGATTCGTGCCGTACAGCCGGGCAGCCGGCATATTTCTCTGCGTCTCCCCCTGAGTTCACCATAGCTCCAGCCAGCCATTCCGGCGTGGCCGGCTGAATTGCCCCGTTTCCGGCAACCTCTATAATCTCGCCATTGTTTGCTGGCTTGGTGACCTGCTGCGTTACGAGGTATGGGTGAGTTCTCGGTCCGTCAATTGGCTTCTCATCTCCATTATTCTGCTGGCGATGCTCCTGCGCGTGGCGGTATTCATGCCGCTGGTCCCGCAGGGATTGACGCCTGTCTTTGACGAGGTGGACTACTATGAGCGGGCAGCCGGACTGACGGCAGTTCTCTCCGACATCGTCAGGTCGCGGCCGGTTGATCCTGACGCGGTTGACGCGTTTTTCGGGAGCGATCCGTTCCAGGCGGGGTGGTGGCCGCCGTTGCAGATGGGTGTGATCAGTTTCTCAACCCTTCTCCCTGCGTTTAGCGACACCGTCACCAAAGCGCGCTTTGTCACGATTCTCCTGTCAACGCTGACCGTGCCCGTCGTCTATCTCGTGGCAAAGGCCGCTTTCGGGCGCAGGAACGCCTATCTGTCCGCCCTTATCTTTGCCATCTATCCCAGCTTCATTGCCTTTTCACACTATCTCTGGTCAGAAACTCTCTACATCCTGCTCCAGTTCTTGCTCATCTACTTCGCGTTCTCGGCTGCGGACAGTCCGCAGGAAAGCCGGGGGGTGGGTTTCTCTGTTGCCGCGGGGATTGCGCTAGGCCTGGCCGGACTGGCCCGATCGTCGGCGTTGCCCTTGTTCGTCCTGGCGCCCATTTGGCTTCTGGTTGCCCGAACTCGACGGATGGCTCCAACTTCCATTGGCAAACAGCTGAAGTATCCCTTCGTTCTATTTCTGACAGGCTTTCTTATTGTGCTCCCGTGGGAGATTGTGCTGTTCCAACAGCAAGGACAGATCATTCCTTTGTCCAGTTCTGGAGGCTACAATCTATATGTTGGCAGCAGCGAAAGCTACATTCCTCTAGACCAGGCTAGAACGCAAATTATGGAATATGCCGAGACCCACTCGCTGAGCTGGGATCGGGCTGCTCAAGAAATGGCGTTGAATCAGATCAGGAATGATCCCCGGCAGTTTGTTGAGGTGACATTTGCGAAATTTCTCCGGCAGTGGAGTGGCGAAACATTCATCCTGCGCCATCTGTACCGGGTCATCTATCCTCCCGTCTCCCCGCTGACTGCCGCGCTGATCACGGTCACCACGCAGGTTAGCTTCATCCTGCTGCTCGCCTTCTCCGTCGTGGGGCTGCTGACAACGAGCAACCCGGGCTTGCTGCGACCGCTGCGCCTTTTCGCCACAAACCGGGGACTGCTTCTGTCGGCGGCCGTCCTGTCGACTCTGTTCGCGCTGCTGGCCATTGCCAACACACGTCTGGTGCTCCCGGTCGTCGCGCTGCTTGTCCCCTTTGCCAGTCACGGCGTGTGGTCGTTTCTGGACGCTGGTCGCCGGCAGAAGCTCCTGCTTGGGGCTGTTGCCGGCGTGGCCGTTTTGCTCATTCATGCCAGCATCGTTCGCGTGAATATCCAGAATCCGAATCTTGGTCCTTCCAGCTACTACCAGGGCGTTGTTACTGCTCTGAGGCCGTACTTGCGCACGGTGTTCTTTAGAGATCAGATCGTGTTGATGGACAATTCCGGCACGCCAAACAGCTATGAAGTCGAATTGCTTGGCGACGAGTATGAGTTTATTGGCGAGGACAAGAAGGAGATTGAGTGGGTATCCAGCCCGGAATCGCCAACCATTTCATTCCAAATGCGGAGCCGCACCACAGAAGGGCAAGGTCTAATTCAGATCACCAACAAGACCACCGGAGAATCGCAGGTCCTCAATCCGGTTACACCAGAGGCATGGCAGAACTGGATCGAGACTTCACTGCCTGGGATCACGTTCAAGTGGGTGTCAACCGTCGAATGATCTCTGCCACGATGCGTCTGGTTTTCGGGTCAGGAACCCAACGCCGGCAGTGGTCTACGATGGCGACTTCGCCGGTTCCCCAAACACTCTTTCTGGCTGAGGACAGGATCGCGTGTCTGATGCGCGGTTATGTTTGGCATCGCCATTCATGTCGCACAGAAGTGCTGTCAGCACGGGTAAGGATTTTGTAAGCACCCTTACACCGTGGTCGTTCTATAATCAAAGTATGAAACGATATACCGTCTTGTTCCTTATGGTAGCGCTGCTCATCCTGCTGGCTGCCTGTGCGCCGGCGGCGACAAGCGAGCCGGCAGCCGCTACCGTCCCGCCGCCGGCGGTGCAAGTGCAGACGCAGCCAACGCTGCCAGCCGCGACCGATCTGCCGGCGGCCACTGCACTGCCCGAGGCGACCGTTCCGCCACAGGCGACCCAACCGCCCGCCGCGACTGCTCCAACCGAAGCCACCGCCCTCCCGGCGGCCACGGCGCCGCCGGAGCCAACGGCCGACCCTGCCCCGGCCATCGTCTACGGCGTGACCGACGAAGGCGCGTACTTCTACGGTAACCCGGACGCGCCGGTGACGCTGATCGACTACTCCGACTTTCTCTGACCGACCTGTCGTGCCTTCGTGCAAGGCACCGAGCCGCAGTTGTCCGCTGACTATGTTGAAACGGGCGATGTGAAGTTGGTCTTCTGGCCCGTGCTCAACCACGGTAATCCCAGCGTCTTCGCCACTGTGACGGCCGAGTGCGCCGGTCAGCAGGACCCGGCGCTCTTCTGGGCGACACATGAAGCGCTGTTTGCCAATCTCAACGACCTCTACCGCGCTGACCGTGACTACTTCGTTAACCTGGCTGTGGGCGCGGGCGTTGACCAGGCTGCCTTCGAGGCGTGTTACGACGACGGAAGCGGCCTGGCCCAGGTGATGGCCATGGACGACATTCGTCGCCAGCGCGGCATCTTCAGCCAACCCACATTTGATATTGATGGTCAGGTGCTGGCCGGACTGGCGTCGTATGATGTCTTTCAGCAGCTCTTGAACCAGGCGCTGGCAGACACGCCCTGATGGACCTTGTTCGCCAAGTTTTGAGTGCAAGAGGGAAGCCAATGTTCAACCGATTCCGTCTATTCCTGCCTCTGGTTGCGGTCGTCTTGCTGATGGCCGCCTGTGGGGGCGCGGCTCCGACCGGCAAAACGACCGCCGGCGACGCGCTGCCCGGCACGGCTACGGCCCGGGCCGCCAACGCCGCCCTGACGCCCGACCCGACCGCCACCGACAGTCCGCTGGGCGGGTCGGCCGTCGTCCCTGCCGGGCGTGATGCCAACGGCACCTACTTCCTGGGCGACCCGAATGCGCCGGTCGTCGTCACCGATCATTCCGACTTTCTCTGACCGACCTGCCGCGCCTTCGTCGAAGGTGCAGCGCAGGAGATCATCGCCACCCACGTGGCCGACGGCACGGTGAAGCTGGTCTACTGGCCGATGCTCGACCTCGGCCCGAACTCGCTCAACAGCGCGACGGCCGCTTTCTGCGCTGGCGAGCAGTCGCCGGAGCAGTTCTGGCAGATGCACGACACGCTCTACGAAAACCAGCGCGCCGTCTACGTCGCCCGGGCGGGGTTTTTCCAGGAGACGGCCGCTTCGCTGGGGCTGGATATGACGGCGTTCGACGCTTGCTATGAGAGCGAGGCGATGCGGGAGGAGATTCGCGCTCTCGACGACCAACGCCGCAATCGGGGCATCACGGTGCGCCCGACGATCGTCGTCGGCGACGAGCGTATCTTCGGCTCCCAGTCGTTCGAGGTGTTTGACGAAGTGATTCAGGCTCAGTTGGCGAATGAGGAGTAGGCCCGCTAATACACGTCTGGCCGGCTGACAGGTGGGCAGATCGTCGATTCCGGCTATGATTCGGCCATGACCGATACCAGTTTCACCGACAAGGTCGCCATTGTTACCGGCGCAGGGCACGGGCGGGGCGAGGCGATTGCCTATGCCCTGGCGGCCGCCGGCGCTCGTGTGGCCGTCAACGACCTCAACCCCGACCGGGCCGCCCGCGTGGCCGCCGCCATCGGCAAACAAGGTGGCCGGGCAATCGACATCGCCGCCGACATCAGCAACAAATTCCAGTGCGTCCACGTCATCGAAACGACCCGCGCTGAGTGGGGCCGTCTTGACATCCTCGTCAACAATGCCGCCGTCCAGCCGCACGGCACGATTCTCAAACTCGATGAGTGGGAGTGGCAGCGCTGCATGGACGTGAATCTAAAGGGCACGTTCTTCATGAGCCAGTTGGCCGGCCGCGTGATGGCGGACGAGAACCAGGAGCGCGGGGCCACCATCATTAACGTTGCCTCCACGGCCGGAACGCTGACTGCTCTGCCGCAAGCGGCCGCCTTCGGGGCGAGCATGGCCGGTGTGATGGGCTTTGCCCGCGAATGCGCTCGTGAATACGCGGACTACGGCATCGACGTCTACACGCTGCTGGCCGCCGCACCGGGGGAGACGGCCGCTGCTCCGTCCGGCGCTCGCTCGTTGGCGGACGCGGGTCTTCCGGGTGCTATTCCAGGCGCTGTCGTCGCTCTTGCCGCTGCCGGCCACGACGAACCGACCGGCACGGTTCTTGTTGAAGAGACGCTCTAAACGGGTCATTTGATCCATTTTTCACAAGCGTAGGTTTTGCGTAGTCTGCGCGTACATTCGGCGTACAGCGGGAATCTGCTTCCCGTCATAGAATAGTCTTCGAAGGGTACAAAATCTCTTCTTCTTCTCCTCCTTTTTAACGAGAGTCAGGTTTCGGCGTTCCTGACTCTCCAAACAAAAAGGGGCCAGCACGTAGCTGGCCCCTTTTGCGTTATCTGGGTAATGGTGTCGTGGCCTGGCGGTTATTCGACCGGTGATGCGCCGTTGTCTGACGGCGACACGTCGTCGGGCGGCCCGGCCTCTTCCACCATCTCGATCACATCCACCATCGCCGGCTCACCAGCATCCCCCGCCTCTGACGGCATCGTGGCGTCAGACTCCTCGGGCATCTGCTGGTCGACGCGCACAATGGCCAGCGACGCCACGGAGTCGGTGTCGCGGATATCCATGATGCGCACGCCCTGACTGGCGCGTCCCTGCTGCGAGATGCGGTCGGCGGCCGTCCGCAGGATGATGCCGTTGGTGGAGATGAGCGTTACCTCGTCCCCCGACTCCACCACCCGCGCGGCCACAATGGCTCCGGTGCGTTCCGGGAGCAGCGTCATCGCCTTCACGCCCTGGCCATAGCGACCCTGGGTGCGATACTCGCTCAGCGGCGTGCGCTTGCCGTAGCCACGTTCGGTAATCAGGAACAGTTGGCCCTCAGGGGTGACGACGTCGGCCCCGGTCAACCGGTCCCAGGCGTCGATGCGCATGGCGTTGACGCCGGTGGCCGTGCGGCCCATCGGTCGGACGTCCTCTTCGCTGAAGCGGATGCCCTTGCCCTGCTCGCTAACGAGGATGATATCCTCCCCGCCACGGGTCATCTTCACCCAGCCCAGACTGTCGCCCTCTTCCAGGTTGACGGCGATCAGGCCGCTGGGCCGGACGTTGGCGAACATGTTGACTTC
Source organism: uncultured Chloroflexia bacterium (assembly GCA_963715935.1). GTDB lineage: Bacteria > Chloroflexota > Anaerolineae > Promineifilales > Promineifilaceae > Promineifilum. The sequence goes on along the minus strand of CAVQSM010000001.1, from coordinate 25,623 downwards.
GACCCGTTTTACCTTACCCTGACGGGTGATCATGATCAGGTATTCGGCGTCTTCGAAATCCTTAACCGGCAAGGCGGCCGTAATCTTCTCTTCCGGCGAGAGCGGCAGGATGTTCATCAGCGAGATGCCTTTCGCCGTGCGGTCCAACTCCGGAATCTCATACGCCTTGATGGCGTACACCTTGCCCCGGTCGCTGAAGAAGAGGATGGTGTTGTGCGTGCCCGCCACAAAAAGATGCTCCAACTCGTCCGCCTCGCGGGTGGACATGCCGATCAACCCCTTGCCGCCGCGCGCCTGTCGCCGGTAGGCGGACACAGGGGTGCGCTTGACATAGCCGCGCCGGGTGATGGAGACGAAGACGTTCTCATCCTTGATGAGGTCTTCCATGTTGAAGTCGCCGGCGTCGGGCATGATCTGCGTCCGCCGGTCGTCGCCGAAGTCGCTCTTGAGCGACTCCAGATCCTCGCGAATGAGGCCGAGAATCAGCTTCTTATCTTCCAGCAGGCCGCGCAAGTAGTTGATATGGAGGGTGATCTCGTCGAATTCATCCTGGATACGCTGGCGTTCCAGAGCCGCCAGGCGGCGCAGCTGGAGGTCGAGGATGGCGATCGCCTGCGCTTCGGTCAGCCCGAAGAGGCGGATCAAATCTTCGCGCGCGTCGTCGGCCGAATCAGCGGCACGGATCGTTTCAATGACCGCGTCGATATCGCCCAGGGCGATCAGATAGCCGGCCAGGATGTGCTGCCGTTTCTCCGCCTTGTCCAGCTCGAACTTGGTGCGGCGCGTAAGGACATCGACGCGGTGGTCGATGTGGATCTGCAAAGCCCGCTTCAGCGACAGCAAGCGCGGCTGCTGATCGACCAGCGCCAGCAGTTGGACGCCGAACGTCGACTGCAGGGCGGTGTGCTTGTAGAGCTGGTTGAGCACTTTGCGCGGCTGGGTGCCCCGCTTCAGCTCGACCACGACCGAGATGCCGTTGCGGTCGGACGAATCGCGCAGGTCGGAGATTTCGGTGATGACGCCCTTTCGCACCAGCTCGGCAATGCGTTCAATGAGCAGCGACTTGTTGACCATGAACGGCAGCTCTTTGATATTGATCTGCATCCGGTCGCCGCTGGCGTTGGGAATCGGCTCAATTTCGGCCACGCCGCGCATCAGGACCCGGCCGCGGCCGGTGGCATAGGCGTTGCGGATGCCTTCTGTGCCCATGATCATGCCCGCCGTCGGGAAGTCCGGCCCTTTGACAAACTCCATCAGCTCATCGAGTGTGACGTCTTCAATGTCATCCTGCCGGTCAACCATGTAGATCAGTGCGTCGCACAGCTCATGGAGATTGTGCGGCGGAATGTTGGTGGCCATACCGACGGCAATGCCCGACGTACCGTTGAGCAGTAGATTGGGCAGCCGCGCCGGCAGCACGTCCGGCTGGGTCAGCGTCTCGTCAAAGTTGGGGACGAACTCGACGGTGTCTTTGTCGATGTCCTGCAGCAGCTCCATGGCAATGGATGCCAGGCGGGCTTCGGTATACCGCATGGCCGCCGCGCTGTCGCCGTCGATGCTGCCGAAGTTGCCCTGGCCATCGACCAGCATGTAGCGCATCGAGAATTCCTGGGCCATCCGAACCATCGAGTCATAGACGGCCGAATCGCCGTGAGGATGATATTTACCCAGCACCTCACCGACAATACGCGCACTCTTGCGGTGCGGTGTGCCGGGCCGGATGCCCATGTCGTACATGGCGTACAGGATGCGCCGGTGGACGGGCTTCAGTCCGTCGCGGGCGTCGGGCAGCGCCCGGGCCACAATGACGCTCATTGCGTAGTCCAAATAGGAACTGCGCATTTCCTGGTTGATATCTATATTTGAAACTGTCCCAATATCCACATAAACCTCCGCCTGCGACATGCGCCCTGATTGTGCGACCCCCGACGGGTCGAAATCACGCTCCTGTAGACCGGCTTAGCGATCATTATGCGCCGTATGAAATGTCCTTTTTTGAAGCGATTTTCGAGGGCAATCGCATCTAATATTATACCCCAAACGCCCAACTTTAACGAATCGGGCGTGGTCGCGGGCGCACGCCGGAGCGGCTGTCCGGACGGTCGCGCAGCACGCTCTGGCATCCCGCCGCCGGCTCCCTCATGGCAGGCGGAAAATGGCCCCAAAGCGCCTGTTTCCGGCAGGTCTCTGTGCTGGACTGGGCTGGAGCCGCTGCCGGAGGCGAAGGCCAACGCTTTGTAATGACATATAGAGGCACATGAGCGCTAGATGGGCGGCTTGACATGACTTCTCTAATTCTTATAATGAAACGGGTTTTAAAGCCAAATACTTCAAACGTTCATTCCATCCCGGAAACGTAATTAAAATTTAGGAGAGGTAAGAGATGCTGAAAAAGCGCTATTTCAAGACGAAAGGCGAGTACGATGTTACATTCACGTTCCCCAGCGACGCTGACACAGTGACCCTGGTTTGCGAAGCTAACGATTGGGAACCGATTGAGATGAAGAAGAGCAAGGGTGTCTTCTCGACCAAGGTCCGCATCCCGGCCGAAGGCCGCTATCAGTTCCGCTATCTGGTTGATGGCACTGAGTGGGCCAACGACGAAGCGGCCGACGGCTACGTGCCCAACGAGCACGGCACCGAGAACAGCGTGGTCGACACCCACACCAGCTAATCTGGTGTGCCACCGGCTAGCCTGGTGGCCATCAGCAAATAACCCGTAAGTTACGTTTGGGCCGGTGGAGGTGTTCGCATCGTCACCAGCCCGAGCGCACTTAGAACAGCGGCCCCTTGTGGGTCGAAACCAACCCGGAGCGACGGCCTGCCTTGTGCGGGCCGTTTCTTCTCACCCACGACCCATCTCCGACCGCCAACTCTTACGAACTTATTGCGCCTTGCTTACGAGACGCTGAAACGACATCGGTAGCGCTCCGGCGACGGCCGCTGCCTGCTATACTGGCAGACAGCAATTGATTGATTTTCTTAGTACCGGCGACGTTCAGTCGCCCCAGCGAGGTAGACAACCCATGCGCCGAACGATTGTCTTAGTGACGCTTCTTGTAGCCTTGTTGCTGGCCGCCTGCAGCCAGACCGCTCCAACCGAGGAAACGGCCGTTCCGCCGACCGCTGCACCGGTGGAGGCGGCTACATCCGCCCCAACCGATGCCCCGACCTCTATAGCAGCGCCAGCAGCGACGGCCGCAGCCGATGAGCCCACCTCTGAACCAGACGACGAGATGGTCGAACCCGCCGCTGACGGCGCGATGATCGCCGATGAGGATGTGCGCCAGATGCTGAACACGCTCTCCGGCAGCAGCACCGGCAACCCGTTCATCGTGCTCGACGACATCGTCGCTTCCGGTGACGAGCGCTTTATCCCGGTCCTCATCGAGCTGATGCGGGCGGCCCAGATCGGGTTGGTGGGTGAGTCGCTCTACCCGGCCACAATCGACGCGCTGGAAGAGTTGTCCGGCCAATCATTCGGCAACGACTGGCCCGGCTGGGTGGAGTGGTACGGCTCGACCGATCTGGCCCCGCCACCCGGCTTTGTCACCTGGAAGGGGCTGCTGCTGACGCCGATCGACCCCGGCTTCGCCGGCTTCCTGCGGGACGACTTCCCGTCGCGCATCCGGCCGGAGGAGATCCAGTGGGGCGGCGTGCGCGTCGACGGCATCCCCGCGCTGGAGAACCCGGCCATGCTGACGGCCGCCGAAGCTGACTACATGGCCCCCGGCGATGCCGTCTTTGGCCTGACCATCAACGGCGAATCACGGGCCTATCCACTGCGGATCCTTGACTGGCACGAGATGGCCAATGACGTCATCGGCGGCGTGCCGGTGTCGCTGGCCTACTGCACGCTGTGCGGCGCGGCCATTGCCTACGACGGACGGGCGACCGACGGCGAAAGCTACACGTTTGGCTCCTCCGGCTTTCTCTACCGCAGCAACAAGCTGATGTTCGACCGCCAGACGCGGACGCTCTGGAACCAGTTGACCGGCGAGCCGGTGTTGGGCGAGCTGGCTGACACCGATGTGCGGCTGCCCATCCTGCCGGTCGTGTTGACGACGTGGGAAGATTGGCAGACGCAGCATCCGGACACGCTGGTGGTCGACATCGACACCGGCCACGACCGGCCCTACGACGCGGGCGCGGCCTACGCCGACTACTTCGCCGCCGAAGGGACGATGTTCCCGGTCTGGCAGCGCAGCGAGCTGCTCGACACGAAGGACCAGATCTACACCGTGCGCATCGACGGCACGCCGAAAGCGTATCCGATCGACGTCCTGGCGGAGGAGCGGGTGGTCAATGATCAGGTTGGCGACACGCCGCTGGTGCTCATCAGCGGTGGTCCGGCGGTGGAAGTGACCGGCACCAGCCGCCGCAGCGGTAACGAAAGCACCTACTCGGCAGGCGGCGAAGTGCGGGCGTATGCGCGCGGGGACGAGACGTTCTCCCCCGGCGAAACGACCGACACTGTGGTCGATTCCCAGGGCGGCGTCTGGCAGGTGACCGAAGAGGCGCTGGTCGGCCCGGATGGCCGCACGCTGGAACGCCTGCCCGGTCATCTGGCGTACTGGTTCGGCTGGTTCGCCTTCTTCCCCAACACTGAAGTTTACGAAACCGGATAGGCTACTCAACTACCACGCCAGTAACTAGAAACCGGGTTTCTTTGGAAAACCCGGTTTCTTCATTCCCACTCTCGCATCAACGCCCCCGGAAAAATCGCTGCCCCTTCGTTCATTCCTACAACAGGCCGCAGTAATCCAGTTGTGGCCATCATATCAGGCGGTGCGGCTGGTCCGTACCCATCTTTGCAGTAGGAGGCCGAGATGCAGAATCAACCTTATGTTCCCGTCGAGCAGTCCAGGGGCAAGCAAACCGCCCAGACCCTAATCGTCGTTCTTCTGGCCGTGCTGGGCCTGGCTTTGGTGGCCTTGTGGCCCGCAAACCGGACGCCCACGGTTGAGACCCGGACGAACACCGTCAACGTCGAAGCCGTGAATCCGGAGCTGCGCCTGGTCGACCGCTACGTCGCTCCCGCGGTTGTCCCGGAAGCGCGAGCGGCCGCTAACCCGGAACTCGCTGCTCATGAACGGTATGCCGCTGAGCGTGCAGCCGTCCTGGCCACCGTCGAAGCACCGGCGCTGCGGATGGCGGCGACCAACCCGGAGCTGGCCGCCCACGAGCGCTACGTCGCCGAGCAGGCGGCCGTCCGCGCCACCGTCGAAGCGCCGGCCCTGTTGACCGGCGAAGCGGCGAACCCGCAGGAGGCGCTGCCGGCGTTCAAGCAGTCACGTTAAGAGGTTGGCGGCGTCGGAGGGGCGTCGCCACTTCCTGCCCTCCAGTCGGGCATAGCAACGGCCGGCTCCCGGTGAGCCGGCCGTTGCCGTGTGTGCTGGAAACTGGTGTCTGCCTTGCCTTTCAAATGACTCCCCGCTCGCGCAGCGCCGCAATCGCCTCGGCCGAATAGCCGAGTTCATCCCGCAATATGGCGTCGGTGTCGGCGCTCAGCGACGGGGGAGCGGAGCGGACGGTGGCAGGCGTTCGGCTGAGCTTGGCCACCGGCCCCAGTACCGTCACGTCCCCCAGTGTCGGATGCGGCGTCTGCTGCACCATCTGGCGAGCGGCCGCTTGCGGGCTTTCCAGCACGGTCTTTATGTCGTTGATCGGCCCCGCAGGAATCCGCAGCGACGCCAGCATCTCCAGCCAATCGGCCGACGACCGGGTGGCAAACAGGTCGCGCAGCAGCGGGATGAGCGTTTCCCGGTTGGCCACCCGGTCCGCGTTGGTCTGGAAGCGGGGGTCGGCCGCCAGCTCCTGCTGCCCGACCAGCTCGCAGAAGCGGCCGAACTGCTCGTCGCTGCCCATGCCCACTGCCAGCTCGCCGTCGGCCGTCGGGAACGTCTCATAGGGCACGATGTTGGGATGGGCGTTGCCGTAGCGGGTGGGCGGTTGGCCGGTGGCGAAGACGTTCTGGGCCACGTTGGCCAGCCAGCCGACCTGCGCGTCGTGGAGGGCCATGTCGATATATTGGCCGTGGCCCGTCTGCGTGCGGTGGTGGAGCGCGGCCAGAATGGCGGTGGCGGCAAAGAGCGCCGTTGAGATGTCGACGATGGCCACGCCCACCTTATGGGGCGCGCCGTCTGCCGGGCCGGTAATCGACAGGATGCCCCCTTCGGCCTGGATGATGAAGTCGTAACCGGGCCGGTCGCGGTTGGGGCCGGTCTGGCCGTAGCCGCTGATGGCGCAGTAGATGAGGCCCGGCTGCTCGGCCGCCAGCGTCTCGTAATCCAGCCCCAGCGTCGCCATCGTGCCGGGCATGAAGTTCTCCAGGACGATATCGGCCGAGGCGATGAGGCGGCGGGCGATCGCCTGCCCCTCGGCCGTCTTCAGATTGAGCGTCATGGCCCGCTTGTTGCGGTTGGCGGTCAGGTAGTAGGCGCTCAGGCCGCCATCGTCCGGGTCGCCCACCCACGGCGGCCCCCAATGCCGCGTCGGGTCGCCGCGCTGCGGTTCCTCAACCTTGATGACGTCCGCGCCGTAGTCGGCCAGCAGCTGGGCGCAGTACGGCCCGGCCAGGACGCGGGACAGGTCGATGACGCGGATGCCGTCGAGAGCGGCTGGGGCAGCAGACTGATTCATGGGGGTGTTACCGTCCCTGCCCGTTTGTGTCACCGGTCTCCGCCAGAATCTCCGCAATCACCGCCTCCAGCTCCAGCTCGGCCGCGGCCGCCCGGGCCGCCGCCAGTTCGTCTTCGCCCACCTCTAACCCTTTCAGGATATTCTCGACTTCATAGTGGACGAGGTATTCGGTCGAAGGATGATTAACCGAAAACATGATCAGGCCCAGGGCGCGATCCCGCTCGCCTTCAACGGCCAGGATCTCTCCAGCTACCACAATAGAGCTCACGACCAATGGCAGAGCATCCTTATCATAAGCCATGCGCAACCCGCTGAGCATTGATTTTCTGGCGGCTACCACATTGCCCAAATGTAGCTCTGACTGGGCGAGGTTGATAAACAGAAGTGTCTCCGACAAAGCTTCACCCAGTTCGCGAGCTATTTTCATGGCCGACAATGCGTAAGCTCGCGAGGTTAGAAAGTCGTCCATGTAGTAGGCGACCGCACCAAGATTGAGCAAAGCCGTAGACTCATGCGCCAGATTACCTGTGGTTCGGGCGAATGCCAGATTCTGTTCGTGCCGTCTTCGTGCCTCCTCCAGATCGTTTGCCAGACCGGCAACATTGGCCAGCGTATTCATCGCTTTTGATTCCAGATTTGTGTCAACGGCTGTCCTTGCGAGGGCCAGAGCCTCTTGCGCCTGAGCTTCAGCCATCGCCAGATCGCCTGACCGCCAGCCGTTCTTCGCTTTGATAAGCAACGCCTCGCCTAGAATTGCCTCTCCAATCGTCTGGGCAAAAGGCAAAGCTTCCTCCACAAACTTGTCCACGTCATCATATTCCCCACGACTGTCGCTGACGAGCGCGCGAACAAGCAGAGCTTCGGCCAGTAGCCGCCCATCGCCCAGCCGACGCGCGCCGGCCAAACCTCGCCCTAGGATCTCAATCGCATGGTCCAAATCGCCCTGTGTCTCATACACGCGGCCGAGCAGGATGGCTGCTTCGATTGATGTCTCGTTGTCCTCAGCGCCCTCTTCCTGTAGTGTCAGAACGCGCTCCAGGGCATGGCGTGCGGCGGCATACGCATTGGCCTTGTACGCTTCTCGCCCCGCCCGCAAAAAATAGGCTGCGGCCATGTCGTCCTCGCCGGCCAACTGAAAATGCTTCGCGATTAGGTTCAGATATTCACTCAGTCTTTCCCCGGCGTGGGCCTCCAGCCAGCGGGCCACCCGCCCATGAAAATCCTGCCGCCACTTGAGCAGGACCCGCTCGTAGGCTACATCCCGCAGCAGGTTGTGCTTGAAGACAAACTCGTCGCTGCCTGCGAACGCGGAGTGCTCGCGCTGGAAGATGAGCTCCCGACCACGCATCGCTTCCAGCACAGGCTGGATGGCTGTCTGCTCCGTCTGGGCCAACTCCGCCACCACGCCATCCCAGAAAAGCCGCCCGACGACGGCCGCTCGCTGGAGCAGCTCTCGCTCCAACTGCGGCAGGCCATCGATCCGGGCCTGGAGCAGAGCGATCAGGGTGGAAGGGACGTTGACGGTGGCCAGCTTGTCGGCCTGGACGCGCCAGCGGTCGATCTCATCGGTTACGCTGCGCACGATGACCCCCTGGTCGATAAACATCTTGACCAGCTCTTCGGTGTAGAACGGATTGCCTTCGGCGGCGTCGACGATGGTGTCGCGCAAGGCCGGCGGGATTTCTTCCACGCGCTGCAGGATCTCATCCACCAACGCCCGCCCGGCGCGGCGCGAGAGCGGTCGCAGGTCGATGCGGCTGACGGCCGCTTGTCCCTCACTCCAAAGGGTCGCCTTTCGTACAGGGAGGGGCGAGCGACGCCCACGATGAGCAGACGGGCCTCAGGTAACGTTTGCAGCAGCTGGGTAATCAGGTCGAGCGAACTGTCGTCGGCCCAATGGATATCTTCGAGGAGGATCACGACCGGGTCGGCGTCGGTGACGTGGCGCAGGTAGCGCATCAGATGAGCGCGGGCCACGGTGGCGAAGTCGGAACTGCCAAGCAGGTTGCTCACCGCCTTGCTCTGGGAGAAGTCGAACCCAATCCAGTGGCCGACGAGGTCAGCCTGGTCGGCCGTCAGGTCGGCGACCGTCGTCTCCTGACCTTCATCCGGTATCGTGCCGATGTTCCCGGCGCTCAGAAAGCCGGCCCGGAACTTCTCGATGGCCACCGCCCGTGTGTCGCTGTCGCGAATGTCGAAGCGAAAGGCGAACAGGTCGCGGAACAGGCTGTAGGGCACAGATTGCAGATTAACGGTGGCACGGCCTTTGTAGTAGGTGATGGGAGTCGGCAATAGCTCGAGCCAGTTGTCAAACTCGTAAAGCAGGCGGGACTTGCCCACGCCCGCCTCGCCCACGACAAGCATCAAACGGGTTTCGCCTTCTTCGGCCTCATCGTAGTACGTCTGCTTGCATCATCATCAACTCGGCGTCGCGGCCAATCATGCGCGTCTCCACGCCCTCGACGCCCCGCGTGTGCAGCCGGAAGGCGCGCGGCTTGGCGCGCTGAATGACATAGGTCTGCACCGGTTCCGTCTTGCCCTTGACGGTGAGCGGGTCCTGGGGCTCGACGTCGAAGATACCGCGCACCTGGCGGTAGGTATCATGGCCGATGAGGACGCTGCCGACCGGGGCGGCCGTTTCCAGGCGGCTGGCCAGATTGACCGCATCGCCCATGGCCGTGTATTCGCCTTTCGTGCCCATCTCTCCCAGCAGCGTGGGGCCGGTGTTGATACCGATGCGGATGGCCAGCGGTACGGCGTGGTTGGCGCAGAACGCGTCGACGGCGGCCTGCATGGCCAGCGCGGCGCGGATCGCCTGTTCCGGGTCGTCTTCGCGGGCCGCCTTCGTGCTCCACAGGGCCATGACCGCGTCGCCGATGTGCTTGTCGATATGGCCGCCGTGGTCGGTGATAGCCTGGTCGACCGTCGCCCACAGGTCATTCATGACCTCAGCCACCAGTTCGGCATCCATCATCTCGGACAGAGCGGTGAAGCCGGACACGTCGGCGAAGAGGATGGTGGCCATCTTGCGCTGTTGTTCCGGCGCTTCGGCTGCGTCGAGTTCGTCGAGCTTCGCGCGCATAGGACCGAGTGCCGCATCGACGACGGCATCGCCGAGAATGGCCCGCTGCCCTTCGAGGGCGGCAATTGCTGCTTTCAGGTCAGAAATCTCGGACGTATTCGACATGTTGTATTGCTCCTGCGTGGTCAACGAGACGAGGTCGAGTATAGCCGCGGCAGGCAGGGCTGTCGACGCTGGCAGCGTGGGAAAACAGCTTCAGTTAAGCGGTGGGATTGCCGGTGGATGGCGGTGATGTGGACGGACGGGTCAGTCAGTGTCCTTGACGATAATCAACAGCATCTTGAACGGTTCAACCGCGTCGAGCGCGTGGGGGACGTTGGCGGGCATGACCACCGTCTCGCCTTCGCCCAGCGTCATCTCGTCGTCGCCAATAGTGATGGTCGCCCGACCGTCGAGGATCAACACGACGGCATCAGCCGGGGTCGTATGGGCGCTCAACCCCTCGCCTTCGGGAAAGGCAAAGAGCGTCAGGCTGGTCTGATCGTTTTGGGCCAGCGTGCGGCTGACGACCTGGCCGGGTTGGTACGTGACGAGGTCGCGCAGGACAACGGCTTCGGCGATGGGCATGTTTTTGATCATGATGACTCCTATGCATAGACCTCAGAGGTTTTCCGAAAACCTCTGAGGTCTGGGTTGTTGAAAGCTACTCTTCTCCCACCCGCAGCGCCCGATGCAAATTCGTGCGCCAGAGCAGCAGCGTGGCCGCGCCCAGCGAGAGCAGGAAGGCGACGCCCAGCGTCAGGTAGATGCGGCCGACGGCCGCCCAGTCGTTCTGGGCGATGAACGGCGGCGTGGGCGGGCGGTCGCCGAAGGTGATGGGCAGGCCCGGCAGGGTGATGCGGTTGAGCAGCAGGCCGAGGAAGGTGCCGATGGTCACGCCGGCAATGATCAGCACGACCTGCTCCAGCACCAGCACGCCGTAGAGCTGGCCCGGCGACATGCCGATGGAGCGCAGCACGCCGTACATCGACTCTCGCTGCCGGGCGCTGAAGTAGAAGTAGGTGGCAAAGCCGATGAGGGCCAGCATCGCCGTCATCACGTAGCCGAACAGCGTCACGCTGCGCAGTCCCAGCCCCATCGGGTCGGCCTTGATCGTGCGGCGAATGGCATCGGCCTCCAGCACCTGCGACAGACCGGAGACAGAACCGGCGGCCGTCGTGGAGAGCGTCTCCACCGCCACACCCTCTTCGGCCGCCAGCAGCGCCTCGTTGACGTTGACCGCCGGGCCGGAGAGCGCGTTGAGCAGCCCCAGCAGCGCGTCCCGGTTGGTAACCATAAAGCCGGCGTTCTGGTCGTTGTAGAGCGTGGGGAAATAGTTGACCTGCTCGGCCAGATAGACGCTAACCGGCCGCGAGTTGATGGAGACATTGATCGTTTCGCCCACGCTCGTGTCGGTGGCCGCCAGGAAGAGCGGGCTGACCAAGGCCGGCAGCGGCTGGTAGAGCGACAGGTCGAGCGGCGCACTGCGCAGCACCAAGCCATCGCTGGGGTTGAAGCCGATGGCCAGCGCCAGGCTGCCTTCGCCGTCTCGCGTTTCCACCGCACTGAAGGCGGCCATCGCCGTCGCTTCGGGGTTGAGCGTGGCCAGCTCCCGCTCGATGTCGGTGGCGACGAGCTGTTCGCCGGTGGGTGCATCGGTCACCGTGATTTCGTCGATGGCCAGACTCATTTCGTTCGACATGCGGCGCGTGAAGCGACCGGCCGACCGGGTGCGATTGGTCATGGCCACCGAGTCGATGACCAGCGGGTAGCTTTCGGCCGAGAGCGCGGGCAGACCGGACGAGAAGCGCCGCCAGCCATCGGCCGGATACCCGTCCGCTGCCCCATTCGGCTCCAGGCTGACCGAAATCGCCTCGCCCAACGCCGAAATGAGTTTGACGCGCAAACCGAAACGGTCGAGGTCGCTTTCGCCAAACGGCATCGAGAACTGCGACGTGTCCTCGCCATCCGGTTCGGACCAGACCCGGAAGCTGAGTTCGCTCGGCTGGCCGGGCAGGACGGCCGTCGAGTCGGTCACCGGCACATCCAGCACCAGTTCGGCCAACAGCTCATCCATAGGCTGGGCGGCGAAGTCGTCGCGGTAGGTGGTCAGAGGCGCGAAGGTGGCCGGGTCGATGCCCAGTGCGTCGAACTGCAAATAGGAGCGACCGATCGACAACGACCCCTCAGTGCGCAGGACGGTTGATGTGCCCGCTGTTCCTTCCACGCCGGCGATGTCTGATGCCGACAGGCCGCGGCTGGAGATCAGGCGCACGTCGCTGCCGGCCGTGTAGAGCGAGCGTTCTTCCTCGCTGGCGTCGAGCGTGGCGTTGATGCCGGTGGTCAGGATGCCCAGCGCGATGGCCAGGGTCAGCAGCAGCACGAGACGGGCGACGTGGGTCGGGTTGCGCGCCGCCTGCGAAAGCGCCAGCGAGGCGGGCAGCCCGCGTCCGCGCCCGGCCAGATTGGCCAGCCCGTTCAGCACAATGGGGAAGATGCGCAGCAGAATGGTGCCCGCGCCGATGAGCAGGGCGACCGGGGAGAGCAGCAGCAGCCAGTCCACCTGCTGCCCGGAACCACCGCCCACAATGCCGCCGTAGAGCTGCAAACGCCACAGCAGCACGAGGCCGATGACGAGGATGATGACGTCAAGATAGGCCCGCTGCCAGAGCGGTTTCTTCGTGCTTCGCGCCGCTTCCTGCTGATAGCTGACGATGCTGCGGTTGATTGCCGGGCCGACGGGCAGCAGCAGCGCCGCCAGACAGGCCACCGCGCCGACCGCCGCCGCCACCCAGGCCAACTGCGGCAGCGTCAAAGGCCAGCCCGGCTCGCTGACATCGGCCAGCGGCCCGAATGTGGTCAGTCCCCGCACCAACGCCGTGCCCAGCAGCGGTCCGGCGACAAACGCCACCAGTGCCACCAGCCCCGCTTCGGCCGCCTGCAGGCGGAAAATCTGCTGCCCGGAGCCGCCCCGGCTTTGCAGCACGGCGAACTCCCGCTCCACCTGACGCACCGACAGGGACGAGACCATGACGACGTAGTAAAGTGCCAGCAGGACGACTTCGGCCGTAAGGAAGTAGAGCGGCGCGCGGACGGCCGTCGATTGTGAGGCGAAGCTGGCCAGCACGTCGTTGAGCCGGGTGTCTATCGTCACCGGCGGCGACCCGCCGCGCAAATCCTCGGCCAGCAGCTGCAGCTGGGCCTGCACCGGTTCAATGTCGCCGGTTATGAATGTGGCCGGGTCGAGCAGTACGTTCCAGTTTAGCTCGGCCGGCATGTCGGGGAACAGAGCGGCCGCCATGTCGAAGAAGGACGCCTCCGGCACCAGCGCGGCGTACTGGGCGGCGAACCGTTCGTCGGTCTGGGCGCGGAGGGGGCTGAACTCGCCCATCCAGAACGGGTCGCGCGGGTCCCGGGCGCGGATGATGCCGCTGACCTGCAGGCCGTAGCTTGGCTCTTCTTCGTCGCGGGTCAGGGAGAGTGGCAGCACGTCTCCGGGCTCCAGGCCGTACGCCTCGGCCAACTCTTCGCCGATGACAGCCACCACGTTGGTGGCAGCGTCGGGAGCCATCTCCTCCGGCCAGACGCCGGTCACCAGCTCCGAACGGCCGCGCAGCTCTTCATCGCTGCCGTAGAAGCGCGGGTTGACCCGCTCTTCGCCCTGGACGATGCCGTCGACCCACGGGAACAGCCAGCGCGCGCCGACCGAGGGTACGATCTGGTCGAGATGCGGGCCGAGGCGCCCGATGACGGCCGTCTGCACCTGGGCGTTGGTGGCGGCGAAGTCGGCGGCGTCGGTGCGGTCGAAGCCGCGCAGCTGGAGGTTGCCCGCCAGCGGGTCGCCGGACAGCATGGCCCGGCGCAGGCCGAACTCGACGACCGTGTTGACCAGCACCGGGCTGCTGGCCAGCAGCGCCGTGGCGATCAGCACGCCCAGCCCCAGGGTCAGCAGCATCTGCCAATGCCGGGCAGCGCGGCGGAGGACAAAGCCGAGAAAGTTCATGTGTCGAAGTTTTCGATTGTCACCGGTTCGATCTCGTCGGCCGGGTCAAAGGCAAAGATGCGGCCGTAGAAGTAAAGCTCCCCTTCCAGCGCGCGCTTGATCGACTCCGCCTTGCGGAAGCCGTGCTGCTCCCCTTCGAAGGTGACATAGGCGACCGGCAGTTCCTTGTTGCGGGCGGCGATCGAACATCGCCTCCGACTGGCCGGGCGGGACGACCTTGTCTTCGAGCCCCTGGAACAGGATGAGCGCCGCGCTGATCTGATCGGCGTAGTGGATCGGCGAGCGCTCGATGTAGCGCTGGCGCATCTCCGGGTAGGGGCCGATGAGCGAATCGAGATAGCGCGACTCGAACTTGTGCGTCTCCTGGGCCAGCGCTTCCGCGTCGCTGACGCCGTAGTGGCTGGCGGCCTGCCTGGAAGTCGTCGTGGAAGGTGATGGCGCAGAGCGTCGTGTAGCCGCCGGCGCTGCCGCCGCGAATGGCCAGCCGCTGGCCGTCGACCAGCCCCTGTTCCACCAGATAGCGCGCCCCGTTGCGGCAGTCGTCGACATCGACAATGCCCCAGCTGCCGTTCAGGCGCTGGCGATAGGGACGGCCGAAGCCGGTGCTGCCGCCGTAGTTCACATCCAGCACGGCAAAGCCACGGCTGGTCCAGTACTGCTGGCCGAGGCTCAGGTAGTCGTTGGCCCCCGACGTCGGCCCGCCGTGGATGGTGACCACCAGCGGCGGCTGTTCGTCGTCTGGCCCGGCGTGCCGGGCGTTCTGCGGCGGGTAGTAAAAGCCGTGGGCGGAGCGGCCGCCTTCGGTCGGGAAGGTGACCAGCGTGGCGGTGGAAATATCATCGTCGTCCAGGGTAATGGTGCTGGACTCGCGCAGCACCTCCGGCTGGCCGGTCGCCAGGTCAACCCGAATGACCGCCGGGCTATGGGTGGGGGACGCGCCGATGTAGGCCAGCACCCCGCCGCTAACCTGCATCTGGCCGTAGGACGGGAAGATGAGGCTGTCGGGCAGGTCGAGCGGGGTCAGCGTGCCCGCGGCCGTGTCCAGCCGGGCCATCGTCACCTGGCCGTTCCGCGTGTAGGCGCAGATGATCGACGTGGCCGACTCGAAGCCGTACGTCTTCAGGCCAAAGACCCACTGCGGCATGCCGAACTCCGCTTCCATGGGGTAGAGCGCCGTCGTCTGGCCGTCTTCGTAGCGGTAGAGATTCCACCAATCTGTGCGGTCGGAGGTGAAGTGGAGCACGCCGTCGGGCGACCACTCCGGCTGGAAGATCGACTCGGTGCGGCCGCCTGCTACTCGCTGCGGTTCTGACAGCGTGCCGTCCGCCGACAAGTCGGCCAGCCACAACGTTGTGCCATCCCAGGGCATGTCGGGGTGGTCCCACGTCAGCCAGGCCAGTTGACGGCCGTCGGGACTGAGCGTAGGCGAGGCGTAGAAGTCGTGGCCCGCGGCCAGCACCACCTGCTCGCCGCCGTCGAGGGGAATGGCCGTCAAGGTATTGACCGGCTCACCCTCGCCGCGATGATCCTCGCGCACACAGATGATCCGGTCGCGGCCCGTATCAACTGCCAGATCGGCGTAGCGCAGCGGCGCTTCGGGGGTCAGTGGTTCCGGTTGGTCGCCGGGGCGCAGCCGGTAAAGGCGCTGATCGGCGTCGTTGGTGACGTAGACCATGCCATTGTGGACGGTCATCGCCCCGCCGCCGTACTCGTGGACGCGCGTGCGGGCGTTGAAGGGCGGCGCGGTCAGGTCGCGGACGCCTGAAGCGGGCGTCCAGCCCACGACCGTACTGCGTCCGCCGTCGAGCGGCCGTCCTTCCGTCCAGTAAATGGCGTCGCTGTCGAGCTGCAGATGGCCGAGGCTGACCGAGCCGGCCAGCATGAGATCGGTGGTAATGGGCGATGTCCATGAGCCGTAGGGGGCGATCGTCTTGTCCGTCATGAGCCTATAATAGTCGCAGTGGGGGGCGCTGCCAACTTGCGGCGAGCGAAGATGGATGGCCACCAACGCTTTGTGCCTGCGCCTCCTGCCGGTATAATTCCCGCGGATTGACAACGAACGACGTTTGGCATCTGCTTCGCTCCCCTCTCCACCGGAGCTTCCTCCTGCCGCGCCGCACACTGTCTGCTCCACGACTGTTCATGTGTGTGGTCGTGCCGCGGGCCAAAAAGAGGAAATCACGAGTCGTCTCGCGTTTATTCCCAACACGCTGGGAAGGTGGCTGGACCGGATTCAGGTGCAGCCCGAACTCATTGTCCTTGTTACCGCCCTGATTGTGGGCTTGCTGACCGGCGTCGGGGCGATTATCCTGGCCTACCTCATCGAAGGCGTGGCCTGGGTCGGCTACGAATGGTTCCCCGAAGTTAGCGCCGGGCTGGGCAAGGCCTACATCGTCATTGTGCCGGCCACCGGCGGTCTGCTGGTCGGTCTGCTGACCTACTATTTCGCGCGCGAGGCCAAGGGGCACGGCGTGCCGGAAGTGATGGCGGCCGTGGCCCTGCGCGGCGGCCGCATTCGTCCGATCGTCGCGGTCGTCAAGTCAGTGGCCTCAGCGCTGACCATCGGCAGCGGTGGGTCGGCCGGGCGTGAAGGGCCGATCGTGCAGATTGGTGCTGGCATCGGCTCGTCAATGGGCCAGGTGCTCAAGCTCTCCAACGACCGGGTCAGCAATCTCGTGGCCTGCGGCGCGGCGGCGGGCATTGCGGCCACGTTCAACGCGCCCATCGCCGGGGTCATCTTTGCGCTGGAAGTCATCCTGGGCCGCTTCAGCGTGCGCTACTTCAGCAGCGTGGTGGTCGCCGCGGTCGCCGCAAGCGTCGTCGGCCGCGTGACCTTTGGCGACACACCCGCCTTTAGCATCCCTTTTGAGTACGGCGTCAACTCGCTCTGGGAGTTCGCGCTCTATCCGGTTCTCGGTGTGCTGGCGGCGTTTGTCGGCGTGGGATTCACGCGCCTGCTGTACTGGACCGAAGACCTCTTCGAGACGCCACCTTCCTTCCGGAATGGTTCAAGCCGGCGGTGGGCGGCGCGCTGCTCGGCATCCTGGCTTTCGCCTACCCGCTCATCCGTCTGACCCAACCCGTCACCTGGAAGCGTGTGCCGCAGGTGTTCAACGTCGGCTACGACGTCATCGAAGCGGCGCTGGCCAACCACTTCCTGTTCGGCGCGGCCGTTCTCTTGCTGATAACCAAGATCATTGCCACGTGCCTGACGCTCGGCTCCGGCGGCTCCGGCGGCGTGTTCGCGCCCTCGCTGTTCATGGGCGCAATGCTGGGCGCGGCGTTTGAGGTGGCGGTTGACCGTGCTGCCCGGCGTCGCCGCGCCGGCCGGCGCGTACGCGCTCGTCGGCATGGCGGCCGTCTTCGCCGCCAGCGCGCACGCGCCGATCACGGCCGTAATCATGCTGTTCGAGCTGACCGGTGACTACGCATCATCCTGCCGCTCATGCTGACGGTCGTCATCGCCACGCTGTCTCGCAGCGCCTGCTGCACGGCGAGTCGATCTACACGCTCAAGCTGAGCCGGCGCGGCATCCGGCTGTCGCGCGGGCGGGATGTCGACATCTTGCAGAGCGTCAAGGTCGAAGAGGTGATGGCCTATGACTATCAGACTGTCAGCAAGAACCTGACGCTGGACGAACTGACCGACCTGTTCGCCCACACGCGCCACCACGGGCTGATGGTTCTCGACGAGCACAACAAGCTGTGGGGCGTCGTGACGCTGACCGATCTGGACCGGGCGGTCGCGGACAAGCAGCCGCGCACGACAACCGTGGCCGAAATCGCCACCACGCTGGCCGCATCTGACGGTGGCCTACCCGGACGAAACGATGGGGGACGCGCTGGCCCGCATGAGCACGCGTGACCTGGGCCGGCTGCCGGTCGTGGCGCGCGACGATCCGTACGAGCCGCTGGGACTCATTCGGCGACAGGCGATCACCAACGCGTACAATCTGGCGCTGGCCCGGCGTGCGGAGCAGGAGCAGGAAGACGAGGCGGCCACCGAATCAGGGAAAGAGCCGGAGCGGCATCTGGGCACGGAATACGTCGATATCGTCCTGGTGGAGGGCGACAGCATCATTGGAAAGTCAGTGGCCGAAGTCGCGCCGAAGATGCCCAAGGATTGCGTGCTGGTGGCCATCCGGCGCAGCGATACGGTCATCATCCCCCACGGCGACACGGTCTTTCAGGTCGGCGATGTGGTCAGCGCCTTCGTCGTGGAGCAGGACGCGACCGAGTTGTTCCGGGCGCTCCACGGGCCGGATGACGAGGCGGTTGAGCCGGAAAGTGAGTCAGCGCAGGCGCCGGAAGAAACGGATCAGCCGCCCAGTGTGAGCTGAACGGCGCGGACACCTCAGAGGTTTTCAAAACCTCTGAGGTGTAAAAGTTTACGGCCGCACCTCCACCACTACCCCCGCTTCCGCCCACTCATACAGGGTTTGGGCATTCTCCGAACTCAGCAGTACGCAGCCGTAGGTCACCTGGCGGCCGAGATCGCCGGTCCAGAGCAGTTGGGAGCTGCCGCGGGTGGGGAAGCCGTGGAAGCCATTCATGAAATCGGATGACGGCACGGGGCGGTAAATGCCCATGAATGACGGCATCCACAGATCCCAGATGCTGGCGTAGGCGTTGGGGTCGTGGCTCTGAATCTGGAAGATGCCGGGCGCGGTGGGACTGCTGTCGATGCCGGTGCTGGACGGCCACTCCCAAAGGAGCGCCCCGTTCTCATAGACGAACGTCCGCTGGTCGCTCAGGTCGACGATGATGCGCTTGTTCTCCACCGCCGGCAGCGGCAGCATGACATCGGGCGAAGGGATGGCCAGCAGTTGGCCGACCGCCAGACTGTCGACGCCCGGATTGGCTTCCTGCAGCCACGGGTACGGGATGCCGTACACCCGACCGATGCTCGACAGCGTTTCTCCGGCGGCGACCACATGCTGGCGCGGGGCGCGGTAGACGCGCACCGGCAGCTCCGGCGTCTGGGCCATGACAGCCGCCTGCAGCGCCGCAATGGTGGTGGTCTGGTCCAGGTAGCGGCCGTCACCCCAGGTCGTGGCGGCCAGCTCATCGAGGAAGCTCTCAGCCGCGCGGCCGTCTTCGAGCCAGCGCAGGCTGCGGCCGTCGACGGGGTCGACCGTCAGCGACAGCCAGCGCCCCCACGCGTCCGGTCCGACCGGCAGCAGCGCCGTTTCGCCACTGACCGGGTCGTGGGCGCGCAGGGTCACGGTCGTGGCCAGCAGCCGGTTGGCCTCGGCCACGGCGGCGGACACATCGACCACGACAGCGGGCACGGGCCGGACGACGAGCGGCAGGCGGCCGGAGAGCAGGATGGCGGTGGGATCGGCCGACAGCGCGGCTATGGTGGCTTCAACATCCAGCATGCGGCCGTCGACCGGCTCTACCGTCTCGGCCCGCCCAGCCGCGATGCGAACGGCCGCATTTTGCGGCTCAATCGCCAGCGTCGGGGCCAGTTCGTTTAGCGCTTGCCGGGCCAGGGCGGCGTCGTAGGTCCAGACGGGCGGCACGGCGAGCGCCGCCACGCCCGAGCGGGGCAGGGCTAGCCACGGCTGCGGCGAACGGGCCGCGTCATAGGCAGTGGCGGCTGTTGCGGGCGCGTCCAGCACCATGCCCAGCACGGTGGGGCTGACGGTCCATATGCCGTCATCGCTGGTCAGGGTCACCCGGCGGGCGTCCCAGGCGGTGTTGAGCGTGGCGGCTGCTGCCGGTTCGGTCAGGCCGCCCAGCGGCTGCCCCAGCGCCGATACGCCGGGCAGGATCGTCTCCCCCGCTATCAGATAGGTGACGCCGCCGGCCGCGCCGCCCAAAACGGCCGCCAGCAGTAGAACACAGAGCGCGAGCAAGACCCGCCAGATGCGCGAACGGCGACGCGGCGGTTGGGGCGCAGGATACCATTGCGTCGGCTCGGTGGCCGGACGCGGATGAAATGCAGTGGGTTGGTCAGATAGATGAGTCATTGTCACTCTCTATAACGTTGCAACCGCTCTGAAAGTTCCACGTCCAGACCCTGATGTAGCCCGACAAGAAGGCAGGCGTAGGGCAAGCATCAGCCAACAAAAAAGGCCGGGCGTTCGCGCCCGGCCTTCTAACCATTTCGAATGTCGTCCGGCTGCCCGGACGCTGCGGCTCTAGTACTCCAGACCGCGCGGCATGCTCTTGGCCTGGGCGATCCAGTCCGTGAGTTCAGTCTCGGTCGGGACGCGTTCCGTCAGGCCGGCGGTCGCGTTGACCTCTTCCAGTTTGGCCTGCAGATTGCCCGGGTTGCGCTGGGCCAGTTCCTTGACCGTGTCCACTCCGGACTGCTCAAGCAAGTTGGCGTAGACCACGCCGATGCCCTTCACGCGCTGCAGGTCGAGACGGTTCAGCCATTCCAGCACGGTGCTGGCGTCAACGCCCAATTCCTGGGCCAACGCCATGCGCTCTTGCGGCGTCTTGCCCTTGGCCAACAGGTCGGCGTAGGGGGAGGCCATGAACTTGTCCAGGTCCGCCTGCGTGATGCCCTTGTCCTTGGCCCAACGTTGAATCGCTTCAACATCCTTGTCGCTGTAGCTCAATGCACCGGCTACGCCAGCGGCTCGCGTGCCAGAGAAGGCATCGCCAACTGCATCGGCAGCGTCGCCGGCAGCGTCACCTACGGCGTCGGCTGCGTCGCCAGCGGCATCAACCGTGGCATCTACCGCATCACCTGCGGCATCGGCCACATCGCCTGCGGCGTCAACAGTTGCATCTACCGCATCACCTGCAGCATCGGCCACATCGCCTGCGGCGTCAACAGTTGCGTCGCCTACGCGGCTGGCCGCAGCCACCGTGGCAGCTCCAGCAGCAGCTGCTGCGGCGCCAACGCCGCTGGCCGCACCACTGACGGCGCCTGCCGTGCGCGTGGCGGCGGCGTCCATCGAAGCCGAAGCAGCGTTCATCTTGTTGGTCAACTCATCGGTGCCCGCTTCCATATCCTTCTGGATACCGCGTGCCCGGAACGAGTTGATGATGGTGATCAAACCACCAATCAGGGCCAGGATGCCCAACGCCCAGGGCAGCGAGAATGTCACGCCCCAGAAGTTGGCCAGCAGGATGATACCCAGGATGGCGCTGATGATACCCAGGATACCAACACCCCACCCTTCACCCGTGAAGGCGCGGATGATGTTCATGATACCGATGATGATACCCAGAATACCCATCCACAGAACGAGCGCCGAACCAACGACGACCGTGCTGGTCAGCGGGTGCTGCAGGATCAAGATACCGGCGATGATTCCGACGATGCCGAGAATCAGCTTCCACAGCCAGTTGTGGCTGTTCAGGAAGATACCGATGATGCCCAGGATACCAGAGATCAACCAGTACAAGCCCAGAACGGTCACAACCGCCAGAGAGGTGGAGGCCGGGTTGGTCAGGAACAGAATACCAATAATGATCAGGGCGATGCCTTCCAGCAGCAGAAGCCACCAGGGAACCACCCGCATTTTTACCGCATTTCTAACAGACATGTCTTCCTCCTAGCGAAGATAAAGTGATGTAAAAAGCCATGCACGGCAGACATACGTCCGATTCGCGCATGTTATGACAATACGCTAATCTGCCGTTCATGTCAAGAGTTTGCAGGAGCAGAATTGGCCCAACTGCCGCGAAACGGGCTACACCCAGCCGCGCAGCCGGACCGCCTCTGCCACACGATTGACCGACACCAGATAGGCGGCCGTTCGGGTCTGCTGTCCAGTGGAGGTCGCCATCTCATGCACGGCCTGGAACGCGGTGGTCATCTTCTCATCCAGCCGCTGCTGCACGAGGTCTTCGGTCCAGTAGAATTGGTAGGCGTTCTGCACCATCTCGAAGTAGGAGACGGTCACGCCGCCGGCGTTGCACAGGAAGTCGGGGATGATGTAGATGCCGTTGTCCGCCAGAATGTGGTCGGCTTCCGGTGTCGTCGGGCCATTGGCCAGCTCGGCCACGATCCTGGCCTTGATATCTGCCGGCATTGCTGCCGGTGATCTGGTTCTCGATGGCGGCCGGAATCAGCACATCGACATCGAGCTCCAGCAGCTCCTCGTTGGTGATCGCGTTTCGAGCCTGGGAAGCCGACCACGCGTGCCGGTCTCGGCGGATGTGGGCTGAGACGGCGTCCATAATCAAGGCCCATCGGCGTTGTAAATGCCGCCAAACTCATCGCTGACGGCGACCACCTTCATGCCCAGAACTTCGCTGGCCAGTTGGTGGGCGAAGCAGCCGACGTTGCCGTATCCCTGGATGGCGCAGGTCGCGCCGTTCAGGTCGATCGCCCAGCGCCTTGGCTGCTTCGCGGATGGTGAAAATGCCGCCCAGCGCAGTAGCTGGCGCCGCGCCGGCCGAGCCGCCCAGCGCAGCGGCTTGCCGGTGATGACGCCCGGTCTCATGATGGCCCATGAAGCGTCTCGTACTCGTCCATCATCCAGGCCATGATCTGCGGATTGGTGTTGACATCCGGTGCGGGCACGTCCTGGGTCAGGCCGACGAAGCGGGCGATGCTGCGCATATAGCCCCGGCTCAGCCGCTCCAGTTCGCCTGCCGACAGCTCGCGCGGATTGCAGATGACGCCGCCTTTGCCGCCGCCGAGCGGAATATCGGCCACGGCCGTTTTCCAGGTCATCCAGGCCGCCAGTGCGCGGACCGTGTCGATCGTCTCGTCGGGATGGAAGCGGATGCCGCCCTTGGCCGGGCCGCGGGCATCGTTGTACTGCACGCGGAAGCCTGAAGGTCTGCGTGCTGCCATCGTCCATGCGCACCGGAATGGTGAAATGGAATTCACGCATCGGCTCGCGCAAAAAGGCGTGCATATCGGGATCGAGCTGCAGAATAGCGGCCGCCGTTTCCAAGCTGGGCCTGCGCAATGGCAAACGGGTTCAGATTTTCGCTCATGGCTCAATCACTCCTGTGGGAAATGGGTGTGGGATTGTGGGTGACTACCTTCAACTTCTGTTCTTTTCTGGTTCAGGGTTAGACGCAAAATCGCCAGGACCTTTCTACAGGAAGGAACACTGGCGACGGGCGTTCGATTCGTAAGGCTCAGGCGCAGGGTTTCCCGGGATCCCCGGCGGCGCGACCGACCTACTCCACAACAAGGAAGTGATACCCCCAAGCGGGCAAATCGACAACTAGTCCGGCGTTGAGAATCTTGTCGCCGGAGCGTTCGTAGCGCTCGTCGCTCAACACGTCGGTGAAGACCCAACTTTGCCCCGCCAGATCGGGCCAGACCAACTGGACGCGCCCCTGCGCCGCCCGGTCCGACAGGTTGACGGCGATGACCACGCGTTCGGCGCTATCCTGCCACGTCCAGGCGACAATTTGCTCGTGGGTCGCCTGCTCGGGGCCACCGGCCACATACGCCAGCCGCCAACGGCCGTCGCGCAGCGCGCGCATCTGGAGCGCCGCCAGCAACCGGCGGTAGAACGTTTGCAGCAGCAAGTCGGGCGGCTCAACCGGCCGCCGCCCCAGAAAGACAGGCACCTTTATGCGCCGTCCGTCGAGCTGCCCCTCATGAAACAGCTTCGCGCCGGGCAGCGTGTAGCTGGCGACGGCCGCCGCCTGCATGCGCTCCGACCCAAAGGCGACCACCGCTCGCTCCTCGTCGTGGTTCTCGATGAAGCGGACCAGCCGGTCCTGGTAGGCGGCATCGGCCGACAGGTGCAGCGTGGACTGCCTCCGCAGCTTCGTCCGCAGCCGGTCGTAGAGCCGCTTGTCGTAGCAGTAGTCGAATCCCTGCTGCTGCAGCTCCCACTCCATGTCCCAGTAGACCTCGGCCGATGAACAGTGAAGCTCGGGGTGCGGCCTTCGAACCGTGTCGATGACCTGAGGCCAGTACTCGGCGCATCGGGCGGCTCGACCCGGTCGCCCCAGGTGCGGGCGAAGACGCTGCGTGGTGAGGAGCATGGCCATGTCGCAGCGCACCCCGTCGCACTGCTCGGCGATGTCCAGCAGCGTCGCTTCGGTGGCGGCCCGGCGCAGTCCGGGGCTGAAGGCATTGAGCTGGGCGACGTCCGGCCACGGCGGAAAGTAGGGGTCGCGGCCCCGGGCGATGATCGCCGCCGTCCGCCTGGAAGAACTCGCCGGGTGCGCGGGCCAGGTCAGCGGCGTCACCCCGGATGAAGTAGTCGGGATGCTCGGCACCCAGGGATGGTCGGGGGCGACGTGGTTGGGCACGAAGTCGAGGATCAGGCCCAGGCCGCGTGCGGCCAGCGCCTGTCGGGCGGCCGCCAGCCCGTCCCGGCCGCCCAGCTGGTTGTCCACTTCGTAGCGGCGCACGCAGTACGGCGAACCGACCAGATCGGTGACGCCCATGTCGGGCAGCGCAGCGCTGAACGAGGCCACCAGCCCCTCGTCTTTCATGGCCGCGCCAGCGCCGGTCGGGCTGCGCTGCCAGACGCCCATCAGCCAGACGGCGTCGATGCCCGGCACGGCCAGCGCGTCCCAGTCGGTGGCTGGCACCGTGGCCAGCGTGACCGGCTTCTGGTAGCGCCGGCTGAGCGCGTTGAGCCAGACCCAGGTGTTGATTTCGTAGATGACGGGGCGCGGCGGTAGGGGAGTATGGACCGTCATCGCCGGGCTGTTCGTGCGAGATGCTGACATCAACTCGTTCCTTTGCCATCTTTCCGCCTCCGCAGAGGACGGGAAGCGGCTCGCAGCAGACACGATCATTCTCGCAGAGAAGGGCGACGGCCGTCAATGGGGGCGGAGGGGGCTGGGGGCTTTGGGGCTGGGGGCTGGGGCGGAGCTTGTCAAGTAGTCAAGCAGTCATGTGGTCAAGCAGTCATTTGTCATGTAGTCGCGTCGGCCGGGTGATTTTCGATCCTGGTACTTGGTGGCTGGTGTTGGCTCCCCATTGTATGCGCGAACGACGGGTCGCGGGTAAACTTCGCGGTTGATGACAGATACAGTAGTTGGTTCTCTCCTGCTCGGCCTGGCGCTCAGCGGCCTCATTGCCGGGCTGGCTTACTGGCGCGGATCGCTGTCTCGCTCCGGCATGATGGGGGCGATGCTGGTCGGCACGCTCACCTTTGGCCTCGGCGGCTGGGTGTGGGGCATCTTGCTGGCCATCTTCTTTGTCAGCTCCAGTCTGCTCTCCCATTTCAAGGAACAAGAGAAACGCACTGCGGCTGAGAAGTTTGACAAAGGACATCGGCGCGATCTGGGACAAGTCCTGGCCAACGGGGGTCTTGGTGCCCTGGTAGCCCTTTTCAGCGCGTTCTTCCCGTCTCCACTCTGGTTTCCCCTTTTCATCGGTATCATGGCAACAGTGACCGCGGATACGTGGGCGACAGAACTGGGCACGCTGGCACAGCGCCACCGCCTCGGCTTATCACTACCGGTCGTGTCGTTGAAGTAGGCACTTCGGGGGGCATTTCGCCTTTGGGCACACTCGTTTCACTAGGAGGGGGGCTGATCATCGGTCTGACGGCCGGCCTCTTCGGGGCGTTGGCCGGGCAGGTCAGTGGCAGCGCCATCTGGCTGCTGCCGCTCATCGGTGCGGCCGCCGGTCTGGCCGGGGTCGCTGTTCGACAGTCTGCTCGGGGCCACCGTCCAGCAGATTTACTATCGCCACGTATGCGGCAAGGAAACCGAAAGCAAGATCCACCGGGGCAGTCACCCCACGCGGCCGCTGCGCGGCTGGTCGTGGATGAACAACGATCTGGTCAACTTGCTGGCGTCCCTGGTGGGTGGGCTGGTGGCCGTTGGGCTGGGCTTGCTGCTGCTGTAGCGTCGGGCCGCTCAGCGCGGCGGCGGCAGAGGCAGCGACAGCCAGGGTGTGTTGACGAACCCGACCTCCGGATCGCTGCGGTACATTCCCAGCCGGATCGCTGTTGGATTTCGCGCTTTCGGGCGGCACGGTCACCAGATAGGTGTAGCAATACGCAACGGTCGAACAT